>OZ243936.1:0-4266007 GCA_965214075.1 Phototrophicaceae bacterium | reverse complement strand
CACTGTTGAAGGCAAAAGTCAAAAGGCGACAACGGCTCGGTAAACTGTGACCATCTCCGTAGCACAAGCGCGTGAGGTACGTCTGCGCGCCGGCGGATGCTGTGAATATTGCTTACTTGCAGCGGGCGTGCTATACGCTACGTTTCATATTGACCACATCGTTCCGACAAAGCATGGCGGAAGCGATTTTTCGGACAACCTCTGCCTTGCTTGTCCCGACTGCAATCGTTACAAAGGATACAACGTCGCCGCGCTCGATCCACTGACCGATGAACCCGCTCGCCTCTACAACCCGCGCGCGCAAGCATGGGACGATCACTTTGAACTCAAGGTGGATATGACCATTGCCGGACGCAGCCCAGAAGGGCGCGCCACGGTCGCTGTGCTGCGAATGAACCTGGCGCGCCGGGTCAGTGAGCGTTACGAAGCTTGGCTGCAGGGCGTCTATCCCTGCCAAGCGACTTGAAGCAATATCGAGCGATATCGAATGAAGCGCGCTTAGCTAGCGCGATTGACAAATGAGCAAATACCTCGCGAGTCGATTGTTACAGACAATTCCCACCGTCTTTCTGGTTACGGTAGCTGTGTTCTTGATGCTGCACTTGACCCCCGGCGACCCAGCGGAGGTCTTCCTCGGCGACAAGCGCAGTTCGCCGGAACTGCTGGAAAAAGTGCGCGAAGACATGGGCTTGAACCGCCCGCTGCATGTCCAGTACTTGAGCTACATGGGCAATGCCTTGCGTGGCGATCTCGGGCGTTCTTTGCAAACCAATGTGCCGGTTATGGAGCAGATTCTCAACCGTCTGCCCTGGACCATTGAGCTGGCGGCGGCCGCAATGCTCATCGCCGCTTGCTTTGGCAGCGCCATTGGTATCATCGCCGCGCTCAATCACAATACGATTATTGATACGCTAGCCATGGCGCTGGCATTGGTCGGCATCTCTATGCCGGTTTACTGGTCATCGCTGCTGCTGATTCTGCTCTTCGCTGTGCAGCTGCGCGTCTTGCCCGCCATCGGCCAGGGCGGCATCGAGCGGCTGATTCTGCCGGCGACGGCGCTGGCTCTGGTCTCGGCGGGGTCGCTGGCGCGCATGGTGCGCTCCAGCATGCTCGAAGTGTTGAATCAAGATTTTGTGCTGACGGCGCGCGCCAAGGGCATCAGCGAGCGCCTGGTGGTCATCCGCCATGTGCTGCGCAACGCTTTAATCCCGGTCGTGACCATACTCGGACTGATGCTTGGAAATATGCTCAGCGGCGCGGTTATCACCGAGACGATCTTCGCTCGGCTGGGCATCGGCCAGAAGTACGTCGAGGCAGTCTTGCAGAAGGACTTCACCATGGTCCAGGGCACGACACTTTTCATCGCTTTGATGTACGTCATTGTCAACATCGTGGTCGACATCGTCTATGCTTTCATTGACCCACGGATTCGTTATGTCTGAGGCGCGCGTTCCTCCCGCGAAGCTAGATTACCCAGCGGCAAACCGCTGGTCGCGTTTCCTCAAGCGTTTTCTGCGCTCGCGCAATGTCATGGTGGGCGCTATCCTGCTCGGCGCGGTGATTATCTTGGTCGCGCTGGCACCACAGATCAGCCCCTATGGACCGACGCAGCAATTCCGCCGCCACCGCTTGCAGCCGCCCAAGTCCGAATTCTTGCTCGGCACCGACAACTTGGGCCGCGATATCCTGACGCGGATTCTTTATGGCGGGCGCGTCTCCTTGCAAGTGGGCATCGTCTCGGTCGCCATTGGCGCGACCTTGGGCACGTTTTTTGGCTTGGTAGCTGGTTATATCGGCAGCTGGAGCGACGCGCTGATTATGCGTTTCATCGATATGATGCTGGCATTCCCGGGCATCCTGCTGGCGCTGGTCATCATCGCCGTGCTGGGGCGCAATTTGCAAAACGTGATGATAGCGGTCGGCTTGTCGTCGATTCCTGTATATACCCGCGTCGTGCGCGGCAGCACCTTGTCGGTCAAGCAATACGATTTCATCATCGCGGCGCAGGCGCTGGGCGCTTCGTCCGGGCGCGTCATGACGCGGCATATCTTGCCCAACGTGCTGGCACCAATCATCGTCGTGGCGACCAACGGCGTGGCCGGTGCCATCATCGCCGGCGCGGCGCTGAGCTTCCTCGGGCTGGGGCAGCAGCCGCCCGACCCGGAATGGGGGCTGATGCTCAACGAAGGGCGCGAATTTATCCGCGTCGCCGCTTGGGTCACCACGTATCCTGGGCTGGCGATTATGATAACGGTGCTGGCGATAAATCTGCTGGGCGATGGCTTGCGCGACATCCTCGACCCGCGCCTCAAGCTCTGATAGCTATTCCCAGCGCATCGAATACAAGACAAAGTCGCTGGTTGTGATGCCGCGCGGCAGTGATACCAGCGAATGAACCATCTGCGCGATGGTTTCGGGCGCGACCAGCCGCGACTTGTCGATGCCTGGCGAGGCGGCGGCGCGCATGGGGGTATCAGCAGGCCCCGGCGAGATCATCACGACGCGGATCATCTCTGGGCGCAACTCGGCCGCCAGAGCGCCCGTCAAGCCTTTCAGCCCGACCTTGGCCGCGGTGTAGGCGCTGACTGTTGGCACGGACATGGCGGTAACGATTGATCCGATATTGATGATGCTGGCATTATCGCTGCGCTGTAAATGCGGCAAGAGCGCGCGCGACAAAATATAAGGGGCGCGCAGATTGGTATGCAAGATATGATCGAGTTGATCCTTGCTGGTATCTTGCATGCTTGCAATCAACCAATCGCCGGCGCAGTTGACCAGCGCGTCGACCGCGGCATCGGCTCGTTCCGCGGCGAAAGCGGCAATGGCTTTGTCGTCGGTAAGATCCATGCTATGCACGTCGGCTGTGGGCCCGCGCGCCGCCACTTCCGCGGCGACGGCGCGCAGCTTGCTTTCCGTTCTGCCAACCAGGATGGGGCGGATGCCCGCTTCCGCGAACTTGAGCGCGATTGCCCGTCCCATGCCGCCCCCGGCACCGGTGATGACGGCTGTTTTTTGCGCCATAGATTTTTGCTCCTAGGCGATTTCGTCAATCATCTGACGCAGACGCGCAATATGCGCTGGACCTACCTCGCAGCAGCCGCCCACGAGGAACGCGCCGCCGGCAATCCAGGTCTGGGCTTCTGCGGCATAAACTTCTGGGCTCAAATCCCGGCGCGTCGCCAGTTGCCCGACGCCGGCTTTTTCCTGCCAGGTTTCGGGAATCTCGGCAAAGCCGTTGGCGTAAGCGCCAAAGGGCAATCCAATGGCCTTCAGCCTTGGCAAGGCGCTGCTGATGCTGTCGGGCGTGCAGCAGTTGATGAGCAGCGCGTCCGGCAAATCTGCGCCCAAGTTGTCGAGCGCTTGCGCCAGCGGCTCGCCGCCGCGCAGGACATCGCTGCCGTGATCGCGCAGGGTCAGCGACAGCCAAGTGGGCTTGCCGCGCCCGGCAGCCGCTTGCAGAAAGGCTTTGGCTTCAAAGGTCGTGGAAAGCGTTTCGCCCAGGAAGATATCGACATAGGGGTCGAGCAGGTCTATAAGTTCGGCGAATTCCGCGGCGGTCTGCTCGAAACTCAGGTCGAAATCGCTCGCGTAACTTGCTTCCAACGGCGGCAGACTGGTCGCGATTTGTACATCAGGCGCATCGGAACGATCGCGGGCCTGCACAGCCAGCTGCCCGGCAATGCTTAGCAAATCCGAAAAGCGCTCTTCTATGCCGACGTGCCGCAGTCTTGTGCGCGTCGTGCCATAGGTGTTGGTGGTGATGACGTCAGCGCCAGCCGCAATATAATCGGCATGGATTTGGCGCACCAAATCGGGATCTTCATACAGCGCCGCGACCGCCCATTCGCCGAATCCGCCTTTGCCGCCGCGATTGACAATCTCTTGCCCCATGCCGCCGTCAAGCAGCATCACTTTCCCGCTCATCATGCCTCCCAATCATCAGCGCTTGAGCGGGATTTTAGCACGGCGACACAGCGCGGACAACAGGGCTCGCTGCTGGGCGCAGGCACTCGCTTCACAAAATATTATAAGCACCAAGGATATCTAAGCGACCTGCGCGCCTCAAGCATACCCCTGCATTTCGCTTAATTTATTTGTCATTTGACACCAATTGATTATCCTGCGATTGCTCTGATTTTGGCAGCCAGTTTGATTGACACCATAGAACATTAGTGCTATGATTTGCTTGGAGGTTATGCCAGAGACAGCCGCTGCAGCGCCAGGAGGCATGGATGAAATTTTGGATCCGCCAGAATATGAGCGCGATCATGATTCGGACTATCGCTATACTCGCCTTAAGTGTTTTTGGTATCGCGATTGGCATTGCGCTTGCGCTTGTTGTCGCCCAGTTCATGGGTCAATTTTGCCCGGCGGACAGCGCCTGTCAGTCAGCATTTTATGCCTTTCTGGGCGGCGTCGCCTTGACGCAAGGTGTCAATTTGATCGTGATATTCGCGCTATGGAGGCGTCTGCGACAGCGCAAACGGCTAAAATGATGCTGAGGATTTGCTCGAAGGCATGATACTTCTGTGTTGATTTGCTAGACTCTGTTTAGAGCTTAGCTGTATAGTCCCATTATTGATGGCATGGAGGCATGGAATGTATTTCAAAGATTATATTTGTGATTTACGAAATCTGGAGCTATGGATTACAGAAGATTCCGTGGGAAGGGACCAGAAATGCTTAGATCGATTAATCAAAATGAGAAATCAGTTGACGTTTTAGGAGGCACTGTGTCCGCTGCGAATTCCAATGCCGCAAATAGCGACCGCCGCAAGGGTAGATTAATCGTCGGGAATTGCGTTGATGTGATGCGAAGCTGGAAGGGTGAATCGATACAGCTTACGGTAACGTCTCCTCCGTATGACAGCTTACGAGATTATAAGGGATACGAATTCCCTTTCGAAGAAATTGCTCAAGAGCTTTATCGGGTTACAGCGAAAGGCGGCGTGGTGGTGTGGGTAATTGGCGATCGCATCCGTGGCGGGCGCAGCCTGACATCCTTTCGTCAAGCGCTATATTTTCAAGAGATTGGGTTCTCGGCGCATGACGTCATGATCTACCAGAAAAAAAATACGCCCTTCACGCGCAGCAATGCCTATACCAATGCCTACGAAATGATGTTTGTGCTATCCAAGGGCAAGCCGGCTACGTTCAATCCGCTAAAAGTGCCGACTCAGCGTCACGGCTATGAAATGTTGACACACAATAAGTTACCTGATGGCGTCAACAAGAAAAAGCTCGGAGAACTAAAAAAGGAAAAGACCCGCACCAATATATGGGCGTATGCGGTCGGTTTAGGCGGAACTACAAGTGATAGGATTGCTTTCCAACACCCAGCAGTTTTCCCCGAGAAATTAGCCAATGACCACATTGAATCGTGGAGCAACCCGGGCGATCTTGTTTTTGATCCTATGTGCGGTTCTGGCACGACCGGTAAGATGGCGCTGTTGCGGGGCAGGGAATTCATCGGCATCGACATATCAGCGGAGTACATCGCGATTGCGAGCCAGCGCCTTGAAGCAGTCGGACTTGCTGTGACGATCGAGCGCGAACTTGAATTGTCCGGTTAACTCCGGGAACAAGTCAGGGCAATCGCATCAAAATTATTCGTTTTGATATTTGTTGAGTTTACTTCTGTCTCTAAATTAATATACCGCGTCGCTCATACGAAAAAGAATGCAAGATATTATGTGGGAGCGCGGCCGGGCTTATCGCTGTTGCCGAGCGGCTGTGGCGGAATTTATGTTACTTGGATGAGCCAGCCGTCAAGCCACTGACCAAAAAGCGCTCCAGAAATAGATAGGCAATCACGATCGGCAGCATCGCAATCAGCGAGCCAGCCATAATTTCGTTCCATTCGGTCAAGTACTCGCCCTTGAGCGACGCCACGCCCACATTCACCGTCCAGGCATTTTGATTGGCGACCAGAAAAGTGCGCGCGAAGACAAAATCGTTCCAAGAGAGTACAAAGCCGTAGAGCGTGGTCGCCGCCAAACCCGGTGCCGAAAGCGGCAAAACAACGCGCAGCAGCGCGCTCAATGGCGTGCAGCCGTCAATCATGGCCGCGTCTTCCAACTCAGTCGGTATCGTGTCGAAGTAGCCTTTGAGCATCCAAACAGCGAAGGGCGTGATGAATGTCGCATGGGCGAGCACAAGCGACCTCAAGTCGCCGATGAGCTGAAATTGGCGAAAGCTGACAAAGAGCGGAATGATGATAAGCGTGCTGGGCAGCATGCGGCTCATCAAGAAGAAGAGCCCAATCGCCTGCGAGCCGCGGGCGCGTATGCGCGAGATGCTGTAGCCGGCTAGCACACTGACAAACATGGATAGCGCGGTCGATGCCAGCGCGACCACGGCCGAATTGCGCAGCCAAATGCCGACGGGTCGTTCGTTGAAGATACGCTCATAAGCGGCGAAGCTTGGCTCTGGCTGCACAAAAGCCGGCGGGAAGCGCCGCAATTGCGTGGCGGGTGCCAGTGATGTATTGAACATCCAGTATAAGGGGAAAATCAGTATGATGACGACGGCGGATACCAGCGCGTATAGTAAAGCCGTCTCTGTCCTGCTGCGCGTCATCGTTTTCTAGCTCTCGTCAATAAAGCGGCTCGTCGCTTCGGCGTACCATATACCAACTGGCGATGATGCTGATGACCAGCGTGACGACGCCGATGGCCGCGGCATAGCCAAAGTCGTGAAACTGGAATGCTTCTTGATAAGTCATGATGGCCAAGGTCTGCGTCGTTCGCTGCGGTCCGCCGCCGGTCAAGATATAGATGATGGGAAAATCACGAAATACCCAGAGCATGATGAGGATGAGGGCAATGCCGCGCACCGAGCGCAAGCCCGGCAAAGTGATGAAGCGGAAGCGGTTCCAGGCATTGGCACCATCAACCTTGGCCGCGTCGTAGAGTTCTAACGGGATAGACTGCAAGCCCGCCAGCATGATGACCGAAATGAAAGGATAGCCCTTCCAGACCATGACCACCACGATGACAAAGGTCGCTGCGCCGGCGTAGACAGCCAGGGTATCATCTCGCTGCTCAAACCGCTGCGCACCAGCGCCCAATTTATTAAGCCGAAGGAGCTGTCAAAAAGCCACCACCAGATGATAGCCGCCATGACCGAGGGCACTGCCCAAGGCACTGCCACCAGAATCCGCGCCAGCTTGCGCCCGGCGAAGCGCTGATTGACCATAATCGCGGTCGCCAAGCCGATGACATAAGACAGGATGGTCACGGTCGCGACCAGGGTGATGGTCACCCAGATTGCTTGATAAAACTCCGGCGACTGCAATAACTCTTCGTAATTCGCCAGCGTCCATGGCGCGCGCGACCGCCCCAATTTGGCGATTTTGATGCGCTGAAAGCTCAAATCAATGGCGGATAGGATGGGGTACACGATGATGGCGGCGGTCAGCAGCACCGCGGGCAGCAGCAGCAGATAGGCGAAGATATGCCGATTGCCGGGCTGCCACAGGCTCCAGCGTGGCGCGCCATGCGCGCGGCGCAAGGCAGTTTGGCTCGTCATCATCGTGAACTCAACAGCTTATATGGTGCGGCCGCGGGCATGGCATGAAAGCCTCATGCCCGCGGCGTCGAAGCGATTGCCGCAGTTGGATTACATATCCTGCTGCAACTCGAGCGCCAAGGCTTGCAAGCTGGCGACGACTTCGGCTGGATCGACATCATCCGCGATCATGCGCTGCGCCTCGGCGCGGACGGTCTTGGCAAATTCGTTGTAGACGATTTGCAAGCCCGTCGGGCTGCGGTCGATGCCATTCGCGGAGGCGGTCGTCTGCGATGCCAGCAGGATATCGACATGGGGAACAGCTTCGTGAAGCGCATCGGTAATGGTGCCCGGGCGCGGCGCGGGATTGCCGACAGCGACGCCGAACTCTTCTTGCCATTTTTGCGAGGTGACAATCTCGATGAAATCCCAAACCAATTGCTTGCGCTCATCGCTAATCTCGCTCGACATGCCGATGACATTGCTGCCGCCGCCCACAGGCACTTCGAATGGCACTGGGACGATACGCAGATTCTCGCGTACTTCTGGCTCTGCCTGCCGCACAAAGCCGTATATCCAGGGGCCTTCCATTCGCGTCGCCAGCTTGCCTTCCATCATCAGCTGGCTGCAATCGCCCGACGACAAGTCAAGCGGGCTAAGCCGTTCATCGAATACTGTCTTCCAACGCGAGAAACCTTCGACCATCGCCGCCGTGTCGATTGTTACTTCGCCTTCCGCGCTGGTCCAATAGCCGCCGGCACCAACGACATAACTCAGCATTTGCGAGGCGTATTGGCTGCCCTCGTTAGAATGGTGGCAGACGCCCCATTGATCGACGATGCCATCATCATCGGTATCTTGGGTGGCGGCGCGCAGGACTTCGATGTATTCCTCCCAATTGGTGGGTGCCTCCAGCCCGACCGAGTCGAGTATCGCGTCATTCACGACCATGATGAAGCCGAAGTAGAGCAGCATGATGCAGCTCATCTCGCCTTCCCACATGCACTTGACTTGCCCCGCCCAGCCATCCAGGTCCAGGTCGGAATTCTCGACCCAAGGCGCGAGGTCTTCCAGCCAGCCAGCATCGGCGAATTGCTGGAACTCGAAGGCGGCGAGGTGTACGATATCTGGTGGCGTGCCACCGGCGAAAAGCGTCAGAAAAGTATCGGCGTATTCGGGACGGGCAACTTTGGTGAACTCGATCGTGACGCCTTCGTGGGTGCTCTCGAACTCTTCGATGGCGCTGCGCCACCAATCGCCGACGCCCGGTTCATCCACCTGCCACGAGATGAATGTCAAGGTCGTATCCTGCGCTTGCAAGCCCGCGGCCGAAAGCAGCAGCAGCAAAACGAGCGCCAGCCTTGCTATAGTACGATAGGCAAACATAAAACTCCCCCTTATAACATAAAAAATAGACAGATTCGCAGCCCAACGCGCCATCGTTGCGGGCAGACCGGGCGGCAAGGCACCAGTCGATGCTCTAAGCATTGGGCGCGCGGCTACGCGGGGGAGTATAACGCAGGGGCAGGTTATATGCCAAATTGCTTGGGCTCGCGCTCATAATGCGCGGCGGAAAAAACCCAGCATGGCTTCGACCATGGCTGGCAGATAGGCATGGGCGACGCCCTCGTAGAGTTTGACCTCGAAGCGGTCGGGCGCGCCCTGTGCCGCGTAAACTTCCCGCGCGTAATCGACGATTGTGTGGATGCCGGCGATGGGCGAGAGCGGGTCGCTGTCGCCGGACAAAATTAACTGATAGCGTGGCGCGGCCGCGGCGACGATATGCTCCATGTCTATGCCACTGACCAGAACGCCCGGCAGATAGTAATAGATGCTGTGCAGGCGGTATTGTGCCTGCAGCGCGAAATCGCGATAGCGGGTCATTTGCGAAACGGGCACCACAGCTTTGATGCTTTCGTCCAGCGCCGCCACCCAGGTCGAGCGCGACGCGCCCAGGCTCATGCCAGCCGCGCCAATACGGCTGTCGTCGACCTCCGGTCGGCTACGAAGATAAGCCAGCGCCGAGAGATCGTCATGAATCATCATGCCCCAGAGCGTCCGCCCCTGCCACAAAAAGTGCTTGAACAGCGACAGCTCGGTCGCCGCGCCGCTTTCGGCCGCGCCGGCTGGGCCCAGCATTTCACGCGCTCCGAAACCGTAAGCGTCAATCGCCATGACGATGAAGCCAGCCGCGACCAGCGCTAGCCCGGGCGCGTAGCCATTTTCGCGGATTCTAATCGCGGCGTCCTTGCCCAAGGTGTATTTGCCGCCGTGTTCGTGATGATAGAGTACCGCCGGCGCTGGTCCCGCTGCACCCTTACCCTTGGGCAGCAGCAGATAGCCAAAGACCGTATCACCGATTCCGTTTACGAACATGAAGCTTTCCCGCCAATGATCAAGCTCTTCGTTGCGGGATATGACGCGCGCGTTGGGAGCCGCCGGCGGCGGAATCTCGCCCAGAAGCTGCCACAGCCGGGCGCGTAATGCTGCTGAATCTGTCATCTGTCGGCTCACTTAAGTTTCGGTAGCGCGGTCGTCAATTCGACGGCAAGTCGCATGGTGATTATTTCATACCGGTCGTCGCGATGCCAGTCGTGATGAAGCGCTGCAAAATAGCGAATACCAGCGTGATGGGCAACAAGGTTACGACGGTCATCGCCAGCACATAATGCCACTGAATTTGCAACTCGCCCTGGAAGGCGTTCAAGCCGACCTGCAAGGTGAAAAGGTCGTTCTGGCTGAGCACAATCAGGGGCCAGAGGAAATCGTTCCAGCGCCACATGACGGAAAAAATCGCCAGCACCGCCAGCGCCGGACGCGCCAGGGGCAGGATGATGCGCCAGTAGATATGCCATTCGCTGGCACCGTCGATGCGCGCCGCGTCCAGCAGTTCGTCGGGGATGGTCAGCATGTATTGCCGCAGCAGGAAGATGCCCGTCGGCGTCGCCGCGCCGGGGATAATCACGCCCCACAGGTTGTTCTTCCAGCCGATGGATGTGATGACCAGGAAGACCGGCACCAGAATGACCGTGATGGGAATCATGAGCGTGGAGATGAAAAGCACAAAGATGGCGTCCCGCCCCTTGAAGCGATATTTGCTCAGCGCGAAAGCCGCCATGCTGTTGATGACCAGCGTGATAACTGTCGCCACAGTCGTAACAAGCACGCTGTTTTTGAGATAGGTAACGAAGTCGAAATTATCGAGCTCCACCAGCGGATCCAGGTAATTCTCCCATGCCAGCTTGACCTCTTCAATCGGCTCGCGCTGGCGGATGTTGACTTTGATCGGCTCGGCTGCTGGATTGACGGGGTCAAGCATTTGCGCTTCGATGCCGACGCGCCGTATCTGCGCCAGCTCGCGTAGACTGCCATCGTCCATCGTCACGGTGAAGAGCGGCAGCGCGTCGTCGAAACCATCAACTTCAACCTGCACCTGTTGATAGGGCAGCAGCGGCGGCGGATATTTGACCAAGCCAGCCTGCGTCTTGAAGGAAGAAGCGACCAGCCACAACACCGGACCAAACATCAGAATCGTGCCAATTGATAGGTAGAGGTAAGTCAAGGCGTCGGCGCTGTTAAGGCGCTTGCCACCGCTGCGTAGTGACAAAAACTGGGAAACGTTGATTCTGTCCGCGCTCATCATGCCGTCCCTAAGCCAAGCTCGATTGGTTGCCCAGCCGCAATTGCAGCAGCGTCAGGATCAAGAGCGAAATGCCCAGCACCATCGACGCCGCCGCTGACAAGCCGAATAATTGAATCTGATTGGAAAAACCAGTGCTATAAATGTATTGCACCATGAGTTGGGTGCGCGTGCCCGGTCCGCCACCGGTCAAAACGAAAATATGGTCGAACATCTGCACAGCCCGGATCAGCGACAAGACCAGCACGACAAACATGGTCGGCATCAAAAGCGGCATGGTAACAAAGCGAAAGTCTTGCCAGTTGTTAGCGCCGTCAATCGAGCTGGCTTCGTAAAGCTCCGGCGGGATGGACTGCAAGCCCGCCAGCAAGATGAGCGTGTAGAAGCCCATCAGCGCCCAAACGCTGACAAAGACCACCCAGAACATCGCCCAGTTGGTATCCAGCAGCCAGCGTTTGCTCTCGCCGCCGAAGATCTCGACAATCGCATTGAGCACGCCCTCGTACTGCAAGACCCATTTCCATATCAGCGCCACCACCACCGGCGACAGCAGCACCGGATAAAAGAAGACGCTGCGGAAGAAACCGCGCGCGATGATGCGGCGGTTCAGCGCCAGCGCGGTCATCAGCGAAAAGAACACAATGGCGCTGACTTGCAGGACGACGAATTGAATGGTGTTATAAATGCCGCGCCAGAACAGATCTTCCTGGCAAGAGTTTGGCGAGAGGAAGTCGTCACAGTCGAAAAGCGTCGCAAAGTTATCCAAGCCGACAAAGGGACGATCTTGGGGAAAGAGTTTGGTACCGCCGGTCATGGCGTAATAAAAATTGAGCAGCATGGGAAATAAAACAAAAATGCCGAATATCAACAAATTCGGCAGCACAAAGAAATAACCCATCTTGTCGATGCCGATACGGCGCTGTATCGGCGTCAAGATGCCGTCGACCGCCGTTACCAGAAGCGATAACAGCGGTCGTGAAAATAGTTCGAGAATGTTCAGCAGGCGCAAAGGGTAGATTAACCCTGTTCCGCCAAGGCGGTGTCCACGTCGTCCTGAATGCGCGCAATGGCTTCATCCAAAGTCAACTCGCCCACCATTGCCTGCGTCAGACGTGTGCGAGTGGAATCAAAAACTACGCGATTGTATACGTATGCTTGCAAGTCAAAGGCAGTCTGAGTCAGAGTGCCCACTTGACCAACGTAGACGCCCAAAGCATTTTTCGCCAATTCCAAATCGGTATCCCAGTCGACACCAGCGGCTGACAAACCAGCATGCGCAGGAATGAAGAGCGTACGCGCCGCGAACTCGCCCAGCACTTCCTGGCTGGCCAGATATTCCATCACGCGGGCGACTTCCGCCGGATGCTCAGTCGAGCCGATGCCAACCAGGGCCGCGCCGCCGGGCAAACCTGTACAGCCACCTGGTCCACAGGGATTGGGAACAGCTTCCCAGTCGAAGGCATCACCGATTTGTTCACCGAATATCCCAACTGCCCAGCTGCCAGCCATGTAGAAGACTACGTCGGCGTTGACAAACTCTTCGTAAGCATTGGCGTATCCGTCGCTCAGGGGCCACATTTCCGGATGCATGGTGCCATCCAGATGCCAGTTGACAAAGCGCTCAGCCATATCGCGGAAGCCTTCGTCCATGACCGTCGGGTGCCCCATATCGTCGAAGTACATGGCGCCGGAACTGATGGCAGGACCAGCGAAGCGATGGCCACTGCGATCCATTGCCATTGGATAAGGCACATCCATCGACGCTGCGACCGCATTAGCTGCTTCTGCCCATTCATCCCAGGTAACCGCGTCAGACATTTCGCTGGGAACGTCTATACCGGCTTGATCAAAGAGCGTCCGATTGATGAGGGGGCCGGTGATGGTCAACTGGGTCATGAAGCCGGGGATGCTGCTGTCGTCGCCGGGCAGGCGCTTCCAGTTGAGGAAGGGACCAAAATTCTCTTCCCAGTAAGCTGGATCGCTCAAGTATGGCGTCATATCCAGGTAGTATTCCGCCAAGCCGCCCAGGTCGGTAACACGCGCCATATCGGGTCCTTCGCCAGCCGCCAAGTCCAGCGGCAAGTTTTCCAGAATCGCCGAATAGGGAACGGTGTCGATTTCGACGCTGATGTCCGGATTGTCCATTTGGAAACGGTCGAGCAAGTCGCGCAATACTTCGCCTTCGTTGCCGTCGTCGTACCAACGAATCCTCAATTCGACCATGTCTTGCGAGAAGGCGGGCGCAACCATCAACAGCAATGACAAGACTACAAGAACAGCTACAAATTTACGCATGAGATTGTCTCCACTAGCTTACGATAGACTGCAACTGTCAGCCTAGGCTGGGCGGAAAACGTCAGGCGCGTCTTGTACGCCTTCAGATTTCATGCAAGCCTTTGTATCTGACAGACTGCCGCGCGACTATAATGGAATAAGCGCAAACTGTCAAGCAAGCGTCACGAGCGCACGAGCGCGAGGACAATTGAGAAGGAATGGGCACTGATATTTCAATGGCTGATCGCGTTACGCACCATGACCACATACCTTAGGGCCTCCGGCAGGGTATGATAGCGGTGGTTGTGGCTTTCAAAAGCCTTGTCCAATATTGTTATCCATTTTTGAGACATCGAATGTAGGCGGTGGCTGTCACCGTTTGCCCAGATACGGTGACATCAATCCATGACGAAATCTGCTTATCCCCACTTTTGCATTTGCGGACGGCATTTCTGGCAGCCTCTTTTAATCGAGCTTTTGCCTTTTGCTGAGCTCTCAATGCGTCTTCTATATTTGGGAAGTACGGCAAAGTCTCCGAACGAGAGGCTTTGTGGAGATAGTATTCTGGCGGTTGTGTAGGAATATCAGTCGGTGGTTTAGTCGGTTGCTGCGTATTCGTCGGAATTGCCGTTGGCAAAGGCGTATCGGTGGCGGTACTCGTCGCGGTTAGTGTGGCGGTGGGGGTGATGCTCGGCGTGGCGGTTGGGTCGGGACGTTCTAGTATAAAAGCGCGACTCCAAAAGCTGTCTTGATATGCGGCGATGTCTGAAACCGCTTGAACCTGCGCTATGTAGCTTATGTGATAACTTAGTTCGCTTAAGCTGAATTGATTTTGCGCCACCGCTTCCGTGACCCAATCTCGCGGACCTGGCGCAAGCCAGCGGACGCGATAGCCGCTGGCATTTTCGACCGCATCCCAGAGCAGCGCATCGTTAGCAACTCGTAAGTTCCTAGGCACGGGGAGCTGCGACGTTTGGGCTTGGACTAGAGTGAAAGTGCCGAAAATCGTAGCGATAAGAAGGCATATCTGTGCAGTTTTGCGCAACAATGTGGTCTCCAGTGCGGTAGAATTGAAATTCGATTTGTATTATATTTGCTCAATTCATATTGGTCTATAGATAAAAGTTGGCAATGCGATGCGATAGAGTAACTTTCGGGGAAGCAGATTAATGGCGGATTGTCCGCGGATTGTCCAATGTGAAATAATTTGAGCGTTTTAAGGTATTGTACATTGAACATCGACTTGGGATGGTGAGCTTAAACTACAGGATGAAATCGGTCGCGTAGGGCGCGTAGGGCGCGTAGGGCGCGTAGACACAGCCCGCCGACACAGCCCGCCGACACAGACCCGTCGGGGGACCGAGGGGGTAGACCCTGAGCGATTCTTGAAACCGAGAGCCGCCCTTGGCGCGCCGCTATGATGCAGAGCGGCTTCACTTCTTGCGGCTACTTACAGGCGGCAAGATATGTTATGGTCATGCCGCTCGCCCTGGCAGCGCATAGGGCAAACCAAGCAGGACATTTGAATTTATGATCGCGGTATCTTCTTTTTCCAGCTCTATCCGATTGCTGCTGCTGGCGGCAATTTGCCTGCGCGCGCTGATAGCCAGCGCCGATGCCGAAGAATCGCAATCTTGCGCTGACGATACGCTCAACTTCGGCTTTTACGCTTTCTACGCGCCAGTAAGCTCCAGCGCCGACGAAGACCCAGAGTCAGAAGGCTTCCATAAGCATCTCGGCTACGAAGCCGATTTGCTGACCGCGCTGGAAGCGCTAGACGGAGCCGGACTGTCATTCACTCGCCGAGCCATCCCGATATGGGATGAGATTTGGCTGGCGGCGGCAAGCCCGCAATACGATGTTATCGGCGGCGGCATCACCATCCTCGACGCGCGCAAGCGCGACGCGACCGGCGCGGAAGCGGTCATTTTCACATCTGGGCATATCGTCTTTCGCCAATCGCTGCTGGTCCGCGCCGAAGATGAAGAGCGCCTGAACAGCTACGCCATGCTGAGCGGCGATACCCGCGTTGGCGCGCTGCCCAGCAGTACCGGCGAGTATCGCATGCTGGAATTGACCGGGCTTATCGACGAGCGTGGTTGGCTGGCGGCTGGCGTCGCGGTCGATACCCCGCGCGGCCGGGTGATCGCCGATGGCAGCGACGAGTACGTCATCACGGCGGCAGGCGAGACGCCGAGCCTGGCTGGGCGCAGCGCGCTCTATCCCCCGGACCCTACAATGCCCCAGGTCATCACCATCGACGCTAGCCAAGCCGAATTGATTGCGAGCCTGTATGACAAGACCCTAGACGCGATCGCTAGCGACGACCTGGGCAATCAAGCGACCGCGCAGGCTTCCGATGGCGCGCTGCTTGTTTCTGCCCGCGATGATAAAATCGAAAATGGCGGCTTCACCGTCGCTATCGACGCGCCGGACTTGGCTGCCTGCCTCGATCAAAAAATCAACTGGTTGACGGACGATCGCCGCATCGGCTTTGCTGATTGGGTGGCAGACCCTGCGGTCTTCATGCAGCGCGCGGAGATCTGGAACGAGCGGCAAAATCAGGATTAGTTAAGTCGAGTCTAAGCCAAGCCTTAGTCTAAAGACCGTTGCGCGCGTATCATGCGGAAAATGAAAAGACGCCTGGTATGTCGCCAGACGTCCTCAAGAAGCGGCAATAGCTACCAGACCCAGCAAGTGTGACTGGCACCGATGCCGACGGCACCGGTCAGCCAGACCTTCACGCCATACTGCTTTCCCCTGCGCCACTCATGCGGATGCGAACGGCTCACTTTCTTCGTCTTCGCTTGCAAGCCCCAATTGGCATGAACGCTGGTGATGTATTTGCTGTGAATTCGCGGATTCCCTACGCTCACCGGCATGTCATACCCAAAATGCTTGACCAAATATTTCGCTTTCGCCCAGGAACCGCCAGATGGCGAACTAACCTTGCAATATCTGGTTTGCATCATGAGTGGAAGCTTGGCACTGCCGACAGAGTTTGAACTGGCTTCCGACTCCGCCGAGGACACCGCCGGCATGACAGCCAGCAGCATTAGGAAAAGTCCCGCGGCTGCAAGCAAATTACCTATCGCTGGTCCAATATGCCGTGAGCGTTTAGCGCTTGACACGATTCCTTACTTTCATTGATCTGGGTACAATTAGGTTGCTAGGGGTCGAACCGATAATGAGGCTATCACTGAACCTTTAGCAGAGGCTGAGATGCAAATGTGAAACGGGTATGTATTTTAGTGATATAATCGCGGTCTAAATGGCTTGATTAAAGGGAGACTCACATGCCCATAGGAAACAAGAACAGCAAAATCGCGGGTTTGGGTACGCACCATATCGCCGTGCAAACGCAAGACTATGCCGCCTCTATCGCCTTCTACACCGAGGTCATGGGCATGGAAACAGCGGTCGAGTTCAGCGCCGGCGGCCGCCGCATCGCCCTGCTCGACATCGGCGACGGCAGTCACCTCGAGCTCTTCGAGCCACTGCCGGGCACCAAGCCCAGCGGCAATGCGGAAGGCAATGTCCTCTTCCACTTCGCGCTGACGACGACTGACATTGAGGGCGCGCTGGAGCGCGTACGCGCCGCCGGCATGGAAATCACGGTCGAGCTAAAAACTGTGGACTTGGGACCGCTCAACGTGAGCATCGCCTTCTTCAAGGGACCTGGCGGCGAAGTGGTCGAGTTCTTTCAAGTCAACAATTAGCGCCTAGACTTCGACATAAATTTCGCCAGCGCGGATATGCACTGGGAAGCGCTTGAGCCGGCGGCGGTCAGTCAAGCACTGTCCGCTGTGCAGGTCGAATTCCCAGCCGTGCCAGGGACAGCGCAGTATCTCGTTATCACGCCCCCAGGTAAATTCGCCGGCTTGGGATGGTAACGTCGTGCCGCTCAGTTTGCCGCGGCAAATTGGCGCGAAGGCATGCGGGCAGATATTCAAGACAGCCACGATCTGGCGGCCCGTGTTGAATACACCGATGGACTTGCCATTCACTTCAAGCAGGCGCCGTTCGCCGGCTGGCAAGTCGCTTAAGGCGGCGATGTGGGCTTGCCGCGCCTTGGATTTTTCGTTTGATTTAACAGGGCTTTTATTATGGCGCATGAAGAGGTGCCTTCAACTTAAACAAGTCCAGCGCGTTGCCATACATGACCGCCTCGCGTAGCGCTGGCTCCAGGTGTCGCAGGGCGAAATCGGGCATGTCGCCGTCCCAATGCGGGTAATCACTGGAGAACATCAGCATCTTTTCGGCGTCGAACATATCCAGCACCTGCTGGAAATGCTCGGGCTTGTCCGGCTCTTCGATAGGCTGCGTAGTCAAGTAGATATGCTCTTGGATAATTTCGCTGGGGCGGCGCGTCAGCCAAGGCGTCGTCGAGCGCAGCGCTTTCCAATTCTTGTCCAGACGCCACATGATGGCCGGCAACCAAGCCACGCCGCCTTCGACCAGGATAAACTTGAGCGTGGGATATTTGTCAAAGACGCCTTCGACGACCATGCTCACCATCTGCGTCATGTAGGATGTCGCCAGCAGGGTATGCCATTCCAGGTAAGTGGCGGCGAAGCCGGCTGTGCCGCCCGAGCCGGCAATGCCCACTCCCTCCAAGCCCGGATGGATGGCGACCGGCAGGTCATATTGCGCCGCCGCTTCATATATTGGGTGAAAATAGCTGTGTCCGAGGGGGAATGGCGACCCGCTGACCATCAGCACTTGCGCCACGCGCGGGTGCGCGCCTAGGCGATGAATCTCTCGCACAGCCAGTTCGATATTGCTAAATGCCACCATGATTGACGCCAGATAGCGTTCGTCGACAGGCAGCCAGTCCTCAACAAAATGCGTGTTGATCGCCGTGAGCGCCGCTGCTGAATAGTGCGAGTCGGGCGAAACGCAATGCTCCATCGCCTCCATGGGATTCATAACAGCGTAGGAAATATCATAGACATCCAGGAAATAGCGAGCCATCGTTTCCGGCGATCGTTCTATGCGCCTACCGTCTTCGGTAACCGCGTCGGAGCGCATCACGCCGCCTGGGTTGAAATAATTGGGATGCCCAGCGCCATGATCCCCGCGCAAATAGCGCGACCGCCAAGGTTCCGCGAGGTATTCGCCTACTTGCTCGTGCACCGGCACCGGATGCAAGTCGGTATCGATTATCATCTTCGGTTTTGTCATTAGCCGCTCACCCGCGCGTCTGTTCTTTAAAGAAATATATCACAGGATTTGCTAATTCTCATTGGATGTGTCACACTATCGTAGCAGAATAAGATAAATCAAGCGCATAAAGTTAAAGAAGGGACGAATCATGAAAGTTAAGTTGCTGCTTGTAATTCTGATATTGGGCTTGCTCGCGCCGTTTGCGCAAGCGCAAGATCCCGTCACCGTGAAGCTGTGGATGCACAACCACGGTCCGCGTATCGCGATTGACGAGGAACTTGTCGCCGAGTTTATGGAAGAGAATCCCCATATCACCGTCGAATACGAAATCGTGGCCGACTACTTCACCGCTTTGCAAACTGCCTTGGCAGCCGGCGCTGGACCCGATGTGTTCAACCAATTCACGCTTTACAACGCCCAGTTCTACGCGCAAGGCATGCTGGCGGAGGTTGATCCGGTTGCCATGGGCATGCAGACGATCGAAGATGTTTACTCTCGCTATGGCGAAGGGATGGTTGGCGAGACAGTGCTGGCCGGCAATACCTTCAACGGTGTGCTTTACGGGCTGCCTACCGAGTTGAGCAACTACGCCTGCTACACCAATGACGATCTGTGGATGGAAGCCGGTTTGGACCCCGCAGCTGATTTCCCGAGCACCTGGGAAGGGCTGATTGACGCCGCCCTGCAATTGACCAAGCGCGATGACAGCGGCGCGCTCGTGCAGCGCGGCTTCGATTTCAACTGGTCAGCCCCCATCTATATGATGCTGCACTTTGACCCAATGGTGACGCAGCTAGGCAACAGCATGATTGACGAAGTCACCTACACAGCCGACATCAATAACGAGAACGTCAAGCGCGTCATGCAGTACTGGAGCGATATCGTCAATGTGCACGAGATCGGCGGTCCCCAGTATACGGTTTCCCGCAATGCCTTCAACGCTGGCGAACTGGCCACCGAATGCACCTTTGGCAATTGGGGCACACCGGGCATGGAAGAAGCTGGCATCAATTACAGCATCCACAACATCCCGCGCTGGGCAGACGCCGTCAACGATCTCGGCTTCGCTACCTACGCATTTTACTTGCAGGTCAACGCCAATTCCCCACGCGAAGTACAGGAAGCCGGCTGGAAACTGATTGCCAAGCTCACCAGCCAGCCTGATCGTTATCTGAACGAAGCGGCGCTCTTCCAACCGATTGCCGAATACCTGGCAACCGAAGAATTCCAGAACAACGAGATCATGCCCGTCTTCCTTGACGAGCTCTATCGCGGGCAGTACCATCCGCGCTTCGCGAACTTCGCCGAAGTTGGCGATGCCTTGGGGCGCGCCCGTGACCGCATCATCCTCGGCGGCGAAGACATGGATGCCGTCTTGGCTGATACCGAAGACGAAGTCAACGCCATTCTGGAGCGCGCGCTGGCTGATATCGAAGCGGCCGGCGGCGCTTAATCAAACCGACGCTCCGCAAACAACCCATAGATCGGGGTCAGCCGCTGGCTGACCCCTACAGACTTCTCATTAAACAGGTGAACATGTAGGGGCAACTCATTTTGGGTCGCCCGCCAGACGGAGTTCTCGCAGCTTATGCTCAGCCTCTACCGCCGCGTTTGGAGCGACAAAAACGTCATCAGTCGTCGTCAGTATTGGGGGCTGATATTCGTGATGCCCTGTGTCATCTTTTTCGCGATCTTCTTTCTCTATCCTCTCGTTACTGGCTTTTATCTCAGCCTGACCAAATACACCCTCCTGCGCCCGCCGGTTTTCATCGGCTTTGACAACTACGTCAATCTGCTCAATGATCGGCTATTCATCAAATCAATAAGCGTCACTCTGGGATTCGTTGTAGGCAGCACCGCGCCAACTATTGTGCTTTCGCTTTTTGTGGCGCTGCTCTTTTATCAAAAGTTCCCCGGGCGCGAGGGCTTAAAACTGATCTTCTTCTCCCCGCTGCTGCCATCGGTGGCGGTGGTTTCGGTCATCTGGGTTGTGCTGCTGCATCCCAGCGGCATCCTCACCAACCTGGTGCGGCCCCTCACCGGTAAGGCGGAAATCACCTGGATTCATGATCTTACCCTCTCGCCGATTGTGATCGTGCTCGCCCGTATCTGGTCCGCCATGCCCTTCTATATGTTGATATGGCTGGCTGGTTTGACCGCCATCCCGCAGGAATTGCGCGACGCCGCCCGCGTTGACGGCGCCAACCGAATACAATCTTTCTGGAGCGTCGAACTGCCACTGCTGCGCCCGACCGCGGTCTTCGTGATGGCTGTATCCACCATCTCCGCTTTTCAGGGATTTGCCCTCCAATTCGTCATCTCGCCCAATCAAGGCGGACCGGTCGATGTCAATACAACCTTGGGCATCCTCATTTGGAAATACGGCTTTCAATTCTTCCGCATGGGCGACGCGGCCGCGATCTCTGTCTTCTTGTTCGCCTGCATCATGATCGTCACCGGCTCGCAAATCGCCCTGGGCCGCAGCGATCGCTATTCAATCAATTAGCGAGCGCAATCTTATGTCACAATCGGCGCAACCCTACGAAAGCGATGCCGCCTTTGAAGCGCGCTTGCGCAAACGCATCAACAAGCTCATTCTGTTTTCTACTGCGGCTCTAGTTGCGATACTGTTTGGTTTTCCCATGTACTTTATGGCGGTATCGGCATTCAAGGCGGAATCGGAAATCTTGGCCACGCCCTTTAACTGGCTGCCGCAGGAATTTGTCGGCATCAGCCATTTCGAAAGCGCCTTCGAGCGCGCGCCTATCGGGCAATGGTACGTGAACAGCGTCTTCATCGCCGCTGTGCAAGTTGCAGTCGGGATATTCTTCGGCGCGATGGCCGGCTATGGCTTCGCCAAGTTTCATTTCCGCGGCAAGAAAATTCTCTTCGCCCTCATCCTGAGCATAATGGCGGTGCCCTTCCAGATACTCCTGATACCGCTTTATGTCGAGATTCGGCATTTCGGCTGGCACAACACCTACGCCGGCTTGATCGTCCCCGGCATGCTCAGCGCTTTTGCCATCTTTTTGATGCGGCAGTTCGCCTTAAGCATCCCAGATGAATTGCTGGATTCCGCGCGCATAGACGGCGCATCGGAGTTCCGCATCTTCATCTATATTGCCTTGCCGCTGCTGGCACCGGCTTCCGCCAGCCTCGCTATCATCCTTTTCCTGGGCAGTTGGAATAACTTCCTCTGGCCCCTGGTCGTCGCCCAAGACCGCAATCTCTGGACGCTGCCAGTCGGCATGACCGTCTTCTCTCAACCTTATCGCGGCGAACCTTCCATCGGACCTTCCATGGCTGTTTCCACCCTCGCCACATTGCCGGTCGCGCTGCTATTCATCTTCTTCCAGCGCTATTTCATCGAAGGCATGATGGTATCCGGCATCAAAGGCTGATTCCGCAGCCGCTCGCTATACCCGCCGGCGCGCGCTCCAGCGAATGCTCAGCCCATTGATCAATACAAACAGAGCCACCAGCAACATGATATGGCGGTAGCCCACGGTCGCCTGCAAGAACCCGAAACTGAGCGTAGAACCAAACCAGCCCAGATTCCATAAAGCCAAGCCCGCGCTGCTGGCGATATTGTGCAAGTCTTCGTCCAGGGAATCCATCAGCAAGGGCTGGAAGAGCGGCTGCATGGTGTTGCGGAAGCCGATTGCCAAGACATAAAACAGCGTCGCCACCAGCAAAGTTCCCGAAAAACTGAGCCCGACAAAAGCCAAAGCGCTGGCAGCCATCAAAGCCGACAGCGCCATCACCCTGCCCATGCGCGCCTCCCAGACGGGGTTCAGCAATGGCGTGATGCCCATCACCAGCCAGCCTAAGCCGATGATGCTGCCGACGGCGCTATCGCTTATCCCGAAAACATCGCGAAAAAACAGATTGAAATAAGGGAAGGTCAAGCCGCCGGAAATGCCAAAAACGAAGAGCGGGAAGGTCAAGCGCAAGATTCTCCGCCAAGGCACAGCGCGCCAAACCAGCCGCCGCGCTTTCGCGGCGCGGGACGCCGACTCGTCACGCAATGCCAGCACTGGCGCAACACTGAATAAGATTAACAGTGCCGCAATGACGATGCCGCCTTGATATGCCAGCGGCATCTCTGCCAGGCTCTGGTCAGCCGCGCCTTCAATCGTTGCCAGCCGCGCAGCCAGCTGGCTGACAAGCAGCGGCAGAAAGCCGCCCATGGCGCTGCCGATGGCCACCGCCAACATGCTGACCAGATTGTGATAGGAAAACTGCGCGCTGTGCTCGCTGCGGTCGGTGAGCGTGACCATGAAGGGCGGTTTGACCACTTGGTTCGCGCCAAAAAACGCGCCCCAGCAGAAGCGGCTTAGCACCAGCGCCGGCAGCGCTTGCGTGAAGGCGGTCGCCGCGACGCTCACGGCGATGCCGCATGTGGAAAGTGCAATCAAGCGGCGGTTGCCGACGCGGTTGGCAACCCAGCCGATGGGCAAGCCGATGATAAAGCCGCTCAAGCGCGGCAGGGATTGCAGCAAGCCGATCGTCTCGGCATCGTAGCCGATGCTGACCAAATAGAAATTCAAGAGAATATCGGCAATGCCCAACAAGCCGATATGGAAGAATAAGCTGTGGCACAAAAATAGCAGCACCTGGCCGTTCAAACCGGGCAAACCGAGCAAGCGCCGAGTGCGCATCGGCGCTGTCAAAGCCTTGTCCGCTTTCTCATCGCGAGCTCCGTCGAGCTTTGCCAAAGCCAGGCAATCGCCTAAGTTTATTTCAACAGCGAGGACACCGAATTAAGCTTCGTTTTGTCAAAACGCTATCAAGCTTCAAAAAAAGGTCCTAATGCGAAATGGGCTGATTCGCCAAAATAGATTTGACCTAGAAAGCACGCGCGGAATCAACTTCATGACCAGTATAAACAAGGAATGTTTACACTGCCACATACCCTCCCATGCAGCGGTCGCAAACTGCTGGAAACGAATTGCAATAATGCAGCTAGTCAAATGCGATCAGGTCTTGCCATTTGGCGATAGTCGCCTCGCCAATGCCCGAGATTTTGTCCAGGTCGGCGAATGTCGCAATCCGACCTTGCTCATCACGATAGGCGATGATGCGCTGCGCCAGCGCGGGTCCCAGCCCCGGCAAGCCGAGCAATTCCTGCTCGCTGGCCGAATTGATGCGCAGCTTTGCGCCGCCCGATGGCGTCGCTAGCGTCAAGCCCGAACCTTGTTCATCGCGCGCGGGCACGTGAATTTGATCGCCGTCACGCAAGATGCCGGCTAAATTGACCAAGGTCTTCTTCGCCGAATCCGCGAAGCCGCCGGCAGCCGCGACCGCGTCCTGGACGCGGCTGCCATAAGGCAGTTCATGCGTCGATTCGGGCAGCGCGACAGCCCCGGTCACGTAGACGAGAATTGGTCTTGGCGTCGCGCTAGGAGCCATGGTGGCTGTTGGAAGCGGTGGGTTAATCGTAATGGTGCTCGGCTGGGGCATGGACAAGTACAACATCGTCCCGCCAAAAGCCATAGAGATGATAACCGCCAAGAACGCGCCAATGGTCAATTTCGATGAGGGCGGCGATGACACTTTTATCTCTTTCGCGTGATTATCAATCTCAGCAGCAATTGTATTCAATCTGTTGGGAAAATGTTAGGCTTAAACTGATTTTCACCCGCTATAGTGGGCTTGAACCTGCCGCGATAATTGGACGATTCGGCTGTCCACCCAATCGGGTGGAGCGTATGTCAAAGATGAAAGCACCAAGCAAGCAAAATGGACGGACTCATAAGCCCGCCCTTTTGCATCTCAATGGCTTGCCACATATTTCATAGCGTGGCGAAGCTCAGTTCAGCGCTTCGTTCAATCGCAATTAAATCACAACTGAATTGCAATTCAATTGTGATTCAGGCACTACGCAATCCTTACTCAATCGTTACTCAAACAGCGCGAAGTCTTCCAAGCGTGCCTGCGCGTCATCGAGCGCCTGCTCGGGAGTCTTCTCGCCGATCATGGCGGCTGCCAGTTCCTCGTCCATCACGTCTTCGAAGGCGGTGCTCCAATTCTCGCGCGGAGGAATGACAGCACTCGGGACAAATTCGGCGTATTCCTGGCGGTGCGGGTATTCGTTGTACACGTCACTCGTCACGACCGAAGTATTAACAGCCGAGTGGCCCGTGCGCGCCCATTCGATATTGTTGTCATTGAGGTAACGCAGGAAGGTCAATGTCGCTTCAAGCGTCGCCGGGTCCGGGTCCTCGCCTTGCGGGATGATCCAGGCGTGACTGCCAGCCCAGGCAGCCGGTTGGTCGAACACCGTGGGGAAGTTGTGCACGTAGTAATTCTTCAGCGCGCCTTCCGGATCAGCAACTTGGTTGTCGTAGAAGTTGACCACCCAGGTGCCGTTGATGTGACCGCCATTTTCGGCATTCAGGAAGATCTCTTGCGACGAGCCGTAATCGACATTGTCAGTGATATGCCCTTCGTCGCGCAGCATAATCAGGAAGTTCAGCGCATTCAAGCCCGCTTCCGTGTTGATGTCAGGCATGCCGTCATCGGCTGCAACGGTGCCGCCTTCTTGCTGATAAACCAGCGCCATCCAGTTGCGGCTTAGGCCATCGGTCCACATGCCCAGGAAGGGCATACCCGTGGCTGCCTTGAAGGTCTCGGCGTGCGACACAAATGCGTCCATGCCGTAGGGGATATCGGGACTGCCATCGTCATTGACCAAGCCGGCTTCCGCCCACAGGTCAACATTGATGTGCCAGAGGTGGCCGTGCAGATCCAAGGGGATGCCATACAGTTCGCCATTCCATTCGACGAAGCCGCGGGCGCTGTCGGTCAGGTCGTTGGCGTCAATGCCGGCGCCAGCCAGCACATCGCCCAAGGGCGTCAACAGACCGCGCGAGGCGTAGTTGGGAATGCGGCGGCCATGCAGCACCATGATGTCCGGCGGCGTGCCAGCGGCCAGATTGGCGTTCAACTCGGTGACGCCGGGCCAGTCGACCGTGACAGTATTTACGTGGATCTCATCTTGCGAGGCGTTGAAGGAATTTGCCAGCGTCTGAATGATGCCGCATTCGCCATAAGCCTCCGACAATTCTGTGGTTTCGCCGAACTCGTCTGCGCATTCTCCGAAGAAGCGCATAAATGTTATCTCGGCGGCATCTTGCGCGGCGGCCGGCATGGCGACCAGCATGAGCAGCATAGCGACAACCAGTAAAGCTTTCATTCTGTACATGATTTGCATCCTTTCGGGATTGCTATTTGAATCGTAAACGAAAGTGAAGTAGGCACTGGTCGATAGTCCGTTCCTCTCTACTTGATGCCGCTGTTAATAGCGATGCCGCTGATGATGCGGCGTTGGAAAACAAAGAAAAAGATGATGATGGGCAATGCCGTGAAGATAGCCGCCGCCATGTCGCGCCCGTAAAAATTGACATCTCCCCAGGCCTGATTCAGTTTGCGCAAGCCAATCACGATGGTGTAGACATCGCTGCTGGTGGCGGAGATAATGGGCCACAAATAGCTGTTCCAATTGCCCAGGAAGGTGAAGATCGCCAGCGCGGTGATGACCGGCGTCGATAGAGGAATAATGATAGTGAGGAAGATGCGAAAGCGCCCAGCCCCATCCATCATCGCCGCTTCCTCCAATTCGAGCGGAATGCCGCGGAAAAACTGCGTCATCAGAAAGACGGCAAAGGATGAAGCGATGCCCGGCAAGATTAGGGCGATCAAGGTGTTGTGAAGCTTCAAGTTGGAAAACAAAAGATAGACGGGAAGGAAGGTCGCCTCAAAAGGCACCATCAAACCTATCAAAACCAGAATATAGAGCGGACGCTTGAAATAAAAGTCCAACCTAGCAAAGGCATAAGCAGCCAGCGAACAGACCGTCAATTGTGCCAGCGTATGCGTGGTGGATACGAAGACGCTGTTGCCCAGCCATTTCCACAGTTGGCTGCTCTTGAGGATGAAAGTCCAATTTTCGGTGGTGAAGGGATAGGGAATCAAGCTGGCCAGATTCCGCTGGAGCGCTGGCTCGGGCCTGAACGATGTGACGACTGTCCAAATGACCGGCAGCATCCAGATCAAGGCGAAAAGCCCTACCGCCAGGACATACAAGCTGCCCCGCCGGCGTTCTACCAGTTGACGTTTGCGTTTCAGTTCTGCGCCTACAGCCGTCACGCTAATTCCCTACACCTTGATCGCGAAACAGAGCCAGTTGGATAAGCGAAATCACCAGCAGGACCGCGAACATGATAACCGCCATAGCCGTTCCGTAACCCACTTGAAAGTACAAAAATGTCGTCTCGAAAATGTTGTACACGATAGTTCGCGTGTTGCCAGCCGGTCCGCCGCCCGTCATCACATCCACTTGACCAAATATCTGGAACGAGGCGATCACCTGCAAGATACACAAGAAGGCGAAGGGCCGCCGCAAGCCCGGAATCGTGATGTGGCGGAATTGCTGTCGGCGGTTGGCACCATCTACCTCGGCCGCGTCATAGAGCGCCTGCGATATATCCTGCAAGCCCGCCAGAAATATCAGCATACTAAAGCCGACAGTCCACCAGAGCGTAGTGAACGATACGACAAGCGTCGCCAGATCCCCTTGATCCAGAAATGGAATCGGACCCGCATTGAACTGCTCCAGGAAAGCATTAATCAAGCCGCGGCCGGACGAGGCGAAGACTCGCCCCCAAATCAAACCGATGACCGTAACCGCAATGATATTGGGCAGGTAAAAGATCGTGCGGAAGATGCCGATGCCTTTGATGGGGCGGTTGAGCATCAGCGCGAAGAACAAACCGACAAAGATAATCGGAATGGTCAGCAGGACGAACAATATCGTCTGCTCAAAAGCCTGATGAAACTGCGTGTCCCGCGTTAGCAGGCGCTCGAAATTTTTCAGCCCGATGTAGCGGATATTCGTGCCCATAATCTCCCATTTATGCAGGGAGATATAAAAGGTCTGGAAGATGGGCAAGATGGTGAAGATGGCATAAAGAATGGCGAAGGGAAGGATGAAGACAAAGGCGGTAAGGGTCTGCTGCATTTTGGGCGGCAGCTTGGCATGGAAGCGGCGATAAGGCTCGGCGAGCGGATCAAAAACGGCGAGCAAAGCGAAGAGGGCCTCAACTGCGCGTCCGATAGGCGATGTGCTCATCGTTTTAAGCCATCAAGCGCGGAGGCCGACGAGTGAAAACAGCGAAGCATTTATTCATACCTAGATAGCGAGAATATCATTATCGTACATTCACGAAAATATCATAACCTTATTATCTTGACCGTCAAGTTGCTTTTTCGCATAAAGTCCGGCGCAGCCCAATCCTTTGGCATCAGCCGCGCTGCTGGTTAAAATCAGCGCGACTCGTTCGGCGAAGATGGGAGATTGACGATGAAAATTTTGGTAACAGGTGCCACCGGGCGCATCGGTGCCAATCTGGTCGCGCGCTTGCTGGCGGCTGGCCATACTGTGCGCAGCTTTGTCTACCCAGCTGACGCTAGCCGCGCCAATAAGCTGGATGCAACCGCCGGCGTGGAAACGGTCTGCGGCGATCTGCGCAATCCCGAAGCTGTGAGCCAGGCTGTCGCCGGCGTCGACGCCATCTATCATCTGGCAGCCGCCTTCCAAGGTCCCTTCAACAATCGCCAATACCTCGCTATCAACGCCATGGGCACGCTCAATCTGCTGGAAAGCGTCCGCGAGCGCTGCCCCAATTTGCAGCGCTTTGTCTATGCCAGCACCGAAGGAGTTTATTGGGACGCGCGCGCCAAGGGGCGCTACTTCGAGCAGCCCATCAGCGAAGACCTCGCGGGCAACTACCCCAATATGCCTTACTTGATGACCAAGTGGCTGGGTGAAGAACTGGCGCTGGTCTATCATTATCAATATGGCATACCCATTTGCGCTATGCGCTTCTCGACCGTGATTGAACCGAGCGAATTCCTGAACGAAGCCGGTCTGCCACGGCATTTTCTCTACAGCTCGGCTTTCAAGACCTACAGCAATGCCGAGTCATACGAGATGAAGGACATCGGCGGCCAGCGCGATGCGGACGCGCGGGAAATGATCGCGAGCCTGCTTGCCGGCTGGCATGGCGAAGAGAAACTATTGCTCAGCCTAAACCCCAATGGCGCGCCCTACCGTCAGCACTTCGCCGATGTGCGCGATATCGCCGATGGTCTGGCGCTGGCGCTGGACGCCGAGGCAGCGGTTGGCGAGGTCTTCAACTTGGCTGGTGCCGCCATATTCGACTGGGCGGAAATCGTGCCCATGCTGGCGCAGCGCTTCAACCTGCCTTATGTCGAAGCGCGACTGCCCTTCGAGAATTATTTCGAGCTGGATTTGAGCAAGATTCGCGACCAGCTCGGTTTTCAGCCGCGCCATGATTTCCATAGCATCCTCGCCACGGCCGAAGCGATTCGGCGCGGCGAAGCCACCGATGTCATCCCGACCGGCGTGATGTTTGGCGAAGCCTAAGCGCATCCAGAAAGGCATAGTCATGGCAATAATCGATCGCATCGAGTCCGCGCCGCTAGTCGGGCGGCGTCCGCGCGAAGCCGGCAACAATGCGCGTTTAAGCGGCCACGGCATCGCCGTGCATCTCCAGGTCATGCGCGTGACCAGCGCCGACGGCGCTAGCGGCTTCGGGCTTTGCTTTGCCAGCCGCGAAGAAGCGCAGTCGCTCTTGGGCACAGAACCCAGCGACCTCGCGCTCGCAGCGGGGCGCGTCGCGCATCGCGCCCGAGCATTTGAATTCCCGCTCTTGGATTTGGCCGGGGCGCTGCGCGGCAAGCCGGTCTATGCGCTGGCTGGCATCGGTCCAGCATCCATTGTTGCATCTGGCGAGCCGCTGCGCGTACCCTGTTACGATACCTCGCTCTACATGAACGACCTGCATCTGGATTCGGACGCGGCCGGGGCGGCGCTCATCGCCGCGCACGCGCGCCAGGGCTACGAGCAGAGCCATCGCGCCTTCAAAATCAAGGTCGGGCGCGGCGCGCGGCACATGCCGCTCGAGGCGGGCACCAGGCGCGATATCGCGGTCATCAAAGCGGTGCGCGCCGCGGTTGGTCCCGCTGCCAAAATCATGATTGACGCCAACAATGGCTACAACCTGAACATCGCCAAACGGGTGCTGGCGGAAACCGCCGATTGCGACTTGTATTGGCTCGAAGAGGCATTCCACGAAGACCCAGAGCTATACGGGGCGCTGCATGACTGGATGGCGCGCGCGGGCTTGTCCGTGCTGATAGCGGATGGCGAGGGCTGGGCGGCGACCGCGCTGATGGATTGGGCGCGCGCGGGCTTGGTGGATGTGCTGCAGTACGATATCTTCAGCCACGGCTACAGCAACTGGCTGGATACCGGCGCGCAGCTTGATGACTGGAGCCTTCGGACTGCGCCGCATCATTATGGGCGGCATCTGGGCAATTATGTTTCCGGTCATCTGGCGGCGGCGGTCAAGGGCTTTACCTTTGTTGAATGGGACGAGACGACGACGCCGGGCATAGACGCCTCGGCTTATCGCGTGGAAGCGGGTGAAGTGCTTATTCCGTCCGCGCCGGGCTTTGGGCTGGGGCTGGAGGAAGATGTCTTCCGCGCGGCGGTGAAGGATGGGGGTTGGGAGTTGCGCTTGTGAACTTAAGCAAGGTAAAGGCGGCTAGCGCCTAAACTCCATCACGCCGTCGTCCAGCGCGCCGAAGCGCATCATCAGCAGGTCCTTGAGGTAATTTTGATACACCCGCCAGGGAGGTCGGCGGCCTTGCTTGGGCAAATCGGCTTGCGCGCGCCGCACATAACCGGATGTGAAATCGATCATCGGCTCCGCGCCGAGCGCGTCCGCGCCCAGGCGCGGTAGGCATTGTCGGTAGCCGCGCCGCCCCATGTAATTGAGCAAGCGACAGACATACTCGCAGATTAACTCGCATTTGAGCGTCCACGAGGCATTGGTATAACCAAAAGCCGACGCCAAGTTGGGGATATTGCTGTACATCAAGCCCTTGTAGCTGAGGCAATCGCCCAGCTCAATCACCTGCCCGTCGACGACGATTTGCAAGCCGTCCATGATGCGCATGCGCATGCCGGTAGCGGTTACGATCAGGTCGGCTGGCAGGGTCGCGCCCGAGCGCAAGCGCAGCCCCGCGGCCACGAAGCGCTCGATATGATCGGTGACCACGGACGCTTTGCCGGCTTTGATGGCTTGGAAGAGGTCGGCGTCCGGCGCGACGCAAACGCGCTGATCCCAGGGCTTGTAGGCGGGCCCGAAGTGCCGCTCGACATCATAATCCGCTCCCAGGAGGGCGCGAACGCCTTCTAGCAGCAGCGCGCGCGTTTCGTGTGGATTGCGCCGCGCCTTGCGATAGGCGTAGAGGCTGAAGAGGATCACTTTCCAGCGCGCCAGCCAGCTTGCCAACTGGTCGGGCAGGCGGGCGCGCAGGCGATTGGCCAGCTCGTCGCGCGCCGCCATGCTGACGACATAGCTGGGCGAGCGCTGCAGCATGGTTACATGCCGCGCCGCCCGTGCCAGGGCTGGGACGATTGTCACGGCAGTCGCGCCGCTGCCGATGACGATGACGCGCTTGCCGGCGTAATCCAGCTCGGCGCTGTCATTGCTGTCTTTGCGCGCGTCCCATGCTTGCGGATGCACGATTTTGCCCGAAAAATCGTCCATGCCAGCCCACTCCGGCGTATAGCCTTGGTCATAGCGGTAGTAACCCGTGCACATGAAGAGGAAGTTGCAGCGGATAGTAGTCATGTCGCCGTCGCGCTCGATATCAACCGTCCACCGCGCCGCCTCCGATGACCAGGCGACGCGGGTCGCGCGCTGCTTGAAGCGAATGCGGCGGTCGATGCCGAATTCGCGGGCGGTGGCTTGCAGGTATTGCAAGATGGAAGCGCCGTCGGCAATTGCCTGCTCGCCGCGCCAGGGGCGGAAGCGATAGCCGAGCGTGTACATGTCGGAATCGGAACGGACGCCGGGATAGCGAAAAAAGTCCCAGGTGCCGCCGATGGCTTCGCGCCCTTCGACGATGGTCCAGCTAAGCTGTGGGCAGCGCGTTTGCAGATAATAGGCGGCGGCGATGCCAGAGATGCCGGCACCGACAATGAGAACATCGACGCTGGCGCTTGTCAGGTCGGCAGATATTGACAATAGATGTTTAACCCCCAGCCACCATCTCCGCCAGATGATGATACTGGCTCATGTACAGCTGATAATAAAAGCCGCGCCGCGCCAGCAATTCGTCGTGCGTGCCGCGCTCGATGATGCGATGGTCCTTGATAACCAGCACCTGATCGGCATTGCGAATTGTGCTCAGCCGATGGGCGATGACAAATGCCGTGCGCCCTTCGAGCAGGCGCAAAAGCGCTTCTTGGATGTGAATCTCGGTGCGCGTATCGACGCTGCTGGTCGCTTCATCGAGTATCAAAATGCGCGGGTCGGCCAAGATAGCGCGGGCGATGGCCAGCAGCTGCCGCTGCCCTTGGCTGAAGTTATGCCCTTTTTCCGATACTTGGGTCTGATAGCCCCTGGGCAGCAAGTGGATGAAGGCGTCGGCGTTTGCCAGCTTGGCGGCTGCGATGACCTCGGCATCGCTGGCACCCAGGCGGCCGTAGCGGATATTCTCCATCACCGTGCCGCTGAACAAGAAGGTATCTTGCAGCACGATGCCCAATTGCTCGCGGATAGAATTCTGCTGTACCTGACGAATATCTTGGCCGTCGATGCGGATGGTGCCGGCGCTAACATCATAGAAGCGGCTTAGCAAACTGATGATGGTCGTCTTGCCAGCGCCGGTCGGCCCCACCAGGGCAATTGTCTGCCCAGGCGCGACTTCCAGGCTGATGTCCTCCAGGACCGGTTTGTCCTTTTCATAAGCGAAGCTGACCTCGTCAAAGCTCACCTGCCCGCGGATGTTGACCAGGGGCTCGGCATTGGGCGCGTCCACAACGGTGGGTTCGGCGTCCAAGACGGCGAAGATGCGTTCCGCGCCTGCCAAAGCCGATTGCAGCTGATTATAGACCATGGCGATGCCGCGCATGGGACGGAAAAAGTTCATGACATAGATGACAAAGGTGGCGATAACGCCCACGGAAACGGCATCGCGCAGCGCCAGCCATCCCCCCAGCAGCGCTGTCCCGGCCACCGTCAAGATGCTCATGGTCGTGAACATGGGTCCAAGCGCCGCCGTGATGAAATCGGCGCGAATCCCGACTTGGCGATAGGCTTGGCTGGCGGCTTGGAACTGGGCGATGGCGCTGTTTTCTTGCGCGTAAGCCTGCACTGCGCGGATGCCGGTGATGTTCTCTTCCAAGACGGCGTTGAGCAGCCCCAGATTCTTTTGCATGCCGCGGAAGGCTTTGCGGGTGCGCTCGGTGATTTGACTGGTGATGAATAGCATAATCGGCAAGATTATCAGCGTGCCAATCGCCAGCGGCAGATTGAGCAAGAGCATTGCCACCATGATGCCGCCCAGGGACAGGATATTGGTCGTGAACTGAATCAAGCCGTTGGACAAAATCTGATTGATGGTCTCGCTATCGTTGGAAATGCGGCTCATCAAGTCGCCCACGCGATGCTTATCGTGATAGTCCAGCGACAGCGCCTGAAAATGCTGGAAGAGCGCCGCGCGAATATCCGCCACGAAGTGCTGCCCAACTCGGATCATCATCAAACCGTGAATCACCGTAACAGCGCCCTGCGCCAGATAAACCAGCAGCATAATCAAAGCGATGCGCAGCAAGCCATCAACATCGCCGGTGTCTACGTATTGATCAATCGCGCGCCCCAGCAGCGCCGGACCCATCAAGCCCAGCAATGTGCCAGCCACCACCAGCACAGCCACCAGCAGCAAGCGGCTGTGGTAGGGCTGTAGATAATCGGACAGCCGCCGCAAGACGCCGCGGCGGTCTTTGGCTTTCTCGCCAGTTGGGCGCGACCCGCCCGAGCCGCCGATGAAACGCGGTCGCTGCGTCGGCGCGCCTCGGTTAGTCATCGCTCTCTATGCTCCCCAGCCCCTTGACCTCGCCCAGCTGCGATTGGTAAATCTCTCGATAGATTGCGCTTGAAGCTATCAATTGCTGATGTGTGCCGCGCGCCACAATTCGTCCTTGGTCCAGCACCAGAATCTGGTCCGCTTGCAGGACGCTGGTGATGCGCTGCGCGATGATGAAGCTGGTGCGCCGCGCCGCCAGTTCTTCCAGCGCGCTTTGTATCCGCGCTTCTGTTTCCATATCGACGGCGCTGGTGCTGTCGTCGAAGATGAGTATGCCCGGCTGAATCAGCAGCGCGCGGGCGATAGCGATGCGCTGCTTTTGCCCGCCAGACAGGTTGGTGCCACCGGCTTCAATCGGGCTGTCGTAGCCGGCTGGCATCGCCATGATGAATTCATGCGCTTGCGCCGCTTTCGCCGCGGCGATGACATCGTCCAGCGTCGCCGCGGCATTGCCATAAGCGATATTGTCGCGCGCACTGCCGCTGAACAGAATCGACTCTTGCAGGACCATGCCAATGCCCGAGCGCAATGCGCCCGCGTCCCAGGCTTTGACATCGACGCCGTCCACCGATACCCGCCCGCCGCTGACGTCGTAGAAGCGCGGAATCAGGTTGACCAAGGTGCTCTTGCCCGCGCCGGTCGCGCCCAGCAGCGCGATTTGCTGGCCCCGTTCTACGGCGAAGCTGATGCCATGCAGCACATCGTCGCCGCTTACGCCGCTCGCGCCGTTATCCTTGTTATCGCCGCGGCGGCTGTAGTGGAAAGAGACATTTTCAAAGGTTACGCTTCCCCGTACCCGCTCGGCTTGGCGCGGGGCGGGCGCGGTTGGCAGCGCCGGCTGCGTATCCAAGACTTCCAACAGGCGCTCGGCCGAGGCTTCGGCGCGGGCAGCCATCATCAGCAGATTGCCCAAGAAGAGCAAGGGGCCCATGCCAATCATCAAATAATTGTTGAAGGCGATCAATTCGCCCAGCGTCAAGCGGTCGCCCAGCACCGACAAGCCGCCAAACCAGAGCACGGCGACCGTGCCGACATTGGTCAGCACTTGCAGCACCGGCATCGCCACCGCCAGCAAATTGCCCACTTCGATATTCCGTTCGCGATAGTCGTCGTTGCTGACGGCGAAGCGATCAATCTCGAAGCGTCCGCGCACAAATGCCTTGACCACCTGTATGCCGGCTAGGTTCTCTTGCACCAGCGTATTCAAAGCGCCCAGCCGCTGCTGGACCACAGTGAAAAGCCGCGTGGCTTGCAGCATCAGATAGCGGATGAACAGCGCCGAGACGCCCGCCACCGCGAACATAATCAGCGACAATTCCCAATCCGTCAGCAGCAGCATGATCATGCTGCCGAAGATCATCACCAATACGCGCAGGATTAAAGCCAAGCCGGCGCTGGAGAACATGCGCACCACATCGACATCGCTGGAAACCCGCGTCATCAGCCGACCAGTTTGCATCTGGTCCAAATTGGCGAAGGACAAAGACTGAATATGGCGGAAGAGCGCGTGGCGGATATCGTAAGCCAAACCCTGCGAGACGACCGCGCGGCAATAGCCCTGGCCCAGGGTGCTGGCTGCGCCGACCAATGCCGCTACGAACATCAAAGCCGCGCCCAGCAGAATCTTGTCCATCACGCGCGGGCGGATGCCCTCGTCGATGATGAGCTGCAGCAAGCGCGGCACGCTCAATTCCATGGCGACGGGCAGCACCGTCGTCCAAAAGCCGAAAAACAATAACCAACTGTAAGGGCGCAAGAAGCCGAAGACGCGCAGCAGGGATTTCATGCTACAAGTCTAACCCTGCGCGCGCGCCGCTACAAGCGGCGAGCCAGCCGCCGCCGAGCTCGCAGTTCTAGCGCGGCTCAAGCGCAAGACCAGCATATTGAAGCTGTGCGGCGGCAAGCGCAAGTCATCAAGGCGCACCGTTTGACGCTTGATGACGATGGTCTCGGGCGCGTCGAAAGTATTGGTCGCCAGCGGGCTGTCGCCAGTTACGCTGTAGAGCTCGGCGGCGCCGGCCACATCAAGCCCCGTTATCGACACCGCCATCAACTTGTCAAGGCCGCAATTGACCAGCGAAACAAATACTTCGCGCGTATCGGCATTGTATGTTGCGGCGGCGTTCAACAAAGGCACATCGTCAAAGCCGCGCATATTGCCGGCTGGCGGGCTGGCGAAGGTGCCGCAATCGACCTCTGTCGCCAGCGCCTGTTTGCCGCGGAGGCGCGTCATAAGTTCCAGCACCAGCGTCGCTGGCATTTTAATCACAGCCGGCTGCGCGGGTTGGTCGCCGCTGTCAATCGGCACCCAGCCGCCGCCGCGCCCCAGCGCGACCGCTTCCCAGCGATAGAGCGGCGCAATCAAGTAGCAGCCCATCACATTGGTCAAGTGATAGATGGCGCTGTACTGGATGCGATGCGCGCGCTGCAAGCATAGGTTCATGAGCGAGCCGGTATATAGCGCGTCCGCTAGGTTGTAATCTTCGATGAAATCGGGGGCTTTTGCGCCGACATAGGTATTCCACTCGTCAAAGGCGATTGGCAGCGGTTTTACTGTGTGCTGGTCGACTATTGCCAGGGTATCGTCCAGCATGCTTTTGACCTCGTGCCAGGCGGCCATTTTGGGCAGGAAGATGGTCTGCGCTGCGGGCGTATCGGCGAGCTTTTCCGTGCGCAGGGAATAATAGTGCAAGCTATATTGGTCCATTTCTTCCGCGGCGATGTCCAGTACGCGCTCGTTCCAGTGGGAGTAGAGCTTAACCGGCGCGCCGACGCCGATTAAGCTGAGTTCGGGGTCGGCGGCGCGCATGGCGCGGGCGAATTCGAGATAGCGCTGGGCATAAGTTTCGGCATCGACATGCCCGACCTGCCAGTTGCCGAACTGCTCGTTGCCCACGAACCAGACCTTGACATGATGCGGCTGCGCATAGCCATTGGCAGCCCGCAGCGCGCCGTATTCGGTCGAGCGGTCGCCATTGCAGTATTCGACCCAGGCGCGCGCTTCTTCTGGGCTGCCGTCGCCCATGTTGGCGGTCAGCACCGGCTCGGCGTCGACCAGCCGACACAAGTCGATAAACTCGTCGGTTCCCATATCGTTCGATTCCCAAAGCCACCAAGCGGGATCGAGGTAGGACGGGCGCTTGTCGCGATCGCCAATGCCGAGCTGCCAGTGATAAGCCGAGACGAAGTTGCCGCCGGGCCAGCGCAATTGCGTCGGCGACCATTCGCGCAGCGCCGCGATGAAATCGGCGCGGAAGCCGCGAATATGGTCGCTCGGCATCAGCGAGGCGCAGCCGATCCATAGTGTGCCTGCGCGTATCGTCAATTGCAGCGCGCCTTTTGGCTGCGCGCCCGTTGCCGTGAATGTATGCTGATAGCATTGCCAGTCGGCGCTGACTTCGGGGATGCGCCACTGTTCATCGCCGAGCTGTACCTCAAGCGCTTGCCCCTGCCCCTTGAGCATCAAGCGCAGCTGATAGTCGCGCTCCTTCTGCAAGTAGAGGCTGCTTTGTTTGATGCCGCGGGCTTGCCCGTCGGCGCGGCGAATGCTGATGCGCTGCGATTGCCGCCCGCTGTAAAAGACGCTGTTGTCATGGGCATAGAGGACCGCTTCATAATCGGGATTGACCGCTTCCCAGGGCAGGACGATGCCGATGCTGGGATGCACGTTGCGCAAGCCTTCGCTGGGCGCGGTGTACATGCGGTCGCAGCCGGCGAACTTGCGGTCGCGCAGCATCTCTGCCCAGACGCCGCCGTAAATGGCTTGCCCGAGATGCTCCAGGTTCGCGCCATAAAGGTGCTCATGCGCCTCGCCAATGACCTCGTCCAAATTGATGTTGACAGTCGCTCGGTTCATGGGCGCGCTCGTTTCTGGTTGTTATTGGCTGCTTGAATCAAGCTGCAGTATGGCATAGAGCGCCGCGCCAATCAAACAGACATCTTCCTTGAAGGCGGCTGGGCGGATCAAGCCTTCATAATAGAAAGCCTCATGTAAGATATGCTCGCGGATGACGGCGCGGGCGGGGTCCAGCAGCAGGTCGCCCAGCTTGCTCGCGCCCCCGCCGATGACAATCGCGGCGGGATTAAACAGGTGCAAGAGATTGACCAAGCCCAAGCCCAGCCAAGTGCCGGCTTGCCGAACGACATCCAAAGCCAGGGCGTCGCCAGCCAGCGCCGCCGCGCCAACAGCGCTGCCATCAATTGTTTCCGTCGTTTCCGGTGTTTTCAGCGTAGCCAGACCGCGCAAAGACGAGTCGCTGTCGCTATCGCGCAGGCGCTGCCGCGCCCAGTCGCCCAAAGCGCTGCCCGACGCCAATTCTTCCAGGCGGCGATGACTGCCATCGGGCAAGCTGAGCCGCATGTGGCCCGGTTCGATGGCTTGGCCGCGCCAACCGCCGAACAAGCGCCCGTTGATAATCGCGCCGCCGCCGAGACCGGTGCTAATCGTCAGGTATAGCATCGGGTCCGCGCCCTGCCCAGCGCCGCGGTGGTACTCGGCCAATGCGCCCAGGTTGCCGTCGTTTTGTACAAAAGTCGCTGCATGGTCAAATGCGCGGCTAATCGTCTTTGCCAGCGCCACATTTGACCATCCCGGCAGTGTGCAAGCGCGCATGATGGTGCCACTTTTGATGTCCAGCGGTCCGGGTGCGGCGATGCCAATGGCGGCTGGCAGCGCGGGTGAATCGAAGGACTCAAGCAAAGACGTGCCCAGGTCAATGAGGCGTTGCATGCCCGCCTCCGCGCCTGCTTCGACCTTGCTCGGCATTTCGGCGCGGCGCAGCAGGCGCAGGTCGCCGTCGAACAAGGCGGCGCGGCTGCGGGTACCGCCAAAGTCTATCGCCAGGTATGTTTTCATAATCTATTCACAGTCCGTTCACAAAAGCGTAGCGCTCATAGTCGGGCGGCGCTTTGCGCGCGGCGCTGGGCGCGCCTTGCCACAGCCTAAGCGCGCCATCGCGATAAACCAGGGTGCCCGCGCGAACCCCGCCTTTCAAGGCCGCGTAAGCGCTGCGGCTCATGTCCACAGCCCGCTGGCGATCCAGGTGCGAGGCAGCCGCGCCGCGCTGGGCATGCCCCAAGCGCGTCAGGCGAACGCGGATGCCGGTGATTTGTGGAATCTGCTCCGCCAAGCCTTCGACCCCCGCCAAGCCTTCGCAAAGCAGAACCAGCGCATGTCCGCGCTGCGCGACTGCATTTTGCAAGCGCTGCGCCAGCCAAGCCATGTCGAAGTCATATTCCGGCAGCAAGACCGCATCCGCGCCGCAGGCATAAGCGATTGCCAGCGCCAGGCGGCCGTCATCCCCGCCCAGCGTCTCGACCATAAAGATGCGTCCCGGCAGGGCATTGGCGGTAGCGCGGATGCCCTCGATGCTTTGCCAGGCGTAGTTGCAGGCGGAATCGTGCCCCAGCGTATAGTCCGTGCCGGGCACGTCGTTGTCTATCGTGGTGGGCAGGGCAATGGTTGCTATGCCCCAGCTTGCCAGCCGCGGCAGCGCAAACTGGATTGTGCCGTCGCCGCCAAAAAGCAGCAAGTTGTCAATTTTTTCTTGCTCCAGGACGCGGCGCAGCCGGTCTTGGGCATCGGCACGGGCAAGCACTGGCGCGCGGCTTGAGCTCAGCCAAGAGCCGCCGCGCCCCGACAGCAAGTCGACGGCGGATTGGTCAATCTCTGTCAATTGTCCCGATAGCAAGCCCGCCAACCCAGCTTGCGCGCCGATGACAGGGTCGCCATTTGCGCTTGCCAAGCGAGCATAAGCGGCGATAGCCGCATTGATGCCCGGCGCGTCGCCGCCGCTGACGACAATTGCGGTTTTCATCTGTTACCAGCCTCTGTTCCCAGCCTGACATGCCTGTCGACACTGCGTCAATCCTACCATGCCATTGGCGCAGCGCTGGCAGCTCGCCTGCAAAATTCACCAATTTTCAAGGCAATTTGCTGCAATTCACCCACAAAAAGCTGAGATAAATCGGGCATGGCGACAAAATCGCGCCCGGTGAAGGCATAGTGAAAGCCTGATGAAAGCCTAGTAAAGGCATAGTCAAGGTCTAATGAAGCGGCGTCCCTGAACTTGCCCCGCCTCAGCCGAAAGCAGGGCAAGCCCAGGGCAAGTTCAGGACAAGTTCAGGGCAGGGAGGCAGAGGGCGAGGAATCAGGCTGCGCAGCTCCCATTCGCGCTGACGTATTCAGCGCTGACCCAGCCTTCTAAGCCATTGTAGCTGACTTTGAAATAGCCGGCTTGTTTTGCTGTGGCGGCCAGCGCGGTGCTGTAACGCATCCAAATCACATCAATAATAGGGCCATCGGGCGGGCTTTGGCGGAAATTGAGGTTCGCTAAGGGCTTCACTTGGCATCCGCTTTGCGGCTGACCGAGCTGTGGCGCTGGCGGGGCTTCGTCGCTGCGCATGAGCACGACGGTGCCGGCGCTGTCAATCCTGCCGCAGGTCCAGCCAGCGCGCTGATATGCCCCTAGGGCGGAGAGCTTGCGCGGCGCAAAAGCGGCGTCCAAGAAGACCAGCCGCCCCAATTGGCTGAAGCAGACCTCCACGCCCGGGGTTACATAGCCCCAGACATCGACGGCATCGAGTATGCCCTGCTCGACAAGGTCGGCTCTGGCGACGGCGACGTGATCAACGCGCCGCCCCTGCGCGCCTTCCACCCAGTGATTGACCTGGATGCCCGGCGGCAGATGATTGAGGGTATAGACGGTCGGCGGCGGCGCGGACGGCTCGGGCTCTTGCTCGGAATGTTGCTTGGGCTGTTGCGTTGTCGGCGGCTCGGGAGTTGAGGACGGCGATGAGCAGGATTGCAGGTCGTCGCCAAAAATTTGCGCGAAGCGTCTTACTATTGGCGCGTCTGGGTTCTCTGTGCGAATCCGGGACATCTCGACAAATAAGCGCTCGCCGGGCGCGAGCTCCCCGCCGTCAATTTCTGTCACTGTTTTGTCAACAGCGGCGGAAGCGCGTACAGTTCGGATGCTGCTACTCCCTTGCCCCGGGAACACTTCAGCATTAACTTCGAATGTAAATGGCGCATTGCCGGGACTGTTGATTCCGCTGAGCAGTATCTTCGCTTTGCCGCAGCTGCCGCCGATTCCTAAATCGAATTCTTCATCGGCAGTTAAGGTGCGCATGGTTTCGCTGATGGCAGCGCCAGTATTGCCATTGCCAGTGGCGCGGATGGACAAGGTATATTCGGTGTTGGGCTGCAGCCCGGTGAAGGTGTAGAAGAAGGCTGAACCGCCTTGCCAAACTTGACTGCCGACATCATTCCATTGACCGCCGCTGCCCAGGCGCGCCTCATAAGAACTGGGATTGGTGCCTTCGAATGCGCCCCAAGATATGGTCAATTTGCTCGCTCCCCGTATATTGGCCGGGCTAGGAAATATGTCCAATGTTTGGGCTTCTGCGCTTGGAGGCAGGCTGAGCAGAAAAAAGAGCAAAGGCAAGGCGATTAGGACAAATTTGCGCGCTTGGTATCCTATGTTATTCAGTGACCAAGCATTATAGATGAATTTGTGATTTGCTCGCTTCATTGTCGAACTCCATAACTTAGATTAAACAATAAGCCAATATTATCATAGTGATAATGCCAGCCCTGTCAATCAAATACGTGGAGAAACACAGATTTTCTAATATATTACAAATTTGTAATATATTAAAAATTATGCGATCAATGGCGCTGTCTCCGCGCCTGATATTCTTGTCCGAAAGCGTATCCTAACCTAAGGATGGTCGATCGGCTTGGCCGCGCATCCACTTGTTCGCTATTTGTTCGCTATTTGTTCGCTTATGAAGCGCGCCTTATTTTGCTTGAGCGCCAAGCTCTATTACGTGAACGTTTGTGGCATAATTCATAGCTATCGCATTAATCATCAAGCTGACATAATGTCTGACATAAAGTAGGACAACACTTGTGTTTCCCATGAAATTCGGCGCAAAAATTCCGGGCGATGCACGCTGCCTCGGTAGCCAAAGTGGCGATTAAATTTGATGCGCTTGCCCGGCTTTCTACTGATGGCTCTGGGCAGAAACAGCAGAATGAGCATATTTCCGGGGATGGAGGAAGGGTTCTCGGCAAGCGGATATGCGACCATCATTGTGACATTACATTACTTAAACATAACGACAGTATAACGTCAGCATAGTCGCATTCCGCGGCGATGTCAATCGACGGACAGAGAAATCGCAATTTCTTTAATCTATTTCTAATTTATTACATATATTAAGTCATTGTGTCAACAGTCATGGCAATCGCATCGCAACAAGCACTTTTCATATTGACAAATTACAAACTTAAATTTAGCTATTGAGCTAGCTGCGAGAGCGTAATAGAAATTATCTACAAATTTCATTGCCCGCTAATGGAATAAACCGCGCTGCTCATACGACAAGAAGGCATGTTATTTTCTCTTAGCGCGGCATTACTGGGTCCTAATCGCTGCCGCCGGGCGGCTATGGTGGCTGTGGTGAATGCAGTCTTGGCGCGAATCGTCGCTCCGATACGAAGTATTTGCGCCCGCCCCAATTATGCGCTACCTTTAACCAGCGGCTGCGATGCGACACAGCGCGTGGCGGCGGTTCGTTCTATTGTGCTTTGTTCTGTATTTGTTCTGTATTGAAGAAGGAGACTTCCAAATGAAAAGATTACTCGGCCTCGCTGCCATATTGCTATTTGTGATGAGCCTGGTACCAGGCGTCATCGCCCAGGACGATGGCTATACCATCGCCTTTGTGCCGGGCGTCAACCCGGATCCTTTCTATATCACCATGAGCACCGGCGTCAATCAGGCGGCGGCAGACTTGGGCTTGAATGTTATCCAGCAAGATCCCGAGCGCTTTGATGTAACGGTTTCCGCACCGATAATCGAAGCCTTGATCGCCCGCGGCGACATTGACGCTCTTGTAACCGCGCCCAACGACAAAGAACAGTCGATACCGGTGCTGCAAGACGCGCATGAAGCCGGCATTGTCGTGCTCACGGTGGATACCTTCATCGGCGATGGCAATTACGCCGACGGCGAGGTAACATTCCCAATCACATATATCGGCTCCGACAACACCCAAGGCGGTTATATCGCCTGTTCGGCATTGGCGGACAAGCTGGGCGAAGGCGCGAAGATTTATGTTACCAATACGCGCCCGGGCATCAGCACGACCGATCAGCGCGAAGAAGGCTGCCTTGCCGCGGCTGATGACCATGGCTTGATTGTCGCCCGCGTCGACTATAACGAGAACAGCGCCGATACCGCCCAAGCGCAGACAGCCGCCGTCCTGCAAGCCAACCCCGATATCGTCGGCATGTTCGCCACCAATACCTTCGGCGCGCTGGGCGCTGGCACGGCAATCCAAAACGCCGGTTTGCAAGGTGCGGTGGAAGTAGCGCTCTTTGACGCTAGCGAAGAGAATATCGGCTTCTTGAAAGACGGCATTGTCTCGCTGGTCATCGCGCAGAAACCGGCTGATATGGGCTACTTGGGCGTGGCTTTAGCCACCGCCTATCTCGACGGCGTTGGCAGCATCCCGGCGCGCATCCCCACGGGTTACGCGGTCATCACGATTGACAATGTCGACGAGCCTGAGGTAGCGCGTTTCATCTATACCAGCAATACCAGCGATCCCGCGCCGGCGCTTGATGACAGCTACAACCTAGCATTTGTGCCGGGCGTGAATCCCGATCCCTTCTACATCACCATGTCGCGCGGCGTCTATGGCGCGGCGGAACGGCTGGGCATCAATGTCATCCAGCAAGACCCGGAACGCTTCGACGTAACCGTCTCGGCACCAATTATCGAGGCGTTGATTTCACGCGGCGATATCAACGCGCTTGTTACCGCGCCAAACGACAAGGAGCAGTCGATACCGGTCCTGCAAGACGCGCATGAAGCGGGCATCCCGGTCTTGACCGTCGATACCTTCATCGGCGATGGCAACTACGCCGATGGCGAAGTAACCTTCCCGCTCAGTTACATTGGCTCGGACAACGTCAATGGCGGCTACATCGCTTGTACCGCGCTGGCTGACGCGCTGCCAGAGGGATCCAAAATCTATGTAACCAATACCCGCCCGGGCATCAGCACGACGGATCAGCGCGAAGAAGGCTGTCTGCTGGCGGCTGAAGACCGCGGCCTCGTGGTTGCGCGCGTCGATTACAACGAGAACAGCGCCGACATGGCACAGCAGCAGACGGCGGCGGTATTGCAAGCCAATCCCGATATCCTTGGCATGTTCGCCACCAATCTCTTTGGCGCGGTTGGCGCTGGCAACGCCATTCAAAACGCTGGTTTGCAAGGCGCTGTCGAAGTGGCGCTGTTTGACGCAGGCGAAGAGAATATCCAATTCCTGCGCGACGGCATCGTGTCGCTGGTCATCGCGCAGAAGCCCGCCGATATGGGCTACCTGGGCGTTATCGCCCAAGTCGCCAATCTGCGCGGCGTAACCTCCATGCCGGCGCGCGTGGGGACGGGCTACGCGGTCATCACAATTGATAATGTTGATGACCCAGACGTAGCGCGCTTCATCTATACCGCCGGCTAGTTCGCTAGATTTCCTGTAGGGGCGGGTGACCGTCAGCCGTCCCTAATAGGGAAATCCGATGGCGACACTGTGCGTTGCCCAAAATCACTATTATTCACTATATTGAGGATTAGGCAAAAGGAAGCGTCGATGGGCTTAAAAGCTAGATTGGGCGACGCGCAGCGCCAGACCTTGGTCAATTCGCGCTTTATAGATTTTCTGACGAAGAGTTGGTCTTATCTTTTCTTGCTGGCGCTGGTCCTCTATTTCTCGGTGACCGGCACCGGCTTTTTCTCGGTACGCAACTTCTCCTCAATTCTGACGACCAGCACCCTAATCATGCTGATGTCGATCGGGCAGACTTATGTTGTCATCACGGCGGGCATTGACCTGTCCATTGGCTGGACTGTGGGCTTGTCCTCGGTTACGACTGCCCGCGTCATGCGCGACCTGGCGGAAAGCGGCAACGATATCGCTTACGCCATGCTGGCTGGCATCTTCGCCGGGCTCTTGGTCGCCTTGATTCCGGGCTTAATCAATGGTTTGCTGGTCGCCAAGGTCAAGGTGCCGCCCTTCATCGCGACCTTGGGCATGTTTGGAATTGTGCGCGGCGCGGCATTCCTGCTCACCGATGGCCAGCAAGTCGTGCGCGGCCTCTCGTCCGAGCTGCGCGAAGCGCTGCGCATGATTGGCAATGGCAGCATGCTATATTACATACCCGACGATGGCTTCCATTGGTTCGCGCTGCCGCCCGACCTGGCGCCGCAGCAGCTGCGGCATGTGTCGCAATTATTGCCTTATCCCGTAATCATCACAGCGCTGGTGGTGGTGGTCTTCGCCTTTATCCTGGCGCGCACAAAATTCGGACGCCATACCTATGTCATCGGCGGCAGCGAAGAAGCCGCGCGCCGCTCTGGCATCAATGTCGATCGCCATTTGATTATCATCTACGTCATCTGCGGATTCACGGCGGGCATCGCCGGCGTCTTGCATCTCTTCCGCTTTACCGCCGGCGCGCCACAAGCGGGGGAAGCGGCGCTATTATCGTCGGTGGCGGCGGTAGTCATCGGCGGCACCGACCTCTTTGGCGGCGAAGGCGATATCATGGGCGCTGTGGTTGGCTCGCTGATTATCGCGGTGCTGCAAACTGGCTTGGTCATTTTGAATATCGAATCCATCTGGCAATTCATTGTTGTCGGCGTTGTTATTATCATCGCGGTGCTTGTCAACCAACTGCAGGACGCGCTGGAAAGGATGCAATCCAATGCCTGAACCCATCCTGAGCGCAACTGGCATGAGCAAATTCTTCGGCGGTTTGACGGCTGTAGACAATGTTGACTTGGCAATCTACCCGGGCGAGGTCGTGGCGCTGCTCGGGGACAATGGCGCTGGCAAATCGACCTTGATTAAGTGTATTTCTGGCGTATACCGCCCCGAACATGGTCAAGTCGCCTTTATTGGCGAAGACATCACCGGCCACGCGCCGGCCGATATTCGCAACCGCGGCATCGAGACCATCTATCAAGATTTGGCGCTGGCGGAAAACCTCGATGTCGGGGCGAACGTCTTTTTGGGCAAAGAGAAGACGCGCCGCCTCTTCGGGCTGATTCCGGTCACCGATGACAATTACATGCGCGCGGAAGCGTCCAATGCCCTGGATGAACTGGACATTCATATCCCGTCGCTCAAGCAGCGGCTGGTCAACCTATCGGGCGGGCAGCGCCAGGCGGTGGCAATCGCGCGGGCGATGTATTGGAAGGCCAAACTCGTCATCATGGACGAGCCGACTGCGGCGCTCGGCGTACCAGAACAGCGCAAAGTGCTGGCAATGATCCGATCCCTGCGCGAGCAGAATATCCCGGTCATTCTGATTAGCCATACCATGCACGACGTGATGGCGGTCGCCGACCGCATGGTCGTCATGCGCCGCGGGCGCATCGTCGCCGATATTCAGCGCGCCGAAGCGACAGAAGAACTGATCGTTCGGCATATCGTCGGCAGCGCGGAAAATGGCGACGGCGCGGTGATGATTTGAGCTGTTCATCTGGCAACATCGGCTGACATCTACCGGCATAATTTATGTCTGAAAGCTGTAGGGCTTGTCCGATACTGACAAATTAGTGACAAATTCGGCGCTATTACCAGTGGGCGACTCACAGGGCTCTGTTGAAAAACTCGATTTCCCCCACCCCAAACCCGTTCGCCATCTCTATGGCGAACTTTCCCATAAAGAGGGAGGGGCTTTAACAGCTCATTACGGTTCAGAAAGCTCCCCTTCCCTCATTTTGGGGATGCTCGCCATAGAGATGGCGAGGAGGGGCCGGGGTCACGTAGACATAGACCTACGGGATGGGGGTGTTTTTCAACAGAGTCTCACAGAGTCGCCCAAATTCACCGAAGTAAATCAAGATTTCGGCGAAATCGCGCCCGTTGAAAAGGCGCGCCTTCTTATCTATTGGAGAGCGAGGGCAAAATCAATGCTTTCGAAAGGAATTTCATGACGCGACAATTGACACCCGGCCGCTTCCGCGGCTTGAAATCGACCAGCCTGGCTGCGCGCGATGTATTTGCTATCGTCGCCTTCGACCAGCGCGCCAGCTACCGGCGCATGATGCCGCCCGGCAGCAGCTATGCAGACTTGGCGCGGTTCAAGAACGAAGTCATCGGCGCGCTATCATGCCATGCCAGCGCCATGCTAACCGACCCAACTTATGGGCTGGGCGCGGCAATGGGCATGAACGGCAAATCGGGCTTGCTGCTGGCTCTGGAAAAAAGCGGCTACAGCGGCGACTCCAGCTACCGCAAGACTGAGCTGATTCCCGGCTGGACCGCAGAGAAGATCCGCAAGGTCGGCGCGAACGCCGTCAAATTCATGGTCTATTACAACCCGCGCAACGAGGACCTTGCCGCCGAATTGGAAGGCATGGTTCGCCAAGTTGTCGCCGAATGCCACCGCTGGGACCTGCCGGTCTTTCTCGAGCCGATGTCTTACAGCCTTGATGCCAAGATCGCAAAAGATAGCGCGGCATACGCCGCCCAGCGCGCCGAAATCGTGATTGAAACCGCGCGCCGACTGTCGCGGACCGGTGCCGACGTGCTCAAGATGGAGTTCCCGCTGGATATTCAATATGACCGCGATCAGGCGAGCTGGCGACAGGCTTGCGCCAAGCTGAGCGACGCCTCGGCTGTGCCTTGGGTCTTGCTGAGCGCCGGCGTCGACTTCGAGCAGTTCAAGCCGCAAGCGCAAATCGCCTGTGAATGCGGTGCCAGCGGCTTCCTGGCTGGGCGCGCGATATGGAAAGAAGCGGCAGCCATGACGGGCAGCGAGCGCGACCTTTTCCTGCGCGGCGCAGCCACCGAACGCTTGAAGCAGTTGCTGGCGATTGCCGCCTCCGCAGCGCGCCCCTGGAGCGATTTCTACACGCCGCCGATTCCGAGCGAGACCTGGTACGAAAGCTACGCCTAAAGGCCGGCTTTGGGGAAAATTGGCTCATGGAACAGCGGCGTTTTGGCAATAGCGACCTGCGCAGCTCGGTCATCGGCTTCGGCACTTGGGAGATGAGCGCGCGCCAATATGGGCATATAGATAGCGCGGCAGCGGCGCGCGCCGTACAGAGCGCCATCGACCATGGCATCACGCTCTTCGACACTTCGGAGACATACGGACCCTTCACCTCGGAAGCGCTTTTAGGGCGCGCGCTGGGCAAGCGCCGCCGCGAAGTCGTTTTGGTTACCAAAGTCGGTTTCACATTTTGTCCCGACCCAGCCGACCGGCGCTATATGAAAGTCGACCAGCGCGATTCCTCGCCCGGCAACATCATCGAGCATGCCGAAGGCTGTCTGCGGCGCTTGAACACGGACTATATCGACCTGCTGCTGATACATTTTCACGATCACAAGACCCCGCAGGCAGAGACCATATCTGGGCTGGAATCGCTGCGGCAGGCTGGCAAGATTCGGCATTATGGCGTCTCCAATTACAGCGCGCCTATGCTTTTGGATTGTCAAGCGCATGGGCAGCTAAGCGCCAATCAAGTTGGCTATCATTTGTTCGACCGGCGCGTGGAAAAAGCGGTGCTGCCATACTGCCAAGAGCAGGGCATCGGCTTTATGGCTTATGGCACGCTGGCATTTGGTTTGCTCAGCGGCGCATTCAGCCCGGCGACGCGCTTTGTCGAATGGGATTGGCGCAGCCGCGGCGAGGCATTTGGCTTGCCGCTTTTCCAGCGCGAGCATTTCCTGCGCGCGCTGCGCGCGGTCGAGCGGCTCAAGGTTTTGGCGGCTGATTATGGCAAGTCGGTGGCGCAATTGGCCATCGCCTGGCTGCTGAGCCAACCGGGTTTAACCGTTGCGCTCATCGGCATGCGCGACGAGCGCGAGCTCAAAGAGAATGTCGCGGCGGCTGATTGGCGCTTGAGCGCCCAGGACTGCGCTCGGATAGACCAGATTTTCGCCGAAGAAGGCATCCCCACTTACCTTGACGCCGAGCAATTCCTCTAGCCCGACGCATGCCGCGCCAGCTTGCCGAAGAAGTCGCGGAAAATGGCGTCGCGCTGGATATCAAGCGCCTCGCGCATGGGATGGCGCGGCGCACCTTGGCGATACCAGCGGCAGTCCGCGCTCAAATATGGCGCGTCGGTGATGAAGCTGGGCACCCAGTCGCTGTTCATCAGCCAAGCGAAGTTGATGAGGTCCCAGATAATCCAAGTGCGCCCGAAATGGTCGGCAATGCCGTTAAAGGGATGGTGCGGGTTATGGGTGTAGAGCCAATATAGGTAGTCGCCGATAGCGCCCCGCCCCTTGACCCAGGCTTCCACCTCCGGCAGCGACAGGCTCAACTGCGCGCCAACGTGGAATCCCGGCAGATATACCAAGGGCACGCCACTGTCGAAGAGCAGCTGCGACGCCAGAATGTCTTGCTCCATGTTAAATGAGGGCTGCTGCACATCCACTACTGTCGTCGGATAGCCAGCCGTCCAGGATACGACGATGCGGTCGATAATTTCTGGTGCCAACAGCAAAGCCGACGCCACATTGGTGGTCGCGCCGATAGCCACGACATGCAAAGGGTCGTCGGGGCTGGCTGTTTTGGCTGTAGCGATGAGGTGCTCCACCGCCTCGCTGGCGACAGCATCATGCGCAGCGCTCATATAGCGATCCGAACCGCGAAATACACGCTCGGCAAAATCTAGCCCCAGCTTCTCGCAGACCTTCAGGATTTCCTGATAACTGAGTTCCATGCCCTTTCCCGGCGATACCAGCACCAGGTTTTGCGGATCCAGTTGGCGGTCATCTTGCACGTCAATGCCGCATTCTCGCAGGCGTCGCAGCTGCGCGGCGTATTGCGCCAGCAGCGCGGCTTCCCGCGCGGACGCTTGCCCGCGGACGCGGTCGGCTTGGCGCAGCTCTTTGGCGCGCTCGGCAAATGAATAAGGCGCGGCGTATATCGCCTCGATTTTCAGGCGCTCTGGTGATAGCAGCGCCCAAGCCAGGGCAAATTGATCGTCGATTTCGTTGCGCGTATCGGTGTCGATGACGCAGCGGACCGGTCCAGTTGGCGGGCGCAGCAAGCGCAGGTATTGCTCGCGGTCAAGCTTGGGGAAACGCTCTAGTTGGCTCATGCCAGTACCCCGTCGGCGCGCAGTCGCGCGATATCGGATTCATTGTAGCCGAGCTCAGCCGCGACTTCGTCGCTGTGCTCGCCCAGGCGCGGTGGATGGCGGCGATAGCTGAGCGGCGTATCCGAGAGATGCACCGGCGTCGCCAGCGATTTGACCATGCCCAGGGCGGGATGTTCCAGCTCGACGATGAAGCCGCGCTCGATGATGTGCGGGTCGCTCAGCGCCTCGGCTACCGTGTTGATGCGCCCGCAGGGTACGCCCGCCGCGCGCAGCTCCCGCAGCCATTGCTCGCAAGGTTTGGCGCGGATGATTTCGCGCACGGTTGGCAGCAGCGCCTCATAGTTGGCGATGCGCTCGGCATTGCTGGCAAAGCGCGGGTCGGCCGCCAGGTCTTCGCGGCCGACGTGGCGGCAAAATGCCTGCCAGACATTGTCCGAGCCCACGCCCAGGATGAACCAGTCGCCATCGCTGGCTTGCACCGCCTCGTAGGGCACAACCTGCGGATGCTGATTGCCGCGGCGCGGCGGGTCTTGCCCGTCCGCGAAGTATTCGCCGGCGTAATTTTCCAGCCAGGTCATCTGCCCCTCTTGCAGGGACATGTCGATGAATTGTCCCTTGCCGCTGGCATGGCGCGCATTTAATGCCGAAAGGATGCCAATGACAGTGAACAAGCCGCAAGTCATGTCGGCGATGGGCGTCGGGAAGCGCATGGGCGCGCCTTCAACCTCGCCGGTCAGCGCCATCGTGCCCGATTCAGCCTGGGAAACCAGGTCATAGCCGGGCTGCCCTGCGCGTGGACCCGTGCGCCCATAGCCGCTGATTGAAGCGTAAATCAGGCGCGGGTTCAGCGCGCTCAGCGTCGCGTAGTCGATGCCGTAGCGCTCCAGCGAGGCGGTCGTCGCCAGGTTGGTCAAAAAGACATCGGCATCGGCGACCAGATTGTGCATAATCTCGCGCCCAGCTTCGGCGCGGATATTCAGCGCGATGCCGCGTTTGTTGCGGTTGACGGCCAGGTAATAGCAGCCTTGATCGCCGATATAGGGCGGTGCCCAATGTCTTGATTGATCGCCGACGCCCGGACGCTCGATTTTGATGACATCCGCGCCCAAATCGCCCAGGATCATCGTGCAATAGGGACCAGCCAGCGCCTGCGTCTGGTCAATCACCTTGATGCCGCGCAGCGGCGCGTGTTCAGTCATCGCTTCCTCTTCATTCATACATTTTCATACATTTTCCGCTATGCCAAGCTAGCGCTACAGATTACACCAATACGCCAATCTGCGGGAGACCCGTTACTCGCGACAAGAGCAGTCGCCTCCAATTTTCATTCCAATCCGTCCGCATCTTGCTTCAAAATAACATTTCGAAAATGAATAAATGCGAAAGTAGAACACAATTCTTTAATATAAGTCGGCTGTAGGGCTTGTCCGCTACTGGTGAGTCAATGCGCTTTTTCTATCCCATCCCCGACCGCCGACACTGCGGGTCAGTCGCCCACTGGTCATAGCCCCGCATTTTGCACAAATTTGTCAGTAGCGGACAAGCCCTACAGCAGCCTGATTATTTTGCATTACATTCTTGGTACTGCTTAGACCACAGCGTTTTGGGAGTTTAGATGCTCACCAGGTCCTCCGTCATCATATTGACGCGCTTGCCCAGCTAGCGCGCGTCTTCTTCGTGCCGGTGCCGCCAAATCAGCAGGGCAGCCAAGAGCGCGAACGCGCCCCATAAGCCGAAGACCGTTGCCCAGCCGCTGAGCTCCACCAGACCGCCAATTGCGAATCCAGCCGTCCCGCCGATTAATGTCGCCATCATGTTGACCGTCCCAGCGACGGACGAGGCGCGCCCCTGCGGTGCCAAGAGCAAGGGAATCGACGTTACTGCCAAGCCAAACGCGCCATTAAGCATCATGAGCGCAAATGCGATGAGCGCCAGCGCTAGCAGCCCGCTATTGGCGCTCGTCAGCAGGAAGCCAAGACCGGCCGCGGCGAACATCAAGACGGCGGTTACAAATACCTGATCGCTGCTGCCAACGCGCAGACGCGCCAGCAGCAAGCCGGCTAGCGCGACGACCTGCATTAGCGCCGCGACCAAGCCAACCATGTTTTCGGCGATCAAGCCAGTATCGAGGATATAGGTGGGCAGCCAAATCAACGAGCCGTTGCGCACGAACCCAGCCAATGCCGCGGCTGCCATAATAAAGGCGATGCCGCGCGCTTCGGCAAGGGCAGACGCCAGGCGGAAGCGGCTTGGCTCGGCCTTGGGCGCGTCGATGCCAGCCTTGCGCCAGAGCGCCAACACCAGCAGCAGCAGCAAGCCCGGCAGCCAAAAGGCGATGCGCCAATTCCCGCCAGCCGAGACCGCCCCGATCAAAGTCCAGGTAACAGCCGTGCCAATGACATAGCCGAAGGGCATCAGGGTCGATGCGCCTTTGATGCGCTCGGGCGGCAGGCGCTCGGCCAAGATGCGCACCATCGGCGACCAGCCGCCCGATTGCGCCATGCCGTTGATGCCCCAAAGCGCCAGCATGGCAAGCAAAGCGGTCTGAAAAGAGAAGACGAGATTGATGACCGCTGTCGCCAACAAAGCGATGCTGACGATGCGAAAAGGACTAAAGCGGCTGCCAACCTCGCCACTGATAAACTGAAAAATGCCGTAAACCCAAAAGAAGACCGTGCCTAATGCGCCCACTTCCGCCAGGCTGAGCCCCAGGTCGGCGGCGATGATTGGCAAGACGACGCTGATATTCGCCCGTCCCAAGTAAAACAAACCATAGGTTGCGGACAGCGCCCCAACCATGAGATGCTGATGCTGGACAAGTGATGCCCGTGCGCTGGTTTTTTTATTTTGAACAAACACGGGCAGCGAACCGGGCTAGCGATTGCGCGCCCAGCGCAGCGGGCTAGGCTGGCAGGACCCAGATGCGGTCGGGCGGGAAGTGCACATCGACCTCGTCGCCGACGCCAATCGCGCCTGGCAAATCGGCGCTGCGGATGGCTTCGATCTCGTGCGCGCCGATGACGATTTTGTAGCGCGTATAGGTGCCGACATAAATGCGCTCGCGAATGCGGCCCTTGACCTGATTGTCGCGCGCGCTGTTATTGAGCCGTATCTGCTCGGGGCGGATTGTCAGCACAGCGCTGCCGGCTGGGGCGCGTTCGCCTTCTTGGGCGGCGAAGTGGAAATCGGCGATGTCGGTGCGGACCATGCCCTGCTCGTGGCGGGCGGGGATGAAGTTGACGCCGCCGAAGAAGCGCGCCGCGCGCTCGCTGATGGGGCGCTGGTAGAACTCGGCTGGCGAGGCGTACTGCCGTAATAAGCCATCAAACATCAAGGCGATTTGGTCCGCCAGCAGCACCGCCTCTTCTTGGTCGTGGGTGACGAAGACCGTGGTCACCGCCAGCTCGCGTTGAATCGACAGGATGAGTTCGCGCATTTCATCGCGCAGGTGGGCGTCGAGGTTGCTCAGCGGCTCGTCCAGCAGCAAAACGCGCGGCTCGGTAATCAGCGCCCGCGCCAGCGCCACCCGCTGCTGCTGCCCGCCAGAAAGCTGCGTCGGCCGCCGTTTGGCGATATCGGGCAGTTTGACCAGCGCCAGCATTTCTGCCACGCGCTGGCTGATGACGCGCTTGTTGACGCCGCGCATCTTCAGCCCAAAGCCGACATTGTCGCCGACCGACATGTAGGGGAAGAGCAGATAGTTTTGGAAGACCATCACCGCGCCGCGTTTTTCGGCGGGGATGGGCAAGACATCTTCGCCATCAAAGAGGATGCGCCCGGCTGTCGGCTGGATCAAGCCCGCGATCATCTTGAGCGTGGTGGTTTTGCCGCAGCCGGAGGGACCCAAGAATGCGACCAGCTCGCCGGTTGGGATTTCCAGCGAGAAGTCGTCGACCGCCGCTTCGTCGGTGCCGGGGTAGACTTTTTGAATCTTGTCGAGCATGACTTGAGTCATTGGTGTAAATCGTTAGGTCTCATCAATGGTGGGCGCTATGGTTTGCGATTTGCTAATAGGGATACACCTATGATAGTCGGGAGCTAGGATATTGGGAAATGTTACGGGTCCGCTCTTCAATAAATCCGCCAAATTACCAATTGCAGCGCTAGACTTGCTCAATGCTATGTCATTGACTGCTGAAGTTGCCCGGAAATACGAACTGTCGTCTCCAGAAGTAGCTTTATACTGTTTCAATCGAATTTTCTCCATCCGTCAAATGTCCTATTGTCCTTCAACTGTTGAACAGGGCGCTATCAGATTGGAATTGAACAATCGAATAATACCCTTCCTTAAAGTGAAGATAATGCCTCCCCCAAGGCTATGAGGAGGAGGCAGAGGAGAGCAAAACTTAGTTCTGCAGGACCTTCGCTTCCCAATCGCTTTCAATCAGCACTTGATACTCCGCAGCGATATCTGAGACCAGCGCGCCAGCCAGGCGCATGGGGTCGGCAGCGGCATCGCCCAGGCTCTCGGCCGCTTCTTGCAGCGCTGCCACATCCGCTTCGTCCGTTACGCGGTTGACGTCAATGCCAAATGCCAAGCCGAAGCCATTTTCTGGCACGACTTGCAGCGCTTGCCGGTCGGGACGCAGAATCAGGTTCGCCAGCACCAGCGCCGCCGCCTTGTTGGGCGCGTTGTAGGGAATGGCGACATAGTTGAAATCGCCAATCATATTGTCGTCGAAGGAGAAGGCGCGGCTGGAGGGCGGAATCGAGCCGGCGTCGATGTCAACTGCCGCTCCTGTGATGCGCTGCGTCAAGGAGAAATCAATCTCGCTATTGGCGAAGAGCTCGTGCAATTCGCCGATATCGGCAGGATAGGTCTCGCCTTCGCGCCACAAATATGGTTCCCAACTGTTGAGCATATCCCATAGCGCCGGCGCGTGCTCGTCGTAGAGCTCTTGATTGAAGTCGCCGACCCACTGCGCCTGCCCGCCGCTGATCTCGAAGAGCGCCTGCTTGACAAAGCGCGTACCTTGGAATGCGCCCGGTCCCGGCGCGATATAGCTGAAGCGGCCCGGATTAGCCATAATCCATTCGCCCAGTTCGGCGTAACTGCGCGGCAGATCATCCGCCGACATGCGCGCCGAATCATAAATGAAGTGGAATTGCGCGCCCGACCAGGGGCTTTCGTAGCCCTCTACCGGGCGCCCGAAATCCAGGTTCAGCGCGGGATTGTCCCAATTCACGTACTTGCTGTTGGGGATGTTCTCCGACCAAGGTCCATAGAGCAAGTCGGCTTGCTTGAGCGTGAAGAAGTTCTCGCCATTGATCCAGATGAGGTCAACGGTGCCGTCGTCGCCCTCGACGCCGGCTTCGGCTTCGCTCAAGACTTGATTGACGATATCAATGGTGTTGGCCGGCACACGGTTCAGCGTGATGTTGTATTCTCCCATTAGCGGACCGCCATAAATGGTATCGACGAAGCCGTTGATGGGATCCGAACCGCCCCACATAAACCAATTGACGGTCGCGCCGTCGGCGGCTGCGACGACCTCGTCCCAGCTTTCGAAGCCCGGCGGCGGCTCCATCATCATGTCGTCATCCGCCAGGGCAGGGCTGAAAGCGCCCAGCGCCAGCGCGATGAGCAAGAAAACAGTGATTAGCGCATTTTTACCAAACATAGCTTTTCCTTTACTTGAACTTGATGAACGATTTTGCCGCGCTCCCAAAGTTCGGGAGTTCAAAGCCCATTATACGTTGATGCCCTCCAATTGCAGATAGTCCGCTTGGGGAATATGCTCAATCAGGCGCATGCCCTGCCAAGCGGCGAATTCCATCAGCTCGTCGGTCACATCGCCCTGCCCAACGGCGAAATGATGCTCGTGCCCGCGCACGGTCAAAGTGTTGATGAGGTCCATCAGCGAAACGGGCTTTTTGTTGAGCTCGAATTCGGCGAACCAGCCGCGCGTGCCATCAAAGCCTTTCTTGGCGTGTTCGATGATTTCGGCGCGGATGACCAGCAAGCTGCTGCCGTCATCGCCGATGTAACTGACCGTCGTCTCTTGTGGGGCGAAGACCTGGTCGCCAGCCACGCCGTAGGGTCCGTCCGCGCCTTTGCGCCCCAAGGTAACATGATCGACCCATTTGATGCCGTCGTCGTTGGCGAAGTGCCGCGGCGACACGCCGCAATGCCACATGAGCATGGCATTGACCTCCGGGTCGAGCGCGGTCATATCAAGCAAGGTCGCCGAGCCTTTGCGCCCCGTCAAAACATTGAGCAGGTACATGCTGGCCGCGCCCAAGACATCGCCCTCGCAGGACACCGCCATGCCGTCTTCGCTGCCCAGCCAGCTATAAGCCATGCAGGGCGCGACTTGATAATAAGTTTGAATGTTGGACCAACACTGCATCGCCAGCGCGTCATAATCATGCTCCTGCGCCAAGTCGCGCAGGGCGAGATATAAGCGGGTAACGCGGTCGAAGGCGCTGTCCTCGCTGACGGTGATTGCGCTGGCGGCGGACTTGATTTCTCGTACCGCTGCTTGCACTGGCGCGGCGTCATAGGCTTGGGCGCGCCGCACCAATTCGCCCAGTTCGTGCGGCAGCACCGTTATACCCAGGCGGCTGCGCAGCAGGCGTTCGTCGAAGATCATATCGTGGAAGCCCGGCGACAAATTGCCAATCCAGCCGATGCGGGCGCGCTCGATGTTCTTGACCGCGGTCAGCGCGCGCATGCTTACAGCGAAGCGGCGGCGGAATTGCTCGGTCTCGACATGGCCATAGAACCACTTAAAGGGAATGTTCTCGTGTTTGAGATAGCGCTTGATGATGGATGCGAAGTGACTGAGCGAGACCAGGGAATGAATTTTGATTTCGCCTTCTTGCTGTGGGTCCGGCGTCGCCCAAAGCCCCAGGCGCGGCGCGGCTCGGACCAGCGGCAGCAGTTGTTCGCCCATGCTGCAAGCGGCGGTCTGCAAGAGCAGAAAATCTATCCGCTGCGCGCGCAGGAAGTCGGCGGCGCGGATTGATGCGGCTTCGGTCATCACCTCGTCCGCCACCGGAATCAACTCAAAATCCAGCTCTACCGCCAGTTCTTCCAGCCCGGCGATGGCGCGTGGCCGCTGATTGTATTCAGCCGCGTAATAGGATGCGATTGAGGTGCCGATATAACCGACGCGCAGTTTATGTTTTGCCATTTGTCTTGTCCTTCCAATAACTGTCCAGCGCTTCAAACATCAGCGCGATGCTGGTCGCGCCTGGGTCTTGATGCCCGATGCCGCGTTCGCCCAAGTACTTGGCGCGTCCCCGCCGCGCGACCAGGCTTTGGGTGGATGCCGCGCCCAGGCGCGCCGCTTCCGCAGCCGCTTGCCAAGCCCGCGTCATATCATCATGCGCGGTAAATGCCAGCACCGCCGGCTGCAAGGCGTCGACCATCGTCTTATCACCGACTTCGGCTTTGCCGCGCGCGATGACGCCGGCCAAGCCCGCAGTCCATAATTCATCAAAATCGCTTTTGCACAAGCGCGCTTTGCCGCGGATTGCGCCCACGCCTTTCAAAAAGAGCGTGCCAAAGAGCGCGCCCGACGCCCCGCCCATGCTGTTCATCAGCGCGCGCGCCGTCGTCATCCAAATTTCCGACGGCTGCGGACGCGGCAAGTCCGCGGCTGCCGCGACTGCCTGCGCGAATGCCGCGCTGATGCTTGCGCCATGGTCACCGTCGCCCAAGGCGGCGTCCAGTCGGTTCAAGCGCTCGCGATTAGCACCAATGGCTTGCGCGACTGCACCCAGCATCGTCTTCAATTCGTCGGACCCGATGTCGCGCTTCATTGCTTCTTCATTGCTGCTTCGCTTCGTCATTGTTTCATATATGCGCCATTGGCGGGCGCGTCCCACAAAGCCTTCATTTCTTCATCAACGCGGCAGAGCGAGAGCGCGAAGCCCGCCATTTCTTGCGTGGTGGCATAAGGACCGATCCAGGACTTGTATACGCTGATGCCGGCTGCCGCCAGTTCTTCGGCGACGCGCTTGTATAAGATGAAGAGTTCCATCAGCGTCATGCTGCCGCTGTTATTGAGCAGCACGAGCACCTCGTCGCCAGCTTGAAAGGGCAGGTCTTCCAAGATGGGCGGCAGCATCAGGTCGATGGTCGCGTCCGCGCCCAGGGCTTGCTGTCGCCCCATGCCCATTTCGCCATGTAAGCCCATGCCGATTTCCATCTCGTCGGCTGGCATCTCGAACATGACTTGACCCGTCACCGGGCTGGCGCAGGAACTTAATGACATCGCCAGGCTGCGGGTATTGTCGCGGACTTTTACCGCTAGCGCTTTTGCCGCCGCCAGGTCGCCGTCGCCTTCGCAGAAAGCGCCCAGCATCTTCCAGACGAAGAATAAGCCGGCTGTGCCCCGGCGCTCTGGCTCGCGTCCCTTGGGCGCGCTAGAAATGTCGTCATAGAGCACAACCATATCGACATTGCTTATGCCTTCCATTTCGCAGAGTTCCAGCGCCAGCTCGGCATTCAGCAAGTCGCCGGCGTGATGCGAAACGCAGACCAGCACGCCGCCGCCGACATCAGCCGCTTTGATGCCCTGGACGATGCGTTCGGGCCCGGGCGCGGTGAAAATCTCGCCGGCGATATTGACATCAAACAAACCCGCGCCGACCCAGCCAATCATGGCGGGTTCGTGGCCGCTGCCACAGCCGATGACCAAGGCGACTTTGCCGGGCGCTTTGGGTTTGGCTCGGGCGACCAAGCCGTCGGCAGTCAAGCGGACGATATCGCCGTAAGCGGCGCAGAAGCCAGCCAGCATCTCGCTGACGATGTTCTGCGGCTGGTTGATTAGCTTATGCGGGCGCGCGCTCATTGATTTTGCCTCTCGTTTTGTCTCGCGGCAGTTTATCCAGCTAAGAAATGAAAAAGAAATGAAAAAATTACACAATGTTTTTCGTGGTTTAGAGCGGCTCGCCGGACTCCGTTGAATAACACCCTCTTCCCCGACCGCCAGTGTCTACGCGGCGCTGATGCGGCGAGATGCTTTGTCATTTTGCCTCAGCGCGGCATGCCTGGGTCCTTAAGGCTGCCGCCGAGCGGCTGTGGCGAGTTATCGGCGAGTTATCATTACTCCTGGTCGGCGCTTGGAATAAAATACATCAGATGAATGGGATGATGCACTGGCTCGTCGCTATATGCGACCGCGACCCGCAGGCCGGCGCTCGCTTGTTGCGGGCTTGCCTTGAGCAAATGCGGGAATAGCGTATCCGCCCCATCAAGCAAAACATAAGCCAGCACGTAAGGCGTCCCCAGCGCTTTGACATCATCGTTGCTGCCCGGCGAATAGTGCAAGACCGAGAAAGTCTTGACGACGCCCGCGCCCGATAATTCTACCCAATCGGCAACCGCCAGGCAATGCGGGCAAAACGGGCGCGGCGGCGCGTAGACTTTGCCGCAACGCGGGCAGCGCGTGGCGAAAAAGCGCCCGTTTTCCAGTTCGATGAAAAAGCGCGAAACCTTGCCCAAGCTGTATTTATAGCGCTGCGTCAGCTCGACGGTGATGCGCTCCACCTGACGAAACTGCGCCCAGATATCGCCCGCGTCCGCGCGCGCTGGCTTGTGAATATCGATTTTACTGCGAACTTTATCCGTCATCGTCAATCCCGGCGCTCGAAAATGTTCACGACGCTGATGCTGGCGATGCCGGCGTGGGTATCGGTCAAGCCGCGGCGGGCATGCGCGACCTGTCGCCGCGGGTCAACTTGCCCCCAAAGCTGCTGCGCGATTTCAATCGCCTGCAAGAGTCCCGTCGCGCCGACGGGCGCGCCGCGCCCCAGCAAGCCGCCGCTTGTGTTCACGGGCAATGCGCCATCCAGGTCGAACATGCCCGCGGCGACGCTCGGCCCGCCTCGGCCGCGCGCGACGAAACCCAGGTCTTCCACCGCTTGAATTTCGACGCCGCTGTAGCTGTCGTAGAGTTCGGCGACATCAACCTGTGTCAATGGGTCGTCAATGCCAGCCATGGCATAAGCCTGCGCAGCCGCAGCGCGTTTGGCGCGGAAGTTGCTGATTTCGGGATAGCGATCGCCCAGGCGCATGGTATCCGTGCCGCAGCCGGTCGCCGCGTAATAGACCGGCGGACGCTGATGAAAGGCTGGGCAATGCGCCCGCGCCCAGTCTTCTGTGGCAAGCAAAATACAAGCCGCGCCATCGCTCAGCAGGCTGCAATCGAGCAGTTTGTAGGGCTCTGCTATGGGTATCGAGCTTAATACATCGGCGATGCTGATTTCCATGGGTTTCTGCGCGATGGGATTATAACAAGCGTTGCGGCGGTTGCGCGCGGCGACATGGGCAAATTGCTCCGCGCGCGTGCCATAGGTTTCCATGTGGGCGCGCATCATGGCTGCATAGAAGCCGGTGTAAGTCCCTCCCACCATCGTTTCCCAGTCGGCGTCCGCCGAAAGCGCGAAGAGTTGATTCGCCGTGCGTGATGATAGCCCGCGGCCGTTTTTCTCGCAGCCATAGACCAGCACCGAATCGCACAAGCCGCTTTGAATCTGTGCCCAGGCGGCGCGCAATGCCAGCGCGCCGGTCGCGCCGCCACCTTCGACGCGCAGGTTGGGTTTGGGAATCATGCCGATGGTATCGTGCAGGATAGCGCCTAGCGTCATCTGCATGTTGAAGTGGTCGCTCTCGTAGCTGGTCAAGCCCTGCTCGACCGCCGATAGATCGCCCATACCCGCATCGGCGAGGCAATCCAGCACCGCTTCCGTCATCAAGTCGCGGGGGTTGCTGCCGCGATGCTCGGAGGCGATAGGCGTAGAGCCGACTGCGGCGACTACCGGTGGATCTGGCATCGGGGCTTCGCTCGATTGTGTGTGGGAATTGTCTCTGCTTGCGCTTGACTGTAAGTCAATTTCGTTCACTGGAACCAATTGTAATCAGATTGTAAACAGATTGAAGCATAGCCAATACGCGCCTGGAAGTCAAAATAACGCGAAATTAGGCGCATAGGCACGCCGAGCACAGAGTCAAACTGACCATTTCTTTGTTGGAAGGTCCTGGGACTTGCTGTCATTGTGATGATTAACTGTCTATAAGCGCTGCGCCTGCGCGCCTGTTTGCAAGTATCAAGCCTGCCAAGCCACGACGAACTATGCCATAATGCTGTTTCGTATAGTAATGAACGCAAAGAAACGAACGCAAAGAAATGAAAAGGAATAGGACAACCGTGAAGAAGCCAATCACAGCCTCCGCAAGCGACATCTCCCGTCGCAACTTTCTGCAAGTATTTGCTGCTGGGGCGGCGACCGCCGTTGGCAGCATCGCGCTCGCCCCGCTGGCGAATATCGCGGGCGCGCAAGACAACACGCTGCGCATCGCCTGGCTGACGCCGGCAATCCTGGATCCCAGGAACGCCTCCGGCGACAGCGAAATCGCCATCTTGAACGCGCTCTACGACTACTTGATCGAAACGGACGCCGCCGCCAATCTCGTACCGCGCCTGGCTTCGTCCTGGGACTTGAGCGACGATGGCTTGACCTATACGTTGCAGATCCGCGAGGACGCGACCTGGCACGACGGCAGCCCGGTCACGGTCGATGATGTGCTGTGGACCATAGAGTGGCATCAAGAGTCCGAAAGCACTTTCGCAAGTTTGTTGACGTCGGTCGAATCGATAGCGGCTGGCGAAGGCAATACGATTGTCATCACGCTGGGCGAACCCAATCCGGATTTCCTCTACAACCTCACCAATAACCAGTTCGTTATCTTGAAATCTGACGCGGAGAATGTCGGCGAAGCCTTTAATGGTTCCGGACCTTTCCGACTGGAAGAAATGATCCCGGGCGACCGCGCAATCATGAGCGCCAATGCCGATTATTGGGGCGGCGCGCCCGCGATTGAGCGCCTTGAGTTCATTTTCTTTGATGACCAGCAAGCGGGTATCGCCGCCGTGCAAGGCGGCACAGCCGACGGCATCCTGCGCCTGGACAATTCCAGCTTCTTGGGCTTCGGCACCGATGTCAACTTCAACACAACCGACATCCCGACCAGCGGACACCATCTGGCGCGGCTGCGCACCGACCGCGCCCCCGGCGACGATGTGCGCGTGCGCCAGGCATTCAAACTGGCGACGGATCGCGATGCCATCTGGGAGCGTGTGCAGCTGGGCTTTGGCGCTGTCGGCAAGGACTCGCCAATCGGACCCGCCTTTGGCCAGTATTTCTTGGCGGAAGCCGAAGTACCGCCGCGTGATGCCGCTGCCGCAGCCGCCCTGCTGGCCGAAGCCGGCTATCCTGACGGTTTGGACATGACCTTGCACGTGCCGAATAGCGGCAATTGGCCCGATATGGCGCAAGCCCTCGCCGCCCAATGGGAAGAAGCGGGCATCCGCGTGGAAATCCAGTTGGAAGAAGAAAACACCTGGTGGGCGGGAGCCTGGATGGAGGTCGATCTGGGCATCACCGGCTGGGGCGCGCGCCCGATTCCGCAACTATACCTCGACTTGGCTTATCATTCCGAAGCGCCCTGGAACGAAACGCGTTACAGCAACGCGCGCGTCGACGAATTGATTGAACTGGCGCGGACGTCGCTCGATCAAGCAGAGCGAACCGCCGCATACAAGGAAATCCAAGCGATTCTGCTGGACAGCGGGCCCGTGGTTGTGCCCTATTTCTTCGCGCAGTTCATGGTGCTTGCCAGCCACGTATCCAACGTGGCGCTGCAACCCTTCGCCGGGCGCACCAATTTTGGCGGCGCGAGCCTGGGATAAGGCGCGACGAGCGCCTTGGGGCTGGGGGTGTTTTTGACATCAAGGTCCTCAGCGCCCTCTGCGCCTCCCGAATCACATTCGGTTTCTATACGCCGAGCGAGCCAAGGACACTGTTGAAATACTCGATTTCCCCCACCCCAAACCCGTTCGCCATCTCTATGGCGAACTTTCCCATAAAGAGGGAGGGGCTTTAACAGCTCTTTACGGTTCAGAAAGCTCCCCTTCCCTCATTTTGGGGATGCTAGCCATAGAGATGGCGAGGAGGGGCCGGGGTCACGTAGACATAGACCTACGGGATGGGGGTGTTTTTCAACGGAGTCAATCTGGCCGCCCCTACAAGGCTTGTCCGCTACTGGTAAGTCAATGCGCTTTTTCTACCCCATCCCCGACCGCCGACACTGACCTACGGGAAGGGGAGCTAAGATAATGCGGAATGGATTAAAATATGCGAAATCAGCATGAATCCAAGCTCGCATTAGCGATAATCACAACAAATCAGTGGTCATCCCCCCATTTCAATGGGGGGACCGAGGGGGGTAAACCAAAGGACGAACGCGAATCCTACAGTAGCGGACAAGCCCAACAGCCGACTTATTTGAATGGCTTCGGTTCTATTTTCACAAGTTTCCAATTACTTGGAGCCAGCTGGGACCTGAATACGCCATGAGCCACCGCCCCTCGAGCCGGCAATTCGCCGCGCTGCGCCGCTTTGCCGCTGTCATGCTGCGGCATCCTCAGTCGGCGCTGGGTACAGCCATGGTCTGCTTCTTTTTGCTATTGGCGCTATTTGGCGCGCAGCTCGCGCCTTATCCCAAGCCCAATGATCAGAGCCACGCCGTTCGCGTCGCGCCGACCATCGATATTGGTGCCTTGCAGCTGGGCGAGCATCCATTTGGCACCGATAGGCTGGGGCGCGATGTCTATAGCCGCGTGATACTGGGCGCGGGCAGCATCTTCCGCAACGCTGGCTTGGGCGCTTTAATCAGCGTACTGATCGGGTCGGCGCTTGGGCTTTATATGGGTTATCTCGGCGGCTGGTTCGATGAATTGCTGGGGCGCGTCATCGACGCGCTTATGGCGATACCGGCGCTCTTGCTGGCGCTGGTACTGGTCGGCATCATTCGCAACCTCGATTACGAGATTGGCAGTTGGCAGGCGGCATTGTCGGACAATGTTGTGCTCTTGGTGATTGCCGTTCTTTACGTACCAGTGGTGGCGCGGGTGGCGCGCAGCAGTGCCCTCGATATCAAGACGCGCGAATTCATCGAAGCGGCGGAAATCCGCGGCGAGCCGACATATTACATCATCTTTCGCGAGCTGCTGCCGTCGGTGATTCCAGCGCTGGTGGTCGAGGCTTCATTGCGCTTTTCTTACGCGATATTCTTGGTGGCGTCGCTGGGTTTTCTCGGCTTTGGCGCGCGACCGCCTTCGCCCGATTGGGGGCTGATGGTGAGCGAGAACCGCGGCGGCTTCTATCAATTGACGCCTTGGGCACTGGATTTCCCGGCGCTGGCGATTGCGCTGCTGGTCATTGCCGTCAACTTGATGTCGGACGGCATCCGCCGCGCCGCGCAAAAGGGGGATGCATGACAGCGCCCTTGCTTGATGTCCAGCGTCTGACCGTGAGCTATCGCATTGGCAAGCGCTGGATAGCGGCTGTGCGCGATTTTCACCTGCAACTGGCACCGGGGCAAATCGTCGGTTTGGTGGGCGAATCTGGCTCGGGCAAATCGACGGTGGCGCTGGCGCTGATGCGCTATCTCGATGGCAACGGGCGCGTGGAAAGCGGCGGCCGCCTGGCATTCGCCGGGCAGGATTTGCTCGGCAAAAGCGCTGCCGAAATGCGCGCATTATGGGCGCGGCGCATCAAGCTGGTTCCGCAAAACGCCGCGGCGGCTTTGAACCCGTCGATGAGAATTGGCGCGCAAGTTAACGAGGCGCTGCAAGTGGCGCTGGGCATCGGCGGCGCGGCAGCCGAGCGCGCCATGCTGCGCATCTTCCATGACGTCAACCTGGTGGACCCTGAAAAAGTGGCGCGGCGCTATCCGCACGAATTGAGCGGCGGCATGCAGCAGCGCGTCGTCATCGCCATGGCGCTGATTACCAATCCCGAATTGCTCATCCTCGACGAGCCGACCACGGGCTTGGATGTAACCACAGAAGCCGTCATCCTCGATCTTGTTCGTGGCTTGATGGCGCAACGAGATACCGCGGTTATTTATATCAGCCATAATCTCGGCGTGGTGGCGCAGCTCTGCGAGCGCGTGCTGGTGCTCTATGCTGGCGAAGTCATGGAAGAGGCACCCGTCGAGCAGCTCTTCGCGACGCCGCGCCATCCCTATTCGCGGGCTTTGCTCAACAGTGTCCCGCGGCTTGGGCAAAGCAAAAACGACAGTCGGCTGTATTCCATCGGCGGCAACCCGCCCGCCCTGAGGCAGTTGTCAAGCGGCTGTGTCTTTGCCGAGCGCTGTGAATTTGTCGTCGACAAGTGCCGGACCGACAAACCGCCCTTGCAAGAACTGGACGACGGGCGCGCGGTTCGCTGTTTCCGCTGGGAAGAAGTCGCCGCTGCCGCCATGAGCGCTGCGCAGCCTGCCGCGGACAAGCGCGCTTGCCAGCCGGACCGAACTTACAGCGAGCCCGCGCGATTGGGCAAGAGCTTGGGCACCGGCGGCGAAAGCCTGATGCGTCTTACAGACCTGAAAAAACATTTCCCCGTCGCAAAAAGCCTGGGCGACTGGTTGCGCGGGAAGCAGCCCGCGCCAATCCGCGCTGTCGATGGGGTGAACTTGAGCCTCGCGGCCGGGCAGACGCTCGGCTTGGTCGGCGAAAGCGGCAGTGGCAAGACGACCCTGTCGCGCCTGATTATCGGCTTGCAAGCGCGCACGAGCGGGCAGCTGGAGCTGCTGGGCATGGACATCCGCAGCAGCGCGCGCGAGCGCAGCCCGGAGCTGCTGGCGAAGCTGCAAATGGTCTTCCAGAATCCGCAGAATTCGCTGAACCCATATCTATCGGTGCGTCAGGCATTAAGGCGACCCTTGGTCAAGCTGCGCGGCATGAGCCCTGGGCAAGCCGAGGCGGAAGTCCTGGAATTGCTGCGGCGGGTCAACCTGAGGGCGGATTATGCCGAGCGCTTCCCCGATGAGCTAAGCGGCGGCGAGAAACAGCGCGTGGTCATCGCGCGCGCTTTCGCCTCCAACCCGGATCTCATCATTTGCGACGAACCGGTGTCGGCCCTGGATGTATCGGTGCAGTCGGCTGTTTTGAATCTGCTGGCGCGCCTGCAAGCAGAGCAGGGGGCCGCCTACCTGTTTATCTCGCATGACTTGGCTGTGGTGGGCTATCTGGCTGATGTCATCGCGGTCATGTACCTGGGACAATTATTCGAGGTCGGCGCGGCGCGCGACCTGTTTCAGCCGCCTTATCACCCCTATACCGAAGCGCTTGTTTCGGCGATACCGGTGGCCGACCCGCGCCATAAAGCCGAGCGCATCTTGCTGCATGACGTCTTGCCGAGCGCGCAGCGCCTGCCGAGCGGCTGTCGCTTTCATACCCGCTGCCCGCGCAAGATTGGCGCGGTCTGCGAAGATGAAGCCCCGCCTTGGCGTGAATTGGCCAGCGGGCACGCCATCCGCTGCCATATCCCGCTGGAGGACTTGTCGGCGCTGCAGCGCAGCTTTGTGCTGCCAGAAGCAATCGGTTAGGCTCATGCTCAAGTTTTTGCGGCGGCGCTTCGTTTTCTTCTTTTTTACCTATCTGCTCAGTTCGCTGATGATATTTTTTATGCTGCGCGTCTTGCCGGGCGATCCAGCGCGCGTGATTGCCGGCGGCCGCGAAGCCACAGCAGAGCAGGTGGCGCAGATACGCAGCGAACTCGGCTTGAATGCGCCGCTGCCACAGCAGTATGTCAACTGGCTGGGCGATTTTCTGCGCGGTGATTGGGGCAAGACGATCGCCTTCCGCGGCGCGGACAACCGCGAATTGATCGTCCAGCGCAGCGTCAATTCGGCGCGCCTGGCGCTGGTCGCCTTGCTGCTGTCGGTCCCGCTGTCGCTGGTCTTGGGCATCATCGCCGGGCTGCGCGAAAACAAATTGCCCGATGCCATCATCTCGCTGCTGACGCTGTCTGTTGTCAGCTTGCCAGAATTCGTGACCGGGATCTTCCTTATCAATATCGTGGCTCTGGGCTGGGGACGCAGCCCCTTGGCCGCGGCGCTGGGTTGGTGGTTCCCGTCCAGCTCGGCGGTGCCGGCCAATGCCTCGTTCCACGAGATGCTGCCCGCGCTATGGCTGCCGGCTTTTGCGGCAACGCTGGTGCTATTAGCCTACATCACCCGCTTGACGCGCGCCGGCGTGATTGAGGAATTGAAGCGCGATTACGTGCGCGCGGCGGTTTTGAAAGGCATTCCCTATCGCAGCGTCATCACGCGGCATGTATTGCGCAATGCCCTGCTGCCGACGGTCACGGTCATCGCCATCAGCATCACCTGGCTGATTAGCGGCTTGGTCGTGATTGAATATGTTTTTGGCTTCCCGGGTTTAGGCAGTCTGTTGATTGCCGCCATTGAACGGCGCGACTTGCTGCTGGCGCAAGCGATTGTGATGGTCAGCGTGACGGTCATTCTCTTCACGAATTTCTTTGCGGACCTGGCTTATGCGGCGCTGAACCCGCGCATCAAGCTGGGCTGAGTTGGCGTATAAGTATTCGCCTTCGCGGTGCTCATGCCACAGCGGCTTCCTGCGGACCCGCTTCCGCGCCGCGCTTGACCCAGATCAAGACCGCCGCCAGCAGCAAGAGCGCGCCCCATAATGCAAATACAACGTTCCACCCACTCCACTCGACCAAGCCGCCGATGGAAAAGCCAGCCATGCCGCCGAAGAAGTTCGACATCATGTTGATGCTGCCCGTGATGGCTGACGCTCTGCCCGGCGCTGCCAGCAGCAAGGGCAGGGCGCTTACCATCAAGCCAAAGGCACCGTTGAGCATGATCATGCCCAGACAGATTATCAACAGCGCCAGCGGACCCGCCGTCGCCGTCTGCGCGAGCATGGCGCAGCCCGCCGCCGCGAGCATGGCGGTCGCGGTAAGAAAGACTTGATTGCTGCGCGCCACGCGCAGCCGCGCCAGCAACAAGCCGAGGATCGCGATTGCTTGCATGGCAGCCGCCACCGAGCCAACCGCGTTTTCGGGAACAAGCTGGCTATCGAGGATGTAGCTTGGCAGCCAAATCGTCATGCCATTAAAAACGAAGCCGCCCAGGGCAGTCGCCAGCAGCACCGCCGCGATTTGCCGCAATTCGGCGCGGATGCGCGCGGGGTTCAAGCCCCGTGGCTGTGCTTTTGGCGCGTCGATGCGCGCCCATAGCCAAAATGCCAGCACCCCCAGTGTCAGTAAGCCGGGCAGCCAAAATGCGATTTGCCAGTTTTCGTCGCTGGCGACCGCACCCACCAGGGTCCAGGTGATGGCTGTGCCAATGACATAGCTGAAGGGCATGACGGTCGCGACGCGTTTGATCTGGCTGCGCTCTAGCCCTTCAGCCAGGATGCGAAACATCGGTGCCCAGCCGGCCGATTGCCCGATGCCGTTGATGCCCCACAATATCAGCATCGGCAGCAGCGATGTTTGCAAGGCGAAGGCGATATTCACCAGCGCGATGACCAGCAAGCCGGCGCAGACCATGCGAAAGGGACTGAGGTGGCTGCCGACCTCGCCGCTGATGAAATGGAAAATGCCGTAGACCCAGAAGAACACGGTGCCCAGCGCGCCGACTTCCGCGCGGCTGGCGTCCAGCGCGGCCGCCAAGGCCGGCAAGACCACGCTGAAGTTGACCCTGCCTAGATAGAACAAGGCATAAGTAAGCCAGATGACGCTGACGATGCGTTTTTGCGCTGTTGGCAAGGGCGCGTTCACCGGGGCTATGCCTGGCGGCAGCGCTGCTTAATCCGCCAAATCGACGAACTGGCGCTCGTGCAATTCGGCGTACAAACCGCCATGGGCGAGCAGCTCGGCATGGCTGCCCATCTCGCGGATTCTGCCCTCGTCCACCACACAGATGACATCCGCTTTGACGATGGTGCTGAGGCGGTGCGCGATGACGATGGAGCTGCGCTTCGCCAGCAGCTTTTGCAGCGCGTCTTGAATCAGCGCCTCGGTGACCATGTCGACGCTTGATGTGGCTTCGTCCATGATGAGGATGCGCGGATTGGCCAGGACGGCGCGGGCGATGGAGATAAGCTGGCGCTGGCCCAGGGATAGGTTGGCGCCGTCTTCAAGGATTTCGGTTTCATAGCCATCGGGCAGCTCGCTGACGAAGGCATCGACATTGGCGGTTTTGCCGGCCGCGGCCAGCTCGGCAGCACTGGCTTCTGGTTTGCCGAAGCGGATATTTTCGGCAATGCTGCCAGAGAAGATGATGGGGTCTTGCGAGACCAGCGCCATTTGCGCGCGCATGGAGCGCTGCTGCACCTGGCGGATGTCGATGCCGTCAATCAAGAGCGCGCCTTCGTCCGCTTCATAAAAGCGGGCTATCAAATTGGCGATTGATGTCTTGCCCGCGCCTGTGGGTCCAACCAGGGCGACCATCGTCCCTGCGGGGAAGTCCAGGCTGATTTCGCGCAGGACCGGCAGATCGGCGCGATAGCCGAAGCTGACATTTTGAAATTGGATGCGCCCCTTGATTGGCGGCATGACAGCCGCGTCAGCGCGGTCTTTGATAGCGGGTTCGGTATTGAGCAGGTTAATCACGCGCTCGCCGCCCGCCATAGCCGTCTGCATGGTGGCGTAAAGCTGGCTGAGCTCCTGCACGGGCAAGAAGAAGCGGTTGACGTAGCCGAGGAAGGCAATCACCGTGCCCAGGGTGAGCGCGCCCTGCGCCACGCTGATGCCGCCAAAGAGCAGCACGATGCCAGTGGCGACGATGCCGAGGAATTCCACCGTCGGCAAGAAGACGAAGGACAGCGACATCGCCTCAATATGGGCGTCGCGGTTGGCTTGATTGACTTGGTTGAATTTGCTGTAGGTGCTGTCTTCGTTGGCGAATGCCTGGATGACGCGGATGCCGGTCAGATTCTCTGCCAGGTCGCCGATTAGGTGGGCGTTGCGCGCGCGTGTTTTGCGGAAGGCGCGCTTGGCGCGGCGCGCGAAGATGGCTGTTGCCAGCACAATCAGCGGGATGATCGAGAAGGTTACGAGCGCCAGCTGCGCATTGAGCGAAAGCATGACGATGACAATCCCGGCCAGCAGCAGGCTGTCGCCAGTTAGGGTGATAAGCCCCTGCGAAAGCAGTTGGTTGATGACGCCGACATCGCTGATGACGCGCGAAATCGTTACGCCGACGATGTGATTGTCGTGGTAAGCCAGCGGCAGCTGCTGCAAGTGGCGGAAGAGCGCCGAGCGCAGGTCGGCCAAGACACGCTGCCCGACCCAACTGAGCAGGAAGCGCTGCGCAGTGGTCGCCATATAGAGGCTGGTTGCCGCCAGCAGCATGAGCAGAGTAATGTCGTTGAGCGCCGAGAGCTCGCCCGTGGCGATGGGACCGTCGATGGCGACTTTGACTAAATATGGCGTGATAAGCGTTAAAGCGGATGCGCAGAGCATGGCGGCGAAAGCCGCTGCCATGCGCCAACCGTAGGGGCGCACGAATACCAGCAAGTACCAAAGCACACGCAGATTGAAGGAGCGGCCCTCGACCTTGTCGGCGTAGCCTTCCAGCGCGCCTCTGGGACCTCCGCTGCGCAAGCCCGATGTGCCAATCGAGAAGCTAATAATACCCTCATTCTTGTATTTTACCGTCTAAAGCTAAGCCTATACTATACCTTAGCGGGCTGCTAGACAAGTTAGGCTATCAGGGCAATCGCATCAAATTATTTCAACACTGAGGCACCAAGGGGCGCGTAGGGCGCGTTGACACAGCCCTGCGACACTGACCGCCGGTCGCTTAGGGCGCGTGGGGCGCGTGGGGCGCGTGGACACAACCCTTCGACACAACCCTTCGACACAGCCTTGCGACACTGACCGCCGACACAGCAGTTCCGTCGCCCCTACAAATCCGAAGTTATTTGGATTTGCATTTCTTGCTTGGATTTACTGAGAGCGCAAAGTACACAAATACACAGAGAAGATGGTGAAAAAATTTGATGCGATTGCCCGGCTTAATCCACGCGATATTGGGCGATTGCCGCTTCGTTCAAGCTGATGCCCAAGCCTGCCCCAGCCATTGGCTGCAGCGCGCCGTCATGGAAGCGGATGGCTTCGCGCATGACGCTGTGCCGCAGCGGATTAAAGAGTTGATTGTATTCATAGATGAGGAAGTTGGGCATGGCGGCGCAAGCGGCGATGGCGGCGACAATGCCCAAGCCAGCCCCGACGCCATGCGGCGCGACCTTCACATTCTCCATTAAAGCCATATCCGCGATTTTCAGCATGCCAGTAAAGCCGCCGCAGCGCGTGATATTGGGCATGAGCAGGTCTACCGCTTCCGCTTTTAACAAGTCGCGGAATTGATAAACGCTGCCCAGCCATTCGCCGGACGCGATGGGCAAATCGACGCGGCGGCGGACGCGCGCCAGATCCGCCGCGTATTCCGGGTGGACTGGTTCTTCTAGCCAGAAGACATCATTTTTCACCAAGTCCTTGGCGAGCGCGATGGATTCGCTGACCGTGTATGCTCCGTTGGCGTCCACCAGCAGCTTGATGTCCGCGCCGATGGCGGCGCGCGCCGCTTCGACATGCGCGATGTCCGTTTTGAGCCCGCGGCCGATTTTGAGCTTCACGGCGCGGAATCCCGCCTTGAGAAATGCGCGCGCTTTTTCCGCTGATTGTTCGGGGCTTGGCAGGTAAGGTATCGGGCTGGCGTAACAAGCGACCGCCGCGCGCATGGCACCGCCCAAGATATTGGGTAAGCAATCGCCGTAAATCTTGCCGCGCAGGTCCCAAAGCGCGATATCCACGCCGCTGATGCCCATCGGCGCGAAGCGCATCTCTTCTGTCATGGCGCGCCATAGCGCCTGGTGATGGCGCGGGTCCGCGCCGAGCAGCATGGGCGCGAGGATGTCGTTGATGTAGGCGGCTGTGCCGCGCGGACCTGGTCTGCCCATCGCCTCGCCGATGCCATACAAGCCCGCGTCTGTGGTGACGCGAACGATAACAGCGCCTTGTCCGAGCAGGGGATTTTTTCGCATGCCAAAGGCGGGATGCGCCAGCTCCTTGGGCACGTCGCCCAGGGCGTCGGCGAAGGACGCGAAGAGAGGAATTGCTTCGACTTGGCTAATTTTCATTGTTATTCATTGTTCGGTCCGCGCCGCGCATTTACCAGCCCAGCGCCGGATTGAGATGCGTCGCCGCTATATCGCCGGGCTTGGTGCCGGGCAGCCAGTGATCACGGTCGGCGATGCGGTTTTTATTGTCCAGCGCGCTGACGCGCGTACCGTCGGCGTAGTAGATTACCGTCATGGCGGGGCGCAGCCTGTCCGAGATATTGGGCGGTGCCGAGTGCAAGGTCCAGCCGCTGTGGAAAGTGGCGGCACCAGCTTTCATCGAGTCTGCTTGCCGCAGCTTGAAGCCACGGCTCTCCACAAAGGCGCGCAATTGCGCTTCGGATTCATCGGAGATGGGGATGTCGCCCAGATAACCTTCCACATGCGAGCCCGAGGCGAACTGCAGTGTGCCCATATCGGCGTCGATATCAGCCAGTGTCATCCACATGGTGATGGTCTTGTCCGTCGCCAGGGGCCAATAATGCTGGTCTTGATGCCAAGGGGTGATGCCGCCGCCGGCTTCTTTGAAGAGGGCTTGGTCGTGATAAAGCCGCGCCTTGCCGACGCCCATCAAGCGAGCGGCGATGCCGGCAAAGCGCTCCGCCATGACATATTCCTTGACCTTGTTGTTATGCCGCCACAAGTTCGTCGTCTGCAAGAAAGCTTTGCCATAGGTATCGCGGTCGGCTAGTTTGCGCCTTTCTTTGTTGCGCTGGGCGACGGTCTGCGCAATCGCCTCGTGATATGGCACGATGCAGGCGGCAGGCAACATATCCTCCAGCAAGATATGACCGTCGCGTTGATAGGTCGCGACCTGTTCATCGGTCAAATCGTAAACTGTGTTCCATTCCATACAAGCCACTCGTTCGCCTCTTAGTGATCGTGATCGACATCTTCGTGCGGGATAAGCACCATGAAGCCGTTGTCATCGCCCATCATGGATTTGACGCGGTGGTCGTCGAAGCGCTGTCCATAAAGTTCGGGGGCGTTGGCGGCGCAGAGCGTGCCGAACTTGGGCTGCGCGTAGGGCAGGTGCGTTGCCCCGCGCGCCAAAATATGCAGATAGTTCGCGGCTGTGCCCTGCTCGTCGCCATCGTATGCGCCGCCATGATTCCAGGGTACGCGCGAACGCGCATTGCAATAGTGGCTGACGAAGGCGCGGCGCGGCTGGCCCGAGTTGTTGCGGTGCGAGCGATGCAAGACATGCCCGCCAAAAAAGATGACATCGCCGGGCGCGGCAGGCACGGCGACTTCCTGCGGGTAACGCAGCGCAATTTTCGCTAGCGTGTTCTTGTTTTCGTCGGGATGGCTGGCGTTGATGATGGCTTCGATATCGCCAAGGATGGTATCGCCTTGCTGCGTTTGGCCATCGCAATCGGGATAGATTGGTTCGTGCTGCGAGCCAGGCGTAATCCACAGACAGCCATTCGCTTCGCTGGCTGGGTCAATGGCTATCCAAGCGCCGATGAGTGTATCCGGCTGTGTGGGGATGTAATACGAATCTTGGTGGAAACCTTGCCCCGCCTGCCCGGGCTGCTTGAAGAAGAGCATGGTCTGCAAGCCTAGGATATCCGGTCCAATCAAGGCTTCCAGCACATCCACCACGCGCGGATGCAGCAGGAAGCGCTCGGCGATTTCCTCTGTGCGATGCGGCATGTGTACGCGCTCGTAATGATGTCGCCGCTCCGCTGCGGTCGCATTTGCGGCGGGCGGCGCGATGGCGGGCAAGGTTGCCCTGCCCGCCATCAGGTCGTCGGTGTACTGGGCTAGTTCCGCCACTTCTTCCGGCGCGACCAAGCCGCGAATTACCAGGTAGCCGTCGCGGCGGAAGGCCTTGTATTCGTCCACCTGCACTTGATAAGGTTCATGCGCGCGCGTCGGCGCGTCAGCCACTAGCATTGCGCTATCCTCCCTAGTTGAATAGTTTCTCTTATTTTATAAACCGCGTCTTCCATCGCGTCTTCCATGTGCCGAAAAGGCTTGTTATTTTGTGCGCGCGGCATTCCTGGGTCATTAACGTTGCCGCCGCGCGAAAATGGCTTACGACAATATCTACAAGATTAGCGTTTTCTGCTCAGATTTCAACCTATTGCCCAGGATTTGACCGGGACCAAATCTGGATGTGGATGACGACTGCTGCGTAAATCGCTATAATCGCCGAGATGATGAAGCGCTTAGGAAAGGGATGCGGGCATGGAACAGCGAACTTTTGGCAATACCGACTTGACTTGCTCGGCGATTGGGTTCGGCACATGGGAACTGGGCACGACGCAGTACGGCGACATTGACGTGGACGCAGCCGTGCGCGCCATAGATATGGCGATAGACCATGGCATCACCCTCTTCGATACAGCCGAGGCTTATGGTCCTTACACATCCGAGGAACTGCTCGCACGCGGTTTGGGGAAGCGCCGCAAGGATGTCGTCCTGGTGACCAAAGTCGGCTTTGTCTACCATGATGACCCGACGGTGCGCGGCAATGACGCCATCATTGGCAGAGACGCTTCCGCCGCCAACATCACCAAGCGCACCGACGGCTGCCTCAAGCGCCTCAATACCGATTATGTTGACCTGATGCTGATCCATTGGTCCGATTTGACGACGCCGCATGAAGAGACGATGACCGCGCTGGAAGCGCTGCAGGCGGCTGGCAAAATCCGTCATTATGGCGTCTCCAATTACGATGTGGCGATGATGCAAGCCTGTCAAACGCATGGCAGCTTGGCCGCCAACCAGGTTGGCTATAATATGTTCGACCGGCGGGTGGAATCGGCTGTTTTGCCCTATTGCCAGGAGCAGGGTATCGGATTTATGGCTTATGGCAGCTTGGCCTTTGGCTTGTTGACCGGCGCGTTAAAGCCCGATACCGAGTTCGTTGATTACGATTGGCGCAGCGCTGGCATGGCTTTTGGCCTGCCTTTGTTCAAGCGCGCCAATTTCCTAAAAGCGCTGCGGGTGACGGAAAGGCTCAAGGGGCTGGCAGCAGGCTATGACAAGTCGGTCGCGCAGTTGGCGCTGGCTTGGGTCTTGAGCCATCCGGCTGTGACCGTGGGGCTGGTCGGCATGCGCAACGAGCGCGAACTGGCGGAGAATATCGCCGCGGCTGGCTGGCGACTGAGCGCCGCCGACCGCGCGGAAATCGACCGCATCTTCGCGGAAGAGGGCGTGCCGACTTATGCAAACGCGCAGCAGCGAATAGATGTGAGTGAAACGGGCGAGTCTCGGGTCGAGTAGGGGCAATGGCGTTGATCCTGGGGCGGAACGTTCTGAACGCTCTGGCTCAGTGCCAAATGCTGCCCATCCGCCAGATGCTCGTTTGCGCCGCCGCGCTGCCGCCATGCGCGTACAGGCGCAGTCCCTGGGCGTCGGCGCGCGAGGGGTAGATGCGGCTGGTCATTGTCAGGCGGTCGTTAGCGTATATTTCGATGACGGAATTGTCCAGGAAGATGGTCAGATTCAGCGGCTCATCGTCGCCGAGCGTCAAAGCGTATTCGCAGGCATCCAGCGTAACCCCCGCCGTGTCGGTGGATTGGTCGCGCGTTAAGCGCAGGCTGCTTGTACGGTAATCATATTCGAGCTGCGTATATTGCGCGCCATCGCGGCTGCGTCGGAATTGCATGCCCACGGCAGCGCACTGCGCCGCTGTTACGCGCAGCGAGATTTCCAGCCTATCGCCACGTATCCCGTCAAGCGAGCCGCGGCTGTTGTCGTGAAGCGCCGCGTCGCCTTGGTATAGGACAGCGGTACGCAATTGCTGCAGTTCCACGGCGGGTTTCACGACCAAGCCTCCCGTCGCGTCCAGCGAGATTTCGCGCGGCAAGGTCAAGCAAGAAGCCCAGCCGGCGGCTGCGTACTGGTCGCGCGGGCGCGCTTCTCGTATCCAGCCCCACATCAACCAGCGCCCGTTTGGATCGCGCAGGCTGTTCGGCGCGTAAAATACGTCGCCCCAATCCAGGCGCAGCGGCGGACCATCGGGCATAAAGCGCTGCTGGGCATAATCGCCCAGCCAATAGACGGGTCGGCCATGCGGCGATACCACCAACATGCGCTTTTGCCCCAAATCCAGAAAATTTGGGCATTCCCAATTGATGCCGCTTTCGGCTGGGTCGCCGATATACAGCGGGTTGAGGTATTCCCAATTGATCATATTCGGCGAGCGATAGAGCAGCGCCACGCCGCCTTGCCCCTTGATGCCCGAGCCCAATAGCATATACCAGCAGCCATCGTCCTCTTGCCACAAGAAGGGATCGCGAAAGCCGATGAGGTCCATGCCGTCTGGGATCGCGGGGATGACCGGATTGGCGGGATGCTTCTGCCAGGTCTGCAAGTTGTCGTGGCTGGTCGCGACGCACTGCGTCTCTTGGTCGATTTCCAGCACAAATTCGTGGTAATAGCCTTGCGGGATTCGCTGCCGGTCAGATGGCGGCAGGTCATCGTCGGCGCTCCACAGGGTCATATCGGCGACGCCGGAATAGATCATAGTCGGCAAGCCATCGTGGATGACCACGCTGCCCGACCAACAGCCAGCGCCATCGTAACTGCCCGGGCTGGGCATGATGGCGATGGGGCAATGCTCCCAATGCGCTAAATCGCGGCTGCGGACGTGGCCCCAGCCCATGGGTCCAAAGTCGGCGATATAGGGGTTGTGCTGGAAGAACATGTGCCAGTAACCATTGTAATAGCAAGGACCGTTGGGGTCGTTGATCCAGTTGGCGGCGGTAAACAGGTGATAAGCCGGGCGCTGCGGATCGTCGCCGAGCGTCGCGGCAGTTCGCGCGACCGCTTGGTTGGCATGGGCGAGAATCTCGACATAGCTTTTGGACATGGGCTTTTTCCTAAATGGCTTGGGTCAACGAGTCAGTCCTTCAGCGCGCCGAAGGTGATGCCGCGGTGGAAGCTGCGCTGAGTAATCAGATAGAGGATCAAAATCGGCGTGAACAGGATGACGGTGGTGGTGGCGATCATGTCGTATTTGAAGGTGAACCTTCCCATGAAGTCGATGATGCGCACGCTCATCGGCATCAGCCATTGTTTGGTGGCGATGACCAGCGGGAAGAAGAAGCTGTTCCATGCCCACATGAACTCGATCAGCGCCAGCGACATAATGGCTGGGCGCGCCAGGGGCATAATAACATAGCGCAGCACCTGGGCGTCGGAACCGCCGTCGACAACCGCCGCGTCAATCAAGGCGCGCGGGATGTCTTTGAAAAAAGTGGTCATCAGAAAGACGCCGAAGGTCAAGCCCAGCGCCGCTTGCGGCAGGATCATGCCGGCGTAAGTGTTCAGCAGCCCTAGGTCCTGCAGCAATTGATACACCGGGATGAGCACGGAAGTTTCCGAAACCATCAGTCCTGTCAGGACCAGGAGGAAGAGCCATTGCTTGCCAACAAAGCGATAGACCGCAAAGCCATAACCCGCCAATACCGATATGACGGTCGTCAGAATCATCGACGATGTTGACAGAATCATGCTGTTATAGAGCGCGCCCTTATACCCTTGTTCGTTGAGTATGAAGCTAAAGTTCTGCCATTGCGGGTCTTTGGGCAGGGACAAAAAGCTCTGGAACAGCTCGGCGGAAGTCTTAAGGGCGGCGTTGAACATCAAGTAAATGGGGAATAAAGCGATGAAGACAAATAGCAGCAAAAAGGCGTGGATGATGACACCCTGAATGATGCGAGAGGAAGGATAGGACTGCCATTTGCGCAGTTTGGCGCGGTTGTTCATCTAATCTCCTTTAATCCTTCAATCCTACAATCCTTCAATCCCTTTACAATCCTTCTCAATCGTCTCCTTCAGTAACGATCTGCCGGATGACAAATACGCTGAGAACCAGGATGACGACGGTCAATATCGTGCTCATTGTCGCCGCGTAATTAAAACGCCCCTCGCGCATGCTGTGCCAATAAATGCGCAGCCCTACCACTGTGCTGGCTTCGTTGGGTCCGCCATTGGTAGCCACGAAAATCAGGTCGAAGAATTTCATCGAACCAATGATAGTGTAAACCAGGACAAAAATAATAGCGTTGCGCAAGAGCGGAATTGTGACAAATATGAAACGCTGCAGGGCACCCGCACCATCAATCTTGGCCGCGTCGTATAGTTCGGGGCTGATATTTTGCAGCCCAGCCATGAATATCAGGACGCAAAAGCCATAATAGGACCAGCTGCCAATCATGTTCACGGCGATCAAGACGATGGATTCATCCGCCAGCCAGGGGCGCCCCGATAGCCCGATCGCCTCTAGCAGGTGGTTGAGCGGACCGATGCTGGGGTCGTAAATCCAGCGCCAGACGATAGCGGCGCAAACAGCCGCTACTGTCTGTGGGATGAAGTAAATGCTGGCGTAGACCAGGCGCGTCCGGCCGCGCCCCGAAAGGACGACCGCCAGCAGCAGCCCCAGCACGACGGGAATGGCGATGCTAAGCAATACCCAAATGATGTTGTGATATAAAGATTTGAGAAAGAGATCGTCTTGCAGCAATTTCACATAATTGCCCAGCCCCACCCAGAAGTAATCGCGCGAGCGCCCGGTCGGCGAATCAAAAAAGCTCAAAACAAATGCGTTGAGAATAGGATAAAAAATCCAAATGGCGAGGTAAATCAATGCTGGGGCAATAAAAATATAAGGGCGGATATTGAATCGTTGCATGGCGACGTCCTTCCGAAGCGCTTCCCCCCATCCCCCAGCCCCTTCCCCCAAAATGAGGGAAGGGGAGTTTCAAGATGTCACGATGAGGGAACAGTGAGGGAACAATGAGGGAACAGAAAACAATGCGCGGCTTTCAACCGCTACATGCGCTCGCCAGGTTCCCAAACCTGCCCAAGCTCTGCGGCGGCTGCCATTTCCTCATCCATATTATTGAGGAAGTCTTCAATGCTCAGTTCGCCGCCCAATACGCCCTGTACGCCTTGATAAAGCGCGCGCACAACATTCGGCGCGACGGTGGTGTGGAAGGCGTCGACATTGAGGTCTTGCATCTCTTGACCGATGCGGAATGCCTTGCCAATCACTGGCGCGACGTCATAGGCGCTCCAGTCGATGGGGTCCTTTTGGATCGGGATGGCAAAGCCTTCTTCAATCCATGTCGGCAGCCAGCGCGGGTCGGTCACGAAATTGATGTATTCGGCAGCGAGGTCCGGGTCCGAGGCATTCGCCCAGATGTAATAAGCCGAGCCTTCCGACATGTGCGTCGCTTGCGGGATGTCATCGTAGATAGCCGGCATGTAGAAGACATCCAAGGTGCCTTCCGCCATGTTGCCGCTAATATCGTGGATGACCCAAGTGCCGGTCCAGACTGAGGTGGCGCGGCCGGTGTAGAGCTCTGCCAGCGAATCGCCATAGTGCTTGCCGTTGAAACCTGGCGAGAAGCAATCGGCATCCACCATCTCCAGCAGTTTCTCTAGGGCGTCAACGACTTCCGGGCGGTTCCAGCTAGTGGTCCCGCGCAAGACATCCAAGCCAACTTGTCGGCCGCCGGTCAGCGCGACCATGTCGGTGAACATGTTGGCACCCTGCCAGCCATCGGGGCTGTTGGAGAAGGAAATGGGAATGTAACCGGCTTCATTGGCGACAGCGCACCAATTGAGAATATCTTCCCAACTCTGCGGGATATCCAAGCCCAGCTCTTCAAAGATGACTTGGTTGTAATAGACATATTCGAGGTCTTGCTCCCAGGGATAGGCATAGAGCTTGCCGTTCCACATATTGCGCTCGATCGCCCAATCGGGCAGGCGGTCCCACCAGCCATACTCGTCCGCGTATGGCGTCAAGTCGAGCAGATAGCCTTCTTGCGCATAGGCGGTTAAGCCAGCGCCAGAGGGCCAAGAGTAGAAGACATCCGGGGCGTCGCCCGAGGTCAAAGCCAGCTCTATCGCGTTGCGAATCGGCCAGCCGCCGCCAAATACCGAGCGGTCCATGAAGACATTGGGATGCTCCTCGTTCCAGGCGGCGTGGATCACCTCAAGCGCGGGACCGGCTGCCGTCATGCCGTAGAATTCCCACTGGTCCCATACCTCTAAGAACTGACTGTCTTGCGCCGAGACGATACCGCCCAAGAGCGACAAGATGATCAGCAAGAAGGCAAATTTCTTCAACATTGACATGATTTTGTTCTCCTATTGTCATAAACATGCTTGCAAACGATGCGCCAGCGCGTCCACTTGACGCGCTTGATAAAGAAGAAGTGTCAAATCAATCGCAGCCTCCTTTTTGGTTTGAAATCTCTGCCAAGGGCTTGACGGCAGTGCCCGTTTTCAATGCTAATTACGCTAAATACGCTAAATACGCGAGCTATGCGCGCGCGCAGCCAAGTTCGATTCAGCTGCGGATTGACAGGTTGTTGAAGCTGACAGCGCCTTGATCGACGAAGAAACCGAACATGGCTTCCGACTCTTCATAGATGCGGTAGGACATCACGACCTCGTCGTTGACATAACACTCGACCAATTGACCATTGCGCAATATGCGCACATGATACTTGCCGTCTTGCGGCTCGCTGTATAAGAATTGATCGACCAGAATCGGACGCGCCATATCGGGACCAAGCGCCGGGCTGCCGGGGAACAAGTCCTGCCAGAAGGGTTCCCATTGGATGGGCCAGCGGCGGATGCTAGCGCGCTTGCGGCCCGGCTCCACCATTAACTGATGTCCCATATACATATCGGCTGTTGGCTCCAGCAATATGCCGGCGTTCATCGTGTTGGGCTCGCAAGCGATTTCGACTTCCAGCATCAAATCGCTGCGCGCGGTTTTGATGTGAGCAAAGCCAAAACTGCCGCGGGCATCACAGCGCATGCCGTCCCAGTCGCCATCGCCGGGTATAAACTCGAATGCCTGCTCATTGGCGTAACTCGCGACGATTTCGGCAGGCAGGCGGCAGGTGAGCGTGCCATCGGGCATGGAAATCATTTCGCGCGGGGAGCCAAATTGCCCGCCCCAGATAAAGTTCTCGTCATTGCTGCCGAATTTGCGCCGCGGGACCCAAGCGAAGGTGAAGCGCCGCTCGCCGTCGCCGGCCGATTTGGCGGCGTAGAACTTCGATCCGTCAATGGCATCCAGCGGGCGCGCTTCCCAGGGTCCGCCGGGTTTCGCCACGCGATAAAGCGTTTTGGCGTCGCCCGAATAGCGGGAGAATATCAAGTAATTGTATCCGCCGAGGCTGAATGTCTCTGGGCATTCCATACAGTGCGCTTGCTGGGGTGCCCATATCGTGCCGCCCGGCTCCCAGCTTTCCAGGTCATCGGAATAATAGACAACGACGCAGCCGCGCCTATCTGTCAATCCTTCCTGCAAGCGGGCGGCAATCAGCATGGCATAGCAGCCCTTTTCCTCGTCGAAATAGACGTAGGGGTCGCGCCAGTCTGCTGGCTCCCATTCTGAGGTATCGGCGCTGATGATGGGATTGTTGGGGTCTTTTTCCCAGTTGATCATGTCGTCGCTGACGGCATGACAAATCGTTTGCTGGAATGTCGCGCGGTGGCTATAGCCAGTGTAGAAGAAGTGGAATTTGCCCGCGTGGTCGTGTATCGACCCGGTCCAGATGGCGTCCGCGTCCACCGAACCCTCTGGACCGCGGCCAAAGGCATCCGGCAATTCTTCCCAATGCACCAGGTCCTTCGAGACGATATGACCCAGGCGGCAGGCTGCGCGTTCGGGGACTGTCCAGGTATCCGGGGGCGTCGCCAGCAAGAAAATATGCCATTCGCCATTGTAATAGAAGGGCATGGTGTCGCCAGCGTCGCCGATTTGAGGTTTGTATCCAAAGAGTCTCATTCAGAACCGCCTTCCTTATAACTGGATAACGCTTCTTCGCATGTTCTGCTTTGACGAAGCGGCGCACGATTAATGCTTCTTCAATCAAATTTTGCGCATATTTGAACGTATTATATGCTCCTTGTCAAGGAAATCGCCATAAATTTCTACAAATTCATCACAATTTGCACAGAATTGCCGCTAAATTGCTTGAAATAAAATGTATTTTCTCGGCGAGAAAACGTCAGAAACGCGCATATTACGCGCAAGAAGTGTATAATCGCGCAAAATGAATAAGAAATTTCGTCGTGTACAATAGGTTTTTCACGCGAGGTTTTTCACGCGAAGGAACTGCGCGCGCGTATGAACGAATGAGCCGAAGGAAAAGTAAGGGTTTATGAAAAAAACGATACGGCAGCGGTCGATTCTGGAGCGCGTACAGGCAGCCGCGCCACGCGAGCTTTTGTCTACCAAGGAGCTCGCCGCTCATTTTGATGTCTCCGCAGCGACAATCCGCCGCGACCTGAAGGCGCTGGAAGGCGCGGGCTTGCTGCAGCGGCAATATGGTGGCGCGCAGCTGCGCCCCGCGCCGGCCCGCTCCATTGTTGGGCAAGTGGGCATCATCTTGTCGACGCGCATCGACAAATATCGCGACCCCTTCTATAACATGATGCTGGAAGGCGTCGACCGGGCGCTTGAGCTGCACAGCTATCAAGTCGCCTTCGTGAAGACCCTGCACGAGATTGACAGCCCCGCGAAAGCCCGACATTTGCTGGAAACCTACACGATTGACGGCTTGATTCTGCTGGGAACGGACTTAATCGACCGCATCCGTTATTTGCGCGAACAGTTTTCCCCGGTTGTGCCTATCGTAACCACCGACGACAAGCACGACATTGAGGACGATGTCATCCTCTTTGATGGCGCGAAGGGCATGCGCGCGCTGGTAGAGCATCTGGTCAGCCTGGGGCATCGGCGGCTGGGTTTTGTCAGCGGCAATGTCGATATTCGTTATTCCGGTTATTGTCGCGGGCTAGAAGCGGTGGGCTTGCCGCTTGACGAGGGGCTCTGTCAAATTCTGGAGCCGGGTCCTTCGGGCTGGACCCCAGACCTGGGCGAACACGGCGCGCGCCTGCTCATGGCAAAGGCAGCGCGCCCGGATGCCATCGTCTGCGCGTCGGATCGTTTGGCTATCGGCGCAATGGGCTGGCTGCAGCGCAACGGTTTCCGCGTGCCTGAAGATATCGCCGTTACCGGATTCGACAACATACCTGACGCCCAATTCACATTCTCGCCCTTGACCACCGTGAATGTGCATAAGGGGCTGATGGGCGAGCTCGCCGCGGAGCGCCTGGTCCAGCGCATCGCCAAGCCGGACGATCGCTACTTGAAGATCATCACGCCGGCAGCGCTGGTCATTCGGCAATCTTGCGGGGCGCGGCTGCGGCAAGCGCGCTGAAGTCCAGCCATCCATCCAGCCCTCATCCCCGAGCCAATCGCAAACTGGAATCGAAGCCTTGAATTGTTAGGGGCTTTCTTTTAAGCCGGCTGGCGCCAGCTCGCCGATAGAACTTTCCAGTCGCTTGTCGGGGCTTTCGTCGGGACGAGCAGGACGAGCAGGACGAGCGGGGCGCGCCTGCTGCGCTGTCGGCGGCAGCGGCGTATCGAACTGATAATCGGGCTCGCGCTTCTGCCGCCGCCAGACCGCGCGCATTTCTTTCCAAGCGCCAATCAGCGTACGCGGCTCGGGCATATCGTGGGCGATTTCCTGATACAGTTTGCTCAGGTTATAACAAGGCACGCCGGCGTACATGTGATGTTCGATGTGCCAGTTCATGCGCCAATAGAGGAAGGAGAAAAGCGGATTGAGCTTGACCGAGCGGGTATTTTTGCGGAAATCGGGAATGTCTTCGCGCAAGCCGCAGTGCTGCGTCAAGCCGACGAAATAGCTCAGCCAATTGCCGATGAATACGGAAAGGGAGAAAATCAGCGGCAGCACCCACAAGCCAGTGATGATCGCCAGCAGCAGCACAGCGCCATGGCAAAATAAGAGCAGGCGCGACCAGCGGATGGAATTGCGGTGTTCTTCGGGCTGATCGCGGTGCAAAGCGCCGAGCCATTCATCTATCGGCTTGTCGCCGGCTGGCTCCCGGCCCAGCGCGCCTAAAATTGTCAGATACAAGGTCGAAATAAGACCGCCTTTGCCGAAGGTGCGCCCACGCTGCGTCAGTAAATTCACGGTAAAGAGCTGCAGCATAAAAGTCGACGCCAGCGACGGCTCCAATGGCAGCAGATTTTCGCGGTCGCCTTCTGGGTGCAGGGTATAGCGATGATGGTAGGTATGGCTGCTGGCGTAGTCATAGTGATCCCACCAGCCGATGAGGCTGAATAGGTACATGAAGAACTTGTTCAGCCACTTAGTCTTGAAGACGGTGCCATGACCCAGTTCGTGCGGCGCGGTGCCAGTGAAAAAACTGGTAACGGTGCCATGAAAGAAAAGCGCGACCAGGAATGCCAGCCACAGTTCGCGCGCCCAGAAGACAAAGACCAAGCTGCCAGTGCAGATGAATAGCGCCAAATGTCCGCCAGCCTGGAACCAGCCCTGGGCGTCGCTGCGGCGGGACAGTTCGCGCAGCAAGCCGGGACGCGTCGGGCAGCGATACCACTCGACGCGCAGTGTCTTGCGCACATCCGAGAGTTCTTGATAAGCCATCGCGGGACCTCCTCAACACTGGCGCGGCGCGGCCTTAGCGGGCTAGTACTCGACGCCGAGTTCCGCCAAAACGGCGCGCACTTCGGGCGCGACGGCATCGGGATTATTCTTGGCACCGCGCGCCAGGGCATAGACAGCCTGCTCGTTGCCGGAGCGCGCCATGGCTATCGCTTCCGCCCGTCCCTTTTCCCCGAAGCTCAAATCGAGCTCGACGACGGCAAGTTCGGTGTCGCGCCAGTAATATTTCAAGTCATCGGACTGCCAATGCGGGTAGACCTCTTCCCAGCTGAGCTGGCTCGGTCCATGCGGTTCCAGCATGTGCTCGGCGATTTTGTCGCCGACTATCAAATAGCGATTGTCCAGCGAGAGGCGCAGTTTGTCCTCGGTATAGTTGGGCAGCGCCTGGTGAATAGTCAGGGCTGGGAAGAAGAGGGCGTCGCCCGCTTCATAGTTGGCGCTATGCCAGACGGGGGCGATGTCGTCGTGTTCGCTTTCGTCCACGATCAAGCCGCCCGCGCCCAGCGAAAAGTGATGGTCCAGCACGCGGTTGACCTTGTGCGAGCCGGGGATAAGCGCCAAGCCGCCCAACTCAATCGGGCAATCGCCAATCGGTGCCCAGCAAGTGATATTTTCGTAGCTGCCCTGGAAGTGCACAAAGTCTTGGTGCTTGGGCGTGGTGTGCTCGGTATATTTGGGGAACCAGATGCGCGCGATTTTTTGCGGGTGCGGCATGATTGGCGCGCCCACCATCTTTTCGATGATGTCCTGGTATTCCGCCCAATGCCCGGCGCGATGGAAATTCTCTATCTTGTAGACTTCGGCATAACCGGCGCTGTATTCGTTATCGCCTTCGGTATAGCGCATGTTGGTATCGGCGATGCCGTCCATGGGGTCGGTGCCGGCGATGAGCCAGCCGACTTCTTGAATCACGGTCATCATCTCGCGGCGCAATTCCCAGAGCTTGTCGGGCTTGACCAGACGCTTAAAAAACAGATAGCCCTCATCGGCGATGCGGCGCTGCAATTCTTTGGGGTGCTGCATGGCGTCGTTGGAGACGCGCAATTCCTTCAGTTGGTCATTCATATTTTGGATTCTCTCATCTCTCATTATGTAATTGCCTCTCGCGCGTATTTTATTCTCAATGCCTTGACAAATCAAATTTATCCATCTCATCTCTAGGGCAATCGCTTCAAATTTTATTCACCACGTAGACACCGAGAGTCGCGAAGGGCGCGTAGGGCGCGTAGGGCGCGTGGACACAGCCCTTCGACAATGACCGCCAACACCGAGATTTATCCGTAAATATGCCAAAAAAGGCCGTAATGTAGGGGCGATTTTGCACCCAATTTCATGGGCGAGCCTTGGCTCGCCCCTACAATTCATCAGTTTGATGTTAAATTCGACAGTTATGGATTTTGAAGCGATTGCCCTGATCTTATCCACCTTCTCATTTAATACTTTTTTGCAGCCGAAGCGAATTATGTTACAATTCAGCAATCGTAAAAACGTGATTTTGAGGTGAAGTAAAATGATAACCAAAGTTCGCATCGGGCTTATCTTCATTCTGCTTTTGAGTTTGCTGACGGGAATTGTCGGCGCGCAAGATTCCGTCAGCATCACCGTCCGTTGTAAAGCCAGCCCGCCAGAAGAAGACTGGCGCTGCAACAATTTCGCCGAAGTTGAAGCCGAAGTTGAAGCCGCTATGGGCATCGACATCGACTTGAATCTCATCCAAGACAATGCCGGTTGGGGCGACTACAAGAACGAATTCGTCCTGGCTTCGGAAGCGGGCGAAGCGCCGGATATCATCTTGTCGGGCCACGAAGACATTGGTGCTTGGGCACCGGCTGGCTTCATCATCCCGCTGGATGATGTGATTGGCATGCACGGCGAATTTGATGACATCGTACCCTCATTGTGGGATTCGCACGGCTACGCCGGTCAAATCTGGGGCATCCCGCAAGACGCCGAAGCGCGGCCTGTCTTCTATAGCAAGCTCTTGCTGCGCGACTTGGGCTGGGGCGAAGAAGACATCGAATCCCTGCCCGAGCGCGTCGCGGCTGGCGAATGGACCTTCGCGGATATGCTGGCGACAGCCGAAGCCGCCATTGACGAAGGCGTCGTCGACAGCGGTAATGGCTTCTGGCACCGCCCCAGCAATGGTCCCGATTTCCTGTATTACTACTATGGGCATGGCGGCGAAGTCCTCGATATGGAAGGCAACCTGGTTGTAGACAGCGAAGCATTGGTGGCGACCTATGAATTGCTGGGTGGCGCGGTTGCGTCGGGCGCGATGCGCTCCGACATCATCGGCGTGGACTGGAACGAAGTCTGGCACCCAACTGTCGCGCAGGCGGATACGGTACTCTTCGCGGCGGGCGGCACCTGGAACTGGCCCAACTGGGCGATCAACTATGTCGCCGACAAGGGCGGCGATGAATATCTCTTCGAGAATATCGGGCTGACGCTTATCCCAGCTATGGCGACTGGCGAAGCCATCACCTTGACGCACCCGCTGACTTACATGATAAGCAGCGGCAGCGACAATCCCGATGTGGCGCTGGCGCTAATCGCTGCCATCACCACGCCCGAGCACAACAACAAACACGCCATCGACAGCTTCCACCTGGGCATTCTCAACGCGCAGTTGGAATCGGAAGCCTATGCCGACAATCGCTTGCTGAGCAGCGCGCACTACATGCTCGACCATACGACGGCGCTGCCCAACCATCCCGGTTGGAATGCCTGGTCGAACGCCTACTTCCTGGGCGTACAAGCGGTAGAAACTGGCGAAGCCGACGCGGCTGGCGCGGCTGAAATCGCCATCGCGCAGATGCAGAATGAATTGGGCGACGGCATCGCCGTCCGCTAGTTGACTGTCTGTCGTCTCTGCATGTCAAGTCACGGGGAGCGGTCGCGCTCCCCGGGGCTGGGCAACAGGACCCAAACCGCCTTTGCGGGAAAACTCCATATCTATCTGGAAGCGCTTGCGAATTATGGCGCGGTTTTCAATTCAATTATGCTTCAACTAGGCTTCAGCTAGACATCAACTAGGCGCGAGATTTGCCCATGTCCCAGCAAGCCAATACCGTCAGCGCGGCATCCATAAGCGGCAGAAACGCCCTCAAATCTTATTTGGGCGCTTATGGATTCATGGCACCGGCCGGCATCCTTGTCATCATCTTTTTCTTGATTCCCGTCGCCATCGTGCTCTATTTGAGCGTCACCAACCTGGCTAGCTCGAACTTCACCTCCAACCTCGCCGCTATGGAGTTCATCGGACTAAAAAATTACCGGACCTTATTGAACGATCAATTCGCGCGCAAAATTTTCTTCAATACCATTTTTTATGTGCTGGTTACGCTTTCGATCTTTAATGTTTCCCTAGCGCTGCTGGTCTCCCTGCTTACGACGCATATCGACCGCGGTGCCGGTTTTGTCTTCCGCGCTTTATGGATTTTGCCGCGCATCACGTCGCCGGTTGTATATATTTTGATTTGGAAGCGCATGATGGCGGAAGCGCCCTTCGGCATTATCAATCAATTGAACGAATTCCTGGGCCAGCCTACCTACAATTATGTTTCCACCAATCCCTGGGTATTCGTCGTGATTGTCAACGGCTTCATTGGACTGTCCTTTGGCATGATTATTTTCACATCAGCCATCGAATCGATTCCCAAAGACCTGCTCAACGCTTCCCTAGTTGATGGCTCGTCGCGCTTGCAGCGCATCCGCTATGTCATCATGCCCTTGATACGCTGGCCCCTGCTCTTTGTCGTAACCTATCAGACGCTGTCTTTGCTGACATCCTTTGTGGAGATTCAGTTGTTGACCGACGGCGGACCAGGGCTCTATCGCACCGAAGTATGGTCGCTGACCGCTTATCACCGCGCGCTTTCCAACTATTTTGGCAACGCGCAATGGGGCTATGGCTCGGCCTTTGCTGTGCTGCTGGTGATGATAGGGGTGGTGCTGGCTATCATCTATATGCGGGTATTCCGCTTTGACGAATTGATTGCGGAACCGCGCGTGGAGGCGCTATGAGCGAGCGCGGAGATCAATTCGCTTTATCCAAGGCGAAGAACCAAGCTGGCTCGGGCTCCTTTGTCATGGACCTGGTTGAGGCATTGCGCAGCGGCGGCATTAGCATTGCGCTGTTGCTAGGCGCGGCTTTCTTCTTCAGCGGGATTGTTGGCCCGCTTTTTGCCCTTGGCGGCGTCGAAGAGACGGTCATGGATGTCTTGACCCGTCTCGTTTTGCTGGCGCTGCCCTATGTCGCCTATATTGCCGGGTGCAGCGTCGCCCGCCGTTATACGGCGGTGGACCTGCCGCGGGCGCTTTTATTGGCTTTTTCCAGCAGCGCGATTTTGTTTGTCGTGATAGCGGCGGGGCATTATGTGATGAGCTTTGGCGTCTTCGCGCCGCGGCAATCTTTGCAGATGACCTTAAGCCAAAGCGAGTCCGGCATCCGCATCGATGCCATGGTGGCGCAGGGCGCGGCCGCGACAGCGGGCATGCAAGTCGGCGATGTCATCACGGCGATTCGGCGCGACGCTGTCGACCTGGAAGCCTTCAACAAGCGGCTCAGCCAGTCCGCAGAAGATGCCCCGCTGCGTCTGCGCTTCATGCGCGGCGACGAAGAACTGCAAATGACGGTGCGCGTTGTCATGGAAGCCGACAAAGAAATTAGCCGCTTGCTGCCCAGCTTCGCTTTTGCCCTGCTTTTTAGCGCGGCCATCGTCTTTTTGCCGGGGCATTGGGCACCCTATATCGCGCTGATTGGCTTGCTGTCGCCCTTGCTGGTTGGCTACTTCTGGGTGATTGTCGCCACTTTTTCTTTCCGTACCGAAGGCATTGTGCCGCTGGATGGGCAGAACAATTTCGGCGGCTTGACCCTGAAGAACTGGGAGTCAATCTTCGCGGGCAACATCTCGGGGCTGGAATTTAACATCTGGCCGATTCTGCTGACTTCTTTGGCGATTGCCGTTGTCATGACATTTGTTGTCTTGCTGGTGTCGTCGATGGCAGGTTACGCTTTGTCGCGCATGCACTTCCCCGGGCGGCGCTTTTTCTTGTCCTTTACCTTAATTCTGCACGGCTTCCCGGCTATCACGCTCTTGATTCCGATTTTTATCGTGCTGTTGCGGCTGGGCGACCTTCCCGTGATTGGCGATTTGGTCGGCTTCAATACGGTGGGCGGCATCGCCCTGGTCATGGTCGCTTTTCAATTGCCGCTGGGCGTTTGGTTGATGAAAGGCTTCTTCGACAATATCCCTTGGGATATGGAACGCTCGGCGCTCATTGACGGCGCTTCGCGCTGGCGCGCCTATTGGGAAATCCTCTTGCCGCAGATTCGCCCTGGCTTGCTGGCATTGGGCATCTTCGCATTCATCGGCGGCTGGAACGCTTATATTATCCCCGCTACCTATTCCATCGGCAGCGGCGTCAGCAACTTGCCGGTATTCCTGAATGAATTGATTGACGAAACCGCGCCGGTCGACTGGAATCAAGTGGCGGCTGTTGGCTTATTTCAACTGATACCCATTTTTATCTTCTTCATCTTCGCCCAAGAATACTTGCTGAATATTTATGCCGGCGGGACAAAAGGCAGTTCCTAATCCCGTTTCGCTCACGGGGCAAGATCAGCGGAGGCCGGCAGAGCGAGAAAGAATCATGCGATGAAAGTTACAATCGATAATCTCAGCAAGAAATTTGGCGATGTTGTCGGCGTCGAGAACCTGACTTTACACATCGAAGACGGCGAATTCGTCGCCTTCTTGGGTCCATCCGGCTGTGGCAAGACAACGACGCTGCTCACATTGGCTGGCATCTATAAACCCACTGACGGGCTGATTCGATTTGGCGAGCGCATCGTCAATCAAGTGCAGCCAAAAGACCGCAACATCGGCATGGTCTTCCAGAGCTACGCGCTTTACCCGCACATGACCGTTTTCCAAAATATCGCTTATCCGCTGAAATTGAAAAAAGTATCAAAAGCCGACCAGCACGAGCGCGTGCGTCAAGTCGCCAACGTGATGGGCATCGGCGAATTGCTTGATCGCCGCCCCGGGCAACTGTCGGGCGGGCAGCAGCAGCGGGTGGCTTTGGGCAGGGCATTGGTGAAAGAACCGGATGTGCTCTTATTTGACGAACCGCTGTCCAACTTGGACGCGCGGCTGCGGCTGACCATGCGCGGCGAAATCAAGCACCTGCAAAAAGACCTCGGCATCACTTCAATCTACGTCACGCACGATCAGGTAGAAGCGATGACCATGGCTGACCGCATCGCGGTGATTAGCGGCGGACATCTGCAAGCCTTCGATTCGCCCGACGAGTTATACGACCGCCCGAAGACGCAATTTGTCGCCGGCTTCGTTGGCAACCCGCCGATGAACTTCGTCGATGTCCGCGTATCGGCTGTCAATGGCCGCTTCTTCGCCGAAGCGGACTCGCTGCGTTTGGAAGTGGCAAAGCAACGTGGCGAGCCGCCCGCCAGCCACGCTGGTCCAGTCGTGATGGGCATCCGCCCCGAGGACATCCAAATTAGCGACGATGGCACGGTATCGGGCGAGATATTCGTCGTCGAGCCGCTGGGGCGCGAAGACCTGGTTGACGTGCGCGTTGGACGCCACAGTTTCTTGCTGCTTGCCGCCACGGAAGACCGCCGCCAAGCTGGCGAGCGCGTCTCGCTGGCTTTTGACATGGAGCAAGCGCAGTTCTTCGACCCGCAAACCGAAAAATCGCTCCTATGGCAGTGAGTCCTTCAGTGCCTGTAGACCGGCTGGATTTGCCCGCGCAAGGGCTGGACCCGGTAATCACTTCGCCGGCGGAGCATGAGCTGGCATTGCGCTACGCCGCGCTTATCCGCTTCGACGCTAAGGAGCCATTCTTGCCGGCGGCTGTTGGGTATAGCGTCTTCCGCACGGGCGGCGCTTCCGCTTCTTTCCCGCGCGACATCGTCCTGGATGAGGGCATCGCTTTTGCCATCGAATACGCCGTATGGTGGGATTGGGATATCGGGCATCTCTATGAACTGGAGCATATCTGGGTATACGTCGATGGCGATGGCGCGCTGGTGGATGTCGAGGCGAGCTGGCATGGCGATTACAATCGCATGGCGGCGGCGCATCAGTCGCCGCTTTCGGTAGATAATCGCCCCCTGCTGTATTCCGAACCCGGCAAGCACGCATTTGCCGCCTCGCCCCAGGTGCTGCTGGAAAGGGAAGCCAAGACCCGTGCCAGTTGCGGGCGGCAGGCTGGTAAAATGGGACTGCATGTAACGCCTTTGTTTGAAGGAATCATTAACGAGCGCAAGCCGCTGAACAATCGTCTGGTTCACAGCTATTTGGAACGATTGCGCTTCGAGCCGAGTTTCGTTTTTTCCCAAGAGTTCGACCTGCGGGCGGCGGTTTTTGCGCCTTGGCCGCAGCTCTACGAGTGGATACCGCGCCGAATTAGCGCTTGGCTGGCGCATCTGCGCGCTACGATTCCGCCCAATCAGCGCCGTGTCTTGCGCATTGCGCATCGCGGCGCATCGGCTTATGCCCAGGAAAACTCGCTGGCAGCATTACGAGCAGCCGCCGAGTTGGGCTCGGATATGGTCGAAATCGATATCCGATTTACCGCGGATGATGTGCCTGTGGTCATCCACGACAGCAGCTTGCGGCGCGTTTATGGCATCGCCGGCAATGTGGGCGATTATCGCTGGGCAGACTTGATTGACCTGACTGCGGGCAAGCAAAAAATCATCAGCTTTGCCGAAGCTGTAGGGCTGTGTCGGGAACTGGGCATGGGCTTGTATCTGGATATCAAGGCGCTCAGTTTTCAGGCGGCAGCCGCGATCTTCAAAGCGCTGGATGAGCGCCACATGATGCGCAGCGCGATTTTTGGCTCCTTCCGCGCCGATTACCTGGCTGACATCAAAGCGGCGCGACCAGATGCCCAGACTTCAATTTTGTTCGGCGCGGTTAACATTGATGCGGTCAAACTGGCGCAGGCGATAGGGGCGGATTATGTGCATCCCTGCTGGGAAAAGCGCGCCGAGCAGCCGCATCGCTTGCTCAAGCCCGAATGGATAGCGGCAGTGCGGGCGGCGGGATTGGGCATCGTCTGCTGGCACGAAGAGCGCCCCTCAGAAATCGCCGCTTTGAAGGCGCTGGGGGTCGACGCCATCTGCTCCGACAAACCCGAATTATTGCTGTAACCTTGTCCACAGCGCAAGCGCGTGGCAGCGGGAACGCTTGGGCGCTGCCCGCGTCTAAGCGCTTATATAGGGCTTGGACTTGTGCCAAATCAAGGGGTTGATGCTGTCGTCGTCCAGCGCGTCGCCAATCTCCAGCGTATCCAAATAGGCTTGCGGCAAGATGTTGGCTATGCCGTTGAAGACGCTGCCATCGGGCATATAGCCGCAGGTCATCGCTCGCCGCGTGCCTGGCGTCATATTGGCACCAGCGCCATGCGCCAGCAAGCCGTTGTGGAAGGAGCAGGAACCGGCGGGCATGGGCGCGGCGGCTGATTGGATCTGCGCCCATTGCGGATAAACGTCGAACAATGCGCCCGTATTCATGCCGATGCTCGAATTGTCGAAGGTTGCGGTTTTGTGGGTGCCGGGCAAGAAGTATAGGCAGCCATTGTCGCGGGTGGCATCATCCAGCGCGACCCAGATGCTGATGGCGGCGCGCGAAGAATAGGACCAATAAGGATTGTCCAGGTGCCAGCCGGTCGGGTTCGCCCAGGGTTGCTTAATCAAGGCTTGGTCGTGCCAGATGCGCATGCCATCGACCCCAGCCAGTTCGCTTGCCAGCTTCCCCAGGCGCGGGTCGAGCATTAGCTCGCGCATGCCCGCGTGGTCGGTCCACAGGTTGATGCGCTGTACAAAGACGCGATTGTAATAGCTGTTTTTATCACCATCCCGCCAACCGGCGCGATTGGCGAGCCGCCGGTCCGCGCGCTTTGTCACGGCGGCGTCGACATGCGCGCGCCAGGTTGCCAACTCCGCGGGTGACAAAAAGTCCTCGATGATGATATAGCCATGCTCTTGATAGAAGCCGATTTGCGCTTTGGTCAGGTCCGTCTTCATTAACGCTTCGCTCCGCTGCTATTCCGCTACTATTTCTCTGCAATACAATGCTGCGAAGTATAATCTGTCGATGCCGCAAAGACAAATCGCGGTAATCGGGGCAATTGCATAAAATGATGGCTGCTGAAATGGCGGGAATCTAAACTGAGAATCAACATAAAAATTAGAAGCGGAAGGGGCAGCTCAGTAGAACCAAGTTAATGATGCAAAATTTGCGAAACATCCCAACTTCATTGTCGAGCCACACTTCCCTGATGATTCGGGGAAGGGCTGGGGATGGGGTAGAAAACGGCGATTTACGTATTTTCATTAACGCTGCTGCCGAGCGGCGAGCGGCTGCGCTGCGATTGTGCTGTGTCGACAGGCGCGGCGGCTTGTGTTAGATTTCCTTCTAGGTATTGTGCTTGGGGGACCGCGCATGGAGCATTCGCTTCGCTTCGAGCTTTTGGCAAAACGCGACATAAACAAAGAGACCTTTGTCGAGCCTTGGCCCGAAGCCGGCTTGATTGTCGCCGACAGCCCCTACGATCCAAATCCGAGCCTCGCGCTGGAAAACGGTGCGGTCGTCGAAATGGACGGGGCAGCGCGCGCCGACTTTGACGCGCTGGATCGCTTCATTGTTGCCCATGCCCTCGACCTCGAGGTTGCCGCGGACGCGATGGCAATACCGTCACAAGAATACGCGCGCATGCTGGCCGATATCAACGTGCCGAGGACGGATATCGCGCGCCTCATCGCCGGCTGCACGCCCGCCAAGCTCACCGATATCATGCGCCACATGAACGTGCTGGAGATGATGATGGGGCTGGCGAAGATGCGCGTGCGGCGCATGCCCGCCAACCAAGCCCATGTTACCAATTGGCGCGAGCACCCGGCGCTGCTGGCGGCTGACGCGGCAGAAGCGGCTTTGCGCGGCTTCGCCGAAGTCGAGACAACTGTGCGCGTGGCGCGCTTCGCGCCATTTAACGCGTTGGCTATTCTAGTCGGTACGCAGACCGGGCGCGGCGGCGTCTTGACGCAATGCTCGGTTGAAGAAGCGCTGGGTTTGCGGCTGGCGATGAAAGGGCTGACCAGTTACGCCGAAACCCTGTCCGTTTACGGCACCGAAATGACCTTTGTGGACGGCGACGATACGCCATGGTCCAAGGCTTTTTTGGCTTCGGCTTATGCCTCGCGCGGGGTGAAAATCCGCTTCACCTCTGGCACCGGTTCCGAAGCGCTGATGGGACGGGCGGAGCAGAAGTCGATGCTCTACTTGGAAGCGCGCTGTCTGCTGGTGGTGAAGGGCGCGGGCAGCCAGGGCGTACAGAACGGCTCGATATCTTGCATTGCCTTGCCAGAGGCGCTGCCCGGCGGGGTGCGCGCGGTGCTGGCTGAAAACTTGCTGGCTGCCATGCTGGGCTTGGAAGTGGCGGCTGGCAACGACGCCCTGGCATCGCATTCCAGCATCCGCAAGACCGCCAAGCTCATGCTGCAGTTCATCCCCGGTGCCGACTTCATCTTCTCCGGCTATAGCGCCATCCCCAAACGCGATAACTTGTTTGGGGGCGGCAATTTTGATGCCGAAGATTTCGACGACTACAATGTGCTGCAGCGCGATATGCAGATTGACGGCGGCGTCAAGCCAATCCGCGAAGACGAAGCCCTCGCCATCCGCCGCAAAGCGGCAAGGGCGATACAGGCGGTCTACCGCGAACTGGGCTTCCCCGCAATCACGGACGAAGAAGTTGCCGCCGCGACAGTGGCGCATAGCAGCGACGACATGCCCGAGCGCGATATCCTGCCCGATTTGGACGCGGCCGACCGCTTCATGGCTAGCGACAGCGACTTCGTAACGGTCATGCAGGCATTGCAGCGCAGCGGCTTCGGCGAAGTCGCCGACAATATCCTGGAAATGGGGCGGCAGCGTATCGCGGCTGACTATCTGCAGCCAGCCGCTATCTTTGACGCCGACTTCACAGTGCGCAGCGCCATCAACGACGCCAATAACTATACGGGTCCCGGCAGCGGCTATCGTCCGCAGGGGCAGCGCTGGCGCGATATGCAAGCCATACCGCAGGCGCAGCCGCCAACTGGATTCGTCGAAGCGCATATTGGGCAGCCGCTGGCGCGCTTGGTAGAAATCGGCCCCGCCGCGCGCGGGAGCGGCAAAGAAGTTGTCCTGGCGCTGGGACCGGCTTTTGGGCGCGCGCTGGGCAAGACCATCGGCGGGCTGGACCACGAAGATGTGCTGAAAGCGATACTCAGCGGCGTCGCCAGCGCCGGCGCGCTCGCGCGGATTGTGCGCGTTTATCACTCCTCCGATTGCGCCGCGATAGGCTTTGTCGGCGCGCGGCTCAGCGGCAGCGGCATCGGCATTGGCTTGCAGTCGCGCGGCACAGCGGTGATTCATCAGAAGGACCTGGCACCACTGAATAACCTGGAGCTGTTCCCGCAGTCGCCCAGCTTGACGCTGGCGACCTACCAGAATATCGGCCTGAACGCGGCGCGTTACGCGCTAGGCAAGTCGACGACGCCCGTGTCGGTCAAGATTGACAATGGCGCGCGCCTGCGCCTGATTGTCAAAACCGCGCTGCTGCATCGCCGCGAAACCGACGAGGTTCGCCCGAATCAAGCGCCGGTGGAATGCCTATTTAATTGGGAACCGGACTAAGTGCCCGACGGCTGAGATATTGCGCTATTGCGCGATAAGGAAGCGCCATGAGCGATAATCCTGAAAATATCTATCCCCTGCGCGATAACGCGGCGGATGAATTGCGCGCCTTCAGCGAGCGTCCGCTGCGCGAAATCAGCGCCGAAGCCATCGCTGCGGGCGAACTGACAGGCGATGATCTGCGCACGCATGCCGATGCCTTGCGCCAACAAGCGCGCATCGCGCGTGATGCCGGCTATCCGCAGTTGGCCGGCAATTTCGCGCGCGCCGCCGAGCTAACGGCTGTGCCCAATGACGAAATGTTGAAAATCTACGAATTGCTGCGGCCGCGGCGCGCCACGCGCGAAGATTTGACGCGCCTCGCGGATTACCTGGAATCGACATACGGCGCGCGCGAAAACGCGGCATTTATCCGAGAAGCGGCGGCAACCTATGGCGCGCGAAATTTGCTGCGAAATTGATTGAGAAGTACCGCAGCCGCGCGGCGGCAGCGATAAGGACCCAGGAATGTCGCGCTCAATAAATATGACAAGCCCACTCTTCGCATGAGCGACGCGGTTTATAAAATAAGCGGCACCTAGGACCGGGAGACATTTCGGAGATAATCGTTCTTTGTTTTCTTAGTAGAACCAAGTTAATGAAGCAAAATTTGCGAAACATTCCAACTTCATTGTCGAGCCACCCTTCCCTTGATGATTCGGGGAAGGGCTGGGGATGGGGTAGAAAAGCGGCGATTCACGTATTTTCATTACTTTCTTGGTTCTACTTTAGCGCCTTTGTGGTTTCACATTGTGGCTAGACTTTGCGTCAAAACTTTATGGTCTAACTGGAGAAAAGCATGACAGAAGCAAGCCTCGCAGCGAATGTCAGCGCCTATTCAAGCCCGACTCAACTCAAAATCACCGACCTGCGCATCGTCAATTTGCGCGCGTTGCCCTTTGATGTAACGATACTGCGCATCGACACCAACCAGGGCATCAGCGGCTATGGCGAGGTGCGGGATGGTGCCAGCCCGACTTACGCGCTGATGCTCAAGTCGCGCTTGCTGGGCGAAAACCCCTGCAATATCGACAAGATTTTCCGGGCAATCAAGCAGTTTGGCTTTCATGGTCGGCAGGGCGGCGGCGTCTGTGGCATAGAGATGGCGCTATTTGATTTGGCTGGCAAGGCTTATGGCTTACCGGCTTATCAACTGGCGGGCGGCAAGTTCCGCGACAAAGTGCTGATATACAGCGATACCGAGTCCAGCCCGGACGGCGCGACCATGGGCGCGCGCCTCCAGCAGCGCCTGGACGCTGGCTTCAAATTCCTCAAAATGGATATCGGCATTGGCTTGCTGGCGGGCATCAAAGGCGCGGTGTCGGCACCGCCGGGCATGACGGAAACAAGGACCATCATGCACCCCTTTACTGGCATGCAAATCACCGATATTGGTATTGAGCGCCTGGTCGAATATGTGCGGCAGGTGCGCGCGGCAATCGGCTATGAGGTCCCGCTGGCAGCCGATCACTTTGGCCACATCAACGTTGAATCTTGCATTCGGCTGGGCAAAGCGCTGGATCAATTCTCGCTGGCTTGGTACGAGGACATGATCCCCTGGCAGTTCGGCGACCAGTGGCTGCGCTTGAAAAACGCGGTCATGACCCCGGTCTGCACTGGCGAAGACATCTACCTGAAAGAAGGCTTTCAGTCCCTGCTGGAAGCCAATGCCGTCTCGGTCATCCACCCCGATTTGGCGACATCCGGCGGCATCATGGAAACCAAGAAAATCGGCGATTTGGCGCAAGATTATGGCGTGCCCATGGCAATGCACATGGCTGGCTCGCCGATTTCATTCCTGGCGAATATCCATTGCGCCGCCGCTACCGAGAACTTTTATGTGCTAGAGAATCACTCGGTCGACTTGCCATGGTGGGAGGACCTGATTGACGGCATCGAAAAACCATTGGTCGTCGATGGCTACGCGCCAGTGCCAGAAGCGCCGGGCTTGGGCTTCGGCGAGCTTAACGAAGCCGCCATCCGCGAGCACATGGACGAAAGAGTAGGGCGGGACGCCGGTTATTTTGAAGCGAGCGCTGGCTGGGATGGCGAGTGGTCGCGCGATCACTTGTGGAGCTGAACATGCGCATCGACGAAGTACATATCACACCAGTAGCCGTCGCCGACCCGCCATTACTCAACGCGGCCGGGCTGCACGCGCCTTACGCCCTGCGCATCGTCCTGGAATTGGTCAGCGCCGATGGTCTTTCGGGTTGGGGCGAAATCCCCGGCAGCGAGGCGACCTGCGCCGCGCTGGAACAAGCTGCCGAGCGCATCATCGGGGCTGACCCCTGGCAGCTCAACGCCATCGCCGCCAGCTTGGACGCGCTTTCTCAAGCGGACGAACGCGGGGATTCGCCCTGGGATCAGCGCAGCTGGGTGCAGGCGCGCAGCGCTATCGAAGTGGCTTGCTACGACTTGATGGGCAAATCCTGCGGACGCCCGGTCCTTGATTTGCTGGGCGGGGCGGCGCGCGAGCGTGTGCCCTTCGCCGCTTATCTCTTTTACAAACACGCGGGCGCAGGCGGCGAATACGGCTTCGAGCGCGACCCCAGCGCGAGCGGCTGGTTCGCCGCGCGCCAGGCGGCGGCGCTGGACGCGGATGGCGTCGTGGCGCAGGCGAGCGCTATGATTGCGCGCTACGGTTTCAAGTCAATCAAGCTCAAGGGCGGCGTTTTCCCGCCGCAAGCCGAAGTTGACGCGATGCGGGCGCTGCGCGAAGCATTCGGTCCGGACATGCCGCTGCGCTTGGACCCCAACGCCATCTGGCGCGTTGATACCGCCATCGCGGCTGGCAAGCAATTAGAAAGCCTGTTGGAGTATTACGAAGACCCCGTGCGTGGCCAGCAGAACATGGGCGCGGTGGCAAAAGCGCTCAGCCTCCCGCTGGCGACCAATATGTGCACCACCTCGTTCGATGACTTGCCCGGCAGCCTGAAGCATCATTCCGAGGCGATTATCCTCTCCGATCATCATTTTTGGGGTGGCTTCCGCGCGACATTGGATCTGGCGCGTTTTTGTCGCGTTTTCGGCCGCGGCCTGTCCATGCACTCCAACAGTCACTTGGGCATTTCGCTGGCGGCAATGGTGCACTTGGCCGCGGCTGTGCCCAACCTGACCTACGATTGCGATACGCATTATCCCTGGCAAGAGGGTCATGACTTGCTCGTGCAGCCATTGCGCTTCGTCGATGGCGCTGTGGCTGTGCCGACCACGCCGGGCTTGGGCATCGAGGTTGATCGCGAGCGGCTGGCGACATTGCATCAGCAGTACTTGGCTTGCGGCTTGACCGAACGGGACGACGAAGCCGAGATGCAAAAGATCGAACCGGGCTGGCGCTTCCAAGCCACGCGCTGGTAAAGGAGTCTGTATGACAATTGCAAGACCCGCATTGCTCGATAGCCTCAACTCCGTCATTGGCATTCCGCTGATTCCCTTCAACGGCGGACAAATTGACTATGCCGGGCATGCCAAAAATATCGACTATTTGATGTGCAACAATCATCTTGACGGGGAGCGGCCGCGCGTGATATCCATCGCGGGTACCAGCTTGGTTCATCATGTCGCGCTTGAGGACCAGGTCAAGCTCCTGGATGTGGCTGGGCAGCGCATGCAAGGCGCGGGCGTCTTGATGGCGGCTGTCGTGCCCAACCCTCTGCCGGCCGCCGCCGACTTGATCGCGCGCCTAGCAGCCCTGCCGCGCCCGCCCGATGTTTATTTGATCATGCCGCTCGGCGGCACTTATGGACCGCAAGGTTTGTACGAGACCTTGATGAGTTTTGCCGAAGCGGAGGCGCAAGGGCACGGCGCGCGCTTCTTGTATTATTACCGGCGGCCGCGCGACCGCGACATGGTCATCCGTTTGCTGCGCGATTCGCCGCATTTTGTCGGGGTCAAGATCGGGACCAACGAAGACGATGTCCTGCCCTTTGTCGAGGCGCTGGACGAGCGGGAAAAGATTGTCATCTGGGGCATAGGCGATCGCTCGACGGCGGCTGCGGAAATGGGCACCAAGGGGCACACCTCGGGCATTAACCTGGTGGTGGCGCGGGCATCTGACGAGATCAATAATGCCCAGCGACGGCGCGATTATGAGGCGGCGCGCCAAATCGAAAACGAAATTTCGCCGCTGGAAGACATTCGCTTCATGTGGGAACGCGCTTACAATTATTCGGCTGTGATGGCGGCGATCAACTGCTGCGGTTTCGCTGACGTGGTTGGCGGCAGTGGTGGACCCTTCAACCCGCCTGTGCCGCCCGACATCTTCCGCAAAATCAAGCGAATAATGGCGAGTATCGAGCAGTATCATTGAGGCAGAGCAATCGGTCGGCGCAACCGCCTCTAAGCATTTCCGCGCTTGCGCGCAAGGCAGTTAATCAGAAGCCCTATAATAAGCGTGGCTTTGAGCGAGAAGGGAGATTATAAGTGATATTCAAAGATATTTTGCGCGCCGTTGCTGAAATGAATGATGAGCAGCGCCAACTCCTACGCCGCAATTTGGAGCCGATTTCCGTAAAGCCGGAGGCATTGACGCCAAAAGAAAGAACACAGCGATTGAATGCGGCGCTGGATGAGATGGGCGATGGCTTGAGCCAGGCGCAGCTTGACGAAATGACAGCGGCCTTGAGCGAAGCGGGTCATTAAATTAGAGACAGGATGCAAAATGAAAATCACCGATGTGCAAGCCAGCGTGATTGGCCGACAAGAGCCGGATAGCGGCGGCAGTGTCTGGACCTTTGTCCGCATCTACACCGACGAGGGCATTGTCGGCACCGGCGAGTGCAATTCTGGCGGACCGGGTTTCTCCGGCTTCGCTACCAAATTCGCAATCTTGGCGCTCAAAGACCTGCTCATCGGCGCAGACCCCTTTAACATCAACATGATTTACGAGAAGCTGCGCCGCGCCGGGCGCTATGGCGGCGCCAGCAGCGCGCCGCTGATCTTCGCGCTGACCGGCATTGACAACGCCCTGCATGATATTGTCGGCAAGGCGCTTGGGGTACCGGTCTATCAGCTGCTGGGCGGCAAGTTCCGCGACAATATCCGCCTCTACGCGGATTGCCACTTTGGGGAAGCGGATAGCCCGGCCGCCTTCGGCGACAAGGCTTTACAAGCGGTGAGCGAGGGCTTTGGCGCGGTCAAGTTTGATGTCGATGGCACTGGCGCGGGCAGGCTCGATGCTTTTAACTGGACTGTCGGCGCGCAAGAAATGACGCATATCATCGGCCTCATCGAGGGCGTCCGCGCCGCCATCGGCTTCGAGCTTGACCTGGCAATCGATTGCCACGGGCAATTCGACCTGCCGTCCGCCATCACCCTGGCGCGCGCCGTGGAGCCGCTGCGCTTGCTGTGGCTGGAGGAACCGGTGCCAGCGGAAAATGTCGCGGCTCTGGCGCAGGTACGCGCTGCCAGCAGCACGGTAATCTGCACTGGCGAAAATCAATATACGCGCTTCGATTTCCTGGAGCTGTTGCAAAAGGGCGCATGTGATGTCATCATGCCCGATTTGGCAAAAGCCGGCGGCATTGCCGAAGGCAAGCGCATCGCCGACCTAGCTGACGCGCATTATATCCCGATTGCGCCGCACAATGTCTCGTCGCCGCTTGGCATGATGGCCGCTTGTCATGTGCTGGCTGCCGTGCCGAACTTCTTATTTTTGGAGTTTCACGCCCGCGACATCCCCTGGTGGCAGGACCTGTGCGACGGCGACAAACCCTTCGTTCGCGACGGCATCATGACCGTATCGGAGCGCCCGGGCATCGGCGTGGAACTCAACGACGCCGTGGCGAAATCGCTGCTATGGAATGGCGACAGTTATTTTGATTAGCCGAGCTTCACGGTCTCGCCGCTGTCGCAGGCGCGCGCGACGCCAAAGACAAATTCAATCGTGCGGATATTGTCCTGTGCCGCTGTCGCGACCGGCTTGCCTTGTGTAACCGCTTCATAGAACTCGCGTAGCAAGTAATCTTGTCCTTCGTATTGCATTCCCTGCTGGGGAATCACGCGGCGCTCGCTGTGCTCATTAGCAAGCGCGCCGCGGCGCTTGCCAAGCCGCAGGAGTTCTTGCGCGGTCAGCACATCGTCTTCGACCTGTATCACGCCTTTTTCGCAGTCGAAGCGCCAATTGGCGTTCCAAGTGGTCTCCAAAGCCTGCGAACACCAGGAGGCGCTGTAGCTGGCGGATACGCCGTTCTCGAAGCGCATGGTCGCGGCGGCGCTGGCGTCGCCATTGAACCAGCTCCAGGGCGGGTTCCAGCTGCGGGCGCGGATTTCGCACACATCGCTGTTCAGGAAATAGCGCATCATGTCGAAGTGGTGGATAGCCATGTCGATGATGAGCGGATGGGGCATTTCTTCGCGGAAGCCGCCGAAATGTGGACCTTTATAGAACTCGGCGCGCACTGCCGCGACCGCGCCCAATTCGCCGCTATCCAGCAGCGACTTCAGCGTTTGCGCCAGGGGACGATAGCGGTAATTCTGCGCGACCATGTGCAAAATGCCTGTCTCGCGCGCTTTGGCGACGATAGCCTGCGCGTCTTCGGGGCTATGCGCCAGTGGCTTCTCGGATAGCACTGGCAAGCCGGCTTCCAGCGCCAGGATGGAATTGGCGCGGTGGAATTGCGGCGGCGTCACGTCAATCACCGCGTCTGCTTGCAGTTGCTCTAGGGCTTCTGGCAGCGTCTTGAAGATGGCATCCGCATCCAAGCCATAGGCGGCGGCTTGCTGGCGCGCGATATCGTCGTTGATTTCCACGAAGCCGGCGTAATCAACTTCCTGCGACTTGCGCACCGCGTTCAGCCAGGTGTTTCCCATACCGCCGATGCCCAGTTGGATGACTTTCATAGGGTTTCTTTCTTGGCTGTGTTCTTCGCTGTGTTCTTTGCGCTGTGTTCTTTGCGCTGTGTTCTTTCAATGAGGAGTCAAATGATGCGCTTCTAGCGCACGCGTCCGCCGTTGAAACGCTGGAATATCAAGGAGAGGATGATAATCAAGCCATAGAAAAACTGCGTGAAGAAGCCGGTCAAGCCAGCCGCGATGACACCGGTCTCGATGAAGGCGACTATGGTGGTGCCGATTGTACCGCCAAATACCGTGCCGATGCCGCCCCAGGTTGGCGTGCCGCCTACAAATAGCCCTGCCAGCACTGGCAGCAGCAAGCCGTCGCCGGTGGTGGGCCACCATACGAAATTGATCATCACCGAAAAGATGCCCGCCAGCGCCGCGCCGATGCCGGTAAAGACAAAAACCAAGATGCGCGTTCTATCGACATCGATGCCCATCTCGGCGGCGCTTTCGGGGTTGTCGCCGACGCAGTGGACGCGCACGCCGAAGCTGTGTCGGTTGTACAGGAAGACGCCTAGGGCCGTGAAAGCCAGGGCCCACAGCATTTGATTGGGGATGCCTTGATTGCCTACTATCATGATGCTGTCGTCGGTCAGCAGCGTATGAATGAAGGTGCCGCGAATCTCTGGGATGGCGATGGAGAAGCCTTCAACAAGGATATTTATCAAGCCGCGTAAGAAGAAATTCATGCCGAGCGTCGCCACCAGCGCCGACAAGCCGATGCGCACGACCAGAATTCCGTTGAGAAAGCCGAGGAATGCGCCAACCAGCAGGGCAGCCGCAATGCCGAGCAGCGGCGCGCCGCCTTGATCGACAATCGAAACAAAGGCGTAAGAAGCCAGCCCGACCACCGATGGGAATGACAAATCAATCTCGCCGGCTGTCACCACAAAAACCAGCGGTACGACCAGAAATATCGAAACTGGCAGCGCGATCATCACCGAACGATAGGTTTTGAATTGGGAAAAGACCCCGGGGTTCGCCATGGTGAAGCCAATCAACATGACGATCAAGAAGAGCGTGGAGGTGATGGCGCGGCGATTTCTCCGCGACCACTTGACCAAGTCGCTGGCTTCTTCGCGCGCTATCTGCTGCTGTCCGCTTGGCTTTGCGCCTAATCCCATAATTGCCTGCCTTTAAGCGTCTACATTGCCGGCTTCGGCGTGGCTCATCTCGGCGATTTCTTGCATGTGCTTCATCAGCACCTCGGCCGATACGATTTCGCCTTTGTCCGCGGTCATCACCACCTTGCCGCGATCCAAGACCACAAAGCGATCGGCGACATCAAAAACATGATAGATATTGTGCCCGATGAAAATAATCGAGCGTCCGCGGGCGCGCACGTTCTCGATGAAGCCAAATACCTTGGCTGTTTCCACCAGGGACAGGGCTGTGGTCGGCTCGTCCAGGACGATGAGGTCGGCGTCAAAATAGAGCGCGCGCGCGATTGCCACGCCTTGCCGCTCGCCGCCGGATAGCGTCGCCACCGGCGAATCCGGATCGAAAACTTTGGATGTGAAGCCGATTTCGCGCATCAACCGATTGGCTTCGTCGTATTGTGTCTTGACTTTGATAAGGCCGAAGCGGTTTTTAATTTCCCGTCCCATGAAAATGTTGCGGGTGATGGTCTGCTGTGGTGCCAAGGCGCGATCTTGATAAACGGTTTCGATGCCGGATTCGCGCGATTTGGCGGCATTCCAATTGGTTACCGTGCGCCCGCGCACGATAATCTGCCCGCTGTCCGGCTGATGCACGCCGGACAAAATTTTGATGAGCGTCGACTTGCCAGCGCCATTGTCGCCAATCAAGCCGACCACTTCGCCCGGACGCACACCGAAGCTGATGCCGTCCACAGCATTGACATTGCCGAAGGATTTGCTGACCTCGCGGAGTTCAATGATATAGTTCTTTACCATAATCGTATCACATCCATGCCAGATTAGCCCGGTAAAGGCAACGCTGATACGCTAACGCTGATACGCTGCTGATATACGCTATTGAAAATCGCAGCCCATGCAGCGTTGCGCAGAGGGGGAAATATACATCCCCCTCTGCCCAGATTCTGCTAGCGATAACCGGCGATTGCCAGGTCCGCCACTTGCTGGTAGTTGCTGACATCAATGAAACCAGCGCCGGTATCGGCATTCAGCGGTGCCAAGCCGAACTTCGCCGTCTGGCAGATGCTGAGGATGGGCAGATAGCCTTGCAGGAAGGGCTGCTGATCCGAAGTCAAGTGGATCCAGCCATCTTCAAAGCCCTGCATGATGAATTCGTTGGTGTCGAAGCCGACGGCTTTGACTTGACCGGCTTCCAAACCAGCCGCTTCAAAGTAGGTCTGGGTATTGCCGAGGACCTGCCCGCCGGAGAATGCCATCAGTTTGACATCCGGATTGTCAGTGATGGCGGCGACTATGGATGGGATGCCCAGGTTGGGGTCGGCTGCCCAAGTTGGCGGGGAATCGACATGGATGACTTCCACGCCGGCTTCTTCCAGCGCTTCCCAAACGCCCAATTCGCGCAGGGCGCGTTCGCGCTGCGCCAGGTTTGCCAGAACAATCGCCTTGTCGCCTTCGCCCAAGCCAAATTGGCGAATGGCTTCAGCGCCCAATGCGCGACCCTGCGACGCCAGCTGTGCGCCGACATAGCCGCCGCCATATTGAGCGCGAACCTGATCGACATCGACATTCTGGTACATCATGATAATGCCGGCTTCGGCGGCTTCGGCGGCCAGCGGCATAATCGCTTCGTTGCCGGGATGGCCCATCATGGCGATGCCATCGGGCGCTTGCGCGACCGCTTCGCGCAGTTGCTGCGTCATCAATTCGCTATCCCAGCCAGAGAAGACATATTCGACATTCGCGCCGAGGTCGCGCTCGGCTGCCAGCGCGCCGCGATAGACGATGCCGGCGAAGGCGTCGCCTTCGGTGCCGCCGGCGAAGAAGCGAACGGTCACGCCTTCGCACCAATGGGCGCGGTCAAGGTCGTCCTGCGCCAAAGCAGGCACTGCCAGTGTGAAAATCAATAGGACCGCCAAAATAATGCTTATGGCGCGATGCTTGGTACTCATAACTGCCTCCGTTCTAAATCCGATTATTGTCAAACCAGCCTTAGGCGCTGGCCGCGGACGAAGATAAACATGCGTGTGAGCCAGCGCCTTTTTCTGGCAGCAAAGGAGTTTACCTTTTACTTGTAAGTTATGCCAGCCTTTGGATTTTCGGTCAGGGCAATTGTATCAAATTACCAATTAAAGGCCTTTGACGGTCAGTGTTGAAGGGCTGTGTCTACGCGCCCTACGCGCCCCTCTGCGCCTCTTTGGTTATGTTTTAGTTTGCGCAGTGTGCATTACACCGTATACTCATTTTGATGCAATTGCCCTGTCGCCGCACAGCGCGTATTTGCTAGGCGCGCATATACCAGTTACAATCCGTCTCATCGAAGACAGCAGCATATCGATCAACAATTGTGTCAAGGGATTCCTCTGTTCGCCGATGTATCCGCTGACGGTTCTGTTCCAGGACCTGTGGATGGAAGACTGCTAGTATAAGTTTGCGAGCCTCCCTCATGAATTTTGGGGGAGGCTTCACTTTCAGCGTAGCGAAGCTGTGCCAGTTAGTCACAGGCAACTTATGCAGGGAAAAATGACAGAGACTATATTACTGGACCTAGATGACCTAAATTCTAACATTCCGGCATTGACAGACAGCTTCGCGAAGTTAATGCAAGAAGCTGTCATTATGTGCATGAAACCGTACAGTCACACTTCAGGTATTTCGTACAACCTTAGAGACTTTGATCAAGTTCTTGTTGAAGTCAAGATAAAATGGAAAACGTTGTATTCAGAACGAATTAGAAGTGCCTTCGGTACACCGCGCAATGCAGCTGAGCGAGCAGGTGAAGGCATTGCTATTCTGATAATACTGGCACGCAGCGACTATACTGTAATTGAACGTTCGCGCATCGGTGATGGCTTCGACTTTTGGCTTAGCCGCAGTGACGAAGATGACCAGTTTCCTTTCCAATATGAGGCAGGGTTGGAAGCCAAGGGGCTCTCGTACGCGCAGTATCCTAGTCAGATAGTTCGTGCAGTAAACAAAGGAATAGAGCAAATTTGAAATTCGGATAACGCGGATTTGCCAGCCTGGGTAGTGACAACGGAATTCAGCTGACCAGTAATCTATATGGTGCAGTTATGAATCACAAAGCGCGAGAAGTTAAGCGATTGCATCGGAAAGCCATGGAATATGCTGATGAGTCTTTAATTGCGCGGCTAGAAGGTGATCGCGAACAATATCTCCACTACACCCGCCTCGCCCTAGAAAAAGAAGCCGCTGCTGCCGACCTAATGGTGGACGAAGACGACGAAAACATTGAACCCACCCGCTCCGTCCTGCATCGCTCCGCCGCCACCCTTGCCTGGCGCTGCCAAGAGTATGACAGAGCCAAGAGACTCGCGTATCGCGCGCTCGCCGGCAACCCGCCGTCCGAAATTGAATGTGAACTCAACGACTTGCTAAGTACGATGAGACTTGAACAGGCCGGCATTCGTCTTGGCAAGGAACAACTACAATTTTCGCTGCAGGGCAGAGAGGTAGGCTATGGCAAAGTGGCTATATCCGAGCTAACTTCTCGTATGCCAAGCATTCGAAGCATGTTGCAGATAACCGCGAAATCTTACTATCACCGGCTAAGCGATGCTGCGGGAGGTATCGCAGTCGGCTTCAGCGAAATCCCGATATTTATCGACGGCTTCGCGCCGGGCAGTTTCATCGTAAGCCTGAGAATAGGTATCCCGATTCAACGCGAACTGCCTGGTTTTGAGCGCTTCGAAAACATCGTTGAACCCTTTCTGGATAATCTAAGCCTGCTAGACAAGGGTGAGTTCTACGAACTTCAGAAGGAGCTAGATGATCCCAATGCCTATCTTGGCTTTGTAAAAGCCGCGCGCAAGCTCGCCCCAGATGGCAATCGAGTGGACTCGGTCAAATTCCAGGCAAGCGTTCACGATCAACTCAAAATCGTGTCATTCAACGTAACACAGCGTTATCTGGAAGATGTCCCTTTGCCAGAACCGTCCGCGGAACAGGAGGCGCTCAATATATATCAAGCGACAGACTCAGACATACAAAAAGAAGGCGTCCTGAAAGTTGCCGATGGCCTGGTCAAAACCGAGTGCGTGCTGGTGACTGATGACAATACAAATTGGGATATCGAGGGTCCTGAAAATGTATTGGATGATATTGTTCGCGCCCACTTCAAACGCCGTGTTGCAATCAGTGGCAAGCAAATGAAGAAAAAAAACCGTGTCAATCGTATCCGCCTTGCCAGCGCAAATGATGTCTCTGCAATTGACGATCAGGATCAGCAAGAATCGACCGATGTCCTCGCGCTCCCATTGCCCAATGCTTAAGGTGCGCTAATGAACCTGCGCTTTTATCTGCTGCGCCGCATCGTCTCGATCGTACCCACGCTCATCGGCTTGAGCATCCTGACCTTCTGCATCGCCCGCCTGGTGCCGGGCGACCCCGTCGGCTTGGCGGCTGGGCCCCAAGCCACTGAAGAAATCAAAGCAGCGCTGCGGCGCGAATTCGGGTTGGATCAACCGCTGCCGGTTCAGGAAGGGCTGGGGATGGGGTAGAAAAGCGGCGATTCTCGTTTTTTCATTACTTTCTTGGTTCTGCTTCGGAGCCCGCTTGATGCTCAGACAAGTTACATTAGAAGATATTCGCCCGATAGGCATCGGCGCAGGCATTTTGGGCACGGGCGGCGGCGGCAACCCTTATTTGGGCGGCTTGCACCTGGCTTCTGTCATCCGCGAGCGGGGACCGCAGCCCATCATCGATCCCTTTGTTCTGGCAGATGACGCGCACTGCTGCGTGGTTGGCAGCATCGGCGCGCCCACGGTCAGCATCGAGAAGCTGCCCGAAGGCACGGAGATGTGCCGGGCGCTGCGCTTGCTAGAAGCGCATATCGGCCGCCGCTTTGACGCGGTTGCCATCGCCGAGATTGGCGGTGCCAATTCCATGCAGCCGCTCATCGGCGGCTTGCAAGCCGGCATCCCGACTGTTGACAGTGACGGCATGGGGCGGGCTTATCCGGAAATCCAGATGTCTTCCTTCCTCTTCGCTTCCAGCGCCAGCGCCGCGCCGCTGGCTATGGTGGACGCCGCCGACAATGCCGCGGTCTTGCCGGGCGCAGCCAGCGACAAATGGGCGGAGACAATCGCCCGCAATATCGCCGTCAGCATGGGCGCGCGCGCGGGGCTGGCGGGCACGATTATGAGCGGCGCGCAGGTCAAAGCGGCCGGCGTCCATTATACGCTGAGCTTGGCGCATCATCTGGGCGCGCGGGTTATCGCGGCGCAGCGGCAAAAGTCTGATGTGCCGGCGGTGATCGCCGCAGTCCTAGAAGGGCAGGTCATCTTCCGTGGCAAGATCAGCGATGTCGAGCGGCGCACGACCAAAGGCTTCGCCCGCGGGCGGGTGAAAATAAGCGGATTTGTTCCCAAGCAGCATGCCGCCAATGCTTTGGGGGGACCGAGGCGGGTACTCGCAATCGAATTTCAAAACGAGTTTTTAATCGCCTATCTCGGTGGCAAGGTGGCGGCGACCACCCCGGATTTGATTTGCATCGTGACCGAAGCAGAGGGCGAGCCGGTCACGACCGAAGCGCTGCGCTATGGCACGCGCGTGGCTGTCATTACCGTGCCGGCACCGCCGCAGCTGAAGAGCGAAGCCGCGCTGGAGGTGGTGGGTCCCGCGGCATTTGGCTACGACGCGCCCTATCGCCCGCTGCCGGGCGGCGTGATTGGGCTGCAAGCAAATTGAGATGATGACTGGATGATGTCTGAATGAGAAACCTGGGCTAAATCTACACATATTGCGCGATTTTGGGTCGAATAGATGCGCTGCGCCGAGCAGGCCAGACAAGGCGCGCGGACGGCGCACGTTTGAGATTCGCAATTCCTTCGGCGATTTGATTCTGGCGCTCGATAGTTCGGACGAAGCAAGCAATTGGTTCAAAGCGTATTGCGAAAACCGAATGAGCGGGGCGGATTTCGAAAGTGACAAATGCGAGTATACAGTCTATACGAGAGACGATGATAGATTCGTCAGTGTCGGCTATGTACACCGCGTCTGGCTAGGCGGGTAGGCGCTTCTGGGAATACAAAATACCTTGAAAGCCTATGTAGAATCCACTTGAGAAACAAAATGATTTAAGCGACGCCAACCGATTGAAAGGCATCGCTGCTGCCCGGCAAGTCAATTGGGTTGAAGCCGCGTTGATTAATGGGTAACATTGTGCCAATCGTCGTTTTAGGGATTTCAAATGAACAAAACAATGAAGATCTTTCTCTTGATGTTGATTTTGCTTCTATGCCATGTCGCGGCGGCACAGACCTATTCGATACGTGTGCAATTCAACACCAATCTGCGCGAGCAAGCCAGCCTCGACAGCCATGTCCTGCAATCCGCGCCAGCAGGGTCGATATTGCAAGTGGTCGGCAGTTTCGGCCGTTGGCTGAATATCAACCGCGATGGCAGCAGCCTTTGGATGGCGGATTGGGTGAACTACAGCCGCGTAGACAGCAGCGCGCCAGCCGCGTCTCAGCCGGCGAACGTCAGTCCCGCTAATGTTGACAACTGCTGTTTCGTGGATCGGCAATGCCAAACGGAAGCGGACTGGACAAACGGCTATTACGCTTATAAGAACGGTCAATGCGCCGCGCCCGTTCCTTCACAGTCGCAGTCTCCGCCACAAGCGCAGACCCCCGTACAGCCCATTAGCCCTACTCCCGCACAAGTTGACAACTGCTGTTTCGTCGACCGACAGTGCCAAACAGAAGCGGAATGGTCGGAAGGTTATTACGCATACTTGAACAACCAGTGCGGCGCGCCAGCGCAAAATCAGACACCAGCGCAGCCCGTCGGCAGCATCCCCGCGGGCGTCGACAACTGCTGTCGGGCTGGTTGGCAATGCCAAACCGAGCTGGATTGGCAACGCGGCTGGTCGGCTTATCAGCTGTTCCAGTGCAGCGACGATATTCCCATGCGCATCGATGGTTCCGGGACCTTTGTCAACCTAGTGCGGGAAGCCTATACCCGGCTCAAGAGAACGTCGCCGCGCTTGTATATCTATGGCATTACCGGTTTCAGCTCAATCCGCGAGGCACCAGCCGATGGCGATGTCGGCTACTTTGACGATAGCAACACGTTCCAGCAGCCTTTCGGGCGTAACAGCTATAGCGAAGACGATGTGATTAATGTGGTTGGCGGCATCGCGCATGAGGCTTGCCACGCGCACAAATTGCGCGATGGCACGGCGACAAGCGGCTGGCGCAACGAATTGCCCTGCCTGCAAAAGGAACTTGAGGCTTACCATGCAGTCGACCCCACTGACTACTATGGCTATATCGTTTGGATTCAAGACATCATCGACAATATCGAAAACCCGGCATATTGGTGGTGGTAGGCGCGCACGGCGCGGATTGCGTCATCGCCTCTTCGTGGCACCGGCATTGATTTGCTGGCATTTAGCGACAAAGTGAATTTGTTTAAGTTCTTTCTATGGAGATATACATGCCTAGACTAAGACAATGCGCTATCTTGATATTGGTCTTTGTGCTCTGCAATTTCGCATTGGCGCAGACCTATTCGATACGTGTGCAATTCGACACCAATCTACGTGAGGAAGCCAGCCTCGACAGCCCTGTCCTGCAATCCGCTCCAGCAGGGTCGATATTGCAAGTGGTCGGCAGTTTCGGTCGTTGGCTGAATATCAGCCGCGATGGCAGCAGCCTTTGGATGGCGGATTGGGTGAACTACAGCCGCGTAGACAGCAGCGCGCCAGCCGCGTCCCAGTCCGCGAACGTCAGTCCCACTAATGTTGACAACTGCTGTTTCGTGGATCGGCAATGCCAGTCCGAAGCGGACTGGGCGGACGGCTACTGGGCATATCAGAACGGTCAATGCGCCGCGCCCGTTTCATCGCAGCCGCAGCCAGCGCCACAAGCACAGCTTCCCGTGCAGTCCATTAGCCCTGCTCCCGCGCAAGTTGACAACTGCTGTTTCGTGGATCGGCAATGCCAGTCCGAAGCGGACTGGGCGGACGGCTACTGGGCATATCAGAACGGTCAATGCGCCGCGCCCGTTTCATCGCAGCCGCAGCCAGCGCCACAGACACCAGCGCAGCCCCTCAGCAATGTACCGGCGGGTGTTGACAATTGCTGCCAGGTTGACAGGCAGTGCCAAAGCGAATGGGATTGGGAGCAAGGTTATTACGCTTATCTGGCTGGACATTGCCGGGTGGCTGTTGCCGCGCGCAGTACCGGTCCCGCTTGGACCCCAACCATGCCTGCGGAGGTGTATCGGCTGCTGCAAAATCCCTCTGGTGATCCATTCAACAATTGCTGTTTTATGCACCATGACACTTGCCACAGCAGCGGCGATTGGGAGCGTGGCAATCGCGATTACCGCAATCATGTCTGTATTCACCCGGCACCTATCCCGACGCGTCCGCCAGTAGAGGGCCCCCCGCACTTTATCTTTTGGATGGACAAAGCCTTTGAATTGATAGCGCGCGCCGCGCCGGAATGGCTGGATTACATTTACAGCAGTGGGCTGCGGAAGATTGTTATGCTGCCAACGACAGGGGGTACGGGCTTTGTAAACGTGACATGGGCCTTTGCCTTCGCGTATGAGGAAGGCGAAAATCCCGATGGAATGCCCAGCTATGACCAGTACTTTGGTATGACAGGGGTATTGGTCCATGAAGCCTGTCACGCTATCCAGCAGCGAACCTATACCCAAAGCGCGAGCGTTAGAAACGAACTCTCTTGTTTAGAAGCTCAGGTAGCTGTCCTAAAAGCTATCGATCCAGGTCATCGTTGGGTCGATGCGATTCAGTGGCATATTGACAATATCCACGACCCTTCAACATGGTGGTGGTAGCGATAACAAATCGGCGAAATCATCAGCGCTACGGTGGCGCAGATTGACGGTTGCATGTCTAATTTCACATAAGGAGAAAGCGAATACGAATTGGAATTGACGTCGGCGGCACCAACACCGACGCTGTCTTGATGGACGGCGCGGCTGTCCTCAGCTCGACCAAAACGCCGACCACCGCCAATGTTTCGGAAGGCATCGCCAAGGCATTACGCACAGTCATCGCCGATTCGGGCATTGACACAGCGGAAATCGCCGGCGTGATGATTGGCACCACGCATTTCACCAATGCCGTGGTCGAGCGCAAACACCTGAGGCCCACCGCCTGCATCCGCCTGGGTTTGCCCGCCACGGTCTGCCTGCCGCCAATGGTCGATTGGCCCCAGGATTTGCGCCAACTGCTTGGCGGGAATGTCCATTTGGCCCATGGCGGGCACGAGTTCGACGGCCGCGAAATCTCCGCCTTTGAACCCGACGAAGTCCGCGCTATCGCCGAGCAGATTCGCGCGGCTGGCTTGAATGCCATCGCCATCTCGTCGGTCTTCTCGCCAGTCAATTCGACCTTTGAGGAACAAAGCGCCGACATCGTGCGCTCGGTGATACCCGACGCCAATATCACCCTGTCGAGCGAGATTGGGCGCATCGGCTTGCTGGAGCGGGAAAACGCCGCCATCATGAATTCTTGCTTGCGCCAGCTGGCTGCGCGCACCGTTGACGGTTTCAAAGCCGCGCTCGACGAATTGCATATCAGCGCACCCTATTATATCAGCCAGAACGACGGCACCTTGATGAATGCCGATTTCGCCAAAGAATACCCAGTGCTGACCTTCGCCTCCGGACCGACTAACAGCATGCGCGGCGCGGCTTTCCTCAGCGGATTGAAGGACGCCATCGTGGTTGATATCGGCGGCACCACCACCGATATCGGCGTCTTGCAGCACGGCTTCCCGCGTGTGGCGGCGCTGGCGGTGGATATCGGCGGACTGCGCACCAACTTCCGCATGCCCGATACCTATTCCATCGGCTTGGGCGGCGGCAGCTTGATAAGCCCCCAACCCCTCAAAGTCGGTCCACGCAGCGTCGGCTACGAATTGACCGAAAAGGCGCTGGTCTTCGGCGGCGACGTACTGACCACCACCGATATCATCGTCGCCGCTGGTTGGGAAGACATCGGCGACAAGCGCGCTGTGGCTGCTTTGGACAGCGGTCTCGTCGCGGCAGTGCAAGCGCGCATCATGCAGATGATCGCCATCGCCGTCGACCGCATGAAAACCAGCGCCAGGCCGGTGCCAGTTATCGTGGTTGGCGGCGGCAGCATCCTGGTAACAGGCGCGATTGAAGGCGCGTCCGAAATCATCAAACCCGATCACTTCCCAGTCGCCAATGCCATCGGCGCGGCTATCGCCCAGGTCGGCGGTGAATGCGATCGCATCTTCTCTTTGGCGGAGCTCAGCCGCGACGAAGCGCTGGGCCAAGCCAAAACGGAAGCGAGCGCGCGCGCGGTCAAGGCCGGCGCGGATGCCGCCAGCCTTGAAATCGTTGATGTCGAGGAAGTGCCGCTGGCTTATTTGCCCGGCAACGCTACCCGCATCATGGTCAAAGCGGCCGGCGATTTGAAGGGCGCGCTCGCCGCGGTCCCCGCAATGAACGGGGGACAGTGATGCGCATAATAGATGAAGCGGTCCTGGAAGATTTGGCTCTGGGCGCGGCGGTGCTGGGCACGGGCGGCGGCGGCGATCCCTACATCGGCAAGCTCATGGCGCGCCAAGCCATCCGCGACTACGGTCCAGTCGAGCTCTACACCCTAGACGAATTGGAAGATGATGACTTGGTTGTGCCTACCGCTATGATGGGCGCGCCGACGGTCATGGTCGAGAAGATGCCCAATGGCGACGACATTGTGAACGCCTTCTTGAGCGTCGGCAGATACATCAGCAAACCGGTCAATGCCACCATGAGTATCGAAGCCGGCGGGCTCAATTCTGTCGTGCCGATTTATTGCGCGGCGCGGCTGCGCGTGCCCATGGTCGATTGCGATGGCATGGGACGGGCTTTCCCCGAATTGCAGATGGTTACGCATACCATTCACGGCATCTCATCGACGCCCTTCGCCATGTCCGACGAGCGCGGCAATACCGTGCTGATGGAGACAATCAGCAATTTGTGGACGGAAACCTTCGCCCGCAGCATTTCGGTCAACATGGGCGCGATGGCGATGATTGCGCTCTATGCCGCCACCGCCGCCGAATTGCGCGAAGCGGCTATCCCCGGCACCATCACGCTGGCGGAAGAAATCGGCAAAGTTGTGCGCCGCGCTCGGCTGGAGGAAGACAATCCGGTCGAAACCATCCGCGCGGCTGTTGGCGGTTTTCTGATTTTCCGCGGCAAAATTGGCGATGTCGAACGGCGTACCGAGGCTGGCTTCGCCAAAGGCGCCGCCATGGTCGAAGGCATCGACGAATACGCCGGCCAGATGCTCCAGCTCAGCTTCCAAAATGAACACTTGGCCGCCCGCATCGACGGCGAATTTCGGGTGACGGTGCCCGATTTGCTGGTGGTATTGGATGTCGATACCGGCGAGTCAATCACGACCGAGGGCTTGCGCTATGGTTTCCGCGTCGGCATCATCGCCATTCCCTGCGCCGAGAAATGGCGTAGCCGCAAGGGGCTGGAATTGGTGGGACCCGCCTACTTCGGCTATGATACGGGGTACATCCCCGTTGAGCGGCGCTATGGCTTCTGATAAGATCTGTCCGCGTTGGAAAGGAGCGGGCAGTGAAAATACTGTTTTGTATCTTGTATTATCATCCGCACAACACCGGGCTGACCTACTACGCCCAAGTGCTGGCTGAAGAACTGGCGCGGCGCGGGCATCAGGTTACGGTGCTGGCGGCTAGGCACAGCCGGGATACGCCGCTAGGCGAGTCTAGCTTGAACGGCCTCCGCGTCATCCGGCTCTGGGCACCCCTGCGCATCAGCCGCGGCCTGGTCATGCCCGCCTATCCCTGGCGAATAACCCGCTTGCTGCGCGAGCATGACGTCGTGCATCTGCACCTGCCCATGCTAGAAGCGGGACTGGTTGCTTTTTTAGGTCGCTGGCTGGGGCTCACAGTCGTGGCGACGCACCATGGCGATTTAGTCCTGCCAAGCGGGCGCTTCAACCGCCTCATCGCCCGGATCGTGACGAAGATTTGTCACTTCGCCCTGCGGCGGTCTCATGCCATCTTCGCCTATAGCCAGGATTACGCCGATCATTCGACCTTCTTGCAGCCATATCGCGAACGGGTCAATTGCGTTCTGCCGCCAGTCAGCATTCCCGAGCCCGATGCGCAGCGCGTCGCCGAACTGCGGGCGCAATGGCGGCGCGACGGCGGGCCACTTATAGGCTTTTCGGGCCGTTTCGTGCAAGAAAAGCGGCCCGACTTGCTGATTCGAGCCTTGTCCGTCATCAACGCGAATTATCGCAATGCCAACATAGTCTTCGCGGGCCAATATGACATTCCTTACGAAAACACCTGGCGGGCTCATCAAGGCTTGCTGCGAGAGTACAAATCTCAGCTTATTTTTCTGGGCTTGATGAGCAGCAAACAAGACTTGGCGAACTTCTACGCCGCCTGCGATGTCTTGGTATTGCCCAGCGACACCGAATGTTTTGGGCTGGTGCAAGTGGAAGCGATGCTCTGTGGTACGCCGGTAGTCATGACGGATATCCCCGGCGGCCGCGTTCCCGTCCAGCTGACGGGCATGGGCAAACTGGCAAAAGCCGGCGACTGGCGCGCCATTGGCGCGGCGATTGTGGCGATTTTGGACGACACAAAAGCCTATCGCAAGTCCCGCGCCGAAATCGCCGCGGTCTTCAACTTCGCCAACACCATCGACCAATACGAAGCGGTATACCAAGAGCGCGAAGCAAACCATGATTGACCCCGATGTTATTGACCGCATGACGCGCTATGAAGCGGACATGGCTTTCAAGCGGCGTGTCAAAGCTGTTTTTGAATATGTGCAGCCCAGGGACGACATGCTCATTTTGGACCTGCCATGCGGCCGCGGCTTCTATATCAACATGCTCCGCCATGTCAGCCGATGCCAGTTGATTGGTGCCGACCTCGATTGGGCGGTGCTGCGCCAAGCCAAGCGCAACCTTGCGGACCAGCCCGATGTCGCCCTGCAAAATGTCAATATCTATAACATGCCCTACCGCGGCGACTGTTTTGACGCGGTGATTTTTTCCGAAGTGCTCGAGCATGTCGAGGACGACCGCCGCGCCCTGCGCGAAGCCTATCGCGTTCTAAAGCCGGGCGGCACCCTGGCTGTTACCGTGCCCCATGCCAATTACCCATTTTGCTGGGACCCAATCAACAAAAGCCTGGAACGCGCCTTCCAGCGCCATATCCAACGCGGTCCCCTGGCTGGGATTTGGGCGAATCATGTGCGCTTGTATGAACGGGAGGAACTGCGCGCCGCGCTGACAGCCGCTCAATTCCAAATCGTGGATGAACGCGCCTTCACCCACCATTGTTTTCCCTTCATCCACAACCTGGTATACGGATTGGGCAAACCTCTGCTGGAATCGGGCTTGCTGCCGCGTTCCGCTGCCAAAGTCGCCAATCGCATCGAATTGGAACATGAGGGCAGCGCCTGGAACCCCATCAAACTGGGCATCGACATTTTGAATTACTTTGACAGGAACAATGTGGATAATGAAAGTGGCGACCGCGCCACCGTCAACTTGGCGATCAAGGGGCTCAAACCCAGGGCCTGATTGACGATCCTCGGCATGGCCTTCCCGCGCGATGAGGAGCCAGACGTGAAGCCAGACGTGAAGCCAGACGAGGAGATAGACGATGCGCTTGCTATATGAAGAATATATCGAAGACATCGCGCTGGAACTCGCTCACCCGCGCTACTTCGGCTACGATGTCGATTATGTGCCGGTGGAGCAGCGCTTTGGGGGCTGATTTGCCACAGCCGCTTGGCGACAGCGTAAAAGACCCGGGAATGCCGCGCTCACACACAATAACATGCCTACTCGCCGCATGAAGGCCGCGGTTAATATAATCAGAGACACAGAAGGCACAGAGAAAAGGCAAGAAAATGGATAAGCAAAGCCTATTCAAGTTTTGTTTTTGCCGAGCGAAGATAAACCTAATGCGGATTTGCCCGACACAAGAAAGGCAAGCGCGTATGTAATGGGCATTAGCGCGCCCGTTGCGGATTCATCTTCCCCGCTCTCGAAACGGTAAGACTTTGCGTCTGCGGATATGAAAGGCGCAAACTTGCAGAATGCGATATTGAACGCCGCTAACTTTACGGGCGCGGACTTGAGAAAAGCGAACCTGGCAAATGCGGACTTGCGCGGCGCGGATTTGGCATTCGCGGGCTTGACAAGCGCGAATATAACCGGCGCGAACATGACCGACGCCAATTCATATAATGCTGAGTTTAGCAAAGGAAACGTTCTCCCCGACAGCAGAAAATGGACGCCCGACACCGAAATGCGCAAATTCACAAACCCATGAACCAAGTTACCCTCCACGACACCCAAGCCATCGCCATCGGCGCCGGCATCCTCGGCACTGGCGGCGACCCCTACGGCGGCAAGCTCATGGCGCGCGAAGCGGTGCGGCAGTATGGTCCGGTCGAGCCAATCACCACCGAAGCGCTGCGCTATGGCATGCGCGTGGCGGTGCTTGGTCCGCGGGCATTTGGCTACGATGTCGATTTCTGCCCGCTGGCGGGGGATTTGCTGTAGAAGAACTGAAGTTGTAACCAGCTAAGATTAGGAAGCGGCGAAAACATAATACCATTGACAATGGAACATAAGTGCTAGATAATGCGGCAACCCGATTTGCAAGGGAGGTGTCGTCATGAAAAACATGTCTGACGCATCATGCGCCTTCAAGAAAATGACGCAAGAATTGGCTGCACAACAGCGAGCGGCTGTGGCGTCGATAGCTGATCAATTGACATATCAACAGATGGCTGACAAGTCAGCGATAGAAGATGTTTTGGCTTCTCAATTACCGGATGTCGTTGACGCGGCGCGCCAGATTTTAGCTGACACCGCTCTTGTCGCTATAGCGCAAGAAGCGCTTATACAACCTCTTGCGCAATCTGTCCTGGCGACTTTGATCGACGACTGCATCAGGGATACTTTTGCTCGGTCAGATTTTGTCGAAGTCCTCTCTGATAATCTACAAAAGTCAATCGCGCATACAAATATGCCGTCGGCGCTCGTTCAACAATTACAGGGGACCTTGGCTGAAAATAATTTTGAGGCGGTGGCTACCAAGAACTTAAATGAATTAATTGTTGAAGGCGATTTTGTCGACTCAATTGAGCAACGGATCAAATCGCTTATATCTCCACCGAATTTGGCACCTTTGCTTGACGAACAGTTTACGGAATTGGCGGCGACAACAGACTTTGCAAAATTGCTTGCTGAAAGAGTAGAAGCAATTGTCAACGAGTCGGATTACTTGCCATTGTTTAGCCGGCAGATAAATAACCTTAGGCTTCCCAAAGACTTCGCTGCAATGCTTCACGAGGAAGGTTCCGAGATCAATATCCTTTTGCGAGAACTATACGAGAAGCTCTGTAGCGCTGTGCGTTTGGGAAGTGTCACCCTGATGCCCTATGACCAGTTCCTTGATCGGACTTTCGGAAGCCTGCCAGACTTCACCCTAGACCGTGCTCGTCCCGATTACGCTGAAATCAGTGAAGAGCTAGAGTGAAAGCTTGAATGAAGTATCTTTTGGATACCGACATCTGCGTCTTCCTGATAAGCGGGCGGGAGCCGAACGTGCGTCTGCGGATGCAAGATATTCCAGCGGATGCTGTTGCGATTAGTACCGTCACTAGGGGTGAAATGTTTTCCGGCGCTGCCCGAAGTCAGCAACCGGCGCGCACACTAGCGAGGCAGATAGAGTTCTTTTCGCGTTATACTAGTTTGCCGTTCGATGATGCTGCCGCCAAGGAATACGGACAAATTGACGGTTTGTTGAAGAACCGTGGCATGAGCATTGGACCGCTCGACACACAGATCGCCGCCATTGCTCTGGCGCACAATCTGACGCTCGTCACCCACAACACGCGGCACTTCAGGCGCATCTCCGCCCTCGCCGTCGAAGACTGGACGGCTGCGTCAGCGAGCTAGACCAAGCACAAGGAATCCGCAAAATGCCCAAGCAACCTCACATCATCATCTTTAATCCCGACCAATGGCGCGGCGACGTGATGAGCCACCTTGGCAATCCCGCCGCGGTCACGCCCAACCTTGACGCGATCGTGCAAAACGATGCGGTCTCTTTTCGCCATGCCTTCTGCCAGAACCCAGTCTGCACGCCCAGCCGCTGCTCCTTCATGACCGGCTGGTATCCCCATGTGCGCGGGCACCGCACCATGTTCCACATGCTGCGCCCAGACGAACCCGTGCTGCTCAAATATCTCAAGGACAATGGCTATTACGTATGGTGGGGCGGCAAGAACGACCTGGTGCCGCGGCAGAATGGCTTTGCCGAGTACTGCGACCTGAAGTACGAGGCGCAGGGTCCGCTCCAGCCCAATTTGCATCGCGCCGACGCATGGCGCGGCGACCCCGCAGGCGACAATTACTATTCCTTCTATGCCGGCAAGCTGTCGCCTAGCCCCCACGGTCTCCCCGAGGCATCAGGGGGGAGCGAAGGCGATGGGGTCTACTATGACAACGATTGGGCGATGGTCGACGGCGCGGTTGATTTGATACGCAATGCGCCCGAGCATCAGCCGCTCTGCATCTACCTGCCGCTGAGCTATCCGCATCCGCCCTATGGCGTCGAAGACCCCTGGCACAGCCAAATCGACCGCGAGCTCATCCCATCGCGCCTGCCGACGCCAGATTGGCGCGACAAACCCGGGCTTATCGCGGGCATCTATGACAGACAAGGCTTGCAGGGCTGGAGCGAAGCGCGCTTCCGGGAATTGCGCGCGACTTATTACGGCATGTGCGCGCGCGTCGACGCTCAATTCGGCATGCTGGTGGCGGCTTTGCAAGAGCGTGGCATTTATGATGACAGCGCCATTTTCTTCTTCTCCGATCATGGCGATTTCACCGGCGATTATGGCTTGGTGGAAAAGACGCAAAACACCTTTGAAGATTGTCTGACGCGGGTGCCGCTCATCATCAAGCCGCCGGCTGATATACCGGTCCAGCCCGGGGTCCGCGAGGCTTTGGTAGAGCTGATTGATTTCACCGCCACTGCTTATGAGTATGCTGGCATCGCGCCCGATTACGACCATTTTGGGCGCTCGCTCACGCCCTTGCTAACCGGCGCGACCGATAGCCATCGCGACGCGGTTTATTGCGAGGGCGGGCGGCTGCTAGGCGAGCAGCAGGCGATGGAAAAGGACAGCCCCTCATTCAGCGATCCGAGCGGGCTGTACTGGCCCCGCGTACAGCTGCAGGGCAGTGAAGGCGGCGAGCACAGCAAGGCGACCATGTGTCGCACGCGGGATTTCAAATATGTGCGGCGGCTCTATGAACTTGATGAACTCTATGACCTGCGCGCCGACCCCGGCGAACTGCATAACCTCATCGCCGACCCAGCCTATGCGGGCGTCTTGGCGGACCTGCGCGAGCGCATGCTGACCTGGTATCAAAGTACCTGCGATGTCGTGCCTCACCAGTCCGATGTTCGCTAGCTGGGCAGTTTGTATACGATTGCCTAGGACCTGTCAGGGAATTCTTATCAAAATTGCGGCGGCTGTCATGGCGCGAACCTATCCGGGAAATCAACTACAGCCGGCGGTAAGCCCGTATTGCAAAAGCAGGTATTGATTGGCTGGTATGCCCTGCAAGCGGCATTCGACGCCATTGCTCCAAACGACGCGCAGGTCGGCTGTTGATGCCGTGCCCAGCCCAAAATGCAATGCCTGTTGATTGCTGCCGCCAAGCCCAGAGCCTATCTTGACCGCCTGCAACTGGGTCGAGCCATCGCCTGCGCTGAGGTAAACCTTGCTGCCGACAGCGTCGCGGTTGACAGCGCCGCCGCCGCGCAAGCTCACAGCCAGCCAGCCATTGTCGCTGCCCTGGTTTTGATACAGGCGATAGCCGCTGTTCCAATTGCCCGTTACCAGGTCCAGGTCGCCGTCGCGGTCATAATCGGCATAAGCGACGCCCAATGTGGCGCGGGGCGCGTCAATGCCGCTTTGCGCGCTGACATCGAGGAAGCCGCGGTGGCCATCATTGCGGAAGAGGGCGTCGGGCAGCGCGTTCATGAAGCTGACTTCCAGCTCGGGAAATGTCTGAAAATACTGGGTGGTGGCGACATATAGGTCTTGCCAACCGTCATTGTCATAGTCGAAGAAGACCGCGCCCCAGCCGACGCCTTCGCTTGGACCCATGTTGATGGCGGCACCGGTCGAGCGGGCGCGATTCCGGAAACCGCCGCTGCCGTCATTCATCAGCAAGTGCATCTGATAAACCATATCGGTGATGTACATATCGACATCGCCGTCATTGTCGTAATCGCTGGCGTCCAAGCCCATGCCGTTTATCAAGAGGTCGCTGCCGGATTCGGCCGCGACATTCGACCAGCACCAATGCCCGCAGCCGGCACCATCGTTGCGCCACAGCACATTGCCGATTTCGTTCTGCATTTTGTCGTTGACGACATAAAGGTCCAGGTCGCCATCGCCGTCATAATCCAAGAAACCTGGCGCGAAGCCCGCGCCCAGGGTCAGCCGATATGCCAGCGTGGCGGTAACATCGGAGAAGCTGCCATCGCCGTTGTTGAGATAGAGGCGATCTTGCTGCGCCGAGAAATCGACCGGCGCGCATTCGGGGTAACAGGACCAGTTGGTAACATACAAGTCCAGCCAGCCGTCCTGATTGTAGTCGCCAAAAGCCGCCGAGGTGCCTTTGCCGGTATCGCCGACGCCGGCTGCTAGGGTAACATCGGCGAAGCCCGTGCCGCCTTGGTTGCGGAAGAGCGTATTGGCACCGTAATTGACGACATAGAGGTCGAGCCAGCCATCGTTGTCATAATCCGCCCAGACGACGCCCCCGCTCGGGCGCTGCGGCAGGCTGAGACTATCCGAAAATTCGGAGACCGAAAAACTGCCGTCTTGATTGTTGCGATAGAGCGTGTTGGGCGCGAGGTTGCCGGTTACATAGAGGTCGAGCCAGCCGTCGCGGTCATAATCGCCCCAAGCCTGCCCAATCGCCAGATAGCCTTGCATGGCTTCTTTATCGTCCCAAAGGCCGCGGTGCGCCGCCGCGATGCCTGCCGCCGCGCTGACATCGCGGAAGATGGGCGGCTCCGACTGGGCGAAGGCGGCGCTGCTGATGACTAGCGTCAGGGCAAGCGTCAGGAGCCTTGCGCGCCATCCCCGACCATGGGGTTGAGGGCATGACAGGTTTGAATTAAGGCCGCGAACTAGCAATAGGAGCAATGAGGAAGCCCCAAGCCGCGCTCTAATGGCAGAACCTAAGTCTGTCATGGCAGGGGCTTCAATGCTTGTCGCCCAGTTAATTGCCAAGTGAATCGTCGAGTGAATCACCCAGTGAGTCGCCCAAAAAGGCCATAAATGCAGCGCGTTTTTGGCAAAATTGCGCCTGATGAAACTTGTCATATCTTCAGCTCTTTATGGGGATGGGGCTTCCTTGCCAAATTCACGATCTTCACCACTCCTATATGTTAGCGCACCGCAGTCCGCGCGTAGGCGGGCCAGTCGAGTTGGAAGCCCATCTGCCGCAGCAATGTCTGGAAATCGCGCAGATGCGCCGCGCTATTGCGTACTTGACGCGGCGACAAGCCCTTGTCCAGGCAATAAGCGGCTAATGCGCCCGCTGCCTCGCCGATATTCCATTCGACCGGGTGCAGGCGATAGCAGCCATTGGTGATATGCGTAACGCCCAGGTTCTTGCAAGCCGGCAGCAGGTTCTCTACCCGCTGCGGAATCAGCGCGCCCAGCGGAATCTGGAAGGGATAGCTGCTGATGTCGATGTAGGTGCGCAAACCGCTGCTGGGGTGCAGGTCGATGCGATAGCTGCCGATGCCGACGCTGTCGTCAAAATGTTCGGCGCTGTCCAAGCCGGCGCGCTGCTGCACGCCGACATGCTCTTCCAAGACCGTGAATTCGGCTTGGATGCGCCGCGCCTCGCGCACATAGACATATTTTGCCATGCCGTCGCGCGTGCCAACGACATCGGGGCGCAGGCGCAAGCCCGGATAGCCATAGCCCTTGCCGTCGGCGCGCGGCGCTTCCGTCTGCATCCAATAAAGCACAGCGAAGCTCAACTGTCGGCATTCGCGCAAAGCCGCCTGTTTCGTCGCTTCGTCTACGCCCAGCAGCGGCTTGAGCCAGTAATCAATCTGTGGCCAGTTGACCAGCGTGATATCGCTGCGGAACGCGCCTGCGCGATAATGCCCGGTGTAGAGGATGCGGCGGAAATGCCACAGGTCGGAATGCGCGCCTTCGCCTTGGTGGAAGATGCCGCGATGCACGGTTTCTAGCGTGATGGGGCTGGGATAATACCAGCTCAATTGTTTGTCGGGCCAGAAATCGGCTTTATAGTCGCGCCAGAAATCGTAGTCTTCCGGCTTGTTGATGGTATGGTCTTCGCCTTCTAGGTGATCAATGGCGAAGCACCAAGAAATCGATTGCTGGTCGAGCGGCAGCGCGGCACCAGCCACGGCGTGCAGCTCGCCCGTTTGCGCTTGACTTTCCGCGCCGATGACGAACTCCACCTCCGCCAGCTCCAGCAAGTCGCCCAGCTCGGTGGCGTCGAGGATGTAGGGCGCGGAGACGACTACTTGATCGCCGCTGCGCGTATCTTCCAAGGTTACCGCCAGCACACGGTCGCCATCGGTCTCGGCGGCGACGGGGATATGATGCAGCAGCGCATCCAGCTGCATGCTGGAGCGATAAGGCACCAGCATGGCTTCGATGACAGCCAAGGCGACGCGCGGCTCGTGGCAGAGGCGGCTGACATTGCCCTGCCCGGGGTTCCAGTTCATGGTATGGCGCGCTTCTTCGGTCAGGGGATAGTTGCGGCGATAATAATCGCGCACGCCGTCGGCAAAGCGCATATAGGTTGCTGTCGCGCCGCATTGATCAATCCAGGGATTTTCGTCCGGCGGCACGGCTTGGGCGGTCAGCTGCCCGCCGAGCCAGTCGGTCTCTTCGCTCATGATGACCGTCTTGCCCAGGCGCAGGGCAGCCAGGGCCGCGCCGATGGCACCGGTCCCGCCGCCGACGATGAGGATGTCGCAGTGTCGTTCTTTCATGGTTTACTTCCTATTTACAGCCAGCAATTGACAACGCAATTCAGAGTCTAATATAATTAGCGCACAAATGGCAAATTTGCTTAGAAAAGGTCCAGTTCGTGGAACAAGCGCAAATTCTCACACTACTTGGGCTGGCGCTGAACGCGATAATCGTCGTATTTGTCATGCTCGGTTACTTCCGGCGGCTCGCCACGAAAGACGACATCAGAGACCTGAATGACAGGCTAGGCGGTGTCGAAAACAGGTTAGGCGGTGTCGAAATCAGGCTGGGCAAGGTCGAAGTTGGGCAGACCGCGCTTGAAAACCGAATCGACAGCATTGATGGCAGCATACGCGAGAATAGCAAAAAAGCGGACGCGTCGCTTGACCTGCATCATACTGTCCGCGGCGACTTGAAAGTCTTGACAGCCTCTGTCAACCGCATTGAAGGCTATTTCGAGACACCCAAACTCAAATCCTCTTAAATCTCATAGGGCTTGCCCGTGACCGACGGCTCGCGCGCGAGTTCGCGGCGGATGGCGGCGACGACCTCGGGCTGGATGCCCAGCGCGGCGGTAACGATGCGGTCCAGCGCTGCGCGCGTCTCGTCAGCCATGATTTGCGGCAGCGGCAAAAGCGTGAAATCGCAGAGGGCGTCGTAAGCCGCGGCGAGGGCTGCGACTTGCGAGCTTTCCAGCTCGTTGAAGTCGGGCACAGGGATGCGGCGCAGGTCGTTCATAGAAAATTGAGAATATGAGAGGTCTTTTATTGAGCGGTCTCCGAGAATCGCCAGTAAACCTATTGTAGAATTGAAGTAGGCGCATAGTGCTTTTTCAGCTGTTTCACCTAGTATTTTCGGCTTGCAAGGGACCCAGGCTGAACCCAACGCGCTATCAGGTAACCGAACACTAACCACACGGACAGTGTTTAAGCGGGCGCGCATTGCTAACATCAGTGTACCGCGTTGCACCCACAAGTTATCTGCTTGCCTAGATTTTCTTTCTTTTGGGTTGATGTATGTGTCGTGATGAGCCGACATTTTCTGTGTAAAACTGGTTTTATGATCCCATAGAGCAATCATCGCTTTGGAATCAGGCACTCCAGATCTCTTAAACATGCCTCGGATGCCACGACCATCGGGTCCTAAATCGGCTAAATCCCCAAGTTCACGACCGGCGAAGAACTCGTCTTCGCGCAATTCTACGAATTTCTCGCAGAGATAAGGCGAAAGGAATTGCACCCCGCCCCAATCGCCTTTTTCGATGCGCGAATGCGGCCAATGTTGAACAGTCCCCTTGATTCTTTCGGTATTGCCTTCGACAATGTTTCGCGCCACCCCCAAAGCTGTGGTCGGCGTCGCGGGATTCTCATATAAATTGACGATCTTTGCGGGGGGGGGGGGGGGGGGGGACGTTTCGGCGCGTCGAACGGCGGCAGACAAGCAGCATTTCACCGATTCTGGTATCCTCCGAAAAGTAAATTCGCGTCGGATCGTGCGATGTAACAATCGTGTCAATGAGATATTTCTTAGCTAGGAATTTACGTATTCCGAGCGCGGATGCGTTAGTTGCTGTAACCAATGGCAGTATCGCGGCGACTACGCCGCTTTGAGCCTTAGTTATGTGTTCCGCTAAGACCATAAAAGCATTGCCGTTGCTGGACAAATGCACTGGCTGACCGGCAAACAATTCCTTCTCACGCAATTTGAGTTTCTTCTCGTGCGCCTTGTTGAACTGGTCGTGGCGCAGGCTGTCGCGCGTGAAGGGCGGGTTCATGATGACCCAATCGGCCGGCTCGGCTTGCGCGACCGCTTCCCGCGTCTCAATCTGCTCGACGCCGGTCGGGAAGGGGATGAGGCGCGGCTGTTTTTCTTGCTCGGGGCTTAAGAATTCCAGCGAGCCCAACTTCGCCTCGTTATTCTCGTCCACGCCGAGCAAGGCGCGGTAAATCTTCATCTCGCTGAATGTCGTCGTCGGCGACAGCAAACCCAGCGTGGTCGCGGCCAGGTGCGTCGCCGTCAGGTTGACGTCGTAGCCGGTCAAGACTTCCTCGATGAGCAAGCGCGAGACAGTGCCGGGCGCGCGCGCCGAACGCGCCAAATCACGGATGCGCTCGGCCGCCGCCATCAGCAACGTGCCGGTGCCGCAGGCGGGGTCGGTAACGCGCAGGCGGGCGATGGCGGCGCTATCCGACCAGTCGCAATCCTGTTCGCGAATGGCCAAGTTCGCTAGCAGGGTGGCTGCGGCTGTGGTTGTGTAGAAGGAGCCGTCATAGCGGGCGCTATCCAAGACCTTGTGGAAGATCCGCCCCAGCAGGTCGTGGCGCAAGCCGACAATGTTGCGCGTTACTTTGATGGCAGCGCGGGCGACGCCGCGTACCGCAGTGGAGTAGGCGTGGTCGGCGGCGCAAGGCATTGCGCGCGGTGGCGAAGATGGGCTTGTAATCCACCGCCAGCCACAGTTCCCAGGCGCGGTAAAAGGCGGCGATGGGGTCGCCGCTTTCGGCGCAGTCCAGCGCCAGCGGCGGCGGCGGCCAATCGCCTTGGTAGGGTGGCGCGCCCGGGCGGCGCCTATCGACCTTGGGGCGAATCTCGTGGCGGTGCTTGTCCAGTTGAGCGTGGAACATCACGGCGGTGGCGATGACCAGCAAGGCGCGTTTGGCGGCTTGGTTGAAGCGGCTGCTGAGGGCATAGCCGGTTTCGATTTTTGTGGGCTTGCCGGCTGGCAGGTCCAAGGTTTTTGCCAGGTCTTGCTTCTGCCCTTCGTTCAAGCGCCCGACCGCCAGCTCCAGGCTGACCGAGAGCCGCCCGGCGATTTCGTCAGGGTCGCCCAATTGCTGCGGGATTTGGCGGATAAGCCCAGCTAACTGGTCGAGGCGGCCGCGCTGCCAGTCGGTCTTGGAAGGCGGCGGCCGCTCTTTATGACTGCGCAGGGCGTACAGCACTTCGCAATCCGCTAGCTCGGGCCGCGATTGCAGCCCCAGGGGATAGCAGATGGCGACGGCGCAGTCAGCCAAATCTTGTATCAAGCGCTGGTCGGCGTCTTTAATTGCGGAAGCGCGCTTGGCGCGGTCTTGCCCCTGTTCCGCTTCCAGCGCGATTTTGAGCTGGTCGAGGCTGATTTCGACATCCAGCCGTTTGCCGTCAGCCTGGCCGCGCTCGGCGCGCGCGTCCAAGCCCAGCTTTTGCAGGCATTCAGCCAGCCAAGTATTGAGCGAGCTTTCATAGGCGCGTTTGCTCATCTATCCGCCTCTTTGCGGATTCCCAGCGATTACCCAGCGATTATCCCGCCGCCCCAAGAAAATGCTCACGGCTTTTTATGGACTTGTAGTCATAGCCATTCTGGGCGCACCAATCGGCAATAGGGTTCGCGCCGCCGGTGAAGTCAAAGTTCTTGCTGTCGTCGACTGGCTCGCCGACCAAGCAGCGCTCGATGGGCGACATTTTTTCCACTAACTCGGGCGCTTGCTGACGATAATCCGTTGGCTTGACCCAGTCATACGAATAGCCAATCATGACGGCTTTGCGCGTGCGCGCGGTCAAATTGGCCGCGCCAGCATGCCATGTGCGGTTCTCGAAGAATACGCAGTCGCCCGGCTGGAGCAATGGCTCGACCTTGCTGGCTGGGTCAACCTGCCCCGGCGAAATCGCGATGGGCTGCTTGAGATGATTGCTGGCGGCTGCCATCAAGGTCGCGCCGCTATTGGGCTCGCTCAAGTCGGTGAGATAGTAGGCGACTTTTAGCGAATGGCGCGGGATGGCTTGGTCGCCCAAGTCGCGCATGGACATATAATGGTCGCGGTGCCAGCCCGGCAGGCGTCCGCTATCGGGCGAACCCGGCGGGTCGGGATGGCGGAAGATCAGGTGGCTGGTCAAGAGCGACAAATAAGGGCTGAGCAGCTGCGCCACGATTGAGAAGACCTTGGGATTGGTCAGCAGCGGCAGGAAAGCGTCGTCCATCGACACGCAATTGCGGAAGCCGTCGTACAAGCCGCCGGGGCGGCGCTGGCGGTTCAGCTCGCGGTCGCTGGCGACCAGCCGATCGCCCGCTTCAATCAAAGACGAAACGGTGGTGCTATCCAGCGCGCCGCGTAGAATCAAATAACCTTCTTCAACGAATTGTCGTCTTTGTTCCGCTGTAATTTTGACAAATTCCATCGCCTATTCCTCCGATTATTCTTCTAGCCCCGCGTAAAGCGCGGCTTGTTCTTCATCCGATCGTTTGCGAACTTCGCTGTACATTCTATCCAAGAGTTGCCCGCGCGTAGCTGCGAAATGCTCCAAATCCGGCATATCCGCCCAGGTCGTCCAATTTTTGCGTTCAGCCCCCGCGGCCGGCTCGTCCAGCCGCGCTTGATAGCCAGCGCCCAGGAAGCCGCGCAAGGCGAAGAATTGCAGCGCCTCATAGCCAGCGTCGCCGGGCGCGGCGTCTTCGTAATATGTCAGCACAGCGCCGGCGGCGAGCAAGCGCCGCTGCAGCGCGGGTATGTTGACTGCCCGCACTGTGCTGCCGTCGTCCAAGCTCTGGTTGATGGCTTCGCCAGCCGCTTCGCCCAGTGCCATCCAGCAGGGCTCCATGCGCAAGGTGCTGAATCCGATATGCGTGCCCGAAGCCGGCGCGGGAATCAAGAGGTTCTCGACTTCCAGCGGCACAATCACGCCATAAGGCACACTGTAGGGAGCCGTGGGATAAGCGAAGAAGCCATCCAGATGCGGGCGGTCGGTTTCGCGCTTCAAGCAGGCGTGCGAATCCAAGCTGTAGTGGCTGGCGGTGATGCTGGCGCTATGCGCGCGCGAACCCCGCTTGGATAGGGCGTCGTGGGCGGTGAAGAGGTACTCGCCGCGGATGCGCCGCCCCTCGCGCACGTAAATCTGGCGCGGGAAGTTGCCATTGTCGTGGAATTCGTCGCGCGCCAGCCCCCAGCGCCGGCAGCGCGCGCGGAAATCGGCTGGCAGTTCTGGGTCATTCTGCGCGAAATAGAACAAGCCGAGGATATAGTCGCGCAGCCGTTTGGCAAATTTGTCGCGCCAATCCCAGCTGGCGGTCGGGTAGGGCCAGTTCTCTTCCGGCAAGTCTGTGGAAATGAAAGCGGCGTGCTGATTGTTGCCGTCGACTTTGCCATTGGGCAGCCTCACCATATTCGTGATGAGGCCGATACCGTCGAATTCCAGCGGCGTCGGCGGACCGGCAAAGCGATTCAGCCGCAGGTCCTCAATCAGCGAGAGGTATTCTTCGCGCTTGTACGTCGGCGGCTTTTGAATGCGCGTCATGTTCGATTCGACGGTCGTCAGTGGCAAGCGATAGTTATAGGACTGCACGGCGTTATCGCCTTGACCAGTGGAATAGCGTTCATCCGGCGCTGCCCTCCAGCGCTGGTAAAATTTGCCGGCGCAAGGTTCGCCATATTCATGCGCGCCTTCGCGCCCCAACATGTAAGGCGCGCCTGCGGCCGCGGCCAGGTCGCCCTCATAAGTGGCGTCGACGAAGACGGATGCGCTGTAGATTTCTTCGGCTCCGGTCGCGCGGTTGAGGACCTTGATTTGGCGCAAAACCGCGCCGTCTTTGATGACATTGCGCGGCTCGTGGTCGAATTGCCGCAGCACGCGCGTTTCCAGCTTGGGTCCCTGTTCCGCCATCATGCCCAGCAAGATCCGTTCGGCGACATGCGGCTCGAAGCGATAGCCCTCGGCGCAGTCGCGGACCTGCTGCGAATCCGCGCCATAGCCATCGACGTAATGCTGCTTGACGCGGGCGACGAATTCCAGGAAGAGCCCGCCGGTCGCGCCTTTGGTATGGATATCGGTCGCGCCCAGTCCGTTGGCGGGCAAGCCGCCGACATGGGCGCTGCGCTCGAGGATGACGGCGCGCCGTCCGCCGCGGGCGACGGCGATGCCTGCCATGATGCCGGCGGGCGTCCCGCCGACGATGACGGCGTCGAAATCAAAACTTGTGGGGGATGTCATAAAGCAGTCCTTTTTTGCATGTGGGCAAAACCTGGGGCGAAGATAGGGCAATTAACTCAATTCTATTTTTCAAGGCTGCCGCTGTGCGGCTGGGGTGAATGAATAATTTGCAGCGATTGCCCAAGGCGGGGATGCGCTTTCGCTTTTTTCTTCTATTCTTTTCTTCTATTCTTTTCTTCCAGCGTCTTATTCTTTCAGCGCCAAGGCGACCAGCACCCGTATGCCCTCGGCTTCGTGAATCTGGCCGCGCAGCCGCAGCCAGCCGCCGAAGCGCGCAACCTTGCAGAAACTTACCGCGTCCTTTTGTCGCGGCAGCTCGATTGTCGTGCCTTCGTCCGCCCAGTGCATGCCGTCCGCGGAGATTTGCACAGCCGCGCAAACAGTCCCGTCCGGCGGCGCTGCCAGCGCGCGAACGAAAAAAATCGCTTCGCTAGCCCAGGCGGCTTCGTAAGGCTCTGTGGCGAATGCGCCTTGCCAATGCGCATTGCGCTCGACAATCGCGGTGTAACTGCGTCTGACAGCCATCGTTTCTATTTCATCCTCTCACTTTACATCCTCTCACTTCCGCTCTGGCCTCCGCGCTGGCTAGAACCGCCCGGAAAGCAGCGCCGAATCGACGTATAAGAAGGCGCGCTTGTTGCGATTGCTTTCGACCCAAAATGCCGTATTTAACATGCAGTTCAAGTTGGGCATGGCTGGGATGGAAATATGCGCGAGCGCATCCCCGCTGTAAATCATGTCGTTGCATTGAAAGCCGAGAAAACGCCGCTGCGCCAGGTCTACGTTGATCTTCAAGTAATGCCAATTCATCTTGGTCGCAATCTCGTTGTAGCAGAGGGTTTGCGGCGGGCAATCAACGAAGTCCCAGTTTTCCGGTCCTAGGTGAAAATGCGACACAGTCTCGCCCGAATCGCCGATAGTGTGGAATGGGCGCGTCTGCCCTTTGACCTGCCAGCGATTGACCAGCTCGCCGTCAAGCGCGTTGAGGTAGCGCAGATGCGGCATCCAGCGGTATTCGGGGTTTATGCCGTCTTGCAAATCGAAGAGGACGCCGAAGGCGCGCACATCATCGAGCGACAAGCGCAGCTCGCTGGCTTCTGGCTTGAAGGTGAAATAGCACTCAAGCTGAATCTGCCCGCGCGCGCGGAAGGTCTGCCGTTTGATGCTCGTCGCCAGCGCGCCCGCCCGCGCCCGCGTCGCCAGCTTCAGCGCATAGCTGCCTTCCATCGAGCCGGCTGTGCCGGTATCCCACATGGTCAGGTTGCTGAGCATGGGCGGGCGCATGTCGCTGTATTCCGGCAGCATGGAATCCAGCGAATGCTCGTAATTGCCGATTAATTCCGACCAGCCGCGGATGCCCTCGTCGAAATCGTCGTAGAAGAAAACCCGCTCAAGTGGGTCAAAGCGGCTCAAACGTGGATCGGCTTGCAGCGCATTCATTCAGTTTAACGCTCCTTTTTCAACATTTTTTATAACATATTGCACAATATTTTGCGCGATTATCAAGGCGCGCGGCGCGATTCACTTTAGAATCGACGGCAGCACGTACCATTCTTCTTCGCCGGGCGAATCGTACTTCATCCAGTCGGTATCGGCAGAACGCAAAATATCCACCAATACTTCTAAGGCTTCGCTGCCGCGGCTGATGTCAGCAATATCAATGGTATTTGAGCCATTAATATCGTCCATGCGCTTGAGGTCGGCTCGAATCCAGGTGCGCTGTTTATTATCCGGACTGTACCATTTTAGCCTGACCGCGTTCGCATATTTCAAGATGTTTAATATGCCCGGGTTATCCATCACAGTCTCCGTTCACAGTTTCCGTTTCCCAAGCCTTCGACAGCAAAATAAACCACAAAAACACAAAGAATACAAAGAATACAAAGAACACAAAGTCAACTTGATTATTGCTATTATTTCATAAACCTGCGCCGAGGCGGCTTGTTATTTTGTCTATACGCGGCATTCCTGGTTCCTTTTGGCTGCCGCTGCCGCCGAGCGGCTGCGAGTCGGGCAAACTGGACATGATGTTGGGCGCAGATTGCTTCATCGCTAACTTGTTCTAGAGGGATTATACTCCCAAAATCGCCATTTTTTGACAAACTGTGAAATTCACGTTACATTTATTCTTAGCTTTGCATCATTTGCAGCGGCTTGCCAGAGTATATCCGCTAGCTCCCGTACTGCAAAAAATGGACAATCGCGGCGCAACTTTGGCGCAATGGTTGCAAAGCATTTGTGTATTGAATTGGCTTAAGCGACATAAATAAGGAGAAAACCATGAAGTATTCGCTCTTTCTTAGGTTAGCGCTTGCGCTGGGCATTTTGCTTGCGCTGGGTCTCGTGCCGGTGGCTGCCGCCGACTGCGAAGGCGACGTCATCGAGCTCGAGTTTATGAATTGGTGGGGCGCTCACCGCGAAGCGCTGATGGATACGCTCATTGGCCACTTCGAAGCGGAGAACCCCTGCATCCGCGTTATGAACCAGGTCCAACCCTGGGATAACCGCGCCGAACTGCTCGCCACCGCCGCCGCCAGCAGCAACCCGCCAGGCATCATCATGTCCACCCGCCCCGAGACCTATCAGTTCGCATTGTCGGGTTTGATTATCCCGATTGATGCCCATGTCGAAGCCGAGGGCACCGATATCAGCGTCTTCTACGATGGCGAAATTGGATTGCAATATTGGAACGGCGAGCTGTATGGTCTGCCGATGCCAACGGCTGGTCTGATTTCCCCCATGTTCTTCTATAACAAGGACATGCTGCGCGATGCTGGCTTTGATCCGGAAGACCCGCCGGCAACCTGGCAGGAGTTGGAAGAAGTTGCCGCAGCCATCACCGTTGCCGATGCGATGGGCATCGATGTAGCGGCAGCCTCAATGGGGCACAATGGCGATGCCTTCATATTCTGGCTCTTCACCAATAATGGCACCTATGCCAGCGATGACGGACGCACATTGCTCTTCAACAGTCCCGAAGGCTTAGAAACCCTGCAGTGGATGATCGACTTCACCAACAACTACAATGGCGGCGTGGAAAACGACACCGATTTCTTCCAGGATACGAATTTCTCCCAGGGCGATCACCCCTTCTTCGAAGATCAGCTCGCTTTCCTGCATGTCAACTCGGCTGCCTTCGGCCATTTGAATAACGTCGAGCCAGAGACCTACGCGGATACCAGCCGCTGGGGCGTGATGATGCGACCCTATAATGGCGACAATCCAGAGGCGACGCATAAAGGCGTGACGGGCTACAACTTCGTTGGTGGCTGGGCATATACCATTCCAGCCGCGCATCCGCCCGAGATGCAGGCTGCCGCTTATAAGTTCGCCGAGTTTATCGGCGTGCATGAACTCGGCGGATGCGCCTTCCTCTTCGCGCAGAGCCGTCCCTCGCCGGTCAAGTCCTGCAACGAGAACCCAGCCTACTATGAAATCAATCCCTATTGGGACAAGGTTCGGGAGGCTTTGGCTGTTGATACGCCAGTGCAGATTACCCCAGTCCAGGGACAGCTATCGGAAATCTTGAACAACAGAATCGAAGAGGCTTTCTTCGGGGTGCAATCGGCCGAAGATGCGCTGAATGAGGCCCATGCCGAGATGCAAGCGCTCTTGGACGAGTTCTGGGCGGAGTTCGACGCCGACAATATGTAAGGCGGCAAAGGCAATGCAACCCTAGGGGTTGAGAGAATTGAGGGCGGTCCGATTCAATGCGATGATGGACCGCCCGCTTGTCCTCGACAAATAATCGGAACTTGGGCTGTGCAAGCTTCACTCGACGCGCGAAAAGACAATGAATCCATTTGGAAGACGCGCTTCCAGGAATGGTGGTTCCGCAACCGCGCCTTGATTGGCTTTGCCTTCATCTTCCCCTGGTTCGCCGGCTTCATCATCTTTGACGCCCTGCCTTTCCTCTACAATTTGTACCTGAGCTTCACCGATTATCAGATTGGCACGGTGGGCTTGCCGCCTTGGATCGGCTTGGAAAATTACGTCGAAATTTTCACCGAGGACAAGTTGTTTGGCAAGAGCATGTACAACACGGTCTATTATCTGGGTTTCAGTGTGCCGCTGCGCCTGATATTCGCCTTCTTGGTCGCTCTGCTGCTGAACCTGCGCGTGCGTGGCATGGAACTGTATCGTACGCTTTTCTATGTACCGTCGGTTGTGCCGCTGGTTGCGGCGACCGTCATTTTCGCCGGTTTCCTCAATACTCGTTATGGCTTTCTCAATCAGTTCCTGGTGCTGATTGGCGCTATGCCGGTGCGCTGGCTGTCGTCGCCGGATGCGATAAAGCCGTCGCTGATTCTGCTCAGCTTGTGGGGCTTCGGCTCGCAGATGATTATCTTCTTGGCTGGCTTGCAGAGCATCCCAGATGATCTCTATGAAGCGGCGGCAATTGATGGCGGCACGGGCTGGCATCGCCTGCTGTATATCACCGTGCCCTTGATGACGCCGACCATCTTCTTCAATTTGCTGCTGGGCTTAATCGGCGGGTTCCAGGTATTCGAGCAGGTTTTCATCCTGATTGGGACGAACGGGGGACCTTTACAGTCGGGGCTTGTCTATATGCTGCATGTCTATAACAAAGCCTTCCGCGACTTTGAGTTCGGTTACTCCGCCGCGCTGTCGGTGATCTTATTCTTGATTATTTTTGCGCTGACGATTTTGCTGGTCTATACCTCGAACCGCTGGGTATTTTATGGCGACGCGCAAGACGATGCGAACTAGGCTGCGAGCATGCGAGCATGATTGAAGATCCCAGAACCAAGATGGTTCGCTACATCATGATTTATGTGATTCTGACCGCGGGCGCAATTGTGATGATGGTGCCGCTGCTGTGGACAGTTTCGACTTCGCTGAAAACCCGTGACAAAATCACCATTCGCCGGCTGGAGCTGATACCAGACCCGGTCGCTTGGGAAAACTATCCCTATCTCTTCGAAGCGCGCCCGATTCTCCAATATACGCGCAACACCATGGTTATCGTGGTGGCTTCGTTGTTTGGTGCCTGGGTGCCTTGCACCTTGGCTGGTTATGCCTTCGCGCGCATCCCCTTCCCCGGGCGCAAGATATTTTTTGGCATCTTGCTGGCGACGATGATGCTGCCTTATGTGGTGCGATTAATCCCCTTATATTTGTTTTTCGACGAAATCGGCTGGACACGCACCTTTGGTCCGCTGATTTTGCCGCGCCTGCTCGGGCATAACGCCTTCTATATTTTCTTGTATCGGCAGTTTTTCCGCGGCATTCCGGAAGATATTTACGACTCCGCCCGCATTGACGGCTGTTCCGAGTTTGGCGTATGGTGGCGCATCTTCATGCCCATGTCGCGGCCCGTGCTGGCGGCTGTATCAATCTTCGCCTTTTCATTCGCTTGGAACGACTTTTTGAACCCGCTGATTTACCTGGGCTCGAACAAAGAACTCTGGACCTTGGCGCTGGGCTTGAACGCCTTGCAGGGCTTCGAAGGCGATGACAACAGCCTCAATCTAATCATGGTCTTCTCTGTGCTGATGATCATCCCGATGCTCGTCGTCTTCTACTTCGGGCAGAAGCACCTGATCAGCGGAGTTACCGCCCAGGGCAGCCTCAAGGGTTAGGGCAGGACCAAGCTCAGCCCGCTGTCGAAGCCCTAAGCATTCGCATTAAGGATGAATCGCGCTGTGAGTACCCAAGCGGCTGACAAGCCCAACATCCTATACATCGTGCTCGATCAATGGCGCGGCGACTGCCTCGGCATCGCCGACAGCGCCCACCCGCTGATGACGCCGCATTTCGATCAACTCGCTTATGAGGGCATCTGGTATCGCCGCGCCTATGCCGATTGCCCGGTTTGCATGCCCCAGCGCGCCACCATGCTCACCGGCTTCACCGGCAGCCAGCATGGCTTACCGCATAATTTCATGCGTGGACCGCGGACGCCCATCGCGCTGCAGCACAGCTTGCCACGCCGCTTGACGCGCGAAGCCGGCTATCAGACCAAGGCGATTGGCAAGATGCACTTCTACCCCGAGCGCGCGCGCTTCGGCTTCGAAGACATCAGCCTGCATCCCAACGATTATGTCAACTTCTTGGAAGAACAAGGCTGGGGCGGGTTCTATCGCGGGCATGGCTTGGGCGGCAACGAGGTCTACCCAGCCCCAAGCGCCGTGCCAGAGCATCTGACGCACAGCCACTGGATAGTCGACGAAGGCATCAAGTTCCTGGGACGCCGCGATCCCGATTGCCCCTTTTTCTTGTGGATGGTCTTCGAAGCGCCGCATAGCCCCTTCGATCCGCCAGCGCCATTTGATCGGCTCTATGACGATTTTGATATTCCAGAGCCGGTCCTCGGCGACTGGGTGGATAGCGCCGACGAGCCCATCGCATTCACCCGCCAGCGCATCATGCAAAAAGCCGACCGCATTCCGCCGCAGGCGCTGCGGCGGCTGCGCCGGCACTATTATGGGCAAATTACGCATATCGATTATCAGTTGGGGCGCTTGCTTGGCGAGCTAAAGCGAAAAAATCTCTACGACAATACCGTGATTGTTCTTACATCCGACCACGGCGAGCATCTGGGCGATCACCGTTTGTTCGCCAAGAACAGCTTCCTGGAATCGTCCGCCAATGTGCCGATTATTTTGCGTTTGCCCAAAAGTCACGGCATCGTCAACCGCCGCAGTCAAGCACCGACGCTGACCGCGGACATCGCGCCAACATTGCTGGAGCTGGCTGGTTTGCGACCCGCAAGTGATATGGACGGCCTCTCCCTGCTGGCGCAGCCGTCCGAGCGCGTGATATTTGGCGAGACCAGCGCCGCTGTTTTTGCGACGGATGGCCTATTCAAATATGTCTATTACTTTGCCAGCGGCGTCGAGCATTTCTTCCATATAGAAGCGGATGCCATGGACAGGCGCAATCTATCGCGCGCAGCGGCATACGCGCCGCGCCGCGAGCACTTGAAGGCGCTGCTGATAGCCTATCTGCAGCGCGAGCAGCGCCCCGCCGTCGTGGATGGCGCTTTGCGCGTCGACGAAGAAACTGAAGTCGACATGGACGCTTGGCGGGCGGCGAATACCGCTGCCTGGCGCGGTCCACTGCGCTATGGAGATGGCTACGAATCTTGATAATCGCGGTAGCTGCCGACGATGATTGTGAACTCGATGATATTGTCGCTGGGGTCGCGGCAGAAAAAGCGCGGTCGGCCCGGGATAGGCTCTTCATCCCATGGCGCGTAGCCGGCATCCCGCAGCTTGCGGCGCATCGCTTCGAGCGCGTCAAGCTCCTCGTCCAGGACCAGGCAAAAATGGCGGACTGAGCGGTCGCCCATCGGCCTTTCTGCAAAAATATGCAGTTCGTCGCTCTCGTTGAGCTTGAACCAAATCACATCCAAGGTCGTGATGGTGGCTGGTGCCGGCAGCTCTTCCAGCCCCAGCAGCGCGCCATAAAAGGCGCGCGTTTGCGCGAGGCGGTCTGGCGCGCGCGGTACGCTGACATGCTGCAAGCGATATGTCATGCTCTGCTTCTCGTCTTCTTCACGGCTTAGTATACTTTAGGTCTTTTTTTCAATCAAAGGCGTGGTAGTAGCCGGGCAGTTGCATCAAAATCCATAAATGACGAATTTGACATCAAACTAACAAATTGTAGTGGCGAGCCTTGGGACTCTGTTGAAATACTCGATTTCCCCCACCCCAAACCCGTTCGCCATCTCTATGGCGAACTTTCCCATAAAGGGGGAGGGGCTTTAACAGCTCATTACGGTTCAGAAAGCTCCCCTTCCCTCATTTTGGGGATGCTCGCCATAGAGATGGCGAGGAGGGGCCGGGGTCACGTAGACATAGACCTACGGGATGGGGGTGTTTTTCAACGGAGTCCCGTGGCTCGCCCATGAAATTGGCTGCAAAATCGCCCCTACATTACGTCCTTTTTTGGCATATTTACGGATAAATCTCGGTGTTGGCGGTCATTGTCGCAGGGCTGTGTCGAAGGGCTGTGTCCACGCGCCCTACGCGCCCTACACAACTCTCGGTGTCTACGTGGTGAATAATATTTTAAGCGATTGCCCTGGCGATAGTAGCCGGGCAATCGCCGCCCCTGCCTTGACATCCGCCAAGCGATTCGCTAGGCTACTGTGTAATTGAACTTAGTCCGTGCAATTGCACATTCTGGCTGGAGAGGCTTTCATGCCGCAGTCCATCGTCATGCCCAAGCTGGGCAACACAGTCGAAAGCGCGATCATATTAAATTGGCACGTCGCTGTTGGCGACGCGGTCAGCGCGGGCAAACCACTCTGCGAAATCGAAACCGACAAAGCGACGCTTGAAGTTGAAAGCAGCGCTACCGGCATATTGCTGGCGCGCTTTTATGAAGCGGGCGATGAAGCGCCAGTCATGCAAACCATCGCCGTCGTCGGTCAAGCGGGCGAATCATTTGACCTTCCTGATACGCCGCTGCCCGCCGCTGCGGAAACCGCTATGTTTCATCAGTCAAGTCTGTCAAGTCAGCAAAATCAGCCCGGTCAGCCAAGCGCCGAAAAGCCGTCCGACCGGGTCTTCATCTCGCCGCGCGCGCATAATCTGGCGCGGCGCAAGGCGATCGACTTCAGCAAAATCCAAGGCACGGGTCCAGCAGGGCGCATCATTGAGCGTGATATCCGAGCCGCGATGGCGCAGCAGGTGAAAGTGTCGCCGCTTGCCAAAGCCATGCTGGCCAGCGGCGACTTCCAGATTGCGCATGAAGGGGCGAATGACAAACGCATCACCAAGTCCGATTTGGCACCATCTTCGCCCAGCTTAATGCCCGACGTTTCGCCCGACGCTGCAGCCGAGTCGAAGGCGATACCGCTGACGCGCCTGCGCCGCACCATCGCCAAGCGCATGCTCGAATCGCTGCAAACAACCGCCCAGCTGACGCTTAACGCATCAGCCGACGCCAGCGCCTTGCGCGCCTTCCGCGCTCGGCTCAAATCCAGCGATGAAGCACTGGGCTTACGCGGCATCAGCATCAATGATTTGCTTTTGTACCTTGTGGCGCGCACTTTGCCGAGCTTCCCGGGATTGAACGCGCTGTACGAGCAGGACAGGATATTGCAACTGGCGCGCGTTCACCTGGGCATGGCGGTGGATACGCCGCGCGGGCTCTTGGTCGCGGTGATTCATCATGCCGAGGCGCTGAGCCTGCGGGCGCTGTCCGCCGAGGCAAAGCGACTGGCTGCGGCTTGCCATAGCGGGGACGTCCGTCCGGATGAATTGACTGGCGGCAGCTTCACCGTGAGCAACCTGGGCAGCCTCGGCATCGAAAATTTCACGCCTATCCTCAATCCGCCCCAGGTCGGCATTCTCGGCATCGGCTGCATCAGCCTCAAGCCAGTCGAGCGCGGCGACGCGGTTGAATTCCTGCCGCATATCGCTTTGTCGCTGACTGTCAATCATCAAGCTGTTGACGGCGCGCCAGCCGCCCGCTTCCTGGCGCAATTGCGGCAGAACATCGCCAATGTCGATTTGCTGCTCGCCCTATAAGCTGGCATGCACCTTCATCCTGCTTGAAGCCCGATTGAAGCTCGCTTGGAGTCGAAATGCCAAAATCGCTGACAATTGACCCGCATGAAGCCCGCCAGCGCTCGTTGCTGCGCGCGCCAGCAATCCCCGTCAATGCCTACTGCCCCGATGCGCAGGCGGAAGCCGAACGCTACACCAGCGCGCAACTGATCAATATCTACCATGACATGCGCCTAATCCGCGAGTTCGAAACGGTTTTAGATGGCTTCAAGAAAGCAGGCGCTTACCGCGGGCTTGTATACGAGCACCGCGGTCCGGCGCATCTCTCAATCGGGCAGGAAGCGGCGGCAGTGGGGCAATGTCTACATCTCGAACCGCAGGACTTCATCCTAGGCTCGCATCGCAGCCATGGCGAGATTCTCGCCAAAGGGCTATCGGCAATCCGCGCCTTGGATGACGACTGCTTGCTGGACATCATGGAGAATTACATGGGCGGCGCGGCGCTGCGCGTCGTGGAAGGCATTGAGGACTTCGCTGATGTCGAATCGCTGGCGCAGGCTTATCTGATTTATGGCACCTATGCCGAAATCTTCGCCCGCTCTACCGGCTTCAATCGCGGCATGGGCGGCTCGATGCATACCTTCTTCCCGCCCTTTGGCATCATGCCAAACAACGCCATCGTCGGCGGCTCGGCGGATATCGCCCTGGGCATGGCGCTATTCAAGCGCGTGAATCGCAAAGCCGGCATCGTGATTGCCAATATCGGCGACTCGTCGGTCGCCAGCGGTCCCGTCTGGGAGGCGATGAACTTCGCGGCAATGGACCAGTATCATACGCTTTGGGACGCCGATTTGGGCGGCGCGCCGCCTATCTTATTCAACTTCATGAACAACTTCTATGGCATGGGCGGGCAGCCCCAGGGCGAGACCCTGGGTTTTGGCTTGCTGGCGCGGGTGGGCTTGGCTGTGAATGCCGCTGCCATGCACAGCGAACGGGTTGATGGCTACAATCCGCTGGCGGTCGCCGATGCCACCCGACGCAAAAAAGAACGCTTGCTGGCGGGGCAGGGTCCTGCCATGCTCGATGTCATCACCTATCGTTACAGCGGGCATTCGCCCAGCGACGCCTCGTCCTATCGCGGCAGAGACGAGATTGAGCTGTGGCGGGCGCAGGATGCCATCACGGGTTTCGCGCGCTACCTTTGCGCCAACAGCCACGCCGACAGTCATCGGCTGGAAGATATCGCCGCGCGTATCGAAGCAAGAATCACGCGCATCGCCGCCGCCGCCATTGATTTGGACCGCTCGCCGCGTATGCCTGTCACCCGGGACGAGATTGGCGCGCTGATGTTCTCCAACGAGCGCGCCGATGCGCTGGATGAGCGCGCGCCCGAAGTAAGCCAGCCGATGGCGGAAAGCCGCTTCAAAGTTACGGCGGGCAAGCATCGATTTGGCTTGGACGCGGGGGGCAAGCCTAGCCCCAAGCTCAAGACCTTGACCTATGCCGAGGCGATCTTTGAAGCCATGCTGCAGCGCTTTTATCAAGACCCAACCATGATTGCCTTTGGCGAAGAAAACCGCGATTGGGGCGGCGCATTTGGCGCTTACCGCGGCTTGACCGAAGCGATTCCCTACCATCGCCTCTTCAACACGCCTATCTCGGAAGCGGCTATCGTCGGCGTGGCTGTGGGTTATGCGCTGGCGGGTGGGCGCGCTGTGCCCGAACTCATGTATTGCGATTTTATGGGACGCGCCGGCGACGAAATCTTCAATCAGATGGCGAAGTGGCAAGCCATGTCCGCCAAGGCGCTGCGCATGCCGCTGGTGCTGCGCGTTTCTGTCGGCATGAAATACGGCGCCCAGCACTCGCAAGACTGGAGCTCGCTGGTCGCGCATATCCCGGGGCTGAAGGTCTACTTCCCTGCCACCGCTTATGACGCCAAGGGCATGCTCAACTTGGCGCTGCGCGGCAGCGATCCCGTTGTATTCTTCGAGAGCCAGCGCCTTTACAGCCAGCCGGAAACGCTCTTCGCAACGGGCGTGCCGGTTGAATATTACGAGATTGCCGAGGGCGAGCCTCACAGGCACCGCCATGGCAGCGACATCACAATCGTAACGATTGGCGCGACGCTCTATCGCGCGCTGGCGGCGGCGGAGCGGCTGCAAGCTGAGCACAGCCTGAGCGTCGAAGTCATCGACGCCCGTTTTCTCAATCCGCTCAACTACGCGCCTATCGTCGAATCCGCGCGCAAGACCGGCAAGCTATTGCTGGCTTCCGATGCCAGCGAACGCGGCTCTTTTCTGCATACGATGGCATCCAATATCAGCCAGTTGGCATTTGACTATCTTGATGCGCCGGTCGCGGTTTTGGGGGCGCGCAATTGGATAACGCCACCAGCCGAGCTTGACGAGAGCTTTTTCCCCGGCGTCGACTGGATGATTGATATCATTCACGAGCGGCTTTTGCCGCTGCCGGGTTATCAGCCACGGACGCGGCAAGGCGCGGCGGAAATCATGACACGTAATCGAGCGGGAATTTGACCATGCTGGACACGCCACGCCATGAATTGCTGGCAAAAGTCGCGGCAATGTATTACCAGCAGGATATGACGCAGAACGACATCGCCGCTGCGCTTGATATGTCACGCGTCAAAATATACCGCTTGCTCAAAGAAGCGCGGGAACGGCAAATCGCGCGCATCCTGATTGACTGGCCCATCAAGCGCGCCAGCGAACTGGAAGCGCAGCTTGTTGCCGCCTTCGGCTTGCGGCGGGCTTTGGTACTGCGGACGGGCGCGACCGACGAGGCGCTGCTGCGGCGGCAAATGGCGCAGCTGGCCGCGCGCTACCTGGAAGAGGTATTGGCAGACCAGTCCACCATGTCAATCTGCTTTGGCAGCACCACCTACGAGGTCATCAACGCCATCCGCGGCGATTTTCAAGCGAAGGTAACCGTGACGCAAGCCACTGGCTCTTTGCCGCAGGCGCTCAAAGAATATGACAGCTCGGCTTTGACGCGGCAACTGGCGCAAAAATTAGGCGGCGAAGCGCTTTATCTGCCGGCACCGCTGCTGGCGGATAACCCAGCCGCCGCGGCGCTAATCCGCGAACAAGCCGTGGTGGGGCGGACGCTTGAGCAAGCGCGCCAAGCCGATATCGCCTTGCTTGGCATCGGCGACCTCGACCCAGCCAGGTCCGGTTTCGTGAGAGCGGGTGTGGCGGATGCCAAGCGGCTGCGCGCCTTCCGTCAAAATGGCGCTATCGGCGACATGGCATGGCAGATATTCGACAGCAAGGGCTGCCTATATCCCTGCGAATTGAATCGGCGTATTATCGGCGTAACACTGGGCGAACTGCGCGCTGTGCCAGAAACGATCGCTGTCGCGGTTGGCCTCAAGAAAGCGGCGGCCATGCTCGGGGCATTGAACTCGGGCGTACTGAATGTGCTTTGTACCGATGAAGATGCCGCGGCGCAGATCTTCAATTTGCGCGATAAGGTTGCATAAAATGTCGCAGGACAAGATTGCAGGACAAGGTCGCAGGAAATGAACGAGGAAGGAATCTGATGCCAATCGGGAATGTGACCCAGCAGTGCAAGATTGCCGCCGGCTTGTTTTGGGCTGATTACGCCGTGTTGGGCGCGCAAGTGCAAGAACTGGAAGCGGCTGGCGTCGACTGGCTGCACATCGAAGTGCGCGATGGCAAATATATGGATTTCGCTATGCCGCGCGGCGGCTACGACATTATCGAAGCTGTCTGCGGCAGCACATCGCTGGAAGTCGAAGCGCAGCTGCAAATGCTGCGGCCGGGCTTCAGCGTTTTTGATCAACTGGCGGAGCTGGGCGTGAGCTTGATTAGCCTGCCCCTGGAAACGACCAACGAAATGATCTTCCAGAACATTACTTACATCAAAGAGAAACTGGGGCTAAAAGTTGGTGTCTGGGCTTGGCAGGGCGTGCCCGCTTATGCTTTTGAGCAATTTATCCATCCCTATGTCGACATCATCGAATACGAGAGCCGCGCGCCATTTTGGAAAAAAACCACCGGCGATAAAAGCCCGCATACGATTGATGCCAGCGTAGTGGATACCTTGCGCAAACTGCATGGCATGATAGCCGAAGCCGGCATGGAAGACCGCATCGAATTGATGGAAGATGGCGGGCTGAACGCGGGCAACGTAGCGCAGTTCATCGCAGCTGGCATGACCGTCGGCGAATTCTCGTCGCCGCTGCTGAAGGGTCCCATGGGCAAATTGCCGCCGGGGACCGGGCAAATTGCCGCCGCCGTAGAAAAGCTGCGCGCTGTGATGCGCATGGCGAGCGACCAATACCGCGATGAGAGCGGACTGAAATGAGAAGGAACTGAGATGAGAACGGACTGAAATCAAATGCGCCGCGCAAATAGCGCAAAGCATTTTTTTGGAGCTGACGGCATTGTAGGCGCGGCGGCAAGCGATAAGTCTAGCGGACTTGTCAGCGGATATAAGTGCAGATGTGACAGCTGATTTGACAGCTAATTGACAATGAAAATGGGGGCAAGCGCATGTCAGAAATCACTATCGGGCTGATTGGCTATGGCGGCATTGGGCGCGTACATGCCGCCGCTTATCGCGCTATTCCCTTTCATTACGGCTTGAACGCGAACAGCATCAAGATTGGCGGGGTCGCCACCACGCGCCTGGAAACCGCCCGGCAAGCCGCCGCCGAAATCGGCTGCGACTTCTACACAGCCGACTACCGCGACTTGCTGGCGCGGGATGACATAGACGCGGTGGACATCTGTACGCCCAACAATTCTCATCACGATATCGTGCTGGCGGCGGCGGCGGCGGGGCGGCATATCTATTGCGAGAAACCGCTGGCGATGAACGCGGCTCAAGCAAAAGCCATGGCGCGGGCGGTAGAAGCCGCCGCCGTCAAAGGTCAGTTGACATTTAATTTTCGCTTTTTCCCCGCCATCGCGCGCGCCAAGCAGCTCATCGCGGAAGGCTTCCTGGGCGAGATCTTCTCTTTCCGCGGGCGCTATCACCGCTCAAGTTACATCAGCCGCGACAAAGCGCTTTCCTGGCGCTTGCAGCGGGAAATAACCGGTGGCGGTGCCTTATTTGACCTCGGCTCGCATATTTTGGATTTGCTCTATTTTCTGCTGGGCGATTTCTACGCGGTCTTTGGCACGCTGGATACCTTGATAAAAGAACGCCCTGTCGCGCCGGGCGCGGTGGAAAAAGCAGCGGGCGCAGCGGAAAAAGGCGCGGTCGATGTGGATGATATCGCGCTGCTGCAAGCGCGCCTGCCCAGCGGCGCGCTGGGTACGGTTGAAATATCGCGCATGGGAACTGGCGCTACAAACGATTTGTGCTGGGAAATCTTTGGCGAATTCGGCGCGCTGCGCTTTGACTTGGCGCAGCCGGCTTGGCTCTATGTCTATGATGCCCGCGACGCGGCGACGCGCGGCTTTCGCCAAATCGAAGCCGGCAGCCGCTATGCCGGGCAGCGCGCGCCGGACTGGACCATGAGCCCGGATTTCATGCGCGCCCATGCCGAATGCCAGTATCAGTTCATCCAGTCCATCTGGACAGACCGGCCGCCGTCGCCGTCCTTCAACGACGGGCTGCAGGTGCAGAAGATCATGGAAGCTGCCGAGCGCTCGGCGGCAAGCGAGCGCTGGGTGCGCTTAGCGGAACTGGGCTAGCAATGGAGCTGGGCTAGCAATGGAGATGGGCTAGCAATGGAGATAGACTAACTGTGAAGCGCCACTACGATTTTATCATCATCGGCACGGGCATGGGCGGCGGGACGCTGGCTTACGCTCTGCGCGCAAGCGGGGCGCGCATCCTGCTGATTGAGCGCGGCGACTATCTGCCGCAAGAGCCGCAAAATTGGCAGGTGGGGGCTGTATTTGATGAAGCCCGCTACAAGCCAAAAGAAGACTGGATAGACGCGTCGCGGGGACGGGCTTTCAAGCCCGGCGTCCATTATTATGTCGGCGGCAATACCAAAGTTTATGGCGCGGCTTTGCCACGCTTCCGCCGCGAAGATTTCCAGGCTCTTGAACATGAAGGCGGCACAGCGCCAGCCTGGCCCATCCGCTACGAAGACCTCGAACCCTATTACAATCTGGCCGAGGCGCTATATTTTGTACACGGCAGGTCCGGCGAGGACCCAAGCGAGCCGCCGCGGGCGCGCCCTTACCCCTTCCCCGAAGTTGCGCATGAGCCTTATATCGCGGGATTGATAGACAAGCTGCGCGCCCAAGGCTTACATCCATATTGCCTGCCGATGGCGATTGACCTGCGCGCAGGCGGGCGCTGCATCCGCTGCAATACTTGTGATGGCTTCCCGTGTCAGGTGCATGCCAAGGGCGATGCCGAGATATGCTGCGTGCGCCCCGCGCTTGAAAACGCGCATGTCGAATTGTGGACAAATACCCGCGCCCGGCGCGTCTTGACCGACGGCAGCGGCAAACGCGCCCTTGCCGTCAAAGTGGAGCGCGCCGGCAAAACCGTCACGGTCCGCGGCGACAGGATTGTGCTGGCTTGCGGCGCTGTGAACTCCGCGCTTTTGCTGCTGCAATCGGCTGACGATAAACATCCGAATGGACTGGCCAATGGCTCGGGCTTGCTGGGGCGCAATTATATGATGCACAACAATACCGCTTTGACCGCGGTCGCGCCCTTACAGCGCAACCCGACAGTCTTCCAAAAAACCATGGCGGTGAACGACTATTATTTTGGCGACGATGATTTTCCCTATCCCATGGGCAATATACAACTTTTGGGCAAATTACAAGCGGGCATGCTATCCGCCGCCAAGCCCTACCTGCCAAAAGCGCTGCTGGGGGCGATGGCGCGGCGCAGCGTCGACTGGTGGGTGATGTCGGAGGATTTGCCGCGCGCGGAAAACCGCGTATTCGTCGGCGGCGACGGCAAGGTTCATGTCAGCTGGCAAGCTAACAATCGCGTCGCCCACCGGCAATTGATCCAGCGCGCGGCGCGCATGATGCGTCAAGCCGGCTACAGTTTTGTCTTCACCGAGACACTGGGCATCGAGACCAATTCGCATCAATGCGGCACGGCGCGCTTTGGCGAAGACCCGGCGACCTCGGTGCTGGACCCCTTCTGCAAGAGCCATGATATCGAGAATCTCTATGTGATGGATTCATCTTTTTTCCCTTCGTCGACAGCCATGAATCCCGCCTTGACCATTTGCGCGCAAGCGCTGCGCGTGGCCGATCATCTGCTCGGCAAGCCGCCGCTGCAAACGGAGCTGGCTTCATGACCTGGGTCATCGGCGTCGATTTAGGCGGCAGCAAAATCGCGCTGGGTTTGGTCAGCGCGCGCGCGGAAATCTTGAGCCGCCGGCGTATTGATACGCGCGCCGATGAAGGCGTCGACAGCGTGTGCGCGCGTATCGCCGCGCAAGTTGACGCGCTCAAACGCGAGTTGCCGCCAGGCGCGCGCCTGGCCGGCGTCGGCATCGGCGCGCCCGGTCCCTTGGACCATGTCCGCGGGGAATTGCATACCTTGGTGAACTTGCCCGGCATATCGAATACGCCCTTCCGCGCCATCTTACAGGCGAAGTTGGGCTTGCCGGTAACGCTGAACCATGACGCCAAGACGGCGGCTTTGGGCGAGTTTCATTATGGCGCTGGGCGCGAGCGCGACAGCATGATTTACATCGTGATGGGCACGGGCGTCGGCGCGGCTATCATTCACGCTGGCCGCCTCATCTATGGCGAAGGCAATAGCGCCGGCGAAATCGGGCACATGACCGTCGACCCGAAGGGGCATCTATGCCATTGCGGTTCGCGCGGCTGCCTGGAGGCTTATGCCAGCGGACCAGCCTTGACGCGGCTTTACGCCGCCGCCTGTGGCAAAACTATCAGCGGCGCGTACCTAACGCGGCGCGCCCGGGCGGGCGATGCCGCCGCGCTGCGGGTGCTGTGGGGGGCTGGGCGCGCCTTGGGCATCGCTATCGCGTCGATGGCGATGATGATAAATATCGAGCAGTTTGTCATCGGCGGCAGCGTCGCCGGCGCGGGCGAGCTGCTGCTGGCACCGGCGCGTGAATCGCTCAAAGGCTATTGCTTCGCGGCGGTTGCGGAGCGGATTAAAGTAAAGGCGTCGGACCTGGGCGAGGACGCGGCGCTGCTCGGCGCGGCTTTTATGGCGCGTTAGGGGGGAACCTGTGTATCAATATGCCGACCAACTGCCAGCGAATACCGTCTTACAGGGCTTTGACCTCTGCATCGTCGGCGCGGGCGCAGCCGGTATCGCCATGGCGCAGCGCCTGGCCAAGAGCTCGCTGTCGGTCTTGCTTTTGGTCAGCGGCAGCCCCGGCGACAAAGCCCGCCCCGACCAAGACCGGCAATCTTTGTATCAGGGCGGGACTGGCGATTTTCTGCGCAAGGTGGATCCGGACTTTTGCCAGCGCTCGCGGCTGAATATGTACGGCGGCACGACCAATCATTTTGGCTTTTGGGCGCGTCCCTTGGACCCAATTGACTTCGAGCCGCGCCCCGGCTACCGCGCCAGCAGCTGGTCCCTCCCTTATGAGGAATTGCAGCCCTATTACCTAGACGCCCATCAATTTGGGCAGTTTGGTCCGCTGAATTATGACGATATGACATTCTGGGAAGATGTTTTATATGGGCGCTGCTTCGAGCCATTGCCCGGCGACAAAATGAGCGGCGCAATCATGCGCGCCCAATACGAGGAGAACTTGCACGACTTCCAGCTGCAGTGCCGCGACGTGTTGAAAAGCGCCAAGAATCTCACCGTCTTGTTTAATGCCCACCTGCTTGATATCGCCAGCGACAGCCAGCGCCAACATGTTCACGAATTGAATTGCTCAACAATCGTGGCTGGGCAGCGCGGCGCGAGCTTCAAAGTGCGCGCCAATGCCTATGTCCTGGCTTGCGGCGGCATCGAAAACGCGCGCTTGTTGCAGCTTTCTGGCGGCTTGGGCAATAACAAGCGCGACCATCTTGGGCGCGGTTTCATGGTGCATCCCTTGCTGACCAATGCCGCGACAGTCCGCTTTGAGCGGGCAATCGCGACCGAAATCCGCAATTTCTTCCGCGAACAGCAGATTCGCCTCAAACCGCCAGATGCGCTAGGCGGTCCGAGCGGCGTCTACCAACACATGGCGACGCCCTTGGTCAACCCGGAACTGGTCTTCGAGTATTTGACCTTTAACGCCTGGGGCATCTTGGCACCCAAGCCCGCGGTCTTGCGCGCAGAAGCCATCGGCAATTTCCGCGTCATACTCAACTTCGGCGCGGACAAAGCCTCGGCTAGGGTCAATCTCAATTGGGAGCAATGCCCGAACGAAGCCAGCCGCATTCGACTAGACCGCGATCAAAGCGACCCCATCTTCGGGCAGCCGGTCGCGCATGTCGATTGGCGGCTGACGGAAAGCGACAAGCGCAGCGCCCGCCGCGCCTTGCAAATCACGCTGGATTATCTGTATCAGCGGGGGGCGGTCAGCCATGAAATGATTACCGATGTCAGCGGCGGGGCGGAAGACTGGACCTTCCCGCCGCATGAGGGCGCGCTGGAAACGGGCGATCATCACATGGGCGCGCTGCGCATGTCGGCGACGCCCGAAAACGGCATCGTCGACAGTAACGGGCGCGTGCACAGCGTCGACAACCTCTATATCGCTGGCTCGGCGGTATTCCCCAGTGGCGGTTACGCCAACCCGACGCTCACCATCGTCGCCCTGGCTTTGCGCCTGGCGGATCACTTGCGGGCAATTGCGGCTTAATGGCTAGTCCGCTACTGCGGCAAATTCACCAATTTTCGTTCCAATCCACCTGCACCTTGCCCAATTTAGTAAGAAATACAATCAAAAACTTGTGTAAATTGAACGGCTTTCCGCCCTAAAAGACGGCGGTAGGGGCGACTCTGTGAGTCGCTGTTGAAAAACACCCCCATCCCCGACCGCCAGTGTCTACGCGGCGCGCCCCCTCCTCGCCATAGAGATGGCGAAAGGGTTTGGGGTGGGGGAAATCGAGTTTTTCAACAGAGTCCTGTGAGTCGCCCACTGGTAATAGCCCCGCATTTGGCAAAATATGCCAGAAGTGGACAAGCATTTAAGTATCGCTAGGTATCTATCAGCAAGCCGCGCGGCGTCAGCACCACTTCCAGGCGTCCCAGCACGTAGTCTGTCAATATCGCCAGCAGCGCGGCTGGGATTGCGCCCAAGAGGATGAAAGCGTCGACTGTCATCGACAAGCCGCTGGCGATGGGGATGCCCAAGCCGCCCGAGCCCACAAATGCGCCCAAGGTCGCCGTGCCGATATTGATAACCATGCTGGTGCGGATGCCAGCCATGATGATGCGGCTGGCGATGGGCAGCTCGACCCGCAGTAATATCTGCTGCGAGGTCATGCCCATGCCGCGCGCCGAATCGACGATAGAAACGCTGACCGATTCGATGCCGGCGATTGTATTGCGCACGACCGGCAGCAAGCCATAAGCGATCAAAGCCACCAATGCCGGCATGAAACCTAAACCGATGATTGGTGCCATAATCGCAACAATCGCCAGTGTCGGCACTGTTTGACCGCTGTTGACAATGTTGTTCACCAAGGGCAGGAATTCGCGGAAATCATCGCGCGTTACCATCACGCCGAGGAACAAGCCAACTGAAATGATATAAATCGACGATGTCAGCACCAACTCCAGATGCTGCGCCGCGAAGGTAATCACCGTGCCTTGTGGGTGTACCAGTTGCGCGCTGGTCGGGAATATCGCGTGCAAGATTGCGTCCCAAAGCGGCTCGTGCCCTAAGATGGACCAGAACAGCAAGAAGACCGACGCAATCTGAATCAGGTTGATGAGCAAGTTTTTCCGGCCGGCGCGCCCGATGAAGTAAATCCCAGCTTCCACCGCCACCATCAGCAGTGTGAATAGGAAGAGCGGCAAGCCGGTTTGCAGCGGTGCCACAGCAATTGCCAGCAAGGGCGGGATGATTTCTGGCGCGGCTGTCAGCAGCCACAAATTCGGGGCGAGCGAGGCTCGCGGATGAAAATCGTTCAGGATTTCGCGCAGATTGCGCGCAAAAGGCTCGAGCGCCGTGCCCTCGGCGTATCCCAGCGTCAGCCGCTCTGGTTCCAGCCGCAAGGATTGCACCGCCAGCGATTCGCTGACGATGAAGCGCGCCAGCGCCGAGCCAGCCGCCGCCGCCGCGCGGCTATCGTAGTTTTCGATGCTTTCGACCAGCGCCGGCTGATACTGCGCATAGCGGAAGTGATCGTCGCTGGTTTCGAAGAGCAGGGTCTTTTCCGCGCTTGTGGATACGTTCGCCGTGATTGTGCCGCGGTCGTTGGCGACGGTGTTATTGACGGGCCGCCGCAGCCGACTGCGAATCTGATCCGCCTCGACATCATCATCGTAGACGACGCTTATCGTCTGCGCCGCAATCGTGATTGTCGTGATGCTGTCCAACGTGTCAAATAGCGTTTGCGCCACTGCTGGCGCGCTCTCGTCGCCGCGGCTGAAACTGCCCGTCGGCACTGGCAAGATGACCTCGGGCTTCAAGCCATATTCAAAAGTACCACTTGTTAAGTGGAGAATCAGGCGGTTCTCGCCGGCGATTGGCTCGACCGTGAAGTCAAAATCGCCGATGAATTTCTCTTGGTCCTGCAGGGTAACGGTCTGCTGGCCCACGGCGAAGATCAGCAACGTTGCCAGCAGCCACATCAGCGCGCCATAAGGAAAGCGTCGGACGCTTGCGGAGTCCTTCTGTTTCGCTTCGCTCATGCTTGCCGCTCGCGTTGAATTGCGGGGTGAATACCCGGTGCCTCGACCAGGTCTTGCAGGCGCTGTATGCTGACGCCGCCGGTCAAGATGCCTTGGGCGTTTATCACCGGCGTCAATGCGAAGGAATGCGAGAGCAGTACGCTCAGCGCTTCGCGCGCGGTGGCGTCTTCTGGCACGGCGAAGCTGGTCGCCGGCGCGTGATTCATCGCTTCCGTCAGCGATGCGCTCTGTGCCAAAGCCGCTCTATCGACCCAGCCCAGCAGCTTGCCCGTGTCAGCGGCAACAACAAAAGCGCTATCGCTGCGGTGGCGGTCCAGGCAAGCCTCGACTTCTTCCAAGCTGGCATCTTGCTCGCAGCGGGGTACATTATTCATCATCGAGTCTTTGACCGAGATTAGATGCAGCCGTTTAAGCGAGCGGTCCGCGCCTACGAACTCGCGCACAAAATCGTCTTTTGGCATTGCCAGCAGGTCGTCCGGTGTATCAAATTGCACCAGCCGGCCCGCGCGCAGCAAGGCGATGCGGTCGCCCATATAGATCGCTTCGTCAATATCGTGGGTTACAAATATGATCGTCTTGCCCACCTCTTGCTGAATCTGCAAGAATTCTTCTTGTAAAATCGCCCGCGTGATGGGGTCAACCGCGCCAAATGGCTCATCCATCAGCATAATCGGCGGGTCTGCGCCCAATGCCCGCGCCACGCCAACGCGCTGCTGCTGCCCGCCCGAAAGCTGACGCGGATATTTGTCGCCGTGAATGCTGGGGTCAATGCCCACCATATCCAGCAGCAGGTCCACCCGCTGTCGAATTCGCTCTTCGTCCCAACGCAGCAGGTGCGGCACGATGGCCACATTGTCGCGGATTGTCATGTGCGGCAGCAAGCCAATCTGCTGAATGGCATAGCCAATCTGCCGCCGCAGTATCTCCGGCTCGAATTCGTCATTTGGCTGGCCGTTAATCAGGATCTCGCCACGCGTAACGTCTATCAGCCGATTAATCATGCGCAGCGCTGTTGTCTTGCCACAGCCGGAGGGACCTATCAAGACGCAGATTTCGCCATCGGGTATCGTCAGATTCAAGTTGTCCACGGCTCGGAAGCCGTTGGGATACTCTTTGATGACATCTTTGAATTCAATCACGCGCCGTCTGCCTTTCCATGTTCGCTGCGCTGTCGCGCGCTTATGCCTGCCGGATGCCTGGCGAGGTTAACAAGCCTTCCAAGACCTTCATGCCCGCGTCCAGGATTACCGCCAGCAGCACTGCGGGAATCGCGCCCAGCAGTATCTGATCAATCGAGGTTGAGTTCACGCCTAGCAAAATGAAATCGCCCAGGGCCCCAGCGCCGATGATAGAAGCCACCGCCGCGATGCCCACCAGCGAAATCGCGGCATTGCGCACCCCAGCCATAATCACCGGGAATGCCAGCGGCAGTTCAATGCGAAAGAAGGATTGCGCCGCCGTGAAACCCATGCCTTTGCCCGAATCGATGATGGCGGGGTCGATATTTTTTAGCCCGGCGTAGGTATTGCGCACCAAGGGCAGCAAGGAATACAAGGTTAAGGCGATGATGGCTGGCGCAGTGCCAATGCCGGAAACGCCAAAGTCGCGGATGGTCAGCGCCGCCAACTCTTGATTGCCCAGCAGCTCGCCCGCGCCCTGCGCCAAGAGCGCCAAGCTGCCCAGCGCCGCCAGCAGCAGGGGCAAGAAGCGCAAGCGCTGATATTGCGGCAGCTTGTGCTCCAGGTCGAAGCGCTTGCCCGCCGCAATAAAAATTGGAAATGCCAAGAGCGCCAAGCCGGTTAAACTGCGCAGCAATGCCAGCTCCTTCATCGTCAACACAGTCAGCACGACTTCGAAACCAAATGCGATGATGAGCACAGCCAAGAGCGCCAGGGGAATCAAAGCCAAAATAAAGACTGCGATGAGGGCAATCTGCCGCACCCGCTCTGGCAAGCGCGCCTGAACCTGCCGCAAGAGCAGCGCCGCCGCCAGCGCGATAGCCGCCAGCAGTAGCCAATCGCGCCCCAGCATGAGGAAGCCGGCATCGCCCAGCCGCGCCAATGGCACCAGCAAGATGCCAAATAAAGCCAGGCTCGGGATCGTCTGAATGATGCCAACGGTATACAGAATCGCGTCTTCGGCTTTGGCGTCGCGGCTCGCCCATAATCCCAGCGCGATGCCGACTATCAAGCCAGCGGCTAGCGCGACTAATACAAAAACAATATGCTCCAAAAATCGCAGCGCTAGGGTCTCGCCGCGCGAGTTATATTCCACCATAATCGAATATACATCCAGGGTGCCGCCCGCCAGCATCACGACGACGATGCCTGCGCCGACCGCGCCCAGCAAGCCACGCACCAGCCGCGATGCGCCACTGCGCTCCAAATCGAGCAAGCCCGCGAAAAGCGTGATATAGCCGCCCGCCAAGCCGGTGGCGATTGCGGCCGATGTCAAAATGCGCGGATTGCTGATGCGCGTGCCTTCCGCAAATAGCGTTTCCGCGCCTATCAAATAAGCACTTCCCGCCAGCGCTGGCAAATACAAAGTCAAAATCACCAAAAGATTGCCAACCGCCACCAGCGCCCAACCTCGCTGATTGCGGTCACCCAAAAATGCCAGCAGCACTGGTGCTAGCGCAAGCCAAAACAACAGGAGATAACGCATATCCCCCGGTATCTCTAACAAGCTCACCGCCAAGCCAGAGGCGAGTCTATTCGGCTTTATCTCGATTACGGGCAAGAAAAAAAAGCCAAAACTGGCAACGCAGCCGCCCAGCAATGCGATCAAGTTGCTTTTACGAATCGCCATTCTCCTTCATTACAGCTTATTTCACAGCTTATTTCAGATGGCGCTAGGTGCTTGGCTACGGGGCAAACAAGGCAAACTTGCCCCGTAGCCATAATAGTGCAAAGGCTGCGGCGGCTAATTGCCGATGAAGCCACTTTGCTGCAGCCAAGCGCGTACCGCCTCAGCCGGGTTCAAGCCCTCTACTTCGACTTCCGCGTTCAGCGTCTGCAAGGTTACGTTATCCAGCGCGCGGAAAATCGGGTTCAAGATGCCGGCAATCTGCGGATTGGCGCGGATGACTTCGCCGCGGATGACCGGCGTCGGCGCATAAATCGGCTGCGCGCCGTATGGGTCCTCCAGCACAACAAAGTTGTATGCCATCAAAGCGCCGTCGGTGGCATAAGCCATCGCGAAGTTTACATCATTCGCGCCTTCGTTCAGCGCTTGCTCGGTTTGCGCCGGCGTCGCATTCGAGATTATCAGCAATTGATCGTCGGTCAAGTCGAAGCCGTAGGTCTCCTCGAAGGAGGCGATGCCATCGGGACGCTGGGCGAATTCATCGCCCGTCGCCATATAGACAAAGCCACCATCGTTTACGTAATCAGCCATGTCAATTACCGAGTAGATGCCGTTCTCTTCGGCAAAAGCCGATGTTACCGCAAAAGCGTATGTGTTGTTGGCCGGCGTCGGCGCGAGCCATACCAGGTCATTGATGGCTGCGTCCAGCGAGCTGACCAGCGAATAACCCAGTACGCGATGGCTATAGGCTTCCTGCGGAATGTCGTACCATGGCACATCGTTGAAATAGTTGTAGAGCGCCGTGCCGGTGTATTCGGCGTATATGTCAATCTCGCCATTGACCAGCGCGTCGCGGTTGACTTGCGTACCGCCGAGATTGGTGCGGTCGACCACATCCAAGCCCGCGTCTGCCAGCGCGGCGACGATTATCTGCCCCAAGACAATCTGCTCGGTAAATTGCTTCGAGCCGACGCTGATTGGGCTATCCTGCGCGTTGGCGACCCCGAATGCGCTGACCAGCAAGCCAGCTATCAAGAGCCATAATCCTACTTTCTTCATGCTATACCTCCTTAAGGCATGGTTAACAATACGGGCGACGAAACTGCCTTGGCGCATTGCCTAATACCAGTCGATTTCAAAGCCAAAACGATTGGGTAGCCCGCCGACTGCTCAACTAACGAGGGAATATGTAGTTAGTCAGAAAAGCGAATATGAACTTTGAGTCGGCTGATTTCAAGTAATGCAATTACAGTATAGCATAAGTGTCAGCTTAGCTCAAATTTATCAATTTATCAATTTATTAAATTAGCATTCGGCAAGGCTATGTATTTTATCAAATTGCGATAAGATTAGCGGACCGAAAAGATTAGGAGGTAGAATATGAGTACGAAATACATTCCACAATCCGCTGCGCTGGCAATCCTGTTGGCGCTGGTCCTTGTCTTTGCCTTGCCCGCGCAGGCGCAAAGCACAACGGCTCAGGTGGTCGGTTTTACAAGTCTGCCAGAAGGCGGGTTGGTGGCGCAGCAGGTCGGCAACTGCCCCGCAAAGGCAATGCAGATACCGACACAAAATGGCGGAGAGACAGTTGCGGCTTGGTATCAAAGAGTGATTGCCTATCTCAATGCGAACAAATACAGCCGGAACTACTGCGAGTTCCGGGACGATGGCTCGTCCAGTTATACGGAACTAACGGTCACTATCCATAATTATGCAGCGAACGTTCAATATAAGGCGCAGCTGCCCCTAAGTTCGCGCCTGGAATTTGCGGGGACTTCAAATCGTGAGACCAATATTTTCACACGAAATCAAGCGGGCGCTAAGCAGACGGTGACGCTTAGGGTAAGGGGCAAGGCGAATTTCGCCATAGACGGCAACGCGACCGAGACCATCAACATTTTAGGGGACGGCGGCGCATCTATAGCCTCGTTTAGGATGACGATTGTCGACGATGACGACTCCGCCTACGTCGGGCAGAGGCGGCGGCACCCCTATGGCGCGAGCTGGAATAGTCAGCCGCACTGCTATGGCACCTTGAACTGCGCGTTCGACTGATGCTTGCTCGCGGGTGAATGAGCAGGACCGGCGCTTCAATATCAGCGCATTCAATCAGCGCATTCAATCAGCGCATTGACATCATTCAGTTGAAATGCAGGGACGGCTTGATACTGCGCGTAAGGGCGCGTCGACACAGACCGCCGATACAGCAGGTCAGCCGTTTCGCCTTTATCATATCTGATAGTCGCCGGTCATTTCTGGAGCAGCGCGTCGACCTCGGCGCGGCGCGGGGCGCTGGCGGCGGCACCGGCTTTGGTTACGCAGAGGGCGGCGGCGGCGTTAGCGAAGCGAGCCGCCGCGCGCAGCGATTTGCCTTCCGCCAATCCCACCGCCAGCGCCGCGTTGAAGGCGTCGCCCGCGCCGGTTGTATCCAGCGCCTCCACAGCAAAACTCGGCAGGGTGTCGCTCTGGTCGCGGGTGACGACCTGCGCGCCCTGCGCGCCCATCGTCACCACCACAGTCTGCTCCGCGCCTGTCATGAGCGCGCGCGCGGCTGCTGTAGCCGCATTAGCATCGGACACGGGTCGGCCGCTGAGGCTCTCCAGTTCGGTTTCGTTGGGCGTCAGATAATCCGCCAACTGGACCGTCGCCGGCGCGATGGGCGCGGCTGGTGCCGGATTTAATATCGTTGTAAGTCCTAATTCCTTCGCCACTTGCAGGGCATAGGTCACCATATCGTTATTGATTTCCAACTGTGTCAGCAGAACATCGGCCGCGGCGATGCGCGAGCGGGCGGTGTCGATATCGCTCTTTTGCAGGCGCGAATTCGCGCCCAAGACCACGACAATCATATTTTCGCCGGCGCTGTCTACGAAGATCGGCGCGACGCCGGTCGCGCTGGCTTCGTCTTGGACGACATAATCGCTGTTGATGCCCTCGGCATCCCATATCTCGTAGGCGAGCTTGGCGAAGACATCTTTGCCCAGGCGCCCGATGAAGGTAACATCGGCACCCAAGCGCGCCGCCGCTACCGCTTGATTGGAGCCCTTGCCGCCAGCGCCGGTCATGAAGGAATCGCCGTGAACCGTCTCGCCCGGGCGCGGCATCCGCTGCATAAAAGACACCAAATCGGCGTTAAAGCTGCCTACCACTACAATTTTTGCTGTCATGCCCAAATCCTTTGTCACTGCGCTCGCGTTTACTATACTGTATTGTCTTCGATATTCGGCGCATAGGCTACTATTTGACTTTGTGCCTTTGCATCGTTGCGGTGATAGATTAAATTGACGCAAATTCGCTAAGGATGAGCATGACGAATCTGCAACTCGCGCTTGATGGCGACCTGTCCGCTGCGCTGAAGGTGCTGGAAGCGGCGCATGACTATGTAGATATCGTAGAGATTGGCACGCCCTTGGTCTTCCGCGAAGGCATGCGCGCGGTCAGCGCGGCGCGCGCCCGGTATGCAAATTTGCGCCTGCTGGCTGATCTCAAGATTATGGATGCCGGCGCGGTTGAAGCCGAAATCGCCTGCGCGGCTGGGGCGGATATGGTAACGGTACTGGGCTTGGCCGGCGACGAGACGATACAGGGCGCGCTTGCCAGCGCGGAAAAATACGGCGCGCAGGTCATGATAGATATGATGCAAGTGGCGGATGCGCCGCAGCGCGCGGCGCGCTTGATTGAGCTGGGCTGCGACTTGCTTTGCCTGCACACCGCTCACGATCAGCAAGCTGTGCGCGGCTCCCCCTGGCGGCAGCTAGCCCAACTGCGCTTGGCTTTCCCCGCCGTGAGCCTGGCAATCGCCGGCGGGATCGGCTTGCGACAGTTGCCGCAGATTATGCCGCATCAGCCGCAAATCGTCGTCGTGGGTTCCGCGATTACCGCGGCAGCCGACCCTGGCCGCGCGGCGCGATTAATCAAAGAAGGGATGCGCCAGTATGGAAAAGCCTGAGCTATTCGCCGCCATCCTCGCCGATTTGCATCGTACCTTGCGCCAGGTCGACGCGGCGCAGCTTGAGCAACTGCAAGAGGCTATTCTAGCCGCGCGGCGCGTCTTCATCGCCGGCAAGGGCCGCAGCGGCTTGCAGATGAAAGCCTTCGCCATGCGTTTGATGCACTTGGGCTTAAGCGTACATGTTCTGGATGATGTTACAAGTCCGGCGATTGCGCGGGATGACTTGTTGCTGGTCGGCTCGTCTTCTGGGCGCACTGCTTCGCTGCAGCGGCATGTGCATAGCGCCAAAGAAATCGGGGCTTCAATCGCGGTGCTTACCGGCAACCTGGATTCCCCGATTGCCGCCGCAGCCGCGACGCTTGTCTATATCCCGGCCAGCAACTTCAAAGCCGGCGCACAAAGCGGGTCCGAGTCGGTGCTGGTGATGGGATCGCTTTTCGAGCATTGCCTGGGCTTGACCTGCGACTTGCTGGTCATCTGGCTGAAGGCGGCGCTGCAGGTAGACGAAAGCGCTATGAACGCGCGGCACGCCAATTTGGAGTAGCTAGCCTTTGATGGCACCGGCGGTGAGCCCGCGCGTGATAAAGCGCTCCAAGAGCAAGCCGATGATGATGACTGGTGCCACTGCCGTCAGCGTTAAGGCGCTGATGAACCACCATTCGATGCCGCGGGTATTGTTTTGCCCGGCGATGAGCACCGGCATGGTGATGGCTTTGAAGTTGCTCAGCATCAGGGCGAAGAGGTACTCGTTCCACGAGAAGATAAAAGAGAATATCGCCACCGCCACCAGCCCCGGCGCGCTCAAAGGCAGGACGATACGATAGAAGGCTTGCCAGCGCGTCGCGCCGTCAACGCGCGCGCTTTCTTCCAAGTCGATTGGCAAGCTGTTGAAGAAATCGCGCATGATCCAGACGGCGAAGGGGATGTTGAACATGGTATAGGCGAGAATCAAGCCGGCGTAGGTGTCGATCAAGCCGAACTGGTTGTAGAGCAGCACAAAAGGCACGATGAAAATCGCCGGCGGCAAGAAGCGCTGCGAGATGATCCAAAAGGCGATGTTGTCGTTATCCCAGCCTAGGCGATTCCAGAAGTAGCGGAAGCGCGACAAACCGTATCCCGCCATCGCGCCGATGACCACGGACAGCAAGGTGCTGCCGAGTGCGGAAACCAGACTATTGCGGAAGTGCCGCAGGGTCGACTCGCGTTGGCTGCCAAACATCTCTTGCCAATGGTCGGGAATCGGCTGGAAGTCGACGTAAGGGATATAGTTGGGTCCGCGGCTGACATCAATGGGCCTTTTGACCGATGTCGTTACCAGCCAGTAAAAGGGGAAAAGCACGATGAAGCACCAGAATATGACGATGGAATAGAGTAAAGCGGATTGCCACAGCGGGCGGCGGCTGGTGCGCGGCAGCCAGCTTTTGCGTTTTGGCTTGGCCATCATGCTGCTCAGCGTTCCCAGGAGCCGGACCAGCGCCGGCCCACTGCCAGAAAAATAGAAGCGAAGATGATAACCAGAATCAACAAAATATAGGCAATGGCGCTGGCATAGCCATAGTTGCCATTGCTCAGGGCTTGCTCGAATATGTACAGGGTCAAGGACTCGGTCGCCGAGCCTGGTCCGCCGCCGGTAGTAACGACAATCACATCAATAATTTTGAAGATTTCCAAGCCGCGGATGAGAATCACGGTCATCGAGATAGGGAACAGAATGGGCAAGGTGATGCGCCAGAAGATATGCAGGATATTCGCGCCGTCAACCCGCGCCGCTTCGTAGATGTCTTCGGGGATGGATTGCATGCCCGCCAGCAGAATCAAGGTCATAAAGGGAATCCACTGCCAGGCGTCAATCAGCAAGATGGCGATGGGTGCCCAGTTGGTGTCCGTGAACCAGGGAATCGAAATCGTCTGTTCCAGTTGCAGCGTCTTGGATAGCTGGCGCAGAAAATGCGCCAGCGGCGAGCGCAGCGCGTTGGAATCGAAGAACATGCGCCCGGTATAGGCCGCCGCGACGGGCGTTATCATCATCGGCATCAAGAAGACGACGCGCGCGATGTTGCGGCCATGGAAGGGTTGGTTGAGCACGGTCGCTAAACCTAAACCGGCGACGTATTGAATCATCACGCCGAAGAAGACATAGAACATCGTATTGCGCACGGTGCTATGCAGGCGGGTATCGCCGACCAAGCGCTGATAATTGCGCCCGGTCAGCTCGAAGCCCATGCCCAAGAAACCGACGCCGTCGGTGATGCCTGCGGCTTCGGCTTGGCGGGCGATGGTCGAGCCGCCGCGCTGCATATCCGTGAAGCTGATGCCGAGCGACCAGATAAGCGGAAACACCGACAAAGCGAAGAGAATGACCACAGCCGGGCTCAGGAAGACCCGCTTCATGATATTGTCTTCGCGGACGGTGCTCATGCTGGCCGCCAAAACTCAAGCCCCTCGGTGCGCCCGAATTATCAGTGGGAAGCCCTTCCCCGTATCAACGGAGAAGGGTGACTCAAGGATGAAATCCTGTATTCATGCCCGAAACTATACGTGAATGAAGTCAAATTCCATCCGCGTTAATCGTTGCTCCCCCTCTCCGATGCTTCGGGGAGGGGGTTGGGGGTGGAGGATAGACCCTATCCCATGTAGCCAACAGCCGCCTTGTATTGCTCGAGCTGGACGTCGCGCCCCAGGCGGTCGGTGATGGCATTCCACAATTCAGCCGTGTTATCCAGCGCCTCTTGCGCGCTGATTTCGCCCGCCAGCGCCCGCGCGATTTCCGCATCCAGCGTCGACAGATATTCAGCTGAACCGGTGATGCGAATGTCGAGCACGGCGTTGGGGTGGTTGATGGTATTCTGAATCGCGTCTAGGTAATCGGCTGCGCTCTCTTCATCGAAGCCGGCCGCAACCCATGGCGCGGTATCTTCCAACTGGCTGAAGCGGCTGGGGTTGATGCCTGTGCCACCGGTAACCGCCAGTTCGTTGACCACGTCTTTGCTGGCCAGGAAGGAGGCGAAATCAAGCGCCGCTTCGGTGACGTCGCTGTCCGAAGCGATTGAGATAATCCAACCGCCAAAGGCGATAAAAGGCGCTGGATTCTCTTCCATCACCCATTCGCCGGCTTCATAATCCCAGTAGGAATCGCCGCCGGGCAGCACGCCAAAGCCAACAGCGCCTTTGACCAGCGAGACATTTTCGTCAACCGAGATTGTGCCGACATCGCCCCAGTCGAGGTTCAATACGGCGCTGCCGGTCGCCATCAAGGTGCGCGTATCGGCTACGTCGTAATTGATCATTTCTGGGTCGCCAACATTGCGGATATCAATGTATTCCTCAAGCGCGCGTACCCAGCCCGGGTTATTGACCTGCGGCGTCATGTCATCGCAGCTGAAGAAGAAACAGGGGTTGCCAGGCACCTTGCCATAACCGGCGGCGCGCGACAGGTAAACCCAGTAAGACTGCGCGTTGCGGCGCTGCGCTTCCAGCGCGCCATAGATGGGTGCCATCGAGCCGGCTGTGTCCACTTCCATGCCATTGAAGAACTCGGCAATATCGCGGTACTGCGTCCAAGTAGTTGGTTCGCCTAGGGCATAGCCATATTGCGCTTCGAAGTCGGCCGCGTACATTTCGTTATCGACCAGGTCCTTGCGGTAATACAGCATGTGGGCGTCGCCATCATAGGGCAGGGCATAAGGTACGCCGCCCCAGGTCGTGATGCGGTCGGCATATAGCGGGATGACATCGTCGGATTCGATGGCGTCCAACGTTGCCGGCGGAATTTCCATCACATAGCCCGGTGCCATGATGTCGCCAGCCCAGTCGGCGGCGTAAATCAGCACGTCATAATCGCCCGAGCCAGTAGACAAAGCTGTTACGATCTTCTCGAACAATTCGCCAAATGCGAAGGTCTGCAACTCGATGTTGCCGCCTGTCGCTTCTTCCCAAATCGGTCCTTTGTCGAGCACGGGACCACCGATAGCAGAACCAGTCTGTGTTACCACGACGACAGTCTGCCCAGAGAAATCTTGCGCGCTTGTTCCCGCTGCCACAAACACTGTCAGCAGACCAAGCAAAACGAGTAGAGAAAGTTTACGCATTGCTGTACTCCGTTACTATTTTGGATACGATACGGAACCCATAGGTCCAAGCGCCAAGCGCCGCCAAATGGGTATTCTCCCACAATAATTATATCGGGAAACGCAGCGAACAAACAGTCTGCTTGTATTCGGCTGGCGAATTCTGTATGCTTGTGCCATTTTCAGCGCAGGGACGGTCCGCCTATGGCAAATTATGTCATCGCCCACGACCTGGGCACGACGGGCAACAAAGCAACGCTATACGACCGCGAGGGCAAGCTGGTTGGCGCAGCCTTCCATGCTTATGAAACCGAATACGCCCACACAGGCTGGGCAGAACAAGACCCGCAAGATTGGTGGGAAGCAGTCTGCCAATCGACGCGCCGCCTCATGGGCGAGACCGGCGTCCGGCAACATGACATCGCATGCCTCACCTTCAGCGGGCAGATGATGGGCGCGGTGGCGCTTGACAAAGACGCGCGCCCCTTGCGCAATGCCATTATATGGGCGGACCAGCGCGCGCTTGTGCAAGAACGCTGGATCGGCGAGCGGGTTTCCTTCGAGCAGGTCTATCAAGTTACGGGGCATCGGCTAAGTTCGTCTTATTCGCTGGCAAAAATCCTCTGGATTCGCGATCATCAGCCGGACATTTTCCAAGCCACTCATAAGTTTGTGCATGCCAAAGACGCGATTGTGGCGCGGCTGACGGGCAACTTCGCGACCGATCCATCGGACGCCTCGAGCATGAACCTCTACGATTTGAACAGCGGCGCTTGGTCGGCGGATATCTTGGACGCGGTTGAGCTGCCGGTTGATGTCTTGCCGGCTATACGGCAGTCGATTGATGTTGTGGGCGCGGTGCGTGCCGAAGTTGCTGATGACATTGGCTTGGCTGTGGGAACGCCGGTCGTCATCGGTGGCGGCGATGGCGCTTGCGCGGCCGCCGGCGCTGGCGTCATTGAAGCTGGCTCGGCTTACAATTACGTCGGGTCCTCATCGTGGATTGCCATCTCCACCGCAAATCCGATTTATGATCCGCAATACCGCACCTTCACCTTTGGACATGTGATTCCAAATATGTTTATGCCGACCGGCACCATGCAGGCGGCTGGCGCGTCGTATCAGTGGACGCGCGACCAGCTTTCGCTCTTCGAGAAAGAAACTGCCGAGCGGCTGGGCATCAGCCCCTATGAGCTGATTAACCTGGAAGTCGCGCAAATTGCCGCGGGCGCGGAGGGACTGTTCTTTTTGCCCTATCTGTTGGGCGAGCGCAGCCCGCGCTGGAATCCCCATGCGCGCGGCGCATTTATTGGTTTGACGATTCGCCATACACGGGCGCATCTGTATCGCGCGGTCCTGGAAGGCGTGGCGCTGAACTTGCGCGTCATCCTCGATGCCTTCCGCGACCAAGGCACGCAGATTGAGGCGATGCGGCTGATTGGCGGCGGTGCCAGCGGACAGGTCTGGAATCAGATTATGGCTGATGTATATGGCATGCCGGCGCAGCGCCTGACGATATTGGAAGAAGCGACCTCGATGGGCGCGGCGCTGGTCGGCGGCGTTGGCGTCGGCTTGTACCCGGACTTTGCCATGATCGAGACCATGAACGACATCGCGGCGACCGTCATGCCGAACCGGCAAGCGCAAGCGACCTACGATAAGATGCTGCCTATCTTCAACCAGCTTTACGCTGCTCTGGAGCCAGTTTATGAAGGTATCGCTACGTTGTAAAGCAGGCGACAGGGTGAAGCAGGCGACAGGCAACGATAGCCATGTCAGTTGAGTCTTTCATATTCATCGGTGTCAGCACCGGGCAGTCTTCAATCATGCGGATTTTTCCCAAGTGGGCGCGCATGCTGGGGCTGGACGCCAAAATCCTGGGCTGCGATCTGCCCCTCGGCGCGCCAACCGCCAGCTATCGCCGCGTCGTTCAGGGAATTCGTGACGATGCCTCGGTGCGCGGCGCGCTGGTAACGGCGCATAAAATTGACTTGCTGCATGCCTGCCGCGATATGTTTGACTGGCTCGATGCCCATGCCCAGGTTTGCGACGAAGTGTCTTGCATCACCAAAGCTGGCGCGCGCCTAAATGGATTCGCCAAAGACAGGGACGCTTCTGGCGCGGCGCTGGATGAGTTTCTAGCGCCTGGACACTGGAATGCACACTGGAATGGACACTGGGAAGGACAGCGCGATGCGCTGTGCCTGGGGGCGGGCGGCGCTGCCACGGCAATCAGCGTTTGCATGGCGGAACGTTCGCGTCATACCGCGCATCCTCGCCGCTTCTTGCTTGTTGATATTGTTCCGCAGCGGCTGGAAGCCATCCGCCGCATTCACGCGAAGCTGGACACGGCGATTCAGTTCGATTATTTCCTGCATAGCGACGCCGCCCAAAACGACGCTTTGCTGCGCCGATTGCCGCCCGGCTCGCTGGTTATCAACGCCACTGGCATGGGCAAGGACCTGCCCGGTTCGCCAATCACCGACAGGGCGCGCTTCCCGCAGAACAGTTTGATTTGGGAGCTGAACTACCGCGGCGAGCGGACTTTCCTGCGCCAAGCCCAGGCGCAGGCGGTAGAGCGGAATCTGACGATTGAAGATGGCTGGCATTACTTTTTGCACGGCTGGACGAGTTCAATCGCCGAAGTTTTCGGCTTAGAAATATCCAAGGAAATGTTTGAAAAATTAGCGCAAGCCGCTTTAGAAGGTCATCAGCCTGAAGACGTCCAGGAGGAGAGATGAATCTGCTCGAGCCTTTCAAAACCGAAATTGACTTCGCTACCGGCGCGCTGTCGCCAATGCGCAGCCTGCTGCGGCGCAGGCTAAGCGACATGCGTCTGGTGTACGCCGACGCCGATGAAGCCACGCGCATTATGACGGAAGAAGGCGACCGCTTGATTTATGAAGTGCAAGGCGTCGAATTGCCGGAAGAAGAGGGGCAGATACCGCATTGTACGACGCGCATTTTGCCCGGGCGCGTCGGCGCAGAGTATCACATGACCAAGGGGCACTATCACGCGCGGCGCGAGCAGGGCGAAGTCTATTTCGGCTTGTCTGGGCGTGGCTACTTGCTGCTGCAAACGGATAGCGGGCAGACTAGCGAAATCGAGATGGTGGCTGGCAGCGCCGCCTACGTGCCGCCCTACTGGGCGCATCGCACGGTTAATATCGGTAACGAGGACTTCGTCTTCTTTTCGGTATGGGAAGCGCGCGCCGGGCACGACTATGGCACGATTGAGCGCGACGGCTTCCGAAAGTTGCTAGTGATGCGGGATGGTCAGCCAGCGGTGGTCGATAACCCGAAATTCAGTTAAAGCGACGTGAGAATGAAGCTGCAAGAATCGCAAAGCTCAGTTGTGTTATCCACTCTGCTATAATGGCATTATCGGCTGACAATCTGAATCTGAAGACTATGGTTGAGCAACTTGCGCTATTTCCCAAAACCGTACATAGGTTTCCCCGCACTCGCTACCAAGGCAGCAAAGCGAAGCTAGTCAATTGGATATGGGACAAACTCTCACAATATCGCTTTAAGACTTGTTTAGATGCCTTTGGCGGCACAGGTACCGTTGCCTATCGCCTTAAACAAGAACAGAAGCAAGTAACATATAATGATTATCTCAAGTTTAATTCTTGGATTGGGAGAGCGCTGATTGAAAATTCGGATACTCAGCTCCGCGATCTTGATGTGGATTGGATACTAAAGCCGCAAAACTTTTCTTATCCTAGCTTTATTGCCGATACATTTACGGATATCTATTTTACCGATGATGAAAATCGTTGGCTTGACCAGGTCACCACGAATATCCATTGTATTAGGGAGGTCTATAAAAAGGCGCTAGCCTATTTTGCGCTGGCTCAGTCCTGCATCATCAAGAGGCCTTATAATTTGTTTCACCGCCGCAACCTCTACATTCGTATGGCGGAAGTAGAACGATCTTTTGGCAATAAGACGAGTTGGGACAGGCCATTTGAAGAGTGGTTTAGGCAATTTGTTGAAGAAGCGAATAAGGCAGTATTTGATAATGGCAAAGCCAATCTAGCCTTGAATCAGGATGTTTTTGAAATTGAAGGCGACTTTGACTTAGTATATTTTGATCCACCCTATATTTCCGAAAAAGGCGTCGCTGTTGATTATCGCGACTTTTATCATTTTCTGGAGGGGCTTACAGATTATCAACATTGGCCAGATCGAATTGATATGAGATCAAAGCATCGCCGATTGCTCCCTGCGCCCAACATTTGGACGGACAAGAGCCAAATTTATAGAGCCTTTGAGCGTGTTTTTGAAAAATATGCTGACAGTATCCTGGTGGTATCCTATCGCAGTGACGGCATTCCGTCGGTATCAGAATTGGTTAATCTACTAAAAAGATTCAAATCTGATGTTCGGATTGAAAATTATCGAAAATATCAATACGCGCTGTCAAAAAACAAAAAGTCCAGTGAAATACTATTGATTGGACAATAAATGACGTCCGAGTTCGAGCGGCGGCTGCGTGAAAATTTACCGCGCTTTCAATCTGTCCTTGCGACAGATATCGGAGATTGGGTTGTCAAGGGATTCATAGATACGCGGAAAAATATCTATACCATCTCAAGCGACACCAAAGTGATCTCAAAGCTAATTGAGCTAATGCTGTTTCCTATGTTTAATGAATTCGCTCATCAATATGGATATTCTTTGCATTTAACTAAATATCAGAACTATTATCCCGACATTACATTTATTGCAACTGATGGCAAGAAAATAGCAGTCGACTTGAAATCAACTTATCGAGTTAGCGCTAATCGAGTTAGCGGGTTTACGTTGGGAGCATTCACAGGATATTTTCGACAGCGCGATTCGACCAAGAACATTTCATTTCCTTACCAAGAGTATGAACATCATTACGTCCTTGGCATTATCTATTCGCGAAGCGCTGTCGAAATTGACGAGCGCAGCAAATATAAACTTACAGACTTACAAAATATTCAGTCAGTCGCGCGTGATTTTGTTTTTTTGTTACAAGAAAAATGGAAACTGGCAACTGATAGACCGGGTAGCGGCAACACCAAAAACATTGGTTCAGTCAATGTCATTGATGCGCTCGTCAACGGAGAGGGAGTTTTTGCATCTGAGGGGGAAAAAGTATTTGATGATTACTGGATGAATTATCTGACATCGGATATGGCGCGTTCGATTGATTCTGTCATGCCATATACCAACCTAAGCGAATACTGGCAGTGGCGCAATCGCTAGAGAGATAGGGTAACATGAACCAGCGACCCAATATCATCCTCATCATCACCGACCAGCAGCGTTACGACAGCATCAACGCGCTGGGTTTCCCCTACATGGATACGCCCAATCTCGATCGGCTGGTCAACGAAGGCATCAGCTTCGACAACTGTCATATCACCGCGCCCTCCTGCGCGCCGGCGCGCGCCAGCTTGTTCACCGGCTACTACCCCCATGTTACCGGCATCATGCGCAACGCCGATCGCTGGACGCGCTCCTGGGTCGAGGATTTGAACGACGCCGGCTATCACTGCGTCAACATCGGCAAGATGCACAGCAAACCCTTCGAGACGCCGATGGGCTTCCATCAGCGCTTTGTGGTGGAAAACAAAGACCGCTACCTGGAAGGGCGCTATTACTTCGATGAATGGGACAAAGCGCTGGCGGCGCGTGGCTTGGTCAAGCAGCAGCGGGCGCTGTACCGGCAGCGCGCCGACTATAGCGAGCGCATGGGCGCTTTCACCTGGGATTTGCCGACCGATACGCACCCGGACAACTTCGTTGGCGGGCTGGCGCAATGGTGGCTGCGCAGCTTCCCCAAAGCAGAGCCGCTCTTCTTGCAGATTGGCTTCCCAGGTCCGCACCCGCCCTACGACCCCACGCCGGAAGCGGCTGCTGAATATATCGACCGCGACTTGCCGCTGCCGCAGGTGACGCAGCGCGAACTGGACGGGCAGCCGCCGCCGTTTCAAGAATTGCGGGCGCACAATATGGAAGTCGATCACGACTCGGTTGTGCATCAAGAGCGGCCGACGCGGACGCAGTTGCAGCGCCTGCGCGCCTATTACGCGGCTAACGTGAGCATGATTGACAAGCAAATCGGGCAGATCATGGCAACGCTGGAAGAGCAGGGCTACCTGGAAAACAGCGTGATAATCTTCACCAGCGATCACGGCGATTGCCTGGGCGACCACGGACATATTCAAAAGTGGACGATGTACGACATTATCACGCGCGTGCCAGCCATCGTCTGGTCGCCTGGGCGCTTCGTGGGCGGGGCGCGGCTGGATGCGCTTTGCCAGTGGATGGACCTTGGACCGACCATTCTGGACCTGGCGGGCGTTCAGCCGCCCACGCGCATGCAGGCGCGCTCCTTGCTGCCGGCGCTGCGCGGCGAGGCTTGGCAGGGGCGCGACTATGTCTTTGCCGAGCATCCGCCCGATGGCGTCTATCACGGTGACTATATGACGATGATCCGCAGCGAGCGCTGGAAGCTCGTGCATTTCTTGGGTCAGGACTATGGGCAGCTATTTGACTTGGCTGCCGACCCCGGCGAGCTCAAGAACCTTTGGCATGTCGCGGAGCTGGCGGATGTCAAGCGGGAGTTGCTAGACGCGCTGCTGAACTGGCGAATTGAAAGCGGTCATGCCACGCGCAATCTGTTCGAGGCGCATCGCTGAGCGAGATGTACAACTCCAAAAGGGCTCGTCTATAACCTAGCGGGATGATATGTCACTGTAAATCGGCTTCTGCCAACAAACTGCGTATTTCCGCTTCTGCCAGTTCGTGACATTTACTTCGCAAGCAGATAGCGATGAGAGTTACTGTACTGTGGTCATGGACGTGGTATAAAACACGGAATCCAGCGCTTTTGCCGCGCTTTGCTGAACGGTTTGGCAATCTTACTTGGTATACGCCCGCGCCAACTCGACGATATAGCTTGCCAGGAAACTCACCTTGTCTGAATTGGCTGGACAATTTGTCTACATCTTCTAATACTGAAGGGTACTTCCGCGACAATTTTTTCAGACGAGCAAGAAAGCTATCAACGGCAATTATACTTATCGGCATTGAGTTCTAGTTCCATACGTATTTCCCGCAAACTTTCCGCGAAATCTCTTACCTTTCCTTGCCGCATTTCTTGCAGGCCAAGGCGAACATCATCGACATATTGTTCTTGGTCGGCCAATTTCAGCGTATCGGGAATGGTAAAATCTTCAATTTGTCGATCCTCGCCTCTTGCTTTTAATCGCATAAAAAATCTCCCAAAGACTAATAGCATCCATAAATATAACCAACTGAACTTGTCATGGCAAGCGTATTATTCCACCAGACAGGGCAATTGCATCAAAATCATTGGAAAAGGGAAGTGAGAAAGTCGCAGTCATCAGATAATTGATCAAAACAGCTTGGAGGGAATTCTGATGCCAAACAAACCGATTCCGACCATTCTGGACCTGGCGGGCGTTCAGCCGCGCACGCGCATGCAGGCGCGCTCCTTGCTGCCGGCGCTGCGCGGCGAGGCTTGGCAGGGGCGCGACTATGTCTTTGCCGAGCATCCGCCCGATGGCGTCTATCACGGTGACTATATGACGATGATCCGCAGCGAGCGCTGGAAGCTCGTGCATTTCTTGGGTCAGGACTATGGGCAGCTATTTGACTTGGCTGCCGACCCTGGCGAGCTCAAGAACCTTTGGCATGTCGCGGAGCTGGCGGATGTCAAGCGGGAGTTCCTAGACGCGCTGCTGAACTGGCGAATTGAAAGCGGTCATGCCACGCGCAATCTGTTCGAGGCGCATCGCTGAGACGCTCTGCCTGCCGCCCCATTCTCCGTTATGGGGATTCCATCCTTGGAATCTCGAAAAGTTAGAATAGAATAATTTATATTATCATCCATTTGAAAAACAAAATATAGCATTCTGACTTTATGGCATATTATAATTCTTTGATAATCATTCACCGCACGAACGCGTGGATACGATAACTGATAAACCATATCGCGTCGGCGCACTTGGAGCATGAAAGGATAACACTGTGCAACAGCCACATGATCTGTACGAGCGAGTCGACAAGCTAGAAGTTCGTGTCAGCGAGCATGATAGCATTCTGTCCAATTTAAGGCTTATGATTCGTGAGGAACTCAAACCCATTATCGACACACAAAATCACCATACGAAGCTGCTTGGTGAGCATACAAAGCTGCTTAGTCATCATACAAAGCTGCTTGGTGAGCATTCAGCGCTGCTTAGCCAGCATACAAAGCTGCTTCAAGATATTAAGAAGCTTCTCCCAGACAACCACCTCGTCCGAGATGATCCAGACATCTAGCCAATTGCGCCTTGATAGGTGGTGTATCTATTCCGGTTGAAAATCGGAGCCATAACCCAAATATAAAACAAATTGAAGGGGCGTCTCGGTGAGACGCCTAATTTAATTTTGAATCTGCTCGTTTGGCGACACATTGTGCCGCACTTATCATCTATCAAGCATGGCAAGCGTATTATTCCCCCAGACCGCCTAGGAAGACCGATTTGCCATAAAGCGCCGCACATCGGCGCGCCTGCGGGCACCAGCCATCGGTCCCTTGGCGCTGACAGCCAGCGCGCCACAGGCATTGCCCAATTCAGCGGCTTGCGCCGAGGACTTGCCTTCCAGTAGCGCGCTGATGAAACCGGCGTCGAAGCAATCGCCTGCGCCGGTCGGGTCAATCTCTTCCGCGGGGAAAGCCGCGACCTCAATACAATCGTTGGAAGTATAGACGCGGCAGCCTTCCGCGCCGCGCGTAACGGCGATGACGCGCTTTTCCCGCCCCGCCAGCAATTTCGCGACCGCGTCATCAAGCGCGCGGCATCCCGTCAGTTGCAGCAATTCCGCTTCGGTCGGGATGAGGATATCGGCGGCGGCGATGAAGGGCGCGAAGGCGACGCGCGCTTGTTCGGGCGGCATCATTTCCGGGCGCAAGTTGGGGTCAAAGCTGATTAGCGCGCCCGCTGCCCGCGCCATGTCCAGCGCTTGATGGCAGACTTCCAGCGCGGTCGGGCTCATGGACAGGGTCGAACCCATGAGGTGGAAGCAGCGCAGCCCTGTGAACAGCGCGGCATCAAGCATGTCGGCTGTAAGCTGCCCGCCGGCCCCCAAGCTGAAAAGGAAATCGCGCGAACCGTCAGCATTATAAGCGACGAAGGCGATGCCGGTCGCTTGCCGCGCGCTTCGCCGCAAGCCCCTAACCGAGACGCCATCGGCAATTAATTGATCGCGCAGGCAATCGCCAAAGGCGTCCGCCCCGACAGTGCCGATGGCGGCGGACTTCATGCCCAGGCGGGCGGCTTGGGTGGCGAAGATGAAGGGCGCGCCGCTGGGGAAGGGTCCTACGAAGGCACCGGGCTGGTCCAGTGGCTGGCCAATGTCGACGCGCATGATTTCGACCAGGGCTTCGCCGATGGTCAGGATGTCGAGCGGCATGGCTCAGCCCTGCAATCCCCGTTGATACAGCGCAGTGGCGTAGAACTCATAACTGGCGGCGGTATCGGGCATGTCAATGACGTGCACCGTGAAACGAGCGGGTACGCCATTATCGGGGCAGCGCGCTTTGAAGAAGCTGCGATAAGCGTGGGCGTAAGCGCTGCGCAGGCGCGCGCATTCGGCTTGGTAGCCGGCGGGGTCGAGCTGGGGATTGGGCGATTTGGGCTGGGCGGCGAAGGCATGCACCTCAATGAAGTCGATATCGGCGATGGAGGCGCAGATGCCGGCTTCTTGCAGCCACAGCTCCCAGCATTGGAATACCAGCGGGATTTCGATTTCCGGCTCCATTGACGTTACGGTATCGAGCTTGAGCACGCTGCTGGCGGAGTAGCCGCCAGTCAAGCCGGAGAAGCAGATGCGCAGGTCGCCATCGGGCAGGGTCTCGACGACCAGGTTGGAGAGGACGGGCTCCACGCCTTCGTAGTAATAGGTCAGCTTGCCGCGTTTTTTGATGTTAAAGGGCATGAGTACGTTCTTTCGATTTTGCTCTGCGCTAGGAAAAAGCCCCTTGCCGCGTCGCTTGCCTCAACCATTGCCTCACCCCTTCAACGAACCCGAAAGCAAGCCGCTGATGATGAAGCGCTGGAAAATCAAAGCGAAGGCAATCGGCGGGATGACCGAAATCACGCCAGCTGTGATGATGCTCACGAAGCTGACATCCACATCAGTCGCAAATAGCGAGACAACAACAGTGCTGGTATAGGAAGCCGGCGTTTCCGCCAGCAGCAGCGCGAAGAGGAACTCGCCCCAGGTGAGCAGGAAGGCGAGGATGGCGGCGGAGGTCAAGCCGGGTAGGGAAAGCGGCAAGATGATCTTGTGCACGACTTGCAGTCGGCTGCAGCCGTCGATGCGACCGGCGTCTTCCAGCTCCATGGGGATGGATTTGAAATAAGATTGCAGCAGCCAGATGACATAGGGCAAGATGAAGGACAGGTTGATGAAAACCAGGGTGATGATTCGGTCGCTCATGCCGATTTGCTTGGCGACCAGCACGATGGGAATCGCCAACGAGAGCGCCGGAATCAAGCGGCTGGCAAGGATGCCAAAGAGCAGCGTGCTGCGCCCGCGGAAGTCCAGGCGCGCCAGCGGATAAGCGGCATAAGCGCCGGTCAAGACGGCGATAATGGCGACGCTGCCGGCGACGAAGAAGCTGTTGCCAAAGGAGCGCAGGAAAATGCGCGATTGGTATGGTACGCCCGATGCTTCGCCCAGGACCGCGCCTTCAAAAATCTCGCGGTAGCTATCGAGCACGATAGGGTTGGGCAGCCATTGCGGCGGGCGGTTGAGCAGTTGGCGCTCGTATTGGAAGCTGGAGCTGACCAGCCAGAGAAATGGACCGACCGTGCCAAGCAACACGATGGCTGCGCCGATATAAATGACAACCAGGCGGAGGCGGGCGTGCTGTTTCATTGCGGCTCCGTTCCCCGGTCCAAAAAGACATAGAAGATGATGGCCAGCGCCAGGGTAATCGCGCCCAGCAGCATGGCGATGGAACTGCCAGCGCCAAAATCGAGCTTGCGGAACGTTTCGGTATAAATTGTCCAGCCCAGCACATTGGTGGCGTCGGCGGGTCCGCCGGCTGTCAGCACAAAGATGATATCAAAGACTTTCAAGGCGAATATCATTTCGAAGATGATGACAATACTTAGCATCGGGCGCAGCAGGGGCAAGGTGATAAAGCTGAAGCGCTGCAAGAGCCCCGCGCCGTCGACAATGGCGGATTCGTAGATATCGCTGGGAATCGTCTGTAAGCCCGATAGCAAGAGCAAGGTCGCCAGCGGAATATGTATCCAAGAATAGGCGATGACCAGCCAAATCATGACGCTGGGCATGCTGCCTAGCACATTCTGATATTCGCTGATGATGCCGAGCTCGAAGGCGACGGCGTTTACCAAGCCATATTGCGGATTGAGCAGCCACTTCCAAAGCAAGGCGTTGACAACCGAGGGAATCGCCCAGGGGACGAGCAGCAGCGCGCGCACGACGCCGCGCCCGGGGAACTTCTCATTCAATAGCAGGGCGATGAGCAGAGAGACGATGATGATGACCAAGACTGCTCCGATGGCGAATGTGAAGGTGGTGCGCAGGGGCTCCCAAAAATCACTGTCAGTGAGCCAGTCGCTGTAATTTTCCAAGCCGATGAAGCGCTCGCGTCCTGGTCGTTTGAGATTCCAGTTGTGCAAGCTAAGGAAGACAGCCATGCCAAAAGGGACGAGGATGGTTGCGGCGATGATAAGCACAGCGGGCGCGCTGAATAAGACCGCGAGCATGCCCTGGGACATTTCTTTTTGTGCTGCGGCGGGTTTGACGGTCATGCCAGCGCAATCCCCCCTTCCAAGCTCCCCCCACCTGTGTGCTGTGGAGAGGACATGCTCGAAGTAATAAAGGCTTTAGGCAACGGGTCAGCCAAGGGCGAAGGTCAGTGCCTACGCGAGCTGAGCCCAGCAAATCACATAAACGAAGAAAACTGTAGCGGGCGACCCAGTGGCGAGTCGCCCGCGTTTCTTAATCTCGCCGGGGTGACTAATATCCCCAGTCGTCTTTCAGTTCCAGCCATTCTTCGGCAAGTTCATTCAGGACATCGCCCTTATCGGCGTCGCCAAGGATGGCAGCTTGCAGCGGACCCCAACTGCCGATTTCCCAATCGGAGAAGAAGGGTACAAAGCGATAGGGGCGGGAAATGGCGTATTCAGATTGTTCGCTGAGCAGGTCGGGATCAATCCAACCGGAGATGGAGTTGCGTACTTCTTCATCTTCGTAGAGCGGCGCGGGGGAGAAGCCCAAGCCAAATTCCAGCGCCCAGCGTTTTGGCACGTAATAGACGCCAGTGGCGTCCCTGCCGCCGAGGAATTGCACCAGCTGCCAGGCGGCGTCTTTATCTTGCGCGTTGTTGGTGATGGAGTAGAGGCGCACATAACCCCAGGTGCCGCTGCGGACGTCGTCGGTGCCGGGCACCAAGGCGTTTTTGATATCGCCGGCGGCGTTGGATTGCTCGGGGTCGTTCATGGCTTTGAGCGTGTAATCGGTGGTCGTCATGAAGGAGGTGGTGCCAGCCGCCATGAGCAGGGTGCCGTCGTCATCGGTGATCGAAGCTGGGTCAATCAAGCCAGCGTCCAGCCCTTCCGTCAGCCAATTCAAAGCCTCCCAGGCGGCGCTGCCTTCAAGGTGGAAGAGCGGATTGAAATCGTCGTCGAAGAGCTTGCCGCCGCGGGAAGCAGTCAAGGTTTCCCATTCGCGCAGCAAGTAGTTTTCGCCGCTGCGCAGTTGCATCAAGATTGGGTAGTCGACCACGCCGGCATCTTTAATCATTTGCGCTTGTTCGAGCATCTCGTCCCAGGTTGCGGGCGGGCCGTCGACGCCGGCGGCTTCCAAGTGCGCGGCATTATAAGCCATGGTCTGCACGCCGGAGTAATAGGGCAAGCCATAAACTTCGCCTTCATAGGTCATCTGCTCGATGATGCCTGCCGGCAAATCCGCTAGCAGCTCCTCAGCGCCTTCCATACCAGTAATCGGCAGGATCCAACCAGCAGCCGCCCATTCCGCTAGGTAACTGTCGCGGACGTAAGCGACGTCAAACTCGGTACCAGCCACAAAACTGGCGACCATCTTGTCGCGGTATTCGTTGCTAGGGAAGGGCAAGAAGACTGCGTCATGCCCGGATTGCTCGGTGAAGCGGCCCAGGTTTTCGGTTACGACATCAACCTCGTAGGGCCAGCCGGTGAGCTTCAAGCCATCATCCTGCGCGCTGACGACAGCGCCAAAAAGCAGGATGCAAATGACTAGCATTGCGAGAAGTTTCTGTGAACGGTGCATTTTTCACCTCGTTACGATTAAGTTTACGAAAGGAATTACAAATTGGCGTCAATATAATCGACGCCGCGTTTCGCGCAACTAGAATAACACAAAAGCGACAACTCTGCTCGGATTGTTTTTGTGGCGGCAGAGCAATCGCGCCTGTTGAATAAGCTGTCCCCTCGCCAGTTGACCGAGGGGCTAATCATAAGACGGGCGCGAACCCTTGGTCGCCAAAATGTACGGGAATCCTGCAAACTGGACGGCTCAGCTTTCGAGCAGCAAGCCCGCCCGCCGCTCGAAGGAATAGAGGCTGCGCGGGCGCATCAGCGTGACTGCGCGGTCATAGCCGCCCAGCGCGCCGCGCGCTTCTCCCAGCGCCTTGTAATAATCCCAATAACGGAAGCTGGAATAACTCTCGCGCATGAGGGCGTGCGTCTTCAATAGGGCGAGATAATCCAAAAAGACGTCGCTGACGTCCAGGTAGATATCGGCATTGTAGCCTTCCATGTCCTCCCAGTTTTCGGAAAAGAGCACCGCTTGCGGCGAATGGGCGGGATGCTCGCGCTCGAAGGCTGGCAAGCTGGCGCGGAAGATCGCTTGCATGACGACATCGTGGGTATTGTTGTGGTCGATATGGAAGCTGCCCTTCCAATGCGTGATGATGAGCGTCGGCTGATATTTGCGAATCAGGTCCGCCATTATCCAGATTGATTCGTCATTGACGGGCAGTTCGCCATCGCCATAGGGCATCAGTTCCATATTCGCGCCGATAAACTCGGCTGAGGCATGGGCGTCAGCCAAGCGCATTTTGAGATAGTCCGGCGCGCTGAGCGTCGGGTGGCCCTTTTCGCCGGTGGTCGCATGCACGATAGTGATATCCCAACCGGCTCTTTTGTGCTTGAGCATGACAGCGCCCGCCATGTTTTCGGCATCCGAAATATGCCCGCCTACGACCATCAAATGTCCAGCCATAATTAATTCTCCCAGTTTCAATTTCTTCAATCTCAGAGTGTTTTGCGCATCACGGCAAACTCGCGGCGGCGCTTGAAGCCTGCCAGAGCATACAAGCGAGCCGCCGCTTCGTCCGTCCAGAGGAAATAAGCGAAATAGACCTGCTTGGCGCTCATCATCTCCAGGCATTTGAAGAGCAGCATGCGCCCAATGCCGCGATTGCGGCAATCGGGCCGAACGCCGAAGGGACCAAATCGTTCGTTACGTTGCTGGCAGAAACCGACTACCTCGCCCTTTTGGCGCGCGATGAGAAAGCAGATGCGCTGCGGGCTATCGCCAAAATACTCAAGCAGATAGCTCTGCGCGAAGCGGAACCAATCCCAGCCGAAATGCTCAACCAGAAATGGCATCAGGTCGGGGATGTCGGCTGGCTCGATGGGCTTGATGCTTAAGCCCTGCTCCGCTTCGGCGGCTGCAATGCGCGCTTGCAGCTGCGGCGGGATCTGAAATCCGCTCAAGTCCGCGCCCATGCTGATGGCTTGATAGAGCGTGTCGAAGCCCATGCGCTCTTGCAAGAATCGGATTGTGCCGGGGTAAGCGCGGGTGTCGATGCCGGGCACGAAGTAATTTGGCACATAAGGCGAGATATCGACGATTTTGCGCTGCTGCGCGCGCAATTTCTTGATGAGGGCGGCAAAGAGGGCGCTGCCGACGCCTTGTCCGCGATAATCGGGATGTACGCCAAAAGCGGTTATCCAGGCTTCGCCTTCGTCCATGCCTTGCAGAAAATACGGCACGCGGCGCGCCAGGCATAATACAAAACCGACGACGCGCCCATCAAGCACGGCGACCGGCAGCAGGTCGGGAAGAAAATTGGCATCCAGCAGGACCTGTGTGCGAAACAAGTCCGCGCTGATGCGATCATGCGTCATAGCGCGATGCCAAACATCAAGCAGCTCAGCTTCGTCAGGCCCTTGATAGGCTCGAATTTGCATGACAGAAGTCTATCCTTTCACCTATTCTATCCCTTTATCCTTTCAACCCGGTGAGCGCGATGCCCTTGATGAAATAGCGCTGCAAAAAGACAAAAAGCAGCAGCATCGGCAAAACGGCGACGGCGGTGCCCGCCATCAGCAGGTTGGTGTTGTCGGCGTAGAGGCTGCGCAGCGAGTTGATGCCCAAGGGCAAGGTGAAGAGTTCGCGGCTGTTGAGCACCAACAGGGGCCACAAAAAGTTGTTCCATGCGCCGATGAAAGTAAAGGTGCCCAGGGTCGCCAAAGCCGGCTTGACCAGCGGGATGACGATGCGCCAATAGATCATCGGCTCGGAAGCGCCATCAATGCGCGCCGCGTCAATCAGTTCATCTGGCACGGTTAGCATGAATTGACGCATGAGAAAGATGCCATAAGCCGAAGTCAGCCCCGGCACGACGAGACCTTGATAGCTGTCGATCCAGCCCAGTTGACGCACGATGAAAAAGACCGGTATCAAGGTAACAAAGAAGGGAATCATCATGGTGGCAAGAATCAAATAAAAGAGCAGTTCGCGGCCCGGGAAGCGATACTTGGCGAAGGCAAAGCCTGCCAGCGAGCTGCTGATTAAGACGCCAAAAACGATGATGCCAGAGGTGAACAGGCTGTTGAAGTATAAACGAGCGATGGGTATGGACTGCGCCAGCTCGCTATAGTTGCTGAACTGCGGTTCAGCCGGCAGCCAGACTGGCGGGCGCATCTGGATTTCGCCTGCGGTCATCAAAGAGGCGATGACCATCCAGACGAAGGGAAAGACCATGAGAAAAGCGCCGCCAACCAGTATAAGATACTTGAGCGCGCCGAGAATCTGGTGTCGCAAGCGCTTAGCGTCCAAAGTCAGTCCTGATAAGTACGATCGCGCAGCAGCCGCACCTGCATGATTGTGATGATCATGATGATGGCGAATAGAATGAAAGCCATTGCCGAGGCTCTTCCCATGCGCGAGAACTTGAAAGCGGTGTTGTACATGTGCAGCACCACAGTCATGGAGCTGTTGGCGGGCGCGCCGCCGGTCGTGGCAAAGACCAGATCAAAGACTTGCAGCGCGCCGATGGTATTGGTGACGACGACGAAGAGCATCACCGGGCGCAGCAAGGGCAGCGTGATGAAACGAAAGGCTTGCCAGCTGCCAGCGCCATCAACTTGGGCGGCATGGTAATAGTCCTGCGGGATACCCTGCAAGCCCGCCAGAAATATGACGATATAGTAGCCGACGAATTGATAGATAGCGATGAATATGAGCGTCATCAGCGCTTGATTGGGTCCGCTGAGAAAGGGCTGGCGCGGCAAGCCCAAGCTGGTGATGACATTGTTCACAATTCCATAGTTGCGGTCGAAAATGAAGGAGAACATGACAGCCAATGCCAGCGGCGCGGTGATGACCGGCATGAAATAGAGCACGCGCCAGACCGTTCGCCCACGGATGCGGCTGTTCAAGAGCAGGGCGAAACCCAATCCCAGTACGCAATTTGCGCCGACGCCGCCGATGGCGAAGAGGAATGTATTGCCCAATGCCTTGATGAAGACGGTATCCCGCGTCAATAAGAAAACGTAATTCTGCAAGCCGCGCCAGGGCATCTCGCTGACCGGCGAAAGCATGTCCCAGCGGTGCAGGCTGACCCAGCCGGAGAACAAAATGGGACCAGCCAAGAATACCAGCAAGGCGATAATAGGCGCGGCGACGAAGCCATAAGCCCAGAGCATGCGCCGGCGCATCAATGGCGTCTTAGGCATATCAAGCCGCCAGGCGTAGCTCAACCTGGCGGCTGCGCCAATAATTGCTTTCACGGTTGCGGCACCTTATAGCTGGCTGGTTGCGCCAAAAAAGTGGAAATTGAGGGCGACCCCATAGGACCGCCCTTTTGCTTGGCTTGCCAATGCGCGCGCTGGCTTATTCCTCGGCCATCATGCGCTGTTCTTCCAGGATGGCGTTGGCTTGCATTTCCACTGATGCCAGCGCGTCTTCCGGCGTCGTCATGCCAGCCAAGACGGCTTCAATCTCGACTTGCAGCAAGGTCTTGATTTCCTGACCGCCGGCGACGATTTGTTCGGGGCGCGCATAAGCCGAAGCCTCAACAAAAGCCGAGACATAATGATCGCTCATAGAGTCGGCAAAAGCGGCTTGATCGTGGTCAAAGCTGGGAATCGCGCCCAGGGTGTTGACCAGGAAATCGCCAATGGCTGAGCCTGTGCCTTCGTTGTGCTCGGCGTTCATCCAATGGATGAAATCCCAAGCGGCTGCTTTGTTGGGCGAACTGGAATCGACGGCGAAGAGCCAGGTATAAGCGATGCTGGATGGCGCGTCGCCGCTGGGTCCCACAGGGATTTCGGCTACGCCGACTTCGGTGTCGAAGTCGATGCCCTCAGCCGCGCGCAAGGTGGCGCGCCACCAAGGTGCCATAATCACCATGCCAACCGTGCCACTGGGGAAATTGCCCAAGCCATTGATGCTGGCGTCGGTGCCGCCGTTGGCGACCAGGTCGGCATAAAGCTGCAAGGTTTCGATGCCCTGCGGGCTGTTGAACTCGGCGACTGTGCGGTCGGCGCTGAGGTAATTGCCGCCGTTGGAAAAGAGCAAAGCGCTGAAGGGATGCACGATGCCCGAATCCCAACCGGGCATGACGCCCAAGCCGACTTGGCTGATGGCACCGGTGTCATCAACTTGTGTGATGGCGGCGGCGATTTCTTTGAGTTCTTCCCAGTTGCTGGGCGGCGCGTCATAACCGGCTTCCGCCAGCAGGCGCTTGTTATAAACCAGCAAGTACGGGTTGACCTCGGTGGGATAACCCCAGGTCTGGCCATCGGAGGTGCTGACCGCGTCAATTGTACCCTGCGCGACATTATCGTCGATATAGGTCAGCGAGTCTTGCGGCGGCTCGGCGAGGACGCCGCTATTAACGAAGTCGGGCAGCCAAAGATGGTAGAAATGATAAACATCGGCGCTGATGCCGGCCGTGCGGCCCGTGATGATCTTGGTGCGCAGCTCGCCAAAATCGACCGTTACCAGTTCAATGGCGACATCGGGATGCTCGGACATGTAGGCGTCGATGATGGTTTGCTGCGCCGCCAGCTGATCTTCGGTGCCCCAGTGCGTCAGCATGGTCAGGGTGACGTCTTGCGCCATTGTCGCAGCGCCGAGCGGCGCAAATAGCGCGACAATCAAAGCCAGAACAAACAAGGAACGTGAGATAGACATCGTATTCTCCTTAGAAACATTTCTTCAATTATGTGAAGATTACTTCACAGCCTCTAGTAAAGCAAAAATCTTTGGCGCGTGCGCAGAAACTGCGCGCGCCCCGGCTGCCAAGCCGCCATGATGTCCTCAAGCGGGATGCGCGCGTCCAGGCTTTTGCGGATAGCGCTGCCGCCGCAGAGCAAATCAATCGGCGCTCTTGAGCCCGCCGCCCAGGGCGCGCGCCAGGCGAAATCGGCTGGGTAATTCGCCATCACCGCTTGCAGCAGGTTCAGGACCATGGCGATGGGCTGGAAGCGCTGGCGGTCGGTAACAAAAATGTGTATGCCAGCGCATAACTCGCCCTGATATTTGCTGAAGCTCGGGACGAAGTAAACCGGGCGGAAGCGGACGCCGTCCAGGTTCAGGTCATTCATTTGCGCGGCCAGGCGCGGAGCCTCGATCCAGGGCGCGCCGATATACTCGAAGGGCTTGGTGCTGCCACGCCCCTCGGACAGGTTCGTGCCTTCAATCAAGCAAGTTCCGGGATAAAGGGTCATTGCGTCGAGCGTGGGCAGGTTGGGCGAAGACGGCACAAAGGGCAGGCTCGTGTCATCGAACCACATATCGCGTTCCCAGCCCTGCATCGGAATCACTGACAAATCACAGTTGATGCCGTATTCGGCATTTGCCAGCCACGCCAATTCGCCGATGGTCATGCCATAGCGGATAGGCATGAGATAGGGTCCCACAAAAGAGGCGTAACCCGCTTCCAGCATGGGACCTTCGACGCGAGCGGCGCTAATTGGCGCGGGGCGATCGAGCAAGATGACCCGGCAGCCGACGGCGGCTGCGGCTTCCATAACATAGAGCGCGGTCGCCAAAAAGGTATAGAAGCGAACGCCGCCGTCTTGCAAGTCAATGATGATGGCATCGAGCCCGCGCAGCATGTCGGGGCTGGGGCGGCGCGCTTCGCCATAGAGGCTGTAAACGGGCAGTCCGGTCAATGCGTCTTGATAGCTTGCGACGGGCGCGCCGGCTTGCGCCTCGCCACGCAGCCCGTGCTCTGGACCGAATAGCGCTACCAAGTTGATGGCGGGGTGCTGATATAGGCGCTCGACACTGCTGCGCAATTCACCATCGACGCTGCTGGGGCTGGCGACCAAGCCCAGGCGCTGCCCAGCCACCAGGTCCAGCCGCGATTCGACAAAAACTTCCAAGCCCAATTTTGCAGCGATGCGGCTGCCTCCTTTACTCGTGGCGTTTGCTTTCATCGAGGCGGGCACGATGCAGACCTATACCGACCCGCGCGGATGATTGGGGCCAATCCAGGTGGTTTCCGAGCTTTCGGCGGGTTCAATATCCAGGTTGACCACGATGGCTTCTTGGTCGCTGCGCACGAGTATGCACATGAGCGGCTCGTCTGGCTGCGCGTTAATTTCCTGATGCGGCACATAGGGCGGCACATAGATGAAATCGCCGGCATCGGCTTCGGCAACATATTCGAGCTTGTCCCCCCAGCGCATGCGCGCGCGCCCGCTGACGACATAGATGACGCTTTCCAATTCGCCATGGTGATGGGCACCGGTCTTGGCGTCGGGTTCGATATTGACCGTGCCAGCCCAGAGTTTGTTGGCACCAGCTTTAGCGTGGTTGATGGCTGCGGCGCGCGTCATGCCGGGGCTTTGCGGGGTATTGGCGTCGAGCTCATCGCCGCGCACGATGCGGACGCCGGCGTCGCGCCAGTTGCGACCAATGGACATGGGAAACTCCTTTTGATGCTGATTATACCACCATATAAGTCGGCTATAGGGGCGTCTCTGTGCCGCCTTACGCGCTCCAAGCTGCGCCCCCAAGCTCGTCCCTACAAGTCCTCAATTTGATGTTAAATTCGACAAGCTATGGATTTTGATGCAATTGCCCGGCGCGAAAGGGCGCAATTTAGAAAAACCCGCGCCGTTGGAAGCGTTCTTCTTTCCAGAAGTCGCCATCGTTGTGATAGCCGCCTGGTCCCCCCTCGGTCCCCCCGCTAAACGGGGGGCGGAAATCCCAAAACCCGGTTTATGCGACTGGGATGAATTCGAGAATCGCGGCGGGTTTCCGCTTTAGAAAAACCCGCGCCGTTGGAAGCGTTCTTCTTTCCAGAAGTCGCCATCGTTGTGATAGCCGCCTGGTCCCCCCTCGGTCCCCCCGCTAAATGGGGGGCGGAAATCCCAAAACCCGGTTTATGCGACCGGGCTGAATTCGAGAATCGCGGCGGGTTTCCGCTTTAGAAAAACCCGCGCCGTTGGAAGCGTTCTTCTTTCCAGAAGTCGCCATCGTTGTGATAGCCGCCCGGTCCCCCCTCGGTCCCCCCGCTAAACGGGGGGCGGAAATCCCAAAATCCGGTTTATGCGACCGGGCTGAATTCGAGAATCGCGGCGGGTTTCCGCTTTAGAAAAACCCGCGCCGCTGGAAGCGTTCTTCTTTCCAGAAGTCGCCATCGTTGTGATAGCCGCCTTGCTCCCAGAATCCGGGTTTATCGACCGCGCTGAATTCGAGCGCGCGCAAGAACTTGGCGCTCTTCCAGAAATAGCGCTTCGGAACCACCGTGCGCAAGGGACCGCCGTGCTCCATCAGCTCGGGCTCGTGCAAGAACTTGCCTTCGTATTTATAAGCCAGCATAACATCGTCATCGTTCATGATTTCGAGCGGTAGATTGGTGGTATAGCCGTATTCGCAGTGGGCGATGACATAGCGCGCCGTCGGCTTCAAATCCAGCTCGCGCAGGAAGTCTTGGAACAGCAGGCCTTCCCAGCTGGTATCGAACTTGCTCCAGCGCGTGACGCAGTGGATGTCCACGGTCATCTGGCTGGTCGGCAGCTGCTGGAACTCGTCCCAGGTCCAGCGCTTTTCCGCCGCGACCTCGCCAAAGACGCGCAAGTCCCAGCTGGCGGGGTCGAATTTGGGCGTCGGTCCGTATGTCAGCACCGGGAACTTTTCGGTCAGGGATTGTCCATTTGGCAGTCTGCCTGCCGCGCGCATCGCTTTTTCTTTTTCGCGCCGTTTCAGGAATCTCATGCTAACTCCGTGTTGGGCTTGCCCAACTTGAAATGAATCCTAGGTATTGGGCGATAGACCGCCGACATAGACCTGCGAGAATGGGGACGGGTCATACCGCCAATTGCAAAACCGTGCGCAAGAGTATATTGGCACCGACCTCGACATGACGCCATTCGGTATATTCTTTGGGATTATGACTGATGCCATCTACCGAGGGCAAGAAGATCATGCCAGCCGGCACTATCTGATTCATGATTTGCGCATTGTGCCCGCTATAACTGGCGATGGTCATATAACTGACCCGTTCCAGGCGGCAGGCTTGCTCGAAATGATGCACCAGGTCCGGCGACATGCGCTCGGCTCCGCGGCGCAAAATCCTGTCCGCCCCCACTGACAAATTATAACTCTTGGCGCAGTCCTGCATCAGGCGGATCAAGCGCGCTTCCATCTCGGTCAAGGTCGCCGCGTCGGGATGGCGGAACTCGACGCGCAAGGACGCTTCCGCCGGCACGATGTTAAAGGTATCCGGCTTGACACTGACATGCCCGCAATTTATCACGCCTTCGGGATATTCTTCTGTGATTAGCTTGTGCGCCAAAATAATATAAGCCGCAGCCCCTTGCAAGGCATCGCGGCGCTCTTCCGCTGTGGTGGTGCCGGCATGCGCCGCTTCACCGTAAAAGGTAACATTATAGGTGCTGCGCCCGACTATCCTGTCCACAATCCCTAGTTCGACGCCTTGCTCGTGCAGGCTGCTGCTTTGCTCGATATGCACTTCGAGGTAGCTTAGGATATCGTCCGGATTGCGTTTGGCGCGATGGATCTCGTCTGGGCGGATGCCGGCTCGGTAGAGCGCCGCCCGAAACGCGGCGTTAGCTTGCAAGGCGTCGTTGAGGGCATCGGCTGATAGATTGCCGATGAGGGCATTGCTGCCAAAGAGCGAATGCCAGGTGCCTTCTTCATCGGTGAAGTTGATCGCTTCCAGATGGCATTTCGGTTTGATGCCGGATTCTCGGACGCGGCGCAGGCATTCCAGGCCGATCAATACGCCAATCGCGCCGTCGTAGCGCCCACCGTTGGGGACGGTATCCAAATGCGAGCCGATCATGAGGGTCTTGGCATTTGGATTCGCGCTGCAGAGCAAGCCGCTCAGGTTGCCAGCCTCATCGTCGCGGATCTGCAAGCCCGCTTCTTCAATCCGATCAGCGTACCAGGAGCGCGCCGCCAGATCTTCGTTGGAGAGCGCCAGGCGCGACAAGCCCCCGCCCATCGTCACGCCAATCTCCGCTAGCGCGTCGAAATCCGCTTTCAGGCGTTCGCTGTTGATTTTGAGATTCAACCAGCCTAAAACCACAAATCACGCCATCCTTCAATGCCAGTGAATAATCCTAAATTATAGAGCGAAATGTTTTTCCTACAACACATTCTCATTTCGGTTTTGGAATACTAACAGCCGCTCGACGCGCTGTCTGCGCCTGTCGCAATGTCATTATTGGCTTGCGTCGGGCTGCCCCGCGTCGGATAAATTATATTTGCTGCGATTGTTCTGCTTGGCGCGCCTGTACCTTGCTATACGCCAGCTATCCTTTACCATGCTTGCCACAGCCGACAAGCCCGCCGCGGAGCCACCGTGATAAAAGCGCCTCTCGATCAAAGCCAGCGCCAAGATTCTTCTTATCGCTGGGTGATACTTGTCATGGTTACGCTGTCCGGCTTCATTGTTATGGGTTTCCCCACGACGGGCTTATCCGCCTTATTCAGCGAAATTGCGGATTCGCTGGACCTCGATTTGATTCAAATCGGCATGATTTGGGGCGTCGGCTCGGTGATGGGCATCGCGACCGCTTTGATGGGCGGCGTATTCATCGATTATTTTGGCACGCGGCGTACCTTGGTCGCGCTCTGCCTGGCGACGGGCTTGACCGGCGCGCTGCGCGGTTTTGCATTCGACTTTTGGTCGCTGTTCTTTTCCTCGTTCCTGTTTGGCATGGTGCAACCCATCCTGCCCATGAACTTCGTCAAGCTCAATCGCGAGTGGTTTCGCTCGGGGCAGCTGGGCTTCGCCTCGGGCGTGATGTCAGCTGGTTTCGCCACTGGCTTGATGCTGGGCGCGCGCTTGAGCGCCACCGTGCTGTCGCCTTTATTGGGCGGCTGGCGGGGAGTGCTGATTTTTTTGGGTGTCTGCGCCATTGTCCTGGCTGTCATCTGGGCAATTGTTCATCCGCCCGTCGAGCGGCGTGGCGGCAGCCGACCGGACATGCGCAAAATCATCGGCAACTATCGCTATGTCGCCCGCTTCCGCGAGTTATGGGTGATTGCGATGGCGGTCTTTGGTGTGCTCGGTTTGATGCGCGGGCTGAGCGGCTACGTGCCGACCTATCTGCGCGAAATCGGCTGGGAGGCAGCCCGCGCCGATACCGCTATGACGATTTTCTTCTTTTTCAGTTTGATTGGCGTCGTGCCAATCTCGCACCTGTCGGATAGGCTGGGCAATCGCCGCTTGGTCATGGCATTTGGCACGACGATGATGTCGATTGGCTGCGCGCTTATGTACTTCGCCGGCGACAGCTTCTGGGGCGTGATGCTGGCTATGGCGATTGGCGGCTTCTGCTTCGATAGTTTTATGGCGCTCAAGGGCGCTTCCATCACCGAGGTTGAGGGCTTGGACATCGCGCTGATGGGCAGCGCGCTGGGCTTTGGCGGCATGCTGCAGAACTTCGGTTCGTCGATTCTGCCGCCACTCGGCAATACGCTCAGCGTCGTCGCTTTGAATGCGCCTTTCTTGCTTTGGGCGGCTTCGGGTTTATTCGCCACCATCGTCCTGCTCACTTATCGCAAGCGCAAGTCGAAGTGAGCGCGGCGCTATCAGCCTTTGATGCCGATTGAAGCTAGCCCGCCGATGAGATGGCGCTGGGCGAAGAAATAGAGCACCAATATCGGGATGATGGATACCAACGTCGCCGCCATGAAGAGGTGCCACTCCACGCTGAAGCGCCCCTGGAAGAAAGCCAGCCCCACAGAAATCGGATAAGAATCCCAATCGCGCAAGAAGATAATCGGCTCTAGGAAGTCGTTCCAAACCCACACAAATGTAAAAACGACGACCACGGTCAGGGCGGGCCGGCAAAGGGGAAGGATGATGCGGAAGAGGATGCCCCAAGCGCCGGCACCGTCAATGCGCGCGGCGTCGTCCAGCTCGCGCGGGATGGTGCGCATGAATTGCGTCATCAAGAAGATGAAGAAGGGATTGCCAAAGAAAGAAGGCAGAATCAGGGGCCAGTAGGTGTCGATTAAGCCCAGCTTCTGGTAGAGCCAATACAGTGGAATCAGCTTGATGTGCCCGGGCACCATCATCGTGCTCAGCATCAAGAGGAAAAGCGCATGCTTGAAAGGAAAATCGAAGCGCGCGAAACCATAGGCGATAATGGGCACGGAAATCAGCCCGCCAATAATGTTGGCGACCACGAGTATGGCGCTGTTGAGCATATAGCGCGCCAGCGGGTATTTGCCAAAGGCTTCGGCATAATTGCCCCACTGCGGCGTACTGGGAAACCATTCGGGGGGCCAAGCGAAGATCGCCTGCGGCAGCTTGAGCGAGGTCGAGGCCATCCAGAATATCGGCAGCATGAAGACAAGCGCCAAGAAGGTCATCAAGACGTAGACGATGGCACGCCCCGCGAAGCGGCTGGCGCGCCGCCGCGCCGCGCCGCGCCGCAGCTGCTGCTGGATGGAAAGCGCGCGGTCGTCAATTTTCATAGTAGACCCATCTGCCAGAAGTCCGATAAACAAAGACAGTGCAGCCCATAATCACCACCAGCAAGAACAGCGCCAAAGCCGAGGCGTAACCCATGTTGAAGTTGCGGAAGGCTTCTTCGTAGAAATAATAAAGGAAGAAATAGGTGGCCTTGAGCGGCCCGCCTTTGGTGATGACGAAGGCTTCGGTGAAAATCTTGAAAGCGTCGATGAGTTCGATGATGAGCTGGAAGAAGAGCGTGGGCGTCAACAGCGGCAGGGTGATGCGCCAGAAGCGCCGCCACTTGCCCGCGCCGTCAATCTCCGCCGCTTCATAGAGATGGGCGGGGATATTCTGCAAACCCGCCAGATAGATTATCGCCGCGCCGCCGACTTTCCAGATGCTCATGATAGCGACCGAGGGCAGCGCCCAATCGCGATCCCAAAACCAGTATGGACCTTGCACGTCGATATAACTCAGCAGGGTGTTGACCACGCCCGTATCCGGCTGTAAGAACCAGATCCACATCAGCGATACAGCGACGCCAGAGATGACGGCCGGGATGAAGAAGACCGTGCGAAAGAAGTTCATGCCGGGGATTTTGAGGTTGAGCAACAGCGCCAGCATCAAACCCAGCACGAGCTTCAAGGGCAAAGAGAGGGCGACGAAGAGCGTCGTCGCCTTGAGCGAACTGACAAAGAGTGGATCGCGCGTGAACATGCGCACGTAGTTGTCCAGCCCGACCCAGACGGGCGGGTCGACCAGGGTCCATTGCGTCAAGCTGAAATAGAAAGTGGCGAGGATGGGGAAGGCGTAAAAGATGGCAAAGCCGACCATCCAAGGGGAGAGCGCCAGGTAGCCAGTTTTGGCGTCGCGGCGCTCTTGCTGGGTCATATTGCGCCAAGCTGACAGCATCTGATTTTGCCGCCCGCCCCAAGCCCCCGCGGAGGAGACTTGGGGCATGGGCAGGTATATCAGCCGCCCAGGCGCGGCACACACTCGTCAAGCGCGGCTTGCCCCGGCTCGACCATGGCATCCAGCGTCGCTTGCACTTCGTCGCGTTCAATTTCGCCCAGCATAATCAAATCCCAGGCATCGCTAATCGCGCGGATGACCGCCCCGCGCCAGCAGGGATGGGCTGCGCGCCATTCGCCCGTTTGCCTGGCGTTGAGCACGCCCATGAAGCCTTGGAAGTAATCGGCTTCGGCGTCGGGATAGTCCGCGAGCACAGCCGGTATAGATGGCATCAGCGCGCCAATTTCCATCGTCATGCGCTGGCCCTCATGCCCGACCCAGAAGCTCAAGAATTCGTAGGCTTCGTCAGGATGTTCGGTGCCCGCCCAAATGGAGGCTGTCAGTGCCCAGGCGTGTACATAGCGCTCGTTTTCTGGCACATGCGGCTCGGGCACGACGCCGAAGTTGACGCCGGCATTGGCGGCTGTGATCATGTGTCCGTTGTTGAGCGTCGCCATTGCCAGGCGCCCGGCGATGAAGAGATCAACGGGACCGGTGCCTTCTGTGCCCAGCACTTCGATATCGGCTGGCGTCGGCGTCGCGCCGCTGTCAACCAAATCCCAGAGCCAGGTGTAAGCCGCGACGGCTTCGGGTCCGTTGAGGTAGCCCTCAACCGTGGTGCTGTCGTCGCTGTAGGGGTTGGTCGCGCCGATATTCTTAAAGACCGCGCGGAAGGGACCGCGCGGACGGTCGCCGCCCCAGCGCCGCTTTTCGGTGTCGGTCAAAGACTTGGCGATATCGATGAAATCCCAAGGCGTCCAGTCGGCGGTGGGATAGTCTATGCCTACTTCGTCAAAGATATCCTTGTTGTACATGACGAAGTTTGCGCCAACGGTGAAGGGCAGCCCAATCACGCGGTCATTCCAGACCGCCCGGTTGTTGAAGTATTCTTCGAAGTAATCGTCGCGGCTGAGGTCGGGGTCGGCTTCTAGGCGGTCGGTGATGTCCAACGCATGGGGCAGCCAGGGCGTCTCCCAGAAGTAAGCGACATCGGGCGCGCCTTCGCCCGCGCCCAGCGTGGTATTCATCAGGTCGTTGTATGCCGATTCCGCCATGATGGTTACGTCAATTTTGATATTGGGATGCTCGGCTTCGAAGGCTTCGATAACAGCGCGGATGGCGGGCTCGGGCGATTCCGCCGAAGCCAGCGTCCACCAGGTAATCGTGACAGGCTCCTGCGCCGCCGCGCCGCCGATGCCCGCAAGCAACAGCAGGAGCAGGCTGGCAAAAGCGAGCGCTCGCTTGATTAACGCATTATTCATGATTCATTCTCCTCCAAATGAACTTATAGAAATCTTAAACCGCATACCCTGCGCATGCGGAATGCCTAAGATGATAACGCATTGACATGACATATTTCAACTTTTTGCGGGAATAGCGCGGAAATAGCGCGGAAATAGCAGGGCAAATCGCGGCAATTTTCTACCGCAAAGGTGCGCAGCGCGCAAAGCAAAAGAGGCGAGCCAAAGCCCGCCTCTTGGTTTTTTTTGCGCGCTGCATGTCGCGGAGGCGCTAGTCGCGCCCGCCGCCGAAGAGCCGCAGCATGAACAGGAAGAGGTTGATAAAGTCCAAGTAGAGCGTCAGCGCCGCCATCACGCTGAACTTCAGCGCATTGTCGGGGTCCAGCGACAGGCGCGGGTCGGCAGCCATATTGGCGATGCGCTGCGTATCGTAGGCTGTCAAACCAGTGAAGAGCAGCACGCCGACGATGCTGATGACGTAATCAATCAAGGCGCTGCCGAGCAAGAAATTGACAAACATGGCGATGACCAAGCCAATCAGCGCCATCATGAAATAACTGCTGTACTGGCTCAGGTCGGTCTTGGTTGTCATGCCGACCACGGTCATCGCGGCGAAGACGCCGGCGGTGCTCAAGAAGGCACCGAGGATGGAGCCGATAGGATAGACCAAGAATATGATGGAAAAGGTGACGCCGGTCAGCGCCGAATAGGTGAAGAAGAGCAAGCCGGCATTGGTCGGCGAGAGCTTGTGCATGCGCGCGCTCAGCCCGATGACGATGCCGAATTGGGCGATGATGACCACAAAGAACATAATCTGCGATGGGATGAAGCCGGTCGCGCTCAGCAAGAACGAGACAAAGGCGGTGATTGCCAGCCCCATGGTCATCCAGCCATATACGCCGCGCATCACCTTGTTCAACTGCACGCCGTCCAAGGGACGTTTCATCTTGCCCGGCATGTCGATCGTTTGCACATTGGGATTGAAATTCACAGCTTTCCTCCTGAATATATCGCGTCAGTCACGGACGCATGAACGCATTATACTAGATATACTATCGTTTATTCCAGCGTTATGATGCGCTTGCCTGCGGCGATTTTACACGCTTCTTACTTTTAGGCGGTATGTTGGCAATGTTGGCAACAGAAAAACCTGCCATGGTGCTTGGGTATCGCTGGCTTAGGGGCTGGCTTAGGGACTGGCTTAGGGACTGAAAGAACCGCCACCGCCGCCGCCCACGCTGCCCATACCGCCACCCACGCCGCCGGCGCTAATGGCGCTGCCGAAGCCGCGGGAATGGTGGCGCTGATGATGCTGCATATTTGCAAAATTGTGATTGATGCGCGTCTTCCTGGCAGTCAGCGCGATAAGAAAAATGTTGCAGGCGGTCAAGTAGAGCTTCAATGTCGCTAGGAGGCTGAACCGCAGACCGTCTGCCGGCTTGATTCGCAAGTCGGTATCGGAGCTAATCGTGTCCAGCAACTCCCGCTGACAAGCAGCCAGCAAACTAAAATACAAAACGGTGAAATAGCTGAACAGATAATCGAAGGGCGCGGCAGCCAGCAGCTTGTTGGCAAAAAAGGCGATGAGCAGCCCAAGCAGCGCCATCAAGCCGTAACTGCGCGCGCGGCTGAAATCGAGCTGAGTCCGGCGTCCGAGCAAAGCCATCAAGCCGAAGAGGCTCGCGGCGATGCAACAGGCGCTGACCAGCGCGTAGCTGACCGTGGGATGAAACAGCCCGTAGAAAAAGCTGGACAAAGTGAAACCCGTCAGCGCCGCGTAGATTATGAAAAACGCGCCCGCTTGGGTCGGCGAAAAACGGCTCAGCTTGCGATCCAGCGCGAAGGCGATGATGAGATGCGCGCTGACAATACCGAGCATGAGCTCGAGCCCCGGGGCGAAGGGCATAGCGAGCAGAGCGCTGGCGACTGTCGCCGTGATGCCCAAGCCCACAGTCATCCAGGCGCAGACTTCGCGAATTAGCAAATTCAACTGCGTATTATCCAGCGGGTTCGGCGCAAGTTTAGTGTGGCGCGCTCCGGCAGTCGCGGATTTCTTTTTCTTTCTGCCGGCAGCGGGCATGCTCTCTTCCTATGTCTGTAGACCTGTGTATAGCGGGAGTAACAGCGATTATAGCGCAGTTTTTCCAATTCTTGCTATAGTAGCGCCATTGCGCCTAGGGCAATCGCATCAAAATCCATAACTGACGAATCGTAGGGGCGACTCTGTGTCGCACCTAGGTCGCATAAGGCGCGTTGACACAGCCCGCCGACACTGCGGATCAATCGCCTACGATTTTGCAGCGGATTGTGGTGAAGAACATGCACTCGCTCAATCAAAAACGCGATGGCGGCAAGACGGCCAGCTCGGGCGACTTGCCGCTATTTGATGATGCGCGCCGCGGGTATCGCGCGGGCTTGGATGCCGAGCTAATTCCAGCCGCAGTCGCCATACGCTTGTACATAATCGGCGCTGACCCAGCCGCGCTGGCCGTAATAATCGACATTGAACCAGCCCTCATGATAGCTGAAAGCGGTCAGCAGGATCTGAGCCGGCAAGACTTGGATGATATGCTGCCCGGCGGGCGCGTCGCGGAAGTTCAACTCGTAGAGCAGCTGCACCATGCAGTTGGGCAACTGCGGTACCGCGTCATGGTCGGGCATTTGCATTGGTTCTTCTGGCTCTTCTGGCAGCGGAACGGCGCTTCGCAGCAGGACGACGGTGCCGGCGCGGTCGATGCTGGCGCAGGTCATGCCGGCGCGCTGATACGCAGCCAGCGGCATTGGCTGGCGCGGCGAATAAGCGGCGTCCAGCAGCATCATCCGCCCATTCTGCGCGAAGCAGACCTCGATGCCTGGCGTGATGTAACCCCACAGGTCAATCGCATCCAGCAAACCTTGGTCGATGATGGCTTGGTTGCCGACGCCCTGGGCCTCAACGCGGCGGCCCTGCGCGCCCTCGACCCAGTTCTTGACCTCGATGCCCGGCGGCAAGTTGTGCAAGGTTTGGGGGAAGACCTGCGCCGCTGGACTTGCTGGCGTCGCTGTCGCCGGCCGGCGGCTGGAGCCGCTGGATTGGCTAGTATTTTGTGAATCTTGTGAATCTTGTGTATTTTGCGGCGGCGGGTCGACAATCGGCGGCGCGGACGGTGCCGGGACAGTGCTGGTGCTGGCGGTCGTCTGTGCAGTCGCAGAGGTGCCGCCGCTGTTGCCAGCGCGCACCTGCAGCGTATAGCTTGTTCCCGCGCTCAAGCCGGTGAAAACGTGGGAAGACACATCGCCCAGGCGCGTGAAGCCGCCGGTCGTGCCGCGGCGGACTTCGTAGAATGTCGCGCCGCTGGATTTCGTCCAGTTGAGTGTGATGCTGGTCTGCGTGATGCCGCTGGTGTTCAGGCTCGTGGGCGCGGACGGTGCCGGGACATTGTTGGTGCTGGCGGTCGTCTGCGCGGTCGCCGAGGTGCCGCCGGTGTTGCCAGCGCGCACTTGCAGCGTATAGCTTGTTCCCGCGCTCAAGCCAGTGAAAATGTGGGAAGACACATCGCCCAGACGCGTGAATCCGCCGGTCGTTCCGCGGCGGACTTCGTAGAATGTCGCGCCGCTGGATTTTGTCCAGATGAGGGTGATGCTGGACTGCGTGATGCCGCTGGTGCTTAAGCCCGTCGGCGCGGACGGCGCGGGCGGCGGCGGAACATTGTTGGTGCTGGCGGTCGTCTGCGCGGTCGCAGAGGTACCGCCGGTGTTGCCAGCGCGCACTTGCAGTGTATAGCTGCTGCCCGCGCTCAAGCCAGTGAAAATGTGGGAAGACACATTGCCCAGGCGCGTGAAGCCGCCAGTTTTGCCGCGGCGGACTTCGTAGAATGTCGCGCCGCTGGATTTTGTCCAGTTGAGGGTAATGCTGGACTGCGTGATGCCGCTGGTATTTAAGCCCGTGGGCGCGGACGGCTTCGGTATAGGTGTGGAGGTCGGCGTCGGTGTAGATGTCGGCATAGGTGTAGATGTCGGCACAGGTGTAGAAGGCAGCGTAGGTGTAGATGTCGGCATAGGCGTAGATGTCGGCACAGGCGTAGATGTCGGCATAGGCGTAGAGGTCGGCGTCGGCGTAGATGTCGGCATCGGCGTAGATGTCGGCGTCGGTGTGGAGGTCGGCACAGGCGTAGAGGTCGGCGTCGGCGTCGACGGCGCAGCCAAAGTGCGCTTGCTGATCGAAGCGTCGGGACCAGGGTCGGTGGCGGAGTTGGTGGCGCGGACGCGCATCTCGTAATTGGTATCGGCCGTCAAGCCGCTGAAAGTATGGCTGGCGCTGCTGCCGCTGGCGGTCCAGGCTTGGGGCCAGCTGCCGCTTGCTGGCCGGATCTGAACTTCGGCGCTGACTGCGCTGTCGCTGCTGGGATTGGTCCAGCTGAGCGTGAGGCTGGTTTGCGCGGCGCTGGCGCTTAAGCTGTTGGGCGCAGCCGGCGGAATATGCAGGGACAATGTCGCAAATTGACTCAATTGACCATTCACGAATACCTGCAATCGATAATTTCTCGTTTTACCCGCAGCATACACGAAGTTCCGTTCCGCGTTGCTAAGCGTTAATTTTGTCGTTCCGGAGCTTGTCGATGAAGTATATGAAGAAATGGCCCAAAAACTTCCACTTTGCCTTTCTAATTTAGGGGAAGTACCGACTGCATCAAAGGCGAAGACGATACTATCAGCACTCACTTCGAACACGCGAAAATTGTTGGGGGCAGCGGGCGCTTGGGCTTGGGTGGGTCTGGGCGTGATGAAAATTGTGGCGAGGGCGATTAGGCAGAGGACAAGATTGCTGAAATTAGAACATATATTCGGGGGGGGGGGGGGGGCGAGGTAATTTGTAGCCTATTAGAAGGGAAGAGCCTAATACACTTGCACATTATTTTCCTCCTGCGCGGGAGCTGAACTCGCTCAAACAAACAGACTATGCGAACATTTCACATTATAGCGCATTATAGTGCATAAATGAGCGCGGCAGGAATCGAACTTGCAAGCAATTCAGGGCAATCGCATCGATATCCATAACTGACGAATTGTAGGGGCTTGCCTTGGATCGCCCATGGAAGTTGGGTGCAATATCGTGGGCACCCCACGTTGTCTATGTGGTGAATAAAATTTGCTGCAATTGCCCTGCCTTTGCGCCTTCGCTATAGTATGCGCTTAATCCTACTCCTAGAAAGGGGCGGCGGATATGCGCTTGATACTCGCCTCGTCATCGACGCGCCGCCGGCAGCTGCTGGCGCGCATTTGCAGCGACTTTGATATTATCACGCCGGCCATCGGCGAGGTCCGCCGCGCAGGCGAAGCCCCGCTCGCTTACGCGCGGCGGCTCAGCCGAGAAAAAGCCGCGGTAGTGCTTGCCATGCTGGACGGCGCGCCCGCCCTAATCATTGCGGCTGATACAATTGTGCTTGGTCAAGCGGGCGAATTGCTGGAGAAGCCGCGCGACGCCGCCGATGCCCGCCGCATGTTATCGGCGCTGCGGGCGCGCGCTCACCAAGTGATAACAGCCATCACTTTGCAGCGGATTGGCTGCGCGCAGCGGGTCATCACCCGGCATGCGCTTACCACTGTTACCATGCGTGATTACAGCGACGCCGAAATCGCCGCTTATATCGCCAGCGGCGACCCCTTCGACAAAGCCGGCGCTTATGCCATCCAAAACGAAGCCTTCCACCCGGTCGCGCGCATTGAAGGCAGCTACAGCAATGTGGTGGGCTTGCCCTTGGATGAAGTCCGCGCCGCTTTGAGCGAACTTGGCTATCGCCTGCCAGCAGGCGCGTGATTGCCCTGCTACCCTAGCGGAGCTTGACAAGTCTTGCAAAACTGACAGAATACCAGCGACAGCTTGACAGGATGGAAAATCATTTATGAGCTTAAACGAGATTGCAAAGAAACTGGTCGCCCCGGGCAAAGGCATCATGGCCGCGGACAGACCGCGCGCGGCTTTTGAGCAATTGCTGACGAGCGAAGGCATCCCCGTCGACGAAGACGCATACCGCAACTGGTCGCAGCTGCTTTTCACGGCAGCCAAGCTAAATGAGAACGTCAGCGGCATCATCATGACGCCCGAGCAAACGCGCTTGCGCGCGGACAGCGGCGCATCGCTGCTTGCGGGACTGCTCGACCAAGGCATCATCCCGGGCATTTCGCCCTTCAAGGGCATGGTCTTGCTGGCTGGCAGCGCTGGCGAAACAGTTGGCAGCGGCTTGGACGGCTTGCGCGAGCGCCTGGCGGATTTCGCCGCTATGGGCGGCGGCTTCACCAAATGGCGCGCCGCCTTCCAAGTTGGACCCGGGACGCCCAGCGAGTACGCGATTGAAGCCAATGCCTATGTGATGGCGCAGGTGGCTGCGCTTTCGCAAGAAGCGGGGCTTGTGCCCATCGTCGAGCCGGAGGTGATGCTCTTGGGCGACCATAGCATCGAACGCTGCTTCGAGATTACCGAGTTCGCGTTGGCGCGGACCTTCGCGGCGCTGAATACGCATCGCGTTGAATTGGAAGGCACGTTGGTCAAAGCCAGCATGGTGGTCTCTGGCCAGGATTGCCCGCAGCAAGCCGATGTGGATACGGTCGCCGAGTTGACGGTGAAAGTCTTCAAGCGGCAAATCCCAGCCGCGATACCGGGCATCGTCTTTTTGTCCGGCGGGCAGAGCGACTATCACGCGACAGCCCACCTCAATGCCATGAACGCCAACTACGACTTGCCCTGGAAGCTGAGCTTCTCTTATGCCCGCGCCCTACAGCGCGAGCCGATGGCAATCTGGGCGAACTGCTCGGAAAATGCCGCCGCCGCGCAAGCCGCGCTGCTTCACCGCGCCCAGATGAATGGGCTGGCGGCGCTGGGCTTGTGGACGGCGGATAAGGAGGGCGGAGCGCCGTCGTCCTAGACGGGCGGCGCTGTGGCGCGCGGAGGCAACTATAGTGGCGCAAAGAATGATTGCTAGCATGAGCGGGGATTAGAACGATGGCTGCAGCATCAGCCCGACTTGATATTTTGCCCGATCACGTCGAGGGCGCGCGCGATTTCATGATCTTCGGACATTTCCTCGAGCATTTTCACCGGCAGATCTACGGCGGCATCTACGACCCGGGCAGTCGCTTTGCCGACGAGAGGGGCTTTCGCCGCGATGTGATTGAGGCGCTGCGCCAGATAAAGACGCCGGTCATCCGCTGGCCAGGCGGCTGCTTCGTCTCGGCTTATCCCTGGAAGAAGGGAGTCGGCGAGCGCGTACCCTATTACGACAAAGCCTGGCGCGTCGAGGAGCCAAATAGCTTCGGCACCGATGAGTTTATCGCCTTTTGCCGCGAGGTCGGCGCGGCGCCATTCATCTGCGCCAATGCCGGCACCGGCAGTCCCGAAGACATGTCCGATTGGGTTGAGTACTGCAACCTCGATATCGGCGAGTGGGCGGCGCTGCGGCGGGCGAACGGCCATGATCGTCCTTATAACGTGCGCTATTGGAGCATCGGCAACGAGAATTACGGTCAATGGGAGATGGGCGCGAAGACGGCCGGCGAATGGGCGCGCTTGGCGCTGGAATCAGCCAAGATGATGAAGCGCGTCGACCACAGAATCGAGCTCGCCATCGCTTCGATCCCCGATCTCAATTGGAACGCCCAGGTCTTGCGGGAAGCGGGCGATCTGCTGGATTGGGTCTCTATCCACGGCTACTGGTCCAGAGCCAGCGACGAAGGCGTCTTTGAAAAGGGATACGAAAATCTGGTCGCCCGCGCATTCGAGCCAGAAGAACGGATCGTCGCCGTCAAGCATATCTTGGGCGCCTTGGGCTATCTGGGCAAGCTGCGCATCGCCTTCGATGAATGGAACTTGCGCGGCTGGTGTCATCCCAACTTCATGGCTTTTGGCGCGGCCGACCACAGTTTGATGGACAAGAACGACATCAACAGCAACTACAATATGGCGGACGCCGTCTTCTCGGCTTGCTTCCTCAATAGCTGCCTGCGGCATTGTGATGTGGTGGGCATGGCGAACTTCTCGCCCGCGGTCAACACCGTCGGCACCATCTACACCCACGAAGATGGCATTGTCCTGCGCCCGACTTACCATGTTTTCGATCTCTTCGCCAATCACACCTACGAAGAAATCCTGCTCTCGGCGTTGGCGTCGCCGTCGTTCGAGGCGCAAGCTGAGCATGGCGGTTCAACCAGCGTGCGGCATCTGGACGCGGTTGTCACCCGCGATCCGACGACCGGCAACGTGGGCATTTCCCTGGTTAATTTGCATGGGGAAAACAGCATAGAGTGTCGGATTCGCGGGCTGGGCTCGGCTGAGTTCAGCGGCGCGACCGCGCGCACGGTGAATGGCGCTTCGGCCGATGCCTATAACGATATCGACCAGCCCAATGCGGTTGCGATTGTCGAGAGTCAGCTGGAACTCCCAGAAGCGGGGGACTTTGTTTTTGAGTGCCCGCCCCATTCGGTGACGGTGTTGAATTTGAACCGCTGAGGTAGGCTTTCAAGCCCTTGACAGCAGCTTCTCGAAGGCGCGCCGCCAGCCCGGCGACAGCGCCGCGATGCCCAGCGCGCGCTCGACAGCCGTGCGGTCGCCCTGGTCAAGATAGAGCGCGGCGTTGACCTCCGCCACTGTCATGCCGACCGGGTCCTGCGCTACTTGCTGGATGACATCGCCCGCGCCTAGGCTGCCTTGCTCGAGCACACGCGCGTAAAAGCCGGGGCGGTTGGCTTGCAGGAAGGTCTTGGCGAAGTTGGGGATGCCCAGCTTGTTCGCCAGCTTGTAGCAAGGTACGCGCGGCTGCGTGATTTGGATGATCGCCTCGCCAACTTGAAAGGCGTCGCCCACGCAGACCGCGCTTTCCAGCAGACCACTTGTGCTCAGGTTCTCGCCGAATTGACCGTATTCAAAGTCGTCGCGCCCCAGCTCGTCCGCCCAGTAAGCGTAATGCTCGTGAGGATAACAGTATACAGCGCGGTTGGGACCGCCGTGGTTCTCCATATCGGCTTGGCCGTCGCCGGCTAACTGGCTGCGCCCCAGCCATAAACGTCCCGCCACGGCGCTTTTGTAGATGCCGGTGTGATAGCGCCGTTCGCCAATCTCGACAGCGATGGGCTGCGAGACATTCACCGACAGCAATCTCATTCGTCTTGGTCCCCTTGCAGGCGCTGCCGGCGCGCATTGATTTGCTCGAGGATTTCTTCCGCAGTCGAGGGATTTTCCAGGAAATCGCTGCGCGCCTGCTCCACGGCGCTGAGCCGCTCTTGCGCCGCCGCTTCGCTGCTGATACGCGCGTCATAATTTTGGTCTTCGCTTGAATCTTCCGCCGCGCTGCCGGCGTCTTCCGCGTGTTGGTCTTCTTTTTCCGCCGGTTGGTCGCGCCCTTGTAATACGATTTTGTAAAAGACGAAGGCTCCGATTGCCAAGATTGCCAGCGGCACAATCATCTGAAAAACGGTTGACACCAGGCTCAGCAAACCCAATAGCAGAATGACGCCCAGAATAGCAATCAGCAATTGTCGAATGCGCTTGTCGTTCATCATGAAGAAACCTGCAAGAAATGCTTGTGAATTCTCGCCGCAATTATATCGCAACTATGGCAGAACATTATAGCGTGGCGCAAGGGGCAGGCTGCTTGGCGGCAGCGAAAAAGAATTGGGCTGGGGCGGGTTATGCGCTACAAACGCTGCGGCAGATTAAGCCCCGCGCTGTCGGCCTCTCCGCCAGCAAGCAGTCGGATGCGCCGTACCAAGCGATGCTCGCGTATGCCCCAGCTGGCGACGGCCGCGAATGAAAGCGCGTAAATCAGCAGATACAGGCAAAGTTCGGGCTGGATATGCCAAGCCAGCCAAGCCGCCCATAGCGCGTAGGCTGTCAGCATCAATTCCAGTAGGATGGAAATATCGCCCGGCAAAGCGTAAGGATTATTCGCCCATTCGTCGGCGAATTTTGGCGTACGCCGGAAACCGATACGTATGCCCAGCAGCGCAGCCAGCACCGCCAGGCTGTTGTTGAGCGAAATGCCAGTGCCGATAAAGAGCAGCGCCGGGAAAGCCATCATGCCGCGCAGCGCCCCGCGTCTATTGCTCAAGCGCATCTGCCCGACAAAATACATCATCGGCGGTGCCAGCCCGACCAGACCAAGCCAAGCCAGCGGCAGCCCCGCCAGTGAATTCGCCAGCAAAAGCGGCGGGCTTAGCAGCAGCAGGATGAGCATCAGCGGCTGTGGAAGGTACTGGCACAGGTGCTGAATCGCCATGATTTTTTGCGAGAGCGATAATTTTGCTTTGATGATTGAGCCGGTCAGCTTGATTAAGCATTGGGTATTGCCCATCGCCCACCGCGCCTGCTGCTGTTTGTAGGCGGCGAGCTGGGGCGGGATCTCGCCGGGCACTTCGATATCGGGCAAGAATAGCGAATGCCAGCCGGCAATCTGGGCGCGATAGCTCAGGTCCAGGTCTTCTGTTAGCGTATCCGCGGACCAGCCGGCGGCCGCTTCAATGCAAGCCCTGCGCCATAGGCCGCCGCTGCCGTTGAAGGGGATGAGCCAGCCGCTGCGATTGCGGGCGGTCTGCTCGACCACAAAATGGGTGTCAATCGAGAGCTTTTGGGCGCGGGTCAAGCTGTTCGCTTCGGCATTGAGATGGCTCCAGCGGCTTTGTACGATGCCGATGCGCGGGTCGGCGATAAGATGCGGCAAGGTCGCCTGCAAGAAATCCGGCGGCGGCAGGAAATCGGCGTCAAAGATTGCGATGTATTCGCTGTCGCAGAACTGCAAGCCGTATGCCAAAGCGCCGGCTTTGTAACTTTCGCGCGCTGCGCGGCGGATGTGCTGGACTCGGAAGCCGCGCGCCTTGAGCGCTTCGAGCTTGCGCGCCACCAAATTGACGGTGCCGTCGTCCGAGTCGTCCAATACTTGAATCAGCAGCTTGTCGCGCGGGTAATCGAAACGCGCCACAGCTTCTATCAAGCGGTCGGCGACGAACTGTTCGTTATACAGCGGCAGCTGCACGGCGACGCTGGGGAAGACGCGCAAGTCTGGCTTATCGTCCGCCGCGCGGCGCGTCCGCCAATAGCGAATCAGCAGTATCGCTTGTCCACATGTATATAGCGCCAGCAAGAACGCGCAAAAGGCGTAGAGGCTTGTCAGAAGGCTAGTCATTGCTGCGATGATAATGCGCCCCTGTTAGCCTGACAAGATGTTTATGCGCGAAATCTCGGGGAAAGCACAATCGTGATTCCTGCGCACGATAGCGGTTTTATAGATTTTATAGAAGAATAGAAGGCGAAGGCTGAGCGTTGCTTAGCCGTCCAGGAAAAAAACGGACGACGGCCTAAACTAAGTGTCATCATTGCGTGAAATCGAGTGTAATCATCCGAACAATCGAGGGCTAAATGCAGATATTCTACGTCCGATTCTTGATGCTCTTATTCGCTTGCGCGGCCATTTTCTTCTTCTTCGGCTCATTCTCGCAGAGTTCCTAGCGCGCTCGCTTTGTGATTTGCTTTCCACAAAAGCGGGGCAAGTTCATGCCAAATCGCTATAATTAGGATAAATGGGCGTATATCCGTTTCGGTGGCAATCTTGGGTCGATTGATGGTCCGTTTTCATCGGCGCGCGCCTAGCGGATTTCTGGTGATTATCGCAGTGTTGGCAGAGCGAATCCCCCGTATGCCGAGCAAGCGATAGGGAAGGCGAGCGATGGCGAATGCCCAAGTGGCGGTATTTGAAATCAAGCGCTATATGGTGATTTGGCGTCAGTTGGAAGAGCGCGCGTTTGCGGGCGTATTGGCGCGCATACGCGGCTTGGTACGCTGTTCCGGCATCGGCGCAGCCGATAAAGAGAACTATCGCCTTGATGTCTATTTCTTGGCTGAGGACAGTTTGATCCCCGCCCCGCAGGTGGATATCGAGAATCGGCAGGGCGCGATTTTCATGTCCATCAACGATATCCACGCCTTTGTCGATATCCTGCGCAACGAAAAGCCAATCTTCGGGCATCTGCGCGGCGACAATCCCCAATGGACCAGCGTTACAACCGCGAATGAACCGGTTGGCACAGGCGACGAAGACCATCGTCCACAGGAAAATGTCGCCGATTAGTTACCCAGCTGGTCGGAAAGAGCGGCTATGAGCGAGCCAATCCGCGTTCTGCATTTTGCCGATGCGCATCTCGGCATGGAAAGCTACGGCAGAATTGATGCGGATTCCGGCTTGAGCCGCCGCGTCCACGATTATCTGCGCCGCATCGACGAGATGATTGAGCATGCGCGCGAGCGCGATGTCGATCTGGCCATCTTCGCCGGCGATGCCTTCCGCAGCCGCAATCCAGACCCGACCTTGCAGCGCGCCTTCGCCCAGCGCATGCGAGCGCTCGCGCAGTTGGTGCCAACGGTGCTGCTGCTTGGCAATCACGACTTGCCGCTCAAAGCCGCCAGAGCGTCGACCTTGGAAATTTATCATACGCTTGATGTGCCCAATATCTGGGTGGCGCAGGATTATGAGCTGCGGCGCATAACGAGCAAGCGCGGCGACGTCATCGTCGGTGCCGCGCCTTATCCCGTCAGAGCGCGCCTGCTGCGAGACATCTCCACGCGCGGCATGAGCATCGCCGAGCAAGATGCCGAGCTGCAGCGCGTCTTAGGCGAGAAACTGGCGGCGCTGGCGCATCAAGCTGAAGACTTGGCGGGGTCCTTGGCGGCGGCGACGCCGCGCCTTTTGACCGGCCATTTCAGCGTGAATGGCGCGGTCGCGGGCAGCGAGCGGCTGCTGATGCTGGGGCGGGACGCGAGCGTCGAGCTTGAGGCGCTGGCTGACCCGCGCTGGGATTATGTCGCGCTCGGGCATATTCACCGCCACCAGAACTTGACAAAAGGCCGCGGTGCCGCGCCGCCTGTGGTGTATTGCGGCAGCATGGAACGCATGGACTTCGGCGAAGCGAGCGAGAGCAAAGGCTTCTGCTGGGTCGAGCTGGCGCGCGGCGATGCCGATTGGCAGTTCATCGAGTTGCAAGCGCGCGCGCTGCGGTCCATCCGCGTCGATTGCCGCGACAGCGCCAGCCCCACGCGCCAGGTGCTGGACGCGATCCATCAGCAGTCGCTCGATGGGGCGATCCTGCGGCTGGAACTGCGCTTAACGCCGGCAAGCGAGGCGCTGCTCGACGAGAGCGCAATCGTCAAGGCGCTGAAAGGCGCTGGGGTATTTCACATCGCGGGCATCCGCAAAGACCTGGAGCGAGGAAGCCAAACGCGCTTGGATGTCAGTCGCGGCGAGCTGGGTCCACTGGCGCTGCTGGAGCGCTATTTCGAGCTGCGCGCAGTGGATGCGGCGCGGCGCGCGGCGCTGCTAGCGCGAGCGCGGGAGATTGTGGAGCGGGCGCGGTGAACATAATATAGTCGTTATCGGTCGTTATCCGTCGTATCCGTTGTATACAAGGAGCGAGAAGATGCCCGGTTATGCCAATTGGAAAGACTTGTACGCGTTGGAGTACTTGCAGCTATACGAAGAAGGGTATCCCGTCGGCGATTCAATCGAGCCCGAGCTCACGGCAGCCTACTTGCCGCAGACTGTACGAGCAGCGGCTGACCCTGCCCGCTTGACCGAAGCGGACTGGGAAGCAGCCTACAAGTGCCTGTGGGCGCAGCGCGAGCGCGGCATCCGCGCGGACTTTCCCTTCGAAGAACCAAACGACTTTGAGTCGATCATCGCCGATGCCGCGGACGCGCCCGTTTTGCAGCCCCTTAGCGACGAAGCATACGCCGAGCGGATTAAAGGCGCATGGTATGGCAGAATCGGCGGCGTCGTTCTGGGCAAACCGCTGGAAATACAAGTCGATCGGCAGTTCATCAAGGCTTACCTGGAAAGCCTTGATGCCTACCCGCTGGATGATTGGCTGCCTTATCATTCGCCGAAGCTGGGCCAGACGCTGCGCTGCAAACCATCCACGCTGGGCAATATCCGCTACGCCGAGCCAGATGATGATATTCACTATACGATTTTGGGCTTGATGTTGATTGAGCGACACGGCTTTCATTTCAGCAAGTTGGATGTCGCCAACCACCACCTGCGTAATATCCCCTATCATTGGCTTTGGTCCTGCACCCGTCAATCTTATTATCACATGGTCAACTTGACCGACGACCGCCCTGTGGCGGAGCAAATTGATGAGTTCCCCACCAAGCTCAATCCTTGGCGCGAAGGCATCAATACCGCCATCCGCGCCGATTTCTGGGCTTATATCGCGCCGGGCGATCCCTTGCGGGCGGCGCGCATCGCCTACCGCGAAGTGACCCTGAACGCAGTCAAAAACGGTATCTACAGTTCCATGTTCGTGGCTGGCGCTATCAGCGCCGCCTTGAGCGCGCGCCCGACGGTTGATACGATCTTGGCCGGCGGGCTGTCGGTGATACCGCGGCGCTCTCGCTTGGCGCGCATCGCGCATGAAGTGCGGGCATGGTACGACGAAACGGGGGACTGGGTGGCGGTCTGCGACCGCATCTACGCGCAATATGGTCATCTGCCTTTTCTCAACGCGCTGCACAATATGGCTTTTGTGATACTGGCGCTGGTGCATGGTCAACTGGATTACAGCAAGACGATTACTACGGCGGTGATGTGCGGCATGGATACCGATTGCACAGCTGGCACAGCCGCCAGCATTGTTGCTGCCGCTGTCGGCTATGAGGGGCTGGACAAGCGCTGGATCGAGCCCTTAAACGATCAAGTCAAGACGGTCGTGGCTGGCTTTGGGCATGGTTCGATTTCTGGGCTGGCGCAGCGGAATATCGACTTGTGGCACAAGCTGCGGGATGAGCCGGTGCCGTGACTGGCGTGGTGAATCTATTCAGGTTTTCGGCGCAACAGAGGAGAGAAATTGGTGAAAATGTAAAAAACTTGTATAATCCGCTCAAAGTGCGATGAGATGGTCCCCCTTCCAATCCATAACTTATGTAGATAGTGTATAGTTGGATTGAGTTCAATGAGCCTGAAAGATCTCACGACCATGCCATTTCCTGCTTCAGACTTCAAACGGGTCATATACAAGAAGAACCCTCTCACATCGGTCATTTGCCAGTTAAGATTTCCCCCTATTTTGCTGATAGAAAAAGAAGAACCAGCATACTTTCAGGAAAAAATACGACAGCACTTTACGGAGTATGACGAGGTTTACGATGGTACGCAAATATCATTGCCTGACAGTATCGCGCAAATCGTTCCTAACGAGTTAAAAGAAACGTTATCCAGTCGCGGAAATAAGCGATATGAGTTCAAGACCACAGACGGCAATTGGTCAATAAGCCTCACTAAAGACTTTTTAGCGCTTGAAGTTAAACAGTATTATCGATGGGAGAAATTTCGAGAACACTTACTACTGGCAGTTGGTTCACTCATCGATATTTATATCCCCGCACACTTTAGCAGAATTGGTTTGAGATTTCAGAATGTCATTGATCGCGAGCATTTAGGTCTCACAGATACTCCATGGACGGACTTAGTAGCCAATTTTGTTTTGGGTCCACTTGCCGAGAATACTACGGTATCAAGAATTGTTGAAAACCACGGTGTGTTCTCACTTCGATTGGATGAAGCCGGGGACTTCGTACGAGTACAGCATGGATTAGGTTCTGACACTGACGACAAGGATTCACAAGAGAAATATCTGCTGGACAACGACTTCTATACAAATAGGGTGACTCCCGCGGAGGTTAAGAATGTTGCTAGCAAAACCGATGAATTTAATGCACTTAACCGGAGACTATTTCGGTGGTGTATTGGAGCGAGACTGCACGAAGCGATGGAGCCACACACTGCCTGAAATTACAGAAGTGCCTCGAAACAAAGAGGTTGACATTTCGGTACCGGACGAAGAAATCCTAGATACAGCGAACTCGGTCGAAGAGTTACTCATTCTCTTTCTCTCGATGTTGCATGATCGTCTTTGTCTTCAAAAATCAAACCGCCATATCGACCAGTTAATGAAACGATACATTCTGGCCGTAATTGCGGTTAGTTGCATTGATGAGGAAAGGCTAGATGGAACGCTGTCTTTAAATTTACAGTTGACTACCATTCAATCTGATGGCATTGGTGAGCTCCTTGAAACTGTTGACGACATTCGCGACTTTTACTCGTGCGTCAACGACCCAACGAGCGCAACGCCTACGGTTGAGACGTTTACCGTAGAACTAAAGCGGTCATAAGTTGGATCAGATTCTTCCATTACCATTTGTGATGAGGAATGAAGTTTGCAGCCAAGCAGACAAACTAAGTATGAGAAGTCAAAGGATGACGGAGCATTAAGGCAAGGGGAAATCCTGTCTGACGTAGTCCAAATAAGTCTATCTCCCGATTCTATCGATACGACCTCAATGAAGGAGAAACGAGTTACACACCATTATGCGATTGTCGTGACTCCTGACTGCGATTTGGAATGGGATTTCGAAGCACAACAAGGTAACGCTAGCCGAGGCAAGATAATTCCTAACATACTTCTGTGTACAGTTATGTTTTCGAGTGATCTTGCCAAGCGCATAAATGAGGATCGTCCGCCAAACACTAAGTTCGAAAAGTCAACGACGTGGAAAAGGGCAACACAAAATAAAGAGGAAAGATACCATTTCCTTGATAAGATTGATTCGTCTCAGGATCTGCAAGACATAGGAATCCGGTCGTTGGGAATAGACTTTAAGGAATATTTCACGATCCCTACGGATTTTCTTTATTCGAGTATTGACGATGGTTTGACCCTCAGAAGATGTAGACTGATAGTACCTTACCGTGAGCATCTTAACAGTCGATTTGCGTATTTTCAAAGCCGCATTGGATTACCCGAAGATCATCAATACACTAAAGGAGACATCTACCTAGACGCCGGAAATCCCCTTGCTTGAGCAAATGACCATACATGTAGGCCGTCTCCCGACACAAGAACAGAGTTATTTGTATAGAAAAGGGCAATTCACACATGTCTGCAAACTGCTCCAAGGATTTCCACCGTCCGCGCTACCACTTCCTGCCCGCAGCCAACTGGATGAACGACCCCAACGGCGTCATCCAGTGGCGGGGGCGCTATCACCTTTTCTACCAATACAACCCCGATGGCGCGTACCACGCCAATATGCACTGGGGGCACGCCGTCAGCGACGACCTGGCGCATTGGCGGGAACTGCCCATCGCCATCGCGCCGAGCCCGCATTCGCCCGATCAAGGCGGCATTTTTTCCGGCTGCGTGGTCGATCACGACGGTGTACCCGCCGCCATCTACACCGGTGTCAACGACGACTACAGCGTACAGACGCAGTGCCTGGCGCTTGGCAATGACGACTTGACCCAGTGGCAAAAGCATCCCGCCAATCCTGTCATCGCCGCTGTTCCCGCGCATCTGGGTCAAAGGCGCGACTTCCGCGATCCTTTTGTCTGGCGGGAAGGCGAGGCTTGGTACATGGCGCTGTCGTCGCATATCGTGGGCTTGGGCGGCGCTGTCTTGCTCTATCGCTCGGCCGACCTGGTCGATTGGGAATACTTAAATCCGCTTTATGTCGGCGATAGGGCGCGCACGGGCCGCAATTTCGAATGTGCCAATTTCTTCCAGTTGGGGGAGAAATGGGTGCTTATCATCTCGGTTCAGTGGGACCAAGTGCCGACCAACACCATTTATATGGTGGGCAGCTTGGAAAATCAGCGTTTCATTCCCGAGCGCGAGGGCCTTTACGACGCCGGTTACAGCTATGCCTCGCTGATGCACCGGGACGAGAGCGGACGCGCGCTCATTTACTCCTGGCTGCGCGAAGGGCGCAGCGCGGCTCTACAAAGAGCGGCCGGCTGGAGCGGCGTGCAAGCCATCCCGCGCGTCTTGAGCCTCGATTCGCAAAACCGCCTCGTCAGCCAGCCCGCGCCCGAAATAGAAAAGCTGCGCCGCCGGCGGCATCGTTTCGCTGCTTCCGATATCGCCGCCGGGGACCTGCCCATCCGTGGACTGGCATTGGATATCGAGGCGGAATTTGATGTTCGGGCGGCCGCTTCCTGCGGCATTGAGCTTGCTGTCGCGCCGGACGGCGAAGAAAAGACGGCTATCGTTTATGAGCGCGACCTGGGCGCGCTGCGCATTCACCGCCATTATAGCCAAGATGTCCCCGAGGTGGACAGCGCGGCGCAAGGGCTGACGCATCCACTGGGCGCGGGAGAAAGGCTGCAACTGCGCATCCTGCTCGACGGATCGGTATTGGAAGTCATCGCCAATGGCCGCGCGCGCGTCACCAGCCGCGTCTATCCATCAAGCGCGCAAAACCAGGGCGCGCGGGTCATATCACCGGCGGCGCTGCGCTCGCTTGATATCTGGGAGATGGCTTCAATCTAGTCAATACGTCAATTTGCGCTTGATGTCCTGGATGTGTTATGTAGCGCGCCAGCGGATAGACTGTTTCGCGGTGCCGCTACTGGCTCAAACGTGACAAGTCTATCAGCCGAACCATTTTCACCTCGCCGTCCGCGTCTTCAACCGGCGTGTATAGCTCATCTGGATCGCGCAGGCGGTCGATGAAGAGGATACCGTCGAGATGATCAATTTCGTGGTGCAGCACACGGGCGTCCATGCCCTCGACGCGGCGCGTGATTTCCTTGCCGTCTTCTCCCAGCGCTTTGAATTGGATCCAGACTGGTCGCGGGGTATCCCAGCTATAGATATTGGGGATGCTGAGGCAACCGTCGAAACCAGGTTCATGCTCGCCGGCGGCTAGAATCTGCGGATTGATCAAGGTGAGCATGGGCTGCTCGTCCTCATCGTCGTTTTGGCCGAACTTGACAACCGTTACCCGTTTGAGCGCGCCGATTTGCGGCGCGGCGATGGCGGCACCGGGCTGGCTTGCGAGCGTGTCTTTTAAGTCCTGAATCAGTTTCCGCAGCTTCTTATTCATGAAGCGCGACGCCGGCTTGGCGCGCCTGCGCAGCCGCGCCTCGTCCTCGGGATAATAGACTAGCTTCTTCACCGCCATGTTTGCGCCATGTTTGAATTGAACCGCTGCCGCTACCTAAATCGCTGCCAAGGGGGAAACTTTAGCACATTACAGCGAGGACTTGTAGGCACTCCAATGACCTTACCGAGTCATCGCAGCAAATTTCTTTCAGCTATCAGAGCGCGCGTAATTCCAATATAGTCATGCGCATATATTGACCGACGCTAGCGGATTGATTTTCTTCAATAGAACCAAGTTAATGATGCAAAATTTGCGAAACATTCCAACTTCATTGTGGAGCCACCCTTCCCTGATGATTCGGGGAAGGGCTGGGGATGGGGTAGAAAAGCCGCGATTCACGCATTTTCATTACTTTCTTGGTTCTGATTCTGTGTTCTCATTCTTTATATACCGCGTTGTTCATGCGCCGAGAAGGCTTGTTATTTTGTGTGAGCGCGTTAGACCTTAAGGTCGCCGCTGCCGAGCGACTGTAGTTGATTATAAGTATAATTATACTGCGTTTTGAGACAGCGATTTTGATGCAGTTGTCCTGATGGCGCTAGCGGCGCGTCGAGCCATCGTCAAATATGCCAGTGGGATGACAGCCGCGCCCCGCGTCCGCAGCCGCCGCCTCTAGGGTGACGAAGGCTTCGTAATGCGCGTCATTGGGCGGGTAGAGTACGACTTCGGCATAGCCCGCCTCGACCAAGGCGCGGCTGACGGACAGATCGCCGACGTAAACAAAGCGCAGCCAGCGGTCGTAACGATCAAGCAATTCCGTATCGGGCACCAATCGGACGGTTTTACCGGCGACAAGCTCGGCATTGTAAGCCGTCGCTTCCTTATAACATGGCTCATCGCGCTCGGGCGTGTTCACCTGTAGATAACGCACGCGGATGTTTTTGCCGTCGATGAGCACATCAATGGTATCCCCATCGACGACGCGCGTAACGGGTCCTGTCACTATCTGCGCCCTGCTGTCTTGCGTTGGCACGGGGGTTTGCGCCGCCGCGACAGCCGTGCCAACTTGAACTGCAACCGCCGTGTTGACTTGCCGCGCCACTTTATCGCTCACCTGAGCGGCAATATCATCAGCCATGTTATCGACCATAGGCTGGCAAGAGAGTAAACAGAAGGCGACAAATGGCAGCAGCAGCTTAGCGTTTAGCATGTCAGCAGGCTTCCGATATGATTGTCAAGCGCAATCAATTTATACCACAGGATTCAATTTGATTCTGTTAAAATCTGCCATTTCTGATGATTCGCTGGAGCAAGGAGCATCGCAGTGAAAAACCGCTGGAGGAAATTCTTCTGCTTTTATCGTCCCTATCTCGGCTTGCTGGCTGTTGATCTGTTTTGCGCCTTTGTGATATCCGCCATCACGCTGGTTCTGCCACTTTGCGTGCGCTTCATCACTGGCACACTCTTGCAGGGCGGCTCGGCGCAGCCGCTGGTCGATCTCGCCGCCATGGGCGGGATTATGCTGGCGCTGGTGGCGGTCTATGCCTTGTGCAATTTCTATGTTGATTATCAGGGGCACATGATGGGTGCCATGATGGAAAGCGATATGCGCCGCGAGCTCTTCGCGCATTATCAAAAGCTGTCCTTTAGTTTCTATGACGACCAGCAAACTGGGCAACTCATGTCGCGCATCACCAGCGACTTGTTCGCATTATCCGAGCTATTTCATCACGGACCGGAAGATATCTTCATTGGCATCTTGAAGTTCGGCGGCGCATTTCTCATCACGCTCAGCATCAATCCGCAATTGAGTTTGATCATCTTCATGTTTCTGCCGCTGATGCTGCTCTTCGCTTATTACTTCAACCGCAAAATGCACGTTGCCATGCTGCGCAGCAAACAGCGCATCGCCGAAGTCAATGCCCAGGTTGAAGACAGCCTGGCTGGCATCCGCGTTGTGCAATCCTTCGCCAACGAAGCCCGCGAACAAGCCAAGTTCGACCAAGCCAACGCCCGCTTTGTCGAGAGCCGCCGCCTGGAATACAAGAGCGAAGCCTTCTTCTATGGCGGCATGAGCGCCTTCACGCAGCTTATGACGGTGCTTGTGGTCCTGGCTGGCGCGGTTGGCATCCTAGGGGCTTCGCTCGACCTCAGCGACTTGATAACTTTCCTGCTCTATGTCGGCATTTTGATTGAACCGATCCAGCGGCTGACCAATTTCGCGCGCTGGTATCAAGAGGGCGGCACCGGGTTCCAGCGCTTCATGGACCTGTTGGAATTGCAACCAGCCATCGCTGAGGCTGACGATGCCTTGGAGTTGCCGCAAGTTTCGGGCGCGCTGGAACTGCAAAATGTTAGCTTCCGCTACCAGTCGGATATCGGCTACGTGCTGAAGAATCTGTCGCTGCGCATCGGCGCGGGCGAGTTTCTGGCGCTGGTGGGTTTTTCGGGCGTGGGCAAGACGACGCTCAGCGCGCTTATCCCGCGCTTTTACGATGTGGATATCGGGCGTATCTGCCTGGATGGCGTCGACATCCGCCAGATTAGCTTGTCATGCCTGCGGCGCAATATCGGCTTGGTGCAGCAAGATGTCTATCTCTTCGCCGCCAGCGTCGCCGAAAACATCCGCTATGGCAAGGGCGGCGCTTCTCAGCAGGAGATTGAATCGGCGGCAAAAAAAGCCAACGCGCACGACTTCATCATGGCATTGCCGCAGGGCTATCAAACGCATATCGGCCAGCGCGGCATCAAGCTGTCGGCAGGGCAGCGGCAGCGCTTGAGCATCGCGCGCGTTTTCCTCAAAAATCCGCCGCTGATAATCTTGGATGAAGCGACCAGCGCGCTTGACAATGAAAGCGAGCGCGCTGTGCGCGAATCGCTCGAACGGCTGATGCGCGACCGCACGACGCTGGTCATCGCCCATCGCCTGTCGACCATTCGCCGCGCCGATCGCATCGTCGTCTTGAAAGATGGCTGCATCAGCGAAGAAGGCGCGCATGAAGAATTGCTCGCCCAGCGCGGTCAATATGCCCAATTGTATCAGTTGCAATGGGGGCCTTAAGCCGCCCGACGGCAACGAATTGCCTTGCCGCGCCGACAAGCCTTATCAGGTTTTGCTAGGAGATGCTTATAGTAAATGAGTAGCGGGAGAGGGGCTCGAACCCTCACGCCCTTAGGGGCAGGTGCTTTTAAGGCACCCGTGTCTGCCATTCCACCATCCCGCCGCCTAGCGACAAGTATAGCGAGCGCGCCCGCCTTGTCAATGTTGGAGCGCCGGCCGCAGGCGCTAAACGCGCTAGCTGTCTTCGCCGTTCTTGCGCTTTGCCTTGCTGATGCAGGGGCGATACTTGCCGCCAAAGAGCATGAACAAGCCCATGCCAACCAGAATCACGGGGAAGAGCTTCCAGAACGATGAGGCGATGCCACCTAGCAAACCCGGCATGCCAAATAGAAGGCCGATGCCAATCAACCACCAAGCGCCGCTGGCTTCTTTCAGGCTTTCGCCCGCCGCCATGCCGCGCGCCAAGATAGACGCCGCCATAACAAACATGATGCCGGGCCACCACCAGCCCGTCAGAAATAAGAGCCCCAAACCGATGAAGAATACGCCAGTCGCTGCTTGTGTTGCCTTTTCGTCCATATCATACTCCCAAAAATGCGCTAGGTTCGTCTAATCTCATTACGCGATTCTGTCCAAGCGGTTGCGCGCCCGGGCGCGGGTTCAGGCAGTTGCCTAGCTGTCCGCGCGGAAGGTAACTCGGAATGATTTCAAGGATTCGCGACCGCTTTCGGTATAGCAGCGCCCGGTTATCAAATCGGTGCGCAGGGCATCCGCCGCGCCCGGCATGTCGATTGCGTAAGCAGTGCCTTCGTCCATCTGGAAATCGGCATAGCCGCTTCCGCGCTCTGGCTTGAGCCCGCTGAGGAAGACGTTTTCTTCATCGCCCCAGCGCGCGCGGATTCGCTTGCCCGGGATGCCCCTGCCCAGATAGTCGACGATGCGGACTTCTATCACCGCCGGCTTGTCGGTATCGCAGAAGGTGCTGGCGGGCAGGGGGGAGAAGCTCCGCTGCGGGACCGATGTGGCGACAGCGCGCAGGGTCGCGGTCGCGCGGCTGGCGCGCATGAGCGGCGTCTTGCTAGGCGGCGGCGTCGGCGACGGCGGGGACGCGCCCAAGTCGGATACCGCTTCTGCTTGCTCCGTCCGAACTTGGACCGGCAGCAGCGCTTCGGCACAGCCGCCGCGGCCTTGCGCCTTGTACAGGCGCGCCGCTATACGTAAGGCGCGGACGCCACTTTCACTGTTGATGTAATCGCTGCTGGCAAGCTGGCAGGCGGCATCCGCCAGAGCTTGCAGCGGGTCGCCAAGCGGACGCAGCGCGACCAGTTTATCCAATGCCAGGCGCAGGTCGCCTCTATGTCCATATTCCAGGGCTATCGCCATCATGAAATGATTGCGGTCTGTTTGCCGTAACTGAAAGGGCTCTAGATTGCGCGCTGGCAGCGGACCCAGCGTCCAGCTGAGCCCGAGGCTTAATACCAGCCCGAACACCAGCGCAAATGCAAACAGCCCATAAGAAAAGAAGGCTTGCGGACGCGGTTCTTTTGGCGCTTTTGGCTCTGGTTGCGGGGCGGGATTGCGCGGCCGTTCCCAGGTTGGCGGCGGCAGTTTGCGTGCCACTAGCTTTGCCCTCCACGCAGGTCAAGGAAAGGGACCATGGCTTGCGTCAGCCGCCCCAAACCGCGCGACAAAGTAACCAGCAGGCGGATATCGTGGATATCGCGGGCGGAAGAAGCGATTGCGCTATCCGTGAATTCTTGTACATAGCGCGGCATGTCATCGACTTCGAGCAGACTGAGGCGTTCAAGCGCGCCTGGCAAATCGCCATCCGCGGCATAACCAGCCGCTATCATGACCAGGTAATCATCGCGGGAGGATTGCGTCAGCTCGGTCATGTCGCCGCGGTAGCTTGCTCGTGGGAACTGGAACCAGCCGAGGTATAAGCCGAGCGCTGCGCCGAGGACCAAACCCAGCAGTACGGGTCGCAGAATGCGTCGCATCGTCTGAATTCGCTCATCCATTTGGATTCATCTTATAATGGAACGGTGGCGAATGACAGCGAAAGCGCGAATGGTCCATGAGAGCCCTCGCAATGATAGGCAAGTTTTTGTCAGCCAGCATAGTCATTTTACTGCTGCATAGCTTTGGATATGCGCAGAGCGATACCATCCGCGTCACGCATGCCACCAATTTGCGCTCTGCCCCCAACCTCGAAAGCGCGGTCCTGGCGATTGCGCCGCCTGGGGCGATGCTCACAGTCGGCGGCGGCAGCCTGCGCTGGCTGCGCGTCAATTGGCAGGGCATAGAGGCTTGGATGGCGGATTGGGTCGCTTATACTCGCGTCGAGGAGAATGTCAAGCCGCGAACGCAGCCCGACGCGTCTATTGATAATTGCTGTTTCATCGGCTGGCACTGCGCGAGCGACGACGAGTGGCGCAGCGGATACCACGCATATCAAAGCGACCAGTGCCAGCACCCCGGCATCGTCCTCGAAGGCTCGCCAGGATTTATATTGCAAATGGAACAGGCGCTGGACTTGCTGCAAAGCCTATCGCCGAAATGGTATCAATACGTTATCGAGGGGCTGGACCGCATCCGCCAGGCACCGGCGGGCTTCATGGGCGTCCATGTCGCGGGCAGGCATCTCGAACTCAACTATGGCGACCAGCCGCCGCCCGATCGTGACATTTACGCGCATACCCTTTTCACCGGCACGGTCTTCATTCACGAAGCCTGTCATGTCTACCGTTATGAGGCGGGCTTGGAAGCCGGCGGATTGGAAGGCGAGCGCGCTTGTGTGGAAACAGAATTGGCTGCGCTGCTGGAATACGCGCCAGACAGCCCCGACCTGCAGCTCTATCGCCGCGTGCTCGCCAACATCGACCGCCCCGAGTGTCAATGGTGGTGGGGCGAATACAGGACCTGTTTTGACTGATTGCAGTTCTTAATAAGCGCGCGACGATAGCCTTGCCACAGGCAACTGCGCGCGACCTTTAGCGCTGCAAATCGGCTATCGTCTGACAAGCTGGGCAACTGCCATCGGGGCGGATAAGCGCAAAGCCGGCTTGCGGGTCATTGCCGTAGTTGTCGAAATCGATATTCCAGACGATGATGAGTTCGACCGGCATGCGCTGGAAGTTGGCGGAAATCTGTATCGCCTGCGCCAGCCACTGCGCCTGTTCTTGCGCGGATGTATAAGCCGCCCAGTTAAAGGCGTCGGGCAGGGGACCATAGCCCTCCGGCGAAAGATAGCCCATCTCCGTCATGCACATCGGGATATCGAAATTGCGGAAGGGGAAAGCCACGCGCTGCAGCATCAGCGGCAGATAGCGCGTGGGATATTCGTCGCGCGGGTCGCCGCCTTGCGCGGTCGGCGGCAGGATGCCTTCGTTGTAATGCGCGCCGATGCAATCGGCGAATTCAGCGACGCCGGCATTTGCCATGCCCAAATAATAGCGATCATCGTTCCAGACCGCCGCCAGCCCAAATGCGCCTTCCGCGCCCGTCGGCGCCAGCGCGCCCGTGATGACGATGGTATCGGGATTGGCGGCTTTGATTTTTGTATAGGCTTTTTCTAGCATGACCTTGTAGCGGGCTGGATCAATCTGCCCCGTGGGCCATTCGCGGTCGATGTTCATCTCGTTCCAGACTTCGATGGCGTCTGCGCCCAAGCTAGCGACTTCGCCTAGAAATTGGGCGTAATCATCGAGATAGTCTTCGCCGCCCTCCGCCAGCGCGTGTTTCTCGCCGGTCACGCTCAGCAAGACCAAGAATCCCGCTTCGTGCGACCAATTGATGCGGTCGCGCGCTACCGTCAAGTCTGTACCCTCGAAATAGGGAATCTGCCATTTGACCCAGGTCATGCCGGCTGATTTCATCGCTTGCTTGGCTGCGTCGCCAAAGTGCAGGACATGCCCGCCCACCGGTATGGGCAAGCGATTTTCGACTTGCGGCGCGGGAATCATTTGCGCTTCCGTGCTTTCGGCGGCGGGCATGTCATCAAGGCTCGCGCTTATAGCGCTGTTTGCGATAACTTGCACCGCCATGTCGTTCATCGTGCTGCCATCGTTATTGATGGCGATTGGCGCAAGCACATAATAGAAACTTTCTTGCGCGCTGTTGATTGCATGCAGCCGCAGCTGATACAAGCCATCTGGGAAGACCGACGTATTCCAAGCGCCTATCAAGCCATCAACGAGCGTCGCTGTCGGCGGCAGTACAATTGGCGTCCAGAGATCTGTTTCGGGCATGGCTGGGTCGTACAGCGCCGCTTCCACATAGAAAAACTGCTGGTCCGGGATATTTGCCGTACCGCGCAGCTCAACCGAGCCGGCGATGGTGCTGTGGGCGGGGTCCCATTCGAGCCATAAATCGGCGGACTGCGCCGCGCTAAAGATGGTGAACACAAAGCCCAAGAGCGGTATCCAGATTAAACGTCGCATGTTTACTCCAATGTTCGCGCGAAAGTAACGCGCAAATTATAGAGCAGATAAGCGCGGCTGACCAAGTGGCAAGTTCTCTGTTGCATGGTAATCGCTTGCGAAAAGTAAATTCTCACCCGAAAATACTGCTGAAATAAGACTATTGTGTTTATCTCTGCGCTCTTATTTTATAAACCGCGGCGCTCATGCGACGAGAAGGCTAATGCTTTGCTGAGACCGCGGCATTGCTATGACCTTTACGCTGCCGTTGAGCAATCCGCGATAAGCTACACTAAACCTGAACAGCTATATATTGACTCGGCTATGGCGTCTCGACATACTCGCATTCAGCGAAGTCGCCGCTGGCGAAGAATGATTGCAAGCAGTCGCTCATTAGCGCGCCAATTTTTTCATGCCCGGCGTTGTTCCAGTGTTCGTCAGGCTTTGGAAAATGATCAGCGAGGTCCAGTATATCAATTGGATTGATATACGGTATTTCAAGTTCCTGCATCAGCTGCGCGGCAGTTCGATAGCGGTCGCTTACAATTTCCATGTCATCAATGCTGGGTATCAACAGCACGAGCAGCGCAGAATTGAGCTCGGCGGTGGCATCGCGCAATTCACTCAGAAAATCGCGCGTGATTAATACTTTGCGGTTGAAGCGCGCGTCTTCGGTGAAAACAGCGCCCAAGGCATCCACCAGACGGAGGGCAAGCGACCCCAAGCGCGTTAGTCCAATAAGGCGCTTGATTTCGCTCGCGGGCGGGTCCACATCGTGCCCACGATAATAAAGATCGGACTGATGATCCAGCTTAATCACATTGCCCCAGACGTCTACCCGGTACTGCCGCATCAAGAGCAATCCTCTTGTTTCCAGATTCCGAACCTCAAGGTAGCTGTCGATGGGTGTAACATTGTCGTCATAATCGTTCATGAAAAAGCCAAGAACGGTAACTTGAGGGCGCAGCGATGAAGCTTGCGCATGGAAAGAAGCTAAGGCTTGGTTGGTACCCGTGCCACTTATCGCAGTGTTCCAGACGATAGCATCGGGCAAGTTCGCTTCAATGGTTTCGACGTAGGATTTCCCGATATCGGCGCTGTAGCCGGCGGTGAACGAATCGCCCAGCATCATAATGCGCATGCTGTCGTCACTGTCTGCAACAGCGACAAAGTCGTCGGCATCCTGGTAGCCTTGCCGATTCACGACGCATCGGCGTCCGGATAAATCACCAGCGTCACAGGCTTTGACAATCTCATCGTAAATGTAGCGACAGCCAGCCTCGTCACAGCGCCACCAAGGCGTCGGCTCGATCCATTTATGCGGGATTTCCACTGGGTAATACGTTCCAATCCCCAAAGCCACCAGAACGAATTCGAGCACAACAAGCGTTAACAGCGTGATGAGGATCGCGGCTAGCGCATTCTGGCGCAGGGCTTGGGAGAAGCGCTGCCGTACATGTGTACGGCGCAATGCAAGCGCGACTAGCGATAGCGCCAGCCCGGCCAGGACGAGCAGGAATTGCGGCAGGCTGAAACCGGGACTGGTGTAGGGAAAGAGAAGGTCAAGCGCCAAGCCAAATGCCGAGATCGCGATTCCCAAGCATGCGAGCAAAGTGAGGACAATGTTTATGATGGCGCTTGACCTTGATGTACTGGCTGACACTGGACGGCCATTTCTACTCGATTCAACCTGTTGTCATTGTAAATCAATGCCTTGATCTTCAATAGCAAAATAGCGCCTATGCGCGGGGCAATCTTCGCCGCGTCAATTGCGGCTGCGCATTTGGTAAACAGCGGCGACTTCGCTATAATTCGCGCATAATGTCCATGGGCTGGAGGCACAAGATGTATACCGATATCAACAGCGACGCCTTGAGGGAACAATTCGGCGGACGGGATGGCGGCGAATACCAGCTAATCGACGTGCGCGAGCAAGAAGAATACGCCGCCGCGCATATCCCCGGCACGATTAACATCCCCTTGAGCGAATTTACCGCGCGCTTCGACGAAATCAACGAGCAGCGCCCGGTCCTCTTGGTTTGCAACACCGGCATACGCTCGTCGCAGGCGGCGCTCTTCTTGGCGGGCATGGGTTATGAGGACCTGTACAACTTGGAAGACGGCACCAAAGGCTGGATGCAAAAAGGCTACCCAGTCGATGTAGAAGCGGCCGACTGAGCTGGACCAACCAGGTCTGGTATTGATTCGAAGCACAGTAAGGAGATGATGGCGATGGTTTTACGCTCGATGGTAGGCGCAAGCGTCAAGCGCAAGGAAGACCCCGGTTTGATAACCGGTTCGGGCAAATATGTCGGCGACCTCAAATTGCCCGGCATGCATCACGTAGCTTTTGTGCGCAGCCCCTATGCCCATGCCAAGATCCGCAGCATTGACAGCTCGGCCGCGGCCGCGCGTGAGGGCGTGCTCGCCGTTGTAACCGGCGAGGACCTAAGCGATCAATACGAACCCGTGCCGATGGCGGGCGGCAAAGAAGCGCTTGCCAATTACAGCCATCATGCCTTGTCGGTCGGTCATGTCCGTCATATCGGTGAGGCGGTCGCGGCAATCATCGCGGTCTCGGAGCAGGTCGCGGAAGACGCCATCGATGACGTCGAGGTTGATTGGGAAGAGCTGCCCGCTTCGGCTGATTTGCTTGGCGCTTACAAGGGCGCGAAGGGAGCCATCTTCGCCAGCAGGGACGACAATGTTCCCGATGTCGGTGAGAAGAAATCGGATGGCGTTGATGAAGTCTTCGCCAGCGCGCCGCATGTGCTTAGCCAGCGCATGACCAGCCAGAGAGTGGCGGGTGTGCCCATGGAGGTGCGGGCGGTGGCGGCCGCGCCCGATGCCGTCACTGGCGGCATCACACTGTGGTCGAGCACCCAAATTCCGCACGGTGTCCGCTCCGCCTTGGCGACAACCTTGCGCCTGCCGGAAAATGCCATCCGCGTTATCGCCCCCAATGTTGGCGGCGGTTTTGGTGTCAAAAACGCGCTATATCCCGAAGAGATCGTCGTGGCGAAGTTGGCGCAAACTTTTAATATGCCAATGAAATGGGCTGGCACGCGCGCGGAGCATTTCTTGACTACGACACAAGGCCGGTCTCAGATAGCCGACGTCTCGGCCGCTTATGATGACGACGGGCGGATTCTTGGTTTGCGCTTGCATGTGATTGCCGAGCTAGGTATGTACCCGCCATTCTACGATATTGCGCACTTGACAGGCTTAATGGCGACCGGCAACTACGATATTCAAGCGGTGGATTTCAAAGCGAGCAACGTCTTCACCAACACAGTCGCCGTCGCCGCTTATCGCGGCGCGGGGCGGCCGGAAGCCATTTATTACATGGAGCGCATGATTGACCTGATCGCCGCCGAGCTGGCTATGGATCCCGCGGAGCTGCGGCGGAAAAACTACATCCAGCCCGAGCAATTCCCCTACAAGACGCCAACCGGATCGACTTACGATACCGGCAACTATGAAGCCAACCTGGATACCGCGCTGGAGACCGCCAACTACGCCGCCTTGCGCCGGGAACAAGCGCAAATGCGCGCGCGAGATTCCGATAAGCTGTTGGGTATCGGCATGGCAACTTATGTTGAGATGTGCGGCTTCGGTCCTTACGAGAGCGGCCAGGTGCGCGTCGAGCCAAGCGGCACGGTCACGGTATATACGGGCACATCGCCGCACGGTCAAGGGCTGCAAACAACTTTCGCGCAGATTGTCGCCGACGAAATCGGCGCGAATTACGACGACATCATCGTCAAGCACGGCGATACCGGCTCGCAGCCGATGGGCGTTGGCACCTTCGGCAGCCGCAGCTTGGCTATCGGCGGGTCTTCAATCGTCCGCGCTTCGGAAAAAGTGCGCGACAAAGCGATTAAGATTGCGGCGCATGTATTGGAAGCGGCACCGGGCGATATCGAGTTCGCCGATGGCGAGTATCGCGTGAAAGGCGTACCAAGCCGCAGCTTAAGCCTGCGCGAAATCGCCAAGCGCGCCTACTCGGACCGCTTGCCGGATGATATCGATACCGGCTTGGAAGCCACTGATTTCTTCCGCCCGGCCGATTTCATCTATCCCTTTGGCACGCATGTCGCGGTTGTAGAGATTGAGCGCGACACCGGCTTCATCACTTTGCGCGAGTATTATTCGGTGGATGACTGCGGACCGCGCATCAGCCCGCTTTTGGTGGAGGGTCAGATTCACGGTGGCTTGGCGCAAGGCATTGGGCAGGCATTGCTGGAAGAGGTCATTTTCGACGAAAGCGGGCAGCTCTTGACGGGCACGATGATGGACTACGCCATGCCGCGCGCCGACGATTTCCCGCATTTCGCCATCAACAAGACGGTGACGGAAACCACCCTGAATCCCTTGGGCGCAAAAGGCATTGGCGAAGCAGCAACAATTGGCTCGACGCCGGCTGTGGTCAACGCGGTGATGGACGCGCTCGCGCCTTATGGACCTCGCCATATTGATATGCCGCTGACCTCGCGTAAAATCTGGGAAGCGATTCACGGGGACTAAGTGCGTTCTTCCCATTTGCAATCCATTCGCAGTCTTGTGGCTTATACAAGCCATCATTTGCGCTGGCTTGCCTATGATTGTCGAAAGGTTTCCCCGCCAAACTGCCAACGAGGCGCTGGTGTCTGCCAAATACTCTCTCAAACGTGACCTGGAAGAACTTGCGCAAATGAGCGGCAGGCTGCGCGAGTACCTGCTCGGTGACGCGCTCTATATGCCGGTGGGCGGCGGCTTCTTGCGCGGCGGCGGCGCGCCACAATTGACTATCGGCGCGATTCTGCTACGCCGGCGGCGGATTACGCTGCTGCGCGCCGCGCTTGAAGCCGCGGGGCAGGCGAAGTTGGACGCTGTCATAGCCCAGCTTGATGATGCCCAGCGCGAATGGACCCTGCATTACGAAAAGAAGCTGCGGCAAGAAGCCGGCTCGCGCTTGACGCTGCTACATGGCTTTATCCGCGACTGCGGCGAGCGCCCATGCGACTGCGCCGCCGCCTACCCCGTGGAAGCCATGCGCCGCAGCATCATGCAAGAGATCCTGCTGGCGCTGGATGAATTCGCTTATGACCAGAGCGATATTTTGCCCAAGCTCGAGCATTGCGACGCTGGCTTGCGTGTGCTTTTGAAGCGATGCGACTTCATCTGGTCGGCAGAGCTGCAGCCGGTCTACCCCCGCGCGACATTCTGGTGGCTCTATGGCAAGCCAGCGGCCAGATAGCAAAACCAAGCTGTCAAAATCGAATCGATTGCATTCCCCACACAATTTATTGTGATGATGGCGTATTATGTGGTCTAGTGTTATACGCTTCAAAATTATCCATTTGGAACCAGTTGGGAAGATAAAGAAGTTAAATATGAGACTTTTATCTTTAGCTAAGTTGCCTGCGCTGTTTCTTGCGGTTTTTCTGGTATGCGGCTCTACGTCAGCACAAGCTTATGCCATCCGCGTCGCTGCCAACACCAACTTAAGAGCCGCGCCCAGCTTGGACGCAAACGTTGTGACGTCGGCGCAGGCTGGCGCAACTTTGCAAGTCACCGGCGCGTTCAATCGCTGGCTGAAGATCAGCCACAATGGCGGCCACGCCTGGATGGCGGACTGGGTCAGCTATAGCCGCGTTGAAGACAGCCCACAGACAGCACCGCAAACACCAAGCGCCGCGCCAGTTGACAACTGCTGTTTCGTCGACCGCGAATGCCACAGCGACCAAGACTGGACGGTCGGCTATTGGGCATTCCAGAATATGCAGTGCGCCGCGCCCGCGCAGACGCAGCCCGTCGCTACCACCCCTGTCACCGCACCCAAGGGGGTAGACAACTGCTGTCAAGTGAACAGGCAATGCCATAGCGATGTCGATTGGGTGCGGGGCTACGAAGACTACCAAGCCAACCAGTGCGCCGGCGCGGTGTCAATAACCTCAACAAATTCAATGACGCCCATCACCGGCCCCATTCCGGAAGACGTCGACAACTGTTGCTTTGTGAACCGTCAGTGCCACACCGAGCAGGATTACGTAATCGGGTACGAGCAATTTAAATATGGCCTCTGCCACGTGCCCGACATCGCCGGCAACATCAGAATTCAGGGCTCCGCCGCTTTTATCAGCAAGACGAGGCAAGCGCTGCACCTGATGTTAAGCAGAGAGCCAAAATGGTATGTCTTCGTGCAACAGTACCTGCGGGGCGTCACAGAAATACCGATGGGGGGCGACAGTGGCATCTATCCCTACGAAGCAATTTACAGATCATGGCCCAACTTCCGATCCAGCAGAACCGGCGAGAGCCACGATATCTGGGTTGCCGGGCAACTCGTCCATGAAGCTTGCCATGTTAGTCGATATAAAGCCGGTTTGCAGTCTGGCGGTTACGCGGGAGAGAAAGCCTGCACAGAGATTCAGATTCAAGCGCTCGACGACATTGATCCAATTTACGATGTCGCTGCGTCGCGTCGCCGAGCATTGGCAAATATCGACGATCCTGAACATCAATGGTGGAGATTCCATTAGTAGCGCCGGAACAGCAAATCGAATTGAAGGATTACACTAAACAGATGAAAGCCAATCTGTTTGTCATCATGACAGTTCTGTGTTTGCTATGCAGTCCAGCATTAGCCCAAGCCTATGCCATCCGCGTCGCTGCCAACACCAACTTAAGAGCCGCGCCCAGCTTGGACGCAAACGTTGTGACGTCGGCGCAGGCTGGCGCAACTTTGCAAGTCACCGGCGCGTTCAATCGCTGGCTGAAGATCAGCCACAATGGCGGCAACGCCTGGATGGCGGACTGGGTCAGCTATAGCCGCGTTGAAGACAGCCCACAGACAGCCCCGCAAACACCAAGCGCCGCGCCAGTTGACAACTGCTGTTTCGTCGACCGCGAATGCCACAGCGACCAAGACTGGACGGTCGGCTATTGGGCATTCCAGAATATGCAGTGCGCCGCGCCCGCGCCAGTTCAAGCGCCGGTGCCCGTGCAATCTGCGGGTGGCGCGCCCGCGCAAGCCGACAATTGCTGCTTCACTGGTTGGAACTGCGCGACCGATGCGGACTGGGCAGCGGGATTCCATGCTTTTCAAACAAATCAATGCGCACATCCTGGCATTGCCATCGAGGGATCGCCGGGCTTCGTTAGGCAGATGCACAACGCGCTGGACATGCTTCGGGATAGAGCGCCCTATTGGTACGACTACGTTTTGCGTGGGCTTGACGGAATCCGACAAACCCCGCCAAAAGTTATAGGCGTAAATTTGGATACACGAGTCTTCGACCTGGACTATAGCGATGAACCGCCAGTTGGCATCAGTCTCGAATCGCACACAACCCACGACGCTGCCATGCTGGTGCACGAAGCCTGCCACGTGTACCGCTACGAAGCGGGATTAGAAGCTGGCGGCTTGGATGGGGAAACCGCTTGCGTAGAGACGGGAATCCAAGCGCTGGAAGTCATCAATCCAAACTCTCACTTGATTCAGAATTATCGTGCTGTTCTCTCCAATATCCACCGGCCAGAATGCCAATGGTGGTGGGGCGAATACCGATCCTGCGGCGAATCATAGCGCTGACACGCGCTTTTGGGTGGCGCTTATCAGACTGTCGCCGCGCGTTGAGTTCCTTTGCCAATGTTGTATAATCGGATTGAAGCTAGGCTCGCGGGAGTAACAAAATGAAGAGATTTACCATAGATGAAGCGAAGGAAAACCTTGATAAGGTGCTGGAACACGCCAAGGCAGGCGGAACAGCAATTATCGTCGGGGAAGACAAGCAAGCCTACCAACTCGTTGCGACGATTGCGCCTAAACCGGGTCCGCGTAAAGCTGGCAGCGCCAAAGGCAAAATCAAAATAACTGACGAGTTTTACGAGCCCTTGCCGGAGCTTAAACCTTTCATGTAATGAATTATCTGCTGGATACATCTTCCTTCCTTTGGTTCGTTGACAACGACGTGAAGCTTAGCAAAGTTGCTTTAGAATTCCTGGAATATCCCAATAGCAACATCTATCTGGGCCTTGTTAGCATCTGGGAACTGGCAATTAAAGCTAATCTGAACCGAGGGTTGGAGTTGCGTCTCCCCTTTGCAAGATTTATTGACGAAGAACTACAAACGAATCGCTTTCACCTACTAAATATCAGCGTCTCCCACCTGAAGCGCGTTAGCCTTCTCCCTCTATTTCATCGAGACCCATTCGACCGCTTGCTCATCGCGCAATCGCAGGTTGAAGGCTTGCCGATCATCACCAACGACGCCGCTATTGACCAATACCAAGTCCAGCGCATCTGGTAGCTGCAACCATCGCACATGAGCCTATTCGTCGTCTTCATAGTAGCTGCGGTGCTATTGGGGGCGGGCGCGATGCTTGCCCCTGCTTGGCGCAGCGCGCAGCCACGCGTCGCGCTGGCGGCAACGCTCTGCCTGGCGCTGATTGTGGGCGGTGCCGTATTTTATGCCGAAGCCTTCGCCTGGGACACGCTGGCTGTCGATTATCTGCTATTCGCCTTGCTTTCCGGCGTGGTGCTGGGCGGCACCTTGTCGACGGCGCAAGCGCGAGCCGAAGCGCGCGGAGAGCGGCTTGCGGACCGCGACCAAGGCTGGCCCGGTCCGCAAGACTTGGCTTTTTTCGCGCTGGTGGCGCTTGTCATCATCATCCCCTTGCTGCATCTGCCAGCGGCTTTGGGCGCGCGCGGGCAAATCGCCGGCTTCCACAGCTTGACCGCGCTGTATGGCGAATCGTTTCGCTCGCTGGCACCATTCGCGCCGCATAGCCAAGTGCTGGTCGCGCCTGGTTTTCACGCGCTATCCGCCTACCTGAGCCAACAATTAAGCCAGCCGATACCGCTGATTCAGTTGTGCCTGGCGGCTGTATTTGTCTATCTTTTGGTCTGGCTGGCTTATGACTTTGGCGCGGAGCTGCGCGACAAGCGCCTGGGACGGGCGCTGGCAATTGCGACCCTTTTATCCAGTGGCATGCAGCTCAGCTACCTTGACGGGCATTTTGCCGAGCTGCTGGCGCTGCTCTTCTTGCAAGCCTTTTTGCTATACGCGCTGCGCTGCCTGCGCGCATTTAACCTGGCTGATCTGATTGCCGGCGGCTTGATGTTGGGCGCTGTCTTCTATTCCAGCCTTAGCCTCGGTGTCATCGCGGCGCTCGGCTTTGCCCTGCTTTGCCTGCTGAGCTGGACGATTTATCGCGGCGCTTCCACGCGCGGGTCACGCTGGGCTTTCACATTTGGCTTCCCGCTGGTGGCGCTGCTTGGCATCGCGCCTTGGCTCTACAACAGCTTGCCACTCATCTTTCCCATTTCGCCTTCGCCCTACCCAGCCGACATGCGGCTCTTGGTGGATATCGTCATCGGCAGCGGCAGTCTCATCATTCCGCTGGCGGCTTGGGGCATGACCATCGCCTTGCGCCAAACTGCTATCCTGCGGCTAGTGTCCTTGCTGATGCTGCTCTGGCTCGCGCTGATTTTGGAGTTATCGCTAGTGGGATTGATTGGCAAGCTGCTGCCTCCGCTTGGCGCGCTCGTCAACGCGCCGAACATCGCGCGGCACGGGACAATCCTGCCTTTCAGTTGGTTCAGCGGCTGGGCATTGCTGCATATCTGGGAAAGTAAATTGCCCCTGGCTATGAAACAGCGCTTGCGGCGGCTGGCAGTTCCGCTGCTTGTCGCCTGCGCGCTGCTGGCGCTCGCGCTGGGCAGCGCCTTCCAGCCGCTTGTTACATCCCTGCGCCCCTTGTTGAAGCTGCCGCAGGCGACCTTGACGCGCGCTGATAATGCAGCCATGCTGTGGCTGCGCGACAACGCGCCAGCAGACGCGCTCGCGCTGTCAACTGATGGCCAGGGATGGCTGCCCGTCGTAGCCGAGCGGCGCGCGGTCAATTATCGCGCCGTCGCCTACTTTGAGTGGGACGACATGGACGGGCTTATTGATGCGAGCGCGGCGGGCGCGGCGGACGCGGCCGACTATGTCTTGCAGCCTTCCGCCGGCGGCGAGCTGCCTGATATGCCATTGAAACTGGTATTTGAACAGGACGATGCGCGGGTTTACTGTGTGGAATTAGAACAAAAGCCTATCTGCCGTCCCTAAGCTGCTCGCGCATGTTTGATTTCTCGTTCCTCTGCGATGCTGCAGACGCAGTGCTGCTTTGATGCCTGTGCGTCTCATTGACATATACTGACATATACTTGAATTTGCCCCAATTTTGTGGACAGCCAAGCTCGATAAAGCCCCGGTCACAGCGCGATTGCGCGCTACCTGGCGCTTGACGCAGGCAAAGCCACTCTGGATTAGCGCGAAATGCCAGCTACACTCCTGCCTTGGTATTGATGCCCCACGCGCAGGAAAGAGTTCTTATGCCGCTCGCTATCTCAAAGTCGAATGGCGAATTGATTATTCGCATTCGATTCAAAGGATATCGCGGCTTCGCGCTTGCTGCCGACTTGTGCCTGCTCTTGGCTCGGCTGGCTGCCTTGGCAATAGCCATCTTCGGCAGCCAAATCATGTTCGCCGGTTATCAATCACAAAACAGCGTAGCGGAAGATCTGCCCCATGGCGCGCTTTGCTTTCTGGCGGCGGCGGCTCTGTGGATATTTGCCGAATGGCGCTGGAACGCGCAAAGTCCGCGCGCTTGGTGGATGGGGCTGGATCCCGCTGGCAAAAGGCTCTTCCTCGCCCGAATAGGTCCATTTTTTCTTTGGGGCATCGCGCTGCTGATAGCCATGCACGCGCTGACTGCGGAATCGGGCGCGGCTGTGCTTTTGCTGTGGGCATTTATTTGTTTTGCGGCTGGGCTGGTCGCCTCGCTGTTCATAACAAGTTTTTTTCGCGCGCCAAAGCCAGTGAGCGAAATCGCTCTCGCTGCCGCGCCGCCAATCCTAAGCGTTCCGCTCCGTCCCGGCACCAAGTCAGCTTTACTCAAGCGCGGGTTATGGGGCGCGGCCGCCATCCTGGCGAGCCTGCTTGTGTGGCAGAACAGCAGCGGCAATGTCCTCCCGCGCCCATACTTTGAGTTATGGTTTGCCTCCGCCGCGCTCTGGGCTCTGGCATTGGCACCGTCAAAATGGAGCCCGGCTGATTGGGCGACAGCGAAAATTGACCAGTTGCGCCGTCTGCAAAGGGCAGAGCGCCTGTGGGTGGCTGTTGCCTTCGTTTGCATCTTGGCTTTTGGTGCCGCATTCCGTCTGGCGCATTTGGACCAAGTGCCCAAAGACATGATCAATAATGACCATGCGGCGGACCTGCTGGGTGCCAATGACATTGCCCAAGGCGAATTCTTAATCGTTTACTTCACGTTTCAAGCACAAGAGACAATTCATCTTTATCTGACCGCCCTATTCGCCGCTCTGCCGGGCTTAGACTTAGACTTTTTCACCTTGAAGCTGGTCTCCGTTGTCGAAAGCTTGCTGACACTGCCGCTTTTATTCTGGCTGGGCATCGAGATGATGGGGGCAAAGCGGCGCAAGCAAGGCATTGTTCTGGGGCTGTTGCTGATGGGCATGGTCGCCGCGAGTTATTGGCATGTGGCGATTACGCGCTTCGCGGGGCGCACCCATCTCACCACGTTTTTCGCAACGTTGACCTTGATTTTTCTCGTCCGCGCGCTGCGGCGCAATCAACGCGGCGATTACATTATACTGGGCTGGAGCTTGGGATTTGGCATGTACGGCTATGCCGCATGTCGGATGCTGCCTTTTGTGGTGGTGGCGGGCATTGGGCTGGCTTTGCTTACGCAGCCGCATACAATGCGCGAGCGATTCCAGCGCGCGCTCAACCTAGGCTTGACGGCTTGGGTCGCATTCATGATTTATCTGCCCATGTTCCATGTGTCATTAGAATATAGCGAACAATTTTACCGGATGCTTAACGAGCCTGTTTTTGGCATCTTGCCCGGCCAGCCCTTCATTGTTGATTGGGATGCCTTCTTCACCGGTTTGATGGCGAACTTCCGCAAAGCGCTGCTGATGTTTCACTGGGAAGGCGACCATCTATCTCATTGGAGCGTGGCATATAAGCCGGTACTGGATGTATTCACCGGCGGCTGCTTGATAGTGGGCGTGGCTGCTTGGGGCTTGCGCGTCATGCGGCATCCGCGCGACGCGGCCTGGTGGCTCTTGCCAATCATGATCCTCATCATGATGCTGCCATCAACCCTGTCGGTCGCGGATTATGTGATGGTCCCGAGCAACACGCGCGTTTCTGGCGCGATTCCGCCCATATATTTGCTGGCTGCCTTGCCCGTCGTCCAGATTGCCTTCACCTTTGCGCGCGCCATTCCGCGCCGGCTGGGCCAGGGTTTGGCACTAGGCTTCTGCGCCACGTTGTTGCTGCTCGCCTTGCATCGCAACACTGCATTGTACTTTGACTTCTATTTTCGACATTGCATCCTGCCCCCGCCAAGCCTCGTCGGCGAGACCATGCGCGCTGTTCAAGCAAGTGGAACGCCCACAAGCAATATCTTCCTCATTCCGCCGCAGTCCGCGCCGTATATCAATTCTTATGCCGTATTCATTGAGGCCGGGCATACGCCCGGCTATACAAATGATGTCTCGGTCCCAAACCTGCCGGCTCAGCTAATCAGCGCCAGTCAAAACGATGGCGACAAGCGCTTGGACCTGTCGCGGGACCTGGTATTCTTCTACTTTCCCCACGACGAAAATACGGCAGGTCTGCTGTCTTACTACTTCCCGCATGGCAGTTCCATGCTCTTAAACGGCGATTCGCGCGGCTGCGGGGAAGGCTCTGTTGCGATGTTTCGCGCCCCAGCCATAGACGAAGCAGGCTTGTTAGCGCTCATGACACTGCAGGAAGGGGCATAGCTAAGCCCCCGTCACCGCGCCATCGTGCGCCTGCGATACCTGCCGCGCGTACTTTGCCATGACGCCCTTGGCATAATTCGGCACCGGCTGCCGCCAGCGCGCCTGCCGAGCCGCCAGCTCCTCGTCGCTCAAATCGACATGTATTAGCCGCCGCGATACGTCAATGGTGATCATATCGCCTTCTTGCAGCAGGGCGATAGGACCGCCGACCGCCGCTTCCGGCGAGGTATGCCCGATCATCAAGCCGCGTGTGCCGCCACTGAAGCGCCCGTCCGTGATGAGCCCGACATTGCCGCCCAACCCTTGACCGTAGAGCGCGGCGGTGATTTGCAGCATCTCGCGCATGCCGGGTCCGCCGACTGGTCCTTCGTAACGGATGATGAGCACGTCGCCCTCGACAATCTGCCGATTGGAGACGGCTTCGAAAGCCGCTTCTTCGGTATCAAAGACGCGCGCTGGTCCGGTCAGCGGGGCGGGGGTATCTTTGAGCTTGACCACTGCGCCATCGGGTGCCAGGTTGCCCTTGAGCACGACCAAGCCGCCGCTGTCCTTGATGGCATTGTCAAGGTCGCGCACGACGGCTTGTCCCGCGGTTTCGGCGGCGTCGGCGCAGGCTTGCGCCAGGGTCTGCCCGGTGACTGTCGGCGTGTCGCCGCTCATATAGCCGCCGTCAATCAAGCGGTTGACCAGAATCGGTACGCCGCCAGCTTGGTACAAGTCGAGCGCGACGTATTGACCGGTCGGGCGCATATCGCCGATGATGGGTGTGCGGCGGCTGATTGCCTCGATGTCGTCCAGCGAGAATTCAATGCCGGCTTCGCGCGCGAATGCCAGGCAATGCAGGATGCTGTTGGTGCTGCCGGCGGTCGCGGCGGAAGCAGCCATGGCGTTTTCCAGCGAGCGCCGCGTGAGCAAATCGGACGGGCGGATGTCCCGTTCCAAGATTTCCAGCATCATCTGCCCGGCTTGGTAGGAGACGGTTTCCTTGTCTGGGTCTTCGGCGGGCACATCGCCCATGCCCATAGGGCAGATGCCGATGATTTCGCTGATCATCGCCATGGTATTGGCGGTGAATTGCCCGCCACAGGCACCCGGGCCCGGGCAGGCGACATTCTCCACCGCCATCAGTTCATCGTAGCTGATTTGCCCGGCTTGGAACTGCCCCAGCGCTTCGAAGACGCTGACCAGGTCGATATCGCGCCCGTCCAGTTTGCCGGGGTAGATGGTGCCGCCATAGAGCATCAGCGAGGGCAGGTTGAGCCGTATCAGCGCCATGATGGTGCCGGGGATGGTCTTGTCGCAGGCGGACAGCGCCACCACGCCATCCAGCATATTGGACATAGCGACCAGCTCGATGCTGTCGGCGATGACCTCGCGGCTGATGAGCGAGCCTTTCATGCCTTCGGTGCCCATGGTGATGCCGTCCGAGATGCTTATGGTATTGAACTCGAAGGGCGTGCCGCCGGCCGCGCGGATGCCGCGTTTGACATCGACCGCCAGCTTGCGCAGGTGGAAGTTGCAGGGACCGATTTCGGTCCAGGTGTTGGCGACGCCGATTAAGGGTTTGGCGAGGGCTTCGTCATCGTAGCCGACGGCTTTGAGCATGGCGCGGGCACCGGCGCGCTCTGCGCCGGCGACGAGGGCGCGGCTGCGCTGGTTGGCGGCGGCGCGGACTCCGTTTGTGCTGGGCATGGTGGTTCTCCTTATGGGTGAGTGGAAGGTGATGTGGGTATTGTAGCGTAAGTGGGGGGAATGTTGCAGGCAGCGTGATAAAGTGCCATGCAGTTGCCCATTTACTGTCCATTCGCTAGAATTGACGCGCGAAGTGTTGGTATTTGGGATTATATAGATATGGCAAAGCAATGGTATTTTGACGTTTTAGGTGTTGGCAAGGGCGCATCAGAAGCGGAAATACGGCAAGCGTATCGTCGCTTAGCATCCAAATATCATCCCGACAAAAATCCTTCCCCATTTGCCAAAGAGCGCATGCAAGAATTGAACGCCGCATTAGAAGAAGCGCTAAAGCGGGTGGATGGCGGTGCTCGCAGTGCGCGGCACAACTCGCAATCCAATACTGATAAGCAATCGAAAAGTCATTCGCGCCGCCGGAAAAAAGGCAAAAAAGGCGCAGACATTAAACGGATTGTACACATTAGTTTGCGCGAAGCTTATTTCGGTTGCAAGAAGGAAATATCGAATGGCCGACGGTCGGTGTCGGTGCATATTGCCAAAGGCGCAAAGTCGAGCGACATCATTAAGATGGCATTGGAAGGCGAGCAAGGAATCAATGGCGGTCAACCCGGTGATTTGCTAGTTACCGTCCAAGTGAAAGATGATCCAATATTCAAGCGCGATGGTGACAATCTCATATTCGAGGTTGAGCTGGGTCATGTCATAGATTTCGGTGGGACTATCAATGTACCCGCATTTAGCGGCGTAATCAGCATGAAAATACCAGCTGGCACCAAAGACGGGCAGACTTTTCGCTTGGGCGGCAAAGGCATGCCAAAACCTTTAGGCGGCTACGGAGACATAATAGTCCAAGAAAAGATAAGTTTGGTTGACAACGAAGAGCCGGAGCCTGCGCAAAAAACCAATAATGATGGCAAGCCGATAGTTTCAGAAATTGATTTAGCTAGCGCTATAAATAGAGGGGAAAAACATGAGCTTTCGCTACGATCGGATATCACGTTGTCTGCTGCGCTGCCACCTATCAAGTCCGGAATGCAAATCATTGGGAATGGATATACGATAAGCGGAGCAAAGTCCTATAGAATTTTCGAGGTAATTGAAGGTGGGAGGCTCTCAATTGAAAATCTTATTCTCAAAGAAGGGAGCGAGAGTTATGGTGGCGCAATTAGGAATGCTGGTGAATTGACGCTGGTCAACTGCAAATTTATTCAGAATTCCGCTTATTCTGATGGTGGCGCAATTGACAATCGGCGTGATGCGAGAATGAGCGCTACACGATGCGAATTCCTCAACAATTCGGCGAATTCTAAAGGAGGCGCGATAAACAACTCAGCCAAGTCAATGAATATTGATAACTGTGTATTCAAGAACAATTCATCAAAATATTTTGGTGGCGCGATAAACGACTCTGCCGAGTCAATGAATATAATTAACTGCGAATTCGAGAACAATTCGTCTGAAAATGTCGGCGGCGCGATAAGACACTCTGGTTATTTGTATCTCCAGGAATGTACATTCAAGCTCAATTCCGCAAGTAGGGATGGTGGCGCAATTGCCAACGGTGGCAGCGCCAGCTTAAAGGTTTACGGGTGCGTTTTCTCCGACAATTCGGCAGATTCTTTTGGTGGCGCAATTTATGACGCCTGCAGGTCAATGTCAGTTACAAACTGCAAATTCAATCGTAACTTGGCCAAGCAAGGTGGGGCAGCAATATGCTATTGGGGAAAGATGCTAAAGAAAACATCTATGTTGATTTCCGAATGCGAATTTCGGGATAATTCTTCTGATAGACCCGGTGGCGCAATCTATGTATTGTCGCGCCCTAAAGACACCACCCTTGCCAAAAACCAATTTTGGGGCAACATACCAGACGATTGCAAAGGTTGCGTCTGCTGACACGTCAGCTTTCCTATATCTGCATCATTACTCTGGCAAAGCTGCTATGTAAGCAGCTACGCGATTTGCTCACAACTGGCAATCCACCGCGACAAGATGGTATAATCAGCACATGAATCGCCGCTTCGCGACCGGAAGAGACTGATGGATATACTTGCTTTGCTCAGAGAATTGTCTGAATCAGGATTTTCTGAGGTGATATTGCTGCTCGTTATCCCGCTTATGATGCGTTACATGATTAGCGAAGCGAAACAGGAATTACGGCGCGATTTCAACCAGGCGATAGATTCAAAGATCAAAGATTTCGGCGAAGTGATAGACGCAAAGAACAGTGATTTGCGCGAATACATTCGCGCTAGATTCGACGCGCAAGATGCTAGACTCGACGCGCAAGACGCAAAGTTCAAAGATTTGCGCGAGCACATGGACGCCAGGTTCAATGCGCAAGACGCCAGATTCGACAAGCAGGACGCGCGTATCGACCAGCTTGACCGAAAGAATGACTCCCGCGCTTATGATATGACTTTGCACCTCATAGACGTGCGCGAGCGCCTCGCGAATATAGAAGGCAGGCTCGGTATCGCAACACCCAGAATGAGCGCTGTTTCACCACCAGTAGAAGAGCCTGTAGAAGTGCCGCGCGCGCCAAGCTAAAATGTAGTATCAAGACCTTCCAAGGATCTCAAATACAGATCTATTGTGTCAATTCCCGACCGTCACGCCGCTGCAGCCCAACAGCCCCAGAGCTACTTAATCCCCGAACTCAAGAAACTGTTGGTGAACTGCTTCTGCAGCAGCGCTATCAGCACCAATATCGGCAAGGCGACTATCAAAGTGCCTGCCCCCAAGAGGTCCCACTGCGCACCAATCTCCGACGATTGTACCAGCAGGGCAAGTCCGACGGTCAGCGGACGGGTTTCGACGCTGCTGGTGATGAGCAGGGGCCACAAAAACTCATTCCAGTGGTAGGTGATTGATACGATGCTGAATGCCATCAAGGGCGCGCGCGTGACCGGCAGAAAGACGTGCCAGAGCACTTGCAGCCAGTTGGCACCGTCGCTGCGCGCCGCTTCTTCCAGTTCTTTTGGCACTTGCTTGAATGCCTGGCGCATCAAAAATGTGCCAAAAGCCGAGGCGATATAAGGTGCCATCAAACCTTGGTAGGTATCGAGCCAGCCTAGTCGCACCAGGGTCTGATAATTGGGCAGGATGAGCACCGTGCCCGGCACCATCAGCTGAGTCAGGAATAAGAAAAATATCTGATCCTTGGCGCGGAAATCCATCCGAGCCAGGGCGAAGCCCGCAAGGGAAACGGTCACCAACTGAATGGCGAGCAAGCCAAAGACCCAAATGATGGTGTTGAGATAAAAACGCGGAAAAGGCGCGACCTCCCAGGCTTCGGCAAATGCCCCCAAATGCAGGCTTTGCAGCCATACCAGCGGCGAACCGTTCAGGAGTTCGGTAGTTGGCACAAAGGCTGTCAGCAAGGTCCAAATCAGCGGCACCATCCAGACCAGCCCAAAGACAGCCAGCGCCACGATGGGCAGCGCCTCGCGCCACTTGTGGCTTCGCGCGCTCATCGGGAGCCCTTGCTCAGGCTATTCATGCGCTTGCTATTCATAATGAACGCGCCGCTCCAGGTATACAAATTGCAGCATCGCCATCGTCAGCAGCACTGCCAACAGAAATACTGTCATGGCAGAGGCGATGCCCGTCTTGAACCATTTGAAGCCCTGCTGGTAAACATAATACAAAGACATATTGCTGGCGTTATTGGGTCCGCCCTCAGTCAAGACAAAGATATGATCAATCTGCTGCAAGGAATTCAGCACGGCGATTGTGGCTACAAAATAGGTCGTGGGCGAAACCAGGGGCCAAATGATATGACGCAGCTTCTGCAAAAAGGTTACGCCGTCCAGAATCGACGCTTCCAGCACATCATTGGGCAGCGCTTGCAGCGCCGCCAAATAAAATAACGCGAAATAACCGAGCTGCTTCCACATATAGACTGCGAATAAGCCAGGCAGCGCCAGCTCGCGGTCACTGAGCCAGTTGGAACGCGGCAAGCCCAAGCCGCCAAGAATTTCGTTGAACAAGCCGACCCGCGGGCTATACAAAAACAACCAGATTGAGGCGACGCTAACCATTGGCAGGGCGATGGTCGCCAAAAAAGGCAGGCGAAAGAAGCCGATATTTTTTAAGCCTTGGTTCATCAATATCGCTAGCAGCAGCCCGCCGATGACGGACAGAAGCAAGCCTATCGTTACATAGCCGATTGTGTTTTTGATGACCCCCTGGCTGATTGGGTCGGACAAGACACGCTGGTAATTCTGCAAGCCCACAAAGACTTCGGTGCGACCGCGCCGGGTGTGAAAGCTGGTCCAGATGACAGAGATAATTGGCCAGAGCGTGAAGAGCGCCAGAAATACCAGCGAAGGCAACAAGAACAGATAGGCTATCGCGCCGCGCCCACTCAGGTTCAAACCGAGATAGAGGGAGCGAGCCGCTTGGACCCGTTCCCCACTATTTGTCTGGCTGGATTCTCGCTGCTTCATACAGCAAATTTACTCACTAGCCATCTAGCTCGCAACCAGCCTGTACCAGCAGCTCGTCAGAGCGTTCTTGCGCGACTTGCAAGGCTTCTTCTGCTGTGGATTGGCCGGTGTAGACGGCTTCAACAGCTTGCGTTGTGATGACCGCCATTTCCGGACCTGCAAGCGTGGCTGGGAATTCTTTCACCGCGTATTCGAGCTGCATACGCGCGGTCGAAGCCTGCGGCACGTCGGCGGCGTAGCTCATCAAGGGGTCGGTTTCCCAAGCGGCGTTGCGCGGCGCGACATAGCCACTGTCGATGCCCCACTGGCCGATCTGCTCGGGGCGCACCATCCAATTGATGAACTTCCAAGCCGCGTCCTGCCGCTCTTGTCCGATGTCGGCCATGATGTAGAAGTTGCCGCCGCCAACATTGGCACCATAGCCAGCTGGTCCGCCGGGCATGAAGCCGGTGCCAAGCTCGAAGGGCACGTCGTTGAGCAGCGAACTGAGGCTGCCAGTGGAGTGATAGATCATCGCGGTTGCCCCGGCGATGAAGTCAGCCGGCGCGACGCCCCATTGGTTGACGCCATCGGGCATGATGCCGTGCTCAACTTGCAGGCTGCGCAAGAATGCCAAAGCCTCAATGGCTTCTGGCGTATTGAGATAGACGCCGCAGGGATCGTCTTCTACCGAGCCAATATGCTGCCCAGCTTGAATGGCGAAGTTGGCGTAAATCCAGAAGGATGTCGGGATCTCGACGCCCCAACGGGTCACGTTATCACCATCTCGCACTACCAACTGCTGGCCGAATTCCACCAGTTCTTCCCAGGTGGCTGGTGGCGCTTCTGGGTCCAGACCGACTTCGGCGAAAGCGTCCTTGTTGTAATATAGAATGGGAGTGGAACGTTGCCAGGGTATACCCCAGACATGTCCGCCAGAGGTGGAATTGGACATAAAGGCGTCGAAGAAGTCGTCGATGTCCAGCCCGTCTTCCGAGGCAATGTAATCATCCAGCGGGATGACGCCCGCCATATCGACTAGCGTATACAGATCGGTCGAGAGCAGGATGGCGACATCGGGCGGCTGACCGGACAAGATGCCCGCTTGCGCGCGCGCCATGTTCTCGACGTAGTTGCCGGTGAAGATTGGCTCGACTTGGATGTCGTCGTGGAGGGCATTAAACTCGGCGACATAGCCGTCAATGGCTTGCGCCAGGGGACCCGCCACGCCGACCGGATAGTAGAACTGCAATGTGATGACGTCTTGCGCCGCAGCCCCGCCAATCAAAAGCAGAAAACTGCAAAGCAACACGAGCATGCGAAATAGTGCGGATTTATATGACATTTTCTTCTCCTTATGTGTCAAAACGGATGATATTCCGCGCCTTGATTTTGCAACTATAAAACAGCTATAGGCAATCCTTCCTCTGGCGTCGCGCGGGTGACAAATTATCCGATGCTGACTGGCGCGACCAACAACGGGATTGTTGACGTTGATTCAGATTCACATTGGGCAAGCACCGCGTAGAGACAAGAAGAACCAGTCAACGAAACTACATTATAGTCAAATGGAGGGAAAACGCAAAAATGATGATACTTGGAGGGTGCATTTCAGATTATTGGGATTTCACATGGCATTGCCTTTCAATAGCAAAACTAAGCAAGCAAAACTAAGCACAAAGCCACGAAGAACACAAAGTCAAATCGACAATTTCCGTTAAGAATCTGCTATAGGGCAATGCAACATCGCTATGCTGTCCCCCCAAAATATGAAATGCACCCCTTGATGGCTTGATGACAGTGTATCCATTTCAAGTATATCCATTTCAATTGTAAGAAAACCATTCATCTCACAACTGGCAGGGCAATTGCATCATAATATATTCATCACAGTCGCTCGGCGACAGATGGGCTGCGTCGGCGGTCAGTGTTGCAGGTCAGTGTCGCGGGTCAGTGTCGCAGGTCAGTGTCGCTGGTCAGTGTCTACGCGACCTACGCGACCTACGCGACCTACGCGAGCCAAGTATCGCCCCTGCAATATGTCAGTTTGATGTTAAATTCGACAGTTATGGATATTGATGCGATTGTCCAGGATTCAGTGCCTAATTTCAATCAATTCTGGCAATGCGCTCTTGCAAGCTGGTATAATTTCTGCATGAATCAAAGCGTTGACTTAGGATTAGGCTGATGGATTTCCTTGCATTGCTTAGAGAATTGTCTGCGACTGGTATATTTGAGTTGGCTTTGCTGTTCGGCTTTCCGCTTATGATGCGTTATATGATTATCGAAGCTAAGCAGGAATTACGACGCGATTTTTCCGATATGATAGACTCAAAGAATAAAGATTTGAGCGCGTCGGTGGACGCGAAGTTCGAAGATTCTCGCGACTACATTGACGCGAAGTTCAAAGATTCTCGCGACTACATTGACGCTAGGTTCAAAGATTCTCGTGACTACATTGACGCTAGGTTTGATGTGGTAGACGCAAAATTTAATGCGGTAGACGCTAAATTCGATGCGGTAGAAGACAGGTTCAATCGCGTAGACGCTAAATTCGATGCGGTGGAAGACAGGTTCAATCGCGTAGACGCTAAATTCGATGCAGTAGAAGACCGGTTCAATCGCGTAGACGCAAGATTCGATCGCATTGACGCAAGATTCGATCGTATTGACGCAAGATTTGACACGCAGGACTCCAAATTTGATGAGCTAGACCACAAGAATGATTCACGCGCTTACGATTTGACTCAACATCTGATTGACGTGCGCGAGCGGCTCGCTAATCTGGAAGGCAGGATGGGCGTCTATCCGCCGCGCCGCGGTATAGAGCCGCCGCCAGCATTGCCGGTCTCAACGCCAGAAACCAGCGAGCCACCGCAGAGTTAAGCAGCACCATTCATGCGAGAAGGGCTGGCGGTGAAGAAAAACCAAAAGAAACCGAGAGACAAAAATAGGCACAGGCAAATCTTGGCGGGTCTCGCGGTGCTTGCCGTATTGTCGGCTGCGCTGGCGCTCGCTGTCTTTATCCAAGCATCGGAAAACGAAAGGCCGGTTGTCGTCGCCGATGTTAGGACCACGCTGTCGCAAGAAGCGGCCATCGGCGAAACAGTGTTCGCGGCGAATTGCGCGACATGCCATGGGGAAAACGCTGCCGGTTCCAATCTGGGTCCGCCGCTCATTCATGACATTTACAACCCCGGACATCATTCCGACCAATCCTTTTACCTGGCAGCCGCGAATGGAACGCGCCAGCATCATTGGACCTTTGGCGACATGCCACCCCAGCCACAGGTTACGCGCGAAGATGTCGCCAAGATCATCCGCTACATCCGCGAACTGCAAGAAGCCAACGGCATCATAAGCAAACGCTACTAATGGCGGCGGTCAAAATCCGCTATAATCCCTGGCATGAAAATTGACGAACTTCTGAATGATCTGCGCGCCGCGCTCGGGCCGGCTCATGCCCGCGCCGACCAGATGACGCGTGTGCTCTATAGCACTGACGCCAGCAATTATCAGATTATGCCGCTGGCGGTTACTTTCCCGCGTCATGCCGATGACGTCGTCGCCGTGCACGAGACCGCGCGCAAATTTGGAGTACCCGTGCTGCCGCGCGGCGGCGGCAGCGCCCTGGCTGGGCAAGCCGTCGGCGAAGCCATCATCATGGACTTCACGCGCCACATGCGGCGCGTACGCTCGGTTAATGCCGAGGCGCGCACGGTCGATGTCGAACCGGGTTTAATCCTGGGCAATCTCAACGCGCAGCTTGCGCCGCTGGGCTTGATGTTCGGTCCCGACCCAGCCAGCGCCGAACGCGCCGCTATCGGCGGCATCGTCGGCAACAACGCCACCGGCGCGCATAGTATCCGCTATGGCATGACCGCCGATCATGTCTCGCGGTTGCAAGTCGCGCTGGCGAATGGCGAGCTGGTCTGGCTGGACGCGTCGTCTGCCGCCCTCAAGCGGATCCGCGCCACCGTGAGCCACCTGGCCACCGAGCACAGCGCGCGCATCCAAGCGCGCTACCCAAGGACCTGGCGCACTGTCGCCGGCTATGCCCTAGACAAAATCGACCCCGCCGACGTGAATCTCAACTGGCTGCTTTGCGGCTCGGAAGGCACGCTGGCGACGGTTGTCCGCGCCGAATTGCGCCTGGTCGATTGCCCCAAAATAGAAAACAAGCGCCTGGCGCTGGTCCACTTCGACAGCTTGCGGGCGTCGCTCGAGGCGACGCCGCGCATCCTAGAGTTGCAGCCGAGCGCGATTGAATTGATGGACAAATTTCTGCTGGACAAAACCCGCGCCGCCGCCGGCTATCGCGATCGTCTGACCTTTGTCGATGGCGACCCCGCGGCGATATTGCTGGTCGAGTTCGTCGGGACGGAGCGCGAACTTGGCACGAAGGTCGCCGATTTGAAAGCGCATTTGACGCGGCTGGGTTTCCGCGGGGCGGTAACTGTCGCGGAATCGCCCGCGCGCCAGGACGATGTTTGGACCGTGCGCAAAGCCGGGCTCGGCTTGATGATGAGCGAGCGCAGCGCCGCCAAGCCGATTTCTTTCATTGAAGACGCAGCAGTCCCGGTCGAGAATTTGGCTGATTACATCTCCGATGTCGAGCGCATCATCCACGACAATGATACGACCTATGCCATCTATGCCCATGCCAGCGCCGGCTGCCTGCATATCCGCCCGCTGATTGACCTGCGCACGGTCAAAGGGCGCGATCAATATCGCACTATCGCCAACGCGGTGGCGGCGACGGTCAAGAAATACCAAGGCGCTATCACCGGCGAGCACGGGCAAGGCATCGCGCGCGGCGAATTCAGCGAGTACCTCTTCGGCGCGGAGTTGATGGAGGCATTCCGTCAGGTCAAACGCGCCTTTGACCCCGAAAACATGATGAACCCGGGCAAGATTATCGATTCGCCGCCCATGGACAGCGCCGAGTTGCTGCGCTATTCGCCCGATTACCAAGTGATTGACCTGTCGACGCGATTTGATTGGTCCGCCGACGAGGGCTTTGCCGGCGCGGTCGAGATGTGCAACGGTGCCGGGGTTTGCCGCAAGCAAGGCGTTGGCACCATGTGCCCGTCATATCAAGCGACGCTCGACGAGGCGCATTCCACACGGGGGCGCGCCAATGCCCTGCGCGCAGCCATTAGCGGAACTGTGCCCGACGACTTAGGCAACGCCGCGCTGAAAGAGGTCTTCGACCTCTGCCTGTCCTGCAAAGCCTGTGCTAGCGAATGCCCGTCGTCTGTTGATGTCGCCAAGCTGAAATCGGAATTCCTGGCTGCCTGGCATGACAAGCGCGGGGTTCCGCTGGCGACGAAAATCTTTGGCAATATCCACCGCGTCAATCAGTTGGCTGGCAAGCTGCCGCGGCTGAGCAACTTCTTGCTCAAACATCCGCTGGGCAAGATGGGGGCGGAAGTTCTCGGGTTGCCCACGCAACGTCCCTTGCCGCAATTTGCCGCCGCGCCTTTTTCGGCTGAGCAGTATCCCCGGCATGATGAGCCGGACGCCATTTTGATTGTCGATACGTTTACCGAATGGAATCATCCCGAAATTGGCAAGGCGGTGATGGAACTGGCGCGGCGGCTTGGGCTACGCGTCAACGCGCGGCGCTTGCCAGAGCAAGGCTGCTGCGGTCGCCCGGCTATCAGCAAGGGCTTGCTTGATAGCGCCAAAGAACTGGCGCATGCTAATGTGCTAGGCTTGTACCGACAGCACAGAGATGCGACCTATATTTTCATCGAACCGAGCTGCCTCAGCGCCTTCACCGATGATTACTTGACGCTGGTGGATCCGGGCATCCAAGCGGCGGCGAAGTCGCTGGCAGCGCGCTGCCAGAGCGTCGAGGACTTCTTCGCCGAGAAGCTGGCGAGCAAAGCCGAGACCTTCGCTTGGCAAGCGATATCGCCGCGGATATTATTGCATGGACATTGTCACCAGAAGGCGCTTTGGGGCACGGCTGATACGCTCAAATTGCTGCGCGGCATCCCCGGTGCCCAGGTCGAAGAGATAAATAGCGGCTGCTGTGGCATAGCGGGCAGCTTCGGCTATGAGCATTATGAATTGAGCATGAAAATCGCCGAGGACCGTCTTTTGCCGGCTATCCGCGCCAATCCTGACGCGATTGTGGCTGCGGCTGGCGCGTCTTGCCGCGCACAGATTCACGACGCTGGGTACGCGGCGCGACACCCGATAGAAGTCGCGCTGGAGGCTATGGCGACATCCGAGCCGCTGGAGCAATCAGGCTGATGGCGAAATTCAAGCTGACCGAAATCACGTCGCTGGGCGAATTTATGGCGCTGCGCCACATCCGCGTCCCGCGCGAGCAGCGCCGCTTCAGCAAGAACCTGTTTGTATCGTATTTGCAGACGCGCCATCCGGCCGTGACCACTTACCGCATTGACGCGGCGGGGGAGGCAATCGGCTATGTCATGTTGATCCACGCCGAGACGCCGACGCAGTGGATCATCGAGCGCTTGACAATCGACCGCAAATATCAGCGCAAGGGATATGGGTCCGCGGTTGCTGATTATCTGGTTGATATGGTGCACGATTTTGAAAACAGCGAGATGGTCATCGCCCGTTACAAACCGGAAAACGAACCCGCCCGCCGTCTCTTCAAGCGCTTGAACTTCGAGCAGCAAGAGAAACTATTCCGCGGACGCCATATCGCGATTTTGGAATTCGAGTTTGAAGACATTGAAGACATTGAGGACGATGAAGACAATGAAAACCTGGAAGACGAAGATTACGAAGATGATGACGCTGAGCAGGGCAATGATGCGCTTAGTCTTGCTTAGCGCATTGCTGTCAAATTGCCGAGCCTAGCATGTCCGAACAGCCAGCAGCCGCCCAGACGCTTTTGCCCGAAAGGATTCGCCGCCGCCTCGAACCCTTGATGCTGGTTGCCCGCAAGGTGCGGGTTGGCGCGATGAAAGGCGACCGCCGCTCCATCAAACGCGGCAACAGCATTGAATTCGCCGATTATCGCAACTACACGCCGGGCGATGACCTGCGCCAGCTGGACTGGAATGTCTATGCCCGTCTGGAGCGCCCGTACATCAAACTTCTGGAAGACGAAGAAGACCTGACGGCGCACTTGATTCTGGACGCTTCTGCCAGTATGGACTTCCCGCCCGATGGCGCAGCCGACCAGAAGAAGCTGCTCTATGCTAAGCGCATCCTGGCTGGGCTGGCTTATCTATCATTGACCAGCAATGATCGTCTGATTCTCACCGCTGTCAACGATGGCGGCAGCGCCACCTTTGGTCCCGCGCGTGGACGCGGACGCGGCATCGCCATGCTGCGCTTCATACAAGAGCTCGGCGCGGCCGGTATCACCGATTTGAATATCATGCTGGACGATTACGCGCGGCGCGCGCGGCGTCCGGGCTTGGCGCTAATCATCAGCGATATGTTCTCGCCGACGGGCTATGTCGATGGCTTGAAGGCCTTGCTCAGCCGCGGGCACGAGGTGGCTTTTTTGCATGTGCTGGCACCGCAAGAGATTTCCCCGCCATTGGTCGGCGACTTGCGCTTGATTGATGTGGAAACGGGCAATGCCCAAGAAGTTACCGTGGACGCGGCTATGCGCGGCATCTACCAAGAGCGCCTGAGCGCCTGGCGCGACGAAATCCGTGGCGAATGTCTGCGGCGCGGTGCCTATTATTTCCCGCTGGTGACCGACGCGCCTTGGGAGCGGGTGATTCTGTCGGATATGCGGCGGGCAGGTTTGGTCAAGTAAGGGCGGCGCGGGCTGTTTCAGTTTGTTCACTGGGGCGGAGCCTGTCCTTGATATAATGTCCCGTGAGCATGGCGGCCATAGCGATGCTTTCATCCAAATCTCATCCAAATCTTTCCAGTCAACGGTAAAGTAATTGAGTTCTTAGCTTTGCCGCGGGGTGTCGCTGGCATCTTGCAACCATGGGAAGAAGTAAAGCGGTATGCCTATCGTGCGCTCATCAGCCAAAGTAATGATGACATGCTCTTTGGTGAACTTCAGCCCGGTTGGCGCGTTGCGCTCGTCATGAATCACAGGCTCAATCATTTTGGTAAAGCTCGTCTTCGTTCTCGCGCCACGAGCCTGCGGCAATAGTTAATCTGCTGGCACTCACATAGCGGCTAGCCGCATGGTTTCGGGCTTAGGTTTAGGCTTGGAGTATAGCCCGGTGAGCATGGCAATAAGGTCAATTACTTCGTCAAGGGTTTCCCAATAGACACTTAGTCCTTACAGTTCATAGCTTTGGCGTTCTGCTTGATTTGCTGCTTGCAGCCAGGGAAAGTAGTTGTATAGTCCCATAGTAAAGCGGCATGCTAATTGCGCGTCCATCTACCATATCAATGATGACACACTCTTCGGTGAACCGCACACATTGCGCGGCACTTCGCTCTGTATGCACGAATGGCTTCCTAGGCATCTCATATCCTTTTACATCAATTCGGGCTTCAGTCAAATCGCCTGTGATATTTTATCCATCCTACCTTCAAGAGGTCCATGTTGTCCTCGATAAAATCCCGAATATGTCCAAGTTCTCGGATGTTAAAGCCATGATTATCTTCGAATTCGAGAGGATCCAAATATACCTGAGCACGTTTTCCACCCTTGAAAACGTGCATGTGCGCTGTCAAAGTCATAAAGCTCTTTTGTGTTTATGTCTAGCCTAACTAGAGTAAGCTTACGTCGCCACCAAGCCGCCATCCAATACCAGCGGATGCCCAGTTACAAAGGACGAAGCATCCGAACACAGCCAGACGACCGCCGCCGCGATTTCTTCTGGCGCGCCCAGCCTGCCCATCGGTATCGCTCGCTCCATGACGTCTGCCAGCGCCGGGTTCGCCGCGATGCCGCCCCGTACCATCGCCGTGTCGGTATAAGCCGGGCAGATAGCGTTGACGCGGATGCCGCGCTTGGCGTAATCTAGCGCCGCCGAGCGCGTCAAGCCGACCACGGCGTGCTTGCTGGCGCTATAGGCGGCGGCTTTGGGCGCGCCAATCAAGCCGGCGACCGAGGCGATGTTGACTATCGCGCCGCGCCCAGCCGGCAGCATCCGCGCCAGCTCGGCTTTCATGCAATGCCAGACCCCCTTGAGGTTGATTTCTAGCACCAGCTCGAAGAGCTTGTCATCCGCTTCGTGCAGGCGCTGCTCGAATGAACCGGCGATGCCAGCGTTGTTCACAGCCGCGTCCAAGCGCCCACAGCGCGCGACCGTCGCCGCTACCATAGCCCTTACATCGTCCGCCCGCCTGACATCGCAATGGACATAGAAAGCCTCGCCGCCGCCGGCGACAATCGCTTGAACAGTTTCTTGCCCGCCTTCATCATCGATATCCGAGACGCAGACCGCCGCCCCTGCCTGCGCCAATGCCAGGGCGCACGCGCGGCCGATGCCCGCGGCTGCGCCTGTTACCAACGCGACTTTATTTGCCATTTGCGCCATGCGATATTCCTCATATCTTCTCATTTATTGACACGTTTATTGACACGTTCATTGATAATGTTACACAAACTTGTGTCCTACGCCCAATCTGTCGGAGCAGGTGGGAAGGATGCGGGCGGGAGCGATATGCTATACTTGCCGCGTGTTTATTGACGGGGAGGCTTGCAAATGATTGACGATCCAATTCTGCTGAACGATTGGCATGCCGTGCTGCCGGTTGCCGAGTTGGAGGCGCGCAACAATGTCGCGGCTGCCCGCCTTTTAGGCGAAGATATTGTCATCTGGCGCGCCGGCGAGCAAATCCGCGCCTGGAAAGACTTGTGCGTACATCGCGGTACGCGGCTCTCGCTCGGCGAGGTGCTGGCGGACAATACCTTGCAATGCCCCTATCATGGCTGGACATACGACGCCGCGGGCAACTGCGTCCGCATCCCCGCGCACCCAGAGCAAAAACCGCCCATAAAAGCCAAAACCATTACATACCAGGCAACTGTCGCCTACGATATGGTCTGGGTTTGCCTGGGGCAACCCGCCTATGCCATCCCAGTCTTTGAGGAATGGCACGACGAAAGTTACCGCAAAATCCTATGCGGCGCTTACGAATTCCAGGCGGCTGGACCGCGCATGGTAGAGAACTTTCTCGATGTCGCCCATTTTCCCTTCGTGCACGAAAATATCCTCGGCACGCAGGCGCGCCCAGAAATTCCGGACTACGATGTCGTCCGCGACGAGAACGGCATCACCGCTTCTGACATTCGTATTTTTCAGCCGAATCCCGATGGCTCTCATATACCCAATTGGGTGAGCTATACCTACAAGGTCTACCGCCCGCTGGTGGCTTATTTCCGCAAAGAAGCCGAAGAAAAATTCGCCATCTTGCTGATGGTCACGCCGATTGAAGAAGTCAAATCGCTGATGTGGATGTGGATGGTCATGACGCAAGACGACAGCAGCGACGACATGCTGCGCGCCTTCCAGGACGAGATCGCTTATCAAGATTTGCCCATCGTGCAATCACAGCGCCCCGAGCTGTTGCCGCTGGATTTGCAATCGGAACTGCACCTGCGCAGCGACAAAACAGCCATCGCCTATCGTCGTTGGCTCAATGAACTGGGCTTGAGCTTTGGCACAAGCTGAGCGCCCGCGCCTTGCGCAAGGCAGATTCAAGCGCAGTGTCAATATAAACAGCTGGAACGGCGACAAAATGTTCATCTGACTGCCGGTCCGCGCCGTGAATAAAACCTAATTGACAGCGGCGGCGGACTAGGTCGCGCAGGTTGAGGGTATTTCCAGCAAGTCGCTTATTTCTTGGAGTAAAGCATGAGCTTGAACACTGGCGACGATTTCGCCGGCTACGAAATCAAAACGCGTATCGGTTCCGGTGGCATGGCAACGGTCTATCAAGCCTATCACGCGCGGCTCGATCGGCACGTCGCCATCAAAGTATTGCACGAGTCCTTCGCGCGCGATGATAGCTTCCTAGAGCGCTTCGCGCGCGAGGCGCGCATCATCGCCCGCTTGGAGCATCCGCATATCGTGCCGATATACGACTATGCCGAATTCACCGGGCAGCCCTATATCGTCATGAAATATATCGAAGGCGGCACGCTCAAACGGCGCGCTATCAAAGACGGCATCGCGCTTGACGATATGGTTAACATGATGAGCATGCTGGCGGAGGCTTTAACCTACGCGCACGAACAAGGCGTATTGCATCGCGATATCAAACCCTCCAACATTCTCATTGACGAGCGCGACCTGCCATATATCAGCGACTTTGGGCTGGCGCGCATCGCGCAGGTTGGCGACTCGACCATCAGCCACGATATGATGCTCGGTACGCCATTTTATATCTCGCCCGAACAAGCGCGCGGCGAGCGCGCCCTGAGCCCGGCAACCGATGTCTATGCCTTTGCCGTCATCTTGTACGAATTGTTGACCGGGCAGATACCATTCGCGGGCGAAACCGCTTACGCGATTGTGCACGAGCATATCTACAGCTCGCCGACGCCACCAAGCCAGCTCAACGCGGAATTGAGCCCGGCGCTTGACGACGTCCTGCTGAAGGCTTTGGCGAAGCAGCCCGCGCAGCGCTATCAAACGGCGACGGCATTGATGCGCGATCTCAAACTGGCGCTGGCGGAATCGGGCGTGACGCGCCTGCCCCCGCTGCATGTCGCCAGCTTCGGCAATCCCCTGTCGGCGGTCAACTTCGATGCCAAGGACTATGGATTGGGTGGGTTGGGGCAGAAGATTGATCAATCCATCCGCAAGGGCGTCGAGTTCGCATCGGAGGTCGCCGAACACTTCGACCAGAAAAGGAAGAAAGCGCCGCCAAGTCCGGAAGAGTTGATCCGCCAGCGTATACAGAAAAAACTCAAAGCCCGCAGCGAATTCTTGCAGCACTTGACCGTCTACTCGGCTGTCAATGGCATCTGCTGGCTGCTATGGCTATCCGGGCGCGGCGGTTTCCCTTGGCCGATTTTTGTCACGGCATTATGGGGTATTGGCTTGGTTAATCAATATGTCGAATATTATTACAAGCATGGACGCGGTGCCGACCAGGGCGAGGAAGAAATCGCAAGCGAAATCACGCGCCAGATGAAAGTCTCACCATGGCTTAATGACGAGGGTGACGACGAAGAGGTGTATAATGATGAGAGCAAAATGCCAAAAGCCAAGTATACGGGAGCGCGCTCTGCCCGCCTCAACGACGATGGAGAATTCAGCGACAGCTTCATCGATGAAGTAGAAGGCGGTGGCGCGCGGCGCAGGAGCCAGCGGCGCTAGCGTATCAGCGGGGGTTTGGGATGACATCGACGCACGAGGAGCTAATCCGCTATCGCATTGAAAAACGCATGGCGGGCCGCCGCGACATCAGCCTTCATGCAGTGGTCTATGTCTTGGTATTGGTCGGCATCTTCGTCAATATGCCTTGGTGGGATGCGTCCGCGCGGGTTTTCTTTGCCGCCTTTTGGGCAATTCCGCTGCTGCTGCATTGCCTGCGTTATTTCTATCAGAATGGACTGGGCGCGAAGCGGCGCGCTGACGAGATTGAGCGCGAACTAGCCTTTCAGTTGGGCCGGGCAGCGCTGGACGAAGAGGAAGAGGAGCTGGTCGCGGAACGCATCGGCAAGCGGATTACAGCGCGCCGTTTTCTCGTCGCGCATCTCGTGACCGCCGTTTTGACGCTGCCATTGCTTTGGCTAGAGGCGCAATCAAGAGGATTTAATGATTATGAACAGCTCAATCTGGTCCGTCAAAGCGCGTTTTGGGGCTCGGCTGTTCTGTTGCACTGGCTGCGTTTTTATATCGTCCATGGCAAAACAGCGGCTGGGCGCGCGCTCAAGCTAGAGCAGGAAGTTGAGCGACAATGGCATCTTTCGCTGTCGCGCCTGCGCGAACGTCGCGACGCGCTGGACGATACAAATGAATACATGGATTCCGCCCATGATGACGAGAAAATGCCATTGCGGTCGCTGCGCATAAGCGACGAGGGCGAGCTTGTCGGCGATATCTTTGACGAGCAATCCGCGAGCGCGCCGCATTAGGCCACCGGATAGCCACGAGGCAGAGACCGGCGATGAAATACAAGAGCAAGCCGATTCACAAAATCGAAATCCGCGAAGCGGTGGAAAAGAAAGCCCTGGCGCGCGGCGGCATCATCTTCCACGCTATTTTGCTGCTCATCGGAACAGGGCTGTTCCTGGCGAATCTGCCGACAGCCTGGGCTGCCCTCAATGCGTTTAACTGGGATAATGGGCTGGCGGATTCCGCAATGTTATATGGCATTTTGGGCTTGTCCTTTGCGCTGAATTTCTGCCGTTATCACTTCCGCTATGGCACAGGCTACGAGAACCATCAGGCGGAAAGCGCCGCCAGAATTATCCGACGCTTGCGGCGGTCCGCGCCCGACGAATGGACCGAGCAAGAAGAGCTGATCCAAATCCAGCAGAATGATAGCTTGAAAAACCGCCGCCTGCTCTGGCAGCACGCGGCAGTATTTCTTTGCTTCGGCTTTATCATGTTTTTCAGCCGGTTGGCCATCGATGTGGGCGTAGGCGCTGGCGATTGGGGCGCTCTACAGTCTGGGCTAAGTGTGATGGGTATTTGGGGCGTCGGCTTGCTGGCGCACTGTCTGCGCACCTATCTCGCTTATGGACGCTCGCCCGAAAAACGCCAAGCGAAAATCGACGCTGAAGTGGCGCGGGAAATGGCTGCAGAAATGGCTGCTATGGAATCTGGGCACCGTCGGCGCGAACCCGCCGCCAGGCGCGCCCCGCAAAGGAACATGGCTGACGATGGCGATTTGCTTGAAGCCCAGCGCTTTGTGGAGGCGGAGCGCCATAGCAGCCAAGCCGGAAACTAAAAGGCAGGGCCTGGGCGGCTCCCGGAGTCGCGTAGGGCGCGTGGTCACTGCCCGGCGACACTGACCGTCAGTCGCCCCTACAGTCGGCTTATATGAAAGATTTTGTTCTATTTTCGTAATTTATTCATTTTCGAGATGCAATTTTGAAGCAAGATGCAGGTGGAGCGGACAAGACTTGCATGCCCATAATTATTTTGAATTTGCATTGCTTAGTTTGATTTACTGCCAGCGCTTTTCGCGGCTGCCGCAGCTTGCCCGCGCGATCAAATCCGCGAACAAGGCTCGCGCCGCGCCGGCCATGCGCTCGGGATGGAACTGGACGCCGACAATCCGCCCATCGCGCGATTCCAGCGCTTCGATGACGTCGTCCTCGGCGCGCGCCGTCGCCCGCAAACCCGCGCCTAGCTCGGCGACGGCTTGAATATGGTGGCTATTGGCGCTTAACATGTCGGACTTGAGAACGTCATGCAAATGCGAATTGGCTGCGATGCGAATCTCGTGCTCGGTCGCGCCGCGATCGGCGCTGTGGGCGGCCGTCCGCGCCTGCGCCTGGACGTCGCCGTAGAGCGCGCCGCCAGCCATGGCATTCACAAACTGCATGCCATAACAGATGCCCAGGATCGGACGCTTGGCAATGGCGCGATAGATTAACTCGTCGCTGAGGTCGCGGCGCGGGTCGACCGGCGGCAGGTCGCCTGGCAGCGCGCCAATCAAGCCGCGCGTGATGCCCGGTCCGCCGGTGATGATTAAGCCATCAAGCAGCGCCGCAAAGCGCTCGGCGGCACTGGCGCTCTGGAATAGCGGCGCGATGACAGAGATACCGCCGGCTGCTTCAACCGCTTGAACATAGCGCAGGTCAAGCGACTGACGGCCCTGCTCAAAACTGGTGGTAATGCCGATGCGCGGCGTGTTCATGGTCGGGCTGCGCTAGGTCGGCTTGAAAACAGCGTCGCCTTGGTCGCCGACAAACTGCTGCAGATCGCGATGCCCTAGCATCTGACGCATGGCGTGCATCTCGCCCAGGTGATACCAATAATGGTAAATGGCGCGGTAGAGCATCGTGCCGATGGAATCGTCCAGCGGCTTGCCCTTCCATTGAAAATGCTCCAGCAGCTTTGCTGTGGTCAAGGTGTCCAGGAAGACATCCGCCTGCGCGGTGACCTCGTGCCAAGCCGCCCACATATCGGCGAGCTTTGGCGTCGAGCGCGGGCTGCCATAGCCGCAGGTCTTGCGCAATTCGGGCTGAACCACTTTTCCCTGCGCCAAGAATACGAAGTAGTTGTTCTCCTGCGCGGCCAAATGCCCGACCGTCCAACTGATGCAGTTCATCTGCCCGTGATGGACGCTGGCTTCTTGCTCGCTCATGCCATCAAGACAGCGCAGCAGCTCGCTGCGCGTAAAGCGCAATTGCTCCACCATAGTATGCGCCATGTTCAACTCCTGATTATGCGCCTAATCCCAGCCGAGCGTGGCAAAGACATTCGACTTATTATACCTAGCGCAATTATAGTCGACGCTGGCTACAGTGAAACGGTATTCGCCATCCAAATCGGCCATGACATGCCATGTTAGCATCTGGCCGGGCTGGGACTGGCCAATCATGTCGATATAGTCGATGACCTGCCATCTTGGCTTGCTGTTTGGGTTCTTGCGCGCGGTTGTTACGCGATAATCATCCGCGCCGGGCACCGTGTCCCATTCCAGATATACCGTATCTCCCAGCTCCATGGCGCTGAGATTGCCGGGGGCGGGCACCTCAGACAGGGTGTAGACTGTCATCTTCTTGGAAGGTGGGCTGGCCCTTCCCTCGGCGTCGACCGCGCGCACGCGGATATTGTTCTTGCTGCAAGGTCGCAGTCCGGTAATATGGTGCCGGTTGCGGCGCGAGGCTGGCTCCCAGCCTCTGCCTTTGACAAATACTTCATATTTGTGAACGGATGGCTCGGCATTCCATACCACCGTGAGACCCGTCGGACTGACATCCTTGATTTTTACGATTACAGGCTGTTGCAAGGAATTCGCTTGAATCAGCCCGCCGACGAGAAGAAGGGCGAAACACGCCATTGTCCAGCGCAACGACCGGCACGCTACGATAAGAGCAAGCATATCCTTGCCTCCTGCGCACTATTTGAAAAAATACGATGATATGATGAATGGAAGCTATTGGATATCCATTTACTAATATCATCATAACTTCTCCGCGGGCATAAGACGCTGATCGGAGCGGAGGAATAGGGCAATAGTAGGGAAATCGACAGGTTGCCGTAGGTTTAGCGCAGTTGCGAGCGTCATGCCCGGGCTAGCGTATCAAAACAATAAAACTGAATTGCCTGCAAACTAAACTGAAAAAGAACTACGGAGAATGCAGAGCGTCGTGAAGGCGCGTAGGTCGCGCCGACACTGACCGGCAGCGAAGAGAAAATTAGTCAGATTGCTATGGTGGAATGGAGAAATGGAGGAAAAAAGAAACCTCATCGGCAGCCCGATGAGGCAATGCGCGCTTGCAGCGGGTGAGTGATTGGCATTGCGTATTCAATCACTCAATCAAGCGCACTCACAAGCGCATGCGCGCTAGTTTAGCACGCGGACTTGTTGAAGTTCGGCTCTTCTACCCATTTTTGCCCAGATGCCAAATAGCGATCCCATACCCACTGCGGGGGTGATTGTCGTTTGCATTTCTTGGTCTCTTGGCCGACGACGCCATTGCCATCAATGGCGCGGATGCGCAGCGCGTAAGTATCGCCAGGATTGAGCCCGGAGAATACATGATAACCCTGAAGGCCGGTCGCGGATGTTTGCCAACCGCCTTTGCCACCTTGACGATGCGACTTCCATTCACCGGGTCCTTTGATGAAGACTTCATAACCGGCCGCGTCTTCCTGCGTTTCCCACACGAGGGAAATTTGCGCGACAATGTCGCCGTATGACACCCAGAGAACATTTGGCGCGGGCAGCTGCTGCGCATGCGCCATGGTGGCGGTAATAAGCAAGATAAGGACAACGAGCAAGCGCCCCTTCTTGATAGTTGCTACGATATGTTGCATGAATCAGTTCCTCCCGTTATTTGAACTTGCAATAGATTAACGGGAAAAACAGGAATGACAAGTGCAATTAAATTACAGATTGATTACAGGAATGCGCAATTTTTGTTAATGGACTAAGCGCTGTGGAAGCGGTATCGCGCCTGCGCCCGGGTCCACGCTTATCTCGCTGATGTTCAGCAGCGGCGCGTCGAGGCTGACCGGCGCGCAGCAATCATCGGTCGCTGGCGCGCAGCAATCGTCGAAATCGCGATAATCTGTGACGCAGACACCCGTTTCGGGCAGGTTCAACTGCAAGTCGCGCGCCGCGTCCCAATCGCCAACTAGCCCCGCCACAACCGAACGCGCTTGTTCATAGCCGGTCGCCAGTAAGAAAGTCGGCGCGCGCCCATAGCTCTTCATGCCGATGATATAGAAGTCCTTTTCCGGCTGCCGCAATTCAGCTTCGCCATGTGGGCGCACCGTGCCGCAGCTATGCAGATTGGGATCGATTAGCGGTGCCAAGGCGCGGCTGCTCTCCACAGCTGGATCGAGATTCAGCCGCAGCTCGCTAAGCATCGACAGGTCGGGCCGCGAGCCAGTACAAACGATAAGCTCATCCACTTCGGCGCTGTGCCGCGCGCCGCGCAAGTCGCCGCTGATAAGCAGCGCGCTGTTTTGTTCAGCGATTTCCGCGATGCGGAAAGGCGCGAGAATTTCCAAAGCGCCAGCTGCGACCGCCTGCCTAATCAAAATGCCCAGTTGCCCACGCGCCGGCAAGGCGTCTTGCTCGCCGCCGCCATAGACAGGCTGCAAGTTCGCGCCGCGCAGCGCCCAGACGATTGCGGTCTTCGGCTCTGCTTGCGCCAAGCGCGTCAAATCGAGCAAGGTATTGATTGCGGAATGCCCGCTGCCGACTACCATGACACGTTTGCCTAGGTAACGCGCGCGCGCGACCCAGCGCATCGGGTATGCCATAAGTGATTCGCCGAGCTTGCCCGGATGATTGCCAAAGTCCATCGCTATTGCATGCGGCGGCATTGCCCTTGGCTTTGAATGCGCCATTGCTGCTCGCTGTTATTGGCTGGGGTTCGCCCAGGGCGGGCAGGCCGTCCGCGCCGGCGGGATTGGGATTGCGCCAGGTGCCCGAAGCGTCAATCACCGCGCGCGCTTCAAACTGGCTTAGGCTCTTGTCCGCGTGGGCGACGCGCAGCGTAAAGGGCGCGTCTGCCCGGGCGCGACTCTTCATTTTGTCATGATGCCGTCGGGAAATAGAGATTACGCGGGCTTGCCGATGTATGATGTCGCGCATGCGCGGCAGCTCTGCCAAAGGCTGCAGGTAGCGCGCGTAGAGTTCGGCCCCGGTCGGCAGTTCATCGGCGGGCGGGGCGCTCCAGCCAGCCGCTTCCAGCAGGCGGACGCAGGCGGCGTCAAGGTTATAGCGCCAGGGCGAGAACATGCGGACATGAGCCCAATCGAGCACGCTCGCGCCGACTGTCGCGCCGGCTTCAAACAAGACCGCGCTTTCGCCGCGTTCCAGCAGATGCGCGGCGGCAGCCAGCCCGACGGGACCTCCGCCGATGATCGCGACAGGTAGCTTCAGCATAAGGTTTCCTCAGCGTTTTACAATGAATAGGTCCAGCAATTATATTTATGAATATCGATATGTCAATAGCGTCTGCAATGCTAGGCAGCTAATTTGCCAAAATCAGTGTCCACAAAAACGTGGCATGATCAGTTCTCAACCGGGGCGAACCAGCCCCTAGCGCTATCGTCGGAAGTCATTTGCTTTATTTTCTGGGACTTTTTTTGCGTCTTTGCGCCTAGCGAATTTGCTGCCATTACTAGCCAATGCAAGGCGTCGCGGCGCTTAATAGCCCAGCTTCAGCGCCACTTCATCCAAGCTGCCGATGGGACCAATCAGCGTCAGTTCATCGCCGACGTGCAGGTTGGTATAGCCATGCGGCACGATGGCATGGCCGCGGCGGACAATCGCCATCACCAATACGTCATCGGGCAGAATCAATTCGCGCAAGTGCAGTCCATCCACGCTCGTGTCGGTTATCGTTACCTGCGACACATCGTGTTCCGGTTCATCATCGAAGACCATCGCGGCTAATTGTGGCGCGCGCACAAAATTATCCAAGAGATGAATCATGGCATTGCTTGGATCCAGCACATGCACGCCTAGGTCGCGGAAGTCTTCCAGCAAGCCATAGGTGTTCAAGCGCGCGGTCTGCCGCTTGATGCCAAAATCTTCAAAGAATATCTGGCATAGCTTCAAACTGTCGGCATCGTCGGAAAGCATTGTCACCGCCACTTCGGTCTTGGGTTGGATGAGCTTGCCAATCGCTTCTGCCGAAATCTCCGGCAGCCAGTGTTCATGCAGCGAGCCGTCGCTGGCTGGCGCATCCGAAACATGCGACTTGTCTACATCCAAGAGCTTGACCCGCCAGCCATGCGCCAGCAGGCGATCCGCCAATTGCCGCGATTGATTCTCGATACCGACGATGACGACATCCAGGGCTTCGTCGTCTTTGATGTTCTTTGGCAAATGAGATTCGCCCACCTTCCGAATGGCAAATTTGAAAAAGGGCGGTCCCGTTAGTTCGCTAATCACAATGACCCCTACCAAGAGTGTGCTGAAGTCGTTGCCCAATTCGGGGAACTGATTGGCGACATCTTTCGCCAGCCCCAAGCCGACCCCCGCCTGCGTTACATAAGCCATCCAGCTCAACCGCCGAAACAGTGGCGAATCCCCGGCTGCCACCCCGCCGGAATAGCCGCCAACGAATAACGCAAACAGGCGGATGCAGTAAAGAGCCAAGGCGATGGGAAGTATGGTGAATAAGACGTCAATTTTGAGCGACGCGCCAACCAGCGCGAAAAAGACGACGAAAACCGGCATCTGCGCCAGGTTCAGCAGATGGTGCAGTTCAGAGCGGTAGGGGCTGCGATTGGTCAGCCAAAAGCTGGCTGTCAGGCAAATAAGCAGCGGCTCTAGGTGCAGGTCATTGGGCAGGTTGTCATGGCTCCAATGCTGGAGCTCGCCTGCAAAAGCGAAGACCAGATAGCCAATGATCAGCAGCAGCGCGATTTTTAACCAGTCTCCCCAGTGATTGCGCAATATCAGCCCCATGAGCTGCGCGACGAGCAAACCCAGACCAATGGACGCCGCCAGCTCGAAGCCGACTAGGAATATGAAGCCCAAATCTAAATCGCGGTTGTTCAGCAGGCTGGCGGCGATTGAGGTGCATAGCGCGAAGAGCGCGACAATCAGCACATCTTTGACTAAGGTTACGCCTAGCACGGTCTTGGTGAAGGGTCCGCGCGCCCGCATCTCTTTGATGACGGCTATGGCGGAAGAAGGGGCGCGGGCAGCCAGTATCGTGCTGGCGAGCAAAGCGCCGGCGACGCGGCCCGAGGTGGATAAGTCTTGCAAGAATGGGATGGCGTCTGCCAATAAGAATACCGCGCTGCCGCAAATGATATAGATGGCGGCAACTTGAGACAAAGTGTTCCAGCCGATGCTGCGCAAGCGTCCGCGCAATTCATCCAGCGCCATTTCGCTGCCTGCGGAAAAAGCGATAAATGCCAGCGCCGTCTCGTCCAGAAAGCGCAGCGCCTCGATTGCAGCGCTATCCGCAAACTGAAATATGAAAGGACCCGCCAGCAAGCCCGCCAGCAGATAGCCCGTTATCAGCGGAAGGTGGAATAAAGTCGCGAGTTTCCCAACCTGGGACGCGGCCAAGGCGATGAAAAGAAAGCTGGCGAGGGAAAAAGCCAGAAATTCAATGTCCAATGCGCGGTCCTCAATGTTTGCGAGCAATGATTGCGAGCAAGCCAAATCTGCTTTGCAAAGCGCGCGTATTTTAGCAACTTATGGCTAGCTGTACAGACTGTAGAATTAGTGGGGTGGCAAGATGGCTTATTCCGCCGCGGCGGGAGCTTGTTCGAGCCGCGTTTCTAGCTCCGCCGCCAGCCGACCCATAAGCAATACAGTTTGCCGCAGATCGGCTGGCGTGGTCCGTGGATTATTCGTACACAGTCGCATCACAGTTTTCCCGCGCAGCTTGGTGGTCGAGGCAAAGGCGAAGCCATTCGCCGCCATAGCGCCCGATAGTTCATCCGTCACGCGGTTTGCCAGAGCTTCACCGCCAGCAGTAGGCTTGTAACGAAAGGTCACAATCGCCAATTGCGCGGACGTTAGGATCTGCCAATTGCCTGAATCGCGCAGGAGTGATTCCGCCAATTCCGCGAGCTGAAATCCTCGTTCAATCGCTTCTCGCATTGCGCCTAAGCCAAATACTTTTAAGCTCATCCAAAATTTCAAGGCGCGGAAATTGCGTGTCAATTGAATGCCCTGATACATGAAGTTCAGCTCTTCGCCAACCTTATCTTTACTATGATCTTCGGCATCGGTTAAGAAGTGCGCCGTATCCTTGAAGGTTTCGCTTAGCCAATGGCGATCCCGCACCAGCAGAATGCCGCACTCAATCGGTTGAAACATCCATTTGTGCGCGTCCCAGGTCAGCGAATGCGCGCGTTCAATGCCAGCCAGAGCCTGCTTCCGATGCGCGGTCAAGCAGGCGGACGCGCCATAAGCGCCATCGACATGCAGCCAGAGATCCTCCCGTTCACACAGATCCGCCAGGTCATTCAGCGGGTCCACCGCACCCGTATTGGTCGTGCCAGCGGTGGCGGCTATGCAAAAGGGACGTTTGCCCGCCGCCCTATCAGCCGCGATTGCCTCTTTGAGATCCGCCATGGGCAACCGGAAGTCCGCGTCGGACCGTATTTCGCGCAGTTGTTGTGGCGCGAAACCGAGTATGCGCAAGCCGCGAGAGATGACAAAGTGCGTCTGATCCGAGCAATAAATCACGGCATCGCGCATGTCCCCTTCCAGCTTGACCTGACGCGCCACCGCCAATCCCGTCAGGTTCGCAACAGAGCCGCCGCTGACAAACAAGCCTCCCGCCTCTTCCGGCATACCGCAGAGCTTGCGCAGCCAATTGATACACAGTTTTTCGACCACCGCCGCGCCTGTTCCAAGTGGATATAAGGAGTTGAAAATGTTGTAGCCGGAGGCCAGTGTATCCGCCATGACGCCAACGAAGTTGTTGGAGGACGGTATATAGGCGAAGAAGCGCGGATGATCCAGGTGGTCGATAGTTGTCAGCACCTGTCGCTCGAATTGTTCCAATACGTCTTGCCAATCTGATCCCGTCTCGGGCAGCGGCTCGTTAAGGATTTCTTCGAAAGTCGCGTGATCCAGCGCTCTCGTCACCGGAAACTGGGCTTGCGCGCCGGTATAATCCACCAGCATGTCGATGATGCGATAGCCCATTTCCCGCATTTCTTCCGCACCAAGCTTTAATTTGTCTCGAGGGTTTGTATTGCGCAAATCTGGTCCTTCCTTTTTTGGAGCTCGCAAAAAATACAAAGATTGCTAGCGCGCCAATAGTTGCACAATATCATGCGAAAATCAACAGAATCGCCCTGGGCAGCCTTGGGCAGGCAGGTACGCTATTTTGATGACGACATATTTATAAGCGTCGCTTCCAATTCGGAGGCCAATTTACCCATTAGCGCTACAGTTTGCCGCAGGTCGGATGGCGTCGTGCGCGGATTATTGCAGCAGAGTCGCAGTACTGTCTTGTCGCGCAATTGCGTGCCAGAGGCGAAGGCGGTGCCATTGTTCAGCAGAAGCCCGACCAACTCATCTGTGATGTGATTTGCCAGCGCCTCATCACTGTTCATCGGCTTATAGCGGAATGTAACAATTGCCATCTGCGCGGGCGTTACAATCTGCCAGCAGCCGGCTTCGCGCAGCAGCCGCTCCGCCAGTTCCGCATTTTCGAAGCCAAGCGCGATGGCGGCGCTGATGGCGTCCAGCCCAAAGACCTTGAAGCTCATCCACAGCTTCAGAGCGCGAAACTGGCGCGTCAGTTGGATGCCTTGATACATGAAATTGTTTTCTTCGCCCGCGCCCGCGACGTCTTTTAAGTATTCTGGTTGTACTTTGGAGGTCCCGGCGGAGGTCTCGGCGAAGGTCTCGGCGAGCCAGCGCCGCTCTCGCACCAGCGTCACACCGCACTCTATCGGTTGAAACATCCACTTATGCGCGTCCAATGCCAGGGAATCGGCGCGCTCCAGCCCTTGCAGCGCCGCTTTGCCTTTTTCGCTCAGCATAGCTGGCGCGCCATAAGCGCCGTCGACATGCAGCCATAGACGCTCCTGTTCGCAAAGATCCGCCAGCGCGTTTAATGGGTCGACAGCCCCAGTATTGGTTGTGCCGGCGGTAGCGACGACGCAGAAGGGGCGCTTGCCCGCCGCCCGATCGGCCGCCAGCGCTTGCCGTAAAAGTGGCAGCGAGATCCGATAGGCTTCGTCGCTGGGGATCTTGCGCAGTTGCCCTGGCGCGAAGCCCAGCACGCGCAATCCACGCGAAATGGCGAAATGGATTTGATCGGAACAATAGACAAGCGCATCTCGCATCTCCCCGCCCAGGTGAATCTGCCGCGCCACTGCCAGCGCGGATAGATTGGCGACCGAGCCGCCGCTGACAAAGGTCCCGCCCGCGCCTGGCGGCAAGTTGAAAATCTGCCGCAGCCAATCCACGGTCAGCCGCTCGATCTGCGCCGCGCCCGGTCCTTGCAGCCAGACCGCGTTGAAGATGTTGTATCCAGCCGCCAGGGCATCCGCCATGACACTGACGAAGTTGTTCGCAAGCGGGATATAGCCGAAGAAACGCGGATGGTCCACATGATTTGTCGTGTCCACAACTTGCCGCTGAAATTGTTCCAAGACATCGCGCCAGGGAGAACTCGCCCGCGGCAATGGCTCGCGCAGCATCGCTTGCAGCGCGTCGTGATCCAGCTTTTGCGTCACCGGTCTTTCGGCGCGGCTAGCGTAATAATCCACCAGCGTATCAATGACATGATAGCCGATTGCTCGCATCTCGTCGCCGCTAAATTGCAATCGCGATGGTTCGTCCATGTCAGCTCCCGAAAATAATTTGCGCAAGTCAGATATTTGGCACATTACCTGACATTCACAAGCATAATTAAGCACAAAGTTATCAAGAACACAAAGTCAAATTGACCATTTCAATATTAATCCGCAAATGAAATTTGAACGCAGGGACGAGATGCGGGCATTGTCGCAGGGTTCTATCGGCGGTCAGTGTCGGCGGTCAGTGTCGGCGGTCAGTGTCTACGCGACCTACGCGACCTACGCGACCTTCGCGACCTACGCGACCCTTGTACAATGCGTACAAATCCTGCGACTTCGCTTCCCCGGCTACGTATAAACGCAAGTAATAGGGTGAGATAATAGCGAGATTAATATCACATCAAATACCGCGCCTGTCAAATGCCTTATTCAACAAAGGCCGTTACAATTTAATTGTGGGGAACGCGCTGAAATGAAGCGCGAGCGCGCGCGCCATAGAGCGCGTCAGACGCGCATCTGGTTTTTTCGTGAGCCCGGTCATTTAATCGGAAAGGAGCTAGGCAATCCAGCCGCCCCCTTTGGCTGCCTTGCCCAACCAAGATGGACGAGCGTAAAATCACGGAACTGACAGTTGATGAATTGCAAGAGCTTATCAAGCGCATCGTGAAGAAGTCCGTTGCCGAGGTCATGATTGAGTTCGCGATGGAAGCCGATATCGAGGCGCAGATTGCCTACGAAGCCGAATTGAACGATATGCTGCGCAGCGAAATGAAATCTTACGTCCATGTCGCGGATATGGGCATAATGCCCAAAGCCGACGATTAACCCGGGCCGACCGTGGACTGCTTCAGCTACTCTACAAAACAGAGGGAGAAATCGTATGCAAGTTTGGGACGCGATTCAAAACAAACGAGCCATTCGCGATTTTAGTCAGCAAGCGCTGGAAACCGAAGAAGTGGAACGGATCTTGCAAGCGGGCAGACGTTCCCAAAGCTCGAAGAACAGTCAGCCCTGGCATTTCATTGCTGTCCAAGACCGAGAGCGCCTGGCAAAGCTGGCGCAGCTTGGGGCTGGCATGGGGCACGTGGCTGGTGCCGCCCTCTGCGTCGTGATCGTGGTGCCAACGCAGAACGACCGCACCTTGTGGCACTTCTTCGATTCCGGGCAAAGCGCCGCCTATATGCAGCTGGCGGCTAACGAGATTGGCATTGGCTCTTGCCTTGGCACCATCTACCAGCCAGACGACGCGCGCGCGCTGCTGGCTATTCCCGATGGCTACCAGACGCGCTTGGTGATTTCCTTCGGCTATCCAGCCAATGAAGCCTCAGCTGCGCAGCCGCTGCGGGCTGGCGGCAGAAGAGGCTTCGGCGACGTTGTTCATTGGGAAACCTGGTAAAACATTTCTATTGTGCCCATGCTCTTTTTGGCTTTATCCCCGCTAGCGTTGCTCGCTAAGTTGCGCCGCTTCATTCATAGTCAACTTTGCTGCCGCGCCTAGTCAGAGCGGGAGTGAACCGTATGGTAAATTGTGGTCGCGGCTTCAGTATTGCGCATTGCGCCCCGATCGCTAGAATCCATGCGGAATCCGCTGGCTAACGGGACTATTCGATTATGTCGCGATTGCTCTGGGCATTACGGGAGCATCTGCATTTCCTTGTAATTGCGCCAATTCTAATCGTCGTGATGACCTATCCGACGATCCAGCATGTTTTTGACACAGAAGTATTTTGGCTGCCAACAGTCGTATACGATGTCTGGACAAATATATGGAATGCCTGGTACGCCGAACTGATACTGGCTGGCGAGGCAAATTTGCTCTATACAGATTTAATGTTTTATCCCGATGGCGTATCGCTCGGGTTTCATAGCTTTTCGCTTCCGCATGTCGTGACGCTCAGTGCGCTCAACGCTATTCTGCCACTCTCGAATGCCTACAATCTCACCTACTTGTTAATCATCTTCGTAACAACTCTGTCCGCCTATATTTACCTGCTGTACCTTTTTCGGCTCAAGTGGGTTTGCTTGTTTGGCGCGATAGTCTTCGGTTGCAGCATTTATGTTACGGGTCGCCCGTCACAGCCACTGGTAAGTACAATCGCCACAATACCTCTGACGCTGTATTTCTTACATAGAGCCATTCTGGAAAAGCGCTGGTCGCTGGTGGCGGTGGCTGGTTTCCTAGCTGGCGCAACAGCCTTCATCGGCATCTATACCTATGTCTGTCTAATAATGGCGCTAGGCTTATTTTTGCTATACTTCGCCCGGCATCGCTGGCGACATCCGGGTTTCTGGCTGCAGGTCAGTGTACTGCTTGCCATCGCCGGGTCAATCGGACTGCTGCGAGCCTATCCTATGCTGCGCGATGCCGACTCGCTTGAATTTGCGCTTGAAAAATACCGTGGCGAGAGTTTCAACTCCGAATTGCTGCAATATTTTGTCAATTTAGATCACCCAATCACCACCCCGATTTTCAGAGATATTTTCGAGCTGGAGATTGACCCGCGCTTTAACACTTCTTATCTAGGTTACATTCCGCTTGCGCTCATCATCTTAGGATTCACGCGTGCGGCTTACCGACGCAAAATGCTCTTTTGGCTATACCTGATGCTGCCCTTTCTCATATTGCGGCTGGGCACGGCGCTAACCATTAACGGCGAGCGTTACGATACGATCGTACTGCCCAAACAAATTCTGGATAACTTGATACCTTCAATTTTCACCGCAATATATTCGCCTGACTACTTCTATTGCGGCGCGCTCCTGCCGCTGGCTGTATTATCCTGCTATGGTGCCATGACGTTTCTGCGCTTGTTTTCGCATAGGATGCGCGGGACCATCATCGCCATGCTCATCCTCGGCCTCGCCTTCGAATATTATATTTCGCTGGAAAGCACTGTCATTAGTGATGAACAATTTGCCTACCTGGAATGGCTGGCGGAAGAAGATGACCAGGACGATATCCGACTGATAAACGTGCCGATGGGGCGGGTCAATTCCAAGTTGTATGACTTTTATCAAACCTTGTCGGGTTATCCGCATGTAGAAGGCGTTGCCGGTCGCACGCCGCCAGCCGCCTATGATTACATCAATAACAATCTACTTCTAAGCGCATGGAGCGGCAACAAAAGCATCCGTTGCCAATTCTCAAATCAAGCTCAATATCTGGGCGCTATCGCCGCGCTTGAAAGTGATGGTTTCACGCATGTGGTCATGCATCACGAAGCGTTTTTTGCATCCAAAGTCGAAGATAGCTTCGCCTTTGCCGATGCGGCTTTTCAAAATGGTTTCAATGCTATCTACCGTCTATCCGACCTGCGCCGGAGTTGCCCAGACGAAATGCCCGGTCATGAAGCGGCTACGCATCTGAAAGATTTTTTCATGCAAGCGGCGACAGCTCCCAAGCGAACTGAGAGCATCCTCAGTCTGCACCCGTCTCGCCCGCTCACTGCCGCATTGCTGCGCTTTTATAGCGCCGAAGCAGCGCGCTGGAAAAGTCTGATTCATGTTTCGCAGGACGCGCGGGGTCAGGCGCTTGTCCAGTCTTCCGATGCCCGAACCGCGAATCTGGATAGCATCGTAGAAAGAAATAGCATCATTTGGCTTGTATACGATCCGCAAGAGACGGATGTTCAGCGCATCGCCGTATTCAATGACTGGCTCGTCCAGCATTATAAAGAATGCAGTCGCGATTATGACAACTTCCATATACGGTCCGAACGCAAAATACGCCGCGAATTTCCCTGCGAATTGGTCGCAGAGGAAGCTGAGCTATCAATCCGCTATGACAACGGCATCCGGTTGGCAAATAGACTATATAATGTAACGGAGAACGAACTTCAAGTCTATTTATGGTGGTCGGATGCGCGAGGAGGCGACCACGCTTTTTCCATCCAGATCTTTGATGCCGACGGCGTGAAGGTCGCCCAGGCTAGCGACCGCGTCATTCGTTTCGATCCACTTGCATTACGTAGCGTTGATATTTCGCAGCTCCCGCCTGGCACATACTCCGCGCGGCTGATTGTGTACCACGTCGACAGCAAACAGAGCCAGCCCGGGACCATCGTGGAAAGTCAGCATGCCTTCCCGAGAGAACTGGAAATCGCGCGTTTTACAATTCCAGCGTGAGCGGGCGGTCGTTGAACTCTGATTTGCGCTGGCCTGTGACAATTTCCTCGTTCTGTGATTGCCCCTTATCCAAGCAGTGCTAGAATGTGGACGACCCAAATCAGTGCTCAGTCGAAGGCTCATGTCAAGCATAGGCAGCGTATTGCGCAATCATTTGCATTTCATCGTCATTGTCGGCATTTTGCTGATCGTGATGACTTGGCCCACGATTGTCTATGTCTTTGACAGCGAAACCTTCTGGTTGCCAACTTCAGGTCGAGACGTTTGGATAAAATTCTGGGACGCCTGGTACGGGCGATCAATCTTGACCGGGGAAGCTGACATTTATTTCACGAACGTGTTGTTCTACCCGCATGGCATGTCACTTGCATATCATCCCGCAAATGTATTCCACATAACACTGTTCGCGTTTTTTCAGTCAATCATGGCAGCCTCTAGTGCCTTTAACTTCGTTTACCTGTTGATCATTCTTGCGGCAACTTTGTCAGCGTATGTCTACCTCATCTACGCGATACATGACCGCTGGCTGGCTCTTTTTGGTGCCGTTGTTTTTGGATTTAGCCAGCATGTTGTCGGGCATCCCAATCACCCGAGTGTGAGCTTCTTGATAACGATTCCGCTGACTCTGTATGCTTTGCAGCGCGGCGTTGAAGAAAAAAAGATGATTTGGTACCTGGCGAGCGGCGTAATGCTCGGTATCACGGCTTTCATCGGCATGTATATCTTCGTCTGTCTGCTTCTGACATTAGGGTTCTTCACCATTTTCTTTACCCACAGAGCATGGTTGAAGCCACGCTTCTTGATTGGCATGGCGCTTCTGTTAAGCCTTGCTGCTGCTATTAGTCTGGCGCGCGTGTATCCGATGATCCGCGACACTGCAATATTTGACGATGCTTTGGAAAAGAATCTCGGCCAAGAATTCGGCAAGGACCTGCTTTCCTACTTTGTCAATGGCGGTCATCCTGTGCTAAGCCCAGTTTTTGTCGAGGTCTTTGATTTGAAGGTTTTTGACGAATTGAGCATTCGCGAGCAGCACAAAACCAGTTATTTAGGATACCTGCCAATGTTATTGATTGTGCTAGGATTCTGCTCCGCCAGACATCGGCGCAAAATGTATCCTTGGTTGCTGCTGCTTCTGCCGTTCTTGATTTTACGGCTGGGTTCGACTCTTCTCATAAATGGCGTCGAGTATCCCGATATCGTCTTGCCTTTGCATTTTCTCAAAGCCGCATTGCCGTTTATTTTTCAGCCCTTTTACGCGACCGATCACTTCCTAATGGGCATTTTGCTGCCATTTTCGATTCTGTCCTGTTTTGGATTGCAAGTCCTATTGAAGAACTTACCAAATAAATATCGCTCTTTAGCCGTACTTTCAGCGGTCTGCTTGCTAGCATTTGAATATTATCAGGTTCCTTTGAGTCAGGTAATTCCAGACCGTCAACTCGAATTTAACAATTGGCTGAGAAGCGAGCCAAATCAAGAGGATATCAGACTTATAAACTTGCCGATGGGTCGCCGCAGCTCCAAAATCTATGGTTTCTACCAAACAATAAACGGCTACCCACACGCCGAAGGTCTTTCATTTCGCACGCCAGTCCAATCTTACAACTATATTCTGCAAAATCATCTACTGGTGACTTGGCACAGGCGCGGCAATACAGATTGCTCATTTAGCGCATTCGACCAATATCTTGCCGCCGCGGATCAACTGCTCAATGACGGCTTCTCGCACGTGGTTTTGCACCACGGCGAGCGCAGTGTCGAAGAGATAACAAATAGCTTCTTGGAAATTGCGCCAGCCTATGAAGACGAGTATGTATCCATATACAGATTACCTGCCCTGCGGGAAGATTGCCTGGAACTCGTCGAAGGTTACCAGAACCAGCTCCCGGTTTTGGAGGAATTCCTGCACGCTGCAATTAACGCGCCGCGCCGCGATGTTTCTCTGATGGTTCTCTATCCTTCTGAAGTTTACAGCCGTGACGCGCTCCACCCCTATGACATCGCGCTGGCGGATTGGCGCGACCTAAGCCACGTTGTTCATGCCTCGGGCGGCGCTGCCATGGTCATAAATGCGGATGAGCCCTATAGTGACTTGGGAGACATCGTGACAGAGAACAATCAATTTTGGCTAATTTACAGTCCACAGGAAAGTGATCCGAGTCACCAGAGTCCATTCGCAGCTTGGCTGAACCATAATCTCAGATTCTGCCAGCGGATGGCCCAGGGCGAGAATATGAATGTCGAATTATACATCGATCGCGCATATCAATGTGCCCTTGTCCAGACAGCGGATCCCTTTGAGTTGCAATATGACAACGGAATCAAGTTGGCGAATATCATGACAGAACTCGGCGGCGATGTTTTTTCTGTCAACTTGTGGTGGCAGCGGGGCGATATTGATGGACATGCCTATACGATACAAGTGTTCAAGGCCGGAGGAGACAAGCAATTGCAAGCCGACCGCGTGATCGACTCGCGACCGCTGTCGAGCGCGCAGTTCGATATCAGCGCTTTGCAAGCAGGGGACTATGCTGCGAAGTTAATCGTCTACGAAACTGCCTCTGGCAAGAGCCAAAGCGGTACAATTCTGGACACGCAGCAGACCGTCGCGCGCGAGTTCGAGATTGCGCGCTTTACCGTCCCCGGCGATTAAGCGCAGGCTAGCTCTTTTCCCGCTGATTGCGCAGGGCACGGGCTTTCTCCACCAGCGCATCGAAGATAGCCTGCTGGCTGGGGTCGTGCGCGGCGGTGACTTCTGGGTGCCATTGAACCGCCAGCAGCCAGGGATAACCCGGCATTTCTATAGCCTCGATTATCCCGTCGCTGGCGACGCCTGCCACATGCAATCCACTGCCAAGCGCCTTCACCGACTGATGATGCCCCGAAGATGTACGCAATTTAGTCCTGCCCATGACTTGCGCAATCAAGCTCTCCGCTTCTACCTCGAGCTCTTGCATCTGCCACAAGCCTTCTTCGTTACGGTGAATGTCCTGGTCGCTGATGTCGGGAATATGCTCGTAGAGGCTGCCGCCGGCGGCGACGTTAAGTATCTGCAAGCCGCGACAGATGCACAGCAGCGGCTTATCCTTTTCCCGCAGCAAATGCCGGACAAGCGCCAATTCGCTGCGGTCGCGCTCGTGGTCGGCTGCCAGCAAGTGCGGGTCGCCGCTGTCGCCTCCATATTCAAGGGGATCGATGTCAGTGCCGCCGGTTACGATGACGCCATCCAGCAGCGCTAGCAGTTCGATCCAGTCTTCGTTGCCCGGCGGCAACAGTATCGGGTTGCCGCCGGCGCGGCGCGTGGCATCCACATAGGCGGCCGGTGTGCTGTAAAATGCATCATAATGCCGCGATTGAATATAGCCTTCGCTGCGCCCGCCCGTGCTTATGCCAATCACCGGTTTGCTCATGTTTAGGTCCTCATACTTTTCTGGTCGCTCGCGCGGCGAGATGGCTTGTTATTTTTTGAGAACGCGGTAACTTAATTTAGCTCCCGCAAAGGCGCTTACATTTACGCTAATTATACTATAAACGTGTAGCGGGCAACGGGCAGTGTCGCGACGTTCGCGCCGGAATGACGTAAGGTAATACGGGTAGCTTGCGCAGTCTGGCCGCGATACCTTAAGCGCGGTCTTTCTGGAGCCAGAAGTGCAATTACAATGAAAGCATGCAAAAACAAGGCGCTGCGATGATTCATCGACTCCGATTCTATTTGCTATACGCGCTGCGCAATATCCAACGCGGCGGCCGCTGGACTACGCTGGCAATCTTGTGCGTTACAGCCGGCGTGGCGACCGTCGTCGCCTTGCGCTCGCTCGGCTTGGCGATTGGCGACACGCTGATTAACAATATGCGCGTCGAAACCAAGGGCGATATACTAATCCGCAACGACAGTTTGTTTAGTAGCTTCGGCGGCAACGATCCGGATGCTTTTGCGCCCCAGGATCTAAACGAGCTGCTTGATTGGGCCGCGGACGAAGGCGCGCAAACAGCCGCTTTCATGAGCGGGCGCAATATGCAGCTTAGCAAAGCCGATCAGCAGCAATTCGGCCGCCCCAGTTTCATCGGCAGCTTTTTCATCGATCCAGCCTCCTATCCGCCGACGCATACGATTCTAGCGCTCGACCCGCCCGATGCCCCGCTAGGCAGCTTGTTCAGCGGCGGGAACGAAATCGTCATCAGCGAAAACCTGGCGCAGCAGAGCGACATAAGTGTCGGCGACACCGTTCGTGTCAGCGGCACTCAAGACCTTTATACCGTGCGCGGTATCGTCTCGACAGCCGAAGAGAGCAGCGTCAGCAACTTTTTGAACGCTTTTTTTGGCTTCGCCTATTTCGATTTGGCGAATGCGGCGCAAGTTATCAACGAAGATATTAAGCCAAACCGCATCGGTGTTGTTTTCCCCCAATTTGTCGACCGCGACCAAATCGACCGCTACATCCAAGAAGTCGAAGAAATCGCGCCGGACGCGCGCATAAACACCACCTTCGACTTGCTGGAACGTTACCAGGATATTTCTCAATACTTGGGCGATTTCGTGGTGGTGATGGGGCTGGGCGCATTGCTCATCGGCGGCGTCGGCATTATGAATACCATGCTGGTTCTAGTTCGCCGCCGCACCGGCGAGATTGCCGCGGTGAAGACCTTTGGGCTGCAAGCTAGACAGATTGCGATATTGTTCTTGACCGAAGGTTTATTGCTCGGGCTAATCGGCAGTACCCTCGGCATCCTTGTTGGCATTGGGCTTAGTTTGATTGTCAACGAGTACGGCTCGGTCGCCTTGCGGCAGCCGCTGATTTGGCGCGTCTACCCGGAGGCGCTGTTGTTTGGATTCGCCATGGGCATGGTCGTAACCGCCATATTCTCGGTCGCGCCAGTTTTGACCGCGGTCCGCGTGCGCCCCAGCATTATCCTTCGTCCCAACGAAAACCATCTGCTTACGCTGGGCTTGCTACAGACACTCGCGCTGTTGATTTTTGTGACTCTCGCTCTTGGTTTGATTGTCGGGCATATCTTACGCCCGTCGCTGGAGTTGCTTGCCGCGCGCAGCGCCGAGGTTGAGGAGCGCTCCGCGCCTGGCGGACGCGCTGGGGGACCATTCCGAGAAGGCCGGGCTGCCGAAAGTGAAGCGCCGAATGCGGAATTAGCTGAAAACGAAAGCAGCACACGTGGACGCCCCGATGCATTGGATAGCTTGCCTTCTCCTTATGCGCTTGGCGTCATTGGCGTGGCGGCGGCTTTTGCAATCTTTGGCTTGTTGATTGCCGTCCTTTGGGTCATTGTCTTGCTGATTGGCAAATTACCCTCTTTCGGGCTGGTTACATTGCGGCTGGCTTTGCGCAATATGAGTACCAGCCGTTTGCGCACCGCCACCACCTTGCTGGCATTGAGCGCGGGCATGCTGGCGCTGAGCAGCATCGCCTTTGTCGGCGAGGGCACGCGCGAGCTGCTTAATATCCAGTTAAGCCGGACCTTCGGCGGCAATGTATTGGTTTTCCCTTTCCCGGGTCTGCCCACGGCAATGATTGAAGGCGCGCTCGATAATGCGCTCAGCGAAATCAATTTGCAGTACCAAACGACCATCTCCAATTATGAAGCGACCGTGACCGCAATTGATGACCGGGAAGTTGACCAAAACAATGACTTGCAATTCAGCGTCTGGGATTCGGACCGACCCGATATTTACGCCGGGCAGGGAACTTTGCAATCGGGGCGCATGCTCACGCTGGCGGACAAAGCCCAGCCCCTAGTCGTCCTGCCGCTGCCGCTGGCCGATTTACTCGATGTTGAAGTCGGCGACCGCATCACTGTCGACTTGGATGCAACTGACCTGGAACTGGAAGTGGTGGGCTTAATGCAAAGCGCGGGTTTCTTCAGCGAAGAAGATTCCAGTGCCTTGGTCCCGCCGCAAGTTGTGCCAAGCGCTGTGAATCCAGAATTCAAATTGTATAGCTATCAAGTGTCGGATGAAGAATTGAATCGCGCGTTGACGGAATTGTCTTCCGTCATTTTCGCCTTCGCCATCGACGTGCAGTTCATCGACGGCCTCATCGGCCGCTTGATTGATCAGTTCGCCGCGATTCCAACTATCGTGGCATTGCTTTCGCTCTTCGCAGCCGCCGTAATCATGGCAAATACGGTCGCTCTGGCGACGCTTGAGCGCCGCCGTCAGATTGGCATCCTCAAAGCGATTGGACTGAAATCGCGGTCTGTCCTGCAAATCATGTTGATAGAAACCAGTGTGGTTGGCTTGCTGAGCGCCATTATCGGCATTGGCTTGAGCGGGCTGCTTATCACATTGCTGTCAAGGGCTTGGGGCGTCCTTATTCCCCTACCTGCCGACGCGCGCGCCGCGGCTGTTGCATTGGTGGTCGCGGCCGTGATGATTGGCTGGCTCGCCACTTTCCTCAGCGCGCGGGTCGCCGTCAAAGAACGGGTCATGAATGTGCTTCGCTACGATTAGCCCAGGGTAATTGCATCAAATTGACTCCCGTCAATCGTCACGAAAAGGTGTGAAGTTGTAGGGCTTGTCCGCTACTGGTAAGTCAATGCGCTTTTTCTACCCCATCCTCGACCGCCAGTGTCTACGCGCCCTACGCGCCTCTCGGTACCTATGTGGTGAATAATATTTGATGCGATTGCCCCGACGATTAGCCGGACACGGTTGAAATACCTAAGGCTATTGCTATAATTCTAGGTTTCATCAGCTGTCCAAGCATCAATCTCATCCGCACTGTGTAGGAGAAAACAGCATGAAACAAGAACCCAGACAAGACGAAGGCCAGGGACTGGTTGAATACGCCTTGATTCTGGTGCTGGTCGCCGTAGTTGTCATTGTCATCCTGGCTCTGCTTGGTCCCTCCATCAACAACATCTTTGCAAACGTCATGAACACAGTCAATCCCACCCCCTCGTAAACCCGAGCTCATCGTGGAAAAGTGGGCGGCGCTGCCCAGCCCACTTTATCTACATTTATTGCCAAGCTAATTGACCTGTGCTATATTAAATATAAGTAGAAATGCACGCGAATGTCCTGCGGCGGGAGAACTTTCATGCATCGGTTGCCACATAATGACGAAGGGCAGGGGCTGGTTGAATACGCGCTGATACTGGTCTTGGTAGCGGTAGTCGTGATCGTGATTCTGGCTCTTTTAGGTCCTGCGATTGGTAACATCTTCTCGAATATCATCGACAGCTTGAACAGCGCTACCTAGTTTGATAGTCAAACGATTGCTGGCGCTTGACAAGCGACTCCCCGAGTTTAATCATTTTCTTCCAGCGTTTGGCTAGGCGGGCTAGTATGCCGCGGGCTTTCGGCGCGACGCTCTATCAGCTATAATGCGTTGCCATGCGTCAAAGTTCAGCTGCTATAACGCTTCATCTTGTTGGCACCGAGTCTTCATCGCGTTTCTATCGTTTCTGCGCCGTTTCTTCATCGCTCCTTCAAAATAGTAGAACCAAGTTAATGATGCAAAATTTACGAAACAATCCAACTTCATTGTCGAGCCACCCTTCCTTGATGATTCGGGGAAGGGCTGGGGATGGGGTAGAAAAGCGGCGATTCACGTATTTTCATTACTTTCTTGGTTCTACTGTGAAGCGCGACCCATAAAGGACAAGCCATGATTCTGCAAGAATTGTCGCAAGCAATCGGCGTCAGTGGCGAAGAAGACGAAGTCCGCGCGCTCATCGTGCCCGCTATCCGCGACCAGGTATCTTCGCTAGAGGTTGACGCTTTGGGCAATCTCACGGCGCTGCAAAGAGGCACGCGCTATCCGGGGTTCACCGTGATGATCGCGGCGCACATGGACGAAATCGGCATGATGGTGACCGCTGTCGATAGCAATGGCTTGATTCAATTCACCAATGTTGGCGGCATAGACGCGCGCATCCTGCCGGGCTTGCGCGTCAAAGTAGGCTCTGCTCGACAGCCCGGCGTGGTGCTGTGGAAGCCGATTCACAAATGGCGCGACATGAATACGGTGGCGATTGAGAACTTGCGCATTGATGTCGGGGCGACCGATAAACAAGCTGCCCAGCCGGGCGACCGCATCGCCTTTGACAGCGCTTACGCGCAATTGGGCGCTGACACAGTACGGGGCAAAGCATTCGACGACCGCGCCGGCTGTTCAATCCTTGTTGATATCCTGCAAAAGGGACCCTATCCGGTTTCAGTAGCGGCTGCATTCACTGTCCAGGAAGAGATTGGATTGCGCGGCGCGCAGGTCGCCGCGCAGCGCCTGCAGCCCGACGCGGCGATTGTGCTGGAAGGCACAACCGCTTACGATGTGCCCGATCCTAATCTCGAGCGGGAGGCCGATGATTTGCCGAGCAATCCCGGCACCAAGCTCGGCGCTGGCGTCGTGCTGACCCTCGTGGACGGGCGCATGATATCCGACCCGCGCGTTTTGGCTTTCTTGCGAGCAACTGCCGAAGCAAAGGGCATAGCCTACCAGTTCAAGACGATAGGCGGCGGCGGCACCGACGGCGGCGCGATTCATACAGCGCAAACCGGCATCCCGACAATGACGCTGTCCACGCCTTGTCGCTATATTCATAGTCCAAGCGCGCTTATGAACCTCAAGGACTATGAAAGCGCGCTGCAACTGTCAAAAGCGGTCTTGGGGGCAATCACACCCGCGACATTCTCGCGCGAGCCGGTTCGCGGCTAGCCCTCAGGCGTTTCTAGAATCGGTTCCACTTCTGGCGCGTCGTCTATGGGCACGACTCTCGCTAGCGCTGGTATCACAAGCTCCAAGCCGACAATTAGCTGGTCGGAACTTGCCAATTGATTGGCAGCCGAAATCTCGTCGACGCTGAGCTCATAGCGCAGGGCGATGCTAGCCCATGTTTCGCCGGCGGAAACGACATGAATCCGCCGCCCTTCTGGCAATTGGAGCGTGATGCCAGCGCTGGTATCGGTTGCGATTACGGTGTCCGCTTCCGCTGTGGCTTCCACTTCTGCTTCTGCTTCGGCTGTTGCTTCTGTATCGTCAAGCGCCGCGCCGTCCGCGGGCGCTTCTGGCGCGCTTGGCTCGCAACCTGGGATGAGCAGCAACTGGTCAATCCGCAAGGCGTCGCTATCCAGTTGATTGTCTTCTAAAAGCGCTTCCACAGTCGTCTCGAATACGATTGACAGCCGGAATAAATTGTCGCCGGGTAAGACGCTATAGACGCATTCATCGTCCGGATCGAGCGTTTCTTCAAATGTCACGGTCGGGGTCGGCAAGGTGAAAATCCGCGTTGCCACGTCTTCCATTCCAGGCGTCGCCGCGATGACCACAAAGCTCGTTGTCGCGATGGTTGTCAGCTGCACAACTTGGCCGGGCGGCGGCTCTGGCGTGATGAACCCGACAGCTTGGCTCGTCGCCGCGCCAGCATCCGCAGCTGTATCGCCACTGGGGGCGACAACTTCCGCTTCGCTCAATTGAATGGCAGTAACCGCGACAATCCTTGTGTCAACTTGCTCAACTGCGCTGCTGTCAACTGGTTGAAATTCTTCTTCAGCCTGTCGATAGCACCCAGCAAGCGCCAAAACACAGATCATCAATGGCAAGAGCAATCTATGCTTCATAATGCCGCTAACCCCCCGAAATGGATGACTGCTTCCATCCATTATATCCGAGCCAGAATATGCGGGCTAGCGAGGCAGCCGCATATTCTGGTGCTTGCACTGCTGGAAGTTGAATCATCCCGGTTTTTAATGCCTATATTGTCGGATTGTATCCCGGTATCGCGCGGACAGCGGACCAAGCGCCAGTTTATCCAATCTGTGGCAGGGCTTCCATCGCGCGGTCAATCTCGGCTTGCGGGTATTCATAGTTGCTCAATTCTCCAGCAAGGAAGGCGTCGTAGGCGCTCATATCAAAATGCCCGTGCCCGCATAAGTTGAACAAGATAACGCGCTCTTGACCAGCCTCTTTGGCGGCAAGCGCCTCGCGAATGGCACCCGCTATGCCATGCGCCGCTTCCGGCGCTGCCACGATTCCTTCCGCCTTGGCGAATGTGAGGGCTGCGCTGAAGGTCTCCATCTGCGGTATGGCGCTCATTTCAATTAGCTTTTGGTCCCAAAGTTCGCAGATGACGGAAGCCATGCCATGATAGCGCAAACCGCCCGCGTGCAGCGGCGGCGGCACAAAGCCATGCCCTAGCGTATACATCTTGATTAGCGGCGTCATGCCAATGGTATCGCCAAAGTCATAAGCGTAGACCCCGCGCGTCAAACTCGGGCAAGCGGCGGGTTCAACGCCCAGCAAGCGCGTCTGCTTGCCATGGACCATATTCTGGTGCAAGAAGGGCAGGGCGATACCGGCGAAGTTGCTGCCGCCGCCCGTCGGACCGACGACTACATCCGGGTACTCGCCCGCCAATTCCATCTGCTGTAGCGCTTCTTGCCCGATTATCGTCTGATGCATCAGCACATGGTTCAATACGCTGCCCAAGGCATATTTGTATTTGCCACCGCTCTTGGCGGCGACTTCGACCGCTTCGCTAATGGCGATGCCCAGCGAACCGGTGCTATCTGGGTCTTGCGCCAGCATCGCCTTGCCCGCGTCGGTCTTGTCGCTGGGGCTAGCGGTAACATCAGCGCCAAAGCTCTGCATGATGGCGCGGCGATAGGGCTTCTGCTCGTAACTGATGCGCACCATATACACGATGCATTCCATGTCGAAGAAGCTGCAAGCCTGCGCCAGCGCCGTGCCCCATTGCCCCGCCCCGGTCTCGGTCGTTAATCCGCTGACGCCTTCTTGTTTGTTGTAATAGGCTTGCGCCGTGGCGGTATTCAATTTGTGGCTGCCCGAAGGCGAAACGCCCTCGTATTTGTAATAGATGTGGGCGGGTGTATCGAGCGCTTTTTCCAGCCGCCGCGCCCGCAGCAATGGCGTGGGACGCCAGAGTTTATAAATCTCGCGGATTTCGTCGGGTATCTCGACCCAGCGTTCTTGGCTCACCTCTTGGGCGATCAAGCCCATCGGGAACAGCGGTGCCAGATCATCCGGGCCCACTGGCTGGCTTGTGCCCGGGTGCAGTACCGGCGGCAAGGGGCGCGGCAGATCCGCCTGAACATTGTACCAATGTTGCGGTATCGCGCTCTGCGGAAGATCAAAGCGAATGTCGTCAGACATGAGGATATTCTCCCTGCTCTGGATAATGACTGTATTATGACTGAGGGTCGCGCGCGCCGCAACGGCGCGCGCGACTTGCGCCAGCGGTGGATAAAATATGCGCTGCGATTGCCCACGCGATCTTGACTGAAGACCGCGCTGCCATTATACTGCCACTATGCTTGCTCGCGATGATGAGTCGGGCCCCTTGCGGCAGAAAATTCCGAACCGTGTCAGGGCTTAACGGCAGCAGCACTAAGGAAAACCTCTGGGTGTCTTGTGGATTCCTGACTCATCATCGCGGGCAAGCAGCGTCTTTTTCTGGGCAATCCGTCCCCTCAGCGCAAGCGAGCGCTGGTTATCACCACCTCAAACTGTTTGCAATAAACCACAGCCGATTGATAAACGCTTAAGTCGTGGTTTGCCGGCAAGATATAATTTTGATTGCCGATATTGCCCTTTAGCCGACCCAGGTTCAAGAAATTAGTCCCCAGTTCCAGCGCGCTCATCGGCTGGGGATCGCGCGATAGATAGACGCGAACATCGCCGCCGAGCGCCGATGAAAAACCTTCAAAACGTAAAATGCGGCGCTCATCGAACTCGTAGATGGTGGCGGTGCCTTTGCCCCAGTGCAAGGCGTCGATGGTGCTGAAGCTCCCGCTAGCCAATACGCGCGCTGTTTCCGCGTTTAGGTCCAGCTCGTCTTCGGGCGCGATATCCGCTTCGCTTATGGCGACGTGGACCATGCCCAGCGCCGTTTCTGGGCTGGTCTCGCGCATGGCAAGCAAGGCTGCGCGCTGATCGGCTGGCAAGGCGAGGAAATTGTCCTGCAAGTCCAGTTCTAAGCCCGGGAAGGCTTCGGTCGCTTGGCGGTCGCGCAAGAAAGCGCGCCAAGCGGGAAAGGTCCAGACCGCGACGGCTGCCAGCCCAAATAGCGCGACAAGCATGATTCGAAATCGCAGTTCCATAAGCGGTCATTCTTGGGCGTATTGGCAACGAAGTCATTGTGGCACAGCCCGATTTCGCAGGCAAGCCCTGCAGCTCTAGCGCGCGCAGGGCGATTGCAGCCGCGTCATTATTGGCAGTTGCCTGCTCGGTCTATAAGTCTTCATGCTATAAGTCTTCATGCCGAGCCGCTGGTTTGGCAGGCAGAGCAAAGATAAAGGGCAGGGAAAACAGCGAGACAAGCGCGGCGATGATGAAGGCCTTCTGCAACCCAAAGGCGTCCCCCAAAAGCCCAGCCATCAACACCGTAATCGCCCGAATGCCAAAGGCATAGAGCATGAAGATGCCGTTGGCGGTGGAGCGATTGTCCGGCAGTTGATCTTGCACCAGCGCTAAGAAGACCGGTGATACCGACAGCGCCGCCAGCCCCAAGCCGATGAGAATCGGTATGAGCAGCAGCCCCTCGACATGCGCAAATATCAACATGAGCAGCGCGGTGATGGCTGTCGCTGCGGCAATCAAGCGCCGCCGCCCAAAGCGATCGCTCAAGGTACCGCCAGCCAGCGCGCCGCCGACGCCGGAAAATTCATATAATGCCAGCGCGCTTGTCGCCAATGCCAGCCCATAGCCGCGCTCGTCAACAAAATACACCACCATAAAGATGCCCAAGCTGCTGAGCGTCATATTGCGCAGCAGCATCACTGCTAGCAGCGGGACAAAGACCCGCGCGTAACGCCGCAGCATGGGCTTGGCTTTGTTCTTGCGCGGCGCGCGCTTGGCAGAGACATCGCGCAGCCGCCAAAACAAAATCGCGCTCGCCAGCCAGCCGAAGAACATCAAGCGCCACAAGCCTTCGATGCCCCATTGCGCGACGCCAAAAGCCACCAGCAAGGGACCGACCGAGCGCGCCAACTCGCCGGAAGCCATGAAATAACTCATGCCGCGCCCGACCTTATCCCCAGCCACATGCGCAATCATGGCTGGGGCTGGGGCATGGAAAGCCATGATGTTCACGCCGACGCAAAAAAGCAGCAGCGCCGCAGTGCCATAGGTGGGCATGAATCCGATCATGGTCGCCAGCGTCGCCGTGATTGCCGGCGCGAAGATAACCAGATAGCGCAGGGTGAAACGGTCCGCCAAATAACCGATGACAGGACCAAACAGAGACGGTATCTGCATAAAAACGGGCAACGAACCCGCCATGACCAACGTCAAGCCCAGCTTGTCAATCAACAGGGGCAGCAGCGGCGCGATAAAAGCTGAATAAATATCGTGCACAAAATGCCCGCCGCAGATTAACAAGATGCGACTGGTCTGAAAACTTTCAGACTGTTTGGCATTGCTTTTGGCGCGGGCGACAGCTGAGTTCATGTAATGTCCAAGGCGATTGTCGGACAATGCCGCATTATAACGCGACTTGCATCAGCCCGCACAAAGGCCGCCCGTGTCGGTGGTGAAAACAAACCGCGCTTATGCTATGATGCTCGCTATGAAAAGCACAACACGATACTTCAGCAAGCGCCGTTACCTTGACGCCATCGCAGACCATATCGTCATCTTCGACGGCGCGATGGGCACCAGCATCCAAAGCTACGATTTCGCTGCCGCGGATTTCGGTGGCGAACAATACCAAGATTGCATCGATTACCTCGTCATCACGCAGCCCGATGTCATCGGCGAGATTCACGCGTCCTTCCTGCGCGTCGGCTGCGAAGTCGTCGAAACCAATACCTTCCGTGCGAACCGCTTGACCCTGTCCGAGCATGGGCTGGGTGATCGCGTCATCGAGATTAACCGCGCCGCCGCCCGCATCGCGCGCGCCGTTTGCGACGCTGTTGAGGCGGAAACGAGCCTGCCGCGTTTTGTCGCCGGCAGCATGGGTCCCAGCGGCAAATTGCCCTCTGGCGAAGACCCCGAGCTCAGCGATATCAGCTTCGACGAACTTGCTGAGCTGTTCTATGAACAAGCGCGGGGATTGGCCGAAGGCGGTGCCGATTTGCTGCTGCTGGAAACAAGCCAAGATATTCTCGAGCTCAAAGCGGCGATTCATGGCATCAATCGCTACTTCGCCCATAGCCAAACGCGCCTGCCGCTGCAAGTGCAAATCACGCTTGATGTCAGCGGGCGTATGCTTTTTGGCACCGACATCGCGGCCGCGCTGACCACTTTGGAAGCGCTGCCCATTGATGTGCTGGGCTTGAATTGCTCGACTGGTCCCGAATATATGCGTCAGCCGATACAATACTTGGTTGAACGCTCGCCTTTCCCGATTAGCGTCTTGCCCAACGCCGGCTTGCCCATCAATGTCGATGGCGAAGCGGTCTATCCCATGCAGCCGGGCCCCTTTAGCGACATGGTGGGCGAGTTCACGCGCTGGGGCGTCAACGTGGTGGGCGGCTGTTGTGGCACCACTCCCGAACACTTGTCAAAGCTCTTTGAAAATGTGCATGGCGTCGCCTATCAAGAAGCGCTAAAGCGACAATTGCCGCTGCGCGCCCCGAAGCAACGTCAGCTTATCCGCGCGGCGCAAGCGTCCAGCGGCATGACTGCCACGCGCATGATACAGAACCCCGGTCCCACGCTCATCGGCGAACGGGTGAACAGCCAAGGCAGCCGCAAGGTCAAGCGCCTGCTGCTGGCGGAGGACTACGACAGCATTGTGGAAATCGCCGTCGGCCAGGTCAAGCGCGGCGCGCACATGCTTGATGTGGCGGTGGCGCTGACCGAGCGCGACGACGAAAAAGAGCAGATGCAGCAACTTGTGAAGAAGCTGTCGCTGGCTGTCGAAGCCCCCTTGATAATCGATACCACCGAAGCTGATGTTGCCGAATCCGCGCTGGCGCTTTATCCCGGGCGCGGCATCATCAACGGCAATAACCTGGAAAACGGCCGCGAGCGCATCGACAAGATTTTGCCCATCGCGGTGAAACACGGCGCAGCCGTGCTGTCCATGACGATTGACGAAGACGGCATGGCGCATAGCCGCGACAAGAAACTGGCAATCGCCCAGCGCATCACAGATATCGCAATTAAAGAATATGGCTTGTCGCCGCAAGACCTCATCTTTGATGACCTGACCTTCCCGCTCACGACTGGGCAGGAAGAACTGCGCAATGACGCCGTCGAAACCATCGAAGGCATCCGCTTGATTAAAGCAAAGATACCGGGCGTGATGACCGCCCTCGGCATCAGCAATGTCAGCTTTGGCGTCGGCGCGGCGGCGCGCGGCGTGCTCAACAGCGTCTTTCTCTATCACGCGGTGAAAGCCGGTTTGGATATGGCAATCGTCAATCCAGCCCATATCACGCCCTATTTCGAGATTCCGTCAGACCAGCGCGCCATCGCCGAAGACTTGATCTTCAACCGCGACGCCGACGCCTTGCCGCGCTTCATCCAGTATTTCGAAGTAAACGAGGTGCAGTTGGCTGGCGGCGAACTTGTCGACCCCACCGCGGATATGAGCAGCGAAGAAGCATTGCATTGGCAGATCGTGCATCGCAAGAAAGAAGGTGTCGAAAGGCTGATAGACGACGTGCTACAGCGCAGGGACGCGGTCGATGCTTTGAACAATGTGCTGCTGCCAGCCATGAAAGAAGTCGGCGACAAATTTGGCGCTGGCGAGCTAATCCTGCCCTTTGTCCTGGGTTCAGCCGAGGTCATGAAAAAGTCCGTGGCTTATCTCGAGGGTTTCATGGACAAAATCGAGGGCGTCAGCAAAGGCGTCGTCGTGCTGGCGACGGTTTATGGCGATGTACACGATATCGGCAAGAACCTGGTCAAGACCATCCTTAGCAACAACGGCTATACCGTCCACGACTTGGGCAAGCAAGTGCCTGCCAATACCATCATCGACAAAGCCCTAGAATACAAAGCCGACGCCATTGGGCTGTCGGCGCTGCTGGTCAGCACATCCAAGCAAATGCCGCTCATCGTCAACGAGCTGGCGCGGCGCGGCTTGCGCATCCCCGTATTGGTGGGGGGCGCGGCAATCAACCGCCGCTTCGGCCGCCGCATCCTCTTCCTCGACCAATCGCAAGAGCCATACGATGCCGGCGTATTCTATTGCAAGGACGCCTTTGAAGGCTTGGCGGTGGTCGATCAATTGCTGGACCGCGATCGTCACGACCAATTTGTGGACGAGGTCTTCAACGAAGCCTATGCCGAGGTCAAGCGCGCGCCCCGCCGCAGACGAACCAGGCGCGGACCCTCGCGCAAGACCGTTGCTGCTGCGCCCGCCATCCCGACGCCGCCCTTTTGGGGCAGCCGCGTCATCCGCGCCATGCCGCTGCAAATCGTCTTGCAGCACCTGCACAAGCCGGAGCTCTTTCGTTTGTCTTGGGGTGCCAAGAATACCCAAGGCGCGGCATGGCGGCAGCTCGAAGCGGACTTCGAAGCGCGCCTGCTGCGCATGTCCAGGTCCGCGCAGCAACGCGGCACGCTGAAGCCGCAAGCGGTCTACGCCTACCTGCCCGTCAACAGCGACGGCGACGAGCTGATTGTGTTTGAAGCCGCTGCCTATGCCGATAGCGGCGCGAAAATCGAAGCGGCGCGCTTCCGCTTCCCGCGCCAGCCCAGCGGCGAATTTCTTTGTCTCAGCGACTACTTCGCGCCCTTGGACAGCGACAGCGGCGCGGCAGATGTCATGGTCTTGCAGGTTGTCACGGTGGGCACCGCCGCCAGCCAAGAATTCGAGCGCCTGCAGGCAGCCAATGAATATAGCGCAGCCTACTTCTTCCATGGCTTGGCGGTGCAAGCGGCGGAAGCGACCGCCAATTACCTAACGCATATCCTGCGGGGTCAGCTGGGCATCAAGCCAGTGCAGGGCAAGCGCTACAGCTGGGGCTACCCCGCCTGCCCGCAGTTGAACGATCACGAGATCGTCTTGCGCCTGTTGCCGCAATTGGAAAGCGAACTGGGCTTGTCATTGACCGAGTCCTGGCAGTGGATTCCCGAGCAGAGCACGGCCGCGCTCTTCGCGCACCATCCCGACGCCAAGTACTACAGCGTGGGCAATCTGGACCGGGCGGAGCGGATTCTGGGATAGTTCAGCTACGCATTTCGCTACAGATGCTACAGGTAATTCGAACTATCTCTGATGCTTTATTTTTATGTGGGATTGACATTGACCAATCCATTATGATATGCTGTAGCTGGTGTAGCAAATTCTATAGGAGGTTGATGTGGCTGAATACCCGTATATGAATGCAACAAGCAAAATAGAAGATTTCTTCGTTAAAATAAAGAGAATGGGGGCACCCCCATCGTTGACTAAAGAGTGGTTAGATTCTATTGGGTTTACAAGCCAAAACGATCGGCGAATAAAACGTGTTTTAGAACAAATAAATTTTATCGACAGTGCTGGAAGCAGAACCTCAAAATGGGATGATTATCTTGAGAAATCCAAAGCCGAAGCGGTCATGGCCGGTGCAATTCTCGAGGGCTACTCAAACCTATTTGACGCGTACCCTGATGCTTATCAAAGAACCGACGAGGAATTGAAGTCATTCTTCTGGTCATCTGATAGGACACTTTCTCCAAACACTGTAATGATAATGGTGAATACGTTCAAGACCTTGTGCTCTATGGCAGATTTCAGCGCTGCTCTCGTAACTGGCGCAAGCAGCGCAGAAAACGGGAATATGTCGCATGCCAAAGGCGGTAAGCCCTTAGTTACTCCCCCACAGCCTATTGAATCGCCGACGCCCACTCTGCACATTGATTTCCAGGTGCATATTGCCGCTGATGCGCCTCCAGAGCAAATCGACCAGATTTTCGAAAGCATGGCGAAACATCTTTATGGCAAAGTCACTGAATAAGCCGCATGAGACAGTTCGCTAGGAATGCACTTGGTGTCTTTACACAGTTGCAACGAGGCGCGGAACAATCGTCTCAACCACCACTTGAAGGAACGAAGCCCAGAACAGCGCGAGTAATTGATCCTTCGCTGGTTGCTGGCACAAGGAATTACATCGAAAAGGTCGCTGACCAAATAAACGGCACCTATGAAAACGGATGGTACGATGCTTGTTCAGTCATGCTGAGGCGCTTTATCGAAACGCTCATTATTGAAGCCTATATAGCGAAGCAAAAAGAGAGTGTAATAAAGAAAACTGATGGCAATTTCTTTTCTCTAAAACGATTGATTGATGAAGCTTGCAGCGGCAGGGATCTCAACCTAAGCCGCGACACAAAGAATGTACTGCGCAAGGTCAAGAAACTTGGCGATCGCTCCGCACATAATCGCACATTTATCGCCAAACGCAGTTATTTTGAAGAGTTATTTGAAGACCTACATTTGGACATGCAGACCTTGATTCAAGACTTTCTACATGAGTCCGAATTTATGTGACAAAATAGGCGAAGAAGCTACCATGACCTACACACTCAAACGCATCGGCTTTGTCTCCGCCGTCCGCATCGCCGCCGTCGTCTCGGCGGCAGCCGCCGTGCTGCCCATCGCCATCCTGCTGCTGCTTAATTCCATCTTCAAGTTCCTGGACCTCATCATCCCGCCGGAAATAATCGGACAAGTCCTGGCATCGGTGGCGCTCTGGGCGGCTGCCGCCGGCGCGGTCTCCACCGCCATCACGGTGCTAATCTACAACATCTGCGCCCATTACTTCGGCGGCATCTCGTTTGAACTCAAAGCGGAACGTCCGCCACGCAAATCGAAAGAAGAAGTCGACATCGACTAGCTGTTTGTCCCGCATTCCGCTTGACAATGCCTGCAATTCATTTCATCATTCAGCTCACATTTTCTAGTATTTTTCACAGCACTTTCCAGGTATGAGGCAAATGAAGCCCACCCCCTTGCAGCAAGAATATGACAAAAAAGGCTATGTCATCGTGCGCAATGCCATTGATGCCGAGCTCGCCCGCGAAACCGCCGCGCACGTGCACTGGCTGGCGCAGCGCAATCCCGGCATCCGCCCCGAGAAATTCGGCCATCACATGCTGGTGACGGATCCCTTCATGCACAGGCTGGTCGGCGACGACCGCTTGGTGGACATCGTCGAGCAGTTCATCGGCTCGGACGTCGCCATGTGGGCCGCGCATTATATCGCCAAACCGCCCAAGCACGGGCAAAAAGTCCTCTGGCACCAAGACGGCAGCTACTGGCCCCTGGAGCCGATGGAAGTAACAACCATCTGGCTGGCTGCTACCGCATCCACCCGCGCGAATGGCTGCCTGCGCGTCTTGCCCGGCACACAGAACAATCGACTGCTGTCGCGGCGGGAAATGATAGACGTGAAAGACGGCAAAAATGTGCTGGAATCGGGCATTCATCCAGCGCAGATTGATGACTCGCATGTAGTCGATTTGGAGCTGCAGCCCGGCGATGTTTCGGTGCATAATCCCAAAATCATCCACGGCTCGGAAGCCAATACGTCGGACACCTGGCGCATCGGCCTCACCCTGCGTTACATCCCGACTTCAACGCGCATCAAACGCGAAGGCGATCCCCCCATTCTTGTGCGCGGCAAGCCGGACCCTCGCAATAAGAACAGTTATGCCCAGCGTCCCGTATTTGATGCCGCGGCGCACATGCCTTTCCGAGGTCAAGAAAAATGGATGCCAGCCAAAACAGCGCAATGAGCAAAGTAAATATCATTTACATCCATTCCCATGATACGGGCCGCTATCTGCAGCCTTATGGCTATGGCATCCTGACGCCCAACTTGCAGCGCCTTGCCGAAGAGGGCATCTTGTTTCGCCGTGCCTATTGCGCCGCGCCCACTTGCTCGCCCAGCCGCGCCGCGCTGCTGACGGGGCAATCGCCGCACAGCGCCGGCATGTTGGGGCTGGCAAACCGCGGCTTTGTCTTGGGCGATTTCCGCCAGCACATCATCCATAGCTTGAAGAGCGCCGGCTATACCTCGGCGCTGGCGGGCATCCAACATCTCAGCAACGCGCAATTTCATCGTGGCGCCGAAGCCATCGGCTACGACCGCATCTTGACCACCGACCATGCCCAAGCGCATCTGCGCGCCGTCGACTTCATCAAAAACGCGCCCCAGCAGCCCTTCTTCCTGACAGTCGGGTTCTTCGAAAATCATCGTGAATTCCCGCTCGAGCACGATGTCAATCCCGCTTATGTCGCGCCGCCTGCCGCCCTGCCCGATAGTCCGCGCATCCGGCAAGATATGGCAAATTATATTGCCATGGCAAAGACGCTTGATGACAAGGTGGGGCAGGTGCTGCAAGCGCTGGATGAAGCCGACCTACGCGAGCAGACGCTCGTCATCTATACCACCGATCACGGCATCGCCTTCCCGGGCATGAAATGCAGTTTGACCGACGCCGGCATCGGCGTGGCGCTGATTCTGCGCGGTCCGGCTGAATTCGGCGGTGGGCGCGCCATAGACGCCATGGTCAGTCATATTGATATCTTCCCGACACTTTGCGACCTGCTCGATATCGAGCCGCCGCCCTGGCTGCAAGGGACTTCTATGATGCCGCTCCTGCGCGGGGAAGCCGACGCCATCCGCGATGAAGTCTTCGCCGAGGTCTCCTACCATGCCACCTACGAGCCGAAACGCGCTGTTCGCAGCGACCGCTTCAAATACATCCGGCGCTTTGACAGCCGCGATGCGCCAGTCTTGCCTAATATCGACGATGGCTTGAGCAAGGACGATTACCTCGACCATGGCTTTGCCGCGCGCGCGCCCGCCGCGGAACAACTCTACGATACCTATTATGACCCGACAGAGCGCAACAACTTGGTCGATGATCCGGGCTATGCCGCTATTCTGGCGGATATGCGCGCGCGCCTCAAGCGCTGGATGCGCGCTACGGACGACCCCCTGCTGCGCGGTCCCGTGCCCGCGCCAGCCAACGCTGTCGCCAACGATGCGGACGGTCCATCGCCGCGCGGTCCGCTTTTCCCCGCCAATAGCATTAGCGCGGCAACGCGATGAGGCTGAAATGACTGAGCTGCTGCAGCATCAAATCGAATATTATTCCGCCCGCGCGCCCGAATACGATCAATGGTTTTATCGACTGGGACGCTATGACCATGGCGCGGCTTTCAAGCGCCAGTGGGAAAGCGAAGCGCAAATCGTTCGCGAGCAATTGCTGAACGCGCCGCGGCAAAAACGCATTCTAGAAATGGCACCCGGCACCGGCATCTGGACCGAGCAGCTAATCAAGCTGTCCGATGACCTAACAGCTCTCGACGCCTCGCCGGAGATGATCGCCATCAACAAAGCCAAGCTGGCTGCGGACCAGGTACGGGTACGCTATGTGCAGAGCGACTTGTTCACCTGGCGGTCGCAGACACAGTACGACATGGTCTTTTTTGGTTTTTGGCTGTCGCATGTGCCTGCGGAAAAACTCGCCGCTTTCTTGCGCGCGGTGTACTATGCGCTGAAGCCGGGTGGGCGCTTATTCTTTGTTGATTCGCAAGCCCCTGACCGGTCCAATCACAGCGCGGCAACCGTCGATTTGGGCGGCGACCTGCAGCAGCGCGTGCTCAGCGACGGCCGGCGCTATGAAATCGTCAAAATCTATTACGACCCGGCGCAGCTCACAAAAACCCTGCGCGAACACGGCTTCGAGATTGCAGTGCGGTCTACGCCCAACTTCTTCATCTATGCTGATGGTGTGAAGCGCATCTGAACGCTTCACAGGGTGGCATCGTAGCAGGCGATTACCTGCTCGGCGACGTGGTCCCAGGTCTGCCGCGAAGCGCGCGCCCGCCCCGCTGCGCCCATCGCGGCCGCTTTACGCGGATTTGACAGCAATTCTAGCAATGCGCGCGGCAGCTCCTCGGCGATATGGTCTTGCGCGACGACCAGTCCGGTAAGGCCCTGCTCAATGGCATCGGCGACGCCACAGCCATCCGTGCCAATCACCGCCGTGCCAGAAGCCCCCGCTTCGTATAATGTCAAGCCGAATCCCTCGAAAAACAGCCCATCGTTCATTGCCGGCAATGCCAGGACATCGGCGGCAGCCAGCCATGCCCGTTTCTGGTCAGCATCCACGAAGCCCATAATCTTCACATTGTCCTGCAAACCATTGGCTTCAATGGCTGCCTGGACCGCGCTTGTATAAGCGCTGCCAAATTGCGGCGAGCCCATAATCAAGCATTGAACATCGGGAATCTCTGCGCGTATGCGGGCGACCGCCTCCACCAATTGCAACGTGCCCTTGCGCGGCTTAATCTCGCCGATGGCGATGACGGTCGGCGCGCTTTTTTGCACTTGGACGGATTGAACGGCTTTAACGGATTGAACGGCTTGAGCGGACGGTGGCTGATTGAAGCGGCTGAGCTCGACGCCGTTGGCAATCACCTGTACGCGCGCGCCAGGCAGCAATGCTTTTGCCACGCTCGCCGTATAATGGCTGACGCAAATCAAGCGCGCGCGGTGGAAAGCACGCCGATAGAGCGCATTCACGGGGAAAGATCGCATGCACGGCAGATTGATATAGCTGCCATGCGCGGTGACGAAGAGCGGACGCGCGCCCGCCACAGCCGCCGCCACGATAGCCAGCGGCTCGGCAGTGCAGTGGATGATGTCGCATGTTGCCAGCAAGCGCCGCGCGGCGAATATCGGCCGCAGGGACTTCAAGAATGTATGCCGTTCGGGGGGATTTAAGGTTGGCAGCAGCCGATGAATCTCGAATTCAACATCGGGGCTGTTGCGCGCTGCGATCACGGCCGTTTCGATGCCGCGCGCGCGCAAGGCGCGAATCAATTGCAGGCTATAGGTTGCCCATCCATTTTGATTGCTGAGGTCGGGGCAGATGAAGCCAATCCGCATGGACGGCGCTGGGTTCAGCTTTGTTCAGCGGCGGCATCGCTTTCGGCCGCGGCGAGGCGCGCGCGCCAGGCGCGTACCGCGGCGGATTGCTGCGGCGCGATTTCGTCGTGATGCTCGCCCATCGTGCCGACGCGCATCACCGCCAGCAGCAGCACGATATTCAAGATGATGATTATCGCCATCACCACCATCGCCATAATCGACCTCCTAGGACCGCGAACCCGCCAAATTTGCCCGTATTATGCTCTAAAATGGCGTGTTGGTCTAGGCTGGGGGACGGGACTTTACAAATCCAGCAGCGCGCCTTGGCGGCGGCGACCATAAGTCGGCAAGTCAAGCGGCTCGTTCGCCAGCAGATTTTCCACGCTATAACCTTGAATAACCGGATAGCTGCCAAAGACATCGGTGAAGGCATCGCGGCTGCGCTGATTTTCCACTGTGCGCATATACTGCGCGAAGCAGACCAGCACGCCCGCCGTCACGCCGAGGCGGTCGACCGTCTCGCGCAAGGCGCGCACCGCGTCCGGGCTGACCTTGCCGCCTTTAACTTGGACGACGGCGTATTCGGCTTTGGCGACTTTCTTGGGGGCGAAGCGGTAGAACTTGAGCAAGCCGTCGACGCCGCCGTCCGCGCCGCGCTCGCCCGGCTGTCGGAACATGCCTTCGGCACCGACGAAGCCGCAGACCCATTTCTCGAACTCGAATTTGTCGCGCCGCGCCAGCGCCCGCGCCTGCTCGATGGTCTCGGGGATGCCGCGGATGCTGATGTCGGATTTGCCGAGCTGCGGGAAGTTATGCGCGATGCGCTCGCGAATCAAGCCGGTCGAAAAAGGCGAAATGTCGATGCCAATCCAGCGCCGTCCCAGCGCTTCGGCGGCATGCACGGTTGTGCCGCAGCCGCAAAATGGGTCCAGCACCAGGTCGCCGCGGTTGCTCGAGGCGAGGATGATGCGCTGCAACAGGGCAAGCGGCTTCTGCGTCGGGTAGCCCAAGCGTTCTTTCGAGTGTGCGGACAGTCTTTGGACATCGTCCCAAAGATTCTGTACAGGGCGTCCAGGCAGGTCCTTAAGATACGATTTATATAGAGGAACTCGGCCATTTGCAGGCCAATGGATATAGCTGTGCTTTTCAAGCAAATCTAGCCTGTCTTTTATAGACCAAGACAAACTTTCAATCCCTCCTAATTTCTGAACAATTCGTTTTGGAATACTCCAACTGCGTCCACTGCTCGTCGGGCTATATCCACGCCATTCGGATCCTGATTCGCCGGCGCTAGTCTTTGGACCCGTTAGATCCTGCAACTTGTATCGCCCTCGTTCATCTTCATGCCTAAAGAACTTGTCGATATAGTCATTGGAATATTTCTCGTACTGTGTGTTCCAGTTAGGAACGCTATTTTTGGAGAAATAAAAAATCGAATCAGTTATTCGGCCGAAACGATTTGGGTCGTTGTGTGCATTGGTTCTTTTCCACACAATTTCATTCCGAAAATTTTGCCGCCCATATATCGCATCCATCACCAACTTCAGATAATGTCCTGCTACAGGATCACAATGCAGATAAATGCTGCCCGTCTTTTTCAATACCCGCCGCATCGCCCGCAGGCGCAACGCCATGTGCAGCAGGTAAGAGGCCAGGCTGGTCTTTTTCTTGCCGCGGCCGCTGCGTTTGCCTTCCACTCCTTCCGCGAACTTGATGATGGTCGCCAGCGAGCGCGTACGCGGGTCGGCTTCCAGCGCTTCCAAGCGGCCGCTGTCTTCCGGCTGCCATTCCCAGGTGTCCTTGAAAGCCTCGACCGGCTTGAGGCTCTTATCCCGACCGCGAAAGGGCAGGTTGTAATTGCTATTGGAATTAAATGGCGGGTCGAGATAAATCAAATCGACCGACTCGTCTGGCAGCTCGTCGGCATTGTCCAGCACCGCCAGGCAGTCGGCGGCGTATAAGATGCGGTTCATGCGCGGCAATCCCCTGCGAACTTGAGAATACACAGGCGGCATTCCAAGACTGGCGCGGCAAGGGGTATACTTCACGCTGAAGACAGCGATGTCTTCGCGTTTTGTAGCAACCTGTAGCAGAGAACGGATGCGAAGCCTACACTCTGCTACAGGTCCCACTTTGACGGGTCATGGAAGACCGTCTTTATAAGCTAACATAGCTTGCGTATTTCTACAAATGCGGTTTCGGGCTGGCGCAAGAATTGTCATTCGCCGCTAGTATGTGATAGATTTTGTTAGGGGGGTAGCAATTATGGAAATAGACGAAAATCGAATTCAACGAATTGAGGAGGCAAAGGAGATATGGGAAAAATATTTCAAGACATCTATCAAAGTGCTACAAAATGAGGAACACTCCCATTACGCTGCCTTCATCTTAGCTACAATGTGCGTCGAGCACGCGTATAGGGCCATAATGGGCAAAGATGCCAAGGAGAATTGCATTAAAGACGCATTGAAATGGGTAATGCAAATGTACATTGCCAATAAAGAAATGGAAACTGATCAAGATAATTTCTATGCAGATTATTCTGGAAAAGTGGCGTCGGATTCATTAGGGAAAATGTGTTTAATCCCCTTAAACACCAAGGAAACCTTGTGTTTAATGTAGATTTTTCTGAAGATGGGAAAGTAATGAAAGTAGAAAACGAAAGAGAAGCGAGTGGAAAAGTTACAGTGGAGTTGATAAATCATCCCCAAATTACTTTTATTTTGAATCAGACTGTAGAAACGGAAATAACAGGCTATGAAGAAGATGGAAAGGGAAAACGATGGGTGACACGCGATGTGAAACCAGATTCCCAAAAGGTGATTTACAACGCGCGTTGGTGGATTGACGCTTTTCAAAAAGGGATTGAATATGGTTATAGGTGGGCAGTCGAGAAAGACGATTCTAATGATGTTGATAGCTTCAACCCCCATCTCCCAGCCGCTTCCACATAGAGATGTGGAAGCATCTCCACAAGGAGAGAATGGGAGAACATTTAGTGGCTTGACAGGTAGTATAAGCCCCTCCCTCTTTATGGGGGAGGGGTTTGGGGTGGGGGCAGGCAACGCGCTCCCATGAAATTAGACAGCCCCGCCCAGCCCTTCGCGCCCATCCGCGGCGTCTTGACCGTGCCGCTGCAAGCCTATGGCGACGAACGCGGGCGCTTCATGGAAACCTTCCGGGCAGAATGGTTCCCCCAGGTCAACTGGCAGCGCATGCAATGCAACCGCAGCGACAGCGCCGCCGGCGTCCTGCGTGGCTTGCATTATCACTTCCGCCAGGTCGATTACTGGTACGCGACCAAGGGGCGCATCCGCGTGGGCTTGCTCGACCTGCGCCAGTCCTCGCCGACCTACCTGGCAGCCGCGACCATCGACATCGGCGCGGGTAAGCCGCTCGGCATCTTTATCCCCGAAGGCGTCGCCCATGGCTTCGCCGCCCTAACAGACTGTACGCTCATGTATATCGTTAATAACTATTATGATGGCGGCGCTGACGAGTATGGCATCGCCTGGGATGACCCGCAGGTCGGCATCGACTGGGGGATACAAGCGCCCTGCTTGTCGGAACGCGACCGCGGCAATCCCTTCATCGCGGATTTGCCGGCAGATGCCCAGCCGCGCTAGCCGCGCCGCTCAGACCCTAAAGTCGGCGCGCCGCGCTGCCGTCAGCTCGCGCATACGCGCGAAGACATCGACGCCGATTTGATGATAGACATCTAGCAAGTCGACCAAGACCCAGTTTTCGCGTATCCGGCCCTTTTCGCAACGCCAGAAATCCAAGCTGCGCATGGTGATGGCTTGATTGCTAGGAGCGATGCCCAGCCAGCCATCGCCGCTGATGGTCATGGTCATGCCGGGGAAAGCCGTGAAAGCGACATACTCGGCATCGCCAAAAAAGACAGCCTTGTCAAGCAGCGCTTGGCGATCGGGCATTGCATTCAAGAAGGGAATTTGATGCCAGTTGCGGAAGCCCGATATGCGCCGCATTGAGCCAATGCCCGCCGGTCCGTACCACATCATTTTGGGGTGCCAGTAGCGGTCTATTTCCATCGCCGCCAAGCCGTCATTGTTATGCTGCAAGGCGGCGAGCATATCAGCCACCAATCGGGCGCTGCCGTCCGATTGCGCCGCGTCGTAGGCGCTCGTGACGACGCCGTCCAGCGAGGCTGGTCCCGGGACCAGCCATTCGACAGCCAGGCTGGGCGACATGGACCAGGCGCGGGCTTGCAGCATCACTTGCGGGATATCCCATAGCGCCTGCATTTCCACAATCCGCTCGTCCTCGATGCGGAAGAATTCGTGATAGCGCATCGCCATCAGCTGCTGGGTGGGCGGGATATCCAGCCAAGGCTGCTCGAATACGCCCAGATAGTGCCCGGCGCAGCCGACCCAGTCCATCCCGCTTGACTCGCCAGCCATGACGATGAAATCGCGCCGTTCCAGGTCGGGCAGGGCGCGCAACAGCGGCAGATAAGCATTTTCATAGAGGGCATCCGCGCCAAACATCGTTTCAAATGGATGCGCCAGATGAATTTCGCAGTCGGATGCGAAGACCGCTCGCAGTTGAGCCCGCAGACGGCTGGCGTCAATATCGTAGAGCGCGGCGCGCAGCCCGCCGATGAATGCCTTGTTGCGGTTGTGAATTGACATTTGGTCCGTGCATCCAGAGCTGAATCAGACTTAGCGCTTGACCAGCCACTCGCTCGCGCTGATGGGCTGATGCTGGCGGAATTGATGCCGCATGCGCCCGAAGACATCGACGCCCATCTGCAGCAGAATATGCGGCACATCCATCGGGACCCAGTTTTCCACAATGGTCTCGTCGTCGCAGCGATAGAAGTCCATCACGCGCATTTTGAGCGGCTTCCCGGTCGGCGGCAAGCCAAAGAGCTCGCCACCAGTATGCGTCGCCCGCAGATAACCCCAACCGCCGGTCACAGCGAAATAGCCGTCGCCAATGCGTATAAAATGCCCCTGGTCGGAGCCGCCGCGGTCGGGGAAGGCGACTAAAAATGGTATCTGATGATAGTCTTCAAAGCCTTTTAAGCCGCGCGTACTGCCGATGCCCGCCGGTCCATACCACATAAAATGCTTGTGCCAGTGCTTGAGCTGTTCCATCTCATCGAGCACGGCGCGCGTCGGCGGCTCGCCACTGTAATAGCCTAAAGCGGCGTGCATCTTGAGAATGGTCTCGATGGTCTTCTGCGAGCGCGCGTCGGCTTGCGGGCTTAATATCAAGCCATCAAGCGTTCGCGGCGGCATCCAGCGCATTTCGCAGCCCAAGCTGGGCGCGATTGGGAAGTAGCCGGCTTGCCGCATCAAATCCAAAAAGTCGATGAAGACATAACTGGTCGCGATTTTGCCGTCGCGCAGTTCGTGCCCCTCGCAGTAGCGCAGGCAGACTACACCGCGCGTGGCTGGGATGCCCAGCAAATCGCGCTCGAAGCTGCCCATATAATCGCCCATGCAGGCTATCCAAGCCGCGTCGCGGTAGCGCCCGCCCGCCACAAAATAATCGCGCCGCTCCATATCCGGCAGCGCATGGCGCAGCGGCAGCCAAAGCTGTTCAAGCCCAGCGGAAATGCCCGCCAGTTCGTTAATCGGGTGGCTTACATTGAGCGCGATGTCGCGCTCATAGCCAGCCCGCGCGATAGCTGGCAGTTCAGCAATCGGCGCTTCGCTCAGGGCGCGCATGATGTCAATCACGCGCGCCTTGTTGGCGATGTTCTGCGCTTGCTCGACCGGGCTGTATTGAAAAGAGGCTGTGCGGTACTTGTCTTCTGTTTGGCTCATTAGCGCGATTCCTCCGCGAGCGCGGCGCTAAAACCGGGCAGGCAGTCAGGCGCGGCTGAAAAAACTAGGCGTAAATCTGCATCAAGAGCGCGAACTCGTCGAAGACCGTCCATTCTTTGACGATTTTTCCATCGACAATCACGTGGTGGCTGACGCCGATAATCTGAATTGGCTTGCCGCTGGGTTCGCCATAGATGCCATAGCCGCTATGCGTCGCGCGCATGGTCCAGCGCGTCGCGGCGCGATAACCATCGTTTTCGTCGCCGACATAGCAAAAATGGTCGGCTGTAATCGCCAGATCTGGGAAGGGCGACAAGACATTAAGCACATAAGTCTGCAAGTCGTTGATGCCCTTGAAGGCGCGGCGGGTTGGTCCCGCGAAGACCACTTGCTCGTGATAATAGTCGCGCGCTTTGTTGAGCAGCCGCCAATTCCAAATCTCGTGAATCATGCGCTTGACAAAATCTTCGGGATCGAAGCGCTCGCTATTTGCTTCGGGCAAGCGCTGCGGCGGATATTGTCCGAGGCCGCGCTCGATATCGCCGGGGACTTGGAAGGGCCTGGCGCTGTCTTTTTCCCGCGCTACCTGCTCTTTGGCGGTCGCGACCGGGTCCAAGCCCAGCTGCAGCACCAGCGTCAATTCGTCGCGGCAAATCCATTCTTCGACGACCATGTTGCGCTTGATAAAACAATCAGCCATCGACCAATAGCTGACGCGCTTGCCGGTGGGCGGGCCGTACTTCGTCCAGCCGCGGTTTGTACCCTCGTGGCGCAACCGATGCGACGAATACAATCCAGCGGCATCGCTGCCGCCCCAGATGACCTCATCGCCATAGAGACGCCGGTCTGGGAAAGCCGCCATGGCGGCGATGGTCGCCGCGAAGACTGCTTCGCGCCCATAACTTGTTCCATAAGACGTGTGCAAATGGATGGTGTTGGCATAATAATCGTAGAGCTTGCCAATGCCTTTTTCTTCCCAAATCTCGTGCGTGATGCCGATGATATAATCGACGAAATCCTTATAGCGCGGATTAAAGCCACGCATGGACTGGGCTTGATCGCCCTGGGCATCTTCCATGAACTGGATATCAAGCTTGTTTGGCAAGGTAATCCGCGCCTTTTCGTCTTCGCAAACCTTTGCGATATCCAAATTTTTTGCGGTCCGCTTGTCTTCTGCCATTTGCTCACCTAAACTCTTTTGCCATTGTTCTGACACTGTTGCCGCGTATTGAGAATCTGGGATGAGCGCCTTGCGCCCGGCATGCAAATGATTCCCGATGGCCTCGCTTATAACGCAGCGTCCAGCAAATCACCCATTACGCGAAAGTGTATGCGCCACCTTAACATGTTGTGGCGGCATTTTCAAATGCAGCAGGTCGGCAGCGGGTCGGCAGCCCAGGGAGAGCGCGGCAATCATAAACCTAGTAAATTGCAAGTGCGGCGCGTGAACCGCCCAGGTAAAATGAAAGATAATGTCGCCCGGCCGCTATTCCGCGGCAAATCTATTGACGACAATCGTGGGCGCGAGGACTCTCATGCAGCATTTTGACGCCATCGTCATCGGCATCGGCGCGATGGGCAGCGCCACGCTCTATCACCTGGCGAAGCGCGGTTGGCAGGCTCTGGGCATTGAGCAATTTGCGGTCGCGCACGAAATGGGCTCGTCGCATGGGCTGACGCGCATCATCCGTTTGGCATATTACGAACACCCATCCTATGTGCCGCTCTTGCGGCGCGCCTACGAACTCTGGCGGCAACTGGAAGCCGACGCGGGCGAAAAGCTCTTTTTTCAAACCGGCAGCATCGACATGGGTCCCGAAGACAGCGATGTCTTCGCCGGCAGCCTGCGCAGCTGCATAGAACACGAGCTCGCGCACGAAGTCCTCAACAGCCGAGAACTGAACCAGCGCTTCCCAGGCTACCGAATGCCCGGCGCAACCATGGCGGTCTTCCAGCCGCAGGGCGGCTTGCTCGTCCCCGAGCGCTGTATTGCCGCTTATGCCCGTTTGGCGCAAAAGCATGGCGCTACCCTGCAGGTCGGCGAACGGGTGCTTGGCTGGGAGGTTTTGCCTGATGAGCGCCTGCTGGTGCGGACTGACCGCGGCAATGGCTGCGCCTACAGCGCGGACAAGCTCGTGCTATGCGGCGGTGCATGGGCATACAAGCTGCTTCCCGCCTTGCGCGGCAAAGCCATCCCAGAACGCCAGGTCTTGATTTGGCTGCGCGCGCGGCAGCCGCGTCTGTTCGCGCCCGAGCGCTTCCCGGTTTGGAACGCGCTGGTAGAAGAAGGCCGCTATTATGGTTTCCCGGAATACAATCCAAGCGCTGCCACGCCGGGCATGAAATTCGGACGCTGGCACCACCGCGAAGAAACCTGCGACCCCGACACCGTCGACCGCGCTACCTATCCCGAAGATGAAAATTTGCTGCGGCAATTCGCCGAGCGCTATTTTCCCGATGGCGCGGGGGAAACCCTGCGCATGTCGGCTTGCATGTTCACCAATACCCGCGACGAGCACTTTATTCTCGATACCTTGCCCGCCGCGCCGCAGGTATCCATTGCTGCCGGCTTTAGCGGGCACGGCTTCAAAATGGCCAGCGTCATCGGCGAAATCATGGCGGATTTGGCGCAGCGCGGCTCGACCCGGCACGACATCAGTTTGCATCATCTAGCGCGGCTTTAGCGTGAAACGAATGATTAGGTAACTTGTCGCCCCTACAATTCATCAGTTTGATGTTAAATTCGACAGTTATTGATTTTGATGCGATTGCCCTGCAAAAGTTGCCCAGGGCAATCGCATCAAAATGAGCATCCGGTGCAATGTTCACCATACAAACTAAAATCTAAACACAGAGGCACAAATGGTCGCGTAGGTCGCGTAGACACTGACCGCCGACACTGACCGTCAGCACAGAAGTAGATGAAATCGCCCTGAAAAGTCGCCCGCTTTGGCTACCGGCACTGCCCCGCCACATCCACCAGCCAGACGCCGCCAGCGGTCCCGTTCGCCGCCAGCGCCAGCTTCGTCCCATCCGGCGACAGCGCCGCCCAAGCGCGCGCTTCCCGCGTCAAGCGCAGCGGCAGCGGCGTCAGCGTCCGCAGCTCCCGCGTCCCGCGATCGAAACATTGCAAGCTCGGCGTACCGGCCACATCGCGGACGACATAGACTAAGCGCCGCTCGCCATAGCGCGCCATGATGGGGGCCGGGTAATTGTTGCCCGGCAATGCCGCTTCGAAGAGCAATTCCCGGCTGCCATAGGCATAACGCAGGTAGTAGCCGTCGCGCTCGTCAATCCGCCAGCCGACCACAGCCGCCAGACCATCCGCGGCTGGTCCCGGTACAATCACGGACGGTTCCAGTTCTTCCAGCCGTCCCATCAGCATCCTGCCATCGACATCCCCGCTGAAATAATGCACTGGGTCGCCATAAGCGCCAAAATAATATGCCAGAAAAATACCGGGCTTGTCCGTCCAAAGGAAGCCGCGCAGGCTGTGCTTGTGCAGGGCGTCGTGAATCAGCCGCTTGAAGCTGCCATCTGGCTCGGCGGAAAGAATGGTATGCAAGTCATTCTGGTAGACCATGCGCCGCGCGTCCGGCGGAAAAGTCATCTGCGAGCCGTAAAACAAGTCGGGATTCTGCTCGCCCGATTGCGTGATCATCGCCGCGCCGCTGCGCTCAATCATGGCTGGGCTGATATGGCGCACGGCTGGATGCTCAATCCCTTCGCGCGCGTCATCGCGGACGCTGTAGCGCCACCATTGCAATTCCGTGAAGACTTCGTCCGCGCAGCCCAAGCCATACAGCAGGGTCTCGTCATCCAGCCATTGCAGCTGCACCGCTTCGGCGCGCGCGATTAAGCGCGCCATCGTCGGCTCGGTCGGCTCGCTCAGGGGCGCGCGCTTGTCTTCAGTTGCTGCCAGCGCGTCGGCGGCGATATGCGCCTCGAGCTTTGCCACTTCGCCAGCTGCAAAAAGCTCAACTGGCGCGCTGAAAGTTTGAGTGGCTTGCGGCGGCAAAGCATAATCCAGCAAGGCTGTGCCACAGGCGTCCACCAAGAAGCCAAAACCATCACCAATCAACTGGCCATCGGCGTCAAAAGCCTCAAGAGAAATATGGATATTGGTGTAGGCTTGGCTGCCGTGGTTGTACAGCTCGCCCATTGCCACGAGCATCTGCCCGCCGAAACCATCCGGCTTGGTGCTGACCTGCGAGTTGGTGAGCAGCAGTTCAGGCTCTCCCTGCGCCAAGACAGGCAACAGGCAGGTAATCAGCAGAGCGCACAATATCACTGCTTTTGAGATACTTGTCATGCCCGGACTCCAGAAACAGAAGCGGGTTGCCTTCTGCAAGGTCCGTTAATTTAGAAAATGTAGGGGCGACTCTGTGAGTCGCCCGAAAGTCAACTATGTTATGTAGAGATTTTGCGACGATACCGCCCCCGTTAAAACCGGGGCGGTAGCCTAGCGAGCGTGACGCAAAAGCCTATTCGCTCGCGCCGACCATGCCTTCCAGCAATTGCGGGATGAACCAGATATCCAGCAAGGTAACGGCTTCGCCGTCGCCAGCCAATTCTGTGCCGTCTTGCAAGTTCAGCGGTCCGCTCCACAAGAACATTTCACCGGCGCGCATGGGGTCGGTCTGGAAGTCATGAATCTCTTGCGCGAAGGCTTTCAAGCTGGCAATGGTTTCCATGCTTAGGGCATCGCCGAACTTATAGCCGGCTACGCTGGTATCGGCATCGGTATAGAGTCCATCGTCATTGATCTCGTCCCATTTCGGCTCCAGCCACAGCCATTCCTGCGACCAAGTGCCATCCACGACGCGCTGCACGACATCAAGGTAGGCGGGACCCCAGTTGTAATAAGCCGCGCCCAGGCAAGCCTCTGGCGCTTCGGAACAGCCATTGACGTTGCCATAAGGCACGCCGTAACTGGCATCGCCCTCGGCCATATATTGGCCCGCGACCGTGATTGCCTCGGTGGTATCAATGCCAGAGATGATGACATCCGCGCCGCCATCGAGGAAGCCAGTCGCCACCTCGGTTGGGTCCAGCGTTACGCCCGGGATATTGAACCAGAAGCCGATCCATACCACCTCGAAGCTAATATCCTCAGCCGATATGTCATCGCGATACTTGTCCGCGCAGTATCGCGCGCCCAGATAGCTGGACGCCGCCAGACGGCGCGTCTCGGGATTGATCAGCGCGCCCAGGTAACCGATGCTGCCGCTCTCGCTGGTCAGCGCCGCGGCGCAGCCGGCCAGCATACGCGGCAATTCCATATAGACGTTGAAATTGCCAACATTGGCGGGCGTCATCTCTGGCAATTCGTGCATGATGGCATGGTCGCCCTCGGCAATCGCGCTGCCCGAGATGGCGTTGCTGCCGGTGATATTGATGAAGGTAACATCGGGGAAAGCCGCCGCCACCACGTTGGTATCTTCTTCAAAACTGTCCGAGGTGGTGAAAATGACCGATGCCCCGTCGTCGACCATGAGCTCGACCACGTCCATCAAGGTGGTTTCCGGCGAATCGGCTGGGTTTAAGCTCTCGAAGGAGAGCATGGTCGCGCCGGGCATATTCTCTTCGACATAAAGTCCGGCTTCATAGTGCGAGGTGCTCCAGCCCCGATCATCATTGGGGCCCACCAACACAACACCAAATACAGTTTCGTCCTGCGCCGCGGCCGGCGCAATCAAAACCCCAACAAGTGCGAACGCTAACAGCAATAGTGACAATTTGCGGAACATTGAGTCCTCCAAGAACTGAATTTCCAAATTGGTCGATATACGACAGCATTGAGTTTAACAAATTCTTTACGCTGGGCAAGCGACAATACTTAGGACGCGATAACTTGGTGGCTGGTCCCAGCGTTTACGCTTATCATGCGCTCCTAAACGCGGCGGTAGCGCGCGATGACAATCTCGCGCGAGACGCGGATGCAGGCGGCGGCGCTTTCATGCGCCAGCAAGCGCTCTACACGTTGAAAGACTGCCGCAGGCAGGAAAGTCTGCCGCAATGACGCGGCATACTCGCGCAAATCCGCCAGCGTATCCATTTCGCTCGCTTGCCAAAATGTTTCCATGTGCTCGGCGCGGAACAGCCCAGCCTCCAGCGCGGCGCGCATAGCTTGGTCGGCTGCAACGCGCCTGGCATTGGAGGCGGTGGCGTCAATCGCGCCAGCGCGCAGCCGCGCCGTGGGCAAATCCACTTCGACGGGTCGGTCGCGCATTGTCGGGCGCAAGTCAATCAACGCGCCACCGGGCAGCAATACTCGGTGTGTTTCTTCTAGGGCATGAACCATGCCCGCTGTTTCAATTCATCAGAGCGATAATGAAAATAGCGCGTTATCGAAACTATGGGATTGGAAGGGCAGGCAGCTGCCACTCGCTTCCAAGATGCTTGTCTTGCCGCGGGCAGGCGTCGGGATTGCTCGCAGCGCAGCCGCCAAAGCATCATAAGAAACATCAATGCCGACGACGGCATCAGCCAACTCGGCAAGCATATAGGTCAAGCGCCCGTCGCCGCAGCCGATTTCCAGAATGCGCTTGCCTGCGGCTGGCAGCATATCCAGCAGATATTTCTTTTCGAGACCTGCGCTATCGCCGCGTATCGCCATCGCGCCTTCGCCATTTCGCTATTTATAAATAGGCTGCGGCTGCGCCTGTCAGGCCCAAGCGCAGGTTCCATGCCGGCTGACTAAATTGGCGGAAATCCAGCCGGCGTCGCCACCATATTCAACCTGATACCATTCGCCCGCGCGCGCGCTGGCTGTCAAGCGCGTTTGATAGGGAATCTCCAATATGATTGCAAATTGCAGCCCCGGTCCCTGGCGCAGGTTGAGGATGTCGCTTGTCGTCACAGGGCAGTCGACCAGCGCGCGTCCCGTGTGTCCCGTGTGTCCCGCGCCTCCTGCGCTTCCCCCGTTTCCAGTGGACATCGCTGCTTGCGGCTGCGTTTCAGTCGTCGCGATGGATTCAGCGCTTGCGCTCGCGGCGGCCGGCGCTGCCTGCGACGGACTTGCGATTGCATCGGGGCTGGGCCCTGTACCACGCATCAAGACCACCGTGCCCGCGCGGTCGAGTATCGCGCAAGTCGTCCCATTGCTGGCTTGCGCGGGTAAATCCGATACTGCGCGTGGCGCGGTGGCAGCGTCCAGGAACTTCAGCCCGCCTTGACCGCGAAAGCATACTTGCAAGCCCGCTTCGACAATGCCCCAGACATCCACAGCGCCGAGAACACCTTGTGTAATCAGCGCGGCGATGCCAATTCCCCGCTCCGTCACTTGCTGACACTGCGTACCTTTGACCGTGCCGCTGACAACAATGCTTTCAGGAAGTTCGAGGCAAGTCTGAACCAGCGGTTTGACATGTTGAGCAAAAGCTCCGCCGGGAGCGTCGTCATCGTCCGCACCGCCCCCGCCAGAGCCGGAACCCGAACCTGCTGATGTCGTGTTTGTATCGTCAATGTCACATGAGGACCTTAAGCTGTTCTGCCGCACTGTAACACTGCTTGATGGACCAGACTCACCGTTCGCGACTGCGCGCACTCTGAGCCTGGTTGTCGTTTTGCCCCTGAGCGAGAATCGATGCCTGGTGGACGAGCCGACATTCGTCCAACTGCCACTGTCGATTCTTACTTCATAGCTATCTGCCCCAGAGACTCGCGTCCAGCGCTTTGTCGCCGAGAAACTGCTGCAGCCCCAAATAGTTTCGCCGATGAAAGACGGCGCGGAAAGCGCCTGCGCAATTGCCGGGAAGGCGCAAGCCAAGCAAGCCAAGCAAGCAAAGAGCAGAAAAATTACCTTCATACATTCCCCTTTACATCAGCAACTTTAGCAACTTTGCAATATCAGCTTATGTCCATGCTTATGCCCAGTTGCAGTTTCCATGCCGGCTGACAAGCTTGAAGAATATCCAGCCTACCTGGCCAGCGTAGTCAACCTGATACCATTCTCCCGCGCGCGCGCTGGCTGTCAAGCGCGTTTGATAGGGAATCTCCAATATGATTGCAAATTGGATCCCCGGTCCCTGGCGCATGTTGAGAATGTCACTTGTCGTCACGGGGCAGTCGACCACGCCGCGCGCATTGGGGAAGATCGGGTCGGGCTGCGTTGCGCTCGGTCCGCTTGTTAGATTTGGCGCGGCTGGCGCGGCCTGCGGCGGCGGTTCAATGACGGGACTTGTCATGCTGCTGCCTTGCATCAAGACCACCGTGCCCGCGCGGTCAATGGTCGCGCAAGTCATGCCGTCGACCGATTGCGTCGCCAAATCCGATAGCGCGCGCGGCGAGGTAGAGGCATCAAGAAACTTCAGCGCCCCCTGATTGCGGAAGCAGACCAGAATACCGGCATCGACAATGTTCCAGATATCAACAGCGTCGAGGACACCCTGGGCGATCAACTCGGCGTTGCCCACGCCCGCAGCGCCGACTTGTTTGCATTGGGTGGAATAGATGCCGAAGTTCCTGACGATGATGTCCGCTGGCAGGTAAGAGCAGGTATCCACCGACGGTTTGGGCGTAGGGGTACTGCGTGGGGTATCATCATCCTCGCAATCGTCCTCGCCGTAGGTTTTGGCGCTGATGGGCTCCTTGCTCAGTATGGTTTGCCCGTCTACTACCGCATCCACATAAAACGAATAGGAACTATCTTCTTTTAGTCCCTTGAGCTTGCATTCATTGTCCGTTGTGGAGCAGACGGTCTGGAGTTCACCATCCCCTGTTACTCGCAATACCACGTATTCATCCGCGTCTGCTGAACGATTCCAGCTTATTTTGATGCCATCTTCGCAAAATGGTTTTGCATTGGCTTCAGGCGCGGGCTGCGCTTGTACGCCGACCGCAGCCAAGAACAAAATGATCGCCAGCCAGTAATGCGGGCGCGTTCGCAAAAGTCTGATATTGATGCTCATTTTTTTTCTCCTTATCGATCTCTATCTGATTATGTATTTTTCGCTGCTCAAAATAAAGTAATTCGTTACAAAGCATCAATTGAGCGCCATGAGCGCCATGAGCGCCTTGCGCGCCGAGGCGAACAGCAACCCTGCGCGAGCCAATGCCTATAATAATCATTCGGCAAATTGATAAACAAATCATTAAGCGCTCATATAATTTCACATTATAAGGGCAATTGCTGCGAAAATTCGCCTGCAATTTGTCAATTCCTTGCCGCGAAATAAAATGGATATGCCAAATGGATTTAGATGGTTATGTAATTGGTATGCGCCATGCGCTATCATCTGGAGTAAGAGATGAGAACGGAGCCAGCGCTTGCGAGAATTAGCCAGCAGCCTGCGGCTCGACCGCGAAAGCGCAGAGCCGATTTACCGGCAGCTTATTCGACAGATTCGCGCCCATATCGACAGCGGGCTTTTGCCAGCGGGGGCGCGCTTGCCGGCCAGCCGCGGGCTAGCGCGGCAACTAGACCTCAGCCGCATCAGCGTCGTCAAAGCCTATGCCGAATTGCGCGCGGCTGGCTTGCTCTGCGCCCAAGCCGGGCGCGGCACTTTTGTCGCCCGCGACCACGAATCGCCCCTCTCAGCCAAGGTGGAATCGGGTCCCCGTCAAATGACCATACGCCGCGCCAGCTCTATCCGCGAGATGATGCGCCTCGCTCGCAAGCCCGGCATCATCAACTTCGGCCATGGCATGCCGCCCAAGGAATTCTTCCCGGTCCGCCACTTGCGCGACGCCATCAACCACGTTATCGAGCGCGATGGTGCCGACGCCCTGACATACGAAGTGCCAGCGGGCTACCTGCCGCTGCGGGTCGCCGTGCGCGATTACGTGCGCGCCATCGGCATCGAGTGCCGTCACGACGATGTGCTGATAACGGGCGGCGCGCAGCAAGCCATTGACCTCGTCCTGCAATCTTTGATGCGCGACGGCGAAACGCTGGTCACCGCCAGCCCCACCTACCTCGGCATCATGGATATTGCCGCGGCGCGCCATGCGCGCATCCGCGGCATCCCCATCGACGACCATGGCATCCGCATCGACGCTTTATCAGAGGCGCTGGAAAGCTATCGTCCGCGCCTGATTTACGTCATGCCCAGCTACCAAAACCCCACCGGGCACCTGATGCCCATGTACCGCCGCCGTCAACTCATCAGACTCGCCGAGCAACACAGCATTCCTATCTTGGAAGATGATGTCTATCGCGAATTCCGCTTTGATGGCGAAGCCCTGCCGCCCTTAAAAGCCTTGGACAAAAGCGGCGTCGTCATCCACGCCAACGCCTTTACCAAGATGCTGCTGCCGGGCATGCGCATCGGCTATGTAATCGCGGCCGGACCATATTACGAGCGGCTTGTGCGTGTGAAGCAGGCTGCGGATATCTCGACATCCGGCTTGAACCAGCGCGTTATTCATCTGCTGCTGGAACGCGGGGTCCTCGCCAATCAGTTGGAGCGCAACCGCCGAGCGCTGCGCCGCCGCCGCGACGCGGCGCTGTGGTCGGCCGAGCGCCACCTGCCGCCCGGCAGCAGTTGGTATTCGCCACAAGGCGGCTTGTACCTGTGGGTGGAGCTGCCGCCCGATGGTCCCAGCGCCGCCGAGACCTTCATCAGCGCCATCCAGCGCGATGTCGCCTTCGCCATCGGCAGCATGTTTTATACCGGTGCCGGCGGCAGCCACGCCATGCGCTTGAATTACGGGATTCACAAGCCGGATGTTATCAGCGAGGGCTTCCGACGCATCGGCGCGGCTTGGGCGGCGCTGGTCGCCGACTATGGCGAAGTCGAGCGCTCGGCAGTGATGTGAAGCGCGCAATTTTTCATTTCTATTTTTTTCTTACTGAAATTTAGGCGCAGCCGCCGAGCGTCTGTGGTGAATTTCAGTACTTCGCTGGATTGACTTTTGTGCTTCAGCGCAGTCTATCAAGCAGGCTGATTGAAAAAAGCATCACGATTGTTCTCGCGGGCTTTGGCGATGATCCAGCGATGGCGCGGCAGCATGTTCTTCGGCAAGTCATCGACCGGGAAATAGCGCATCGCTAGCGACTCGTCGTCGTTGACGCGCGGCGCTTTTTCATCAACCGGATGACAGCGAAATACGCAGGAAACAACGGCGATTTGGTCACCGTTGGCATAGGTTATGGCGTAATCGTCCCCAGATAGCACCGCGATAACCGACTGGGGAATCACCTCAATGCCCGTTTCTTCAAGCACTTCACGGATGGCGCATTGCGCTAGATTCTCGCCCGGTTCCAAGCCGCCGCTGGGTGGCGCCCAAGTTTTGCTATCGCGGCGCAATTGCAGCAGCACCTCGGCGCGGCGGTTGATGACGACAGCCGTCACGCCCGGCAGCAAGAGCAAATCGCTGCCAATCTTGGCGCGGATTTGCTTGACGTATTCGGAAGCAGGCATGGCTGCAGCCAGACTTAGCCGACCGTGACCGAAAGGTCCACCGATGCTTTTAGCGTATTGGCGACGATGCAAGCGCGTTCCGACATCTTGACCAATTTCTCGAAGGTTGCGCGGTCGGCGCAATCGGACTTGACAAGCATGTTGATGGCAGAGAAGCGCGCCGGCGCTTCGGCAAGATCGCCGCTGACTTCAATCGCGATGTCATCAATCTCGAGGTCGCGGGCGCGGATGGCCGCCAGCAGATTGCTGTTGAAACATCCGCCTAGCGAGGCAAGCAGCAATTCGCCGCCCATTGCGCCTTTATCATTGCCGCCTTTGGCTTGCGGGCGGTCAATATCAATGGCGTGCTGTCGGATGCGCGCGGCGGTTGTCGCGCCATCGACTTGCTCGAGCTTTACGGTAATCCTTGGCATGATGCTCTCTCTTGTGAAAATTTGGACAGAATGCTTGCTGGAATCAGCCTTTGACAGCGCCCATCGTGAAGCCCTGAACCAGGCTGTCGAGGAAGAGATTATAGGCGAACCCAACTGGTATAGCGATGATTAGGGCGGCGGCAAGCAAGGGCTGCCAAAAATATACATCGCCTAATATCAGTTCGGTTGGCACGCCGACGCTGAGCGTGCGCCGCGAGGTATTGGTGATGAAGACCAAAGCGTAGATGAATTCGTGCAAGGTCAGCGTGAAGGTGAAGACGACGGTGGAGATGATGCCCGGCAAGGACAAGGGCAGCACGACGCGCAAAAAGGCTTCGACGCGGTTATAGCCATCAACCAGCGCCGCTTCTTCCAACTCCGGCGGTACCGCCTTGAAGAAGCCTTGCAGCAGCCACATGCTGAAGGGCACGGTGAAAGAAGGGTAAACCGCGATTAGCGCCAGCGGCGAGTCTTTCAAACCCAGCATGACAACGATACGGAACATGGGGATAAAGAGCAAGGTAGGCGGCACCAGATAAACGAGGAACATCAAGATGCCGGCGCGCTCGCCCCAGCGCCCGGTTAAGCGCGCCAGCGCGTAGGCGGCTGGCAAGGACAGAATCAGCGTGATGATGACTACCGCGACGCCGACTAATACGGAGTTGCGGATGAAATCGAGGTATGCGGTGTTGGTAAAGAGCGATTCCAAATGCTCCAAGGTGGGGTCTTGGCGAAAGATGAAGGGCTGGGGCCGGCGATAGAGATCGCCATCGACCTTGAAGCTGTGCAGGAACATGATAAGGAATGGTGCCGCGGCGAAGAAACAAAATATCAGCACGACCAGATAAAAGGGCGCGCGCCGCAGAATGCGCGTTAGTTCGGCGCGCGTCGCGCCATATTTGCGGAAGCGGTAAGCAATGCGCAGCCCAACCAATGCCGCGAATGACAACACCAGCAAGGACCAAAAATTCTGGAGTATCCAAATGAGCACAGCCATCAGCGCACCTCGGCGCGGCTGGCAACGCGCAGCATGAGCAGCGCCAAAGCCAGCAGCAGCGGAAAAGCGAAGAGCGCCATCGCCGCGCCCTGCGCCAAGTTGCCGCCTTCAATGCCAATTTGGAAGGAATACAAGCCGATGATGCGCGTGTAGTCGACGGGACCGCCGCGCGTCAGCACATAGACCACGGTCATGTCGCCAAACATGGTAATCATGCTAAAGAGCAGCGCGATGACCATGATGGGCAGAATCAAGGGCAGCTTGATTTGCAGCAAGGTGCGCATAAAGCGCGAGCCATCAACCTCGGCTTGGTCAAGTATATCGGTTGGTATGGACGACAAGCCCGCCATCAGGATGACTGTCGCCAAGGGCGTCATGCGCCAGACTTGCACAAATATCACGCTGATTTGAGCAAGCAGCGGGTTCGCCAGCCAGAATAAATTGCGGTTGTTGGACAGCGCGCCATTCGGACCGAGGAAGCCGGTCTGCAATAGCAAATAATCAATGGGGCTGTACTTGGTATCGAACATCCAGAGCCAGCCAATCGCCGCCAGCGACACCGGCGTCGCCCAGGGCAAAATGAAGATAAAGCGCGCGAACCATTTGCCGGTGAATTCTTGCGTGAAGATGATCGCCAGGATGTTGGCGAAGATCAAAATGAAGACTTGGGACACCAGGGTGAACATGATGGTATTGCTGAAGACCTGGCGAAATATATCGTTCTCCCAGACCGCGACAAAATTGTCGAAACCGATGAAGTTGAGCTCGGTGTTGCCAACAGTTACATCGGAAAAGCCAAATGCGATTGCCAGCAAAAATGGCAAGCCGACGAGCAGCATGATATACAGCAGCGCCGGTGCCAAGAACAAAATGCCGACGAAGCGACGGTCATCCATGAGGTAGCGGCGCGGGAGGTAGCGGCGCGGATTGAGAACGGCGCTGGCGTTCGTCATCTGACGGGTCCCTGCAGATTTTGCGCTGCGATGCGTATGCCCGACGTATTATCGAAGAACTTGATGTCGCTGTTGGGCACGGCGAATTCATAGTCGCTGTCGACAGCCAGCGACACGCGCACGTTGGATGGCACCTTTGCTAGCGTCAATTCCTTGTCATGCCCCTGGACATAGCCATAGAGCAGCCGATCGGAACCGAGATATTCGACCCGCTTGACATAATAGTGAAAAATACGCGCGTTTTCCTGGTTGTCGGCTAAGGTCTTGGGCAAGAAGTTTTCGGGTCGGAAACCATACTTGAAGCCATCGCCGCGCAGGATGTTCATGCTGGGCGAACCGAGAAAGGTCGCGACGAACTCGTTGGCGGGGTCGTCATAAATGCGCTGCGGCGTGCCAACTTGTTGGATTTTGCCTTGCGACATGACCACGATGCGGTCGCCCAGCCCCATCGCCTCAATTTGATCGTGGGTAACAAAGACGGCGGTGATGTCCGATGAGCGCTGAAACTCTTTGAGTTCGTCGCGGGCGTTGGCGCGCAGCTTGGCGTCAAGGTTGGAGAGCGGCTCGTCCAGCAGCAGCACCGCCGGCTGCGTGACCATGGCGCGCGCGATGGCGACGCGCTGGCGCTGGCCGCCCGAAAGCTGCCGCGGCTTGCGATCGAGCAGCATATCAATCTCTAGCACGCGCGCCGTATTCTCGACCTTGTCGCGGATGGCGCGCTTGTCGTACTTTTTCTCGCGCCTTTGCGCCTTCAGCGGGAAAGCGATGTTGTTAAAGACGTTCATGTGCGGGTAGAGCGCGTAACTTTGGAAGACCATAGAAACGCCGCGCTTGCGCGGCGGCAGCGCGGTAACGTCTTCGCCGCCGATGAAGATTTGCCCAGCCGTCGGTTTTTCCAGCCCGGCTATCATGCGCATGAGCGTGGTTTTGCCACAGCCCGAAGGACCTAAAATGACCAGGAACTCGCCATTTTCGATTGCCAAGTCAATGCCGTCGACAGCGTGTACGCTGCCGAAATATTTTTTTATGTCCAGTATTTCTACCAAGTTCATCAGAGCAATCGCGCCAGTATGATTATAACCACCGATAACACCGAGACCTGCATACTATTCTGCCAAAATAGGAGGCAATGTAGGGACGATTGCGATTGCCGGGCTGTGTCCACGCGCCCTCGGCGATTCAGTAGAACCAAGTTAATGATGCAAAATTTGCGAAACATTCCAACTTCATTGTCGAGCCACCCTTCCCTGATGATTCGGGGAAGGGCTGGGGATGGGTTAGAAAAGCGGCGATTCACGTATTTTCATTACTTTCTTGGTTCTACTTCTGTGCCGCGCGTAGGTCGCGTAGACACTGACCTTCGACACTGCGGTTCAATCGCCCACGACATCCGCGCTATTCTCGTGGGCGACACATCGTGCCGCCCAGGCCGGTTGCGAGGTGACCGGATTTCTTTTTTTCAAGCGAAATGGATACGCTTCCAAATAAGGGGCGGCTCGCCGCGCCGCCCCTAGTTCCTCGGAAGGTATCGAGCTAAATGCAGCGGATGGCAAGCGGCTTATTCGCCGCCGCCGACCATGCCTCTGGCGCGCCAATCGGCAAAGATTTCTTCAACGCGCTCATGGGCTTGCGCGACAGCTTCTTCCGCTTCCATTTCGCCCAGCGCGACCTGCGCCACCATATTGGGAATGATGCTTTCCGCGAATACCTGGCTGATGGCGGGGTTGGTAACGCCCGGGAAGCCGAGATGCACCGACCAATCGTTGACCGTCTTCAAGACCTCGAATTTGTTCGGCGGCTGCGAGCCCCAGGGGTCCGCTTCCAGCCAGCCGTCAAGCTCGGGCACGGTGCTGGCGTGGCAGGGGAAGTTGTAGAGCTCGCTGTTGTAGGTTACATCGCTGTAATTTGTGCTGTGGTCGAGGATAAATTGCTTGGCGGCTTCCAACTCGTCGCCTTCCACATATTTGGGAATGACATAGATTTGCCAAACATGCGAGGAAGCGTAAGCGCCAGCAGGCCCCGCGAGCGCGGGCGAGAAACCGATATTGGCGGCGGCCGCTTCATCAATTTTCTGCAAGCTGCGATAAGCCGAGTTAGAGTTGAGGATGTAGCTGACTTCGCCCGCAATCAGCGCCTGGTTGTTGCTGGCGGCTGTCCAGCCGAAGACTTCGTCGGTCATGGCTTCGTTCTGCAATTGCGCCAGGTACTTGACGGCGGCGATGGTCTCTTCGCTGTTTAGCACGACATTTTCGTTTTCGTCTTGTACGCTGCCGCCAAAGCTCCAGATAGCGGCGCGGTTTGCCATGCGGCTGTCCAGCTCGGGGCTCATGCCGATGCCGACGGGTATGCCGGTGGCTTCATAGATAGCACGTCCGCCTTCAAGCAAGTCGTCGTATGTCTTTGGACCGTCGGGGTAGCCGGCGTCGCTCCAAAGCGCAATGTCATAATCACCCGGGTCGGGCACGTAGCCATGCGTATAGGCGTAATAGGTATCCACAACGGGCAGGTAAGAGGCGGCTTGACAAGTGCTGGCGCGCTCGCCGAACATTTCGGCGGCGGTGGCGTTGAGCTCGCCAAGGTCGTGCAAGCCGTCAATGTAACTGGCGGGCGAAAACAGCACCTCAACGATGGTGTGGCCGTCGCCGGCGTCAATCTCGGCGGCAAGTGTCGAAAACAATTCGGTGAAGTTGACGTGATCGACTGTCACGCCGACGCCATTGGCTTCGCCCCATTCCGCGGCATAGGTGTCGAACCATTCGTCGTAGCGCGGCACAAAATGGCTCCACTGCAGCAAGCTGATTTCGGTGCCTTCGGCGTAGCTGTCTTGCGCGCCGGTCGTGAAGGTCAACGCGCCCAGTACAGCAAGAACCATTACAATTCTGATTAGTTGATTCATCAAATTTTCTCCTGATACTTGTTGGAAAACATGCCTAAGCGTCCCTAGGCTTGGCGACAGGCTCATTTTAGCCAACAGTTATTCACTTCGCAATAATCACGCCAGATGCGCCAGGGCAATCGCTTCAAAATCCATTACTGTCGAATTTAACATCAAACTGATGAATTGTAGGGGCGAGCCCGTGGACGTTGTTGAAAAACACCCCCATCCCGTAGGTCTATGTCTACGTGACCCCTGCCCCTCCTCGCCATAGAGATGGCGAACGGGTTTGGGGTGGGGGAAATCGAGTATTTCAACAGAGGCCCGTGGCTCGCCCATGAAATTGGGTGCAAAATCGTGGGCGACTCTCGGTGTCTACGTGGTGAATAAAAATTGAAGCGATTGCCCTGCTAGATGCGCAGGGTAATAATTTTGCACCGAGGACAGCGAGTTCTGGCGAAAATGCGGTTTGGCTGCTGGCGCGCTAGAACAGCTTGAGCTGCTGGACTGGCTGCTTGCCATCGAGCAAGACAAACCGCGCCAGTTTGTCGGGGCTGCGGATGCCAATCTTGCGCAGATGGATTAGCTCGCTGATTCGCCCGCGCCGCCGCGAGCGGATGATCGAGTCCGCGCCGATCCGTCCAATGCCCGGTACGCGCATGAGCTGCTCGCGCTCGGCACGCATGAGTTCTATCGGCTGATGCACCAGGTTTTCTTCCGCCCAGGCTAGCTTGGGGTCGACATCCGTCCTCAGGTTGCCATCGCGCAGGAAGGGCAGCTCTTCGACATCCCATTGATAATCGCGCAGCAGAAAGCTGGATTGATACAGGCGGAACTCGCGGATGGCTGCGACCGCGGGCAGGTTTTCGAAAGGTGTGCCGGGGACGGGACCGAAGGCGGAATAATAGACGCGCGCCAATTTCGCTTGTTCATAGAGCTTGTCCGTCATGGCAAGCAATTCCAAGTCGGTATCGCCGACCGCGCCGACCACAAATTGGGTGACGCTGCTCGCCAGCTTTTCCTGCGGATTGTCGGCGCGGATCTGCTGCGCCCATTGCAGCATGCGCAGCAATTCCTCGATGAAGATTTTCTTGGGTGCCAAGTCAGCCAAGCGCGCGCTGGTCGGCGCTTCCAAGTTCACCGAGACGCGGTCCGCCAATTGCATGGAGCGGTAAAGCTGGTCGTATTCGATGCCGGGCATAATTTTGAGGTGAATGTAACCGCCGTAGCGCTGCTTGTTGCGCACGATGTCGGCTGTTTCGATGATCTTGTCTTGCGTCGTTACCGAGCCCTTGATGATGCCGGAAGACAGAAAAAGCCCATCGACCTTTCCGGCACCTTGCAAGGCGTCGAATGCGGTGGCCATCTCGTCGGGGGAGAAGGTCATGCGCTTGGTCTTGGCGCGCCCGGCGCGGAAGACGCAGTAATGGCAATTGCGCTCGCAAGCCGTCGTCATCATCGACTTCATCACGGTTTTGGGACCGCGCGGCGTGCTGAGCTGGGCGACGCAATCGTTGAGGTTGTACTCCTGCTTGCGCGTGCGGCGCTTGCGCTCCGCTTGCGGGCTGTCGCCAGCCGGCTCGTGCAAGGTAACATCGCCCATCTGGGAGAGCTTATTCAAGGTTTGGAAGACAGTTTTTCTAGCCATGCCTCCATATTATAGAACATTTATTCTATTGTCAAGCGCGGAAAAGATGTATTTCGCAATTTCTGGATTTCAGCGGGTTTTTTGCGCGCCTTCGCTGCGGAGCCAATCTGCGAGCAGCGGCGGCTGAATGCGCAGCCAATCGGGTGCCTGGTCTTTCAGCGCTGCCAGCACAGCGGCAAAGACTTGCGCGGGAGCTGGATTGGCATCCACTTCGACGATGACTTCGCCTTTTGCGCGCAGCAGCGCGACGCCCGCGTCATATTTCTCGTAGCGCCGCGAGAAATTATTCTCGAAGAGGTCGGGTTCGGTCATGCGCCGCCGCAAGCGCGTGGCGGCTTCTATCGGCGAAATGCGCAGGAAAATCGTCAAGTCGGGCGAACGCGCCCAGCGGTTTAAGGCGAGCACATCCGCCATGCTGATAGCCCCCGTCGCTTGATAAACCAATGACGACAGCAGGTAGCGGTCGCAGATGACGATGCGCCGTTCGAAATTTAGAAATGGCTCAATGGTCTTTTCTAAATGGGACATGCGGTTGACCGCAAATGCCTGCGCCAGCGTAACCGGGCTTAGCGTGATTTGCCGCGCCAGCGCCTTGCGCAATTCGCTTCCCAGCAGGCTGTACTCGTCCGGCTCGCAGGTCAGCAGTACATCGCCGCTGTGGGATTGAAAGAGGATATCAAACAATTTCCAGGCATTGGCGGTCTTGCCAGCGCCGTCCATGCCTTCGATTACAATGAAGAAACTGCCGTCGGCCATTCCGTTACTCGAATCTTTTCTATCATCGCATGCGGATTCTAGCATACCCGCGTGGCGGGGTCTTGACAAGCGGCTAGGCAATCAGGTCAGGGCAATCGCCCGGTCTGGTCTAGCTCAAGTTCGGAGGCCGCGCCGACGCCAAGCCGCGCGCGTGCACAAAGCTAGCAGAACAGCGCCGAAAACCAGCAGATGATAAGCTGCCAAACCAAGCCCATCCGCGACTAAGCCAATGCCGAACCAGAGCAAGAGCAGCATCGACGCCAGAATCACCATCCGCAGGGAAGAATCTCGGACCCGGCCGACATGGTGAAATAGCAGCACCCACGCGCATAAGCCGCCTAAGAAAGTCGCGTAGAACACAAACAAGAAAGCCAGCGCATGCCAAATAGAAACCGCCAGCGCCTGGAGCAGCAAAGGACCATTGACGCTCGCCCAGAAGAGATAAGGTCCCGGGCTTAGGAAATTCATGACGATGCCAGTCAGCAGCACGCGTCTTCCGCTATGCGCCGGTGGGGGCGCGTCCGCCGCCGCCAGGTTTATCGCCGCGCCCGATTGAAGCTGCTGCCACGCGCCCCAAGCAATCGCCAGCAAGAGCCCGCCGCCGCCAACCTGAATCAACCTTAAGGCTGCAGCGGGCATCTGGCCCAGCAAGAAGGTCATCAAAATGATGATTGGAGCATCGGTGAGTAATGGCGCTAGCAGGACCAATATTGCCTTGCGCCAGCCTTGTGTCAGCGTCGTGTTGACGATGTATGCCAGCAGCGGACCGGGGATAACCGCGGCGCTCATGCCAAAGCTGAAAGCCGGCAATATGAATTGACTGACCATCGCCGCAAGCCTTTCTCGGCGGCTGCTTCAAAATCGGTGCTTGGCTATACAGCTAGTCAAATTCGGTTGGCAAATTGGGCTGATGCCAGTGCCGGAACCAGCGCGCCATCTGCGCCGCGGTTACGCGCCCCTGCGAAAGTGGCGGCAGCTCATCCGGCGCGAACCAGTCCACAGCGAGGCTCTCGGCGCTGGTCGCCGCCTCGCCACCGAGCAGATCGCAGCGGAAGAAGAGCTTGTAGACAGCAAAGCCAGATTTGCGATTGCGCCGGTTGCGGTCATCGACCGCCATGAGCTTGACAGCGCGCGCGATGTAGCCGCTTTCCTCGCGGATTTCGCGCTCGACAGCGTCCGCGGGGCTATCGCCAACATCAGCCCAGCCGCCGGGCAATGACCATAAGCCGTCGCCCGCTTCCCGCACCAGCAGCACTTTCCCATCTTGGAATACCGCGCCGCGCACATCGACCTTGGGCGTGATATAGCCATCGTCAAGGTCCAACAGGTCGCGGACGCGGGCTGGCGCGGCACCGCTTGCGCTTGCCAGCATTTCGGCGGCGATATCAAGCAGCTGCTGGAAGCGGTCGCGATCGAAGTTGTCCTTGGCGTAATACAAGCCCGTATTGGCGATGGCGGCGACGCGCTGCGCCCAGGCGATGTTATCGCTCATGATTGATTCCTCATTGTTTCTTCGTCGCTTGGCTTGACGCGCCATTATACAGCTAGAGCCGCGCGTTTTCCGCTGTTTTCCGCTATTATCTGTGTGTCTTTTGCGTCTTTGTGGTCATTTTCGCTTTTGAACCCTGTGATATGTGATATGCCAATTATCCGAATTGCAGCTCAATTGCGCTGTACCCGCGCCACTTGAGCTTGATTCCCGTATAATGAAATAGAGTACAGTGACGGTGTGGGCGGCAGGGCGCGATGAGACCCAATCGCAGGATTAAGCGCGATCATAGCAAACCCTTCTTCAGCAGCCGCCGGCGCGGTTTGAGCGGCATCCCGCTTTTGTTGCTGGTCCTGCTGACGCTGGGCAGCAGCCTCGGCTTGATACTTGTAACCTTGACCAATTATGATCGCATGCAGTACGCGGCGCTTGACCTGCTGGGCGTCGCGCCGACCGCTACGCCCTTCGCCAGCCAGCACGCGCAAACAGGCATCGAACTGTACAATCAGGGGGAAATCCGCGCCGCGCTGCAAGCCTTTGAACTTGCCCTGGGGCAGCGGCCCGCCGACGTCGATTATCTCTATGAATACGGCCGCATCCTCATCGAGTTGGACGAGTATGATCTGGCTGCGCCAATTGGCGACCAAGCCATCGCAGCCGCGCCGAATGACGTTCGCGGATATGCCCTCAAAGCGCGCGCGTTGATGTGGAGCGACCCCGGCAACGCGATTCCGGTTGCGGTTTCGGGCTTGGATATCGACCCGAATTTCGCGCCCTTGCACGCCGCCCTCGCCATCGCCTATACCAATATCGGCCGCTATGACGAAGGCTTGAGCCGCGGCAACTACGCCATCCAGCTTGACCCGCTGGATTCCTTCGCCCACCGTGCCTACTCTATCCCATTGATTTTCACGGGCAGGAACACCCAGGCGATTGCAACGCTGGAAGAAGCGGTGGCAATCAATCCCAATTTGCCAGGCCCCTACTTTGAATTGGCTGCCCAATACCGCGCCATCGACGTGCCGGAAATGGCTGTGGGCATTTACCGCCGCGTGCTCGAGCTAGAGCCGACCAACGCCAAAGCCTACTTGCGGCTGTGCGAAACCTTCGCGGCGGTGGGCGAATTCCAGCAGGGCAGCCTCTACTGCGAAGAGGCGCTGGCAATCAACAACCAATACGCCACCGCTTGGCGCATGCTGGGCCAGACGCAATACAGCCGCCGCAATTATGAAGGCGCGATCCAATCCTTCGAAAACTGCGTCGAATTCGGCTCAAGCGAAGTCGAGTGCTTTTACCTGCGCGGTTGGGCGCATTATTTCCTCGCCCAATGCGACGATGCCTGGCAGGTGCTGCAAGAAGCGCTGCAATACGCTGTCGCCGATCAGATAATCGATACGATCAACATCGGGCTTTCCAACATCCGTGTGAACTGCGCCGGCTATGAGAATGTAACGCTGCCGACGGCGATTCCCCCGACAGCCATCCCGCCAACGCCTATCGGAGGCATCTAGGCGATGAGAATCCGGCGCGATTATTCGCAACCGTTTTTTCGTGAACCGAAGCGCCATCGCACCCGCAATAGATTGTTCGCTGTCCTGCTCGGGCTGCTGCTGGGCTTGGGCGTCGTTTCGCAGCGGGCAACGGTCGAGCTTGCCGTCGAATCGCTTTTTGGCGAAGCGCCGACGCCGACGCCATTGCCCAGCGAGCTGGCGATGCGCGCCGCGCAGCAAGCGCAGGTAGGGGATTTCGCCGCAGCCGCGGACATCATGGCTACCGCCGTCGCGGCGCGCCCGCAGAGCATCGCCTACCTCTATGAATATGGCAAAACGCTGATTGAATTGGAACAAACCGAAGCAGCGCTGACTGTCGCGGAGCGCATCATCAATCTTGACGCCAAGGACGCCCATGGCTTCGCGCTGAAATCAGCCGCGCTTGTGGCGCAGGGTCAGCCGGCCGTCGCGATACCAACCGCGCTTTCTGGGCTGGATTTGAACCCCGGCTTCACAGCCTTTTACGCGACGCTGAGCCGCGCCTACATTGATACGCAGCGCTGGTCCGACGGCTTGGAAGCGGGCGAACGCGGCTTGTCAATCAATCCCGATGATGCCGAGCTTGTCCGCGCCTATGCCTACGCCCTGCAATCCGTCGGCGCTTATGACGAAGCGGCGGATTATCTCGAACGCGCGATAGAATTGCGGCCCAGCTACCTGCCTATACACTTCGAGCTGGCTGGGCTTTATCTGGCGCGCGACAGCGACCAGCAAGCGATTGATCTCTATGGGCGCATCCTGGCGATTGATTCGCGCAACGCCCGCGCCATGCTGCGGCTCTGCCTGGCCTACCGCAAGATTGGGCAATTCGCGCGCGCGCTCGGCTTCTGCGAGGACTCGGTAGCCAACGACAGCAGCGATGCCGAAGCGCTTTTTCACCTTGGGCTGCTCTATTACCGCGAGCGCCGCTTTATCGAATCGCGCGATACCTTCCAGCAATGCCTGTACCATGACGACGGCACTTACGATTTGTCCTGCCGTTATCGGCTGGGTCTTTCGCATTATTACACAGGCGACTGTACCATTGGCTGGACACTGCTGCAGGAATCGCTGGCGCTGGCGGAAGCGGCGACCGGTTACAGCGACACAATTGACCGCATTCAGCAGGGCTTGGATGCGATAAACAGCGACCTGAAGTGCATCGAGGCGGCGGCCGCGCCGGTGTCGATTCAGGATTGACCGCCGCTTGCCGCTCGGCTAGGCTATTTCCACTTAGACCCGACCCTCCCGCTCGGTCATGATGCGCCTATTCAATTCCAGCCTCAGCCTTTATCGCAAGACCTTCAAACGCCTTCGCCCGGCGCATATCGCCATGCACCAGTTGATGCAGCGGCTGCTCATGCCCGCGCTGGAGCGCCGCTACGATTTCAAAACTATCCCCGAAGATCCCTTCTGGTTTCGGCTTGAGTTGCTGACAAGCCAGCACGAAGTTGAGACGGCTGATTTGCTGCGGCGCTTGGTCCAGCCCGGCATGATTGCGCTGGATGTCGGCGCGCATGTCGGCTATTACACGCGCCTGCTTGCGCGGCAAGTCGGGGCGCGCGGGCGCGTCATCGCCTTCGAGCCGCACCCGCGCACGCACCAAGCGCTGCGGCATAATACGCGCGCGCTGGACAATGTAAGCCCGCTGCAAGTGGCGGTGGCGGAAGCGGCTGGCCGCGCCGAGTTATACGACTACTTGATGATGTCAGCCAGCGGCTCGCTGCATTATGACGAGTCGCTGGCGCATTTGCAGCGCGAACGCATGGGCGCGGGCGATATCGCGCCACGCGGGCAAGATGCCTTCGAGATGCAGCGTTTCCAGGTCGATACTGTGACTCTCGACGCCTGCTTGGCCGAACTGGGCATTGCACGGGTCGATGTGGTCAAGATGGACATTGAGGGCGCGGAATTGGGCGCGCTGCGCGGCATGCGGGCGACAATCGCCGCTTCGCCCGGGCTGAAATTGGTGATGGAGTACAATCCGAGCGCGCTGAAAGCCTTCGGGCATGACCCGCAAACTGCGCTGCAAGAGGCGCGGGAAATGGGTTTCCGCCGCGTCGAGGCGATTGAAGCGGACGGCTCGCTGCGCGATTGGCGCGACGCCGACCTGGTAGCGCGAGAGACAGCGCGAATGCTGGGCGACATGGGCGTGGTGAATGTCTTGCTTAGCCGGTAATTTTTTGCGTCCTGCGCCCTTTGGTTAACCCCCCTTGGTCCCCCCATCGAAATGGGGGGATGGCCACTGATTTGTTGTGATTATCGCTAATACGAGCTTGGGTTCATGCTAATTTTGCATATTTTAATACATTTCGCATTATCTTAGCTGTATAGCCCCCCCTTCCCGTAGGTCAGTGTCTACGCGCCCTACGCGCCCTGCGTTGGTTCATATATTCAGTTGCGATTGCTCAGGGGAATACTGGGGAATAGCCGCGGGCTCGCGTGGAATCCAATAATACATCCTGCCGTATGCAATGTCGCAGCGCTGCATGATAAGCGCTTGCCGCGCGGGCTCATCGGCATATTTGTTGATATGCACAACGAGCTCGCCCGCAAGCGCCCGCAGCGCCAGCTTGCTTTCGGCGTCGTCGCCCGACCCGGCAAACTGCGTCAGCAGACTCTTTACGCGTGGTGCCAGGTCCAGCCGAACCAAGCCAAAGAGAATGGCGAAGCGCAGTTGGTCTTCTTGCACGAGGCGCGCTAGCGTGGCAAATGCAGCCGGGCTGAGATCGCCCCGCCAGCGGCCCTCATCGCCCGCCAGCATGCTCAGCGCGCGGCGGCGCAATTTGCGCTTGCGGCTGGGCTCAGTCGCTATCGCCGTCAGCTCGCGCGTGATGTCCTCTCGGTACAGGAAATTGGGACAGGCTTGAATCGCGACCGCGCAGACGCGCCGCTGTGTATCGCGCAATCCGGCTAGTACGCCCTGCGCCGCGCGCGCGCCCGATTGACGCGCCAAGAGCCGCAGCATCAATACGCGGATGTTGCGATTAGGATTGTTCATCTGCTGACAGGCGAAAGCGATCAAATCCGCGGCGCTTGGGCTGCCGATGCGCCGCATTGCCTCGGCGACAGACAATGCCGTGTTGGGGGAATAAGCTTCGCGCAGGACTTCGCAGTCGTGGATGGTGAGCATCATGCAGCCTGAAATGGAATCGTAGGCGGGCAGCCTGTTATACGCTCGGCACGTTTCAGAATCTTTAGCAATGATCCCCCGCCAGTCTAATGAAACTAACACATCAAGCCGCGCTTCATCAAGCCTTGCTTGCCAAGAAGCCGGACTAATCCTTTTGGCACCGCGAAGACTCTAAGCTCACATAATTTAGGGCAGTTTCATCAGATGCTGATAGACTTCCGCCCTGCCAGCCGCTACAATGGCGCTGCGTTTTTGGCAATGGACTCCGCCAGCAGCGTGAGTATATCGCATCATAACGAAAGCCATAATCAGGAGAGAATATCTTGGCGCAATTCGGACTTTTATATATAGGCGAGCCGCAGCATGATGGTGACCCAGACGTAGCGAAGGCGCATCAAAAAAAGTGGTTCGATTGGATCGGCAGCTTGGGCGATGCCGTTGTTAACCCGGGCATGCCCATGGGTCCCCCGACCCGCGTAACAGCGGACAGCGTCGCGCCCGGTCCCACAGCGCAGCGTTTGTCGGGAATCACGATTGTCGAAGCGCCGGACATGGACGCGGCCGTCGCAATGGCGCAAAGCAGCCCCTTCGTCGAATTCGCCCCGATTGATGTGGTACAGATCTTTCAAATGGGATAGCCGAAAATTGGGAACGGGCATCTTCCCGTTCCCATGTTGAGCCCATGTTTTCGCCCATGATTTGATTTCCCCACACTTGCGAGCGCGTTTTCCTCATCAAGCGAGATGCGCGCAGCAAAGCTCAGTTTCTAAACCATTATTGCGATACTTGACTTGTAGCGCGCACTGTTCATCGTTACACTTCTCGGCAATATCGTAGCAACTGTTATGTCATGAGCCTGATTCTGCGCTATATGCGCGCCGACGATATCCGCGAAGTCGCTCGGATAGACCGCCTCTGCTTCGAGCCGCCTTGGTCAAAAGATTCATACGTCTTCGAGATCAAGGAATCGAAAATTAGCCACATGGTTGTTTTGGAGGAGCAGAATCCCCCAGCAAGTCCGGCTTTGCCGCCGAAGGACGCGGGCTGGATGCGCCGGCTCAGCGGCTGGATGCGCCAGGAATCGCCAGCAGCTGCCAAATCCAGGCTCATCATCGGTTATGGTGGATTGTGGAAGATTGAAGGCGAAGCGCATGTCAGCACCATCGCCACCCATCCCGAGCAGCGCGGCCGCGGTTATGGCGAAATACTGCTGGCTGGCATGTTCCGCAAGGCACTGCGGCTGCAAGCGGAATATCTGGTGCTGGAGGTGCGCGTGAGCAATGCCGTGGCGCAGAATCTCTATCGGAAATACGGCTTCAGTCGGCGTGGCCGCAAGCGCAACTACTATCGCAGCGACAACGAAGACGCCTACGATATGCGCGTCAGCCTTGATGCAAGCGTTTGTCAGCGCTTCGGGCAGCTATATCAGCAGCTCCAGCAATCGCGCGGTTTTCACGACGCGTACAGTTCTGCTCCGCGCCCGCGCTGGTGAGGACAGGGATTTGACATGAAAAAACCGAAAACGATCTATGGACAAGCATTTCATTATAACGAATGGCTCATTTCCCGTCTGCGCAAATTGGACAAGGATATTAATGACCGCTGGGAAGACGGTCGATTTCTACGTAGATTCAAGCGCAACTCTATGAACACAACAAATTAGATGAGATTTATCATTCCAACCGAATTGAGGGCAATCAGCTTACTTATGGGGAAACCCAGGAAGTAATCCAATATAGCGACGCTATTTCAGAAAATCTGACAATAGACCAGAGAGAAGCAATCAATCTTTCAGCCGCGCTGGATTATGCCCAAGAGGTTGCGCTCGACAAATCTATCATAGTGACGCAGAACTTTCTGCGCGAATTCCACGACCTATTGTTGGCAGACATTCAAAACGATGCCGGCAGCTACAGAAAAACGTCGAACGCCATAACGGGTTCGAGTTATGCGACACCTGATGCCTTCCTCGTTCAACAAATGATGACTGACCTTAGTGATTATGTTCGTGCTGTAACATCCAGCAACGCCAGTATTTCGGACTATCCCATCTTTTGCGCTGCGGCAGCGCACACGTGGCTCGTACAGATTCACCCATTTACCGATGGCAATGGGCGAACGACTAGAGGGCTGATGAATCTGATTTTAAGGCTCAATGGCTATCCGTCTAGCATTATCCTTGAGGAAGATCGCCTTCATTATATTGATTCATTGGAGCAAGCCTGGGAAAACGGCGACTTGTCCATGCTTATCGAGCTGATGATTGTAAGCATTTCTGCGCAAATAGGAGATATAGAATTGTTGAATCAAGTCGCCGAGCGCGACTTCGCCGACTAACTCACTCTCGCAAGGCGCGCATCCCGTTCAGCGTTACCGCCAGCGACATGCCCATATCGGCGAAAACCGCCGCCAGCATGGTTACATTGCCTGTCAAAGCCAGCATCAGGAAAACTGCCTTCAAGCCGATTGACAAGACGATGTTCTCGCGGATCAGCCGCCGGGCAAAACGCGCGCGGCGGATTGTCGTCGGCAGCAAATCCAGCTTGTCCGCCAGCAGCACAACATCGGCTGTTTCCATTGCCTGGGCGCTGCCCGCCGCGCCCATCGCCACGCCTACCGTGGCCGCCGCCAGCGCTGGACTGTCGTTGATGCCATCGCCTACCATCGCCACTCGTTGGTATTCCGCTTGCAAGTTCTCTACAGCCGCCACCTTGTCTTGCGGCAGCAGCCCCGCCCGAAAGCGGTCAAGTCCAACTCGCTCGGCGATTGACTCGGCAACGGTTTCGTTGTCGCCTGTTAGCATTACCGAGTCCATGCCCATTTCACGCAGATTGCTTACCACGCGCTTGCTCTCCGCGCGTGGAATATCGCTGAGGGCAATCACGCCGCGCACCCGCGCGCCATCATGCACCATGACGGCGCTATTGCCGGTCGACTCGTATTCCCGCGCGACCGCGCACAACTGCTCCGTATGCTTGAAGGCGTCATCAAAGAATCTGTGGCTGCCGATCGTCACGCGCTGACCCTTGACCAAGCCGCGCACGCCGAAGCCCGCCAGCGTTTGCACTTCCGCCGCCGCGCCATAGTCGATGTCCTTGGCGCTTGCCGCCGCCTGGATTGCCTGCGCAAAGGGATGCGTGCTCTGCGCTTCTACCGCAGCCGCCAGAGCAATCAACTCGTCACATGGCTGGCATTCCGCCGCGCCAACGCAATCGCTGGCGCGCGTCGCGACAACATTTAACTTGCCGCGCGTCAAGGTGCCGGTTTTGTCGAATGCGACTGCCCGCAGGCCAGCCAAGGCTTCCAAATGCGCGCCGCCTTTTATCAGAACGCCGCGCCGCGCCGCCGATGTGATGGCGCTGATGACTGTAACGGGCGTACTGATGACCAGCGCGCAGGGGCATGCTATCACCAACATCGACAGCGCCCGATACAGCCAGCCGCTGCCCGCCGCGCTATCCCAGAACGGCTGCCCGAAAAACAGCGGCGGAATCAGCGCGACGGCAAGCGCGCCTGCCGCCACCAAGGGCGTATAATAATGCGCGAAGCGATCAATCATGCGCTGGCTGGGCGCGCGCCGCGATTGTGTCTTTTGCAGCAATTCAATGATGCGACTGAGCGTATTGTTCTGGGCGAGTTGATCTACGCGCAAGTCGAGCGTCGCAGTGCCATTGATCGAGCCGGCGAAAACTTCATCGCCCGGCGACCGTTCCACCGGCAGGCTCTCGCCGGTGATATGCGCCTGGTCCACCGCGCTGTTGCCCGCCAAAACAGTCCCGTCCATCGGAATGCGCTCGCCAGGCAAGACACGAATCCGATCCGCGATGCGCAGCGCTTCCACCGCGACCACTTCAGTCCGCTCGCCCCGGATCCGGTTTGCCGTCGGCGGTTTGAGCGCCAGCAGCCCGCGCAAGCTGTCGCGGGCGCGGTCCGCCGTATAGCCTTCGAGCGCTTCCCCGATGGCGAAAAGGAAGATGACCGTCGCCGCTTCTAGGAATTCGCCCAAGAGCAATGCGCCCAGCGCCGCGACCGTCATCAGCAGATTGATGTTGAACTCGCGGCTGATGCGAAAGGAGTTGATGCCGCTGATGGCGATGGGCTTGATTGCCACCGCCATCGCCAAAATATAAGCCAGGTTGCTGAGATAGGGAGGGGCTAGCGCCGACAAATCTAGCGCGATTGCCAGCAAGAGCAGCGCGCCGCCATAAACCGCCATGCGGCTGGCGGGGCGCTCCAGCAAGAAGTCCCAGAAACCGAAAAGACCCGCGCGCCGCGCCGTCCGTATGGCTTGTGGCGGGACGGGCGCGGCGATGGCAATGGTCTTGCCCAGCGCCTCGACCCGTTCACTAAGTCTATCAAAATCGATATCGCCAATTAACTGTAATTTGCTGCTGAGGAAGTCGACCTCGGCGAAGTGGACGCGGTCCAGTTTGCCGATTGCCGCTTCCAGCTCGCTGGCGCAGCCAGCGCAATCCATGTTGCCGATAAGATAGGATTTTATTAGCTGGGGAGATTCAATCGTCTTGCCCAAGGCTTCGACGCGCGCTTTGAGCATATCGAAGGCGACGTCGCCGCTAACTTGCAACTCGCTGCTGGCGAAGTCGACTACAGCCGATTCCACGCCGGGCAGGCGCTCGACGGCGGATTGCACTTCGCTTGCGCAATTCGCGCAGTCCATATTGCCCAAGACATAGCGTTGATCTGCCATTTGAACCGCCCATTATTGATACTTGGTATCATAAAGGTAGATTTTACATTTATTGAGCTAGCTTACACATGAACTGCTGGTCTGTCAACTGATTCTGGCGATTCCAGCCAGGGCAATCGCATGAGCATGATTTAACTTCAGAGCTCGCGGAATTAAACCCAATCAAGCAATGCTAAGCCATCGATATTATGGATTACCCGAGAAAAGCGCTGCGGCGCTCTGTCTAATGCTCATCACGCTCATCACAGCAGGCACTGCCTTCTCCGCTGTTTCCACTGTTTCCAACCGCGCAAAAACAAGATGCCGTAATCTCGACATCGGCGCGCGCCAGTGCCAGTTCAAGCTGCGGCCGCGCCAGGTCGGCTTCGGCGCTCCTGCCCAGGCCTTCCAGGCATGTTACATAGCCGCGTAAGCTCCAGACATTGTTGCGGCGCTGCATTGCCCGGCACAGGGAGCGGTCGAAGCCTAAATCCGCGCGATAAACAGCCAGCGCTTCTTCGACCTGGCCCTGCTGCAAGAGCAGCGCGCCCAGCGCGTGGCGCGTTGGCATCGCCCAGCCCCAAGGCTCTGCAAATTCAAGGTTATCATCCAAGCAGACGGCTTGCCGCAGCCACCCGAAGGCGCGCGCGTAGTCGCCGCGATGATAAGCCACTTCTCCTTGCATCATAGCGGCGGCGACTGCTAAGACATCAATGCAGCTGTTGTTGAAGATGTAGCGCGTATCCGGCACCTTGGCTTGCGCCCGCTTAAAGGCGGCGACTTCGGCGATGGCGGCTTCATGTTCATGCAGCGTCGCCAAGGCGATGGCGCGGGCATAATGATACATCGCCAGCGAATTGCAATAGAGCGTCTCATCAAGCGGTGGCTGTTCCGCCAGAATCTTCCGCCACTTGCCAAAGCGCACCAAGACGTGCAGCCGCATCGACACGATGCCTTCGAGGTGATCAGCCATGGGCGGGTCGGCGATTCTCAGCAGGTCCTCATGCGCCAATTCCGCGATTTCATCAGCCGCCGCCAGCGCCGTCTTGAACTGCCCCAGCAGCATGGCTGCGTAGACCTTGAAGTGGATGTTGTGCGCGCGGTAAAAGGTGTAATTTGTGAGGACGCCGTCGCGCGCCGCAAAGACATTATCGACAGCGATGGCGCGGCGATTGGCGACGACAGCGTCGTGGTATTGTCCGCAGAGCACATCAATATGCGACGGCATGTGCAGCAGATGGCCCGCGTCTGGCGTCAACTCGCGCAGTTGATCGGCGGCGCGCAGCGCCCGCTCTGGCTGGGGGGACATTTCCAGCAGGTGGATATACAGATGCAGCAAGCCCGGATGCGGGTCGGCCGCGGTCGCTTCAACTTGGTCCAAGGCGCTTTCGACAGCCGCGATTGCTTCCAGCGTATCGGCGTCTTCGGCTGCTTCGCCAGTTTGCAAATCCCATAATTGCCAGGGTGTGCGATTAATCAGCGCATCGGCAAACAGCGCCGCCACATCCCAATCATCTGGGAAGGCGCGGTATACAGCCCGCATCGCGCCGGCGAATTCGTCGTTCCAGCTTTCCAGAACCGCCACATCGCTTTCGTCCGCGCGCTGAAAGCGTTTTTCAAGCGCAATAAGCAGCGCGGCTTCGACAGCTGCCGCGCGGGACAAATGCTTGCAGCCTTGCAGTATCGCCGCGCGCCCCTGGCGCAATGCCCGGGCAAGCGCTTCGGGACTAAAGGCTTCCCATTGCTTGTTGTAATTGCAGCCCAGCCCATAGGCGACACCCCAATATGCCATGACGCATTGCGGGTCGAAGTCCAGCGCCTTGCGAAAGCATTTGACCGCTTCGTCATGGTTGTAGCCGTAGAGCCAGTTCAAGCCGCGGTCAAACCAGCGCTGTGCCGCGGCGGACACGGTTGATACGCGGCGGGTGTATGATCCAAGATCGTAATAGTCGGACATTGTTCACGCCATGCCTGTATATTTTCTCAATCGTAACATGTAAGGCTATCCACGCAACTGCCTACTGTTTTCTCAGCGAGCCGCTGCGATTACTCTGGAGCATAAGACCAATATGTTGCCAAAATGTTTTTTTCAGTTAGACTATGTGTAAAGGTGAATTTTAACTTCAGTTCAATTATTTCCGTGAGGTGAATCATGTGTAACCATATTGTGGTGGAAACTGTCCGTGAAAGAACCAAGAAAGAGGGCTTGCCCAGTGTAAGCCGGCGCAATTTCCTTAAGATGGGCAGTGTGCTGACAGCAGGCGCGGCTTTGGCACCCAGTGTTGTCCGCGCGGACATGCACGCGCAAGGGGTCGTCGACCTCAGCCATACTTTGACGCCGAGTTTCCCGGTCATCCCCGGCGTCGTCACGCCAGGCGAGCGCAAGACCATTTACACGGTCGAAGAGAACATCATCTATTCGCAGCGCTGGTCCTTCGACGAGCATCAGGGCACCCACATGGATTTCCCGGCTCATTTCATCGCCGACGGATTGCGCGTTGACGCCACCCCAGCGGAGATGCTGGTCGGTCCTGCGGTGGTGATTGACATCGCCGCTCGCGCTGAAGAAGACGCCGATGCTCTGGTCATGGTCGATGACCTGCAGGCATGGGAGATGGAACATGGCGACATCCCGGAAGGCGCATTTGTGATGATGCACTCGGGCTGGGATCAGCTGCTCGGCACGCAAGCCTTCCTCGGCAACGAGACCGGATTGCACTTCCCCGGTTTTAGTGGAGAAGCCTCCGAATGGTTGGTCAATGAGCGTTCGATTCACGGCGTCGGGGTGGATACCATCAGCATCGACCATGCCATCACGACTACTTTCGACGCGCATTACAACATCCTGGGCGCGGGACTGCTCGGGATTGAAGGCCTGAACAATCTCGCCGCGATACTAGATACCCCAGCAACTATCGTCTGCGGCATACCCAAGTTCGAAGAAGGCTCGGGCGGTCCGGCGCGCATCTTGGCGCTGACGGGCAATTAAAGCAAAACTGACATTGATGTGGTCTGTCAGCCGGCGGACCGCATCGGTGCCAGCGGCATATAGTCCCATTTCCTCCCTCCCGAATCCGCGCTGAAGACATGACAAGGCAAAGGTGATATAAGAACTGCCACGCTTCCCTGCCCATCGTGTCCCATCTAGGTCCCCCGAGCGAAACTAAATCGCCGGCTCCTGCTACAATGAAGCCATCCAACAGCTCAGGGGGCGCAGCATGTTTCAGCGACTAAAAAGAAGCGCGCAAAGTGTATCGTCCGAATTCAAGACTTTTGTCATGCGCGGCAATGTTGTCGACCTCGCCGTCGGCATCATCATCGGCAGCGCCTTCAAAGGCATTACCACCTCGCTCGTCAAAGACGTCGTCACGCCACCCATCGGTCAGCTCACCGGCGGGCTCGACTTTTCCGAATGGGTTATCCCGCTCGATTTCTTGAATTTCGGCCGCGAAGTCGCCGCGGAAACGGTCGCCACCATCAATATCGGCAATTTCATCAATGTGGTGATTGATTTCCTGATTACCGCCATCGCCATCTTCTTCCTGGTCAAGTTCGTCAATAAGCTGGACCAAGCCGTCGATGACATCGGCGACCTGGTTGATGGCGACGAACCCGAAGCGCAGCCCGAACCCGAACCAGAGCCCGAACCTGAGCCTGAGCCCGAACCCGAACCTGATCCCGAGCCGACTACGGATGAAAAGATTCTGGCGGTTCTAGAAAGAATCTCGGCGCAGCTCGACAAGGCATGATTAAGCAATGACAAGCCCGCCATCATCGACTATAGTTTTTGCAGTTTCTATGCTTCTAAGCTCAGGAGATAAACATAATGTCGGACGACAAGATCAAAGCTGCATTAAAGATGATGCCCTACGGTTTCTATGCCTTCACGACCAAAAGCGGCACCGATGTCAACGCCATGGTGGTCAACTGGGTGTCGCAGATGTCCTACGCGCCGCGCCTGCTCGCCGTCGGCATCCAGAAATCGTGCTATTCGCATGGACTGGTGGAAGCGGGGCAAGTCTTTGGCTTGAACCTCTTCCTGCAAAGCGACAAAGACGCCATCATGGGCGTAACCAGCGGGCGCGCCAAAAAGCCTGAAAAGATGCAAAACGCGCAATTCAGCGCCGCGCCGCGCACTGGGGTGCCAGTCTTGGCCGGTGCCGCGGCATATATCGAATGCAAGGTAACACATATTGTCGATGTCGGCGGCGACCACAATATCGTCGTGGGCGAGGCAATCAACGCCGATGTGATGAAAGCGGCCGACCCGCCCGATGTGCTGTCGCTGACAGAGCTGGGCTGGAGTTACGCCGGCTAGCCCCTCAGACGGGCGGCAATTCGCCTGTTGCGAAAACCGCTAGCAGCCGCTTGATGAGCGTCTTCAAGCTGTGCTCGCGCATGACGCCCGCGCGCAGCGTCTGCCCGATGCGCTGGCGTTCGCCGGCGGGCAAATCTAGCAAGTGGGTCAGGCGCTCGCGCAGACCAGGCACATCTTCTGGACCAGCAATCGTCAGCAGATCGCGGTACTCGCCCAGCAGCGGCGCGAATGCTGGATTGCAGACCACAGTCGGCAGGGCGCATGCCATGCTTTCCAAGGCGGATTTGTCAAATAAGCCCACCGGGCTGGTATTGACCGCGACGGTCGCGCTTCGATTCCAATCTCGAACTTGCGCGGCCGATAAATCGCCCGTGAAGCGGCAACGCTCGCCCAGCCCCAGTTCAGCGCTCAGCGCTTCCAGCTCGCGCAGATAAGGGGCGGGATAGCCGGGCTGTACACCGCCAACGTATACAAGCCGCGCGTCGGTCGCCGCCACCGCTCGCATCGTCGTCGCCTGATGTTTGATAGCCGCCAGCCGCGCGACATGGAGCACAAGCGGATTGTCCGCATTCTCCAACTGCCCAAATAACTGCCCAGATGAGGGCGGGGGACTGTAGAAGTCGGTGTCGATGCCCTGGCCAACGACGCGCAGCTTGGGCGTCGCGACCGGGAAGCTGGTGGCGACAGATGTTACCGCGCGCCAAGCCATCGCGGTGGCCAGCCGCAGCTGCCGCGTCTTTTGACGATGCGCGTACCACAAAACCAGCGGGATGCCGCGGGCTGCCAGCGGCGGTCCGGCTAAGGCGGCAAAAAGCGGCATCATGTGCGCGAAGCAAACATCGTAAGGGCGCGCCGCGAGCAGCCGCGTCAAATGTTGATAGAAAGCCGCCAGCCGACGCGCTTTGCCCCAGCCATGTTCGCGCCCAGCCGAAAAGACCCGCGTATTGCGCGGCAAATCCACCAGGCCGCGATACATGGTGAGCACATCAACAGCTTCGCAATGCCGCGCCAGCTCGCGAATCCAAGCGCTGCCGAAGCCCAAGACCGGGTCGGCGGCGTCGGTCGCCAGGTTGAATAGCAGCAGGCGCAAAACGAATTCCCCGTCGTCATTTATTGCGCGCGGAAAATCTATCTAGGATACCCGACCGCATCAATCGCTTCTGCGGCTGCGAAATCATTTGCCGACAGCTTGCTGCCAGCGTCATGCGTGGTGAAGCCAACTGTCACGGTTCGCCAGCCGATGCGCAAATCGGGATGGTGGTTCAAGCCTTCCGCAATCACGCCGACGGTCGTCGCGAATGCCAGCCCAGCCAGGTAGCTGTCAAACTTGAATGTCTTCAGCAGAACATCGCCCTCGCGCGTCCAGTCGTTCAGCTGCGCCAATCGCTCGGCGATTTCAGCATCGCTCAAGGCAGTTGTCATGATTCATCTCTCCCTTGCTTGTTGGATAGCGCGACATTGGTCCAGTATATTCTACTCCCGGCAAGCGCTTCCAGCGTATGTTTTATATATTCATCGTCAACATCAGTAGAACCAAGTTAATGATGCAAAATTTGCGAAACATTCCAACTTCATTGTCGAGCCACCCTTCCCTGATGATTCGGGGAAGGGCTGGGGATGGGGTAGAATAGCGGCGATTCACGTATTTTCATTACTTTCTTGGTTCTACATCAATGTCGAAGTTGAACTGCTGCGGGATCATCCGTCATCTCCATTCTTGATGATGGATAGAGACACATGATTCATCAATCGAAGACTTGGCGCGGCAATCCCGACTGGCGAATGATCGAAGATAATGTGCCCGGCCGCAATTCTCTATGATTGGGGACGGGCACTGTGATGGTAAGGTAGATTCCGTTCAACTGAAGTACTTTTTTCTGCATGATTATGTGACTGCCGCGTTGACGTACTTGCTCAAAACCGTTCTGGATGAGGATTCTGCGTACTTGCTGTCCAGAGAGAATACGTTGCTTAGGCACTGTCCAAGCTCAACTGTTCAACCCGCCCACGACGATCCAGGCGACTTTGAATTTCCGCTGGCGACGCAACTTCCAGGAAGAGCGACACCGCCTCTTTGATGTTTTCAATGGCTTCTTCGCTAGTCGAGCCTTGGCTGGCGATATCGTAATCCAAGCAATGGGATACGAAATAATCCCCATCTTGCACGATGCTAACCGTGATGGTTTCCATCAGATGCCTCCAAGTTTCATTCTAGCTAGATTATAGCCTTAGTTTTAGTTTTTCTCAAGTCCCCCACTTCGAGCTAGGGCAACCGCGCCAGGTTCAGCGCTAGCAGGCGGCGCAGGATTTCTTCTTCGTCAGCCAGAATCGCGACATCCCAGCCGTAGGCGGCGCAGACGGCTTCATCCAGCGCGCGGTGCAATTCGTCCAGGCGCGGCGCGAAGTCGCCGGCTGCCGGCTTGACCTTGATGCTGTCGCGGCCGCGATAGACCAGCAAGGCGTTGTAGAGATTGGTCAAGGTGCGGTCTTTGAGTTGTTTTTCGCTTTTGCCGGCCGGATTGAGCCAGGCGTGACGTTCTTCGTGCAGTTGCTTTGCGGCGGCGCTGATGGTGGCATAAGCGGGGTGCGACCTGTCTTCGCGGCTTGGTGACCAGGGGAATGGGAAGGTCTCGAAGGTTGTGGTTGGCGTGTAGCGGGGTCGGTCTTCCAGCGATGTGCCCATGCGCAGCGACCAGACCTCGTGCAGTTTGCTGTGCAGGACGCCGAAGAAGTAGTCGTCGTCGCGGGCGAAGACGATAAGCGCATGATCGGGATGGATAAATTTCTCAAGCCATACGAAAAGTCTGTGCTTAGCTACAGCAGGTGTTGCGATATATCTTGGTAGATTCTTAATGGCATTGCGCATTTCCGGTCTTGGGCGGGTGTGCAACCACCACTTTGCGCGCGAATTTGGTTGTTTCGTCTTAGCACGAACTGGTTTTACATGTTTTTCAACATAAGCAAAGGGTAGCAGGAAGCGTTGCGCTGATTCGATCGGTGTATTCACTCCGAAGTCAACAATCCATTTATTGCGCGGTCTCCTCGTAATATCTATGCCGTTAATAATTGGCTTAAGAACATTTTTATTGAAGGGATCAGTGCTAATCATAGTTTGCGCTAGAGAAGCATCCATGTCGAATGGGCCCCTCTTAATTATAGCTTGAAATGATAATCGTTCATTTTCATAGAGATTTTTTGCACCAGTAATGTCTACGTCAGCAGTTAAATCAGAATAAACGGATATAACATGAATCCCATCGAGCATACTCGATTCTTGGCTGCCGTCTTCAAAGCAGATGATTGATACTCGTACCGCCGCGCCATCAAGTATCCACGGCCGATCTGACCAAGCCATAAAAATATCCCCGGTCAATTTTATTCGCTTCAAAACCTCTCGATTCGACCCGCCACGTATTGAGTTAGTTGCCAATAATCCTGCCCGCTTTGCTTTCCCGTCCTCTATCTGCTGTCTTGCTACTTCGAACCAATAGCAAACTAAGTCAACGCCACCTGGTATTCTGCCGTCATAATGCTCAATTAGCCTCCAATAGTAGTCTTCGCCCAATTCGTGTTGCATCTTTTTGTTGCCCAAAAAAGGCGGATTGCCGACGATGACGTCGACGCGGGGCCAGTTTACACCCCCACCCCATACCCCTCCCCCATCAAGAGGGAGGGGCTTATTATCGCTTTTTTCGAATTCTTGAAGACTTGTACGAGCTTCACTTGCATTTGAACTTTGGTTTTCCATATCGTGCTCGGCAAACCCTAGCTCCCCCTCCCTCATTTTGGGGGAGGGGGTCGGGGGGTGGGGGCCATGCGCCGGCGGCAAAATCGCATCCCGGCACACGATATTGCCTTCCAGCTCCTCCAATATCGGCTCGCTGAAAGCCCGCCCATAGCCATTGTTCTTGCGCCACTGGATGTAGCCAATCCAGACGACGATGCTGGCCAGGGCATGGGCGATGGGGTTGATTTCGATGCCGTACATTTGACGCGGATGGACTTCCGGCGCGGGCATCTGCAAGCCAGCCCACAGCGGATGCTGGATGATCTCTTTTTCCAAGTCCATCAGCAGCTGCAGCGACAGGTACAAGAAGTTGCCGCTGCCGCAGGCGGGGTCGAGCACGGTGGTAGCGCGCAGGCGCTCCAGGATGCGCTCGCGCAGGTCCAGCAATTGCCGGCTGGCATTGGCTTTTGCCTTGCCCGTGCGCGCCTTGTCATAGCGCCCGCGTATCGGCGCGGCTTCCAGTTGCACGGTATCCCATTCATAGCGCAGCGGCTGCATCAAGACCGGTTCGACGATGAGCAGCATGTCCGCGCGCGAGGTATAGTGCGCGCCCAGCTGTGAACGCTTGCTCGGGTCGAGGCTGCGCTCGAAGAGCGTGCCGAAGATGGATGGCTCGATGGACTCCCAGTTCAGCTTTGCTGCGTCCGCCAGGGCGTCCAGCGCCTCGGCGGATAGTTCTTCCACAGTCACGACATTAAAGAGCGTGCCGTTGAAATAAGGGATTTCGCGCATCAGTACTTCGCTGCCATCGTTCATGGCGACGAAGAGATTTTGCACGTACTTACGGAAGACGCTGGGCGCGCGCCGCGCTTCTTTGATGATGTGGGTGAAGATGCCATCGGGGCTGTTGGCGGCGGTTGGCAGCAAGCCGATATCTTCGGCGAAGAGGCAGAAAACCAGCTTGGTCAAGAAATAGGCGATGCGCTCGGGCTCGGCTTGCCAGCCGCGCATATTGTCCGCAATCAGTTGGAAGACCCGCGCCGCTTCCTTGGTAACATGCTCGGTATTGCGGCGCGGATGCAGGCGCTCTGGCGCGTGGAACATGTCATGCAGCCAGCCTAAGACTTCGGGATTGCTGGCGATTTCTTCATGCGCGAAGGCGTAAACGCGCTTCTGCGTATTGGGGAAGTTGCTGTGGATTTCCCAGCGGTTGATGTCGGTCACCGCCAGCAGCGGCGGATTTTGCAAGTTTTCGCGGTATTGCAGCAGCTGGTCGTAGGCGGCATTGAGGTCCTTGTATTTCTGCGGCGCTTTGTATTCAATCGCGAAATGGCCTTCATAGTAAACATCGGCGAAGCCATGCCCGCTGGTTTTTTTCAGCGCTTGTTCAAAGACGAAGCTCTTGCCAGCTGCTGTCTTGCCATCGCCGCCGGGCATCTGCGCGCCGACCAGCTTGCACAGGTCCAGGAAATGCGCCTGCGCGATTTGCTTTTCGCCCAGGTCGCTATTTGCCCATTTCTTGACAAATTCTTGCGGTCCCATGCTCTTTGCCTGTGGCTTTCTGCACGCTGTGTATTCTACCATCCGCAGTGTCTAAGGGCAGCCGTGTATTTCGGGGAGGTAGCGCGCGGAGCAATCGCGCCCTACGCGACTCTCGGTGTCTATGGGGTGAATAAAATTTGAAGCGATTGCCCTGTCAGTTGCCCAAAGCCTCGCAGAACATTCTACGCTAATATTTTGCAAGCGATTGCGCTGCCCCGCAAAAAACGCCCCGCCTAAGTATCCCGAAATGCCGCGCCATGCTATACTGCAGTTTATGGAAGACCCTAAGCGCATTTCAGCCTGGATTGACAGCCTGAAAGTCCGCGGCGGCGCGCCTTATGCTTTGCTGACGCTGGACGTCATCGAGCCGCTTGCGCCGGTCTTGGCCCAGGCTTTGTGGATGGCGCAGCCGCTGGCCGGCTTGTGGGACGGCCGCGACGCCGTCCGCGACCTGGCGCAGCTGCTGGAAGCGCCCGACGGCATCGATCAGCTGCGGCGGCGGCTGGCGGACGAATAGGAGTTTTGCGGGTGGACGACGCCACGCTGCATATCTATACCATTTTGTTTGTACTGATTACGGTCCTGCTGGTCTACAGCTCGGGCTATTTCTTCGCGCGGCGGACGCGCCGCTTGGCGCAGGCGGCTCCGCCGGGCATCAAGCGCTTGCCTGGCTGGGTCGGGCAGGCGATAGAAGCCGGGCGACCCTTGCACTTGTCCTTTGGCAGCGCCGACATCGCCGCCGCCGACGCGGCCGTGGCTGCCGCCGAAGCCGAACTTTTTTATCATATCATTCAAGCGGCTGGCTCTGGCGATGCCGCGCCGGTCATCAGCGCGTCGGCGGCGGCGACTGTGCCGCTGTGCCAAGACACGATTCGCCGCGCCTGGGATGGCGACGACCGCCGCGCGCGCGCGCAATGGCTGCCGCAGGGACCGCGCTCGCTGGCATTTGCCGCCGGCTTGACAGCGGACATGCGCGATGAGCGACCAGCCGCGCATATCTTGGCTGGCAGCTTCGGCCCAGAATTGGCGCTGATACTCGACAGCGCCGAGCGCGAAGGGCAGGGCAGCTTCGCCGTCAGCGATCAACTGGAAGGGCAGGCAATCGCTTATGCCATGGCTGACGAAGTACTAATCGGCGAGCAGCTCTACAGCGCGGCCGCTTATCTGTCGCATGAATCGACTGCCCGCGCCGACGCCTCTGTGCAGGATATTTGGCGCGGGATTTTGATCGCGCTGATGGCGATTCTGCTGCTGATAAACCTCAGCGGTCAATTCCAAATCGCCAGCTGGACGCTGCTTGTCGGGGCGGCGCTCGCCTTAATTGTCATCGGCATTGTGATTTTGCGCAGGAGATAGAAAATGAGCCGCGTTCAGCGACTTGGCATCGCGTTTTCGGCTTTTGTCGCTTTTACCCTTGGCGTCGTAACGACCCTCAGCTTGCTCTTGGGCGACCGTCCCGAACTGTTTGGCGAGCTGGCTGGCGCGGCGGAATTCGCCAGCCTGATGGCATTGCCAGCCGCGGTCATGACGCGTTTGGTCGCGATAATAGCCGCGGTCAGCATCATAATCGGCATCTTCAACTTGCTCTATGTGCACTTGAACCGCATGCTGCGGCGGGCATTTTACAGTATCGTGCTGATTGCCAGCTTTGTCGTGACCATCTGGTGGTATTGGAGCAGCCAGGGCGATACGTCGCTGCTAGAAGCGGTGCAGGTGCCGATCGAATCGGCGCTGGCGGCGCTGCTCTTCCTAGCCATGGTGCAAGGCGCTGCCCGCGCCTTGTCCAAGCGCGCCGATATCTGGGGGCTGCTCTTTGTTTCGGTGCTCGTCCTTGTGCTGTTGGGAACATTGCCGATTGAGTCGCTGGCACCCGTGCGCGCCCTGAGCGACTGGCTGATGGCGGTGCCTGTGAGCGCGGGCGCGCGCGCGATGCTGCTGGGCATCGCTTTAGGCGCGGTGGTAACGGGCACGCGCGTCCTGCTCGGTCAAGACCGCTCTTACCGGGGTTAGCCCATGAACGACGATTTCAACTGGCTGCCCTATGACGACGAAGCCGAGCAAGAGGCGGCGCGCCCCAGCCGCCGCGGTCTGGCTCGCTTCGCTCCCCGTATCCGGCGCGGCGCGGACGAGGCTGCCGCCAGCGCGCCAGCTAGCTCGTCCAGTCAAAATGCGCCAGCCAGTGCTCGCCGCGGTTTATTCCGCCTGATTCCAGGCTTCCTGCGCCGCGCCAGTCCCGCGCCAAAGACGGCGGCGACAACCGCGGATTATGCCCTGCAAGGGGGCGAGCGTCCGGTCGGGGAACTGGACGACCGTTTGTTGGCGCTGCGGGATCGCGCGCGGGCGCGCCCAGCTGGGGAATCACCAGGAGGTGCTGCGGGTAGAACTGCGGGAGATGCAGCGGATGGAGCAGCGGATGGAGCTGCGGATGGAACAGCCGCCCCAAGCGACGCGCTCTACAATGTCGATGAGCTGCTGGTCAGGCCAGAAATCATACATCGTCCCGGCGGCGTGATAAGCCCGCTGGCTTTGTCGAAGGCGCAGCAAGAGCAGGTCGAGCTGCTGCGCGATATGGTGGGCGGGAAGACAACAGCCGACGATGGCGCGTCCCAGGGCGGTCTGCTGTCTCGCGGCGAGCGACTGTTCTCGCTGGGGGCGATTCCCAACGCGCTGGTATCGCTTGCGCTGCTTTTGGTCTTGGCGCTGCCATTTGCGTCGGCAGGGTTCAGCGAAGGCGAATTGCCGCCGCTGGATTACCCCGAAGACCGCCGCGGCGCCAATGCCGCATTCAACATGTTGGATAGTCTCATCGGTGCCGATTACGCGCTGGTGGCATTTGAATATGGACCGACTGCAGCCGGCGAACTGGATGAAATGGCTGATGTCATCCTGCGGCATATCTTCGCGCAAGGCGCGAAGCCAATCATCGTCAGCAGCAACCCGATTGCCATCGTACACGCGCGCAATGTTATCGCCGCCATCGAGCGCTCGGTCGCGCCGACGGCGACGCGCTTGGTAGAGAACAAAGATTATTTTATCTTGCGCTATTTGAGCGGCGGCGCGCTGGGATTGCGCGACCTGAGCCAAAATTTCGCCAGCATTGTCAGCTTTTCGGCGCGCGGCTTGCCGAACGGGCTGGCATTAAGCAGCTTGGACAGAATGAAACTCATCGTGTTGATTGCCGAGCGCGCCGAAGACATCCGGCACTGGGCAGAGCAGGTCGCCCCAGAAACAACCAGCCCCTTAATCGCCGCGACTGGCTACGCCGCGCAGCCACTGGCGCAGCCCTATGTGGACGCGCATGCCGACATCGTGGGCTTGTTCGTGGGTTTGCCCGACGCTTATACCTATAATCAAATCCTGCAGGCAGCTTATGCCAACTTTGAAATCAAGCCGCAGCGCGAAATTGTTGCAACAGAAGACACGGCGACCGCGGCGACCGTGATGCCAAACCAGGGCCTGGCAAGCACCTCGGCGGCGACGCCAGCGGTGACGTCAGCGGCGGTGATAGCGACGTTCACGCAGCTGCCCGCGCCGAGCCCGACGCCGACGGTCAAGCCGACTGATAAACCTACCGCCACGATGCAGCCAACGCTCGAGCCGACAGTCACAGCCACGATAAGCCCGACGCCGCAGCCTGTGGTGGAGGTGATAGCGGAGGGCTTGGTGAATATCCGCCGCCAGCCGAACACCGCCTCCGATATTCTGGCGGTGGCGACATCGGGCGATACCTACCCCGTGCTCGGCGAGAATGGCGACGGCAGTTGGATCAATATCTTGCTGCCAGACGGCATCGAAGCCTGGATAGCCTCATTCTTGGTCGAAGGGTCCTCGGCACCGCCCGACACGTCCGCCAGGGCGGACGATGAACTGACATTCCTGCGCTTCGATTACTCCTTGCGCCTGGGCAATAACGAGCCGCGCTTTTCTCAATCAAATCAACCGGCGAATCAACCGATAAATCAGACGGCGAGTATACCAAACCCGACCGATCGCGCGGAATTTGTCCTGCTGCGCGCGGATAGGCAAGAAGAACAGCGCCTCGACGCCATGACCTTGGGCACGATCGCGGCTGTGCTGGTGATTGTGCTCGGCAACCTGTTCTATTTGATGCGGGCGCTGGCGCGGCGTAGAAACGCGCCCATGCGCAACTGACGGAAACTGACGGAACTAACGGAGCCGCCTCGATGGCAGAAGGTACGATTGCGCTGCTGAGTTTTGTGCTGACCCTGATGGTGTTCAGCTATGTGCTGGGTGATTTGCCCCTGCTCGGCAATTTGTATCGAACCGCTGTCTATATCTTTGTAGGCACAAGCGCGGCATTCGCGGCAATCGTTACTTTTGAGGGCATAATTTTGCCTTACTGGTCGGATATCCAAAATCCCGATACCAGTTGGACCTCGCTGGGCAATAGCGCCGATGTGGCGATATTTCTCATGGCGCTGCTCATTGGGCTGCTGCTGCTGCTGAAGCCAATCGCTTCATTGAGTTGGCTGACCAATAGCGCGCTGGCGGTTGTCATCGTTGTCAGCGCGTCCGCCGCCGTCGTCGGCGGCTTGCGCGGCACTTTGATACCGCTGATTGTCGAGACGGCTGCCGTTCCCGACGGGCTTGCGTCTGACTTCACGGCATTGACCAATACCTTGCTGGTATTCGTCGGCACCATGACCGGGCTGTTTTACTTCCAATGGCAGGCGCGCCGCGATGATGATGGCGCGCCGCTGCAAAGCCCCATTAGTCGCGGCCTGCGCAATTTTGGCAAGGTCTTCATTGTGACGGCGCTGGGCGCAATCTACGCGACAACCATGATGACCGCCTTGACGGTGCTGGCGGAACGAATTGGATTCGTCTTTCAGTTTGGGAGCTGATGATGACTGAAGGGCGCAAGGACTCCATTTTGGCGGTCGATTTTGGCAGCGTGAATACGCGCGTCTTGTTGTTTGACATTGTCGATGGCGAGTACGCGCTGGTGGCGCAGCGCCACGGCAAGACAACGATAGACGCGCCTGCTGAAGACGCGCTGCTTGGCTTGAGCAAAATCTTGCGCGACCTGTCGGCCACGACCGATCGCCGCTTTCTTGACGAGAGCGGCGCGCTAATCAAGCCGGAGCAAATGGAGCGCATTGGCGTTGATTACTGCATCACAACCGCCAGCGCGGGTAAGCCCATCAAGGTCGCGCTGATAGCGCTGTTGCCGGACAAAGGCATTGCCTCCGCCCGCCGCGCGATCGTTCCCTTTTATACTCAGGTGGTGGCGGCGGTTCATCTGCAAGATGGCTTGAGCGACCGGGCGCGCTTGAATCGCATCGTGGAAAGCCGTCCAGACCTGATCTTCGTCTGTGGCGGGACGGACGGCGGGGCGCGCGCCGCAATGCAAAACTTGCTGGATTTGGCGCGTCAGGCAATAAGCGCTATTCAGCCCGGCAACAGGCCCACGGTGCTTTATGCCGGCAACCAGGATTTGGCGGCTGGCGCGCGCGAAACGCTGGGTCAACTGGTCGAGGTGATGACCGCGCCCAATATCCGCCCGACGCCGCAGCGCGAGTCGCTCGAACCGGCGCAGCAAGTCCTCTCGCGCTTTTATGATGAGTTCCGGCGGCGCGCCGGCGGCAGCTATCAGAACATCGCGCTTGTCAGCGATACGGGAATCTTGCCCTCCGCGCGCAGCTACGAGATGATGACGGCATTCTTCGCGCGCATGTTAAACCTTGGCGCGCTGGCTATCGACATCGGCGGAGCGAAAAGCATGCTGAGCATCGCCTTTAGCGATAGACGCCGCTCGGCCTTGCGCGCCGATATCGGCATGGGGCAGAGCGCGGCCAACACGCTGGAACTAGCCGGCGAAGAGGCGGTCAAAGCTTGGTTGCCCTTTCATCCGCGCAAGGGCGAACTGGCAGGTTACGCGGTCAAGAAGAGCCTGCGCTCCTTCAACATGCCGCTGGACATGCGCGAGCGATATATAGAATATGCGCTGCTGCGGGCGGGCATCCAATTGCTGCTCGCTGATGCGAATTGGTCCGGCGCTGGCAAGACGGCGCCTGTTGATATGTCGCGCCTGGGTTTGATCGTGGTGGGCGGCGCGACGCTGGCTGGCAGCGGGCAAGGCGCGCTGGATATGATGCTATTGTCGGACGCGCTGCCTATCCGCGGCATAACACAGGTCATGTCCGATCGTCACGGCGCTCTAGCCGCCTTGGGCGCGCTTGCGCCAAGGAATCCGACGGCGGTAGTGCAGTTGCTACAGAAAGGCCTCGTTGAACAAGTCGGCAGCCTAATCAAAGCCACGGGCAGAGCCCCGGTGGGCAAACGCGCCATGAAAATCAGCATCGAGATGGCAAGCGGCGAAATCATCGGGCGCGAGATTGCCGTGGGCGATGTCTGGCATTTGCCGTTGCCAGCCGGCAGCAGCGCCGACATCAGCTTGCAGACGGAGCGCGGCATCCGCGTTGGCGACAAGCGGCGGCTGCGGCTGCGGCTGCGCGGCGGGCGCGGCGGCATCCTCTTTGACGCGCGGCTTTCCGCCATGACGTCCGCCACATCCATTACCGAGCGCGCGGTGAATATGCTGCGCTGGTTCGCTGCTGTGACCGGCGAGGGCAAGCCGGTGGTGATTCCAGAGAGCTGGCTGGCTGCGCCCGAAGATACGGCAAATGGTTGACATTTTCTGCTATTCGTGTTAGTTTTCGGTACGCTGTCGGGTGATAGTTGTCATAGTCCGCATCAAGTCTCGTCGTCGGATCTTAAACTGATTGTATGCTAAGCGTTGAACAGATTCGTACAATTCAGTGGGAACGAGAAGCTGCGGAGTTGGAGGACTCCGAGATGGTGGCTATTGCAGACGCTATGCTGAATACTTCTTCATTTTGGACAGATCTTTATGATGGCGAGATGCGGTCGGGCAGAATTGTCCTAGGTGGGCGCAGCGTATTGGTAATGTACTTTTGCCTGAATGCTGAGGATGATATACTGTTGCAAATTGTGAATGTCCAGTGATATGAAAGGGGACGCTCATGTCATTTGAATACCCGGAAGAGATTAGAGAACAACAGGCTATTGTAAAGAGAGAGCTTAAGAAACTGTCAAAAATGCGCACGGATTATCTCAAATCTACGGGTCAGATGCCGCCTTCGGCTGCCAAAATCAAGTCCCCCGCAAGCAATGGCAAGTGCGCCGCGCCTTCGCCAAATTCAGGTCGGACCGAAGAAACCAGCTCATAAATTCGCAAGGCTGCCGCGCGGCAAATCTTTTACCGCGTTTGTCTACTTGACCGCGCCCATGGTCAAGCCATCGACGACGTTCTTGCGGATGAACATCGCCAGGAAGAAAATCGGCACCATCACCACCAAGCCAGCCGCCGCCATCTGTTCCCACATGATACCGCGCGCGCCGCTGGTCGTCATCAGCGCCACCTGCATGGTGCGCATCTCGCGCCCGATGATCAAGGCGAAGAGAAACTCGTTCCAAGACATGATAAAGGCGAAGACCGAAGCAACCAGCACACCCGGGCGAATCAGCGGCAGCGAGATGTAGAACAAAATTTGAAAATCGTTGCAGCCGTCGACAAAAGCGGCTTCTTCAATTTCGCCGGGCAGGGCGTCGACGAAGCCCTTGATCATCCAAATGGCATAGGGCAGGACGATGGACATGTTGACGATAATCAAGCCGAGCTGGCTGCCCAGCAGCGGTCTGCCAAAAACGACAATTGTGCGGAATAAAGTGAAGAACGGGATGGCGACCACGATGGCGGGGATGAACTGGGTGGTCAAAATCCACACCAGCAATACACCATTGCCCCAGAAGCTGTAACGGCTGAATGCGTAAGCGGCGAGCGTCGCCAGGGGAATGGCGATGAGGATGGTCGCGCCAGAGACAAGGACGCTGTTGATGACATTAGGCAGCATGTTGCGGCCGACTTCGCCGCGCTCGCGCTCTGTGCCCTCGTTGATGATGACCGATGTGTCGGAAAAGATGATTTCAAAGTTTTCCAGCGTTGGCGAAAAAATCATTGTGGTCGAGTAGGCTTTTTCCTGCGGCTTGATGGCGGTTATGGCCAGCCAGACAATCGGCAGCGCGATGAAGGCGATGATCAAAAGCAGCGCCAGCGTCTCTAGGGCTTTGAGGCTGTATAGGCGCAAGCTGCTTTGCTTCGCTGCGATTGCCTTGGCTGTCATCAGATTAGCTCAGTCTCGATTCAGCACCAGCGACACATAAAGCGCCGCGAATATCGTCAAAACGACAACGAGAATATAGGACATGGCGGAGGCGTAGCCGATATCCAGGCTGCGCACAAATCCGATTTGATGGATGTAATAGTTGATTGTCTGGGTGGCGCGCACGGGACCACCGCCGGTCATGGTCACCACTTGATCGAACATCTTTAGCGAAAAGATGGTTTTGAGCATCGTAACAATCAATATCACGGGGCGCAGCAAGGGCAGTGTCACGCGGAAGAATATCTGCAAGCGATTGGCACCGTCAATGCGCGCCGCTTCAAAGATTTGCTCGTCAATCGAACCGAGCGCGCCGACGAACATCAGCGCGATCAGCGGCGCCCAGCCCCAGGTCTCGCTCATGGCCAGCATGAATAGCGCCCAGAACTTGTCGCCCAGCCAGACGATAGATTCGCTGATGAGGGGAAGCTCGACGATGGGCAGCGAGTTAATCAGCGACAGCAGAGCATTGATGGGACCTACGATTAGTTGGTCGATGAGCAAGTCGTAGATGCCATATTCTTCGTTGAGCATGAAGCGCCAACTGTAGCCCTTGAGGGCGGGGCTGACGGCGAAGGGGAAGATCAGCAAGACTTTGGTCAGCGAATGCAGCCATCCGCCCTTTTGCACGATGACGGCGATGAACAAACCGATGATGACGGACAGGGCGACGCTGAGGACCGTGAACCAGAATGTAACTTGCAAGCTGTTGATAAAGCGCGAGTCGCTGAAAGCCAAGGTATAGTTGTCCAGCGAGAGCAAGCTCCAGTCGATGTGGATGCCGTTCTCGCCGATTTGGATGGCGAATTGAGGCGGTCGCCGCAGGTTGTATTTATGGAAGCTGAAATAGAGAGCGGCCAGCAAGGGATAGATGGTCGTCAGGATGATGATAAGAAGGGCGGGTCCCACAAGCACCCAGGGGACCCAGCGTTTCTTGCGCATAATTCTTCACCCCACCCCCGGCCCCTCCCCCATCAAGAGGGAGGGGAGATTTGCAGAAGGGAGTTGGAATAGCGGTTTAGCCGTCGTAGTAGCCGGCCGCCTGCATGACAAAGCGGACGTCATCGGCTGTCCGGTCGAGCACAGCCTGGATATCCGCGCCGGAATCGGTCACGATCTCGTTGATGGCTTCCGCCAAGAAGGGAATGATCTCGGTATATTCCGGGATCAAAGGGATGGTGCGCGCGTCCGCCAATACAGCGGAGGCAACGCCCTGCAAGCCGTTGTGGACTTCGTTCACTTCTTCATCCGCCAGGACAGAGAGGCGAACCGCCACATTGGTATCCAGGGCTGGGTCGGTGGCGTCGAGGACAATGCGGCGCTCGGTGACCGGGTGCGTCAGCCATTTCAGGTATTCCAGCGCGGCGTCGCGGTCATCGGATTGGTCGAGCACGCCGACCGCCCAGAGATAGCCATAGGACGTGGTTTCGCCGCCCTCCCAGCCGGGCGCGGGCGCGAAGGCGGCGTTATCAGCCACTTCAGCCACCTCGGAATTGGTCATGCGCGATGCCATCCACCACCAGCCGACGAACATGGCGGCGCGGCCCTGCACCAGTTCCTGGTTGGCTTCCTGTTCATTCCAGGCAATTGAGGCGTCGGGGCTATAGCCGTCGCGCACGTAGCTGGCGTACTGCTCGGTCGCCGCCAAGCCGATTTCATTGTTGAAAATGGGTTCCCAGCTTTCGTCGAAGATGTCTGTGCCAGCGCCCCAGAGGTGGCTGTACCAGTTGAACAGGTTCTGATCGACATTTAAGCCGTAGTACATGGCGATGGGGGCGATGTCCATGCCGCTGTCCATGATCGCCTGACTGATGGCGGAGACGTCCTGCCAGGTCGCTGGCGGGTCCATGCCAACCGCTTCCAGGACATCGGCGCGGTAGTGCAGCAGCAAGGGATGACCGCGGAAGGGCATGCCATAGATGGTATCGCTGAGGCCCGTGGCGGCACCTTGATAAGCGGGTCCATAGTCGTCCCAGTCAAAGCCGGCATCTTCGACGAAGTCGTTGAGCGGGTGCAGGAAGTCGTAGATATTGGTGCCCCAAGCGTCAACAAAGGCGACGATGTCAAATTCGGTATTGGGATTGGTCGCTTCCAGGTAGAGCTGTTCCTGGAAGGAGCTAAAAGGCAGATCGCCCCAGGTGACGCTGATGCCGGTCATGGCGGTAAATTCGGCATCGCCTTTCACAGCGGCGGAGGCGAATTGCGGCGCGGTGCTGCAACAGATCAAGAAGTTCAAGTGCGTGCCATCGTAGGGCTTGTTGGGGTTCAAGCCAAATGTGGCTGGATCCATGACGTCCATGTCATCGGCATAAACCGACGCAAATGGCAGGATCAGGAACAAGGCAACAAGAAACAGACAGATAAGTCGTCGTGAGCTGCGCATGGCAAATCCTCTCTTTAGCTTAGGTTTACAGAAATTGTTTTCGCTTGACCCTAGATAAGGACAATGCAATACGAGTATACCGCAAGACGGCGCGGAATTCAAACATGGGCGCGATTGCCCTGGTCTTACAAGCCGGTGATCGCCATGCTGGTCAGCAGAAAGACCAGGCCGGCGCTGATGCGCGCGACCAGCGTGGACAAGCTGGAAACGCTGTGTACTTTGAGCAGGCTAAAGGCCAGGCAGACGGCAATCGGGTAGACCAGCCCATACCACAGCGTGTTGTATACAGATTGCCAGGGCGCGAAAAATACAATCAGGTGCAGCAGCGCGTATACAAGACAGGTCGCTATCAAGCCGCGCCAGGCACCCAGGGTCCAGCGCAGGGATGGCAGCAGAACCGCTTGGAAGACCAGGGTTTCGGCTAATGGCTGCAAGCATACCAGCAGCAATGCCGCGACGATGAGCCCCATGGGACCTTGCGCGCCAATGCCATATACTTCCGGCAGGGGCAAGAATTGGCTGCTGGGCAGGCTGATGAGCACATTGATAAAGAGCGCGATTGCCACGCCCAGCAAAGCCATCAGCGGCAGTGGCGGACCGCGCTTGCTCAAGCGCAGCGCTTGCCAACTGTCCGCGCTGCCGCGGCGATTGATGAGCACAAACAGGGCTGTGGCAGCCATGCCCAGCGCCCAACTCAGCATGAGCAGGTCGGCGGTCGCTTGCTGGCTGCCGAGCAGGAGCGAAGCCAGGGCGGGACCAAGCACGGTTAGGCAGACCAGCATCGCCGTAAGTGTCAAGACCGCTGTCAACAGGCGCCAGGGCGGGGCAGCCGGCTCGGGCAAAGAGAGCTTTTGCAGCAGGCTCATTTCTTGTCCTTCGCGTTGATCGGGTGTCATGGTGCCATCCTGGGATAGTTTACTTCACTCATGGCGATGTGGACCGCATGAGGTCTTCGTAGACGGCTAGCGTCTCTTGGGCGGTCTTGCGCCAGGAATACTTGCTTGCCAGCGCCAAGCCTTGGTTAATCATGGCCTCGCGCAAGGGCTGCTGAATCAAGAGCGCGATGATTGCGCCAGCCATCTCGCGCGCATTATCCACCATATAAACGGCATCTTCCAGCACTTCTTCAAATACAAGCGCGTTCGAGGTAACGACCGGCGTGCCCGAGGCAAGCGCTTCCAATGCCATCAAGCCAAACCCCTCGTACAGGCTGGGGAAGGCGAAGACATCAGCAAGGCGATAGAGCGACGGCTTGTCCGCTTCATCAACAAAGCCAATCCAGCGCACATAGTCATCAATGCCGAGTTTGCTGCTGTATTGGCGCATGTCGGGGAAAAGCTGATTGTCCCATTTCGGTTCGCGCCCGGCGATGACCAAGGGAAAGCTATCGCCGTCGGCTTCCGCGACATAGGTATAGGCAAGCAAAAGCGTGTTGACTTGCTTGCGCCAGTCGAATCCGCCCAGATAAAGCACAAAGCGCTCGGGCAGGTCGTATTTCGCGCGCACGGCGGCGTCGCGCTCGCTGCCCAAACGCGGATGGAAACGCTGGTCATGCGCCAGATAAGTTACGCTGATGGACTCCTCCGGGATGCTAAGGCAGTCTTCGATATCGAGTTTTGCGGTTTCGCTGATGGTGATGATGTGGCTGCTGGCGCGCGCCGCCACGCTGACTAGCGAGGTATACAGGCTGGTCAGCAGGCTGCGGCGATAGATGGGAAATTGCCAGGGGATGACATCCAGCACGGTTGTTACCAGCTTGACGGGGCAGCTGAGCGGCGGACCCCAATAGGGCACATGGGCGATGTCCGCCTTGACGCGCCCAGCCATGCGCGGGAAGGCGCGCTGTTCAAACAGCACTTTGCCAGCTTTGCCGCCCAGTGGCGCGCGGCGCGGCTTTATCGCTTTGACGCCTGGCGGGATGTCCGCCGGCTGGGCGATATGCGCGGGCAATATCAGCGACAGCTCGAGCGCCGGCGCGACCTTGCGCAGGTTGGCGACCAAGTGCCGTACATATTGCCCGCTGCCGGTCGATTCATCCGCCCAAAACCAGCCATTGATGGCGACGTGCATAGTGTCTCTCAATCGTCGAATCCCAGCCTATATTCTACAGCGGCTTGGCGGCAGCGATAAGGACGACCGCTGTCCCCAGGGCATTTGCCTCAAAAGCCATATCTGTCGTATTTTGATGCGATTTTCGCGATTGCACCCGCTGCCGACCCAGGGCAATTGCATCAAAATCCATAAATGACGGATTTATCGGGGAGCTTTCTGAACCGTAATAAGCTGTTAAAGCCCCTCCCTCTTTATGGGTGAGGGGTTTTGGGTGGGGGAAATCGAGTATTTCAACGGAGTCCAGCGGCTCGTCCCTACAAAACTTGTCCGCAATCGTCGGGAATCATTCCTATGACTTAATTGGATTTACTTCTACGCTTCTCTTCATTCCTCTTCATTCCCTTGCGTGCGCTGTAGTTGAAAAAATTAGAAGCGATTGCCCTGCATTCGTGCCGCAAATTTCGCAAGCAGCCAGCAAAATTGTTATAATATCTGCAATTTTATATGCTGCGTCGCCCATGCGACGAGAAGGCTTGTTGTTTGTGTGAGCGGGGCAGTGCTTATCGTCGCCGAGCGGCTTGGGCGATGTTGCCGCGTTATAGTCGCGCTGCGGTGGCGGATGGTAGAGGAGGGCGCGATGGCTAATGCTCAAATTACATTTCATAATCAATTCGTTCCTCAGACCCTGGACTTGCTGCAAGGGGTCTTCGCCGGCTATCCCGGACGCGATTTTGCCGTGCGTTTGTGGGATGGCACAATTTGGCACCCAGGCGGCAGGTCCGAGCATCGCTTCACAATCGTGCTGAATCATCCTGCAGCCATGCGCCGCATGTTCTTCCCGCCGACCGAACGCCGACTGGGCGAAGCCTATATGTTTGGCGATTTCGATATCGAAGGCAATATGTACGAGGCATTCTACCTGGCGCGCTACCTGTGGGAAAACTGGACCTGGCGCGATACGCTGCGCTTTGCGCCGAAATTGCTGCGCCTGCCGTCGCGCTCGCCCGGCACCAACGAACAAATCGCCCATATCTCCGGGCAGAAGCATTCGGTCAGCCGCGACAAACAAGCTATCCAACACCATTACGACGTATCAAACGAGTTTTATCAGCTGTGGCTGGACGAAAGCATGGTTTATTCTTGCGCCTATTTTGCCGATGCCGACGAAAGCATTGATAACGCGCAAAGCCGCAAGCTCGACTATATCTGCCGCAAGCTGCGCTTGCAGCCCGGCGAGCGTTTGCTGGATATCGGCTGCGGCTGGGGCGCGCTGATTATGCACGCGGCTCAACATTATGGCGTCGACGCCTTGGGCATCACACTCAGCGAAAAGCAATTTTCGCTGGCAAGGGAGCGCATCGCCGCGGCTGGGCTAGCCGACCGCTGCCGCGTCCAATTGCTGGACTATCGCAACGTGGACGAATCGCAACCCTTTGACAAGCTGGTCAGCATCGGCATGGTGGAGCATGTCGGCAGAGAAAACCTGGGCATCTATTTTGAGAAAGCCTACCGCTTGCTGAAACCGGGCGGCGTCTTCCTCAACCACGGGATTACGCTCTTGAGCGCGCCATTTGAGTCCATGTACGAAGCGAAAGATTCTTTCATTCAGCAATACGTTTTTCCAGATGGCGACAGCCAACCCATCGCCTACGTTTTGGATCTTGCCGCCAAAGCGAACTTCGAATGTCGGGACCTGGAAAGCCTGCGCGAGCATTATGCCTTAACGCTCAAGAAATGGCTGGAACGCTACGAGGCGCATGAACAGGCCATCCTCGATATGCTAGGTCCCATCGGCTATCGTCTCTGGCGTATCTACCTGGCGGGCGCGCGCTGGGTCTTTGAATCCGGCTACAATTCCATTCATCAGGCATTGCTGTACAAATCGCTGGACGGCAAGACCGCGCATGGCTACCTGCCGCTGACGCGCGCCGACTGGTACGAGCAAGGCGCTTGATTTGCTTTTTCTCAGAGCAGCCGCGGCGGCAACTGCGGCAAAAGCACGGCGCTGATTGGCAATTCGCAGCGTTCACGATCAATAAAATAGCTGACCGACTCGTAACCGACGCGCTCGAGCTTGTCCAGCGCTTTGTCGAAGTCAGCACCAACGCGGTAGGCGTCGTGCGAGTCGGAGCCGATTACCACGGGGATGCCCCGCTGCGCCATTTCGCGCAAGATTTCCAGACCCGGGTTCATCTCTGGATAAGGTTTGTTCAAGCCGCTGGTATTCAGCTCCATCGCGATGCCAGTTCGCGCGATGCGGTCCAGCGCAAGGCGGATTGTATCAAGATGATCGCTGACATCGTACTGCTTGGGATGCACAATCTTGACGATGTCAGGATGGCTCAAGCAATCGAACAATCCTGATTCAGCCGCATTTGCCAGGTTCTCGAAGTAGCTCTTTTCGTATGCCAGGCGTGAGGACCCCTCGAGATAGATAGCTTGGTATTCCTGGGTCTGGGGATGTACCGAACCCAGGATATAGCTGAAATCGGCTTGCTGGTGCAGGTCTTCCAGCCATGTTGCCATACCGGGGAAGTAATCGCTTTCCATGCCCAGCCGCACATCGACGCGCCCGGCGAAGTCCGTGCGGGTTTGCGCGATCATCTCAATATATCGCGGCAGCTGCTCGATGCTCATGCGCGCGGCGGGATTCCAGCCCGCTGGCATGGGGCTGTGGCAGGTGAAGGTGATGCCGCGCAAGCCCTTTTTCTCGGCTTCCTGCGCATAATCGGCCGGGACGCCGCGGGCATGCTTGCACAGGGTCGTGTGCATGTGCGAGTCGTACATGTTCGCTGCGGGGGGCATGGCGGCTCCGGGACTTGGATATTGGCGAAAACGCGCCCCATTGTGCCGCAAATTGGGCGCGTTGTCTATGATGCGTTTGAATATCAATCTCTGCCATGCTGTCTATGAGAATTGTGATACAAACGAATTGCGGCGGGCGCAGGTTCCGCTTCGTGCTCATACAGCGCGTCTTCAGCCCGTGGCCACGCGCACGATGTCCGCGATTCTTGCCGCGGTGGCTGCGTCCAACTCGGTCAAAAACCAGGCATTCGCGATGAGCTTGTCGGGCGCGTCCGCGGCGATGGGCAGCTTGGCTTTCTCGGTCAGCCCAAATGTTATATAATCGTCCATGCGGATGAAGACCAGCACCGGACCGCTCTTGGCGTAGCCGGGCATGCCATACCATAACCTCGGCTTGAGATCGGGATTGGCAGCCATGATGATTTCATGCAGGCGCTGCCCCAGCGCGGCGCGCTCCCCGAACATCTGCGGGATTTTCTCGAGCACGGCGGCTAAGTTCTTGGCATCTTTTTGCGCTTTTTTGCTGGCCATTTCTGTTTTCCTTCTTCAAGTCAATCAAGTCAATCAAGTCAATTGAGATAGCCGCCGCATGCTGCGGCGGTTGTCGCGGTAAAGATCACGGTAGATGGAATAGAGCGCGTCGTAAGTCGCCTTTGTCGTAGCGTCGGGCTGAATGCGGCGGTTGATGCGTACCCAGTCGTCGCGCAGGGGCGCGAAATCTTCAAAAAATCCAGCCGCCATGCCCGCCAGATAGGCGTCGCCATAGGCTGCGCCGATTGTCTGGCGCGGCAGGTCTTGCGGCAAACCCGTTACATCGCTGCAAATTTGCAGCCAAAGCGGGTCCTGCGCGCCGCCACCGATAGCAACCAGCCGCCGCGGTTGCGCGTCAACTTCCGCCATGGTTTCGATATTATGGCGCAAGCCATAGCCGATGCCTTCCAGCAGGCTGCGATAGATATGCGCGCGGCTGTGGCTGAGGCTCAAGCCGATGATAAGCCCCTTGGCATGCGCATCGTTAATGGGACTGCGCTCGCCGCTGAAATATGGCAAGGCAATCAAGCCACCGCTGCCAGCCTTAATGCGCGCGGCGCTCTGGGAGAGCAAAGCGAAGGCATTGACACCCGCTTGCCGCGCGCGCTGGCGCTCGGCAAGCGCCAGTTCATCGCGGAACCAGGTCAAAAGCGAGCCGGATGTCGACAAGCCAGCCGCGAGAATGGACTTGCCTGGCGCGCAACCCACCGAAGCCCATAAGTCGCGGTGTGGGCGATAGGCTTGCGTGCATTGGATGAGGAAGAGCGTGCTGCCATACATCACCATCAGGTCGCCGGCTGTGGTCGCGCCAGCGGCAATCGCCTCAGCCAGGGCGTCAGCTGTGCCGGTCGCGACAGGCGTGCCGGCTGGGATGCCCGTTTCTGCGGCGGCTCGCGCGGTAATCGTGCCAGCTTGCTCGCCGGACCAGAGCGTCTCTGGCAGCCACTCCAGCGGGCAGACCCGCTCGACCCAGTCGCGGTGCCATGCCAATTGCTTCACGTCAAAAAAGGGTGTGAAATAAGGCGCGACATAATTGTCGACGACGAAGCGCCCGGTCAGGCGATAGACCAGATAGCTCGCGGCGCTTACGATTTTGCGGGTGCGCGCGAAAAGCTCGGGCTGGTTGCGGCGGTACCAAAGGACTTTGGGACCCACAGACTGCGCCGAGAGCGATTGACCGCAGCGCGCGAAAATCTCATCCGCGCCCAGTTCCGCACTCAGGTCCTCAATTTCTTGCGCGGCGCGGGTGTCGATGCCATAAAGTATCGCCGGGCGCAGCGGATGGCAGCCCTCGTCGAGCGGGAGCATGATGGGCGCGATGGCGCTGGCGGCGACTCCAGCGATGCGCGTCGCATCGATGCCCGCCTCTTTGATTAGTCCGCGCGAAATCGCGCAGAAATCGCGCCACCAGACATTGTCGGCGTCTTGCTCCGCCCAGCCCGGCTGCGGCATATCAAAACCATGCGGCACGGCGCGCTGGGCAAGCACTTTGCCATCAAGGCTGGCCAGCAAGCCTTTGGAACTCGATGTGCCGATATCGATGCCCAACAGCAGCCTATCGTCCGTCATGGGTCTGCCCGAAGCGCTAGTCCAAATCGATCGGCTGGCCGCTGCGCGCCGATTTTTCGACAGCGCATAGCACGCGCGTTACCAATGCCGCCTCGCTGCCCGTCGCCAAGATTGCTTTGTCATCGACAACGGCATCGACGAAGCGCGCGATTGCTTCTAGCACGAAGCCGCTCATGCGCGCCGAATTGGCGTCGAGCGTAAAACCGAGCACATCGGGCAGGCTAAGCGAATCGCGGGTGTATTTCTCGACCGCGCGGTGGTCGGAGGTATTTATGTACAGCGCGCCTTGGCTGCCCAAAATTTCCATCTTAAAGTTGAAGACGTTGGGCTCGGTCTCGGGCAAGATCCAACTGTTCTCTAGCGTAAGGACCGCGCCATTTTCGAACTCGACAATGGCGACGTGGAAGTCTGGCGCGTCAACGCCCATGTCTTGCAGGACGCCCGAGCGGCTGACGGCATAAACGCGAACCGGCTTATCGTTCAGCAGCCAGAGCGACATATCAAGGGTATGGCTGGCCAGGAACCAGAGCGCCGAGCTTTTGCCAGCCCAGGACAGCATCTGCGTGGGCACAAAGGTCGTATTGCTCAAACGGGCGTAAATATATTTGAGCGCGCCCAATTCGCCGTCTATGACGCTCTGCCGCGCCTGAATAAATGGCGGATTGACGCGGTTGTGAAAGTCGACCATGAGCTTGACGCCAGCTTCTTCAACGGCTGCGAGGATGGCTTGAGCATCTTCGACGGTGGTGGCCAGCGGCTTTTCCACCAGGATATGTTTGCCAGACTGGGCGGCTGCGACCGCGATATCGCGATGGGCGAAATCGGGCGTGGCGATGGATACGGCAGCGATATCGTCGCGCGCCAGCAAATCGCGATAGTCCGTGTAAACGCCGGGCGCGTTGTAGCGCATCGCGATTTCGCGCGCGCGGCTCTCATCCAGGTCGCAGACGGCGACCAGCCGCGCATTGGGCATATTGTGGTAGACATGGGCATGCCATGCGCCGCCGACGATGCCCGCCCCGATGACGCCGAATCCTGTTTGACTCATTTCAACTCCTTCTTAATACGACCTCGCATCGCATTATTATGTCATTTTCGGCAAAATTTGCTTGTTCCTAGTTTTATCGAATTTCTTGTCATTAATATATTCATTGTTTATAATCACAAATAATGTCTAAAGGCTATTATCGCGGAAAATCGCAGGAAAATCGCATGGACATTGAAGGCAACATAAACAGGCATGAATGCAGCATCGGGCGGAGAATCGGTTGGTATAGTGGTATAGAAGGAAAACTAGAATCCCTCGCCACTAAAGACTTTGTCCGCCAGGAAGTCAATGAGGCTGTCAAAGTCATCGACGCAAAAATAGATGCCAAAATTGATGCGCAGTCAAATGACTTAAGCGACCAGATAGAGCAGCTCAGCAACAAAATCGACCAAGAGCGCAGTTGGCGCATGAGAGTTACCGGTGCCGCCAGCATTATCGCGCTGGTATTGGTCGGCTTATCCAGCTTAGTTTCTACACTGGCAACATTGGGCATCATACCCACCGACTAATTTTTGTGTCGGTACATCTTCGGCATTTGGCGCTACCCTTTCACCGCGCCAAATGTCAAGCCGCGCACCACATAGCGCCCCAGAACCAGAAAAATAAGCATCGGCGGCAGCATGGCGACCACAGCCGTCGCCGCGATTTGATTCCAATAAACGCCGGTAGAAGCGAAAAAGCTGATGGTGCCAACCGGCAATGTCGTTGTGCTTTGCTTGCTCAGGATGAGCGGGAAGAGCACATTGTTCCAACTGAAGACAAAGGTGAACATGGATGTAACGATGATGCCGGGCAAGGCAAGCGGTATGATGACGCGGAAGAAGGCCGACAAGCGCGTAGCGCCATCAACCCAAGCCGCTTCTTCCAGGTCAAGCGGCACTTCGTCTATGAAGCTCTTGAGCAGCCAGACCGAAAATGGAATCGCCAGCGTCTGCAAGGTGAGAATCATCGCCTGATAAGTGCCAGACCAGCCTATCCGCGCCATGAGAATGAAATAAGGGATGACAAAGACAATCGGTGGCGCAATCAACAAGCTGATGTACCAGTTCATGATGAATTCTTTGCCGCGTAAAGCAAAACGCGACAAGGCGTAAGCGGCCGACATGGCAAAGGGCAGGCTGAGCAAGGTCGCGCCGGTACTGACGATGACGCTGTTGAAGAACTGCGGTCGATTGTTGCCGGGCTCGACGAAAGTGCGCTCGAAGGATTGCAGCGTCGGCTCGAAGAATAGCTGCGGCGGAATGCTATAGGCGTCGCTGGGATGACGGAAAGCCAATAGGATGAACCAGAAAATGGGACCGATGAAGAAGAGCATGACCAGCGCCATCAGCGCGTAGATGACAAGGCGATGCCGGGCGCGCAGGGTCTTCATGGCTTACCATTCCCGCTTGCGGAAGATGAAGATGATATACAGGTTAATGATGACGGTTACGACGATAACCACCAGCCAGGTCATGGCTGCTGTCAAGCCGATGTTGTAATTGACCAAGCCTTCGCGATAGAGGTTGAAGCTGAGCGTGCGCGACGAGGTGCCGGGTCCGCCGCCGGTCAAGACAAAGACCAGGTCGAAGCTGTTGAAGAGCTGCATAAAGCGGATCATCACCAGGAAAGCGGCAATGGGGCGCAGCAGCGGCAGCGTAATCGACCAGAACATGCGCCAGGGCGACGCGCCATCCACCTGCGCGGCTTCTTTAACTTCTTCCGAAATGGACAGCAGTCCGGCGTATAGCACGATGGCGAAGAAGGGCGTCCATTGCCAGGTATCCACCACGCCGATGGCAAAAAGCGCGCTGCCGGCATAACCCAGAATGCCTTGTGGCGGCACGGGAAAGCCGATGCCTTCCAGCAGCCAGGGCAGCAAGCCGCCTTGAGGCTCTAGCAAATAGCGGAATAGAAAGCCCGCCACCACCGGTGCCAGGGTGGTGGGCATGATGAGCAGGGCGCGGCAAAAGCCCATGCCGCGCAAGTGGGTATGCAGCAGCAGCGCCACGCCCATGCCCAGCCAGAATTGCGCCAATGTTCCCAAGCCCGCCAGCAAAAGCGTGTTCTTCAGCGCTTCTGTGAAGGGCGTAACCTGGAAAACCATGCGGTAGTTGTCCAAGCCAGAGTGGTACAGCGGGACGGGGCTGGTCTGCAAGTTCCAGAACCAGAAGCTGTTGCGCAGGGCGAAGCCTAGCGGGTACAAAATCAGCGCCAGCAAGATGACGATTGATGGCGCGAGCAAGAGGTATGGCAGTCGTCTGTTGATTTTCATGCGCGCTTGATTTGCCCGCACTCCCATAGCCAAAATGAGCTGATGAAAGGACTTTTGCTCAAGTAATAAATCGCCACAAAAGCATAGATTTTGTGGCGATATCCTGCGGTCTATTGTCGAGCAATGTATGGCTTAGGTGGTACAGCCTTACATTCCTGCCAGGCTTGCGATCAGTGCCTTGGTATTGTCCAGCGTATCGTCGAAGCTGTCGACGTTGTACGGGATCATCTGGTTGCCGCTCAGGATGTTCTGGAAGAGCGTCTGAGTGGTTTCCAGCGCTTGTTCGGGCGTGACCGCGCCGGTCATCGCCTGGTTGATCTGCAAGCCATAAACGCCTTCCAGGGATGTGTAAATCGGCGCTGGCGGACGAACCACCTTGCCATCGCCCAGCTTCATCATCTCAAGCTGCGTGCCCAGGAAGGGATAGATGGCATTCAAATCGGGGTCGTCGTAATTGGACTGGCGGCTGAAATCGGCGAATTGATGCCCCGCCACATTGACCTCTCCCATCGCCTTCTGTCCATCGGCCCCGGTCGCCCACTTGATGAACTGCCAAGCCGCGTCTTGATTGGCTGAGGTCGATGGCATGCCCAGCGACCAGCCGCCCAGGCTGACGACTTGATCGCCGCCGGCGGTCTGCGTCGGCAGCACAGCCGTCTCGAACTTGTCGACCACAGGCGATGGCGTGCCCGTCAAATAACCATCGTTGTTGACCAGATAGAAATACGGCGTCCAGTGATAGAACATGCCGATATCGCCTTGCGAGAAGCGCGTGCCAGCATCGAACCAGAGATAGTTAATCGACTCCGGCGGCGACCAGCCATAGAGGCGGTTCCAATCGTGCAGGGCGGCCACGTTGGACGCGCTGTTGATGGTGGGGCTGAAGTCCCATGGCGCTTCGGGGAATTGCGTGAACCAGCGTGTGCCATAGCTGGCGGCAAGCTGCGTGTACATGTGCACGACGGGCACGGGCTGCGCGCCAATGACCGTGGTGCCGTACATGCTGGTGCCATCCAGGTCCATGCCGTTAATCTGCTCGAGGATGCCGAAGTAGTCTTCCCAGGTCCAGTTTCCAGCGTCAGCCACGGACGCGGGCAATGGATCGATTCCCGCCGCTTCGAAGAGGTCGGTGCGGTACATGATGCCCTGTCCATAAGAGGCGATGGGCAGCGTCCAAACGTGATTGCGCCAGGTGCTCAAAGAATAGAGGCATTCGGGCAGGAAGTCGTCGATGGCGGAATCGGAATCGGCGGAAATGAATTCATCGAGTGAGCGAATCCAGCCATTGTCGGCATATTGGCTGATCCACATTTGGTCGACGGCGATGACATCAGCATCCGCGCTTTGGGTGAGGAAAGCGTTGACCAAGCGCGCTTGCAAGGCTGTATAACCCAGTGATTCGATATTGACGCCGATACCGGTTATCTCGGTGAATTGTTCAACGACGCTTTGCAGCGCCAGATCCCAGGGGTCGCCGACTGTCAGAACATTGATGGTGTTGTCGCTTTGGGCGGCCACGCGGGAAAGATTCGCCAAAGGCGACAATCCGCCGGCGACCGCAGCCCCGGCCGCGCTGCTCATGCGTAGGAAATCGCGGCGGCTCAAGTTTTTCTTGGACATGTTTAGCTCCTTTTTTCCTTGTCTATAAGTTAAGTAACAAAGGGCGACAAATTTTTTTCGATAAGCGCCTCCTCGCCTAAGCTTTAGATTAGCATTTTACCATGCGCCAATACCGGCGCGCCGTCCACAAGGACTGTGCCGCTCTGGCGTAGGTCCTTGATCAAATCCCAATGAATGCTGGACTGATTGACCCCGCCACACTCGGGATAGGCTCTGCCCAGCGCCAAGTGGATGCTGCCGCCGATTTTCTCATCAAGGAGTATATCCTTGCAGAAGCGATTAACGTAGGGATTCATACCAAAGGCAAATTCTCCCAATCGGCTGGCACCGGCGTCCGTATCCAGAATGAGCAGCAAGAAATCTTCATTTGTCGCGGCGCTGGCATGAATAAGCGCGCCGTCCGCCCATGCCAAGCGGATGTCATGCGCCGCTTGTCCGCCAAGAATGCCCGGCTGCTCAAAGTGAATCTTGCCGTTCAGCGTCGCATTGACGGGCGCGGTATAGATTTCACCGTCGGGCAAATTAATTTTACCGTCGAATACCAGCCATTGCCGCCCGCGCACAGAGAATTCGAGGTCGGTTTCTTCACCGGCGATGATGCGCACTGTTTCGCTGCCTTCGAGCTGGCTGGCTTGTCGATTCCACTGTTTAGAAGCGGTGGGATAGTTCATCAAGCAAGCGGCGAAGAACATGTCTTCAATTGTTTGCAGGTCAGTATCCGCTTGCCGCGCCAGCGCCGCGTTGGGCACGCGGACCAGGCACCAGCGCGTCTGCTGCCAGCGCAAGGTCGAGATTTTGCCCAGCGCCTTTTGATTAGCCGCCAGCGCCGCCGCCGCGATGTCATCGTGCATGCTCAGGTCATAAGCGCCGCGCAAGCCGAAATAGACATCCGCCCAAGCCATGCCCTGGGCTTCGATTTCTGGCAGCCAGTTGTGCTGTTCGGAACTGCCGTGCAGGAGCAGGCTGTGGCGCAGTTTTTCCGAGAGGAATTGCACCTGCGGGTAAGCGCCGGCTTGGATGCAAGTTTCATAGACGGCATGCGCCAGCGGGAAGCTCTCGATTTCGCCCATGGCGATCAGGACGCGCTCGTCGGGTTGCACGGCGGTCGAGTAGTGGACGAGGACCTCGGCGACGGCTTTCCAGCGGGAGTCCATCGGCTCAACCTCCGCGGACGGCCGCGATGACTTCGTCCAGGTCGTCGCCGGGGTCGCGAGAGAGAGCGCATTGGTGGCACATGGCGATGAGGGGTTTGTGCGCGTGGAAATGGGGTTTGAGCCAGGTCATGGGCGGAGTATAGCATGGCGCTGGGGAACTAGGTTAGTTAAATGGAAAGAGCCGATACCTTCGTATAGCTAGATATTAGCCCATGGCGGAAACGCTTGGAAATGCAACCAACATTGACTAATCTGATTAAACTGCCAATACATTGAGGAGGTCTTAATCTTGAGACACTGGAGTCGGAATCCATTCTACTTTGACGGGAATCTGCTGAACCTCAATTGGCACATCTTGCAAAATCTGAGAAACGATGTATTTATAGACGCCATTTCCCTTGTATGGGAAACCTTGGATTTTGACATTTAGGCGAGAGTACGATGATTCAGTCGAGCTTATCGGGAGAATTAGGCCGCCTATATCTTCCTCTTCAGGTGAAAACAGGCGAACCTGAACTTGAACTTCATCGCTTTGCTCAGATTCCTCACACCACCACATCGATACGAGGTGGTAGTTAATCGGAACAACATAATCGTCTACATCAACCTTGTTGGGGTCGGCGGTGATTTGAATATTATCTATTACGCTAATGAGACTGAATGCGTCAGACTGCTTGTCTTCTGATGTGATTTGACAGAGAATTGTCCAGATATGTCGCATGGTTCTTTCCCATTGATTTTAACTCGAATTTTTTGGTAATTCACTCTTTGCACAACCGTTGGACTCCATAAAATATCATCCATAGCCAAGGTATTGCCGGAAAAATTAAAATTCCTGTTATTTGGTTCGGCGAACAGTTCCATATTTTTTCGAATTCGTAGAGCAAGGTCAACCGACCACCACAGTTTACCCATTTCCAAAATGTACCCGCTCATCGTGTTCGCATAATCTTGATTTGTTGTGTAAAGGCAAAACAAGTAAGCCGCCACAGCGACATCAAAGGTAGCTCCTACATCGTCAATATGCTCGGAAAAAAGCGCAAGGATACGTTCGGCGATTGCATGCGTCAGGGCAGGGTTCAGGCGCGCCTCGTTAATCAGGCGCTTAACTGTGGGGTCTCTTGACAAAGCATTTCTGACCAATCTAAATCCGCTGAAGATCATGAACCTGGATTGAAACTGGTCGCTTTCAATCTCTCGATAGAATTCATTTAGGTCCACTGCTAACCCTTTCCGTCCAATATTGGCTCGCAAGCCCATAAGCGGTCGGGACATCAAGTAGATGATGTATTATTTCGCCCGCAAAACCCCACTTGCTAAGTACTCTTATATCAGCGATACCTTCATGTTTCACATATATTATCGTGCCAATATGAGAGAATCCGTCTTGATTTTCATAGAGCACGACATCTCCAACTTCAACTGCATCCTGTGAAATCCTTCGATAGCCATCTTTTGATAAGCTGCTTTCGATTTCTTCGGAATCTAGGTCTATCCACGCTCGACGGTTGCCCAAAACCATTCCAACGCAATTGTATGGGAATTCTGAGATGGAGCGGACTCTGATATCACGGTTCCTCACCCCGACAAGCTGCAAGGCTTCTTGAGTATGAATAGCGACCGTTTTGTGCCGAAGAAACTCTCGCAGATTAACATAGTTGCTATGCTCAGGCAATTCTATTGGATCGCCTGAACGCAAGTAGATTGGCTTTTGCTCAGGATACACCGACGGTAAAACGGACATTCAAACCCCTCGTTTCCAAACAAGCGATACGGTATCATGTTCGCCCAAACTGACCTAGTCGGTACTCCCCTACACAATCTCGCACTCAACCCGCTCCCGGCCCAGATACTGCCGCTCCTGCTCGACGATCTCAGGATCCAACTTCACGAAAAGCGGCGACGGCTGGCGCAGCGTCTGACCCGGCTGCAAGCCGCTCGCTTGCCACTCGCCAATCGCCTTTGTCCCGTCATAGACCAGCGCCAGGTGATCGCGCGATTCTTCACTGTAATTCTCGATTTTCAGCTCGCCGAAGAGTTGCCCATCATAACCCAGCATCGCGTGAACTTGCTGGGAGCTGAAGGGCGTGAAAGGCGCGAATAGGATTTTCAAGTTGTCGATGCAGCGCAGCGCCGCATAAACCGAGCGCGCGGCATCCGCCCGGTCGGCTTTGACCGCCTTCCAGGGTTCGCGTTCATTGAGCCAGGCATTGACTTCGCGCGCCAGGCTAAGCGTTTCTTCCAGCGCTTCTTTCAGGCGCACTTGCTCCAGCAGCGCGCCAACTGCCTCGAAGCCGGCTTCGGTTTTGGCGATGATGTCGCGGTCGGCGGCGGTCAATTCCGCGTAGACAGGCACAGCGCCATCAAAGCGCTTATAGGCGAAACCCAGCACGCGATTGACCAAATTGCCCCAAGCCGCTAGCAATTCGTTGTTAACCCGCGCCAAGAAGCCTTCCCAGGAAAAATCGCTGTCTTGCCGTTCGGGGAAGGTGCGCGCGACATAAAAGCGCAGGGCGTCGGCTTGGTAGCGCTCCAGCAAGTCAGGCAGCCAGACCGCCCAATTGCGCGAGGTCGAGAATTGCTGGCTCTCGATATTCATGAATTCGTTGGCGGGCACATCGTAGGGCAACTGCAGCGGGATGTCGCCGTAAACGGGATCGTCGTCGTTGTAGATGCCGTCGATGCCCAAAAGTTCCGCCTGCCAAATGATGGTATGAAAGGGGATATTGTCCTTGCCGATGAAGTTATAGATCTTCGCTTCGGGGTTGTACCACCATTTTTTCCACTCTTCGGGCGCGCCGATGTTCTTCGCCCATTCGATGCTGGCGGTGAAATAACCCATGACCGCGTCGAACCAGACGTAGAGACGTTTGTCTTCCCAGCCTGGTAATGGAACACGAATACCCCAATCGATATCGCGCGTGATGGGGCGGCCGCGCAGCCCATCCTTGACGAAGTTTTGGCTGAATGTGCTGACGTTGGGCCGCCAATGCTGCTTGTGTTCGCCCAGATAATCCAAAATCTGGTCGGTGAACTGCCCCAAATCGAGGAAATAATGCTCGGATTCGCGCGGGATTAACTTGTCGTCGGGCTTGTTGCGGCTGTGCGGCTCAAGCAGCTGGATGGCATCCATCAGGTTGCCGCAGTTATCGCATTGATCGCCGCGCGCGCCGTCATAAGCGCAGATATAACAAGTGCCTTCGACATAGCGATCGGGCAAGAAGCGCTTTTCGCTCTCGCTATAAAGCAGGGTCTGCTTTTCTTTGTACAGGTAGCCGCGCTCCAGCAAGGTGGTAAAAATGTCCTGCGCCACTTGATGATGGTTCTCGGTGTCGGTGTGGGTGAAGAGATCATAGCTAATGCCGACCTTGCGCTGCGTGCGCAAGAAGCGTTCATGATAATGTTCAAAGACGGCGAGCGGCGTCGTGCCGCGCTTGTCGGCTTCGACCGTGATGGGCGTGCCGTGGCTGTCCGATCCGCTGACCATCAGCACGTGATTGCCGCGCAGGCGATGATAGCGGGCGAAGATATCCGCCGGCAAGTAGGCACCCGCCAGGTGCCCGATATGCAGGTCGCCATTGGCGTAGGGCCAAGCCACCGATACGTGAATATATTGTGCAGACATCCGCATTCCCCTTTTCACGAGCCGATCAAAACGGGCTCGGCAATCAACTGAACTCCAACAAAAAACCGCCTGTCGAGGACAGACGGCATCATGTTTCGGCTACGGTAAGCCTAGACGAGCAATGATCTCCGTCTGTCCCGGGGGACGGCGGGCATCCGCATAGGCATCACAGCGCTTGTTTGTTCAACCATTCGGCGAGTGTAACATGGCAATTCTAATCCCGTCAAGCGCTTGAATCATCGGGCAAGCGTCGGCTACAATACTCGCCGCGATACCGCCAATGCACGGGACCCACTCGCTTGACGCAGCCAATAGGGGAGCATCCACAGGACCAGCCCAACCAGCCTGGGCAGGTCGCGAATCACGAAGACCGCCGCGCGTCGCGTCAGCGCCGGGGCTGTTTGCTCTGGTCGATGCTTGCATTCGTCGGCATTGTCCTGGTGGCTTTAATTGCCCTAGCCTCCGCTTATGCCGGCTGGAATTCTGGCATCGTCGTCGCGCGCGAAAATGCCACCGCTACCGCCGAAGCGGACACGCGAGAACAGTGCCAGCGCATACAGGTTGATATGGACGCCGGCAATCAGCCTTTAGCGCAGACGCGGCTGGCTTACTTGCTCCTGCTGACGCCCGCGCCGCCTTGCCTCGTCGCAATCATTCCAACGGCGACCGCGCTGTATCAACAGTCTCTGCCCACAGCGACTCCTCAACCTACTCAGTTTATCCAGCCTACTGCCACGGCGACAAGCGCTGCCACGCAAGCGGTGCTTGCTGTGGCGACAATCAACAATGACCCCGTATACGATTTGGAATCCCTGCTGCTGGATGCGCAGGCGGATATCGTGTCGCAGGAATACCGGCGAGCAATCGACACGCTGGATGCCATCATGGCTCTAGACGAGAACTTCCAGCATGAGCGCGTGCGCGAACTCTTGTTCGCAGCGCTAATATCGCAAGCGACTGGCCTCTTCCGCAGCGGGAAATTATCCGAGGCGATTTTGACGACAGGACGCGCCGAGAACTATGGTGATGTCGCGGAGTTAAACTACGAGCGCGCTATTGCCGAACTCTACCTGAGAGCCCAGCAATTGAAGATCGCCAACCCCGGCGAATCTGTCCGCCTCCTCAGCATCATCGTTTACGAACATCGCCTTGGCAATTATATGAACGGCCGGGTCATAACCGAATTACAGGCTACGCATTACAATAATGGCGATGCCTTGGCATACCGAGGCGATCATTGCCGTTCCCGCGACCAGTACGAAGCGGCGCTAGCATTGCAGCCGGCCGTGACGACCATCAGCCGCGGCGCTGCCCTAGATAAACGCGACCAGGCAAATGAACTGTGTCCAGCCCCCAACCAGACGCACTCTTCAGGGCAGTCAAGCTCCGGCTCCAATGCTGGCGCTGATAGCGCGCGCGCCGGCGTTGGCGTACGCCCCAGTCCCGCGCCCGTTGGTCAGACGGGATAAGCGGGATAAGCATAAAATCCACTTCCATATTGGCCTATACACCTAGCTATTCTTCAGCGGAAGCCCCTTTGTCGATGAGCCAGATGTAGAGCCCATCTCGATTAATGATTTCGCGCATTTCCGGCGTCATGCCTTCATATTGCCAGGGTTTGTAGCTAAAGGGGTGCGCGACTTGCAATAGGGCTTCGCCCTCTGGCCGGTTCGTCATTTCCGTAATCGGATAATAATAGCCGGCGTTAATTAAGGTATAGCGTACATGCGATTTCTCTTCGCCATATACCCCAATGGGCAGGGCTGGAGGGCTTAACTCGGTCTCGTATGACAATTCACCGTAATCTTGTCTTGCCTGCCTGGCAACTTCGATAAAATATTCTTGGCTGATCGCCGGGGTAAAGTTTGCCAGCGCTAAGATGCTGACGGTCCCAAGAAAAACTAGAATGGCTATTCTGCCGCGCTCCAGCAGTAGTGGCCTGATACCATAGGCGCATAAGAGGATAATGAATGGTGCCATAGCGCGAGCAAGGCGGCCATACACGACGGAAAGCTGCAAAATCGAAGAAAAAAGACTAAGCAATAGGTACAAGGTAATCAAGCAAGCTAACCACAATACAGCGCGTTGCCTATTCTCTGAATGCCACTGTTTCTTTAAGGTCCAGCCTGCCGCCAGCAGGCACAAGCTCCAAATCAAAGCGATGCCCGCTTCTGCATTAGCAAAATAAATAAACGGGAATACGATGCCTTCGGCGTAGTTTCCCTGATTAGCGGATGATGAGAACGTAGCCAATTCAGCTAGGACATCAATGCCAAGGACACTGACGTTATAAAGAAAAAGCGGCATCGCAATCAACAGCGCGCCGAATGCCATGCCCGCCGCGCGGATCGCTGCGTCACGCCAACTGGACGCCAAGAAAACACAATAGACCAAGGCGATCATGAGGACAAAAGTGATATGACCAAAATATACCCAGATGCAGAGGAATGTCGCGCACCCGGATGCAAGCGCGTGTTTTAAGCTAGTTGCGCGATTGCCAATCGCGAGCCAGAGAGCCGCTAAGCCAATCAGCAAAGAAGAGTCGTAGGGCAAGAAATGCTTGGAATGGACATAGAAAGTGTTGGATGCCGCCAGCAAGAATGCCGCGAGCAGCGCTTCTGTTGCCCCAGCCCCGGCTCGGCGCGCCAGCAAATATATCATGGCGATTGAAAGCACCGAAGGAATTGCGAATATCAGCGCCGAGACACGGTAATCATTGTCGCGCCAAAGCCAATATGTCGTCCAAGAAAGACCTGGTGGTGGGTTCAAGTGAAAGATCACGCGATGGAAGATGGCAGGCGCAATCGCGACAGCGGTGAAACCATGGTGCTTGTCGTAAGCCAGTACTTTATCAATGGCGCTACGATAATCAGCCTGAAACAGCGAGCCCACTGCGCTGACAGAGCGGCGTTGGTAGCGACTTTCGTCCGGGAAAAAAAATTGCCCGCCGTTGACGATAAGCAACAGTCGCAGCAGGTAGGCCACCAACATCAATATGGACAAAGTATGTGTCGCGCGTAAATTCACGGTCATCGTGTTACAACTGTATGGATCCGCCTCTCCTTTGCCATATTAACGCTTCACTCCGAGGCGCGCTCCATGTCTATCAACCAAATAGCAAAGTCGCTGCGATTGACGATTTCGCGCATTTCCGGCGTCATGCCTTCATATTGCCAGGGGCTGTGCTTAAAGGGGTGCGCGACTTCTAGCAGTATCTCGCCAGCTGGTAGATCGCTGCGGATGCCTTCTATCGGGTAATAATTGGCGGCGTTTAACAGCCGATAGCGGGCATCTGGCCGCGCTGGCTGCAGGTCCCACCAACTGAATACTGGGTTCGCGCTTGTTTCCACACTTGTCTCGAACGAGACATCATCGTAAGTCTGATAAACATCCCAAGCGATTTCCAATGGATACTGCTGCGCGATTGACGGAACAAAGTTGGCTATCGATAGCGTGCCAATGCCGACAACAAACAATGTTAGCGCCCCGCGCCCATAACGCGCGAGATGGGTTGAAAAGCCATAGGCGCATGCCATCACGATAAATGGCACTAGCGAGCGCGCCACCCGTCCATAGACAACAAATAGCTGCAAACCGGATGACAATAGCGAGAGCATCAGATAGAGACAAAATAAACAGGCAAACCACATCCAGACGCGCCGCCGGTCACGCGCATGGCTCGGGCTGCGCAATGCCCAAGCGGACAAGATTAGCCCTACAATCCAGACGCCGCTCATCGCGCCTTCAACATCACGGAAATAAAGCAGCGGGAAGATTGCGCCTTCATGAAACGCGCCGTGATTGACAGTTTCGGAGAAGGTCATCATCTGCAGGATGACGTTCTCATCCAGGATTATTATGTTGAATAAGACGATAGGCAAGAAGAACAGGAGCGCGCCACATGCCATGCCAATAGCTCGGCGCAGGGCGTCGAGCGCGTTCTCAGCCAGCAAGCCGCAGTATAAAATGCCGATGCAAACGGTAAAGGTAACGTAGCCATTATAGATCCAAAAAACGAGAAAAGCCAGCAAACCAACAAATATAGCGTTCACGCTGCGCCCAGCGCGCGGACGCAGGGAGAAGTAAATGGCAATCAAGCCAATGAGAATAGCGATGTCATAAGGAAGAAGATGCTTGGCAAAATAGAAAAATGAATGCGAGGTCGCAAACAGAAAGGCGCTCAACAGCGCCTCCGCTTCAGCGGCCCCGGCTTGTCGCTGGATTAGATATATCATGCCGATGCAAAGCACAGAAGGCAGCGCGAAGATCAGCGCGGGCAGTCGGAAATTCTGCGGCGGAGTATGCCACAGGTCTTTCCACATCAAATTGTCGTCGTGGTTCAAGCTATGAATAAGACGGTGGAATAAGGCTGGCGCGAGCTTGGCAAGCGCAATGCCTTGATGAAACTCGTATTTCAATAGCGTTTTGACGGCATTTTTGATGTCGGCCTTGAAGATGTGTTTCGTCGTTTCGATGGCGCGGTAGTAACGCAGTTCGTCAGGATGAAACAACTGACCGCCGTTGATTATCAGCAGCAGTCGCAGGCAGTAGGCTATCAGCATTAACAGGGCTAGCAGCGCGCTTGGGCGGGCAAGCGTGTTCTGAATGGACAAATGCCTCTCCATCGACAGCGCATGTGGGGGAGTGGACTGCGGCAACTATGGGCGAACGGACCGCGCATTGCCCCAATTATCAGATCTTGGGTTGCCTGTCCGCATAATTCGGGCGCTCGAATTCGTATCCCAATTGGCGCAGCGCATGCAGCGCAGCCTCTCTTGTCTTGTCGCGGCTGTTATCGGCGAAGTTGAGCAAAGCGCCAATGGCGCGTGGGTCGCCTATCTTGCCAAGCGCAATCGCGGCGTTATAGGGGGTCTGGAACCCGGGCGCGTCCAGGGCGCGGATGAGCGCGGTTACCGCGCGACCGTCCCGCAACTTGCCCAGCATGAGCGCGGCGCGCCCACGCACGATCAAATCTTCCTGCTGGTTCTCCACGAGATCCATGAGCGTTCGCACAGCTTGGTCGCCGCCAAGCAAGCCTAGCTTGACAACTGCCGTGCGCCGCCGATCTTTGTTGATATCGCGCAGCTCGGTGAGAATCACGCGTACAGCCTTCGGGCTATCAGGGTCGATCATTGGCTTCTGCCTTTCGCCTGTTCTTCGCTCGCTTTCGCAAGCGCTAGCCGCTACCGTCTCCTATAGCTGTAACTTGCAATTGCTTAGGCTATTTTACCTTCTACTTAAACAAACCGCATATCATATTTGTCTATAAAATTCCCTTGCCCTGTGCGATTCACCGAGTCGCTTCCTAGCAAATTGATTTTATTTTGGGATTTGGGGCTGTATTTTCAAGCAAAATGGGTGCGCTGGCCCCTGCGCAACAGTCTCGTAAACGGTGAATATGCCTCAGCCATTGGCAAATCAGCGCGGCGGCCGCGCCGCGCGATCAACATTCTTGCTGGCGCTGACGGTGAGCTGCCCCTCATGAATGCGGCAGACACGGTCGGCTAGGGGCGCAATCTCTGGATTGTGGGTGGCCATAATCAATGTCTTGCCCGCTTCTCGTGTCAATTCGAGCAATAGCTGCAATATCTGCTGCCCGGTATCTTCGTCAAGATTGCCGGTTGGCTCGTCCGCCAGCAAAATCTTCGGTTCCTGCGCCAGCGCGCGCGCGATGGCAACCCGCTGCTGTTCGCCGCCACTGAGCTTATCCGGGAAGGAATCCGCGCGCTCCGCTAGGCCAACGCGGTCAAGCAATTGACGGGCGCGCCGCTCGTGTTCCTTGCTGCGGGCGCGGCGTAATTCCTGTGGCAAGGTGATGTTCTCCAAGACGGTCAAGGTCGGTATCAAATTGTAAAACTGGAATATGATGCCGATATAATCGCGGCGGAATAATGTCTGCCGCATATCATTCATCGCCGTGATTTCGACACCGTCAATCAGCACTTTGCCGGCATCTGGCGCGTCGATGCCGCTTAACATGTTGAGCAGGGTGCTCTTGCCGCTGCCGCTCTTGCCAAGCATTACGAAGAATTCGCCTTGGACAATATCGATATTGACGCGATTGAGAACGACGCGGCGGCGGTCGCCTTCGTAATAAGTTTTGAGCAGATCCTGAATACGAACAATGACAACGGGTTGCATGGTCATCCTGCGCGGCACTTTGTGGCGGTCATTGTATCACCTTTACAAGGCTTGTCTGCTACTTGTGCAAATTCACCAATTTTCGTTCCAATCCACCTGCATCTTGCTTCAAAATAGCTTTTCGAATATTAATAACTTACGAAAATAGAACTCAATTCTTCCATATAAGTCGGCGGTAAGGCTTGTAGGGACGATCCCGTGGCTCGACTCTACTGCTATCGTCGGAAATTGATTTGAATGACTTAATTAGATTTAATTCCGCGTACTGTGTGATGAAAAAATATGCTGCGCTTGCTACGCAATGGGCTGCTTCCCTTGTATACACTGTTATCCGCGCGCGCTCTGTGGTTAAATGCGGAGTCTGATGCCAAATACACGGAAGTAAGCCGAGAGCATGACGACGGATAGCCTGCTGCAATGGCGCGACCAGTTTCCGATTCTCAGCCGCTGCAATTATCTCATCAGCAATTCCCTGGGCGCGATGCCGCGCGGCGTCTATGACAGCCTGCGCTTTTACGCCGATACCTGGGCGCAGCAGGGCGTATCGGCTTGGGGCAGCGGCTGGTTCGAGCTGCCGCAGACGGTCGGCAACAAAATCGCGCCGCTGATGGGTGCCGCGCCGGATACGGTGCTGGTGCATCAGAACGCCAGCATCGCCAATAGCATTCTCTTTGGCAGCCTGGATTTCGGCGACCGCAAGCGCGACAAAGTCGTCATCACCGAGCTTGATTTCCCCAGCGATGTTTATGCGCTGCGGCGCTGGCTGCCGGAACACATGCGCGTCCACATGGTCAAATCGCCCGACGGCATCACCATTGATAGCGACGAATTGCTAGAAGCAATCGACGAGCGTACGCGGCTGGTAAGCGTCTCGCACGTGCTCTTCCGCAGCGCCTATATCATGCCGGCGCGCGAGATTGTCGCCAAGGCGCATAGCGTCGGCGCGCAAGTTGTCTTCAATGGCTATCACAGCGTGGGCGTGATTCCGGTCGAGGTAGGCGAATGGAATGTCGATTTCTATATCGGCGGCACGCTCAAGTGGCTCTGCGGCGGACCCGGCGGCGTCTTCATGTATGTGCGCCCCGATTTGCTGCCCAGCCTGCACCCCAAGGTCACCGGCTGGTTCGCCCATCGCAGCCCCTTTTCATTTGACGTCGAGAAGCTGGAACTGCGCGAGGACGCCTATCGCTTGATGAATGGCACGCCGGGCATCGCCTCGCTGCACGCCATCCAGCCCGGCGTCGATATCATCGCGCAAATCGGCCTGCCCGCCATCCGCGCCAAGTCGATGCGCCAGACCGCGCTGATAATCAAGCTGGCGGATGAGCTGGGCTACGAAGTCGTCTCGCCGCGTGAGGACGCGCGGCGGGCGGGCACGGTAACGGTCAACCCGCCCCATGCTTACGAAGTATCCTGCGAGCTGCTGGCGCAGGGTATCAAGATTGATTTTCGCCCCAAAGCCGGCATCCGCATCGCGCCGCATTTTTACAATTCGGATGCGGAGATACGGGCGGCGATGTCCGCCATCGCCGAGATCCTCGCTGACGGCAGTTGGCGCCAGCATGGCGCCTGATCTGGCTTAATCCGAGAGCGCCTCATAGACTATGCGCTGTTTCTCCACATTTTACTAATAGTTGATTAGCAGCCGTTTAGAGTATGCTCAGCGTTTGCATAACACAGCCAATTTGTCGTGTATGTTGGAAATGACATTCGGACAAACTGGGAGGATGTGAAATGCTGAAGTTTAATATGCGTTGGCTGCTGATAATTTTAAGCGCAGTGGCTGTATCACTCTGTTTTCAGTTTGTTGTCTATGGCAGCGAAACCGAGGACAGCTTACAGGCTTTCGTTCAGCGCATTCTAACTGGGGAAGCCACAACACAAGAAGTCGCTAGCGTTTTTGCGGCTTTGTCGAAGCTAGAGCGGGAAAGGGTCGGACTGCTACTTGCTGCTGAGCTTGGCATGAGCGCGGAAGAGTGGAATCAACTCTTGGAAAGCGACGCCGATATGTTTCGCCAGAGCGGTAACATATTCTATTCCATTCAGTCCCAGTTGCTGGGACATACCGTGGACAATGACGGATTGATCGCCCCCTCGCATTATTATCTCAATCCCTACATCTGCGACGGACAAAAACTCGGCGACAAGGACCTTGACGATGAGACCATTTTCGTCTTCGAGATTAATCCCCCGTGGCTCGCGCAAGTTTCGCTGGACGTCCAATGACGCTGGTATCACCTCCATTTTGGAATTTGCCTATCACACTCGGTTTGGTGGCATTAAGGCGCTTGTGGGGGAAGATAGACTGCGTTTATGTATCGGGGATGGCGCGCTCGGAAAGATAAATGGTGGTGCCAAAACCCTGAAGTCGGCGCTTTTCATCAAGCAGTATTGATTAACCAGTTTGCTGCGGCAAGTTAAGCTGGTAAACAGATAGGGTGGCGACTTTTACCTACTTTCAGCAAAAAAGTCGCCACAGCACCCTTGTCAGTTGCCAAATGCGGCTTTGATCAAGTCACTGCAATAAAGAATCTAGCCGCCCTAGTTCGGAATCTGATTGATCGGCTCGCCGCGTTCGTAAGCCAGGGCCGTCTCCACCATTTTGTCAAATGTGTATCGCGGATTGTAGCCCAGCATGGCGCGCGCTTTTTCGGTTGAAGCCTGCGCTCCCCGGAAGAAGGGCATCTTGACGTCACGGTAGAGCCTTCCGGTCGCATCCGCCAGGGCGCGCGCGGCTTCGGTATAGGGTATTGGCGGGGGACCGGTCATATTGAAGGCTTCGTCTATGGCTTTGTCGCTTTCCAGGGCCAGCAAGGTGCCGGCCACCGTATCGCGCACGTCCTGCACAACCAAGAGCCAAGGCTCGCCAGTCGGGTCGCTTACCCCACAGACGGCATCCGGCGTTTCCAGCAATTCGCTCATGATCGCCTTGGTTTCCGCAATATGTTCCGCGCCGAACCAGGGGATGCGGTTCTTGGCAAGCGTCAATTCGATGAAGTAGTTCAACCAAGCCGGCTTGAGCATGCCCAGCACCTCGTTGGCGGCTTTGATGGAGCTATAGCGCAGAATCGTCACCGGCATGCCGTATTCGCGCATGTATGACCAGCAGAGTTCCTCGGACAGCAGCTTGGTCAGCGCGTAGATATCGACCGGCTTTTGCGGCGTTTCTTCGTCAAATGTAACTTGACGAGTGACGAAGGGATTGTAGGTCTGGTAGGTGCTGGCGAACAGAAAGCGTTTAACCGACGCCGCCAGCGCGCCTTCCAGCAAACTCAGGGTGGCGCGCGTATTGACATCGAGCATGCGCTCCGCCGAGGAATCCCCTTGTGGGATCTGCGCTGCTTGATGCACGACGATGTCTACGCCATCAACAGCCGCCCGAACGCGTCCCGCGTCCGCGATATCCGCTTCCAGTATCTCGACGCCGAGTCGCGCCGCTTTGTCCGCTTGCGGGTCCCCTGGCATGACCAAGCCGCGGATTTCATAGCCCCGCCGCTTCATCTGATAGGCGAGGTTGGCACCAAGGCGACCGCTAATACCGGTAATCAACGCTTTCATGTTGTCGCTCCAGTTTCACTTCCCCTTGGGCCGAAAAGCCACGATCTTGCTCGCGTCCGTTTGCAGGTACGCGCCGCCGATCAAATCCAGGCAGTAGGGGATGGCGGGCATCACCGCGTCCAGACAGTCGCGGATAGCGCTGGGCTTGCCGGGCAAGTTGACAATCAGCGCCCGGCCGCGGATGCCGGCTGTCTGGCGCGAGAGAATCGCTGTTGGCACGTACTGCAAGGAGACCTGCCGCATCAGCTCGCCGAAACCGGGCATCATCTTGTCGCAGACGGCTGCGGTGGCTTCGGGGCTGATGTCGCGGACGGCAGGTCCTGTGCCGCCGGTGCTAACAACCAGGCTGCAAGCCTCATCATCCACCATGCGCGTCAGCGCGGCGGTGATTTGCTCGAACTCATCTGGCACGATGCTTGCCACCGGCTGCCAGTCGCTGCTCAATACCTCGCCCAGGTAGCTTTGAATGGCTGGACCGCCGAGGTCTTCGTATTCGCCGCGCGCGGCGCGGTCGGATACGGTCAGAATGCCGATTTTCGCTGTCATGCGCTTTCCTCATCCTTGCCTATGGATTGCTTATCGTAGTTTAGCTATACTCGCGCTGTTTAGACAATAGGAGCGCGATATTAATGTGCGAAGACAGCGACTTAATAGCCTTGAAAGCCTTGATTGAAGGCGAAGACGGCATTAGCGTTTTGCGCGGCGGCGGACAAAAGCGCGATTGGAACGGCATCCATTACAAAACCGGGCTTTCCGCCAAGAATGTGAATGCCAAGGAACTGTCCATCAATATCGCCACCATCCCGCCGGGCGGGGTGGCTTACGCGCATATCCACGTCGACTTCGAGGTCATGCTCTACATCCTCGCCGGCGAGGTGCGGCACGAATATGGCGATGGCTGCAAACAGGTTGTGGACAATTCGGCTGGGGATTTCATCTTCATCGAGCCCGGCGTCCCGCACGAGGTCTTCAACCGCAGCGATAGCGAGCCGGTGGTGGCTTTTGTGGCGCGCTCGACAGCGGACGAGTGGGATCAGATTATCACTTACGACCGCGATGCGTCAGGCTAAACGCTCGAGCGCGAAGCCAGGAAGCATTGCTTGAGTGAAGTCATTGCCGGGCTCTATGGCTACCCCCGCCAAAAAGCCTCGCTCAGGTACTTGTAGGCATTATCTGGGAAGAGCGTAACCACCGTCGCCGCGCGCCCGCGCTCGGCGAGCGCCTCCGCCACGCGCAGCGCGCCGACCATAGCCGCCGCCGAACTGATGCCCACCAGATAGCCTTCTTCGCGCGCCAGGCGCAGCGCCATGTCATGCGCCGCTTCCGTGTGCACGGACAGCTTATGGTCGGCGAAGCGCGGGTCGAAGATGCCCGGCTGAATGGCGCTGTCCATGTGCTTCAAGCCTTCCAAGCCATGAAAGGGCGAATCCGGCTCCACCGAGATGATGCGCGCGGCGGGATTGCAGTCCTTCAAGCGCCTGCCTGTGCCCATCAAAGTTCCGCTGGTGCCCAAGCCCGCCACAAAATGACTTACCGCGCCCGCCGTCTGCCGCCAAATCTCGGCACCGGTGCCATAATAATGCGCCCGCCAGTTGGCGGGGTTATTGTATTGATCGGCATAGAAATATCGGTGCGGCTCGCGCGATGCCAGCTGCCGCGCGGCGCGGATAGCGCCATCGGACCCTTCCAAGGGGTCGGTGAAGAGCAGGTCGACATCGTAGGCACGCAAGATTGAAATGCGCTCGCGGCTGACATTTTCCGGCAGGACCAGCTTGACGCGGTAGCCGATTGCGGCGGCTATCATGGCGTAGGCGATGCCGGTGTTGCCGCTGGTGCTGTCTAGTATCGTCTTGCCCGCGGTCAGACGTCCCTCCGCTTCCGCGCTGCGGATGATTTCGTATGCGGCGCGGTCCTTGACGCTGCCGCCGGGGTTCTGCCATTCGGCTTTGGCGAAGATATGGATATTGGGCGGCAGATGACGGGTAACGCGGCGGAAGTTCAAGAGCGGCGTATTGCCAATCTGCCGCTCGATATCGAGCGCGGGTTCGGCCACGGCGGCGCTGACATCGGCGGGGTAGTTCGCTAGCAAGGTCATGCGGTCTCCGGTTTATTTTTTGCGATATTCGCCTAAACAAAAAAGTCAACCTGCCAAAAAAACGCGCGCCAGGCTCCCGACTATTCGGCACCTTCAGCGCGCATTCCCGCAAGTTGACTTGTGTTTTCAGTCGCTATTGCTGCTGGCTGCTGCTAAAGTCGCCTCATCCGACAACAACAGCAACAGCAAGTTTGGTATTTCATCTGTGTCTCCACTTGGCATGATGACTGTGCAGAGCATAACGAGTAAAGCTGGGTCTGTCAACACTTGCTGAAGGCTTGACAGGGCAATCGCTTCAAAATCCATAACTGTCGAATTTAACATCAAACTAACAAATTCTAGTGGCGAGCCTTGGGACTCTGTTGAAAACACCCCCATCCCCCGGCCCCTCCTCGCCATCTCTATGGCGAGCATCCCCAAAATGAGGGAAGGGGAGCTTTCTGACCCGTAATGGGCTGTTAAAGCCCCTCCCTCTTGATGGGGGAGGGGTTTGGGGTGGGGGTGTTTTTCAACAACGTCCTTGGCTCGCCCATGAAATTGGGTGCAAAATCGTGGGCGATTCACAGTGTCGCAGGTCAGTGTCTACGCGACCTACGCGACCCTTGGTGCCTCAGTGTCGAAATAATTTGATGCAATTGCCCTGTGTGATTTGCGTCTTGCGCCGATGAGTGATAAGTTCCTATGTTACATCATGGCGCATCGGGCGCAGCGTCAATTAACAGCCTGGCGGGAGTGAAATAAGAGTAATAGTAGGAGTAAATATATGAATGACCTGGAATTGCAGCAATATCTATTTGATGTGCAAGGTTATTTGGTCATTGAAGACGCGCTGAATTCAGAGGAAGTGGCGGCGCTAAACCGCTTGATTGACAAACAAAATTTGCCGCCGCCGGAGGAATCGCCGCGTTTCGGCAGCGCCCCGACGCTGGGCGCGTCGATGCTGCAAGCCGAAGATGTGCCGGAAAGCAAGCTAAAAGCCGACCCGAGCGCGGCGGTCGGTGCCGGCTTCCTCGAATGGGGCAAGCCCTTCTGCGACTTGCTGGATCATGACGCAATCCTGCCCGTGCTGCGCTTCCGCTTGGGCGACGCCTTTCGGCTGGATCGGCTCTATGGCATGTATATGCGCCGAGGCATGAGCTATGGTGTGCTGCATGCCGATTATGGCGCGACAGCGAAACAGTCGGGGGTCGCGGCGGGCGAATATTACGCCTTCCGCAGCAACCAGATTTATGATGGATTCATCGTGGTGGCATGGGCGCTGAGCGACGCCGGCGGAGAACTGGGCGGCTTCTGCTGCGTCCCCGGCAGCCACAAGAGCCATTACAAGCTGCCGCGGCAAATCGACGAGAACTTCTTGGATTCGCCTTTTGTTGTCGTGCCCGAAATGCCAGCCGGGTCGGTCATCCTGTTTACCGAAGCATTAACCCATGGCACATCCACCTGGCACGGCGAACACGAACGGCGCACGGCACTGTACAAGTATTGCGTCTCGCACATGGCTTGGACTTCAAAACGGGTAGAGATGCCCAGCTCAATCGAATTGACGCCGCGCCAGCAAATCCTATTCCGCGAACCTGGCGATCCGCTGCGGCACTTCCCATCGCTCTTTGCAGAAGCAGCCAAAGCAGAGGCTGCTGTATAGTTCCGTGTCATCATTATCGACATCCATTTCGTCAACATTACGCGAGGGAAGGCGGCTTATGCGATTGGCGGTTTTTGCGGATATCCACGGCAATCTGCCGGCATTTGACGCGGCGCTGGCTGACATCAAGCGCTGCGGCGACTTTGATCAAGTCTGGTGCCTGGGCGATTTGGCGCTCTTGGGCGGGCAGCCGCATGAGTGCATTCGCCGGCTCTGCGAGCTGCGCGCGCGCTATGGCGAGGACAAGCTGCGCATCATCGGCGGCAATACCGACCGCTATCTGGTCACCGGCGAGCGCATAAAGCTGCCGCCGCCGGACGAGGCGCATTATCCCGCTTGGCGCGCGAACCTGCTGAGCATGAACAGCATTTACGCATGGAACGCGGCGCGCTTGACCTGGGCGGACTATGACTGCCTGCGGCAATCGCTGGGGGCAGAACTGCGGCTGAAGGTCGAGGGCTACGGACAGGTCATCGGCTTCCATGCCATCCCGGGCCAGGACGAGCCGACCAGCTTGCGCCCCGACAGCCCCGACGAAGAAGCCGCCGACGCTTTGCTCGATCGCGCCGGACGCCTGGCGCTTTGCGGGCATACACACCTGGCGATGGACCGTCAGATTGGCGCATGGCGCGTAATCAATCCAGGCAGCGTCGGCTTGTCCTTCGGCAATCCGGGCTTGGCTGAATGGGCGCTGCTGGAGTGGACCGAAGCCGGGCTGAAGGTCGATTTGCGCCGCGCGCCCTACGATGTCGAAGCAACCTTGCGCGCTTGGCAGGCTTTGGGCTACCCGCAGCTGGACTGGATGCGCGCGCGACTGAGCGCTTGAGCTGGAATCGCGGGTGAAGCACCTGATGCTGAATCGGCGCTTGTTCTTCGGATTCGGCTTTTTGGTCTGGCTGCTGGCGACCATCATCTTTCGTCTGGCTGGCCAGGTGTTTTTCCTCACGGAGCGGATTGCGGCCCTAGCGCTGCTTTGGATTGTGACCGCCATTGCCTTGGTGATCATCGCGCGTATGCTGTTTCGCTGGCAAGGGCTAGAGCGCGCCAAGCGCTTTGAAGCGGCTGCATTGATGGTTATATCCGGTATGATTTTGGATGCCTTCATCACAGAGGGCTTTGCGACGGTCTTCCCCAATATGCCAGCCGCCGCAGCTGGCAGCTTTGGCGCTTGGCTATTGCTGGCTTACGCTAGTGTGATATTCTCCGCATTCTTGCCAGCGGGCGCGGATTCAGCCGACACGACTTGAATCTTCGGACGCCGCGCCCAGAAGCCCAGCGCGAAGATAAGGATGCCAATCGCAACAGCCAGCAAGCAGATAAGCCAGACTTGCGTCAGTGGCGCGGTCATTTGCAGCGCGGTGGCGCGGTCTAGGGCAAAACTGTCGCGCAGGTAAATCTCTAGCACGCCGCGGCAGCCTTGCACGATTGTCGACAGCGCCACGCCAAATGCGACTAGCCACAGCGGCATGTAACCGGTAACGCGCCGGTTGCCGCCGCGCAATGCCGTAGCGGCATTGTTGAGATAGGCGCAGTTTATCGCCAGCAGCGCCCAGCTCATCATCCAGGTTTGCGCCGCTTGTAATGCCGTGTTTTGCATTGACTGGTTGAGCTGGCTATTCAGGCTAATCGCGCCCAAAAAGCCGCCGGCAGCCAGCCAAAACAACGTTGCCAGGGCTAGCCAGTGCGGTGCCAGCGACCGTTCATGGTTGCTCATGCCGAGCGCGCGATAGACATGCCCACCCAATATCGTGTAACAAATGACAAGCAAGGGCGCGGCGCTGGCGCTAATCATAGGCGGCAAGCCCAGGGGGGCGATGCTGATTAGGCTGCCGGCTAGGAAAATCAAGCCAGCGACAATCTTGAGTCCATCACGTGCCCAGGCGCGCTCAACGGCGCTGAAACCGGCCATCAACCAGAATGCTAGGCTCAGCGCGGCGATGCCATAAGCGGCATACAACTGAAAAAGCGCTAGCGCTGTGCCCCAGGGCGCGCTTGCGATGGATATTGCCAGCGAACTCGCGCAGGCAAAAAACATGCCCGTTTGCCAGACGCGCAAAAAAGTCGACGCTTCTTTGCCGCCCAGGCTAAAAGCCAGCACTGCCAGAATGCCAAGGGCGCTAAGCGCGTCCAAGAGGCTGGGGCGGACGAAGGGACTGGCAACCAGCGTAACAAGCATAAGCGCGCTCCAGGCACGCCGAAACCAATTCAGCGCCCGCGCGGAGTGAGCATCGGCAGCCATTGCCAAGCCCGCCGCGACCAAGCCCGTCAGAATCGTCAGCGACAGGCAGCGAGCGCTAAAGCGGCTGAGCGCTTGTTCGCGCAATAGTTCTTCGTCAAAATGCAGCGCCAAGGGATTGCCGGGCAGCTGAACCAGCGCAGCCAGCAAGAAAGCCGCGCTGCTCAGAATCAGCATTTGCACGATGAGGCTCAAGAACTGATATTGGATATTGCCGCGGGCGGACAGTCTTATCATGCGAATTAGGCTGGCAAGCGATAGACCTGCGCCGGACCGTGATCGAAAATGTCTTGCACGCTAAAGCGCAGCTCATAATCGCGCTGTACAATCGCCAGCAATTGGCTGATGCCCGGCTGGCCAGCGGGCATCAAATCGGGCAAGACCACAACCCAGGTCGGCGGCTGCGCTGCCCATTCGTCGAGCAGGCGCGGCAGAACAAAATCGGGGCGGAAGTACCAGCGCCAGCCTTTGACCCATGTTGCGGACGGCAATAGTCCCAGGCGGGCGTGAAGCTGGGGTGTGCTGTCGGTTTCGGGCAAGACAAAGAGCGTATCTCCCGCTTCGCTTGCTGCGCTTAATTGCGCGGCCAGCTCGTCGAACTCGTCATAGCCTAGGGTCGCGCCGGGTCCCAGGGCGGTTGGGATATACGACACCGCGCCGGTCCATAACCAGCCGACGCCGATGCCCAGCGCCAGCCCACCTAGAATGGTCTGCGCAGGCTGCCACTGGCGCGGGTCGCGCGTGTTTGGCAAAGCCCATGCCATGACCATGCCCGACATGACCGCGGCGAAGGGCAGCTGCCCCATGCCATGGATTTCGCCGAAACGCGGATAAAGCACGGTCAGCGCCGCCAGCCACATCAGCGCCAGCAGCAGCAGCCGCCGCCTACCCCGACCCAGCGCGAACATCGCAAAGGGAAAAACCAGCAAATTGCCCAGCAGCAGCTTGCGAAATAAATCGCCATCAAGCGGCACACCATCCATATAGCCGCCCAAGTTAAATGTCCAGTTCCAGAAGATGTAACTGTCGAGCAAGCCAGCCGCCGCCAGCGCCAGCCATTGCAGCGCCGGCAGAACCAGCGCCGCCAGCGCGTATATGAAAAATGACCTGCGGTCCTCGGAAAAAATCAACCAGAGCCCGAGCAGCGCCAGCGCCAGCCAGGCATGCTGCTTGAAGAGCGTCGCCGCGCCCATCAGCGCGCCCATCAGCGCGAGATGCTTGCTAGACGGTCCGGCTTTGGCATGATAATAAACGCTCAAAGCGAGCAGAACGCAGAGCGCCAGCAAGGTATCGAAATAGAGCATGATGTTGCCGTAGACAGGTTCCCACCAAGCCCAGTACAGGGCCGCCAGCGCGCCCGCTGCCGGCTTGCCGCTCAGCCGCGCCGCCAGCTGATAGATAAGCAGGGTCAAGGCGACGACCAGGATGGTATTGAGGATTTTGATCAAGAGCGCCGCATCGAGCGCGGGCAGCAAGGCTTGCGCGGCCGCGCCCAGCAGCGAGCTGCCGGGCGCGTGCTGCTCCCAGATATCGGCGAAGAGCGCCTTGCCGCGGTTCATCATCCAAGGGATGGCGACCTGCCCGGAATGCGCCGCCGGCGACAGCCAGAACAGGTGGCTCGAGACTTGAAACAGAATGAGGGGGAAGAGCAGGCGGCGCGCCAAATCCAACTCCGCAATCCAACTCCGCAATCCAACTTCGCAATTGAAGCGGGAATTGACCCCATCCTAGCAGATGGGCGGGAAATCTGTCTATGCGCAGCGTAGTCATGTTAAGCGCGCGGCGCTGTCGCGGCAGTGCGACTTTTGCAGCCGCGCGAATTGCGCTAAAGTATGTTTGTATCGGGCACAGGGGTGCGATGCCGTGTACGCATTTGAGGGTAGCTATTTCGCGCAGGGCTTGCGTTTATTGGACAGCGGCGACTATGCGGGCGCGGTCGCCATGTTTGATGACGCGCTCAAGCTGGGTTTGGGCGATCTGGCAGATGTTTATGTCTGCCGCGGCGAGGCCCTGGCATACCTGGGCGAGTGGCAGGCGGCTGAAGACAGCGTCAACGCGGCGCTGCGATTGCAGCCCTACCTCGCGCCGGCTTTCAACGAGCGCGGCAATATCAATCGCATGCGCGGCGAGTTGCAGCAAGCTGTCAACGATTACACCACAGCGATTCACATCGAGCCGGATTTTTACGAAGCCTATTATAATCGCGCGCTGGCTTACGAAGCGCGCCGCCGCTATGCCGATGCCGAAGCCGACCTGAGCATGGCATTGCGCATCAACCCGAAGCTGGGGCAAGCCTATGAAGCGCGCGGGCGGGCGCGGGCGAAGCAATTCAAGTTCGACCTGGCCTTTGAGGACATCAGCTTGTATGTGAATAGCGGCGCGGCGCGGCAATTTGACAACCACAGCGAGATGCAGGGCTATCTGATTGTATTGCGGGTGCAGCGCTTTGTATGGGGCTTGTTTTCCTTGTGGCGGCGGGGTTAGAAAAGATAGTTGCGGATGTCATCTTGATAGGGTATTGTTCTGTCAGCAAGTTGCCAGCGAGCGTCTGTCTCAAGTTTGAGGATCAAGGCTATGAAAGTCGCGCCGCGCATCAAGAAGATGACGAAAGAAACCTTTGAGGAAGAAAGCGCCCAAGCGGAGTTTCTCGATGACATCCGCGTCAGTTTAACAGAAATGCGAGAAGGCAAAGTCTTGCCGGCCGCGGCCGCGTTGCAGCTGATAGAAATGGGCTTGGATGACGATGAGCTTGAGAGTCGTCTTTAAGGAATATCAAATTCAATGCATTTCTTCCAATACGAAAAAAATACATCCCACAATCTCTAGAATCAGTACGACAATTTTCAGAAATTGAGCAAAAGCACCTTCTATATTGAACCCAAGACGACCTAGCAAAGTTTTTGGCCAATTTAGAAAACTTTCTATACAAAAAACTGGACTAAGTGTTTCATTCCTGCGTGCTCTAAAAAATCCTTTCGTTTGATAAAATGCTTCTAAGATATGTCTTCTTTGTTCGTCACCGCGTTCTCCCAGACTATCCCATACAGATATTGAGCCAGTAGGTTGAAAGCCACTTATTCCCACTCTGTGTCCAAACACCAATCTAAAATGCGCTTGTCCGAATAGCTTGGTAATTTCGGGCCACCTCTCGGCAAGTTCGGCGTGTGCATTCATGTCGGATTTATTTTCTGATACTTCCTCCAATATACGAAAATAGGAATTAAGATGTTGACTGATTGCTCTAAGTTTCAAATGGTAATATGTGAAACGGATTACCATGCAAATTGCTATCAGGGCCAATAGGCGAATTGCGACATACTCTATTATTATATTTTCTATCATCCGCCTCACCGTGACGCTATTCTTGCTGGGATGCATGTCTTGGGAATTGCAATTGCTTCGGCATCAATCCGTCGATTGACTGCGTCTGTTGCGGCAAATCCCATGACAATGAGTGCTCTTCACGCATTTCAATTCTATGTTCCTGGCCTATGTTGCCATTGTTAATCAGTCGCTCGGAAATCATCTGATGATAAACATGATGAATCTCACAGGACAAAAAACGTCGTTTCATTTTCTGAGTGTGGACAACTTCAGAGCCACTGCCGCCGAACAGAACAAATACATTATCGCCTTCAACTGTACTTGCTTTCAGAAGCATATCGTAAAGAGGAATAGGTATCTGGCAGGCGTGAAAAGTCTTGTCCTTTGATACATTCTTTACCAAGTTAAACTCGAACCAAGAATAAGGCATGCGACCATTACTTCCGTTGGCAATCCGGCCTTTTATTCGGCGATCTTCGGGATTCTTATATGGTAATGCGACCTGCTCTTTATAAAATACGTTCTTCTTGCTTTTGACGGCATGGAGTACTGAACGATGAGCGGTAGTGAAACGCCGTGGCGTATGCCCAACATTGGTTGGATATACCCATACGTAATCAAATACTTCATATGCCAAATCGTCCAAGCAACGAACACGCAGATATGAATTCTGGCGAGGATAATTGATGAAAAACAAGTTGCCGTCTTCTCTAAGTACTCGCATACATTCGGCAGCAAGCTCTACATACCAGTCAATGTATTCCTCCCAGCGCTGGGTGTATTTCTTGCCCGCGTAATTGATGCCGACGCCATAATCAGGGTCGCCGTAGACCATGTTTAAGCAGTTGTCAGGCAAGGAGCGGAGAGTCTCTAGCACATCGCCTAGCACGACAGTATCTGTGTATGGTTCTGGCAAGTTGTTCATAGTGGCTATTTTACCTGAAGTTCATACTCTCTTTTACGAATCAATTCGATTGACGACAACTCGAGATTATGAAAGCGATATAAATATAGACGCAAGATGCTACCGGTCGATTCTTTCAAGCGTTGTAAATAACAACACTGTATATCGCTGATTTCGAGTTTACCACTTCTTCGTATGTCTTCAAAATAAAGATAAGGATGAAACAATTGATAAACGGCAAAGTTATCTGGGAAGCCGTTTTTACCCTCAATAATCGTTACCACATTATTCATTTCCAATACAGCATCAATTTCCATTTGGAGCTTCCGTACTTGAATTGGTTGCTCCGCGATCGTGTAATCTCCAGTAAACTTAGTACGACGCGATCCGTACCACTTAGGATTCGCCACAATATCGTCATAAAGAAAATCATGCAGAATTCGCTGATTCAGCCCAACCGATATGATGTTGCTTTCGCTGGTATCAAACTCATTTAGCAGACTTTGTCGATAGCGCCAGTGAACTGTTTCATCTGCTTCAATTGCTTCAAACTGATGATAAGCCAGAGATTGGTTGGATACAAACTGATGGCGGCCATCACCCAAGTGAATGACAAAATAGCCAGAGCCTCGCTTCATCACATCGGGGTACAGATTTTTTCGGTCCACTTTAGTCGCGTCAAAGGGATTCTTAAATCCAATCTCTTGACACACTTCTTTAACAAGCTCATTGTCGAAAACGAAATCTCCGCGCCTTTGGCATTCAAGAAAAATGATCTCGAGCACTTCTCGTTTCTTGCTCACTTACTCTCCTTAACCTAGATAAGAAAATCGGGAGCGCATGGGAGTCGAACCCACCAGCGCCTGCGCCTGCAGCCGCTCAACGGTTTTGAAGACCGGGGCATCCACCGGGACACATCCGCCCCCACTTGCGCATTATAGCAGTCCAAAGGTATCATGCCAGCGCAGACTGCCCGCCCAGCGCGAAAGGAATCTCCCATGCCCGCTTATATGCTCGTGCGCGTCACCGTGACCGACCCCGACCAATACGCCCAATACACCAAGCTGACGCCGGCTATCCTGGAAAAATACGGCGGCAGCTTCGTCATCCGCGGCGGCGAAAAGCATCTGCTAGAAGGACCACCAGTGCCCGAGCGCATCGTGCTGCTGCGCTTCCCCGATGTCGCCTCCGCCAAGCGCATGTACAACTCCGACGAGTATCAAGCGGCGATTAAAGTGCGCGAAAACGCCGCTGAGGCTTCCTTTATTGTTATGGAAGGCATTATCACGGACGGCATTGCTATGGACGGCATTGAATGATGCCCAAGCGAATTTCAAAATGAAACTGGTCCTCTTTGACATCGACGGTACCTTGCTAATCAGCCGCGGCATCGGGCGCGAAGCCAAGCGCCGCGCCATGCTAGAAACCTTTGGCGAGGTCGGCGACCTCGACCAGCATGTCTTTGGCGGCAAGACCGATTGGCAAATCTTGGCGGACCTGCTCGCGCCTTATGGCAAATCAACAGCCGATATCGGGCGAGAAATTGCCGCATACGAGCAGGTGATGGCGCGCCACATGCGCGCAATCCAGGGTCGCTACCGCGCCGACGCCCTTCCGCATACGATGGAACTGGTAAAATCCCTGCGCGACCGCGCTGATGCGATTGTGGGCGTGGTTACGGGCAATACCTCCATGACCGCCGCAATCAAGCTGGAAATGGCTGGCTTCCAACGCGGCTGGTTCGCTGTGGGCGCTTATGGCAACGAAGCCGCCGAACGCGCTAAGCTGACGCGCTTGGCGCTGGAACGCGCGCAGGCGCTCGCGGCGCGCCCATTCAACAGCGGCGATGTCTTTGTGATTGGCGATACTGTCGCCGATATCGAAGCCGCCCGCGCCATTGACGCGGTGGCGGTTGCCGTCGGCACCGGCTATACCGAGCGCGCGCAATTGCTCGCTGCCGAGCCTGATTACCTTCTGGATGACTTGGGTTCATTTCTTGCTACGGTCATGGTGTAGAATGCGGATAGACCCAGGACAGCATTAGCTGACCTGACGGCAGGCAATTTGACCGAAGTCGGATCCCGATGCAGATTCGCACCCCCAAGAAATATCAAGGTGTACAGCGGCGCAAGCTGATAAGCTGCCGCCGGCTGCTCTTTTATCTGGTGATGCTGTCATTGATTGGCGCGGGCATTGTTATCTTCCTTAACAGGCAGACCTTGGGACCGATTGTGCAAGACGCGCTGCTGGATACCATCCGCGAAATGGAAGATCGCGCCGCGACGCTGGCTGTGCCAGCGCCAAGCCCAACCATCGACCCCAGCAACAAGCTGGTCGAAGCCAACAATTACTGGACGCGCGGCGCATTGAACGAAGCGCTGGACATTTACATCGACATTGCGGATGCCTTGCCCAATTCGGTGGAAGTGTTCCGGCGCATCGCTGTCGCGCTTGTCAATTCCGCGAAGCCAGCCGAGGCGCTGGACTTTGCCGAGCGCGCGATAAATGCCGACCCCTTTTCCGCCGAGGCTTGGGCAATCCGCGCTTGGGCGCTGGATTGGGCTGGCAGAGATGGCGAGGCGGCTTCCAGCGCCTTGCACGCCCTGGAGCTGGACCCGCAAAGCAGCCGCGCCGCTGCCTATCTGGCCGAAGCCTATTTTGAAATGGGGCAGCTGAGCCGCGCCGAAGACCTGCTAGACGAGATTCTGGCGAATGACGCCGATAGCGCGGAAGCCTTGCGCGCGCGCGGTTTAATCAAGTCGGAGGGGCGCTTCGACTATAGCGGGGCGGCGGAAGACTTTGCCGCGGCTTATGCCATCGCCGCCAACATGAGCCTGGTCGCGATTGACCTGGCGCGTACCGAAACCGTGCTCGGCAACCTGGACGCGGCGCTCGAAATTTTGCAAGACGTTTCGGAAGCCAATCCGCGCAATACGCAGGCGCTATATCTGGCTGGTCTGATAAACCGGAATAACCTGGGCAACCCGTCGCAGGCGCTGCGTTACCTGCAAGACTGCGTCGATTTTGCCACCGAGCATATCAACTGCCATTATGAGCTGGGGCGCGCGCAACTGGAATTGGAGTTCGCGCAGCAAGCGTCGGAAACCTTGACGCGCGCCATCGAGTTGGGCAGCGAGAACCCGCGCCACTATTATTGGGCGGGCGAGGCGCAGCGCAACCTCAACAATTGCACGCGCGCTATGTTCTATTTCGACCAGGGTTTGCAATTGGCGCGCGACCAAGACTTCACCGAGTTGATTAGCGCCCTCGAGACTGTCATTCCCTTGTGCCGGCAGTCTTTCCAAGTTGATGCGCCAGTAGCTCCTGTAGCGACTGAAGCGGCAAGCGGCGGCTGATGGGCGCGCCGCAGGGCTGTGTTATGCTCGCGCCTATTCGAGCGTGGAATTCTCTAGCTGTTCTCTAGCTGTTCTCTAGCTGAAAGTAAGGCAGGCTCTCTCGCATGTCGGCAACGCGGTCCATCTCTAACACCATGATTGGATTATTGGGCAGCTGACGCAGCGCGGGTAAGAGGCGCTCATATTCCAGCACGCCATGCTCCCAGTCGAAGCCAAAATGCCTGTCCAAGATGCCATCGTTGTTGTTCATGTGCAATTCGATTGCCCAGCGCCCCAGCGTATCCAGCCAGTCATCCAAGCTGACGTCAGCATCGGAGTAGAGATGGGCGTGGCCCACATCAATGCAGGACTTGAGATAAGGATGATTCACAGCTTGCAGCAAGTCGCCGATGATGGCGGGTTCGAATTCCCACATGTTTTCGATTGCGATAAGGACGCCGTAAGACTCGGCGTATTCGCTCAAGGGGCTCCAAAAGTCGATGTTGCGCTGGTGCCAGCCTTCGCGATACGAGTCGTTGTGCAGCAAGCCAATGTAGTTGACATGGCAAACGACTTGGCGCGCGCCTAGCTCCGACGCGATGCGAATGACATGCTCATAGCGTCCGCAGGCGAGATCGTTGACGCGCTGGTCTGGGCTGCCAGAAGCCAAGTCCATGAAAGGCCCGTGCATGGTCAAGGGACCTGGCAAGCCCGCCAGGTCATTCTGCAAACGCCGAATCAGGTCGCGCCAATCGCCATCGAGGACCGCGGGAACTGAAAAAGCCATGAGCTCCAGCCCCAACTCGTATTCATGCGCCAGCGCAAGGCATTCTTGGAAATTGTCTAGCCCCGCGCTGAGCGAAACGCTGTCTCTCATGCTTCGACCTGGCTGCCGCTTTTCCGCAAAATCCCAACCTAGTATTCCTAAATAAATGTTACAGCGATAATCAGGCCTTCGCAAGCAATCCAAGATTTCGATCTCTTATTTAATTAACCGCGCAGCGCTTGCGACGAGACGACTTGTTATTTTGTACGAGCGCGCCATTCCTGGCTCATTAACGCTGCCGCCAAGCAGCTGTTATCGTGTCATGCCGCGTCATTAGATGAGAATGCTGAGCGATTGCAGAGGGTAATGCTAAGGAAATGCTAATGTGATTGCCCTGCCTATTTGCCTTCGCAGCCTGTGAAAGGCGCGCATTCTCATTTACCATCGCCGCCATAGGAGTTATTGTCAGATGAATTCCGAGCGCATCCTCGTTATCTTGCCGGCTTATAATGAGAGCCGCAATATCGCTGGCGTTGTGCATGGCGTCCGCGACCAGCTGCCGGGCGCGGATGTTTTGGTGATTGACGATGGCTCATTTGATGGCACCGGCGGCGAAGCGGGCGGTGCCGGCGCGCTGGTTTTGGAACTGCCCTACAATGTTGGCATCGGCGCGGCGGTCCAGGCTGGCTTTCAGTTTGCGGCCGCGCGCGACTATGACATCGTGCTGCGCAACGACGGCGATGGCCAGCACACGCCGCAAGCCAATCTCGATTTGATCGAAAAGCTGCGCGCGGAAAAGGTCGATGTGGTCATCGGTTCGCGTTTCTTGGGCGCTGCGGGCGATTATGGTACGCCGCTGCTGCGGCGGCTGGGCAGCGGCATCTTGGCGCGCTTGCTCTCGCTCATCACGCGTCGGCGCGTTACCGACCCGACATCGGGCTGCGCAGCATTCAACCGGCGCGCGATACAGCTCTTCGCCCAAGCCTACCCGCATGACTATCCAGAGCCAGAAGCGATTGTCATCGCGCATCGCAGCGGCTTGCGCCAGGTCGAGATTCCGGTCAAGATGATCCCGCGGCAGCACGGCAACTCGTCAATCACGCCGCTGCGCTCGGTCTATTATATGATTAAGGTGATGCTGGCTATTCTGATCAATTTGCTGAGGAAGAAGCCGCAACGCTAACCGTCTGCCATCAGCGTCGCGCTGCAGGTCTTGATTTCGATTTGGCTTGACGCTCGCAATAATAGCGCCGACATGGGTCATAAGCCCTGCGCGGCGCGGGGCTTATGACTTCGGGCTCGTGGCGCGTCAGCACTCTTCGGAACAATTGCTCCAAAGATATTTCAGCTTGATGCAGACCCAACCGCCCTCTCCGCTAAAGTACCACTGCCCCTGATAATAATCGATGAGTTGCCCGCCGTTACTGCAAGTGCCGCAGCCACGCGTTCGAGTATAGGTACAGGGTGTTACTTGAAGCGCGGCGGATATTATGCCGGCCTGTTCAGGTTCGGGGGATAGGCTTTGGTACGAAGCGGAGATTGGATCACACTGCGGACCGCGTGCTTCTGTTTCGGAAACATATTGCGCTTGGGCGACTGCCGTGATCATCATCAAAACGAACAGTATGGACAGAATGCGAAAGTGTTTCATTATCAGCCTCCGATACAATGGATACAATCTCATCCTATGAAACGCTTGGCTGCGCAATCAAGCAATTTGGGGGTATTATCACCAAGCTATTAGCCGCTTCTCAGCGTGCGAACTCAATCCAGCGCGCAAATGGGGGCTATATGATGGCGCTGGACACCGAAAATCGAACGGGGAGTAGATTTGTATTCTTGCGCATCCGTCGTGTATAATCCATGCGTCAATTTCAAATCGTTCGCAAGCATATTGATAGAAAGGAAGCAAAATGCGTTTCAAGCTAATGATCGTCTTGGCTATGTTCATCCTCAGCACCCTGTTTGGTGGGGTTGGCGCGGCGCAAGACATGAATGAAGTCACAATTCTTTACTGGCAGGCGGTTTCGATATTGAATCCGTATTTGTCGGGCGGGACAAAGGACTTCGACGCCGCGGCACTTATCCTCGAGCCGCTCGCTAGTATCGCGCCCGACGGCATTTTGGTGCCCGACCTGGCGGAATCTATACCGACGCTGGAAAACGGCGGCGTATCCGAGGATTTGACGACTATCACTTGGAAGCTCAAGGATGGCTTAATCTGGTCGGATGGAACGCCGGTTACAATAGATGATTTGATCTTCACCTGGCAATACTGCACGCATCCTGATGGCGGTTGTTCGACCAAGCATTTCTACAATGATGTGGTCAGCATGGAAGACATTGGCGACAACCAGATCAAGATCACATTTGGCGTTCCCAAGCCCAATCCCTATGATCCCTTTGTGTCGCAAAACGCGCCGGTATTGCAACAGGCGCAATTCGCCGATTGCATGGGCGCGCAGATGTCCGCTTGCACCGATGAGAACTTCGCGCCGATTGGCACGGGTCCCTTCATGGTGGATGAGTTCCGACCCAACGATGTTGTAACTTATGTCGCCAATCCGAATTACCGTGAAGAGGGCAAGCCACATTTCGATCGCGTTGTCTTCAAGGGTGGTGGCGATGCCGAATCTGCAGCCCGCGCCGTCTTGGAAACAGCTGAAGCCGATTACGCCTGGAATTTGCAGATTTCTCCCGCCGTTCTCAGCGGCATGGAAGCGGCTGGCAATGGCACCGTTGTCGTCGCCTTTGCTTCTTCGGTCGAGCGCCTCATGCTGAATCAAGCGGATGTCAGCCCGGACAATCCGAATCGTTCGATTGTCATGAATGGCGAGAATCCACATCCCTTCTTGACCATCCCCGAGGTTGCCGATGCCATGTCGATGGCGATTGATCGCGATATCATCGCTGGACAACTATACGGCGCAGGCGGCAAGAAGGCTTGCAATATCGTAAACGGGCCACCTGTCAATGTATCGGAAACTTACATGGGCTGCTCGCAGGACATTGCTGGCGCAAATGCTTTGCTCGATGAAGCTGGTATCGTCGATACCGATGGCGATGGCATCCGCGAAGCCAATGGCATTCCTTTGAGTGTACAGTACCAGACCTCGACAAACGCCGTGCGTCAGAACACGCAGGCTTTGATTAAGCAATGGTGGTCGGAGATTGGTATCGACACAGAACTGCGGAATATCGACGCGGCTGTCTTCTTTGGCGGCGACCCCGCCAGCCCCGATACCTATCAGAAGTTCTACAGCGACGTTCAGATGTTCACCAGCGGCACCAGCGGTCCTGATGCCGAGACCTTCATGGTGCGCTGGATTTGTGGCGCGGACCCCAACCCCGACAACGGTTGGCTGGGGCGCAATGTGCCGCGGCACTGCAATCCCGAATATGATGCGCTCTACGAGACGCTGACGCAGACGGGTGGCGTGGAAGCCCGCGCCGAGATCGTCAAACAGATGAACGACTTGCTGGTTGAAAGCGGCGCGCTTATCCCGCTGGTCTTCCGTGGCAGTGTTTCCGCGCACAACAATTCCTTGGGCGGCGTCGACATGAACGGCTGGGATTCGGAAATGTGGAATGTCCAGGATTGGTACAGGATGGACGGGTAATCGGACCCGATATAAGCTAGAAAAGAGTGTGCATCCGCACGCTCTTTTCTAGCTTAGGCGACATATATGGCAAGGCATCCATTTGCATTACTGTTTGCAATTTGACCCTATATGTCGCTAAAATCACAATGCTATGTTTTGTAATGAGTTCAATCGAAAGTGAGGACACCATGAAAACCAAGCTTACCCTCTTATTGATCCTTGTTTTGACGCTTTCGTCCCTCGGGGCGACCACCCTAGCGCAAAGCGAAGAAACCGTCACCATTCTCTACTGGCAGGCGGCTTCAATTTTGAATCCCTATCTCTCCAGCGGTACCAAAGACAATGACGCCTCGGCCATTGTGCTCGAGCCGCTCGCCAATTTCGGACCAGACGGTTCATTGGTCCCGGTGCTGGCGGCTGATATCCCATCACCCGAAAATGGCGGCATCTCCGAAGACCTCAAGTCCATCACTTGGACGCTGCGTGATGATGTCCTATGGTCGGATGGCAGCTCCCTCAGCGCGGAAGATGTCGTCTTCACTTATGAATACTGCACCCATCCCGATGGCGGCTGTGTCCAGAGCGATGAATTCAGCGGCATTGTCAGCGTGGAAGCGATGGGCATGCACCAGGTAACGATTACCTTCGACGCGCCCAAGCCTTATCCCTTCTTGCCTTTTGTCGCCCAGACCACGCCGATATTGCAAAAAGCGCAATTTGGCGATTGCCTAGGCGCAGAGATGGCGGCTTGCAGCGACCAGAACTTCGCGCCGATTGGCACGGGCCCCTTTATGGTCGAGGAATTCCGCCCCAATGACGTCGTCTCCTACGTTCGCAACCCGAACTTCCGCGACGCCGATATGGGCAAGCCCTACTTCGACCGCGTCGTCTTCAAAGGTGGCGGTGATGCCGAATCGGCCGCGCGCGCTGTCTTGGAAACGGGCGAAGCCGATTACGCCTGGAACCTGCAAATCTCTCCGGCTGTCTTGAACGCGATGGAAGCGGCTGGCAATGGTCAGATTGCGGTGGCATTTGGGCAATCGATAGAAACCATTTGGATCAACCCAACTGATGTCAGCCCGGACAATCCCGATCGGTCGGTCTGGATGGCGGACGGCTCCAATGCCCATCCCTTCCTCACCAACCAGGCTATCACGCAAGCTATGTCGATGGCGATTGACACCAATATAATTGCCGAAAGTCTGTATGGCAGATCGGGCTATGCGACCTGTAATTTCATCAATTCGCCCGCGGCTGCTGTCTCGTCGAACATCAATTGCGACCAGGACATCGCCGGCGCAAACGCCCTGCTGGATGAAGCCGGCATCATGGACACCAATGGCGACGGCTTCCGCGAATTTAATGGCCACGAACTGCGCGTACAGTATCAGACTAGCACCAACGCAGTGCGCCAAAACACCCAGGCGCTGATAAAGCAATGGTGGTCGGAAATTGGCGTGGATACCGAGCTGCGCAACATTGACGCGGCGGTCTATTTCGGCGGCGATCCCGGCAGCCCGGATACTTTCCAGAAGTTCTATTCGGATTTGGAGATGTACACAACTGGGTCCTCCTCGCCTGATATGGAAGGGTTCCTCAACAGTTATCGCTGTGGGGAAGCGCCCACGCCCGATAACAACTGGACCGGTTCAAATACGCCGCGCTTCTGCAATGCCGAGTATGACGCCATCCTGGACGAGCTAAGCGCGACGGCTGGCGAAGCGGCGCGGGCGGCGCTTGTCTTGCAGTTGAATGACATTCTGGTTCAGGAATATGCGCTGATTCCATTGGTCTACCGTTCCTCAGCCGCGTCCGCCTTCCACAACAGCCTGGGCGGCATCGAGATGAATGGCTGGGATTCCGAGATGTGGAATATCGAAGATTGGCATCGCGTCGATATGTAGCCAGGATGCGATAAATAAGTTCCTTAAAGGGGCGCGCGCATGCGCGCCTCTTTTTTTCTCCGATTTTCTTCACCGCGTCGCTCATTTGCCAAGAAGGCTTGTTATTTTGCGCTCGGCGCTAGCGCATATCGCTGCCGCCGAGCGACTGTGTTCGCAGTTGTTCTAGAGCGTATTGCGAATCCAATTTATGTATTGATTTGTAGGGGCGGCCCTCAGGACTCCGTTGAAATACTCGATTACCCCAACCCCAAACCCGTTCGCCATAGAGATGGCGAGGAGGGGCCGGGGTCACGTAGACATAGTCCTACGGGATGGGGGTGTTTTTCAACAGAGTCCTCCGTGCCACTGCGGTGAATAGAAGTTCTTGCAATCGCCTTGAGATTAACAGGAAATAACTTGTATTGAATATGAAGATAAGTTAAGCTCCATATTAGCGATGAGATTCTCATGGCTATTTCATAGAGTTTCCTGCGGCAGTCACTTGGTTGGCTGCCAGCCTGCCGCAGGAAACTGTGATTCAGTGAAAACCAACAGGTTCTCAAGGCTATTGTACTATATGCGATTGTGCATCGCATAGAGTTTCGCGCTAACTTCAGCGAAACGCAGTTTGCTTTCCCGACCGAGTAAGCGCGCCGCATCTTTTTTCCTATAACGTGGTCATCCAAGCGCGGGGCAGCCGCCACCTGACGTTCCCAACTGGAGGACGATATGTCGGCTGTGTCGAGACTTATGCTTGTTCTGGCAGCGATTTTGGCAATATCAAGTTCCGCATCAGCGCAAATCACGATTGCGCCCGAAAACCGCTGTTCCCCCTATGACCGCAGCGATTATTCCTACCCGCAGAGTATCGAACTGCGCATCATTGCGGAAAATCTGAATGGCCAGATTATCAGCCCCTACACGGGCGAAATATTCAGCAGCCGATCGGAAACGGATATCGAGCATATCGTCGCTACATCCGAGGCGCACGATAGCGGCTTATGCGCGTCGTCCGCTGCGATGAGACGGCAATACGCGCGGGATTTGGATAATCTCACCCTGGCTAGCCCCAGCCTCAACCGCTACCAGAAAAGCGCCAAAGACCTGGCGGAATGGACGCCGCCAAGAAGCGTTTGCTGGTTCGCGCAAACGGTTGTGAATGTCAAAGCCGAGTACAAGCTCTCCATGGATAGCCGGGAAGCGAATGCCGCTCTGCAGATTTTGCAGAGCTGCGACCCGCGCCCGCAATGTCAATCGCTGGATAATACGGCTAAGCTGAATTGTTACGCTGGCTATGTCTCTGGTAATGCGGGCGGCAGCGTTGCGCCCGCGCCCACAAGCAGCGCAAGCTGCTTCGCCTCCGATACCGCCTATGTCACCGGCACGATGAACATGCGCGCCGAAGCCTCTGTTAATAGCGCGAAAGTCGGCTCGGCGCAGCCGGGCGCTTACGCTGTTTCGGATTCAGCGCAGGGTGGAACTTACTGCTGGCTGCAAATCAGCGGCGGCTGGATTGCCAAGACCGACCTCGTTAGCGCGGCGCAGCCGAATAGCGGCGCTCCGAGTCAGCCGACCGCGCAGACGCCGCAGCAAGCGACGCCGACACCAGCGCAGCCCGCGCAAGTGAATGCCTTGGACCTATACGATGATAATGGCAATGGCCGCATTACTTGCGCCGAGGCGCGCAATCACGGCATTGCGCCGGTGCGGCGCGGGCATCCCGCGTACCAATATATGAATGACCGCGATAATGATGGCACGGTCTGCGAGTAAGCTGCGCTTGGTCTTCTTCATCAAGGCAATAAGTCGGGGCGGCTGAGGACCAGCGACGGCGGGCTGTGTCGACGCGCCTTGCGCGCGCCTTGCGCGCGCCCCAGCCGCCCACAGTGAGCCAGCTTCGGGTGTGCCAAGGGGAAACCCTAGGATTTGCTAGATTTATGTGACATTCGACATAAATTGATCTTGATGCGAATGCCTTGGATACATTATCGAGGAAAAACTTGCAAAAAAGGTGAAAATAAGATAATCTCGTAGATAGCGATGAATTTTTCATGGCTATTGAGTAGGGTTTCCTGCGGCAGTATCTTGGTTGGCTGCCAGACTGCCGCAGGAAACTGGAATACATGCGAAAACCCTGTTGGGTTTCCACCCCCAGTATACCCTATCCAATCGCCCTCTGAATAGCTTGGGCGCTTCCGCTGATGGCTGTTGCCTCTTGACAGTCTGCGCAGGTCCTCGGGTAAACGCATCGTAATTTGCTGATAGTTCGGCATTCCAAGCGCTGGGCAGCCGCCGCACTGCGACTCCAATGGGAGCATCTTGGAGTGATGTCGCAAGCTGGTAGCCAAAATTGCAGAATCGAATGCGCGGATTTCCGAGGATTCTTACAGAGCCTCGATGCCAATTCTGTCGACTTGATCCTTACAGATCCGCCGTATGCCATCAGCCGCGCGACAGGTTTCCAATCTATCGGCGCGCGCAGCGTCAAGCGCTTCGCAGTCTCAATGGATTTTGGCAAGTGGGACCATCAGGAAATTGATTTGTCAGCTTTTGCGCGGCAAAGTTTCCGGGTGCTGCGCAAAGGCGGCACAGTCATTGTCTTTTATGACATCTGGAAGATCGAGCGGCTGAAGCTGGCTCTGGAGACTTCTGGGTTTGTTATGCTGCGCTTGGTTCTGTGGCAGAAAACCAATCCCGTGCCGCTCAATTCCAAACGTACCTATCTGTCGAATAGCCGAGAAGTCGCAGTCGTCGGCGTTAAGGTTGGCAAGCCCACTTTCAATGCCAAATATCATAATGGCCTTTACAGCTATCCAATCCCGCGGCACAACGGCAAACGTATTCACCCAACACAGAAACCCGACAAGCTCTTTGCTGAATTGGTGCGGGTTCACAGTCATCCTGGCGATATGGTTGTCGACCCGTTCCTGGGTGGCGGGACAACAGCCTTCGCCGCAATCTCAGAGGGGCGGGATTTCGCTGGCTGTGACATTGACAGGGCATACATCGAACGCGCTCGGGAGCGCATGCAATGAGCCGCGCGCGCGAATGGAAGCCAAGAAGAGGGTCTATGGCGGCGCTTTTCTTGGAATTAGCGCAACCTAATCAGCAAGGTTTTAGCCGGGAGGTGGCAATAGGAGAATTTGAAGGAAAATACCAGAAGCTGCAATTGGGCAATGGCGGTTCATGGTGCCGCGATGATGGTCCGCTCGCCCGAAAATACAATATCCGCAGGCATAAAAGCGGCGGCAAAATCGTAGCGGTTGAATTGCAAGGCTATAAGAAATTAGCTATCGAAAAACCAATACCCGCTTGGATAAGAGCAGAACTCCAGCATCAGCGCTGTGTTGTATTGGATACAAGCAAAGTTGAAATCGACCATAAGGACGGCCGCAGAGATGACCCGCGCCTCAATGACCCCAGCAATGTAAGCCTCGACGATTTCCAACCGCTTTCCAAAGCCGCCAACAATGCCAAGCGCCAGCATTGCAAACAATGCCGGGAAAGCAATCGCCGCTATGATGCCAAGCGGCTGGGATTCCCCATTTCACAATATGCTGGGAATGGGCTCTATAATGGCACTTGCATTGGCTGTTACTGGCATGACCCGAAAGCCTTTATTCGGGCAATCAGCGCCGAAGGAAAATAGATACGCGCGCAAACAAATTATTGTCGCGCGGCCTTCCTGCCACGCGCCGCCAGGAAAGCTCGCGCCTCGGTCTTGCTGGGCAGGGCGGGAATCGCGCCTTCCTTCAAACAGGTCAGCGCGCCAACCGCATTGGCGAAATCGAGAATCTCCGGCAAATGCGCGGCGTAGTCGCCACGCTGTGCCAAGATACCGGTCAACATCGCCGCCACAAAAGCGTCGCCAGCACCGGTGGTATCGCGCGCTTGCACGGCATAACCAGCGCGCTTGATGCAGCTGCCATCGCGCAGGTGGATGACCGCGCCGCCCGCTCCATAGGTAACGCAAATCAGCTCCATGCGCTCGCGCCACAAAGGCGCGACGTCCGCGCCGCCGGTCATGAATGCCAGTTCCTCGGCGCTAATTTTGAGCAAATTGGCATAGTCCAGCCCAGTCCACATGCCGGCTTTTGCCGCCGCCGCGCTTTCCCAAAGCGGCAAGCGTAGGTTGGGATCGTAAGAGATGAACTTGCCCGCCGCGACGGCATGGTCCAGAGCCATTAACAAAGCCGATTTCGCTGGTTCGTGAATTAGCGTGATGCTGCCGTAATGGAAAGCCGAATGCGCGTCGATGACCGCTGTCTTGACATCTTGCGGCGCCATCAGCATGTCGGCGGAAGGATGACGATAGAACATAAAGCTGCGGTCGCCATCGGCGGTGTTGGATACAAATGCTAGTGCCGTGCGCGCCGCGGTGGAATAGGTCAAGCCATCAATGTTCACGCCCGCAGCCACCAGCACGCCCGCCAAATGCCTGCCAAAGGGGTCATCGCCGACCTGCCCCATGAAGGCGCTGGGGTAGCCCAAACGGGCGACAGCGGCGGCGACATTGGCTGGCGCGCCGCCCGGCGCTTTGATAAAGCCAGAAGCGTCGCCAACGGTCAGGCCCATTTCCTGCGCGACGAAGTCAATCAGCAGTTCACCAAATGAAAGCACGGACATAGTCTCTTCCTCGTTTCGCGCGCTGGATTAGGAAAATGAACAGTGGGGCAGTGTATCCTTGTCGCTTGAAATGCACGGCCATCATAATATAAAAACAATTTTGTGGGGGCGACACATCGGACTCTGTTGAAAAACACCCCCATCCCGAAGGTCTATGTCTACGTGACCCCGGCCTCTCCTCGCCATAGAGATGGCGAACGGGTTTGGGGTGGGGGGAAATCGAGTATTTCAACAGAGTCCATCGCGTCGCCTCTACAGGTTGTGAGGTCTATGTAGTCCTTTTTTCAACCGAAACGCATACACTCACACTCATCTAAGCGCTTGATCGCACTTGATGAATTCGTGGATGAAACCGCCGCTGTCGCTGGCGACCAATGCGCCGGTCACGATTTTCAGCTCCAGCTTGCCCATCAACTGGATCAATTGCGTGATTTGCTGGCGCATGATGAGCATCGTGTCGTCCCAATTGACATCTTCCGGCAGGCTGTGCTGGCGCAGGTCGCGCATGCTGTCGAGGTATGCCATGGCGGGGTCGACGTCGTCAAAAATTAGCTGGCTGGGCAGGACGTGGCGGACGACCGCGTAAAAGTGCCGCGCCAGGATGCGTGTGCCGTTTTCCAGCGCGAAGGCTTCGCTTGGCAAGGCGGGCGGGTGTGCATGAGCGCCGTTGGCGCTGAGCAGGACAATCGCGCGGCGAAACAGCACTTGTAATTCGGGCAGGTTATGGATGCTGTTTGTGGTGGCGAGCAGCTTCCCGCCCGGCTTCAAAACGCGCTTGATTTCGTCCAGACCCTGGTCGACATCGTCCAGATGATAAAGCACATGATTCGCCATCGCCACGTCGAAAGAATCATCGGCATAGGGTAGTTGCAGCGCGTTACCCAAAGCGAGCCGGTCGCTGCCGGCTGGATGCTTGAGCAGCATATAAGGGGATAGGTCCAGCGCGAAGTAGGTGATGCCAGCGGCTCGTTCGCGCAATTGGGAATAATGCTTGCCGCGGCCGCAGCCAATATCAAGGACAGCCTCATCGTTCTGCCAGGCTAGCGTATCCAAGGTCCAGTTCACGAAGTCGCAAGTGGGAACGGTATATTTGGCGCGCGTATCCTCCTCTAAACGCAAATTCGCATCGGTCGCATAATAGCGACGAATGCCCTCTGCTCGAGCCGATCCAGTCATGGGCAATCCCAACAAGCATCTGAGCCAGTGACTTATGCTAACCTTTACTATACTACCGAAAATGCGCCGCGCAAACTGTTTTACGGAATCCAGGTTGCGACGGCGCTGCCCGCGCCTAGTCGGCTGCCGCGCCCCAGCTTTCCCAATAGGTCAATTCACTGGCGGGGACGCGGTCGGCTTTCTTGAAGGTATCACCCGTGAAATAAGCCACCGGCAGCAAAGCCGCGGTGGTGATGCCAGCGGGTATGCCCAAGATTTCGTTGCATTCCCGCTCGTAGCTAAGGTGCAGGGTCGTCCAGGCCGCGCCAATGCCGCGCGCGCGCAGCGCCAGCATCAGCGACCAAGCCGCGGGGATGATCGAACCGTATAAGCCGGCGTTGCGGGCTGGGCTGGCGTCGCTGGCGCGCCCTTCGACGCAGGGGAAGATCATCATCGGCGCTTCGCCCATGTGATCGGCCAGATAGCGCGCCGAGCTGATTACCCGTTTCATCTGCGCCGATGGCTGCTCATCCGCGCCGGACGCTCGCACCGCCACCTGGCTATAGTCATACCAGGACTTTTTGTAGTACTCGCCGATTTTGGCTTTTTTGTCGGCATCGGTGAGGACTAGCCACTTCCAGCCTTGGCGGTTGCTGCCCGTTGGCGCTTGGATGGCGATTTCGATGCAGCGCATGACCTGGTCGCGCGCGACTGGGCGCGTCAAGTCGAGGCGCTTGCGCACGCTGCGCGTGGTTTCCAAGATATAGTCCACGGATTGCAAATCATATTCCATCGTTATTCTCCTCCATTATTCTCTCCCGTTATTCTCTTCAGCCTGACATTTATTAAGATTGCGCGGATTGAAAGACTTGCGCCAGCCACAGCCTTATCAAAGCGCTGAGGCTTTCATACTCCGTTGCGAAGAGCCTCGTGCCATGCGCGCGCCCGACGTACATGCGGGCGGTAACTTCACCCTGGGCATGCAGGAACATCTGGCGAATGGCTGCCGAGCTGCTGCGGTCGTCCGCCGCGGCGATGAGCAGGGCGGCGCGATCGGCCAAGCCGGCGACCAGCGCGTTTTCTGGCTGGACGCCGCGGTAATCCAGCCCGGGCGACAGCGCAATCGCGCCGCGGCAGCCTTGGCTTGCGGCGCAACTGATAATGGCGACATTGGCACCGATGCTCGCGCCCATCATGACCAAGCCATTGTTCGTTAGTTGTTCATTCTCGCCCAGCCAGTCAATCCAGTCGGCGACATCGGCGATGGCGGCGTCCCAATCGCGCGCGCCGCCCGATTCGCCATGTCCGCGCATGTCGACGTTGAGCATGGCGTAGCCGAATTCATGCAAGTCGGGGATAAGCGGCTCGTATGCGGCGCGCTGACTGTTGAGCATGTGCAGGGCGATGATGACGGGCGCAGCTGTCGCGCCTTCGGGCGCGGCGTAGAAGTCGGCGACCAGGGCGCTGTCGTCCGGCGCGCTGCGGATGATGGTCTCGTGGGCTGGCAGGTCTTGGGCGAAAGCGAAGCTGCAAATGACAAAAATTGCGCTCACCAAAAGTATTCGCATTTTATTCTCCCAAGCGCAGCAAGAAGTGGAGTTTATGCCGCCGACGAAGGTCATTTCTTCTTGTTCCCCGCGCCCCGCCCCAGCAGAAACAACAGGAACAGCGCGACCAAACCCAAAATCGCCAGCTTGTCATAAGGCGAAAGCTCGGGCGGCGCGGGACTGTTGGAAACGATGCGGATCATGTGCGGCATGTCCTTGTCGCTGTGCCGATAGATGACGCGCTGCTCGTCTTTTAATATCTCGTATTCCCCGTCGCTGACTTCGACGCGGTAGCCATCGGGATATTGCGAGTTGGGCACGTAGATTTCGGTAGGTTCTGCCAAGCGGCTGTCATGGCGGAAGCTGAAAGTGAACAAGCCGCGCGTCGGGTCGAAGCGCATATTAAGCGGCTCGCCCGCGACTTTCTTGGCATAGGGGCGGACAACTGCGGACAAGGCTCTGCCTCCAGAATTGATATCAGATGGGTCGTCTTGCTGGTCACGGCTGAAAATGGACAGGTCTTCGCCATTCCAATTGTCGCCGTGTTCGTTGCTGTTGTCGGGGCTATAGTTCCATTGCGTATAATTCATCAGGTGCGCGTCCAGCGCTTGCAGTTGATACTCCAGCGCGCAGGCTTGCTGGCTGAAATCGCCGGTTTTGTAGGCGCTTGCCTGATTGAGGTCGAAGGGGATGCCAAACTCGCCCATCACCACTGGCACATCGCCCAGGCAGTGATCGGCATATTCGCGATAGTTGCCAATCTGCCGCCGCATGTGGGCTTTGATGTTCTCGCCGCCAATCAGCGGGCGCATCTTGAAAAAGTCCATATTCAGGTGCGGATGAAAGCGCTTGGTGAAGAGCGTCGCGCCATCGTAATAGTGCGGCGCATAGACCAGCTTTTCGGCGGATTCGTAGATGGGCGGCGGTGCCAGCGGCTCGGCTTCGATGAAGATATGCGCTTCTGGCATGACCGCGTGCATGGCGGCGGCGTAGCGCTCGCTGAAGGGTTTGAGGAAATCTTGCGCGAAATCGAAGTGGGCGAAATGACCTGGACGCAGCAGGCGAGGATTGCCGTCCTTGTCCAGATCCCAGATGCCCGCTTCGCGCCAGATATCTTCGCAGCCGTCTTGCCAGGCGCGCGCGCCATTCGGATTGATGGTGGCTTTTTTCGGCTGGCCCGGCAATTGATCGATTAGCGGCTGGCCGAAATCCAGGCACTCTTGCTCGTAACCGTTGGCAAGGAAGATCGCCTCGGCTGGGGAAGGCGTGATTTCCAGCTTGATGAGCAAGTGCTCGGTCGCGCGCAGGTCTTTGACGCCAATCAGCCCGGGGCTTGGCTCGTTCATGACGCCAAAGCCGACAACATTGGGCAGATGGGCGATGCGCCGCGCCAGATGTTGAAAGGCATTGATGTAATGACTCTGCAGGAAATCTTGCAGCGTTTCGCCCGCGACCTTGCGCTGTGGCGCGAAGCGATTGCCGCCGAAGAACAGGGTGAACATCGTCTGTGGGGCGAAGCGATTGTAATTGCTCGCCCACATCAACTGCGGGAAGCGGTCCAGGCGCTGCTGGTGCAGCAGGGCGGCACCGGTGGCTTCGAAGTTGTCGATATCCAAGCCGACGGCGGCGAAGGTCCAGGCGGGCGCGCCATCGCCGCCGCTGAAGCGGCTCCAGACATCTTGATGCGGGTCGATGAAGAGGTTGATGTCATGTTCATGCGCCTTTTCAATCAGCGCTTCGATATAGTCGAGAAAGGCTTCGTCATAGCTGCCGGGCGCTTCATGTTCCAGCGCCTCCCAGGTCACCACTAGCCGCAAGAAGTCCAGCCCCCAATGCTTGAGGCGCAGGAAGTGCTCGTCGGCTTCTGCCAGCGGGCAGGGGCGTCCTACGAAGGAGACCTGACTGCGCTCATTGAGGCTCTCTGGCAGATGAGTATAGCCCAGCGGCTGGGCAGGCACTTTGCTGCCGCCGCTCAAGTTGACGCCGCGCAGGATGCGCGTGCGCCCCGTTTCGTCTTTGAACCAGCGGCCTTCGGCTGTGATGGGCATGGGCGATCCTCGTTGGTGGGTGAATGCGGGGGATTATAGCATAGACTCCAAGCCATAGTTCTTTTGATTCTGAAAGTTAAACACTTGTGCTATACTCACATAGTAGTATTCGTGGAGTTATGAAGCAGAATATGGATCTGATAAAGAATGTAGAAATCCGACACTTCCGTTCCATCTATGACCTAGAATTGAATGAAGCGTCGGACGTTAACGTAATTTCAGGTATTAATGATGTTGGCAAATCCAACATCATAAAGGCCTTAAATCTCTTTTTCAACTTTCATGTAGACTGGCGAAGCTCTGTAGATATTGAACGAGATACCAATAATTTTCACACATTTTTTTCGAAGAACGCAAGGAAGAAGAAGCTCATATCGGTCAAGGTAACTTTCCGGAGACCAAGTATATACAGAAATTCGGAGTTGCCTAACTGCTTTTGGGTAAAGCGACAATGGGACAGAGAAAATCCAATAGAACCTAAGACGACTTGGGGAGATGCCGGTAAGTCGGTGCATCGTGAAGATCGGCAAAAAGCGCTTACGTGGTTTCTTAAAAAATGCCGATTTTATTATGTACCGGCCATAAGAGATAGGAATTATCTGCTGTATCTACTCGGTCAGTTTTCAGAGGAAATCACGGAAAGCCCTGACGAAGAACTTAAGGCCGCTGGCGACGACTTGATTCGAGTGATTCAATCACACAGTTCAGAGCTTCGCAAAATCCTTAAAGATGTCACCGGTCTTGAGTTCACATTTGAGTTACCGGAAAGTATGTTGGCATTGTTGAGAGCTGCTGGGCTATACACAGAGAACAACATTCCATTTCAACTGCGTGGTGATGGTATCCAAGGACTAACTGTTCCCGGTATTCTACAATATTTGAATATTAAAGCGAAGAATGATTATCATATCTGGGGATTTGAAGAACCCGAAAACTCACTGGAATACAAGAAAGCCACTACGATTGCGGATTCAATACGTGATACGTATTCAAAGTCTGCCCAGATATTTTTGACAACACATTCGCCAGCTTTCTTGGCGATGGAGAATACGAAGACAACGATTTTCCGAGTTACGAAACGAGAGCAGGTTTATGAAAGATTGGGTTATCAGGAACTCGTTACTGACATCCAGCCCGTATTTGTAAGAGGAAATTTTAGTGAAAACCTTTTGCCCCGCGAGCTTGGCATACTAGAGATTGCCCGTAAATTCGATAGGGAAAATCGAGATGTTGAAAAACTTGAAAAACGCGTAAATTCGTTGGAGGAAAAAATAGCAATTCATAGCAGTCCCGTTCTTCTTGTAGAAGGGAAAAATGATAAGGCAACCATGGAGTACGCATGGAAGCAACTGTTCTCAGGTCGGATGCCCTTTAAGATAATTGATTCTGGTGGTGTAAATGAAGTAACAGAACTTGCAAAGCGATGGGACAAAATTAATGAAAATAAATTCTGTGCCTTATTTGATCACGACAAAGCGGGAACGTCTCAGGTAGGTAAACTAGGTAACAACAAAGCTGCCATGATATTGCCACCCCCTGCAAAAGAAGGCGGACAGGACCAAGCTGATAATCTTAACTTGTCACTAGAATTTTACTTTCCCGACCAAGTCTTACGTGATGTCAATAAGCGTTCGGGCGGGAAGCTATTTTGTGAAAATCGCTACGTGGATAATGGTGAACACAAGAGAAACAATGAAGATTTTCTACATATCACTTCTTCGAACATGAAGTATCGATTGCTTAAGAAAGAAGGAAAATCATATTTGGTAGATCAATTGAATACTCTCACGATTGAAGATTTTCGTCACTTTGAATTGCTTTTCGAAAAAATTGTTTCATGTATTGCCCCTGACTTTGAACTCAAAATGAAGGAAATTAAGCAAGGAAATCTGGAACTTCAATAGTTAGGCAAAACCCTACACCGGCGGCCAAGGCTCATTCCGCCCCCGTCCCGGCAGCGGGAAAACCCCCATCTCCAACAGTTGCTCGACCCGCCGTTGCAGCATTTGCATCTCAATCGGCGACAGCAGCTCGACCATGCCGCGCGTATAGGCGTCCGCAGCATCGCCTAGCCGCCTGCGCAGGCGACGCAAATCCGCCAAGATATCGGGCGGGATAGCCAGTCCGGCGTATTCCCAAATCACCGTGCGCAGGGGCACCTTGGGGTTAAAGGTCAAGCCGTGGTCGATGCCCCAAATGCGCTCGTCGGCATCGAGCAGGCAATGGCCGCCTTTGCGGTCGGTATTGTTGATGACGGCGTCGAAAATTGCCATGCGCTGCAGTGGAAGCGCGAAGCGGTCGCGGTCGAGGGTGAAATAATGCGCTGCGGGATCATGGTCGATGAAGAGCTGCACCGAGCCGACGCCGCGCGTGCCATCGCGCAGGAAGGTCGGCGGGACCAATGCCCAACCCAGTGCATCGGATGTCAAGTAGGCGGCAGTTTCGCGCTTGTAAAGCGTGCCATCGGGGAAGTCCCAGAGCCGCCGTTCGCCCAGGCGCGGTTTGTAAATCGCCAACAGGCGGCAGCCATTCAGCTCGATGTTGACTAATAAAGCATTATTGGATGCCCAGCGCATATAGCCGACTTCATCTCCCATGAGGCCCTTTTCCATGACTTGCTGTGCTTCTTCATAGGCGACGCGCGCCGGTTCATCGAGGGCGCGGGCTGTACGCACATGGGTGATCTTCATTATGCCAGACCTGGAGAATGACGAGCCGTCGGCAATTGTAACGTGATAACAAGCTGCCGGGCAAACGATAAGCTAGGCGCTCAATGACGCAAAATGATGCCGCGATAGATTTGCGCCAGCGCGAGGCGGCAGCCCAGCGGCTCGAGCGGAATCAGGTCATCACGGCTGGCATACTGCCGCAGCTGCCAGCCATCTTGCCCGCGCCTATGCCACTCGGCGAAGACGCGCGTCTGGTCCAGTATAAGGTAGCCCTGGATGCTGGGCACCGCGCTGTAATATGCGACTTTGTCTACATGATCGCGCGCCAAAGAAGAGGGCGATGTTACTTCTAGCACCACCGTCGGATTGAGCAGAATCGTCTCGTTTTGGTCCTCGAAAATTGATTCGCCGCAAACGACGCTGATATCGGGGTAGACGAATTTCGTCTTGTCAATGCGGACGCGCATATCGCTTGACCGGACTACACAGTCCTGCTCCCCCAAAGCATTTGCCAGCGCAACAATCGCATAAGCGATAATCGCGCTGTGATTGCCAGTGCCGCCTGTCATTGGGATGATTACGCCGTCGATGTATTCGTTTCTGATTTCGCTGGTCTCATCAAACGCCAGGTATTCTGCAACCGTCATGCCCAGGGTGTTGGTGACCATATTCCGTCCTCGCTCGCTCGGATTAACTCAGGGCGCGATTGATTCTCGTCGAAATCGTCTGCTTGCTCTGCTCAATGGCGCAATCAATGACGCAAAATGATGCCGCGATAGATTTGCGCCAGCGCGAGGCTGCAGCCCAGCGGCTCGAGCGGAATCAGGTCATCACGGCTGGCATACTGCCGCAGCTGCCAGCCATCTTGCCCGCGCCTATGCCACTCGGCGAAGACGCGCGTCTGGTCCAGTATAAGGTAGCCCTGGATGCTGGGCACCGCGCTGTAATATGCGACTTTGTCAACATGATCGCGCGCCAAAGAAGAGGGCGATGTTACTTCTAGCACCACCGTCGGATTGAGCAGAATCGTCTCGTTTTGGTCCTCGAAAATTGATTCGCCGCAAACGACGCTGATATCGGGGTAGACGTATTTCGTCTTGTCAATGCGGACGCGCATATCGCTTGACCGGACTATGCAACCGGAATCTTCTAGCTGGAAGAAGAGCCTAGAGATAATAGTAGCAATTATCGCGCTGTGATTGCCAGTGCCGCCTGTCATTGGGATGATTACTCCGTCGATGTATTCGTTTCTGATTGCGCTGGTCTCATCAAACGCCAGGTATTCTGCAACCGTCATGCGCAGGGTGTTGGTGACCATGTTCCATCCTCGCTCGGATTAACTCAGGGCGCGCTTATATCTTTATGGGAAATGTCTGAAAACTTGAGTCTCGAGGCGCATCAGGCGCAACTCATGTCCAATAGAAGATGATGCGCCCGTTTTGCTTGGCATCGGGGCGGCCCGATTTCACCGTGTCCATGGCGTGCAAGCTGAGCGCGCGCATTTGCTCGCGGCTGCACCACATGCGCACCACTTGCGTGTCGTCGGGTCCGCCTTCAAATATGCTAATATCGATTTCTTCGTCTTCTTCGACACCATCGAGGCTGGCTTCAATATCGTCATCGCTGCGCTGCGCGAATTCCTGCATTATCAGGATGACCATATTTAAGTTGCCTTCATAAGCCAGCCCCATTTGCGCGACGCGGAATAGCGGCTCAATTGGCTCGCGCAAGTCCATATCCAAATTGCTGAAATCAGCCTCGGTCTTGGTATTGTCACGATCATCAATATCATCCAGCAACTCGGTTATCGCCGAGGAAAGCGCATTCGCCTGTTCCTTTTCGATTGTAAAAGAAACGATGCGATTGTCTTGCCCAGCTTGCAGATGGAAGATGCGCTGTCCCTTGGGACCGATAGCGCCAACGGTTACAAAATCGACCGGATTAAGTTCAATCACATTTGACATGGCACACTCCCACAATCTATTTCCGCTGCTCTGTGTCGGCGCTATTATTTTGTTCCAGAACGTGCGCGATATCGTTCATGCCCAGGATAAAGGGACGGCTATGCCCCAAGCGCAAGCTGCTGATGGAGGCCGGTGAAATGACGATGCGCTGGAAGACATCGAGGTGCATGCCCAGGTAATGCGCCAGCGCCATCTTGATTAAGTCGGCATGGCAAACCAGCGCGATCATCTGATCGGGGTGCTTGGGCGCTAAAGTCTCGATGGACTGAACAATGCGCGCTTGTACGCCGCGCATGGTCTCGCCATTAGGGAAGCGCGCGCGCGACGGGTATTCTTGCACGACGCCCCACATCTTGCGGCTCTGCAATTCGCTGATTGCCTTGTCTTGCCATTCGCCATAGTCAACCTCGCAGATGCCTTCCAGCGTCTCCACCCGCAATTGCGGGTGATGCGCAGCCAGGGCGCGCGCGGTTTCCATGGTGCGCTCCATCGGGCTGGCATAGATATGATCGAGCGGCGTCGCTGCCAGGCGCTTCCCAAGCGCTTGCGCCTGCGCGATGCCCTCTTCGTTAAGGTGAATGCCCGCTAGGCGTCCCGCAAGTTTGCCAGTTTTCACATAGTCATTGACCGCATGTCGTATCAGAAGGAAGGTTGTCATCTTGTCCTGCCGTGCGTGCCGATGTATCTGATACATCATAACATAGTCGCGCTGGCATCGGCTAGACAAGCTGCGGCATCGCGGCGCGCTGCGTGTATGATTGGCTGTAGGTGCATAGCTTCGGATGAGAACGCGCGAGCATGGCACAGGAGACTGACAGGAGACCGCATGAAATTCGCAATAAACTATTCGCCGCAAGCGCTGAAACTTTGGCAGGACAATCGGATTCAAGTCGACCTGTTCAAATTCCCGCCCTGGGAAGAATTGCTACCGCAAATGCAAATGGGACCAGGCGCATACATCCACTTTGACAACATCGCCGGCGGTCCTTACGCGAAGCAGCTCGAGGCTGCGGTCATTTCTGACTGGCTAGATTGCACCGATACCCTGGTCGTCAATACGCATCTCGCTATTTCTGCGTCCGACTTTGCCGATGGCGCGCCCATCACGCCGGAAGCCGTCATCGGCAAAGCGGTAAATTGCGTTGAGCGACTGGGGCGACGCTTCGGCAACGAAAACGTGGTCGTCGAGAATCCGCCATATCCGATGGCGAATTGGGATGCGGGTTTGCTGGCGGAAGTAGTTGATCCGGAAGTTGTCAGCGAGATTGCGCGGCGCAGCGGATGTGGCTTGCTGCTGGATGTCGCGCACGCGATACGCGCCTGCGAGGGTACGGGCAGAACGGATGTGGCAGCCTATATGAATGCCATGCCCGTTGCCGCTTTGCGCGAATTGCACATGGTCGGCATCTTGCCAGACAAAAACGAGTTCGGCGTGCGGGAAGATCACTTCGCCATGACCGAGACCGATTGGTCCGTGGCTGAATGGGTTCTGGGGCGGGTTCGCGGCGGGCATTGGCGCGAACCGGAGACGCTCGCCTTTGAATATGGCGGGGTCGGCGCGCTCTTCGCCTGGCGCAGTGATGCCGATGTCATTGCCGCGCAAGCCCCACGGCTGTTTGAATTGGCGCATTCGGTCTAGCAGCAAAGCAAAATAGAGAGAATCGATAGCGGCGGCTTGATGGCGCGCGCAGGCTTGCGGCGATTTTGTCTTTGCGCTAGGCTGGAAAATCAACTTGCCCTGCGCTTGGCTGCGAATGAACGCAAACAGAGATTCCGCTCTTTCTCCCCCGCTTCTGCCTATCAACCGGCGACATCTGCGGCTGCTTCTGCTTTCCACCTTGCTGATTCAATCTGTCATGTTCCTAAATTATCCCTTGGGCACTGGCAGCAACAATGACAACGAATCCGCGCAGAAGTACCTGATAAACGAATACGCCAATGGCAACTTCTTGGTGGGCAATGTGCGTTACAACACCGGCTACGCGCTGGTCATGGCACCCTTCAAAACACTGACCGCCCCCTTGCAGCGCTTGTCGGAGCGCGCCATGCTGCTCATTCAAGTTCTCGCCAGCAGCGCCGTCCCATTTCTGGTATATGACATCATGCGCCGCCGCTTCGGCAGCCGCTGCGCGCTAATCACCGCGATGCTGGTCTTGGTCGACCCTTTCAACTTGCAGTGGGCGCATTTTCAACTGCCTGGCTGGCTGCTGGCGCTGGCGACCGTATTCTCCCTTTGGCTGGCGCAGCTCGCTTGGCGCGCGCAGTCGCGGCGGCGCTTTGGCTTGGTGGCGCTGGCAGCGGTCGCGCTGGGCTTCATGAGTTTCGCGCGCTTCAATTTCGCGCCATTGGCAGCGATTTATGGTTTGAGCTTCTTCTTGTGGTCGCATATTCCGCTGCGACAGCGATTTGCGCTATTTGGCATGGTCGGTTTAATCAGCGCTGGCATACTGGGCGCTTACATCAGCTTGATTCACATCCCCTCGACTGGCACAAGAACTTTGAGCTGCACAGCCGGCGCGACCCTGGTAGCCAGCCTGCCGGTAAAGAACTTTTTGATGCGCGCTTCCAATGGACCGCACTCGGCCAACTACGCGCGTTTGCTGACGCTGCGCCCGCAGCGCAATGTCGATTTCTACGGCGATACCTATGCGCTCTGGCGGAATCCCGGTCCCTGGGTAAGCGCCGCGGAAAAAGCGGCTTTTCTGGCGCAGCCTTATGGCGAAGCGCAAGAGGAAATCGACATCGTATTCCCAGCCGCGCTTTACTGGTATCTCGGTCCCTGCGCCGCCGACGCTTTGCTATACGATGTCTATGCCGAAACAATTTCACATGACATGTTGAAGATCGCCCGGGAGAACATAAAAGCGGTCTTCAACATGTTGATACAGAACCCCGAAGCCGCTGCCTTTCCCCTGCAATATGTCGCGCAGCCCGAAAAGCTGACCTGGCTGGACGACGGCTGGCTCGGCTTTCAACGGGCGGAAAGCGCAGCCTACAAGGGGCATCTCTTATGGCGGCCCGGCGTCGTAATCTACAGCGCGCTCTTCCCGGCGCTCAATCTAATCAAGGTCCTGACGCCGCTGGCGCTGGTCGCGGCAATTTGGCGTCGGGATTGGCTGCTGACATCAGTCGCGGCGATGCTGCTCGCTGGCTTGATATTAATCGCGATAGCCGCCATTAGCGAGCCGCGCTACTACGCCTCGATGGCCCCGCTTTTCATGATTTTGATTGGCTGGTTCCTGGCGGATACGCTCAATCGGGCACTTGCAAAAGCCTACCCAAGCCGGGCGGTCTGATTTGACCATGCCAGATGCCGACCTGAGATTGATTATCGCCGCCGAAAACTTGCTGGCGCGCGTTGGATTAGCGGCTTTGCTGGAGGCGCGCGGATTCGCCATCATTGCGCAGAGCGATGGCAGCGATCTCGACCGTCTCGTCGACGAGGCGGGAGCGGACGCGCTGATAGTCGATTTGGGCTGGCAGAGCGAGACCTTGCGCGAGACTTTGCACGAAACCTTCGCCGAATGGTTTGGCGCGATACCGGTCCTGGCTTTGGTAGCCGCGGACGAAACTGAAGAATCCCTGCTGGCGCTGATGGGCGCGCTGGCTGCTTGTCCCGGTTATGCAATCTTGCCGCGCGAAAGCGATCCGGACGCTTTCGCAAGCGCTTTGTATGCCATCGACTTTGGCTTAATCGCGCTCGACCCCAGCTTGCGCCTCTTGCCAGTCGCGGCGCTGGAATTGCCGCTGATGGCGGACGCGATTCCTATAACGCCGCGCGAAAACGAAGTCTTGCAGTTGCTGGCGCAGGGCATGACCAACAAAGCCATTGCCCATGAGCTGGGCATTACGGAACACACAGTCAAATTTCATGTGAACGCAATCATGGGCAAGCTGGGCGCGCAGAGCCGCACCGAAGCGGTCGTCCGCGCTACGCAGCTGGGCATCATCACGCTTTAGACCAGCGCGTCGGGCTGTGTTTTCCGCGGAAACACGATTAGGATAGCCTTTAGCGATGTTCGCCGCTACCTGTTCAGTCGAGGTGGAATGAGAGTTTTCATAACCGGCGCGACCGGCTTCGTCGGCTCGCATATTGCCCGCAAGCTGGCGGAAGCGGGCTATGATTTGCGCATCCTTTACCGATCAGAGAAGAAGCTGGCGATTCTGGACGGACTTGCCTACGAAGGCTTGGCTGGCGACCTCGACGACTTGGAAACGCTAAAGCGCGCCTGCGACGGCTGCGAGATTGTCTGCCATGTGGCTGCAAAAGCCGACTACTGGAAAGATGATGACAAAACCGCCCTTTGGCGCGTCAATGTCGATGGCACGCGCAATGTCCTGGCTGCGGCGCAGGCAGCCGGCGTGAGGCGCGTCGTCTTCACAAGCAGCGCCGCGACCGTCGGCATCCGACCGGGCAGCGCGCTCGCGAATGAACGCGATCGTTTTAATCTGCCGCCAGAGCGCTATCAATACGCCTATTCCAAGGTCGCCGCCGAGCAAGTTGCGGCGGAATATGTCGCGTCGGGGCTTGATGTCGTAACGCTTAACCCTACGGTGGTCATCGGTCCGGGCGATCTCAACGCCATCTCTGGCACCTTTGTCATCGAAACAGCGCGCTATCAGTGGGCTGTGCCAATTACATCCGGTGGCTTGGCTGTCATTGACGCGCGCGATGTGGCGGCGGCGCATGTCAATGCCATCGACCGCGGCCGCAGCGGCCAGCGCTATATCCTCAATAACGCCAATTCCCCCTATAGCGAATGGTTCGCGATGATCGCGGCAGCCTGTAAGGTCCGCAAGCCGGTATTCCATACGCCAGATTTCATGCTGGAGCCGATAGCGGTCTTGGTCGACACCTTGCGCCGCTTCGGTATCGAGACGCCTATGGACGCCAATCAAACGCGGCTGGGCGCGGCATTTGTTTATTTTGATGGCAGCAAAGCCCATCGCGAGCTTTTCACGCCAGCAATCGACATTGAAACCAGCTTACAAGACACCTGGCAATGGTACTTCGAACGGGGCTATATCAAGCATAATCTGCTGACGCGCTTGATAGGATTATTCTAATGCGCAATCTAGCATAAGCAACGCAGCGCGCTTACAAGGCTTGCCCGATACTGGGGCATATTCACCGATTTTTGCTCCAATCAGCCTGCCTTTGGCTACAATACATTCCCAACATTCCCAACATTCCCAATGAAAACCTGCGAAAATAAAACTGAACCCATTCATAAAAGTCGGCTGTATGGCTTGTCCGCTACTGTAGGATTCGCGTTCACCCTTTGGTTTACCCCCCTCGTTCCCCCGCCGACACTGGCGGTCGGGGATGAGGTAGAAAAAGCGCATTGACTTACCAGTAGCGGACAAGCCTTGTAGGGGCGACTCTGTGAGACTCTGTTGAAAAACACCCCCATCCCGTAGGTCTATGTCTACGTGACCCCGGCCCCTCCTCGCCATCTCTATGGCGAGCATCCCCAAAATGAGGGAAGGGGAGCTTTCTGAACCGTAATGAGCTGATAAAGCCCCTCCCTCTTTATGGGAAAGTTCGCCATAGAGATGGCGAACGGGTTTGGGGTGGGGGAAATCGAGTATTTCAACAAGGTCCTGAGAGTCGCTCACTAGAAATTGACCTGCATTTTGCGCGAATCGAGCCAAACGTCTGTGGGCGACTGCCCCGCAGTGTCGAAGGTCAGTGTCTACGCGACCTAGCGACCTACGCGCGGCACAGTGCCGCCCCAACATATTCTGGCGTATTTGCAGATTTTTCGCTTGCGCGGCGCTGGCGGCGCATGCCTGCATGGTGGGCTATTGCGCGAACATATCCGCCTGATAATAGGCGATGATCTGATCGATGGTCTCGTTGAGCGAGGTGGTAGGCTGCCAATCAATTGCCTGTCGAATTTTCTTTATACATGGTACGCGGCGGCGAAAGTCCTCGAAGCCGGGCTGTTTATATGCCTGGTCGTAGGGAACGAGCTTGATTTCCGAAGCGCTGTCGGCGCGGTCGCGGATGCGCTGCGCGAGCCCGAGAATGCTGATTTCTTCGTCGCTGCCGATATTATAGAGTTGCCCGATGGTCGCTTCGCTTTCCGCCAGGCTTTGAATCGCGCTCACGATATCGTAAACGTTGCCGAAGCAGCGTTGCTGCATGCCATCGCCATAGACTTGAATCGCTTCGTTTGCCAGCGCCCAGCGCACGAAGCGCGGCACAACCATGCCGTATTGTCCTACTTGCCGCGGACCCACGGTATTAAAGAGGCGAAAGAGCGTGATGGGCAAGCCGACTTCGGCGTGATAGGCAAAAGCCAGGAATTCGTCAACGGCTTTGGACGCGGCATAGCTCCAGCGGCTGCGCAGGGTCGGTCCGGACAGGGTGTCGTCATCTTCGCGGAAAGGGAAGCTGACGCCTTTGCCATAGACCTCGGAAGTCGAGGCGATCATGATGCGCCGCCGATAGCGGCTGGCGGTTTTGAGCATGGTTTCGGTGCCGCCGATGTTGACCTCGATGGTATTGATGGGACGGTCGATGATGTTGCGGACGCCGACCGCGGCGGCAAGATGGAAGATGATATCGCATTCGCTGACCAGGCGGTCAATCACGTGGATATTGCGGATGTCTTCGATGGCATAACTGAAGTTGGGGTTGGGCGCGAGCTGTTCGATGTTGCGCAGGCGTCCGGTCGAGAGATTGTCGATGACGGTTACGCGATAACCGCTGTTGAGCAGCCGTTCCGAGAGGTGGCTGCCGATGAAACCAGCCCCGCCTGTGATCAACGCGCGAATCATGCCTGGTCCTTTCCCGTGGGTCAAATGCCAATTGCGAATTATACACGGGAAGGGCGGGCTGCGCTTAGTCCCTATCCGCGCCGCTTTGCGCTTGCTTACAGCTTTCGCGCCAAATACAGCAAGGCGACAGTCTCGCGTATGATTCTGCCGCCGAATCCCGCGTTGATGACTGTCTCGATCCCCGTCAACAAGCGCTCTCTTTTGCGGGGCTCTAGCGCTAAATGGTCGGAGAAGGTATTGAGCAGTTTGATGTAGGCAGCGGCGCTGTATTCCGTGCTCACATAATGCTTATGAATTTGCAAATCGCCAAAGAAGCCGCTGTCGATGATGAGATCGTGGTATTCGCTGCGCAGGGCTTCGGGCTTGGGCGGCGGGGGAAAGTCGCGCGCCAGCTCTGGGGCGACGCGCTCATAGACCGCTTGCAGTGGTTCCAGATAAGGCTCGCTGCGCGCGGTCAGGGTCGGCAAATGCCAGAAGAGCGCCAGCGCGCCGCGCGGCTTGAGTAAGTCGCGGGCTTTGTGAAAACGCAGCGCGGGATTGATCCAGTGAAAGGCTGTCGCCGCAAGCAGCAGGTTATAAGCCGCGCCTGGCAGCGCGACCGTCTCGAAGTCGGCGCGAATGACCCTGGCTTTGGGATATGCCGCCAGCTTGTCGCGGGCGAGCGCCGCCATTTGCGCGCCAAGCTCAATAGCGTCAATGGCATAGCCGCGCCGCGCCATGGGCAGGGTCGCTTGCCCGGTGCCGCAGCCGATTTCTAGGATGCGCGCCTGCTCATGCAGCCGCGCGTAAGCCACGATGTCGTCGAAGAGGGCTTCGGGGTAGGGCGGGCGGGACCTGTCGTAGAGCGCCGCCACGCTGTCGTAGCTGTTGCGGCGATGCTGGCTTTCGTTCATGTTTGCGCTTTCAATTTGGCGCTCTATGTTTGGTGCTCCATGTTTGGTGCTCCATGTTTGACGGATTTTGTCCCGCTCAAAACCGATTGCGCATAGAATCGACATAACCGGTCAGCTCGGCATAACCGAAGCCGCTGACGTCCCCGCTCACTTGCACCGCGCCTTCCCAGTATTGTATGCCCGCGCCATGCAATTCTTGGTCGGCTAACAAAGGCGCGATGCGGAAGCGGAAGCCGTCCGCGCCCAAGACTTGCGCATCCCAACCGGCTGGGTAGACGGCATCGCTATGCGGACTGCGCCAGGTGTCGGTTACGTTCAGGGTGAAATCGGATGCCGCGAGCGCGCGGACGCTGCCGTCGGCATAGACCAGCAAGCCACCAAAAGCTGGCTCGATACTCCCATCAGTATTGCGTATTTGCCCAATCATGAGCTCGCTGCCGTTGTCGAATATCAAGCCGAACCAATCCCAACCTTGCGCGCCATCGCCCAAGGCGCTGGTGCTAAATTCATGGTCCATCCAGCTATTGCCGCGCACAGAGAATGAATCCGCGCCAAGCGTGATGGTCCCGCTGGTAACAAGGCGCGTCAAGCTGTAATAGTAACTGGCGTTTCCGATTTCCGCGCTCTTTGGGCTTAGCCCCCTGTTGCCTTGCAGTGCCGGCGGCTTAACTTGTTCGAGAATCAGGTCGAGCGCGAATGCTTCGTTGGCGGCTTGGATGCGCTGCATGGTGGCGGTGTCGTTTTCCGCGAAGACTTGCCAGTCTTCCAGCCAGACTCGATAAGTTGCCAGCGTTTCGCTGCTTGTCGCGCCAGCCAGCCCAGCGCCGCCGCGGCTATAGCGCTCGTCATGATAAAAGCGTCGCGCGGCGATATCGCTAAGCGTGAAATGCGCCATATAGATGTCGCGGGCGCGGAACTCCGAATCCGATGCTGATGCCAGTGGCGAAAGCGCGCGGCGAAAAATCGTGAACTGAAAGCCGAAGCGGCGACCGCTCTCGCTAGCCAGAACGCCGGTGTAATACCACCACTCGGTTTGAAATGCCGGATGCGCGCCGTGATCGCGCGGGAAGCGCCAATCCCAAGGCGCGATGGCGCGGGCAAAGCCGCTGTGTTCAAGCGGCGGCGCGGCAAATTGCGTGCGCGCCTCCAGCGCGCTGCCGCCAAGGGGTTCGATCAAGCTGATGCCAAATAGGATGATCAGCCCAACCAGGAGCAGGAGTGCGATAATGCGCCAGTTCACGATGCCGCCTTGCGAAGATTCAATGGGAATTGCGCTTGTCGATTATGCTTGAAATGGCGGATGGCGCACAGATGGCTTTGCCCGCCGCGCGGCGCTCAGCTTGCCACACCCGCCACATCCAGCACGGCATGCAGCAGCGCATTGCAAACGGCTTCAAGGTCTTCGGCTTTGGCGCTTTCCGATTCATGATGGCTGATGCCATCTTTACAAGGCGCGAAGAGCATCGTCGTCGGTGCCATGCTAGCGACAAAGCAGGCATCGTGCCCGGCGCCCGAAGTGATGTAGCTGTGCGAAACGCCGAGTCGCTCGCAAGCGCCTTTCACCGCGGCGACTAGGTTCTTGTCAAATGCGACTGGCGCGGTATAAGAAATCTGCTCAAGCGAGAGCGCCAAACCGATTTCCGCGGCTGTCTCCGCGCAGACCTGGCGCAGCGCGGCGTCCATGGCTTGCAGCGTTTCGGCTGAGGGGTGGCGCATATCGACGGTGAAGTTGACCTGCCCTGGGATGATATTGCGCGAGCCAGGCGCGACCTCGACTTGCCCGCCGACTGTGCCGCGCGCCAAGGGCGCATGCTCCTGGGCGATGTCATCGACGGCGCAGACAACCTTCGCCATGCCCAGCAGGGCATTGCGCCGGCCAAGCATCGGCGTTGACCCGGTGTGCTGGGCGAAGCCTGCAAACGAGATGTCATACCAGCGGAAGCCCTGCGCTGTATCCACCACGCCCACCGATATGCCCTCGCTATCGAGGATGGGACCCTGCTCGATATGACACTCGAAGAAAGCCGAGAAGGCCCGCTGGCGCGCCGGTAAGTCGCCGTGATAGCCGATGCGCTTCAACTCGTCGAGCACAGTCGCGCCGGTGTCAACCGCCACGCGCGCCTGCGCCCAATCGAGATCATAAACGCCGGCATAGACGCCAGAAGCCAACATAGCTGGCGCGAAGCGCGCGCCCTCTTCGTTGGTCCAGTTGACTATTTCCAGCGGAATCGTCGTGCTAATGCCGTGGTCTTGCAGTGTGCGGATAACTTCCAAGCCAGCCAAGACGCCAAAGACGCCGTCAAATTTGCCGCCAAAGGGCTGCGTATCGAGGTGGCTGCCAATGCCAACCGGCGCTAAGGAATCGTCGCCGCCGCGACCTCGGGCGAACATATTGCCCATTTCATCGACGGCCAGCGACAGTCCAGCCTCCTTGCACCAAGTTGCGAAGAGCTCGCGCCCGAGCTTGTCTTCATCGCTGAGCGTCAGGCGGTGGCTGCCGCCGTTTGCGGTTGCGCCAATCTTCGCCATTTCCATGATGCTTTCCCAAAGGCGCGCGCCGTTAATGCGAATGTTTGCTGTCATTTTCTGTGCTTTCTGTGTTCTCTGCGTTTATTTTTTTTGATTGACATTCAACCTTGCGTGATTGAGATGATGCGTGATAGAGATGATGCGAGATGATGATAGAAACATAGAGACTGTGAAGCGAATGCCCTCAATGCAGCGCTGCAGCGCTTATGGACCGCGCAGCGCCGGGTCCTTCAGGCGCGCTTGGCGTTCTTTCAGGCTTTTCATCAACTTCAGAATCAGGCGACCGTATTCTTTGTCATATATCAAGTTGTTCATTTCATAGGGGTCGGCATGCAAATCGAAGAGCTGCAAAGTTTCCTTGCCTTCAAGCGTCGTCTTTATCAGCTTGTAACGATCGTCTTTGATGCTGCGCTGGTAGGGCCTGCCCAGCGGATTACCAAAGACGCCTTGATAAGCGGAGAAGATGGAGCGGCGGTGCTTGTGCGTCACGCGCCCCAGTACCGCGTTGAGGCTGTAACCGTCTTGTTGGTCCGGCACTTCAACATCGGCGCGTTCCAGCAAGGTGGGGAATAAATCGAGCAGATAGACCAGCGCATCGCACTTATAACCGACCGGGATGCTTGGTCCGCGCATGATGAGCGGAATACGCATGCTGTGGTCGTATAGATTCTGCTTGCCCATTAGCCCATGCTGGCCGACCCCGAGTCCATGATCGGAGGTGTAGATGACAATGGTATTCTCGCTCAAGCCCCTGTCATCAAGCGTCTGCAAGATGCGGCCGATATCGGCGTCCATCTGAGAAATCATGCCATAGTAATCGGCGATGTGCCGTCGAATCTCCGCTTCTGCGCGTGGATAGCCGGCCAAGACTTCGTCGCGAATATCATGCACACCGATATCAAAAGGGTGCTCTGGCATGAAGTTTGGCGGCAATTCGATGTCGTCTGGGTCGTACATCTTGTCATAGGGCGGCGGCGCGTTGCGCGGGTCATGTGGCGAGGTAAAGGCGATATAGGCGAAGAAGGGATTATCGTCATCGGCTTCCCGCGAAGTCAAAAACTCAATCATTTCATCCGTGAAGACGGTCGTCGAGAAGCCATCGGCGATATACCTGTCTTCCGGGTCATAAGCGCCGGTCGGGTCGAAGTCGTTGACTGGCATGGCGTATTGATCGTTCATGCCGCCGAAGAAGACCTTGCCACTGCTGTTGAAGGCGCGGGCATAGCTGCCGCGGCGGTTGTGCCACTTGCCGGTCGCGAAGGTTGTGTAGCCGCTTTTTGCCAGCAATTCCGGCAGCAGCGGGGCGTCGCTCGGCAGGGGGTCGGGCGTGGCGAAGAGATTGCGCCCGGTCATGAGCATGCCGCGGCTGGGCATGCAGACCGCGCCCGAGGTCGAGCCCATGATATGCGCCTGGGTGAAGCAGGAGCCGTCGGCGATTAATTTATCGAAAGTCGGCGTATGAACCGCTTCCGCTCCCAGCGCGCCGATGGCGGAGTGACGGTGATCGTCGGCTATCATGAACAAGATGTTGGGTCTAGTCATGCTTACTGCCCTAAAGCCTAATATCCTGCTTTTATGATACTGTTTACAGGCGCGTACTGCAAGCATGCGCGGCTTGCAGGCACGGCAATCGCAGAAAATTATTTTTTTAGCAACGAGGATCGCGTAGGTCGCGTAGGTCGCGTAGACACTGACCGCCGACACCGAGTTAAGGTCATTTATGGCAATGAAGCTAAAAAAATGTTGAATTTGAGGAAGCGATTTTGATGCGATTGCCCAGAGCTGCTGCTGTTCACGGAGCAGTCGCATCACAAATAACCGACGCATCTAACATCAAACTGAGAAATCGCAGGGGCGAGCCTGTGGACTCTGTTGAATTACTCGATTTCCCCCACCCCAAACCCGCTCGCCATAGAGATTGCGAGGAGGGGCCGGGGTCACGTAGACATAGACCTACGGGATGGGGGTGTTTTTCAATGGAGTCCCGTGGCTCGTCCCTAGAACTTTCTTGAATTTTTGATTGTCTGGCCGCTGCCTTCTATTACCTTGGCGCGGCTTAGGCTTAGCCTTCGAGCTGCTCCAGAGCCTCGGCGATTGGCCGCCAGCCACTCCACCTGCTCACGCGTTCACGGGCTTCAGCCGCAGCCATCGGCGTGAGCGAATCATGCGTCTCGGCGCCAAATGCGATCAATACCCGCAGCCAGTTATTGCCAGTGCGGCCAGCGGCGACATTCTCATCGTAATAGTCGCGTACAGTTTGGATGAGGCTATTCGGCACGCTATAGCTCTGTGGCACTGGCGTATTTGTTGGCGCTGCCTGCTGCGGGCTACCTTGCGGCTCGGATTGCTGTGGGCTGCCCGTCCCAGCAGTGACGCCGCCCTGATTGTTCGGGTCTTGATCCCCGGGCGAGCCTTGGCTATTGCTTTGCGGCTCAGACTGCTGCGGGCTGCTGCTGCTGCGGGGCTCGGGCGCGGCCGCTGTTGTCACTTTCTGCTGGCCCGAAGAAGTGGTGAAAGTCATATCCTTGCCTATCGCCCAGATTTCCACCACATAGGTGGTTTCGGGATCCAAGCTGGTGAAGGTGTAGGATTTGCTCTGCGTCGTCCAGCCGCCGATGAATCCCATAGCGGTCATCAGCCGGGCGCGGTAGCTCGTCGTTCGCGAAGCGCCGCCGGCATAATTCTCGTTGCGGTTGTGATTGGGCCAGCTGACTTTGAAGCTGTTGTGGGTGATATTGCTGACATCAAGCGCATCGCCCGGGAAGGGGGCTGGGTTATATTCGTATTTCCCCGTGCGTATCCGCGTGCTGGCAATGGGTCCTACCTGGCCGTCCGCAGATACCGCGCGCACTTGAAAGACATACTCGGTATCGTCAAGCAGTTCTAACGCCCTGCTCTGAAATATAGAATCACTGGGAGCTGTATGATTACTACAAACTTCTGTGTTCCGCGCTTCCCATTCTCCCTTCCAGATATTGCTATCGCCCTCGCTGCTTACATAAACATTGAATTCGTAGTAGGCAGCGTTACTGGCTCGCTGGAAGGTAAAGCAAATTATGCCTCGATTCTGACCCGCGGCGGGCGGTGCAATTGCCCGAAGATTGCGGATGGCACCCGGCCTGGCGGCGCTGCTGGCGCTAGCGGTTCTCACTTGGACTGTGGGATAGTCCACATACACTTGGTACCCGGTTCTGGTCGAGCGTCGCACCGATCTGCCATGCACGCGCACCGACAAGGTGTAGTTTGTGCCCGCAGACAAGCCGGAGCAGAATCCTGTGCGGAGGCTGTGCTGGCTTCTATCATTTTCATCCTGGGCAACCCTCGCGGGCTCATTCGTTGCGCATTGTATGAACGAACCATCGGCGGCGAAGGCTTTTGCCACAAAGTCATATACCCAGCCTCTATCATTGCCAGGCCGGGGTCGGCTAGGATAGAAATTATTACTGACGCTGATATCCTGAATTTGACGGATCGGCATACTAAAATCGAAGCGGGTTGACGAAGTGGCTGTGATTTCGGGCATAGCGGTGATGCCTTGGGCGGAAGCGATACCCGCGGCCGGCAAGAACAATGCCGCTAAGATGAACAAGAAAAGCAATTTCTTAACCATAGCGCGCCTTCCATGATTGAGTCGCTTGAGGGATGGGATATTTGGCGGAGAGACTAGAACAAATTTTCGGGGAGGGGGGGGGGGGGGGGGGTAATGTTGCGTTATATTCGCTGACATGACAAGCCTCCTTCTAAACTCTGCTAAACTCTAATCGTGAGGTATTTTGCCCATTCTCCTTGTTGTATGCAGTTGTATACGCTGGCTGCAAATTGGCAAGAGAATGAAAGCATGAATATAGTATTACGAAATATATAATTTTTGTCATCATGCCGCAGAGCAATCGCATGGTTATCGAAGGACTATCGTCGGGCAAGCGTATTTTATTTTGCTTTGCTATAGGCGAAGCGCAGGGCGCGCGCCCTTGCGACGGCTGTGAAAATGCGCTGATAAAAGGCTTGTCCGCTACTGGTAAGTCAATGCGCTTTTTCTACCCCATCCCCGACTGCCGACACTGACCTACGGGAAGGGGAGCTAAGATAATGCGAAATGTATTAAAATATGCGAAATCAGCATGTATCCAAGCTCGCATTAGCGATAATCACAACAGATCAGTGGTCATCGCCCCATTTCAATGGGGTCGCATAGGGCGCGTGGACACAGCCCGCCGACACTGACCCGGCGGGGGACCGAGGGGGGTAAACCAAAGGGCGAACGCGAATCCTACAGTAGCGAATAAGCCTTAAACAGCCTGTGGCACGAGCTGTCGGCTCTAGGCGCGCGCTTGAGATGGCGCGGCGCGGCAGGAATCCGCGTAATCGGAATTTAACATTTCTATGGTAAGCTCATACAAGATCGTCTTGATTTAGGATGAATAGAATGGACAGGCAAAACCATGTTAAGAACGATTTTGGCTTTGTTCGCGCTCTGCTTTTTCGCGCTGCCGATTGCGGCGCAGTCACAGGCGGCCGACCTTATTTTGCAGCACAGCGGCGGCGTGGTTAGCGCGGCTTGGCATCCGCAGGAAACCCAAATCTTGACGGCGGCGCAGAGCGGCTGGGCGCAGCTTTGGTCGGCGGAAGACGGCGAATTGCTGCAGTCGATTGACCATGCCGGCAGTCCGCTGACGGGGGCTTTGTGGAGCGCGGATGGCGCGTCCATTTTGTCCGCCGACGAAAGCGGATTGATCTTGCTAAGCCGGGCGCAAGACGGCGCGCGAATCCAGGTCTGGCAAGTCGACAGCATGCCCGTTCATCTGTCCCTGGCTGCCGACGGCGCGCGGGCTTTGGTCTTCACGGAAAATGGCGTCGGCTCGATTTTATCATTGCGCGACGGCGGCTTGCCCGTCACGGTCGAGCGCTCGGGCGAGATTGTCAGCGCGGGCTGGAGCGGCGACGGCGCGCAGATACGCGCATGGTCGGAAGACGGCGGCATCAGCGTTTGGGACGCGGCCACAGGGGAAACCGCGGCGACATATTCGCTGCCGCACCGCGCCTTGCTGCAGGGCTTGTTATGGAATCGCGATGAGACCAGGTTGCTGGCATGGTTCGCGGATGGGCTGGTTGCCGCTTATGCGACCGACGGCGTCAGCGTCAATGGCGCGGCATTAGCGCGCGTTCGCCATCGCAGCTTCGCGCAGCGGGCGATATGGTCGGCGGACGAGACGCGGGTGATGTCTTGGGCGGCGGATGATACCGTGCATGTCTGGGGCGTCGCCGACGCCAGCTCGCAATTGGTCTTGCGCCACGAGGACTGGGTGGTCGGAGCTAGCTGGAACCCGGCCGAGACACGTGTGCTGTCTTGGGCGCATATTTATCTCTATTTGTGGGATGACGAGACGCTGCAAAATCGCTTCCAGCACGAGAATCTGGTGCGTGGCGCTGTTTGGAATCAGTCCGCAACTCAGATTTTGTCCTGGTCCTGGGATGGCACGGCGCGCGTTTGGTCACCTTGATTTCGCCATTTCATCTGTCATCATTTTGATGCGAGCGCCTAGCATAATTTTAATTGCTAGGGCATTGCCAAAGCTAAACCGGCTATGACAGCAAAGGGCGTAAAGAGGCCAATCAGAAGGCCGGCGATAATCTGCCCAAGCGTGTGCCGCCGCAGCGCCAAACGCGCCAGTATCACCAATAACAAAGCCGGCAAAAATATCAAACTCTTGTTAAAGCCATAGATGATGGTGGTGGCGGAGATGATGCTGGTCATGGCCATGGCGTGCAGGCTGATGTGACTGAAAAACGTGCCAATCAATATGATTGTTAGCTCGATAATCGTTACCAGCGCCACCACGACCAAGACCGGATCCGCGCCAAATCGCAGGTAAAGCAATTCCGTCAGCAAGCAACCGACAATGGCAATCGAATAGGGAATATAGCGCTCGTGGCTGTAGCGCATGTGCATATCGCTGATGCGCCCGGTTTTGACCATATAGGCGACGAATGCCATCGGCAAAACGCAGATTGTCAGCGCGAAGAGGCTGGCGAAGAAGGTCGCTTCGAATGCGCTGCTGCTGAATTGCCGCGCGATCAGAAGCATCCATATCGCCCAGATGACCGGCGGGCTGATGAATAGCGAGATGAGGTGCGCCCAGAGTTTGTCCCCCGCCTCGACCTGATGTCGCAGGGCGGCGGGCATCGGTATGCGAATGTCTATCGCTCTTCCCCTTTAGCCATTGTCTAGCTCGATTATAACAGGCATCTGTCAGGTAAATCTATCAATTCTTTAGATTGCCCGGTACAGATTGTGGCGGGGCAAGAGTCAGCAAGGATGCGATGCTTCTTTGCAGCGCTTTTGCAGCGCTAGCTGGTGCCTTGCCTGTTGGGATATTGCGCTAAATTGCGCTAAGCGCGTCTAGCAGTTCGAGCAAGCCTGCGGGATACAGCGGCGCGTCGGGCTCGGCGCGAAATTGCTCTAGGGGCACCCAAGTCGCTTCGTATAGAATCCGTCCCTTGTTCATGCCTCGGACGCGGAACTCGTCGCGATTGAATCGCTCATCCACGAAGCATCCGCCGTAGATGAGCGTGATTTCATGACCGGGCGCGCCCTCGTACTCAAATATATTCTCTAGCGCGCCGAGGTACTTTAGGTCGCGAACTTCGGCGTCAATCTCTTCGCGCAGTTCGCGGGCGACTGCTTGGCTGCCGCGTTCGCCGAATTCTATCTTGCCGCCGATGGGGCGATAAAAGGTCTTGTTCTTATGGTAGTCGTAGCCGCGCGCAAGGAATAGCTTCTCGGCGCGCGAGAAGACGCACAGCGCCAAGGGACGAATGCGCCGCTTTTGCTTCTTTTGCTTTTGCTTCCGCTTTTGCTTTGCCATGTTAACTTGCCGTGTTGCGAATATCGCTTCATTCCATCTCGAAGCGCGTACCAAGAGCCTTGGGCGGGTCGGAGCGCAGGAAGGCGCGCAGCCGGTGCTGCACGGCGCGCGGCATGTACTGTAGCAAGCGCTCGGTGAAGCCGCCGCTGACGATAAGCAAGGTGAGAATCATCAAGAGCCAGGGCAGGGTGTTCAAGAGCACAAAGGGGAAGTTGATTTCTTGTCCGAAGATGAAAAGCCCGTTGGTCTGGATATTGGATGAGACCGCGCGCAGCGCCGCGAAGAGCCATGCGCCCAGCACAACGCGGAAGGGATGCCAGCCGCCGAAGATTACGATTGCCAGGGCGATCCAGCCATCGCCTTGCATGGCGGGCGGGCTGGACCAGCCGGGCTTGACGTTAAGCGAATAAGCCGCCCCAGCCAAGCCTACCAGCGCGCCACCCAGGAAGGTGTACCAGTACCGCAGGCGCTGAACATTTGCTCCGCGCGCGAAGGCGGCTTCGGGACGTTCGCCGATGGCGCGCAGAGATAAGCCGCCTTTGGTGCGGAAGAGCCAAAACCAGATGACGAACATCAAAATATAGCTGAAATAGACCAGCGCGTTCTGCTGGAAGAATATCGGACCTAGAATGGGCAAATCTGCCAGCACCGGCAGGGCGAATCGGGTTATCTGGGGACCAGGGATACGAGTGAAATCCGCGCCCAGGAAGCGCGCCAGGTCCGCCGCCAGCAGCGTCAACACAAAACCGACGGCGACTTGGTCGCGGCGCAGCTTGATGCTGGAGAAGCCGATGAGCAGGGCGATCAGCGCGCCGACGAGCATGGCGACAGCAATGCCCAGAGCGATTTGCATGGGCGCGGCGAGCAGGCCGGCTTCCTGCGCGGTCCAGGCAGCCGCGAAGCCGAGCACAGCCGCCAGCGTCAAGCTGCCATCGAGGGAAAGATTGACCACGCCAGCGCGCTCGGTGATGGTCTCGCCTAGGCTGGCGATGACCAGCGGAGTCGCGGTGCCGATGATGCTGCCCAGGGTGTTGAGGAATTCTTCGTTCACTTCTTATCGTGCCCCCACCCCAAACCCCCGCCCCAAAATGAGGGAGGGGCTTTTGCTGTACAAAGCGCGGTCATTTCAACTCCCCTTCCCTCTTTTGGGGATGCTCGCCATTGAGATGGCGAGGAGGGTCCGGGGGATGGGGGTCGGCGAGCGACTCTTCAACATCCCTGTCATCCGCAAGCGTCTGCGGGAAGAATACTTCGCGCAAGCCCTGAAACAGGATAACAAACAAGACCAGCATGCCTTGTAGCACGCCCGCCAGCGACGAATCGAGCTTGAGCGTGGGCGCGATTTGCAAGCGCGTGCTGCCGGTCAAAATCGCCGCGAAGGCGAATGTGACCAGCGGTGCCCAAAGCAAGCGGATGCTCAAAAGCAAGACCACCAGCAAGCCGAGGAAGCCGATGCCGCCAGAAGCCAGCGGTCGTAAATTGTCGAAGGTGAAAAGCACACGATAGGATCCGGCAATGCCAGCCAGCGCGCCGCAAACCAGGAAGGCGCTCATCGACGCGCGCTCTGTGGCGACGCCGAGCAAGCGCGCCGAGCGCATATTCAGCCCGACTGCTTTTAAGTTCAAGCCCCAGCGCGTGGCGTTGAGCAGGACCATGACGGCGAAAAATGCCGCGAAGACCAGCAGAATCATGAAGATGTTGACCGGGAAACTCTTGGCGTATTCTGGCAGCAGCGCCGGCTGGGGAAAGGGTTCCGTGCCCTGTGCCGAGCCGCCGATGCGCGGCTGCCAGGGACCGGAGATCATATATATGGATATCACGTTGACCAGGGCGTTCAGCGCCACGCCGCCGAAAATCTCGTTGACGCCCAGGCGGATTTTGAGCGCGCCGACGATGAATGCCCAGAACATGCCGCCCAGCGCCGCCAGCGCGATTAGCAGAATATGCAGCAGCGGCGCGAGCCCCGCGCCCAGCGGGATGAACTGCGCGCCCCAACTGGCGAAGAGCGCGCCCATCATCATCTGCCCCTCCACGCCGATATTCCACAAACCGGCGCGGAAGGTAACGACCAAGCCGATGCTGACCAATGTGAGCGGAATCCAGAAGTTGACCACGCCGCCCAGCTTGCGGCTGTCCTTGAACGCGCCTTTCCAGAGGGCGTCGACGACTTCCAGCGGGTCGCGGCCGACGGCGATGACGAGGGCGGCTGCGACCGCCAGCGAGATGGCAATGGGGAGGAGTAGGAAGATAATTTGGGTGGCGAGTTGGCGGGGGGAGGTCATGGTTCGTCGCCTTGCTCAAATTCTTCTAGCCTGGTCCTGGCAAGATAATCAAGCCTGCGAGCCTGTGCCCAAAGTGTCATTCTTATGCCTGGTTTCACGCTGCGTTCGCTAATAACCCGCGCTAGATTAGCAATTGTCCGCGCTCGTCGTGCCAAGCGAATATCTGGATGCTCACGCTGGCGACGTAATGATTGAGGCAAAACAGATACGCGAACGGACTTTGGCAATTCTATTACCTCGGCGAATGTTATCTCTTTCTCATTAAGAATAACGGAAAACATTGATTTCTCTAGCGCATTCTGATAAACGGTGAACTCAGCGCGATTTAGGGTTTCGCGCGCTTCGGACTTCTCCAGTTCCCAAAATGGCCACATTTCAATTTCAGCGACTTCAAAAGGGTCGAGTACGCTCATCGCTACCGCGTCTGTGCGCTGATTGGTTAGATGTCTGCGGATGCGGCCTCGCAATCGCTCACGCGATTGACCAACATATATCGGTTCACCATCGTAATCATAAAACAGATAAACGCCGTGTTGACAATCTCTCACGCGACGACCGTCGCCATAGTCCGTGTTCAGCGCCTTTGTTAGGCCTTCATAAAGAGCGGTGACTTCTTCTGGCTCTTTTCTTGTCATCTTAATTCAGCATTGGCTTTAGGCAGTTGGCCGCCAGCCATTCTATAACTGGGACGCACACAGCGTCACCCAGCGCAAACATGGCTTGATAAGGTGTTACAGCATTGTAGCGAAGATGCTCCGCACCTTGAAGCCGCGCGTATTCCGTCACGTTCATCCAACGGACCGATAATTCGCCGCGGCCAGCCCGAACGATTGCCTGCTTTGCCGAGCCGCCTCGCGTCGTTCGTAACGTTCCCGCCAATTCGTCCGCCCGAACTTCCCATACGGCTCGGCCGCCTCGGGTACGCCGGAACGCGCCAAAATACGCCGGCCAGATCCGACTCTTGTAGTTTGAAACACGGTTGAATTGCAAAGGTGAAAGCGTGCTCACAAATGCGGAAACCCGATCGCTTGTCCACCAATCTCCTTCCGCTTCCGCAATATCCGCTAAACGGGCATCAATTCGCGTGGCTGGTGGTTCTGGTAGAGAAATTGGACCTTTGTTGCCGAATAAAAACACTCGCGCGCGGCTCTGTGGCACAAAGGCTTTTGCGTTTACGACAATATGGGCTGTTTGGTAGCCAAGTTTCTGAATCCCACTTACGACTGTTTCCCAATCTTTTCCATCATTCGCAGTAAGAAAGCCCATTACATTTTCTATCATCAGCGTCGTCGGCGCGCGGTCCCCCATCTCATGAAGGATCCTCAAGAAATCCATTACCAGGCTGGATTGAGCGCCCTTGAGCCCCTTATATTTTCCGGCAAGCGACAAATCGGTGCAGGGGAAAGACGCGGTAGCCAAGTCTGCTTCGGGAATGTCGTCTCCATTGAGACCGCGAATATCGCCAACGCGCAATTCACTGAGACCCCAATTGTCGGCATAGAGCGTCGCTTTTGTCGCATCAATATCGTTAGCAAAGACTGTTTCGATTCCGACGCGCTCAAGTCCTGCCCACATTAGCCCCATGCCAGCGAAAAACTCAATTGCGGTGCTCATTCTTCAATATCCCAATCCTGCTTGTTCTGCATTTATGATGCCAAAACCAGCATAATTATCGTAGCGCATTTTGTCAGATTTCCGTGCCTTGGTCAAATGCCTTGGCAATCGAGTCTAGCCGTTTCGCTTACCATACCAATCTTTGAACTTATCATACCAAGATTACCTGTCTTAGAAGCTGTACTCATATACTTCAGCTTCTTTCATTTCAAGCCGTCTCATCATCATTTCGCCAACACGTATGATAATAGCGGTGCCAAGACCCCTACTTCAACGTAATCGTCACCCGATGCCAAGCGTTGTTCACATAGCCCTTGAAATTCCAGGTGCTGGCTATCGTCTCCGGCTGGCTGTTCGCGGCGCTGTCCCAAGCCCGCACCACCAGCTCGTGCGTCCCCGGCGGCAGCTCGAACTCTGTCCGCCAAAGCTGCCAAGTCCAGGGCTGCGGCTCGTTGAGGAACTCGGCGCGCTGCCAGGTCGCGCCGCCATCGGCGGATACGCTGACCCAGGTGATTTCATGCTCGCCATCGCTCATGGCATATCCTTCGACGGCGATCTTGCCCGCCGATAGCAAACTGCGGTCCTCCGGCTGCACAATCACCGAATTAACCGGCAGCTTGGTTAATGGCATGCCGTCGGCATAATTGACGTTGTACAAATCGACGCTGGGCGGGAAGAGCTTATATGCGACTTGCTGGAAATAATTGTCGGATGGTTCTTCCAGCACGCTGATGCCGCAGAGCCATTTGACGCTGCGCGCGCCGATATAGCCCGGCACAATCATGCGCAAGGGGCGGCCATGCGCCAGCGGCAGGTCCGCGCCATTCATCTCATAAGCCAGCAGGACTTCGCAAGCCAGCGCTTTGTCCAGCGCGATGGAACTGCCGTAGGGCGACCGCTGCCCGTCTTGCATGATGCCGTCCAAGCCCAGGAAACCGATATGCGCCGCGCGCTCGCTGGCGATGCCAGCCGCCTTGAGCAGGTCGCCCAGGCGAAGCCCTGCCCAGCTGGCGGTGCCGATTGCCTCGATGCCCCATGCCAGTTGATCGTCAATCGGCTTGTAAGCGACCAATTCCTTGCGGCGGTTGCCGGCGCATTGCAAGGTCGCCGTCAGCGTATGCCGCTCGAAGTCCTGCTTGATTTCGTCCAGCGTCAGCGAAAGCTCGCGGTTGACCAAGCCCCCGACCCGCAGCCGATAGCTGCTCATGTCGATGGCGGGAATGCTGGCGTGATTGCGCACGAAGAAAAGCTCGGTGGGCGTTACAAATTCTTTTGCCAGTTGATTCAAGGGCGGTCCGGCGTTGAGGATGTCGTCATACGTTTTGGTTTCGTCATGCTTTTCGCTGAGTGGCATAGCCAATAATTCCTTTGTTGCAAGTAGACAATTTTGCAAATAGACAATGTTGCAGGTAGACAAGCAGCGGCTTGCGCCTGCGATAATCAGGCGCGCGCAAATTCTCCGCCAATCAGATGCCCCAGGTCGTCGATGCTGGTCTGGCTGAGGTCCGGCGCTTCGTGCGCGCGCCCGGCATAAAATACGAAGATGCGGTCGCTGTAAGTGACTAATTCTTCCAAGTCGGAAGAATTAAAGATGATCGCGCTACCCGCTTGACAGCGTTCTAGCAGCTGCGTCCAGATCCAGCGCGCCGAATCGACATCGAGCCCGCGCGTGGGCTGTTCCAAAATCAGCAGTTTGGGCGCGTCGGGCAGCAAGCCCATCAGCACACGCTGCTGATTGCCGCCGGAAAGCTGCTCGATGTTATCCTTGGCGGCACCCTTGACGCGGTACTGGTCGATGCGCGCCAGCGTGCGCTTTTGCATAGCTTTCCAGTCGATGCGCAGATGGTCGTCCGCGACCAGCGCCGTGTGCTCGGTCAAGGTCAAACCGGCGATTAAGCCTTCTTCCAGCCTCCCAGCCGCCGCAAAGATGCAGCCGCGCGCGAACAACTGGCGATAGCTGGCACCGGCGATGTCAGCGCCATGCAGGCGCAGGCTGCCGCTGGCGACGCGCGCCAAGCCGACGCAGGCGCGCATGAACAATTCTTGCCCGCTGCCGTCTAAGCCGGCCAAGCCGATCACTTCGCCGGCGCGCGCGCTCATGGAAATCGGCTGCATATCCAAGCGCTGGTCCTGTACGATGAGCTTGTCAACTTCGAGCACGGGCGCGCCCAGGCGGTAATGTTCGCGGCTTTGGGCTTCCAATTCTTCCCCGAACATCATCGTCACCAAAAGCTGTTTGGTTTTGGCGATGACGGCGCTGGTCAAATTGGCATCGGCGCGCGGCATGTCCATGCCGCCGACCAGGACGCCGGCGCGCAATACCATGACCTCGTCGCAAAGATCAATGACATCTTCCAGCTTGTGCGATACCAGCAAGATGATCATGCCTTCGTCACGGGCGAGTTTACGCAACGCCTCGAACAGAATGGTCTTCTGCTCGGCTGAGATGCCGGTGGTCGGTTCGTCCAGGATTAGCGTTCGCACGCCCAGCGCCAGCAGCCGAATGATCTCCAACTGCTGCCTTTGGGCGATGAGCAGGTTGTCAATCAACTGATGGGCGTCAAGCTCGAAGCCGAAGCGAGCGGAAAGCTCTACCAAAGTGGCTTCGGCTTGGGCGCGCCCCAGCGTGATGCCTCCCGCGCCGCCATATATGAAGTTTTCCAAGACGGTGAAAGCGCCGACATCTAGCGGGTCCTGCTGCAGCATGCCTATGCCGTTGGCGATTGCGGCTGTGGGACCCGTGTAATCGATAGCTTTGCCGTCAATCAAGATTTCGCCCTGGTCCGCTGGCTGGAAGCCGGACAGGATTTTCATCAGCGTCGATTTGCCGGCACCGTTTTCCCCCAGAATGCCGACAATTTTGCCTTCGTGGAAGGTAACGCTGATGGCCTGGTTGGCTTGAACCGGACCGAAACGCTTGTGGATGTTTCGCAATTCGATTTGCATGACGAATGCGATTCACGCTTGGACTAGGATGAACAGGAACTTGATGAACGGATACTTATTGTAGCGCAGTCAATCGATTTCACCAATCAGGCGGCTGCCGATTGCCGCTGCCGCAGCGCCTCAGCGCGGGATGACTTCCAGCGTGATTCTGTGCTCGTCGCTGCGTGTGCCATTGTCGCGCAGGGCGACCGCCTTTATACTGTGCCAGCCCAAGCCTTGGGCGTACCAATTCATGGTGACACGGTATTGCTGCTTGACATCATCGGGCGTTTCGCTGCTATTGACGAAATGCTCATCTATGTAGAGCTCAACGCGGCGGATGCCTAGCGATTTGTCCACAGCCAAGATGTCTATATCGAATTCGCTACCTTCAATGACTTGATGTTGGTTGGGCGGCGCGAGGATTTCTACCCGTGGCAGATCGGGCGTCGGGAAAGGCGTTGGCGTCGGTATGATGAGATTGCAGGCGCTGATGGGAATAATACAAATCAGCATGAAAAGAAGATTTCGACATCCTAAGCTGGGTCCGCGCATGCGTTGAATTGTCCGTGGTCGGCGCATAGCCCGTTTGTCGGCGAATGCAATTTCCGCCGGAAATTACATTGCTAAATTGCCAACTGCAGCAAGCTTAGCACAGGCGCGCCTCCGCCAATAAATGTATTTTCCGCGAGTGGCAACGGTATTGCAAGCTAGATTACGGCGCATCCCCGACAGCTTGCTGAACCGCCGCAAGCCCTTGTATTGCCCGCGGCAACCAAGCCGCTTGGATAAATCGGCAACATTACGATATTGATAGCAAAATCGCTTGCAGGTTACCCGCCTAATACTATACTGAATGCCAAACTATTTTCGAATTGCGATTGAAATTGTGAGGGTTGACGATGATGCGGATCCTAATTGATCCAAGACTTGCATTGCTTCTATCGGTGTTGGCTCTGCTGTCCATAGTGCCGATAACAGCGAATGCCGCGGATATTTCGGTCAATGGCAGCACTTGTACCTTGGCTGACGCGATAGCAGCCGCCAATAATGACGCTGCTGTAGCTGGCTGCCAAGCTGGCAGCGATGCGGATACGATAACACTTTCTGGCAATATCACCTTGTCAGCCATCTTGCCAGTCATTTCTACCGATGTAACGATTGAAGGTGGCGATCATACCATCTCCGGAAATGACGCGAATCAAATCTTTGTGGTGGATGGCGGTGCCCTGACGCTGAATGATGTCGTTGTTACCAACGGATACAGCGCGACCACAGGCGGCGGCATATATGTCACAAATAACGGTTCCCTGACGCTTAACGGCAGCAAGGTAATCAATAGCGAAAGCGTGGACTCTGGTGGCGGCATCTATGCCAACAACAGCGATGTGACCTTGTCCTGGAGTTCAATCGAAGGCAATGCGACAAGGCGAAGCCACGGCGGCGGCATCTATTTCGTGAGCAATACCGACATTCATGTCTTGGATATCACGTCGTCTTATTTCGATGGCAATTCGGCTCGACAAGATGGCGGCGCTGTCTATCTTTCTGGCGGCGGCGCAAAGATTCTCAAATCCAGCTTCTTCTACAATGAGGCAGATGAAGGCGGAGCGCTTGAGATCAATAGCGCCGTCCTTGTCGCCACCAATAGCACCTTTGGGATCAACTCAGCCAGGGAAGGCGGTGGCTTGAGCGCCTTCGCTTCGAACATCAGCTTGCTGCACACAACTTGGGCGGAGAATTCGGCGCGAGAGCAGGGCGGCAGCCTGGCTCTCATTGGCGAGGACAGCAGCCTGAGCATCCTGAATACCATCATCAGCGGCAGCCCCAGCGGTGGCGACTGCCATAGCGGCCTCAATCCGGAACAAATTATCGCCAATACTAGCAATATCATCGAAGACGGCAGTTGCCCCTTGCTGACGGCTGGGGACAAATCGCCTGAGGCTCAAGCGGCTTCGGAAGCGGGAGACACTGCGGATCTGGTCGCCGAAGCGCAGACTGCCGACGATTCAAGCGCGGATGCCCTTGCTACGACAGGTGACGACTCGGCGCAGTCAACTGTCGGCACGAGCGCGGATGACGCGGATGACGATGATACGGCGCAGACCGCCGCAGCGCAGAATGTCGACGAAGAAAGCGCCGGTGACCAGCTTAGCGCGCAGCAAGATAATACGCCGCTCCCGTCACCGACCCCCTTTGATCCGAAGCTGCGGGCACCCGCGGGCTGGCCACCCCACTTCCCGTTGCAATCGGATAGCCCCGCCATGAATAACGCGGATGAAGACCTCTGCGAAAGCTTGGAGCTTGACGAAGATCAACCCGGCACGACGCGTCCCCAGGGCGCGAATTGCGAGATTGGCGCTTGGGAGGCACCAGTTAAGCCCAAGCCAAAGGACACGCCCGAGCCGCCAGCCCCGCCAGTAGAACCTACGGCAGTCCCAACCGTCGCCCTGCCGCCCCCGGACGAGGGTCCGCCACCAGAAGCCTGCATCCACACTGTCATCGGCGGCGATACCTTGTACGGCTTGGCGCTGCGCTATAACACGACTATTGAGGATTTCCGCCGCTTCAACCAGCTCGAGTCTAATTCGCTCAGTATCGGACAGACCTTGTTGGTGCCGGTGGACAATTGCGATCCAGATCCCTACATCTGCGTCTCGCCTGCCAACGTATTTGTCCAATCAGCCAGCGGCTATATTGAGTGCGCGGACATCAATACCAACAGAATTGACAAACACCCGGCTCTCGCTAATGGCATGCTCATGGCGGTAGAGATACGCGGCTATGTCAACGCGGGCAGCGAAGTTTGCTTCCCATCGCCAGGAAATATCGTTTTCTTGGATACCATCGTCGCGCCGCCCATCGTTTACACCCTATCGACTTATGCGCGGTCGGGCATGAACTGCAGCCAGATTGATCGCCCCGGCATCGCGGTCTTGGTCGCGCTGGAAGCGCCGGACCAAACAGCGCAGGCTGAAGCGGTTTTGCCATCCTTTGACTCGGGCGTCTCCAGAGAGCTTTCCAATTGCGATCTGACGACGACTGAGGTGGCTCAACTGCTCGAGACCCCGGGCGATGGCGCGGTCGCGGGGCTGGTGCCATTTGGCACGACCCTAAGCGCCCACGAACGCATGGCAGACCAGTTCGGCGTAACCTTCCTCGGCACGCGCGGCTGGGTCAACGCGGCGCAAGTTAGCGCGCAAGGGAGCTGCGAATAGCGCGGCAAGATAAAACTAGGCAGGGCGCGCCGCAACTGTGCTTGATTCCCTGGCTGATTTCTTGCAATAGTCGCAATTAATCGCCAGGAAGGCGCGCCAGCATGTCTTCCACATAAGCCCGCGCCAGCGGGCTTATTTTTTTCAGTTCGAGCTTGTCGGCATTAGGGTCGACTCGCCAGCTTAATGCCAGCTGAATCAGCGGAGCCCACTGCGGGAAGCTTTCCCGCGCCCATTGCGCCGCTTTAACTTTTGAAGTCGGCTGCCGCTGCAGCACGGTGTACAATCCCCGCGCCGTGGTTAAAATGATGTACGACAGGTAGGATTTGCTCGCGGCAGTCTCCACTTCGCCGCGGTAAGTCTCGATATGCGCTTGTACGGCGTCTATGTAGTCCGCGCTGGAGATCGGGTCGATTAGGCTGGCGATATCGGGTCCACTCAGGGCAATGCCTATCTCCCGCAGCATGTACCAACTGATTAGCCAGTCGCGCCCCGCCATAATATGATGAAAAGGCTCGCCCGGGCTGATGATGGCGATGCGACTCTCGCGCTCGCGGAATGTGCTCAGCGCGGCGCGCGAAATGTATGCCAGTTCTAGTCTGTCCTCCCAATCGGGATAGCTGCGGATGACAGCCTGGTGCAATGCCTGGAGCGAATGAAAGCTGCGGCAATCGAGCGCGCGCTGCAAGACCACGACCAAATCGAGGTCGCTAAGCCGCGCGTCAAAGTCCCCCGCAACATAGGAGCCATAGAGATAGATGCCGACCAGATTGTCGCCCAGGCTTCGGCGCAGCCCGCCCACGATCTTGTGCAAGACCTGAACCGCCCTTGACCTGTCGCTGCTTCGATTCACGCGGAGGTTCGTCATCGTCTAGCTGTACTTTATGTTGAAAATATGTTGAAAAGTCGAAAATTCTTATAAGATTTGATGCGCTTGGCGCTAAAAATAATAGCCCTCGTCGCGCTGACTATTGCCGCGCCTTTCGGCTACAATATAGCCAATTCATCCACATTAGGAAAGCGCATTGGCATGAAAATCGCGCGCGTTGAAAGCTATGTTGCCGAGCAAGTCTTAAAGAGGCCATTTTATTTCTCGCAGTTTGCCTTCGACAGGCGACAAATCTGCCTGGTCAAAGTGATTGCCGAGGATGGCAGTTATGGCTGGGGCGAAGGTTATGGACCCGCCGGCGTTGTGCAAGCGGGCGTGGACTTCCTAGCGCCGCTGGTCCTGGGCGAAGATCCGCTGCATGTCGAGGCGATATGGAACAAGATGCACTTGCGCACCTTGGATTATGCTCGGCGCGGCGCGCTGGTGGCGTCGCTGAGCGCGCTTGACATCGCCATCTGGGATTTACGCGGCAAGCTGCTGGGGCAGCCGATTTCCGTTCTCTTGGGCGGCAGGCGCAGGGAACGGGTCAAGGTATACGCCACCGGCATGTATTTCGTCGAAAGCGATGACCTGATAGGCAAGCTGGTTGATGAAGCGCAAAGCTATGTTGCGGCGGGCTTCCAAGCGCTCAAAATGAAAGTGGGCTTGGGCGTGGACACGGACGCGCGGCATGTCCGCGCGCTGCGGCAAGCTATCGGCGCGGATATCGAGCTGATGGTCGACGCCAATCACGCTTTTTCACGCAGCGAGGCGTGGGCTTTCGCCAGACGTATCGAAGAACTGGATATCGCTTTTTTCGAGGAGCCGCTTTCGCCGGAAGATTACGAGGGCTACCACGAGCTGCGCGGACGCACAACGATACCCATTGCCGGCGGCGAATGCGAATATCTGCTGGCGGGCTTTCGTCAGCTATTGAGCAATCAATGTGTTGATATCGCCCAGCCTGATATTTGCGGGGCAGGCGGATTGACCGAGACCAAGCGCATCGCTACCTTGGCGCGCGCCTTTCAAACCAATGTGCTGCCGCATAGCTGGGGCACGGGCATCGCCTTCGCGGCTGGCTTGCAGCTGGTGAGCGCGCTCGACCCAGTGCCAGGCCGCTTGCGCATGCCAGAAATGATGTTGGAGATGGACCGCAGCGAAAACGCGCTGCGCGACAATCTTACCTTTCCGCAATTCCAAGCGCGAGAAGGCTATGTCGCGGTCCCGGACGCGCCCGGGCTAGGCGTCGACGTGGATCCGCAGCAACTGGCGCGCTTCACCAGCGGCGATTAGCGCATGGAAGCCATTGCCCCCATTACATTAGGAGAAATTCAAGCCGCGGCTAGCCGAACACGGGCTTCTGTCCTGCGCGCGCCACTGCTGCGCCTGCCGGTCCCGGACGCGCCAGCGCAAATCTACTGCAAACTGGAAAACTTGCAGCCCATCGGTTCATTCAAGCTGCGCGGTGCCGGCAATGCCATGGCACTGGCAGAGCCCGCGCAACTGGCGCAGGGCGTCGTCACCGCCAGCGCCGGCAACATGGCGCAAGGCATTGCCTGGCATGCGCGGCGGCTGGGCATCCCATGTCATGTCATCGTGCCAGATCACGCGCCGGCGACCAAGCTGGCAGCCATTCGGCGGCTGGGCGGCGTGATAATCAAGACGTCTTTCGACAAATGGTGGGATATTATCCTTAGTGGGCGCTGCGAGCGGCGGCTCGGGCACTTCATTCATCCAGTGCGGGACCGCGCTGTCATGGCTGGCAATGGCGTAATCGGCTTGGAGATTCTGGAGGACCTGCCCGATGTGCATGCCGTCATCATCCCTTATGGCGGCGGCGGCTTGAGCGGCGGCATCGCATCGGCGCTGCGCGCGCTCAAGCCCGATACGCGCATCTACGCGGTCGAGGTCGAGACGGCTGCGCCGCTGGCGGCATCGCTGGCGGCGGGCAGACCAGTCGAAGTCGACTATCAAGCCAGCTTCGTTGATGGCATCGGCGGCAAGAGCGTCCTGCCCGAAATGTGGAATCTGGTCAGCGGCTTGCTGGACGGGTCGCTGCTGGTATCGCTGGACGAGACGCGGGCGGCGATTCGCCTGCTGGCGCAGCGTCAGCGCGTCATCGCCGAGGGCGCGGGCGCGGCAGCTGTGGCGGCGGCGCTGGCGGGCAGAGCCGGTGCCGGCAAGGTTGTCTGCGTGGTTTCGGGCGGGAATATCGACCGCGCGGCGCTGGCCGAAATCTTGGAAGAACCTGTGGCAGAACCTATGGCAGAACCCGAGCAAATTGCAGCGATTTAGCTGAATCGCTTATCGGCGGCGGCGGCGAATCACTTAGTCATTGGGCGGGACGACCGCCAGAACCGGCAAGCCGCCCGATATTTCGACGTCTTCGCGGCGGCGCACGATGGCGCTTTCCAGGTATTCCAGCGTGAAGACGACGATGCCGCCGATGAAGACGCCGGCGATGAGACCGACCAAAGTATTAATCATGACGTTGGGGCGCGCGCGGAAGGGCACGGGGTTGTCCTGCAGGGTGGCGACGATGCGGTCTTCGCGGCGCGCCTGTTGATTGAGGCGGACACGGTATTCTATCAGCAGATTGCCCCATTCCGCGGCGATGTGGCTGGCTTGACCTGGGTCGCTGTGGTCGGCGTCAATCTGGATGAGCAGGCTGTTGATATCGGGCGCGATGCGCACATTGGCGAGCAACTGCTGCGGTGCCATGTCCATCTGCAAGCGGTCGATGACCTCGGCCGCGCGCAGCGAGCTGCTGAGATGGGCGACATGGTTGTTCAGCGTCTGCTTGGCGGCTTGCGTCAAGCCGAAGTCGCTGCGGCTGGGCACGATCAGTACTTTTTGCGTGGCGCGGTAGATGGTCGTCATCTGGCGGCTGAAAAAGAAGGCGGCGCCAGCGGCGATAATGCCCAGCAGCAGCATAATCCAGCCGCGGCGGATGAGGATGCTTCCATAGTCAACGAGGTTCATAGGGCGGAGTCTACCATAGCAGTTAAATGATGTATACTCATTCTACACTGTTGCTGGGGAAAGATACTACGAAGGAAGTCCAAACCATGGCCACCCAGGATTGAACTTGCCCCGCTTTTGTGGAAAGCCGCGATTTTCTGCGAGAAAACAACGAGATGCTTCGGTCGGTATGCGTTGCTATCCGGCCGCTGTTTTGTTTCTGTTTCACGCTTCCCTCGAATTTAACTTAACCCCCCTCGGTCCCCCCAAGGCATTGGGGGAATGGCTGCTGGTCTGGCGAGACTTCAACGATAGCGCTCCCCCTCTCCGATGCTTCGGGGAGGGGGCTGGGGGGTGGGGTTAGCCTTCCACAATCGCAATCTCATCCGCGCTCAGCCCATAGAGCCGATACACCAGCGCGTTAATCTGTATTTGTCGGCAGATGTCCCGCAATGACCTCAAGAACGGCCTCAGTTTCATAGATTGCTGTTTCATTGCTAAATCGGAGCACTGTGAATCCCAATTCTTCCAGAAAAGTTTGCCGCGCCTCGTCGTATGCTTGCTGCTCAATCTCGTCATGAATAGGCCCATCAACCTCAATGATCAGGCGTGCCGCTGCACAGAAAAAATCGACGATAAATCGCCCGATAAGATGCTGGCGGCGGAATTGGCAGCCTTTTAATTGATTACGCCGCAGCCTTGACCACAAGATAGCTTCGGCTTGCGTAGGATTACGACGCATAAAACGAGCGCGCTCTATGATGTCGTGATATATGCTTCGGTCGGTATGCGTTGCTATCCAGCCGCTGTTTTGTTTCTGTTTCACGCTTCCCTCGAATTTAACTTAACCCCCCTCGGTCCCCCCAAGGCATTGGGGGGATGGCTGCTGCTCTGGCGAGACTGCAACGATAGCGCTCCCCTTCTCCGATGCTTCGGGGAGGGGGCTGGGGGGTGGGGTTAGCCCTCCACAATCGCAATCTCATCCGCGCTCAGCCCATACAGCCGATACACCAGCGCGTTAATCTGTATTTGTCGGCAGATGTTCCGCAATGACCTCAAGAACGGCCTCAGTTTCATAGATTGCTGTTTCATTGCTAAATCGGAGCACTGTGAATCCCAATTCTTCCAGAAAAGTTTGCCGCGCCTCGTCGTATTCTTGCTGCTCAATCTCGTCATGAATAGGCCCATCAACCTCAATGATCAGGCGTGCCGCCGAACAGTAAAAATCGACAATAAATCGCCCGATAAGATGCTGGCGGCGGAATTGGCAGCCTTTTAATTGATTACGCCGCAGCCTTGACCACAAGATAGCTTCGGCTTGCGTAGGATTACGACGCATAAAACGAGCGCGCTCTATGATGTCGTGATATATGCTTCGGTCGGTATGCGTTGCTATCCAGCCGCTGTTTTGTTTCTGTTTCACGCTTCCCTCGAATTTAACTTAACCCCCCTCGGTCCCCCCAAGGCATTGGGGGGATGGCTGCTGCTCTGGCGAGACTTCAACGAAAGCGCTCCCCCTCTCCGATGCTTCGGGGAGGGGGCTGGGGGGTGGGGTTAGCCTTCCACAATCGCAATCTCATCCGCGCTCAGCCCATAGAGCCGATACACCAGCGCGTCAATGCGCCGGTCGGTCGCGTCAATCCGCGCCTGCGCGATGCGCCGCGCCTCGCCGGACAGCGCCGGCAGCTGGCGGTGCAAGTCGAGCATGGTATCAACCAGCGCGACCATCTCATCGTGCATCTGCGAGTCGGCGGGGTCGTCGAAGTCGATTGTTCGCATGGGAAACTGCTTTAGCTCTTTAACTTTAAACTGAGGGAAAATCTTACGCTGTAACTTATCAAAGGTTTTCACGAACCAATATGACATCAGTTTTGAATTGAGCACACCAAGAACATACTTTAATGAAATACTATTGGGATTGAAAATCACCATGCTGTTGATGTCATTATAAAAAGGTTCATTCGTAAGCACGGCGTTTACAGTGTATGGCAGCTTGGACGGAATCTGCCGAACCAAAATTCGCTCTCCGTCATAAGGAACGGATTTACGCAATTCAGCGATCCATTCACCATAACTCAAATACTGACCAGACCAGTTGATATTGTATCTCTGTACGTCAGCACCGCTTAGATACTTGCCGTAGGTATCGTCAACTAAAGAATTGGCGTGGAACACCCGTCCAGTCTTTTCGCTATTCGTTTGGGCAGGCTTACCCTTGCCTCTCTGATAGACCTTGAGTCCAGTGCTGACTTTTGTGCTATTCTGCAGCGGTTCGGATATGGAGTTAACTTTATCTATCAGCTGTTTTCCTTGAATGTCTTTAAGTAGCTCAATTTGGATAATGTAGCTCGGTGGCGCTATCTGAGTCTGCGAAACTCGTAACTCTGTAACAATCATTTCATCTTTGATTTCACCAATTGTCAGATTCGTCGAATCTCCTTTGCGAAAACCGACGATCGCTGTATCTACATTTGCATCGCCGAATACCTTATCTAAGATATTGTAAATGTAGATACTGCCGGTACTTGCAAAAATAAACTTCCTTAGTTCCGAAAAGCTGTCAATAGTAAGCCAGTTGTTTGGAACGATAAATCCGAGCAAGCCTTCATTGGACAGAATCTGAAAACTTCTCTCAACGAACAGGCCGAATGTATTTAACTGCGCACTTTGATGAAAGAACCTATCATAGAAGTATGCTTTCTGATCTTCAACAATACCTTGGTTGCGGGTGAATACATAAGGCGGATTCCCAATCACGGCGTCAAAGCCGCCCGCCGCCATAATCTCGCCGAAGCCCTCATCGCTATCCCAATCGAAGGGCTTGACGCGCAGCAGCGCCTCTTCGTCGAACATATCCATCTGCCGCCCGCTGTAGAAGTCACTGCCAATCAGCGAATTGCCCCATTTGACATTGGCGCTGAGGTCGGGCAGGATGCGCCCGCCAGCCGCGAACATCAGCGTCTGCCCGCCGGTGGCTTCGCTCTCGTTTTCCAGCATCTTCAGCAGCAGCGACAACTTGCTGACTTCGACGGCGTTCTGGTCCAGGTCGACGCCGTAGATGTTGGCTTGCAGGATGCGGCGCTTTTCGGCTGTTGTCAGCACACTGCCGCCGACCACGCGGCGGATGCGGTTGCGGTAGCGCCGCGGCTGCTGGCTGTATTGCTCCAGGTGCCAATCCAGCAGGTATTGATACGCGCCGGTCAAGAAGGAGCCGCTGCCGCAAGCCGGATCGAGAATGCGCAGTTTCTCGACTTGCTCGGGACTCTTGCCTGCCAGCAGCGCGCCGACGGTGTTTTCCACGATGTAGTCGACGATGTAACTGGGCGTGTAATAGACGCCGCCGGCTTTGCGGACTTCGGGCTTGTCTTGGATGTCGACCGCGCCGCCCGCGCCCAGTTGGATGACCTTGCCGAGGAAGCGCTCGTAGACCTGCCCTAGGATGTCGCTGGGCAGCACGGAAAATTCATAAGGGCTGGCTGGGAAGTACAGCTTGTTGATGATGCGGCGCAGCGGCTCGTCGGAGATGGTGATATTCAGCGAGAGCGCGTCGGGCGGCGCGCCGCGCTGGTCGCGCCCGAAATGAAATAGCCCGGAATTGTACTTGTCGTCGGCTTCGCGGAAGCGCAGTTTCAGTTCTTCATAGACCCTGCGCCCGGGTGCCGCGGCGCTGCGCAGACGTCCATAAGGCTCGATGTCGCGGTCTTCGGCGATGCGCAGGAAGACGATGCGGTCAATCGCGCGCTGCACCAGCAGGTTGAGCTCGCGCTGGCTGAGCTGTGGATTGTGCAGGGCGATTTCCCCCGCCAGCGCCGCGCGCCAGCTTTCCATTTCGTTAAGGAAAGCCTGGTCGACGCTGGTCGCGCCGCGCAGGCGCTGTCCCTCGAGCCAGCTTCGCAGCGCGCCATCAGCCACAGCCGCGCGGCTGAAACGCGCTTCAAGCTCGTCCCAGACATCGACATACTGCTCATAAGTCCAATAGCGCAGGCGGGCGCTGTCGGCGGGGTCGCCGCGCTGGGGCTGGATGCGGCAGTCATAGACGCAGAATTCTTCGAAGTCGGTCAAGACGCTGACAGGCAAATTGCCCGACCAGCCATAGCGCCGCAGTTGGAAAGCCGGGCTGCTGTCGTTTTTCAGGTTCAGGCGCGGCGGTTTGGTCTCTACGAAAAAGCGCGTCGCGCCGCCGATGCGGAAGCCGTAATCCGGGCGCTTGGGGCGCTGTTTGCCGTCCTCGGCGACCAGCACGCGCACTTCGTGCCCGACCTGGCGGTTGTCGGTTACATCCCAGCCCAGCGCGGCGAAGAGCGGGTCGACGAACTGCCGCCGCAATTCCGTTTCATTGGCGGGCTGCTGCGCCGCGAACTTTTCGACCAACTGATACAGGCTGTCAGGCGCTGTCATGTTTTTTCCTCAGTAATTCCAACAAAGAAATGCAAATCCAAAATTTGTATGGATTTGTAGGGACGAGCCCGTGGACTCTGTTGAAAAACACCCCCATCCCGTAGGTCTATGTCTACGTGACCCCGGCCCCTCCTCGCCATCTCTATGGCGAGCATCCCCAAAATGAGGGAAGGGGAGCTTTCTGAACCGTAATGAGCTGTTAAAGCCCCTCCCTCTTTATGGGGGAGGGGTTTGGGGTGGGGGAAATCGAGTATTTCAACAGCGACCCGTGACTCGCCCAAAATGAAATGAATCTTGTTGAATTGGCGACTCAGCTAGTCGCCCCTACCGTTTCTAATTACTTTGTTGGATTTACTTCTGTGCCGGAGGACATTGTATACGCGCCCCATTGCATTATCGAAAAAAGTAACGATTTGAAGCTCTCCGCCATCAGAGTAGGCTAGCTTCCCCCCAATGCTTTGGGGGGATTGAGGGGCTCAGCCCTCCATATCAATCACAATTTTGACCGCGCCTTCGTCTTGCAGGTGATGCAGCGCGTAGGCTTGCATCACATCCGCGAACTTGAACCGATGCGTAATCATGCCGCCGGCGTCGACCGCGCCGCTGTTGATATAGTCCAGTGCCTGGCGCGTGCAGGCATGGCCGGGGTCATTTATCGTGCCGACGCGCGATTTCACCGTCAGCGACTTCATGAAGCATTGCATGATGGGGAAGTCCATGTTTTCGAAGCGCGGCACACCGAAGACCAGAACAAAGCCTTCATGCCGCGCGATTTCGATGGCGAGGCGGATGGACTCGGCTTCGCCAGCCGCTTCAATGATGACATCGGGCAGCGCGCCGTCATTGATTTCGCGCAGGGCTTGCTTGACTGTGGCTGGCTGCAGGTCGGCATTGTGCAGCGTTTGGCTGGCGCCAAAGCGTTTGCTGTAATGCAAGCGGTATGCCTTGAGGTCGAGCGCGATGATATTGGCGGCACCGCGCTCTTTCAGCGCGAAGTTGAACCACAGGCCGGCCGAGCCTTGCCCGATGACGGCGACGGTCTTGCCGCGCAGGTCGGGCAGGGTTTGCGCGGCGTAAAGCACGGTGCCGAACTGCTGGGCTTGCGCGGAATGTTCCAGCGGCGTGTCGGGGTCCAGCGGCAGCAGGCGATCGAGCGGCGCGAGGTAGTATTCGCACATGGCACGGTGGTCTGGTGCCAGGCAGAGCACGCGCGCGCCCGGCTGGAGCGCGGGCTTGGCTTTTGGGTCGATGGCTTCGATGAGGCCGACCATCTCGTGGCCGGTTTCGCCGACGGCTGTGGGATAGCGCGCCTCTGGCAGGTAATGGATATGGCGGATATCGCTGCCGCAGAGGGACAGGCGCAGTGTCTTGATAATGGCGTGCCCCGCGATGAGCTGGGGTTTGGGCGCTTCGACGAAGATGGGCTGGCTGCGCGCGACAATTTGGACGGCTTTCATGGGCTGGGTTCTCCTGGCAGGTTAAAAGCAAGGGCGCTGATTATAGCATTGTCGTGCGAATCGCTTAGGTTTTCAGTGTTGCTTTCGCCGAATAGTGATGCTGGATATCGAGCAATGCTGGAATCTATGCCGAATTGAGAAGTTTATCGTGGGACGGTGGACCTGAGTACTGAGGACTATTTCAGATTTTGCTGCACTATGTATTGGTTTTCAAGGCATCAATAATATTAATAGAATTGAAACTAAGAAATGTTTGTTGTTCTGCTTCGGCAAAATGTGAAAAGTTAAACTACTGATTGCCATCCTGTAATTCTGCTGATTCGTCGCTGGATTCAAGACGTCGCGTCCTTTGAGAGATGGGATTGTCCGAACCTGATGTCAACTGAAGCCTCTCTCTAGCTGCTATCATGTCTAGTTCGTGATTGTCTTTTCTTATTTGGATTTCTAGCTCCCGTTCCTTTTTGGTTAATGCACTGTCATTCATCCCTCTAATAAAGTCCGTAATAGACGGCAGGACATGCGCAGTCGCCAAAGCTAAAAGTATTAACGCGTTGGGAGTTACTGACAAGATATGTGCAATTGCGACAATGGTGACAACTGCAACAATTGTAGCGGCTACAAGTGCTTTCGTGCGGAACGAACCAATATCATCCTGTTCACGTTCCGCCATCGAAAGAATTCGATCTGCACTACCGGGATACACCTCTTCGTAGCGGGCAAACTCCTCGGCAGATGGGATTGGTCCCGAAACACGTTTAACTTGTGCATAGGTGCGAGTCCGAGTGATTTCGACGTCTTGATTTTCGCCTTCAGCATCCTGGTGTTCGTTTTCCGCTGCTTGGTTGCGGTCTTCAGTCTTCGGATTCGGTTTCTCGGATGCTGGGGGCAATTTCGGTCTCCGACTCAAATTCCTGCATCGCGATGTTCATATACTTGCCAACGGATGTCCACGTTTTTTCCAAATCAGATCGCCCGTATCGACGTGGATAAGGATCTCGACCATAAATTGATAGTACACCGACTACACCCGTGACACCGTCAAGAATCGCTTCCGCGCGAAATCTCAATTTGTCGCTCATTTCAAAACCTCCCATAGCACATAGTGCAGACTTATCCGTTTAACCGTACAGGAGTTTTGTTAGTATAACATTATCGCCGCAAATTCTGCAACTCATGGTTTTACTTTCGCATGAAGACCGTATTTGCAGATTCATTGCAAGTACCAATGCCACCTGAATTCGCAGGATCGAATGTGCTTAGACTATAGATTATAGTTTACAATCTTGTTTTCGCCTGTCACTAGTGCTATAGAAAACAGACGCGACTTAGGGTAAGGGAAGTGCCGCTTCGCGTGCTAGGGCGGTCCGATGAAAATGAAGGAAGGAACATGAGCGAGCAATACACTTTTCAAGCGGAAACACAAGAGCTGCTGAATATCCTGATTCATTCGCTGTACACCGAAAAGGAGATCTTCCTGCGCGAGCTAATCTCGAACGCCTCCGACGCTTTGAATCGGCTGCAATTCCAGATGCTGACGGACGACAATGTGCTCGACGCGGCGGCAAATCTGGAGGTTCGCATCAAGCTTGATGAAGAGAACAAAACGCTGACCATCAGCGATAGCGGCATCGGCATGAACCGCGCCGAGATCATCGACGGCTTGGGCACGATTGCCAAGTCCGGTGCCAAGGCTTTCTTGCAGGCCATGCAAGACAAGCCCGACGGTGGCTCGGCGGAGGACATCATCGGTCAGTTCGGCGTCGGCTTCTATTCGGCATTTATGGTGGCGAAGCAAGTCGACGTGGTTTCGCGCTCCTACCGTCCCGAGGACGAGCCTATCAAATGGTCAGCCACCGGCGGCACCAATTTCACGCTGGAAACTGCCACTAAAGACAGCCGCGGCACCGAAATAACAATTCACCTAAAGGCCGACGAAGAAGAGTTCACGCGCGGCTTCCGCATCAAAGACATTATTCGGCGGCATTCCGATTATGTCGCATTCCCCATTTTTGTCGACGATGACGACGAGCCAACGAATAAGCAGCAGGCGGTCTGGCGGCGCAGCCCCTCGGAAGTGACGGACGAGGAATACGACAGCTTTTACAAGATGCTGACCATGGATTTCGCCGGTGCCAATCATCACATCCACATGCGCGCCGATGTGCCGATGCAGTTCTATGCCCTGCTCTTTGTGCCCAGCGGTGCCCAGCCCAATATGTTCAATCCGCGCGCGGAAGCCGGCTTGAAGCTCTATGCGCGCAAGGTGTTGATTGAAGAGTACAATCGCGACCTGCTGCCCGAATATCTGGGCTTCGTGCAAGGCGTGGTGGACAGCGAAGATCTGCCGCTGAGCGTCAGCCGCGAGAGCATCCAAGCCACGCGTGTTATGGCGAGCTTGAAGAAGTCAATCACGCGCAAGGTGCTTACCGAGCTCAAGCGCATGGCGAAGAATGACCGTGATAGCTACCTCAAGATATTTGCCGAATTCGGTGCCTATCTCAAGCAGGGCTTGGTGATGGAAAACGAGGACAGCAGCGACTTGGAGCCGCTGATGTTCTTCCAGACAACGCATGATGACAATCCCAATGCCTATCACGCGCTGGACGATTATGTCGAGCGCATGTCGGAGAACCAATCCGATATCTACTATGTAGTCGCGGACGATTACAACAGCGGCGTACGCAGCCCACACTTGGATGCCTTCCGCCAGCGCGGTATCGAAGTGCTGTATTTCACGCATCCGGTTGATGCCATGCTGCCGATGGGCATGACTGATTTCAAAGGGCACAAGCTGGTCAGCGTGGATTCCGCTGATTTGGATTTGGCTGATGTTGGCGCTGTGAGCGCAGCGGAAGCAGAAGCGCGGGAAGCGCTTGCGGCGGGCTCATTGGCGTCGCTGACGGGGCGCGTCAAAGCCATTTTAGGCGCTCGCGTCAGTGATGTGCGCGAAAGCAAAACGCTGGTGGGCAGCCCAGCGCGCTTGGTCAGCGAAGACGAGAGCGGCAGCCGCAATATGTTCCGCATCAATCGCCTGCTGGACAAGGACTACGAATTGCCGGTCAAGGCGCTAGAGCTGAATCCGCGCCATCCGCTGATGCATAACTTGAGCCTGATGATCAACAGCGGTGGCGACGCGGGGCTGATAGACGCGGTGGTGGAGCAGGTCTTCGAGACGGCGCTGCTGCAAGATGGCATTCATCCCGATCCGTCGAGCATGGCGGAGCGCCTGACTTTGCTGATGCAAGCCGCGACCGGCTCATCAAGCGGGGACTTGGACTTCGCCGATGTGCGGACGGTAATCAGCGAACCAATCGCGGATGATCATGAAAACTTGATTAAGCTGGATGGCATCGAAGATATAGACTTCGAACCGGTCGAGCGGGAAGCAGACGAAACAGATTCCTAGCAGAGCAAGCATATCAGAGCAAGCATAGCGAGGAGGCAGCGCGGCATGGCGGAATTGAAGACAAGGCGCAATGACGGCGATGCGCTAGCCTATATCAAATCTGTCAAGAACAAGCGTCGCCGCGAAGACGCGCTGGTCTTGCTTGATGTGATGGGCGAGCTGACGGGCGAGCCGGCGGAAATGTGGGGCGGCAGCATCGTCGGCTTTGGCAGCTATCACTATGTATACGCTAGTGGGCGCGAAGGTGACTGGTTCTTGACGGGCTTTGCGCCACGGGTACAGTCGCTGACTTTGTATATCATGCCCGGCTTCGGGCAATACGACGACTTGCTGGCGCGCTTGGGCAAGCACAAACTGGGCCGCTCCTGCTTGTACATCAACAAGCTGGCGGATGTTGATATGCAGGTTTTGCGCGCCCTGATTGCGCAATCGGTGGCGCAAATGCGGCGGACGCATGGCGCAACCGAATCATCCGCCTCTGCGTATTGATGTACACAGGGCATCCGATAGCGGGCGATTCTTGTATAATGAGGCAAAGTCGGAAACGCGCTTTAATGAATCAGACTCGGGATTAGACGCGATGGATGGCCTGAAGCTGCTCGGTCAAATTGGCAAGGGCATTGTCAAGACAGTGGAAATGCTTGGCAAGGGCGTCGGTTTGACGAGCAGAGCGATCAATGACGGTTCAGTTGCAGTGAGGACAGCCATGCCAGTGACAGAATTGACCTCGGTATTTAATACAACTGATGAAACGATCAAGTTTGTCAACCAAGAGTCGGCGCGCGATAGCAAAGAGATCTTGCCACAGAGCGCGGTGTCGCTGAAAACCGACAAGACCGCCGGCGCTTGGGTGCCATGGTTTCATCCGCCGCGTTTTTCCCCCTTCAACCGCAAGCGCATGGAAATCGTGGTGGATGATGTCGCGGTGATTTACATGTGGCAGCGCGACGACCACATATACTGGTGCAATCGGCTGGATAGCCAGGGCAACCCAGCCAAGGCTTATGAGGTGCCCGGCATCTCGCACGTGGGCGGCAAGCGCATGCTGGTGGTGCGCAATGATCCGGAAAATGGTTACAGCGCGTTCTTGAGCGAAAGTGTGGAGAAGTGAGTAGGGCAAAGGCACTGTAACTGCAATGCTTCGGTTATTCGGTTATCAAGTAGTTGCTTGCGCGGATTACAGGGCTTGGAATCCGCTTTTATTTTCTGAATGTCGATGAGAAAAAGTGTGCTGGGCAAAGTATTTTGTCGCGCTGCCCGCTTGCCCGATATCTCAACTTGTTCACCAAAATAGGGTTGAACGACATCTTTCATTAGTGCGTCAGGCACAAACACTGTCCAGAGCTTTCCACTCGCGATGTCTAGCAATTTTACTTGCTTGTCTTCGGTCATACCGTCTGCGAACATGAGTTCGCCTCTGACAGAAATGACTGTGTCCGTGGCGCACAAGCCCTTGCAAGGTTTTATCAAATCTGGCATAGGAGACAGGCAATGATTAACCGAGTTGGAACGGTGTCAATTTTCGTGGCAGACCAAGATCGCGCCAAAGCCTTTTACACGGAAAAGCTGGGTATGCAATGCACCGCCGATAACGAACTCTGGCCCGGTGCCGAGGCGCGCTGGCTCTGCGTCGCGCCGCCAGGTGCCGAAACCCAAATCGTGCTATACAAGTTTGATGATAACTGGGAGCATTATCGCGCGACATTTGGCAAGTCGCAGTCGCTGACCTTGCAATGCCAGGACATTGACGAGACCTATCGCGTCTATAAGGAACGCGGCGTTGATTTCTTGGGCGAGCCGGAAACTCAATTCTGGGGCCGCTTCGTGATGATGTTGGATTGCGAAGGCAATTCGCTGATTTTGGTTCAGGCTAATCAGTGATGAATCTGCTGAGCTTGTCGCGGCAGGTCGGCGAGGCTTTAACACAAGCTGATCTCAGCATTTGCACTGCCGAATCTTGCACGGGTGGGTTAATCCTCAGCGTATTAACGGACGTCGCCGGCAGCTCGGCTTATGTTGAAGGCGGCTTGGTCACGTACTCCAACGCAGCCAAGATAAACATGCTGGGCCTTCGCGAAGTGACACTGCTCGCAGTGGGGGCGGTCAGCGCGGAGACGGCGGGCGAAATGGCTTGTGGCGTCCGCAATGTATTTGATACGGATTTCGCCTTGAGCGTAACCGGTATCGCCGGTCCAGGCGGCGCGACGGAAGCAAAGCCTATTGGCTTGACCTATATCGGGCTGGCTGGGCGAGGGGGGCTGCTCGCAGTGGAGCGGCGTGTTTGGCAAGGTGATCGCATTCAGAATAAAGCCGATAGCGTCGAGGCAGCGCTGCGACTGTTGTTAGGGCAGTTGAAGGTCTAAGCCCCTTGTGTATATCAAAAGCTGATGCCGTGGTAAATCTCGGCGAGCGACAATTCGCAGTTGAGTATGTCTAAAGAAATCACATCGTCGGGGTGGGTGTAGACTTGCCGCAGCCAGCCCAGGTCGGCGCGTGTATAAAGCTCGGCGCAGACGCGATGCTGATCGATAACGAGATAAGCCTGAATGGATGGGACCTCGCGGTAATAGTCGCGCTTTTCGATGCGATCGTTCTTAATGGATGACGGCGATGTAACCTCAAGGACCAGGATGGGATTGAGCAAAGAAATCTCGCTTTCATCCTCGTAGCGGGATTGACCGCAAACGGCGCTCAGATCGGGGTAGACATAACGTCTGTTATTGATTTTGACTCGCATTTCACTGCTATGGAGAGAACACCGCGAATTCCCGAGTTTTAGTCCTATAGCGACCGTGATGTTAATCATTATGCTGCTGTGTTTGCCCGTCCCGCCGGACATGGCGAAGACCTCGCCATCAATGTATTCGTGCTTGATTTCGTTCTCCGCTTCCCAGACGAGATACTCCTGAACGCTCAAGCGCGGTTTTAGTTTGGAAACCATATTGGTCTCCGCTCCTTGTCATCTGCTTTCTTGCGCAAATTATAACTGACGCAAACCAAAATGGAGATGCTTGCGCGGTCTACCACAATCCCATCGTTCCGCGCAGGATTGCGAACTCGCCTATGTGATAAGAATTGTGGGCGGCAAGCACCAGAATCTCGCGCAGGATGCTGTGCCCCGGCTGTGCATGCGCTATCTGGGCGTAGAGATCGCGCGCCGGGTCCTCTATGATTTTGATAAGGGCTTGCTGGTCAGCGCGAAATTCGCTGATTGTTTGATTCCACTTTTGGGCGTCGGCTTCCATATTTTGATCGGGCCAGTAGCCATCGGGAAAGCTGAGATAGCGGTAGTTGGGATTTTCGATGTAGTCGAGGATGTCCCATTGGGCAATACGGATATGCTCGAGCAAGTGCCAAAATGAATAGGGCAGCTTTGCCGGGCGGGTATTGAATTGCGCTTGAGGAAAACCTTGCACTGTCTTTTCGAAGCTCTGATGCGCCTGTCGTTTTGCCAAGGCATTAACAAGTTGTTGGCGCAGGTGCTTATCGTTCATGTTGGCGCGTCCTTCATTCTACTCGCTTCATTCTACTTGCTACATAATTATTACTTGTAAACGGGCGTATACGCAGTGCTGTTCAAGGATTATACCCGCGAATTGTCGCTGTTTGCTTTGCGCCATTTCAACAAGCGCGGGCGCGTAACGGTGACCAGGTACAAACGATGGCAGCGCGGAGAATTGCGCTGATTTACGCTATGAGCTTATAGCCCAGCGTAGGCAAATCGTCAGATTACCTTGGGCTTTTCTTTGCAAAATCCGCAACAGTTGCGATACAATAGCTGCAAATCAGTGGCGAGTATGGTTATGTACGCGAATTATCCACAGCATGATGTGCCGCAGAATAATCTGTTTCAGCGCTTTTTCGCGCAACGCTGGAGCGCGATTGCTGCCGAAATTCTCATGACGATTGTAATCACGGTGGCGGCTGGCAGCGCCTTTGATATCTTTGATCCCTTTGACGAGCGGCATGATGCCGCTGCCGCAACCCAAGCAGAGGCAATGCTGCCGTCTGAACTGCTGCAACCGGGCTTTGGGATTTCGCTGCGCGAAGTCGAGCGCAAGACACGGGAATATATTGCGGACGGGCGGTATGCCGAGGCTGGCGCAGCGCTTGATTTGCTGGCTTTTGCCAAACCAGCGCAGGTTGCCCCCATCTGGTATTTGGAGATTGCGCAGTTATACGCTAAACTTGGTGGAAGTATGCAAGCAGCCTTGAATTATGAGCGCTATTTTGAACTTGTTGGCAAAAATGCGCATCGTATGCCACAATCAGGATGAAGCGCAGATTAGAATGGGTTTGAACTGACGAAATAGCTTGACCGCTACCTAGTCGGATGTGCTATACTCAGGTTCAAGCAATTGAACCGCCTTAGTCGTAAGCTAAATGAGCGAGGTGCTTATTATGACGAAGCAGTATCCGGAATATGATATTCCAAAACGTTCCATAAAAGACCGCGTCTTCAGCCAGCGTCCGAGCGCTCTAATCATAGAGGGCTTGTTGGTGCTGGTGGCAATTGTTGTAACTATCGGATTTTTGACTCCCGCCGCGACAGTCGATGACAACCGCGATGAGTTGATTACGGAGCTGCAAGCGATTGTGGCTGCGCAAGAAGCTGCATTATCGGATGCCGCCGCAGCGGTACAAGCTGTGCAATCGGCTGCCCAACCAAACGAGATGTTGAGCGTGTCCGCGTTGAAGAATCTGGCTTTGTCGAATATGACAAACGAAGAATATCGCTCGGCAATCTCCTTATACAGCATTCTGATCGCCAAGGGCGAGTACGACCCCACAACTTTCTTGGCGCGCGGTTTAGCTTACAGCATGATTGACGAGCATGCCTTGGCGGCGCAAGATTACAGCGTTGCGCTGGAAATGGAACCAGGCAACCTGATGGCGCTGAACAACCGCTGCTGGGCATTCAGCGAAATTGGGCAGTTCCAGCAAGCGCTAGCGGACTGCGATCAGTTGATGGCGAGTTCGCCAGATGCCGACCACCCCTATCTAAATCGTGGCATTGTCTACGAAAAAATGGGCGATATGGAGCGGGCGCTGCCGGACTATGTAGAGTGGATCAAGCGCATCAAGCAGCAAGTTGTCCGCAATGACAATTTGGTCTGGCAAGAAAGCTTGGAAGTGCCGATGTCCGAGGGCGCGGTCTACTTCTTCCCCTTCAGTGCCAGTGCCGGGCAAGACGTCGTTGTAACCGCCGTCAGCAGCCAGCGCGACCTGGACGCCGATCCCTTGGTCCTGATTCTGGATCCGCAGGGACAGGCTTTGACCGCCAATGACGACACCGGCGAGTGGTGGGACAGTTTCGTCCACTTCACCGCGCCCACAAGCGGCGAATACGCGGTTGTTCTATCCCATGCTGGTGGCAGCGCCGAAGGCATGGTCGAGGTAGCGCTGGACATTTCCGGCGATATCACCTTGGGCAACGAAATCGCTGCCTACAAGAGCATGGCTTACCGCGCGCTGATGTCCGATGACTACGCCACTGCCCTGGACAACTTCCGCCAGGCATTGAACCTCAATAACCAAGATGCGGAAGCCATGAACTGGATGGGCGTTACCTACCGCTACATGGGTGACTACGAGAATGCGCTAAATCACATCAGCATGGCGATGCGGCTGGACGAAGACTATGCGCTGACCTATTTGTCGCGCGGCATCACTTATGAAATGATGGGCGAGGCTTCCGCCAGCGCCGCGGACTATTACCACTACGCGATGCTCAACCGCAGCCGCAGCTTCTATCACAGCGAGTTGCAGGGCGACAGTCAGTTCCAGTTGCCCATGCGCGAAGGCTGGGTTTACAGCGTGCCCTTCAATGCCGAAAAAGGTCAGACTGTCAGCATTGACGTCGACACCGTGGAACCTGGCTTTGTCGATCCCTTGATCGTGCTAGTCGGACCAGGCAACCGTGCCCTAATCGGCACTGACGATATCTCTCGCAACGAGTATGACGCCAGCATTGACGATTTCAGATTGCCGACCGATGGCCAATATGTCCTGGTCGTCAGCCATGCCGAAGGCGGAGCCAACGGCAATGTCAATGTCGAAATCGACTTGCAGGACCCCGTGCCGATGAGTGCCTACGAATATGATCGTGGTTGCGGCGGCGGGCACTAAGCCTCAAGTTAGTTTCATCAAGTTTCGCAAGGGCGGGTCACATGACCCGCTCTTTTATTTTCCCCCAGTTGCGGAAACGACCTGTTGGAAGATGCGCTTCAGGCGCGCGCTATGTTGCGCCGGCAAGGGCGGGCGCGCGAAGGCCGCGATGTTCGCCGCCAGGTGATTTGCATTGCTGGTGCCGGACAGGACAACATGTACGCCCGGCTCATCGCGGCAGAAGCGATACGCGGCGGCGGTGATTGTTGTGGCGCTGTCATATTCCCGCAAGAAGCCTAAGGGATTGTCCAGGTCGATTTCGCGGGCGTCGAGCTCGCCGCTTTTGATTAGCGACGCCAACGTGCTGCGCAGCAGGTCGGGCCGGCTGAGCGCCAGCCGCACCGCGAACATGATGAGCACGCCGATTTGTTTTTCCAGCGCGCCCGCCAGCACAGTTTCCCGCGCCGTCTGATTGAGCAAATTGAAGCCGACCATATACACATCCCAGACGTCGTCCAGCAGCGCGCGCCGCAGCATCATGTGCTGTAAATCGCTGCTCCAGGATTCGGTCACGCCCAGGAAACGAATTTTTCCCTGCGCTTGCAGGTCTTGCATGAGCGGTACGATTTCGTTCAAGTAGTAGTCGTATTGTTCGGGGCGCAAACCATGCAGGTGATAGATATCAACATAATCGCATTTTAATCTGCGCAGGCTGGCTTCTAAACTTTCGCGGAATTGCGCTTGGCTAACTTGCGCGCCGCCTAGGCGCTTCTTGGTGGAAATGACGACTGAAGCGCGATCGCGCTGGGCAAGGGCTTTGCCGACGATTTCTTCGGTGCGGTAGGCTTCGGCGGTGTCGATGAAATTGACGCCGGCATCCAATGCTTGCAGCACCAGGTTGATGGATTCGGCTTCGCTCCTGACTTCGCCACTTTGACCAAGACGGCTGGGTCCGCCAGCGCCCAGCCCCATGACCGATACCTTTAATCCAGTGCGTCCTAAGATGCGGGTTTCCATGAGTAGTCCTTGATTTGTGATTGATCCGATTGTTGCCGGGCATTATTGTGCAGCAAAAGCCCTGTTTTTTCGATGTTATTTTCGTCTCTTGTTTTGGCTTGTCTTGGCATAGCAGCTTCGCGCTTGAAACCTGAATCGCTGTGGTCCTCCATGTCTTTATGTGCAAAGGTTTATGTGCAAAAATGCGATTGCCATGCGCTGTCGGCTATAATGCGCATCCCATCGGCGAATTGAGTTTGCGATAATAATGAATGGCTTCCGCGCTCGACTATTACTAATCCTGCTGGCGAGCGCGCTGCAATTTCAGCAGCTGGGGCGCGCTATGCGCTTCCATCCTGATGAAGCCTATTTAATGACCTTCGCGCGTAGTGCCGCGGTCAATGGCGATTGGCTGCTGCCGGGTGCGCTGGATAAACCGCCGCTGACCATCTACCTGAGCGCTATCAGCATGGTAGCGACCGGCGTCTTTGCCGACGAGAATGGCGTACTGCACTTGCATCCGCTTGTGGGCGAATTTTCCGCGCGGCTGCCCAATGTCTTGCTTATGGTCCTGAGCCTTGGGCTGATGATGCGCTTGGCGCGGGCAGTTTGGCGCGATGAGCGCGCCGCGCTGCTGGCGGGGCTGCTGACAACGCTGTCCCCCTATATGCTGGCATTTGGCGCAAGCGCCTTCACCGATATGGGCTTGCTGTTTTTTAATGTATTGACACTTTATTGCTTGGCGCAGCGGCGCTTTGCCGCGGCGGGGCTGGCGCTGGGGCTGGCTTTCTGGTGCAAGCAGCAGGCAATCTTTATTTTGGCTTTGGCTGCGCTGCTGTTCCTGATGCAATTCACTGCCGCGCGCCCCCGCCGCGCCGCGTGCTTGCGGCCGGCGCTCTTGCTGTGTCTGCCGCTGACGCTGCTGACGCTGCTGCTTTTCTTATGGGATGCCGCGCGCCCAGAGACCAGCCTGTTTCTATTAGGCTCTGCCAATAATCTGCCGCAAGAGTGGCTTGCCGAACCCGCGCAATGGACAAGCCGCCTGCTGGAGTGGGCGCGTCTGGGCGCTTGGCTGCTGGGTCCGCCGCTGGTAACGGCGACCTTGATAGGGCTGACGATTTGGAGTTGTTTCGCAGGCGCGCCGCCTAAGCCAAGCCAAATCCGAGTTTATCTGATTTATATCGTCGCCTATACCGCCCTGCACAGCATCTTCGCCTTCAATCAGTATGATCGCTATTTGTTGCTGATTTTGCCGCCATTGATTCTTGTTATCAGCGGCCAACTGCCGGCGCTGCTGCCGCGGGACCCTTTGCGGCGCGGCTTATCGCTATCATTGGCGGGTGTTCTTGTCATTGGCGCATGCTGGTCTATGCTTAATGAGCTGCCTATTGGCGGTGATCGCGGCGCGCATGACGGCGTCGACGACCTGGCGCGCGCACTTAACAGCAAGCCGCTGGCGACGGTGATTTATGACCCCTGGCTGGGCTGGGAGCTGGCATATTATATGGGGCAGTGGAGCGACAAACGCCGTGTGCATTATCCAACAGCGCAGGCGCTGGCTGCTGGCGCGCTGGCGCTTGACGAAGTCGGCGACCGTTATCTGGTCGCGCCCATCGACCGCGATCATGCGGATTGGGCTGCGGCGCTGGAAGCCGCTGGCTTTGCATTGTCCATAGATTATCGGCGCGATCGCTTTGTTGTCTTTCGGCTTCGTTCTGTTCAAGCGGCTGACGCTTGATGAATACCCTAGAACTTGGGGGGAATATGCGCATTGATTTGGCGTATACTGAAGTTAGGCGCAAGCAAAGGAGTCGCGCGTGGCTTGTTTAGGCATCGTCTTAATTGCAATTTTCGGGCTGATCGTTGCTGCGCTTGATGCCTTGGTGACTGCCGTTTTGCTCCTGCCATTTGTGGCAGCCTTCGAAGCGATCAAATGGGTCGTTTCGGCAATTGCTTCGGCAGTCGCAGCCGGTGTGGCGGCAATCTCATCCCTTTTTGAATTGGTGGCGGTCAGCGCGTCGTCGATTATGTCTAGTCATAAGGTCGGTGTTATCATCTTCATCGTTCTGATAGTTGTCTGCTCACTGATTACGACGCGCAAGCGATAAACAAATAGGGAACGATTATGGATATGTTCCAAGACCCCAATTTCATCTATTTGCTGTTCATGGCTGGGTTATGGGTGAGCGCGACCGGCACCTATATTCCCGGTACGGGCTTAGCCGAGTTTGCCGGTGCCGCGCTCATCCTCGGCACGCTGTATTTATTTAGCGCCCTTGCCGTCAACTGGATAGCCCTTGTCGCGATTGTTGTGGGGGCGGCGCTGTTCTTTTTGCTGCCATTGTTGAAGTCGGAATGGGAGCCAATCGCGCTGGGTGGTTTGGCGCTGCAAGCTGCCGCGAGTTTCTTTCTCTTCGCCGACGCCGCTGTTTCGCCGCTGCTGATTGCCTTGGGCGTGGCTTTGGCTTGGCTGTACCACCGCGGCATATTGCGCGCGATCTTGCGGCAGCAGCGCGAGCTTTCGTCGACGCAGAAAGATGAATTCTTGGTCGGGGCGCGCGGACGAGTGATGGGGACGATGGACGACCGGCTCACCGTGCATGTCAAGGGCGAACTGTGGTCGGCGCGCAGCCGGACGCGGCTGGAAAGCGGCGCGGAAGTGGTGGTGACGCAGCAGGATGGGCTGGAGCTGCAAGTGGAAAAAGCCAAACGGAGCGCCAGCGGCGACAGCCTGTATCAGCAAAACTCCAGAAATAGTCCAGAATAATTCTACGAAGACGAGTCGGGACAAGTTAGCCCAAGGAGCGAAGAGATGAATATCGACAGTATCACCCAAGCGCTAGAATCTGGCGGGCAAGCGGTTATTCTTGTTGTCTTGCTGCTGGCTATCATTGCGGTCTTGCGCAGCGCCATCCGCGCGGTCAAGGAATACGAACGGCTGGTGATCTTTTTCATAGGCCGCTTCCGCACTGTGCGCGGACCAGGCTTGACATTTGTCATGCCTTTTGTCGAACGGGTCCTGAAAGTGGACATGCGCGAGCGGTTTTTTGATATCGAAAAGCAGACCGCCATTACCAAGGATAATGCCTCAATCGGAATCGACTTCCTGGTTTACTTCCGCATCACCGATCCAGAATTGGCGACGGTCAAGGTCATGAATGTCGTTGAAGCGACGACCAATATCGCCATCACGACCTTGCGCGCCGTAATCGGCGACATTGTCCTCGATGATGTGCTTTCGCGCCGTGAACAAATCAACGATGTGCTGCGCGTCAAATTGGACGAGACTACCGAGCGCTGGGGCGTGAAAATCACCACAGTGGAAATCCGCGAGATTGACCCGCCGCGGGCAATTCAAGAATCGATGAACCGCCAGATGAGCGCCGAGCGCGATCGCCGCGCCGAGGTGATTCTGGCCGAGGGCGAGCGGCAAGCAGCCATTGAGCGCGCCGAAGGCAACAAGCAATCGGCGATTTTGGAAGCGGAAGGCCAGCAGCAGTCGCAAATCCTGCGTGCCGAGGGCGAGCGTCAAGCGCAGCTATTGCGGGCGGAGGGTTATGCCGCGGCGTTGCGCGCCATCCACGAACAAGCGCGCGATATCGACAACAAGACGATGGCGCTGCAATATATGGAGATGCTGCAGAATGTCGGCAGCAGCCCTTCAACCAAGTTCGTGCTGCCGATGGAACTGACCGGCATGGCGCAGAATATGATGGCGGCGATGAGCGGGATTGCCAGCGCCGCCAACGGCGCGAACGGGTCCGACGCGCACGAGCGCCAAGCCTTGCAAGAAAAAGTCGAGGCATGATTTTCCGCTTAAGCGCCGCGTGGCTTTGACGCTGATGCAAAGCAAACTGCAAATGATGCAAACTGCAAACGCGCAGGCATTTTCGCAGCTTATATTCTAAGCCAGGGTGATGCTCCAGGAAGAAACGCCAATGACGACGCCGCCGTCTTTGACGAAGATGACCGGCACCACCTCGGCTTCGGGGGCGACGAAGGGTATGCCCGCTCCAATCTGCGCATCGTTGAAATAGGCGAAGATCATGCCTGTGAGCGGGTCGCGGTCCAAGCGCAGGCGCGCGATGACAGCATTAACCGAGCGTTGGCTGACAAAATCCGCTTGATTGTTGGCATAAAGCGCCAGGTTAATCACGTTGGGGCCAATGGCTTGCACTTGAATCCCGGCGTTTTCGCCGCCACTTGTGCTTTGGAATAAGATGCCAAAATAGACGTCCTCGCCACTGACCACAGCCGGGTTGAAACTGCGCAACGTTAGTTGGGCTTCGATGCGGCTGATGCGGCTTGGCGCTTGGTTGCCATAGCGGCTGTCGAGCAGTTCCGGCGGCGGGAAATGGAAGGTGGTTTCGCCGTCGGTCTCGCTAGCGATGCCGAGCCGCCAGGAATCATCTTGTGATGAGAAGCGTTCTTCGTTCCAGAAGGGCGACGCCAGCGAGCTCTTGTACAGTTCTAATAGATTGTGCTCGCCGCGCAAGCCCTCTGGGGGCAAGGCGGGGCTGGGCGTCATGCTAGGCAGGGGCGTCTGCGTGGGGGGCATGGGCGTGGCACTCGGCTGATTTGTCGCTGTAGGCTCTGGTGGGAGATCGCTGGCCTGCGGCGGCTCTGTGTTGGCAGCTGTGTTTTCGCTCTGCGGCGCAAGGTCGGTGGCGCTTTCCGGCGCTGTTTGGGTATCCGCGGTATCCGCATCCGTCGGCGCGGTCCCCGCTTCTGCTGTCGCGGCGTCAGTGGCCGCAGCCGCAGCCGCGCTATCGTTTTCATCATCATCTTCGGCGGATTCAGCGGCTTCGGTGGTTTCGTCAGCTGCTTCTAGCGCTTCTTGAGCGACGACGGTGGCAGCCGGTACAGTTTTGCTTGGCAAAGCGGTCGCGGTGTGGTTCGCGGCTAAATCCGCCAAGAGACTTTCGAGATTGCCATTAGCAGCCAGCGAAATCAAACCGCCGACAACAAGAACGATGCCCAGAACAGCAGCCAGGTTGAAGAGCAGTCGGCTCATGCCAGCGCGATTGCCATCTATTGGGGCGGCGGGCGCATCCGCAACAGCCGCTTCCTCCGCATCTGTTGTCGCCGCTGGCGCTTCATCATCCACGCTTGGCAAAAGCTCTGGCTCAATTTCCGGCTCGGCTGGCGAGCTTTCGACTAGGCGATACCAATGTCGGAAGAGCGCATAAGCCGGGTTGCGTTCGATGAACAGCGCTTTGAACAATTCGTTCATGTCCTTGAGCTTCTGGCTGCGGCGCATGTTGCCGGTGTAGATGTCCAGAAACTGCTCGTAGGTATCGCGCCAAGCCAGCATGGATTTCGCGTGCGGCTGACCCAGCAGCTCGTCCGTTATTTTAGCTTGGCTGTGGATTGCCTCGCGTATTGCCGTTTGCGGCTGGTCGGATTGGCGGTCTATATCTTGCAGCAGGCTGCGCCGCGAGACGTTCAGCTCGACTAGCGCCTGCTGCAATTCCTTCATCCAGTCTCGGTAATCGCTTAGCACCATGCTGGTGTTGGATTCGATATCGTCGATGGCGCGCAGCGCTTGCTCAATTTTGCTGCTGGCTGCGCGGAATTCGGCGCTTGCCCAATCCTGTACCGCCGCTTCCAAGGTGCGCAAACTGTGGACAGCTGGCGCTAGCAAACGCGCCTGGGGGTTTTCTTCAAGTTGGTTAACAATATCGTCGATTTTTTCTAGCGCTTGCTTGCCATTCACGGCGTTGAGCAGGCTTTGCGCCTCTAACATGGCTTGGCGGCGCGCGATGAATTCATCTAATTTGCGCATGGCTGGCTGGCGACCTTCGGAATCGGGCAAGGCGCGCGCGGCCGCCGCCCGCCAGAATCGCGCGTCTTCAATCATGCCTTCGTGCGCGTCCAGGACGCCGTCTAGCACATATTGAGAGAAGAGTATGCACAGCGACGCGGTGTTGCGATTATCAAAGACTTGCACGAGACCTTGACCCATCGCTTTGAGATAAGTCTCGGTACTGGGCATTTGGCTGGTGAAGTCGCTGATAGCTTGGTTTTCTTCTTCAGTGAAGAGCGCTTCGATTTCTAGCAGCGTGCTTTGCGTACGGCTTTGGCTTTCGACGCCGTTGCGTTCAACCCATTCCCGCAGGATATGGGATACGCTATAGAGCCGATCGGCGATTGCTTGCTCGCTGTCGCTGCGCGCGATTTCCTTCGCTTGCTGGCCCAGGCGTTCCGAATCCGCCAATTGGCCATTGTCAAATGCCGCCCAGCCATCTGCAAGCGTCCGACCGAGATGGCTCGGCACAGAATGCCGCTCCACGTAATCGGCGCTTTCTATCACGCTATATTGCTTATCAAACCAACTGGATAGCGTCGGGCTGAAGCGCGCGACCGATTTCGCGGCTGCGCGCAAACGTTGCAGCGCTTCGGTCTTATTGCCGGCGACGATGACAGCTTGATAACGCTGCCAAGCGGCTTGGGCGGATTGCAGGTTTTCCAGCAATTCGCCCAGCATGTTGTCAAAAAGCTGCTCGGAAAATGGCGCGAGTTCGTCGTATGAATCTTGCAGCCACTTGGACAAGTCGGAGCCATCGCCGGCCGGTTCATAGCTTTGGCTAGTCTGCAATATCTCATATAGATGGCTGAGTGAATCTTCGATCTGGTCCCAGACTGGGTTCGGCGGGTCAATGGCGCGGCTGGCGTCTAGGGCGGCGAGCGCGTCGCGCGGGTTGTTCGCGGCTTGCTTGCCGATAACACACATATTGTCGGCCAGAGCCGTGGCGGCATTTTGGGCGCGCGTCAGCGCATTGAGCGGCAGACGGCGCTCGGAGTATGCTTGCTGCCGGCTGAGCGTTTGCAGCTTCGCGCTAAGCGAACTTAAGCTCTCGACCACTTCGCCATAGACATCGCGCAATTCCGAAGCACTAGGCTTGGCCATCGCTTCGGTCTGACGCAATCTGCGCGCGACGCCACGTAGAGCCGACTGCAAAGCCTTTACCGCGACGCCCTCGGCCGCCAGTTGCCGAAGCGCCCGGTCCAGCCGACTGATATTGGGTCCTAGCAGCAAGATGTCGCTAAAGCGCGCGGTAACGCGCTCCGCCAATTGCCACTGCAGTTCGCGCGCGCTGGCAGTGTCCGGGCGCTTTAGCATCAGCGCGTTGGCTGCTTTATCGGGCTTATACTCGAATAGCAGCAGCGTACTTTCTTGGATGGCGGCTGGCACCTCGTCCGATTGCGCGTCAAGCAAAATCATGCACCAGTCCAGCAGCAGGTGAACAATGCCCGAGGTCTTGGGCCCGGTGCGATCGCGCATGTCCTTGAGCAAATCCGCCGCCCGCGCCCAGTTGCCATTGCCCATGTAGATTTTCACTGCATCCAGGTCGGCCGATACTTCCAAATCGCGCAGGCGGTCAATAATGTCCGCGCGGGTGGCGCGGGCGACCGGATAAGCGGGGTTTTGACGAATCGCCGCTTCAAGCCGGTCGCGCAGCGTCATCAATTCGTTGCGGCTGAGATTGGGGTTCTTGAGCCTGGTAATGGTACGGGATACGATCGCGTTGCGAACATGCTCTAGGGGGGTGCGGTAGCGCGACAAATCGGCGTTTAGCGCTTTTAATGAGGTATAGCGAAAACGCAGGTTGGGGTGTACAGCTTTACTGACGATTTCTTGCAAGCGTTGGTCGACATTCTGGGCATCTTGGTGGAAATCCAGCCGAAAGTCTTGCCCGGCATCGCGCGGGACATCGACCCGATGCCCGCCCGACAAGATGAAATACATGAGCTCCCCGACTTGATAAATGTCGGTCTGGCGGCTGATGCCTTGCGAGGTAACTTCATCGCCTTCCAAGAAAACCGCATTGCCCCAATCAATTACCTTGAGCGTATAGTTTTCACGATTCCAAAAAAGATGCTTGGCATCGACATCGTTGTATACGATGTCTTTATCATGCGCGGCTTGCAGCAGGTTGATTAAGCGGTCGACAATTTCCAGCATTTCTAATTCTGGCAAGCGTTCGTTTTTCGTAGCCAGCTTGACGATTTCATCGGCGACAATGATGCCTTCCGCGCGCTCCATCACGATGTACTGGTGTGGGATGCCGCCAACAAAGAACTGTCCGCTGCCGACCAGTTCAGTCAGCGTTGGGTGGCCCGCCAGGCGGGAAAGCGCTTCACGTTCGTTGACGATGCTGACTTCTTGGCCCGCGCGGATGGGTGGGGCGTCGTTGGGCGCGGGGCGCTTAATCACGACCGGACGGTTTTCGTTCGCTGTATCGAGGGCGCGCAATGTTTCGCCAGAGCGCCCGCGCGGATAAATGAAATTGTAGCGGTAGCGGTTGTCGAATAGGCTGTCCGCCATGGGCCTGTTCCAAAATTTGGACTATTTTAGCCAGAAACAATCAACAAGCCCGCCCTCGTAATTATGAAAGCGAGATTGCATGGTTTGATAAAACGGTTTTCCGCGATGCGCTTTGTCACAAAACCCCTGACAAAAGCGCTACACTGCACATCCTATTTTATGCCGAATCTGATGGCGCGCAAGGGATATGCGCTTTGTCATTGACATATAATAACAGAAATAGGGATAACCGAGTGGCATTGCCTCTGGCTAGCGCATATTGGCGCGCCTGTGTATAAAAGTAGAGTAGCAGCTTCAAACGCAGCCAGCGCAGTATTGAAGACGGAGTTCTGAATCTAAGCGATGTTAAGGCGCGTCCTCCCAGATTTAAGCCTGATTGTATTATTGCTTGTATGCCCACTGTTGATGTTTCATCAGCAAACTTTGGGCGATCGTACACTGCTGCCAACCGAGAATCTCTATCAATTCCTGCCGCAGGCCGCCTACCGCGAGGTTGTCGGCGCGCCCGACACACCGCACAATCACTTAATCTCGGACATGGTGCTGCAGAATTACCAGTGGAAGACCTTCATCCGAGAGCAGATTGCCCAAGGGGAGATTCCACTTTGGAATCCGCATCTCTTTGCTGGCCTGCCATTCTGGGCGGCGGGGCAGCATTCAGCCCTTTATCCACTTAGCATCATCTATTATATCCTGCCATTGAGCAGCGCCTACGGCTGGTTCATCGCGCTCAACCTATGGCTGGCGGGCATGTTCATGGCTGCTTACTTGCGCAGCCTGGGCAGCAACCGCTTTGGCGCGGCGCTGGCGGGCTTGGTCTATCAATTGTCTGGTTTTATGATCGCCAGCGCGCTCTTCCCGATGGTGGTGGCAGCCGCCGCCTGGCTGCCGCTGGCGCTATGGATGGTGGAAAACATCTTGCGCGGAAGAACTTTGTGGTTCTTCCGCAGTACCGCCATTCCCTGGGTTGTGATTGGCGCGGGCGCAATCGCTTGTAATATCCTGGCGGGGCACATTGAAGTGTCCATTTATACGCTGATGACCATCACAGTCTATGCCAGCCTGCGCCTGCTCTACGAGGCGGGAAGACGCTGGCGCTCCGATGGCGCTTTCCCTTTGCGCTGGGTACAGAAAAGCGCTGTCTGGCTGCTTTTGATACTGCTGCTGGGGACGGGCTTGGCGAGCCTGCAATTAATCCCTTTGGTCGAATTCGCGCAGACTAGCTGGCGCGCCGAGCGCGACAGCCTGCAAACAGTGCTGGACTTCGCGCACAAGCCGCGCGATATCTTGCAGTTCCTGCTGCCGAACTTCTATGGCAACCCCACTCACCATAGTTATGTCGATGTCTTCAGCGGGGAAACCATCAGCGACTTGAAGGATGCCGCTGGGCGGTCCATTGATTACATCGACTGGGGCATCAAGAATTATGTGGAAGGCGCGCTTTACCTAGGTGTCTTGCCCTTGCTGCTGGCCGCTTATGCTTTTTTTGCCGGCATAAGACGATGGCAATTCGCTGGCATCGTTGTCGCCCTGGCATTGATTGCGCTGCTGTCGCTGTCTTTCATGTTCGGCGCGCCCACCTACGCCTTTGTGTTTAGCCTGCCGGGCATGAATCAGTTGAATTCGCCTTTTCGCTGGGTCTATATCTTATCCATGGCAGTTGCGGCGCTGTCGGGAATCGGGCTGCACCTGCTGGCGGAGCGGCGGCGCAGCGCCTTCCCGCTTGCTGCCCTCGGGCTGTTGACTATGGCGCTGGGCGGCGCGCTTTTGGGCGCGGCGGTCTACAGCTACAGCAACTTCGATCAATTGCAGCCGCTCTTCGACAGGCTGGTCGCGGAGTTGGCTAGGGCGGATGGGGCTTTTGCTGACGGGCGCATGTTTTACAGTTATCAACTGCCGCAGTTTATCGGGCTGGCGGGGCTGTTTCTTGCTAGCGGCGTGATTTTCCTTTATGCAGCGCGCTGGCGGACGCGGGTATGGATGGCTCTCGTTTTGATTGTTAGCGCCATCGATTTGTTCATCGCCAGTTATGGTTTTAATCCCGCCAGCGACCCGCTGCTGCTGGAATTCACGCCGCCAGCGATAGAATACTTGCAGGGTCAAGCTGGGCACTTTCGCATAACGAGCCTGGAATCCGATCCAAGCCAGCCAGCCATACTGAATCCCAATATGGGCATGAGCTATGGCTTGGATGATGTGCGCGGTTACGACAGCATCATCCCCGCCGGGTACGTGGCGACCATGCGCGCCCTGCAGCCGCAGCGTTTAATGGACCACAATCGCATATCCCCAGTCTATACCTTGCCGGATTGGAATCATGCCGGCGGATATGAAGCGGTACTCGCTGCCGACCTCTTTAATCTACTCAATATCCGCTATGTCTTGACCCCGCGCGACTGGCATAGCCCCCCAGCTGGCTGGCAAACCGTTTACGCCGACGAGGCGGTAACGATTTGGGAGAACGGCTCATTTATGCCGCGGGCTTTTGCGGTTGCCAAAGACGACTGGGATCCAAGCTGGACGGCTGAAGTGGGCGGGGGCTTCCGATTTGGCGAATTCACCAATATCGGTTCGGCTTTGCATATCGCCGATTATAAGCCTGCCGCAATTTCCCGCGATACCGCGCGGGAAAAATTCATTGACATCAGCCTGGACGAAGCGAGTTGGCTGGTCATCAGCGAGAGTTACTCCCCGGGTTGGCGCGCATTCGCCCGCCCCTGGGGCAGCGGAGAAGCGTCCGAGTTTGGTCTGGCGACGCGCCTGGTGCTGGCGAACTTCCAGGGGGTGGAATTGTCTGCGGGGCATTGGACGGTGAGGCTGGTATACAGCCCCGCCAGCGTGCATCTGGGCATGTTCGCTTCGACACTCTGCGTCGTGTTGACCGTGCTGCTATTTGGCACGTGGTTCTGGCGCGCCTTTATTGGCATGAATACCGAGCGGTCTTCAAGCGTGGCAAAAGTCGCGCGCAACAGCCTGGCGCCAATCATCCTCAACTTATTCAATCGCGGCATTGATATGGCATTTGCCATCGTCATGTACCGGTTGCTGCAACCTTACGAGATTGGCATTTACAGTTTTGCGGTGGTCTTGTTTGTCTGGTTTGACATTTTCACGAATTTTGGCTTGGACCTGTTTTTGATGCGCGAAGCCTCCCAGCGCAAGAGCCGCGCGGGACATTATTTCTATAATACGTCTTTATTTCGCCTGATTTTGAGTCTTGTCGGCCTGCCGCTGCTATTTGGCGTATTAGTGCTGTGGCAAAGCTCTGCTGCCGAAGCCATTAGCGCCGAGGGCTTAACCGCGATTGGCTTGCTCTACTTGGGTTTGTTCCCCGCCAGCTTGTCCAAGGGCATGACTTCGCTCTTTTATGCTAATGAACAGGCGGAAAAACCAGCCGCCATCGCCACCATTACAACCGTCAACAAGGCGATATTTGGACTTATCGCGCTCTTGCTGGGGCATGGCATCGTTGGCTTGGCGGCGGTCAGCATCTTCAACAATATCTTAACGCTGCTGGTACTGCTTTGGGCGGGCAGGCGCTTGATTGGCAAAATCGCTCGGCGGCTGCCCGATCGCAAGCTGATTGTCGCAATGATTGGCGAGAGCTTCCCATTGATGCTTAATCACTTCCTCGCCACAATTTTTTTCCAGATTGATGTTGTCATCTTGCAAGCGCTCAAAGGCGCGGAAACCGTCGCGCAATACAGCACAGCCTATAAGTGGCTGCTGGCGATCAACATTGTGCCGGCTTTCTTCACGCAGGCGCTCTTCCCGCTCATGTCGCGGCAGGCAAAAGAAGACCGGGCGGCTTTGACGCGCAGTTGTACTTTTGGCATCAAATTGCTCTTCGCCGTCACTTTGCCGCTGGCTCTGATATTCACAGTATTGGCGGAACCTTTGACGCTGATTTTGGGCGGCTCCCGATATTTGCCGGATGGCGCAATCGCATTGCAATTGATGATCTGGAGCATCCCATTCGGCTGGATGAACAGCTTGCTGCAATACGCGCTGGTCGCGCTGGGGCGGCAGCGCTTGATTACACGCGCTTTTGCAGCCGCGGTCTGCTTCAACATCGCCGCCAATTTGATTTTCATCCCGCAATACGGTTTTCAAGCCGCGGCGCTTACCACCATCGCGTCCGAAGTGGTGCTATTCCTGCCATTCATTTTCCTGCTGCGCGGCTCGCTGCCACAGCTGAGGCTGCATAGTTTGCTTTGGCGTCCGCTAATCGCCTTCGCGGTCATGGTCTTGGCGATGGTGATATTCGGTCAAAGCGGTTTTGTACTGGCGATTGCAACGCTTTTGTACATTTTTGTACTCATCGCCTTGCGCCCATTAGATGCGGAAGAAGGCGCGGCGCTGCTTGCGCTGATGCCCCTGGACATGCGCGGCTATCGCTTGGCGCGCTGGCTTGGCGGGGCATAAGCCCCCGGCGACCAGCGCATTTCGTTTGTACATACCGCTCGCTGACCATGCCAGGGCAATCGCTTCAAAATCCATAACTGTCGAATTTAACATCAAACTGATGAATTGTAGGGGCGAGCCAAGGCTCGCTCATGAAATTTGGCGCAAAATCGTGGGCGACCCTTGGTGCCTCAGTGTTGAAATAATTCGATGCGATTGCCCTGCTGACCATGCCGCATTAATGTGAATGAGCTGGCTCGTGCGTCTGATTTTCATGCGTACCGCCGGCGCTGGCTGGGCGCGCCCAGAGCTTGCTAAAGACCAAGTCGCCCAGCGCTGTTGGACCTTGGTCATCATCCATAAGCATGTTTGTTATTGGAATCGTCATAGGCAGGGTCGCGCCTGATGCCAACTCCAGTTGCAGGCTGATGCTGGTGCCAGGTTTCAAGTCCGACTTCAAGCCGCGCAGCATGATGTGCAGGTCGCCCGGGCGCAGCTCTAGCGCCTCGCCAGCGGGGATGACCAACCGCTCGATTTTTTCCATGCGCGCGATGTCGTCGGCGACGACGCTGCGGTGAAACTCGACCAGTTGGGCAGCGTCGGACCGGGCTGCGGTAATGGTGGCGTCCGCCGCGCCATTGTTTTGGATGCGCATATAGGCGGCGCTAGATTCGCCCAGTGCCATACTGTGTCCGGACACTTCCATGGCGCTGGGCTCGCCGCCAGCGCGCTCAAGCTCTGACATCTCGTTATCCGCGGCTTGCGCGAGGATTTCGTAGTGGAATGTTTCCACAACTTCTTCGCCCGAATCCAAGCTCAGCTTGGCTTCTAGAATCCAAGCGCCAGCCATGGTCCATTCAAATGGCAGGGTAAAAACCCCATCAAGCGCCGCGCGCGCTTCCGCAAAGACCGGTGCCATGCCGGCGTGGTCCATATCGCCGCGCAAGACAATCGCGCCAGGGTTGTCAATCGTCGCGCCATTTTTGTCGCGGGCGCGCACGCTGATTTGCGCCTCGCCGACTTGCAGCCCCGTAACCGCGACATCAAGGTGAATCTCGCTGGAAGCGGGAATTTGCTGTCGGCAGGCTGTCAAGAGCAATACGCAGGCAAGGACGAGGGCAATTTGTCGCATAGATACAATCGGCGTTGCAATCGGCCTGTCGACGCCTATGTCGGAAGCTCGGCAGGCGCGGCTGGTGGGCGCAGCAGCAAGCTGATGCCATAGCCAAATGCGCCTGCCAAGGTCGGCGCGCCCAGCCACATGTGCACTTCCCACCATAGCCCGCCATTTCCCCAGGCGCTTTCGCCTAAGGTTTGAATCACGAGCAGCGCGCCCAAACAAAAAACGATGGGCAGCAGAAAAGAAAACAGCCGCAAGCCCAGCGTCGATTTGAGTATCTGACGGTTGAGCAGCCAATCGCATAGCAAGCCCGCGACGGCAGCGTTGACCACGAACAAGAACTCGGCGTTCGCGCGCAGGTGCAACCAGGTCATCAACAGGGCATTAACCGCGAAGATCAACGTAAAAGCGCCAAATGGCAGCCGCCAGCGGCGGGCGCTGAACAGGGCGACGCCGAGCAAGATATTACTATGCAAGACCAGCGCCATCACGCCATAAACGTCATGAAAGTTATGGTCGTCTGGTCTAGGACCAGTCAAAATGCTCATTCTGCCTGTAACCGCGGAGAAGGCAGTGAAGAAGGTGAAGACCGAGACGACCAGGCTCAAGGCTACGATAGCTGGCAGCAAGTCGCGCCAAGTCTCTTGGCTTTGCCGCTGCCACAGCGCGCGGATGGGACCGCTGATAATCAGCAGGCCCGATGCCGCGAGCCAGAGATGCGTCGGGCTTAGCAGAGCCTCGGTGCCTTCTTCAATCCCGAACAGCCCATGCCAGAACATATCGCCCAAGCCGCCTATAGCGAAGAACAAAGCCCCCGCCAGCGCGGGCATATAGCCAGCCGGCAAGGCGCGCCGCCAGTGGAACCCATTGCCGACATTGCGGAAGTGCAAGGCAATCAGGCTAAGCGCGGCTATGCCATAAGCGCTGTAGAGCAGGGCATGCCAGGGCGTGAAAAAGCTGTCATCCACGCGATTGTGGTTGTGCGCCCAGCCATCGATAAAGAGACCGAATATCATGAAGCAGCTAAGGATTGTCAACCACCAATCCAGTCTCGGGTTATCTGCTGGGCAGCCGCTGCGCCCGTCAGCCGTATCGCCTTCTAATGCGCGCCTTTGAAATGCTGGGACTGTTGACATTGTTATGAGCCCTTCACAATCTGAACGACGAGGTACAGCCATGCGAGGAGTCAATGTGCTTACATCTGCTTTAATTATAACACTGCTATCCTCGCTTTGTCACTTCATCCGCAAGCCGGCAAGCTGGTCCAGAGCAATCGCTTCAAATTTTATTCACCACAAAGCAGCGAAGGGCATAAAGATAAAGAGTTGTTTGTCAGGTCAGTCCATTGGCGCTCGCATAGCGCGATTCATATCTTGATGTAAAATCTATAGTGTTGTTCGCTGGTGCGAAGTTTTTCCTATGGCTTTTGAATTAGAAGCATTGGTCGGTCATCTATACATAGTCGGGGGCCGTCCCATCAACGTGAATCCGCCCGGTGCCCTGGTTGTGGTGGCACCGCCAGAGGCCGCGCGCAGCCGCTTGGGCGACACCTTTTTCACTTTGATTGTGCCCTCTGGCACAATCGCGCCAACCAAGTTTTATGAGCAATTGGCTGTATTGGCTGCCGAACGCTATTTCAAAACCGGCGGAAGCGTCACGATTGCCCTGCGAACCATGTTTCAAGTGCTCAACCGCAACCTCTACGAACACAATCAAGAGCATAGCGAGTTTGAGCAGCAGCAATTTGAGGCGAGCGCAATTGTGGCTGTCTTGCATGGCGACGACTTATACGTCGCCCGTGTGGGGCCGGTCATCTCGGTATTGCAGACAGCTGGCGCGACCCTCACTTTCCCCGATGATTTTAGCCAGGAAGGCTCGCTATACAGCGCGCCTTTGGGCATCGCGCCGGAGCCGGAAGTCAAAAAGGTGCGCTATGGCGTCAATGCGGGCAGCCGCCTGGCGTTGGCGGATGCCAACCTGTGTGATATCCAGGTTGAGCAGCTGCGCAGCACATTGATGGAAGAGAACATTGAACAAGTTTTGCAGCGGCTGCGCGATGCGATAAAGGTGCAGGGGCAATTGATGCTGGTGGAGTTGCTGCCGCCCAATTTCGAAAGCCCAGTCCTGGCTGCGCCGGGCGAATCTTCGCTGGAAGTAGACGCGAAGTTGAAAGCGGCTCGGCTGCAAGCGGCCAGCGCCAGCGCCAGCGGTCCAGTTCGGCGCAAACGCGGCTTGGGCGCTGTACTGCGTTTGGGATTAACGCGCTTGGCGCTGCGAGCGGCAGGTTTCTTGCAAGGCTTAAGCCGCTTGTTTCAGCGCTTCCTGCCTTTACCAGAACCCGGCAGCGAACGCAATCCCGCTGCGGGGTCGATGGCTTTAGCCGTCTTGTTAATTCCCTTGTTCATTGTTGCTGTTGTTGTGTTTTCCTGGGTATCCAATACTGGGGAATCCGAATTTGAGCAGTGCCTGCAGCGCTCGCAAGAGACGGCCAGCTTGGCGCGATCTATGGACAATAGCAATCGCAGGAGCATCACCTCTGCCTGGAATGCCGCGCTGCAAGTCATCAATGTTTGCGATAAGATGCGCCCGGGCGATCCCGTGCTGGAAGCAATGCGGCAAGAAGCGCAAGACGTTGTTGATACACTTAACAAAGTCCAGCGGCGTGTCGCGAACCCGATGACGAATTTCCAAGACGCCAGCATCGCGCGCCTGCGGCTAAAGGGCTCCGACCTGTTTGCGCTGGATACCAAGAATCACTTGGTCTATCACATCAAACTATCGGACGATGGCCGGCAGGTCGAGCGGCAAGAGCCGATTCCCAATATGCGGCGCGGCGCAACAGTAGACGGTTTCAGCATCGGTCAAATTGTCGATATCGCCTTCGACGATGTTTCTGGCGAATTGGCGATGATTGATGAAAACGGCACAATGGTTCGCTGTCGGCCCCAGTTTATGATCATCTGCAATGCCCAGCGCGTTCTGGGCGTCGAGCAGTGGGAGAATCCCACTGCGCTGTCGATTTGGAGCCGGCGCCTATATATCCTGGATAACGAAGGCGGGCAGATATGGAAGTACGAATCTTCCGGCGCGAATTACCCCAGCGCGCCACGCGAGTATTTCACCCGCGACGCGCGTCCAAATCTGCGTAATGTCGTCGATTTCACCATCAGCCAGAATGGTGAAGTATTCACATTATACGATGATGGCATTATGAAGAAATATTTTTCGGGCGAGGAGCAATCTTTCATTTTCAGCGGCTTCAACGAGGGCAGCGAGCTTTCTACGACCATGACCGAAGGATTTTACCTCAACGATAGCGCCTTTTCGCCGGCAATTTTTGTGATAAGCCGCGGCGCTCACGCGGTTTATGAGACAACGCTTGCCGGCACATTCATGGAAAGCTATCAGCCATTGCAGCACGAGAAATTCGATTTGCTCTCCGCCACCGTGGCTTACCCAATCCACGACATCATCTATGTGGCTTCTGGGAACAGCATATTCCGCCTGCACAAAAATCCCAATGCCTAGGTGCGTGATTGATGCCAGAGCGAAGCGCGCAAAAACATGTGAAATCCGTCCACAGGCGTCTATAATTGTGGCATGTGAGCTATTGATACAAAGGTGGGAATAATGAGCAAGCGTGTTTTGATCGTTTATGGTGGCTGGGACGGGCACGATCCCAAAGAGACTTCACACTTATTCGCGCGGCTGATGCGCGACGCCGGCCTGCAGGTAACGCTCTCGCAGTCATTAGACAGCTTCCGCGATGCCGAGTTAATGGCATCGATTGATTTGGTCGTGCCAGTCTATACCATGAGCGTGATATCAAAAGAGCAAGAAGCCGGGCTGCTGCATGCAGTGCGCGAAGGCGGCGTGCATATCGCCGGGTGGCATGGCGGCATGGCGGACGCCTTCCGCCAGAATACCGAATATCAGTTCATGGTTGGCGGGCAATGGGTGGCGCACCCCGGCAATATCATCAATTATCGCGTCAACATCCGCGGTCAAGCGCATCCGATAACAGCGGGCATTAGCGATTTTGATATGCGCTCGGAGCAGTATTACATGCACACCGATCCATCCAACCAGGTCTTGGCGACAACGACCTTCAATGGCGATCACGCCGAATGGGTTGATGGCACGGTGATGCCAGTCGTCTGGACGCGGCGCTATGGCAAGGGCAAGGTATTCTATTGCTCGCTGGGACATGTCATCGGCGATTTCGATGTCCCCGAAGCCCGCGAAATCGTGCGCCGCGGTCTGTTGTGGACGATCGATTGCCTATAACATTCTGGCTGGCTTCACACTGTTGCGTCGAATGAGCATTCAAATTAAATTAATCGCGGCGCTCACACTCATGCGCCGAAAAGGCTTGTTCTTTTGTGTGAGCGCGATATACCTGGGCCCCTTATCGCTGCCGCCGAGCAGCAGAGTCGTATGGAATCATGCGGCGCTGAGCTGGGGATAAGCTGCGATGTCGGACCATGATCTGTAAGACGCGCAGCGCCGCTTCGGCCGCGATGGCAGGCGACATCTTGGATTGACCGCGCTCGCGGTCGGGGAAATGTATCGGAATCTCTTTGATTCTGTAACCGAGTTTGTGCGCCACGTAGATGACTTCTACTTGGAAGACATAGCCATTCGCTTTGATGCGGTCCAAGTCTAAGCCGATGAGACAATCGCGCTGGAACAGCCGGAAACCGCCCGTCGCGTCATGGACTGGCAAGCGCAGGATGCTCGGCGTATAAAGCCGATTCGCCCACCAACTGAGCAGCTTGCGCAGGGGACCCCAGCGCTCGTCTACGCTGCCGCCGGCAACATAGCGCGACCCGACCACGACGTCCTGTTCCCGCGCCTTTGCCAGCAATTGCGGGATATATTTGGGCTGATGCGAGAAATCGGCATCCATCTGGATTATCAACTGGGCACCATAAGCCAAAGCCCATTTGTAGCCGGCTATGTAAGCCGGTCCCAAGCCTTGCTTGCGCGGTCGATGCAAGACATGCACCTTGCCGCGGTAGGCGCGGCTTTGGGAGATTCCATCCGCGATTTTTCCCGTGCCATCCGGTGAATTGTCGTCCACGATCAACACGTGGAAGCTGGCGATAGCGAGCTTGAAAAGCGCGGCGACAAGTTGAGATATGTTTTCCCGCTCATTATATGTCGGCAGGACGACCATTACTTTTGGGCTGGGCATGCGTTCTCGACCTGGTTTCTCCCATCCGCCGCGCCACATGAAGCGCTCGCTGCCAATATCATTCGCCTTGCTTAGGCTGCTGCTATGAAATGCTATGAAATAGCGGCGCTCTAGTCGTCGAGCAGCGAATTAACAGCTTCGGCGACATGCCCCGGTGTCAGTCCGAGTTCTTCGTAGATTCTCGTGTAAGGCGAGCTAGCGCCAAAGCGGTCGATTCCCAGCGCGATTCCCTCAGCCCCGATATAACGTTCCCAGCCTAGCGTGACGCCGGCTTCTATGCTGACGCGGCGCGTGATTTCGGCTGGCAAGACGCTCTGGCGATAGTCATCGTCTTGCGCTTCAAATAGCTTCCAACAGGGCATCGACACAATGCGCGCGCGAATATCCGATTCTTCGAGCAATTCCGCGGCTGCCAGCGCGATGCTCACTTCGCTGCCGGTCGCCAGAATGATCGCGTCTATATCGCCCGAATGGTGTTCGGACAAGACGTATGCGCCTCGGGCGACGCCGGCATGGATGCCCTGGTCGTTGCCGGCCAGCACCGGGAGGTTTTGTCGGCTGAGTACGATGGCTGCTGGATGATCCAGCTCGGCGATAGCCGCCCATGCGCCGGCGGTCTCGGTGGCGTCGGCGGGCCGGAAAACATGGAGATTGGGCATGGCGCGCAGCGCCATCAAATGTTCAATGGGTTGATGAGTCGGCCCGTCTTCGCCCAGCCCGATGCTGTCATGCGTGAAGACGTAGACGGTAGGGATGTCCATCAGCGCGCCGAGGCGCATCGCCGGGCGCATGTAATCGCTGAAGGTGAAGAAGGTGGCGCTATAGGGCTTGACGATGCCGCCATGCAGCGCCAGCCCGTTGACGATGGCACCCATGCCGTGCTCGCGGACGCCAAAGCGCAAGTTGCGTTCGTCCGCCCGGCCAGGACCGGTATTAGCGGCGTCTTTTATCAAAGTCTTGGTGCTGCCGGCCAGGTCGGCATCGCCGCCTATCATAGTTGGCGCGTGGCGCGCTAGCGTATTCAGCGCGTCGCCGCCGGCGTTGCGCGTGGCGATTGCTTGCCCCGCTTGCCAACTCGGCAATGCGGCGCGCCAGCCCTTGCTGAATTGACCAGCTTGGGCATCCTCCCATTCATTTGCCAAATCGGGATACGCGCCGCGCCAAGCCTGCATGGCGCTCTTCCATTCCGCCTCGGCCGCCGCGCCCGCGTCAAGGCAGCTGCGGAAGTGCCGCAGAGCCGCTTCTGGAATATAGAATTTGGCATCTGGGTCCCAGCCGAGGGCTTCTTTCGCCAGCCTTACTTCGTCCTCGCCGAGCGGGCTGCCATGCGCGGCGCTGGAACCTTGTTTGTTGGGGCTGCCGTAACCGATGATGGTGCGCACTGCAATCAAGCTCGGTTTGTCCGTGACGGCTTTGGCTGCTGTAATCGCTTGATTGATCGCCGCGACATCCGTGCCGTCGGCGACGCGGCTAAAATCCCAGCCCATCCCCGCGCAGCGCAGCGCGATATCTTCGCTGAATGTCATGTCGGCCGCGCCGTCCAATGTAACCTGGTTGTCGTCGTACAAGAATATCAGCTTGCCTAAGCCCCAATGCCCAGCCAGAGCCGACGCTTCGATGCAGACGCCTTCCATCAAATCACCATCGCTGACCAGGGCATAGGTATAGTGATCAACAATTTTGTGGCTGTCGCGGTTGAAATGCTTGGCGAGGAAGGCTTCCGCCAGCGCCATGCCGACGGCTGTCGCCGCGCCTTGCCCCAGCGGTCCCGTAGTGGTCTCTACGCCAGCCGGGTCGCCGTATTCCGGATGGCCCGGCGTACTGCTGCCGAATTGCCGGAAACGTTTAATCTCGTCAAGTGACAGGTCATAACCCGTGAGATGCAAAAGCGAATAAAGCAGCATCGAACCATGCCCGGCGCTCAATACAAAGCGGTCGCGATTTGCCCAACTCGGGTTCTTTGGGTTGTGGCGCAGATGTTTTGTCCAGAGGGTATAAGCCAAGGGAGCCGCCCCCATCGGCAAGCCCGGATGGCCGCTGTTTGCTTTTTGCACCGCATCCATAGACAGGGTGCGGATTGTATTGATCGCCAATGTCGCTAATTCTGACACCTTAACACTCCAATCTTGTCTTCACTCGCATTCTCGCATTGCCGAGTGCATTATAACACCGCTTAATGGATGATGGTTTAGCTGGATTTATCGTTAAGCAGGTTTTAGTGAAACGCGCCTAGACGGGCTCGAGCCGAGAAACGGTATTCATGCGCATTGGTGAAATGTCAGTTTGGCATGTCGCAGGGTTTTGCGTGGCGCGCGGGGCAGGTCATGTCGCGCGCGTATCGCTGCAATTCGGTATCATTTATCATTATTAGGCAAGTAGGCAAGTAGGCAAGCTCTGCGCGGGGAAGGGAAAACGCTCAAGCGCATCCGACAAGAAAAAAGGTGAGTCTAAGACATTCACCTTATTGCCGGAAATGGCTCAAATGGATGGCAAGCGCCAGCCAATGGCCAATGTTATCAAGCGCTCGGTTTATGGGCGCGGCTCAACGCGGAAGCGAACCGCAGTACGCTCTTGGCCGTCGATATCGACCTCTGTGAAATAGGGCGTTGTGACGATGTCGATTTCATCCCGTTCCAAGTAGCCCCTGGCAATTGCCAAGGCTTTCACAGCTTGATTAACCGCGCCGGCACCAATCGCTTGGACTTCGGCTCCATTATGCTGTCGCATCACGCCAGCGATGGCACCTGCAACCGCGGTCGAGCGCGAACGCGCCGAGACTTTGATTATATCTGGTTTGTCTTCCGAGTATTGCCCAACGTCTTCTATGTGAGAATCGGTCGGGGGTACGTAGTTTTCGTATTCGGACATTGATCCCCCTTCTTGTCGGGAAAAAACCTTTACAGTACATAGGATTGCGGTAAATTGATTTTACAGCTTTTTCAGCCGTAAGTCTACGAAATATGAGAAATAACGCAGAAATCTATTTCGCTTACTAAAATTTAACATAAAATTATCAGAAAGCCATTTTATTTGCAATAAACGAAACTATAAGAAAGACGAATATAAATTGGCTATCATATTCGCGGAAGTCAGCGCGTCATGGCATCGTCGGGCAGAAATCGTATCAAAAGTGCTTCCAAAAACAATTGCAGGAAATTGTGGGACAACTCGCTGGATAGCGCAAGGCGGGCAAGCCCTAGATGGCAAATAATTTGACGTGATTGCTCTGCTGGCGCGCTTACCCTGTGAAGCCACTGCGCTAGTCGTTACAATCGGCATTGTCGCCGCATCCCGCCGGCGCGCCGCCAAGCGGAATTGGAACCGCCATGCAATTCACCACGCCATCTGCCGCATTGCTGCTGCTTATCGCTTTACCAATCGTCTGGTATGTAGGCTTCCCGCGTCATGCCTTTCGCCGCCGCCGCGATATCACCAGCTTGGCTTTGCGCACGGCGATTGTGCTGCTGATCGTCCTGGCATTAGCGGGATTGCAGACGGTGCAGGCGGTGAATCGCCTGGCAGTGGTCTTCTTGGTCGACGCCTCCGATAGTATGGGCGCTGCGGCGGAAGACGCGCAATTGCAATATATTCGCGCCGCAATCGCCGCCAAGCAACCCGACGATGAATGGGCGGTCGTCGTGTTTGGCGACAACGCGGCACCCGAGAGCGATTTCAGCCGCGTGAAAGAAATTGATGGCTTTGCGTCGCGGCCCGTCGCCACGCATACGGATATCGCCAATGCTATTCAGACGGCGCTATCAATGTTCCCTGCCGACGCCTCGCCGCGCATCATGCTGCTCAGCGACGGTCAGCCGACGCAAGGCGACGCCCGCGCCCGCTCCCAGCGCGCCGCGGCGTCGGGCGTCGAAATCAGCTATGTGCCGTTTTTCCGCGCGCCGCAGCCCGACGTCAGAATTACGGAATTGGATGCCCCAAACCGCGTCGGCGAAAACCAGAGCTTCGATATTTCCGTCAGCATTCATGCCGAGGCGGCGACATCGGCGACGCTCTTGATCTTTTCGCGCGGCAGCCTAATCCACGAAGAGGCGCTGAACTTGCAGCGCGGAGACACGCGCTTTGCCCTGACCCGAACCAGCGAAATGAGCGGATTTCTTGATTTCACCGCGCAGTTGGTCGTGCCAGATGAACGCGACAACTACAACCAGAACAATCAATTGGCGGCATTCAGCCAAGTGATTGGTCCTGCGCGCGCGCTGCTCATCCGCGTGCATGAGTCGGAAACGCAGCATCTGCTGCCGGCGCTGGAGCAAGCGGGCTTGCTGATAGACGCTGCGCCGCCAGAGGCATTGCCGGTGAACATGGCGCAGCTGGCAAATTACAAGAGCGTCATTTTGGTCAATGTGCCCGCCACCGAATTGAGCAACGCGCAGATGGAATTGCTGGATCAATATGTCAGCGACATCGGCGGCGGCTTGGTGATGATCGGCGGACCGGAAAGTTATGCGCCCGGCGGCTATTATCAAACGCCTCTGGAGCGAACCCTGCCAGTCGAGATGCAGATAAAAGACCAGCAGCGCTTGCCACAATTGACCATCGCCTATTTGATTGACCGCTCCGGTAGCATGGGGCAAATCGGGCGTGGCGGCTTGCCCAACCTGGAATTAGCCAAGCGCGCTATTGTGCTGTCGCTGGGTTTGCTGCAAGCGAGCGATCGCGTTGCCATCGGCACTTTTGATACCGGCGGCGCTTGGGTGGTCCCGTTCCAACAAGTCAATGACGCCCAGGCGCTAATCGCCATGACCAATACCATTCGTTCGGGCGGCGGCACGGACATCTTGGCTGGGCTGCGCCTGGTGGAGCGCGACATCATCAACGAGCCGTCGCAGCTGAAGCATCTCATCTTGCTGACCGATGGCGGCGCGAGCCCAACCGGCTTGGTGGAATTGACCGAACTGCTGCACGAGCAGTTCGGCGTCAGCTTATCGTCCATTGCTATCGGGCGCAGCCCCGCCGAGTTCCTGGAGCGCATGGCGGTAGCGGGCGCGGGCAATTATTATCAAGTTGCGGACGTGGCGCAAATTCCCTTGATCTTCGCGCAAGAAACGGTCTTGGCTTCGCGCTCTTACATCGTCGAAGAAAACTTCACCGCGCGCCTAAGCGGCCGCAACGCCATCGTTGACGGCATCACCAGCTTCCCGCCCTTGCGCGGATATGTTGCGACCACGCCCAAGACCGCCGCCCAGCGCATCCTCAGCGGTCCCGAACCCTATTCCGATCCGATTCTGTCCTCATGGCAATATGGCTTGGGGCGCGTGGTCGCCTGGACCTCGGACGCGAGCGCGCGCTGGGCAAGGGAATGGGTGGCTTGGGACGACTTTTCGCGCTTTTGGGGACAGGCGGTAAACTGGAGCATCAACGCCGGCGCGAACAATAATCTGGAGACGCGCGTCAGCTTGGAAGATGAAAATGCGCGCATTGTGGTCGACGCCCGCGATGACGCCGGGCAGTTCCTGGACGGCTTGCTGCTGAGCAGCGCGGTTTTGAACCCGGCCGGTGACAGTCGGCGCGTCCCCTTGCTGCAAACAGCGCCGGGCCGCTATGAAGCCACATTCAAACCGCAGAACGAAGGCGCATATTTCTTGACGATAAACGGGCAAGAGCGGCTAGATGATCGGGGTGATGGCAGCGCGGTGCTGAACGATCTCAACGGCTGGGTCATGTCCTATTCGCCCGAATACATCCCACGCGAACCGGATGACCGGCTCATGGCAGAAATCGCCGCGCTAACTGGCGGCGCGAATCTGCAGCAAGAGCCAGCCGATGTATTCGCCCATAATCTGGGCGAGCGGCAAGCGGCGGTGAGCATTTGGCAGAGTTTGCTGCTGCTGGCTCTGCTCTTGCTGCCGCTGGATATCGCGGTGCGGCGCTTGATAATCACGCGCAGCGATTTGGCGCGGCTGCGCGCGGCTTTGAGGGGGTCTCAAAGCGAGAATCCGCGGCGCTCTCAGCGGGTTCAGGCGCTGCTCCAGGCGCGCAGCCGCAGCCGCGACAGCACGGATTACGGAGGCGGATATGACGAAGTGCCGCGGATTGACCCCAGTCCCAGCGGGGCTGGCGCGCCTTCGCCCGAGCCTGCCGAGCCTGCCGCGCTGGGGCGCTCGGTGGGCGGGCCTCCGCGGCCGGCGTCGGCCGAGAACCTCGGCGCGCGGCTGCTGCGCAACCGGGGAAGGCGCGGTGACGCGGCGGATGAATGAGCGGCGGCGAATTGGTATTCGATTGAAGCGTACATTTGAAGCGAATAGCAGTTGCTTCTACAGCTTCCTGCCATTTAGCATGAAATACTAGGTTTCCTACAATCACCCCTGGCTCAAAAACACGATGAAATCAAGGTTCCCGGGCGAGTGGCCGAAGCCGGTCAGCAAGGCGGCGCATTCGGCGCGGTGCTGTGTGCCATGGTTGACGACATGCGCCAGGCAATGCCAGAGCACGCGCTGGCGCATTTTGCCCTGGGCTTCATAGCGAATAACAGCGCTTAATGCCGCGTCGCTCAAGCTGTCGAGGTAGCCCCAAGTTGCGCTTCTTTCCACTGCCCAGCGCGCGCGCATCGCGGGGACATCGGGAAAAGCATCTGGATTGATATATTCCACATGCTCGCCGTCTTTGAGCAAGACGCGCCAGGCGTACTCGGCATCCATGAGATGAACCAGTGCCCCGCGCAGGCTGCCCCAGCCAAGACTGTTGCCAGCTGATAGCTGCGAATCGGTCAGTTTTTCGGCTGTATCCAAGATACGGTCGTTTGCCCAATCGTTGTAACGAAAGAGCAATTCAATGTCTTTGGCGCTCATTGCGCCGCCGTTTTGCTGATTGCCCAAGCCGCTGAGGAAAAGCGTGAAATCCATATCGCCCGGCGAATGACCCAAGTCTGTCAGCAATGCCGCGCATTCGGCGCGGTGATGCGTGGCGTGATTGTAGACATGGAAGAGCAAATGCCAGAGCGGCGCGTGGCGCAACCCCCCCAGCGCGTTATAGCCAAGCGCGCGCGCCAAGTCGCGGTTTCTTAATGACATGAGGTAGCGCCAAAAGGCGCTTCTTTCTTCTGCCCAGCGCGCGCGGATGCTGGCGATATCGCTGAAGTCCGCGCACCTTAGCGCTTGACTGTTAATGCCATCGGCAAGCAAGCTGCGCCAGCTGGTTTCGGCGTCCAGTAGATGGACCAGCGTCCCGCGCAAGCTGCCCCAGCCGAGGTCATTGGCAGCCGATAGCTGCGCATCGGTCAGTTTTTCGGCTATATCCAAGATGCGGTCATTTGCCCAATCGTTGTATCGAAAGAGCAGCTCAATGGCGGCGCAGTTCATAATATCTCCCTTTGTCTCAGTCGCGGCTGCTGAGGAAAAGCGTGAAGTCCATATCACCCGGCGAATGACCGTATCCCGTTAGCAGCGCCGCGCATTCGGCGCGGTGCTGTGTGCCATGGTTGACGACGTGCGTCAAGCATTGCCACAGCAGCCAGTGATACTGCCTATCGCCGCGCTGGCGGGTCACCTGACGATAGAGGTCGGCGTCGCGCAGCGAATCCAGATAGCCCCAGAGCGAGCTGTTTTCCTGGTTCCAACGTTGGCGCAGCGTGACAATATCCGCAAAGTCGTCCTCACTCAACCATTCGCGCGAACCCGCTTCGTCATTCAGGACCATGCGCCAGCCAAATTCGGCGTTGAGAATGTGCACGAGCGCCCCGCGCAAGCTGCCCCAGCCAAATTCATTTGCTGTCGTCAATTGTTCTGCTGTTACCCTGTCCGCCGCCGCGAGAATGCGCTTGTTCGCCCAGTCGTTGTATCGGTATAGCAGTTTGATGTCTTCGATTTTCATTCCAGCTCCTGTCCAGCTCCTGTCCAGCTCCTGTCATCCGCCGCTGTTGGCGTCAATTTACGCAGCTTACAATGATATAATCACAATAATATAATCACACTTGAAGCGCGAAAGGCTCATTTTACAGACGCTTCGATGCCATGACGACCGGTAATGTCTGTGGCAGCGTGGCACGCTGACAAGACGATATACACGCGGATTGGAGACAATCTTGGTTGAAGTTCTGGCAAGCCTGGCTATTATTCTCGCGTCGGTTTATACGCTGTCGGTGATTACCGAAGGCTTTTTCATCATTAGTCTGGATCAGCTATCGCGGCGCTTGCAGCTATCCGACGAAGTCGCCGGCGCGTCTTTGATGGCGATGGGTTCGTCAGCGCCGGAATTGGCGATTGCCTTGATTGCGCTCTTCACGGGCGGCGGCGCGCACAGCGATGTCGGCATCGGCACGATTGTTGGCTCGGCAGTCTTCAATATTTTGGTCATCACAGGTGTATCCGCAGTGGTGGCGGGCGGATTGCGCATTCAGCTCTTTTCCGTTCGCCGCGATACAGCTTATTACATCTTGTCCATCGTTTATCTGGCATTCATTTTTTGGGACGGCGAAGTGCAGCTTTGGGAAGCGATTTTGGGCTTGGCAGCCTATGTCGTTTATGTGCTGATGCTGGTCTTTTTCAAAGACCCGTCCCAGCCGGATACGCCGGTGCCCGCTGCCGCGCAGCCCGCAGCGCCGCGCGCAGCGAGCGGCCATGGCTTATTGCATCAAGCCGAGGCGGCGATATCGAAGCCGCTGCGATTAATCACCGGCGCGCCGGAAAAGAACTACGTCTGGACCTTCGCGGTTGCCATCGCTTTGATTATCGTTTTGAGTTACATCCTGGTCGAGGCGACCATCGTCTTCGCGGCTGGCATCGGGCTGCCGCCGGTGATTGTCGCGCTAACGCTGTTGGCGGCTGGCACATCGGCACCGGACCTCATCTCGTCGATGGACGTGGCGCGCGCTGGGCGTGGCGGCATGGCTGTTGCCAACGCCATCGGTTCCAATATCTTCGACATCTTCATTGGTTTGGGCTTTCCTTGGCTGCTGTCAATCCTTTTCGGCAGCATGGCGGCGGTTCATGTTGGAACAGATGGCTTGTGGATATCGATCGGCATTCTCGTCGCAACGACGGGGATTCTTTACCTTTTGTTACGCAGCCAGCGCATGCTCAGCCGGCACGAGGGCTTCGTATTATTGGCGCTCTACCTAGTTTATATTCTTTATACGCTGCTCTCTGGCGCGGCGGGATAATAGGGTCCATGCTTATGAAGCAGGAACGCGACAGCGCGCTTCATCACCGCTCCGCCTTGGGTATTGATGTTCTAAAAGCGCCAGTTATCGGGCGGCTGCTACGTGGGCGCTATGGCCGGCTGCTTATGCAGTCGGTTTTTGCTTTGCTGGCGCTGGCGCTGATAATCGACGGCTTTATCGGGCCCCAGGCGGCGGCGCGCAACCTAGCCACAGTGGGTGCATGGGTGCATTTCCGCGGCATAGCGGTGCTGGCGCTGCTCTTGGCGGGCAATCTGTTCTGCATGGGCTGTCCCTTTACGTTGCCGCGCACGCTTGCCAAGCGGCTTGCCCGGCGCGGACGCCGTTTCCCGCGGCGCTTGCGCAACAAATGGGTCTCGATTTTCTCTTTGTTTCTCTTATTTTTCGCCTACGAATACTTGGACCTCTGGTCCAGTCCCTGGCTGACAGCCTGGCTGATTCTTGCTTACTTCCTGGCATCTTTCGCCCTGGAAGCGCTCTTCAGCGAATCGGCATTTTGCAAATATGTCTGCCCGCTGGGCGCTTTTAACTTCGTATATTCGACCGTTTCGCCAAGTCAAATCGCTGTGAAATCCCATGATGTCTGCGCGACATGCGTCGGCAAAGAATGCGTCAACGGCAGTTATGCGCCACAGACCACAATTCGCCTGGATCAAATTGCTGTCGCTGGCTCGGATGGCGCGGGAGCTATCGAGGTCGCGCATGGTCCACAAGGTACGCTGGGATGCGGCACCGAGCTTTTCGCGCCGCAGATTCACGGCAATATGGATTGTACGATGTGCCTCGACTGCGTGCGCGCCTGCCCGCATGATAATGTGAGCCTATTCACGCGCGCCCCCGGACGAGAATTGAGCCGTGGCGAGAGCATGCCGCGCCGTTGGGACCAGTCCCTGCTCTTTATCGCGCTGGCTTTCATGGGCATCTCCAACGCTTTTGGCATGACGCCGCCCTATTACGACTTGCAAGTTTGGCTGGCTTTGAATCTGGGCATCTCCAGCGAGTTCCTGGTGCTGCTGCTCATCTTTGGCTTGAGCAATCTGCTCTTGCCGCTGGTGGTGGCGGCGGGCGCGGCGGCTGTCGGCATTCGCTTGGGCGGCAACGGCAAAAGCGACACCATTCAGGATACGGTGGCGGCATTCGCGCGCGCCTTTGCGCCAATCGGATTTGGCATCTGGTTCGCGCATTACATTTTTCATCTGCTGGCGGGTCCTGGCTTGATCCTGCCGGTCATGCAGGAGTTCATGGGCGGCTCTGGCGATTGGCAAAGCTGGAGTTTCAGCCTGGATATGTCCCTCATCGGCATCGCACAGTTGCTGGCGCTGGTGGGCGGATTTCTGTGGAGCTTGCGCTTGGCGCAGCAGACAGCCCTGCGCCGTTATCGACGCAGAGCCTTGCTGGGCTTGCTGCCTTGGGCGCTGGTATTGCTATTGCTGATGCTCGCCGCTTGGCAGATATTCTCGCTGCCGATGGAGATGCGCGGCACACTGGAGCTGTTTGGATAAGCCCTTGGCTGCTTCAGTAGGCGGGCGCAAGCCGCGCGCCGTTTTCCAGTATCGGTTCAGCGCGTCCCCATAATCCGCTGCCATCGCGATTCATGATTGGTTCAGCCGAGTATTGCGCCAGGTAGGAGCGGCGGTAGCGGTCGGTCAAATTTGCGCCGCTGCGGTGGAAGGTGCGGCTGCTAAAGACGACGATGCTGCCCGCAGGCACGATGGCGGGTTCGCCGGGGTCATCGCCGCGGTAACCGACTTTGTCGTTGCTTCCCCGCTCTATAACATGATCAATGATGTCATCGGCCGAGCCGCGTCCATCGCGTTGGTAGGGCAGGATGTAAACCGTGCCGTTCTCGACTGACATATCGTCCAGGGCGCACCAGCAGGAGAGATAGGCGCGATGATAATGCCCGACATAACCAGAATCTTGATGCCAGGCAAATTTTGAATCCGTATCCGCCGCCTTGACCACATATTGTTCATTAAAGAGATAGGCGGTAGCGCCTAGCGTGGCTCGGCAAATCTCAGCCATCAATTCGCTGAACAGGAATTCGGTCATGATTGGGCTGTTCGCGCTGCGATTGCTGATGAAATAACGTTTTTTGTAGTGGCTGATATTATGTGTCTTGAGTTCCTTAGCTTCCATATCGCGGTCGAATTCATCGACCAGTCGCATGCACTCGACGCGCAGCGCTTCCAAAACCCGCGCGGGTATGACGGACTCTAGGATGAAGTAACCGTCTGTGTGATATTGCTCAACTTGTTCGGTCGAAATAAGCGTCATCGCGCCATTCTCCAATTCATCATTTATACCATCTACACATTTTACACCATTGCTAGGATGATTTTACGGCTGCGCGCTAGCCTGTCAAGCGCGCCCTAGCCACGCCCAGGACTATCGCCGCAAAATCAATAACTGTCGAATTTAACATCAAACTGACGAATCGTAGGGGCGAGCCTTGGCTCGCCCATGAAATTTGGCGCAAAATTGTGGGCGATTGCCCCGCAGTGTCTACGCGACCCTTGGTGCCTCAGTGTTGAAATAATTTGATGCGATTGCCCTTTCCTATGCCACCGTCGGGGTTATGCAGGCGCTAGCGATGGGCTACACTGCAGTGGCTGCTACTGATATTCATGGAGCTTGAGATGACAGGACGCCCCAATATCGTATTATTCTTGACGGACGACCACGGCGCTTGGGCGAATGGCTGCTACGGCAATCGCGAGCTGCGCACGCCGACCATAGACGCGCTGGCGGCGGCGGGTACGCGCTTTGCCAATGCCTATACGCCGACCCCTGTCTGTTCGCCGGCGCGCGCCTGCCTCTTGACCGGCAAGACGGCTTCACAAGTGGGCATCCACGACTGGTTGGAAGAAGCCATACCAGAAGTCGGCGAGCGCGACTGGCTGGGCGCGACAAAGACGCTGTTTGATTATCTGTCGAGCGCGGGCTATCATACCGGTTTGAGCGGCAAATGGCACCTGGGTCAATCGCATCTGCCGCCAAGCGGCGCGGACTATCACTTTGGTTTGCCGGGCTGGCAAGGCGCGCACAACGGCGCATATACTTATGTTCGCAATGGCGAAATGGTCGAGCTGACCGGCAACAAGTCGCGCTTCATAAGCGACCATGCCATCGAATTCCTGGATACCGTACCTGCCGATAAGCCCTTTTTCCTCAACATCGGCTACATCGCCACGCACTCCCCCTATCGCCAGCAGACGCATGACCCGCTGCAAACGGCGCGCTATCAAGATTGCGCCTTTACCGAGATACCGCCTTGGCAGCCGCATCCCTGGGTCAAAAACGAAGGCGGCGGCAACGAACTCAGCCAAGAAGAGCTGCGCGACCGCTACATCGGGTATTACGCTTCTGTGAGCGAGCTTGACGATAATATCGCCCGCGTGCTTGCCGCGCTGAAGGCGCGCGGATATTGGGAAAACACAATAATCATTTATACCTCCGACCATGGCTGCGCTATCGGGCACCATGGCTTTTTTGGCAAAGGCAATAGTACGCGCCCACTCAACATGTACGAGGTCTCGCTGCAAGTACCGCTTATCATCGCGGGGGCGGGCGCGCCAGCGCAGGTATTGCCGCACTACGTCGACCACTATGACAGCTTCCGCAGCATCTGCGAGCTGGCTGGCCTTGATGCCCCGCAAGCCGAAGTGAATACCGGGCAATCCTACGCGCCGCTGCTGCGGGGAGAATCAATCGACTGGGACAATACCCGCTTCGGCGAATACGGCGACCTGCGCATGATCCGCGACGAGCGCTGGAAGCTGGTCTATCGCTACCCGGACGGACCGCAGGACCTGTTTGATTTGCAATCCGACGCCTTGGAACAAGACAATCTCTACGCCGCGCGCCCGGATGTCGCGGCTGAATTAAAGCAGCGCCTGGACGCCTTTTACGCCGAGCGCGAAGTTGCCGAGCTTTCCGGCTTGCGCGTCAAGCAACAGCCGGCGCACAACGGCCGCAGCGAAGCCTGGCGCGACGGCAAGCGCGAGGCGCGCGGACTGCAAATCTACTAGCCGACGCCCTGCGTTGACAGACACGCTTTTCTAGCTTGAGAATCAGTGTAAATCCAACACTAAAATTGAACTGCTTGGGCGATACGGTGAGTCGCCCTCTGCCAGTCATTTCAGTTTAACTCGGGTAAGGCATACTGGCGTTGTTGAAAAACACTCCCATCCCGTAGGTCTATGTCTACGTGACCCCGCCCCCTCCTCGCCATCTCTATGGCGAGCATCCCCAAAATGAGGGAAGGGGAGCTATCTGAACCGTAATGAGCTGTTAAAGCCCCTCCCTCTTTATGGGAAAGTTCGCCATAGAGATGGCGAACGGGTTTGGGGTGGGGGTAAATCGAGTATTTCAACAGAGTCACACTGGCTCGCCTCTTGCGCTATACCGGCAGTGTCCGGCTGCTTAGGGCCGCTCAAGCGAGACCGCTAGCGAGATGACATCGCCGATGCCGACTTTCTCCAGGTCTAGCAGCACCTTGCCGCTCATCGGCATGACAAATGACAGCGGCAGTTGATCCGGCACGCCCATCGTACTATAGGACATCACTTCCATGCCATCGACTGTGGCGGTAACAAAGAGGTCCTCGACATCGCCAGCTAGCTTTTCTAGCTTGAGAATCAGCAATTCATTTTCTTCGGCATAAAAACTGAGCATATCGCGGATGGCTTTGTCGCTGAGGGTAACGATGACCGCGCCATCTTCATTTTCACCTTCGAGCGTGGGCGCTGGTTTGTGGCTAAGCGTGACGCGGCCGCTGCCGGTGGCAAGCTCGTCAACTGTCGCCACAGCCAATACATAACTGCCGTCGCGGTCGATAATCAGATTGCTGATTTCGGCGTCTAAGCCACGTCCGCTATCGTCATCAAAAGCCAATTCGACGCCAGCGGATGACAGCACTCGCAAGCTGCTGTCCAGGTCGCTGTTGACGCTCAGCGTGAGGCTGTCGCCCGCATGCAGCGGCAATTCATAATATGCCGCTGGCGCAGCGGGGTGGAGCGAGAAGGGCAGTTCACGGGAGTCCTTGATGCTGGTTACGCTGACTGCATCAAGGCTCACAATGAAATCGCCCACGATGCCTGCCGATTCCGCGCGCGCTGCGCCAGTGTGCGCTGCCGGGGCGGACGCCGAGAAGACTTCCAAAATATAATCACCGCTGGCAGGCATGCGCAGCGGTCCAATGACAGCGGTCTTGCGCCCGCGGCTGTCCGCAGAATAGGCGATTTCATTGCCCGCGCGGTCAAACAGCGCCACCGCCGGGTCAAAGTCGTCGCTGCGGACCGAGATTCTCATGTATTGGTCCCGCTCACCTTGGACGACGATTGCGGCGCGGCCATCAACCAGGCTGCCTGCAATGATATTCTCTGCCATATTTCCAGCCATATTTTCCGCAATGTTTCCCGCGGTGACCGTTTGGCTTGAAGCGCTGGCTGCTGGAGCCGCGGCTGCTTCCGCGATTGCGCTAGCTGCGCTGGTCGCGGTCAACTGTACCGTCGGCTGGTTGCCGCGCGCGCGCATAGCGGTGATTAGATAATCGCCGACGGCGTCGCCAGGCTCTGTAAGCAGTTCCAGCCGCGCCATGCCGGCCGCGTCGGCTGATTTACTGGTCATGTAGACGGTCGCGCCGGCGAAGCTGACATCAAAGTTTACCTGCTCGCCGGGTATCAAATTGCTTACTAATATCAGGTGGCTCGAGCCGATTTCCGCCGATTGTGGCTCTATTGTGGCGATGGCGTCGCCGACTTGGTCTTCCGCTCCTGGGCTGATTGCGAGCGTGGCGCTTGCCAACACGCTAGTGCCGGTCGCGGCGCGGATTTCGACCGTATATGTTCCGATGTCATCTTCGGGCGTACTGCTTATTTGCAAGCTGAACGCGCCTGCGCTGTCAGCCGCGAATTCCGTGGCGTAATCCTGCGCGCCCGCCGGGTCGAGGATATTCAACATATAATCGCCGCCCGGCTGCAATCCGCTGACTTCTATCAGATGCTGCGAGCCGATGCCCGCGCGCGGCGGATTGATTGCGACTTGCGCGGCAAGCGCCATTTCGGGCTGCGCTTCTGCCGCAATTGTCAGGGCGGCGGTGGCGACTCGGTCGCCCTCCGCGAAGATTTCGATTTCATAGTCGCCTGCGTCCAAGTCGCCGCGACTCGTAAAGGTCATTTCGACCGTGCCGTCCTTGTCGCCGCGGGCAACGACGGAGTCAATCAGCACGCCTTCAGCCGACTTGACCAGCGCGCTTGCGCTAGCATAAGCCAGGAGTCCGCTGACGCGGATGTCGACCGAGCCCCCGGCTGCCATCACGGACGGCTTAAGCTCGACGGCAACTGCTGGCTCAGGCACTTCAAGCGCTTCAATAGTGAAACCGCCTTGGGCAACTATTTCGCCATCCTCGTCGTAAATGGCGATGGCTTGATAACCGAGCGCGTCGCCTGCTTCCGCAAAGACTTCAATCTCGATGAGGCCATCGCGGTCGCTGCTGCGGGCGCGGCGGTATGCGACCTGCTGCGATGCGGCGGCGGCAATCTCAATCGTATAGCGACTGTGGGCGGCGAGCCCGCTGACGCGAATTACGTGCATACTGCCGATAGGCGCGGAGGGAGGTGTGATGGAAACTGTGCCCGGCAGCGCTTCGTCGGCGTCTATCGCGGTCAGTTCAAACTCCGCGTTCGCCAGCGTCTGTCCCTTGCGCCTCACCTGCACGGTGTAGATGCCGGGCAGGTCGCCCGCGGTGCTGCCGGCCGGGAATGTGATATTGCCGCGTTCATCGCTCTGTTCTTCGCTGCTGTAAACGACCGCGCCCTGAAAGACAAATTCTACCGAGTACACAGCATTTGCATCCAAGCCTTCAATCAGAATCGTGAACAAGGCGCTTTCGACTGGACCCGAATCTGGCTGAATGGTCACGGTTGGTTCAGCCTGCGCCGGCGCGCTTATGGCGAAAGCGGTGAAAAGCAGAGATAGGATGATGGCTCGCAGAGCCTTGCGCGTCCGATGCCGCCTGGTCATGCGCCTTGGTATCAGCGAGATAGACAATGGCATTTTTTTACCCTTCGCCTCGTATTAAATTAAGCGCGTCGCTCATGCGACGGAAATGCTTGAAATATGTGTGAGCGCGGCATTGCTGGATTTTTCATGCTGTCGCCGAGCGGCTGTGAACAGCAAAGCCAAGCGATTCTGCAGCAAATATAATTATAGGCTGATTCGCGCATCTGAATGGCAAAATAAGGCGCGGGATGCGTCATTTCACAAAGCTGTTTCGCAACGGTATAATTGGCGCATGGACGAAAAAATGCGCGGCGCCGACAACTGGCATATCGTCGGGCACGAGCGAGCGGTGGCTTTTCTGCGGCGCGGTTTAATCAACGGGCGCAGCCGACATGCCTATCTGTTCACGGGTCCGGCTGCCGTCGGCAAGTGGACGCTGGCACTGCGCTTTGCTATGGCGCTGAATTGCGAAGCGGAAGCGGGTGCGCAACGGCCCTGCGGCGGCTGCCGCTCCTGTCGCGCTATTGCCAATGGCCGTGATCCCGACTTGATTCGCGCGCGCGCGGGCGCTAGCGGTCGCTTGTTAATCGACGATATTCGCGACCTGATGCGCCAATTGGCTCTGAAACCTTATGGCTCGCGCTTGCGCGTGGCGATATTGGAAGACTTCGACCGGGTGCTTCCGCCAGCCCAAGACGCGCTGCTAAAGACCTTGGAAGAGCCAGCGCAACATGCGGTGCTTTTGCTGCTGGCGCAGTCGCTGGAGCGCATTCTGCCGACCATCCGCAGCCGAACACAGATAATCGCTTTGCGCCCGCTGCCATTGGAGCTTGTCAAGGCTCATCTCATCGGACGCGGCGCGGATGAAAACCGCGCGGATTTTATCGCGCGCCTGAGCAGCGGGCGCATCGGCTGGGCATTGGCCGCGCTTGAAGATGAAAAGATTCTGGAGTCCAGGGCGGGAACCTTAGATCTGCTGCGGGATATCCTGCATGGCAGTCGGGTGCAACGCCTGAAGATTGCCGAGCAGCTCAGCCGCAAAGCGAAGGGGAACAAGGGACTCTTGCGCGCGACGCTGGATATTTGGCAAACCTATTGGCGTGATTTGCTGCTAGCCTGCCTGCAAACACCGGTGAAACCCTGCAACAGCGACCGCAATGACGAGATTCGCGCGCTCGCTATGCGCGCGAACCCGGCAAGTGCATTGGACGCGCTTAATGCTACACGCCGAACTATGCGGACACTTGATACCAATGCCAATGTCAGGCTGGCGCTGGATGTGCTGTTCTTGGAATATCCGGGCTTGGATTAAGCGCGCTTATCGCCGTACATTCGCGTTTATTCAATCGTGATTATTCAATCGCGATTATTCAATCGGAATCCAGCTGGATGGCTTCTTCGCCGCTTCCAAGACCGCGTCTGGCACCAGGACGGTCTTGCCGAAGCCGGGCTTCTTTTCCAGCTTTTCTTGCGCTGCCCGCGCTTGGCTGAGCGGCAGCGTCTCGTCAATGACAGGCTGGTACTTGCCTTGCGCGCAATCCAGCAGAATGGCTTCGAATTCCTGGGCGCTGGGCAAAGCGTAGGACCCCAGGATGCTAAGGTCCTTCAAGTAGACGTCGATAAGATTAATGCGAGGGTCGCGGCGGCGCGCGGGCGCGGCCAAGACGAGCCGCCCTCTGGCATCGAGCATGTCAATCGACTGCGCCAGCGCGTCCATATCCGCGCTGTGCAGGACCAGCGTCGCGCCCAATTCGCCGGTGGCGACTTTGACCTGCCGCACAAGGTCGCTGCCCGCTTCATCCAGGACGATGTCCGCGCCAATCGCTTGCAAGCGCGCCGCGGCGTCGCTGGCGCTGATGGCAATCACTTGCGCGCCTTTTGCGCTTGCTATTTGGGTGGCGGCGATGCCAAGCGGGCTAGCCGCGTCATGGATGACCACGCGGTCGGCAGCCCTCAGCTTGCCAGCGCTTACTAGCGCCATCCAGGCATTTGCAAAGGTCGCGCCAGCCGCAACCGCAGCTGGGAAGTCCAGCGCGGCGGGCAGCTTGACCAATTGATTGGCGGGCACGGCGCAGAATTCCGCGTAAGCGCCGTCGCGGTCGCGCCCCAGCGCCTGGAAACAGGCGGCGACGCGGTTGCCCGGCTGCCAGCCGCGGACATCCTGCCCGACCCGCGCGATTTCCCCCGCGAGGTCATTGCCCAAGATATGCGGCAAGGGCTTGCGGATGATGAAGCGGCCAGTACGGTAGAGCAGGTCGCTGGGGTTGACCGAAGCGGCGTGAATTTTCACCAGCGCTTCGTCGGCGGCGGGCATGGGCAGCGGGCAACGTTCATATTTGAGCGTGCGCGCTTTGCCGATTCGGGCGATGCGCGCCGCCATCATCGATTTGCCAAGCTCGGTCATGGCTTCGTCTCTGCTGACATGCGGAGTATGGCAACAGTCTAATCGATAGCGCCGAGGCTGTAAACGGCTTATGATGCGCCGAAGCGTTTGGCATTGCGCGCCCGCGCTTTTGCAATTTCCGCCGCGCGGTCGCGGGCGGGTGCCTTCGTTTGTAAGCCATTAAGCAGCGTGGCGGTTGCCGCCGCAACCGCGGCGACCGCTTGCTCAAAAGCCGCTTGATTGCTGGCTGCGGGCTTGCGGAAACCGCTGACTTTGCGCACGTATTGCAGGGCGGCCGCTTCGATATCGTCGGCTGTACTGGGGGGATCGTAATTGTAAAGCCGTCGTATATTGCGGCACATTTTGGACTCCTTAACAATGGGACTATACAGTTACTAATCTTCCACCGCGCAAGTATTCAAGCGCGTCGCCAAAGCTCAGTCACGATGCAGGCGGCTATCCAGGTTGCGATAGGCGGGTGGCATAAACTCGCTGACGTCGTCTAATTCGAGATAGGCGCGCAGCAGTTCGCCATTGTCCGGGCGATCGGGCGGGAGATCGGGAAAGCGCTTTGCCTTCCAGCGGATGTAGGGATGCACTTGCATGCGGGCAGTTTGGAATTCGTTGATTACCAGCTGCGCTGTTGGACCGCCGCGCTCGACGAAGTTTTGCCGGTCAAATTCGCGGTAAATCGGATCATAGTCGAAGCGCACGCGGCGATGCGCCGCCAGCACCCAGCCGCTGGCATTGCCATCGAGAATCATGTAGCTGGCGCTGAAGTCGCCATCAAGCGGGACGCCGACCGAACCGGGATTGAAGATATGCCAGCGATCGACATGCCGTTCCAGGGCGATATGGCTATGCGCGCAGAGGACAGTCGCTTCTTTCACATAGCGCAGCCAGCGAGCGACTTTCGGCGCTTTGGAACGGGGGAAAATCGCCTGCCAGGGGGTGCCGGGCAAGCCGTGGAAAACGCGCAGCGGCGGCGCGTCCGGGAAGCGCAGGGACAGCGTATCCGGCAGGCAGCTAAGCGTGTTCAGCCAGGGCTCGCCCAGCTGCTCGCGCAGCAGCGGTGGCAGGGTGAAGCGCGACCAGCTTTCTGGCGCGCGGCTGGTATTGTGGTCGAGCGCGTAGAGGGCGTTGTTGCCGCGGATAAGCGCCCAGCGCCGCTGGAAGAGCATTTCCAGCGCTTCACGCGAAAAGGGCCCCCAATTGACGATGTCGCCGGCGACGACGACCTGATCGACATTGAACTGGCGCATGTCGTCGATGACGGCTTGCAGGGCGGGCAGGTTGCCATGAATATCGGCGAGCGCCGCGAGTCGGGTCATAGCCATTTTTCCTTGCTAAAGGGCACGATACAGCCGCTCGGCGGCAGCGTAAAGGCCACAGGTATGTCGCGCTCACAAAACATAACAAGCCTTCTCGTCGCATGAGCGAAGCAGTTAATAAATTAAGAGGCACAGGTGAATAAATTGATTCGACTGCTTTGGATACAGCCGTTCATCACAATTTCATCACAGTTTCATCACTAGGCTTGGTAGCCCTGGGGATGACGGCGATGCCAATTCCAGGCTGTTGCGATGATTCGCTCGAGGCTGTTGTACTGCGTCTCCCAGCCGAGTTCGCGCCCGATTCGGTCGCTATCCGCGACCAGCGTAGGCAAATCGCCAGCGCGGCGCGGCGCTTCGTTGACGGGGATGGCGCGCCCGGTCACTTTGCGCGCGCTTTCGATGACCTCCAGCACAGAATAACCGCTGCCGCTGCCTAGGTTATAGACGCGGCTGCCGCCGCCGGGCAGCGCCTCCAGCGCCAGAATATGCGCCCGCGCCAGGTCCAGCACATGCACATAGTCGCGGACGCAAGTGCCATCGGGCGTCGCGTAATCGGTGCCGTAGATGTCAATGGCGGCGCGCTGCCCCAGCGCCACTTGCAGCACCAGCGGGATGAGGTGCGATTCTGGGTCATGCGCCTCGCCGATATGCCCGTCGGGATGGGCACCGCAGGCGTTAAAATAGCGCAGGCAGCAGTATTTGATGCCGTAAAGCCGGTCCATCCAAGCGAGCAGGCGCTCGGCCATATACTTGGTTTCGCCATAGACGCTGCCGGGGATGAGCGCCGCGTTTTCGTCAATCGGGATGCGCGCGGGATTGTCAAATAGATTGGCGGTCGACGAGAGGATGAAACGCTTGACGCCGTGGCGGCTGGCGCATTCCAATACATTGACAATGGTGTACAAGTTGTCGCGCAGGTACAAAAAGGGTTGGCGCATGCTCTCGCCGACCAAAATCCGCGAAGCGAAATGCAAGATGCCCGCGAACTGATGCGCGGCGAAGACAGCCTGCAGCGCTGCGACATCGTGCAGGTCGCCGCGGATTAACTTGGCATCCGGGTGGACGGCTTGCCGATTGCCCGTGCTCAGGTTGTCATAAACCACAACTTCATAGCCGCGCTCGATTAGCATCTGCACGACGTGGCTGCCGATGTAGCCGGCACCACCGGTTACCAAAACTTGCGCCATTTTTTGCCTCCTTGCCGCGGCGCGGCGGACGCTATTATAACGGTTCACAGCCAGCAAAGAAAACCGCCCGCGTCGGCGGGCTGGTCAATCAAAGCAGGCGCAGTTTGTAGCAATTGTTACAGCAAGCAATCGAATTGCAGACCTTTCCCAATTATCATCCGAAACTATACACCAGGAATATGAATCATTTTATGGGCTATAATTCTGCTCTTATATTATCGCTCACAGCGCGATTCGCGACGTCTGCGGGCGCGGCTGCGTAAAGCAGATATGAACGACAAGCGCTCGGGTTGGAGCAAAGCCGAAAAGCAAGCCTTGGTCAAGCTGCTGCGGATGGCGCTGATTCTGTTGCTGGCAATTGTCATCGCCGGCGCAATCGCGGCGCTGCTGAGTTCCAGCGGCGCTGCCTTATGAGCGCATCGCCCGGCGAACCGAAGCGAATCGAAATAAAGACTTCCCATGCCAGAGCGTGAAATGCCAGAGCGTGAAATCAACTTGATTGCTGATGCGCCAAAACAGCGGCTCGACCTGTTCCTGCTGGCGCATTTGGGGCGGATGTCGCGCGCGCAAGCGCAGAAGCTCATCCGCGCCGGGCGCGTGCTGGTTGATGGCAAAACGCAGAAAGCCGGCTTCCGTTTCAAAGGCGGCGAGCGCGTTCTGATAAGCCTGCCAGAGCTAGAAGAAGTCTCAATCGAGCCAGAAGATATCGCGCTGGATATCGTCTACGAAGACGATTGCCTAGTCGTGATTAATAAAGCGGCTGGCATGGTCGCGCATCCCGGCGCGGGCAACCGGCGCGGCACGCTGGTCAACGCGCTGCTGGCGCGCTACCCCGAGCTGGCGGCGATGATGGACGATGCCGAAACGGGCGAGCGGCTGGGCATCGCGCATCGCCTCGACCGCGGCACCAGCGGCTTGCTGGCGGCGGCGCGCGACAAAAATAGCTTGCTGGCGCTGATGCGCCAATTCCAAGACCGCAGCGTCGACAAGCGCTATCTGGCGCTGTTGGAGAAGGCCCCCAAGAGCCATACCGGCTTGATTGACGCGCCTATCGCCCGCGACCCGCGCCAGCGCCAGCGCATGTCGGTCCAGCGCCGCGGCAAGCCCGCCCAGACCGAGTTCGAGCTGCTGGATGATGATTTTCAAGGCGGGCGCGCGCTGGTCAAGCTCAAGCTGCTGACCGGGCGCAGTCATCAGATTCGGGTACACATGGCATTCATCGGCTGCCCAGTCGTGGGCGATGCGGTTTATGGTTTTCGCAAGCAGCGCGTGAAGCTCAAGCGGCAGTTCTTGCATGCCAGCGAGCTGGCATTCGCGCATCCGCGCACGGGCGAGCGCATGCGCTTTGAAAGTGAGTTGCCGCTGGGCTTGCAGGATGTGATGCGGAAGCTGCGTTGATTTGGCGCAGGGGCGCAGGTCGCGTAGACATCGACCGCCGAGGCCATGGAGATTATTTTTTTGCTTTGTCTAAGAGTTGCTGACGCAAGGATCCGTCATTTTGGACATCGGCAAAAATCTCGTCAATCGGCCGATCCTCACCAGTTGAGGGATGTGAGAATCTCCAAAACTTTCCAGCGGGTTGGAAGTGTTTTCTTCCGGGGTTAATTGAATGAATTGCCTGATACATTGCGTGTGTGAATTTGATGCATTTGCCCTGGAACTCAACAACAATTCCTTGTTTGTGCCAATTCATGATTCTATCTACAAACAACGTCGCCTCAAATCGGTGCTCTTTATACGTTGCAAAGATAGGGACTTTTAAAATGTCATCTGTAATGATTGGATCTGGCTCAGGATCTGGCTCAACTGTCCCACTTCGCCTCTCGACTTCTTGATCCACATAGTCATCTATCGCCCGCTTAACCAAGGGTCTATATTCCTCGACGACAGTTTTCCATTTTGCTCCTTCATGAATATTGTGGATGACATGTTTAACAAACTCTTCGTCGGGGTCATTTAATATCCCTGCGACCTTGGCGCTGATTTTCATATAGTGGATAGATTTAATCGGTTCAAAGCGCGCCTTCGTAAAGCCCTCTAATACCTCTACCTTGCGCTTTTCGAGATTCAATAAGTCAATCTCCAGGAAGGGCTGCTTGTCCATGATGTTGGGCCTATTCATGTCAGTGTAAAACTTGAATAGTATGCCGTTTGTGAGAATGCCTATGCGCACTTTTGTCGCATTGAAATAGTTGTAGAGTTGCTTCCAATTTGTTTCGTCAAGCGTTCGCGATGCCGCTTTTACTTCAAGGAACATGATGGGCTTGCTGTCTCGAATGATTGCATAATCAACACGTTCGCCGCCCCCGGATTTTGCATCGGCATTAAACTCAGGGGATACCTCTCCCAAGTTTTCCGGGTTGTATTCTAAGGCGCGAATAAATGGCAAGATGGAGACATTTATCGTTGCAGCCTCGATTGAGTTCCTCTGAAGTTTCTGACTTTTAACCTGTTCCGAAATTTCGCTCAAGGCTTCAAACAGGCTCATCTTCCGCTCCCGATTTAGTACTGTTTACAATGTCTAAATGTTACCACAGCCAAGCACGATAGTTGAAACAGCTCAAGCGCCGCCGAGCAAGCGCCGCACTAGCTCGGCGTCTTTACGCAAATCATCAATCTGTCTTTCCTGATCGCTTTCGGGGTCGACAAACTTCCAAAAATTCCAGCCAGCGCTTGCCCCGGAAAGATGCGGATTTACAGATTGAATCACCCGTTTTGCCGCTTGCGATGGCGCGATAACTTCCCCTTCATAGCGGACGTTTTTGCGAACCTTCTTGACATCTTCTCGGAGCAGAAATATCGCGTCAAAGCGTTTGCCCTTATAGTTAGCGAATATCGGGAGTTCCCGCGCTGTTCCCGCTAGCGATGCCGTGGTCGGCGTTTCAACTTCGGGCTCGGGCTGTGGCAGAGCTTGCTCCTCCTCATCTTCCGTCTGTGGCCGCCGCAATCGCCGCGCGATTTCTTGGTCGACCAAGTCATCCCAAGCGCGTTTCACCAGGGGGCGGTACTCTTGGATTATCGACTGGGATAGACGTCCAGAATGCACGTATTTGGCGAAATGTTTGACAAGATCATCCGATGGCTGGCTCAGCTCCTTTTCCAGCAGGTTGCTGAGCTTGATTTTGCGCACGGTTTCGGCGGGCGCATAGCGCGCTTTGCTGAACCCTTCCAGCGCATTCACACTCGAGGCGTCCAGCTTGTCCATGTTAATCACCAAGAACGGTTCTTCATCCATGACATTGCGCTTGGTGAGGTCGGTGAAAAAACGATATTCGAGACCGTTTGTTAGCACGCCAAATTCCACATCAAGCGCTACAAAATAATTGTGCAATTGTTTCCAGTGATTTTTCTTGAGCTTAATGTCGGCGGATTTCGCCTCAATCAAGACGATGGGCTTGCCTTCGCGCTTTATCACATAATCCACCCGTTCCGTCCCGCTGGAATGCGCGTCCGCGGTGTACTCGGGTTCGACCTCAGCCAGGTTAAATATGTCGTAGCCCATGGCACGGATAAAGGGGCGAATCGAAACCATCTTGGTCGCCTCTTCCGTCTTCATCAAATCGCGCTGATTCTGTATCTGTTCGGCGATTTTGCTCAAGCTGTCGAACAAGGTCATGATTCATTTCCTCTTAATTAGCAAATATTACAAAATCGATTCCCAGGAGAGTTTAACATAGCTGATCTCGCTCTGCATTTCCCCGCTCTCAAATTTATTTTCCGCGCCGCTTATGCGACGAGAAGGCTTGCTAGTTTGCGCGAGCGCGATATTGCTGGGGCCTTTTCGCTGCCGCCGAGCGGCTGTGTTGAAATATAATCTGGCGCGATTGCCGCGTCCCGGTACTGAATCCCTGTGCCTCGGTGCAGAAATCCGCTATACTCCTTCACATGCAAACAGCAAGCTACCAACCCACTGCTTTCCACTTGATGACCAAGCCGCGCGGCGCAATCTGCAACCTCGATTGCAAGTATTGCTATTTCCTGTCCAAGGAACGGCTCTACCCCAACAGCGAGTTCCGCATGTCGGACAACCTGCTCGAGGAATACATCCGCCAGTACATCGCAGCCCAGCGTGTTAATGACATCAACTTCGCTTGGCAAGGTGGCGAACCAACGCTGATGGGCGTCGAATTCTTCCGCCAGGCAGTGCGCTATCAGCAGAAGCACAAGCGCCCCGGCATGCGCATCAGCAATGCCTTGCAGACCAATGCCGTCACGCTCGATGACGAATGGTGCCAATTCTTCGCCGAAAATGACTTCTTGCTCGGCGTCAGCTTGGACGGACCAGCCGATGTGCACGACTTCTACCGCGTCGACAAAGGCGGCAAGCCGACCTTCAAGCGCGTCATGGCCGGCATCGAATTGCTGCAAAAGCATGGCGCGGAATACAATATATTGACCACGGTGCACGCTGCCAACGAAAGCCAAGGTCAGCGCGTTTACAAATTCCTGCGCGACGAAGTAGCGACGAAGTTCATGCAATTCATCCCCATCGTCGAACGCGAAAACGAGACCGGTTATCAAGAAGGCGACCAAGTCACGGAGCGCTCCATCAGCGCCGCTGGCTATGGACAATTCTTGATTGATATGTACGAAGAATGGGTGCGGCGCGATGTCGGGCGCGTCTTTGTGCAGATTTTCGATATCGCCCTGGCCGCTTGGACGGGCGCGCCGCCCGGCTTGTGCATCTTCGACGAGACCTGCGGGCTGGCGCTGGCGATGGAACACAACGGTGATGTCTATTCCTGCGACCATTATGTCGAGCCAGATTACAAGCTGGGCAATATCATGGATATCCCGCTGAATGAAATCGTCGTCATGGACGCGCAGCGCGAATTCGGCGCAGCCAAGCGCGATACGCTGCCGCAGTACTGCCGCGATTGCGAGGTCAAGTTCGTCTGCAACGGCGGCTGCCCCAAGAATCGCTTCATCCATACCCCCGACGGCGAAGGCGGCTTGAATTATCTCTGCGCGGGCTATCGCGCTTTTTTCAATCATGTCGCGCCGACGATGAACTACATGGCAAGCGAGCTTGCACAGCGGCGTCCGCCAGCCAATGTCATGCTGACGATGGCGCGCCAGGACGCCGCGCAGGAGCGGGCTTTTGCGAAGGCGGGCCGCAACGACCCTTGCCCATGTGGCAGCGGGCGCAAGTTCAAGCGCTGCCATGGGCGGCGGAAATAGCTGACGACGGCAAGGTACAATTTCAGATACAATGGAGTCCTGCGAGCGAAGGTAGAAAAGACATGCAACAGATTACAAAGGAATTGAAAGTGCCCGCTACGATTTTTGAGCGCGCTGAAGCGATTGCCCGCGAAAGTGATCGCTCGGCGGAATCGGTAATGTTGGACGGGCTGACTCTTCTTTCTGGCGCATTGCCTGATATGGAATTGGAGCTTGAAGAGCTAAAAGACTTTGAAGACGAGCAGTTGCGCGCGGTAATTCAACAGCGATTGACTGGCTCCAAGACGCCCGCTTGAGCGAACTTATGCGACTGGGCAAGTTGGGACAAGTCTCGGATGAAGAAATCGCGGAAATGGAAGCGTTGGTTGACCTGGTCGATTATCAGATGCTCATGCGCTCCGAAGCTTTGCTGCTTTTAAAACATCGCGGACACGATATCGGCAAGCTGCTCAAACATGGTACATATTAGCGAATTCAACTGAATTTGGAAATCCTTGCCGAAATCATTTGCTCCTGCTATATTTCGTGATACAATAGGTGCGGTTAAGAATAAGGAGAGACCTGATGAGACGACTTACTGTTTTTGTAGCGCTTCTGCTGGCGGTTTTCTTACTATGTTTACCCACTCTAGCGCAGGCCGAAATCGCAGCGACTGAAGATATCCCCGCGCCTGAAATTTTTGAGCTGCACGCAATGGATTTGTCTGATCAAGGGGGGGGCTGGGCTCTCCATATTTCGTGGGAGGAATTGGCCGGCGTAGAGGAATATGCTTTGCGTATCTTTGTTGCTGGCGGTATGGAGCCGGAGGAAGTTTCCGGTAGGGTCGCCCAGAAATCTCGCTGGAAAAACGCATTCATCGCCGAATATGGCGCGGGAACCTATTGGGGACTTGACGAGAATCAGACCATCCATATTCGCATTCGGGCGATAGACGGCAATAATAAGCGCTATGGTGCGAAGAGCGCTGTCTACAAGCTGACATTACCCGCCTTTAACTCGCTGCCGGTCGACCCAGAGACAAATGAGCCCACGGTTTGGGGTTTACCCTCTAACTCGGTGCCGGATGATCCAGAGACAGAGTCCACGGGCGGAGGGTTATGACCTTGGGCGATTTACGGGCGACTAACAGAGTCGCCCATCAAGTTTAGTTTTCTTACATCAATTTCACCGCCAGGGGTCAGCCGAAAGCTGACCCTTTTTCCTAGATTCCCTTATTCTAAACATGCTCTCCTATCGCAGAAAATCGTTTTTTTTTGTGCAGCTACGGTCGATATTTATTTGTCAAATACACTAAACGCAACTTCATTTTGCTCAGGTCACGTCCTTGCTTTGAAATATGCGCCGATTGCATCGCACCGCCACAAGCGCGAAAACTGGACAGGTCCCGCCCAAACAAGTCATCTCAATATTGATCGCTCGGCGCGGAGCTAATTCACTTCTTCAATCAAGCGGCGGATTAGGTCGTCAGGGATGTCCGCCTGTTCAGTTTTGGAGTAGATAATCAGCAGCAGCACAAGAGCGCCCGACCGCTCCTGAAAAATGACGCGAAAGCCGCCGCTTTTACCGCGCCGCGCCGAACGGTTTGGCAAGCGAACTTTGAATGCCTCGTATCCAACCCCAGAAAGGCGCGAGCCGGGCCGATCGCCGCGCCGCAACTGATCCCTCAAAGTTGCTATTTCCGCCCGAAGAGAGTCGTATTTGCGCGTAAGTCGTCGCGACTCTTTGTCGAATAGTTTGGTAGATTCAACCCGACTTTGCATTTTCCGCCCGGATTTCGTCCAACTCACGCAGAAGATCTTCTACGGGGCGCGTCTGTCCGGTCTTGGCTTCATGGAGCGCTTGGCGCAGCATGTCCACCAGCTCTGCCGTCGTCGGCTCGTCATCGTCAATTGCGGGCAGGTCCGCGATCTTCTCTTCTAGTATTTCAGCGGGCATATCGCGCTCGGGTAATTTCATTGTCTCGTCCTTCCCCTTGACAATTGCCTCAAAGGTATCACAATGCCACAGTAAATTCCACAAGCGCGCGAGGGAAATCACATGCCCAAACAAATTATCGCTACGGACAAAGCCCCGGCCGCGGTCGGCGCGTATTCGCAGGGCATCATCGCTAATGGATTTGTCTTCACGGCTGGGCAAGTGCCTTTGATACCCGGCACATCTAATCTGCGCGCAGGCGGTATCGAAGCGCAGACGCATCAAGTGATGACCAATATCCAAGGTCTGCTCGAGGCAAGCGGCAGCAGCCTGTCCAGCGTGGTCAAGACCACCGTCTTCCTGGCAGATATCGAAGACTTCGCCGCTTTCAACGCGGTCTATGGCTCCTATTTCCCCGAAAATCCGCCGGCGCGCACGACGATTCAGGCTGGCGCTTTGCCCATCGGCGCATTGATTGAGGTCGAGGCGGTCGCGGTCTTGGAATAGTAAACTCTCGTATGCAACGACCGCAAAGATCATAATATTTATGTTATATTGTGGTATCAGTATCTTGCGCTTGTAATGTTGGGAGGATACATGTGTCTGCAAAGGATTGGCCTAATTATATTAACTATTATGCTTGTTATTATTGGTGGCGACTTATTCATTGAAATTGCTGCTACTCAAGGGATTGGTACTGCGGTCAAAGCGCTATTTGTGATGGTAGTTATAGTTCCAATCGCAGATATTTTTCCTCCAATTTGGGGTATGATACAAATATAATCTTTCCCAAGCTATAGCTAAGAGATTTACGAATCTGGCGCATTACGATCACTGGGGATAAGTGCAATTTCATTTATCAAATTAGAAGCCGGCGGAAAATACTCAATGATTGATGTCAATCAACTGCGAAAAGGCACGACCTTTACCCAAAATAACAACCTCTACCGCGTGATGGAATATCGCCATCACAAACCGGGGCGCGGCAAGGCGACCATCCGCGTAACGGTGCGCGACTTGCGCACTGGCTCGACCACAGAAATGACCTTTAACTCCGGCGAGCGCGTGGAAGACATCCGCGTGGAAGCCAACAATGTCGAATTCCTCTATGCCGATGAGGACTTTGTTACCTTTATGAATACCGAGACCTACGAGCAGCCGCAATTGAACCGCACCATTTTTGGCGATGACCTCAAGTTCATTAAAGACAGCATGGCGATTAAACTCTTGAGCTATGAGGGCGAAATCATCGATTACGAATTGCCCAAGACAATGGAATACCAAGTGGTCGAGGTCGAAGCGGCAATAGCGGGCGATACCGCCAATAGCCCAACCAAAAAGGTCAAGCTGGAAAGCGGCTTCGAGGTCAGCGCGCCCATGTTTATCAACGTAGGCGATGTGGTCAAGGTCAATATCGAAGAAGAGACATACGTCACCCGCGTCAGCAAGTAGCGCGCAAATTGCTTAATATGCCAAGCCCGGCGCGATAACACGCAGCAACAGATAGATATCCAGGGCGAACAGGCACATCATCGCGAATACGGTCAACCAGCGCGATTGCTCCCAGCGAGTAAATATACGCCCCCGCCATGCCTCCAGCCCGGTTACCAGGCACAGCGCGATGGGTATCAGCGCGGGAAAAAGATAGCGCCCCTGCCATTGCAGGAACTCCAGGTTGTAGTAGAAAAAAGCCAGCAGCACGATGAGCATTGTCGCGGCGAAGATGATGAGGATGCGCCGCTGCTTGAGCCTGGGCCCTGTACGCGCCGCTAGCGGCAAGCCCGACAATCCCGCCAGCGTCAAGAGCGCGAAACCGCGATAGACCCATCCGCCCAGTACGTTGTCCAGCGGCAGCGCCATCCAGCCGAATTGCCCCCAGAAGCTCTTGAAGGTAACGCTGACGAGTTGCCCGGCATAGCGCGCCCAGCCATGCTCGGCGACATAATCGCTCGTTCGCGGTTGGTCTGCCACGACAGCGTCATGCGCCCCAAGCGCCAGAAAATCCGGGAAACCGTAGACACTGATATTGCGCAGCCACCAGCCGCCGCCGATGAGCAAGGCGGCGAGCAAGAAAACGGCAATCGGTCCTGTCAAGGCGCTGATTGGCTTGCCTTGCGCGCGCCAAGCCAGCCATAGCGCGAGGGGGCACAGCGGAATCAAGAAATAAATCGTGATCTTGCACAGAATCGCCAAGCCCGCAATCAGCCCGAGTTGCCATATCGGGACGGTGCCGCCTCGCAGGCAGCGGATTAGCCACAGCAGGGCAAAAGCGACAATCGCCTCAGCCAGGGCGTCGTTGTTGACCGCGCTCATCATCGCCAGGTGCTGGGGCAAAAATGCCACCAGCGCCATCGCGCCCAAGGCGACTTGCGGCTGACCGGGCAGCGTTAGCTTGCCTATCGCGTAAGTGAGCGCCACCGTTACTGCGCCCAAGGCGACCGAAAACAGGCGCAGCGCGAGCAAGCTGCCAGCGCTGAACTTGAAGATGGGCGCTGCCAGCAAGTAATAGAGCGGCGGATGATGATCTTCGTATTGGATGCTAGGCAGGCGCTCAAGCGTTTCCGGCGCGAACTTGGCGGAGGTTAATTGTCGCAGATAGTCGCTCTGCCAGTCGCCCATCTCGATGCGCGGGCAGCAGCCATTTTCCGCCACTTGCCGAATATAGTTGTAATGCGCTGGCTCGTCAGGCGCTTGCCAGCGCGGCGTATAGACGGCGAAGAGCGCGCCGGCTATCAAATATCCAGCGAGAATGCAAAGGAAAAGCGCGACTTCCAGGCGAGAGCGGGGCATGGCAAAGGTTTTCCACAGCTCATTCGACGCCACTGTATCATGGCATAATCTGATTGCATTATAAAGCGCTTTGCTCGCTGGAAGGTGCAGTTATCGGAAGGATGCTCTAAATATCTAGGGACGACTAAGCGCGCAAGGATGCTTGCAATGAGGCGCGTAGCGAGGCGCTGGCGCAGCCTTAGCGCGTCATTGCTGGGTCATAAACGCTGCCGCCGAGCGGCTGTGTGCTTTGGATTAAGGCGCTGGGAAAAAGCGCTTAACTTCTGCGTAACGCTCCTGCTCCTGTAGGGCTTTTTTTCGACAGCAAACTTGCGCCAACTTGCCAGCGGAGACGCGCATAGCCTTGCGCGTTTTGCGTTATACTAGGGCGAGTTAAGCGCGGATGACACGAGGTGGCAATGGCAATAAACGGGATGAATGTGGTTTCCATCGGCGGCGGCCTCGGCGCGGTCCAGGTCATGCAGGGTTTGAAAAGCCACACCAAGCAGTTGGCCGGCATAATCGCTGTAACCGATACCGGGCGCAGTACCGGTATCGTGCGCGAATTTGCTCAGATACCGGCACCAGGCGATATTCGCAACGCGCTCGCCACGCTCAGCGGCGATGATGGCGCGCTGCTTACGCGCGTCATGCAGCATCGGATTGTGGCACCTGGCGATCCTAAGCTGGACGGTATGGCATTTGGCAACCTTTTCATCGCGGCGCTGACGCAGATGTCGGACAGTTTTGTCAAGGCGATACAGCAAATCAGTGATGTGCTCAATGTGCAGGCTGCGATCTACCCGGTAACGGAAGAGAATACGCATATCTGCGCGGAGTTGATGGACGGGACCATCGTCGAAGAAGAGTTCAACGTGCGCCAGTTGGACAAAGCAGCCATCAAGCGCATCTTCGTGCAAAATACCGAAGCGATGGTCTATCCGCCTTGTATTGACGCGCTGCTTGCAGCCGATTTGATTACCATTGGACCCGGCAGCCTGTTCACCACTGTGATAGCCTGTTTGGCTTTCAAAGAGATTGCCCAGGCGATTCGCGATTCTGCGGCATTAAAGGTTTATGTCTGCAATACCACTACCCAGCCCGGGCAAACCGATGACTATTCCTTGTCAGATCATGTTCAGCAGGTTGTTTCCTATCTGGGCTTGGGCATCCTCGATTATGTCGTGCTCAATTCGACGCAGCCGAGCGCGGAACTGATGCAGCTTTACGCGCGCGAGCAGGTGAACGTGCTGCTGCCCACCCCGGACGAGGTACACAAAATCAAAACGATGAATGTCGCGCCCGTCTTGGCGGATGTCGCGGATACGGGCTCGGGCAAGCGCGCGCTTTGGCAGAAGCAAGATACCATCCGCCACAACCCAGAATTGATTGCGGCAATCTTGCTGGATTTGATGCGCGAGCGAGCTGCGCTGGGAAGTGTCGATTAGTTTGATTCTTCTAGCAGTGCCTGCTCGGGTAAGCTGTCTTCCATTTGCAATTCGTTGCTCTTAATCAGTCCGTCTATTTTCACGAATTTCCTATCAAGCTGCCGAGCCCGAGTCCCGGTCAAAGCATGAAAATCTTCGTTCATGCCTTTGAATCTTCTTTCCAGCTTCTCCATTTGACCGCAGTATCTTGTCCACTCGATGCGGATGTCGTCGACCACCGACACAATCTCACGCGATTTCTGTTCAATGTTGAAGTTCTGCGCCGCTTGTCGGATGACTGACAGAACAATGAAGAGCGTTAGCGGGGAGCAGAGAATCACTTTTTGGCGCAAAGCGCTGTCGATGATGCTTTGGTCTTGTTCGTGGATGAAGCGGTAGACTTGCTCGTTGGGGATGAATATCAATACGCAATCCAAGGTGCCGGCGGCAATATAGTCGCGCTTTTGGATTTCGCTTATGCGCTGATTGACATCGCTCAAGAACTTCTTGCTGTATTCTTTTTTATCCGCTTCTGTCTGCGCGTCAACATAGCGCAAGTAATTATCCAGCGGGAATTTCGCATCCATATTCAGCGATTTGTCATTTGACAGCAGAAAAGTGAAATCGGGCCGCGTGCCGGCTTCGATTGCAGTCTGTTTTGTGTAGTTCACACCCTCAATCAGTCCCATAAACTGCAGCATGTCTTCCGCCATGCGCTCGCCCCATTGACCACGCGCGCGATTGTCCGCCAGCGCTTTTTGCAGCGACGTCGTTGTGGAACTCAGGCTTTTTAATTGTTCGTCGAGGGCGCTATACTGCGTCTTGCGGTCTGTTTGCAAATCTTGCACCAGGCGTTCAACCTTGCCCAGCTTGAGGTCCATTTCCGTCAGCCGCTGGTCAATCAACTCTTTCTTGGTCTCTAATTCCTTACTGTGTTCTTTGGTCTGCGTTTCCGATTTTTCGGTTAATTGATTCAAGTAATTCTCATTGCTTTCTTTGAGGCTCTTGGCAGATTTGTCGATGACCTCGGCAACTTTGTTCTGGTTGTTTTCCAGCTCTTTTGGCACGGTTTGCAGCGTCTTTGACATTTGTTCTAGCTGCTGGTCGATGAGCTTCTTTTTGGCTTCAAGCTCACGGATATGCTCTTTGGTTTGCGCTTTCGTTTTTTCCGCCAATTGATTCAAGTAATTCTGGTTGGATTCTTTGAGCTGCGCAGTAGACTGCTGCAAGACTTCGTTGACTTTGCTTTGATTCTTCTCTAGCTCGCTTGGCACGATCTTAAGCGTGTCCGACATTTGTTCCAGCTGCTGGTCGATGAGCGCCTTCTTGCTTGCTAACTCTGTTGTATGCTGCTCGGCTTGAAATTTTGATTTGTCTTCCAGCCGATTGAGCAGGCTTTCGTTGGACTTCGACAATTCTTCCGTCGACTTCTTCAACGTTTCTGATGATACATTGTCTAAAGACGATTTTAACTCCCCGCCGAGTTCGTCCAGCGCTTTTTGCAAATTGGGGCGGGCTAACCAGGCGATAGCCGCGCCAATGATTAAACCCAGCACAGCGCCAAAGAAGACACTGCCAGCATGCAAAGCCTCGATTAACGCGCTCAAATTTTCCATATCTAGCTTCTCCTTAGGGAAATCGCTCCGAAAAGATTAAGCAACCTTTAGTTGACTGTCAATATTAGGTTACGATGCTTGCCTTTGCGCGTCTAGCCGCTCGTGCTATAATACGCGCTGTCGCTGCTTGATTGTGAGACAATTCATTCGCCTGTATTCATTTATTTGACCTTCGGCGTAGATAAGAAGGGACCTCACTTGACTTCGCTAGTTTTAACTGTCAGAGAGACTCTCCGCTACCGCGGCGCGATCGGGCAGTGGAGTTGGGTCTTGCATCGCCTGACCGGCGTCGGCGTCGTGCTATTCCTGGCGCTGCATGTGATTGATACCTCCTGGGCAGTGTTCTATCCCAGCTTGTATGTTAAAGCGATAGCCGCTTATCAATCGCCGATATTCACCATCGGCGAGTTTGGCTTGGTCTTCGCGGTGGTATATCACGCATTTAACGGCATCCGCATCGCCTTATTCGATTACAAGCCCGAGCTGTGGCGCTATCAGTCGCAGGCGGCTGTCGCGGTCTTAATACTGACTTTGCTGGTGCTGGCACCGGTATTCCTGGGCATGGCTGGGCATGTGGTGGATTTCTACTTCACCGAGCAAGCCATCGCCGCTGACAAGCTGCTTGATGTTGTGCTTTTCTCCATCATCGAGCAGTTGCCCTTTATCGCTGGGTTCGTCGGCGTATTGGCGGCCGCGATTGTGCTGGCAGCGCTTTATGGCTTGATTCGCGATGGCGGCTCGAGCGCGGCTGGCAAATATCCGGAAGCCAGCCCGATCGAGCGCTTCTGGTGGGCATTCATGCGCATCAGCGGCTTGTTGATCCTGCCCTTGGTCTTTGGGCATCTGGCGATGATGCACGTCGTGCAAGGTGTATTTGATATCACGGCGGCGCAGCAAGTGGTGGGCACCCTGCAAGAAAACGGCAGCATCGGCGCTGCGCCGACCGCGGTCGAATTTGTCTATCACCGCTGGACCTACACGGCTTGGGGCGTGTTTGTCTGGCGCGTCTATGATTTGTTCCTGTTGGTTTTGGTGACCTTGCATGGTTTCAATGGTCTGCGCTATGTTCTAACGGACTATACCAGCTTCCATCCCTTCGCCCGGCGCGTATCGACAGCGCTTTGCACGGTGGTCGCGGCGGTCTTGCTGGCGGTTGGCGCAGCAGCCTTGTTCCTGCCGATCGAAAAAGATATTGTGAACGAAGCCCTGGCGGCGACAGCGGAAATCTATGAGCTGCGCGGCGAAGAAGTGCCGGCGGAGCTGTCAGAGTGGCTCGATAATTCGGATTCAAATAATTCGGATTGAAATAGCTAATCGTTCCGATTATGTGGGAATCTAGAAGATGCGAATCCCGCTTTGGCGCACGCAAACATGGTTCTTGTGGATTGGAATGGCTTGCCTGTTTATGCTGACAATCGCGCCATCTACCATTATCGCGCAAGCCAACTGTTTCCCGAATGCGACTGCATATCTTTCGGGCGACATGAACATCCGCGCCGGCGCATCCTCAAATAGTCGCATTGTGGCGACGGCTGGGGCGGGCGATTCGTTCGCGGTGCGGCAATCACAACATGGCGAGGCATGGTGCTGGTTGGATGTCGGGCTGGGCTGGATGGCGAAGACGACCCGCGTCGCGTCAAGCCCGCCGCCGTTGTCGGCTCCGGCACAGCCGCAGGCAAACATCAACAACTGCTGTTTCGTGGATCGTCAATGCGACACGGAGTCCGAATGGACAAGCGGTTATTGGGCTTACCAAAACAATGAATGCCCGGTAGCTGTTCAGCCGGTGCCGCAAAGTCAATCAGCGCAGCCAGCTCCTCAATCAGCTCTTCAATCGGCGCAGCAGTCAGCGCATCAGGCTCAGATTGATAATTGCTGCTATATTGACCGCCAATGTCATTCCGAAACAGACTGGAATCGCGGGTATCAGGCTTTCCAGAACAATCTATGCTCGGCAGCTTCCGCGCCTGGCAGCAGAAACTTGCCGGTGATAGAAGGCGATGCATCCTTCCGCGCCCAGGTAATCAGAGCTTTTGAATTTCTCCAAGGCAATTCGCCGAAATGGTTTGACTATATTTTCGCGAAGATACATAAAATTGTCGGCGTACATTTTGGTCCCGAACAAGATGCGCATTTCGGCGGGGAAATAGTCGGCATGGTGAACTCTGGCGACAGAGTCGTGAAAATAAGTATCAAGCATGCCCAGCGCGCGCGCAATGACCTGCCGCTGCTCATATCCACCTTTGTGCACGAAGCCTGTCATCTGCATCAGTTTGACAGCGGTAGATATTCCTATTGGGATTGGATATCGCCGATTGAAGTAGAGCAAGAATGTTACCAGATGGAGGCCCTGGCTTTGTCGGAAATCGCGCCCGGTCATCGCCAAATTGAAGTCAACCAATGCCAGGCGGATACCTATCCCTCCACAAAATCCTGCGGCTCGAGATTATAAGTGCTGAATCGTTATGATACATTGTGATCCATTATGAACCAGAACGAACCGCTTGTCCCGATGGCGGCATGAAGCAGCAGCAAGAACTTACCGGCGCGCGCAGAGGCAGGACCGCCCGCGCGCGAGCTTAACCGACGGCAGGAGTAGCGCCTTTATGCAGATTCATAAACACGAAGCGATTATCGTAGGGGCAGGCGGCGCTGGTTTGATGGCTGCGCTATATGCCAGCAAAGCCGGCGCGGATGTCGCCGTGGTCAGCAAGCTATACCCCACGCGCAGCCATACTGGCGCGGCGCAAGGCGGCATCGGCGCGGCGCTGGGCAATCTCGACGAGGACAAGCCCATCTATCACACTTACGATACTGTCAAAGGCGGCGATTACTTGACCGACCAGGCGGCGGCAAAGATTCTGGCGGAAAATGCCGTCGATGCTGTGATTGAACTCGAGCACATGGGGCTGCCCTTCGACCGCACCTCCGCCAAGCGCATCAGCCAGCGGCGCTTCGGCGGGCATACGCGCAACTTCGGCGAAGAACTGGTGCGCCGCGCCTGCCACGCCGCCGACCGCACCGGGCACATGATTTTGCAGACGCTTTATCAGCAGTGCATCAAAAACGAAGTCCACTTTTTTGATGAGTTTCAGGTCGTCGATATGATTGTCGTGGATGGCGCGGTTGCTGGCGTCATCGCCATCGAGTTGGGCACGGGCGAGTTTCACATTTTCCATGGCAAAGCCTGTTTCTTCGCCACGGGTGGCTGGGGGCGCTGCTGGTCCGTTACCAGCAATGCGCATGCGCTAACCGGCGATGGCGCTGCCATCGCGCTGCGTCGTGGCGTACCGCTGGAAGACATGGAATTCTTCCAGTTCCATCCCACTGGCATTTACCGTATGGGCATTTTGATTACCGAGGGCGTACGCGGGGAAGGCGGCGTGTTGATTAACAGCGTGGGCGAACGCTTCATGGAGCGCTATGCCCCCAGCGCAAAAGACCTGGCCAGCCGCGATGTCGTCAGCCGCGCGATTTACCTGGAGACACGCGCGGGCCGCAGCATCAAGAACCGTGGTTATATGCACCTGGATATTCGCCCGCAAACTGTCAACCGATATTTTGCCGAAGAAGGGCGCGACCGCAGCGACTTTATCGACAATGCCACAGTCGAGCGCAAGCTGCCCGATATCCTCGATTTCTGCCGCACCTATTTGGGTGTCGATCCGGTCAAAGAGCCGATGCCGGTCCAGCCGACGGCGCATTATGCTATGGGCGGCATCCCCACCAATGTCGATGCCGAGGTGGTCATCGACGCCGCTGGCGCGGTGATGCCGGGCTTGTACGCGGCCGGCGAGACCGCATGCGTGAGTGTGCACGGTGCCAACCGGCTGGGCACCAATTCGCTGGTGGACCTGGTTGTCTTTGGGCGGCGCGGCGGCATAAGCATGGCTGAATTTGTCCAGCAAGCCGACTGGCAGCCGCTGCCGCCGAGCCCCGAAGCCGAAATCCGCGCCGAACTTGATCGCATCCGCAATTCAAATGGCAAGTCGCGCCCAGGCGAATTGCGCGCCCAAATGCAAGCAACCATGATGGAGAATATCGGCGTCTTCCGCACGCGCGCAACAATGCAACAAGGCATTGATGACCTTGATGAACTGCGCGAGCGCTTCTATACCGACGTTCAGATTGACGACAAGGGCAGCGTCTTTAATACCGATTTGATGGAAGCCTGGGAATTGGGCGCATTGCTCGACTTGGCGGATGTGACCGCGCGCAGCGCCATCGCGCGCGAAGAAAGCCGCGGCGCGCACAGCCGCGAGGACTTCAAAGAGCGCGATGATGAAAACTGGCTGGCGCATTCGCTAATCCGCCATGATGGCAAGCTGGCGCAGCCGAGCTATGCGCTGAGCTTCGATAAAGCGGTTGACCTGTCATTGTGGGAAGAGGAAATCGCCCAAGGCGTTCCCGAAGATAAACAGAAATTCCGTCCGCGGCCGCGTGTTTATTGAACGGCAACGGCTCGCAGTGATTTCTATGCCGGCGCTAGGGTACAATCTGTGGGCGCAATCTCTGATGGAAGCGGGCAGATGGAAGCTAGAAATAGGATGAGACAGCAGAATCCGCAAGTTGCGGGCAAGTGCGAATCTTCTGCATGGCGGGTCTTTGCGCTGGGGGATGTGGAGTAGACAAACTCATGAAGAGCATCATTAATGAAATTGAGATCATGGGTTTGCTATTGAAAATCTACTATTTTAAACTGCTATTATTATTGTTGAAAATACTTCGTGTTCTCATCAGGGTAGGGGGAGCGCTGCTTGTGGAAGCCGTGAAAATTCTATATTTAACCAAATTCTTGTCAAAAGAAGAGCGCATTATATTTTCAGCTTGCGTTGCCGTATCAATCTATATCTTGGCGCTTGTTATGTTTATCCGCATTTAGACTGGACGTGAACGAATGGACGTGACTTTCCGAATCAGGCGACAGAACCCCGAGGCAGCGGGCAAAGAAAAGCCATATTGGCAAGAGTTTGTCTTGCCGGATGTTGATCCCACCGATCGCGTTCTAGAGATGCTGCATCGCATCAAATGGGAACAGGATGGTACGCTGTCGCTGCGGCGCTCCTGCGCCCACGGCGTCTGCGGCTCCGATGCCATGCGCATCAATGGCGCGAATCGCCTGGCTTGCAAAATGCTCATACAAGATGTCGGGGAACGGGTGCAAATCGAGCCGATTTTGGGCTTGCCCGTCATCAAAGACCTGATAGTTGATATGGAACCCTTTTTCGATCATTACAAGCGCGTCATGCCTTTCTTTGTCAATGACAATCCAGCCCCGCAGGACGGGCGCGAACGGCTGCAAACACAAGCGGACCGCGAGTTATTTGACGATTCCACCAAGTGCATTCTTTGCGCTTGCTGTACTACCGCTTGCCCCAGCTTCTGGGCGAATGACCAATATGTCGGCCCAGCTGCGATTGTGCAGGCGCACCGCTTCGTATTTGATACCCGCGATCAAGCGGACAAAGCGCGCCTGGACGCGCTCGGCGACCCGAACGGCGTTTGGCGCTGCCGCACGATATTTAACTGTACGCCCGCCTGCCCGCGCGATATTGAAGTAACCAGAGCGATTGGCGAGGTCAAGCTGGCAATCCGCAAGGGCAGGACCGACGGCATTATCGCGCCAAATGAGATACAATAATTTGGCATCTACCAAAATATCTGGTAGACTCTAGGAAATTCTCACCGTTCATAAAGTTCGTTCATAAGGAGGTCAGTATGAAAGGCAACGATTTTCCGAAGAAGAGGTCGGCTTTCTGGTCGCGATTGCTTGGCTTGCTGATCGCCTGCGCCATCATTGCCGTGATGGTGGTCGGCGGTGTCAAGAACCTCATGGCAGAGCTATCCGCTGTGCATGAAGATTTGGCTGCAAGTCAATACGAGCTGGGCAAAACGCGCAACGCCCTCGACAACTCGCGCACGCAATTGACAACCGCCACCAATGCGCTAGCCCGGGCTGGCGCGGAAGTCGACAGGATGGGGCGCAAGCTGGAGTTGAGCCAGCAGCAGCTTGAAGCCGCCGGCAACCAGATTGTAGTGCTGAACCATGCCAAGGATCAATTGAAGCAGCGTTGGGGCTATACCTTGCAAGCGCTCGCCCAACGCAATGAGCAGCTTGTGATGACTGACGAGGCTTTGCGCGCGGCTCAAACCGAGCTGGAAGAACTGCGCAATCAGCCGCAATGGAGCGTAGTCGTAACCACCGAGCGGAAGATGCTGCATGCTTACCGCGAGACTTTCGCGGCTTCGAAGGTGCGTATGTTCGCCGTCGGCGATAGCGGCATGATGTTCTATGACGGGCAAGAGGCGCTGCACGAAGTCGAGCAGTATAGCAATTATGCCGAGCGGACGCAGGTCGTCTTGACGACGACAGCGCCGGGCAGAGATGTGCTGGAATGCTTGCATGACGCCAATTTGGCTTGCGGCACGGTCGTCGCAGCCAGCGCGCGCGCCGCGCAGATGCAATCCTATTCCTATGAATCGCTGTATAGCGTTTCGGAAATGCTTGTGGTTGATGGTCGGCGTGGACGCCGCCCTGGCCGCCGTTAAGCTCCAAGCAGCGACCAGCAAGCCTAGCGCGGAAAAGCGGCGGCGGTGCCGGTAGGGCATTGCCGCCACATATTACGCGCCTAACATAGTAACTTGACAGGTGGCTCAGCGCGTTCCATGTACACCATGGCTTGCGCTGAGTCGCTTTTTTGTATTCTCCAGCGCTCGCTAACTTAAAGAAACTGACATGAAGAAAATTGAGGCTGTGACGGTGCTGGGCGCGGGCGCGATGGGGCGGCAGATTGCTTTGCAAATCGCGCGCAATGCCATGCCTGTCAGTTTGTACGACATCGACGCATCTGTACTAGGCGACGCGCAGGCGGAACACAAGCGAATCATCGCGGAATGGGTCGCTTCTGGCATAGAAGCGGAGCGCTCGGTCGGCGCAATCACAGCCAACTTGCGCTATGCGGCCGACCTGCCCGCTGCCTTACGCGCCGCCGACCTGGTGATTGAATCGGTGCCGGAGCGGCTCGAACTCAAGCGCAATGTATTCAGGCAAATCGACTGCTTGGCGCGCCCAGGCACGATAATCGCCAGCAACAGTTCGTCCATGCGCGTCAGCCTATTGGAAGACGCCACCGAACGTCCCCAGTTGGTTGCGAATTTGCACTTTTACAACCCGGTTTGGCATAGCCCGATGGTGGAAATCGGGGCTGGCAGTTGTACGCGCGGCGAAGTCTTAGCGGCGCTGGACCTATTCGCGCGCCGTATTGGCCTCTTGCCGCTGCGGATAAGGCGGGAAAGCACTGGCTTCATTTTCAATCGCGTCTGGCGGGCAATCAAAAAAGAGGTGATGAAAGTCGCTGATAGCGGCGTCGCCTCGGTGGAAGATATCGACCGCGCCTGGATGATCAAATTCGGGCGCGAGCATCTGCCGCCCTTCGCGCAGATGGACCGCATCGGCTTGGACGTCATCCACGATATTGAAATGCGCTACGCGCAAGAAAGTGGCGATGCCGACGATATGCCGCGTCCGCTGCTGACAGAAAAAATTGAACGTGGCGAACTGGGCGTCAAGAGCGGCCGCGGCTTCTACAACTATCCCAAACCCGCATACTTGGCTGAGGACTTCCTGCGCCCCGAGCCCGCCGAATGAATCGTGTTGCGCTGCTCTGTGCCGCGAAACATTTACCACCACAATGATTACAATGACTACAATGCACAAAGATGTAGATTTTTGATGATTAGCGTATCTGGTCTTTGCGGCTTCGCGCTAAGAAAAATCTGATGCGATTGCCGCCCCGATTGCGCCGCAAGCGCACTTGACATAGCCAGGGCGCTGTCGTAGAATAATCGCGCTGCCGCTCTCGGGGAATATCCTTGAGCATGCTCTGTCGCTATGCTATACTGCACTCGCTTCGCCACCATAGCTCAATTGGCAGAGCACCTGTTTTGTAAACAGGTTGTTCTGGGTTCGAGTCCCAGTGGTGGCTCTGCTTTAACAAGCAAATCGTTGGGGGTCGGTGCCCGAGTGGCTAAAGGGGGCGGGCTGTAAACCCGCTGGCGCGAGCCTACACTGGTTCGAATCCAGTCCGGCCCACTATCAACGCAAATTGCGTCATTCGTATCGGCGAAGCAAACATCGCTGGCGCGGCTTTGCGCCTCCGTAGCTCAGGGGTAGAGCGCTCCCTTGGTAAGGGCGAGGTCATGAGTTCAAATCTCATCGGAGGCTCTTGAAAGTGGGAGCGAACAAGCCACAGGCGAGTATAAAACAGGAGATGACATGGCGAAAAAGGGACAGCGCATAGTCGTGAAGATGCGCAGCACCGAAAGCGGTCACATCTATATCACCGAAAAGAGCCGCCGCAATACGCAGGGGCGGCTGGAATTGCGCAAGTACGATCCCTATCTGCGCCGGCATGTCATCTATCGGGAAAGCAAATAGCTTTGGACCGCCTAATCATGTATACTGCGGTCCTGTCGGGATTAGAATGCAAATCATAGGGGTATAGCTCAGTTGGTAGAGCGACGGTCTCCAAAACCGTAGGTCGAGAGTTCGAGTCTTTCTGCCCCTGACGAAATCCATAAACACCGCCCGCAGCGGCGGTGTTTATTCATCAGCAATCGCCGCAAATACTTGCGAGGAGCCGAAACCATGGCAGCGGAAGAAACCGCGGACAACAAACAAAGCGCGATTACCGAACGCAAGGGCACGGCGACGCCGGGCCGCCGCTCGCGCAAGATCAAGAAGGGTAAGCCAGAGCCACAGGGCAATGCTTTGACGCGCCCGCTCTTCCAGGCGCTTGATTATTTTGCCGATGTCCGCTCGGAGTTGAATAAAGTAGCTTGGCCCAGCCGCGAAGATACGCGTCGCCTAACGATTCTGTGCATCAACGTGACGATTGCCTCCGCCATATTCTTAGGCGTTTTGGCGGTTATATGGTCCGAGTTCATGCGCATTGGGCTCAACCCTGGCAATGACTGGATGCTCTTGGCGGTGATTGTGGCAATGGTGGCTTTTGCCATGTTAATGATCCGACGCGGCTCGATTTAGGCAAGCCGCCGTTCATACCCGCTCGCTACGCGGCTTAGGGCGGCATCGCGCGCAGGTCGCAGACGGCAATCCCATCGTTCTATGCCTTTGCTGCAATTTATTCCTTGCCATGGGCGAGCAGGCTAATCGAAGAAGAGAATTATGAGCGAACGATCAACAAACATGCCTACCGATTATGACCCGAATCCAGTTATTATGGATGATGCGCCCGGGGAAGCCGGCGACGGCTTGAATATCGTTCTTGACGATGGCAGCGGCGCGGATGATTCCAGACGAAGTTGGTTTTTCATCCACTGTTATTCCGGCTACGAAAAAAAGGTCGAACACGCCTTGCGGCAGCGCATTGACAGCATGGGCATGCAAGATCAAATCTATGATGTGCTGATACCCACAGAAGATGAAATCGAAGTCAAAGACGGCAAGCGCCGTACTGTGGAAAAGCGCGTTTTCCCCGGTTATGTCATGGTGCAGATGCGCTGGAATAAGGACGAAGAAGAGCTGGACAAGGATGCCTGGTACACGGTGCGCAATACGCCCGGCGTGGTTGGCTTTGTCGGCGGAGAGAATCAGCCGACGCCGCTGCGCGACGAAGAGGTCAAGCGCATCATGGATCGCATGGATTCCGAAGAAATGGTGGTCAAAGTCGATTTCAAAATCGGCGAGCGTGTGCGCATCGTTGGCGGTCCCTTCAACGATTTCCCCGGCACCGTGGCCTCGATCGATTCGGGCCGCGAGAAAGTGCGTGTCATGGTCGATTTCTTCGGCCGCGAAACCGCTGTTGTGCTCAGCTTTATGGAAGTGGAACGTATGTAAGGATGTCCCTTAGGCGCTTGTTTGTGTGGCAGGGACTAACAATCTCCGCCTCTTCTCTTTATGATGAAGAGAATGCTTGAGGCAGGGAATTACGGAGTGTAGGAACATGGCAAAAAAAGTCAAAGCAATCGTTAAGCTGCAAATTCCCGCGGGCAAAGCCAATCCCGCCCCGCCAATTGGGCCGGCGCTGGCGCAGCACGGCATCAACTTGGCGCTGTTCTGCAAGGAATACAATGGGCGCACATCCAACCGCATGGGCGATATTGTGCCGGCGGAAATCACAATCTTTGCGGATGGGTCTTTCAAGTTTGCACTGAAGAGCCCGCCCACCTCATACTTAATCAAGAAAGCGGCTGGCTTGGAAAAGGCGGCTTCCAACCCCGCTATCGAGACTGTCGCGGTTTTGAAGCGCGACCAAGTGCGCGAAATCGCGCAGGTCAAGATGTCTGATATGAACGCCATCGATATCGAAGGTGCCATGCGCCAGGTCGAGGGCACCGCGCGCCAAATGGGTGTCAAAGTCGCCGAATAAGCGCGGCAGCGGCGCGAAATGCGCCGGTTAACGTCCGAACGTCAAGTTTGCGATTCACATTTGAATTTGTGGGAGGGCTGTCGCCCGCTAACCACGAGGAGCGAAAAGTCATGGGCAAGCGATATAAATCTGCGATGGCGGCATTTGATCGCCAGATTAACTACCCGTTGGATGAGGCATTGCGCATCGTCAAGAGCAACGCCACTTCCAAATTTGACGAGACAATCGAAATCCATTTTCGCCTGGGCATTGACCCGCGCCATAGCGATCAGCAAGTGCGCACGACGGTGATGCTGCCACATGGCACCGGCAAGGTCGTTCGAATCTTGGCTTTCGTCGATGAGAGCGAGGCAGAGGCGACGCTGGCGGCTGGCGCGGATACCATTGGAACGGATGAAGTGATAAACAATATCCGCAACGGCTGGCTAGAATTTGACGCCACAATCGCCACGCCGCCGATGATGCGCAAGGTCGGTCCAATCGCACGTATATTGGGTCCGCGCGGTCTGATGCCCAACCCCAAAGCTGGAACAGTCGTGCCAGCCAGCGATGTGCCGCGTGTTATCAAGGAGCTACAGGCTGGGCGGGTCGAGTTCCGCAATGACAAAACGGGCAATCTTCACGTGCCTGTTGGCAAAGCCAGCTTCTCGCATGAACAGCTGCAAGAGAACCTGCAAGCTGTGGTTGATACGGTACGGAACGCCAAGCCAGATTCACAAAAAGGTTCTTATGTGCGCCGCGTCGTCTTAACGTCTACGATGGGACCTGGCGTGCGCATCGAACCTGCGCTTTAGTCGGCCGCACACAGTAGGGGTACAATCAATAGGGCGAGCCCGCGGACTCTGTTGAAAAACACCCCCATCCCCCGGCCCCTTACCCCCAAAATGAGGGAAGGGGAGCTTTCTGACCCGTAATGAGCTGTTAAAGCCCCTCCCTCTTTATGGGGGAGGGGTTTGGGGTGGGGGGAAATCGAGTATTTCAACAATGTCCTGCGACTCTTCTTTTTGATTGCTAGCTTGCCAAGCCATTAGGCTTTGAGCCGTTCAAAGTATTGCTTGCGGAACTTTGCGACTTTTGGCGCGATGACATAGGCGCAATATGCCTGCCTGGGGTTGTTGACGAAGTAATTCTGGTGATAGCTTTCTGCTAGCCAGAATTTGCTTGCTGGGCTAACCTCGGTCACAAATGGATTTGCATACAGCCCCTCCGCTTCCAGGCGCTTAATCGTATCTTCAGCGATTTGGCGCTGCGCTTCTGTGTGATACCAGATGCCAGAGCGATATTGCGGTCCGCGATCATTGCCTTGTCGGTTAAGCGTAGTCGGATCGTGGATAGTGAAAAAGATGTTCAGTAGGTCTTGAAAACTAAGCATCGCGTCATCAAAGGTAACATTGACAACTTCGGCGTGGCCCGTGGACTTGGAGCAGACTTGCTGGTAACTTGGGTTTTGCACATGACCGCCCATGTAACCAGATACCGCAGATTCAACGCCCGTCATTTGATTGTAGACAGCTTCCACACACCAGAAGCAGCCGCCGCCCAAGGTCGCTACTTGCTTGCCCATTATTTTTGTCCTTCCGTCTGTTGATTTCAGCTTACACTATGGACGCTGATTCTTGCCGAATTCCTACGGCAACGTTAAATCCTTGTCAGAACCAGCCTCGCTTTGATGAATGGCTCGGGTCAAGCGCGCCCATTCTGGCAGGGTCAGCGTCTCGGCGCGGCGCTGCGGATTGATATCAGCCGCGCGCAGCAATTCACTTGTCCGCGCCGACTTCATGCCAAGCCCACGCGCCAGCGCGTTCTTCAATTGTTTGCGCTTCATGCTGAAGCCGGCTTTCGCCACGCGGAAAAAGGCTTCGGTGGATGGCACGGCGACGGGGGCGCTCTGGTGCGTTTCGATGCGCAGGATAGCGCTGTGGATCTTGGGGCGGGGCCAAAAGACGGCTGGGCTCAATTTGCTGACGATGCGCGGCTTGCCATAATACTGCAGCGCGACCGCAAGCAAGTTCATTATGCCATCGCCGGCTACGATTCGCTCCGCCACCTCGTACTGCATGGTCAAGACCATGCGTCGCGGCGGCAAATCGGCTTCGAGGAAGTGCCAGAGGATGGCGCTGCTGATATAATAAGGCACATTGGCGACCACGATATAATCCTGATTGCCCAGCAAGGTGTTAATGTCGGTCTTCAGCACGTCCTCAAAAACAAGATAGACATTCGCGACATCGTCGAAGCGGTTTTCCAATAGACTTTGCAGCCTTTGGTCAACTTCAATCGCGAAGACCTCGCGGCAGCGTTCCGCCAATTTCGCCGTGAGCGAGCCGGTGCCCGCGCCGACTTCCACCACCGCGTCGGCGGATCTCAAGTCGGCGGAATTGATAATCTTGTCCAAAGCCTGTGGGTCGTGCATGAAGTTTTGCCCCAGGCTCTTTTTGGGGAATAGCTCGTAACTTTCGAGAAGGTTCTTGGGGTTGGAGTGCATCAGGCGTCCCACTCTTTATCGTCAACCGAGCGCGCCGGCAAATTATTCATCATGCTTGGTCAAAGAGAAGCCCAGGCGCAAGCACAGCGTCTAGCCCGCTTCCAGCGCCATATCGACGAAATAGGTGGGGCTGCCAAGCAGCCGATGAATGGGGCATTTGCCGGCGATATCATAGAGGCGCTTCCGCTGCTTGTCGTCCAGGTCGCCGTGGAATGTCAAAGCCTTACGCACTTCGTGTACATAGAGCTCCGCTCCCTCATGCGCAGGGTAGTCCGAGCCTCTGAATCGCTCGTAATCAACTTGGACATCAACAGCTTGTAAGTCCCAGCCCTTGCGCTCGGCATACATTTTACAAGTGATTGCCATGCAAGAGCCAAGCGCGCCCAGCATCATTTCCCCAGGCGTCGGCGCGGTATCGCTACCGCCATCTGCAACGGGTTCGTCAATATGCCATTCGTGATGTCGTACTTTGATTGTGCTGCGCATGCTGCCACGCAGCGTGATTTCAACCGGCATGGTTTGCTCCTTATGTTATGCGACAATTGCGATGCCAAGACTGTAGGGCAGTCTTGCATGCGAGGAAACAGCAAGCTGTTTTCCAGTTCACAGCCGAGCAAAATATCCTTGTCGCTTAAACTTCGCCTCGCCCAAGGAATCGCGGCGCAATTGACCGTCGTCGCCTGCGCGCCACACTTCGCCTAAATTGCGCCTGCCCCAGAAAATATAATAGCACAGGCGCGCGGGAAGCGTCATGGAAGACGAGGCTACGGGGCTGTGAGCTTTAGATTTTAGATTGAATACCCGGTCGGCGGGACTGCCAAGACAAACATCACCGACAGTGCCGCGATAAGCAGGGGCAACAGCAGCACAACAGCCAGGATGCGTTTTTCGTCTTTCAGGTGCATGTAAAACCAGATAACTAGGCATGACTTGACAACCGCGATTGCCAGCAGCAGAATCGCTTTGATTGCGGTCAGCGCGGCTGCCGCGCTGGGCGTGTCGTGTATCAAACCTTTTAGCAGCTCGGCGCTGACAACTTCGATGACAGTCAAGATTGCCAAGCCGCCAAAGACGACTGTGTATATGCCGCCTTCTACGGTGATGTCGCGCCCGAGCAGCGTTACCGTATTGCTATGATGCCCATGAGTGTCGTGGGTCATTTCTTGCCTGGCTTCAGCCATGTCTAACGCTCCTAAACCAGCCCTATGCGCTGGAGGCGGTTTGTCATACTAGATAAATCAAGGTAAAGAGCATGATCCAGACCACATCGACAAAGTGCCAATATAAGCCGAACATCTCGATGCCAATCGGGTTATTATCGTAACGCCCTTTTGCGCCGCGCCGCATGACTTCCAGCGCCCAAATCACGCCGACCAGCACGTGCGCGCCGTGGAAGAAGGTCGGGGCGTAAAAGCGCATGCCAAAGGTCTGCCACTGCGACTCGATGTCGTAGCCCAGTGTGATGCCCAGGTGCGCCAATTCGCTGTATTCGATGTATTGCCCGGCTAGGAAAACCGCGCCGCCCAGCGCGGTCGCGCCAATCCAGCGCAGCATGCCCTGGCGATTGCCCTGCTGCATAGCCCGCAAACCCATCACCATGAAAAAGCTGCTGGCTAGCAAGACAAAAGTGTTGGCTGTGACCAAGCCGACGCCGAGCTGCGAATGCGCCTGTTCGACGACATCGGGCTCGTTGATGCGGAATAGCACATAGCCCACAATCATCATCGAGAAAATGACGATTTCGGAAGCCAGGTATAGCCACATGCCGAGCTTCATGTTCTCGTTATGTTCTTCGGCGCTCATGTGTCCGTGATCATCATGGGCGGCAGCGCTCAGTTGATTAGCACTTATTTCTGCCATGCTCTGTCACTCACCTTATTTTTCGTAGCCGATGGCGCGCGGAATCGCGCGAATCACGCCCGCGACGCCGCCGGCGATCTTGCCCACTTCGCGCACGGGCAGGATTTGCGTGCGGTCGCCATCTGTCGGTTCAATCTCTTGGACCTGCTTGACGCCGCGATGCGCCAAATAGAAGAATACCGCGATGCCGCCAGCCGCCAGCGCCAGCGAGATGAATATGATGAAAATGAAACCGAGCAGAACGGTGAACTGGCTCGTGCCAGCGATGGTCTGGTTGGAGAAGTTATCGGGCGGCAAGAGCAAACCCAGTAGGTCCTGTATGGGAATTACGAAGTCGCCATAGCCGTTGGCGGCCGCGTCAGCGTTGGCTTCCGTGGCTGTCTGCAAGCGCAAGCCATGCGGGAACAGCGCGAATGCGAACAATAGGATGGTGCTAATCAGCGAAATCGTTAGCACAAAGAAAAGTTGACCGGCATAAAAGACGATAGTCTGCCACAAGCAGGACAGGCTCATCAATATCGCGCCCAGTGTGCCGGGTAGGCCGGCAATCGTGCCCAAGAAGAAGCGCCAGCCGCCAAATATCGCCAGCCAGATGAAGAACCAAAGGACATTGATTAGCCAGCGAATCAAGAGCGGTCCCAAGTTCAGATAGGGGAATTGCGTGGGCTTGGGGCTGTCGTTGATAATCCGCCATGCCAGGTCCCAGAGCCATTTGCCCAGCCGGAAGACCGCGCCGCCGGTTTTCAAGGCGAATTCGCTTTCCGGCGCTGCTGTGTCTTCTTCGTTGGCATGGTCGCCATGTTCGCTCATCTTGGGGTCAAATGCGCCAACACCCCACATGAAGGCGAACATGGATGCGAATGCCGCCAAGACCAGCCCGACTTGCGCGCCTTCGCTGCTATCGGCATTCATCCAGATTGGATCCATGTCTTGCAATACGCGAATGCCATAAACAATCGCCAGCGACAAGACAAATGCCGCAATCATGTAGGGTATGGCGCGCGCGAGCCCGGGTTTATCCATGAAATGCTACTCCCCAATACCGATGCTTCCAGCTACAAATTCATCAACTAACCGTTTGTTCCAGCCGCAATTTTAGCGGATCCAATAAATCACCGCGTAAAAGAGCAACCAGGCGAAGGTTACGAAATACCACAATTTCGCCGTGCCTTCTACTGCCCAGGTATCCTGTTCATCGTTACCATATTTGCCGTTTTTGACGCCTTGGTAAACGCGACACATAACCGCTAGGATTGCCAAAGAATGAACAAAGTGAAATCCTGTCATCAAGCGGAAGGTATCGCCATATTGCGTCGCCAGTGCAGCCGCGGACACATTCAGAAATTCATAGACGATAATCGCCATGAACAGCAGCCCCAGCCCAATCGCCAGCTGCCACTTGCCCAGAAAGCCAGTAAAGCCAGTGTAGAAGCCGCGCCGCAGCGCGCTATGCGCCTGGGCGCTTGCAATAGAACTGCAGAGCAAAGCCAAGGTGGCCAGGCTTGGCAGAACGAGATCAAATGGCGCGACGCCGGCGGGGGGCCACTGCGAATAGTTGAAGCGCAGTTGCCAGTTGACGATGATTAAAGCGACGAATGCCATAATCCAACTGACCTGGAAAATGTTCATGCCAAGCCGATTGTTTTTCAGACGAATGGCAGCGGCGCGCTCGTCGCTGTGCTTCTGTTTTTCCGCCCGCGCGATGGTGGTCGTCATGCTCATCTCACCAGACTCGGCTTACGCGATTGGCGCAAGCTCCGTTCTTGACCCTGTCCCGCCTAATCGGCGCTGGATGGCGCTGGACCGCGCCGGTCAAATGCCTTGTCAATCGCTTCAATATACGCTGTTGCCGCTTCGGTACCATAGCCATAAGGGTCTTCATAAGGTATTGGATCCTCATGGAAGTTCGTCGGCGGCGGCGGCGAGCTGGTTGCCCATTCAAGGGTTAAGGCGCGCCAGGGATTGGCACCAGCGATCGGACCATGATAGTAGCTGCGAATGATGTTGTAGAATACGATAAAGGTCGAGAAGCCCAAGACGAAGGCGGCAAAGCTAATCAGCCGGTTATAGTCGGTGAAGAGCGGGTCGTAGACGGCGACGCGCCGCGGCATGCCCAACATGCCCACGATGTGCATGGGGAAAAAGGTGAACAGGAAGCCAAAATAGGTGAAGATAAAATGAATCACGCCCAGCTTTTCGTCCATCATGCGCCCCGTGACCTTGGGGAACCAATGATAGAGCGCCGCGTAGATGGCGAAGACACTGCCACCGAAGAGCACAAAGTGAAAGTGGCTGACAACAAAATAGGTGTCGTGAACGTGAATATCAAAGGGCAGCGCCGCCAGCATCACGCCGGTGATGCCGCCGATGACAAACATGGACATAAAACCCAGCGCAAAGAGCATGGCGCTGGTGAAGCGGATTTTGCCACCCCAGATCGTGCCCAGCCAACTGAACATCTTAATGCCGGTCGGCACGGCGATAATCATGGTGGTAATCATAAAGGGGATGCGCAATTCCGGCTGCAAGCTGGTGAACATGTGATGCGCCCAAACCGTAAAACCCACGATGGCGATTGCCATGCTGGATAGCCCGACCATGCGATAGCCAAATACTGGCTTGCGACTGTGGATTGACAGCACCTCGGACAGCACGCCCATGCCCGGCAAGACCATGATGTATACAGCCGGATGACTGTAAAACCAGAATATGTTCTGCCATAGCAAAACGTCGCCGCCGCCGGCAGCGTCAAAAAAGGTGGTGCCAGCCAAGCGATCGAGCAGCAGCAGCGTCAACGCGCCAGCCAAGAAGGGCGTCGCCATCACAGCGATGATGCTCGTCGCTAGCACCGCCCAACAGAGCAGCGGCATGCGCCACATGGTCATCTCGGGCGGGCGCATGTTGAGTATGGTAACGATGAAGTTGATCGAGCCAAATATCGATGACAGCCCCAGCAAGTGCGCGCCCAGGGCCCACAGCGTTTGCCCATCGCCGCTGAATAGCGTCGACAGCGGCGGGTAAGAGGTCCAGCCGGCTTCGGCGGGGCTGACAAAATAACCCAGCAGCATGACGACGCCGGCTGGTGGTATCAGCCAGAATGCGAAGGCGTTCAGCCAAGGGAATGCCATGTCTTTTGCGCCAAGCTGCAGTGGCACGACATAATTGCCATAAGCCGCCCACATGGGAATGATGAAGAGGAAGATCATGATGGTGCCGTGCATGGTGAAGAGGCTGTTATAAGCCGCGCCCGAAACCATCAGGTCCAATTCGGGCGTCCATAGCTCCAGCCGGATGCCCATCGCCAGCGTGCCGCCGACGATAAAGAAGAGCAGGGCAGTGATGCCGTATTGCACGCCGATTATCTTGTGGTCGACGCTCCAGCGCAGGTATTCGCTTAGCGCGGGACGCTGAATCGCTTCAGCCTCTGGTCTTGATTGTTCTCCCCCGAGGGGAACGGCAATTGTCGCCATTGTCTCGCCTCTTTACTTATTATTCCCACAGCGGCAAATAAGATGCTTCAATGCGTATTCCGCAGTCGCCCGCGCGGCGGCGCGGGGCGGATTTGCTCTATGTATCGGACTGCGCCGATTCTTCGGCAGCGCCGGTACTCGACGTCTCGGTCATTTCTTCTTCAGATGCTTCGTCAGTCGCTTCGTCAGTCGCTTCGTCAGTTGCTTCCTCAGATTCAGCGTCATCGCTCATGCCAAAGGTGATGTCCACGTTCATCGCGAAGACGGTCATGATGGCGTCGGGGATGGAGGTAACGCTGTTTTCCATATCACAGTCGGATTGTTCGCCCTGTGTGCACAGGTATGCCACGATGGCATAGAGTTGTTCGGGTGTCATGACATTGGCGGCGTCGACAACCGCGGGTCCAAACGCAGCCATCTGCTGGTCATAGCCCGGCACCCGGAAGGCGGCGGAATCCCAGATAGAGTTGGCGATGTACTCTTCCGCCGATTGCCCCGGTACGCGCTCGCCGGCGCGGTCGGCAATGCCATCCAGCGGCGGACCGGTTGTGCCCGTCCAGCCCAGGCTGCCCAAGATATGGCAACTGTTGCAGATATAGTTCTGGATTTCCACTTCGCCACGCAGCACGGGGTCAGCCGGCGGATTGAGAATCGCGTATATGGCTGGCTCGTAAAATTGTTCCAGGTATTGCGCCTCGTCTTCATAGACAATCACCGCGCCGCGCATGCGTCCATGACCATCGCCACAGAGTTCGGCGCAGACAATCGGATACTCGACCGGGTACTCGACGCCTTCTATGCGAATAGGCGTGAAGCGCAGTTCGGTAGGTCGACCGCCCTGGGTCGGGTCGCCCGGCAGCAAATCTTGCTTGACGCGCATGGCTGGCACCCAATAAGAGTGAATGACATCTTGCGTCTGCAAAATCAGATCGACATTCTGGCCAATGTAAGTGTGTAAATTGGCACCGCTATTGATGACGATAGGATCGCCATCCGGCGTAAGGCGGTCGGTTTCATAGGTATGTGTCCAGGCATAGCGCGCACCTATGACATTTATCGGGATGGAAGCGCCGTTGACCATGTTCACATTGGCTTTGGGCGTGGAATTCTGATTCCAAACATTAAAGCTGATGACCGCCAGGAAAACCACCACCAGCGCGGGAATAATCGTCCAGACGATTTCCAAGGTCATGTTGCCATGATGGGTCGGCCCATCGCTGGTATCGCCCCTGCGCGCGCGGAAGGCGATCACCGAAATCAGCAGCATGCCTTGTATCAAGAAGAAGACGATGCCGCCAACAATCATCAAGATGAAGAAAAGCTCGTCCACGCTCTTGGATTCAGCGGAGGCTTGCGGGGGGAAAATGCCGGGGATGAATGTGGTAAACCAGTTGATGCCGATGACGCTAACCAGCAGATAAACCGCGGCAACAACAATTGCTGTCGGGCTTATCGATGGTCGGTTTCCATAATTGTTTGCCATAGCGGGTTTCCACCTGATATTCGCGCCTTGGATCGCCTGCTGCCGCGCTTGCTAAATATCGCGGATAACAAGCCTTGCGCGCGAACCGCAAAAGGCGCAGCAAGGGTCTCGCTTGGTCAGCCGCAAGCGCTTGTTTAATTTTTCACAATTCTACCGAAAAGGCTGCGGCATTACAAGCATGTTCAGCGCCGAAGCAGGGCAATCGCATCAATATATTTTTTTCAACACAGAAGTATAAACAAGAAAAAAATAGAAACGGTAGGGGCGACTTATGGGACCGAAATCCGTTCAATTACCGTAATTTATTCATATATTATGCTAATAAACTGGGCAGGGGACAGGCGAATTAGGGTGAAAATTGGCGAATTTGCTAAAGTAGCGGACAAGTCTGGCAAGTCTGGTAAGGATGACCATAATCAACGCTAAACATGTAGACTTTATGGCGATTGCCATGATTTTGCGATGTTCTTGCGATATTCTTGCCATTTACAATGAAATGCGCCACCCAGGCGCGCGCGTCCGTAAGTCGCATGTAGCTTGAGCCATGGGCATCGTGTATCATTGGCTTATGATGCCAAAAGCCGACTTGCCGCCAGCCAGCGCGCTGGCGAAGCTGATAAATCTGCTGCTGCTCTTGCTGATGACAGGTGCGCTGTTTTTCTGTTTTTTTGCTATACAGGAATTGCTGCTCACGGCTGTCGGTTACTTCATCTACCATAGCATGGACAGCGCGGTGCGCCAACGTTACGCGTTCGTAGTCGCGCGCAACCTGTGGCTGATTGGCGGCGGCGTGGTCTTGGTCGGCTTTACAATCGGCTACTTCAATTATTTCTCCCAACGTTTGGATCATGCGCGGACGCGCAAACGGCTGCTATTGATCTTGCTGGTGGAAATTGGCCTCATCGCGCTGAGCCGGGCTGTCGCGGGATGAGGCGCTGCGCTTTGAGGAAGCTGCGTAGGATTAGACATATAGCACCCCGATATTTTGCTCACTGTTGAAAATGATTTGACAGGAATCTCACATGGATGACTTGCTATCAATCGCGGAAGCGAGTCGCTGGGCATCGCGGAAATACAAACGCGATGTAACTAAGTCCAATATCTCATATTTGATAACTTACGGCAGAATACGAAGTATAATCCGAAATGGTAGCGTCATGGTATATCGCCAAGAACTGCTGGACTACTATGATTTTGAAATCGAAAGTCAGCGAAAAGCTATGTTGCAGTTGCATCACGAAATTAACCAATCCCTAGCTTTTGAAAATGTCAGCGAGAAGGACCGAACGAAGCACGTACATCGCTTGCATCCTTACAAAGGTAAGTTCATACCACAGTTGGTGGAATATTTTCTTGATGACCATGTTGATAAATTCAAAAATGAAGTCTTTTTCGAGCCCGGTGACGTAGTTTTGGACCCATTTTGTGGCAGTGGTACCACGCTTGTACAGGCATCGGAGCTAGGATTGCATGCAATTGGTATTGATGTTTCGGAGTTCAACACGCTTATCGCGAATACAAAGGTGCAAAGACACGATTTAACTGAGCTGATACAGCGCCTCAAATGCATTACGAATAAATTGATGGCATTCTATGAGGAATACGGGTTTCGAGATTTTGATAAAGAGCTGTCCGAAAAATTGTCGCAATTTAACGCTGAATACTTTCCATCGCCCGAATTCAAATTGCGGGTGAGAAACAGAGAGGTTGATCATAAGATTTATGGGGAGGAGAAATCACGTATATTCAAGACTTTGTATGACGATCTTGTTCGGAAGTACGTGATTTCTTTAAAAACTGAAAACTCATCTTTTCTCGGCAAATGGTATTTGCCCTGCATTCGCGCTGAAATTGATCTCATTGCATCCCAGATCAAAGAAATTGAAAATATCGAAATCCAAAATACGATCTGGGTTATCTTTTCACGCACAATCAGATCTGTAAGAGCGACCACCCATTTAGATCTCGTCACATTAAAGAAACCTATGGTTTCCACATATTATTGCCGTAAACACATGAAAATTTGTAAGCCCTTGTTTACGCTGACCGAATGGTGGAAGCGTTATTCCGATGACGCGGTTCGGAGACTTGTTCAATTTGACAAACTTAGAACAAATACTTTTCAAGTGGCTTTATCAGGCGATTCAAGATCAATTCCTATGAATAAGTTGCTAGATATTCGACATCCGAAACTCGCTAGTCTAGTGAGAAACAAGGGTATCGCAGGGATCTTTTCTAGTCCCCCTTATGTTGGAATGATTGATTACCATGAACAGCATGCCTATGCATACGAAGTGATAGGAATTCAAAGAAAAGATAACGCTGAAATCGGACCTTTGTTTATGGGCAAGGGAAAGGATGCGAGGGCATCTTATGTCTCGGGGATTGCTAGAGTGCTATTGCATTGCAAGAAATTTTTGCAAAAAGATTACAATGTCTTTCTTGTAGCTAACGACAAATTCAATCTTTATGGCGAAATTGCCAAATTGTCAAAGATGAGGATCGTGAATCGATTTGAACGCCCAGTACTCAGAAGATCCGAATTTGATCGGTCGGCATATTCTGAGACAATTTTTCATCTGAAGGAAATATAGCGTTGTCAGCTATCACGGATCTTACTCGTTCACGAATCACTGCGTCACTTGAAGTTTTTCTTGAAAACTATGTAGAGAAATATCGGAACCGAACTGTAGAGAAAATGCAAAGTCCGCAACATTATTTCACTAAATCGGATAAGGGAGGCGCACTAAAACCATTTTACGCCGCAATTCTTCCCAGTGAAGTGTTACGGATAAGCGCCTTTCAGCGCGGAGTTGTTACCGGTTTGGGAACGAGTCTCGAAGAATGTGCTCGTTTGATTTCCTTAGACCACCACGAAAATGCGCAACGAGGGTACGAAATCTATGGCGACCTTAGTTCTGGTGCGCTTGCCGAGATTGAGCGACAGGTCGCCAAATATGAATATTCAAAAAACAGCGAAACTCAGGGTCCTCATTTGGATGCTATGGTTGAATCTGTTCTTCATGCCAACATCAACGGTGATTTTGAGCCCCGCAGGATAATTGCTGATCTGTATATCCTTGCCGAAGATGGCGTCGAGTACTTCTTTGAGATGAAATCACCGAAACCGAACAAAGATCAGTGTTTGCGAATGACACATCGTATACTGCAAACTCATGCGCTGCGCAATAAGCCGCGTCCAAATGTAATGAGCTATTTTGCGATGGCTTACAATCCTTACGGGCAATCCAGAAAAGAGTATAACTGGTCGATGGCAAGAAACTACACGCCCTTTAACGATGCTGTACTTATCGGGGCAGAGTTTTGGAATATCGTCGGCGGCCCAACTACTTACGAAGAATTGCTGGAGATATATTTCTATGTTGGCGCAGCAAAACGAAAGTTCATTGTAGACGCGCTGGCATTTGACTTTTAGAAGGCTCCAAAAAAATAGAATTCCAAAATGTCCCGCGTGAGCGGCGCGGCAACTGCCGAGCCTTCCCCAGCGTTCTCCACCATGGTAACGATAGCGATTTGCGGATCTTTGGCTGGCGCATAGGCGATGAACCAACTGTGCGGCAGCTCGTCGTCGCCGGCATCCTGCGCCGTGCCGGTTTTCCCGCAGACGCCCACTTCCAGCAAGGGCGAATTCAGAAACTGATGCGCTGCCGTCCCGCCATAGCTGTTGACGACGCCGCATAAACCGGCTTGCACCAAAGCCAGGTTATCCGGCGCGACGCGAGTGTCGCGCATGACCTCGCGCTTGGCAAGCGCTGTGCGCTGGTCGAGGATGCCCCGTTCGCGCGCCAATTGCGGGCGCAAGAGGTAGCCGCCGTTGGCGATGGCCGCGTACATGCGCACCATCTGCAAGGGGGTAATCTGCACCTCGCCCTGGCCGATTGATAAGTTGACAGCAAAGGCGTAGGACCACGGCAAGCCGGTGGTCTGCAAGACATTGTCGGGTGAGGGGATGCTGCCGCTCGTTTCCGGAATCGCATTGATGCCCGTGCGCTGTCCCAAGCCGAACTTTGCCGCGAATTTGGGCAGCAAATGCGGGTCTTCCGCATTGAGGCGGAATCCAATTTCATAGTAGAAGGGGTTGCAGCTGTGGGTGAGGCTGGTCTGCGTGGTAACGCTGCCATGCCCGCCGGGCAGCCAATCATAGCGCGTGTCCAAGCCATGCGTCCAAGTGCCAGTGCAATAATAGCGTGATGTTTCGTCGTAGACGCCGCTTTCCAGCGCGGCGATTGCGCTCAAGCCCTTCATGACCGAGCCCGTGGGATACAATCCCTGCGTGGGGCGGTTGATTTGCGGTCTGCGCTCGTCGCGCGCCAGCGATTCCAGCACCTTGTTCGCTGTCGCGCGCCCGATAACGGGGAAAGGGTTCAAAGCATTGCCTTCGTAGGAAGGGTAGCTAAGCATGGCCAAAATTTCGCCATTGTTGACGTCCATCACGACGACCGATGCCCCATAGGAGATTCTGCCCCAGGCATGCCTGCGATAGGCTTCGTCAAGCGCCCGCGCGATATATTCTTGCAGTTTGGAGTCGATCGTCAGCCAAAGGCTTTCCGGCGCATGCGAGCCGACTTCGCTCAGCAGGCGCAAGCGCGCCCCGCTTGGCGATAGCAGCGATAGCTTGCCGCCGGGACGCCCAGCCAGGGTGCTGTTCCAGCTCGCTTCGATGCCTGCTTTGCCAATTATCGACCCAGCGTTATAGCCCTGCGCTTCCAGCTCTGGGATTTGCTCGGCTTCTGGGTAGCCGACATGCCCCAGGATATGCGGCATCAACGCGCCATTGACATAGCGGCGGGTGGCTTCTTGCTCGAAGTTCGCCTTGCAAGATGCTTCGATTTTGTCGCCATGCCTGATGTAGGTCTGCGGCTCCAAGACACCGGCGTCGACCAGCCAATCGGCGCGCGATTGCAGGTCGAATAGATCGCTAAGCGCGCTGACAGGTCTATTCTGAGCTTCCGCTAGGGCTTGGAAACAGGCGCTTCGGTCGGGGATACGGGCATTGTTGACATAGATGCGCACCATGCGACCGTGTTGGTCGGCGAGAGAAATGCCATTGCGGTCGTAGATATTGGCGCGTCCGGGTATCTGCGGTTGAAATACCAGCCGCGCGCCGTTGCCCATTTCGGCGAAGATGTCAGCCAGCGACCAAGCGACGCGCCATTGATTCGCGCTTGGGTCGACGACAAGGTGCAGACGGCGCTTGGGGTCGACGAAACTGCCTAAAATGCGCGTGTGAAAAGTCATCTGATACTGGAATACGAGCACATGCCCGTCAGTGGCGTAAAGCGCTTCCGCCTTATATTCCAGCCGCTGGAAGGTCATGGTGGCTTGCGCGCCCAGATAAGCCAGGCGGAAGTCGGCGAGCGGGCTGGCTTCCTGCTGGCGCAGGGTCAACAGGCGGTGCATTTGATTGAAGTTCTGTTCTTGCCAGGCGCTCAGGAAAGAATTGGCGATGATGGCTGCCGATTCGAGATTAGGCGCGGCGGTTGGTCCCGCTTGCGCGCTGGGCAGGGGCGCGGCAGAATCCTCAGCCTGCTGTCGACAGCCGGCCAATATCAAGATTGCTAACAAGCTGAAAAATGCCAGTCGCCGCACGGTAGGCGCTCAATGATTGTTTATCCTGCGGATAATGGTATACCCGAATAGAAATCCGCGCTATTTGGATGCCTATGAGCTTGATTCAGCCTATTGCGCTGACGAGGATGTCACTGATGCGCGCGTGATCGCCGCCATCTACCGCTGTCAACCGCGCGCCGGTTCCTGGGTCATAAAACCCGCTGATGAGCTTATAGCGCCCGGCGGGTAAATCCATCGGCAGATGCAGCAGGTAGTTACGTCCCAGCAAGATTTCGTCGGGATCGTCCCAAGTGCTGGTATCGCGCCGCCCATCCCAGAGCGGGATGCCGTCGACCTGCGCCGCGATTTCGCCGGCTTCGTTTACCAGGTGATTATAAACATGATGCGCCGTGGCGGTCGCGGTTTGGGCCCGCCAATAGAAGCGGAAAATCACGGTATCGCCAGGGGCAAATTCCGCACCGTTGCTGTCGTAGCCTTTGAAACTAATGGAACCCAATCGCCAGTCCAGTTCATGCTGCATCGGGTACAAGCTCAGCACGACCATGCTGGGTCCGCGAAAATTGTTGTCGGGCGGATAGCTCTTCAACAGCACTGTTTCGTCTGGGAAATAGCTGTTGGGGTCTTTGAGCAGCGGCTCGTATGGCACGATGGCGTATACCGCACCTTTCTCTCGCCACACTTCCAGTGGCTTCTTCAGCAGGTTCCATTCTTCTTGCGCCAGAGGGAAATCATGCAAACCCGTATAGCCGCCCCAAGCGCGATTCATCGTTTTGTGGTTCGGGCTGTTGCGGTCGGTGATGTAATTGCCCGGTTGCAGTGACGTATCCATATAGCGCATCAAATCGTTGCGGCGGTCGGGCAAGGTGAAGTTATGCGCCAAGGCATCCGACTCTTGATAAGCGGGCAAGAGCATAAGCGCTAACAATATCAGCAGCGCGCTGCCCGCCAGCATAGTCCGCGCGCGCTGCGGTATTCGAGGCCTTTTCAGCAGCGCCAGCGCCTCTTGGCCGGCGAATAACAAGCCTGTCAGCCCGCAGGCATAGAGGATGGCCAGCATCGCGCCCATGCCGAAGTACTGCCGCAGGTGGAATCCCCGCGTCGGTAGGAGAAGGGTGCCAACTAACCAAGCGAGCGCCGACAGCGCGACTGTCAAAAGCGCGACGCCATTCACCCGCTCGCGATAGCGCCATAGCAATGCGCCAGCCAAGGCGACCGCCAGCCAATTCCCGAGCGGCTGAAATGTCCGCAGCAGCAAGGACAAGCCATCCCACAAAGTTTGCGGCGACGGAATGGTCAAGCGCAGTTCCAGTACCGGGAATAAGTGAATGTCCCTGGGCGCGTCCAAGGTTGGATACAGTACCAGCAGCCAAAACAGGAATATGGCGAAGCGCAGGCAATTCCAAAATGTCTGTTGCAGCGCGTCGCGGCGGACATTGTGCGGCGTACCGCGCGGCGTCCAGAGCTTAATCAGTGGCAGGAAAACGATAAAAGGCGCTACAAAAATCGCCTGCGTCTTGAAGGCAATCGCCACCATGATGCTATAGGTCGCGCTTGTGCTGAAGCTGCGCCGCCGATGCAAAGCGCCGACCAGCGCCAGCCATATCGCCAGCAGCGTGAAAAGTGTCAGGTACCCGTCCGGAAGCACAAAATGTGCCCGGTTGACGACCCAGGGATTGACAATCCATATTGCCGCCGCCATCAGCCCGGTCAGCGGATGCGCGATCATCGCGCCGAGCAGCGCTACAAAGACCACTGCCAGCATCCAAGCGCCGATAGTAATCAGTCGCAGCGGCGGCAGCATGGTCCCGTGATGAGCGTCGGCTGGCTTAATATGCTTGAGGAAGGGATAAACAATCGCGCGCAAGCCGGGCGGGTAGGACTCTCGGAATACGCCGCGGGCATGACCGAAGTCGATGATGTGCTGCGCTTCCAGCAGGTTTTGAGCTTCGTCATGATGTTCAATGTAAGGCAAGCTCACGTTGTATCCGCGCAGGTAGAGCCAAGCAGCCAGCAACAATAGCAGGCTCAAGCCCAGCCACCACCAGCGCTCGCGTGGCAAAATGAATGGATTGTCCCTGTCAAATCCGCTCAAGGCAGTTGGCTCTCAATCTGTATGCGGTATGAACTTGCCTCGTCAAGGCGGGGAACGAGGGCGCGCATACAGATATTATCCAACTAGGGAGACAATTTACAACAGACTATAGACTGAAATCATATTCAGAATTAACTCCGGCTAAGATTGCCGAATTCGCATTTATTTTGAATGCTGTATGGCTTGTCCGCTAATGTGGCTAATTCACCAAGTTTTGCCCCTACAACCATCTTTATGGGCGGTAATCAGCTGTGAAGCAGCAGGTGTTGCTAGGGAGTCGGTCCAGGACCCCAAGCTGCGAGATACTTCCCTCGTTAGACGGGGGACTGCGGGAGACATGGCTTTGGGGTGGGGGCTTGTGCGTTTCTCAAGGCCGGGGCTCAAACGCGCTTTGCCATGCGATACCAACTCGACGCTGCGCCCAAAGCCGCATCCCTTCCCTGCCGATGCCAGACCAGCTCCAGTTGCGGCGTAAACAGCCACTCAACTTCGTTTGGCATCCAGCCCACACTTGAATCCGGACGCGCATGACTGGCATAAAGCATGAAAACAGCACCGACCTTGAGCATTTGCGCAATAGTCTTTGCATAGCCTGGCGCGGCATCCTTGTCGATGCAATGGCCGCATCCGATATCGATGATGAGATCATAGGGTCCGCGCAGCTCGCGCAGCTCGGCGAGCTTTGTAACATCGTGGCAGAACAGTCGCCAGCTTTTGACGGGACAGCGTTCTAGTTTGTCGCGGGCAAGGTCAATTGCGCCTTGCGCGAAATCGACGCCGTCGACCTCCCAGCCGTGCTTGAGCAAATCGCGCATGACCGTGCCGGTACCGCAGCCGAGGTCGAGCGCCTTGCCCGGCGGCAACTGCGCGAGGATAGCAAAAATCTCCGGCGGTGTGATGCCGCTGTCCCAGGGCATGTCGCCGGCAGCGTAGCGCTCACTGAAACGTTGTTTTTGTACCTTGTTCAACAGCCGCTGTCCTTATTAGGTGATGTCAGGTGATCTTAGGTGATGGGCACCATGTGAATGACGGTAACGCCAGCGCCACCTTCGTTTTGCTGCCCTTGCGTCACTTTGCTGACCAGGCTATGCCCGCGCAGGAATTGCCGCACCGCTTGACGCAGGCGGCCCGTGCCTTTGCCGTGGATGACGCGGCCAAAGGGCAGCCCCGATATGTAAGCGGCGTCAACGTAACGGTCGAGGATTTCCAGCGCTTCTTCCACGCGCTTGCCGCGGATGTCTAATTCCATGCCCGGCGATGCGACCGGCGGCGGCAAGCTGTCTAGCGGCTGGTATTCGCGGACATGGCCGCGTTCTTTTGCTCGTAATTCGCTGCGGCTGCGCTTGCGCATATCGGCGAATTTTGCGCGTACCCGCAGCGAACCCACCTGTACCTGTGCGCCTTTGCTATCCAGCTCGGCGATGAGGCCTTCGGCATTCAGCGTGTCGAGGAAGACCCGGTCGCCGATGCGCGGCAGCCAGTCGATATCGTCGAGACGCGGTTCTGCTTCTTCATCGTCAAGCGGCGCTTGCGTCCAATTCGCCATTTTTTCGGCGGCGGCTTGCAGCGCGATAATCGTTTGCGCCGGCATCCCGGCCGCGCGCAGTTCATTGCGCATCTTGCGCAGTTCTTTGTTGAAATCCGCCAGGTCATCTTCGGCATGGCGGCGGGCGGCGCGGATGACATCGCGGCGCTCGTCCTCGATATTGTCCAGGCGCGCTTGCAAGGCGTCGTTCCGCCCAGCCAGGTCTTGTCGCAGCCGGTTGACCTCGTCGTGCTGGAGGCGAATGTCGGCGCGTGTGCGCTGAATCTCGTTGAGCAGGTCATCGGCCGCGAGTTCTTCCGTCGCGACCATGCCGCGCGCGTCGGCGATGATGTCGCTGTTCAGTCCCAGGCGCTCGGCGATTGCCAGCGCGTTCGAGCGCCCGGGCAAGCCGACTATCAGGCGGTAGGTAGGGCTCAGCGTCTCCAGGTCAAATTCGACGCTGGCGTTGCGCACGCCGGCTGTTTCAACGCCATATACCTTAAGCTCGGGATGGTGCGTGGTAACAAGGGTGGTAACGCCTTTGCTTTTCAAACGGTTAAGCAGGGCCCGCGCCAATGCCGAGCCTTCGCTGGGGTCGGTGCCAGCCCCCACCTCGTCCAAGATGACCAGCGAGCGGCTGTCGCAGGCTTGCAGGATGTCGATGATGTTGGTCATGTGTGAGGAGAAGGTAGAAAGCGATTGTTCAATGCTCTGTTCATCGCCGATATCGGCGTACACGCCGCGGAAAACGGACAAAGTCGCTTCGTCGGCTGGGATGTGCAAGCCGCATTGCGCCATCAAAACCATCAATCCCACCGTCTTGAGCGCGACGGTCTTGCCGCCCGTGTTGGGTCCGGTGATGACCATCACCCATGTGCCGTCGTCAAAGCTGAGCTCGATCGGCACGACCGCTTCCTTGAGCAAGGGGTGGCGCGCCCCTTTGAGCTGTATCGTCGAGCCTGGGTGATTGCCGCCCGCCAGGCGCTGCTCAGTCGCGCTCAGCTCGACCATTTTGGGCTGGCTGCAGTTATGCTGCAGCGCATAACGCGCCTTGGCAAAGGTCAGGTCCAAATAGCCCAGCAAATGCACCGTGCGCAGGATGCGCTCGCATTCGCCGGCGACTTCTTCGGTCAAGTCGCTGAGTATGCGGCGGATCTCTTTTTCTTCGTCAATTTGCAGCTCGCGCCATTTATTGTTGAGCTCAACAGTGTCCAGCGGCTCGATGAATAGCGTCGCGCCGGACGATGACGAGTCGTGAACGATTCCTTTGATTTTGCCTTTGTACTCGGCTTTAACCGGTATCACATAGCGGCTTTGGCGCATCGTAACCAGGGCTTCTTGCAGCTTGTCTTGGTTGGCGCGGTTGCTAATGATGCGGTTCAATTTGTTTTGCAAACGCTCGAAGGCGATCTTCAAGTCGCGGCGAATGATCGCTAATCTGGCGCTGGCGCTGTCCTTGATTTCAGCCTTGTCGTCGATGGATTTTTCGATTGACAGCTGGAGTTCGCTGCACTCTTCCAATTCGTTTGCCAGGTCGGATAGCAGGGGGAAGCTGGCTTTCAAGCGCCCCAGGGTGCGCTTTAGCGTTGATGCCCGCCGCAAGGTATAGCGAATATCAAGCAGAATGCCGGCTTCGATGACGACGCCACGCTGCGAACGAATAACCGGGTCGCGCACATCGCGCGCGCCCTGAACGGTGATATTGGATTTTTCTTCCAGCAGAGCCAGCGCCTCGGCTGTTTCGCGCTGCCACATCCGCACTTCTTCAATTTCGGTGGAAGGGTGCAGTTCGATTGCGAACTCCTCGCCCGCCGCGAAGCTGGTATAACGCGAAAGCTCTTGCAGGATTTTGTGCAGTTCCAGTGTTGCGATGGTTTTTTCGTTGATCATTTCTTCTGTATTCGCGTTTGATAGACGAAAATGAAATCTTCAGCCAAGGCCTGGCGCGAGTAATTGTACGAATTGTACGGGGGGATTGGACTGATGTCAATTCAAGCGATTGCGCTGCCAGGGCAATTGCATCAAATTATTTCAACACGGGGGCACCAAGAAGTCCGAGAATTATCCGAAAATATGCCAATAAAGGACGCAATGTAGGGGCGATTCTGTGGACTCCGTTGAAAAACTGACTCAAATGGGACACATGCCTAAAGAATTGGACAGCAAAAGAGTCAAGCCCTTCTGTCAGATGCCTTGCCAGGCGCTTCAAGTTAACTGCTGCCGCCGTGAATGCTGCTTGTAATTGCAGCTTGTGTTGCCCGCGATACCGCGATTGCCTCATTCCATGTCGGCGCGCCAGTTCGCATATCGTGCTTTCTATTCGTGCGCGGGCGTGCATCTCGTGGATAAAAGCGCCGCCCACCTGCTCTCTTCGCCGGGCGCTCAACTGGCGATGATATGGCGAAATCTCCAGGCTGCGGCTCCGTTGCTCCGTTGTGCACAAATGCCTGAGACGACAGCCTTGGCATTGCTTGCCAAAGCGGACATGAAAGGCTACATCCGTCTGTGACGAGGGGTTGAACACCGTCGCCCACTTGCCCGCCAGACACCTGGCGCGCCGCTTTTCCAGGTCTATAAAGAAATCTTCCAGTCGAAAGCCCGGCGGCTTGCACGAATAACTGCCGATGAATCCGCGCAGATCAATGCTCGCCATAGAGATGGCGAGGAGGGGCCGGGGGATGGGGGTGTTTTTCAACAGAGTCCCGTGGCTCGCCCATGCGATTCGTCTGCTTGATGTTATATGCGACAGTTCGAATTTTGCCGCCATTGCCGGGCGGTTCGCATGACTTACATGGAATCGCTTTGCGCTTCGAGATCAGCCAGCGCGGGCATCGCCGCTTTCTTGGAATGGACGCCGGTCGCGCCGTCAGGGCGCGTGCCGCGCGAATTCAGGCTTTGCAAGTTGCCGTCGCCATCATAAGTCCGCACGGCAAAGCGATACTCGCCTTCTTGGAAGCGCCAGTCGTAGCGCCACAGCACCCAGGTCAGTTCCGACAGCGGCTGCCGCAGTTGCGCTTCTTGCCATTCGCCGTCGTTGACGCTGATTTCGACGCGGGAGATGCGCTTGGCACCGGCGTATGCGATGCCGCCTATCGGCACGACATAAGCCTCGTCGGCCTTGAGGATGGCATCTGTGGCCACCGTGTCCACAACCGAGGTCGGGTTCACCATCGCTTCGACGCTCCAGCCGCGGCGCACCCAGTAACCCTCTTGCCAAGCGTCAACAAATTCGATGCTCTCAATCCACTTGGGCTGCTTCATGCCATAGCGGTCGGGGATATAGATGCGCAGTGGGAAGCCATGCTTCTGTTTGAGCGGCTGGTCGTCCCATTCGTAGGCGAACATGATGCGCTCGTCGGCATTGATGACATCAAGCATGACATATTCATCGAAATTGTCAGCGCCAGTGATTTTCAGCGCGACGGCATCCGCCTGCGGTTTCACCAGCGCGAGGAAGTCGCTCATGCGGAAGCCCGACCATTTGGTGGTGCTGATTAATGTGCCGCCGATGCGGTTGCTGATGCAAGACAAGGTGATGAAGCGGTCAACGCGCTCGAATTTGTCATAAAGATCGCCCAAGGACAAGCTGACCGGGTTGTCGACGAGTCCAGTAACCTCCAGCCGCCATTCGCCAGAATCAATCACCGGCGGGCGCGAACTGATGTCGATGCGATAGTGCTTGTCGAGCGGCGTGTATTCGGGCCGCGTGCCAGCGGCTGGCTGCATGTTGTCGGCGAAGTTGGGCAAGGCATCGCCCACCGCCGTGCCGGGCGCGCCCGCTGCCTCGCCGGCGACTTGGCCCGTGCCGGGGCGGTTGCCGATGAATGCGCCCAGTCCCGCGCCGACGACGGTCAGCAGCGCGCTCGCGCCGCCGACGCGCACCATGAACTGGCGGCGGTCGAGCGCCTCGACCGTGATGCTTTCGCCCGTTTCTTCGTCAATCTTGGTTTTCGCGCCGCTGTGCGCCAGCGTATTATAGACCCAGTTGGCCGCCATCCCCCACAGTGAAAATACCAATCCCACCCAGATGACCTGCGCGCCGCTGGCGGCGGTGGCGGTCAAGTTCACCTGTACGGAAATCATCATCATGACCGCGCCAAAGCCCAATCCCAGCGTCAAGCCCGGGTAGAGCTTGTCGGCGCGGGCTTGTCCGCGGTTCAAGACCGCGTAGAACAGGGCAATCGCCGCCATGCCCAGCGCGAGGAAGGCACCCAGCCCCATCAACTGCTCGGCGGTCTTGGCGGCGGCGGATGTTTCGCCCAAGTTAAAGGCGATGATGATATCCACCATCATATCAATGCCAAAGGTCAGCAGCGCGCCCGGCATGACCCGCGAAACGTAGTCGAAGACATCAAAGGGGATAAAAGGCAGCCCAGCCAGTTGATCAGCCAGGAACAGCACCGAAGTAAGCGTCAGTGTCAGCAGGGCACCAATCAAAGCCCCGATCCAAATTGTTGGTTTTCGTAAAGTATCCATCGTTCTTCTCGCTCTCCATTAAGCGTAGATGAATGTATTATAACGGCAAATTGAAGGAATTCTATTTCCAAGAGATTACAGGGCAGGGCAATTGCATCAAATTATTTCAAAACTGAGGCACCAAGGGTCGCGCGTAGACACTGCGGTTCAATCACCCACGATTTTGCACCCAATTTCATGGGCGAGCCTTGGCTCGCCCCTACAAAGTAGAACCAAGTTAATGATGCAAAATTTGCGAAACATCCCAACTTCATTGTCGAGACACCCTTCCCTGATGATTCGGGGAAGGGCTGGGGATGGGGTAGAAAAGCGGCGATTCACGTATTTTCATTACTTTCTTGGTTCTACTAATTCATCAGTTTGATGTTAAATTCGACAGTTATGGATTTTGAAGCGATTGCCCTGGTTTCTCTCGCGCCTTCGCGGTGAAAATATAGGTGTAAATATAATGAATGCCAATGCGCCGGCTTTTGGCGCGAAGAGGACGATGGCATGAGTGAGCTTTTGCATCGACTTCAAGATGAAGCGACAGACAGGGCAATCTATCATCAGGCGCTTGAAAGCGCGCTGGACTATCTCGGCGCGCAAGCCGAGCGCGCGCCCTACCCAACGGCGGCTGCCTTGCATGCCTTGCGCGCGCTGGACGAGGCGCTGCCGGATGCGCCCAGCGCAACCCGCGACATCTTGCGGCAGCTGAGCGAGATTGGCGCGCCGGCGGCGGTCGCCCAGGGCGGCGGTCGTTACTTTGGCTTTGTCAACGGCGGCATGATTCCAGCGGGGCTGGCAGCCAGGCTGCTGGCTGATGTTTGGGATCAGAACGCGGCATTGCAGGTCATGTCGCCGATTGCCGCCAAGCTGGAAGCGCTTTGCGAAGCCTGGCTGCTTGATTTGCTCGACTTGCCCAGGGACAGCGCGGCTGGTTTTGTCAGCGGCACCTCGACGGCAACGCTTTGTGCTTTGTTGGCTGGGCGCAATGCTGTTTTATCGCGGCAGGGCTGGCATGTTGCCGAGCGCGGGCTTTTTGGCACGCCGCCCCTGCGCCTGGTCATGAGCGAAGCCGCGCATGCCAGCGTCTATAAAGCGCTGAGCATCCTCGGCATTGGCGCTGCCCAGGTTGAGCTGGTGGCGGCTGACCATCAGGGCAGGATGGATGCCCGCCAATTGCCAATTCTGGACGACAAGACTGTGCTGGTTTTGCAGGCGGGCAATGTCAACAGCGGCGCATTCGACGATTTTGCGACACTTTGCAATGCGGCGCGGCAAGCCGGTGCCTGGACGCATGTCGACGGCGCATTTGGCTTATGGGCGCGGGCATGCCGGGCGACAGCGCACCTGGCGGCGGGCGTCGAGCTGGCTGATTCTTGGTCCGCCGACGCCCACAAGACGCTCAACAGCCCCTACGACTGCGGCATTGTATTCTGCAAAGACCGGGTGGCGCTGGCGGGGGCGCTGCAAGCCAGCGGCAGCTACCTGCATTTCAGCGAGGCGCGCGATGGCATGCTGTATACGCCGGAGATGTCGCGGCGCGCGCGCGGCATCGAGCTGTGGGCGCTGTTGAAAGCCTTGGGGCGCGCCGGCGTCGATGAGCTGGTCGCGCAGCTCTGCGCGCGGGCGCGGCAGTTCGCGGCTGAACTGGCTGCGCGCGGTTTTCGTATTCTGAATGATGTTGTATTCAATCAGACGCTGGTGGCATGCGCTAATCCCGAGTTGACGCGAGCCACCCTGCGCGCTTTGCAGGCGGGCGGCGAATGCTGGTGCGGCGGGTCCGAATGGCGCGGGGAGCCGGTGATACGCATCAGTGTATGTTCCTGGGCAACCACGGAAGCCGATGTGCGGCGATCGGCAGCGGCTTTTGTGGCGGCGCGCTCACGGGCATTGTCACTGATATAGCGCTGCGATTAGCTGGTGCGAACGCGCCACCGCGGTCAGTTCAAGTGGAGTATGGCATAAGCTGCGAGAGCATCTCAAGCTAGTTCAAATCGCCCGGCGCAATTTTGACGACGCAGCGCCGCAGATGCTGCGAGCGCTTTCCATCTCTTGATTCGAATGTGAACCTAATCCAGCCTTGCATGCCATCGTCGCTAAAATGCGAGTGCCCTGTTTTCACATTCGTTACTTTGCCGGACGAACCACGCGCATAAGCCCAGCCCCGCCCACTGGCTGTAATCATGTAATGTGCCCTGTCATTTGCCGCGAATCCCCAGCATTTTTTCTCCCCGGACCAGCCATGCGCGGCGGCGACCAATAGCCCAAGCGACATCATGAACAGCAACGCTAGCGGCAACCGGACACGTTTGGCAAAATTCATTGCGTTAATCTGAATTCCTCCTTTGCGCTTCGTGTCAAGGCATGATAGGCGGCGGGCCTTAGGGGCTGGTGAATTTATGTTCAGAAAACGATTAGCGAAAGCAAAAGAGAGCGCTTTTCTTGGATAAGTGGCATATACCGAAAGAACAATGTCACCTATAAATCTGACCATGCCATTTGCCGATACCTGTGTATAATAGCCCTCACCAGCCATATAGTGGATGTATTGGGAGTATAAGTGCCGTGTCCTCAACAAATCGCCTCAAGGAGTTGCGGGGGCAGATTGACCCGATCAATCTGGAAATCCTGGAATTGCTCAACAAGCGCGCCGAAATCGCGCTGGAAATTGGCAAGGTTCTGCAAGAGATGGGCACGCGTAATTATGACCCGCAGCGCGAAGCCGAGATGCTGACCGCGCTGCAGCTCGTCAATGAAGGCCCTTTCAGCAACGAAACCATTTCCAAGCTCTTCCATGAAATCTTTCGCGCTACATTGCACCTCGAAGAGAGCGACGCCCGCGAGAAAATCCTGGTGCAGCGCAAGGCACCAGATCAGCATACGATTATCGAGTTCGGCAACGGCTTGCGCCTGGGCAATGACAGTTTCGAGATTATCGCCGGTCCTTGCGCCGTGGAAAGTTACGAGCAGATGGACCAGGTTGCGGCAGTGCTGGCGGCGCGCGGCGTGAAGATGATCCGCGGCATGGGTTACAAACCGCGCACCTCGCCTTACGATTTCCAAGGCTTGGGCGAAGAGGGTTTGAAAATCTCCCGTCAGGTCGCCGATAAATATGGATTGGTCGTCATCAGCGAAGTGCTGGATTTGTCGCTGATACCCATGATGGATGAATATGTCGACGCTTTCTGGGTGGGCGCGCGCAACATGCAGAACAGCTTCCTGCTGCGGACATTGGGCAAGCAGAGCAAGCCCGTCTTGCTCAAACGCAGCTTCGGCGCGACATTGAAAGAATACATTTACGCCGCCGAATACATCATGAGCGGCGGCAACCATCAGGTTATCCTCATGGAGCGCGGCATCCGCACCTTCAGCGAATGGACGCGCAATACGCTGGACATCAGCGCCGTGCCGCTGCTGAAACAAGAAACGCACCTGCCGGTCATCGTCGACATCTCGCATTCGGCTGGGCGCCGCGATATCGCCAATTCACTCGGACGCGTGTCGCGCGTAAGCGGCGCAGACGGCTTAATGGTAGAAGTCCACCCCAACCCCGATGTCGCTATGTCCGACGCCAAGCAGCAACTCAATCTGGATCAGTTCAACCAGTTGATGGACAATATCGAATCCATCGCGCTGCGCTATCAGCAACCGGCGCTTTAAGCCCGGCCGCCGCGTCGCGCTGGCATGTACTGGCATGAAATAGTCGTGTAATAGTGCGGAAAAACAAGCATCTGATGAAATCCCCCTGTACAGTGGTGTAGGGGGATTTTGTATTTTGCGCTGACCAGACCAGAGCAGATACCGAGAGATGCAAAAGGTTCTTGTAAAGTACAAACTGCTTGTTGTGATAGCCATCGCAAGCATAGCGCGCTTGGGTGTCCTGTTCGCTTTTCCCGCCATATTCGCCTTCAGCGAACCTGGCGGCGAGGTGCATGGCTCGGTCGCATACGACGCTTACGCATTGAACTTGCTGGAAACCGGCGTCTATGGCCGCGTACCGGGACTAGCGGATTCGGTGCTGCCGCCGCTTTACAGCGCGCTGCTGGCGCTGATTTACAGCGTCTTCGGGCGCAGCTATGTCGCCGTGGGATTGATACACACGCTCTTGGATATCTGCTCCCTCGTCCTGCTATATGACATCGCGCGGCGGCTCTTGCCGGGGCGGCGCGGGGAATGGATTGCGGCGTTTGGCGCGCTCTGCTTCGCGCTCTATCCATATTTGATCTTCCAAAATCTCACGCTGAACGACACCGCACTCTGGATCGCGCTGCTGCATCTCTTCCTCTGGCTGATGATCTTGCTACGTGGGCAGGCAAGGCATAATCGCCGCTGCTTTGCGCTGGCATGTGCCGCTGGCTTTGTCCTGGGCCTATCCGCGCTGGCGCGGGCGCTGTTGCCGCCCTTGGCGCTGTTAACGGCACTCTGGTTTCTCTTCCGCTTGAGCTGGCGGCAGACCCTGCTGCGCATCTTGCCGGTGGCGCTGGTCAGCATAGTTGTCTTGCTGCCTTGGCTGGCGCGCGGCGCGGCCATTCACGGCGGATTCGTCGCCGTGGCGCTCAATGGCGGCGAGAATCTCTATCAGGGCAATAATCGCCAGACCGTGCCCATCTTCCGCGCCGGCTACGACGCGCAATGGGCGAGCCGCCCGCCCGACGCCCCAAAGACCGATGACCCGTATCTCAATAATCAGATGCTGCTGAACGCGGGTTTGCGCTACCTGCGCGAGCACCCCGGGCGCATTCCCGAACTGCTCTGGGTGAAATTCTGGGTGTATTGGAATCCGCAGGTGACGCCGCTCCAGAACTTGCGCCAAGGCGAAGTGCTGCAAGTTACTGCCGAAGGCGTCGTAGAAATCATCAGCGGCGGCGATTCTCATACAGGTGTCAGCGCCGCCAACGCGGCATATCAAGACGACCGCTTATTTTACGACCTTGGGCGCAGCCTGCATCTCGTCTATTTTGGCGTTTTGTGGCTGCTGGCTATCGCAGGCGCTGTCAGCAGCCGGCGCGCATGGCGGGATCTGAGTTTGCTGGTTTTTGTTCAGCTCAGCCAGACGGCGGTGTATCTGCTCTTTCATCCATCGACGCGCTATCGCGCGCCCACGGATCCGCTGCTATTTGTTTTTTCGGCGCTGGCGCTGCTGTGGCTTTGGGACAGGTGGGGTGAAGCGCGAAATAAGAACTTGTAATCTTGCTCATTTGTTCTATTATAGCGCAATATGCAATACTTGAAGGGGCTAGCATGAACAAACAGCATCCGCCCAAAGGCATCGAATGGACGCGCATCCGCGCAGCCGATGGGTCTGAACGCGCCGGTTATACTTGGAATCCAACGGGCGGCTGTTTTCATGGCTGCACCTGGCGCATGCCAGATGGCTCCATCACCGAGTGTTACGCCAAGACGATAGCCGAGCGCTTCACCCGCGCCTATCAGCACGGCTTCGAGCATCATTACTGGCGTCCGCACAATTTGCGCGCGCCGCTGAAAGTGAAGGAGCCGGCCGGGATCTTCGTCGGCAGCATGGCGGATTTGTTTGGGCATTGGGTGCCGGAAGAGCAGATATGGCAAGTGATGGGTGTCATGCGGGAGGCGCAACAACATATCTTCCAGACCTTGAGCAAATACCCGATTCGGCTGCCGAAATTTGGACCGTTCCCGGATAACGTCTGGGTTGGCGTCAGCACACCGGCTGGGCATCTGATGAGCGAGACCGGCGGCGCGCGGGCGCTCAAGGCTTATCTGCGTCACATGCGTAATATTGAAGCGAATGTGCGATTTATGAGTATCGAGCCGCTGTGGTTTGATGTGGTAACTGTATTCGAGCAATGGTTGCAGACGGGCGAGAGTCTGCCGTTCGAGTGGGCAATTATCGGCGCGGCTTCGAATGGCAGTCGGGTTTATCAGCCGGATGAGGTGTGGACAAAGCGGCTGATTAAGCTGCTAGATGATGCAAAAGTGCCGATCTTTTTCAAAGGGAATCTGAAATGGGATGACTGGCGGGAATCATTTCCGGCTGCATAAAAGTGCTGATTTGTCACTTCCTATATGATCAACGAAATCTCTACCTTGTCGTTTCCCAAAGTTAATCCATTGTGAATCCGAATCCTCCCCTTTAGGTTTTCGAAATCCTTTTGAACGCTTATGCCTCTTGCGCTTCCACCCAATACGGCGGTGAATTGGGATACAGTAAATCGGCCGAAGTTGCCGCCTCGTGAAGCAACGTAGCCACGTAATTCGTCCCTCTTGTAAGAATTTCCCATTTTCAGTTCTTTAAGTATTGCCTCCTTTAAGTTTTCAAGCTCGTTAATTTCCTTTTTTTCAGCGCTCGGTTCAAACATGTTCAATTGCCTGGACCTTGCCGTACCTTGCTCTTTGTCAAGTGAACGATCCCGCATGTCGCTAATGCTGCAAAACACATCGTTCATTACTTGTACACCTTTTACGCTTCTGGTCGCGAAGAGCAAATGATATTTCAATTGGTTATCCGAGCTTTTAATAGGCATCCGTGCTACGAACTCAAAGTGACGCTTGAGCTTGTCTTCATACGCTTGTGTTAGACGCGACTTCTTTTCAACCGGACTAAGAGTGCCATTTTCTATGTATCGTTTCCAATATCTCGAATTATCTTCCCCCAAAATAGAGTTAAAGGTCCTATGAAGATTATCGTCGCTTCCTGTCAACCTAGTTGCAGTTTGTGCATCGAATCGAATCAAAAGCTCTGTGGTTGACTCGCGGTGGAACACAGGTAGTAACGTATGCCACTCCAAACCCTTGATTCCGATCGGATCCAGAAAAAACAGCGCGGGTTTATCGTCAACGAGATTGATGATTTCTTTTACGAACGTTCCAAACTCGCCATGAAAGTTCGTAGTATGTGCGCGAAAATCAGAAATGGAGTTTTGTAGGTTTTCGAAGACTTCGGGATCAGACTCGATGTTGATACACTTAAGCATGTATTTTTTCGCCGACGATGCCAACGTTTCAGAGTGCCGAGCTGCCAATAGGGGCGAACCATCGACTTGATCTTCAATATACCTGCCCGGCCCGGCAAAGCCGTCTACAAAATAAATTACGCCCCAAGAACGAAGTATAGCAACCATAGCTTCTAAGTATTTTTGCAGAATTGCGTGTTTCCACTTTGACCAAGGAAGGCGATTTTGTTGAAACTGCTCAGGGTTGGTAGGCATTTTTTATCTATTCCTTAGCACGAGGTCATCTCTATATGGATACCAAGACACTAGCCTAGCACAAATTTTCTATTTTGCCACTCTTTAACCATGGCAATCCATATTCATATAATTGTCGTGGTTTATGGAGGGGTGCCTAGATGAATAGCCCCGCGTTAAGGGGGTATGGGAATCGGCGCAAACCGCGCACGAGACGATTCAGTCCAAGCGCTCCACACGGATGAGGCGCGCCAGACTGTCGCCGATTATGCGATACTCGCGACCGAGCCGCAGCTGCATGGGCCCGTTGAATGGCGCGACGTGGATAACTTCGCAAACTTGATTTGGCGACAAACCCAGCGCCTCGATATATTGCAGGCGGTCGACCTCGCGCGTGATTAAACGACTGATGCGGATGCGGCTGCCAGCGCCAATGTCAACTAGCAATTCGTCCGCGACTGGCGGGACGCGCCCGGCGGCATCCGGAATTGGCTCGCCATGTGGGCATACGGCGGGCTTGCCCGCCATCTCGTACATGCGCTGGGTGACCGCCTCGCTAAGCCCCTTGCTGATGCGCTGCGCTTCATCATAAACATGCAGCCAACTCATATCCATGATTTTGACCAGAAAGGCTTCGGCAATCCGCTGGCGGCGGATATGCTTCAACGCCACGGTTCTGCCTTTATCCGTGATGGCGATACCTTGGTAGGGTTCGTGATGCAAGAGTCCGAATTCACCGAGTTTGTTGATCATGCGGTTAACCGCGGGCGGGCTAACGTAGAGCAGTTCGGCCAGCTGCGAGGTGCTGGTGTATGTCGCGGTTTGCGGCTGGCGGTCGACCAAGCGGTAGATTTCTGCCATATATGACCGCATTTTGTAGCTCAAGTCGTCGGTCATGCCGTGTCGCGCGGACTGGCGGGAGGACATCGCTGCTTTATAAGCCGTGCTCTAGGCGCGTTATCAGGCGTTCGGGCAGGTTGCTATCGTACATGCGGCGCTGTACCGCGCGGATGTCGTAGTCGACGCGCCGATGCTCGAAGATGCCGTCGGTCATATCGAGGATGCCATAGGCGGCGGCTGGGTTTTGGTCGCGCGGCTGTCCGATGCTGCCGGGATTGATTATCTGGCGCCGACCGTTAAGGGCATAGGCTTCGTTATAGCGCGGCGCGGCGGATTCGGCATTGTCGCTTTCCGCTTCCATTGTATAAATCACCGGCTGATGCGTATGCCCGACAAAGCAATAGGGCGTTTCAAAATGCGGGAAGTTCAAAGCGGCGATCACCGGCTCTAGGATATACTCCCAAATTGGTTCACGCGGGCTGGCGTGTACCAAAGTATATTCGCCGATGACAAATGTAACCGGCAGCGCTTCCAGCCAGCGCGTGTTCTCATCGGTCAAAGTTGCCCGCGTCCATTGCACCGCGTGCCGGGCGTCGGGGTTGAAGCTACGCGCGTCCAGGCGTTCCAGCGCAGCCCAATCGTGATTGCCGGCCAGGCAAAGCTGCGGCAAGGCCTTCAGCCGGTCGACGCATTCGTTGGGGTCTGGTCCATAGCCTACGACATCGCCCAAGCACCATACGAAATCCCACTCGCCTTCACAATCATTTAATACTGTTTCGAAGGCGGTATAGTTAGCGTGAATGTCGGAGATGATCAGAATGCGCATAGTGTTCCTTCTTGACTGAATTCATCCCCGCCATAATACCATGCTTTAACTGGCTGCGCACCTGACGGATATGCGCCGATTGCCCCACCGCCGTCGAAATTTTTGAAATGCTATTTTGAAGCAAGATGCAGGTGGATTGGAGCGAAAATTGATGAATTTGAACCAGTTGCGGACAAGCCTAACAAGTCTTCAGGAGTGGCAAATTCGACAGTTATGGATTTTGATGCAATTGCCTTGCATGTCAATCGCATTCAGTTTGAAGCGATTGCCCGGAGTGGTATATTCTTCAGAATAGGAAAAGGACCTGTAGCGAATTATGACCGAACATTTTCTTGATGACAGCGTGACGCAACCCTTCTGGGACAATTCGGTTAAGCCGCGCCTGGTGATCGAAAGCGGCGATGTTGTGGTATTCGACTGCGCCGAACCTTGCGGGCAGGTTAGGCCGGCGTGGACTGTGGCTGAATATGAGGCGCTTGACCGCAGCAAGGTGCACGCGCTCAATGGTTCGGTCTGGGTCAAAGATGCCCAGCCCGGCGACGCGCTGGAAATCGGCATCCTTGATATGCGCCACAAAGGCTGGGGCTGGTCCGCTCACCGCGCCGGGGCCGGCTTGCTGCCAGAAGATTTCGATTACAGCTATCTGCATCACTGGAGAATCGAGGGCGACACTTGCTTTTCTACCGAGCTTAATCACATCAGCCTGCCCTTCGAGCCGCATCCCGGCGTTGTGGGCGTGGCACCGCAGGCAGCGGGCCGCTTCATCACCGCGCCGCCGCGCGCCAACGGCGGCAACCTTGATGTGCGCGACATGGTGATTGGCTCGACAATCTGGCTGCCGGTTATGGTTGAAGGGGCGCTCTTCGCCACAGGCGACTGTCATGCCGCGCAGGGGCAGGGCGAAGTCTGCGTGACGGGCATTGAAGCGCCGATGACCATGACTATGCGCATCAAACTGCGCAAGGACCTGCACATCAAAGAGACGCAGCTGCGCCGCCCCAGCCCGATGAGCAAGCTGGATAGCCGCGGCTATCACATCACAACCGCGCACGGGCCCGATTTGATGAGCAATGCCAAAAATGCCGTCCGCTATATGATTGACTGGCTTTGCCAAAATCACCAAATGAATCGCAGCCAAGCCTATATTCTCTGCAGCGTCGCTGGCGACTTGAAGATCAGCGAAATCGTCGACGCCCCCAATTGGGTGTTGTCCTTCCACATGCCCCTGGCAGTGTTTGGCGGCTGAGAGCGATTTTACAGCGGCGGCCGGTGGCGGGCATTGAGCCTTGTATCCCTAACGGTTCTTGAACCACATCAGCGCCATGAGCGGTCGGCTCAAGAGCCAAAGCAGCAGCATTTTGGGTGCGCCGTGCTGTTTGCGGCAGAATATCAGCAAATCGCGAAAGAAGATGCTGGTCGCGGCCCATGAGCGCGTGGATGATTTCCCGTGATGCAGGATTTTGGCGGCGGACAAGAAAAACGCGCTCTTTTGGTGTTGGCAAGCCAGCGCGTCTTCCGGGAAGTACAACAGCAGGTCGTCGTCCAGCCACAGCTCTTCGCGCCGCATCAAGGTGCAAGAGCCTGGCATCACTTTGACTGCTCGGTCACTCTGGCGGTCCCAATCCCCGTAATAGATTTCGTAGTGGACGCGGCGTCTGAGGCTCGGAAGCAATTTGCCCAAGATGCTGTAATCGAGCAGCAAGCTGCTGTAGCTGGGTATCTCCGAGCCGGTGCGTTGGATCTCGCCGTCTGGATGGCGCTGCTGCGCGGTTACGCCGGCGTATTGCGGCTTATCCAACAGGCAGCGGTGCATGAGCGCCAGTGCGTCCGGCGCAACTTCGGTATCGGGATTGAGCAGCAGGACGGCATCCGCTGTCGCGCGCTTGATGCCGATATTGTTGCCGCTACAATACCAGGCATTGGTCGACTGCTCGAGCAAGACAACTTCAGGGAAAGCTTGGGCGACCATTGCCGCGCTGCCGTCCGTGGAAGCATTGTCGACGACGATAATTTCAAGCCGCAAGCCGACGCTCGCGCGCAGCGATTGCAGGCAGTCGCGCAGCAATTCGCGCGTGTTGTAGCTGACGATTACCACAGAGAGATCAAACATGTTGTAAAGTAAGCTGCCAAAATCCGTTCGTGTTTATTTTGAGTAATTCATGTTCAGAAGCAATTACTGCATTTAACGAGAAGGATGCCTTCATAATGCTGCATGCCGCTCGCGCTACATTGCTCGCGGCTCTGATGGGCTGGACAGACAGCGGCGGGTATATAACTGCCCTAATTGCTGCTGAGCTTGTCCAGCGCCACATTCGGGACAATAGCCGCTCGGCGGCAGCGATAAGCACCCAAGAATGCCGCGCTCAAAGAAAATAACAAGCCTTCTCGTCGCATAAGCGACGCGGTCAATTATATTAAGAGGCGCATTGTGCATCGTTGTTATCCAGCGCGCGGACATGGGCAATCTTATCAGCCGCCACCTAGCTCAAGCACGTTCTGTCGACGGCAAAGCGGGCAACTGCGGAGGTGGCGGGATGCAATTCAAGTGCAGAAACTGGATTGTAGACCAATACTGCGCCAAAAGGTCGGCACTGACAAGAACGAGAACTTGCAACTATTGAGGATTGTGCAATCCTAGCTTAGAGTGTCTGTGTGCCAAATTGCAGTTGAGATTAGTCATTCAATATCAATTTGCAGGACTGACACAATTCTATTATCGAGCTTGAAAAACGCTCGAATCAGAGGTGTCTTTGTTCTTGCCATAATTGCGTCGTGCCCGGTATTCTCAGCCATTCTTCTGGTCGATTGTTTAAAGCCCATTCAAGGCCAATGATAGCATTAGGACCATGTTTAGCTTCAATTTCGTCTAGTTTCTGTTCACAAGCGGTATTCCATCTGATAGTCCAAGGCAAGTAAACCATGTTCTACAGCAACCTCCATTCCTCGAATCTTTTCAGTTTCGGATAGCGCATGAGTATCAAGATGAAAGGACTCATAAGGAATTACATGGCCTTGTTCTGCAAACTTCCACGCTCCTAAGTGGGAGATTTCACTAAGATATGAGCCAGACAAGTTCTCTAATTGTTGTATCACCTGACTAACGATGTCGATTTCTTGCGGTGAAAACACATCTAAGTTCGGGTCTGCGAGGTTGACAGGTTTTTGAATTCTATGCAGGTGGTCGCCCCTTGCAACCTGAATCTGCAATAACCCAGAATCAATCATTGAGTCCAATTCGTCTTCAATGCCATCTGGGTAAGGTCCGTGTGGCATCTTGATATAGTTCCAGCCTGTGATAGGTTTTCCTGTATGCAGGAAACAAAGTGAGTCTGCGAAGTAAAGCGTCTTGCACAACTTAGTCTTTCCATAGTTTTCTTGGCTGGCGCAACTTTGGCTGATGTACTGAATTAACTGACGCATTTTTTCTTTATCGGGCTCGAACTTCTCTGGTATTCTACTCATTGGATTCCTCCATTTACGCAATCAAATTATAGAACTGGAGGCGCATGCCCACCTTACCACAAGCAACTGTCGCAATTTGGTCAATTGTATCCTTATTCCGCATACTTTGGCTCCGGCGAACGCTCTAGGCTACCAGCGCAGGCACCTGCTGCTCATCAATGTGCCGCGTTCTGAAGTACACTTTGGCATCGTCAAAAGCCCTGCACGTCTTTTTTCGCGCTCTGCTACGCTATAATACACCTGCGTTGTGATTGATCGATTCGTGACGGATACCGTTTATCAAATCTGCAACTCCAGTTTACGCTTTTGCGTCATCTGTGTAAAGTGTTGCGCCATTGGCTTATCATTCCTCAAGTTTTGCATGACTGACTTGGAACTACTGAGAAATTGCTCCTTTTGACTTTCTGTTCTTCGCGTCTCAAAATAATTTACCGTGTCGCTCATGCGATAGAGAAGGCTTCTTAATTGGTGTGAGCGCGGCTGTGCTGAGCATCATGCGCCGCCAGGCAGCATCTAGCGCAAATGGACCGTCTCCGCTAGCATGGTTGCCGCAAGCGCGATTGAAACCAATTGAAACCAGAGGAGGGCTAAGGTGAGATTTGGAGTGGTCTATCCACAGACGCAATTGGGTGCGGACCCAATTGTAATGCGCGATTTCCTGCAAGCAGCCGAAGACTTGGGCTACCATCACCTGCTGGTATATGACCACGTGCTGGGTGCCAACCCAGCGCGCGCAGGTTGGCAAGCGGGCAGACCCTATACCTATATGGACAGCTTTAACGAACCCTTCACACTTTTTGCCTGGATGGCTGCCCAGACCGAGCGCATCGGCTTTATGACCGGCGTTTTGATATTGCCGCAAAGACAGACCGCCTTGGTCGCGAAGCAAGCCGCGCAAGTCGATTTGCTTTCGGGCGGGCGCTTCCGCATGGGCATCGGCATCGGCTGGAACGAAGTCGAGTACAGCTCGCTTGGCATGGACTTTCGCACACGCGGCGCGCGCTGCGAGGAACAAATAGAGCTGCTGCGTATGTTATGGACGCGCGATCTGGTCAGTTACCGCGGCCGCTTCGATAGTATCGATGACGCCGGCATCAATCCTCTGCCACAGCGTCCCGTGCCAATTTGGATCGGCGGCACAGCCGATGTAGTGCTAGAGCGCGCGGCGCGTTTGAGCGACGGCTGGGTGGCGCAATCGGGCGATCCGCAGCGCTATCAGGCGCATACAGCTCGATTCTGGGCTTATGCCGAAGCCGCGGGCAGGTCCGACCGCGTCGGCTTGCATACCCGCCTGAGCACGCAGCAAGTGCCAGAAAGCGACTGGCGCAGCTATGTCGCCGGCTGGCAAGGGCTGGGCGCGACCGAGTTGGCGGTTTATCCGCACGGTGACAACCTGGACGATTATCTACAGCGCTTGCAGCGTTTCCAAGCGATGTTTGCGTTGTGAGCGCCGGTTCTCGCCAAACACCAATCGCCAATCATCAATCGTCAGTCATCAATCATTGCCAGCTATGTCCTTATTTGTCCGCGCGCGCCAAAGGCGGCGCTTTTGGCTTGCCAGAGCCAAGCTCTGTCTTAAACGAAGCCTCGCCACGGCGCGGATAGGTCCAAGTGCATGATTGCTTTGCTGCGCCTAGCGACGCGACATATCGGCCGCCGTCTCTTCCAGAGCGTGCTCTTTGTCTTGGGCGTCTCCCTGGGCGTCGGCGTGATTGTCGCGATTGACATCGCCAATGGCTCCGCCAGCCGCGCCTTCGCCTTGAGCAGCGAAAGCGTCGCTGGCAAGGCGACGCATCAAATCGTCGGCGGTCCCAACGGCTTCGCCTCCGCCATTTACACAGGCTTGCGCCTGGAATCGGGCATCCAAGTCAGCGCGCCCGTGCTGAGCGAGTTCGTGCGGGCGCGCGGCAGCGAGCAAACCTTGCGGCTGATGGGCGTCGACCCCTTCGCGGAAGCGCCCTTCCGCGCCTACCTGCGTGGCGAAAACGAAAACACAGACTTCGAAGCGCTGAATCAACTCATCGCTGTGCCGGGCGCTGTGGTCATCAACGACGCCTTGGCCAGCAGGCTCAAGCTGGCTGCTGGCGATGAACTGGAAATCAGCGCGGCTGGGCGCTTTAATCGGGCGCGGGTCCTGGGCATCTTGCAATCGGAAAGCAGCAGCGCGCGGCAAGCGCTCGACGACCTGATTATCAGCGATATCGCCACGGCGCAAGAATGGACCGGCATGGCTGGGCGGCTCAGCCGCATCGACCTCATCCTGGACGCGGACGAAGCCGAGCGAATACGCGCCGCATTGCCGGCTGGCTTATCGCTCGTGGAGGCTGGGGCTGGCGACGCCCTAGACCAGATGATCGCCGCCTTCGAGATAAACCTGCAAGCCATGAGTTTGCTGGCGCTCTTGGTTGGCTTGTTCTTGATATACAACACCGTCGCTTTCAGTGTGGTGCAGCGCCGCGGGCTCATCGGCATCTTGCGCTCGCTGGGCGCAACCCGGGCACAAATCTTCGCGTTCATCTTGGGCGAGGCGATGATTCTGGGCGCTGTGGGCACGGCGCTGGGGCTGGCGCTGGGCATCATCATGGGGCGGGGCGCGCTTGCGCTGGTCTCGCAAACCATCAGCGATCTCTACTTCGCCGTGAATGCGCGCAGCATCAGCGTCGCAACCCTGACATTGTTAAAAGGCGCGGGAATCGGCATGTTCGCGAGCATCGTGGCGGCCTTGCTGCCCTCTTTGGACGCGACGCGCGCGGCACCGGCCGGCCTGATGAAACGCTCGACAGAAGAAGAACAGACCCGGCTCCTGCTGCCGCATATCACGATTCTGGCGCTTACGCTCAATTTGGGCGGGCTGCTGCTCTTGCAAATTCCAGGCGCGGACCTCGCCCTAAGTTTTGGCGCTTTGCTTTTGATAATCGTCGGCGGCGCTTTTTTCACGCCGGCGGCGCTGCTGGTTCTGATGCGCCTGGCGCAGCCTGTCGGCGGCGCACTGTTTGGCGTCTTGGGGACGATGGCTTGCCGCGCCATCACCCGCTCACTGAGCCGCACGGCGGTCGCGGTCGCGGCGCTGACCATCGCCGTCAGTGTGATTGTCGGCGTCAACAGCATGATTGGCAGCTTCCGCATCACTGTGGCGGATTGGCTGAACAATTCCCTGGGGGCGCAGATTTTCGTCTCGCCGCCGCTTTTATCGAACAACAATGCCAGCGTCGATGTTGATGGCGCAGTGCTGGAATCGGCGCGCGCGGTCCCGGGCGTCGCGGCTGTGTCTTCGGCGCGCGCAGTGGCGGTCTACTCGCCCGACTATCCCAATTTCCCGCCTGTCAACTTGCTTGCCTCCGACTTTGATATCGCCGGCAGCAAGCGCCGCTTTGCTTGGACGCAGGTTGCGCCGCCAGCGCATCAAGCCGCTCTCGACGCCGGTCGCCTGATGGTCAGCGAGGCTTTTGCCAATCGACGCGGCATCGACGCATCCAATAACCGCATCACTTTGACCACTGACCTCGGCGAGCGCAGCTTCGAGATATTTGGCGTCTATTACGATTACAGCACCGATCAAGGCACGGTCTACATGGCGCGCGCCGTATATGATAAATACTTTGACGATGCTTTTGTGACATCGCTGGGCATCTTCCTAGAAGCCGGCAGCGATGCCGACGCGCTTATCGAGACGCTGCGCGCGCAATTGGCGGCTTACGACCTGCTAGTGCAAGACAACGCCAGTTTGCGGCGCGGCGCACTGGAGGTTTTTGATCGCACCTTCGCCATCACCATCGCCTTGCGCTTGCTGACGACCCTGGTGGCATTTATCGGCATTCTGTCGGCGCTGATGGCGCTGCAGTTGGAGCGCACGCGGGAGTACGGTGCCATGCGCGCCACTGGCATGACCCCCAGCCAACTGACGCGCTTCACCTTGATTCAGACCGGGCTTATGGGCTTTGCGGCTGGCGTCCTGGCATTGCCCATCGGCACGCTGCTGTCGCTAGTGCTGATTTATGTCATCAATCTGCGCTCATTTGGCTGGTCGATGCAATTTATCTTATTGCCCGGCGAATTCCTGGAAGCCTTTCTGGTGGCGGTCGGCGCGGCGCTGCTGGCGGGGCTATATCCGGCTTGGCGGCTGGGTCGGCTAAAACCGGCTGCGGCGCTGCGCAGCGAGTGAAGTGCTATGCAACAAACGCGACGCTTAGTAGCGAATGAGGGGCTTTGTAACGAGTGAAGGGCTATACGCAACGGATGAGGGACTTTGCAACGAATGAAGGGCTTTGCAACGAATGAAGGGCTTTGCATCTCGTCATAAGCCCAGGGACGCTTTACAATCGCTGCTATGCCCACGCCGTTCACCCACCTGCGAATCGCACAAGAATTGCTCGTCGACGCCAGCTTGCCTGCGCTTTATCGCGGCTTGCTGCGCCGCCAGCGCGCGGCTTTCCAGCTGGGCAGCATTGCCGCCGATGCCCGCGTCGCCAGCGGCGATGGGCGCGAGGTTACGCATTTCTATGCCTATGGACAGCCCATGGCGGCGCGTCCCTGGCGCTTGATGCTGCGGCTGCATCCGCAACTGCAAATGGCGCGGGACGACGCGCATTTGGCATTCTTGGCTGGCTATGTGGCGCATTTGGCTGTGGACGAAACCTGGGCGCTGAAAATGGTGCGACCGCATTTTTGGGGCAAGGACTGGCTTGGTGTGGCGCGGCAAGACAAATTCTTCGCCCTGCATTTAATCTTGACGGTCATGGACGAGCGCGACGAGAAGGCGCTGGAAAGCTGGCAGGCGGCGTCGCTGCGCCATTGCGCGCCACAGCGTTGGCTGCCCTTTATGTCGGACGCGATTCTGTCCCAATGGCGCGATTTGGTCGCTGGCCAGCTTAATCCCGGTGGCGCAAGCCTGACGCTGGAAATATTTGGCAAGCGCCTCAAGATGGACCCGGCGCGCCTGCGCGCGGCGCTTGATGATCCCGCGGCGATGCAAGAGCGACTTTGGCGCTTCGTCCCGCAGTCGCTGCTCGACGATGTGGCGCGGCTCTGTTATGTCTTCGCGCGCGATCAGCTTGCGGTCTATTTGACCGAGAGCATGCCGGCGCTGGCTGCGGAATTAGGCTATCAGTCATAAATTTACCTCACACTTTGTGTCCTTCGCGCCTTTGTGCTTATAAATTTTCTGGTGCGATTGCCCTGGGCGCGTTGCCTAGATTCATTGAGTCTGGACTGGTTTCTTGCTAGAATTGGCAGACAATCTCGCATAGCCATAGGCAAGCCTGATGAAAGCGGCAGCAAAACAGATCATCGCCGCCAGCGAAAGCGACCTCCGCAACAATCGTCTCGGTTTGATGAGCGCCGCGCAGATCGACATGCTGCAAACACATATCGATCTGGTTCAGGCGCAATCGGCGCAGGTCCTTAAGCGCTGCGTTGGTCTGGCGATATTGGCAACCGCCGCTGTGGTGCTTCTGACATTTGTTCGCGTTTTGCTGCTGCCTATCGCGCTGGGTACGGAATTGCTGATGGTCGCCATCATGGTTTACATCATCAGCAGCGTCAGTCGTTTTGCGCAACAGTTAGCTTTCGACCGCGAATCGGGAGCCGTGCGCATCATCAAAGGCCGCGCCAGTCATTATGCCCTGCGTACCCACCCCAGCTATCATTTCTTGCGGGTGGAGTTGGAAACCTACAAACTGCTGGACGCGGCGCTCTTGCGGGAGTTCGCCACCGGCGAGTTGTACCAGCTTTATGTCCTGCCGCACTCTGGCGTGATTATCGCCGCGGAGCTGATCGGCGAAAAAGGTTTTCGCTACTTGCATTAGGGCTTGCCGGCTCCCGCCGTAAGATGCGTATGCTGCGCGCGTTGCCATGGTAGCGCTCAATCCAGCCCCATTTCTCCAATTTGTCCAAGTGGCGGATGACGCCGGAATTCGACTTGAATCCCTGCGCGGCCGCGATTTCGCCCAATGTCGGCGGGAAGCCATGCTCCTTGGTATAACGACAGATGAAGTCAAAAATGCCCTTGCTACGATTGTCACGGTATTTCATTGGTGTTTCCTTTCTTTGACGTGACTGTATTCGGTTCGGCATATCCTAACACAAATAGAACAAATGTTCTAGTGTCAAATTGGACCTAATCTTAATCAACTCGCTATGCCGCATGTTTCCCCTTTTCGCATTTCGCGCCTATGCGGTAAACTGGCGGCATGTCGCAAGCCCAAACTACGGAGATGCAGTTCGATGGCAAACACCTCCCGACAATGGTTCTATTCCAGACCCGAGCCGCGCCCTTATTACATTGAAGAGCGCGTCAACCATAGCTTGTGGAACAACCGCCTGCAAAACGTTTTTATGAGTTGCACGCAGGCGGAAGCGCCCATCAAGATGGAAGGCAGCCTTGATGGCATGCCGATATACTTCGAATTTGTGGCTGGGCAATACTTCACCTTGCGCCTGGGCGAAGAGCGCAAAGAGGTTATCGGCTCCATCCGACAAATCCTGCTCGGCTTGAAACCCATTTTCACTTACCAGGACAGCGAGGGCATGTTCGTAGTCGAGTGGCACACCGATGGTGGCGCTGCCCGCTGGCAGGAAATCCAGGGCGATCCCGCTTTCCAAGGCTTGCGCCGGATGAAACTCAACTAGCGCCGAGCCCGCGATGGCTTGTCAAACATATTCGACTAACAAGGCGGCTGCAAGCTAGCTTTGCTTGCTTATGGAATCGGACAGGCGCAGTAGTTAATCATACAAAGTAATTCAAATCCGAAATAATTATGGAATTGTAGGGCTTGCCCTGCCCCCACCGACAACATCCATTTTGCGCCGCCATGTCATAAGCGATATAATGCAAGCTAGGTGGGACGGTTGCGATTCTGGCGCGGGGCTATTGCCGCGCCTCAAGATTCGCAATGTCCATTCTTGTTTACGCTCTTGTTTACGCAAAGCTAGTTCATCTTATGAGGGAGACGACTAATGAAAGTTACAAAACGAATTGGCATGTTGTTTGTCCTGCTATTCATACTTAGCATGGGCTTCGCGGCGCAAGCGCAGGATACGACAATCTCGTTCCTGGCACCGCCCTGGGGCGTCCCGCCCAGCGAAGACGCGCTGAATGCCTTCATGGCGGAATCAGGCATCACCGTCGAGATTCAGTCGGTGCAGATGGCTGACCTGTACAGCCGCGTCCAGGTATCGGCGGCGGCTGGCGAAGCGCCGGCCGACGTGATTTTCATCACGGAAGAGGGCCCCTCCAACGTGGTCGCCACGGGCAATATGCTGCCCTTAAACGAGCTGCTGGAAATGGGCGATTTGGACACCGACGACTTCGAGAAGCTCGATTTCTGGACGGTGGACGGCGACGTCTATGCCATTCCCACTTATTTGCAGTTGGTGATGATGGACTATAACTCCGCCAAATTGGCAGAAGCCGGCTTCGACGCCCCGCCCGCGACTTGGGCGGAATTGCACGAGCAAGCGGTTGCCATCAAAGAAGCGGGCATAGATGATCACCCAATCGCCTTTGGCGCGATCGCCTGGTCCTGGTGGCTGATGGCGCTGAGCATGGGCGACCCCATGTTCGACGCCGACCTCAACCCGGTCTTCGCCGATGAAGACAGCAAGGGGCGCGAGGCGATGGCAATGCTCAAGACCTTCTTCGATGATGAGCTTATCAGCCCCGAGATTCTAGCCGGCAGCATCAACCAGCACAGCCTCTTCTGGAGCGGCGTCGGCGTCTTCCATCAAGGCTGGCAAGGCTCGGTCGTGCGCGGCAATGCCGAATCTTCCATGCAAGCGCCAAACGTCGAATACATGGTCCTGCCCGAAGTCGGCAATACCTGGAGCTTCCCGGCTGGCATCGGCATCTCGGTCGACAGCGAAAATGTCGAAGCGGCTTGGGAATTTGTCAAATGGTACGTCGGCGATGGCAACATGACCGACATTTGGAACGCCTTTGGTCTTTATCCTTCGCGCATTTCCATCAGCAGCGCGCTGAACGAAGCTGAGGAAATCCAAGGCTACGAGGAGATCGTGGCGCAAAGCATGCACACCAACGAGCTACCACGTTTCACGCTCTGGTGGGGGCCTTGGGCAGCGTCCGTGAGCGAGGTCATCAAGGAAGCCATGCAGACCGGCATGTCCGCTGACGAAGCCATTGACATGCTGGCTGATGAGTGGAACGAACTCAAGGAAGAGTACGAATAGGCGCTTCACGGATACAGTAATTGTAGTGGCGAACCTTGGGTCGCTCAAATAGGCGCATCTGGGAACGTTTATGGCTCATCGGTTGACCTGCGCTTGCTGCAGATGCTTGTGTATGCGATTGACTTAGTGGCCGCTGCTACTTAACGTGCTGTAGGGGCGAGCCTTGGCTCGCCCACATATTGTGAATTCGCGCCAACATGAACGGATCAAAGACGTCTTTCAACTACCGTCGCTCTATTCGACTGCACGGCTACGATTATCGACGAAACGGCGTCTACTTCGTGACAATCTGCACATACAGAAAGATGAAGCTGTTTGGCAATATCATTGATGGCGAAATGGCGCTCAGTCGATTGGGCGAGGTCGCGTGCGCAGAGTGGTGCCATATTGCAGACGCTCGCGACAATGTGGATCTGGATCGCTTTGTCATAATGCCAAATCACATGCACGGTCTGTTCGTCATTACAGACAGGATTGGTGACGTTTTGAGCCAGCCTGTCGAGATGCGACATCCTAATCAATCGCGCGGATTCCCGTCTGGGTCGCTGGGTGCAATCGTCGGCCATTACAAGGCAGCGGTCAGCAGAGGTGCGTGGTCCGGGCTGATCGGCCGCAATTTACGTATCTGGCAACGGAATTATTACGATCACATAGTGCGTAGCGAGAAATCGCTACACGAGATAAGACGGTACATCATCGAGAATCCGGCGCGATGGCATGAGGACAATCTGTATGTCGATTGAGGCAAGCGGGTTGACGGGCGAGCCAAGGCTCGCCCCTACATCAGTCACGTGATCACGACTAGCAGAGGGCGAAGGCTCTTAGTTCGGTTTCTGGAATCATGAATAGTTCTAGACGCCTATTCTCATCCGACACCCGCTACATCATCGTCGTGCTCGCGCCGATTGTGCTGCTGATAGCGCTGTTCATCTATTACCCCGCGCTTGACACCTTCCATACCAGCACGACCAATTACAACCTGCGCCTGCGCCGCCCGCCAAAATCAGTCGGCTTGAATAACTACGTCAAACTGCTGGAAGACGAAGAATTCTGGGAAGTGACCGGGCGCAGCTTCAAGGTCGTCATCATCACGCTGCCGCTGGAAATGGCAGTCGCATTTGGCATCGCCATGCTGCTCAACCAGCGCTTCCCCGGGCGCGCCATCGTGCGCACCTTGACCTTCTTGCCCTGGATGCTGCCCGGCGTCGTCAATGGCTTCTTATGGGGTTGGCTGCTCAATGGCGAATACGGCGCGCTCAACGGCATTCTCTATCAATTTGGACTAATCAGCGAGTACCAGTATTGGCTGCGCGAGCCGGAACACCTGATATTTTGGGTGACCGTCGTGCAAACCTGGACGCGCTACGCCTTCCCCACCATCATTTTGCTGGCAGGTTTGCAGAGCATCCCCGACGATCTGTACGACGCCGCCAAAGTTGATGGCGCGAACGCGCTGGCGCAGGTGCGCTTTATCACGCTGCCGCTGCTGCTGCCTTCTTTTGGCATCGCCCTCGTGGTGGAATTTATCGCCGCGTTCCAAATCTTTGACGTCATCTGGACACTGACCGCGGGCGGCTCGGCTGGCGGCGCGATGAACCCCTTCACCAAGACGCTGATGCTCTACAACTATGAACTGGTCTTCCGCGATTTGCGCGTGGGTTTGGGTGCGGCGCTATCGTATATTATTCTGGCAATGTCGCTGGCTGTCGGGATGATTTTTGTCTGGCGCGTTTACAACCAAGGGCTGCGGGAAGCATGAACCTGGGCTTGGGCGGGCAGCCGCTTGGCGACATTGAATATGAACATTGAATATGAAGGCATGATTATGCGCTCCCGCGCTTTGGGCGGCTTATGCCAAACTTGAACAAGAGCGGGCAAGAGCGGCTTCGGCTCCTTGTCATTTATATATTTAGCGCAGTTGTGCTGATTTGGGCGCTAGCGCCGATTTATTGGGTCCTGGTCAGCAGCGTCTCCACCCGCCAGCAGCTCTACGCGCGCCCATACAAGATTTGGTTCCCAAGCGAACCGACGCTGGAATCTTACCGCACCATCTTCACCGAAGGCGCGAAGTTCCGCGACGGCGGTTTCTCGCCGACAGCGCATTTGATGAGCACGGGCTTGCGCAACAGCGTGATTACCAGCGTCGCTTCAGCTGGCATTGTAACCTTGCTGGCAACTGGGGCTGGTTATGCCTTCGCCCGCATGCAATTCCGCGGCAAGAATCTCATATTTCTGTTAATCATGCTCATGCTGCCCTTGCCTATCTGGGTATCTTTAATCGCGCTGTTTTTCATCATGTCGCAATTGGAATTGATTGATACCTTGCTGGGGCTCGTCTTGATATTCGTTACCTTGCTGCTGCCGCTGTCGGTCTGGATGATGACCACCTTCATCCGCGATATCCCTTCGGAAATCCAGGACGCCGCCCGCGTCGACGGCGCAGACCGATGGCGGCTGGTCTATAGCATTATTTTGCCATTGGCGCGCCCGGGCATGGTTGCGGTTTTCTTGGTAGCGATGCTATCGACCTGGAACAATTTTCTCATCCCGCTCATATTTACGCGCACCGACGATTCGCAGCCTTTGACCATCGTGCTGACGCTATTCATCGGACAATACGAGGTAGCGTGGGAGGATATGTCAGCCGCGGCTGTCGTGACCATGCTGCCGCCGTTTTTGATGGCGCTGTTCTTCCAGCGCTATCTGGTGCGCGGCTTGACCATGGGCGCTGTGAAGTAAGCGGTGAATTAAAAAAGTAAAAACGAAGGCGGATGCGAGTTTAGAGCGGGAACTATTCCGGGCGCTATTTCTATTCGTAGCTATTCATGTAGTTATGCAGTAGCTATTCAAAAGAACAGCCCCCGAAAAAGACATTAGGACCTGGCGCTTCTGAATATATGCAGCTGCCGAGAAAGCAAAAACGATTTATTCATCCATCATCGTCCATCACCTTGAAACCGGTCGCATCGGCGAAAATCTTCTTGAGACCGTGATGGTCAAAAAGCACGCTGACGATTTCGCCTTTGTTCTCGACACCGATGACCTTCCCCGCCCCGAAGCGCGGATGCCTTACCGAAACCCCAATCTTGAACTGGCTCTCGCTGCTGTCGCTCGCTTTGCTGCCCGGGAAAGGAATGATTTTGCTGCGAATCTTGCTGTCGGCGGGCCGGCCCGAGTTGGATTTCAAGTCCCGTTCCAGCCGGCTAGGCTTTGACGCGGCATTGTCCCAGCGCGTTTGCGCTTCCTGGCTGCGCGCTTTGTTCAAGTTTGCCAAGGTCAATGGCGAGCCATCCAGCAGCTGCCGCGGCAGGTCGCCCAGAAATTCTGAGGGGCGGGACAAACTGCCGCCACCGCTATACAGCGCGCGCCGGAAAGCATAGCTCAAATAGAGGTTTTGCTTGGCGCGGGTGATGCCCACATAAAAGAGCCGCCGCTCTTCCGAAATGCCATCCATCTCTTCAAAAGCGCGGAAGTGCGGCAGGATGCCTGTCTCTAGCCCGGTGATGAAGACGACAGGGAATTCTAGCCCCTTGGCGCTGTGCAGCGTCATCAAGGTTACGGCATCAGCGCCTTCCTTCAGGGAATCGACATCGGCGACAAGCGACTGCTCCGCCAAAAATTCGTGCAAGGGCTGTTCGTATTCCATGGCGTATTCCAGCAGTCCGCGCAGCTCGCGCACGTTGTCGGCGCGTTCGGCAGCTTCTTCTGGCAGATTGCTTATGTGCTCTAGGTGCATGCTGTAGCGGGTTCGCGCTGTGATATTGTCGAAGATCTGCACTAAATCGCCAACCTTCGCCAGCTCTTGCCAACTGCTTAACAGTTCGGCAAAGGCGCGGAATTTTTTCTCAGCCGCCGTCGACATTGGGCTTGGGTCCTTGTAATACAGATGATTCAGCGCTTCGCCGATGGTCATGTCCGCGCTCGCGACCCAATTCAAAAAGGCTTGCAGCGATTTTTTGCCGATGCCGCGCGCGGGCACATTGACGATGCGTTCAAAGCTGACGCGATCGTCCGGGTTGTGAATCAAGCGCAAGTAAGCCAGCATGTCCTTGACCTCGCGCCGCTTATAGAAGCCCACCCCACCCACCAAGACATAGGGCGTCGACTGGTTGACAAATGCCTGCTCCATCGCCCGCGACTGCGCGTTGGTGCGGTACATCACAGCGAAGTCCTTATAATCCAAGCCATCTTGCATGCGCATTTGCTGGATTTGTTCCAATACATAGTCGGCTTCATAGCGCTCGTCATAAGCCTCGAAGACTTGTATCCGCCCGCCCCGGCCTTGATCGGTATGCAAACGCTTCGGCGTCCGATTGCGATTGTTGTCGATGACCGCGCGCGCGGCATCGAGGATATTCTGTGTACTGCGGTAATTTTGCTCGAGCAAAATCACCCTTGGGTCGGGATAATCTTGGCGGAAGCGCAGCACATTGCGATAGTCCGCGCCGCGGAAGGCATAAATCGCCTGATCTTCGTCGCCGACGACGAAGATATTGTCTTGCGGCGCAGCCAGGGTTTTCACCAATTCATACTGCACGCGGTTGGTATCTTGGAATTCGTCAACCAGCACGGTTTCGAAGCGCTGCTGATAAGCGTCGCGCAGCATATCGCTTTCGCGCAATAGCAGGACCATGTTCAGCAGCAAGTCGTCGAAATCCATGGCGTTGGCAGCGCGCAGTGCCGCCTGATAAGCGCTGTAAACTTGCTTGACGACCTCGCCAAAATAGTCGAGAGACTGGAATGCTTCAGCCTGAATCATCTCGTTTTTGGCTTTGGATATCCTGGAAAGCAGGGCGCGCGGATTGAACTTCTTGGGGTCAATGTCAATGCGCTTGACAAGCTGTTTCACCAGCGCCACCTGATCGTCGCTGTCATAGATGACATAGTCGCGGCGATAGCCAAGGCTCTCCGCTTCTCGGCGCAAGAAACGCGCGCAGATGGCGTGAAAGGTGCCAACCTGCAAGCCGCGCAAGCGATCGCCCAGCAGCGATTCGACGCGCGAGCGCATCTCGCCCGCCGCCTTGTTGGTGAATGTTACCGCCATGATGCGATGATGCGGGATGCGCTGCTCGCGGATTAGCCAGGCGATGCGCCTTGTCAGCACGCTGGTTTTGCCGCTGCCGGGTCCCGCCAAGACCAATACGGGACCAGCGCCACTGGTGATAGCGGCTGCCTGCCGCTCGTTCATGCCTTCGATGAGATAATGCTCTGTCATGTCGCGGCTGCTTTCCGATGTCAAGTCTCGCTACATTGTAGCAGAATAAATGAGCTAACCAATGAGCTATCAGAGCAATAGCATCAAATTTTATTCGCCACAGAGGCAGCTAGGCTCGCCGCGAAAGACCTTGACTTTGGAGTATTGCGTCGGCGCGTTGGCTGCCGCTCAATTAAGACTGCCATTTGCGCAACTTACGGCTACAATGAATGCTACGCGCCGAGAGCGCATAGCACGTGTATAGCAATTGACTCGCTTGCGCCTCGAACCTATCAAATTACAGGAGCCAAACAGCTTATGAGCAGCGGCAATCGCAACGGATACTCTAGCAGGACCGTATTGATTTTACTGCTCGTCGCCTTGGTTCTTGGTGCCGGCGGCGGCATTTTCGGCTGGATTTGGTTCAGCGGTGGTTCCGGCGAAGCCAGCCTTTCCGCCGAAGCCGCGCTCGCCACGCGCACCGCCGAGGACGCGAAACTGTCCGCGGCGGTCGGCACGGCGGTCGACGCCGCCATCAGCAATACGCTGCCCGAGGCGGTTAATGCCGCGGTGGCAAACGCGGTCAACCAGGCAATCGGCGCGGCGATGGATACGATGATCACCGAGGTGGTTGATACCGTTGCGGCTGCGCAGGAAGTGCTTGAGCCGCTGGCATTCAGCATCGTCGCTGCGGAAAGCCAAGCGACCTTCACGCTCGAAGAAGATTTGCGCGGCGCGCGCACCACCGTCGTCGGCGCGACCAATGATGTCGCCGGGCAGATTCATGTCAACCTGGCTGAGCCTGCGGCGTCGAGCATCGGCACAATCCTCATCAACGCGCGCACACTGGAGACGGACAATAACATGCGCAACCGCGCCATACGCGGGCAAATTTTGCGCTCTGCGCAGGACGCTTATGAATTCATCGTCTTCGAGCCGCGCGAACTGAGCAATTTCTCGGCGGGTTCAATCGCGGTCGGCGAGACCATCACCTTTGATGTCAGCGGCGAGCTGACCGTGGTCGATGAAACGCGAACGGTGACCTTCGCGGTGGATGCCACCTTGGACAGCGAAACGCAGTTAAGCGGCGCTGCCACAGTCACGGTGCGGCATGGCGACTTTGGCTTGACTATCCCGGATGTGCCGTCCGTGGCCAATGTTACCGATGAAGTTAAGCTGGCGCTGCGGTTTGTGGCGCGGGTGGCTGAATAGACCGTTGCTGCGACTGGCGCCAATTACAGCTTTCTATGTAGAGGATTTTGTCAGCGCGTTCGTCTTCTCTTGGAAGGTTCGCGGGATTCCGAAATCTGCTCAGGCGCGTCACTTCCAGCGCGCAAGCGTTCTTCACGTTGCGCTTTGTTTGGTGCCTCAGTATTGATAGCCCCGCGATTTACCGCCGTCTTGATCGCGGGCAGGTCCAATTTGCGCGCTGCGACGAATTTTCAATAGTCGATGGTTAGTTCTGCTGGGGAGATGACTACTTGTATAGTTTCGGATTATAATGGGGTAATCTCACATAGCGAAAAGGTAACTTTATGGGACAGGTTCTACACCCACGCGCCACAACGACAGAGGCAATCCGTCGAGAAATCCAAAATAGTCAAGAGAGCATAAATAAGCTGGCTAAGCGCTACGGTATTAATCCCAAGACCGTCGCGAAATGGAAGAAGCGCGATTCCGTCAAAGACCTGCCTATGGGCCCCAAGAAACCCCGCTCTACCGTCTTGAGCGAGCAAGAGGAAGCCATCATCGTGGCTTTCCGCAGCAAGACCCTACTGCCCCTGGATGACTGCCTTTTCGTCCTTCAGGAACATATCCCGCATCTGACACGCTCCAGCTTGCATCGATGCTTCAAGCGCCATGGCATCAACCGGCTGCCCGAATCGGAAAACAAGCCAGCCAAGAAGAAGCGCTTCAAAGAATATCCCATCGGCTATTTTCATATAGACTTCTGCCATGTCCAAACCGCCCAAGGCAAGCTCAATCTCTTTGTCGCTATTGACCGGACATCTAAGTTTGTCTTCGCTGAGCTGAGTCAAAGCGCTAAACGCAAGGACGCTTGCGCTTTTCTGCGCCGGCTGATCGAAGCCGTACCCTACAAGATCCATACCATCTTGACAGATAATGGCACTCAGTTTACCCATCCAGCGCGGTCAAAAAACAAAACCGAGCTGGAATTTGATACAATTTGCCAAGCGAACGGGATTGAACATCGCCTGACCAAACCTTATCATCCTTGGACCAACGGACAAGTCGAGCGCATGAACCGAACAATCAAAGAGATGACGGTCTACCACTACTTTTACCAATGCCATGAGGAACTGCGTCAGCATCTGGAGTTGTTTCTGCAAGCCTACAATTTTGGCAAAAGACTAAAGGCTTTGAAGGGGCGAAGTCCCTATGAGTACATCCGTGATTGCTGGCAAAAAACACCTGAAAGATTTCACAATAAACCACACCACTTTAATATGGGACTATACAACTACTTGCCGCCACCTCAAATTAGATTATCGTCCGGCTATGTAGCTAATGAGCGCACAAATTGAGATTAAGATCAAGAATGAACCACAGCCCCCTACTGTCTTGATAATCATTCCACAGCCCATCGTCATTAGGCCAGCACTAGCCACGTCCCTCTTTGATAAAATTGGTCCTTCCTTCTTCATGCCCATCCTGTCATTCCTCCCCAGTATTCTTCCATATTGTCATAACAAATTATCAATAAAGAGATTGTTGCGCACACCAACGATCTACCACAAGTCGTTGGTGTGCGGCTTATCTTAGTAATCAAGTTCGTTTTTGTATTTGCCCGTTCTTCTTTGCTTGTCAACCTGATCATCCATAGCGTGAAACCCCACGCAGAGAGCAAAAGTGATAATCCCAGAAATAACCCACTGATCTGGGATTAACCCATTTATGACAACAAATGTTGAAACCATAGCTAGTACAATCATATTCTCCTCCTTAGAGTTTCTAGCTTGCAAAACACAAGCAAACTGATGACAATCGTGCCAGAGTGTGTCGGCAAAATGCACGGCACCCTCTGCATGAAATAAGTTCCTTGGGGAAGGCGTTGAGTAGCAGCTCCTGTTCCTTCCCCAAGGAACCCCAAGATATGTCCCGCTTGGGGCATATTGATATAATGACATGCTTGCGCCAAGATTGCAAATAATTGGTGAGGCTGGGTACATTTCAGATTATTGGGCGTTCACATGATATTGCCTTTCAATAGCAAAACTAAGCACAAAGTCGCGAAGAACACATAGTCAAATCGACAATTCCCGTCAAGAATCTGCTATAGGGCAATGCAACATCGCTATGCCTTGGGATTTCCCCCAAAATATTGAAATGCACCCGATTGCGGCAACACCAAGATAGTGGCTGCCTTCGCTATCATAATTTGCCTTCGTCCGCGATAATTTGAGCAGAAGCCTTCACATCCGCTGGGAGCCGAAAAATGCCCAGGTCGCTGAATATGAACGAGCCCAAGGTCATCAACACCCTGCGCGCGCGCAGTGAAACCCATCACTACATGGAAGTCGCCACCGGCAACCGCAACAAATTAGAAGAATTCCGCCGCATCCTGCCCGACTATGAAATCGTCGGCAAAAACCTCAAAATCGAAGAGATACAAAGCCTCGACCCTTACAAAGTTGCGCGCCACAAAGCCATCGCGGCTTACAATGCCAACGGCTTCAATCCCATCTTGGTTGAAGAAACCTCGCTTTCATGCTCCGGTTTGGGCGGCAGACCCGGTGCCTATATCAAAGATTTTTCAGAAGATATCGAAATGCGGCGCATGATTGCCGAAACCTGGTTGCAGGGGCGCGATCGCGCTGCCGTCGCCAAGATTTTACTCGCCGTTTATGACGGCAGCGACGTGCACATGCGCGAGGGCAGCACCGTCGGCAGCATCGCCGAAGGCTTGCGCGGACTAAATGGCTTCGGCTGGGACGACATGTTTGTGCCGCAGGGCGAATCCCGTACCTTCGCCGAAATGAGCGCCGCCGAGAAAGACCAGCACTCCATGCGCCGCAAGGCTTTGCTGGCGCTGCGCGCGCAACCTTTTGCACTGGGCAAAGCGGTATTTATGATATCCGAACCCTACCGGCAAGAGCTCGAGCGGGTCGATTATCAGGCGCTGACGGAGGAGCGCGCGCTGCGCTTTGCCTACACCCTCGAAGCAATCGAACAGGACAACCCGCCAAATAAAGATTTCGCGGCGGCGAACTACCAGCCAATCCAATACGAAGAGAATATCTATTACAGCCGTTACCTGCCCAAAGCCGATTCCAGCAGCATCGGGCTAATCCTCACCGATGTTGACCGCGGCAAGCTGCGCATGCACAAAAACGGCGAGCCGGTAATCTGGCAATTTGGGCCAGACCGGCGCAAGCTCTGCCTGGCGCAGCGCGCCGATTTCTTCGGCAGCAACCAGAGCAGCAAAGCGCTACGCAGCCTGGACGAGATAGAAAAGGACTGCCCCATCCCGCAGCGCGGCAACCGGCGCTCGCAAACGGTTGAAGAGGTGCTGGGCATGAAGGACGATCAATTCTGCACCAGCACCTATAGCTGGAAAGATCTCGGCTATCGCAAGCTGTCATCGGATCGCTATGTCTCGCGCACGGACAGCGCGCAAACCGGCTTGTTCAACCGCATCGGCAAGTACCCGCGCAGCATCCTCGGTTTTGGGTCCATGCCGGCGATCTCGGGCTGGCGTGACGTGCTGGTGACCGCGGCCATCGGTCATCATCCCATATTCACGCATCGCAACAGCATCTTCGCTGGTTATATCGACCGTCAAGCGGCGGTCATCCGCGCGGCAAAAATGGCGCTGGCGGGGATAGGGCTGAGCAAGACCGACTACCGGCGCGCGGCGCGCAATATCGGCGCGGCGCTCGGTTGCAGCAACATTCAAGACGAGCTGTCGGCAGCGCGCATGCTCTACGAGCAAGCTGATGTACGCCTCTTCCGCATCTATACCATCAATTCCGATCCGCGCGTGACCGAAATCGCGGCGGCGCTCCGCGCCGAATTCGGCGACGCAATAGAGCTATTCGTGGGACAGGTCAGCGACAAGGCGCAATGCCTCAAGCTGATTGCGCCCGAAATCCGCGTCGATGGGCTCTTTTTTGGGCATGGCGGCGGCCGGCAATGCACCTCGGCGACCAATGGCATGGCAGTAACGACATTGGAAGAGGTCTACAGCATCACTACCGACCCGCGCTTCAACCATGTCAGCATTGCCGTGGAAGGCGGCATTGGCAGCTCGATGGGACATTTGCTGCTGCTGGGAGTTGACCTGATTTCTTACAATCAGCAGTTGGCAAAATGTGTTATCGAGCAGGGGGATATCTACTTCGAGCACAAGTCGGGCAAGGTCTGCATGCCCTATCACGGCAGCGCCTCGGCACCAACCATGATCATCGAAAGCGCCAATCCCGAGCTGGCGCGCAAGCGACTGCGCCCTGGTGGGCGTACGCGCAATGTCGAAGGCAAATCCGGCTATCGTTTCTTCCAGGAAAGAGCCAATTCCATGGTTTTCTACATCAACACCTTCAAGCATTACGCGGCGCGCGCCCTGGCGGACGTCGGCGTGACAAATATGGCGGAGCTGCGCGCCTTTACCCGCGACAGCGAGCAGGAACTGATTCGCGTGGTGAGCTCGCAAGCCAGTGCGGTTGGTCAGGCTTATGGGAATTGGATGTAGAACAGGCGGAAGGAAATAAGATAAGGACTAGGAAACAGTCCCATTCCTTGCGCCAGTTTGGGAAAATCAGCTGTCTATGAAACCAGAGTCTCTCAAAATCTGTATGATCCTCGCGCCAATATCTTTTGGCAATTCTCTTCGTAGAAAAATATACACCACGAATATGACCGCCTCGTCGTAGAAATAATAGACTCGAAAACCGCCGCTCTTCCCTCTATTTGACGAGCTATCCCGCATGCGATGTTCTTTTACAGGCAAGCCCCCAACACCTTGGGCGAGATCGCCTGGAAGTCGCCGATTATAGAATTCTTTTGTGAAGTTCTCGATATCTTCGTTAATTCTATGGCGATTCTTTGACAAGCGCTTCAATTGCCGAAGAGACTCGCTAGACCAAGCAATTTGTCTTTCCATGTTTTGTTGTTTAACTGCGCAACTGGGCTAGAACTTCTTCTGTTGAGTAGGTTTTCCCTTCGCGCAATTGTCGCATCGCGCGGGCAAAACTCTCGGCGATGGCTAAGCCTTCGTCATAGTCAAAGCGGCTGTTCTCACGATATTCGGGGTAGAGATGATATATCGCGCGTATGAGCTCCGCAAAGGACATGTCTATGACCCAGTCCACAGTGTCCTCGATGTAACGTTTTAGGTCGGCAGGCAGTTGGATGTCATCGAGCCGGCAGTCGGCCGCAATCTGATACTTATCATCTTGGCGCTCCGCCCCATATTTGATGTGAATGCAGCCGCAATCATTCAGCATTTCGGCATCGCGGTACAGGTCGCGTGAAAATGGTCCGTAGTGATATTTGTCAAATTGGTAGTAGTCCTCCGTCAGCTTGCCTTCGAACTCATCAGCCACCAGAAACGCAACTTTCTGGACGTAGACGCGGCTGAAACCGCGTTCGCCGGCAGCCGCGATAATGCTGAGCAATATGTCGCTTCTTCTAATCGACTTCAAGTTCATGCGCGCCCTCCCGCCGCAAAATGAGCTGCGATTATCAGTATAATCAAGAATGAAATGAATTAAATTGCGCGCCGCGTTTTTCGCGGTTTTGGGTGACTGGCAGGGTCGCGCCGGAACAGCCCGCCAGCCCTTCGACACTGCCCCTCAGTCGCCCCTTCATGCCGCGTATTGATTAACCGTTTTGAGCCAGCGCCGCGCAGCCGCGCTAAAATACGATGATGCCACGCGCGGCATCGCCAGTCAGCATCGCCGCGTAAGCCTCGTTAATCTCGTCCAGCCGATAGCGCGCCGTTACCAGTTCTTCCAGTTTCAACTTGCCTGCTTGATAAAGATCGAGAAAAACATCAAAATCACGCGCGGGATTGACCGAGCCGTAGAAACTGCCGCGGATAACCTTTTCGGCGCGGGTGATGACCGAGCCGGGCAGGTTTGTGCCGCTGCCCACCGGCGTCAAGCCGACCAGGGTCAGGGTGCCGCCCGGGCGCGTCGCCGCGAAGGCTGTCTCTTGCAATGTCGTCAAACCGACAGATTCGAAGACATGGTCCGCGCCGCGGCCAGCCGTCAGCGCTTGGATGCGCGCGACGGTTGTATCGTCCGAATAGAGCGTATCGGTCGCGCCGAATTCGCGCGCGATTTCCATCTTGCTGCTGTTGGTGTCGACCGCGATGATCGGGTCGGCACCACATAAAGCCGCGCCCATGATAATGTTCAAGCCGACGCCGCCCGCGCCGTATACCGCCACGCTCTGCCCGGGGCGCACATCAGCCGTGTACATGGCTGCGCCGACGCCGGTCGAGACGGCACAGCCGACCAGCGCCGCCACTTCCAGCGGCACGTCCTTGCGCACTGGCACACAAGCCTCCTCGGGTATGACCACATATTCCGCGAAACAGCCCAAGCCCGTCATGATATGCACCGGCTCGCCGTTTCTGCTTATGCGGCTCGTGCCATCCTTCATCAAACCCGAGCGCAGGATGGGGGTATAGACTTCGCAGAGGTTGGGCTTATCGTGCTGGCAATAGAAGCAGCCGCCACAATTAGCGCGGAAGCTCAAGGTAACGTGGTCGCCGGGCGCGACGCTTGTAACGCCTGGGCCGACCTCTTCCACAATGCCCGCGCCTTCATGCCCGCAGATGATGGGCATGGGGAAATAGGACAGCCCCTCAACCACGTGCCAATCGCTGTGGCAGACGCCAGAGGCGGCCATCTTGATTCGCGCTTCACCAGCTTTAGGCGCTTCCAGGTCAACTGTCTCGATACTGAAGGGCGTATTGGCTTCGTTCAAAACTGCGGCTTGCATTTGCATGTCAGTTCCTTTCGCTGGCTAAGTCGGTTACATGCAGATTAACATACAATGATACTCGGCGTCAGCGCGCCGCTAGATATCTCGGCTTCATCTCGGCTTCGTCTTCCAGGGCAATCGCAGCAAAATAGCTCCCTCAATTTCAGCATATTCTGACTGAAATTAAGCACCGTAGGTCGCGTAGGTCGCGTAGACACTGACCGCCGACACTGACCGCCGACACTGACCGCCGACACTGACCCTCAGCTAGAGCATTTGCGCAAATGACGGATGCCGTCCGCGCCAGCCACGATGACATCGCGCGCCATGCCGATGAAGAGACCGTGCTCGGCGATGCCGGCGCGGGCATTAAGCGTCTTATCCAAGGCCGCCGCGTCCTGGATTGCGCCGAAGTCACAGTCGAGGATGATGTTGCCCTGGTCGGTCTGGAAAGGCGCGTCGTCACTTTGTCGCAGGACCGGGTCCGCGCCGATTGCGCGCAAGTAGCCCGCTTGAGCATGCCAGCCAAAGGGGAATACCTCGATCGGCACTGCCCAGTTTATGCCAAGCTTTTCCGATAATTTTGACGCGTCGACAACGATGAGCAAGCGCTCGCTGGCTTGGGCGACGATCTTTTCCCGCAGCAGCGCGCCGCCGCCGCCTTTGATCACGTTGAAAGCGGGGTCGACTTCATCGGCACCGTCGATGGTCAAGTCGATGCGCGGATGGCGCGCCAACGTGCTGAGCGGGATGCCGAGTTCGCGGGCGTCGGCTTCGGTAGCCAAAGAGGTGGGGATGGCGATGACATCGCGCAGGTCCCCCGCTTGTATGCGCTGGGCGATGCGGCGCGTGGCAAAGATGGCGGTGCTGCCGGTGCCCAGCCCGATGACCATGCCCGATTCGACGAATTGGGCGGCATATTCGCCCGCCTGCTGTTTGAGCGACTGGATATTCATAGCGCTTATTATACGTCGGGATGACACAAATGCTTAGCGCGAATGCCTAGCGCGAATTCTTAGGAAGAAACGCGACGTCTGCGGCGGGAAAGCTATCGCAAAGCGGCATGGATTGGGCTATAGTCGCGCGGTGAATGGATACGCATAGAAATGATGCGAATAAGGAGCGGATATGTTCAAGAGTTTGAGCCCCGGCGCGATTGGCATCCGCGGGCTGTCATTAAGCGAGAGCATCAATCTGGCGAAGCAGACCGGTTTCGCCGGTTTGGATTTCAACATCGACGAAGCGGCGGAATTGGGCGCGGACGCGGCGCGGACGCTCTTTGAAGAAGCCGGCATCCAGTATGGCGCATGGGGCTTGCCGGTGCGCTGGCAGGGCGATGAATGGCGCGCCGACCTCGCCGAGCTGCCGCGGCTCGCCGCTGTCGCCGCCGAAATGGGCGCGACCCGCACCGCGACCTGGGTGCCGTCGACATCGGCGCAGCGCGCCTTCGACGAGAATTTTGCCTGGCATGTGGAGCGATTTCGCGCGATTGGCGAAGTCCTGCGCGACCATGGCATCCGCTTTGGGCTGGAGTTTTTGGGACCGCAGACATTGCGCCCCGCCGCGCAGCATGATTTCATCTCGACCATGGAAGGCATGCTGGAATTGGCGGCAGAGATTGGCACGGGCAATATCGGCTTGCTGCTCGATTCCTGGCACTTGCACACATCGGGCGGCGCGCTGGACGACTTGGACAAAATCAGCAATGCCGATATCGTTTATGTGCATGTCAATGACGCGCCCGCCGGTTTGACAATGGCGGAGTACATGGATAATGACCGCCGCCTTCCGCTGGAAACGGGCGTGATTCCGCTGCAAGGCTTCATGGGCAAGCTGGCGGACCTGGCTTATGACGGACCGGTAACGCCGGAACCATTCAGCAAGCGCCTGAACGCAATGGACGACACACTGCAAGCGGCGGGCGAAGCCGCTGCGAGCATGGCGCGCTTGTGGGATTTGGCGGGATTGGCATAGTCGGCTCGCGCAGCGGGGCTGCTGAACATTGTCGGCAGTCTCTCCATTGCCTATCCATTGCAGTTGAAACAAAGAATAACATTCACCACTAAACCAGTCGGGCGACGCGATGTGTCGCCCGACGTATAAAAACTTAAAGAAACTTAAAGCGATTTGGGCGACTGACGGTCGGCGTCGGCGGACGATGTCTACGTGTGCTACGCACCCTACCGAGTCGCCTCTTCACTAAGTTGTCCTAGTTGTCCCGCGCTTGCCAAAAGCGAACATCCGTGCTATATTTTCAAGAGCATTCAACATTGGAGCTCGGGGATATGGCGCTGGACAATCAGATACTGCTCTACGAAACGGCGGACGGCGAATCTAGCTCGATTGAACTAGGAAGTATTTCTTCCTAGTTCGCAAAACGAGCAACTCATCGGTTTTTCCGAATAGTTCGACGGCAGGTTTGGCCTTTAAGGCAACTATTACATTTTTTCAAATAGTTCAAAATGAAGACAGACTGATAAAGATGCAAAGAAATGGTTCAAAAATCCTTGCAAACCTCCGAAATGAGATGCCCATGACATCCCCCAACTTCGCCAGCGGCACAGTCTGGACGGGAGACAACCTGCCCGTCATGCGCGGCATCAACAGCGCCTGCATTGACCTCATCTACCTCGACCCACCTTTCAATTCCAATGAAGACTACGCCGCGCCTATCGGCAGCCGCGCGGCCGGCGCGGCATTCAAAGACACTTGGACACTGTCGGACATTGATGTCTATGAACATGGCGAGCTGGCTGAGCGCAGCCCGGCCGCCTACGCTGTGATTGAGGCCGCGCGGCAGACGCATGGCAAATCCATGATGAGCTATCTGATCATGATGGCGGTGCGCCTGATAGAAATGCGGCGGATTTTGAAGGACACTGGCAGCATCTACCTGCATTGCGATTCGACAGCGAGCCATTATCTAAAATTGCTCATGGATTCTGTATTTGGCAGGCGGAATTATCGCAACCACATCAGTTGGAAACGGACTAGCGTACACAATTCTGCCAAGCGCTGGGGTCCGAACCTAGATTCTATTCTGTTCTATACCAAGAGTGATCAGTTCATTTGGAATCAGGTGCGCCAGCCTTATGACCCTGAGTACATTGAAAAGTTTTACCGATACGAAGATGAAATAGGTCGATTCCAAGTCGGTGATTTAACTGGTGCGGGCTTACGACGTGGAGACTCAGGCAGAGCTTGGCGTGGGGTGAACCCCAGCAAAAAAGGCCGACATTGGGCTGTACCAATGAAGATTTTGGCTAAGGCATACCCCAACCGCGATTTATCATCGCTCTCGACGCAGGCAAAGCTCGATTTGCTCAATGATGCTGGTTTGGTTTACTGGCCCCCCAGCGGAAGTACTCCGAGACTAAAGCGTTATTTGGATATGTCCAAAGGCGTTCCTATTCAAGAACTTGTATCTGATATTCGTCCGATTGGCTCGCGGGCAAGAGAACGCACCGGCTACCCCACGCAGAAACCGCTCGCCCTGCTGGACCGCATCATCCAAGCCAGCAGCAACGAAGACGACGTCGTCTTTGATCCATTCTGCGGCTGTGCCACGACGCTGGTCGCGGCTGACCGCCTGAACCGCGCCTGGGCAGGCATCGACCTATCGCCGCTGGCGGTCAGGCTAGTCGACCAGCGCATCCGCGATGACCGTGGCGCGCTCTGGGGCGGCGTCATAGTCCGCGACGATCCGCCAAAGCGCACCGACATGGGCAAATTGCCCAATTACCGTACACACCGCCATCGCCTCTATGGCGAGCAGGAAGGCGTCTGCGCCGGTTGCGATACACATTTCCCGTTTAAGGTTATGGAAGTCGACCACATCCTACCGCGCAGCAAAGGTGGCAGCGACCACATCGAGAACTTGCAGTTGCTCTGCACGTATTGCAACAAGAGCAAAGGCAGCAAAACGATGGCGGAATGGCGCGCGGCTCAGAGCTAATTCTGGGCTTTTTTCACTATACGTATGGAATTGTTGGCGCGGAAATAAATCCTAAACTCCGTTCCCCGGTAAATCCACGAAAAAAAGTGTCGTGAAGGGCGTCGCCCAATCAGCATGATTCATTTCATGTTGGGCGAGCCACGGGCTCGCCTCTACAAATTCATACATACCTTGGATAGACTCCTGTGTATCCGTGGCAAAATAATCCCAACTCTGCGCTATTGTTGCCTTCGCGGCGCATTCAATTGCGCGCTCGGCCAGCGCGCCACTTGACATTTCCCAAGCATACGATAGTCTAATCATTGTTCAGAATGAAGAAAGCTATGCTATGCCCTTGAAAATTGCCATGATTGGCGCTGGCTCGGTCGGTTTCACCCGCCGCTTGATGACCGACCTCTTGACCGTGCCCGAGTTCGCCGAAACCCATTTTGCATTGATGGACATCTCCCAGCGCAACTTGAACATGGTCGCGCAGCTTTGCCAGCGCGACATCCAAGCCAACAGCCTGCCAGCCACCATCAGCGCCACGCTGGACCGGCGCGAAGCCATCGCCGATGCCGATTACATCATCTGCATGATTCGCCAAGGCGGCTTAGCGGCTTTCGCATTGGACATCGACATTCCGCTGAAATACGGCGTCGACCAATGCGTGGGCGATACCATCTGCGCCGGCGGCATCATGTACGGGCAGCGCACGATACCAGTCCTGCTCGACATCTGCCAGGACATCCGCACCGTCGCCAAGCCGGACGCGCTCTTCCTCAATTATTCCAATCCCATGGCGATGAACACCTGGGCTTGCAACAAATATGGCGGCGTGCGGACCATCGGCTTGTGCCACGGCATCCAGCACGGCCACGAGCAAATCGCCGAGTGCATCGAATTGTGGGCGCGGCGCGAAGGGTTTATCGCCGCCGATGAGCGCGTGACCATGCGCGATGTGCATATCATCTGCGCCGGCATCAATCATCAAACCTGGTACATTCAAGTTAAATGGCGCGGCATGGACATGATTCCGCGGCTCTTGGCGCTTTTTGAGGCGCACCCAGCCTTCCGCGAAGAAGAAAAAGTCCGCATCGATGTCTTGCGGCGCTTCGGCTATTACTCCACTGAATCGAACGGCCACCTCAGCGAATACTTGCCTTGGTATCGCAAACGCCCCGATGAAATCCGCGACTGGATTGACCTCAGCCGCTGGATTCATGGCGAAACTGGTGGCTACCTGCGCGTTTGCAGCGAAGGGCGCGCTTGGTTCGAGACCGATTTCCCCAAATGGCTGGCGGAAGAGCCGCCGCGCATCAGCGCCGACCAACGCAGCCTGGAGCACGGCTCTTACATCATCGAAGGGCTGGAAACGGGCAGGCTCTATCGCGGGCATTTTAATGTGCCGAACCAAGGTTATATCAGCAATTTGCCCGATGACTGCGTGGTCGAGATTCCCGGTTACGTGGACAAAAACGGCATCAACATGCCGATTGTCGGCGATTTGCCGCTGGCATGCGCCGCGACCTGCTCTGCGAGTGTGCGCGTGCAAGAAATGGCGATGGAAGCGGCTGTGCATGGCGATGTCAGCCTGCTCAAGCAAGCCATGCTGCACGATCCGCTGGTGGGCGCGGTCTGCAATCCCGAAGAAGTCTGGCAGATGACCGACGAGCTGCTGGTGGCGCAGGCGCAATGGCTGCCGAATTACGCGAGTGAAGCGATTGCAGCGGCGCGGTCGCGCTTGGCGGAGCAGGAGCGGCGTGGCACGCGCGTGAAATTGCGGGATACACAAGGTGCTGCTCGGTTGCCGACGCGCAGCGTCGCGGAATTGGCCGATGATAAGTTGGCGCAGGAAACGGCGCGCAGCTCTGATAAGGGCTAGGCTGGCAAAGCCTGAAAAATGCGGGAGCGGACTCTTGCGCCTTGGGGGTCGCCCGCTTTAGCGAGTGAAATGGTGTTTTATGAGCGCAAATAATGGCGCGGAGCCAATTTTAGAAGTACGCAACCTAAAGACGCATTTCTTCACCGACAAGGGTGTGGTGAAGGCGGTCAAAGGCGTGAGCTTCGCCTTAGAAAATGGTCAGACCCTGGGAATCGTCGGCGAAAGCGGCTGTGGCAAGAGCGTCACGGCGCATTCAATCATGCAATTGATAAAGTCGCCGCCCGGTAAAATTGTCGACGGCGAGATCGTTTTCCGCCGGCAAAAGCGCCGCGCCGAAACGATTGATATCGTCCAGCTTGACCCCAAAGGCATCGAGATGCGCAGCATCCGCGGCGGCGAAATCTCGATGATCTTTCAAGAGCCGATGACCTCCTTGAATCCGCTGCATACAGTTGGGAAACAAATCGCCGAAGTGGTGGAATTACACCAAAACCTCAGCAAGAAAGAAGCGCTGAAAGTGGCGGTTGATATGCTCGACCGCGTGCGCATTGCCGACCCGCAAGAGCGCGTCAAGCAATATCCGCATCAGCTGAGCGGCGGCATGCGCCAGCGCGTGATGATTGCCCTGGCGCTGTCTTGCAATCCGTCGATTTTGATAGCGGACGAGCCAACTACCGCGCTCGATGTTACGATTCAGGCGCAGATAATTGACCTGATGGAGCAGCTGCAAGAAGACTTCGGCTCGTCTATTATAATCATCACGCATAATCTGGGCGTGGTATCGCAAATGGCGGATAATGTGGCGGTGATGTACTTCGGGCGCGTGGTCGAGTATGGCACGGCTATTGATATTTTCCGGGATCCGAAGCATCCTTATACAATTGGATTGCTGCAGTCGATACCGGTCTTGGGGCGGCGCAAGGATATTTTGGTGCCAATCGAAGGCATTGTGCCCAACGCCATCAGCGATATTCCCGGCTGCGCCTTTGCCGACCGCTGCCCGCATGTCATGGACAAATGCCGACAGCATTCGCCGCCAATCACGACCGTCGCCGGCGAGCATACTGTGGCTTGCTGGCTGCATGAGGACGCTGCGACGGGCCTGGGCGCGCCAAGTGCGGCAGTCGCCGTCTAATTAGCTTGTGAATTAACCTGCCGCTAGCGCTGGCGGGCTAATTTTTTGTCAATCACATTTTGGAGGAAGCGCAATGAAGCGTTCACGATTTATTTCTATGCTGCTATTACTAGCGGCGTTATTTGCTGTTGCGGGGGGCAGCTTCGCGCAGATGGGCGAAGTGGCTGACCCTGTGCCATACCCCGAGGGCGTGCAAATCGGCGATAACCCGATTGTTACATTCTCTTTGGATGAGATGCTTGTATACAAGGCGCTGGATTCTTACAGCGAGCCGGCTTGGGTAACGGAGCTGGTGGAAGCTGGTGAATTGCCACCGGTTGAAGAGCGCCTGCCGGAGAACCCGCAGGTGATTTTGGAATCCGGCATGAGCGTCGGTCCTGGCGTCTATGGCGGCGTCTGGCGTGATTTCTCGGCTGTACCGACGGCTGGCTGGAATCTCTGCGCCCGTCAAACGCAGGGTTGGTTCGGCATCAACTACATCTATGGCGAATCGCTGGTCAAGTCTGGTCCCATGTTCTTGCGCAATGACAACCTGGAGCCGCTGCCCAACCTGGCAACGGACTGGGAATGGAGCGATGATGGCATGCAGCTGACCATGAACATCCTGCGCGGTGCCAAGTGGTCCGATGGCCATCCCTTCGGCGTGCATGACATCATGTTCACCTGGGAACATATCATCCTGGACGAGAACGTCAACTCCTGGACGAACCGCTCCACCTGGCAGATTAACGACGAAGACATCACCCTGGAAGCGGTTGACGAAGACACGATTCTGTGGACCTTCCCGGTCGCTTATCCTGTTCAGCTGCTGTTCAAGATGGACTTCCTGGACTTCAACATCTGCGCCGAGCATGTCTACGCGCCCATGCACCCCGCCCTCAATGCCGAGTCGGATTATGACGCCTTCGAGACCTTCCAGGTACAGGACGAATTGCCCGTGCCGACAATGGGGCCCTGGGTCGCTGTCGATTACCAAATTGACGAGTTCATGGTTCACCGCCGGAACCCCTATTACTGGAAGGTTGACGAAGCGGGCCACCAACTGCCCTACTTGGAAGAAGTAACCTTCGAGAAGGGTCCCAGCGGTATTGGCCGAACATTGGGAACGCTGGCTGGTTCGATTGACCACACCAATCTCGAGAACCCCAGCACCTATGTCGAAGCCATCACGCGTCAGCAACAAGACGACGCGCACTTCCGCATCGAGTGGGGTCCCGAGACCTTGGCATTCGATATTGAATTCAATCTGTCGTCGTCGCTCGGCGTCCAGAATGATCGCGACCAGGCTTTGCGTCATCTCTTCCGCGATGCCCGTTTCCGCCGCGCGGTACAGCATGCGGTTGATGGCGATGGCATCGGCCAAGCGGTCATTCGCGGTCCATTCATGCGCGCCTTCGCCAGCGGCTTGACCCCCGGCTCGCCCTACTTTGATATCGACAGCGTCGTTCACTACCCCTACTCGCCCGATTCCGCGCAAACGCTGCTAGCGGAGCTCGGCTTTGAGGATACCGATGGCGATGGCATCCTCAACTGGACTGAGGGTCAGTTGGCTGGTGACAATCTGGTCGTCGTACTGGATACCAGCGTCGCTGCCGAAGCCACGGGCCAGATTGGCGACGCCTTTGTGCTTTTGATGCAAGAAGTTGGCGTACAGGTCAACTTGCGTCCGCTGCAGGGACCCGCTTCCAACGATGCCATCACCACAGGCACATGGGAAATGCGCGTTGACCGTATCGGTCAGGAATACACGACTTCGTTCACGCGCTGCCAGGACTTGGGTCCGGTCACCGACATCACGCCCGATTTCCATCGCGCCGATGGCGGCAGCCGCGACTTGCTGGACTTCGAGGAAGAAATCATTGAAATCGTCAATGCCTTCTGCCTGGAGCCAGACTTTGATACGCGCAAAGAGCTGATGGCGCGCTACAATCATCTCTTCACCGAGAATACCTACAAAGTCGGCGGCATTGTCGGCCGCTATGGACTGGGTTTGGCGAAGCGCTTCAACAACATTCCGGTTGGCGCGCCGCCCTTCTTCTATCAGTGGACTTGGGGCAATGTGATTCCGGAAGCGGTTTGGGTCAATCCGGATGAGCAGATTGATGAGATCTTCCCGGGCACACTGCCGGTTTATGGCATGGATGACATGTAATTGTCATAAGGGGATGGGCTTCGGCTCATTCCCGCTCGAGCGTGCGCTTGGCGGAGCATTTGCGCCAGGCGCTCGCTTCCCCCCGCCCCAGCTTAAGATTGTTTTGGGCAGGTCTTAGCATGACAAGCTGTCTAGCTAAGACTAGCTAATAATGGGGAAAGCCCGCGGCAAGCCGAACCAGTTGCCGCGCAAAAATTACTTGCTATACTTAAGATTGTCTCGCCGCCGATTGCAGGTGACAGGAAAGCCAGTCCCTTATGCTTCGATTCATTGTTCAACGTCTCTTGTCATCCATCTTCATTTTGATCGTTATAACGATCGTTGCATTTACGATTATTCAGATTCCCCCCGGCGATTTCGCCGATGTCTATAAGCAAGAATTAATTGCGCTGGGCGGCGCTTCGGAAGAAGAGGCGGAAGACGCGGCAAACCGCCTGCGCGATAAATACGGCTTGCTCGACCCGCTGCCGATTCAGTATATCAATTGGTTGAGCGCGATTGTCCTGCACGGTGATTTCGGCTGGTCTTTTTCGCAGCGGGTGGATGTCAGCCAGTTACTAGCGCAGCGTCTGCCGCGCACGATATGGATCGCGCTGTCGGCGCATGCCATCTCGTCGCTGGTTGGCATCGCCTTGGGCATTTATGTGGCAAACCGCCAATATAGCTTTGCCGATAATGCCACCGCGACCTTTGCCTTCTTCGCGACTTCGATTCCGCGTTTTTCGCTGGCTTTGATCGTGGTCTATTTCTTGGCCTTCGGTTTAGGTTGGGAGCACGTCTCGTCGTTGCAATCGCCGGAGTATCGCTACGCGCCCTGGTCGATTGCCAAAGCGGTTGATTTACTCAAGCACGTTGGTCCTGTTATATTGATTGCCGGGCTGGGCGGCGTGGCGCGCAATATGCGCGTGATGCGCGGCAACTTGCTGGATGTCTTGAACCAGCAATATGTGGTAACAGCGCGCTCCAAGGGGCTGCAGGAAAGCCGCGTCATCAACAAACACGCGGTGCCCAACGCCCTGCACCCGATCATCGCCTATCAAGGCACGGTACTGCCATATATGTTACAGGGCGAGCTGGAAGCAGCCATCGTCTTTGGCTTGCCAACTATCGCGCCGATGTTCGCCGAAGCGCTTTTGAAACAGGATGTGTATTTGTCGGGCAGTGTGATGCTTTTGTACGGCATTTTGTTGATAGCGGGCAACTTCATCGCCGATATGGCGCTGGGAATCTTGGACCCGCGTATCTCCTATAGTTAGGGCTTAGGGTTTGCACGTGCAAGAAATCTACGAAGACAAAATAGCGGCGGAAGACGAAGACGCTGAAGAGAGCAGCAACTCCTATTCGGAGTTGGTGTGGCAGCGCTTCAGCCGCAGCAAAGCGGCAATTGTCGGCGGTCTGATGGTCACCATGTTGATTGTGCTGGCGCTCATCCCCGAGTTCTTCTCGCCTTACGATCTCTACCAGTCGGCATTAGGCGATTCATACACGCCACCGACGCAAATACGTTTCTTTGATATTGACGGCAACTTCAAGTTCCGCCCCTTTGTCTACAAGCAAGAGCTTGAAATAGACCCGGTAACGTATCAGGCGCGGCCAAAAATTGATACAGACAGCCCATTCCTGGTCCGTTTCTTCGTGCGCAGCTGGGAGTATAAGCTCTTCGGCATAATCGACACGGACCTTCATCTTTTTGGTCTGGATACGGACGAGGTGCGCTTGCATCTGCTGGGCACGGACCGCTTTGGGCGCGACTTGTGGGGGCGAATCTGTTTGGCTGGGCGGGTTTCCTTATCGCTGAGTATATTGGCCGCGCTAATTGCCATCGTCGTCGGCTCGTCACTGGGCGTCATCTCTGGTTATTATGGCGGCGGCGTCGATAACGTCATTCAGCGTTTTGTCGAAGTGGTCATGTCCTTCCCCGAACTGCCGCTGTGGATGGCGCTGGCGGCGGTGATACCCTCAACATGGTCGGGCGAGCAAAAGTTTTTGGTGATGGCATTTATTTTCCCATTCCTGCGCTGGGCGGTTTTGGCGCGCGAAGTGCGCGGCAAGGTGCTGTCCCTGCGCGAGACGGATTTCATCCTAGCCGCGAAGGAACAAGGCGCGGGCGACTTCCGCATCATCTTCAAACATCTCTATCCCAACGTGCTCAGCCATGTCATTGTGATTCTGACGCTGATGATTCCCGATATTATTTTGGCGGAGGCTTTCCTCAGCTTCCTCGGCATCGGCATCACTGAACCGCTGACCAGTTGGGGCTTCTTGATGAAGAGCGCGCAAAGCCTGGAGACCCTGGGACAAAATACCTGGATATTAACGCCGGTGATCTTCATTGTCGTGGCGGTGCTGGGTTTGAACTTCCTGGGCGACGGCCTGCGTGACGCCGCCGACCCCTACTCGAACCTGTGATTGGATTGGCATGTCAGACATAGCCGCCGAAGATAGCAAGCGCGAAATTATCCTCAAGGTCAAGGACCTTAAAATGCACTTCCCGCTGCGGCAAGGCATGCTGCAGCGGCGGGTAGGCACCATCAAAGCTGTTGACGGCGTCTCCTTTGAATTGCGCGAACAAGAAGTGATGGGCTTGGTTGGCGAAAGCGGCTGTGGCAAGACAACGGTCGGGCGCGCCTTGCTGCGCTTGTACGACCCGACCGCTGGCGAAGTGCTTTTCCACAAGCGCGATGGCGACTGGGTCGATGTCGCCAAGCTCAACAGCAAAGAGATGAAAGACCTGCGCAAAGAAATGCGCATGATCTTCCAGGACCCATTCAGTTCCTTGAATCCGCGTTTAACCGTGCGCGATTTGATCGCCGAGCCACTGGTTATCCATGGTCTTGCCTCTGGCAACGAGATTACCGCGCGCGTGGCAGAGCTAATGAGCGCGGTCGGCTTGAAGCCAGCTTATATGGGGCGCTACCCGCATGAATTCTCTGGCGGTCAGCGGCAAAGGATTGGCGTCGCGCGTACGCTGGCGCTGAATCCGCGCCTGATTGTCGCTGACGAGCCGGTCTCGGCGCTGGACGTTTCGGTACAGGCGCAAGTGCTGAACCTGCTGCAGAACCTCAAAGATGATTTGCGACTGACCTTCTTATTCATCTCGCACGATTTGTCGGTGGTCGAGCATATCTGCGACCGCATCGCAGTGATGTACGTAGGCAATATCGTCGAATTGGCACCAACCGACGAGTTGCTGCGCAACCCACGGCATCCTTACACCGAGGCGCTGGTTTCGGCAGTGCCGCCGGCCGACCCGCTATTCAAGATGGAGCGCGTCATCCTGGAGGGCGATGTGCCCAGCCCGGCAAATCCCCCGTCTGGCTGCGTCTTTCATCCGCGCTGCCGCTATGCGCAAGACATCTGCACGCGGGAAATCCCGCCGCTGCAAGAGCTTGCGCCCGGGCATAGCGCGCGCTGCCACTTCGCCGAAGAATTGGAATTGCAAGGAGTCGCCTATGCAGCAGAGCTCGCTCCCTAAACCCGCGTCCAATAGCGAAGTCGAGGCATCCAAGCGCGTTTTCGCTGTTTTGGCCTATATCGTGCCCGTCATTGGCGGCTTGATTGGCTTGGCGCTGGACCGGGGCAATCCCCTGACGCGCAATCACGCGCAGCAGAGCATCGCGACTGTTCTGGCAATGATTATGAGTTTTCTGGTTTGGGCGGTGCTCGGTTACGCAATCGGCATCGTGCCCATCATTGGTCCAATCGTCTCCATTTCGCTGTTTTCGCTGGTTGTGGCGATGTTGATCTTTCTAGCGATCAATTGGCTTGCCAACCTGATTATGGCGCTGCGCGGTCAAGAACGGGCGATTCCCTTCGCAAATCAGATTGTCGGCCGCCTCTTCGCCACGGAGCGCAAGGTGAAACCTGTCCCCAAAAACTTATAGAGCATGATGGAATCTCACCAAAGCGTGTTGAACAGAGTCCTTAGTCATTGGGCTTGGGCGGTGCTGATCATATTTATCATTGCCGTTTTGAGCTTTAGCCAATTTGACATCTACACGCCGAGCTTGGACGAATTCTACTCGCTTCACAATGCTGGACTTTCGATCAGAGGGCCTTTTTCGCCCATAGAGTTTTTTGATGAATTACGCCGCTTAGCGCCCGATCACATGCCGGGCTATTTTGTTTTTTTGAGCCTCTGGGGCAACCTCGTTTCGACCGATGCTGTTATTGCCCGAGTCCCAGGAATCTTCGCGGGGCTACTTTCTTTGACTATAACATATCGCCTGGCGCGTGATACCGTTGCGCCCGTGGCCGGTTTGTTTGCGCTAATCATCGTCGCAGGTAACACGCATTTCAACTTCTATTATGATCATATTCGCATGTACAGCCTAGTTGTCTTCGTTTCCGGCTGCATTCTTTGGATCTATTTTCGCATGGTAGCGCGGCCAAGCCACATTAGCGCAAAGTACTTTTTTGCATTCACTGTTGCTGTTGCTGCTCTAATGAGCTTGCAAGCGCTGGCTTCTTTTGTGCTCATATTTGCTTTGAGTCTCAGCCATCTGCTCATAGTCAAGAAATCGAGACAATGGCTCGCTGTGCCTGCCGCAATTGCTACGGCGCTGGTTTTACTCTCACCGGCAATTGTCAGCGTTGCAGCATCTGGGCTGAATTCATGGAAAGTCAGGACTTTTAGCCATGAGGTGATAGATGGCATTGAATTCGTTGTCGCGCATCTGAATGTAATGCTTAACAATCAGCCGATATTGCTGCTGCCTGTGCTTTTTGGATTGCTTTATGCTGTCGGCAAGAAAACAATTGCGTGTGGCGCATGCCTTCTCATTTGGTGTCTTGGTTTGGCGGTCATGGCAGCCACCTTTGAATTAGTTCAGGAGTTCGGAACAAAGCACATACGTTACAGTTTGTCGCTGTTGCCTCCCTTTGCCTTAATCATGGCAAGCGGATTATATGCCCTATTTCGCGTGCCTTACTGGACAATTATCCTTCTATGTGTTTATTTGATCGCAGGCATCAGTTTCCAACGGAATTATGAATGGAGACAGTATCTTTCCTATGGCCGTATCGCTAGTTTCATCAGACAGCCCATCCACACCATATCTCGTATGGCTCAGGAGGAGGAGCCCAGGCCACTGGTCCTCACTTACGCGGATTCTAATCATAAGCTAGAATGGGACGCGGAAAGAAAATATGGTTACAGTGACGGATACTATTTTTTCACGCGGCATGGCCTGTCAATCAGTCGTATTATCGAAGATCTGAATTCGATGACTTTTGATGCTGTCACTGAACCTTCAGTTTGGGTTACATATCAAACTTCCAACGCAACACCTGACATGAAGCCGATCATATCATTTATGTACCAACGTCACTACCAGCTATGTCGTACCGACAACCTGCATGTAGATACTGTGGTTCTGCGATTCCGCTGGCAGACGCAGGACTGTGATTCGGTGCCAGAGCCACTCGCATCCGGCGAAACAGACGTAATCACATATCAGTTCTACGGCGCGACAGTTAGCACCGACCGTGAGGAATTGCTGTTAAGCGACCGCTGGCAGGGCAAAGTGGATATACCACATGAAGACTACAATATCTCGTACCAGCTCGTTTCCAGCGATTGGAATAAGGTCGCGCAACTTGATCTAAGACTTTGGTCGCAAGATCGATTACGTCAATACTATATCGACATATCCTTCTTACTGCCCGGTACATATCGACTGGTGGCGATTGTCTACCATAAAGAGACTGGCAAGAGCCTACTATGGCAGGATAATCCCAGTTTTGTTCCCGAAATGCTTCCGCTCGCCGAATTAGAAATTCCCCTCACAATCCTTGATTGAACATCTAGGGAAGGAAAGAAGTTAGTGTTACTCCCAGACCTGCGCAGAGAGCTTTGTCAACTGCATCACGAATTGCCAGAGAACAATCTCGTCGCTTGGACCAGTGGCAATATCAGCGCGCGCGACCCCGACAGCAACCTGGTTGTCATCAAGCCGAGCGGCGTACTCTTCGCGGATTTGACGCCGGAAAACATGGTCGTCACGGACTTGGAAGGTCGCGTGGTTCAGGGCGACCTCAGCCCGTCGTCGGATACCGCGTCTCATTGCTATATCTACCGACACATGCCGGCGGTTCATGGCGTGGCGCATACACACTCGCGTTACGCGACAGCTTTTTCTGTTGTCGGCGAGTCGATACCCTGCGTGACAACTGCGATGGCGGACGAATTCGGCGGCGAGATTCCCTGTTGCGGCTTTTGCCTAATCGGTGGCGAAGAAATAGGCAAGCTGGTTGTAGATAAATTGACCGGGCACCGCAGCCCGGCCGCGCTGCTGCGCAATCACGGCGTCTTCACGATTGGCGTAAACGCCGAAGCGGCGGTCAAGGCGGCGGTGATGACCGAGGACAATGCCGCGATTGTGTGGACGGCGCGTCAACTGGGCGAAATCATCACAATTCCCCAAGCCGACATCGACAGCCTTCACGACCGCTATCAGAATATCTATGGGCAGCGGTGATATTCGCGCACAGGCAAGAGCCCCGCGGCGGCGTAAAGGACCCAGGAATATCGCGCTCACATAAACATTACAAGCCTTCTCGTCGCTCGAGCGACGCGTTTTATAGAATAAGCGAGCCGAGGCTGACTGAAAGGAATAAGGGATGACGTTTTGCAATTATCAAATCTGGTTTTTGACCGGCAGCCAGCATCTGTATGGAGCCGAAGCGATTGAGCAAGTGGGCGAGCACTCGCGCGAGATTGCGGGATTCCTAGACACCCTAGCCGACATACCTGTACAGATCGTTTTCAAGCCGGTCTTGACCACAGCGGAAGAAATCCACGCCATTTGCAGCGCAGCCAACACAGATGCGACTTGCGTCGGCTTGATTGCCTGGATGCACACCTTTTCGCCGGCAAAAAACTGGATTGCCGGCTTGAGCGCCTTGCAGAAACCCTTGCTGCACTTGCACACGCAATACAACCGCGACATCCCCTGGTCCGAGATTGACATGGACTTCATGAACCTCAACCAAGCGGCGCATGGCGACCGCGAGTTCGGTCATATCATGAGTCGGCTGCGGCTGCGGCGCAAGGTGCTGGTCGGGCATTGGCGCGATGAAGCCGTGCAAAGGCAAATCGGAGCGTGGGCGCGCGCGGCCGCCGCCTGGCAAGAAACGCGCTCCATGAAAGTGGCGCGCATCGGCGACAATATGCGCGCGGTGGCTGTGACCGAAGGCGACAAGGTCGCGGCGCAGGCGCAATTCGGCTATCAAGTAAACGGCTACGGCGTCGGCGACCTGGCGGCGGTGGTCAATCAAGTGAGCGATGGAGAAGTTGAGGCCCTGGTCGCGGAATACGAGATGGCTTATCGCATGAGCGCCGACCTGCGCAAGGGTGGCGAGCGGCACGAGTCGATACGAGCAGCGGCGCGGATTGAGCTTGGTTTGACGCAGTTCCTGCAGGCTGGCGGCTTTGCCGCTTTCACGACCACATTTGAGGATTTGCACGGCTTGGCGCAATTGCCGGGCTTGGCTGTGCAGCGCTTGATGGCGGCCGGCTATGGCTTTGGTGCCGAGGGCGACTGGAAGACGGCGGCGCTGCTGCGCTCCTTGAAAGTGATGGCGCAAGGGCTGGACGGCGGCACCTCGTTCATGGAGGACTATACCTATCATTTCCACCCGGACAATATGGCGGTGCTGGGCGCGCACATGCTGGAGGTATGCCCAACCATCGCGGCGGACCAGCCCAGCCTAGAAGTCCACCCGCTGGGCATCGGCGGCAAAGCCGACCCGGCGCGGCTGGTTTTCAATACGGCGGCTGGCGGCGCTTTGAACGCCTCGCTCATTGACCTAGGTGATCGTTTCCGCATGATTGTCAACACGGTGGATGTGACTGCGCCCGAGGCGGAACTGCCCAAATTGCCTGTGGCGCGGGCTTTGTGGGCACCGCATCCCAACTTAAAAATCGGTGCCAGCGCCTGGATTTATGCCGGCGGCGCGCACCATACGGTGTTCAGCCAAGCTTTGAGCGCCGAGCACATTTATGATTTCAGCGAGATGGCTGGCGTGGAATTCGTAGTAATCGACAAATCGACGCAGTTGCGACAATTCAAGAACGAATTGCGCTGGAATGACGCGGCTTACAAGCTGTCCCGCATTTAATCATCAGCCTCAATCTTTAGTCGCTCTGCTCCGCCCGAGTGTCCTCCTTGCTCTATTCCGTAGCCTTATGCGACACGCGGCGCATATTGTCTCTGACGCGATTGCCCTGGCAATATCGCAGGGCAATCGCATCAAATTATTTCAACACTGAGGCACCAAGGGTCGTGTAGGTCGCGTAGGGCGCGTGGACACAGCCCTTCGACACTGACCTGCGACACTGACCTCCAACTCCGAGAATTATCCGAAAATAGGCCAATAAAGGACGCAATGTAGGGGCGATTCTGTGGACGTTGTTGAAAAACACCCCCATCCCGAAGGTCTATGTCTACGTGACCCCGGCCCCTCCTCGCCATCTCTATGGCGAGCATCCCCAAAATGAGAGAAGGGGAGCTTTCTGAACCGTAATGAGCTGTTAAAGCCCCTCCCTCTTTATGGGAAAGTTCGCCATAGAGATGGCGAACGGGTTTGGGGTGGGGGAAATCGAGTATTTCAACAGAGTCCTGTGCCGCGCGTAGACACTGCGGTTCAATCGCCCACGATTTTGCGCCAAATTTCATGAGCGAGCCTTGGCTCGCCCCTACAATTCATCAGTTTGATGTTAAATTCGACCGTTATGGATTTTGAAGCGATTGCCCTGGCAATATCGCCCATGTACTTGTCAAATGCCGACGGTTTGATATAAAGTGAAACATAGGGCTATAAGCGCAATATATTGATAACTCGGTACTGCAATGTCAGACCAAGATGCGGGCACACTATTCAATTTATATCAAACCGTAGTTTAAGGATAGAGACTTATGGCAGCCAACGAAGGCTCGTCCCACGATGTGGGCTTGGTGCGAAACCTCGGTTTATTTGACATCACGATGATTGGCGTCGGCGCGATGATTGGCGCTGGCATCTTTGTGTTGACTGGCATCGCCGCCGGCACGGCCGGTCCCGCGCTGATTCTGGCTTTTGCCCTGAACGGCGTCATCACCGTCTTGACAGCCATGGTCTATGCCGAGCTGGGCTCGGCGATTCCGGAAGCGGGCGGCGGCTATCTGTGGGTCAAAGAGGGCTTGCCCGGTCCCAACGGATTCCTGGCTGGCTGGATGAGCTGGTTCGCGCATGCCGTCGCCGGCAGCCTATACGGCGTTGGCTTTGGCGGCTTCATCTACGAGCTGATGCGCATCCTCTTGCTTGATCCAGAGGCGCACCACGCCGAGGGGGTCGGCATCTTTCTAGCCGGTCCTTTGCATTTGCCCTTCGGCTTGGAATTGACCGAAGCCGAGCTGGTGCAAAAGGGCTTCGCTGTCTTGATAATTTTGCTCTTCTTGTACATCAATTATCGCGGCACGTCCGAGACCGGCGCGGTTGGCAACATCGTAACGGTATTGAAAGTAATCATCATTTTAATCTTCATCGTCAGCGGCTTGTTCGTCATTTTTGGCGAACCCATCCGCTTCGAAGCCTTTAATCCATTCGCGCCCGGCGAGGGCATGCAGGGCATCATCGGCATTGTCAGCGCGATGGGCTTAACCTTCATCGCCTTCGAGGGCTACGAGATTATCGTGCAGGCTGGCGAAGAAGTCCGCAATCCACGCAAGAATATCCCGCGCGCCGTGTTCTTGTCGCTGGCAATCGTCGTGCCGATATATATGCTAGTAGCCTTTGTCATTATCGGCGCGGTGGACCCGCCGGAGGGGCGGCTCATTCACGAGTGGCTAGGCGAATTAGGCGAGATTGGCATTGCCCGCGCCGCCGCGCAGTTCATGCCATTTGGCACATTCTTGATTATGCTGGGCGCTTTGCTATCGACGATGAGCGCGCTGAACGCGACCACCTTTTCGTCTACGCGCGTTTCCTTCGCCATGGGGCGTGATCGCGCCTTACCCGACAGCTTCTCCAATGTCAGCTCCAAAACGCGCACGCCCAATATCGCCTTGGGCTGGTCGGGCGTATTGATCTTGTTCGTGGCGCTGACGCTGCCCATCGAAGATGTCGCGGCTTCAGCCGATATCATGTTCATCCTGCTCTTCTTGCAGGTGAACCTGGCTGTCATCACGATACGCAGCAAATATGGCAAGAACCTAAAGTACGGCTTCCTTTTGCCGTTTTTCCCCATCTTGCCGATGGTCGCCATTGCCATGCAATTCTTGCTGGTGCTGTCGCTCTTCGGGGTATCGCTTATCGCCTGGGTTTACGCCGCGGTCTGGATTGGTGCCGGCTTCCTCATCTATTACCTCTACGCCAGACCGCGCCAAGAACGCGCGCAGCGGACCGCCGTATTGCAGCAAACAGAATTGATGCAGCCCACAGCCGATGTCCCTTATCGCGTCCTGGTGCCCGTCTCCAACCCCGAAACGCTATCGACCCTGATGCCGCCCGCCATCCATGCCGCCGCGCAAAATAATGGCAAGGTAACGCTCCTGCACATCGTCACGGTCCCGTCGCCGACGCCCTTGTCCTCGGGCTATCACTATCTGGAAGCCAGCGATTCCCTGCGCGAGAAAGCCATTGCCATGGTCCGCGAAGAAGACGTGGCGGTGGAATATATCGTGCGCGTCGCCCGCCGCGTCGCGCCGGCGATAATCGATACCGCCCATGAACAGCGCGCCGACTTGGTAATTATCGGCTGGCAAGGCGTCAAGGAAAATGATGGGCGGACGGTGGTCGGCTCCAATATCGACCAGGTTTTGGCGGAGATCAATTGCGATGTCATGATGCTGCAGCCTGGCGATACCGGCGCTGTCAAGCGCGTATTGATGCCGATTGCGGACCCACGGCAAGTGGGTTATTCCTTGCAACTCATCCAGTTGTTCGCCAGCGCGCCGGACATGGCTTTGGACCTGCTGCATGTCTTTAGCGCGGATACGCCAAAAGCCGACCAAGAGCGCTTTACCCGCACATTGCAACGACAGATTGAGGCGATGAAAATTACCAGCCGACAGGTCAATCTCATCACCGACGTCAGCAGCGATCGCATCGAAGCCATCGTGCAAGCCGCCCGCGACTATGATTATGTCGCGCTGGGCGAAACACGCGATACGCGCGTGAAACAGCGCCTCTTCGGCAATACGTCCATGCGCATCGCCGAACGGACGGGGACACCCGTTGTGCTGCTGCACCCAGAAAAAAGCTCGCTGCAATTTGGCTTGCAGCAAGCCTTCGACTATGTGCGCGGCGGTTACGCGGCGGTGGACCCAGAATCCCGCGAGCGCTTGGAAGAACAAGGCTACATCGTGGAAGGCGCGCCGGCAACGGACGGCAAGCTCAAATCATCGGTGAGCCAACCGCTGATGTTGGTGATTGGGGCGCTGACATTGATTTCGGCGATTATGATGTTCGCCGGCAATGGCGCAACCTTGACTTGGATTGGCGTCTTGATTTATTTCGGCAGTTTGCTGGTCTTCACCTACTTTGCGGTGCGCGCGGCGCGCGCGCCTGCCTAAGGCTCGCGGCGCGATTTGCCGCTAGACACAAATCTCTGTCCGCTGCGGTCCCTGTGTAGAAATCCAAAACTGTCGAATTGCTGGGGCGAGCTCGTGGTCGCTGTTGAAAAACACCCCCATCCCGTAGGTCTATGTCTACGTGACCCCGGCCCCTCCTCGCCAGCTCTATGGCGAACGGGTTTGGGGTGGGGGAAATCGAGTATTCCAACGGAGTCTCGTGGCTCGCCCATGAAATTGGGTGCAAAATCGTGGGCGATTGACCCGCAGTGTCGAAGGTCATTGTCGTAGGGCTGTGTCCGCGCGCCCTACGCGACCCTTGGTGCCTCAGTGTTGAAATAATTTGATGCGATTGCCCTTGTGCCCATGCGCATTTTCTTGCGCATGAATCCTTGATTTGCTATGCTCTCATAAGATGAAGGAACAGGTAGCATGCGCCAGGCGCATTGTTCCCACGCGGATGTCCGCGTCGCGCTGCTCGGGTAGAGAAGGAGGTGCCACAGTACTTGCGAAACTTGCTTCAACCATAAGATAGACATTTCAACATTAAGGAGAAAAAAATGTCGAAACGTATTCTAACAATCGCAATCCTTCTATTGGCATTCCTGGTGATGGCGCTGCCAGCCCACACACAAGAAGCGAATGAAGGCGGCACGCTAATCATGATGCAATCCGCCGATGTGATTTCTTGGGACCAGACCAGAACGACCTGGCCCAGCATCCGCGATGTGCGTCCGCTCTATGACACCTTGCTGACAGTGGATGACAATGACAACCTGCTGCCCTTCCTGGCGACGGATTGGGAGATTTCCGATGACGGCTTGGAATACACCTTCCACCTGCGCGAAGGCGTAACCTTCCACGACGGCACACCCTGGAACGCTGATGCGGTCATCTTCAATATCCAGCGCCAAATCGACGATGAAGACGCGCGCGGCCACGTGCGCATGAGCCGCGTGACTGAGATGGAAGCCCTGGATGAGCATACCGCCTGGATTAAAATTGGCGAAGCCAATGGCGATTTCATCTATGATGTGGCTGTAGGCACCGATTCTTATCAGATTAGCCCGAGCGCTTGGGGCGAGGACGGCTCGACCTTCCACGAAAATCCGGTCGGCACTGGCGCGTTCATGTTCGAGGCGCACGAGCCGCAGAGCGAAATTCGCTACGTGAAGAACCCGAATTACTGGCAAGGTGCGCCGCTGCTCGATGGTCTCACGATTCGCATCCATGGCGATACGCAAGTGCGCTTGATCGAGATTGAATCGGGCAATGTGCATTATGTCGATGGCATCGAGCCAGAAGACGCCGTGCGCCTGCAGAATGACAGCGATCTTGTCGTGAACGCGCCGCTGGGTCCCGGTGTAACCATGATTAGCTTGAACACATCGCGCTATCCCATGACCGAGCTGTCGCTGCGCAAGGCGCTGGCTTACGCGGTTGATTTCGACGCCATCATGGAAGAGATTCTCTTTGGCTTGCCCGTACGCTCGCGCGGGGGTGTCTCGCCCAATTCGCCTTATTGGACCGATGACCTGCCGGAAATCGCTCCTTATGACCCCGACATGGCGATGCAGCTCTTGGACGAAGCCGGCTGGATGATGGCTGATGACGGCTTCCGCTATCGCGAATGCGACATGAACGAAGAAAATCCGCCAGAATTTAAGGAATGCGTCGATGGCCACGAGAAGCTGGTCGTCAATATGATTTCCGCCGACTTCGCGCTCTGGGGTTTGTTCAACGAGATTTATCAGGAATACCTGACGGACATTGGCATCGACGCGCCCCTCAAGACAGCGGAATGGAACGCCATGCTCGACGAATGGCGCGAAAACCAAGGCAACTGGACCTTCGGCCACCACTCGCAAGGCTCCTTCTTCGCCGTAACATCGGCGATTGAAGCCTCTTGGGCACCGGATTCCTTCTGGACCATTTACCAGATTGACAACGCCAAAGAGCCTTATCTGATTGAGGTAGCGGCGGAGCTGCAAGAGCTCGCCGACGCATTTTCCGCCACGACTGACCTGGAAGAGCGCAAGCGGCTATCGCACGCGGCGCAGAGCATCTTCCTGGAGCAGCAATTGACGATTTGGGGCTGGCACTCGCCCTGGATCAATGTTCTCAGCCCCAAGGTCGAGGGCATTGAATTCGAGCTGGGCGGTCGTATCCCATTGTTCCACAAGGCTTGGCTAAGCGACTAGCGCCGTAGCCCCACCCCTAAGCCCCTCCCCATGGGTCGCTGTCTTACGCGACCCATGCGTCACATGGCGTCCTAATGACATGCCATGACATAGGGCGGGGCTTAAGCCTCAATAATTAGGCTTATGTATGAGGCTTATGAGGCGGGACGGGGCGAGAGGGTTTATTCATGCGCAACTACATCGTCAAGCGGTTATTGCTTGCGATTCCGACGATACTCGGCGCGATAACCCTGGTTTGGTTTGGCATGCAGGCTGCCCCGGGCGGTCCGGCGGTGATGTTTGTGCCGCCGGATTTCCAAGGGACGGAAGCGGCAGAATACCTGGCGAAGATCAACGAGAAATACGGCTTCAATGACCCACTGCCCATTCAGTATCTGCGTTACATGCGCAATACACTGCAATTAGATTTTGGCACGTCGCTGCGGACGCTGCGCCCGGTGACAGATGATCTGGCGCGCCGTGTGCCCAATACCGCGCGCCTGGGGCTCGCGGCTTTTCTGCTGGCAGCGGCATTGGGCATCTCGATTGGCGTGCTCGCGGCCATCAAGCGCGGCACCTGGATGGACAACATCTTGATGGTCTTCGCCCTGGCTGGCGTTGCCATGCCCAACTTCTGGTTCGCTTATGTGCTGATTCTTGTTTTTGCATTGTATGTGCAGGTTTTGCCGCCATCCGGGCTAGGCGGTGCCAAGCACATGATCATGCCGACTATCGTTTTGGGTTATACCAGCGCCGGCTACCTCGCCCGCTATGTCCGTTCCAGCATGTTGGAAGTCATCAACAACGACTATGTGCGCACAGCGCGGGCAAAGGGCCTTTCCGAGCGCAATGTAATTCTCAAGCACGCCCTGCGCAACGGGCTGCTGCCGGTCGTGAATGTGCTGGGCATCAACCTAGCTTTTATTTTAGGCGGCTCGGTCATTGTCGAGACGGTATTCGCCTGGCCCGGCGTCGGCTTGTATTTGATTGATGGCGTGAATGGGCGCGACTTCCCGGTCGTGCAAGGCGCGGTATTGCTGATTGCCACCTCCGTTGTTTTGGTCAATCTTTTCACGGATGTGATGCTGGTCTATGTTGACCCGCGCATTCGTTATGCGTAAGGCGCGTTCCTGCGGCAGGAGGGTTGCCAAATGAAGCAGAAAAGGGTCGCCACCGAGAGCAATATCGCCTGGGTCGAGGCACAGGACATAAACCGCCTGTCTGGTCCCAAGCGCGCCTGGCTGGAATTCCGCCGCAACCGTTTTGCCCTGGTCGGCGCGGCTTTCATGGTATTCATCACCTTCATGGCTGTATTCGCGCCCATCGTCTCCACGCACGACCCAAACGAGCAATCGCTGCGCAAGCGCATGAAGCCGCCGTCAGCCGAGCATTGGCTGGGCACGGACGAGCTGGGGCGCGACTTTTATTCGCGCCTGGTTTATGGCGCGCGCATCTCACTCTTCGTTGGCATCGTGGGCACCGCGACTGGCGTCTTTTGCGGCGTCATCATCGGGCTAATTTCAGGTTTTTTCGGGGGAGCGGTCGATACCTTTATCATGCGCGTGATAGATGTCATGTACGCATTCCCGGGCATCTTGCTGGCAATATTAATTGTGGCGGTGCTGGGACCAAGTATGTTTACTTTGATAACCGCCTTGACCTTCTGGGCGATACCGACGCTGTCGCGCATTGTGCGCGGCAATGTCATGTCGCTCAAGGAACAAGATTATGTCGAAGCAGCGCGGGCGCTGGGGGCGAGTCGCACCCGTATCATGTTCAACCATCTGCTGCCAAATACGATGGCACCGATAATCGTCTACGCGACGCTGGGCGCAGCGGGCGCAATCTTGACGACGGCGGCCCTGGGTTTCCTTGGCTTGGGCGTACAGCCGCCGCAAGCCGAATGGGGCAATATCCTCAGCAATGGCCGGCAATACCTGCGCCGCGCCCCGCTGTTGATGATCTTCCCCGGCGCGCTCATCTTCTTGACAGTGATGTCAATCAACCTCATTGGCGATGCCCTGCGCGACGCGCTGGACCCCTATATTCAATGAGCATCCAATGAGCATCCAGCGAGCAGCTAAGCGCAGCCAATGTGCAGCCAATGTGCAGCCAATGAACAGCGCGCTGCAGATTGCCCTAGGCTGTCGTTGCGCCAGGCTCGCTCCGCCGCATTCAAACTGTGAAATCTAACTATCAACTTAACAAGACTGATTCTTGCGAGGACAAAAATGAAATTAAAGATGAAGCTGGCGCGCGAGCATAGCGACATCTGGCAGCGCTATGTACGCGCCGAGCGTTTGCTGGCGGACAACGCGGTCCAACTCTGCTCCGACCTAGTAATCAAACCACGTTGGATCCATAGCTCCGATCGTTTCTGGTATCGCTGGAAATCGCTATCGGGCTTTGAATTCGCGCTGATAGACCCAGCCAGCGGCGAGCGAAAAGCCGCCTTTGACCATGAACGGCTAGGTGCCGCGCTCAGTCTAGCGAGTGGCATCCCCTGCCAAGCCGGGCAATTGCCCTTTAGCGAATTCGAGTTCAGCGAGGACGGACAAAGCATCGTCTTTGATTGCGCCAGCGGACGCTGGTCCTGCGATTTAAGCGCTTATGTTTGTCGGCGCATCGCTGACGCGCCGCCCACGCCCGACAACGTGATTCGCTCGCCCGACGGCAAATGGGAGGCTTTCACGCGCGACCATAACGTCTGGCTTCGCGCTGTATCAAGCGGGCAAGAACGCGCCATCACCACCGACGGCGCAGAAAAAAACGACTATGGCGAGCCGCTGCTTTCGCCGCTGACATCCGCCGGCATCGCGGCGGCACCAGCGCCGGCGCTACGCTGGTCGCCGGATAGCAAGCGGCTGCTGTTTTGCCGCGTCGACCAGCGCGCCGCGCCGCAATTTCATCTGGTGCAATCGCTTAATCCGGACGGCAGCGTGCGCCCGCGTCTGCATTCTTATGCTTATCCCCTGCCCGGCGATGAGACCCTGCCGCTTGCCAGCTTAATCTGCGCGGATGTGCAAACCGCCACGACGGTCAGCGTCGACCTGGAACCCACAGCAGTTCAATATCATGGCGCGCCGATAAATGACGATTGTCTATGGTGGTCCGAAGACTCCGATACAGTCTATTTCCTACGTCAGGGGCGCGGATACCATCAGATGGACCTGATTGTCATCGACGCTGCGACTGGTGCCGCGCGCGTCGCCGTCACGGAAACGAGCGACAGCGGCATTGATCCTTCGATTTGGCGCGGCAATTCAAGTGTGCGCGTCATTGCCGATGGCGCGCGCGTCATCTGGTATTCGCAGCGTGATGGCTGGGGCCATCTCTATCTGTATGACGCGGCAAGCGGCGCGCTGATTCGGCAGCTTACCGCGGGCGCTTATGAAGTAAGTCATTTGAAGCATGTGGATGAAGACGCGGGCATGGTCTATTTTACGGCGGTTGGTCGTGAAGCCGGCGATCCCTATTTCAGCTATTTGTACCGCGTCAGCCTGAGCGGCGGCCAGCCAGAGCTGCTGACGCCAGAAGCTGCCGACCACTCGGTCACATTCGCGCCAGGCGGCACTTGCTTCATCGACAACTATTCGACGGTTGATCAAGCGCCGGTGATCTTGTTGCGCGGCGCGGACGGCGAACTGATACGCGAACTGGAGCGGGCGGACATCAGCCAGTTAGAAGCGACGGGCTGGCGCGCGCCGCAGCGCTTCAAAGCCAAAGCCCGCGATGGCATCACAGATGTATATGGCACGATTTTCCATCCATCGGATTTGGACGAGACAGCCCAGTACCCGGTCATTGATTACATTTACGGCGGTCCGCAGGCGATACAAGCGCCGGCCGCCTTCGCAGACGCGGCGCGCGAACGAGAACGGAATTTCTGGACGTCGCAATCGCTGGCGGAGCTGGGCTTTGTCGTGGTGATGATGGATGGCTTGGGCATGCCGGGCAGATCGAAGGCGCAGCATGACTTCAGCTATCGCAACTTGGCCGACAACGGCCTGCCCGATCATATCAGCGCGCTGCGCCAGCTTGCCGACCGCCACGACTACATCGATATTTCGCGCGTGGGCATCTTCGGGCATTCAGCCGGCGGCTACGCATCCTGCCGCGCCCTGTTCGCCTACCCAGATTTCTTCAAAGTCGCGGTGTCGTCGGCCGGCAACCACGATCATCGCCTGGACAAAGCCACTTGGGTCGAACGTTATATGGGGCAAGAAGTCGGCGAGCATTACATTTTTTCCGCAAACCAAAACCATGCGCATAATCTGAAGGGCAAGCTGCTGCTGATTCATGGCGACATGGACGAGAATGTGCACCTGGCGTCGACCTTGGTGGTGGTAGACGCTTTGATAAAAGCCAACAAGGACTTTGACCTGCTCATCATGCCCAATCAAGCGCACGCTTGCACCAACCATGCCTATTTCACGCGGCGGCGCTGGGATTATTTTGTACAGCATCTGCTGGGCATCAATCCACCGGCGGGCTACCAGATTCAATAAGCGCCCACTCTTGATTATCCTTGCCATCATTCAAGTTGTTGCAAGTTGTTGCCATGGATGCAAGCGAGCGAACTACCTAAAAGGCAAAGGCTTATGTTTGAAAAACTGAATTATCCCGAAACGCGTGCGGACGGTATCAGCGACGATTTCTTTGGCGCGGAGGTTGCCGACCCCTATCGCTGGCTGGAAGCGGCTGAGGACCCAGAGGTGCAGGCTTGGACGGCGCGGCAGCATGACCTGGCGATGGCGGCGCTAGGCGGCTTGGCGGGCCGCGACGCCTTGCGGCGGCGGCTGCGCGAGGTCTGGGATTATCCCAAATACGAGATTCCGCGCCTGCGCGGCGAGCGGCTTTTCTTCATGCGCAATGATGGCTTGCGACAGCAACCCATCCTTTATGTGCAAGAGGGGGACGAGCCCGAGCGCGTCCTGCTGGACCCAAATGCCTTGAGCGCCGACGGCACAGTGGCGATATTCGATTGGCAGCCGGTCGCCAAAGGCCGGCTAGTGATGGTCGCCCTTTCCGATGGCGGCTTGGACTGGGTAGAATTCCGCATCCGCGATGTCGAAAGCGGCGAGGACCTGCCGGACAAACTGGACAAGCTGAAGTTCTCGTCGGCGGCTTGGCGGCAGGATGGCCGCGGCTTCTATTACAGCCGCTATAGCGATGGCGCGCTCGACGAAGGTCCCGCCAACCCCGAAGTCTCGCACCAGGTCTACTACCATCAGCTTGGCACTGAGCAAGCTCAAGACAAGCTGATCTTTGCCGACCCAGCCCGCAAAGGCGTAAATTATGCCGTCGCGGTCAGCGCGGATGATCGTTTCCTCATCCTTACTATCGAGTGGGAATCGCGCATTGCCAATCGCCTGTTTTACAAAGCAATCGACAGCGAGAGCGATTTCATACGCTTGTTTGACGATTTAGATGCCGACTACCGCTTTATCGGCAACGATGGCGATACCTTCTATATCCTGACCACCAATGGCGCGCTGAATTGGCGGGTGGTCGCCGTGGATATCAATCACCCCGCCCGCGAGAACTGGGTGGATGTTGTGCCAGAAAGCGCAGAAGCCATCGCCGGCGTCGCGCTAGTCAATCAGCAATTTGTGGTAACAGCCATGCGCCTCTGCCGACATATCATCAAGATATACAACAAAGACGGTACGCTCGAGCGCGAGCTGCTGCCGCCGGGGCTGGGCGCTGTTATCCCGCGCGAGTGCGCCGGCGCTTATGGCGGCGCAGACGATGACAGCATGTTCATCGCCTGGACCTCGTTCCTGCAGCCAACGCGGATACTGCGCTACGAATTCGCGACCGGCGCATTGCAGCCCTATTTTGAAGCGTCGCTGCCTTCGTTTGACGCCGACCGCTATGAAACGCGACAGGCATTCTGCACATCGGCTGATGGCGCGAAGGTGCCGATATTCATCACCTGCAAAAGGGGCTTGCAGCTGAATGGCGACAACCCGACCATCATGTACGCCTACGGCGGCTACAGTTTCAGTCAAACGCCGAACTACCGCAGTTGGCTGCCGGTCTGGTTGGAAAATGGCGGCATCTTCGTCAATGCCAATATCCGCGGCGGCGGCGAATATGGCGAAAGCTGGCACCGCGCCGGCATGTTCGCAGGCAGGCAGAAGACCTACGATGACTTCCATGCGGCGGCGGAATGGCTGATAGCAAACAACTATACCACGAGCCAAAAGCTGGCGATTGAAGGCAGGAGCAATGGCGGCTTGCTGGTGGCGGTTTGCATGACGCAGCGCCCGGACTTGTACGGCGCGGTTCTCTGTCATGTGCCAACCATCGATATGCTGCGCTTCAAGTATTTCACTTCTGGGCGCTATTGGACCAAAGAGTATGGCGATGCGGAAAGCAGCCAAGCGCATTTTGAGTTTTTGACCGCCTACGATCCATTGCGCAACATCAAAGCCGGGCAAGCCTACCCGCCGATTCTGATTCTCACAGCCGATCATGATGATCGCGTCGTGCCCATGCACTCCAAGAAGCTGGCAGCCACTCTGCAAGCCGCCAATCGCATAAGCGGCGCGGATAATCAAATTGGCGACAATATCATCCTCATGCGCGTTGAAACGAGAGCGGGACATGCCATGGGCAAAGCGACATCTAAACTGATTGACGAGCAAGTGGATATTTTCGCATTTCTCAATCGCGTCTTCGACATGGGCATTGAGTAGGCAGAGTTCGATTTTTTTCGGAAGGGCGATAAATGAACGCGACAGCAAGTGACAATACGCAGCGCATACGGCGGCAATTGCTGAACAGTTTGGAATTCCGCTGCATCGGTCCGCATCGCGGCGGGCGCGTGGTGGCGGTGGCTGGCGATGCGACGGACGCCATGACCTTTTATTTTGGCGCATGCGCCGGCGGCGTTTGGAAGACGACCGATGGCGGGCAATACTGGCGCAATATCTCCGACGGCTATTTCAACACCGCCGCCATTGGCGCGCTCGCGGTATCGACCGCCGACCCCAATGTGATTTACGCCGGCACGGGCGAGACGACCATCCGCGGCAATGTATCGCACGGCGATGGCATCTACAAGTCTGTCGACGCCGGTTTGAGCTGGCGGCATATCGGTTTGCGCGCTACGCGACATATCGGCAAGATTCAAATTCATCCGCGCAATCCCGATATTGTTTATGCCGCGGCCCTGGGCAATGCCTTTGGTCCCAACGAAGAGCGCGGGGTTTTCCGCTCACTTGATGGTGGCGAAAACTGGGAAAAAGTCCTATTCAAGAGCGCGACAGCTGGCTCCCACGATGTGTCGATGGATCCCAACAATGCGCGCATTCTCTTCGCGGCGATTTGGCAGGCGCAGCGCTACCCGCATCGCCTAGAGAGCGGCGGACCGCAATGCGGCTTGTGGCGCAGCATGGACGGCGGCGACAGTTGGCAAGACATCACGCGCAAGCCCGGTCTGCCGCGCGGGCTGCTCGGCAAGATTGGCGTGGCGGTATCGCCGGCGCGGGCGGGCCGCGTCTGGGCGGTGATGGAAGCCGAAGATGGCGCGGTCTTCCGCTCGGATGATTATGGCGAAACCTGGATGCGCTTGAGCGAACAATCGCTGCTGCGCACCCGCCCCTGGTATTACATGCACATCACCGCCGATACGCAAGACCCGGACACGGTCTATGTGCAGAATTACAGTTTCTGGAAATCAATCGACGGCGGCGCTTCCTTTGAAGCCATCCCGATTCCACATGGCGACGATCACGCGCTCTGGATCGACCCAAACAATAACCAGCGCATGATTGACGGCAATGACGGTGGCGCTTGCGTGTCTTTCAATGGCGGCAGCAGCTGGTCCTCCATCTATAACCAGCCGACGGCGCAGTTGTATCATGTCTGTACTGATGATCAATTCCCCTACCGCGTTTATGGCTCGCAGCAGGACAATACCGCCATCAGCCTGCCCAGCGCGACCACTGACGGTGCCATCCACGAGCGCGACTGGTACGCGCCCGGCGGCGGCGAAAGCGGCTATATCGCCATCAAACCCGACGACCCCGCTTATGTGGTCGCCTCGGGACCGCAGGGGCAGCGCAATTACAATGACATCATGTCGCTGTATAACCATCGCAGCGGGCAAGTTTGGGACATCACCGTATGGCCCGAGCTCTATGGCTGGGGCGTGGGCAGCGAAGGCTTGAAGTACCGTTTTCAATGGACCTTCCCAATCTTGTTTTCGCGGCACAACCCCGACCTGCTGTATGTCGCCAGCAATCGCTTGCATTTATCAACGGATCTGGGCGCGAGCTTCGAGGCAATCAGCCCGGACTTGACGCGGAACGACCCGGACAAGCTGCGGGTATCGGGCGGTCCCATCACGCGCGACAATACCGGTGCCGAAGTCTATTGCACGATCTTCGCGCTGGCGGAATCGCAGCACAAAGCCGGCCTTCTCTGGGCGGGCAGCGATGACGGACTGGTGCATATTTCCGAAGATGGCGGGCGCGAATGGGAGGAAATCACGCCACCCGACCTGCCGAAATGGGCGCTGATTAGCATCATAGAGGCATCGCCGCACGCAGAGGGCGCAGCCTATCTTGCCGCCACGCGCTACAAACTTGCTGATACACGCCCCTATCTCTACAAGACCCGCGATTATGGCAAGACCTGGACAGCCATCACCAATGGCATCCCCGAGCACGAGTTCACGCGCGTCATCCGCGAGGACCCTAATTGCCGTGGTTTGCTTTACGCCGGCACGGAAACAGGTTTGTACATCTCCTTTGATGACGGCGAAAACTGGCAGCCTATCAAGAGCAATTTGCCCATTTGCCCGATACACGACCTGGTCATCAAAGACCAAGATTTGGTCGTGGCGACGCACGGCCGCTCCTTCTGGATTCTCGATGACCTAGCGCCATTGCATCAAGCGGCATCCGATTTATCGGCGCAAGCCGCGCATTTGTTCGCGCCGGCACCAAAAGTCCGCATGCGCGATTATGGCCGCAACGGCAGTTGGTTCGGGGCGCAAAACAGACAGATAATGAATTTCGGGCGCATTGGCACCAGCGTCGCGGCGCTGGAATATCGCGGCGATTCGGATATGCCGCAATTCTTGGATGCCGGGCAGAACCCACGCCCGGGCATCTTATTCCGCTATGTCTTGCCGGCAACGGTCGCCGAGCCAGTCGCCTTGAACATTCTGGACATGGATGGCGCATTGCTGCGGTCCTTCAGCAGCGCTTCCGCTGCCGACGGCTTGCCCGCGCAGTCCGGGCTGAATCGTTTTCATTGGAATTTGCGTTATCCTGGCGCGCTTGATGTCGATGAGGCCCTGGCTTCTTGGCAGCGCCCCCATGGTCCATTGGTGACGCCGGGCGATTATGTCGCCGAACTTGTCGCCGGCGCAGAAAGCTGCCGGCAGCGCTTTGCGGTGCGTGCCGACCCGCGCCTAGAGACAACTGCCGAAGCCTTCGCGGCACAGCGGGACTTGCTGCTGTCAATTCGCGATCAGCTGTCGCGTAACAATGCCCTGCTTAACAAGCTGGTGGCGCTCCAGCGACAATTGGGCGCGTGGACGGCGCGCTGCGACGACGAGACGGTCTTGACGAGCGCCGCGGCAATTGCCGCCGAAGTCGACGCGCTGCTGCCCTTGTTAATCAATACCGGCATCAGCGAGTCGCAGTTGTACCCCAGCGGCTTGCACGAGAAGTTCAACGCGCTCTTTGATTCGGTAGACAGCGCCGATTACGCGCCGCCGCGCCAAGCGCTTGAGGTATTCGCGCAGCTTTCGGCGCAGCTGGAGGACCATGTTGCAACGGTGGAGACGGTCCTGGGCGAAAAGGTCGCCGCCTTTAACAAGACAATTCTCGGCTTGGGCTTAGACGCGCTGGATACGCTGGCATGACGCGGAATCCGACAATAAATTACCAAGGCGCAGAAGTAAGTCCAAATAAGTAATGAAACGCATAATCAAGGCGAATTGTAGGGGCGACTCTGTGAGTCGCCCAAAACCTCGCAATAAGCTGTATCGAAGGTCAGTTTCTACGCGCCCTACGCGCAGTATCGTGCCGCCGGCCTTGATGTATATAGATTATGGGCGACATAAAAGACTCTTTTGAAATACTCGATTTCCCCCACCCCTAACCCGTTCGCCATCTCTATGGCGAACTTTCCCATCAAGAGGGAGGGGCTTTAACAGCCCATTACGGGTCAGAAAGCTCCCCTTTCCTCATTTTGGGGATGCTCGCCATAGAGATGGCGAGGAGGGGCCGGGGTCACGTAGACATAGACCTACGGGATGGGGGTGTTTTTCAACGGAGTCTAAAATGTCGCCCATACATCATCTAGTTTTGCATGACTAAATTGGAGCTACATTGATGCGCTTGCCCTGCTCATGCGAAGGGATCATCCACCCAGGGGTACTTGTTCAGGTCGACGCGTTGATAGGGGATTTCGCTGAATAGCGGCGGAATCGCGCCGGGACCCGCCATATAGATGATCTCGTCGGCGATGGGCGCGAAGCCGGCGTAAAAATGCTGGGTCGATTTGACCACCAGCAACCGCTTTGAACGCGGGTCTATGCCGAAGTTCGAGAAAACAGTCGGGCTGAAGACTTGCCCGCGGCTGCTATTGACGATGATGTCGATGCCCTGGCAGCGCAAGGCGACCGAATCCCCGCACGATATGGCTACGGGCCCCTCGGTCTGCGTCCATTCTTGTTTCATATCGGGAATGATGCCGACGACAGTCACGCGCAAATCAAGCGGATTGCCGGACATGGGTCCCATCTTGCCGCCGAGGCGCAAGTCGAGCGTCGCGCCTGCGCCAGCCGACATCGCCACTTGTACGGCGATCGGATCCCATATCATGCCCAGCGCGACATCGCGCGCGCCGCGCTCGAGCAGCGCCCGCAGCGCGAAGGTGGAATCGCTAGGCGCGCCGCCGCCGGCATTGTCCGCTTGATCCGCTATGACCGCCAAGCCCGATTCCCGCGCCAGCGCCTTGTCCAGCGCCCTGTCAAGCGGCAGCGACGCGGGGTCAAGCGCATGGCGCATGGCGAAGAGCCGCTGGCCAAATTCCGCCGCGAGCCGCGCCGCCAGCGCGCTATCGCCGTCGGTGACCGCCAGCATCTGCGTACCGCAAGTCGGCACATCGCCCCAGGGGAAACAATGCGCCAGCGACAGCGACAGCACAGCCGCGTCGTCTTCTGCCGCGATCATGTCGGCGACGAAAGCGCGCATCGGCTGGTAGGGTGTCAGGTAGAGGCCAATCATCTTGCAATCGAATAACGCCATAGTCGGCTGCGTCTTGCCTTGGGCAGCATCGGCGATGATAGCGAAGAGTTCCTCGGCGCGCTCGTTGATGTCCACATGCGGGTATTCCTTGAAGATGACAATGGCGTCGGTCATGTCCAGCAAAGTCTGCGTGAGGTCGCAATGCAGGTCCAACTCGACGCCAATCTTGGCATGGGGACCGACGATTTGCCGCACGCGGCTTACGATATCGGTTTCGCAGTCATCGTAACCTTCCGCGACCATCGCGCCATGTAGGGGCAGCAGGACAATATCAACCGGCAGCGCCGCTTCCAAGGCGCTCAGCAGCTCATCGCGCAGGCTTTCGTAGGCGGAGCGCGTGCTTGTGCCGGCCGGCTGCGCGAAGGCGTAGAGACTGTAGATGTAGTCCCAGCCGCGTTCCTGGCAGCGCTGGCGGAAGATGTTGAACGCGCCGCCAAATCCACCTGGGTCCATGGATTCGTCCAAATCAGCGGCGCGGATTACCTCGAAGTCCGCCAAGCCCGTCGGCATGGGCGAAAAAGTGTTGGTTTCTGTTGCGATACCGCCTGCGAAAACTCTCATTAGCAACCGTCCATTCGCTAAGTATTAGCTAAGTTCATTCTCTCTTGTGTCTCTCTTGTGCAGTCAAATATAGACTTTCGCCGGGCGAACCGCAAATTTTTCTGCCGCCATGTTTTGCAAGGGCAAGATGACTTGCTATAATACAGGGACTTAGCTCATGCGCGGCTGCCGCTGATGAGACTATGTATATTTAGTTTAGCTTTAGCTTTTCATTCGCTTTCCATTCAGTTCCCATTCAGTTCCCGTTCACTTCCCGTGCCGCAGCCATGACGAAAAGGACAAGCATTTGAAGCCAATAACGATAAAATCCCTAGAGTTGCACACGGTGCTGCTGCCCTATCTGCGCCCATTTGAGACCAGCTTCGGCGCGGAAACGCATAAGGTCGCGCTGCTGGTGGAGTTGACCACGGAATCCGGTCTAGTCGGCTGGGGCGAATGCTCCATTGAGCTCTGGCCCGGTTATGGGCACGAGACAGCCGCGACGGCGGCGCACATCTTGTCGCAGTTCATGGCACCAGCCGTCATCGGCAAGACGCTGGCGCAGCCGACCGATTTCCCGGCGCTGATTCGGCGTTTCCGTGGCAATCATCATGCGCGGGCGGGGCTGGAAGCGGCGGTTTGGGACGCCTTCGCCAAGCGCAATGACATGCGGTTGACCGATTGCTTCGCTCATTATGCGCCGGCGGGGCACGAATCGGCTGGGCGCGCGACGGTCGGCGTCAGCATCGGCATACAGGAATCGCTGGACGCGACTGTGGCGGCGGTAGCCGAGCGCCTCGACCAAGGTTATTGCCGCATCAAGCTCAAAATCAAGCGCGGCTGGGATATCGAAGTGGCGCGGGCGGTGCGGGCGCGCTTTCCCGATACCTTGCTGATGCTGGACGCCAACAGCGACTATACCATCGCGGACGCCGAGCATTTGGCCGCCTTGGACCAGTTCAACTTGCTGATGATTGAGCAGCCGCTTTCCCACGATGACATCTATCAGCACGGCAGGTTGCAATCGCGCCTGCAAACGCGGGTCTGCCTGGACGAGAGCGTCAAGTCCGCCAGCGACCTGCAAATCGCGCTGCAAGTGGGCGCTATCGGCATCCTGAACTTGAAGCCGGCGCGCGTGGGCGGCTTCAGCGAATGTTTGGAAATCTACCGCATCTGCGTCGAAAATGACCTGCCGCTATGGATTGGCGGCATGTTGGAATGCGGCATCGGGCGCGCGGCAAATGTATCCTTCGCCGCATTGCCCGCGGTCAACTTGCCCTCGGATATTTCAGCCACCGACCGTTATTTCGATCCCGATTTGACGGAGCCGCCGTTTACCTTGGGCGCGGACAGCACCCTGGCTGTTGCGGATGGCGCGGGCATCGGCGTCGAAGTGCGGCGCGAGCGCCTCGAAGCCGCCAAGCAAGCCTGGCGCGACAATTATCCCTATACGGACGGAGCTTGACCATGCCCCTAGCCGATACAATCTCGGGCATCATCGCAGCGGCTGATATCCAGGCTGGCGTGGCGGTCTGGCATATCGAATCGGGCGCGCAAGTCGCTGTCAATGGCGACCTGCCCTTCCCGATGGCCAGCGTCTTCAAGATTCCTATTTTGGCGACCGCGGGCATGCAGCTTGCGCGCGGCGAAATCAGCCTGGAAACTCGTGTTGCCCTCCGCGACGAAGACAAGAGCCTGGGCAGCGGCATTTTGCCTTACTTCGAAAGCGGCTTGCAGCCGACCATGCGCGACCTGCTGACATTGATGATTATCATCAGCGACAATACCGCCACCGACATGATGGTGGCGGCGCTGGGTGGCGCGGCGGTTGTCGAAGATTATATGGACGCGATTGGCTTGCCCGAGATTCGCTTCAAGCACAATTGCAAGGAGCTGCTGCGCTATTTGTTCCCGCCCGAGGTGGTGGAGCTGCCGCTGGACGAGCTGATCGCCTGGAGCGCGCAGCATGATATTTTGCGCGATAGCTTGGCATTCAGCAAAGGACCAGAGAACAATGTCTCTACCGCCAATGCCATGAACGCGCTGCTGCATAAAATCTTTAGCGGCGAACTCTTTGATGGCGATATACGAGAGACTGCCATCGCTATTCTGCTCAAGCAGCAATTCAATGTGCGTTTGTCGCGCTTTTTGCCCTTGGGCGTCAAAGTCGCGCATAAGACCGGCACTATCGGCGGCATCCGCAATGACAGCGGCATCATCATGATTAGCGAAAGCAATCATGTGATTTTGACGATTTTCACCGAATGGGACGAAGCGCCATATTGGAACAAGCCAGCCGCGCATCATCAGCGCGTCTTCGAAGTCGAGAGCGCCATGGGCGAGATTGGCATCGCGGTCTATAAGGAATTTCTGGCGCAAAACCGAGCGCCCGACTGAAAGCATGAAGCGAGAATGCGCAACGGGCGATTGCCAAGAGCGATGATGAGCAATCTCGATATTTTGCAGAAAAGGGGGACCTATCGGAACAGATGAAGCGCAAATTGCCTTTGATTCAGTTTGTTCACTTTATGGAGGAAGAAACCGTGTATAAAAGCAGACTCTCAATTCTCGTATTGCTGCTGATTGCCTTCTTGGCGCTTGGCGGCGCAGCCATGGCGCAAGATATGATGGAAGGCAAGGGTGGGCGCTTGGTCGTGGCGGACGCCAATTCCAATACCTCGCTCGATCCTTTTGTATCGTCCTGGCATAGCTGGCCCCATTACGCCATTTATCCGACGCTGTTCTCGCGCGCCGAGGACATGAGTTACATCGGCTTCCTGGCGGATACTTGGGAAGTATCGGACGATTCCAAGGCCTTGACTATAAACCTCATCGACTTCGCCACCTTCTCCGACGGCAATCCGATTGACGCCGAAGCCATCAAATGGAACTTGGATCGCTACGCCAATCCCGATACCGGCGCTTCGCAAGGGCGCGATTTGATCGGCTTGTTGGAAGCGGTCGAGATAAACAGCGACTATAGCTTCACCATGCACCTCGCCTCGCCCTATGCGCCATTGTTCTTTGTGCTGTCGGGCTTGGAAATCGTTTCGCCAACAGCCTATGAAGCCATGGGACCCGACGACTTTGGCACCAACCCGGTCGGCGGCGGACCCTTCATCTTCAAGGATTTGGTCACGGACAACTATGTGCTCTTCGAGCGCAATCCCGATTTCACCTGGGCACCAGAAGAATTGTACGAACACCCCGGTCCGGTCTTCTTGGATGAATTGCAGATACTGTTCATCGGCGAAGAGCAGACTGTACTGGCGGCTTTGGAAACTGGCGAAGTGTCGCTGGCGGGCATCCCGACCCAGAACTTGGCTGATGCCCAATCCAATCCCGATATCGATGTCGACATCGCGCAGATGAACCAGATTCGCTATGTCGGCTTCAATACCTCGAAGGATCCCTGGACCAATCCCGACCTGCGGCGCGCCTTCGCTTATGCCACCAACCGCGAAGAATTTGTCACACTGGCTTGGGAAGATTTGGCGCAGCCGCTCTATCAGCCGCTGCCGCCGACCATCTGGGGCCATAATCCCGAATTGGACGCCGCCGCGCCCAGCTTCGACCCCGACATGGCGAGCGAATTGCTCGATTCCCTAGGTTATGTCGATGTTGATGGCGATGGCTTGCGCGAAGACCCAGAGGGCAATGCCTGGTCGGTCCCGCTCGCCACAGCCTCGCCGGATGAATGGCGCCGGCAAGCGGAAGTGCTAGAAGCGCAGTGGCGCGATGTCGGTATCCCGCTGGAAATCCAACTGCTGGAATTCTCGGCTTTGATAGACCTGACCACGACCGGCGAGCACGACCTCTTCCTCTTGCTCTATGGCTACAGCGATCCCAGCATCCTGACCTATTTCTTTGATCCCGAACGCAAGGGCGGCAGCAACCGCGCCTGGTTCTCCAGCGACGAATTGACCGCCTTGCTAGAGGCGGCTGATACGCAATTGGACCCAGACCTGCGTTACCAAGCGGTAACAGCCGTCAGCCAATACATCATCGAAGCCTCGCCTTGGGTCTACTTGGCGGTGCCACCGGCTCTGACGGGCGTACGCGCCGAGCTGGAAAACTGGCGCATCCATCCCGACTTGAGCTTCCTGTACTGGAACGCTTACTTCGAGACGGAATAAGCCGAAATAGCGTGTCAGCCATTAGCGGAGCTATGTGTCGGCGGTCAATTTTTGCGCGACCCAGCCTCCAACAGGCTAGCTGGCTAGCTTTTGTCTGAAAGAAAATGTAGGGGCGACTCTGTGGACGTTGTTGAAATACACCCCCATCCTGTAGGTCTATGTCTACGTGACCCCGGCCCCTCCTCGCCATCTCTATGGCGAACGGGTTTGGGGTGGGGGAAATCGAGTTTTTCAACAGAGTCCTTTGAGTCGCCCAAAAGCGCCACAAAGCCTACATTTTGTGGCGCTTTCTTGCCCGATGGCAGGCTGCTCCGCTAAACCTATATCAAAATGGAAGGCTGCGGGTTAGGGGCTTTCAGGCAAAGGACTGCTAGGATTGAGCAAGTACATCCTCCGCCGCATTTTGGTCGCTTTCCCGCTGATACTGGGCGTGACAACGGTTGTCTTTGTCATGCTGCGGGTGGCATTGCCGGGCGACCCTGCCAAGGTGATGGCGGGCGACCGCGCCACGCCGGAATTAATCGAGCAAATTCGCCATAACCTCGGCTTGGACCGCCCGGTCTTCGAACAATATCTGATCTTTCTGCGCAACTTCGCGCAAGGCGACCTGGGGCGCTCGGTCAAGTTCCGCGAGCCAGTCGTGGGCGTGATTGCCAAGGCTTTCCCCTTCACGGCTGTTTTGACCTTTCTCTGCGTTACCATCGGCACCGCTTTGGGCTTGGTCATTGGCCTGGTAACGGCGGTTTATCAGCGCACCTGGGTTGATAACTTCGGCATTGTTATGGCAGTGCTGTTTTACTCTATCCCGACATTCTGGCTGGGCTTGATGTTGATACTGATATTTTCGGTCGGCTTGCGCGTCTTGCCGGTGCAAGGCGTCGGCACTTGGCAGCATTTTGTGCTGCCGGTCACGACGCTGGGCTTGGGGCAGAGCGCCCTCATCGCGCGCTTGACGCGCTCGAGCATGATTGAAGTCTTGAGCACCGATTATGTGCGCACGGCGCGCGCCAAGGGGCTGACACAGCGCCACGTGCTCGTCCGCCATGCGCTGCAGAATACATTAATCCCGGTTATCACTGTGGTGGGGCTTTCGGTAGGCGGTTTGCTGGGCGGTGCCGTTATCACGGAAAGCATTTTCCATCTGCCCGGCGTCGGCAGTCTGGCGATTGACGCCATCTCCAATCGCGATTATCCGATGATTCAGGGCACGGTGATTCTAGTTGCCGCCTCATTTGTATTTGTCAATCTCATCGTTGACATCATATACGCCTTTGTCGATCCCCGCATCCGTTATGAATAGCCGCGGCTAGAGACGCTACAGGCGCAGCGACATGTGAAGCAAAATTGAAGCAATTATGAAGAATATTGAAGTAATAGCGAAACAAAAGTGAAACAAAAGTGAAAGAATTGAATAGCAGCGAGCGCCCAAGCGGCTTATACGAATTGGTCCTGCGCAAGTTCGCGAGCAACCGCGTGGCATTGGCGGGGCTGATATGTCTGGCGCTGATTCTGCTGGCGGTCCTTTTTGCGGACTATGTTACGCCCTACGACCCTATCAAGCGCAATACGCCCGAGCGCAACATGGGACCGTCGCTGGCGCATCCCTTTGGCACCGACAAGCTGGGGCGCGATATTATGAGCCGCGTCCTCTACGGCGGGCGCGTGTCCTTGCAGGTCGGCTTTTTGTCGATGGCGCTGGCTACTGTGGTCGGTGTGCCGCTGGGGCTGATTGGCGGTTTCCTAGGCGGCTGGTTCGATAACATCATCATGCGCCTGATGGACTTGATTCTGGCATTCCCCGGGCTGATTCTGGCAATCTGGTTGGTCAGCCTGCTTGGCTCGGACATGAGGAACGTGATTATCGCCATAGCCTTCTTTTCCTTGCCGACATACGCTCGGCTTATCCGCGGCGTCACGCTATCTATCCGCGAGATGGAATATGTTATGGCGGCGCGCGGCATGGGCGCGAGTTCGCTGCGCATCATGTTTTTCCATGTCTTGCCCGGGGTGCTGGGTCCCTTGATTGTTATGACGACGCTGGGCGTATCCGGCGCTATCGTTGCTGGCGCTAGTTTGAGCTTCCTGGGTTTGGGCGTCAGCCCGCCAACGCCGGAATGGGGCGCGATGCTGGCTGACGGGCGCAATTATATGCGCACACAATGGTGGATTGCTGTTTTCCCTGGAGTCACCATCACCCTGGTTGTGCTGATATTAAACATCATCGGCGACGCCCTGCGCGACGCCCTCGACCCCAACGTGCGCGCTTAACGTTTTTCAGTCAACTTCAGTCATCGTCCGCGGTCAAGAGGTTGAATTGCTGGTAGAGGTCTTCGAGGCTGTCGAGGCGGGCGCGCGTCTTTTCCGGATAGCGCAGGGACAATGCGCCCAGAATGGCGTCGAGCAAAGCAAAGAGCGCGACCGTATTACTGAACAGGCGCAGGCGGAAGGGCACAATCAGCGCGCGGTCGGCGCGTTTGGCGGCTGGCGATACATGGCTGTCGGTTACAGTTACCACCGAGGCACCGCGCTGCCGCCCGACTTCCATCACGGTCAAGGTCTCGCGCGTATAGCGCGCGAAGCAGAGCGCGAAGATCAGATCGCCGCCTTTGAGCGGCGTCAATTGCGCCGCGATAGGGTCGATGCCCGGCGTCAGCACGGTGGTATGCGGGCGGATGTAGCGCAGCATGATGCCAAAATTCAGCGCCAGCGGGAAGGAATCGCCCAAGCCAATGATGTAAACGTGCTGGGCGCGGTCAATCAAATCGACGGCGCGGTCAAAAACACGGGTGGGCACATGCTGCGGCAGGTCAAGCAAGGTCTGGACTTCGTCGCGCAGCACTGTATTCAGCAAGTGTTGATTCTCCGGTTCGCCAGCGGCGAGGTCTTCGATGAGCCTTTGCGAGCCGATTTGCATGCGCTGCGCGATCTTCGCCTGGTTGAGGAACTGGCTGCGCAAGACCGATTGCAATTCCGGGAAGCCGTCAAAGCCGAGCGCTTGCGCGGTCCGCACCACCGTCGACGAATTGACACCGACCGCGCTGGCAATCTCGGTGATGGTCAAGTGGATGACGTTAATGCCGCCTTTCAACAAAAATTCCGCCACTTTTTGCTGGCTGGGGGATAGGGATTCGTGGTTGCTGCGGATCCAGCGGACAATATCATCGCGCGATTCATTTGCGTTCATGGTTTCATCCCCAAAGATCGGTACTCAGATATTTCAAGCCGGAATCGGGCAGCAACACTGCGACGACATGACCGCGATGCCCTGCCCGCAGCAGCTGCAGCGCCGCAGCCACGTTCGCGCCGGATGAATAGCCGGCGAACAAGCCTTCTTCCCGCGCCAGACGCCGCGCCATTCGCGCGGCTTCGGCGTCGGTAACAAGCAGGCAGCCATCAAGCATATCGCGGTCAATCAAAGGCAACTGCGCCATGGCATAGCCGCCGCCCTGAATCTTGTGCTTGGGCTGCGTGACCGCCCCGCCCGCGTAGGCGGCTGCGCGGGCTGGCTCCACAATATAACATTGAATGGCGGGGTCGCGCTCTTTGAAGTAGCGCGCGCAGCCGGCGAAAGAGCCGCCGCTGCCGATAAAATCGCAGAAAGCGTCGATGCCGCCGGACTGCCGCCAGATTTCGGGCGCGGTGTGCAGGTAATGCGCGCGGCTGTTGCCAGCGAGCTGGAATTGATCGGCGCGGAAAGCGCCGCGCTCGGCGACGATTTTGCGGGTTTTTTCTTCGACGCGCGCCAGGTCCGCGCCGGAAACCTGCCCCGGCAGTGACCCCGGGCATTGATCAACCAGCACGACTTCCGCGCCCAAGGCGGCCATCATGCGCGCGCGCTCGCTGGAGTTGCCGCGCGACATCACCGCCACAAAATGATAGCCCTTGGCGGCGCAAACAATCGCCAAGCCAGTGCCAGTATTGCCGCTGGTCAATTCAACGACGGTAGCGCCCGGGCGCAGCTCGCCCTGCGCCTCGGCATCTTCGATCATTTGCCGGGCGATGCGGTCCTTCTTGGAATAACCGGGATTGAGATATTCCAGCTTGGCGACGACCATGCCTTCAAGGCTGGCGCAAATACGCGACAATGCGACCAGCGGCGTATTGCCAATCGCATCAAGCACCGATGCGCGCGCATGCGCTTTTGCGGACATCCATTGTCTCTAGCTTGGCGAACAATGAACTGATTATAGGGCGGACTTGATAGAATGTAAATTAGCCGTGTTTTGCCTTTTGCCTGGGCGCTTGCTATCATTGCGGGACCTCGGCAAATGTCGGCAAAGTGAGCCATGCCCACAAGTTTTCGCATCCGCGAACTGCATAATATGAAGGATCTGCTGAAGACGGTCGACTTGCAAAAGGCCGTTTGGGGCATGCGCGACCACGAATGCACCTCGCCCCATACCATGAAGGCAGCCAGCATAACCGGCGGCTGCGTATTGGGCGCGGAAGCCAAGAGCCGCCTGATTGGCTTCTGTTTTGGCATCGCTGCCAAGCGCGACGGCGCGCTCTGGCTGTGGTCACACATGACGGCGGCGCATCCCGATTTTCAGCGCGCGGGCATTGGCTTCGCGCTCAAGCAAGCGCAGCGCGAATGGGCGCTGGCAAATGGCTATCGCGTGATGGCTTGGACCTTCGACCCCATGCAAGCCGGCAACGCCAATTTCAACCTCAATCGGCTGGGGGCGACGGCGCGCGCCTACTATGTTAATCACTATGGGACCATGCAAGACGAGCTGAATGCCGGGCTGGCCAGCGACCGCCTGGAAGCGCATTGGCAGCTCGATTCGCCCAAAGTGGCGGCAATCGCGGCGGGCGGCTGGCAAGCAAGCGAGCAGGACTGGCCGGGGGCGCTGACGATGGCGCTTGTGGAGAAGCGGGGAGAACTGCATTTTCGTCCGCCGGGGCAAGCAAGCAGCAGGCATTATGGCGTCGAAATACCGGCGAATATCGCGGACTTGAAAGTACAAGACAAGCCGCGCGCGATTGCATGGCAGCAGGTCGCGCGCGCGGCGCTGACCGAGCTGCTGGCTCAGGGCTATTTTGTCAGCGGATTGCAGCGCCAGGGCGACAAAGTCTGGTATATCTTAAGCCGCGGCAGCTAGGCGGGGACCGCTTCGGGCCTGGCGCAGAGTCGCGTTAAATCGCTAATCCGCGCGATGGATTCCAAGCGGCGGCAGAGGGCGTAAATCCGCTCGGCATGCTGCTGCGGGAACAGGTCCAGCGTTAGGACGGCGAATTTCTCGCGCAGTTCGGCTTGGCTCATGCGGAATTCCGGCTCGCCTTTCATATTGGGCAAGAATGTTTGGCGGACCTCGCCATTATCCAGGACGATGCGCAGGCGACATCCGTTGAGCCGCGGGTAATCCGCTTCAATCTCCTCATCCACGCGCACATCAATCAGGTTGCGCAGGCGGCGGACTTCGGGCGCATCCCAGTTGCTGAAGTCTTGGGGCCAGGCGCTGCCCCGCCACAGCGCGACCGCTGTCGAAACGCGGATGCTCAAGCCGGCCACCTCACGCGAAGGCGGGTTGGCATCGACGCGGAAGCTGGGACGGGTCGCGTAGCCGTAGGTGCCCAGCTCAATGGACTTAATCGCCGCGATGTCCAGCGGACCTGCTTGCAGAATCGCTTGCACGGCGTCGATGGCTTGATGGGTATGGCGGCAGCCGCCATGCGGCTTAAAGCCCGTGCCCAGGATGGCGAAGTTGCTGCCCAGGTCGGAGAAGAGCGCTGGATCGAAGCCCTGTGGCGCGTGGACACTGCCACGTCCGCCGAAGGCGCGGAAGAAACCGTATTGCCCGTCCAACGCGCCGCGCGGACCGAAAAACCCTGATTGCGCCAGGCGCAAAGCGAAAACGGCATTGCGCGCCGCGAAGCCGGCAATCAAATCTTTTGTATCGCAGGGTCCGCCTTCATAGACATATTGCTCGGTACCAGAAGCAAGGTCAGCCGCCAAGGCGACGCAATTTAGCATAGCGTCGCGATCCAGACGCGCGCAGCGCGCGACCGCCAGCGCAGCCGCAATCACGCCCAGCGTGCCCTTGAGATCAAGACCGCGCTCGCGTTGCATGGGGCGCACCAGCCGACCGACGCGCACCGCGAAGTCATAGGCGGCAACGATGGCCAAGATCAGCTCTTCACCTGTGTTGTGGAATGCCTCGCCGACCGCCAAGACAGCCGGCACGACTTGCGAGGCAATATGCCCAGCCGAGCGGTGCGAATCGTCCATGCCCAAGATTTTTATCATCACGCCATTGGCGAAAGCCGCGCCTTCGAGCGATACGCTTCGGCCGCTGCCGAGCAAGGTGGCTTCATCGCCGCCCATCATGCTTTGGGCATAGCGGACCGCCTTCTGCCCCAAGGCGCGCTGATAACCGCCCAACCCGGTGCCGATGGAATCGAAGACGATGGCTTTTGCCAGCTCAACTGCTTCAGCCGGTATGTCTTCATAGCGCAGGCTGATGGCGTAATCGACGATTTCTTCCAATAAGTTGCTTGAATCGGACATATCTCTTTCTCCATTAATCTCTATTATCGTGGACGACAGAATTGGACGCCCTTATTATTTTCTTTTAGAAGTCGGATAGAATTCGGCGCGTTACATCAATCATGTAATCCACCTCATCTCTAGTCAACTCTGGCGTGACCGGTAGGTTGACAATCTCGCTGGCTAGGCGCTTGGTCGTGCGCAAGGTCGCGCGCTCTGGGAACAGGCCGGCGTAGACGGCATATTCGTAGATGGGCGGCGCATAGTGGATCACGGCTTCGATGCCGGCTGCGCGCAAGCCCAGATATAGCGCCTGCTGACGGTCAACAGCGATGGCGTAGGAGCGGAAGGTCGGCTGTGATTCGGCGCGGAAGCGCGGCAAGCGCGCCGAAGTGTCCGCCAGCCCGGCTGCCAATCGGCTGACGATGGCGCGCCGTTGCCCGCTCCATTCTGCCAGGTATGGCAGCTTGACCCGCAGCAGAGCCGCCTGCAAGCCATCCAGCGGCGCATTGAAACCTTCGGCGACGTAATTCTGATAACCGATACGATGATTGTCTGCTGATGGCGCATAGCCGTAACCGACAAGCAGGCGCAATTCAGCCGCCAGCGCGGCGTCGCTCGTAAGCAGCATAGCGCCGTTGCCGGCGCTGCCCAGCGGCTTGAAGGGCGCGAAGCTGAACATCGCCACATCCGCGTAAGCGCCGACCGGCGCGCCATGGTCATAAGCGCCGCTGGCCAGGGCGGCGTCTTCGATGATCTTCAGGCCATATTGCGCGGCGAGCGGACGCAGCGCCTTGACATTGGCGGGATGGCCGTGCAAGTCGACTGGCAAGATGGCGCGTGTTTTGCCGCTGATTAGACCTTCGACTTGCTCAATGTCGATGGTGTAATCGCTGCCCAGCACATCGCACAAGACGGGCGTCGCGCCGCATTGGCTGATAGCGCCGGTGGTCGAGATATCGGAATTGCCGACAGTAATCACCTCGTCGCCGCGTCCGACGCCGCAGGCGCGCAGCGCCAAAAAGAGGGCGAAGGTGCCGGAGTGCGCGGCGATAGCATGGCGCTGCTGCATTTGGGCAGCGAAGGCGGCTTCCAGCTCATTGCGAATTGTATAGCTGCTGCGATAATCGTCGAACAAAATCGGCTCGAGCGCCGCCATAATCTCGGCGCGCAGCGCTTGATGCGTCTGGCTGGCGCGGGAACGCGGGACGCGGAAGGCGGCAGTCACCGCGATTGCCTAAGCGCGGCCGCGCACATTGGGGTCGAGGAAGTCGCGCAGCCAATCGCCGAGGAAGACCACGCCGAGCACAGTGATGGTGATAGCGATGCCGGGGTAGGCGGTCATCCACCAGGCGCTGTTGATGTATTGCCGGCCATCGGAGAGCATCAAGCCCCAGGTAACCGTGGGCGGCTTCACGCCCAAGCCGAGGAAGCTAAGCGACGACTCGGCCAAGATGGTAACGCCGACTTGCACGGCTGCCAGTACGATTGCGGATGAGACGACATTGGGCAGAATGTGGATTAACATGACCTTGCGGCGGCTCTGCCCCAGGGCATAGGCGGCGATAACATACTCCATTTGCCGCACTTTGAGCACTTCGCCGCGGATGACGCGGGCATAGGTTATCCAACCTGTGAAGCCGAGTATCAAGATGAGCGTCGACAAACCCGCGCCGACGACGCCGGATATAGCGATGACAAGGATGATGAAGGGAATTGCCAACAAGCCGTCCACGATACGCATGAGCACGCTGTCGAGGATGCCGCCGACGAAACCGCTGATGAGACCATACATGACGCCAATTGTGCCCGAAATCAGCACAGACACGACGCCAACCAGCACCGAAACGCGGCTGCCGGCGATGATGCGGCTTAAGATGTCCCTGCCAAGCTGGTCATTGCCCAAGGCGTAGTAACCGACGCTGTCGCTGTAACCCGGTGGCTGGAAGCGGCCGCGGATGTTCCTGCCTTGCGCATCGTGCGGGGAAATCGCCGGTCCGATAAATGCCAAAACCACGACGGTTGTTACAATCAGGCTGCCGGCGATGCCGACCGGGCTGCGCGCCAGGCTGGACAGGATGCGCCAAGCCGCGCCACGCGGCACTGGCATGGATGCCATCGCCTTCGTTTTCGAGCCTGTTTGCGTTTGCTGGCTGATTTGTGTATCTTGCGTATCCACTGTCATTTTCTATTGGAACTTGATGCGCGGGTCAAGGATGATGTATATCACATCTATAGCGTAGTTTATCAGCATAAAAGACAAGGCAATCCATAATAGCCCGGCTTGCACCACGGTATTGTCGCGCACGCTGATGGAGTCAATCATCAGCCTACCTAGCCCGGGCCAGGAAAAGACACTTTCCACCACAATCGAGCCGCCCAGCAGCCAGCCCAACTGCAAGCCAAATACAGTAACAATCGGGATGAGGGCGTTGCGCAGGGCATGGCGCATGACAACCGTTTTGCGCATCAAACCCTTGCTGTGGGCGGTGCGGACATAATCTTGGTTCAGCACCTCCAGCATTGCCGAGCGCGTCATGCGCGAAAGCCTTGCTGCCATGCCGACGCCCAGCGTTACCGAGGGCATAATGAGCGCCTTTGGCTCCTGCGCGCCAAAAGCCGGCAAGATGCGCAAATGCACCGAAAAGACGATCATAAGCATCAAGCCGAGCCAAAAGCTGGGCATGGCTGTACCGAGAGATGACAGCGATGTGATAATCAAATCGAGCAGGCTGTTGCGCTTGAGCGCGGACAAGATGCCAAGCGGCACCGCCACCGTAATCCCGATGGCGGCTGACGCAGCCGCCAAGACCCAGGTATTGCCCAAGCGATTGAGCACAACCTCCATCGCCGGCAGCTTTTTGAGATAGGAGGTGCCAAAATCGCCTCTTATGGCTTTGGTAATGAAGATGATGTACTGCTCGCCCAATGGCTTGTCGAAGCCCCAGAACTTGCGCATTTGCTCAATCTGTTCTTGGCTGAAGAAATCGGGCGCGACAACCTGGACGGGGTCGCCGCTCAGGCGCAGGATCAAAAACACGACCACAGAGACGATGAACATGGTCACGATTAGTTGCAACATTCGGCTGATTATAAATCCGCGCATGCTAGAACCCAGTATGCTTGCTAGCTGTATCCGCCAAATCCATAACTGTCGAATTTAACATCAAACTGACGAATTGTAGTGGGCGAGCCCGTGGTCGCTGTTGAAAAACACCCCCATCCCGTAGGTCTATGTCTACGTGACCCCGCCCCCCTCGCGATCTCAATGGCGAACGGGTTTGGGGTGGGGGGAAATCGAGTATTTCAACAGAGTCCCGTGGCTCGCCCATGATATTGGGTGCAAAATCGTGGGCGATTGACCCACAGTGTCGGCGGGTCAGTCGCCCACTGGATACCCCACATTTGGTACAGAACTAACTGTCAACAGCGGGCAAGCCATGCCATGGAGGGGCGGCAGGCGAGCCGCCCCTAGGCTTTAGACTGACCTACATACCCGCGGGTTTGACATCGCGGAAGGTCATCCAGCCGTCTTTGCGCGGCGTGAAATCGAACTCGGCTGTATTCAGCGCCATCACATCTGTGATTTCAAAGAGCGTGATGGTCTGGGTCAAGTCGATGTAGTATTCCCACCACTGTTCCCAGAGATCGAGGCGAGCGTCGCGATCAATCGTTACTTGGATCGCATCCGCCACCGCATCCCAATCTTCGTCGCAAATGCTGTAAGCAACCGCCGACCAGTCGCACTGGTAGAAGAGCGGCAGCAAGGCGGGACCGCAGCCCAAAGCCGCCAGCATCAGTTCGCGGTTGTTGCCGCTGCGCTGTACCTCGACAGCGAAGGCAGAGGCGTCGCGGACGGTCAGGTCAACCGTGAAGCCAACTTCTTCGAGCAAGGCGGCGGCGACTTCCGCGACTTCTTTGGCGCTGCCGCCACGTCCAACAACCGGCGTATCGAGATAGATTGTGGGACCTTCGCCATCGGCATAGCCGGCTTTTGCCAGGTATTCCTTCGCCATATCGGGGTCGTACCATTCGGAAATGATGTCGGCGTCGGCGTATTTATCCGCCATGCCTTCCGGATAGTAGGAGCAGACGCGTGCCAAGCGCGCTTCCGCCGAGCCGTGCACTTCCGCCAGCAGATGGCGATCAAGCGCATGGGTGATGGCTTTGCGTACATTGATATCCAAGGTGGCTGGCTCATAATCCGGGTAGGTCTCTGGGAAAGCGCCGCTCTCGGTATCGACGCGGGCATAATAATGGTACATCCTGTTGCCGCTTTCGGTCAGCAGGCTGAGGCCATCGGTCGCTTCAATCGTGGCGCGGTCGGGCGCGGGCACGCCTTTAATCATGTCAACTTGCCCGGCGAGCAAAGCAGCCACCTGCGCGGCTGGCTCGGGGATGACCTGGTAGACCACGCGGTCAACCTCGGGGCGTCCGCTGTGATAGTCGTCCCAAGCCTCGAAGACATAACGGTCGTTCTCGCTGAATTCAGCCAGCGTATACGGACCAGAGCCGACCGGATTGCGGTTGAACTCTTCCTGGCCAACTTCTTCGAAGTACGCGGGCGGTATCAACTCGCAGCCGTTATAGCTGACGTCATTCTCGAAGTAGGCATGGGGAGCGTTGGTGAGGATATCCACAGTCAAGTCGTCCACGACGACAACTTCTTTGACAAAAGCCCATTGCTGATAGAGCGGAATATCGCCGATGGGATGGCGGACGCGGTCGATATTCCATTTGATGGCTGCGGCGTCAACTGGCTCGCCATTGTGGAAGGTCGCGCCTTCGCGCAAGTGGAAGCGCCAGGTGGTGTCGTCGACTGTCTCCCAGCTGTGGGCGGCTTGCGGAACATAGCCGCTGCCGTCAGCGGCGCGCCAAATCAAGCAATCGTAATACAAGTTTAGCAAATGGTGGGTGGAGCCGTACCAGTGCGAGTGCGGATCCATTGGACGGATGGGACCGCTATGGGCGTAGACGAATTCGGACATATCGTCTTGCGCCGTGGCGGGCGCGAATGCCAGCGCGCCAAGCATGGCGACCAGGCTAAGCAGCAGTAAAAGTCTTACAGTTTTCACGATTCCTCCTTATGTGAAAGGTCTATCTGATAGTAGCTGATTAGTCGATATTTGACATTGGCTATATTCACCTCCCTCGTTGCCATTTTTATGCTATAAACCCCCAAACAACACGCTCCAAATAATCCCAATTTTTCCAACCTAGTCAAGCGAAGCGTAGTATGCCAGTTTATCTTCATCTATAGCTATGCCTAAACCATTGCCCCTCGGCGGCTTCAAAATTTGACCCTGCGGCTGGTAGGGCTCGGTCAAAATGGAATCGGTCATATCAGAGAAGCCGGCGGGCCATTTCGCGATCGGCGTCGCCGCCGCCAGATGCGCCGCGGCCGCGGCCATGATATCAAAATAAGGCGCGATCGAAATCTCCAATCCAGCCGCCTCCGCGACGGCTGACATCCTTTGCGCGGGCAACAAGCCGCCATAGCGGTGCAGCTTGTAATGCAAAACATGCGCGGCGCGGTGCTGGGCTATTTCGTAAACGCTGCGCGGGTCGGCTGTCGCTTCGTCGGCTTGCAAGGGCGTACGCAAGCGCGCCGCTAACACTGTCATCTCGTCCAAGTAGCGTACAGGCTGCTCGAACAAACCGACGCCTCCAAGCGCTTCCAAAGCTGTCAAAGCTGTGACGGCATCGCCTAGAGTATACCCTGTATTGCCATCTAATTGAAAACGAATCCCTGCGTCGACTCGATTTTGCAATTCCTTGTACCATGCCAGGTCCTCGGCGACGCCGAAGCCGATTTTGGTTTTGAACCAGGTCCAACCGTCCGCGGCAAGTTCCTCGATGCGCGCCGCCATGGCAGCTGGGGTTTCGCGCTCGACAAAGCCATGACAGAGCGCGCCCGGCATGACAGCGCCGCCCAGCAATTGATAAACCGGCAAGCCCAGCGCCTTGCCCTTGATATCCCAGAGCGCGAAGTCGATGGCGGTATAGGCATTGTTGGCATTGCGCAGGGCGCTACGCATACGCTGATGCAGCCGCTCGATGTTGAATGGATCTTGACCGAGCAGCGCAGGCTGCAAGTAGCGGTCGATTTGCAGCTTGATGACCTCAACCGGGTCGCCGCCCCAAGGTGCCGGACCAACCGTTTGGCCGATGCCGGTGATGCCGTCATCGGTATGGACCTGCGCCACCACGGTGTTGGTGTCGCTCGAGACGCCATAAGCCGTTGCCAGGGCGCGGCTGCGCGCAATCCTGACTATGGTGGCTTCAATCTTGGTAATTTTCATTCTGTTGTCAGTCAGTTGTCAGTCAGTTGTTACATCACTGCTTTTTCGGGGATGGTCAACTGGACCAGCTCGCTCACATCGTCAAGGCGCTCTAACTGATAGCAGCAGCCCAATAGCTGGCCTATCTGCGCCTCTGGCAGCAGGTCGCCGACCAGATAGCGGAATTTGCGCTCGAATTCGGCGTCGCTTAGCATGTTCTCCGGCTCGCCTTTGGCATGCTCGACGCGTCCCTTGAATTGCGCCCCGTCGGCGGTGGCGATGCGCACTTCGCAGCCATTTTTCAGCGGATGCTCGGCTTGGATGGCTTCGTCCAGCCCGACCTTGACCAAGTGCCGCAGGCGACGCGCTTCGGGATTATCGTAAGTCTCGATGTCTTCGCGGAACCACGCGCCGCGCGTCAAGATGACCGATGCCGTTACCGGCAAGCTGAAACCGGCCTGACCGACTGTCTGCGGCGCGTAGTTGACGCGGAATTCCGGCGTGATTGCCTCGTGGTAGCTGTCGATTTCGATGGCGGTGATGGCGGCGAGATTGGGCTGAGCGGATTGTAGCAATGCTTGGGTGGCGTCGACGCAGGAATGCACATGGCGGCAGCCGGCATGGGGTTTGAAGCCAGTGCCCGCCAGCGCTTGACTGTCCAGCCTATCGAGCAGCGTATTGTCATAACCGGGACCAAAAGCGTGGAAATAGCCGTAGGGTCCATCGAGCGCGCCCGGCGGCCCGCGGAAGCCGAAGTCGGCCAGTTTGGCGCTGTAGATGCCGTTGCGCGCGCCATAGCCAGCCAGCAGGTCTTTGCTATCGCAAGCGCCAGCATCCCAGACGTACTGCTCGGTGCCACAAGCCATGTCCATCGCCAGCGCCAGCGCATGGGCGATTTTCTCCGCCGGCAAACCCATGGCGACAGCGGCGGTAACGGCGCTGGCCAGGCTGCCGGCTTGACTTTTGTGGTCAAGCCCGCGCTCGCGCTGCCAGACGTCGACGGCGGAATGAACCATGTCCATCACATCATAGCCGACTGCCAGCGCCGTGATGACTTGCCGCCCGCCGAGCCGCAGCTGCTCGCCTAGCGCCAGCGCGACCGGCACCAACTGCGACGCGACATGACCTGCGGTGCGATGCGAGTCGTCCATGCCCAGGAACTTGCCCATCACCGCGTTGGACCAGGCTGCGCCTTCGGTGGCGCTGTGGCGGCCATCGCCGACGATTGTGGCGGCGCTGCCCGGCTGCATGCACGCGGCATAGTCGGCGGCGCGTTTGCCCAGCTCGGTTTGATAGCCGCCCAGCATGGTGCCGATGAAGTCGAGCACGACTTGGCGGGCGCGCGTTATCGTCAGCTCGGGCAGGTCTTCATATCTGCGCGCGGCGGCGTATTCGCCGATTACCGCAACGGCGCTTTGTTTTGTCATGGCGCGATTCCTTTCATTAACAAGTTACTTGCAGCTCACTTGCAAGCCATTGCAAGCCATTTGCGGGCGACCCTACTTGCCATGGGATGCTTATGCCTCCAAGGGCATGTAATAGCGATCGGCATGATGTGGCGAGAGGCGCACCGCGCCTTCTGGCGTAACCAGGAAATTGTCCGAGATTAAGAAGCCGCGGTCATTTTCCAGCACCGTACCGGGATGATAGGAAAGAACCATATTGGGCTGCAGCACAAAATCGGGCGCGCCCAGCGAATTGGGACCATCGCTGCCATCCAAGCCCGTGCTGTGGCAATCGGGCGTGTGCTTGCCGACGACCGGGAAGCCGAGCCCACGCAGGGTATTGTCGTTGGCTTCGGAAATATCGCGGAAGGTATTGCCGGCTTTTGCCACAGCCGCAGAGGCTTCCACCGCCGCCAGATAACCGTTAAGCAGCGCTAGAATATCGTCTGGCAACGGTTCAAAGGAAAAGACGGTGGTCATCTCCAGCCAGTAGCCATAAGGCGATTCGTAGACAATCTCGAAGTTGATGATGTCGTCGCGGCTCATGCGCAAATCTTTGTCGGTTGGCACGGTATAGGGCGTGATATCCAGCGAGAGCTTGGTGCGCCCCCAGAATGCGCCAAAGGATTTAATATAGCCTTCGACGGCTGCGCAGACATCCCAATAGCGCACGCCGACGCCAGCCATGTTCTTGAAAATATCCATAGCGCCATCAAGAATGCCGCCATTCTGCTGGATGGCTTCCAGCTCAAATGGCGTTTTGATCTGGCGGATGGCGTTAAAAGCGTCGGTCACCTCGACCATTTCATAACCTTCGAGCTGCGCCGCGAAGGCTTGATAGGTGCCGAGGCTCATGAGCTTGCTCATATTGACCATGCCGATGCGTTTGCTGCCGGTGGCGTATTCCTTGGCGTTATCAGCGGTCGCCCGCACAATGTCTTCGTAAGGCGAAAGCACGCGCTCGGGCAGGGTGGTGGTCTCGTTGCGGCTCCAAACCGCTTGGTAGGAACTCCAAACTTGCAGCCAGGGGTAGGGGTCGTCGGCACCCAGGACGGCATAAGCGACGCCGCCCCATAAATGGGCATGGGTAATGTAGCGGATTGCGCCCATGCCGCCCGGCATCGCCTGCCCGGTGATGATCATGGCGTCGAGATCCTTTTCTTTCATCATCGCTTGCAGGCGCTTGACCCGCCGCGCTGTGTCCCGCTTGAGTGAGCCGTGCGTTAACATGAATCCTCCGATCCTTATCGTTCATATTCGTATGCTTGGTTAAAAGCGAATTCTGTACCGATGCCGCGTGCAATCGCAGCATCGTAAAGCCGCCTGGCGACAGCCAGGTCTTCGACGCCGGTCCCGCCGGAAAGGAAAAGCGTCCAGCGGGTGTCGGCGTGGCGCGCGGGCATCAAGCCCGCGACCAGCGCGCCCAAGTCGCCGACGACATGCGCTTCTTCCAGCAAACCCGCTGCCATGGGAATGCGCAGCTCGCCGTTTTCTGCCAAGCCTTGCCGCCATTCGTCGACGATGACGCGGCTATTGAGCACTGTATGCTCGTCCACCTCGCGAACCCAGGGATAGTGCGCGCCCAAGGCATTGATATGAATTGGCTTGTCCGGCAAGTCGGCACCCTGGAAAACTGGGCTGGGCGATGTCGTGATGGTGCTTACGATATCGGCATCGCGCAGCGCAGCCGCTGGCGAGCGGGCTGGAACAATTTCAATGCCGAGTTCGTCCGACATCTTCTGGCAAAAGGCGTGCCGCTTTTCGGGGTCGCGGCTGTAAGCCTGCACGCGCTTGATATCCGCCACTTCTACGATTGCGTAAAGTTGCGAACGGGCATGCCGTCCCGTGCCAAACAAAGCCAAGACCGAGCTATCAGCTGGCGCTAGATATTTTGTTGCCAGCGCAGAAACAGCCGCGGTCTTGAGCCAGTCGAAATAAAGCACTTCCATCACAGCTGCCAATGCGCCGCTGTTTGTATCAAATAGGAAGAAAAAAGTTTCCAAGCCACTAGGCAAGCCAGCCGTGTAGGCGTTTAATCCAGCGCCGCCCAAGCCCGGCAGCAGCGCGCCTTTGAACTTGAACGAGGCTTTGCTGCCAGCCCGCAGGTGACCGCCGCGGTGGCTGTCGCTCGTGTCAGGTTTCTCAGCCCTGATCCACAAATTCTCGCGCGGGAAAGCCGCGCCCGCGCCCATGCCGATTTCGCGATAGCCGTCTTCCACAGCCGCGATGTAATCGGAAAGATCCATCAATCCGCGGATTTCGTGATTGCGCAAGAGCAGAACCATGATCTTATAAATCCAGCAGCGGTGAACGCCGCGCCCATAATGTGATACAAGTCGCGGTAACGCAAGCGCCGGCGCATGCCAGCACCACCGAGATATTCCAGAATTCGGCGACTATGCCCGCCACTAGCGTCGTCAAGGGAATCAGACCCCAGACCATGCCCCAGAGGCTCATCATGCGCCCGCGCAGTTCGTCGGGCAATTGCGTCAAGAGCAGCGCGTTGATCAATGTGAGGAACAAGCCGGAAGCGATGCCGACCAGGAAAATCCAGCCCAGCGCGAACAGCGGCTGCCGAATGAAGGCGAAGATGACCATGCCCAGCCCAAAAAAGCTGGAAAAGACCAGAATCGCTTTGCCCTTTGGGTAGGTATCGCCGATGACAACAACAGCGAAGCCGGAAAGCGCTGAGCCCAGGCTGGCGCTGCCCACCAGCAATCCAAGCAGCGCCGGACCTTCGTTGAGGGCCTGGGCTACGAATATGGGCATCAGCTTCTGGTAGGGCATGCCAATCGGCACAAAAACCAAACTCAATACCAGCAAAGCCAGCAGCGCCCGATTGCGGCGGAAATATGCGCTGATTTCGCCGAAGCCCTGCAAGATACTGCTATGTTCAGCGGTCTTTCGCTTGGGATTGGGCAGGAAATGCGTCGCCTTGAGATAGAGCGACGCGCCCAGCGCGAAGAGCAGGGTCTGTACGCAGAAAGTGACAAATATGTCGGCGAATTGCAAAAGATAACCCGCCAGCACCGGACCGAAAAAACCCATCAAGCGCGTACCCGAATAACTCAGCGTGGTCGCGTTGAAGACCATAGCGTCTGGGACCAGGTTGGGCAGCAAAGCCATGCGCGCCGGCGCATAGAAGGCGAAGGTCCCGCCCAGCATACACGAAGCGATCAGGAAGACAATCGGCTCGCTCGCGCCGGATTTCACCAGCAGCGCCAGAGCCGCCGATGTCAGCACGGCGACAGCCATCGCCGCTTGCACCACCCATTGCCGCTTCATGCGATCGGCCACCAGCCCCGAAAAAGGCGCGACCACGAGCAAGGGCAAACCATAAGCGAAGGCGACCAAGCCGACTTGGAATGGCGAACCAGTCACTTCCAGCATGTGCCAGCCCAGCGCCACCGCTTGCAGCAAATAGGTGATATGCACGAGCACATTGGCCGCCCAGTACCAGCGGTAAACGCCGACACGAAAGCTGCTGCGGTTCCAGATGGTCAGGATCATTTGCTGATGCCTGTCTCAATCATGGGCTTTTCTAGGGCATAACACTGCATACCACGGCAAATCAAGACATTTCATTGAAGCGCCGGATGATGTCAAGCGATGGCAACTTCTTCGACCAGGTCGCCCAAAATCGCCAGCACCGTGTCTTCCGGCGGCAGGGGCCAAGACGCGCCGGCATGGAGCATCAGGCCCGCCCGCGGCGCGGTAATCTCTTCCAGGACTTCGCCCGAAAAGGGATGGCGCACATAACCGAGCTTATCGCCGGCTTGGACCTGCGCCCCGCGCAGATGCTTGTCCATAAAGACAAAGCCGCGTTGCCCATTGGGCTTGATGACGGTATGGCTGTTGATGACCGCTACGCTGTCGACATCGCTTTCCAGCGCGCCGTCGAGCATGCCCAAATGGCGCATGGCATTCAGAACGGCATTGCGCATGCGACCCAGGTCTTGATCGCGGTAATCGCGCAAGCCCGGTCCACCGCCGATATGCGCCGCCACGACAGCCAGACCGTCGCGGGCGGCTTCCAGCGCCATGGATTCATCGGCGCTTTGGCCGAGCGCCACCTGTGGCAAGCCCAGCGCGATTGCCAGCGCCTTGGAAGCGGCGACATCGCCGTCGTTGTAGACGCCAGCGAAATGATGATAGCTCCATTGCGAGCCGGTGCGGATGTCAACTAAAGCGTCGGCTTGGGCGATGACAGCTTGATAGTATTGGTGAATCAACTGCTCGCTGACGCTGCCATCGGCATCGCCGCGGCCCAGGCGGTTGAGATGCTTGTCGTCCCAGGGGCTGTTGATTTGCGCGAATTCGAACCCGGATGTGTTCATGAGCGGCACGAGCGCCAGCGTACCGCGCATGCGCGCCGGATCGAGTTCCTTGACGACATGGGGCAAAATCAGCGCGGGTTCGATTTCCAGCCCGCTCGTGCCGGCTTGAACCACCAGCATGGGACCGGCGTTTGCGCCGACGACCAGATGCAGCGGGATATGCGCCGGGAAGCGCCCGTGCGTCGCGCCGGTTTGGTAGAATCCGTAGCGCTTTTCGCCGCGCGCCGCTTCGATATTTCCGATTTTCATTTGCTTATTTTCTCCTTTATCACTGGCGACCACAGTGTCGCTTGATTGTGATTTAGACTTGGTGATGCAAACTTGCGTCAATCAAACGAGACTGACAGGTCCAGCGCGCGGCGGTCTTCGACGCGGTCGACCGAGCCGAGAATGCCGATGGATGTCGCGCCGACAGTGGGCCATTCTTGGCCGCTGGGTATCACGATGCCATCTTTGGGGCTTGGCATCTCGGCCAGCAGGTCGCCGGTATAGGGGTCGACCAGCCGACCATAGACATCGCCGGCTTGGAGCTGATCGCGGAATTTGCGGTCGCGGATGAAAAGCCCGTCCACGGCTGGCTTCCAGATGACGACGCCGGCATTGTAGACGGTGCAAAGGGGACCATCGGCTTCGAGCTCGCCGTCAGCCATGCCCATGGCTTTCAAGATATTCCAGATGCCGCGCTCGGCATCGCGCACATTATCTTCGCCATTGGCGAACCAGCCAGTGCCGCCGCCAAATTCCAGCGTGATTTGCAAGGTATCAACATCTTCAATCGCGGTCTTGGACGCGCCGCTGCCGAAGGTGCCCGGCGGGAAGAATGCCGCTTGGTCGAGCCCAAAAGCCACAACCAGCTTGCGCCGCCGCTGCTCCATGAGGGTCAGGTTGTTCGGGTCGGCTTCGGCGGTGAAGAGCACATAGCGCTCGTAGGCGGTGCGGGCACCGGCGTGGAAATCAATCAGCACGTCCGCTTGGGCGATGGCTTCCTGGAAGTAGATGTATGCCGTCTGGTCCGAGACACTGCCGGCCTTCTTGCCGGGGAAGAGGCGGCTGATGTCCTTGTCGTCGACCAGCGAGCCGCGCGTGCCCAGCTCGAAGCCGGCGCGGTTGACGACGGGCACGGCGATGACATTGCCGCGGATGGCGGCGGGATTGGCTTTGGCGACGAAATCAAGAATGGCGATAGAGCCGATGATTTCCGCGCCGTGAATCGCGCCTTGCAGCATGAGCGTGGGACCTGGCTCGGACCCGGCGATTAAGTGGACCGGGATATCGAGCCGCAAGCCCGAGCGCGACTGCGCCGTTTCCAAATAGCCAAATGTCTTTTCACCGGCTTTGGCGCTTAGATTGCCTACTTTTAACATGCAGTTTCTCCTTTATCGTTTTGGGCGAGGCAATTGCGAAAAATTATTCATTCTCCATTCATTCTCCATTCATTCTCCAAAGAGGCATAAGTCAATTCAAGAAAAAAATAAAATCGGCAAGGGTGCCCCGGTGCCGCGCGTAGGTCGCGTAGGTCGCGTAGACACTGACCTTCGACACTGACCTGCGACACAGACCTCCGACACAGACCTCCGACACAGTCCTGCGACGCTGCGGGCCAGCCGCCCTCAGTAGAACCAAAAAAGTAATGAAAATACGTGAATCGCCGCTTTTCTTCCCCATCCGCAGCCCTTCCCCGAATCATCAGGGAAGGGTGGATCGACAATGAAGTTGGGATGTTTCGCAAATTTTGCATCATTAACTTGGTTCTACTTCTGCCTATAAGTTGTTTACAATCAGGGCGAGCCACCAGACTCCGCTGAAATACTCGATTTCCCCCACCCCAAACCCGTTCGCCATCTCTATGGCGAACTTTCCCATATAGAGGGAGGGGCTTTAACAGCTCATTACGGTTCAGAAAGCTCCCCTTCCCTCATTTTGGGGATGCTCGCCATTGAGATGGCGAGGGGGGGGCGGGGTCACGTAGACATAGACCTACGGGATGGGGGTGTTTTTCAATAGTGTCCACCAGCCCGCCCCTAGCGCTATCATCGGTCATAAATTCTCATGACTTACTTGGTTTTGCGCAGGTGCCGCTTGAACCAGCCCAGGATGCGATGCTGCCGCTCGATGCGATTGCCGGGGCGGCCGCCGCGCGACAGGTCGTGATTTTCGCCTTCAAAGATGACCAGCTCAACCGGCTTGCCGCGCCAGCGCAGGGCGGCGAAGAGCTGCTCGGCTTGTTCCAGCGCGCAGCGGTGATCTTGGTCGCTGTGGATGATGAGCAGCGGCGTATTGACGCGGTCGATATAGGCTAGCGGCGACTGCGCCCAGCTGCTTTGCAAATCGCGCCAGGGATCGGTGCGCGTTTCGCCGCCGGTGCATTCGGGTCCGATATCCGAGGTGCCAAAGAAGCTGATTTGGTTGGTGATAGAGCGCTGCGTAACAGCCGCGGCGAAGCGGTCGCTGTGGCCCACAATCCAGTTGGTCATGAAGCCGCCGCAACTGCCGCCGGTGACGCCCATGCGCGCGCCGTCGATGTAGGGACGCGCGACCAGTTCATCGACGCCCAGCATGATTTCTTCATAATCTTTGCCGCCTTGGTCGCCTTCGCTGGCTTTGGTCCAGGCTTGCCCATAGCCAGCTGTGGTGCCGCGCTGGTTGAAATAAGCCACGGCATAGCCGGCATTGGCATAGATTTGGAATTCGTGATTGAAATCCCAAGAGAACATCGAGCAATGCACGTATAAGACCAGCGGGTACTGCTTGCCGGCTTCAAAGTTCAGCGGTTTCATCAACCAGGCATGGACCTTCGCGCCATCGACGCCGTCGTACCAATAGCTTTCGGGCTTTGCCAGCTCATGATCGCGCAGCCAGGGGTTGAGATTGCTCAGCTTGCGCGCCGCGCCGCGCTGCCAAATATACAACTCGCCCGGGTTGCCGGGGTCGGATTGCCCATAAGCCGCCATGCCGCCCTTGGCTGGGCTATATTCAAAGGTCATGCTGTCGCCGCCGACCAACTGCTCGTATGCGCCGGCGGTGTTGATGCGATAGAGGTTGCTCGCGCCTTGCTCGGTCATCAAGAAGTAGATCCATTCGTCGCCGAGCGGCCACTTCATGGTTATGTTGGTCAACCCCTTGCGCTGGTCGGATACGCCATAATTGCCAACTTCTTCGTCGATGTCCGCGCCCAGCTTGATGGCGCTGCCAGCGGCGACATCCGCCAGGTGCGGCTGCCAGAAGTTGCGGCGGTTGACCGGCGGCGGCAGGTTGTGCCCGGCGAAGGCGATATGACGATCGTCATCGCCCCAGGCCGGGCTGAAAGCGGTGCCTTGCCAATCCGGCAGCAGCAAACGCGGCGCGCCGTCGGGATAGTCGCAGATGAAAATCTGCCCGTAACCGAGCGGGGTATTCTGCTCGCGCGCCATGCCGACAAAAGCGAGGCTGTCGCCGGTGTTGCTCCAGCTAGGCGCGGAATAATCGCATTCGCTATTTGTTACCTGGACGAAGTCGCCCGTTTCCAGCTCTAGCACCCAAATCTGCGAGAAGCGGTCATGCACCCAGCCAACGCCGTCTTGCTTGTAACGCAAGCGGCGCAGGACTTTGATAGTCGGCTTGGGAATGCCGGGCGCGGGTCCGCGGTCATCGGCGCTGCGCATGAGCGTCCAGCGCGCGCCAACCAGCTTGCTGCCATCGGCTGACCAATCGAGGCTGCTCATGGGCGCGCCGCCCGTCGGGTAGACTTGCTCGAAGTCGTCTTGCACGTTGATAACGCGCGCGGAATCGCCCTCGCTGTCGCTGTGGCTGAAGGCGACGCAGCTGCTGTCGCGGCTCCAGGCGATGGACGAAACTTGGCAGTCGCCGTCGGTCAGGCGCGCGGCTGTGTCCGTGCCTAGGTCGTATAAATATAGGTGCGTGATGTAGCCGTTGCTAGCGGCATGGGGCTGGCGGACTGTGTAGGCGATATGCCTGCCAGAGGGCGCAAGCGCCAGCTCCGTCAGCCAGCGGAAGTTCAGCAGGTCTTCTGGGATGAGGCCACGCCGCCGCGCCACATCAATTTGCGGACTATTGCGCATAAAGTTCGTCCTCTAATTTCTTTCTAGCAGTCAAAGCGATTTATTCTTGTTTTCATTCATATTTTGCTCGTATTTTCGCTCATGTTTTCGCGCTATTCGCAGCCGCCTCATAAGGCGAAGGCGATGCCGATATCGGCCGCCAGCGCGCGCAGCGCCGCGACCGTCTCGCGGGCGACGGGGATGCCATTATTTTGTCGCTCATCCATGCGCTGGAATTCGATTTCGCCCGGCAGCAGCACGGGGCGGCTGTCATCAATGGCTGGGGCGCTTTTGACCTGGTCGACCAACTGCTCCAGCCGCGCCGCATAGTCTTCGCGGCTCATCAGCGCCGCGGGGTCAATGGCGAGCATCATGTGGCCGACATCAAAATTGCGATCGTCTTGGAAGACATTCAAGCCGAAGAGCGCGCCGGTCATCACGCCAGCCAGCACATCAGTAACCAGGCTCAGCCCATAACCCTTGTATTCGCCGATGGGCAGCATAGGTCCTTCCCTGGCGGCCGCGGGATCGGTAGTGTTTTCGCCAGCGGGCGTCAGCGCCCAATTATCTGGCATCGCGCGCGCCTCTTGTTCGTACCAGCGCATCATGCCTTTGCCGGACATGGTCAAAGCCATGTCTAGCACGATGGCTTGCTTGTCGCCGCGGGGGATGGCAATGCCCCAGGGGTTGGTGCCCAAGACCGGCCGCGCCGAACCCCAGGGTGCCATTTCCGCTTTGGCGTTGGTTAAAGCCCAGCCGATATAGCCGGCTTTGGCGGCGCTCAGGGCGTGATAGCCGGCGATGCCGAAGTGGTTGCTATGCTGGACGCCGACCATGGCGATGCCGACTGACTTGGCTTTGGCGAGCGCGCGGCGCATGGCGCGGTCGGCGGCGACATAGCCAAAGCCTTTGGCGGCGTCCAGCAGGCCAAAAGCCGGGGCGTCGCGCAGCCAGCGCATGGGCGCGTCCGGCTGAATGCCGCCGTTTTTTACGCGCCGATGATAGCGGAAGAGCTTCTCCAGCCCCTGCCCTTGCCCCGGGTGCCACCATTGCGAAGCCGTCATCAGCCCGTCGCTGATGATTTCGGCTTCGGCGGTGGTCGCGCCCAGGCCCCGCAGGAAACGAATAGCGAAGTCTTTCAGGCTCGAAAGCGGGTAGTGCTCAACCAGCGATGCGTCTTGTACTTCGTAAGCCATGGGCAGGACCTTACATGTAGGGATGATCCAGGGGATTGAGCACAGCTTCGTTGAGCACGAATTCAGGCGGTGCCGTGACGATATGCCCGATCATTTGGGCGATGACGGCGGGATCCATGCTCTCGCTGCGCGGCTTGAGCCCGATGGGCGCGCCGCGCCAGCCGGTGTCGATGCCGCCCGGGTAAAGAATCGTGGCGCGGATTTGCCGCTGCGCGCCCGCTTGGGCAATGGCGTGGTTCAATCCCGTCAGAGCGAACTTGGCAGCGCCATAAGCGGGGCTGCCGCCGCCGCGCAAACCAGCCGTGCCAGAAATCGTGATAACGTTTGCGCCGCCAGCGGCGGCTAGCCCATCCCACAGCGCGCGCGTCAGATAAAAGACGCCGGACAGGTTCGTGCCGATGACCGCGTCCCAATCGCTGAAATTCGTTTCGATAAAGCTTCGCGGCGCGGGAATGCCGGCATTGTTGACCAGAATATGCACCTGCCGCAAAGCCTGCTGGATGGCGGCGGCAGTGGCTTGGACCTGTGCCCGGTCGGAAACGTCGCAGGGGAAGGCGCTGGCTTTGCCACCAGCGCTTTGGATTGCCTGCGCCGTTTCTTGCAGCGGTCCCATGCGCCGCGCCAGCAGACAAACCTGCGCGCCCAATTCCGCCAAATGCCGCGCCGTGGCCCGCCCTAGTCCCTGGCTCGCGCCGCTGATGACGGCTACTTTACCTGTTAGTGGCTTGTTCATGTCCGTAGCCACCTCTTTCAATTTCGCCTGACTGGAAGGATGCTGCCACTGCGCTTGTTACTTTTCCGCCATGATCTTGTCCATGGCGGCTTTCATGCGCTCTAAGCCTTCTAGCAGTTGGTCTTCTGGCTGCAAGAAGGTCATGCGCAAGTAATCTTTGCGGTCTTTGGAAAATGCCGAGCCTGGATAAGCCAGGACATGCTGCTCGGTCAAGATGCGCTGCGCGACTTCGGCGCTGTCCATGCCGGTGAAACCGATATCGGCGAAGACAAATTGCCCGCCTTGGGGCATGCCGTATTTCATGCCCATGGCGTCCAGCGCGTCCAGCACCATGCGCCGCCGCTGGCGATAAGCCTGCGCCATCATCTCGACAGCGTCTTGCGGTCCGGTCAGCGCGGCGATGCCGGCATGCTGGGATATGACCGACGCGCCGCCGCTGACAGCCGCTTTGAGTTCGGTAACGCGCGCCATCAAATCGGCGGGACCGACAATCCAGCCCAGGCGCCAGCCGGTCATGGAATAGGATTTTGACAAGGCGTTGAGCGTGAGCGTGCGTTCCTTGCCGCCGGGCAAAGAAGCCGGGCTAACATGCTGAAAATCGTCATAGACAAAGAGGTCGTAGATGTCATCAGCCAGAATCATCAGGTCATGTTCAATCGCAATATCCAGCATCGCATCCATATCGCCCGGGGAGATGACGCTGGCGGCGGGATTGTTGGGCGAAACCAGCAGCAGCGAGCGCGTTTTCTCGGTGATAGCCGCGCGCACATCCGCGGGGTCGGCGCGGAAATCGTTCTGGGCGTAGGTTTGCACCTCGGCTTTGACGCCGCCGGCAAAAGCCAGCGAATCGGCATAAGTATTATAGTTGGGCTCGGGCACGATCATTTCGTCGCCCGCTGCCGTAACCGCCAGTACCATCAAGAAAAGCGCTTCTTGCCCGCCGTTGGTGACGACGACTTCGCTTTCGGGGTCGACATCGATATTGTTGACGCGCTTGACGCGCTCGGCGATAGCTTGGCGCAGGGGCAGCAGACCCTGCGGCGGGCTATAGTCGTCGTGGTGATGAATCATGGCTTCTTTGGCGGCGGCAACGATATGCGGCGGCGTATCAAAATCGGGATCGCCGCGTCCCATAATGATGGCGTCATCATAGCCGCGCGCCTCGCCAATCAATTGATAGAGCAGGCTGGTGCCGTCTTTTTTCTTCTTGCTCATGCTGGGGGATTCCTCGTTATCTATTATTTATTGCCTTGTTCAAGCGCGCTACGGGCTGCTGATATTGTATGAGGGCGCTAAATTTTTTTTTGCTGTTGCCGCGCGACAGTATCAACAGTATCAACGGAGGGCAGCCAGCGCGGCCGCGCTTGAGTTGTTGACATTGAAGCGCAGCACAGCCGGCGCGCCAAAATGGCTGCCAGCGGCGCAGTCGAATCCAGCGCGGTTTATCTTCGCTGTATCGGCTTCCGACAGGCGCAAGGCAATCACGTTGGCGGCTGCGCCGGGCAGGACCGCGACGCCCGCTTCCGCCGCCGCCTTGATTAAGTCGGCGCGCAGTTCGCCGAGCAGCGACAATTGGCGCGCCTGCGCTTCGGCATAGAGTTGGCTGGCTTCCAGCGCGGCATATTGCGAGGCGGTGCTGGTGCAGATTGCCATAATCTGCTTTTGCGATTGCATCGGCGGTATCCAAGCTGCTGGCGCGGCGATATAGCCGACGAACCAGCTTGCCAAGCCCATGCCGCTAAAGGCTTCGCCGATGACGGCAGCGCGCTCGCGCAGGCTGTCCAGCGCGGCGGGGGAAGGGCAAGCGCCGGCGACCCATGGTGCCAGCCCTTGGTCCCAGATAAGGGCGGCGTCATGCTCGACCATGATTTGACTGATAGCGGCGACTTCGGCATCGGCATAGACCGCGCCGCTCAAGCGGGCGGGCGATTCCAGGTAGAAGAGGCGGCAGCCATCGGCGGCGGCTTGGGCAATCGCGTCAAGCGTCGGCAGGTAACCTGTGGCTGGGTCGACCGGCAGCGTCTGGGGATTGCGGCTGCGTATGCCCAGCGCCTTGCGCGCGCCGGGATGAACCACAGCAGGCAGGGCGATGCTGTCATAGCCTTCGCCAATCTTTTGAATGCTCAAAAAGCGGGCTTCTTGCATGCCAGCCGTGATGACGATATTGCCAGAGTCATAGCTTGTGGCGGTGGCGCTGTTGAGGTAGTCGGCGACGGCGGCGCGCAGTGGCGCGATGCCTGGCACATCGACGTAATGCGTTTGTCCTTTTTCGAGAGCGGCCGCGGCCGCGGCGATAATCCGTTCGTCGAGGGCAGCGCGCATGCCGTCGCAACCCAGGTCATGGTCGCCGCGCGCCATCTGTGGCAAGAGGGGACTGTTCAAATCATCATTTGCCCGGTGCCGCGCCAAAATCGCGCTCTTGGTATTGGATGCCAAATCAAACTCTCCTTAAATGAGATAAACAGACAGCGCCAGCTTGCGCATATTCGGGCTCGTTAATATGTCAAATGTCCACCTGTCAAATGTCCGCGAATTGCGAAGTCGGCAGCGCGAACCGCATCATGTTCAAGCATGTCGACAATCATTTCGGGATTATATGTCCGCGAAAATAGCCTGTCAAGAAATTGAGGCTTTGCTGGCGGGGCAATTGCAGCAAATTTTATTTTATACACAGAGCTTCGCTTAGGGCGCGCCGACACTGACCGCCGACCTTCGGTGCCTAGTTCAATCAGAATATGCTGACAGAATATGCTGAAATTTAAGAAGAGATTCCGCCGCGGTCGCGCCGCGTGGCAGCGGGACTATGGCTTGATTCCAGCGCGGACATATATTATTCTGGCTTTCCCAAAATGGGCGCGTGGCGCAATGGCAGCGCAGTTGACTTTTAATCAATTGGTTGCAGGTTCGAATCCTGCCGCGCTCATTTATGCACTATAATGCGCTATAATGTGAAATGTTCGCATAGTCTGTTTGTTTGAGCGAGTTCAGCTCCCGCGCAGGAGTAACGGAGCTTCGCGTATACTGCGGGTCGTACGACCACTTATCGATTGCAGTTCATAGTGAATGGTCAAGCGACTCAATTCGCGACCTTGTCCCTGCATGCGCCGCCGGCTGCGCCCACCAGCTTGAGCGCCAGCGCCGCGCAAACCAGCCTCACGCTCAGCTGGACCAAGCCCAGCAGCGACAGCACAGTCAGCGCCGAAGTGCAGATCCGCCGCCGCAAAATACACAAGATTCGCAAGATTCACAAAAAACTAGCCAATCCAGCGGCTCTCCCTGCCGGACGGCGACAGCAGTGCCAGCAAGTCTAGTGGCGCGGGTCTTCACCCAAACCTTGCACAACTTGCCGCCAGGCATCGAGGTCAAGAACTGGATCGAGGGCGCGCAGAGCCAACGCGTTGAGGCTCAGGGCGGCGGCAATCAAGCCATCATCGACCAAGGCTTGCTGAATGCGATTGACCTGTGGGGTTACATCACACCGGGCATTGAGGTCTGCTTCGCGCAGCATGGGCGGATGCTGCTGCTGGACGCCGCTTTTTCGCCGCGCCAGGCAATGCAAATGCCCGACCATGACGCGGTATCGCAGTTGCCCAACTGCATGGTGCAGCTGCTCTACGAGTTGAACTTCCGCGACGCGCCCGCCGGGCAGCATATCATACAAGTCTTGCCGGCTCACATCCTGCTGACCGCTTTCAGCTATCATGAGGGCTGGTTCAAGGTCGATTATTACGACCAGCGGGGATGGGTCAGCGCCGAGTATGTACAAGCGCATGGCGACTGCGGCTGAAATTAGCCCGGCATTCATGCCCTCGCGATGCCCGCGGCGCGATGCCCGCGGCGCGCATCATCAAATTGCGGCAAGTCGCCCGAGCCGGTCGTCTTGCCGCCATATCGCTCGCAGGTCATCGCGTTCTTGATTGAGCGCATGTTTGTTGTTCATCACAATCCATCACAAACCGTGGCAGACGAATGCAATTTGGCGCAAAATCGCGGGCGGTTAAAGCGCTGTGTCGGCGGGCTGTGTCGGCGGGCTGTGTCGAAGGTCAGTGTCGGCGGGCTGTGTCGAAGGTCAGTGTCTACGCGACCTACGCGCCCTACGCGACCTACGCGACCCTCGCTGTCTATGTTGTGAAGAAATTTGGCGCGATTGCCCTGGGCTTTGCTAGTGGGGCAATTGCCCTGGCAAACACGTGCGACAAGTCTCACCTCACGGTAGCCCGCGTTTTGGCTTATAATGCCTGCCACTGCCACCAACGAGGGTATCGAGGCAAATCCACAAATGAGCCAGGCGAACGCAGAAGAAATCGGTTTGGAGCAATTTGGCGAAATCGCCCGCAACATCGAAGCGGAAGTCGGCAAGGTCATCGTCGGTCAGCGCGGGGTGCTGCGCAACGTCATCATTTGCGTGTTGGCGGGCGGGCATGCCTTGCTGGAGGGGGTGCCCGGCTTGGGCAAAACCATGTTAATCCGCACCTTGGGCGATGTGCTCGATCTCAAATTCTCGCGCATCCAGTTCACGCCCGATTTGATGCCAGCCGATATCGTGGGTACGGACATCTTGGAGGAGACGGAAGACGGCCGCCGCGAGTTCCGCTTCCAGGCGGGTCCGATATTCGCCAATCTGGTGCTGGCTGACGAGATTAACCGCGCCACGCCAAAAACCCAATCCGCCATGCTGGAAGCCATGCAAGAAAAGACCGTTACCGTCGCGGGCCGCCGCTACGACCTGCGCATGCCCTTCTTTGTGCTGGCAACCCAAAATCCGCTGGAAATGGAAGGCACCTACCCCTTGCCAGAGGCGCAGCTCGATCGCTTTCTCTTCAAGGTCGATGTCAAGTTCCCTGGCGTTGAGGACCTGGTCAAGATTTTGCATCGCACCACCGGCGCGGAAATGCCGCAAGCGGGAAAAATCGCCGATGGCGAACAAGTGATTGGCATGGGCAAACTCGCGCTGAGCGCGCCAATACCGTCCCATGTCAGCGAATATGTGGCGCGCATCATCGTCGCCACCCATCCCGATAGACCAGAAGCCACGCAAATGCTGCGCGATTACGCCCGCTATGGTGCCAGCCCGCGCGGCGCGCAAGCGCTCATCATCGGCGCGAAGATTCATGCCTTGCTGGAAGGGCGCTATAACGTATCCTTCGATGACGTGGAATCGGTCGCCCCAGCCGCCCTGCGCCACCGCATCTTGCTCAACTTTGACGGGCAAGCAGAAGGCATGCGCACCGACGATCTCATTGCCGACGTGCTCAAGTCGGCACCCAAGAAAGCAAGTTAATCCATGGCCAAGCTCGCCATTCAAGAAGGCTTGCTGCCGGGCACAACAGTGGCGCAAAATCTTGCCGCAGCCCGGCGCTTGAACATCGCGGCTGTCGAATTTGCCGCCGCGGACCTCGACGCGCGCCTGCCAGCGATTGCGGAAGCGCTGGACGCCAATGGCATCCGAGCCAGCGGCATCAACATGCTTGGGCAAGATGGCTGCTTATCGGCGGACGCGGCGCGGCGCGCGGCGGCTGTTGATAGCTTGCGCGAGGCGCTAACTTGCGCGCTCGATCTGGAAGCGGAGTATGTTACTTTTGCGCCACAGCGCGGCGAATGCGACCTGCCGGATTTAAGCCCTTACGCTTCGGCGCTGGAATTGCAAAAAGAGTTGCTGATTTGGCTGCTGCGCGGCGTCTCCGACTTGTGCGACGCTATGGACGTACGGCTGGCGCTGCAAGCGCTTAACCATTACGAAACAGCCTTCATCAACCGCCTGCATCAAGCCGCCTATTTTCGGACTCAGGTCGACAATCATGCCATGATTACCGTCGCGGCCAATCTCTATCATTTAGCCTTGGAAGAAGATGATTTGCTGGCGGCTCTGCAGTCGCACGGCGGCGACATCAGCGTACTTTACCTGTGCGACAACAACGGGCGCTTGCCCGGGCAGGGCTTTATGCCTTTTTCAGCCATCGGCGCGGCTTTGACCGAGTTGGCATTCGACGGCTGGCTGGTCCTGGCGGGCGCGGATACAACTGGCATCCCAGGACGCGCGCGGCACAGCCTGCAAGCGCTGTCCGACAGCATCCAATTCTTGCAGCGAGCGGGCATTCTGTAGCGCGCCAAGCCGCGCTGTTCTTGACTTGGGGGAATAAAGCTGGGAAGCCATGACGACTTAGTGCGGCAATAGGCATTCTAGGTATGCCAAAGTAGGGACAGGCAAGAAGCCCGCCCCAATTATTGCTTCTTGCGCTCAGTTCACCGCTTGGGAGAGGCTGGCACCCGCTTTGAACTTCACGACCCGTTTGGCGGCAATCTGAATCGACTCGCCGGTCCGCGGGTTGCGCCCAGTGCGGGCGTCGCGTTGCTCGGCAGTCCATGAGCCAAAGCCTACCAGCGCAATCCGCTCGCCGTTTGCCAATTCTTCCGTCACTGTCTCCACGAAGGCATCCAGCGCTCTACCAGCCTCAGCTTTGCTCAAGCCCGATTTCTCCGAGATTGAACCAATTATTTCAGCTTTGTTCATTATTATCGCTCCTTACAGGTAAACTCTGCTGCGATAGTATAGCATATTATTGCGCCATAACAGTTGTAAATTACTCAAGTCTACCGAGGCAAGCGCATCAAATTATGCTTGCTCAAATTCAGCATATTCTGACTGAATTTGAGCACCGCGGGTCGTGAAAGTCGCGTAGGTCGCGTAGGTCGTGTAGGTCGCGTAGACACTGACCTCCGACACTGACCTCCGACACTAGACCTCGACATTGACCCACCAAACCGACATTCGACACAGCCGCCGAGCGGCGGCGCTGTAATTCAGTTTGTATAATGTTCATCCATCATATTGCGCGAGCAAGGCAGCAACTTCTTGCCGCGTCGGCAAAGCCGCGCGGCCGCCCATCGCGCGGCAATTCAACGAGCCGACCGCAGCCGCGAAGCGCGCCATCCGCGGCGCGCCCCAATCTTCCAGCAGCGCGGCCATAAACGCGCCGTGATAGGCATCGCCAGCGCCGGTGGTGTCCACGACATCCACTGCAAATGCGGGGATGCGCTTCATCCCGCCTTCCCATACAAGGACTGAGCCGCGCGCGCCCAGCGTAACCACCGCGATGCTGGCACCGCCTTCATAAAGAGCCGCCGCGACAGCTTCCGCCGGGCAGCCTGGCAGCCAAGCCTGCGCCCACTGCTCGGGCACGATGGGCACATCAACATAGGGCAGGATTTCCTTGATGACCGCGTAGGGTCGCGCGGGGTCTAGGACGACGTGCATGTTCGCGTCCCGCGCCCAGCGCGCCGCTTGCAACGTCAGCTCGGTAACATCGTCGATGAAAAGCACTTTGGCTGCTGTGATATCCGCTCTGGTGATTTCGCTCGCTGCGATTGGCTGCCCTGTGGGCGGGCGCGTCATGATGCTGCGGTCGCCGCTGCGCTCGTCCACAAGAATCAAGGACACATGCGATTCACCGCCCGCGCGCGCGATTAGCTGCGACGTGTCGACGCCCTCGCTTGTCAACTCGTCGCGAATGTATTGCCCGTCGGCGTCGGCACCGACGAGCGCGATGATTTTGCAGCGCGCGCCCAAGCGCGCAGCCGCCACCAAGGCGCAAGAAGCCAGACCGCCAGGCTGGCGCAGGTAGCTGAAGGCTTTCATATTGACGTTGTTGCCCGGCATGTGCGGCACAGTCATCAAGTGATCAACTGTGCAGACGCCGATGCCAACGATATCTAGCGCGTCCGACATCAATTGCTACTCTCGCATGATTAATTTCGCCTTGTTTTATCCTATATCTCGGCTTACCGCAATTCCAATCCACCCGCCGCTCAGAACAATCGCATCAAAATCCAAAACTGTCAAATTGCAGGGGCGATTGACGGTCAGTGCCGGCGGGCTGTGTCGAAGGGCTGTGTCAACGCGCCCCACGCGCCCCTGTGCTGCGCGCAGACACTGTTCTTTGCAATTCTTATGCGTCATCCGTGCCTGCTTGGCGAGATTTTTTATGATTGCCTTGCCTGAACTATTACCCCAGCTTGAGAATAGCGCCCCTACTCCGTTACAATGCGCGGACTGATTCGCGTCTTTATCAAGGAGACAAGCACAATGGAAACACGAGCCGATATCATCCGCGTCATCCGCGACTTGCCCGCGCAGCTGCGCGATAAAGTCAGCGGCTTGACCGTCGAGCAGCTGACCACGCCGTATAAGGCTGGCGAATGGACCGTCGCGCAGAATGTGCATCACTTGGCGGATACGCACATGGTCTGCATCCGCCGCTTTAAGCTCATCCTCACCAGCCCGGAATTTCATTTCACCGCTTACGATGTCAACGCCATCGCCGAATATCCCGACGCCAAAAACGCCGATATCGAGCATTCGCTCAAGATTCTCGACGGCTTGCAAGCGCGCTGGGCGATTCTGCTGGAAAACCTGGACGATGAAGAATGGGCGAAGATCGGTTTCTCGCAGCGCGGCGACCTAAGCCTCGAGCAGCTGGCGCGCGTCTATGCCCAGCATGGGCTAAATCATTTGCAGCAGATTCAAGACGTCTTTGATTGCATGCCCGCGTGACCGCGCGCGTCACGATTAAACTGGAAAGAGCCTGACGTTTAGCCTGAAATGAAGCGCGCCGCATCGCGCTTGAGCTTGGCAAGCGACGCTTCGTGCAAGTACATCATGTGGCCCGCCTCGTATTCTGCGATGATGACATTGTCGCGCAAGCTGGCGTCCAAGCCCATGTGGCTCAATGAGTAATAGGCGGCTTGGAATGGCGTCGCCAAGTCATAATATCCTTGCGCGACCAGCACCTTCATGAAGGGATTCTTGGCGAAGGCAGCCCGCAGCCCCTCGCTGGTATCGGGGAATTCTCCGCCGGCGTATTGCCAGTTTCGGTTGACTTCGAAGCTCAATATCTCGTAGTTTTGGTCGGTTTTGTAGCCGAGCGCCTCGCGCACATATTGATTGAAGACGGCGTTATAGGGCGGCGTGATGGCGTTCATTGACGGATCGAAATCGAAGGTCTGCCCTTCCGCCGACGCCATAATGCCGACGAAGCGCGCATCCAGCCGCCCCAGCGCCCGTTTCTCATCGCGCAGCAGTTCCTTGCAAAAGCTCATGATATTGACGCGCAAGTCCGCGCCCAGCAGGAATCGCTCGCTCAAGCCGGTGTAACGCGCCAACTGCGCCGCGACCGCGCCGCGCTCGGCTTCGCCGAGGCGGTCGCCTTTTGCCAGCGCCACCGTATAGTCGCTCTGCGCCCAATCCGCCACTTCGCTCAAGAGCCCGCGCAGCTCCCGCGCCTGCAATGCCGCGTCCAGCCGCCCGTGATAATGCGCCGCCGCGCAATAACTCGGCAGAAAGAGTGTATAAGGCAAGTCGTTGGCTTTGGTGAAACGCGCTGTCTGAAAGTTCATGATGGTGGAGATCAAGACGACGCCATTAAAGGCGATGCCGCGGTCGATCAAATGCCCAGCCAAGCCCGCGGCGCGGGTGGTGCCATAGCTTTCGCCAGCCAGGTACAGCGGCGAGGTCCAGCGGCGGTTGCGCGACAGGTACAGGCGAATGAATTCGCCAACCGCTTCCAAATCCGCTTCCAGTCCCCAGTATTTTTGATTGTCATCGGGGTCGCTGGCGCGGGAATAGCCCGTGCCAACGGGGTCGATGAAGACCAAATCGCCCAAGTCGAGCCAGGTATAGGCGTTGTCAATCAAGCGGTAGGGCGGCGGCGGCATAAAGCCCTCCGCGCCCATGTCGACGCGCCGCGGACCCAGCGCGCCAATATGCAGCCAAATTGAGGCCGAACCCGGTCCGCCGTTGAAAACAAAGATGAGCGGTCGCTCGGCGGTATCGCGGTCGCGCTCAAGCGTGTAGGCGGTGTAAAAGATCTGGGCGACGATATTGTCACGCGCGTCCTTGAGCGGCATTTTGCCGGTCGTCGCGCTGTAGCGGAGGGTCGCGCCCTCCAGCTCCAGCTGGTGCCTGGTGATGACCGGCGCTTCTTCTTTGATCTCGGTTTTAATTTCGGCATTGTTTTCGGTTTGGGGTTTGGGGCTGTCGCTTTTGTCGGGCATTTTGCTGGAGTCTTTCTGTTGGTATAGGATTGACGCAGACTATAGCAATTAACCTGGGCAATTGCAGCAAATTTTATTATAAGCACCGACGAACACCGATGGGCGCGTAGGGCGCGCCGACATTTGCTGATATAATTGGCGCGTCTTTACAATCTTATTCCAGCCAATCTTTTTCCAGCCAAGCTTTTTCCAGCCTACCTATCTTCAGCCTAGTACTCCAAGCCCATGCCCAAAGCCCCGCGCCAATTCCGCAGCCAAGCCATCATCCTCAGCCGCCGCGACTTCGGCGAATCCGACCGGCTGCTGACGCTCTTCACGCCCGAGCGCGGCAAAATCCGCGCCATCGCCAAGGGCGCGCGCAAACCACAGGGCAAGCTCAGCGGGCACGTCGAGCTCTTCGCCCGCAGCGATGTGATGATCCACCGCGGCCGCAGCCTTGATGTCATCAGCCAAGCCGAGCTAATCGAACCTTACCGCGGGCTGCGCGAGGACCTGCATCGCAGCGCCTATGCCAATTATGTCGCCGAGCTGCTCGACCGCTTCACAGCCGACGAAGACATCAGCCAGGTCCACCTCTTCGAGCTGCTGCATCACACCTTGGCGCGCGTCGCCGACGCCAGCGACCCGCGCCTGGCAGCGCGCTATTATGAACTGCGCTTGCTTGACTTGGTGGGCTTTCGCCCAGAATTGCGGACCTGCGTCTTGACTCGCGCCGAGCTGCTGCCCGAAACGCAATTCTTCAGCAACGAAGAAGGCGGCGTGGTCAGCCGCGCCGCGGCCGCGCAGGCTGGCAGCGCCTTGGCTTCGCTGGACTTCGAAACCTTGAAGATCCTGCGCCATTTGCAGCGCAGCGCCGACGATTACCGACAAGTGGCGAGCCTGCGCCTTTCGCCGCAACAGCACACGGGCGTCGAGCGCATCCTGCTGGGATATATCGCATATATGCTGGAAAGCAAGCTGCAAAGCGTCGACTTCATCCGACGATTGCGGCGGACAAGTCCCTCTGCATAAGCCCGCGGTAGACGGCGACCGTTGCCGCCGCGATGCTGTCATTGGTGTAATGCGCCAAGTATCGCTCGCGTCCGCGTTCGACTAACTCGGCTCTTAAGCCCGCCCGCTCCTTGACAGCGCGGATTGCGCGGCGCAGCGCGGTGACATCGCCCTCGGGCGCGATCAAGCCGGCGCTGCCAATCACGCCGGGGATGGCGCCACTGTCGCTGCCGATGACCGCGACGCCGCTGGCCATCGCCTCAATTAGCACACGACCAAATTGCTCTTTCCAGTTGTCGCGCGTTAGTGAAGGCAAGACCAGGCAATCAATCGCGTGGTATTGCGCCGGCAATTCGCTCGACGCCAACTGACCGACGAAGACGGCGCGCTCTGCCATGCCAAGCGCGCCTGCCAGGTCGCGCGTCGCGGACAGCGCCGGACCGCCGCCCACCAGCCGCAGCCGCCACTCGCCATCGAGGTCCGCCAGGGCGCGCAGCAAAACGTCTATGCCTTTCTCTGGCACCATGCGTCCGATATAGCCGAGGGTGAAGGGTCTATCGGGCTGCGCCGCCGCCGGTTGAAAAAGCGCCGAATCAGCGCCGAATTGCGGGACAACCCTTAGCGGACCGCCATAACCTTTGGCGCGCAGCGTGTCGGCAGCGTCGGCGGTCCCAGCCAGGGCATAATCCGCCTGGCGATAAACCCAAGCCTCGCCCCAGGAAAAGGGCGGCGGATACGCGCGCTTGATATTTTGCCAAGTGAAAAACAGCGCCTTTGCCGCGTTGCGCCGCGCCTGATACAGCGCCTGCCAAGTCGCCAGGTTATAAGGCTCTTCGTCGATATGAACGATGTCTGGCTGGAATGCGCCAAGTTCCCGCCTCAGCGTGGGATAATGGTGGAGGTGGAAACTGCCGTTGAACCGGATGGGAATCGACTGCAAATGATAACCGTCGGTGTGGGCGCGCTCCAGCATTTGTTGGCCGCGCTCGTCTTTCCATGACGGCGGACACAGGACTTTGAGCTCAATGCCGCGGCGGGCGATTGCTTCCAGCTTGGGCTGATAGATGCCGACGACGCAGGCTTTGCAGAGCATCAAAACGCGCATAATGTGCCTGACGTTTGCTCGCGATTAGGGCATGCTTTTGTCGCCGTTTAGCTTATTGGCGCATTGCTCAACTTGTAGCTAAAGGGGAAGAGCGCCACCGGTGCCAGCTTGAAATGTTGGATGGCGAAGGGAATGCCCAGCAGCGTAAAGCCCAGCATGAGCCCGAATAGCAGATGGGTCAGCGCGATTGACCAGCCCACGGTTACGAGCCAGATGATATTAAATGCCATCGCCAAGCAGCCCGTCTTCGACTGTCCGCCGTCGATGACCTTGCCAAAAGGCAGCAGGACCATCAAGCCGAATTGTATCGCTTTGAGGCCAAATGGGATGCCGACTACCGTCAAGCACAGCGCGAGCCCAGCCAGGATATAGCTAAGGCTGGCTATCGCGCCGCCAAAGACCAACCAGATGAGATTACCCAGCAGGCTCATAATTCGCCTCTTTCGCTCTATGCTTCACTCTATATTCTATATTGAATATACGGGAAAGCGCGAGACAGGTATCAAGCAGCGCCGCCCGCCGGCAAGACGCGGGCTTAGATAATCGCAAGCGGAGCTGGACCGCAGTCGGCGTGGGCGTCGTATACCCGGAAGCTCAAATCCGGCAGGGACAGCACGCCATAAGTGCAGGACGACGCCCGGGCGCATTTGAAGGTATACAGCGAACCCGGATTGACCAGGCAGCCGCCTTGCGTCGCTATGTGCAGCGGTATATGCGTATGCCCTGTAACCAGCACATCGGCTTTCAGCGACTGCAAGACCATCTTCAGATAGGATTCTGTCAGATGATCTTTGTACATGCCCCAGATATTGTTGCCGGGCTTGCCGTGGCACATATAGACCTTCTTGCCGGCTAATTCGCCCTGCCAATGAAGCGGCAAGCTGTTGAGATACTGCGTATTCTCGCGCCGCAGTCCAGCGACCAAATCATCGTGGTTGCCCCGCGCCACGGGGATATCATGCTCGCGGATTAAGTCGACCACGCGGTCCGGTTCCGGTCCGCGCCCGACCAAATCACCGGCGCACAATACCTGGTCTACCCGATGATGATTTTCAAGCCGACCGAGTACCTCTCGCAGCGTATCGTAGTCCGCATGTACATCCGAAATGATTCCAATTTGCATCCACACCAGACCTTAACCGTTCACTACATCAGCCATTATACGACAGCTTGAGCGCTGTGTAGAGACAGGCTTTTGCATGGAGCGCGTTTCTGGGCAATCGCGCTAGATACTTCTAAGCAACGATTCTTCTAAGCAACGACGGACACCTAGGGCGCGCCGACACAGCCCGCCAACGCCGCGACAGCGCTGAAGAGCCGTATTTCATTACAATCGCATTATATGTCTGAACTGCTTGCTTTCTGTGACCGTTTAATGATAGACTTATTAGAGAAAGCGCATTCTTCGGCGCAAATGCGTCCGCCAGACTGCGCTTTACCATCTCAACGACCGGCTTTTATAGTTTTTACGCTAAGGATACGCGATAGGCATATAGTCAGCTCCGAATGGTGTGAATGCGGCGCGCTTGTAGTTTTTGACTGTCGAGCGAATATTACATAGGGGGTATGACAATGGCGAAACTACTTCTAGTCTTAGCGGTGTTGTTACTGGTTGCATTGGTAATACTTATTCCAGCCATGGCAGGTCAACTGAATTTCTTCTAAATATGCAGCGTCAAGCTGCGAAGAATTGAGTGAATAAAACTGGGCGAAGACCAAGCCCCGCAGGTAGCGCCGTTGCCTACGGAGCTTGGTCTCGTCCAGTTTTTTACCTTATCTGAACCTTGCACCTGCCTTTGCGGGTGCGCGCTCAAAGGATATTGCGCGAGCCGCAATCCCTACATTGCTCGTCCGCCACTTGCACGACTGCCTTGCAATCGTCGCAGATTGTGATGCTGCCTTTTTCCAGGTTGTGGTCGACTGTAACACGCTCATCAAAGACGAAGCATTCCCCTTGCCAGAGCGATTCCGCCGGCTCCACCTGTTCCAGATAACTCAAAATGCCGCCGCGCAAATGATATACCTCGGCAAAGCCCTGCTCCAGCAAATAGGCTGTGGCTTTTTCGCAGCGGATGCCACCGGTGCAAAACATAGCGACACGTTTGTTTGTATTGGGGTCTAAGCGCCTTGATAAAAATCCCGGCAATTCATTAAATGATTCTGTACCAGGATTCAGCGCGCCCTGGAAGCTGCCCAAGCGCGTTTCGTAGGCATTGCGCGCGTCAATTAGCGCCACGTCGTCTTGCCTGATTAAGTTGTTCCAATCAGCCGCGTCGACATAAGTGCCGACCTGTTTGTTCGGGTCGATGCCCGGTACTTTCATGGCGACGATTTCGCGCTTCAAGCGCACCTTCATGCGCTGGAAGGGCATTTGATGATGATAGCTGGACTTGATCGCCAAGTCGGCCAGGCGCGGGTCGGCCCGCAAGCGGTCCAGCACCTGCTCGACCGCGGCGCGCGTGCCGGCGATAGTTGCGTTGATGCCCTCTTCCGCGAGCAGTATCGTGCCGCGCAGGTCCGCCGCGTGGCAGTGCTTTAGCAGGGGCGCTTTTAGGGCGCGGTAATCCGGCAGGTGAACAAATTTGTAAAAGCTGGCTATCAGAATAGCGTTTGGCATTCGCGGACTCGTTTCTAAAACGCGCCTCATTAACGCGCCTCATCGCGCCTCATTTTATTGCGAGGGAGTAGGTCCGTGCAGGGCGAATCCCGCGCCAAGACGGCCAACACGGCCAACACGATTGAACAGAACATCCGCGGCAGTCATTGCGGGGGAATCAGCTACAGCCGCTCGGCGGCAGCGAATAATATAATTGCTGCGATTGCCCTGCCTAAAGCCAGCCAAATCTGCCTGCGCTTATGCTATAATGCAGGATATGAAAATCGGGCTCAATGCGCACTTGCTGTCGGATAAGGCTGGATACCGCTCGGCTGGCATTCACAGCTATATCGCCCATCTGCTGCAGCATCTGCCAAGGCAGGCAGCGCCTGACTGGCGCTTTCAAGCGCTGGTTGGCGGGTCGAGCCGCGCTGCCATTGACGGGGTTTCGCTGTCGCGCGCCCGCTTCGATACATCAGCCGCCTGGCGGCGCATCTTCTGGGAGCAAGTTTTCCAACCCCGGCAATTGTCCAGCTTCGATCTCTATCATGCCATGGCATTTGTTGCCCCAGTCTACTTAAAAGCGCCCATGGTAGTAACCGTATACGACCTGAGTTTCCTGCTCTTCCCGCAGCGCTTGAGCGCCGCGAGACGTCTCTACTTGAGCAAACTTACCGCTTTGACTTGTCGCCGCGCGCGGCGCGTCCTGGCAATCAGCCACAGCACCAAGCAAGACCTTGTGCGGATGTTGAGCCTCAATCCGGATAAAATTGATGTAACGCCGCTTGGATACGACCGCTCGGTCTTCCGCCGCTTGCCAGCCGCGGCTATCGAGCAGTTTGCCGCGCGCAAGGGATTGCCCGAGCGCTTCTGGTTATTTGTTGGCACGCTGGAACCGCGCAAGAACTTGCCGATGCTGCTGCGCGCATACGCCAGCCTGCCGCGCTCGCAGCGCCTGCCGCTAATCCTGGCTGGCGGCAGAGGCTGGATGGCGGATGAGGTCTTCGCGACAATCGAGCGCGCGGGCTTAGAAGACAGTGTCCAACATATCGGATATGTCCCTGCCGCGGAATTGCCGCTTTGGTACAATAGCGCCGAGGCATTTCTGTATCCTTCTATATACGAAGGTTTTGGGCTGCCGGTGCTCGAAGCGATGGCTTGCGGCAAGCCAGTTATCACGACCGACGCATCGTCCTTGCCCGAGGTCGCCGGCGACGCCGCGTTATGCTTGCCGCCAGCGGACAGCGATGCCTGGGCGAGCGCCCTGCTGACCATCAGGCAAGATTCCGCATGGCGGGAGGACGCGCGTGAAAAAGGCTTGCAGCGCGCTATGCGCTTTTCCTGGCAGCGCGCCGCGGACCTGACGCTCGCCAGTTACCGCAAAGCGCTGGCGACGGAGAGCCCTGCGTCACCGGCGACCTCGGGCAAACAAGCGTCCGCGGCAATGCCGCGCGCGCAGCCCGAAGATCGACCGCTCACACATTCGATGAGCCTTGAGGGATTCGACCCCGGCCGCCGCTTATGACCAGTAACCGTCCGCTTTCCGAGCGCCCTACCATCGAGCCGCGTTGGTTGTTCCCGCTGCTCGATGGTCTTATGGCTTTCTTTGTCTTCGCGATTGCCTACGTTCTGCGCTACGAGCTGCAGATTATCCGCCCCATTCTTGATCCAGCCCAGCGCGATTTCATGCCCTATGTGCCCTATGCCGGTGTCTACGCCGCGCTAATCTGGCTGAATTATAAGCGCAACGGATTGTACCGAAATATCGTCGGGCGCTCGTGGCTGGAAGAGGTCTATCTGATTGCCAGCAGCGTCGCCGTATCAATCGTTATCATATTGGCGATGTTTTTCATTTTGCAGCCCACCACGAACAGCCGCTTGATGTTGATATACGTGGCGGCATTGACTTTGCTTATCGGCGCGCTGTCGCGCCTGGCACGGCGTTGGACGCTGGCATATTTTCGCCATCGCGGCATCGGCATCCAGCGCGTCTTGATTGTCGGCATGGGCGATATCGGCCAAGATATGCTGGGCACGATGCTGGCGCGCCCCGATTTTGGCTATCGGCCGATCGGCTTCTTGGACGATGACGAGACAAAAGCGGGCGTCAGCGTCGGGCGCGTCACGGCTTTGGGCAAGACCGACCAACTGGAAGCGGTCATTCGCCAGCAGCAAGTGGATACGGTCATCATCACCTTCCGCTGGAAGCATTTCGATCGCATTGAAGCGCTGTCGGAAATCTGCCGCGCGACCGGGACCGATTTGCGCATCGTGCCAGAACTCATGCAGCTCAGCCTGCGTCAGGTGCAGGTGGAAAACCTGGACGGGATTCCCTTATTGGGCTTCGGCGCGCAGCGCCCATTCACGCCCGTTGACCAAGTTATCAAGCGCGGCTTGGACCTCATCTTGGTTACGCTCAGTTCACCGGTCTGGGTTTTGATTTGCCTGCTGGTAACAATTGCGCTCAAGCTGGAGGGAAAGGGACCGATATTGTTCCGCCAGGTGCGGGTCGGCAAAGGCGGGCAAAAGTTCGAGATGCTCAAGTTCCGCAGCATGGTCGCGGATGCCGAAGCCCTGCGCGAACAGATGCTGCAAGCCTCTGGCGAGGACCCGCGCCACCCGAAATTTGTCGACGACCCGCGAATAACGCGCCTCGGCAAGTTCCTGCGCCGCGCCAGCCTGGACGAACTGCCCAACTTCTTGAATGTCTTGCGCGGCGAAATGAGCTTGGTCGGACCGCGCCCGCCGACGCCGGATGAAGTGGAGCATTATGAAGCGCGGCATACGCGCCGTTTGCAAATCACGCCGGGCATGACCGGCTGGTGGCAAGTGCGTGGGCGCAGCAATGTGCCATTCGACGAAATGTGCGCCATGGACATTTACTACGTCGACAACTGGTCACTGTCCATGGATATCGAAATCCTCATGTTGACCATTCCCCGCGTCGTCCTGCGCAGCGGCGCGTATTGACTCTGGCGCGCGCGTCCCCGGCGGCGAAGGACGTCATCATGAATCCTTGCGCTCGAAAAAAATGAAACCCAGCCCCGCTCCCCGAACACTTTCGCTTTGCATGCTCTTGATGTGCCTGCTCGCCCTGGGTGCCTGCGATTCAATCTTGCTGGAGCGCGATGCGAATTCGACCGCGACCGCGCCGCCGCTGGTCCTAGAAGCCAGCAGCGCCGACCCAGAAACTGTCCTGCGCCAGTTCATCGACGGCTGGAATGTTGAAGACTATGACAGCATGTATCGACTCGTCGCCGGCCGCAGCCGCGAACTCTATCCCAGGCAGGTATTCATCAATCGCTACACCGAAGCGCATAGCGTTATCAGCTTCGCCGGGGTTACGTTGGCGCGCAGCGAAACCATGTTCCAGGGCAGCACCGCTGTCGTCGAATATGATATCGTCATCGAGTCGCCAACTTTTGGGCGCATGCGCGACCAAGAACGCGTCATGCGCATGGTCGACGAAGGCGGCTGGAAGATCGCCTGGTCGCAAATGAATATCTTTGATGGCATGTCTACGCGGGCGCGCCTTGTGGAAGATATCACCTACGCGCAACGCGAAAATATCTATGACCGGAGCGGACAGCCGCTGGCCGAGCAAGGCGGCTTAGTCGACAGTTTATATGTCATCCAGCAAGACATGAACGACATCGACGACTGCCTCAACACGCTCGCTATCGCAACCCGTCAGCAGGTCAATACCTTGCGCAATATCTTCAGCGGCTATCTGCTGGAAACCTTGTTTCATATTGCGGAGATTGATCCCGAGCGCTACGAAGCGTATCGCGGCGCGCTGGGATCCGATTGCGGCGTCGCCACAGTGTCGCGCTATCGCACGCGCCGCTATTACGGCCACGGCATCGCAACCCACGTCGTGGGCTACATCGGGCGTATTCCCGCTGAATTGCTGGACTTTTGGCAAGCCCGCGGCCGCGAGGAAAGCGCGCTGGTCGGGCGCGCGGGCATCGAATTCAGTTATGAAAGCGTCTTGGGCGGGCAGCCGCAACGGACGCTGCAGATTGTGGAGCAAGGCGTCACGATCGTCCGGGAACTGGGCGGGGCAGCCGGCGTCGCGCCGCAGCCCGTCACGCTCACCATCGACCGCGATATGCAAGAATCGACCGCGCAGGCGCTTTCGGACGCGGTGAATACCGCCGCGAGCAATTGGGGCGCCCTCACGCTGGGCGGCGCAATCGTCGCCTTGGACGTCAATAGCGGCGAGGTATTGGCAATGGCGAGTTATCCCAGCTTCGACCCGCATATATTTAATCCCGATACGCAATACGATGTGCCGGACCGCACGGCGCGCCTCAACCGCGATATTCGTTCGCCATTCACGAACAAAGCCATCGCCGAACAATATACGCCCGGCTCGGTCTACAAGATTGTAACGCTGCTGGCGGCGGCATCGGAAAATATCTTGCCAGACCCCTATCCCTTTTTTTGCGATATCAGGTGGCAGGGGCAGGAACGGTTCGGCGACGCCATCCCAGTTCGCTACGATTGGCGCTTGCTGGAAAATAAGCCCGCCACCGGCGAGGTCGATATGAGCCGTGCCCTGGCCACCTCTTGCAATCCCTTCTTCTGGGAAGTGGGCGCATTGATGTTCCAGCAAGAGCCGGACCTGCAAGCGGGTTACGCCGAGCGGCTCGGCTTCGGCAGCGCGACCGGCCTCACTGGCTTGGGGCAGGAAGCGGTCGGCGATGTCGCCCATCCCAATCCGCAAGAGCCGACGGAAGCCATCAACAATGCCATCGGGCAGGGCAATGTTACCGTGACCGCGCTGCAGATGGCGGTCGCCACCGCCATGATCGCCAATGGCGGCAAGCGCTACCGACCCTACGTCGTCAGCCATATCGGCAGCCCCGGCAGCGAAAACTATCGCCAAGAAAACCAGCCCACCCTGCTGCCGAGCCAAGGCCTGGACGAAGGCGCGCTGGAGATTGCGCGCGAAGGCATGTGCCAGGTAACAACAATTAAGGATGTCGGCACGGCTTGGTGGGTCTTCGAGGGCGCGCCCTATACGGTTTGCGGCAAGACTGGCACGGCGGAAACAGCCGGGCAGCCGAATGCCTGGTTCGTGGCCTATTATCCAGCCGATGAACCGCAAATCGCCTTCGCCGGGGTGATGGCCAATTCGCGCGAGGGTTCGGAGGTGGTCGCGCCGATGATTCGCCGCATCATTGATATACGCGAGGGGGCTGTGGTCGCGCCGTATCCGGGGTTTTGGCTGGGTGACTATAATCCATTGCCATCGCAGGCAGAAGCGCTGGCGGATTATGACCCGGAGCCATAGGACTAGAGAAAAACCCTTCAAAGCGCGTTCATGCGCGGGTATCATAGCGCAAATTATTGGAGCGCGACCGAATGAGTCGAAAGAATGCGTCCCCCGTCAGCCGCCAGTCGGAGAACCCGCTTGCCCAACGGCTTGAAGCGCTCAAGAAGCTATTTCCCGAAGTCGCCAACGAAGACAGCGTCGACATTGAAGCGCTCGCTGACTTGCTCGGTGTATCTCAAGATCGAACCGAAAAATACAGCTTCACCTGGTGGGGCAAGCAAGAAGCCTTGCGCGCCCTCGCTCAACCCAGCCAAGCCACGCTCAAAGCCACGCCCGATGAATCACTGAATTGGGAAGACACCGGGCATATCTTTATCGAAGGCGAAAACCTCGAAGTCTTGAAGCTGCTGCACAAGCCCTACGCCGGGCGCGTCAAAATGATTTACATCGACCCGCCCTATAACACCGGCAAGGATTATGTCTATCCCGACAATTACACCGAGCCCTATGACAACTACCTGCGCGAAACTGGACAGGTTGATGAGAACGGCAACACACGGACATCACAGCCAGAAAAGAACGGGCGCAAGCACTCCAACTGGCTGAGCATGATGTACCCGCGCTTGGCGCTAGCGCGGCAGTTGCTGCGCGATGACGGCGTTATCTTTGTCAGCATCGACGACAACGAAGTTCATCATTTAAGACTGCTGATGGATATGGTCTTTGGCGAGGAGAATTTTGTTGCGAATGTGATTTGGGAGAAAAAACAATCACCTCAGAATGATGCTCGATGGTTTTCTGACAACCATGACTACTCACTTGTGTACGCAAAAGACAAAGAAACTTGGCGTCCTAAATTGTTGCCTAGAACCGATGAAGCTAATGCAAGGTACACAAACCCAGATAATGACCCGCGCGGGCCGTGGACCTCAAGTGGACTAGATGTTAGGACTTATTCCTCTCAATATGATTTTTCCATAACCACACCTTCAGGAAGAGTGGTTAACCCTCCCAAGGGACGATGTTGGCGAACATCTAAAGAAAATTTCTGGCGTTTAGTTGATGACAATAGAGTATGGTTTGGCGAAACTGGGAACAATGTTCCGAGAATAAAGCGGTTTCTATCAGAAGTACAAAATGGCATGACTCCACTAACAATTTGGACTAGAGTCGAAGTTGGGGATACCCAGAAAGCCACCAGAACAATTAGAGAATACTTTGGAGACGCCGGAGTATTCAACACAGCGAAGCCTCCCGAATTAATCCAACGTATGCTACAATTAAGTACCAGCCCAGCCCAGCCCAGCCCAGCCCAGCCCAGCCCAGCCCAGCCCAGCCCAGCCCAGCCCAGCCCAGCCCAGCCCAGCCCAGCCCAAGAACATTTGTTCCAAGACGACATCATACTCGACTTCTTCGCCGGTTCGGCGACGACGGCTCATGCCGTTCTCAAGCAGAACCGCGAGGACGGCGGCAACCGGCGTTTCATCATGGTGCAGTTGCCGGAGCCGATGGATCACCCAGAATACGCAAATATCGCCGAAGTGGGCAAGGAGCGCATTCGCCGTGTCATCCAGCGCATGGAGCAGGAAGATGGCGGGCAGACCAACGAGGACTTGGGCTTCCGTGTTTTCAAGCTAGACAAATCCCCGCGCAGACAATGGCAAGACCTATCCCCTGATACCGCTGCCGAGGACTACCAACGTCAACTTGAACTGATGATTGACGATCCGCTGGTCGCGGGCTGGACAGCGGAAGACGTCATCGCCGATGTCGCTATCAAAGAAGCCGGCTTCGGCTTGAGTTACCGCGTAAAGCGGATTGATGACCCCGAACAGACCTTCTACAAGGTCATCGCCGCCGAACGCGAACAGCATTTCTACATCTGCCTGGACGATAGGATATCCTTTGATTCGGTCCGCCGCTTGGGTTTGGCGCGCGACGATCTCTTCATTTTCCGCGACAGCGCGGTGGATGATTCAACTGCTGCCAACCTCGCGCTGACTTGCCGCGTCAAAAGTCTTTAGGGGCGGACATGGAATTTAAGTTTGACGCCAACCAAGAATATCAGCTACAAGCTATTAAGTCTGTAACAGACTTATTTGAAGGTCAGCCTTACATCGACGCGGACTTCACGGCGCTGGGGGATATTCAAGCGATAAGCAATCAACTGGACCTAGATGATCAGACATTGCTAGAAAATCTGTGGCAGGTGCAAGACAACAATGAATTAGATATGGATGACGATCTTCTACCGACCGGCAATCGCGTCAATGAGATTGATCTGCCCTATTACAATTTCTCGGTGGAGATGGAAACTGGCACAGGCAAGACTTACATCTATCTGCGGACAGCGCTGGAGCTGAACAAGAAATACGGCTTCCGCAAGTTCATCATTGTTGTGCCTTCGATTGCTATCCGCGAAGGCGTCTTGAAAACCCTGCAAGTTACCGAAAAGCATTTCAGCGACATTTACAATAATCTGCCCTATCGCTATTACGATTATGAATCCAAGGATCTATCGCGGGTGCGGCAATTTGCGTTGTCCAGCGATGTAGAACTGTTGGTGATGACGATTGACGCATTCAACAAAGAACTTAACATCATGCGCCAGCCGCAGGAACGCTTGCAAGGCGAGATACCCATTCGGCTGCTGCAAGCCACCCGCCCCGTCCTTATCCTGGACGAGCCGCAGACCAAAATGGAAGGCGAAAAGAATAAACAGGCGCTGGGCGAACTCCACCCCTTGCTGACGCTGCGCTATAGCGCCACCCATCGCAATCCATACAACCGCGTCTATCGCTTGACGCCTTTTGACGCTTACCGCCAGCGCTTGGTCAAGAAAGTCGATGTCTGGGGAGTTACGCAGGAAAATGATCTGAACCGCGCCTTTATCGAGGTCCACGAGATAAAAGCTACCAAGCTGACAATGCGAGCGAAGCTGACTGTGAATCGAATGGCGGTGAAAAGCGGGAAGGTCAGTAGAAAGACTATCACAATTAAATCCCAGGACGATTTGTACGACAAGACAAATTTACCTGAATATCAAAATTACAAAATCGATCGAATTGAATATGGGCGCGTTCATATCCTTGTGGGAACACAAGAGATCGCGCTTGGCGAAGGCGAATCTGTTGGTGAAGACAAAGATGCAATCTTCCAAGCGCAAATCCTCACTGCGATTAAAGAGCATTTTAACAAGCACAATAACTTGCGCGAAAAAGGCATCAAAGTCTTGACGCTGTTTTTCATCGACCGCGTCGACAACTATCGTGGCAAGTATTGTGAAATGTTTGATGACGCTTACACCAAATTAGCGAAACAAGAGCGCTATGCCGGATGGCGAAAATGGCAAGCCCAGGATGTCCGAGCAGCTTATTTCGCCAAGAAATCAAAAAAGGAAGGGGATTGGGGCGATACAAGTGGCGAATCGGTAAAAGACAAAGATGCCTACAACTTAATCATGCGCGATAAGGAAGGTCTGCTTTCTATTGATGAGCCGACTGCGTTCATCTTTTCGCATTCCGCTCTCAACGAAGGCTGGGACAACCCCAATATTTTCCAAATCTGCACCTTGCGCGATGTGAAGTCCTACACCACCAAGCGGCAGCAGATTGGTCGCGGCCTTCGCCTGCCTGTCAATCAAGATGGGGATCGCGTATTTGATGAACATAGAAATGTTCTAACTGTCATCGCTAATGAGAGCTACACACAGTTTGTAAAGACCTATCAACAGGAAATCGAAGAGGAATATGGCAATTCCATTGGCGCGGCAGAAATAGGCAATGCGCGAGAACGAAAGCGCGTAAGAAGGAAAGAAAACTTCGAGTTAGATCCGAACTTCCAAGCATTATGGCAAAAAATCAAGCGCAAGACACGCTATTCTGTCAAGATTGATACCAAAAGCCTGATTGAATCCGCGGCTCAAAAATTAAAAGAAAGGTTGGATTCACAGCCCATTAAGCCGCCACGCATCGTTTCGCAAAAAAGCATGCTAGAACTTGCGCATGGCAGGGATATCTTTGAATCTAAAGGAACAAGCGAGCCGCAGGAAATCGGAGTCATCACGCAGCGCCATGACCTGCCAAATCTGGTACAAGAAATTACGCACGCGCTGAATGCCCAGTACCCGCCAGTTGCTCTCAGTCGTCACAGTATATTATCCATCGTCAAAGAATCTGGCAAGCTCGCTGAAGGGACACAAAATCCCAAGGCATTTGCCATGCGGATTGCTTATGTTATTCGAGATGTTCTGGCTGAACACCTGGTCGATGGCATTCAATATGAGCGTATTGAGGACTGGTACGAAATGAGCTTGTTTGATCCAGAAGAATTTGAGAGCGCGGCGAAGCACTTGCCCAAAGCCCAAAAATCTGTCTTCAACCGCGTCGAATGCGATTCACAAGTGGAATGCGACTTTGTGAACGGAATAGAAAATCGGCAGGACATCACTTTACATTTCAAATTGCCGACTCGATTTCGCGTCGCAACGCCTGTCGGCCCCTATAATCCAGATTGGGCGATTGTCATTGAACCTGGCGCTAGCGAGACTTGCTATCTTGTCCGCGAGACCAAAGGCGGTACGGAAATGCGCCCCACAGAAGAGCGCAAAACAGAATACGCGAGAAAACATTTTGATGCGCTTGGCATAAGTTACGAAGTCATCACGCCGGAAGATTTTCAGTCGCTAAGTTGTTAATGACTGATTTATCTCATTCAAGCAAGCTAATTCTATGAAGTTATAATAAAGAATTAGACCCTAATCCCCGCAGCCGCCAGGCACGCTGCGGAAAGGCGTCCAGGCGGGCAGCACATAGTCGATTTCCTGCGGCACCGGCGTCAACAGGTAAACCTTGACATAACGACGCCAGGAAACCCAGTCCTCATCGCTGTATCCGAGGTCAATCCAATAACGCGAGCTGCGCGCGCCCCCAGTATCAGCCATAATGGCGCTGCCATAGCCGGGAACAAATACCTCGGTGCGATATTGTATGAGCTTCGGGTCGGCGGCGACGACGCCTTTTTCCAGTGTCCAGCCAATCGACGTTACATTGTCGCCGCCCAGCGCGGCTGGGTGATAGCTGGTCGCGAGCATGCACAGCACCCGCCAGTACTGGCGCGGTCCGCCCGGCGTTTCGACAGAGCGCAGGTCAATCTTCGTGCCATAATGCACAAGCTGGTCTTGCGGCGGCTGCGTGATGACGGTTTCGCTGATTTGCCGACTGACTTCAAGACCATTTTCGTAGCGCGCCAAGCTGCGGATTTCGCGCGTGCCGTTTTGACCCGGCTGCGCCAGCACCCTTTGGTCAAGGGGCAATTCGGCCTCTGCCACATAGCGCGTTTTGTAGGCTATCGTCTCAATTTGCGCGCTGCGCTCTTCGGTAACGCGCACGATTTCGATGAGCATGTCCCTGACAATTTCGCTGTCGCCGGCCGGTATCACATAATCCAAGCCGAAGAGCGGCGCGTTCAACTCTTGCAGCGCGTCATCAACGCGCCGCGCTTGGGTGCGCGCTTTGATGAGCACGCCATCCAGCCGCAGGGTTATGGGAATCGCCCGCGCGATCGCTATCGTCATATCGCGGCGAATGGCGCTGTCCCGGGGCGGGTTGATGGCGTCATTGGGATGCAGCTTGATGCCGGATTCGTCCAAGAGCGCGCCGACGGTCGCGGCTGTGCTCAGGACAGTCCATTGCTCGTCATTGTCATGGACGGTAACACTTAGTGGGCGGCGAATCTCAATATGTTGGGCGGGTATCGTCCAATCCGCCAATGCTTCTCTATGCGCTGGCGCGCCATTTACGCGGATTATGTCATCGCTTCGCAGCGCGATGCCCGCGCGATTCAAGATTTCCATGGGATTGTCCAGCGCAGTCCGAATTACCTGGACGTCGCCGTCGACTGCAACCGTCACGGCGCGCGCGGATTTTATCGTGATGGTCATGCCATCAACCGTCGCAGCGCCGAGCTCATGCGAAAGCGCGGCATCCGCCGCTACTTCAATCTCCGCTTGCATAAACAGCTCGGCAACAGTTTCGGCGCGCGTGGAAAGCCGCTGCGCAAAGCCGTCGCGATTGATGATAATCCGCCGCTCGGGGACCATGCTCCCGAGTAAATCGGGCGGCAAACTGCGGATGAGCAGCAGGCCGCTGACCAGCAATGTGCAGCAGGTCAAGGCTATAATCATAAGCAGCGGCGCGCGCGGGGCGGGACGAGCCACGCTTTGGCTGCGCGCGGGGCTGCGCAAGGGATTGACCGGCTGGGTGTCATCCGCTGCTGCGCTAAGGGGCTGGGTATCCTCCGCATGAGGGAACTTGGCAATCATGCCGCAAAGTTTACCTAGCGGCAGCCCATCTGCACAGCGGCTTTGGGCATGACCCATGGCAATCGCAGCAAATTATTTCAACACTGAGGCACCAAGGGTCGCGTAGGGCGCGTAGACACCGACCTTCGACACTGCGGTTTAATCGCCCACGATTTTGCACCCAATTTCATGAGCAAGCCACGGGCTCTGTTGAAAAACACCCCCATCCCGTAGGTCTATGTCTACGTGACCCCGGCCCCTCCTCGCCATCTCTATGGCGAACGGGTTTGGGGTGGGGGAAATCGAGTATTTCAACATAGTCCACGGCCTCGCGCCTACAATTCGGCAGTTATGGATTTAGATTCAATTGCCCTGATAGCGTCGCTGGGCTTTCAGAATCTTAATGAGACTAAGTATCAAATGGGTCTTGTGCGTGGCTTATTCGCAATGTAGCATTCACTTTGAACAATTTTCATTCGCCCTATAGTTGGAGGCTAAGCAAATGCGAAGAAAAGCTGTAGGAATACTTGCGGTATTCGTAGCGTCATTGGCGCTATTAACATCTAGCGCGGCGCAGGCGACTGAGCTGAAAATCGTTGCCTCGCAAAGCATCCTGGCCGACATCGTCAGTCAAGTCGCCGGCACCGAGGTCCGTTCATTGATTCCAGTAGGTTCCGATCCCCATGCCTTCACACCGTCTCCGAGCGATCTCACAACCATTGCCGAGGCGGATTTGGTCTTCCTCGTCGGCGCTGGTTATGAAGCATCGCTGCTGGGTGCGATAGAAAGCGCGGGCCAAAGCGCCAACATCGTGGTAGCTTCAGCCTGTGCCCTTGTTATTCCTGCTGGCGCGTCGATGCATCACGATGATGAGCATGATGACGAACACGATGATGAACATGCCCACGAACACGATGACGAACACGATGATGAGCATGATGACGAACACGATGACGAACACGCTGATGAGCATGATGACGAACATGCCGACGAACACGATGACGAACACGCCGACGAACACGCCGACGAACACGATGACGAACACGCCGATGACGAACACGCCGATGAACATGATGACGAACATGATGACGAACATGCTGATGAGCATGATGACGAACATCCCGACGAACACGATGATGAACATGCCCACGAGCATGATGACGAACATGCCGACGAACACGATGACGAACATGCTGATGACGAACACGCCGACGAACACGCCGATGACGAACACGCCCACGACATGGATGAGTCAAGCGATTGCGACGCCCAAGATGCCGAATTGGCAGCCCACATCGGCGCAGCAGCGGCCGAGCGCGGGCATGTCGAGACCTTGGGGCGCGAGCAAGATGCCGACTGCGGCGGGGACGAAGACCACGATGACGGACACGGCCACGGACACGGCGCTTGCGACCCGCACTTTTGGATGGACCCGCACAATGTAATTTACTGGGTCATGCAGATCCGCGATGCGCTGTCAACGCAGGACCAGGAAAACGCCGCTGACTATGCCGCCAATGCCGCCGCTTACGCGCAGGAGCTGGTCGCGCTGGAAGCCGATTTCATCTTGCCCGCTTTGATGGACCTGCCCGTCGAAAAGCGCGTCCTCGTTACCAGCCACGAAGCTTTTGGCTATCTGGCGACGACTTACCGCTTTGAACTCATCGATACGCTAGCGGGCATTTCCACAGCGGTCGAGCCAAGTGCGCGCGATGTCGCGGGATTGATTGATACGGTGCGCGACCAAGGCATTCCAGCGGTATTTGGGGATACCTTCGCCCCGCAAGCCATCATGTCTGCGATCGTCGCGGAAACCGGCGTGGACCTGCTCGGCTTGTACAGCGATACTTTGAGCAATGCGGAGGGACCCGCCGCCACCTATCTCGACTATATGCGCTATAATGTCTCGACTATTATCAGCGCCCTGCAAGCTGGCGAATAAGCGAATCAGGCTGATGACAAGTCTGGGATTCCACAAGTCCACTCGAGATGTAGACCGCGAGCAGCCCGCCCTGCAGGTCGTCGAGCTGTCGGCGGGTTATCCGGGCAATCGCCATGCCTTGCGCGATATCAATCTGCTTGTCGAGTCGGGGGCGCGCGTCGCCATCATTGGTCCCAATGGCGCTGGCAAAAGCACGCTCTTCAAGGCGATTGTCGGCGTCCTGCCCATCACTTCGGGGCGCATCAGCATCTACGGACAAGACAGCCACAGCAGCCACAGCAATGTCGGCTATGTACCGCAGCAAAGCGCCATTGATTGGAGCTTCCCCGCCTCGGTCTTTGATGTCGTCCTGATGGGGCGCAGCCGCCATATCGGCTGGTTTCGTTTGCCGGGCAAAGACGACCGAGACATCGTGCGCGACATCCTCAAGCACCTCAGCCTAGACGCGCTGGCGGACCGCCAAATCAGCGAGCTAAGCGGCGGGCAGCGGCGGCGCGTATTCATCGCGCGCGCGCTGGCACAAGATACAAGAATCATGGTGCTCGACGAGCCTTTTTCCGGCGTCGACCAAACCGCCGAGCAAGAGATTATTGAGACCCTCGATATCCTGACCAATCACGGCATTACCATCTTGCTTTCGACGCATCACATGGAAAACGCCACGCTGCATTTCGACAAGATTGTGATACTGAAGGGACAAGTGCTGGCTTATGGCGATGCGAGCGCGGTGATGACGCCAGAAAATCTGACGCGCGCCTTCGGCGGTGCTATACCCGTCTTCGCCCACGGCAACGAACTGCTGATGTTTAGCAAAGACAAAGTTGGGGGAGATACCCGTGGACATCGCTAATTTCCTCACCGAGCCGCTTGCTTACGCATTTATTCAGCGCGGCATGCTGGTTTTGGTGCTGGTCGGCGGCATTAACGCGATTGTCGGCTGCTTCGTGGTAGTGCGCGGCATGTCATTCTTCGGCGATGCGCTGGCGCACGCGATTCTGCCCGGCATCGCGGTTTCATACACCGCCAGCGGCGGCTACGTTGGCAGCAATCTCATTGTCGGCGGCTTGGGAGCGGGCATCGTCTCTGCCTTGGTGATAGCCTGGCTGTCGCGCAACCAGGAACTCAAAGAAGACAGCGCGATTGGCATCGTATTTGTTACCATGTTCGCCCTGGGCATCGCGATTATCAGCTCGCAAGGCAGTTACGCGGTCGATCTTACTCATATCCTCTTTGGCAGCATCAATGGCATCAGCGAGAATGACCTGCTGCTGATAGCGGCGATGGCGGCGCTGGTAGCCGTTATCATCGCCCTACTCTACAAAGAGTTTTTGATCATCAGCTTTGATCTCAGCCTGGCGCACAGCCTGCGGCTGCCGGTTGAAGTGCTGCGCGTGACCTTGTTGATTCTCATTGCGGTAACGATTGTGGTCAGCTTGCAAGCCGTGGGCATCGCGCTGATGTTGGCGCTATTGATTACGCCGGCAGCCACCGCGCGGCTGCTGGTCAAGCGGCTGCATCAGATGATTGTCATCGCCTGTTTGCTCGGCATCGTCAGCGGGCTGATGGGTTTCTACGCTTCCTATTATCTGGACATCCCGTCGGGCGCTTGCATCGTGCTGACGCTTAGCGCGCTCTTCGGCGTGGTCTTTCTGCTGAAATCATTCTTTTCGCTTATCCAGGAACGCGACTGAGTGTTTAGTTTCGCATTATAATGGGTCAATCGCATCAAATTTCTTTTATCAAGAGGAAGCGATTTCGATGCGATTACCCGGTATTTTCGGCTGGAATTAGTTGACACTGCGCCAGCCTCGTGTTAGATTTTGTGGCATAAGGAGGCGCGCCATGACCAGTAATATAAAAGAATTAGTTGAAACGCAGGGTTATGCCATAGTCGAGGGGGTTCTCGACCAAGCGGCGCTGCAAGCGATAATCCAAGATTATCACCAGTTGCTCGATCGCATGGCACCGCAGTGGTACGCAAAAGGGCTCATCTCCTCCACCTATGCGGATCTGCCCTTTGAAGAGCGCTTGACCACGATCTTGGGCGAAGCCAAAAAAGACGTCTTCGCGCACATGGATATCGCCCTGTCTAACGAAACGGTACATCCCGATGCTGGCATCAATATCAGCCGCGCCGTCTACGATTTGATTCGCAACGAGCGTTTATTGGATAAGGTCGAAGAAGTTATCGGTGGCGAGATCCTGTCTAACCCGATTCAGCATGTGCGCATCAAACCAGCGCAAGCGAAGGTCGCGGCTGGCATGGTGAACCTCACTACCGAAACCAAGTGGCATCAGGACCAAGGCGTGCACAGGCCCAACGCCGACGACACCGAAATTCTCACGGTCTGGCTGGCCATCACCGACGCCACGATCGAGAATGGCTGCCTGCAAGCCGTGCCATACAGCCATCACAGCGGCATCACCGAACACTGCCCCTTCGAACAAGTGCTCATTCCGCCCGATTTGCTGGCTGGCGAAGCGCTGCCGCTGCCAATCAAAGCGGGCGACGCCATCTTCATGCACCGGCTGACACAGCATAGTTCTCTGGTCAACGTCAGCGATACCATCCGCTGGAGCTTTGACCTGCGCTATCAGCCCATCGGCGCGCCCACCGGACGCGATGAATTCCCCAGCTTGATAGTGCGCAGCCGCCAGGACCCGGCGCAAGTCCAGTCCTACGAAGAATGGCGCGATGACTGGCAAGCCACCCGCGATTACTTGGCTGGGCTGAGCGAGCGCCCGGCAACGCACCGCTGGTCGGCTGACGCGCCGCTCTGCGCCTGAGCATGCTGAACTCGGCGATGCGCTTTGCTACGCTCGCGCGGGCAACTTTTGTCTCCCTTGAAACTTATCGCCAGACTGGCGCGGCTGTCGCCGTGCCAGTCTGGATCGTGGCCGGAATCGGCGCGGACAGCGATAAGCTGTTCTGTTGGACGCGCCTTGATAGCGGAAAGATTAAGCGCATCCGCGCCAACCCACGCGTGCGTTTGGCCCCCTGCGATGTCGCGGGCAAAATCACAGGCGAGTGGGTCTGCGCCAATGCGCGCGTCCTCACGCAGGATGATGACATCAAAGCGCAAGCGGCGCGCATGCGGCGCAAGTTCGGGCTGAAGTTTTTGCCCTTCCGCTACTTGCCCAGCTTGCGCGGCACCAAACCCGCTGTTGTTGAGATTTGTCTCGACGACTAGGCAATCGCGCGGCTTTTGCGCTTTTGCAGAGGAACCAAATTAGGCTTTCACAGGAGCGCCGATAATCGAGCCTTCGCCACCCTTAAAGCTGACGCCGCCAATCACAGCAGCCGCCACCACGTTCAGCGCAATGCCCAAGCCCAGGTTCGCCACCGAGATTGCGCGCATGATGGCGCTGACCTTCGCCTGCGATACATCGTGTCTTGGCCTGTCATTCTTGGACGGGGCGGGGGCTGCCGCCTTCCTGCGCGCGCAAAAAACAGCCGTCGAGACCGTCGCCATCGAGAGTTAGAGATAAGCACCTAAGGGAACCGGAAACGCGAGCAGCGAGGAGCGGACGTGCTACACGAGAACGACTATCCCATCAGCGTGCAATTCGATTTCGCGACTGGCACCATTGACCCGGTCCAAGCCCGCGCTGATCGGCGGCTGAGCGATTTGCAGATGATGTTCCACGACAAAGCCGCCATCCAAGGCATTTTGGAGCGCGAGGACCCGCTGATATATGAAATCTGGTATCATCCCTTCGCGACCAGCAAGAGCGATATGGCGCTGGGGCTTACGCGCTTGCGGCCGGGCAAAATCGGCGCGGAGTATCACATGACCAAAGGCCATATTCACGAGCGCGATGACCAGCCGGAGATCTATTTTTGCGTCAAAGGCGCGGGCTATTTGCTGCTGCAAACCCTCGCTGGCGAGTTCCGCGCCGAGCCATGGCAAGCCGGCACGATATCCCATATTCCGCCGATGTGGGCGCATCGCGTCGTGAACACCAGCGCCGAGATGCTGGTCTTCGTCGCGTCTTATCATCTCAGCGCCGGGCATGACTACCGCCCTATCATCGACAGGGGCTTCCGCAAACTGCTCATCGAGCGTGATGACAAGCCGACTTTTGTCGATAGCCCACGCTGGGGATAATGGCATTGTTTCGAGCGCTTTGGCAATCGCCAGCATGGTTCGCCCCGCCCCACTCAGCCCTCCGAGATTTATTTTGATTGTCCTGGCGCATTAAGCGCAAAGTCGGTTACAATCGCGCTTTCCGCGAAAATTAAGAGAATTGAATCATGCGCTACGAAACTGAAGTCATTATCAATCTGCCGCGCGAGCGCGTCATTGAACTGTTCGATAGCTTCGAAAATCTGAAGAAGTGGCAGGAAGGGCTGGTCAGCTACGAGCATATCAGCGGCGAGCCGGGCCAGCCCGGTGCCAAAACACGCTTGCTCTACGATATGGGCAGCCGGCGCATGGAGATGATTGAGACGATTATCGAACGCAGCCTGCCGGACGAATTCTCTGGCACATACGACGCCTCGGGCGTGCACAATATCGTGCGCAATTACTTCCATGACGAAGGCGAGCAGACGCGCTGGGTGCTCGATTCCGATTTCCAATTCCGTAGTTTTATGCGCGTCATGTCTCTGTTCATCCCCGGCGGCAGATTCCGCGCGCAAACGCGCAGCAGCATGGAAGCCTTCAAGCGCTTCGCCGAAAGCGCAGAGGCTCAGCCAGCGCGCTAGCGCCGCCCCAGCAGCCGCATGCGCTCATGCGCTGGCATCTACTGTATGCGCAGCATGACTTTGGAAGCGGGGTCCCAAAGCTGCTCCAGTTCATAGTAGGCGCGCTTGTCGGGGGAAAAGAAGTGTACCACGACATCGCCATAATCCATCACCACCCAGCCGTTTTCCGTCGTGCCTTCGTTGGTGAATGGAATCTTCTCGAAGTTGGCTTTGACGTCCTGGCGCACCGTATCCGTCAGCGCGCGCAGGTGCCGGTCGTTGTCGCCAGTGCAGATGATGAAAAAGTCGGCGATGATATTGTCGGGGCGCAAGTCGAGCAGCAATATGTCCTCGGCTTTGCGGTCTTCAATTAGGTCTACGATATGATGCGCGAAGTCTAATGACGGCAAATGACGCTTCTCCAACTATTCTTGCCAACCGTTAAATTTAGTGTAGCACAGCGCGCGCGCGCGGCATACTCGATTTGCGCGCAAGACCGCGGGATTGATGTGATGCGCCTGACAATCTGCGACCTTCGTGGGTATCAATTTGTGTTTCGCGGCATGCCGATCATTTTTTTTGTTCTCGCCCTGTCGATTTCGCCAATCGCCTCCGCGCAGCAAGCCGGCGCGGACGGCTTGGGCGACCGCCTTTATCCGCGGCTCGGCAACGGCGGCTACGACGTGCGGCACTATGACATTGATTTGGCTTTCACGCCAGCAAGCAACACCATCAGCGCGAGCGCTGTCATCGACGCCGTCGCCCTGCTGGACCTCGCCTCGTTCAACCTGGACCTTTACGGTTTGACCCTGCATAGCGTCCGCGTCAATGGCATCGCGGCAGCTTTCAAGCGCGCAGACGCCGAACTAATCATTGCGCCAGCCAAGCCCATCGCGGCGGGAACCGCATTTCAAGTTGCGGTAACTTACGCCGGCGTACCGCAGCCGCTAGCCGACCCGGCCCTGCCATTTGTTGAATTGGGCTGGCAAAAATGGAGCCAAGGCTACTTCGCCGCCGTCAGCGAGCCATCAGGCAGCATGAACTGGTTCCCTTGCAACAACCACCCGCTGGATAAAGCCAGCTACACCATGCGAATCACTGTGCCTGCTCACTTGACCGCAGTTGCCAACGGCGTACTGAGCGCGACCATCGCCAATGCCGACGGCACAGCCACCTACGTCTGGCAGATGGAACAGCCGATGGCAAGCTACCTGGCGCTTGTCGCTATCGGCGAATTCGTCGCGGCGCGCGATGACAGCGGTCCCCTGCCCATCCGCAACTATTTCCCGGCTGGGCTCTCCGATGCCGTCATGGCTGGGTACGATGTTACGCGTGATATGCTTGACTGGCTCGGCGAGCTGCTGGGACCTTATCCCTTTGCCGAATACGGCGTCGTAGTCGTGCCGGGCTTCCCGGCAGCGCTGGAAACCCAGAGCCTATCCATTTTTCATGCTTCTCGGGTTGACGAATTAACGCTGCTTCACGAACTGCTGCATCAGTGGTTCGGCAACAGCGTCACGCTCGCGCAATGGCGCGACATCTGGCTGCACGAAGGCTTTGCCAGCTATTTCATGGCGCTGTGGCTAGAAAAGAAATACGGCGCGTCGGCATACCAAAGCATAATCCAAGAGAATTTTGCCAGGGATAAATTGATGCCAGCGCCGGGGAATCCTAATAAAGCGCAGCTATTCGGGGCAAGCGTCTACGCCCGCGGCGCGCTGGTTTTGCACGCCTTGCGCCGGCAAGTCGGCGACGTTATTTTCTTCGAGATTTTGCGCGCATTCTACAGCGAAAACGCCTATGGCAACGTCACGACAGCGGACTTCATCGCTGTCGCCGAGCGCATCGGCAAGCGCGAACTGGATGCGCTTTTTGAGGCTTGGCTCTATAGCGAGCGCATGCCCGACCTGCCATAATCCCCGCTGCAAAACCGCTGGGAAAATGAACAAAGGCACTTGGTCGTCCGCGGCTGAATCACTTATGACAGAATCGACTACCCTACCACCGCACAGCTTGCTGCCCAAAGTCCTGGACTGGGCGCGGCAAGAAGCGGCGATACGCGCCCTGGTCGTCACCGGCTCGCTGGCGCGCGGCGACGGCTCCACGGATGAATGGTCCGATCTCGACGCGCAAATCATCGCCAGAGAATATGCCCCATACATCCGGGACGACAGTTGGCTGGACGGGCTGGGCGAGGTCTGGATTCGCTTTCCGCGCTATCGCGACGCGCCTTACCGCCTGGTCTGGTTCGCCGGCGGCATCAAAGTCGATTTCCAGTTCCAGCGCGTTGACGCGCTACAGCAGATGATTCGCGGCGGCGCATTGTCCGATGAGTATCTGCGCGGATATATCGTCGCCCTGGATAAGGACGCGCTCTTCCGGACGCTGCCGCCGTCGCCGCGCATCTTCCCGCAGCCGGCCGCGCCCAGCAAGCGGCAAGTTGAAGCTGTCGTCAACGAATTCTATTTCGAAGCGATGCACGTGGCGCAATTCATCCGCCGCCGCGAATTCTGGGTGGTCAAGTACCGCGATTGGACGATGAAATGCGCGCTGCTGCAGGTGCTGGAATGGCATGCCCGCGCCACCAGCGCCGAGCAAGTTAATACTTGGCTGCTGGGCAAGCGCATCCGCGAATGGACTGACGCGGATAGCTACGCGGCAATCGAAGCCTTATGGAGCGCTTGGGATGCCGCCGCGCTTTGGCAGAGCCTGCTGCGTCAGATTGAACTTTTTAGCCGCGCCGCGCATGAACTGGCTGATGCCCTGGCTTACAACTTGGACAGTGTCCCGATAGACAAAATCACCGCTTATATCCAAGCATTACGCGCGTCCGACGAACTCCATTAGTCGCAAGTAAGCGAATCACCGGGCGCTAATATCACTGGCGTCGCATTGGTCTCGTTCTCGACGCGCCGCGCCCAAGCCGCCGCGTCTTGCTCAATAGGCGGGAAGGTATTGTAGTGCATCGGCACGACCTTATCGGGGCGCAGCAATTGAATCGCCTTGATGGAGTCGGCGACGCCCATGGTGAAAACATCGCCAATCGGGATGAGCGCGACATCCAGGTCTTCATCGCCGATCAAGCGCATATCGCCGAAGAGGCTGGTATCGCCGGCGTGATAGATGGCGCAGCCGCCGCCGCGGATGACAAAGCCATTGGGCTGCCCGCCATAGCTGCCGTCGCCGAAGGATGAGCTATGGTGGGCGACCGTCCATTTAGCGCTCATCCAGTCATTGCGGAAGCTGCCGCCGGGATTGCCTTGGAAGACATTCTCTTGCCCGCGCGCCAAGTACCAGTTGCCCATCTCGAAATTGCATACGATGCTTGCGCCGCAGCGCGTGGCGATGTCCGCCGCGTCAGCGACATGGTCGTCATGCGCGTGGGTGAGCAGGATAAGCTCCGCGTCAATGTCCGCCGCCGCTGTTACCGCAGCGGGGTTGCCAGACAGCCAAGGATCAATCAAGAGTTTGTGTCCGTCGATATCCATTTGAAAGCCAGAGTGACCCAAGAAATTGAGCGTTACTGCCATTTTCGCCTCCATTTATGCTCGCTAGTAATTGCGACTTAATTGTAACATTGTCCGATGTTCCTGGCGAAGGCACGGGTAGAACAAACAGGGCAATTGCAAGCAGCAGGCACGGCAGCAGAAAATATGAAGCGCTTAGCAAGTCAACTAGCAAAGGAGCTTAACTCTTATGCTTTTCTATTCTTAGGCTTCTGTACCATTGGAGCCAGTGGAGCCAGTATTTCAACAGCGTCCACCGAGTCGCCTGAAATCTATACAAATCAAAGCGGGCGACCAGATTGGTCGCCCTTACATTTCCTGCTTTTGTAGCGGGAAATGAGTTTAATCTCGGTATCGGCGGTCTGTGTCGAAGGTCAGTGTTAACGTGACCTGCGCGGCTCTTCCAAGCTGACGCAAGCTAGCAGTTGCCGCGTCCTAAGATGTAGGCTGCGGTCGCGCCGTGGTTGTCGCCCTCATTGCTTTCCGCAATTTGATTATTGATATCGACATGCAGGTTTACGTGATGAACTTCCTCGAAATATTGACTCTGTGTTACGCGGCCGAATGCCGACCTGGATTCCCCTGCGGGAATTGGCGGGTAGCCAATCTGCGTCGTCGCTTGACCGTCGCCAGTACCCCTTAGCGAGTCTCTAACTTCGACCAGGAATCCGCCAGCATCGCTATCGCCAATATTCTCAACGGTGACATGGATGGTGTAAGTTTCGTTGCAAGTCGCTGGGTGTGGCTCCATCCGAATCTCGCCTAGGACCAGGTTGGCACCGCTGCTTGCAGGCGGTGGCGCGGCTGGCGCTGGCCCAATCACAACAGCCGTCGGTATCGGTATCGGTGTTGGGGGCAATGGCGGCGGCGAAATTAATTCTATATTGCTCAGATCGCCTTCGGTGCGGACGATATTTGGATGGATGAAACCGCTGACGCCATTTCCCAGTTCAATGACGTACCAACGGGTACCACGGCTGCTGGTGCCACGGATTTTGGCGCTGCTGCCTTCGAGCAAGAACCCAACAATCTGATAGGAGGTGCTATCCCCGGCGCGGACGTTGCTGTTGACCAAGGCAACCACGCGCGGCGAATCGTCGACAGGTTCATCCATCGCTTCATCCATAGGCTCGTCCATGGTTTCGGCTTCGGGTTCAGCCGTGGGTTCTGGCTCGGCTGGCGCTTCCGGCGGCGGCTCGGCTTGCGGCGGCGGAACTTGGGCAAAGGGCGGCGGATTATTCTCGACGCGGATTGGGCTGAGACGCGCATATTCGGGCCCGTTGCCGGTGTTGACATTCAAGCGCAGCTCATAAAGACCGTCGCGCGCCGTCAAGGTGTTCCAAGTCCCGAGAATTTCGTTGATGACCTCCGAGCGCTGTGGCAAGGTGGCTGGGAACCACTGGCTAGGCGCTTGATCATCTGGGTCGGCAATTAGCGGGCGGAACTCGACGAAAAAGCTCAAGATATCCGGCAGGACGACTGTGCCGCGAATATCGATGCTGTCGCGCACAACATATACCGGCGGCGGATAGCTGATCGTCACAGCGAGGTTATCCGGCATACTGCCAAATGGTTCGATCAAGCTGTCGCCGTCCTGGGCAAAGGCCGCGGGAACGAACAGCAACATGATAATTACTAGGAATCCCGACAACTTTGCTCTCATTACTTCACCTCCTGAGAAATAGCATTAAGCTGGAGCATGTCCAGTCGCTAGGCAACGCGCCGCGCGCGCTGGCTGTCTTATTTTACTAGCTGCGCCTGGCAACTGCGCATAGGCGCGAGCCACCAATGCCAAGCTATTGTCTAACACACGATTTATGATAAACCGAAACGCGAATGGCTGCCCAGCTCATTGCCTACAAATTAGCATCAGAAGTCAAATCAAGACCAATATGCTGCTTGGGATAGGGGCGCTTGGCAGGTCTGGCGGCTGTTATTGGGACTCATTATTGTCGGTTATTCTCGTCCGACACTCAATCGTCCCTACAAGGCTTGTCCGCTACTGGTTCAAATTCACCAATTTTCGCTCTGATCCACCTGCATCTTGCATAAATATAGCTTTTCGAAAATGAATAACTTACGAATATAGAACTAAATCTATAATATTAGTCGCCCACTGGTAATAGCCCCGCATTTTGCACAAATATGTTATTAGCGGACAAGCTTGTAGGGGCGACATAGCATGTCGCCCGATATCTATAGACAATAAGGCTGGCGGCATGATACTGCGCGCCGGACGTGTAGGGCGCGTAGACAAAGCCCTTTGACACTGACCGCCGACACAGCAGACCTGCCGCCCCTACAGCATTCAGATATTTTCGCATTTTTTCTTGGTTCGACTGACACGCGAATCTTCGCGGCGGGTTTATTAACCTACCCGCTCGTTACCGACCTTCTCGCCGCCGCGGCGCGGCTGTTATCATGGATTTATGCAAATTAGCGCAAGCGAGCGTAAAACATGTTCCCAGGTCGCCCGGCCGAGCCTGATTTGATTAGCCTGCTCTGGCGCGATCGCCGCAGCGCCAGCGCGGCGGCGTCTCAATCCTTTGGCCGCCATGACGACCTAAGAATCGCAGCCATCGCGGAAGAAATCTCGCCGTATCGTGATTACTTGCCGGCAATTCGTGAAATCCTTTGCACGATGCTGACCGATATCGACAGCCTAAGCTATCGCCACGAAGCCCTGGATGATTGCCTGAATCTGCCGGAATTCACCGCTGGGCTCATAGCCTTGCTGCCCAAAATCCGCGGCTTAGGCGAAACGGTCAGCGATATCCGCGCCCGCCGCCATGAATTGGCGCTGGCGCTTTCTCGCTTGACAGAATTGGAAAATTATGTCGAATGCCTCAGCGAGCTGGACGCGCTGCTGCAGCGCGCGCGACCGACGCTAGGCGCGCGCGCTTGGCAGAAGTTGGCGCAGCAGACGGCGCAGACCGCGCAAGATCCGCTTTTCCAACAGATGGCGGCTGAATTGCCGCAGCTGCGCGAGCGCATCCGCGAGATTGTCAGTGTAACGATCGGCGTCAATCTGTCGCCGGACCTGCGGCCCCTTGCCGTCACCTTGCTGTCTATAAATCGGCGGCGCTTCCAAGGCCCGCGTTTCTTCCGCAAGTTATGGGGCAGCGATGACGAGGAAGACACGCGCGGCATTGGTCCCTTGCGTCAAGCGCCCGCGGCCAGCGGCGGCGGCATATTGACCAGCCGCCGCGAGACCCTGGAGCGGCTGGCGAGCAGCAGTGTATTTGGCGATTTGCGCAAAATCCTGGACGATGTCCTCCGCCCAATCAATCGCTCCCTTGGTGCCTATACGCGCGTCAACAGTCGCATGCTGCGCGCCATTGAAAGCGAAATCGCCTTTTATGTCGGCGCGGCGCAGATGATTGCCAAACTGCACGCGCGCGGGCTGCCCATGTGCAAACCGACGCTCTTGCCCGTCGAAGAGCGTCGGCTGCATGCGCGCGGCATGGTGAATCTCGACCTGGCGCTGCGCCTCTGCCGGCAGCACCCGGGCGAGGACTTGGGCGCGCTCATCGTGGGCAACGACGCGCGCTTCGATGACGACGGACGCATCCACATTCTGACAGGACCCAATCGCGGCGGTAAGACCACTTGGATGGGCGCGATTGGATTGCTGCATGCTTTGGCGCAATCGGGCTTGTACGTGCCGGCGACCGCGGCGAGTTTAAGCCCAGTCGACGCCATCTGCCTACACTTCCCGGTCGAAGAAGATCCAGAATCGGAAAGCGGGCGGCTGGGCGAAGAAGCCACGCGCCTGCGCGATATTTTCAGCCGCGCAACTGCGCATAGCTTGATTCTGATGAACGAATCGCTGGCAAGCACCAGCGCCACCGAAAGCTACTTTCTGGCGCGCGATGTGCTAAGCTGCTTGCGCATCTTAGGCGCGCGCGCCGTCTTCGTCACGCATTTGCACGAATTGGCGGTCGATTGCCAGCGCATCAACGCCGCGGTAGCGGGCGCGAGCCGCCTCCAGAGCCTTGTCTCGGAAGTCGAAGAAGACAAAGAAGACGAAACTGGGCTGCGCCGTACTTACCGCGTGCGGGCTGCACCGCCGCGCGGGCAAAGTTACGCGCGGGAAATCGCCCGTCAATACGGCATCAGCTTCGAGCAGCTGCGGACCTTGCTGGACCAGCGCTCGACTCAATCACAGTAATAACCGCGTGTGGATGCGGCTGATAGCTTTATTGGCGCGATTGTCCTGCTAGCATTCTCACCTTCTCATGCCCGCTTGCCAGGACGCGATTCCTTTGCCATAATGCGAACAAATACAGCGAAGTGACGGAGTGTGCCGCATGGCAAAGCGTCGGCGCAAGAAACCCAATATCTCGAAAGCCGTGCTGGAGCAAGCGCGTCAGACGGCTGCGGGCGAAGAAACCGCCGCGAGCGCCGCAGCAGACACAGCGAAAGCAGCCGCAGCGAACGATAGCGCGCCGGCCAGCCAGTCCGCTGCCACCGCCGGCAGCCCGCGCCGGCAGCGCCGCCGCCGCGACTTGCAATCCGTGCAGCTGGAACGCCGCAAAGGCGAAGGCACGCTGGATGCCGAATATGTGGCGGACCTGCTGGCCAACCCCACCAAAGAAGTTTCGGAAGAAGAATTGCGCGCCGACTACGGTTTTGTTATCAAAGACCTGCGCAATATGGGCATTCTGGCGGCGGGGCTTTTTGTGGCGCTGGTTCTAATCGCGCTGGTAGCGCTTTAAGGCAATCTGCCCACAGCCGCTCGGCGCTAGCGGAATAGTCCCAGAATTTGTCGCGCGCGCATAATATCCAGCCAACTTGCCGCATGAGCGAGGGGCTGGCATGGCGCGCGGCATATAAGCATATCGGAGTTCAGTTCTGATGTCCGCGCCAGCCCTGCAGCGGTTCGTCCGAAGTCTCGCGCGGCCGGTAAGCCATCTGGTGGCGCTGTATACGACACTGCTCGCGCTATTCACCCTTTCGCGTTTTCTGCGTCTTAGCGGCTTCTGGTTGTTCGACCTGGCGAATGCCTTCGCGCCCTATTGGTATATGCCGCTGGCGCTGACCTTCCCCTTGTCCATCATCATCGCGCGTCAAGGGACTGGGCTTGCGCGCTTGCAGAAGCCCCCCGCCCAAGGCGCGCGCAAGTCTAAAGTCCAGCGCCTGGCATTGCTTTCGCGGCTGCGCGACCGCTGGATTGTGCTGCTGCAAATCGTCTTGATGCTGGTCGCCTTGATAGGCTTTGCCTGGACCGGGCGCTATAAAGCGATTGACCCACCGCAGGGCGAGACCTTCTCGGTGGTTACATTTAATGTTCAGGGCAGCAATGCCGAGCTGGACGATGCGGCAGATTGGCTGCTTTCGGTCCGCGCCGATGTCATCGTCTTGCAAGAAACAGCCGAGGGCTATGACCAGCGCCTGGAGCGGCTCTACGATGTCTATGCCTACGAAGACCATATCGCCGGCAGCGTGCGCGTTTTCTCCCGCTATGCCATCTTGGAACGGCAGATACTCGCTATTGAAGATGATCCTGGGCGCTTAGCGCTGCGGCTGGTGCTGGATCAGAATGGGCGCGAGCTGGCAGTTTATGCCGTACATCTGACGCTGCCACAGGCGAATTGGCAGCCTTCCGCGCATTTCGCTTGGGATATGCTGCTGCGGTACAACGAAGCGCGCCGCAACGCGCAAGCCCGGCGCCTGCTGGAAATCGTCCGCGGCGAAAACATCGCGACGCTGGTGGTGGGCGACTTCAACATGAGCGACAGCTCGCTCATCTATGACGAGCTTGCCGCCGAGCTGCGTGACGCCTGGCGGGCTGCTGGCACGGGCGCGGGCCGCACCTGGCCCGTGGCGGAAGCGATTGGCTTGCCGCGGATTCTTCATCCCTTCTTGCGCATCGACTATATCTGGCACAGCGCCGAATTGCGCGCCGTGGCAGCGAGTATGGGCAGCCCGATTGGTTCCGATCACCTGCCGGTAAAAGCGGTCTTCGAATGGCTTAGCGACTAGCGGCCGATTATTGATTGATTATTGATTGATAATCAAAATAGCATAAACAGATTGCTTCGCAGCTTGCGGCTTATGCGACTGGCGCTGTCGCAGGCTATTAACATTCCAGCATCGGTCATATACTTAGCTTATGGACGACAATCTGCAGTTTATCCCAATTATGATTGTGGGTTTCGCCGCCGCCCTGTGCCTGACGCCGCTGACAAGGCAAATCGCCATGCGCCTGGATGTTACCGCGGCACCCAGCGGGCGCAACATCCATGCTCATAACATGCCGCTGATGGGCGGGGCAGCCATTTATGTTGCCTTCGTGCTGTCCATCCTCCTGTTCAGTCCACCGACTCATCTGCGGGAATTGGGCGCGATAGTCGCCGGCGCGACATTGCTGGCTTGGATTGGCTACCTGGACGACCGCAAGCACCTTAGCCCGCGCCTGCGCTTGCTGGTGATGACAGCGGCGGCTATGGCGGTAACTTTGGTCGGTGTGCAAATTCGGCTCTTTGGCGCGCAGTGGATCGATATCCCGCTGACCTTGTTCTGGATTGTCGCGCTGATAAACGCCGTGAACTGGATTGACAATATGGATGGCTTGGCGGCTGGCAGCGCCGCAATCGCGGCTGGCTTTTTCTTATTCATAGCGCTGACGCAAGGACAGATACTGGTTAGCATGTTGGCGGCGGCCATCTTTGGCAGCGCCATCGGCTTCTTGACTTACAACTTCAATCCCTCTAGCACATTCATGGGCGATATGGGCGCTTATACATTGGGCTTCGTCTTGGCGATTTTGGCTATCAAGCTGAAATTCGCGCAGCAGTCGCTCAATGTAACTTGGATGGTGCCTGTGCTGGTGCTGGCATTGCCAATTGTCGATATCAATTTGGCGATTTTCACGCGCTTGATAGAGCGCCGTCCCTTGATGCTGGGGGGCAAGGACCATGTCTCGCATCGGCTGCTGAGCATGGGTTTTTCGCAGCGACAGGTTTTGCTTTTGCTCTACGCTTTTTCGCTCATTTTTGGCGCTATCGCTGTGGCTGTCAGTCAACTCCCGCAGCGGCAAGCCTGGCATGTCGGCATGCTGGCGCTGGGCATGCTGGCGCTGGTTTTTGCCGCGCTGGTCCTATTGCGGCGGCGCTATCAGCCGCGGGCAAAGCGAGGCGGATAAGCCTTTGACAAATAGTCTTAGAATGATGTGAATCCCAGAGTCTTGGCTGGCGCGGCTGCGAAAAATCACGTCTGCATATTTTAGTGAAATCTGCGATAATGCGCCACAGGTTCAACTGCGCTCAAACAAAAAAGTGTGACCCATGACGCGAATTGCAGTCTCGGATAATATGCTCGTCGACTATAGCGAAGACCGCTGGCGCTTGATTCAGCTTGACGCCGCCGCCGCGCCGACCTTGCTGGCAGAGGTCAAAGCCGGCAGGAGCTTCCGCTATGACGATGAATATGGCAACCGCCGCGCCTTGCCGCCGCTGGGTGAAGTCGCCGCGCGCGATATTGGCGAAGTCGTCTTGAGCTGGTCGGATGAAGAGGAGGCTTGGGAATTAGGCATGACGCTAGCGCCTGACCTGTCATTCTCCGGCACCAGCCGCAGGTTTGAAGTGCTGCGCGTCGCCGACCCCGATCAATCGCGCAGCGAGCGGACAATCCAGCAGATTGGTATGGCTTTGGCGGATGTTTTGGGTAAGCCATTTGCGACTTCCGCGCCCGGCGATGCCCTGCCCGCGCCCGAGCCGATTCCCTTGATTGAGCTCCCCCTCGACTTGGGCACCTGGACCCTGCAAGAGCAAACACAGAAGGGGGAAGGCGACTTGCTATTCGCTCGTCATCGCCGCTGGCTCTTTGCTAGGTATCGTCAGATTGCTTGGTACGGCTTGCTGGCGGCATTCTACGCCTGGGTTTCGGTTGCAACGTTAAATCATCAACTGGCTTTGCCCAATGCCGGGACGCTAATTCCTGATCCCAGCCTCTTGCCCTACTTGGGAATTGGCGTGGCGCTCTTGCTGCTCTTGCTGATCGCGCTGCAATTCAAGCAAGTTCTGCAAAAACCGGACACCTTTAAAATCAGCGCCGATGATCGGGAAGTCCGCGCCCTGCGCGGCAATGCCATGCGTTGGCGGGTTAACGCGGACGCGGTGCAATCGGTATACGCCAGCGAATTGGTCAAGAAACGCGCGCGTAAGCCAATTGTCTATCATGGCGAGATTAACTTGAAAATGGTCGACGGCAGTTTCCGGCGCTTGCTGGTGGAGAGCGACAAACACGAAGACGCGCTTCTGCCCGGCTGCGACGCCGCATTCGAGAAGAATCGCATGCCCGGCGTCGCAGTTTTGGAACCCGAGGCGGTCGCGACGGGGCTGCAAGCCGCCGCCGTGCATATCGCCGCCTGCTTGGGCGGCTTGCCCGTCTGGTATGACCGCCGCTTCAAATAAAGCGGCGGCGGGGCGCAGGGCAGGGCAGTTTTCCGCAGTTATCCTATGAAAACAAAGTGAAATTAAGTGAAAAGCAAAGTCATCGTCGATCCCAGTTTCCGCCGCATGGACGAGATCTTCTCGCCAGCTGATCGCCAGCGGCTCTTTGACCTGGTCGATGTAATCTGGGGGCGCGACGAGCCGATGCCGGCCGAGGACTTCCTTGCGGCATTGCCCGCGGCGGATTATGTCATCTGCGCCGATTGGCGCTATGGCATGGCACTGGAGCGAGCGCGCCGGCTCAAAGCCATTATCACGGTGTCTGGCGCATTCCCGCTGCGGCTGGATTATGAGTATTGCTATCGCAAGCGCATCCGCGTGCTTAGTGCCGCGCCGGCATTCGCGCGCCAAGTGGCGGAGTTCGCCTTGGGCATGGTCATCGCCTCGGCGCGCGATATCGCGCTTGGCGACCGCGAAATGCGCAGCGGCGAGGAGAAGTATTTGCGCGCGGGCAATGTCGGCACCTTCATGTTATACGACAAATCGGTGGGCATGATTGGCTATGGCAGCCTGGCGCGCGAATTGCATAAATTATTGCAGCCATTCAAGGTGCAGATTTCGGCTTATGATCCTTGGCTGGGCGACGGCTACCTGCGCCGACAGGGGCTGGAGCCGCTGACGCTGGAAGCATTGCTGGCGCGCTCCCGAGTTATATTTGCGCTGGCGTCGCCAACAGTCGAAAACCGCGCCATGATAAGTCGCGAGCTTTTGGAATTGATCCAGCCGGGCGCGGTTTTCGCTTTGATTAGCCGCGCCCATGTCGTTGATTTCGACGCGCTGACCGAGCTGGTGCTGGCTGGGCGCTTTAAGTTGGCGACGGATGTCTTCCCCACCGAGCCATTGCCGCTTGATCATCCCATCCGTTCCGCGCCGGGTGCCTTGCTGTCCGCGCATCGCGCCGGTTCGGTAGCCGAGGGCATGGTGGAATTGGGTCAGATGGCAGTTGATGATCTGGAGGTTATGGTCAAGGGCTTGCCGCCGCGCCGCCTGCAAACCGCCGAGCCCGAGCTCAGCGGACGTTATGCCAGCAACCGCGCCAAAGCGATTTGACAGCCGCAGCAAACTTAATTCAATCAGCGCGGGTAGCTGGCGCGCTCAATATACGCCGCGCATCGTCTCTTCGCGCAGGTGCGCCACCACAGCGCGCAGCGCCTCGTCGTCATCGGCACCGTCAGCCTTGCATTGATAATAGACCGCCAGTTGCCTATCGGAACTGCTGCCCTGGTCCAGAATTGTCTTGATGAAGTCAATTTCCTGGCGCGAACCGAGTTCGTCGACGACGTCGTCAATCAAATCCAACAGCTCATGCGCCAAGAAGCGCATGGAGACGGCTTCGCGCTTGCCATAATCGACCAGCTTGCCATCAAGGCCCCAGCGCACGGCGCGCCATTTATTTTCGGCAATTAACTCGTTGCGGTAAATGCGCCAGCTGAGATTGTCATTGCGCAGTTTGATTAACTTGGCGCAGAGCGCTTGGATGAGCGCGGCGACCGCGACGGCTTCGTCAACAGTGCTGCACATATCACAGACGCGCACTTCCAGCGTGCCAAATTGTTCTTGTGGGCGCGCGTCCCACCAAATCTTGGTGTAATCGGCTTTGCCGTCGGCGCGTTCTTTGCCCAGCGCTCCGACGCGACCAAAGGTCTCGATTACCGCGTTGAATTCGCTGAAAGAGTTAAATGTTGGCGGGATGCCCGTGCGCGGCAGATTCTCGAAGATGATGCTGCGGTAGCTTTTCAGCCCGGTCGCATGACCATTCCAGAATGGCGAGCTGGTCGTGAGCGTTAAAATATGCGGCAGAAAATACCGCAACTGGTTTTGGATGTCGATAAGCAGGTCAAGCTGTTTGGGTTCGGTGCCAAAGCCAATATGCACGTGCATGCCAAAAATCAACATGTTGCGCGCGAGTTCTTGCATGTGGTCCTTCAGGTCTTGGTAACGTTCGCCCGGGTTGGCTTCTTGTTCTTCCGAGCGCGCGAAAGGGTGCGTGCTGGCTGCTAAGATGCCATAGCCATGCTGCTGCGCAACTGTGTCCACCTCGCGCCGCAGCCGCAGCAATTCCATGCGGACTTCATTCACATTGCGGCAGACGTCGCTGCCGACTTCGATTTGCGATTGCAGGAACTCCGGCTTGACTTGATCGCCGATACGCAAAATGCGGTCATCGTGCAGCAGCTCTTGCACAACCGCCGCCAACTCGCCAGTGGCTGGATCAATCAGTTGATATTCTTCTTCAATGCCGATGGTCAGTGGTGCGGAATGCATCACATCACCCCCTTATGGCATAGGCGCATTTTTTAAGCATGGTATCATATTCCGCGCGCTTGGCAAAAGATTAATTGCGACAATTTACATCTAAACCAGGGGCCAAGCGCGCACTTCGCAGCGCCGCGCCCAGACATCGTAGAGTGCGCTCATCTCGCGGACGCGCTGCGCTTCGCCGGCGGAAAGGTCATTCAGTTCGGTGCGGTCCTCAATCATATTGTAGAGTTCCCATGCGCCGGGGTGCTTGCTGACCAGCTTCCACTCGCCTATGCGCAGGGCGCGGTTGCCTTCGTGCTCCCAGTAGAGGGGGTTCTGGCGCTGCCAATCGCTTTGCTCTAGCGCCGGCAAAAAGCTTTCGCCTGCGCCAGGCTGTATCGACTGCCCGCCATACTCGGACGGATAGGCTGCGCCCGCCAGCTCGGCGAAGGTTGGCAGCACATCAATGAACTGGACTGGACTGTGCACAAGCGAGTTTGCCGCCACCCCCGCGGGAAAATGAACGATGCAAGGCGAGGAGATGCCGCCTTCGTGTACCCAGTGTTTGTAAAGACGGAAGGGCGAATTGGAGGCGTTTGCCCAGGGCAGGTCATAACTCATGTACGTGTCTGCGGGGCCGGGCAGCAAATCGCGGCGGTTGCCTAGCTGCACGCTGGTGCCATCGGGCAGCTGCGGCACATGCGAGGAAACGAAGCCGTCTTCCGCAAGGTACTCGGCGCAGCCCCCGTTGTCGGATAGGAAGACGATCATGGTATTGTCCGCGATGTCCAGCGCTTCCAACTGCGCCAGGATGCGCCCGATGCCCTGGTCCATGCGATCAATCATGGCGGCGTAGGTGGCCATGCGCAGGTCTTCCCAGTCGCTATGTTGCTCGTCAGCCCAGGGATGCGAATCGGCATCGCGCGGCGAAATATCCCAGGTTGGATCCAAGATGCCCCGGCTGTTGAGTTCTTCGTGGCGCGCTTGCCGCAGCGCGTCCCAGCCGCCGCGGTATTGCCCTTCATATTTGGCGATGTCCTCTGGTAAGGCATGCAAGGGCCAATGCGGCGCGGTATAGGCCACATGCAAGAAAAACGGCGCGTCATTTTGCTGGGATGCCGCGATCATTTCGGCGGCTTTGTCGCTGATGGCGTCGGTGTAATAGAAGTCGTCGGGGTATTCGGAAAGGAATTCGCCGTCTTCGCTCAGCGCGTGCGGATAGAAGAAACTGCCCGCGCCAACCAATGTGCCAAAAAAGCGGTCGAAGCCGCGTGTCAGCGGACTTGGGAAACCGTCGCTGCCGGGTTGCCAGGTTTCGGGTTCCAGCGCCGGCAAATAACCGCCGACATGCCATTTGCCGCTCATCATGGTCTGATAGCCAGCGCCTTTTAACACTTCGGCGATGGTGACGGCATCATCGCGCAGGTAGCCTTGATAGGCGCGTGTGCCGCGGTTATTCACCATGTGGCCGACGCCGGCTTGCTGCGGATACAAGCCGGTCAGCAGCGCCGCGCGCGATGGGCAGCAGCGGGCGAAGCTGTACATCTGCGAAAAGCGCGCGCCGCCTGCCGCCAGGCGGTCAAGGTTGGGCGTGGCAATTTCCGAGCCGAAGCAGCCGATATCGGAGAAGCCCATATCGTCCGCCAGAATCAAGATGATGTTGGGTTGGGGCATGAGCGCACTTTCTTTAGCTAATTTGCTGGAGCCAGGTCAAGATTACCAAATCAGCGCAATCTCCGCAAAAGCGCTTTCCTTTTTATCCACTTTATGCACGGCAGTCGCGCCAAAATCCAAAACTGTCGAATTGTAGGCGCGAGCCTTGGTCCGCCCATGAAAGGGGTGCAACATTGTGGACGGTTCACAGGGGCGCAGGGCTGTGTTGAAGGTCAGTGTCGGCGGTCAGTGTCGGCGGTCAGTGTCGGCGGTCAGTGTCGGCGGTCAGTGTAGGCGGTCAGTGTCTACGCGACCTACGCGACCTACGCGCTACTTGATGTCTATGGGGGTCTATTTGGAGAAAAAATTTTGATGCGATTGCCCTGCCTATATATCGGCTGAAGGTCAGTTTGAGTTGAGGGTAAATCGCCTATTTCAGCAGCGTCCACCGAGTTGCCCCTACCAAATTGTTATTATTTGGGGTTATAACTCTCGTGTTGAGTGAATTTCAATCGCAAAGGATGCAATCGCAAAGGATGCAATTGCCAAGGACACTGCCCAAACAGCGCATGGATGGCGATACTTAGCCTGCGCACCTTGCCCATGCAGCGAAGTCGCTCCCATGCAGCGAAGTCGCTCCCATGCAGCGAAGTCGCTCCCCATGCAGCGAAGTCGCCCCCCATGCAGCGAAGTCGCCAGTGAGCGCCACCAGTGAGCGCCAATTGATACATTGAATGGCATCTTAGCGCATAGCCTCGAATGGGAGCCAAAACTGTGAAAGCAATCGTACTGGAAGAGCCCTATCAACTCAACTTGCGCCAGGTGGCCGAGCCGAGCAAACCAGGGCGCGGCGAAGCGCTGGTTCGGGTCAAACGGGTGGGTGTCTGTGGCACCGACTTGCACGCCTTCGCCGGCAATCAAAACTTTTTCAGTTACCCGCGCGTGATGGGGCACGAGCTAGCCGTCGAAGTGCTGGAAACCGGCGTGACCGACCATGCGCTGGCTTATTCCGCTGGCGACCAATGCTGCGTTATGCCCTATCTGAACTGCGGCGCGTGCATCGCCTGCCGGCGCGGCCGCAGCAATTGCTGTACGGATATGCAGGTGCTGGGCGTACATATCGACGGCGGCATGCGCGAGTATTTCATTTTGCCAGCCGACAAGCTTTTGCGCGCGGACGGCATCCCGCTTGAGCAGTTGGCGCTGGTGGAGATGCTCTGCATTGGCGCGCACGCGGCGCAGCGAGCGCGCATATCGGCGGGGGAAAACGCGCTGGTGATTGGCGCGGGTCCTATTGGTTTGGCGACGGCGGCTTTTGCCAAAATCGCCGGCGCTGATGTGATGGTCATGGAGATGAATCCAGCGCGGCTCGATTTCTGCGCCCAAGCGCTCGGCATCAACAAATTGATTGCGGCAAACACGGACCCGCTGGCGCAGGTCCAGCAGCTGCTCGGCGGCGATTTACCGACGCTGGTCTTTGATTGCACCGGCAGCGCCGCTTCGATGGCGGCGGCATTTAACTATGTCGCGCATGGCGGGTCGCTGGTGCTGGTGGGGCATATCAAAGGCGATTTGAGTTTCAGCGATCCCCACTTCCATTCGCGCGAGCTGAGCCTGCTCGCCAGCCGCAATGCGACGCCCTCAGATTTTGACTGGGTCATCAAATGCTTGCAGTCGGGCGCGATAAATCTCGCGCCTTGGATAACGCACCGCGCCAAGCCCGAATCAATTGTCGCCGATTTCCCGACATGGCTGGACCCAGCGACTGGCGTCATCAAAGCCATGCTGAGCTTTGATTGAGCGCGGAGCGCGCGTTTAAGGTTTGTCCGCTTCTGGACAGTTTTGTACCAAATGCGGGGTATTACCAGTGGGCGACTCACAGAGTCGTCCCTACGGTCGACTTATATGAAAGAATTGAGTTCTATTTTCGCAAGTTATTCATTTTCGAAATGCTATTTTGTAGCAAGATGCAGACGGATTAGAGCGAAAAATGGTGAATTTGCCACAGTAGCGGCGGACAAGCCTTTTATGGCGAACTACCATTTCTTTTGGGAATACTGCCGCATTCGGCATATAATGCTTGGAAGAAATGGGCGCGCCCAAGCGTGAATTGTTGAGATGACAAAAGACCAGCGTGGCAAGAGACGCATCAAGTGGTACCGCTCGCCGATTGACCCGGCTGACCTGGCGCGGCTGAACCAGCGCAGCGACGCCCGCGGGCTGTTGCAGACCCTTGCTTTCTTGGCGCTGCTGCTCTGCAGCGGCGGCTTGTCATGGGTCGCGGTCGGTCGCGCGCATTGGCTGGTCGCGCTCGCGCTGATTTATCTGCACGGCGCTTTGTACGCCTTTATGGTCAACGGCTTCCACGAGCTCTGCCACAAAACTGTGTTCAAGACTAACAGGCTCAACAGCATCTTTCGCAATATCTACGGATTTCTGGGCTGGTACAGCCCGGTTTCCTTCTGGGCAAGCCATCAAGCCCATCATCGCTATACCCTGCACCCGCCCGATGACCTCGAAGTTGTCCTGCCGGTTAAACTGACACTGCGCTCCTATCTTAGTTTCGCATTTGTCAATCCGCGCGGCTTTGTCCTGCGCATGAAAAACGTGCTGCTGCTCTGCTTTGGCATCATCAATAACGACTGGGAACGGGCGCTCTTCCTGCCAGAAAACAGCGCCGGACGCCGCGCGCTCTTCAATTGGGCGCGGCTGCTTATCATCGGGCACGGGCTAATCGTCCTATTCTCGCTGCTGACCGGCTGGTGGATGCTGGCAGTTCTGATTAGCTTTGCGCCATTTTATGGCGGCGGCTTCCAGTATTTGCTCAACGAGGCGCAGCATATCGGCTTGAGGGACGAGGTCTCCGATTATCGCATCAACACGCGCACCATCATTTTGAATCCCGTGCTGGCTTTTCTCTACTGGCAGATGAACTACCATATCGAGCATCACATGTACGCGGCGGTGCCCTTCTACAATTTGCCCGCGCTGCACCGCCTGATTCAAGATGATTTGCCGGCAAGCCCGCGCGGGCTCCGGGCGACCTGGGCGCAGATACTGCCCATCCTGCGCCGCCAGCAGCGCGAGCCGGATTATCAGTTCGCGCCGGAATTGCCTTAATTCACATTTTCACGAATTTCACATTTTGCCTCGTTCTTACCAGTGCAAACCACCAGAAGCCATGATATTGAGTGGGGAAGACATGAAAAAAGTTATCATGACGCTATTGTTGCTGCTGGTCGCTGCAACCTGCGCCGCGGCACAAAGCGATGTTCATCCCGAGCCTCAATGCGAACCAAACAACCAGCAAAACGAGCTGTCCCTTCACGTTGAGGTGCCGGCTTTCATCGAAACGGGTCTGACCGATGGTTCCATGGAGCGCGTCGGCGGTATCATCAGAAATACGGATAATCAGCAAACCATCGCCTTGCTGCGGCAAGGCGGGCAGGTCGGGCAAGTAACGGAATCCGCAGCCGGCCTGTTGGAGCATATAATCAAGCTTTCCGGTCAAGAAGGGGCGCTTGGTTCATTGCTCGCTAGCGCGACGCCGATTCTCGGCATCTCGATGGCCGGCTTCTCGCTGATTGAGCACATTGTAGGCATCCGCGCGCACGAGGAGGAACTGGAGCGCATTTACGACCGCGTGGGGGAGGAATTCCAACGCGATCGCGAGATTCAGCTCTTAGCCGCCCTGGCACTCGCCGAGACGATTGTGAACACGACCAACGAAGCCTACAAAGCTGGGGCGGCGGTGCCGGTATTATTCGCGTTGACGGAAGCGCGTGAACAACTGCTTTGGGATTTAGACGAGCTTTTGGACGCCGAAAATACGAAAGCCAATGCTGATCTGGCTTTTCAATACCAAGTCCTCGCTATGAAAGTTTGCGCCATGTCCGCTCGCCTACACTTGGATATAGACGACACTAGCAATGCGACGATTGGGCTTGCAAAGTGTGTGCAAGAGCATGCTCAATATGTCAAAGCCTTCGTACGCAGCTGGATCGACAGTCCAGTAATCTATTTCCACGAGTCCGTCAGTGATGAATATTTTGACAGATTCCTGGCTATTGAGCGCTGGCTGCGCGGGAAGCGCGCTGTGCTGGCGGAACTCGCGCGTGAAAATCGCATTGCGTTCTGGGACAATGACGCAATTTCTCGGCTTTTCGCTCAAATTTGGGGTCAACCGCGCTTAGCCGAGCTGCCATTTTATGCTTCAGAAATCCCGCGAGCGGAAAAACTCATCGAGAACTTCCAGCGCTTGCAAGGTTACGAGCTTGAGCTGGCGTCGATGTGCCAGCCGACATTTGCGGAATGGGAGGCGATTGACAGCCAGCACGATGGCTATGTCATGCTGGTTGACGGGTCTCGGTTGGCTGGAGGCTGAGAGGACGGGCTATCATTTTGCAGTGACAGCGCCGCCGCTCGGTCCACGATACCGACTAGGGAAGCGTGATGTTTGCCATCGGCAGATGCGGCAGCCGCCCGGCGAAAAAGTCTTCGATAGTATAAATCTGAATCACGGGCCATTTATCCTGGAATTTGCCCGCGTTGACCGCGGCATTGCGCATCCCCCTGGTTACTTTGTCCTCAAAACAGGTGAATATGCCCAGCTCGGCACCGGCTTGCCGCCGCGCTTCATTAAACGCTTGCACCTGGCTCGGGTTCGATCTGCCCGCTTTGACCTGCGACACCACATCGACGAATTTGCCTTTGCGAACCGGCATTCGTCCGCGGCCATCTATGCCTCTGTCGCCGCGCTGCTTCTTGTTGGCTTCCATGCCCGGAACAAGCGACGCCGCCCAGCGCTCAAACTTGAACGGATCGTAAGCCGCTAGCGACTTGGCGTCCGCGATCGTTTTGGGCATGCCAACGAACTCGATGTCGTCCCACAAGCTGTCGAAGTGGCCCTCGATTCGCTTTTGAATGACCTTGCAGGCTTGCACGCAAACATCAATGCCAAACCAACGCCTGCCGAGATTCTGGGCGGCGTGAATGGTCGTGCCACAGCCACAGAACGGGTCAAAGACGACGTCGTTTGCATTGCTTGAGGCTTGTATGACGCGCTCTAAAAGCGCAACAGGTTTTTGCGTCGGATATCCCATTCGCTCGCGTGAATTGGGGTTCACCGGCGGAATATCAGTCCAAACATTGTCAATGATATCGCCTTGTGTCTCATCAAGATAAATTCTTCGGCGTCCGCCACGAGTTGGGTTGACGTCGTCGCGGTACAGTCGGCCATCTTCGTCTGATTTAATTCGACGGATGTATTCCGGCTTGTGCGATTTGAATTGCGTATTAAACACATGCTGATGTTCGCTTTTTGCGTAGAACAGTAAGCTATCGTTTTTCTGGGTGAATTGTTTTGCGGTTTTGCGCCTAAAGCCACGGGACCGATGCCAAACTATCTCATTCTTGAAATTGCGCGCTCCAAACACGCCGTTCATCACCGTTCTAAGCAGATAATTCATCGTCGGGTCGCAGTGCAAATATATGCTGCCAGTCGGCTTCAATACACGGCGGCATTCGCGCAAGCGGTTCGCCATATAGGACAAGTACGCGAGTTCCCCACCTTCGCCCAAGATTCTGCGCAGCCCTTCCATAGTCGGCGCGAGCGATACATCGCCGGCAACGGCATGGAAGTCCTCAATCGCCTCGTACCAGCGCCAGGTATCGTCAAAGGCGACCCACTGCGCGCCGCCGATGAAGGCATTGTAAATGCGCTTGGAGTTGAAAGGCGGGTCTAGGTATATCAGGTCGACGGATTCATCGGGCATGTACTCCGCCATGATTTCCAGGCAATCGCCAAAGTACAGTCGGTTGGGAGTGGATTGACTTGCCATATTAGCTCCGTTTATGAGGGAGATGGGGAGCTTACATAAAAGTATAGCGCGATATTCTTGCCCGGATGTATTTCAAGCGTCATAACTCCCAGCTGTCACATCGCCACCGGTCCCGGTCCAGTTGGTGTGATAATACTCGCCGCGCGGGCGGTCCACCCGTTCGTAGGTATGCGCGCCGAAGTAATCGCGCTGCGCTTGCAGCAGGTTCGCCGGCAATTGCGCCGAGCGGTAGCCATCGTAGAATGCCAGCGCGCCGCTCATTATCGGCAAGGGAATGCCCTGTCTGATGCCAAGCGTTACCGTTTGCCGCCAAGCTGACTGCGCGTCGATGACAGCGGCGCGGAAATAATCGTCCAATAGCAGGTTTGCCAAAGCGGGATTGGCTGCGTAGGCTTCTTGAATCTTGCCCAAAAATGCCGAGCGAATGATGCAGCCTTCGCGCCACATCAGCGCCACGCCGCCATAGTTCAGGTTCCAGCTGTACGCGCCCGCGGCGTCGCGCATCAGCATGTAGCCCTGCGCGTAGCTGATGATTTTGGCTGCGTAAACCGCCTTTTCCAAATCTTGAATGAAGCCAGCTTTGTCGCCGGCGAAGCTGACACTGGGTCCGCTCAGCATTTTGGAGGCTGCCACGCGCTGGTCTTTGATGGCGGAAAGAAAACGCGCGAAAACCGCCTCGCCAATCAAAGTCAGGGGGGTGCCTTCTTCCAGCGCTGTTACCGCCGTCCATTTGCCAGTCCCCTTTTGGCTGGCTGTATCAAGTATCTTGCGCAGCAGTGGCACGCCGTCATCATCACGAAAAGCCAGGATGTCGCCGGTGATTTCAATCAGGAACGATTCCAGGATGCCCTTGTTCCATTGCTTAAACACATCGCTAATTTCGGCTTCGCGCATGCCCAGCACGGCGGACATCAAGTGATAGGCTTCGCATATCAACTGCATATCGCCGTATTCGATGCCATTGTGTACCATTTTGACGAAGTGCCCGGCACCATCTTCGCCGACCCAATCACAGCAGGGCGTGCCATCGGCTACCTTGGCCGCGACCGCTTGCAATATCGGCTTAACCGCCCCCCAAGCCGCGACCGAGCCGCCGGGCATAATCGAAGGACCATAACGCGCGCCTTCCTCGCCGCCGCTGATGCCTGCGCCGATATAGAACAAACCCTGCGCTTCGACTTCGGCTGTGCGGCGGATGGTATCGTTGAAGTTGGAGTTGCCGCCATCAATGATGATATCGCCGGCGTCGAGCAAAGGCGCGAGCTGCGCGATGGATTTGTCCACGGCATCGCCCGCTTGGATCATCAAGATAATCTTGCGCGGACGTTTGATGCGGCTGACAAATTCTTCGGGCGTATAAGTCGCGATTACCGCTGTGCCGCGGGCTTCGTTTTCGATAAAGCGCGTCACTTTGGATGTCGTGCGATTGAACACAGCCACGCGGTAGCCGTGATCGTTTATGTTCAATGCCAGGTTTTGTCCCATCACCGCCAAGCCGATTAAGCCGATATCCGCCAGATTTTCCATGTCCCTTTGCATGTCTATTTCCTTTTTCGCGCAGCCGTGTTTGCAGGTTCGCATTGTAGCAGATATAGCCCTGGGATGAGAGACGCCAAATGGTCGCGGCTCTATTGAAAAACACCCCCATCCCGTAGGTCTATGTCTACGTGACCCCGGCCCCTCCTCGCCATAGAGATGGCGAACGGGTTTGGGGTGGGGGAAATCGAGTATTTCAACAGAGTCGGTCGCGGCTCTTGCCGACCGTGCCAAGCGTTATGGAATTATGCTAAACTGAAGGCGATGGCTATTTCCCGATTGTCTCGACGCTAGCATGTCGCAGCCCAGACCGCGCAATCAAAAGATTACGCTGCAGGATGTTGCCGACGCGGCCGGCGTATCCAAGGCGACCGCCTCGCTTGCCTTGCGCAACCACGAGCGCATCTCCGAAGCGACGCGCCTGCGCATCCGAGAAGCGGTGGAAGCGCTGGGTTACGTCTATAACCAGAGCGCCGCCAGCCTGCGCACGCAGCGCTCCTATTCTGTGGGTTTGATTATCAAGGATGTCTCAAATCCCTTTAATGCCGAGCTGACGGCCGGTGCCGAGGCGCAGCTGGCTGGGCAGGGCTACAGCCTGCTTTTGTGCACGACCAACGATGATATTGGCAAACAGTCGCGCATGATAAAGACGATGCTGGAGCGCGATGTCGATGGTTTGATCTTGTCGCCAGCGGCGGGAACCGCTTGCGAGGCGCTGCGGAAATGGATGCGCTATTGTCCTTTTGTGCTCCTAAGCCCATATTATCCCGATTTGGGAGCCGACTGCGTTGGCATGGATGATGAAAAGGGCACCGTGCGGGCGATAGAGCATCTGATTGCGCTGGGGCATCGGCGTATTGCATTTGTCGGTGGCTTCGAAGCGACTTCGACCCGGCAAATTCGGCTGCGAAGTTATCGCGACACCTTGATAAAGCATGCTATCGACGTTGATCCCGCGCTAGTTATCTCCAGCCCGGTTTCGCGCCGCGGGGGTTATGACGCGGTACAGCGGCTTATAAACATGCCAGCGCCGCCAGCCGCGGCATATTGCTATAGCGATGTAATCGCATTTGGCGTGATGCTTGGCTTGCGCGCAGCTGGCATGGAAGCGGGCGAGGATTTTGCTGTCATCGGCTTCGACGATGTGCCCGAAGCGTCGCTTTGGCATCCTAGCCTGACAACTGTTTCTGCCGATCCGCGCGGATTGGGCGAAAACGCCGCTCAGTTGATGCTGCGGCGCATTACCGCGCCAGAAGCGTCTATTCGGCGCATCATCATGCCATCACAGCTGGTCCTGCGCGATTCGACCGCAGCCTTGGTCGGCGCGCTGCCTAACTGATTTTCTTCCAAGGCTCAGCCCGCCCGAAAATCTTCCTTTTCATGGTATATTCTTTGGCGGGGAAGTCGGGCATGACCAGGCCGTCTTTCATCAGCCACTTATACCCGACATCGCCGCTGCGCCCATTTTCCACAATATCGGGACTGCTGAATACGCCGGCGATGGCGATGCGTCCCTTGTCGCTGGCGTTGGGCGGGCTGTAATGCCAGGCGTTGCTGTGCCAGACGATGATGCTGCCCGGCTCCAACTCGATATGCTCGACGCCATAAGTGTCAATCATCTCCGCGACGCGTTCTTTTGGCAGCTCGCCGTGGATGCTGTCCTCGTACAAGACGTGAGGGACGATCTCGGTTTTGTAGCTGCCGGGTATCATTTGCAGGCAGCCGTTTTCGATGTTCGCAGGGTCCAGCGCCATCCAAAAGTTAAAAGGCTTCGTATCGCCATCGCGCCAGAGACCGTTGTCTTGGTGCCAGGGCGTGGCGCTGCCAGAACGCGCCGGTTTGAGGAAGCAGCTATCGTATTTCAGCAGGATATCGTCGCCCAAAAAATAGCGGGCGATATTCAGAACTGCTTCGCCACAATGCGCGTTATGCCAGATGAGCGGATTCCGCTGATTAAATTTGCTGAGTTTGCGGAATCTGACGGCGCGCGCTGCGGGGCTGTCATCAAACATGGGGTCCATTGGGTCGGCGTCGGCGCGCATATCGCCCGGCTCCGGCCTAAGAATCGCGTTCTTGATAACCCCCAGCATTTCTGCCGCTGTTTGCTTGGAAACGACATTCTCGACCGTGAAATAGCCACGTTCTTCATAATTTCGTTTTTGTTCCGCGTTGGGTTGCCAGCTCATTTCTATAACCTCTCCTCAAGGGTTTTGCAAAGCGCTATCTCAGTTCGATATTGCCGATATCCGCCGACGATGACAAACCGCCGGGCTCAATCGCCAGCGGCGGATTCGCCCGATGGACAATCGTATCTACCGTTAATGCCAGTGCCGCCCCGCCAATACCGTGGCGCGCCGCCGCCATGACCGCCGCCGCCGAATCGATCAAACTCGCTGCGGTCGCATCGGTATAATTCTCGGTGCGCAGGTCATAGCTAGCGCCGTTCGAGCCAGTTAAGAGCTTGTCGATGACGATGCCCGGCGCTTCGTGCCCGGCATTAATAAGCAACTGCCGGCATGGGGCTGCCGCCGCTTGCGTCAGGATTTGCCCAGCCGCCCGCGCTTGCGGGTCGTCGCTCGCGCCAAAAGTTTCGCGCAAGCGCTTGATGCAAGCCAGCAGCGCGCTGCCACCACCGGGCAGGACGCCCTCCAGCAAAGCCGAGCGAGTCGCCGCGATTGTTCGCTCGATCAAGTCTTTCTGGTAGCGCATCTCACTTTCGCTGCTGCCGGGCGCATAGATGACAGCCGCGCCACCACGCAGCCGCCCGATGCGCTGCCGCAGCACAGCTTGCTGGCGCGCATCGTCGCTTCGCTCGTAGCGCCTTTCCAGCGCCTCAATCTCGTTTCGCAGCGCGCCTTCGTCGGCGCAGCCAGCGATGATGCCGAAGCGATTGCGATCGAGCCATGCTAGTTCCGATGTGCCGAGCATGTCGCGGCTGATTGCCTTGGGGCTGTGCCCAGTAAGCCTGCGCAGAACTTTGCCCCTGGTTATCAGCGCCAAGTCTTCGAGCGCGGCTTCCTGCTCGTCGACCAAACCATCAGGCTCGATATAGACAAGTTGAAAATCTTGCATACGGCTGTTGGCGCCTTGGGCGGCGATGATTTGCGCCGAGAATGACTTGGCGACGATCGCCAGCGCCTCATAGCCGGCCGCGTATACTTCGGTAACCAGCGCGACCAGCGCGCTCAAATCGTCCAATTCGAAATCGCTGATTAGCCAGGCTGTATTCTTGAGCTCGACGCGCTTGCCGGCGACGCCTTCGAAAACGATATCCGAGGGAACTTTACTTTCCCAATAAGAGCCTAGGAAGAATTCATGCCGCAGTTCGCGCCCGCCATCGCGCAGTTCGATTGGGCTATGCGGGCTCAGCACGTCGAAGATATCCGCCATGGCGCGGGCGATTTCGCGGTCGCCGCTGACGGATTGCGCCAGGCGCTTGATGTCTTGCGGCGAAGAAATCTCATGCGCTTGTTCTTGCAGGTCCGCCAGCATTATCTTGATTCCCGCTTCCAAATGCTGGCGCAGGCGCATGGCGTCGCCGCCCGCGCTGATGAAGCGGCTGCCGGCCTTGAAAACGCTTTGATAGAGCACCGCGGTTGTGGCTGCGCCATCGCCGCAGTGCGCGCGCTGTTCCCAAAGCGTCTCGCGCAGCAGCATGGCACCGATATCGGCGCTGCGCTGCGGCAATTGCAAGATGCGCCGGGCGATAAGCCCGCCATCATCAAGCAATTCGGGCGAACCCTTGCGGGTGGCGTCGTCCAGGGCAACCGCTCCCGTGAGCGGTCCCAGGGTGGGGATGACCGCGCCCGCCAGCGTATCTATGCCCGCTTTGATTGCGCCTCGCGTCTGCGGCTGATGCAGCACTCGAGCCATGCGGCTAGCCTTTGAGCCCGGTGAGGGTGATGCCTTCGATGAAGGATCGCTGGGCGAGGAAGAAGAAGATCACCATAGGAATCGTAAACATGGCCGCTGCCGCCATCAGCAGCCCCCATTCAGCGCCGTATTGAGTGAAGTAGAGCCGCAAGCCGATGGACAGCGTGTATTTGGTCGGATGACGCAAATAAACCAAGGGACCGATGAAGTCGTGCCAGGTGTGGATAATCTCGAAGATGGCGACAGTCAGGATGGCCGGTTTGGACAGCGGCACCGCGATGCGCCAGAAGATGCCCCATTCGCTGGCGCCGTCGATGCGCGCGGCGTCATCCAACTCTTTCGGCAGGGTCATCATGAATTGACGCATGAGAAAAATATAGAAGGCGTTGCCGAAGAAATTGGGCACGATCAGCGGCAGGAAGCTATTCAGCCAGCCGATCCTGGCAAACAAGATATAGAGTGGGATCATACGTACTTGGAATGGCAGCATCATGGTGGCGATGACGATAATGAAAAGCACATTGCGCCCACGCCAGCGAACGCGCGCGAAGCCATAAGCGATGAAAGTATTGGATAGCACCGCGCCGATAGTGGCGAAGATGGTGTAATAGGTCGAGTTCCACAAGTATTGCCAGAAGGGGATGGCGTTGGTGGCGTCGATATAATTCTCGAGGCGCAGCGACTTGGGAATCAAGCGAACTGGAATCTCAAAGATGTCGATGTTCGGCTTGACCGAGGAGCTGATCATCCAGACGAAGGGCAGCATGAAGGCGATGCCGAAGACGATCAAAACGGCATGGGTGATGACAGATTTCAGCCGCTGCCGCAGAAAATAGCCGCGCTCTTCCCGCGTCAGCGCCCGACGACTGTGCGCTGCAGGCTGTAAGACGGCCATTCTAACACCCGTTCCTAGCGCTCATAGATGACTTTTCCGCTCAAAAACTTGAAGATGACCAAGGTCAATCCCAGAATCAATAAGAACATAATCCAAGCCAGCGCCGAGGCGTAGCCCATGGCGTAATCGCGGAAGGCGCGATTGTACAGGTTGACGGCGTAGAGCAGGGTCGAGTTGGCGGGTCCGCCGCCCGTCATAATGAAGACTTCGGAGAATGATTGCAGGGAAAAGATGATGAGCGTAACCACGTTGAAAAAGATCTGCGGCGACAAGAGCGGCAACGTGATGCGCCAAAACTTCTGCAAGCCGGAAGCGCCGTCAATGTCGGCCGCTTCATACAGTTGCCGCGGTATATCATTGAAACCAGAGAGATATACGATCACCTGGCGGCCGCTGCCCCAAACGGCAATGAATATCAGCGAATACATCGCCGTGTTCGGCGACGCCAGCCAATTAGGACCCTTGATGCCAATCAAATCCAGCAAGCCGTTCATCAAGCCGAAGCGCGGATTCAGAATCCAGATCCAGGTCAAACTGGCTGCCACCACCGGCACCAAAACCGGGAAGAAGAAAATCGTGCGATAGATCGACAAGAACTTTACGTCCTGGCTCAGCAAATAGGCGATGAAGATGTCAAAGATGGTGGCAAAGACCAGCAGCAAGGCGGCGTATTTTATCGAATTGCCGATGGAAATCCAGAAAAGCGGGTCGGCGGTGAAGAGCTCGACATAATTGTCCAAGCCCACCCAGCGCGGGCTTAAGTTGATGATATTGAAGTTGGTGAAGCTGTAGTAGAGCGAGGCGAAAAAGGGATAGACGGTGAAGGCGATGAAGCCAATGATCCAAGGGAAGATAAAGAACAAACCCCAAGCCGGCAGATTGTCCGTGCGCCAGCTATTGGATTGCTTGGCAGGGTCGAGTTTTTGCTTGAACATATTGCCCCGAAACTACTCTGTTGAAAAAAGCCCCCATCCCGTAGGTCTATGTCTACGTGACCCCGGCCCCTCCTCGTCATCTCTATGGCGAGCATCCCAAAATGAGGGAAGGGGAGTTTTATGACCCGTACAGAGCTGTTAAAGCCCCTCCCTCTTTATGGGAAAGTTCGCCATAGAGATGGCGAACGGGTTTGGGGTGGGGGTGAAAACTAGCCCCGAAGGCGTTCTACCTCGCGCCGTGAACGCGCGATCGCATCGGCCAGCACGGTGGCTGGGTCGGCGTCGTTGAACATGACATTTTCGACCGCCTCATTCAAGGCGCTGCCCAGGAAGCCGTTGCCGGGGAAGCTCGGACGCTCCAGCGTATTGGGCAGAATCTCGTCACGCGCCAGGACCGTCCAAGCGCCTTCTTCGGCGACTTCTGGCAAACTCGCCAGCGACGGGCGCGATGGCATGACGCTGTCGGGCAGCGCCTTGTTGATCGCCACGTAGGGCGACGAACTCATATAGTTGGCGAAGGCGAAGCCGCCGTCGGGATTGGCGCAATTGGCTGGCACGAAGTACATATTGGCGATTGATGTTCCCGGCGTGGCATCGTCGGCGCTCTCCAGGGTCGGGATCGGAATGACGCCAAAGTCGACATCCGGTCCATATTCGCCCATGTCGTTAAACAGCCAACTGCCAATAACCCAGAAGCTGATCAAACCGGTATAGTAGATGCCTTGCGGCGAGTTGCGCCCGAAGCCGTTCCCGCCGTAAGTGGAGGCGTAGCCGGCCAGGTTTTCGACGCCAAATTTGTCGCCATAACTCTTGTACCAGTTCAGCAGCTCGATCCACGCTTCTTCATCAAGGGCGATATTGCTCTCAGACTCGTCCCAGTATTGACTGCCGAAAGCCGCGCCCCATTCCCAGACTTGATTGCCCGGCAATGTCGGCGAAAAGCCAAGCCGCAGGATTTCGCCATCATCGCCGATTTCATTGAGGGCGTCGCCCATCGCATCCAGCTCGGCGATGGTTGTCGGCGGGCTTTCGGGATCCAAGCCGCCCTCTCTCATGCGGTCCTTGTTGTAAAACATGAACTGCACGATAGTTGAAATGCTCATGGCATGCACATCGCCCTGGTATTTCATTTGATTGAGCGTGGCGGGCCAGAAGTCCATCAAGTCGACATTCGCGGCGTCGACATAAGGTTGCAGGTTGGTCAAGGCGCCGATGGCGGCGTCGCCAACGATCCACGCCCAACCACGATAGGCATCCGGCGGCGAGCCGGCTGAGGTAGCGGCGATGACGCGATCATGGATCTCGCCCCAGGGCACGATAATATGCTCAGGCGCGAATTCCGAGTTCTCCATGGCGAAATTGTCGATTGCGCCCTGCATGGCGTCGGCCATCCGGCCCTGGCCAAAACCGGTCCAGATTTCCACTTTGCTCTGCGCGCCGGCCGGCATGCCACCCAGCAGAGCCGCGGCCGATCCGCCCAACCCGGCGATCCTCGCCAGGCTCATGCCCGCGGCGCTGCCGCCCAACATTTTCAGCATGTCGCGCCGGCTTAGTTGCTTGTCTTGTAATTTCTCTTGCTCGGACATTACTATCTCCTTAAATTAACTTAGACCTCAACGATCTTTTGTCGCGTCGTGTACACCCCCTCGCCCCGGCAACGCTGCTTATCATAATCATCATGCCTCGCCGACTAATCTGCCAGCCGTTGCTTCTTTGTGGTATTGTTTTGCAATTCCCTTGCTAAATATACTGTTAAACCGATTAACCTAGAATGAGTATACACAGCTTTTGCGCGTCTGTCAAATTTTTTGCTATAGAAATGCTGCGGATTTGCATATTGGCGCTTGCGCGGATTCGGCGTTATGCTCCAGCGTAATGGCAACGTGTTACATCTGTTGTTATATGTGTATAGAAGCGGTTGATAGGAGCGACAAATATGCCCCAGATGACCGGCGCGAAACTGCTCGCGCAGACCGTGCGCGGCTACGGTATTGACGCGGTGTTTTTTGTGCCTTATATCGCGCCGCGCGCGCTGATGGAGATGGAAGCGCTGGGCATCAAACGGGTGCAAGCGCGTGGCGAAAAAGCGGCGGCATATATGGCGGACGCCTACGCCCGCGTCCGGCGCGCGCCCAGCTTGTGCATGGCGCAATCCGTGGGCGCGGTCAACCTGGCGGCTGGCTTGCAAGACGCTTTCCTGTCCTGCTCGCCGGTTGTCGCCATCACCGGGCGCGAGTTGCAAGGGCATCAGCTGCGGCACGCTTATCAAGAAGTTGACCACATGGTGCCATTTTCGGCTGTTACAAAATATAACGCTTACGTCTCCCAGCCAACGGAGTTGGGGCATCACCTGCGGCAAGCCTTTCGCGCGGCGACAACGGGTACGCCCCAGCCAGCGCACTTGGACTTGCAAGGCATTGACGGCGGCGCGGTGGTCGACATCGAAGCGGACCTTGAAGTCATTGTCGAGGAACAATTCAAGCGCCTGCCGCCATTTCGGCCGCGGGCTGACGCAGATTCGATAGCCCAGGCGCTCGACCGCCTAAACCATGCGCGGCAGCCTGTGATTGTCGCCGGCGGCGGGGTAACGGCATCGGGCGCGCGCGCCGAACTTATCGAACTGGCGGAAAAACTCTCGATTCCCGTTGCCACCGCGCTCAACGCCAAAGCGATGTTCCCAGCCGATCACCCGCTGGCGGTCGGCCTTCCTGGTTCCTATTCGCGCGCCTGCGCCAATCAGATTCTCTGCGAGGCTGATCTGGTCTTTTATATTGGCAGCCATACCGGTGGGCAGCTGACCAACAATTACACGGTGCCGCCGCCCGGTGTCGCGGTCATTCAGCTCGATATCAATCCCGCCGAGATTGGCCGCAACTATCCAGCGCAAGTAGGCTTGCATGGCGACGTCCGCGCAACTTTGCGCGCGATGCTGGCGGCAGCGGAAAGCTATCCCGCGCGGACTGCTTGGATAAATCGCCTGCAGGAGCGGGTCAGCGCCTGGTGGGACGAGGTCGGCGCGCGCTACCACGCGGATGCTGTGCCGATGCGCCCCGAACGGCTCTGCAAGGAGTTGAGCGAGCACCTGCCAGCCGACGCAATTCTTGTCTCCGATACCGGGCACTCTGGCGTATGGACCGGCACCATGCTGGACCTGCGCCATGCCGAGCAGTCTTACATCCGCTGTTCGGGCTCGCTGGGCTGGGGCTTGCCTGCTGCAATCGGCGCAAAATGCGCCGCGCCCGAGCGCCCGGTACTCTGCTTTACTGGCGATGCCGGCATCTGGTATCATCTGGCGGAATTGGAGACAGCCGCGCGCTGCGGCATCCATCCCGTGATTGTGGTGAACAACAACCATTCGCTCAATCAGGAGCGCGATGGCGTCGAAGCGATCTATGGTGGCAAGACGACCGGCTCGGACGAGCTGTGGCTTTTCGATGACGCCGATTTCGCCGGCATTGCCGAGTCAATGGGCTGCCTAGGCATCACGGTTAGCGAACCCAAGGCGATCGGGACTGCGCTGGAACGCGCCTTCGCCGCCGATCGCCCGGTTGTCATTGATGTCAAGACAGATGTCGCGGGCATCGCGCCGCGGCCTTGGACGCCGGGCTAATTGAAGCCGCAGTCGCCCTGCGCTTGTACATAATCGGCTCTGATCCAGCCCCGCTACCTGTAATAATCGACCTTGAACCAGCCCTCATGATAGCTGTAAGCGGTCAGCAGGAAGTGAGCCGGCAAGACTTAGGCATAAATGAGCGCGGCAGGAATCGAACCTGCAACCAATTGATTAAAAGCCAACTGCGCTGCCATTGCGCCACGCACCCTATACGAAAGCCAGAATAATATATGTCCGCGCTGGAATCAAGCCATTGTCCCGCTGTTGCCATGCGGCGCGACCGCGGCGGGATAGTGGCGACGGTCCAGAGTCCTTTTCGCTGCCGCCGAGCTGCTGCGCCCACTGTGTTGAAAAAAGCTTTTCAACGATTGCCTTAATTATCCATTCTCACAAATTGTCCTATTTTCTTTGTCAATGCTATACTTATCTTTGATTTACTCTATGCACGTGGATACCATTATCTTGGGGGGAAAATGGCTGAACTAAGACCCCTAGAAGCAGCCGTCGCCACAATTAGCGAATTGCCCTTGCGCCGCTTCGGTAGGCCCATCGGCCGCGACGACCTGTTGCGCGCGCTGCTGCTGCGCCTGCGACAGAACCAACCATTGGTCTTGCACGGCGCGCCCGGCATCGGCAAGACCACCATCGCGGCCACCATCGCCAACGTATACGCGCAGCAGCCAGAGCAGACTGTTCTTTGGCTGCCGGTCACCGAGCCGCCCCTGGTCGAATTGATCACGCGCATTGGCCGCGCCTATGGCGCGCTGGATGTCTGCAATGAGGCCAACCCTTTGCGTAAGCGCGCGGCAGTTGCCGGCCTGCTGCGGCAGCATCAACCGCTGATTGTATTGGACGGCAAGCTAGACGAGACGGTTTTGAACCAGTTTTATGCGGACTGCGCCCAGGATTTAGCGCTGGTCGTCACCAACGAGAAGGCTCTGGCTGGCGGCCTTTGGCGCAACCAAGCCATCGGCAGCTTGAGCGCAACCGCCGCGCTGACGCTCTTCAAGCAAAAAGCGGGCATGCAAGACAGCGACGCCGACAGCATCGCCTCCGCAATCGTAGCGCAGCTCAATAATGAAGCCTTTCCTGTTGTGCTGGCGGCGCGCAGCATGATCATATCGCGCCAAAAGCCCCAAGACTATCAGGCGGCGCTGACAGGGCTCTTGGACGAACACAATAATCATACCGTCAGCGCTGTCTTGGCTGCCAGCTTGGACGCGCTGAACCCGCGCTTGCTAGGCTTGCTGCGGCAATTGAGCGCGACGCCGCGCGGGGAAGCCTCAATATCATTCCTGCGCCTGCTAAGTGATATGCCGGTGTCGGCAATCGATCAATCCATGACGATTCTGTCGCGCCTGTTCTTGGTCGAGCGCTTCCAGCGACTCGATGAAACCTGCTACCGCATGCACCCATTAGCGCGGGACTTTGTAAATTCCAGCTCGGCTGACGCAGATCATGTTGCGGAGCTGCGCGAGCGCGTCATGACAGCGGTCAGCGAATTTCTGGCTGCCCACAGCGCAGGTCCTGATGCCCTAATTCGCATGATGACCGAGATGGATAACCTGGTGGCTGCGGCTGCCTTGGCGGCGGATAATGAGGACCGCGAGCTGGCGGAGCGCATCGTTGACGCTGTGTCCAGCGTGGACGGTCTGGTGGACGAAGCGGGTTACGCTTATGAGCTGGCGCTGCTGGAATCGCTGCGCGATGGCACAGCGCTTGAATTTGACGCTGCGGAAGCGCCAACTGGGCACGACTCCGAAGAAACCGATGCCGACCCCATGCTAAAACTTGTGGGCGATTTGCCCGGGGGCGAAGGCGACGAAGTCGAAGGCGACGAAACGGAAAGCCTGATGCCCGACCTGATGGCTGATGGAGAAACCGAGCTGAAACACGAGGTCGATGAAGCGCCGCAGCTAGCCGAAACGCCCCTCGCAAACGACTCGACCTTTATTGACATTGCCGACGAAGAATTGCGCTCCGTGAATATCGACCAGCTGCGGACTGCGCTGCATGTTGCGCGCCAAAATAACGAGACCGACAGGCAGCTGCAGATTCTCAAAGCCATTGCCAAGGTGCAGGTCAATCAGGACCGCGACAGCGACGTCGCCGCGACTTTGGGAGAATTGCTGGAGATTTACGAGTCCAGCGGCGATACGGACGGTGTGCTCGACGCGCTTGACGCGCTGGCTGGCTTGCTTGTGAAAAGCGCAAGCGCGCCGTCGATACTGGAACAGGTCAAGCTGCGCGGGGCGCTCCCGCTGGCGCGCCAGCACGAAGACAGCCCGCGTGTTTTGCAAATTCTGGAAGCGATTGGCAAGGTGCAAATCGAGCAGAAGCAAGAAAACGCAGCGATTGCCACCTTCAACGAGGCGCTGGCGATTCACGAAGCCAAAAAGGATGAAGCGGGCATCCTAGCTGCGCTGGATATGCTGGCGGGCTTGATGGTGCGCGCGGGAGCCGCCGTCACGGCGCTAGAGCAAATCCAGCGCGGTTTGCACCTCGCGCAGGAGTTGGGCGATCGCGAAACTGAGATGTTCCTGCGTATAACGCTCGGCGATGCGCACCGCGTCTTGGGCGGAGCGGTTACGGCTATCGAGAATTATGAATTGGCGCTGCGCATCGCCCGGGAGCGCGACGACCAGCAAAACGAAGCCCGTGTCTTGTATAAGCTGGGCATGGGGCAGCTAGACGCGGGTGACACCAAGCTGGCAATCGAGATTTTGGAGGGCGCGAACGAACTCTTCAAACAGCAATCCATGCGCGATATGGAAGGCATGGTCTTGCGCGGCTTGGGAGAAACCAACGTCAAATTGCGCCGCTGGAGCGAGGCGGTCAACTTCCATACTTCGGCATTGTATATCATGCGCGAGATTCAAGATAAGCAAGAAGAAACCCAGCAACTGCGCTTGCTTGGCGAAGTTTTGATACAAGCCGAGCGGCTGCCGGAGGCTTTGACGCGCTATCGGCAGGCGCTGCACATGGCTTATGAATGCGATAATGCCGCGGACATCGTGGGCTTGATAGGCGAGCTGGTGAACCTGATGATGAGGAACCGCTTCTTAGCTTCGATATGCGAGCTGCTGGTGAATGAGGGGCTAGCCTACGACCCCAAGGACCGCGAGCTGCTGCGGCTCCAGAACGAGATTGCCTCGGTCAAAGAAAACGCTGCGGAAAGGGGCATCGCCTTGGCGGTCGTTGCCGGCACAGCGCGCGAATATGCGGCAAATGCCTACAACTACGCATGAGGCAGATTGTAATGGCATTGAAATGGCATCGCAATATGGCGCGGGCTAGTTCTGCGCAGCATTCCAGCCAATATGATCGGGAATATGCTGGAATTCATTTGTCAAAGCCGTGTGGTGGTCCAGATGCTGGGCGATCAACTCGAAGGGCGACGCCTTATCGGTCTCGCCAAATGCGATCATCCAGTTATCGTCGCCACCGCGGACCCAGCGTCCACCAAAATTGCGGCGGATGGATTCGCCTAGGAAGGCACCAAATTTCTCCTGGAGCAGCAGTTTGTCGCCATCATCCAGTTCGGCGCGGTGCTCGTCAATGTAATTGTCCAGCCAGGAAATGGATTCAGCCGAAAAGTCCAATTGAACTTGCTCTTTTTCGCTGAGCACGTCAATGACCAACTGCGCGTCTTCCTGGAATTCGAACGTTCTTGTGGCTGTTGTCAAAGCGATTCTCTCCTTCGCAAATATGTTGCGAATGTCTTGCGCCTTTGCTTGCGCATAATGTCCCATTTAGGCGGACAGGCTTAGCGGCGCGCATCTTACCAGAACGATTAACGGCAACAAAAAATTGCCGCAAAATAAAAACCAATGCCGAATCATTGGTTTTTTGCGAAGCGGGTAACGGGATTCGAACCCGTGACCTTTTCCTTGGCAAGGAAATGTTCTACCGCTGAACTATACCCGCAGTTAATGAAAGTATAGCCAAGGCAAAGTTCTTTGGCAAGCCTTCGTTTTGCCTATCTCTGGGCAATTGCCTACGCGCGCAATCAAGCGCAAAGCCACATAGTCAGATTGCTCTGTTGCGGATGCCATTGCTCGCTGCCCGCTGCGCTTGTCGCTTGCCCATATTGATTTGTCGTGCTTAACTTATCGAGAACCCGGTCATAGATTCCCGGCGCGCAATAATATGGCAGAGCCGCCACGCTACAAGTTCTTATTCAATCCATATCAAAAAGACCTGATTCTGTCTATCGACGGCGGCGGCATGCGCGGCATCGTCGCCTTGGCGATGCTTTGCTGGCTAGAGGAACAGACCGGCAAACCCGCTTACGACTTGTTCAAGCTGGTCGGTGGGACCAGCACGGGCGCGCTCATCTGCGCCGGCTTGGGCTTGGGCATCAGCGCGCGCGAGATGATGGACGAAGTGTATAAAGACCTGCTGCCGCGCGCCTTCCGCAAAGCCAATCGCTGGCGCGGGCTGCGCTTTCTACTCAGCGGCATGCGGCATCTGTACAGCTACAAGCCTTTCATCGACGCGCTGGGAGCTTATGCCGCCGGCAAGCGCGTCGGCGATATCGACAGCCCGGCGATTTTGCTGACGACAAAGGATATGCGCACCAGCAATACCTATTACATCATCAACAAGGGACCGGGCGCGCCTATGTTCGCTGATTGGTCCCTGGCGGGCGCGGTCGCCGCCAGCACAGCCGCGCCGCTATTCTTCCCGCCGGTGCTGGGCAATCTGGTCGACGGCGGCGTCGGCAGCTATGGCAATCCCTGCCTGGCGGTATCCATAGAGGCGGTCGCCTACCTGGGCATGAAAGCGGAAAACGTCATGCACTTGTCGCTCGGCAACGGCTATATTTCTAATGAAAAGGCCGCGGGCGCGGGCAAGGGATTCTGGTTGAAAACCTGGATTGAATACCTGATATTCGAGGGTATGGATGACGCCGCGCTGCAGCAAGTCTTCATGGCGCGCGCCATTTACAGCCAGATGGACTTCCGCCGCTATAATCCGCTGCTCAGCCGACAAAATGTCGAGCACAACCTGGATATCGACTGCGGCGATATCGAGCCGGCGGCGCTGGGGCTGGCTAGCAGCGCGCGCGAAGAAATCGAATTGCTGGAGCGCATCGGCAGCGCCTATGCCGCCAAAATCGACTGGATGAAAGAACGGGCAATGCCCTGGAACACCATCGGCGGTCGCGCCGTCCCGGGCTTCATTGATAGCGACTGGGCGGGCTCGCCATTTAGCCAGGAAGCGATTCCGAAACGCTAAGCGCGCGCCCGCATCGGCTTGCTTGCTCTGTGCAGGCTTGCCACAGGCTTGCCAGTTATTTTGACAAGAACTCGAAAATGAATTATAATTCGGAAAATATTTTCGCTAAGGCATTGCAAGGAGGGATTGTCGATGAATACCTGCCAGCCTCTGCTCAATAGAAATTGTAGAAATTATCCTAGAAGTCATTTTCTTCTTAATGTTATGCCGCTTCTGCTCATTATTCTGCTGTTCATGGCGCTGGGCGGCGGGCTGACGCTGGCGCAGGCGCAGCAGCCCACCCCAACCGCGACGCCCGTCTTAGGCAACACGCTCAGTTCATACCCGGACAATTACAAAATCCGCATTTCAAACATCACATGGAATGCTGTCACATTGAATTGGCAACTTTTCCGCGACCATTTCAAAGACATAGACGCGACCCCGCTGGTGCAAATCAGCCCCATACAAGCGACGGATGGCAGCCACGAAGCCGTTGGTTACAACAGATACTCTCGGACTTCTAACTCTGTTCGTGAACAAAATCTAAAGCCCGGCACCGAGTATTCTGTAACGTTTACGGTGCAGTCGGATTTTAAGACAGACCCGAAGGATGTGGTCTACGGCAGCGTAAAAGCCATCTTCCGCACTGCCGATCCACCAGCAAGCGACGGGTCGCTCTCCAACATTCGCATCAGCAACATCACCCATAACACCGCGCAAATCACTTGGAACGATACCGGCTGCAAGAACGCAAGCAGCATTTATCCCTCATACCAAATTCTTGTCAACTGGATATTCCACGCTGCAGGTGATGGCTACTTGAATGAAACCCTATATGGCTTGCAGCCGGATAAGAACTATGAAGTCGCTATTCATAAAAAGTGCGAGAGCGGAATATATCTGGTGCACGCTGACTTTTTGCTGGGACCCAGCTTCCGCACGCTCCCATTGCCAAGCAGCCAGCAAACCGCTCAGCCAGTGGACAGCCCGACGCCGACAGCGACCAGCACGCCGGCCAACACATCGGTCGGCAGACCTCAGCGCGCGGCAGTGGACACAGCAACGCCGACAGCGACGGATACACCCTTGCCAACCGGCAATATCCGCGTTACGGCAAGCGGATATAACTCGCTCTCAATAACTTGGGACAATATCATTGCGAAAGTGCAAACAGACCTCAGCCCAAGGTATCACCTCTTCATCCGCAGCAACGGCTGGAATCACCGCGCAACACTTGGCGGCGAGACACATGCCTATACCTATACTGCCAAGCCGGACACCGCGCATGAAATATGGGTGGAAGTTGTGGATATGCGATGCCGGCAGAATAGCTGCCTTGGCAGTCCTTTAGGCCGCAGCAATACGATTACCATTCGTACCCCAGTCGATCCAAATGCCAGTCCCACCCCCACGATAACACCAGGTCCCTCGCCCACGCCTAATCCGGTACCGCTGATTAGGGGCAGCTTAGGCGCGCGCTTCCCCACGCATAACTCCGTCACAGTCTTATGGTGGCAACTCGTTGATCCAGAATACAGCAGCAGGCACGCTTATTATCTCTTCCTGGAGCCGACGGCGGGCGGGCAGACCATAGAAAAGACGATCCTCCCTGAGAGCGTAACGAGCGCGCCCGAGCTCGTTGTCTCCGGCTTGGAAGCAGACAGCGAATACCGAGCCTGGATTGAGGTGAATGATAAAGACTGCAACCCTTGCGGACAGGCGATATTGCGGACCAATACGGATGTCTTCCGCACCGATCCGCATCCGAACCCTTCCGCAAGCCCAACGCCCACAGCGATTAGCACATCAGTCGGTCGCCCTCAGCGCGCGGCGGTTGACACAGCAACGCCCACCAGCACGCCGACGCCCACAGCGATTAGCACATCGGTCGGCAGACCTCAGCGCGCGGCGGTTGACACAGCAACGCCGACCAATACTGCGACGCCCAAACCCGTCTTGCCCGGCATGGAAATATGGGTATCCGCTGTGACCAGCAACAGCGTCACCTTGGACTGGACGCCGCTGCGAGGCTTTGATGGCTACCGGATCATAACGACTCCCAATATAGCGAGACTCAATACCGGCGCAACGCAATATACCCTTACCGGGCTAGAGCCGAATCGCACTTACAAGGTTCAAATCCAGCCTTATCAAGCGTCGACGAGTTTCCCGTATTACTGGGTGCATTATTGGCAAGAGCGCATCATTTATGTGAGCGCGAGCAGCCAAGGGGCGCTACCAACGCCGATACCGGAAACCGAGCCTTTGACCTTCCTGACGGTCTCATATACTGGTAAAAGCAACTCATACGATTATTTCGACTTGGATTGGGATGGACCAAGCCACACTGGCTACTACAAGGTTACTGCCAATGCCTCTGGTTTTGCCGACCCCACAGCCGCCAAGCATTACCCGGCAACTTCTTCCTATCCAATTTACGATACGGAATACGAAGATCTGGGGATTCTCTTTGCTGACAATTATGAATTCACTGTAACTTGGTATCCGGGACCGAACTCGCCATATCCCAAGAAGTCGAAAACCGTCAGCTTTGATGCTACTATACCCACACCAACGCCCACACCGACAGCGACGCATACCTCGACCAACACGCCGACCCCGACCAACACCGCGACGTCCACACCAAGCATCACACCGACCCCAAGCATTACGCCGACCCCAAGCATTACGCCCACCCCAAGCATTACGCCCACCCCAAGCAGCACACCCACGCCCACGCCCATTCCGATCGTTGACGCCAATGTTCGGGTTACGCATTATTGGAATCAGAATCCCCCGCACATTGTCAGAATTGCCTGGAACAATTTTGCGGAAGATGTGCAATCAGAACGGGTTGGATTGCATAAGTATCATTTTTCTGTTTTCAAAAATGCCGCCGGCGGCTATGCGCGGCGGCGGTTAGCAGACGGTTATGAATTAGTCAATCCGATCAAAGCGAATACGAAATACACCTTCTGGGTAGAAGTTTCGGATAGACATTGCCGCTGGAACACCTGCGATAACCCCTTGTCGCGCAGCGAAGCCATCATCTTCAGTATTGAGTCGAATAAAATTGTTCTGCATACAAGCTTGGCAACGTATACACCGACGCCAACGCCGACCATCACGCCGACGCCGACCATCACGCCGACGCCGTCCGATACGCCAACGCCAAGTAACACGCCTACGCCGACGAATACCCCACTGCCTACAAATACGCCTGTTCCGACGGCTACTCCCGTGCCAACCGACACGCCCGTGCCAACAGCCGTGCCAACACTGCCCACCGACGGCACGCTGGCGATGATCTTCCCGAAAATCTCCGATGACAGCATCACGGTCGAGTGGAGCGATTTGGGCAATAAAGCGCAAATCTACATGGTCGATATCAGCAGCAGCAGTGGACGTGATAGCGGATTTGAGATCATTCGCACCAACGAAAGCTCGCGGACTTCGCATGAATTCGGCGGGCTCAATGCCAATACCGTCTATGACTTCAAGGTCACGGTATTTCTGCGGGGCAGCGGCAAGCGGGTCACGGCGACGGGTCAAGCGCGCACCTTGGCGAATGCGCCTGCGCAGCAAGCAGACGCGCAGCAAGCAGAAGCGCAACAGCCAACGGCGACTCCGATTCCGCCGACAGCCACACCCATCCCGCCAAGTAATACGCCTGCGCCCACAGATACGACCACGCCAAGCGCGACGCCCGTCCCGACCCTTCACATTATCGTTCTGTCTCTCGTTAGCCCCAACTATGGGGAAGCAGCCGTGTATTGGGACGCAGTCAGTGGCGCGACCGACTACTTGCTGGAATTAACCAGCAGCGATGGCGGCAGCAACTCTTATACTTATGATGCGGGCAAGTCCCAGTATAATGTTGGCTGGCGTGACTTGACGCTCGGCGTCACCTATTGGGTGAGGGTAACTGCCAACCTGTCCGGCGGCGGCAAGCGCGTCGGCGAGTGGGAATTTACCCTGTCGCCCAAACCGACAGATACACCGACGAATACGCCCAGTCCCACCGCGACCAACACATCGGTCGGCAGACCTCAACAATTGGCGGTGGACACAGCAACGCCGACAGCAACCACGACCAGCACGCCAAGCGCGACGCCTTTGCCGCCCATTTACATCGCCTCCCAGACGCACAGCTCAAGCGAAGTAACCCTGTCCTGGAACGCAGTCAGTGGCGCGACCGGCTATGTGCTGGAATATGCCGGCAGCGACCTGCAGACCGATTCCCATTCTCTGGGCGCGGACGCAACCAGTTATCGTCTGACGGGTTTGACCGGCGGCGCGATTTACCAAGCCACGCTCACAGCCAACCTGACCGGCGGCGGGGTACGCAGCGGCTCGGCGCATTTCGCTATGCCGATAGCGCCGACGAATACGCCATTACCGACAGATACGCCCATTCCAACGGATACGCCGGCTGGTCCGCCGCCGCCGCAGTCAACGGACAGTCCCGTTCCATCCGACACACCGATTCCGAGCGATACGCCGGTGCCAACAAGCAATCCCTACAGCAGCCTCATTCAAACCTTGCTGGGCTATCAAGCCGAGAGTCATCATGGCGCGGCGCATGTCGAGCGCTGGACGAGGGCACTGGCGGCGCTGGGGCATGGCACTCATAGCAATCCCATGACCGCAAGTGAGGCGCAGGGCTACGCGCAGCAGTATCAAGCCGCGCGCTGGCAGCCAGTCGCCGACGCCTTGGCACAGTTGGAAGCGCAGCCGTCACCGACTAATACGCCAATTCCGACAAATACACCTTTGCCCACGAATACGCCATTGCCAACGAACACGCCCTTGCCCACGGATACGCCGATTCCAACGGATACGGCGGTGCCACAAATCAATCAGTTCAGCAGCCTCATTCAAACGCTGCTGACCTATCAAGCCGAGACACATCACGGCGCGGCGCATGTCGAGCGCTGGACGCGGGCCCTGGCGGCATTGGGACATGGCAGCCACAACAATCCCATGACCGCGTCCGAGGCGCAGACTTACGTCGATCGCGGCTGGGGCGGACGCTGGCAGCCGGTGGTCAATGCCTTGACGCAGATTGAAGGCACAGCGCCGCCGCCACCGCCACCGACGAATACGCCCCTGCCACCACCAACGAACACGCCGGTGCCGCCACCGACGAATACGCCCCTGCCACCACCAACGAACACGCCGGTGCCGCCACCGACGAATACGCCCCTGCCACCGCCGACGAATACGCCGGTGCCGCCACCGACAAATACGCCCCTGCCACAGCCGACAAATACGCCCCTGCCACCACCGACGAATACACCCGTGCCACCACCGACAAATACGCCCCTGCCACAGCCAAGCTATACCGTGCCGGACAGCCTCATCCAAACTGTGCGCGACTATTACGATGAGAATGTCGCTGCTGGCCGCGCGGGCACGAACTGGCTGCGCGTCTTGATAGCCTTTGGCGTCGAGACGGATGATGAGCTAAGTCCGATGTCTGCGGCCGAGGCGCGCGAACGGGTGAGCAAGTGGGGCGGCTGGCGGCCGATCGCGGAGGCGCTTGAGCAGCTCGAGGGTTAAGCCGCGCCCAGCTGCTATGCCTTAGCAGGAAGTGGAAATAAAAAGGGCGACCAATCTGGTCGCCCTAATGCCTGAATCAAGCTTTGCGGCTGGCTAGCCTGGACATAGAAAATCCATCAGCCGACTAAATGCTGAAGTAGAGCTCGAACTCGAAGGGATGCGGGCGCATGGCAACCGCGTCCTGATCTTCGACCTGCTTGTAGGCGATGTAGTTCTCGATATAAGCTTCGTTGAAGACGCCGCCTTCTAGCAAGAAATCGTGATCCGCTTCAAGCGCCCGCAGTGCTTCGCCCAAGGTGCCAGGCATGACTGGCGTTTCGTGGTCGCCTTCGTATAGGTCAACTTCCGCCGATTCGCCGGGGTCAATTTGGTTCTTGATGCCGTCGATGCCCGCCATCAAGAGCGCTGGCATCGCCAGGTAGGGGTTAGCGGCTGGGTCTGGCCAACGCGCCTCGACGCGCTTGGCTTTGGGATTGTTGCTGTACATGGGGATGCGAATGCCAGCCGAGCGATTGCGCGCCGAATAAATCAAATTGACCGGCGCTTCGTAACCGGGCACCAAACGCCGATAGCTGTTGGTGATCGGGTTGGTGAAAGCGGCGCAGGCGGGCGCGTGCTTGATTAAACCGCCTATGTACCAAAGCGCCATCTGGCTCAAGCCGGCGTACATATCGCCGCCAAATAGCGGAATGCCGTCCTTCCAAAGCGACTGATGCACGTGCATGCCAGAGCCGTTTTCTTCAAAAAGCGGCTTGGGCATAAAGGTCGCGTGCAAGCCATTAGCCATGGCGACATTCTTGACGATGTACTTGAAGGTCACCATCGTATCCGCCATCTGCAAGAGTGGCGCGTACTTCAGGTCAATCTCGGCTTGGCCCGCGCCGCCCACCTCGTGGTGATGCACCTCGACCTCCATGCCGACATCAAGCATCGTCTGCACCATTTCCGCGCGCACATCTTGCGTTTTGTCCAGCGGCGACAGCGGGAAATAGCCCATCTTGATGCGATTCATGTGACCCTGCGCCGGGTCGTCGTTGCCGCTGTTCCAGTCGCCTTCGAAGGAATCGACGCGATAGAAACTGCTGTTTTCCGACGTGCTGTACTGCACATTGTCAAACATGAAAAACTCGGCTTCCGGACCAAAATAGGCGATATCAGCCAGGTCCGAGCTGTCTAGATAGGCTTCGGCGCGCTTCGCCACGCCGCGCGCATCCAGCGCGTAAGGCTCGCGGCTGATTGGGTCGTGCGCGTCGCAATAGAGCGCCAGCGTCTTGTAACCGAAAAAGGGATCGACATAAGCCGTAGACAGGTCCGCCAGCAGGATCATGTCCGATTCGTTAATCGCCTGGAAACCCTGGATGCTCGAGCCGTCAAATCCAAAGCCGTCTTCAAAGGCACCCTCATCGACTGATTGTATCGGCATGCTGAAATGCTGCGGGACGCCGCGAATATCGACGAAGCGCATATCAATCTCAACGATGTCGTTCTCCTGCGCCCATGCCAACAGGGAGCCGGGCGATTCCTTTGCGGAAGCGGGGGGAACATACCTTGCCATTTCCATTCATCCTTCTGCTAGAGTCCTATAAATGTTATCAAATGCCATTTTATTGGACATTTCTTACAACATCCACAGCGAAACTAATCGAATTTGCTTGTGATTTTCTGTAAAAAATAACCAAAGTGCCGCGCCCCTAATCGCATTATTGCCGCATTTGCTATTGCCGCATTTGCTACGGAGCATCGCCATTTGACCTCGCATCCGTACTTTTCAAAGCAAGCCTAGCGGACAATCCGCGCCGCCTGTTAGCATAGGCGAGCCTGCAAATTCAGTCATATACCTGCATATACCAGGGAGATGCGCCCATGCGCCGACAACAATTAATGCTAGCTATCATATTCGCCGTCTTAGCGTTTTCCGCGTCCGCGCAAAGTCCCAACTTGCCCATCTTAGTCCCCGAGGTCATCCGGGTTTACCCGCATGACGCGGATGCCTTTACCCAGGGATTGCACTGGGACGACGGTTATTTCTACGAATCGACGGGTTTGCGCGGGCACTCAACGCTGCGGCGGGTGGCTATTGAGACCGGCAACCCGCTGGAAACGGTCGCGCTGGCGGATGAGTATTTCGCCGAAGGTTTGGCGCGCGTCGGCGACCGGCTCATTCAGTTGACCTGGCAAGCCGGGCTGGCATTTGTATACGATTTCTACAGCTTTGAATTGCTCGATACATTTATTTATGCAGGCGAGGGCTGGGGCTTGTGCTACGACGGCCGCTATCTGTTTATGAGCGATGGATCGTCTTATCTATCCTTGCGCGATGCCGAAACCTTCGAGCTAATTTTTCGTGGCGCGGTAACATTGGAGGGGCAGCTTGTCCCGCCGCAGCTGCTGAACGAGCTGGAGTGCGTCGGCGACTATGTTTACGCTAACGCCTGGAATACCGACTATATCTTTCAAATCGACAAGTTTTCCGGCGAAATCGTGGCGCTTATTGACGCTTCCGCTTTACTTAGTGAAAGCGAAAAAGCCCAACTTGAACACGGCAGCGTGCTCAATGGCATCGCCTGGAACCCTGCAAGCGGGACCTTTTACCTCACGGGCAAGAAGTGGTCCCAGGTTTTTGAAGTGCATTTCGCCGCGGCTTAGATGCTGAGGTATTGGGCGCGGCGCGGCGGCCAGGGCAATCGCTTCAAAATCCATAACTGTCGAATTTAACATCAAACTGATGAATTGTAGGGGCGAGCCTTGGCTCGCCCATGAAATGGGTGCAAAATCGCCCCGACATTACGTCCTTTTTTGGCATATTTACGGATAAATCTCGGTGTTGGCGGTCATTGTCGCAGGGCTGTGTCGAAGGGCTGTGTCCACGCGCCCTACGCAACTCTCGGTGTCTACGTGGTGAATGTTATTTGAAGCGATTGCCCTGGCGCGGCGGCTCGCTGATTTGACTTTGCAGGCTAACTGCGATACACTAAAATGTTCGTAAACAAAATTCGGAGGAAATTGAAATGAAGCTTCGTCAACTTATATTGACATTTCTCATGCTAGCCCTGGCTGTGGGCGCGTTCTCGCCGGCGCTGGCTCAAGATGCTATTGAGCTTGAGGCTTGGGTGGCATTCAGTGACCATCGCTACGATTGGGCAGTGGATACCGCCGAGCGCTTTAATGCGCTCCATGACGATATCAATGTTACAATGGTTTCAGTCGTCGACTACGACACTATCGTAAATAACTATACGCTGGGGCGCGAGGACGGCGACTATCCAGAAATTGTCCAGCTCTTTGATGCCGCGCTGCAATTCGCCGTGGATTCCAAATGGTTCTCCTTCGCCGAAGATATCATCGCCGGACGCGATGAAATTCTGGGGCATCCGGTCGACTTCGACGACATCATCCCAGTCATCTCCAACTACTATACGGTAGATGGCGTCTGGGCATCGGTGGCTTGGAATACATCGACTCCAATCATGTATTACAACGTAGAAATGCTAGAGCAAGCGGGCATCATGGAATTGCCGCAGACTTGGTCGGAAATTTTGGACGCCTGCGTTGCTTTGCAGCCGATGGTTGATGCTGGCGAGCTTTCCGCCTGCGCGTCCTGGCCCTTCTCCGGCTGGTTTATTGAACAGTGGCTGGCGCAGCAGAACGAGTACATGGTGAATAATGAAAACGGCCGCGCCGGGCGCGCTACCGAGTTCAACCTTGATACCGACGCTTACCGCGCCATTGCCGAGTTCTACCGCGAGCTCTATGTCAACGACTACTTCATCTTTGAAGGTCAGGACCAGTGGGGACCGCCTACCCAGAACTTCATTTCCGGCAAAGCCGCTATCCTCATGAGCAGTTCGGCCGCGGCTCGGGCTGTTAGCGAAGGCGCTGCCGAAACCGGCTTCACCTTGGCAACGACTGGCATGGCACACAATGATGAAGCGCCCAGCGGCTGGGTCGGCAATATCCTTGGCGGCGCGACTATGTGGATCAGCAATGGGCTCGCGCCAGAGGTCGAAGAAGCGGCGATGGCTTTCCTGCTATTCTTCAGCAACACAGAAAACAGCGCCAGTTGGCACACCGCATCCGGTTATGTGCCCGTGCGCAATAGCTCTATCGAATTGCTGAAGAACCTGGAACCGGGCAATGAAATCCTATGGCACATCCCCAGCGGCATGCGGGTAGACATCGAAGCGGACGACTGGTACGGGGCTTTCCCGAACTTCTTGACAGCCAGTACGCAGTTGGGCAACTCCACCGTGAATAACGCGACCCGCGGCTCCACTTATGGCACCTTCCAACAGAGCCGCCCCTACTACAATGGCCTCGTCGAAGAGTACATGCTCAATGGCGGCGATTTGGATGCGATGATTGACGAGACCAATGCCGAGTTGACCGAGCTGTTGCAGGAATACAATTTCCTTTTCGGCGACGAATAAGCCGCCAGCAGCCAAGCCAAAGCCAAGCAAAAGAACATAAATGGGCAAGTGTAATAGCTTGCCCATTGTTGCCACACAAAGTCGATTGTAGCCGCGGACGTCCGCATGGAAGAAATCACCTATATTGTTCACCCGATTCTGGTTACGCTGGCTGGCGTTTTCTTGGGCGCGCTCTACTTTGCTTTCTTGCGCTGGCAGACACAAACCGGTGGCTTGAGCGCCAGCCTAGTTGTCGGCGCGATCGCCGGTGCCATCGGCGCGACCATGCTGACCGCCCCGCTGGGCTATTGCATGTTCGAGGGCGACCAATCCAGCGAGGATGTCATCGTCGGCTGGATCATGGTCTTGCTGGGCTTGCTGCTCACGCTCAATATCGGCAGCACTGTGCTCTGGCGCTACTTCCGCGGGCAGAGCCTGTTGCCGCGCGGCGATACAACGCCGGGTGCCTTTCGCGGACGCTTCGGCTTAGTTTATGCTCTCGCAGTATTGTCGCCCACGATATTGGTGCTGATATACTTTGTCTATTTGCCCATGTTCGACACATTGCGCTTTTCCACCTTCTTGGCGCGGTTTGGCGCGCCAAGAACGCGATTTATCTGCGTCTCCAATTTTTCGCGCATGCTGTCGGATATGGATTATCACAGCAATCTGTTTTTGAGCTTCGCGCTATCTTTTGGCATCATCATCATTGCAATGAGCCTCGCGCTCTTGATCGCCTCCATGCTCAATCAGCCAATCCGGGGCGCGTACATCTATCGTACGCTGCTAATCTGGCCCTACGCCATCTCTCCTATCGTGGCGGGCTCAATATTTGGGCTGCTGCTGGGCACAGAATCCGGCATCGTCAACCGTGTGCTCGACCTGGTTTTCGGCGTAAAAGTTCCTTGGCTGGTGTCTGTTCCGGCGGCGCAAATCAGCGTCGTGCTCGCCAGCGTGTGGAATGTTATCGGCTTCAACATTCTGTTCTATACCGCTGGGCTGCAAACGATTCCCAAAGACCTGCTGGAATCAGCGTCAATTGATGGCGCAAGCGCATGGCAGCGTTTCGCGCGTATTACTTTTCCCTTGCTTTCGCCATTCACTTTCTTCCTCATCGTCACGAATACGATTTACGCCTTCTTTGATACCTTTGGTCTGATTTTTGTCTTGACACGGGGCGGGCCGACCGAATCCACATTTACCGCGATGTATCGCGTTTATGTCACCGGCATCCTCGCCAGCGATATTGGCAAGTCTACGGCGCAATCCTTAATCCTGTTTTTGATCGTGGTCGGGATTACCATCTTCCAGTTCCGCGTCGGGCAGCGCCGCGTACAATACGGGAATTACTAATTATGACCGAAAGCGCCAGCTCAAGATTTGTCTTTGACCCGTCGTCCAATCGAGAGCAACCGCTGTGGCGGCGGCTTATCCCGCAACGCTGGTATGCCCATCTCATTCTTATCATATCCGTCGCTATCATCACCTTCCCGATGTTTTACGCGCTGCTCATCAGTACGCAGAGCAATCCAGAAGTCTACAACCACAAATTCACCCCTGGCTCTATGTTCTTCGAGAACCTGCGCACGGTCATGGTTCAGCGCAATATGGGACGCTTCATGCTGAATAGTTTTATCATTGCCATTTCGATCGCCGCCGGCAAAACTGTCATGTCCGTGCTGGCTGGGCTGGGTTTGGTCTACTTTCGCTATCCCGGTAAATGGATCGTATTTGGCTTCGTGCTGATTACCTTGATTATGCCCGGCGACGTGCTGCTTATCGCGCTGTATCGCCGCGTCGTCAGCTTCGACGGCTGGCCGCACCCCTATGTCGCCTTGACACTGCCGCTGCTCGCTAGCGCAACTGGCGTCTTCATCTTCCGCCAGCACTTTATGACCATGCCGCCCGATTTGTCGGAAGCCGCGCAGTTGGATGGCGCTTCGCCCATTCAATTCCTGTTCCGGGTACTCATTCCATTGAGCTGGAACACCATCGGCGCTCTAATGGTCATCATGTTCCTCTTCGGCTGGAATCAGTTCTTGTGGCCCCTCATCCTGTTGCGAGATCAAAACCTGCAAGTTGTCCAGTGGGGCATGCAGTCGCTCTCGCAGAATTTGGAAGTCGGCGACAGTTTTGGGCCTATGATGATGGGCGTCATTATCACCAGCCTGCCGCCGATGATTGTCTTCTTGATCCTGCAGCGCCAGTTCATGAAAGGCTTCGCGCTAACCCGCGACAAGTAGCCGCAGAACGCGCAAGGCAGTTGCCGCGCCAACAGCCCCGGAAATGTTAACGAACTTCATATAGACAATTCTTAACAATCCATATATGCTTCATATATGGATAATTTAGATATGAACTATTGCGAGCCGCCTGATTTTGGCGCGCAGCAGACCTTCGAGGAAGAGTTCTTCCGGCTCATGGCCGCCATCAACCGTCAGCTGCGGCAGCTTGCCGACCAGCAGTTGGTCAAGGATTGCATAAGCCCGACGCAGCTCTTCTTCCTCAAGCGCCTCCATGATGCCGGCGCGCCCCAGCCTGTCAGCTTCCTCGCCGAAGGTCTTTTCTCCAGCCGTTCCAACGCCAGCCAAATGATCGACCGCTTGCAAGCCGAGGGCTTGGTCCATCGGCAAGAAAACCCCAAAGACCGCCGCAGCGTCTTGGTCTGCCTGACGGAGCAGGGCGCGGAAAGACTGCGTGAAGGTCATGCCCAGCACCTAAAGCTGGCGCGAGAGTTGTTCGCGCCCATGTGCGGGAAAGAGCGCGACGCCGCAATAAGCGCCCTGCGGCGCGTGCTGCGCTTGCTCGAGGCATTCCAGAGCGGGGAATCCGCGGGGCTGGAAGCGGCTCAAGATAAGCCTGGATAAGCCTGGATAAGAATGAAATAGCCTGAATTAGTATGAATGCAAGCAGCGTTCCATCTAGTTCCATCTATCAGATTCCACCAGATTCCACACTATCAGATTTCACAGGAGGTCAACATCGTGTTAAACAAGCGCGCTATTATCGCAGAGGATGTCTATAAACATTTCGGAGACGTCAAAGCGCTGGACGGCGTGTCCATCGCCGCCGAAAGTGGCAAAGTCCTCGGTTTGTTAGGACCCAACGGTGCCGGTAAAACGACCCTCGTGCGCATCTTGACAACCCTGCTCAAGCCAGACAGCGGCGCTGTTGGCGTCGGCGGCTTGGATGTGCTGCGTCAGAAGCAGCAAGTACGGGAGATCATCGGCTTGGCTGGGCAATACACCGCAGTTGATGAAATCCTCACCGGGCGCGAGAATCTCTTTATGGTCAGCCGGCTCTATCACATGTCGCGGTCTGATGCCGGCAAACGCGCTCAAGAACTGTTGGAACAGTTTTCCTTGACCGAAGCAGCCGACCGCTCCGTCAAGACCTACTCCGGCGGCATGCGCCGCCGCCTTGACTTGGCAGCCAGCATCGTCGCCCGTCCCAGCATCCTTTTTCTTGATGAACCGACGACCGGTTTGGATCCCCGCACGCGCATCGTCATGTGGGATACCATTCGCAGCCTTGTCTCCGATGGCACGACGCTGCTGCTCACCACCCAGTACTTGGAAGAAGCCGACGAATTGGCGGACAAAATCGTCGTCATTGATCACGGCAAGGTCATCGCCGAAGGCACATCCGATGAGCTCAAAGCCAATATGGCTGCCGACTTCATCGATATCACCGTGGCAAACCCGACAGAAACCGCTAAAGCCTCGCAGTTGCTGCAGCCCTTGAGCAGCGAAAGCCCGCAGACAGACGAAGGGCGCGGTCAAATCAGCGTCGCAGTGGAAAGCGGCGCGCAAAGCATCGCCGAAGTCGTGCGCCTGCTGGATGCCGAATCAATTCATATCGCCGAGCTCAACCTGCGGCGGCCGTCGCTGAATGATGTCTTCCTAAGCATCACTGGCGAAGAAATCGTCGAAGAACAAAGCAAACCCAAGCGCCGCGGTTTCGGTCGCCGCCGCAGCGCCTAGCTAGTTTCGTTCATTGCTTCGCCCATCACGTCGTTCAACTGCCTCATCCATCGCTTCGTCCATTACATCGTGTAACTGCTTCATTCAATCGCTTCGTTCAATAACAAGGAAAAGTGCCATGACCCCAAAAACCGCATCAGCCGCATTCAGTCAGGGCTATGCCGAACCCAGCACCATTCAGCGATTCCTGTGGAATTTTACCGACACTTTCGTCGTGATGCGCCGCAACCTCTATGCCTACCAAAGACAGCCGGAGCTGCTGGTTTTCGCGACAATTCAGCCCGTCATCTTCCTGCTGCTCTTCACCTATGTCTTTGGCGGCGCGATTAGCTTCTCGACCGGCGGCGATTACATTAACTTCCTGCTGCCGGGCATTATCATCCAGACCATTCTCTTCGCCTCTGCCAATACAACCGTGGGCTTGGCGGTGGATCTGTCGCGCGGCATCATCGACCGCTTTCGTTCGCTGCCGATGTCGCGGGCGGCTGTGCTGGCTGGGCGCACCAGCGCCGATACCCTGCGCGGCTTATTCACCGTGATCATCATGATCGTAGCCGGCTACATCATTGGCTTCCGCTTTGAAGATTGGGGCAGCGGCATCATGGGCTTGGCGCTGGCGGTGGCATTTGGCTATGCTGTTACCTGGATTTCCGCCACTATCGGTCTCTTTGTCAAAGACCCGGAAGCGGCGCAGGTGGCTGGTTTTATCTGGCTCTTCCCCTTGACTTTCGCCAGCTCCATTTTTGTGCCGACCCGCACCATGACCTCGGAATGGCTGCGCGCCTTCGCCGAAAATCAGCCGGTCAGCGTCGTCGCCAATACTGTGCGCGACTTGATGACCGGCACGGTCAATCCGGATGAAATTGTGCTCTCGCTGCTGTGGATTGCCGGTATTGTGGCGGTATTCCTGCCGATGGCGGTATGGCGCTATGCCCGGGTGGCGTCGCGCTAGTCTAGACGCAAAAGCCCCGCAACTAGCGGGGCTTGGGAATTACCGCTGGCGGTTCAGTCGGTGTCTGGGGCGAAACCCATACTAGGTTTGTAGGGTACGTCCAGGTGTTTGATGATGGCGTCAACTCGTTCCGTTAGCGCGTAAACAAGATCCGTTAGCGTGTCAACTCGTTCTGTTAGCGTGTCAACTCGTTCCGTTAGCGTGTCAACTCGTTCTGTTAGCGTGTCAACTCGTTCTGTTAGCGTGTCAACTCGTTCTGTTAGCGTGTCTATCCGCTTCGTATTCGCTTCCACGATTTTGACAACAGCCAAGAGCAATTCGCGATTATCTAGGATTGCTTTGCGATTGTCTTCAACCTGATCTGACAAGCCCTGGAAAGCGCTATCATTCTTGTCCAGGATGGTCAAAATGCTGTTCTGCGTCTTACGCAAAGTGATGTACTCTGTTTCCAACTGCTTAAAGCGAACATCTTGTGTAACCATGTTATCCGTCTCCTTTGCTTGTTTCCTGCTGCAACGCAGTTTCGGACATTCATATTCACTGGAAGTTAGTATAGCGTATACTCAAGGCAGAAGCAAGCGCTAAATTTGGGAAATATATCCATTTCGCTTGAAATAAAGAACAATATTCACCTTAGAGCCGGTAGGGTAGGCAGATCCATGCTGTTGAACAACTCGATTTACCCCCACCCCAATTTTTGCCAGGTGAAATGATAAATTCGACTTTGTGGTTAATCGTACTTGTGAACGGCAAAATCATGTGATTTGCCAATAATTTGAAATGCGCCCGTTCGGGGCTATCAATTACGATTGAAGTAGAAATGACGCGAACTCCAATTTATGCTAGCAGTTCTAGCAAAGCACAATACTTGGAGTCTCGTCATGTAGGCCAGGATACAACAATACAACAACAGATATATGCTTATGATAGCCTTATCGCGGAATCTAGCTGAGATAGCATCCGTCTGATGGGACTGCGCCCAATTGCAAATTGATGACTCGGGAATTGTAGAGAACTTTCCCTGTCTCATCCAAGGCGCGCGCGCGTACACGTATTGCTTGGTTGTCTGCCAAAAATATGATGGTCACCTTGCTTGCGGTGCCTTTGTCGAGCCATTTTTGACTAACATTTCTCCATCTATCGCCCCAGGGATGGTCTAGCCACTTCCCGCCCATATTGGTGTTTAGCCAAGCGCCCGATGGGAATTTATGTTCAAATTCGTAGATACTTTGCGGCACATGGGGCGACCACTTCGGTTCGCCGCGCCCGGGCGCGTTAAAGCGGAATTGGTACTTCGCGACAGCAAAGTCTTCAACCCAGTCAAGTGTAATCGCCCAGTAACAGTATCTGCGTTTTGATCCCGGCGCTGTCTGATAATCCCAATAGTCTTCTGCGGCTACGGTCACCAATAAAGGACCGGAGGCGTCATATTTTTTCTGCTTCGTTTGCGGGTTCGCCAAGGTCGGCAATGCTAGAATCAGACTCAGAACTATTGCCGCTGCGAACTGTTTTAACATCAAATATCATCCTTTAACCATAATCTTATGGCGAGCATAACGTATTTCAGACTTTATTACAACAGCTAACTTTGCGATGCGGAGAATCGCATAATATACGAAAAATGGACAAGAAAGGTAGGCGCGACTCGCTGGACTCCGTTGAAAAACACCCCCATCCCGTAGGTCTATGTCTACGTGACCCCGGCCCCTCCTCGCCATCTCTATGGCGAGCATCCCTAAAATGAGGGAAGGGGAGCTTTCTGAACCGTAATGAGCTGTTAAAACCCCTCCCTCTTTATGGGGGAGGGGTTTGGGGTGGGGGAAATCGAGTATTTCAACAGAGTCCGCTGAGTCGCCCATACCCATCCCGCAGCATTTCGTGCTAGACCCAGCCCGTGATGATTGCTTGACAATTCATGCCAGCTTCCTTTTTCTGGAAGTTGCCGTCAATCCAGACATTGTAGCTGACGACCGCACTGAGACTAAAACCATGTATTCCGTCTGAATGCTTTTCGGTCTCGATACTGAATACGTCGCTGATGTCGCCGCTTACATGGCGCAATGCGCCACGCGTGCGCAGTCCGTCACTTTTTATGGTAACCGCGATGGAGCCATAGCTGAATCTGCGGCTGGCTGTGCAATATCCCTTACTGGCAAAATGCGCGAAGTCGCTCCAGCCGCCGCCGTCCAACATATAGTCAAACGGGTATTTGGCGCGACCATGCGCCGATACGACACAATTTAGCGACACTGCCAATATCAGCAGCATAATCGTGAACATGCCTTTCATGTGTATTACCTCCTACAAATCAGTGTCGAGCGAAGGCAACTGCAGTTGTTACAGCCAATCATCATCCTTCCTGTTACATGAATACAGAATTTACTAGGCAGGCAATGTTGACGTATACTGCCTAGTGATATTCAATTTATTCGATGCAAGACGTCTTAATCAAGGTTTTGCGGCGAGCTATCACGCAACTATAATCTGAACGCTTAGCTCTCAATCAATCTTGTCAGCATCTTTTCAATCGTCATTTCAATCATCATTTCAATCATCTTTTCAATAATCATGTCAACATCTTGCTAATTGTCAGCGCGATTTTGTAAACAAGAACGCAGCCAGAAAAGGACAGAACACTCATGCGAAATTTGGTTTATATCGCCAATGGCGGCGGCGGACCCTGCGGCATCACCGTCGCCGAGCTCGACTATGATAAAGCCACTTTGAATATCCTCCAGCAGGTAACTGAAATCAGCGAATGCCATTATCTCAATTTGCATCCCAAGGGGCGCTTTCTGGTTGCCACCACCATGGATGACGATGTGCGCGTTTTGTCCTATGCCATTGACCCCGAAAGCGGTTTTCTGCGGCTAGTCAGCAGCCAGCCCGCGGCCGGCACATCGCCGGCTTACGTGGTCGTCGACGACAGCGGGAAAAACCTGCTTATGGTCAACTATGTCAACGCCGGTGACCGCGGCAATATCCGCGTTTATCCGCTTGATGAAGCGGGCTTCATCGGCAGGCATAGCGAGCATATCGAGATTGATGACCGCACAGGTCCCAATCCAGAGCGGCAAGATGTTTCCCATCCGCACATGATAGTAAGTACGCCCGATAATCGCTTTGCCGTTGTTCCCGATTTGGGCACGGACAAGGTGTATCTCTACGCGCTGGATGCAGAGCGGGGCAAGCTGAGCTTGTCGCAAACCTTGGATATGCCAGCCGGCGCTGGACCGCGCCACGTCGCCTTCCACCCAAGCCTGCCGCGCATGTACGTTATCAATGAACTTGATTCGACTCTGGCGACAATCATCTATGACGAAGATGACAACTGGACGCGGGAATCCATTTTGACGACCTTGCCCGCTGGCTATCAAGCGCCAGCCACGCGCCTCAATACCACCGCGGACCTGCATGTGCATCCCAATGGCAAGTACCTTTATGGCTCGAACCGCGGCCACGACTCCATCGTCATCTACCGCCTGGATGCCGATGGCATTCCGCGCTACCTCGCCCACGAATCGACTCGCGGCGCTTGGCCGCGCGCCTTCGTGATTGACCCGCGCGGCGAATTTCTGATTGTTGGCAATCGCCATAGCGACAATGCCGCCGTCTTTTCGATTGACGCCGTTACTGGGATGCTGGTCTTCCGCTCATCGCTGACGATGAGCGCGCCCATCGCATTCAAGATGCGGGCGACGAGCTAGACTATGCGCGTACTCATCACCGGCGGCGCGGGCAGGGTGGGCAGTCCCGTATCCGAGCGCTTCGTGGCAAAAGGCTGGGATGTGCGGGTGATTGGCGTCGACCCGACATGCGACCTGCAGGGCGTCACCTATTCGCAATGCGACATCCGCGATTACGAGGCGCTGCGCGAGCATGTCGAAGGCTGCGACGCCATCGCGCATCTGGCCGCCGTTCCCAGTACGCGAACGGAGCCAAACCACAGGCTCTTTGATATCAATGTTGCCGGGACTTACAATGTCTTCGAAGCGGCTGCATGCGCCGGGGTCAAGCGCGTCGCCCAAGCTAGCTCGATAAACGCGTTGGGCGGTTATTGGGGCTGCGACGACCGTCAGTATGAATACTTCCCTTTGGATGAAGCGCATCCTCTTCATACCACGGATGCCTATTCTTTTTCCAAGCAATTGGTCGAGCAGATAGCAGCATATTATTGGCGGCGCGCCGGTATCAGCAGCGTATCGTTTCGCTTCCCGGCAGTCTGGTCGGAAGCGATGATCCAGCAGGGGCAGATAAGCCAAGACCTGCAAGCCAAGCGCGAAGCAATCATCGCCTTTAGGACGCTGCCCACAGCCGAGCGGCGGCGACAATTGGCGCTGGCTCGGGAAGAAACGATGAAACTGCGCGCACGGCACATCATGGAATACGAGGCAACGCGCCGCGGCGACTTTGAGCGCGAAGCAGCGCTTAGGGAGCGTGCCAGCTGGCTGTTTTCAGCTTATTTTTCCGATCGCTTCAACTTCTGGACCTTCATCCATACCGATGACTCGACCCAGGCATTCGAGCGCGCGCTGACGGCTGACTTCGAGGGCGCGCATGCGCTATTTGTTAACAGCGACCGCAACTATCTTGATTACGATTCGGAAGCGCTGTTGGCGCTTTTCTTCCCGGATGTAGGGTGTCGCAGCAAAGCGATTGCTGGCGCGCAAACACTGGTCAGTTATGACCGCGCGCGCGACTTGCTGGGGTATGAACCTAGCGTGCACAGCGTTTAGTCTAGCGCCTAGTCCAGCGCCTGCTCGTCGGCGTACTGCCCCGAGCTAAAGATGTAGACCTGGTTCGCCAAGTCGCCGCTATCATCCGTTGCGCTTTCATCCGTTGCGCTTTCCGCTGTCCTTTCTTCTTGCCTTTCCTCTGTCCATTCATAGAGCCAGCGGGCGTCGCTGATGCTCAGGTTGACGCAGCCGTGGCTGCGCCGATAGCCGAAGTCATCGTGCCAGTACGTGCCATGCAGGCTGATGCTGCCGTCGAAGTACATCGTCCAGGGCACGTCTTGCAGGGCGTAGGCATCGGGCGCGCCGGTCGCGCCGCTCATCGAATCGCGGTCAAGCCGCGCCCAAATCTCGAATATGCCCTCGTTGGTGGTCCATTCGGGCAAGCCGCTGGAAACGAGCGTGGCGAAGACGGGTTTGTTGTCCTCGTAGGCGATGAGCGTCTGCTCGAAGAGATCGACCGCCAGCCAGCGGGCGCTAAGGCTGGCGGGTTTTTCGGCTGGCGCGAACATGGCGACGAACTCTTGCCGCAGCCATTGCTGGGGTCCTATCAAGTACCAGACATGGCCGGCGCTGTCTTCCTGGCGGGCGAAGATATTGACCAAATCATAGCGGCGCGTTACATAACCGCTTTGTTCGCTGCCGCGCTCGCCTGGGCGCAGGGAGGTATATATGCCGGTTTTGTCTAGAATGATGGCGAAGGGATGCCGCCAACCTTCTGGCAGCAAGTAGCCGCTGAAGGTCGAGGCGCGGGTATACGCGGCGTCTGCGCGCGCGATCCATTCCCCGCCTAGGCGCTGAATCCACCCGTCTATTTCGGTGTTGACGGCATTCACGAAGTTGAAACCGGCGGGGATTTGTCCAATCACGTTTCCGTCGGGCGCGTCATAAAGGTTGACCGCTTGCGGACCGACGCGCCAAAAGCTGAACTGACCGAGCGTAAAACGGTCTTGCGGAATCGTATCCAGCTGTGGGCGTGGATGCGCCGCCATCATTGCCAGGCAGGCGGCGCTTGCCTCCGCGCCAGACCAGCAGACCGACGGATCATATACGATTTCGGCGGGTGATTCTTGGGCCGCGGCAATGGTCAGCGCGGCAAAAAAGAGCGTGAAAAGGGGAAGTAAGGCGGCAAAGCGCATAGCGACTCCAGCATGAAATCTACAGTGTTTCTTAAATGTACCTGCAATGTACCCGCAATGTACCCACGCCACGGCGACGAATGACTAGGCAAATCTTAGCATACAGCGTCGCTTGGCATATTCAAACGATTATCCCGCGTTTTTCCAGGGCAATCGCTTCAAAATGAGTATACAATACAATGCAGATATTAAAACTCAAATCTAACAATAGCGGCGCAGAAGTCATTCCATTTAAGCCATAAGGATGATTTCCGACGATAGCGCTAGGGGCAAGTCATTGGTTCGCGCTGGCAGATTAATTTCTGACAGGGGCAAACCCTTGGTGTCCTCGGTGGTAAAAATATAATTTGAAGCGATTGCCCTGCCTTGGCTTCGTGCTTCTATGAACTTGTGAACTTGCACCGCATTTGTGGTAATAATAGAAGTGGAAGCATAGTGGTGATGCCGTGTTTGAGAAAATCCGAATTGGCGCGCGCGGCTCCAAGCTGTCGCATTGGCAGGCGAATCACGTCGCCGAGCTAATCCGCGGCTGTTACGGCGACCTGCCCGTCGAAATCAAGACCTATCAGACGCGCGGCGACCTGAATCAAGCTGCGGCGCTGCCTGCGCTTGGCGGCAAGGGCGTCTTCACCGAAGCGCTGGAGCAGGCGCTGCGGCGGCGCGAAATCGACTTTGCCGCGCACAGCCTCAAAGATTTGCCGGTAGAGCAGGTCGCGGACATGGCAATCGGCGCGATACCCAAGCGCGGCGACCATCGCGATGTCTTGCTGAGCCGCGCCGGCTGCCCGCTTGCGCAACTCCCGACTGGCGCGCGCCTGGGCACGGGCAGTTTGCGCCGCCGCGCGCAGCTGCTGGCGCTGCGGCCCGACCTGCAAATGGTGGCTTTACGCGGCAACGTGCCCACGCGCATCGACAAGCTGCTGATGGCAGACAGCCGCTACGACGCCATCGTCTTGGCGGCGGCTGGGTTGGCGCGCTTGGGCTTGCAGTCGCATATCAGCGAGACCTTTGCGCTGCGGCAGATGCTCCCCGCGCCCGGGCAGGGCGCGCTCGCTATTCAATGCCGCTGCGAAGATGACTCGCTGGCATTCTTGGCGAGGCTGATGGACGCGCCAAGCGCGCATGCCACCGAAGCGGAACGGGCTTTTCTTAACGCGCTGGGCGGCGGCTGCTCGCTGCCAGTCGGCGCTTACGCATTCCTGGAGGGCGGCGAGCTGCAGATGCGTGGGCGGGTAACAGCGCTGGATGGCAGTCATCAGATTGATGTCGCCGGCACCGTCGCAGTATTTTCTGGTCCTGGCGCTAAGTTTAATGCGCGGGAGCTTGGCAATCGCTTGGCGCAGGCGGCGCTGGAAAAGGGCGCGCGGCAAATCCTTGCTTGATTTGCTAGCAATGCAAATACCGCTTTTGCAGCGGGAGAGGAATGAAGACACCATGTCAAATCGTACTGCGTTGGATCGCACTGCGCTAGAAGGAAAAGGCATTGTCGTAACGCGCGCGCTCAATCAAGCGGCTTCTTTGCAGCGCGCGCTGAGAGAACGGGGCGCGCTGCCCATCAGTTACCCCTGCATCGCAATCAAGCCGCCGGCCGATACCAGCGAATTGGATGAACTGTTATCCAATTTAGCCCGCTTTGATACGCTGCTATTCACCAGCGTCAATGTCGTGAGCGCCATCGCCACACGCTTGCGGACGCTGAACTTGCAGCCCAATTGGTCGCGCCTTCGGATAGCGGTGGTAGGCAATGCCACAGCTGCGGCGCTGCGCGAACAATTAAAATTAAGACCAGCTGCCGATTTCAATCCCGCGGCTGCTACGAGCGAGGCGCTGGCAAGCGCCTTGCCCATTAAAGCTGGCAGCCGCATCTTGCTGCCACAGTCGACTGTGGCGGGCGACTATCTGGCAGGCAGCCTGCGGCGGCGTGGCGCGCAAGTCAGCAAAGTAATCGCCTATGAGACGGTCCTGGGCAGCGGCGGCGTCGATTTGCCAGCCTTGATCGCGGAAGGCGCTGTCGCCGCCTTGACCTTCGTTAGCCCATCAGCCGCGCTTAACTTCACGCGGCGCTGTCCGTTGGCGGCTGCGAAGGCATTGCCGGTTGCATGCTTGGGTCCGGTGACAGCCGAGCGTTCGCGCGAGTTGGGATTTTCTATTGTAATCGCCCCGCGGCAAACGAGCGTCGCAGCGATGCTGGACGCTTTGCAGGCCTACTTTGCAGACGCGGCCGCCAGCGCTCCTGCCTAGCCGCGGCCATGAGGCACCGGTGCCCGGCGCCTGCGAAACGCGCGCCGGCGCATTATTGAGACAAACAAAGAGACAAACAAAAGCGCAGCCTGCGATTCCATTCTATTTTAACTTTCGCGGGCGCATATTCCTATATAATGTAATTAGAGTTAATGCAAATTAATCCACGCCGCTGGTTGTGCCGCTTGCTGCGGTAGAAGAATACAAGGCGCGCCAAGCGGGTGCGGCATCGTTTTTGGAATTTCGCTACAACTGCTAAATTTTTGGAAAATGGAGATCCCATCATGGAGTTGGGTCAAAATTACACACATGAAAAATTTACTGAAAGCGACCAATACTGGTGCCCCGAATCCGAAGCGTATGCCGCCGCCAGTCAATTAATCACCGCCATGCGTTCCGGCTGGGCTTTGGCCCTGCCCAGCGTGCGCGCCCGCCAGGTTTGCAGCGGTGGCAGTCGTCCGCGCACCGTTTATGATTTTACGCTGATGCGCGACAGCCGGCTCATGACCATGCCGGTGCTGAGCAATCCTTACATCGAGCGTTTCATCGCGCAAAAGGCGCTGGGCGTCGTTTACGATAAGAGCCCCGAATCAGGCAGTCATTCCCGAATAGACCAGGTTCCACTTTAGTCTCATTTTAGTCCCTTAATCCCATCGTATTTCAAGGTGAAAGCGCGCTGCCTGGTGTTGGCTTGGCCAATGCCGCGTTATGTTTGTCGAATACGCGCCAAGCGGCTGGTCACAGCACTTAAATTAGAACAGCGCTGTTGCCGCTAGCAATTGCAAGGCTTATAATTGCGCTTGGCGCGACCAAGATTAGAGAGATGGTGAGAAAGTGAAGCAGAACGAGCAGGACCTTCGCGTTCAGTATCAAGACCTTACATCGCAGCACTGGAGCTACTCCTCGGAGCAGTACGCCGGCGGGGATAACCTGCTTACTGCTGTCGCCCGCGGCTGGCAGATTGACCGCAAGGTGACGCTGCGGCGGCACTGGTTTGCTGGCATGCGCCGCATCGAGATATTCCACTTCACCATCCGCCGTGATGATGTGGTCGCGGATATGGCTGTGGTTGGCAATCCCTACGTTTATCGCTATTTGGCGATGAACCCGCATGACTTGGTGGAGGAGGACGCGGCGGCGGTGTAGGTAGAATCGAGAGTTTCAATTCCGTCCCGCTTAGTTCTCGAACATACCATTTCTGTACGGCCATGCTTGCCATTTCAGGTCATACAGGATCGGAATCAAGTCTCTTATCAACTCATACATGCCGTTTTCATAGCTTGGCAAAATCTTTCATAAGTCAAATCTTGGAGCGTAGGCATCTCAAGCAGAATATCGTTCATTATTTTTTCCCGATTGTTCATGCTTGTATTGATTCTGTCTCTATGAGCAATCCTATCACGCAGAGATTTTAGGAGCTCTCCCCAATTGGTGGGCTGGCCAGAGTCTACGGGTTTTCTAAACTAAAAACATTATCTCTAAAATAGGTTATTACCTTGATTGCTTTCTTATCAAGCAACTCTGGATTGGCTTGCGACAACCCTTTGCAAAACTTTTTGGTGGATATTGCACCTGTATGGCCTGTCCGCAAGTAGTGTGCTAGGTATAGCATAAAGAAATCCAAATAGGACCTGCCTTGAAAGAGGAAATGTTCGCGAATGCGAGATTGAAGAAAGACTTCATTATCGGTCAACTTTAGTGACGTTATCGAGTTATTGAAGATCTCAAACAGATTTGCTTCAACTTTTGCGTCACGTATTACCCAAAGTTGCTCCAGGCTGTAATTTGCCAATTGATATTAGTAGAGAAGTGCATCAAGAAAATATCGGATGTCAGCCATCTCATCTTCTGTATAAATCTCCGAGTTGTTTCGCTGATAAACCGTTTGAGTTTCCGTGATTTTGCTTACGGTAAACTCCATAGCATTTTGAGCCTTTTTTGACAATTCCATTGATGCCGTGAAGTATCGATTTTGCATTCTTGACCTTTCTGCGCTTCGCTATCTGAGCCGCTTTCTGCTTTGAACAGTACATTGTAATCTCGGTTGCTGTTGAAGGGCGGATCAAGATATATCAGGTCGACACAGTCATTTGGAAAATATTCACGATTGCGCAGGATTAACAAATTGTCACCATAGTACAATGAGTTTTGCATGTTTCAGACCTCAAAGAAACCAAGGAAAATATACAGTATACCATCCTACGAGAGTATGTTCTGGTCGCAGGACACAGACACATCCCCCACATAATTTCCCCCAAATCCGACATTCCACTATAATGAATGCCAACCTTATCAGCCAATTGTGTGAATCAAGCCATGCCCGACGATCCCGTCAAGCCGCCTGCCGACGACAAAACCGACGATAAAACCATAGAAGACGCGCCGCTCAGCCCCGAAGAGATGATGCAGCGCATGCTCAACCCCCAGCCGGAGGCGCAGGCAGCGCTGCCCCCGGAAGACTATTTGCAGACGCCGCCCGCCGCTGACGAGCCCAGGCCTAGCCCGCCCGAAGATGCGGACCCGGTGTCGCCGCCGCCCGCCGAGAGCTTGCCGCAGCCGCGCCCGCCATTCGACCCCCGCCTGCGCGAAGTTGCCGAGCGCTTCATAAAGATGCGCAATCAAGCGGCGACGCTGACGGACCTGCTCAACAGCGAAGCGATCAGCTTCGATGAATATCAGCGCCTGCTCTATGACAGCATGACCCAAGACGAAAACGGCGCTTGGTGGATGATTGACGCCCAAGACGAGCAGTGGTACCGACACGACAGCGCCAAGAATGAATGGGTCGTCGCTTATCCGATCGCGCTGCGCCAGTGGGAGGCTTTCCAACAGGCGCAGCAAGACAAGCGCCCCGCCAGCGCGGCCGAGCCCGAGAAAACCGAGACGGTTTATGACCTGCCGCCCTCCTACCTAGGACCAACCGATCCCCATGGCGGCGCGCCAATCCTTGATGAAAGGGGCGTCGAAATCGGGCGGATGCCGCCGACCAAAGACGAACTCTATACCGTGCCCAGCACAGTCGCCTTTAAGAACGAATTGCCGAGCCAGGAGCGGACCGCCGCCGCCGACCCGCAATTTGCGCGCACGCAGCCAGCGCAGTCGCGCTTGGACGCTGCCGGCGATCACGGCGAAGTCATCCCGCGCGCCAGCGACAGCGGCTATGATCTGGCGCGCGCGCCGGTCGTCGAAGAATTGCTGGAAGCGCGGCGGCGCAATTCGCTGCGCACCATAGCCAACGTGCTGGTGGTCTTGCTGGTTATCGCGCTGGTTGGCGCGATTGTAGCCGCGGGCGGCATTATGTTTTGGTATAGCGACGCCGTCAAGCCATTCCAAGAGCGCATCGCGGCGCTTGCCAATTACAGCCCCGAATATCAAACGGCGCGCATTTTTGATGCCAATGGCGGCTTGATCGCCGCGCTCAACAGCCAAGAAACCGGCGCGCGCACCACTATCCCGCTGGCGCGCGTCAGCCCCTACATGATCCACGCCATCGTCTCGCAAGAAAACGAACGCTATTATGAAGACCCTGGGTTTGACCCCATCGCCATCGCGCGCGCCTTCATTCAAAACATCAGCGGCGGCGGCATTGAATCCGGAGCGAGCACCATCACCCAGCAAATTGCGCGCAATCTGGTCCTGCGCGACAGCGAGGTTACGGTCGAACGTAAAGTGAATGAAATCCTGGTCGCGCTGGAAATCGCCAATCAATACGATAAAAACTTCATCCTTCAGCTGTATTTGAACGAAGTATTCTTCGCCAACCAGAACTACGGTGTCGAAGCCGCCGCGCAATTCTATTTCGGGCACGGCGCGGATGAACTTAATTTCGCGGAAGCAGCCCTGCTTGCCAGCATCGTGCCATCGCCAGCCAAAAACGATCCGGTCACCAATCGCCCGCTTGCCGTGGCTGGCATGCGCGCTACGATGCGCAAAATGATCGATGTCGGCTGCCTGCAATTCCAGCATGGCGATTGGACCCAGCGCGGTCCATTCTGCATTATCGACGGGCGCGAAGTGGACCTAGACGGCAGCTCGCAAGTGCTGGCGCGCGTCGACGAGGCCGGGAAAATCGTCGGTGGCGCGGCCATCGTTCAGATTGCGCAAATCGAGACAACCGCATTTGCACCCTTGACCGTGCGTTTGCGCTATCCGCATTTTGTCAATTTCGCGCAGGCGCAGTTGGAAGCCGAGATTGGCGCGAGTGGCTTGTTTCAGCGCGGCTTGAATATCTATACAACATTGGACCCCGCCTTGCAGGACGCGGCGCAGCAGGCATTGAGCAATCAAGTCAATTACTTGCTTGGGGCGGCCACCGGCGTCAATACCGGCGCGGTGATGGTCACCGATCCCGAGACGGGCGCGATTCTCGCAATGGTGGGCAGCCACAATTTTGCCGATGAAAATGCCGGGCAGGTCAACAACGCGCTCACTTGGCAGCAGCCTGGTTCCGCCATCAAACCTTTTGTTTATGCCGCCGCGCTCCAAAATGGCGAAGGCAATGCCTTGACCCCCGCGAGCATCGTTTGGGATGTGCCGACGACATACGATATGGGCGCTTCGGGAGCCTACTCGCCAGTGAATATCGATGGACGGTTCCGCGGACCAGTTTCCCTGCGCGCCGCGCTGCAAAACAGCCTTAACGTGCCAACCATCAAAGTCTATGAGCAGATCGGCAAGATGCGCTATGCCGAAATGATAGCGGCTGTCGGCTTGCAATATCCCGAAGATTCGCTGATTACTCTAGCCAGCGCGCTGGGCGCGAACGATGTTACGCTCTACGATATGATGGCTGCCTATGGCGTAATCGCAAATCGCGGGCAATATTTGCCCTTGTACGCGATTGAGCGCGTGACAGAGACGATCAACGGCGAAGAAGTCGAGATCCCGCGCGAGCGGGCTGGTGGGCGGCAGGCAATCGCGCCGGCGCTTGCTTATCTCGTGCAAAACATCCTGAGCGACGACGGCGCGCGTCAGCCAAGTTTCAATCCCGGTTCGGCTTTGACCCTGGCGCATATCGGCTTGCCGACGCAGAATCTGGTCGCCGCCAAAACCGGCACATCCAACGGCGCGCGCGATCTGTGGACGATGGGTTTTACGCGCGCCGCTGTGGTTGGCGTTTGGCTGGGCACATCGGATAATTCGCCGACTTATAACAGCTCTGGTATATCAAGCGCGGCACCGGTCTGGAACGCGGTGATGACCGCCGCCGCGGTTCGCAATGCGCCCTTGCCATTCGAGAATCCCGGCGATGTAGTCGCGCGCGAAATATGCCGCGCGACTGGCACGCTCAATTATCGCGACTGTCCCGATCCCAGTACAGACATTTTCCTGCGCGAACAGTATCCCCCGCCCGCCGAAGAAGCCTATATCAAACGAATCGCCGTCGACAGTTGGACGGGCTTGCTCGCCAACGATTTCTGCAGCGGCAACATTGTCGAGAAGACTTTCGCCGCCGTCGATGACGCGGCGGCACTGGATTGGCTGGCGGGGACGGCAGCGGGCAATGCTTTTGCCAAGAGCATTGGCATCGTGCTGCCGGTGCAGCCTGTGCCGCTAGCCGAATGCGCCCAGGGTCAGTCCTTGCCTTTGATCAACATCAGCGCGCCTAATGATGGCGCTGTCGTTCGCGGTGGCGTGGAGATCCGCGGTCAAGCGCGCGCGCCGGATTTCGACCGCTTCGAGCTGGCTTACGCTCATCGCGATGCGCCCGACATTTTGCTTCCGATCAGCGCGTCACTGGTGGAAATGCCCAACTATGGCACGGTCTTGGGCATTTGGGATACGCAGGCGCTGGGCGTCGCGAATGGCGACTATATTTTGCGGCTGTCGGCTTATTCTAGCGGCGGCGGCAACATCAACTACGAAATCAACTTGCGCGTGGAGAATCCGACGCCGACCGCCACGCCCGAGCAAGCCATCTTTCAGCCGACGATTGTGTCCATTCCCTTGCCAACGCCCACTCCCTAGCCCTCTCGGTCGGGCAATCACTATGCTGATGCTGGAATGATGGAGGGGGATGCGCGGTTGAAAGAAATATCCAACAAAGCGAAAAAAATGCTGTGGCGGGACAATCACGCCATGCTGATGCCAGCCCAGCCCAGCAAAGACGAAAAATCGCGGCTCGGCTTTTTCATCGACTGGCTGTCGGAAAACAAGCGCAGTTGGTATCAACCGAATCTGCAGGCTTATCGCGACTATCTGTTATACGAACGAACGCGCATAGACAAAAAGGGCGCGCGCAAACCCGCCACCTTGTCGCCGCAAACTGTGCTGGCGCATTTGGCGACGGTTCGCGGGCGCTACGCGGCGCTGACGCGCAGCAACGCGGCGCGCGACCTGCTCTTTGATTTGGTCAATCCCGAAGCTAGCGAAACCGAGCAGCGCGCCATGGTGGACGAGTTCTTCATCCGCATGATAAATGATGTGCATCCAGCTGCCGCGCCGGTGAGGCTGATTGCCAAGCAAGACACTGCTGATAGCGAACACCTGCGCCTCAAGCCCTACCAGGTCAGCGCTTTGATTCAAGCGCCGGGCATCGCCAACTTGCGCGGGCTGCGCGATACGGCGCTGATGACCTTGATGGTCTGCACGGGCATTCGCGCGGCGGAAGCGGCGGCGCTGCATGTCGAAGACCTGCGGCAGCATTTGGGCGGCGAGCTGTCATTGCGCGTACGCGAGGGCAAGGGCGCGAAGCAGCGGCTCGTGCCTTATGGACCGCTCAATTGGTGCCTAATCTATGCCGATGCCTGGCTGCAGCAAGCCGATATCAGCATGGGCTTCGTCTTCCGCGGCATCCGGCGCGGCGGCAAAACCGTACGTGCAAATGGCATCGGCACCTGGACGGTCAATGATATCATGAATAGCTATGCCATCAGCATTGACGGCGCATTTCGGGCTGTCAAGCCGCATGACCTGCGCCGCACCTATGCGCGCAACGCCTTCGACTATGGCATGGACTTGGAACGCATACGGCAAAACTTGGGGCATAGCAGTTTGCAGACCACGCAGACATATATCGGCGAACTGGACGGGCGCGCTCGTCACCCGCCAAATATGTTCAACCCGCCGCACGATACACAGAAATTGCGGCTGCTGCTCGGGCAGGAACTTGCTTAATCAACCCTTCATTAAGCATCCAAGCCATAAATCATGACTGGTACGTCAATATCTGACACACCGCGCTGTTCCAAGTCCCATACAAATTGCTCAAAGTAGGATACACCGGTGGACATTTCATCTGCCAGGGCTTTCACTGGCACAATCTCAATACCAAAATCGATGTGCCCGAGATTGTGAAAAATGGTCATCTTTGCGCAGACGTTGTAGACCATAAACGCATACTTGCCAAACTGTATCTCTACACCAACTCGATCTTTAATATAGTCCATCTCTCTGAACGCGCCGGCCCGCATTGGCTTCGGACGATAGCCGTCTGAATAGTAATGCTTTGGATATTCGCACTTTACCCGTTTTCTTGCCCAGCCTTTACTGGTGAAACCAGCAGAGAATGCTTTATTCAACTCAGTTGGCGAGAAAAGTTCTTTGCCAGGCATGGTTTTTTCCCTGCTGACCTTGCTCTTGTGCGCTTGAGCGTCCACAGCGGAAACGATTGACTTAATGTCTTGAATGATATTTGGCAGCTTGTCTTCAATGATTTTGCCGTCATTGAAAGCGTACTTTGCCGCGATAATCACGTTAACGCCATTCAACCGGTATTTGCGACACTTTTTCTCTGCCCGATGGTTCGTGAATTGCTTTGCCAAGCGGCCTGGTTTTTAATTTACCCTCCATCAACTTGCACAATCGATCAATAGATATATCAATATACCTTGCCATCTTTTCAGCGCCGATGCCATGCCTATTGTTTTTTATAGCTGCGATGATAGTTGAACCCACACCACAGTATGGATCGAATACAATATCATTTTCATTAGTCAGTGCTAGAACGCATCTTTCAACTAATTCGACAGGAAACTGACAGGGATGTTCTGTTTTTTCTGGATGATTCGATTTGACATTAGGAATATCCCAAACACAGGTTTCCCAATCTTTTTCGAGTATCTTCCAAATATCCGACGGATTTTTCCCTAGTGGATTGCCAGAAGGCTTGCCTTTATTCGGTCCCTTAAAGTGCCGCTTGCCAGGATACTTGGAAGGAACACGAACACTATCAAGATTGAATGTGTAATTATCCGATTTTGTAAACCATAGAATAGTTTCATACCTGCCGGAAAAACGCTTTTTTGCGTGAAGACCGTGATTGAACTGCCATACAATTCGATTGCGGAGTTTCAAGTTGAGTGATTTGAACATCGGATAGAAGTATATGTCGAGAGGGTAGACCTCGCCTTTATGCACGAAATTGCCAACTTGCCAGCAGATACTGCCTTGCGGGGAAAGTATTCTTGCCAACTGCTCAAATTGTAACTTGAATGAATCAAGGTATGTGTTGAGAGAAGTCTTAGTTTCATAAGCCTTGCCGATATTGTAGGGCGGGGACGAGATGACCAAACCAACACTCTCGGACGGCATTGATTCGAGCAAGTCCATGCAATCGCCGTCGTACAGATAGGCACCTCCCTCAAAAGCCTGGACGGTTTCGGCAGAGCTAGACCTTGTTATCGGAAACTGTCGCTCATGAAAATCTAATGATAACTGCATTGCTTTACCTTTATCAACAAACTGTCCGCATCTAAGGACCTGCTGTCGCTTCGTCCGCGGGAACCTCGATTTCTATCGCCTGCTGAATCAACTGGCGGAATTGCGGCTCTTGCAATGCGCCGGGCTGGATGAAAATCAGCTTGCCAGCTTTGAAGACCGCGATCGTTGGTATGCTGCGAACCTGGAAAGCCTGGCTGAGCGCGGGGTTGGCGTCGGTATCGACTTTGACGACGCGGATTTTGCCCGCGAACTCCGATGCCAGTTTTTCTAGGATTGGCGCTACCATACGGCAAGGACCGCACCATTCCGCCCAAAAATCGACCAGCACCGGCAACTCGTGCGAGGCGAGGATGGCTTCTTGCTCGAAGTTAGCCTCGCTTATGTCCAGCGGTTTGTCGAGCGCTTGCTGTGGCGCTGCGTCTGGCTGCTCGTCCGCGGCTGCTGGCGGGGCGTCGGCGGCGATAGCATCGCGTAATTGGCGGATGAAATCGGGCAAATCGCTGGACCAAGGTCGCGAACGCCGCGCCAGCACCGCGCCGCGATAGCTGATTATCAATAGCGATTTGTGTTGATAGTCGAATCGGCGCGCGATTTCGCTGTTGCGATTTGGATCGACTTGCGCGAAGACGATGCCGTTTTCTTCGTCAGCGGCTTTGGTGAAGGCGGTCTTGAAATCGCCGCGCAGCTTGTCGCCGCCGGTACTGATCAAGATGAGCGCGGCGGCATTGGCGGTCGCGGCATGAAAATTGGCGTCGCTTATGTTGCGTATTGGCATCATTATTCCTAGCGAGCTAGTTCAGTCACTTCAGTTACTTCTGTTACTTCAGTTAACATTGTAGACAGGCATTAACTCATCAAGGTAGAAGCGGAGCTTGCGGTCTTCCATGACGAGCTTGGGAATGCCTTTCAAAGTTTTCGTCGTGGCGCTTGATGTCGGCAGCTATCGCCACGCTTTTGCCTTTGCTACTCACCCGAATCCTGACTTTTCGGGGCAGCGCCAGCGCCTCGAATGACAGCGCCGGCGGCAGACTATTGCGCCACATAATACTGGATGCGGTCAATTTCCTCGTCAGATAGTCCTATATTTTTTGCCTGGCGCATAAAACACGCTTGTCTTGATTAGGCTGTGCGTAGCTACTGAATCGCAGTGTACACGTTTGGCTTTGCAATTGCAATCACCGCCGGCTTCTTAGCCCGCAAGCCGCTCGATATACTCCAGGCTTTGATGCCGGAAGAAGCTGTCATAGAGATTGGCGTAGTGCCCAAGGTCCAACATCAGTTGATCGTGTGTGCCCGACTCGATAATCTCGCCTTGCTCGAGCACGATGATGCGGTCGGCGTGACGGATGGTCGACAAGCGATGCGCGATAACAATCGAAGTGCGGTCGCCCATCAGCGTATCCAAGCCCTCTTGTATCAGTGTCTCCGTCAATGGGTCGACGCTGGCGGTGGCTTCGTCCAGAATGAAAATGGCTGGGTCTTGCAGCAGCACGCGCGCGATTGCCACCAGTTGACGCTGGCCCATGGACAGGTTGCCGCCGCGCTCGCCGACTTCGGTCTGCAAGCCCTCCTGCAAGCTCACCAGCCAGTCGCCGCGTCCCACTTTGTAGGCGATATCGATGACTTCCTGGTCGCTGGCTTCGGGTTTGCCGTAGCGGATATTTTCCATCACGGTGCCGTCAAAGAGGAAGGGCGTCTGTGTAACCACGCCCAGTTGCCCGCGATAGCTGGGCAAGTTGAAGTAACGAATATCCTTGCCGTCGATGAGCAGGTCGCCATGTTGGTACTCATAGAAGCGGTTGATGAGCTTGGCGATGCTCGACTTGCCCGAGCCAGTATGCCCGACCAGCGCCAGTGTTTCGCCGGGGCGAATTTTGAGATTGAAACCCTGCAGCACCGGCTCGCCCGTGATGTAGTGGAAGTCCATGTCGACGAATTCGATAGCGCCTTGGATGACCGGGGCGGCTTCGTCCGCTTTCTGCTTGACCATTGCTTCGGCATCCAATAGCGCGAAGACGCGCTCGCCCGCCGCCAAGCCAAGCTGAAATTGACTCCAGAACGAGGCGATGCTCGTCAAGGGGAACCAGACCATGCCCATGCCCTGGATAAAAAGGAACCATTCGCCGGCGGTCAAGACACCTTGCTGCCCCAGGTTGATGCCAAACCAGACCACAGCCGCGACGCCCAAGCCGGCAATCGTAATCAGAATGGGGAAGATCGCGCCGAAGACGAAGCCGTTGATCTTCTCCACGCGGTAAGATTCTTGATTGACCGCCTTGAATTCCTCATAAATCATCTGTTCGCGGCGGAAGGCTTTGGCGACGCCGATGCCGCTGATGGACTCTTGGATATGGGCGTTGACCGTCGCCAGCTGCCGCCTTGAGTCGGTGACCGTGCGCCGCGCCACATTGCGGAACTTCAGCGCGGTATAGATGATGAATGGCATAATCGCCAGCACAAGCAGCGCCATTTCCACATTGACGGTGAAGAGATAGATCATCAGCAGTAGCACCAAGAGCAAGCGGCTCATCAAGTTGATGCTCAAGCGCACCGTTTCCGAAAACGCTTGCGTATCGGATAGGACGCGGCTGACGATCTTGCCGGTCGGGTATTGATCGTAAAAGGACATGTCGCGCTCGGTAACGGCATGGAAAGCGTCTTCGCGCAGGTCCAGCGTTACATCGCCGACGGCTTCCGACGACAGCCATTGCTGCACCAAGTTTGCCACCCAGCTAACGCTGGCAGCCACAGCCAATAAAACCGCGACGCCAATGGCGTCAAATTGCTCCGGCGTGAATTGCAGTTGGTCCAGCGCTAGGGAAACGATGATGGGTAGCAGCAGATTCATCAAAGAGCTGAGGAATACCACCAGCGCGACCGTGACCATCTTCCACATATAGGGCTTGAAGTAGCCGATGATGCGCTTGACCAAGTCGGCGTCGCTGTAGCTGCGGTCGTAGTCCTCGGCGTCCAGCCCATCCATTATGAAACCCATGATGTCCCTCCTTGGCGGCTTAGTTGAGGCGCTGCGGCTTGCGGCAGCTCCGCGGCGTCGTAACGGGCGAAAATGCGGCGATAATGTTCGGAGCTAAGCAAGAGTTCCTCATGCGAGCCATTGGCTATGACCCGTCCCTGCTCTAGCACAATGATGCGGTCCGCCCAGCGTATCTGCGACAGCCGGTGCGTGATGAGGATGGTCGTTCTGCCTTCTTGGGCGCGGCGCATGGCTTTTTGGATCTCGTCTTCGGTCGCGCTGTCGATGGCGCTGGTCGAGTCATCCAGGATGAGAATGCGCGGCTGCCGCAGGAAGGCCCGCGCCAGCGCCAGCCGCTGCCGCTGCCCGCCGGACAGCGTAACGCCGCGTTCTCCGATTTCGCTTTGGTAGCCTTCATTGAACGAAAGGATAAACTCATGCGCTTGGGCTTCTTTGGCGGCATCTTCGATCTGCTCTTGTGTGGCATTTTCGACGCCAAAAGCGATATTTTCGGCAATCGAGCGCGAAAAGAGGAAGACGTCTTGCTCGATTTTGCCCATCTGCGAGCGCAATCGATCCAGATTCCAATCGCGCACGTCGCGCCCGTCTATCAGCACGCGGCCCTCGTCGACATCGTAGGCGCGCGTTACCAATTGCGTCAGTGTGGACTTGCCCGAGCCAGTCTGGCCGACGATGGCGACAGTCTGCCCCGGCGCGACTTTGAAGCAGATGTCTTGCAAGACTGGAATGCCGAGGAACTTGAAGGTTACGTTCTCAAATTCGATTGCGCCGGCGACGGGCGCGCTGTAACCGGCTGGGTTCTCGTCGATATCCGAGCGCTGTTCGATTAATTCCAAAATGCGGTGCGAGCCGGCGATGCCCAGTTGTATCAGGCTGATGGAGAACAGTGATACAAAGACTGGGAATTGCAGCACGCCCATCAGTCCGGTAACGGCGATAATATCGGGAATGGTCAAGATGCCGCGGCTGTGCATATTCAAGGTGTGCAGGAACATCAAGCCGAAGGCGATGCCAAACATGAGCAGGGGCAGGTAAGCCGCTTCAATCTGCCCCTGCTGCACGAAGAAGTCGCGGTATTTCTTGGCATTGCGGCGGAAGCGCTTGCGCTCCTCGATTTCCTGCGCCGCGACTTTGACGATTTCGATGCCGCTGATGGTCTCTTCCAGCCGGGCGTTGAGCGTGCCGTATTGCATGCGCTGCCGCATCACAACTGGCTGCAAACGTTTGATATAGCGCCGCACGACTATCACATAGCTCAAAACAAACAGCGCTGGCACCAGCAGCAGTTCCAGGTTGATGGTGGCGATGAAGACGATGGGCACGGCAAAACCGAGTACCATGTCGAAGATGAACATGATGCCCGGTTGAATCAAAAAATTGAGCTGGCGCACGTCATCGGTGGCGCGCGCCATGATGTCGCCTACCCGCTGCTGATCGTGGAAGGTCTGGCTTTTGCCCAGCAGGCTGGTATACAACTCGTGGCGCGAATCGCGCTCGACGCGGGTAGACAGCATGACCATCGACAGCGAGCCTATCAAAGAACCCAGCCCGTCCCAGACTGTCGTCAGCAAGACGCCCAGGCTGACAGCAATCACGGCACCGGCGTCGCCGCCATCGATGATGATTTCGGCACCGACGCCGAATAGCCTGCGCGCCATGGAAAAGGCGATATAAGCGGATAGGAAACCGACCAAGCCAAGCCCAAAGAACAGCTTGTGCTCCCAGCAATGCGAGATGATCCAGCGAACGGCGCTCGAGCGATCATATTCGCGCGAGCCTGCAATCGTGAACTCACTTTTCTGTGCCAATGTAAACTCCAATGTGGCTTAGGGGCAATGAGAAAACAGGGCAAAAGACTATAATCCATACGCGCTAGAATGTAAATGGGAAGTTTGCCTGTGGATGGGCAATCGCGCCACTTATTTTTTCCGCCGCGGGGCGCCTAGACACAGCCCTCCGACACTGACCATCAATCGCCATGTTGCCAAGCCGCGGGCAAGCCCGCCTGCGCGGCAAGAAAATGCGCTACAATCGCGGCGGCTCATTATCTGGCGATTACACGATTACAGCGAGAGGCGGCACGATGCCAGCGACATCCAGCATTGCAACATTCCAAGCGGACGAAGGCGGGCATCAATTCGTCATTTACAGCGACAGTTGCTCGGGCTTGCCCGGCGCGCCGCACGAAGCGAACTTTCGCCAAATCAATGCGGTAATCGCGGCATTGCGGCAAGCGCCGCAGTTCATCTGCTTCCCCGGCGATGAAATCATGGGCTTGACATCAGACCGCGCAAGCCTGCGGCGGCAATGGACGTATTTCTTCGATACCGAGATGGCTTGGCTCGACCGTGATGCGACGCCGGTCTATCACACCAGCGGCAATCACACGGTATACAACCGCATGAGCGAGGCGGTTTTCCGCGACGCCATGGCGCATCTACCGCAAAATGGACCGCCCAATCAGCGCGGCCTGAGCTATTTTCTGCGGCGCGGCAACTTGTTGATGATCTTTGTCAATACCTTATGGACTGATACCGGCGGCGAAGGCACGGTGGAATGCGAATGGCTGGCAGCGACGCTGGCGCAAAATGCCGACGCCAAGTTCAAACTGGTCTGCGGGCATCACCCAGTTTGGACTGTGAATGGCTACGCCGGCGACTGCCAGCGCAATCTGGAGCGCGGCATAAGCCGCCGCTTCTGGGATACGCTTGTACGGCATGGGGTGCTTGCTTATGTATGCAGCCATATCCTGGCTTTTGATGTCCAGGTTCAGCGCGGCGTCTTGCAGATTTGCAGCGCCGGCGCGGGCACGGCGCATCGCATGCCGCCAGACGCTGAATATCTGCACCTTGTGCAGGCGGCGCTGGATAGGCGCGGGCTACGCTATCAAGTGCTGGATGCGTCTGGACAAATCAGAGAGTGGCTGTCCTGGGATTGGCGGCTGCCGCCTTCATCTAGCTGGATGCCCTTCAGCACCGCCGCGGCGCGGGCCCTGCCCGCCGATTGTTTGCAGCGGCTAAAAATTGCGCGGCTAATCGTCTGGGAAATCTGCGGCGAGCTGCCCGCGGGCGCGGATTGCGCGCCGCAGATGATCTTGCAAGCGGACGCGCAAGCCGACGCCTTGCCCTGCTTATGGCTTGGGACGTCCGGCGGCGCGAATCACCTGACCGCGCTGCTAAGCCCCAGCGCCAATCGCAGTCCGCATCGCTGGTCCGGTCCGCCGCTGCCCAAAGGCAAGCGCTTCAGCATCCAGTTTGCCTTGCATAGCGGCATGGGACCCGGCGGCTTACTCTGGCGTTGGCGCGATGAAGACGCCTGGTCAAGCATGATTGGCGCTTCGGCTTGGGGCGCAGAGCGGATTCCATGGTCGCATCGCTGGCGCATCGGCGAAAACTTGCGCCTGCGCTGGCACTGCCTAACTTTTGAGCTGTCGCAGCTCTTGAGCTGAATATCGCCCCGGTCCTCAAGGCACCGTCCTCTCTAAGCAAACTATAATCGCCGGCTCATGCGGCGCGCATTCGCTTCCCGCACAATGTTTGCGTGGGAGAAAGTTCCCCATATTCGTTCATTATCGACTGGCAAGAAAGGACTTCAAAGTTGCAAAAGCGAAAAATCGCACTGATAACGGCGAGTCTTGTGCTTGTGCTTGCGCTGTGCACCAGCGCGTCCTGGGCGCAGGACCAGCCTCGGCCGGTTTCGGATAAGTCCGGCGTGGCGCTTAGCGAGTCGCCCGGCACTAAACCAGGCAAGCGGACTGGCATTCGCTGCGTTCTGCGCGCGGAAGCCAAGACAACCTCGTCGACGCGCCCTTCCGTGCTTGTCACTTATACCGATGATGGCATTACTTGGGCTGTGGAAAAGTATGATGGAAGCTGGAACGCGCGCGGAAAAGCGGCGAAAGGCGGCGGATTGAAGCTCAAATGGAGCGGCAGTTGGCAAGAGCGCTACGCGCTGCTCTTTCCAATTCAGCGTTTTGGCAGCGGCGCATGTGAGGGAGAGCATTTCAAATTCTAAATCAGATGGTCCGCGCCTGCGAAACGGCGGCTGTCATTGCGCTTGCCACAGCCTGCGTGGCAATCTGCCAGTGGCAATCTGCCAGTGGCAATCTGCCAGTGGCAATCTGCCGGGGACAGCGCCGAAGTTGAGAGCTTCGCTGCTCTCGCAATTCCCCGCAAATTCGCATAGGCATATCACAGCCGACCGTCTATCATCGGGCAAAACTCACCGCTTACGAGGTCAAGATATGCAAGCGATACGTTCTGCCGTGCGTGACGCCGTGAAGCTCTGCCGCCGCGTGCAAGAAGATTATCTGATCGCCAATACCAAGTCGGCCGGCAATCACAAAGAACCGGTTACTATCGCCGATTACGGCTCGCAAGCCATCATCGGCCGCGCGCTGATGAGGCATTACCCGGATGATGGCGTCGTTTCCGAAGAATCGGGCGAGCAGTTTTTACAATTGCTTTCGGAGCGGCAGCGCTCGCAGGCGCTTGCGCTGCTGGAAGATGTATTGGGCTGCGCCATCAGTGAGCGCGAGGTGCTCGGCTGGCTGGATTTTGGCAAGGCGCGCGCGGCGAGCCGCACCTGGGTTATCGACCCAATCGACGGCACCAAGGGCTTCATTGCGCTGCGGCATTATGCCATCGCCTGCGGCACCCTGGTAGACGGGCAAGTAGCCGGCGGCATTGTCGCCGCGCCCGGTTACGCCGATGGCGCGGGCGCGCTCTTCTACACGGAAAATGGAGCAACTTGGCGCGCGCCAATCGCGGCTGGCGCAGGCGCGCGCGTCAGGGTATCGGCGCGGCGCGCTGACGACGATTTTATCGCCGCGCAAAGCTACGAGCGGCAGCATGCCAGCAAATCGCGCATGGGGCGCGCGCGCGAATTGGCGGGCTTGGGCGCCGCGCGCATCCTGGAATTGGACAGCATGGAAAAATACGCGCTGGTAGCCTGTGGCGATGCCGACCTCTATATGCGCTTGCCGCGCGCCGGCAGCGCCTACCAGCACAAAATCTGGGATCATGTGGCGGGCGTGGCGCTGGTGCAAGGCGCGGGTGGCTTGGCAACCGACCTGGACGGCGGTCCGCTTGACTTTTCACAGGGAGAGACCTTGCCGAACCTGGGCATGATTATCAGCAATGGCCAGCATCACGCGCGCGTGGTGGCGGCGGTGCAGCGGGTTATGCGAGAATAAGTTTGCGCGGCGAATAAGCAAATAGTATATTGCGTGTCAATTTGCGGACCTGGAAGCCAAACTGATGACACTAGAGCGAAATATCATACATCTTGGTGACGCCCACAGGCTCCTGGATGAGGTGGACGCGCAATCAGTTGACTTGATCCTTTGTGACGGACCTTATGGCCTCACGCAGAACGAATGGGACCGAATACCGAATATTCAAGAATACAACCTCGACCTTATTCGACGATTTTCAAGCAAGTTGAAAGATGGCGGCGCGCTGTATTTATTTGGCAAAGCGAACTGTATTGACTTTGTAGATTATCGTCCCTATTTGAATCTGCGGTCGAAGATAGTCTGGTATCAGCCTAGCCGCCTGGCGCAAGGCAGAATAAGCTATACAAACAATTACGACATCATTTGTTACTTCATCAAGGGCGGCAGACCCCGCTGCTACAATTTGGATAGCATCAGGGTGTCTCAACTGGTTGAGCTTGAGCATCGCTTGCGCTGTGAAAATGTGCCTTCGGTGAAGAACGGAAAATATGGCAAGACGAAGTTCAATAGCAAGGGAAAGAACCCTGGCGACGTCTGGGGCGACATCAAGCAGTTGACTTATAAGTCAAAAGAACTTGTTTGTCGTGAAGCGCTAAACACGATTCAGAAGCCGGAAAAATTGCTCGAACGCATTGTACTTGCCAGCTCCAATCCGGGCGACATCGTGCTGGATCCATTTGCCGGCGTCGGCACCTGTCCCGTGGTATGCAAAAAGCATGGACGCGATTTTATTGCCTTCGAGATAAACCCAGATTTCGTTGCCATGGGGAATGAACGATTGCAGGCCATGGCGCGGCAGCGGCTGGCGCAAGCAATATAAGTGGGTAAGAAATAACGCGCCTGTAGTGTATGAAGACACTGGGGGAATGCGCCAAGCGCGACAGTTAGTCCACGATCGCTCCCGTCTTTTTCTCCGATATCAGCGCGGCGTATAGCTCAATCACCTCGTCCATAATGGCATCCCAAGATAGCGTCTCGGCATAGGCGCGGGCTTGCGCGCCCATGCGGCGCATGTTGTCGCGCTTGGCGGCAATCTTGCGGATGCCTTCCGTCAGCGCGCGGGTATCGCCACTTTCGAAAGTGTAACCGGTTTCGCCCTCGCGCACGATATCGCTGACCCCGCCCACGCGCGAAGCGACCACCGGCAAGCCCGCCGCCATGGCTTCTATGACGACCAAGCCAAATGTTTCCAGACGTGAAGGGAAGACAAAAATGTCGGCGCTGGCATAGGCTTGCGACAGCCTTTCGCCGCGCAGGAATCCCATGAAACTGACGGGCAGGTCGGCGAAGGTACGTTCTAGGGACGCGCGCGCTGGGCCGTCGCCGACCAATACCAGCCGCGTTTTGGGCAGGCTTGTCAGGGCGGGGCGGATGTGCTCAATCTGCTTCTCGTCGGAAAGGCGTCCGACATAGAGCAGCACGGTGTCATCTGGGTTGCCGCTCGTCATTTCGGCGCGCATCTCCGCCGAGCGGAAGCCGGGATGGAATGTCTGGGCGTCAACGCCGCGTCGCCATAGACCGACCTTGCCAATGCCCAGCGCGCGCATTTGCCTCCGCACCAGTTGCGAGGGTGCTAGGCTGTAGTCCGACCAATTGAAGATATGCTTGGTCAATTCGTCGATGATGGGGCCTGTATAGCCAAGGTCGAACAGACCGATTCGGAATTGCTTGGCAAGGCGCGCATAATCTAGGTGAAAGGAGGTTACGGTCGGGACGCCCATCCACTTAAGCATGCCCATGGTTGGGATGCCGGCCATGACCGGGTGAAATAGATGCGCGACATCTGGATTGAAAGCCGCTAAATCGCGGAAGAGGTCAAACGTGGCGAATCCGAGGCGCGCTTCGGGATAAAGCGGCAGGGATAGGCTGGGCAAACTGCAGATTGGCACGTCCTTGTAGCGCTGGCTGTCGCCATAGCGCGGCGCGATGATCAGCGCATCGACGCCGCGCCTGGACAAGTGGTCCAGCAGCAAACAAGTTACTTTGACGATGCCATCGACCTTGGGCAGGAAGGTCTCGGTTATGATGGCTACACGCATCAGCATCTCACTTGTGATTCTACCCATGATTTTAGCATAGCGGCGGCAAGCGGTCATCTTCTTGATGCGAAGGCAATATCATGTGAACGCCCAATAATCTGAAATGCACCCTATGCGATGCGCCTTTTATATAATTGGCAAGATTGCTTACCGGGCAATTTCATCAAATTTTCCGCGCCAATATAGCGCGCATAGGCACAGCCCTATAAGGCTTGTCCGATACTGACAAATCTGTGCCAAATGCGGGGCTATAAAGCTATACACCTAGATATACCCAGTGCGCGACTACCGGCAGTGTCGGCGGGCAGTGTCGCTGGGCAATGTCGCCGGGCAATGTCGGCGGGCAATGTCTACGTGCCCTACGTGCCCGTCGCGCGGCACAGTGCCGCCCCTAAAATCCTAAAGTTATTTTGCATTTCGACAGAAATTGGTCTTGAAGCGATTGCCCCACCCTAAGCGTAGCTGCTGATTTGGGAAGCCGCTAGTTCGTGATATAATGACCTGGCATGCGGAAAGACTGAGGATAGAAAATGGCAGTAGGACGCTTGCGCAGCTTGCCAATTCCCCATTTATTTACGGCGGAAGAATACCTCGCGTATGAAGAAAGAAGCGAGTTCAAGCACGAATTCATTGACGGCGTCATCTATGACTGGGGCGAGCCAGAAGTTCATGAGCGCGTGAACAACAATGTCATTGCGCCTTATCCGCCCCCGCACCGTTTTACGGCCGAAGAATATCTCGCGTTTGAAGAAAGAAGCGAATTCAAGCACGAGTTCATTGATGGGGTCATCTACGAAATGACCGGTGGCACATTGCATCACAGTAGAATCAAGGTAAACATCATTCGCACACTGCTATCGCAATTGGACGATTCGCGCTATGAAATTCTAAACAGCGACATGCGGGTAGGAATAAGAGACGACCGCTATATTTATCCTGATTTGTGCGTCGTCTCTGGCGCGGCGCAACTAACAGACAACAATAGGACCTTGCTGAACCCTGCGCTGGTGGTCGAGGTTACGTCAGCCTCATCTATCACATACGATCGCGAGACAAAGCTCGACTATTATCGTTCCTTGCCGAGTATTCAAGCCTATCTGGTGATTGATCAGCACCGCGTCCATATCGATAGTCATACCCGCGTGGAAAGCGCTTGGCTGTGGCAAGCGTTTGCGAATCTGGATGATGTCATCTCGCTAGAGGCGATCGGATGCGGTTTGTCGGTTGCGCAGGTTTACCGCGGCGTCAGCTTTAGCGAGCTTTGAACAATCCCGCTCGCGCGCAAGGATTCGCTCGCCGCGGCGGCACTAAGCTGCCCGCGCTAATGAGATATTGCCCACGGTATTTGTTACCATGACCGCAGAGGCCAGTTCACGACAACGCGCTATCGAAAGAATCCGCTCTGAGGATCGCTCGCCGATGGAGAACTTGCCCTATTGGGCGCGGGCGACCAATCCGATTGTGCGGCGTCATCTGGGTTTGTACTGGCGCACCTTGCCGCCAGAGTTCGAGCCTATCTTCTATATCTGCGGTTTCTGGCTGGTGACGCTGTTGCTGGGCATTTTCTTCCCATTCATCACGGATTTGGCGACCACAGTGATTGTGGTTTCTGTACTGGTCATCCCGGTCGGCATGATTTTCTACCTGCGCGCGCTGTTTTCTGTGGCGGCTAATTCGGCGGCGGTGATGGCGGACGAAATCCGCAACAACACCATGCAGCTGCTGATGTCGACGCCGATGTCGCTGGATCAGATTTTCTTGGGCAAGGTGGCGGCTGCGCTGTGGCGGAAGATGGACGATTTCATCTTGATCGTACAAGGCGCGGCGATATTTGGTCCGCCGCTCATCATCATGCACTATGCCGGCTTGTTCCCTTTGCGCGAATCGGGACTGGTCACGTACTTGCTTATCATCGCCATGACGTTGGTGTCTATGCTGAGGCTGGTGCTGGAGCCGGTGATGTTCGGCATGGTTGGCGTGGGCATTGGCGCATTTGTGCCCTTCCGCAGCATCGCCATGACTTCGTCCGTGGCTTTTGTCGCTTTCTATTTCTTGCTCATGATCATGCTACAGCGGCTGAATCTCGACTTCCTGACTGCGGCGCTGGACGCGGCGCAGGGCGCGACTGAGTTATCGCTAGATGTCGCGAATTTGCGGCTGGCGCTGGCGATTGGGGCGACTGTGCTGGTGGAGCTGCTGCTGCCGCTGCTGGTGCCGATTGGCTTGATTCGCTTGTTAATTGGCTTGCTCACGCGGCAGTTGCGGGCGGGGTAGCCACTCCGCACAGTGCGCCTTAGTATGCCCAAAGCTGAGTAATGCGGGATCACCCCAGCCACACCGGATTCGTCCAAGCACGCCGGCCGTATTCATCTCGTACAGTCACCCGCAGCCAGCGTGAGTCTACATCGCGCAAATCAAACTCGGCTTCCGTCAGCCAAGCCCCGCCGACGCGATCCAGCACACCCGCCCGTTCCCCGCTGAGGTAAACGTAAGTCGCGGGCGAACACTCGACCACTAGCCGCTCGCGCCCCTGAAACTCAACAGTGTGCAGCTGCGCGCCTGTGCTGGCGTAATAATGCCCCGCCTTGAGCGCGCTCAGCAGCGCTTCCGGTGTCAGAGACTCCGCTTTTACCTGAACCCAGCCGCGCATGAAGTCGTTCACGTCGGGTCGGGCGTGCGTGTCATCCGTCGCAATCGCGCCAACGCGATGCCCGCGATGCAGCAGCATGTCGATATAGTGCCAACTGAAGCCGCGGTCGCTGTCGTAATCGGAGACGCCGTTAAAGCACTCAACTGCGTGCACGGCCCCCAATGTTTCGAAGTCGTCCACCGTCAGCGCGAACCAGTTGGGATGCGGCACAGCCACAAACGCTCCCGCCTCGATAGCGCGCCGGACCACGCTCGCGCCAGTATCGCCCTCACGATACGTCTCGAATTCCAGCGGCAAGCCTACCGCCAGCAAGTGCCAGGGCCCGCCTGATTCGATCCGCCCCGGGTGCAGCTCCGCGCCGATGAGCGTGGTAAAGTCGTCACTGCGGAACTCGCGCGTATCGCTGATTGCGTAGCCGTAGCGCTCCATGCAGTGGTCGGTCAACGCGACGAAGTCGTAGCCGTTTTGCCGATACTGCCGGATGTACTCGGCCGGGCTCCAGTCGCCGTCTGAATTGGTCGAATGACCATGCAAGTTCCCGCGGTAGAAGCGTCCCGGTTGGGCGAATGGTAGGCAATCAGCGGTATAGTTCACTTGTTGTCTCTCATTCCTGCAATTATGGTTTGCATTGTGGCGCAATCACAAACTGTCCCGCGGGGCCGATTGCGCCACGAGAATGTAAAACTTGCAGCTCACCCCTTCACCGCGCCCAGCGTCAAACCGCGAATGAAATAGCGCTGGAAAAACACAAAAATGAACAGCGTCGGCAGCGAGCCAATCAAACTCGCTGCTGCTTGACCGCCCCAATCGACCGTGTACTGCCCGGTCAAATTCAAAATGCCGACCATGATGGTGCGGCTGTCGGCTTTCTGCGTCAAAATGAAGGGCCAGAGGAAATCATTCCATATCCAAGTGAATTGCAAGGTCGCCAGCACCGCCAGCGCCGGCAGCGTCAGCGGCAGCATAATCAGAAAGAAAATCTTGTATTCGTTGGCACCGTCAATCAGCGCCGCTTCGCGCAGGGCGTTTGGCACAATCTGGAAGAAATTGCGCATAACCAGCGTACAAATCGGAATACCAAAGGCGGTATGAATGATGATGACGGCAGTGATGGTATCATAAAGACCAATGTCGTTCATCAGCCGAAAGACCGGTATCAGCGCAATCTGCGGCGGCAGGAACATGCCTGCCACAATAAAGATGAAGAGCAGACCATCGCCGCGGAAGTTGTACTTGCCCAGCCCATAACCCGCCAGCGTACCCAGCGCGATGGAAAAGATGGAAGCAGGTATCGCCAGCAAAAGCGAATTCTGCAAATAGAGCCCAAGGTTGCCATCTTCCGGGTTCATGACGCGGGCGAAGTTCGCCGTCGCCAAACTGGATGGTGGCGTCCAATAGCCGCCTGCGGCCACTTCCGCCGCCGATTTGAAAGCGGTGACGATCGCGCCGTAAACTGGCGTCATAAACAAGATCAACAAAACCGTCAGCGCGAAGTAGAGCAGTGCGTTACTCAGCCGCTTTCTCCAGTTGGCTCGGGTAACATTCTCCCCTTCCGTCCCCAGTGGGGGAAGGGGCCGGGGGATGGGGGGCGCTCCTTCAATCATAAAGTTCCTCGGCTTTGGCGGTTTGGCGGAAGTACAAGACGATGATCACCATGGTCATCAGAAATAAGACCACAGCGGCGGAGCTGCCGTAACCCATTTTGAACTTGCGGAAACTCTCGCTGTACATAAAGACAGCCAGCGTATCCGACTTGTTAAATGGACCGCCCATGGTCATGACCCAAATGACCTCGAAGCTCTTCAGCGCGTTGATGGCTGTCAGCGCGAAGACCACGACCGTTGCTGGGCGCAGCATGGGGATTATCACCTGCCGCAGCGTCTGCCAATAATTTGCGCCGTCCACTTTTGCCGCTTCGACCAGGGGAGTTGGCACAGATGTCAGTCCCGCCAGAAAAATGACCATAGTCAAGCCCGTTTGCTGCCATGCCCAGGCGACAAAGACGGCGTAGAGGGCTGTGTTGGGGTTGGCAAGCCAGGCGGTGGCAAGCTGATCTTGTCCAATCGCGCGCAGGAAGATATTGACGATGCCCAGCTTGGGGCTGTAGAGCCAGACCCAGATGATGCCGATGATGATTGGCGACAGGCAAATCGGCAGGTAGAAGAGTGATTTGTAGACCGTGTTGATGCGCCCTTTGCCTTGCAGCGCCAGCGCCAAGACCAGCCCCAAGCCGGTCGGCACCGTCATCGCCAGCAGCAGCCAAATCGCGGTGTTCTTGATGGCATTGCCGAAGAGCCGGTCGGTGAAGATCTTTTCGAAGTTGGCAAGCCCGACGAAATTGAAGTCATCGCCATAGCCGACCCAATCCGTGAAAGAGTAATAGAGCGAATTGAGCGTGGGCAGGATGACAAATGTGAAATATACCAGCAGCGGCAATATGAGGAAGCTGGCTGGAATGATCCAGGGATGTCGTCTGAGCATGGTGCCCCCACCCTAAATCCCTCCCCAAGGGTCAGTGTCTAGGCGACCCAGAATGAGGGAGGGACTTTTCGTCAGAATCCCCTATTGAAGTTTTAATGAAGGCTTTGATGATTCCAGCTCTATACCAGCCTTCATTCCCCTTCCCTCATGATGTGGGAAGGGGCTAGGGGAAGGGGGTGATTGCGGTACAAGCTTAGCCTTCCATGCCGGCGAACTCGGCGGCGGCGTCCGCTTGCACGCGTTCCAGCATGGCTTCATAGTCGCCTGGATTAGCCATGAATTCGCTGAAAGAATTCAAGCCGACTTCCGCGACCGGCGGCGGCGTCGCCAAGTCATAGTTGAAGGCGAAGACGGGGTCGGCGGCGATTTCCGCGGCGATGCGCGCGACAACATCGTTGTATATGCTCGTATCGACTTGCAGGCTTGGTGCCAGGTTGCCAGCGCCCAGCGCGAACTTCGCCTGAATGTCCGGGTCGGTCAGATGCACGATGAAAGCTTTGGCGGCATCGGCATTGGCGGCGTCAGCCGAAACGACGAAGGTATCGATGGGACCCAGCGAAGCGCGCGGTACGTCTGCGTCAATGGTCGGGAAGGAGAAGTAGTCGAAGTCCGCGCCCGGTTCCAAGCCCAAACTCGCGTAGTGTCCGCCGATCCAGGTGCCCATCAGGGTCATGGCGGCTTCGCCATTCGCGACTTGATTGGCGGCTTCGTCCCAGTCATAGGCGTTGGCGTCGGGGTAGAAGTAGCCGGCGTCGACCAATTCTTTCCACAAGCCAAAGGCGCGAGCGACTTCTTCGTCGGTGTAGGCGGCGCTGCCGCTCATCAGCTCGTTGCGATAGTCGTTGCCGGCTGTGCGCAGCAAAATCATATCGAACCAGAATTGACCGGGCCAACGATTCATCGAACCCAATGCGAAGGCAGGGATGCCCGCCATCTTGAACTTCTCGGCTGCGTCTATCAGCTCGTCCCAAGTTGTCGGGACCATAGCGCCGACTTCTTCAAAGAGCGCCGTGTTATAGAACATGCCAACCCAGTGCAGGGTCAAGGGCAGGGCGTACTTGTGCATGTCGTAGGTAACGGCGTTGTCGATGACCGCCTGCGGGAATTGCGAGCCCATGTCATTGGCTTCCCAAACATCGTCAATCGGCTGCAAGCGGCCGCCGTCCACGACGAATTGGATACGCGCGCCCGCCCAATAGCTGAAGGCATCGGGCGGGTTGCCGCCCGCCAATTGCACTAGGATGGATGTTTTGAATTGCTCATGATCAACCGGGCTTTCGGCGTGCATCAAACCCGGATTGGCGGCGATGAACTCGTCAACGATCTCCTCGATGTATTCGCCGCCAAAGCCGCCGAAGTAATGAGAAACGCTGAAATCGCCCATCAGGTCATCAGCCATGACTGGCGCGACCAGCAAGGCTGCCGCCAAGATAAAGAGTAAAGCGCTAAGCAAGCGTTTGTTCAACATCTACTGTTCTCCTCTGCTCTCAAAAATACAAAATAGCTTGCGCGGATCTATTTTGTCATCCTCACCTCCTGACGACGCAAAGCAAGAGCTTTATAGCCTGCGAGCAAAACTATGGCGCAATCACGCAATAGCTCGACCGCTGGGCAAGAAACGCTTCTACCTCAACAAAGACTATCGCAAGACAATCTATTAGCTACCTTCGGATGCCTTGTCGAACAGCCGGCATCTTTGCTATAAGCGCAATCGCCAAAAAAAGTATACTTTTTTTGGCGATTTTAGGCAAGAACCGCTGCCTGCTTGCCGGGGTCGCTAGATTCTTCGCCCCTCTCCATTACCCACCATATATAATTGATAATAATGGAGGACATAAATGAGGACGGGGCTAGGGACGTTGTTGAAAAACTCGATTTCCCCCACCCCAAACCCGTTCGCCATAGAGATGGCGAGGAGGGGCCGGGGTCACGTAGACATAGACCTACGGGATGGGGGTGTTTTTCAACAGAGTCCTAGGGTTTGCCCCGCCCTCAATTGCGTCAAGTTCAGCCCTGTAGACAAGCTAGGTCATTGCATTCGACGCCATCTGGTCGGACAGTCTTATGCACCGTGGCACCGTTTAAGACGACCCCGCGCATATTCGCGCCGGTGAAATTGGCAAAAGACAGGTCCGCTTTTGATAGATCAGCGTCAATCATCGAAGCATTGCTGAAATCTGACCATTGGAGATTGGCTTTCTTCAGATTCACGTTGCGGAAGTTCGTACTCGCAAAGTTGCCGCTGTGCAAGTTGGCACCGCCTAGATTGGCAAAGCGGAACGTGGAGCGCTCGGAGAAGCCATTTTGGAAGTTCACGTCTTGCATATTCGCTCTGGTGAACCCGGTAAAAGACAGATTCGCTTTTGATAGATCAGCGTCAATCATCATAGCATTGCTGAAATCTGACCATTGGAGAGTGGCATTCTTCAGGTTCGCATTGCGGAAGTTCGTATTCGCAAAGCTGCCGCCGTACAAGTTGGCACCTTCTAGATTGGCATTGCGGAACGAGGAGCGCTCGAAGAAACCATTTTGGAAGTCCACGTCTTGCATTTTCGCGTCTACGAATTTTGCGTTGCTTGCCCGTATATCCTCCCCTTCGGCGCTCTTCATGTTAGCGCCAGAGAAAACCGCGCGCGCAAGTCGGGTTTCCGACATGGTGACATCAACGAAAATCGCACCGGTCAAGTCAGCATCCGTGAATGATGCGCCGAATAAGGACGCGTTCCTGAAGTTCGCGCCACTCCCGCTCAGACTCTGGAAGTCTGTATGCAGTAATGAGGAACCCTTGAAGACGGCATTTTCGACATTGGTGCTGTTGAATATGGCGCGCGATAGCTGGCCGTAGGAGAATTTGACATTGGACAAGTCGAGACCAGAAACGTCGGCGTTATTCAAGCTCTGCGTATTCTTGAACTTCTTAACCGCTTCTGCCCTGGATTCGATCTTGTTGACACTTTGCGATTGAAGGGGGACGCTGACAAAAAGCATTATCAGCAAGATTAAGAACAATTTGTTGACAGCTTGCCTGTTCATGTTTCCTCCTAGAAAATCGGATTCACGTGATATGATGGATAAACAAGCTAGTGAGCGCTTTGGCGCGCGCTGCATTGCTTTACCTTTTCGTTTTTTCCGCCTCCTTCGTTCCCACTCAATTTGTCATCCTCACCTCCTGACAACGCAAACCATGGGCGCTGTAGCCCGCGAGCAAAACCATCGCGCAAACACGCAATAGCTCGACCGCAGGGCAAGAAACGTTTCGACCTCAACAAAGACTATCGCAAGACAATCTAATAGCTACTTTACGGATGTCTTGTCGGAAAGCCGGCATCTTTGCTACAAGCGCAATCGCCAAAAAAAAGTATACTTTTTCGGCGATTTTAGGCAAGATCCGCTGCTTGCTTGCCAGGGCCGCTAGATTCTTCGTCCCTCTCCATTACCCTCCATTATAACTGATTATAATTGAGTATAAATGAAGGACATAAATGAGGACGGGGCAAACCCTAGCCCCGCCCTCAATTGCGTCAAGTTCAGCCCTGTAGACAAGCCAGGTCATTGCATTCGACGCCATCTGGTCGGACAGTCTGATGCACCGTGGCACCGTCTAAGACTACGCCGCGCATATTCGCGCCGGTGAAATTGGCAAAAGACAGGTCCGCTTTTGATAGATCAGCGTCAATCATCATAGCATTGCTGAAATCTGACCTTTTGAGATTGGCTTTCTTCAGGCTTGCATTGCGGAAGTTCGTATTCACATAGCTGCCGCTGCGCAAGTTGGCACCGTCTAGATTGGCCTTGCGGAACGACGAGCGATCGAAGAAGCCATATAGGAAGACCACGTCTTGCATGTTCGCGTCAACGAATTTTGCGTTGCTTGCCCAAATATACTTCCCTTCGGCGCGTTTCATGTGAGCGCCGGAGAAATCCGCGCGCGCAAGTCGGGTTTCCGACATGGTGACATCGACGAAAATCGCGTCGGTCAAGTCAGCATCTCTGAATGACGCGCCAAATAAGCGCGTCTTCCTGAAGCTCGCGCCACTCCCGCTCAGACTCTGGAAGTCTGCACTCAGGAATGCGGACCCCCTGAAGGAGGCATTTTCGACATTGGAACTGTTGAATATGGCGCTCGATAGCTCGCCGGAGGTGAATTTGACCTTGGACAAGTCGAGACCAGAAACGTCGGCGTATAATAAGCTCAGCGTTTCCTCGAACCTTTGAATTGCTTCCTCCCTAGAGTCGATCCTGTAGACACTTTGCGATTGAAGGGGGACGCTGACAAAAAGCAATATCAGCACGATGAAGAACAATTTGTTGACAGCTTGCCTGTTCATGTTTCCTCCTAGAAAATCGGATTCACGTGATATAATGGATAAACAAGCTACTGAGCGCTTTGGCGCGCGCTGCATTGCTTTGCTTTTCGTTTTTTTCGCCTCCTTCCTTGCCACTCAATTGTCGTTAATCAGCTCGCGCCTGGCTCAAGAGAAGATTGCAAATTATTATGTCGAACTTCCCTTATCAGCTGCATATTGCAAATTTACAACGCTGTTTTATAATTCGCAACAAAAAATGGGCTATATTATTAAATTGATACTAAAGTAGTACAATACCTAACAATTGATTCATGTTTACGGAGGATGACCATGGCGGAGATTCAATCCTTGGCGCGGGGATTGAAAATCCTGAACATGCTGGGGCCTTCTCGCAATGGCATGGGCACGACCGAGCTCGCCACGCGGCTTTCAATCGACAAGAGCAGCGCGTCGCGCCTCCTGCGCACGCTGGCGAACTACGGCTTCGTCGAGCAAGACTTGCTCACCGCGCGCTATACGCTGGGACCGCAGTTGGTCACGCTGGGGCAGCATCTGTTAAACCGCATTACTTTGCGCGACCATGCCCGCCCCTACCTGCGCGAATTGGTGGACAAAACCGGCGAATGCGCGCACCTGGCTATCCTGGCGCAGCGGCAGGCGCTCTACATCGACCAAGTGGAGTCATCGGCGGCGCTGCGCGTTGAATCGGAAATTGGCACGCTATCGCCCTTGCATTGCACGGCGCTGGGGAAAATCTTGCTGGCATTCGGCCTCAGCCGCATCCCGGAGGAACTGCGACCATTCACGCGGCGCACCATCACCGATCGCTCGACCTTGGAGGCGCAGATGGCGCAAATCCGCCAGCGCGGATACGCCATAGATGACGAAGAATATAATTATGGTGTGCGCTGTGTGGCGGCACCAGTCTACGACCACAAGCGCGCGCTGGCTGGCGCAATTGGAATCAGCGGACCAGCCGGGCGCGTCACGCTGGAACGGATTGACGAATTTGGCGCGGTTGTCATGGGCATCGCCGCGGTCTTGTCCGCTCGTTTGGGCTATCAAGCCCGCCGCGAATGAGCGCCATTATGGAATGAGCGCCATCATGGCGGGGAAGGGAAAGCGAGAGTCAATGACACAACTATGTTGCGTCATACGCAACCTAGTTGTCCGATTCTTATAAGTGGCTAATCTTGCCGCTAATCGCTGCTGCATGTCTCACTAGCAAGTGTGAGATATGTATTGTACGGTGTCCGTACACGGATCTTGACAGTTATCTTGGAGCCGCTGTAGCTTTTCGTTTTGCTCCTGCCATGGGTAAGGCGATCTCCAATCCACCAAGTGTGAACAACATTGCCGTCCGCGATGTTGTAGGATGCCGCTGCGATAGCGTAATTGTCTTGGTAGTAGACAGAGCAGTCAAACTGATCCTGGTGACTGAGCGGGACGATAGCAGATTCCCCTCGTCCCCAGACCGTAGATACAGCCGCAAGCAACAATAGCGCTAAGCCGATTCGAACTATACGTTTCATTGATGCCTCCTTCGTAGATGCTAGCGAGAAGCTTAGTGGCCACCCCAACAGCGCTTGCTGGCTACCGTAACGGTGCTGTTATAGGGAGTGCGCACGCGGATCTTGACGATAATCACATCATCATCGTGGGATTTTGTGGCAGTGTAGCCGCTAGGGAGATCGACTTCATTCCACCAGGACGCGACGACTTTTCCTGTCGAAGTGTGATAGGAATAGCCGGCATAGGCTTTGCCTCTGGCATGATCCACATCACAATGTTCGACCGAATAATCTGGATGCAGCTTGATTCGGATTTCGTTCGCAAGTGTAGATTGCGGTAATATCAGCAATGCAGCGAGCAGCAGGATTTGCATAGCGCGTTTCATGTCTTTCCTCCTTACGTTGAGCTGATTGACAAAGTATGACAGCGCGCGAATTTCATGGACCTCCTTATCGAACGCGCGCCAATCGTCCGAGCGGGCGCTATTCGCTGGCTCGAACAAGCTGTATAAAAGCAGCAAGAGATGAGCCGGGGCTGAGAAGACGGAATGAAATCAGTGAAAATCTCCAATTTATCTGGGAGAGAATCTTCATAACCACAGCACGAAAGACGGGTGGAAGCGCTTGGCACGGGATAAATTAGGCGAGGGCGAAACCCCGTTTGTTATAATCAGGCAAAAGGTCGAATGAGCTGGAGGCGCTGCGATGAAATATCAGATGCTGATAGATGGTGAATGGCGCGACGCCGAAGACGGCGCGACCTGGACGGTGATCAATCCCGCGACAGAGCGAAAAGTCGCCGATGTGCCTTATGGCGGCGCGAGCGAAACCACACGCGCCATTGCCGCCGCGGAAGCAGCCCGGCCTCGCTGGCAAGGCATGACCGCTTACGAGCGCGGTCAAATCCTGCGCGACATCGCCGACGCCATCCGCGCGCGGGCGCATCAACTAGCGCCCATCATGACGGCGGAATGCGGCAAACCCCTGGACGAGGCGGCTGGCGAGTGGGGCGCGTGCGCCGACCTCTTCGATTGGTTCGCCGAAGAAGGCAAGCGCGCCTATGGGCGCGTTATTCCGGCGCGCAAGCCGGGCAAACGTCTGCTGTCGCTGCCGCAGCCTGTGGGGCTGGTCGCGACCATCACCGCTTGGAACTTCCCCGCGTTCCTGCTAGCGCGCAAATGGGCGGGCGCGCTGGCGGCTGGCTGCACAATCGTGGGACGCCCCAGCGAGCTGACGCCGATGAGCGCGATGGCGCTGGTCAATGTGATGGTCGAAGCGGGCTTGCCGCCGGGCGTGGTCAACCTTATCAATGGCGATCCGCAAATTATGGCTGAAACGATCATGGCAGACGCGCGCGTGCGCAAGGTCAGCTTCACCGGTTCGCAGCGGGTCGGGCGGATATTGATGCGGGGCGCAGCCGCTGGCATCAAGAAGCTGAGCATGGAATTAGGCGGCAGCGCGCCGGTGCTGGTCTTCGCCGATAGCGATATGGCTTGGGCGGCGCAGCAAGGCGTTTTGGCGAAGTTCCGCAACAATGGCCAAGTTTGCATCTCGCCGACGCGCTTCTATGTCGAGCAGCCGGCGCTGGAAGAATTTTTGGATTGCGTCCGCAGCGAGACCGAGAAACTGGTGGTCGGCGATGGCATGGCTGCTGGCGTGACCAACGGACCGATGGTCAGCCGCGCCGGGCTGGATAAAGTCGAAGGCTTTGTCGCGGACGCGCTGGAAAAGCGAGCTGCTCTGGTAACAGGCGGCGGTCGTCCGCCAATTCAAGGCGGTTATTTCTATCAGCCGACTGTGCTGACCGATGTAACCGCGACTATGCGGCTCGGCTGTGATGAGGTCTTTGGTCCGGTGATGGCGGTCAATACCTTCGCGACTGCCGACGAAGCGCTGCAAATGGCGAATGATACGCCCTTCGGCTTGGCGGCTTATGTCATGTGCAAGGACCTGTCCACCGCTACGCGCGTCTACGAAGGTTTGGACTTCGGCATCGTCGGCGTCAATGACATGGTGCCAGCCACAGCCGAAGCCCCCTTCGGCGGCACGAAGACCAGCGGCTTCGGCCGCGAAGGCGGGCAAGAGGGCTTGTCCGAATACATGGACCAGAAGTTCGTGTCCATCGGGCTCTAGGGCTGGTAGCCGGCTGAGCTCAACAGATGGCGACAGGCTGCGATATTTCCATGGCGTCGCGGTTGATGGCAACGCGCTCGGTGAAATAGGCCATCACGGCTGCTGGGCTAAAATCAATTAGATATTGCAGATCCTCTGGTATGAGCGGCTTCAGCAAATCCTTCGTTGCATTCGCTGTTGTTTTCCCAGAGAAGAAATTGAACGCCTCCGCAAGATAATCACCCTCATAGCTTGGTTTCATTTCATTATGCGCCGCCGCCGCCGCTTCTGCGAAGATGGTCAGGCGCGCCAAGCTTGTCGACAGCCCAAGCGAGCCGTCGCTGCTATGGGTTACATGCACCAAATAACGCGCGACCGCCGGATCAACCCCGGTGTTGTACCAGGTTAAGCGCAATCCAGCCGGGCTTTGCCCACGGGTATAACGTTCGTCAACCCAGCGCTGAATATCGCTGCCAAATTCCAGTACTTTTATTGTCGGGCCTCCCGCGGCTCCTAAGGCGTATTCCGCACCTGCTTCAATCAAAAAGGACGAGACCTGCTGCACACCGGCTTCGACCAATTCCGAGAAATCGACCCAATTCACGTCTTCGCCATAGGAGTCAGCCTCCGGCAGGGGGACAACCTGGGCGATGCGAGCGTCGCCGCGTGTATTCAGGTTGATTTCGAGGATGTGCTGGTTGAGGACGGAGTCGGTCTTCAAGCGCAGGATGAAATAGCTGTCGCTGGCGGAGCAGGCGACATTTTCGACCGACAGCAGTTTCTCGTGCGCCAAAACAATCGCTGGCGGCGAGCCGCTGGCGTCGCCGGGGATGGAGGGGGCTTCGCTCGCGCCCGCTTGCGGGACTTGTGCGGCGCGCGTTTCCGCCAGCGACAGGCTGACGCGGAAATCGCCGGAGCCCGCGTAGCGCCCGGCATTGATGACAAATTCGCCTGCGCTGGGGATGCGGAATTCGATCAGCGCGTTATTGCCGTCGCCGCTGTCATCATCGTTTGCCAGTTCATTGCCGGCATCGTCGTAGAGCTTCAGCAGCGGGTCGAGGTCGCCGCCGGTCGCGTCCATGGATATGAGCACGTTGTCGCCAGCTTGCGCTTGGAAGGGGAAGTCAATGTAGGCGCGGCTGTCGCTCAAACTGTCCGTTGCGCTTTCACCGTAGCTGATGCGGCTGGGAGATGGCGATGCCAATTCATCGCTCGCGCTCGCGGCGACGCCAACTTGCCCGCTTGGTCCGCCGTCGGGGACACTGCGGCAGACGACGCCGAGACAATCTTGCGGGCTGTTATCAGAAAATACGCTGCTGCTGATGCTGACTTCGCCATCATCATTATTCCATATCGCGCCGCCGCCAAATTCAGCTGAATTGCTGCTGAAGTTGCTGTCGCTGATGCTTACCTCGCCAAGGTTGTATATCGCGCCGCCAGCATAGGCTTTATTGTCGCTGAAGTTGCTCTCGCTGATGCTGATGCTGGCTTCGCCAAAGTTGACTATCGCGTCTCCGACTACTTCGGTTGGAATGACGCTGGTGCTGAGCATGAGGATTATGTCTAAGTTGACTATCGCGCCGCCGGATGCTTCGGCGGTATTATTGCTAAAGACGCTGTCGCTGATGCTTGCTTCGCCAAGGTTGAATATCGCGCCGCCTGCATCAGCTGAATTGCCGCTGAAAACGCTGTCGCTGACCTCAAGCGAGCCATGATTGCAGATCGCGCCGCCGAATTCTGGTGCAACCTCCTCACCTGTATCAAGCCCGAAAATTTCAAGATCGAAGCAGAGCGAGTTGCCACCCGTGGTAGCGCCATCGGCAGCGCCATCGCGCAAGATGGCATCCCGCAGCGTCAATGCGCCGCTCTCGGTAACAAAGAAAATACGCACTCGCTCGTTCCCGCTGATGCTGTGCTCGTTGCCCAGGATGGTGATGCTTGAGCTGATTCTTGGCAGTTCCTCCGTGAGCGTGATATCCGCGCCCAGGCTGATGACATCGGCTTCCGCATTTTGGTTGGCGGCGCGGATGGCAGCAGCCAGCTCGGTCTCTGTAGTGACTGTCGCGCCCGCTTGCGACGCCAAATCGTCGTTCTCGCTCGCGCTGACGCCGACTTGCCCGCTTGCTCCGCCGTCGGGGGCGCTGCGGCAGACGACGCCGTGACAATCTTGCGGGCTGTTATCAGAAAATACGCTGTTGCTGATGCTGACTTCGCCATCATCATTATTCCATATCGCGCCGCCGAGTCCGAGTTCTCCGGCGGAATTATCTCTGAATTCGCTGTCGCTGATGCTGAGCTCGCCTTGGGTAGCAATCGCGCCGCCGTTAAAATCAGCTGAATTGCCGCTGAAGTCGCTGCCGCTGATGCTGATGCTGCCTGAGTTGGCTATCGCGCCGCCTGCATCAGCTGAATTGCCGCTGAAGTCGCTGCCGCTGATGCTGATGCTGCCTGAGTTGACTATCGCGCCGCCTGCATCAGCTGAATTGCCGCTGAATTCGCTGTCGCTGATGCTGATGCTGGCTTCGCCAAAGTTGACTATCGCGTCTCCGACTTCTTCGGTGAGATTGTCGCTGATGCTGAGCATGAGGGTTAAGTCTAAGTGGACTATCGCGCCGCCGCCTAATTCAGCTGAATTGCCGCTGAAAACGCTGCCGCTGATGCTTGCTTCGCCAAGGTTGACTATCGCGCCGCCTAATTCAGCTGAATTGCCGCTGAAAACGCTGCCGCTGACCTCAAGCGAGCCATGATTGCAAATCGCGCCGCCGGTTCTGGATTCTGGTGCAACCTCCTCACCTGTATCAAGCCCGAAAATTTCAGGATCGAAGCAGAGCGAGTTGCCCTCCGTGGCAGCGCCATCGCGGAAGATGGCATCCCGCAGCGTCAATGCGCCGCTCTCGGTAACAAAGAAAATACGCACTCGCTCGTTCCCGCTGATGCTGTGCTCGTTGCCCAGGATGGTGATGCTTGAGCTGATTCTTGGCAGTTCCTCCGTGAGCGTGATATCCGCGCCCAGGCTGATGACATCGGCTTCCGCATTTTGGTTGGCGGCGCGGATGGCAGCAGCCAGCTCGGTCTCTGTAGTGACTGTCGCGCCCGCTTGCGACGCCAAATCGTCGTTCTCGCTCGCGCTGACGCCGACTTGCCCGCTTGCTCCGCCGTCGGGGGCGCTGCGGCAGCCGACGCCGTGACAATCTTGCGGGCTGTTATCAGAAAATACGCTGTTGCTGATGCTGACTTCGCCATCATCATTATTCCATATCGCGCCGCCGAGTCCGAGTTCTCCGGCGGAATTATCTCTGAATTCGCTGTCGCTGATGCTGAGCTCGCCATAGTTGACGATCGCCCCGCCTTGTTCTACGGCGGAGTTGTTGTCGCTGAAGACGCTGTTGCTAATGCTGATGCTGCTCTCGCTTCTGTTGACTATCGCGCCGCCCTGTTCTACGGCGGAATTGCCGCTGAAGATGCTGTCGCTAATGCTGATGCTGCTCCCGCCAACGTTGAATATCGCGCCGCCGCCACTCACGGCGGAATTGCCACTGAATTCGCTGTTGCTGATGCTGAGCTCGCCAAAGTTGTATATTGCGCCACCAGCCATGCCTGAATTGTCGCTGAAGACGCTGTCGCTGATGCTGATGCTGCCCCCGCCATAGTAGTTGATTATCGCCCCGCCGTTTTCGGCAGCATTGCCGCTGAAGTCGCTGTTGCTAATTCTGACGCTGGCTTCACCAAAGTTGACTATCGCGCCGCCATCTTCGGCGAAATTGCCGCTGAAGACGCTGTCGCTGACTTCTAGCGAACCTAAATTGCAGATCGCGCCACCAATACGATCAGAGTCGTCGCAGAGCGAACCGCCCTCCCTGGCAGCGCCATCGCGGAAGATGGCATCCCGCAGCGACAATGCGCCGCTCTCGGTAACAAAGAAAATACGCACTCGCTCGTTCCCGCTGATGCTGTGCTCGTTGCCCAGGATGGTGATGCTTGAGCTGATTGTGGGCAGTTCCGCCGTGAGCGTGATATCCGCGCCCAGGCTGATGACATCGGCTTCCGCGTCCTGGTTGGCGGCGCGGATGGCAGCAGCAAGCTCGGTCTCTGTAGTGACTGTCGCGCCCGCTTGCGAGACTGGCGCGGCGCATTCCAGCAGCAATTCGTAGGCACCGACGCTGTCGCTGCTTTCCCCGCCGCGGCGCGTCGCTTCAATGGTATAGGTCGCCGTCTCTGTTATGGTCTGCTCAAGGTAGGCGTCGCCGATGCCGGTGGAGCGCGCCAAGACATAGCCGCCGGTGTCCGCCAGCAGCAAGGCGCTATCGACGTCCCCCCACATTGATATTGTGACCGTCTGTCCAGCTTGCCCGGCAAACCACCAATAATCCTGGGCTTTGTCGTCGGTGATTTCGCCGCTCACCGTTTCGCCGCAGGCGATGGGCTCGCTCTGCGCTTGGGCATGCCGCTGCGACGAAAGCAGCAATATCATGCTGACCAGCGACAGTATGATGAATTTTGCGGAGAATCGTAATTGCATGGCTTCACCTCGTTTCCGCTTCAAATCCGACTTCTCCAGGATTAAGCGCCTTCCAGGAATCCCAGCATGCGCGCCTGTTCAATTTCTAAGTTTCGCGCGGCATTTTGCAGCGTCCGCAGGGCGCAACTCATTAGAATATCATAAGTATATCCATACGCTGCGCGCGCGTCAAGCGCGTTTGTCAGCCCGCCGCGCATGGTCTACACTGGGAATAAGTTTCCCGCCAGCGTCATGAGCATACGAGGCGTCGCATGAACAAACTATCCATCAGCCTGGGGCAGATGCGCATCGCCCTGGGTCAAGTTGACGAGAATTTCGACCGGGCGCGGCAGCTAATCGCGCAAGCATCAGAACGCGCTTCCGATCTGGTCATCTTGCCCGAGCTTTGGACAAGCGGCTATGACCTAGGAAATGCCATGGCATACGCGGACGTGATGAACACGGGCAGCTTCGCGCGCTTGTCGGCGCTGGCGGAGGAGTATCGCATCGCCATTTATGGCTCGGCGCTGGAGCGCGCCAAGGGCGCGGCGCTGAATGGCGCGGCGCTGCACGCGGCGGATGGGCGGCTGGCTGGCGTCTACCGCAAGATTCATCTCTTCCGACTGTTTGACGAGCATCTGTGGCTGGGCGAGGGCGCAAGCGCAAGCGCGCTGGATATGCCCTGGGGCGTGACCGGGCTTGCAATATGCTATGACCTGCGCTTTCCGGAGTTGTTCCGGCGCTATGCCGTGCAAGATGGTGCCAAGCTGATGCTGCTTTGCGCCGAGTGGCCCCTGGCGCGCGTTGAACATTGGCGCGCGCTGCTCATTGCGCGGGCGATTGAGAACCAATGTTTTATCGCCGCGACCAATTCTTGTGGCGAGACCGGCGGCACAGTCTTTGGCGGTCATTCGATGATAATCGACCCTTGGGGGCAGACGCTCGTCGAAGGTGGCGAATATGAAGCGCTCCTGACTGCGGAAATCGATTTGCGCGAGGTTGATCGCGTGCGGCAGACCATCCCGGTATTTGAAGACCGCCGCCCCGATGCCTATTAGCAAGCGCAGCGACGGACTCAAGAAGGGCACATGACCAAAATTTGACAACTTCCAGATTTATCTAAGAAATGCTTGCCTTATATCCAAGCGCGTTTATTACAGGCGCGTATAATATAAGTTCACTATAGGTTCTGCGAAATAGTAGAATGCTTCGGGCAGGGAAATTTTCTTCCGATTTCCCTATCCACCCGTGTGCTTTGGGGGAGCCGAGATGGGTTGCAAGCGAAGTAATCCATCATATCGACAATCCTAAATACAAATGATGCGATGAGGCTATGGCAGGACCTTAATCCCGTCGTAGTTTGTTATGTTATTTTAGTGCTGAGGAAAGTAAAGATCATGATTTGTTTCTGCAAACCCATTCCGCATTTTAGTTGGCTATTTTTGGTCGCGATCATCCTGTCCAGTTTTGCCTTGTCTGTCGAAGTCAGCAGGGCGCGGGAATTGGAAGGGGCGCAGCCGATTGCCGCCCTCCAATTCCGCAGTTTCGACAGCGGCTGGCTGCGTTACTACAACCTCGATATGGATGGCGACCGCAAACTTGTAAACGACAGTGGCGAAATGCTGTCTTTTCGGCGCGTGCTTAGCACAATCCCTTTAGGCATAACTGAGCTGGAAGATGCCAATACAATCAAGTGGCTGATTTATCAACACGCTTTGTCATTCGACATGGAGCGCATCGACGGCCACTGCGATACCGAAAAGCTGATACATAAGAATGAGGATATTCTATGTGTACCAGGCAGCAGCGCTTTGCCAATCGGCTACATCTTCCTCGTGCTGTACCATCCGCAAACGCAACAGATTGACGCGCTGACCACGACCATCGATAACAGTACCGGCCGAGCCAATCCCGCGGCGATGCGAGATTCGGCCCAAGCGGAAGAGTTCGCTGCGGAATCGCAGCCGGCTATGGCAGCCAGCGTGGGCGCTTGTGGTTCCTACGTGCCTGGGCAATGGATTACAGCCGCCGACTATGCCGCGTCTGGTTTGAACCTGCCGACCAATACGGAAGATGTTGGCAACCCAAAAACGGACTATAGATGCATCCTGCCCGAAGACGGCGCGACGCCATACTTGCAAGCATATAGCTTGATTGAGGCCGTCGCGGACGATGACATTGATGACGACGATGAAGACGATGACGATGATGATGACGATGAGGAAGACGATGAAGACGATGATGATGAAGTCGTCGATTGCTAAAAGACTTCCGGCATGCTGAGATGACGAGGCACATGTTTAGAATTCATAGGTGAATAGTTTCGGATTATAATGCGATTGCTAGTACGGGTGCATTTCAATTTTTGGGGGACACCCTAAGCATAGCGATGTTGCATTGTCCTTTAGCAGATTTAGCAGATTCTTGACGGAAATTGTCAATTTGACTTTGTGTTCTCCGTGGCTTTGTCTTAGTTTTGCTGGGGCAGTTGGAAAAATGCCGCTTTCGTGGTAGACTGGGCGAGTGAACGATTATCGTACTGAATCAATCTATCGTATTTCCCTCAATCTTCACGCTATTCCTCAGCGCCTGACTTCCAAACTTGTAATGAAAATGAGCGCGCCGTCTACCGCGGCCGGCTTGCCTTGTTCCTTACCTTGCTCCTTAATCATGCCTTTTGCCATATTGTTGAGGGTTCGCTTTGTGCAATGTGTATAAAATATAGGCGAATGATAGAGAACGCAGCGCGCCTTCCCAGCGGAAACAGGGCGCGTTCGTAGAATAAAGTTGAGGACTACGTTAATTGTAGAAGCATGGCTGGCGCGTGATGGGACCGCGCGACACAGTCCATGCCTGACACGAGACATCTAGCAAACAATAGGGGAGAATGCTTATGTATGCAAATGGTGACCAGATTATCCATCCCCGTTACGGCGCTGGCACGGTTGTTGGCGAGAAGGAATTGACCTTCCAGGGCAAGACGCGCGCCTATCACATCGTGGAGTTGGTGGGCGCGCGTGGCGAGGTGCTGATTCCTGTCGACGTGGCGAACGATATGAATATCCGCCCAGCAATCGAGGATTTGACCATCATTGAAGAGGTCTTTGCCGAGCCGCCTTGCATATTATCTGACGATTATCGCGCGCGCCAGGCGAAAATCCAAAAGCAAATTCAAACCCGCGAACCGATGGCTATGGCGCAAGCCCTGCGCGACTTGTTTTGGCGCGAGCAGAACGACAAGTTAACAGCTGTCGAAACCAAGCTGAAAAGCCGCTTGATGAAAATGATAAGCCATGAAATCGCTGTCATTCGCCCCGATTTGACTGTTGAGAATGCGACCAATCAATTGACGCAAATGCTGGTTAAGATGGTGCAAGACAGCTTGCCACCGCCCGAGGAAGCGGCGGCGGTAACATCTTAAAACGCGGGACGACTGCCATTGCCATTCATGGTCTGTTCATGGTCTTATAGCAGGTCGAAAAACTGCACCTGGAAGCTGCCGATGCCGCCGTCGAAGTCAATCACGGTCCGTTTATCGGCTGCCTGGAAGTTGACCGTCTCCCAAATGCCATCAACACCGATACCATGCCCCGTACCCTCGACCTGCGCAAAAGACGCTGGCAGGTCAACTTTGCCGAGTCCCGCCGTCGCCTGGAGCTGAACCGCCGCCTGCGGCGACAGTTTGACAATGACTTCGCCGACGCCGCCGTCGATATCGAGTGTGCCGCAGCTGCCAGCTGGAATGACGATATCGGTCTTGCCGACCCCGCCGCTGATTTTTGCTGAGAAGGGCGCAGCTTGTGTCGGCAAGGTCACGGCGATCTTGCCAATGCCGGTTTCCAGTCGGATGTCATCGACCAGGAGATGACTGAGGTCGATATCGGTTTCGCCCAATCCGCCTTTCATGCTCAAGCGATAGGCAATGCCTGGGGCAAGCGCGATATCCCAATGCAGGTCCTTCTTATCGCCGATAACGCGCCCGATTCCCTTGGGGAATTGACCCTTCTGCCGCAAACGAATCGAGCGCTCGCACCCGCCCTCGTCTGTGAATTCATAATCGCCGACATAACTTATCTCCGCTTCGAAGAGATTGTCGCTATCATGCGCTAGCGCGTTCAGGCTGGCTCTGCCTACCGAGAAGTCGATATCGACGCGCGCCGATTCGGCATTATTGCGCGGGCTGACCAAGCTGGCGGTCTCAACTTCAACATCGTCGCCGATCATGTCCGAAAAGAACTGGCTGAAACGGCTGCCCATGCTCTCGAAATCAAATGACCACTCAACCTTGCGCTTGTCCTTGCTCATCGCGGTTTCTCCTAATATGCTCGTCAATGCGCTATACGCGGCCTTTGATGCGCGTGTTTGCAAGAATCGCGTATACATTTCAGAATTCCCCTAGCGCCCATGAAATTGGGCGCAAAATCGTGGGCCTCCCTCGGTGCCGCTGCGGTGAAAAATCTGCCGCGATTGCTATGCTAGACAGCAGCGGGTGCATTTCAATTCAATGTAAGTGGTTTCAGCGCCGAGTTTGCCAAACAGATGGTCTGGTTCAGCGGCCTCTTGCCTTATGCCCAATGCGCGCAAGTGTTTGAGCGCATTGGGGAACGCCATGCAGCGTCTAGCAGTATCTGGCGACAAATGCAGCACTATGGGAGGCAACTGCAAGGCTACGTAGAGCAAGGCCGTCAAGAGCGGAGTATTGAGCGGAATGTGTTGCCGGATCCCAGCCAGTATCATCAGCAACGCAAAGGCTTATCCATGGATGGCGGCATGGTCAACATCCGTGAGGAAGGTTGGCGGGAATAGAAAGTAGGCGCAGTCTTTGATGTAGCAAATCGTTTGGAGCGCAATCCACAAAGCCAAGCCTTAGAGAAAATGGCGCATGGGGTGAATGTCGAATACACCGCCGTGTTAGGCACAAAAGACGCATTTTCGTCGGCTTTGTGGGACTAAGCGCTATCCTGTGAATTGCCCACCGCGCGCGATTGTAGTGTGGTGCAGATGGCGCATTATGGATTTGGAATGTAGCCGAGGCTGTCTGTCCTGATGCCGAGCAAGTGGTCGATTGGTTTCATGCCGTTGAGCATTTGGTTGCGGCGGCGAAAGCGCTCTATCCCAATGAAAACGAACTAGGCAAACGAAAACGCTGGCTCAAACAGTACAAAAAACAACTCTATCTAGGACAGGTACAAAAGATTGTCTCCCAGTTGCACAAGCGCGGCATCCCCCAATTTGCCGTCTATTTTGAGCGACATCAGCACCGCATACAATATCTCAAATTTCGCAAGAAAGGCATCCCCATTGGGTCTGGCACCGTTGAAAGTGGGGTCAAGCAGTTTAAACAACGGCTGAACGCAACCGGCATGCGCTGGAATGCCGATAATGCAAATCGCATGATCGTGGTTCGGACTGCTATCTTGAGTGATAATTTCGGTGCACTTTGGGGCAAAGCCACTTAAACTCCCAATAATCTGAAATGCACCCGACAGCAGCTTTAGGCTTGCCGTCATAGATGCAAAGCGGCTATACTAAATTCCTGGATATCCAGTGTGGGGGCTTGTGCAAGATGGAAAACATTCCCGGCGTCAAATGGGTTATGCAGCATCCTCGGTTTTCGGCTTGGGTGTTCTTGGCGGTTGGCATGGTTGCCTTGCTGGTATACGAAGCGCGTAACGTGGGCTTGGAAACTTCGCAGTGGATCGCGCTGATTGTCGCAACCGTGCTGGTTGCCGGTGCCTGCATTTGGATCATCAGTTGGGAAGATCAAGATGCGCAGGAAGAAGTTGCCGAAGTCCAATCCGCTGATGGCGAAGCGGCTTAAGCAGCCGTAAGCCTATTCCAAAGCAGAAGCGACAAAAGCCGCCCTGTTTCGTCGCCGCTTGTCATGCCCGCGGTGACGGTGCCCAGCGCCCGACCCGTGATGATTCCCCAAATGACTGCGCAAGGCGCATTCCTTGAAGCGCCATCCACCGCGCGCAAAGACAGCTATATTGACGCGGTTTATGAATACATCGCGGAAAACCAAGAGCCGACCTGGCATCCGCAGATTCTGCGAGCGCGCTTCGACGAGTTCCTGCTGACGCTGCGCCAGGCGGAGACGGCACCACTGGCGGGTATGGTCCCGGCGACCCATTATTGGCTGGTCGCGGCCGGAATCGGCTATGTAGGCGAGGTGTCTATCCGCCATTATCTAAACGAGGGCTTGAAATTATTTGGCGGACATCTCGGCTATAGGATACGCCCTTCACAACGTCGGCAAGGCTATGGCACGCTGCTATGCAAATTGGCGATTGCGAAGGCGCGGCAGCGGGGTATCGCCGAAATCCTGATTACTTGCGATGATGACAATATCGCATCTTGGAAGATTATCGAAGCCAATGGTGGCGCGCTGTTTGATAGAATCGACAATGGGCGCGCCGCGCGTACGCGGCGCTATTGGGTCGGCCAAGATAAATGAATGGAAATACTTGGCGGCTCCGCCAGGCAAATTGCGGCGCGCTTCATTGCAAACTTTGGCAATCTTTGCCACATTTTTCGTCGCTATCAATAAGCGGCTTGCCCAGAAGACGATTGACGCGGTAGCGGCGGCGCGCGATGAAGCGGTAGAGCGCCGCGCCCAGTTTGTCCGCGCCCGGCGCTTGCAGCAGCAGCCAGAGCGTCCAGCCCAGCGGCAATTCCCGCAGCATGCGGCGGATGGCGTATATGCCGGCGAATACCGCCCCGCGCTCGTCAATGACGTGGATTTCCCCCTGCAGGTCGCTGTCTTTCAATTGAGCGAATTCCTGAGCGAATTCCTGAGCGAATTCCAATTGAGTGAAATTCAATTGAGCGCGCTGCAAACGAGCGAGCTGCGCTTGCCAGGCGTCGCGGTCCTGCAAATCAATGAATCGGACGCGCCGCCGCCAGTCCAGCGCCCTGATGAGGCTGCGCGTTGATTGACAGATGAGGCAGCGACCGTCGTAAAGCGCGGTAAGCATGGGCAATCCCCGTTGCAAAGTTGACGCTGATTGTAGCAGAGTTTTCCAGGGGCGTTATACTGCAGATTGATGTTATAGGCATGTTATGTTGCGTGGGCGCGGCTGATTTTTCGCCGGCTGCGCGCCGAGCGTCCGCAAAAACCACATCCGTACAAGGGAAGCCCGCATGATTCCCAAGCGCCTGGAATTACGTAATTTCCTGGCATATCGCGCGCCCCAGCCGATCAGTTTTGACGGCATCGACCTGGCTTGCATCAGCGGGGATAACGGTGTCGGCAAATCGTCTTTGCTCGATGCGATGACTTGGGCGCTATGGGGCAAGGCGCGGGCGCGGCGCGAAGATGACCTGATTCATCAGGGGCAGCGCGAGATGCAGGTCAGCCTCGACTTCGAGCAAGATGAACTGCGTTATCGCGTTACGCGACGGCGAGCGCGCAAGGGACGCGGGCGGCTCGATGTCTTTGTCTGGGGCGCGCATGGCGGTCCACGCCAAATTCAGGCGGGGGGACTCCGTCAAACACAGGACAAGGTCAATCAAATTTTGCGGCTGGAATACGAGACTTTTACGCATTCGGCTTTTTTACGGCAGGGGCGCGCCGATGCCTTCACGCTCAAGACCCCGGCTGAACGCAAACGCATCCTGGCCGAGATACTCGCTTTGGACGAATGGCGACTTTACGAGGACGCTGTCAAAGACGATCTGGGTAAAATCGCGCAAGAGATTAACATCCTCGAGCATGACATCAGGCGGGTCGCCGACGAAATCGCGCGCGAAGCACAGCTCCAAGCGGCGCTAGAAGCGCTGACAAAATCGCTTGATGAGGCGCAAGCCGCCTTGGATTGCCTGAGCGCGCGCTATGAGCGTTTGGCAAATTCATCGGCGCTGCTGCTGCGCGAGCGGGAGAATCGCGAACAGTTAGAACGCCGCATCGCCGCGCACCGCCTTGATATGACGGCGGCAGAGGCGGAGATTGAGCGCCAAAATGCAAGAATCGCCGAATACAAAGAAATCATCGCCGGCGCGGATGCGATTGAATCGGGTTATCAGCAGCTGCGCGCCGCGCGCGAAAGCCAAAGCGCAATCGCCGAAAGCCTGGCGCAGCAGCAAGCTCTCGACGCGCAGGCCCACAAGCTGGAAACTGCCTTGGCAAGCCAAGAGGCGGAGCTGACAAGCGAAGGCGCGCATTTGACTGCTCGCATCAAGCAGTTAAATGCCCAGATTCAAGCTGGGCAACCAGGCGATCTGGATGCGATACGCAGCGAAATCGCCAAGCTGGAAAACTTGAATGCGCGCCGCGACGCCGCGACCAAAGCGAACCAGGCGCTTGTGGCGCAGCGCTCCAGCTTGCGCAGCCAGTTGCAGCAGTTGCGCGTCGAAGGTCAAGCGCTGAATGAGCGCCTAGAGCGCCTGGAAAATATGACAGCGGCGGACGACGCCAGTTGCCCGCTTTGCGGTCAAGTTTTGACCGCGGCGCACCGCAGCGAGACCATCGCGCTATTGACCGCCGAGCGCGATGTCAAGCGCCAAGCATACCGCGACTGCCGCGCCCAGATACGGCGTGGCGAAGACGACAGCCGGGCAAAACAGCGCGAGCTCGACGAATGGGCGCAGCAGCTCAAGCATTTGCCGGCGCTGCAGCAGCGCAAAGGCGCGCTGAGCGAGCAGATGGCGACATTGCGCGCTGCCGAAGACGAATTGCGCGGCGCGCGCGCCCAATTGGCGCAGGTCCAAGCTCAGCTTGAGGGGGCAGAGTTTGGCAAGGAGCTGCGCCGTCAACTGAAGCAGCTGGCAGCGCAGCGCGCGCGCATTGCCAGCGCCGAAACATCTTATGCCGACAATAGAGCGCGGCTCGAGTCGCTAGCGACCTATGACAGGCGGCATAAGCGCCTGGAATTCGCGCGCGGCAACCTGCCAGAAGCGCGGCAGTTGCGCGACAAAACGCGCGCGCGCCGCGCTGCGCTGGCGACCGCGCAGAGCGAAGATGAGCAAGGTTTAGAAAAAAGCGCGCGCGAAATAAAGCGCTTGCAAGCGCAGGTCGAGCAAGAGCGCCAATTGCGCGAGCAGCTCGATCAAGCGCGTTCCCAAGTGCAGCTCCTGCGCGAGCGCCGCACAATCGCCGAGCAAGAATTGAATGCGATTGCCGCTGGGCGCGCGACGCAAAAGCGCTTGCAGAGCCGCCTCGACAGCGCCTTGAAGGAACAGAGCTTGCGTAAGGAACTGCGCCTGGCATTCGGGCGCGATGGCGTGCCCGGCATGCTCATCGAAACGGCAATCCCGGAATTGGAGGCGGAGGCGAATGCCCTCTTGGCGCGCATGAGCGATGGACGCATGCGCATCGGCTTCAATACGCAGCGCGAGACCCGGGCTGGCGCTGCGCTGGAGACGCTTGATATCACGATTGCCGACAGCCTGGGCGCGCGCGATTATGAGCTCTACAGCGGTGGCGAAGCTTTTCGCATCAACTTCGCCATCCGCATCGCGCTTTCCAAGTTATTGGCGCGGCGCGCGGGCGCGCGCTTGCGCGCGCTTTTCATCGACGAGGGATTTGGCTCTCAGGACGACGCGGGCCGCGCCCGACTCGTGGAGGCGATCAACAAGATTCAAGCCGATTTTGACTTGATTCTGGTGATTACCCATATAGACGAATTACGCGATTCCTTCCCAACGCGCCTAATGGTGGAAAAGACCGCCGCTGGCAGCGTTGTGTCCGTCGGCTAATATACAAGTCTCGGCTCATTAGGCGAAAGCAAGGATTATGACAAGTTCTAAAGAAAACTATCGTTTAAGCCGCGCCGATGTCGATCGCTTCGTGGCTGATGGCTATTTGGGACCCTACGCGGCGATGCGCCCGGATGAAATGGCGCAGATTCGAGCAGCGCTCGCTACGCAGGTGCTGACGAGTGACGGGCCAAATCCCCGTTCGCGCGGACAATCCCGACACATGGACTCGCCGACGGTTTACGATTTGGCGACGCGTCCAGCTATCCTCGAACGTATTGCCTGCCTGCTGGGACCGGACTTGGTGGTATGGGCGACCAATTTCTGGCTCAAGCCGCCGGGCGGCGCGGAGATACCCTGGCACCAGGATATCAACTTTTGGCCCCTGGAACCGCCAGTTAATGTCTCGGCTTGGATTGCCATCGACAAGGTCACGGTCGAGAATTCTTGCGTGCAAGTCATACCGGGTTCGCACCGCCGCTCAATACCGCATATTCCCGCGGAAGCGGGCATGGCATTCAAAGACATGGCGGATCCGCAGCGCTTTGATGCCAAGCAAGCGGTCAATATGGAATTGCAGCCCGGCGAGTTCTTCTTGTTCAGCGAACGTTTGCTGCACCGTTCGAGCAAGAACATTTCGCACAAGCGGCGGCTGGGCATTTCCGTTCGCGTAACCTTGCCGATGGTGCATATCTTCCAGGATAAGTCGCCTTTGCATCCGGGTCATACGGCGATCCTGGCAAAAGGCAAAGATGTGATGGGTTTCAATCGCTATGCTGGCAAGCCGCGCGCATAATGCCGTGGTCGCATTAGAGCATCCTGCGCCGTAATTCTTCCATGGCTTCGCGCGAGCGGCGGCGCAGCTTGGCGCGGAAGAGGGCGGCTTCTATGGCGCTGTATTTGCTGCGGATGATGCTGACAACTTCCTCGGTACAGTCTTTACAATAGGCGCTTTCCGGATGGGGAAACTCCGAAAGTGGTAATTCCGATTCACATCTCGCGCATGGTTTGAGTTCCGACAATATGGCGCGTTCCTTCCTATTACACGCTATTGTACGCCATTTCGCGCCAGAAGTGAATAAGCGCCGCCGCCAATGCTGGGGCAATCGCCTAATCAGCCTTTGCAAGGCCGCCGCCGCCTTGCAGCGTATAGGTTTCGGACGTCGTCCTGACAAGTCCCGTCAATTCGATACATGTATGGGAATTGATGGTATGCGAGCGATTCGCGCAAGGAATTTTCTGGCTCGGCGGTTTGTTTGTTTTCACATAAAAAGAACCGAATAGCGGTGTCCCCGGCGCAGGCGGTGCTTAGAATAGATATATATGCGATTGCCTGGTCCGCGCACGACGAAAATTCGACAAACTGATTTGGATATGACACAATGGTATCATTATCCAGCTTCATCGGCTGCGCTTCTCTAAAATTGTTGTCGTCGCCCAATAGATTTGTTTTGCAAGACCACTTGTCTTAGGAAAAATTGGCCGGGCAAGACGACCGCTGATAGGAGAGTATGCTGTGAAGTTGTGTGTGATAGAGGGTGATGGCATCGGCAAAGAAGTTGTTCCAGCCGCGGTGCGGGTCTTGCGCCAGCTGTTCCCCAAGCTCGATTTGCTGCCGGCCGAGGCCGGCTGGCGCGTCTTCGAAGAAACCGGCGAGGCGCTGCCAGAAGAAACGGTAAACATCGCCAAAGAAGCGAAGGCGGTGTTATTTGGCGCTTGCAGTTCGCCATCCTATCCCGTCGCGGGTTATTCCTCGCCGATTGTCAAGCTGCGGCGGTCAATGGAAACTTACGCCAATCTGCGCCCGACGCGCTACTTGCCGGTGCCGACGGCGCGCGTGGGCGTGGACTTGGTGGTCGTGCGGGAAAATACCGAAGACCTCTACATCGGCGATGAGCGGACGCACGATGCCGGCGATACCGGCACCGCGACCAAGCGCATCACGCGCAGCGCCACCGAGCTAATCGCGCATAAGGCTTTCCAGCTGGCGCAAAGCGAGAGCCGCCGCCGCGTAACCATTGTGCACAAGGGCAATGTGCTGCCGCAGACGGACGGTCTCTTCCGCCGGGTGGCTTACGAAGTCGCGCAAGAATACGCCAGCATCGAAACGGATGAATTGCTGGTGGACACCGCCGCTTACTGGCTGGTGAAAGAGCCGACGCGCTTCGATATCATTCTTACGCCAAATCTCTACGGCGATATTTTGTCGGATATGGCGGCGGCATGGGGCGGCGGCTTGGGGCTGGCGCCAGCGCTAAACTTGAGCGAAGAAGTCGCCATTGCCGAGCCGGTGCATGGTTCGGCACCAGATATCGCCGGCAAGCGCGTCGCCAATCCAACAGCCGCCATCCTCAGCGCGGCTATGCTTGTGCGCCATCACTGGAAGCTGCCGGTTATCGCCGATCGCATTGAGCGCGCTGTCTACGAAGCGCTCAGCGAAGGCGAGCATACCGCCGACATCCTGGCTGGCTCCGGCGTCAGCACAGAGGACTTCGCAGACATCATTTGCGGGAAGCTGGCACAAGCGCAAGCCTAATCATAAGCGCAGGCACAGCCGCGCGGCGGCAGCCTCAAGGACCTATAAAGGTCGCGCTCACAGAAAATATCGAGATACTGTAAGGCTTGTCCGCTACTGTAGGATTCGCGGTTGAACTTTGGTTTACCCCCCTCGGTCCCCCGCCGACACTGGCGGTCGGGGATGGGGTAGAAAAAGCGCATTGACTTTCCAGTAGCGGACAAGTGAACTTGCCCCGCTTTTATGGGCGACCAACCTGTTGTTGTTGAATTTCTCAATTTCCCCCCACCCCAAACCCGTTCGCCATAGAGATGGCGAGGCGGGGCCGGGGTCACGTAGACATAGACCTACGGGATGGGGCTGTTTTTCAACAGAGTCAACCTGGTCGCCCACTATAATATGGGACTATACACCTAGCCTTTCAACGAGGCAAACTGAAGACAGTCATCGTAGGGGAGGATGAGCACCTGCCCTGCCAGCAGCCGATCATCCGACAGCAGCTTGTTAAAGCTGGAAATCTCGCGCACGGTGAAATTGTAGCGCAGCGCGATTCGGTAGAGCGTCTCGTCGCGCGCGACAACATGAATACATTCTTCTGGTATGGTGGGCGGGCTTGACTGGACCGAGTTTGTCGGCGTCAAGTTAGGGTCAACAGTCGGCGTCAAGTTGGGGTCAACAGTCGGCGTCAAGTTGGGGTCAACAGTCGGCGTCAAGTTAGGGTCAACCGGCGGTGTCAAGTTGGGGTCAACCGGCGGTGTCAAGTTGGGGTCAGCCGGCGGCGTCAAGTTGGGGTCAACCGGCGGCGTCAAGTTGGGGTCAACCGGCGGCGTCAAGTTGGGGTCAACCGGTGGCGTAGAATTGGGGTCAGGAGTCGACGTGGAATTAGGGTCAGGAGTCCGCGTAGAATTGGGGTCATCCGTCGGCGTGGAATTGGGGTCAGGCGTAAAATTTGGGTCATTCGTCGGCGTTGGGTCGTCATTTGTTTTGCCCGGCGGGTCGGTCGGCGTGTCGGTCGGCGGGGATACAGGCGTATCTGTTGCTGGGGATACAGGCGTATCGGTCGCTGGGGATACAGGCGTGTCGGTCGCTGGGGCTTCAGGGGTGTCGGTCGGCGGGTCTTCCGTATGGCAATCTTGAGCGGCAAAACCACCGTATTGAATGGTGATGTCACTGGAAACAATTGGCAGAGTGCCGAACTGTAATTTGACGCCGCGCGTCAGAATTAAGGTGTCGGCACCGGAACCGGCCGCGCAGCCAAACTGAGCCGAATCCGTATTCGCGGCTGTTATCGCCTCGGACAATTGGCAAGTTACGCCGTCAACATAGATTTGGGCGGCTTGCGCTGTTCCGGCACCTAGCAGCAAAAGCAGCGCGATGCACAGGCGCGCGCCGGGCAAGTCTAGAATGTGAAGAGTTGTGCCACGGAGATAATCAATCACGGTAACATCCTCGTTATTATAAGTATGTTCATTATAATTGAATTGCGCATTTGGACAGGGAAAGCAGGCGTCAATCCTCAATTGCGGCAATAATGTGCGGCAAAAATGACGCATCATTTTATGCGTCTGAGGATGCTAAGTTGAACCAAGAATGTAATAAAAATACGTGAAACGCCGCTTTTCTACCCCATCCCCAGCCCTTCCCCGAATCATCAGGGAAGGGTGGCTCGACAATGAAGTTGGGATGTTTCGCAAATTTTGCATCATTAACTTGGTTCTACTTATCCGAAACTATACAGGTAGCGCCGCCGAGGCAATTGCATCAAATTATATTATTAGCGGCGAGGGGCGCGTGCTTAAATTCAGTCGGAATACGCTGGATTTGAAGAAGCCAATATTGCTGCGATTGCCCAGTTGCCGCGCGGGTAATTTTCTCTTTCTCTTCAACTATCGTGTATAGTTACAGTGGGCAGGCCGCGGATGACCGCGCGGCGCTGTGAAGGCATATTCGGGGGACAATCGCTATGGCATCTTATACCCGCCAGGAAGCGCTGGATTATCATCGCCGCGGGCGACCGGGCAAAATTCAAATAGCGCCGACCAAGCCGCTGGACAGCCAGCTGCATTTGTCGCTGGCTTACTCGCCTGGCGTGGCGGAAGCGGTGCTGGAAATCGACAAAGACCCGCTGAGCGTCTTCGAGCTGACGGCGCGCGCCAATTTAGTGGCGGTCATCTCCAACGGCAGCGCCATCCTAGGCTTGGGCGATCGCGGACCGCTGGCTTCTAAGCCGGTCATGGAAGGCAAGGGCGTGCTCTTCAAGAAGTTCGCCGATGTCGATGTCTTCGATATCGAAATCACTTCGCGCAGCGCCGACGAAATTGTCGCGGTTTGCAAGGCGCTGGCACCCACCTTTGGCGGTATCAACCTGGAAGACATCAAAGCGCCGGAATGCTTCGAAATCGAGGAGCGCCTAATAGAAGAGTTGGATATCCCGGTCTTCCATGACGACCAGCACGGCACCGCTATCATCTCGGGCGCGGCTTTGCTAAATGCGCTGGAAATCACCGGCAAGGACATTGAGCGCATCAAAGTTGTCATTAACGGCGCGGGCGCCAGCGCCATCGCCACTGGCAAGTTCTTCAAGTCGCTAGGGGTGGCGGCCGAGAACCTGCTCATGCTGGATTCGCGCGGCGTCATTCATCATCAGCGCGAAGAGGGCATGAATATTCACAAATCGGAATTCGCCATTCCCACCAAGGCGCGCAGCTTGCGCGATGCCTTGCAGGGGGCGGACGTGCTGGTGGGCTTGTCCATCGCCGGCTCGGTCACGCAGGACATGATAAAGGGCATGGCAGCAAATCCGATGCTTTTTGTGCTGGCGAATCCCACGCCCGAGATTATGCCCGAGCTGGCGCTGGAAACGCGCCCAGACGCCATCATCGGCACGGGCCGCAGCGATTATGTCAACCAAGTGAATAACGTGCTTGGCTTCCCTTTCATTTTCCGCGGCGCGCTGGATGTCTATGCGACCGGAATCAATGAAGAGATGAAAATGGCTGCGGCGCGGGCTTTGGCGGCTTTGGCGCACGAAGATGTGCCGGATAGCGTCTTGGCGGCTTATGGGCAAGAGTCAATCAAGTTCGGCGGCGACTATCTGATACCCAAGCCGCTGGACCCGCGGGTACTGCTGTGGGTGGCACCGGCGGTCGCGCAAGCGGCGATGGAATCCGGCGTGGCGCGGCGGCAGCTGGATATGGACGCATACCGTCAGGAGCTAATCAGCCGCCAGGGGCTGGGGCGGCAGGCGCGGCAGAATATCATCAATCGGGCGCGGGCTGGCTCGCTCAAGCGCATTGTATTCCCCGAAGGCGAAGAAGCGAAGATTATCCGCGCGGCGCTGCAAATCAGCGATGAGGGCATTGCCCAGCCCATCCTCATGGGGCGGCCCGAGCGCATTCAAGCGACCATCGACAACCTGGGCTTGAACTATGAAGCCGACGCTTTTGATCACTACGAAGCCGACAATCAATATGAATACCGCGATTTGCTCTATGACCTGCGGCGGCGCAAAGGCGTTACCCTAGGCAAGGCGCGCTCGCTCGTGCGGCAGCGCAATTATTACGCCAGCCTGATGGTCAAAATGGGCGATGCCGATGCCATGGTCAGCGGCTTGACCTACGAATACCCGGATGTGATTCGACCGGCGCTGCAAGTCTTTGGCACGCGCGCCGGCGCGACGCGGGCGGCTGGCGTCTACCTGATGGTCATCGAAGGGCGCAGCTACCTCTTCACCGACGCCACGGTCAATATCGATCCCGATGCCGAAACCCTAGCCGAGATTGCCATTCTAGCCAACGACTTCGCGGGCACGCTGGGCATTGAACCGCGCGTTGCAATGCTGTCCTTCTCCAATTTCGGCTCCACGCCCCATCCCCTCAGCGACAAAGCGCGGCGGGCGGTGGAGCAGGTGCGCGCGCGGCGGCCCGATATTCTGATTGACGGCGAGATGCAAGCGGATACGGCGGTGGTGATGGATATCATCGAAGAGCGCTATCCCTTCAGCCGGGTGAGCGATGCCAATGTGCTGGTCTTCCCCAATCTTGACGCGGCAAATATCTCTTACAAGCTGCTGTCGCGCTTGAGCAAAGCCGAAGCGATTGGGCCCATCTTGTTAGGCATGGGCGCGCCGGTGCATGTCTTGCAAGCGGGCGACGATGTCGAAGATATCGTGGCTATCGCGGCGGTCGCGGCAATGGACGCGCATGGGCGCGGCGACTGATTCAGCGCCTAGGTGTATAAGTAGAACCAAGTTAATGATGCAAAATTTGAGAAACATTCCAAGCTCATTGTCGAGCCACCCTTCCCTGATAATTCGGGGAAGAGCTGGGGATGGGGTAGAAAAGCGGCGATTCACGTATTTTCACTACTATTTTGGTTCTGCTTAGTTTCGGATTATAAGCGTCTGGCGACAAAAGTGTCGCGCCAAGCGATTCTGATGCGATGGCTCGGCAGCGCAAAGGCGCTGCGCAAATCGGACCGCGCTGCGCTATAATCGCTGCCTTTGCAGCCATGACAGTTTGAAGCAAAAATAGCGAGGGTGAGAATGACTTTGGGGAAAGCGAAACTGGGCATTGTCGGCTTAGGCAATATGGGGCTGGTGCATGTGAAGCATGTCATGGACCTGCCCAATACCGACTTGGTGGCCATCTGCGATACAAACGAGCGTAAGCTGCAAGCCGCAAGCGCCAAAACCAGCGCCGCCCGCTTCCGCGATTTTAGGCAGTTCTTGGATGCGGCCGACATGGACGGCATCATCATCGCGACGCCGCATTACGATCATCCCGATATGAGCATTGCTGCTTTCGAGCGTGGCCTGCATGTCTTGGTGGAAAAGCCCATCGCTGTGCATGTTAAGGAAGCGCGGCGCATGATTGACGCTTATCATGCCTTTAAGCGGCAAATGCCGAAGCTGGTCTTCGCGGCGATGTTCATGCAGCGCACCTGGGGGCATTGGCGCAGAATCAAGGCGATGCTTGACCGCGGCGAACTGGGCAAGCTGATACGCTGCACCTGGATAATCACGGATTGGTTTCGGACGCAGTATTACTACGACAGCGGCGATTGGCGCGCGACCTGGCGGGGCGAAGGCGGTGGCGTTTTGATGAACCAGTGCCCGCACAACCTGGATTTGTATCAGTGGCTGGTGGGCGCGCCGGCGCGCATCCACGGTTTCGCCAGTTTTGGCAAGCATCACGACATTGAAGTGGAAGACGAAGTAAGTGCCTACCTGGAGCATGACAATGGCATGGTCGGGCATTTCATCACCAGCACGGGGGAATCGCCCGGGACAAATCGCCTGGAAATCAGCGGCGAAAATGGCAAACTGGTCTACGATGCGGCTGCGGGCGCAGAGATTATTTTCTTCCGCAACCAATGGTCATCCATCAAGCAGCTGCGCGAATCAAACAAGGGCTTCGACAAAGTTCCCTGTCAGCGCGAAATCGTCGACTACGAGCGCAAGGGCAGTGGCGGGCACGAACTGATTATCGCGAACTTTGCCGATGCGATTCTCAATGATTGCGACGGCAGCGACGGCAGCGACTTAATCGCGCCAGCCGAAGAAGGTTTGAATTCCATCATGATCAATAATGGCATCATTCTGTCGGCGCACAAGCGGCAAACGGTTTCCCTGCCGATAGACGGCGATGAATTTGCGGACCTGCTGCAGCTTTATATTGAGCAATCGGACAAAGTGGCATCTGCCAAAGTAGAATCTACCAAAGAAGGAAAAGCGTAATGAGTCAATCGGTTCTGGCAGCGCAACTGTATACAATTCGAGACTTCACCAAGACCCGCGCCGACTTCGCGCGCAGCATGCGCAAAATCCGCGAAATCGGCTACCGCGTCGTGCAGGTGTCCGCCGTCGGCAACATCGCCGACGCTGACATCAAAGCGATATGCGCCGACAATGAGCTTGCCATCTGCAATACCCACGTCGGCGTCGACCAGCTCCAGCAGGACATCGACAACGTGATTGCCCAGCATGAATTGTGGGATTGCCGCCATGTCGCGATTGGCAGCATGCCGCAGGAGTTCCGCGGCAGCGAAGCCGGTTTCCGCAAATTCGCGGCTATCGCAAACGGCATCGGCGCAAAGCTCGCGGCGGCTGGGCTGACCTTCAGTTACCACAATCACAGTTTCGAGTTCGTCAAATTCGGCCAACGCAGTGGCTTGGAGATTTTCTTCCAAGAAACGGACCCGCGTTATGTGCAAGCGGAATTGGATACCTATTGGGTGCAGCACGGCGGCGCTGATGCCATTGCCTGGATAGAGCGCCTTTCCGGGCGCATGCCGGTGGTACACCTAAAAGACATGGTGATGCTGCCCGCCGCCCATCCCCCAGCCCCTTCCGCCACTGGGAGGGATTTAGGGCGGGGGCGCCCACAGCAGGCGATGGCTGAGGTCGGCGCGGGCAATATGAACTTCCCGGGCATATTGGCAGCCTGTCAGCGCGCCGGGGTAGAGTTCTACGCCGTGGAGCAGGACATCTGCCAGCGCGACCCGTTCGAGAGCCTGGCAATCAGCTATCGCAACCTGCGCGCCATGGGCTTGACTTGACAATGACTTGACAATAAACATTGTAACTTTTCTTTGCGCGCCTCCTGTCTTTTTGCTTAAACTAAAGCGCATCCGCGCGGAAAAAGGATGCCAACATGGCACCCGCCCACGATCATCATCACGACCATGGACATCATCATCACAGCCACCACCACAGCGACAATGTTTTGGTCAAAATCGCTATGGCGCTGCACTTGCCAGGCTTCACGCATGAGCACAGCCACCATGACCTGGCTGGCGACAGCGCCTTCCTGGATAACCAGTTAGCCATCCGCACGGTCTGGATTGCGCTGGTCGCGCTGGGGCTGACAACCGCGCTGCAAGTCCTCATCTATGCAGCCAGCGGCAGCGTGGCGCTGCTGGCGGATACGGTGCATAACCTGGGCGACGCCCTCAATTCGATACCGCTGCTTATCGCTTTCTATTTCGCGCGCCGACTGGCGAACCGCCGCTTTACCTACGGCTATGGCCGCTTGGAAGACATCGCGGGCATCTTCATCGTTATCTCTATCGGTTTCAGCGCCGCCTATATTTTGCTGGAGTCGATGCAAAGGCTATTCAACCCGCGCGAGCTGGAAAACCTGGAATGGCTCGCGCTGGCTTCGTTGCTCGGCTTCGTCGGCAACGAGCTGGTGGCGCTGATGCAAATCCGCGTCGGGCGGCGCATCGGCTCGGACGCCATGATTGCCGATGGCCAGCATGCGCGCATCGACGGCTTGACCTCGCTGGCAGTGCTGATTGCGGTCATCGGCACATTGATTGGCATGCCCATCCTCGATCCCATCGTGGGCATCGTGATTGCCTTCGCCATAGTCGGCATCACCTGGAACGCTATCAAGGCGGTCTGGTATCGCATGATGGACGCGGTTGACCCGCACTTGCTAGAGCATGTGGAAGCGCATGTTCGCGGTATAGAAGGCGTGGCGGAAATCGAGACCCTGCGCATGCGCTGGGTTGGTCATCGCATGTATGGCGCGCTCAAGCTGCGCGTCGCGGCGGGCACAACGCTGGAGCAGAGCCAAGCGATTGTCGCCGCAGCCCAGCGCGAAGCCGGTCATGTGATACCGCAGTTGGAAGAATTGACGGTGCAAGTTGTATTGTCAGATTGAGATTTAGCGCGGGCGGCGCAGTTCATCAATCAGCCCAGCCCAGCTATGTTGGCGAGCCCAAGCGCACCGTTCAATAGCATTTTCGGGAGTTTCTTACGGGAGCATCTTACCGGTCAAGCGGTTACGGATTGTCCGATACGCTAGGGTTCGTATTCGCCCTTTCCGATGTTGCGGGCAGCGCCTAGACAGTCCTGTGTACAGACCTGCGTGGAGGGCTGGGGGAGAAATAAAATAGCGGCATATCAGATGCCGCTATTTTATTATTTTCGGGAATGGCGCGTCTAGCCGTCCTGCTCGTCAAGCTGCGCCTGTTCGGCGGCGATGCGCTCTTCGCTGCAGCCTTGGGACTTCAAGAATTGTAGGAAGCCCTGGTCGCCCGGCATGCGGTCTTCCATTGGTCTCACGTCGGCCGTCCGCATCTCGACGCTGACGATCTCGTTGACCGTCGTTTCGCCATCGGCAACGACGACATCGGCGCGATCGATGATGTCTTGGGCGATTTCGATGCCTTGTTCAATTGCCACGTCCAGGTTGACGCCGATTGCTTCGCTGCTTTGCTCGAGAATGGGCGTGAAGGCGATGTCAAGTTCGCCGTTCAAATAGGCAGCCAGGATGCGCCCGATATTCTCGCCTTGGGCATAAAAGCTGTAGAAACCAGAGCTAATCGCCGCGCCCGATTCGACCGAGAACAGCACAGGATGGAAGACCGGGATGCCATATTCATTGCTCAAGGCAACCAAAATTGGCAAGCCCACCGCGTCCATGCGCAGGTCAATCGGCATCACGAAGGCTTCCACGCCGCTGTCGATGAGGCTCTCGGCGGCTACGAGCAGCTCGTTGACGCCAGTGATGGCGGCGGATTCGACGCTTACATCCGAAAATGAAGCGATGTGCTCGATATCTTGCGCGCCGACGATGCCAGATGCTTGCGAAGAATCGTAGATTGTGCCGATGGTCTTGATTTCGGGATAATGCGTCAGCATCAGGTCCATCAAGTCTTCGTAGGGCGTCGTCGACAGCGCGCCGGTAACATGGTCGGGCTTGATGCAGTAAGATTCGGCGATGCCCGCCTCGAAGGGATTGAAGACCGAGGTAAACAAGACCACCGGCGGGTCTTCCAAGTCGCTGGTGGCGGCAACCGCCAGCTGCGTAATGGCGGCGCTGAGCGTTATCAGGGCGTTGGGTTCTTCGTCCAATGCCTGCTCTATCAGCAAGTTGGCGGTGGGCAGGTCGAAGTTGGCGCTGCCGCGGATGATGCGGAGTTGCTCGCCAGTCAGGTCCGACTGTTCGTACAGGGTGGCGCGTTCATCAGCCTTGATGAAGCCGTAGGATTCCAACACATCGAGGACCGCGCCCTCGGTAACGGCGTTGGTGGGCAGCTCGCCAAAGCTGAGTATGGCGATGGTCGGGTGCTCATCGGCTTGAACCGCCGCCAGTGGCAGCAGCAGCGCCAATATCAAAATTGCCAGTAAAACTTTGCGCATGGGAAATCTCCTTATTGATGCGAAACAATTGCTGAGGCAGGGACGAAATTTAATCCTCTGCTCAATACGAATATTACTGCGGATTATACACTGCGCCGCTAATTTGACAATGACGGCGCAATCGCTCTTGCAGCCCTCGCTCTGGGGCAGGGCTTTGGGCTGGGGGCAATGGAGCGCCATTTAGGTCTTCGATATTTCGGCTGTAGGTGTATGCTCCCAAACAGCCTCCACTATCTTACCAGTCTGTGGGTTGTAGATAATGCTGTTGCCCGCGCATTTGACGGAAACGCGAAAATACAGGGTTTGTCCCGCTACTGGGGAAAGCGCCGTCATTTCAAAAAAGGTATCTCCTCCTAGCGTACCTTCCCAGTAGAGTCTGCTTGGGTTGATAGTTGTCCAGACCGTGAATATGCCACCGCCATTCGCTTGCATTTTTCTTTCCCCGGTAATGGCATGTGGGACGGTACCCCATTTCAATACCCAATCCCCCTGGCGTTCTCCCCTATAGCTGAAATCCGCGATGCTCGCGCCGCTATAACCACAAGTCGAATCCGATTCAATTATCGAATGATCCGCCCCCGCGGGCAGGGCGGCGAATAGCAAAAGCAGCGTCAGCGTGCTGCCGATGATGGTGATGATTGGGCGAGTTTTCATGTATTTGCTCCTGTTGTATACAGGTGTCTCACTTTCAGCATAAGCGAGTATCGCCGCCGCTGTCAATCAAGTCGGGAATCGTGGCGGGGCAGTCGCTCTTGCAGCCCCTCCCTCGCTCTGGGGGAGGGGTTTGGGGTGGGGGGCAAACCCGCGCATCCCCCATGCTCCGCTAACTTTCGTCCACATAAGCCCAAGGCGTCCAGGTATTGTTCGTCAACTTTACTTTCACGCGGAATTTGAAGCGCGCGTTGCCCACCCGATGAAAGGTCAGATCATCATGCCGCAGGACCGTCCGCGCCCCGTTTGCGCTTGTCGAGGTGCTGAAAAAGTTAGATGTTCCCCAGACGTTAGAAATGCCGCCGCCCTTCACTTGCAGCTTCACGCTCTTCATATTGGCGATGATATCCCAACTCAATACCATGTACTGCCCATGTTCGACGCCATCATAAGTCAGGTTGCTTATGCTCGTGCTGTTGCTCGTTTGCGCCAGCGCGGGCAGCGCGGCGAAGAGCATAATCAGCGCCAGGGCGCTACCGATGATGGTTATAGCGGATCGAGTTTTCATGTATTTGCTCCTGAGGAAGACAGTGTCTTAATTCAGCATAAGCGAATTTTGCCGCCGCCGTCAATCCGGGGACCTGCGCTGGGGGGGAGCGCCAGGGCAAGGGCGCATCCCCCATGCTCCGCTAACTTTCGTCCACATAAGCCCAAGGCGTCGAGGCTTTGTAGGTCAATTGTATCTTTATGCGGAATCTGAAGCTCGCGTTGCCCACCCGATAGGAGTCCAGGTCCTGAATGGTCATGTTCGTGCTCGACCCGCTAGTCGAGGTCGTGAAATCGGAATAGGTATACCAGGTATCGACGATACCGCCGCCCTGAATCTGCAGCTTCACGCTGTGGGTATTGGCGACAGTATCCCAGCTCAACTTTATATTATTGCTAGAATCGAGCCCATCGTAAGTCAGGTTGTTGATGGTCGCGTTGTTGTCTGTTTGCGCCAGCGCGGGCAGCGAGAACAGTATAATCAGCGCCAGGGCGCTGCCGATGATGGTGCCAAAGATTGTAATGCCTGATCGGATTTTCATGCGATTTGCTCCTTATGGCTTATTGCCTTACTTTCAGCATAAGCGAATTTTGCTGCTGCTGTCAATCAAGTCGGGAATTGGGGCGGGCAATCGCAGCAAATTATTTTTTGCCACAGAGACACGGAGGGGCAGAGGGCACAGAGATTAATGTCTTTTGTTGGCGATTGTCACATCGATCTGGAAAATGTAGGAGCGATTCTGTGGACTCCGTTGAAAAACACCCCCATCCCGTAGGTCTATGTCTACGTGACCCCGGCCCCTCCTCGCCATCTCTATGGCGAGCATCCCTAAAAGAGGGAAGGGGAGCTTTCTGACCCGTAATGGGCTGTTAAAGTCCCTCCCTCTTTATGGGGGAGGGGTTTGGGGTGGGGGCAAAGGCGCGCCATTTAGTCCTTCGATGTTTCGGCGCTAGGATTATGATCAAAATCTCCTTGGAGAAGGGTGTGGCCCTGGCAATTGACGGCAACGCGAAAGTTCATGGTTTGCCCCGCCACTTGGGCAAGCGCCGTCATTTCAAAATTGCTTTTTCCCAAGACGCTATCCCAGAGGCGGACTGGGTTGACAGTTGTCCATACATTCAATATGCCACCGCCTTTCGCCTGCATTACAACACTCAGCGCATGCGGGACTCTATCCCATGACAATATCCATTCACCTTGAAATTCGCCCTGATACTCGAAATCCGCGATGCTCGCGCCATTGTAACCGCAGGTCGAATTCGATAAAGGTATCGTATGATCCGCCCCGGCGGGCAACGCGGCGAATAGCGCCATCAGCGCCAGCGCGCTGCCGATGATGGTGATGATAGCGGATCGAGTTTTCATGCGATTTTCTCCTATTGGCTAAAGTTCCTTACTTTCAGCAAAAGCGCATTTCGCCGCCGCTGTCAATCAAGTCGGGAAGCGAGACGGGCAATCGCTCTTGCAGCCCCTCCCTCGCTCTGGGGGAGGGGTTTGGGGTGGGGGCAAAGACGCCATTTAGTCCTTCGATGTTTCGGCGGTAGGTGACCATCCATAAAAACCTCCGCCCCCATTGCAATTGATATTGATGCGGAAGTAGAGGGTTTTTCCTGCCTCTTGGGCTTGCGGCGTCATTTCGTAGTAAGTTTCCCCTGAGACCACACTTTTGTACATCCTTGTTGGCCACACAGTCGTCCATACGCTGGTTATGCCACCGCCCTTGATTTGCATCACTCTGCTAACCGCATGTGGAACCGTATCCCAGGACAACTTCCAATCATTGTTGATACCGTCCAATCCATCATACGAGAAATTTGCGATGCTCGCGCCATTCCAACGGCAATACGAATCCGAATTGTAAAGCGTATGATTCGCCCCGGCGGGCAGCGCGGCGAAGAGCAAAAGCAGCGCCATCGCTAGTATGATTACTGGTTTTGTGTTCATCGTTCTCTCCTCAGTTTTTGTTCTTTGAGCCAGCTTGGAAAATCAACATAGTGGGTGCCGGCGCGCCATTTAGTCCTTCGATGTTTCGGCGCTAGGCGTATGCTCATAATCTCCTCGGAAAAAGGTATGGCCCGCGCATTTGACAAAAACGCGAAAGTTCAGGGTTTGTCCCGCCACTTGGGAAAGCGCCGACATTTCAAATATGGAATTCCCGCTGATAGAGCTAGTGGTAAAATTTACTGGACTAATAGTTGTCCATACCGTAAATATGCCACCGTCGTTCGCTTGCAGCCAATAGTGATTCCAATGTGGAACCGTATCCCACGATAGATACCAAGAGCCAAATGTGTCCGCGAGATCATACGAGAAATTTGCGATGCTCGCGCCGTCATAACCACAAGACGAATCCGAACTGAGAATCGCATGATCCGCCCCGGCGGGCAGCGCGGCGAAGAGCAAAAGCAGCGCCAGCGCCAGTATGATTACTGGTTTTGTGTTCATCGTTCTCTCCTCAGTTTTTGTTCTTTGAGCCAGCTTGAAAATTCAGTATGGCGGGCGCCGGCGCGCCCACCGCTTTGCCCAGGATTAGGAGGCGTAAGCCCAGGAGGTGTAGCCGCCGGGAATCCGCAGCTTCAGGCGGAATTTCAAGGTGCAGCCATAATCCCGCAACTGACCGGCTCTCAGCTGACTCTTCCCCCCGCTGCTCCAGGTTGAATTATATGACATGCTCACCCAGACCGCGGATACGCAAGCGCCTTTGACCTGAAATCGGTAGATAGAGCTATTGGCAATCGTATCCCAGCTAAATTTGTATTGATGCGTGCTGCCGTCGAGTCCGTCATATTGGAAGTTGCTGATGGTCGTGCTGTTGTTCTGCGCCAAGGCGGGCAGGGCGCCGACCAGCAGAATCAGCGCCAGCGCCAGGCTGATGACGATGACGATACGTTTGTGTTGCTTCATTTCTCTTTCTCCTCGTTGCTTATGTTGTTACGAAACTTAGGCGAAACTTAACTCTGGGCGCTTGCCCAGCCTAATCAAAACTGACATCCAAATAAGCCCAGTCGCTGGTGCTGGCGGCGATGCAAGTGTCGCCTGAATACTCGGTGCAGACATCGGCTTTTGCGCGAAAGCTCAAGGTCTTGCCGGCCAGGTCGGATGGCGAGTTGGTCAGCGGATCGGCTTTGATATGCGTGCGGTCCTGGTCGAACCAGCTGCTGTCGAGCCAGACCGAGGTCCACATGCTGGTGATGCCGCCGCCGGCGAATTGCAGGATGGCTCCAATCTCGTTGCTACTGGTGGTTTTCCAACTGAAAAAAAGATGTCCCTCGCTGTCGATCTGGTCAAATGTGAAGTCCTCCGGCGGGCTGGCTTGCAGCGGCAGCGCGGCCAAGTGCCACATCAATACCAGGGCAAGGCAGATGAAAATCCTGGCGCGTCGCTTCATGCTGCGCTTCCTTTCCTTGTCAAAGCCGGTCGCGGCTAATCGAGTTGCACCGTCAGCTTCGCCCACTTGGAGCGAATGGTAACCATTTCATTATTGACCGTCTCCGTCATTTGCAGCTTTAAGCGGAAACGCGCCACGGCGCCGGGGGGCCAAGCCGATAGCGGAGCCATGGTCAAAGTGCCTTTGTATGTTGCGGTATTATAGTTGGTGGAAACCGTCGCAACCGTCGTCCAGACGTCGACCACGCCGGGGACTTTTGTCTGAAATTTGAATACTCTTTCTTTCGAAGAGATGATTTGCCAGCTAAAGACCAGGTTGCCATTGCTGTTGAGGCCATCATATTGAAAGTTAAGTATGGAATAGGAGTTGTTGAATAGCGCCTGCAGCGGCAGCGTGGCAAAGAGCCACATCAATACCAGGGCAAGGCAGATGAAAATCCTGGCGCGTCGCTTCATGTTGCGCTTCCTTCCTTGTCAATGCTGGTCCGGGCGCGGCTAATGGAGTTGCACCGTCAGCTTCGCCCACTTGGAGCGAACGGTAAGCGTTATATCATTGACTGTTATCTTCTGTTGCAGCTTTAAGCGGAAACGCGCCTTTGTGCCGGGAGCCCAATCCGATGGCACTTCCACGATTAATTTGTCTCTTCCGCTATTTTGACCGCTGGCCTGCACCGCCGGAATCGTCGTCCAGACGTCGACCACGCCGGGGACTTTTGCCTGAAATTTGAATACCCTTTCTAGCAGAGAGCTGATATCCCAGCTAAAGACGTGGTCGCCATTGCTGTCGAGTCCATCATATCGAAAGTTAGGTATGGAATAGTTGTTGTTGTTGAATAGCTGCGCCTGCAGCGGCAGCGTGGCGAATATGCCGCAGAGGGCGATCATCAGCCCGGCGAGTTTGATAATTGAGCGGGTTTGCATTGCCTTGCTTCCTTTTCTTGCGAATTGCTGCGAATTGCTGCTAATTGTTGCGCATTGTTGCGCATTGTTGCGATTGAAAAATAGCCCTCTCTTTGCTGGCGAGGGGGCTGGGCTGGGGGGCAAGCTCCGCCCCCGGCGCTGCCTAATCGAATTCCACTTCCACGCTTGACCAGCCTGTTTTCGCCTGTTGGTCGCAATCTCCCAGTTCATCATGGCGGACACAGTATTGTACGCGGGCGCGAAACTCAAAGGTCAAGCCCGATGGATCGCTGACCAGCGCCGCAAACTTGACATAGGTTCTGTCATCTTCTCGCGCGTAGCTCTCGTTCGAAATGGAAGTCCAAACATTGGTGATGCCGCCGCCTTTGAATTGGATCCAAGCATAATTCTCATAGAGTTCGGTCAGCCAGCTGAACTCCCAATCATTATCCGCCGTTACCTCTTCAAATGTGAAATCTTCAGCAGCGTAGACTTGCACGATCATCATGGCGAGCAGGAGTATCAGGGCGGTCATCAGGCTGGCGATTCTGCTTGCGCTTCGGGTTTTCATCGTGTTCTTCCTTTGCTATGGACGGCTGGATTTGGGCTGGGGGCAAGCACCGCCCCCGGCGCTGACTAATCAAATTCCACAGCCAAGGTTGACCAGCCTGTTTTCGCCTGTTGGTCGCAATCTCCCAGTTCATCATGGCGGACACAGTATTGTACGCGGGCGCGAAACTCAAAGGTCAAGCCCGATGGATCGCTGACCAGCGCCGCAAACTTGACATGGGTTCTGTTGTTTTCTCGCGAGTAGCTCTCGTTCGAAATGGAAGTCCAAACATTAGTGATGCCGCCGCCTTTGAATTGGATCCAAGCATAATTCTCGTAGAGTTCGGTCAACCAACTGAACTCCCAATCATTATCCGCCGTTACCTCTTCAAATGTGAAATCTTCAGCAGCGTAGACTTGCACGATCAGCGCGGCGAGCAGGAGTATCAGGGCGGTCATCATGCCGGCGATTTTGTTTGCGCTTCGGGTATTCATCGTGTTCTTCCTTTCCTTGCGAATCCTTGCGAAAACATACGAAGGAATAGCGTGTCGGCGCGGCTCGTCCTTGCCACCGCGCCGATGCGCGCCTTAACTAAAATGTATGCTCCAGGGTTGCCCAATCTGTGGAGGTGCAAGTGGTTACAGCGCCACTGCGCGTACAAGTCGATACCTTGACGCGGAACTGGAAGGTCTTGCCGCTGGGATTGTTGCTCAGTGGGTCGAATAATTCGCTAGACCGTTGGGGACCAAAAGCGCTGCTTGAGCTGACGGTGGTCCAGACATCCGTGACGCCGCCGCCTTTGAATTGGACGAACGCCGAATCCTGGTTTAGCAAGGTATCCCAGCTGAGTTCCCACTTGTGATAAGTCGTTGAGCCGCCGAGATACTGCACGGTCCAGGTTTGGACGGCGAACTGCAGGTTGTCAACGCTGGCAGCTTGTACCTGTATGGGCAGGGCGGCCAGCAGGAGTATCAGCGCGATCATCATGCCAGTGAATTTGGTGGTAGAGCGTATCGTCATTGCTGTCATCCTTTCGTGTATTGTCCTACTTTTATCTTAAGCCATATTTATATCGGCGGTCAATCTTTTCGCGGGGCTTGCCCCAAGCTGGTAAATCGGGGCAAAAAAAATCCCCTCCCCGCAAACTTGGGAAGGGGATCCGGGATGGCTGCCAAGCCAGGCTTAGGTGAAGTCCAGCTCGACGATATCGCTCCAGCCTGAATTGCCCACTTTCACGCGGTATTTCAAGGTTGTGCCGGCCGTGTTCAGCAAAGCTGTAATACTCAGTCGGGTTACACCAGTGTTCAAATGCTCGACCTTTCGATTTTGCACGCGCATCCACACAGCGGTGATGCCGCCGCCTTTGATATACATCTTGATTTCGCCGCCAGCGGTATAGGTGCTCCACTGAAATTCGTCATAGTAGGTGCTGGAGTTGAAGCCGACATACTCGAAGTTGGTGATTGCGTATGAGCTGCTGGCTAAAGCTGGCAGGGTACTGAAAGCGAATAAGAGGACAATTGCCATGATTGAGATTGGGACGAACTTTGGCTTCTTCATGCGCCACCACCTTTTCTTAGGTTCTCTACTTTCATCATAAGCCTTTTAGTATCGGCGGTCAATCTTTTCGCGGACCTGCCCCCAAGCCGCTGAATCGGGGCAAAAAAAATCCCCTCCCCGCAAACTTGGGAAGGGGACCCGGGCTGGCTGCCAAATCAGGCTTAGGTGAAGTCCAGCTCGACGATATCGCTCCAGCCTGAATTGCCCACTTTCACGCGGTATTTCAAGGTTGTGCCGGGGGTGTTCTGCAAGGGCGTGACGCTCAGCCGGGTTTTGCCATTGTCCAAATGCTCAATCTTTCGATTTTGCATGCGCATCCACACAGCGGTGAGGCCGCCGTCTTTGATATACATCTTGATTTCGCCACCGGCGGCATAGGTGTCCCACTGAAATTCGTCATAGCCGCTGTCGGCGTTGTAGTCGACATACTCGAAGTTGCTGATCTGGTTCGAGTTAGCCAACAATAGCAGCCCGCTGAATACGAATATGAGGACAATTGCCATGATTGAGATTGAGATGAACTTTGGATTCTTCATGCGTCACCGCCTTTTGTGTATGTTATCTACTTTAATGGTAAATGAATTTCGAGTACCCTGTCAAGCAAGTGGGGCGCTAGGGGGTGCATGTAGTGGTCCTGCTTTATTGGGGACAGCATAGCTATGTTGCATTGCCATATTGCAGATTCTTGACGGAAATAGTCGATTTGACTTTGTGTTCTTCGCGGCTTTGTGCTTAGTTTTGCTATTGAAAGGCAATATCATGTGAACGCCCAATAATCTGCAATGCACCCGCGCTAGGGCGCAAGCGAGTCCCAGGGCAATCGCTTCAAATTTTATTCACCACATAGACACCGAGAGTCGCGTAGGGCGCGTAGGGCGCGTGGACACAGCCCTGCAACACAGCCCTTCGACACAGCCCTTCGTCACAGCCCTGCGACAATGACCGCCAACACCGAGATTTATTCGTAAATATGCCAAAATAGGACGTAAAGTTGGGGCGATTTTGTGCCGCGCGTAGACACTGTGGGTCAATCGCCCACGATTTTGCACCCATTTCATGGGCGAGCCCGTGGCTCGCCCCTACAATTCATCAGTTTGATGTTAAATTCGACAGTTATGGATTTTGAAGCGATTGCCCTGCAAACGTCGGCAAGCTCCTTGCCCACTCTGCCTCCGGTGACATATCTAGCTAGCGCGGCTTAGCCCTCGAGCTGCTCAAGCGCCTCCGCGATCGGCCGCCAGCCGCCCCACTTGCTCACGCGTTCACGCGCCTCTGAAGCCGTCATCGGACTCAGCTCATCATCCGTCTCGACGCCAAAGGCTATCAAGACACGCAGCCAGTTCGTGCCAGCGCGGCCAGCGGCGACATTCTCATCGTAATAGTCGCGCACAGTTTGGATGAGACTGTCTGGCACGGTATAGCTTGGCTGTGGAACGGGCGTGTTTGTTGGCGGCGGAACAGGCGTATTCGTCGGCTGTGGCAGGGGCGTATTTGTTGGCGGTTGCAAAGGTGTATTCGTCGGTGGTGGCAAAGGTGTATTCGTCGGCGGCGGCAGGGGCGTATTTGTCGGCTGTGGCAATGGCGTGTTCGTCGGTGGCGGAACGGGTGTATTCGTCGGTGATGGAACAGGCGTGTTCGTCGGCGGCGGTACAGGCGTGTTTGTCGGTGGCGGTGGCGGTGGCGCTGCGCCTTCAATCTGCGTCAGCGCATTGACCACCGGCTGCCAGCGTCCGCCCCAGCCGCGATCGACATAAGTCTGCGCCTCGCTTGCGGTCATGGGATTGGCATGGCTGCCATGCCCCAGCGCCGCCAGCGCCCGCGTCCAACGCTCGTGGTGGGCGCTGCCAGCTGCCTGCTCGCCCCGCCAGCCCAGGATATTCTGTATCAGGCTGCTGTAAGGATTGCTTGTCGGCATCGGCGAATCTGCCGGGGTGGGCGTATTTGTTGGCAAGGGCGTGCTTGTGGGCAGCGGCGTGTTTGTTGGCAGTGGCGTATTAGTCGGTGTTGGCTGCGCTTCCAATTGCGTCAAGGCATCGGCGACCGGCTGCCAGCGCGCGGCTTGATACTGCTGCGCGTAGCCCTGCGCCTCACTTGCGGTCATGGGATTGTTGTGACTGCCATGTCCCAAAGCCGCCAGCGCCCGCGTCCAGCGCTCGACATGCGCCGCGCCATGATGCGTCTCGGCTTGATAGCCCTGCAAGGTTTGAATCAGGCTGCTGTAGGGATTGCTTGTTGGCACCGGCGTGTCGCTCGGGATTGGCGTGTCGGATGGAACGGGACTGTCCGTTAACTGCGGCGGCGGACCAGCCGGCGTATCCGTTGGAATCGGCGTATCTGTCGGAATCGGCGTATCCGTTGGCGCTATCGGCATAGCGAAATGCGCCGAGCCGCTGCGCTCCCCGCCGCCGGTCAGGTTGGCTGTGAGCGTGGCTTGGTAAATCGCGCCACCGGTCAATCCCGTCAGACGATAACTGGTCGCGCCCGCGCCCAAAGTATGCGAGTCGGTCTGCAAGTCGCTGCCGGCATATTCCAGCACATAGCCGGTCGCGCCGCTGACCGCGCTCCAGGACAGGGTTACTTCGCTTGAGCTGTGCGTCAGGGAGGCGATGTAAATCGGCGGCAAAGGCGTCGCGCTTGGACTGGGCGTCGGACTGCTGGTTGATGTCGCCGTCAGGACGGGTGTATTTGTGGGTGCAGGCGTATTCGTCGGCGGAATCGGAGTCGCCGTTGGCTGTTGCGCTTCTGCTTGCTGCGCGTCTGCTTGCTGCGCAGGCGCATTCGCCAAGGTGCGCGCTTGACCCGTCGCCGTGACCCGCTTGCCGCTGCCCCGCAGAAATACCGTGACCTTGAAGTCATAGATGGTATTGGCTTGGAGTCCGTCAAACTCATGCGAAGTCCGCGAGCTTTCGTTGGTGCGAATGATCTCAAATCCGCTATCACGTCCACTGCTGCTGCTGATATCGACCATGTAGATTTGCGCTATATTGCCCAAATCGCTCCATTCGACCGTGATGCTGTCATCGGTGATTTTCGGGAAGATCATCGCCAGCGTGCCGTCGGTGGGCAGCGTTGGCACTGCTGTTGGCACGGGAGTATCTGTTGGCACGATAGTAGCCGTCGGAACAGGCGTATTTGTAGGCAGTGGGGTATTCGTCGGCCTTGGTGTGTTGCTTGGCGTTGGCGTATCGGACGGCGTTGGGGTGATGGTCGGCGTCGGCGTCGGTGTAAACGTTGCCAAGCTTGTATGCAGAACAATTTTATTCGACTCAATACTGAAGATGATGGCTTCGCTGCGCGCCAAGGGTTTATTGCAGGTGTTCCAGCGGCATTGTTTATCCGCAACTTCTACCCAAAAGATGTATTTCGTATTCGCTTTGATCGGATCCACTAAATCATAACCGTCTGCTAACCACCTATGCGTCACGCCGCCGCCGACTTCTTTGTAAACAGAAAAATGAAACTTATTCAATCCAACCAGTTCTGATTGCACATCTTTCGCAAAATTGTTCCAGGCAATTTTGACGGTGTGCGGGGGGCTCGAATTCCAAAAATGCGTAACCTGAACATTGGCGTCAACGATTGGTATGGGCGTGGGCGTGGGCGTGCTGCTTGGGGTCGGTGTGATGCTTGGCGTGGGCGTCGCGGTGTAGGTCGCGGTGGGCGTAGGCGTGATACGGGGGTCAAAAGTCACCTTTACCGACTTCTTGGGATGCTTCGAGTGCGGTCCTGGATACCAAGTTATGGTGAAATGATAAAGTTCCGCCAGATGGACATTTACGGTCCGATATTTTGTTTGGTACCAAGCGCCAGATTTCCAAGGGTACGAAATATTATGCTTCGATGGTTCCTTGAAATCAGTCCCATCGAATGTAAGTTCGTAGAAGCCGGTCTCGGTTGGCCCATCCCAATCTAGCCGCAGATCGACGAAAGTCGCTTTTTTCGAAAGCTCCCTGATCTTGACATTGGTCAAGGGTTCGGGCTCTGGCACGGGCGTCGGCAGTGTACCAGCGCTGTTGGGGCGCACTTCAAAATCTCGCCAGCCCCCATACAGATAATGGTTTTCTTTGCTCCCGATGTATCCGGTGAGTGAATATTTGTATGGGGTCGCGCGATTTGGGTCTAGCCCCGTGAAGGTATATTGCGTTTCGCTGGTGATGGCAAGCGGCGTTGATGAACCCAAGGGATAAATCTTATAACCATTTACACCCACTAACGGCGTCCATTCCACGGTGACGCTCGTACTGCTTACTTTGCTTACCCAGAGTACTGTACCATGCTGGGCTTGCGCTATCGGCGTATTCGCCGCTGTCGCTGTGATGGTCGCAGTCGGCGTGTTGGTCGGGGTCGGCGTGTTGGTCGCTGTCGGCGTGGGTATGGTGGTATCAAAGCTGACGGTTTTCGACTTCTTGGGATGCGGCGAATTCGGTCCCGGATACCAAGTTACGGTAAACACATAATTGTCAGCTAAGAGCAAGCCCTCGTCTGTTAGCTCCGTATCGTAAACGGGATCGGAAGTCACAGGGTAATGTTTCGCGTATGAGGGATCGTGCCAACCAGAACCCTTGGCAGTAATCTTGTAGTAGCCAGTGTGGCTTGGTCCATCCCAATCCAGGTCGAAGCGATAGTAGGAGCTGCTGTCGTACCATTTGCCGCGGAATGTGACATCCAGGAATGTCAAGGGCTCGGTTTCCGGTATCGGTGTCGGCAGCGCCCCTTCGCTGTTCGTGCTCACATAAATTATGCGCTCTCGCCAATAATGTATCCAGGGGTTCGATTTCTCCGTCACTTTATAGGGCCGGATGTGAATCTTGTAAGTGCGATTCGGCTCTAGACCGGTAAGGGTATATTGCGTTGCGCTGGTATGGGTTTTCACTTCATAGGGAGACACCCTGACCTGGTAGCCATCATAGCCTTGCAGCGGCGTCCAGTCCAAGGAGACGCTGTTGCTTGTCACAGCGGATACCCAAACTTCCATGCCCGGCAAGACTGGTTTGGGCGTATTTGTCGGCGTGGGCGTGCTGGTCGATGTCGGCGTGGGCGTACTCGTGGGAGTCGGCGTCGGATCATTTACCCCCGCAGTCGTGAAAGACCCGCTGACTGTGCCCTGCTTCTCGAGGACCAGCTGGCTATCCCGCGTTACCGCTCGATACCACTGTACCTCGATTGTGTAGGCTGTGCTCGGCTTCAAATCGCTCAAGGTATAGGTTTTCGTGCGGGTTAAATGCGACTGCGTTCCATCGGCTGAATTGACCATGACATAGTAGCTGTCTCGCGCTGTGCTCGGCCCATCCCAAGCCAGTATCGCGCCACTTGCGCTGATGCCGCTGATTTGCAAGTTGCTGATGGAGCTGCCGTCTGAGGACTGCGCCTCGGCTTGCAGCGCCAGCCCGCCCAGCGCGAGCAGCAGCAGCGCCAGAGCGAAGAACTTAAGCGAGAAAATATGATGAAAAAGAGGGAAAATGATTGGGTGGAAAAAGCGAGAAAACATCGTCAACACCCCCATAAAGATTAGATGCCACAATAATTAAATGAATAGTAATTCATTAGCGCGCCGCAGTCAAGCTATTTGGGCAGCAGGGCAATTGCTTCAAAATCCATAAATGACGAATTTATCATCAAACTGAGGAATTGTATGGGCGAGCCGTGGCTCGCCCATAGAGATTCCCGCTTTGGCATAGCAGCTTGGCGCGGCTTAGCCTTCGAGCTGCTCAAGTGCCTCCGCGATCGGCCGCCAGCCGCCCCACTTGCTCACGCGTTCACGCGCCTCGGCCGCAGTCATCGGCTTGAGCGAATCATGCGTCTCGACGCCGAATGCGATCAGAACGCGCAGCCAGTTCGTGCCCGCGCGGCCAGCAGCGACATTCTCATCGTAATAGTCGCGCACAGTTTGAATGAGACTGCCCGGCACGGAATAGCTTGGCTTTGGCAATGGCGTATTCGTCGGTGACGGCAGCGGCGTATTCGTCGGTGGCGGGGCGGGTGTATTCGTCGGCGGCGGCAGCGGCGTATTCGTCGGTGGCGGGGCGGGTGTATTCGTCGGCGGCGGCAGGGGCGTATTTGTCGGCTGTGGCAATGGCGTGTTCGTCGGTGGCGGAACGGGTGTATTCGTTGGCGGCGGCAGGGGCGTATTCGTCGGCGGAGGCAGGGGCGTGTTCGTCGGTGGTGGCACGGCCGTATTCGTCGGCGGCGGTGGCGGCGGCGCTGTGCCTTCAATCTGCGTCAAGGCATCAACCACCGGCTGCCAGCGTCCGCCCCAGCCGCGATCGACATAAGTCTGCGCCTCGCTTGCGGTCATGGGATTGTTGTGGCTGCCATGTCCCAGCGCCGCCAACGCCCGTGTCCAGCGCTCGTGGTGGTCGCTGCCAGCTGCCTGCTCGCCCCGCCAGCCCAGGATGTTCTGTATCAGGCTGCCGTAGGGATTGCTTGTTGGCACCGGCGAATCTGTCGGGGTGGGCGTGTTCGTTGGCAAGGGCGTATTCGTGGGCAAGGGCGTATTAGTCGGAATCGGCGTATTAGTCGGTGTTGGCTGCCCTTCCAATTGCGTCAAGGCGTCGGCGACCGGCTGCCAGCGCGCGGCTTGATACTGCTGCGCGTAGCCCTGCGCTTCGGACGCGGTCATGGGATTACTGTGACTGCCATGCCCCAAGGCCGCCAGCGCCCGCGTCCAGCGCTCGACATGCGCCGCGCCATGATGCGTCTCGGCTTGATAGCCCTGCAAGGTTTGAATCAGGCTGCTGTAGGGATTGCTTGTTGGCACCGGCGTGTCGCTCGGAATCGGTGTGTCGGATGGAACGGGACTGTCCGTTGACTGCGGCGGCGGACCAGCCGGCGTATCCGTTGGAATCGGCGTATCTGTCGGCAGCGGCGTATTAGTCGGCGCTATCGGCATAGCGAAATGCGCCGAGCCGCTGCGCTCCCCGCCGCCGGTCAGGTTGGCTGTGAGCGTGGCTTGGTAAATCGCGCCACCGGTCAAGCCTGTCAGACGATAGCTGGTCGCGTTCGCGCCCAAAGTATGCGAGTCGGTCTGCAAGTCGCTGCCGGCATACTCCAGCACATAGCCGGTTGCGCCGCTGACTGCATTCCAGGACAGGGTTACTTCGCTTGAACTGTGCGCCTGGGAGGCGATGTAAATAGGCGGCAAAGGCGTCGCGCTTGGACTGGGCGTCGGACTGCTGGTTGATGTCGCCGTCAGGACCGGTGTATTCGTCGGCGGAATCGGAGCCGCCGTTGTCTGCTGCTCTTCTGCTTGCTGGCGCGCTTGCTGCGCAGGCGCATTCGCCAAGGTGCGCGCTTGACCCGTCGCCGTGACCCGCTTTCCGCCCCTCAAAAACACCGATACCTTGAAGTCAAAGATGGTATTGGCTTGGAGTCCGTCAAACTCATGCGAAGTCCGCGAGCTTTCGTTGGTGCGAATGATCTCAAATCCGCTATCACGTCCACTGCTGCTGCTGATATCGACCATGTAGATTTGTGCTTTATTGCCCAGGTCAGTCCATTCGACCGTGATGCTGTCATCGGAGATTTTCGGGAAGATCATCGCAAGTGTGCCGTCGGTGGGCAGCGTTGGCACGGCTGTTGGACTTGGGGTGTCGCTTGGTGTGGGGGTGTTGATCGGCGTCGGCGTGTCGGACGGCGTGGGTGTGTTGCTTGGCGTAGGTGTGTTGCTTGGCGTCGGACTGTTAGTCGGCGTGGGACTGTTGCTTGGCGTCGGCGTAATGGTCGGACTCAAAGTGGCCGTCGGGGTAGACGTCATTGTCGCAGTGGTCGCCGCTTGAGTGAGATATTGATTCGGATTCACACTCGTGCGGATAGTGCGCCAGTGAGTTTTGGCGAATATCGCAGTCGTGCAGGGGAATCCGCAGACCTCAATGCGGATGCGGTATTCCGTATCGGGCGAAAGGTCTTTGAGCGTCCCGCTTAACAAGGTAACGCTATTGACCCGTTCTATTATGCTATTGCCGCCCGCGGTGGGCTGCGCGTGAAAGTAAAAGAACTTTTTGACATCGTTGTTCACATGCTTCGTGATATCTTCCCAACGCAGCCATACATAATTATGCGAGGCGGCCGCGGCGAGAATCCGGCCGCGCGCCACAGGCGTCGGGTGCGGCGTCGGCTCGGGCTTGGTGCGGAAGACTGTCGGTAATGTCTTCGCATACACGACATTGCACCATCGGTTGCAGACCTCAATCCAGGTGGAATACTCGTTATCGCCTTCTAAATACACTTTTTTGCCGGATACGCTGGATACATTGTAGATGCCCACGCTATGTATCCCCGTGCTGAAGACATGTACGGTTCTCGCGCTCTCGCCAGTTTTCGCCAGTCTGACGCGATAATTGAGGGCAAAAGGCTCTGATATATCCTGGGCGATATTGTCCCAATTTATCCAAACACGATTGTGCGAAATATGCGAGACCTTGACCTTACCAGTCGGCACAGGCGTAGGCAGCGGTATGGGCGTTTGATTAGGATTCGGCAAGGTGCGGAAGGAAATGGTTTCGCTGCGCGCCCATGGCTCGTTGCAACTGTTGCGCCGGCAATAGAAATCTGAAACTTCAAGCCTGAGGGTGTAAACCGTATCCGGTTTAAGCTGCTGAAGCCAGTAAAAATGATCGCCCATTCTTCCTGTCCGTTTTGCGCTGCCGCCGGCTGGTTTGTAAACGGCATAGTATTCTTTTTTCAGTCCGGCTTCCACAGGCACATCATCTATAAAATTATCCCATGCGATGCGGACCCAGCGATGACCCTGGTAAAAACGTAAATCAAGGTCTGTAACCCGCAGGTTAGCATGAACAGGTGTTGGCGTATTGCTTGGCGTGGGCGTGCTGGTAGGCATCGCGGTGTTGTTTGGCGTCGGCGTGATGCTTGGCGTATTCGTCGCAGTTGGCGTCGGCGTGATGGTCGGCGTCAGTGTGTTGGTCGGCGTGGGCGTGCTCGTTGGCGGCGGCGCGGACAGGGTGCGGAAGGTGGGGCCCAGCACATAGTCTTCGTAAACGATATCATCCCCGCGCAAGCATCCTTTAAAGACCGCGATGCTATACTCCGTATCCGGTTGCAAGTACGTTATGGTTCTCGTTCCACTATGAATATCGCCTATGCCTGAACTGCCTACATATTCCCAGTTGAGAAAAACATGAAGGTAGGGATAACGATTATCCGCGTTCATGCAAGCCGCGCTGTTTTCCCATGGGACTTGCGCCGAGTTATGGGTAATGTTGCTGACGCGAATGCTGGTAAGTGTTCCATCGCCTGTTGTTGGCAGATCGGCGGTGCGGAAGACGGCTTTTACGCTGCCGTAGACCACATTCTTCGGATCTCCCGGTGGATACGACTGCACCGTAAACGTAACCGTATAATCAGTGCTGGGCTGTAGACCTTTATGATTGACTTGGTGGATGCCGATGCCATAGAGCACCCGACCGCCGGCGTTGTAGCTGCCATCCGTCGCTACTATGTCACTGATTTGTACTAACAGGTTCGCATTTATGTCTTTGAAATGATCGCGGAAAAGTTTCCAATTCAATGTGGCGGAATGCCAGGTGATGTCGGAGATGCGGATTTTGTAATTGTCTGGGTATGAACTGAGCGTGTTGCCTAAGACGGGCGTCGCGGTTGGGGTAAGCGTCGCTGTCGGACTTGGCTGCTGCGCCAAGGTCAATCCGCCACCCAGCGCGATGAGCAACAGCAGCGGCAGTATGAAAATAAGGCGCGGGGAACAAAAGGGAGACATTGTCATTTCCAATTCTATTGGCATGACGCGCATATTTATCGAATTATAATTCAAGTTCGCGTTATTGTCAATTTTTTGGCAAGCGAGCAAGCGAGGCCCTGGACAAAGTTTGAGCGCGCGCCAAATTTCATGCTACCTTAATAAAACAAAGACTTGCCAAAATATTTCATAGGCAAGCTGATTGGAATGCTGAAATGAAAAGAAATACGATTCGCTGTATATGCTGCGCATGGCTGGTTTTCATGCTCGCGGCGGTGGGCGGCATAAGCGCCGACGAAGTTTGCGAATTTGCTGATGAGCGCATCAAATTCGGCGGAATCGCGCCGCTTTCGCCGCCGGGCGCGACGGGCGCTGGCGTGATTATGGATTGGGCTTTCCAGCAAGCCGCAGCCGATGTCAACGCGGCTTGCGGCATCGATATCGCCGGCCTCAAGCACCGGCTGGAAGTCATCACTGGCGACAGCGAAGGCATTTCCGAGCGCGGGCAGGCTCTAGCCGAGCGCTGGATATTTAACGATGGCGTCCATGGCGTCGTCGGCGGCTATCACAGCGCTGTGGCGCTGGCGCTGATGAAAATCACGCAAGAAAATAAAATCCCGACTGTCTTCGCCGGCCCCTGGAGCGACAGCATCACCGCCAACGGCATCAGCGAATTTGCGGGCAGGCCGCCGCGTATTGAAGATGGCGTCGACTATATCTTCCGCACCTCGCCCGCCAATTCCATGATTGCGGCGGTCGCGGTGCAATGGATTATCGAACTCGCTGTGCATGATGTGATAATCATGACCGAAAACACCGACTATGGCATTCCCGCCGCCGCTGACGAGACGGCGCTGCTGGAAGCGGCTGGCATCAATGTCGAACAATACAGCTTTGAATTGGGCACGGAAGACTTTGTGCCCGTCCTCAATCGCGTGCTGGCGCGCCCAGAGCCGCCAGATGTCATCCGCGTACTGATTACCGGGGAGACTGGCTTCAATCTTAATCAGCAGATGGCCGAGCTCGGCATCGCGCCCAGCGCGGAGACCATCTGCTTCGCCGAGAGTTTCGCCGGCGATTCCGAGCAGTTTTGGGCGGCTGTCCCCGATGGCAACTATTGCGCCTTCCCCCGCGTTGGCGCTACCCCAGCCCTTTTTGGCGCGATAGCCACCGATTTGAACGCGCAGTACAACGAAACTTGGGGCGGCGTCGCGCCCAGCTTCGCTCTAGAGCCTTATGACAGTGTGCGCTTGCTGGCTCATGCCATGGACCTGGCGGATAGCTTCACCGACGCCGATGCTATCGTCGCCGCTTTGGAAACCATCGATGTCGAGTTGGCGCAGGGGCGCTATTACTTCGACTATGGCAGCCACAATCCCGATTTGCCCGCGGACGAGCCGACCTACCTGTGGCATCAATGGCCCGATCCGATTGTGACGGTGGTGCAGTACTTTGAAGAAGGGCAGAGCGCGCTGGACGCGGCGGTGCTCTTCCCGCCGTTGTATCAGACGCACGGGACAAAGTACATAGCGCCCGGCACAAGTCCCTGATTTTGCTTTCGCTCCGCCATAGGCGCTATAATCGCTTGAATTGACGGGCGGGTTTGCAGCCCGTCCGTTTCCTTTTCTGGTGTATAGATGTTGTATGGAAGGACAAATCCCAATGACATTCCCGCAATTGAGCGAAGCGTTCCGCATTAGCCGTTTGCAGCCTAGAAGCGGCAAAATCCGCATGGTGCTCGATACCGATACCTATAACGAAATTGACGACCAATTCGCGCTGGTCTATGCGCTGCTCTCGCCGGAAAAGCTCGCTGTCGAAGCGATTTACGCCGCGCCTTTCCACAACAGCCGCTCTACGGGACCGGGCGATGGCATGGAAAAGAGCTATGAGGAGATTCTGCGCCTGCTGGATTTTTTGGGGCGCTCGGCCGATGGCTTCGCTTTGCGCGGCTCGACCGCATACCTGGGCAGCGCAAGGCAGCCGCAAGACAACGAAGCAGTGCGCGATTTGATTGCGCGCGCGCATGCCAGCCCCGCCGATGACCCGCTCTATGTGGTTGCCATTGGCGCAATCACCAATGTCGCCTCGGCGCTGCTGCTGGCACCAGAAATCATCGAGAAGATCGTGGTGGTCTGGCTGGGCGGGCATCATTTGAATTGGTTGAACGCGCGCGAATTCAACCTGATGCAGGATGTGCCGGCGGCGCAGGTTGTCTTGGATTCCGGCGTGCCATTGGCGCTCTTGCCTTGCATGGGCGTAACATCGCATCTGCTGACCACGCTGCCAGAGCTGCGCGCGTCTATCGGCGGCGTCAATCCTGTTGGCGATTACCTCTGCCAGATTTTCCAAGAATATCGCCCCGATTCATTCGCGGCTTCCAGCGTGATATGGGATATCTCGACCATCGCCTGGCTGCTCAACAGCGACTGGACGCCGAGCAATTTGACGCACAGCCCGGTGCTGACCGATCAAGTTACCTGGAGCGTCGATGCGGCACGGCATTTGGCGCGGGTCGCCTTTTTTGTCCAGCGCGATCCCATCTTCCGCGATATGTTCCAGAAAATCCGCGCATTCGGCACGGGCTGAAAGGGCTGAAAGCCGCCGGCACAGCCAGCGCAGCGCGCTCCCATGATTTGTCACCGCCAGGGCAAATGAAACTATAATTGAGTCAGCATAGATGCTGAAAGGTATTGCGCTATATGATCGTCAAAGAGCAATTTATCTCGGCTGATCGCTTCCTAGAGCTAGTCGAGCAGCCCGAATATCAAGACCGCGTCCTGGAACTCGTGGAAGGAGTTGTCGTCGAAATGTCGAAGCCTAAGCGGATTCACGGACTCATTGCAGCGCTGCTTACAACTAGAATTTTCAGCTATTTCGAAAGCAGCGGGCTGGGAGAAGTAACTACATGCGATACCGGCTTCGTGCTAGAGCGAAACGACTATGGGCGCGATACTGTGCGCGGCTTGGATATCGCTTTTGTCAGCAGCCAGCGATTGTCGACGTCGCCGGATTACAGCTGGTACGAATTGGCCCCCGACCTGGCGGTCGAAGTGATTTCGCCCAACAACAAATCCAGCGATACGCAGCTAAAGGTGATGCAGCTATTCGCCGCGGGCACACGCCTGGTCTGGCTGGTATACCCCGAAAGCCGCGTCCTTGTGGCGCATACAGCCGCCGGCGCGGTTACGCTGCGCGAAGACGATACGCTGTCCGGCGGCGATGTGTTGCCGGGCTTCGAAATGCGGGTCGGCGATATTTTCCCGATGTGATCCGGCAATGCAATAGCAGCTCACGCGCAAATCGTTCTTTGGAAGGTGAGATTACATGTTGCTCGAAAAGCAATACCTAAGCGCCGATCGCTTCTATGAGCTCGCGCAGCAGCTCGAAAATCAAGACCGCGTCCTGGAACTCGTGGAAGGAGTTGTTGTCGAAATGTCGAAGCCAACGTTCAAGCACGGTGTTGTAACTATGCGGCTGGCGCTACAAATTGCCAACTATGTAGAAGCGAACGGGCTTGGTTTGGTAACATCCGCCGAAACAGGCTTCGTGCTAGAGCGAAATGACTATGGGCGTGACACCGTTCGTGGTATTGACATCGCTTTTGTAAGCCAATCACGAGCGCCCGCTAAGCTTGAATTCACTTGGTACGATCAGGGACCCGACCTGGCGGTCGAAGTGATTTCGCCCAACAACAAAGCCAGCGATACGCAGCTAAAGGTGATGCAGCTATTCGCCGCGGGCACGCGCCTGGTCTGGCTGGTATACCCCGAAAGCCGCGTCCTTGTGGCGCATACAGCCGCCGGCGCGGTTACGCTGCGCGAAGACGATACGCTGTTCGGCGGCGATGTGTTGCCGGGCTTTGAAATGCGGGTCGGCGATATTTTCCCGATGTGATCCGGCAATGCAATAGCAGCTCACGCGCAAATCGTTCTTTGGAAGGTGAGATTACATGTTGCTCGAAAAGCAATACCTAAGCGCCGATCGCTTTTATGAGCTCGCGCAGCAGCTCGAATACGAAGACCGCGTCCTGGAACTCGTGGAAGGAGAAATCATCGAGATGTCGAAGCCGACCGCCGGACACGGAGAGCTTGTCAGTTGGATAAACATCCGCATCGGCAGCTACATTGTTGAACATGACTTGGGGCGAATTTGTTCCGGCGACGCCGGCTTTGTCTTGGAGCGAAATCGAGTTGGGAGAGACACAGTCCGAGGGCTAGACTTCGCATTTATTTCCAAAGGCAAAGCATCGGGCCCCTTGCAATTTACTTGGTATGATTTTGGACCCGACCTGGCGGTCGAAGTGATTTCGCCCAACAATAAAGCCAGCGATACGCAGCTAAAGGTGATGCAGCTATTCGCCGCGGGCACGCGCCTGGTCTGGCTGGTATACCCCGAAAGCCGCGTCCTTGTGGCGCATACAGCCGCCGGCGCGGTTACGCTGCGCGAAGACGATACGCTGTCCGGCGGCGATGTGTTGCCGGGCTTCGAAATGCGGGTCGGCGATATTTTCCCGAGTTGACGACATTCTCGCGCTGTATAGTCCCATAATAATCTGGGGATTCGCAATACTGCGTTGAAGCAGCTTTTTTCAGCCGCCGCCAGTCATGAGCATGCCCAGATGCTCAATATCGACATCGACATTCTCGACCTCGCCCACGATTTTGCCCTCGTACATGACCACGATGCGGTCGGACAGGGCGCGGATCTCGTCCAAGTCCTCGCTGATGAGCAAGATTGCCGTGCCTTTGTCGCGCTCGTCCAGCAGCCGCTGATGAATGTACTCGGTCGCGCCGATATCGACGCCGCGCGTGGGCTGCGCCGCGATGAGCACGCCCGGCGCGCGCGATAGCTCGCGCGCCAGCACCAGCTTCTGGATGTTGCCGCCGGACAGGCTCTTGACCAGCGTTTCTGTGCCAGGCGTTTTGATTTCATAATCCTTGATTGCTCGGCGGCAGGCGTCGCGGATTTTGCGGAAGAGCATGAAAATTTTCGCGGATGTGAACTTGGGGTGCCCGTGATCTTGCAGCACATAATTCTCGGCGACGCTGAAATCTTTGATGACGCCGTCTATCATGCGCTCTTCGGGGATGTAGGAAAGCCCCATGGCGTTCAAGCTCGAGGGCGAAGCGTTGGTCACTTCGACGCCATCGACCGTCACTGTGCCGCCGATGGCTTCGCGCAAGCCGGTGATGCACTGCGCCAGTTCTTGCTGGCCATTGCCAGAAACGCCCGCAACACCGACAATCTCGCCACCGAGCAGCCGCAGCGAGACCGAATCCAAGCCGACAGTGCCACGGTTGCTGAAAGCGCTGACGCCATCCAGCGCTAGGCGCTCGCCTTGCGTATTGGCGGCATTTTTCTCGTATTCGAGCAAGACCGGTCGCCCGACCATCATCTCGGCTAGCTTGGGGCGGGTGGCTTCGCTGGTGGGTATCGAGTTGACGCGCCGGCCGTCGCGCAAGACGGTTACGCGGTGGCTGATTTCCAGCACCTCGTGTAATTTATGCGAGATGAACACCAGACCATGGCCATCGTCCGCCAATTGATTGAGAATGCGGAACAAGCCGTCGACCTCTTGCGGCGTGAGCACGGCTGTCGGCTCGTCCAGAATGAGCAGCGCCGCGCCTTTGTAAAGCGCCCGCAATATCTCCACGCGCTGCTGTTCGCCCACCGCCAGCTGCCAAATCGGCAGATCGGGATTGACCTTGAGATTGTAAATCTCCGACAGTTCCAGCACACGTCGGCTAACCACATCCAGGTCGAGGCGCGGCCCGCGCGAGGACTTCATGCCCAGCGCGATATTCTCAGCCACCGTCAGCGAAGGCACAAGCATGAAGTGCTGGTGTATCATGCCGATGCCATGCTGGATGGCGTCCTGCGGATTGCTGATGGGCGACTGGACGCCGTTAATCAGTATCTGACCTTCGTCGGGATGATATAAACCATAAAGCATTTTCATCAAGGTGGATTTGCCAGCGCCATTTTCGCCCAGCAAGGCATGAATCTCGCCGGAATCCACGTCGAAATCTATTTTGTCAGCCGCCAGCACACCGGGGAAGCGCTTGACGATGCCGACCATTTCCAGTTTATTGATGGCTTGGTGCCCGGTGGGCAGTTGCTTTGAGTGCTCATTCATAGGCGACACCGGGAGTGATTTTTGGGAGGCCTGAAAAACGACCTTGAAATACTGCCTCCATCCCCTAGGTCAGTGTCGGCGGTCAGTACCCACGCGACCCCCTTCCCTTCGCAAGTGTATCCTATACGAGTGTATCCTATACGATTGAAGCGCATTTTACATTTCTCGGTACGCGAACCTAAATCCAAAATTTATACGACTGGCAGGGGCGACTCTATCGTCGCTGTTGAAAAACTCCCCCATCCCGAAGGTCTATGTCTACGTGACCCCGGCCCCTCCTCGCCATAGAGATGGCGAACGGGCTTGGGGTGGGGGAAATCGAGTATTTCAACAGAGTCCTATGAGTCGCCCAATGCTCATTCAGTTTCTACCCTAGGGATTTCGACCAAAATGATACCTGTCGGTATCAGCTTGTGGCCGAACCACTAATTGCACATGCTTCAACCTGTCCCCGCCTCATCTTTCGGGCGGGGCGGGGACAGGGCTGATATGCCTGCCTAGCCGTCAAATTCCATGACCAAGCCGCCGTTCGCCAGCGTCAAGGTATAGGACTGTCCGCCCAGCACGCCATCTTGGATATGGGCGATGATGTCCGCCAAAATGACATCCCAGCGATAGATTTGGAAGGCAACGCCAGAGCCCGCGGCCAATTCGGCTTGGCTGGCTTGGGTACCGAACCAGCGCGCGCCATTCTCGATAGCAATCGCGATCGGACCTACGACCATCTGGGCGGTGCCGGTCAAAATATCCGCGCCATTGGCGATATGGGATTCCGCGGCTTCTGTCGCCTGCGGCACATCGCTGAAGGACTGGATATAAACCACGTTGACCGTGGCGTCGGCGTTGGAAGCGGCTACGCCGTCTACAAAGCCATCGACATAGAGCTTGGCATCGCCAACTTCAATCGGTCCGACAACGCCAATAACGTTCGACTCGGTCATCAAGCCGGCGAGCACGCCGTTGACAAATCCGCCTTCATCAGCCGCAGCGGTATAGGCGAAGACATTATCCAGCCCAAAGGTGCTCTCGTCCGTGCCCCAGGCGAAGGAAACTTCGGAAAATTCCGCCGCCAGCTCTTCAACCACCGAGCCGAATTGCGAGCCATGCGCGATGACCAGGTCGTATTCGCCCGAAGCCGCCCACTCACGCAGCGCAACCGCCGCGTCATCAACGATAAAAGTGCCGTCCTGGAAGTCGAATTGGAAATGATCTTCACCCATTTCCGCCTGAATCGCCATCAAGCCATCGTACATGCTCTGGCTGAATGCGAGGTCGTTGGTCGCGCTGGGCGCGACAGCCGCCACGCGGAAGACATCGCCATTCGCCAATGTCGGCATCACCCCGATGAACAGGGCGAGAATGAGCGTAACAAGTAATGCTTTTTTCATTGCTGCTTTCTCCTTAATTGGATGGTTAACCTTCATCCGGGCAAGATTACCCGTGAATAAACTATGTTATAGCGCAGGACGGCAATTTGTAAAGTTCAGTCCTGGCTATCTTGCGCGTCTTTGTCATCAGTCTTGTCCGCGTCCAAGGCGGGAATCGGCTTGGTGTCGCCCGCTACGATAGTCGCTTTGTCATTATCTTCTCAATCTTTCCAATCTTTCCAATCTTCCCTCAAGCAATTGTAAAATAAGGTGCGAAAAATTAAGCAAGCGCTATCTGCAAACGCTTCGCTTTACTCGCCACGCTCATAAGGTTTCGTGAGCGCCGTCGGCTGTTCTTGCCGTTTGGAGGCGAAGACCAGCGCGATAATGGTGATGACATAAGGAGCCATGACTGCGAATTCCGACGGGATGTCCAGCCCTATCACCTTGATTTGCAGCTGCAAGGCGTTGACAAAGCTGAAGAGCATGGCACCGGCCGCCACCGCCCAGGGCCGCCAGCCGCCGAAATAGACCAATGCCACCGCGATAAAGCCTTGTCCAGCGGTTAAATTCTGCTGAAACAGGTTGATGAGCGCGATGGACAGCGACGCCCCCGCCAGCCCCGCCAGCATGCCGCCGATGATTGTCGTCGCATAACGCACCCGCGTCACGCTGACGCCCATGGCATCAGCCGCTTCGGGATTTTGCCCCACCGCGCGGATCATCAAGCCAAAGGTCGTGCGGTTGAGCACAAAGGCGGAAATCGGCACCAGCGCGAAGGCGACATAGACCAGCAAATTGTGATGGAAGAAGATATCGCCCAGCACCGGTATATCGGTCAAAATCGGGAAGGTGATGCGCGGGAAGCCGCTGACCGATTTGGGCGTGCCAACCCATTGCTGGAACAATAACTCGCTCAAGCCCAAGCCGAAGAGATAAACGCCGATGCCGCTGATGCCTTGCTTGGCTTGGAGCGTTACGCTGACAAATGCCATTGCCAAGCCCATCAAGCCGCCCACGATAAGAGCAATTAGAACGCCAAAGAGCAAACTCAGCGGCTCACTAAAGCTGCTGTCTTGCTGCGCGATGTATACGGCGTAAAAGCCGCTGAAAGCGCCCATCAGCATCATGCCGTCGACGCCCAGGTTTAATACGCCGCTGCGCTGCGCGAAGGTCTCCCCCAGTGCCGCGAAGATATAAGGCGTTGCCAGCCGAATGGCGGAGGCAAAAACGCTGGCGGTGAAAATGGCATCCAGTTCCATCAGCCACCTCCCCCGCCCATGCCCTTGGCCGGCGGTGCCCGATCATCGGGTTTGCCGCCGCTGCCGCCGAGATTGGCCGGCGTTTCCTGCAGGCTCACCCGCCGCTTGCTGCGCTGCAAAATGAATATCTCGCTGCTGACAACGAAGACCACAATCAAACCGTTGACCGCGGTAATCAATGAAGCCGGGACCCCCAGTTCGCGCTGCATTTTCTGCGCGCCCACCAGCAGTCCGCCAAAGAAAGCCGCCGCCGGTATCGCGCCAATGGGATTAAGCCCGCCGAAGAGCGCCGCCACAATGCCATTGAAGCCGGCCGAACCGGTGAAACCAGCCGGCGAGCCGTCGGTCTGCAAGCGATATTGCAGCCCCAGCACTTGCACAACCCCGGCCAAGCCCGCAAAACCACCCGCCAAGAACATGGAGAACATCATCTGGCGCTTGACGTTGATGCCGGCATAGCTCGAGGCGCGCTCGTTTTGCCCAACAGCGCGAATGCGATAGCCCAGCGATGTACGCCAGAGAAAGATGTAGATGATGACCGCCAGGGCAATGGCGACAAGCAGCCCCCAGTGCAAGCGCGTGCGCGCGAAGAGATGTGGATCGCCAATCGGCAAGGACAGGCGCGGCAGCTGCGCCGCTGTTACCAAGCGCGCCGTCTTGGGGATATTGTTGATGCCGGCTTCGGCTGGGTCGAGCAAGATGCCATTGAGCAGGTAATTCATCAGCTGCACGGCGATTTGGTTGAGCATGATGGTGCTGAGAATTTCGTTGACATCAAAATAGGCTTTGAGGAAACCAGCCAGCCCGCCATAGAGCGCGCCCGCCACAAAACCGCCTAGCAATGAGCAAGTAACGATGATGAGATCAAATGCGCCTTTTTCCTTCACTAGCTCGGGCGGGATGCGCATCTCGCCCATAATCAGGGCGACGGTTGTGCCAGCCAAGGCACCAACGATCATCTGCCCCTCGCCGCCGATGTTTATCATGCCGCCGCGGAAGGCGATGGTGATGCCGATGCCAACGAAGAGAATCGGCGTCGCCTTGACCAAGGTCTCGGCGGTCGCGTTTTCTGTGCCGGCCGCGCCTTCCCACATGGCGGCATAGGCTTCCAGCGGGTTGGCGTTCAGCGCCAGCAGCAAACCCGACGCCACAACCAACGCCAGCGCCAAGGCAATAATCACCGGCGAGAAGTCTACAAGGCGATTTAGACGCGCTAACCAGGCGCTTCTTGCGAATCCGGATGGTTGGCTCACTGTCTCACTTGCCCAATGTTTCCTGTAATGTTTCTTGTAATGTTTACTGTAAGCATTACTAGCCTCTAGCGCTAGCAATGCTATTTCCAGAGAATACCGCCATAGTATGCCAAGTTTTGCTGATTTCTACAATATAATAGGGCATTCGCTTCAAATTATTTCACCACATAGACACCGAAGTAGAACCAAGAAAGTAATGAAAATACGTGAATCGCCGCTTTTCTACCCCATCCCCAGCCCTTCCCCGAATCATCAGGGAAGGGTGGCTCGACAATGAAGTTGGAATGTTTCGCAAATTTTCATCATTAACTTGGTGCTACTGAGGGTCGCGTAGGTCGCGTAGGTCGCGTGGGGCGCGTGGACACAGCCCTTCGACACAGCCCTTCGACACTGACCGTCAATCGCCCACGATTTTGCGCCCGATTTCATGGGCGAGCCTCGGCTCGCCCATACAGATTCCCGCTAAGGCATAGCAGGGCGTGGCTTAGCCCTCGAGCTGCTCAAGCGCCTCCGCGATCGGCCGCCAGCCGCCCCACTTGCTCACGCGTTCACGCGCCTCGGCCGCAGACATCGGACTTAGCTCATCATCCGTCTCGACGCCGAATGCGATCAGAACGCGCAGCCAGTTCGTGCCCGCGCGGCCAGCAGCGACATTCTCATCGTAATAGTCACGCACAGTTTGAATGAGGCTGTCCGGCACGGTATAGCTTGGCTGTGGCAGGGGCGTATTTGTCGGCGGTGGCACAGGCGTGTTCGTCGGCTTTGGCAATGGCGTGTTCGTAGGTGGTGGAACAGGTGTATTTGTCGGTGGTGGCAGCGGCGTATTCGTCGGCGCCGGCAGCGGCGTATTCGTCGGTGGTGGCAAAGGTGTATTCGTCGGTGGTGGCAGCGGCGTATTCGTCGGCGGTGGAACAGGCGTATTCGTCGGTGGCGGCAGCGGCGTATTCGTTGGCGGTGGAACGGGCGTGTTCGTCGGCGGCGGCACAGGTGTATTCGTCGGTAGTGGCGTATTTGTTGGCGGCGGAGGCGGCGCTTTGCCTTCAATCTGCGTCAGCGCATTGACCACCGGCTGCCAGCGTCCGCCCCAGCCGCGATCGACATAAGTCTGCGCCTCGGACGCGGTCATGGGATTGGCATGGCTGCCATGCCCCAGCGCCGCCAGCGCCCGCGTCCAGCGCTCGTGGTGGTCGCTGCCAGCTGCCTGCTCGCCCCGCCAGCCCAGGATGTTCTGTATCAGGCTGCTGTAAGGATTGCTTGTCGGCACCGGCGAATCCGTCGGGGTGGGCGTATTCGTAGGCAAGGGCGTATTTGTGGGCAGTGGCGTATTCGTGGGTACAGGCGTATTTGTCGGAATTGGCGTATTAGTCGGAATTGGCGTATTAGTCGGTGACGGCTGCGCTTCCAGCTGCATCAAGGCGTCGGCGACCGGCTGCCAGCGCGCGGCTTGATACTGCTGCGCGTAGCCCTGCGCCTCACTTGCGGTCATGGGATTGTTGTGACTGCCATGCCCCAATGCCGCCAGCGCCCGCGTCCAACGCTCGACATGCGCCGCGCCGTGATGCGTCTCGGCTTGATAGCCCTGCAAGGTTTGAATCAGGCTGCTGTAGGGATTGCTTGTTGGCACCGGCGTATCGCTCGGAATCGGCGTGTCGGATGGAACGGGACTGTCCGTTGACTGCGGCGGCGGACCAGCCGGCGTGTCCGTTGGAATGGGCGTATCTGTCGGTAATGGCGTATCCGTTGGCGCTATTGGCATGGCGAAATGCGCCGAGCCGCTGCGTACCCCGCCGCCGGGCAAGTTCGCCGTGAGCGTGACTTGGTAAATCGCGCCACCGGTCAAGCCCGTCAGACGATAACTGGTCGCGTTCGCGCCCAAAGTCTGCGAGTCGGTCTGCAGGTCGCTGCCGGCATATTCCAGCACATAGCCGGTCGCGCCACTGACTGCGTTCCAGGATACGGTCACCTCGCTTGAGCTGTGCGTCTGGGAGGCGATGTAAATCGGCGGCAGGGGCGTCGCGCTTGGCGGCGGCGTATTTGTGGGCGAAGGCGTATTCGTCGGTGGAATCGGAGTCGCCGTTGGCTGTTGCGCTTCTGCTTGCTGCGCGTCTGCTTGCTGCGCAGGCGCATTCGCCAAGGTGCGCGCTTGACCCGTCACAGAGATCCGCTGGCCGCTGCCCCTTAGAAATACCGTGAGTTTGAAGTCATAGACGGTATCAGCTTTGAGCTTGTCGAAGTCATGCGAAGTCTGCGAGCTTTCGTTGGTGCGAATGATCTCAAATCCGCTATCTCGTCCACTGCTGCTGCTGTAGTCGACCATGTAGATTTGCGCTTTATTGCCCAAATCGCTCCATTCGACCGTGATGCTGTCATCGGCGATTTTCGGGAAGATCATGGCCAGCGTGCCGTCGGTGGGCAGTGTTGGCACGGCTGTTGGGCTTGGCGTGTTTGTTGGCACGGGCGTATTTGTTGGCAAGGGAGTAGCCGTCGGAACAGGCGTATTTGTTGGCGCAGGCGTAATTGTAGGCAGTGGAGTATTCGTCGGCGTAGGCGTGTTACGTGGCGTAAGCGTATTGGACGGCGTGGGCGTATCGGACGGCGTTGGGGTGATGGTCGGCGTAGGCGTCGGTGTAAACGTTGCCAAGCTTGTATGCAGAACAATTTTATTCGACTCAATACTGAAGATGACGGCTTCGCTGCGCGCCAAGGGTTTATTGCAGGTGTTCCAGCGGCAATGTTTATCCGCAACTTCTACCCAAAAGATGTATTTCGTATTCGCTTTGATCGGATCCACTAAATCATAACCGTCTGCTAACCACCGATGCGTCACGCCGCCGCCGACTTCTTTGTAAACAGAAAAATGAAACTTAGTCAATCCAACCAGTTCTGATTGCACATCTTTCGCAAAATTGTTCCAGGCTATTCTGACAGAGTACGGGGGGCTCGAATTCCAAAAATGCGTAACCTGAACATTGGCGTCAACGATCGGAATGGGCGTGCTGCTTGGGGTCGGTGTGATGGTCGGCGTGGGCGTGCTGCTTGGGGTCGGTGTGATGGTCGGCGTGGGTGTTTCCGTGGCTCGACCGAATGGTGTGTTGGTCAGGGTGGGCGTGGGCGTAAACGTCGGCCCTGATGAGAATGGTGTGAAGGTTGGCTGCGCCTGGGGATTGGGCAAGGTGCGGAAGGTGGTGGTATAGGTGTGGGCTAAGAGAAAATCACCGCTATCGACTTTCACAGAAGCGACATACTCGGTATTGGGTTTGAGACGACCAACAGATGTCCAATACATGCCATAAACCAGCCCCGCGCCCGTTGTGTGCCCGCCGTTACTTGCCTCTAGACGGATACCGAGCCCGATATAGGGCTTATAGGTTTCCAGAATATCTTCCGGAATATCTTTCCAGAAGTTATTCCAGCTAAAAGTAGCGCTCTTATCCGTTATGCCCGATACCTCGATGTAACCAGAAGGCTTGGGATTTAGCGGGTAATCCGGTCGCGCTGGCGTGGTCACGGTGATGCTGGCGCTGGCGCGGATATTGCCATCGCAGGGGTCGGTACAGACTTTTACTGTGAGCGTGTATTCGGTTTCCGGCTTGACATAATTTAGGCAAGCGCTGGCGGCACTGATAGAAATCCTATTATCTCTCTTGAGGGGGCAGCCGCTCCAATGATACCAAAGCGCGTCTTTTCTAGTTGACCATATATCTTGCTCACGCCATGACGCGCTTTCATAACCGGTGACATCATCCCAGTCCAATTCGATTCTGTTATGCAACAATTTTTTGATGCGTATGGGACCGCCGGTGGGCAAGGGCGTCGGCGTATTCGTGGAAGTCGGTGTGTTGGTCGCAGTCGGCGTGGGCGTATTCGTGGGCGTAGCTGTGTCCACCGCCGCTTGCTGCGGGCGACCGACCGATGTGTTGGTCGCGGTGGGCGTAGGCGTGATATTGGGGTCAAAAGTCACCTTTACCGACTTCTTGGGATGCTTCGAGTGCGGTCCTGGATACCAAGTTATGGTGAAATGATAAAGTCTCGCCAGATGGACATTTACGGTCCGATATTTTGTTAGGTACCAAGCGTCAGATTTCCAAGGGTACGAAATATTATGCTTCGATGGTTCCTTGAAATCAGTCCCATCGAATGTAAGTTCGTAGAAGCCGGTCTCGGTTGGCCCATCCCAATCTAGCCGCAGATCGACGAAAGTCGCTTTTTTCGAAAGCTCCCTGATCTTGACATTGGTCAAGGGTTCGGGCTCTGGGGCGGGCGTCGGCAGTGTACCAGCGCTGTTGGGGCGCACTTCAAAATCTCGCCAGCCCCCATACAGATAGTGGTTTTCTTTGCTCCCGATGTATCCGATGAGTGAATATTTGTATGGGGTCGCGCGATTTGGGTCTAGCCCCGTGAAGGTATATTGCGTTTCGCTGGTGATGGCAAGCGGCGTTGATGAACCCAAGGGATAAATCTTATAACCATTTACACCCACTAACGGCGTCCATTCCACGGTGACGCTCGTACTGCTTACTTTGCTTACCCAGAGTACTGTACCATGCTGGGCTTGCGCTATCGGCGTATTCGTGGGCGTAGGTGTGTTGCTTGGCGTTGGCGTTGCAGTGCTGGTCGCAGTCGGCGTTGCTGTGTCCACCGCCGCTTGCTGCGGGCGACCGACCGATGTGCTGGTCGCGGTGGGCGTAGGCGTAAACGTCGGTCCCGATGAGAATGGCGTGAAGGTTGGCTGCGCCTGGGGATTGGGCAAGGTGCGGAAGGTGGTGGTATAGGTCTGGGCTAAGAGAAAATCACCGCTATCGACTTTCACAGAAGCGACATACTCGGTATTGGGTTTGAGACGACCAACAGATGTCCAATACATGCCATAAACCAGCCCCGCGCCCGTTGTGTGCCCGCCGTTACTTGCCTCTAGACGGATACCGAGCCCGATAGTGGGCTTATAGGTTTCCAGAATATCTTCCGGAATATCTTTCCAGAAGTTATTCCAGCTAAAAGTAGCGCTCTTATCCGTTATGCCCGATACCTCGATGTAACCAGAAGGCTTGGGATTTAGCGGGTAATCCGGTCGCGCTGGCGTGCGCACAGTCGTGCTGGCGCTGGCGCGGATATTGCCATCGCAGGGGTAGGTACAGACTTTTACTGTGAGCGTGTATTCGGTTTCCGGTTGGAGGTAATTTTGACAGCTATGATCCGGTCGAAGAGTTGCGTGATTATCGCTGGAGTCGGGACATCCGCTCCAATGATACACAAGCGTTGTTGGATCCTCTACGCGTCTTTGATACTCAGCCTCTGACCAAGAATAGTAACCGGTGACATCATCCCAGTCCAATTCGATTCTGTTGTGCAACAATTTTTTGATGCGTATGGGACCGCCTGTCGGCAAGGGAGTCGGCGTATTCGTGGAAGTCGGCGTGTTGGTCGCAGTCGGCGTGGGCGTATTCGTGGGCGTAGCTGTGTCCACCGCCGCTTGCTGCGCCCGTCCGACCGATGTGTTGGTCGCGGTGGGCGTAGGCGTAATACTGGGGTCAAAAGTCACCTTTACCGACTTCTTGGGATGCTTCGAGAAAGGTCCTGGAAACCAGGTTATGGTGAAATGATAAAGTCTCGCCAGATGGACATTTGCGGTAGTTTGCTTTGTTTGGTACCGAGCGCCAGTTTTCCAAGGGTACGAAATACTATGCTTCGATGGGTCCTTGAAATCAGTCCCATCGTAGGTAATTTCGTAGAAGCCGGTCTCGGTTGGCCCATCCCACTCTAGCAGCAAATCGACGAAAGTCGGTTTTTTCGAAAGCTCCCTGATCTTCACATAGGTCAAGGGTTCGGGATCTGGGGGTGGCGTCGGCAGTGTACCAGCGCTGTTGGGGCGCACTTGAAAATCTCGCCAGCCCCCATACATATAGTGGCTATCTTTGCTCCCGATGTATCCGGTGAGTGAATAAAAGTAGGGGGTCTTGCGATTTGGGTCTAGCCCCGTGAAGGTATATTGCGTTTCGCTGGTGAAGGTGATGATAGGCGACTCGAATGGAACAATGTGATAAATCTTATAACCATTTACACCCACTAACGGTGTCCATTCCACGGTGACGCTCGTACTGCTTACTTTGCTTACCCAGAGTACTGTACCATGCTGGGCTTGCGCTTTCGGAACATTCGTTGGCGTGAGCGCGGTGCTTGGGGTCGGCGTGATGGTCGGTGGGAGAGGTGACGTGAGCATGGACATACCAGTTTTGGCGCGGATATTGCCATCGCAGGGCTTGGTGCAGAGCTTTACCGTGATTCCGTACCAGGTTTCAGGTTTGACATTATTTTCACAGCTATGAACCGGACTAAGTGATACTCGATCCTCGCTGGGGTCGGGACAACCGCTCCAGTGATACCAGAGCGTTGTTGGGTCCTTCGCTCGTCTTTGTTTCTCGGCATCTGACCAATCAGCGTAGCCGAAGTAATCCTGCCATTTCACTTTTATTCGGTTGTGCAGAAGAGCTACGGAGTCAAGGTATACTTCCGGCCAGGGCGTGGGCGTGTTGGTGACTGTGGGGTCCTGGGCTTGCGCCAGCCCGCCCCCCAGCACGAGCAGCAGCAGCGCCACCACGAAGACCTTAAGCGAAAAAATATGATGAAAAAGAGGGAAAATGATTGGGCGTAAAAAGTAAGAAAACATCGTCAACACCCCCATAAAGATTAGATGGCACAATAATTAAATGAATAGTAATTCATTAGCGCGCCGCAGTCAAGCTATTTGGGCAGCAAGTCCGGGCAATCGCATCAAATTTTATTCACCACGTAGACACCGAGAGTCGCGTAGGGCGCGTAGGGCGCGTGGGGCGCGTGGGGCGCGTGGACACAGCCCTTCGACACAGCCCTTCGACACAGCCCTGCGACAATGGCCGCCAACACCGAGATTTATCCGTAAATATGCCAAAAAATGACGTAATGTAGGGGCGATTCTGTGGACTCTGTTGAAAAACACCCCCATCCCGAAGGTCTATGTCTACGTGACCCCGGCCCCTCCTCGCCATAGAGATGGCGAACGGGTTTGGGGAGGGGGAAATCGAGTATTTCAACGGAGTCCTGTGCCGCGCGTAGACACTGCGGGTCAATCGTCCACGAATTTGCACCAAATTTCATGGGAGAGCCAAGGCTCGCCCCTACAATTCATCAGTTTGATGTTAACTTCGACAGTTTTGGATTTTGATGCGATTGCCCTGCGCGATTTACAAAATGTGAGGGCGCAGCGGGGCGCGCTTCGTTATAATTGGCACGAGCCTTATACTGACTTATGAATCGACAGCGCCAATCGCTTATGGACAGCTCGCCAACATACAAACGTGATGGTTTCCGCTACGGTCCAGGGCGGCCGCGTCCCTTCGGGGCGACTGTCCTAGCGGGAGGCGTCAATTTTTCGACATTTTCCAATAACGCCAGCGCCTGCACGCTGGTCCTCTTTAAAGTTGACGCTGCAGCGCCGCTGGTGGAAATTCCCTTCCCCGATGCCTTCCGCACCGGTGATGTCTTTGCCATATTTGTCTACGACTTAGATCACAGCCAAATCGAGTATGGCTTCCGCTTTGATGGTCGCTATGAACCTGCAAAGGGCAATCGCTTCGACGCGCGCAACATCTTGCTGGACCCTTATGCCAAACGCATCGGCGGGCGCGACGGCTGGGCGCAGGGCTATGACTGGGACAATGCCTATCCCTACCGCGCCCGCCCTTATGTCGAGGACTTTGACTGGGCTGGCGACCGCCAGCTCAACATTCCCATAGAAGATCTGATTGTCTACGAAATGCACGCGCGCGGATTTACCGCCCATCCGTCGGCGCAGGTGGCAGCGCCCGGCAGCTACGCCGCCATCATCGAAAAGATTCCTTATCTCAAGCAGCTGGGGGTCAACTGCATCGAACTGATGCCCATCTTTGAGTTTGACGAGCTCGATAACGAGCGGGTCAATCCGCTGACGGGCGAGCAGCTGATGAATTACTGGGGCTATAATCCGATTGGCTTTTTCGCGCCAAACGCAGCCTACGCGGCTTCCGACGATCCGGCGCGCGAATTGAAGACTCTGGTCAAGCAATGCCATCAAAACGGCATAGAAGTCTGGCTCGACGTCGTGTTCAACCATACAGCCGAGGGCAACGAAAAAGGCCCAACCTTTTCTTATCGCGGCATCGACAACAAGACCTACTACCTGCTGAAACCCGATGGCAGCTACTATAATTTCAGCGGCACCGGCAATACCTTTAACTGCAATCATCCTATCGTTCGCGTTTTGCTGCTGGACTGCCTGCGCTATTGGGTATCGGAGTTTCACATCGATGGCTTTCGCTTCGACTTGGCATCCAGCTTGAGCCGCGACCCGCTCGGTAACCCCGACCCCAACCCGCCTATTCTAGAGGTATTGGCTTATGACCCCATATTGGCGCAGACCAAGCTAATCGCCGAGGCATGGGACGCCGGCGGTTTGTATCAAGTGGGCAGCTTCCCGGCTTATGGGCGCTGGGCGGAGTGGAACGGCCGATACCGCGACGACCTCCGCCGTTTTGTCAAAGGCGATGGCGGCATGCTCGGCGCAATCGCCGCGCGCATACAAGGCTCGCCCGACATCTATGGCGAGCGCGGACCGCGCGCCTCGGTCAATTTTGTAACCGCGCACGACGGCTTCACTTTGCGCGATTTGGTCTCCTACAATCACAAACATAATGAAGCCAATGGCGAAGACAACCGCGATGGCACAAACGAGAACTTGAGTTGGAATTGTGGCGCGGAAGGCGAAACCGACGACAAGGCGGTCAAGGACCTGCGCGAAAGGCAAATCAAGAACTTCCTCAGCTTGCTGCTGGTCAGCCAAGGCGTGCCCATGCTGCTGATGGGCGACGAAATCGCTCGCACAAAAGGCGGCAACAACAATAGCTATTGCCACGACAGCGCGCTGAACTGGTTCGATTGGACCGGCACGCGCAGCCAAGCCGCCTTGCTGCGCTTCACGCGCCATCTCATCGCCTTCCGCAAAGCCCATCCAGTCTTGCGCCGCCGTTCCTATTTTCATCATCGCGATATGGTCAATTCGGGCTATCCCGATATTTCCTTTCATGGTCGGGAACTTTGGCGGCCGGATTGGTCCTATGAGGGGCGGCATCTGGCTTGCCTGCTCTGTGGGAAGCATTGCCGCGACGGCGCGAAAACCGATGATATGATTTACATCGTGATGAACGCCCACTGGGAAGCAGCCCGCTTCGACTTGCCGCCGCTTAGCGCGCGCATGAAATGGCGGCTGGCAATCAACACCGCGCTGAAAGCGCCCGAAGACAGCCGCCCGCTGGGCTTGGAAACAATCTTGCCGAACCAGCAGCAAATCACAGTCGGCGCGCGCTCGCTGCAAATCTTGGTCGGGCGTTAGGAATGCTTTGAATAGCAACAGCCAGTTATAACAGGGGAAAACAGGGCAGAGCAGCAAGGAGAAGCAGCGGCGCATGGCAAAAATCAAGCGGATTTATCTCATCAGCCATACCCATACCGATATCGGTTATACCGATCACCAGGACAGCGTTTTTCGCCAGCACCTCGGCTTCATCGACCAAGCCATCGAATTGGGCGAAGCCACCGCCGACTATCCGGAAGAAGCCCGCTATAAGTGGACCTGCGAGCTAACATCCTTCGTCGAGCGCTATTTCCAGCAGCGCCCAGCCAAGCAAATCGACCGCTTCCTGGCTTTGCACCGGCGCGGCCAGATGGCGGTGGCTGGCATGCAATATCACTGGACGCCGCTGCTATCGACCGCGGGTATGCTGCGCTCGCTCTTGCCGGTGGCGCGCCTGCGCCAGGACTATGGCCTGCGCATCAGCGCTGGCATGCAATGCGACGTCAACGGCTTGAGTTGGCTGTGGGCGGATTTGCTGCCGGCTATTGGCATCGACGCCTTAACCATGTCGATTAACATGCACCGGGGCCGCCGCCCCGATCCCGATTTGAATGCCTTCTGGTGGCGCGGTCCGGGCGGCGGGCGGCTGCTGACATACAATGGTCCGCACTATCTCTATGGCATCTTCCGCTATGGCTTGAGCGACATGAACTTCGTCGACGACTTGCTGCCGCAACAGCTCGCCCTGCTCGAAGCGCGCGCGGATTATCCCTACGATTTTCTCTATGCGCAAATCACGCATCCGGCGCGCGTGGACAATGGCCCGCCGCTGGCGCAGATGTCCGATTTCGCGCGCGATTGGAATGCCAGCGGACGCCAGCCGCGGCTCATTTTCACCACGCTCGACGGCTTTACCGACATGCTGCGCGAACAATATGGCGACCAGCTTTTCACCTGGTCCGGCGACTGGACGGATTGGTGGGCGGACGGCGTCGGCTCTTCAAGCTACGAAACCAGCCTCAACCGCCAAACGGAAGAACTGCTGCCGGTTTTGGATTTGCTGGCGGCGCAGGTCGGCGGCATGGACGGCAAGCTGATCGAAGAAGCCTATCATCGGGTGTCGCTCTATGACGAGCATACCTGGGGCGCGTTCAGCAGCATCCGCCGGCCGCATTCGCCCTTTGCCCGCGCCCAATTCAATCATAAAGCCGGCTATGCCTATGGCGGCTATGGGCTGACGCATGAGCTGCTGGCGGAGGGCGGGCGCAAACTTGCCCGGGAAATCACAAAAAAGACCCCGGAAGGCGATACTTGGCGGCGCTGGGGACAATACATCAGCGCCGACCCAGCCGCCGAACCGGACAATTATCGCTACCTGGTCTTGAATCCGCTGGGTTGGCAGCGCCATATCCGCTATCCGCTGCCGCCAGATATGGGCGGTGCCGCGCCACATGCCATGCTGGAGATGTTCCTGGTCGGCAATTACCGCGAAGACCCGCCGCTGATTACTGATTCCGCCGGCGACATGATGATAGACATCAGCCTGCCCGCATTTGGCTACGCGACTATCGCGCCGCGCGCGCTTGCGCCGGACGCGCATGCCTGCCTGGGCGAAGGCTTCATCGAAAACGCCTGGTATCGCCTGCGCATTGATCCCGCTACTGGCGGCTTGTTGAGCTGGTACGACAAGGAACTGAATCGCGAGTTAATCAATACGGACTCGCTTTGGCGCTTCGGGCAGTACATTTATGAGTGGGTGGATCACCCCGATGACCGCCGCGCCATCTTCGCGCTGGATTTCGACCGCGAAGATTTTGGCATTCGCCATGCCGATACGCCCTTCCGGCGCAGCGGTCCCAGCGAAGTCGAAATCATGCCAGCGCAGCGCCGGCACGACTGCCTGCGCATCGAAGCGCGCATGCAGGCAAAAGGCGCGCGCTCGCTAAAGGTTCGCTACAGCCTGCCTTACCATGAAAAAGCGCTGCGGCTGGAGCTGCTGGTCGACAAGACCTTCAATACTTTGGCGGAAGCGGTTTATGTGCCCTTCCCGATAGCGATTGAAGCGCCGAGATTTCATCTCGACCTCAACGGACTGCCGCTGGAACCGGGGCAAGAGCAGCTGCCTGGCTCCTGTCGCGATTGGTATGGCATACATCGCTGGGCACAGGTGGGCGACGAAACACTTTCTGTGACCCTCGCGCCGATTGACGCGCCCTTGATACAAGTGGGCGGCATCACCACCGGGCGCTGGGCGCGGGAATTAGATAGCAGCCAGGCGACGTTGGTATCTTGGGCGCTGCACAATCACTGGGATACCAATTTCAAAGCCAGCCAGGGCGAAGACACCCTGCTGCGCTATCATCTCACATCAAGCGCCAGCTACGACCCGCGCGCCTCGAGCCGCTTCGCCATGAACAAGTCAGTTCCGCCGCTTATCGTGCGGACGCCAGGTGCCGAACTCGGCAAAAGCGGCAGCTTCCTGGAATGCGACCCGCAAGGTCAGTGCGAGATTCAACTCAAAGTCGCTGCTGATGAAAGTGGATGGATTGTGCATGTCTATAACCTGGGCATGGACGAGGTCGCGCAAAGGTTGAGCTTTCCGCAGCGAAGCCTCAGCCAAGCCTGGAAATGCAGTCCCATTGAGGTCAATGAAGCAGCGCTTGATATTCGCGCCGACGCGATTACGCTGGTTGTGCCTGGGCGCTCGGTCGCCTGCGCGCGCGTCGTCTTTGCATGAAGGCCCGTCATCTAACTTGCGGGGCCTTATACAGATTGCGGAGGCATCTTTTCCCGCATTATTGTCAGGCAATCGCCGTAATAGAGGGTGTTCATGCTTGGCTCCCGCCACATGAGCATCAATTTTCCGCGACGAATAGAGCGCTTTTACTCGATTTATGTCATTTTTCCTTAACCCTATCAAACAAGAGTACGCTAAGACATCACATACTAAAATAAGAACGGGAGCGGCGAAAATGCTCGAAGGCAAAACAGCACTTATCACCGGCGCGGCTGGCGACCTCGGCGGCGCGATGGCGCGGCATTTGGCCGCGCAGGGCGCGCATGTCGTGCTATGGGATATCAAGCCCGCGCCCGAAGCGGCAGCGGCGCTGGACGCGGCGCGCAATCACGATCCAAAGGCGATTTATCAGCAGCTTGACGTGCGCGACCGCGCGGCAGTTGATGGCGCGATTGCCGCATTGCCCGCGCTTGATGTCGTCTGCTCCAACGCCGGTATCGTCGCGGCGCAGCCCTTCCTCGACGTAACGCAGGACAACTGGCAGAACCATCTCGATATCAACCTGACCGGCTGCTTCAACGTCTGCCAGGCGGCCGCGCGCAAGATGGTCGCGGCGCGGACAGAAGGGCGCATCATCCTCACGTCGAGCTGGGTGGGCAGCATCCCCTGGCCCGAGATTACGCCCTATTCTGTGAGCAAAGCAGGCGTCAATATGCTGGTCAAGCAGATGGCGCGCGAGCTGGCGCAGCATCGCATTTTGGTCAACGCGGTCGCGCCCGGCATTGTGGCGGCGGGGCTGGCGGGGCGGCAGCTGCGCGAAGAACCCCAATACGCCGCGCGGGTGGCAAAGGTCATCCCACTGGTCGAGCCGGGCAGCCCCGAAGAAATCGCCGCGGCGGTGGTCTATCTGGCTAGCCCGCAGACAGCCTACATGACCGGCAGCATTCTGACCCTGGACGGCGGCTGTTCCTTATTTCAGTTTGACGCTTAGCGCAAATCGAGCGGAATACTGCGAGGACGAGCCTTGCAGCGGCGCTATTTGACCGCGCCCATGGTCAAGCCTTGCACCAACTGGCGCTGGGCGATCCACCCCGCGATGACAACCGGCAGCACCGAGGCGGTCGCGCCGGCCGACATCTTCGCCCAAAACAATCCCTCCGCGGTCTTGAATGAGGAGATATACACCGATACTGGCGCGGCTTTGGTAACAGTGAGACTAAAGGCGAAGAAGAACTCGTTCCAGGCGAAAATCAAGCAGAGCAGCCCGGTGGCAAAAAGCCCCGGCAAGACCAAGGGGATGACGATGAAGCGGAATTCTTGCATCAGCGACGTGCCATCAATGCGGCAGGCTTCCAAAATCTCGTAAGGCACATCCAAGAAGAAGGAGCGCATCATCCATACCACCAGCGGCAAGTTCATCGCCGCGTAGATGATGATCATGCCCAAATGCGTGTCGCGCAGACCCAAATCACGCAAGATGACAAAGAGCGGCACGATGACGCCAACAGGCGGCAGCATGCGCGTCGATATGAGCCACATCAGGGTGAGATCGCTGCGTTTGGTTTGATAGTATGCCAGTGCGTAAGCGGCTGGGATACCCAAGCTAAATGCCATCAGCGTCGAAAACAGGGTGATGATGAGGGTGTTGACCAAATGCTCTAGGAAATTGCTGTCGAATAAGGCGATTTCCCAGTTGGACAAGGTAGGCTCGAAGATGACCTGCGGCGGGAAGGCGAAGGCGACCGCCTCCGTCTTGAACGAGGTCATGATCATCCACAGGATAGGGAAGAACATCAAAAAAGCGATAACATAGGTGAGCAGCGTCAGGCTGCGGTTTAGCCAGGGCTGCTGTTTCATACCGCCACCCCTTCCGCTTGCCCGCGCCGCAGGACCCGTACAAAGACCAGCACAACGATATTAGCCAGGATGATGGCGAATACGCCCATCGCGCTGGCTTCGCCAATATCCCAGCGCTGGAAGGCTTCTTGATAGATGCCATAGGAGAGATTGGTCGTCTGGATGCCAGGACCGCCAGAAGTCAAAACGAAGATGACGCCAAAAACACTGAGAATAAATAAGATTTCCATCAATACGGCTAGTTCGATATACCGCTGCAAATGCGGCAGGACAATGTAACGGAAGAGCACCAGCGGTCCGCCGCCATCAATTTGACAGGCTTCGATTTGGTCATGCGCCAGCGACTGCAAGCCCGCCAGCAGAATCAGCATCATAAAAGGTGTCCATTGCCACACAATCACAACGATGACCGAGAACATGGGCAGGTCTTGCAACATATCCGGGCGCGGCAAGCCCAGCATCGCCGCCACCGCAGCCAGCAAGCCAAAGGCTGGATTAAACAATACATTTTTCCACAGTACCGCCGATACCGTCGGCATGATGAGAAAGGGCGTGATGAGCATGGTGCGCACGATGCCCTTGCCAGCGAAATCGCGATTCAGCAGCAATGCCAGCAGGATGCCCAAAATCAAAGTAAGGACAACGACCGAAATGGTGATGACTAAGGTATTGGCGATGATTTCATAGAAATTCGGATCGCTAAGCACATCCAGATAATTGTCTATGCCCAGGAATTTACGCCGTTCCGGGCGCAGCAAATTCCAGCGTTCCAGGCTGAAACCAAGGGTAACAATCAGCGGAACTTGCGTAACGAGGACCATGAAGATGATGGCCGGCAAGGGCAAAAAGCGCCGTATAGCATACAGCGCGTCGCCTTTTGATTGGTCCGCGTTCATGGCGGGGGAAAGAGCCATGTCGGGTTTTCCTTCGTGAACAATGGGGATTGGCGGGCGCAGCCGAAGCCACACCCGCCAGGGTCTACATTGGTTTAGTCGTAGTAGCCCGCTTCTTCCATCGCATCGCGTGCGATTTCGTTGGCTTGTGACAGCGCGTCATCTACGCTGATGTCACCAGCCAGCGCTTCGGCGATCAATTGCGAGACATCGGTGCCGATGCCTTGGAACTCGGGAATGGCAACGAATTGCACGCCAACATAAGGTACTTCGTCGCGGCGCGCGTCGGTGGGGTCAGCGGCTTGCATCAAACCCAGGACAACCGGCGCGAAGGGCGCTGCGTCCAAGTAGGCTTGATTTTCGTAGGTCGAAGTGCGTGTTCCTGGCGGGATAGTCGCCCAGCCGTTGGTCTCGCCGACCAACTGGATGTAGTCGCGGCTGGTCGCCCAGGAGATGAACTGCAGGGCTTCGGCGGCATTTTCAGTCGTGCTGGGGATTGCCAGCGACCAAGCCCAGAGCCAGTGATTGCCCTTGGCAACAGGACCGACAGGGGCATTCGCGAAGCCCAGCGTATCCACAATCTGCGATTGTTCGGGGTTGGACAAGAAGCCGGCTGCAACGGTGGCGTCTACCCACATGGCGGCTTGGCCCTGCGCCATCAAGGTCAGCGCTTCGGTAAAGCCGGTGCCGGTCGCGCCCGGTTGGCCGCAGTCGTTGAGGAGGTTGACATAGAAACTGACCGCTTCGTTCCATTCTGGGCTGTCCAACTGCGGTTCCCAATCCATATCAAACCAGCGGCCGCCATAGGTATTGACGACGGTGGTCAGGAATGCCATGCCCTCGCCCCAGCCGGGCAAGCCGCGCAAGGCGATGCCGTATTGGCCATTTTCCGGGTCGTGCAGGGCGCAGGCGAGTTCGCGCACTTGGTCCCAGGTCGGCTGCTCGGGCATTTCCAAGCCAGCTTCCTCGAACATGGCGCTGTTGTACATCATCATGCTGGATTCGCCGTAGAAGGGCAGGGAATACAGCTCGCCCTCGTAGGACAAGCCCTTGACGACGCCAGGCAGCAGGTCGTCGAAGCCGTAGTCCATCTGTACGCTGTCTGGGCTTTCCATTGCCAGGGAGTCAATGGAGTTGAGCCAGCCGTTGCGCGCCCACAGCGGCACTTCAAACATACCGATGGTAACAATGTCAAATGTGCTGGAACCAGTCGCGATATCCGTCGTAACGGTCGCGCGCAGTTCATTCTCGGGCAAGACGACCCAGTTCAAAGAGATGCCCGGGTATGCCTCTTCAAATACGTCGGAGAAACCCTCCATGACAACCATGTCAGGGTTGTTCACCGTAGCGATAGTCAGTTCGACGCTGTCTTGCGCCGACGCCCCAAAGACGCCAAAAAGCAAGACCAGCAAGACGAACAAATGGCTGATGCGATTCATTGCAATTTCCTCCAGAGTAATTAAATTGTTTGGCATTGCCAAATCGAAAGCGATAATAGCGAACAAGAGCAAATTATTCAAGTGTTAATTTGGTAAAGGCCGTTGCGGATTGCCGAGATGCCAAACAAAGTTTCGCTGCACAAATCCCCGCTCTTGTCTGAGGATTCCGCAGGCAGTAATTCAAATTTAGCCAAAGAGACATCCAAAGCTTCTTGGATTTTTCGGCTTTGCTAGGCGATTAGCGCGCGCAGGACTTGGCTGTGCAGGCGACCGTTGCTGGCGATGATGCCTTTGCCGGATAGCGGCGGTCCGCCATTCCAAGCGGTGATCTTGCCGCCAGCGCCTTCCACAATCGGTATCAAGGCGACGGTATCCCACAGGTGCATGATTGGATCCAGCATGATATCGGCATAACCGGTCGCCAGCAAGAAGTAGCCGTGACAATCGCCCCAAGTGCGGTTGAACTTAGTTTTGCCCAGCAGCTGTTGAAAAGCGATGCCGTTCTGGTACTTGCCGACGTCGATGAAGTCGGTGTAGAGCATGACGGCTTCGCGCAGTTCCCGCGTCGGCCGCACACGGACAATCTCGTCGTTCAGTCGCGCTTCGACACCCGTGCCAATTAGCAGGTGCGCGGTAACGGGGTGATGAATCGCGCCGACGATGGGCTGCCCGTTTTTCATCAAGCCAATCAAAGTGCCAAACAGAAATGTGCCGCTGATGAAGGACTTGGTGCCGTCGATAGGGTCGAGCACCCACTGATACGCGGCGTCTTTGTTGTGAACTCCGAATTCTTCGCCGATGATGCCATGCTCTGGATAGGCTTTCATTATCATCTCGCGCATGACTTCTTCGGCTTGTTTGTCGGCGATGGTCACAGGCGATGCGTCCGCTTTGTTTTCCACCGCGATGCCGCTGCGAAAATATCGCTTGATAACCGCGCCGCTGGCGCTTGCCAACTGTTTGCTGAAGTCCACAAATTCTTGCATGAGGTCTTACTCCGTAAGTGTGCCTTTGGTGCTGGGAACGCCTTGCCGGCTTGGATCGCGCGTAACCGCTTGGCGCAAAGCCCGCCCCAGGGCTTTGAAAAGCGCCTCGGCTTTATGATGGTCGTTGCGCCCATAGAGGACTTCGGCATGCAGGTTCATCTTGGCGTGTACGGCGATGGTTTCCAGGGCATGGATGACCATGTCGGTCGGCATCGCGCCCATGCTAGGCGTTTTGAAATCGACATGGATGACGGCGTAGGCGCGTCCGCTCAAGTCGAGCGCCACGCGCGCCAAAGCCTCGTCCATTGGCACATAGGCGCTGCCCATGCGCCGAATGCCAACGCGCGAGGTCAATGCCTGGTCAACCGCCCGCCCCAGGCAAATGGCAATGTCTTCAATGCTGTGATGGCTGTCGATATGCAAGTCGCCACTGGCGCTGATTTGCAAATCGAATAGGCTCTGCAGGGCAATATGCTGCAGCAGATGGTCATAAAAGCCGATGCCGGTTGCAATCTCGGCATTGCCGCCGCCATCAAGATTGAGCGTCAACCGCACCTGTGTTTCTTTTGTATTGCGCTCAACCGCCGCTTTTCGTTCTTTCATCGGCTTTGTCATTGGCTCATTCATCGGCTATGTCATCGGCTCTTTCATCTGCTTGATATCTCGCGGGATGCGCGATTTGTGAAGGTTCTCGCCCCGTTATGCGCCTTTGCATCAAAGATTAACATAAAGCAGAATTGAGAAAAGGGTATAAGCAACCTGCCCAGCGCAATCGCATCAAATTTTCTTCACCACATAGACACCGAGAGTCGCGTAGGGCGCGTAGGGCGCGTGGACACAGCCCTGCGACAATGACCGCCAACACCGAGATTTATCCGTAAATATGCCAAAAAAGGACGTAATGTAGGGGCGACTGACGGTCAGTGTCCACGCGACCCTGTGAGTCGCCCACGATTTTCCACCCAATTTCATGGGCGAGCCTTGGACTCTGTTGAAAAACACCCCCATCCCATAGGTCTATGTCTACGTGACCCCGGCCCCTCCTCGCCATCTCTATGGCGAGCATCCCCAAAATGAGGTAAGGGGAGCTTTCTGACCCGTAATGAGCTGTTAAAGCCCCTCCCTCTTTATGGGAAAGTTCGCCATAGAGATGGCGAACGGGTTTGGGGTGGGGGGAAATCGAGTATTTCAACAGAGTCCTGTGAGTCGCCCACGATTACTCACCCAATTTCATGGGCGATCCTTGGCGCGCCCCTAGAATTCGTCAGTTTGATGTTAAATTCGACAGTTATGGATTTTGATGCAATTGCCCTGCCGCCTGCCCAGCGCAATCGCACGGAATTTATTCACCAAAGCTACCGAGCGGATGTGCTGATATTTAGTTTGCAATCTCGATTTGCGACAAAACCCGCAGCAGTTGGTCGACCTGCTTGGGCGTCCCCGCGCTGATGCGGATATGGTCTGCCAAGCGCGGCTTGTCGTAATAGCGCGTGATGATGCCAGCCCGCGCCATTTTATCGCGGAAATCCGCGGCGGACATGCCGATGACGCGATTGAGCAAGAAATTGGCTTGGCTGGGGTAGGGCGAAAGCAGCGGCAATTCCGCGAAGGCGCTTGCCATGCGCGCCCGCTGTTTGACCAGCGTTTCCACCCGCGCCAGCAAAAAGTCGGCGTCTTGCAGCGAGGCTTGGGCGGCGACATCGGCAGCCAGGTTGACATTGTATGGCTGCTTGATCTTCCAGAGCTGCGGCATGAGCGCGCTGGGGAAGACGCCATAGCCGACGCGCAAGCCCGCCAGCCCCGCCCATTTGCTCATGGTGCGCAAGACGATGAGGTTGGGCGCGTCGCCAGCCCAGGCGAGCAAACTTTCGCGCTCGGCGAACTCGATATAGGCTTCGTCGACGACGACGGTCAAGGGCAGCTCGAGCAGGCGGGCGATGTCGGCACTGTCAATCATGTCGCCGCTGGGGTTGTTGGGCGAACACAAGAAGAGCAGTTTGGCGCGATGCTGGCGCGCGGCGGCGGCAATCGCGGCGACGTCTAGCGAGAAATCCGCGCGGCGATAAACATCCAGCACGCGACCGTGATACAGCGGCGTATCAAAGCCGTACATGGCGAAGGTGGGCGGGGTATTGATGACGACATCGCCCGGTTCGATGAAAAGCTGCAAGATGAGTTCGATTAACTCGTCCGCGCCCGCGCCGCATAGGATTCGTTCTGGGCTAACGCTGGGAAGGCTGATGTATTGCGCCAGCAGCTCGCGCAGGCGACCCGATTCGGGGTCGGGATAAATGTGAATATGTTGCATGTTCGCCAGCGCTTCCCGCACCCGTGGCGAAGGACCAAAGGGGTTCTCGTTGGCGTCCAGCTTGATTAAATCCTGTACATCCTTGCCCAGGCGCTGGGCGAAGATTTCCAGCGACGTGGTCGGCGTATAGGCGCTCATCGATTCGATATCGCGGCGGATGCGCGTTTTTTCGCTCATGGCGCGTCCAGCTCCCGCCGCAGGCGCGCCGCTGCCGCATGCGCCGTCAAGCCCTCGGCATTCGCCAGGGTCGCGGCCGCTTGTCCAAGCGCCTGCGCGCTGGATTCATCAAGCGCGATTAAGCTGGTAATTTTGACGAAGTGCAGCAGGTTCAATGGCGAGGCGAAACGAGCCGTGCCGCCGGTGGGCATGACATGGCTGGGTCCCGCGACATAGTCGCCCAGCACCTCGTAGGAATGTTCGCCCAGGAAGACGCCGCCCGCGTTGCGGATTTTGCCAATCCAGGACCAAGGGTCATCCACGAGCAGGCAAAGGTGTTCGGCGGCATAGTCGTTGGCAAGCTGAAAAGCCTCGTCAAGGTCGGCGGTGAGGACTGCGCCGCCGCGCTTGTTGAGCGCTTCCAGGACGATGCCGCGCCTGGAAAGTGAAGCAAGCTGCGTCTCAATTTCTTGCCGCACTTTTTCCGCCAAGGTCCGGCTCGGCGTCAGCAATATCGCCGACGCCAGCGCATCGTGTTCAGCCTGCGCCAGGAGGTCAGCCGCCGCCAGTTTGGGGTTGGCACCTTCATCGGCGATGACCAGAGTTTCGGTTGGTCCCAGCAAGCCATCAATGCCGACATCGCCATAGACCTGCTGTTTGGCTAGCGTGACAAAGAGATTGCCCGCGCCGACGATTGTGGCGACGCGCGGCACAGTTTCGCTGCCATAAGCCATAGCGGCGATGGCTTGCGCGCCGCCAATGCGGTACATCTTCCGCACACCAGCGATGGCCGCCGCCGCTAGAATCGTCGGGTGAATGCCGCCGGCACCGCTGCTGGGCGGTGTGCAGACGACGACCTGCGGCACGCCCGCCACCTGCGCGGGAATGACGCTCATCAGCAGCGACGATGGCAGCGGCGCTGTGCCACCGGGCACATAGACGCCGACCGAATCGACCGGACGGACAAGCTGCCCCAGCGCGCCTTCAATCCCGGCGTCAATCCAACTGCTGATGGGCTGTTTTTCGTGGAAGCGGCGTATTCGCAGCGCGGCTTGCTCCAAGGCGGCGCGCAAGTCCGGCGCAATCGCTTGCAAGGCGGCTTGCATCTCGTCCGGCGCGACATCCAGGCGCTCCAGGCTGATGTGGTCGATTTTGCGAGCCCACTCGTGAATGGCGCTGTCGCCGCGCTCGCGCACGCTGCGGATGATGCGGCGGACGGCTTCTTCGGGCGCGACCGCTTCGCCAAAGATTGCTACCGAGCGTTCGATAAGCGCCTCGGGCACGGCGATATCGCGTAGGGAATGCCGCTTCAGGATGCTGCGCTTCGCCGCTTCCACATCGCTGAAGATGCGCCAGTTGTAGTCGCCGCTCATGCAAGGTCCTTCGCTTCGGAATTTCGGATTGAAAATGAAGGCTAATTTTATCAGGTCGCTAGCGATTCTCAACGGGTGAAGATGACGGCGCGGATGGCAATTGGCGCGAATTGGTCTCGATGTCTCAACTGAGAAACATTTCTGCGATTGCCCTGATGCCCAAAACACCACATGGGAATGAATTAGGTTATAATCGCAGTATTGGAACAGAAGGCGAACACGGCGTGGACGCATTCGCGGGGCTGAAGCTGTATTACGGCGACATCCACAACCATTGCGGCTTGAGTTATGGCAAAGGCAGCCTGGACGAAGCGCTGCATAATGCCCGGCTGCAACTGGATTTCGCCAGCGTTACGCTGCACGGCCACTGGGACGATATGCCCAAAGGCGACCCGCGCCTCGACTATTTGGTCGATTATCATCAAGTCGGTTTCGCGCGCGCCAGCGCCGCTTGGGGCGATTACTTGAGCGCGATGGATGCGGCGAACAGCGCCGGGCAATTCGTCACCTTCCCCAGTTTTGAATGGCATTCCATGCGCTATGGCGATCACTGCGTCTATTTCCGCGATAGCGCCACGCCGCAGATTTTCCACGGCGCGCATCTCGAAGACCTGCGCGCGCGCCTGCGGCGGCATCCCCATCCCAGCCTGCTCATCCCCCATCATATCGGATACCGACAAGGCTTCCGCGGCATCAACTGGAACAGCTTCAGCAGCGAGCTGTCGCCAGTCGTGGAAATCATGTCCTTCCATGGCGCGGCGGAAGCGACTGATTCAGAGCCAGCCTATCTGCATGCCATGGGTCCGCGCGACCACAACAGCAGCGCCCAGCGCGGGCTCGAGCTAGGGCATATCTTCGGCTTCATCGGCTCGAGCGACGATCACAGCGCGCACCCGGGCAATTATGGTTATGGGCTGGCAGCGGTCTGGGCGGAAGATTTATCGCGCGCAGCGATATGGGATGCCATCTGCCGCCGCCGAACCTATGCCGTCACCGGCGACCGCATCGGGCTGCAATTCGCGCTCAACGGCGCGCCCATGGGCGCGGTCCTGCCCTATTGCGCCGAACGCCATATCGAAATCGCCGTCGCCGCTTCTGCGACGATCGACACGATTGATATCCTGCGCAATAACCGCGTGATTCAGCGTGCGGCGATCGCGCCGAGCCGTTACGACGGCAGCGGTCCCTGCAAGCTGCGGCTGGAGATGGGCTGGGGCGAAAGCGAGATTTTGAGCGATTGGGATGTGCAGCTGTCTGTGGCAGGCGGCGAACTGCTGGCGGTCGAGCCGCACCTGCGCGGCAAGGACATCGCCATGCCCGAGCTGGAAGCCGACGATTCCTGTGTATGGAGTCGCTTCTCAATTGAAGCCAGTGAAGCCGGTGAAGCCAGTGAAGCCAGTGAAGCCAGTGAAGCCGGTGAAGCCGGTGAAGCCGGGAAATCGGGCGGAACAGTGCGGCTGCGGACGCGCAGCCCGCGCAACGCCACGGTGCGCAGCGCAGCCACCCAAGCGCTGACCTTGCATATTGAAGGTGGATTCGATACACTCGTTCATGCTAGAATAAACGATATGGAAATGTCGCTAACGTTGGCGGAATTGTCATGCGGCGCGCGCGCGGGATATGCAAACGGATTTGTCTCGCCGTCTTTTGTTTTTCATCGTGCCGTGCCCGTGTCGGACAGCCGACGGCGCTTGAGCTTTGCCGATGTCTCGGCTGGCGAAGAGCGCGATTGGTATTACGCGCGCGTACGACAGCGCAATGGTCAATGGGCTTGGAGTTCGCCCATCTGGGTCGAGCGCGCCGACGCTTAATTTTGGAAGGCGCTCCCTCGGTTTCATCCGAAGGAGATAACGAGTGGCAACCTTGCCATGCAAGGTTGAAAGAATGTTGAAAGGATGAGTGCAACCGAGAATCTCTTTAATGGAATGCCTTCACTTTTGTTGGTTTTAACGTATACATGTGAAAGGAAGTAGCAATGCGAAAACTCATTCTGTTCTTCTTGGTACTGGCTCTTGCCATGCCGGCTGGCTTGGCATTGGCGGATGGTCACGAATTCGATTGCGGTACCGACGAAGAAGTAACGATCAAATTCTTCGGTGACCCGGTCGGCAATTATCCCGAAGCTGAAGATCGGATTATCAGCAGCTTCAACGAGGTCTGCCCGAATATCACCGTCGAGCGCAATGACGGCGCAGCCAACGTTACCGACCTGATCGCCTTCTACCTCACGGCTTTCGAGGCGGAAAGCAGCGACTTGGATGTCATCCGCGTCGATGTCATTTGGCCGGGCCAGCTGGCCGAGCATCTGATCGACTTGAGCGACATCGCCCCGCAAGCGCATGTCGACGCGCAACTGCCGGCTTTGATAGAAAACAACACGATTGACGACCGCTTGGTCGCGCTGCCCTTGCGTATTGGCTTTGGCATGCTCTATTACCGCACCGATCTGCTGGAGAAATACGGCTACGACGCTCCGCCCGCCACCTGGGACGAGCTGGAAGCAATGGCCACAGCCATCCAAGCAGGCGAACGCGCCGAAGGCAACGATGAGTTCTGGGGCTATGTATGGCAAGGCAACGCCTACGAGGGCTTGACCTGCGACGCGCTGGAATGGCACGTTTCGGCAACTGGCGAGAACTTCTTGCAAAGCGACGGCACCATCAGCGCCCTTAGCGACGCCGCTGTCGAAATCTATGAACAAGCCGCCGGCTGGGTCGGCACGATTAGCCCACCAGGCGTCGTCGGCTATCAAGAAGAAGATTCCCGCGCTGTTTGGCACTCTGGCAACGCCGCTTTCATGCGCAACTGGCCCTACGCCTACTCCCGCAGCCAAGCCAGCGACGACATCCCCGGTTTTGATGTCGCGCCGCTGCCGGCTGGCGATTCGGGCATGGGCGCTTCCACGCTGGGCGGTTGGCATATCGGCGTCTCCAAGTATTCGGAAAATCAAGCAGCTGCTGCCGCTTTTGCCATCTTCCTCACCAGCGTAGAAAGCCAGAAAGACTTCGCCGTCTTCACCTCCAACCCGCCGGGCGCGATTGAATTGTACAGCGATCCCGATCTCATCGAAGCCATGCCATTCATCCGCCCCGACCTGGCTGAAGTTACCACCGCCCGTCCCTCGAACTTCTCGAAGGAAAATTACAACGCTGTTTCCACTCTCTACTTCAACGCTGTCCACTCTATCCTTACCGGCGAAGAAGATGCCGAAGTAGCGCTGGAACTGCTCGAATTAGACCTGTCTGACCTCTTGGGTCAATAAGCTGGTCGCGAAGTCTATTCCGCGAGGGTCCCGCCACAGCGGGATCCTCTCTTTCAAAATGAGCGTCTAATCAGCGTCATTGGATTTGCCATGAGTTACGCTGCGGAGCCTCAAAATAAATTGCAGATTTACGCCGTCGGCGCTTGCATGATTGTGATGGGCGCGCTGGCGATCATATTTTTTATCCTGGCAGTCGCCAACGATGAAGCCATTCAGCTGGCATTAAATTGGAGTCCATCGGAAGGCGACGAGCGAGCGCCCTCGGTATTGCTCATTTATTTGGAACGTTTTGGCATCATCCTGACGGCGCTTGTCGCGTTATTGGGCGTCGCTTTCATGCTCATTGGCGCGCGGCTGCGCTCGGGCGATATCCGCATCGCCTATTGGGCGCGCATCGCCGTATTGTGGCTGGGCATAGGGCTTGTCGCCTATATCGCGTTGACTGCCTTCAACTTTATTAATTCCGCCGCGATGGACCGGGAGCCAGTTGACCTGGACGGCATGGCCGCCGCCATTGCGCCGGCTTTGCTGATCGCGCTGATAACCTTTGCGCTGTGGTATTGGTTCGACCGCAATATCGACCGGCTCTTCCGCGGCGAGGACTCCCTGCTTGGGCGGGAAACGCGCCTGGCTTGGAATTTGCTTATCCCCACCTTGACCATTTTTGTGCTGGTCGCGGCGCGCCCGCTGGAGCAAACATTCATCCGCAGCTTGACTGACAAGCGCTTTGCCGGCACCGAAGTGCCGCAATTCGTCGGCTTGCAGAATTATCTCAACTTGCTGACCTTCCGCATCGATACCGTCGCCTGCAAGAAGAGCGTCAGCGACGGTCCCTGCGATACCCGCGCCAATGGCAGCATCCGCTGGGAGTCGATCGACCGCGAATTGCTGCGCGCCGGCTATCGCACGATTCTCCACATCCCTGTCGGCGGCGATCAATCGGCGGCGATTAGCGGGCTGGACGACGACTTCATCGAGGCGATCATCACCACCGTCATCTTCACTGTCATTTCGGTCGCGCTGGAATTGCTCATCGGCTTATTCATGGCAATGATTGTTAATTCCAAGTTCCGCGGCCGCGGCGCGATGCGCGCCATTATGCTGGTGCCTTGGGCGATACCCACCGTGATTTCCGCCCGCTTGTGGGAGCTGATGCTCAAAGACACCAGCGCCGGCATCTTCAACAAAATTTTGATGGACTTGGGCGCAATCGAAGCGCCATTGGCTTGGCTTTCCGACCCAGCTTTGCAGATTCCCACCGCCATCATCGTCGATGTCTGGAAGACGGCACCTTTCATGGCGCTGCTGCTGCTGGCGGGCTTGCAGACTATCCCCAGCGACCTCTACGAAGCCGCTTCCGTCGATGGTGCCAACCCGGTGCGGCGTTTCTTCTCCATCACGCTGCCGCTGCTGCGCCCCGCTATCGCCATCGCGCTAATCTTCCGCACGCTGGACGCGCTGCGCGTCTTCGACCTATTCAACGTGCTTTTCGGGCGACAGCAGCTTTCTATGGCGACCTACAATTTCGAGACCCTGGTCAGCAACCAGCAAGACGGCTACGCCTCTGCCATCAGCGTCATCATCTTTATCTTCATCTCAATCTTCGCTTTCATCTACGTCCGCTTGTTGAACGTGGAGTCCTAAATGTCCCTAGCCGCCCCCAAAGCCAAAGCCAACACGGGCATGACACGCAAAGAATTAAAAGAACGGCTGCAGCAAGCCCTGCTTTACATCTTGGTAATCATTGTCGCGGTTTATGCTCTGTTCCCGTTTTACTGGGCGCTTGTTACCTCCTTCAAAACCGAAAACGAGATGTTCCAAACCGCCACATACCTGCCGCAAGACCCCACGCTGCAAAATTATCAATATGTCTTCCAAGGCGGCTCCTTCATGTTGGCGCTGCGCAATTCCGCGCTGGTTTCATCGGCGGCGTCGGTATTCGCTTTGATTGCCGGCTCCTTCGCCGCCTATGCGCTGGGGCGGTTGCGCTTCCGCGGGCGCGTCGTTTTGCTCTATGTTGTCCTGTCCATGACCATGTTCCCCGCCATCTCGATCTTGTCGGGCTTGTACACCATCGTGCGCCAACTGGGCTTCTTTGGCACCGGTTTGTCGCTGCTGGTTACCTATCCTGTATTTACCCTGCCATTCACGGTCTGGGTCTTGACCAGTTTTTTCAAGGGCTTGCCAGCCGAGATTGAGCAGGCAGCCACGGTTGATGGCTGCACGCCCTTTCAGACTTTCCGCCTCATCCTGCTGCCGCTGACCGCGCCCGCCCTCGTCACGACCGGCTTGCTGGCTTTTGTACAATCTTGGAATGAATATCTCTTCGCGCTCAATTTCACCGCGACCAATCCCTCGGCGCAGACGGTGCCGGTTGCGATTGCGCTATTTTCCGGCGAATTCTCCGAGCAGGAGCCAATCGCCGAAATCATGGCGGCGGCGATGGTTGTTACCATCCCCCTGGTGGTGCTGGTATTGATCTTCCAAAACCGCATCGTGGAAGGGCTGACAGCGGGCGCGGTCAAGGGGTAATTCCTGCTCGGCGCGCTGTTTGCGATTCGCAGCGGACAGCCGCGGAAATCAGGAACTATCTGCAAAAGCTGCGCGACAGCTGATACCGCGCTGGTCTGCAAATCAAGGATAGAGCGTTTCCGCGCCACGGCTCGCGCCGGTGACGGTGATGATGGGCTTGATGCCGGTCGCCGCTTGATAACAAGCGCCGACGCGGCGCGCAAATGCCGCTGCGCCATCGGCTTGTACCAGCGCCACGGCACAGCCGCCGAATCCAGCTCCGGTCATGCGCGCGCCATAGCAAGCCGCTTCGGCATTGGCGCAAGCAACAATGGCGTCGAGCGCCGGGCTGGATACCTCAAAGTCGTCGCGCAAGCTGATATGGCTGGCATTCATCAGTTGACCCAAGGCGCGCGCATCGCCGCGCTTCATGGCATCGCGGGCGCGCAGCGTCCGTTCGTTCTCTGTGATGACGTGCCGGGCGCGCGCCCGCATCAAGCGACCTAGCTCACGCTCGCGCCGGGAGAACATTGCGCCATCAATATCGCGCAGCGCTCTTAGTCCGAAATGCCGCGCCGCCGCCTCGCATTGTTCGCGGCGCTCGTTATATTGGGAATCGACCAAGCCGCGGCGCGTATTGGTATCCAAGATGACCACAACCGAATCCGGCGGCAGCGGCGCTGAGGCGGTCTCCAGGCTGCGGCAGTCGATGAGCAGCGCGCGGTCCTCGATGCCAGCCGCCGAAATCATCTGATCCATGATGCCGCATTTGACGCCCAGCCATTCATTCTCGGCGGCTTGGCATGCCAGCGCCATCGCCGCGGCATCCCACTCAAACCCGGACACTTCATAAAATGCGCGCGCCGCCGCCAGCTCCAAAGCCGCCGACGACGACAAGCCCGAGCCGATTGGCACATCGCCGCTGAGCGTGCCTTCCCAGCCGTTTAAGGCATAGCCCCGTTCTTGCAGCGCCCAAGCCACGCCGACCAGATAGTCAAGCCATTTGCTCGCTTGCGGGCGCGGCAAATCGTCCAGCGCGAATTCGCCGCGGTCGTCCATGTCGAGCGATATGGCGATGACTTGCTTGTCCGCGCGTGGGCGCAAGGCGATGTAGGCGGCGCGGTCGATGGCCATGGGGAAGACGAAACCATCGTTGTAATCGGTGTGCTCGCCGATGAGGTTGACGCGCCCCGGCGCGCGCACGATGTAGCTGGGGCTTTCGCCGAAATGGGCGATGAATTGCGTTTGCAATCTTGCTTGCGGGGTCACTTTCTTCGCTTTCGGTACGGGTTTCTTGACAACCCGACTGTAACATATTTGCGGCTCTTGCCGCAGCGCCTGAATTGAGACAGGCCTGGATTGAAACAATTGAGACAAGAAAAAAAGCCACCCCCAGCAGGAGCGGCTCTTATGTCCAGTATGACTGATGGCAAAACCGATTACGCTGCGGCGCTTAGCTATCCCCTGGGAATGCTAATGACCCTATCCATTGCTCGACCAATAATTGGACCATACCGGGAACCCTGTTTTGAGGTAGAACGCGCCGGTTTTACTCACTTTGCCGGCCTTGCCTTTCGCGTCGACTGCGCGCACACGCACCCTGACCGTCTGGTCCACCATCAAATTGCACCACCATACTTGCTTGGTATGAGTCGTATTCTGTTGCCAGAACTGTGCGATGTCTTGCCAGCCTCGCAACTGCTTCGCCTTCGGCGTTCCCGCGCGATACTTTACACTGCCGTTGCCGGCCTTGGTGACTCTCATTTGATATGTCGCGGCACCATTGAGATTGACAAACAAGAGGGCAAGGCAATCGGTCTTATTGGTCCCTTGAGCCACATTAATGATGCTGACCTTGGGCAGCTTCGCTTGCGCGGAAGCCGAGCCGATAAGAAGCGTAAATACCAAAATAAGAACCGCGAAAATACGCATGAGATTCTCCATCTACAATTGGATGAGGAGTAAACTATAGGCGCAATTGTAGCACAATAATTAAGATGAATGAAGAGTCAACCAACATTCATTAAGAAAATAATACTGCTGGGGAAGATGATAGCAACAGCAGCGCCGTCCGAGGCAAGGGCGGCGCTACGCGAAGCGGCGGTCTCAGCGGTTGATGTAGAACTTAAATCCCTTGCTCCTGGGTCCAATGTTGCCATTCGCGTCAACCGCTCGCACCCGGACTTTGACATTCTGGTCAATCGCTAAACCACACCAATCGGCAAAGTATACCAAGGATTTGAAATCATAAAATGAATTTGCTAGTTCCTGCCAATCTATCCAGTTGCGTATCCGTTGGTCTTCGGCGACAGTATCTTTGTAATTCAGCCAACCGCGCCCGTTATGGGTAACGCGGACTTGATAATTGGCAGCGCCGTCAACCGGATGCCAGACAATCGCGAAACAATCGCCGCTGTCTTGATAATAGAATATGCTGAAAAAACTAGGCTTGCTAAGCTCGGTCTGGGCAGTGGCGGAACTGAAAAACAGCGTGAACAGGATTACAGCGAGCGCGAGATAACGCATGAAGACAACCTTAAGATTATGTAATAGTGTCATTGTAGCTTAAACCAAGTTTAGGGCTCGCGCAAGGCTAGGTTTGGGGCAGTCCAGGGCAATCGCTTCAAATTTTATTCACCACGTAGACACTGCGGGTCAATCGCCCACGATTTTGCACCCGATTTCATGGGCGAGCCACGGGACTCTGTTGAAATACTCGATTTCCCCCACCCCAAACCCGTTCGCCATCTCTATGGCGAACTTTCCCATAAAGAGGGAGGGGCTTTAACAGCTCTTTACGGGTCAGAAAGCTCCCCTTACCTCATTTTGGGGATGCTCGCCATAGAGATGGCGAGGAGGGGCCGGGGTCACGTAGACATAGACCTGCGGGATGAGGGTATTTTCAACAGAGTCCACGGGCTCGCACCTACAATTCATCAGTTTGATGTTAAATTCGACAGTTATGGATTTTGAAGCGATTGCCCTGTGGGGCAGTCCGCTGCCCTGGCTGAACTTGCCCCGATAATGCAGACAGCCAAGTTGCCCAATATAATCAGTTGCGGAATTGATGGGCAAGCGCATAATCAAATATCCATAAGAGTTGCAAGGCGAGGCGCTTTATTTGGCGGCGCGACCTGCGCGACCTATGCGATACAGCGAGTTGCCTGGCCAATTCTAATTCTATTGTTGGGTTTACTGAAGAGGAGTAAGCGCATGACAAAATCGACAGCCCTGCTGGCGTTGGACGACCGCAATTTCGCGGCGACCGCAAACGCTAGCCTGCGCTTAGGGCAAATCACGAAGTGCGCCAGCAATCCGCTCTTCGGCGAGGACTACTTCGCGCAGCCGCCCAAAACTTGGGAAGCGCGCTTCGATAATGTCTATCCCAGCGTGATTTATGACCAGGACGAAGGCTTATTCAAGTGCTGGTACAAGTGCTTCATCGTCGATGAAGCATCAGTCAAGACGCCTCTTGCGCAGCGCCCAAAGCTGCCGTACTTCGGCGGCCAACGCGAAGAAGGCTTGCTCTACGCCAGCTCGCGCGATGGCATCTCTTGGGAAAAACCGTCTCTAGGCTTGATAGACTTCGTAGGTTCGCGCGCCAACAACATCGTCATGCGCCGCGCCACGCATGGCATCCACGCCGGCGGAGTGCTCCAAGACCCGCGCGCTGCCGACCCCGCCCGCCGCTACAAGTTCATCCACCGCAATCCGCGCGCCGGGCGCATGGCGACCTGCTTTTCCGCCGATGGCTTGCGCTGGTCTCAGCCGGCGCTCTGGCGCGAGCATGACGCTGTCGGCGATACCCATAACAACGCTATCTGGTCGCCGGAATTGGAAAAGTACATCGGCATCACACGCGGCTGGTCGGATGGCCCCTTTCAAGGTCTGCGCACCGTTTTGCGCAGCGAAAGCGCCGACTTCCTTCACTGGAGCGAGCCAGTTGAAATCATGCGCGGCGGCGACGCCCACGATCAGATTTATTCCATGCCCATCATTCGCTACGCGGGGCTCTACATCGGCTTGCCGGCGATATTCCACAAGGGCGACGAACAAGCGGCGGATTGGGATACGGTCGATACCGAGCTGGCATGTAGCGCGGATAGCGTCAACTGGCAGCGGATTTGCCCCGGCCAGCCGCTTATCCCGCGGGGTGCGGGCAGGTATCCCGAGGGCGAAACCGACTGCGGCTGCGTTTACGCCGCCGCGCCACTTGTTGGGGTCAATGGATACAGCGAAAAGATATTAATCTATTACGGCGGTAGCAATGGACTGCATAATAATTGGCGCGAAAGCTCACTCAATCTGGCGACGCTGGCAATCGACCGATTCGCTGGATTCGCGCCACGAGACAAAAAGGCAATAGCCATGCTGACGACGGTGCCGCTGCGGCGGGGCGCGGACCGCATCACGGTCAACGCCCATATCGCGCCCGGCGGCAGCATCCGCGCCGCGCTGCTCGACAGCGCCGGCTCGCCCGTGAGCGGCTGCGCGCTAGAAGATTGCCAGCCAATCAAGACCGGCGGCATCGCCTGCGCGCTGCGTTGGGAAGGAAGCCCTTGGCAAGGTGGTCGGCATTCCGCTGCGCCTGGGGAAACCCTTCGGCTGGTATTCGCGCTGGACAATGCCGCGCTCTATGCCATCAACGGCGCGAGCCGCCTTGCCAGTTGATGCTGTATTGGCAGAAATTATTCAGGCAAAGATTCACAAATCACTTTGATTAACTCAGCCAGCAGCGCCGTGCGCGGGACAATGCTGCTTTCCAGAATATATTCGTCCGGTCCGTGATCCAAGCCTCCGATAGGCCCCAGCCCGTCCAGCGCTGCTAAGCCCGCTTGCGCGGCGAAGGCGCTATCGGCACCACCGCCCGTGCCGGCAGCGCGCAGCGCGAAGCCCAGGTCGGCGGCGACGCCTATCGCCATGGCTTCCAAGCGCGCGACTGCTTCGCTGCGCGGCATCGGCGGCGAAGCGAGGCGATGCCAAAAGGCGAATCTGATGCCATCATTGACTTGGCGCGCGAATATCGCTTCGATTTCGGCGACCGCGCAATCCAGCTCGTGCTGCTCGAATGCGCGGATGTCAATGCTCGCGCTGGCATAATCCGGCACGACATTGGGCTTGGTGCCGCCGCTAATACGCCCGATGTTGATGGTGAGGCTGCCGCCAATCGGATGCGCCAGCGCCTCGACTTGCAGCAGCCGCCGCAGCAAAGCGCTGATGGCGTTGCGCCCTTTTTCCGGCTCGACGCCGGCATGCGCGCTGCGCCCATGCGCTTCGACGCGCATCACCACATTGCCCTTGCGCGCGCAAACGATATCGCCGTTCTCGCGCGCCGCTTCCAGCGTTAGCGCGGCGTCGACACCCTTCATCGTTGCGCGCATCAATGGCAGCGAGCTGCGCTCGTCCACTTCTTCATCGGCGACGCAGAGCAGCGTCAATTCCCCGAATTCCTCAAATCCAATCGCATGCAAGGCTTCCAGCGCATAAAGCCCAGCCAGCAAACCGGCTTTCATATCGCATGTTCCAGGTCCCAGGAGGCGGTCGCCTGCCTGCGTCAGCGGTCGCTGCGCCGCTGTGCCCGGCGCATACACCGTATCGCTGTGCCCCAGCAGCAGAATCTTGGCGCGTCCTTGGCTGCGCCGGCGCGCCCGCAGGTGATCGCCCGTATCCGCTTGCGGGAAGCGTTCAATGCAATAGCCCAGGGCGTGCAGACGCCGCGCCAGCCAGTCATTGACGCGATTGCAGCCGTCTTTGTTGTACGTGCCAGAGTCAATCGCTACCAGATGCTCAAGGTCTGCCAGGTAGCGATTCAGTTGCGCGCGCAAATAATCGCGGATTTCCATCTAATCGTACTAATCGTACTAATCGTAACTAACCCGCTACGCCGCACCAACGCAAGGCAACGCCGGCGAAGACCTTAGCGGTTTCGATCAAGGAATCCAGCTCGACATATTCGTTATCGCCGTGCAAGCCTTCGCCAACCGGACCCAGGATGATGGGCGTCATGCCAGCGCCAGCATAGAAGGCGGCGTCGGTCACAGCGCGCTTGCCGGTCAAGACCGTTTCGATGCCCAATTGCTGATGGGTAGCGCGAACTGCCGCGATTAAGGGATGGTCGGGCGCGGTAGAAAAGGGCGGGAAGTTGATATTTGATAAATGCCATTGCAAGGTCGGCGGGTGCTCGCGCAGCCAGGGATCGGTGCGCGCGAATGCCGCCACAAAGTCTTCAAATTCGGCGCGCACTTGCTCGAAAGTTTCTGTCGGCAGGTATTTGAAATCGAAGTCAATCACGCAGACATCGGGAATCATGGCGGGGTTGGAGGTGATTTGCGGCAAGCCGTCTTTTCCCAGCCCAACCCCGCCGACCATCACGCCCGGGTTGATGGTGGCGATACCCGGCGGCATCAGCGGATGATGGCGGCTATGCGCCCATTCGCGCTCCAGCTCGCGCACGGCGGCTACAAATTTGACGCCTTTCTCAATCGCGTTGACGCCGTCGGCGTTCTCCGCCTTTGCGTCTTGCTGCGGGTAAATCTGCGCGAAGCGCCAGCCAGCGTGCGCCGAGCGCCCGCGGATCGTAACGCGCAGCCAAGTAAGCCCGCCTTCGGCGGCGTCGATATAGCCCGATGACGGCTCGGCGACGATGACGCCATCGGCGCGATAGCCGCGCTTGATGACATCGCGCGTGCCGGCGAAACCGCCCGCTTCTTCGTCCACCACGATATGCAGTTGCAAGTCGCCTTGGAGTTGGATGCCAGCCTGCATGATTGCCGCGGTTGCCGCGATGAATGCCGCCACGCCCGCTTTCATGTCAACTGTCCCGCGCCCATATAGCTTGCCATCGGCAATTTCACCGCCCCAGGGGTCAAAATCCCAGCCGTCCAAATCGCCGATGGGCACGACATCAATATGTCCATTAAATATCAGGCTGTGGCCTCCGCCGCCGCTGCCGCGCCGCCGCGCGACCAGATTTGGCCGCCGCGCTTCGGCTTCCCAACGGGTGATTTCCAGCCCCAGCGCCTTCAGCTTGCTTTCCACATAGTCTTGTACGGCGCTTTCCTGGCTGTTTTCCGGGTCGGTCATATAGCGCGGATTGACGCTTTTGTATGCCACCATATCCCGCGTCAGCTTGATGATGTCGCCGCGCATGGCGTCGAGGCGGCGGTATACATCCGCTTCCAGCGTTTCCGTCAGTGCCATTGTTCCCAACTTTTCATCCTTCATTCGCAGTCTTCGTAAGTAGTCTTCGCAGCCACTTGCTTCTTGCCGCGCCCTTTTATCCGCTCGAACCGCTCAAAGGCCGGCTGCGCTTGGTGGCGTCCAGAACCGTCCGTTTGGGCGCGCTTGCCGCCGTCGTCATTCAATCCACTTTGCGGCTGGCAAAACGGTATTGGCGCGCGGCAGGGTAGGCGCGACATCTTCTTGCTGGCAATAGTCGGCGATTTCGCTGAGCTTCGCCCACCAGACGCGCGGGAAGCCGCGTATGTAACGGATTAGGCGTTCCAGCACGATCAATCCCGACGGGCGACCAGCCAAGAAGGGGTGCATGGTCATATTAAATAGCCCGCCGCGCGCGAAAAGCCCATCAAATTCGGCTGTGAATACTTCCAGCCCGGTTGACGGCGAACTGATGCCATTGCCAATTGCTGGCACCGATACAAAACCGAATTGCACCCAATCGTCATTGCGCCAGCTGACGGGCAGTTCCAGCAAATCGCCTGCGCATGTTTCTACCCAGTAAGGAATGTCGTAACCCATCAAGCTGCTGTCGAACTGGAAGCCATAGCGCTTGAGCAAAGCCGGCGACGACGGTTTCAACTCCCAAGCCGGCGAGCGATAGCCGCGTGGCTTGCAGCCCGTGATACGCTCGATGACGTCGATGCCGGCGCGCAGCACCCGTTCTTCGCGCTCGTCGCTCAAGCCGTCGGGCCGCTCGTGCATATAGCCGTGATGCCCGAGGTCATGCCCGCGCGCCAGGATCTCGCGCGCCAAATCCGCGTGTAATTCCAGCGTGCGCGCTGGCGAAAAGAAACTGGCTTTAATCTCGTAGAGGTCGAGCAAGTCGAGGATATTGGGCATACCGACATTCGGTCCATAACTGAACTCGGACATCAGCGCCATGCGCTTGGTCGCATTAGGCGGGTCGAGCATATAGGGAATGGTTTCGCCATCAAGGTCAAATGTCAAGGCAGCGGCGCAAATGCGATCGTTTTTCCATTTGAATCCCTTATTCTTGAAGTCGCTCATCGCGTTCTCCTTAATATCTGCGCATGCCAGCCAGGCTATATGATTGGCTGGGCGCGCGGCGGATTATCTTAGGCCGCCGCTATCACTGGTCCTCATAAACGTGCGGCGCTTGCCGCCTATGCCAATCATGCGCCTGCTCATAAGCATAAGCGATGCGGAACAATGTCGCTTCGGCGAAGGGGCGTCCCATCAGTTGATAGCCGATGGGCAAGCCGCCGCGCGTGAAGCCGCAGGGCGCGCTCAAGGCGGGCTGCCCAGCCAAATTGGCGGAGAAAGTGTGATGAATGATTGAAATCATTGGCGTCTCGCCGATGTCCATATCTTTCCGCGGCTGATGCAAATCGCTCAGCAGCGGCATTGGAATCGGCATGGTCGGCGATATCAGGGCGTCGAGCTTCTCGTCGCGGAATAGCTGCTTCATGGCGCTGCGGTAGCGCTCGCGGGCGCGCAGCCCGGTAACGTAGTGCGTGGCTGGGATGAGCTCGCCCATTTTCAGTGTGGCGCGGGTGGCGGGGTCATAGAGATGTCCCTTTTCCCGCAGTTGCTGGCGATGATAGGTACTGGCTTCCGCCATCATCACGGTGAACAGCGTTTCCGGCGTCAATTCAAATTCGGGCAAGCGAATCTCGATGATTTCCGCGCCCATTGCCGCCAACTCGCTGATGACCGCTTCGGTAGCCGCGCGCACGTCATCAATCACGCCGGGGTACAGGACAAAGTCGCGGTCAATGCCGATGCGCATGCCTTGGACGCCAGCGTCGATGCCGGCGCTAAAATCTGGTACTGCCTGCCGCGCCGACGTCAAATCCTTGGCATCGTGCCCGGCAATCGCGTTCAGCATCAAAGCGTTATCCAAGACCGTGCGCGTCATGGGGCCAACATGATCCAGGGTCCAGGATAGCGGCACCACGCCATAAGCGCTGACGCGACCGTAGGTCGGCTTTAAGCCGACGATGTTGTTAAACGAAGCCGGGATACGGATTGAGCCGCCGGTATCGGTGCCCAGCGCGCCAAATGCCGAGCGGACTGTTACCGCGACGCCCGAACCCGTGCTCGAGCCACCGGGATAGCTATTGAGTTCCCAGGGCGAGCGGGTCGGCGGTTGGTTGACGCCATAGGCGAATTCGTGCGGCATCGTCTTGCCAATCATGACAGCGCCGGCTGCGTTCAGCTTTTGTACGACTGTTGCGTCGTAATCGGGCTTGAAGCCAGCCATGACTTGGGAGCCGCATTCGGTGGCGACGCCCTTGGTGTAGATGATGTCCTTGATGCCAATGGGAATGCCGTGCAAGGGACCGCGCGTATTGCCAGCCGCAATCGCTTTATCGGCTGCTTCCGCCTGCGCCAGCGCCGCTGCTGCCGGCACGGCCGCGTAGGCGCGCACGGTCGGCTCGCTTTGCTCGATGCGCTCTAGCGTGGCTTCTGTCAAGGCAACTGAAGTCGCCGCGCCAGTTCGCAGCGCCTCTGCCGCTTCGCTGATGGACAAATTGATGAGCGCCTGTGAATTAGTCATACCAGCCCGCGTCCATTCTCAATATCGGCGGATAATCGCTCAGGTCAAATGCTTCAAGGGCGGCGATTGAAGGCAGTTGATTCGACAAAGCCGCTGCCAATGCCTCCAGGTCTTCGCTCTCCAGGTCCACGGCGAACAATGAGGCCAGCGTCGCGACTTGCGACGCGTCAATGTTTAGGTCGGATTTGCTCCTGCCATAACTCATGACTTCTCCTTTTACACTTGCATCTTACACTTGAATCGCTTCAATTCGCCACATCCGCTTGGTGGCAGTGCGGTTCAGTCGCCCACTGGCAACAGCGCCGCATTAGTCGCAAAACTGGTTGTATCGGGCGAGCCATACTGGGCTTGTCCGATATTGGTAAGTCAATGCGCTTTTTCTACCCCATCCCCGCCCGCCAGTGTCGGCGGGCATGTGTCTACGCGCCCTACGCGGCGCGGCACCTTCCTCGCCATCTCTATGGCGAGCATCCCGCATCAGCGGGTCGCGTAGACACTGACCTACGGGAAGGGGAGCTAAGATAATGCGAAATGTAGAAAAAATGCGAAATCAGCATGAATCCAAGCTCGCATTAGCGATAATCACAACAAATCAGTGGTCATCTCCCCCATTGAAATGGGGGGACCGAGGGGGGTAAACCAAAGGGCGAACGCGAATCCTACAGTAGCGGACAAGCCTTGTAGGGGCGACTCTGTGCCGCGCGTAGACACTTTCACAGTGTCTACGCCCCCTCGCTGTCTATGTGATGAATATAATTTGCTGCGATTGTCCTGCTGCCTGCGCTAGCCGCGCTGGGCAATCACCCGCTATAAACCCCATACTCCCATATTTTCTCGGCCATGCGCGCGATTGTGTCTTCCAGGTTTTCCCAGTAGCCGCGGTGCCCCGCCACCAGCACGCTGACGATGATGGGCGCTGCTTGCTGCGATTCAATCACGCCGACGTCATTGGCGATGAAGGGATTGAAGTCGCCCGTTTTATGCGCCACGCGGGCTTCTGGCAAGTACTTCGGCAATCGCGAGCGCGATATTTGCCGGTGCAGCATCGCCCGCATTGCCGCGCAGGATTGCGCGCCGGCGCATTCATCCGCCCAGATCATTTCCAACAAGCGCCCAATGGCGCGCGCCGTCGCGCGGCTGAAAGGCCGCGCCGTTTTCACTTTCTCGAAGTGGAAGCGCTCGCGCGCCCTTTCCCATTCGGCTGGGGACAGCTCTGGGTAGCCGGTACGGAAGAGCGTGGCTGGGTCCAATTCGCCCAACTGCGGGTCGAGTGAAGCCGCCAATGCCGAAAACCAGTCGAAGCTGTTGCCCAGCGCATCAATATCGCCGAGACCCAATTCGCGCATGGTCCTGTTGACGGCGGCGGGACCACCGACGGCCTCATAGCAATAATCGGTGGCACTATTATCGCTTTCGATGATCATCAGCGTGGCGGCGTCGCGCAGGCTAAAGACCATGCCATCGTCCATCGCATGCAGCACACCAGTGCCAAAACGTTTGTAGCGCGTCTCCAGCGTATACCTTTGCGCCATGTCGAGCGCGCCAGCCTCATAAGCGCGGAATAGGGTCACGAGCAGCGGAATCTTTATCACGCTCATGGTGTCCATCATGCTGTCGGCGTTGAAAGCGATTTCGTCGCCCGTGCCGGTATATTTCACATAGAGCGCCCAATCGGCGCGTAAGCCGAGCATCAGGCGGCGCAGGCTCCGTTCCAGTTCTTTATGCAAAGCGCGCCGCTCCTTTACTTTATCCTTATACTTTATTCTTTAGCGCCCTTAGCGCCGAACCACGCCGCCAGCCAAGCCCAGGGTGGTGCCGGTGATATAAGCCGCTTCGTCCGAAGCCAAGAAGGCGACCAATGCGCCCATATCGGCTGCGGTGCCATGTCGCCCCAGCGGCACCAAATCCCATACGCGCTGGACAGCCTCTTCGAAGCTGATGCCAGCATGCGCCGCCCGCTGCCGCAAGCCCTCCCATTGCATCTCGGTGGCCATGTAACCGGGCGCGATGCTATTGACGCGCACATTATGCGGTGCCATTTCCAGCGCGAAAGCCATGGTCATGGCAATCACGCCGGCTTTGCTGCCGGAATAGGCGGCCACGCGCGGATAGGGTTCTTGCCCGAATATGGAACTCACAGTGATGATGTTGCCGCTGCCTTGTTCGCGCATGACCCTGCCCGCGTATTTGCAGGTCAAGAAAACGCCGCGATAGTTGACGTTGACAAGCTGCTCGAAATCAGCGACCTGCAAATCCACCAAGTCGGTCTCGACGCCGCCGATGCCGGCGTTGGCAACAGCCAGGTCGAGCCCGCCAAAGCGCGCGACGCCCAAGGCTATGACTGCTTCGGTTACCTCGGCGCTGGCGACATTGTGCACGGCGGCGATGACGCGCTCGCTCGCGATGCCCAGTTCAGCAATTATCGCCGCCGCGGTTTGGTGAACCGACGGATCGGCATCGGTTATCAGCAGCGACCAGCCGTCCGCCGCCAAGCGCCGGGCGATGCCTTCGCCCAAGCCGCGGGCGGCACCGGTGATGAAGGCTCTTTTTGGCTGCGCTTCTTTACTGGCATTGGCAGATGTAGCATTCACTGATGTGGGCTTATTTGCTGTAGGGTTCTCTGATTTAGACTTCTCTGCGGACATGTGATTGCATCCCTGGCTAAATTAGCTTGTCTGGGGCTGCTCTGCGGCGCTGGCTGCCCGCGCATTGCGGGCGCTGAATTGTTTGATTAAGCCCCAAATGCCCTGGGGGAAAAAACGCATAGTCAGCACAATCAGCACAGCCACAAACATGAAGCGCACCGGCCCCCGCGAAATGCCAAAGACATCCGACATCCAGGCGCTGGAAGCCATCAACTCGCTGACATAGGTCATCAGCACACCGACAATGACCGGTCCATAGATAGTCGCCACGCCACCTACCAGCACCATGCTGAGCAGCAAAGTTGTCAGAGAAAAACCAAATATATCCGGCGAGGCGACAATCAAGAAATGGGCGTATACGGCACCAGCCAAGCCGGGGAAGATCGAACTCAGCAAAAATGCCAGCAAGCGCTGCCGCGCCAGTGGAATGCCACGCGCGACTGCGTATTCTTCGAAGTCGCGCAGCGCAATCAAGCTCAAGCCGAAATCCGATGTGACCACGCGCCGCAAGAATATCGTCGAGCAGAGCAGCAGCAAGCCGACCAAATAGAAATGGGCGAAGCTGCTCTCGCGGAAACGGAAATCGCCAATCTGCAATTGCGGCACGCCGGTCAAGCCTTGCTGCCCGCCGGTAATCAGCGGCTGGCTGAGCAGCAGCAGCAGCACCAATTGGCTGCAGGCGAAGGTCAGCAGCGCCACATAAATGCCGCGCAAACGAATGGCGGGAATCGAGACCAAGATGCTGGCGAGCGCCGCCGCCAGCCCGCCGCAGGGTATGCCCAGCCAAGGCGAAATGCCCAGCTTGACGCTGAGGATGCCGCTGGTATATGCGCCGATGCCAAAGAAAGCCAAATGCGCGAAATTGAAGACGCCGGCATAGCCTAGGGTCAAATCCCAATTGGAGGCGACGATGGCATATAGCATGCCCAATATCGCCAAGTGCATGAGCAGCTTGTCGGTGATGACAAAGGGAATAGCGAGGAAGACGACGATGCCGATGATCGCCAGTGCCGTTTGCCGCGCAGGCAGTCTATGCAAAATGCTCATGATTCTTCACCGCCCATCAAGCCGCGCGGCCGGAAAATGAGGACGAGAATCAGCGTGGCGAATAGCACCACCGGTGCCCAGTACAATGAAAAGATATAGGCGCTCGATTCGCGGATAAAGCCGATGACATAAGCGCCGATGATGGTGCCGGGCAAGCTGCCCAAGCCGCCAAATACAACAACCACAAAGGCGAAAAGCAATTCTTGCGCGCCCATGGTCGGCAAGATGAAGAACAAACCGCCCAGCATGACGCCGCATAGCCCCGCCAATATGGCGCTCACAACGAAGGTGAGCGGGTAAATCTGACTGACATTGATGCCGACCAGGTGGGCGAAATCATCATTCTGCGCCACAGCGCGTATCGCCAGCCCCAACTTGGAATGCTTCAAAAATAAGTGCAGCAAAAGCAGCGTTATCGGTGTCAAAATGATGATTAATACTTCCTGCAAGCCGATTGCGGTTTCCATAATCTGCAAAGGCGGTCCCTTCAGGATGCGGTCCAACTGTTTGTAGCGCGGTCCGAATATCACTTGGACGCCGTTCTGCATAAAGCTGGCGCCAGCGATTGTGGTGATGATGACGATTAAATCGGCACCGGGCTTGCCAACAAAGGGCTTAACCAGCAGGACATACATGATGTACCCAACCAAGCCGCAGCAAAGAATCGCGAATGGCACCCCCAGCAGCAAACCAAAACCGCCTTTGATGGACAGAATCCATTCGCCCAGCGGCAAGAGCAGCGCGCCAAGCGCGCCCGCTTCTTCGCTGTATTCTACGATGGACTTGCCGAGCGGCTGCAGCGTTTTGGCGATGCCGCCGCGGTTGGAAACGTACCAAGCCGAGTACGCGCCGACCATCACCAGCGCGCCGTGAGCGAAATTGAACATGCGCACCGTGCCCCAGACCAGCGACAAACCGCTGGCCATCAACGCGTAGAGGGACCCGGAAACCAATCCGCCGGCAATAATCGCGACAAGCGCTTCCAATGTCATCAGCTCACCTTTCCGAAGTACATCTCCAGGATTTCGGCTTGATCGATTTGCGTGACGTCGGCTGTTTCCAGCGAGACAGCGCCTTTTTCGATAAGATACAGGCGTTCGCAAATGCCCAGCAAAAGCTCAACATCCTGGTCGACTATGATCATGGTAACGCCGGTCGTGGCGATTTCGGCGATAGCGCGCGCCAGTTCCTCTTTGATGAGCGGTGCCAGCCCAACGCTAGGCTCGTCGAGCAGCAGCAGCTCGGGCATGCCCATCAAGCCAACGCCGATGGAGAGCATCTGCCGCTCGCCGCCACTTAAAGTGCGCGCCTGTTGCGAGCGCCTTTCTTTGAGCCGCGGGAATAGCGTGAACACTTTTTCAAAATTGCCGGCTTTTTGCCGGTCCGAGCGCCTGACATAAGCGCCCAGGGTTAAGTTCTCCTGCACGGTCATCGCAGGGAACAGCTGATTGCCCTGTGGCACATGGATTAGCCCGCGCTCGACGATGGCGCGCGCGGCATAATTGCTGATGTCCTCGCCACGGAAGCTGATTTTGCCCGCTTTGGTGGGTATCAAGCCAGAAACAGCGCGCAGCAGCGTCGTCTTGCCATGTCCGTTGGGACCAAAAAGCCCGACATGCTCGCCCTCGTCGACATGCAGCGACAATGCGCGCAGGACATCGATTTTGCCGTAACCAGCAACAAGATCCTCAACCTGAAATAGCATGGAAGGCGTCCTTTCCGCGCTCGCCTAGATAGGCCTCGATGACGACATCGTCGCGCGCCAATTCTTCGGGCGAGCCTTCTGCCAGGCGCTTGCCAAAATCCATCACCATAACGCGATTGGATACGCCAAAAAGCAGCGGCAAGACATGCTCGATGATGATAATGGTCATTTCGCCGCGGCTGAGCCGGCGAATCAGGTCTTCGAGTTCGTTCAATTCGGCTAGGTTCAAACCGCCAGCCGGCTCATCTAGCATCAGCAGGCTGGGCGCGCTGACGATAGCCGAGGCGATCATCAGGCGCTTCTTGGCATAAAGCGATAGCTCGCCAGCCAGGCGGTCGCGGTCGGCGCTGAGATCAAGATCCGTCAGCGCTTTTTCCACCGCATCCTCATATTGATCGGGGCGCAATGCCGTGCCGAAGACCGCGCCGATGCGCGCGTTTTCCGCCACGGTTAAGGTATCGAAAGCGGTCTCTTTCTGGAAGGTGCGCGCGATGCCGCTTTCATAGATCTTGTGCGGCGATAAGGCGCTTATTTCCGCCCCGCGCAAGCGTACGCTGCCACCGTCAGCATGGTAAGGGATGCCCGTGATGAGGTTAAAGAGCGTCGTTTTGCCGGCACCATTGGGTCCAGCAATGCCGTAGATCTCGCCTTCGTTTACCTCGAAGCTGACATCATCCACGGCGATTAACTCGCCGAATTTCTTGGTCGCGCCTTTGACGGTAAGCAAGTTTGTCATCTTGCGTCAATTCTCATCGGCATGCGGGAAAATAGCCCCAGCCCCTCTCCATACGAACTCCCCACACGAAGCTAAGGGCATAACCGAGTTAAATCAGGCGCATTATGCTGATAACCCGATACGCTTTTGTGATTTTGGGCGACTCGACGAGCCGCCCTAAGAACAATTACAGACATGGATGTTGCATTACAGGAGGGACCCGCCATAGAGATGGCGCGAAGGTAGAGATGATGAGAAGGCGCATGGGTCCCAGCCTTCCCGCAGCTAGAGGCTGCGGCGCTTATACTCCGTGTTTATTCTGTGCTTATTTCGTGCTTATTCCATGCTCATCCAAGGCGGTACTTGGAAATCGCCCGTGGCGAAGCGATCCGGCTCGAGCTGGATGCGCTCGCCTTCCCAGATTTGGTAGAACTGGATTGGATAGTATTCCGGACCTTGGATTGCCAAGTGCGTTTCTTGGTCAAAGGTCAAGAAGCCCGCCAGCGTTTCCATCTCCAAGCTGCCGATGCATTCGCCGATGGCGACGCGGTCGCTCGGATCGCCGACTTCTTCCAGGCAGGTGGCGTAAATTATCACTTGGTCATAAGCGATGACAGTGAAGTAGCCGCCGCGATGCCCATAGATTTCTTCGTAGCGATCGCGTATTTCGATGACTTCCGGCTTGGAATCGATGGCTGCGCCCAGGTTGTTGTAAATCAAGCCAGTGGAGTTGTCGCCGGTCAGCTCAAGGAATTCTTGCACCGATGGTCCATATTGCAAGAAGAGCAGCGAATTGGGCGGGTTCTCCATGAATTGGTTCATGAACGCGGCGTTGTTGGGCGGCGCGGAATCGGTAACGACGACGATGTCCGGCTCGTTTTCGCGGATTTTTGCCAGCAAGCCGCGCCAGTCTGTTACCGAGGCGAATGGCACGGTCTCGTAACCGGTGACAGTCCAACCCAGGCTTTCGAAGTGCGCGCTCATGCCGGTGGCGATAGTTGTGCCATAGGGATCGTCCGAGCTGATGATGAAGGCTTCGCGGTCGCGCAGGCTGAGCATGCCCGCTTCGTCATAGGCTTCCAGCAATTCTGGCAGCGCGGTCTCGTAGGCGTCGTATGAGGGCACGCGCGACCAAACGGTGTGGTAGGTCTCTGGCTCAGCCGAGACGATTTCGCGCGTTTGCGCGGCATTTGCGGAAATCAGATAAGGCATATCAACTTCCGCCATCAAGTCAATCTCGAAGTTCGAGGTGCTGGCGTAAGCGGTCATGATGAAGTTGAGATCTTCGGTATTGCTGAGCTGGTTGAAGGCGGTGGTCACGGCATCCGCGCGCTGATCCACCGTATCGGCGATGACCAGTTCCAGGGTGTAGCCAGCCACGCCGCCGGCTTCGTTGAGGTCGTCAACGGCGATTTGCGCCGCTTGCACCACATCCTGCGCGTCCGCGCCAAAAGCGCCGGTCAGCGGCACCATGATGCCAATCTTCGCGACCCCCATATCTTGCGCGCCGACAAGCCCCACGAACAAGGAGCATATCAGCAAGCAAATCACAACTGCGCTGCGGAAACGAATAGACATATCTATCCTCACTTTCTTATATTGATACGATACATAGCATACAAAATACGAATCGTAGTCGACCTGAGGCTTGCGCTGGGGCGCTCGATGAGGCGGGTTTTCAGCCGCGTGAAGATAACCGCCTATAACGAGTTTTCATAGAAAATCGGAGCAAATGAGCAAAAGATCGCAATCGATGGCAGCAAGTCGTTTCGAAACGTCGGCGGAGTATAACCAGTGGCAAATCGCTTGTCAAATTTTCTGTTCAAAATTTTGCGGCAAGTTCAGCGCAAACACTGACCTGCGGCAAGGGGCTGGGGCCAGAATAGCGCTAATACAGATAATACATCTGTTACAGACAAGCAAGACTACTTGCTGGCTTCCTGCTATTTGCTTATTCTGCGATTGCCCTACGTTTGCCCTATTCTGCTAGGGGAAACTGTCATCTCGCTTTAATTTATGTATATGATATTCCAGTGCAAAGCTATCGTAACATCATGGGGCGAGTAAATTGAAAGCCAAATTATTACCCGTGACCTTAGTTCTCATTCTTCTTATTACATGGGCGGCATCCGCGCAGGGTTATGCCATTCGCGTCGAGCGCAACATCAACCTGCGAGAGACGCCCGACCTCGATGGCATATACGTTACAACCGCAAAAGCCGGTACTATCTTGCGCGTCATCGGCAAATCAAATCGCTGGCTGAAAATCAGCCACAAGGGGCGCGCGCTGTGGATGGCTTCTTGGCTCAGTTACAGCCGCATTGATGATTCAGCAGTTGATCCAGTTCATGAGCCAGTTGAAAATGCGCCAGCGAATAATCCACAAGCGAATAATCCAGTTGAGGAACCCGCAGGCACTCGCCTTGAAGAAAACCAAGCGGCGCAAACTCAGACACAGGTAACAGAGCCAATTGACAATTGCTGTACTGTGGACAGGCAATGCAACAGCGACAAGCAATGGCAGGACGGCTGGATCGCATGGCGCAACGGAGAATGCTTCTCGGCATTTGATAATTGCTGTCAGATTGGCTGGGATTGCCAAAGCGAAGCGGATTGGCAAGCAGGCTACAATGCAATTCGACGCGCCAGCGGCTGTTTCAGCTCTGATGGCGCGTCGCTGCAGCCCCAGCTCTTGACGCAAGTCCAGTCATCACCGCAGGCCCAGACATCGCCGCAAGTCCAGACATCGCCACAAGTCCAGGCATCGCCGCAAGTCCAGACATCGCCGCAGGTCCAGACATCGCCGCAGGTCCTTAGCGAAAGCGCGCCGCTTGCCAGCGTCAGCCCCGCCAGCATAGACAACTGCTGTTTCGCGGATTGGGAGTGCCATAGCGCCGCGCAATGGCAGCGCGGCTACGAAGCCTATCAAAATAATGAATGCGTGGCACCGGCACAATCGCCTCCGCTTACCCTTGATTTAGACCTGTCTCAGGTTGACAACTGCTGTCTGGTGAACCGCTCTTGCCATAGCGATTTGGATTGGCAGCGCGGCTTCGCAGCCTATCAGTATTTTCAATGCAGAACGGACATCCCGATAAAGATTGAAGGCTCGCCGCGCTTTGTCCACGAAGTCCGAGCCGCCTTTAATTTGTTGAAAGAGAAAGCGCCACGCCTTTATGCCTATGGCATCAGCGGATTGAGCAAAATCAGAGAAGTCCCTGCCGGCAGCGTTATCGGCGTCTATATTGAAGAGCGGATATTTGATTACGCCATTGATCTGGTGAAGGGCGACGAAGGCTCGGTCATCTTCCTGGCTGGCTCCATCCTGCACGAAGCCTGCCATGTTCATCGCTGGGAAGCTGGCTACCGCGAAGCCACTTGGATAGAAGAACGCGCCTGTGTAGAAAAAGAATTGGAGGCGCTTTTGGCGCTTGATCCGGATGATAAATATGGCAATATCGCCTGGTATCGCAGCCTGATAGCCAATCTTCACAATTCGTCGCATTGGTGGTGGGCGAACGATGAATAAAACAAAGAAAAACAATGAATAGAACGATGAATAGCCCCGCGTACTAATTTATCCGATAAAGTAAGAATCTTTCACGCGTAACAATTCGCATTCCCGCCCCGAACTTTGTTACACTGCGCCCAGCGAAACGATAAGGGTATTTGCTTCTGGAGGGTTTTGATGAACAGCCTGTTGTTGACAAATGCGCGCGTCCTGGACGTCCGCGGCGGCGCGATGCTGCCGAACCGACATATCTTAATTGAAGACGGCAAAATCAGCGCGGTGAGCCAGACCAAGCCACAGACCGACGCCGACGAGATTGACGTCTGCGGACGGGTGGTCATGCCGGGCTTGTGCGATTCTCATGTGCATGTAACAGCGGCAACGGCGCACCTTTCCGCCATTCGGCATTGGTCGCCCGCCTACGTAACCGCCCATGCCGCGGAAATCCTCGAAGGCATGCTCATGCGCGGCTTTACGACCGTGCGCGACGGCGGCGGCGCGGATTGGGGGCTGGCAAAGGCTGTTGATGAGGGCTTGATAGCGGGACCGCGCATCTTCTTCTGCGGGCACGCCCTGTCGCAGACGGGGGGGCATGGCGACATGCGTACATCCGGCGATGATGGCGTCGGCTATGGCTGGCTGACGCCGGGCTTGGGCTGGGTCTGCGATGGCTTGAGTGAATTGCGTCGCGCCTGCCGCGAAGAAGTCCGCCGTGGCGCTCATCACATCAAATTGATGGTGTCCGGCGGCGTCGCCTCGCCGACTGACCGCATCGACAGCACGCAATTTTCCGAAGCAGAAATCCGCGCCGCGGTAGAAGAAGCCGAAGCCGCTAATCTCTATGTCATGGTACACGCCTATACCGCCCGCGCCATCAACCGCGCCTTGCGCTGTGGCGCGCGCACGGTTGAGCACGGCAACCTGATGGACGAAGAAAGCGTCGACCTGCTGTTGGAGAACGACGCCTATCTGGTGCCGACGCTGTCAATCTATCAAGCGCTGGCGGACGAGGGCGTCGAAGCTGGCTTGCCAGAAGAACTCTATCGGAAAGTTTTTGACGTGCTGGACGCCGGCAAGCGCGCGCTGGATATGGCGCATAGTGGCGGCGTGAAAATGGCTTATGGCACCGATTTGCTAGGGCAGATGCACCGCCGCCAACTGGACGAATTCGCCATCCGTGGCGAAATCATCCCAGCCATCGCAGTGCTGCGCGCCGCGACCTGCAATGGCGCGGACCTGCTCTGCCGCACAGGTGAATTGGGCGAGGTCATCGCCGGCGCGCGCGCCGATTTGCTGGTGATGGACGGTGATCCGCTGGCTGACCTGGGCGTGATGACCGCGCCGGAAACAAACCTGCGCATCATCATGAAAGATGGCGAGATTTACAAGAATACCTTGAATTAGCGCGGCGCTCGCCGCAGGCAAAACCCTTGCTGCTTGCTGTGCCTGGGGCGGTGCCATTGCAGGCCGCTGCGCGCTATGCTTTGGATGATTTGTGGGGCGGAACATGGATGCAAAAGATTTATTGAAGCGCCTGCAAGATGACAAAATCGAAAACCTCTGGGTGGCTTACCACGATTTTAATGGCCGCGCCTGCGCCAAGACGATTCCCAAAAGCCGATTCGCGCAAGTCGTGGCAAGCGGCGTCGTCTTTGCCCGCGCCAACCTGGGTTTCGGCGTCGCCGATCAAATGGCTGCTGATGGCATCTGGCAGGCGCAGACCGGCGACTTCTTGGCGCTGCCCGATGCCGACGCCTATTGGAAGCTGCCTTATCTAGACAAAACCGCCATTGTGCTCTGCAATATGATGACCGAGGACTATCAGCCCTTCGAGGCTTGCCCGCGGCAACTCCTTCGGCGCACACTATCCCTCTACGCCGAGCGCGGCATCGACATCACAGCCGCCTTGGAAGCGGAATTCAGCCTTTTCTTCAAAAAAGACAATAAGACGGAGGCTGGCGATGCCGCGCCTTGCCGCGCCGGTGGCATGTTCACTGTGGCTGGCTTGAATCAGTTTGCCGATTTCTTGCATGACATTGTCGCGACGCTGGAAGCGATGGGCATCCAGGTCGAGCAGATGGGCAAAGAATACGGCGCTTCGCAATTCGAATTCACAGTGCGTTATGACGCGCCGCTGGCCGCCGCCGATCGCTATCTTATCAGCAAAGAAGTAACGCGCGCGCTGGCGCTGCAGCGCGGATTGATCGCCTCGTACATGCCAAAACCATTCACAGATTTGGCGGGCAATGGCTTGCACGCCAACCTGGCGCTATGGGATAAAAACGGCGGCGGCAACCTGCTGGCTGGCGCGGCGGCAAGCCCCTTGAGCGAACTGGGATTGCATTTTCTGGGCGGCTTGCTGGCGCATGCGCCCGGTATCTGTGGCTTGGGCGCGCCCACTGTCAACTCCTACAAGCGCTTGCAGCCAGCCTCTTGGGCACCGGCGCATATCGCCTGGGGCGTTGGCAATCGCGGCGTTTTGCTGCGCGTGCCCGATGTCAACAAGCGCTGCCGCGTCGAATACCGCGCCGGCGACAATACCTGCAATCCCTACTTCTTTTTGACAGCGCTGCTGGCGGCTGGCTGGGACGGCATTCAGGCGCAAGCCGAACCCGGCGCGCCATGCAACGATGAAGATGTCGGGCATTTCAGCGCGGCGCAAAGCGCGGCGCTGGGCATTCAGCTGCTGCCGCGCAGCTTGCCCGACGCCCTAGACGCGCTGGAAAATGACGCGGTATTGATGTCCGCTTTGGCACCGTTCGCCGGGCAGGAGTTCCTCAAGGTCAAGCGCATGGAATTGGAGACTTACAATTTGACCGTGCATCCCTGGGAACGTCAGATGTACCTGGAGGCACCATAATGCTCGATTTCAGCGCGTTGCCGGTGGTCGACGCGCATTGCCATCCCTATACGCGCAAAGACCGGCTCAGCCCGGCGGCATGGGTGGATGCCCTGGCTTTTGGCGGTGGCTCGCCAGCTTATCTGCGCGAAGGCGGCATCGCAGTTGACGCCGCCGCGCGGTCGCAGTTGGCGCGGCTCAAGCGCGACACGCTCTACTTCCGCTATATGCTTCATCGCCTGGCGGCATATTTTGCTGTCGAGGCGACGCTTGAGGCGGTGGTCGCGGCGCGCAATCGCGCCATCGCCAACGAAGGTTACGCGCAATACGCACATAGGCTGCACCAAGCGGGCGGCATCGAAACCTTGATCGTTGATGACGGCTATCCGCTGCCGCAGATCAATTTGCACCAATTTCGCGCCGAAGTCGGCGTCGAGGTGCTAGCGGTCTTTCGCATCGAAGTCTTAATCCAAGACTTGCTGGATAGCGACTGCGGCTGGTCGGCATTCCAGCAGCGCTACGATGAGGCAATCGCCGCGGCATTGGGCGAGGGCGGCTACAGCGGCTTGAAATCGATTATCGCTTACCGAACCGGGCTTGATATCGACCCTGGTAGCCGCTCGCCCGATCAGGGACGGGTCGCGCTGGAAAAACTGCGCCGCGCGCGCGGCCGCGGCGGCGATCCTGTCAAGCAGCTGCGCGATCATCTCTTCTGCCGCGCCATCGAGCGCTGCATCGACTTCGATATGCCCTTGCAGGTGCATACGGGCATGGGCGATTGGGAGGTTCATTTAGCTGCTTGTCGTCCGGCGCTATTGATGGAGCTGCTGCGCTTCCCGGCTTATCGCGCTTGTAAATTCTTGCTGGTTCATACAGGCTATCCCTATCACGCGGAAGCCGGCTATCTGGCGAATGTACTGCCCAACGTTTGGTGCGACATTTCGGAGGGCTTGCCTTTTGCCGGCAATGCGGGCAAGCGCATCATCGCCGAAGTGCTGGAGATGGCGCCTATCTCGCGTGTTTGTTACGGGTCCGACGTCTATGGCTCGCCCGAGCCCTTTTACACCAGCGCGCAGTTGGGCAAGCAGGCTTTGGGTCAAGCGCTGGGGGAATTGATTGACGACGGCTTCTTGTCCGCTGGCGAGGCTCAGCAGGCGGCGCGCATGATTCTGGCGGAAAATACCCGCGAACTTTATCAGCTATGACGCGGCTTCAATGTCTCAATACAGGGTCTCAATACAGGCTGTCCAGTACATATTGCTCGAAATGTTCCAGGGCCTGGGGCAGGGCGCGCCGCCCCAAACCAATTCGGAAATAGTTGCCCGCGAATTGCATGACCTTGGCTGGCAGCACAGTCACCCCAGCTGCGCGCAGGGCACCAGCGGCGAATTCACTAACATCCATATTGGCGGTTAATTCGACCAATGCCACCGTTCCCCCCGCTGGATAGTGGATGCGGAAGAGCTGGTCGTGGCGGCCGAAAAAAGCGCGCGCGACAGCGATGTTTTCGCTTACGATAGACAAGCAGCGCTCGGTCAGCGCCGCGGCGTTTTCCAGGGCAATCAGCGCCAGGATTTCGCTGGGCGCGCTGCCGCAAATCGTCGTATAGGACTTCATTTCCTGCAAGTCCTCCATCAAGCCGGCGTCGCGTGTGATGAGCCAGCCGACGCGCAAGCCGGGCAAGCCGAAGCATTTTGACAGCCCGCCTAGCACAATGGCTTTTTCGTAAAGCTCGCAAGCCGAGGGCAAGCGGGTGGCTGGGTCTTGTTCGGCGAAGCGGTAGATTTCATCGGAAAATAAAATTAGGTCATGCCGCCGCGCCAGGTTGACAAGTCGCTCGTATTCAGCGCGCGCGAGCAGAGCGCCAGTCGGGTTATGCGGGAAGTTGATGATGAGCATCTTTGTATCCGCGCGGATGAGGCGCTCAAGCGCGTCAATGTCGAAGCGCCAGCCACTTTCGTCACATTCCGCGCGCCAAAACGATAGCTCGCAGCCGCTGCCGCGCCCGATTTCATAGAGCGACTGAAAGCTGGGGAAGATCGAAATCGCATGATCGCCCGCGCTCAGCAGCGCATTCATCGGCACGAAGATGCCTTCTTCTGGCACGACTTCTAAGACATGTCGCGCGTCAATCGCGTCCGCGTGCAGGTCGGCGATGGCGCGGCGCAATTCGGGATTGCCCTGCGATTCAGTATAACCCAGCCAAAGATCCTCGAACTGGGCGCGCCGGGCCGGGCTGGCGAGCTCGAGGAGCTGCGGCAGTGTCAGCGGCTCGCAATCGGAAGAGCTGATGCCATGCGGCGCGCTGAATTCGTGCTGGCGGAAGAAGTGTTCGATTTCGAATGGAGGCAGTTTCATGCTGTAAGCCCTCGCTGTCTGCTTGACTTGGAGCAGTTAGTTGTTGGGAACAATATCGATACAAACGCCGTTGTGGTCGCTCAGCCGCGTTTCGTTGGGAGCGTATTTGCTGATGTACTGTAGAGTGTTTACCCGCAAATCTGTGGACATAGCGATGTGGTCAATGTAGTGGCGGCTGATGCCGGCGGTGGGTATCAGCCAACTGTCAAACGTCGCTTTCCGCTTTTGGTTGACTTCACTGCGACTGTACGGATAGTTATAGGCTGGAATCTGCAAATTGAAATCGCCTAGCAGGATGGTCCGCCAGGCTGTTTTGCTATATGGCAGGAAGACTTCGCGGATTAAGCGGGGCAGGTAATCTGTGCGCAGGGCATCGAGATATTCGCAAGCGCCTTGCCAAAATGTTTTTCGCTGATCACCCCATCTTTCGTGATTGCGGTAATGCGCGTATGGGATGCAAATGCCGATTATCGTCCATCGCTCATAGCCGACGACGGTCGTCGCTTTGATGAATCGTCCAGGTGGCATCTTTGACGAGCCGAGTGTGTCGACATCCACCCAGCCGAAGCGACTCCAAAGTACCACTTTGCGCGCGCCTTTATCTTCGGGCCGCCCCCAACCCGATTCTTCGCTGGTAATCGTCTGACCGCTGCCCGGCATGGCTTGTGGATATGCCTCGGTCAGACAGATGACGTCGGCACCGTATCCGGCGATTAATTCGCGTACTTTCTCGAACTTGGGCGTACCCGCGCGCAGCCGGTCCGCCTGAGTATTCCAATTCAGTATTTTCATTTTTCTGCTACAAGCCCGCTTTGCTAAGTTCATCCTGAAAGGCAGGAAGCTGTTTGAACTCAATCCGCAAATCGGCGATGAGCTTTTGCCAGCTTGCACTATCATTCAATTGGGCATACATGCCTTAGACTTCCGCCAATAATGCGGCTGCGGCGGCATAGTGCTTGCGCGTTTTTCTCATTTTCTTACCATTCCAGAGGCTGCTGGTCGCGGAAGAAGCCGCCTGTCGGTCCGTCATCGGGCAAGGTCGCCGCCCATACGATGCCGGCCGCGCCCTCGGGGATGGGGCGCCCGCCTTCGCCGCCCATCTCGGTCGCGACCCAGCCCGGGCATATCGCGTTGACAAGGATGCCGTCAGCCGCCATTTCCGCCGCCAGCATGCGCGTCAAGGCATTGAGGGCGGTCTTGCTGACATTGTAGGCTGGCGGTCCCGCGCCCATCGCCGCCAGCGACCCGGACCCGCTGCTGACATTGACGATGCGCGGGCTGTCGCTCTTTCTCAAAAGCGGCGCGAAGGTTTTTGCCATCCGCCAGGGACCGTACAGATTAGTCTCGATGGCAGCGCTGACGATGTTGAAATCCGCGGTCAGCGCCTTCTGCCAATGATCGTAGTGTATCGCGGCATTGTTCACCAGCGCGTCCAGACGCCCATACTGAGCCTCGACCTCGGCGCGCAGTCTTTGAATACTGGCGTCGTCGGTGACATCCAGTTGCTTTGCGATGACGTTGTCCGACGCGATCTCGGCGCGAGCGGACCGCGCTTTCGGTAGGTCTCGCGCTGTCAAGAATACGATTATGTCCTTTCCCGCGAGCTGCCGACAAACTTCTTTGCCGATGCCGCGGTTGGCACCCGTGACCAGAGCGATGGCTGTCATGTCAAGTTACTCCTGAACTGATATTACAGATCTTCCCGCAGCATCGCCGCCATGATCGCCGCGCGCTCTGGCATCGAGTCGATTTCGCCGAATTCGGTGACGGCATGACCGCCATCGCCGACGATGCCCATGCCGTCGAGCGTCGGCACGCCCAAGGCGGCGGTCTTGTTGCCATCGGAGCCGCCGCCGGTGCTGCCTTCGTCGATTGAGATGCCCATATCCGCAGCCAGGCTTTGCGCGCGTTTGAAGAGCGCGGCGATTTCTGGTGTGCGTTCCATCGGCGGCACGCCGATGCCGCCTTCAATGACCAGCTGCGCTTGGGGATGGACCGCGCGCAGGTTCATGATTTCTTCGTGTATGGCATTGGCATTGGCGCGGCTGCGGGCGCGCGCATTAATCTCGATGCGCGCTTCCGCCGGCACCACGTTGGGGCGCGTCCCGCCAGAGACGACGCCGACATTGGCGGTTGTGCCGATTTTGTAGTCCGTCAGCGCTTGCACAGCCAGAATCTGATGCGCGATTTCTTCAATCGCGTTGATGCCGCGGGCGTGATCGGCACCGGCATGCGAGGCGCGCCCCTTGGCGGTGATGCTGTAGTGGCTAACACCCTTGCGCTCGGTTTTATATTTGCCGTCTTGGGGCGGCTCGGTGACGAAGACGACATTGTGCGACAGCGCTTCGCTTTCAATCTCTTCCGCCGAATGCAGGCTGCCGGTTTCTTCGTCCGAGTTGAGCAAATAGCTGATGGGCTGGGCGGGGAATAGGTTCAGCTCGCGCAGCGCGCGCAAAGCCCATAAGGCAATGACGATGCCGCCTTTCATATCCATTGCGCCGACGCCGTAGATGCGATTGCCCGCAACGCGCGTGGGTCGGCCAGCAACCGTGCCCACCGCCCAAACCGTGTCCATGTGGCTGAGGATGAGCACGCCGCCGCGCCCGGGGTTCCAACGCGCGCGCAGCACATCGCCGACTGCCTGTTTGGGAATGACCTCGACGGCCGCGCCCAATCCACGCAGCTCTTCAGCCAAGACAGCGCCCAGGGCGTCCACCGACGCTTTGTGCAAGGTAGGCGATTCTAAGTCGATTAGCCGAATCAAGTCGGCGAGCATGTCGTCTACGCGCTCGCGCAAGTATGCGAGGATTCTCCGATTGGCTTCAGACCTCATAAGCGCATTCCTTCTCCATAATAATCATCGCGAAAGTATAACACGCTGCGGCGCGATTTCTACGTGGCCCTGCGGCGCTTAACAGGGCAATCGCTTCAAATTATTTCAACACTGCGGGTCAATCGCCCACGATTTTGCGCCAATTTCATGGGCGAGCCATGGCTCGCCCCACCAATTCATCAGCTTGATGATAAATCCGTCATTTATGGATTTTGACGCGATTGCCCTATCCCCGCCTGTGAATTTGTTGCGAGATTAGAATTATGCGTTATCATATCATTGGCTTCGCTTGATGAGCGAAACATGAGCGTCAGGTCGGCGCTCGCATAATTTATTCAAGTTGTAAGGAGTATTTCTATGGCAAGGAAACTTGTATTGTTGTTTGTGTTGGCGCTGCTAGTCGCGCCAACGCTCGTTAGCTTCGCGCAGGAGCCGCAGGGACTTCCAGTTGAAGTGCCCGGCGGGCGCGAAAATCTCTGGGTATTTGACCGCATCTACCGGTTGCCGACCGAGGCTGACTGGAACATCTGGAAGAGTGGCATTCATACCGCTTTCTTCCACGCGTTGATGCACGAGACATTCTGGAACCGCGATCAGGAAACCGGCGAGTTCATCCACGCGCTGGCGGCGGCGGACCCAGTCTATAACGACGATTTTACGGAGATGTCGGTTGAACTCCGCCAGGGTGTCCTTTGGACCGATGGCGAAGAATTTAACGCCGATGACGTTGTCTACACCATCGACGCTCTCAAGCACATGTACGATAGCACGCAGGGCGGCTGGCAGGTGCAGCTCAATGACTTCGAGGCGGAAGTCGAGAAGACTGGCGAATTCAGTGTCAAGTTCACGCTGGGACGCCCGAACCCACGCTTCCATACCCTCTTCGAGGCGCGCTGGAACGGCATTTATATCATGCCGAGCCATGTCGTTGCCGAGGTGGAAGCCAACCTGGCTGATGGCGAAAACCTCAGTTCCTGGGTCTGGGATGCCGCGGACATGGTCGTCCTGGGCAATTATCTGCCCATCGATTGGGATGAAAACGGCTATTGGCAGCTCTTCCAACGGCGCGAAGACCCCGAAAATTCGCTGGCTGGCATCCTCACCGGCGGCTCTGGACCTCCCTACGCGCTGGGTATTTGGTATGGGAACGAGAACATCAAGAAAGCCATCGCCATGTCCCGTGGCGAGTTGGATGTCTACTTCGATGTCGATATCGAATCCTTCGAAACGACCTTGGATACCACGCCAACCGCCCGCAGCTGGTATACCGACTTCCCTTGGGCTTATCCCAATGAAGTCAGCAGCCGCGCCATGGCTTTCAACTTGGAAGGCGACTCCATGACCAGCAACAAGGATGTTCGCTGGGCACTGGCTTTGGCGATAAATATCGTCGAGTTGCAGTCCGAATACATTGGCGGCGTCGCTAAGGTTACGCCCTTTAACATCCCGCCGACCGCCAAGCTCTACGAGCTTTATCACGGTCCGCTGGAGCAGTGGCTGATGGACCTGCAGATTGACCTGGGCGACGGCGAAATGTACAACCCCTATGACCCGACCGTGCCCGATCAAATCGCGGCTTGGGCGGAAGACCAGGGCTTCACCGTACCGGGCGAACCGCGCGAAGTATTTGGCACCGGCTGGTGGAAGTTCGACCCCGCAGCCGCCGAGAAACTGCTGATGAAAGCCGGCATGAGCCGCGGCGGCGACGGCATGTGGATGACGCCCGATGGCGAGCCATGGGTGCTGGACATCCAGTCTGACCCCAGCGAGAACGACGCCTACCGCATGGGCCAAGCGGCTGCTGACATGTGGCAGGAATTTGGCGTTGACGTGAACTTCATCACGCTCGACCGCAGCACCTGGACCCAGAATCACCGCGTTGGCGCATTTGAGGTCAGCACGCCCTGGCAAAGCTTCGCGCTGGCTTCGGGCGATATGTGGCCCAATGTCCGCGGTTACCACTCCAAGTACTACGCGCCAGCCGGCGAAGATTACAACCCGCTGGGCGGCAACTCGCTGCGCCGTCAGCAGGAACCGGTCCTGGACGAGCTGATTGACGCCATGGAATCGGTCAACCCGGTTGCCCAAGAAGAAGAAAACATCGCCTTGGCGCATCAATTTGTCAAGCACTGGGTCGAGAACATGATGGATATCACCACCATCGCCTTCAAGAAGTTCGTGACCTGGGACGAGAAATACTGGACGGGCTTCCCGACTGCCGAAAACCCGAACTATCAGCCCTTGTACTGGTTCATGGGCGGCAAATACGCTATCCAGAACCTGACGCCGACCTCCTAGCGTTCGGATATGCCGCTGGAGGCTGCGCGCCTAGCGCCCAGCCTCCTTCATGCTAAACCTCGGCTTATGCCCCCATTCCTCTTGATATAATGGGGAAACTCGCTCTAGCCACGAGGAGAGGGGGCATAAGATTGGGGAAGGGGAAGAGACTTTGAATCTGCTGCGTACTTACATTTTGCCGCGCGTTCTGCAATGGGCGATGGTCGTTTTCGTCGGCATATCCATTACCTTTATGATCCCGCGCTTGTCGCCGGTCAACCCAGTGGACGAAATGCTGGCGCGCATGACCGCGTTCCAATCGATGAACCCCGAGTCCTTCGCCACCATGCGCGAATCCACGCTGGCGCTGTACGGGCTCGATCAATCCCTGGCGGAGCAGTATGTAACTTATTTGAGCCGCCTGCTGCAAGGCGATTTGGGTCCATCTTTTGGCAATTTCCCGCGGCCAGTCTGGGACATTATCGTTACCGCCTTGCCTTGGACGATCGGGCTGTTGGGGACGGCGACGATCATTTCTTGGACATCGGGCGTGCTGCTGGGCGCGCTGGCGGGCTATTATCACGACCGTCGCTGGGCACAGCTCCTAGAGCGCGTTGTCGTTGTTGTCTACCCCGTGCCTTATCTCATCATCGCTTTTGTTTTGATGTTGATTTTTGCAGCCTGGCTGCAATGGTTCCCGCTTGTGGGCGGTTCGCGCGGCGAGCCAGGCTTTACTTGGGAATATATCAGCACCTTGCTTTATTTCGGCTTCTTGCCGGCGCTGTCTATTGTGATTGGCGCAACCGCCTTCCGCTTCATCATGGCGAAATCATTAACAACCACCGAAATCTCCAGCGATTATGTGCAGTATGCCGAACTCGCGGCGCTGCCCAAGCGGAAAATCATCCTATATTATGTCGCGCGCAACACCATGCTGCCGCAAGTGACGGATCTGGCGCTCTCTATCGGCGCGATCTTCGAAGGCGCGCTTATCACCGAGGTCTTGTTCGCTTACCCGGGCCTCGGCTTTGTACTTTATAACGCCATTTATAACGGCGACTACAACGTCATTATGGGCATCACGCTGCTATCAATCATTGGCGTCGCGACTGCCTCGCTCATCATTGACCTGCTCTATCCCATTTTTGACCCGCGCGTCCGCTTGAGATAGGGAAATATCGTGCTTACCACCATTCGCGATTTATTCAAGTTCAGCCCCTCTTTCCGCGTCGGCTCGCTCATCTTGCTCTTGGTGGCGATTATGGTCGCGCTGTCATTTTTCTCGCCATACGAGGAAGATAAGCTGCGGCGCAAAGTCAAGCGCAATCAACCGCCTTCCGCCGATTTTATCTTCGGCACGACTTCGCAGGGCCAAGACGTCTTTTGGATGACGACCTTCGCCATCCGCAATACCCTGATTATCTCTGGCATCGCCGTCTTTATCGGGCGCGGCATTGGCGTGCTGCTGGGCATGGTATCCGGCTATTTTGGCGGCACCTTCGACCGCGTCGCGCAATTCATCGTCGAGAGCGTGATTGTCATACCGCGCTTGCCCTTGCTCATATTGATCGGCGCTATCCTGCGCGGCAGCATGACCATGTATTCCTTGGGCATCCTCATCGGCTTGCTCGATTGGGCATTCCCCTCCAAACGCTACCGCGCGCAAATCTTGAGCCTGCGCGAGCGCGAGTTCACCCATACCGCCGTATTCAGCGGCATGAGCACCATCAAAATCGTCGTGCAAGAGCATCTGCCCTTCATCATCCCATTCCTGCTGGCTGATGTGATTAGCGGATTCCTATTTTCAATCGGCATCGAGGTAACCTTGTCTTATCTTGGCTTGGCCGACCTGGACAGCCCAACAATCGGCACGATGATATATTGGGGCAATTATTACCAATCCATCTTTGTCGGCAGGACCTGGGTCTTGATCGCGCCTATCGTCTCCACAATCTTGATGGTGCTGGGCTTCTATCTAGTCTCCGTCGGCTTGGGCGAATACCTGGACCCGCGCAAGCGCCTCGTCCGCCTGCAAACCCAGCCCGCCGATGAAGCCCCAGACAACAATCCCCAGAAAGCGATGGTCGACTAATGGGCACAATCATCGAGACCAAAAACCTGCGCGCCTATTACATCACGCAAGCCTATGGCGTCGAGCGCACCGTCCAAGCCGTCGACGACATTTCGCTGGAAATCCAGGAAGGTGAGGTTTATGGCATCGCCGGCGAATCCGGCTGCGGCAAATCGACCCTGCTGCGCGTCCTGCTTAACGCCTATCAACCGCCCCTGACCGTCGTCGGCGGCGACGTCGCCTATTACCTTGACGGCGACACCATCCATGCCGCCGATATGAGCGAAGAACAGCGCCGCGACCTGCGCTGGCGCACCATCTCCTACATCCCGCAAGGCTCTATGCACGTGCTCAACCCCGTGCGCCGCATCCGCGATACCTTCCACGATTTCATCAGCGCCCACCGCGATGTCAGCAAAGCCGAATCCTTCCAGCTCACCGCCGATTACCTGCGTGACCTGGGCTTGCCCGAAAAAGTCATGGCTTCCTACCCGCACCAGCTCTCTGGCGGCATGCGCCAGCGCGTGACCATCGCCCTGGCCACCATCCTCTGGCCCAAGCTCATCTTCGCCGACGAGCCGACCACAGCCTTGGATGTCGTTGTCCAGCGCGGCGTGATTCAAATGCTCAAAGATGTGCAGCAAAAAGAAGGCAGCACACTGGTCCTCATCACCCACGATATCGGCGTGCACGCCAACCTAGCCGACCGCATCGCCATCCTCTACGCCGGCAAATTGGTCGAAGAAGCCGATACCCGCACTATCCTTAGCCACCCGCGCCACCCCTATACCAAGTACCTGATCGAATCCCTGCCCAACCTGGAATCGCGCGAAGAGCGCATGAGCATCCCCGGGCGCCCGCCCGCCCTCGATCGCCCGCCCAGCGGCTGCCGCTTCCACGAGCGCTGCCCGCTAGCCCGCGATATTTGCCAGACGATCGAACCGCAGATGATCCAAGTCCAGCCCGGGCACCGTACCGCCTGCCACGTCGTGGAAGAGGAATTGAGCCATGCCTAATGCGCCACTGCTGCAAATCGAAGAATTGAGCAAGATTTTCCACATCCGCCAGGGCTTCAGCTCGCGCGAGTTCCATGCCGTCGACAGCGCCTCCATCACAATCGAAGCGCAAAGTCCCGAGATCTTCGCCGTCGTTGGCGAAAGCGGCAGCGGCAAGACCACGTTGGCGAAGATGGTCCTGGGCATGGAGGTGGCTTCGGCTGGCATCCTGCGCTACAAGGACCGCGTCATCAATGACCTGAGCGGCAAAGAGATGAAAACCTGGTTCTATAACGAAGTGCAGCCAGTCTTCCAAGACCCCTTCGCCGCCTTCAGCCCGCTCAAGCGCATTGACCACTACCTCTACGAAACGGTCTACAACTACAAGATGGTGGCTGACAAAAAAGCCGCGCCGCGCTACATCAACGAGGTCCTGAGCGAGGTCGGCTTGACCCTGGCCGAGATTGCCGGGCGCTACCCCAACGAGCTATCGGGCGGGCAGGCGCAGCGGGTCGCAATCGCCCGCGCCTTGATTACCAAGCCCTCGCTGATCGTGGCTGATGAACCCGTGTCCATGCTCGACGCCTCCCTGCGCATGTCCATCGTCAACATGTTCCGCAAGCTGAAAGAGGACAACCGCGTCAGCGTCATTTACATCACCCACGACCTGGCGACAGCCTATTACGCCGGCGACCGCATCGCCGTCATGTTGCGCGGCTGGATCGTCGAGATGGGACCCACCGAGCAAGTGCTGGGTAATCCCCTGCACCCGTATACGCAAAATCTCAAGACCGCCATCCCCAGCATCCATGCCGACGATGCCTGGGATGACAAGATTGACCTGACGGTGATTGAAACCGACGAGTATACGCGCAGCGGCTGTAAATTTGCCGGGCGCTGCCCAGCCGTGATGGACATCTGCCACGACCATATCCCGCCCAGCGTCATGCGCGAAGGGCGCGCGGTCAAGTGCTTCTTGTACGACGAATCCGTCGACCCAGCCCAGAAAAGCATGAAGACGCCAGTGGCAGTCGCATCAAATTAATACCCACCACATAGACGCAAAGGGCGCAAAGGACCCAAAGGAGCGCGCAAAACAGTTTAAGATGGCGACGCAATACTTAAAGCATCCTAAAGCATGAAAGGAATCGTAGGGGCGAGCCTTGACTTGCTCAAATCTGCGAACTTGGTATCCTGTGCTGGTGGGCGCTGTTGACGCGCCACCGGACTCCCCTAGCGAATCGATTATTGTTCTTGACCCTGCCTCTTTGGAGGCTAATTTGATAAACGCGCGCGTCCCAATCAAAAAAACCCTTCAGATGGTCCTTGTCAGCCCAAGCCTATGGCAGCGGCTGAATGGGCCCGCGCATCATCCCATCGCCAAGCATTTCAAGCGCCAACTGCATGGTCGCCGCGGCGGTCCACCGTTGTTGGCGCTGGCGCTGCTGGCGGCGCTGTTCTTGCTCGCCACGCTCGCGCATATCCACAGCAGGCTCAGCCTTAGCCTGATTTGGGCTTTGCCCCTATGCTTCTTGCTGCACAGCCTCATCTGCTCGCCACAATGGCTTCATCGCATCGTCCTGCTCATCTCGCGGCAGGGGCACATGGAAGAAATGAGTGTGATTCCTCAGGGCAGGGTCTTTATTTATTTCCTTATCTGCAAGCTGGTCTTGCGCCAGGGCGACGCCTTGGCATGCCTAACGCTGCTGCGCAAGCTGGCGGCGGCGATTCTGTTCCTCGTCTTTGTCATGATCTGCTTTGTCGCGCTCATCGGCTTGGAGTCGGTCGATGGCAGCCGCCTGGGGCTGCTGCTCATTGAAATCTCGCTCTTGAGTTGGCTCATTCTTCACGAACATAAACAGTCGGTTGTCATGATGTGCTTGCTGCCGATGGCGCTTAGCCGGCGGCTAAAAGGTCAAATTGACGGCACCTGCCTGGCTTTCGCCAGCTACGCCGCGCTGCAAGTGATGAGCTATATGCTGGCGCTGGTCGCGCCTCTGGCGCTGCCGGCGCTAGCGGGCTCGGTACAGCACGTTGTGGGCGGCGCGGCGATCTTGCTGGAAATGCAGTTGGCGCTGATGCTGGCGCTGTTCATGCTGGGCAGGGAGGGCTTGATTGTATTGTTATGGCGCGCGGCGCTTTATCAATGCAATGCCGAGCGCGGTTTATCGGCGCAAACGCGCGAGCCGATTAGCCTGCAAGCGCTAGGCGCAAGAGCCTATTCGAGCGGCGCGTCTTAGGGTGCGTCTACAGGGCATTTAATCAATTTTTTTCAACACTGCGGTTTAATCGCCCACGATTTTGCGCCAAATTTCATGGGCAAGCCAAGTCTCACCCAGACTAATCCAGACTATTTGTGAATTTGAATTGCTTCCTTGGCATTATCACTGGATGGGCATGGTGCCAGTATCATCGAGCCCATAGCCCCACTTGGCGACGGTCGCGCGCCCCGGCAAGAACTCGTCGCCCATCTCGGCCAGTTTCGCGTCTAGCAGCGTGTCTAATTCTTGCTGAATCGCCGCTGCCTCGCTGCGATTGACCAGATTCCGCTGCTGGAATGGGTCGGCGGCATTATCAAAGAGCAGCCAGGGACCATCCAGCCGCCGGCAATAGGTATAGCGGGCGCTGCGGATGCCGCGGTATTCGACGCCGCCGACCCCGCGATGCCACTCGCCGAAGGGATGGAAGCAAGCTAGCAGCGCGCAGTCGTCCGCCTCCGGCGGCGCATCCAGCTGGTCCGAGCAATCGCGCCCGTCGACGCCGGCTGGCAGGGGCAAGCCACAGATTCCCAGCAGCGTCGGCATGATGTCATGCGCGTTGAGGAAGGGCTCGACATCGCGCCGATTGCGCCCATATTTGGCGGGATAGCGCAAGAGAAATGGTACGCGAATCGACTCGTCGTAGGGTTTCTGCTTGCGCGTCATGCCCTGGCTGCCAAGCATGTCGCCATGATCGGAAGCAAAAACCAGGACGGTATTGTCGCGCAAGCCGCATTCGTCGAGCGTCTGCGCGATATCGCCCAGGCTCTTGTCGATGGCGCTGCAATGCGCGTAATAGCCCGCCAGCCACGTGCGCGCCTGCTCGGCCATGGCGGCTGGCACATTGGCGCGCAAGGCGATGTCGGCCGCGCGGTACATGGCGCGATATTCTGGCGGCGCAGTTTGGTAGGGGTTATGCGGCGGACCCCAAGACAGCGTCAGCAAAAAGGGTGTATCGGCGCTCTGCGCCTGGATATAGGCTTGGGCGTCGGCGGTCTGGGCGGCAACGTCATAGCCCGGCCAAAAGCGCATCGTCGGGTCGTCGCCCGCGTAATATGGCGAATGATTGTAGTCGTGGCTGCATTCCAGCGCCTTGAAATAATCGAAGCCCAGGCGGCGTTCAGGCGGGATGTAGCTGCTGCGCCCACGCCCGTCGACGTGCCATTTGCCGATGTAAGCCGTGTTGTAGCCCGCGCTTTTGAAGGCATCGCCGAGCCCGACAGGGTCGCCACTGATGGGCACATCGTTGATAATCACGCCGTGCCGCAGCGGATATTGCCCGGTGAGGAAGCTGGCGCGCCAGGGGCAGCAAACCGAATACCCGGAAATGGCATGGCGAAAGTTAAGGCTCTCGCTGGCGAGGCGGTCGATATTTGGCGTCTGCACCTGCGCATTGCCGGTGTAGCCCAATGCCTGCAAGCGCCACTGATCGGTCAAGAGAAATACGACATTTACTTTGCTCATGCGCTTGCCTTTTTTGATTAGCTGTATAGCCCCTCGGTTCCCCGACGAGGCTGACGGAGGACATGTTTCATCGTGCAGGAAATTGCCTCAAAATCAGCTAAGTTTTGGTGATTTTTTGGGGGCTGTCAGCGCCGCCGGTCCTAAGGCTGCGGCCGCACTTTTGCCGCCAAATCTTGCACGCGGCTTGCCATTTCCGCATAAGCCGCGCGCATTTGCGCCAGGCTCGGGTTGCCGCTTTGCGCCTGCTTGATGACGACCGCTTCGGCGGCGGCATATTCCGCGCAGGCATCGGCGACATCGGCCGCGATGTCGCGCGGGATGGTGGTGACCCCGTTGCCGTCGCCGTGCAGCAAATCGTCCGGATAGACATCGATGCCGCCAATATGCACCGGCACTTGCAGGTCCAGCAGGTGCATCTCGCCATGCGAGCAGACGACGCCCTTGTGAAAGACCGGGAAGCCGATGCGCTCGATTTGCTCAAGATCACGGCCTGGTCCATTGGTCACCAAGCCAACCGCGCCGAAGGCTTTGAAGGTATTGCTGAAAACATCGCCGAAATTCGCGGCGGCACCGCTTGTATCGAGGCTTTGCAAGACGATTGCCGCCGGACCGGACAGGTCCTCGAAGCGGCTAATCAGGTCGGGCAGGGTCGGCGCGGGGCGGTCTGGGGCTTGGGCAAAGGTGCGGCAAGTCGCGGTAGCCGCGAAGCCCACCATCGGCGGCAAAGCGGGGAATGCGGCTTGAATCTCGCGCGTCATAAAGCCTTGATTGCGCGGGCGGACCGCAAACAGTTCGATGACGTTGCAGATGGTGGCGGTGTCGATTTGCCGCAGTTTGCTCAGGACGGATGCCTGCATGTCATGTCCTTTCCGGTTAGTGGGCTGGCTAGCGCGCGCTGCGCGCCGCTGCGGTCGCGCGCATTGTCTCGACGAATAGCGCTTGGCTGGGCATGACATTGGAGACGTTGCAGTGTTCGCCAAACATGGCGAAGTAGCTGGTCAAATTGTCATGCCATAGCATGGGACCTTCTTTGGGCGAAGTGGCTTCGAAGACCAGTTTTTCCAAGCCGAGTTCGGCAATGACTTTGCCGATTTCGTCGGCTGCCCATAGTCCTTGCAGGTCGAACTCTTCGTGGTCGATCATGACCATGGACGCGCCGTCCGCCAAGGCTGGTGCGACGCCACGCAGAATTTCGTCGGCGGTGGATGGGCGCAGCGGCAAGCTTTTATCCCAGTGCTCAATCGGGTGATGCTCTTGGATGATGCGCATGTCTTGGTCCAGGGCAAACTTGCGCCAGGCTTGCCACTGCGCGGGGCTGATTTCTGCGGTGGTGTTCATGAACTCAATGACGCGGAAGCCCAGTTCGCGCGCGGCGGCAATTGCCGCTTCGACCACGCCGTTTTGGTAGGCTTTCATAAAAAATGTATGGTCGAGATAGGGCTCGACGCCGTGGCGCTGATAGGCGGCGACCTTGCGCTTGAGCCAGTCGCTTGGGCTGTATATGACTTGCGTGGTTACGATTTTGACAAAATCCAATCGTTGCCCCGCCACCTCAAGGAAGTCTTCCAGCTCGGTCAAACCTAGGCGCTCAATGTAGTGCGGCGCTTGATCGTAGCCGACGTCTTTCAGCCAAGTCTGCCGCAGTTGACGCGGCTTTTCGTAATAAGGCGTCTTAAACAGTTCGCTCATTGCAAGTCTTGTCATCTTCTCTCTCTCTCGGGTGTTCAGCGTTCGTTTTTGGCTAAGTTCAATCTATGGTTGATCTATGAATCAAATTGTTCGCGCTCATATAATCCGAAACTATACACCTAGCCTTTAGTATCGTCTAATCATAACACGCTGGTCCAATTGCCGCAGGCAAGGCGCTGGTATGATGCAATTCGCGCTGGCGAATGGTATATTTGACTTCACAGTGAAGCTCGGGACCGCTGGACGGAAGATGCGCGCAGCAAAGCTAATACATATTGTCGCCTGCCATGCCGAAGGCGAAGTCGGTAATGTCATCGTCGGTGGTGTGCCGCCACCGCCAGGCGCGACCATCTGGGAGCAAGCGCGCTGGATTGACGCCGACCAGAGCCTGCGCCGCTTCGTCTTGAACGAGCCTCGCGGCGGCGTCTTCAAGCATGTCAGCTTGCTGGTGCCGCCGAAACAGCCCCAGGCGGCTTATGGCTTCATTGTCATGGAGCCAGAGCATACCCCGCCAATGTCCGGATCCAACTCGATTTGCGTCGCGACTGTGCTGCTGGACACCGGCATGATTGAAATGACAGAACCAGAAACGAGTTTTTTTCTGGAAGCGCCGGCAGGGCTGGTGCGCGTCCGCGCATTTTGCGCCAATGGCAAGGCGCAGAGCATCGAAATCGAAAATGTGCCATCCTTTGTTGACAAACTGGACCACAAGCTCGAGCTGGCGGGGGTGGGAACTTTGACTGTCGATACGGCTTATGGCGGCGACAGTTTTGTGCTGGTTGATGCCCAAGCCTTGGGTTTTGACATCAAGCCCGACGAAGCCCGGGATTTGGCGAAGATGGGGCGGCAGATTACAGCCGCGGCGAATGAGCAAATTGGCTTCCAGCATCCGCTGCACGCGGGCTGGAAGCACATTTCCTTTTGCCAATTCACGCTGCCGATTGAGCGGGCAGGCAATGTTTTGAGCGGGCGCAACACCGTGGCGATTGACCCCGGCAAACTGGATCGCTCGCCATGCGGGACCGGCTGCTCGGCGCGCATGGCTGTTATGCGCGCGCGCGGGGAAATGAGGCCGAGCGATCGCTTCGTCGCGCGCTCGATTATCGGCTCGCGCTTTGACTGCCAAATCAAAGCTGAAACCACTATTGCCGGGCGCGCCGCGATTGTCCCCAGCATTCGCGGGCGGGCATGGATTACCGGGACCCAGCAGCTCATGCTCGACCCCGACGACCCATGGTCGCAGGGCTATCGCCTCAGCGATACTTGGCCGCGGATGTGATTCTAGTTGCTGCGCTTCAGCCAAACCGTCATCTGACCGTCGCCGCGATGCCCCCAGGCGTAATAGGGAATCGCGCTGAACTGGCGCGCGTTCCCGCCGGAATCCAGCGCTGTGCCCCGAATGCTTGTGATGCCGCCAAGCAAATCCGCTGCGTGCGCGGCGCTTAATGGACTGGACTCATCCAGCGCCAGGTCTAGCACCGGCGCATCGTTGTCCGCCGCTTCCAGCGCATAAACCAGCGGGCCGCGTTCGAGCGCAACTTTGCCGCGCAGCTCGGCTATCGTAGGATGCGCGACAACCCGGCGTATCGGCATCGGCAGCTCCAAGCGCAGGCGCGTCTTGCCTTCCCATCTATGGGCGCTATGGGCGACCGTCGCATAGCCATTTTCAATCGCTATGGGCATTTCTTCGCCGGCAAGGGTCAAACGCGGCGCTGCGCCCGCCTCGTCGAGGGAGCGGTAAAGATCGCTGGGCAAGGGCTTGTTCGTTGTATGTGCGGGAATGCGCAGCATCAGGGCAAATTCACAGGGCTGAGAAACGCTGATATCAATGTCTACCGCGCCGTCCCAAGGGTAGTCCGTGCGCTGCGTGATGTGGATGTCCGCGCCCAGCGGACTAGGCATCCTTATTGTCGCGTCGCTGCTAATATACAGATTGACATAGAGCGCATTGTCGCGCAGCCCATAGATATAGCCGGCAAGCGACGGCAGCAGCCGCACGACATTGGTCGGGCAGCAGGAGGTCTGGTACCAGGGTTGACGGGACATCGACTGTTCTCGATTAAAAGGATATTCGCCGTCGCAAGCCAGGGGATTCACATAATAGAAGGAGCGCCCGTCCATGCCGACGCCGGACAAAAATCCGTTGTACAAGGACCGTTCTAGCACATCAATATACTTCGCCTCGCCTGTCAACAAGAAGAGGCGATGATTCCAGAGGATATTGGCTTGGGCGGCGCAGGTTTCATTGTAGGCGGTTAAATTCGGCAGCTCATAATTGTCGCCAAATGCCTCGCCGTCGTGACGCGCGCCGATGCCACCGGTCAATGCCAGTTTCTTGCTGACAACATTTTCCCACAGGGCAATACTAGCCGATTTATAATCGGCGTCATCGCATAGCGCCGCGATATCGGTCATGCCGGCATAGAGATAAGCAGCGCGCACGGCGTGCCCGACCGCCTCGCTTTGCTCGGTTACGGGCATGTGATCTTGGCAATAGGCACCGTAAAGCTCCCGTCCATTGGCGCAGCCCCGTTCATCGAGGAAGAAGCGCGCCAGGTTCAGGTAGCGCTGCTCGCCAGTTACACGGTATAGGCGTATCAGGCCAATCTCGATTTCTTGGTGCCCAGGCACATCGCGCAGTTTATCCGCGCCAAAAACGGTAGTAATCAGATTGGCGTTTTTGAGCGCGACATTAAGGAACTTGCGCTTGCCGGTGGCTTGGAAATATGCGACCGCGGCTTCGTACATGTGGCCCACATTGTATAATTCGTGGTTAACTTTCAGGTTCGACCAGCGCTGCGCGCCACAGCGCGGGTCTATGTTCACGGGGTCGATGCTGCGCGCTGTGTAGAGGTAGCCGTCAGCTTCTTGGGCGGCGGCGAATTTGTCGATGAGCTTGTCAAGGTAAGTTTCTAACTCGGGGTCGGGCGCAATCTGCAGCGCATAGGCAGCGCCTTCCACCACTTTGAAAACATCGGAGTCGTCATAGAAGATGCCTTGGTGCGGTCCTGCCAGCATGCCGCCCGCTTTGGCAAAATTGTCGATGCGCCCGGTCTCTTCGCATTTCTCGAAATCGTATGGGATGGTATGCTTGACCGCGGTATCAATGCGTGGCTGCCAGAACTTGTCCTGAATCCTCACGCTGGTGAATGCGACGGGCTTGATGGGATAATCGCGAATTGGCTCGTTCATGCTTTGTCCTTCTTTAAGCCTTGTCCCTCTTTAAGCGAAAGTGGGCGCGATTAATTCTTGACCGCCCCGCCCATTAAACCGTCCATGTAATAACGCTGCAATACCAGGAAAATGCCCAGGCTGGGAATGATGGAGACGATGACGCCAGCTTGCAAAGCGCCCCAATCAACATCGCCCCAGATGCCATAGCGAATAGTAGTAAGAAATACCGGCAGCGTGAAATTGTCCTGGTCGGTCATGAAGATCAAGGCAGCTAGAAATTCGTTCCAGGAATTGATAAATGCGTAAATTGCTACTGTGACGATGCCCGGCAATACCAGCCGCAGCATCAGGCGATAGAGCACGCTCAGCGAGCTGCAGCCATCCAGCAGCGCCGATTCTTCAATCTCGTGCGGGACCGCCAGGAAGCTGTTGCGCATCAAAAATATGCCGAAGGGAAGTTGAAAGGTGATGTATACCAGCGCGAGCCCGAAGAGCGTATTGTGCAAGTCAACCTGAACAATCATAACAAAGAGCGGAATTAATATCGACTGGAACGGGATCATCAGCGTAGAAAGCACCATGATGAAAAGCAGATTCTTGCCGGGGAAATCGAAGCGGGCGAAGCCGTAGCCGCCCAGCGTACTTAGTATGACGCTGCCGATGACGGTAATCAAAGCAACAACCGTGCTATTGTAGACATGCTGCGCTATGCCGATCTTCCCGTAGGTGCTTAGTTCCCGATAATTCTCGATGGAGACTTCTGTCGGCAAATAGGTCGGCGGCACTGCCAAGGCTTCGGCGGGCAGCTTGATTGAATTCAGGAAAGACCAGACGATAGGAAAAAGAAAGAGCAGCGCCAGGATAATCAAAATGACATACTTGATTATCAAGAGCGCGCGCCGGCGTTGATTGCGCATTTCCTGCTGGCTTAGCCGGTCCGTGTTCAATGATAAATCCATGATAAATCCATCGGTGATACATCCCTCGGTCCATCCCGCAGTGGCGACGAGGTCATTTATTCCTTTTCCCTCAAGACATAAAATTGAGCACCGGTCAAGGCAACCAGGATACCGAGCAGAACGATCGACATAGCCGAGCCATAACCCATTTTGAAATAGGTGAAAGAATTGTTGAATATCCAGTAGACGATGGAAATCGTGCTGTTGCGCGGTCCGCCGCGCGTCATGATATAGAACTGGTCAAAGGCCAAGACCGACCCGATGACAGACAGAATAAGCGCCAGCGCGATCGTGCGGCGCATCAGCGGCAGCGTGATATAAAACAGCTTGCGGAAATAGCCAGCGCCATCAACCTCGGCTGATTCATAAAGTTCGTCGGGTATCGCCTGCAAGCCAGCCAATAGCAGAATCATCGTAAAGCCGACGGTCTTCCAGACAACCGATAGAATGATGACGTTCATAGCGGTATTGGGCTTGCCCAAGAAGAGCTGCGCCTTTGGGATTAAGTTCAGGTCGAGCAAGATTTTGTTAAATATGCCGATACGGTCGTCGAGCATCCAGACCCAGAGCAAGCTTGATACGCCCAAGCCAATCACGACGGGTAGAAAGAAGATAGTGCGGAAGATGCCGATGAAACGGATATTGTGCCGCACCAATGAGGCGAGGATAAAGCCGAGAATAAATATGGGCGGCGTAACAAGCGCGGTATAACGAAATGTGAAGTCAAGACTTTTGAGGTATTGTCGGTCTTTGCCCAGTTCGGTGTAATGCGTGACGCCGATGAAACTGCGCTCGCCAAAGAGCGGCCAATCATGGAAGGACATGTAGATGGTCATGAGCAGCGGGATGATGAAAAATACTGTCACAAAGGCGACAGTGGGCGTTACAAAGAGCAGCCCGGTTACTTTGCGGCGCTGCTTCCAACTGAGGTTAAACATGGCGGCGCTACTTGCCAAAATGCGATTCTTTCTTTTTTGCTTGATTTTGTTTGTTATGCTCGCGGCAAAATGCTTGCGGCGCTGACGCGCGCATGGCAGGCAAGGTTCACGGGATATAAGCATCCGCCGGACACAAGCCCGGCAGATGCGAATAGGCGGACTAACCTTCCATAATCTGCGTGAATCGCTCTTGGCCCAGTTCTATCGCGCCGTCGATATCGCCGTCCAAAATCGCAACTTGCAGCATCTCCAGCCAGGGACCGTTGGCATCGTTGAAGAGGTCATTGTAGACGGCGGTGTATGGCGTAAAGCCAATTGCCAGAGCGCTGGCGGCGGTGGCTTGGCGCTCATCACCCTCGAAGTAGGGGTTGTCAATCAGTTCGAGGCGCACGGGAATCTGCCCATTGGCGGCGTATATTTCAATTTGCGGCTCGTCGCTCATCGTCCACTCGATGAAGCGCCAGGCTTCTTCGACGTGCTCGGTACCAGCCGGTATCGCGATGACATCCCCGCCGCCAAATGACGCGGCACCACCTTCTTTACCCGGTATATGGAAGACGCCGAAATTGAGATCGGGGTGATCATTCTGGTAAAGGGAAAGCGCGAAATTGCCCGTGCCGCTCATGCCGATATTGCCGGCGGGGAAGGCGGTGGCGAAGTTGCTGCCATTGTCGATGCTGGCACCCTCTGGCACGAGTTCTTCTTCCCAAATCGTGTTATAGAATTCAAGCGCCGCGCGCACGATCGGGTCGTCGGCGATGGTCGCTTGCGAATAGTCGTCGCTCAGTACATCGCCGCCGCTTGCCCAAATGAAGGGCAGGAAGGTGAAGGCGTTGCAGCCGGCGCAGTTCATCGAGAACCAATAGCCATAGATGTCGTCGCCGAGCGCGTCAACGGCGCGCATGGCTTCCAGCATCTCGTCCCAGGTTGATGGCGGATTGTCTGGATCCAAGCCCGCTTGCTCGAAGAGGTCAATGTTGTAGACGATGAAGGATCCATCCACCGCTGTTGGCACGGCGTAGTTGCGGCCTTCGTACATGCCCAATACCATGTGCGCCGGTGTTAAACTGTCGGCGTAGGGCAATTCCTTAACGAAGTCGGTGATATCGACCAGTTGCCCGGCCGAAGCGAAGGCGGGCGTGTAGACCAAGTCGATGCTGGCGATATCCGGCGGGTCGCCCGCGGCGATGGCTGCGCCCATTTTTGTTACGAACTCGGCGGAAGGAATCACGGTGAGTTCAATTTGGCTGTCATTATTTGCGTTCCAAGTATCGACCAGTTCTTGCGTTTGGAAGTTTATCGCCCGCACCCACATCGACATTTGGATTGGCTCGTCCTGCGCCGCCAGTGGCAGGCTGCCAAGCACAAGGACAAGCGCGATAAGGAGCGCGAACAGTTTACGTGAATACATTTGCTTTCACCCTTTCCGAAAACATTCAAATGTAAAACCTTCAGTCTTGCTTTGTGAATTGTTGATAGAACCTCCTTTGAGTCTGAAGCGCGCGTGGGAAGCCAGCGCCTGCGCATCGTCGCCCGCGCACGCGGCATCCGCTGATACGCTGATAGTACAGTTTATTGCATCTGCCGCGCGATAGCAAAAATTACCGCAAGTTCCGCAGGGCAATCGCTTCAAAATCCAAAACTCTCGAATTTAACATCAAACTGATGAATTGTAGGGGCGAGCCTTGGCTCGCCCATGAAATTGGGTGCAAAATCGTGGGCGACTCTCGGTGTCTACGTGGTGAATAAAATTTGAAGCGATTGCCCTGGCAAGGTCCGGTAGTGAATCCTCTTCGGATGAAAGATTTTTGACCATATATCGAAGAACCGCTAGAGGCACCTAGCCATGTCGCCCGATATCAAACTTTGCGCAGCGTCTTCGTCAATGCAGTCAAAGCAGATTTGGCGGAACCCCTAATTGACGAAAAGCCGCGCAAGCCGCGTCCAAATGCACCTTGCCCTCGCGCAGCGAAATCTGCAAGTGGCCCGGCACAAGCGCGTCAAAGGCGACATTTTCCATCTTGAACATGCTATTGGCATAGGCGTCGATGCGGCAATCGTGAATGTTCTGCCAGACGACCTTGCCGCCCCAGAAGAGCAAATCGGCACCCAGCAGATAGGTTCGGTCGCCCCCGCGCATGATGAAACTGAGGTGGCCGTCGCAATGGCCCGGCGTTTCGAATGTCTCCAGTTCCATATTGCCGACTTTTATCACATCGCCTTCGACGAGCTCGATATCCACCGGGCAGGGCGCAAGCGAGTAATCTTGCGGGAAGAAGTTGGCAGCTTTCGCGACATCGAGGGACACGGCTTTTTCGTCGGCTGCGCGGATGGCGGGCGCGGCAAAAGCCGACGAATAGACTTCGACATCAAGGCGCTTTTGCGCTTCCGCCGCCGCGCCGATATGATCGCAGTGATAATGAGTCAGTATCAGCTTGCGGATTTTGCCCGGGTCGAGCCCGTCCGCGCGGATGTGATCGAGGATGGTGTCGAAGTCGCGATCCATGCCCATGCCGGGGTCAAGCAGCGCCAGTTCATCGCCGCTGTTGAGCACAAATACGTGGCAGTCAAGCCTTCCTGAAAGTCCAAAACCAAAAAATCCGCCGCCAACGACGTGTAAATCGCTTGTTAGTTTCATTTTGCTTCTCCACAGTAACCGATTTCCCTGCAAATAGAACCGATTCATCCCGCTTAGTCAAGCGATCCGCGCGTCTATCGGGGCGCTCGCAGCAAATTATTTCAGCCCTGCGGCACGATGCCCATGCTTTGGCTGCGATTGTGAAAAGCGCTATACTTGGCTCATAAGCGGCGCTTGCGGATGGCAATTGCCCGGCGGCGCGCATACGAATTGCTTGAAAATGGAGGCAAACATACTAATGAGTGAAGAAGGCAAGTTCCCCGATTGGATGGGCAAGATGCGCGGGCTGTACCCGGCGGAAATCAAGGAATTTCTGGATGGGGCGGTGGTGGCGCGCATCGCCACAATTGATAGCAAGGGCGATCCCTATATCACGCCAGTCTGGCAAGAATGGGATGGCGAAGCGATGTGGGTCATCCCGCGCGCCAAGACCATCTTCGCGCAGCATCTCATGCGTAATCCGCGCTGTTCGGTTTCCTGCGCCATGGACATCAGCCCCTATACACGCGTGCTCTTCCGCGGCGGCGCGGAAATCGTCGCGGGACCGGCTTTGATGCACGGCGAATGGCTGGAAATCGCGCAGCGTATGGCGCTTCGTTATCTAGGCGAGCGCGGTCCGGAGTACCTTGAGCCGTCGCGGGACCGTCCGCGCTATCTTGTGAAAATCGTGCCGGAAAAGACGATCTCCTGGGAAGGCGTCGAGTGGGCGGCGAAGTATATGGACGATCAGGACTATATTTCTGATTGCCGATTCCGCGTGGCCAGTGATCGTTACACCATTGACCTTCGGGTATAGGTTATTCATTACATCTTTAATAATCTCCAACAAAATGAAGCAATTAGCATTATTTTTTCATACAAATTATATAATTCTCGGGGTTATTCTCTAGGGATTCCTTCACTAATCTCTCCTAGCAGGTAATCGCCAGCACTTACCCACTTCCCAACAAGGAAAAACTTCAAGATGCGAACGATCGCGCAGATGTGTCTGCTTGCGACTGCTTTCTTAGTTGCCAATTTCGCCCAAGCCCAGCAGCAGCTCCCGCAGCCACAGAATATCAGCGTTGTAAATGACGCTGTCGTGTGGAATGCGGTCGAGAACGCCAGTGGATATTTAGTCCAATGGATTCGAGCAGCTGCTCAATTACGTTTTATTACGGTTGAAGTGACACAAAACAGTTTCAGCATGAGCGAGTTTCATTATGGTGAGAACTATTTCGTACAAGTGCAAGCTGTTTCAAACGATAAGACAGCATATCAGGACAGTCTCTGGACCGTTTTAGTGTGTTAGTTCGTCCGTGGCCGACCCTCACCCCAACAAATACGCCTACTGACACGCCAACGCCTACCCCGACCAGGGTGGTGCTGAGAGGCTTGCACACACCGCACAACCTGCGGCAGCTTTCGGGTGCGACGGTGGCTTGGGACGCGGTAGCCGAGGCAATCGGATACAAACTGCTCTTATCTGGCGACGGCGCGCAACATCTAATTACAGTCGACGCGCCGAAAACCGAATACACCTTCATCAACTTGCGGCTAGGCGTAGAATACGCCGTGTTAGTGAGCGCTTTGGGCGATGGGCGGATTTACGAATCGCAAGGGCGGTGGTCTAGGTTCATCCGAATTTCGCTTCCCATTGCCGCTACCGACGCGCCAACCGCGACGCATGCAATTACCAACACCCCGACGGAAAGTCCGACATACACAGCCACCAGCAGGCCGTCAGCGACGCCCACTATCGCGCCAACGGCGACGAGTCCCGCCAGCTCGACACTGAGACCGACATACACAGCCACCTATACGCCGACGGCGACGCACACAACTACCGAAACGCCATCGGCGACATATCCCGCTACCAACACGCCAAAAGCGACGAGTACAGCCATTCCGACGACAAGACCGACGAACGTAGCCACCAACTCGCCAACAGAGACGGTCAGCCCGCCGCCCACTGTGATTGATACAGCAACTGCCACTCAAGCAAGGCTTAGAAAATTGCCGCCACCGGAAAACTTCCGTGTGCTTTCGGGCAATACGGTCGCCTGGGATGCCGTCGAAGGCGCAAGCCGCTATCGCGTTCGGTTGGATCCGCCGAATGCCGATCGCATATTGAAGCGGATCGATCCGCCACAAACGCAGTATACATTCGAGAATCTGCAAGCTGGATTGGTTTACAGAGTGCGGGTGCGGACGATAGGAGATGAGGTCGTCTATCAATTGCTAGGCGATTGGAGCGTCACGCTTAATCTGATGCCGGGAGCGACTGTTGAACCTACAGCTACGGAAACCGCACCACCGACTGACAGGCCAACAAACACAGCAACTGACGCGCCTACTGACACGCCAACGAACATAGCAACTTTCACAGCTACGGACAGACCCAGCAATACGCCTACTGATACGCCAACGAACACAGCGACTTTTACGCCAACGGACATACCCACCAACACCCCAACGTATACGCCACCGCCAACCGATACACCATCGCCTACCGCGACTGATACGCCCGTGCCATTATGCGAGTTGTCGAGGCCGGAGAATCTCATAGCCATTGCGGAGACAACCGTGGCTTGGGACGCGGTAGAAAATGCGGCAGGCTATCGTTTGCGCTGGAGACTGGCGGGCAATGACTGGTTGGCTACGAGATTGTCGGCTGACCACAGAGCATATCAGTTTGCGGAACTGCAAGTTGGCGTGCGTTATGAAGTTCAGGTACAAGCTTTGGGGGATGGCGTAACTTGTGAAGAGGAAGGTGAATGGAGCCGCGCATTGCCGTTTACGCTGCATCCGACGGCTACGCCAACGGATACGCCGACATATACGCCAACTTTCACACCCACTTATACACCGACTGACACACCTATCCCAACTGACACGCCAACGTTCACTCCCACCTATACGTTGACTCCGACGCCTATTCCACCGACATCAACATATACACCGACGTTCACGCCTTCCTATACATTTACACCAACAATGATTCCACCGACGGCAACGCCGATTCCGCCAACTGCAATTCCTACAAAAATTCCTAAGACGAAGGAACCAAAGAGGAAAACATCTACACCAGAACCGAAACCGTCGGATACGCAAATTCCAACAAGAATACCGCCTGCGACAGCGACTGACAGCCCCCCAACCAATACGCCAGATCCATACGTGGAAGAATGTCGCACATCAGATTGGGTATCTTACACAGATAACAGACCTGTCCTCCCCACCGGTGTATGCAAATATTCTTGTCGAAAGCAATGTTGTTCGGGAAATAAAGATCGATGCTGGAATCATTCGTGTGACTTAGTGTCTTGTACGTAAGACGGGAACAATCTATATATTCACGGTGCCTAATGATTTATGCTATAAGCGACTGTGATGTCTGCCCACATAGCGGCGTCTATGTGATATGCTCAGTCACGGCATCCATAACCGGCTTGCTTTGGCTTTCGCGCATGGGCGTCGGCGATCCCGCCATCGGCGACGGCATTGAATTGCAGTCTATCACCGCTGTGATTATTGGCGGCACCAGTCTCTTCGGCGGGCGCGCCAGCGTGGTCGGCGTCCTTGGCGGTGTGCTGCTGCTGGGCTTGACCGCCAACCTGCTGGTCATGCTTGGCGTCAACCAATTCATTCAGGGATTGATCCAAGGCATCATCATTGTGGCTGCTGTGGCAATTTACAAACAAGAAGGAGAGTAGGCTTGAGCACTCCTATACGCGCTTCACGCCCGTCCGTGCATGCGCTGCAGCCCAGCTTGATTCGCAAAGTCGCCAATGCCGCCATCGGCAAAACCGATGTCATCCCCCTGTGGTTTGGCGAGCCCGACAAGCCGACGCCGCAATTCATCCGGCAAGCGGCAAAAGACGCGATTGACGAGGGGCAGACCTTTTATCAGCCCAACTTGGGCATCGCCGAATTGCGCGCGGCGCTGGCAAGCTATAGCAACGGCTTGTACGGCAGCGAGCTCAGCCTCGATAATATCGCCGTGACGCCCTCTGGCATGACCGCATTGTCGATTGTCTTGCAGTGCGTTGTGGCGGAAGGGGATAGCGTGGTGATTCCCTCGCCAGTCTGGCCCAATTTGCCATCAGCCGCCCGCATACTCGGCGCGCGGATAGAGCGCGTCGCCTTAAAGCCCGCGCCCGGCAAATGGCAGCTTGATTTGGATGAGCTCTTCGCCGCTTGCAGCGCCAATACCCGCGCCATATTGGTCAATTCGCCCAACAATCCAACGGGCTGGATGCTCGAGGACGATGAACAGCGCGCAATTCTGGATTTCTGCCGCGAGCGCGACATCTGGCTAATCGCCGATGAAGTCTACAACCGCATCGTCTATGACCGCGCTTTTGCGCCGAGCTTCATCGACAAGGTAACAGCAGAAGACAAATACTTCATCATCAACAGCTTTTCAAAATCTTGGGCGATGACGGGCTGGCGCTTGGGCTGGATTACCGCGCCGCCCGCGCTGATAAGAGCGGTGGAAATGGTGAGCGAGTACAATTTCTCGTGCATATTCTCGCCCACGCAGATTGCAGGCATCACCGCCATAAAAGAAGGCGAAGACTTTGTCCGCGCCTCCACAGCGCGCTATCGGGCGGCGCTGGACCTGCTGCTTGCTGCCTTTGCCGGCTTGCCGCGCGTCAGCTTGCCGCCGCCGCAAGCCGCATTTTACGCTTTTTTCACCGTCGAGGGCATGCGCGACAGTTATTCTTTCGCGCTGGATATTTTGCGTCGGGCTGGCGTCGGCTTAGCCCCAGGCGCTGCCTTTGGTCCCCAGGGCGAAGGCTACCTGCGCCTGTGTTTTGCCGTCGAGCTCGACCTGCTAGAGCGGGCGCTGCGTCAGATGCGACCGCTTCTGATTTGACCCGAGTGGTCGAATGCCATGTTTCTCAGCCCCAAGCCGCGCTCAAGAAGCGCTGCCAGTTTTGATACATGATGTTTTTGATATCACCCTCGCTGTATCCGCGCGCGCTCAGCATGGCTGGCAGGCGCTGCAAATCGGCGATGGTGTCAAAATCGCAGGGGGATTGCTCGCGGCCGAAGCCGCCGTCCAGGTCGGTCCCAATGGCGGCGTGGCGGCTGTTCCCAGCCAATTGACAGACATGGTCGATATGGTCGATGACATGCGCTAAGAATACGTCTTGATTGCTGTCGCCGCGCAGGAAACCCGGTTTCAGCATCCAGATGTCAAGCGCCGCGCCGATGACGCCATCGCGCTCGATAATCAGTTTGAGTTGTTCGTCGCTAAATTGACGCTGGTGTGGCACCAGCGCTCGGCAGTTGTTGTGGCTGGCAAGCGCCATGCCATCGTAGATACGCGCGGCTTCCCAAAACGCGGTATCGGAAAAATGCGTCATATCGAGCAGCATGCCTAGGCGCGCCATCTCTGGCAGCAGGGCTTTGCCGAGCTCCGTCAAGCCCATTTCCGTGCCAGTGCCGCCAGCATAGCGCCCCCTGCCATAGTGAGTGGGTCCCAGCAGGCGCAGCCCGGCTTCCCACCACGCTTGAAGTTGGCTTGGGTCGCGGATAGGGTCTGCGCCTTCCATGCTGAGCACAAAGCCCAGCGGCGGCGCCTTGTCGCTGTCGCCGTCATCTCGCTCCCAGCTTTCCCATTCCCGGATATGCGCCGTCAATCCCGCTTGGTCGACCAGGATGCGGACATGGCCCTCGCGCTCCAAGGCGCGATAGTAGGCGAGCTGCCCCTGCGCGATGCCATAGGCTTGAGCTTGCGAGGCAAAGTCCAGGTGCTGCACGGCGACGCCGGTGGAGCGCGCCAGCATGGTGGCGAAGCTGACGGCGACGCGCCCGCGCCGCATCTCTGGCAGGGCGACTGTGTTTTGCGCGCGCCCCTTGCCGGGCATGCGCACTTCTTCAACGCGAATGGTATAGACCGAATCGAGCAGGTTGCGGTTCCAGCCCAGGGCGTTCCAAGACAGGTCAAGATGCGCGTCAATGATTAACATCGGTTGATTCCTTTATACATGCCGGTATACATGCCGGATATAGTATTAATCGAAGTGATTACCAGACCAAGCCACGTGCAGCCACATCCCAGACGACTTCAATCTGGTCGCCGCGCAGTCCATAAAGTTGCTTGTGCAGGTTGCTGACGACGCAGGTATGCACGGGGATGATATGCAGGATATCGCCAACTTGCGGCTGACTGCCGCATTCGCTGAAATCGACGTAGCCATGTTCTTCGTTGACCTTGTAGATGCGCGCGTCGGGGTACTCGGTGATGTAGCCAAAGCAGTCGTCCACGGTCTCCGAATGGATGGTCTTGCTGCCGCCATCGAGAATCACGCGCGTCGGCTCGTTGGCGCTGACCACTGTGCAGCTGACGCGCATGGCGCAGTTGTCGAAACTTGTCATGCCGCTGGCGACGCTGCCCCAATCCCAGAAGACATAAGTGCCGACGCGCATTTCGGTCAGCTCTGGAACCAAGTGTGACTCCAATATCGCGCCACTGCCGCCGCCGCTAACAGTCGCCACCTCGATTCCCGCCGCTTCCAGCATTGTTAAGGTTTCCCGCAGGCGCGGTCGAATCGCGGCGTCGGCGGGATAAATCATCACCCCGGCAAAGCGCAGATTGTCCGCCGCGACGATGCGCTTCGCCATGTCCAGCGCTTGCTGCGGCGTCGCGCCCGTGCGCAGATTGAGCGAGACCAGCTCCACCATCACGCCGATTGTCGCGCCAGCCGCTTGCATGGCTGCGGCGATGCCATCCAGCGCAACTTGGTTATCCACCGTGACGGTAACATCGGCGCGCTGTGCCAATTGCGCCAGGCGTCTTGTCTTGGCTGCGCCAACGATATTGTAGGGAATCTGGATATCCCGTATGCCGGCATCCGCGAAGACTTCCGCTTCGCTGACCTTTTGACAGGCGATGCCGACTGCGCCGGCTGCCAGTTGGCGCAGAGCGATATCGGGGATTTTATGCGTTTTGATATGCGGACGGAACTGAATACCAAGCTCGTCGCAGCGTTTTTGCATGGCTGCGATGTTGCGCTCCATTTTATCGAGGTCAATCAAGACGCTAGGCGTCTCGAGGTCGTATACCGTCTTCATCGCCACAACATTTTGTCTTTCGTGAGTTGAATTGACTGGTGAACCGAGCTTATCCGAGCGCGTGGCAAAATGCAACAGGCGCGGCATCCGCGGCGGCGCGAACGATTATCACCACATTCGCGCAAAAGTTGAACCAAGTTAACGATGCAAAATTTGCGAAACATTCCAACTTCATTGTCGAGCCACCCTTCCTTGATGATTCGCTGAGGAGCGGACACCTATGAACGTCGCGCGAATTGCCAAGTCTACCCCACCCCCCGGCCGACGAGTCAGGGAGGGGGAGCGCGTTCGCCGAACACGAGATTTTTTCTCCAAATGCGCTAATTATGGCGCACTATCTACCTATCTCATCGCCGAGTCACCCTTCCCTGTTGATACGGGGCAAGATCACCCTATGTGTCGAATGTCGCCTAATTCATAAGTTTGATGAGTAATTCGACAGGTATGGATTTTGCTGCGCTTGCCCCGGGCTTATGCTCAGGGCAAGCGCGGCAAATTTGACAAGGCATGAGCGGCATGTTATATTCTGAACGCTGTTTCACTTTGTTGGATGGCATTCTACATGATGGAAGCGGATTTTATTCTGTCGCGATACGGTAATATCGCATTGCTCCGAAGTCAAGGGAGCGCGCAATGTTGAATTATTTGCTGCGCCGCCTGCTTTATATGGCGATTGTCTTGTTCTTGGTTTCCATCTTGTCCTTCTATATCATTAATTTGCCGCCCGGCAGTTGGATTGTCAATTACGCCTCCGAGTTGGAAGCCTCGGGCGATATCGTCGACCAGGCAGAACTCGAATTCCTCAAAGTGCGTTATGGCTTGGACCTGCCCATGCACGAGCAGTATTTCCGCTGGGTGCTGCCGCTGATAACCAAGGGCGATTTTGGGCAGTCCTTTGAGTGGGGGCAGCCAGTATGGCCCCTGATTGAGGAACGTCTTTTCCTGACGATGACCATCTCCATCGCCTCGATCATCTTTGTCTACGTGGTCTCTGTGCCGATTGCGCTGTATTCAGCCATCAATCAATACTCAATCGGCGACTATTTTTTCTCGTTCATCGGTTTGATTGGCTTGGCAACGCCGAACTTCTTGATTGCCCTGGTATTTATGATAATCATGCTGCGGGTATTCGGCGTGACGCCGGGCGGATTATTCTCGCCAGAATACTTGCGCGAACCCTGGAGCCTGGCAAAGTTCTGGGATATGTTGACGCATTTGCCGGTCCCGGTGATTGTCGTTGGCACGGCCGGCACCGCCAGTTTAATCCGCATTCTGCGCGCCCAATTGCTCGATGAGTTCCAAAAACAATATGTGCTGACCGCCCGCTCTAAGGGACTGCGCGAGCGCTACCTCATCATGAAATACCCGCTGCGCATAGCTTTTAATCCCATCGTCAGTGGCATAGGCAGTTTGCTGCCGCAGATCGTTTCTGGCTCGGCAATCGTTTCAATTGTGCTGGGCTTGCCGACAACCGGGCCTTTGCTGCTGCGGGCGCTTATCGCCCAAGACACCTATGCCGCAGCCAGTATGCTGCTGATGTTGAGCGTTTTGACTGTGTTGGGCGTATTCCTGTCGGATTTGCTGCTCATGTGGTTGGATCCGCGCATCCGCTACGAGAGAGCCAACTGATGTCTACAGTGTCGGCCATTGCCCAGCTGCCGCCCGCGGATGAACTGAGCTACGAGATTCTCTCGCAGCGGCAATTAATTTGGCGCAAGTTCAAGCGCCATCGCGTCGCATATTTCTGCTTGGTCTTCCTGGTGCTGTTTTATATTTTGGCGATCTTCGCCGAGTTCTTCGCGCCCTATGGACCCTTTAAGCGCTATACCGATTATCTTTACGCGCCGCCCACGCCGCTGCGCTTCATCGACGAAAACGGTATCTTTAATCTACGTCCCTTTGTCTACAAGATGACCAGCGAACTGGACTTGAATACCTTTCAGCGCGCCTATGTAGAAGACAGCAGCGAAAAATACTTCTTGCAATTTTTTGTCCAAGGCGAGCCTTATCGCCTATTGGGCTTTATTGATACCGACATTCACCTATTTGGCGTCGCCGAACCGGGCGTTTATTTCCCGTCGGGCACCGATGGCTTGGGGCGCGATCTATTCAGCAGGATGCTGCTGGGCGCGCGCACATCGCTTTTTGTCGGCTTGATGGGGCTGGCTGTTGGCTTCGCGCTGGGTTTGTTTTTTGGCGGGCTGTCGGGATATTATGGCGGCGGCATCGACATGTTGATTCAACGCCTGATAGAGTTCTTGCAATCGCTGCCGACTTTGCCGCTTTGGATGGCTTTGGCGGCTTGGGTGCCGCCACAGTGGACGCCAATCCAGGTCTATTTTGGCATTTCGCTGGTTTTGGCGATTGTTGGCTGGACCGGCTTGGCGAGGGTCGTGCGTGGCAAGCTAATTAGCCTGCGCGAAGAAGACTATGTGCTGGCGGCGAAATTGTCGGGCTTGAGCGAGCGCGCCATCATCACGCGCCACCTGCTGCCCGGCTTCCTCAGCTATTTGATTGTGCATCTGACCTTGGCAATCCCGCACATGATTTTAGGCGAGACCGCGCTTAGCTTTTTGGGGCTGGGCATACAGCCGCCGGCGGTGAGCTTGGGCACGCTCTTGCAAGACTCGCAGAATGTCCAGACGGTAACCATCAATCCCTGGCTGCTGCTGCCGGGCGGGCTGGTGGTCATCATCGTCATCGCTTTCAATTTTTTGGGCGACGGCTTGCGCGACGCCGCCGACCCCTACAAGCATATTTAGGCATTTGATGAACGACGTGCTGCTGGAAGTCCAAGACCTGAAGACGCACCTGCCCCTGGAAGAGGGCTTGTTAAAGGCTGTGGACGGCATCAGTTTCACGATTCGCCGTGGCGAGACAATCGGCTTGGTGGGGGAATCCGGCTGTGGCAAGAGCATGGCTGTGCGCTCAATCATGCGCCTGGCACCAAACTTCGCCGAAACCTCCGGGAAAGTCATCTACCATCCCCAAGATGGCGAAGCAGTTGATATCGCGCAACTGGATGCCCACGGCGAGCGCATCCGCGCCATTCGCGGCGGAGAAATCGCGATGATCTTCCAAGAGCCGATGACCTCGTTCTCGCCTTTGCATACCATCGGCAACCAGATAACCGAAGCCATCCGCGTGCATCGCGCGCAGGACCGCAAGGAAGCGCGCAAAATCGCCATCGACTTGCTTGGGCGCGTCGGCATGTCGAACCCGGCCCAGCGCATGAATGAACACCCGCATCAGCTTTCTGGCGGGATGCGGCAGCGGGCGATGATCGCCATGGCATTGTCATGCGAGCCGTCGCTGTTAATTGCCGATGAACCCACAACGGCGCTTGATGTAACGGTACAGGCGCAGGTGCTGCAGTTGATGCGGGATTTGCAGGACGAATTTGGCATGTCCATCCTCTACATCACGCATGATTTGGGCGTGATTGCGCGCATGGTTCAGCATGTCGCGGTGATGTATTTGGGCAAAATCGTCGAATTTACCGATGTCGACAGCCTCTTTTATCAAGCCAAACACCCCTACACATCGGCGCTGATAAAGTCAATTCCAAAGATTGGCAAGAAATCCCGCCGGCGCTTGGAGTCGATTCAAGGCGCGGTGCCGGTGCCGATTAACCGTCCGCCCGGCTGCGGTTTTTTCCCGCGCTGTTCAGTGGCGATTCCCGGCTTCTGCGATAGCGTCGATCCGCCATTGGTAGAAGTCGCGCCCGAGCACGCCGCCGCTTGTTATGTCTATCCCGAAGTGACGGCAGCGGCAGGCACACTAGAGCTTGAAGGGCAGGCTTATGCACAGCCATGATGTAATCCTGCAAGTCAAGGCGCTCAAGAAATACTTCCCGATTGAAAAAGGCTTGCTGCGGCGCACTGTCGGTTATGTCAAAGCAGTTGACGATGTCAGCTTCGACATCGCCAAGGGCGAGGTACTAGGCTTGGTTGGCGAATCCGGCTGTGGCAAGACGACGCTCGGACGCTGCATCCTGCGCGCGATTGACGCGACTTCGGGCGAAGTCATCTTGCGCACGCATGAGCATGAAAGCGTTGATATTACTCAGCTTGACAAAAAGCAACTGCGCGCCTTGCGCAAGGAAATGCAGCTGGTCTTTCAAGACCCTTTTTCGTCGCTTTCGCCGCGCATGACCGTGCTTGATATCATCGGCGAGCCGCTGTGGGCGCAGGGCGCGCGCGGCAAGGCATTGGAATCCCAGGTCAAGGAATTGGCGGCGCTGGTCGGCTTGAACACGGGGCATCTTAATCGCTACCCAAATGCCTTCAGCGGCGGGCAGCGTCAGCGCATCGGCATCGCGCGCGCGCTTGCTACCAATCCCAACTTGATTGTCGCCGACGAACCCGTTTCGGCGCTGGATGTGTCGATACAAGCGCAAATTCTCAACCTCTTGCAAGACTTGCAAGAGAAGCTGGGCTTAACCTATCTCTTTATCGCCCACGATTTAAGCGTCGTCGAACATATTGCCGATCGCGTCGCTGTCATGTATGTCGGCAAAATCATCGAACTAGCGGAGACCGAGGCGCTCTATTTGCGCCCGCAGCATCCCTATACCGAAGCGCTGCTTTCGGCTGTGCCCAAGCCCGACCCCCGCTTGCAAGAAGCGCAAATCATCCTGAGCGGCGAAGTCGCCAATCCAGCTAATCCGCCCAGCGGCTGCTATTTCCATCCCCGCTGCAAATATGCCCAAGACAAGTGCAAGCAAGAAAGCCCAGAATTGCGCGAAGTCTTGCCCGGGCATTTTGTTTCCTGCCATTTCGCGGAAGAACTCGCGCTGGAAGGGGTGGCGCTATGATTCAGTCCGTCCTCAAAGCCATCGACATTATGACCGTCTTCAGCAGCGAGGAACCCTGCCTGACGCTGGCGCAGATTAGCGAACGCCTGCCCATGCCCAAAAGCACGACGCACAATTTGCTCGCGACCTTGATGTCACGCGGATTCATCGAGAAATTGGAAGACGATTCTTATGCCCTGGGCACAGCGATTGTCAGTTTGACTCAAGCCGTTCGGGTCAATGCGGAACTGCGCGACCGCGCCGCGCCCTTATTGCGCGAATTGGCGGAGATCGCCAAAGAGTCGGTATATCTTACTTATTTCGATGGCAGTTTTATCTTGTACATCTACGCGGTGGAATCGTCGAAGCGTTTGATGGCGCGCACGGCAGTCGGCGAGCAAGTCCACCTGCATTGCACGGCAAACGGCAAGTCTATCCTGGCATCGCTGCCGCCCGAGCGCGTCGATGAAATCCTAGCGCGCACCGGCATGCGGCGCTTCACCCATACAACGCTTATCAACAGCGAGGACTTGCACAGGGAACTTGAGGCTTCTCGTCAGCGCGGCTATGCCATCGACCGCGAGGAGCACGAGTTGGGCACCTACTGTCTGGGCGCGGTCATCCGCAATGCCGCTGGCGAAGCTATCGGCGGCTGCAGTTTGTCTGGTGCTGACGAGCGCATTATTCAAGCTGGCGCAAATGATTTGGCGGCGGATTTGCTCTATGTTGCGCAAGAGATTTCTCGGCGCATGGGTTATGTGCCAGCTACGCCGTCGCTATTGGTGCCAAAATCGGCGCATTTTGTTCATCATTGACGCTTAGGACTAGCCGCATGTCAAATCGGACATCACCCCATGGCGTTTTCCCCGCCATGATAACGCCGCTAAAGATGGATATGAGCATTGACTGGCACGGCGTCGACCGGCTTACCGACTGGTATATCGAGTCGGGTGTGGCTGGGCTTTTCGCTGTCGGGCAGTCGAGCGAGATGTTCGCGCTTTCTGCCGATGAACGACTGCGCCTGGCGGCGCGCGTTGTGGAACGAGCCGCCGGCCGTGTGCCTGTCGTCGCCAGCGGCACATTTGATGGCGCGGTCGCCGAGCAAGCGCGCTTTGTCCGGCAAATGGCTGATACCGGCGTCGCGCAAGTGGTCGTCATTGCCAGCATGATGGCGCGGCAAGACGACGATGACGCGGTCTGGCGCGGCAATGTAGCGCAGCTCTTGGAGGCAACGGGCGATATTCCGCTGGCGCTCTACGAATGTCCCCAGCCCTATCATCGACTCGTTGCGGCCGACTTGCTTGCTTGGGCGGCATCGACCGGGCGCTTCAATCTGCTCAAAGAAACTTCAAGGTCAATGAGCCAACTGCGCGCCAAAATCGCAGCGGCGGCTGGCGCAAACCTGCGTGTCTACAATGCTGACGCCACAACTTTGCTCGACTCGCTGAAAATGGGCGCGGCGGGATATTGCGGCATCGCCGCCAACTTCTATCCCGAGCCGCTGGTTTGGCTCTGCCAGCGCTATAACAGCGCGCAAGCCGAAAACACGCAAGCATTGCTGCGCATGGCGGACCCCACGATTCATCATCATTATCCGATTTCCGCCAAATTTTATCGCCGCCAAGAAGGATTCCTTATGAATACTGTTAGCCGCGTTAGCGAAGCAAGGCTGACGGATTATGACCAGCGCATTTTGCATAGCATCGCCAAGCAGATGAGGCGCTTGAACTTGCTGGATTAGGATCCTAACAGCGCAGCGGGCTTATGCGCGCGCTGCCTGACAGGTGAGGGAAACTAGCAAAAAAGGAGGCAGCTCGATTCAAATAGACCAAATCTACATTTCAAAGTCCATCGATTGATAGGGAGGAATTAGCAAATGTTTAGCAAGCAAGTGAAAGTATCCTGGCTCGTCTTGATGATTGCCCTGGTGGGGCTCTTGTCCTTCCCGGCGGTCGCGCAAGACGGCGGATTCTCGTCAGCGGACAATTTACGCGTTTGGTCGCTGGATGAATACGAAATGGCCGGCAATAGCATCGCCATGTTTAACGAAGCGCCCATGTTGGCGGACAAGGTCGCCGCCGGCGATTTGCCGCCCGTCGAAGAACGCCTGCCCGAGCGCGGCGATATTCTGGTCGTGCAGCCACGCGAGTCAATCGGAACTTATGGTGGCGAAATCACCTTTAACGCGACCAATCCGACATCCTTCGGCAATACCGGCTTCACCGCCTGGGACCAGCACCTGACTGGTTTCTCGACCAATTGGGAGGTTGTCTTCCCAGAAGTTGCCAAGAGTGTGGAATTGTCCGAGGATTTGACTACGGCGACGGTCACGCTGCGCCGCGGCATGAAGTGGAGCGACGGCGCGCCTGTTACCGCCGATGATGTCATGTTCTGGTACGAAGACATCATGCTGCACGAAGACTTGCCAAATATGCCCGGGGCGCTCTCGCCCGGTGGCATGGCAATGGTGATTGAAAAAGTTGACGACTACACGGTTACCTTTACCGCTGGCTTGCCCAATCCGGCGTTTCCGATTGTGGTAGCCCGCAGCAGTCAAGGTTTCCCGCTGGCACCGCGCCATTACCTGCAGCAGTGGCATGCCGATTACAATGAAGACGCGGCCGCCTTAGCCGAGTCCGAAGGGTATGACAGCTGGGCTGGCGCATTCCAATTCCACATGAACGGACAGACCGGGCAGAGCGACTTCGACCCGAATCTGCCGGTGGTCAAGCCTTGGAAGCTCGACCAAGTGGATGAATTTGGCAACAAATTCTATGTGCGCAACCCCTACTATTGGAAAGTTGACACCGAAGGCAATCAACTGCCTTATATCGATGGCCAGGTGCGCATGCTGCTCGGGGAACCAGAAGTGGTCATCCTCAACGTTCAAGCTGGCGCAATTGACTACGGCTTCTACAACCTCGAAGTCAGCGACCTGCCGGTCTTGAAAGCGGGCGAGGCGGATGGCGATTATACGACCATCTTGTGGCCCGCCGACCAAGGCGCGATGAGCAAATACCAACTGAATATCACGGTTGGTGACCCGGTCTTGAACGAGATTTTCAATGACCTGCGCTTCCGCCAGGCATTGTCGCTTGCCATCAACCGCTCCGAGATTAACGACGTGCTCTTCTTCGGGCAAGCGGTGCCGCGGGCTTGGGGCGTTTCATCGGCGTCGGTATTCTATGAAGACTGGATGGGCGGACACTATGCCGACTATGACCCCGATCAAGCCAATGCGCTGCTCGATGAGATGGGATTGAGCATGGGCGATGACGGCGTGCGCATGCGTCCGGATGGCGAGAAGCTGTCAATCGTGCTATGGGACGCCATCAACCGCATCCCAATGTCCGAATTGGTCGCGGAATACTGGGAAGACGTCGGCGTCGATGTCGAAATCAACCCCAGCACGCGCGAAGCCTTCAAGCAAGCCTTGCTCGCTAACGAAGTGCACGCATCGGTATGGTTCGCCGATGTCGTATCCGAAAAGGACCTGTATCAGCGCCCAATCTGGCTGCGCCCGCCCTATGGCATTGATTCCACGCCTGTCGGCGGTGGTTTGGCTTGGCGGCAGTGGTGGCTCAGCGATGGCGCTGAAGGCGAAGAACCGCCCGAGTATCAGCAAGAGCAGATGCGCATGGTCGACGAATGGCAACTGACCGAAATTGGCTCGGAACGTTACCTGGAGCTGGGTACGCAGTTGGTCGCCAATACGGTCGAAAACATCTACCATTTTGGCACAGTTGGCGAGGCACCCGAAGTCTTCATCCGTTCCAACCGACTGCATAACTTTACGCCAGTCGAAGGCGTCGTCTACATCAGCCACCTCGAAAGCGGCCACTCCGACCAGTGGTTCGTCAGTGAATAAAGGCTAAGTTTTTCATGGAGTCCGCGCTGGTGGCGCGGGCTTCATTTCTTTTTTTCATTTTCTTATTTTCAATTTGATTGAGGCGGGGCGGAAGAGTCTGTCAAGCCAGAAAGAGCGGGCAATGAAATGGTCACAAGTCAAATATCATCCGGAACGGGCGCTCAGTTACCTCGGCAGCCCAAGTGTGCTGCGCCTGCCAGACGGCGCTTTGCTGGTCTCGCATGATTATTTTGGATTAAAAGGCTGCCCAAAAAACCACGAGGGCGAAGAAAGCCTAACCAGCATCTACCGTTCGGAAGATGATGGCGAGACCTGGGTCAATATCACCCACATCATGAACTGCTATTGGAGCGGCTTGTTCCTGCATGATGGCGCGCTTTACATCCTAGGCACATCACAGCAATACGGCTCAATCGTGATTCGCCGCAGCGACGATGGCGGCTTCACCTGGACGCACCCCGCCGATGAGCGCAGCGGGCTGCTCTTCAAAGGCGGCTATCATCGCGTGCCGCCCAACTATCATTGCGCGCCGGTGCCGGTAGTCTGTCACGAGGGGCGGCTGTACCGCGCCTTTGAAGATTGCAACCCCATGGTTTGGGGCAGGGGCTTCCAAGCCAGTGTCATCTCCGCGCCTGCCGATGCCGACTTGCTGGATGCCGCCAATTGGACCATGAGCAACAAGATGCTATTTGATCCCGCTTGGCTGCCAAGCGAATGGGACGCCGCAGAGGCGGAAGCGCCGGGCTGGCGGGAAGGCAATGTCGTGGTCGCGCCCGACGGCCAACTCTGGAATATCATGACCTACGAAGCTGGCTCAATCGTGGAAGAAGTGGCGACGCGCCTGAAAATCGAAGACGAGGGGAAAAGGATTTCATTTGATGCCGATAGCGGTTATGTCAATTTCCCCGGCAGCAAAGCCAAATTCACCATCCGCCGCGACCCGCAAACGGGCATGTACCTGTCATTGGTGAACAACTTAGCGGATGTCGATACCTTGCGTCGGTTGGCTGAGGGCGATCTGAAAGCACAGGGTCATCGCGGCAAGCACCCCATGCGCCAGCGCAATACGCTGTCATTAAGTGTATCCGAGGACCTCTGGAATTGGCGCATCGTCAAAACGCTCATGTTTGATGACACCGGCTTAGAGCCAGCTGCGTCGATTTTGTTGACCGGTTTCCAATATGTCGATTGGCAGTTTGATGGCAGCGACTTGATATATGTCGTGCGTACAGCGTATCGCGGCACGCGCAACTTCCACGATTCGAACCAGATCATATTCCGCCGTTTGAAGCATTTCCGCGATTTACTTTAGCGTACTTTAAGAGTGTGAAGGCGAATTAACATGGTCTGGCGCGAAGTAAAATATCAGCCCGAACGAACCTTAAGCTACCTGGGCAGCCCCAGCATCCTGCGCCTGGCGGATGGCGCGCTGGTGGCCACGCACGATTATTTTGGCTTGAAGGGCTGCCCCAAGAATCACGAGGCGGAAGAAAGCCTGACCAGCGTCTACCGCTCGGAAGACGATGGTGTGACCTGGGACAATGTTACGCACATCATGAACTGCTATTGGAGCAGCTTGTTTAGCCACCGCGGCCATTTATACATCCTCGGCGTGTCGCAGCAATACGGCTCAATCGTGATTCGGCGCAGCGATGACGGCGGCTTCACTTGGACGCACCCCGCCGATGCCGCGTCGGGATTGCTCTTTCGCGGCGGTGCCTATCGCGACGCGCCCAATTATCATTGCGCGCCGGTGCCCGTGCTGGCGTACCGGGGGCGGCTGTACAAAGCCTTCGAAGACGCCAATCCGCCAGTTCATGGACCGAGCTTCCACTCTTGCGTGATTTCCGCGCCTGCCGATGCCAACTTGCTTGATGCCGCGAATTGGACAATCAGCAACAAGATTCCCTTTAATCCCGCTTGGGCACCGGCGCATTGGCAGCTGCTGGAACGCCCCTGCTGGCTGGAAGGCAATGTGGTGGCGACCCCCGACGGCGAACTTTGGAATATCTTGCGCCTTAACGCCAGCCCGATGGTCAATAAAGCTGTGATTGTAAAAATTGAGGACGGCGGCAAAGCCATTTCATTTGACCCGGCGACCGGCTTCATCGATTTCCCGGGTGGTGGCACCAAGTTCACTATTCGCTACGATGCGCAATCAGGCACTTATCTCGCTTTGGTCAACAAGGTTAGCAATTCGCAATGGACGCGGCAGCGCAATATCTTGTCGCTTAGCGTTTCGCGTGATTTGCGCAACTGGCGGCTGGTCAAGACCCTGATGACGGACGATAGCGGATTGTCCGCGCAAGACTCGATGCGCCTGACAGGATTTCAGTATGTCGATTGGCAGTTTGATGGACCTGATATCATCTATCTAGTGCGGGCTGCCTATCGCGGCGCAATCCGCTATCACGACTCGAACCGCATTATCTTCCGCAAGTTGGAGGGTTTCCGCGACTATCTCGACAGCTAATCAGGGTAGGGCAATCGCATCAAAATCCATAACTGACGAATTGCAGCGGCGCGCCTTGGGACCTTGTTGAAATACTCGGTTTACCCCCCCTCGTCAGGCATTAGCGGGGAATAGGATAGTGGTGAAACACAAGCACTCGCTCAATCAAGAACGCGATGGCCTGCAAGCGATATGGCGGCAAGACGTCCGGCTCGGGCGACTTGCCGCCATTTGATGATGCCGAGCTAATTCCAGCCGCAGTCGCCATACGCTTGTACATAATCGGCGCTGACCCATCCCCGCTGGCCGTAATAGTCGACATTGAACCAGCCCTCATGATAGCTGAAAGCGGTCAGCAGGATCTGAGCCGGCAAGACTTGGATGATAAGCTGCCCGGCGGGCGCGTCGCGGAAGTTCAACTCGTAGTTCAGCTGCACCATGCAGTTGGGCAACTGCGGTACCGCGTCATGGTCGGGCATTTGCATTGGTTCTTCTGGCTCTTCTGGCAGCGGAACGGCGCTTCGCAGCAGGACGACGGTGCCGGCGCGGTCGATGGTTGCGCAGGTCATGCCGGCGCGCTGATAGGCAGCCAGCGGCATTGGCTGGCGCGGCGAATAAGCGGCGTCCAGCAGCATCATCCGCCCATGCTGCGCGAAGCAGACCTCGATGCCCGGCGTGATGTAACCCCACAGGTCAATCGCATCCAGCAAGCCTTGGTCGATGATGGCTTGATTGCCGACTCCCTGGGCGTCAACGCGTTGGCCCTGCGCGCCCTCGACCCAGTTCTTGACCTCGATACCCGGCGGCAAGTTGTGCAAGGTTTGGGGGAAGACCTGCGCCACTGGACTTGCTTGACTTGCTGGCACCGCTGTTGCCGGCCGGGGGCTGGAGCCGCTGGATTGGCTGTTCTTATGTGAATCTTGCGAATCTTGCGTATTTTGCGGCGGGTTGACATTCGGCGGCGCGGAGGTTGCCGGTATAGATGTGGACGTCGGCGCGGAGGTTGTCGGTATAGGTGTGGACGTCGGCACAGGTGTAGACGGCTGCATAGGCGTAGATGTCGGCATAGGCGTAGAGATCGGCGTCGGTGTGGAGGTCGGCATAGGCGTCGATGTCGGCATAGGCGTAGAGGTCGGCGTCGGTGTAGAGGTCAGCATAGGCGTAGAGGTCGGCGTCGGAGTAGGCGTCGACGACGCAGCCAAAGTGCGCTTGCTGAGCGAAGCGGCGGGACCAGGGTCGGTGGCGGAGTTGCTGGCGCGGACGCGCATCTCATAATTGGTATCGGCGGTCAAGCCGCTGAAGCTGTGGCTGGTGGCGCTGTCGGCGGCTGTCCAGGCTTGGGGCCAGCTGCCGCTAGCTGGGCGGATCTGCACTTCGGCGCTGACTGCGCTGTCGCTGCTGGGATTGGTCCAGCTGAGCGTGAGGCTGGTTTGCGCGGCAGTGGCGCTCAAGCTCGTGGGCGCAGCCGGCGGAATATGCAGGGACAAGAACGCGCGTGGAGTAAATTGATTATTCACATATAACCGATATCGATAATTTGTCGTTCGCCCCGCAGCATACACAGCAGTCCGTTCATTGCTGCTTAACGTTAGCTTTGTCGTTGCGGAACTTGTCGATACAGTAAACCCAACACTAATCCATGATGAGGAATTCGTCCGACTTTGTCGTTGTAATTCCCAAGCGGTAGTGCCAGCCACAGCATCATGGGCGAGGACGATGCTGTCGGCGCTCAATTCGAATACGCGAAAATTGCTGACAACCGGCGCTTGGGCTTGGGCGGGTCTGGGCGCGCCGAAAATTGTGGCGAGCGCGATTAGGCAAAGGACAAGATTGCTGAAATTAGAACATATATTCGGGGGGGGGGGGGGGCGAGGTTATTTGTAGGCTATTAGAAGGGAAGAGCCTAATACACTTGCACATTATTTTCCTCCTGCGCGGGAGCTGAACTCGCTCAAATTAACAGACGATGCGAACATTTCGCATTATAGCGCATTATAGTGCATAAATGAGTGCGGCAGTATTCGACCTTGCAAGCATTTCAGGGCAATCACATCAAAATCCATAACTGACGAATCGTAGGGGCGAGCCCGTGGACGTTGTTGAAAAACACCCCCATCCCGAAGGTCTATGTCTACGTGACCCCGGCCCCCCTCGCCATAGAGATGGCGAACGGGTCCGTGGTGGGGGAAATCGAGTATTTCAACAGAGTCCCGTGGCTCGCCCATGAAGTTGGGCGCAAAATCGTGGGCGCCCCACCTTGTCTATGTGCTGAATAATATTTACTGCAATTGCCCTGCCGACTAATCCCAAATACTGCGCATTTGCCACGCGTCCAGCCTCGTTACCGTCGTCGCGACGCCCTGCGAGCGCAGCGAAAGACCGAGGCTGTCCTCGCGCTCTGGGTAGACCCGCGCCGCCACGCATTGCCTGCCATTCACAAATACCTCGACTACGCTGCGGTCGATAAAGACGCGCAGCTGCAGCGGCTCGTCGGGCGCGATATACACGGGCGCGGATTCCGGCGCGCGCGACAGCGCCTCTGGGTGGGTCGACGAGTGCGATGTATCGAGGGTGATGATGCTTTCGTGACGCTGTGGCAGCTTTTGCATGGCGGCTGAACTGGCGTTCATTGCCGCTGTTTTGGAAAGCCGCTGACGATAACGATTCCCGCGCTGTTTATAAAAGGCGATGCGCGTATATTCTTCTCGCTCGGGCGAGCGCAAGACAGTCAATTCAAACATGGGCGCGTCGGCGGGCTGCAGCTCCAGCGACACTTCCAGCGCATTGCCTTGAATCTGCTCCAATATGATTTCCTGGTTGGCTGGCAGGCTGATGGGACCCAGCTGCCGGTGATCATGGCGCAGCGCCTCGATACCGCCTGCGGGCTGCATGAGCAAGCGCTTGTCTTCGTCCAGCGTGAGGCGGCGCGGCAGGGTCATTATCTGGTTCCAGCCACGGGTCGGCATGCCCTGGTTCATGTTAAAAATGACGATGACGCCGCCTTCGCCATCTGGCGCGGCTGAGGGCGCGTGCACTCCTGATGGCGTCGAAGGCCCAAAATTGAACAAGCCGCCGTCGCTAACGACGAATTTGTCGCGCGCAGTGTCATAGTCGCCCAGCAGGTACTGCCCGCCGGTCATGTGGCTGTAGATGAGCAGGATATGCTTGTCGGCGCCGATGGGCCAGAAATAGGGGCAAGCGCCATCGTCGCCGACCACCGTGTATTGGTCCATCTCTACAAAAGGATGCAGGTAATCCCAATGTTCCAAATCGGCCGAGCGAAATAGAAAGTTGGCGCGGATTTGCTTGCGGTCGGGTCCATTGGGCAAGGTGCCGCCGGACAGGGCGTAATAAAAGCCGTCTTTCTTCCAGATACAGGGGTCGAAAACGGTATAGGGCAGGGGCGCTTCGCCGGCTTTTGCCATGGGGATGACAGCGCCGTCCCCCACTTTTTCCCAATTAAGCAAGAGCGCGTCCGAAGCGGTGGCGACCATATTGCCGATTTTGGTCCCGTGATACATGGCGATGACACGATCGTCCTCGACCAGCGTGGTTCCCGAATAGCAGCATTCTTCCGGATGGGGATAGATGGCGTAGGGCAGGTCGCGCCAGTGGATCAAGTCGTCGCTGACGGCATGCCCCCAATGCTGACGGCTGTCTTCGGGCGGATAGGCTTGGTAGAACAAATGCCAGCGGCCCTGCCAAAAACATAGTCCATTGGGGTCGTTCAAGGTACTTTCCGGATTGACGTAGTGATAAAGCGGCCGATGGCGGTCGGCGGCGAGCGTCGCCCGCGATTCCTCAAAGCGCTTGAGCAGGGGATTGGCGCGCAATTGCGCTTCTTGCGCGGCTAAGTCCTCGGCGAAGTGATAATGAGGGACAGCCGATGTGTAATCGGGCATATTTTTTGATTTCACAATTTCTCTCTTTCCGCATAGATTATAATCGCGCGATTATTGCGTCGTATAACCGCCGTCGACAACAATTCCCGTACCCGTGATATAGCTGGCGTCGTCCGAAGCCAGGAAGGCGGCAACGCTGGCGATTTCTTCTGGCTGTCCGCGCCGCGCCAGTGGCACCTTTTGCAGGAAGGCTTCATGCACTTCCGCCGGTACATTTTTGTTTGCGGGCGTATTGATAGTCCCGGGCAGAATCGCAATGACGCGGATTTGTGGCGCCAGCTCCAGCGATAGCGCACGCGTCAAAGACAGGACGCCGCCTTTTGCCGCTTGATAAGCGATGCTGCCGGTCAAACCGACAATGCTATGCACAGAGGCTGTATTCAGGATGACCCCAGCCTTGCTGTTCATTAGGTGCGGAATCGCTAGTTTGCTCGCCAGCCACACCGGGCGCAGCGTAACATCAATTGTCCGCTGCCAGTCATCAGCGGTCGCTGTCAGCGCTGTCGCGCCCCGCGCCCAGAATGCGTTGTTATGCAGGATGTCCAGCCCGCCGTAAGCTGTTACGGCACAGTCAATCGTCCTAATCAGGTCGTCTTCCTGGCTGATATCGGCTTCTACAAAGCGCGCCTCGCTGCCTGCGGCGCGGATTTCCTCGGCGCATTCCGCCCCGCCCGCGGCATCGACATCGGCAATGACGACGCATGCGCCTTCACTGGCGAAGCGCATCGCCGTCGCGCGGCCGATGCCCGAAGCGCCGCCGGTGATGATTGCCACCCTGTCTTTTAACCTCAGCGCGCGGTCTTCCATGCGCCTACTCCTTCCGCAAGCTCGCGCCTCGGCTGCTATCCCGAGTAAGGTTTATAGCGCCAACCGTCCGTATGCGCGTGTACAGCACCAAAGCCCGGGAATGGAAAATGGAAGCCATGGATGAGCGTGTTCCGCTGGCTGGCGCGTCTTAACAGCTTGCGGCGTGTTGCGATGCCGATTGCCGGCAATTCATCCCAAGCGGGATGCCAATTGCTGTTTTCGATATGAATAGGCAGGTCCATTGTATCCGCGACGCAAATAAGCGAGCTAGGGCCCGATGTCGCCTCGACGGAAATGTGATTGCGCGTATGACCGGGCGTGGCAAGCGTTCGGATGCCGGGCGCAATCTCATCCCCCGCATCAATCAATTCCAGTTGACAGCTGATAGTTTTGAGGCAATGACGGGCGAAGCGGATGTCTTGGGCATGCGCCATCTTTGCGATTGCGGCATCGTCTAGGTTGACCCAGTATTCCCATTCGCCGCGGACCATGACATGTTTGGCATTGGGGAAGAGCATGGAATTGTCTTGGGCGACGCCGCCGCAGATGTGATCGCGATGCCCATGCGTGAGCAGGACGATGTCAATATCGCTGGGCGCATACCCCGCGCTTGCCAACCCCGCCGGCAACAAGCCCAGGTGCGGGTCAAAGAATGGTCCGCCGCCGCTGTCAATCAAGATGCGGCTGTCGCCGGTGTCAATCAAGAGACAATTGCACTGCAACTCGTAATAATCTGGCGCGATGCCATGCGCCTTGAAAGCCAGGGCCAATCCTTCTTTTGTCGAGCCGGCAAAAAAAGTTGGCAGCAATTCAGCGCCAATCGGCTGCATGCCGTCGCTTATCGAGACGCACTTGAAGCGACCAATAGCGACGGAAAATGTTCTGGCTGTCACGAAAGCGCTCCTTCTGTGGTGGCTGTGGTGGCTGCATATTCTTATGCCTGGGCGTGTCTATCTACAATTCGTATTTTAGAATCCCTATGCCAGTCAATGCAAGAAACAGGGTATTGCCACCGCTTTCGGGCAGCAAGAAGGCGCTAGGCGGCGCTTCTGTCTGAACAAGATATTGCCAGCTTCCGCCGGCATCGCGGGAAATCAATACGCCGTCTTCGATGAGCGCGTAAATCTCTGCGCCGCCATCGTTCTTGTTCAGCACCTGCAATTGATTTACCGCTCCCGGCAGCGCGTCCGGCGCGATGCGCCGCCAGCCCGCGCCATCGTAATCATCGTAATCAAGGACAAAAAGACCATGCTCTTCTGTCCCAGCCAAGAGCATGGTTTCATCCTTGCCGCCGCAATCGGGCAGCAAGAAGGCGCTAGGCGGCGCTGTCATATATGCCAGGCTCAATATCGGCGCGCAGTCGCTTGGGAAGCGACTTTCGCGCCAAGCGCGCCCGCCGTTGCCGCTGACGTATAATCCCGTTTCTGTACCGGCGAAGATGGTCTCGTCAACATGCAAATTTGGCGAGGCTGCCAGGCACAGCAGGCTCAAGTCGAACAAGCCGAAATTCCAGGGTTGCCAATTGACGCCGCGATTGGTCGAAGAGAATAAGCCATCTTCCATGCTGCCGGCCAACATCAGCCCATCTTGGGCAAAGTTCGGGGAGATTGCCAGCGATGTGAATAGCGGCGGCGGCGCGGGGAACTTGGCCGCGAACCAAGTGTCGCCGCCGTCGCTGGAGCGCAAGATGCCACCCTTGACGGCGGCAAAGACGCTGCGGTCCGGCGACAGCGCAACCGCCGTCGCCGCCAATTGCGCGCCAGGTTGCGTACCTGTCTCCTCACTGATGCGCAGCAGCTCCCAGGCGCTGCCGCCGTCAGCCGAGCGATACAAACCGCCCGATGTCGCGGCGTAGCAGATTCCGTCTTCGGCATAGCCCGGCGAAGCCGCCAAGGCATAGACTGTTGCGTCGGCTTCTGTGAATGCCAGGCTTAATTCATTTCCAAGCATCTGTCATTGTCGTTTCATGTTAGGCATGTGAATCTGATTTCTATGTTCCTATTCACTAGAGCAATCACCGCAGCCGCTTGGCGGCTGGGATGAAAAATATAATAACCAATGATGAATTGTATGCTTACCCGGGTTGGCGCGCGATTTCCGGGCTCTGGTGATGAACCATGACGTCGATGGTCAGCATCATGCCGGCTGTGAGCGCCGCGTTGCGCAAGGCGGATTTCGTCACAGCGGCGCTGTCAATCAGTAGGCCGCCGTCGGCGAGCGCCCCGCGCAGGACGTCAAAGCCGCAGCCATTGTCCGCATCCGCGAGCCGCGCCAAGACCGCACCCGGTTCATAGCCGGCATTTTCATATATGGCGCGCGCCGGTTCCGCCAGGGCATCAAATAGGATGCGATGCGCGGCGCGTTCGTCGGGGTCGGCACCGTTTTGTGATTTGCCTTGCAAGGCGCTGCGGCAGTTCAATAAAGCCATGCCGCCGCCCGGCAAAACGCCATCGCTGACCGCGGCGCGCATGGCGCTGGCGGTTTTTTCCGCCAAAGTTTTTTGTTCATCAATCTCGATTTTGGACGCCCCGCCGACCCACAAAGTTGCCGAGCCACCCATCAGCCGACCTATGCGCTTTTGCAGCGCTGCGCGCATTTGCGGGTCGTCGCTGCGTTGCAGCCAGTCTTGCATGCGCCGGATATGTTGCCGCAGCGCCCGCGGATCGCCCTTGCCGCCGATGATGCCAAAATTATGCGCGCTCGCCCAGCCACGCCGCGCCCGCCCGAAATGGTCAAAAGTCAGGTCTTTCAGGCTGTATCCAGCCGCCTCTACCAAGGTTTTTGCGCCAGTCGCGATGGCAAGGTCTTCGAATGCCGCCGCGCGCTCATCGGCGTTCGCGCCAGGTCCCCTTACCGCCATGACCTGGAAGTTCTTGAGTTTGCCGTTTGCCATCATTAAGCCAGCCATCGCTTCGGCAGAGAGGTCGGCGGCGACCAGAATCAGCTTTTCGATTCTGCGCTCGACGGCGATTTCCAGCATCGGCATGATGTGCCGCGGGTCATTGACCTTAGAATCGACCAATGCCAAAGTCGGTTCTTCGTATACCGTTTGCAAGGCACTTTGGTTGAGGATCATATCGCGCGAAAACAAGCCGCTGTCCCAAGCCATGCCTTCGATGTATTCGCGCCGCAAGACACGGCTGTGATCTTTCCGAATGTCCAGCCGGCCATAAGCGCCGATGATGTCGAAGATCTCCCCCAGCAATTTTGCTAGCTCGGCGTCATGGCAGATTGATTCCGCAACGTGCGCCAAGCTGCGCTTGCCCGTGACAAAGTAGGTCTGCTTGTCCAACGCGCCCAGCGCGATTTTCAAAGCGCTTTCCAGGTGATGCCGCAGGCGCATGGCATTGCCGCCAGCTGCCAGATAATGCAAGCCGCCGTTGTAAATCGCTTGCAGCAGCACCGCCGTCGTCGCGGCACCGTCGCCCATGCGCTCGTTCTGGCGGCAAATCAGGGCGCGCGCCAGCATCGCGCCGACATCGGCGTCGCGCCGCTGCAACTCGATGACGCGGCGGGCGATGATGCCGCCATCATCCAACACTTCGGGCGTCGTTTTATTTTCAATCAAAGAGCTAACGGCGACTGTTCGCGCGGTCGGACCAAGCGTCGGGCGTATCGCGGATACCAGGGTATCAATGCCGCGCTTAATGTTCGCCTGCGTATGGGGTTGGAAGACCAAGCCCGGTCGGTATGTTTTGCGAGAGTGAAAGGGCGTTTTTTCGCTCATGCCAGCATCCAGAGGCAAGGGCTGCGCTTGATTGGGCGACGCAGCAAAGCAAAATTCGCCAAGCAATCCGCCATGCTGCGTTCATGGATTCGACGCGCGCTTGCCATCACTAGCCTTTAATCGCGCCGCGCATAATGCCTTCAATCAAATAGCGCTGCCCGATGAGAAATATGATGATGACGGGGATGAGCGAAACAACCACGCCCGCAAGCACCACCGAGATGCTGCCGGTCATCATATAACCCTGAAGCTGAAAGATGCCGATGGTGATGGGGTAATTCTCGTGCTGCAAGAAAATCAACGGGCGGAAGAATTCGTTCCAGTGGAAGTTAAAGCTGAGTATCGCCAGAACCGCCAAGCCCGGTTTCACGAGCGGAAGATAGATGCGGCGGAATAGCTGCCATTGATTAGCGCCGTCGATGAGCGCTGATTCTTCGAGCTCAATTGGGATGGTCATATAATACTGACGCAGCAAAAATGCGCCAAAAGCCGTCGGCGTCGCCGGCAGAATCAGCGACCAGTAGGTATCGTACAAGCCCAAGTTGCGTATCAGGATGAAGACGGGAATCACGGTGGCTTGAATCGGAATCATCATCGTGGCCAGCACGATCCAGAAGAGCAAATCGCGCCCTTTGAACTCGAGCCGGGCGAAGGCGTAACCAGCCAGCGCCGCTGTGATTAATTGGCCCAGCACCGTGCCCCAGGTGATGATGGCGCTGTTGAGGATTTGGCGGGCGAAGGGCACCGTCTCAAATACCTTAACATAGTTTTCGAATGCCAGGTCCGTTGGCAGCCATTTTGGCGGCACGGTAAAGGAGTCGACGCCGGAGCGCAGCGAGGTCGAAATCGTCCACATTATCGGCGCGAGGATGACGACGCTCATGACGGTGAGGATGAATAGCGGTATCCAGCGGCTCAGTTGGTTTGCTAAGATTTGCCGCCGATGTTCGCCCGCCGATATGTCTCCAGGTATTCTGCTTACATTGCTCGCCATCTATGTTCCCCTGCCAAGTTTATTCCAATTCCTATTGCATGCGATATTATTCAAATGAAGGCTACTGAAGGCTACTGATAGAAAACGCGACTGCGCCAGAGCCACATCTGCACCGCCGACATCGCAAGAATCATGAGAAATACGACAATGGCGATTGCGGAGCCGTAGCCGAATTCGATGTCTTTGAAGGCATGTTCGTACATCACCATCACCAGGGTGCGGCTGGCGTTGCCCGGTCCGCCGCGGGTCATGATATAGGGTTCATCGAAGACTTGCAGCGCGCCGATGACGCCCGTTACGGTGGCAAAGAGAATCTGTGGGCTGAGCAAGGGGATGACAATCGACCACAAGCGGCGGAATCCCTGCGCGCCATCGACATCGGCGGCGTCCAGCACTTCTTGCGAGAGATTCGCCAAGCCGCCCAGGAAGATCAAGAAAGTGAAGCCCAGGTTGCGCCAGGCGGAGATGATGGCGATGGAAATCATCACCAGGTCGGAATTGGTCAGCCAGGGGATTTGTGGCAAGCCCAGCAAAGTCAAATAATAGTTCAGGGGACCAAATTCCTTGTGGAAGATATATCCCATGAATACAGCGACGGATGCGCCGGACATCAAAAGCGGCAAAAAATACGCGGTGCGGAAATAATAGCGCAGCCAGATGCGGTTAACGCGATGCACCGCCAAAGCCAGAATTAAGCCCAAGGAAACCTGGCTGGCAACGGCTAATACGGTGAATTTAAGCGTATTGCTCAATCCAACAATGACGCGCCTATCCGCCAGCAATCGTTCGAAGTTTTCCAGCGCGATAAAATCGGGCGGTTTGAAGATATTCCAGCGATAGAGGCTGAGTCCAAAGGAAACAAAGATGGGACCAGCCGTGAAAATGAAGATGCCGAGCAAAGTCGGCAGCAGGAAGAGATAGCCGAGCACAGCGCGCCTGCGCCGCAGCCCTTCCATAGTGTCTTGGAAGAGCCAATGGTATATGCCGCCAATGCCGCCAATAGCGCTGCTAGATGAAGGTTGTGCAGACATGTTAGGTCCTCGAATCGGGCTGCAGCAAGAGAGCCAATCCTGTGGCGAATTGGCTCTCAACTATGCTGATGCTTAGTCGTCGCCGTAGTATTGCGGCTGACGGTTGGTCAGCGATTCCAGCTCGGCTTGCATTTCGTCAAGCGCTTGCTGCGGACCCATCTCGCCGGACATGGCGAAACCGGTATAGGTGGTGAAGATGGTAGTCATGGGGTTGGACCAAGGCGGTGCCGGGATGGGCGACGTGGATGGATGATCATCCAGCGTGCCATAGAAGACGTCGCTGTTGGCGGGACCCGTCGACTCGAAGGCGTCCTTCTGGCTGTAGGAGCGGCGCGACGGCGTGGTGATGATGACCGGATTGAAGAAAATGCTGCTCTCGAACCCCTCGCGGCTGACTTCAATCTTCATGAAATCCCATGCTTCGTCGGGCGCGGTCGAGGTGGTGCTCAGCCAGTGACCGCCGGTGCCAAACTGATGCTTTTGGTTGCGCCAGTTGGGCCAATACTGCACATCAAAGTCGCCCTTTGCCATGCCCTCGTTGCCAAGCCTGCCAGCCCAGAAGCCGCCAGCCGGCGTCATGCAGAGCAAGCCGGTCGAATAAAAGCCGGTCAGCGTCTGCCCCGTGCCCATGGCGATATCGGGCGTAACGCCTTCTTGCCACAAGTCAACGACCAGTTCCAGCGCCTCGACAACTTCCGACGAATTGGCTATCGGCTCGCGCCAGCGGAAGCCGCCACCGCGTCCATCAGCCGCCATATCACCCTCGTAATAGCCATCCCAGACCCAACTGCCGCCGGGCGCGCGTTCCTCGGTATAGAGGTTGCCGCCAGCGACAAAGATCCAAGGCATCCAGCTGCCCCAAAGACGGTTCGTCCAAGCATAACCGAAGACTTCGGTATTGCCGGCGTCGTTTTTCTTGGTGGTACCGCGGGCGATTTCGATAAAGTCGTCCTTCGTCCAATCTTCCCCGGGCACATCAAAGCCGTTCTCCGCCAGCACATTGGTATTGAAGTACATGTTGGCGGCATTGAAGTCGCGCGGCGGCTCGTACAAGCTGCCCTCGTACATCATGGCTTCGGTCAATGAGGGGTGAACATCCGAGAAGAAATCGGTCCAGAAGTCCTGGTCGGGGTCGCTGGTGATGCGTTCGTCAAGCGGTGCCGCCAAACCTTGACCGGCGAATAGCTGGCAAGCCTCGGTCGCGGCATAACCCACATCAATCGACTCGCCCGCGGCCACGAGCGCCAGAATCTTGGAGGCGACTTCTTCGTGGTCAATGCCGGTCAGCACGACCCATTCAACATTCACGTTGGGGTTGCGCGCCATCTGAATATCGGCGACTGGCTGCAAGGAATTGTCATCAAGACCAGCCGTCTGCACTTTGATTGTTACCATATCCTGCGCAATCACGCGCACTGGCAAACCGGACATAACCAGCCCGGTACCGCCTGCGGCTGCCAATTTAAGCAGGTCGCGGCGACTCATTTTCTTTGCTGCGCTCATGTTACCTCCTGTAAGAATAGTATCTGAAACTGGGCATGGAACTGCTTCTCATTGTCTTGGGCATCACCTCCTCGTTAACGGTGAATAAGACGATTTCTCACTTGCCTTCAATTGCCATCACTGCGCAAAATTTTTTCAAAGGAAAATTTTTTTTGCTCAATTCGCCATTATTATACTGGCGAATCCGCATTTCTACTGAACTTAACACTTTATTATTCATAATGCAAATAATTTGCATCAAAATCTGCAAATTAAATTGGATACAAAATTGTCTTGTATGCTGACTTTGCTCGCAGGTGGGAATTGTTCTGGCTGCGGGCTATGCGATTCCTCTCAAATCACCAATAGGTCGCGCGGAAAAGTGGTCAAGCTCTCGCTGCCTGCTTCTGTGATGAGCACGTCATCCTCTATGCGCACTCCGATTTCGCCCATGCGATAGATGCCCGGCTCGATTGTGAAGACCATGCCCGGCTCTAGCAGGCGCTGGTTGCCGGCGACGATGGTCGGCGCTTCGTGCGCTTGCAAGCCCAGCCCATGGCCCGTGCGATGCCGCAGCAGCGCTTCATGACCAGCCGCGATGAAAACTTGCCGCGCCGCCAAATCAACCGCTTCGGCTGTTGCGCCCGGCTTCGCGGCTTGCCGGCCGGCTTCATTTGCGGCTTGCGCAACTGCATAGAATTCGCGCTGCGCGGCGCTGACCCCGCCCAGGAAGACCGTGCGCGTGATATCGGCGCAGTATCCGCCGTAGGTCGCGCCAAAATCAAATAAGAGCGGGTCGCCGCGGCGCATGCGATAGTCCAGCGGACCGCAATGCGGCAGGGCAGTATTGCCGCCAGCATGCAAGATGGTATCAAATGACAGTCCCTCGCCACCCATCGCTCGCATGTGATTTTCCAAGATTTCGGCAAGTTCAATCTCGCTCAAGCCCGCGCGCGCCTCGTCAAGCGTGGCGCGCAGGGCAGCCTCGGAGATTTTGATGGCGCGGCGCAAGGCGGCGATTTCCCCGGCGTCCTTTATCATGCGCAGTTCCGCCAGCGCATGGGAGGCGTCCACCAGCCTTGCTGCTGGCGCGGCGCTGCGGATGGCTTCGCCTTCAAAAAAGCGCATGAACAAGCCCTCGACGCCGATGGTCTTGCCGGGCGCGTCCAGCCAGCGCAGCGCGGCGCGGAAGGCGCTTTGGTAGCCTTGCGCGTCGGTATAGGCAAATAAGCGCGCTTGTCGCGCATGTCGCTCGAAAAGCGCAATCTCCAGTTCGGGGATGACGGCAATCGGCTCGGACTCTTGCGCCAAGAAAATGACAATTGGGCGTTCCAGCACATAATGTATGGCGTCGAAAAGATAGCGATGATTCGGTCCTGGGATGAGCGCGACGATGTCCAGCCCAGCTGCGCGCATGATCGCGTAGAGTTTGTCAAAACGATGCTGGTTATTCATCAGACATCGACCTCCATCAGACATCGACCTCCATCAGAATTGACCTCCATCAGAATTGACCTCCATCAGAATTAACCTCCATACGGAGTCGGGCATGGCAGCCGCGATTGCGCCGCTTTTCTACCCCATCCCCAGCCCTTCCCCGAATCATCAAGGAAGGGTGGCTTGACAATGAAGTTGGGATGTTTCGCAAATTTTGCATCATTAACTTGGTTCTACTTGTGTTCTCGTGCCAATAGCTTCGCGACCGCTTATAATATAAACCGGGTCGCGCCGCCGCCGAGCGGCTGTGATATGGCACTGCGATAACGACAACCAACATGACCGCGCCCCTGCCAAATTGCCAAGACAGGGGCGCGCCTTGTCTCTTTACTGGTTTGCGGAAAGCCTCGTGGCGCGGATGCGCCTTACCAGCCGCGTTTGCCCAGGATAACTTCATCGGGACTTACGTTGATGCCGACCATCGCCTCGCCGAGGTTGCGGCTGACACCCGCGAGTATTTTGGCGTCTTGGAAATGGGTAACGGCTTGCACGATGGCTTTGGCGCGTTTTGCTGGATTGCCGCTCTTGAAGATGCCGCTGCCAACAAAAACGCCATCAAGGCCGAGCTGCATCATAAGCGCGGCGTCGGCTGGCGTGGCAACCCCGCCCGCCGCGAAATTGACCACCGGCAGCCGCCCGAGCTCGGCTGTTTCTTTGACCAGATGGAAGGGCGCGCGCATGTCCTTGGCAAAGCTGTACAGTTCGTCTTCATTCATGCAGCGAAGGCGGCGAATCGCGCCATTGACCGAGCGCGCGTGCCGTACCGCTTCGACGACATCACCGGTGCCTGCTTCGCCTTTTGTGCGCATCATGGCAGCGCCTTCGTTGATCCGCCGCAGCGCTTCGCCCAGGTTGCGGCAGCCACAAACGAAGGGCACGGTGAATTGCCATTTGTTGATGTGGTGTTCGTCGTCGGCTGGGGTAAGCACTTCGCTCTCGTCGATGTAATCCACGCCCAGCGCTTCCAGGATTTGCGCTTCGACGAAGTGTCCGATGCGGGCTTTTGCCATGACCGGAATGCTGACGGCAGCAATGATGCCTTCAATCATATCGGGGTCGCTCATGCGCGCGACGCCGCCTTGGGCGCGAATATCGGCTGGCACGCGCTCCAATGCCATAACCGCGCAAGCGCCGGCGTCTTCGGCGATGCGGGCTTGTTCTGGTGTGACGACGTCCATGATGACGCCGCCCTTGAGCATCTGCGCCAAGCCGCGCTTGACTTTGTCGCTGCCAGTCTCGCTGCCGTTTTGCTTGTATCCATTTGTTGCCATGTCGATGCCTCGCTTTTTTGATTCGATTGCAAACCTATGCTTCAAACCTATCCTAAGTAAAATGACAGCAGAATCCTATGTCCATTGCAGTCCAATCAGTCCATTGCGCGGTAGAAAATGCCCCGGATACGCAAACATATAACGTTGACGATGGCGCGGGCGCAAGCCTACACTTGCTCGTGCTTCAAAATGGAAAAAGGCTCGAGCAAATGCCCGCCAACTCGATACGAATTGACACGATAAAACCCATCTATGCCAAAGCGCTAGCGCAACTGCAGCGCGATTGCTTCCCGACGCTCGGCGCGGAAGAATTGATGAACGAGGCGGATTTTCTCAACCATTGCCGCCTCTTCCCCGAAGGCAATTTTGTGGCGCTAGCCGGTGAACGCGTGGTGGGCTTGGGTTCGGGATTTCTGATTGACTTCGATTTTGCTGATGCGCAGCACAGTTATCAGGACATTATCGCGGGCGGCAGCTACAGCCATCACGACGACCAAGGCGATTGGTATTATGGCAGCGACATCAGCGTGCATCCGCATTTTCGCAGGCGCGGCATCGGTTCCAAATTGTACGCGGCGCGCATGGCAATCGCGCGAGCGCTCAACCGCAAGGGCATCGTCGCCGGTGGCTTGATTCCCGATTATGTCGGTTACAAGTCCAGCTTATCGGCGCAGCAATATGTGGACCGCGTCGTAGCCGGCGAACTGCGCGATAGCACACTGTCGTTCCAGCTTGGCAGAGGTTTCGTCGTGCGCGGCATGCTGGCAAACTACATAGAAGACAGCGCTTCGGACAATTGGGCGACGCTCATCGTCTGGGAGAATCCAGATTATAAGCCTAAATAAGCAGCGACCTGACCGCTGCCGAATCGGGCAAATTAGCCAGCCGCTTGCTCTAGCGCCGGCTCAATCCAGTAATCGGACCCCTGTCCCGCGGCCGTCCATCCTTGAATTTGACTATTTCCTTGGCTAGATTCTTGGCTATATTGAATGGGAAACCAGCGTCTGCCTTCGGCGTCACAAGTCGGATAAGCAGTAATGAAGAATTGTGCCCCAGCTGGCATCTTGCCCAGGATTGCAGTGCCTTGAGTCCCGGCAGCATTGCGGATGCGGTTCGCTTCTCCGGCCGAGACCGCGCCTATCATACCCTTGCCCAAGCGGATTGGCGGGCTGTTGGGGCAGTCGACATAGTAGAGCAGCCAATAGTCGCCGCCGACGCCTTCAGCCGTCCAGCCTGCAAGCCCAGCGCCTTGCGCATAATACCAATTGTATCCACCTGCGCAGACCGGTCCTTCTAATATCGTCAGGACTTCACCAGGTTGGACTGTGCCGATAACCTCGGCTTGCAAACTGGCTGCCGCGCGCATTCGGTTTGCCAGACCCGGGCTGAGCACAGCTTGCATGCCGGGGCTCAATTGCGGCTGCAGCGCGCAGAAGCTGGGCTGAGGCTCGGCAATTGGCGCGCTTTGGACACTGGCAGCCGCGCCTGTGATGACCCACTCCAGCGGTGCCCACACCAGGCTGACTGGTTCGGGTATCGGGAAGGCATGGTTTGCGGATGCATTGCTGGCGGAGGCGCTAGCCTCGGACAACATGCCCAATCGCCAGGTATTCAGGCTTTGGCCATTGATCCAGGCCATCTGTGTGCCATCGCTCGAAAGCGCTGGCTGATGATTGAAGTTGATGTCTGGGCTGATGTAACCGGTATCGTATAGGTGGCTGCCGCTCATAGCCCGCCAGTGAAATGCCCAGCCGCCGCGCCCATCCGCGACCGCCGTGGGAATCAGCTCCATGGCACCGGCGACGAAGCGGTTTTTCAGACGCGGCGCTTCGGACAGGCGCGACCGCGAGCCATCCTGCGGGTTCAGCGCTTCCCAATGATCCCCCATCCACAGCAATAGCACACTTTGGCCCAGATGCTTTGCCCAGATGAAATCACTTGCCAGCTTGGATTGGTCCGCCGCCAATTCCAAGTTGAATTGCCGGCGCGTTCCATTGTTCGGGTTATGTACCTCCAAGAACAAGAATGGGCTAGGATTCTCATAAAGGAAAATGTAAAGCATGCGCGCGATGCCGCCCGCCCCCCAGCGCAAAGCGGGGACGCGAATCGCGTTTACCTGGTAGCCGAGATTAACATCGCCAGCCAGGCTGCTAATCTCTCCGGTGTCGAGGCTATAGACCAGCAGGGAAGCGGCTTCTAGTGATTGCGCCATGGGGTCGATTTGCAGCCATGCCAGTTTGCGGCTGTCGGGTGCCCAAGCAGGCTGCGAACGCAAGAAACCGGCGCTGCTTGCGCCGCGTTGGTCGGCAACATTGCTGAGGCGCTGGCTGGCGATATCCAATATCCAAATATCGGCGGGCGGCGTGCCAGCCGTCTGGCTGGCTAACCCGGCTTTGAAGTCGGCAACAAATTCTGGCGCGGTTTCCAGGAAGGCGATGTAGCGGCCATCGGGCGAAAGCGCCGGACCGCCATTAATGCCAGATTGGGTGATTGGCGCAGCCGTATTGGCATACAGGCTGTACTTCCAAATATCGCCATTCAGGTAGGTGTATATGTCGGGATTGGCTGATTGCGCGCTGGCGATGGAGCCGACCGTTGCAACAAGCGCCAACAGGACAAGCACTAACAGATTGAGCGCTAACAGATTGAGCTTTCGCAGCTTCGTCATGTCCCTCGCCCCTCCCCCAATGCAAGACATACCCAATCTTATCACGAGATTCGCCTTAGACTCAATCTACATCAAACGCGCCGCTGTCAAGTGGCGGCAGTCAAGAAGACGGTGCCGTTTTGCCTTTGTCCCGCCCCGGTTCCGCTGTCCGCCGCCAGATGTACCAAGCCGCCAGCAGCGCGCCATAGCAATTGGCGATGAGATCAATCCAGGAGGGGTAACGATCGGGCGACAGCGTTTGCAGGTACTCGGTGCTTGCGCCCAGGCAGATTGCAAATATGCAAGCCAGGGCAATACTGGCGCGCAGTCCCATCACAGCGGACAAAGCCCACTGCCAGAGCGCGCAAGTTAGCGCGAATGCAAGCAAATGCACGCAAGTGAAAAACAGTTCGCGCAAGAAAGTCTGCGGACCTGTGGGCAAGCCCAGATTGATAATGGGGTCGGATTCCGGCTGCAGCAGCAAGATTGTGAGCCAAATCGACCAGGCAATCGCCGTAGTCCAGCGCAGCAGCGGATGATGAAACCAGGATAGCATCTGTTTCATTGGAAGTTTCAATCACAGTTTCAATCACAGTTTCAGTGTCGGTCTCAATGGCAGTTTCATTGGAAGTTGCATTGACAATTCCAATGGAATTTCCAATGGCAGGCTTAACTCATTCCGTCATCAAGCAGATATTCCACCATGCTTTGCAGGTCCATTTCAGCCGCGAAGGCACGCGCGTCGAGGACAAGGCGAGGGCAGACTCGGCTTTCAATTTCCGCCATCAATTCTTCCGCCATAGCGCGCAATTCAGTCGGCAAAGCATCTTGCCGCAAAATAAATGCCAGATTTTCCAGCGCGTCTCCAGCGCGCTCTTGCGTCCAATAGCCCTGCGCCAGCCTATAGCAGGCGCGCCAAAGCGCGGTCCGATGCCCATTAATGTAAGCCTCGCGCAGCTGATGCAGCAGATTCGATTTTGCGCTGACAATTATCTCGTTCATCGTTCGTTCGCATGTAGGGGGCATGAAGGCAATCGCTTGATTTATGCGCTCGGCTGAGCCCACCACCAGCCCGCTTTGCGCCGCTGCCCATATTTGAGCTTTTTGTCGAGCCAAAGCGCCAGACGCCGCCAGCGATTGCTGAGCATCCAGCGCAATAAACGATTAAAGGGCTGCTTGAAATCTTTGTTGTAGGGGCAGACGCGGATACATATCGAACAATCCGTGCCTTGATTCGCCCAAAACTGGAAGCACTTCTTGGCATCGATGGTCCATTTTCGCACGCCCTTGATGTGCGATATTTTGTCGTTGATAAAGGCTGGTTCGTCGAACTGGATGGCTTTGACCGGGCAAGCCGCGCTGCAGCGCCGACAGATTGTGCAGGTTTCGGTAACGCCAAAGTCGATTGGCTCGTCGGCGATAAGCGGCAAATCGGTGAAAATCTTGGCGATGCGCACCCTGGGTCCAAATTCGGGCGTGATGAGCAAGCCATGGCGGCCATATTGCCCCAGCCCCGCCTGTACCGCCAGCGGGATTGACAGCGCCGTGTCATTCAGGCTGGCGATGGCGCGGTAGCCAAGATTGCGAATGAATTGCGTGATTGACAGCACAGCGATGATATCGCGGCTGTAGCCTTGCACGGTGGCGGCACCGCTCAAAGCCGATGGCACGGTTTGGATGGTCTGGTGGTGCATTTCGTTGACGATGACCACCACGTTTGACAGGTCTGGCGGCAAGTCCATATTTTTGTCGGTCAGCTGCTGGCGGCTGTAATTGCGCGTGTAAACCCAGCGTTCATCAAAGTCGCAAATGCCGATGGCGTCCGCGCCCAGGAACTTGCCAGCCCGCTTGAGTTCGGCTGTGTTTTCTTCGGCGCTGCCAGCGATTTTGCGCGTCGCGCCTTCGCGGAACATGGTGTAGCTATCGAGGAAGCCTTCCTTGCGGTCCTCGGATTGCTCCAACAAGTCGGAGGTGAAATCCGCGATATACCATGCGGCGTTGCGCAGGGCATAGTCGCGGTGCTGGAAACCCTCCACCTTGCGGAACTCCGCCAAGTCGGTGAAATACGATGCGAAGAACTTTTGCGAGCGAGCCGAGCGCACGCTGTCGTCCCAAACCGCTCGGTTGAACATATCGTACTTCTGATTGAAGCGCTGAAACTCGCTGGATACTTCAAAGCCGGTTTTGGCGTCTACTGGCTTTTGGCAACCGCAGCTAGCGCAGCCGCAATCACGCACTTTGACGGAGGCAATTTCATTCATCAGCGGGAACCAGACGCGCAGGATTCATTTGCCTCAAGTCTAACACCAAGCGCAAAGCCTTGCTATATGCGGGCTTGCTACTTGCTATATGCGTGAATGAAGGATTGATGCGGGATTGATGCGAGATTGATGCGAGATTGCAAGGTGGGGCAATTGCAGGAAAAAATCATTGACCACAAAGGCGCGAAGAACATGAGGTACACAAAGTAAACAAAGTACACGAAGTCCACAAAGAAAGCGCTGGTTTGTCGCGGCGCAAAGCCCAAACTCACTGGTCGAGAACGGTAACGCTGGACTGGTGCCAACTGATTGTCACCGGCTCTCCGATTTCCAGCGTGGCGCGGTCTTGCCTGGCTGTATTTTGCAGGCGCGCGACCAGTTTGACATCTTCGGCGATTTGCAGGGTGTAGCGCGTATCCGTGCCAATGTACTGGCTGTCAAGCAGGATGGCGTCTACGGCAGTCATGTCGCCGCCTGGGATAGCTTGCATATCGCCAGGGTGCAGCTGCCTGGATATGCCGATGCGCTCGGGGCGCAGCGCCAAGGTTACCGCGCCGCTCGTCTCCCCCAGCCCAGCGGATAATACCGCGCTGATGACAGTGCCGGTGGGCAGCCGCACCCGGCCAAGACCAGCGGCAGCGCGGTCGAGCAGAGTTGCTGGAATGAAGTTGGTCTCGCCGATAAAGTCAGCCACAAAGCGCGTGCCCGGGCGCTCGTAGATTTCTTGGGGGCTGCCCACTTGCAGCATTTTGCCTTCGTTCATTACAGCGATGCGGTCCGCCATGGTGATGGCTTCTTCTTGGTCGTGGGTAACATAGATGAAGGTGATGCCGACATCGCGCTGCAGCGCCTTGAGCTCGTACTGCATATTCTTGCGCAGTTTCAAATCAAGCGCGCCCAGCGGTTCGTCCAGCAGCAGGACGGCCGGCTGCTTGACCAAGGCGCGCGCCAGCGCCACGCGCTGCTGCTGGCCGCCGGATAGCTGCTGTGGCTTGCGCTTGCCAACATTGGGCAAACGCACCATTTCCAGCGCTTCGTCGGCGCGCTTGCGCGCGTCTTTCTTGGCGACGCCTTCCATTTGCAAGCCAAACATGATGTTCTGCTCGACTGTCAAATGCGGGAAGAGCGCGTAATCTTGGAAGACGGTGTTGACCGGGCGATGATAGGCTGGGATGCCTTGCATTGCCCGGCCGCGGATGAGGACGCGCCCCTGCGTCGGCTGCTCGAAGCCGGCAATCAAGCGCAGGGTCGTGGTTTTGCCGCAGCCACTGGGTCCAAGCAGCGCGAAAAACTCGCCATCGGCAATCTGTACGCTAACATGGTCAACCGCGCGTACGATCGCGCCGCCAGAATCGAACTCTTTAACGATGCCGATCAATTCTACGTCGGTTGTCGACATGTGCCGGTCCTGTTAGCGGGAAAAGGCGAGAGAAGCGCCCAAGGCTTCTCTCGCCATGATGGTTCTGGCGCTTATTGACCCAGTTATTGACCCAGGAAGATCAGCAGTTCGTCCCAGGCGTTGTTGTAGAGTGTTTCCGCTTCGGCACCGACATCAATGATAGCGAAGAGGTTCTCTAACTGTTCGGCTGGCGGGAAGACGCTGGGGTCATTCAAAATCTCCTCGTCGATGAAGCCGCTGTCGATTGATGCTTGGTTGGGCGAGGCGTAGGCGATGTAATTGGTCAGGTCGGCACCGACCTTAGCATCGAGGATGTAATCGATGAAGACCATCGCCAGTGCAGGATTGGGCGCGTCAATGGGAATCGCCATGTTGTCGAACCAGACATTGCCAGCCTCTTGTGGGATGGCATAGGCGTAATCGTCGCATTCGCAGTCCCACATTATCTGCGAAATGTCGCCGCTGTATTCAACCGCGATATCGACTTCGCCGCGTTCCAGCAAGACCTGGCCGTCATCGCCGGCGACCGTCACCACGTTGCCGCCTTTTTCGATGAGATAATCGCGCGCTTCAGTAATCTCGCCCGGGTCAGTGGAATTGGGGTCATAGCCCAAGATGGTCAGCGCGATGCCAAACATGGATTGGCGGTCGTCAATCCAAGCGACGCTGCCGTCATAATCCCAAACTTGCTCCCAAGAGTTAATGCCATCCGGGAAAGCCTCGGTGCGATAGCCGATGCCCAGCGTACCCCATTGATAGGGCAGGGAGTAGCTGTTGTCGGGGTCGAAGGCAGGGTTGAGGAAGCTGGGGATGACGTTGGCAATATTGGGAATCATGTCCAGGTCCAGCGGGATGAGCAAGCCCTCTTCCGCCATGCGCTGGACGGTGCCGCCACTTGGCACGACCAGGTCATAACCCGGGTTGCCCTGGCGGATGCGCGCCAGCATGTCTTCATTGCTCTCATAAATGTCGTAATTCACGCTGACGCCGCAGGCTTCTTCAAAGTTGGGCACAGTGTCTTCGGCGATATAGGTTGACCAGTTGAAGATGCTAAGCGTCTGCCCCTCGTAGCCACCCGGGCAGGTCCAGGCTTCGTATTCATGGCCGTCGGCATGAATCACCGGCAGCGCGAGCAGCAGTACAAGCAGCAAGAGTATCGTTCTTTTCATGGTTTTTTTCTCCAATCCTCTAAGCGATTATGTTTGCAGTCGGGGGCTGGACGCGCCCCGGCATTGCCAGCGTTGAATCATTCAGGCGCGGGTAACAACACGCCCCTGTATTGTAAGCGATATGCCAATAAAGAGCGTACTCAAGACCATCATGATTGTCGATATAGCGTTGACTTCTGGCGTAACCGTCAATTTGAGCAAGCCGTATACAAAAACGGGCAAGGTCGTCGTGCCGACACCCGAGGTAAAGAAGGTGATGACAAAATCATCAAGCGAAAGCGTGAATGCCAGCAGCGCGCCAGCAATGACGCCCGGCAATATCAGCGGGAAGGTAACATTCCAGAATGTCTGCCAAGGGTTTGCGCCCAGGTCGCTGGCGGCTTCTTCCAGCTGCGGGTTCATATCCGCCAGGCGCGCCCGCACCACAATCGCCACGTAGGATATATTAAAGGTAACATGGGCGGCGATAATAGTATGGAAACCGGGGAAGACGCGCTCGCCGCTCATGAGCGCGAACCAGTCGAATAGGACCTTGAAGAAGATCGCCAAAGATATGGCTTGGGTGATTTCTGGGATGACGACTGGGAAGAAGAGCAGGGCGTCCAAGAGCCGCTTGCCCGGATATGCGCCGCGCGCCATGCTTAGGGCAATCATCGTGCCGAGCACAGTCGCGATTGCGGTCGCGATGCTGCCGACAAAGAGGCTGTTGCGGAAGGCGTTGAGCATGATCTCGGTGGAAAAAGCCGATTCCGCGCCCATCACGTTGTTCAGGATATTGGCGTACCATTTTAAGGTGAAGCCGGTAAACGAAGACACGGAGCGGCTTTGGTTAAATGAAAACAGAACCAGTACCAGAATCGGTGCCCACAAGAAAAAATATGCAAAAACGGGATTGAGCCACAATGCAACCCGGCCCAGGCGGCGAAGAAAACGGTTGCGGCGCATGGCATCTTCGTTGATAAGTTGCTGGTTCGCGCTCAACACCTTATGGTCTTCGATCCCGGCGATTCGCCAGCAAATAGACAACAAGCGACAGCATCACAACCGCCATCATGATGATTGACAGCGCCGAGCCCAAAGGCATATTGCCGGAACCGCCAAACTGATTATTTATCAGGTTGCCAATCATCAAGCCTTTGGTGCCGCCGAGCAAGTCGGGCGTTACAAAAGCGCCCACCGATGGGATGAATACCAAGGCGCAGCCAGCCAGTACGCCCGGCAGGGTCAAGGGCAGGACAACGCGTACAAAGGCGCGCCAGTCATTCGCGCCCAGGTCCTGCGCGGCATCGACATAGCGAAAGTTGAAGCGCTCGACCGAAGCGTATATCGGCAGCACCATAAAGGGCAAGAAGCCGTAGACCAGCCCCACCACAACAGCGAACTGGGTATTCAGCATCTTTAGTGCTTCGTCGATGAAGCCCAAGCTCAGCAAGAAGCCGTTTATTGTGCCTTCTTCGCCCAACAAGATGCGCCAGGCAAAAGTTCGGATTAAGAAATTTGTCCAAAATGGCAAGATGACGAGGAAGAGCGTAACCTGCCGAAAGAGACGGTTGCGCCGCGTGCTGATGAAAAATGCCAGCGGATAACCTATCACCAGGCAAACAAGGGTGGTTAAAGCGGCTAATCCGATAGAGCGCCACAGGATAACGGAAAAGATGCCCAAGGCGCGCTGATAATGCTCGATGGTGAAGGGCATGATTGCCACGCCGCCGCGCCCACGCGACATGAAACTGACCACCAGCACGATGACCAGCGGCAATACAAAAAATATCAGCAGCCACAATGTGCTTGGCGCTGCGAGAAGAACACCATTCTTTTGCATGTTGCGAAAGCGCTCGGGCAGGCTCACAAGCTGTTTCCGCTCCCACGACTTGCACTAGCCTAGCAGGGAATGATAGCGTATCTTATGGGCAAAAGCCATAGCTTGCGCAGTTGTGCCCTAGTCGCTGCCGCTGGGCGGCTGTGATATTCGACGTATTTGGATTTTGAGGCGATTGCCCTGGCGGTAACTTGTCATCGTGTAATCATCGCGCAATTATATTGAAAAGAGAGTTGTTCAGGGAGTTGCCAATGGAAAAGAATGATAGCGACAACTTTAAGCGAGCAAGTGACTATGGTTTTCCCGAAATTCAAAAGCATCTCATCGAAGAAGCGGCTAAAAAGCATGGTCATGCCGGCGCCCCCTACAAACCTTATGAGACCATCAACGAAGACGGCACAAAAACGCTGATTATGAGCTTCGACTCTTGGTGGCTCAAAGATTTCAAGCGCGAAGACGTCCTCATGACATTGCCCGGCATCGCCATCATGAACACTAAGCCCTGGCATATTAGCAGCGTCTGCACGTCTTTGTATGACGCTTATGGCTTGAGGCGCAACAGAAATTACGATGATTGTTTCGACGAGAGCGACATTCTGGCGCATATCGAGCGCTTCCCCGCCGGGCAGTTCGCCGCGCAGCTGATAAGCGGACCAAACGCCGGCAACTGCGCCGGCATGGCGGTTACGATGCGCACCGCGCGTCCGCCGACTGCGCCGACTTTGCCTTGGCAGGAAGCGATTGGCGATATGCGGCTCGCGGCGCACGAGCCAGCAGGCGACTGGTTGTATGGCGTCGAGCTGGCTGTTCACCGGGGTTATCGTAGGCTTGGCATCGCCTCAGGTTTATACAAAATTCGCTTTCAACTGGTGAAGGAACTGAACCTGCGCGGCTGCTATGCTGTGGGCATGCTGATGGGCTACAGTAATTACGCCGACAAAATGGATGTGCTGGAATATGGCAAAAAGGTCATCGCCGGCGAAATCAAAGACCCGACAGTGTCCATGCAGATGAAGAGCGGCTACCGCGCCCATCATGTTGTGGAAGATTACTGCGATGAACCGGCGGCTGGCGACGCCGGCGTCTTAATCGTCTGGGACAACCCTGATTACAAAGCGAGAGATTGAAGGCGGGAGATTGAAACGAGTGAAAGCAATCGTCATTGGCGCGGGCATCGCCGGATTATCAGCCGCCTATCACCTTAAAGCCGCCGGCATTGAAGTGCTCGTCTTGGAAGGGCGCGATCGCGTCGGCGGGCGCGTCTGGACCGACCGCGATTTCGCCGACATCCCGGTTGAATTTGGCGCGGAATTGATCCATGGGCGCGCGGATGAAGTGAACACCTGGCAATGGGTGCAGAAGCTGGGACTCGCGACCCATCATTGGAACAAGCTGGACGATTCGATGATCCGCCTGGAAGACGGCGCATGGATGACGATGAGGCAGGCGCGGCGGACATCCCCAGAATTTGATGTAACCCGCTCCTGGAAACTCGGCACCGCGACAGAGCCAGAAGACGATGAAGATTTAGGCATATATCTGCGCCGGATAGGGTTCACGGACGAGCAACTGCGCTATGTGCAGCGCTCCTTCGCCAACGCTGAAGGCGACAGCATGCGCTTCCTAAACGCCAAAGCCCATGCCCACCTTTTCAAAGACAGCGACGCCGAAGCCGACTATGGCGACTATCGCATACAGAGCGGCTACGATGCCTATTATGAGCAACTTGCGCAGGGCTTGGATATCCGCCTGAACAAGGTTGTCAGCGCGATAAACTGGCATGGAACGGTCACTGTCCTTACCAACGCGGGCGAGACCTTCGCGGCTGATGTCGCGGTTTTAACCTTGCCGCTGGGTGTATTAAAAGCCGGCGCGCTTGACTTCAATCCCGCCCTGCCGCCTGTCAAGCAAGAGGCGCTGGCTGGCTTGCAGATGGGCCCGGTCATGAAGCTGGTCTATCAATTTGACAAGCCGATTCTCGATTGCTCGATTGGCGCAATCTATGCAAAGGACAATCCGCCGATGTGGTGGTCGCCATCGCTGGGGCGGGATGCCGGCGCTGTTGTATGGACCGCCTTCCTCACCGGCGACTATGCCCGCGAGATGCTGCCCCTTGGCGAGCAGGCGGCGCTGCAAAAGGGGCTGGAAACCTTGCGCCGCGAGCTAAACCAGCCCGATTTGCAATATGTCAAAGCGCGCTGGGTCAATTGGATCCACGATGAATTTGCCCGTGGCGGATACAGCGTTTGCTTGCCCGGCCACTATGCCGCCCGCGACAAGCTGGCGCAGCCCAGCCCGCCGCTATATTGGGCGGGGGAAGCCAGCGCGCCGCATCATTTGACGGCGATGGTGCATGGCGCTTACTTCACCGGGCAGCGCGCCGCCAGCGAAATCATCGCCAGCCAATGAGACAATAATGAGACAATAAAGAGGCAAGGCATGAAAGACATCCACATCGCGCTCGCGCAGGGTCATTGGACCGGCGCGCAAGAATCGACCAAAGCGCTCTATCGCGCGCTGGTGGCAAAAGCCGCGGCCTCCGGCGCGGAATTGATTTGCTTACCAGAATTTACCCTCCTGCCTTATTTCCCCGGTGTGCGCGATAGCGCCGGCTTTCGCTGGGCAGAGCCATTAAGCGGCGGCATTTCCGAGCGCTTCTTCGGCGAGCTTGCGCGCGCGCATCGCCTTAGGCTCATCGGCAGCTTGTTCGAGCGCGACGAAGACGGGCGCTACTGGGACACGGCTACGGTCCACAATCCTGATGGCGAACTGGCGCATTTCACCCGCAAGGTACATATCCCCTCCGGCGCTGGCTACCACGAAACGGATTATTTTGACGGATGCGACCAGTTCCCGGTGCACGACCTGGACACGGTCAAGCTGGCGGCACCAACTTGTTATGACCAGTGGTTCCCCGAATTGGCGCGCATATACGCGCTAGAAGGCGCGGAATTGATCAGCTATCCAACCGCAATTGGCTCGGAGCCGACCGCCAGCGACTTTGATTCCGCCGCTGCCTGGCAAACCGTCATGCGCGGTCATGCCGTTGCCAACGGCGTCTTCGTCGCCGCCTGCAACCGCGTCGGCCACGAGAATGCCGTTACCTTCTACGGCAGCAGCTTTATCTGCGATCCGCTGGGCAATGTATTGGCGCAAGCCAGCCGCGACGGCGACGAAGTCATCCATGCTGTATTAAAAGCGGACCTGCGCCAGCAATATCTAGAGCTTTTTCCATTGCTGCAACAACGGCGTCCCCAGCATTATGGTCGGCTGTTGACAGAATAGGCCGTGCCACCAGCGCAGCGCTGGAAGAATCGGCGCTTCTAGTATCGGAGCGGGGCAATATGTCGAGAATCGAATTTTTCATCGTCGATGTCTTCACCATCGGCAGAAAATACACCGGCAATCAGTTGGCAGTTTATCTGGGAGATCCGCCGACAGCCTTGATGCAGCAATTGGCCAAGGAAATCAATTTTTCGGAAATCACATTTGTTACATCCAATAAGCCCGAAAACGGCGCTTACAATGTCAGAATCTTCATGCCAGAGGTCGAAGTGCCTTTCGCGGGCCATCCCGTCCTTGGCACCGCCTATATAATCCGCCGCGAGCTTATCGGCGCGGCGGTCGAGCGTGTGAAAATAAACCTGGCCGCCGGGCAAATTCCTGTTACCTTTGCCGAGGACGGCGTTATCTGGATGCGACAGAATCAGCCGACTTTTGGCGCGCGCTTCGAGCCGGCGGAAATCGCGCGTATTCTCAATGTTGCGGCTGATGATATCGATGGGCGCTTTCCGATACAGGAGGTCTCGACAGGCTTGCCCTTTGTGCTGGTGCCGATGGCGACCTTGGACGCTGTACAGCGTTCGCGGGTGAATCTCGACCGATTGCGCGCCTTGCTGGGCGCGCGCGAGGCTATCGCGCCCGCCATTTTCTGCGCCGAAGCGCTTGATAGCCAGAATGATATCCATGTGCGTGTGCTGGATGATGTCTACGGCGCGCCGGAAGACCCCGCCACGGGCAGCGCCGGTGGCTGCATCGCCGCTTACTGCGCCCAATATGCTTATACCGGCGGCGGCGCGGTCAAGCTGCGCGCCGAGCAGGGCTATCAGATTGGGCGTCCGTCCCTGCTTTACCTGGAGGCGGAAAGCAGCGCAGCCGGTTTCGAAATCCGAGTCGGCGGGCATGTGGAATTGGTTGCCCAGGGTCAGCTCGCCGCGGATGATTGATTTCGGCTGATTCGCCTACTGGCGACGAAGCATGGCAATCGCATCAGTTTTTTCTGAATTAGATTTACTGTAAAGGTATTTGCCAATCCCGCCGCCATCATTTTGATACGACTTGATACGACTTGATGCGACTTGATGCGACTTGATACGACTGCCTTGGGCAGTTGAGCTTTTCAACATTTCGCGACTGAACTTTGTGCTGTACACTCTATGCTCTTGCTATGCTCTTGCGATACATTTGCGAAGACTTCCAAAAATATGAGGAGGCGCTAAGGAATGGAATACCGAGTACTCGGGCGCACGGGGGTGAAAGTATCGCCACTTTGCTTTGGCACAATGTCATTTGGGGATATCGCGAATGAAGCCGAATCGGCGCGTATGTTCAAGCGCTGCCGGGAAGTTGGCATCAATTTCTTCGATTGCGCCAATGTCTATGCCGATGGCCGTTCCGAAGAGATTCTAGGAGATTTAATTGCAGACTGCCGCGACGAAATTGTGCTGACGACCAAGGTCGTTTCGGCTGCTGGACCCGGCATTAACCAGCGTGGGGCTTCCCGCCGCCATATACAGCTCGCCGTCGAAGACAGCCTGCGGCGGCTGAAGACCGACCGCATTGATGTCTATTTCCTGCATCACTACGACGCCGATACGCCGATTGAAGAAACGCTGCGCGCTTTGGATGACCTGGTGCGGCAAGGGAAAATTCTCTATCCTGCCGTGAGCAACTGGTCGGCTTGGCAGGTGATGAAAGCCCAGGGCATCGCAAAATACGAAGGCTTGGCGCGCATCGAGTGCCTGCAGCCGATGTACAACTTGGTTAAGCGCCAGGCAGAAGTCGAGATTCTGCCGTTGGCGCGCGAAGAGGGCATCGGCGTCATTCCCTATAGTCCCTTGGGCGGCGGGCTTTTGACCGGCAAGTACGGCCGCGCCATAAAAGCTGATTCCGGACGCTTGATTGAAAACCAGATGTACGCCAAGCGCTATGGTCCCGCCGAATACTATCAGACGGCGGCCGCTTTCAGCGCGCACGCGGCGGAATGCGGCTTGCATCCCGCGACCTTGGCGGTGGCTTGGGTGATGGCGCACCCGGCGATTACAGCGCCCATCATTGGCGCGCGCAACCTGCTGCAATTGGAAGCCTCGCTGGCCGCGCTTGATGTGGAAATGACGGAAGAATGGTACGAGCGGATTTCGGCGCTTTCGCCCGCGCCGCCGCCCGCCCATGACCGTTTGGAGGAAGTGGTATAATAAAGTCTTGCAGCGAATTTACGCGCAATTCACCCAATTCAAGTATAGAAACGAGAGAGATATGGACTTCGTAAGCGCATTGAAATACCCATTCAACAATAGCCCCAAAGTATTGAGCATCGTCTTGACCTTGACCATCTTGATAACCATCTGCATTGTCTTAATCGCTGGCGCGCAAGATTGGTCATCGCACATGGAATTGCTAGACTTCCAAGAGACTTCGGAACATTTAACCGAACTGGATGCTATCAGCTCCACCGCGATTTTGGGTTTCCTTGGCTTAATCCTGCTGATGATAATGGAAGGTTTCTGGATAAATGGCTACAGCATCGAAGTGATTCGCGCGGTCATGGAGGACAATGAAACGATGCCGGCTGTCGAGATTGGCGCAAACCTGAGCAGAGGCTTCTGGATTTTCCTCTCCGGTCTTTGGTATGCCATTGTTGCGCTGGTTCTGGTGATTGCGGCGGTGCTGCTTATCGGCTTGGCAGGCTCGCTGGCGGAGGCGCTTGGCGGCATCGCTGGCATTGCGGCTTTTATATTGGGCATTGGCTACGCTTTCCTGGCAGGCTGGGCATATATTGTCGGTTTAGCGCGCTTTGCCCAGTCAGGCGACCGCTCGGCGCTTTTTTCCATCCGTTTCAACATGCAAATCGCGCGTGAGCACCGCGGGCTTTCAATCCGTTTGAGCTTATTTATGATCGCCTTCATGCTCCTGTATGGGTTCGCGAGGTCCATCGTCGAGAGTCTCATTGGCGGGCTTATGGGCGCGGACATTGTCGTCACGGCTGTCATCGCAGTTGTTTCATACCACGCCTTTAACCTGTTCCAGCACTTTTCCACCCAGCATTTAATCGCGCAATATGGGCTGGCTTTTGAAGCGGCTGAATATGATATGCCACGGAAGAATAAGCCGGGTTTCTAAAATGCGAGCTAAATCTGGCGCGGCGCGGATGCGCGCTAGCCTAAACGCTGATTTTGTGGCTCAGTCTGTAGCTCAGTCCGATTCTATGCGCGGGTTATGCGCGCAGGGTTGCGGCTGAGCCGCTTTTTGTGTCTGGAAAGGTCTCGCTCTAGCCAGATTTGCGATCGCCGTGGGTATCAAGAATCTGCTTGAGGTTGTCCAGTTCTCGGCGCAGGAGGCTCTTCAGCGTCAAATTGAAATAAAAGCCGAACCAGAACATCCAGCGTGTGCGGATATCAAGGGTTTCCCTGACGTTGGTCTGTTGACCGCGGTGCTCGAAAGTTAAGGTCGAGACAAATGGGAAACCCCAATAAGAACCCTTGAGCTCAATCTTCTTATTGCGCTCGAAGTCAGTTACATCGCTGTTCACGAATCCCTTGCGGCCCACGATGCGGCGTGTCATTGCTACCATCGTCCCAGCGCGGACGGGGTTGCCGCTGGTAATGCCAACATTCTGCACATTGCGCCAATTGACCTCGTTATCGAAGTCGCCAACATATTGAAAGACTTGAAACACCGGGCGGTTGATCAAGACCTGGTTTTCGAATTTCGGCATAACTACCCTACTTCCGCTACAACGGTGGACCTGTCCTCATAATGAAGCTGCGGCGCGCATATCGCTTGCGTATCGGTCCGCGACGAACTGATACTAGTGCCATTATAACTTGCCAAGCGCCGTACTGCAAAAGACGGCAGCCCCGCGCGCGCTCAAACAATGCCAATGCCCAGAAGATAGAAGAAGACCCATGTCGTTACCCAAAGCAGGGCATCTATCCGATCCAGAACGCCGCCGTGGCCGGGGAATAGATTCAAGCCTTCAACAAAGCTGTCTTTCACCTCGAAAAAACGTTTCAATGCCGATTCAAACAAGTCGCCGCTTACCGCGATGAAAGGACCGACAAGCAGCATCGGTATCAATTTCGCCTCGAATGCGCCAGCCGCAAACAGAATGCCAAATGCCAGGACCCAGGCACCTAGGATGCCGCCAATGGCACCCTCGACGGTCTTGTTTGGGGAAATCTGCGGTGCCAGCTTGGTCTTGCCAAAAAACCATCCCGCGACATAGGCGAAGCTGTCCGTACCCCAGGTGATGGCAAAAACTACAAATAGCCACATCAAGCCGTCCGGTTGAATGTTGCGCAGGCTGAGCAAGAACGCTGTCGGAAAAGAAATATAGATGATGCCGCAAAATGTTGTGCCGACTTGGGCAAGCGCTAAAACAAATTCAGATGGCTGACGGTATATCTCTAGCAGGAGTGTCAAGCCGATGCAGGCGAAAATGGCAATTTGCCACAGCCAGTCAATGCCAAAATAGAAGCCCAGCGCGATTGCGAGCCCAGTGGGGATGCCAGTCAAAGAGCTGCCTTGCATCTGGGTATTTTTTTCCATGACGTAGAATTCCAGCATGCCGACGCCCATAACCGGCAAGGTGAAAAACAGGAATATGGCTCCGCCAAAAATTGAAGCGCCGATAGCGACCGGGAGGAAGACGGAAGCGGTGATGATGCGCAAGCGCAAATTCGCGGCTTGCGCTGTATTAACAGCGGTCCTGTCGCTCATGCTGGCAACACTCTCAAAGAGTCAATTCTAATGACAAATGTTGCGTTAATTGTAACATTCCTTGTCAAGTATTTCCCTTGCCTGCCAGGGCAATTGCATCATTTTCGCTTCCTTATATTTAGCATATTCTGGCTGATATTAAGCGCTGGAAGTCGGCGCGCCCATCGGCCTATCCATCGGTCTCGAGGCTGGGAATAATCAAATTGCTGCAATTGCCTGGCAGCGATGGTTCATCATCCTTACGCGGAATGGCATTTGACGATATAATGGTCTCAGTCGATGGCCTTCCGCGCGCCCGGTGGCGGTACCGAGCAGCGCAGACGCGGAAGAATTGCAAAATATGGAATTTTTCCATTCGCCAATTTACAGTCAGATTGCATGCGGATTGCCTGATTTATTTGACATGATTTATATATCGCTCAACAGAACGGAATGTGTTATATGTTTGACGAAATAGTTGACGAAGCTACCCAAAAGATGAAATCGACCTTGTCGGTTTTCCGCGAAGAACTTAGCAAGATGCGCAGCGGCCGCGCCAGCACAGCCTTGGTTGACCGCATGATTGTCGAATACTATGGACAAGATACCGAACTGCGGCAATTAGCCAGCATCTCTACACCAGAAGCGATGCTGATTCTCATCCGGCCTTATGACAAGTCGTCAATCAAGAACATCGAGAAGGCTATACAAATGTCGGATATCGGGGTGAACCCCAACGTCGATGGCGCAAATATCCGACTCAATATGCCAGCGCTCACGATGGAGCGGCGCAGGGATTTGGTCAAGTTCCTCAATAGACGCATGGAAGACACTCGCGTAGCCATACGCAATATACGGCGCGCCGCCAATAGCGATTTACAAGAATTCGAGAAAGAAAAGTTGATATCGGAAGACGAACGCAAAAGCGGCGAGGTCGCAGTTCAAAAGTTGACCGATTCTTTTATCAAGCAGATTGGCGAGCTGGGCGCGGACAAAGAAAAAGACATCATGGCGGTCTAATGCTGGCGGCGACCATCAACGAAAAACTATCATGCGACCGCGATAGCGCTGTGCCATCCCGCTGCGAGTATAAGGAATCGCGGTGGCGGGCGTGTAAAATCTTGGATAGGGACCGAGCGACTGCTAAAGCAATGGAAAGCTAGAACAGTTTCATGGTTGTAATCGCTAGCGAAGAACTGCGGACGAAAATCGTATTGCCCGAATTGGCTAAGGTGCCGGCGCACGTGGCAATAATCATGGATGGCAACGGGCGCTGGGCGAAGCAGCGCGGGTTGCCGCGTTCGGAAGGGCATCGCCGCGGTACCGAAAACTTGCGCCGCATCATCCGCGCGGCGGTAGAGTTCGGCCTGCAAATCATGACCATCTACGCCTTTTCGACCGAGAACTGGTCGCGCCCGCGCCGCGAAGTCCGCTTGTTGATGCATATCCTGGAGATGGTGATTGACCGCGAATTGCGCGAGCTGCGCGACGAAGGTGTGCAGATCCGACATATTGGCGAGCTGCAAGGCATTGAACCGCGGCTGGCACGCAAAGTTGTCGACGCCTGTCGCTTCACCCGGCATAATAAACGCTTGATACTCAACGTCGCTTTTAATTATGGCGGGCGCGATGAAATTGTCCACGCGGTACAGAATATCGTCCGCGACGGCATCCCAGCCGAGCACATCACCGAGCAAACCATCAGCGACTATATTTACACCAGCGACTTGCCCGACCCCGATCTCATCATCCGCACCAGCGGCGAGTTCCGTTTGAGCAATTTTCTCATCTGGCAGGGCGCGTATAGCGAAATCTATACGACGCCGACATATTGGCCCGATTTTGACCGACATCATTTTCACGCCGCTTTGCTGGAATATAGCCGCCGTCAGCGCCGCTTTGGCAAAACTGACGAGCAGATTGAATCCGAATTCGGCGAAGCGGTTGATAGTTATAGATAAGGCAAGCCGTGCAAACTAAACGACTGGGCAGAACCGAATTGATGCTGCCCATAATCGGATTGGGAACAGCCTTTACCGGCATCCCCACCCAGCGCCAGACCTTGAGCCAATACCTGCAAAGTGGCAGCCAGGTTGACGAAGAATTGGGTATCAAGACCTTGGTCGATGCGCTGGACGCCGGTTACCGATTCATGGATACCGCCGCACTTTACGGCCGCGGCTTAAGCGAGAAGATGATCGGCGAGGCCCTGCGTCAGCGCGCTCATCTGCGCGATGAAGTGATTGTTAGCACAAAAGCGGGTCGGACTCATGAGGGATTCGACTACAGCTTCGACGGCATTCTAAAGAGCGTCGAAATAAGCCTGGAGCGCCTGGGCTTGGAGCGGCTGGAGCTGGTCTACATTCACGATCCGATGGACTACCCGCTGGCGGAAATTTTGTCCAGCCGCGGCGCATTGGGCGCATTGCGGCACCTGCAAGCACAGGGCATTATCCGTTTTGTCGGGACGGCGGCGAATAATCCCGATACCAACCTGCCACTCATCCGCAGCGGTGAATTTGACGCCGCCGTCCTGGCTGATTCTTGGAGCTTGATAAACCGGACGGCTGAGCGCGGCATTTTTGCAGCGGCGCAGCAGCATGATGTCGGGCTGGTTGTGGCGACAGCCCTAGAGCGGGGGCTCTTGGTTACTGGTCCGCTGGCGGGCGCGCAGTATCTGAATCGTTATTTCGCGCCCGACTGCCTAGAGCAGGTGCGTAGAATCCAGCGCTTGTGCGAGCGCTTTTCGATACCGATGATCGCGGCTGCATTGCAATGGTGCGCCCGGCATCCCCAGGTAACATCCACGATACCTGGCGCGCGCATATCGGAAGAAGCCATTTCGAGCTTCGTGGCAGCGCAGCTTGAAATCCCCGACGACTTTTGGCGCGAGCTTGAGCCCTTGGTCAAGCACTTCGATACCGCGACCGGCTTTTAGGACGCGCGCATTTAGGATAGCGCTTGTTTCAATTCCCGCGCGCGCCGGATATCGGCGAAGCCCATGCCTTGGCGCAGCAAAAGCAGAAAGCCAAGAATTGTTGTTGGCAGCCAAATCACGAGGTGCACGACAAGCGCGTAACTGGCTGCAATCGCGGGGCTTGTGCCCAAGGCGATAAGTATCGAGCTAACGACAAATTCGTACAAGCCCACTTGCCCGGGCGCGGCTGATATGACGCCGGCCAGGTTGACCGCGCCGATGACGAGCAGCGCGACCGTATAGCCGAAGTCCAAGCCAAAAGCTAAAATCACCATCCAGTAGACAACAGCTTCAATCGCCCAAGTTACATAGCTGCTGATGACAGCGCCCAGCAACAATGTCGGCCGCCGCAGCCCAGCCAAGCCGGCTGTCAAATCGTCGCCAACCTGATTGAGCAAGGTGGCCAGCCGCCTGGGCAGAATACGGCAGAGCGCGTCCAATAGTTTTTGCAATAGCGCTGGCTTCGCCGCGAGCAGGAAAAACACCACGACCGCGCCAACAAATAGCGGAGATGCAATGCTGACAATTGCCTGGACTTCCGCCGATTGGATGTCGATGAACAGCAGGCTGAACATGACAAAGGACAGCATCACCATGCCATCAAAGGCGCGCTCTACCATGACCGTGGCGGTGGCGCTGGCAAGTGGCACGGCATGATTGCGCCGCAGCAGATAAATTCGCAGCGCCTCGCCGGCGCGCAGGGGATAGATGCCATTGCCCATGTAGCAGATGGTGACCAATTCCGTCAAGGCGCGCAGCGGAATTAAGCGCACCGCGCGTAATAGAAATTGCCAACGCAATGCGATGACAGTCAGGGCGAGGAAATAAGTCGCGACCGCCAGCAGCAACAGCTCGACCTTGACGGCGCGCAAGCTGCGCCACAACTGGTCAGCCTGGAGGTCGCGGAAAGCCAGGTATAAAAATGCCAGGCTAATGACAATGCCGCTCGCTGTCGCCAGGTTTTTGCTGCCCTTCTTCATCGGTCCCTAATACGCAAGTCGGCTGGTCTATAAACGCTGAACAATATCAGAGCCGAACAACTCTTGATAGACCGAAGCCAGTCACAACCATGGCTTTGCATCAAATTTTCACCCAAGCGTCGCCCCTGCAAGGCCTCAGTTTGATGATAATTCCAGAGTTTTGGCTTCTGACGCAATTGCCCAATCAGATTAGCGCCATTTCTTTGCGACCCATTTTGTCCAGCTGGTAGGGTTGGTAGAGGATTCCCACAGGATCAAAGTAAGGTAGGCTGAAAGTGTCCGCAACCGCTGGATGCGTACATTTTCCCGCGAATGTATTCAGTCCTTTCAGCAGCGCGGCATTGCCGCGCAGCGCCGCGACCGCGCCTTGATCAGCGATCATCAAAGCGTAGGGCAGGGTGGCGTTGGCCAGCGCGAGGCTCGAGGTGCGTGGCACCGCGCCTGGCATATTGGCGACGCCATAGTGCAAGACGCCATCTAAGCTGAAAGTCGGCTGACTATGCGTGGTCACGCGCGTGCTCTCGACGCAGCCGCCCTGGTCGACCGCGACGTCGACGATGACGCTGCCCGCGGGCATGGTCGGCAGCATGTCGCGGGTTACGAGCATGGGCGCGCGGGCACCCGTGATGAGTACCGAGCCGATGAGCGCGTCCGCAGCGCGCAGCGCGGTGGCGATATTGCTGCTGTTGGAGTACAAGGTATTCAGATTGCCAGCCAGTACATCTTCGAGATAACGCAGGCGATCCAAATTGATGTCCAGCAAGGTTACGTTGGCACCCATACCCAGGGCGATTTTCGCCGCGTTAGCACCGACAGTTCCTGCCCCTAGGATGACCACGCGCGCGGGCGCTACGCCAGGCACGCCGCCCATCAAGAGTCCCCGCCCGCCGCGGTGCCTTTCCATATAACGCGCGACAACCTGCGCCGCCATGCGCCCGGCCACTTCACTCATCGGCTCCAGCAGCGGCAAGCGCCGCGCCGCGTCTTCGACGGTCTCATAGGCGATGCCCGTTACCCCGCTTTGCAGCATTGCGCGCGCAAGCTCGGCTTCGGCAGCGAGATGCAGATAAGTGAACAAAATCAAATCCGGGCGCAAGTGCGGGTACTCGCTTGGCTGCGGCTCTTTTACTTTGATAACCAGGTCGGCTTGCGCCCAGACGCTCGCGGCGGAATCCACTATCGCCGCGCCAGCCGCAAGGTATTCCGCGTCCGTGAATCCGCTGCCCGCGCCGGCATGAGATTCGATAAAAACGCGGTGTCCACGCTTGACAAACTCGCGCGCGCCGGCCGGCGGCAGCGACACCCGGTGCTCGTCCGCCTTGATTTCTTTGGGAATTCCGATGTACATGGACCGTCTCCTTATAGGAATAAGCTCACTATCATTGTACACTGTGTAAGAATTATAGCTTCGATATTCGTACATTATGCACAGAAAATAGTGTATTCCACCGACTCGTCGCTGGCAATCAAGACATCGATACGGACTTTATGCCGTCGCTGATATGGCATATTGACGATATTCGGCAACGGAGTATCTCTGTCCGATGCAATATGAGGAGGTAGCATAAGGAGGCAGCGAATTAGACTAAATCAGTGCCCACAAGAACGTGACAAGATTCAGTTTGGAAGCGAATGAGAGGAAAATGCCTAAAAATGCCTAAATGTTGAAGCGCTCGTATTCGTTGTCGGCGGGGATGCCCCAGACCGACCAGAAGTCGCCGGTGGCGGGGCGCATGATGGCGGCGCCACAGCTTTCCACGTGCATCGGCGCTTGGGGGCGGGTACAGATTACAGGCTCATCGCGCGTCAATGCTATCAGGTCATCCAGTTCAATCTGGTCTTTCGACAATAATTCTTGGGCGCGCAAGAGCCGCTTTTCCGAGCTGTCTCGTGATTCTGGCGGTCGCTCGCGCGCGACGTCTAGGTTCTGCTGAATCAAGCAGTGGTTGGTGTGGCTGATGGTCTCCGCGCCCAATTCGCGTACGTAATGCGATGTTGACATGGCTTCGACCTCATAAGCAGCGCCCGCGCGGTCCATTAGCAGATAATTGTGCGCGCCCGCCAATTTTGCCTCCGTCACACAGGCGAGCGCGTCGGCAAGATTATCCTGCTGCAAGACCTTGCGCACAACAAAGGGCCAAGTAAGGCCAATCTGGCCGTCCGCCGCCATCAAATTGTTGATGCCGACGGCGATGCCGGCGCTGTTCATGCCAATCATGCCGACGCAGCCCGTGATGGTGAAGGCGAGGAAAGCGGGTCCGGCGTCTGGCATGCCGCGCAGCAAGATGACATAGGGTGTGGCGGAAGCGTGCATATCCCAAGTTTGACCGAAAAATGCCTCGCCAGTCGCGCTGCGATGATTGGGGACCAGGAAGGCGGTGCAATTGTCCGATGCCAGCGGCGGCGCGCCAGCGGGCTTTAAGCTGCCGCCCAGGTTGTACACTACGTCAATGAAATCGGTAAATCCATTGTTGATGACCAGTTCGGCCAGGCTTAGCCCGGTGGCTTCCGCCATGCCCGCCAGCTCTTCCATCAAGTCGGGCGCGTAGCGCTGATGTTCGAGCACGCAGGCTTCTGCCAGCGCGATAACGGCGGCGCGGGATAGGCTGTGCCCGGTCCAGTTGGGGTCTTGGCACAGCCGAACGCGCTCTTCTGTGAACATGTGGATTTCGTCGTGGAAGCGCTTGCCATGCGCCAAGCCCATCTCATAGGGCGAGCCTGTCAATTCAATTACTCGTATGCCAGTCATGCGCGCAAATTCTCCTGACGCTTGCGCCAGCTAGTACAGCGAAGGCGCAAAGGGCAACATCATTTAGGATTCGATTAGAGATGTCGAAAATTACTATATATTGTACCGCAGTTTTGCTAGCTTGTTAGCAGGTGTAAAGGTGGAGCTTTCATAATGATGAGTACGCGGCTGTTTTTTTGGAGCCTGGCGATGTTTGCGATGGGAATGATTCTGAGTCCCCTAGCGCCTTATCCGGTGCCTTTCGTAGAAAAGCCAGTCCTGGTCATTGATCGTGTAACGAAAAAAACTTTGCATCCAGGAGATTTGGGCTATATCGAAAGGAATAAGGCCGACCGCTGGGGAGCTTATGAAGACCCTCCACCAGCCAAATGCGCACCAGAGCCTCGCCGGGGAGAAACAAGCAAGGTGACATATTCCGTTTCTACCCAGGCCTTTGTTTGCGAGCTAGGTCTCTTGTTAACCGAGACAGCGGATTTACCGGATTCCGCTATTGAAATGATTATTGAAAACGGAATCAATGCCTTCGATTGCCGAGCGCAATTCCCCGATACTGGGCTTGCCGGGATAGCGGCGTCCCAGAGGTGGTAGGCGGATAGTTTTGCTGTCAATGGCTTACATCTTATCCATTTCGGCGCGAACCGTATCCAAGAGGCTTTCTGCGCGGATCTGCGCCAGGGTATAGCAAGGTCCGCCGAGCTGGTCAGCCAGACGTTGCGCCAAGCCTTGGTCGAAGGCGATGTGCTCCATGTTGATGGTCACGGTACGGATATCCGCTTCGTGAATCTTGCGCGCGATAGAATGCGCCTCATCTTGCGGAGAAATGGAATCGCTGATGGAAACATTGCCAGCGCCGTCCGTGAGCAAAATCATCATCGGCATGACATCGGGATTGAGATTCTTTTCGCGCATGACGGCTTCGTAGGTCATCAGCAGCCCGGCTGAAAGCGGCGTTTTGCCGCCGACCGGGATATCCGACATGGCGTGCTTTGCCAGCACGACCGAATTGGTAGGCGGCAAGACCAGCGACGCGCGGTCCTTTTGGAATACCACCAGCCCGACGCGGTCGCGGCGTTGGTAGGCGTCCGTCAACAGCGACATGATCGCGCCTTTGGTCGCTTGCATGCGCTCGGAGACCGCCATGCTCCAAGAAGCGTCTACCGTGAACATGATTAAGTTGGCTGCTTTACGCACGCGCACTTTTTCTTGCAAGTCGCTCTTGCGCAGGGCATAAGCCATGCCGGTTTCTTGCTTTTGTTCTAGCCGTTCAACTTGAAAAGGCGCGGCTGCGCGCAAGGTGGCGTCAAAGGCGATATCGCGCGGCTTGTCACCGGCTTGCTTGGCGCGCACATAGCGCCCACGTTTACGCTCAGTGCGCGTCGTGGAACGCCGCCCCGATTGCCGGCGCGTCATGCGGTCCAACTGGGTATTGAGCTTGCGCGTCTCGAACTCGGCTTTGGAATCGACTTGCTGACCGCCTTCCCACCAGCGGGCGTCCGATGATGGGAAGACATCTTGTGGTGCCGCTTCAGTTTGCCCCAGCTCCTGTTCTTGCGGTTCGCCTTCGCTGCTTAGCGAGTCGCTTTTTTTTTACTTTGGGCGGCTTGATCGTCGCTCTGGTCGCTGAACTCGCCGGCTTCTTCGCCTTCGGCGATTTCTTGGCGTTTGTCATCAACGGCAGTTTCGACGGCGTTGAGGTCGGCTTGGGCGTCGTTGAAGGGACCGCGCTTGAGACGATGCGGAATCGTCAGGCGGATTGCCAGCGTGATATCGCGGTCCTTAATGGCTGTACGCCCTTCGTAAGCGGCATGGGCGCGCGCGGCTTTGAGGATTACCAGGTCGGCGCGGTGACCATCGATACGCAGGTCGCTGGTGATGCTGGCGATGACGCGCAGGTCGCTGGTCTTATGCGTAACATCGTCGATGATTTCGCGGGCAGACGCGATGCGGCGCGACAGTTGCTCATCCACGGGGTCCCACTCGGTTTTGAAGTCGAGCGGGTCATTCTCGTAAGCGATATGCCGTTCCAAGATTTCGATGCGTTCGCCAGCGTCTTTGATGCCGGTAACATCAACCGAAAGCGCGAAGCGGTCGAGCAGCTGCGGGCGCAGGTCGCCCTCTTCCGGGTTCATGGTCCCGACAAGTATAAAGCGCGCCGGATGACTGAAACTGATGCCTTCTCTTTCGACGATATTGACGCCCATTGCCGCGCTATCGAGCAGCAGGTCGACGATGTGATCGTCGAGCAGGTTAATCTCGTCGACGTACAAGATGCCGCGGTTGGCATTGGCGAGCACGCCCGTATCAAAATGGCGCTCGCCAAACTGTATGGCTTTTTCGATGTCTAGTGTGCCAACGACGCGGTCTTCGGTGGCGCTAACCGGCAAATCGATAAAGCTGATGCGCCGATTGGCGACCGGGATGTCCTCGGCATCGGCGTATTTTTGCCGCGCAAAGTCTGACCAGGACTCGGGGCGGGCAGGGTCGTCATGAAAGGGCGAATCAGCAATCACGCTGATTTGCGGCAGCAGCGCCGCCAGCGCGCGCGCGGCGGTTGATTTGCCGGTGCCGCGCTCGCCGCGAATCAAGACGCCGCCAATGCGCATGTCAATGGCATTGAGGATGAGCGCGAGCTTCATCATATCTTGTCCGACGATGGCAGTGAAAGGATATACGGGCGGTCTATGGCTCATTGAAATTGTCCGCTCCTTGTCAATAGCGTCAACTGAATACGGCATTATACGCGACTGACCTGGCGCTGACAATTGTTAGCTTGCTATGACCAGGGCATTCGCGTGAAAATGGCGCTGGCTCGATTTGCGGAAATCTAAACTGAAAATCAACTACTGCGCTAAACCAATAAAACAATGCGCGCAGCGTTTCTCGTGGTTTTGGGCGATACTAGGTCCACCCTTGAACGACACAATGAATCGCCCTGCAGTTCGTAAATTTAATGTAGCATCTGGCACAAAATCCATCTGGGGCGATTGAATCTGGGCGCTCAGGCGTCGGCCGCGCCGAAGCCAAGTGTGGGCGGCGGGATGACGGTGGCAGTCGCAGTCGGCTCTGGCGTCGCGGTCGGCGTGATTGTCGGCGTGGTGGAAGGTGTGATGGAAGGCAAGGCGGGCAGGTCTGCGATTAGGGTCAATGCGCGCGGGTCGAAGCCAGCGCAGGTAAACTCGCTGAGCCTGCCCCAGCCAGTTTCGCCATTGGCAAGCTCGACCAGCAGCCATTCCCGCGTTGCCTCGCTGCCCAGCGCCAGAACCGGCACATCGCTCTGCGCGACGCCACGGCGCTCGAAGCGTCGGTCTGGGCCGGCTCGCAAAGGCAGGCGGCGCAAAGGCGCGCATTCGGGGTCGGCTGTTTCGATGCTGAAGCGTTCCTCGTATTGCCTTCCAATCTCGTCCTCAACGACGAGAATGAGGTCGAAGTCGGTTTCGGGCAGGCCGCGCAAAATCACTTTGACCGTCCCGTCTTGCGCGCTGGCTTCGCTTAGGATGTCGAACTGCGGCGGAAGGCGCAAGTCGCTCGCTACAGCGCCTTCGGCGCGCCAGGTTATGACCAAGTTCGCCTCCACATGGCGGACCATCCGCTGCCGGTCAGCTGAAAAATCCATGATGCTCGCTGGTTGATAGACCTTTATCAGCCGCTTTTCGATAGCTGTCGCCTCGCCCGCGACGGCTATCAAAGCGACTTCTATCGCATCGGCATAGTCGGCGGTCGACAGCGTGTAGAAGCTGGCGTCGGCATCCAATTCCGCAATCGCGACGCGATCAATTTCGATGACATAGCGCCGAGCCTCGCTAGCTTGCCAAGTCAACTCCACCGTTTCTCCGCGCGCCACCTGCGCTTGCGAAATGGAAAATGCGCTGATTTCTGGCGGCGGAATGCGCGTCAACATGGCGAAGAGCGCAAGCGCGATGGCGGCAAATATCATGCCAGCGGCAGCAACTAGGCGCGCGGATAGCCTCGGCTTGACCAAGACGCTGGCTGGCATCGCCGCCAGATAAGCGCAGTCATTGTCAGCTTGAGCAAGCAGCGCGAAGGGAATCGCGCGCGCCTTGCCTATCAAGGAGCGATTTTGCGCGGCAACCCGGCAAGACACAGTCGCGCGCTGCCCAGCCGCAAGCTGAATGCTGCGGTTTATCGGGTCAATCTGGTCAAAGTCAAAGGCGAGTTGAGCGCTGGGGTCCCAGGCGCGCAGCGCCAGCCGCAGGTCTTCGTTTCCCTGGTTCAGCAGGAAAAGCCGCGCCGGCTCGCTTTCAATAATTTGCGCCGGTTCCACCGCCAGGCTCAAGCCGCCAAAGCCATGCAGCCGCACCAGGAGGCTCATCATTGTGCTCGTGTCAGCGCCATTTTGCGCGTGAAAGACAAGCGTGGCTGGATAGTCGCCCGGTTTGAGCGTGGCGCGGCGCGGCGGCGCGACCTGCAACATGACGTAAGCTGTTTCGGCAGCGCCGAGGCGCGCTGTAGATTGGCTCAGCTTTGCCCAGGCTTTTGGCGCGCCTTCGATGTCAAGCGCGAGCGATATTTCCTTGTCGCTGCGGTTGCTGATGGCGATTTCTACAGAACTGCTGGATGCGGGGTAAACATTGAGCAGGGATTTATCCAGCTCGACATGGATGGGGGCGAAAATCGGCCAGGTGTTTTCGCTGATAGCGCGCATAGGCAGCGTGGCTTGGTCGCCGCGCGGGTAGAATATAATCTTGGTCTTGCCAAGCGCCAGCTCGGTTATTTCTCGCATCGGGCGCGGCGCGCTGTCCTGCACAAGTGTTCCCGCCACGACGATGCCGTTTTTGCTGTCGAGGTTGACAATATGCACCAAGCCATCAAGCAGTAACAAGCGGAAATGGTGCGCGGACAGCGCCGGGTCGGCAAGAACAATGGAATTGTCCGCAGCGCGGCCCAGCGATGTTACTTCATTTGTTATGTAATAGCTTTTGGCCGTCCCCGCGGGCTCGTGGATGTCGAGGCGACCATAGGCGGCCATGCGCTGCTCCCGTGAGTCTTGCGGTGAATAAGCCAACAGGGTTCACCATATTGTAGCGAGGACTGAAAGCGTAGCAAAGTGGCAGCGCCGCGCGGGTAGTGTATCTTATTGCGGTTGAGTTCACTTGACATGAGAGCCATATCCCAAATTAGAAGAAATTTGGTCGGGATGACTCGGTGGGTCACGATGGTTGCGTAGGTCGCGTAGGGCGCGCAGACACTTACCCGGCGGGGGACCGAGGGGGGTAAACCAAAGGGCGAACGCGAATCCTACAGTAGCGGACAAGCCTTACAAGGGGCTAGCAGGTCTCGGCTTGCCCTGTGGCGCTGATTGCACTAGGGTAGAGCGAAGCGCAAAACTGAGGATTGAGTGCCCGTGACCGACAAGATTATCTGCGTGACGCCCAACGCGGCATTGGACCGCACCTTGCTTGTGCCCGATTTTGCCATCGGACATATTTCGCGCATTAAGGGCGGGCTAGTCGTGCCAGGCGGCAAGGGGCTGAACATGATGCGCGCTGTGAAGATTCTCGGCGGGCATCCGCTGTCGATGGGCTTGATGGGCGGGCACACCGGGCGCATGGTGGCGGCGCTGGTGCAAGAAGCGGACTATGAGGCTGAATGGACCTGGTTCGATGGCGAAACCAGAACTTGCACAATCATTGCCAACGCACAGGGTATATCCACGGTCATCAACGAATCGGGTCAGGTCGCGCCCGCTGATTGGCGCGCGCTGGTGGATGACGTCTGCCGAGCCGCGGCCAGCCACAAAGCGCGCGCTATCTGCTTTTGCGGCAGCCTGCCAGATGGCGCGCCAAATGATGCCCCAGCTGATGCCATCAAGCGCCTGAAAGCCATGGGCAAGCAGGTCTGGATCGATTCCAGCGGCGCGACACTTGCCAATGCCATCGCGGCGCAGCCCGACGCTATCAAGGTGAATGCCGCCGAGCTGGCTGCTGCGCTCCATATTGACGCCCAGCGGCGCAGCGAACTGCTTGCCGCCGCCAGGGGCTTGCTGAACAAAGGCATCCGTATCCTTGTGGTTTCGCTGGGCGCGGAAGGCGCGCTGTACTTCGCCAAGGATAGAATCCTGCAAGCGACGCCGCCGCGCGTCCAGCCGGTTGACCCCATCGCCAGCGGGGATTGCCTGCACGCTGGCATTGTAACAGCATTGGCGCGCGGCGAAAGCGCTGCCGCGGCACTCCGCAGCGGGGTAGCGGCTGGCACCGTAAACGTTTTATATGCAGGCGGTGCGCAGTTCAGCTATAGGCATTATCAGCAGATACTGTCGCAAACGCGTGTGCAAACCCTGCCCAGCTAATCCCGCAGAATTTACAGTTTATTAAAAGTTTTCATATACATTTCTTATGCGCGAAATTTATCATTGCCATTGCGGTTTTGTATCACACTGAAAGGACTGCGCTTATGATAAATGTGCATAACATCACCAAGCGCTATGGCGCGATTGAAGCGCTGCGCGGGGTGAGCTTTGCGATCGAACCCGGAGAAATCGTCGGCTTGCTCGGGCCAAACGGCGCGGGCAAATCTACGGCAATCAAGATCATTACCGGCTTCTTGCACCCCGACGACGGCTGGGTCGAGCTGGACGGTAAAAGCGTACTGAGCGACTTGCGCGCGGCGCAAGCCCGCATCGGCTATCTGTCGGAGAATACACCCTTGTATCCCGAGTTGTCGGTGCAAGCCTATCTGATGATGATCGCCGATTTGCGCAGCGTGCCAGACGGGCAATCGCTGGACTTGCTTTCGGAGGCCATCTACAGCGCGGGCTTGCAAGATTACCTGACTCGTCCGATCGCATCGCTTAGCAAGGGCTTGCGGCAGCGGGTTGGTTTGGCGCAGGCGATACTGCACAAACCCAGCTTTTTGATTCTTGACGAGCCAACCGTCGGCTTGGATCCAACGCAGATTGTTGAGATTCGCGCCTTAATTAAGCGCTTGGCGCGGGGAAGCAGCATCTTGTTTTCGTCGCACATCCTCTCCGATGTCGAAGCGATTTGCGACCGCGTCATCATCATCATCAATGGCGAGGTTAAAGCGGATCAAAACTTGAGCCAGTTGCGCCGCAGCAACGACGCCACGCTGGTGCTGCAAGCGGATGCCGCCGGCATTGCCGAAGCGCTAGGCAACATTGATGGCGTTACTCAGGTCAGCGCGGTCCGCTCGGCTGACGATTACCCCGCCTATCGCGTTAGCGGCAGCTTGGAAGTTTCCCCGGCAATCTACACGGTTGCGCGCGCCCAAGATTGGGCCGTGCGGGAGATCCGCCGCGACGATGTCACGCTGGAGTCATTCTTTAATCAGTTGGCTACAACGGCATAGGGAGAGCGCATGAAGAAGATACTCTCGATTACCAAGAAGGAACTCAAACTCTATTTTGGTTCACCTATGGCGCTCATCTTTGTTGGCGTCTTCCTGGTCTTGACACTCTTTGTATTCTTCTGGGTGGATTCATTTTTTGCCCGCGGCATCGCCGATGTGCGCGCGCTGTTTGAATGGATGCCGCTGCTGATGATCTTGCTAGTCGCCGCGCTGACCATGCATCAATGGAGCCGTGAAGAAGACAGCGGCAACTTGCAGGTTTTGCTGACCATGCCGGTGCGGCTGATTGAACTGGTCGCGGGAAAATACTTGTCCGCGCTGGCGCTGGTGGCGGTGGCGCTGGCGCTGACCTTGTTCTTGCCCTTCACGGTCGCCAGCCTGGGCAATCTCGACTGGGGACCAGTTATCGGCGGCTATCTGGCGACGCTATTGCTGGCGTCGAGCTATATCGCCATCGGGCTTTTCCTCTCGTCGCGCACCGATAATCAACTGGTGGCGCTGATTGGCACGGTCGTCGTTTGCGGCTTGTTCCAGGCGATTGGCTCCCCGGCAATCACCGACTTGCTTGGGGCGAGCGTGGGCGACATCTTGCGCTTGTTCGGGACTGGCAGCCGCTTTGAAAGCATCGAGCGCGGCGTCATCGACCTGCGCGACCTGGTCTATTATCTGTCGCTGAGCCTGTTTTTCCTGGCGGCAAACATCTTGTCGCTGGAAAGCAAACGCTGGAGCAGCGGCGAGCAGCTGCGTCAATGGCGCTTGAACGGGCGGCTTGGCTTGGCATTGATTGGTGCGAACCTGCTGGCATTCAACCTCTTGATTTCCCCGGCCAGTGCGGCGCGGCTGGATTTGACGCAGCATCAGGAATACAGTCTATCCGAAGTAACGCGGCTCTTGCTGGAAGGGCTGCAAGAACCGCTGCTGATACGCGGCTATTTCAGCGAAGAGAGTCATCCCCTGCTGGCGCCACTAGCACCGCGCATCAAAGATACCCTGCGCGAATATGAATTAGCCTCTAACGGGCGGTTGGAACTGGAATTTGTTGATCCGCTTGCCCAGCCGGAATTGGAACGCGAAGCCAACCAGATTTATGGCATTCGCCCGACGCCGCTGCAAGTCAGCGACCGCGGCGGCGTCTCCCTGGTCAACGTATATTTTGACCTGCTGATCGTCTATGGCGACCAGACCGCTGTCCTCAACTTCTCGGATCTAATCGAGATTAACGACTCGCCTTATGGCGTCAATGTGCGCCTGCGCAACTTGGAATACGATTTGACCAGCAATATCCAGCGGGTTGTTTATGGTTTCCAGAGCCTGGAAGCGGTGCTCGCAGCCATGGACGAGCCAGCCAATTTGACCTTGTATCTGAGCTCCGCCACCTTGCCGGCATCCATGCAAGCAGTCCGCCAGACCATTGACGAAGTCGCCAGCGAAATCGCCCAGGGCAATCCCGACAAAGTCTTATACGAGACCGTCGACCTATCCGCGCCCGCTGTTGAAATCAGCGAGCAAGAGCTTTTCGAGCGCTATCAAATTCAGCCGGTGGCGACCAGCTTCTTCGCGGTCGAGACATTTCTATTGCACCTGGTGGCGGAAACGGGGGACAGCTTCCAAGTCATCTTCCCCTCTGGCGAGCTAAGCCAGACAGAAATCCGCAACGCTATCGAAGCGGCTTTGAAGCGCTCTTCCTCCGGTTTTTTGAAAGTGCTTGGCTTGTGGACGCCGCCGGCGCAAACGGTCGATCAATTCGGGGGACAGATGCCGAACTTGCAGCAGTACGCGATACTGGAAGACAGCTTGCGCGAATCGTATGAAGTGCGCCGATTGGACTTGGAAGACGGCAAGATTCCCGGCGACCTTGACGTGCTGATTTTAATCGCGCCGCACAGCATGACGGACATGCAGCGCTACGCCATCGACCAATACATCATGCGCGGCGGCTCGGTTATCGCCGCCGCCGGGCACTATCGCCTCGGCATCGACCCCATGCAAGGCACGCTCAAGCTGGACGTCAATGAAAATGGCATTGCCGAGATGCTGGGCAGCTATGGCGTTGAAGTCGGCGCGAGCCTGGTGATGGATAGACAGAATGCGCCATTCCCCATGCAGACGCAGCGCGACCTGGGCGATATGGTTGTTACCGAAGTGCAGGCGCTGGATTATCCCTTCTTTATCGACGTGCGCCCGGACGGGCTCAATGCCGATAGCGGCATTGTCAACAGCCTGCCCTTTGTAACCATGAATTGGGCGTCGCCGCTGCTGGTCGATGCCTCCCAGCTCGGAAATGCCAGCGCCAGTGAATTGATTTGGTCGAGCGCCGCTTCCTGGGTAAGCAGCGACAGCAACTTGCAGCCGGATCTGGAGCTGTTTCCCGAATTGGGCTTCATGATTGGCGGCGAGCAGCAGCCCTCCCCGCTGGCAGTCTTGCTGGAAGGCTCCTTCGAGAGCTTCTTCCTCGGCAAAGAATCGCCCTTCGCCACCGAAAACGCAGGCGAAGCTGAAGGCGACGCCGCGGCGCAAGCGGAAAACAGCGAAAATGACGCGATTGGACTTATCGAACAGTCGCCCGGTAATACGCGGCTCATCGTCTTGGGCAGCTCGGAATTTGTCAATGACAACGTATATCAGATTTCGCTGAACTTCGGCGGCGACCGCTTTGCCAGCAATTTGCAGCTCTTTGCCAATGCCATCGATTGGCTGACGGAAGATCTGTCCCTAGCTTCGATACGCAGCCGCGGCAGCCAGGCGCGCATCTTGCCGCCGATAACGGAAGCAGAGCAGAATCAGTGGGCGCTGATGAACTATGCTGTGGCGCTGATTGGATTGGGCTTGATTGGCTTTTTCTGGCAAATGCAGCGCCGCGCCGAAGAACCAATCGCGCTGATTGCGCCCGCAAACGGCGGGCCTGGCGCAGCCGCCAGCGACATTGCAAGCGAAAACGAAGGCGATAATGGCGATAACGATGACGATAACGAAGGAGGCGCATAATGCTGAACCGAAGCAATATCACCCTTGCAGCAGCGCTTGTTGCGCAAGTCGTCCTGCTCGCAATCTCGGTCGGCGCGCGAACCGGCAGCGAAGGCGCGGCTGCCCAGCCGCTGTTGACGGGATTCCAGCCCGCCGATGTTACGCAGATGGTCATCGTCGATGATCTGGACAATGTTGTAACAATCGCGCGCAGTGATGAGGGCTGGGCGCTGCCCGAAGCCGACGACTTCCCGGTCAACGGCGACAAAGCCGAAGAATTGCTAACCGGCATCGCGGGACTGGATACCAGCCGTCTGGTCGCCAGCAATCCCGCCAACTTTGCGCGGCTCGAGGTGGCTGAAAAGGACTTCCGACGCAAATTGAGCCTGACCCGCGGCGACGAGACAAGCGCGCTCTATCTGGGCGGCAGCGCTGGCGCTGATACGGTTTACGCGCGCTTGCACGGCGAAAACCGCGCGTATCTGGGCAAGGACCTCAGCGCTTGGGATGCCGCCACCCAAGTATCCGCCTGGATTGATACCAGCTATGTCAACGTGCCGCAAGCGGATGTCATGCGCATCAAAGTGAGCAATGCCAATGGCAATTTTGAGTTCGAGCGCGCCGACGAGACTTGGCGCTATCTCGGCTTGCCCGCAGGCGAAACGTTCGAGGATACCTTGTTGCCGGGCATCTTGCGCAACGCCGCCTCCATCCGCATGGTAGAGCCTCTCGGCCGCGACCTGCTCGACGAATACAGCCTGGACGCGCCGGCGGTCACAGTGGAAGTTGTCTACCAGCAGATTGTCGAGACGGAAGCGGAAAGCGCTGATGACGAAAGGGACCTTGCAGACGAGTCGGACGATGAAATGTCGGGCAATGACGTCGAGTCGGGCAAAGACGAATCGGGCAATGAAGAGTCGGAAAATGAAGAGGACGAAACCGCCGCTAGCGAAGAGCTGATAACCTACCGGACCGAAAGCTATACGCTTAGCTTCGGCGCGAGACAAGCCGACGACAACATTGTCATGAAAGCATCGACATCGGAATACTATGTGACAGTCCGCGAATACGCGCTGGAGGCATTTAGCGACTTGGCGCAGGCGGATCTCGTCCGCAGCGCCGAAGCCGCGGCCGATGCCGCGGCGGACGGTTAGCTGGCTCTGGGTCTGTACGATATTTTGAATATCTGGGGCGACAGAACTACTGTGTCGGCGGGCTGTGTCGGCGCGTCCTACGCAACCTACGCGCAGTATCATGTCGCCCGAATCTACACACAAATTTGCGGGCGTCCCTGAGAGTGCTAAGGGACGCTCACATAAATCCATACATAAATTGATTTTTCTTTTCTTCTTTTCTCTTCTTTTCTCTTCTATTCTCTGCGCGTTCAGTAAAACCAATTAATTCATTCTAATGAATTACCGTTTTTTATTTTCTTGGTTTTACTTCTGTGCTTCATATAAAATAAATTGCGGTGCCCACGCGACGAGAAGGCTTGTTATTTTGTGTGAGCGCGGCCGTCCTTAACATTGCCGCCGCGCGGCTGTGGCAAGTTCAAAATAATATTGGCGCGATTGCCCTGCCCGCGCGATGCGTCCCCCTCGTATTTTGCGCGTCGAATCGTATAATGCAGTCTTGCTTTCTCGGTCAGCCTTTCTCAAGTAAGCAAGGAGAATCATGGCGAATCCCTTGAATTTCCAGCAGGTCATTTTGAAATTGCATGAATTTTGGGCGGCGCGCGACTGCGTCATCTGGGAGCCTTATAATGTGCAAGTTGGGGCGGGCACGGGCAATCCCGCGACGACCCTGCGCGTTTTGGGCCCCGAGCCCTGGCGCGTCGCTTATGTCGAGCCCAGCGTGCGCCCCGATGACGGCCGCTTCGGCGAAAATCCCAATCGGATGCAGAAATATTATCAATATCAAGTCATACTCAAACCGGACCCCGGCAATCCGCAAGAACTGTATCTGGAGTCGCTGGCGGCGTTGGGCATCGAACAGCGCGAGCATGATATTCGTTTTGTCGAAGACAACTGGGAATCGCCCGCGCTTGGCGCATGGGGGCTAGGTTGGGAAGTCTGGCTGGACGGGCAAGAAATCACGCAGTTTACCTATTTCCAGCAAGCGGGCGGCATGACGCTCGACCCCGTCAGCGTGGAAATCACCTATGGCATCGAGCGCATTGTCTTGGCTTTGCAAGGCAAGGACTCGGCTTGGCAGATTGACTGGCTGGATGGAATCAGTTACGGCGACATCATGCTCAACGACGAGGTCGAGCACTGCCGCTATTATTTTGATGTCGCCGACGTCAGCGCGCTCAAGCAGGTCTACGATACTTACGAACGCGAGTACGCCCAAGCGCTGGAAGGCGATGCCTTGATAAGCGCTTATGACTACGTGCTCAAGTGCAGCCATCTCTTCAACGTCTTGGATACGCGCGGCGCAATCGGCGTAACCGAGCGCGCGCATTACTTCCGCCGCATGCGCGAGATGACCCGGACAATCGCCAAAGAATACGCGCAAAAGCGGCAGGAGCTGGCTTACCCGCTACTGAAAATGGCGGACAAATGGCATGGTCGCGCACTGCAAGATGCTGGAAACATGCCGCCGCCACCGACCGCGCCAGCCGATGTGCTGATTGAAATCGGCGTGGAAGAAATGCCATCCCGCGACGTCGCTGCTGTTTTGACCTATCTGGACGCGGCCGCGCCGGCGCTCTTCGCGGACTTGCGACTGGAAAATAAGGGAATTGAGGTCAGCGCGACGCCGCGGCGCATCGCGCTGGTGGCGCGGTCGGTCGCGCCCAAGCAGAGCGACCAAACGTTCCTTGCAAAAGGTCCGCCGGCCGCGCGCGCCTTCGACGAAAGCGGCAAGCCGACGCCGGCGGCACAGGGTTTCGCCCGTGGCAAGGGCATTGCTGTCAGCGAATTGCTCGTCCAAGACATCGGCGGTGGCAGATATGTAACGGCAAGGGTGAAGATTGCCGGCTTGCCGGCGACAGAAGCGCTAGCTAAGGCATTGCCGAAATTCTTTGCCGACATAAAATTTGCCAAATCAATGCGCTGGAATGCCAGCGGCTACGCTTTTTCGCGGCCTATTCGCTGGATTGTGGCGCTCTTTGGCGAAGCGATCATCCCCTTCGCGCTGGCTGGCGTCGCCAGCGACAGGGTCACGCGCGGACTGCGTCCTTATGGCTCGCGGGCAATCCCGCTGCAAGATTTGCAGGCATACGAAGGCGCATGCGCTGTTGAAGGCATCCAGCTCAACTTTGCCGAACGGCGCGCGCTGATACAAGCTCAGGTCAAAAAACTGGCAAGCGAGGTCGGCGGCAGCGTGCCAGCAGACCCGGCTCTGCTGGATGAGGTAACAAACTTGGTGGAAGCGCCGACAGCCTTCCGCGGCGAATTTGACAGCGCATTCTTGGAGCTGCCGCGCGCCGCGCTGGTTATGGTCATGCGCAAGCACCAGCGCTACTTCGCCCTCGAAGATGCCGATGGCAATTTGCTGCCCTATTTCATTGGCGTCCGCAATGGCGACAGCGCGCATCTGGACAAAGTCATACATGGCAACGAGCAGGTGCTGCGCGCGCGCTTTTCCGACGCGACATTCTTCTATCGCGCCGATATCAAGAAGCCGCTGCTGGCACATCTGACGCGCTTGGACACATTGACATTCCAAGCCGACTTGGGTTCCATGCGCGCGAAAAATGATCGCGTCGCCGCCATGATAGCTGAACTTGGCGCGCTGCTGAACTTCGACGCGGCGGCTATCGACATCGCAAGTCAAGCGGCGCTAATCGCCAAAGCCGACCTGGCGACCAGTATGGTTGTCGAGATGACCTCGCTGCAAGGCATCATGGGACATGAATATGCCTTGAAAGAAGGTTACGATCCAGCCATCGCGCTGGCGATTGCCGAGCATTGGCTGCCCAGCGGCGCTGGCGACAAGCTGCCGCGCAGCCAAGCCGGGCGTCTCTTGGCGCTGGCGGATAAGCTCGATAGCCTGGTGGGGCTGCTGGCGGTCGGCTTAGCGCCGAAATCAACATCGGATCCCTATGGCTTGCGGCGCGCTGCCTTGGGCATCTTGCGAATCTTGGTGGAAGCGCGCATCGCCGCGGATTTGCGCGCGGCGATTGAGATAGCCGCGTCGGCGCAGCCACTTGCGGTTGGGGCGGATACGCGGATTCATATTATGCAATTCCTGACCGGCCGCCTGGACAATTGGCTGAGCGATAAGCTGGCTGTAAGCCGCGATGTCATCAGCGCCGTTCTCGCCGAGCAGGCGGCAAACCCCGTCCACGCTACATCGGGCATTGAAGAACTCGCATATTGGGTGAGCAAAGCGAATTGGGAAGCCATTCTGGACAGTTTCGCTCGCTGCGCGCGCATCACGCGGGATGAACAGGCGCAGTCGCTTGATTTGGGTCTATTAGCCGAGCCGCAAGAGCAGGCGCTCTACGCAGCCTATACATCAAGCGTCAAGAACCTGAGCCGCGAAGACAACATCGACGGCTTCCTGACAGCCTTCGAGCAGATGGTCCCGGCGATTACCGACTTCTTCGATAATGTGCTGGTGCATGCCGACGACAGCCGACTGCGCAGCAATCGCATCGCGCTGCTGCAACGAATCAGCGCCATGCAGCGTGGCCGCGCCGACCTCAGTCAATTGGACAACTTCTAGGCATTTGCCGCGCGGAAGTAAATTCCCCCAAATGCAATGCCAATCCGAAGGGATTATCGACTCGCAGGGGCGGGCCCGTGGACTCTGTTGAAAAACACCCCCATCCCGTAGGTCTATGTCTACGTGACCCCGTCCCCTCCTCGCCATCTCTATGGCGAGCATCCCCAAAATGAGGGAAGGGGAGCTTTCTGAACCGTATTGAGCTGTTAAAGCCCCTCCCTCTTTATGGGGGAGGGGTTTGGGGTGGGGGAAATCGTGTTTTTCAACAAGGTCCCGTGGCGCGCCCTACAAGCTTCAAAATGTCGTCGCTGCCGCTTCAAAATAATATGTTGGATTTACTGCGCGGCTATGCAAATGCTTTTGCAAGCTCTAAATGGCCGATAAACTTGCTTGCGTTGCCAAGACAACGGGGCATAATTTAGAGCATAGCCTTGTGTAGATTTGATAGCCTGGCGCTCGACATAGCATCTGGCGGCTAGCAAAGTTATACTCGGCGCTCGGTATCTTTTTGGGGGATGGCTCGTCCATGTCTACGACGGATGAGATTAAATCGCGCATCGACATTGTAAGTTATGTGCAGCGCTTTGTGCCGACCTTGAAGAAAGCGGGGCGCAACCACAAAGCCTGCTGCCCCTTTCATAATGAAAAGACGCCCTCATTTGTGGTCAATCCGGAACGACAAACTTGGCGTTGCTTTGGCGCTTGTTCCGAGGGCGGCGATCTATTCACCTTCGCGCAGAAGTTCCACGGCTGGGACTTTAAAGAGGCGCTGCGCGAGCTCGCTCAAGAAGCGGGCGTACAGCTGCAGCCGCAAACGCCGCAGCAGCAAAGCCGCAGCGATGAAATGGAACGAATGCGCGGGCTGCTGGCAAGCGCCGCCGAAATGTACCAGCAGCAGCTGATGCATGCCTCTGGCGCAGCGGTTTTAGGTTATCTGCGCGAAGGGCGCGGCTTGAACCCAGAAACGATCGCCGACTTTCAGTTTGGCTACGCGCCTGCTGGCTGGCGCTTCGCTTTGCAAGGCTTGGGCGCATTGGGGCACAGCGAAGACGAAATTGTCGCCTCTGGCTTGGCTGTGCGCAACGAGAAGGGGAATGTCTACGACCGCTTTCGCAATCGCCTGATGATTCCCATCCGCGATGAGCGGGGTAGGGTGGTCGGCTTTGGCGGGCGCGCGCTCGGCGCGGATGACAGCGCCAAGTACATCAACAGTCCACAGACGCCGCTCTTCGACAAAAGCCGCCTGCTCTATGGGCTGGACAGCGCCAAAAGGACAATACGCGATAGTGGCGAAGCCGTCGTCGTCGAGGGTTATATGGATGTGGTACAAGCTCATCAAGCCGGCTACCGCAACGTGGTGGCGCAAATGGGCACAGCCATGACCGAGGCGCAGATTGGGCTGCTAGCGCCGCGTTACGCGCGCAGGATTGTCTTGGCGCTTGATGCTGATGAAGCCGGCAAAAGCGCCACGCGCCGCAGCCTCGAAGTGGCGCGGCAGACGCTGCAGCGTGATTATGCCGGCAAGCTGTCGATTGATATTCGCATTCTGCAGGTGCCATCTGGGAAGGACCCGGACGATTTCTTGCGCGACGCGCCGGGCGAGTGGGGGGCTTTGGTGGCGTCGGCGCAGGCGGTGGCTGACTTCGTAATTGAAATAGAAACAGCCAGTTTGAGCGCAGACACGCCCATGCAAGTCAAGCGCCAGATTGCGGAAAATGCGCTGCCCATTTTGCTCGCTTCCGAAGACAATCTTTATCAGCGCGACAATGTGCAGAAACTGGCGCGGCGTCTGCGCATCAGCGAACGCGATTTATTGGCATGGTCGCAGCGCGAACAAGCTGACAGGCTGGGCGCAAGCGGCGCGCAAATTAGTGATGACAGCGCGCCGTCGGTGACAGATGCGGAAGCGGATATGCCGCCCCCAGAATACTGGGACAACGAGGACGCTGGGGCTGCGCGCGTGAATGGCGCAGCGGGAGATACAGCGCCAGTTACAGCGTCAGATACAGCGCAAAATACAGTCCAAACTACGTCACGCGCCATCGAACCTTATTGCTTGAGCCTGCTGCTGCGCAATCCCAACCTGCTGTCCAAGGTGAATCGCAAGCTGCGCGAGTTGGCCGGCAATGACGAAAACTTGCTAAATGGTCCCCTGGGCGATTTGGGTGTCGAAGATTTCACTGGCAGTCAATTCCGCATCGTGATGGCGCATTTGCAAGACGCTATGTCCCAAGATGAGCAAGAGCCCCAGGACTATATCAGCGCGGCGCTGTCCGAGGAGCTACAATTGGAATATAAATCGCTGTCAAGCGAAGAGCCCGTTCCGATCCGTGTATTGTCCAATGAAACCTACCGGGTTGACCTGCTAGACATTTACAGCCGCAGCCTGGCGGGGCGGATATATGGTCGAGACTTGCAGGACGATTTAATCAAGCTGGCATTGCGCTTGCGCCTGGAGCGCCTCGAGCAAGAGCGGGTCGAAATGCAGTATTTGCAGGAAGAGGCGGGCGCTGCCGAACTTGACAATGCGCATTGGGACCAGCTCAGCCAGAAGATCATGTTGTCGATAACCGCGAAGGCGCGGCTTGATTTGGCGGTAACTTAATTCATGAATAGATTTTTGTGGCGAAGAAAAGCCAATTGCCGCGCTTTTGGCAACGCATCGAAGACTATAACGGGAGCGGGTTGACTGATGGCAAGCAGAAACAAACGTGGTCGCGCATACAGCAACTATGAAGATACCGACGAGCGGCGCTTGACGTCGGATACTGGTGATACGACCAGTGGCATTTCCCGTTCCGAATATGACGATGCCATGACTACCGATGAAAGGGCACGCGAAGGCGCGTTTGACAATGTGCCGCTTTCCGATGACCCGGTGCGCATGTATCTCAAAGAAATCGGCCAGGTGCCGCTGCTGGATAGCAATCGCGAGATGTGGTTAAGCGCGCAGATTGCCGCCGAGCGCGAGCTTGAAGCGCTGCGCGACGAATTGATGAGCCTGGATAACCCGCAGCTAGGCAAGCGCGATCCCAATCATTTGGATGTCGAGCGCTTTGCCTACCGCAAGCTAAGCGCAAACTGGCGCAAACTCCAAGAAATTACCCAGCCTTTCGCCGTGGAAATGCCCGACTTCCTCAAGGTCTTATACGAGGTGCAAGCGATCATCAGCAACTGGAATATGGAGGAAGAGTCCTACATTCGGGATTATCTCAAACAGCGCCCTTGGGGCCGCGATGAGGCATGGACCGGCGTCGCCCAGCTGCTATTTGAAATTGTCCATGCCTTGTTCCTGTTCCCAATCGAACATCAAATGCACATGCGCCTGCATTTTCACCGTGAGCATGACTTGCCAGACTTTGTAGAATTTGACAGTTGGATTGAAGACACGGTTGACCCGATAGTCTTGGCAAAGCAGCAGCAAGAACAGGTGGAAAGTCAAGCCGCTATGGCGAAAGAAGACCTGACGCGCGCAAACCTGCGTCTGGTCGTGAGCGTGGCGAAACGCTATATGGGCAGGGGCATCAGTTTCTTGGATTTGATTCAAGAAGGCAACTTGGGGCTGCTGCGCGCGGTCAACAAATTTGACCATACCAAAGGCTACAAATTCAGCACCTACGCGACCTGGTGGATCCGGCAAGCGATTAGCCGAGCCATTGCCGATCAAGCGCGAACAATTCGTATCCCCGTGCACATGGTCGAAACCATTAATCGGCTCATGCGCGTTCAGCGTGATTTATTGCAAACGCTGGGCGCGGAACCAACGCCGACGCAAATCGCGCTGGAAATGGGCTTTTTGACCGACGAGGACCGCGAAGCCATCAAACAGCGAACGCGTGATGACGTCCCGCTTGATGGCAACCTTAGCCGCAAGATGCGCCGCGCCGCGCAGAAAGTGCGCAAAATCATGCGCATCAGCCAAGAGCCGATGAGCCTTGATATGCCGGTCGGTCAAGAAGATAGCAGCCAACTTGGCGACTTTATTCCCGACGAAAATATTACCGGGCCGGTAGACGCCGCCAGCCGCCAGCTGCTCAAAGATCAGATACGTTCGGCGCTCGGCATCTTGAGCCAACGCGAGCGGCAAGTGCTGGAAATGCGCTTTGGTTTGCTTGATGGGCATGACCATACATTGGAAGAGGTGGGGAGCTTTTTTGGCGTAACGCGCGAGCGTGTCCGTCAAATCGAATCAAAGGCTCTGCGCAAGCTGCGCCATCCTTCGTCGCGCTCTCGTCAATTGCGCGATTACCTAGAATTGTAGCCTTTCAGCTTTTCCATGCGACTGCGCCAATGGAAATCCAGCCATTGCATGACTGGGCATTAAGCCCCAAAGCTGCCATAGCCCTGCAAAAGAAGCTGGCGACGCAGTTAGTCAGCGCCAAGCCATTAGACTTGATGCGCATCCGCAGCGTCGCGGGCGTCGACGTGAGCGTCAAAAACGGGCTCAGCTGCGCCTGCGTCGTCATCCTGTCATTCCCTGACTTGCAACACATCGAGACCGTTTGCGCGCGGCAAGCGACGACCTATCCTTATATCCCGGGCTTATTGACATTCCGCGAGGGACCGGCGCTGGTGGACGCTTTCCGAAAAATCCGCAACGAGCCGGATGTCTTTATCTTCGACGGCATGGGACAAATGCACCCGCGGCGCATGGGCATCGCGGCGCACCTGGGTTTGTGGCTGCGCCGCCCGACTATTGGCTGTGGCAAAGGGCATTTCATTGGCGAGTACCAGCAGCCCGGCAATGCCAAGGGCAGCGCGGCAATTGTAAGGCATCAAGGCGCAGAAGTGGGCTATGTCCTGCGAACGCGGACCAATGTCAAACCGGTCTATGTTTCGGTTGGGCATCTGGTTGATATCAATAGCGCGCTTCACATCACCCTGGCATGCACGCCCAAGTTTAGGCTGCCGCGTCCGATTCGCATGGCGCATCGGGCGGCTGCGGCGGATTGCGCGCCGACTAGCTGAGCAATCGCTGCAGTCCGTTCTAAACCGCAGTGGACACCAATGACAGCGATGTCGCCTCAATGCGCGCAGCCAGTATCATACCAGCCTTATAAGTCTATACATTTTCGGATTTGCATAACTTGCTTGCGCTTACTTCTATGCGCTTTGTTGAATTATCATTGCTTCTTGCTGCTATTTTGTTGTCATGTCAAGCAGCGCTTGATACAGCCCGAGCGTTTCGTCAACAACTTGGCGCAGGGTAAAGCCATCCAATACGATTTGTCTGCCTTTGACGCCCATTTGCCGGCGCAGGTCGGGCTCCTGCAGCAAGCGCGCTACTGCCGCCGCAAGCGCGTCTATGTCCCCTGGCGCGGTCAGCAGCCCGTTTTCGCCGTTGTGGACGATTTCTCGGCAGCCGGGCGAATCGGTCGTTACGCAGGCGCGGCCGCATGCGGCGGCTTCAATGAGCACTTTGGGCACACCTTCGCCATAGGTGGAGGGCAGGCAGACGATATTGGATTGCGCGTAGAGTTGCGGCATGTCTTCGCGTTTGCCCAACCATTCGATAACTCCTTCCGCCGCCCAGGCCCGCAGGCGCGCGGCGGGTACATTCAGCGGGCTGGTCGCTTCTTCGTAGCCCACTACTAGGAAACGCGCTCGTCCGCGCAGCCGCCGCGCGACTTCCACGAATTCGCCGATGCCCTTTTGCCACAGCAGCCTGCCTGCGAACATAACGATGGGCAGCTTTTCCAATGTCTCCGCTTGGGGCTTGAAGACATGTTCATCGACCCCAGAGCCGCGTATGAGCACAGCCTTGTCGCGGCTAATCATGCCGCGCTGCACAAAGAAGCGCCGATCGTCGGCATTTTGAAATATCATGCGATTGCTGGCGCTTGCTGTAAGGGCTCGAAAGATGGGCATGGTCAGCCGCCGCAGCAGCGCCGCGCGCGCATCCGCGCTGACAAATACATAGCCCAAGCCGCTCATAGCATGAATGGTCGCGCGCTGGCGCGTCAGACGCGCGGCGATGCCGCCATAAAGCACCGGCTTAATGCTTATGTGATGAATCAAATCGGGCTGGAGCCGGGCGTAGAGCTGTCGCAGCGCGTTTATCGTTCTTAATTCGGCCAGCGGGTTCAGGCCGTGCTGGCTTAGGGGAATCGGATGTACAAGCAGATTATGCTCCAGGATGCGCCTGACCGAGTCGCTATCGCGCGCGGATGTAGCCACTTGCGCGTCGAAGCCGCTTGCGCGCGCGGCCAAAGCCAATGGCAGGCGATGCGACAGAAAAAAACGCGGGATGTTCACCACATATAATAGTTTGGGCGCGTCGCCAGTCCTGCGGCTGCCATGCCCAAGCGACCTCATGTCATAGACATGGTCTGCTGGCGCGGGGGAATCACTATCTGCGCTGCTAGCGCGGGCAGGCGGCATTCTAGGAAGGAAGGTCCATTTCTGGGCGTAAGATTTGGCTGGTGTCATCGACCCCAGAGATGCGGTTGCTGAGCGCTTCGATTGGGGCGTGACGCGCCTGTGACGCGCCTGCCAATACATATACCAATACGCCAAACGAGGACAAACCGAAGCTGGCGAGGATGCCGACCATCTGCAGCTGCCCGAAGAAAATATCGACGATATCGTCGCGGATATGGGTGCCAAAACCCAGTATGTCGGCCAAGCCAGAAAGCGCGGCGAAGAGGATGCCCGTCAGGGCAAGCCGCGTGCCAATCTGCTGCGTAAGCGTTGATTCCACGCCCAGGAAAAAGGTGTACTTGAGGTATATCAGCGCGCCCAGAATCAAGAGGCTGTATCCCGTCAGCACCAGTATCACTTGAACCAAGCCGATGCCCACGGTGGGTTCGGCACCGGTTACGCCGGGGAACAAACCCATAAAGGAGAGCATGATGCCCAAAGCCCCTAATGCAATGCCGACTTGCCCAAAACGCCACATGAAAATTTACCAGTCTGGCAATGCCGCTTTCAGTTTGCGCAGATGATTGCCGCTCAATACCGCTTTGATATCGTCTGCGGCAAAGCCCCGTTCGCGCAGGCAGCCAGACAGTTGCCATAAATCGGCTGCGGTATCCACTTCTTGCGGGAAGCCCCCGTAAGCGTACCCGCCATCAATATCGCTGCCCAAGCCGACATGATCCGCCGAACCAGTCAACTGACAAACGTAATCGACCACCTCGGCCCAATGCGCCAAACTTACCTGCCGATTGGGATCGCTATGATGCCAATCCCGTCTTAGATACTGATTATACACCATGATGCCAATCACTCCGTCGCGCTCCGCCAACGCTCTGATGGTCTGGTCGGAGAGGCTGCGCGGACTGTCAAAAAAATAGCGCGGGTTGGCGTGACTGGCGATGATGCCGCCTGGATAGCGCGCGATGGCTTGCTGGCAGGCGCGTTCCGACATGTGGGAGATATCTAGCAGGATTTCGTGGTCCGCGAGGACCTCCAGCAATTCATAACCCAGGCTGCTTAGCTCGCCTGCGGAACCAGCCGCGGCGCAGTATCGCGTTGGCAGGCAAGCGGGCGCGACAATTCTCAAGCCCAATTCCAGCCACTCTTCAAACTGCTGCGGCTCGCTTATCGGCTCCGCGCCTTCCATCAGCGCGACAATACCTTGAATTCGCCCCGCCAGCGGCGCGCCATCACGCCAAGACGCGAGGACCGCCTCGAGGTCGCCGCGCGTCTGAATCAAGCGGATTTGATCATGCTCGTCCGCCAAGCGCCGGTAATAATCAAGCTGTGCCATGGCAAGCAGTTTGGCGTCGCCGCCGCTGCGATAGCAGAGTTGATGCCAGGGTTCGCGCTGTGGAAAGGCTTCTGGAATCACGATGATGCTGCCATAGACGATGCCAATTCCCGCCATTAGATTGTCCGGCAGGCTGGTCATGGCTGGCGGTGCCATCGATTTGCCGTCGGATTCGCGCAAATGCCATGCCCAGCGCCTATAGTCGCGCCCCAATTGCTGAGCCTGGAATGCGAAATTTTGATGTGCGTCTATAATCAACATGCTTGCTATTCTCGCTAGCGCGCGCGATTGACTTTATTCTAATCTGCCACTGACGCCGCCGATAGGGCAATTGCCGCACTTGTGCTATCCTGTTTCTGCGCTAGTTCATCGTTCATTTTAGCGGTCCGTTCAAGCAATATCATCCAAGCGAAATCATCCAAGCGAAAACATTCAGGCGAAACCATTAAGAAAAGCTATTCAAGCGATACCAATCAAGTAAAAGCAAATGCGCATCCTGCAGGTCAACAACATTACAGTCAGCTTCGCCGGGCGCGAGCTGTATCGAAATCTTACTTGGGACATCGGCGACCGCGATCGCGTCGGCTTGGTCGGTCCTAACGGCGCGGGGAAGTCGACGCTGCTAAAAGTATTACGCGGCGATCTGGAGCCGGATGAAGGCAAGGTCGCGCTGCATCCTGGCGCGCGCGTCGGCTATCTGCCACAGGATATTGAATTGGAGCGCGGCTGGAGTTTGCTTGACGCGGCCATGGTTAAATCGCCGGCGCTGGCGGAGCTCGAAGCGCAATTGGAAGCGGTTGAAGCGCAACTGTCCGACCCCGAGGTCTACGGGCACGAGGCAAAATTGTCCCATGTCCTGGAAAGGCACGAAGCGCTATTGGCGCAATACGAAGGCATGAATGGTCATCGGTATGGCAGCCAAGTGCGCGAGCTGCTGGCGATGTTGGGCTTCGCGCAATCCGACTATGGGCGGGCGACCGAAACTTTGTCGGGCGGGCAGAAAAAGCTGGTGGCTTTGACGCGGCTCGCGGCGGCCGCGCCGGACATCCTGCTCTTGGATGAGCCGGACAATCATCTCGATGTTCAAGGCAAGCGCCACCTAGAGCGCTTCATGCTGCAGTATTCTGGCAGCGTCGTGCTCATATCCCACGACCGTTATTTGCTGGACGAAGTCGCGTCGCAAATCGCTGAACTGGAAAATGGCAAAATCGCCATTTATCATGGCAACTATTCTTACTATCAACACGAGCGGCAATTGCGACGCTTGCGCCAGCAGCAGCTTTACACCACGCAGCAGAAGGAAATCGCGCGGCTGGAAGCGATGATCGAGCGCTTTGAACGCTGGGCGAAACAAGTATTGAGCCGCAAGCACATGCTGGCGGCGCGCCAACGCCGCCGCATGCTGGCGCAGATGGAAGAGCGCGGTGAAATCATCGACAAAGTTTTCGATCAGTCGCTGATGGACTTCAAAGTGTCTGGCTGGCGCGGCAGCAAAAAAGTGCTGGAATTGGACGATGTCGCCATGGCTTTTGCTGGCGACCAGCTTTTTCATAATGCCAATTTGCTGCTGCGCCACGGCGACCGCCTGGGCCTCATCGGTCCCAACGGCGCTGGCAAAACCGTGCTGGCGCGACTGATTTTGGGCGAATTGCAACCGGTGCGGGGGCGCATATACCTGGGACCGAGCATCCGCGTCGGCTACTATTCGCAGGAGCATCAGACGCTTTGGGACTGGCTGGAACGGACGCCGCTGGACCTCATCCGCAATCTGCAGAACAGCAGCGAATCGAATGCCATCAACTTTCTGCTGCGCATGGCCTTCAGTTACGAGCAAGCGCGGCAGCCGATTCACACCCTATCCGGCGGCGAACGCAGCCGCTTGCAATTGGCGCAGGTGATGCTGCGGCAACCGAATCTGCTGCTCTTGGACGAACCGACCAACAATCTCGATATTCCGTCTGTGGAAGTTTTGGAAGCGGCTTTGGATGAATTCCTTGGCACAGTCTTGATAATATCGCACGACCGCTACTTCCTGGATCAAACGGTCGATCGTGTCGTCGAGTTGCGCGCCGGCAATTTACGTGAATACGCCGGCGGCTATACCGAATATCTTGTGGCGATGAAGCAGGCATAGCCACAGTTGTGAAAGGCGCGACGCTTTGACGCTAATGGGACAAGTGCATGCCAAAAGCTAGCTCGATAAAGAAATTGCTGCAAACGCGCTGGCAGCGCGACAGAATGGCTTTGCTGCTCTACGCGCTGACCTTCGTCGTCATGAGTTATCCCTTTGTCTTGCGCATGCACAGTCATCTGCCGATGGACAATGTCGATACGCATCAAGCGCTGTGGCAGAACTGGTGGGTATTGGAAGCGCTGACGAAGGGTTACGACCTCAACTTCACGCCCTATCTGTTTCACCCCAGTGGACTGGACTATACGCTGCAGCCGCCGCGCTGGACAGGCTTGCTTTTCTGGACGCCGCTCTATCTGCTATTTGGCGACCCCTTCGCATTCAATATGACCGCCGCGATTGGCGTCTTGCTGCGGGCTTATGGTATGTATCTCTTCGGCTTGCTCATCTTCAAGCGGCGCATTCCCGCTTGGGTCTGCGGCGCGTTTTACGCCTTTGCCGGGCTCAACCTGACGCATGCCTTGCAGCAGCCTTTCACCGGCGCATCCGAATGGATCCCCTGGTTCATGCTCGCCTTTGTCTATGGGCTAATGCGCCTGCGCGCCCACGCCGATAGCCGCGAAATACGCGGGATAATGCTGGTCGCGGCGCTGCTCTTTTCCTTGAATGTTTACGCCAACCTGAAAATAGGCATCTTCGCCATGCTGCTTGGCGGGGGATTTGTCTTGCTTTACATGCTTGTGCATCGGCTTTGGGCGCTGCGCAGTTTCTGGATGGCGCTGGTCATTTTTGGGCTGGCTTGCCTTGTCTTTTGCGCGCCGTCGCTGTTGCCTATGCTGCTTTCGGAAGATTTGTTTTCGGCAGCCTCCGACCCTGTTGTTTCCGATGTCTGGGGCGGTATGGACCTGCTGACGTATTTCAAAGCCGATCATCATCGTCCGCTCAATTATATGCAAAGCATCGCCAGGCTCGGCGGCGACTACGTCGAGTACACCTTCGTTACCTGGGGGCTATCGCATGTGGGTCTGGTCAGTATGTTCTTCGCCGGCGCGGGGCTTGTCTATGCTATTCGATTTCAGCGGTCGGCCTTGATTTGGTTCGTCTTGGCGCTGGTATTCTGGTTCTTGAGCCTGGGCGTGGTTATCTATGTCAATCGCAGCCCACTTGACATTTACTGGACGCCCTATCGCCTGCTAGAAGACAATTTCATTTTCCGCGCCTTGAAGTGGCCCTTCCGCATGGCTTTGGTATTTCTCTTTCCCTACTCTGTTTTGATTGGCTATGGACTGCATTCCCGACTGCGCTCGCTGGAACTCGGTCAGGGACTGGGACGCGGGCAGAAGCTGCGCTTAATCCTTGCTGTCGTCATGCTGCTTTATGGAACGAGCATCTTCCCCATCCCCACCCGTGACGCGCCGCGGCCGGCTTATCTGTCCAAGCTGGCGGAACTGCCGCAGGGCGCAATCATTGACGTGCCTTTTGGGCGGCATGTCTCTAAATACTATATGTCCGTGCAGCGCTATCATCAGCGGCATATCGCCGAAGGTATGATCGCGCGCGTGCCGCCGGGCACTTATGATTACATCAAGCAGAACTTGCTGTTGGCAACATTCCGCGATCCCAGCAAGGTTGACTATACGGGCTTGACGCGGGCGGATTGGGAAGCGGCTTTCCAGCAGCTGCGCGCCGACGGCTTCCGTTACCTGCTCATGCACCGCGAAGTTCCCGTCTCGAGCTTTACCGGGCGCGCCAAAGGCTGGGCGCTGCAACTATTTTGGAACGAGCCGAAGCTATACGATGACGGCAATGTCATCATCTATGACCTAGAGGGGGTAAATCTCGACGTTGTTTACTCAATTGCCAATCGGCTATTTAACGAGTAGCGCGCGCCCTGCTTACTCCATCAGCTCTTCCACCAAGTGATTGGTGGAGCTAAGCCGTTCGGAGAGTGTGCAGGCGACGAAATTGTGCAAGATGGCTAGGGCATGCGGGTCATCCACTGCCATCCTGTACAGCGCCTCGCGGTCGAGCTGCTGCAAGATGACGGGTTCGGTCGCCACGACGGAAGCGGTGCGCTCGCGGCTGAGATAAAAGCCGACCTCGCCGACGATGACACCCGCGCCCATGCTGCGCAGCCGAATGTCGTGATCATATTCGTTGGTAACGACGATGTCCACTCGGCCCGATTCAATCAGGAACATTGAATCGCTGCGCTCGCCTTGATGCACGATTATATCGCCCGTCTTAACCTTTACGCGCTTTAAGTATTTCCGCAGCAGGTCAATTTCGGCGCTTTGCAGCATAACATGGCTGTCGAATTGTTCGTCGAGTGGCACATGCGACAGGTCGCTCAAATGGCTTTCAGCCAAGATGCTTTCTTCGCACCATTCCAAAGCGTGATCCAAGTCCTCGAAGAAACGCGGGCAGGCTTCATCCGCCGCGCTGAAAGTGCGGGTTAAGATCAAGCGGATGATTTCGCTGGTGTTGGTGAAGGCGATATGGATGCCATGGGTTTCCGCTAAATGCTGCAGCTTGCGGAAGTCCACAGCGGAGGACACGTCCATGCCCTGCACCATGCGGAAGTCTAGCAAGATGTAATGGATATGCCCGTCAGCCGCGTTGAGAATTTGCGATCGGATGCTGCGATAGAGTTGGAAGCCGGTGCCGAAAAATATGTAGCCTTGCAAGCGCAGGATTTGCATTTTCTCGCCATGCGTCTGCAGCAGGCGGCTTTCTAGGAAAGAGCGCTCGATGCGGCTGCGGAGCTTCATCCCGGTGAATTGCTGCCGCACAACATGGGTCTGGCTATATTGCAGCACGAAAAAAGTGATGCAAATCAAAATGCCGCAGAATATGCCCCAGGCTAAGCCAAATGCGACGATAACAATCATCATCGCCACAATTGTGAGGGTATCAGCCATCGGCATCTGCGAGCGCGAGTCGATCAGCCAATCCGACAAAAAGCTAAAACCCACGAATATCAGCAGCCCGCCCATGATTGCGGTCGGGAACAAGCTGCCAATCGCATGTCCCATCGCCAAAGTCAACAGGAACATGAGCGCCAAGAGCCCATTGGTGACACGCCCATTGCCGCCGGAGAGATGCGCCAGGGAAGAATAGGCGACAGCATGGAAACCGACCATGCCGCTGCCAAATAAAGCCGAGACGACATTGGCGGCACCGGCGACTTCCATTTCTCGATTGAAGTTCAATTCGCGGCGAAAGATCAATTCTGTGGCGCTCAAATATACCAGTACATTAAAGGTGCTGATGACAAGCAGCACCGCCATCGAGTCCCATTGCGACAGGACTAAGCCAAAGTCCGCCTTGGGCAAGACTTCAAAGCTGAGCAGCGGTCTAGTGGGCGCTGCGCTGGGCAGCGCGGCTGCGGCGGCTTCCAAAACTGACATGCCCGCCATGCCGGCGGCGAAGGTTTGGCTCAAGAAATAGAGGACCAGGGACAAGCCCACCGCAAGCGGCAGGATTAACATGTTGTTGGAGCGGCGCAGAATCAAAAGCAATGCGAAGGCAATCACGCCAATTGGCATCCAACTGAAAAAATATTCGCTAGAAAATAGCAGCGTCCAGCTTGCCCAGCCAAGTTCCAAGCCAGTAATTAAGGTGAGGCCGCCTTTCAGCAATAGGCAGCCCATACCCGCTAATACGCCACCCACAACGGGGAAAGGGAAGTAGCGCATCAATATCGAGATATTCAAATAGCCCATGACGAAGTGGATGATGCCAATAATAAATGAAGATAGGATCATTGCCGCAACGATAGACATGAACAGCGTCTCGTCCGACATTCCCATCGGCGCGAGTGCCACCATATTCGTCGCCATCGTCGCAAGTATCACCAGCGGACTATCCTGCGGCGACGGCACCACCGATGAGTTGGAGCTGAATAGGGCGCAGAGCAGGCAGAGGACGATGGAGCTTATCAAGAATATCTGCATGCCAGCGCTAGCATAGTCTGCCAAGCGGCCATGGAACATGAAAGCGGAGTATGATGCGCCAAAAGCCAGCGCCAGCAGCCAGATGATCGTCGCCATCATGGCGCTTTTGAAGAAGGAGACGGGATTTAGAGCGATGAGACTGCTATGAAGCCGGCTGTTCGGTCCGCCTTGCTGCGGAAACCGTTCATTGCGTTTGTTACCTACCATTGCCATTATGTATCAGTTACTAATTTAACATGTATTTATATTATATTTGGCTCTGATAATTCCGCAATAGTCATTGTTATGTTATTGGGCACTTGCAACATTTTTTTCATCATTTAGGCAACGAAGGGCGCATAGGGCGCGTGGACACAGCCCTTCGACACTGACCTGCGACACTGCCCTGCGCCACTGCGGTTCAATCGCCCACAATTTTGCGCCCAATTTCTTGGGCGAGCAAAGGACGTTGTTGAAAAACACCCCCATCCCGTAGGTCTATGTCTACGTGACCCCGGCCCCTCCTCGTCATAGAGATGGCGAACGGGTTTGGGGTGGGGGAAATCGAGTATTTCAACAGAGTCCAAAGGCTTGCCCCTACGATTCGTTTGTCTGATGCTTAATTCGACAGTTATGGCTATTGATGCGATTGCCCTGCGAGAAATATCAAATGTTCGCATAGCTGTGGACTACTGCGCCTGGGATGACGAAAGTGAAGTCATCGCTATCAATATGCGCGGGAAGTTGGAAGCCGCGCCGGATGTCGCGCGCGGCTGCCTGGAATAGGGACTTGATCATTTCCCGGTTTTGCCGCGGCGTCCGCATGCGCGTCGTCCATTTGCGGAAGTTCAGTTCCAGCTCAAAGCTTTGCACCCGCTCCACCGCAAAGCCAGCTGCCGATAACATGGCGCGCCATTCGGAAATGCGATAGTCGCGCGCATGCGACGGATCGCGCAGCAGCTCAATGGTTTGCAAAAAGGTATCTTGCGCGTAATCTTCGCTTGCCATAATGTCGCTGAGTATCAATGCGCCACCGTCCTTCAAAACGCGGCGAATCTCCTTCAGGGCATTTTCTGGCTTCTGCCAATGGTGGGCGCTGTAACGCGACGTGGCGATGTCGAAACTGCTGCCCGGGTAGGGCAGGCATTCCACGTCAGCCAGTTGCGGCGTAACGTTGCCAGCGCCACGCTGGCGCGCGAGCACTTGGACTTGTTCGAGCATCGACGGCGTGAAATCGCAGGCGTAAACCCGGCCGACCATTGGCGCGAATGCCAGGGCAGTGTGCCCGGCACCGCAGCCGGCATCCAAGACGACGCTGCTTGGGCGCAGCGGCGCATGGCGCGTCATCAGCGCCAGGTCCGCTCCTGTCGCATGCACGGCGCTGACAAGATAGTTGGCCGCGACTTGCCCGAATTGCGACTGAACTTGTTGTTTGACGCTGCGCTTGGTCATGGCAGGCTTTCTTTAATCTTCCGACCAGTATCAAAAACGAGGGCGCTTGCCCAAGCCGTAAATTCCGCAGAAATGCGCTCGTCAGGCGCGCGCAAGCAGCGAGGCTATAGTATCAGGAATTGACCGTGAATGTCCGTAAAATATGTCCGTAAAATATGAAGGATTGGTCTTTGAATTAAGCTGGGAAGGGTGTGCATTACGATTGAAAGATAGACTATCATTCGCCTGACCGATTAGATTATCCGAAACAACCGCCCCAGAATGAATAACTGTCCCAATACGAGCAAGCCTAAAACCCACTTATGATATTTCAGCGCAGTCTCGATTCTGGCGAGGGCTGCCGAAAGCTCGCTTATCGTTGACATATTCCTCGGACCTCGTTGCGATTTGTGTTATGCGCCGATGCTGTTTCTGGCATCTGCGGTTTTCCCGATTTGCAAGCATACTCAATTTTATGATACACAAAATCAATAGCAATGCAGCAATTCATAGGGCAATCGCAGCAAATTTTATTCACCACCGAGGACAGCGAGGGTCGCGATTTTGCTCCAATTTCATGGGCGAGCCACGGGCTCGCGCCACCAATTCCTCAGCTTGATGCTAAATTCGACAGTTATGGATTGTGATGTGATTGCCTGGTGTTCTAGGGCAGATTCACTTGTTTGACATTTTTTTTCGGGCATGTTAGGCTTGTTGGAAATATTTTTCATGTCGCGGAAATGTTATATGCAGAATGGGCACAAACCTGATCGCGGGTCGCTTTCCAAAATCTCCGACGCTTTGCCGAACTTAAAAGGCGCTGCCAGGAAGGTCGCCCAGTTCATCCTGCGCCTCCCGCAAGAAACTATCAACCTCTCCATCACTGAGCTGGCTGCGCTCGTCGGCGTCAGCGAGGCAAGTATTGTGCGCTTCGCCCAGTCGCTTGGCTTCTCCGGCTTCCATGCCCTGAAGATACGCCTGGCGGAGGACATCGTCTCGCCATTGATGATTGCGCATGAAGACCTGATGCCAGACGACAAACCCGCGACAGCCGTCCAGAAAGCGATGACTATGGCGCTGCGCGCGCTCGAAGACACCGCAAATATTCTTGATATGTCGGCTTTGGAAGCCGCCATCCGCGCCTTGTGCAACAGTCGGCAAATCGTCTTGTTCGCTTCCGGGAACTCTATCCCCATAGCCCTGGGGCTCGATTTCCGCTTGACCAAGATTGGGCTGCTGAGCCGTTTTTCAATCGACCCCACCATGCAAGAAATGTACGCCGCCTTGACAGCGCAGGACCATGTCGCGGTCGGCATCTCGCATACGGGCAGCTCCAAAGATACGGTTCATGCCCTGGGCTTGGCGCAGCAGCATGGCGCGACGACAATTTGCATCACCAATCACTCGGACTCGCCGCTAACACGCCACAGCGACTATTGCCTGTTCACCGCTACCCGCTCCAGCCAATTCCGCGAGGAGCAGCTGAATTCCAACCTGGCCACCCTGGCGCTAACCGAAGCGTTATACCTTGGCATCTGTATTGAGCGTTCCGACACTTTGATGCATTCAGTCCTGAAGACATCAAGAGCGACCGATCACCGCAAATACTAGGAACGCGAATTAAGAAAGGGATAGCCTATGGAATGATTTTGCAAGCCTGCGCGAGGTCCTTCATAATGCCATTCGGCGCGAGCGCCTCGTGACGATTCCGACTGAATCGATACTTGTCATAAGGAGAAATACACAATGAAGAAATATCTCGGTTTGTTGATGATCCTGGCGCTGCTTGTGAGCGGCATCAGCATGGCGCAAGATGATGTAACGCTGGAATTCCAGCAATGGTGGGAGCCGGAATTGCCAGAAGGTTCTTTCCGCGCGATCTTGGACGATTTTGAAGCAGCCAACCCGGGCATCAAGGTTGAGACAATCAGCGGTCCCTACTTGACTACCAAGGACCAGATTATCGCCAGCGCCGCCACTGGCACGATGGCAGATGTCGTCGGCTTGGACGGTGCCTGGGTCAATGTCCTGTGGAAGCAAGGCGCGCTGGCTAGCCTGTCCCAAGCCATGATGGATGCCGATTACGATGACAGCGAGTTGGCGGCGCAAATCAGGCTCGCCGGGGAGACCTTTATGATCCCCATCGCCAACTTCATTTATCCGGTCTTTGTGAACCTGGACATGCTGGAAGCGGCTGGCATCGACCCGCCGTCGACGCGCGCCGAATTCGCAGCCGCCGCAATGGCTTTGACTGACCCCGACAACAATGTCTATGGCTGGGCGCAGCCGCTTTCGCTGGAGCAGCCCAATGGTATCCAAAACGACACCATGGCTTGGCTCTGGGCGACGGGCGGCAGCATGCTTGACGAAATGGGCATGCCCAACTTGGTCGGCAACGAAGAACTGGCGAATACGCTGGAATACATCAAGAGCTTGCACGACGCGGGCGTGGTCGCGCCGGGTTCCTTCACCATGAAGGAAAATGAAAAGGTCGAGGAATTTGTCAACGGGCGCGTCGCGATGATTATCAACACGCTGGCTCACTTCACGCTTATCCGCGAGCGCAACCCCGACCTGAACTTCGATATCAGCGCGCTGCCGGCGGCTGAGGGCTATGACGGTCCGCGCGGCTTGCCTTACGCCTCTTGGGGCATCGGCATCAGCTCCAATACCGAGCACAAAGCCGAAGCCTGGAAGCTGATTGATTTCTTGACCAGCGTCGAAGGCAACTCCAAGCTGACGTCCATCGCCAATGCCTTCCCGGGCAATGTCAACGCGACGCCAGACTTCATCACCTCCGACCCGCTCTTCGAAACCGCATTCGAAATCTTCCAAGAAGGCTACCTGGCAAACGAGTTCACCGGGCTGCCAGCCGCGGAAGAGCTGATGCGTCAGATGGCCGAGCCTTTCCAATTCTATTTGGAAGGCGATATTGATCTGGACGAGCTCCTCGAACTCGCGCAAGAAGAGTGGGAATCCATCTTCGAGTAGGAGTTCCCCCACCATAAATCCCTCCCTCCTCAGCACATTAAAGAGGGAGGGACGTCATGTGTCCCCCTTCCCTCCGCGTGGGGGAAGGGGCTAGGGGATGGGGGCAGACATAGATATGTCAAAGACGCACTCATTTTCTGAACCAGCGAACATCGGCTGGGAGCAGCGCAAGCGCAAATTGCTGCCCTACGCCTATTTGTCGCCGACTTTGATTCTGCTCGCGGTTTTAACCGTCGTGCCCATCACGACGGTCTTCCTCTATTCCCTGGTCGATAATGTCATCGTCAACCCCAACCAGCCTGAATTCGTCGGCTTGGAAAATTACGAAGAAGTGCTGACAAACCGCAAATTCCACGGTGCGCTAAACAATACCATTTATTTTGCCATCGTCAGCGTGGTCGCGCATTTTGTCATCGGCTTGTCATTCGCGCTGCTGCTGAATTCGCGCCTGCTCGGTGCCAACGTCAAGGCTGTTTTCCGCGTCATATACATTCTGCCCTGGGTATTCACGGCGTCGATAATCGCAATTCTGTGGCGGCTGCTGCTGAACCCGCACGGGGTGGTGAATTTTGTGCTGCTCGAAGTGGGGCTGATTCCCGAGCTGCAAGAGTGGCTTTCCGACCGAAAATTGGCTTTGAACGCGGTAACATTCATCAACATCTGGTCCGGTTATCCGTTTTACCTGGTCAGCTTCCTGGCTGGCTTGCAAGGGATTCCCGACGATCTGTACGAATCCGGGCGTGTCGATGGCGGCAATGCCTGGCAGCTTTTCCGGCATATTACGCTGCCGCAGTTAAAACCCATCATCATCAGCCTAGCGCTGCTGGATTTCATTTGGACGGTCCATCAATTCACCTTAATCTGGATGACCACGGGCGGCGGACCTTTACGCTCCACCGAAGTCTTGAGCACCTATACCTATAAGGCGGCTTTCAGTTCGCATGAGTATTCCATCGCCTCGACCATCGCAATGGTAATTCTACTGATTTGCACCTTCGTAGCGATATTCTATGTGCGCAGCCAGCGTATGGCGGACGAATAGCCGCAGGCTAGCGCAAACTAGGGAAAAACGAGCTTGGCATGATTGGCAGTCGCAGACAGATTCTGGTCCGAAAAATACTGTTATGGATTGCGCTCTTGCTCGGCGCATGTTTCGCCGGCTTGCCTGTGCTCTGGATGATATCTTCGTCATTCAAATCCAACCTGGAGATTTTTGCCTATCCACCGGCGCTGATTGACTATTCCTTTTCCTTCGACGCTTATCGGGCTGTGCTAGGGGACCCGGAGAAATTGCGCTTCTTCTTCAACAGCTACTTGGTCGCGATTATGGTAACGATATGCACTGTTGTTACCAGTATCCTGGCTGGCTACAGCTTCAGCCGCTTCGACTTCCGCTTCAAGCGAATCTTGAACCTGATAATCATAGGCGTCCAGTCGGTGCCGCCGATAACCTTGATGATTCCCTACTTCGGTCTTATCGTCTGGCTTGGCATATACAATTCTTACGCGGCGCTGGTGCTGACCTATATGGTCTTCACCTTATCTTACGCAATCATCATGATGACAGGGTACTTCAACACCCTGCCGCGCGACCTGGACGAAGCGGTCATGATTGACGGCGGCGGCAGTTTTGTGACGCTTTGGCGCATTCTGGTGCCGATTTCTTTGCCGGGCATTGTCGCGGTCGGCGTCTACACCTTCATGCTGGCATGGAACGAGTTCCTCTTCGCGCTCACGTTGACGCGCACAAACGATATGCGCACGGTCCCGATTGGCATACACCTGCTCATGGGGCAGCACTCATTTGAATGGAATCAGATGCTGGCGCTGAGCGTTCTCGGGTCCTTGCCTGTTCTCATCCTATTTCTGCTTTTCCAGCGTTATTTCATAGCGGGCATGTCAGCCGGTTCTGTCAAAGGTTGATTTGCCGCGGCGCATTTATCCACATGCTAAGGGAATGAAAAAGCCACTATGCTATTGAATATGAGAGATTTGCTGGCGGTCGCGCGCGAAAATCGCTTCGCCGTGCCCGCGTACAACATCAGCAGCAACATGCTATTATCCGGCGCGATTGCAGCTGCCGAAGAAGCCAAGGCACCCGTCATCATCGCCATACATCCCGACGAATTGGCATTCGTCGGCGTCGCCTTTGTCAAATTCGCCCTGGAAGCGGCAAAAAACGCCAGTGTGCCGGTCGTCATTCATCTCGATCACGGCTCGTCGATGGAGCAAATCATGACCGCCATTCGCGCTGGCTTCACGTCAGTGATGATTGACGCGTCGGAGCAGCCGCTGGCACAGAATATCGCTGCCTGCCGACAGGTCGCGGATTTGGCGCATACGGTTGATGTCTCGGTCGAAGGCGAGCTCGGTACCATCGGCGAACTCGACGAAGAAGCCGAAGCCGGTGCCGAAGAAGTCATCTTTGTCGATCCGGACGAAGTCAAGACCTTTGTCGCCGCCACCGGCGTCGATACGTTGGCAGTCGCCATCGGCACCTCGCATGGTTTGTACCCCGCGGACATGAAGCCAGAAATCCGCCTGGACCTGCTACGAGAAATCCAAGCCAAGGTTGATATACCGCTGGTGCTGCACGGCGGCTCTGGCAACCCGGATGATGAAATCGCCCGCTCTGTGGAATTGGGCATCTGCAAGATCAACATTTCCGCCGACATGAAAAACGCCTTTTATCAGAAATGCCGCGAAGTTTTGCAGGACCCAATCCTGCGCGAGCCCAGCAGCATCTATCCGCAGTGCATCGAGGCAATGAAAGTCGTCTGCCGTCAGAAATTCGACCTCTTCAAGACGACGGGCAAAGCGGCGCTATACTGATGACGCCCAGCTCGTCGCTTGAGTTTTGCGCCACAGCCGACTTCGTTCCAGGTTCAAAGAAAACGTGAGCCTGCGAATTGCCCTCGGCTTCTGTAACAACGTCGATTATGAAATCGTCTGGGATGCGCAAACGCTTGAAGAGCTAATCGCCGCATATCAAATTAGCGGCGATGAACTTGGTGTGCCGGGACCGATTCGCTGCGAACGCGAGCTGCTCATCTCGGTACTCGGCTTCATGCGGGCTTCCGCAGGCGGCGAGCGCTTCGTTGCCAATGCGGAAATCATCGAGCGTTTCGCGGCGCGATTTGAGAAAAAAATCACCTTGGGCGGCACCTCCGCGCGCGCCGCTATCGCGATGAGCAAACTGGGCTATCGCGCCGCGCTGCATCTCATCACCATCAACAGCCATGTGCGCCGACTATTGCCGCCAGATTGTCCATATCTTTGCAGTAATGCCCAGGACAGCGCTTATCCGCATCTCATTGTGCAATTCGACCAGGGCGCGCGCCTGCGCGCGGGCGATATCGACATCCGCGCAAGCCAGCCCAACCGCCTGATTTATCACTGCAACCCCGACAGAATCACCATGAATCTGAACGAAGACTTCGCCGAGCTGATTTCGGAAGCGAAGGTCTTGCTGGTCTCGGGCTTCAACGCCGTGCAAAGCCAGCGGCTGCTCGTGCAGCGGCTGGTCAGTCTCAAGCGCATCATGAAGCGCCTGCCCAGCGACGCCACCGTCTTCATGGAAGATGGCGCATTTTACGACCGCAGCTATCGACAGCTGATATTAGGCGAGCTGGGCGCGAGAATCGATGTATACAGCATGAACGAAGACGAGCTGCAAGATCATCTTGGACGGTCGCTGGATTGGCATGACGCGGGCAGCGTCGCGGGCGCGTTGGCAGGCTTGAGCCGGCGCATCCCCGCCGCAACCATCGTCGTGCATACGCGGCGCTGGGCGCTGGCTTATGGCGGCGATGCCAGAAAATACACCGCGGCGCTCCAGGCGGGCTTGACGCTGGCGACGACGCGCTTCCGCTTTGGCGATAACTTTACGCTAGCCGATTATCATGCCATTGCAGCGCGGGAAGCCAATGCCGAAGACGTGCGCTTCGCCGAAAACTTGAACGCTATCGCAGGCGCAAAAATAATCTGCCTGCCAGTGGCGGCTGTCAAGCAGGAGAACGCGACCACAATCGGGCTGGGCGATGCCTTTGTCGGCGGCTTCTTGCCGGCGCTGGCATACGAGTCTGCCGGTGTTTAGTTTCGGATTATAATGGGGTAATCTCACATAGCGTAAAGGTAGCCTCATGGGGCTCACACGCCACAACGACAGAGGCAATCCGTCGAGAAATCCAAAATAGTCAAGAGATCAATATAAGCTGGCTAAGCGCTACGAAATTAACCCCATTATAATCCGAAACTAAACAGCACAGTGAACACGGTATGATCGCCCGAGTAGCAGCTAAAACAGCTGCCTAGAACTTTGGCATCTTCCTTAATCGGCTGTGCGGTCGACCAGAAGGCGCGATGGCTACTCTATTAGTCTAGTAGCGGAAGCCTTACAAGGCTTGTCCGATACTGGTGCAAATTCACCGCTATCTTCCCAGTCAACCCCCATCTTGCTTCAAAATAGCATTTCGAAAATGAATAAATTACGAAAATGGAACTCAAATCTTTCATATAAGTCGGCTGTAGGGGCGGCTGACCCGCAGTGTCGGCGGTCAGTGTCTACGCGACCTACGCGACCTACGCGACCTACGCGCCTTTGAGCTGATTATTGCCAAGGCGGCACGCGGGCTAAAGCCCGTTGACATCAATGAACCAGCGCTCCAAAGCGGCTTCCATCGCCGCGACTTTGCCGGGGAATTGCGCCGCCAAATCGACCTGCTCGCCCGGGTCATCAGCCAGGTTGAAGAGCAGCGGCGGCGGGGGCGGCGGCAAGGTCCGCTGCGGCGCGGGCTCGGCGATTATCCCGTCAAAATGCTCGGGATAATACTTGATGGCATGGTCCAGCGCCGTGTCAACCGGGCTGACTTGCATGGCAGCGCGGATTTGCGGGCGAACCAGCTTCCAGTCGCCGTCGCGCGCGGCGGCATTGCAGGCGCTGACGGGCTTGTAACGATTCCATTGCCAAAAGCGCGTGGGATTGACTTTCCCGCTTTCGCCGCGCAAAACGGGCAGGGCATTGACGCCGTCCAGTTGCAAGTCGGGCGGCGCGTCTAGGCCGACCATTGACAGCAGGGTCGGGAACCAGTCCGTGAAATGCGCCAGTTTATCACTGCGAATACCGGCGTCCAAGCCATCGGGCCAGCGAATGATAAGCGGTACGCGGATACCGCCTTCGTAGGTATTGCCCTTCTGCCCATTCCAGCCATAGTTAAACCGACTCTGGGAAAAGCCGTTCCAGGTCCCAAAAGCCGGTCCGTTGTCGCTGGTGAAAATCACGATGCTATTGTCGGCGATGCCGTTTTTTTCCAGCCGGTCGATTATCCGCCCGATGCCCGTGTCCATCACTTCAATCATGGCGAAGATGAGGCTCGTGCCCATGCTAAAACCCATATCGCAGTATTTCTTCGCCAGGGCGTCGGGCGCTTCTAGCGGGAAGTGCGGCGCGTTATAAGCCAGCTGTAGGAAAAATGCTTCATTGTTGTGCCGCTCGATGAAAGCGAGCGCTTCTTCTGTGAAGACATCGGTCAGGTAGGCATCTTTGTCGCCATACTCCAGTATGCCGTTGCGATCGAGCCGATAGCGATAATATGGATTCCAGCCGCCCTGGAAGCCGACGAATTCTTGGAAGCCCCTGGCGGTTGGATGATAGCGCGGGTCGAGCGCGCCGTTATGCCATTTGCCTATCAAGCCCGTGGCGTAGCCGGCATTCGCCAGCACATCAGCCAGCGTCGTCTCGTCCAGGCGCAGTCGGTCCAAGCCACGCGCCTCCAGCGTGTCGATGCTGCCAGTGCGATGCGGGTAGCGCCCGGTCATCATGGCGGCGCGGGCTGGGGCGCAAACGGGCGCTGCCGAATAATGCTGCGTTAGGCAGATGCCTTGCTCGACCAAGGCGTCCAGGCGCGGCGTACACGAGATTTGGTCGTTGAATATGCCAAAATCGCCATAGCCCATATCGTCGGCGATGATTACGATGATGTTTGGTCTAGTCATGCCATGCCCTTTTTTCTGGGGTTTACACTGGGGTATTTGCGCCGCTGCGGCGGTGGGTATCCCAGGCGGAAGACCATCATAGTCGCGCCGAACATGACGCGGTCGCGGTCGCGCAGCTCGCGCGCTTTGCCGCCGATGACGGGCCGCCGATTAACCGAGGTGCCATTGGCGCTGCCCAAATCGAAGAGCTTCCAATACAGCTTTTCTTTGACCAGGAAGGCGTGCGGCCGCGAGACCGTCGGGTCTTGCAGGGCGATTTCCCAATTGGCATTTGGCGTGGCGCGCCCAATGTATATTTCTTCTTTCAACAGCGCGAAGACTTGCCCCCGCTGCGGTCCCTTGACGATGCGCAGCGAAGCGCGGTCAGCGGCGACCATCGATACCAGTTCCAGCGCGTCTTTGGCAGGCGTCGCCCGCGGGTCAAGCAGCTTGAGCATCGAGACGAAGAGGTGAATTTCGTCGTCAATTTCCAGCCTGCCAGAGCCGGCGACGCGCGCGCCATTCACATAGCTGCCGTTGACGCTGTTCATGTCATCAATGATGAATTCGCCGTCGCGACAGCTTATGACCGCATGTACGCGCGAAATATGGCTTTCGCCGATGTGAATGTCATTGGAAGCGGAACGGCCTATGGTCACGCTCGCGCCCTCGCGCAAAAGGAACTCGCGCGTGGCACCAGAGTAGGGATCAAGCCATACCAACTTGGCTTTTGCTTCACCTGGCTGTTCGGCCATCGGGGGATTCCTGACGAGCGAATAAGTGCTGGGGATTGTAACACAATGCGCACACATATTTTATAAACTGCGCCGCCCGCGCGCCGAGAAGGCTGGCTATGTTGCGTCAGCTAGGCAGCGCCTTTCGCTGCTACCGAGCGGCTAAAGTGATTTGACGGTTTTCATTTTCAGCCCTTTAGCCGCCATCATTTTGGCGCGCTTGCCGTTTGCCCTTGTCAATTGTCATAGAAATAGGCAACTGTTAGCCGAAGCGCGCGATATCCACCGCCCCGGCCGAAACTCGGTTGAGCAGCTTGTCCACAGCCCGTTCGGCGGAACCAGCGCCCATTGCCAAACCATGCCCAGTGAAGCCAACAGCGAAGCCGACGCGGCGCTTGCCCGGCAAGGTGCCGACAAGCGGCAGTCCATCCACACTGAAGCCCATAATTCCGCACCAGCGCTGCGCGACCGCTGCCTTCACATCGGGGAAATAGCGGGCAAGGTAGCGATCAAGAAAAGCCTGAACATTTGGATTCAGTCGGTCTTCGGTGGTGTTGTTTTCTTCACTTTGGTAATGCTGCCGGCCGCCGCCTAGCAAGAAGCGGCCGTCAAAGGTGCTGCGATAATACATATAGCCATAGTCGCTATAACCGCAATAGGGAACAGGCACATGATCCAGCGGCTCGGTGACCAGGCATTGCGCGCGGGTGGGGATAACTTTGCCGACAAAATATGGGTCAATCGCGGGCGACCAGGCATTGGTGCAAAGCATCACATAGCGCGCCTCAAATATGAACTGGCGTGTATACACCCGTACCACGTCTTCATCATGCTGCTCAATCCGATACAGTTCATTGTTTGCTATCAGTTCGGCACCGCTCTGCGCCATTACGGATTTGGCTAAGAGAAAGGGCTGAACCCCGGCATCAAGCGGCTGTTCGATGCCGGCATAATAGCCGCGCCGCAAGGGGTCTTTGTTATAGTATTCAATCGCGATTTTGTCCGCGGACATGGCGGCTGCCGCCAACTCCAGCTCTTTCGCTTCTTCTTCACTTTCTGCCAAGAGCATGGATCCGCTGTTGTCAATCGGCACATCAAAAGGGCTGTTGCGGATAAATTCGCGCCAAAGCGCCATGCTGCGCTGCGATAGCGACCACAACTCCAGCGCCTTATCAGGACCGTATTCTCCAATGGCGCGATGATAATAAATATCCAAGCCGCTAATCATAAAGCCGGCATTGCGCCCACTGGCACCCAAGCCAACATCGCGCGCGTCGGTCACGACGACGTCGCGCCCATGCGCATGGCGCGCGATATAAGCGGCTGCGCTGCCCACCAAGCCCGCGCCAACCACCAGGAAATCGACCTCGCGCTGCGTCTGTCCGGTTCTTTGCCAATGGGAGACGGTCATGACTTTTGAATTAGTCTAGGTCTTATTGCTTTCAAACATCGTTTTTTGTTTCGGCAGCTGTTCTTGAAATGGCCGAATATGTTCCCATGTCGCTGCTAGACGCGACTTCGCAATCTGAACATAAGCATCATTTATTTCAAATCCAATATATTGTCGACTTAGTCGTTCACATGCTACGGCGGTTGATCCACTGCCCACAAAAGGATCTAAAATTATCTGTTGTTCGCGAGTAGAGAGCTTTATTAGAAATTCCAGAATTGATACCGGCTTTTGAGCTTCATGCCAGCGTTCCTCTTCCGGGCTAAACCAATACTTTACGAGATTATTTGGTTGTTTACCGCCAGATTGAATTGCTTCAGTGTTCATCGCGCCAACTTCATTATCAAGAACTGTATCAGTTATCGTATGTGGATAAGGTTTGAATAGCCATGCAATTGGTTCCCAGATTGGTGCCAAGTTACCTAAGCGCCAACCTGACCATTTTTCCGCATCTAATTGCAACCCGCGCCGGGACAATACAATGCTGATTCGCTGGGCGCGATGATGCGCATTTGGCTTTTCCCATGCTAAGATGTCTTTGAGAAGGAAACCACTATCTTCAAGAGCAATGATAGCTCGATGCAATGTCCTACGAGCTCCAAATATAAATATGCTAGCGCCGTCTTTTATTTTTGGGTATAGAGCAGAGCCCCATTGAAAGCACCAGTCCTGATACTCGCGTGGAATTGATCGATCCGCGGAGCTCCAGCCTCGAATTGGTTTTCCACGTCTCTTGAAACCACTTTTTCCCTGTTGTGCCGGCGATTGCCCCAGAAGGGCAGAATTTGAATTATTATGAAGTACGTCCCAATCATCGAGACTGATACCATATGGAATATCTGATATACAGCAATGTATAGAATCTTCGTCAAGTTGCGGAATCAAATTTAATGCGTCACCGGCAACAATGTTGTTTAGAAACTTATCCATAATGTGATTGACTGACTTTGTTGACAGCTTTGCGAATTACTTCGATCTTTTGATCGATTTTCTCTGCTTGTATCAACTTCTTGATCGCTTCTTCTTTTGACAACAAATGATATTTCCGCTTCAATGATTCCCAATATAAAATGCCTTCTTCTCCAACTTCTTTGGCTGCGGATGTTTCCATCTGCTTATATCGTCGTAATTTCTCAAAACTTGTATTTGTAATGGCAACGATCCTGTCATCGACTGCTTCCCAATATCGACGCGCGTCTTTGGAAGGGTTAAGTCTGCCTGCGACGTTCCAAATCGGTTCAACTGATTCAACCGATATGTGATCTAGCAAATACTTGATGTGAACATACGATAGTAGGGTTACATTTTTTTCTTCTGCCTGTAAGTATATCTGACTGGACCGTTTCGGATACTGATATAATGGCGCTACTAGACAAGCATAAGTATCACCTCTTCGCCAATCGTCAAGCGAAGTGATCTTGAAGTCTTTTTGATTCTTTGCCGTGCGACTTAGCCGAAATGCCTTGGCGTCGGCAACGATTGAATAATTGCCCGCATCTCCGCGAACATCTGCCGAATCGCCGCGCACACGAATTACTTCTGAATGGATATTGAGATTGTTGAATGATTTGTTCAGCAAAATATCGCAATATTTTGCCCAAAGTTTTTCTTCTGACGAGTCATGTCCATATCGCTCCGGGATAATGCCACAATTTAGCAACTGCTGGCCAAGTTCATCATTCGAGATAGTGTCAACTTCATTTTCTAAGATGTCAAATGAATTATTCTGCCTTGAGATAGTTTCAATAAAGGGAATTATGTATTTTCGATTCATAGTAATACCTGTTTAATCGTTTAGCGAACTCCCAACCAAGAATTCGCCAGTTGTCCTTAGCAAGTCCTCAAGACAGAATGCGGACATTTTATAATCAATTTGTATGATGATAACGCTCTTGCTCCGAATAACCAAGTGGTGTAGTGGAGGCAAGGAATTTGTTTCAACCTGAAGGCGACCGGGATGACGCGAAATTTGATTGACTATTTTGCGCCGAGTTCGCCTGGGGCCTTTGAAGCTTTTGACGAGCGCACCGTCTTTATGTTAAGTTACAGGGCACAATGACGGAAGGACCTCAGATGAACCTGATATCAAGCTTGGCTGAACATGCCGCGCCGCTTTTGAATTCACCATACATCCTGCGTACGCGCCGCAATCATGGCTTAGAGCATGCCACAATCCATATTTTGAGCCGCGGCAATTACAAGCTGTCCGGGCGCAGCAGCGATAGCGGCTTCATGCTCTTCGGCGATGTACCCAGCGAACAGGTCGAAAATGCCGTGAACGAAGCGCTGCGGCGCATGCGCTTGGGCGAGAGCAAGCTGGCTGTACACCCCAATTGCGGCACAAATTTGGTGACGGCGGGCTTCACGGCGACGGCGGTTGCCTGGCTCGGTTTCGCGGGCGGCGGCTGGCGGCGCGGATGGGGGCGCTTCCCGACGATAATGCTGATCGTGATGGCGGTCTTGCTCTTTTCCAATCCGCTGGGCATGAGCCTGCAACAGCATATCACCACAGAAGGCGACCCAGGCGACCTGAGCCTGCTCAGTATCAAGCGCGAGATTGTGCGACTGCCATTCACCGGGCAAGAATTAATCATCCATCGCGTTATGACGCAGCAGAGCTAGTGCCGCAAATGAGCGCGACGCCAAGATTCTATATTTTCCACGGGGACGACAGCATCAAGCGGCAAGGCGCGCTGGACAAAATGCGTGCCGCCATGGGCGAAGACGGGCAGCTCAACACCAGCGAGTTCGATGGGACAGTGGCGACCGTGCCCGAGGTTCTTTCAGCGGCGAAATCCCTGCCATTCCTTGCCGACAAGCGACTGGTGATTGCCCGCGGTCTAATCAGCCGCATCACGCGCAAAGGCGCTGGGGAAGCCGGCAAGCAAGAGCGAAAGCGCCTGATTGACGAATTGCCCAAGCTGCCGGAATTCGCGCGGCTGGTCCTGCTCGAGGATGTCTTGCTCTCGGACAAAAACGCCGTACTGAAAGCCGCCAGAGCGTCGACTATTGGCTACATTGGCGCTTTCAAAGCGCCAAAAAACTTGACGGCATGGCTTATCCAGCGCGCCAAAACAGAATACGCCGCCAAAATTAGCCCGGCGGCGGCGGGTGCTATCGCATCGGTTGTCAATGAGGACATTCTGCGCGCCGACAGCGAGCTGCACAAGCTGGTCTGTTATGTCGATGGCGAGCGCGAGATTGAAGAGCAGGATGTCGCCCTGCTGACGCCCTATGTGCCAGAAGCCAATATCTTTGCGATGGTTGACGCCTTGGCAGTCGGCGATGGCAAACGCGCCCTGCAGTTAATCAATCAGCTCCTGCGCGATAACCCTAGAGATAATGGCAGAGGTTTGTACGGCATGATTGTGCGGCAATTCCGCTTGCTGATTATGGCGAAGGATCATTTGCAAGCCGGCGGCTCGTCACAAAGGCAAGCCATGGCCGGCGCAATTGGAGCGCATCCTTTTGTCGCCGAAAAATTAGCCAAGCAATCGCGAGCCTTCACTTTAGAACAATTGGAAAGGATACTGAAGCACTTGCAGCGGCTTGATCAAGATATGGTAACCGGCGGGATCAAACCGCGGCTGGCGCTGGATTTGCTTGTTTCCAGCCTGGCGCGGCGATGAGCGCCGCAGCGCGAAACTTACAAGACAATGAAGATAAGGACGACATGATGGACAATAATGCAGCGAGTGCAAATGCGGAAGTGAATCTGGCGCAGGTTGACGTGAATGACTTGGTGGCTGATTTGCTGGGTTGGCGCGACACGCTGGCGGACATGTTGGAGCAGTTGCCGCGGGATGCCTTCGAGCGCTTGTTCCTGCGCATGCTGGGCGAAGACGGCATAGGCGGTATCGAGCTGATTGGCTCCAGCGATGTGATTGAAGGCATGGGCACGGTCGGCGGCGGCGGCTTCTTTTCCTTCCGCGTTTCATTCAAGTGCATACGCGGCGGCGGGCGCGTCAGCTCGGGCGCGATAGACGATTTCCGCCGCGAGGTTATGGTGGGGCGCGCCGACCGCGGCTTGCTCATCACGACCGGCAAGTTCACGCAGGAGGCGGAAATAAAAGCCGGCAGCGACCGCTCGCCAGAAATACGGCTGATAGACGGCGATGAGTTCATCGACAAGCTCAAGGACATGCAGCTGGGCTTGCGGACGGAGCGGGTCATGGTCGAGCGGGTGGTGATTGACGAGGCTTGGTTTGGGAGTGTGTAGTGGGGAGCTGCCTAAGCTGACATTTCTTGCATAATTCGAGAAAGGTTGATAAAGTATTGGTATGGACGATGTTTGAACGGAAGGATAATAGCTATGGCGGAGAGAGACGCATTAAGCTTTGAAAATCGTTTGTCTAAATTGGAAGAGAGAAGTAACAGTCAAGCGACGAAAGAAGACTTGGCAAACCTAAAAGCCGATTTGATTAAGTGGTTTATCGGCACTCAAATCGCCCTCGCCGCATTGGTAATTTACCTGCTCCAGTGATATTTTTCGCGAGCTAGCTTCGAATACTTTATGTAATAAATTGCCCGGGCTTGCGGACGGAGCGGGTCATGGTCGAGCGGGTGGTGATTGACGAGGCTTGGTTTGGGAGTGTGTAGTTAGGAGGAAAGGGCAACAAAATGTCAGGTGTATCCATTCCTACAAAAAACGCGATGATGACTCCAACCGTTCAAGCTTTTCATAATCTTGGCGGATCTGGCACGAATAGTGAGTTATATGATGAAGTCGTTAAGATCCTTGCATTAACCGAGGAACAGCTCCAAAAACCGCATAAAGGTGGAAATCAATCCCAAGTGTATTATCGCTTAGGCTGGGTGAAAACTTGGCTAAAACATTATGGCTTGTTGGAGAACACTTCACGAGGACTGTGGACGCTGACAGAGAAAGGGAAAGCCACCACGGAAGTAGATATAGCAGACATGAAACAGACCGTTGACGCAAAGTTAGCATCAGTAAAAGCTTCACGTGACGTTGGCATTTCAGAAGATAACGGTGATGAGGAAAATGAAAACCAAGCTTTCGTATGGCGCTCTGAGATAAATGAAGTTTTGCTTCAAATGAATCCATCCGCATTTGAACGTCTTTGCCAGCGACTGTTGCGCGAAAGCGGATTCACCCAAGTTGAGGTCACTGGGCAATCTGGGGACGGCGGCATAGATGGTGTCGGCATCCTGCGGCTGGGCGGATTCTTGTCGATTCGTGTGCTGTTCCAGTGCAAACGGTATAAAGGCTCTATTGGCGCTGGCATCGTGCGCGACTTCCGCGGCGCTATGGTCGGCAGGACTGATAAAGGGCTTATTGTCACCACCGGCAATTTCACGCAGGCCGCGAAGCGCGAAGCCACTCGCGATGGCGCGCCGGAAATCGACCTGGTCGATGGCGAACAATTGATTGACAAACTAAAAGAACTCTCGCTCGGCGTCGAAACAGAAAAAGTTGTCGTCGAGCGCGTCACGGTTGACCCCGAATTCTTCGATAGCATTTAGCGCTCACTTCAATTTCCATGGCAAGCCCGCCACCATCAGCAAGACCGCATCTGCGCGCTCGGCGACGCGCTGATTGGCGCGCCCCAACATATCCCGAAACAAGACACCTAACCGGCTCGGCGGCACGACTCCCATGCCCACTTCGTTGCTGACCACCAGCCAGGTGGCGTCCGAGCGCTCATACACGTCGAGCAAAGCATTAATCTCGCGCAGAGCCGCTTTGTCCGCCTCCAACTGGCTTGTCTTTTGTGGCAGGTCCAGCAGCACATTGCTCGTCAGCAAGGTAAGGCAATCGAGCACGAGTGTGTCATGCGGCAGCGGACAATCGGCGATGCGCTGCGCGACTTGGCGCGGCGCTTCCAGCGTACGCCAATCTGACGGGCGCTGCGCCCGGTGCGCGGCGATGCGCGCCGCCATATCGCTGTCGCTGGCTTGCGCCGTGGCGACGAAGAGCACTTTGCTGCCGTAGGTTCGCGCCCAGTGTTCGGCATAGTGGCTCTTGCCGCCGCGCGCGCCACCTAGCAGGAATATCAGCTTCCTAGGCATGGCCGACCCCAATCGCCAAGAGACAAACAAGTTCGCTCAGCTCGCAGATAGCGCCATAGACATCGCCGCTGATGCCGCCGCCCAGGCGCTCCCGCGCCCAGTGGCCGACAGCCAGCGCCACCAGCAGCGTCAGCAGCCACAAGGAAAGGACGCCATAATGAAGGACGACAATGCCGACGAGGACCGAGCTGAGTATCAGTTGCCGCGCTCCCATACCTTTGCGAAAGGCAATTGCCATTCCCATTTCACGGGCATTAGGGAAGCGGTAAGCGGCTAATACCATCGCCCAGCGGCCAAAAAGCGGTGGCAGAATCAATAAGGCGGGCTCGATTGCGCCTATCGCCAGCCATTTTGTCAGCAGCAGCAAGACCAGCCCGGTTGCCGCCCAAGAACCCAGCCGCGGGTCTTGCATGATGGCGAGTCGCCGTTGCGGTTCGCCATGTCCCAGCAGCCCATCGCAGCTGTCGGCGAAGCCATCCAGGTGCAGTCCGCCACTGAGGACAACCCAAGAGACTAGGACCAGGGCAGCGGTCAGGTCGCGATTGAAGGGTGAAATGGATGAAACAGCAAGCAGACATGCGCCTATGAACAGCCCGACCAAGGGAAACCAGGCGAAAGATTTGCCGGGCTCTTGCTGCGCAGAAGAGCCAACTGGCAATATGGTGAGAAAGCGAAAGGCGCTGCGGATTTCGTCTATCATCGCGCAAGGTTCATCAGCGACCACAATTTTCTAATCATCGTCGGTTCATCGTCGGTCAAGCGGGGACAATTCACGAAACACAGTTTATTGCAAATTGGCAAGAATGCCTAGCTATTTCGTCTGGGCAGAATGGAGAATGTGGAGATTAAGCGGATTCTGATAGACTATTTTGAGCTTCAGTTTTTTAGAGAGCGTTTCATCATGCCTGTCATCATCTCCCTGCTGCGCGGCATCAATGTCGGCGGACACAAGAAAATCAAAATGGCGGACTTGCGCAGCTTATACGCCACGCTGGACCTGTCCGATACACGCACAATCCTGCAAAGCGGCAACGCGATTTTCCGAACAGCGGAGACCGTCCAGGCCCGCGTCCAAGCCAAAATCGAAGTCGGCATCCGCGATCAATTCGGCTTTGATGTAGCGGTGATTTTGCGCGGCGCGGCGCAGTTCCGGGCTAGCATCGCGCGCCACCCGTTTACCGAAGCGCAGCAGCGCGAAGCGAAGAAAATCGTGGTCGTCTTCCTGGGCGGCTGCCCGCGCCAAGAGGACCTCGACAAGCTGCGCGCGAATAACCCAGGGCGGGAAATCATCCATGGCGATGGCAGCGAGCTATTTGTCTATTACAGCGACGGTCAAGCCCGCTCCAAACTGGATAACAGCCGCATCGAAAGGGCGCTGCGCCTGCAAGCCACCGCCCGCGGCTGGAACACCTGTCACAAGCTGCTCAAGCTATTGGACGAGTACCAGCCTTAGCCTAGCTGCTGCACATAAGTTTCCGCGTTTTCGCGCAGCTGCCGCCAGTTTCGGTCGGCGACGGCATCGTTGTTGATGAGCGACGAACCGACGCCCACCGCAAAAGCCCCCAGTTCGAGGAATTCGCGGATATTCCCGGCATGGACGCCGCCGGTCGGCATCAGCCGCAGGTGAGGCAAGGGTGCCATGACATCTTTGATGTAGCGCTTGCCGAGGTGATTGGCGGGGAAGACCTTGACCACGCTGGCACCCCATTCCCAGGCTTGCTGGATTTCTGTCGGTGTGAATGCGCCCGGCATGGCTGGCAGCTCGCGTTCCAGGCATGCGGCGATGACATCGCGCTTGCTGACTGGCGATACCACAAATTGCGCGCCAGCGTCGGCAACCGCGCCTACCTGCGCGGGACTAATGACCGAGCCAGCGCCAATGGCGACGGTTGAATCGACCGACTGGCGCGCGGCGGCGATGGTCGCGACCGCGTCCGGGTTGGTCAAGGTGAATTCGATGGCGCGAATGCCGCCTTCTAGCAGCGCGTCCGTGATATGCCGCGCAGTGGAAAGATCGTCCAATCGGACGATGGCGACGATTTTATTTTGGGCGATTACTTCGAGCGCGTTCATTTATTCTTCCCGCGAGTTTGTTTGCGGGATTATAGCGGAAAGTTCTTGAATAGGGGAAGCTGCCAGTGCAATCTGCTGAATTTTGTATTGCGCGTCGTTATTTCATAATTTATACTATTTGAACGCTCTGCTAATTAAAAACGGTTCTTTCAGCGGCATTAAGATGGTTGTATGGTTCTAGAGAAAAACATTGAATTAGCGAATCTAACTACGGGTCTTCCTGGAGTTTCACCAAGGCGCGGCAGTGAGCATTATGAGGCAGCTTTAGTATGTTTGGCTGATCGGAATCACAATTCTGGTGTCAAATGCGACATCAAGAATATAAACGAAACGCTAGCGGAACTTGCGCTTTATTGGTCAGAGCAAGTTACCGAACAAATGAAGAACAGTTGGAACGATGGATCGGAAGCAACCGAATCGGGCGCTGTGGGAATCGCTATTCTTGTGATTTTGGAGTTGACAGAATACACTATAATCAGGCGTTCGAAGCAAGGAACCGGCGTCGATTATTGGTTGGGATATAAGAATGATAGCGTGGAGTTAGGCGAAAATGTCCTGCAAGGCAATGCGCGATTAGAAGTCTCGGGTATCAGAATGGCGGAACGCGATAGCGCTATCGTAGCTCGCCTCAGGCAAAATATAGAGCAAAGCAGCAAATCAGAATCTTCGCGGATTCCAGCTTATATCATTGTATGCGAGTTTAGCAGACCGGTCGTTTACATGGCGAGGCGAACAGAGGGCTAATGAAAAGCAAAGGTGAGTTAATCCTGAACCTGCATGATGAAGCAATGGCATACGCTGACCATGCCTATTTTGCTCGCAAGGATGGCGACCAAGAAGCATTCCTCAATTATTCACGAATTGCCTACGAGAAAGAAAGGCAAGCCGCGCTCTCGATAGAAAGCGAGAAGTCAGAGCCGACGCGTTCAGTATTGCATCGCAGCGCAGCCACGCTGGCATACGACTGCGGTGAATTCCACGATGCTGAAAAATTGATAATTCGCGCGCTATCAGGCAACCCGCCAGAAGAAATCACGCAAGAACTGCACGCGCTTTATGACAAGGTGAAGTGCCAGCTGGCATTACGATCGGACAAGATTGTTCTCGGCGCAGACTGAATGCCTGTTCCTGGTACGCTAAGCAAAAGGACAGATACCCGCGCTACGCAATCCGATTATTTCGCGCGCATCTAGCGCATTATCTGGAGCATATTTTCGGCGGATGCCGCCACTGTAATGTAAGCCATCCCGCCAGACCTTATTTTATTTTAGCCTTGCGCTTGCATCTGCGAATCAAGTTCACCAGCTAAGTATCGGCTTCATAACCCGTTTCCGGCTCGTATTCTGGGTGCATGGGCGTCCAGATGGGGTAAAACTCCGCCATGGGCTGCCGCTCGGCTTCTGGGCGCAGGGCAATGATTCGTCCGCCAGTCATGCTGATATATATCCAACCATAATCGTTGACCGCTAGCGCCAGCGGCTGCTGCGGATATATGCCCCAGCCCTGTTCGCTAAGGGTGATGTATTCCCGCCAATAATAGCCCTCGCCGTCATAAGGAACAAAGGCTTGCCTGGTGCTTTCAATGCGAAAAGGCAGCAGCAGGGTCGCGCCCAAGAGTTGATCGCGCTCGTCAAAGTTGAGCATCACCACTTTGTAACCGACGAAGTCAATCTGCGTCGGGTCGCCACTGAGCACGACAATCAGCGTATCGGCTGTACCCGTTAATGTGTCATAGGGATATGCCTCCAAAGCGCTGGGACGCGCGCCCGCGCCCAAGAGAACGCGCGGATACACGCTGGTCGCGCAGTCGATTTTGTCGGAGACCAGGTTGACAATGCCCGCTCCCAAGCAATAAGGGAAGCCATACCATGCCCCCTCTTGCACGCGATTGACTTCGGCGAAAGCCCCCTGGCGCAGGCTGCGCGGCGCGCTGTCCAAGGTCCAGAGCTTGCCGCGATAGAAGGCGACATCGGCTGGATGGCGGAAACCGCTCGCGACGACCTGCCTATCTGCGCCATCAAGCGCCATGCTGAGAATCGCGCCCCGTTCCGGCTCGTCAAATTCGCAATTGTCGCAGGGCGCGCCCACCGCGATATATAGACGTTCATCTGCGCCAATTGCCAAGCCGCCAACGGGAAATCCGCCGCCAACAGGCAAATCGCGCACTATCCTTGCCGCCGCTCCGCTTGCCGCTGTTCCGTTGGTGGAGATGCGGGTAATGTCCGAGCTGCCGGCCACATACAGTTCGCCATCATGGTATGCCAAGCCGTTGGGCATGCTCAAGCCCTCGGCGAAGGTCCTCATGGCGTCGGGCAACTGGTCGCCGTCGGAATCTTCGATGATCATGACTTGACCCGTCAATGGGCGCGTCGCGTATAGCGCGCCATCAGGCGCAGCCGCCAAGGCTGTGAAAGCGAATGGCTCGATTTCGGGCGCGTCTATCACGCTTTCCACGCACCAGCGCAGATAATCAACGAAGAGCGCGCCACTTATCACGCGCGGACGCTGCGAACACTTGCCCAGCGCCGGCGGTTGCGCTTGTATGGCGCTGGACGGAAGCAAGAGCGCAAAAGTCAGCGCGAGCGCCGCCAGCGCCACCAAAGAGGACCGCCTTAATAGCGCAGCGACAGGCATGTCAAACCGCCATCCATCTTGCGGAATTCGCTCATGTCGAGCGCGACAACATCATCGTAGTATTGCCGCGCCGCGGCGAAAGCCTGCGGGCAGCCAGCGGCGACGAAGAGCCTGTCGTTAATCGGCATGACATCGGCTGCGTAGCCTTCTTCCGGCGGCAAGGTGATAACCCGCGCCCAAGACAGGTCGAAGTCGCATTGCAGCGCAGGATCGCGGATGAGGACATTGGGTGCTAGTTCGGTCAAGCCACTTTTAAGGTGCAACAAACCCGAGAAGGGCAGGGCGTCGACGCGGATATCGCTTTGCACCGTGCGCAGCGCCCGCCGCAGCGCGTCCACGCCGGCTTGATTGGTACGCTCTGATAAACCCACCAGCGCGCGGTCGGCGCAAATCAAGACATCGCCGCCGTCAATGCGCGCTGCGGGCGGCGGCTGCACGATGCGCAAATGCGCCAGATGCGGCTGCAGCGTTTCGCCCTCATGTTCACGCGCAGCTTCGCCAGAGCGGCAGCGGAAAGCCATATCATGGAAAATCACGAAGGGGTCTTCTACGAAGTGCCCGTCCGGAAAGCGATCGTCGGCGGGCAAGACCGTGACCGATAGCCCGCAGTCGCGCAGGGCTTGAATATATGTCTCGTACTGGCTCAGCGCCAAGTCAACGTCCGGCGCGCCCAGATGCGCCGACAACGTCAGGCCCGTGGCGAAATTCGCCGCCGGATAGCGCGCCAGCGCGCGTGTGAAAGGTGGAAGCAGATGCTGCATAATCAGTCCTGAATTTTGTGCCCTGATTTTCGTGCAATGTAGTCTTAAGGCATAATCGCGCGAGCAGAAGTCTTGGTACATCTTTCCTTGATTTGGCGATAGAATAAAGCGTCAATTCAGTTTTTCGGCAAGCTGATGCTCAAAAACCCAAAATATGAACTGGATGTGCAAGCGCACCGCGAGCAGCTAATCCCGCTGCTGAAGGTGATATTGGCCGCCCCCAAGCGCCTCAGCTCGCGCGAACATCAACGTTTGATGCGCCGCTATCCCAAGCCGGCGGGCGCGGGATTTTATAGCCTGGCCAATTTACTGGATGCCTGGCGCGTCTTTGCCGGGCAAGATGGCCTGCCAGCCTATGACGAAGCGCTGCTGTTCAAACTGCGGCGCAAACCCGTGCGCAGCTTGTCCGGCGTAACGCCAGTAACGGTGCTGACCAAGCCCTTCCCCTGCCCGGGCACTTGTGTATTCTGCCCCAATGACGTGCGCATGCCCAAGAGCTATCTGGCTGATGAACCAGGCGCGCAGCGGGCGGAAAAGAACGCCTTCGACCCCTACTTGCAGACCTATATGCGCTTGCAAACCTATCACAACCTCGGGCATCCCACCGACAAAATTGAGATTATTGTATTGGGCGGCACTTGGTCCTTTTATCCAGAAACCTATCAGATTTGGTTTATCAAGCGCGTCTTCGACGCCATGCGCGACTTCGGCAAAGGCATAGACGGCCGCGCGGAAGTCGCGGCGGCATTGCGGCGCAGGTCGATGTTCAATGGCGAGCAAATCAGCAACGTGGTCATCCAAGGCGTGGACATGCCAGCCTCTTACAACCAAGTCGTGCAGAATATCTACGCCGACGAGATGCACCGTTCGCGCGGCATGGTGGACGAGATTATAGCCGGGCAGCGCGTGCGCTCAGCCGTCGATGAATACGCGACTTGGGAAGAGCTGGAGCAGGCGCAGCGCGCGAACGAGACCGCGCCTTGTCGCGCCGTCGGCTTGGTGATTGAAACCAGGCCCGACCATATCAGCGCCGACGAGGTGATGCGCATCCGCCGCTTGGGCTGCACCAAAGTCCAGATTGGCTTCCAAAGCCTGAATGACCGTGTGCTGAAGATGAATAAACGCGGCCATCAGGTCGCCGCCACGCGGCGGGCGGTCAAGCTGTTGCGTAAAGCCGGTTTCAAGATTCACGCTCATTGGATGCCGAATCTCTACGGCTCGACGCCGGGCGCGGACCGCGCCGATTACGAGAAAATGTTTGCCGATGCGGATTTCCGCCCGGATGAACTCAAAATTTACCCCTGCTCTTTGATTGAAAGCGCCGAATTGATGCAGCGCTATCAAGCGGGGGATTGGCGTCCCTACAGTCACGACGAGCTGCTCGAATTGCTGGTCGATTGTTTTGAAATGACGCCGGAATACTGTCGGCTGACGCGGGTCATCCGCGATATCCCGGGCACGGACATCGTCGATGGCAACAAGGTAACTAATTTCCGCCAGTTGGTCGAGCGCGAACTAATGCGCCGGGGCAGCGCGAGCCAGGACATTCGCGCGCGCGAAATACGCCGCGACCCCGTAAGCATGGCTGGCTTGCGCTTGGATGCCAGCGCCTACCGCTCCAGCATTGGCGACGAAGTCTTCTTGCAGTACATCACCAAAGAGCGCAGAATCGCCGCTTTTTTGCGTTTGTCCCTGCCCGCTGCCGACGAAGCGCCGCTGCTGGCGGAATTATCCGGCTGCGCCATGATACGCGAAGTGCATGTCTATGGCTTGTCCTTGGGCATCGGCACGGCGATGCGTGGGCGGGCACAGCATCTGGGCTTGGGCAGCCGCTTGATTGAGCGGGCGGCGGCAATCGCGGCTGAACGCGCCTATGCGCGCCTGGCCGTTATCTCCGCTATTGGCACGCGCGAGTACTATCGCAAGCGCGGCTTCCAAGATGGCGCGCTTTATCAAATTCGCGATCTTGCCAAATCCTCAACGCAAAATCTGTCCAATCGGCTAGAATGATTCTAATTTAATTCACCGCGTCGCTCATGCGACGAGAGGGCTCATAATTTTGGGGTGAGCGCGACATGCCTAGGTCCTTAAGGCTGCCGCCGAGCAGCTGTGATTGATGGCGGCAGCGCAGCCTGCATAGTGGCGCGGTGGCGTGCGCCGCGCGCGCCGCTCCGACATCCCAATGAGAAAAGTAGATGAGAACGATCGACGTCATCCAGGGCAGCAGCAACCGCAATCAAAACTTGCGCTTATTGATGCTGATGATCATTATGGGTACCTTTCCCTTTTATTGCCTGGGCATCATCATCATTGGCAGCGCGCCTGCTGCCAACTTCGCAGCGACAGCGTCGCCTACCCCGCTCAGCGACGCCACGTTTACGCCCTTGGGCGCTTGGCCCATGGCCTCAGTCAGCCCGGTGCGCATTCCTTCAATTACGCCGCTTAGCGTTTTGCAGCCGACGCCGCGCCAGTTCATCCCGCCGACGGCCGCGCCGACCGATTCACCAGTCCCCCAGATACTTGTCAGCGCCTCGCCTACGCGCCCGCCTGCGGCGGCTGGTCCAGCCGATTCTGACGGTGACGGCTCGCCAGACAGCGCCGACAGTTGCCCTGCAGAATTTGGCTATGCGGACAATTCAGGCTGCCCCTATCCCGATGACCCGGACCGCGACGGCATCCGCGCCGATGTCGATCTCTGCCCGAATGAGTTCGCGCCGGGTAGCGCCAATGGCTGCCGCGATTTTGACGACGACGGCTTGGATTCATCGCAAGACGATTGCCCGGTGGCGGCTGGTCCAGCTTCCAACCGCGGCTGCCCCTTGGGCGATGCGGCGGCAAGCGGTTAAACACATACGCACAATGAAATCGCATCAAAATAAGGCGACAATATGACAAATGTTCAAAATGAAAAACAACTACAGACATATCAGAGTACACAGCCGCTAGTCAGACATTTCGCCGCCTCTGAAGGGCAGTAGATGATAAAGACTTTGATGCGATTGTCCTTGCGCCTGATAATCGAAATATTCGTGCCAGCGACAACATGCGCTATGATTATGCGACCGAGACAATGACCCAAAGGAATGTCCTATGACGCTGCTCGAGAAAGCCCATGCCATGCAAGATCAGTTGGTCGCTTGGCGGCGCGAAATCCACATGCGTCCCGAGCTCGGCTTTGAAGAATTGCGCACCGCGCGCCTGGTAGCCGATTCGCTGCGCGAGATGGGCATCGAGGTAGAAGTCGGCGTCGCCGAAACGGGTGTGGTGGCGCGCATCGGCGAAGGGAAGCCAGCCGTCGGCATCCGCGCCGATATGGACGCTTTGCCGATTCAAGAAGCTAACGTCGTGCCTTACAAATCGCAAAGCCCCGGCTTGATGCACGCCTGCGGCCACGACGCGCATACCTCGATTCTGCTGGGCGTCGCAAAAGTGCTCATAGACCTGCCCGACAAACCCGCGGGCGAAATACGCCTGCTCTTCCAACCAAGCGAAGAAAAATGGCGCGAGGCAGACGGCCACAGCGGCGGCAGTCTCATGGTGGAAGAAAAGGCGCTTGATGGCTTAGACGCTGTTATCGCTTGTCATGTCGCCAGCAATGCGCCCGTGGGCGAGATACAGGTGACCGATGGCTTTTCGCTGGCTGCGCCCGATACCTTTGACGCGGTCATCTATGGTGAAGGCACGCATGGTGCCGCGCCGCACAACGGCCTGGATCCAATCTGGCTGGCGGCGCAGGTCGTGAATGCGCTGCAGGCGATCCGTTCGCGGCGGCGCGACCCAACCGAGCGCTCGGTGGTAACAATCGGCGCGATTCACGCTGGCGTGGCGCATAATGTCATCCCCAACGAGGTGGTCATGCGCGGCACCATCCGCACCTTCGAGCAAGAAGCCCGCGAATCGATACATCGCTTGGTGGAAGAAGCCTTTGCCTTGGCGCGTCACTTTGGCGGCGATTATAAACTGAGCATCTCGACCGGCTATCCGGCGCTTTACAATGATCCAGCCGTCGCCAAATTGATCCGCGACGCTGGCAAGGACCTGCTGGGCGCTGACAAGTCGGGGGAGGGCGCGCCAATCATGGCTGGCGAAGATTTTGCCTATATGACGCAGCAAGCGCCGGGCGCGATGCTGCGCTTGGGCGCAAAGCTGGACGAGCTAAACCGACCGCATCACAGCCCTATCTTCGATATCCATGAGGACTGTTTGCCGGTCGGCGTCGGCGTCTTGGCGGAAAGCGCTTTGCGCCTCTTGCGTCAACATGGCCAATAGCCGCTCCTTGTTCTTGGGGCGGCTCTTGGCGCTGCTCGCCTTGATTCCGCTGGGGCTAATCTCGCTGGCTGGGCTTTTCAGCCGGATGAAGATTGATGACTTCTGCGTTGTCGCCTCGGCGCAGCAACACGACGCCTGGGGCACAATGCTGTATCATGTCAATGCCTGGAGCGGCAGTTATACGCGCTTTTTTCTGATAGGCTTGCTCGGTCCCCTTGATCACATGGCAACCGCCGTCGCGCCGCTGCTGATAGTCGTGCTGTGGTTCGGCAGCTTGACTTGGCTGATCTATGAAGGGCTGATTTGCCTGGGCATAGCTGGCTCGCGGCGGGCGACAGCGATAGTCTTTTCGGCATTGACAATCGCGGCGACTATCTACGCCTTCCCGTCAGAGCGAGCGATATACTGGTACGTCGCCAACACAGCCTACGCCTTGCCTTTCGCGCCGCTTAGCGCTTTCCTGGCGCTGTCCATACGCGCCGCGCGCCAAGGGACCCTTGCGCGCAAAACGAGATTTGCAGGCGCGGCAATCTGCTTCCTTAGCGCGGGCTTGGCGGAGGCATTTGTTACATTTCAACTCTGCTTCCTTGCTTGCAGTCTACTCTTGGCATATTTTTTGCTGCGCGGCGGCGCGCGCTATGTCCTTACGCGGATGCTTGCGGCAGGTTGGGCGGCAAGCCTGGCAAGTTTGCTCTTGCAGCTGCGCACGCCTGGTGTGATAAAACGCAGCCTGGCAGTCTCGCAAGATACGCGGCTCCCGCCAGTGCGCTCGCTGCCCGACCTGCTGACCGCAACCGTCGAAAACACATTTGCCTTTTTGTCCGATCCAGAGATCGCTTCTGGTTTCTTCTTGCTGACAGCTTTCGGGATGTTTTACGTCTTGACACGGCGCGCGCCGCCGCTTAAATCGATGAAACCGGCGCAGCGCCCGGCGCGCCTTCATGTACCGCTGCTCTGGCTTGGCATCATTGTCCAGTTGCTGTGCCTGCCTATCCTATGGGCTTATGTCAGCGACAACCCCCAGTTCCTTGGGCGCTTTAGCATCCGATACGCGCCCTTCATTTTATTCAACTTGCTTGCGATTGCGGTCTATGCCTGGCTCTTATGGCGGCGGAACCTTGTAGACGAGTCCTTGGCGCGCTTCGGACCGCGATTGCGGACAATGTTTAATGGTCTGCTTATCATCGTTTCTACCATGCTCGCCTATGAAATCGCAGCTATACGCATATACGCATGGTTCTATATTCTTTGCTCGCTGGGATTATTTCTGGCGGCATTGCTATGGGAGTCGCTAGCGGATGCGCCGATATTATCTTTGCAGCGCGCCAGTTTTGTCTTGCTGGGCTGCCTGGCGCTTACCTGGGTCTGCCAGGCGACGGTGGCGGCGACTTTGCTCTTCGCGCGCGGCGAAGTCTTTATCCGCACGATGACCGGCGGACCCTATTTGTTGATGCTATCGGGTCTCGTTTGGGGGCTTTATCTGGGCTTCTGGGTCAATGAGCTTTTGCAAGGTTCGCAAGCGCAAGGCTTCTGGAAGACAGTTGCCCAGCTCGTATTGCTTGCGCTGATTTTATTTTGGGGTTTCGCTATGTTGCGCGACCAGATTGAGCTGGTCGAACGTTATCGAGCTCATGCCAAACAGTGGGACACCAACCACGCCAGCATCCTCGCGATGCGCGCAAGCGGACAGTCGCCAATCATCGTAGAGCCGATGCCTCGCAGCTTCGGCAACTATATGAGCGAGCGGGATGCCTTATGCTACTACGGGGTAACTGTAACGGTAAGCGAAGCGCGCTGAATTAGTTTTCGTTTGCCTGGGCAAGCTGAATCAAATTGCCGCAGGTGTCATTGAAGACAGCGATTGTAACAGGCCCCATCTCAGTGGGTTCCATTGTGAAGACTACCCCAAGCTCCAGGAGACGATCGTATTCGGTTTGCACATCATCGACGGCGAACATGGCCGCCGGGATGCCCTGCTCGAATATCGCCTGCTGGAAAACGCTGGCGGCGGGGTTTCCATTTGGCTCCAGCAGCAGTTCAACGCCCTCTGGCTGCTCGGGCGAAACAACCGTTAACCAGCGGTCATCTCCGCTTACAGGGATGTCGTGTTTTGGCAGGAAGCCCAGAATGTCTGTATAAAATTGCAGCGCCTTTTCCTGGTTATCGACGAGTACGCCGGTGAGTTCTATTCGCATTATGCTACCTTTTGCAACGATCGCTTGACATAGAGCTTGCATATTGCCACCTGCCGCGCGATTGCGCAAGGTCGGCAATTGCGCTTGATGAGCTTGTCAGGGCAGGTGCGGCAAAGTTATGGCGGCGTATTCGCGGGAACCTAAACGAGAAATCATGCCCAGAAGGTGACCCAACAAAGAATTGATATAATTGGCTTTGTTTCCTTTTTCTCCTTTGTTTCCTTTCAGAATATGTGATTATGTTGCTTATTCGCTTATGAAGGTCTGTAATTTGCCCATATTCTGAACTGCGCCCCCGACCGCGCGGTGGTGAGAATATGCTATAATCCAAATAAGCGGAAAATAGTCCTTTAATGGCGGGGCTGAATATGAATCTCAATCAAGAAGCTAAGAATCTTATCGCGATAACTGCTTTGGTGGGGTCGGTGGCGCTTGTCTTGAATGATGTCGCGCTTGATGGCAGTGATAGCAATTTGCTTTCCTTGTCCTTTGGCTTGTTTATTGTCTCAATCGTATTCTGGCTGTGGATGCGCCGCGACGCGCAGATGGAACAAAGCGACGAGGCGCGCTGAATTGCTTGCGGCGCGCAGAAATACGCAGTTGGCGGACCAACGCAGCGACAGTTGATGCCATAAGCATGCCATCAAGTTGTCACCAAAGCCGCTTGGCGGCAGCGTTAAAGACTGTCGCGCTCGCACAAAATAACAAGCCTCCTCGTCATTTGAGCGCCGCGGATATTGAAATTAGTGAAGCAAGGCAGTCTGAGAACAGGGCATGCCCAAAGTTGCGCGTATCATCCGCCGCCGTCATGCTCGCAAGCTGCGCAAGCGCAGCCAAAGTCGCCGCGCCGCGCTTTGGCTGGCAGCTGTTTTGGGCTTGCCAGCCCTGTTAAGCCTATTGTCTTTGATGGCAGCGCTGGGGCTGGCGGTTTGGCTCTACGCGCAAGCCGCGAGCGCCTTCCCGGCAACGGAAGCGCTTTCTATCCTCGACCCAGAAAGAAGCGCAACCAGATTCTTCGATGGCAGCGGCGAGGCGGTCATCTATACCATTGGCACTGCTGGCGCTGCGCCCGGGCGCGCGCGGCAGCCGGTGAAACTGACGGAGATACCCAGTTTTGTCGGCCAGCTTACCTTGATTGCGGAAAACCACGGCAGCGCGATCCAAGCCGATGCGAATCCCGCGCGCAGCTTGCTGCAAGTCTGGCGCTATATGCTGGGCTTGCCGGTCGAACAGGAATCAGGCATCTTGGGGCGCTTGACGCAAAATGTCTTCTTGCCCAGCGCGCGTTCAAGCGGCTTGGACGAAGCCTTGCTGGAGCTGACGCTCGCGGCTGAGGGCAAACGGCGCTATTCCGCTGATGAACTGCTGGAACTGCATCTCAATACCAACTTCTATGGCAATGAGGCATTTGGTATCGAGGCTTTTGGCAATGAGGCTTTTGGTATTGAAGCGGCTGCCCAAGTTTATCTGGGCAAATCCGCCGCCGAGCTGAACTTGGCGGAGGCGGCGCTGCTGGCGGCAATCCCGCCGGCCGCGCGCCAGAATCCCGCTGCTCCCACTGCTCCCTCCGATTCCATTGATTTCGTTATTCCATTCGTAAACCCCTTCGTTAATCCCATTGAAGACGAAGCAGGGGGCGCGCGCAAACGCGGCGCAGACCTGCTGCAGGAAGCGCTGGAATTGGGATTCATCGAGCAGGCGGACTATGACCAGGCGGCGCAAGCCATTGCTCGCACGGCGCTAAAATCTATCAAGCGGCTGCCCGAAATCGCGCCCGAGTTCAACTTATACGCGCGGCGGCAGGCGCAAAGCATCCTCGATAATTTGGGTTATGACGGCGCTCGGCTTTTGGCGCGCGACGGCTTGCGCGTCCGGACCTCGCTTGATCTGGACCTCTACTTGCAGTCTGAATGCGTGGCGCGCGCGCACTTGCAGCAGCTGAATGCAGATACAAGCGCAGTGGCGGCGCTCCCGCTCCAAGACGCGGAATGCAGCGCGGCGCGCGATTTATCGCCGTCCGCGCCCAGCGCCGCCGCCGCGGATGATGCCGCGACCGTGATACTGGATGTTGAAAGCGGCCTACTCCTGAGCATGACCGGTGCCGCGCATTTGCCGACGCGCCAGCCCGGGCTGGTTCTACAGCCATTTGCCTATATCGAAGGTTTCCTGCGCCGACTCTATACCCCAGCCAGCATGGTCTACGATTTGCCACTGGTTTATCCTGGTCCGGTCGATGGGCTGATTTACAGCCCAGCCAACCCTGATGGGCGTTTTCATGGTCCCATGAATCTGCGCGACGCTATGTCAGCCGCTTTGCTGCCGCCCGCCGTTCAAGTTGCCAATAGCAGCGGCATGGCGCAAGTCATTCGCACTGCTCATCGCATGGGCTTCAATAGCCTGGACGCCAGCCAAAGCCAGCTCGATTTGCTCGAGCGCGGCGGCGCGGTCTCGGTTTTGGATACTGGCTATGCCTACAGCGTACTGGCGGCAATGGGCTGGATGCGGGGGCTGCCAAGCGAGCCGATCGCGGCTGGCTATCGGGGGCATGATCCAGTCGCGGTTTTGAGCATCGCGGATGCCGCGGGCAACACGCTATGGCAATACAGCGCGCAATCGAATCAAAGCGCCGTCTTAGAACCGAGCCTGGCTTATCTGGTCAATGATGTCTTGGCTGACGCGGCGGCGCGGCAGCGCGTTTTGGATAGGACGGACGACGCCCTGCAAGCTGCGCTTCCCGCCGCGGTAATTGACGGATTGAGCGCCGACCGCCGCAGCAGTTGGACCCTTGGCTACAATCCACAAATTGTCGTGGCGGCTTATGTCGCGCGCGCAGATGCCGCCGCGATGGATTTAGAGCCATACAGCCGCGCTGGCTCGGCACCGATTTGGCGGGCGCTGATGAATTATGTGATTGATAGAGACAAGCTGCCGGCGCTGGAATGGCAAAAGCCCGCCGACCTTGAAGAATTCCTTGTTTGCGAGATTTCGGGGCAGTTGCCCCCCGCCACCGACCATTGCCCGACGCGGCTGGAAATCGTGCCGGCGGGCGCTTCTTTAGGGCGCGACAGCTATTGGCAGACCGTCGAGGTCAACAGCCTGACGGGGCAGCTGGCATCGCTAACAACGCCGGCAGAGCAAAGGCGCGCGGCGCTATATTTTCTGCCGCCCGATGACATCATCGACTGGTGGACCGCCGCCGGCCGCCCCCTGCCGCCGAGCGCCTTTGGCAGCGACGAGAACAGCGCCGAAGAGCCAGTTGCTCAATTGCTGCAGCCGTCGGCTTTTGCTTATGTTGGCGGGCTCGTGGAGCTGGCTGGACGCATCAGCAAAGCGGGCGCGCTGCATGTCGCGCTGGCATACGGTCCAGGCGTCAAGCCCAGCGAATGGATTGAGATATACCGGGAAAGCGAACCCGATACGCCCGCAGAATTAGGAATCAGCTGGAATACGTCCGAGCTGCATGGCGTCTATACCTTGAAGTTGACCGCGCTGATGAATGATGGCGGCACATTTACCGATACCAGGCAGGTAACGCTGGACAATCGCTCACCGACCGTGGAGCTGCGCTTGAGTGATGGCGCGTCCGAGATAAATTTCCCGGCGCAGCGCGTCATCTCTTTGCTGGCTGACGCCAGTGACAATTTGGCGGTCGAACGCGTCGAGTTCTATCAGGATTCGGATTTGCTGGGCATTGACCGCGATTGGCCCTATGGATTTGAATACGAGCTTCCGGGCGCGGGCAGCTTGAACTTCGCCGCCCATGTTTATGACCAAGTAGGCAACAGCGCCGAGTCGGTCTTGCAAATAACAGTAGCAGCGGAATAGGCGCTGCAGCGCTCGCGGCTGAGTTTGTATGCGGCGAGGCAGAATCTTTGTGCGCATGCCAATGTCAGCAGGTCGGGCAGATCGGATAAAACAGCAGCCACAGCGCCTTTTTGAGCGCTTGGCGCTATTGCTTGCGCTGCTACCGCTGGGGCTTTTCGCCTATCTAGGTCAATTCAGTCGCCTGATGTCCGATGACTATTGCGCCATCGCCACCGGCCGCGAGCTGGGCGCATGGCAGGGCACCCTCTACTGGTACAACAGTTGGGCGGGCAGTTACGCCAATTTCTTCCTCAAGAGCGCGCTCGCCCCGCTGGATGGATTGCTGCCACGCTATACCCCCCTTGCCATTATCCTGATATGGACGCTAGGCGCTTTTTGGCTGGGGAAGGGGCTCCTGCAAGGCTTGGGAATCCCTCAGCGCCGTCTTGGCGGGCTGCTGATTGCCTGCGCGCTGGTTACAGCCAGCATAAACGCATTCTATTCCCCGCAGTCCTTTTACTGGTATGCCGCCAGTACGCACTACGCCCTGCCAACGGCATTGCTGACGCTATACCTAGGGCTATGCATGCATGCGCTGCTGCCTGGCGCGGAGGCGCGCCTAGGGCGCTGTATCTTCCTTGGCGCTATGCTTTGCTTTGGCAGTGCCGGCGCATCCGAGATATTTGTCGTATTCCAACTGACGGCGCTGACGTTGTGCCTTTTGGCTGTCCTCGCGTATTGGCTGGCGCGCGTTGTAAAGATGCGCAGCCTGGTCATGCTTGTCGGCGCGGGCTGGCTTGCGACGCTGGTCGGGTTCCTGCTGCAAGTGAGGTCCCCGGGGCTGGCGGCGCGGGCAGCGGCAGACGCCGAACGCTTTGGTTACGCGATTCGCGACCTGTCGGGGCTGCTGTCTGGCACACTGGGCCAAACTTTCCAACTGATTGGACATCCGCGCGCATTTGCCGGCTTCATGCTGCTTTTCGCTATTGCCTTTCTTGTTCTTCGTTTAAGCTATCGCCAGCGACCGCCAGCAAGCGCCTTAAGTCCCGCGCGGCTGGCAAAGCGCGAAATATGGATTGGACTTGTATTCCAGTTGCTCTGGATACCCTTGCTATGGGCGCATGTCAGCGATGCCCCGCGTTTTTTTGGGCGCTTCAGCGGGTCCTATATGCTGGTCGTCGCGCTCAATGCGGGCTTGATTGTCAGCTTCGCGCTTGCGCTGCGGCAACGTCAGCGCTTGAATCAATGGCTGCGCGCAGACGCGGCTGCCAGCCTGCAAGCCATCAGCTTGATTCTACTCATCGTAACACTGTTCTTTGCCCTGACGCAGCTGCGCGGCATACACTATCGCGCGGCTGGTTTTCTATTCACGAGCGCAATCTGTCTGCTGTATGTTGGCATTGCGCAACTGGATGTGGCGAGCCTGCCGCCAGCGGCGCGACAGCTTCATCGCTTAGCGCTTTTCGCGCTGGTCCTTGCCGTGCTTTCGCTGGCGGCTATCGTATTCACAGCGCTTATTGGGCGCGGGTTCGTGGACGCGCGCATTTTGGCACCCGCGGCTTTCATGCTGATAGGCCCGGGCTTGCTCTTGGGGGCGCTCTACGGCGTCGCGCTCAGCCCATTTGCGCCCAAGTCAAGTCCGGGCTTGATGCTGCCCACGCGCCTCTGCTTGACGCTGGCACTATTGATCGTCTTTGGCATCGCGCTGGCCAACGCGACTTTGCTGCCCAGCTTCCAAGCCTATGCGCGGGATTGGGACCTGCGCCATCAGCGCATCCTGGCGCTGCGAGCAGGCGGACAGCGTTCGCTTGAAGTTGCCCCGCTTGAATTTGACTTGGCGGATTATGTTGGGGTTACAAGGCTAGACAGAGACCCGAGCAATCGCTGCGCGCTGCAATATTATGACCTGGATGCGATTTCGGTCGTCAATTCCTAGAGTCATTCCCTAGCGACCATCCTAGCGTCCACTGCGCCCTGCTATTCAGCGCAGGCTTTGCTACTATTGCGCGACCGCATAACTGGTATCGGATGCTGCATGGCGACGCTGCGGACTCTGTTGAAGTCACTGCAAGCAAAAGTAGAAGCTGCTTACGCCTGGGCGACGCGAAGTTGGCTGCCCGCTATGCTTGTTATTTTTGCCACCTTCGCGCTGGCGTCCAGGCTTTTGGATGATTATCCCATCTTGCCCGATGGCTTGCGTTCGATTGCCACAGCCGGCGGGCTTGATGCGGCACCGGATCTTGGCTCGGTATTCGACAAACTGACCGACGTCAGCCAGCAGCATGTGCCGGGTTATTTCTTGGCGCTCTTTGCATGGGGCAAAATCACTGCTTGGGAGCCACTGCTGCTGCGGACGCTCTCGCTCTATTTTGGCATCTTGAGCTTGGCGCTGATGTATCGCTTGGGCAAGGATTTCATTTCGCCACAAGCTGGCTTGTACTCGCTGCTGATGTTGGTTTCTTTGTCCTTTTACAACCTTTGGTATTTGCCCATCCGCATGTACAGCTTATTCGCGGCGACTGGCCTCTGGCTGCTTTGGCTTTACTTGCGCGCGGTCATTCATAACAAGGCATCGCCAAGGCATTACATATTATTGTTCCTGGCTGGCAGCGCCTTTTTATATTCGCAGATATTCAGTTTGGCGCTTTGCTTGGGGTTGGCGGCTTATCATCTCTTGTTTGTCGGCAAGTCGCGTCATTGGCTGTTTGTAGCGGCCGCGGGAGCCTTGGCTGGGCTGACAATCCTGCCCTGGCTGAGCACGATATTGACCGGCACGGCCGAAATCGTGGGCGGCGAATTTGGCGACATCCGCGTCCTCAGCCCGGTCGAGACGGTGACGACGATTCTTAGCCTGTCCATGAATGCCAACATGCTCTTTCTGGGCTTGCTGGCGCTTTCGGCGCGGGCGGTCTTCAATCGGGCGGACCTCAATCAGGGAGTCTTCAACCGGTCAGTCATAAAATATGAACCGCTGTCCCTTGCCTTATGGACAATCTTGATACTGGCTAGCGCCTTTTACGCGCTTGTCAACCAGGCGACCGGCGCGATAGATTTGCATCGGTCGCGCTATTTCCTCGCGCTTTGCCCCGTGATTATCTTGCTGCTCAACATCGGGCTCGTTCAATTAAATCAATTGAAGCCATTGCAACGATTGCTGCGCTGGGAACTGCTCTGCATGGGCATATTGCTATTTTGGATCGCCAGCGGTCTCTTGTACCAACGCCGCGTTGGTGCCGAACTTTTTGTGCGCTCCTACAATACGCTGCCAATCCATCTGGTCGAGCGGCATCTGCGCCAAGAACTAGCGGCGGGTGATTTATTCGCAGGCTGGTCGGGCGGGCTTAGTTTTGCATATCGCACGCCCTACGGCGGCCTCAGCGATTATTACTTTGCCGCTCATTCAATTGATATAGCCATCGAGCATACTTATGCTTTGGGCCAGCTGAGCGACGAGCAGATTAGCGCGGCATTGGCGCGACAATTCGCCGATTACAATCGCATCTGGCTGAGCTATGAAGTAGACAATAGCACCCGCTACCATAGGCTCTATCATGTTGCGCTGACGCGGCAGCATGACCGCTGCTTCCGCGACCGCACACTGGCGACTGTTTCTATAGACCTCTATCAGCGCGCGGGCTGCGATTAGCGCCTGCGTGGCTGGGAGCGAACCAGGATGGCATGAGACTCTTTGCTGGAAATCCCATAGCAAGATTGACGAAGCAATACGATTGCCTCGTCAACAGTTGGATAACGGCAGTGGTGATTCTATTCTTGGCTTTCGCCCTTGCTGTCCGCTTGCTCGACGACTTTCCGATTTACGTGGACGGCCTCTTTTCCATGGCGACCGCGGGTTATTTTGACCCGCATTCCGGCTTGGACGGCGTGCTGGAAAGGCTGATGGTCAAGAGTCAGCAGCATGTGCCGGGCTACTTTCTGCTGCTGCATGTTTGGGGAAAACTGGTCGATTGGTCGCCGCTGGCTTTGAAGCTGCTTTCGCTATTTTTTGGCAGCATAAGCCTGGCGCTGATGTATCGGCTGGCGCGCGGCTTGATGGACCCGTCCGCCGGCCTTTTCGCCACGTTGATGCTGGCGTCTCTGGCATTCTATAATGTCTGGTACTTGCCGATTCGCATGTACACCATGTTCGTCGCGGCGGCGCTCTTGCTCTTGTGGCTGTATTTCCGCGCCCTGCGCGCGGCGCAGCCGACCTGGTCCGAGCTGGCGGCGCTCTGCTTTGCCTGCATCCTCTTCGCCTATACACATATTTTCAGCTTGGCTTTGCTTTGCGGTATCGGCGTCTATCATGTATTTTTTGTGCCTAAGACGCGCCGGTGGATGCATATTGCGGGGGCATTCCTGGTCGCTGGCTTGGCATTCTTGCCATGGCTGCAAATCTTGATTGAAGGCGCGGCTTACGCGACAAACCGCGCCGAGCAAGCCATCAGCGCCCTGAGTTCGCTCGATTTACTGTGGTCTATCACAAGCCTCGGCATCAATGCCAGCAATTTATTCTTGCTGCTGCTTGCGCTGGCGGCCTATCGCGCTTGGCAGCGCGATAGCAGCGCCCTTGCCCTGTGGGTGCTGCTTTCGGTGACCTTGGCATTTTATGTGATTGTCAATGCCGTCTTGCGCGTCATGGACTTCCCGCGCATCCGCTATGCCGTGATCGTTTTCCCTTTGATGATCCTGCTGATGGTCAAAGGGCTAGAGGCGCTGCCACACTGGAAGCTGGCGCTGCTGGGCATACTGGTCTTTTGGCTGGCCAGCGGCTTGCTCTTCCAGCGCCGGGTCGGTGCCGGTCAGTTTGTGCGGTCATATAATACGCTGCCGATTCACTTGGTCGAGCGTCATCTGCGCGGCGACTTCGTGGAAGGCGACTTGCTGACCGGCTGGAGCGACGGCTTAAACTTGCATTTTGAATCCGTCGCCTATGGCGGCATCGCCGATTTTTACTTCGCGCGGCATGGCGTCGATGTGGCGATAGAGCATACTTATGAACTGGGCAAAAGCGCGGACGAGGCAATCACCGCTTTGCTGGGCGACAAGCTCATCGGGCGCGAGCGTGTTTGGCTTGTTTATGAATGGCGCGGGTCCGACCGCTACGAAAGGCTGTGGCGGGATGCCTTGCAGGCGCAGTTTGAAAGTTGCCGCGAGTACAATGCGATAGAGAAGGTCTCAATCGCGCTGTACCAAAGATCGAGCTGCGCTTGATTGCCCGCGAGTAGCCCGCGTGTCGATTGTAGACTGAGCGCAACATAAGAAATTCATATTATTTCTAGCAAAGTCCTTCCAGTCTTGCTAAATCCATTGACTTGAATTGCCGAATATGCTAAATTATCGCTGATTATCTAGCACTCTTAGCAATCGAGTGCTAAGTAACATATGTATCGACATTTACAACGATTGTTGTAGAGAGGAAAAGACAATGCCTGTGAATATCCGCCCGCTCGGCGACCGTGTTTTGGTCGAGCCCGTCGAATCGGAAGAAACATTCGCTGGAGGCGCCTTTGTTCTGCCGGAAACTGCCAAGGAAAAGCCGCAGCAAGGTTTAATCCGCGCAGCGGGACCCGGCAAGTACGACGAAGACGGTGCCAAGCGCATCCCCATGGATGTCAAGGAAGGCGATCGCGTACTCTTTGCCAAGTATGCCGGCACCGAGGTCAAATTAGACGGTGCCAAGATGCTCATCATGAAGGAATCCGACATCCTCGGCATCGTGGAAGTCTAAGCGCATTTCTGTCAGTCGAACAAATTCTCATCCACAGTAACAAAGTCAATTCTGGAGGACTCAATGGCAAAGCAACTCGTATTTAAGGAAGATGCCCGGCGCAAGCTGCAAGCTGGCGTCGACAAGGTCGCCAACGCTGTCAGCACGACGCTCGGACCCAAAGGGCGCAACGTGGCTCTGGACAAGAAATTTGGCGCGCCGACGGTCACGCATGATGGCGTCACGGTCGCCAAAGAAATCGAACTCGAAGACCCCTATGAAAACATGGGCGCGCAATTGCTCAAGGAAGCGGCGACCAAGACCAATGACATCGCCGGCGACGGCACGACCACCGCGACCGTGCTAGCGCAGGCTATTGTCAGCGAAGGATTGAAAAACGTAGCGGCTGGCGCTAACCCGATGCTCTTGAAGCGCGGCATCATCCACGCGGCTGATGTCGTTTCCCGCAATATCCTCGACCAGTCGACGCCGATTGACACCAAAGACGAAATCGCCAATGTCGCCAGTGTATCCGCCCAGGACAAGGAAATCGGCAATTTGATTGCCGAGGTCATGGACAAGGTCGGCAAAGACGGCGTCGTCACCGTAGAAGAGAGCCGCGGCTTGGAATTCGAAACCGAATACGTCGAAGGCATGCAGTTCGATCGCGGTTACATCAGCCCCTACTTCGTCACCAACAGCGAAAGCATGGAAGCCGATATCGAAGAGCCCTACATTCTGATTCACGACAAAAAGGTCAGCGCGGCGCAGGATATCATCCCGATTCTGGAAAAACTGCATCAGATTGGCAAGCGCGAATTGGTCATCATCGCCGAAGATATTGACGGCGAGGCTTTGGCGACTATGGTTGTCAACAAGCTGCGCGGCGCGATCAATGTCTTGGGTGTCAAAGCGCCCGGCTTCGGCGACCGCCGCAAAGCCATGCTGCGCGACATCGCAGTCTTGACCGGCGGCACCGTCATCAGCGAAGAAACGGGGCGCAAGCTGGATAGCGTTTCCGTGCAGGACCTGGGTCGCGCGGCTAAGGTTGTCAGCACCAAGGACGATACGGTGATTGTGGATGGCGCTGGCGAAGAAGGCGCGATTGCTGGGCGCATCGAAGAGATCCGCCGCGAGATTGACAACAGCACCAGCGACTATGACCGCGAAAAGCTGCAAGAACGTCTTGCCAAGCTCAGCGGCGGCGTGGCGGTCATTCGCGTGGGCGCGGCAACCGAGACCGAACTGAAAGAAAAGAAGCATCGCGTCGAAGACGCCTTGAGCGCCACCCGCGCCGCAGTTGAGGAGGGCATTGTGCCCGGCGGCGGCGTCGCGCTAATCAATGCTGTGAGCTCGCTGGACGGTGTCAGCTTGAGTATCGCCGACGAAAACACCGGCGTGACCATCATGCGCCGCGCCCTAGAAATGCCGATGCGCAAGATCGCGGCGAACGCTGGCGAAGACGGCGCGGTCATCATCCAGAATGTACGCCGCGCGCAAGACGAAGGCAGCAACCATCGCGTCGGTTTCAACGTCATGAACGGGCAATACGGCGACATGATCGAAGCCGGCATCCCGGATCCAGCCAAGGTTACACGCGGTGCCATCGAGAACGCAGCGTCTATCGCTGCCATGATTTTGACCACCGAAGCGCTTATCACCGATGTGCCAGAAGATACGCCCCCGCCGATGCCTGGCGGCGGCGGCATGGACGGCATGGGTGGCATGGGCGGCATGATGTAGGCTGGCTTGTAGCCATCTGCGAGAGATGAAAAAAAAGGGACTGTCGATGACAGTCCCTTTTTGATATGTCCATTTGTGATATGCTGATCTTGCCCTGGCTTTGGGCGACTCGCAGGACTCTGTTGAAATACTCGATTTCCCCCACCCCAAACCCGTTCGCCATCTCTATGGCGAGGAGGGGCCGGGGTCACGTAGACATAGACCTACGGGATGGGGGTGTTATTCAACAACGTCCGCAGAGTCGCCCCTACAAGACCTGTTCGCTACTGACAGTTTTGCCAAATGTGGGGCTATTTCCAGTGGGCGACTCACAGAGTCGCCCCTACAAGACCTGTTCGCTACGCCGCGATTTCAGCAATTTTGGCTACAATCTAGCTACCCACCTGCATCTCGCTTCAAGCCGGCGCTTCCAGCTCTTCCGCGATCTCGTCTTCTTCCACGCTCGTCAAAGCGAGCGCGCCATCGTCGTCGACATCAACCCGGACCACGCAAGCCAAGCCAAACTCTCCCGAAAGGATGCCGTCCGCCAGCCGATCTTCGATTTCGTTCTGAATTAAGCGGCGCAGCGGACGCGCGCCATATTCGGGATCGTAGCCATTTTCCGCCAGCCATTCGCAGCCAGCATCGGTCAATTCTAGGGTGATGGCATGCTCGAGCAGACGTTCGCGAACCTTGTCGAGCTCCAGGTCAACAATCTGCTGAATCTCGTCCTGGGTGAGCGAGCGGAATATGATGGTCGCGTCGACGCGATTGAGAAATTCGGGGCGGAACATGCGATGCAACTGGTCGGTCACATTGCGGCTCATGTCTTGGTAGGCTTCTTCCTGCGCTTTGTCGTTATCAAGCGGTGTATGGAATCCCAAGCCCGAATTGGGCTTGATTAAGTCGGCACCGACATTGCTGGTCATGACTATCATGGCATTGCGGAAATCCACGCGGCGGCCGCGGGCGTCGGTCAATGTGCCTTCTTCCATGATTTGCAGCAGCATATTAAAGGCTTCTGGGTGCGCCTTTTCCACCTCGTCAAAAACGACAATGCTATAAGGTCGCCGGCGGACAGCTTCTGTCAACTGGCCCGCGTCTTCATAGCCGACATAACCGGGCGGCGCGCCAACCAGCCGCGCGACCGAATGCCGCTCCATGAATTCGCTCATATCCAGTTGGATGAGCGCCTCTTCGCTGCCAAACAAGAATTCCGCCAGCGCTTTTGTCAACTCGGTTTTGCCCACGCCAGTGGGGCCCAGGAACATGAAGGAGCCGATCGGGCGCTGTGGGTCTTTCATGCCCGCGCGGGCGCGGCGCATGGCTTTGCTGATGGAGACAATTGCCTCGTGCTGGCCGACAATGCGCTCGTGCAGCTTGTCTTCCATCTCCATCAGGCGTTCGCTTTCTTCGTTGGCGATGCGCATGACCGGGATGCCAGTCCACATGGCTGCCACTTCGGAAATATCGTCGCCGAGCAAGCGCGGCTGTCTCGTTTCTTGATTCCAGGTGTTCCGGATGCCGTTCAGCGTTTCTTCCAGCGCCTCGTGGCGCAGCTTGAGCTTTTCGGCTTCTTGTTCTTCGCCAGCGGCTTCCGCCAGCTCAATTTCGTCATGAAGTTCTGCCAACTCGTCTATCATGCGCCGAACCTTAGCGGCGTCGGGGCTCTTGTACATGCGCAGACGCGCCGCGGCCTCGTCTATCAGGTCAATCGCCTTATCCGGCAGAAAACGATCGGCGATATAGCGCGCGGATAAATTGGCGGCGGTTTCGATGGCGTCATCAGTGATTTCGACATTGTGATGCTCTTGGTAAGGGAATTTGATGCCTTGCAAAATCTCGATGGTTTCTTCGATTGTCGGTTCGTCAACTTGAATCTGCTGGAAGCGCCGCTCCAGCGCGGCGTCGCTCTCGATGTGCTTGCGGTATTCGTCCAGCGTGGTCGCGCCGATGCACTGCAATTCGCCGCGCGCCAATGCCGGCTTGAGGATGTTGGCGGCGTCGACGCTGCTGCCGGCCGAGCCTGCGCCGACGATCATGTGCACTTCGTCGATGAACAAGATTGTGTTCGATTTCTTGAGTTCTTCAATTACACGCTTAAGCCGTTCTTCAAATTGCCCGCGATACATGGTGCCGGCAACAAGCGAACCGACGTCCAGCTGCAAAACGCGCTTATTGAGCAGCGGCTTGGGCGTATCGCCCGCGACGATGCGCTGCGCCAAGCCTTCAACGATGGCTGTCTTGCCCACGCCTGGTTCGCCAATCAGCGCGGGATTGTTCTTGCGCCGTCGGCTTAGTACTTGGATGACGCGCTCGATTTCAATTTCGCGCCCAACTACCGGGTCCAGCTTGCCCGTTTCCGCCAGGCTGGTCAGGTCGGTGGCCAATTGATCCACCAATGGCGTACCGTCCTTGCGCGAAGACTTGCCAGAGCCACGGCTCTGCATTTTCTGTTTTGGCTGTACCGGGCTTTCTTCCAAGACTTTTCTAGTCCGGCGCCGCACGTCTTCTGGGGTTACGCCCAGCCGGCGCAATACATCGAGCGCAATGCCCTCTTGCTGGCGCACCAAACCAAGCAGCAGGTGCTCGGTGCCAATATAGTGGTGTCCCATTTCATGTGCTTCGGCCACCGCGAGTTCCAAAACCTTTTTGGTCCCGGGTGATAGATCAGGCTGCGCGGCGCTGGATCTGGCTTGGGAATGCGAACGGTCCGATACCACTTCTTCGACGCGCCGCGTATCTAGCCCCAAGTCGCGCAATACTCTGCCCGCGACTCCGCCTTCTTCTCTTATCAATCCCAGCAGCACATGCTCGGTGCCAATCTGATGATGATGTAATTTTTCCGCCTCTTCCTGCGCTAGGCTAAGCACACGCCGCGCCCGTTGTGTAAAACGTTGCATCTTGCCTGGCTTCTTGTTTGGCACGGTTCTCATCCCTCCATCTTCAAAGGCGCGCGCAAGCGTTAACTGCAACGGTCCCATCGACCAAAGTATTCAAACGGCGGCCTCTGATTTGCCCCGTTCTCGCTCAAGCGCAAAGACCTAAGAGTCTGCTTAGGGCGCGGCGACCCTTGGCGGGTTGACCGCGACAAAGCGCGTGGTTCTTGCCTCGAACTGCTCTATGGGACTGTTAATCCGCACCTAATACGTTTTACGATATGTGACCGCAGGCGGCGATGTTAATGCGTGGACGGTCTGGCGAATAGATTAAACGCAAATCTAAAATAACAGCCTGAATCTATATTATACCATTTGCCGCGCCGATGACGGTAGACTGCCGATAACGGCGCGCGAAAAGACTCAATTAGCGTATGCTAACGGAGACTGCAGAAATAATCAACGTGTAACAGTTAATATCAGTGCAGTCAACCTGGCCGCCCGAAAGCCCGAAATCAATGCGCGGCAATTCAGGCGGCAAATTTGCCGCCCCGTCAGCAACTAGATTTTTTCATATTTCTGATTTGCTTTGACTGCTTATCGTTCGATTGGGATTTTGGGCAGGGCGGTGCAACGTAAAAAACGCTCGGCCGGCGTCTTTTGCGCGGCGCAAAAGTCAGATATGCCTACCCTTCAGAATCCGCCGCCGGCGCATCCTTCGGCAATGTGGCGGAATCCTTGATTGCCATCTCCCAGTCGAGGTCAAGATATTCCTTCGATTTCACGGATTTCAAGCTCAAGCCAAGTCGGCGTTCTTTAATGTCAATTTTAACAATGCGCAGGGTCAACTCGTCGCCGCGGTTGACAACATCGCGCGGGTGGCTAACACGCTCGCCCGATAGCTCCGAAATGTGAATCAAGCCTTCAATCGCGTCGTTGTCGATCAAGCGCGCGAATGCGCCGAACTTGGTGAGTTTTGTGACGCGTCCCCGCACCAATTGCCCCCGGCGCAGGGCGACGGCAACTTCGTCCCATGGATCGCCAATGACGCGCCGCCGACTCAGCCCGATGCGACTGGCTTCAGGATTGATGTTGATGACTTCAACCTCTACTTCGTCGCCGACGCTGACGACTTGTCGGGGGTGGGTAATATGTCCCCAAGCCAACTCGGTCAGATGCACCAAGCCCTCGGCACCGCCGATATCGACAAATGCGCCAAATGTCTCCAAGCTGACGACCCTGCCTTTGCGTATCTCGCCCATGGTGAGTTCCGCGATCAGTTCTTGTTTGCGGCGCAGCCGCACTTCGCGCATGGCGGCGCGTTCGGAGAGTATCAGACGGTTGCGCTGGCGATCAACTTCCATCACTTTGACGGTAATCGGCTTATTTACCATCGAGCTGTAACGTTCTTCTGGCGTTTCGCCGGAAAGGCTGCGCACGCGCTCTTCCGCTAGTTGACTCTGTGGCACGAAGCCGCGCAGCCGCCCGAAGCGCACAATTAATCCGCCCTTGTTATAGCCGCCGATCAGGGCTTCGTAAGCGTTTTTGGATTTGGCGAATTCCGCCGCTTTGCGCCAATCAAGCTCTTCAAGCGCATGGTTGATTGACAAAACAATCTCGCCGCGATGGTTGCGGGGATTCACCACGTAGACAGTCACTTCGGCACCGAGGACCAGCGATTCGAGCATTTTGCGCGTCATCATCTCTAGTTCGCGCCCAGGTACCAAGCCTTGCTCGCCGTCGCCAAGGTCGACGTGTACCGCAGTAGGCGAGGTCTTGGTTATGACGCCGTCGTAGATCTTGCCGCGTTTAAATTTGTGCTGGTCTTCTTTGCGCGCTTTTGCGCGCGCCTTTTCGTTCTTGGTTTGGGCTTGGGGCGCGCTGGCAAGCGCTGGGGCTGCAGTTTCGGCCGGCGCGGTATTTTGCTCAGGCTGCGGTTGCTCGGCGGCTTGGTCCGATACGATACCCGCGCCATCATCCGACGGCGCGCTTTCTGCTTCGCTTGTTTTTGTCTCTGGTGCCATGTTCTCGCCTGTCAAGCCAGCGTCTTCTGTTGAAGCGCCCGCTTGCCCCGCGGCATCCGCGTCTACCTGCGACAACTCGGCTGACGACTCATTCGCAACGACTTCGTCATCCTGGCCTTGTACTTCTGCGCTCATAGCTGTTCCCTACGTCCGATTCCCAGCGTCTCGTACACATTATAGCCAGTACGCGGGCAGAATTAAAGGATAAATTAAGCGTCGGGACAGAATTGGCGCGGGTACGGGATTCGGTTCGTAGCGGCAGCTAGCGCGCAGCGCGATAATCGCTCGGACGCGCGCCGAGGCCACAGGGATACAGCGGCGCTCAACTCTCGTCATCAGCCGTCCGCGAGAGGAAGTCGGCGTATTCTTCGTCATCAAAGACGTCGTTGTAGTATTCGCCGTTCTGGTAGTATTCGTGATTCGCGTCGTCATAAGCCTCGGCGCTGTCGGTGTAGACGCTTTCTTGCTCGGCATGGCCAGAAAAGCGCAGCTGACCATCGTGCTCGTCGATGACAATGAGGTCGCCGTTATTAAAATCGCCCTTGAGCAGCTGTACGCTTAATGGGTTCTCTATATGCCGCTGCACCGCCCTGCGCAAGGGGCGGGCACCAAACTGCGGGTCGAAGCCGTGCTTCGCCAGCCAATGGCGCGCCGGTTCGGTCAGGTGGATTGCCAAGCCCGATTCGTACATGCGTTCCGCCAATGCGCGGATTTGCAGGTCGACCATTTGCTCGACGGCTTGCAGGGTTAGCGGCTCAAATATAATGACCTCGTCGATGCGATTGAGGAATTCGGGCCGAAATGTATCACGCATGGCTTTTTCGATCTCGCGGTGGTCGGCGACGGCGCGGTCGTCTTGCTGTAAAAATCCCAGCGCGCCGCCGCGTTTGGCGAACTCTGTGCCCAGGTTGCTGGTCATAATCAGCACGGTATTGCGGAAATCGACGATGTGCCCTTGTCCGTCCGTCATACGCCCGTCTTCCAGCACTTGCAGCAGCGCGCTCCAAACATCTGGATGCGCTTTTTCGATCTCATCAAATAGGACGACGCGATAGGGACGGCGGCGTATGGCTTCGGTCAGCTGACCGCCCGCTTCGTAACCGACGTAGCCGGGCGGCGCGCCAAATAAGCGGCTGACCGTATGCTTTTCGCGGTATTCGCTCATATCGACCCGCACCAGCGTGTCTTCGTCGTCGAACATGAACCCGGCGAGCGCCTTCGCCAATTCGGTTTTGCCGACGCCGCTCGAGCCGAGGAAGATGAAGGAGCCTATCGGGCGCTTGGGGTCTTTCAAGCCGCTGCGGGCGCGGCGGATGGCATCCGCGAGCGCAGCCACAGCCTTTTCTTGCCCGATGACGCGCTCCTTAATGACCTCTTCCATGCGCAGCAGCTTTTCTGATTCAGTTTCCAGCATGCTCTGCACTGGGATGCCGGTCCACTGCTCAACAACCTGGGCGATGTTATCCGCGGTTACAACCTCGTCCAGCGTATGTTCCTGCCGCCAGTTGCTGCGCGCGTGTTCAAACTCTTCTTCCAACTGTATGCGCTGCATTTTACAGTCGGCAGCGCGCTCATAGTCGCGCGCTAAGCCCGCGGTTTGTTCTTCTATCGCCAGTTGATCAATCGCTTCCCGCATATTCTTTAAGCGCGGCGGCATGGAAAAAAGCGCGACGCGCAGCTTAGCGGAGGATTCGTCCAGCAGGTCAATGGCTTTATCGGGCAGTTTGCGCTCGGTCAAGTACCTGGCGGATAAACGCGCGGCTGCTTCGATCGCGTCGTCGGTGATGGTCAAATTGTGGTGGGCTTCGTAACGATCGCGGACGCCAAAGAGCATCTCAATCGTGTCTTCTATATTCGGCTCTTCAACAAAGATGGGCGCGAAGCGGCGATCAAGCGCGCTGTCCTTTTCGATATGCTGGCGGTATTCATCCATTGTTGTCGCGCCGACTGTCTGCAATTCGCCACGCGCTAAAGCCGGCTTCATCATATTGCCGGCATCCATAGCGCCGGATGCCGCGCCTGCGCCAACTACCTGGTGCAATTCGTCGATGAAGAGAATGATTTCGCCGTCCGAGCGCTCGATTTCATCGATGGTCGCTTTCAAACGTTCTTCAAATTCGCCGCGAAAGCGGCTGCCCGCCAACATGCCGCTGAGGTCGAGGCTGAGCACGCGCTTGCCCAAGAGCAAATCGGGCACGTCGCTGGAAGTGATCTTCTGTGCCAGCCCTTCCACGATAGCTGTTTTGCCGACGCCGGCTTCGCCGATGAGCACGGGGTTGTTTTTGGTTCGGCGGCTTAATACTTGGATGACGCGTTGGATCTCGCCATCGCGGCCAACAACGGGGTCGAGTTTGCCTTCCAGCGCCATGCGCGTCAGGTCGCGGCTGTATTTCTCTAGGGTACGATAGCGGCTTTCGGCTTGTGGGTCGGTAACGCGCTGCCCGCCGCGGATGTCTTTGATCGAATCGGATACGCGGTCACGAGTGATGCTAAAATCTTCAAAGAGATTGGAGATGGTGGTATTGCGCTCGCCGAAGAGCGCGAGGAATATATGCTCGGTGCTGATGTATTCGTCGCGCAGTCGGTTGGCTTCTTCGTTGGCGCGGTCGATGACGCTTTTGAGGCGCGGCGTAAAGAAGATCTGGTTTGTGCCTTGGCCATAAATCGTTGCTGTACGCGGGCTTTGGATAAGCGCGTCGTCCACGCGCGAACGCATCGCGGCGATATCTACCGACAGGCGCTCCAGAATCTGCTGGACGACGCCTTCGTTTTGTTCGAGCAGCGCGAGCAAGATGTGCTCGCTGTCGACTTGTGTGTGGCCATAGCGCAGCAGGATGTCATAAGCGCGTTGGGCTGCGTCCTGCGCGCGTTCGGTAAATCGGTCAAATCGTATCATGGATGGTCCCTCGCGTCTTTGGCGGCAGGCGCGTTCAGTATGCCTACGATTGTAGTTGAGAAATGTAGAATCTACATAAGATTGAGCGAGGTATCTGGGTAAGTTACGCGCTGGCCGCCGCGGATGTCTATGATCGTATCGGATACGCGGTCAGAAGAGATGTTCATATCTTCAAAGAGATTGGAGATGGCGGTATTGCGCTCCTCGAACAGCGCGAGGAAGATATGCTCGGTGCTGAAGTATTCGTCGCGCTGTCAATTGGATTCTTCGTTGGTGCGGTCAATGACGCTTTTGAGGCGCGGCGTAAAGAATATCTAGTTTGTGCCTTGGTCATAAATCGTTTCTGTACGCGGGCTTTGGATGAGCGCGTCTTCCATGCGCGAATGCATCGCGGCGATGTCTACCGACAGGCGCTCCAGAATATGCTGGACGACGCCTTCGCTCTGTTCGAGCAGCGCGAGCAAGATACACTCGCTGTCGTCTTGTGTGCTGCCATAGCACTGGATAATTCCTTAAGCGTTTTACGCGCGTTCGGTGAATCGATTGATTCGTTCCATGGATGGTCCTTTTTCGTTTGAGCTAATTCGTTTCTCCGAATCCGACGCACAAAGCTATAGCTGCCATAACCTCTTTTAGAACATGGAGAGAGACAATATCGCCTCTCTTTCCAACAAATCGATCTAATGACACGGATTTGAGTTGAAAAGTATCGGCATACGAATCGTGATCTAAGCCATTGTTCGAATTTGCGCGGATACCAACCATCCAAAAGTGTTTCAAGAAGTTGGAGTTCCCAGTTGTAATTGGAACGACCAGCCGGAGTCTAAGCCGACCGGCATCACTGATGTTCATCACAAGCGCCGGATGCAAATTTTTGATCTCGTCTCCACGCGTTCTGTCAAAATTGACGTTCCAGATTTCGCCACGTTTGGGATTGACTTGCGTCATGTCTAGAATTCTTCCTCTCCATACGCGGCAAACTCTTCGAATTCGACGTCTTCGGCCCACTGAAACATCTGAGCAATCCAACTCTCGCGCGTCTCGACGTCCATTTCCATTAGCTCAATGGCGGAAGGGAATTCACCTCTAGGCATCATATCTTCGTCTGGCTCCGAATTGTTCTCGTCCAAATGTGCGAATCGTTCCGGGGCTACCAAGCCTTCTGCCACCGCGCGTTGCGCCATTTGTTTGAGCTGCAACGGTTCTTCATCTCCTTGGTATTGCACTGGTTCGTCTATATGCCATTTTCGTTTTCTCAAATCAATATTAAGTGTCTTATAAACTGACTGATTGATTATTTTCAAGTCATATGCGCGTCGTACCCATGCAGACATACTTAGACCATATTTTCGTTTCAGAGACATTAGTTCGCCCCAATTAAGCAGATTTCGCGACGAACCCAGTTCTCGGTAGGCATGCTCTGCTGGAGCCAAAAGCGCGGCCGCGAAGCGAAACGCAAGCATCTCTTCATCTGGTTTAGCATCTGGACCTATATCCATTACCAAATGCCCGATTTCGTGTGCTAGAGTAAGACGCTGGCGATCTAGGGGATAATGAGTATTGATGACGGTTACAGGCCTGACGCCACATCTACCAGAGAGACCATCGAACAAATCTTTCTTATCCTGCCACCCGATTACAATTACTTCGCGATCTTCGGCAGTCTGCACTAAATTGTCTAATGGCCGATTACCAACATCCCATGATTTTCGCAATTGTTCAGCTGCGATTTCTGCATCATCCATATTTGACACTGGTATACATGGCAAAGAAGGCTTATTGCCGGGGTATAACAAGTCCCTTAGCTCCACCTGAAGCTCAGCTACGCCGCTGGCATACGCTATTATCCTTTTGCGGTCAGTTTTGCCGAGTCGCTTGCGACAACGGAAGCCAATCCATTTCATAGAAGTGGTGTCTTGGCGCATTAAGTAAGAACTAGGTACATCAAGTATTTTGCTCGCGAGCAGAATAAATTGTGCAGGTGGGTAACTCTTGTCATTTTCATATTTAGAGACCGCAGCTGCCGTTATTTTGTAACTTGCTGCATTGAGTTGACTTGCCAACTCGATTTGTTTCATCCCCGCCAACAATCGTGCTTGCTTTATCCTAGCACCTATCATTTGAACCTCCTTTTCTATAAATATATGTACCAAATATCGGAAAAAAATCAACGGGGAATGCTCTTATCGACCTGTTGACCCGCGTTAACTGAGTAACTGTTTGTAAACCCCCTCCAACTGTACAGCGACTCTATCCCAGGTATAGCGCTCCGCCACCAGCTGCCGCGCCGACCAGCCCATGCGCGCGCGCAAGCTAGCATCAAGGAGCAGCTGCCGCAGCTTGACCGCGACCGCGTCCACCGTCGCCTCCGCCACGAACCCAGCGCCGGCCGCCTCAAGTTCTGGCATATTGCAGCCGGGCGTGATGACGGCCGGCAAACCGGCCGCCAGCGCCTCCAGCACTGCCATAGACATCCCCTCGCCGCGCGCGGGCAGCGCGAAGATATCGCCGGCCGCCAAGGCTTGCATACGTTCCGCGCTGCCGAGATAACCCGTGAATACAATGCGCTTATCGCCATTTGCCAATGCCTGCGCCTGCGATAACATGCCTTCGTCGGGACCTGCGATGAGCAGGCGCGCATGCTCAACTTGCGCGCGCTGAAAGGCGCGCACGAGCAGGTCGACGCCTTTGCGCGCCTGCAAGCGCCCCAGGAACAAAACAGTCGGCGCTGCGCCCAATCCATAGCGCCGGCGGAAATCCCGCGCTGGCGGCAAATTTTCAAACTCTTGTAATTTCACGCCATTGGGAACGACGTTGAAACTGGTGGGCAGCGGCCGCGGACCGAAGCGCGCCCAAATCGCTTTGACTTCGTGGAGTTCTGCGGCGGTCAATGCGACTACATGGTCGATACCTTGGGCGACGGTCGGGGAAAGCAGTCGGTCCCAAGCAGCTTTAAGTCGGCTGCGTCCCGTGGACCGATTCAGCGTGCCATGCGGAGATAGAACCACCGGTATGTCAAGCGTCCGCGCCACCGGCAGGACCAGCAGGTTTTCAATGGTACGGAATTCATGCGCGTGCGCGATGTCGACTGTTGGCAAGATAGAAAGGGCGCTTTGCCTCATGCTGCGCGGCGTGGACAGGTTAAACTGACCGCGCAGCCGCTTTGACAGATTCGGACGCCGCAAGATTTGCAGGCTATCAAGCTCTTCCTGCGCGGGACCAAGATACCGAGCCGATTGATCCATGGCGTCAGTGGTCAATACCGTTACTTGATGGCCGCTGGCGGCCAGCGCTGTCGCCATGCCTTCGACCGCCCGCACCACGCCGCCAAAGGCATAAGCCGGCGGGTAATAGGGCGTTAGGTGCAAAATGCGCATCTCCGCCTCACCAGCTCAACTGGATATCGCGCTGCCAGTAGCGCATCAGCAGGCTGCCGCCGGGCATCGCCGCGGTCAACCGGTAGAGCAGGTCGATGTCTTCGCTGTTAAAGACCTTTCCATAACGCAAGCCCAAGATGTAAGCGGCCAAGCCAATCAGCAGCGCCGGCATGACATGAAAATCGCGCATGGCGATTGTGAGCAAAGCCACTGGCGCGGCGATGAGCAGAAGCCGCAATACACTGCGCGCGATGCGCCGCCAGTGATAACCGACCGCGGCAAAAGAAACTATCAGCAGCGTCAGCACAAGCGATTCGGAGATGATGGACGCGATTGCCGCGCCGCGCGCATCCCCCCACCTTGTCAGCAGGAAGGCATTAAGCGCGATGTTTAGCCCCAGCCCGACGGCGCGGAAAGCGAGCAGCAGCCGCTGCCGATTCTGTATTAACATGCCTTTGCTGTAGACATTGCCAAGCATCGAAATAGCTGTGTACCAAATTAAGATGCTCAAAATGCCTGCGGTTGCCGCGTTTTCTTCACCAAAAAGCCAGACAATCACTTCAGGCGCCAGCAAACTGACAAATAGCGCCATTGGCAAAGCAACGACAAGCATGTAAAGCGCCAGCTTCTCAATCAATAATCCAAATATCGGATTGTCGCCTGCGCCGAAATAGCGCGAAAGCAGCGGATAAGCCGCCACCAGGACAGTCGTGCTGAAAAGCTCAATCAAGCCGAAGTTGACGACAAATGCCACTGTCAGATAGCCTGTGCCTTCGACGCCCAGGATGCCGGTGGTCATGAGCTTGTCTGCCTGTTGGTAAGCCAGCGTGAGGAAAGCGGAGGCAGCCAATGGCAGGCTGTTGACCAGCAGCGCCGCGCTGATGCCGCGGTCGATGGGGAAGCGCGGGCGCAAGCCGGCGCGCAAATTGAGCGCAGTCAAGGCGAGCGAGCGCAGCAAGCCAGACAAGAGCGCCGCGCCGTATATCCCTAGCAATCCCCAACCCAGGACCAGCGCCAGGACCGATAGCCCAATGCGCAGGAAAATGTGCGCAATCTCCACCAAAGAGGTCTGGAGCATTTCCTCGCGCGCCAGCAGCAGGTCGTAGCCCATGTTCCCGAAGAAGTCTACGAAGAGGTTCAACCCAGCCAGCGCCACAAAACCACGCAGCGCATCGTCGTATAGAACGGAAAAACTGTTGATGCCGACGTATGCCACCAGCGCCAATGCTGTTTGCCAAAACAACATCGCCGACCAATAGCGGTCGGCTTTTTCTGGCGCGCGCGCCACATCGCGTATCACAATCAGGCTCATGCCAAAGCTGGTGACCGAACCGGCAATGACCATCAAACCGCCGACTGTGCCATAGATGCCGTAGTCATGCGCGCCCAGCCAAGCGAACAATAGCAATTGCCAGACGAAGAGCGCGCCTTTGCTGATGATGCTGGCGGCGACCAAAGCGCTGACATTGCGCGCGGCGCGCCTGGCGTCACTGCCCGATAATCCTTCTGTTGCGCTCATATTTCCCGTTTCCAGTTGACTCGCCTTAGCCATTTATACTACGAAAGGCTTGCGGCGTGGGCAAACTGCCCGTCCATTAGTGCAATACACGCGTTCGCGCTGTCCTGCGCGGCTGGACGCGCGGTCACGGCATAACAGGCGCACCAGCAATAAATTAAGCAGCGGGGCACATGCAAATCCAATTAAGCCATGAATAAATTTCCGCCGCTAGCGGCATGATACTGTGCCTAGGGCGCGTAGACACTGCCCGCCGACACTGCGGGTCAGTCGCCCCCTGGTAATAGCCCCGCATTTGGAACAAATTTGTCAGTAGCGGACAAGCCTTGTAATGCCTGGCGGACGCGGCTTGGGCTGGCGCGCGAATGAAGGTATGATTCGCTGCCATCAGCAAGTCGAGGAATCAGCTTGTGTTCCATTCCATCGAGTCCATCGAGTCGGCACTAGACTACATATTCCAGACCCGGCGGCGGCTGGACGGCGCGCCGCGTGGATTGGACGAAGATACGCGCGATACTGCCGCGACGCGGGAATTGCTGCGCCTGGCGCAGTTGCCGGCCATGCCCTGCGAATTCGCGGTCATCACGGGGAGCCGTGGCAAAGGCTCGGTCGCGGCCATCATTGCCAAGCTGCTGGCAACCTTGGGTTACCGCGTTGGCTTGGTGACCAGCCCGCATCTGGCGCATTGGAACGAGCGAATTCGCCTCAATGGGATGATGATTGCCGACGCGGACTTTTTGCGCATTTTGCAGGACTTGCGACCGCATATCGATGTCGTTACGGCTGCTTTGCCAGCGCGCGGCTACCTCAGCCCGCAGGGATTATTCCTGGCGCTGGCTTTGCGATTCTTTGCCGAAAAGCGCGTTGAAATAGCAATCTTGGAAGTGGGGCGCGGCGGCCGCTTCGACGACATGGCTATCGTGCCGAACTGGCTGGCTGTATTCACGCCGATAATGCTGGAACATGCTGCTTTGCTAGGCGATACATTGACAAGAATCGCTTGGCACAAAGCGGGCATCATCGCCCGCGCTGGCGTCGCCCTGAGCGTCGCGCAAAGCCCGGAGGTCGCAGAAGTGCTGCGGCGGGAAGCGGAATCGAAAGGCGCGACGATGCGAATGCTGGCTAAGACAGACTATGCGGAATGGCGCGCCGATACAATCGACGGACAGTTGATAGGCTTGAAACCCTATGGCGAACTGCGCTTGCCATTGCTCGGGCGCTATCAAATCGAAAACGCGACGCTGGCAATACGCGCTGTCGAGATGCTGCACGCGCGCTTAAGCGCCGCCACCGTCACCGCCACCCAGGAAGAGGCTAGAAGCGACGCGAGTAGCATTGAGGCGATTCGCTCTGGCTTGACGCAGGTCAAATGGTTGGGGCGCGTACAAAAGCTGGACCATCAGCCGGCGGTCTATGTCGACGGCGCAATCACGGTGCGCTCGGCGCAATCCTTCGTCGAGAGCCTGCGCTCGCGGCTTACCGAGCCAGTTGTCGCCATCGTCGGCATCCCGCGCGATCGCGATTATCCTGGTGTCTATCGGGTCTTGGCAGGGGTGAGTAAGAAGCTAATCATCACCGAGACGGATATCAATGCCAATACGCGCTTCCCGGCGCGCGCGGACGCGCTGCGAGCGGCGCGCGCTTTGGGCGCGGCGGCGATGCACAGCAAAACCTTGCCCGACGCGCTGGTCGCCGCGCGCGCCTACGCCGGCGAATCGGGCACGATTCTGCTGGCTGTCTCACTCATGCTGGTCGGCGAGTGCATGTTGATTTGGAATGTCGACACGGCGCGTATCTGAATTGATTTGTCATGTCAGAACGGGGAGCTTTCTGACCCGTAAGAGGCTGTTAAAGCCCCTGCCTCTTTATGGGAAAGTTCGCCATAGAGATAGCGAACGGGTTTGGGGTGGGGGAAATCGGGTATTTCAACAGAGTCCAGCGAGCCGTCCTTAATATAATTCGCGATAATTCGCGTTTTTTCTGTCAGAGTGGGTGGTCAATGTCATATTGCGACATTGTGTTTGTTGCTTCTGCCAAAACACTGGAATGCACCCAAGCGAACGCGCTTGATTGACAAAGGCGCGCATTTTGATTAGGCTTCTGTAACTTGTTTTGCTGCGCAAAAATATTCCAGGAGAATGTCGGATGGATTATCCCAAGCAGACCCAAGAGAGTATGGCGGCGCGGGTCATGCGCTTTGACGAGCTCAAACACAAGGGCATCCCCATCATGTTCATCGACAGTATGCTGCCGGGCCATCATCGCATGAATTACGCCGTGATTGGCGATACTGCCTCCGAGAACCCGGATTTCAGCATCAAGCGCGCCATCACCGCGCCGCACCGCTATCAGATTGGCATGGTCTGGGCACCGCCCGGCTGCGGACCGGCTTGGCACACGCACGATTACGTCGAGTCCTTTTTCATGCTAACCGGACCATGGACCTTCTATTGGGGCAACGAAGACGATCCCGAAAAAGTCGAGGGCGAGTTTGTCTTGAATGCCTGGGATATGATTTCTCTGCCGCCGGGCATGTACCGCAGCTTTGAATACAGCGGCGACGAAATCGGCTGGATTTACGCCGTTTTGGAATCGCACGAGGTATTTGAAGGCAAGGACCCCTATTGGTCGCCGCAGATTGAAGAAGCCGCCATGCGCGCTGGCTATGAAGCCGACGCCAAGGGCAAGATGGTGCACCCGTCCGACTATGAAGCGCAGAAGGCGCGCCAAGATGAATTCCTGCGCGGCAAATTCCGTGATTTGACCGGCTTCGATTTGCAGGATTACCATCCGCCGAAATAAGTTGCGGACAACTGAAGGACGATTGAAGGACGACTTTAGGTCGATTGCAGAATGATTGCAGAACGATTGAAGGACAATTGAAATGAAAACGAGCAGCGAGCGCATCTTGACGACGCACGTGGGCAGCATGCCGCGCCCCCAATATGTAGTCGATCAGCTATTCGCGCAGGACCAGGGGCGAGGCTACGACCCCGATGAGTTCGACCGCGTGATGCGGCGCGCCGTGCGCGAAGTAGCGGCGAAGCAAGTGGCGGCCGGCGTCGATATCATCAGCGATGGCGAGATGAGCAAAATCAGTTACGCCACCTATATCCGCCACCGCTTCACCGGCTTCGAGATAGCCGAAGTGCCGCGCGCCACGCCCAAAGACCTGGACGATTTCCCGGCCTACAAACAGCGCCTGGCTGATGCCGGCGGCACACCCAAGTACCATCGCCCGGTTGCGCGCGGCGCGATCAAAATCAAAGACCTGGCACCGCTGGAAAAAGACATTGCCAATCTCTTGGCGGCGCGCGACGGCGTCGGCGCGGGCGAGGCATTCATGAACGCAGCCTCGCCTGGGGTCATTGCCGTCTTCCAGCCCAACGAGTATTATTCGGACGACGAGCAATACCTGGGCGCGCTGGCTGAGGTCATGCGGGTCGAGTATGAGAAAATCACCCAAGCCGGCTTGGTTTTGCAGGTCGACTGCCCGGACCTGGCGATGGGCAGGCATATCCGCTTCCGCGATGTCGATACTGCCACCTTCAAGAAAGCGGCGCAGGCGCAAGTCGAGGCTTTGAATTACGCGCTGGAAAACGTGCCAGCCGAGCGCGCGCGCATGCACCTCTGCTGGGGAAACTATGAGGGACCACACACCCACGATGTTGACCTGCGCGAGATTGTCGATATCGTCTTGTCCGCCAAGCCGCAGGCGATTCAATTCGAGGGAGCCAACCCGCGCCATCAACATGAATGGGCAATATGGGCGGAGGCGAATATCCCCGATGACAAAATTCTCATCCCCGGTGCCTTGGATACAACCACGAACTTTGTGGAGCATCCGCTGCTTGTTGCCGAGCGCATCGAGCGCTACAGCCGCATCGTTGGCAAGGAACGGGTCATTGCCGGCACCGATTGTGGCTTTGGTACCTTTGCTGGCTTTGGCGCGGTTCATCCCGATATCGCCTATGCCAAATTAAAATCGCTGGCGGAAGGCGCGCGCATTGCCAGTGCAAGACTCTGGAATTAACACGGCAGAATTGAGATTGAGCATCTTGCGGGAGATTGAGCTGCATGGCGATTCGAACCATCAAAAGAGGCAAAACCAACGAGCAGAAGGCGGTAGCCGACGCCCAAGTGCGAGCTGTCGTCCGCGGTATCCTGGCCGACATTCAAAACCGCGGCGACGAAGCGGTACGGGAATTGTCGCAAAAGTTTGACAACTGGAACCCAGCCAGCTTCAAGCTGTCGGACCAGCAAATCCAAGAAATCATTGCCAGCCTGCCGCCGCAGGCGGTCGCCGATATCCAATTCGCGCAGGAACAGATACGCAATTTCGCGACAGTCCAACGCGCGGCGCTGCGCGATGTTGAGGTAGAAACGTTGCCCGGCGTCGTGCTCGGTCACAAGAACATACCCGTCAATCGAGTTGGCTGTTATGTGCCCGGCGGGCGTTATCCGATGGTGGCGTCGGCGCACATGAGCGTGGTAACAGCCAAAGTCGCTGGCGTCAGCCAAATCGTGGCTTGCACGCCGCCAATACGTGGCGAGATTCCCGCTGCCACCATCGCGGCGATACACCTGGGCGGGGCGGATGACATCTACCTATTGGGCGGCGTGCAAGCCATGGCCGCCATGGCTTTTGGCGCGCTGGGCATCGAGCCAGTCGATATGATAGTCGGACCCGGCAACGACTATGTCGCCGAAGCCAAGCGGCAGCTCTTTGGCTTGGTGGGCATTGACCTGCTAGCTGGACCAACCGAAGTGCTGATTATCGCTGATGATAGCGCTGACGCCGAAATGTGCGCGACCGACCTGCTGGGGCAGGCGGAGCACGGTCCGACATCGCCGGCTGTGCTGTTGACCACCTGCGTGCGGCTCGCCGCGAGCATTGAAGGCGAAATCGGCCGGCAGTTACAGACCCTGCCGACAGCCGATTTGGCTAGCGCTGCCTGGCGCGACTATGGCGAAGTGATTCTGGTTGACAGCGACGAAGAGATGGTGCAAGTCGCGGACGCGATTGCTAGCGAGCACGTTGAGGTGCTCACGCGCGACCCGAATTATTTCTTGGAAAACATGAGCAATTACGGCGCGCTCTTCCTGGGTCCAGAGACCAATGTCGCCTATGGCGACAAGATCATCGGCACCAATCATACCTTGCCGACCAAGAAAGCGGGACGCTATACCGGCGGATTGTGGGTCGGCAAGTTTATCAAGACCGTAACCTATCAGCGCGTGACGGAAGCGGCGAGCGTCGTCATCGGCGAATATGGCAGCCGCCTCTGCGAATTGGAAGGCTTTATGGGGCACAAGGAACAGTGCGATTTACGTTTGCGGCGCTATAGGCGCGGCACTTAGGTTCAGGCCCGTTCGTCAATAACAAGCGTACCCGCCAGCTTATCGTGCCAAGTCTGGTTCTCGCGGTCCAACATCGCCCAGACATATCCCAACAAGAACATGCCGCTAATCGTATAGCCGAAGACGTTGCGGACGATGGCGTCCAGAATGCCGATGCGCTGACCATTCTTCTTGATTACGCGTAGCTTCAGCATGATTTTGCCCATAGTCTGCCCCTTGAACAGGACCATAAAGGCGACATTGTAGAGCGCGCTGACCAGCAAATTCATCCTTAGCACTTCGTTTTGGAATTGTGAAACAGCGGCGGAAATCATCGTCGTGTCATCGGCAAGCAGCGCCGATTCAATTATCGCGAATGCGCCGCTTACGCCTACCAGCAATAGCGTCATGACCGCAACGATGAGCCCGTCGATGATGATTGCCAGCCAGCGTTTGCCCACCGACGCCAGGCGCGCCGGCCGCATAACTGGCGCGGGCTTTGGCAGTGGCGCGGCCGGTGGCGGGTCAGGGTCAGGTTCAGGGTCAGGTTCAGGCGTGGGCGCGATTTGCGCCAGCTCGGCGCGGGCTTGCTGAAAATCGGGGTCCATGTCCAGCGCCATGCGCAGGTACTCAATCCGCTGGCCGTGACTGAGCGCCGCCTGCGCAGCCAGGTAATAGGCTTCCGCGCTCGGGTTCCGCTCAAGTTCGGCCGCGATAAGTTCCCGAGCGCGCTCCATTTGGAAGCGGTCAATCGCCTCTTTTATCTCCACTAATTTCTTTGCCATGCTTGTCACCACCGCATTTGCATTTCCGCTAGCCTATCATACTTGATAACAGCCCGCTTGTGTTATGATGGGCTGCGCAGGGCAGGCGTGGCAGATAATTTTCCACTGACCTGCGCTCCCTGCGCGCCGCAACAATTACTTAGAATTATGTGACATTTTGCGCAAATTTGTTCTAGCGCGATTACTCTATCGCATCGGCGAACTGGGAGAGACGCATTGATACAGCCTGCGGGAGGCAAGACAAAAGCAATGAACGCGAATGCCCGACGCATCGCCGCTAGCAAAGCCGGACGCCGCTTCATCGCCCAGATGAACTATTACAATGCCGGTGATTTCAAACGCTTGCGGCAGTTCCTTCGTAGCGGCTATTATGATCTTATCTTGATGGAAAACCCACTGCAGCGCCGCATGCTCGACCTGAAAGCCACGCGCAAACTGCATGGCCGCTTGAAAGTTTTCGCAATCGAGAAGGCAGATGATTACGCGATCGCTGTCATCATGCAAAGTGAAAAAAGCGCGGCGCGCTTGCGCCTGGAATTGACTGTGAACGAAAGCTACCCGCATCAGATTATCCATTATGCTTTGCGGCCAGTTGCGACATGCAATATACATGCAAATGAGGATCCCAAATGAGGATCCCAAATGGGGAGCCCAAATGGGGAGCCCAATTGAGACGAACAATTGAGACCTACAAATGAGCCATCCAAATGAACGGTGTTGAAGCGAAGGCGTCAATGAACCCAGAAAAGCCGCAGGACGCGCAAAGTAGGGCTGCGATATTGCAGCGGCTGGAAATTAACCCCGAACTGGCGACGCGCATTCTGACCGGTTTCATCCGCGACAGCATCAGCAAAGCAGGCATGTCGCGCGCGGTGATTGGCTTATCGGGCGGGATTGATTCGGCGCTGTCGGCATATTTGTCGGCGCGGGCGTTGGGCGCGGACAATGTCTTGGCTGTGCGCATGCCCTATAAGACCTCTTCTGCCAACAGTATGCGCGACGCCGAAGCGGTCATCGAAGACTTGGGCTTGCCGCAGCGAACCCTGGCTATTACCGCGATGGCGGATGCCATGATTGAGCGTTTCCCGACCATGAGCAAGCTGCGGCGCGGCAATATCATGGCGCGAATGCGCATGATAACGCTCTACGATCAGTCCATGGATTGGGCGGGCTTGGTGATGGGCACCAGCAACAAGACCGAGTTCTTGCTGGGCTACAGCACCATCTACGGCGACAGCGGCGTGGCATTGCATCCAATCGCGGACCTGTACAAGTACCAGGTGCGGCAGCTGGCGCGCTACCTGCGCCTGCCGCGCGCTATCATTGAAAAGCCGCCCAGCGCCGACCTGTGGGCGGGGCAGACAGACGAAGATGAACTCGGCTTTAGCTATGACCAAGCCGATCAAGTTTTGCTGCTGCTGGTAGACGAGCGCTTCACGGTGGATGAGGTCGCCGCCGAGGGTTTTGACAGGGAATTTGTCGCCCGCATTTGGGAACGGGTCAAAGCCAACCACTACAAACGAACCATGCCCAATGTCGCCAAATTATCCAAGCGCAGCATCGGGCATGACTTCCTTTACCTGCGCGATTACACCGGGCGCGCGGGCGCGCTTTGATGCCGACCTACATGCCATTAACCCGGGTAGGGCGAATCTTGTAAATCACGCGCTGTTCATTGCCGCGCCCGCCGGGATTAAACGAATAGTAGTCGTCGTTGCCCGCATACATGCCTGACAGCTTGTTGATATGCGCCAGCGCCGCCTCGCTCTCATCAAACTCGACAACTTCGCCGCGTATCTCTACCCAGTGAAACGGGTTTTGCGGGTCGAGGGATAATACTGTTACTTTGGGATTGGCGCGCACATTGCGGTCTTTGCGGCGTCCGACCGCCGAATTTATCCATACTTGGTCGCCTTCCAGGCTTGCCCAAACTGGCGTAACCTGGGGTTGTCCATCGGGATTGCTGGTGGCGAAGGCGACGACTATCGGTCGCTCCAATAGGTCCTTGAGATTGTCTGCAATTGCTAGGGACATGTGTTTTCGCTCCTTCTATCGGTTCTTATCGGCTGCATTATCCTTGACAGAAACTTGACGCGCTTGAGCTCCGCTCAAACGACTTTGGTTGCCGTGGTTTCCCCCACTGCTGGTTCATCTGCTGGTTCATCGAGTCGCATGGCGCTGGTTGCTCCCACAATTTGCTCGCTTGCGGCGGGTGCTGGCTGCGCCTCGCTTGCGGTTTGATGATGATAGAGCAGCCCGCCCAGCAACTGGGTCAGGTCCTGCGGCAGCCGCGCTTTGAATTTGCGATAATTTTCGTCGGGCAGTATGCCGTTGAGCGTGTAGGTGAATTGTTCGGGGATGCGCTTGCCAGCGCTGGCTAATTCCGGCTCCCACTGGTCGAGCAGATGCCAGGCGGCATTGCGGCATTGATACAATTCAAATATGATTTTCGCTTCTGGCGGCGACCCTTCCAAGCGCAGGTCCAGCGCGATTGGCAAGCTGCGATTCTGCTTTTCGATTCGCCGCAGCGCGGCTTTGCTCATGCCTTTGGCGATGGGCTGCAACGCTTTGTTCAATTGCTGATTGTCCATCTCGACCGAAGTCCCAGCCAACTTGTTCAACTGCTTGACAATTTTGCGTGGCATGATGACCGAAGTTTGACTGACGCGCCCGTAGATATCGTATTGTTCGCTGCGAATCGCCGTGATTTGCCACGCGCCCAATCTTTGCCCATCGGCATTGACCAGACGCTTGACTGCCGTCAGGTGATTCGGCGCGCAGGGCGCATTGATGGCGCTGTTGCGGGCATGGAACTGCCAGCCCTGACGCCGGCCTGCGGCCGAATCTGGATCGACATACCCGCCCGTGGCATAGGGTGGCTGCCAGACATCAAATCTTGGCGCAGTCCGAAAAATCAGCCGCAGAATCTTCCGTAGAACCAGCAAGCAGAGCCAGAGTATGACCAAGCCCAGCGCCATAGCCAGCATGCCGATAAGTACCTGCGTCCACGAAAACACGCTGTCGTTGATTTGTAGGCCCTCATCGAGAACCTTGACGCCGAAGTTCAAGAGTGGCACGACGAAGGTAAAATCTGATAATTCGTCAGGCGAAGCTGGGCGCGCTTCGGCAACGTTGATGCGGAATAACTGGCTGTTGTCGCGGGCGATGGGACTGCCCGCCAGCTCGTAGAGGTCAATGCCGACTTCGATTTTCAAGAAGACATCGCCTTCGGGAAATTGATCCAGCGGCAGCTCGGCTACAAAGGGAAAAACTTCGCCCGCGGCAAGCGCCGGCATCTCGACACTGGTCTCGATACGCCCCGACTCATTTTCAGCAATTGTGATGGTGGATACTTCAAGCGCGTCGCCCCCTTGATTTGTCACGTCGAGGGTAACAATCGCGCTGGCACCGTCCGCCGAATAGCTAACTAAAGGCGTCGAAATGAAGTAATCGCGGGCATCGTCTTGCGCGTAGGCGCTCGCGGCTAGCAAGCAGGATAGTGCAAACAGGCAGCAAACAATGGCGAATGACCGAAAGGGAAAACCCTTTTGCAAAGCAAATAAATCAGCGCGCGCAATCTTATGCGCCTTGGCAGCCAGCGCTGCCTGAGAAGTAGACTTCATGTGTAATTGCTTTCAAGCGACATACGCTGCGCCAATGACTCTTAAGCCCTGCCGTACTATAATCGCCATTATATCGTTTTCCAAGATGATATAGCGCCCTAGGCGACCCTCGGTGTTCAATTCGGTAAGAATATGCTGAATTTTAGGGAGCGATTTGGGCGCGATTGCTGGCGCGATTGCTGGCGCGATTGCTATGGAACGCTGGATAGCATCAAAGGAATCACGATATTTTTGCCTACTTAGCCTACAATAATGGCGCGCAAGCAGAACCAAGAAAGTAATGAAAATACGTGAATCGCCGCTTTTCTTCCCCTTCCCCAGCCCCTCCACGAATCATCCTGAGGAGCGGACATGTTTCATTCTACCCCATCCCCGGCCCGCTCTCGCCATCTCTATGGCGAGCATCCCGTATCAACAGGGAAGGGTGACTCGACGATGAGATAGGAAGATAGTGCGCCAAAATTAGCGCATTTGGAGAAAATATCTCGTGTTCGGCGAACGCGCTCCCCCTCCCTGACTCGTCGGGGAGGGGGCCGGGGGGTGGGGTAGACTTGGCAATTCCCGTGACGTTCATAGGTGTCCGCTCCTCAGCCGAATCATCAGGGAAGGGTGGCTCGACAATGAAGTTGGAATGTTTCGCAAAATATTGCATCATTAACTTGGTTCAACTCAGGTCTTCGCAGGATGCGGCTGTCAAATTATTCGGCATGCTATCATGCTATTATGAACAGCCACGGGAATAACCGCGAAGATAAGGGACAAGGCGCATATCGAAGAACAAATGGAAGAACATTTCGACGCACAAATCGACGCACAAATCGATGTCTTCATCGACCGTTTGGCGCGCGCCGATACAGCGCCCGATGCCTATAACCAATATGCTTATGGCGATGTGAACAACGCGATTCGACGGCGGAATCTAAGTCTTTATTTGCAGCTAGTCGCGCGCCGGCAGCCTGATGCCATGCTGGTCATGGAAGCGCCGGGCTATCGCGGCTGTCGCTTGACCGGCCTGCCAGTTACCAGCCGCAAGCTCATGCTGGAAGGTCTGCCCGAAATTGCCATGTTTGGCAGCGAAGCCGGCTACCGTGATGTCGCTGACGCGGGCTTCGAGGGCATCTATGGCGAGCAGTCGGCGACCATTGTTTGGGGCGCGCTGGCGGATTTGGGCGCGCTGCCTTTAATCTGGAATGCTTTCCCTTTTCACCCTTGTAAGTTCCATCCCGGCAAGCCCGGCAGCGCGCGCAGCAACCGCAAGCCGCGGCGAGCGGAAACAGCAGCCGGCGCGCTATTCCTGCGCCAAGTCATGCGGCTGAGTCCCCCGCGACAGGTCATCGCTGTCGGCAATGTCGCCTTTGATACGCTGGGGGAAATCGGCGTCGATTGTGACAAAGTGCGTCATCCCGCGCATGGCGGCAAGAAGCAGTTCGTGGCTGGCTTGCGGCGGCTACTCGGCTGATTCCCGCGTTTTGTCCGCGTCATTGTTGCTATTGTCGCTATTGTCGCTGGCAAGCGTGGGGCTGGCGGACGGGGCGGTACTGCCGCCCGCTTCTTCATAGACATCGGCGAAGAGCGTTTGCACCGCCTCGGGAGGCAGGCGGCGCAGTTCCTGTCCGGCTTCTTGGCCCGCCATCGACATCAGCGCGGCATGCTGCATCTGTGGCGACTCAAAATACAGCTCCAGAATCCGATGGAGCTTGGGCCTGCCTTGCGGGCTGCCAGTGATATGGACCACCTGCCGGCGCTGGATATGCGGCATGCGTTCCGCCAATGCCAGAAAATCTTGGTAGATATTTTCGAAGTTTTCTGGGTCTTCGGGTTGATGAAATACGATCATGAACTTGATCATCGCCGACTGTCCCTTGTTTGGGCTAGACCATACCATAGGCTACATTAGACTGCTGTTCAAGAACAAAATTTACCGTGATTGCCCGGCTGACCAGCCTGAAAAATCGCTTGAACCCAGCGCAACAATGAATTATAATTTGATAAATTATCGTCCAATTATCGTCCTATGTTATTATCGTGGAGGTCTTGACGATGTTTTCACGCTTATTCCGCACCTTCAAATTTCTTTTTCAAGCCATTTTTTCACTGAAATTTTTCATTTTGCCGCTGCTGATTATCATCGCGCTGGGCAGTGGATTGACGTTGGCGCAGGACGCCACCGCCACGCCAAGCCCGACCGCTACCAGCACCCCCACGCCCATTACTGTTCATGCCAATATTCGCGTTACGCGCTTAGCGAATCACCCTGATAATCCCAATTTCGCGGTATGGTTCCGATGGAATCCTTTTATTGAGGATATTCCAGCGCCGGGCTTGCGGAAAACCACGGTAGTCCATTATCAACCCGCTGGCGGCAGCGTGAAAACGGCCGAGATGAGCACGTCGACTTTTTTCTTTATTCGCGATGCGGAGCCGGATACAGTCTACACCGTCTGGTTAGAAATTTCGGACACTTGGTGCCGGCGCAATACCTGCGAGCAACCTTTGGCGCGCAGCGAAACCATCAGCTTCCGCACCTTGCCGAATCCAGGCCAAACGCCGATTCCGCTGCCTACGCCGGAGCCGGCTGGCAACATCAAGGTCCTGAACATTAGCCACGCCAATACGCGAGCAGAGTGGGATAATATCGCCGAGACGGTAAATGCCCCTTACAAAGAGCTATATTATTTTATCCGCGTTGTGCCGACTGAAGGCGGCAAAAAACATACATTTAAGTTAAGGGTAAACACGGGCTGGAAGGCCTTCAATATGTTTAGCTTGCGGCCGGATACCGAGTATGAGATTTGGGTGGAGGTCTGCAGACATTTATCTGCGTGCAATGTTGTCTTTGCCAAAACCTCGTCAACAACCTTCCGCACCTTGCCAGGCCCGACGCCCACGATCACGCCGACGCCCACGATCACGCCGACGCCAACCATCACGCCGACGCCAACCATCACGCCGACGCCCACGATCACGCCGACGATCACGCCCACGCCAACTATCACCCCCACGCCCACGATCACCCCGACGCCAACCATCACGCCAACGCCCACGATCACCCCGACGCCAACTATCACGCCCACGCCTACGATCACGCCAACGGCGACCATCACGCCAACGGCGACGCCCGTCTTAGGCAACACGCTCAGCTCATACCCGGACAATTACAAAATCCGCATTTCCAACATCACCTGGAATGCCGTCACATTGAATTGGCAACTTTTCCGCGACCATTTCAAAGACCTCCATGCGAACCCGCATGTTCGTATCAGCACCTTCAAAGCGGCGGATGGCAGCCACGAGTTCGGTGGCACATACCGACCGACTGCCAATCATATTCGTCAGAAAAAACTAAAGCCCAGCACCGATTACAACATAACGATTACGGTGCAGTCGCATCGTAGGAACCATCCGGATAATGTAGTCTACGGCAGCGTAAAAGCCATCTTCCGCACTGCTGATCTGCCAACAGGCGACGGGACGCTCAGCATTCGCGTCAGCAACATTACCCATAACTCGGCGCAAGTCCTATGGGAAAACAGCGCGGCTTGCGCGAAGGGGTTCAATAGTCGTTCCTATCCCTACATTCATGTTTACCTCAACTGGGCATATGTAATCAGTTCAGGTAGAGGCGATAGGTATAGCGGAACGAGTACCATAAGCGGCTTGCGACCGGATAGGGATTATAGCATTGTGGTTATCAAAGGTTGCATGCGCGGGAATAAGGTCGTTTACGAAGATTATGTGCTGGGACCAACCATCCGCACCCTGCCGGAGCCGAACGCGAAGCCGACAGCGACCAACACGCCCACACCGACAGCGACCAATACATCGGTCGGTCGCCCACAGCAAGCGGCGGTGGACAGTCCGACTCCAACGAATACCGCAACTCCCACAGCGACCAGCACGGCGACGTCAACAGCAACCAGCACAGCCACTCCAACCGCGACCAACACACCCGCGATTACGAATATCTGGTTTTATGTTTATCACATGCACTGGTTTGGAGTCAGATTAACTTGGGAAGACTTTATTCCAGATCTGCAAACGGATTTGGATCCAAGGTACTATGTTTATCACAGGCAAGTGGGCAGCGATGACGCGGTCAGTCAATTTGGCGCACGCGATGCAAATGAAGAAAGCCCGCATCAAGCCGGCTTGTATCTGCTCAAACCGGATACGAAATACGAAGCCTGGATAATCGTCGCGGATGTGGATTGCCGGCGCAACACCTGCAATCAGCCTTTTGCGCGCAGCCAAACCATCACCTTCCGCACCTTGGCTGAACCACAACATACGCCGATCCCGCAGGCTACCCCCGTTCCATCGGGCACTGTGACTGTTTCCGAGATTGAGCAGACGACCGTCACGCTCGACTGGGATTTTCCCCCAACTGCCGAAGAGCAATCGGCTGGCTTTGCAATGTATCTGAATATCCATGTCGTGCCCACTGGCGGCGGCGGTAAAATCAATAAACGACTTGACAGGAGCCAGCCGCGATGGTGGCTGAAGGGTTTAGCAGCGGATACCGAATACAACGTTTGGTTAGATACCTGCAGCCATTGGTGCAATGAGATATATTCCAAATCGTTGGTGACAACCTTCCGCACCTTGCCGGAGCCGACCGCTACGCCGACGTCGACAGCGACCAACACGCCAATGGCGACCAACACGCTCACGCCAACAGCCGTGCCAACGCTGCCCACCGACGGCACGCTGGCGATGATCTTCCCGAAAATCGCCGATGACAGCATCACGGTCGAATGGACTGACCTTGGCAATAAAGCGCAAATCTACATGGTCGACTACAGCAGCCGCAGTGGACGTGATAGCGGATTTGAGATCATTCGCACCAACGAAAGCTCGCGGACTTCGCATGAGTTCAGCGAGCTCAATGCCGATACCGTCTATGACTTCAAACTCACGGTATTTCTGAGGGGCAGCGGCAAGCGTGTCACGGCGACGGGTCAAGCGCGCACCTTGGCGAATGCGCCTGCGCAACAAGCGCGCCAGCAGGCAGAAACACAGCAGCCGCCAACGGCGACTCCGATTCCGCCGACGAATACACCCATCCCGCCAAGTAATACGCCTGCGCCAACAAGCAGTCCGACGCCCAGTCCAAGCGCGACGCCTCTGCCGTCGATTTACATCGCCTCCCAAACGCACAGCTCAAGCGAAGTGACCGTATCCTGGAGCGCGGTCAGTGGCGCGACCGGCTATGTGCTGGAATATGCCGGCAGCGACCTGCAGACCGATTCCCATACTTTGGGCGCGGGCGCGACCAGTTATCGTCTGACGGGCTTGACCGGCGGCGCGATTTACCAAGCCACGCTCACGGCGAACTTGCCCGGCGGCGGGGAGCGCAGCGGCTCGGCGCATTTCGCCATGCCGATAGCGCCGACGAACACGCCGCTGCCGACAGATACGCCGATTCCAACGGATACGCCGGCTGGGCCGCCGCCGCCGCAGTCAACGGACAGTCCCGTTCCATCCGACACGCCAATCCCGAGCGACACGCCGGTGCCAACAAGCAATCCCTACAGCAGCCTCATTCAAACCTTGCAGGGCTATCAAGCCGAGACGCATCATGGCGCGGCGCATGTCGAGCGTTGGACGCGGGCGCTGGCGGCGCTGGGGCATGGCAGTCACAACAATCCCATGACTGCAAGCGAAGCGCAGGGCTACGCGCAGCAGTATCAAGCCGCGCGCTGGCAACCGGTCGCCGACGCCCTGGCGCAGTTGGAAGCGCAGCCGTCACCGACTAATACGCCTGTACCCACGAATACGCCACTGCCCACAAACACGCCCTTGGCAACGAATACACCTTTGCCCACGAACACGCTCACCCCAACAGATTCGCCGGTGCCAACAAGCAATCCCTACGGCAGCCTGATACAGAATATCCTGGGCTGGCGGGGCGAGCAGGCACCTGGCACGGATCATTATGTGCGCTGGACACGGGCGTTGGCGGCGCTGGGACATGGCAGCCACAACAATCCCATGACCGCAAGCGAGGCGCAGACTTATGTCGATCGCGGCTGGGGCGGGCGCTGGCAGCCGGTGGTCAATGCGCTGACGCAGATAGAAGGTCAAGCGCCTCCGCCAACGAATACGCCTGTTCCACCACCGACGAATACACCCGTGCCACCACCGACGAACACGCCCGTGCCACCACCGACGAATACACCCGTGCCACCACCGACGAACACGCCCGTTCCGCCACCGACGAATACACCCGTGCCACCACCGACGAACACGCCCGTTCCGCCGCCGACGAACACGCCCGTTCCGCCACCGACGAATACGCCGCTGCCACCACCGACGAATACACCCGTGCCACCACCAACGAACACGGCCGTGCCACCACCGACGAACACGCCCGTTCCGCCGCCGACGAATACGCCCCTGCCACAGCCGACGAACACGCCTGTTCCACCACCGACGAATACGCCATTGCCACAGCCAAGCTATACCGTGCCGGGCAGTCTCATTCAAACTGTGCGCGACTATTACGATGAGAATGTCGCCGCTGGCCGCGCTGGCACGAACTGGCTGCGTGTCTTGATAGCCTTTGGCGTCGAGACGCATGATACGCTCAAGCCGATGACTGCGGCGGAGGCGCGTGAACGCGTGAGCAAGTGGGGCGGCTGGCGGCCGATCGCGGAGGCACTTGAGCAGCTAGAAGGCTAAGCCGCGCCCAGCTGCTATGCTGCGGGAATCTGTAGGGGCGAGGACTCTGTTGAAAAACACCCCCATCCCGAAGGTCTATGTCTACGTGACCCCGGCCCCTCCTCGCCATCTCTATGGCGAGCATCCCCAAAATGAAGGAAGGGGAGCTTTCTGAACCGTAATGAGCTGATAAAGCCCCTCCCTCTTTATGGGAAAGTTCGCCATAGAGATGGCGAACGGGTTTGGGGTGGGGGAAATCGAGTTTTTCAACGGAGTCCGAGGCTCGCCCCTACAATTTGTCAGTTTGATGTTAAATTCGACAGTTATGGATTTTGCTGCGATTGTCCTGGAGAAGCGCGGAAGCGCGCATTTTTTTGTGTTCTTTGCGTCTTTGGCTTATTATTGCTTGGGAATAGAGCTGTCAAAGAATGGACCATGCCATGCCAAATCTGAAAGAAATTGGACGCTTGCCGGACCCGGGCGACAATTGCGCCATCGCTATCCGCGATCTGCCCGCGGGGACGCTTGTCCAGCGCGGCGACGCGCATTTCGCACTTTCTCATCACATCCTCGAAGGGCATCGCTTTGCGGTGCGCGCCATCAACACGGGCGAGACCCTGAGCTCTTGGGGGCAGCGCTTTGGCATCGCCACGCGCGCTATCGCCGCCGGCGACTATGTAATGAACGAAGGAGTTCAAACTGAGCTGCGCCGCCGCGCATTGGATTTCGAGCTGCCGGACGAGCCCAACTTTGATAACCATATCTTGCCTTATGAATTTGATGAATCGTCATTTGCGCCTGCGCCGCCGCTGCCAAGCCCTGATGCTGCGCGCTGCTTCGAAGGTTATGCGCGCCGCGGCGGGCGCGGTGTTGGCACGCGCAACATGATTGTTGTGCTGGGTACATCTTCTTTGGTAGCTGGCTTCGTGCGCGCGCTGGCGCAGCGCACATCCGATATGGCTGATGCCTATAAGCATGTTGACGGTATTGTGCCAGTGGCGCATACCGAAGGCGGGCACCACGACCCCAACAATCGCGAGCTGCTCTTGCGCACGCTGGCTGGCTTCGCCGTACATCCCAATGTCGGCGCAGTGGTGGCGGTGGACTTCGGCAGCGAAGCGGTCACCAATGCCGACCTGCGTCAGTATCTGCTCGAAAATAACTACCCATTGCAGCATGTTACGCATGCCTTTTACTCGCTCGGGAAAAGTTTTGAAGCGAACGTCGCCTGGTTCAAAGACTTGTTCAAGGTTTGGCTGCCGCAGGTCAACGCGACCGAGCGCAGTCCGCAGCCTTTGCGGCATTTGAAAATCGCCTTGCAGTGCGGCGGCTCGGACGCATTTTCCGGCATCAGCGGCAACCCGCTGGCGGCTTGGGTTGCCAAAGAAGTTATCCGCAGCGGCGGCAGCGCCAACCTGGCAGAGACGGACGAGCTCATCGGCGCTGAGTCTTATGTGCTGGACAAAGTCGAATCAGTCGCGGTGGCGCGCCGCTTCCTTAACAAAATCGAACGGTTCAAAGAATGGGTTGGCTGGCATGGACAAACCGCCGAGGGCAACCCATCCGGCGGCAACAAATATCGCGGACTGTACAACATCTATCTCAAATCCCTGGGCGCGGCGGCAAAGCGCCATCCCGATGTGCCCCTGCATGAGGTCATCGAATATAGCCAGCGCATGAGCAGCGGCGGCTTCTATTTTATGGATAGCCCGGGCAACGACCTAGAGAGCATTGCGGGCCAAGTGGCGAGCGGCTGCAATATGATCTATTTTGTAACCGGCAACGGCTCAATCACGAACTTTCCCTTCGTGCCAACCATCAAAATCGTCACGACCAGCGCGCGCCACGAGCTGCTGAAATTTGACATGGATATCAACGCGGGCGAGTATTTGGATGGCGCGCCGCTGGACGAACTCGGCGCGCGCGCGCTCGACCTGACCATTGCCGTCGCCGGCGGGCAGCGCTCCCTGGGCGAAAGAGCCGGGCATCACCAAGTGCAAATTTGGCGCGATTGGCAGCAGACGCGCCCGGTCAATGTTGCCCTGCTGACGCAGCGAAGCTATTCGGGTGAACCGCTAAATATAGCCGACAGCGCCGATGATGGCCCGGCAGCGGATATTAGGCTGTCGGTTTATGAGAACCGCGGCAATGTCGCCACGGAACAAGTCGGCATGGTCCTGCCGACGAGCCTGTGTTCGGGGCAGATTGCCCGCATGACAACCGACGCGCTCAATCGCAGCGATTTGGCGCAATCGGCGGGACTGTCGCGTTTTGTTACGCTCGTACATACGGAAGGCTGCGGCGGCAGCGTCGTGCCAGAGTACAAAGACAGTTTAATCAGCTACTTGCAGCATCCCAAATTGCGGCATGTCCTGCTCCTAGAGCATGGCTGCGAAATCACGCACAACAGCTACTTCCGCCAGTTGATGGGCGAGCGCGGCTTGGACCCGTCCGATTATGGCTGGGCGAGCATTCAACTGGATGGCGGCATAGACGCTGTCATGCAAAAAATGACGCGCTGGTTCCGCGCGCGGCTTGCCGGCGACAGTGTCCCCGCGCCAATTCCCGCAGGCATGGAAGCGCTGCGGCTGGGCTTGCTGTCAGCTGGGGCGGTCGACGACAGCGCGGCGCACAGTCTAGCCGAATTATGCCAAGTCATCACAAGCGGCGGCGGCACGGTTGTTGTCTCGGAAAAAGACAGCTTGCTGGCGGGTGCCTTCGCGCGCGAACTGGGCATAAATAAAAATTGTAGCGCGACATTAGGCTATGGTCAGATGGCGGAGCAAGCCGGCTTCCATGTGATGGCGAACCCGCGCCGACATTGGAGCGAGACCCTGACCGGCTTGGGCGCAGCCGGCGTCGAGATAATGTTGGGGCTTACCGAAGGCTATGCCCTGGCGGGGCATCCGCTGTCGCCCGTGCTGCAAGTATCCTTTGCGGGTGGCTCGGAAGCTGATTTGGACGCCGTATTGCCAGCAGATGGCGGGCAGGCAGCGGCGCTGCTAGATTTAATCATCGCCAGCTTGCGTGGCGACCATGTGCCCAAGCATCAACTGACGGGTACGCACGATTTCCAGGTTACCCGCGGCATGGTTGGCGTTTCGTTTTGAGACCCGCCCGAAGCGCCGCCCAGAGCGAAATTGCCGCTAAGCGCGCCGTAAGGCGATATCGCGCCAGTAGTTGGCAATCTGATCAATCAGTTCCGGCTCGCTGATGTAGGTGGCGTCGAATTCGACGATGTTGGCCGCTTCGCGTATTTTCCATTCGCGCTGCAATTCGCCGATAGCCAGCGAGCGCTCAACGGGATTGTGATAGCGCGCGCCGAGCGTTAAGTGAATGCGGCGCAGTATCGAATCCAGCGACGCCACCAGGCAGACGACAATGCCATTGCGCTGCAAATCTTCCAGTTGTCGGCTGTTGACAAGCGTACTGCCGGTGACGCGAATCAAGGCGCGCCGGTACAATGCGATGTCATCCAAGACTTCAGATTCGATGGCGCGCAGCCGCCGCTCGCCATACTGCACGCGGATGCGGTCGATGGTCTCGCCATAACGTTCTTCGATTCGCCGTTCGACGTCTATCATCTCCATCCCCAGCCGCTGCGCCAACTGGCGCGCAATTCGGGGTCGATTTGGTTCGATATAGCCGGTGATGATGAGGTTTAGGTCGCGGTGAAGCGAGAGCTCACTTGCCATGTTCACGCCAGCCCGGATACCAATTGTCCAGCAAGCTGGGCAATTCCGCCAGCGAACGCACAACCTTGTGGGCTTTGGCGAGATGCCCGTTGTCGCGCGCGCCGGGGTTCAGCCGCCGCACCGCGAGCATGCCCGCTGCCTGCGCGCCGCCGACATCCGCAACGGGATTATCCCCCACAAATACGGTTGCCTCCGCTGGTGTAGCGATAATCTGTAAGGCGCGCTGGAAGATGCGCGGATGTGGTTTGAGATAGCCGACATCGGCGGCGGACAGCCGACAATCGGGGAAAAAGTCAATCAAGCCATGGTCACGCAATTCGCTGTCGCGCATCCACATCGGCAGCGAGGCATTGGTGACGATTCCCAGGCGGATGCCGCAGCTGCGCAGCAATTCAAGCGCCGGCGGCACATCCGGATAGACGACCGTACCGGGCACAGCGCGCCATTGATAGGCTGATAGGATTTCGTCCAGTCGCGACTCCGCTTCGGCAACACCCAAGTCGGTCAAGCTTGACAGCAAGATATTCGGCATGATTGGCGCGCGCAGGTTCACGCGCCCTGCCGCCCAAGCGGCGCGCGTCCGCTCCGTATAGATATCGACCAAGCTGTCTAGGTCGGTCAATTCCTGTTTGCTGCGCTCATTCACGTATGACAGGACGCGAGCCAATCGCTGCGCTTCCAACTCGCGCCAGCCGATTATAACGCCGCTCCAATCGATTAAGGTATCGTCGAAGTCAAATAGGACAGCGCGTAATTGCGTCGTCATGTCGCTTAGCTCCCGCGAGCTTGACTGGCGGCGCGTTTGGCTTTGCGCTCGAGGGCTTTGCGCCGACGTTCTTCGCGCTTGGCGTCGTCCTCATTCCAGGGTGTGGGACCTCCGGAAGCGGCTGGTGCAGCCGCTTTTTCTGGCGCGAGTTTTGGCTCGGCTTTTGCCGGGGCGGCCGCGACACTTTCCGCCACCGCAACGGGTTCCGGCAAAACCGCGTCATAAGCGAAAGACGCGATAGCTTCCGCTGCTTTGTCTTGATAATCGTTGTAGAAAGCGTCGGCGTCGACAGCCTCTTTCATGCGCCAAGTCAATGTAGTGGCTTCCAAGCCAGTTTCGATGCTGCTATGACGCGGCTGCCAAGCGAAGCGCTCACGCAGCGCGCCGCTATTGATGACGATCGCCCTCCCCAGCAATTTATCGCGGAAGGTCTTCTTGCGCAGCCCGGGCAAAAAGCCAGCACCGGCGAAGGCTGGGGCGTTCAACCCGAGCGCATCGCAGGTAGCTGCCGCAAATTCCTCGGGGCTGCGCGGCGCGTCATCAGCGGCGTTGACTGTCTCGACGCCATGGATGTCGCCCTCGGCTTCTAGCAAGTTCACGATAGCCGCCGCCAGGTCGTCTTCGTGAATCCAAGATGCCAGTTTATCGCCGGCTGGCAAACGTTGCGATTTCCTGATCGTCTGCGCCAGCACCGCTGTCGCGGCGCTGTTGCCGCCGTAGATATAAGCGCTGCGCAGGATAAAGCCATTCAAGCCGCTGTCGCGTACAAGCGCCTCCGCTGCCAGCATGGCGGCATAGTCGCTATCGCGGGCGTCGCGGTCGCCCTCTTTGGCGGCACCATTATCAGCTGCATAAAGATAGCCGAAACTGAGCGCGACGATGCGCTGAACACCATGCGCCTGCGCTGCTTGCGTCACGGCGGCGGTGGATGACAGCAGTTGCTCGCTACAAGGCACCTGGCTTGAATGCGGCAAGCCGCCATAATACTGTGGGCTGGCATGCACGACGGCGTCCGCCTGCGCGAGCTGCAAACTGCTCAGTACTTCGCTGGCGCGGTTGAGGTCGGGGTAGACCGGCAGCGCCCCCACGAGCCGCAGCGCCAATGCGCCTTGCGCGGTGCAGGCAGTGGCGAGGACCTTGTGCCCGCGTCTAAGCAGCGCGCGCGCTGTCGCCAAGCCAACATTTTCGGAGCCGCCGGTGACAAAGACATTAAGTGATTGTTTCGCTTCAGCCATCACGACCTCGCTTTCGCTGCCAGACATCAAGCCATAGTATGCCACAGAATGGTCAAATTTGGCACGGGGCTTTGCTTGTCTCTAACAGGGCAATCGCAGCATTATTTTCATAAGCGCCGTGGGCGCTTATGGCGCGAGGAAACAGCCCGCTGTCTCCTTGAATAATCTATTTGACTATGTGTTCATTGTACCAATGCGATACCAATGCGCTTAGTAATGCTTATGACCCCCTGTGATTTGACAATAATCCAAAATCCCTCGGGCGCGAGGCGCGACAGCATGTTGACAGGCTTTACAATTGGGGCTAGTATACGGTTGTTAATCGCGGGCCTGTAGCTCAGTTGGGAGAGCGCCACAATGGCATTGTGGAAGTCAGGGGTTCGAGTCCCCTCAGGTCCACTAGCTGCGCCAGACGCAGGAGCATTTGTTTTGCCTGTCCAGTTGCCAGCTTTCATTCTAATTCGCAAAATTCGCTAAATTCCTTCACTATTATTCAATTATTCAGTTGCTCACTTGTTTATTTTGTGTATTTTTTCGCAGAATTTTTTCGCAGATAGAAAGGCGAGCGTGTGCCGAAACCGAAACGCAATGCTTGGGAAGAACTGTTAGAAATCGGGCGACGCATCGTGAAAGAAGTAGATGACTTGATTGAAGATTTGCTTGACCCCAAAGCGCGGCAGCCGCGTGAACCAGCGCGCGCGCCCGTTCCCGTTCCGATTCCGCCGAATCCGCCGAATCCTAAAGAACAAGCGCCGCGCGCCTTATAGACAGGACTAGACAGCCAAGATTAAGCACTGCGACAGACTGTAACACAGCGGCGCAGTTCAGGCGCAGTTCAATTGAACTGCGCTTTTATTTTCAGGCTGATATTGCATCTGAACATTATGCCTGCCATCATTGACTACATTGGCTGCTGCCGAACTGACTGAATGAAGCATGTAAACCGAAAGGAGCTTGATTGTGGCGGAATATCAGATATTTGATGGACACAATGATACCTTGCTGCGCTTTTACCAGAACGAAGATGTCAATTATCCCGATTTTTTGACTGAGATGGACGGCGGGCACATTGACTTGCCGCGGGCGCGTCGCGGCGGCTTTGCCGGCGGCTTCTTCGCGGTCTATGTACCGAATCCCGAAATGCGGATTGACCCCAATAATATGCCCGACCGTTCCAAGCCTTATGCGCCGCCGGCGGTCGAGTTTGTCTATTCGCAAGGCGTCGCCTTGCGGATGATGGCCGACCTCTACAAACTGGAAGCCCTGTCCGATGGTCAAGTCAAGGTCGTTCGCAGCGCTGCCGAATTGCAGGCTTGCATTGACAGCGGCGTCTTCGCCGCCATCTTGCATTTTGAAGGCGCGGAAGCCATCGACGAAGATTTGAACGCGCTGGAAGTTTTCTATCAAGCTGGTCTGCGCTCGCTGGGCATCGTCTGGAGCCGCCCGACAATCTTCGCGCATGGTGTGCCAATCGCCTATCCGTCATCGCCGGACATCGGTCCCGGCTTGACCGATGCCGGCAAGAGGCTGGTCAATCGCTGCAACCAACTCGGCATTATGATCGACTTGTCGCACATGAACGAGGCGGGCTTCTGGGATATCGCCGCGCAGAGCGCCGCGCCCCTGGTCGCCACGCATTCCAACGCGCACGCTATCTGCCCGATTTCGCGCAACCTCACCGATAAGCAGCTCGACGCCATCAAAGCCTCGGACGGCATGGTCGGCTTGAACTTCGCCACCGGCTTCCTCAATGAAGATGGCGCATGGGACAGCGACAGACCGCTGGATATCATGGTGCGGCATTTGGATTATCTGGTCGAGCGGCTGGGCGAAACGCGCGTGGGGCTGGGCTCGGATTATGACGGCGCGCGCGTGCCCGACGCAGTAAGCGATGTCTCGAAGCTGCCCAATCTCATCGCCGCGTTGAAAGCGGCCGGCTACAACGACGAGCTGCTGCAAAAACTTTGTCATCAGAATTGGCTGCGCGTCCTGCGTCAGACTTGGGGTGCCTAGCCCCAGCATTCGATAATCGCGTCCGATTTGCATTTGGTTTCGCTAATCTCAATTCGGTGCTACAAGCCTTTCTGGGGCATTATGTGATGCTGTGCCATGAATTCTAGAGTCGGGCGCGGAAATGGCAGGCATCCCATTTCTGGCAAAAATATCACATAAGCCCTGAAGTTGATTTCCAGTCCCAGATTCCACTTTACAAGTCGCGCTTGGCATGATAGACTGCTCGGCGATTTGTCGGAGGCTAGAGATATGAAAGTTAAAGCGTTGGCGGGCTCTGGGGTGGCTCGCTCTTTCCTTGCCTAGCGCATAGCGACTGCGCGCCGCGTACCCGCTTCTTCCGCAGCCCTTTTTCATTTTCCGCGCGATTTAATCTGAACCTTCATTCGATTCTTCATTCGATTCATTCATCCGTTTCCTACATCTATTCCCAGCTTTCCCCAGCAGGACTTGCTGGACTTTTTTTGCATTTCATAATCTTGACGGGAGATCAAAGCAAGCATGTCAGCAACCTACCAACCTCATGACATAGAAGTCAAATGGCAGCAAAAATGGGACGAGACGCGCATCTATCGCTCGCAAGTGGATTGGGACAAACCCAAGCACTATGCCATGACGATGCTGCCTTATCCATCGGGCGACTTGCACATCGGTCACTGGTACGCTATGGCACCCTCCGATGCCCGCGCGCGCTGGATGCGCATGCGCGGATTCAACGTGCTTTTCCCGATGGGCTTTGACGCCTTTGGCTTGCCGGCGGAACAGGCGGCAATCTCGCGCAATATCCATCCCTGGAAATGGACCTACAGCAATATCGAGCGCATGCGCGAACAACTGCGCAGCATGGGCGCGATGTTCGATTGGGAGCGCGAAGCCATCTCTTGCACACCCGAGTATTACAAATGGTCGCAGTGGTTTTTCAAGAAATTCTACGAGAAAGGCTTGGCTTATCGCGGCTCGGCTTTGGTCAATTGGTCGGAAAGTTTGCAGACCGTCTTGGCAAACGAGCAAGTGCATGATGGCAAGGACGAGCGCACCGGGCAGCCAGTCGTGCACAAAATGATGAAACAGTGGTTCTTCGCCATCACAAAATACGCCGATGAATTGCTGAACTTCGACAGCCTGGATTGGCCCGAGCCTATCAAAATCATGCAGACCAACTGGATTGGCCGCAGCGAAGGCGCGCGCGTTACCTTCCGCACCGAGCTAGGCGACCATCCCATCGAGATTTATACCACGCGCCCGGACACGCTCTGGGGCGCGACTTTCATGGTGCTGGCACCCGAGCATGAACTGGTTGACAGAATCACGACGGCTGAACGGCGCGCGGAAGTCAATCACTATATCGACGAAATCGCCGCCGAAACCGAAATCGAGCGTATGATGGAACATCGCGAGAAGACCGGCGTCTTCACCGGCGCTTACGCCATCAACCCGGTCAACGCCGAGCGCGTCCCCATTTGGATCGCCGATTATGTCATGATAACTTACGGCACGGGCGCGATTATGGCGGTGCCGGCGCATGACCACCGCGATTTTGAGTTTGCCCGCGCCCATGACCTGCCAATCCGAGTGGTCATCCAACCTGCCGACATGGACAAGCCGCTGCAAGAGCAAGACATGGAGAATGCCTACGAAGGCCCGGGCACCATGGTCAATTCCGATGCCATGGACGGCAGCCAAAGCAGCAGGGACAAAGGGCGCGCCAACCCAGCCATTGCCAGGGTGATTGATTGGCTGGAAGCGAGCGGCAAGGGGCAAGAATCGGTCAACTATCGCCTGCACGATTGGCTCATCAGCCGCCAGCGCTATTGGGGCGGTCCCATCCCGATGATGTACGACGGCGACGAGATTATGCCCGTGGCCGATGAAGACCTGCCGGTCGTCTTGCCCGAAGATGTCGATTTCATGCCGACTGGGCGCAGCCCACTGACCTATCACGAGCCCTTCTATAAAGTGGAGGACCGCCTGCGGCGGGAAACCGATACGCTGGATACCTTCATGTGTTCGTCTTGGTATCAACTGCGCTATTTGTCGCCGCACAATGACGATGCGCCTTTTGACGCGGAAGAAGCGGCTTACTGGCTACCGGTGGATGTCTATACTGGCGGTGCCGAACACGCGGTGATGCACCTGCTGTATACGCGCTTCTTCACCAAAGTGCTGCGCGATATCGGTGTCTATGATGATGCCGCCGCCGTCATGCGCGCAAAAGGGCGCGACCCAGCCGGCGCATTCGACGAGCCGATGACCCTGCTGCGCAACCAGGGTCAGGTCTTGGGCTCGGCGCGCCAAGGCGACTATGTACTGTGCAGCGGCAGTATCCGTGGTAATACGATGTTGGCGAAGCGGGTTGAAGTGGTGGGCTGGAACGAAGTGCCGGACGGCTTTGACGGCTTCTTTGGCGAAATCGCCAGCCGTACCGAAAATACGCTGCATATTGATATGGCGGGCTTGGAGCATTTTGTCAATGTAAGCCCCGATGCCGAGATTATCATTCCCGATATCCCGGGCGCGAACAATGTCAATCAACTGCGGCATCACTTGGAAATCCAACGCATGTCCAAGAGCAAGGGCAATGTGGTCAATCCCGATGAACTGGTCGAGAAATACGGCGCTGATGTCGTGCGCTGCTATCTGATGTTCAACTTCGATTGGCAGAAGGGCGGTCCTTGGAACGAGAACAATATCAAGGGTCCGCAGGGTTGGCTGCATGACGTTTGGGAAATCGTCGCGGCTGGCGCGCCAGACAGCGCTGGCGATGCGGCGCGCGAACGCGATATTGAACGCAAGCTGCATCAGACGATCGCGGTGGTCAACCACGGCTTGGAGGATTTCAGTTTCAATACCGCCATTGCCGAACAGATGAAGTTCAAGAACGCGCTGAAAGCCGCCCTGCGCCAGCATCAGATTGGCGGTGAATGCTGGCAAAACATAATGAGCCAGGTCATTCGGCTGATGGCGCCTTTCGCGCCGCATTTCGCCGAGGAATTGTGGCAGCGGCTGGGGCGCGAATACAGTGTGCATCTGCAGTCTTGGCCCCAATATGATGCCGACAAGGCGCGCGAAGAGCAAGTGGAGCTGGTGGTGCTGATTAACGGCAAGCCGCGCGGCGCGATTGCTGTGCCGGCCGATGTCGAGCGCGCGCGGGCGCTGGAACTGGCTTTGGCTAGCGATGCCGCCCAGCGCAGCTTGTCCGGTAAAGCACCGCGGCGGACGATATTCATCCCGGGCCGGAACGGCAGCGACCCCAAGGTCAATATCGTCGTATAAGTCGTATAAAGAAAATGCCCCGCCTTGATTTACTCAAGGCGGGGCATCCGCATGCAGTTCTTCGCAGTCGCGCGGTCAAGCAGCGCTAAATCAAGCGCAGCCGCTGCTCAAGACATTGTGGTAAAGGCGGCTAATGTAGCCCGTCACACCCTCGAACTCGACCTTGTACCAGTCGCCGTTAATCTCGTATACCGGCACTTCGGAATTCTGCCAGACCAAACCGATGATCTCTCCGTCAGGCGCTGCGCGCAGGAACAGTGTTTCCACCAATTTGATGACGCAGTTATTCACGGGAATGGTGATGCTTGGCACAATCGGCTCGTCGAATATCAGCGGTTTGTCGAACATCATTGGCTCGTGCAGCAGAACCACCGTGCCAGGGCGATTGATGCGGCCGCAGGTCATGCCATCTAGTGTGTATGACAGCAGCGGCATGAGCATGCGCGGCGCATAGGCGGAATCCAAAAAGACCAAATAGCCCGATTGCGAGAAGCAAACGTCAATGCTGTATGTGAGCAGACCCCAAATATCAACCGCTTCCGCGACGCCCAGCTCAAACAAGTCCGTGCGTCCCACACCCGCCGTACCGACCGCTTGGCATTGAACGCTGGCACCCACGCCAATTACTTGGATATGCTCGGGTAAAGTCAAGCAGGTTTGCACCTGCTGGCGCTTGACTGGCGGCTTGGATTCCTCGACGGTCCGTTGTGGCGCAACCTCTGCTTCTGTGGTTCCTGTGGTTTCTGTGGTTTCTTCGGGTTCTTCGACAACTTCCGGTTCTGTACTCGGATTCTCATATTGTCTGTCTTCTTCGTACTTGACATCCCATTGCGCCAGCGCGCTGCTTGCGACGATGAAAATGGCGCACAGCAAAAGCAATCGGACCGCAAATCTCAATTTCAATCTGAACATGATTTCCCCCATGTATTAATTTTCCTGCTCTAATAATTATGCGAAGCGCGGCGAAGTTCAATTGATTTGGGGCAATAACTGACGAGCCGCGTAGCGAGCGTAGGCAATGAGTAGGATTAGCACGGGCACAGCAGCTATGGCGGGCTTCGCATAATTATTAGAGCACCAAAATTTTATGTGTGGAGATGGTCATTTCCACTTGAGGGGCGCCTTTGTTTTTTCGCGCGCATTTGTTATAATGTTGCAATCGGTGGCTGTATTCTTATAGAAGGGATAAGCTCATGCAAGAAGGTGGAATGGAGATTGTCGTCAAGTATTGCGCTACTTGAGGACATCAAGCGATTGCCGTCAGTTTGACGGACGAAATCTTGAACGAGCGCGAAATCGAATACCATATCAGCAGTTGGCAGCTGGTCCCCGGTACGGGTGGTGTATTCGACGTCTGGGTAAATGGCGACTTGATCTTCTCCAAGAAGGCGGTCGGCCGCCATGCTGAACCTGGCGAAATCCGCAGCGGAATCTTGAGCGCGCTGGAAAGCCTGCGCCCCGCACAGATGGAGATGGCTGGCGATTAGCCGGCAAAGCCTTAATCGGCTTAGCTTTCTCAATTTGAAATTCAAGTCATGCAGAGCCTTGCCAAAGGCTCTCTTTATTTCCCCTCCAAAATTTCCCCACCAAATGAATTTTTCGAGGACCTCAGCTAGCAAATTGCATAGCGATGCGCATTCTTCAAACGCAAACTTCGCAAACTTCGCACGTAACGCTCGGGTTATGTCCGCGCCGCCTTCTACCGGCTAAGGCGCGCGGATTGCTGATGATTCTGCGGGCGCTTTCTATTCAGATTTGTTCATCAGATTCAGAACACTTGCCCAAATGATAAGGAATTTGTCTAATTGCTTGCTAATGCTTACAATCAAGCACATATTTGACATGCTGCGCCCGACAAACGCGATTGCGAGAACATTATGGTAAACGGCAAAAGGCAAGTGGAGACTTCCGATGATCCGATGATCATCTGTCGGGACATGAACAAGTGGTTTGGCGAGTTCCATGTCTTGCGCAATATCTCGCTGGAGGTCATGCCGCAAGAAGTGCTGGTCATCATCGGGCCATCCGGCTCGGGCAAGTCGACCTTTATCCGCTGTATCAATCGGCTGGAAGAGCATCAAGACGGACAAATCATCGTCGATGGCATCGAGCTTAGCCACGACACCCAGAACATCTCCGAGATCAGGCGCGAAACCGGTATGGTATTCCAGCAATTTAATCTCTTCCCGCATTTGACGGTGCTGGACAATATCTCGCTGGCACCGATAAAAGTGCGACATTGGGCGCGCGACAAAGCTGAACAGCGCGCCATGGATTTGCTGGAGCGGGTGGGTATCCCCGAGCAAGCCTACAAGTACCCAGGGCAGCTATCTGGTGGGCAGCAGCAGCGGGTGGCGATCGCGCGGGCGCTGGCGATGGAGCCGAAAATCATGCTCTTCGACGAGCCGACTTCGGCGCTTGACCCGGAGATGATCAAAGAAGTGCTGGATGTGATGAAGGAATTGGCGCGCACCTATATGACGATGCTGGTCGTCACGCACGAGATGGGCTTCGCGCGCGAAGTCGCCGACCGCATCATTTTCATGGATATGGGGCGCATTGTCGAGCAGGGTCCGCCAGAGAACTTCTTCAATCCCGATATCGCGCATCACCCGCGCACGCAGGAATTCCTCGATCAGATACTTTAGTTATTCCCTCGGCTCGTACTCGTACAACTCGCTATCTGGATAAAATGCCGCCCAAGCGAACCAAAAGTGCGGGAAGGCATTTATCGCCCGCAGCTGCGTTCCCGCCAGCTCGCCCGCTACCGCCATGCCAAAGATATTCCAGGTACTGCCGGTCTCCTCATCAATGATGTCATCGCCGTCGATGCGGAAACGCAGGGTCTGGTCATTGCGATTGTCATTGCGATTGTCAAGGTGAATGGCGCGCTCGAACAAGCCAGCCATGCCCACATCGCGCGAGAGGTCAATGCTGGCTGCGTCCAGCGCGCTGAACGCGCCCGGCTGCCAGAGCGCCACGACATCGACATCGCCCAAGCTATCATTGATAACCCTGGCTGCGGACAGGGCGGCGAAGGGATAGGCTTTCTGTATGCCATCCCGCGCCACCCCGAGCACGCGCTCGGTTGCGAAGAGCCGATTGTCTGGCTCGCCACTGAAAAGAAAGGGCCGCTCGCTGCTATCGTAATTGACGTAGGGATTGTTGCCGTAAAAGCGTCCATTTGTCGATAGCACTTCGCCATGCGGGTACTGCTCTTTGAACGCGCCGTAGCCCACCAATTGCGATGGCACAATCTCCAGCAGCGCGCCGGTGTGCGCGCCGACGATGCCCTCGCCGGTCAATTGCTGCCAGAGGCTTTGCGTGCGGTCGTCCCACATGATGAGATCGCTATTGCGCAGCAATCCGCTGACGCCGAAGCGCAGCGTTTCCCCTTCCACGCGTCGGTCAAATACGATGGCGCTATTGCACAAGGGGCAGAAGGTAACAGCGATGGGACTTTCGCCGATGCTGTCATTGGCAATTTCGTGGCGCGTCAAGATTGCCAGCGGATAGGCGCGGGCGATGCCATCAATCTCCAAGGCAATGACCGGCGACGCTGCTTGCAGCCAGGTATCCGCCATAGCCAAATCATCAAAACTCGGGTTGTCGATAGGCGGGATGCCATCGCGGCCGACGCCGCCGGAAATAATCTCGCCGAAGACGCCGGCCTGGCTGCTGCAGACATCCATCAGATTCCAGACCCTTTGCCAGTTTTCCAGCGCTGCTGGGTTGTCGAATGGGGCGGGTGGACTATCGCAACTGAGCTGCGCCTGGGCGCTTGCCGGCAGCAATAGCGCGACTAGCGTTAGCGTAATCGTAAGCGTCTTGCGAATTGTATGCATGATTTGTCCTATAATTTGAACGGTTTCAGTTTATTGTAGATGCGTACAAAAATGTATCGGGATAAAATGCCGCCCAAGCGAACCAGAAATGCGGGTAGGCATGTACTTGCTTGAGTCGACTGCCAGCCATGGGGCCGGCCGTCGCCTCGCCCCAGATGTTCCAAACGCTCTGCGTTTCTTCGTCGACGAATCGGCGGCCGTCGCGACGGAAGGTCAACGTTTCGCCCGAAGGCAGGCGGCGCTCATACATCAGCGCCATGCCGACATCCTTAGAAGCGTCAATATCGCTCGCGTCAAGGGCACTGGCAACGCCAGGCTGCCAGAATATCACAATGTCGCGCTGCGATACCCTGTCATTGACAACGGCTTCTTCTTGCAAGGCGCTGAATGCGTAGGCTGCGGCTTGGTCGCCAATGACCGCCGCTAGCGCGCGTTCGCCGGCGAACAGGCGCTTATCAAGCGCGCCTTTGAAGAGGAAGGGCTTAGGGCTGCTGTCGTAGCTAACGTAGGGATTGCGTCCATAAGCGCCTAAGGGACCGCGCAGCACCTTGCCGTCCGGGTAACGCTGCTTGAAGACCTCAAAGCTGACCAGCTGCGAGTTTAGCATGCGCAGAACTGTGCCGCGGTATTCGCCCACAATGGCTTCGCCAGTGAGCTGCTGCCACCAGCTCTCGGTGAGGTCGTCCCACATGATGAGGTCGCTGTAGCGCAGCTTGCCCGATACGCCAAAGCGCAGGACATCGCCGCCGACTTGACGGTCGAAGACAAGGGCGCTATTGCACAAGGGGCAGAATGTTACCGCGACTGGCGCGCCGCCCACGATATCGTTGACAATCTCGTGGCGAGTTAATACTTCGAGCGGGTAGGCGCGCGCATCGCCGGCTATTTCCAGCGCGATAACGGGCGACTGCGGCGACAGCTCAATCGCATGCGCGGCTTCGACAAAGAACGGCTCATCAATCGGCGGGATGCCATCGCGCGGCACACCACCGGAAATCACCTCGTCCATGTCGATGGCAGTCAAGTCGAAGTCGGTTTTCCAGCCCGAACCCGTGTCCAGAAGCAGCGCCCGCCCGACCACAATGAAGATAAGCGCGATCAAAGCGAGTGTTGCCAGGTCTTTGATGCTCTTCTTGCGCTTGTTCACTTCCTCAGTACTCCAAATTTACCGGGCATATCTTTCCGCGCATGGTGGGCTGCAATGTCCGACGCGGCGCTATATGCCGTATACTTCCGTTTGCGGATTAAATGCAGCCCAGGCGAACCAGAAGTGAGGGAAGGCGTTAATCCAGTCCAATTCCTTGCCTTGCAAGTCGCCGGCAATCGCTTCTCCAAAGGCGTTCCAGGTCGAGCCGGTCTGCTCGTCAGTGAAAACGTCGTCTTCCGTTTGCTCTTCCTGTTGGTCTTTCAAATGGTCTTCCTGCCGAATGAAGGTCAAGGTTAGTCCGTCCAGGGTAGACCGATACAAGCCCGCTGTGCCGAGATCGGCGGCATTGTCGATGACCGAATCGCCCAGCGCGCTGGCAATGCCGGCTTGGAAGAATGCCACCACGGGCGTAGCCCCGATTGTGTCGTTTATCACCCCTTGCTCGCGCAGAATGGCAAAGGGATAGGCTTTGGCGATGCCATTCACAGTAGTCGCCAAGACATGCGCCACCGGCGAGCTAAGCCGGGCGTCGATTTCGCCTCGGAACAAGAAGGGGCGTCCTGGGCGGCTGTCATAATTGGCATAGGGATTGATGCCATATTGTCGCGAGAAACCGGTATCGCGCGACAGCACCAGCCCGTCAGGATGGCGCTCGGCAAAGCTGGCGAAGCTGATGACTTGCGACGGCACGATATCCAAGAGAACCCCAGCATAATCGCCCACGAGGCCCTCGCCGGTTAACTGCTGCCACCAAGTCTCGCTCTGGCGGTCGTACATGATGAGGTCGCTGTTGCGCAGTAATCCGCTGACGCCAAAGTCCAGCGTCGCGCCGCCGACGCGGCGGTCGAATGTGATTGAACTGTTGCAGAGCGGGCAGAATGTAACCGCGACTGGAATGCCGGCGATTTCGACATTGGCTATCTCGTGCCACATCAGAATCGCCAGCGGATAGGCGCGCGCTGCGCCAGCAATCTCGACCGCGATTACTGGCGAACGATCGCGCAGCCAAGCAGCAGCCTGTGAAACTGGCTCCATATTGGGGTCGGTCAGCGCGGGGATGCCGTCTTTGCTGGGATTCCCAACTAAAATCTCGGCGAAGTCGACAATGCTGTTGCAGAAGTCTGTCGACCAATTGACCGTCCTCAGGTGGCTCGGGTTGCAGCTTGCCTGGTCTTGCGCCAGGTTAGGAGAATACGCAAAAAATGCAGCCAATACGAGAATAGCCGCGGCAGTAGCTGTGAGCATACCGCGCTGATCCAGCCCCTTGCGCATGGTACTATTCCTTTCATTGTATGGTCATTGTATGGTCATTCTCATTTGAATCCCATGAATCCCATGAAGCCCAATAACTCTCATTTGCTCCCATTGTAGAATGGGCAGATTACGATACCCTTACGCGCGTCGCTCGCAAAGCTGTGGCGCGGATGTCAATCGCGCCGGGCGGGGAATCGACTATAATGACTTGCGAGAACCATGAGGGCATAAGACACTGACGAGGAAAGACGACATGTCGCGTTCCCGCGCGCGCGCCGAAGGCATACTCAACGGGCTGATTTGGATTCTTGCAATATTGGGCATCGCAATCGCAGCTTTTGGGCTCGTGCTCGATTTTTTCCCAGGCACCAGCCCCGGTTTTAACCTGCCACAGATTTTGGCTATCGTCAGCGGACTGGCGCTGGCGGCTTTGGCATTCGCCTTGCGTCGGGATGACCTCCGCCGCCGTCGATTGGCTGCCTGGCGCAAGAATTTACTCGCGGCGGCGCTCATCACAGCCCTAACGCTTATCGCGCTGGAGCTTTTGCTGGCGCTTTTTAATATGTCTACCTATTTCCCAGCGCGGATTCCAGAGCAATACTACAATGGCGAGCCCTGGAATATCTGCGATGAGGCAGGCTGCCACTTCAATCCGGCAGTTATGGAAGAAGCATGCCGCTTGGGACAAACGGAAGGACGAAACTGCTCACTCAATGAACAGGGATTTCACGATACGCAAGCATTTTCTCCCAACGCTGGTTTGCGGGACAAGTTTCGCATCATTGCCCTGGGCGATTCCTTCACTTTTGGCATGACAGCCGACATGGGCATGTCCTATATCGAGACAATCGAGTCCGAGCATAGCGGCGCAGTCCTATGGAATCTGGGTATCCCTGGCACGGGTACACGCCAGGCTATACAGTCCTTTGCGGTTTATGGACCAGTTATGCAGCCGCATCTTACCGTGCTCGGGTTCTACATGAATGACTTCAATGACAATTTGATACCAATCCGCGGCCAGCAAATGACAACTGATGACGGAGATGTGACCTTGTTCCGCTGGGAAGATCGCTGGGGCAATATCATTTTCCTAGATTTGCCAAGCACTTGGTACTATCGCGAACATCGAAAAGATCCGCCCGCAAGCGAGCTTGAGCGTCTCGTTGGCATCACGCGCCTGGGAACATTGCTGCTGCGGCTAATAGATGTGATAGGCGATAGCGCTCATGAAAGCCAGCGCACAGACCGTGAAAGGCAGGCTACAAGCAAGTACTTGGAAGCCTTGCGCGATGCGGTTTCGGCACAGAATGGCGAGCTGCTGGTTATGTTAATCCCGCACCGCAATGATCTCTTATCGCCCGGCCGCCGCTACACAACCGCCATCCAGCTATTGTCAGAGCTTGATATAGCCTATATTGATCCGCGTTTGTTGCTGGAAGAATCGGTCGACTATACACAGAAACCCGATGTACACTGGAACAACGACGGTCACCAAAAGATTGGCAAGTTAATGAGCCACTGTATCGACCTTTTTCGCCTGCATGGCAATTGGACTGAATGTGAGCATGTCAACTTGCCATGAAGTACGCAGGAAGCCATATAAAAGCCAAACGTCCCAATGTAGTTTGGGACGCCTGGTATATTTGGGGGGTGTCTCGGTTCCTAGTGGGGACAAAGAACCTTGACAACTGCAACTTTAGCATAGTTTGGCATACTGCAACTGACGGCTAGCCATTGCTAAACCTTCGCTTTTTCTACGCTTAGCCTACGCGATAAGCGTCAATGGATTATAGCGCTTTTACAGCGCGGGTACTGTATGAATTGGCTGTATGAATACGCGATTGTTTATTGGGTCTGTGGCAAATATTGAACAATTATTGAACAATTTTGAGCGCTTAATGGTCTTCAGCGATCTTGAAGCGCGGACGCCGCATTGCCGGGACGCCGCGTCAGCTATAGCTTTGCGCGGGAAACGCGCTCGATTGATGTAAATCTTTCGTATGCCCGGTATGCTAATTTCGCTTAGCGGATTCGTCGGCAATCGCGCCGCGTTCCAGGATTTGCCGCTGCCAGCATTTATCCTCCGCCAGTCAGTTTCTATGTACTGTATAGATACCTGCTGCATTCTTCTCATGGCTCCGGGCAGTGCAATCGCAGCAGAAACGCTATGCGGCGAATGAACCATAAACCAATGTTATCGTAGCGGCTGCAGGCGGTCAGTGTCGGCGCGATTTCCGCCAGTAATGATTCTGGACCCTTTGTTCAGTGAACAAACGATGGCGGCGCGTTCCTGCCAGAATCAATACCAGAATCAATATAAGGACGAACCTGTGTTATCATCACCTGCAAATCTACAGCCGTCCGCCGGCAGCGGAGATGCCTGCCGCGCTCACATAAATTTACAAGCATTCTCGTCGCATGAGCGACGCGGATAAAAATAGACGATAGTTCATCTAGCGAGCAATGGCGAAGAAGCGCAGTACATACATCTGCACAAAATGCGGCCGACGAAGCTCCGGCTACTTCGGGCGCTGCCCGCAATGCGGCGAGTTCGCAAGTATGGTTGAGCACCTTGAGACTAAGCTCAAATCACGCGCTCGCAGCGATGCTTCGAGCGGCGGTCAAGGGCAACCGGTGCGACTTGATGCGGTGGGAGTGGGCGAAGAAGCGCGTCTGCCGGTGCCAATCAGCGAATTCAATCGCGTTCTCGGCGGCGGCTTGGTGCCGGGCAGCTTGGTCCTGCTCGGCGGCGAACCCGGCGTCGGCAAATCCACGCTGGTCATCGAGTTGGCTGCGCTGCTGGCTGACACGACGGGGAAGGTGCTATACGTCAGCGGCGAGGAAAGCGCGAGCCAAATCAAAATGCGCGCCACGCGCATGGGGCTGGCCGCGCAAGACTTATTCCTGCTGACGGAAACCGATTTGGACAGCATCATTGATCAGATTGCCGCCTTGAAGCCGGTGCTGGTTGTGATTGATTCGATTCAGACCACCCATACGCAGTCGCTGGATTCTTCCCCGGGTTTGGTCGCGCAGGTGCGCGCATGCGCTACGCGCTTGCAGTCGCTGGCAAAAGACAGCGGCGTCAGCGTTTTGATGATTGGCCATGTAACCAAAGACGGCAATATCGCCGGACCGCGTGTGCTGGAGCATATCGTTGATACGGTGCTGTATCTTGAAGGCGATCCCTTTCAACAGTATAGGCTGCTGCGCAGTGTCAAGAATCGCTTTGGCGCAACCAGCGAAGTTGGCGTCTTCGAGATGCAAGGGCGCGGCATGGCGCAAGTGGAGAATCCGTCGCAGGTGTTTCTGGAAGAGCGCGTCATCGAGGCTTCCGGTTCCGCCATCGCCATCACGATGGAAGGCACGCGCCCCCTGCTAATCGAAATGCAGGCGCTAACCAGCCCAACATCTTTTGGCAATCCCCGCCGCACGCCCAATGGCGTGGACATCAATCGCTTGCTCTTGATTAGCGCCGTATTGAGCAAGCGCATCGGGCTCAAACTGTGGGAGCAGGACATTTTTGTCAATGTCATCGGCGGCTTGCGCATCAGCGAGCCCGCGTCCGACCTGGCGATGGCGGTTGCCATCGCCTCAAGCTATTTCGATCGCGCCGTACCGGCCGATTTGGCGATTGTCGGAGAAGTCGGTCTGAGCGGGGAAATCCGCCGCGTCAGCCAACTCGGCATGCGCTTGAACGAAGCGCAGAAGATTGGCTTTAAGCGCGTCCTGGTGCCGCGTCTGTCAAGCAATGCGGACGGCATCCCAAACGGCATCCAGTTGCTCCAGGCGCGGCACTTGTCGGGTGCCCTGCAGGCAGTATTCCCGCGCGAATAATTGTGCCCATTATAATCCGAAACTATACAGCTAGGGATATTTGCGGTTGAGCAGGCGCGCGTAGGGTATCGTCTCGCGCACGTGATTAAGTCCGCAAATCCATGCTACCGTGCGCTCGATGCCGATGCCAAAACCGGCATGGGGCACTGTACCAAATTTGCGCAGGTCGAGGTACCATTGATAGGCTTCCCGCCCCAAGCCCATCTGGTCGATATTCCGCTCCAGCAAATCCAGTTCGTGGATGCGCTCGCTGCCGCCGATAATTTCGCCATAACCTTCCGGTGCCAGCAAGTCGACGCTGCGGCAGACTTCTGGGCGGCCTTGCACCGGCGTCATGTAAAAGGCTTTGACGGCGGTCGGGTAGTGATAGACAAAGACCGGCTTGTCGAAGAGCTCCGCCAGCGCGGTTTCCTGCGGGCTGCCAAAATCCTCTCCCCAGGTGATAGCCAGCTCGGCTTTCGCTTCTGGGTCCTCAGTCGCTTCCGCTAGGGCTTGCAAGCGCGCGACGGCGGCGTCGTAACTGATGCGCGCGAAGGGCGCTGTGATTGCGCGCAGTTTGCTCTCGTCGCGCTCGATGATAGCCAATTCTTGGCTATGTTTTGCCAAGACCTGTTCGACGACATAGGTCACCAAGCCCTCTTCGATGTCCATCAACTCTTCGAGGCTGCAAAAAGCGATTTCCGGCTCGAGCATCCAGAACTCAATCAGGTGCCTGCGCGTTTTGGATTTTTCGGCGCGGAAGGTCGGCCCAAAGCAATAGACTTTGCCAAAAGCCATGATATTGGCTTCGTTGTAGAGTTGACCGGTCTGCGCCAGAAAAGCCGCGTCGCCAAAATAATCGACCTCAAACAGCGTCGTCGTTTCTTCCCCAGCCGCCGGCGTAATGATGGGTGTATCCACAAGCAAGAAACCTTGGTCGTCCAGCCAGTCGCGCATCGCTTTGATGATACTGGCGCGGATGCGCAAAATCGCCCACTGTCGATTGCTGCGCACCCACAGGTGGCGATGGTTCATCAAAAATTCGGTGCCATGTTCTTTGGGTGAGATGGGGTATTCTTGCGCCTGCTGGATAAGCTGCAAATCGCGGATACCGATTTCGTAGCCGCCGGGGATGCCCGGCGCGCGATTGTCTGCGCGGACCTCGCCGGTGATGACCAGCGACGACTCTTGTGTGAGCGAACGGGCAATGTCGAAGGCTTTTGCCTCCATTTCGCGCTTGAAGGCGACGCATTGCGCTTGGCCGCTGCCATCGCGTAGTAGGATGAATTGCAGCCGACCCTTGCCAGTCTTGCTGTATACCCAGCCGCGCACTGTAACTTCTTGACCGACATAAAGGGCGATGTCTTTGATTTGTATGACTTCAGCCATAGCCTTCCTTCAAGCGATTTGCAAGCGATTTGCAGTGAACGGGTCAATTATAGCACAGCCGCTCGGCAGCAGCGATAAGCCACCAAAGAATGTCAAGAATTTCGCGCTCACACAAAATACAAGACTTTCGCCGCATGCGCGGCGTGGTTTATCAAATAAGATGTGCCTAGCGCGGGATTCACATTTGCAGCCACAAACTGCCGCCACCTGTGCCCATTCGCTTGCCAAATACCTCTATCATCTCGCGGGGATAATGATTGTACATGAAGCGATTGGCGAACACGATTTTGGCGCGCTGGTTATGCGTCAGGTAAGCCTGCACGAGGTACTGTTCATTCCAAAACATTCTGCGCCGCTCCATCATGGGGCGCGGGTATTCATCAGGCAAAAATATATCGTGGAAATGCACAAGGACGCCGCTCTTCAGCCGTGGCAAAATCTCTAATACCAGGTAACAAACATCGCTGCCTAACTTGACCACATGCGAACTGTCGATGAAGAGGATATCGTTCTCGCCTAAACTATCGAAGAAGCTAAAATCCAGATTTTGTGCGCTCTGCCGGAGCAACTGGACTTCGCCCTGTAAGGCCAATAGCAAGTCGCTTGGGAAGGGGTCAACAGCTATGATTTTCGCGCGCTTGTTCAATCGCGCGGCATTGGCAGCGACATGGGTAGAAAACCCAGCGCCAATCTCGATCACTGTCCCGGGCTGAAAGTGTCGTATCATGCAATGATAGACATTTGGATCGTGTCCAATAAATTCAAGCGTTTTGTCCCCGAAGCGTTTGTCCGCGCGAAAGCCGGCGATGAAGTCATTATATTCTTGGGCATATTTTGGGAAGACTTGCCGCAGCAAGCGGCATTGTGATTCCATTTCCCAGTTTATGCCTATCGTTTCCGAGCGCGCGCGGTAGATGGCGTCCAAATCGCCGGTATTGGGTATCGGCTGATAGAAGTGGACTGGCGTTACATGGTAGCCCGCCGCTTCCGCATGCCGCCACAACGCCGCGTCATGCCAAATAAAACGGAGGCGAGGGCTCATCCATTTAACCAATTGCCGGATAATCCATTTCTTCATGCGCCGCTATACCTCGATCACTCTGCCAACCGCCGCGCGCAACAGCCGATCCCCGATTGCCAAGCCCAGTCCAGTTGCGTCGGGCGCGCGCGCCAGTATCCACTTGAGGCCGCGGCTGTCCAGCGAGCGCATTGCCGCGAACAATCGCAATGCCGCCGCTTCGTTGTCCTTGCCCAAGCTCTCGATTTGGACCTTGAGCTCGGCAAAGCGAGGCAGCGCCTCCTCCTGCGCCATTAAACCAACTTGCTCATGTTTACGCGCGAAGGCCACCATGGCGTCCCAGACGGCAGCGTCATCGTCGCCGCGGAACAGCAGGACCGTCGCCCGCGGCGAATAATGCTTGAGCAGGCTGCCAGGCGCAGGCGCGGCGGCGCTATCGTCGGACAGATAGCGGGCTTGATAGCGAAGCTCGGGGACAAGCGCGCGCAGCGCCTCCAGCGCGACGCCGCCGGGCCGCAGCACTTGCGGCACGGAATCGACCAAGCTGAGAATGGTCGATTCCAAGCCAATCGCGGCGCGCCCGCCATCCAGGATGATGTCCACGCGCCCGGCCAGGTCATCGGCGACATGCTGCGCCGTGGTTGGGCTGGGGCGGGAAAATAGGTTGGCGCTAGGCGCGGCAATTGGCCGGTCCGCCGCCTGGATAAGCGCCAGGGCAACTGCGTGATTGGGCATGCGTACCGCAACCGTATCCATGCCTGCGCTTAAGTTGGCTGGCACAGCTGCGCGCTTCTTCAAGACCAGCGTCAAGGCACCGGGCGCAAACTGCTGGAAGAGGCGATAGGCTAGGTCGGGTACGGATTCCGCCAAGCGCGATAATTGGGATAAATCGGCGATATGCGCGATTAATGGATCGCTGGCGGGCCGGTCTTTGGCGCGGAAGATCTTCTCGACGGCGCAGCGCTCAAGCGCGTTCGCGCCCAGCCCATAGACCGTTTCCGTCGGGAAGGCGACCAATCCGCCAGCCCGAATCGTTTCCGCCGCCGATGCTATCAGCCGCGGGTCGGGGTGATGGGCGTCAACTTGGATGGTTACGGTGCTGGTTGTGTATGGTTCGCGCATGGCGGCTTGATTGATTATACTCTAACTGGGTCACAGGGTAGATGCGGACGCATTTTACCATGTCGTAACGCTAATCCAGCGTCAAAATGATATCGGAAATGGCTAAAGTCTAAATCAAATTTATGTCGCTATCTTATCATGTAAGCGACCATTGAGGGAGAGATTCCTGATGACTGTATTGGTTACAGGCGCGGCCGGGTTCCTCGGCAATCAAATCGTCAAAAAGCTGGTCGCGCGCGGTTACACGGTGCGGGCGATGGCGCGCCGCCGCGATAAAGCCCAAATGCGCCTGCGCGAAGTCGCTGCGAGCATCGAGATTGTCGCGGGCGATGTTACCGCTCCCGACAGCCTCGCGCCAATTATGCAAGATGTGAGCGCGGTGATTCACCTGGTCGCCATCGCCATGGAGAAGGGCGGTCAAACTTACGAAGCGGTCAATTTTCAAGGAACTGTTAATGTCGTGAACGCGGCGCAGGCGGCTGGCGTCAAACGCTTCATCAATATGAGCCAGAATGGTGCCCGTAGCGATTTGCCCTACCGCTTCCTCGCCAGCAAGGGCTGTGCCCAGGAAGCGGTCGCTGCGTCGTCTATGCAGTGGACTGCGCTGCGCCCCTCCGCCATATTTGGTCGGCAAGACGAATTTTTTAATACCTTCGCGCGCCTGCTAAAGTTGACGCCCATCGTATTTCCCTTGATTGGCGGCGGCAAAGCCGAATTCCAGCCAGTTGCCGCGCATGACGTGGTCGAAGCCGCAATGCGCTGCCTCGAGGACGACAGCGTCATCGGCAAGGAATTGGCGCTGGGCGGACCAGAAGTCTTGAGCCTGGGCGAAATTGAGCGGCGCGTCATCGGCGCGCTGAACACTTGGCGTCTGCTTGTGCCGGTTCCGGTTGCCGCGCTGCGCCCGGTCGCGCAAATCATGCAGGCGCTTTTGCCGGGTTCGCCCGTAAGCACCAGCTTGCTGGATTTGCTCGCCGTGCCAAACACGGTCCCGGATAATGCGCTGGTGAATCACTTTGGCATGCAGCCCATCCCATTCGCGGGCGAGCATATCGCGTATCTGAAAGACAACAGCGTCGGCGACGCCTTCGCCAAGTTTTTCCATAACGCTACTGTGAATTGAGCCTGAGCAATTCGGCGAAGATGCGACGATAGTCTGCTGTCATGGCAGCGACCGAGAAGCGCTCGCGGACCAGAGCGCGTCCAGCCTTGCCCATATTTTCGCGCAACCCGGCGTCGCCGAGCAGGCGTATGACCGCTTGGCGGAAGCCGGCGATATCGTCGGGCTCAACGAGAAATCCCGTCTCGCCATGGCGCACTGTTTCGGCGGGACCGCCGCGCTTGCTGCTCACGATTGGTTTGCCGCAAGCCATCGCCTCGAGGTTGGCTTTGCCAAAACTCTCGAACTCCGACGCGCAGACCACCACATCGGCAGCGGCATAGACATTTTCGATATCGTGGCGAAATCCGATGTACTGCAAGCGCTCGCGCAGGGTATCGTTGGTGCGCGCCATACGCAAAATCTCATCGCGGTAATAGCCATCAGCCGCGACGCCAAAGACATTGTCGCCCGCGACGATGAAGCGCGTATCCGCTTCTTGCTTTGCGACCGCTTCCGCAATCGCTTGGAAGCTGTGATGCCCCTTAACGCGCTGGAAACGGGCGACCATGGCGACGACGGGCGCATCGAGAGCAATGCCGAGTTGCGCCCGCAAGCGGCTCCCATCGAGGCGCGGATGAAAGCGCTCGCTATCGATTCCCGCATATATCACGGGCAGTTTTGCGGGCGGCATGAAAGGCGGTGTTCCCAGGAAGCCGTCGCGGATTGCCAGCGAGCGCGCGACTGTGGCTGGTATGGCGCGGAAGAACTGGCGCTGCCAAGGTTTCGGCTTGAACCACCAGCCCCAGAGCGTGAAAACGAGCGGCAGCCCAGCCAGTTGGGCGGCGCGCGCGAGCATGGGCAAGCAGTGATAATCGCTGTGCGCGAGCTCGATTCGCTCGCGCCGCAGCAACTCCGCGAAGTGCTTGACCACGGGGAAACGCGCCCAGAGCGCAGGCAGAAAGTAGGTCGTTGCGCCGCGAAAGGGGATGATATGCACTGGTCCGACAGTTTCGCGCCAGCGCTGGCCCAACTGCCCGTCTTTTGGCAGCAGCAGATGGCAGTCGTCGCCTTGGGCAGTTAGGGCGCTGGCCAGCGTCAACAGGTCCGTTTCGCCACCGCCAAGACCGCTGTACCAGGACGCAAACAGAATTCGCTTCATTTAATGTCCGATTATGTCCGATTATGTCCGATTATGCCCGGATTTGTCCGAATATGTCGAAATAAATGCCGAAGCGCTTAACGCTATTCCCGCATTAGTCGCAGAAGGGCAGGGCGAGGTATAGTTCGCGTTCAGCGCAGGTCAAGTCGCGCGGCGTGAATCTTGCGCGCGCGCTAGCCAGCAGCTCATCCGCAGTATCGACGCGAATGAGCCGATAGACGCCGCTGGCATCTTCGCTCAGCGCATGCCGCCCGTCGCGACTGAAGCTGAAACGCGCTAGGGCATCGGGATGCGCGACGCGCTCGACCAGGGCATTCGCTGTCAAATCCCATATCAGCAGCGTATCGCCGACGGCGGCGTAGAGCCAGTTGCGCTCTGCCAGCAGCGCGATTTCTCGCGCGATGCCGCCAGCGTCGGCGACTTCATTGAGAATCGCTGCGCTGGGCACATCAAGAACTTGCAGGCTGCCATCAAGGCGCGACAGCAGCAGATACTTGCCATTTGCCGCCAAATCGCCGTATGCGACATCGACGAAGGTCTGGCGCTGGATGGATTCCGCTTCCCGGTCAACTAGGGTCAAGCTGGCCAAGCCTGCTTCCAGCATGACAAAGAAATACAGGTTTTCGCCGTCATCGCTCAAGGCAATCTTGAAGCGCTCGGGACTTGCATATTCGGGCCCTAAGCCCAGCGCGTAGGCTGCCACCGGCTCTGCCTGGTCGCCCTGCCACAGCAATGCGCCTTCTGGGTGCAAGCTGATAAAGGCGCTGCTGCCTTCCGCAAATCTGACAAGTCTGGTTTCCCCGAAGCCTTCGCTATTTAGTCGCTGCGGCGCGGGGCGGTCGGCGCGCAGCAGCAGCAATTCGCCGGCTGCGCTTTCAGCCAGCAGCGCCTCACCCTGGGGCGCGCCATGCAGCGCTCTTACCTGCTCCACATCCAAGTTCCATGTCGCCTCGACTTCGCCATTCGCGCTCTCAATTAGTTGAATTTCGCCAGCGCTGGATACGGCAATGTGTGTGCCGCGCTCGTTCATGCGCGCCAGGCTGCCGCCGTCGCTTTGGAACAAGATTTCTTCATCATCTATTCGCAGCAGCCGCGCCGAGCCGCTGTCTTGGATGAACAGGGCGTCGCCGGTGTGGTTGATTCTGACTGCCTGCGCCGACACATCAAGTTCCTGCATTTGCTCTGATAGCGCCGGCGCGATTGACCATACATAAGCGCTGCCTTCGCTGCCTTCGCTGCCATCAAATGCCTGTCCAAATACGGTCGTTCCCCGCGCGTCGACTTCAATCCTCGCCAGCGGCTCGGGCGCGATGCCCACCTGACGGATTAAGCTGCCGTCGGCGCTAGACCAGATTATCAGCCGATTGTCGCTGGTCAGCGACAGCGCGCGCTCGGCATCAAGCAGATGCGCTGATTCCAGACTGGCGGCAAAATCGTCGGCGTATTCCCGCAGAACATCTCCACTTTCCAGCTCAACTAGCGCCAGTCCTTTCTCGCCGCGGCTATTTTTTATGCCAAGCAAGGCGGTGTCTTCGCCAAAACTGATGAATTGCAGGCTGTCGGTCGCGCTGGCGATATTGCCCGCGCTAATGAGCGACCAGTTGAAGCCCTGGGAAAGTTGCGCCAACTGCTGCCCACTGGAGGTCTGCCAGAGCCGCAAGTCGCCGGTGTTGGGGTCGCCGGCATAAGCTGGCAAACTGCGCCCGCCGCTATAGGCGATGCCGCCCTCGCGGTCATAGCCCAGGTATACAAGCTCGGCGTCTTCCGCCACCAGCAGCTCCAAGGTCGCTGTCGAGTGCTGCGTCATAGTAACCTGGCTGCCCGCATCCGCCCCTGCCCAAACGATAAGCCGCTCGTCAGCGGCGGTCACCAACAGTTCACGAATTGACAGCCCGGCTTCGGCTTCGGATTTGTATTGCGCCAGCTTCGCCCCGGTATCCAGGTCCCAGAGGATGAGGCTGTCGCTGCTGGCTGTGACCAATTTGCTGTCTCGGCGGTAGGCGGCAATTGCCCGCACGGGGCCTTCATTCGCGTTCAGGCGATGTTTCGGCGTGCCATCGGCGCTGGAGCGAATGAGCACTGTTCCATCGCGCGCCGCGCTAATGAATACCTGCCCGTCCTGCGCATAAGCGATTGCGCTGATGGCGCTGTTGTGGTCGTCAATTTCGTATTCGAGCTGCCCGCTGGCAGTGTTATATACGAGAACGCGCTTGCCTGAAGCCGCGACCAAGGCGATTTCTTCGCCAGCGGGATGAATCTGCGCCAGCGAGATGTCATCAATCGCCGCGAGCGGGCTGCCCGCAAGCGCTTGCTGCAGGATGCGCAGCGCCCGCCAGGGATATTCCTGTGTCCGCGCGGCTTCCCAGGCTAATGCCAGCGCCAGCTCAAGGTCGCCTTCATTTAGCGCGCGCTGCGCGCCGTCAATGACCGCCTGTGCCGCGACCTCGCGCTGAATTTGCGCCCGTTCCGTAGCGCGGGCATTGGCGGCTTGCAGCGCCGTTGCCGCTTCGATGGTCGCGGTTAGCGCCGCCTGCCTGGTCGCGGATTGCGCTTGCGCGGCGACTGTCGCTAAGACTTCTTCTCGGATGCGGGCGCTGGTTGCCGCGAGATTTGATAGTACCCGAACCGCACTGTCATTCTCGGCGGTCGCGCTGGCGGCGGCTTCGCGGGTGCTGCTGCTTTGGCGCACGCTAGCCGCGCGGAAGGCTGCGGTGGCGGTTGCCGCGCCCTGGCTGGAAATCGCATTTTGAACGATTGCAATAACCGCGACCAGTATTAAGGCGGCAAATAAACCCAGCGCGGCCGCTGACGAAAAACCGCGCGCTGACGCTGGCTTATGTCGGCGGCTGGCGTGGATGAATTCAACCTGGAGCTGCGATGGCTTGGGGATGCGGTTGGCACCAGCCGTCAGCCACTGACGCGCTGTTTCCGCCCGCTCTGTAGCGAGTAGCGTATCGCTGCTGCGCCCCTGCTGCTTCCATTTGCTGGCGCTTACGAGCAGCTCGGTATGCAGGCGCAGGTGCGCGTCAACTTGCAGCAGTTGCATCAAGTCGCTGGCGCTGGTTTCAAAGTCGTCTTGCGCGCGCAAGAAAACGTAGGCGTTTTTGGCAATGGCGGGGTGGAAGCCAACGGCGATTTCTTCGTTGAGAATCAAGCTGATAAAGCGCTTGCCGTTGGCATCGGCATATTCGACCAATTCATTGCACAACTGGCTTTGGGCGGAAGCGGGGGACAAGACAAGCGCAATCGTATGCGAGCGCAGAATCGCATCCCGCAGCGAATGCGTATCGGCATCGGGCTTGCCAATATCTTCGTCGAGTTGGCAGCTGATATTGTGGCTTAGCAGCCAGTCCGCCAGCCGACGCGTGAATTCAATATCTTCCGGATGGTAGATAAAAAAAATGTCGTAAAAGCTGTCGCCATTTTGCATGGGAAAGCGCTGCGCTGGCATGAACCGAAGGAATGCGATATGCCTATAGCATAATTCCAATTCGGGCTCTTAACCAGTCTCTGCGCGAGCTGCATACAAGCAAAAGAAAGCAAAAGAAAGCAAAAGACCGCCGGCTTGCGCCAGCGGCCTCGTGCTAAGCTTAGCCAATTTTAGTATGTCAGGCGCGCGCATCAGCCAGCTTGATGCGTGATGCGGCCTTCCATCATAACACTGATCGGGCTGTTCGCGGCGATGTAATCGGCAACGACCTGGTCCAGCGGACGACCTTGGTCATAGGGATTGATGGCATTCTCGGTCAACATGGCGAAGCCGTCGCCGCCGGCGCGGATGAAGTCGTTGGTGGCGACGCTGTAGATTGCCTCGGCGTCCACCGCGACGTATTCGCCGTCTTGCATGACTTCGGCGCTGAGGACGCGGCTGCCGGCTTCTTGGGTAGCGTCATAAGAATAACGCAAGCCCGCAACTTGCATGAAGCGGCCCGAAGCGCCGTCAACAATCGGATTGTTGTCCGCGTCGACTTCAACGCGGCTGACGCTGTTCTCGAGCACTGCCATGACATCGGCACCGGACAGCTCGAAGGTGCTAATCAAATTGCCAAAGGGCAGCACATTAAGCACCTCGCCCAGCGTTACCTCGCCTTCGTCAATATCCGCGCGGATGCCGCCACCGTTTTGGAAGACGATATCGACGCCGGTATCTTCGAGCACGGCGTCGGTGATGACGTTGCCCAGCAAGCATTCACCGATGCGGCAGAGGCGCGGGCTGGTGCCGGTCAGCGCCATGGCGGCTTCGCCAACGGGTTTGGCAGCCAGTTCCGCGATAGGCTCGGCTAAGCCGGCAATCAAGTCGCTGATGTCGGGGTCGGGGCTGATGTAGCGGCTGAGCAGAATGGCATCGCCATCCCAATCAGCGACTAAGCCATCGCCGTCAAATTCGACATCCAGCCGACCGAGGTAAACGGTCTTGGTGCTGGCTTGCACGACCAGTACGGGTTCGCCGCTGGCGCTTTCTACCACAGTCGGGTATTCGCCTAGCGCGCCGCTGTAAGAATTGCTGAGGAAGGTATTGGTATGGCCGCCGACCACGACATCCACGCCGCTGACGCCCTGCGCGACTTCCAGGTCGGCACCGTAGCCGATATGCGTAAGCAGGATGATCTTGTTCACGCCTTGCGCGGTTAGCATGTCAACTTGTTCTTGCGTGACATTGATCAAGTCGTAATGGAATACCAAGAATTCGCTGGGTTTGGCGAGAATCGCGGTTTCCGGCGTCGTCAGCCCGATGATGCCGATTTGCTCGCCGCCAACGTCGAGGATGACCGACGGCTCAATCAAACCCGCTAACATGGGATCTTCGCTGAAATCGGTGTTGGCGCTGAGCGCAGGGAAGTTCAATCCCTGTACAAATGCAGCCAGCACTTCGCTGCCATCGTCAAATTCATGGTTGCCCAATGCCATGGCGTCGTAGCCGATGGCGTTCATAATCTGAACGCTGTCTTGCCCACGATACTGGACATGGAAAAGCGTACCCGTAAAACGGTCGCCGCCGTCTAGCAGCAGGTGATTGTCTACCTCGGCGCGGATTAGATTGACAACGGTGGCTTGACGCGCCGCGCCGCCATCGCCATTGCGCTGTGGCTCGTGGTGGCCATGCACATCATTGGTGTGCATGATGGTTAGCTGGTAACTGTCATCTTGCGCGCCGGCGACGCCGACCAGCAAAAGCAACAATACCAAAATACTCATTAGTTTTAGCTTCATTTTATACTCCTTGCGTTTTCTAAAAGGTGTCCATTAGCGTGGGGCGCGATATTGAATCCCAAGCCCAATCGATGCTTGCACTCTAACATAGTCTAACATATAGAAGCGCTTGACGGCATTGTGAATATCGGTGAATCAGCGCCGGATCGGATGCTCGATAAGCCCGACAACTTGACACCAGGGCGGTTCGCTCGAGGGATTGCGCTGGAGCCGCATGCCCAAGCGCCGCATCGTCCGCTGCGAAGCGATATTGTCATATTCGGTTGTGGCGACGACGCGGGCGATGCGTAATTCTTGAAACAGATAATCCAGCAATGCCTGCGCCGCTTCGCTGGCGTATCCCTGCCTGCGCCAGCGCGGCATGATGCCCCAGAATAAACCTACTTCTGGACTGAGCAGATGCTCCGCCATGTCGCCTTCCAGCGCGCCCCAAGGTATCAGCGTCGGCACGATGCCGACCGAGCCGATAAATGCGCCATCCGCGCGCGCTTCTAGTGCATAGTCGGCGTAGGGCGGCTGCCCAAGCTGCGCCAGCTCGCGGTAACTGTCGATTGTCCAGCGCAGCCAATCCAGCGCTTTTTGACGCGGTTCTTGTAAGCCGAAGACTTGCGCGCGAAAGCGCAGACAGTCTTCGGCCTCAGTTTGGTCAAACTGACGGATGCGCAGGCGAGCGCTGTATAGGTCGACGGATTTCATGTATTTACTGGGCTGGAGCAGCTACACGCGCAAGTAGGAAGCGCCATTGACATCCACGATGCAGCCCGTGGCAAATTCCGCGCCCGCTGATGCCAGGAATAGCGCGACGTGGGCGACGTCTGCTGGCTTGGCGACGCGCCCAAGCGGCGATTGATTCCGTATCTCGTCGCCGTCCGCTTGCGCCAGCCGTTCGGCAGCCATGTCTGTTTCCACGAAACCGGGCGCGACCGTGCCGATGAAGATGTTCTGCGGTGCCAGCAGCTTTGCCAGCGATTGCCCCATGCTGTTCAGCCCGGCTTTGCTTGCGCCATAAGCCACCGCGGTTGGCTCGCCGCGGAATGCGCCCCGTGACGAGATATTGACGATGCGCCCACCGCCGCTCGCGATCATTTTTTGCGCGACGCAATATATTAGGTTGGCGGGTCCAAACAAGTTTACGGACAAGACGCGCTGAAAATGCGCTTGCCATTCGTTATAGTCCACTTCGGTCAGCGGTCTTTCTTCATAGATGCCGGCATTGTTTATCAAGATGTCGATGCGCCCCATGCGCTGCGCGACCGCGTCAGCCAAGGCTTGTACCGCGGTGGGCTCCGCCAAATCGGCTTGAAAAATCTGATGCTCGCAGCCGCCGAGCGCATCAAGCGTCGTACGCGCCGCCCCCACGTTGTGATTGTAATGGATGGCGATTTTCGCGCCGCGTTCGGCAAATTGTCGGGCAACTTCGCGTCCGATGCCACGAGAAGCGCCAGTCACCAGTACAACTTTGTCGGTAAAGCGCATGGGGCTCGCCTTCCTTTTGCATGTTCAAGCTGCGCCTAAGCGAGCCAATTTTGCCGAAAAAAACGCGCTATGCCTGGATGCCCCTGGATGCCAGGGGATGCCATTGAATAGCGCGTTCCCATGTAGCAGATTGTCTTAACCTAGAGGCAAACGCCTGTTTTCGTGACATAATCGGCGCTGATCCAACCGATAATCCCGTAGTAATCCACCTTGAACCAAGATGTTACGCGCGTGTCGGAGTTGAGGCTGACGCCGTTCAAGATTTGAGCCAGTATCGTATCTCCGCCTGGCCGGTCGCGCAGATTGAGTATGTCGGTAGTTGTTACCGTACAGCTGGATAGCGGGATTTCTGTTTCTGGCACCAAGCCAGAAGTCATAAAGGCGAGTTCCATCAATACAGCTGTGCCTTCGCGGTCGACATCCGCGCAGCGCCGGTCGCCATCGTCGATCGTCGTCAAAGGCACGATCGTGCGCGGCGAGCTTGCGGCGTCAAGCAAGATGATCGCGCCAGTATCCTGGAAGCAGATTTGCAAGCCGCTTTCTGGCACATATCCCCAAAGATCAATCGCTTTTTTGTATCCATAGTCGACGATGGTTGGGTTGCCGACGCCGGTGGCGTCTCTTTCTTGGCATTGGGTGCCGCTAATATAGCCACTCACCGTTACGCCATCGGGCAATGATTCGCAAGTCGGGGTTACAGTAGTTGGTTCCGCCCCTTGTCCATTAGACTCATCATCATCTTCCGTCTCGGTGTCGGTGGTCATTGCCACTGCGATTTGGATTTGGAAGGCAAAGGAGCCCGGCATATTTTCCGCGGCACCAATGTCACAGTAACCTACGAGTCGATCGATTTCGCGTTGGTCTTCCGTCAAGCAATAGTTGAGATCGCCGCCATCGAGCGTCGGGCTGCCATCTTGTGGCAGGTAATAGACCGGCAGCCCAGCCAACTTGAGCAAGAGAGGATCGTCCACCAATTCATCGTGCCCACAGGAACCGTCTTGAATCAGGTTGGCGATGTTGCTGTTCAAGGTGCCGGCGCAATCAGCCCCAGCATTGCCGCTCAAAATGCTGTTATACAGATTAAGCCGCGCGTCGTCGTATATGCCGCCGCCTGCCGCCGCGTTGTTGTCCACAACTGTAACATGAGTCAGTGTCATGGTTCCCGCATTGTAGAGCGCGCCGCCCATGTCGGCCGCGCTGTTTTCAGCGAAGGTGGAATTGCTGATGGTCGCGCTGCCGCTGCCGAGGAATAAGCCGGCTCCGTCGTCGGAGGCGCTATTCAAGTCGAATCCGCTTTTGACGATTTCCAGGCTGTTCGCGTCCGCACCGGCAAAATATACGCCAGCGCCAGAAGCCGCTTCATCAGCGCCAGCCGTATTCCCGCTGATGGCGCTATTGGCGATGCGGATATCGCTGTTTTCGGCATAAATGCCGCCACCATGGCTTAGCGAAGCGCTATAGGAAATAACGCTATTGTTTAGAGAAAGTGAACCATTGCTGACCGAGACCGCGCCGCCCGTCGAACTGCTGTAACCAGCAGTCAAGGTGATATTCATAATATCGAGCGATGCGCCCGCGACATTGAAGATCGGAACGGTATCGTCACCGGATAACACGAAGCCGGCACCATCAATTATCACTTCGGAGTTAATGTTCAGTGTCGATGTTAGCGTAATCGTACCTTCTTCAGTGCCGGCAAAATCAATCGTGATGGTATCGACGCCGGTCTGCTCGGCGTCGACCGCTTCGTCGCCGTCTTCGCAGCTATTCAGTGGCTCAACTTGCGCTTCCCCATTCGCGGACAGGACCGCGTTGGATATGCTGCAATCTTCATCAACTGTGATATCGGCAGCCAATGCAGTTCGCAATGGCGTCAATAACAATGCAATTAGCAGGAATAGCCAAATGATTTTGGATTTAATTCTAGGTCGAATCACGTCTCGTCCCTGTCCATATCATCAATAAGGCGCAGCGCGGTCGCTCCCACGCGCGGAAAACTTACAATTGTTATAGTCGATTTCAGTGAATTGACAAACGAATAATCGACTTATTGTCCCTGGCGCGGGAAATACGATAAGGATAATTCTACTATACTACGCCACGCCGCGCGCCTTAGGAAGAGCAGGCCATTTTTCGCACCAATTCGAGGGTCATCAGCGCGTCGCCGAGCGCATTATGGGCATTGCCAATTGGGATGGACTCTTGCGCCAGCGCCTTTGTCAGCTTGTGCCATACATAGCCGCGGCTATTCCCGCCGCGCTTGCCTTTGAACTTCGCGTACTGTTTCATGGCGCAGTCGCGTTTGCCGATGCGGATATCGGGCAGGCGATAGCGCGCGACAGTTTGCCGCAACATGCGCCAGTCGAAATCCATGTTGTAGGCGATGACCGTTTCCCCCGCCAGCAAGCTCGAAAGTTTGATGTATAGGCTGCTAAACGATGGCGCATTCACTACGTCATTATCCGTGATGCCGTGCACCCGCGCCGCGCCGGTTGGGATTGGGATGCTCGGTCGAATCAATTGGTCGATAACTGTCTCGCCCTGCGCGTCAACAATGCCGATTTGGATGATCTCGTCGTGCTTGCCGAGCCCAGTCGTTTCGGTATCCAGCACATAAAAGTCGCGCGCCATCAGGCTCTGCGCCCATTGAATCGCCTGACGGCGATGAGAAGGGTTGTAATGTCGGGCCATGCTCGTGCTCTTGTTAATCCTCGATTCCAGCAATTATATCACAGCCGCCTGGCTGGCTAGCGTTTCCGTTGCGGTTGATTCGGTAGATTCAGTTGAAAGGAAGAAATCTATTCATCCCACAATCGGACGTGGCGACCTTCGATGTCTATACGATGAATTTGATTTGATGCGATTGCCCTAGGCTATTAGATTCGTGGCTTGCCTTATTGGCGAATTTATGATAAGATGCTTGCAACGTCGGCAAAGTATAGGAGGTGATCGCATAATGAACGGTGATAAGGGGACTATCCTCTAACCCAATCACACCTCTTAGGGAAGCTCCGTTAGGGGGTAGTCCCAAGTAACCGCAAGACTGTGAATTCGACAGTCAAAGGACCTCAGACTAATCCTCTGGGGTCCTTTTCATTTCTGGAGATATAATTGCATCGATATGCCGAAAGAAAATTCGACAATATGCGCAACGTAGAGCGGTTTATTGAACTCGAAACAATCTTGGTCAAATTGCAAAACAATATCTCATCGGCGACATTGCTACGAATTTAACTCATTTGCTCGCCATCCTACTCTTAGCAAAGTCCTCGCGCACGATGGCGTAGCAAATTTCATCCTTATATTCACCGCGATGCAGAACCGCCTGGCGTCGCCGACCCTCGCAGCGCATATCGGCTTTTTGCATCACGCGCCCGGATGCCATATTATCCGCCAGGTGGCCCGCCTCAATGCGATTGAGCTGCAGCTGCTCGAACCCGAAGCGAATCAGCAGCCGCAAAGCCGCCGTTGCGATGCCGCGCCCCCAATATGGCTTGCCAATCCAATAACCTATCGTGGCGCTGTTGTGCTGCGCTTCGGGATGGATGCCCATCGCGCCGACAATTACGCCACTGGCTTTATCCAAAATGGCGAATACATAGGCTTCCGCCGCCGACCATTGCTGGCGCACCCGCTTGACAAAATCGTCCGCGTCCGCGCGCGAATAGGGATGCGGGACAAAGGTGTTTTCCGCGATTTCCCAGGCACCTGCTAATTCGAAAACCGCCGCGCTGTCCGCTGGTTCAAAGGCGCGCATGCGCAGCATATCATCCGACAGTTCCAGCCCTTCCATAATCAGAGGTCCTATTCCAGCGTTTCGCAATCCAATGAGGTCAGATTGTCTTGCGGTCTGGCTTGCAGCGTAAGCTGCGCTTCGAAGCTGCGTTTATCGCGGATGACCAACAGCTCTATTTCGTCGCCTGGGACGGTGTTTTGGATTAGATAGGCATTCAGGGCATCGAGGTTCTTGATGTGATAATCGTTGATTGCGACGATGAGATCCCCCCCAGCGCAGACCGCTTGCCCGCGAACTTCAATAATCTCATGCCCGCCGCGCAAGCCGGCCAGTGCCGCTGGCGATCCGCGTGTAACGCCTTTTAGCAATACGCCGCGCTCTACCGTCAGCCCCAGCGCTTCGCTCAAGCCGGCGACGCCGAATCCGCCGTCTTCGGGCATGACCGACAGTCCCATCCAGGCATAATCCACGCGCCCCCGCGCTATCAACTCTGGCACGACCCGGCGCATGGTATCGGCTGGCACAGCGAATCCGATGCCCTGGAACATGCCATTATCCGAGCGAATTGCCGTCGTGATGCCAATCGCCTGGCCGCCCGAACCCAGCAAAGGCCCGCCCGATGTGCCCGGGTTGATCGCTGTGTCGATTTGAATGATCGCGGGGTTGTCAAATCCGCCCATGCTTGGTCCCTCAATCAGCTCCGCCGAGCGCAGCGACCTGCCCAAGCCGCTGACAATGCCCAGGGTCATAGAATTGTTCAAGCCAAATGGACTGCCAATGGAAATGGCGCGCTGCCCGACTTTTAAGTTGGCGGATTCGCCGATTTGCAGCGGCGTCAAACGTTCCCGCGCCGTTTCAATCTTGAGCACCGCCAGGTCGCTGAAGCTGTCCAGCCCTTGAATACGGGCAGCTGTCACCCAAGCGTTATGCAAAGTCACGGTGATGGCATCCGCGTCTTTTACAAGATGAGCATTTGTTACAATATGCCCCATGCGGTCATATACAAAGCCAGAGCCGCGCCGTTTTTCTTCGCCGCCGCTACCCTCAAGGATGAAACTGCTCTCGACATTGACGACGGACGGACTGGCGCGTTCAAAGATTTCAGTCAGCAGCGCGGATTCAGCATCGGCCGCCACGCCGATAACTGTCGTCCTTGTCAGCGCTGCGTCGACAAGCCGCGTCTCTGTGGACTGTGGAAAAGCGCCCGCTTTTGTGGCGTCGGCACCGGCGCTTAAACCTTGCAGGGCGCTGCAAGCGGTCAATAGCGCGAGCGCGAGCATATATAGCGCCGAGAGAAACGTGAAGCGACCGAGCGTCCGTGAGCTGCGCTGCAATTCACCCTCCCGCTAGCCGAAGCTGTCGCGCAGGTCTTCGGCTAATTCGCGTTGAACATGGCTTAGATGTTCTGGCACAGTAATCATGACGCGCGCGTAGAGATCGCCGAAGGCATTTTCCGTTTTGAGTTTGGGCATGCCTTTGCCAGCCAGGCGCAGCATTTGGCCCGATTGCGTACCGGGTCGGATCTTCATGCGGACAGGGCGCGTCATGGTCGGCGCTTCGACCTCGCCACCCAGCATGGCGGTGAAGACATCAACTTGGAGATCGACGTAGATATCGTCTTCCACACGTTCAAAATGCGCATCGTCGGCGACGCGCGTGATGAGGTATAGGTTGCCAGCCCGACCGCCATTCATGCCTGGGTAGCCCTCGCCGGCCAGGCGCACTTTTGTTCCGCTGGCGGCACCACGGGGGATTTTGACGGTGATATCGCGCCCGTCCTTGCTAATGACGCGGCGCGTGCCTTCATAGGCTTCGCGCAGGCTGATGTCAATTTCTTGTTCGATGTCTCCCCCGGGGCGCGGATGCGGGTGGTTCGCGCGGAAGCCGGCACGCCGCTGCTGGCCGCCAGCCCCGAAGATCGTCTCAAAAATATCGGACATGTCGTCTACGCGGACTTGCCCGCCAAAGGGATTTTCTTGATAATGCTGCCAGTTTTCGCCATAGCGGTCATAAGCCGCGCGCTTTTCCTCGTCGCTCAAGACCTCGTAAGCCTCATTGACTTCCTTGAAGCGCGCTTCGGCAGCGGGATTGCCTGGGTTGGCGTCGGGATGGTGCCGCTTCGCCTGGCGGCGGAACGCTTTTTTGATGTCATCTTCGCTGGCGTTTCGATTCACGCCCAGCGTTTGATAATAGTCTCTTGCCATATTCTTGTTCCGCCGATTGGAATCATTCGCTGCTGGCATGCCTGCCCGAGCGCGCTGCGCTGGCAAATGGCTGCGTATTGGTCTCGGCCGACTTGGGCTGAACGCGCCTGCATGTGCGCATTGTACGCTTTGAAATGACTGCGGTCAATCAAGACAGGCGCGTTACTACCTTAATGCAGCCATCATGCGACATGCAGCCATGATGAAAGCGCGATATCTAAACACAGTGTAGCGCAACATTGTAAGAATCGCGTAGACGGCTTCGTAAGCCGATATGTTATGATAGGCGCAATGGCGTTGGGCTAGGAACGCGTCGGGTACAGGAATGAAAAAGCGCAGGCTTTATTCGGGATCATCGCAGTCGGTAGAAGACTTTCTTAAAGCTGTCTATACCTTGCAGCGCGATCAGGAGCGCGTATCGACGAATGCCCTGGCCGAGGCATTGAACGTGAGTCCGCCGGCCGTAACCGATATGGCGCAGCGATTGGTCGAAGAGGGCACGGTCGATTACCGCAAGTATCGCGGCATAAGATTGACCGACGAAGGCGAGTGGGTCGCCTTGCGGATGCTGCGCCGCCATCGGCTAATTGAAACTTATCTGGTGCACGACTTGGGCTATGCGCTGCACGAGATACACGACGAAGCGGAGGCATTGGAACATAGCGTATCAGACCGCTTTATCGAGGCAATCGCGCGCAAACTAGGCAACCCGAAATACGACCCGCATGGCGATCCGATACCCAACCTGGACGGCATCATGCCCCAGCGCGATTTGCAGCCGCTATCCAGCCTGGCATTGCATACGCCCGCGCGAATCCGCCGCTTTGTAATGGACGACCCCGATATGCTGCAAGATTCCCAAGAACGAGGCTTGATGATGGGCAATATCTTGGAAGTAGTCGCGCGCGAACGATTTGAAGGTCCATTAACAGTGCAGGTGGGCGCGCAGAAGATGATAATCATCGGCCACAAAATGGCTTCCCAAATCCTTGTTGATTTATTCGACAATTCGTGATAAACTGCTTACCCATTTCAAAATCGCATATAACAGAGTGCTTGGAACGGATTATTCCGCTTGAAACGCGACACCTTGCTTCTTAGCGAATATTTGCGCCCCACTCATAAAGAATCAGTCTTTGAGCCTTATGCTTGCCAATACGAAACAATCCAATGCCATCAATCGACGCGTTCGCGCCATCCTTTTGACAAAGAAGGGATCGGTCTTGTTTATTAAGCGCGTAAAGCCACGTCAGTCTTCACCCTACTGGGTCGCGCCCGGCGGCGGGGTCGAGCATGGAGATTTGAATCTCTTCGCAACTTTGGAGCGCGAACTATACGAAGAACTCGGGGCTGTGGCGACTGTGCTGGACACCGCCTTTATCTTGGAACATCGTATAGCCGGTAAAGAGCTAGAAGAGCATTTCTTTATCTGTCTCCTAGAAGACTATGATATCAGCAAACGCTGCGGTCCAGAATTCGATGATCCGACGCGCGGCGAATACATCCCAGTAGAAGTGCCGCTGGATGTGGAGTCTTTGGTCAATATCAATATCAAGACCCCCAAATTGCGCGACTGGATTGTCAACAACCTCGACTATTTACAGCAATTTTCGTAAGTTTCCGAAACGTTAGCCCGACAAACAGACATTATCGAAGACGCTAAACTTTGACGCATATCGCCCCTGATGAGCAGTTTCTAATGCGATTTTCCCCATATCAACATTAGAGTTGCGCAATTCTAGCCATTTTTGCCGCTTATAGTTCTATTTTCGTTTGACTTAACGCCGCAATAAAGGTATATTCCTTTATGGTTATGTCCGGCGCAATGACACTGGCGCAGAAGCGGAAAGCGGGAAAGCCAATGAAAAGGTCGAAGATTCTGTTGATTGACAATGATGCTAAGTTGAGCGTTTCCGTAACGGAATACTTTCACAGCGTTGAATATGATGTCACCTGCTTTGCGGATGCTGCCCCAGCCCTAGAGCACACGCAGCAGCGGGGCTTACCTCATATCGCCCTGATCAATTTGTCGCTGCCGTCCGCGGATGGCTTTGACTTGGCGCGTCAACTGAAGTCCATTGCCGATGTGCCGATTATTTTCTTGGCAATGCCCAGTGACAAAGACGCCATTGTAGAAGGGCTGAAGCGCTTTGCGGACGATTTCATCGTAAAGCCCTTTGACATGCGTGAACTTGAGGCGCGCGTGGAAGTGGTGCTCGCGCGTATGCCGAGCTTCGATTACGCGAGCGAGCCAATCATCCATGTGGATGACAACTTGAGCGTCGACCTTGCCCATAATCGCATCATAGTCGGCGGCAAAGCCATCGGCTTGACGCCCACCGAGGCGGTCATGCTGCACCTGCTCATGCGCAATGCCAACCGCGTCGTAGAAAACCGCACGCTTATCGCGCGGGTATGGCCCACTGAAGAAGTCTTTGAAGATACGCTGCGCGTACACATGCACCGCCTACGGCGCAAAATCGAGGCGGATTCGCATCATCCGCATTACATCCGGACAGAGCGCGGCGTCGGCTATCGCTTCACGCAGCGCCCGCCGCTAATGGGCGAAGACAGCGACTAGAGGCCTTCGTTGGGTGAATATGTCGGGTGATTATGTCGCAAACGTAAACAGACGCTGGCGCGCTACCATCTAGGCGCTGCCGCCAAGCGGCAGTGAGCTGCCCTGAGCTGCCATGAGGTGCTTAATATGGTCGCCATGCTCGCCCAATCGATATAGTGAAAAATTTCGGGCGGCTTCGGGTGGCATGATATGTCGCCCCAGAAAAGCCAAAATTATTTTGCTCTTGCATGATTTGCTTGGCTTTACTTCCGCGCCGATGTGCCCACGCGCCATTATTGCCGCAATGCCAACTTTGCATTATGATGACGACGCAGGACTGGCAAAGGAGCGTAGCCGATGCGCATCAAGGTGGGCTTGGCGCAAATATACCCGAAACTTGGCGATGTCGCGTATAACTTGGCTGCGCACCTGGATTACGCGTGCGAGGCGCGCCAACAGCGCGTCGACCTGCTGGTATTCCCGGAATTGTCGCTTACTGGCTATCAAGTGCAAGATTTGGCGGCGGAAGTGGCAATTGAAGCGACGGCGGAGGACCAGGTTTTTGGGGAATTGCTAGCCGCCAGCGCCGAGATTGACATCGTCGTCGGTTTTGTGCATCGCGACCGTCGTAATCGCTTTTTCATCGCCAATGCCTATTTGTCCGGCGGTGAAACGCTGCACCTGCATCACAAGCTTTATCTGCCGACTTACGCCATGTTCGACGAATCGCGTTATTTCGCCCAGGGCAACAGCGTCCGCGCCTTTGATACGCGCTTTGGACGCCTGGGCATGCTCATCTGCGAAGATTTCTGGCATGTCTCGCCGGCTTATCTGCTCTGGCTGGATGGCGCGGATATGCTGATTCTCAACAGTTCCAGCCCCACCCGCGGCCTCAACGCGAGCAAGCGCGCGCTGTCCACGCGCTGGGTCGAGATGGTCAATCAAGCCTATGGCAGCATGTTCACAGCTTACATCCTGCATTGCAACCGCGTTGGATACGAAGACGGCAAGAACTTCTGGGGCGGCTCGTCGGTGGTCGATCCCGATGGCGAGTTCATGACGCGCGGTCTGTACTTCGATGAGGCACTCATTACGCAGGAGATTGACTTGAATCAGCTGCATCGGACGCGCGCGCGCCTGCCGCTGCTGCGGGACGAGCGGCCCAGCCTGGTGCGGCGCGAGCTGGGGCGTATTTTGAGCGAGAATCTGGGCTAGGGCAGAGCAATCGCATTAGGTATTTCTTAAGCACCTTCGCGCCCCCAAGCGTCGCCCCAGCAATTCGACAGAATTTAAGTGACTTGCGCCACGATTTTCTCTGATGCAAATGCACTGAACGTCGCAAGGTCGCCATCATCGGATACCCGCGGGACCGTGCAACCGTTTCAGCTAGGGCGCGTACTAACATTAGGGCGCGTACAATCACGCGTATCATCAAATGAAAGCCCCATGAAAGTCCTATGAAAGCCACATGAAAGCCCCTATGATTGGGGGAGCGAGAATCGCCGCGTCCTGTGCTATACTCAAGTAAGCTATTTAGCTATCCAAGACAGTTTAGCAAGGAGTTGTCATGAACTTTGGTTCAATCTTACAAGTGGTCGCCATTCTGGCTTTTGGCGTTGGCATTCTCGGTGTCGCCTTCATCTTCACTATGGCTTCCCAGGGCCGGTCGGCGCGCGGCGGGGTTCTGCTGGCGCTGGTGGGTTTTGTCGGCGGCGTCGTGCTGTTTATCATCAGCTCGGGCATCTTGATCGTGCCACCGGCGCGCGCGGCGGTCATCGTCAACGTGCTTTCCGGTGAATTGGAAGAGCCGGCGCGGGCACCCGGCACGTCGATCATCATCCCCGGTTTGCAGGAATTCATCATCTACCCGACCGACCAGCAGGAATACACCATGTCCGGCATTAGCAGCGAAGGCCGGATACAAGGCAATGACGCGGTCGAGGCGCTGACCGTCGACGGTCAGGAAATTCGGCTGGATATCACCGTGCTCTATCGCGTTGGTCGTCAGGATGTCAATCAGATTCATCTGAATTGGCAAAGCCGCTACGAATCCGATTTCATTCGCCCCTCAGTGCGCGCGGTGGCGCGCGATGTTGTCTCGCAGTTCGAGGCGGAAGCGATTTACGGCTTGGGGCGCGAAGCGCTGGGCGGGCAAATCTCCAACCTGGTTGCCGAACGCATGTCGGAACAGGGCTTGACCTTGACCTCGCTGCTGGTGCGGCAGATCGACTTCAACGATTCCTTCGCGCAATCGATCGAAGAAAAACAGATTGAGGAACAGAAGCTGCAGCGCGCCCGTACCGAAGCGGAACGTGTACAGACCGAAGCCGGTGGTCAAGCGGATGCGGCCGAAGAAGCAGCCCGTGGCCGCGCCAACGCCCGCTTGATCGAAGCGCAAGCGGAAGCGGAGGCTTTGCGCGTGATTAGCGATCAGATCGCAGCTAACCCCAACCTGATTCAGTACCTCTATGTCGCCAATTTGTCGGATAACGTAACCTTCGCGCTGCTGCCGTCGGATTCGCCCTTCATCTTCAACGTCGATGACTTCGCCGACCTGGGCGCGGACTTCGAAGCGCCGCAGCCCGAGCTGCGCAGTGCCGGCTAAATCCAATAGCCATTCCGCATACTTCAAGGCGCTCTCTACAGGGGAGCGCCTTTGTTTTCTCTGCGCTTTGGCAAGCGGCCTGATAGCTAATCTGACTAAGCCGATTTAGCGGATCTTGAAGATAAAGAAGATAAAATTGAAGCGGCGCAAGTCAAAAGGGGATAGTCAATGAACCTTCATCCAGCCGAAGACGCAGGCATGTCGAGCGCGAGGCTGCGGCGCGTCGATGCCTATCTCCAGCGCGAAGTCGCCGATGACAAGCTGCCGGGCATCATCGCTCTGGCGCAGCGCCGCGGCAAAATCGTTTATCACAGTACCCCCGGCATGATGGATATCGAAGCTGGTCGGCGCATGGAAGCCGACGCCCTCTTCCGCATTTATAGCATGACCAAGCCGATAGTCAGCTTGGCTGTGATGATGCTGCACGACGAAGGGCGCTTGCAGCTGCATGACCCCGTCGCCAAATTCATTCCAAGCATCGGCAAGATGAAAGTTCTATCCGAGGGCGGCGCTCGCTTGCTGGCGCAAGACCCGCCCATGACCATATTCCACCTGCTGACGCACATGGCGGGTTTTACTTATGGCGGCGACCCCGCGCATCCAGCCGATAAGCTCTTTGTGGAAGCGGCGGACGCGCATGGCTTCTTCCGCCGGGATATGCCGCTTGAGCAGCTGATCGCGCATTTCGCCACTTTGCCGCTCAAGTTCCAACCTGGCAACGGCTGGAACTACGGCGTCGCCACCGATGTACTGGGTTATCTGGTGCAGGTAATCGCCGATATGCCGCTGGAAGATTATCTGCAGCGGGCAATTTTTGCGCCGCTGGGCATGGTGGACACAGCGTTCTACGCGCCGCCGGATAAGGCGCATCGGCTCGCGCGCATATATCGCTCGGATGATGTCTACTCGCCGCAATTGATACCGTCAGCGCAAGCCGCGAACGGTGACGTGCGACTGCGGACTTTGTGTCCTTCTGGTGGCGGCGGGCTGGTTTCTTCAACAGCGGATTATCTGCGCTTCGCCAATATGCTGCTCATGGGCGGAGAGTTGGACGGCGCGCGCATCGTCAGCCCGATGACAATCAAGCGCATGACCGCCAATGCGGTGCCGCAAGCCTTTCTGCCACTGAATATCGGCGTCGAGCGCTATGGCTATGGCTTTGGGCTGGGTTTCCGCGTCATGCTTGATATAGGCAGGGCAAATGGCTATAGCTCGCTGGGCGAATTTGGCTGGGCGGGGGCGGCCGCCACCTATTTTGTCATTGACCCGCGCGAAGAACTGATCATCCTGCTGATGACGCAAATGTGGTCGCAACAGCCGCATCCGCCGCGCGCGGTTGTCCCCAATCTCATTTATCAGGCGATTGACGATTTGAATTGCGCTTGACCCACATCACAAATCGACGTCCATCACGTCGAGTACGACATCCATCGGCGTGAAGATGGTCGCGCGGCGCGAACCCGCGAAGAGCAAACCAACCGCTTGCAGGCTGTCCGCATCGATTATCAAGGCACCAGAATCGCCACCTTGGCTCATGGGCGTCGTGATGACCTGGCCCGTGAAACGCGCTTGCATGTTTTCGCCATAGGCGACATCGACGGTCGCGTTCAAAAGCATAATTGTGCCTTCGGTATAGCCGGTGGTGCGCCCGAATTTTCGGATGCGCATGCCTAGCTGCGGCTTCTTGATGCCGTTGGGCCTGCCGATGGTGGCGATGTCGGGCTGGAACAACTGCGGGTTGTTGGGGCGCGCCAGCGCCGCGTCAACTTGGTTGGGGAAAATCGGACCGCCTTCCGCCTGGGCTGTTGGTGCCGGGACGCTGGCCAGGCGTTTCGCGGAGCCGTTGATCTTCGCCAGTACGTTGCCGACATTGACAAACAGTTCAACAATGTCGCAGCCGCCGGCCGGGAAAAGCGGCGGCGTCGTGGTCGGCGGACTGGGACCTTGACCGAAGTCGCTGAATAAACGCAGCTTTTCGAAGCGGTGCAATTTGGCGACAACGTCGTCGGGGCGGACGCCATGGTCGGTGGGACCAGGCTGCAAGATGGCGTCGCCGATAACCGCGTCATTGCTGTTCGCCAGCACATGATTGTTGGAAAGCAGCAATGGCTCGCCCGTATTGCGGTCGTATACGACTGCGCCCAGCGTACCCGCTGTAACCATATAATGCCCGATGCTGACACCGGTCGGGATATTCGGACGAAAGCGCTCGCGAGGGTCGACAAGCGCCTCGAGCCGGCCGACTTCGATGACATCCGTGCGCATGCCGTTCACTTGCTGCGGCACCAAATCGTCTTCGCGCAGCGCCTCGACTGGTTTCTTTTGTTCAACCAACACTGACACAGCCAGCTGGTCCGTGGCGCGTTCCATATAATTGCGGAAGCCGATGGCGACGCCAACCACGCCGCGCCGCTGTAAGAGCTCCACTTGCGCGAGCCGCTGCGCTTCCAGCAGCTGGCGGAACAAATCTATAGACATAGGCTGACTTCTCGTCATCGGCGGGCATTCGTCGCCGCATTATACAATAGAAGTCCCTCGCCGATGCGGATTCCAGCAGGGAGTCAAGGCAATCGCGGCATTTTTTTTCATAGGACCGAGCAGCCGCGCCAGCTTATTCTAAGCGCCGAGGGGCGCGCCGACACCGAGATTTAACGCTTCTTCCGCCAAAAAAGTCGGCTGAAAGGCTTGTCCGATGCTGACATATTTGCGCAAAATGCGGGGCTATTACCGGTGGGCGACTGACCCGCAGTGTCGGCGGGCAGTACTGCGTCGATGTGCTTGGGTTTATGCCAGGTCCTTCAGCCCGTTGCCGGTCAATGCCAGTACAACAGCAGCGTCGGTAGCGGTCCTGCGGCGAATCTGCGGCAGGGCGGCGGCCACGACGGCGCTGGTCATTTCGACGAGCAGTCCTTTTCTAGCCAGACGCGCTTGCGCGGTCTTGATCGCTTTATTGTCAACACGCAGGGCAAAGCCGTCGGTCTCGTACAAGGCGGCGAGAATCTGTTCGCCGCGCACGGGCGCATCAACCAGGATGCCGTCGGCTACGCTGGGTCCCGCGCTGACCGCCGGCGGCGATGCCAGTCCTTGTTCCCAACCTTGTACGATGGGGTCGACGCCGCTAGATTGCACAGCGATCATGCGCGGCATTGAGCCTATCAAGCCCGCATCCAAGAGCGCGCGGAAGCCGCGATAGAAGCCGAGGAATAAGCCGCCGTGTCCAATGGGGGCGGCGATGGCAGCCGGCGCGCGCCTGCCCAACTGCTCCCAGGTTTCCCATGCGGCCGTCATCTGCCCCAGCGCGAACCAAGGGCTCCAGGCGTGGCTGGCGTAAGTGCTGGAATCCGCTGCGGCATAGACATCGGCGACCGGCTGCTGCGATTCAACGATGGTGCCGCCAAACTGGCGGATCAATCGTTTCTTGCTCGCGACGGCTGTGGCGGCTGGCACATAGATGCGGGCGGCGATGCCAGCCAGGCTGGCATAGGCGGCGATTGAGGCACCGGCATTGCCCGATGAATTGTCGATGACTTCAGGCACGTCATAGCCGGCGATGTGATTCAACATCGTTGTCGTGCCGCGGTCTTTGTATGACCCGGTTGGGTTCAGATAGTCAAGTTTGGCGTAAACCGCAGCGCCATCCAGCTCGAGCGCCGCTAGGGCAGTCATGCCTTCGCCCAGGCTGAAGCGCTTTTGTACCGGCAGCATCGCCGCATAGCGCCACAGGGAATAGTCATCGCTCTTGATTTGCGCGGGGTCGAATGCTGGCAGGCCCAGCAGATCCAGCGACCCGCCGCAGCCAGCGCAACGCCAGGCAAGCGCCGCAGCGGGTTCACCGCAAGAATTGCATCGAATGCTTGTCATCGCTCACCCCGATTTGCTATGGACAGCTTAGCTAGCTTAGCCAGTCATGCCGCCAAGGGCAATGGTCAGGCTTGTGGCTGTCCGCCGTCGCAGCCGTCGCAGCCGACGCAGCCCTGCGCCAGCGCGCGTCAATCGTCCTTACATGCGTCCTTTTTGGCATATTTGCGGATACATCTCGGTGATAAAGGTCAGTGTCGGCGGTCAGTGTCGGTGGTCAGTGTCGAAGGTCAGTGTCGGCGGTCAGTGTCGAAGGTCAGTGTCGAAGGTCAGTGTCTACGCGACCTACGCGACCTACGCGACCTATGCGCCCCTCGGCATCTCTGCCGAGAATCTCGCGGATGAACGCGCAGGCTTGCGCAAATGCGCGCCTGTTTATACACTAATGAGCCAATCAGCGAAAACGACCGCTCCAGATGACTCTAGCCGACCAATTCGACCGACCGCTGCGCGACTTGCGCATTTCTGTCACCGACCGCTGCAATTTCCGCTGTCCTTATTGCATGCCCGCGGATATCTTCGGCGAACGTTATCAGTTCTTGCCCAAGCCGCAGTTGCTGACATTTGAAGAAATTACGCGCTTGACCCGTATTATCGTCAGATTGGGCGCGGTGAAAATCCGCCTGACCGGCGGCGAGCCTCTGCTGCGTCAAGATATAGAGCGCCTGGTTGCTATGCTCGACGCGCTGGACGGCGTTGATGACCTGGCAATGACTACGAACGCTTTCCTGCTGCCGCAGAAGATTGAGGCATTGAAAGCAGCCGGCTTGAAGCGCCTGACCATCAGCTTGGATACGCTGGATGACGCGATCTTCCGCAAAATGAATGGCGGACGCGCCGGCGTGGACAAGGTGCTGGCTGGCATCTTCGCGGCGGAAGCAGCCGGCTTTAGCCCGCTGAAGATAAACGCCGTCGTGCAGCGCGGCGTGAACGATCATACCCTTGTTGACCTGGCGCGCTTTTTCAAGGCGCGCGGGCATATACTGCGTTTTATCGAGTATATGGATGTTGGCAATAAGAATGGCTGGAAGATGGACGAGGTTGTGCCAGCGCGCGAGATAGTCGAGCGCGTCCATGCCGCGATGCCCCTGGAACCCATCGCCAGCAATTATTTTGGCGAGGTTGCGCGCCGCTACCGCTATGCTGACGGTGAGGGCGAAATTGGTTTGATATGCTCGGTAACGCAGCCCTTTTGCGGCTCCTGCACGCGCATGAGGCTCTCGCCGGAGGGGCAGATATTCACTTGCCTGTTCGCCACAGAAGGCAGCGACTTGCGTGACCCCATGCGCATGGGTGCCACTGACGCGGAGCTGGAAGCAATCGTCCGGCGAATATGGGGCGCGCGCATTGACCGCTATTCCGAAATCCGCAGCTCCTTGACCGACGAGATGCGCGACCAGCGGAAAAAGGTCGAGATGTATCACATCGGCGGCTAGCGCGAATCGAATCGGATGAACAGCAGGCTCGGCGGCGGCGCTTATGCCTAGCGCGCTCACACAAGCAGAACCAAGAAAGTAATGAAAATACGAGAATCGCCGCTTTTCTACCCCATCCCCAGCCCTTCCCCGAATCATCAGGGAAGGGTGGCTCGACAATGAAGTTGGAATGTTTCGCAAATTTTGCATCCTTAACTTGGTTCTACTCAAATTAACCTGCCTTCTTGGCGCTTGGGCGACGCGGCTAATTAAATTAGTGCCTGCGGTCAGTGCTGGCGCGCACCCAGCGTGGCCGTCCCTGCCGTATTATATTGATTTTGGTCTGCGCGAGAATAATTTACCGCGATTGCCCTGGGCGCGATGTCAATTTCTCTTGCGATGGCTTGCCTTGCTGTGGTATTGTCGCGCGGAATCGATCTTAAACAGTTAACAGGAAGAGAACCGTCATGAGTAATCCGGACTTCGACTTGAGTGGTCAAACGGCGCTGATTACCGGCGCGGGGCGCGGCATTGGCTTGGCGACGGCGCGGGTTTTCGCCGGTGCGGGCGCGGATGTCATCGTCGCCGAATACATCGCCGAAAACGGCAGAGCCGCCGCGGCGGAAATTGAATCCATGGGGCGCAAGTCGATGTTCATCGAGGTTGATGTGCGATCGCCAGCCAGTGTCAACGCGATGGCGGCGGCGGCTTTGTCGGCATTCCCGCAAATCGATATATTGGTCTGCAATGCCGGCATCGCCCAGGCGGTCGCCGCGGAGGAATGCAGCGACGAAGATTGGCTCAATATGATGAACGTCAATCTCAATGGCGTATTCTGGTGCTGTCGGGCTTTGGGCAGGCACATGCTGGAGCGTGGCAGCGGCGTGATAGTCAACTTGGCGTCTATGTCGGGCATGATAGTGAATAAGCCGCAGCCGCAGGCGCATTACAATGCGGCAAAAGCTGGCGTCATCCTCTTGACCAAGTCGCTGGCGGCGGAATGGGCAGACCGCGGCGTCCGCGTGAACTGTGTGTCGCCCGGCTATATCGGCACTGATATGACTGTGCCCGCCCTCAGCAATGCGGAATGGAAGGCGACTTGGCACGAAATGACGCCAATGGGGCGCATCGGCCAGCCGGAAGATATCGCCAACGCCATCTATTATTTGGCAGCGCCCGCCGCGAAATTCGCGACCGGCACGAATCTGGTTGTCGACGGCGGCTACACTTCCTGGTAGCATTCGGGGGCAGGCAATGTCTGCGGCGTGTACCTGAACCTTCGCGCCCCGCGCTGCTTGAATTAATCTGGCGCGATTGCGCTGCGCCTAGGGCAGCGCCGGGCAGGCCGAGCCAGTAATCGGTGTCACCGTGTCATTGCGGATCCAGCCGGTCAATTCGCTGTCGACAATCCGAACGCGAACGTAATACCAGATGGGTCCATTCACTGTTCCCTCTTCCCGCTGCTGCTGCAAAATCGGCACGATGGTCGCGGGTGGGATGCGGGCGACCTGCTCGGATGAGCGCTTGGGCCGCCAGCGCAAGTTGATTCCGTTCTGTCCCAATACAACGGCGCGGCATAATTCCGGCGGCGTCGGCGTGATGGTCGGCGTATTGGTCGCGGTCGCCGTATTGGTCGCTGTTGGCGTTACGCTCGGCGTGAAGGTATTGGTCGGCGTATAGGTCGGCGTATGGGTATGCGTCGGCGTGTAGGTCTCCGTTGGCGTCGGCGTAGCCGTTGGCGTGTTGGTTGCCGTTGGCGTGTAGGTCGGCGTGAAGGTGTCCGTCGGCGTCGGCGTGATGGTCGGCGTAAATGTCGCGGTTGGCGTGTTGGTCGCGGTTGGGGTAGGCGTCGGTGTGGGGAAGAGGATTGGCTCCCACTGGTTCCTTGTCATCGCGGCGGTAACGCTGCTCATTGCCAGCAGAATAATAATCACAAACAGCGTGACGACGCGGCCCCGGTTACGATGTCGGCGTATCACGGCTTCTATGCGAGAAAGATCGGTGCGCCGCCCCAAAATGCGGAAGGGCTCCTCGCGCATTGCCTCTAGCCAGGTCCTGGCGTCGCGCATATTGCCTTCTTGCAGCGCTTCGTCCGCGCGCTCCAGGTAGCGTGTGAAAAGATCGTTCACCGTGCTGCGATAGCGTTCGTCTTGCGCATATTCACCCACAAGCTCTGCCAGCATTTGCCGCGCCTGCGCCAGTTCGGCGTCGAAGTTCTGCGTGACCAGCGACTGCGCCCGCTTGATGACTTGCTGCGCGCGGCTGCTGTCGGCTTGCAAGTTGCGCGACCGCATCAGCAATTCGGAAAACGCGGAGTCGGTGGGGTCTAGCTCCAGACCCAGCTCAACCAGCTTAATCGCGGCGTTCATGAGCAGGATGCGTTCGTCGAGCGTGGTCGCGTTATTTGCGTGGTTCATGGTCAGCTGGGCTTGATCGCTGACTTGGCTGCGAATCGCGGCTAGCTTGGTATCCAATTCGTGCTGCATCTGCGCCAGTCGCGGGCTGTTGGGCAGCAATTGCCGCCCGTGCGATAGCAAGGCGCGGACGCTGCCAATCTGCGCGACCTGCTCCTCGAGCGTGCCGCCGATCGTGTTCATATTGACTGATATTTGGTCGACGTCGCGCTGTACCCGCCGCACCATTTCCAAGCGTTCCTCAGCCTGTGGATCGTTGGGCACCACGCGCAGCGCGCCTTCGTACTTGCGCAAGGCTTCGGAAAAACTGTCATTCGCCATCAAGCGGTCGCCATCCGCCAGCAGCTCGCGCGCTAGCGCCAAGTCTTGTATATCCAGCAGCGCCTGCTCGACGTCCTTCCAAGTCAGGATGCCGTCGCGCTCCGCAAGTTCACGCGCCTCGCGGTACAAGCCCGAGGCTTGTTCATAGTTGCCGGCGCGCACCAGCGAGTTGGCGCGGTTATAAGCGACGCGCGCCTCGAAGGGGATCCGGTGATCGGGCACGATGCCGCGGATTAAGTTGTCTTCCGACTTTTCCCGATATTCCAAGGCGGTAGGGTTATTTGACCGAATCGCGAGGATGCGGTTGGCGACATCTATCGTCTGTTGGTATTCGCCCGAATAGTAGTATTCGGTCAAGCGCGAAAGCAAGTCGTCCAGCGACGCGCTCGATTGGGCGCTCAGTTCTTCCATTGGGCGGCTGGCGGGCGCGGCGGGCTGCGCCGCTGCCCTGGGGGATGAATAGCCGGGCGCGGCGGGTGGCTCCCGTGGCGGATCAAGCTTTGAATGTCGGGTTGGGGCTTTTTCTTGGGACGGCGCTTGGGACGGCGCTGGGGATGATATATCATGCCGCGCGAATAATTCCTGCACGCGCTGTCTTGCTTGGGCGCTATGCCTGCTCGCTTGCCGCAGCAAGTTAATGGCGTCAGCATTGCCGGGGTCCAGCTGCAAAGCCTCAGCCAGAATATCAATGGCTTCGTCGACATCGTCATCGTCGCCGGCAATCTCAATGCGGATGCGGGCGCGGCGCACCAGCCCGCGGATGGCCGCGAAATTGCTTTGCGAGCGGCTCTGGCTGCTGCCGGCGATTTCGGAAAAGAGCGTCTGCGCGGTCGCTTCGAGCGGGGTGTTTTTGGCTTCCGTCAACAGGTCGCGAGCTTCTTGTTCAAGCTCAGTCAAGGCATGCGGGTCGGTAGCGCGGCGAGCTCGACGGCGTAAATCGTCAATCGCCCCTTGCAATTCCTGCATCTATTGCATCCCTTTTCAACGCAACCTTACTGGGTCAAAATCAGATACGGTAACAGGCTAGGCAACAATCCGATTACCACTTTGGGGAAAACTGTGCTAAAGTTAAACAATACTTTACTTCAACAACCCTCAAGAACTTATGCAATCATCCCAACACATCCGACCCAGATACAAGCTAATTCTATTCTATAATATCAGACCTGACAAACAAGCCCAATACTACCGCTACATGTTAAGCAGCTTTGTGCCTGCCATCCAGGAACTTGGCGTTTACATGCACATGGTTTGGCACGTCGCCTATGGTGATTACCCCATGCGCAAGCTCGAATTTGTTACCGAAAACGCGGAGGTCTTGCGGCAGTTATTCCTCAGCGACGAATGGGACGAACTGGAAAGCAGATTGATGCGCTATGTCGAAGGCTATGAGCGCAAAATTGTCTATTTCCGCAACGGCTTCCAAGTTTAGCGCCGCTCGCCCGCTAATTCGGCTAGGCTGGCTAGCGTAGCCATTTCTGCCGAAATTCACAGCCATATCCCTACAAATTACAATTTGCTAGGGTGCGACTTGCTTGGTCAGGGCAATCTCCCCATAATTCGCTTCCTCAAATTCAGCATAGTCTGACTGAATTTAAGCACGAAGGCTGTGTCGGCGGGCTTGAAACTCCCCCATGACTGCGGCAAAATATATGGTGCTTCTTCGATGAAAAAATGAGAATTGAGCAATAGATGGATTTGCTCGCGCAGTTGCCTTTTCTACAAGATCAGCCGCCATTGCTGCGGGAGCTTATCCTCTACCTCATATTGCTCGGCATCTGCATTTTGATAATCGTTGTCTTGCGCTGGGTCTTGTCCTGGATTTTGTTGCGGCCATTGCGCATGATGGCGCGGCGCTCGCGCGGTCAAGTCGACGACGAGCTGATCGAACAAAGTCTGACGCCGATACGCATCGCTGTTGTCGGTTTGGGAATCATCATCACCGTTAATCTGTTTCAGCTTGGGCAAGAAGTACAACAGATCGCGGAATCGGTCGGGCGATCGCTGATAGTGGGCGCTGTCTTCTTGGCGCTTATCCGAATGTCTGAAGTCGTCTCTTTGCATCCGGCTTTCTTCAGGCAAGTGTCTGGCTTGACCATCCCCGATCGCTTGCTGCCTTTTTTGAACACAGTTGTCAAATACATCATCATCGCCTTGGGCGCGATATTTATTCTGCAAGAACTGCACTTTGACGTCGCCGCGTTGATCGCGTCCTTGGGCATTGTTGGCATTGGCATATCTTTGGCATCACAAGACACAGTCGGCAACCTCTTTGGCTTCGCCGCCATCGTCAGCGACAATCCCTTCAAAGTCGGCGACTTTGTCCGGACTCCCAGTGTGACCGGCATTGTTGAACAAGTGGGCATGCGCTCGACGCGCATACGTCAGTTAGACCAGGTGCTGGTCACGGTTCCCAACAATCTATTGACAAACGCTATCGTCATGAACTTGTCGCGCATGGAAAAACGCCGCTTGGATCTAACCTTGACTTTCACATACAGCAGCACTTCGGGGCAACTGCGGGCGCTTACCGAAGCCGTCCGCGAGCTGCTGCAAAATACCGAGGATGTCGATACCGAATCGGTCATCGTCCACTTTGTCGATTTCAATTCCAGCTCACTTGATGTGCGCGTCATTTGCCAAGTGCTGCTGACTGATTGGCGGGAATTTACCGCGCTCAAAGAGGCACTGCTGCTGGAGATTATGGGCATTGTCGAGCGGCTCGGCATCAGCTTCGCCTTCCCAAGCCGCTCGATATATATCGAAGACGCGCCCAGCGCCGCGGGACCGGGGCGAGAATTGCCACTTGATTCGCCAATTGATATGGCAAAACCGCCAGCGCAAGGCATGGAAACAGCCTCTGGCCGCGATGACGATAGCCGCGACAGTCCGCCTTCTGCAACGCCATGACAGCGTCCGCGGAAGGTTTGCGCGCCGCCCTCAATTTCACTGAAGCCGACTTAAGCGCCAACAGACAGGGCCAGTTATCAATTGAGCAAATCAAGCGCTTGCGACGGGCGCAGGTTCGCTCGGCGCTTATCGGCGCGCTGGTCTTTTTGGCACTTGTTCTCGCATCCACCGCTTTGATCTATTTCGGGCAGGCTGAATATGAAAATAACGCGGTCTTGCTGATTGCGGGTTTGGGCTTAATCCTGCTCAACGCGCTGCTGGTCGGCTATCTGGGCCGCGGCTTCATGCGACTGGACAGCGTACTTCGTTCTGATGGCTCGCCTGGTGTCGAGGCGCTTGTCGGCAGTGTCGAGCGGGTGCTGCGGCGTGGACGTCAACGCGATAGCTATCTGATTCAGGTAGCCGATCAAAGGCTCGCTGTAACAAAGGACATCTTTATGCAATTTGAACACCAGCGAAGCTATCGCATTTATCGTACGCGGCTTACGCGTATTATGCTGTCCGCGGAGCGCGTTTGCGAGGACCATGCGCCCGACAGCGGAGCGAGCGCGCCATAATCAATTTATGTCAAATGCCACTTATATCATGGGATTTGCAGGGCGAATAAGCTGGTTGCCAGGTTTGCTGCGTATAGATTTCGGGCGACATGACTGCTGCGTCGGCGGGCTGTGCGCACGCCCCATAGGCGCAGCAGTCATGTCGCCCCGGCATTAGCGCCTTTTTCCTTGGAAGATGGGCTAAATCTCGCTGCGCATGGTGTTTAAGACATTCTGCTGCGATTGCGCGGCATCCGACGCGCAATCGCCGACAATTTCGGCTAGCTGATGATAAAATGTGATAAAGAAATGTTGAGCCAAAATTGAGGGATTGAGGGATTACCCGTGACGCGACTGATGCGCAGCCAGCATACATTGGCGCTCGGCGCTTATTTGCTTGTCGCCTTGTACCTCATCTCATCTGTGCTCGGCTCCTTCTCGACGCGTTTTGTGGGTGGCGGGACGAGTGACGTCTATGAAATGGCGCGCCATGTCTGGTGGTTCAAGACAGCCTTGGAAAGCGGCGATGATATTTTTTATCAATCGCTGCTGGCTTACCCTGATGGCTTCCCTAGCGTAGTTCTCTGGGCGAACCCGTTGCAGTTCTTCCCGATGTGGCTCTTCGCCTTCTTTACGCCGCTGGCATTCGCTTACAACTTGGGCATTCTCATCACCCTGACCTTAAACGGTTGGGCGATGTACTACTTCGCGCGCCAAAGGATTTCCCGCAGGCGGCTGGTACCAGCCTGGATAGCGGGACTAATCTATATGGTCTTCCCCTTGATGCAGGGGCATCTGTTCGACGGCCATGCCGGCTTGATTGTGCAATGGCCCGTGCCCATCCTGCTCTTGTGCCTGTTCAAATACGTTGATTCCGGGCATAAGCGCTGGTTTGCGCTGGCGCTGATCTTCTTCCTCTTGTCGGCGATGGGCCACAGTTTGCAATTCTTGTATTTTCACGTGCCGCTATTCGCGCTATTTACCCTGGCGCGTCTATACCGTAGGGACTATGTGGGCGCGACGCGCGCGCTTTCGGTGGCGCTGGTCGGGACAATCCTCTTAATTGGATTCCTGAGCCCCGTTATCGAAAAGACGCTGCAATCGCCACATTATAGCGAAGCGGGCGGCTACGTGCGTTACAGCATCGATTTGCTTGGTCTGCTTACGCCTTCATTCGAGAATCCCTTCTGGCGCGACATCGCGCCTCATTCCAGCCACGTACTCGGCACGAACTTGGGCGAAGGCGCTAGCTACCTGGGCCTCATCGGCGGGCTGCTGGCGCTTATCGGCTTGCTTTTCCGGCGTCAGACACATTGGTGGCTGCTGGTGGCGCTTGCCGCCTGGCTATTGGCTTTGGGTCCGGTGCTCAAGATTCTTGATGAAGCGGTTTCCGTGTCGGTTGCCGGTTACAGCACCGTGATTCCGCTACCCTACGCTTTTCTGATGAATCTCCCATTTGTGGAGCTGGCGCGCACCCCGGGGCGATTCATGTTCCTGTTTGCAGTCGCGCTGTCGATGATGGCAGGCTGGGGCATGTTGATACTTTGGGCGAGCCCATTGTTCCAGCGGCGCAGCGCAAAAGTGCGCCATGGCATGGCGCTGGCGCTGGCTTTGCTCATCTTCCACGACTATCAATTGTTTGCGGTATTCCCCAGTGTGCCAGCGCTTATCCCGCAAGGCATAGACGACTTAGCCAAACGCAGCGACATCCGCGCCGTTTACAACGCGCCGCACGATCATTTGCTGTCAGTTAAGGAAGCGATGTACCTGCAAACCGCGCACAGAAAACCGCTAGTCGCCGGGCAAGAAACGCGTGTTACGCCAGTGGACCCAGCCAGGCTGGAACTGCTTGCCAGCTTTCATCCCTTGGTTTTGGCGGAGGCGCGCGCTGACGCGGTGATAATCAATAAGGCGCGCGCCCTGGAAAGCGGGCAATTCAATACGCTTTATCCACTCGCGCTGGAACGTCTGGGCGAGCCAATCTATGAAGACGAGCGATTTGCGGTGTTTTTGTCGCGCTCTTTGCGCCGCGGCTCGAGCCAAGACCCCATATATTCTGTCGTTTCGGACGCGGGCTCGCACAACGTTTATACCTATAAGGCGCGGCCAGGCTGGCTGACATTCCGCGCGAATTTATCCGCGGTGAACCGCCGTGTCAATCTCACGCTTAATGACATCCCGCTGCAAGCTGTGAACGTTGTCGGCGCGACCGAGATGTCCATTCCCTTGCCAATTGCGCGCCGGGGCTACAATACACTGCGCATCGCGCTGGATCCGCCTTGCCCGGATCGAGTTGATTCGCCGGTGCTGCTCTGCCACGACGTAACGATTGCTGATGTCCGGATTGAGCAGTTGACCGATGGCGCGATATATGACCCGATTCGCGTCGCCGGCGGCATCGAGCTGTCGGGCTATCACATGCCGGGCAATATCCAGGAAGAACTGGTCATTCATCTTTGGTGGAGCTTCGATGCGCCACGGTCGCTTAATGACCAGCGCTTTATTCACGTCTTAAACGAGCAGCGTGTCCTCATGCGGCAGGATGATATTCCCTTTGGCGCGGCGCAGGCTGGCTCGGATTATTTGGAAACGGTGCGGCTGGATGTAAGCGGCTTCGAGCCGGGCGAATACCGCGTCTTGACCGGTTGGTACGCGCTGCCGGATATGGTGCGCTATGATGTGCTGACCAATGTGGCTGGGGCGCAAGACAGCACAATCGAACTGGGCAGATTCCGCGTCGCTGAATAGCGTCAGATAGTCGCTGCGGTTCCCCCACGCGGGGGCTGTGTCGCTGTGCCCACTTCTGCGCCTTTCGTTGCACCTTCCACTGCACCTCCCTCTGCATCGCCCGTTGCCCACTCATCGCACTCCCAATTTCTATGCAGACAAGACCGCTGCTTGGCGCGATAGTCCTACTTGCGCTTGGGCTTGCGTTTGCGCGTGATGCCGATATCGGCAAGGTCTAAATCGTGGTGACGCTGGCTGGTAAAACGCGTATATGGCGGCTGGGTCAAGCGCTGGGGGCGTTTGGCTAGGACTTCGGTCCAGATTTCGCCGCGTTTGTCGCGCAAGTACGAGCGGCTAGGTGATGCCTTGCATTGCGCTTGGCGGGCGCGGCATTCTTGCGGGAGCCGCTGCAATGAATTGGCGTCTTGCCAGGCGCGTTGCGCAACCGCAATTTCGACCATATCCATGCTGTAGCGGATGCCGAGCGCCAAGCCAAAAACAGCGCCAGCAATCAGCCCGGTTACCGCGCCTATTTGCCCCGCCAGGACGCCGCCCGCCAAGGTGCCGAGAAGCGCCGCACCGATGCAGATTGCGCCCGCGACAGCGAATGTCCGAATTAATTGCCGGAATGCCACGCGCGCTTACTTTCCGCGGCGCTTTCGTCATAGCGACGCTTGGCGTCGCGCTCGCGCAGGTTGTAGGAATCGCGATAGGCATCGCGGACCAAGTTGCGGCGGGCAATGGTGATGAGGTTGTCGTCGTGGATGCCAGCCGCTTCGAATTCAAAGGCGGGCGCGGACCCGCCGCTGGCGCGGCGAATGGCGATTATCAAGCCCGCGCTGCCACCGAGAAGCGCGCCAGTGATCGCGCCTTCGGGCAGTCCGCCGGTGAGCAGGTGGCCCGCGATTGCGCCGAGTATGGCGCTTGTGAGGGTGATAAACACGGTGGCGCGCAAGTTCGTTTATACCTTTGCCTGATTGCAATTCGAGGTGGGACCCTAGTGGGTCCCATTTTAGCGCTTGTCGCTTAGTGGCTGCAAGCGGCTGCGACTTGGGCGGCGCTTAAAACGAACCACTCTGTGCTACTGTAATTCGGTGTAGGATGTGGTGTCTTCTGACTGGCGAACTTACCATGCAAAAGTCCCTCCAGCCCTGAATTCTTATCCGTGCGAATGATGCAAACATAATCCAGCTTGCTTTTTGCGTCTTTCGTAACTTGCGTGAGACGAATTGAAGGTTTCTTCGTTGTCATTCCGATCTTTTGTACGCCATTTGCTGCGTCGTCCATTACATATACATATCTTTCAGTGGGTGAAGTATTAGGGAGTCTGTTAAAGAAGCGGGCGTTCCATGTGTTTCTCGCCCAATTGATTCTGGATGTGATAGATCCGCCAACGGACTTTGCTGAATTTCCGACTTTGTTCAGCGCAGGGCGAACTGCGTCATCAACCGCATTGATTGCCGGGCGAACTGCGTCATCGACTGCATGGAGCTTTAGCCTTGCACGCCCCAAGAACGAGCTGGCTGCGTCGTCTACAACAACGGCGCTTTTCGCCACTGCCGCCGCATCGTCGATATTCCCAACAGTCGATTTCGCCACATCGTCAAGCGTGCCAGCCAGCGGAACCACCACATCGTCAACGACTGCGACCGGCGCTTGAACTCCCGTTAATATGCCAGCAATTGGAATGGTTGGAGCCAGCACAACGCCAACCGCCGCAACCCCTGCTCCGCCCAAAGCGCCCCCAGTAGCGCCTTTCTCCGCACCTTGAATGAAATTTACTGCGACTTCTAGATTGATTTCACCTTGTTCGCGGATGCTTGAAACAGCTCCCGCTCCACCGCCAACTAATCCACCGATAAGTCCACCAATAGCGGCTGCTTGTGCAACTTGTTGAATGATGATGCCTAGCGCTGGAATGACTATCATTCTAAGCCTCCCCTACGAACCATTTGCCGATAAACCAAGAATTACAATATTCGCAGAAATTATTCAGCCCTAAATTATGGGGGTTTCATTCCCCCAACAACTCCTCCACCCGCGCTAGCCGCTGATCGTAACGATGCCGCGCCAGCACATGCGCCCGCGCCGCCGCCGCCATGCGCTGGCGCTCCGCGTCGTGCGCAAGATAATAGGCAACTTTCTCGCGCAGGTCGTCTAAGTCACGATAAGTCGCCAGATGCGCGCCGACGCTGAACCACTCGCTGACGCCGGGTCTATCGTCGACAAGCTGAAATGCGCCGATGGCGGCGGTCTCGAAGAGGCGCATATTGCCGCCATAGCGCATGAAATCGCCATGGGGATTGAGGCTGATTTTCACCGAGGACAGCACACGCAGCATATCCCGCCCCAGCGCGCGACCACGCAGGAACGGCCGCAGCGACTCCGGCAGGTCGTGCATGCTCCAGATGCCCAGGTCGAAATCGCGCAGGCTTTCCAGCGCCGCCACCCGCTCGCTATAAAGCGACTGCGGCACCAGCGTGCCGACAAATCCGATATCGCAGAGGTATTCCTTGGGCACATCGGTTACTGGCTGCGGAAAATGAAAAGCCGGGTCAATGGCGACGTAGGGCAGGCATTCCACGCGCCGCGCGCCCAGCTCCAGCCATTGCATGCCATGATAAAAGTCGTTGACAAGCGCCAGGTCGTAGAGTCGGGCGGCGGCGCGCTCGTTGGCATGCGAGAAGACGATAGGCGATACGCCGCTTACATAGATGATCTGGCAGCCGTGTTCGCGCTTGAGCGCTTGCAGCGTTTGCGGGAGAATCTCGCGGTTGTCGCCGGATAACCAGATGATATCGGGGCGGAAGCCGCGCGCGTGTTCGATGAGCAGGTGATTGCGCCGCTGATAATCGGGATTGAGCCGCGGCGGCAGCCGCCGCAGCAGCCCGGTCGCGATTTTGCCCGGCGTCAGACGCTCGCGGAAGACATCGGTACGCAGCTTGGCGATGTCGCGCGGACCGTAACCGGGCAGATTGCGCCAGAAGACAGCGAGTTCGTAGCCGGCCGCGCGCATGGCGCGCTCCCAGAAATGTTGTCCCATGCTGCTGGGGAAGAGCTGGGTCGGCGCGCTTGCGTCGGCGCTGCGGCCTTCCGCTTGCAGTTGTTCGGGGTGGTGCAGGGAGGCGACAAATAAGACGCGCTTGGGCATTACAACGTCTCAATGATTGTTATGGACGCGATCTCCGCAGGATGAGACGAACCCTATCTACGAATGTAATTTCATTGCCTTCATCAAGTGAAAAGCGTTCGAGAAGCTGATTCCAGACGCCGCTGTGTTGTCCAAAAACGCTATCTGTCTTTAACAGTCTAGTGTAGAGATTTTGCAATACGTCCATCGGGTTACTTGCTCGGGTCCAATGTTCCCGCAAAATAGCTTCATCAATTTGGTAATTCCGAGATAGCCATAATGAAATTAACACTAATGCGCCTACGTCGTCAGTCAAACCAACTACACCTACCAGTGCTTCGGGGATTAAGTCCCACGGCGTTATGACATAGGTAACAGCTGCCAGCAGTCGCGGCTTTGCCTCAGCGGCTACGCGGTTGTCTTCAAGTAGTCGTTTGACTAGCGCGAGGAGATCCGGTGCGAGCATCACCAAATCAGCGATACCGGAATTCCTGCTACTCTTAACCCATTCAATTATTCGAACTCTCCACTTATTTTCCCAATCAGTAGCCCCCTCGATTTCGCCTATCAACTGGTAGACATTCTCCAAGGCATCCTTTTTAGGCGCTTGACCAATCTTTGAATTGTTCCACAGAGCTTCAGGTCCATGCTCGGCGACAGGTTGGATTGTTGCCCACACCTCGTCATCGAATAACGAATCGTGGCTAGTGCGAATGTGTTGCGCCATATAATGGATAGCCTCGACCGGGTCGCCAGTTTGTACCCAGTGATCAAGCATTACTTCTTCCGAAATCTCGGTATTATGTAATAGCCACTGTAATGTAAAGACTAAAACAGCTACATCATCTCTAAGTGCGTATACATTGTCTTTATTTTCGGGAATGAGATCAGCTGAAAGTATTACGTAATTTACTGCTAGCAACAGCTGTGGTCGGTACACCGCCGACACCCGTTGATCGGAGATTAATCCAGTAACGAGCATCAGAAAATCCATTAGCGAGCCAACAAGCACTTTGTCCAGCGATTGATCAGTCTCTGTGAGCCATTCATCAATCAGTTGCGACCACTTTTCTCGCCAGTCTGAGGCAAGGTTTTCTACTGGCGTTTTTTCACTCTCTGGCTCGTCTGTCGTAGCTGCCTTCTTCTCTTGTTCAGAAGTCCAATCATCCGGCAATCGCGCTGACTGAATTAGCATTCGCTTGAATCGGTCGCGTACAATCCTGGCGTTTGACTTATTTTGCTCTTCACGGGAGTGAGTAGCCTCGTTGCGGATATTCTGCGTTGAATACAGCGTCGCAGTTGTGAATGATGTGAATTCAAAGCCAGAAATCTCTGTTAATTGGCGGAAGATATTTTTCTCTTGATAAGTCTTTACCAGCACGCCAAACGGAATCTTGTTATTATACTTTTGTCTAAGTTTGTGACACGCTCCTTTCAGGTTTTTGGCGCGCGACCTGTCCACGGATTCCATGTCCTTACATAACTCGTCCAAGAGATCTTTAAGTAATAACTCTATGCCCAGTCCTGCGCTTCGAATAGCCTCTCTAAAGTGGCTATTTCCGATGTGTTCGTCGGATTCTTCTAATAACTTAATATAGGTGTCTTTTTCTGCCATATTTCCACCTCTCAAGCTTCCCTACACCCCGCTCAAATCCAGCATCCGCAGCGGATGCTCCACCAAGCCGCGCAGGTGATTCATGAATTGCGCGCCTTCGGCACCGTTGCTGACGCGATGGTCGACGCTCAGCGTCATGTTCATGCGCGTTCCAACGCCCAGCCCGCCATTGTCCAAGACAATCGGCACGCGCCGCGCCGAAGAAACCGCCAGGATGCCCGCTTCTGGCGAACTGATGATGGCGGAGAAATCTTTGACATTGAAGGGACCCATATTGCTGATGGTGAAGGTTGCCCCGCGGATGTCATCCGGCTTGATTTTGCCGGCGCGCGCCCGCTCGTACATCGCCTTGTTTTGGACCGCCATCTCGCGCAAGGATACGCTGTCGGCATCGTGACAAACGACATTCAGCAAGCCGTTGTCGGGCAGAGCCACCGCAATGCCGATATTGACGCGCTGGTGCAGGACCAAGCGGTCGCCGTAATAATGCGTATTGAGGTTGGGGAATGCGCGCAGGCACAGCGCCAAAGCCTTGATCATCATGTCATTGACGCTGATTTTGATGCCGTCATGCGCCAAGGCGCTGTTAATCTCTTTGCGCAGGTCCAGCAGCGGCTCGACATCGGCTTCAACCGTTACATAGAAATGTGGCGTATTGCTCTTGCTGCGGATGGTGCCATCGGCGATAGCGCGGCGCATGCGCGACAAGGGCAAGACTTCGACATGCTCTTCGGGCAGCTTGCCCCAGGTCGGCTGGCTGCCCGCGGCTGGGGCTGCCGGTCGAGATGGCATAGGCGGCAGCTGCGGTTTTTCGGCGAAGTTCTCGATATCGAATTTGACGATGCGGCCGCCGGGTCCTGTTCCTTGCACACGGCTGAGATCAATGCCCTTATCGGCTGCCATGCGCCGCGCCAATGGCGACGCTTTGATACGCCCGTCGGCGCGCATGGACTTGCCATTGCTTTCGGGGGCGGATTCCGCAGTTGTGGACCCGCCCGCCGCCGGCGCGGCATCTGATTCTGTGGCGGTGGCTTCGCCGGCAGTCCCGATTAGCGCGATGACGGTGCCTTCGCCAATCTCGTCACCGGCTTCGGCGCGCAGTTCCAGCAATGTGCCGGCGCTGCCAGCTTCTATCTCGACTGTCGCTTTATCGGCTTCGACTTCGGCGATGATATCGCTGGCGGCGACATTGTCGCCGATATCGCGCAGCCAGTTTATCAGCAAGCCATCGGTCGCAAGTTTCAATTCGTAAGCCATCTACACAATCTCCTTGACCGCGTCCAGGACTTTTTGGGCGTTTGGCAGCGCCAGCAGCTCAAGTTCTTTGGAATAGGGCAGGGGAACATCTTCCGCCGCAACGCGCTTAATCGGCGCGTCCATATAATCAAACATGTTTTCTTGCAAGAGCGCGGCGATCTCGCTGCCGAAACTGTACATGGGCAGCGATTCTTCGACGATGACGCAGCGATTGGTCTTCTTGAAGCTGCTGTAAACCAATTCCATATCCAAGGGGCGCAGCCAGCGCAAATCAATCACTTCCGCTTCGACGCCGTCTTTTGCCAGTTGGCGCGCCGCTTGCAAAGCCCAGTCGACGCCGCGCGCATAAGCCACCAGGGTAACATGGTCGCCTTCGCGTTTGATGTCGCCTTTGCCGATGGGGACGAGAAAGTCGGTATTGTCTTCATCGGGCATGGGACCCGGCTTCGGGTACAGGGCGATGCTCTCGGTAAAGAGCACTGGGTTGTCGTCACGAATCGACGCTTTTAACATGCCATAGGCATCCATCGAGTTGGATGGGCAGCCGACGTATACGCCGGGGAAATGCGCGAAGATCGGTTCCGGGCTATGCGAATGCGATGCCGTCGCTTGATTGCCCCAGCCGCTGGCGGCGCGGTAGACCAATGGCACTTTGAACATGCCATCAAAAAAGTAACGCACCTTGCCCGCGTGGTTGGCAATCGCGTCCAGCGCCAGAAAGGCGAAGTTAATGGTCATGAATTCGGCGACCGGGCGCAAGCCAGCCATCGCCGCGCCGACTGCGACGCCGCCAATCGCCATCTCGCTGATGGGCGTATCGCGCACGCGCCGCTCGCCAAATTCTTCCAAAAAGCCGCGCGTGACGCGGTGCGTGCCTTGCCAATAGGCGACCTCTTCGCCCATGACAAAGACCTTCTCATCGCGGCGCATCTCTTCTTGAAGCGCCTTGCGGATGGCTTCCCGCATGGCGACATTTCTCACTGCCATCGCGCGTCCTTCTTTGAATAGGAACTATGGATACGGAATTCGCTACAAACTTTCACGGCTACATGCTGCAAATCCGCGAAGATACCAATACTGGTTTCTTTGCATTAATCGCTGCCAGCGCCCACGCTCTTGTCGGTCTTGTAAACCAGCTTCGATGGCGCATAAGTGTTCTGGAATAGCTCTTGATAGCTGTTTGGCAGCGCGCTGGCTTCGGCGTAATCCACCGCTTCCGCCACGATGCGCAGCGCATCTTGCTCGTGCGCTGTCAAAACAGCTTGCGCGTCCTGATGTTGGCTCAAAATATGATCGCGCAGAATCTTGATAGGTTCGTTGTATTCTATCCATTCGCGCAGCTCAGCCGACATGTCTTCGCGGGCGTCATACTGCTTGTCGGATACGCCATGCCCGCGATAACGATAGGTAAGGTGCTCAATCACCACCGGTCCATGTTCGCGCGCGTATTCAACTGCCTGCGTCGCGACAGCATAAACTGCCATGGCGTCCTGGGCATTGACGCGTCCCAAGCTCTTAATGCCGTATGCTTCCGCCTTGCGGTGCAATTCGACCTGTCCGCTGGCGCGGTCGACTTCGGTGCCCATGCCGTAGCCGTTGTTTTCGATTATCCAAACAACGGGCAAATCCCAGATTGCGCTCATATTCAGCGATTCGTGGAAATAGCCATTGTTGGTTGCGCCATCGCCGACGTATGTCATCGTAACGTCATCTTTGCTATGGTAACGCGCTTCTAGGGCGATGCCCGCCGCCAGCGGCAGATGCCCGCCAACAATTGCGTAGCCGCCCCAAAAATTGTGCTGCGCCGACGCCAAGTGCATCGAGCCGCCTTTGCCGCCGCTGCTGCCAGTTTTCTTGCCCATCATTTCCGCCATGACCGCATTGGGGTCCATGCCCAAAATCAGCGCGATGCCATGGTCGCGATAGGCGGTGATGACATGGTCGCTGGGGCGCAGCGCCGCCATCGAGCCGACGCCGCTGGCTTCGTGCCCGCTATAGAGGTGCAAGTAGACGCCAGTGATGCGCTTTTCTTCGTAGAGCCGATGGCAAGTTTCTTCGAACTCTCGGATTAGCACCATCTGCCGGTACCAGTCCAAGAGCATGTCTTTGCTTGGTGATGCCATTGCGCCCCCTTCGCGCCTGGGAAAATAATCATGAGCATATAAGTCGGCAAGTATAACATAAAAGTTTTCATTTTTTGTATTCTGTCTTTTGCGCGGCTAGGGCAATCGCGCTAATTTGTACTTAAGCACCGAGGGCACCGAGAAAACTGGTTTCTAGAATATGTGAAATTACACTTCATTAATGTCTATTTTTGCACAGTAAATCGAAAACTCAGTAGAGCCAAAAAAGTAATGCGAATAAGTCATGATTCTGTAGTGGCGGCATATTATGCCGCCCGTTTTGTTGTGTTTAGATTATGGGCTGATGCTGCGTGTAGGGCGCGTCGACACAGCCCTGCGACACTGACCGTCAATCGCTCCTACATTGCGTCCTTTTTTGGCATATTTGCGAATATATTTCGGTCGATGTTCTCGGTGTTCTTGGTGGATAAAATATGATTTGGCTCAATTGCCCTGTCCGGGTGCATTTCAATATTTTGAGGATGAACTTTCCCAGCTTTTGTGGACAGCCAACTTGTCCAAAGTGCGGCAAGGGGATGTTCCCCCCTGGATGAGCAATTGGGATTGAATGTAAGTGGTTTCAGCGCCGAGTTTGCCAAACAGATGGTCTGGTTCAGCGGCCTCTTGCCTTATGCCCAATGCGCGCAAGTGTTTGAGCGCATTGGGGAACGCCATGCAGCGTCTAGCAGTATCTGGCGATAAATGCAGCACTATGGGAGGCAACTGCAAGGCTACGTAGAGCAAGGCCGTCAAGAGCGGAGTATTGAGCGGACTGTGTTGCCGGATCCCAGCCAGTATCATCAGCAACGCAAAGGCTTATCCATGGATGGCGGCATGGTCAACATCCGTGAGGAAGGTTGGCGGGAATAGAAAGTAGGCGCAGTCTTTGATGTAGCAAGTCGTTTGGAGCGCAATCCACAAAGCCAAGCCTTAGAGAAAATGGCGCATGGGGTGAATGTCGAATACACCGCCGTGTTAGGCACAAAAGACGCATTTTCGTCGGCTTTGTGGGACTAAGCGCTATCCTGTGAATTGCCCACCGCGCGCGATTGTAGTGTGGTGCAGATGGCGCATTATGGATTTGGAATGTAGCCGAGGCTGTCTGTCCTGATGCCGAGCAAGTGGTCGATTGGTTTCATGCCGTTGAGCATTTGGTTGCGGCGGCGAAAGCGCTCTATCCCAATGAAAACGAACTAGGCAAACGAAAACGCTGGCTCAAACAGTACAAAAAACAACTCTATCTAGGACAGGTACAAAAGATTGTCTCCCAGTTGCACAAGCGCGGCATCCCCCAATTTGCCGTCTATTTTGAGCGACATCAGCACCGCATACAATATCTCAAATTTCGCAAGAAAGGCATCCCCATTGGGTCTGGCACCGTTGAAAGTGGGGTCAAGCAGTTTAAACAACGGCTGAACGCAACCGGCATGCGCTGGAATGCCGATAATGCAAATCGCATGATCGTGGTTCGGACTGCTATCTTGAGTGATAATTTCGGTGCACTTTGGGGCAAAGCCACTTAAACTTCCAATAATCTGAAATGCACCCGCCCTGTCCGCCTGGCTTGACAAAAGCGCGAATCCGACTTATAGATCAAATGTGCGAATCCCGCGCAGCGCGGAGAAGCCCTTGGTGGCACAAGACGAACTTCAATCATGAGTTAACTTGCATGAGGCAACTTGCATACATCGCCCCGCCAGCCAAACCCTTTGTCAAGTGGGTTGGCGGCAAGCGCAGCCTGCTGCGCGAGCTGCTGCCGCGGAGGCCAAATTCATTTCAGGCATACTACGAACCCTTCGTCGGCGGCGGCGCTTTTTTCTTCGCTTTGACGAACAATAAATTACTGAATATTACGGGGAGGGGGGGGCTTATCTAAGTGATATAAACCCCGATCTCGTATACGCCTGGCAGGTCATCCGCGATGATGTCGATTCGCTTATCGGGCTGCTCCGGCACCATCAAGCGGCGCACAGCAAAGAAACCTATTACAGCATCCGCAAACAGCATCATCTGACCGACCCGGTCGAGCGCGCCGCCCGCCTGATATACCTCAACAAGACCTGTTTCAACGGCCTCTGGCGCGTCAATTCCAAGGGGCAATTTAATGTGCCGATGGGCAGCTACGAGAAGCCGGCAATTTGCGACGAAGCCGGTTTGCGAGCCTGCCACATCGCTTTGCAAGGCGTCGACATCCAGCGGCGCGATTTCCGCGAGCTGGCAGCGGGCGCGGGCGATTTCGTCTATTTTGACCCGCCATATCAGCCGCTGGACGCCTCGTCCTTCACGCGCTACGCCAAAGATGATTTCGGCAACGCGGAACAGGAAGCGCTGCGCGACCTCTGCCTGAGGCTGCATGAACGCGGCGCGAAGTTCATGCTCTCCAACAGCGACAGCTCGGCGGCGCTGTATGGCGATGCCATCTTCAAGGTCGCAACCGTGAAAGCGCCGCGCTTTGTGAATGCCAATGCCAGCGGACGCGGCGCTGTCAACGAGTTGCTGATTACGAATTATTAGGTGCGGATTGTGGCAAGATCGCGCAGAGGCAATACGAGTAAAGGTAATAAAAGCAATAAAACAGGTAGGGAATTCGAAGAATTTATTCAAGCGCAGCTAATAGAATGTGGCTACAAATTCGTGGGCAGAAAGGAATTTTTCGATCATATAGCAGCAGATCCGATTTTCTCGCGTGAAGTCGAAATCGACAAAACAATTTATGATGCAGTATACCGCTGTGATTTCATTCTGTATCATCCTAGCAAATGGCCGAAAGGTTTAGTTATTGAAGCAAAATGGCAAAAATCTGGTGGAACTGTTGATGAAAAATATCCATACCTTGTGTTAAATATCAAAAAATCTCCGTATATAACTATTTTGTTGCTGGATGGCGGAGGATATCGTCCAGGAGCAGAACGATGGGTTCGGTCACAAGTCGGTGAGGAATTGCTTCATGTCTTTAATGCTAAGCAATTCCTCACCTGGATAAGTCAAGGCAATCTCTAATGGATATCAAGGCAATTTCATCTAAATCCATAAATGTCGAATGTAACATCAAACTGACGAATTGTAGGGGCGAGCCTTGGCTCGCCCATGAAATTGGGCGCAAATTCGTGGGCGATTCACAGGGTCGCGTGGACACTGACCGTCAATCGCCCCTATATTGCGTCCTTTTATGGCATAATTACGGATAAATCTCGGGGTTACCGGTGAGTGTCGCAGGTCTGTATCATCGCGACTAACGTGACCGAAGTTGCCTCAGTAGAACCAAGTAAATGATGCAAAATTTGCGAAACATCCCAATTTCATTGTCGAGCCACCCTTCCCTGATGATTCGGGGAAGGGCTGGGGATGGGGTAGAAAAGCGGCGATTCACTTATTTTCATTACTTTCTTGGTTCTACTTCTGTGGTGAAGTAATTTGATGCAATTGCCTTTATCAGATATTCCTAGCGACCCTGGAAATCCTACTCCCCAGCCGACCCGCTCCGTCCAAAAAACTGGCTAACCAGCACCACCACAACCGCGCCCAGCATACCAACCAGAATCCCGCCGAAAAACGGCAATTTTATCAAGCCGGCGAAGCCGACGATCGTTACCAGCAGCGAGCCGACGAAGCCGCCCAGGATGCCCAATACGATATTGCCCAGCAAGCCATAACCTTCGCCTTGGACCAGGTTGCCCGCCATATAGCCCACGAAGCCCCATATCGCCAAGGAAATCGCCAAGCCGATTACTTTGCCCAGCAGCCCTGACATGAGCAGCGTGCCGATGATTACCGCGATGACGATTCCGATACCGACTTTGAAGTTCATTTCCCAACTCCTCACCTTGAGACGCTTAATTAAGTATACGCGACTATTCGCAAAATGGTTGCGGCGGAAATGACGCGCATCCCCCGAAAACGCGAGCCCGAGGGGCTTTGCAGAGCAAACGCATTATAATCCATAACTGTCAATGTTGAAATCAAACTGACGAATTGACGAATTGTAGAGACGAGCCTCGGTACCCCCGGCGCTAAAGAATAAACTGCGGCTGGCCCCCGTTTGCGCTTGCTTCTTGCGCCTGTTTCGCATTTTCGCAACTATTACAGTATGATTTAGCTTGTCAAAAATGAATACGGCAGTCTTAGTTAGGTAGCATGATGAGTGAAGCAATCCATAATCACCCACCGCGGCTTTCGCCGGCAAATTTCATCAATCGCGAAATCAGCACTTTGGATTTCCAAGCGCGGGTGCTGGCGCTGGCGGAGGACGAATCAACGCCGCTGCTGGAACGGGTGAAGTTCATCGCGATTGTCGGCAACAACCTTGATGAATTCTATATGGTGCGCGTGGCCGGCTACTTCCAGAAGCTGCACCTCAACAACCCCAAAACCCGCGCCGACGGCATCACCCCCGGCCAACTGCTGCGCGCCATCCACGATCGGGTCGCCGCTTTGATAAAGCGCCAACGGCGGGTGCGGCGTCATGTCTTCGGGCTGCTCGCAAAAGAAGGCGTTCACTTCGTCAAAACGCAGCAATTGACAGCGGAAGAACAGGCGGCTTTATCAAATTACTTCCGCTCGGAAGTATTCCCGGTGCTGACGCCGCTGGCGGTTGACCACGCCAGACCCTTCCCATTCATCTCCAACTTGAGCCTCAATCTGGGCGTCTATCTCGAACGCGCCGGCGACGACATGGCGTCGGGTTTTGAATTTGCGCGCATCAAAGTGCCGGTGGATGTGCTGCCGCGCATCGTGCGCTTGGAATCTGTGCTGGAAAAATATTTTGCCATCGAGCGCGACAGCTATCACTTCTTGTGGATGGAGGACATCATCTCCGATCACTTGTCGGAGCTGTTCCCAGGCATGCGCATCGTCGAGGCATTCCCTTTCCGCATCTTGCGCAACGCCGATATTGACTATGAACACGAACAAGACGAAGACCTGCTTGATGTCAAATCCATCATCGAGCAAGGCCTGCGCGAAAGGCGCTTTGGCTCGGTTGTCCGTTTGAGCGTGCCAGCCGAAATCAGCGAGCGCATGCTTAACCGACTGATGAATTCTTTGGAAGTGCCTTCCAACCGCGAAGTTTACCGGCTCGATGGGGAATTGGGCTCGGCTGATTTGTTTGATGTTATGCAAGTCGACCGACCCGATTTGAAAGACCCGCCTTATGTGCCGCGGCTGCCGCAGCCTTTCAACAAAGGCTCAAACTTTTTTGATGTCATCCGCAAACAAGATGTGATTGTCCACCACCCTTACGATTCTTTTTCGCCGGTCGAGGACTTTTTCAAACGCGCCGCGCGCGACCCGGATGTGCTGGCGATTAAGGCGACGCTCTACCGCGTCGGCTCCAATTCGCCAGTTGTCAACGCGCTGATGGACGCCCGCGACAACGAAAAGCAGGTAACAGTGCTGGTGGAGCTAAAAGCGCGCTTTGACGAAGAAAACAACCTGGAATGGGTTACCGCGCTCGCAGAAAAAGGCGTGCACGTTATCTATGGCGTGGAAGAACTGCCCGTCAAAACGCATGCCAAAATATCCTTGGTCATCCGCCGCGAGCGCGATGGCTTGCGCCGCTATGTGCACCTGGGCACGGGCAATTATAACGCCAGCACCGCGCGTCTCTATACCGACATCGGTTTGTTCACCTGCAACGAACAAATTGCCGGCGACGCCTCGCGGCTTTTCAACCGCTTGACCGGTTACGCGCCCGATACCACCTACAGCCGTCTGCTGGTTGCGCCCGAATACCTGCACGACGCCTTGGTCGCCCTCATTGACAATGAGATCGCCGCGGCGCTGCGCGGCGAAGCAGCTCGCCTGATATTCAAGATGAACCAGCTTGAAGAAGACCACATGATTGAAAAGCTGTACGAGGCTTCGCAAGCCGGCGTCAAAGTTGACTTGATTGTGCGGGGCTTGTGCTGTTTGCGCCCCGGCCTGCCCGGCTTGAGCGAAAACATCACTGTCAAGAGCATCGTCGGCAGGTATCTCGAACACAGCCGCGTCTATTATTTCCGCAACGCGCCCGCGCATCAGCAGCTTTATATGGGCAGCGCCGACTTGATGCGGCGCAATTTGCTCAACCGCGTCGAGGTTGTCTTCCCAATCCTCGACCCGCGCATTCAGTGGCGGGTCCTGCGCATCTTGCAGACCGATATCGAAGACATCAAAAACTCGTGGCTCTTGCAAAATGACGGGCAGTATCTGCGCCTATGGGACGCCCAAGATATGAGCGCCTTTGATTCCCATGTCCAATATATGCAAAACAGCTACGGCGTCTGTGATACGCCCGATTGAAAACCGCGCTTTCGCTTCAGCTGATAGTGACTCGATTGCCCTGCCTGGGTCCGAGCTCAGCTTGCCGCGCGGATGATTAAGCGCTGACCAATTATGATATAGCTGCCGCGGCTACCAAGTTGGTTGCGCTCGATAATATCCCATTTGTTCACGCCATAAGCGAGTGAAATGGCGTCCACTGTATCGCCCGCCTGCACGATATGGATGATCGACCCGTCGGCTTGCGCTGGCTGTGTCTGCACAGCTTGCGCGTAAACAGGCGCGGGCTGGGCTGGAATTATCGGCGGAGCCGATTGCGCTGCCGGCTGAGTCGCTGCTTGCGGCGGTGGCGGCGCGCATTCCGCGGCAGGCGGACCGCTGAAGGTATCGACCGTGCCGAAGATGCGCCCGCCCACTGCGTTATCCAGCACGACATGATGCACCTTGCCTTCGACCGTCGGTCCCATCGAGATGACGATGTAGCGCCGCGGTATCTTCAGCTCTTCGCGGTATTTGGGGCTGCTTGCGAAGATATGGCGCAGCTCTGATGATAGCCCGAACCGCGCCGCTGCCCTGCCGTCTGCCGAGCAAGCCAGCAGCCCGCCCTCAACTGCGGTTTCCAGCTGCGACTCGTGCAGGGAAAAAATGAAGTAGCCCTCGGTCGGCGAGCGGACGCCCCAGACCTCCAGCGTCGAGGCGCGCGCGGGTGGACGACAGAGGTAGCCGATAGAGCCGATGGCATGGAAGCAGGGCGGGCGCGTTGGAATTGGCGTCGGCGTGCGGGTTGGGGCTGGGGTGCGGGTTGGCACGGGGCTTGATTCGACTTGGAATACATCCAATGTCGGCGGTGTTGGTACAAACACGCTGGTTGGGGTTCGGCTTGGCGTATCGGTTGACACGGGCGTATCATTTGGCGTGGGTGTGTCATTTGGCACAGGCGTATCGGTTGGCGTGGGTGTGTCATTTGGCACGGGTGTATCGGTTGGCGTGGGTGTGTCATTTGGCACTGGCGTATCAGTTGGCGTGGGTGTGTCATTTGGCACGGGTGTATCGGTTGGCGTGGGTGTGTCATTTGGCACGGGCGTATCAGTTGGCGTGGCGGTTGGCACGGGTGTATCGGTTGGCGTGGGTGTGTCATTTGGCACGGGTGTATCGGTTGGCGTGGGTGTGTCATTTGGCACTGGCGTATCGGTTGGCGTGGCGGTTGGCGCGAGTGTATCGGTTGGCGTGGGCGTATCAGTTGGCACTGGCGTGGCGGTTGGCACTGGCGTATCGGTTGGCGGCACGGGCGCGTCGGTTGGCACGGGCGTGTCGGTTGGCGGTACGGGCGTGGCGGTTGGTACGGGCGTGTCAGTTGGCACTGGCGTATCAGTTGGGGTAGCGGTAGGCGTCAAGGTGGTCGCGCTGGCTGCGCTGACGGCCGCCGAAACGCCGCTGACATTCTTCGCCCGCACCTGCAGCGTATAGGCTGTGTTATGGTTCAAGCCCGTGAAAACATGTTCTGTATCGCTGCCCGAGTCGATCCAAACTGAACCGTCGCTGCTGACTTCATAGCTGGCTGCGCCGCCGACGCTGGCTGTCCAAGTTAGCTTGATGCTGTTTACGGTGATGTCGGAAGTCATCGGGCTGGTCGGCGCATTGGGCAACGTGGTCGCCGATGCGCTAGCGGGGTTGGATTGCCCGCCGGTGCTCACCGCGCGCACCTGCAAGCTGTATTGTGTATTTGCGGTCAAGCCAGTGAACTGGTATGTCGCTACATCGCCGACATTGGTCCAGCCGCTCAGGGCTCCGCCATTCACTGCATAGCTGGTCGCGTCGGCGGACTTGGTCCAGTTCAAGGTCATCACCGTCTGCGCGATGCCCGTCACGCTAAGCCCAGTGGGCGCGGCGGGCGCATCGGGCAAGGGAGTCGGTGTTATCGTGGGCGTGTCGGTTGGGGTTGGTGTCGCGGTTGGCGTGGGAGTCGGTGTTGGCGTGTTGGTTGGGCTTGGCGTGGGAGTCGGTGTAGCGGTAGGCGTCAAGGTGCTCGCGCTGGCTGCGCTGACGGCCGCCGAAACGCCGCTGACATTCTTCGCCCGCACCTGCAGCGTGTAGGCTGTGCTATGGTCCAAGCCCGTGAAGTCATGCTCGGTATTGCTGCCCGAGTCGATCCATGCCGAGCCGTCGCTGCTGACTTCATAGCTGGCAGCCCCGCCTACGCTGGCTGTCCAAGTTAGCTTGATGCTGTTTACGGTGATGTTGGAAGTCGTCGGGTTAGTTGGCGCATTGGGCAACGTGGTCGCCGATGCGCTAGCGGCGGCGGATTGCCCGCCGGCGTTCACCGCGCGCACCTGCAAAGTGTATTGTGTATTTGCGGTCAAAGCCGTGAACTCATAGAGGGCGACATCGCCGGCATCGGTCCAGGAGTTGACTGTGCCGCCCATGACTTCATAGCTGGTTGCGCCGTTGGACTTGGTCCAGTTCAAGGTCATCGCCGTCTGCGTGATGCCCGTCACGCTAAGACCGGTGGGCGCGGCGGGCGCATCGGGCAAGGGAGTCGGTGTTGGCGTGGGCGTGTCTGTTGGGGTTGGTGTCGCGGTTGGCGTGGGAGTCGGTGTTGGGGTGTTGGTTGGGCTTGGCGTGGGAGTTGGGGTAGCTGTAGGCGTCAAGGTGGTCGCGCTGGCTGCGCTGACCGCATCCGAAACGCCGCTGACATTCTTCGCCCGCACCCGCAGCGTATAGGCTGTGCTATGGTCCAAGCCGGTGAAGTCATGCTCGGTATCGCTGCCCGAGTCGACCCAGGTTGAGCCGTCGCTGCTGACTTCGTAGCTGTCCGCGCCGCCGACGCTGGCTGTCCAAGTTAGCTTGATGCTGTTTACGGTGATGTCGGAAGTCGTCGGGTTGGTCGGCGCATTGGGCAGCGTGGTCGCCGATTCGCTAGCGGGGCTGGATTGCCCGCCGGCGTTCACTGCGCGCACCTGCAATGTGTATTGAGTATTCGCCGACAAGCCGGTGAACTGGTATGTCGCCACATCACCGACATCGGTCCAGCCGCTCAGGGCTCCGCCATTCACTTCATAGCTGGTCGCGCCGTTGGACTTGGTCCAGTTCAAGGTCATCGCCGTCTGCGCGATGCTCGTCACGCTAAGCCCGGTGGGCGCGGCGGGCGCATCGGGCAAGGGAGTCGGTGTTACCGTGGGCGTGTCGGTTGCCGTGGGCGTGTCGGTTGGCACTGGCGTGTCAGTTGGCACAGGTGTGTCAGTTGGCACGGGTGTGTCGGTTGGTACGGGCGTGTCGGTCGGCTGTGCCTGTTGCGTCGCCGTCAGGTCGGCTGCGACTTTGGTGGCAGTTTGATTAGCCTCATGCGTCGCTGTCAGGTCGGCTGCGACTTTGGTGGCGGTTTGATTAGCCTCATGCGTCGCCGTCAGGTCTGGCGTGGGCGGCACGGGCGTGGCGGTTGGGCTATTCGTTGGCGCGATGAGCAGGGTCTTGGCGCTGGTGCTGACCGTATCTCCTGTCTCCTCCGCGATCTTCACGCGCACGCGCAAGGTGTACTCGGTGTTGGCGGTCAAGCCGGTAAATTCATAGGAAGCGACATCGCCGACATCGCTCCAAGCGGTGTAGGTACCATTATTGGACCGTTGCACTTCGTAGCTGGCCGCAAACGAGATCTTCGTCCAGTTCAAGGTCATCGCCGTCTGCGTGATGCCTGTAACCGTAGGGTTGCTGGGCAATGGAAAAACTCCCTGGCCAATATACTGCCCCTGCCAGCGCCCCGTGGTCTTGTCGATCTCTTGTAAAACGAAACAGATGCCCTTCTCGTTGCTATCATATGGGGCAAAATCATCGGGATAATCGAAGGTTAAGGATGTGGTTCCCATAGCAATCATTTCGGGCACGCGGATACCGACTATACCGGCAGATGTGCCGATCGTACAACCCAACGATGCTCGAGAACTCCCAAATACTAACCAATAGTTGTACTGTGTATGATCCAGGTCGCTGCTTTGCCAAGATACCGCTCGCTGGCCTACGCCGTCCTCTCCGAAGTGAGTCTTAACTATTGCGCCGCCGCCGTCGTATCCGCTTACTCTCATGGAATCTTGCCCCAGGTAGAGACCGCTGTCTTTGTCCTTTATCCGCAGCGCGAATTCCCAAAGGTGCGCCGTCACTCCCGCACCTACAGGGAACGAGAAAATCCTGGAATTATGCGAAATAGCAGGGTTGCTCTGCGGAACGGTTTTTGTCGCTAGACATCTGTATGCGCCGAGGGGAGAAACCCGGCGATAACATATCTCCAATGTGTCGCCGGCATAGGCCGTACTAAGGTTGCCGTACCATTGAAAAGTGGCTCTGCCGACATCATCAGTGGTGTTATCGGGAAAAGAGTTCACATGGAATCCCATATCCACATACGGAATGGCGGTGGGCGTGGGCGTGGCGGTTGGCGTGGGCGTGGCGGTTGGGGTAGGCGTGGGGGTTGGCGTGGGCGTGTCAGTTGGCACGGGTGTGTCAGTTGGCACAGGTGTGTCAGTTGGGGTAGCGGTAGGCGTCAAGGTGCTTACGCTGGCTGCGCTGACCGCCGCCGAAACGCCGCTGACATTCTTCGCCCGCACCCGCAGCGTGTAGGCTGTGCTATGGTCCAAGCCCGTGAAAACATGCTCTGTGTCGCTGCCCGAGTCGACCCAGCTTGAACCGCCGTCGCTGCTGACTTCATAGCTGGCTGCGCCGCCGACGCTGGCGGTCCAGGTCAACTTCATGCTGTTTACGGTGATGTCGGAAGTCGTCGGGTTGGTCGGCGCATTGGGCAGCGTGGTCGCCGATTCGCTAGCGGCGGCGGATTGCCCGCCGGCGTTCACCGCGCGCACTTGCAAAGTGTATTGTGTATTCGCCGTCAAGCCCGTGAATTGGTATGTCGCCACATCACCGACATCGGTCCAGGAGTTGACTGTGCCGCCCATGACTTCATAGCTGGTCGCGCCGTTGGACTTGGTCCAGTTTAGGTTCATCGCCGTCTGGGAGATGCCCGTCACGCTAAGCCCGGTGGGCGCGGCGGGCGCATCGGGCAAGGGAGTCGGTGTTGGCGTGGGCGTGTCGGTTGCCGTGGGCGTCGGCGTTGCCGTGGGCGTCGCGGTTGGTGTGTCGGTTGGCGTGGGTGTGGGGGTTGGGGTAGCTGTAGGCGTCAAGGTGGTCGCGCTGGCTGCGCTGACCGCATCCGAAACGCCGCTGACATTCTTCGCCCGCACCTGCAGCGTGTAAGCGGTGCTATGGTCCAAGCCCGTGAAAACATGCTCTGTGTCGCTGCCCGAGTCGACCCATACCGAGCCGTCGCTGCTGACTTCATAGCTGTCCGCGCCGCCGACGCTGGCTGTCCAAGTTAGCTTGATGCTGTTTACGGCGATGTCGGAAGTCGTCGGGTTGGTCGGCGCATTGGGCAACGTGGTCGCCGATTCGCTAGCGGCGGAAGAATCGCCGCCGCTGTTAAATGCGCTGACGTTCAGGGTGTATGCTGTATTCGCCGTCAAGCCGGTGAATTCATAAGTAGCCACATCGCCGAGCGTCGTCACCGCGCCGCTGTCGACCTGGACTTTGTAGCCTGTTGCGCCGTTGGACTTGGTCCAGTTCAAGGTCATCGCCGTCTGGGAGATGACCGTCACGCTAAGCCCGGTGGGCGCGGCGGGCGGCGTGGGCGTGGCGGTAGGCGTGGGAGTCGGTGTAGGCGTGGGAGTCGGTGTAGGCGTGGGCGTCGCCGTTGGCGTGGGCGTCGGTGTAGGCGTGGGCGTCGCCGTTGGCGTGGGCGTGGCGGTTGGCACGGGCGTGTCCGTAGCCAAGGGATCGGTAATCGGACTGCAGTCCGAAGCCGAAGCGCGATTTGCAACGTTGACCGTGCCGCCGCCAGCTACAATCCAATCTTCCCCGTCATCAACATCGAAGGTGTTATTCTCGAAATGGATGCAGTCATACAGGTCGATGGTGGCATCGGATGCCTGAATTACAGCCTTCCCGCCAATATTGTCTCGGAAGGTAACATCGGTAAAGCGGGTATAGCCGTTTCCGAACAGACCCCAAGCCAGTAAAGCGGACCGCCTGTTCGAGGCTACCATGTTGTCCGCAAATTCAGACCTGGTAAAGCGCGCGTCACCGACATTCGTGAGATCGTCGCGCAGATTTGTTACTTTGATGCGCTGCGCTTTCAAGGTGCCGAAGTTCAAGAAGCGTATGCCGTCCAGCTCGACTTGGTTCAATGTGAGGCTGCCGGTCACGGCCGTAAACAAGCTACGAGTGCTAGCGCCAATGGTAGTGCTAATGCTATGCCCATTGCCGTTAATGGTGATGTCGGCATCTTCGGAAATCGTGAGGAGTCCCGTCAGTGTACAGTCCGCGCTCAGGTTATAGGTGACAGAGCCGTCCAAGCCGCCGATGGTGGGCAAGCCGCAGGCGGCCGTCGGCGCGGCACTGGCAGAGCCGCCGTTGCCGATGCTGCCGCTGCAAGCACCTGTGCTGTTGTCCGTCCAGCCATTATTTTGGTCGTAGATATCGTAGGGCGCATTGCCATACATGCTTAGGCAGCCGGTGGTTGTCAGGGTCGTGCTGCCTGTCAGATGTACCGCGCCGCCATCGCCAATATTATTGCGCAGCACAACATTGTTCCATGTGTGGCTGGCGTTGTTACCCGCGTGCAGGGCGACGCCATTGCCATCCGGATTGAAACGATCTTGTAAATTCCACTCGAGCAGCACATTGGTCAAGTTTGATGTTTCGTCGACAGCAATGGCTTCGAACCCAGAGCGCCTGAAAGTGGTGTTGGTGGCGGTTAACGTATCTGCGGATACCATGGCGTGCGAACCCGTAGGACCGCCGTTGCCGTCCAAGGTAACGTTGTTTAGACTCAAAGTGGCGCTTAAGCCCCGCAATATAGCAAAGTTACCGCCATTGATGGTGAAGCCGCCGCCATTGATCGTGACCACAATTTCTGGATCTCTGGGCAAAATTTCGATTTCATTTGTCTGCGTACAGTCCGCTGTGAGCGTATAAGTGACCGAGCTTATGATCGTGCCCTCCGTTGGCAAGCCACAGTCGGCGAGCGGCGGGTTGCTTGGCGTTGCCGTGGGCGTGTCGGTTGCCGTGGGCGTGGCGGTTGCCGTGGGCGTGGCGGTTGCCGTGGGTGTGGGCGTGGCCGCCAGCGTCGAGGCGCTGACTGCCGTCGAAACGCCGCCGCCGGCATTCTTCGCCCGCACCCGCAGCGTATAAGCCGTGCCCGCCGTCAAGCCGGTGAAGACATGCTCGGTGTCGCTGCCCGAATCCACCCAGGTCGAGCCGTCGCTGCTGACTTCGTAGCTGGACGCCCCGCCGACGCTGGCGGTCCAGCTCAGCTTGAAGCTGGTATTGCTGATCTCGGAAGTCACTGGGCTACTCGGCGCTTTGGGCAGGGTGTACATTCTGATACTGACGGGACGCGATGGCGATGCCCGATCAGGGTACTTCGCGCGCACGGACATCTCATACTGCCTGTTGGGGTCAAGCACGGTAAATCTATAGGATGCGACATCGCCGAGAGGGGCCCAAGGGGCATGGGTGCCACCTGGGACGTCCAGCCGCACTTCGTAGCTGTTCGCGCCTATGGCTTTAGTCCAGTTCAAGGTCATTGTCGAATTCGTGATGCCCGTCACGTTAAGGTTGCTGGGGATGTTGGTCGGCGGCGCATTGGGCAGCGTGGTCGCCGATTCGCTAGCGGCGCTGGATCGCCCGCCCGTGTTCACCGCGCGTACTTGCAAACTGTATTGAGTATTCGCCGACAAACCGATGAACTGGTACGTCGCCACATCGCCGACATCCGTCCAGGCGTTCAGCACCCCACCATTCACTTCATAGCTTGTCGCGCCGGCGGACTTCGTCCAGTTCAGCGTAATCGCCGTCTGCGTGATGCCGCTGGTACTCAAGCCCGTTGGCGCGGCGGGCGGAGCGGGCGTGGGCGTGGCGGTTGGCGTGGGCGTGGCGGTTGGCGTGGGCATGGCGGTTGGGGTTGGGGTAGGCGTGGCAGTTGGCGTGGGCGTGTCAGTGGGTGGCACTGGCAAGGTCTTGCCATTGGCGGAAGCGCCGACGGACGCGCCACCGAAATTCCGAGCCCGCACCTGCAAGGTGTATGATGTATCCGCCGTCAAGTCGGTGAACTCATAAGTCGCCACATTGTCGACGTTAGTCCAGCTATTGAGGGTCCCGCCCATCACTTCGTAGTTGTACGCGCTGGCGACTTTTGTCCAGTTCAGCGTGATCGCCGTCTGCGTGATGCCGCTGGTACTCAAGCCGGTTGGCGCGCCCGGTGGCATCTGCACCGGCGTCGGCACAAAAGCGACGATCGCCTCTGAAAACCCGCCACTATTCTCCGCCGACAACCAATACGCAAGATCTACATCGTAATCTGGAGCAAAAACAACAGAATTGTGAAGACAGCCGCCAGTTCGCGAGTTAGCTGTAGTGGACGGCGACGAGCCTATGGGAATTCCTCTGGCGCTATAGAAGAATTTCCTGGGGGGGGGGCCGGGTCCGGAGGACCAGTACATGTCAATTGGCCAAATACAAGTAGACGACAATGGAAGCTTAGGAACAACGATCCTAAAATCCCTCGGCGGGTTGGGCAAAGTCCATTTTCGGTCTTGAGAAATGTTGGAGGGACCGTGCGCATTCCTGGCGCGCGTCTGCAAGTTATATTCCGTATTGGCGGTCAACCCGGTGAATTTGTAGCTCGTAACATCGCCCACGTTGGTCCAGTCGCTCAGCGCCCCACCCATCACCTCATAGCTGGTCGCGCCATTCACCTTTTCCCAGAAAATCGTGATCGATGTCTGCGTGTTGACCACATCGCCATGTACAAAGGGATAACCCACAAAGGGTCCTGGCGTTACCGTTGGAGTCGACGTCGGCGTGCTAGTAGGGCTTGGCGTCGGCGTAGGGAGTGACGTTGTACTCAAGGTTGTCGCGCTGACGCTGACTGGTGCCGTATAATCTGGTATTGACCAAGTCTCTTTCCGCAAGCTACTTATAGAAAACAGCGTTCTCACCGACAGCGTGTAAGTCCTGCCTGGAATTAGCCCGGTGAAGACATACTCGCTGATCTTCCGTACATTGGGGGGGAATTCATAGTCCACCCAAGTCTCCCCATCACTGCTGAATTCGTAGAGGACGCGAGTGTTTATGCTGTTTGTCCAGCTCAGCTTGATGCTATTTTCCGTGATTTCGGACGTCCTGAGATCTGTCACCGGCAAGGGTATGGAGGCGGGAAGCGCCCTTATACTCCTGAAATTTGAGCGCCCCTGGGCGTTAACCGCGCTCACAAACAATTCGTAGGTTCGGGTGTAGGTCGAGGGAGTATGCACAGGAAAACCAGTGAATGTGTATGTATCGACATCGCCGACATCCTTGAATCCGGATGACCAACATGAATGGTAACAGAGCCAATCAATAATAGCCACCTCATAACTGCTTGCGCCGGCCACCTTGTCCCAGTTCAAAGTCAGCTCCGTCTCTGTAACGCGCGTCAGGCGAAGTCCTGTGGGCACGTCAGGCGGCGACGGAGTAGGCGTGTCGGTAGGAGTAGGCGTAGCGCTAGGAGTAGGCGTAAAGGTAGGTGTAGGCGTAGCGGTAGGAGTAGGCGTAGCGCTAGGTGTTGGCGTAGCGCTAGGTGTTGGCGTAGCGCTAGGTGTTGGCGTCAGCGCTTGCGCGGACACGTTGACCGCCGCCGACTCGCCGCTGCCATTCGTCGCCCGCACCTGCAGCGTGTAGCGCGAGCCCGGCGTCAAGCCGGTGAAGACATGCTCGGTGTCGCTGCCCGAATCCACCCAGGTCGAGCCATCGCTGCTCACTTCATAGCTGTCCGCGCCGCCGACGCTGGCAGTCCAAGTCAGCTTGATGCTATCCCCCGCGATGTGGAATGCCATCGGACTCGTCGGCGCGTTGGGCCTTGTTGTCGCCATTAGGCTAGCGACTTTGGACACATGCCCATTCAAGTAACGCGTCTGCAGCCGCAATGTATATTCTGTATTCGGCGACAAGCTGCGGAAGGTATAGCTGGTAGCATCGCTGGTGCTCGTCCAGTCAGTCAGCGTCCCGCCACTCACTTGGTAGCGGGAAAAACCAGTATTATTAGTCTTCTCTTCGTCATCAATGTCGTCCCACGATACAGTAATAAAGTGTTGCCCGCGGTTGTTGCTCCAGATGGAATCTACTTGAAACCCGCTGGGAGGGTCGTTGTGATGCGCTTGCGAGACTCCCGCTGCCGCGAAGGCAAAGACAAGCCAAGCGAAGAGAACTAACCTTCGTATTGAACGCAGAGCCGACAGCGACAAGCAGAAGACTAGCAGCAGCGGAATCAGCCTTGCGAGCAGCGATTTCATGGCAAGTTCATCGTGCGTGTGTATGGGGGGGGGGGGGGGGGGGGGGCATATTAAAATGTTTCAAAAAAGTTTGTGAAAATTGCAAATCAATAGGCATCTCACGAGTCTAACAAAAGATAAGCGTTTCGCATGACATTTTTGCATGTCGGGCGCGCTTCCAATTCTTGGCATGTCAAATGAATTTGCTATAAGAAGCATATTACCACAAAAGTGTAATATTTGAGACAAAAATAGAATTAGAAAATGCCGTCGCCCATTGATTGTAGGGACGACTCTGTGGTCTCTGTTGAAATACTCGATTTCCCCCACCGCAAACCCGTTCGCCATAGAGATGGCGAGCGCGGGCCGGGGATGGGGTAGAATGAAACATGTCCGCTCCTCAGCCCATTTCAATGGGGTCGCGTAGGGTCCGTGGACACAGCCCGCCGACACTGACCCGGCGGGGGACCGAGGGGGGTAAACCAAAGGGCGAACGCGAATCCTAGCGTATCGGACAAGCCCTAAAGCCGACAAAATAGAATGCGCGGCAAGCACCTAGCGATCGCTGGGGAAGCGGTACTGTACGGTATAGCTCAGCGTGGCTTCTTCGCCCGCGGCCACGGTCACGAGGAACTCAATGGTCTCGGAGTCCAGCTTCTCGAAGGGCAGTGAACTTTCGACGATTTGCCAATTGCTCCAGCGGTAGAGCCGCTCGGGCACGCGGATTACCACGCTTTCATCGTCCTTGCGGTTGCGCAGGCGGATTTCAAAACTTTCGCGGGCGATATCGCTCGACAGCATGAGATAGTCGGTCTGCTCGCGTTCGCCAACCAGGTCGAAAGTTGTACCCAGCGGGATGAGCAGGTCTTCGCCTTCGGGGCTGTGCTCGATGCGGTCCTCGCCGATGAGCAGGCTGGCGCCGTCGCTATCTTGCTGATAGACACGGACGCGCCCAGCCGGCAGGTCCGCGCCCAAGCCGCTTTCCTCGCCGCTGTTGAATTCCAGATATACCAGCACATCATCGCTGTCGTCGCCGCCATAACCTTCTGGGGAATCGATCGGCGAATAATATGAGGTGTAGTGCGGCGATTTGTCGAAGACGTAGAAGGTATGCGCCGCGATGTCCGCCGCGCTAACAAACTCGATTTGCTTGGTTTCGTTGTTGCCAATCGTCACCAAGCGCTCGATTTCGTAGAGCTGATATTCGAAGAGCCCGCGCTGGGCGACCCCGCCGCCGCCCTGCCCAGAGAAGGCCACATCCATGGCCATCATGCGGCTCTCTTGGATTTCGGGCGGCTGAATGCGGTTGATATCCCCCGCCACCAGCTTGAGCCGGGCGTCGGCGAAGGCGCGTCCGCTGTGGTTGTTCAGCGTGACCCAGCCTTTCAGGTCGAGACTGGATTGGTCGGCCGCCAGCAGCAGGTTGTAATCGGCTGACCAGTTCAAGCCGCCAGCCAGATAGGTCAATTCGACATCTTGCTCGCCGGATGTGGCGCTGCTCAGCAGCCATTGCAATGTCGGGCGCGTAATCAATGCCTCGGGCAAAGCCGGCAAGCGAATATCGCGAGCCTTATCCAGTCGGACGACGACAATTTCGCCACTGTCCGCGCGCAGGATGGCTTCGCTGTCGCGCCCGCTCAATAGCTCGCCCGTATAAATTGTGCCGTCGGCGGCGGTGATGATGATGGTTTCGTCCAAATAGCGCGCGAGCAGGGCCTCGCTGTTGACCAAATCGTAGATGTAATTCTGCTCTAGCACGACTGTGCCTTCGGGATTGCTCAGCGACAGCAGGGTAACGGAAGTGGGGTCAATGGTGGCGGCGACATCGCGCAAGTTGACGCGGTTGATGCCCGCGTCAAGCGTCAAGCGGCGCTGGTCGCGGATGAGGGCGGTGCCTTCGTTGTAGACGGTAACGGCGATGCTATGGCTGGCTTCTTGCGCAGCCACGGCCGGCAAGCTGCCCAGCAGCAATGCCGCGCACAGAGCGGAGCTAAAAAGGCGAATCGGGTTCATGCTTCGACCTCCAAGGATTGTGTAAAGGTATTGACATTGATGATGTATTCGCCGGGCGCGAAATCTCCATCCAGTTGGATCCTATCCTGATAAGGCTGGAGTATCATCGGGCAAAATAAGTCAATCGGCACTTCGCGGTAGACCTCAACTGTAACGATATTTCCCTGGCGCGTTTGGCTGACGATGACGGGCAGGTCGCAGCCGTCGGGGTGCTCGCCTTGCGCGTCAAGGCTGATGCGCGTGCTTTCAGACTTTGTGATATTGACCCTAACCGCCAGGATATTGGTCAAAACTTTGTCGATAGGCTTCATTTCTGGCATCTCTAGCTCCTCAATTGGTATTGCGTGCGGCATAGCGTTCAACATGAATAACGCATCGGGCGGCGCATTCGTCGCGGGCAGGCTCAGTTTTGCATCAAACGAGACGAGCAGGTCTGGGCAAAGCATATCCGCGCCGATGGCATTATATACGCTCATTGTTACACTTGCGGGAACATTCGCGGAAACACTCGCGGCGGAAGCGCGCATGGCGTAGAGTTCGGGCAATTCGCAGCCGATTGCTTGCTGCCCCTGGATGCGCAATTCGACTGCTTCTTCGCCCTCCTTGCTTGCCAGCAAAGCAGCGCGCTCGACCTGCGCCGCAATCAGCTGTCTCGTTTCGAAGATCGGCGCGCCAATCTGCTCGCCCTCGGGGTAAACAATCGCCCAAGCTTGATTGTTGATAATCAGATAGGGCGGCTGCCCCGCCAAGATTTCGTCGGAGAGCGGCAAGCGCCTTTCGAAGAACGCTTCGTCGCCGGCGCAATTGGCTGTGGATGGAATCTCGCGATAGAGCTGGATATCGATATTCTGTGGAAAATGGGCGATGTCACTGCGCAGGTCCAAGGCGCAGGCATCGCCGTGGCTGCCCTTGACCCACAGGTCCCAGGCGCGCTCATTTCCCGCGTCCGCGTCTGATAAAGCCGCGCTGACACTGTCGACGACAGACCAAACGCGATAGCTGGACTCATCTTTGTTCTGCTCCACGGCGTACAAGCCGATAATCACAAGCGCCAAGCCGAGGGCAAAATAGACTTTGAGCATTGCTTCTCCTGTTTATATTTCGCAATTATATTTCGCATGGCTCGGGCCGGCGGGAAATGTATTTTCAGCCTTGGCGACAATGCTTCCCGCGCTGACCAGCCCCCGCCGAGCGCCGCTATGTCATTGCCTGTGTTACAGACTGCCAAGCTCCCGCCGCGATTTGCCACAATTCCAGCCCGCCGTCGTCTTCCTCCCAATCGCGCGGATGGGGCATCGTCGCCAGATAAAATGCGCCGTCGTCGCCCGGGCATGCCTGCGCCAGCGTCTTCAGAAAACTGTCCGGCGCGTCTTTTGGCGCGGCTGCGATGACGAGCTTGTTTGCCGCCGCCCCACAGCGCAGTCGGTTCATCGCGTAGACGACTTGCCGCCAATCCCGCGATAAGTCGATTGCGACCTGCCACAGCGCTTCTGTAACGACGAAAAACGATTGCTGATGGCGATGCGCGGAAGTCGCGGCGGCGGCGCGGCAGACTTCAATATCGAAGAGCAATTGCTCGCTGCCGAAGTCGGCGCGGTTGCCGCGCCCATAAACGGAGAAGACGCGGCAATTTTGCGCGGCGTAACGAGCTTCGAACTGCGCCGCCAGGCTCTTGACGAAGGCGCGTTCGCGTGCCCGCGCCAGCGACTGTGGCGACGTGCCCATCACCAGCGCCTTCTGCGAATGATGATAGCTGTCGCGCAGGATGTCCTGGATATTCATGTTTCAATTATACGCGGAATCCGCTGCACTGGCATGTACGTGGCTGTGGCGCAAATGATCTTCTGCATTTGCCCTGCCTGGAAACCCTGTTACCGTCCGCGATCTTGCGATAAAATGAAGTCGATCCAAACCCTGAGAATATAAGCGCGCGGCGCTTGGCGCAGAAGGAGCCTTGGCTTGCGCAGTTTGCCGCCAAGAAGTTACCTAGCCTTAGCGAAGCTGACCTTGCCGGCCAGTTACGTTTGCGTCGCGCGCGATGTCGACAGCGAATGCTATCGCATTGACGCCACGCAAGATTTACCCAGCTTCATTGAACAGGTCTTAGCAGAGCGAGATGGCGACTTTGGCATCGAGTTGCTCGCCATCACGCAAGTCGATGACCTGCCCGCATTCGAGGCTTTGCTGAGCGAGCGGCATGACGCGGCTCTCGGCGGCGAATGGCTGAGTCTGGATGACTATCAATTACGGGAACTGCGCGGCTCTTTCTTGCAGATAAACGCTTTTCACAGCCAATATCTCAGCGCGCAGCAGCATCAGGCGCTGGCAAAAGCGGATGCGGCAAGCGCCGCTGTCAAAGCGGCACCAAAAGCGCCGATCATGCCAGGCGCGCCCGGCATCCAGCTTGCAAACAGAGTTGTCGCCAGCGATGAATCCGAAAAACACAGGCAGCGCGCTAGTCGTCGCCGCATTCGCACACGCTACGAATTGTGGAATGAGGCATCGCCACCAGCCAAGGCTGGTTTCCGTCAGCGGCTTACTAACATGATCAACGACTTTATGATTAATCACCCCGGTCTTGTCATCGCGATAATCCTGTTTGTCATTCTTATTTCGCTAATATACCTTAATACATTTTGGACCAACATGTATGGATTCCGCATCCGCTAAAACGGGCGCGTATAGTGCGAGCATGTGGCGGGTTCTCGCAATCAATCCGCTGCCGCTAGAAATCCAGCGTGAGGCTGATGGGGCAATGGTCGCTGCCCATGATGTCGGCGTGGATTTCCGCCGCGACCAGGTTGTCAAGCAGGTCATCCGAGATGAAGAAGTAGTCAATGCGCCAGCCGACATTTTTGGCGCGCGCGCCGCTGCGCAATGACCACCAAGAATAAGCGCCTTCTTGCTGCGGGTTCAGGTGTCGGTAGGCGTCGATGTAGCCTTGCGCCACCACCTTGTCCATCCAGTCGCGCTCTTCGCGCAAGAAGCCCGAATACTTGGCGTTGGGCTTGGGGTGCGTCAGGTCAATCTCGTTATGCGCGGTGTTGATATCGCCGCAAAATACCACCGACTTGCCTTGCGCCCGCAAGCGATTGGCATAATCAAGAAAGGCTTCTTTATATTCCATCTTGTAAGTCAAGCGCGCCTTGTTGGCTTTTCCATTTGGCAGGTATGTAGACATCAAGCAAAAATCGCCATAGTCGGCGATAATGGTACGCCCTTCGCTATCAAATTTCTCGATGCCCAAGCCCAGCTTGATGTCCTGCGGCTGCCTTTTGCTGTATAAGCCGACGCCGCTATAACCCTTCTTTTCCGCGCTTGCCCACCAGCTGTGGTAGCCGTCCGGCTGCCGCAGTTCGGCGGCGAGCTGCTCGGGCTGGGCTTTGGTTTCTTGCACGGTCATGATGTCCGGTTGCGCGGCGCTGAACCAATCGAGAAAGCCTTTCTTATGCGCGGCGCGTATGCCGTTGACATTCCATGAATAGAGTTTCATTCGCTGCTCCATAGCTTATTTTGTGACGAGATGCGGATATTATAGACTTATAGTGATTGGCGAGTAAGACGCAATCAATCCCGGGCGCGGCATTTGCTACAATTGTCCGGTAATGCTCCGGTAATGCTATGGAAAGCGGCTGCTTATGCTAACAATAAACGAGAATCGCTTCTTGGCAGACCTGCGCGAGCTCGCGCGAATTGGCGCGACCGCTGCGGGCGGCGTCTCGCGCCCCGCCTTGACCGCCGCCGATATCGAGGCGCGGCAATGGTATCGCGGCAAAATCGCCCAAGCCGGGCTGGACTATGCGCAAGACGGTGCCGGCAATCAATCGGCGATTCTGTTCAGCAATCCGCCAAGCGCCAAGCGCATTTTGGCCGGCTCGCATCTGGATAGCGTGCCCAATGGCGGCAGATATGACGGCGCGCTGGGCCTCTTGGCCGCCTTCGAGGCGCTGCGCACGCTGAAGGATCATGGCATCCAGCCGAAAATTACGCTGGAAGCGATCAACTTCACTGACGAAGAAGGCGCGATTATGGGCTTGATGGGCAGCCGCGCGCTGGTGGGACAGCTTGTGCCAGAAGACTTGGATCGGACGAAGCTCAGCCCGGGCGACCTGTCGCAGCGGCTGGACGCGGCCGGCATCACACGGGGCTCGCTGCTGGCGGCGCGCCGCGACGACGCGCTGGCTTGGCTGGAATTGCATATCGAGCAAGGTACGCGCTTGGGAGCAGCGGGCATCGACATCGGCGTGGTCGACGCCATCGTCGGCATCCGCTCCTATCACATTAGCTTGTTTGGCGAAGCGGCGCACGCGGGCAGCAAACCCATGCGGCAGCGGCGCGACGCGCTCTGGGGCGCGGCTGCTTTTGTGCTGCGCGCGCGCCAACTTGTCATGGACAAATTCAGTCCGGGCGTCGTGAATATCGGGATGATAAGCGCCAAGCCCGGTGCCTTCAACATCGTGCCGGGGCAAGTTGACCTAGCGCTGGAATTTCGGCACGGCTCGACAGCGGAAATGGCGGCCATGGCGGAGCATCTGCTTGGCTTGCTGGAGCAAAGCGCCCGTGAATTTGATTTGCGGACAAGGTTTACCGAGACGCCGGCTGTGCATCCGGCGCGGATGAGCGCGACAGTGATGGCCGCGATTGAGCGGTCTGCTGCCGCGCTGGGCTTGTCGCATCGGCGCATGTTGAGCTTTGCCGGTCACGATACGCAATCGCTGGCGCAAATCTGCCCAGCCGCGATGTTTTTTGTGCCATCGGCGGGTGGCATCAGCCATAATCCCGAAGAGTTCACCAGCGACGCCGATTGCGTCAATGGCGCGAACCTGATGCTGCATACCTTGATTGGATTGAATGATTTGAATGAATTGAGTGAAGCGCTCGCCTAGGCACCGGTCGGCACCCAGATATTTTTGACCTGTATTGATTCGTGAATGAACTCCGCGCCCGCGCCTTGCGCTGGGTCGAACCAATCCCGTTCGACACCGTAGTTGACCCAGGTGCGCTTCATGTTTGATGCCGAGCGCATTTCAACTTGTCGGCTGCCCTGGGCACTGCCGAAGTACCACAGGCTGTCGACGTCTTCATGCTCGACCAGGGTCTTCACCAGATGGTCGCGCTCGCCGGTAACTATGTTGACGACGCCAGACGGCAAATCGGAGGTATCAAAAACTTGATACAGGTCAGTCGCGCTCAGCGGATAGAGCGGCGACGGCAAACAGACGACGGTATTGCCGCGCGAGATGGCCGGTGCCAGCAAAGACGTGAAAGCCAGCAGCGGGAGCGCGTCTGGGCAGGCGATGCCGATGACGCCGATGGGCTCGTGTATCGCCGTGACTAAGCCGCGCAAAGTCGTCTCTTGGACTGCGCCGCCCGACTTGTCGGCGAAAGCAGCCCAATAGAAAAACCTGTCAATCGCGGCGTCGACTTCCCGGGCAGCCATTTTTGTCTCGCATTCCGTCATCACAGCAATGCGCTGTGCGAATTCATCACGGCGCGCTGACAAGTTTTCCGCAATGTAATACAAGATTTGCGCGCGGCTGTGGGGCGCGTAATAAGCCCAGTTCTTGGCTTTGTGCGCGGCTTCCACGGCATTGCGAATGTCCTTGCGGTTGCCATCGCCAGCCTGCCCCAGCAATGTGCCGGAAGGCGCTGTGATGGCTCGGGTATAATTGCCGTCGGGCCGTTTCTGCGCGCCGCCGATGTACAGCTTCGCGGTGCGGTCGATTGGCGCGCTGTCTTTTGTGGCAATTGTGGCAATTGTGGCGCTGCCCAGGTGCGGCGGAGCTGGGGGGATGTGCGCGCCCCAGTCTTCGCTTTCAGTATCCAAATCTGATGCCAGGCAAGGCTGCGGCCGCGCCATCCAACGCGGGCGCAGATAGGCGAACAAGCCCTCCTTGCCGCCCTCGCGCCCGAAGCCGCTTTCGCGATAACCGCCGAAGCCGGCCGCGGCGTCAAATAAGTTGGCGCTGTTAATCCAGATGCTGCCGGCTTTGATTTTGCGCGCCATGTCAAGCGCCAGGCTGATGTTCTCGCTCCATATCGAAGCCGCCAAGCCGTAGCGCGTATTGTTCGCCAACTCAAGCGCTTCGCTCGGACTTCGGAAGCTCATCGCCACCAGCACCGGTCCAAAGATCTCCTCCTGCGCCACAGCCGAGGCTGCTTCGACATTCGTTAAGAGCGTTGGCGGATAGAAGCAGCCTTGCTCGGGCGCTTCAATCTGCGCTTGAAAGACCGCGCCGCCGTCGTCGATGCCACGCTGGACCCACGCGGCGATGTTGTCGCGCTGTATCGGATGCACGATTGCGCCAATGTCGATGCCCTTGTCCAGGGCGTCGCCCAGCCGCAGGCGGGACATGCGCCGTTTCAGCTTGGCGATGAATTGCTCGGCGATATTTTCTTGTACCAGCAAGCGCGATCCCGCGCAGCAGACTTCGCCTTGATTGAAGAAAATCGCGTCGACCAAGCCTTCGACCGCGCCGTCCAGGTCGGCGTCTTCGAAGACCAGAAAGGGCGACTTGCCGCCTAATTCCAGCGTCAATTTAACGCCGCTGCCAGCCGTCGCCCGGCGGATAACGCGCCCGACCTCCGTCGAGCCGGTGAAGGCAATTTTGTCCAAATCGCTATGCGCGACCAGCGCCGCGCCAGCTTCGTCGCCGCCTGTTACGATATTGACGACACCGGGCGGCAAGCCAGCTTCCGCGATAACCTCGGCGAAGAGCAGGGCGGCAAGCGGCGTATATGGCGCGGGCTTGATGACCACAGTATTGCCCATGGCAATCGCTGGCGCGATCTTCCACGCTAGCATCAAGAGCGGGAAGTTCCAGGGTATCACCTGCCCGACTAGGCCTAGGGGCTGGTAGTCGCGCAATTCGCTATCCATCAGCTGCGCCCAGCCGGCATGATAATAGAAATGGCGCGCCACCAGCGGAATATCGATGTCGCGCGCTTCGCGGATGGCTTTGCCGTTGTCCAGGCTTTCGACGACAGCCAGCAGGCGGGCGTGCTTTTGAACGTTGCGGGCGACAGCATAGAGATGCCGCGCCCGCTGGTGTGGGCTCAAGGCGCGCCAGCTTGGGTAAGCCGCGCGCGCGGCTTCAACGGCGCGGTCGATGTCGGCTGCGCTGGCGTCGGCAACTTGCGCCAGTTTTTCCGCGCGCGCCGGGTTGCGGACAGCGAGGGACTTGCCCTCAACTGGCGCGACCCAGTTGTTGTTGATGAAGAGCGCGAAGTCGCGCTTGTGGCTGTCGAGCCAGGCTTGCGCCGCGGCGTCGGATTCTGGCGCGGGTCCGTAGCTCATGGATTGGAAGAGTTCGGCTATTTGGGGCATGGGTTTAGGTTCTTGTAGTTAAGGGTTTACAGAAAAATTACGACGGTACGTGTTGTCTTCGTGCTGTACTGAATTTAAGCTCACGAATAAGTTCAAAGGTGTTAATGCTACGTATATTAAGCTTGCGACACACGAATGGTATCGAACGTTTATGCTTCTTCATAGCATCAGTGGTATTTACTTGCTTGTTTTCCAAAGTTACGATGCAAGAGTTCGGGACTGCCATAGCATAGGCAATCAATAGCGGATCCTTGCCAATCTTCCTCAGTTCGTCCTCTGTCGGATGAGCGAGTTCATATCCATTTTTGAACACCTTATTGACGAATTCGCGGTTTGGGGATTCGATATAGCGTAAGTCTTTTTCACGATTTTCGCTTTTGAGCCAGAGGAGTAATTTGTCATCGTCTAATTCTTTATTTCGATTCGGTTGCCCAGCTTTTACCTCCGCAAGCATTTCGAACGGCATTTTGATTCGAGTTTGTCTAGCGTTCTCAATAATCCAATCCCAAAATTGTGGTACTTGATCAATCGGATAATACTTATCATGGGCATCAATGAGGACATTGGCATCTAGGAGATAAAGCATTAATTTGATAGTCCTGGGCGATTTGGATTGAGAAAAGAACGAACCTTACGAGGATTGACCCCAAGTAGCGTGCTTGCCTTGGTTGGCGTCAAAATACCGGAAGCCATGGAGCGACGAGCAAGATCTAGCAGTGGCGCGCCTAGTGATGACCGCTTTACTCTATTTGGGTCTATCGGTGTACTTTTACCCAAAGACTTGTCTTGTTCTCGTTTTTCTTTCTCCTTTTGCTCAATAGCCAGAAAATCGACTGCGAATTTGTTTTGGAGTTGTTGCCATATTGCTGAATCTATGTAGTCTTCGAGTTTTAGATTGTATGCCACCATCGCTCGGCTTATGTTTCGGTGGTCTGCGAAATGCTGGATATTTTTTTGTTGTATTTCAATAGGCTCGAAACGGAGTGTCGATAATTCTGACAATTCGTATGGTTGCAATAACATTCTTGCGGCAACACGACTGCAAAGGCGTTCTATGCTCGAGTCAGTTTCATGTATTTTCCCCGAAATTCCACTTGACCCTAGCCAAATGTGAGCTACTTCATGCATGAGTGTGAATGATTGAGCTCGCTTACTGTCTTTTCGATTGATAACAACAAAGGGAGCAATAATATCTGCAAGCGCAAATCCGCGAAACACTGACACGGGAATAGTGTTCGACTGCGGATGACCCAGGTCGCTAACTAATAGTACGAATATGCCGATGTTTTCTAAACAACTTCGCAGATAATTGAAGGCTTTTTCTGGTTGGCTCGGTGAACGCCTATACTTATCTAACTCGAAACCAATTGACTTCTTGATATCCGTGGTTATGGATTCAACATCTGTGAATCCATTCGCCGATGCAACGTATGAAAGCGGCTCTTGGCCCTCTTCTTCTAACAAATCTCTTGTTAAGCTTTGTCGCGCCTTTACCTTGCTAATGAGTATGTCGAGTCGGGCATTGCCTTCGGGATCTTGTTGCTTCTGTGGTAACGTGCGAAAGTCTGGAAGTTTATCGCCCGGTCTCGGCTGTGAGTCCAGATAAAATGCGACAACAGGTTGCTTGTAAACATTCGCCATTTTTTCCAATTGATTCTGTGTTGGTGTAGTAACTCCGTTTTCAATCTTTTCTAGCTTCTCTGCGGCTGTGCTTCGCGTAGACGTCGTGAGATTAAGCTTATTTGCTGCATCCACACGGCTTAACTTCACTGCGTCTCTAGCCCACTGCAAATTGTGGTGATTTACTTTTACCATGGTTTCACACCAACTCCTCTAGCTTCGATTATAGATTTAATGACAGTTTTTTCCAATTTCCACTTTTCCACTTCGATGCGCTTCCGCAATTTGATATTATCCGCTATGCTGCCACCACTCAAATCCATCCAACCAACAGGAGTCCCCATGCCAAAACAATACGCCAGCCCGCCCGCCATGGCTATCGACCCGAAAAAAACTTACCGCGCCATCATGCGCACCAGCAAAGGTGCAATCACAATCGACCTCTTCGCCGACCGCGCGCCAATCACGGTCAATAACTTTGTCTTCCTCTGCCGCGATGGATTCTACGATGACGTGATCTTCCACCGCGTACTAGACGGATTCATGGCGCAGGGCGGCGACCCAACCGGCAGCGGGCGCGGCGGACCAGGCTATCGCTGGGACGACGAAGCCGCCGCTTTGCGAATCCCGCACGATGCGCCCGGCACCTTGAGCATGGCGAATGCCGGTCCCAATACCAATGGCTCGCAGTTCTTCATCACCTTTATCGCAACGCCGCATCTCAATGGACGGCATGCCGTTTTCGGGCGCGTGAACGGCAAAGACAGCTTGCAGATATTAAGCGCCTTGCAGCGGATTGATCCCCAGCGCCCGCAGCCAGGCATCGTGGCGGACAGGATCCAAAGCGTCACGATTGAAGAACGCTAGCTGTACCAACGTTCTAAAATGCAGATATGCGTATGCAGCGGCAGCTCGATTGGGCGGCACGGCAAGTTGTCCATCCGAGTCGTCCATCTGAGTCGTCCAATCGATGCAGAATGATTTTGGTTTTGCCGCGCGCAGGGGCGCGTTGAAGGACTCTGTTGAATAACAGCCCCCATCCCGTAGGTCTATGTCTACGTGACCCCGGCCCCTTCTCGCCATCTCTATGGCGAGCATCCCCAAAATGAGGGAAGGGGAGCTTCCTGACCTGTCTTGAGCCGTTAAGCCCCTCCCTCTTTATTGGGGAAGGGTTTGGGGTGGGGGTAAACCGAGTATTTCAACAAGGTCTGAAGCAGCCCCTGCACGCGGAGAAATGAACTATGTTCTTCGTATCATTTGCGCCTTTGTGCTTATTTTTGCTTTTGGCAATTGCCCGACCATCAATCCAACAAACCATCAATCGCCAATACTTTATCATTCTGATATACTGATAGCGGCGAAGAAATAAGATGTCACGCTAGGAAACCTTGATGTTGCCAAGTCAATTGCCGGAATTGCCGATACAATCTTCTGGGTTAGCCCAAGAATCCAAGCCTGCCTCTGGGCAGCATGGTGTGCTGCTGGCCGCGCTAGTCATGGCGATTATTGGCTGGGGCGGCTTGATTCAGCTAGTAGCCACGACGCGCCCGCGCATTGGCGGCGAGCTATGGTTGTTTTTTTTGTTGCTGCAATTCGCGATTACTGGAACAGCGCTTCCGATTCTGCGTTTTTTCAGCCTGCGCTTTATCTCGGTAAATGACGAGCCACTGCCGCTCGCCCCGGTTGTACGTCGCAGTATCTGGGCAGGCATTTTGGTAGTTGCCAGTGCCTGGCTAATGATCCCGCGCATTTTTTCACCCGCCTATGTCTTAGTCTTGGCATTGATCCTCCTGGTTATCGAGACCTTCCTGCGCAACCGAGAGTTGGCACATGGACGATAAACGGGAACGGTTGCGCAAGCTGCCGTCCGTCGATCGACTATTGTCGCAGTGCCAGGCCCAAAACTTGATTTCGCAATACTCTCACCGCTTGGTGCTCGAAGCAATCCGCGCTGACCTTGCCACTGCGCGTCGCGACTTGCTTGCCGAGCGCAATCCCGATATCGCGGAAGCCGCGATTATAGAGCGGGTAGCGCGCGATTTGCGAATGACTTTTCAATCAAGCCTGCGTCCCCTAATCAACGCCACTGGCGTAATCATCCACACCAATTTAGGGCGCGCGCCCTTGTCAGAGTCGGCGCAGGCGGCGATGACAACCGTCGCCAGCGCCTACAATACGCTGGAATACGACCTGGAAGCGGGGAAGCGCGGCAGCCGCCTGGCGCACGCGGCGGAACTCCTGCGTGGCTTGACCGCTGCCGAAGACGCCATTGTGCTCAACAACAATGCCGCCGCGCTGATTCTGATCTTGAGCGCGCTGGCGCGTGATCGCGAGGTCATCATATCGCGCGGTCAGTTAGTCGAAATCGGCGGTGGATTCCGCATCCCGGATATTATGCGAGAAAGCGGCGCGACCCTGGTCGAAGTGGGCACAACCAACCGCACGCGCATTGAGGACTATGAATCGGCTGTAACCGAGCGTACAGCCATGCTGCTGCGCGTTCATGCCTCCAACTTCCGCCAGATTGGCTTCGTTCATCAGCCCGCCTTGGACCAATTGACCGCTTGCGCCCGCCAGCATGGCTTGCTGGCGGTTGACGACCTTGGCAGCGGCACGCTCATCGATACCAGAGAATATGGAATGGCTTACGAGCCGACAATACAAGACAGTATTGCAGCTGGATTTGACCTGACCTGTTTTAGCGGCGACAAATTGCTGGGCGGACCGCAAGCGGGAATTATTGTCGGGAAGGCGGAATGGATCGCCAAACTCAAGCGCCACCCGCTTGCTCGCGCCTTGCGCGTCGACAAACTGACCTATGCCGCGCTCATCGCGACCCTGCAGCATTATCTACGCGGCGACGCGCTGCAAAAGCTGCCTATCTGGTGCATGATAGCGCGACCGCTCAATGAGATTGAGCGGACCGCCCAGCGCTGGGCGGCGCAAGTCGGCGGCACGGTTGTGGATGGGCGCTCGACAGTCGGCGGTGGCAGTTTGCCCGGCGCAAGCCTGCCCACGCGCCTGCTGGCGATTCAGGCCGCGTCGCCAGCGCGTTTTGTCGCGCGGCTGCGGCAGGCCTATCCACCAGTGATAGCCCGCCTATCAAAAAGCTATGCGCTGCTGGACCCGCGTACGATATTGCCCGAACAAGAAGCGGACTTGCTGCGTATCTTGTCAGCGCTGGCGAATGATGAAATCGACGATAATACGACGCAGAAAATTGATGATGTAAATAGATGATGTAAACGGATGTAAACGATTGAGAAGGGAATGCTCTTATGAAAGCAGATTTGGACCGCTTAATGCGCGAGCGCGACCTGGACGCCTTTGTCGTCACGGGCGGCGAAGAGTTCAGCGCGATTCGCTTCTACCTGAGCAACGGCGCGCACATCACCCACGGCTCGATCTTCAAAGCGCGAGACCACGAGCCGCTGCTCGTTTGCAGCCGCATGGAATTGGAAGAAGCGCAAAAGAGCGGCTTGAACGTGCGCAGCGATGCCGAGCTGGGCTTGCATGAGCATATCGCGGCGGCGAAGGGGGAGGCATTCCAAGCGACCGCCACGTTCTGGCGGGACATATTCGCGGCGATGGGCTTACATGGCGGGCGCGTTGGACTATACGGCACTTGGCAAATCAACAAAACAATTGCGCTGCATGATAAACTGCGCGCAATCCTGCCGCAGTACGAATTCATTGCCGAAGCGGAAAATACCCTCTTTGAAGCGGCGATGCTGACCAAAGATCAGCAAGAAATCAGCCGACTGAAATCCGTGGCGCAACGCGCCAACGCGGTGATGGAAAAGGCTTGGGATTATATCGCCGGGCTGACGGCGCGCGGCGAGTTCCTTTTCGACGAATCCGGCAAACAAGTAAGCATTGGCGATATCAAGCGACTGGTGCGGCGCGAATTGATGGCGCGTGGCTTGGAAGACACCAACACGATATTCGCGCAGGGAAGAGATGCTGGCTTCCCCCATAGCCGTGGACAATTTGACATGCCATTGCAAATTGGCAAAGCCATCGTCTTTGACTTGTTCCCGCGCGAGCAGGGCGGGGGATACCATCACGATATGACGCGCACCTGGTGCATTGCTTATGCCCCGCCCGAAGTGCAAGCGGCTCATGATACCGTCATGGAAGCATTTGACATTTCGGTAGAAGCATTCGGCTTGGACAAACCAACTCATCTGATGCAAGAAGCGGTATTGGATCATTATGAAAGCAAGGGGCATGCCACCATCCGCACAGAACCGGGAACGATGGAAGGCTACATCCATACGCTGGGTCATGGCGTCGGCATCGACATTCACGAAGCTCCCTCCATCAGTCACATCAGGCGCGACGATGTCTTCCAAATCGGCAATGTCTTGACCATTGAACCGGGACTGTATTATCCTGCCCGCGGGTATGGAGTGCGGGTGGAAGACCTGTTTGTCATTGACGATAATGGCGAATTGCTTTCGTTGTCGCCTTTTCGCAAGGATTTGGTGATTCCACTTGGCAGCGTAGCTGTCGAATAATTATGCGCGAGGAGAACATGGCTAGGACACCGATTCGTGTCGCCATTATTGGGTCCGGTCCCTCGGGCTTTTATGCGGCCGACCACTTGCTCAAACAGAGCGATGTGCAAATTTTTGTCGATATGTACGAAAAGCTGCCCACGCCATTTGGTTTGGTGCGTGGCGGCGTCGCGCCCGACCACGCCAAGATCAAGTCGGTTACAAACCTCTATAGCCGCATCGCCAAGCACGAACGCTTTCGTTTCTTCGGCAATATCGAGTTTGGCAGCGACCTGACTCGGAGCGATATCAGCCAGCATTATCATGGCATCATATACGCGGTGGGCGCGCAGACCGATAGAAAGCTGGGAATCCCCGGTGAAAACCTGCCCAACAGCTTCGCCGCGACAGAATTTGTCGGCTGGTACAACGGTCATCCCGACTATCACGATTACGACTTCGACTTGACGGGCATCAAACGGGTTGCCGTCATCGGTGTCGGCAATGTCGCCATGGATGTCGCGCGTATATTGGCGCGCACAACTGAAGAACTTTATGAAACCGATATCGCCGACTATGCCCTCCAGACTTTGCGAAACAGCGAGGTAGAAGAGATTATTGTGCTCGGTCGGCGCGGTCCCGCGCAGGCGGCTTTCAGTAATCCAGAGATTAAAGAGCTGGGCGAAATGGCGGACGCGGACATCGTTGTCGCCGCGCAAGACGCGCTCCTGGACAAGCTCAGCGCGGCTGAATTAAGCGCCACCGGCGACCGCGCGACCAAGCGCAAAGTGAAGATTTTGCAATCTTATGCCAAGCGCGTGCCGCGCGGGCGCTCGCGGCGGATTCTCATGCGATTCTTGGTATCGCCAGTCGCCCTGCTTGGCGAGCGCAAAGTGGAGGCGATACGCATCGTCCGCAACGAACTCTATTTGGATGAACGCGGTTCTTTGCGCCCCAGGGCGACCGAGCAACTGGAAACCCTGCCGGTTGACATGGTATTTCGCTCGGTTGGCTATCGTGGCTTGCGGCTGCCCGACGTGCCATTCTACGAACGCTGGGGCACCATCCCCAATGAGCAAGGGCGGGTCTTGAAGAGCCAGGGCAGCGAAGAACGCTTGCCCGGCAATTATGTCGTCGGCTGGATCAAACGCGGACCCAGTGGCGTCATCGGCACCAACAAACCCGACGCCATCGAGACGGTGGAGCGCTTCTTGGAAGATTTGCGCTTGCAGCGCGTGCTCGCGCCGGTCGATAGCAGCGGCGAAGCCATCCTCGCGCTCATTCAGGCGCGCAAACCGACATATTGCACCTTTGCCGATTGGGAAAAGCTGGACGCGATTGAACGGCAGCGTGGTGCCGAGAGTGGCCGCAGCCGCGTCAAATTCACCACCGTCGCGGGCATGCTCGCGGCTTTAGGCAAATCCGAGCAGCAGCCCGAAGCAATTCGCTAACCATGGCAATCGCGTCAAAATCCATAACTGTCGGATTTAACATCAAACTGACGAATTGTAGGGCTTGTCCGCTACGGGTATGTCAATGCGCTTTGTCTACTCCATCTCCGGCCGCCAGTATCTACGTGAGCTGATCCCTACCAGTAAAGTTAATGTCAGAAAACTGTAGGGGTGACTCTGTGGGCGCTGTTGAAAAACACCCCCATCCCGTAGGTCTATGTCTATGTGCCCCCGCCCCCTCCTCGCCATCTCTATGGCGAGCATCCCCAAAATGAGGGAAGGGGAGCTATCTGAACCGTAATGAGCTGTTAAAGCCCCTCCCTCTTTATGGGAAAGTGATCTTGCCCCGTTTTTGTGGACCCTGATTTTGTCTAATACGCTGCCTCCTCAAATTGCATTGGGCTGAGATAGCCCAATGCCGAATGTCGTCTTTGTCGGTTATACCAAGCCTCTATGTAGTACATTATCGTTCGCCTGGCCTCGTTGATGGTGGCGAATTTTCTGTTTGCACACTCAGTTCTCAGTGTCGCGAAAAAACTCTCCACCATCGCGTTGTCATAGCAATTGCCGCTGCCGCTCATACTGGGCTGTATGTCATGGTCAGCCAGCAATTTCTGGTATTTTCGGTCGGTGTACTGGCTGCCACGATCACTATGATGGATTAAGCCGCCCCGGATGTCTCGGCGATCCAGAGCCATTTTCAGCGCATCCTGAGCCAGCACGCTTTTTGCCTCCCGATTCATGGACCAACCTACAATCATGCGCGAGAAGGTATCCAACACCATTGCCAGATAGAGCCAACCTTGCCCGGTAGCGATTTGCACGATATCCGTGAGCCACTTCTCATTGCTAGTCCGCGAACTGAAATCTTGCTGCAGGACATTGGCTACCGCCGTCTTTGACGCCACCGACTTCTTTCTGCGCTTATAGCCCTGCTTGCGCCGCGCGTAGAGCCCGTCAAGACGCATTAAACGCGCCACCCGCTTGCGGCTGACCCGCCAGCCCTGCTCAAGCAATTCCGCTCGGATGCGGGGGCTGCCATAGGTCTCGCCACTCCGCGCAAAGATCGCTCGAATCGCTTGCAGCAACTGCGTATTCTCCCGCTTGCGCTGGCTTTCCTTGCGCTCTAACCACGCGAAGTAACCACTCCGGCTCACATTCAGCATTCGGCACATGTTGAGCAGCTTAAACTGCCGGCGATGCCTCAACATGAAGTCGAACTTCATCGCTCGCGATCCTGTGTAAACACTCGGATAGCTTTTTTAAAATGTCGCGCTCTTCGCGGGCCACCGCCAATTCACGCTTCAAACGCTTGAACTCGGCATCGGCTTCGCGCTCGGCGCTGGGTTTAAGCGTATCGCTATTTTCATCTACCCGATAGCGCTGCCGCCACTTGTAGATAAGTCCGGGCGTGATGCCCAGATCACGTTCAACCTGGGACACTGTCATGTCCGGTTGCGCCGCCAAATTGAGCGCCTCGCGTTTCAACTCATTTGGATACTTCATCATGCAATTCCCCCTTCATTCTGGAATGATTATATTGGACAAGTTGGCTGTCCACAAAAGCGGGGCAAGTTCATGCTCGCCATTGAGATGGCGAGGAGGGGCCGGGGTGGGAGAAATCGAGTATTTCAACAGAGTCCTGTGAGTCGCTCGTTTTGTGATATTTAGGTTTTCGGGCGACATGATACGGCGCGTAGACACTGCCCTGCGGCACTGCGGGTCAGTCGCCCGCAGGTAACAGACCCGATTATTGCGCGAAATCATCAGTAGCGTACAAGCCCGAGCTCGCCCGACATTGCTGATTGAGTGACTGAAAGTCTATGCCGTTATGCCCCACCGTATCGCCCCAACTGATTCATATTCTGTAGATTTTACTGAGTGCGGACAATGGCAGCGCAATATTACGAATTTATACGATTTTCTACGAATTTTCGCAATTTGCTTGACAATTTTTGGAAGCCGACATACGCTTATAGTTATCAAGCTAGTATTATTAAAGCAGATTTATTGCATCCTCGGTGCCCCGCTCCCGCGGGGCATCTCCTTTTTCCCCGCATGTTTTGCGCATTCTCAAGCCCAGCCGATTGCGCTAAGCTCATATTTTATAAACCACGGTGCGAACGCGGCGTGAAGGCTTGTTTTTGCTGTGAGCGCGGCATTCCTAAGTCATTTTCGCTGCCGCCAAATGGCTGCGCATGTCTAGCTAATGCGCAAGGGAGGGCATCTATGGACGCCAAACAGATCATTCTTGAACAGATTAACCAGCAGGACGAAGAACTCGCTTTCATCGCCAAAGAAATCTGGGACAATCCGCAAGTCGCGCTGCAGGAAACCTTCGCTTCTCAACTCTTGGCGGAAAAACTGGCGGCGGACGGCTTCGAAATCACCTGGGGCGCTGGCGGGATGCCGACCGCATTTATCGCCGAATGGGGCGAAGGCGCGCCGCTGATAGGATTGTTAGGCGAGTACGACGCGCTGCCAGGCTTGTCACAAGAATTGTCCAGCGCAAAAAGTCCCATCATTGACGGCGGACCCGGGCACGGCTGCGGCCACAACCTCTTTGGCACGGCTTGCATGGCATCGGCCATGGCTTTGAAATCGGCGCTACAGCGCAGCGGCAGCCAAGGCCGGATTCGCTTTTATGGCTGCCCAGCCGAAGAGACTTTGGTAGGCAAGACCTTCATGTCGCGCGACGGCGTATTCGACGACTTGGACGCGGCCATCAGTTGGCACCCGGGCGATACCAACATCAGCTGGAACGGCTCCTCGCTGGCGATGAATTCATTCCGGGTCAATTTTTTCGGTGTTGCCGCGCATGCTGGCGGCTCGCCCTGGCTGGGGCGTAGCGCGCTTGACGGCGTCATGCTGATGGACGCCGGAGTCAACTATATGCGCGAACATGTGCCCCCCGATTCGCGCATACACAGTGTCGTTACCAGCGGCGGTCAAGCGCCCAATGTCGTGCCCGCCTACGCGCAAGTATGGTATTTTGTGCGCGCGCCGCAGCGCGAACAGGTCGAAGAAATCTATCGCTGGATGCAGGACATCGCCCAGGGCGCGGCGCTGATGAGCGGCACCCGGCACGAGATTGAATTCCTCACTGGCTGTTACGATATTCTGCCAAATGATGTCATGTCGAATCTCTTGTATGAAAAAATGGCGGAGATTGACGACATGCGCTTCTCGGACCAGGAGCGCGCATTCGCCAAGGCTTTACAGGCGACATTCCCAGAAGGCTCGGTGGAGCGCGGCTTTGATTGGACGCGGCTTACCAGCGCTGTCGAGCTGGACCCAGCCGCAATTGCCGATCCACTGTGGGAGCGCGTGCTGCCGCATTCGTCGACGCCGCCGCTGATGGGCGGCTCGACCGAAGTCGCCGATGTCAGTTGGATTACGCCGACCGGTCAAATCACGACCACATGCTGGCCCCTGGGCACGCCCGGGCATAGCTGGCAGACAGTGGCTTCCAGCGGCTCCAGCATTGGCAGCAAAGGCATGATTTTCGCAGCAAAGGCGATGGCGCTGGCTGGCTTCGATTTGCTTACCAAGCCCGAGCTGCTAGCGCAAGCGAAAGCCGAATTTGAGCGCGCGCGCGGCGGCCGAAGATACCTCAGCCCGCTGCCGCCCGAGGCGACGCCGAAGTAAATGGACTGGCAGTCGACTCCTCAAGGTCATGTCGCGGGGAGTATTCCGCTGTTCGCGGGCCACCCTGCACCCGAGCTGCTGCCCATCGCCGCTGTCGGCGAGATTGTCGACGCCATCTGGTCGCAGCCAGATAAACCCGATGCGGCGCGCCTGTTTAACTATGGCGACGAGCAAGGCAGCCGCCAGCTAATCGACTTCCTGGTGGCGCGGCACAAGCGCAGCGAAAATCTGCCCCTCAGCCGCGAGAACGTGATGATAATCGGCGGCTCGACTTGGGGCGTGGACATGATTACGCATCATCTCGCTGCTCCGGGCGACTCCATTATGGTCGACGCGCCTTCCTATCGAGACGCTTTGCATATCTTCCGCGACGCCAAGCTGGATGCGCAGCCCATCGAGATTGACGCGGACGGCGTCGTCGTCGATGCGATGGAGCGGCGTCTGCGCGCCTTGGCTGCCCGGCGGCGATTGCCCAAGTTTTATTATGTCGTGCCCAATTTTCAGAATCCGACCGGCATGACGCTCCCCTTGGCGCGGCGGCAAGCAATTGTCGCCTTGAGCGAAAAGTATGGTTTCGCTATCGTTGAGGATGATGTATACCGTGACATTCGTTTTGGCGGCGATTTGCCGCCCAGTTTTTTTGCCTTGGCAGGCGGGCGGAATGTAATGCGCCTGGGCACTTTTTCCAAAACGCTTGCGCCGGGGCTGCGCGTCGGCTGGTTGATTGCCTCCGCGCGCGCAATCAAGCGCTTCGTCGACAGCGGCATGCTGCGCATGGGCGGCGGCGCAAATCCCTTTACTGCCGCCATCGTAGCCGATTATTGCAGCAGTGGCAGTTGGGAGGAACATCTGGCTTGGCTGCGCAATCAATACCGGACGCGCCGAGATTGCGCTTTGGCTGCGCTGGCGGCTGCTATGCCGGCTTCAGTCCAATGGACCAAACCCGAAGGCGGATATTTCATCTGGCTGCGCTTGCCGGCAACCGTAACAGTCGCCGAACTTGAAGAGCGCGCCGTGGCGCAAAATGTCTATTTCGCCTCGGGCCATGGCTTCTACGTTGACCCCGCTGACGGCGCGCATCAGCTCCGCCTTTCCTACAGTTATGTACCTTTGCCAGACATGCGGTCCGGTATCGCGATTCTCGGAAGGCTTATCAAAGAGATGGCAAGACGCTGATGGCGGGAATCAAGACCGGACATCCCGCGCGGGCAGAATTGACAGGGCAGGGTTACAGCCTTTTGCGCGCCCAAGAGATAGAAATCGACGCTGATTTGCTCGAATCTTGGCTGAGCCTTTCGATTGATTTTGCCGACTTGGCCGTTGACGAATACTTGCCCGACGGTGGCAAGTATCGCTTTCGGCGTTATGGCCGATTCCGCTTTCTGCCCGCCAGCGGCGAACTGAGCCGCCTGCCGCATGTCGATTATTTCCAGAGCGCCGATATCAACCGTGTAACCGGCGGCTATATCCGCAAGTTCGCGCCCATGCGAGCCGATACATTTGACAATCGCTTCTTGCGCGAGCTGATCCGATTCGACTTTGAGCACTTCCCTGTTAGCCGCGAACAAAGGCAATCGGCTTGGGAAGTGCAGGCGCATCTCATCCGTGTTACCGCCAGCGCGCGCGAGCGCGGTCATCCGTCGCCGGAAGGCATTCACCGCGATGGTGCCGAGTACGTTACCGTGCATTTAGCGGAATTGATAAACGCCCGTGGCGGCGCTGTTTCGATTTACGATGACGACAAGCGGCTGCTCACCAGCTTCCGCCTAGAAAAGGTCTTGGACTGTTACTTATTTAAGGACGCGAGCCTCTGGCATCAAGCGAGTCCGATAGCGCCAATCGACGCCGCGCACCAAGCCATCCGCAGCATTTTGACTTTTGATTATCACATCCTGTCCTGAACGCGAAAACGAGCAAGTGGCGGGAATACAAAAAAGTCTGCCCTAGGGCAGACTTCCTCGTTGCTCAGCGAGGAAAGGACTCGAACCTTTAACCTTGTGCTCCAAAGGCACCTGCTCTGCCAATTGAGCTACCTCGCTACATAGCGCCAACATTATAGCAAAACGCGCGTGAACCTCAAGCGCGAATCCGACGCGAGAAAGCGCCAGAGCCTGAGGTTCACCAGGTCAATTGCATCAAAATCCATAAATTACGAATTTATCATCAAACTAACAAATTGTAGGGGCGAGCCAAGGCTCGCCCATGAAATTTGGCGCAAAATCGTGGGCGATTGACCCGCAGTGTCTACGCGACCTACGCGACCCTTGGTGTCTCAATGTTGAAATAATTTGATGCGATTGTCCTGCGAGGTTTACGAAACTAACTGGCAGGTAACCGGTTTCTGAGATATACTCCATTCCAACTATATGACGACTGGAGATAATCTATGAGAACCAAGTGTATCGCAGTTCTGATCGCGTTCTGTACGCTCATCGCCCTTGCATCGGCGCAGATTGACAACTGCTGTTTTGTTGACAGGCAATGCAGCAGCGACCAGGAATGGAGCGACGGCTACTGGGCTTTCCAGAATGGGCAATGCGTCGCCCCCGCGCCGTCCGCCAACTTGTCCGTGCCGGTGGATAACTGCTGCGGCATCGACCGACAATGCAGTACCGACGCGGAGTGGCTAAGCGGCTGGCAAGCCTATCAGAACGGGCAATGCGCCGCCCCCGCGCCGCCTCAGCCGCAGACATCCACCGCGCCTGTGGGCAATGCCCCTGCGAACGTAGACAACTGCTGCTTCGTTGATAGACAATGCAATACCGATTTGGAGTGGATGGCCGGTTGGCATGCCTATCGGTACGGGCAATGCATCGCGCCCGCGCCGCCTCAGCCGCAGACATCCGCCGCGCCCGCTGGCAATGCTCCTGCGAATGAAGGCAACTGTTGTCGTGCTGGATGGCAATGCCAAAGCGATTGGGAATGGGCGAACGGCAACTTGGCGTATCAGAATGATCCTGAACGCTGCGGTGGTCTCCCGCAGTTTTCCGTGATGACGCCTACGGAATCCATGCCCCAGATACAAGGTTCGGGTCTATTCGTTGGCTACATAATAGCGACGCTTAATTGGCTGAAGGGGGAAGCGCCAGATTGGTACAACTATGTTGTAAGCGCAATAGATTTAATCGTTGAAGACTATGCCTCCGTCCCCGTTCGGGTAGAAGGGGAAATAATCACCTGCACCGCGCGCGCTTATTCTGGCCAAAGAAAAGTCTCCGTGGAAACATGCTGGGTTAGGAGCGGGTGGGCTGATGTCCCGGAGATCAATCAAGGCGATATCGCTTATATGCTTGCCCATGAGGCTTGCCATATAAATGTGCATAAAGACGGGATCCATTTTCCGTCGCAGGCACACGAGGAAGAGGAGTGTAATAAATACAATTTGGGCCCAGGTATACCCCTAAACATTGCCCTTGATGCTTGGCTTGACCCGAATACGCGTGGGGAGATTTTCTGGGACAAAGAAGGAGCATTGAGCAAAATCAGACGTTACTGCTCGGAAGGTCCTAGACCAGATCTATTTTGTCCGCTAATTCCTAGGTTGGAAGCAGCGCTCTAGCCATCCCCGTTCTCGGGCTGGCGCACGCCGATGGCTTGGTCAAGCGGCATGACAAATGCCACGCCGTGCTTCGGCTCGGTGAGATCGCCCATGACGGCGCTGGCTTCTTCCAGCATTTTGGGCACCATATCTTTGGGCATGACGGATAATATGACGTGATTGGTATGCTCCATACCGCGCAAAACACGCGCCATCAAACTGTTCATGGAGCGCCCGCTGTGCATCGGCAGCTCGATGCGCTGTTCGTTGATTAGCTGCTGCAAACTGTATAGCCCGACGCTCTTGATGAGCGTGACGCCGGGCGCGCCAGCCGCTTGCCAGCGGCGGGCGACGTCAATCCCGTTTTCCGTATTCGATGTGATAAGGATGACCAATTTCATTACGTTTCACCTCTTGCGCTCGTGGCGGGGGCAGTTTGGCTGCCGCCAGCGCCGCTATTGCTTTGGAAGACCCAGCGGACCATCGGGGGAGTCAGCACCGTTGTCAACAAGATGACCATGAACAGCGCTGCGTAGAGCTCGCTGCCGCTGTCGAGGATGCCGCTCGACAAACCTATGGATATGATAATCAGACCAACTTCGCCGCGCGAAACCATGCAGACGCCGACGCGCAACGATTCGCGCAGATTGAAGCCGCCCATGCGCGCGCCGAAACCAGCGCCGAAGACCTTGCTGATGACCGCCATCAAGAGCAGGACAAACATGAAGGGCAGCGCCTCCACCGGGAAGCTGCTCAAGTCTGTTTCCAAGCCGACATCGACAAAGAATATCGGCACCAGGAAGACATAAGCTAGGTGGCTCATCGTTTCTTCAATATCATGCTTCATGTTGGTAGAGGGCAGTTTGCTCAAGCCGACGCCGGCGATGAATGCGCCGGTGATGGCGGCGACCCCGCCCAGATATTCCGCCGACCAGCCGAAGAGCAGGGCGAATATCAAGGCGAAAATCGGAATGCCGTAGGATTGCGACAATTGGTGCCGCCGCTGTATCCAGAGCATCACTTTGGGCAAGATATGCCAAGCAATCAGGAAAGCGCCCCCGATGTAAGCCGCCATCTGCACCACGATGATGAGCAATTGACTAAAATCGGCGCTGCCCGACGCATCGCCAGCGCCGCCGACAACAAGCGTTAGCGATACCGCCAGGATAGCGAGCACATCGTCTATCAGGGCGGTGGCCAGCAAGGCATTGCCTTCTTTGGTGTGCAGATAGCCCAACTCCAACAGAACTTGCGCCGAGATGCTGACCGATGTTGCAGCCAATGTTACCCCCGCGAAGATAGCGGGCAGCCAATCGTAACCGGCTGGGATGAGCACCAAGATTGTCAGGGCGACGGGGACGGCAACGCCGAGGATGCCGGCGAATATCGCCACCTTGCCCACCTTCGCCAATTCGCTCAAATGAACTTCCAAGCCGATGTTGAACATCAGCAGCAGCACGCCCAGCTCCGCGAACTCTTTGATGGTATGCTGCAGCTCTGCGCCTTGCAGGATGTCCCAATGCAAGAAGTCCAATACCGTGGGGCCGAGCACGATGCCAACAATCAACTGACCCAAGACGCGCGGCTGGTTCAAGCGCCTTGCCAGCGCGCCGCCAGTGCGCGATGCCAGCAAGATAATCCCCAGCGCGAACATCAGCGGGATGAAGGGATTGACGCCCGCGGCATGTTCGTCGGTGTTTTCCGCCAGGACGGTGAGCTGGCTGCCAGCAAGCCAAATCAACGTGAATGCGAGCATGAACAGACGCGGGGGGAATAGTCCGCTCAAACGTTTCAACTGTGTCCGCCTTCCACTAATAAATTTGGGAATGTGAATTGCGCTTGATTATAATGCAACTCCGATATGTTGGCTAAACAAGATGCGGGGTGGGCTTGATGAAAATCAGCAATTTAGAATTGTTTACGGTCAGACCGCGGTGGCTTTTTTTGAAAATCTCGACAGATGAAGGCTTTTTCGGCTGGGGCGAGCCGATCGTCGAAGGGCAGGCGGGCACGGTACGCGGCGCGGTCGAAGATATGTCGGATTACTTGCTAGGGCGCGACCCGCTGCAAATCGAAGCTATCTGGCAGACCTTGTTCCGGGGCCGTTTCTATCGCGGCGGACCGGTGATGATGAGCGCCATAGCCGGCGTCAACCAAGCATTGTGGGATATCAAGGGCAAGTTCCACGGTGTGCCGGTTTATGACCTGCTCGGCGGCAAGGTGAGAGACCGCGTTCAGATTTATGCCGGTGTGCATGGCGACAGCCCCGAAGAAGTTGCGCGGCATGCCCTGCGTTGCCAGCGTGATGGCTTGCGGGCGATCAAGATGGGCGCTGTGCCTGGCATTCACTATGTAGACGAGTTCCAGCATATTGACGCGGCGGTTGCTCGGGTGGCGGCGGCGCGGGAAGCGGTCGGCAATGACTTCAGCATCGCTGTCGATTTCCACGGGCGCGTCCACAAGCCGATGGCGAAAATGCTGATAAAAGAACTGGAACCCTATCACCTGATGTTCGTGGAAGAACCTGTATTGCCGATGCACAACGAGGCGCTGCTCGATATCAAGCGCTCAACATCGATACCTATCGCGACCGGCGAACGCATGTACTCGCGTTGGGATTTCAAGTCGATTTTGGCGGCTGGCAGCGTTGACATCATCCAGCCGGACCTATCCCACGCTGGCGGCATCTCGGAGGTATTTCGCATCGCCGCGATGGCGGAAGCCTATGACGTCGCGCTCGCGCCGCACTGCCCGCTGGGTCCCATCGCCTTGGCTGCCTGCTTGCAAGTCGACGCTGTGGCTTACAACGCCTTGATACAAGAGCAGAGCTTGGGCATCCACTACAACCGCGACGCCGACCTTTTGGATTACCTATCCAACAAGTCCATTTTTGATTATCGCGATGGCTACGTCGCGACGCCAAGCGATCCCGGGCTAGGAATCGAAATCGATGAAGACAAGGTGCGCGCGGCTGATGATCGCGATTATCGCTGGCGCAATCCTTTGCTGCGCCGCCAAGACGGCTCGCTGGCAGAATGGTGAAGCTATGACCGCTGTCGAAATGAACAGCTTGCGCTAAATGAATCTTAAGCGGTTTCTCATCAAACCCGTATATCCTTACATTAAGCGATACTGTCATGGGGGATATGATGGCGAAGGAACGGATTCTAATCATCGAGGACGAAGCCCGCCTCGCTCAATTTGTCGAACGTGGGCTTATTTACGAAGGTTTCCGCGTGAATGTCGCGCGGGATGGCCAGACTGGCTTAAATCTTGCGCGGGATAACCCGCCGAATCTCGTGATCCTGGATTGGATGCTGCCAGGGCTTGATGGCTTGGAAGTTTGCAAGCGGCTGCGCGCGGCTGGCGATGTCGCCATTTTGATGCTCACCGCGAAGGACGACATTCGCGATCGCGTACAAGGTTTGGATGCCGGCGCGGACGATTACTTGGTCAAACCGTTTTCAATCGACGAATTGATGGCGCGGGTGCGCGCCTTGCTGCGCCGCGCGACGACCAGCGCCGCCCCCGAAGTATTGCGATTCGCTGACCTGGCTCTGGATACGGGCACGCATCGCGCCTATCGCAATGAGCGCGCGATTGAACTGACTGCCAAGGAATATAGTCTGCTGGAGTTATTCATGCGCAATCCGGGTCAAGTCTTGACGCGCGATGTGATATTCGATCGCGTGTGGGGCTACGATTTTGGCGGCGAGAGCAATATCATCGAGGTATATATCCGCTACTTGCGCCAGAAGACGGAACATGGCGATGAACTGCGGCTGCTCCATACGGTGCGTGGCGTGGGTTATGTCTTGCGAGAGGACTAGCTGTTATGTCTATGCGACCCGCTGATGCGGGTTGCTTGCCATAGAAATAGCGAGGAAGGGGCCGCGTAGACACTGGAAGCCGGGTATAGGGTAGAAAAAGCGCATTGACAAACCAGCGCCGGACAAGCTCTGCAATACGTAGTATTGCAATACTTACGCGGACAAGCCACTCGGGTTTTGCACGGCTAACTTGCTTTCACTTCGCTACAATTGCGCCTGAACTTACAACCAGCAAGCGCTATTCTAGTGCGCGTATCGGTTTCAAAGCGCTGGCTTCGCGTCTATCAGCCCTCAATAATCGCGGGACCGTCTTCGCCCAGCGCCACCATCACGCCCTCGGCGATCAAGCCATCACCGGCGCGCACAATCCGCTCGTCCGGGAGGTTCAACAGTTGCGCGATGTATCGCGCCGTCCAGATATAGCGCCCGCCATAATTGCGTATCTCGGTCTGCTGGAGGTCCTTGGTCCTGTCGTTGCCAACACCTGTTACCTGAAGCCCCTTGGCGATTAGCCATTCGCGCGTCTCGCCCGCCAAGCCAAAGATCTGCGTGCCGTTATAAACGTATATCTGCGCCGCTTCCGCCTCGGCGCGCGCTTTGATTTCGGCCGGCGTCAACTGAATGTTGGGGTAAAACGTGCGCTGGATTAACTCGCTGATTGCGGCGTAATCGGGGAATAAAACCGCTTCGCCATTCGGGCTTAAGCCGTCGTTGACATACAGATTATTCACAACTTCGAAGCGAATGTCTTCGGGCTTGATTTGTCCCATCAGCTGCCCCAGCGCCAGGATGTCATTTAGCTCGAGGTTGGTGCGATAGCTGTTCGAAAGTTCGCTCCACAATACCGGCGCATTGGCAAGCAAGTTGACGATGCCGCCAGCGCTTAGCGCCGCGGCGCGCACGGCATCGAGGACTTCTTGCTGACGCCGGGCGCGGTCGAAATCCCCGCCTTCGGTAGCGCGCGTGCGGGCATATTGCAGCAGCGTCTCGGCGTTCATGAGCTGCTCGCCTGGCTCGAAGACGACGTGTATCGTGCCATAGCCAGCGTCGGGATAGTATGGGTCGTCGATGGCTTCTCTCACAAGGATTGGCACGCCATCTGGTGCCAGCGCATCGACGATCGTTGTAAAGACATCGAAGTTAATCAAGATGTATTTGTCGACGCTGACCCCAAAATTTTCCGCGACCGTTTCCATTGCCAGCGCGGGTCCCCCGCCGCCGGGGTAGGCATCGCGGTCGCCGATGAAATTGGCGGTGTTCAAGCGGTTGGCTTCGTAGCCGGGAATCGTTACCCACAGGTCGCGCAGCAAGGACAGCACACCGACTGTTTTGCGCGCGGGGTCTATGCTCATCAGAATCATGGTGTCGGTGCGGAAGGGACCGCTCTCGCCAGTCGCGCTGCGCTGGTCTATGCCAAGCAGCAGGATGCGAATCTGGCGCGGGTCTGTGAGGATTGGCAGCGCCGGCTGCGGCGATGGCGTGGCGGTCGGTGGCAGCGCCGGCGCGGCATCGACAGGCATGGAAGTGGCGGGCGCGATTGTCGGCGGATTAGCCTGCGCGGGGTCGTCAACGGCGGCAGCAGTGACTAGCGGCGTTAATTTCAGCAACGGCGCGCTGCCCTGCGCCGATGGCGCTACCTCGTCCTGGCAGGGCCACTGCCCGGTAATCAAGCAGCGCAGCGTCAGTGCCGGATCGCCGACTTCTTGCAAGTCGATGGCAGTCTGTCTGGTCAAGCTAAATGCTGTAAGGGAACAGAGTCCCGTCCCAACAACAAGGACAAGCATCCCCACAATTCCCAACAGCCAACCTGGTATGCGCATTTTGTGTGGCTCGTGCCGGCTCAGCTTTGGCGCGCCGATTTTCTCAGTCAAACAGGAGCGAATTATACCATAGCCTGCTGCAGGTCCAGCGCGCGACTTAGCTCAGTAGCTCAGGGCCAGGGCAATCGCAGCAAAATCGCTTCCGCAAATTCAGCAAATTCTGACTGGAATTAAGCACCGAGTTCACCAAGTTCACCGATAGCACCGTGAAAAGCGATTTCTTTTGAGTGATTCACCATTTGATGTAATTGTCTTGTAGCCCATGGGCGACCTTACTAATCTATACATTTATTGGATTTGCATTTCAAAATCGCTTTGCTTCTGCTTATGCTATTCTGCTCAAACGCTTGGCTCAACATTCTGACGCTACAATCTAGGCCTTTCCAAGGTTACACTTGTCGCAAAATCCAGGTGATTCTTTTGGAGCATGAAATGTCCGAGTCGAACTTTTCGGCGCAAGATGTGCGCGCCATTGCCGATTTGGCTCGCCTAGAGCTAAGCGACGCCGATGTCCAGCTTTATCAGCGACAGTTATCCGCGATATTGGGTTACTTCCAGAAGCTCGAAGAATTGGATACCTCGCATATCGACCCGACTTCGTCGGTCCTGCCCTTGACCAACGTATTGCGCGCGGATGTAGCCGGCGCGGCGCTGCCGCTTGACGACGCGCTCGCGAACGCCCCCGATAGCGATGGCGAACAATTCCGCGTTCGCGCCGTGCTCGGCGGCGATTAGCACCGTTCCACCCCCCGTCGAGCAGGTTTTTGCCGCCGATAAAGGAAAAAGCATGACCGCGCCAAATCTCACCAGGGTCGCCATTATTCAGGCTCGCGCACCCTATTATGACCTGCCCGGCTGCCTAGATAAAGGCTGCGCCCTCATCAAAGAGGCGGCGCGCAAGGGTGCGCAGCTCATCACGCTAGGCGAAACTTGGTTCCCCGGTTACCCAGCTTGGCTGGATTATGCCCCCGCCGCCGCGCTTTGGGACCACGCGCCGACCAAACAGGTCTATGCGCGGCTCTGCGAAAATAGCATGACGATTGATGGTCCGGAGCTGCGGCGCATCCGCACCCTAGCCAAGGACCTGGGCGTCGTCCTGGCGCTGGGCATCAATGAGCGTGTGCGAATGGGACGCGGCAACCGCAGCCTCTACAATAGCTTGCTCGTCATTGGCGCGGACGGCGCATTGCTCAATCACCATCGTAAGCTGAGACCCACATTCAGCGAGCAGTTGATTTGGGCGCAAGGCGATGGCGCGGGCTTAAATGCCGCGGAAACGGCGGTCGGTCGTGTTGGCGGTTTGATATGCTGGGAACATTATATGCCGCATGCGCGGCAAGCCTTGCACCTTAGCAATGAGATGGTTCACGTAGCGCTCTGGCCCGCCGTGAAAGACAGCCATCTCATCGCCAGCCGTCATTACGCCTTTGAAGGCCGCTGCTTTGTTCTGGCCTGCGGCAGCATCCTGCGCCGTGCCGATATACCAAGCGAACTCGAGCTGAGCACTGATTTAAGCGCAGAAACGGACGCGCTGCTTTTGCATGGCGGCAGCGCGATTATCGGACCCGATGGCGATTTCTTGGTCGAGCCGGTCAAGAACAAGGAAACGATTCTCTATGCCGATCTCGACCCGCGGCGCATATTGGAAGAACAGATGACCCTAGACGTCACCGGGCACTACGCGCGCGACGATATTTTCAGCTTCGCCGTAAATCAAAAACGCCTTACTTGAGTCGCAGTGCAGGAGAACGTATTGGCAAAGCCAAGAACGACGAGGGTAACAGGGAAAATGCTGCAATCTTGTTCAACTACAGCCGCTCGACAGTCTTTATCGCTGCCGCTGGGCGATGGCAGTATATTGGTAGTATATTGGTAGAATATTGATTGAAAATTGCCATTTTGATGCGATTGCCCTGCAAGGGGATATGAAAAGAGCAATCGTCCACGGTCAGTTTGCAACCGAAATTGCCTCAGATTCGTAAAATAAGCTATAATCAAGTCTATCAATGGCATTGCCAATCAGGGGACGAGGGGAAAGCAGATGAAATCCACAGCGCGTTATACAGTATTCTTGCTCAGCTTGATTCTTCTCGTTTTCAATGGCTTTCCTGCCGCCGCCAGCGAAGTCCCGCGGGGATGGACCCTGGATGGCGTCGACGCCGAAACGCAGCAACCGGATAGTACGCGGGTGATGCCGGTGTTCCGCGCCGCGCCAACTGGTAACTGGGTCCTGCACTATGACCCGAACACGCCGGAAAGCGAGAAATTGGAATACGTCGAGCGCATCGGCGCTAGCATTGTCGAGCGCATCGACGAACTGGAAATCTGGGTGGTCGATCCGCCGGACGGCTTCGGAATGGATTTCACCTTTGACAGCGACGTCGCGCTGATAGAGCAAGATTTCTTTGTCAGCGTCAACTTTGATATCCCGCCCAACGATCCCGATTACGATCGTCAATGGGCTTTGCCACATATTCAGGCGGAAACCGCCTGGCGCGAAGTTGAGGCTCTGCAGCCGGTTACGGTGGCGGTCATCGACACTGGGGTCTGCATGAACCACGAAGACTTGCAGGGGCGCGTCTTGGACAATGGCTACGACTTTGTCGATGACGATGATCACCCAGACGATGTTTTTGGGCATGGCTGTTCGGTCGCTGGCATCATCGCCGCGAATATCGACAATGGCATCGGCATTGCTGGCTTCGCGCCCAACGCTTCAATCTTGCCAGTGCGGGTTTTGGGACCCAGCGGCAGCGGCTCTATGGCGGATGTCGCGGCTGGCATCGTTTATTCCGCGGACGCCGGCGCTGATATTGTGAACTTGTCGCTTGGCAGCATGGTCGGCTCGCAAGTGACCAAAGACGCCGTGGATTACGCGGTCAACAGCGGGGTCACGGTCATTGCGTCGGCTGGCAACAGTGGCGGCAGCAAGCCCGGCTACCCGGCGCGTTACGAAAATGTAGTCGCGGTCGGCGCGATTGATCCCGATGGCACGCGCAGCAGCTTTAGCAACTTAGACGGCGATATCTGGGCACCGGGGCGCGATGTTCATACCACCTATCTTGATGACGGCTACAAGGCGCTGAATGGCACCAGCTTCTCCGCGCCTTATGTTTCTGCCATGGCTGCCGTCCTAGAGGGCATAGGTTCGCAGCTGCATCTGGATAAAGGCGATATGACTTGGACCTGCATGAAGCAAGGCTCTTGCCAGGTTGTGCCGGGCAGCTAAGCGCAAAGACATCAAATCGCAGTTTGAAGCGCAGATGAAGCGCAATCAAATCGCAAATGAAGCATAAATGCAAAAATAAAAGAGGCGGCGCATAAGCCTCCTCTTTTTACGTTGCTATGGCGTCGTCTTCTGTCTCTAGTCGATTTCGCGCTGACGAATGGGCGCGTATGCCGGCTGATAACTGTCTTTGGCGCTGACGTCGCCGGCTATCGCGCGGTCTATGGTCTGGTTGAATCCGCTGATTAAACCGCGCAGGTGCTGGCGAGCGTATTGCAGGCGCTTTTTGACGGTCGCCAATGGGATGTTCAGCTTTTCGGAAATCTCGCGCTGCGTCTCGCCCACAAAGTAGAAATCACGCGTGACATCGCGCTGTATTGCGGGCAAGGCGGCTACAGCTTCCCGCACATTTTCCCGCAGTTCATTCGCTTCTAGCTGCGCTTCTGGCGATGGCTCGCCGCAGGCTGTTTCTTGGGATAATTCTAGTGAAGCGCTTGCAAGGCGCTTTCGCCGTTGCACGCGGTCGGCTTTTGTTAAGACAATGCGCCGCAGCCAAGCGGGGAAAGCGGCCACATCCTGCAATTGGTTAATCTGCTTGTATGCGGCTAGGAGCGCTTCTTGGGCGACGTCTTCAGCCAATTGCGAATCGCTCAGCTTGCCATAAGCGAGGCTGTATACCATGCCTTGGAAATCGCGCGCCAAATGATCGAATGCGTCATTGCGCTGGTCTTTATTGCCGCATTTCGCCCGCATTACCCATTCACGATAATCTGTCATGAAACCTTCAATCGTCCTCGCGCCTGGTTGCTATCTACTGAATTATTGTTTGAATCTCGTAACGCGTCAATTCACAGTTGACCTAATTTTCGGGGGAGCTGCTTTCATATTATGATACATGACAATTGGCGCGCAAGCTCAGTAGCCGATACCTTGTCTTGATACCTTGCCAAGCGCGCAACATGAGGGCGATGTATTCATTTTGCGGACCAGCTATTGCGGGACCACCTAGCGCGACCGTTTGGCTAATTCCAGCACAGCCCCGCCCAGGATGCCCACTTGAATAGCAATTGCCGTCCCCAAGATAAGCGGCAGCGTCCAGCCGCGCTCGGTGCTTGGGTCGGCTGTGGCTGGCGGCGCGCTTGTTGCGCTGGGCGCTTCCCCGATGCGGAATACCAGGCTTGCCTGGCGCGTTGCGCTAGCGCTTGGGGCTGGCGTGGCGGTAATTGCCTCGGCTGATATCGCTGTCGCGCTTGGCGCTGGCGGCGCGGTGGCTTGGGCGCTCTGGGTAGGCGTCGCCGTCGCTGTAGCTGGGACAGGCGTGAAGGTACCCGCCTTGGGCGGCACCAGGAAGACACTGCCCGGCTGAATCAGCCGAATGTCATCCAGCGTCATGTCGTTGATTTCGAGCATATAAGGAATATCCGCCCAGGTATAGCCATAGATGAGCGCGATATTGCCAATGGTGTCGCCGGCTTGGATTTCGTGTTTGATATTGCCCACTTCATCAATGCCCAGCACATACGAAGGCGCGGAAGGCGCGCCCGCCGCGGCGGAAGACCCGTCCGCGCGGGATGCCGCGCGACCCAGCGAATTGCCAAAAACCAGCACATAAGCCACGCCATATTCTCCGCTTGCGCTGCCAATGCCGACATTGTCATAATTTGGGCTGGTTAAGCCGGCATAATGAATTGGAGAAGCCAGCCACCAATTCCAAGCGTCCAGAGCGCTTGCCCGCGGTCCGCGATAAATGTTCTCGCTGACCCAGCTTGACGAGTAGCCGGCATTCAGCGCGCGCGTCCGCGGGCCCGTGCCGTCTTCTTGCAAATGGCTGACCTTGCCCGTGCGCGCCATCCAACGCGCGTGATTGCCGGCGGCCGCGTTCAAAGCCGCGCTGATGGCATAGGCGGGCAAACCCTGTGAAGCGCGCAAACTGTTTATCCGCGCCAGCAGCACGCTATGAGCGTCTTGCGCTGTTGCGGATAATACAAAAGTCGCCAGCGCGAGCATAAGCAGCAGTTGTCGCATCATGCCTGTCATTCTAGCACTGCTGCCTGGGCTTGCCATCTGACGTTTGCCCCATGTCAATGCTACAATATGGAAACTAGGCGCCGGCGACTCTCGCTGGAGCAGGTTCGACATGCCGCCAGATTGAAGGGGGAAGGCCGACCTATGCAGGCACATTATATTGAGCGGCTGCGCCAAGCCGGCTATCGACTGACAGAAGCGCGGCTAACGGTTCTGCGCGTTTTGCTAGCGGAGCGCGGGCATATTACATCGGGGGAGGTGCTGCAAAAAGTGAATCAGCTCAATCCCGCAATCGGGCGCGCCAGCGTCTTCCGCACGCTTGATCTTTTCACCCGTTTGGGCATTGCGCGTCCCATTTTTCTCAAGTCCAGCCTGACACCCGCCTACGTGATGCTTTACAACGATCACCATCATCATGTTATCTGCACAAATTGCAATCGCTATTACGATTTCCAGGACTGCGGCTTGGAGAATATGACCGCGGAATTGCAAGAAGACCTCGGTTTCAAAATCTATGGTCATCTGCTGGAATTCTATGGCATTTGCTCGGATTGCAAGACCTAAGCCGGGCATGTTCGTCGCAAGAGAAAGAGAGCCGAGCATGAGAGAAGTTGTCATTGTCAGCGCCGCGCGCAGTCCGATTGGCCGCATCCGCGGCGCCTTGGCGGCGCTGCGCCCGGATGACCTGGCGGCAATCGTCATCCAAGCGGCTGTTGAACGCGCCGGCATTGACGCGGAGTCAATCGAAGAAGTCTACATGGGCTGCGCCAACCAAGCCGGCGAGGACAACCGTAACATCGCGCGCATGGCGCTGCTGCTGGCGGGCTTGCCAGAAGATATCGCGGCGGTCACCATCAACCGCTTATGCGCCAGCGGGCTTAACGCGGTTAATCAAGCCGCGCGCGCCATCAAAGCGGGCGAGGGCGACGTCTTTGTTGCTGGCGGGGTCGAGAGCATGACCCGCGCGCCCTACTCCCTGCCCAAGAACCCGACTGCCTTTGGTCCTTCTGGCAATGTAAGCGCATGGGACACGACGCTGGGCTGGCGCTACCCCAACCCCAAACTGGCAGCGCGTTTCCCGCTGGAAGCCATGGGAGAAACAGCCGAAAATATCCATAGCTTAAGCCGCCAAGGCAAAATCGCCGGCGGGGAAATCAGCCGCGAAGACCAAGACCGCTACGCCTTGCAGAGCCAGCAGCGCGCGGTGGATGCCATTAACCGCGGCTATTTCAAGCGTGAAATTGTCCCGGTCAGCATCCCGCAGCGCCGCGGCGAGCCGCTCCTCTTTGACACCGACGAACATCCCTTTTCTCGCGCGGCCGACAATGGAACCGACAATGGATACGAAGTCGCGACCAGCATGGAAAAGCTGGCTCGCTTGCGCCCGGCCTTCCACCCAGACGGCAGCGTCACAGCGGGCAATTCCAGCGGCTTGAACGACGGCGCTTGCGCCCTGGTCTTGATGGCGGGCGACCGGGCGCATAAGTTGGGCATCAAGCCATTGGCGCGCTGGCTGGGCAGCGCCGCTGGCGGGATTAACCCCCGTGTGATGGGATTGGGTCCCGTGCGCGCCACGCGCAAATTGCTGCGCAGGCATGGACTTTCGATTGAAGATATCGACCTAGTCGAATTGAACGAGGCATTTGCGGTGCAAGCGCTGGCGGTCATGAGAGAATTGCAGCTAAGCGAGGCGATATGCAATGTCAATGGCGGCGCTATCGCGCTGGGCCATCCCCTGGGCTGTTCCGGCGCGCGCATCTTAACGACCTTGATATACGAGATGCAGCGCCGCGCCCAGCATGGCGAAAAAATGACCTACGGCTTGGCGACGCTTTGCGTTGGCGTCGGCCAAGGCGAAGCCACGCTAATCGAGAACCTGGCGGCAAGCCCATGAAACAGGTGCCACGAATGAGCGCGCGGGAAGCGGCGGCGCTGGTCCAATCCGGCGCTGTGATGATGGTCGGCGGCTTTGGCATGACAGGGACGCCGACGCATCTGCTTCATGCCCTGGCAGAAGCCGATGTCCGCGACTTGACTTACATCGCCAACAATATCGGCGAGCCAGGCTTGGGCGGCGGCCGGCTGCTGCGCAATGGGCAAATCAAAAAAGCGATTGGGTCCTACTTCACCAGCAACCGCGAAGTTGTGGCAGCGGCGCAGAGCGGTGCCATCGCCTGCGAATTGATGCCGCAGGGCTCGCTGGCAGAGGCGATACGCGCTGGCGGCGCTGGCATGGGCGGCTTTTATACACCGACGGCGGCTGGCACCGTCATAGCCGCCGGGGCGGAAACGAAGCGCATCGACGACATTAATCATGTCTTTGTGCCCGCCTTGCGCGCTGATGTGGCATTGATACGCGCCTGGCGCGCGGACAGCGCCGGCAACCTGGTCTATCGCCGCACCGAGCAGAATTTCAACAAAGCCATGGCAACAGCCGCCGACTTGGTCATCGCGGAAGCGGAAGAGATCCTGCCGCTGGGCGCGCTTGACCCCGATCATATTCATAGTCCCGGCAGCTATGTCGATGTTCTTGTGCAGGCTGCCGCGACATTAGCCGACCTGGGTTCCTCCGCCGATATACGCGCTTCTGGCAAGCAGGTCGACGATGCGCGCATGCGCATTGCGCGCCGCGCCTTCGCCGAATTGCGCGCGGGCGATGTGGTCAACCTCGGCATCGGCATTCCCACCCTAATCGCCGACTTTATCGCCCCCGAAGACGGCATAATCTTGCACACGGAAAACGGGATGCTGGGGGTGGGGCCCGCGCCGCAAAGCGGTGGTGCCATGGACTATCCCGTGAATGCCGGCAAAATACCGGTGACCGCGCTGCCCGGCAGCAGTTACTTCGACAGCGCGGATTCATTTGCCATGATCCGCGGCGGGCATATTGATGTGGCTGTCATGGGCGGCTTGCAGGTAGACGAGAGCGGTAATCTGGCGAATTGGGCGATACCGGGCAAGCCATTGCTGGGCGTGGGCGGCGCGATGGACCTCGCTAGCGGCGCGCGCCGTCTGATTATCACCATGCGCCATTGCAACCGCGACGGCAGCCCAAAAATTGTCCCCCAGTGCAGCTTGCCCCTGACAGCAGTCGCGGCGGTGGACACCCTCATCACGGAACTCGCGGTATTCGACTTTGCATACGGCAAGATGCGTCTGCGGGAGCTGCTGCCCGGCGTCACGCTGGACGAGGTGAAACGCAAAACTGCCGCCGACTTTGCGAGCAATTAGCAGATTCCTGCCCCTATGCAACTTCCTGAAACCAGCCCGGTCAGGAATGAGCCGAAAAGGAGTCCTGCTATAAGAAGCAGAAACATCGCCATAAAGAGACTAAAACAGCTTCGCAACATAAACATGGTTCATCCCCCTTTTTACATAAATATAAGGCATAAGAATAATGAGTCAATTTTTTTGCGTATTTTGCGTATAGATGAGGGAACTTTTTCAAGTCCCCCGTGTATGTCGTCCTTAACTTAAGTAGCTTCACTAATATAGCTTCCGCAATCAGGCGAAACCTGGTTTAGCTATAGCCGTCCATCGCGGCGTAATCGGCGGTCATCTGACGCCAGACGCGCATGAGTTGAAGCGTGTTTTCGCCCGGCAGCCCCGCGCCGATTGTGATGTTGTCGACATTGACCACCGGCATGACTTCTTTGCTGCTGGACGTGAGAATGATTTCGTCGGCGCTGCGATATTCTTCTATGCTGATTTCGCGCAGTTCTAGCGGACCGTATTCGGCTCGGATGAGCTTGATGACCTCGGCGCGGGTTATGCCCAGCAGCAGGTCCGTTGCCGGTGTTATCCAGCGTCCGTCTTTGAAAATGAAGGTATTGCTGCGCGTACCTTCCACGACCTTGCCGGCAAGGGTATAGATGGCGTCGACAGCGCCTGGATTGATTGTCTGCGCTTGTTTGTGGGCGCTGATGCCGGGGATATAATGTATGGTCTTGGCTTGGGGCTGGGCGCGGCGCATCTCGACAGTCGCTACCGCAGCGCCCTGCTCATAATAGCGCGCCGCCATCCTCTTCGCGGGCCTTACCATCACCAATAAGCGCGATGCGCCGGTCGGCATGAATCCGTCCGGGCTGTCGCCGCCGGTAAGGAGCAAGCGAATGCCAGATTCCTCATAATTGTTGCGCCGCAGCGTCTCCATGACGATTGCTTCCAGTTCTTCGATATCCCAGGGGCAATGCAGGTCGATGAGCGCGGCCGAAGTAATCAGGCGGCGCAGGTGCGCGCCCAGCTGAAAGGGCTTGCCGCCATAGGTGCGCAGGAAATCGAAGATGCCATATCCGCGCAGCAACGCCAGGTCGCTGGCTGGTATGACCGCATCGGCGGCGGCTACAAAGTCGCCGTTGACGTAGAAGACGCTCATAAATCACCTTTGTCGAAACCGCAAAGATTATCGCAAAGATTATAGCGAGCATGGCGGTCAGTGTCGAATTTCGGTGTCGATGGTCAGTGTCAACGGTCAGTGTCAACGCGACCAACGCGACCAACGCGACATGCGCGAACAGCGGAACTTATATATCTGCGCAGCGCGGCTGTTTTGCGCTATGATTCGCCTATACTATTTTCACGATTAAAATGGTGGCTTATGCGCGATGTTGTGGTGATTGGCGGCGGCTTGAGCGGACTCGCCGCTTGCTATGAGCTGGAAAAGCATCAAATCCGCTATACACTCATCGAAGTCAGAGAGCGCTTGGGCGGCAGCATCGTCTCGACCGCGGCGAATGGCTTCATCGCGGACGCCGCCGCCTTTGCCGTCGCCGAGCTTGACGATGCGCCTTTGCTCGAGGAGCTTGGTTTGGCCGCAGACCGCTTCGCATTTGCGCCCGGGCAATTCGGCTTCCGCGGTGGTACGGGGGCGCTTATTGACGCGATGTCGCAGCGGCTGACCGGCGCGCGGCTGATGCGCATGGCGGTCAGCTCGATAGGCACGCTTGACGGACGCTTTACGCATGATGGACGCTTCGCGCTTTGCTTGGAAAACGGGCTTCTGCTAGACGCGGGCGCTGTTATCGTGGCTGCGCCCGCCCGCTATTCCGGGCGCATGCTCTTTAATCTGGTGCCGGATTTGGCGGACTTGTCGAATTGGCTGCGCGGCTACCAATACGATTCGTTGTGTCGGGTGTCAATTGGCTATCACAAGCGCGACCTGCCGCGGCGGCGCATTCGCGCCTATAGCGTGATTTATCCCTTCGTTTTCGCGACCGACGCGCCGCCGCGCGTGCCGGATAAAAATCATCTGCTGTTGCAAGTGGGCGCGCGCGCTTTCCAGGACCAAAAGCCCCAAGCAATCATCCAGGGTATCATCGCGCATTATGGTTGCGGCGAGAATCCACTTTTCGCGCGGGTCGAGCGCTGGAACGAAGCCGACCCCTTGAGTTGCTACGACGACGATCATGCCGCGTGGGTGGCGGCGCTGCGGGCGCGGCTGCCCGCAGGCATCAGCTTGATTGGCAGCGACTATTGCCTGCAGCCGCCACAGCGAAGCGGCTTGGCGCGGCTTGACGAGCGATTGCGCCAAGGCAAGCAGGCGGCGCGCGCCGCACTCGCTTACTTGAACGGGAAGAAGCGGCGATGAAGCGCGCTATACGCGCATTCTTGCGCGCGCTGGGCATGACACTGCGCGGCGAGAGCTTTGCGCCCGCGCATTTTCAGCCGCTGCTAGCCTGGATGGACGCGGTGGAGGCGCAGTTGCGCGTGGTCTTGCATAGCGCCGAGCAACAGGGTCTGAATCAAAGCCAGCGCCAAGCATTGCAGCTCAAGCTGGATGGTCGCATGACCAGCCTTGAACAGTCCTTGCAGATGCTGCGCCACAACCTGAAGAACGAATACCCGCGCTTGATTCGCCTGAACGACAGCTATTCCATGATGGTCGTGCAGTCCCTCAATCTGAACGACCAGTATCGCATCAGTCGCTTCCTCGCGGATGGCGGCATCAAGTCGGGCGCGCTGCGGCAGAGCCTGGCCGACCTAAACGAGCGCTTGCTGAACTTGCCGCAGGTCAATTATCCGCCCGGCGGCGACAGCCGCTGATGGCGCGGCAAATCGCGCTGGTTAAAATATATTTTGAAGCGATTGCCCTGGATTGCGTCCGCTGCCCTATTGACAGTTGACAGTAATCCAATATAATGATACTGATGCGGCTTTACCCAAGCGCAGCCAGCAAAGGCAAGTGTGGAATCGTAAGATAAAGAGTAGAAAGCGACGCCTCATGTCCGCGTACATAAATAAACATTACCCCCCCCCCCCCCCCGAATATATGTTCTAAATTAACTTCCGCCGCCTCTCCCGCCCCATTCGCAAAACTGAATCTTGTCCGGCTCTTTTGCCTGGCGCTGCTCTTTTTGCTCGCGCTTGCCCCGGCACAAGCCCAAAGCCAGAGGCTTACATTCAATAATCTAGACAGTGGAACTTTTCAGGGTCATTCAAGATCCATCTGGTTCGCTTTAGGCAACATTCCCGCTTCCGCCCAAACGCTCGAGGCAAGAACCATTCCACTGCCAACATTCATCGGTCCAGCAACTTTTGTGAGAACTCGCGATTCAGGATGGCATACGTTCATTTTTCGTAGATTTGAACCGGGCACGCGGGTGTGGATCGAAATGAAAGCCTTGGACGCCAATGGCAATCGTGTCGGTTATGGCACCGCGTCTATACGCATGGCCGATACCCGCAGCTTGGCTTTCAGTCCCAAGGGCAATCGCTTCAGCGACCGCTTCAGCGTGCACATCACCAATGTGCCATCAGCGACCACGGGCTTTGATTTTAGGGTCTTGAACCCTAGCAATGGGCAGGTCATTGCCGCCCGCAACTATAGCACCAATCCCAGCAGCTATAAGAACGGCGCTATCAATGTGATATCGGTCTGCGCCCAAGGCTGCGATGTCAGCGCCGCGCTCAAACCGGGCACGAGTTACCATGTCGAGATTATCGCCAAAGAAGTCATGTACGAAATCTCGCGCCTGCGTAAATCCGTGCGCACGAAGGAACTTACACTGGGCAATGCCGCGCCAGCCAGCGCGCCAACAGCGGAACCGATAGTTCTCGCGGCTGGCATCCACAATGAAAGCGACGTCACCCTGCAATGGTCGGCTGTCAGCGGAGCGACCGGCTATGTGCTGGATTACGCCGGCAGCGATATGAGCAGCGGCTCATATCCGCTGGGGGCGGGCGCGACCAGCCAGCGCATCACTGGCTTGAGCCCCGGCGCGACCTATCGCGTTACGCTCACAGCCAACTTGCCAGGCGGGGAACACAGCGGCGAAATCAGCTTTGCCATGCCGATGTCGCCGCCTACCATTACGCCTGCTCCGACTAATACGCCGGTTCCGACCAATACGCTCGTTCCGACCAATACTTCCGTTCCACATCAGCAAAGCCCGCAAGATCAGCCAGCGCCCACCAACACAGCTGTCCCAAGCAACACGCCAGTCCCGCCGCCACCGCCAACGAATACGCCAGTCCCGCCGCCACCAAGCAACACGCCAATTCCGCCACCCCCGCAAATCAATACACCCGTGCCGCAACAGAGCTATTCCGTGCCGGGCAGTCTCATCCAAACTGTACGCGACTATTACGATACAAATGTCGCCGCTGGCCGCACGGGCAATAACTGGCTGCGCGTATTGATCGCCTTTGGTGCCGAGACGCATGATACGCTGGGTCCAATGACTGCGGCGGAGGCGCGTGAACGGGTGAGCAGGTGGGGCGGCTGGAAGCCAATCGCGGAGGCGCTTGAGCAACTCGAAGGCTAAGCCGCGCCAAGGTGCCAAGGTGATAGACGGACCTGGGGCAGAATCTCGCGCATATTCTGCTTCAAGTTGCAGCGTGATATACTAAGCTACCTGCACATGCTAATGTCGAGGACGCTATGTCATTTCTCGCGCCTGTCGCCTTTGCCGGTCTCGTCATTGGCATACCGATTCTGCTGCTTTACATGCTGCGCCTGCGCCGCCGCGAGCTTTTGATTTCGAGCACATATCTTTGGCGGCAAGTGGTAAAAGACACCGAAGCCAATACCCCATGGCAGCGCTTGCGGCGGAATTTGCTGCTCTTCTTGCAGCTGCTGATTTTGCTGGCGCTGGTGCTCGCATTGGCGCGCCCTTTCATCACCGTGCCTACCGTCAGCGCGGGCAAGATTGCCTTGCTGCTGGACGCCTCGGCTAGCATGACCGCGACTGATATCGACGGGCGATCGCGCTTTGACGCGGCGATAGCGCGCGCGCTTGAGCTCGTCAACAACATGAACCCCCAGGACATCATCGCCTTGATACGCGTAGCGGATATCGCCGAACCCTTGACCGCCTACACCGACGACCAAGTTGCATTGCGGCGGGCGCTGGCAAGCATGACCGTCAGCCAGGGCGGCGCGGATTGGGACAGCGCCTTGACGCTGGCGGCGGCGGGCGCGGCCGGCGCGGACAACTTCAGTATTGTGATGATCTCCGACGGCGGCATCGGCGCGACCGGTAGCTTGCCCGCCAATATCCCCGAGCCAATCTACCTGCCTGTGGCCAAGTCGGCCTCCAATGTCGCAATTACTGCCTTGGCCACCCGCGCATTGGCGGGGCAGCCGCCGCAGCTCTTCGCCCAGGTTACCAATTATGGCGATGAACAAGCCGATATTTCGCTGGTCATCCGCCTCGACGATGTCTTGCGCCTGTCGCGCAGCGGCAGCATCCCCGCGCGCAGTCAGCTGCCGATTCCCTTTGACGAGCCAATTGATGAGCAGTTCGCGACGCTCTCCGCCACCTTGACCTTTGATAACGATGTTGCGGATTATCTGGCGCTGGACAACCAGGCTTGGACCGTGCATAACGAAGTGAATAGCCGGCGCGTTTATTATGTCTCGGGCAGCGGCAACCTGTTCTTGGAGCAGGCTCTGCGCAGCTTGCCCGGCGTCCAGACCTTCCGCGGCAATCCCGATAACCGCGGCTTGCCCGGCGAGCGCTTTGACCTCTATGTTTTCGACAACTGGCTGCCCAACGAGCTGCCCGACGCCGATATGCTAATCGTCAATCCGCCCAATGCCACCGCGCTCTTTTCGCTTGGTCCGAGCGTGGAAGCGAGCGTGCTTAGCGAAGTTTCGACAGTCGAATCTCCAATCACCGCCTATGTCGATTTGGACGAAATGAGCTTGCTGTCTTTTCGCGGCGTGCGCGCGGAATGGGCGCAAGCGCTGATGTATACAGAGGCTGGCGATTTGCTTTTGGCCGGCGAAATCAACGCGCGCCAGGTCGCCATCTTCGCCTTCGACCTGCGCGATTCCAACTTGCCGCTATTGATTGCCTGGCCCGTTTTGATGGCAAACTTGCTGGATTGGTTCTCGCCAGCCGAGATTGTCGCTTTGCCCGATGGCTTGAGCGTGGGCGACGCGCTGGTGATTCAGCCGCCGCTCTTCGCCGAAAGCGCGCGCATTACCGCGCCCGACGGCAGCGTCCAGGTTTTGCCGGTACGGGGCGAAGCGCTGGTCTACAGCGATACCGACCAACTTGGCATTTACCTTTTGGAGATTGTGGTCGCCGGCGAGGTCAAGCGGCAACAGCGCTTTGCGGTCAATCTCTTCGCCACTGGGGAAAGCGATATCACGCCGGTTGCGGAAGCCGACTTGATGCTGGGCGGCGGCGCAGTCCAGGTTGATGTGGAAGATCAACTGGGCTTGCGCGAGTTCTGGATAGTCGCGGCTGGCTTGGCGCTGTTGCTGCTGCTCATCGAATGGGTGGTCTATCATCGCCGCATGACGGTGCCGACCCTGCTGCAGCCGCGCACGCGCCCAGGCTTGCAACTGCCTTTCATGCGAAGTTCTTGAGCTTGATAACGGATTCAAAGGACTTGCGCCCATCGCCATGACGAATGTTCTGTAGATAGACGCCGCGCAACTTGGTCATAGCGCCAAAATGCGGCTCGCGCGCTTTGGTCACGAAGTTGCCAATAACGATAGCTGGCTTGACAAGAGCCTGATTGATGCCGGGGAAAGCAGCCAGACGGCGGGCAATGTTGTAAGCGGGGTCCAAATATAATGCGCTTTTCAGGTCTGCCGCCGCTGCGGGCGAGCTGTCGCTTTGGGGATAGGTGATATCATCGAGCCATTCGGCCGCGAGAGCCGCCGGCGCTTTGGCGGCGGGATTTGTGATATAGGGAATCTTGCCCGGCGACAGGTATTGCGCCGCCGGTGCCGCGCGCAGCGTCAAAGTGCCATAGACATGGCAAAGCTCATTTTGGTATTTTGCCGGATGCTTTTGCAAATCTGAAACTGATACGATTTTTGCGTCCGCGCTCAGGGCTTGCTCCAGGCGGACCCCGCTCTCGCCGACGAAGAGCGTGAAATCCCCGCGATATACGGCGGCGGTGATGAGCGCCAGGACTGGCGCTTTCTCGGCAGCTAGGATTCTCACCCAGGCGCGCGCAGGGTCCTTGACGCGGTAATTGGGATTGCCAATCCGCTGCGGCGGGCTCAAGCGCGACAAGCCATGCCAAAGCGTTGATTCGCCGTGGATGGGCTGCCCTTGAATCGCCAGCGGATTCGCATTATTGGCTTGCGCCATCCAAACCTGCTCGAACTGCGCGCTGGCGCGGTTAAAGGCAGCAAGCACCAGGACTCCTTCGATATTGACAACCTGGTCAACATAGCGCTCGGGGTTTCTCAGGATATCTTCGATACTGGCTTGCATGGCTGCTCGCGGCTAGAGAACGAGAATCTGTGGCATGACTATGGTCGCTGACAGCGACCGCGCGCAAGGACAATATGAATAGATTATAACAAGTAGCCGGGGGTCAAGCGAAATAACGGCGCAGCCGCCCCGAAAGCCGCTTGTGCTGGCAATTGACTAGCTCGAAGCTGTCGCAGCCGTGGAAAGCCATGAATTCTTCGATGGCTTGTATCAAGCCGCGGCTGAGCGCCGCCGTTTGTTTTGCGCCTTTTTCCAGGTAAAGCGCATTGAAGGTCAGTCGCTTGCGCTTGCGGTCGACCTTGGGGTCAATGCGCCCGAGCAATTCGCAGCCGTGCAAAATCGGCATCACATAATAGCCGTAGACCCGTTTGGGCTTTGGCGTGTAGACCTCAATGCGATAGTGGAAATCCCAGAGCGCCTGGTCGCGCTCGCGGTCCCAGAACAGGTTGTCAAAGGGCGAAAGGAAGACCGTCATTTGCGGCTCGTGCTGGTTCTTTTGAATCTCATCCAAGGTCTCCAGGTCGTCGCGGTGGATATAGGCGGCGTCGCGCCAGCCATCGACGGCGACAGGCATCACCTCGCCCACGTCCTGCGTATTTTGCAGCGCGGCGGCGGCTTCGCGCTTGCGCAGGCGATAATAGTCCGCGACCTGACTGGCGCTGGCGATGCCCTGGTGACGCAGACCGCGCTCAACCGCCCAGCGCTGGTAATCGACAATAGTCTTGTCGAGCTTCATGCCGCGCCCAGCCAAGACGCGCTCGCTCAAATCGTAATAGCGCTGGAAATTGACGCGGTGGCTGACCATCAGTTCGCCTAAGTCGAACAAGTATTCCAGAGCCACTTTGGTCGGTTTCCAGTTCCACCAGCCGCCGCTGCCGCGGCGCTCGCTATGTAGGTCTTTCGAAGATATGGGACCGCGCTCGCGGACGGCCGCGCGCACCCGCCCGACAATGTCTTCGAAATCGTCGCCAAGCTTGTCCAGATGCCAGCGCGTTTCTTTGAGCTGCCGCTGCTGGATCATGGCATGGAACCAGGGATAGTCCCGCATGGGAATCTGGCAGATGGCATGCGCCCAGCTTTCAAAGAGGAAGCCGTCATCGAGCAGGGCGTCGAGCTCAGCGGGCTGGTAAAGCCCGGCGCGCGCCAGCATGACGAGGTAGTGGCTGCGCGCGACCACGCTGATGGAATCGAGCTGCAGCAAGCCGATGCGCTCGATGATGCGCTTGAGCGTGGCGGGGTTGCTGGCGGGCGGGCGCTGGTGCAAACCTTGTTTGTAAACGGCCAGGCGGCGGACGGTTTCTCGGGTGACAGAGATGGGACTGGGCATGGCGGGAGTTTAGAGACGTCCCAAGAGATTCAAGACAGTGTTACAGAAATCACGCGTCTCGGTCTCATTTGGGTTAGGTCGATGGATTGGATGACTGTGGAGATTGGGGTTACAGAAGCTGAGTACATCGCTAACCTTTTTTTGAAACTCGCAAAATTCAGGTGTTGGTCTCGTTTGAGCTACACATTCCATGAAACTTCCAAATGCGTTGCTGTTTTGGCAAACGTCAAGATAAAGTGTTCTACAACGTTGCTCTAGAAGCATACGCGCACACCGCGCTATGTCTGCCATATCGGTTTCGGCCGATCTTCTTTCAGAAAAATCTAGGATTCTTTTGTAGTCTTTGGCTTCCTGATTTCTTACCGCCGCTTCAATATCCCAATCAGCCGCGAGTGTGCTAGGCTTGTTTTCTCCGGGTCCTGCAATAATATTGATTTTGCTGATACATTGATTACGCTTTCTGTTATAGCTGTTCCAGAATTCGTGCAAGAAAAATGCATCGTGCGACATAATTATGGCTTGATTCGCTTTATTGCAAAATTTATTGATAGCGGCAATTGTTTTAGTCCGCCGGTTCGTGTCCAGACTTGTCATTGGATCGTCAAAAATGACTACTTGGTCATCCAAGTTTGGCAGCGACTCCAGCTGAGCTAGGAAGTATGCAAACGCCAGGGTTCGTCTGTCTCCCGCGCTTACAGTGTTTTTGAACGAAGCTTTGTCGATAGAGGCATCGGGCTTTCCTACGTCGACCATCTCACCAGAAATGATAAGACCATATTTGCGAATACGGACACTTGTTCTGTCGCGGGTTCGGTCGAAGTCTCCGATTGTGAATTCTGCACCTAAGTATACAAGATACTCATTTACTTTATCTTTATATTTTGCGAATAGCTTGTCGATGGATTTGTCGATTTCTTCTCGCGTCTCGCTTATCTGCTGCTCTAATGCTTGCAGTTCGTGCTTGGCTTGTGTGTAGAGATCGCACAATTCTGTAACATTGGACGAATATCTAAGCTGAATGTTGCGCAACCGAACCAGCTCACTTTTTTCCTGTTCCAAATCTGCGCTAAGTACAGTTTCCCGTAGCTCTCCTATATTTTTGTTGGTTAATATAACTACTTTGTTGTATCTTTCCACTTTTTGCTTAACGGCACTCCATTGATTTATTGCTTGTGTGGAGGTTTCATTGAGTTGCAAGCGATCGAGTGGACTATTACTCTTGTTATTTAACAACTCTCTCAATTTGCTCACCACAAAGTCTAAAGCCTCTTTGACTTCGCTGTGGCTTAAATCTTTTAGCTGTAACTCAGGATTCCGTTCATGCCAGAACTGAAAGGCAGAGTTATTCTTAATCAAATTTAGATGCATCTCGTTTACCGCGTTGTCAAACACAAGATGCTCGTTGGCGAAGCTGGCGATATCTTCCTTTAGCTTGATGTACTCCTTGTTAAAGTATGCCCGATAATGTTGAATGAGATTCGAACCGCTTAATTCCTGGCCACAAAACGGACAAGAATCATTTCGTTCAGCTACAAATTGAGTGCCGCGCTCAATCCAATCCTCTACTCTACCACTATGATAATGAGAAAGATGTTCTCTAACTTGCTGCTCTGCGATTTTCTCAATTTGTACCAGTGATTTGCCGAGTAATTCTTTTAGTTCTGAAATTGGCAATCCAGGCAAAACTAATTCGGAAAACGTATCCGCTATAAGAAGTTCATCAGAGTTTTCGAGTTGTTTAACGAGAGTTTCCTGCTGTTCAACCGCTTTGTTAATATCTGGAACATTCTCAAGAGCGACGAATTCATTTACTGGAATCTTGCCAGCAGACTTACCGTCACTGCTGTGTATTTGTTCACGTATTTCAGCTTCAAGATTCTCTATTTGTTGCTTTAACTGATCTTGCCCCATTTTCAGATTGTCTTCTTTTTCTTGTGCGCGTACTGCTATATCGCCAATAATAATTTGCGCAATATTGCGCTTGTGGTCAGTCCCTACTGAAGTCCCTGCGTAGACGTTTACGCTGATGTAAACGTCGTCAAATACTTGTAATTTACATGATTGACCATGCCACTGGTGGTTGGCGAATGTCAGTTCCAGTCCGGTATCTAGCTCAAATTTGACTAATTGATCGATATTACATCTGAGCGTCTTCCTTCCAACCAAGAGGTTGGCATCGCCAAGCGCCAACGCTCGGAAGATATCCGCTAACGTCGACTTTCCGCGCCCATTATCAGAATAAATCAGAGTCAGCTTGCCCATTTCCAGCGGCTCTGAAGGAGAAAAGTCTTCGAATTTGCCAATCGCTCGGATGTTGTGAATCTTGGAAATCATATAGCCTGCTATCACTAAATGTAATGGATATATTTTAGCAGAAGAGCGAAATTTCATCAGCCCCTACGACTCCACCGCCAGCTGATGCGCAGGCGTGAAATACTGCCGATATGTCAGCCACGCCGCGACCAGCCCGGTAAAGGTCGCCGCGCCCACAAGCATATACATCACGATTATCTGCAGCTGCACCGCTTCCAGCGGCGACGCCCCCGCCAGAATCATGCCCGTCATCGCGCCCGGCAGCTTGATTAGCCCCACCGTTTTGGTGGTATCGATGATGGGCGTCAGCGCGCTCTTGATTGCCCGCTGGAATTGCGTCAGCGAGGCTTGGCGGCTGGTCGCGCCCAGTGCCAGTTTGCTCTCAATCAAGCCGCGTTGCTCATGGAAATCGCTGCTCAGCCGCGTGATAACCAGCGTAGCGCTTGTCATGGATGTGCCGAGTATCATGCCGCCGATAGGGATGATGTCCTTGGGCACAAAGTCAAAGACGCCCAGCGCCACCAAAAGCGCCAGCGTCATGGCGGTACCAAATCCGATTGACAGCAGCGAGATGAATTGCGCCCGCGGCGTCTTCTGGGCGCGCTTGGCGGTGGTGCGCCCGGCGATGACGGTCATCACCAGCAAAATTGCCACCGTGAAGATCGGGTCATGCAGCTCGAAAACCAGTTCCAGCACATAGCCGATGGCGATCAACTGGACGAAGCTGCGGAAGGTGGCGATGAATAGGTCCCTTTCCAAGTCGGAATTTTGCCAGCGCGAGACGGCGGCGGCGATGAAAATAAAGGCGATGGACATCAGGACGCGCTCAATGCCTTGCATGCCGGCGAATAGGTCGGGCATGGCGGCCTCCTCCAGCTTTACCAGCTCAATTCGGGATTATCGAGATGCTTAAATGGCACCAGCGCCATGATAAGCGCGTGCTCGTAATATGCTTGGCGGTCGACCACGTCGCCGGTGAGCAAGCCAATTGCGCCATTGGCTTGCTTGGAATTGTCGCGCTTGAAGACCGCGTCATCGGCTGCGCCCAATTCCATGCCGCCACGCACTAAACGCGCGACTTCCTTCGGCAAATAGAAGAGGGCGGTCTGTCCGCGCCCGATGCGCCCGCCGCGGTCGATAAGCGCAATCCATGCGAAACAAGACATGCCCAGCGGACTGTCTTCCACCCCGCCTTCGATGCCCACCCAAAAGTCGCTGTTTGGGCAGGCAGCGCGCGCATTCTCGGCGCGGGTGAGCGCGCCGGTCATGGTCTCCGCGCGCGACATGGGCTGCACGCCGACGCCTGATGGCACGGAGACGCCGACAACTTCGTAGTCATCGCGCGCGAACATGCGCGCGAAGGCGGCGCGCGTCGCATTTAATTTGACAGGATTCTTTGATGCGACAGTGATATTGGGCATAGGCGCGCACAGCGAACCAGGCTCGGGACAGGTATTGCATAACTCTAACAAGAATCGCCGCCTATTCAATGACCATTGCGGAGCGCGGCGCTGCTGATACACTAACAAAATAGATGCGCGAACTGGATATGTCATGCTAAACGATGCCAAAACTGGCATTCGCATCCAAACGGCTGTGAGGGCGGACCTGCCCGAGTTGTACGATTTTATCCTGCCATTTGTGCAAAGTGGCGAAATCTTGCCCCGCACATTGGACGAACTGGAAGACCTGCTGGAGACATTGTTCATCGCGCGGCTTGATGGCAGCATCGTCGGCTGCGCGGCGCTGGAAATATACAACAAGAAACTCTGCGAAATCCGCAGCCTGGCTGTTGACCCTGCCGCGCAAGGGCTGGGCATCGGCAAGAAACTGGTCGAGGCTTGTGTGGCGCTGGCGGAACGGGAGGGCATTTACGAAATCATGGCGATTAGCATCGCCGAGGATTTCTTCCGCTCCTGCGGTTTCGATTTCACCTTGCCCAACCTCAAAAAAGCCTTTTTCCTGCAAACGCGCGCGTCGATGTAACGCGGCGCAAACGCTGTTTTGGCAAGGTATCAGCATGAAAATCGACGTACTGACTTTATTCCCGCGCATGTTCGAGCCGGTCATGTCCGAGAGCATGATGTGGAAAGCGCGCGACCGCGGCTTGCTGGATTTCCAGGCGCACGATATTCGCGACTATGCCGTCGACAAACATCGCACAGTCGATGACAGCCCTTATGGCGGCGGCGGCGGCATGATACTCAAGCCGGATGTCTTGGTGCGGGCGATTGAAGCGGTCCAAGCCGATGACCCTTGTCCCGTGATTTTGATGTCGCCGCAAGGTCGTTTGCTGACGCACCACGTCGCGCTGGAGTTGTCGCGCGCGCAGCGCCTCATTTTAGTTTGCGGCCGCTATGAAGGCGTCGATGAGCGCGCGCGTGAACTCGCTATCAGCGACGAAATCAGCATCGGCGATTATGTGCTGACCGGCGGCGAGCTGCCAGCGATGGTGCTGATTGACGCGGTGGCGCGGCAGATACCCGGTCTACTGGGCGCGGAAGGCGCGCAAGACCGCGACAGCCACGCTGCCGGCTTGGGCGGCTTGCTGGAAGGCGCGCATTATACGCGCCCGGCTGAATTCCGCGGTTTGGGCGTGCCGGCTGTATTGACCAGCGGGCATCATGCCGAGGTTGATCGCTGGCGGCGGCGGCAGGCGCTCAAGCGCACTTGGCAGGCGCGCCCAGAGCTGCTGGCGCAGGCTGAACTCAGCGTTGAAGACAGGTTATTTCTCGCGAGTTTGATTGCGGGCTCCGACAGCTGAAAAGCCCGATTTTTGCAAGCCAGCTTCATCGCCTTGCTCGAAAGCCAGGGCACGCTCGTCGCCGCTGTCCGGGTCCAGCATCGCCGCTACCGAATCTTCGCGCAAGACGCGCCCCGCGTCCATAAGCAGCACACGGCTGCCAATCCGCCGCGCCTGCTCGATGGAGTGCGAGACCCAAATCATCGTCAAGCCCATCTCGTGGCGCAAGCGCAGCAGCGACACTTCCACGCGGCGCGTCGCGATCGGGTCGAGCGACGAAGTCGGCTCGTCCAGCAAGAGCAAGGAAGGACCAAGCACCAATGCCCGCGCTAGCGCCAGACGCTGTTCTTGCCCGCCAGAAAGCGCGTCCGCCGCCTGGTCAATAAGCTGGACATTCAGCGATACCTGGTTCATCAGCTCCAGGACTTTTTCGCGCGGGATTGTTCTGCCATGAATCGCCGCGCCAAAGGCGATATTGTCGGCGAGGCTGCCCTCGAAAGCGGCGGTCTTTTGGAAGATCATGCCGACTTTGCGGCGCAGATCCGTGACGGGCATGTCGTAGATCGAAAGGCCATCCAGCCGGATGCTGCCGGCAGCAATATCGTTCAGCCGGTTGATGCAGCGCAGCAGCGAGCTTTTGCCGCTGCCGCTGCGTCCGATGACCACCAATAATTCGCCCGCCGCGACCTCGAGGTTAATGTCGCGCAGGACCGTCTTCCCGCCGCGTTTCAACTGTAGATTCTGAATGGACAGCTTGGGCATGATTCCGCGCTTCACTGATAATGGATGATAATAGATGAAAATGGCTGATTATGGCTGATTATGGATATTCCGCCCCCATTGTAACGCGGCTGCGCAAGCTCGCTATAGGTCTGGCGCGGCGGGATAATAGCTTCATGATAGCTTCATGATAGCTTCATGATAGCTTCTATGAATACTGACCGCAAAAACGCGAAGGAAACGAAAGGAAAGTCATATCTCGCAGGTGATACTTTGTGCCATGCCGCCAAGGGTGGTAGACTTTAGCCTAATCATGCAGCAGCAATAGGAGGACGCTTTATGCAAGCGATAATGACCTGCTCGGAAGAGTCCCGCGCGGCGCAGGAGTCCCTGGCTGGCACATTCAAACCGGCTGACACTTTTTTCTTGATTCAGACCAGTATGTCGGAATTTGGCGGTTGGCAAGGCGAGATCGTCAAGAAAGCCGGCGCGTCCGGCGGCTTCGCGCCTTATTTGCAGCACCTGACGAAGACGCCGCGCGCCAAGATTTTGTTCATTCGCCGCCCCGCCGCCCAAGGCATGAATTTCTACATCGCGGTCACCAATCAAGAGCAGCCGCAAATCTATCATACAGTCCTATCGGACTATGACGAGCTGCTTACGCTGGACATCGACAGCATCGGCGGGCAGCGCAGCCCGCGCATCAATGGCAATGACATGCGCGCAGTGAGCGAGCTGTATACCGTCTGCACCAATGGCCGCCATGATCGCTGCTGCGCCGCCCGCGGTACGCCCTTTTATCAAGCGCTGGTTCAATCGGCCGGCGCGGACAAGGTCTGGCAAACGACGCACATCGGCGGACATCGCCTCTCCGCCACCATGATTGCTTTCCCACAGGGCATTGTTTACGGGCACCTCGACCCCGCCGATGCCGATGCCATCGTGACCAATCACCGCGCTGGCTACCTGCTGACGCACAAATTCCGCGGCCGCGGCGCTTATGCGCAGCGCCAATTGGACGGCGACGCGCATCAGGCGGTTGGCGCGGCGGAAGGCTATATCCGCGAGCAGGCGCGGCTCTATGCCGATACCGACTTGCGCCTGTCGGAAGTCATCGCGATTGGCGATAAGCGCTGGCGGGTCTGTTTTCTGGACAGCGGCGGCGCGCGCCATGATGCCGATGTCAGCCTGGGCATGTCAGCGCCGCGGCAGGTATCTTGCGGCGACGTGCCCAAGCCAATGCCCCAGCACGACGTCGCGATATTGGCTTAGACGCTGCCTTTCATCACAGCATCACAGACCCGCAAAGCCAAGAACTGGTCAATTTGACTGCCTGACCTTCCTGTCTTTATGCGTATTTTGCTTGCGAAATGCCAATGAATCTGAATTGCGTCGAATTGCCTTACATGAACCCGCGCGAATGAAGGCTTGCGTCAAGGCTTGCATATAGACGCGAAATGAAGACGCGAAATGAAGACGCGAATGAAGAACAGCATGTCGAACCCAGCGCCTGCATATCAGCCACGGCAAAGTAGTACCTCGCTGATGGTTTGGCTGTTCAGGTTCGGCGCGCTAAGTGTGCTTGGCGCGGCTATGTTGGCAACGCTGCTCTTAATTCTGCTGCTTGCATGGCAGCTTGCCTTGCGCGAGCGGGTGGTGCCGGGCTTGCATGTTGGCGAGCTCGACCTCAGCGGCATGACCGCCGCCGAAGCCGAAAGCGCACTGAACGAAGAATATGCCGCGCTGGCAGAGACAGTTTACGTCTTGCGCGCTGGCGAGCGCGTCTGGCAAGCCAGCGCCAGCGAACTGGGACTGCGCATCGCCACCGAAGCCATGCTAAACCGCGCATTGGCGCTGGGGCATTCGGGCGAGTTCCTCGACGATATCAGCGCGCAAAGCGCAGCTTGGTTCAGCGGCATGCGCCTGCCGCTGCAGTTGCTACTGGACGAAAATGTCGCCCTGGATTATCTGCGCGGATTAGCGCCCCAAATCGAGCGCGCACGCCAAGATGCCAGCATAAGTCTCGTAGATGGCGAGGCGCGGATTGACGCGGGCAGGCAGGGGCGCGAACTCGACATCGAGGCGACGCTGGCGCGTTTGACCGCGGCTTTGCGCGCGCAGGCTGCGGATGCCGAGATTGAACTGGTAGTGAATGAAAGCGTGCCGCGGCGCTGGAACATAGAGCAGGCGGCGCGGCGTTTATCGACAGCGCTAGCGCGCCCGGTGCAGCTCTTCGCGACCGACCGCGATGGCGGACCTTTGGGCCCATGGACAATCAGCGTCGACCAAATCCGCGCTTTGCTGGGCCTGAGCATAAGCGAGGACGATGCCGGCAAGCGCTTCAATGTTTCAATAAATGCCACGGCATTTACTGAATTTTTGCAGGGACTTGCGCCGGGCTTGATTATTGTCCCGGTCGATGGCCGCTTCGATTTCAACCCGCAAACGGGTGAGCTAAGCGCGCTCAGTCCATCGCGCGGCGGGCGCGAGCTGAACATCGTAAAAACGCTTGAGCAGTTGGAAAAAGCGGTCTTCAGCCAAGAATCAAGGCTGGTGCCGATGGCATTTGATTACAGCCTGCCGCGCTATCACGAGGGAATATCGGCGGCGGAGCTGGGCATCACGGAATTGGTGGCGCAAGCGACGACCTATTATTGGGGTTCCACGCCCAACCGCCGCAGCAATATCGCCGTTGGTGCCGCCAAGTTGAACGGCGTCATCATCGCGCCTGGGGAAGAATTTTCCTTTAATCAATATCTGGGGGATATCACGCCGGAGGCTGGTTTCGTGGATGGCGCGGTGATTTTTGGCACGCGCACGGTCACGGGCATCGGCGGCGGCATTTGTCAAGTGAGCACGACGGTCTTCCGCGCCGCATTCAGCGGCGGTTTCGCCATCACCGAGCGCAACAGTCACGGCTATCGCGTGGCATATTACGAATACGCCGACGCGGGTCCTGGTCTCGATGCGGCAATCTGGCAGCCGACCAGCGATTTGCGCTTCTTGAACAACAGTCCCTATCATCTGTTGATAGAGAGCGAGTTCATGGGCGCGAAAGACGCGCTGCAATTCCGCTTATACAGCACAGAGCATTGGCAAACGGTGGTGGAAGCGCCGATTATTCGGGATGTCGTCGCCGCCCCGCCTCCCCGTTACGAAGAGAATCGGGATTTGCTGGCAGGTCAAACGCGGCAGGTTGATTACGCCGCGTCGGGGGCAGATGTCTGGGTATACCGCAATGTTTACGATTTGGCGGGCAGCTTGGTCAAGCGTGACCAAGCCTTCACGCATTATGCGCCTTGGTCGGCGGTTTTCCAGGTTGCGCCGGGCGATGCCAGGTTAGCGGCGGAATCAGCCTCGCAATAGCGCCGCGCCCGCCGCGGCTGCCAGTGCATTTTAAGGTTTTGCTTTTGTCTAGTCTGCGTTATTGCTTGCGCCTGCTCGCGCCTGCAAGTCAGCGCTGCATGACCAGCCCGGTATGATGCGATGTCGCCTAGACCAAAGTTTGCGCGCGCACCGGTTCCACGAAGCCTTTGAGAATCTTTTCCAGCGCCATGGTATGGCTGCACACGCCGCGCTGCGCGAAAAAAGAAGCGGTACTCGTCCATTTGCCTTCATCGTAGCTGATGTGATGATCCTTGTTGTAGCCCTTAAAGGTACAGTTGAACGAGATGATGCGAATGCGGTCGGGCTGGTCGGAATAGCGCTTGGCTTTCTTGACATCGCTGACGATATTCTGGCCCGGTGAATAGGGAAGCGGTTTTATTTTGAGCTGGGCTTTGAACAAATTTTCCAGCGTCATAATGTGCGGGCAAATGGCGTATTTCTGGAAGCCCGGGCAATCGCAATACCAGCGCTTATCCACAAAGCGCAGGGTGTAGGCGTTATTTTCGCCTTGGAATGCTACCGTCAAATTAACAAATGTGGCGCGTTCTGGCTGGCTCGCGTATTCACCGGCTTTCTGAATCTTGTTAATCATGCTCGCGTCCATCGTCTACCCTTCTACTCATCGATTAGCTGTCAGAAAAATAATAAAACGCGGCGCAATGCACTCGCTTTGCGCCGCGTTCGCTTTGTTTTCGTAATGATAGCATATCAATCATAACGACAACCGCTTCTCTATTCCATTAAGAACATCCCGCGCGCCTAATCTCTAACGCTCGCTAGAGCAGGCGGATTGTTCATTTTCATTGTTCATTTTCAGTGAACACTTCAGCTAATTTCGTTGTCACCAAGCCGCCGTGACAACGGGACCAGTGAAGAATGACTGCCTCCCCTCGTGTCGGTCAATTTTATATTTTCAAGTTTATGCCAAGGCAAACTTTATGTCAAACGCGCTAGCAGGCAATCTCATCGTTCTTTAATTTTGCCCGTCAATTTTGCCCGTCGAGCTGGCTAAGCAGTGGATTCGCCGTCATTTTCGATGATGCGGCGCTGCGGAGCGCCGTCCGGCAGCAAACCCAGTGTCAAGGATTCGATATAGATGCACTGCTGCCAGGGGATGGATAAATCAGCCGCACTATATGGCTCGTCCGTCAGTTCAATGTCCGCGCCGCGCAGTAAAGCGAAGGGCTTGGCTTGATCGCGCTCGCCCATGACAACCTGGGCGCAAGCCGCCAGCGCATCGGCGACGCCGACCTGTGTAACCGCCATTGGATTGCCAAAGAGATCGTCCTTGCCGCGTTCGTCTTTGATAGGCTTAAAACCAGCCGCCCCAAGCGCGATACCGCCTGTGCCATAGCGCCCCGGCAGCAGCCAGCTATCGGTCAAAATGACGCCAATGTGCCTTCCTAGACGCTGCCGCAGCGCCAGGAAGATCGACTCGGCGACCTTAAAGGGAGCTTCTGGCAGCAGCACGACTTGCCCGCTGGGGATATTCGAGCGATCTAGCCCGGCATTAGGCGAAATGATGCCAGCCCGGGCGGTTAGGAGGAATCCCTGCCCGATGCCGCCAAAGACATGGTCAGCTTCGTCCAGAGCCAATTGGGCGACCGCCGCCGACATATTGTAGCGCTGCGCCAGCTGGCGGGCGCGCGGGCTTGCTACGATGTCGTCCAGCTTGTAGATGCGGCCGGCGGCTATCGCCGCGTATTTGCTGGATATGGCTAGGGCGTCGCCATCTTGCAATTTTATTTCGGCTCGCGCGAGGCTGTCGAGAATCGTCGCAATCAGGTCAAAGGCTTTGTCGCGGATTGGTGCCTGGATCGGGTAAACGGTGAGCGCGTCTGGCATGGTGTAAGGTTCTCGCTCGCTGGTCGAAATCGACAGACATCTTAGCACAATTCGAGAATCCTGTCAGTGAAGCATGCCCTGACGCTCTCGGTGTCCTCGCTGGAAAATAAGTTGCGATTGCCCTGCCTTGGCACTTAGCTATTGGGACCTGACCGCGTAGATTAAAACGCGATCGCGGCTGCGCTGCGCCAAGGCGATGGCGCGCCCATCGTGACTGAATGCCAGGTCATCAAGCACGATGGGCAGCTGGGCTGTCGGCGAATCGCTGTTCATGGCATTCACAATATGTAACTGGGCTTGACCATCAGCGTCTTGGCTGGCAATCGCCAGTATGAGTTCAGTGCCAGCGATGACACGGCCGCGCATGTCTATCTGCGGCATCATCGCGCCGGCGCGGTGATAGAAACGCAGGTCATGCCCGCTGTCGATATCAAGTAGGTAGAGGCTGTCGCCATTGCTATAGAAGAAATCAGCCAGGTCGGCGCTGGGGGATGCGCGCACCCATCCCATGCCGCCCATGCCAATAAGCGTTTTGGAAAAAACCAGGCGACCATCGGCGGTGTCATAAATCCACAGCGCGGCGCGACGGCTCGCGACGCGCTCGCCAATTACCGCCAGCCAGCGTCCGTCTTCGCTGAAGGCGATGTCGGACAAGGGGTAGGGAAAGGCAAAATGGAAGGCTGCCTCTGCTTGGGGGGAATCAGCCAAATCCTCAATCAAGCCTTCACTCAAGCCTTCAATCTTCCAGACGACGAGCTCGCTATCCGGCAGCGCCAGCTTGCTGGGCTGGACCCTGCTAGCGGCTGCCAGCAGTCTGCCGTCCTTGGACCAGTCCAGCGCCTGCACTGACCCCGACAGCAAAGGAGATAGCTGTGTACGCGTCGCGACCGCGGCTTGCTCGCCGAGTGTGATTAGCTCGACCTGGCCGGCTTGGCTGCCGATTGCCAGCTCGTCGTCAGCGCCAAAGTCAAAAGCCTTAATCTGGAAATCATCGGGCTTCTTCAGCTTCACCGCGGCGAGCTCAGTGCCAGGGTTTGGAGTGCCGGGGTTGGGGTAGAATAGCATGTCGCCGCTAGCGAGGAGCAGGACCAGCGCATCATCGCCAGGCGTCCACGCGACTTGCAGCGGATCCTTAGCCGCAATGACATGAGTCCTGGCCAGCCGGTCCAAGTTGGCGCTGCTGATAAACAATGCCACATCAGCGGGAGCTGCTTGCGTGGACTCCTCTGGCAAGGACTCCACTGGCAAGGACACCACTGGCAAGGACGGGCTGCTCGCCTGGCTTAATTCGCCGTTGGCTGCTTCGTTTTTTCCTTCGACCGGTTCTAGATAATAGACATTGGCGTTGCGGTCACTTTCGACGGTCCAGCCGATGAGCCCCTCGACTTCTATCTGCCACCAGATAAATGCGCCGTCGCATGCCGGTCCATCGAGAACCGCGTCTATGATTTGGCGCGGCGGAATTAAGCCAATCTGCTGCGCCCCAAGTTCGGGCGCGGCGCGTATGCGATTGGCAAGCGTTTCCGAGGCGATGCGCGCCTTGGCGAGACCGACGTCAATGCGCGGTGGCAAGAAGCCCTGATACAGCGGCGGACAATAGCTCACGCTGCCGCTGCTGACTTTCGCTGGGTCTAGGACCGGCAGCTTAGCGCAATCGCCAATTAGCTCCATCACCGAAAGGCTTACCCAGCCTTGCCGGAAGAAGAGCCAGTCGCCTGCGCGATTTTTGCCAAAAACGACATAGCTGTTTTGTGGCGATAACTGCGCTACTTGTTTGCCCCGCGGCGCGCGGCGCACGTTGATTGTGCTTTCCCGCGGTCGCATATAGCAGCCCGTGCCCACGCTGGCACCCATATTAACCTGCGGCAAATTATAACAAGCGCCGCTTAATTCTATGGCAGAGCCAGGTATCCAGCCGCCTTGGATTTGATACCAGAATCCCGTTGCGTCGCGCCCGATGATTTTTTCCGCGCTTTCGGTATTGTTGGAGTCAATCGTGCCAATGACCGCAGCCGCCAGGCTCGGCCGCTCGAATAAGGGAACGCCGATGCCATGAAAGCCGCAGCTGTCAGCGACTGCGGTCCGCATGCTCGACTTGCCGCTGCCATCAGTCGGGCAGCCCAGGGCAAAGTCAATGCGAAAAGCCCCAAAATCTTGTGGGCAGATATCGTCGTCATCAGGGATGCCGTCGCCGTCTTCATCGACAAACAGTGAACAGCCATCAGCAGATGCTGGACCGGCTTGCAGCGGGCAAGCGTCGACGCTGTTCGCGCTGCCATCGCCATCGCTGTCGTCGCGGCTGGCTTGCGGGCAGCCCGGCTGGTCGGCGTCGATGCGTCCGGCGATGCTGGGGCAGGCGTCCAGGCTATCAGCAAGGGAATCGCCGTCGCGGTCGCTTTCGCTCGAGATGGAGTGGTAGAGCAAGCCCGCGCCCACGTCTGCTCCCGTGTTGGCGCATTGCTGCGTCATCGCGCCATCCGCGGCGACGTGCAGCGCAACTGGCTGATTATTGTCAATCAGCCGCAGTCGATAGACCTCGATAGCCTGCGGGAGCTGCAAGCCTTTCATTGGGCGGCAGCCGAGGGCAGTGGTATTGACATCCGTCTCAAGCGTATGCGACCAGTCTTGCGCCTCGGCGAGCTGGGGCAGGGCGCGCCGCGCCGCCGCTATGATATGCGCCGGCGTCTCGCTCCCGCTTTGTGCCCGGACATAAGACCCGCGAGATAAGCTAATGAAACAGAGCGTCAATCCCAGCATCATCCCCAGCGTCAAAGCCAGCAGCCTTATCAGCGCGGCGCGCGCCGGGAGGCAGCGAAACAGCCCGCCATTCCCGCCAGCCCCGCCATCCGCGCCAGCCCTCCGCGCGGCAATAAACTTGCTGGTCGCATGAGCGTCCTTGTGTGTGTAAACAGGGTTCACAGGCGCTTCCTTTAGAAAGTCTCGCAGTCAGTCTGGAACTTGTCTTGATGCAAGTCTTGCCGATGTCATTGTATCAAAACTGCCGCCTGATGTTAGCTGCGTGTTGATTTGCTGTTCGATAAGTGTGCCTGCTAGCTGAAAGGGAATTGATGTGAACAGGCAGTCCGCTGTATTGAAAAAACCCTGTATCATTGCTGCAAAGGCTGGTACATTGACAGCTTATGCCAAGACCTGCAGCGAGCCGGAATCCAAGATGCCGCATCTACAGGATGTCTATCGGATAGACAATTATATCGACACATTCGCGCTTGGGCATTATGCGCGTGTGCTGGACGCGCTTGACCGCCGCAGCGGTCAATCTATCGCATTCAAGGTGATGCGTCCCGAACATCTCGATAGCCAAGGCGATACCCGTTGGGAATACCGCGCCTTTGGCAACGAAGCGCAGCTTTTGACGCGCTTGTGGCACAGCCCGCACGTGGTCAAGCTTTACGACTGCGGCTATATCTCCGACAGCGCGGAAGCACCGCGCAGCGGCGAGATAATATCCTACCAGAATAATATACGCGGCTTCACGCAAGATATGGCGCAGTATGCGGTGGCGGGTTGGCGGCCCTATCTGTCGCTGGAAAATCTGCCGCGCAATCACAGCTTGTTCTATTTGATGAAACCGAACCGCCCCAGCAACCGCTGGCGGCTGCCAACCGAAGAGGGTTTGTCCCTGGCGGTGCAATTCAGCGAGCTGCTGTCTTTGGCACATTCCCAGCAGATTGTCTATCTCGATCATAAGCTGGAACATGTCTACTGGGACGGCGTACATCTCAAAGTCATCGATTTCAACAGCTCGCGTCAATTGAGCGGCGATAAAGCCGAAGAGCGCGGGCAATACCGCAAAGACTTGCACAATATGTGCGTGGGCGTCTTGTATACGCTCTTCACCGGCATGTCGCCGCAGTTAACCTCGCTGCGCCCACAGCCGAGCAGTCGCGATGCTGTCGAAGCGCGCTATCGTGATATCGAGAGCCTCGATTTCAGCATGGAGCCGAGCTTGAGCGAGGGCATCATCGACCTCTTGCAGCGCGGTGCCGCCCAAGACCTAGAGTCGATTCGGGAATTCATCAATGGATTGCAGCGCGTGGCGGCGCAGCACGGCTGGGATTTCCCCGATTATTTCGCCAGCGACCCCAGCCGTCAAGCGCGCGAGCAGATGCGCGCCGGTTTGCAGCGCCTGCGCGAGGGCCAAGAGAATGTGCGCGAGGCGCGTGACCTCTTCCGCGAAGCCTTGATTCAGGACGGCATCAGCCCAGATTTGGAAGAAGAGCTGCGGCGTTTGGTGCTGGTTATCAACGATATGTTGAATAAGCGCGCGGTGCCCTAGGCTTAGGCTGCGTCGCTCATGCCACGAGAAGGCATATTGTTCTGTGCGCGCGACTTTCCTGGGCAACTAGACTGTTGCCACTAGGATGTAGGTTGACTTTGTTTCTTGTGGAATAGCCGCGCTTCGCTTGCCACGAACTCAATGACGCCGGCGATGCTGGGGTTGGGCGGTGTCTGTGGCGGCAGGTTGTGTATCGCGCTGTCAATTAAGCGCGGGGCGTGGCGCAGTTCATCAAATGCGACGCGCGCCGCCCCAACTTGACCGGCGCGGACAGTTTGCAGGCTGAGTGTGTTGCCGTCGATGCGCGTGCGCTCCGCTGGCGCGAGGCGGATTTGCAAGCGCACGGGCATTGCGCTCGGTCTTGCCCTAAGGCTAATTTCTATGTCCTGGCTGTCCTGGCTGTCCTCGCTGCTATCATTGTCGACATTGCTGGCATTGCTGGATTCCCCGAACCCAGCTGCGCGATAGCGCCAGTCATTATCGCGGTCAACCAGCGCCATGCTTACTAGCTCTTCAACTTGTTTTCGGACCTGCGCCTCAAGCGCGCCTTCAACGTTCGCCGCGTGGTAGCCCATGCCGTCCAGCGCGATTAACATCGAACGCCCCGCAGTCTGGCGACAGTGCCAGACAGCCTCATCACAGGCATTGCCCAGGTCGAGCAGCAAACTGCCTGGCGCTGTGTTTGCTTTTAAGCGCTGTATAAACGTAAAGAGCTGCGGCAGCATGGCGAGGTCGCCGCGCAAATTCGCGCTATAGTGCAAGGACAAGCTCAGCGGTTTTTCCATTGCGCCCGACGCTTTTCGATGAAGGCGCGCATGCCTTCCGTCTTGTCTTCCGAAGCGAAGGCGACGAGGAAGCTGCGCCGCTCGAATTCAATGCCCTCTTTTAGCGATGTTTCGTAGGCATTGTTGATCGCTTCTTTGGTCAGTTGAACCGCGACTTGCGAGCGCTCGGCGACTTTCCCCGCGATGCTAATTGCCACAGCCATGTATTGGTCGAGCGGGGCGACGCGGTTGACCAAGCCATATTGTAATGCCTCTTGCGCCCCGAGCTTGCGGTCGGTCAGCATGATTTCCATCGCCAGCGCCTTGCCGACCGCGCGTGTCAAGCGTTGGGTGCCGCCAGCGCCAGGCATGATGCCCAGGTTGATTTCTGGCTGACCGAAAACAGCCGTTTCCGAAGCGACAATCATATCGCAGCTCATGGCGATTTCGCAGCCGCCGCCCAGCGCGTAACCAGAGACCGCCGCGATAAGCGGCTTTTTGATTTGACTCAGATCAAAGCGGTCGGCAAGCGATTTCTCCATCAGCATGTCGATAGCCGTTTTGCCAACCATCTCTTTGATATCGGCACCGGCGGCGAAGGCTTTCTCGTTGCCGGTGATAATCATCGCGCCGATGCCGGCATCGCTGTCAAAGTCGAGCAGCGCCGTCATCAGTTCGTCCAATAGCTGCGAATTGAGCGCATTAAGCGCTTTGGGTCGGTTTAAGCGCACTGTTCCCACACCTGCGGCGGGGCGGTCTACCAGGATGAATTCATAGCTCATTCGGCGCATTCCTTTGTCGCTCGCTTCTCTGTCTCCGCTGTCTCCGCGGCGTATACTATCATAGCCCGCCGCGAGCTGTCATACTCATTTGGATGCCAAGTTGGATGCCGAGTTAGATGCCGAGTGAAAATCGCCCGTCGTTGGCGAAGCGCGCCGAGTGACTAGCGCCGCGCTGGTGAATCAGCCGCGCCCAGAAAAACCAAAATTCTCTTGGCACCGTCTTCGGCGCGGAACCCGTCGCGCGCCCAGTCCCATTGCGTGGCTGGCGTCGCCGCCAGATTCCCAATTGTCTGCGCCGTCGCTTTCCAGAGGACCAGATGATTCTTGGTGAAGGGCGCGTATCGCTGCGGGTCAGTGGGCCCCATCATCATCACAGTGGCGGCACCGGCCGCAGCCGCCAGGTGCGTCATGCCGCTGTCGTTGCCGATATAACAGAGCGCTGTCGCCGCCAGCGCCGCGATTTGGGCGAAAGTCAGTTGATCCACCCAAGCCGTTGCGGGGCTCTTCAAGTGCTGGCGCACAGCGGCGACCAAATCCTCGTCGCCGGGTCCGCCAATTAAAATTAGCGCCGCGCCTGTTTCTAGCGCTAGGCGGTCGAGCAGGGCGGCAAATTGCGCCGGCGGGTAGCGTTTGCTGTCCATCGTCAAGCCTGGGTTGCTGCCGCCGCCCGGATGCGCGACGATGAATGGCGCGGCGATTGCTGCCGCGGCCAAGCGGCGCTGGATTTCCGCTTTGGCCTCCGGCTCAAGCGGCAGGTTGGCATAGGCGTGGCATGATGCGCCTGTGATAGCGCTGATGACGCGCAGATAGATTGCGCTTTCGTGTTCGCGCGCCGCGGCATCCACCGCCACGCGCAGATTATATGCAAATCCGCGACCGCCGCTGTCCAAGCCCGCGCGCAGCTTGATGCCCGAAAGCCACAGCGCCAGGCTCATTAGCGGCGAGCGCGCCAGAGAAACTGCCAGGTCGAACTTGCCAGCGCGCAATTGTTTGACAAACCGCGCAAATTCTCTCGGCGAATGGGTGGGCAGGGCGGATGCCCCGGTATCGATTATCGCGTCAAGCGCGGGGTGCTTGGCGATGGCTCGCGCCGACCACGAGCCAACGGCGAAGCTGATATGCGCTTGGGGGAATGCCTCGCGCAGCGCGCTTAGCGCGGCTGTCGCCATTACGACATCGCCGATGCAGCAAGTGCGGATGACAACGATGCGCCGCGGCGGAGTCCTCACATTGCGCTGCGCAAACAGGCGTCCCAAGGTTGTATAGATCATCAGTAGATCATCAGCAGATCATCAGTCAGGCTATCGCGCGCGTATCATCATCAGGCACCGATTTCCGCCATGCAAATTTTTCACAGAAATTTCACAGCAATTATCTTTATTTTGGGGATTAAATCATGTTAAGCTATTATTAACACTATGTAAAGTTCTTTAACTTTGGGGGGCAGAAATGGATTTCCTGCGCGCCTTTGCATACATCCGCGGTGACCGCCATAGCCTAAAGAAGATGGGCAAACTCGCTTTGCTGGTCGCGCTCTGCTTCATCCCTGTTATCGGCTTGTTTCCGCTATGCGCCTTGCTCGGCTATCTGGCCGAGATCATCCACAACGTCGCCAATGACTACCCCCGCCCCTTGCCAGAATGGAATCATATTGGCGAGGACTTCAGCAAAGGGCTGCCTGTGCTCTTCGCCTTGTTCGTTTATCATCTGCCGCTGCTGCTAGCTATCGCCTTGCTCTATTCATATCGCGCCTCAATTGGCCTCAGCCTCTTTGGCGGCATCACTTTTATCGGCGTCGTCAGCGCGCTGCTGCCTTTGTTATTCGCTTATTTGCTTCTCGCCTGGTCGCTCTTCACCATTGCTTACATCCGCTATGCCGATACTTGGGATGGCGGCGAATTCTATCGCTTTGGCATGATTCTGTCCACCATGCAAGGCTACGCCATGTTGACCTTGCAATGGCTGGTTACAGCGCTCGCGGCGAGCATCTTGCTCGCGCTTTTGCTGCCATTCATCTTTTTGGGCGCGGTACTTTTTGTGCCAGTATATGGATACTTGGCCGGCACTTTTGGCCGCAGGCTGCGCTCAGCGAGGTTGAGTTACCGGCAGATTGCCTATTGAGCCGCGCGCGCTTTCCCTCGCTTTCCCTCGTTTCCCATAACTGGCAGTCAAATTTGCGCGATATTTACATTAATATACCGCGACAAACCGCGATAAACCGCGTCGCTGGTGCGCCGTGCAGGCTTGTAATTTTGAGTGAGCGCGGCCGACCGATAGGGTTGTCGCCGTGTATTTGTTGTAACAAGCATTCCATGCCCTTATAATATATATAGATTACCTTGCTTAATATTATTTGTTTGTCTTTCCATTCAAATAAGCTGAAACAGCTATCTCAAGCAAGTTAATCAAAATATAGTCCGCCTTATTATTGTCGCTTTTCCTCATCCGCGCCCTTGGGCTAGGGAGGGATGGCGCGGGAGATATTTGCTATGAAAGCGCTTATTTTTATTCGTTTATTGGGGCTGTCAGTTTTTGCATTCATCGGTTTTCACATCGGTGCCGAGCTCGCGGCATCCACAAACTTGGCAAGGGACGAAGCCTCATTTATCTTTTTGGCGCTGGGCGCGCTGGTCGGTTTTATTGGCGCGCCCTGGTTGACCCTTTATCCCGGGCGGCGCTTGCAAGGGGCAATCGCCGACTTGTCGGCGCAGAAGCTGGTGCTGACAATCGCGGGTGCATTAACAGGGCTGCTGCTGGCGCTGATGCTTGCCTTCCCGCTTTCGCTCTTGGGCGATCCATTTGGCAGGACGCTGCCCGCGCTCGTTTCCATCGTCTGCGGCTTCTTGGGCATGAGCGTATTCAGCGCGCGCTCGGGCGAGCTGCATGACATGCTCGGCGAGCGCGTCATTGGCCGGCAGCGCCGCCTTCAGTCCATATCTTCTCGTCAGTTGCTGCTGGATACCAGCGTATTGATTGACGGCCGCATCGTCGAAATTGCGGAAACGGGTTTCATCGGCGGCACATTGCTCATCCCGCGATTCGTTCTCAGCGAATTGCACCGCGTGGCGGATTCCGCCGATTCATTGCGGCGCAATCGCGGGCGGCGTGGCTTGGCAAAGTTAAACGAATTGCAGCGCAACAACGACTTGCCGGTCGATATTCTTGATGATGATCCAGAAGAATTCGACGAAGTCGACGCCAAACTGGTGGCGCTGTCAATCCAGCTAAATGCCGCTCTGGTGACAAATGACTTCAATTTGAACCAGGTCGCCGATGCTCAAGGGGTCGATGTACTGAATATCAACGCGCTGGCAAACGCGGTGCGGTCCGTCTATATTCCCGGCGAGACCTTCGCCATCCGCATCATCCAAGAAGGGCGCGATCCCAATCAAGGCATTGGGTATCTGGATGATGGCACCATGGTGGTGGTGGAATCAGGACAAAAGTATATGGACCGCAATGTCGGCGTCGAAGTTACCAAACTGATAAACCGTCCCACCGGGCGCATGATCTTTGCCGTGCCCGAGCGCCAAGAACAGCGCTAGCGCTTGCGCGGTGATAATGCGAATTGGTGTGTAATCATGGCGCGGCATCTGTTACGATAGCCGCGCTTTCACGCGCATGCCTGTCGACGAATATGAACGAAAGAGATTGAAATGACCGATGCAGCAGCCGCGCGCCCCACAGGCGCGGAAGATGTCATTTGGGATTTGTCCCGTTTCTATCAGAATTTGCACGACCCCAAGCTAGAAGCCGATATCGAGCGTGTCAATTCCCTGGCGCAAGCCTTCCAAGAACGCTATCGCGGCGCGCTTGACAAGATGAGCGCCGAGGATTTTGTCGCCGCTTACGACGCACTGGAAACCATATATGACTTGAGTGGCCGGCTGCAATCCTACGCATTTTTGAACTTCTCGACCGATACCGGCGACAGCGCCTATCAAGCCTTTGTGGCGAAGGTGCAAGACTTAGATGCCGCCCTCAGCCAAACACTGGTCTTTTTTGAGTTGGAATGGAACGCCTTGGGCGACGACCGCGCGCAAGCGATTCTGGATGACCCGAAAATTGCGAAGTATCGCTACTTTCTGGAAGCGGAGCGGCGCTATAAGCCTTTCCGCCTGACCGAGCTAGAAGAGCAGATAATCATCGAAAAGCAAGTTACCGGCAGCAGCGCCTGGGCGCGCTTCTTCACTCAATTGACCAGCGGATTCAGCTTCGACTGGATGGGCGACGAGGTCAATTTGTCCTTCATCCTGAACAAACTTCATGATTCAGACCGCGACATACGCGAGATGGCTTGGCGCAAAGTTACCGACAAGCTCGCCGAGCGCGCGATGGAGTTGACTTTTATCTTTAACACGCTGGCGCTGGACAAGGCGAACAGCGACAAGCGCCGCGGCTATGCCAGCTGGGTTTCGTCGCGCAACCTGAGCAACAAAGCCGCCGACGCGGTCGTCGAAGCGCTGATACACAGCGTGACCGACAACTACGCGCTGGTGGCTCGGCATTACGCGCTCAAGCGGACTCTGCTCGGCTATGATGAACTCTATGACTACGATCGCTATGCTCCGCTGACCCTGAAGGAAAGCGAATCATTCTATCGATGGGCGGAAGCAGAAGCGATTGTATTGAAGGCTTTTGAGAAATTCAGCCCTGATATGAAAGCCATTGCGCAGGAATTCTTCTCCGAAAATCGCATCCATGCGCCAGTCCGCGCCGGCAAACGCGGCGGCGCTTTTGCCGCCCCAACTGTCGCCAGCGCCGCACCCTATGTCTTTCTTAACTATCTTGGCAGCGCGCGCGATGTAACGACTTTGGCGCATGAATTAGGGCATGGCATACACATGGCGCTTTCGGGGCGGGAACAGGGGCTCTTCGCCTTGTATACGCCGCTGACCACAGCCGAGATGGCGTCCACCTTTGCCGAGATGCTGGTCTTCCAGGACCTCATGGCGGCGGAAAGGGATAAAGAGGTGCGCCTGTCGATGTTGATGGGCAAGATTGAGGATACCTTCGCGACAGTGTTTCGGCAGATATCGATGAATCGCTTTGAGGACAAGCTGCATACTGCCCGCCGCAGCGAAGGCGAATTGACCACCCAGCGGCTGAATGAACTGTGGCTGGATACACAGCGCGCTATGTTCGGCGACAGCGTAACCATGACCGAGGAATATGGGCTGTGGTGGAGCTATGTGCCGCACTTCTTGCATACGCCTGGTTATGTCTATGCCTATTCCTTTGGCGAGCTGCTGGTCTTGGCGCTGTACCGCCTGTATCAGGACGAGGGGGCTGCCTTTGTGCCGAAATACCTAGAGCTTTTGGCGGCGGGTGATTCCGATTACCCGGACCGCCTGCTGGCGAAAATCGGCATTGACATCAATGACGCCGGCTTCTGGCAGAAGGGCATAGATGTGATTGAAGGCTGGATCAGCCAAGCGGAAAGGCTGGCGCGCGAAGTATTGCCCCGCCGATTCGACTAAATGCGCCCGGCATTGATAATTTGGTGTATCGGCGTCAACATCGCTGAAGCTGGCGGGCTGAATTGAGCTGAGGGCAGCAAACATGATTGACCTATCCGCGCTGCGTTACGAGCACATCAAAGACTGGACCTGGGACGAGTTTCTGCCACTAGCGGAAGCCTTATTGAGGACCGAGCTTAGCCACGACAATATCGAGTCTTGGCTGGATGACTGGACGCAATTTATACGGCTGTATTACGAGTTGGAAAATCGCGCCTTTGTTGATACCACTGTGGACACGGCGGACGAGCGCGCTCAACAGCGCTTCCAGCGCATCAACGACGAGGTTCAGCCAGAATTCAAGCGCGTCGAGCATCAGCTAAATCAGAAACTGATCGCCAGCGGTCCGATTCCGCCGGGCATGGAAATCGCTGTCCGCCGCATCAAAAACGTCATCGATTTGTTTCGTGAAGACAATCTGCCGCTGCTCAGTGCCGAGCAGAACCTCAGCGTTGAATACAACCGCGTTATCGGCAAGCAGGATCTTGAATGGGAAGGCACACGCATTACGCTGCGCCAGTTGCAGCCAGTCTTGTCCGAGCCTAATCGCGCCCGCCGCGCCAGCGCCTGGCGTCTTTCCTTCATGCGCAGGCTAAGTGATCGCGAACAGCTGAACGACATCTGGGTTCGCTGCCTTGACCTGCGCGGGCAAATCAGCGCCAATGCGGGCTTGAGCGATTATCGCGCCTACAAATGGAAGGAACTCAATCGCTTCGATTATTCGCCAGCCGATGCGCTGTCATTCTTTGACGCCATCGAAAGCATTGTTGTGCCGGCTTATCAACGCGCCCTCGAGCGGCGTCGGGACCGGCTGGGATTAGACTCCCTGCGCCCTTGGGATACACAGAATGATGTCTATGGCAGACCGCCCCTACAGCCCTTTTCGGAGGCAGCGACCTTAACAAATAAAACCATTGACATATTCAGCGCGGTCGACGCCGAGCTGGCTGGCTACTTGCGGCTCATGCGCGACGAGGGTTATCTGGACTTGGATAATCGTCAGAACAAAGCGCCAGGCGGATACTGTACATATTTCCCGCTTTCGCGCCGGCCATTCATATTTATGAACGCCGTCGGCTTGCATGACGATGTGCAAACAATGCTGCACGAGGCTGGGCACGCCTTCCATTCTTTTTCCGACGACCATTTGCGCTGGGCGCAGCAGCGGGATGTCGCCATCGAATTTGCCGAAGTGGCGTCGATTGCGATGGAGTTGCTGGCTGCGCCTTATCTGTCGGCGGAAAGGGGCGGCTTTTATAGCGCGGCGGAGGCGGCGCGCGCCCGTATTGAACATCTTGAGGGATTGCTGCGGCTATGGGCATATATGGCGGTTGTGGCGCGCTTTCAACACTGGGTCTATACAAATATCGACGCCGCGCGCGACCCAGAAAAATGCGATGAGCACTGGGAAAGCCTCTGGGATTGCTTTATGCCGGTGATTGATTATACCGGGCTGGAGGCATTCAAACGTTTCCGCTGGCGTATGCAGCTTCACATTTATTGTCTGCCGTTTTATTACATTGAATACGGTCTGGCGCAATTGGGCGCGGCGCAGGTCTGGGCGAATTCGCTGGCAGATCACGGCGCGGCATTGGCGCAGTACCGTCATGCCTTGACCCTGGGCGCGACAGTGTCTTTGCCCGAGATCTATCAAGCTGCTGGCGCTCGCTTCGCCTTTGACGCGAGCACCTTGCAACGGTCCGTCGACCTGATTGAGAGGACGCTTGGCGATTTGGAAACGGTTCAGTAGCGGTGGCGGCAGCGGGAATTATGGGAGCGACGCTCGACCTTGAAGCGGCGCGTAAATTGCGCGTCGAATTGCATAATGCCGGCAAAACGCTGGTCTTCACAAACGGTCACTTCGACTTGCTGCACATCGGGCATCTCGATTACTTGGAAAAGGCGCGCGCCCTAGGCGATGCGCTCTTTGTCGGGCTGAATGGCGACGCCGCCTCCGCACGCTTGAAAGGGCCGGGGCGGCCGATTGTGCCGGCGCTGGAGCGCGCCCGATTGCTGGCGGCGCTGCAGCCGGTTGACGCCGTGATCCTCTTTGCGGAAGACCGGGCGGACAGCTTGCTGCGCGCTTTGCAGCCGGAAATCTATGTCAAAGGCGGCGACTATGCGCATAAGGACTTGCCGGAGCGGTCGACAGTGGAAGCCTATGGCGGCGCTGTCAGGCTAATCGATTACCTCCCTGGTCACAGCACCAGCGAGTTGATTCGGCGGGTTCGTTCGCTGAGGGAGTAATCGCAAACTAGGCAAGGGCTTCGGGCTGATCTTCGCTGCGGCGCTCGCTTCGTTCTTCTATCCTTGTAAGGCGTTCTACCGATTCCAGGCGAAAATTATGAACAGAATGGGTTAAGCCGTCTACTTTGTCATCGACGCGCTGAATACCGTTTTTCAATTCCTTGCGCCCATCGTCAGCGTTGTTGCCCATTTGCCGAATATCGTTTTTCAATTCCTTGCGCCCATCTTCCCCGGTCTTTGCCACCTGTTGCATTACTTGCTTCAACTCCTTGCGTCCGTCGGCGGCATCGTTGCTCATCTGCCGGATGTCGTTTTTCAATTCTTTGCGCCCATCTTCCCCGGACTTTGCAACCTGTTGAATTTCTTGCTTTAACTCCTTGCGTCCGTCGGCGGCATCGTTGCTCACTTGCCGGATGTCGTTTTTCAATTCTTTGCGCCCGTCTTCCCCGGACTTTGCAACCTGTTGAATTTCTTGCTTTAACTCCTTGCGTCCGTCGGCGGCATCGTTGCTCACCTGCTGGATGTCGCCTTTCAACTCGATACGCAGCTTTTCTACAGACGAATCGACTTGTTGGATGTCGTTTTTCAACTCCTTGCGTCCGTCGGCGGCATCGTTGCTCACCTGCTGGATGTCGCCTTTCAACTCGATACGCAGCTTTTCTACAGACGAATCGACTTGTTGGATGTCGTTTTTCAACTCCTTGCGTCCGTCGGCGGCATCGTTGCTCACCTGCTGGATGTCGCCTTTCAACTCGATACGCAGCTTTTCTACAGAGGAATTGACTTGCTGGATGTCGCCTTTCAACTCCTTGCGCCCATCTTCCCCAGTCTTTGCAACCTGTTGAATTTCTTGCTTTAACTCCTTGCGTCCGTCGGCGGCATCGTCGCTCATCTGCTGGATGTCGCCTTTTAACTCTTTGCGGAATCCATCAACTTTTGAGTCTAGCCGCAACCAAAGCGCCAAGGCGGCGGCAACGGTTACTACAATCTGCAGAATCGTGTCTGTCGATATGTTTTCCATCTATTCCGTCTCCCGAGTCAGCAATTTGGGAACATGATGCTATGAGGATAATACAACAATTCAAACATTATTGCAAAGTAATTATGCGATTAAGTTTTACGTGAAAATTCGAAGAGGGCGGTTTCAATCAGATGCTTAGCCATGCGAATAACAGCGCTAGCCAACTGATGCGATGTAGCGACACGTTGTCTTAAATCAAAAAGCGAGACGCCTGGCAGCGTCCCGCCCATTTCCGAAAGTTGCTGCTAATCCAAACCACCCTAAGTCAGGCGGTTGTAGAACTCCACGACTTGCTGGATATCGACAGGGGTCTGCACTTCGCCTTCTTCTGGCAGCCGATCTAGCGTAACGCGGTAGTTATCCTTGTCCACCACCAAATAGGGCGGGAAGTAAGCTGCTTGCTGCACCCATTCTTGAATGTGCACGTTCTTTTTCATCTTATCGCTGACTTCCACGATATCCCCGGGCTTGACTTGATATGAAGGCAGGTTGAGACGGCGGCCGTTCACCATGATATGACCGTGGCCCACAATTTGCCGCGCCGCCCAGATGGTTGCGCCTAAGCCCGATTTATAGACCACGTTGTCCAAGCGCCGTTCTAGCAAGCCCAAGAGATTGACGCCAGTCGGTCCCGACATCAAGGCGGCTTTTTTGTAATAGTTGCGCATCTGTCGTTCGCGCACATTATAGATGAATGCCAGCTTTTGCTTCTCGTCCAATTGATTGGCGTAATTGCTGCGCCGCCCAGAGCGAAAAGATTTTTCGCGCCCGTGCTCGCCGGGCGGGTAGGCGCGCTCTTCTAAGATTTTCGAGTATTTCGGGCGGGGAACCAGCAATTCGCCAAAGCGGCGCTGTGGTTTCGCTTTTGGTCCATGATATGATGCCATACTTTGCAGTTTCCTCTTCTCACAGCGGATTTACAAAACCCGCTTCAATGCGACCATAACCAAGCCGATTATCGCGGAAATCGGCAGTTTATCCTAGCGCATTCTATCCAGGACGCTAGGGTGAGTTTGTGGCTGCGGGCAATCGCGCCAAATTTAATTTCGTCATAGAGGGACGTGCAGGGCACGAAGACACAGCCCGTCTTCACAGCCTGCCTACATTGAGCCGACACCGAGTTCACCGAGAAATGCGATCGATAACAGGGCAGTTGCGTCAAAATCCATAACTGTCGAATTTAACATCGCACTGATGAATAATGAGGGCGAGCCTTGGACTCTGTTGAAATACTCGATTTCCCCCATCCCAAACCCGTTCGCCATAGAGATGGCGAGGAGGGGCCGGGGTCACGTAGACATAGACCTACGGGATGGGGGTGTTTTTCAACAACGTCCCTTGGCTCGCCCCACCGTTTTGCACTACTTTGTTGGTTTTACTATTTTTTCTTCTGAAGTAAAGACAAATCTGCTGCGAAAGCTCTGTCCAAGGCTCCATCGCGGGGCTTTGATGCGGGGCTTTGATGCGGGACGGCTTAGGCAGGCATGTTTTCCAGGCGCGTTAGCCAATAATGCACATCAAAGCTGTCGTCCCCGGTTAAGAAGCGCCAGAGTTTGATGCGATTGACAATCTCCAGCCGGCCGGAGGCTTCCTCGAACCAGGGTTCGCGCTGGCTGAGGATATCTTGCACGTTGTCGCGTCCGCGCGCGCCAGTGAAGATCTCTTGTTGCTGGCGGTAGCTCTGGTCGAGGTCGTCGGTATTCCATAAGCGCAGTTGGCGCACCGCCGGGTTCAGGCGCAGCTTGAACATATAGCGGCGGCGATTGGTCTTGTTCTGGCGCCCGCAGTGCCAAATGCCGTGATGCAGCGCCAGGATGGAACCGGCTTTGCAGACCATAGGAATTTGGCCGCGCATATTCTGATAAGCGGCGATGTCCGCCTCGTTGACTTTGCGGAAGTGACTGCCGGGCAGCAAAAGCGTCCCGCCCATTTCCAGCGGCACATCATGCGGGAAGTACATAATCTGGATGTCAAAATGGGCGCGCAGGTCGATTATCGAATCGGCATGCAGTCCCTGCGCCTTGCCTTCGTTTGGCTCGCGCACATGAATGGCGTCATGGTCGAAGAGCGGGTCTTCGCCCACCAGGCTCTGAATCAAGCCCTGAATCTGCGGCAGGTCAAGCATCTCGCGGATGGCTGTGCCTTGATAACATTGCGAAAGTGGCGTCCCAGCCGGCGAGCCTTTGATGGCCTCATTGTCGATATCGCGCATGACTTTGTCATTGATATCCCCAGGCACAAGCTCGTCAAAGCGCAGGAAGCCACGCGCCACGAACTCCGCCATTTGTTTAGAATTGAGCATATAGGCTTTATCAATCATGCTTCTATCGCCTCCAGTTTTTCAAATACAAATCCATACTTCATGAATGAAGTGCTGTATTCCTCGCCGGGATATGGCGGGATGAGAATGGGATGCTGAATGAGCCGCCAGCCATCCAGCAGCGCGTCCAAGCCCGTTGCATAAGGCGCTTCGTTGCTGTCGCCAGTGGTGAAGCGGTTATTGCCCGTGCCATCATATATCGCCCAGCCGACAACGCGGCTGTCCAGGGCGGAGGTGGACAGATACAGGGTCAGCACCTGCTGTCGCAGCGAATTGTTCATGCTTGCCTCGTCCAATGCGTGTGTGAATCCTCGCGAATCATACCCCATGACTGGCCGTCAAGCAAACGAATGCGCCTGCGTTTTTCCCTATGTTGGCATGGCGCAGACGCCGCAAGCTGGTTTAGGAAGGCGTTCATCTAGGCGTCGCCAACTTCTACATTGATGAGCACTTTGCTATCAAGAAGATTGGAGCGTTCACGGAAGTAGCGAATGACTTCTTCGCCGATAACTTTGGCTTTGGCAGCCATTGCCGCGCTCTTCACCGCCCAGCCGACTATCGGAATCATGCCAACCACTTCGCTGATGAGGCCGCCGGCGATTGCGCTGGCGACTGCCCTGCCCAGCACGGACAAGAGATTATCCATATCGAAGGCACTTATTTTATAGGCATTGGCGACCTGGTGGATCATAGCGGTATCAGCCGCGGTGAGGAAAAACGCGCTGCCAGGTATCCAGCCGGTTAGCGCCGCGCCGGTTGTCCAGTTGCTGACGATTTTCTTCGCTTCGCGATCGGCATCTTGCAATGTTTTCGACATGCGATGTCTCCTCGACTCCTGATATGGTCATTATACACTTTTTCGCTGACCAAGCTGATATGTTGCTGGACGCCAATTAGAGCGATCGCTCCATAATCAATTTGTGTCAAATGACACCTAAATTAAGCAAATTGTAGCGGCGACGCTTGGTGTCTACGGTGCTTAAGTTATTCTGATGCGATTGCTCCGTGCGCCAATCGCAGACTATCGCGCTATACTTGTTTGTGTATCCTATGGCGCTGGCAGCGAGTGTTGCCCTGCGCCAAGATTGCTTATTAAAATAGCCGCGTCGCTCATGTGGCGACAAGACTTGTTATTTTCTGTCAGAGCGGCAGTGCTTCTCGCTGCCGCCGAGCGGCTTATATAAAGGCGGAGCGCGGTGCCCGGCAGGAAGAATCAAATTGTAGTCCCGGCCGCGGATTGGCATGACCGCAGCCGAATCGAGCAGTTGCTCGGCACGGGATAGGCCCAGACCTGTTGCGACAAGGCAGCGGCGGCGCTCGCCGGATATCGGGCTCTTGCTAGTGGGCGCTTCTGTGAATGCCATGAATGATATGAGCGAATCTAAATTGCTAGGGACGCTACAGCAATCCGCGTGCTTTGTTCCACTGCCGAGAACTTGCCCGATTCCGCGTGGTCGCACGAGGCTTTCCAGGCATTGCGGCGCAGGTGACGGATGAGGATTGTCCTGCTAAGCGATCAGATTCCGCCAGAAGGTATCGGCGGTGCCGAGACAGTCGTCTGGCGGCTGGCGCGGGGCTTGGCGGGCAAGGGGCATGATGTACATGTCATCGCCAGGACCAGAGGCGCGCCTTTTGAAGAATCCCGCGCAGGCATCCCGACCTATCATATCCACGCGCATTATCCCGAGCGCTTCCGAGCCTGGTTGTCATTGTGGAATCCTGGCACAGCGAGACCATTGAGCGCCCTGCTGCGGCGCTTGCAAGCGCAGGTCGTCAACGCGCATAACATTCATTTTTATCTCGGCTACCACGCGCTGAAAACCGCGCGCGCCGCCGGTGCCGCCACAGTCTTCAGCGCTCACGATGCCATGCCCTTCGCCTATTCCAAACTGCGCCATTTTGTAGGCGAAGATTTGACTAGGATAGACTTGCCCGACGCCTACCGCCTGCCGCGCTTATACAATCTGAAAAAGAATCGCTTTCGTTACAATCCTTGGCGCAATATGGTCATCCGTCATTTTCTGCGTCATTATGCCGATGAGCGCACCGCACCAAGCCAGGCATTGGCGGAGGCTTTCAGGGTCAACGACCTGCCACCGATGAACGTGGTTCACAATGGCATTGACCTGCGTGATTGGTCAGATGCTGAGCTGGCCATCGTAGGAGAACTGCGGCAGCGCTTCGACCTAGGCGGCAAACAGGTCATTCTAATCGCCGGGCGCTTGACGCCGGACAAAGGCACAGTGCCATTGCTGCAAGCCATGGATATGCTTAGGCAGCGGCTGCCGAGGATGCGCCTGCTGGCATTGACAGCGCGCGACATGGACGAGCAAATCCCGGCCGCTTATGCGCATCTGCGCGCCATTATCCGCGCTGGCGGCTGGCTCAGCGGCGCGGAATTGCGCGCGGCTTATGCCTTGGCTGATGTGGTCGTCGTGCCGTCGGTGTATTTGGATACCTTTCCGACGGTGAACCTGGAAGCGATGGCGGCGGGCAAACCGGTCATCGCAACCTGTTTCGGCGGCTCCCCCGAGATTATCATTGACGGAAAAACTGGCTTCATCGTCAATCCCTTGGTTACAGTGACGCTGGCCGAGCGATTGCAGCGCTTGCTAGGGGACCGCGCTTTGAGCCGCGAGATGGGCGAGCGCGGTCGGGCGCGCATCCACGAGCGCTTCACGCTGGACAAGCAAGTCGAGAAAATGCTGGACATTTACGCGCGCGCTCTGCACGGGCGCGCCAAACCTGCGAGCCGAACCTAATGGAGATTGCCATGCGCTTTGATGATTTGCGAGTTTGCGCCTATCGCAACGCGGACGACCTGCAACGCGCGCAGGGTGCCCTGATGAACTGGACGCGCGCGACCAGCCAGCTTAACTATTTGCATAAAGGCGATATCGGGCACCGCTTGTTCAACGCCTGCTATGGCTACGCAAAAGCGGATGTCTTCCGCATTTGGATGAATAACGCGGATGCGGTCCTTGCCTTTGCCCTGCTTTACCCGCATTTGCAAAGCTTTGACCTGCAAGTCGCGCCGAGCCTAACTGGCAGCGCCGCGCATGCCGACATGATCAAGTATTGTGAAGACGAGACGCTGCGGCTTGGGCAAAAATACGATAAGACAATCAAAAAGTTGGTCATTGAGATTGGGGACATCGACAAGGCTCGACAGGATTTTTTGCAGTCTTGCGGATACACGAAGGGCAAACACTGGTTCACATTGACACGTCATAGGCTGGATCAATTCCCCGACGCCGCGCTGCCGGACGGCTTCCGCTTGCATGACGCGACCATTGATGATGCCGAAAAGCTGGCGGAGGTGCACAATCACAGCTTCACCAACAAATGGAATGCCAAATCCTACGGTGAAGTTTTTCTTGCGCCACACATGGAATACGAAATTGTCGTTGTCGCGCCGGATGGGCGCTTCGCCGCTTTCACGAATGTTTGGGTGGACGACGTGAATCGCTCGCTGCTCTTCGAACCGGTTGGCACGCATGCCGACTATCGCCGCCGCGGCATCGCAAAAGCGCTGATGTCCCATGTCATGCGGCGGATGCGCGCGCAACGTGGCATAGAGCGCGCTTACGTCTGCCACGTGCCAATAACAGAAAATCCTGCCTCGGGTCCTTTGTACGCGGCGCTTGGTTTTCAAGCGCTGCAAAAAATATACGAATATGTCAAAGCCCTGAACTAAGCCCTTGGACAGCGCGGCGGCTCAATCCGAGAGCTTTCCGAGAACATTACGCGCGGCTTCGTTCACAACGCGCCGCAATCTGCTACAATATCCTGCACAAAGTTTGGCGAAGCGACGGAGGCGGCGGGGAATATGCCATTGCAAATCTTCAACGTGTTAGGGCGCGAGAAACAAGATTTCGTTCCGATGCAAGATGGGCGCGTCGGCATGTATGTCTGTGGACCTACGGTCTACGAACATTCGCATTTGGGTCATGCCAAGACATACGTATCTTTTGACGTGGTAGCGCGTTATTTGCGTTTCCGCGGATATGACCTACTCTATGTGCAGAACATCACCGATGTCGGCCACTTGCGCGCCAACGAAGAAGACCGAATCTTGGTGCGCGCAGCCCAACTCAATGCCAAGCCCATGCAAATTGTCGAGACCTATACCCGCAGTTATTTCGAAGATATGGACGCGCTGGGCCTGCAGCGCCCGGATATTTCGCCCCGCGCCAGTGGCCATGTGCCAGAACAGATTGAGATGATCGAAACGCTAATCGCCGGGGGCAATGCTTATGTCGCCGACGGCAGCGTCTATTTCGATGTGCTCAGCGATGAGGACTATGGCAAGCTGTCCAACCGCCGCGTCGAAGAGCAGCAAGATGAATCGCGTGAATTGGTCGGCGGGGGCAAGCGGCATCCAGCTGATTTCGCGCTTTGGAAAAAAGCCGAACCAGAACACATTTTGCGCTGGAACAGTCCCTGGGGCGTCGGCTTCCCCGGTTGGCATATTGAGTGTTCCGCTATGGCGCGGAAGTACCTAGGCGCGAATTTCGATATTCACGGCGGCGGCATTGACAATATTTACCCGCATAATGAAAACGAAATCGCCCAAAGCGAAAGCGCCAATGGCGAGGCTTTTGCCAATTACTGGATGTTAACCGGCAGCCTGAACGTGCAGGACCCCGACGAAGGTATTCCAGTCAAGATGAGCAAATCGCTGGGCAATTATGTGACGATTAAAGATGCGCTGAAAGCCTATCGTCCGCAAGAATTGCGCTACTTTATTCTGACCTCGCATTACAGCAATCCGGTTGTCTATAGCGAAGACGCGCTGGCTTCCGCCAAATCGGGCTGGGAGCGACTGATGAATGCCCTGCGCCTGGTGCGGCAGCGTATGAACAGCGCGGCTGATAACGACGCTGGCGGCGCGTTCCACGCGCGGATTGACCATGCCAAAGCGGAATTTGCAAAAGTCATGGATGACGACTTTAACGCGCCGCGCGGCATCGCCGTTTTGCAGGACTTGACACGCGACGTGAACAGCTTGCTCAACAGCGACGCGGAAGTGGGCTTGCATACGCTGGCGGCGATTGACGCGGCTTATGTCGCGCTTGGCGGCGAGGTACTGGGCTTGGTGCCTGCGGCTGAAGTGGGCGAAAGCGGCGATGGTCAGCGGGAAGCCGCTTTGATTCAGATGCTGATTGATATGCGGGCGGGGGCGCGGGCTGCGCGCGACTTCGCCCGCAGCGACCAGATACGCGATCAGCTGGCTGGCTTAGGCGTCATGCTGGAAGACCGTTCCGATGGCACGATTTGGAAGTTGGACTGAGCGAAAAAGCGCAATTAGATTGAGGCGGAATAATGGCGACTCCCGTGTTTATCCCTTCCTAGGACTGTTGAGGGAATCTATTGAAGCCCCTTACCATTACGGACGTCAAGCTTGAAGCGAGTATATTTCTGCACGCCCTAAGCCAGCGCGGTATCGCCTCGCTGTTTGGCGCAACTGATGGCAAAACCGTGGGAACTTTCGTTGAACAAGAATTCCATGCCTATTTGAAACGAGACTATGACTACATCATCGGCAGTTCAGCGAGAGGCATTGATTTTCCTGCGCTAGGTATTGACTTAAAGGTCACGTCAACTCGTCAACCTCAGTCTTCTTGCCCTTACCGTTCGGCTGAACAAAAGGTGTATGGTTTGGGCTACCATCTCATGGTATTCGTGTACGATAAACATGACGACATGAAAAGCGGGCTTGGCTACCTGAACTTTAACAACGCTATTTTTGCTGAAGACAAGCGAACGGCTGACTTTCTGACCACAAGCGGCATTATCAGTATTCTGAACAACGGCGCGAACCTAGACGATATTGATGCCTACCTAGAGGAAAGAAACCTTCCGCTTGATGATATAGGACGAAGAAACTTGGCTGAAAGAATCGTAGCAGAACCGCCAATTCAAGGTTACATTACCATGTCTAATGCGCTTCAATGGCGGCTTCAATATTCCCGTACCATTTCTGTCGCAGGCAAGGTAGATGGCGTGGACAGCATATTGTGAGCGAAAGAAAGATTCTAGGGGACTTCCAGACCCCTGTCCAGCTTGCGCGTAATGTTGTTTCAAGGTTATTTGCTAGTGGCTATCAATGGGAACGAATTCTTGAACCCACCTGCGGGCAGGGCAATTTCATTCGCGCCTGCATAGAACAGGCAACTAGCGTACGCGAGATAATTGGGCTGGAACTCCAGCAAAGATATGTAGAGCAGTCGAAAAGAATCCGCTCTGAAACGGTAACGGTCTCGATAGTTCATCAGGATATTTTTGACATCAATTTGGCGACGGCGCTGCAATGGAATGTCTTGTCGCCATTGCTTGTCATTGGCAACCCGCCTTGGATAACGAATGCGGAACAAGGGCGCTTAAACGGTAAAAATCTGCCGCAAAAATCAAATTTTCAAAAACTGTCTGGCATTGATGCGATAACTGGCAAGTCCAATTTTGACATCGCCGAGGCGGTCTGGATTAAACTCATTCATGAATATGTAAATGAATCGGTGACAATCGCGCTGTTGTGTAAAACATCGGTCGCGCGCAAAGTTGCGCAATTCGTCCTCGACAGCCAGTTGCCTGTAAATAGGATGTCCCTATACCGCATCGACGCGCAGCGGTGGTTTAACGTTGCCGTTGATGCGGGTCTATTCGCGCTAGAACTCAACCAAGGCGACATTTCTTATGATGTTGCCGAATACAACAGCTTGCTAGACGCTCGCCATATCAGAACATTTGGTTTTCATGGCAAGAATATCGTCGCCGACTTAGATTCTTATCGTCAAGTTAAGAGCTTGGAAGGGACCAGTCAGCTTATCTGGCGTCAGGGGCTCAAACATGACGCGGTAAAGGTTATGGAATTAGCCTATCAAGATGGGTTATTGCGCAATGGATATGGAGACCAAGTCGATATTGAAACGGACTATCTCTATCCCCTCCTCAAGAGTTCAGACCTGCGATCAATCAATACAGGCTTTGTGCCCAGAAAGCACGTTATCGTGACGCAAAAGAAAGTGGGGCAGCAAACGGCGCATTTGCGTGACCAAGCTCCAAAACTCTGGACTTACTTGAACTTGCACGGTGAACAACTGGCCTCTCGTAAATCGAGCATCTATAAGAACGCTCCGCGGTTCTCGATGTTCGGGATTGGCGATTACTCCTTTCAACCGTATAAGGTTGTGGTGGCCGGCTTTTACTTGCCACCACGCTTCGTCTTGGTTTCTAAGGTTCAGGGCAAACAGGTTCTTATCGATGACACATGCTATTCTTTGTCCTTTGATGAAGAGTGGCAGGCGCACTTCATCTGCGCTCTATTGAATCACCCGTCAGTGAGTAAATTCCTAACAAGCATAACTTTTTCAGATTCCAAAAGACCAATCACAAAGAGAGTGTTGGAACGCATTAATCTGAAAGCAGTCTATGAACAAGTGAACATGGATAAATTTACGAATCGCGCCACTTGCTCTCTCGGTAAAACTCTAAATAGTGATCAACTAAATTTGGACAAACAGTTATTATTGTTTAGCTAAATCGAATCTGATTGGAAAGCGCAAAATGATGCCTGAATTCCTATATGGGCATTGGGCGGTAATCGAAGCGATGCGCGCAGGCCGGCGCAAGTTCAACGCGCTGATGATCCATGAACGCGCCGAAAAACGCGGCGCTGTTGGCGACGCCATAAATATGGCGGAAGAGCTAAACCTGCCGATTCAACGGGTGCAGCGGCGCATTCTTGACGACTTGGCGACGAACGGTAATCATCAGGGCTTGGTCTTGCGTGTGGGACCCTATCCCTATTGCGATGTGGAAGAAATCTTGCAGACAGCCGCCCGCCGCAAGGAAAAACCCTTTATCCTGCTGCTGGACCTGCTCAAGGACCCGCAAAATGTCGGTGCCTTGATTCGCGTCAGCGATGCTGTGGGCGCGCATGGCATCGTAATCCAGGAACGCCGCAGCGTGGCAATTACACCTGCTGTGGTCAGAGCCTCATCCGGCGCTGTGGAACATATCAACGTGGCGCAGGTGACCAATCTCGTTTCCGCTATGAAAGAACTGAAGAATCAAGATGTCTGGATGGTTGGGCTGGATGTGGGGCATAACATCCCGCCGCTGGACAAAACTGACTTGAACATGGCGCTGGGGCTGGTGATGGGCAGCGAAGGCGAGGGCTTGCGCCGCTTGGTCCGCGATACTTGCGACTTGCTGTTGACGCTGCCGATGCGTGGGCAAGTGGGCAGCTTAAATGTCGCGACAGCCGGCGCAATCGCGCTTTATTCCGCATGGAGCGCCCGCGGCTGGAATGGCTGGGTTCACGCCTGAGCGCCCGCGCTGGCGCGCTCGCGCATCGCATTGTCTATCTGCCCCCGGACATGCTCTACAAAAGCCGTCGGGTGGATAAGGAGCATATCATTTGCGAAGGTATACGGCTCGGCATAGCGCTGAACATGCTGGACTTCGACACTGCCCATTAGGTTTATTGTTTGTACAGAATCCAACAAAGCGCACTTTTGCCCGGCGTAACCGATATGCTTGAGGTCAATCACGAATCCGGTCAAGCGACCCAATTCATACCCTTCACTCCGCGGGAAAAAATGCGCGACGACTTGCTTGGTCTTGCCCTTGCTGGATTCGCCCGATTCGAGCGTATATAACCGGTCCATCCACGGAATCAGCAAGGTCATTGCCGCGACATGATTATCCGGCGAGCCGGCCATTAGCTGCTGAATCTGCGGCCGCGCGCTTATAGCCCAAGCATCCTTGTAGCTGCGGTTTTCAATGTCGTCTATTGCTAGGGTATTTTCCAATTCCATGTGGTGACCTCCAAGCGCTGGCGCAAGAAAATATAATATACAGCATTCTCATTAAACAAACAACATGAAAATTATTTTGGGCGACAGGGAAGTTGCATCAATATCCATCATTGTCGAATTTAACATCAATCTGACCAAATGTAGCCGCGATGCTTGTGGCGCGTAGGTTGCGTAGTCGCTCACTGGAAATAGACCCGCGTTTGGCACAAATATGTCAGTAGAAGGCAAGTCTTACAGTCTCCTTTTCGTCTGCAAATTACAATCCGATGCTGCGCGGGGCCGGGCTGAGCCTGTGCGCGCCAAATGGCAGCGGAATAAAGATTCGTTTGTACTTTGCTTATCCTGGGCTAGCCTGCCATAATCCGAAATGCGACAATTGCTTGCCCGGCAAATCAATGTGGTGCGTCAGGCTTGGCGCAACAGCGGCAAGCTGGAAAGGCAGAGCAGCGCCATTAGCGCACCGCCAATCGCGAAGGGCGCGCCCGACCCCAATTGCTGAAACAAGAAAGCGGCGCACAGGGGCGCGCTGGCGTTGGCCGCGCTAAGCAATGCCGAACTGAGCCCCAGCGCGCTGCCATATTCAAATGCGCCAACCGCGCGTGTAATCAAGCTATTCAGCGCTGGGCGGATGAGCGCCGCGCCGACAGTCAGAGGCAGCAATGCCAGCGCCAGCCAGAGCGCGCCCACTATGCCATTGTTGCCATTGGCTGGCAGCTCTACGCGCAACTCGCCGATTATCGATTCGGCGCGCGTGGGCGCTTGCGCCATCAGATCGCGCGCGACCAGTTCGCGCACATAGAAGGGATGCGGCTGCTTCGGCGTCGCGCCTACGAGCAGCAGCCCCAGCGCCAGCAGAAATAGCGCGCCTGTCACCAAGCGCCTTTCGCCGAATCTACTTGTCCATGGACCGATGGCGCGCATCTGCACAAATACCAATATGACCCCGACAAACAGAAATAGCGCGGCATTGCCTTGCCCGAGGAAGCCCAGGCGCGTCAAGGTGAATAAGCCTAGCAAGCTCTCAAATCCAAAGAAGATGAATTGCTGCGCGAACATCAGCAAGAGCAGATAAGCCACCAAGCGCTTCGACAGAAAGCGACGGCGTAGGAATGCGGTGCGCTGCGATGGTCGCGCGCGCTGTTGCGGTGGATGGGTTTCCTTGAACATAAAGATTGTGATTAGGATTGACAGGAAAGAATAGAGGGCGGCAGTGAAGGCGGGCGCGGCTAGCGAGTCTGTCAATTCAAAGCTGAGTATGGCGATGGCGGGACCGAAGATAAAGCCTAAACCAAATGCCGCGCCGGTGATGCCTAAGCCGCGCGCGCGGTTGGATTCGTCGGTGATGTCAGCCAAGGCTGCCTGCGCCGTGGCGATATTCGCGCCGAACAAGCCGTCGAGCAGCCGCGACAGCACAATCAAAGCTAATGAATTCGCCAAACCAAGCATGATGAAACTGATGCAGGTCGTAACTTGGCTGATAAGCAGCAGGGGACGCCGACCATAGCGATCGGACAGCGCGCCCATCATGGGCACGCCAAGCAGCTGCGCCAGCGGGAATGCTGCGACGATAATGCCGACTTCGAGCGGTCCCCCACCATAAGCAGCTGCATAGAGATGCAAGAGCGGCAAGACCAGGGTCAAGCCGAGCATGTCGACGAAGACCATCAAGAAGATGGGTATCACCCGCCGCATATCAAGCGCGCTTGGCTCTCGTTTCATTGCATCTGACACCGCTAGGCTTCCTTACATACGAACAGTTTAGCGCATACGCTAACAGGCTTGCCTTATACGATTAGCCTGACAGCCTGACAGCCTTAATGTAGCCAGGGCAATTGCATCAAATTACATTTTATCCACCGAGCCCACCGCGGGACGACCTACGCGCCCCTCGGTGCTTAATTTCAGTCTGAATATGCTGAATCGGAAGTAGCAGGGCAATCGAATCAAATTTTATTCACCACGTAGACACCGAGAGTCGCGTAGGGCGCGTAGACACAGCCCTGCGACAATGACCGCCAACACCGAGATTTATCCGTAAATATGCCAAAAAAGGACGTAATGTAGGGGCGATTATGTGCCGCGCGTAGACACTGCGGGTCAATCGCCCACGATTTTGCACCCATTTCATGGGCGAGCCAAGGCTCGCCCCTACAATTCATCAGTTTGATGTTAAATTCGACAGTTATGGATTTTGAAGCGATTGCCCTGCATCGAGCCCACCGCGGGACGACCTACGCGCCCCTCGGTGCTTAATTTCAGTCTGAATATGCTGAATCGAAGGTAGCGATATTGCTGCGATTGCCTTGGATTGCCCTAGATTGTAGCTGGATATTGTGCTTTTCTGGCCTGCATGTCGCTCAATTACCGATAGTTTCCATAACTGGCGTATAAGTGAGTTGCCCACATTGTTGCTTTATGTTAGTTTTAAGTTGATTGCGAATACGGGCGGACGGATGCCGTGATGCCAACTACACGCGAATATGCGCGCAGGCGGTCGCGTATGGTGGAGCAACAACTTGTGGAACGTGGCATAAAGGACTGGCGCGTTCTGGATGCCATGCGTAAATTGCCGCGCCATCATTTTGTCAGCGAGGAATATAAAACACAGGCATATATGGACCGCCCCTTGCCCATCGGCGGGAAGCAAACAATATCGCAACCCTACATCGTCGCTTTCATGACGGAGCAGCTACGCCTGGAGCCGCAGCATACGGTGCTGGAGATTGGCACCGGCTCCGGTTATCAAACAGCTATTTTGTGCCATCTGGCAAAGTATGTCTACACTATTGAGCGCCACAGCCGCTTGGCGTATAAGGCGGGAGAGCGCATAAACGAGCTGGGATACAACAACCTCGATATACACATCGGCGATGGCAGCCAGGGCTTGCCCGACCAAGCCAGCTTCGACCGCATCATCGTCACAGCGGCTGTGCCCAAATTACCTAACGTGCTCTGCTCCCAGCTTGCATACCATGATGGACGCATGATTCTGCCGGTTGGCGATCAGCAAATGCAAGAGCTCAAATTGGTCACGCGGCAAAGCGAGCGCTTCACCGCGCGCGCGCTGCTGCACTGCCGTTTTGTGCCTTTGATTGGCCGTTTTGGCTTCAGCGACAGTAATATCGAGGATGCCGACCTGGTCTAATCCGAGGCTGGTACCAGCCGGTAAATTGCGCCGCTTTCGTCGTCGATGGTGCCAAAATAGATTGCGCCATCGGGGCTGACTGTGATGTCGATGCGGCAAGAGACCGCCCCCAAATCTAGGGTGCGATCAAATAGTATGCGATTGCGGCTGTCGCTCAAACGCAGATGATGCAGCTTGCCATCGTTCCAACTGCAAAAGAACAAGTCGTTGCGCCAACGCGGGAAGGCGTCGCCTCGATAGAAGACGATGCCAACCGGCGCGATGGTCGGTGTATAACTCGCAAGCGGCGGCAAGTACCTATCCAGGTCGGCGATGAATTGTCTGCCGATGCACTGGTATTGCTCGCGATAACCATAATTGAAGCCCGGCAAGATTAGATTTATTTCATCATCGCAATTATCGCCGTTTTCGGTAGCGAAGAGGCGCCCGCTCTTGGGATCAAAAGTGTAGTCAAATGGGTTACGCAATCCATAGGCGTAGATGCTGCTGCCCGCGATGGGATTGTCAGCGGGCACGGTCAAGCGGTCGCCACTGACTGCAAAGCGGTGGATTTTGCCATGCGGGATGCTCAGGTCTTGCGGTCGGCTGGCGTCGCCATAGTCGCCGATGCCAATATAAAGGAATCCGTCACTGTCAAATTGCAGTCCGCCGCCATTATGCACCAGAAAGCCGCTGTCAATTGTCGCGCTGTACATTTCGGTCTGGTCAATCGCGCTGCCGTCTTCTAGGCGGAATCGCAGGACTTTGTTGGCTGGGAAGGCTTTGGCGGTGCCAGCGGCGGTATAGAACACCCAGACATAGCCATTGCTTGCGTAATCGGGATCAATGGTGATATTCAACATGCCGCGCTCTTGCAGGGCATTGACCGCCAGATTCAATACCGGCGCGTGCTGCCGCAAGCCATCCGCATCCACATAGCGGACATTGCCGGTCGACTTTTCTGTATAAAGAAGTTCGCCTTGCGGCGTGAATGCCAAGCCCACCGGGAAATCCGCGAGCAGGAAGCGCTCGACGCGGTAGCCAATGCCTTCGCTACTGACAAAGACATCGTCCGCGGCAAATGCGCCAGGAGCTAGCGCCAGCAAGAGCGGAAGCAGCGCGAAGATCAAGATTCGACGAATGTCAGCGGGCATGGCAAGAAATTCCGACAGTTCACAAACTGTATAAGCATACCAAAAATAGGCATCAGAATATAGCCTGTAGATAGCTCCGACAAAACAATCGCTAGTGAATCCGAGCATGTCGAATGTCAAAAAAATCTAGCAAAATGCTTGGACGACGGACTTCAGCCGCCCCTGTAAATCGACAATTTTGCCTGTTGCCGACTAGATTGGCTTTAGCGAGGGAAACCAGCCGATGAAGATAAACCTCAGCTTGATAGAGATGGTCCAGCGCGCCCGCATGATGCATGATGAAACTGCGGTCCCTTCCGATTACGCGGCTGTATACTGGATCGAGGCAAAGCGCGGGGCGGGTGATTACCCGGCGGCGACAGCGAACGCTGGCGAATGGCGCGCGCGGCTGACTGTGGCGACGGTCGACGCGGCCTGGGAAATTGTGAAACGGGCGACGGTCGCGGGCGAACTGGGTTACAAATCCAAGGTCTCGACGCGTCCCGCCGGCGGACAAGCCGACCCAAATGAGCGCTTGCTTTGTGTGCGCACTTATGACGCGGATGATGAGCATGATGTCCAACGAGTCAAACTTGCCCTCCATCAATTGGGATTGATGGAGCTCGTCTATGCGCCTGACAAAGCGAATAGCGCAGCTGCCCCATAATCAACATGGGCGACTTGACTAAGCCGCCCATGTTGATTTGGCGCGATTTGATTGCCGCGATTCGATTGCCGCGATTTGATTGCCGCGATTCGATTGCCGCGATTCGATTGCCGCGATTCGATCGAAGCGATTCCTTGAATGAAGATTGCCGCGACGGCCTTAGCGCGCGGCTGCCAGCGCCTGCTCCAAATCTTCAATGATGTCGTCGATATGCTCAATGCCGATGCAGAGGCGAATCGTCTCTGGCGTGACGCCAGCCGCCGCCTGTTCTTCGACCGTGAGCTGGCGATGAGTTGTCGAGGCTGGGTGCGCCGCCAGCGACTTGGCGTCGCCGATGTTGACCAAGCGCGTGAAGACTTGCAGCGCGTCGTAAAACTTGACGCCGGCGTCAAAGCCGCCCTTGATGCCAAATGTCAGCAGGGCGGAGGGACGGCCACCGGTATATTTCTGCGCCAGCTCATAATAGGGCGAGCTTTCCAAACCAGCGTAGGATACCCATTCTACTTGACTGTGGCTTTCCAGGTATTTCGCCACTGCCATGGCGTTGTCGACATGACGCTCCATGCGCAGTGACAGGGTTTGCAAGCCTTGCAGAATCAAGAAGGAGTTAAAGGGGCTGAGTGCGGAACCGGTGTTGCGCAGGGCGACAACGCGGGCGCGCGCGATATAAGCGGCTGGTCCCATGGCATCGGTGAAGACGACGCCGTGATAACTCGGCTCGGGGCTGCTGAACATGTAGAAGCGCTCGGCATGTTTCGCCCAGTCGAAGATGCCGCCATCGACCAAGATACCGGCGATGCTGTTGCCATGCCCGCCCATGTATTTGGTCATCGAATGCAGAATGATATCGCAGCCGTGCTCTACGGGGCGGCACAGCGCCGGGCTAGGCACGGTATTGTCCACGATGACCGGCACACCATGCGCATGCGCCATTTCCGCGATGGCTGCCAAATCCGGGATATTGCCCGCGGGATTGCCGATGGATTCGCAGAAGACGGCGGAAGTCTTGTCGTCAATCAGCTGCGCCAGTTCGTCGGGGCTATCGCCCTCGGCGAAGCGCACATCAATGCCGAGCTTGGGCAGCATGTGGCGGAAGAGTGTATAGGTGCCGCCATAGAGCTGTGGCACGGTCACGATATTGTTGCCGACTTCCGCCAGGTTGACAATCGCGTAGTGGATTGCCGACTGCCCAGAAGCCAGCGCCAGCGACGCGACGCCGCCTTCCATCGCGGCTACGCGCTGTTCCAAGACATCGTTGGTTGGGTTCATGATGCGCGTGTAGATATTGCCCGGTACTGCCAGATTGAAGAGGTCTGCGCCATGCTGGGCGTTGTCAAATTCATAGGCGACGGTCTGATAAATTGGCACCGCGACCGCGTGCGTAGTTGGGTCGGATTTATAACCGGCGTGGATGGCTTGTGTTTCGAGCTTCATTTGCGCTCTCCTTATCTATGCCTAACACTTTTTTCGCGTAACACTTTACCGCATTTCATACCCAGTTCATAGTCAGCATATCTCGAATCTGTTATGCTGGCGCTTTGCGTTTCCAGCGCGCCTGGGTCTGTTCGAGGGTGGCGACTACCACGCCATAAACAATCAGCGCGCTGCCAACAATCTGCGCTGGGGATGGGATCTCCCCGAAGAGAAACAAGGCGATTGCCGCGCTGAGGACCACGGCAATCTGCAAGACGATTGCCATGGCGGTAGCTGTATAGCTTTGCAGCGCTAGGTTCATCGCGATATGCCCGAAGACCTGCGCCAAGACCGCCACCACGATCGCCCATAGATAGCTGCTGGTGGGATAACCAGTGACCGGCGTTCCCGTGGCGGCGACGAAAACGGAGCTCACGATAGCGGCGCTGAAGAAGACGGCAAAGCTGTAGAGCAGGGGCGGCATGAGATTATTTAACTGTCTGCCAATCAAGAGATAAATGCCGAAGCATAAGGAGCCAAACAGCGCCATTCCGCCACCCAGCAGGGGATTTGCGCCGGCTTCAATCGCGCTCAGCCCACCGAAGCCGACCAGCGCCACGCCGATGACCGTCGCGAGCAAACTGAACCAGAAACGCCGCGAAAAGACGATGCCAAATATCAAGATTTCCGGCAGCACAATCCACATCGGTGTGGTGCGGCGCAGGACGCTTGTCATCAAAACGCTGGTGTACTCTAGCGAATGAAATAGCAGCAGCAGATTCAGCGACAGCCAAAACCCGGCGATGCCGGCAAGCAGCCATTGCCGCGCTGTTACGCGCAGCAAGTCGGCGCGGTAGCGCGTCCAAATCAGCGGGGCGAGCGCGAGCGAAATCAGCCAAAGACGAATCAAGACAATTACCAGCGACGGCATGCCTTCGCTTTGGGTGATGCGAATGGCGATCGGCGTGATGCCCGCCGATAAAGTGATCGAGAGCAGAATCGCTCCGCGTCGGTTCAACATATTCACGCGCAGCCCGAGAAGAAACAATCGCTCCATGCTAGCACAGCGGCATAATGCTGGCTAGCCGAGGAGCTATAGCGGGTGCATTTCAATATTTTGGCGGAAGCAAAGAACACAGTATCGCAATTTGACATTGACCACCGACTCTGACAGAAAAAACGCGAAATAATATGAGGGACGGCTTGCTGGACTATGTTGAAATACTCGATTTCCCCCACCCCAAACCCGTTCGCCATAGAAATGGCGAACTTTCCCATAAAGAGGGAGGGGCTTTAACAGCTCATTACGGTTCAGAAAGCTCCCCTTCCCTCATTTTGGGGATGCTCGCCATAGAAATGGCGAGAAGGGGCCGGGGTCACGTAGACATAGACCTTCGGGATGGGGGTGTTTTTCAACGTTTGGCATTTTGAGAGATAGAGCTTGATGCCCCAATAATCTGAAACGCACCCAGCTATAGCGGAGCTTTAGGTAAAGCAGCCATTTCGGATGAGCAAAAACAACATTCTCCTCACAATCGCTAGGCGCGACACAATGTCTTGCCATCCGCGCAGGAGCTAAATTGATTTATAATGGGATAGGGTTCTATTTTTCAAGCGACAAGGATGCACTACCGCGCTTATCCGAAAGCTGACGCGCGAAGCGCTTACCTAGTTCAAGCAGCCCGGCGCTATCATAATGCAGGTCGTCAGCGAGCTTAGTTAAGCCATCTGTCTCGACGAGGCGCGCATGCTGGTCGGTTTCTGCGACTCTTCGCTGGGCTTTGCGCACGACCGATACATAGTCAAAAGTAGCGGCGGGCGCGTTCACCAGACCAGCAAGGAATGGCATGTCCGGTTGATTCAAGTCTTGCCGCAGGCGCGAGATTAGGCGCTTGAGATTGCGCTCGTATTCAGACGCGGCAACTGGATAGCGGGAGTCGCTTTCGCCTTGCATCCACAGGCAGGCGAGGACGATAATGTCGACATCCTTTGTGACGCGCCTGAAATGGTCAATCAAGCGCTGGTAGAGCGGTCCCTTTTCCGCATCGTCAGCGATTGCGGCGCGCTGCGCCGACCAATCTGGCTCCCAAGCCAGCAGCGAGCTGCCGCCAACGGCATATTTGATTAGCCACAATTCATCAAGCGGTATGAGTTCCAAAATAGTCTGTGCGAACCCAAGCTCTGGACCAAAGCAACCCGCGCGTGGATTGAGGTCAAATAGCCTGATGCCGTCCGGTAGCGCGGCATCGTCTAGCTCGGACAAGTCGCCGCTGCCTAGCATATTCGATTGACCCGCTAGAATCACAATTGCTTTCATTGCTTTATTTTCTCAGGCTATATGGACGCTTATTTGTACGCTTATATGGGCACTTGAGTATACTCTGCGATATTTGTCGCTGCCATTGCCACAGTGTTAAACTCGTGGCATCGAGACAGGTTGAGGCAATTTGAACAATGGGAATGCAAAGGCAAATCCGCTATGCCAATTCATAACGCGCCCAATATCCTGTTCATCATGACCGACCAGCTGCGCTGGGATTTCCTGGGCTGCGCCGGCGCGGAATTCCTTGATACACCGAATATCGACCGCTTGGCGGCTGCGGGCATGCGCTTTACCAATGCTTTCACCAACGCGCCAGTTTGCGCGCCTGCTCGCATCGGTTTGGCGACAGGCATGCGCCCGGCGCGTATCGGCGCGCTTGACAACAGCAGCTACCTGCCGCCGCATTTGCCGACCTACTATCAGAGGCTGCGCGACAGCGGCTACCGCGTCGGCTGCGTTGGCAAGCTCGACTTGGCCAAGCCCGACCCCTATAACGGCCGCGATGGCGACCGCCCGCAGGTCTATCGCTGGGGCTTCACCCATCCCGTAGAATGCGAAGGCAAGATGCACGCCGGGCTGGGCGATCCAGATGCGCCGCATGGACCCTATACGCATTATCTGAAGAGCAAAGGACAATTACAGGCTTTCTGCGCGGATTACCAAGGCCGCGCCGAGAAAGGCTGGGTCGTCGGCGCTTCGCACGATTCGGTATTGCCCAGCGAAGATTTTGAGGACTGTTATATCGGGCGGCGAGCCGCGCGCTGGATTGAAACGATCGCCGATGATTTCCCCTGGCATCTCTTTGTCAGCTTCGTCGGGCCGCACGATCCCTTCGACCCGCCGCTGGAATATGCCGAGCAGTTCCGCGCTGCCCCGATGCCAGATGCGATAGCGAAAAATCGGCGTGGGAAGCCGCAGTGGGCGCTGGATCGCCAGCAGGACTTCAGCGCCGAGCAGCTGGCGCGCATCCGCCGTCAATACTGCGCGCTAATCAAGTTGATAGATGACCAGGTTGGCGCGCTGCTGGATGCGCTGCGCAAGCGCGCTATGCTGAAAAACACGATTATCATTTTCACCAGCGATCACGGCGAAATGCTGGGCGATCACGGTTTGTTCCAGAAACAAGCGCCTTACGAAGCGTCGCTGCGCATCCCCATGATTCTTGCCGGACCCGGCATCGAGCCGGGCAGAGTATCCGATACCCTCATCGACATGATGGATCTCAATCCGACAATCTGCGCGCTGGCAGGCGTGGAAGCCGCGCCGAATATGGACGCCCGTTCCTTTGTGCGCGTCTTGTCGGGCGCAGCGACAGCGCACCGGCAAGAAATCCTTGCCAGCTTGCGTCATTTTACTTGCCTGCGAACGGCAAGGGAGAAATACATCGAGAATGCAAATGACTTGACCGAGCTATATGATTTGCTGAAGGACCCCGCGGAAATCCACAACCTGGCTGCTGAGCGTCCCGGTCAAGTTGCCGCCATGCGCGCTCGGCTCAACACGGTTTTTTGAGTTTAGGAAACATACGGTTTATCATTAACATAGGATGAAGACCTGCCTGGGCGGGAGCGATTCAACTGCGCTGAGCGGGAATGGTGGGAAGGGAACTTGCCACATATCCTTTTAGTCGTAAATTGTCATGTATTGCAAACTGTTCTACTAAAGGAGAGATGATATGTTTAATCGAATAAGTTTGAGATTAAGGCTATTAGCGCTGATGCTGTTGCTCCTTGTGCTGCCGGTCGGCGCGCAAGACGCGATGAACGAATTTGTCATCGGCGTTAGCGAAACAGTTGTATCGCTTGATATGAGCATGCGCAGCCCGTCGCTGGCGCATAAGCAGGTTAGCTACGCGATCTACGAACCCTTGCTGCGGCTGGGAACAGATGGCTCGATCAATCCCGCGCTCGCCACCGATTGGACCATGTCGGATGACAAGCTGACAATCACGCTCAACTTGCGCGAGGGTGTTAGCTTCCACGATGGCTCGCCTTTGGACGCCGATACTGTCGTTTGGAATATCAATGGCGCGCTGGATCCGGATTTCGGCGAAGGCGCAGTGGCGGATTTGGGCCGGATAGCATCGGCAGTAGCCCTGGATGATCTCACTGTGCGGATCAACATGTCGGCACCGGACGCCAACATCCTGCCAGCGCTTGCTGCTGGCAGCGACGCGCGCGCGCTAATCATGTCGCGCGCGGCTTACGAGGCTATGGGAGCGGACGAATTCGCCTTCAACCCCTCGGGCACTGGACCCTTCAAATTGGCCAGCTGGGAACCGGGGGTCGAATTGGCGCTGGAGCGCAACCAGGACTACTGGGGCGAAAGCGCCGGCAACGCGGATCGCGTCATTTTTCGGGTCATCCTCGATTCGTCGGCCGCCACCCTGAATTATCAGAGCGGCGATATACATGCCATGTTCGCGATTCTCGCCACAGAACTGCCGCTTTTAGAAGCAGTTCCCGGGACTGTCACTGGCGCGATTCCCCGTGGTGTCAATGTACTTGCGCTGAATTCGCACCGACCGCCTTTCGACAATATCCATAATCGGCGCGCCATTATGTACGCCATTGACGCGGAAACGGTCATCAACCTGGTATACGGCGGTTTGGCGCAGCCGGCGCGCGGCATTACGCCGCCCAATTCCTTCGCCTTTAGTGAGGAATCGCCACCGGTCATCACCAGGGATCTGGATGCCGCGCGCGCGGAACTGGCGGCGGCGGGCAACCCGGACGGCTTTGAATTCACCGTTTCAGTTGTTGCGCAGCCATTTCGCATTCAAGTATTGGAAATCTTCCAGGCTAATCTCGCCGAAGTTGGCATAAACCTGACCATTCAAGCCAACGAACGCGCGCGTCACATTGCCGCGATACGAGAAGATATCAGCATTGCCGAAGCCGGCTTCGTACAAATCCTCGCGCATCGCAGCTCAATGGAAGGCTATCTGGCACCATTCGCCGGTTGCAATGCTCCGCAGAAAATCATCGGCTATTGCAAGGACGAATACGAATCCTTGCTGGCGGAATTGCCGAGCATATTTGATAGCGCCGAACGCGCAGCGCATGTCGTCCGCATGAACGACCTCACCTGGCAAGACATGATCGTCGTGCCCTATCTCTATCCCGAGATTCCATACGTCTTTCGCGGCGACATCATCGACGGCTTCGCGCTTAATGGTTATGGCTTGCTCGACTGGACGAACTTCACCGTAGTCGGCAGCTAATCAAAGCCAAGACACGGGGTTGCGTGCAGAGTCGCAACCCCTTCCTCCCTACTCTAAATTGCCGGAGCGAGGCTATGGGGCGCTATCTAATCAGGCGCATCTTCCTGATGCTGCCAACCCTGCTGATTGTTACCTTTCTGGTATTCCTGTTGCTATATCTCAGTCCCGGCGATCCGGTGTTGATGCTCGTCCCCATGGACGAAATCGATCAGCTGAGCGACGAAGAGATGCGCCAGTTGCGGCAAGAGTTGGGATTGGACCGTCCGATATACGCGCAATATGCCGATTGGCTGCTCGGCGTATTGCGTGGCGATTTGGGGCGCTCGATTCACCAGCGCCGCCCGGTCTATGATTTGCTGGCGACGCGCTTCCCGGTCACGCTGGAGCTGGCGCTATTGAGCGTATTTGTCGCTTCGGTTGTCGCGATTCCCATCGGCATTTACACAGCGGTTCGGCCCGGCGGCGTCGGAGACTTTATCGGCAATATCGTCGCCTTGATGGGCGTTTCGGCACCGAACTTTTGGGTGGCCTTGATACTCATTGTCATATTCGCGGTGCAGCTGCGCTGGCTGCCGGCCGGCGGATTCGCTCGCATCTCCGATGACCCAATCCGGCATGTCGAACGCATGATTCTGCCGGTCATTACGCTTAGCACTGCGCTGATGGCAGTAACCATGCGCCTAACGCGATCGAGTATGCTCGAAGTATTAAATGAAGATTATGTACGTACTGCCCGGAGCAAAGGGCTGGGGCAGCGCCGGATCGTCTTTGTCCATGCCTTGAAGAACGCGCTGATACCGGTTGTCACAACTGTCGGTTTGCAGGTTGGGCGCATACTGGGCGGCACAATTGTGATTGAAGTCATTTTTTCTTTCCCGGGCATGGGCAAGTTATTGTTGGATGCCATCTTCGCCCGCGATTTCCCGGTTGTTCAAGGGGCAGTTTTGTTGATCACACTATCGTTTATGGCGATCAATCTGCTGGTCGATTTGACCTACGCGTCGATTGATCCTCGCATCCGCTACGCTGCGTGAGCGCGTCGCCGGCGCATAGCTCCCGAGCCAGCAACACACAATGAGGATTCGGCAACCTTAGCGATGACCAGCGAACCGACACAACACGCGTCCATTTTGTTCTGCAAACGCTTGTTCGCGCGTCCTCTGCCGCGCTTTGCCTTTGTTGTCCTCATACTTGTCATTCTGGGTGCCGTATTCGCCCCGCTAATCAGCCCCTATGATCCAATCAAGCCGGATTTTACCGCCGCGAGCCAAGCGCCCAGCGCCGATCATCTTTTGGGCACGGATGATATCGGGCGCGATGTCTTGTCGCGCATCCTATTCGGCGCGCGCGTTTCGCTGCTGGCTGCACTGATTCCGCTGTCGATATCAATCATCATCGGCATCCCGCTTGGCTTGATTTCTGGCTTGCTCAAGGGCTGGACGGACGACATTATCATGCGCGTTTTGGACGCGCTGCTGGCATTCCCGCGCATCATACTCATCATCGCCATCGCTGGCATTTTGGGTCCCAGTTTGCTGAACGCGCTTGTCGCGATCGGCATCGTTGGCGTCGCGCCGCTGGCGCGCTTGACACGCGGTTTGACCCTGTCCGCCAGCGAGCAAGACTATGTACTGGCTGCCCGCGCGCTGGGATCGTCCAATTGGCGCATCATGATGGCGCACATCTTGCCTAATATCACCGCTGCGATTATCGTGACTGTCTCGTTGGATATCGGCGGCATCATCTTGGCGGAAGCCACATTGAGTTTTTTGGGGCTCGGCATCCAGCCGCCCAATCCCAGTTGGGGCAGCATGGTCGCCGTCGGCAATCGCTACATTCAGACTGCGCCCTGGATATCTCTGGTGCCCGGCACAGCCATTTTCCTTACCGTCATGAGCATCAATCTGCTCGGCGATGGCTTGCGCGACGCGCTGGATCCCTATTTGCGCAATCGCTAATTACGCTGCCGGTCATCGTGGTCTATTATCTGATGCAGCGCTTTATGGTTTCTGGCTTAACATCGGGCGCAGTCCGGGGATAGGGGAAAATATGAGCTTGATGGGCATTGATGTTGGCACGACCGGCTGCAAAGTTGTGGCATTTGACGAAGCGGGCGCAGTCTTGGCGCAAGCCAGCCGAGAATACCCGCTTCTTAACCCGCATCCGGGCTGGTACGAGCTTGACCCCAATCAAGTCTGGGACTTCGTCTGCCAGTGCCTGCGCGCGGTAAATGCCGAGCTTCGCCATGATGCCGTAACCGCCTTGGCAATCTCGTCCCAGGGCGAGGCGATGATTCCGGTCAGCGCCGATGGCAAGGTGCTGGCGAACAGCCCGGTCAGCTCCGACCGGCGCAATGCCAAACAAACAGCCGAGATGGCAGCGGCGCTGGGCACGGAGCGCATCTTCGCCCTCACCGGGCAGCCGATGAGCACGATTTATACGCTGCCAAAAGTGCTTTGGTGGCGCGACCATGCCCCGCAAATCATCGAGCGCAGTTGGAAAATCTTATGCTACGTTGACTTCGTCGCGTATAAGCTGGGCGTCGAGCCGGTTATCGATCACAGCATGGCGGCGCGCACCTTGGCTTTTGATGTCAATACTCTGGCATGGTCGGACGAGCTGCTGGCTGCTGGCGGCCTCCGCCGCGAGCAAATGGCGGAGGCGCTGCCCAGCGGCGAAATCATCGGCGAGATTCCCGCCAGCCTTGCCGCCGAGCTGGGATTTGCGGGCAAGGTCAAAGTTGTTACAGGCGGGCACGATCAGCCGGCAGGGGCGCTGGGCGCGGGCGTCTTGCAGCCCGGCACCGCCATGTATTCCATCGGCACGACCGAAGCGCTGGTTGCGGTAACCGAAAAGCCGCGCGAGCAAATGCTGGCATATAACGTGTCCTGCTATCCACATGCTGCGCCGGGTTATTTCATCGCGCTCAGCGGCAACCAGACCGGCGGCCGCTTGCTGCGCTGGTATCGCGATGAGCTGGCGGCGGCTGAACGTGCCATTGCCACCGAGACGGGGCGCGACGTTTATGATGTCATTGTCGAGCAGATTGACGATGAACCGGGCGACATGCTGCTGCTGCCCTATTTCGTTGGCAGCGGCGTGCTGCACAATGACCCGTCGGCGACGGGCGCGCTGCTTGGCTTGAGCTTCGATAGCAAGCGCAAGGACATCGTGCGCGCCATCCTCGAAGGCTTGACCTACGAGCAGGCGCTGGGCATCCGCAGCTTGAATGAAATCGGCGTGGCAATCAATCGCATCACAGCGGTCGGCGGCGGCGCGCGCTCCGAACGCTGGATGCAGATGAAATCTGATATTACGAATCTGCCAATCTCGATTATTCATACATCAGAGGCGGCTAGCCTGGGCGTGGCGATGCTGGCGGGCTGCGCAACCGGCGTCTACAGCAGCCTAGAAGAAGCGGCGGGTCAGCTAATCAAGCTGCGCAAAACCTTCCACCCGCGCCCCGAGCGCGCGCGCCGCTATCAAGTTCAGCTGACCTTGTATAATGACCTCTATCAGGTCCTAAAGCCTATCTACGCGGCGATGCAAAGCAATCGCAACAGTTTGTAATTTACCAAGACGCATGGCAAGAATTGGCTGCGGCTTGCCTGGCAAAGCGATAGGGCGATCGCTTCAAATTTTATTCACCACGTAGACACCGAGAGTCGCGTAGGGCGCGTAGGGCGCGTGGACACAGCCCTTCGACACCGCCCTGCGACAATGACCGCCAACACCGAGATTTATCCGTAATTTGCCAAAATAGGACGTAATGTAGGGGCGATTGACGGTCAGTGTCCACGCGACCCTGTGCCGCGCGTAGGGCGCGTAGACACTGCCCGTCGACACTGCGGGTCAATCGCCCACGATTTTGCACCCAATTTCATGGGCGAGCCAAGGCTCGCCCATACAATTCATCAGTTTGATGTAAATTTCGACAGTTATGGATTTTGAAGCGATTGCCCTGGACAAAGCGACGAATCTGTTGCGGAAAGACTAGAAACGATGTAAACTCATATTGAGCCGTTTACGGCTTTTTATGGGAGTTTCCTGTGGCAGCACACGGCAGTCAACCTGACTGCCACAGGAAACTATCAAAATTCGGAAAACCCTGAGGGGCTTCCGCTTTTCAGTATACCCCATGTAAAAGCTCCGTGGAAACGTCCGCGCTTTTCGTCGTGGATTGCTCCCAGCGCGGCTCTACCGATTTCTCAGTCGAGTCGCGTTTGCGGGGCATGTATGGCAAATCGTAATTTGCATAGGGCAAGCGCTAACAAGAAAGATGAATTCTACACTCAGCTTTCAGACATTGAAAACGAACTGCGTCATTACCGCGACCACTTCCGCGATAAGGTGGTCTACTGCAATTGTGATGACCCAAGAGTAAGCAACTTCTTCCGCTTCTTCTCGCTAAACTTCGATTTGTTTGGATTGAAGAAACTGATTACCACCTGCTACAAGAACCAGCAGATGGATATGTTCAGCCAAAACAAATCCGAGCAGGCGATTTACTTGGAATACGACGGGACGCGGAATAGCAGCGGCGTTCCATCAGCGGAAGACATCGGTATCCATCATCTTGAGGGCAATGGGGATTTTCGCAGCCCCGAATGTATTGAGTTGCTCAAGGGTGCCGATATTGTAGTAACCAATCCGCCCTTTTCGTTGTTTCGTGAGTATGTGGCGCAGTTGATTAAGTACAACAAAGATTTTCTTATTATTGGTAGCATGAATGCGATTACCTACAAAGAAATCTTTCCGCTAATCAAAGAGAACAAAATCTGGCTAGGTCACGCGCAAGAGAGTTTTACATTGTATTTCGATTTACCGCCTGATTTTGCGCAAGAAATACTTGAGACGAGAAATGAAGGCAGCTCTTATAAGATTGTTGATGGTGTCGTTAAGGCAAAGACAAGAAATGCGAAATGGTTCACCAACCTCGACCACAAGAAACGCCATGAAGAATTAATTTTGTGGAAGCGATACTCTCCAGAAGAATATCCGCATTATGACAATTTCGACGCCATCAATGTCAATAAGACCAAAGAAATCCCTTACGATTATGACGGCGCAATGGGGGTTCCGATTAGTTTCTTGGATAAACACAACCCGGGCCAATTTGAGATTATTGGATTAGGAATAGCTAATCTAGGTTTGAATATGGGTGTTCGTCCATACAAGCCAGAGCATAGAAAATACCGGAAAGAAGTACAAAAGCGAGGTGTAGTAGACGGAGACCTTTATATGATGAACGGGGATGAAGTAAAAGTTCCTTATGCGCGAATTGTCATTCGCAATAAGGTATCGTCACTATGAAAATCAAACTGCAAGACCTTACAGCACGCGAACTCGTGGACGGCTACCATGACGACGGCGAGGATGGCGTGGTCGGTTACGGCGGAAAGCTAGATATTCGTCCGCCCTTCCAGCGCGAGTTCATCTATAAGGGCAAACAGCGCGAAGCGGTAATCAGGTCCATCCAAGGCCGCTTCCCGCTCAATGTCATGTATTGGTCAGTCCGGGACGACGGCACTTACGAGATCATCGACGGCCAGCAGCGCACCATATCAATCGCCCAATATGTGAAGAGCGAATTCTCGGTAGACGGGCGCTACTTTCACAACCTCACGCTAGAAGAGCAATCCCTTGTCCTCGATTACAAATTGATGGTCTACGTCTGTACGGGAACGCACAGGGATAAGCTGGATTGGTTCCGGACGGTCAACATCGCCGGCGAAAAATTGTACGATCAAGAGTTGCGCAATGCGGTTTACTCCGGCTCCTGGGTGTCGGAGGCCAAGCGCTATTTCAGCAAGAGCGGCTGCCCAGCCGCGGGCTTGGGCGGCGATTATATGACTGGCTCGCCCATCCGCCAAGATTATCTGCAAACCGTCATTAAATGGCGCGGTGACGCCGAAGATACCGACATCGACGACTACATGGCAAGACACCAGCACGATGCAAGCGCGGCCTCACTGTGGCAATACTATCGGGCAGTTATCGACTGGATCGAATCAAGTTTTACCAAGAAGCGCAAGAAAATTATGAAAGGGGTGGATTGGGGCACGCTCTATAATGCCTACAAAGACGCCGACCTGGATTCAATTTGGATTGAAAAGCAGATAAAGCGCCTCATACTTGATGATGACGTCGAAAATAAGAAGGGCATCTATCCATACATCCTTACAGGCGATGAAAAGTACTTGAACTTACGCGCCTTTAAGCCAGGCATGAAACAAAAAATATATGAACTGCAAAATGGCAAATGCGCGATTTGCAAGAATGAATTTGAAATTTCGGATATGGAAGCCGATCACATCACACCCTGGTCGGAAGGCGGCAAGACCATAGCCGAAAACTGCCAGATGCTCTGCAAAAAATGTAACCGAGAAAAGGCAGCGAAGTGAAGATGAACGAGCAAGACTAGCCCGAGCTCATTTGCCGCCATGCAAGCGGCGGCGGCGCGCTTCGACCTGCGCGATGACATCGTCGTTGATCTGCGGCTCTTCTTTTTCTTTCTCTTCTAGCCGAGAAATATCCGGCTGCACAAGATCATCCTTGCTAATCACGACATCGCGGTCTTTGAATTCAATCGCGCCAGTCGGCTTGGCTGGGGCTGTTTTTGCCTGGGCGGCTTTTTTGGCGCGCCGCGCCGCGCGCCTGCTGCTGGCAGAGGCATTTTGCTCCGGTTCGCTTGGCGATTGCTTCAATTCAATGATCTTCTCGCTGGCATCCGCCGCGTCTTCGTCTTGCAAAGTTTCTAAGATCTCGCTGAACTTTGCGGCTTTATCGTCCATCTGTTTCATCGCCGCGCCGACCGCGACAGTAGTTTCCACAACTTCTTTGCCTCTACGGAATCGGGAAAACAAGCCGCGCGCCTGATGCTCGACTTCATCGGCGCTTGGCGCTTCGGCATCGCTCAAAGCCCAGCGATAAGCAACAAAGATGCCCGCGCCAATTATCAAGAAGGGCAAAACGGTCTGGATCAATTGCACCAAGGTGCTCATGACCGCCAGAGCAGCCAATGTACCCAACACGACGAGAACCAGTTTGAAGGCTTTATTGCGGTCGATTTCCATCGAGCTCGCTCCTGACTTTGCCGGGCTGGCTGCGCGGCTGAATTTATGTCAGCCCTATCACATATATTATTATACGTCATTCGCGCCGATTCCAGTGCGTCTCAGTAGAACCAAGTTAATGATGCAAAATTTACGAAACATCCCAACCTCATTGTCGTGCCACCCTTCCCTGATGATTCGGGGAAAGGCTGGGGATGGGGTAGAAAAGCGGCGATTCACGTATTTTCATTACTTTCTTGGTTCTACTTCTGTGCATAAGCGCGGGTGGCTGCGTCCGAATTGCCGCTCTGGATATGCGATCTTGTGCTATAAAGGTCTACAGTTAGCGCATGCCAGCTTGACGAGCCGAGGATAGACCGCCATGCTAAACGAGGAAGTCATTTCCCACGCCCTCGTTTTGCCCGACCACAACTTTGATAAATGGCTAGAAATCGCGCGCCCCTATCAAGAGCATTTTGCCGAGGTCGTGATTGTGCGCTCGCCGGCTGGCAACGACCTGAATCGCTTCCGCAATGTGAGTGCGGTAGAAGCGCCGCTGACCTGGATGAGCGATTCGGCGCTTACCCATATCCGCCGCGTCTATCCCCAAGTTGTCATGGTCGATGTCATTCGCGCGGCGACGCCAGCGCGGCTGCGCGCTATTGTACATGGTCGCATCGGGCGCAACGACCGCTATGGCGAGCTGGAACTGGAAGCGCCGCATATTTTCCGGCGCTTTGTATTGCAATGGTGCAGCAGCGCCCGCCCCATGGCAATCAGCGAATCATTCAATTTTCACCCAAGCCGTGGCGGCTTGCGCGCCGGCATCACCATCCGCAGCGCTGCGGACGCGGACGTGTTATGCGCCGCGTCCGGGGAAGTTGTCAGCATAGCCGGCGGCAGCAATACTGATGGCTCTCGCGGCACTTTGCAGGTCGAGTCGCTGGTGGACGGCAGACGTTTTATCACTAGCTATGAGGGCATTAAGCTGACGCGGGCGCAACTGGGCGCGGAAGTCCGCCAGGGACAAATTCTGGCGAAGTCGCGGGACGATATCCTGCGTCTCATATTGCAGAATCCGCCGGATGGCGGCATGCAATTTGCCCAGCTCAACAATGTTGTTAACCCGCGCGATTATATCTATATCCCCGAATTTCGTGTCCGCCCCACCATCGACTATCTGCGCCTGCGCAGTGTGCCCAGCCCGCGCGGCAAGATTCTGGGCAGGGTATACAGCTGGGACTTGCTCGAGCCATTGGAGCGGCATGGCCGCGCGCTCGAAAAAATCGGCGTCGCGGGCAAATGGATCAAGGTGCGTTCCATCCGCGGCGTGGAAGGTTATGCCGCGGCTTGGTTTCTGGGCGCGACCACCGCGAGCGAAGGCGTCGAGGCGCTGCCCGGCGTCAATCCAGTCGGCGTGAACCTCGACGCCTATCATGATATGGGCAAGCCGCCAGCCTCGCGCCTGGGCGGGCTGGGCTGGGTGCGCTTCGGCTACAACGTTTCTAATTTTCGTGGTTCGGAAGATATCGCCGCCGCTTTGCAACGTTACCTGCCCTTGGTCGAATCCTACCGCGAAGCCGGCTACCGCGTTGTTTTCACCACCAGCCACCAGACCTATGGCGAAGCGAAGGACGAGTTTTGGTCCTGGCCCCAGATGACTGATGCCAAATGGCAGCGCTTGATTCGGCGCTTCGCCGAGATGATGAGCGATATCGCCGCGCAATGGGCGGCGCGCGATTTGGTCTCCGCCTGGCAGATATGGAACGAACAAGACGCGCACATCGGCGCTGTCGCCTCGGTGCCGATGTCGGTTGAGAATTATACCAAGATGTTCGCCCAGGTTTATCGCGCCATCCGCAGCGCCGATAGCGACGTGAACATCATCACTGGCGGATTCACCGGCGGTCCCCAACGCGGCGGTGCCTATGCCCGGCGGCTGCTGCGCGGCTTGCCCGATGATGTCAAGCCTGACGGCATCGCCTTCCATCCCTATGGCCGCGGCTTGAACGACCAGCCCAAATACGCTGTTTGGGGCCACATTGACGAGTCCGTCTGGGCATATAGCGCGGTTTTGCCCAACAAGCCCTTGTGGATGACCGAATGGGGCGTGCTGGATAGACCGGGCGACGACATCAACCATATCTGCAAATACGTCACTGATATGGTGCGCCACCTAAAAGTGAATTATCCGGGCAAATTTGCCGCCATTATATGGTACGCCTGGGCAGAAGGCATGCACAACTGCTATGGCATCGTCGACCGGCAAGGCAGGCCGCGCCAACCCTTGACGGAGCGCTTCTTGTCCTTGTGATGGCCGAGGAGTTGCGCGGAGTGATGCGCGGATTGATGCACGGGGTGTTGCGCGGGAACACGCGGGGCAATCGCAGCGAATTTGCGTCAATCACTGCCAACTGGTTATCATTAGGCAACTGTAAAATAGACAAGGATGGCTTTCGATGAGCAAGCGCATGCAAGCAATTTCGATGGTCCTGCTGTTTATTCTCGCTATGTGCCCGCTCGCGCAGGCAAGCTCCGACTGCGACTTCGGCTATTCCAACTATGCCCGCGCCGTGCAATTGCACGATATGGGCGATTACGACGCCGCTTTGCGGCACTATCACTGCGCGCTGCAAGAAGATCCCGATGACGCGGTGATTCCGCTGCTCATCGCCAACCTCCACGAGGATATCGCCCATGCCTCCCGCGCTTGGTCAGCGGCACCAAGCCCGAGCACAGCGGAAATCTTGGGGCTACCGCCGCTCTCCACCTGGGGCGGGGCCTATCAAGCGCCGCGCGTACAAGACTTCCATGATTTGATTGTCCAAGATTCCCCCCGCCACGAGCCGTCACCGCGCTGGGCGGATGGCGCGAATGTGCGGATGCGGGTTACGGTTGCCCGGCGCGGCAATATGCTGTGGCTTTTCTTCGCCGCGGCTGATATGGACCTGCGGCTGCTGGCGCAGCGTGACGTCGCGACGGTCGCAACGGTCGCAACGGACGAAGCTGATTCGGTCGCAAGGCGCGATGATAGCAAAGTCGTCGACAAAACTATCAAGAGCGCGCGCATATTTGTGCGCAATTTGGATTGGACGCGGGCGCGTATTATGTTCGAGCAGGCTCTGGACTTGGCACCCAATCGGCTGGATATTCGCTGTGAATTGGGCATGGTATACCGCGAATTGGGCGACCAGCGCGCCGCGCTGCGGCAATTTGAGATGGCGCTGGCGCAAGACCCGATTGATTCCTGCGCCGGCCCCAACCGCGACGCCTTGCTGCAAGCCATGCGCGACGGATAAGAATCACCAAGCGATTATCGTTATCAAATCGCAAGATTTCCGTCACCCTTCGGCTATATATTGGTTCTAAGCTAGCGTTTAGGGCTGATGAGGTCCTATGAGGTCCGATGAGGAGCGCTCTAAGCTGCTCCTCTTGTTTAATTTGTACAGGTGTTTCCGACAGGGAAGCAAGGACGGAGCAAGGACAATGAAAAAGCTATATTTACTTTGCGCGCTGATGCTGGTGGCTGTGCTGGCGAGCGGCGCGCTGGCGCAGGATCAACGAGAACCAGCAGACATCTTCGAAGGCGAGATGGTCGCGCCGGAGTTCCCGGCTGGGCTCGATTGGATAAACATTGATAATCCGCTGACCATGCAGGGTTTGCTGGGCAAAATCGTCATCTTTGACTTTTGGACCTATGGCTGCATCAACTGCCTGCACGTGATTCCGGTGCTGGAGCAGGTGGAGAAGAAATTCGCGGATGAAGTTGTGGTCATTGGCGTTCATTCAGCCAAGTTCGAGAATGAGGGTCAAACCGAAAACCTGCGCCAGATCGTGCAGCGCTATGGCATCCATCACCCGGTCATCAACGATAAGGACTTCCAAGTCTGGGGTGCCTATGGCGCGCGCGCCTGGCCCACCATCGCCATTGTCAATCCGCGTGGGAATTGGCTGATTCGACAATCTGGCGAGATTCCTTTCGAAACATTTGACACTTATCTCTCTGGCATGATCAGCTATTTCGACAGCTTGGACGAAGATATTATCGACCGCACACCGCTGGAATTGGCGCTGGAAGGCGCGGGCGATCCCGGCACGCCTTTGCTCTATCCCGGCAAGGTCTTGGCGGACGCAGCCAGCAAGCGCCTGTTCATCGCCGATAGCAGTCACAATCGCATCGTCATCGCCGACCTCGACAGCCGCGAAGTGCTGGACATCATCGGCACATCCGGGCGCGGCAATAACGATGGCGACTTCGCGAGCGCAAGTTTCGACAAGCCTCAAGGCATGGCGCTGGCGGGTGAACTGCTTTACATCGCCGATGTCAACAACCACGCTATTCGCGTGGCGGATTTGTCGGCGCGCGCCGTTGCTACGATCGCCGGCAATGGCCTCATGGGCAGGCAGCGTATCCCCTTTGGCGTACCTGTGCCCGACCCGCTGAATGTATCGCTGCGCAGCCCCTGGGACCTCGAATTTGATGACGCCGGCCGGCTGCACATCGCGATGGCGGGCACGCATCAGCTCTACATCTACGAACCTGATAGCGGCTTGCTTTATCCCTCGGTGGGCAATGGACGGGAAGCCAATCTGAACGACGTCAGCCTGGCCGATGCTGAACTGGCGCAGCCCAGCGGCTTGTATTACGCTGGCGCGGGCAAGCTCTATTTCGCCGACAGCGAGTCCAGCACCATCCGCCTGGCGGACTTTGAGAATGACTTGGTAACAGTTGTGTCGGGCACGACTGAAAATCATCTTTTCCGCTATGGTGATATCGATGGCGAATTAGGCGACAATCTCTTGCAGCATGCCCTTGACGTGCAGGGCAGTCCCGATGGCGACCTGTATATCGCCGATACCTACAACAGCCGCATCAAAGTAATCCGCGCCGGCGGAACGGCAACAAGCACAGTTTTTGGCTTGGGAGGATTGGGCGGCTATGCCGATGGCGGTGCTGCAGTCGCGCAATTTGACGAACCCGGCGGCTTGAGCTATGCGAATGGCATGTTGTTCGTAGCGGATACCAACAATCACGTCATCCGCATCATCGACCTGGCGGCTGGGGACGTGGATACGCTGGAATTCAGCAATCCCGAAGCGCTGGTGATTGACCCGGACGCGGTTACGATACTCGGCGGAAACGCCGCCGACAGCAATATCACGCAGCTCGATACCCTGCATGTCGCGACCGGCGCAGGCGCAATCAGCTTGAGCTTGAGTCTGCCAGAAGGCTTCAAGATTAATCCGCTAATCAACAGCGAGCTGGAAATTGTCGCCAATCCGGAAGTTGTTAGTGGCGCTGGCAGCGTTGCTGTGCTAGAGAAGCAAACGCAAATTCCGATCGTTTTCGCGGCGGGCGAAGACGAGTTCAGCGCGGAGTTGACCTTGTATTATTGCCGCGAAGGCGAAGAGGGCCTCTGCTACATCGAAACCGTCGTCTTTATGGTTCCGGTCGTGGTGGCGGATGACAAGTCCATCACAGAAATCGCGCTGGAGCGCACGGTCGTCGCGCCCAATCTTTAGGACCGGGCGCTTAATTTTATTCATCTCGTGAAACATCTTGAAACATGTTGACGTATGTTGACGAATGCGCGGGCGACCGAGATGACTCTGTTGAAAAACAGCCCCCATCCCGTAGGTCTTTGTCTACGTGACCCCGCCCCCCTCGCCATCTCAATGGCGAGCATCCCCAAAATGAGGGAAGGGGAGCTTCCTGACCTGTCTTGAGCCGTTAAGCCCCTCCCTCTTTATGGGAAAGTTCGCCATAGAGATGGCGAACGGGTTTGGGGTGGGGGGAAATGAGAAATTCAACAACGTCGAGATGGTCGCCCGTTTTTATTTCTACGAAACCGCCACTACTTTTCGCCGATGATGACGATGCTCTCGCGCAGTTCACCCGCGCGCGCATAGCTCAGCGCGACTTGACTGCCAACCGCGAGTTTCATCAGCAGGAGCTGCAGCTCGTCTACCTCTTCGATGGCTGTATGGTCCAGCGCGGTCAAAATATCACCGACCATCAGCCCAGCGCTGGCGGCGGGGCTTGGCGTGGCGACTGAAACAATCAGCAAGCCCTTGTCTTGCCCCAGGGACTGGGCGACTTGTTCCGGCAGGCGCGCTTCCTGCAAGCCAATGCCCAAATAACCGCGCTGTATTTTGCCATCCGCCAGCAAAGCCGCAACCGATCGGCGCATCGTCGCGACGGGAATGGCGATGCTGACGCCCCGCGAAAAACCCGATGTATTCATGCCGTGCACGGTGCCATCCGCGCCAAGCAAAGCACCGCCCGAGAAGCCGGGATACATGGTAACATCGGTCTGGATGAAGCCGTCGGCGAGCCCGCGCAGCCAGCCGCCACGCTCGAAGAAATCGCCTCGCCCGTCGAAGTGGGCGCGCCGCTTGCCCTTGCGTCCGCGCGGTCCTTTTTTGGCTTTGAACTGCTCGCGCCATCGATTGATTGCCGCCCGGCGGACCAAGCCACTGACGATTCCCCGCGTCGCTTTGATATGCTGCCCCGGGCGTCCCAGCGCCAGCGCAAGATTGCCGACGCGCAGGGCATCGTCCTCCGCCCAGTCCGCCGGGCTTAAGTCGCCGTCAGCGCGCAGCAGCGCCAGGTCGTTGTGCGGGTCGCGGCCAAGCAGAGTGGCATTGACGCGGCTGCCGTCCGGCAAGCCAATGCTGATATCCTCATCGCGCTCGAGCACATGATGGGCTGTTACCAGCAGGTCCTGCGACCAGGCGATGCCGCTGGCTGGCAGTCGGCGGCGCGCGTCGACGCGCAGTACGCTGGGCGCGGCGCTCGCGATGAGGTCTGCCATGTCATTTGACAATTCTTGCAATGAATATGTCACTGTGTTCTCCTTAAATTCTACGATATGTCCATTATGCGCCGACCTTGCCGCGCACGACATTCAACCAATGGCGAGGCTTGCCCTATGCTTTTGGGCAGGGTGAATGGCGATTGCATCAATTTTTTCAACACAGACAACACAGACAACTCAGACAACACAGAAGGAATAGAGCGGCGCGTAGACATTTAGCGCCGACACAGCGCTTCGACACAGAAGTAGAACCAAGTTAATGTTGCAAAATTTGCGAAACATTCCAACTTCATTGTCGAGCCACCCTTCCCTGATGATTCGGGGAAGGGCTGGGGATGGGGTAGAAAAGCGGCGATTCACTCATTTTCATTACTTTCTTGGTTCTACTGAAATAAATCCAACACCGAGATTTAACTCTATTTTACGGGAAAGGAGGCAATATCTGGGCCGACTCTCGGTGGAATATCTGATGTGATTGCTCTGCAAGCGCGCAAGTTTCGGATAGCTTGCAGTCAGCATTCTGCTAGTATGACCGCAGTTTATCGCGGCAGTAGAAAGCAGCGGCATTGACAATCCCACAGCTGACAGCTCTCTTCGCGCTGGGCGCGATTTGGGGCGCGTCATACATTTTCATTCGCGTCGCGGTCGAGCCATTTGGTCCCGTCTTTTTGATGTTCGCGCGCGTGGCGCTGACGGTGCCGATACTGCTGGCCTACGCGCGACTGCGCACCATTGATTTGCGCCTCCGCGACCATTTGCCGCAATTTCTAGTGCTTGGTTTTTTCGGCTCGGCGCTGCCATTCACACTGATTGCCTGGGCGGAATTGACCGTTTCTGGCTCAATGGCTGCCATTCTCACTTCCGCCACGCCGCTTTTCACGACGCTGGTGGCGGTCCCCGGCTTGGGGGAAAAGCTGACCGCCTACAAGTTGGTTGGCGCGGTCTTGGGCATCATCGGCGTGGCGATAGTCGTCGGCGGCAGCGCCATGACGCTGGATTTGCGCTTCCTATTGGCGGCTTTGGCATTGTTGGGCGCGGCGCTCAGTTATGCCTTGGGCGGCGTATATGCCAAGCGCACATTCCATGGCGTCGGCAATCTCGCCATGTCAAGCGGGCAGCTGATCGCCGCTGCCTTGATTTTGGCACCGCTATCGTTGTTTGACCTGCCAAGTCAGATGCCGCCAACTGCGGCAATCCTGGCTTTGCTGGCATTGGTTGTGCTATGCACAGCTTTTGCCTATCAATTCTATTACTATCTCATCATCAGCGCGGGTCCCATCCAAGCGCTGACTGTTACCTTGCTGGTGCCGATATTTGGCGTGATATGGGGCGCGCTCTGGTTGGATGAGCGTATCAGCCCGGGCATGTTGCTCGGTCTGCTGATTGTTCTATTCAGCCTTGGTTTGGTGACGGGCATGGTCTCGCCCCGGCGAGGGCTGTGGAAGCGGTGGAAGCAATTGAATAGCCGATGATTTGCCCAGGGCAGCCGCTTCAAATCAGTGAAAATCAGTGAAAATAGCCACAGCCGCTCGGCAGCAGCAATGAGGACCCAGGGATGTCGCGCTCATCCAGCCAGAGCGCGCCCCTACAAATCCATACATAAACTGGCTTTGCATTACTTCATTGGTTTATCGGGTTTATCTTTCGTGCTGAAATTTTGCGCTGAATTATTACGCTTTTTTGGATTTTGGAATCGTAGCGCGATTGGCTCAATCGTCGATGAACAAGGGTGACGGATCCGCGAAGCGCGCCAGCTGGCAGGACAAGTCGCGCAGGCAGGTTTCTATGCGCTCGGCGACGACTGCGCCGACCAAGGCTGTGATTTCTGGTCCATAATGAAACTGCGCTCCCCAGTATTCTACTTCCACGTGCTGCAGCCCAAAGTGTTCTTCCATGGCGATGTAGTGATAATTCGCTTTTGCATAGTCGAGCAAGAACTTATAGGGCGGGTCTGCGCCTTCGAACCTTCGCACAAGGTGGCTGCGCAAAGGCAGATGCAGCGCGACAAACACGCTATCCTGCGCCATAACATCCTCCGCAAAGGCGCTTACAATCGCCTTGCCCAGCATGCCACCTTCGCTTTCTGGCAGGTAGACATTTTGCTCATCTTGCGCCGGTTTCAGCGCTTCGTACAAGAAGCCTGCCAACCGCGACTGCGACCACCATTGCGCCGCTACTTGGCGGCTGTGATAGTGGAATTCCCAAGCCGCCAGCGGATGACTGGCAAAGTCCTCGAAGACGGCTACCAGTTGCTCTGGCGGCAGCGCCGGCGCGTTTAGCAATGACAATTCTTGGTCAACCAGGGCGAAGCGCGGCTTGGAAAACGGCATACCCGCCGCATACAGCATTTGCCGGAAGACATTGACATTGCGCTTGAGATTTTCTGGCTGCAAGCCAAATATCACAATATCCGGCTGAAATGGCTGCCCGACGCGCTGCCAGCGCAGGTATGCCTGCCCCATGCCATAAGCGCCGACGCCGAAGTTCAGGACCTCGGCGCGAATGCCAGCTCGCTTCAGCTCCAGTTCCAGATGATGCGGCCAGGTCTCTTCGTCTTTGACCTCGTCCCCGGCGGTGAAGGAATCGCCAAAGACAGCGATGCGCAGGGTATCGGGCAGGGCTTGTGGGCTGTATTCGCGCCGCGCGCGCAATCCGGCGCTGTTAATCGTGAACTCGCCATCGTTCCAATCCCAGTTTGGGTGATATGTCCAGCCGAGCCATTCGTCGGCGATGATGGTCGCGTATTGTTGATTCTCGATATAGTCGTCAATTCTCACGCGCAGCTGATTGACCGGCAAGACATAAGGCTGCAAGGTATGGCCTAGAAATGTGAATTGACCGTCGGCGTCGCTTTCCCCAGCTATGCGCACCAGCGCTTCCAGCAATACCAGCGCTATGGCAAAGGAACAGATGACAATCAGGGCATTGGCGGCGTATTTCTTTCTCATATCCCGGTACTTGCTGTCGGCAGGCGCTGCGACGCGGTCATACCACGGTGCCCGCAGCGTTTACATATTCAGGGCGTCGTAGCCGGGTCCGTTGGTGAAGAAGTCGTAATTGGGTTGAATGTCGGGGGTGAGATCAACAATGTCGCCCTCTTCGTGCTCAATGATGACTTTGCTGTCGAAGGGCACACGTTCTTGACCTTCCATCATCTCGTATTCGGAAGATACTTCTTCTTCGACGAAGATGGCTTCGAAGGGGCATTCGGGGATGCATGCGCCGCAGTCAATGCAGGTATCGGGGTCGATGAAGTACCAGGGCCACTCGTTTTCTGGTTTGCCAGCGATGATGCACTCGACCGGGCAGACTTCCACACAAGCGCCATCCCGCAAGCACAAGCTGGTGATGATATGGGTCATTTGGACTCTCCTTGAACCTGTCTCGAGCCAACGCTCGTCGGCTTGCCAGCCGCGAATTGGCGGGACAATTACAAACTTCGGCTATGGTAGCGTATTTTGCGTCCCTCTGCTAGCGTAACTCTACGGTTTATAGCGCGATTTTCAAGGCTTATCAGCCAGCAAAGTTAACGGCTATGGCGCTTGAGCCGCAAGTGAAATTTGCTATAATGCCAGCAATGCTCCAGTAGCTCAGTGGATAGAGTATTGGTTTCCTAAACCAAATGCCGCAGGTTCGAGTCCTGCCTGGAGCGCTGCGCAAACGGGCAATCACTTATCATTCGGTGAAAGCGTTTGACTCTTGTAACCGAAACATTTATGATAGATTGGCAGAGGAAATTGGCAATGACCACCGACCCGAAATCTAAGCCATTAGTTGAACTGCGTTCAAGCGATTCAATCGCGAATAGCGACAGCGATGAAGTGCCGACGAAAGCAGAAATTCTTGAGGACATCGGAGAAGGTTTTCATTTTGTCATGTCCGGCGGCAGAGGCCAGCCGATTGACGAGATGCATCGTGAAATCGCCGAAGAATTGACGTGTGAAGAATTAACACATAATGCGGGTATCAGTAAATAGCTATCAACGCTATAGACGGCAGCTAAAACGACTGGAAAAGAAATACAGGACTGCTCTGGAACAATCCCGTTTGCTTACAGAGAACATTAAACGGGGGGAAAAGCCCGGCACTGCGATTCCGGGCTATGAAGGTATTGTTTACAAGGCTAGAAGACAAAACAGAGCAGTACCCGGCGGAGCGCGAAAGGGCTATCGTTTCATCTATTGCATCTATCCACCAGATCAGGCGACCATGATTTCTGTATACGCGAAAACGGAGCAAGAAAACATCAGTGACGGTGAAATTGCAGAACTTCTACGAGATGTAATACGTCGACTGTCAGGCAACTGAGAAGTCGGTGTTGACTTCACGAAATCCGATGACCCCGAATGCTTGTCTTTGAAACCAGAAATAAAACCGAGTTTGTCTTTCGAAAAAATGCAACTCGATAACTGTAGGGCGTTTCTGATACACCCGCTCATTTAAGGTCATTTTTCAAGGGCGGCTCAGCGAGCCGCTCCTGCAATGTCGATTTTCTTGGTGGATTTTACTGAGAAAGCCCTAGAGCCGGATCTCCTGCGAGTAGCTGTCAATCCGCTCCCGCGCCGCGCGAGCGAACTCCGCCAGCGGCAGCGCCCCCAAGTCTTCATCCGTGCGCAGGCGCGCGCTGACTGTGCGATTTTCAATGTCGCGATCGCCGACGATGAGCAGCCAGGGGATGTTCATGCGCCGGTGCTGCTTAATCTTGGAACGCATGTTGCGGTCTTGCAAATCGGCATTGACGCGCATGCCCATAGCCGTGAGCGTGTTTTCAATCTCGACCGCGTATGCGTTGTGGCTGGCGCGGATTGGGATGATGACGGCTTGAATTGGTGCCAGCCAAGGCGGGAATGCCCCGGCAAAATGCTCTATCAAGATGCCAATGAAGCGCTCCAAGCTGCCAAAGGGCGCGCGATGAATCATGACGGGGCGCTTGCGCTGGTTGTCGCGGTCGACATATTCTAGGTCAAAACGCTGCGGCAGATTGTAATCGACCTGGACCGTGCCCAACTGCCACTCGCGCTTGAGCACATCGCGCACGATAAAATCGAGCTTGGGCCCATAAAAGGCGGCTTCGCCTGCTTCGATGTGATAAGCGAGCCCCAAGCTCTCGCACGCTTCGACAATCGCCGCCGTCGCCGCTTCCCACAAACTATTGTCGCCGACGTATTTGTCGCTGTCGGCTTCGCGCGTGCCGATGCGGGCGCGGAAATCGGACATGCCCAATGCGCCAAAGACCTGTTGAATCAGCTTGACGACAGCCATGAATTCCTCAAGCAATTGATCGGGGCGCACAAATAGATGGGCGTCGTCCACAGTAAAACCGCGCACGCGCGTCAATCCGCGCAGCTCGCCCGACTGCTCGTAGCGGTACACCGTGCCGAATTCTGCATAACGCAGCGGCAAATCGCGATAGGAGCGCGGCTGGCTGCTGAAAATGCGGCAATGATGCGGGCAATTCATGGGTTTCAGCATGAATTCGTCGCCGTCGACATCAATGGGATTGTATTGGCTGTCGGCGTAATAGGGGTAATGCCCGGAAGTCTTGTATAACTCGATATTGCCAATGTGCGGCGTGACCACGGGCAGATAGCCGCTCTTGATTTGAATGTCGCGCAGCCAGCGTTCCAGCGTATCGCGCAGAACCGCGCCATTTGGCAGCCACAGCGGCAGTCCCTTGCCGACCATGGGGTCTATCACAAAGAGTTCAAGCTTCTCGCCTAGGACGCGGTGGTCGCGCTTGACTGCTTCCGCCAGCCGCGCGCGATGGTCGCGCAGTTCCTGCGGCGTCGCCCAAGCGGTGCCATAAATGCGCGTGAGCTGCTGGCGCTTTTCATCGCCGCGCCAATAAGCGCCAGCCGGCGGCCGCAGCGAGATGCTGACGGCTTTGGGATTGATCTCTTTGGTGCTTGCGACGTGGGGTCCGCGGCAGAGGTCGGTGAAGCGGTTCTGCGTATACAGGGTCAGGCTATCGGCTGGCATAGCGATGGGATTGCCATTGTCGTCTTGTTTGCCCTGCCACAGGTCTTCTATTAGTTCCAGCTTATAGGGCTGATCGTGAAAGATTTCGCGCGCTTCCGCCGGCGTGACCTCGCGCTGGGTAAAGCTGTGTTTTTGCGCCAGCAGTTTTTTCATGCGCTTCTCGACCCATTTGATATCGGCGTCGCTGATGGCGGCCGGCAAATCAAAGTCGTAATAGAAGCCGTCTTCTATAGGCGGACCGATGGCGAGCTTGGCTTCTGGGAAGCGCTCCAGCATCGCCTCCGCCAAGACATGGGCAGTCGAATGGCGAATCTTGTAAAGTTGACTGTCTTCATAACGTTCGTCGGACATTGTCTTTCCTCAATAGCTTGTGTCTTGTTGCGCTGTGGAATCGGACGCGCCTGGTCGCCAATTTATCTTCAATCGAATAGACGGCAATTGAATAGACGGCAAGCGCTTGCTAAAGCTGGGGCGGCGCGCCGCGGAAAATTATAGCGGAGAATGCATTATTACTAAACGGGGGGACTCGCGCTATTGCCTTGATGCGACGCTGCTGTACTGGAGCTTAGTCGCCGGTGACCAAGAGCACTTCTTCAATGACAGTAGCCGCAATCTCTTGCGTGGCGCGCTCGCCGCTGCTAGTTCGCTGTTTGTCGGCATCGGCATCGCTGGTAACGCGCGTGAATAGACTCTCGAAGACGTCTTGCGCCACGAGGTTGTCAATGGTGTCTTCAATAATGCTTCGTTCTAATTCGTCAACGATGATATGCGGGGTATCGACCGCGGCATAGCGGACCGGCGGCGTTTCTGGGATAGACTCCGTTACCATATAGGTCAAATCCATCTGCCGGTGGATATAAGAAATCGTGGCGAAGAGCGCTGTATACATCGCGCCATCTTCCATCTGCACAATCACGTCGCAGGCGTCTTCCTCGTCGTGCATCTCGCAATACGTCCGGTCTGGGACGATCATCATGTCCGCAATTTTCTTCCCTACCATCAGACCGCATATCCTGACTTATAAGTACACCTTCATTATTATAGGGTCAAAGACTTGAATAAAGAATATGTTTTTCCTAAATTGTTGAAGTTCTTCATGCTACTCTCAATGTTTATCACAATGCTATGCCAAGGGCGGTCGATATACTTGCAGCGATTGGCTGGAATTCCAATATACATATAAGCCATTTTGCATATCATAGAGCCGAAGCATAAATAGCGCGATGAATAGCGAGATTGTCTCATGTCCGCTCCCCATGACCAAGAACATCCACTGCAAGAACATCCATTGTACGAAAAGTCCAAGCTCCATGCGCATCCGCGCATCGTCGCGGGGCGGACGGCGCGCGGCAAGCGCCCAAGCCGCCCGCCGGAAGACCTGCCCAAGCTGGCGCTGGCATTGGTGGTGCTTAATGCGCTTATCTTCGCGGCGATGATGTTGTCTCCCGAAGTCAACCGCGCCTTCTACACGCATGCTTCGCTGTATGCGCCGCTGGTCGCGCTGGAAGGGCAGGTCTATCGCTTGTTTACCGCCATGTTCTTGCACGGCGGTCTCGCCCATTTGCTCTTCAACATGTACGCCTTGTACATTATCGGCAAAAACGTCGAGCCGATATATGGCTCTTTGCGCTTTGCCTTGATTTATTTCCTCGGCGGCTTGACGGGCTCTGTGGCGAGCCTGGCATTGGGCAATCCCATGTCGCCATCGGTGGGGGCGTCGGGCGCGGTCTTCGCGATATTCGCGGCGGAGGCGGTGCATCTGTATCAACACCGCAATATTTACCCGAACGTGACCGGGCATCTGCGCCACATGCTCTTTCTGATTGGCATGAACCTTGTCATCGGCTTTTTGCCGGGGTCGCGCATTGACAGTTGGGGGCATATCGGCGGACTTATCGGCGGGTTTGTGCTGGCTTGGCGCATCGCGCCGCGCCTGAGCCGTCTGGTCCTGACTCCCCGCAGCATGCGGGAGTTCGCGCGTTCAGATAGCAATCCCTTACGCTTGCATCTGCCGGAATTGGTCCTATACGTCTTTGTTTTAATCGGATTCGTCGTCTTCATCATCAACGTGCTGCCCGCGCAGTTGACCAACTTCGTACCGTAATAGCGCGAGTTGCTGCGCGATTTCTTTGTTCTCCTGCGTCAGCTTGGTGATGACTGTCGAAAAGTATAATTGTATGAATAGCAAGAACAGCGCCGCCAGCAGGAATAGCAGATTCGGCGGATATTCGATATTTACCAGGTCAGCCAGGCTGTGCAGCAGATCGCGCCAGACGCCGACTACGAGCATCACAATGGCTGTAGCTAGCCACAATAGCGAGTATTCCTCGCGCAGGTGCCTGCGCCGCACCAGTTCCAGCACCACAAGCAGCGCGATTAGCGAGGCGCATACGGCAAATAATATCGAGCGGTCGAGCATGTTTAGTCTCCCCATCAGCCCATTCGAGCAGTTCAGAATGTTCAGAATGTAAGGTACATTTACACCTGTGCAAAGGCAAATTCCTGTTGTATCCGCGCTTTATACTTGACAGCCAGCGTCATGAATACTACACTACAGCTTCTCATTTGCCGATGAGATGCCGAGATAGCTCAGTTGGTAGAGCATCGCACTGAAAATGCGGGTGTCCCCAGTTCAAGTCTGGGTCTCGGCACATTTTGGCTCATCCTCGTGATGAGACTTTTCATTCACCATTCATCCTGCATTCTACATCCTAAATTCATCATCAGGACCAAGACCGCGATTTTGCAGTTCGGCAATAGGCGGTCGCGCTATGCTAGGGCTTTGCTAAGATAGAAATGCCATGCACAGTCCGACGCCCGCCCCAAAGACGATTCTACTAATTTCGCGCTGCCCGCCCTATCCGCTGCACTTGGGCGACCGGCTCATCATTTGGCATTTGGCGCGCGAGCTGCGCAAGCGCGGCCATATCATCGACCTGCTGGCGCTTTATGACCAGGCTGAGGACCCAAAGCAAATCGCGGCTTACCGCGCATATTTCCGGCATATCGAGCTGATACGAGAACAAAGCCGCAGCGGCGCTGCCTACCTGCGGCGCTTGCTCGATCCGGCGGCGCGCTTCGCCCGGCGCGCCGATATGAGCTTCGCGCCTGAATTGTGGCGGGCGATTGAACGGCATCTGCGCAGCTATGATTACGATGTCGCCCATTGTTTTGGCTCGGTCAGCGTATACGAATTCCACCCGCTCTTCGCTGACATACCCAACTTAATTACCCCCTACGAATCGCACGCGCTCTATCTAAGCCGCGCCGCGCGCCAGGGTGCCCTTAGCGCCCGGCTGCGCCTGCCGATTGTCCGCCGCTATGAAGGCTTTATGTATTGCCCTTATGACCGCGCGGTGGTCATCGCCGAAAAAGACCGCGCGATGCTGCTGTCTTTGCAAGCCCAGCTTTCGATAGACGTGATTCCCAATGGCATCGAACTGGCGCGCTTCCCCTGGCGCGGCTTTGACAATGGGGAAGGACGCGGCGAAAGAGCTGACGAGGCAACCCTGCTATTCGTGGGCAACTTCGATTATCCGCCAAATCAAGACGCGGCGCGCCTGCTTATCGAGCGCGTCATGCCCGTAATCTGGCGGCAGAGGCCGCGCGCGCGCCTGCAGCTGGTGGGGAACAATCCGCCCAGCTCGATGCGCAATCTCGCCGACAGCCGCATAGAAGTTAGCGGGCGCGTTCCCAATGTTCAGCCCTATCTGGAGCGGGCGACAGCATTTATCTGTCCTTTGCGCTTGGGCGCGGGCCAGAAGAACAAGGCTCTGGAAGCACTGGCGATGGGCATCCCGCTGGTGGCAAGTCCGCTAAGCGTCGACGGCATCGCTGTTCAGCATGGTTATTCCGCGTATATTGCCGAAGTGAAAGACATCGCCGCCGCCGCGCTGCATGTCTTGGGCGATGCCGACCTGCGCCGGCGTTTGTCCCGGCGCGGACGAGAACTGGTCGAAGCCAAATATACCTGGCAAAAGACGGCGGACAGTTATGAGCGGCTTTACGACGAATTGACGCGCAAGCGCTGTAAATTAGAAAAGAATTAGATAATCTTTAGATAACCATCAGCTGGTCGCGCTCGGGCAAGGGCGGGAATGGCGCTGGCGGCAAGGTCTGATACCAATAGGCGACCGAAGCGATGTCATCTTGCAAGGGCAGATAGCGGCGCTTGTAGCCCCATCCAAGCGCTTGCATGGTAACGCGCAGATCTTCCTCAAAGCGGATTGGATCCATGATATGCCAGCGGTACATGCCCATTCTTAGCTGCGACCGATAATCCGCATCGGGACGGATGACCTGGTGAAAGCCGGCGTAGGGCGTGGTGAAAGTCGCGTAGCCCTGGTCGTGGCGCGGGCTGGGATCAAAATTGTACGAGCCGCAGAAATAGTCCTCGGTGCCGGTGCCGCAAATCGTGGGATAGTCGTCGCCATCAAGGTAGAATTTCACTTCGCCTTCGCCCCACCAGCCATTGTTATTGCTGCCCCAAGCCACATAAGTGCCGACATAATGCCCGCGTCCACGTATGCCGTCGACGATGGTGTAGACTTCTTTATATGGCAGGGGATTCACGCGGCGGAACTGGGCGTGAAAATAGGCGGCGTCGGCTGGCACAGCGGTCAATGTATAGTTGACTTGATAATAAAGCGTCATGTCCTCTTCGGCGATATTGCTCATGGTGATGCGGCAATGGCGGCGGAAGGGCATCTGCCAATAAGAATTGAAAGCGCTGCCCGGGTTCACACAGATTGGCAGCGATGTTACCTGCGCGTATTCACCCCAGCCAACAGCGAAAAAATCGCCCAGCGGGCATTCTACCGAGGGGCTTTCGCTGCCGTCCCAATAGATGCGCAGGATAGTATAGCGCCAGTTGCCGCTAGGCGTCATCCAGATTTGCTGTATCGCGCCTGGTCCCTCAATGTCGGCGATGGTGTAGGTTGCGCCGGCTTGGATGCGCGCGGACGGCGAGACTTTCCAGCCATGCCCCAGGTCGCGCGCGGGGTAGCTGCCAGTGCCTTCGTCCGCCATGCCGCCCTTGCCCTTTGCGCCGTCAAAGTTCTCGGCGCTGATCGAGCGCGATTTTGCCGCCGACAGCCGCGATAGATTGCCCAGATGTAATCCCAAGCCATTAAATTCGCTCATCATCGCCTCCTGTTAGACAGCGCAATCGCGCCTCTTTGTTCAGAACCATCAAGGGACGGCGCTGGAAAACGCTTACATAGTTGGCGTTGCCTCGACATCCTTGATGTCCAGATTAGCCAGATTTTCGAAGTGCAAGGCATATAGCGCGCAAACATCGGGATGCGAGCCCGCGTAGACAAAGCTGATGGTATCGCCCTCGTAGGTGATGGTGCCGGCGCTTGCGCAAGGATCGATATTCAAGTTCTGCGCGGAGATGGCTTCTTCCTGCCCGCCCAGCGCGCAGTTAATCATCTCTTGATTGATGCGCGACTGATTAATAATCAGCACAGCGCCGACCTGCGGAATCGTATTATCCGGGTCGGTCTGCGAATAGAACTTGGCGGCGATGGCACCGCGATCTTGGAAGCATTGCAAAATTTGTTCGGCTTTGGCGACAAATGCCGTAACGCCGATTTGCCCGCCCACCAGGGCTGCGCCGCCCACAGCGGCGAATGCGCCATCAATAGTGGTATCGACATCGGTAGCGGCGTAATCAGCCAAATTGGGCAAGAGGCGCTGCGCGGACAAGGCGTCCGTGGCGGTATTGCCGGTATCGCTGCATGCCGCGCACAGGAGCATCAGCATCATCAGCAAGCTGTTTAGTTTCATCTTTGTCATTTCCAGGCCTGGCTTTTGGCAAGTTCCATTGTGTCTTCATTGTGTCTTCAAAGTGTCTTCAATGTGTATTCTATCAGATTTTGCCGCACCTGGACTTCGCGTCATGGCGAAAAAATGAGCCGCTTTGTGAAATGAAGGTCCACTTAGAGAAACCATAAACGTAAAGAATCTCGCAGCAGTCATGTTGTATCCCCTTGTGACGTCAACTTCTTTAGTGGGAGGTCCACATGGGAGGTCCACAATGAAACGCTTAATCTTTTCGCTGTTCTTGGCAATCTGGGCAATCTGCTTCGCGGCGGTTGCCTTGCCAGCCCTGGGCGCGGAAAGCGGCATGGAAGCGCCGCGTTTCTATCAGTCCAATGTTGTCAATTGCACCGCCCAAGCCGGCGTCATTGGCAGCGTCACCGCCACTGTTGAATACTACTGGGATTCCGAGGCGAAAGAGAACGTGGTTGCAGCCATCATGTATGTCAACAGCGACCTGCCATCAGGCTATGAAGGCGATGCGAGCCATACAAAGTCAACGGTGATTGTCATGATAAAGACCTACTATGGCGCGCGCGTGGAAACAGCCTACTGCAAAGTCTAAGTCTATCGCGGCTGCATCAGCCTTGTCTTGCTAGTCGCCGCTGGCGCTATAGCTAAAGTCCGATTCTTTGCATAAAATAGCGGCAATCGAATCCAATCAGGAACGAATGCGACATGAATCTGCTGCGATACGCGCTTGGCGACAGCGAGCATATTGGCATTTTGAACGGCGACGAGATTCTGCGTTTGGGCATCGGAGAAATGACCGAGCTGATGTCGGAGGACGCGGCTTTTGTGGAGACGGGCTTGCTTGATGACTTGGCGGCGGCGCGTATTCTGCCGCCGCTGCGCCCGGGCAAAATCCTGGCGATTGGGCGCAACTATGTCGAGCATGCGCGCGAATTGAACAACGAGGTCCCATCAGAACCGCTGGTCTTCGCGGTCATGCCCAGCGCGGTCATCGGACCTGGCGACCTCATCGAATGGGAAAGCGACTTGACGGCGCAAGTGGATTGGGAAGGCGAGTTGGCTGTCATCATCGGCAAGACTGCGCGCCGCGTCGCCAGGCAAGACGCGCTGGATTATGTCTTCGGCTATACCGTCGCCAACGACGTCTCGGCGCGCGACTTGCAAAGCCGCGACCAGCAATGGGTGCGCGCCAAAGGCTTGGACAGCTTCTGCCCGATCGGACCCAGCGTCGTCACGGCGGACGAAATCGCCAATCCACAAGACTTGACTATCGTTACGCAAGTCAACGGCGTCGAGAAGCAAAACGGCTCGACTGCCAATATGATTTTCACCGTGCGCGTATTAATCGAATTCCTATCGCGCGCCTTCACGCTGCATCCGGGCGATATGATTCTGACCGGTACGCCGTCCGGCGTGGGCAAAGCCGCCAATCCGCCGCAATTCCTGGGCGATGGCGATGTGGTCAGCGTCGAAATCCCGGGTATCGGCAAGTTGAGCAATACCTGCCGGGTGCTGTAGATTTTTCGGAAGCTAGACCAAAAGGCAAACCAGGAGCGTTCCATGCCAAAACCGGTAACAATTGCCGATGTCAAAGTCATCCTGACGCAACCGCGCAAGTCGCGGCTGGCAATCGTCAAAGTGATAACATCCGAGCCGGGCTTGTACGGGCTCGGCTGCGCCACATTCACGCAGCGTATTTTCGCTGTCGCCAGCGCTATCGAGCGCCATCTGAAGCCCTTCTTGCTGGGCCGCGATGTCGACCGCATCGAAGAAATCTGGAATATGTCGATGGTGCACGGCTACTGGCGCAACGGTCCAGTGCTGAACAACGCGATTTCCGGCGTCGATCAAGCCTTGTGGGATATCAAAGGCAAGCGCGCTGGCATGCCGGTATACGATCTCTTAGGCGGCAAATCACGCGAGGCGGCCCATGTTTATGTGCATGCCGATGGCGGCTGCAAAGAAGAAGTCGCCGAAAACGCGCGCGCCTATATGGAGCAGGGCATGCGCTATATTCGCATTCAGCTGGGCGGATATGGCGGCAAAGGCAGCCCCATGGTCAAGCCCAGGGGCGCGCCGCCGGGCGCTTATTTCGACCCGCGCGATTACGCGCGCCGCATGCTGGACATGATTGCGCATCTGCGCGAACAGCTGGGCGAGCGGGTGGAATTGCTGCACGATATTCACGAGCGCCTGAGCCCGATACAAGCTGTGCAGTTCGCCAAAGATGTCGAGCCTTTCAAGCTATTCTTCTTGGAAGACGCGCTAGCGCCGGAAGACATTCAGTGGTTCCGCATGATGCGGGCGCAATGCGCCACGCCGTTGGCGATGGGCGAGTTGTTCAACAATCCCCATGAATGGCAAACGCTGATTCAAGAACGCCTAATTGATTTCATACGCATGCACATCAGTCAAATGGGCGGCATCACGCCAGCGCGCAATGTAGCCATCTTCGCGGATATGTACGGCGTCCGCACCGCCTGGCATGGTCCCAGCGATACCTCGCCGGTGGGGCACGCGGCGAATTTGCATCTCGATTTGTGGCATCCTAATTTTGGCATCCAAGAATGGTACCGCCCCTCGCAATTGGATTACGAGGTCTTTCCCGGCTTGCCAATGGTCGCAGACGGCTACCTCTACGCAAATGACAAGCCGGGGCTCGGCATCGATATCGACGAAGGGCTTGCTGCCAAGTATCCGCCGAAGGACATCGTCGAAGACTGGACGCAGACGCGCCTGCCCGATGGCAGCCCCGCGCGTCCCTAAACCAATGAAATTTAGCACCGAAATAATTCTGGACTTGTCGGTGCCTGCCTTGGCTTGTCCGATTCTGCCGGTTAGGCGGCTGGCGGTAGATGTCTATGTACCCTACCGTGACGCGGCTGCCGCTCCTAGTTGTTTCGCAACTTAATCCCTTAACTCAGTAGAACCAAGTTATTGATGCAAAATTTGCGAAACATTCCAACTTCATTGTCGGGCCACCCTTCCCTGATGATTCGGCTGAGGAGCGGACATGTTTCATTCTACCCCATCCCCGGCCCGCTCTCGCCATCTCTATGGCGAGCATCCCGTATCAACAGGGAAGGGTGACTCGACGATGAGATAGGTAGATAGTGCGCCATAATTAGCGCATTTGGAGAAAAAATCTCGTGTTCGGCGAACGCGCTTCCCCTCCCTGACTCGTCGGGGAGGGGGCCGGGGGTGGGGTAGACTTGGCAATTCGCGTGACGTTCATAGGTGTCCGCTCCTCAGTGATGATTCGGGGAAGGGCTGGGGTTGGGGTAGAAAAGCGGCGATTCACGTATTTTCATTACTTTCTTGGTTCTACTTCAACACCTCGGGATTGCAGACGTTCGCCGCCACCCCATCAAGCAGTAAGTCCAGTATCAGCTGCGCCGATTCGATGGCGACGGTCACCTGGGCGTCGGCGGTGCTGGCCGCCAGATGCGGGGTGTGGATGACCTTGGGATGCCCGACGAGTGGGTGATTTGCCGGTGGCGGCTCTTCTTCAAAGACGTCCAGCGCAGCGCCCGCCACCTTGCCGCTTGTCAGCGCCGCCGCCAAATCGCCCGAATTGATGAGCGCGCCGCGCGCAGCGTTGATGATGCGGATGCCGTCTTTCATGCCCGCGATTGCTTCCGCGTTAATCATGCCGCGCGTAGTGTCGGTAACAAGCGCGTGCAGGGTCAGGTAATCCGAGTTCGCGTATACCTGCGCCAGCTCGAGCAGCGGCACATTGATTTGCGCGGCAACTTGCGCTGGCAGATAGGGGTCATGAGCGATGACCTGCATGTCGAATGCCTGGGCGCGGGCGGCGATGGCTTGCCCGATGCGCCCCAGCCCGATGATGCCCAGGGTCTTGCCTTGGAGCTCGACCCCGCTGAACAACTTGCGCTCCCAGCGCCCTGCTAGCAACGATTGATGCCCCTGTGGGATATGCCGCGACAAGGCGAGCATCAAGCCGAAGCTGTGCTCGGCTGTTGAGATGGTGTTGCCGCCCGGCGTGTTCATGACCACGATGCCGCGCGCGGTCGCCGCTTGCAGGTCGACATTGTCGACGCCGACGCCGGCGCGCGCGATGGCTTTGAGTTCGGGCGCGCGCGCGAGCAGCTCGGCATCGGCGGTCACGCCGCTGCGGATGATAATGGCATGGGCGTCGGCAATCGCGGCGAACAGGGCAGGGCGCGCCAGCTTGCCCGGCGCAGAGACGCGAATCCCGGCGCGGTCGCGCAAGCTGTCAATCGCCTTAGGATTGACGTTGTCGGGAACCAGTACATGGAAACTCATGCCGATGGCGCTCCGTTCATTCTGTGTGATTCTATGTGCTTCTGAGTGAATCTGTGTGCTTCTGCGCGATTCAATTTAATCTAAGCGCAATCAAAGCGCTAAGAAGGCGTCGATACCGTCCAGCACCTCGCGCAGCATGTGCATGCTTACATCGCCCATGTGCGGCAGGCGGAAGGTTTTCCCTTTAATCTTGCCATAACCCTTGTCCATGGCAAAGCCGATTTCCGCCTGCATGAAGCGATCCATTGCCGCGACATCGATGCCGGGGATGTTTGCTACAGTGGTAACGGTATTGCTGCGGTAGCCAGCTTGCGCGAAGAGCCCAAACCCGCGCTCAAGCGCCCAGCGATGGGTGGCGGCGCGCATGGCTTGGTGGCGCTGCCAGCGCGCCTCGATGCCTTCTGCCAGGATTTGCTCCAATTGCGAGTCAGCCGCGAACATCAGCGCGACCGGCGGCGTCGAGGGTGTATTGTTCTTCAGCAGCGATTTCTCCAGCGTCAGGAAATCGAAATAATAGCCGCGATTGGCGATGCGCTTGGCGCGTTCCAGCGCGCGGTCGCTGACCGCCGCGAAAGCGATGCCGGGCGGCAGGGCGAAGGCTTTCTGGCTCGATGTCAGCGCGATATCGATGCCCCATTCGTCCACGCGCAATTCTGTGCCCAAGAAGCCGCTGACGGTATCGACGCAATACAAGGTATCGGGGTGCTGCTTGAGCACTTGCCCAATCGCTTGTATCGGATTGGTGACACCAGTGCTGGTTTCGTTATGCACGACGCAGACGGCGTCGTAAGTTTCTTTTGCCAGCGCCGCGGCGACCATTTCCGGTGTATGCGCCATGCCCCATTCCACGGACAGGCAGTCGACGGTCTTGCCGTTGGCTCGGCTAATCTGCGCCCAGCGTTCGCTGAAAGCGCCGCCGGTCAGGTGCAGCGCTTTGCGGTCATCGCGGATGCCATTGCGGCAAGCGCCTTCCCAAAAGCCGCTGCCCGAAGAGCCACCAACAAAGACGCGGCTGTCGGTGAAAAATGCCTGCCGCAGCTTGCTTTGCAAGCGCGCGAAGAGCTCGGCGAATTCTTCGCTGCGGTGCCCGATCATCCAAGCTGTTTGCGCTTCTAGGATCTCCCGCCGCACTTCGACAGGACCGGGCAGAAATAAGCGTTTGTGATCAAATTGGCGCATCGGACTAGGCGTCCCTCTCGCTTCATTTTCGGTCTGGAATAGACTGAAGACAATCCACGTAATTTGCCGCATTGTAGCCCAAAAGCTGTTATACTCAAGCGCGGATTGACGCCACGGCATCGACCTATGTTGCGCCGCAACTGGCTCGGTTGCGCTAGCGAGCGGCAGCGTTAAGTTAGAACATTATTTGGGGAAAATATCTGGAGGCGAGGATGTTACAGGTGGCAAACGCGCCCTGTTCCTGGGGTGTCATCGAGAACATCGCGGGCGAGCGCTACGATTACGCGCGTGTGCTGGATGAAATCGCAGCCAGCGGCTATGCCGGCACCGAACTGGGCGATTGGGGTTTTATGCCCACCGACCCGGCGCAATTGCGCGCCGAGCTGGCGCGGCGCGGCTTGGCGCTGCTGGCTTCTTGGGTGAGCGTCTACCTGCATGATTCCGCGCGGCATCAAGAGAGCGCGGCGGATTGCCTGCGCGCCGCGAAACTGCTGGCGGCGGTTGGCGGCGAGCAATGTGTAATCGTGCTTGGCAACGACCCCTATACCGACCCTGTCCGCACTTTGAACGCCGGCCGCATTACTGCGGACATGAGCTTGGACGACGCTGGCTGGCAGGTCTTCGCGCGTGGCGCGGATACTGTCGCGCGGCGCGTGATGGACGAGACCGGCTTGCGCACCGTCTTTCATCATCATATTGGCACCTGGGTGGAAAAGCCAGCCGAAACCGCGCGCCTGATGGAAATGACCGCTAGCGAGACGCTGGGATTGGTGTTTGATACCGGGCATTGGGCATTCGCTGGCGGTGATCCTTTGGCGGATATCGACGCCTTCGCCGACCGAATCTGGCTGGTGCATTTCAAAGACCATGACCCCGATGTCGCCGCGCAATCGCGCCAGCAGAAATGGGACGGGCCGGCTTCGGTCGGGCAGGGCATCTTCCCCGAATTGGGAAAAGGCGATGTCGATTTTCCCGGTGTCTTGCAGAAGCTGGAAGCAATCGGATACGACGGCTGGATCGTGGTCGAGCAGGATGTCTTGCCGGGTATGGGCGCGCCGCTGGCATCCGCCAAGCGCAACCGCGGCTACCTGCGGCAAATCGGTTTGTGAGCCATGGCGGCAACTCTTACGCTAGGCGATATTGTCCGCGCCGGGCAGCGCATGCGCGCGCATTTACAGCCGACGCCGCTGGAAGCCGCGCCGAAATTGGGCGCAAGGACCTGGCTCAAGCTGGAAAATGCCAATAAAACCCACTCTTTCAAAATACGCGGCGCGCTAAACGCCATCTTGTGCCTCGATGAAGCCGCGCGTGAAAAAGGCATTATCGCGGCTTCATCGGGCAATCACGCTGGCGCGCTCGCCTATGCCGCGCATTTGACCGGCGCTGCGGCGCAAATTTTGATGCCAAAGAATACGCCCCAAAAAAAGATTGACAATGTGCGGCGCTATGGTGCCGAGGCGGTTGTCTTCGGCGACAACTATGACCAAGCGGAAGCCGAAGCGCTGCGCCGGGCGGCACTGGGCGGCACCTGGGTCTCGCCCTATAATGACGCCAATGTGATTGCCGGTGCCGGCACAATCGGGCTCGAGATTATTGAGGATTTGCCAGATGTCGAGCGCGTGATTGCGCCCGTGAGCGGCGGAGGGCTCATCGCGGGCGTCGCGACCGCTGTCAAGAGCATAAAGCCCGATATCGAGGTTATCGGCGTCAATGCGCTGTCAGCGCCGGCCATGTATAATTTCTTCTATGGCAAGGACAAGCCGCAAGTTTGGCAGACTTTGGCAGAGGCGCTCTCTGGCGAGATTGAAGTCGGTTCAATAACCCTTCCCATCGCGCGGCGCTATGTTGACGAGCTGGGCTTGGTATCGGAGCGGCAGATTGCCGCTGCCATGCGCTATATGATCGAAACGCAAGGCTGGGTAGCAGAGGGCGGCGGGGCGGTCGGCGTGGCGGCGCTGCTGCATGATATGTTGCCGCGCGACGGGAAAGTAACCGCGGTCCTGGTTAGCGGCGGCAATGTCGATGGCGATGTCTTGCGGCGGGTCTTGGGATTCGATTAGGAATTGACAATTACCGAAATATAGGAGGACAAAGGCGTGAATGACGTGATAGCAGTCAGCTTGCCGCTGGAAGCTATCGATGAGTTGCCGGCTCTCGGCGCAGAGTTGCAAAAATCGTAGCTGAGAACGACAAATTGTGAGTCCTTGTTACAAAACGGCTAATCAATGCAAGCGGATTCAGTTCTGACACGATGCAAAAGAACTAATGGAAAACCTAAATTCTTCTAAAGAACAAGCTAAGACGCTCTTGCAGGCCTTCCAGGCCGGGACTGCCACAGCTATAGACCGCGTCTATCAACACTTGCCGCAGGTCAGAAACCTGACACGAAAAGAGGCAGGCGAATTTGACCTCTCGCTCGATGAGGCGCGCACCGTTATCGCCCGCGAACAGGGCATGAAAAGCTGGGGCGAGCTGCGCCTGGCGATCAAGCTCAAGACGCTCGATTACGGCGATGCCCTGGAGCAATTCAAGCAATTGGTCTATGCGCGCGACGCGGCTGGGCTGGACAGCTTGCTGACGGCGCATCCTGAACTGCGCGCGACCCTGGACGACCCACATTTCGATTTTGGCTCGACAGCTCTGATAATCGCGAAAACGGACCTGGATATGGTCGACGCGCTGCTCAAACATGGTGCCGACATCAATGCCCGGTCGCAATGGTGGGCGGGCGATTTCCACGTTCTGGAAATGGCGTCGCCGCAGCTTGCGCAGGCATTGATCGACCGCGGCGCGCATGTTACCGTGCACGCGGCGGCCGAGCAAGGCTGGCTCGATTGGCTGGCAGCGGCTTACAAGCAGGATGCAAGAATAGTCAACAGGCGCGGCGGCGATGGCAAGACGCCGCTGCATTATGCCAATGAAGCCGCGGTCATGGATTGGCTCTTGGCGCATGGTGCGGACCTGGAAGCGCGCGACCTCGACCATGAAAGCACAGCCTTGCAATGGAAAATCGGCGAACGTAACTTTGCTGCCGCGCGCGCCTTAATCGAACGGGGCGCGGTGCTTGATATTTTCGCCGCTGTCGCGCTGGGCGAACTGGATTTGGTCAAGGACGCGCTGGCGCAGCATCCTCATGCCATCCGCGCGCGCGTCAATCAGGCTGGCTACGAATTGACACCGACGGCTGACGGCTCGCATCAATATGTTTACGCCTTTAGCGGCGCGGGATTGTCCCCGCATCAGGTCGCCCTGGAGCATGGGTTCGCGGAGATTTTCGACTACTTGACCGCGCAAGCTCCCCTGGACACGCGGCTGCTAGCCTTCTGTGCCGCGGGCGATGCCGAAGCGGCGCGGCGCATTGTTCTCGATAATCCCGAGATTGTGTCGCGGTTGCCGCAAGCCGACCAGCGGCAGTTATTGCGCGCGGCTGGCACAGGCGGTCTTGCTGAAGTCAAATTGATGGCGGAGCTGGGTTTGGACTTGCATATCCGCGATGACGACGCCATGACGCCTTTGCACTGGGCGGCTTTCCATGGCTTCCACGAGACGGTGGCGCTATTGCTCGAGCTTGACAGCGACCCGCCTTTGCATTGGCTTAACGCTTACGGCGGCACGCCACTCACGACTTGCTTCTATGGCAGCCAGCACACATGGCTCAGCGGCGGCGACCATGTCGCCTGCGTACAGTTGCTGGTCGACGCCGGCAGCGCGGTCAAAGCGGAATGGCTGCCCACATGGGACAAGGCTGTCGACGCGATTCTGCAAAAGGCTATCGCGCGGCCCCGAGTCGCACAGAAATCATCGCCCTGGATTGACTGATAGGTCGAGCGAAGGCGCGCGCAAACGGAGAACTTGCTGAAAGAGTAAGTCTATTTCCACTGCCTCATCCGATGCTTCATCCGATGCTTCATCCGACAATTCACTCAAGCGCTGTTTGAGCTCCGCCAATTCCTGCGCGGATGGTGGCGCGTTATCTTGAATCGTCGCGCTGATACGCAGCCCATCGGCGCGGACCACCATCACATCAAAGATGCGCGCTGTCGGCAAAGCCTCGGCCATAATCGCGGCGACCGCGGCGCTGAGTGACGTGGTTGGAAGCACAACCTGGCGCGCGATTACTTTGACCTCAACGTCTCTGCCATATAGCTCGTTGATGAGCAGATGCGCTGATTCCACCTCATCGGGACTAATCGACTTCTCCGATTGCACGATCATCTGGACGCCCATCGGTGCCGTTGAAACGACCTGGTACTCGACGACGGTCGCGCCGCGGAAGACATCGGCTTCCAGGCGGTCGCGGATATGCGATTCGTCAATGGCGCGCGAACCCAAGCGCGCGAATAAGACCGTTACGATGACAGTGATGATGCAGAGCACCACCCACCAAGAACGGGTTTGGTTAAAGCTGCCGGCGCGGTTCCCGCGCGGGTGCATGCCCAACCAGAGAAAGGTGATATAACCCGCGGCGATGATGAAGGTGATATTGGCGAGGAAGAGCAGGGACGCGCCCAGCGCCAGATTCTCGTCGCCCAGGGCGATGCCGATGCCGATAGTACAGAGCGGCGGCATCAGCGCGGCGGCGATGGCGACGCCAGCCAGCGCGGCCGGAATGCCCTTGCGCGCCGTGGCATAAGCCGCCACCCAGCCCGAAACCAGGGCAATAGCGGCGTCCAGCAAGTTGGGGCTGCCGCGCGCCAAGATTTCTTCAGTGGGCGTGTCTATGGGCAGGGTGATGCCCATCACGATGGAAATGAGCAGCGCCAGGCTCACGCCTTGGACCAAGGTCAGGCTGGCGCGCCGCGTCAGCTCCAGGATGCCGGTCGCCATGCCGACGGAAAAGCTCGACAGTGGCGACATCAAAGGCGCGACCAGCATGGCACCGATGATAACCGCGGCGCTGTTTGTCAACAGCCCCAGGGTCGCCAGCGCCGCCGACAGCACTATCATGATCGTGTAATCGAGATTGCTGTGCGCGGTTTTCTGCGCGCTCCAGATCAATTCGTTCTGCTCGACCATGGTCAAATGCGGATTGATGCGCGCAAGCCCGTGCTCAATCGCGCCGCGGAATCCGCGATGCCATTCAATCTGTGAAATCAGAATCACTGGTCCCAGCGCTTGATTGAGCAGTTGATTGCCTAGGTCATTTGTTACTTGGCGCTCGAAGTCCGATTTTTGCGAGAATCCAATCACGAGCAAGTCGTCTTCTGTCAGCCGGCTGACGATTTCCCGCGCTGGATTGCGCCCGACGATTATCATTTTTGAAAAACCGATATCGGCTGGGAAACGCAATTCATAATCGTGGATGAGCGCTTCGTTTTCGGGATTATAATGATAGCTGTGCTGTACGCTCATCTGCCGCACCGGGATTTCGTGCTGCAGTGCCATGCTATGCCCCAGCTTGGTGGCGGCTGTGGCGGCCAGGCTGCCGTCTATGGGTATGACCACTCGGTTGAATTCGGGCGACAAAGAACTGCGATAGATCAAAACGCCGCAGGGCGCGGTCGCGATGACGTTTTCCACCACCGTGCCCAGCTTGACCTGCTGCTGGATGGAGCGCTGCACACCGAGGATGATTACATCGGCATTGCGCTCCCGCGCTACATCCAGGATGCCGCGCGAGACGCTGACCGCCATTTCGGTCACCAATTCCACCTGATGACCGCGGTCGGCATTGCGGAAATCCTCGATGACCTGGTTCAGCTCGGTGCTGATTTTATTCGCTTCTTCGATATCCCCTAGCGAGATGACCAAGGCGATGACCAGCCCTTCGCTGGGGTGCACCATCTTGCCAGCCAAATTCAGCATCTCGACTGCGGTATCGGGGCGTCCTACCGGGACAACAACCGTGCGCGAGTAATAATCTTCTTCAAGAAGTGGACCGTGAACGCTGTCCGCCGCGGCGGATTGCTCTGTCACAGTATGTTCTCCTAATTTTGCAATTTATTCCAAGCCGCGCGGTGGGCTTGGCAACTGCCGCGAGCCTGCCGCAGCCTCATGCAAATTAGTCTAATATAACCGCTTCGCCAGTGAACTGAGCGCTGCGCTGGGTATATTGCATGAGTTCGATGTTTAGGCCGCTGGGGTCGCTTATCCAGGCTTGCCAGGCATGATCTGGTCCATATTTCTTGCCAGAGACCGCAATGCCCTGTTCTTCCAAGCGCGCGCAGACCGCATCCATATCCGCTACTTCCAGGCAGATGTGCTTGAGCAGCGGCCGCTCAAGCTGCGCCGCGTCGCTTTGGGCAAAAACTTCGAGGAAGGTCGCGCCGCCGACTTTGACATAAAAGCCGATTTTGCGCCCCGCGCGCATGAAGTCAAAGGCTTTTTCCATGCCCAGCAGATTCACGTAGAAATCTTCGCTGCGCGCCAAATCGGTCGCGGCGATGCAGACATGCGCTAGCTGTTTGAACATAATAGCCATCCACAAAAATGAGAAAGTATTAATGATTGCATATAATTTAACTTGTCTTGACGCTAGCCGCAACAATTTGACTCAAGCCTTCACTGCAATCGCATCCATATTATATTCACCGCGCGACCCGCGGTGTATAAAATATCGCTTTATGCGATTGCCCTGCGCAAGCGCAGCAGCGCTTGCTTTGTTGCTTCAAACGCTTCTGTGCCCACCGCGACAATCTCAAAATGTCCCGCCCCCGGCAGGACCACAAGCTCAACCGCGTCGCCGCGCGCGCTTGCCGCATCGACATAACTGCGCGCATTCACCAGCATCGCCTTGTCTTCCGCGCCAACCAGGATGGTCTGCGGCAGTCCCAGCGGCAGCAGCGCTTCGGGCGCGCCATTACGGTAATTGGCTGGTGCCGATTGCGGGTCGCCACCCATCACCGCAAGCAAAGCGTCGCTGGACAAACCATGCTTATCCGAGCCCGATACATCCGCCAGTGGCGCCAATGCCAAGACAGCCTGTATCGCTAAGGGCTTTTCTGCGTATAAGGGGTTTTCTGGCTCAATGCGACTCCTGCCCGCCAGCCATAGTGCCAGGTGGCCGCCGGCCGAGTGCCCCAGGCTGATGACTTTATTCAGGTCCAGCGCGTGTTCGGCAGCCAACTGACGCAGGTAATCTGTCCCAGCCGCGACATCCAGGAACATCTGCGGGAAGTCGCCGCCGTTGCCAAAACGGCGGTATTCAATGTTCCATACAGCGAAGCCGCATTCCGCCAATGCCTTCACGACTGTTCCCAAGGGGCGCAGGTTATAGAGCTCGCGGTAGCCGCCGCCGTGAATCAAGACGATGACGGGGTGCGGCGCATCCGAAGACGGCAGCGTTAATTCGCCGAACTGCTGCGCGCCCGAGCCATAAGCGTAAGTGAAATCCGCTTTGACTGTCGGGAAGCGTTGGTAATCCGCCGCTGTTAGCAATGGCATGATGGTTCTCCCGCAGATTTAATTTTGTTTCATCCCGTAAGTTTCATTCCGATAGTTTCATCCAGAAAGTTTTCTTTCGTAAGTTTTATCTCGATAGAAGCATTCGACAGCGCTGCAGGCGCGGCGCGAAAGCCAACTATAATCCGAGTATGCCCATGGGGTCGTCGGGATTGACACTGTCGTCGAAGGGCAGGTGACGGGCGACATTGGTAAGCTGGTAGACTGCGCCCAACCAGTTGTTGAAAATCGCGCGGGCGGTATCGCCCCAGGTATTGTCGAGATAAGGCAGGATGGCGTCTTCGGGGAAGGGCGGCAGTTCATCGCCGCGTTCCAGCGCCAAATGCGCTTGTCGCAAGTAGCGTTCGGCGATGTCGCGCGCTTCCAGCGGGAAATAATTCTCCGGGTAAGGCGGCTGTTCGCTCTTGCCGGCGAAGTAAAGCGCCAAATCGCGCTTATACTCTTTGAGCAGGCTGTTGATGTCATATTCGGGATGCCCCTGGAAATAGACAATCCGCAATTGGTCGGGGCTGACAGCCATGTGGAACTCGCCATCAAAACTTTGGATAAGCAGGCTCAAGCCCGCTTGTTCGATTTGCTCGCGCGGGATGGTATTCCAGCGCGAATGCGGCACGTCAAAGCGCGTATTGATCTCGCGCAGCAGCGGATGTGCCGGCTGCGTGACGCGATGCTCGAAGACGCCCCATTTTTTACTCTCGCGCTTGACGCGATCAATCTGATAAAAGTACTTCATAAGGGCATGGGTCGCCAAGCAAGAACACAGGGTCGAGGTTACATTGACGCGCGCCCACTCGATGACTTCGGTCAAGGGCTGCCAAAAATCCTCTTGGTCGAGGCTGGGGTTGGCGACATTGGCACCCGTGATTATCAGGGCGTCCAGCCCATCTTTTTTGACTTGCTCGAAATTTGTATAGTGCTTCTTGATATAGGCTTCGGTTTCTGGGTTGCGCTGCAAACCGGGCACGGAAAAGACATGCACATAAAACTGCGCGATTTGGTTGCTGTTGCCAACCAGACGCATAAACTGGCGCTCGGTAATTTCTAGGGCGGCGTCCGGCATCATGTTGAGCAAGCCGATATGCAGTTCTCGGATATCTTGGGTCAAAGCGCGGTCAAGCGCCAGCACTTCTTGCCCGCGCGCCTTCAAACGGTCAAAGCTGGGCAAGGATGAATGCGCAACTAATGGCATAGGCGAATCAACTCCAATTGCTACGATATGCGCTATCGATTAGCGTCGTCAGTATAACATAGCTCAATACGGCGCTTCTATCGAATTAGCCTATATTCAGAGCAATCAGAGCAATCGCATCAAATTATTTGTTCTATCGAGGCGCACCTAGGGCGCGCCGACACAGCCCGCGGGTACTGTCCTATGGGCGCATTTCAATTTCTTTAGGAGAGCCCAGGGTAATCGCTTCAAAATCCATAAATGACGAATTTACATCAAACTGATGAATTGTAGGTGCGAGCCTTGGCTCGCCCATGAAATTGGGTGCAGAATCGCCCCTACATTACGACCTTTATTGGTATTTTTCGGATAAATCTCGGTGTTGGCGGTCATTGTCGCAGGGCGGTGTCGAAGGGCTGTGTCGAAGGGCTGTGTCCACGCGCCCCACGCGCCCTACGCGCCCTACGCGACTCTCGGTGTCTATGTGGTGAGAAAATTGAACCGATTGCCCTGATGCGAATGCCCGTTGGCGTCCGGCGGAAGGCGGCGCAGGGGTATGGCGCAGGGGTATAATGGAGGCAAGATAATGCTCCTTGGCAGGTTCGCGTGATCTTGCCCCGTTCTTAGTGAGGAGAGCAGTCCATGTTGGCAAGGCTTCGCGATATTGTTTTTCGCTATGTTCTGATATTCATCGGCGTCATCGCGGCGTCGCTATCGCTTATCGTCTTTTTGCAGCCGCTGGATATCGCCCCAGGCGGCCTTGCTGGCGCGTCCACGCTGCTCAATGAGCTCTTCGCTACGCCAATTGGTCTGATGATCTTTGTCTTGAATATCCCGATTCAGGCGCTTGCCTACAAATTGCTTCCTGGCGGGTCGCGCCTTATACTGCGAACGCTGTTGATTACCGCCGTCCTATCGCTGATGATTGACTTGCTCAGCCCGATGGTGCCGCGGGAAGGCATCAGCGATGACCGCATGCTTAACGCTTTGTTTGGCGGGCTGCTGGGCGGCGTCGGTGTCGGCTTGGTTTTCCGCTCGGGCGCGACGCTCGGCGGCACGTCGACCCTGGCGCTGATACTCCAGCGGCGATATGGCTTTCCGATGAGTACGACATTTTTATGTACTGACGTCATCATCCTAATCGGGACTGGTCTGGTGTACAGCTGGGAAGGCGCTTTATACACGGCGACCGCGCTCTTCATCGCCGGCATGGCCACCGATTATGTCATGGAGGGACCAAGCGTCATCCGCACAGCCATGATAATCACCGACAAGCCCGACGAAATCTCGGCGCTGATCTTTTCTAACTTGCAGCGCGGCGCAACCAGTTGGGCTATCAAAGGCAGGTACACGGGCGCGGAACGTACCATGCTCTATATCACAGTTGGTCGGTCGCAGGTGCGGGAGTTGAAAGAAGCGGTCGGCAGCGTAGACCCCAAAGCCTTCATGGTGATTGGCATGGGGCATGCCGCTTATGGCGCTGGTTTCCGCCGTGTGCGGCGCGACGCGTTTTAGGTCAGGTGCTCGCCGCCGCTCAGGTGAAGTAGCGCGCCGCTGGCATATTCTTCCTGGCACAAGTAAATTACCGCCCGCGCCACATCGCCGGCCGTGCCCGTGCGTCCCAGCGGAATGCGCTGCGCAACCTTCGCCCAGTCTTCGTCAGTGATATCCCGTCGGTCCGTCTTCAATACAGGACCGGGCACAATCGCGTTGACACGAATATGTGGCGCGAGCGCGAGCGCGCTGACCTGCGTCAGCATCCACAAAGCCGATTTGCTGATGCCATGATGCGGGTATTTGAGCCAAGGTCCGTCGACGCCCGTATCGCAGATGTTGATGATCGTCCCGCCCGGCGCGGGCTGTCCGCGCATGATGACAGCCGCGCGCTGCGTAATCAGAAATGGCGCGCGCAAGTTGAGCGCCATCGTCAGGTCCCAATCTTCTAGGCTTACTTCAAGGAAGTCCCGCTGCTGGAAAACAGCAGCGTTATTCACCACGATGTCAAGGCGGTCATAGTGTTCTTGGAATTCGCTGAAGAGCCGCTCGACGCCCGTGGCTTGGCTGAGGTCGGCACCAGCCGCGAAAGCCTTCACACCCAGCGATTTTATCTCTTGCAAGGTATCGCGCACTGCGCTGGCATCGCTGCCATGGTAATGCACCATAATGTCTAGGCCTTGCCGCGCCAGTTCCAGGGCAATGGCGCGGCCGACCCGGCGCGCCGAACCGGTAACAAGCGCGACCTTGTCCCTTAATTCAATGCGCATTTGCCACCTCCATCGCTGGGTACTGGGTTATGTCTTGTTTCGAGCTTCGCTGGTACGCGTTTTGGCTTCACGATTCAGCCTCCAGCTGCTGTAAGTAAAGTCCCATTTCTTCATATTTCATCTCGCCCAGTTTCATATAACGGACCATGCCGCCGCCGTCGATGACATAAGTCGTGGGCAAGTTCTGAACGCCGTAGTCGCGCTTGACTACCTGGTTGATGTCCAGGGCGATTGGCAGGTTGCGCAAGCCGATTTCTTGCAAAAAGCCGCTGATTTCTTCGGCGGTCTCGCCTAGGTTGATCGTTAGCAAGGCAGGTCCGTCGGCTTGGTCAGCGTGGGTGGCGACAAATTCCGCCAGCGCCGGCAGCTCGCGGACGCAAGGCGCGCACCAGGTGGCCCAAAAGTTGAGGAAGAGCGGACGTCCGGTGTAATCTGCTGGCGAGACCAGCGTCAAGCCGTCCAGCAGCGGCAGCTCGAAGTCGGGCGCTTGGAAGTTGATGATGGCGCGCTGTGGCGCGGGATTGAACGTCGGCGCGGGTTTGGGTGGGTCGCGCTCTTCGAGGAAGACGATGAGCAAGGCGGTGAATATGCCAAAGAGGGCAAGGGTTAGGAAGAGGAGCAGGGGTGGGGAAAGACTGCCCCTGTCTTTAGGCGCATCTGTCGCGGCTTTGGCTAGATCCTCCGTGACATTTTCCATAGAGTTGTCGTTGCAAGTTGTCCGATTCAAAACGACCAGTTTTCCAATGCCATCAAGTCGTCGAGTGTTCCGTATCGAATATCAAAATGTATGCAAATATTTGGGATACGCACTCTGTTGCCACGTACTCGTTCTTGTGTGACGACCATACCCTCTATTGCTTTGGCTTTGGCAATAAGAAAGGGATCTGCTGGCGCATTTTCATCTCGAATTTCATTTGGGACCGTATGTTGAAAACGAGGCACTTCAAATATATCTCGAAGGAACAGTATCTCGTCCGCAGTCAAGTTCGGGAACAGTTCATTGTGTCTGCTCACCCAATCCAGCTCACCATTATGCTTGTCTCTATTCTCAATCTCTCGTTTGACGTGACGAATAGATGTAATCGCGCCATTGTCAACCAGTTCGTCGAACCTTCTCCATAGACTTGGGAAGCGCTTGCGACTATAGCAGCCAAACATTTGCTGAATGCTGCTTGTATCAACAACGTAAATCACCTCGTTACCTCTAACAAAGTGTCTTCCAATTGGTCAATTTGCTTTGGCTTGATCGCGAGATAATCTGCCAATTCCTCTTCGTCGATGCGCTCCTGATAAAAGCGCTTGAAAGCCAGATTAATATATTCCTCGCCAAGGTATGCAATTCTCGTTCGATAGAAGTTCCCTCCACCACCGCGTCCAATGCTGGCTCGTTGACTATCCCACTCATGTTTTGCTGCTTCATATTCTGACGATGACACCAGCTTGCGATCGAGAAGTTTGCGAAAGATAACTTCTCGACTTACGTTGAACTTCTTGGCAAGGGATGTTGTTTCGGATTTTGGATCCATACTGCCTCGTAGTTCTCGATCTTGAATATCTCGATTGAAAGCGTCTTCAGGCACTACAATTGCTGCCGCGAGTTGATTGCATATCGTCTCGGTCCGTTGTTTATCAGTGGGCAGTGGTTGACGGAATGCTTTATCAATGTCTAGCCCACTGGTGTCCAAGAGCAAATGCGCCAACTCGTGAAATAAAGTAAAGATTTGTCGGGTTTTGGTCTTGGAGTTGTTTACATAAATGATCGGAAATTCTTCATCGTATAGACAAAATCCACAGTAACCTTCCTCACGAAAGGCATCTTTGAATACCGTGACGCCGACGTTATAAAATGCTCTGCGCCATGCTTTTAAGGCTGTGTCATCGTCGGACCAGGAAAATTGATCAGCGAGACTGACTCCGAGCAATTCTCGTACTTGGGCGGCTATTGATGTGACCGAGGCGTCGGAAGTGAAACGCAATTCCCTGGTTATTAATGGACGCGCAGGATTTCGTCCGTCATTGAGTTCAGCCAGCCCAGCTTGAAACGCGCGCGCCTTGAAAAGCAGTTTGCGAATACGAGGCGGAATTTCTGCAAATTGCTCTGACCCTAAAGTCCGAAAAGTTCCTTCAATGTCAGGCAAAAGAGGGGGCTTGGGGAAGAAAAAAATAGCCACCGATACCCACAATTCTTTTGCCAGTAATTCTAGTTGCCGATAAGTTGGCTTTAAGTCGCCTTTTTCCCATTCGGCAATTTTCTTGAACTCCGGACGTTTCTGAGCGAGCGCTTCAATAGAATATCCTAATCTTTCACGCGCCCAGGTCAAGACCTCTGGCGTAATCGGCATCCGCTCAATCGCCATGTCTCTTCCTCGTCAACTACTCAAATACCCAGCCATCCACAGCCCGTGCCCAGCCACAGCAGAGCTCAGCCTCGCTGAAAAAATTCGCGACTTCAATCATTCCGTTCTCGGCGCTATCCGAGCCGTGCACCAGGTTGCGCCCAATCTCCAGCGCGTAGTCGCCGCGGATTGTGCCTGCCGCCGCTTCCGCCGGCTTGGTCGCGCCGATGGTCGCGCGCGCGGCGCGTACCGCGTCGCTGCCTTCCAGCGCAAAAACAATCACCGGTGCCGAAACGATGTACTCCACCAGCCTGCCAAAAAACGGCCGTTCGCGGTGCACAGCATAGTGCTTTTCCGCCAGTTCTCGGTCAAGCTGCAGCAACTTCATGCCGATGAGCTTTAAGCCGCGCTGCTCGAAGCGCTTGATGATTGCGCCAGCCAAGCCACGCTGCATGGCATCCGGTTTTACAATAATCAGTGTGCGTTCCAAGGGATTGCCTTTCTCGATTATTCGGAAGATAAATCATACACGCCATCTTACAAGCGCTCGGCTCAAATGTGTATGCAAATCCGACAGATAAATCAAGCGCGCGCCGACGTCCTAAGAATATAGCCATGAAAAGGTGTATTCAGGTGATATACTGGCGATGTTATGGGGCTTCTGCTGCCATTCATTTGAGAGGGCGAGTGAGAGGGTGTGGCATGACTAAGACGTTCTGGCGAGACCAGGTTGTGATTGTGACGGGCGGCGCTGGATTCCTCGGTCGGCATGTGGTCGCAGAACTGCGAAATAAGCAGGCTGGCGATGTCATCGTGCCGCGCAGCGCCCAATACGACCTGCGGCGGGCAGGGGACGTCGCGCGCCTTTATGCCGATAATCCAGCGACGACTATGGTGATTCATTTGGCGGCGACAGCCGGCGGCATCGGCATCAACCACGCCCATCCCGGGCTATTCTACTATGACAACATCATGATGGGTACGCTCTTGCTGGAGGGCGCGCGGCGCGCGGACGTGGACAAATTCGTCGGCATCGGCACGGTATGCAGTTACCCTAAATTCGCGCCCATCCCTTTCAAAGAAGACGATCTTTGGGAGGGCTACCCGGAAGAGACCAACGCGCCCTATGGCTTGGCGAAGAAAATGCTGCTCGTCCAAAGCCAAGCCTATCGGCAGGAATACGGCTATAATGCCATTCATCTGCTCCCCGTCAACTTATACGGTCCGCACGATAAGTTCGACCCCAAATCGGCGCATGTCATCCCCGATGTAATCCGCAAAATGGTCGCCGCGCTGGAGCAAGGTCGCAAAACCGTAACCCTTTTTGGCGATGGTTCGCCAACGCGCGAGTTCTTGTTCGTGCGCGACGCGGCGCGCGGCATCGTTATGGCGGCTGAACAGTACAATAGCCCAGCGCCTGTCAACCTGGGCAGCGCCTACGAGATTAGCATCCGCGATTTGGTGGAGATTATCGCTGAGGAAGTCGGTTACGGTGGCGAATTGCGCTGGGATACCAGCAAGCCCAAGGGCCAGCCGCGCCGCAAGCTCGATGTTTCCCGCGCCGAGCGCGAATTCGGATTCGTCGCCACGACCGACTTCCGCAGTGGCTTGCGCGAAACAATCGATTGGTATCGCTCGCAAAGCTAAGAGACAATCTCGCGTAGCAATTTTCAATTTATTGGTAAAAGCGCAACATATTTGGTATTATTGTGCCAATCGTTACATGGCAACATATTGCGAGGCAGCATTTGTTCGACAAACTCTCTTGACCTGATATTTTTTTCATAGAGATTTTGTTGCGGGAGGAGGGAAGGAAATTGGGCGTCATACTCGAAGTCAAGGACCTGGTTGTCCGATTTTATACACAAGAAGGTACGGTCTATGCGGTTAATGGCGTTTCCTATGACCTGGAAGAAGGCGAAACGCTTGGCATTGTCGGCGAAAGCGGCAGCGGCAAAAGTGTCAGTTCTCTGGCTGTTATGGGCTTGATACCCAGCCCGCCAGGCAAAGTTGAATCGGGCACGGTCAACTTTGAGGGTAGAGATTTGCTGCAGCTCAAACCGGATCAAATGCGGCTCATTCGCGGCAAAGAAATAGCCATGATATTCCAAGACCCGATGACTTCCTTGAATCCTGTATTGACTATTGGCACGCAGATTACGGAATCATTGAAGTTGCACGAGGGCATGAATACTTCGCAGTCGCGCAAACGCGCCGCCGACTTGCTTGATATGGTTGGCATTCCCGACGCCTATCGCCGGCTCGATGACTACCCGCATCAATTTTCCGGCGGGATGCGCCAGCGTGTGATGATCGCCATGGGCTTGTCCTGCAATCCCAAGCTGTTGATTGCCGACGAACCCACCACCGCGCTGGATGTAACCATCCAGGCGCAGATAATCGAGTTGGTCAAACAACTGAAAGACGAATTTAATATGGCGATGATCTGGATCACGCATGATCTGGGTGTGGTCGCCGGTATCGCCGATCGCATCCAGGTGATGTACGGCGGGCGCATTATGGAATCAGGCTCCTCGCACGAAGTTTTTGGCGATTCGCGCCATCCCTATACGGTCGGCTTGTTGGGCTCGCTGCCGCGTTTGGATTCCAGCGGCGAAGAAAAGCTGATTCAGATCGAAGGCTCGCCACCAGATATGCGCAATGAACCAGACGGCTGTCCCTTTGCCGCTCGCTGCGATATTCGCGAGCAACTCGAGTTGGAAAGATGTTGGAACGAGCGGCCGCCGCTCGAATTGGCACCCGGTTCTAATGGCGATGGCACGCACTTTAAGTCTTGTTGGGCAGACATCCGCGAGGGGGTAGCGCAAAATGTCTAGTGAAGCGATGACCATGACAATGGACAAAGATAAACGCGACGACGACTATATCCTCGAGGTCCACAATCTAAAGAAGCACTTCCCGATTTCCTCCGGCATCGTTTTCCAGCGGCAGGTTGGTGCGGTGCGCGCGGTGGATGGCATCAGCTTTAATGTCGTTCGTGGGGAAACGCTCGGGCTGGTGGGCGAATCGGGCTGCGGCAAGAGCACGACCGGGCGCACGATTCTGCAGTTGTACCGCCCCACGGAAGGCAGCGTCGTATTTGAAGGACAAGAACTGTCTACGATGGCTGGCAATGAATTGCGGCAGATGCGCCGGCGGATGCAGATTATCTTTCAAGACCCCTTCGCTTCCTTGAATCCGCGCATGACCGTCGGCAGCATCGTCAGCGAACCTTTGCAAATCCACAAGATTTACAGCAACAAAAAAGAACGCCAGCAATTTGTCGAAGCGCTGATGGAACGAGTTGGGCTCAACCCTTATTTCATCAATCGCTATCCTCACGAATTTTCTGGCGGGCAGCGGCAGCGCATCGGCATCGCGCGCGCGCTAGCGCTCGAGCCGAGCTTCATCGTCGCCGACGAGCCAATTTCGGCGCTGGATGTATCGATTCAGGCACAAGTAGTCAACTTGATGGAAGAACTGCAAGACGAGCTAGGCTTGACTTATCTCTTCATCGCGCATGATTTGAGCATGGTGCGGCATATTTGCGATCGCGTTGCCGTGATGTACCTGGGCAAGATTGTTGAGTTGGGTCCCGTCGATGAAGTTTACGACAATCCGCAGCACCCCTATACCCAGGCGCTGCTATCCGCAGTACCGGTGCCGGATCCTGCGCTTGAAGAGACGCGCCAGCGCATTATCATCTCTGGAGACCTGCCCAACCCGGCCAATCCGCCGACCGGCTGCAACTTCAATACCCGCTGCCCGGTGGTCTTTGATCTGTGTCATCAAGAGCCGGATCCACCTCTGATAGAGGTGCGCCCCGCTCACTATGTGAGTTGTCACCGGGTGACGTAGTAGAGAAACATACGCTATCGCCATTTTGCTGAGTACAGGTCCTTAGCAGACTTGGCGAGGCTCTAAATCTCTACCGGTACACCCTGAACAAGTTCTATAATCTCGTCTGCTATTTCTTCAATCGTCTGTGTGGTGGTGTTTCTGGCAATCTTGTCAGCAAGTGGTGGACTATAGGAGACCACTTCATCCTTGGTTATATCGTGCCAAATTGGTAGTATAACTTGGTCGCCGTCCACTGCCTTTGTTACTAGCCCGTCGAGTTCGTAATTAGGCCAGCCTTTGTTGAAGAAGGTTTTGGATAACACGACTATTGCGAAGCGGCTGGAAGCAATTCCCTTGTCGATTCTCTGACGCAGGCTGTCGCCGATTCCAAGTTTAAAGTCGTCAAACCATATCGAAAGCCCACCAGCGCGAAGCGCATCGGCGAGCGGAGCAACTACGTCGTCTTTATCTTCCGAAGCATACGATATAAAGACATCGTATTCAACGTCGCTTTCATTCCTAACCAGAGTGGGGATTGTAGAAAGTGGCTTGTCGACGAATGGACGCAATTTGCCCGGCAGCATGCGTACGCTGGAACTCACTTTGCCTTTGTATCCGCCCATATCGACAGCAACGTACCAATGCCCAGACCTAGGAATCTGCAACCGCACTGGGGAACGCTTAGCATGGCTGCCAATATACCTATGACGTCGACCGCTACGATAACTCTGGAAGTTTGAACTGTCCATCAACCGCACGTTTGCGGCGTTGCCTTTCAGGATGACTTCGACGACTTCGCCACCTGATCTGTTTCCTAAATCATGTTTAATAAATTGCACAGACATTTACCTCAAATTGGTTCTGTGTGACATTAGTATAGCACACCTTCGGTCGAATTCCTGCCGTGGCGAAGTTTGAGAAACACCAATGGCTCAATGCACAAGCCGGCCAACAATGGCGGCTTAACTCACCCGGTCTCAGATTCTACTTTGTCCAAATCCAAGATTACCTCATGGATCTCTTTGGCAATTTCCTCAACCGTGTGAGTTGCAGTGCTACGGGCAAAAATGATTGCTAATGAGGCGCGGAAGGCCCTTATCTCCTTCACAGAGATATTGTGCCAGATCGGAAACATGACCCTGTCCTCTGTCACATAGAGACTTTCTAATGTGTCAAGCTCATGCTTAGTCCATTGTTTTGCGACGTCAACAAAGGACTTGGACAAGATCAAGATTCCAAAGCGACTCAAATTGATCCCCTTGTTCAGTTTTTCAACTATGTTGTCACCGATTCTAAACTCAAATTCGTCGTACCAGACTCGTAGCTGTCGTTCTTGTAGCTGTAGTGCAAGCGGCCGCGCCACTTCATCCTTGTCTTCAGATGCATGAGAAAGAAAAACGTCATACTGGTACTTTTCGTTTCTAGGAAGGTGCTGTGCCAATGGTTGCTCCGTCTATAGGGTTGGACAATCGTAGTATTGCAGCATGAGTCTTTAACCGAACAGAAATTCTATCAGCTTGCAGGCAACAGCGAAAGGGGGATTGAACACTCAAAAAAGGGCGAGCCGCCGGCTCGCCCTTTTTCGACAATACTATTTCTTTCAGTTTACATCATTGGCGCGACGGCAGCCGGACCATCCACAATCGCGACGAACTCATCCGCGTTGAGCGTCTCGCGCTCGATGAGGATCTCGACCAGGTCTTCCATCTTGCCGCGCCTGTCTAGCAAGATGTCTTTCGCCCGCTGATAAGCCGCCTGCAGTATGCGCTTGACCTCATCGTCAATTTGCTGCGCGTAATGCTCGCTGTAATCGCGCTGTTCGGAGATCTCTCGCCCCAAGAAGACAGCGCCCTGGCCATTGCCATAAGAGCGCGGACCCAGCAAGTCGCTCATGCCGAATTGCGTTACCATGGCGCGCGCCATGCGCGTGGCTTGCTGCAAGTCGTTGCTGGCACCGGTGGTGAACTGGTTGAAGATAATCTCTTCCGCGGCGCGCCCGCCCATGGCAGCCACAATGTCGTCCTCGAATTTCTCGCGCGTGACCAGCATGTCATCGCCAGAGGGCAGGGGCATCACATAGCCGCCGGCGCGTCCGCGCGAAACGATCGTGATTTTGTGCACCGGGCTGGTATTTTCCAGTAGATGGAAGAGCAGGGCGTGCCCCGCTTCGTGATAGGCGACTTTGACTTTTTCTTCCGGCGTGATGACCCGGCTGCGGCGCTCGGGTCCCATTACCACGCGCTCCATGGATTCTTGCATCTCGCTCATGCTGATGTTCGATCGGTTGCGGCGGGCGGCTAGGATCGCCGCTTCATTCACCAGATTCTCCAGGTCCGCGCCCGAGAAACCGGCCGTGATCTTGGCTATTGCTTCTAGGTCGATATCCGCGCCAAATGGCTTGCCGCGCGAATGTACCTTCAAAATCTCCTGACGCCCCTTGACATCAGGGTTGTCCATGACCACTTTGCGGTCGAAGCGGCCCGGGCGCAGCAGCGCCGGATCCAGGATATCGGGACGATTGGTCGCGGCGATGATGATGATGTTGGTATCGTTGTCGAATCCGTCCATCTCGACCAGTATCTGGTTCAAGGTTTGTTCGCGTTCGTCGTGCCCGCCGCCCAAGCCAGCACCGCGACGCCGGCCGACGGCGTCAATCTCGTCAACGAAGATGATGGCGGGCGCTTCGGCTTTGGCGCGCTCGAACAGGTCGCGGACGCGGCTTGCGCCCACGCCGACGAACATTTCGACGAATTCCGAACCAGATATGCTGAAAAAGGGCACTTCCGCTTCGCCCGCGACCGCCCGCGCCATCAAGGTCTTGCCGGTGCCGGGTGGGCCAACCATCAGCACGCCCTTGGGGACGCGCGCGCCCAGCCGAATGAACTTTTCGGGCTCCTTCAAAAACTCGACAATCTCTTGCAGGTCTTCTTTGGCTTCTTCCGCGCCGGCTACATTAGTGAATGTGACTTGTGGGCGTTCCACATCGCGCGAGACCCGGGGCTTGCTGCGTCCAAAACTCATCGCCTGGTCCTGTCCGCTGCGCATCGAATGCATCATGCGCCACAAGAACCAAACGATAATCAGAATCGGCACCACACCAAGCAATATCTGGAAGATTATCTGCTGCGAATTGTCGCCCGGCTGCGCGACATAGGTCAAGTTTTCCAAAGCTGCGCCAGAGACATCCAGGGCGTTCATCAAATCGTAGAAGCTGGATGCCGCATCCTTATATGCGGTTTGCGTCGTGCCATCGGTGTAGGTGACAAAGAGATCGTGCCCGCCACGTTCTACGATGCGCTCGACGCGTCCCTGCCGTATATGCGATGCCAACTCGTTGAGGGGCAGGCTGTTGGCCAAGTCGGCTCCCCCGCGCCCGTTGAATATAAGCAGGAACATGACCAGCACAACAATGCCAAAGATGACCCACATACGCTGCACATTGGTGTTGCCAAAGGGAGGCTTTTTGTCGCCCTGATTTTTCTTATTCTCCTTGCCGCTTTCCGTTACATGACGGGGCGGATTGGGTCGTTTGCCCATAGTTGAGACTCCGTTCTCGATAGCTGCTGACGTTATTGCGCCTCATCAATACTAATTTCTCATTACTCTTCACTACTAATATAGACCCACTTGCGCGGAAAAAGGTGATAAATCCCTAGGTTTTGCCCGCGGGCTATTTGCAAAATAATGGCATTTACGAAATTGAATCGCGCATAATTCACCTTTCTGCCGCTGAATATACAAAGATATTCCGCTATTATGAGCGCGACTATCATGGGCAGGTATTGTATGACGACGCGCACAAACGAGCAATGGGTCGCGGAACTGCGCGGAGCGGGAGACGCCGCGCAAACTGAGGCGCTGGAAGAACTGCGCAATCGTCTGCAGCGCAGCATCTACTTCTACCTCAGCCAGGACCGCAGCGACCTGCGCGGAATGGCTGCGCAGGAATTGGCGCAAATGGCGGAGGACCTGGCGCAAGACGCGACCTTGCGCGTGATAGACAACCTAGACAATTTTCGCGGCGAAAGCCGCTTCACAACCTGGGCGAACAAAATTGCGGTTCGCCTCGCCATCAGTGATTTGCGCCGCGCGCGTTACAAAGATTTCAGCTTAGACGAATTGACAGCGGATGGCGAATTGCTGCCAACAGCGACTCGCTTAGTCCAGGCACCGCCGTCGCCGGAAAAAACAGCCGAGCGCGACGATGTGCTCGAGAAAATCGAGCTGGCGCTGAAAGAATCCCTGACTGAACGGCAGTACCAGGCGCTGGTCGCCGTCGCACTGAAGGGCATCCCCATGGACGTATTGGCAGAGCGCATGGGCAGCAACCGCAACGCGCTTTACAAGCTCATCCACGACGCGCGGCGCAAGCTCAAGGCGCACCTAGAAAGCCAAGGCATCTCCACCGATTATATGATGAATCTGTTTGGCAACTAGCGCCGCGGAACTCGTAAACTAGGGCTTCTTGACCACCAACGTGCCGAAGCACATTTCGTCGGCTGTGCCCTCGCCCCAAACGACATAGCGCGGATTATCAGAAAGCCGATTGTCCCAGCTACAGCTCATGCGCAAGACCGACCCGAAGTTGACCAGCACCGGTTCGACGAATTGATAACGATCCTGCCAATGGAAGTCCCAGCGCGGGATGTCCAGCAGCATGATGGCATCGTCTCGTCCAGGGTTGAGCTCCATGCGGAAGCTGCGCCCCAGTTCGTGCATGTGGCCCAATACGCCGTAGACCCTTACGCTAAAGGGGAAAGGCGACGGGAAATCGCAATAGGTCGCGGCATTTTCGCCCGTGTTATTGGCATAATCGTCCAGGGTCTGACGGCAATCTTTCAAACGCTTGTCCGGCAGCCGCGACTGCCTTTCGCCATAGAGCTCGGCGATGCGCTTGATGGCGTTTTCACGCTGACACTGCGGACCCTCGACATCGCTGGGGCAGGGGATTTCGACCGGCGCGCTAAGGGGCAGCGTCATCAGTTCATCAAGCCCGCTGGAATCGGGTTCTAATTCCAGCGCGACCCGCGTTTGATCGGGCGCGCGCGTCGTCCACAAATTGTAGTGCATCTGCACGACGATAATCTCGCCCGGCTTGACGCGATAACCCGTGCCAGCCGGGTAGCGGACGGCGAAGGTGCCGGGCGTCCAGGTGGCGATGATATCGCCGCCTTTGGACAAACCGACGCCGCCATAGCAGGACCAACCGGGGCGGCCATCTTCGTAATCGCGCGCTTCAATTTCTGGACTCAATGCCTCGTCGAGCAGGTAGACAATGCCATGATGCGCCATCTCTGCCACGTCAGGCATGAATTCATAAGCGGTGATGAACTGCGGCGCATCCATCTCTAGCGGGAAGGCGAAACAGCGGTAGTCGTCTTGCGCATTTTCGTCGGGCGCATAAGGCTCGTCGAGTTGCAGCGTCAAATCGGCGCGCAGCTCGGGGAAGGCGTTTGTGGCTGCTGGGGCTTGGTAATCCGCTTTGTTGCCGGCTTCAGCGCCGCCTTCTGCCCAGGCAATGATGATTGCGATTTCCTCTGCGCTGAGGCTGCGGTCCTTTTTCAAGGGGATGTTCAATGAAGAAGGCATCCAGGGCGGCATCAGACGCGCCGAGACATGGAACGCGATATCATCGGCGAACATCATCACGTCATCTTGGCTTGTTAATGGCGCGTATGCGGCGATCTGGTCCTCGGCATGGCAGCTGACGCAATTCGCTTCCAGGATGGGGCGAACATGCTGCTGATAGCTAGGGTTTTCTGGCACAGCGACGGCGCTGAAATCAGCCGTCTCGGCGTCGTCATTGTCATGTGTCTCGTCGCCGTGCGCCAATACGGTCGGCGCGCTTAACAGGCAAATCAGCAAAAGAACTATGTATTTCATGGCTTAGTCTCCGGCACTTGTGGCTGGCATGAATGCATCGCCAGCGCTTAACTGCATTATATTTAAGATGCAAATGCAAGCAAGAAATGGCGGTGTATCCATTGCGAGACAATTGCATCAATATCCATAACTGTCGAATTTAACATCAATCTGACGAGTTGTAGGCGCGAGCCTTGGCTCGCCCATGAAATGTATGCAAAATCGTGGGTGATTGACCCGCAATGTCGGCGGTCGCGTCAATATATGCAGCGATTCGTTTGTATCAACCCGATCAACCCAAAGGCCGACCGCCATCAACCGGAATGATGTCACCGGTGCTGAAACGCAGATGGGCGACGGCGGCATAAACCGCCTCCGCGACATCTTCCGCCTCGGCGATGCGCGCTAATGGCGTCTTGGCTGCCTGCTCTGCCAGCAGCGCGCCTGGCATGCGGCGCGCATAGTCGCCATTAACAAAACCCGGCGATACCGACAGCACGCGAATTTGCGGCGCTAGGGCGCGGGCAAGCGAGCGCGTCATGCTGTCCATTGCCGCTTTGCTGGCGCAATAAGCCACATTGCTGCCGACGCCGGTGCGCCCGGCAATTGACGAAATGTTGACCACCACCCCGCCATCGCCTGCCATCAGAAGCGCTTTCAGCGCCCGAATCGACGCGAAGGCACCGCGCCAATTGACGCGGAAGATGCGGTCGATCAGCTCGTCGTCTAGCCCGTCGAGGTCCTCATGCGGCACCGGCGCGGTAATGCCGGCGTTGTTCACCAGGATGTCAAGCTGACCATAACGCGCTTGCACAGTGTCCGCTAAGCGCCTTAAGGCGGCTTCATCTTCCACCGGCGCAGGCAGCGTCAGATGATTGTCGCCCGCCAGGCTCCCCGCCACCGCCAGCGCTTTGGCTTGGTCGCTGCGGTAGGTGATGATGACATGGGCACCTGCCGCCGCAAAGCGCCGGCATATCGCGCTGCCGATACCGCCACCGCCCCCGGTGACCAGCGCGACCTTTCCAACGAGCGTCTTCGGTATCATGCTCATCTCCATACTAATCATCTCTCGTTGCGCGCGGTCAATAGCTGCGCAAATCCGGCGGCAAGTGTTCCACGCGGTTCATGTAATGAAGAGTCGGCCGCGAACCCTGATAATTGATGCGCGTGATTGCGGTGTTGTCATGGAAGTAGCGCATGGTGTAGGGGCGGGACGGCAGCTGATCAAATATCGCCTTGAGCAAAATATCGAGGAAGCCGCCATGCGAGATTAAGGCGATGACTTCGTCTTGATGCCCGCGCTTCCGCAGCGATTCGGCGACTTTTATGGCGCGGAAGAGGCTGTGCGTCTCTGGTTCCATACCCAATTCGGTATCATACCAGCCATTCTCGGTAAGCGTATTTGGCAGCGCATAGTCGGGGAACGCTGATTGAATCGCCGAGCGCTTCATGCCTGTGAAGCCACTTGTCATGCCATTGCGCCGCAGGAACATCCCGCCTTTTTCATGTAGCTCTAGCCAGACTTGCGGCTTCAGCTTTAGACGGGCAGCGATCGGCTGCGCGGTCAACAGCGAGCGGTACATGGCGCTGGTATATAATTGCGTGATTTTGAAGCGCTCGTGCTGCGCGTCTATCCCCTTTGCCAAGAAGTCGGCGAGGAAATCTCGCTGACGAAAGCCCAATTCAGTCAGCGCTGGGTCGACCTTGCGGCGGCGATAGGTTTCTTCGGTTAGGATATTATTTTCAGATTGCGCGTGGCGGATGAGATAAACGTGCATCGGCGGACCTTTCTCTTGTGTGGGCAGTCAGATGGTCGAATTATATGCCAATTCCGTCCGATTCATAGCCGCGCCGCGTTGATCTTGCCCCGTTTTGTGGGCAGCCAACTTGTCCAATATAATCAGTCCAGAATGAAGGGGGAATGGCATGACGAAGTATCCAAATGAGTTGAATCGCGAGGCGCTCAATTTGGCGGCGCAACCGGACATGACAGCGGCCTTGGCGCGCCCATGAAATTGGGTGCGTAATCCTGTGCGCCCCGCGGCGCTTACTAAAATACTGCTGCGACTGCTGCTATTATCGGCGACGGAATCTAGTCCGCCGCTCAAGTCTCTGCTATACTGCGCCATCCCGCACGAATGACAATTCAAGCAAGGTCGCGCATGTCGATTTATCTCGCCGGTCTGTTGGATATTCTGCGTCAAAGCCCAGCCTATCAAGCGCTTTTGCAAGACTTGAGGCGCGCGCCCACCAGCGCGGCGCTCAATGTGGTACGCTCGGCGCGACCCTATGTATTGGCGGCGCTAGCTGCCGATTGGCAAGGTCCGCTGGTTTATCTGACGCCAGAAGTACGCCGCGCCTATAACGTCAGCGAGCAGTTGCCAGTCTGGCTTGACAAGCCAGACCGCCTGCATCGATTTGCCGAGCCTTCCGCGCTCTTTTATGACCGCGCGCCCTGGGACGCGCCAGTAATCCGCAATCGGATTGCGACGCTGAGCGCTCTGCAGCGCGGTCTGGCTGCCCAGCCTCCGATCATCGTGGCATCGGCGCGCGCCCTGATGCAAGTTACCATGCCGCACGCCATATTTGCAAACGAGACTCAGGAAATTGCCGTCGGCGAAGTCCACAGCCTTGACGCCTTGATTCGCGCCTGGATTGGCATGGGCTACGAGCCAGCCACGATTGTCATCGAACCAGGCACATTCAGCCGCCGCGGCGGAATCTTGGATATTTTTCCGCTGGCGGCGGAGTACCCCGTGCGCATCGAGTTCTTCGATGATGAAATCGATAGCCTGCGACAATTTGAGCCCAAGGATCAGCGCAGTATCGGACGGCTGCGCGCAGTCGCTATCGCGCCGGCGCGGGAAGCATTGCCGCGCTTGATGACACCCGTCGCAGAATTCCTAATTCAAGCGAATCAGAAGCCCGAAACGGACGGCGCGGAACAATCCAGCGCGCTTTCCGATATAAAGTCTATGAAAGCAGGCATGACATTTCCATTCTTGGAACACTATCTGCCTTACGCCTATGAACAACCTGCCTGCCTGCTAGATTATCTGCCCGAGAACAGTCTGATTCTCATAGAAAACGCGGCTGATATGCAAGCGGCAGTTGACGACCTTGCGGCGCGCGCGCAAGCAAACCGCGCCGACGCCCTGAATTCCTATCAAATCGCCGCGAAGCATCCAAAACCCTACCTGCCTTGGGACAGCATGCAACGGCAGATTAGTTCTTTGCCCAGCATTGATTTGTCCAACCTACAAATTGATGGTGAAGCTAGTCTGTTTCATCCCGGCAATCGCTTTGGCGGACAGTTGCGCAGCATGTTGAACCAAGCGCGGCAGTGTCGCAATCGCGGCGACCGAGTCGTGATTGTTACCGAGCAAGTTGAACGGCTGGAGAACCTCTGGTACGAGCAAGACGCCTCCACCTTCATACCCAAAACGCAGTCAATCGTGGCAGCGCCCGCGGCAGGCGCATTGCATTTTGTGCGCGGCTCGATGGCGGAAGGCTGGTCCTTGCCAAGCAAAGATGGCGCGCTTCACTTTGTGACGGATGCCGAAATCTTCGGCTGGACGCGGCCCGAGCCAAGACGGCGGCGCGAGACAAATGCCCGCCGAGCGGGCAAGACGCCGGAAACCGATTACATGGATTGGGCGGAAGGCACTCATGTCGTGCACATTGATTATGGCATTGGCAAGTTCATGGGCATGCGCCATCGCAAAGTGAATACCACCAAGCGCGAATTCCTGCTGGTCGAGTATCATGGCACAGATACCTTGTATGTGCCAATCCACCAAGCCGATCGCCTTTCGCGCTATGTGGGCGCGGACGAGAAACCGCCCAAGCTCAACAAGCTGGGCAAATCCGAGCAATGGCTGAAAACGCGCGAAAAGGCGCGCCGCAACGCCGAGCAAGAAGCGAAAGATTTGCTGGCAATTTACCGCGCCCGCGCCAGCGCCCAAGGTTATGCCTACAGCTCGGACAGCGACTGGCAGCACGAGATGGAAGCGAACTTCGCCTTTGTCGAGACCGAAGATCAAACGCGCGTGATTCAAGAGGTCAAGTCGGATATGCAGAGTTACAAGCCCATGGACCGACTTATCTGCGGTGATGTCGGTTTTGGCAAAACCGAAGTCGCCTTGCGCGCCGCCTTCAAAGCTGTGCAAGACGGCATGCAAGTAGCCGTGCTCGTCCCAACCACAGTACTCGCCCAACAGCATCATGACAACTTCAAGAAGCGCTTGGCTGCCTTCCCGGTCAAGGTCGAGATGTTGTCGCGATTCCGCAACAAAGCGCAGCAAAGCGCAATCATCAAAGAACTAGCCAGCGGCGCGGTCGACATCATAATCGGCACGCACCGCCTGCTGTCCGCGGATATCAAGTTCAAAGCGCTTGGTTTGATGATAATTGACGAAGAGCAGCGATTTGGCGTCAAGCATAAAGAGCATTTCAAAAAGCTGCGCGCGCGCATCGACATTTTGACACTGACTGCAACACCGATACCGCGCACGCTCTACCTCAGCTTAAGCGGCATTCGCGACATCAGCATGATCCAAAGCGCGCCCGAAGAGCGGCTGCCGGTTATCACGCAAGTTGGGTCCTGGGATGACAAGCTGGCGCGCCTGGCAATCATGCGCGAATTAGAACGGGGCGGACAAATCTTTGTTGTGCACAATCGCGTTAAATCCATCCACATCATCCGCAACCGTATCGAAAGAATCGTTCCCGAAGCGACCCTTGCCATCGCGCATGGACAGATGCCCGCGCGCGATTTGGAAAAAGTGATGGCGGCATTCGCGCGCGGGGAATACGATATTCTGATTTCGACCTCAATTATCGAAAACGGCATCGACATGCCGCGGGTCAATACCTTAATCGTCGATCGCGCCGATTATTTTGGCATGGCGCAGCTATATCAGCTGCGCGGTCGGGTAGGGCGCTCGGCGCAGCAAGCATACGCCTACTTCTTCCACTCGCCCGGCGCGCTGACGCAAGAAGCGCGCGAGCGGCTGGAAACGCTTTCCGAAAATACCCAACTAGGCGCGGGCTTCCAGGTCGCCATCAGAGACTTGGAGCTGCGCGGCAGCGGCGACATTCTCAGTACACGGCAATCGGGCAATATCGAAAGCGTCGGTTTGCACCTCTATACAGATATGCTTAAACAAGCGGTGAATGACCAGAAAAGCGACACGGAGGACGGCGGCGCACTAGCGGCTCCCGCCTCATCCCGCGAACGCATCGTGATTGATTTGCCCTTGCCAGCCTACATCCCGACTGATTGGATACCCGAGATGGCGCTGCGCTTGCAGCTCTATCGCCGCATCGGCAACATGCAAAGCGTCGAGGATGTGGAAGCGATGCGAGACGAGTTGATTGACCGCTTTGGCAAGCTGCCAGCCGCGGTTGAGGGACTGATGTATCAGATTGAAGTCAAGGCGCTGGCACAGACCATTCACGCGAGCCATGTCAGTATGCCGCGCGGCGTAGTACAAATCAGGCTGCCCTACCTCGCAAAAATCAACCGCAGTCTATTGTCATTCGCCCTCGGCAGCGACGTCGATGTTACACGCACGGACCTGCGCTTCGCCGCCCACCAAGATAGCTGGCAAAGCCGCTTGCTAGAGTTGCTGCGGGAACTGCAAGACAAGCTCGATTTGCTGCTTTGGCGCGAGCAAATAGCAGTCCCTTCGTAATAGTGCTAGACTAAAGGCATATCCAGCCAAGACAGCCTAGAGATTTGGGCGGCGCTGATATGACAAATGAGCGGGTTGCGGCTGCCAAAAGCGTATTGGCAATGGCGCTGCTGGCGCTGTTTATCACGGTCTTGCACACGCAATTATATGGGCAGCGCAACTATCGTGAAGACGAAATAAACTCGATTCATGCCGCCCTGAACAAATCGCCGCCGGAGATTGTGCAGTGGATGGCTGGCGATGTGCATCCGCCAGGCTGGCGCCTTTTCGCTGACTTGTGGGTGGATCTATTCGGTCCAGCGGAAGCAATAACGCGCTGGTCATCGCAATTGCTCAACCTGCTGACATACGCGCTGCTCTTCCTGCTGGGCAGGCAGCTAATCGATCGCAGAGCCGCGTTTTACGCGGTGGCGCTGCTGGGCGTCTATGGCTTCGCAGCCAACGGCATGTACGAATTCCGCCCCTATGCCATGCTGGTCGCCTTGACCACTGCCTTGCACCTGGCATTTTACCGCTGGCTCGTCAAACCAAGCTCGATAGGCATGATCTGCTATGTCGTCTTGGGCATGGCGGCGGTCTATACTCATTTTTTCGCCTTCTACATTTTTGTCGCCCACGCGGTTTTTCTGCTCCTTTTTCATCAGGCGCGGCGGCGCGTCTATGTGAATTCTTTGTTGATGTGGTTATTCATCGCGCTGTCTTTTTCCGCTTGGATAATTCCACTGCTTGGCGTCATGTTAGGTCCTTTTTCCGGCGGCTACTATGTTGATCAGCCGGCGGAGCTATACCAGCGGCTGCGCTTTATCCCCGAGATAATTTTTGGATTCCTGCTCCTGCTCAGCTTGTTCGCGCCGAGGCTGCTGCGGCGGCGCGGTCTAAGCGGCGACGCATTCTCGCCATTGCGCTGGCGGGCGCATTGGAATCTGCTCTTTCCCTTGACCTTGCTGCTCGCTACGCTGCTGGCGGCTGGCTTGGCAAATTCGGTTTACGGCAGCCTGAACGCGCGCGGTTTGCAGTCCATTGTCATGCTGATAGCGCTATTGATGGCGCTGGGTTTGCGCGCCTTGCCCGCCCAAGCCGGCGGCATCATGCTGCTCTTGCTCTATGTGATGGCACCGCAGCACCTATTCGTACAGCCAAGCAACGGACCCTATCGCGAAATCACCGCCGCCATGAGCCAAAGTTACGAGCAGGACAGCATATTAATCAGCGAGTTCGACTGGGCTTGGCGCTGGCTGACGCCCGCGGCTTACTTCTTGATGGACTTCACTCCCAACCAGATGTCAAAAGAGCGCATGTTCCACGTGATTGGCAACAATGACAGCGCGCATCCGCCCACATATCCCGACCGCCTGGCAAATGTCTATACAAGTTTTGATGCCGCAACCTTTGATCCCAAGCGCGCCCACAGTCAATTATGGCTGCTGCGGCAAGGCGGCGGCAATCGCTGGGGAAAGAACATTCAAGACTGGCTGAATCGGCATTACGCTTTTGCGCGGGCATCGCGCTGGGACGCGCCCTATCACACATCTTATGAATTGAGCGAATATATCCGCGCCCCGCAAACAGAGGGACCCATGCTGGTCGCTGGCGATAGCATGCAGCTTTTCGATTGGGCGCTCTTGGATTCGGTTGATGTCCAGCCTTGCCAAACGCTTCGCATCGAGTCTTGGTGGCAGCTTGCCAGCGCAGACATTACCCCCTACACGCTCAACTTCATCTTGGCGGATGACGATGGCGACGGGCAGCTTGCGAAGACTTCCCAAGTGCCAGCCAATGTCTTCACCAGCGATTGGCAAGCGCAGAAGTATTATCGCGATCATGCCGCGCTGAATATCCCCTGCGATGATATCAAAGCCGGCAGCTACCCACTGCTGCTTGGCTTTGTGGAAACCATCACCGGCACGGAACTGACCTTGAGCTATCCCAGCGGCGACGTCATCGGCGCGCTTTATTATTTGACGACGCTGCACATCGAATCCGAGGCTTAGATTTGCGCCGCATTAGGCACGCGCGATGTCGGCAAAGTCGGCATTGGTAACAGCGCGCAAGACCGCGAGATCGATCGGGAATATGGCATTGGCCGCGCCGCCAGCCGCGTAGACGCTGTCATAGCGGCGCAGATTGTCATCCATAATCACAGCTATGTCGGGGCGGCGATGACCCAGCGGCGGGACGCCACCGGGCGCATAACCTAGGATACTCAGGCATTGCCGCGCGTTCATCATGCGGACTTTTTTGCGCCCGACTTGGCATAGCGCCGCCAGCTTGCGGTCATCGACAGTCTGGTCGCCGCTTGCCAAGACGAGAATCGGCTTGGATTTGTCAATCAAGAAGCCGAGGCTTTTGACAATCTGTCCCAATTCGCAGCGCGCATTGTCCGCCGCCTGCTGCGAGGTCGCGGTGGAGCTGTCGAATTCGATGATTTCAATTTCAAGCCGCAGCCGCTCAAGCGCGTCCCGCACATCCCCAACACCCATTGCTTGCATGATGACTCCGATTCGGATAGACTAGCGGGCAGAATTGTAATGCAGGCTGGGCAAAATCGGCTAGTGGGAGAGCGAATCATGCGCGTCGATGTGAAAGGGTTCAAAGAACGTGGACATGTCACCGTTTCGGGATTATTCACAGACAGCGAGGTCGCGGCTTATCGCCAGCACTATATGGAGCTGCGCCGCGCTGGCAGCTATGACGGCGATTTCAGCGGTGTGGATAGCGGCGCGCGCGACCCGCTTAAGGCTTATCCGCGCCTGATTCACATGCACCGTTGGGACCAAACCAGTCTCGATTGGATGCTGGAGCCGCGGTTGCGAGCCGTATTCGAGCAATTGCTGGGCAAAGCGCCTTTAGCCGTGCAGACGATGCTCTACTTCAAGCCGGCCGGCGCGCGCGGTCAAGCCTTGCACCAAGATCAGTATTACCTGCGTGTCCAGCCGGGTACTTGCATCGCCGCTTGGATGGCGCTTGATGACTGCGACGAAGAGAATGGCTGTTTACAAGTTGTCTCGGGCAGCCATAACTTGCCCGTCTTATGCCCCGAAGACGCGGATACCACGCAGAGCTTCACCGATGTAACCGTACCACTTTCCGCGGATATGCAGCCCGAGCCGGTTATCATGCAGGCGGGGGATGTCTTGTTCTTCAATGGACAGTTGATTCACGGCAGCTTCCCCAATTCTTCGGCGGCGCGATTCCGCCGCGCCTTGATTGGGCATTATATCGACGCCGATGCCAACCAAGTGGCGCGATATTATCATCCTGCGCTGCGCTTCGATGGCGCGACAGTTGATTTGCACAGCAGCGAAGGCGGCGGTCAATGTGGCGTCTGGGTGGAAGAAGACGGCCGCGAAATCCTGGAAATGCAGGAACTTACTGCCGGGTTTGCTTAATCGGCGTAAATCCGCCCGCCACGGTCGACGAAGGCTGCGCTCGGTTCAGCCAGATCGGCTTTTGGATGCTCTGCGGGTATCATGCTTATCAAGATACGGCGCTGGCCATAATCGAAGTAATAGACGCATAAGCCGCGGTCGCGCAGCAGCTTGAATTTGCTGGCGATTTGCTTGTCAAAGCGCACCGGCTCGCCCGATTTGCTGACAAGGCTAGTCTTCTTCCAAAAGCGCCAGCGCGGATGAATCGCTTCCGGGTAGAGGACGCGATAGCAAAGATTGACCCGCGAAAAACGCAGCGCGCGCATGGCGATGGTCAACATGAATGCCGCGATTAGCGCCAGCGCTATCAGTCGGCCGCCCATGCCATAACGCCCCAGCAGCAGCACCAGCGGCACCGACAAGAGCAATAGCGTCGTCAGCGGTTCGCTTATCAACTGCATCCATTGCCGCGACGACAGCCGACCCTCGCGGTTGCGCTCGAAGTCCTTCAGCAGTTCTTTTGATAGTTGTTCTGGGTTGTGCATAAGCAAAGACCTAACCGGCTTCGTGGGCGATACTAAGTTTGACGCTGGGGCGCAATTGCAAAATGACTACGCTGCCGACTATTAGCGCCGCGCCCAGCCATTGCGGCGGCAGAATCACTTCTCCGAGCAAAATCATCGCCACCAGCATAGCCAGAACCGGTTCGATGGTACTGACCAGAGAAGCGCGCGCCGGTCCTATTCGTTGGATAGCGATATTGGTGGCGAAGACCGGCAGCACCGTACCCAATGTCGCGATGCTAAGCAGCCCTAAGACCGTCGCGGGGTTCTGTGGCAGTTGCAAGCCGCGCGTCGGGACCGCAAGCAGCAAAATTATCAGCGTGGCACCCATCATGCGCGCGCTCGCCCGCGAAACATCCTCGACCCCAACTAATAAGCGCCGCGCCAGCAAATAATACGCGGCGACGGTTGCCGCGTTAGCCAAAGCCAACAGGGCACCCAGCGGGTCAATCGCATTGGGCGAGATGAAATCCGGCACTGTGAGCCCGATGCCAACCAGCGCTAGCGCCAGCGCCAGCCAAGCGCGTGGCGAAATCGCCTCGCCAAGAAATGTCGAAAGAAGTACTATCATGGCTGGATAGGTAAAGAACAAGACCACGTAGGTACTGCCAGGCAAGCGCTCCAGCGCGAAGAACGCGCATAATACCGCCGCCGCGAACAAAATGCCGATGCACAAAGCGCCCAGTGGCGCAATGCCTTTGTCTTGCGGATGCCGCTGCGCAGGCTTGCGCAATCCGATCAATATCCACATGAGCGGAACCGCCAAAATGAAGCGCCAAACAGCCAGGTCAAGCGGCTCCAAACTTGAATGACTATAGACCGTCTTGACGATCGTCGGCATAAGGGAAAAGCCCGCAGCCGCAAGCAGAATCCACAGTATGCCTTCACGTTCTCGGTTTGACATCGCCTACTCAGCCCTACGAGCAAATCCAATAGCAAAACGTAAACTAAAGCGCAAGCAAAAAAGCGAGGCAAAACATTGCCTCGCCCTTCGATGATTCTAGCACGATGCGCGATTGGCGGCTCAAGTGATGCTGACTGAGCTGACCAAGTTGGTGGCAAGCGGGTAAAAGACGCCAAAGATCATCGTGCCAGCCAAGGAAATGTTGATCGCCCATTTGACAGCGGAAGTCTCCAATGCCGGCTGCATCTCGCCCGAGCTGTCGCGCAGATACATGTTGACCACCACGCGCATGTAATAGAATGCGCTGACGACGCTTGTGAGCACGCCGATAATCGCCAAGCTAATCAAGCCCGCTTGCACAGCCGAAGCGAAAATCATGAACTTGCCGAGGAAGCCAGCCGTCAATGGAATGCCGGTCAAGCTAAGCATGAAGATTGTCATCGCCATCGCCATCAATGGGCGCGAGCGCGCCAAGCCGGTGATGTCTTCGATATTGCCGCCGCTGCCGTCTTCTTTTTCAATTGCCATGACGACAGCGAAGGCACCTAGATTGGTGAACATATATGCCAGCATGTAGACCAATGCGCTTTGCGTCGCCGCGTCAGCCACGCCAGCCGTGCCAGTGGCAGCCACCGCCACCAGAATGTAACCAGCATGGGCGATGGACGAATAAGCCAGCATGCGCTTCAGGTTCTGTTGCGCTATCGCGACGAAATTGCCTAGAATCAAGGTCAAGACAGCCACCAGCGACACAGTCGCTTGCCAGGCAACCGGCTCGCCATCTGCTATGACCAGCGCAGCCAAGCCTGTTACCAGCAGCCGCAGCATGGCTGCGAAACCGCCAATTTTCGCGGTTACGCTCATAAATGCCGTGACCGGCGTGGGCGCGCCTTCATAGACATCGGGCGTCCACATGTGGAAGGGCACAACCGCTACTTTAAATCCCAAGCCTACAAAGAGCAGCGCCGTGCCAATAATCAAGTAGAATGCCGCCGACGAAACGCTGCCAGCGATGCCGCTTGCCAGCGAAAAAATCTCCGGGATATTGGTGGAGCCGGTCGCGCCATAAACCAGCGCCGCGCCAAACACCAGAAACGCGCTGGAAAAAGCGCCGAGTATGAAGTACTTCATACCGCTCTCTTCGGATTTGAGCGCCAAATCGCTGCCGTCGTTCTTTATCGAGCGGAATGCCGCCAAGATATACAGCGGAATGCTGAGCAATTCCAAAGCGACGAATATGACGATCAAGTCGTTCGCGCCGACCATGAACATGGCACCAGCCGAAGACAATAACGCCAGGATATAATACTCGCCGCGGTGAATATCGGCGCGGTTGAGATAATCCCAACTCATCAATATCGCGATTAAGGTCGCGACCAAGATGACAAGATTGAGGAAACCGGTGAAGGCATCGGCGACGAACATGCCGTAGAGCGCGATCTGTTCGCTTGCGGCTGGGGAATAGACAAAGAGATTCGCCACGAAGCTGATGCCCAGCCCGACGCAAGCCAAGATAGGCGTCCAGCGCTGTCGTTCGGCTGACAAAAAGAGGTCAACCAGCACCAGGATGAGCGTCCACAGCACCAGCAAAGTGGCGGGCAATGTCGAAGTCAGATTGGATTGGGCGAGAAAATCCGCGATTGTGGGCGTCTCAAACATGGCGTCTCCTAGCGCGCGAACATCGCCGCGATGCTATCCACCGAAATATCCAGCATATTGAAAAAGACAATCGGTTGGATGCCCATCCAAAAGATCATAATCAGAATCGGGATGAAAGCCGCAATCTCGTTCCACTGTAATTTGTAGCGCGCCTTGTCCGCAAGCGGATTGTCATGCTCGCCCATGAAAACGTGCTGGAACATTTTCAGCAGATACACCGCCGCCATTATCACGCCCAGGGTCGCGAAGAGCGTAAAGGCGAAACCCAGGTATTCGCTGCCCAGCGAACCCATCAAAATCGTGAACTCGCCGATGAAGCCGTTCAAGCCGGGCAAGCCCATGCTGCTCAATGAAATCACCAAGCTAATCGCGCCGAAGGCGGGCATCACTTTCCAGATGCCGCCGTAATCAGCCATTTCTTTGGTATGCCAGCGCTCATAAAGCATGCCGACAATCAAGAAGAGACCGCCGGTGCTGATGCCATGGTTCACCATTTGCAGGGTCGCGCCTTGCAAGCCCTGCGAGTTCAAAGCGAAGATGCCAATCACGACAAAGCCCAAGTGACTGACCGAGGAATATGCCACCAGCTTCTTTACATTGTCCTGGGCATAGCTGACCCAAGCGCCGTAAATGATGCCGACGACGCCAAGGAAAGCGACCGTCGGTGCCCAAGCCACCGCGGCTTCGGGAAACATCGTTAGGTTAAAGCGCACGATGCCATAGGTGCCCATTTTCAGCAAGACGCCCGCCAATATGACCGAGCCGGCTGTTGGCGCTTGCACATGGGCATCGGGCAGCCAACTATGGAAGGGGAAGATTGGCACTTTAATGGCGAAGGCTATCAGGAATCCCAAAAACAGATAACTCTCAACCGAGTTGAGCAAGAACCCTGCCTCTTCCTCTGTCTCTTCGTCTGCGTCTACGCTGGAATCCGGGTCCCAATAGCTGCCCTCGCCGGCGTAACTATGCACCATCTCGATGACGCCAACATCGCCGGCGGCACTGTAAGTGCTGAAGGTGCCAGATTTGTTGCCAACGTAAAGGATGGCGATGAGCATGAGAATAGAACCAGCCATGGTATAGAGGAAGAATTTGACCGCCGCGTAGATGCGCTCTTCCGCGCCCCAGATGCCGATTAGGAAGTACATTGGCACCAGCGTAACTTCCCAAAAGACATAGAAAATGATCAAGTCGTGTATCACAAAGACACCGATCATGGACCATTCCAGCAGCATCATAAAGATGTAGTAGAGCTTCTCGCGCCCGCGTTCTTCAAAAATATGGCTGCCAAACGAGCCCAAAATTGCGATTGGCATGATGAACGTCGTCAACAATACCAGCAGCAGACTAATGCCATCCACGCCGACGAAGTAGCTGATGTTAATCACCGAATCGCCCAAGGAGACTTCTGCCCAGGTATTGCGCTGTACCATCTGCAGCCCAGCCTCGCTCGGGTCAAAGCTGACCCACATCAAGACCGACGCGACAAAGGCAAGGATACTTGTGCCGAAGGCTACCCACTTGATGTTATCTCGCTGTGTCTCGCCATTCATGAACAGCAAAATAGCGAGCCCAATCATCGGGATAAACAAGGTGATTGTCGTAAGCGAAAGTCCAGTCAAGTCCATAGGACGACGTTCTCCTTAAGAGCCACTTTGGAGCATGGTCTGAATAAATGGGCTAAGCATCACGAGAATAACAGCCACAACACCGATGAAGATAACCACCGCGTACAAGCGCACGTAACCCGTTTGCATGCCGCGCAGCCAATGTGCCATACGCTGTACCAGCCAAGCGACGCCGTTCACCGCGCCATCGATGATGCCCAGGTCAAAGGGCTGACTCAAGAGCTTGGCGATGCTGTCGAAGCCGCGTTTGATAAGGCTGTCGTGGAAGTAATTGTGCAGGAAATCCCAATCGACGCGGTCTGCGAGGAAACTCGCCAGTCGGTTGAAAGGCTGTTCAATCACGCTGCTGTATATCTCGTCCCAATACAGCCGCGCGTTCGCCAAGCGGAAAGCAACCCGCGCCGAGCCATGCCCTTCCAATTGGTCGCGGTTGCCGCTTGCTAATCCCTTGCCCTTGTAGACATTGTGCGCAGCCACGATTGAGGCGATGCCAAGCGCCAGCGCGATGCCGGCAATGAACAGGTTGAAGTCGAGCGAATGCCCGCGTGACACGCTGATTAAGCTGTGCTCCAAGAAATGCTTGAATTCGTAGTCCGCGTAAATGCTGGAGAAGATCGGCGTCGACTTGGGCACGTTTATAAAACCGATTACGCAAGTGAAGATGGCCAATATGACCAGCGGCAATAACATCGCGCCGTTGCTTTCTGGCGCTTGCCGCGCGGCGTCGCTGCGCGCATCGTCAAAGAACACCAGCACAATTTGACGCCACATGTAGAATGCCGTGAATGCCGCAGCAGCCAATAGAATGCCAAAGGCGATGAAGCCTTGCAGCTCGTTGAGCTGAAATCCCTCATACCAAGCGTCAGCCAGAATCTCGTCTTTGGACCAGAAACCGGCAAAGGGGAAGATGCCCGCCAGCGCCAGCGTGCCAATCAAATAGGTGAGATAGGTGATGGGCATGCGCTTGCGCAAGCCGCCCATGTTGCGCATATCCTGGGCGTCAAAATCATGCTCGTCATGGTGCGCGTCATCGCCATGACCATGGGCGTGGGCATGATGATGACCGTGCTCGACGCCATGTATGACCGAGCCGCTGCCAAGGAATAGCAGCGCCTTGAAAACCGCGTGCGTCACCAAATGGAACATCGCGGCGACGTATGCGCCGATGCCGACCGCGGCGACCATGAAGCCAAGCTGAGAAATCGTCGAATAAGCCAGCACTCGTTTGATGTCCCATTGCCCCATGGCGATATAACCCGCCATCAAGGCGGTAGCCGTGCCCACCAAGGTGATAATCAAGCCGATAATATAACCGCCGTGGTTTAGCTCCCATAGCATGACATTGGCGCGCACCATCATGTACACGCCAGCCGTGACCATAGTCGCCGCGTGAATCAGCGCGCTGACCGGTGTCGGACCCGCCATCGCGTCTGGCAGCCAGACAAAGAGCGGGATTTGCGCTGATTTGCCGGTTACGCCCAAGAGCATGAACAAGGCAATCAGGAAAATAACATCGTCGAATGCCATCTGGAAGCCGCCAAAGTCGACGACCTCGCCCTTGCCAAAGCGTTCGCTCGTCTGCCCAAAGACACCTAAATAATCGCTATCAAAATGATGATTATCGCAATACTGCGCGCGGATATCGTTCTTGAAGGGATTCGCAGCGCCGTATTCCGAGTCGGAGCCATGGGAATCTGCGGAATGATCATCAGCGTCCGAAGTGGTCTTTTTCTTGGATGCCTCTTCGCCCTCATGCGCGGCGCTAGTGGCTGGCTCGCAGACATAAGCAGCACCATGTCCGTCATCGGCATGATCATCTTTGTCGGCGCTCTCGTCAAGCTGGTCAGCTTTGTCCGCATTTTCATCTGCATTTTCATCTGCATTGTCGTCCGCATGGTCATCCGAATATGCGTCCGAATGTGTGTCCGGATCTTGAGTCAAACCATTGTGTTCGCGCCAGTTGACTAGGTATTTGGCTTCGGTATTAGGCAGCTCGCCAGCTTTATAGAAATCAAGTGTGCCGAAGGTCCAGAATAAGAGGAACATCGCCATCAAGAGACCGAAGTCGCCGATGCGGTTGATGATGAAGGCTTTGCGCGCGGCATTGCTGTTCTTCCAGCCTTCAGGGCTTTTCTTGTCCCACCAGAAGCCGATGAGCAAGAAGGAGCACAAGCCGACGCCCTCCCAGCCGACAAAGAGCATTAAGAAGTTGTTCGCCGTGACCAAAATCAGCATGAAAGCGAGGAACATATTCAGATAGGCGAAGAAGCGCGGGTACAGCTTGTCGCCGTGCATATAGCCGCGGGCATAGAGATGAATGAGCGAGCCCACGCCCGTAACAACGAGCATCATGGTTACGCTGAGCGAATCAACGCGCAGCTGCCATGGAATCTCTAGCCCGATAGACTCAATGCGCAGCCAGCCATCAAGCAGCGGCGGATTCACGACGGCTGCGCTGCCGCCGCTGCCGGTTACGTATGTCAAAAGCAATAAAGAAATGATGAAAGCGAAAATCGACGCGGCGCAGCCGATATAGCCGGACCACTTTTCCCCCAGTTTTGCGCCAACGAAGAAATTGACAATCGCCCCGAGTGACGGCGCTAATATGACTAAGGGAACCAGAAGCGGTAGATTTTCCATATCGTACGAGCCTCTTCCGACGGGCTTCCGCTAACCGCGCATTTGCTGCAAATCGTCGATATTGATGCTTTGGCGCTCGCGGAAAATGTTCACAATAAGCGCCAAGCCGACGGCTACTTCCGCCGCCGCGACGGTCATCACAAAGAATACAAAGACATGGCCGTTCACTTGCTGCCACTGCTGGGCGAAAGCCACCAGCGCCAGATTCGCGGCGTTTAGCATCAACTCGACCGACATGAATACGAGGATGGCGTTGCGCCGCATCAATACGCCCAGCGCCCCCATGAGGAAGAGCACGAGGCTCAAGATGATATAAGGCTCGGTGCCGATTGACTGCATCATCCATTCTCCTCAGCGGCTAATCATCAGCCGGGGCATCAGAGCCGCTGGGCAGCTTCGCCATATAGTCGCCGCTCAAAACATCGGAGCCAGTCTGCTGCGACAAGACACTGACGAGCGGTCGGCTGACGCGCCGACGCTGATTGACGCGGCGGCGCTCCGCTTGCCGCAGGGCATCGGGACGCGCCAGAACAATCACCCCGATCAATGCGACCAGCAGCAAGATGCCAACCAATTGCACCGGCAATACATAATCGATAAACAAAACCTGACCAATCGACTCTGGGCTGCCAAATGCCGGTTTGCCCAGGGCGTCGAACATCACGGCGCGGTAACTGGCTTGCCCGCCGGGGATGCCAGGCTCGCGCACTAGCAGGCGGGTCTCGACGCGGCCGCGCTCGGCTTCATAATCAGCTAGGATACGCAGGACATTTTGCTGCGCATCAACAAAAGCCAGATTGTACCTGCCCTCGTCCAGTTCAAGCCCGAGGCTTGCGCCGGCTGGCAAATCGGCAGCAAGAACGCGATGGGGCAGCAATGTGTCGCAGGAATTGCCGTCGCAAAGGCTGCGAATCGCCGTATATTGTCCGATATCAACCAGCGACACCGTGGTATCGGCGACCGCGTTGATAATTGTCAAGCGCATCGTCCCAACCGGCGGCGCGCTTAAATCGTCCGCCAAAAGCGTCATGCTAATCAGATTATCGACGCCTGCAAATGCCAGCAATGTTCGCGCTTCATCCGCCGCCAACTGCAAATCCTGGCTTAGGATTGGCGCAGTGCTAAAATCCATTGCGCCAAACTTGGCGCGCAGCGCCGCGCTCAGCGCATAGTCGCCGGCCGGCAGCTCGACAAAACTGGCGTCGCCCGCCCCGAAATGCCCGACAGCCTCGAATGTGATATCCGTCAGCGATTCGTCGCGCGCGTCAAGCGCGGCCTGTATTTGCACAGGACCTTCCAGCAAGGTGCGGTCCATTGCCGAAGCCGTATAATCCGCGCCCGGTTCGATAACGCCAAAGACCGTCTCTTGCTCGGCTGGCAGGGCGTTGATAATCCGCAGATGCGCTGTGGCGTCCAGCGATTCAGCCGCCTCGTCGCTCAACATGTTCGATGCGATAGGAAAAGCGAAAATCAGCAAGAGCAAAATTGCGACCGCGCTGCTGGCGAAGCCCATCCAGCGCATGCGACCGCTGGTATCGGTCGTCGCCTCGGCACCCAGCAGCATAATCACAAACAGGAAAAGCACCATAATCGCGCCGGTATAAACCGTAACCTGCACCATCGCTAAAAATGGCGCATCGAGCATCAGGTATAAGAAAGCGACGCAGCCGAAATTGACAATCAAAAACAGCGCGCTGTGCACCGCGTTCTGTCGCGTCAGCATCAAGCCTGCTGCGGCGACGGCGACAAAGCTTACGACCAGGAACAACCACTCCATACGGTTCTAATCCCACCCCAAAATCAACTTGTGCATTTTAACACAATCGCCATGCTTGTTCAAAGCGAAAAACAAGTTAGTCAAGCTCGCATCCAGGTTCGAACAGACTTACGAAGGGTCTTCCATATCTGGAATGGAGCGATTGTAAAGCCCAGGCTCAACTTCCTGCGGCGTATCGCCAGCGCCTTCTTGCGGCGCGTCAATCAGCATGTCCTTGGTATAGATGGCGTCGCGGCGGTCGGTGAAGGACATCTGATGTTCGTGCCCCAGCTGGATGGCTTCTGTCGGACAGGCGTCCTCGCAATAGCCGCAAAAGATACAGCGCAGCATATTGATTTCGTAAGTCTTGGCATAACGCTCGCCCGGGCTATAGCGCTCGTCGTCGGTGTTTTCAGCTGCTTCGACCCAGATGGCGTCGGCTGGGCAGGCGGCGGCGCAAAGCGAACAGCCGATGCATTTCTCCAAGCCATTTTCATAACGCCGCAGGTGATGTCGGCCCTTATAGCGCTCTTGAAACTTTTGTACCTCTTCCGGGTACTGCACAGTAACAGCTTCGTCCATCAAGTGCTTGAAGGTCGTCTTAAAACCTTTTATCACGTTCATATTGCGCTACCTCTGCTTTGTATGTTTACGAGAGAACCTTCAAATCTTCACATCTGGCTGTTTTCCAAGCCGCTGGGCTAATCGCCGCCGCCAGTTGAGCGGACTGCGGTCTCGCCACTATCCAGTTGGCGGTCTTCTGCCGGGCTGCGCCCGAAGCTGGCCATGCCTTCCAATGCCTTGACCTGGAAGCGGATGTGCACGATCGGAATTGCGACCAGCATGCCCACTAGATGTACCAATGCCCAGCCTAATCCGCGCCGTTCGCCGGTATACATGGGGTCGTCCTCAAGCGGAATCGCTTCTTCGCTGGCTTCATCCCTGCCCAGCCGCCGCAATACCGCCGCGCCCAGCGCGAGTACGACAACAAAAACCGCCCCGGAAATGACTGGATAGGCAGCGCCGCCCAAGGCGTCGCCAATGACCACCGCGACAGCAGTCCAGGCGACCGCCAGCAGTCCCAGCGGAATCATGACCTTCCAGCCAAACTGCATCAGTCGGTCGTAGCGGATGCGCGGCAAGGTCGCGCGGATCCAAATCATGCCGCAGAGGCAGAGCAATACTTTGCCGATGAAAATGACAGGAGCCAGGAGTGGCAAGCCGTCCATGGGCCAAAGATGGTAGCCGCCGAAGAATACCGCTACAGCCACCAGGCTGACAGCTATCATGCCCAGGTATTCCGCCATCATGAACAGGGCAAACTTCATGCCGCTGTATTCGGTCATGTAACCCTGGGTGAGTTCTTGCTCAGCCTCGGTCAAATCGAAGGGCGCGCGGTTCGTTTCCGCTAGCAGCGCCAGAATGAGCACCGCCGCCGCTAAGGGATTTTGGAATACGAACCATTGCCAGACATTGCGCTGCGCGTCAATGATGTCGCCAAGCGCCATGCTGCCGACTATCATGACGGGCACCGCCAGCGCCAGCGTAAAGCTCAACTCGTAGCTTATCATCTGCGCCGACGCCCGCAGCGCGCCCAACATGGCGTATTTATTGTCGCTGGACCAGCCCGCGAGTACTACGCCATAGGTCGCGATGCTGGTGATGGCGATGATCCACAAGATGCCGACGTTGGAATCAATCAAGCCCTGCGGCACCTGGAACCAGACGTCGCCAAGCGATGGCGCGAACCAAGGCAGAATCAGGTCTGGTCCCATCGGGATGACAGCAGCAATCATGAGGATTGGTATCACTTTTATCATCGGTGCCAAGCGGAAGACCCATTTGTCCGCGCCGGCTGGCAGCAAATCTTCTTTGAAAACCAGTTTGACGCCATCCGCGGCTGGCTGCATGAAACCCATGGGACCGACGCGGTTTGGTCCCACGCGATGCTGCAAAAATGCCAGCAGACGCCGCTCCAGCAAGGTCGTATAGGCGAAACCAGTTACGATAACAAAGGCGAAACCAGCCGAAAAAATGATGGGCCACAGCCCCGAGCAGCCAGCGTCGTCTTCACACTGAATCACCTTATGCACACGCGCTTCGGGATTAAGCAGCAGTCCCAACGCGCCTTGGCGACCATCGAGATTGCCGGCGTCGTCAAAGCCGATCCATGTCATAATGGGGTTCAGGTTCGCCACGATAAGCGCCAGAATGATGAGCAGCGCAACGAGCGCTAGCAAGCCAAGACCAATGGCAATTTTCAGATTACGGCTCATAATTGCTGTCCTCTAGCCTCAATCACCAGTAGCAAGGGCTTCGCTTACTTTGAAGATAATCCCGCGCGTCAAGGTCATTGGGATGGCTTCGTCTGTCATGTGGCGGGGTAGGGCGACCGCGCCGCGGTCAATCTCGTCACTGAGGCGCGCATGTACGCGGACGCGCGCTTTGCCAGCGGAAACCCGCACCAAATCGCCCTGCGCGATGCCCATGTTTTCCGCGTCAGCGGTATTGATAATCACAAATGGCGATAAAATTCGCGGCTCGAGCAATAGCGTCGGCGCGAATGTTCGCTGGCGATTGTACAAACTGGTTATGGGCATAACCAAGACTTCGTTCTCGTAAATTACAATGTTATCGGGCAAGCTGATTTCCGTGATTCGCGGCAAACCGCCACGGTCAGCCGCGCTGGCGATTTGCACTCCTAAACCGCCTTCATTGGTATAGGCAGTGCCGCCATAATACAGGTCGCGGCCGCCGACATCAGGGAATTGCCGCTCGACCTTTGCCAGCGCTTTGTAGGTCATGCCGGCGAAGGCATCGACGCGCTTGCTCAATTCTAGCATGACGGTGGCGGCTGATGGCTTCAAGCGCGCCAAGCCCAGCGCTTGCCGCAGGCTGCCAAACAGCTTCCAAGCAGGCAGGGATTCGCCTATGGGACCCTGCGCAGTATAAAAGCGCTGCACGCGCCGTTCGCCATTGACAAAGCTGCCATCGCGCTCGGCGAAGCTCTGAATCGGCAGCAGGTGCTGCGCAAGCTGCGCGATGCCGTCGTCGAATAAGTTGGCGGCGATGACGGTTTCCACGTTCCCGAGCCAATCACGCGCCGCCGGGTCGTCATCCAATAGCTCGGCTTGCGCCACAATCAGCACCTTGGGCGGATTCGCGATGATGTCCTGGGTCGCCGTGGGCGAAAAGCCCAGGTAGTGCAGACCCATGCCGTTTGCGCCGGGCAAAGTCACGAGCAAACCGTTGTTTGGCTTGCCGACATGTTCGGTTTTGATCAAGAAGTTGGCGGCTGCTTGCGCCAGCGCCTGGCTGCCGGCCAGCGTCAAGCCTTCCGCGCCAGTTACGATGACCAGGTTTTCCGCCGCTTGCAAACGTTGAGCGATATCCGCGTGAATTTGATTTAAGTCGCGCATGACCGCAGCCGCTTGGCCAGCCGCGTATCGGATGGCGTCGCCGGCGACAACTTTGTCATTGCGCGCGCCTTGCAGCGCAAATTCTTCCAAGCGCGTATGACGGGCATTGGCGACAACCAGATAAGCGCCGCGGTCTTGCGCCTGCTTGATGCGCAAGCGCCAAATCGGAACTTCTTCTTCTAAATCGCTGGCGATAACCAGAATGGCGTCGCCGCGCCCCAGTTGGCCGAGGTTCGTGCCCGCGCCGACGCCAACCTGCGCCACTTGTTCTGCGCCACCATGCGTGGGCGGCCAAGCGCCCAAGCGCGTTCCGCCCAAGCCCTCGACCAATTGGCGCAATTCCCACAGGTCTTCATTGGACATGCCGCTGCCGGCTATAGCGGCGATGTCGCCGCCCGCGTTTTTCAGTAATTCAGCCAATTGCGACAACTGCGCTTTCCAATCCGATTCGCGCATAAGCGCGCCGGAGCGGCTCTGGGGCTTTTGCAAGCGCTCTGCGCCGCGCGTGAAGTGATGACCGAAGCGCGTCTTGTCACTTATCCAAATTTCGTTGACCCACTCGTTTTGACGCGGCATCACCCGTTTTATCATGGCTTTGCCGCCAAACTCGCGGTCCAGCCGCATACTCAGGCTGATATTCTCGCCCGCGCAATCCCAAGGCGAGATGCTCGCTACTTCGTTTAATTCCCAGGGGCGGGCACCAAAGCGGAAATCGCCGGTAGTTAAAGCGCCGACTGGGCAGATGTCGGTGGTATTGCCGCTGAAATAGGTATCAAAACCGGGATCGGAATTGGTGATTATCTGCAGCCGCCGCCCACGTTCGTGGAATGCCAGCACGTCGTCGCCCACGATTTCGTCTTGGAAGCGGACGCAGCGCGCGCATTGAATGCAGCGTTCGCGGTCGAGGAAAATCAGGTCGCCCAATGGATAGTGTTTTTCCAGCAGCTGCTTGTCTTCAAAATACATCCGCGACGACTGCGGACCATGGCGCATAGTCAAGTTTTGCAGCGGGCATTCGCCGCCTTTGTCACAGATGGGGCAATCTAGGGGATGGCTCGACAGCAGAAACTCCAGCACATCGTTGCGCGCATCAATCACTTGCCGCGTATTGGTTTTGATGTGCATGCCGTCGCTGACGGTGGTGGTACAGGCGGTTTGCAGCTTGGGGAAATAGCGAATCTGCGGACTGCCGTCTTCGTTGCGCATCAGCTCGCCGCTGGCGCGGTCGCGGGCTGGCGTACCCAGCTCCACCAGGCACATGCGGCACATGCCGACCGGGTCCATTTTGGGATGATAGCAAAACACCGGGATGTCGTTGCCAGCGTGCCATTTGGCGGCGTCTACCAAGTTCGACCCGGACGCTACTTCGTATTCTTTTCCGTCAATGTTGATCCTAACCGTATCGGACATCCAGACCTCTTCCTCAACAACAGCGCCGCGGGCTTCGCTAGCGGCGGCCTTCCAGCAACTCGATTCCCTGCAAGGCGCGGTCGCGCATCACTTGCTCCATCAGACCCCAAGATTCCTGCGGGTCAACCGCGTCGGCGATTGCCACCGCCGCTTCAAAATCCGCTTGCGCGCGTTCAGTTTCACCGCGCGCTGCTAAGATCTCTCCGCGCAGCACATAGTGCGTGAATGATGCGGGCTGCGCTTCAATCATGTCGCTCAGCTCGCGGAAGCGCTCATAAAATTCGCGCTCGCGCTCCAGCGAACTTTGAAACAGCGGCTGCAAGATTCGCCGCAATACACCGGACCGACTCAGCACGCTTTAATCGCCACCCGCAGCTGCCGCTTGCACATGCTGGGCAAAATCATCCGGAAAATGCTTAATGGTATGAATAATTGGGTTGGCGGCGAAGTCGCCCAAGGCGCAGAGCGTCGTGCCCTGCATATTTTCGGCCACGTCGGCGATGCGCTTGACATCATCAGGACTGCCGCGGCCGTCCAGAATACGGTCAATCACCTTGTCCAGCCAATAGGTGCCTTCGCGGCAGGGCGTACACTTGCCGCAGCTTTCGTGCTTAAAGAACTTTGTAACCTTGGACGCCACCCAGGTCATATCAACTGATTCGTCCATGACGATGATTGATGCGGAGCCGATTATGGTGCCGATATTGGCGCAATGTTCATAACTCATCGGCGTATCCAGGACTTCGTCGGTTAAGGGAACGATAGGACCCGACCCACCGGACGGCAGCATCGCTTTGAAGTCGCGGTCGGCGTAGAGCGGTCCCCCGGCGCAGTCAAAAAGCAATTCGCGGAAGGTCGCGCCCATCGGCAATTCATAGTTGCCCGGCTGCTTGACATGTCCGCTGACGCAATATATTTTGTTGCCGGCGCTCTGCTCGGTGCCGATAGCTTTGAAAGCCTGCGCGCCTTCGCGCATAATGAAGGGGCAGTTGGCAAGCGTCTCGACATTGTTGACAACCGTCGCTTCTTTATATAAGCCTCCGCCTTTCTGCGCCGGGAAGGGCGGACGCACCCGCGGCTGCCCCAGATAGCCTTCCAAGCTGTTTAGTAGGGCGCTCTCTTCCCCGCAGATATAAGCGCCAGCGCCAAGATGCGTATAGACCTCGCAATCATAAGCCGAGCCCATGATATTCTTGCCGGCATAGCCCTTCGCGCGCAGCTGCTCGATGCAATCATCAAGCTGAGCGCCAATATCCCAAAACTCGCCGCGCAAATAGATATATACCGCTTTGGCTTGAATGGCGTAAGCGCAAATTAGCGAGCCTTCTATTAGTTGATAAGGATTCTTTTCCATTATTTCGCGGTCTTTGAAGGTGCCGGTCTCGCTCTCGTCAGCGTTCACCGTGACGTACTTGATCGGCTCGTGCTGGGGGATGAAGCTCCATTTCACGCCGGTAGGGAAGCCCGCGCCACCGCGCCCGCGCAAGCCCGAGGCTTTCATCTGGTCAATCACTTGCGATGGCTTCATCGCCAACGATTTCTTGAGCCCTTCAAAGCCGCCGTGCTCTTCATAGACTGCCAGTCGGTCAATGTTTTCGATTTCGCGTCCGCGCAAAAGAATATGCATGCTTCGTATCAGTTCCTTTAGCCTTCGCCGGTTTGCCTAGCCACTGACCAGCGCTTGTTCGCGCCAAAGCGCCAATAGCTTGCGCATTTTTTCTTGTCCCAAATTCTCGACGTAGCGGAAATTGCATTGCAGCATGGGCGCTTTGTCGCAAGCCGCCAGGCACATCACATGTTCGACCGTGAACATGCCATCATCAGTCGTGCCGCCTTCTTCTACGCCGAGCTCGTCTTTCAACCAAGCGTGGAATTCTTCCGCTCCGCGCAGCGCGCAGGGCAAATCCGTGCATACTTGCAGCCAATACTTGCCTTTGGGCTTTTCCGAATACATGGTATAGAAGCCGGCGATAGACTTGACCTGCGTTGGATCCAGGTCAAGTATGCGCGCCACTTCTTCTATGCCTTGCTGATTCACCCAGCCGTATTCTTCTTGCGCCAGGTAAAGCAGCGGCATGACCGCGGAACGCTTGGTTTCGTATTTGGCAAGATGATGCTGAATACGGTCTTGATATTTCGGATTGTCGATGATTGCCATCAATCAGTTTCCTTCAAAAAACGCGCCCCACTCAAAAAAGCCGGGACATTAGCACTGAAGCGCATCACGCACCAGACGCGCTAGCGATCGCAGTCGCCTAGAACGATATCGACGCTGCCGATAATGGCTACCATATCCGCCAGCAAATAGCCGCTCGACAAGACTGGCAGCGCGCTGATGTGAATGAACGACGGTGTCTTAAAATGCACTCGGCGCGGTTTATTGGCACCCGTGCCGTGAATGTAACAGCCGATTTCGCCGCGCGGGCTTTCTATCGCGCTATAGATTTCGTCATCGGGCGCGTCGTAACCGTAGGTCCAGAGCTTGAAGTGGTGAATCACCGCTTCCATGCTTTGCCCCAGCTCGCTGCGCAAGGGCGGCACATACTTGCGGTTTTCCGAGCGGTAGGGTCCATTCACCTTTTCCAGCCGGGCAACCGCTTGATTCAGAATCTTCATGCTTTCGCGGAATTCTTGAATGCGAATCAAGTATCTATCGTAAACGTCACCATGATCGCCCAGCGGCACATTAAAGTCGTAGGTCTCGTAACCGCTGTAAGGCTGCGCCTTGCGCAAATCCCAGTTGACGCCGCTGCCGCGCAATGCGGGACCCGTCATGCCATGCGCCAGCGCGACATCCGGCTCCACCACGCCGACACCTTGCGCGCGGTCTTTCCAAATCGGGTTTTGCGTCAGCAGGGCTTCATAGTCATCCACCTTGGCTGGGAAGTCCAAGAGGAACTGTTTTATCGTGGGCAGGAATTCGGCTGGCACATCGCGCCAGACACCGCCGGGACGGATATAGCTGCTCATCATGCGCTGGCCGGAAAGCATCTCGAACATGCCGAGTACGCGCTCGCGCTCGCGGAAGGCGTATAACAAGACACTCATCGCGCCCATATCAATGGCATGCGTGCCCAGCCAGACAAGATGACTGGCGCAGCGCGCCAACTCCAGGCAAATCACGCGGATAATTTGGCCGCGCTCGGGCACATCCAGGTCCAGCAATTTTTCGACGGCGCAGGAATAAGCCATGTTATTGGACATGGGCGACAGATAATCCATGCGGTCCGTCAGCGGCAGCGCTTTTTCGTAGCTCTTGTCTTCCAGGGATTTTTCAATGCCGGTATGCAAAAAGCCGATGTCGGGCAAGCAGGTTACAATCTCTTCGCCGTCCAACTCCAGCAGCAAGCGCAGGACGCCGTGCGTGCTGGGATGATGCGGACCCATATTGAGCAGCATCGTTTCGCCGGTCATCGCCCGGTCGGAAACCAAGCCGCGCAATTGGTCGAGGCTGCCTTCCCATGTGCGCTGTTCTTCGATTGATTGCGTCGGTGTTTGCGCTGTTGATTGCGCTGGCGCTGCAACTGCCATTTTGACCTCGGACTCTAGTTCTGCGCAAAGGGCTTGTGCTTGCGGATTTCCGCTTCGTTAAAGGAAAAAGCGACTGTCTCTTTGCCCAAGGGATAGTCGCGCCGATGCGGGTGCCCGTGCCAATCGTCCGGCATCAGCAAGCGGCGATCATCGGGATGACCATCGAACTTGATGCCCATCATGTCGGCAATTTCCCTTTCCAGCCAGTTGGCGGCGGGCCAAACCACTGTCGCCGAAGGCAGGCGCGGATCCACTTCCGCGGCGAAGGCTTTCACGCGCAGCCGCCGATTATACAGCATCGAAAGGATGTGGTAGGAGACCGCAAAGCGCCCGGGGCGAAAATCGCATTCGTCACCGTCAAATTCGTCGCCATAGTCGTCCGGAAAATAGTCAACCGCGCTCACGTCGGAGAGCATGTTATACAGCAAACCGGAACTGACGCGCAGAAAATCCAGCACTTCGGGCAGGCGCGCGGCTTCCACGACCAATGTCGTTTCGCCACGGAATGCTTTCACGAACAAGATTGCTTCACCAAAAGCCTCTTTTACGACTGCAACTGGGTCGCGCGCTGCAGGGATTTCCATAAGTGAATGCCTCACTGCGTTCGAGCTGGCTGCCGCCCTAATGGGAAAGCCAGGACGGATACCAAGCTAAAGCACTTCAAGCCTAGGGGGATGCCAATGATGGTAAGGCATAACAACAAGCCAATGCCTGCCATAAAGAATGCCAGTCCCCAGCCAATCAGCATGAACCAGATTATATTCAGTAGCAGAGTCATTCCGCTATACCTTCCCTGCAAGCCGCAAAGGCTTAAGCCCAATCTTGAATGCGTTCGCTCTTGACCTTTTCGTGCAAAGTCAAGATGCCGTGCAGCAATTGTTCGGGGCGCGGCGGGCAACCGGCAATGTAGACATCGACGGGAATGATTTCGTCCACGCCTTGTACGATGGCGTAGTTATTGTATACGCCGCCGCAAGAAGCGCAATCGCCCATGGAGATGACCCATTTCGGCTCCGCCATTTGGTCGTAGAGCTGGCGCACGACTGGTGCCATTTTGCGCGTCAGACGGCCCGACACAATGAGCAAATCGGCTTGACGCGGCGTGGCGCGGTTCAACTCCATGCCAAAGCGCGACAAGTCGTAGCTCGACGCTTGCGAACTCATGTATTCAATCGCGCAGCAAGCCAAGCCAAAAAGCAGGGGCCACATAGCGCCCGTGCGCGCCCAATTTACAGCTTGCTCAACGGTGGTTGTAACAACACCCAAGTTTGCGAGCTTGGTGCTTACTCCCATTCCAAACCACCCTTCTTCCATTCATATACGAACCCGACGACCAGGATTAATGTGAAGACCGCCATGACTGCCAGCCCATAAGGTCCCAGGTCGCGCATGGATACTGCCCAAGGCAAAAAGAAAATCACTTCAATATCGAAGATGATGAACAATACCGCCACCAAATAGAACTTGACCGGCAATCGGCGCAGCGCCGGACCGATCGGCTTCATCCCGCTTTCATAAGGGACAGATTTGCGATAAGTCGGCCGGCGCGGACCCATCACGCGGGAAATGTTGGCGATGATGAGCGCGAGCGCGCAGGCGATTACCAGCAGGGCGGCGACAGGACCAAATTCGAGAACAGTCATACAGGCACTCTAGCCATTTGTGCTTTTTGGAACAAATCAAGACTTTACAAAGATTAGCATACATTTTCGGCAAAATCAAGAAAGGCTGGCGTGGATTTTGCGGGGATGTGGAAATTGCGCTTAGGGATCGTAGTATGTCGGAATAATCTTATAGGTTACAGACTTGGCGCGAGACTGTCGCTATCATGCTGAAAATCTTTGCCAAGGAGCACGACTAATGGCTGTCCTCGTCTGGAGCGATCGCGACGGCGAACTCGGCAACAGCATCCGCAGCGGCCGCCGCGTCGCCCTCAGCGCCGAAGAATACCGCGCCGAAGCCGAAGCTCTCGACCAAGAGTTGGATAAGCTGCTGGATATGGCATGGCAAGCGCTGACAATCATCACGCAGCGCAAGAACGGCAAGCCGCGCTATAATTCTCTCGAGCAAGTCTGGTTATTGGGGCGCGCGACGCATATCAGCCGAGTCCCGCGCCACCAAGCGCTGCAGGGGGAGGCGCGGACCTTACTGTGGCAGGCGCTGACGCCCAAAGCCTGGTACGGCATCCGCCATGATGGCGCGCGAGAACCGCGCTGGCGCGCGCTTATCCCTGCTAGAGCCAAAAAATGGCAAGATAAGCCCAAAGAAACCAGCGCCTACCATTTCCTCGAAATCGGCTACTGGTTCCGAGGCCAACAGCTGCAGGATGCGGGCGAAGTTTTCGGCTGGTATTACAGCAACGCAGAAGCCCTTTATAAACGCTCTTCTTTGCGATCAATCGAACTGCGGCAAGCGCTGTTATATTGGCTGCGGCGGCAATCGCCAGGAATCCGCGAAGAACTTAGCAAAGGCTATCGAGGCTCAAGTGGCTTCGCGATAATCTGCAAAGCATTGATAAAGCGCTTCCCGTCCACGGGACCCGGCTCAGCGCTTTTGCCGCAGCACTATCCAGAAGCTGAACTGCGCGATATCGTCTGCGCGACGCTGGATGCCGCGCGCGCGGCGCATTTCCCAAGCGCATAGCGCCGCGCCAAGCAGCGGATGAAAAAAGGGCGCGGCCAAATGCGGCTGCGCCCTCAAAATGTCAACTGTGACCGAGCAATCTAGCGCAGTCCCGAGCCTAGACTCAGCAATCCGGTCCTGGGCTGCGGGCGTCGGCTTTGCTCGTCATCCTTGCCAAAGCGGATGACATCGCCGCTTCCCGTAATTGCTTCCACAGACAGCCCTAAGCTTTGCAGCTCTTTAACCAATACGCGGAAACTGGTGGGGATGCCCGGCTCTTCAATGGGTTCGCCTTTGACGATGCTCTCGTAGGTTTTCACTCTGCCTTGGACGTCATCGGATTTCACGGTGAGCATTTCCTGCAGAATATGCGCGGCACCATAAGCCTCGAGTGCCCAGACCTCCATCTCGCCGAAGCGCTGCCCGCCGAACTGCGCTTTGCCGCCCAAGGGCTGCTGCGTAACCAAGCTGTAGGGACCGGTCGAGCGCGCATGCGCCTTGTCCTCGACCAAATGAGCCAATTTGAGCATGTGAACATAACCGACAGCCACGGGGCGATCAAAAGGTTCGCCGGTGCGCCCATCGTACAAGGTCTGCTTGCCATAGTGCGGCACAGGCTGGCCCGTCTCGAACATTACGCGGTCGGCAATCTCGAATAGGTCGCGGTCGGAGAGCGCTTCGCTCAGTTCGACTTCCTTATCCGAAGTCTGCTCGATCCACAAGCGCAGCGATACGCGCAGCGCAGCCGAATCGCGCTTGTCGCGCTGCTCGGACGAGAGCTCGCTGTTGTCATAGACCATGATTGCATCGGGGTCATAACCGCGCTCGCGCAGGACTTCCGCCACAGCCACGCGGCGCACGTAAATCTTGTCGCGCTCAAGAATGATCGCCTCGTTGTCATAGAGCCCGCTCTCGCCAACGCGGTCCAGCAGATAGGCGCAAATCACGTGCATGTCATCGTCGAAATCGTCGCTGTCGATGCGGGCGATTTCCGCCAGGCGTTCTTGGTTTGCCCAAGCTTGCTCGGTGATTATCTTCCACGCCCAATCAAGCATCCAGGCGCGGCCGAGTTCGGCTTGAATCTCGCCCTCGCTCACGCCGTCGAAAACCGGCGTGACCGCGCGGAATCCCATGCGGTCCGCCGCCCAGCCCAAGTGCAGCTCCAGGATTTGGCCGATGTTCATGCGCGACGGCACACCCAAGGGGTTGAGAATGATCTCTACCGGCATGCCGCCGTCGATATACGGCATATCTTCAATGGACACAATTTTGGAGATGACACCCTTATTGCCGTGGCGGCCAGCCATCTTGTCGCCAACAGTCAACTTGCGGCGCTGTGCCACACTGACGCGCACCATCTTTTCCACGCCGGCGGGCAAGTCGGGGTGTTCGTCGCGCGTGAAGACCTTGACGTCAATTACTTTGCCGCGGTCGCCGTGCGGCAAGCGCAGCGACGAGTCTTTGACCTCGCGCGCCTGCTCGCCGAAAATGGCGCGCAGCAGCTTCTCTTCTGGGGATAATTCTTTCTCGCCCTTGGGCGTGATCTTACCCACCAGGATGTCATTGGGTCCCACTTCGGCACCGACGCGCACAATGCCATGCTCATCAAGGTCCCTGAGCGCTTCCTCGCCGACATTCGGGATGTCGTAGGTGATCTCTTCTGGACCCAGCTTGGTATCGCGCGCTTCAATCTCGTGTTTTTCGATGTGAATGCTGGTGAACTTATCGTTGCGCAGCATCTCCTCGCTGATAAGCAAGGCGTCTTCGTAATTGCCGCCGTCCCAGGATAAGAAGCAGGTCAGGACATCGTGGCCCAGCGCCAATTTACCTTCATAAGTGGAAGAACTGTCGGCAATCACATCGCCCGGCTTGATGATGTCGCCCTTGCGCGCCAGCGGCCGCTGGTCGATGCAAGTCGACTGATTGGAACGCTCGTACTTCCGGAGTTGGTAGGTGATTTTTTCGCCATCGGCGGTACGAACTTCTACGCGGTGGCCTTGCACGCTGGTTACTTCCGCTTCAATTTCCGATACCAAGACCTGCCCGCTGTCAAATGCCGCCTGGCTCTCCATGCCTGTGCTGACGACCGAGACATCTGGCGTCAGCAATGGCACAGCTTGCCGCTGCATGTTGGAGCCCATCAAGGCGCGGTTGGCCGCGTCATGGGAAAGGAAGGGAATCAGCGCGGCGCTGATGCCGACAATCTGGCGCGGCGCGATGTCCATATAGTCAATCCGCTGGGGCGGGACGGTGAGGAAACCCTGGTTATGGCGCGCGGAAACGCGGTTCGAGACAAATTGGTTATTCTCGTCCAGCAAGGCATTTGCCTGCGCGATGATATATTTGTCTTCGGTATCCGCCGAAAGGTATTCGATGTCTTGCGTGGCGAAGGGCGCGACAGGGACTTCCTTTACTTTCCATTGCTTCAGCATTGCGACCATATCGGTATCAATGACCGTGCCATCTTCAATGAGGATGGCTTCCGAGCTAATAGATTCGGCAACCTTCCGCCCAATCAGGTCTTGGCTGACCGGCACGACATTGGGAAGCTCTTTTGTCCGCGTCCTCAATATCGGTATCGCATCAATTCCCGCGCCTTCCAAGGTTCTCACAAGTTCTGGACTTACGGTGTCGCCTTTGTTGGCAACAATGGCAGCCGAGCGGACCGCCTCGCCAAGTTCCAAACCAAGCAGCGACGCATCGACTTGCATTTGCTTGGTTTCATTCTCAACTTGCACTTGAATCTCGGCGACATTGTGCTGGAGCAAATTGGCAATCATAGCTTCATCGACGATTTCGCCGGCATTGATCTCTAGAGTATGCTCAACGCTTTCTCCGATGACTGCCCCGTGCAGCGATTCGCCTAAAGGCTCAGGCTCAAGCGCCGTAACTTCACGCGGGACAATGGCATTGACCTCTTTTATGCCATGAAGCTCAAGTTGCTTAATCCGAGTATTTGTCAGCTTGGTGCCTTTTCTTATCGACAATTGATGTTCAACATCGTCATAGACCGCGCGGCCCACCAAACGTGGATCTTTCACGCTGAGCGAACGGACAACCTGGCGATAGGGCGTTTCGATAAAGCCCAGTTCGTTTACCCGCGCGTAACTCGCCAGCCGTCCAATCAAACCGATGTTGGGTCCTTCGGGCGTTTCGATCGGACAAATGCGCCCATAATGACTGTGATGCACATCGCGCACGTCGAATCCAGCGCGCTCGCGGCGCAAGCCACCGGGACCAAGCGCCGAAAGCGTGCGCTTGTGCGTCAATTCCGACAGCGGATTTGTTTGCTCCATGAACTGCGACAACTGCGACGAACCGAAGAACTCACGCACAGCCGCGACAATCGGGCGGATATTTACCAAGGAGATCGGAGTCAGTTGATCCGCCTCGCGGATTGACATGCGCTCTTTGACAACCCGTTCCATGCGGCGCAAACCGATGCGCAATTTGTTGCCAATCAACTCGCCAACAGTCTTCACCCGGCGGTTGCCCAGATGATCAATATCGTCGCGGTTCCGTTTGCCGTTGTTGATTAATATCATGTGTCGGACTAAGGCGACGATATCCTGCTTGGTAATGGTACGATGAGTCGGGTCGACTATGCCTTCAAGCCCCAGGCGCTGGTTCAATTTGTAACGGCCAACGCGTTCCAGATCGTAGCGGCGTTGATCGAAGAGCTGGCTTCTAAGGTACTCGCGCGCGTTGTCCAGCGTGGGCGGGTCGCCCGGGCGCATGCGCTTGTAGAACTCAATCAAAGCCAATTCCGCAATGGTCTGCTTTTTCTTGACTTCCCCCCAATTTGGCTCTTGTTTGAGGGTGCTTTCGATATACTTGTGGTTGTCGTCCGTATCGATGTCAGCGAATAAAGCCAGAATTTCATCGTCATCGCCGGTTATGATTGGAGACTGCGAGGCACCGGTGCCATCCTCTGTGCCATCCTTTATCGCAGCCAAAGCGCGCAATAGAATCGTTACCGGAATTGTGCGCTTGCGATTGAATTTGATTGTGAGGTAATTCGTTTTGCGTGTTTCGAACTCCATCCATGCGCCGCGGTCGGGGATCATCTTCGCGTTAGAAAGTTGTCTGCCGGTCGCGGGTTCTTCATCTACATCGAAATAGACACCGGGCGAGCGGATCAATTGGCTGACGACGACGCGCTCTGTGCCATTTATAATGAAGGTGCCCTCCTCGGTCATCAAAGGAAAGTCGCCCAGGAAAATGTCCTGGCTGATGATTTCGTCGCCTTGTTCGTGATTCACCAGGGCGACGCGCACATACAGCGGTGCCGCGAAGGACATGTCGCGGTCCAGGCAGTCTTCTTCGTCATGCTTCGGGTCTTCGAACCAATATTTCAATCCAAATTCTTGGGCTTGGGGGATATTGCCCGGGAAAAAGAGCGACAGATTGCCATTGAAACTCTCGATGGGATTGATCTCGTCGAACAACTCGAGCAACCTGCCCCCATAGAGAAAGTCTTGGAAGGACCGTAATTGTATATCAATCAGCGACGGGAGTTCCTGGATATCCGTAGTGCGCGCATAATTCTTCACATTAGAATAGTGTTTCAAGGTGCCGCTCCTCGGAAAGATAATTTGATCTGCCAGACATGCAACGAGCGAAGCGCAAACTCAATTAGGCCGCTAGGACAAGCTAAAGCGGCATATCAAATTCGCGCGAAAAGGATGACGCGTATATAAGGTCGGTCTCATTCAACCAAACTATGTCATAGAAAGAGGACTGCAATCGCTAAGTCTACTGCTATAGGCGCGCCCTTGTCAAGACTATTTTTTCACTTTTTCTGGCAATGTGGATTTTCAATGTCTGATTTTCAATGTCTAAAGCGGGAATTTGTCGTGCTTTCAGGCTAAATCGCTACTGCGCAAGTTCGTTTCCGCTCATCGCCGCTAAATTATATACTCCCAGCGCATTGTACAAGATTGTGCCATAGCGCCCACTGCGGAACTGTAATCTGTTGCTGACATTATCGGCTGCCCAATTTCAAAACTAAGGGAAGTTTACCGACAATAAATTTAGAGCGGGCTGTCATCGACATAGCGCGGGTAGGTTTGCTTGGCTGCATCGGCAAGGCTTAGGTCAAGCTCGAGCGTAATAAAAGGGGCATCGGCGCTTGTTACCGCTAGCGCCTCGCCCTCAGAATCACATATCCAAGCAGCGCCACCCAAGTCGATATGATCAGCTTTGCCAGCGTGATTGGACGAGAGACAAAACGCGCCCGCAATGACGGCAGCGGTCTGCGCGCATGCCAGCCACTTCGCGTTGCTGCTGCGCGGCGTACTGCGGGGATTGAGCAGCAGATGAATGCCTTGACGGCTGTATGCGCGCGCGTGTTGCATGAACCAGATTTCGGTACAGATCATGATTCCGGCGCGCGCCGCGCCGATGGTCGCGGCTTGAAAGTTGACGGGCGCGCGTTCATACCAGTTCGCTTCCCAATAGCCGTCGTCATTGGGCAGGTAGGTCTTCTGGTGGTCCCAGCGCAGCCCCGCGCTGCGCGTCCAAATATACGCCACATTGCGTTTTTTCGTTCCCAGCGCGCGTGGTGCCGTGCCGACAACCGCTGCCGCGCCCAGCTCTGGCAAGCGCCGCAGCCACTGCTCATGCGCCTGGACGACGGCAGTCCAATGGGCTTCATCGGGCGCGGGCTTGGTACAGAACCAGGGCGCGAAACACATCTCTGGCAGCAAGACCAATTGGCTGTCGCTCTTGCGCACATGCTGCCGCAAAGCCGCCCACTGGCTTTCTAATTGACTTGGATCGATTTGCGTGATAGTTGCTCTCATGGCTGCGCTAAATGCTTTGCTCGTATTCTATATTCGTGCGTCAATGGCAGTTGCAAACAGGGCTATGAGGCAAATTCGCGCTGTTGGCTAAACTGCGTTTCATAGAGGCGGGCATACAAGCCGTCGCGCTTGATTAGCTCGTGATGACTGCCGCCTTCGACGATGCGGCCGCGGTCCAGCACCAATATCTGATCGGCAGCGAGAATGGTGCTGAGCCGATGCGCGATGACGATGCTGGTGCGGCTTTCCATGATGTGACTCAATGCGTCTTGAATCAGCGCCTCGGATTGGCTGTCGAGGTGGCTGGTCGCTTCGTCCAGAACCAAGATGCGCGGGTCTTTTAATACCACGCGGGCGATGGCAATTCGCTGTTTTTCGCCACCGCTGAGGCGGTATCCGCGTTCGCCGACAATGGCGTCATAGCCCTCGCTTAAGCCCATAATGAAATCATGGATGTGGGCGACTTTCGCCGCGGCTTCCACTTCAGCTTGCGTCGCATCAGGCTTGGCGTAGAGCAGATTGGTGCGGATGGAATCGTGGAAGAGATAGGTCTCTTGCGTGACCATGCCGATATTGCGCGCCATGGTAGCGAGGCTCAGGTCGCGCAGGTTATGACCATCGAGAAATATCTGACCTTGGGATGGGTCATAGAGGCGCGGTATCAGATAAGTCATGGTTGTTTTGCCTGCGCCGCTTGGACCAACTAATGCCAACAATTGCCCGGGCGATATACAAAAAGAGATGTCTTCCAGCGCCATCTCCCGCGCTTGATGGACTTTTGAGGTGCCACTGCTGCCATTGCCGCGATTGGCGGGATTGCCCGAGCGCGTAGCCGCTATGCTGTCCATCTTGCCGATGCGCTCTACATCGGAAAGCAAATTGTCCTCGTCGATGGTATAGCGGAAGGACACGCGCTCAAATGCCAACTGTCCCTCGACCTGTGGCAGTTGCACCGCCTTGGGCTTTTCCGCGATTTCAAGCGGCAGGTCGATGATCTCGAAGACGCGCTCGAAGCTGACAATCGACTGGGCGAAGTCGACCGGGGCATTGGTCAGCGCTTGCAGCGGCGTATACAATTGCGTGAGATAAGCGCCAAAGGCGACAATCGTGCCGATCGTAAAGGCGTCTTGAATGACCAGTACGCCGCCCACCCAGTAGACGATTGCGGTGCCGACCACGCTGACAAGCCCAATCATGACAAAAAATTGACTGCCGAGCACGGCGCGCTCGATGCCAGAATCGCGGACGTCGGCGGCGCGGCGCTCGAAGTGTTCCACTTCAGTATCAATGCGCCCGAAGAGTTTCACCAGTAGCGCGCCACTGATATTCAGCGTTTCGTTCATCATGGCGTTCATTTGCGCGTTGTAGCCCATTTGCTCGCGGGCAATCGCTTGCAGCCTTTTGCCCAAGCGCCGCGCGATTAATATGAAGAAAGGCAGCACCAGCACGCCGAGGATGGTCAGCCGCCATTCCAAAGCCAGCATCATTGCCAAGGTCGCGACAACTGTTATCACGTTGGTAAGGATAGAAACGATAGTGTTGCTGATGGCATTTTGCGCGCCGACGACATCGTTGTTCAAGCGGCTCATCAATTCGCCGGTGCGGGTATTGGTGAAAAAGCGCAGCGACATCTGCTGCAAATGATGATAAAGGGACACGCGCAGATCGTAGATGACGCCTTCGCCGATAGAGACGTTCAGCTTGCGCTGGATGATGCGGATGCCGCCGCTGGCAATCGGAATCAAGACCAAAGCCAGCGCCAGCAGATGCAAGCGGTCCAGGTCTTTATTTGCCAGCGCGTTGTCAATGATTTCGCGGAAGATCAGCGGGTTCAGCAAGCCTAAACCGGTTGTGAGCAAGATTGTGCCGAGCATGCCGATGATTTGCATCCGATAGGGCTGGGCATAAGCCAGCACACGCAAGAGCAGGCGTCGGGAGACATTCGGCTTCGCGGATGCCTCGAAGCCGTGCATATAGCGAAACCAGCCACCACCTCTCATTATAGTGTCGTCCTTGTCAGCTGCATTGCATTTACTTTATCGCAGTAACATCGCTTGCGGCTACTGCCAATACGATTAGGTAGGCAATGCGGGGCAAGCGCCGTCCCCCACCGCGCAGACCCTGCCATTTTTCTTATTTGCTTGGATTTACACCTGCTGAAAAGCAAAAAAACGCGCCTAGCGATCCAGAGACAAACCCCTGATGATCGCGCGTGCGTCAGAAAGATTGGTCGCGAAGAGCACTTCGCGGCCCTCGACGGCGGTGTTAAAGGTTTTGTGGATGGTCTGATAGATAGTCCGTATCGCCCCGTTCGCGCCGACGACCACGCGCGCGCCTTCGTTCGGGCGCGCCTCGCCCGAAGCCAGCAGTGACTTGGCGGCGCTGAAGACATCCTTCGGTATTGAAGCCCCTTCGAGATCGATGATGAGATCGACACAGTGCTCGACGCTGCCAATAAGCGTATCCGCCCGCTGCACCGCTTGCTCAAGTTCCTCCCAGGACCATTCCGACTCGAACTCCAAGAGGACGATTGTCTTTTTCTTGTTATCCCATCTTGTTACGATTGCCATGTTGCCAGTCCCGTATCATGCGCCAGGAGAGTTACCTTACATACGATGATTTCCCCGGTTGTTGCCCAGGAAATCGATAATAGCATATCACGATTCGTGGCTGCGCGGCAAGCGCGGCTAGCTGTCGACGATCTCGAATGGCAGCAGCGGAATCAGCGCGCGGCTATCCAGGCTAATCTGAACAGTCCAGCGCCCTGCCGTGAAGACGACATCGGTCTGGTCAATATAAAACCAGATGCAATTGTCGTTTATGCTGTTTTCGGTAGTAAAACTGTGCGCCGCGACCTCCTCGCCGCGATAGCGCCAGCTGGAGCTGAAGGTAGCGCCCGCGGGGATCTCGAAGGCTCTCGCTACAACATAAATCGCTGTAGAAGCGGGATTGAATACCGGATTTATGTCTATGGGGCAATCCTGGCTGTTGACGCCAGAGGTGAGCACAGGTTCCTCCAGCCTTGGTCCCAAAGCTGGCGCGGCGCTTGGCGGCGGTGGACTGGCAGTGAGCGGCTGCGCGGCGGCGACATCTGGTTCGAGCGCCGCGCTCGCGGCGGCTGTAGAAGTGGCTTCCGCCTGCGCTGCGCCAAGCTCTGGTGGGCTATCCCGCAGCTGACGCAGGCTGGCGTCGATGAATGCGCTGTCTGTGCCGAGAGCGGATAAATTCGAGCGCAAGAACGCGCCGGATTGTTCGATTTGCGCCACGCGCGTGCCGACGAAATCCAGCGTGGTTTGCAGCCGGGCTCGGGCCACGGTGGCTGTGCTATGGATTTGCTTCAATTGGGTCGCGGCTGCATGGAAGTCGGCAGTGGCTGTCAGGGACTGGTCGGCTGTCCGACAGGCGACCAGCGCTGGCGCTGCGAACAGCAATAATACGATCGCTAACTGCGACCGCGGACCCAGCGCAACTCTCCAAAGGCCTGTCCATGCCATAATATGAAGGATTATACTCCTAAAATAGCAAAGCGTCCCAAACACGCTTGGGACGCTTTGCGGATACGGTTTTATGAGTGGAAGCGCCGGGGACCTGCCCCCCGGGTCCGCTGGTTTCGACTCTCGCACTTCTACAAGCTTAGCCCTTTGCGCAGCTTCGCGCGCGGCATTCCCAAAGGGCTCAGTTCACAGCGCGCTAGCCGATTAGTCTTAGCGTCGTCATATCGGCGTCAACGACGGGCACCCTCACTTTTTATGACACTCGTTGCGAATCGCGAAGGGAGACGATGCCGCAGGAGCGGTAGAGGACTTATGCCTCTACACCCTTCATGAAATAGTCTAAGCTACGGCAGGAAGGGCGTTAAAGTTTGGTTTTGCACCTATGTGCGTTGCCAGTTTAACGTGTCTTGGCACCACGGCTTGCCGTGCGGCTTCAACCACCAACGTCGAATCTGATTCGCTCCCTTGATGATGACGGCGCTGCCCATCCCTTCGTGGCCCGCGCCGTCGCCTACATTAATGCTAGCACAAGCAAGGCGATTTGTGAAGGCACTGGAAATATATTCATCAGCCAATCGCGCCAGATTATGCTAAATCACCGCCGGGCGCGCCGTGCGAATGTGACTGCCCACAGCAAAACCAGAAAAATATGCAGCTAGCGCTTGCGTGGAAAATGTCATGTTCCGTTCATGCGACATCCGAAATGGATACACCGCCCTGACCCCTTGACCAGCCAACCTGCCATATTGCCTTGAATCGGGTATGATTAGGCTTGATAACGTGGCGTAATGATAATGAAAGGCGCAATTCGTGGCTCTTGATGTCTTGATTCTAGGCGCGGGTTTATCCGGCTTGATGGCTGCGCATAGTTTGAGCGCGCGCGGATATGCTGTTCAACTTGTCGAGCGCGGGCGCAGCGTCGGCGGACGCCTAGCCACCCGCCGCGTCGATGAAGATGGCTTGGCTGATCATGGTGCCCAGTTCTTCACGGTGCGGTCGGGACGTTTTCAGGGCTATGTGGATAAGTGGCTTAAGCAAGACTTGGTATATGTCTGGGGTACAGGTTGGTCGGATGGCAGCGTCAAACCTAGTTACGGTGATGGCTACCCGCGCTATGCCGCGCGCGGCGGCATGAACAAGCTGGCGAAATACCTGGCGCAAAATCTTGCTATCGCCCTGGAGCGAATGGTTAGCAAGGTCGAAATGCGCGCGGACGGCTGGACTTTAGTTGATAGCGCGGGCCGGCGCTATCATGGGCGCGCCCTGCTATTGACGCCGCCTATGCCAGAAACCTTGGCGCTGCTCTCCTCAAGCGAGATTGCGCTGGCAGCGAGCGATTACAATGAACTCCGCCGCATTCGCTTTGGACCCTGCCTTTGCGGTATCCATGTGGTTGTGGGCGAGGTGGAATTCCCCGCGCCGGGCGCTGTGCAAAACTTCCAGAACGACGTGTATTGGGTGGCGGACAACCGGGCTAAGGGAATTTCGGGCGCGGCGATTGTAACCAGCCACGCCAACGCCAAATTCAGCCGCCAGAATTGGGACGCTTCGGAAGCGGACATCATCCGCGACTTAGAAGCCGCAGTGTTGCCATATCTCAAGAACGGTGCGCGTATCGCGAGCACACAGCTCAAGAAATGGCCTTACTCCGTCCCCTTGACGACCTATCCCGACGAATATTTGCTGGCGAGTGGCTTGCCGCGTTTGGCTTTTGCTGGGGACGCATTTGGCGGAAGGGGACGCGTCGAAGGCGCATTCCTTTCCGGTATCGCGGCTGGCAATGCCCTGGCAGACGCGCTTGCCAAGGCATAGTTTTGCAATTGGGAGGTTTCGGAATTCGGATTTGACGGATTCGGAGGCTGGTCCAAACTTCAAATCTAAGCGCAGAGCAAAATATGCTGGCGCGCGATTTCGCCGCGGACAAGATCATACCCGTTGCCGCCGAATTTGATGAGAAGGGCACCAGCGAGACTCGATGCAATATCATCGCGCGCGAACGCTTTCGCGATCAATAAGCGGCGGTCCTGCGCCCAGAACAAGTTCAAAGTCGTTCAATAAACTGCCTTGACAGGCTTTTTCATCCTTGATAACATGCCCGCTTGCATAGCCAGCCGTGAACCTCCGCTTATGGAGGCGCTGCGGACTGAATTGAGCGAATATGACGAAAGTGCTTTGCGTGAACAAAGCGTCTCGTCATGAAGGAAAAGCGATCGGGCGTCCATAATTGTGCGCCTGTTTCTGTGTCGAAAACACAAAGCGGAAAAATAAATTAGCTACGGAGTCAACTATGCCAACCATTAACCAGTTGGTTCGCAAGGGACGCAAATCTAAAGGTAAGAAAAACAAGGCACCGGCGCTGCAATATACTTTTAATGCGCTTGACCAGCGGCGCTCGCGCCAGAAGAATGGTGCCCCGCAGAAGCGTGGCGTCTGTACGCAAGTCAAGACGATGACGCCCAAGAAACCAAATTCGGCGCTGCGAAAAGTCGCGCGCGTGCGCTTGACAAATGGCATTGAAGTTACCGCCTATATCGGCGGCGAGGGCCATAATTTGCAAGAGCACAGTGTGGTGCTGGTGCGCGGCGGGCGCGTGAAGGATTTGCCCGGTGTGCGTTACCACATCGTCCGCGGCACACTTGATACCAGTGGCGTTGATGGCCGCGAGCAGGGTCGTAGCAAATACGGCACCAAGCGCAGCGGTTAGTCTAGGGAGAATAAGCCATGCCAAGAAGAAACCGACCGCCCCGCCGCATTCCCCCGAATGATGTGCAGTACAACAATCTGCATGTCGCGATGTTCATCAACCGTATGATGTACGGTGGCAAGAAGAGCCTGGCGACGCGCATCATGTACCAGGCGATGGATTCGATGGGCGAACGCACAAAAAGAGACCCCGTAGAAGTTTTTGAAACCGCGATACGCAATGTCGCGCCGGCTGTGGAAGTCAAGCCGAAGCGCGTTGGCGGCTCGACCTATCAGGTGCCGATTGATGTATCGCAAGAGCGCGGCATCGCCTTGGCGATGCGCTGGCTGATCCAGTTCGCCCGCGACCGCAATGGGCGCAGTATGTCGGAAAAGCTGGCGAATGAACTGCTGGACGCATATAAGGGGCAGGGCAACGCGATACGCAAGAAGGACGAAACGCATCGCATGGCGGAAGCCAATCGCGCCTTCGCGCATTTCCGTTAGCCGAAATAGGAAGACTTCCGTTCTTCATACCTTATACCTACGGACTTGGTCGCACTTTGGATGAAACATGGATAAAACATGATTGACATGCAATCGGATTTTAATCTCAACAAAGTACGCAATATCGGCATCATCGCGCATATTGATGCCGGCAAAACCACCGTTACGGAACGCGTACTCTATTACACCGGCATGGTGCATAAAATTGGCGAGACGCACGAAGGCTCGGCGACTACCGATTATATGGAGCAGGAACGGGAACGCGGCATTACCATCACCTCGGCTGCGGTATCCGCGAGTTGGGATGAGCATCAAATCAATATCATTGACACGCCGGGGCATGTCGATTTCACCGCCGAGGTGCAGCGCAGCCTGCGTGTGCTTGACGGCGGGATTACCGTTTTTGATAGCGTGGCAGGCGTCGAGCCGCAGTCGGAGACTGTCTGGCGGCAGGCATCGGAATACAGTGTGCCGCGCCTCTGTTTTGTCAATAAGATGGACCGCGTGGGTGCCGATTTTGATCGCTGCGTCGATATGATGATTGATCGGCTGAAAGCCAACCCAGTGGTGATTCAAGTGCCTTATGGCAGCGGCGAAAACTTCGAGGGCATCATTGATCTGATCAATATGGAATTGATTACCTACGGCAACGATGAAGGCACGGACATCAATTATTATCCGATTCCCGAAAGTCATCGGGAAATGGCTGAATCTCGGCGCGAGGAAATGATCGAAGCGATTGCCGAAGTCGACGAATACGTGATGCTGAAGTACCTCGAAGAAGAAGAGATTAGCAACGAAGAGATCCTGGGCGCGCTGCGCGCTGGCACAATCGCAAGCCAATTGCATCCCGTTATGTGTGGCGCGGCTTTGAAAAACAAAGGCGTACAAGCGCTATTGAATATGGTTGTGGCGCTTTTGCCATCGCCGCTGGACATCCCGCCGGTGCGGGGCGAGCATCCCAAAGATGGTACAGAGCTGCTGCGCAGCGCGCGCGATACCGAACCGCTAGCCGCATTGGTCTTCAAAATCGTCTCGGATCAATACGGGCGACTGGCATTCACGCGTGTCTATTCCGGTGTATTAAAGGCAGGGTCGCTGGCGATGAACACCGCCAATGGCAAGCGCGAGCGCATTGGGCGCATTGTTCGCATGTTTGCCGACCGCCGCGAGGACATCAAAGAAGTGCGTGCTGGGGACATTGCGGCGGTTATCGGCATGAAAGAGACATTCACGGGCGATACGCTTAGCGCGCCCGGCGAGCAGATTCTGCTGGAAAACATCAGCTTCCCGGATCCGGTTGTCGAGGTGGCGATCGAGCCCAATACCAAAGCCGACCAGGACAAGATGGGCATCGGCTTGCGCAAACTAGCGGAAGAAGACCCAACTTTCCGGATTGAAGTGGATGATCAGCTGGGGCAGACCAAGATTAAGGGCATGGGCGAGTTGCATCTTGAGGTTTTGGTCGACCGCTTGATGCGGGAATATGGTGTCGAAGCCCGCGTTGGACGCCCGCGCGTGGCTTATCGCGAGACCATTACGCAGAGCTTTGAACACCTGAAAACCTTCCGGCGGCAGACCGGCGGCGCTGGTCAATACGCCCGCTGCGTGATTCGTTTTGAGACAATTCCAGAAGACGAGAAGGATAAGGCTGAAGGTGAATTGCTCTTCGAAAACGCCATTCGCGGCGGCGCGATACCCAAGGAGTATATCCCGGCGGTGAAGAAGGGACTTAAGCAAGCCATGCAAGGCGGGGTCATCGCTGGCTACCCGATGGTCAACATCAAGGCTACATTGATTGATGGCGATTATCATGAAGTGGATTCCAGCGAAATCGCCTTCACTATCGCCGGTTCGATGTGTTTGAAAGAGGGCATTCCCAAGGGCAAACCGGTTATCCTGGAACCGTCCATGCAAGTGGAAGTGGTCGTTCCGGATAATTATACTGGCGCTGTCATTGGCGACATCGCCTCCCGGCGAGGCATGGTGCAAGGCATGGAGCCGCACAGCGAGGGCATCTCGGTCATAAAGGGGCAGGTTCCGCTTGGCGAGATGTTTGGCTATGCCAATGACCTGCGCAATTTCACCCAGGGACGTGGCAACTTCAGCATGGAATTTGATGCGTATACGATCGCGCCGGAAGAAATAGCGGAAGCTGTTAAATCTGGTTCGCGATAAGTAGAAGGCGGGGCTTTGCCCAGTCTTGCAGTATCGTTCGTTAGTTCATTTTCAAGTTAGCAGGTATACAAGAGGGATTGTCAGATGGCAAAGGGAAAATTCGAGCGTAGCAAACCGCATGTCAATATCGGCACGATTGGTCATGTCGACCACGGCAAGACCACATTGACGGCCGCGATCACCAAAGTGCTTGCACTCCGTGGCCAGGCGCAGGAGCGCGAATACGGCGATATCGACAACGCGCCGGAAGAGCGCGCCCGCGGCATCACTATCAATATCCGCCATGTCGAGTACGAAACCGACAACCGCCACTACGCCCATGTTGATTGCCCCGGGCACCGCGATTATATCAAGAACATGATCACTGGCGCGGCACAGATGGACGGCGCGATTCTGGTTGTAAGCGCGCCCGACGGTCCTATGCCGCAAACGCGCGAGCATGTCCTGCTGGCAAAGCAGGTTGAGGTGCCAGCCATGGTTGTCTACCTCAATAAGACCGATCAGATGGATGACGAAGAGTTGATCGAACTGGTCGAAATGGAACTGGCGGAATTGCTAGAGGGTTATGATTTTGACCCCGATACGCCCATCATCAAGGGTTCGGCGCTGGCAGCCCAGGAATGCGACAGCACGGATCCCGGCGCGCCGGAATACGAGTCGATAATCGAATTAATGGATAACGTCGATGAATGGATTCCGACGCCCATGCGCGATGTCGATAAACCCTTCATGATGGCGATTGAAGATGTTTTCTCCATCAAAGGGCGCGGGACTGTTGTCACCGGCAGCGTCGCGCGCGGCACCCTGCTCAAAGGCACGCAGGTTGATATTGTCGGCTTGCGCGATGATATCCAGAAGACCACCGTTACGGGCATCGAGATGTTCAACAAGGAACTGGACCAGGCGCAAGCCGGGGACAACGCCGGTATTCTGCTGCGCGGCATCGACCGCGACGAAGTGCAGCGCGGTATGGTGATTGCGCAAGTTAGCTCGATCACGCCGCACAAAAAGTTCAAGTGTGAGGTGTATGTCTTGCGGCGCGACGAGGGCGGACGGCATAAAGCCTTCTTCAGCGGCTATCGTCCGCAATTCTACATTCGCACAATGGATGTAACCGGCACGATTACCCTGCCCGATGGCGTGGAAATGGTCATGCCCGGCGACAATGTGAACCTTGATGTGCAGTTGATTACCCCCGTCGCTTTGGAGCGCGGCTCTTCCTTCGCAATCCGCGAGGGTGGCTTGACCGTCGGCGCGGGCAGAATCACGGAAATCCTTGAATAGCGCCGTTTGCGACGAGCCACCCCGCGGGGCGGCTCGTCGCGCTTAACCCGTTGGGGGCGCAGCGGACGCTTTTGGCGCTTTTCTTAGAGCGCGTCCCCAGCAATATAGAAATGTCTTTGCAGTTGCTTTACGAAAGTTCCGAAGTTAACGCAAAAAGGTTGCGGAATGGCAAAGAGCAGAATTCGAATCCGGTTAAAGGCTTATGACCATCGGGTGCTTGATCAGTCAGCGCAGCGGATTGTGGATACCGCGGAGCGAACCGGATCGAGAGTGGTGGGACCCGTTCCATTGCCGACGCGTATTGAGCGCTTCACGGTCCGGCGGTCCCCCTTCATTGACAAAGATTCGCAAGAGCATTTTGAAGTGCGCACGCACAAACGGCTGATTGATGTTCTGGACCCCGACAGCAAAACAATTGACACGCTCATGCGTCTAAATTTGCCGGCTGGAGTGGATATCGAGATCAAGATTTGATTGCATTCTCGCTGCGATGGACCTCGCGATGCGCCGGCAAGTTCGCTTTGCGGGAGGACTAGAGCGAGGAATCCCCACAAAGTGCGGACGGAGTTGCATGTCAATCGTCCGCGGGGGAGCGGGTATCTTTAAGCAAGGTGGCAGCCCAGACGCTAGCGCGTACGGCGGCGACCAAGTGGAGGCTAAATCATGAAGGGCATGATTGGCAAAAAAATCGGTATGACCCAGGTCTTCGACAAACAAGGGACAGTCACCCCGGTGACGGTAATCCAGGCAGGACCTTGTTACGTCACCCAGGTGCGCAATGTCGATAGAGATGGATATGTATCCGTTCAGCTTGGCTATGGCGAAACAAAGCCGCGCAAGTTGACCAAAGGGCAATTGGGGCATTTGCAAAAAGCCGACCTGCCCGCGCTGCGTCATTTGCGGGAGTTTCGTTTGTCGCACAGCGCGCCCATCACTGTTGAAGAAGGGCAAGAAATCACCGTTGACGTTTTCGAGCAGGGCGAAATGGTGGATGTAATTGGCACGAGCAAGGGGCGCGGTCATGCGGGAACGATCAAGCGCCATGGCTTTTCGCGCGGTCCCAAAACGCATGGTCAATCCGACCGCATGCGCTCGCCCGGTTCCATCGGCATGTGCGCCACGCCAGCGCGGGTATTAAAAGGCAAAAAGATGGCAGGGCGCATGGGCAATGACCGCGTGACTGTGCAGAACCTATCCCTTGTCGTTGTGGATGCCGAGAATGATCTGATCGCGGTCAAAGGTTCCGTTCCCGGTGCCAAAGGCAGCATCGTGATGATTAAGCCCGCGCGCAAACAGGCTTAGCGACGGCGCAGGCGAGGAGATAGCTATGGAATTTCCAGTGATGAATAGCGCGGGACAGCAAGTTTCCCAAGTAGAGCTGCCAGCGGATATTTTTGCTGCCAAGATTAACATCGGTTTGATGCATCAGGCTTTTGTCCGCCAGATGGCAAATGCGCGTCAAGGTACGGCGAGCACACTGTCGCGGGGCCAGATTCGCGCCACTGGTGCGAAATGGTATCGGCAAAAAGGCACTGGTCGCGCGCGGCATGGGGCGCAAAGCGCGCCAATATTTGTTGGCGGCGGTTTGGCGCATGGACCTAAGCCGCGCGATTACACAAAGCGCATGCCCAAGAAAATGCGCCGCGGCGCGATTCGCTCGACCTTGAGCGTTCTCGCCCGGGATGAACAATTGGTGCTCATTGACAGCATTGACAGCCTAAACGCCGCGCCCAAGACTAAAGAGATGAAGCAGGTCATATCGGCGCTAGTCGGCGATCAGTCGGCGCTTTTGGTGCTTAGCGCGCAGCAAAAATCTGCGCGCCGGGGCGTCGCCAACTTGTCAAACGCGCATTCGATCATCGCGGACTATCTCAATGTGCGCGACCTGCTCAAATACGACAAGGTCATCATGTCATTGGATGCGCTCGAAGTTGTAACGCGCATCTGGAGCAGAGGGAGCAAAGGGAACTAAGATGGCAGAACTTCATATTTATGACGTGATTCGACGACCTATCATTTCGGAAAAAACAACCGCTATGGTCGACAATGAAAACAAATACGTCTTCGAAGTGGCGCGCAATGCCAACAAAATCCAAGTTCGAGAAGCTGTCGAAGTGATATTCGATCTCAAAGACAAAGTGTTAAAAGTGAACACCATGAATATGCCCGCCAAGCGCGGCCGCCGTGGAGGCAACTGGTATATCCGGTCTCGTCCATGGAAAAAGGCTGTCGTGACTGTGCAAGATGGCGAAACCATCGAGCTGTTCAGCGTTTAGGGGAGCGTGAACGATGCCCATCAAAGTTTACAAGCCGACATCGCCGGGCCGCCGCGACATGACCGGCTATACGTTTGAGGAAATTACCAAAAATAAGCCGGAACGCGCCTTGACCACTGCCCTGCGCAAGAAGGGTGGGCGCAATAACACGGGCCGCATCACTGTGCGTCATCGCGGCGGGGGGCACAAGCGCCGCTATCGAATCATCGATTTTAAGCGCGACAAAGAAGATTGCCGCGCGGAGGTGATCGCGATTGAGTACGACCCCAATCGGTCGGCGCGCATCGCGCTGTTGCAATACGAAGATGGGCTTAAGCGCTATATCATCGCCCCCATGGGACTTGGCGTCGGCGACGTTATTGGCAATGGCGCGATGAGCGCCTTGCGACCAGGCAACAGCCGCGCGCTCAAGGACATTCCCTTGGGCACGATTGTGCACAACATAGAGATGCGCCCCGGCAAGGGCGGGCAAATCGCCCGCTCGGCTGGTGCCTCGGCGCAGATTCTGGCGTCCGAGGGCAAGTACATCACTTTGCGCTTGCCTAGCGGCGAGATGCGGATGATCCTCGAAACTTGCCGCGCGACAATCGGACAAGTCGGCAACGCGGAACATGCCAACGTAAAGCTTGGCAAAGCCGGCAGAAGGCGTTGGATGGGTTGGCGCCCCACCGTGCGTGGCAGCGCCATGGACCCGTCCAGCCATCCGCATGGCGGCGGCGAGGGCAAAACCGGCATCGGCATGGCCGCGCCCAAGACGCCTTGGGGTAAGAAAGCGCTTGGCGTTCGCACACGTCGCAACAAGCGCACCGGCAGGTTCATTATTCGGCGTCGGGGCAAGCGCCGTTAATATCGGGAGAAGCTATCATGTCACGTTCATTGAAAAAAGGCTATTTCGTCAGCCCAAAATTGCTCGAAAAAGTCGAGAAGCTAAATCAGCAGAATAAGAAGGTTGTGATTCGGACCTGGAGCCGGGCAAGCACCATCTTCCCGCAAATGGTCGGTCATACCATCGCCGTGCACGACGGCCGCCGCCATGTGCCAATCTATATCACGGAGAATATGGTCGGGCACAAACTTGGCGAATTTGCGCCGACACGATCTTTCCGCGGTCATTTCGCCGATAGCAGGAGATAGGGGAATCTGATATGGAAGTACGCGCCATGACCAAGTATCTGCCAATATCGCCGCGGAAATTGCGTTTGGTCTGCGATAAAGTCCGAGGCATGGATGCGCTGGAAGCGCAGATAATCTTGGATTATATGCCCCAGAAGGGCGCTGCTTTGGTCAGCAAGACTTTGGCTTCGGCGATGGCGAACGCCACAAACAATTTCGATCTCAATCCAGACGACTTGTTTGTTTCGCAAATTTACGCGGGCGACGGTCCCACCTTGAAGCGCTTTAAGGCTGGGGCGCGCGGCCGCTTTAAACCGCGTTTGAAGCGCACATCACACCTGTGGGTGATTTTGGCAGAGCGAGAGGAAGAAAATTAATGGGTCGCAAGGTTCATCCTAAAGGATTCCGCCTGAAAGTGATTCGCGAGTGGGACGCCCGCTGGTATGCGGAGGGCGAGCGCTATGTCAATCTGTTGATGGAAGACCGCGAGATTCGTAAATACTTGAAAAAGCGAACCACGCGCGCGGGCGTTTCTCGCATCGAGATTGAAAGACATCCCAATCTAGTGATTATTACAATCAATACAGCTCGCCCGGGTCTCATCATTGGGCGCAGGGGCGAGGCGGTCAAAGAACTACGGCAGAACTTGCAAGAAATGACTGGCAAGAAGGTCAAGGTAGAAGTTAGCGAGATTGAAAAACCCGATCTCGACGCGACCTTGGTCGCAGAAAACGTCGCTTCGCAGCTAGTGCGGCGTATCGGGCACAGTCGCGCGATGAAGCGCGCGATTCAAAATGCCATGCGGCAAGGCGCTGGCGGCATCCGCATAGAGGTAAGCGGTCGCTTGGGTGGCTCGGATATGGCGCGGCGCGAGTGGATGTTCGATGGCCGTGTCCCGCGGAATACGCTGCGCGCCGACATCGATTATGGTTTTGCCGAGGCGCTAACGACATTTGGACAGATTGGCGTCAAAGTCTGGGTTTATAAAGGCGATATTCTGCCCGGCGAGAGTCTCTTCGCCGCTACCGCGCGCCCAAGCCAAGAGGGCCGCCGCAGACGACGCAACTGAACCCGGCAGACGGGACGGGCGAAGAAGGAGCAATCCACATGTTAATGCCGAAACGAAGAAAATATAACAAGCAGATGCGCGGCAGAATGCGCGGTAAAGCAAGCCGGGGAGCGGTGGTGCAGTTTGGTGATTTTGGCTTGCAAGCCTTGGAGCCGAGTTGGGTTACCAGCCGGCAAATCGAAGCGTGCCGGCGCGCCATGGTGCGCTATATTCGGCGGCGCGGCAAAGTGTGGATCCGCATATTCCCAGACAAGCCGGTTACGCAAAAGGCTGCGGAGACCCGTATGGGCAAGGGCAAGGGCTCGGTGGAAAAATGGGTCTGTGTGGTCAAGCCCGGTCGCATTCTCTTCGAAATGAGCGGTGTGCCGGAAGATGACGCGCGCGAAGCTTTGCGCCTTGCCTCGCACAAATTGCCGATTAAGACCAAGTTCGTGAAGCGCTTCGACCCGATTTCTGGACGAGAGGTCAACTGATGTACATGGAAGAAATCCGCGCCATGTCCAGCGATGATATTCTGGACGCGATTGAAGACTTGAAAGTCGAGATGTATACCTTGCGCATTCAACGGCAATCCGGCGAATTAAAGGATATGACATCTTTCCGTAAAGCGCGGCGCGATATCGCCCGGCTGAAGACCGCCCTGCGCGAGCGCGAGCTGGCTGCCGAACTGATTGCCGAAGGAGGGGCGAGCAATGCCCAATAAAAGAAAACGCATGGTGGGAACGGTCGTCAGCGACAAAATGCAAAAGACCGTTGTTGTAGCGATTGAGAACCGCAAGATGCATCCGATATATCGTAAAGTCGTGACGTCGACGAAAAAAGTCATGGCGCACGACGAGACCGGCGCTGGCATCGGAGCGGTAGTACGCATCGTGCAAAGTCGCCCCATCAGCAAACGCAAACGATGGGTCGTAGAAACCGTGCTGGAACAGCCGGACGGACTGGGAACTTAAGGAGAGAGCACGATGATTCAGACAGAATCTCGTCTGAAAGTCGCCGATAACAGTGGGGCGCAGGAGATCCTGGTTATCCGCGTTATAGGCGGCTCCAGGGTCAAATACGGATATGTTGGCGATATTGTGGTGGGCACGGTGAAATCGGCATCGACATCCGGCACGGTAAAAAAGAGCGAACTGGTGCGCGCGGTGATCGTGCGGACGCACAAAGAGTACGGCCGCGCCGATGGCTCGACCATACGATTTGATGACAACGCCGCTGTGGTCTTGGCGGAAGACTTAGAAAATCCGCGCGGCACCCGCGTGTTTGGTCCTGTCGCGCGCGAGTTGCGCGACAAAGGCTTTATGAAAATCGTATCGCTGGCACCAGAGACGCTGTAAACGAGGGGAATGTCATGCAACGTGTGAAGCAAGGCGACACGGTTGAAGTGGTCGCCGGGAAGGACAAGGGGCTGCGCGGCGAGGTCGTGCGTGTGCTTGTCAAAAAGAACCGCGTGATTATCAACGGCGTCAACATCATGAAGCGCCATCAGAAAGCGCGCCCCGCGCCAGGCGGGGGACAGCAGATACCGGCGCAGATTATCGAGTTCGAAGCGCCGCTGCACTTGTCGAATGTGATGTTGGTTTGCGCCAGTTGCGACGAGCGTACACGCGTGGGCTATCGCAGAGCCGCTACAGGCTTCAAGATGCGTTATTGCAAAAAATGCGATAGCAATATCAGCTAGTGCCGGAGCGAGGTGAATGATGGAAAACCGAATGTACACCCGCTATCTTGAAGAGGTAGTGCCGACCTTGCAGCAAGAATTTGGCTATACCAATTTGATGCAGGTGCCAACTATTAGCAAGATAGCGCTAAATATTGGGGTTGGCGAAGCGATTGATGAACCCAAGTCGCTTGATGGCGCTGTCGAGGATCTCAAAGTGATCACCGGTCAGCAGCCGATTGTAACCCGCGCCAAAAAGAGCATTGCGTCTTATAAACTGCGCGAAGGGCGCGCCATCGGCGCGAAAGTAACCTTGCGCAAGCACAAGATGTGGGCTTTGTACGATCGCCTGGTCAATATCGCCTTGCCGCGTATTCGCGACTTCCGCGGCGTATCATCCAAGCTGGACGGGCGCGGGAATTTCACTGTGGGCTTACGTGAGCAACTGGTCTTCCCGGAAATCGACTTTGACAAAATTGACAAAGTGCGCGGGATGGAGATCACGATTGTAACGACGGCAAATACTGACGAGGAAGGGCGGCGCTTGCTTTCGCTGCTTGGCATGCCTTTCCAGGGGAACTAGAGGGACATTTATGGCGAAGAAATGTATGCAGTATCGGGAACAGCGCCGAAAATACGCTGTGCGTGTGCGCAATCGCTGCAAGGTATGCGGGCGTCCGCGCGCTTACATCCGCCGTTTTGGCTTGTGCCGGATTTGCTTCCGCGAGATGGCGCTTAATGGCGAGATTCCTGGCGTTGTAAAGTCGAGCTGGTAGGAGGCGGAAACGGTGTCTAATGTGACAAGTGATCCCATTGCTGATATGTTGACGCGCGTCCGCAATGCGCTGACAGCGGGCAAGCTAAAGGTGATCGTACCCAAATCGAAAATAAAGATCGAGATTGCCCGTATCCTCAAAGAAGAGGGCTATGTGGAAGATTTTTCGATTGGCGATGAGAGCCCAGTGCCCTTGATTCATATTCAGTTGAAGTATTTTGGTACCCGCAGAGATCGGCGGCCGGTCATCACGCAGCTGCAGCGCATCAGCAAACCGGGACGCCGCGTCTATCGCAAACGCAGCGAGCTGCCGATAGTTTTGAGCGGGACCGGTATCGCCATTGTTACGACGCCCAAAGGCGTCATGACAGCCCAGCAAGCCCGGCGCAGCGGCGTCGGTGGCGAAGTTCTTTGCTATATCTGGTAGGGAAGGTAAACGGTCATGTCTCGCATAGGAAAGCAACCGGTCGTCCTCCCGGACAAGGTATCTGTCGATATCGATAAGAACTCGGTCACGGTAAGCGGTCCCAAGGGTCAGCTATCGCAAGAGTTCAATCCGGAGATGAGGATTCGGCAAGACAATGGTTCATTGATTGTCGAGCGCCCCACGGATCAGCGCCATCACAAAGCCTTGCATGGTTTGACGCGCGCCTTGCTGGCGAACATGGTAACTGGCGTTTCCACGGGTTATCGCAAAACCTTGCAGATTCAAGGCGTTGGCTATCAGGCGATTTTGCAAGGCAAGAACTTGCAATTACGGCTTGGTCATTCGCATCAAATCATAGTCGAGCCGCCGTCGGATATCAGTTTTGATGTGCCCAAGGATTCTCGTGGCTCAATCATCCATGTCGACGGCATCGACAAGCAAGTTGTTGGTCAAGTGGCGGCGGATATCCGCGGCTGGCGCCCCCCAGAGCCATATAAAGGCAAGGGCGTGCGCTACTTAGGGGAATATGTCCGGCGCAAAGCTGGCAAAGCTGGCAAGAAATAAGGCGCGCGGCGCGCATGCCTATCGCCGATTAAGCGGAAATCATGAGGTTGGAGTTATATGGCTGACATTGTAGGTCGCAGGAAGTATCTCGCTCGCAAGCGGCGTCATCGCCGTGTACGCAGGCATATTTCTGGTACGCCACAGCGCCCCAGGATGAATGTCTATCGCAGCAACCGCAACGTTTTTGTTCAGGTGATTGACGATATCGACGGGCGCACACTGGTTTCTTGCTCGACGATTGACAAAGTTGTCGCGCCGACATTGACGGACAAGAACAAAGTCGAAGCGGCGAAGATCGTCGGCCAGAAGGTCGCGGAGCGGGCAAAAGACGTGGGCATAAGCACTGTGGTATTTGATCGCGGCGGCTTCAAGTACTGTGGGCGCGTGGCGGCGGTGGCGCAAGGTGCGCGTGAAGCCGGACTGAAATTATAGGCTTGGAGTAAGATATGGCAGACAACAGACGTGACAGACGTCGGGATTCGCGCAGGAACCAAGATGAGCGCGATGAACTGGATGAACGCGTAGTAGATATTCGCCGCGTTGCCAAAGTGATAAAAGGCGGGCGTCGCTTCGCCTTCCGCACCGTCGTGGTTGTTGGCGACAACAAAGGCAATGTCGGCATTGGCATCGGCAAAGCGCGCGCCGTGCCAGACAGCATCCGTAAAGCGGCTGAGCGCGCGCGCCGCAATATCGAAAATGTTGCGCTTTCGGGCACGACGATTCCTTACACCGTTATCGGTCGTCATGGCGGCGCGCGTGTATTGCTAAAGCCGGCTGCCCCTGGTACCGGTGTCATCGCTGGCGGCGGCGTGCGCGCGGTACTGGAAGTTGTTGGCGTGCGCAACATCTTGACCAAGAGCCAAGGCAGCGCCAATTTGCTCAATGTAACCATGGCGACGCGCGATGCGCTGAAACAGCTGCGCAGCGCGGAACTAATTGCGCAAATGCGCGGCAAACAGGTGCGCGAAGTCGCACCGTTTTGGGAGCGCCGCGGCAGCCAAGGGGCGGACCATGAGTGAACGCAGCGGGAAAATGCTGAAGGTGACTTTGGTCAAAAGCCCCATCGGTTATAGCAGCAAGCAGAAAGCCACCGTCAAGTCGCTCGGTTTGCGGCGGATGGGGCGCGCGGTGCTGATTGGCGACGCGCCGCAGGTTCGCGGCATGATCGCCAAGGTCAGCCACCTGGTTACAGTCGAAGAGGTCGACGAATCATGAAATTGCATGACTTGAAACCCGATGCCGGTTCGAAGCGCAAGCGCAAACGCGTTGGTCGCGGTATCGCTACGGGTAAAGGCAAGACGGCCGGGCGCGGCATGAAGGGCCAGGGCGCGCGCAGCGGCGGTGGCAAGGGACCTTACTTTGAAGGCGGGCAATTGCCAATGGTGCGGCGGCTTCCCTTTAAGCGCGGCTTCACCAACATATTCGCAATCCATTACCAAGAAGTGAATGTGGACATGCTGGAGGAGCGCTTTGCTGAAGGCGCTGTGGTAAATGGCGCGTCCTTGAAGGCGGCGGGCTTGGTCCGTAAGGCTGATGCACCAATCAAGGTGCTCGGGCGTGGCGAATTGAGCAAGCAGTTAGAAGTGCATGCCAACAAGTTCACCAAAAGCGCCGCGGCAAAGATAGAAAGCGCTGGCGGCAAGGTTAATCAAATTCCGCTTAAGGTAACAGGCGCGCGCGCGACTGTCAAAAAACTGCGTAAATCCGAGTTGCAACGGCTTTACGGCAACAGCGAGTAGGCTGTTGGGCAGGACCTTTGCCTGGTGGTCTAGGGTCGGGCAGGGCAGTCGCGCGCGGCTGCCCGCGACATCAATCGCGCTCTTGCGTAGTAGCAGTATAGTTGCAGTATGCCGAGCGCCGACGACACAAGCTGAAATTATCGCGCGGGTGGCAAATATCGAGGGACGAGGCTTATGATTCAAGCTTTGCGTAACGCATGGCGTTTGCCCGATGTAAGGAACAAACTGCTATTCACCTTATTCATTCTCATGGTCTACCAGTTCGCGGCGCATGTGCCGGTTGTCGGGGTGGATCGTGTAGCCCTGCGCCAGGTATTTGAAAGCGGCAGCAGCGCCGGCAACTTGATTCAGGTGATGAATCTACTTTCTGGTGGCGCGGTCGCCAACTTCAGCGTGATAGCGAATGGCGTCTATCCCTATATCACTGCTTCAATCATCTTCCAGTTGCTAGTGCCGATTGTGCCTGCCTTAGAGCGCATCCAGCGCGAGCCGGGCGGACAGGAAAAAATCCAGCGCTATACCTATTATGTCGCAATCCCGATGGCGGTATTGCAAGCGCTGGGTCAGATAAGCATCTTCAATCTGGCAACGGGCACGGGCACGGAAATCATCCCAGGCTTTGGATTTGGGGTTGGCAGCAATATGCTATTGACGGTATCGGTTTTGACGACGATGACGGCTGGCACGATGTTCGCCATTTGGCTGGGCGAGTTGATCACCGAACAAGGCATTGGCAACGGTATTTCCATTATCATTTTTGCCGGCATCGTCGCCCTAGCGCCGCAAAACCTAATTCGCTTGCTCACCCAACAGCCGGATCGCAGTTTATACAATCTGGTGCTGTTCATTGTCATCACTGTCTTAAGCGTCTTGGCGGTAGTAGTTATTCAAGAAGGGGTGCGGCGTATCCCCGTGCAATATGGCCGGCGTGTACGCGGGAATCGACAATTTGCCCAGCAAGACAGTTTCATCCCGCTGCGCGTTAATCCCGTCGGCATGATTCCGCTGATCTTCGCGCAGTCGATTATCACTTTCCCGGCGATAATCGCCAGCTTGTTCCCGCCCGGCGCGGTTGGCAACACCATCCAGACGACCTTTGGCAACCAGCAGGGCTTGTTATATTGGGGCACCTTCTTCCTGATGACGGTGGGTTTCACCTTCTTTTATGCCGAAGTGATGGTCGGCAACCAGAACCTTGCCGAGACCCTGCAGCGCAACGGCGGATTTATCCCCGGCATCAGGCCCGGCAAGCGCACCGAAGATTACATCAAATCGACGACGCGCCGCATCACCTTTGTGGGCGCATTTTTCCTTGGCGTCATCGCGATTATCCCGGGTATGGTTGACCTGGTTAATCGCATCATCTTCCCGCTAGAGGCTTCGACCTCGGGCGCGGTCATCAATGCGGGGCTGGTTATTTCCGGCTCGGGGCTGATTATCGTTGTCGGTGTGGTCATCGACACCATGCGCCAATTGGAAGCGCAATTGGTGATGCGCAACTACGAAGGTTTCATGCGCTAATTGCCCGACGCCTGTTTAGGATTCTGCCGAGTATCTTCTGTGCTCGGCTTTATTTTTGCCCGCTGATGTCTTAGGACATGCTTTATTCAGTTGGCGCGACTGTGAATCAAGCGATAAATCATAAGGATGCGCGATGAGTCTTTATGTCATTCTGATGGGCGTACAAGGCGCGGGCAAGGGATTGCAGGCGCGCTTAATCGAAGAGAATTATGGTATCCCGCAAGTATCCACGGGCGATCTTTTCCGCGCGATGCGGACGCGCAGCGACGCGCTGGCGCTAAAGGTCCAGGATATTATGGCTTCGGGCAAGCTGGTGGATGACGATACGACCAACGCCATCGTTGAGGACCGGCTGGCGCGGGACGATGCCAAGCATGGCGTCATCTTGGATGGTTATCCGCGCAATCAGATTCAGGCGCAGTTTTTGGAAACGCACTTGGCTGCCAAGGGTGCCAAGGTGGACGCGGCGCTTTTGCTTGAACTTGATTTGTATACCGCTTTCAAACGCGCTTTCGGACGTGTTACCGCTGCCACCGGCGCGAGCTACAACTACTATTTCAACGCGGGGGGCGTCGATTTTCGCTGGGTGAATTATGCGGAACATCTTTTCCCGCCGCGTTTGCAAGCGTCGCTGGCTGTTGATGGCAGTCCCTTGAAGCGCAGACCAGACGACGCCAGCGCCGATGCGATTATCAAGCGCATTGATACCTTCTTAGAAACGACGCAGCCTTTGATAAGCTATTATGAAAATATAGGCATCATGCAAAGGGTCAATGCCGACCAATCAATTGAGGCGGTTTGGGCACAAATCCGCAGCCTGCTCGACGCTCAATAGCACGCGCCTATCACGAGCAAGACAATGGCTCCAGTACTCAAAACTAAAGAAGAGCTTGACATCATGCGCGCGGCTGGGCGAATTGTCGCGATTGCTCACGAAGAAATGCGCCGCGCCATCGCGCCCGGCGTAACGACCAAGGCTTTGGATGACATCGCGAATACTGTCTTGCGCGATCACGGCGCGTCGCCTTGCTTCTTGGGATATGCCCCAGGCGAGCACCCGCCCTTTCCCGCTACCATTACCGCTTCTGTGAACGATGAATTGGTTCATGGCATCCCTTCCGCAGAGCGGTTTCTAAAGGAGGGCGATGTCATTGGGGTGGATGTCGCCTGCTTCTATCAGGGTTATGTGGGCGATGCCGCATACAGCCACGCTGTTGGCAAAGTATCGAGATCGGCCAGGCGCTTGCTGGCCGCGACCGAAGCGGCGCTGGAAGCGGCGATCAAGGCTTCGGTGCTTGGCAACAAGATCAGCGATGTTGCCAAAGCCACAGCGCGCAGCGCCGGGCGCAAAGGCTACAGCGTGGCGCGGGAATACACTGGGCATGGCGTCGGCGCGTCCATGCACGAAGAACCGCAGGTGCCAAATTGGTGGCCCGGTAAGAAAAGCAAGGTGAAATGGCAAGATTACGACTTGCAAGTGGGCATGACCTACGCCATCGAGCCGATGCTGATTGCGGGGCGGGGCGACTTAATTGAACTCGAAGACGGCTGGACAGTGGTAACCAAAGATGGCTCGCTGACGGCGCACTGTGAGCATACCGTCGCGATTACTGAAGACGGTCCTTTGATTCTGACCTTGCCTTGAGTTGAGCCGCGGCTGTGACTTTCGCTAGATGGACTGTTCTCTGCCTGACGCTGGCATGCTTGAACACGGTTTCCGCCGCGCAGCGGGTCCAGCTCGGTTTCCAGGCTGCGAGCTGCCCCGCCGATGCGCGCGCGCAGGCGGATGAAGCGCGCGCAAGTATCCGCTGCGCTTGGTTCCTGGTGCCAGAAGACCGACAATATCAGCGGGACGGCCGCCAAGTCGAGTTATTTGTGCTGACTATCTTGGCGCAAGCGGCGCAACGCCAGGCACCAATCCTGCATTTGACTGGCGGACCCGGTGCCGCCGCCAGCGATGAATTGGCTTTCTGGCTGTCAACGGGCTTTCATCAAGATTACGACATTATACTGGTGGATCAGCGGGGAATGGGCTTGTCGCGGCCATCGCTCGATTGCCCCGAAAGCGATTGGCGCGAACAATGGATTCGGGCATGCCGCGAGCGACTGATGAAGGCAGGCATTAAACTGTCCGCTTATCATAGCATGGCTATCGTCCAGGATACGCGCGACTTGCTGGCAGCGATGGCTGAAGCTATGGATGAAACTATGGCAATCGCAGAAGTAAACGTTTATGGCAGCTCTTATGGCAGTCGGCTGGCATTGCTGCTGGCCGCCGCCGCGCCAGAGCGGATCCGCTCGCTGACGCTTGATGGCGCTTATCCGCCGCCGCGCAGCGCTTTGCTTGATATGGCATATAAGGCCGAACAAGCCTTGGAGCGCATCTTTCAAGACTGCGGGGCGGGCGCGGACTGCGCGGCAGCGTTCCCGCAACTGCGGCGCAAGTTTTATCACGTAGTCGCCGCGCTGAATGAAGAACCGCTTGAACTCCACAATCTGCGCGAAAACGCGCTGCTGCGCATGAATGGAGACGAGTTCCTGCTTTGGACGATTGACATGCTGCGCTATCGCGACGCTTTGCCCCTGCTGCCTGGGCTAATCGAAGCGCTTTATCTAGGCTATGGTGATTTGCTGCTCTCGATTGACACGCTGGTAAAAGCGCCGCATGGGGACGCGGAATACTCTCACAGCGAGGGCGCTTATCTCAGTCTAATTTGTTCGGAGGCTTTAGCGCTTTTGGATGCGGAGCCTTGGCAGACGGCGCGGTCGCAAGTCAATCATGCGATTAGACAAGCCTTTAAGCCAATCGCGCAGCAGCAATTTAGCGATTGCGAACAATGGGGCGCGCCTGCGGCAGACGCTGCGCTCGACCCAGCGCTGGAGATGGCGCTGGAGATGCTGGAAATGGAGAGCGATGTGCCTGCTTTGCTGCTGTCCGGCGCTTATGACAGCCTTACGCCGCCTTATTATGGCGAACTTGCCGCCGAGCGCTTTAGCCACAGTTGGCATGTTGTCTTGCCAAATGTCGGGCACAATGTCCTAAAGGCGGAGCCTTGCGCCCGTTTGCTGATGCAATCTTTTTTGAAGCACCCGGCGCGGGGACCCGCGCGCGATTGCGCGGCGACATTGCGGGCTCCGGTATTTTTGCTGGAGCGAGCGGGTTAGTGTTTTTCAGAAATGTCCTTCCACTTTGCAAAATCATGTGATATGATGCTCTTTCGGTGTATGCTGCCCCGCGCGATTGTGCGCGCTGGGATACAAACATAAGTATGAGCACTACGATCATAAAGGATTGTAGGATAAGTTTCCTTGTCTAAGAAACCGCGAGTCCGTTCTGGGCGAATGAAGAGGTAGTCAGCATGAAAGTTTCAGCCAGTGTCAAGCGTCGTTGCCCGAAGTGCCGCGTGATTAAGCGGAAACGGCGGGTGATGATCATTTGTGAAAACCCGAAGCACAAGCAGCGACAGGGTTAGTATCCAAAAGGAGTGTGATAGATGGCTCGTATCGAAGGCGTCGACCTGCCTCGCGATAAGCGTGTGCTGATCGGATTGACTTACATTTATGGTATCGGCAGGACCACCAGCCGCCGATTGCTGGATTCGGCCGGCATTGATCATGGGACGCGCGTCAGGGACTTAAGCGAGAGCGAGATTCAGCGCCTGCGCGAGTTAATTAATAATTTGACGACCGAAGGTGATTTGCGCCGTCAGACGCAGCTTAATATCAAACGATTGATGGAAATCAATTCTTATCGCGGCTTGCGGCACCGCCGCCGCTTGCCAGTCCGTGGGCAGCGTACCAAAACCAATGCCCGCACCCGCCGTGGCAAAAAGCAGACGGTGGCGGGGCGTGGTCGTCGCCGCGGCGCAACCAAGAAGTAGCTGCGGCATTGCTAGCGTGGCGCTGCGGTATATTGTGTCAAGTCGCGGCTGCCCCTGGTCGGCAATGCCAACAATTGCATAGTTCAAGAATATCGGTTTGGAGCAGGTAAATGGCGAGAGCAAGAAGAAGCAGTCGCGGTACTGCAAGACGAACGTTCAAGAATATCCCTTATGGCCAAGCGCATATTTACGCCACCTTTAACAACACGATCATTTCGATGACCGACCAGTCTGGCAATGTGGTTGCTTGGGCAAGCGCTGGCACATCTGGCTTCAAAGGCAGCCGCAAGAATACGCCCTACGCGGCGCGCATGGCTGCGGAAACGGCTGCGGCTAATTCGCAGCAGCATGGCATGAAAGAGGTGGATATTTTTGTGAAGGGACCCGGTCCCGGGCGCGAAGCCGCCATTCGCTCGATCCAGCAAAGCGGTTTGAAAGTGCGTTCGATTAGCGACGTGACGCCTGTTCCGCATAATGGCGTGCGCCCTCCCAAGCGCCGCCGCGTTTAGTCGAAAGGACTACCCGACTGTATGGAATATACACCCGATATGTTACCCGAGAGTCCGGCAGCGGTTGAACCCGGTTTGGTAACGCTTAATATGGTGTTGCCGCATAGCGTCGATAGCAAAATCACTACCAAGGATTATGGGCGTTTTATCATTAGCTCCCTAGAGCGCGGCTATGGATTGACCTTGGGCAACGCTTTGCGCCGCGTACTCCTGTCTTCGTTGACCGGTGCCGCCGTGACGAGCATCAAAGTTTCCGGTGTTAATCACGAGTTTTCAGAGATTCCTCACGTGCGGGAAGACATGACGCAGTTGATATTGCAAATCAAACAATTGCGACTGCAGTTGCACGGTGTTGATAAGCAGATTCTTAAATTGAGGCACCGCGGTGCGGAAGGCACAGTTACCGCTGCTGATATTGCGCCAAGTCCGGAAGTGCAGATTGAGAACCCGGGTTTGTATCTCTTCACGGTTGACGATCGCAACGCTGACATCGAGATGGAATTCACAGTCAAGTCGGGCAGGGGCTTTAGCCCAGCCGAAGAGCGGGAAAAAACGCTGATTGGCGAATTGCCGGTCGATGCGATATTCAGCCCGATTAAACGTGTCAATTTCGAGGTTGACCGCGCGCGTCGTGGCCAGCACACCAATTATGACGCGCTAATCTTGGATATTTGGACTGATGGCACCATTCGCCCGGACGAGGCGCTCGCTAAAGCAGCGCAGATCTTAATGCACCATCTTAAGGTCGTGGCTGGTGTTGACGAAGAATGGTTCCAAGCGATAGAAATGCCGCAGCAATACGAAGAAGAACCGACTTTCCCGAAATTGTATGAAAAGCCAATTGAAGAACTTGATCTCAGCGTTCGCGTCTTCAATTCCCTAAAGCGCACCGGCATCACCTCCATCGGCGATGTCCTGGATATGTTGAACCGCGGTTCTGACGCCATGCTGGCAATCCGCAATTTTGGGGAAAAGTCCCTCGATGAGCTCGAGCAGAAATTGAAGGAAAAGAACTACTGGATCGTGGATAAGGACAAGGACAAGGCTGAATAGCCGGCAAGTGAGGCGCAATCATGCGACATCGAATTCGTGGGAAAAAACTAAATCGCAGCAGCAGCCATCGCAAGGCGCTGCGAATGAACCTGGCCAGTCAGCTATTTGTTCATGGTCGCATCAAAACGACCTTTCACAAGGCGAAGTTTGTACAGAGCCACGCCGAACGTCTGATTACAATCGCTAAGCGCGGCTTGGCAAAGGCGGAAGCGCGCGGGGACGACTTGGTTGCTGTTCATGCCAGGCGGCAAGTTGCGCGCCGTTTGAACAACAATCGTGTGCTGGTCGGCAAGGTATTTGATGAATTGGCACCGCTGTATGCCGATCGGCCAGGTGGGTATACCCGCATACTCAAGTTGGGCGCGCGCAAAGGCGACAATGCGGAGATGGCGCTAATCGAATTGGTCGATTATTCGACCGAGGATTGAACCGCCTAGAGAAAATGCAGCGCAATGCAGCGCTATGCAGCGAAGGTCGCATACGATGGCGCGGGCTATGCCGGTTTCCAGCGTCAGCCAGAGCCAACAGCGACGGTGCAAAGCGCGCTTGAAAAGGCGATTGCGCGCGTAATAGGCAAGCCGGTAACGGTCCTGGCGGCTGGGCGAACGGATGCGGGGGTGCATGCCTTGGGGCAGACGATCGCCTTCGACGCCGACTGGCGGCACAATGAAAGCGATCTGTTGCGCGCGGTCAATGCGCAGCTGCCATTGGACATCGCGCTGCAATCGCTCTGGAAGCAGGACCTGTTTCACCCGCGCTTTGACGCGCTTTGGAGGCAATATGTTTATCGCATCGCGACGCCGCCTACGCGCAACCCACTGCTGAATGGGCGGGCATGGCAGCTTGTTGGGCGGACTATGAATTTTGCGGCTTTGCAGGGCGCGGCCGCGCTATGCCTGGGCGAGCGCGACTTCGCGACATTTGGCAGCCCGCCACAGGCCGGCAGCGACAATACAATCCGCGAGGTCTTTCTTTCAAGATGGCAGATGGAAGCGCAGGATAAGTGCCGCATTTATACCTACCGCGTCCGCGCGACCGCATTTCTTTATCACATGGTGCGGCGCATGGTCGGCACAATGGCGCAAGTTGGCATGGGCAAAATAAATCTTGATGAATTTGTGGAAATACTGAATAGCCGAGATATTCAACGCGCGAAAGTCCTGGCACCGGCCATGGGCTTAACCTTGGAAGCAGTGGCTTATCCGCCGCGCGCGTGTGACAGAAGCTGAACTGGAGTGAACAAAATGAGACAGCGAATACAGACAACCTACGCAACCACACCCGCCATCATCGAGCGAAGCTGGTGGGTGATTGACGCGCGCGGCATGACCTTGGGGCGGCTGGCGTCCAAGGTGGCACCATTCTTGCGCGGCAAGCATAAACCCTATTTCACGCCGCACCTCGATACCGGCGACTATATCATCATTGTCAACGCCGACAAGATTCATGTAACCGGCAAGCGCATGGATCAGAAAATATATTATCGTCATAGCGGCTATCCTGGCGGCTTGAAACAGATGACCCTGCGCGAGATGATGAAGCGACGCCCAACGCGCCCGGTCAAGCTGGCAATCAAGGGCATGTTGCCAAAAGGTCCCTTGGGTCGGCAGATGATGAAGAAATTAAAAGTATACGCCGGTCCACAGCATCCGCATCAAGCGCAGCAGCCGCAAGCTCTGGACATTTAGGCGCGCCAGCGAATAGCGCGTAACTGCGAAAAAAGGAGCGAATCAATGTCAGCACAATATTATGAGGGAATCGGTCGCCGCAAGTCGTCGTCGGCGCGCGTGCGCTTGTTCCCGGGCGGTACAGGCTTATTTGTTATCAATGGCAAAGAAGCGCGAGAGTTCATGCCGCGACTGGGTGATATGGAAATCTGCACAGCGCCTTTGACCCACATCGGGCAAGAGCGCAGCTATGACATCTCGGTGCATGTCAAGGGTGGCGGCATCACCGGGCAACGCGACGCAATCCTGCTCGGTGTTGCCCGCGCCTTGGAAAAGATTGACCCCGACCTGCGCGGCACATTAAAGCGAGAAGGCTTCCTATCGCGCGACGCGCGTGTCAAAGAACGCAAGAAACCAGGCTTGAAGCGCGCGCGCAAGGCACCAACCTATACCAAGCGCTAGAACGAGTCTCGTTTACCCAGCAGCCATCTGATATAGCATTTGGCTGCTTTTCTTTACCTCATTACCCTCATATTCCTTAAAGGACCGCGCCTTGCCAGAATTCGCAGTGGACAAGTGGGCATGATTTCTGTGATAGGCTTAGGTCCGGGCGAAGTTGAAGACTTGTCCCTGCGCGCCTGGGGCAAGCTGCAAAACGCGCGAAGGCTCTATGTGCGCACAAGCCGTCATCCCTGCGTCGCGCAATTGCCCGCGCATTTGCAAATTCTCAGCTTCGACGCTGTTTACGAAGCCTTTGATGCCTTTGATGACGTTTATCAAGAAATCTGCGACCGACTAATCGCGGAGGCGCAGGCGGGCGGCGACCTGGTTTACGCGGTGCCGGGCGACCCGCTGGTGGGCGAAGCCACCGTGGCGCGGCTCTTGCGGCAATCTGCCGCAGCCGGCATAAAACTAGAAATCATCAATGGCATCAGTTTCATCGAGCCATGCTTGGCGCTGCTCGGCATAGACGCCCTTGACGGTTTGCAGATACTGGACGCGCTAGAGCTGGCGGCGCAGTATCATCCAGCGCTGAATCCCGCCAAACCGGCGCTGCTGGCGCAGGTCTACAGCCAATCGGTGGCGTCGAATCTCAAACTGACCTTAATGAATCAATATCCTGATAACTTCGCTGTCAAGCTGATGCACGGCGCTGGCCGCGCCCAGGCGACGGTGGAAGAAATACCTCTCTATGAGTTGGATCGCAGCGACAAAATCGACTTTATGACGGCGCTATATCTACCGGCGCTGCATCCGCTTAGCAGTTTCGAGAGCTTCCAAGATGTCATCGCCCATTTGCGCTCGCCGCAAGGCTGCCCCTGGGACCGCGAGCAAAGCCATCTTTCCCTGCGCCCATTTTTGATTGAAGAGGCATACGAAACTTTAGAAGCCCTAGATGCGGAAGACCCCAAAGCGCTGCTTGAAGAATTGGGCGATTTATTGCTGCAAATCGTCTTGCATGCCCAGATAGCTGTCGATGATGGCGAATTTTTCATGGCTGACATCTTGCGGCGCTTAAACGAAAAGATGATTCGGCGGCATCCGCATGTCTGGGGTGATGTTGATGTTCGCGGCGATGCGCAACAAGTTACCAGCAATTGGGAAGCCATTAAACGGGACGAGCAAGTTCGCGCTGGCGCGGAAGCGCGCTCAATGCTGGATGGCGTACCGACTGGCGCACCAGCATTGCTCGTCGCGCATCAATATTCGAAGCGCGCCGCCAAAGTTGGCTTCGACTGGCACGACGCGCGTGGCGTCGAAGCGAAAGCCCGCGAGGAGTTCAACGAAATCTTCGCGTCCGCTACGACTGCGGAAAAAGTAAAAGAGATTGGCGATCTGATTTTTGTCTTGGTGAATTGGCTGCGTTGGCTCGGCATTGACGATCCCGAAAGCTTGCTGCGCGAAACCAATGCCAAGTTCTATCGGCGCTTTGCTTTTGTCGAGGCGCGCGCGCGGCAGAACAAAGGCGCGCTTTCCGATTATTCACTGGATGAGCTCGAAGAATTCTGGCAAGCTGCCAAGCGCGCGGGTTTATAACAAAAGCACCAGCATTCTTTAACATGTTATTGCGTCCGAGCGCCCGTCCGCACGCACGAATGAGTGTAGGTCCGAACGTCCGCCCGATCCTCAGATTGAGAAGGGGCGCTTTTGTCCTCTGCCGCGCCCCAAGCCGCCCGCGCGGATAGTTTCCGGCAAAAGGGCTTATTTCCCCGTTGCCCCGTTGCGATGTGAATCGAGGATTAGGTGTATAGTTTCGGATTATAATGGGGTAATCTCACATAGCGAAAAGGTAACTTTATGGGACAGGTTCTACACCCACGCGCCACAACGACAGAGGCAATCCGTCGAGAAATCCAAAATAGTCAAGAGAGCATAAATAAGCTGGCTAAGCGCTACGGTATTAATCCCAAGACCGTCGCGAAATGGAAGAAGCGCGATTCCGTCAAAGACCTGCCTATGGGCCCCAAGAAACCCCGCTCTACCGTCTTGAGCGAGCAAGAGGAAGCCATCATCGTGGCTTTCCGCAGCAAGACCCTACTGCCCCTGGATGACTGCCTTTTCGTCCTTCAGGAACATATCCCGCATCTGACACGCTCCAGCTTGCATCGATGCTTCAAGCGCCATGGCATCAACCGGCTGCCCGAATCGGAAAACAAGCCAGCCAAGAAGAAGCGCTTCAAAGAATATCCCATCGGCTATTTTCATATAGACTTCTGCCATGTCCAAACCGCCCAGGGCAAGCTCAATCTCTTTGTCGCTATTGACCGGACATCTAAGTTTGTCTTCGCTGAGCTGAGTCAAAGCGCTAAACGCAAGGACGCTTGCGCTTTTCTGCGCCGGCTGATCGAAGCCGTACCCTACAAGATCCATACCATCTTGACAGATAATGGCACTCAGTTTACCCATCCAGCGCGGTCAAAAAACAAAACCGAGCTGGAATTTGATACAATTTGCCAAGCGAACGGGATTGAACATCGCCTGACCAAACCTTATCATCCTTGGACCAACGGACAAGTCGAGCGCATGAACCGAACAATCAAAGAGATGACGGTCTACCACTACTTTTACCAATGCCATGAGGAACTGCGTCAGCATCTGGAGTTGTTTCTGCAAGCCTACAATTTTGGCAAAAGACTAAAGGCTTTGAAGGGGCGAAGTCCCTATGAGTACATCCGTGATTGCTGGCAAAAAACACCTGAAAGATTTCACAATAAACCACACCACTTTAATATGGGACTATACAATTAGGGCAGCTAGAGCTTCGGCTGGTTCTTGCTGTCGCGATCTGCCAAGCTCTGCTACTATGCCTTTATATCAGGCTCAAGGCAAATCACACCAGGAGAATACCGATGAAAGCAGTAATTCTTTCGGCTGGGCAGGGAACCCGCTTGCGCCCAGTCACCTTGACCATGCCCAAATCACTGGTCCCGGTCGCCAATCGCTGGCTGATTGCCTACGCTATTGATGTGCTTAAATTGGCGGGACTCAAGGATATCGGCATCGTCGTGAACAGCTTGAGCTCGCCGATTGTCGCGCTGCTGCGCGATGGAAAATCGCTCGGTGTAAGTATCGAATACATTGTGCAAGAAAAACAGAGAGGTCTGGCGCACGCGATTGGACTCTGCAAGTCATTTGTTGGCGATGACCCATTTACCGTTTTCCTCGGCGACAATATCTTCCAAGATAAAATGACGCATCTGCTGACCTCATTCGCCGATTCCACTGCGGAAGCGAAGATTGCGCTGAGCGAAGTGACAGACCCGACGCGCTTTGGCATCGCGGAAATAGACCAGGGGCACATCGTGCGGGTGGTCGAAAAGCCAAAAGAGCCGCCCTCCAATCTGGCGATTTCCGGCGTCTATCTTTTTCGCAAGTCAATCTTCGACGCCATTAGCCGAATCAAGCCCTCGGGCCGCAACGAACTGGAAATCACCGACGCCATTCAAGTATTAATCGACGACGGGCATCCAGTCGCGGCTTATGAACTGAGCGGTTGGTGGATTGACGCCGGCAAGCCTGACGCCATCATCATGGCGAATCAATTGGTGCTGGAGGAACTGCCCTATACGCCAGCGCCGGAAAATGGTGGGCAAGTCGAAGGCAATAGCGAAGTTTCGCACCGGGTCCTCATCGGCAAAAACAGCCTGGTTATTGACAGCGTAATCCGCGGTCCCGTGATTATTGGCAAGAATACCGTCATCCGCAACAGTTATGTAGGACCATATACTGCCCTGGGGGACAACGTCGTTGTCGAAGGCAGCGAAGTCGAAGCCAGCATCGTGATGAAGAACTGCGAAATCCGCAACATACAGGGGCGCATTGACCGCAGCCTGCTAGCGGATAACGCGCGCGTTACCTCGGCACCGCACATGCCGGTGTCGCACCGCTTTGTCTTGGCGGAAAACAGCTACGTGCAATTCTGAGCGGCGGCGGCGCTTATCTGAGCGGGCGCGGCGGCAGAAGGCTCTTTTCTGTCAGATAGGCATCATCCGGTCCCTGCCAGGCGACGATGGCGAAATCGACTTTGCCGCGCTGGTCAAAGGCGACGCCTTCCGCTTCCAGTAAGCGTCGCTGCGTGTTTGCCTGGGGGCTGTCGCTGGGGAAGCTGATCTTGCCTTGGCTATTGATAACGCGATGCCAGGGGATGGACTTGCCGCGCGGGCTCTTGCGCAGCGCCGTGCCGACCCAGCGCGGAGCCAGCCGCTTCCAGTTAGCCCAGTCCGCCCCGACTTGTGGGGGAATCATCGAGGCAATTTGACCATAGGCGCTCACTTTTCCTGCGGGAATCTGGCAAACGATATCCCAGACTGTTTCAAAATAACTGCGCGCATTGGGTGGATTGAACATCAGTTCCTCTTATGTGCGCATATGTGCGGAATCAAAACTGCGAAGCCATTGAACTAAATTTATGCCGTCTGCATGGGTTGCGCGTGGATGAAAGGTGGATGAAAGCATGAAAATGATAGGCTTAACCATCGCCGTCAATCGAATGGATGCTATGATTGCATTCTACAACGCCGTTTTTGCGGCTCAGCTGCAGCCCACCGCGCAAATCGGTGAGCAGCGGTTTTATGGCGGCAAAATTGGCGAATTGGAATTGACGCTTTGCCCCAATGCAATCGCCGGCGTCCTTGCCCAGCAAAATCGGCAGCAGTTCCGTTTTGTCGTGGAAGACATCGCCGCGGTGATGAAAATTGGCTGCGCGCATCATGGCAGCGAGATTAACCCGATTGAAGAGAACCAGGGCGCAAAAGTGGCGGCGCTTGCTGACCCCGACGGCAATTCGATCGAGTTTGCGCAACTGCCCTCATAGCGATTCGCTGTTCATGCTGCCCAGAAGTTCCGCAGGCGAAGGCGCGTAATTGCCCAAGTGCCGCACAACAATGCCGCTGGCGTGATTGGACAGCAGGACCGACTGCTCGGCATCCAGCCCAGCGGCAAGGGCTAAGGTTATCACCGCAATGGCGGTATCTCCGGCACCAACGGTATCAAAGACATCGCTCACCACAGGGCTAGGGCAGATTGTCGTGCCAGCAGCCGTCGCGAGCGCCGCGCCTCTGTTGCCCATGGTAACGATAGTCGCCCGCCTGACAGCAAACTGTCTATGCAGGCTGTCTGCGGCGGCGCGGAAATCGGCGTCGGTCGCCAATTCGCGGTTGAGCTGTCGCGCGGCGTCGGCGGCGTTGCACTTGACAACATCGACTTCGGCGAAGCGGGCGAACTTGCCTTGGACATCAGCCGTCAGCAACACGCTGCGCTGCTGGCACAATTCCCGAATCCGCTTCAGCAAAGTCGGCGTGAGCAATCCGCCGTGGTATTGCGATAGCAGCACCGCGTCGAGAGCGCCGATAATCTTGCGCGCGAAGTCGACGATTTGCGCTTCCGCCGATGCGGCGATTGGCTCGCGCATGATGGTATCGATGCGCGTAACTTGCTGCGGGAATCGCAAGCCCATCTGTGCCATGACTCGCGTCTTAACCGTGGTCGGTCGGTCGGCGCAGGTGATGACCCCCGCTGAGTCGATGCCGCGGTCATCGAGGACGCGAAGCAGCCGCGCGCCATTATTGTCAGCGCCGATCGCGCCAATTTGCATGGCGCGGCTGCCCAAGGCGACGATATTTGCGGCGGGGTTGGCAGCGCCGCCGGCGATATAGCGCGTCGATTCCAATTCCAAAACCGGCACTGGCGCTTCTCGGCTCATGCGGGTGGCGCGCCCGGTGATGTACTCGTCGAGTATCACATCGCCCACGACTAAGACCGTCTTTTGCGCCAAGCGCTCTACGCTGTTTTTCAGTTTTGCCGCCATTTTCACAATGCTCTGCTGGCTTTTGGGCTGTGTTTCGCCAGTTTACATCAGCGCGCTTATTTTACGATAGACTTGACTAGCGGCGCGCTCCTAAGGTAATCGTCGGAATGACTGAAATGGGATTGCTTATGAAACAATTTATTGATTATGTGATGAACTTTGCGGTGAAAATAATGGTGAAAATATAACGGAGCTGCCCCGGGCATTCAGGCTTAGCGCTGGCGCAGGACCGCTAGGGCGTATCTCGGCAGGCGCAGCATGCGCCGGAATCGCCATGGTTGACGCAGCAGCCGATAGCTCCATTCCAGCCCGCGCCTTTGCATCCAGTCGGGCGCGCGCGCGACCTCCCCGGCGATGAAGTCCAGCGAGCCGCCAACGCCCATCGCCATGGCGACCTGGAGGCGCGGCAGGTTGCGCGCGATCCATTTGTCTTGCCGCGGCGCGCCATAAGCCACAAAAAGGATATCCGCCTGCGATTCATTTATCATGGCGACGATAGCGTCTTCCTCGCTCTCGGCAGGGCTGCCGGCATAAGCGCCAGCGACTTGCAGCCCGGGATAGCGCCGACAGAGTATAGCGGCTGCTTTTTGGGCGATTCCCAAGCCCGCGCCCAAGAAGAAAATGCGCCAGCCGCGCTCTGCGGCATGACGCGCAATCAGCGGTACGCCGTCCGAGCCGGTGAGGCGCTCGTGTATGGGATTGCCGAGACGCCTGCTCGCCCATAACAAGCCGACGCCGTCGGGAACGCAGAGCGCGGCGCGATTCAAGATATTGAAGAAAATCGCATCTTGTCGCGCAATCATGATGAACTCCGGATTGACCGTGCAAACTTGATGGGGTCCAGAATCGGCGCGTATCCAGCCCTCGATAAGCTGAATCCAGTCCGGATAGCTTAACCGGTCAACAGGCACACCCAGTATGGCTATTCTGCCTGGACGCGGCACTTGCTTGCTTTGGCGCGCGGCTTCATTGCCGGCAGCGATGTTTTGCGGGCTCGGCGCAAGCAGCCTTGCGGCGGCCGCCATTACTTGGCGCGATGTTACCAGCTTCATACAGGTGCGCGCTGCGCAGCCGGCGCGCGCGCCAATTGCATGCCCGACATAGCTGCAAGGGCTGCATGCCACGCCACTGCGCTGGATCGACGACCGGCTCTCGTGGGCCCGGGCTTGGGTCCAAGGTTGCCAGGCTTCGTGATTGCTGGGACCAAAAATGCTGAGGACCGGCGCGCCTGCGGCTGCTGCCAAGTGCATCACGCCGCTATCAGCGCCGATGAACAGGTCGGCGCGGCGCAGGACATCGGCAAGCTGCGGCAGTGTCGTCTTGCCGACCAAGTTCAATACCTCAAAATCCATCAGGCGCGCCGCCTCCTGGCTGTCGTCGCCGCTTTGCCCGACCAGCGCGATATGCGCTTGATAGCGCGACTGGAGTTGCGCCGCGACTTCGGCAAAGCGCCTAGGCGACCAACGGCGCGCTTTGCTGTAGCCGCCGCTCCCCGCGTGCATGACCACAATAGGACCCTGCTTGAGCTTGTCCATTGCGGCCGCGATTTCAGCCGAACTTTCGCAGTGAACTTGGGCTGGGACTGGCGCGGACGAAGCGCCTGCCAGCGCGACCAAATCTAGCCAAAATTGCGCTTCGTGTTGACTGCCAAAGCCAGTGTCCGCAAGCGCGTCGGTCAAGAAGTTGACATGTTCCTTGCCCAAACCGATAACGCGCCGCGCCCGCGATAATTTGGCGATGAGCCGAAATTTATGTAAACCCGCGCGCAATGTAAAATGATGAAAGAAGATAAGCGTATCGTAAGGTTCCCGGAACAGCTGGCGCAATTTGACAATGTTTGCCGGCGACAATAGGGCGCGTGTGGCATTGCGCTGACCTTTGTCAATCGTGATGACGCTGTCAAGCAAGCCCGGCGGGATGATGTCAATGGCCTGGCGGGATGCCAAAAGGTCGATGATGGCGTCGGGTTTGGCGGCGCGCAGGGCAGCCATCGCCGGCGTCGCCAAAATCAGGTCGCCTATGTCCGCTAGCTGCGCCAGCAGAATGCGCTCCGCTGTCATGTTGCCATCCGTCGCTGCCTTCGCCTTTGTTTTGCATTGTAGCAAATCGGCGTCAAGGCTGGCATTGCATCTGCTGGAATTCGGCGAAGATTTCGTGGAGTTGCGCCGCGGCGCGCTGCCAAGTGAATTGAGCGGCTTGTCGCTTGCCTTTTTTCATCATGCGCTCGCGCAGCTTGGGCTCGCTGGCATAACGCAGCATGGCCGCGCTGATGGCTTTTGTATCCTGGGGGTCGACCAAGAGACCCGCGTCAGCGACTAATTCCGGCATGCTGGAGCTATTGCTGGCGATGACCGGCGTCCCGCAAATCATGGCTTCGATGACTGGGAAACCAAAACCTTCGTATAAGCTGGGGAATAGCAAAGCGAGCGCCCCGCTTAAGAGCGCGCCTTTGTCCGCTTCGTCAACGTAGCCTAAGTGTTGGACCTTTTCCGCGCTGCTCAACCAGTTTTCGTCGAAGAGCCAGCCTCTGCCCCCAGCCAGAACCAAGCCGGTCTGCGGATCGCCGCCTTGCGCTTGCCAGTGCTTAAAGGCTTTGACCATGCCGTCGATGTTCTTGCGCGGCTGTAATGTGCCGATGAAGAGGAAGTAGCGCCGTGGCAATTGATAACGATCGCGAAGATGTTCGATTTCTTTTTTTTCAGCTCGTAAAGAATCCGCGTCGACGCCGGGGTAGAGAACACGTATTTTTTCTTTGGGCGTGCCATAAAAGCGGCTTAAATCATCAGCCGTCGCTTGGCTGTCAGCCAAGACCAGCGTGGCGCGCCGCTGGCTATAGGCGGTTGTCATATCGAGGTAGCGGCGTTGCCAGGGCGGATGAGCCGCTGGAAAGCGCTTATAACCCAGGTCGTGCGCGGTAACCAGCGCCGCCCCTGGGAAGAGCAAAGGCAAGCTATGCGCTGGTACAAAGCAAACATCGGGGCGGCTTGCCCAAAGCGCGCTTGCGAAGCGCAGGTGCGTCCAAGCGCGCGGAAATGGCAGGACGATATGGCGGGTCTTATTATTGTGGGGGAATAGCTCAGCGGCGGGCTTATCTCGAAAATAAAGCGTGAGCTCCTGCGGTTCGGCGCGGGACAAATTCGCATCGATGAAACTTTGAATCAGACGGCGCGCATAGTTTTCCGTGCCGGTCGGCCGCTGCGCCGTCGTTCGGCTGGCGTCGATGGCAATGCGCAGCGCCATAGCTATCCTTCCTTTGTCGCGTCTGTATCGTCGGCCGCATCGGCAAGGGCGCGCTTATGCCGCCGACTCAAAGGCTGATGACATTCGCGGATAGGCGCTGGTCGGCGAGCGCATGGCGGGTGTCGACGATGACGCGGCTGTGAGCCGCGACCTCGCGCCAGTCGAAGGCGCTGTGGTCGGTTGCGATAACCACGCAATGGGCATCCCGCAGCAAGTCAGCGCAAATTGCCTGCGCCGGCATGCGGGCATCGTTTTCCAGCCGAATTTCTGGCACATGCGGGTCGCAGTAACAAACATCGGCACCTTTCTGCCGCAGCAAGCTGATGATGTCTAGCGCGGGGCTCTCGCGCACGTCATCAACGTCGCGTTTGTATGCCACGCCCAGCACAACAATGCGCGAACCGCGCACGGAGCGATGGTCTTCGTTTAGCGCAGCAGTAATTTTGTCGATGACATAATAGGGCATCGAGGTATTGACCTCGCTTGCTAACTCAATGAAGCGGGCATTGTAATTCAGCGTTTTCAGCTTCCAGCTCAAATAGTGCGGGTCGACCGGAATGCAATGCCCGCCCAGCCCGGGACCAGGATAAAAGGGCATATAGCCAAAGGGCTTGGTCGCGGCTGCGTGAATCACTTCCCAGACGTCAATGTCGAGCTTGTCGCACATCAGCGTCATCTCGTTCACCAAGCCGATGTTGACCGCGCGGAATGTATTTTCCAAAAGTTTCACCATCTCCGCTGTCGTCGGGGAAGATACTTGTATGACTTCATCGACGGCGGAAGCGTAGAGCGCGGCAGCCACTTGAGTACAGTGTTCGGTGATGCCGCCAACAACTCTGGGTGTATTGCGCACCGTGAAACGCTGATTGCCCGGGTCGATGCGTTCGGGTGAAAAGGCAATGAAGACATCCTTGCCGACTTGCCAGCCATTGCGCAGGATGGCTGGCAAGATGATTTCTTCGGTGGTGCCGGGGTAGGTGGTGCTTTCCAATACGATTAGCTTGCCCGGCTTGCAAACTTCCGCTATAGACTCAATCGCTTGCAGAATATAGGACATATCGGGGTCGCGCGTTTTTCGCAATGGCGTCGGCACACAGATGCTGATGGCATCTGCCGCGCCTAATTCGTCATAGCAGGTGGTCGCGCGCAAGCGCCCAGCCTCAACCATTTCCTGCAAGCGCTGATGCGGAATATCCGGGATATAACTCTGACAAGCATTAATCTTGGCGGTTTTCTCTTGGTCAACATCCAGGCCAAGTACCGAAAAGCCGGCTTCCGCAAATTCCACCGCCAAAGGCAAACCCACGTAACCTAAACCGACGACAGCCAAGGTGGCATGCCTCCCCGCGAACTTGTCTAGCAGGTTTTTCTTGTGGCTCATATCGTTCCTTTGTTCAGGCTGCGCTCTTAATTATATTACGTGCCCTAAATTGCATAGCCTTAGCAATCGGCGAATGCCGCCCCTGGCTTAATTCCCCGCGATAAGATCCAAAATAGCATATACAGAATGAGCAAATTATGACCAATGGCGCGGTTCCAAAACGCGTCCGCGCCAGCAAATACGCAAACGCGCCCAGCGGGTTCCCCCGCAGAGCGCGCCGCAAAGACTGTAGAACGGACTAGCGCAGTGCAGTTCAGATAGCGATGTCGCGCCGCTCGTATTGGTAAAGCGACGCCAAGAGCAACGCTGCCGAGAGGATGACAAAGCCAGCGATATGGTTCCAGATGAAGCCCTGTGTCAAGATGTCGCCGGTGTTGTAATAGGTCAAGAAGGAGATGAAGCCGATTGGTTCGGCAACAGTGCCTTCCGCCATCGCGCCTACCGCCTGGAGCATATAACTGGCGATGACAAATGCCGTGACAATGCCCAGCGCGACCGAGCGGCGGCGAACGACGACAGCGATGAGCATGGTAACCGCCATCATGAAGACCATCAGCGGAATCAAGTAGAATGTTACCTCCGCCAGCCGCACCACATCCAAATCGATGCCGGCAATCGACACGCCCAATTGCATGCCCAGATAGATCAAAACGACCACGCCCACGATGCTGAGGCTGTAGGCGAGGAACTTTTCGATTAGCAGGCGCGCCCTTGCCACTGGCAAGCTCAGCAGCAGGTCCATCGTGCCGGCGTCCTCTTCGTTGGCGGTGATGCGCATGCCCATGACAACTGGATAGACAGCGAATATCAGCGCCGACTTGCCGAAGAAGCCCAGCGCGACGAAGCCTTCGCTGGTGGCGAATATCTCTAGCTCCTTACCGATGCCGACCATGGCGAGGATGATGGGCGGGAAGGTCTCCAGCAAGTTTTTTATGTCTTGCATATCGAAGAGCGGCACCATCAAAACGACCATAAGCGCCATAGCCGCCAAGCCGACTCCCCAATAGACCATTTGCTTCCAGGTCTGCTTAAAGGTTTCCAAGAATACTGAACCGATCATCGTAATCGCTCCTAGACGCCGATGTCGCGGCTGATAAACATGCGGACGGAAAGCGCAAAGCCTGCCAAGATTACCAAAAGCAGAATCAACGTATTGGCGGGGTCATAGCTGCCCAGCACAATCTGCTCACCTTGAGTATAACTGAAAAAGGACAAACTTTGCATGAGGTCGGCGACTGCTCCACTAGCGGCGGCGCTAATAAAATTGAAAACGTAGCTGAGGACGACGAATGCCGCCGACAAGCCGAGGGCATGGGCGCGCCGCCGAAAGACTAGCGCTAGCAGACAGGTGACGGTCATCACGAGCAAGGCACCGGGGTAGAGATTCAAAATGCTGAAGATGAGCAGGTCCATTTGCGCCTCTACGCCAAACATGACCAAGCCGGATAGCGTAATCGCCGCGCAAAGCGCTAATATGCCCAGCCCAATCACGGCGTAGCCAAGCCAACGTTCCAGCAAATAGGACGAGCGCGAAATCGGCAGTGCCATGATAACGTCCATAATGCCGGACTCTTCATCGTTGGCGGTGATGTTCATGCCCGCCATGACAGCGAATACGGACAAGAATATGGCGGCTTCGGCGACGAAGACGGATACAATCCAGCCTTCAGAAGTCTGCAGTATTTCTGTGCTGCTCGCGCCGAAGGCTTGCAGCAGAGCCGGCGGCATCGACGACAAAAGCTCGGCATAGCCCTGGATGATATCCGAGCTTGAGGCAATGAAGGCGATATAGAAACCGAGGATGCCCATGCCCAGCCCCCAATACAGCACTTGCTTCCAAGATGTTCGTATCGTATTGGCAAAGATTGTTCCACTCATCAGCGCGCCTCCTTGCTATCGCTATAGTAGGCCAGGAAGATTTCTTCCAGGGATGGTTCTTCTACACGTAGCTCTTTCACATAACCGCCGCTCAGCATGCGCAGCAAGGGATCGAAATCGCCTGACAAGCGCATCTTCACGCGCGACCCATTGACGTCCACCTGGCTAAGCGCGCTAGACTGCTGGAGCCGCCGCGCCAAGCCCTCGGGCAAGGCGTCGCGGAATTGCACGTCAACCCAATGAAATTCGACTTTCATCAGTTTTTCGATTGATTCTACCGCTTTGAGGTCGCCATCGCGCAAGATGCCCGCCCGGTCGCAGATAGCTTGAACCTCGCTCAATATGTGCGATGACAGGAAGACTGTCTTGCCCTTGGCGCGGAATTCGTCCATCATCTCGTGAAAAGTCTGCTGCATCAAGGGATCGAGCCCATTGGTCGGCTCGTCAAGTATGAGCAAATCCGGCGAGTGCATCATCGCCAGAATCAAGCCCAGCTTGCGTTTGTTGCCGGAAGATAAATCGCGGACGCGCTTGCTGGTATCCAATTGCAGGCGCTCCGCCAGCTCATCGGCATGTTTCATGATGCCTTTGGTATCGCCATGCACGCTGGCGACATAGTGGATGACCTGCATGCCCGTCCGTCCATCCCACAGGCTCAGCTCGCCGGGCAAGAAGCCGATGCGCCGGTGGACCTCTACGCTTTGCTCGCGCGTGTCCATGCCAAAGATGGCGGCGGAGCCTTTGCTGGGGCGAATCAAGTCCAGCAGCATGCGTATGGTTGTGGTCTTGCCCGCGCCATTTGGACCGAGGTATCCAAAGATTTCGCCCTGATGCACACTGAGATTGAGGTTTTGCAAAGCCATGGTTTGGCTCGAGCCCGAGCCATAGGCTTTTGAAAGCTCCCTTGTTTCTATTACCGTTGCGGACGCCATGCTAACTCTCCTTATCGCTAACAATTACGTGGGTTGACGCCCACAAACCATGCGTTCAACCTGTAATGATTATAGCCCCCGCGTGATTTTAATGTCAACGAAAATCACTCCCCCCAAATATTGGGGGTAAAGTGCGGGAATCCCGCGCTGGGCGCTGCGCAAAGCTGCTAGGGCGCGCTGATGACATCGGTGCCCAGATATGGGCGCAGCGCGGGCGGGATGACTACGCTGCCGTCCGCTTGCTGGTTGTTCTCCAAGATGGCGATCATGACACGCGGCGTGGCGAGGCCGCTACCGTTTAAGGTATGCGGGAAGCGCGTCTTGCGGCTGCCCGCCGGGTAATAGCGCACCCGCGCCCGGCGCGCTTGGAAGGCTTCGGTATTGCTGCAGGAGCTGACCTCGAGCCATTCCTGGCAGCCCGGCGACCACATCTCGATATCATATTTTTTGGTCGCGCTGAAGCCAAGGTCGCCGCTGACGATTTCCAAGCGTCGAAAGGGTATCTCGAGCTGGGCGCAGATGTCCTCGGCTTGACATGTCATGGTTTCCAAGGCGTCGTAGCTGATTTCGGGCGTGGTGAATTTGTACATCTCCACTTTTTCAAATTGATGCACGCGTTTGATGCCGCGCACATCGCGCCCGGCGCTGGCTTTCTCGCTGCGAAAACAGGGTGTATGCGCGACATAGCTCAGCGGCAGATCGGCTTCGGCGAAGATTTCATCGCGATGCAGATTGGTAATCGCGACCTCGGATGTGGGGAGCAAGAAGCGGTCTTCCCCCTCTAGCTGATAAACCGTATCGTGGAACTTGGGGAACTGCGCCGAGCCGTAAAGCATGTCGCCGTGAACCAAGTAAGGCACATAAACTTCGCGATAACCGTTCGTCCGCGCGCAATCCAGGAAGAAGTTTATCAAAGCCCGCTGCAAGCGCGCGCCCCAGCCTTTCAATACAAAGAAACGGCTGCCGGCCAGCTTGACGCCGCGCTCGAAGTCGATAATGCCCAGCGCGGGTCCCAGCTCCCAATGCGGCTTCGGCTCGAAGTCGAATTCGCGGAAGTCGCCTTTGGGCGCATGCGCGATGTTGCTGTCCTCGCTCTCGTGGACGGGCACGCTGTGATGGGGCATGTTCGGCAGCCACAGCATATTGTCTTCGAGTTCACTTTCGATTGCCTTTGCTGTGGCGAAGCCCTCATCAATCACGCTGCCAATTTGCTTCAAAGCGGCGATGAGATTGGCGTATGCCCCGCTTGGATGCGTGGTCGCTCCCGCCTCGACCGCAGCGCTGCCGTCCATCAGCGCTCTGGCAGCTTCATAGTCTTGCTGTGCCAAGGCGCGGGAAGCTGCCTGCGCGCGGGCTGCTTTTTCTTCATCTGCCATCGTTTTGCTGCCGCGCAGCTTGCCCATGGCGCGGTTTAAGGTCTTGCGCGCGGCTTGGGCGCTTTCTGTCTTGGTGCGGGTCTCGCGCCGCTGCTGGTCCAATTCCAGGATATTGTCAATGCGCGCCAGCGCCGCCTCGTCATAGAGTTTGCTGATTTCTGCTTTTATCCAATCCGGCCGTTCACGGATTAGCGCAATGTCTAGCATGACTTTTCTGTCTCCAGTTGAGTTGTATTCAAGGACTAGGAATGTCGGAATCGGCTTGATTTTACCATGCGCCGTAGGCGATGTCGCAAAACGTCATGCCCAAGCAAGACGGCGCATGGCGCTAAGAGCCTTGGCTGAATGAAGAAGAACGAGAAGAAGAATGAAAAGAAGAATTAGAGGAGTCGCGATTGTAGCGCTCATGCGCCCAGGCTGGGGCGTCCTTGGGCAATGAACCGCGAATATCGTGCAGAAAACGACGCCCGGCTATCGCCAAGCCAATGACAACGTTGACAATCACCATTGCGTCAAAGAATTCGGGTCCCAAGTTTAGCATAGCTCTTTTACCTGAATATTCATTGCCCGCGTCGCAGCTTTCCAGTCGACTTCACGCCAAAATTCTCCGATTCCAATATCGATCAAATCGTCCTCTACCCGATAAAAGCTCTCGTCTGTCATCACGTAAAGCCAGCCGCTGAAGGACTTACGCAGATTTTGCAATTGCGCCAGCGAGCCTTCCAGCGCATTTGTCATGCGGAACTCTATGCCGAAATTTGCCTGGGGCAGGTAGAGCGCGATGCGCCGTTTCTTTTTGTTAAGCGGGTAATCCAGTTGATATTCCCATTGGCGGACTGCTGCCTCCAACATGAGTTGCCCGCGCAAATCGCGCGCGGTCGGCGCGGGCGCGCGCAAATGCGGGAAGAGCAGCACGTCGCGGATGCTGGCTTGATTAGTAAGCAGCATCACCATGCGATCGACCCCGCTGCCAAAGCCGCCGTTGGGCGGCATGCCAAAGCGCATTGCCCGCAAATAGTCTTCATCCAGGGGCGCGGCATCTTCCGATTCATCTTCGTAGAGCCGCTTCATCTCGACAAAGCGCGCTTGCTGATCGCGCGGGTCGTTCAGCTCCGTGAAGGCATTGCCCATTTCCATTCCATGAATGAAAAACTCGAAGCGCTCGGTATGAGTCGCGAGATAACGCGCTTCTTTTTCATTCGCATCAGCTTCATCAGCTTCATCAGCGGGCTCGGTTGATCGCTGGATGCGCTTGGCGAAGGGCGACATATCGCGCGGATAATCCTTGATGATAGTCGGTTGAACCAGGTGTCTTTCAATATGATTGCCCAGCAGATGCTCAACAATCATGCGCCCCCAAGCATCGTCGCGGTCCAAGCCATCAGCCAGGTCCCTCGATTGCAAATACTCGTAGAGCGACGCGCTGGTGGGATAGTCCATATAGTCGAAGTCGAGATAGTTTTGTACCGCTTCGCGAATGCTCAGCCGTTTCCAAGGCGGCCTCAAATTCAACTCGACGCCTTGATAGCGTATCACGCTTGACCCGTTTACTTGCTCGGCGGTGTAAGCGAACATGCGCTCGGTGATGTCCATCACGCCTTCGTAATCAATGAAGGCTTTGTAGAATTCCAACATCGTAAATTCGGGATTGTGCTTATAGCTGACGCTCTCGTTGCGGAAGTCGCGCCCTATTTCGTATACGGCGTCATAGCCACCGACAAGCAGCCGTTTCAGGTATAGCTCAAAACTAATGCGCAAGTATAAGTCTTGATGCAATTGATTGTGATGCGTTACAAAGGGGCGCGCGGCCGCGCCGCCATACAGCGGCTGCAAAATCGGCGTTTCAACCTCCAGCATGCCTTCATTATCGAGGAAGTCGCGCAAGGCTTTGATCGTCCGGGCGCGCTTGATGAAGACCTCGCGAACGGATTTATTCACCGCCAGATCGGCATAGCGCTGGCGGTAGCGCGCCTCGGTGTCTTTGAATTCGCCATATTCGCTGACGCTACCGTCTTCGTGCCGCTGCACTTTCACAACCGGCAGCGGGCTGAGCGCCTTGCTCAACAGCGTCAGCTCGGTGGCATTGACGCTGATTTCTCCCGCGCGCGTTTGCATCATGGTGCCGCTGGCTTGCACAAAATCATCGACTTCAATCAATTTGCGCCGCGCCAATTCATAGCTAGCCTTGCCCAAGTCTTTCTGCCGCAGAAAAAGCTGCACGCGCCCGCTCTCGTCTTCGATATGCGCAAAGCTGATTTTGCCTTTGACATTCAAACGTCTGATGCGCCCAAGCACAGTAACAAAAGTCGAGCCGGGCGCTTCTTCGCTTTGGAAGGCTGCAATGGCTTCGGAGACGGTATGGGTTCTTTGGCAGCGCCCAGGGTATAAGCGCACCCCCGCCGCTTCCAGGCTTTTGGCTTTTTGCAGGCGTTCCTTTTCAAGTTTGTTGGGCTGCCACATGTCTGCGCTTGCGCTCCCGCTCAAATTGCGCTGTAAGTGAAACGTTTCCAATGCAAGATTATAATGCCGCGCAATTTCTAGAGCAATATCTATTGCTGCTGGGAAACCGCTATAGATTTTGTGCTCCATGCCCTTTTTGTACTTAATTTTGCTGTGGATTGCGCTTTACATTTGATTCAGCCTGCGATATGCTAATCCAATTTGCAGAAAAAATTGCAAGGCGCGGCAGAAAATGCAAGATTCCGACGCATCCGAACCGCCTAATCGCTGGCTCATAACGCTGGGCGTGGTCGCATTCGCGCAGGCGCTTGGCGCTGGCGGCATCTCGCTCGTTTATCCCTTTTTGCCCATCTATGTTCAAACCTTGCAGGACGCTCATCTGTTTAACAGCGAGCTCCTGGCTGGCTTGGTTATTGCCGCGCCGCCCTTGATGGGCACCTTCGCGACGCCATTTTGGGGCAGGCTGGCGGACAAATATGGACGCAAGAAAATGGTGATTCGCGCCATGTTCTGCTCGTCGCTCATCCTGTTTCTCATGGGCTTCGCGCAAAGCGCGCTGGCGCTGATTCTTCTGCGCGCCCTGCAAGGGCTATTCAGCGGCATCATCGCGGCCAATATGGCGCTGGTCGCCGGCGAATGCCCGCGCGAGCGCATGGGCTTCGCATTGGGCGCATTGCAAGTCGGGCTCTTTGGCGGCGTCGCCATCGGACCAATGGTCGGCGGTTTGCTCGCGGACCAATTCGGCTTTCAAGTTCCATTCATCTTCACATCGGTCCTGTTGATGCTGGCAGGTCTTTTGGTTGCCCTCGGTGTCCGCGAGACCTATGCGCCGGCGCAAGACAAATCCATTCACATCCGCCCAGCCGAACTGCTGCGCGCCTGGCGCGGCATTCTGCGGCTGCGGGGTGTGCGAACAGTCTATTCCTTGCGCTTTCTTAACGGTTTTGCCCAGCGCTCCTTGATGCCGATTGCGCCGCTCTTTGTTTTGGCGCTGCTCCCGACTGCCGTTGCCGGCGCAAGCGCTTACGCCGGCTTGGTCTTGACCGTCTCGGCAATCGCGACGACAGCCGGGTCATTGCTCTTGGGCTGGCTCAGCGACAAATGGGGCTATCGCAGGATGCTGCTTGGCGCGGCATTTGTGGCAATGATGTTTTACATCCCGCAGGCATTCGTCGATAGCGTCGGGCAATTGCTCTTGTTGCAAGCGCTGGCTGGCTTGGCCGCCGGGGGCGTTTTATCGGCACCAGCCGCGATGCTGGCGCATTACACGGCGCTGGGCGACGAAGGCTCGGTATATGGTTTGGATGCCTCGGTGTCCTCTTTTGCCAACGGCATGGCACCCCTGACAGCTTCCATCATCGCCGCCTTTTTTGGTTTACGCGCGGTCTTCGCGCTGGTGGCGATTTATTACCTGCTGATTCTTGTGATTGCCGCGCAGTTCTTGCCCAAGCCCAAGCGCCGGACCTGGCGCTTGTCGCCTGGCTATAGCGGCGGGGACTAGGACGGCGGCGCAACGATTCCTTCCTTGTTTCAATTTGATGGCTTAATTGCATGACATCAAGCTCATGCAAGGGTCATCTTGGAATTCGCGCAGTATCCTGACACTGTGATTTTATTAACTGCTTATTCAATTTGTCAAGCAAGCAATGGTCTGTCAAGCAATAGTTAGGAATCCAATTCATGGTAAAGGTCCTCGCGCCATTATCGCCGGCATTATCGCGTTCGCTCGCTTTCCCGACGGGATGGAAGTTCACGCTGGCAATCGTATTTGCCGCCCAGTTTTTCTCAGCCATCGGTTTCTCGATGGTCTTCCCTTTTCTGCCCTTGTACATCGATACGCTGGATAGCCGACTGGCATTGAGTACCGAGGCGCTGGCAGGATTAGTGATTGCCGGCCAAAGCCTAACCATGATGATTGCCGCGCCCATTTGGGGGGTTGTGGCTGACCGCTTCGGGCGCAAGAAGATGATCTTGCGCGCTATGGTTGGCGGCGGCTTTTTCATGCTGCTGATGGGATTTGTGCAAAGCGCCGAACAACTGATTTTTCTGCGCGCTTTGCAGGGTATGGTCACGGGTACCGTGTCCGCCAATAACGCGCTGGTAGCCGCCAGCACACCGCGCGAGCGCATCGGATTCGCTATGGGCACTTTGCAGCTGGGGCTCTGGAGCGGCGTTGCCGTTGGTCCCTTGTTGGGCGGGGTGCTGGCGGACCTCTTTGGTTATAGTGTGCCATTTGTAGCGACTGCCGCATTGCTGCTGGTCGGCGCGCTGGTCATTTCGCTCGGCGTACATGAGGACTTCCATCCGCCCAAAGAGAAAAAAGCCATTCATCCAACGGCTTTCCTGCTCGGCTGGAAGCTGATTTTGCAAACTTCGGGCGTGCGCATGGTCTTGCTCATGCGTTTCCTGGTGGGGCTTGCGCGCGCCATCATAATCCCAATCGCGCCGCTTTTTGTTGTCTCCTTAATCATAAGCGAGACCGAAACCAACAATACCTACGCCGGTTTGATGCTGGCGGTTTCTTCGGCAACGTCCACCTTCGGCGCGGTTTACCTTGGCAATCTGGGTGACCGTATCAGTCACAGGAAGGTGCTGTTCTGGAGCGCATTGATTGCCATGGCGCTGTACATCCCCCAAGTCTTCGTGGCGAATATATGGCAGTTGCTGATTCTGCAAGGCATGGCCGGCATCGCCGCCGGCGGTTTGGTCGCCTCGCCCAGCGCCTTGCTTTCCCGCTATACCGACAAAGGCAGCGCTGGCGCTGTATACGGGCTGGATAATTCTGTCTGGTCGGCATCAAAAGCTGTCGCGCCATTGCTTGGCGCTACGATAGCCATTTATTTTGGCATGCGCGGCGCATTCGCCGCGTCTGCGCTTGTCTTCGGGATGATTGCATTGATAGCTTGGTTCTGCCTGCCACATGACGACCTGCATGCCAGTGAGCCGCGCGGTTCGTCAGCCGACTGAACTATCCGCCGTTTGCGGCGCAGCAGCAGTTATGTAAAATTGGCTCATGGCGAAAAAACGCAGTCCACTGGAAAAAGTTGACAACTTCGGTCGCCGCAAGTCCAAATATGCGGCGGTTGCGGCTGCGCTCGCTGCGGTCTATGGCGAACTCGACTGGTCGCGCAATCAAGACGGCATGGACGAGCTCATCAGCTGCATCCTCAGCCAAAGCACCAGCGACAGCAATCGCGATCGTGGCTTTGCGCGCTTGAAATCCACTTACGCATCTTGGCATGATGTGCGCTTTGCCGAACTCGCCGAGTTGACAGATGTCATCCGTCCCGCGGGTTTGGCAAATCAAAAAGCGCCGCGCATCCAAGACGTATTGGCGGCGGTATACGATAGAGCCGGCGAATACAACATCGATTTTCTCGATGAATTATCGATTCAAGAAGCCAAAGATTGGCTGGTATCGCTAAAGGGCATTGGTCCCAAGACGGCGGCAATTGTCTTGTGCTTCGCTTATGGGCGTCCCGCATTCCCAGTGGATACACACATCTATCGCCTCAGCAAACGCATCGGCTTTATCCCAGAGAAGCTATCAGCAAAGGACGCGCATCCCGTCATGGAAGCGATCGTTCCCGCAGAGGACTACTATCAATTTCATATCCAGTTGATACAGCATGGCCGCGTTACCTGCCATGCGCGCAAACCTGCTTGCGAGCGCTGCGCCATCGCCAAGGACTGTGATTACTACGCTGCCAATGCGCTGCCGCAGACCTCAAGTTGACGCGAATCGAGAAGGCTTCAACTTGGCGCTAAGGATGACAGGCTAACATGACGCGCTAACAATTTGGCGCTGATGATGTCGCAAAGGATGAAGCTAACAGCGGAGCGACCTATGGCGCAAGCGACGGACAGCGACAAGGCGCATATTTTTGTCTCGCCGCATTTTGACGATGGCGTCTTCAGTTGCGGGGGGCGCATCCATCAATTGACCGCGGCGGGCGCGGCGGTAACCGTGATGACATTGATGGGCGGGCTGCATTCTGGCGACTTCCCAGAATCGCCAATCTTGGCTGATTTGCATAAGCGCTGGCGGGCGGGCGACGATCCATTACGTGCGCGGCAAGCGGAAGATAAACGCGCCTTGTCGCGTTTGCATGCCGACCATATTCACATCGATTTGACCGATTGCGTTTATCGGCAGGTGGACGGCAGACCGCTGTACCCGTCGGAAGCGTCGCTTTTCGGCGAGGTGCATCCAGCCGATTACGCGCCGCGGGCGCTGGAAACGGTCCGCTTGCCCGATACCGCTACGCAACTCGTCTTGTATCTGCCGCTCGCGGTCGGCAGCCATGTCGATCATCAGATCGCGCGCGACTGGGGAATCGGATTGCTGCGCGACATACCGGAAAGATGGTCGCTGCAATTCTATGCCGAATATCCCTATTTCAAAGCCGAACGCGCGATTGCGCTGGCGCTGTCCAAAATGAATATGCCGCTGCGCGAACACCATGCCATTCTCAGCGAAGCCAATCTTGCCGCCAAAGTCCATGCCATTGCTTGCTACGAATCGCAAATTAGCACCTTTTGGCACAGCCGCGACGCCATGGCCCTAGACCTGCGCCGCTCGTCGCTCGCTGCGCGCAGCGGTCAACCGGTGGAGCGGTATTGGGAAATCGCAAACTGAAGACCATTCTTGGGCAGGTCTTTGACAGGTGGCGAAAGCGCGCGGGCAGCCACAAGCAGCGCGCCCCAAGGGACAGTAGCACTGCCCGAATGGTGCAATTTACTGGCAATATACCGGGGAGGGGAACATAAAAAGGCGACGGTGGGATTCGAACCCACGAATGAAGGTTTTGCAAACCTCTGCCTTACCACTTGGCTACGTCGCCAGCTAAGGCAACATTATACCCGTACTCAAGCTGTTTTCAAGAATGATTTGCGATGATTTTGGGGCAGCCGCGCCAGATTATACTTATACACCGAGGGCACCGAGAATTAACGGTTTTTCTGCCAAAAAAGGCGGCGATGTAGGGTGCCGCCCGTTAAATTCACCGTCAATAGCGGACGATATGCAACTGCGCGTAGGGCGCGTAGACACAGCCCGACGACACAGCCCGACGACTCAGCCCGACGACACTGACCGCCGACAGCGCAGGTCAATCGCCCCTGCGAGTCGCTCTAATCTTGAGTCATGGTCAGAAATTGATTATCGGCGATTGCTCACTTAGGCTTCTCATGGCGGGGCATTGTCATCAGGAACCCAGGCGAAGGGCAAATCTTCTGGCGCATTTCCGGCGGCGCTAGAGCGCTGGGTCCGCGAGGATAAGAATGGCTGGACCGCATCCAGGGGCTGTCGCAGCTCCTCGCGGCTATTCAGGCGGCGCAGGTCGCGCGGAAAATAGATTGATTTTCTGTAGTCGGGCGATAGGGCGATGCGCGCGACGGCGCGGGCGAAGATGTCGATCGGCATTGGTCCAATCCTGCCAAATGGCAGCCAAGAAAACGGTGGAATCCTAGCCAGCAGGCTGCTCGCGCGGTACAAGATTGGGCGTGGTTGCCCGCGCCTGTACAGCAAAGGCGCGCGAATGATGCTGTAATTTATGCCAAGCCGCTTCAGGTATCGCTCGGCCGCGCGCTTGGAACGAATATAGCCGCGTTTTGTCCAAGGCGCGCGCACCGCGCTGACCAGTATCAGATGCTCGACGCCATCGCTGACACACATATTGGCGACATTGCGCGCCGATACAAAATTCAGACGTTCATAAGACAAGCCCTGTGCGGGGTCCGCATGCAGGCTGCCCACCGTGTGAATGACCGCGGAATGATAGCGCGCTTTCCCGCGTAGGCTGCCCGGGTTCCACACGTCCGCTGTTGACCAGCTTGTATGACGCGCCAGCGGACCCAATTCATCCGCCGCGCCCGACCTGACCAATAGGCTGACCTCGGCACCTTCCGCCAGCAAAGCCGCGGCGATATGGTCGCCCAGAAAAGTGCCGCCGCCAGTAAGCAATACCCCGCGATTGTAGCGTGTCATGCTAAGTGATCAATCAATTCCCAATGAACAGATATGCAAATGGAGAAATACTCTGAAAAAATACACATGCGATTCTAATTTCAGCCTGCGCGCTTTAGTCATATTGTACGAATCTATAAGCTATAGTTCAAACTGGCAGGCGAGAGATTGCGCGCCCACGCTATGTTTTACAAGCAATACTGACCACGGTCTCGTTTTCCGAGCTTAAAGCGAGCCTTAGCCGCTGCCGAAATGATGTATAATAAAATCACGATGGCATACTAACCATCGAAGATTAGCAATTCAAGACCACCGGACGCTACCTGCGTGCAGTTGGCAGAATGGTGTTGTGGATTTGGCAAGGTGGTTGGCGGTATCGCTGGCAGTTAGGTCCGAAGCGTTTTGTCGCCTAGCTATCAGTTGCGGACTATATCTAGCGATTTGCAAACGGATCTTCGGCTGCAAGCCGAAAAAAATGTGAATGCGACGGTCTCTCACATAGAGAGTAAATGTTCTGGTGCAATGCGGCACTGGCTTTGCCTGGTTACGCTTTGATGGCGCGCCGCATAACTGAATTATCTCCATCCGTCAGAACGCCTCAATCCTGTTTGTCATCTGCATAGATATAGCCCTTGTATTGGACGAACCTGCGGGTGCCTTTTGGAACGCATTATGCCAAGAATCACAGCGCTGCGCCTTCAATCAAGGGCTGGGGATCGGGTCAGCCTTTATCTGGATGACGAGTTTGCCTTTGATCTACCGCGGATTTGCGCGGTTGGATTGCAAACGGGGCAGGCGCTGTCCGAGGATGAGGTCCAAGCTCTTGACGACAAGCGCAAGCGAAATGCCGCGTATGACCGCGCGGTAAATTACTTGTCCTTTCGTCCCCGCAGTGCCGAGGAAGTCCGCCGTCACCTTGCCAAAGCCGGTTTTCCGCAGGCAATAGCCGAGGATGTTTTGCAGCGGCTGCGGCAGCAAGGCACAGTCGACGATGGCTCATTTGCCCGATTCTGGATCGAGAATCGCGAAAGGTTCAAACCGATTGCGCCGCGGGCGCTCCGGCACGAACTGAGCCAAAAGGGCGTCGGCGCAGACATAATTGAGCCTTTGCTGGATGCGATTGACGTTGAAGCATCTGCGGAACGAGCCGCCAAAAAGCGGGTCTGGCGCTATAAAGGCAAGTCGCGTAATGAATTCCGGCGCAAGCTAGGGGACTGGCTTTATCGTCGCGGATTCGATAGCGATACGATTTATAGCGTCATTGACCGTTTGCAAGCCGAGCTCGAGCAAACCGATGCGCGCTACTTCGCCGATAGTCTGGAGTAATAGCCAAGGTGGAACCTATCCGGGTCTGGTAAAGAAAGGAGCAAGGACGAATGTATCCGATGGATACCGTCAAGCGACTATGGAAACGATTATCTTGGCAATTGCTACAGCAATCATCGGCATCGGCGCGGGATACGGCTTGGGCTTATGGCGCGGCCGAACAAAGCTGCTGCAGCAGCAGCAGGAAGAAGGTCAAAGCGCGCTCGTAAAAGCATCCAATGACGCCAAAGAACTGTTGAAAAATGCTGAAGTCGAAAATGCGCGCATCATCGCCCTTGCCGAGCAAGACGCGCAGCAGCGAATCAATAATGCGGAAGGCATGTTGCGCCGCCGCCGCCGCGACCTAGATGACGAAGACGAGCGCATCCAGCGCCGGCGTAACGAACTTGACAAGCGCATGGAACGACTCGAACAGCGCGACCAGCAACTCAACAAGCGCCAGAGTCGGCTCGACAGAAAAGAGAATGATGTCAATAAATCAGAATCGCAAATCATGGAGAAGCTGCAAAACATCGCGCAAATGACCATCGAGGAAGCGCGGCAGAAGCTGCTGGACTCCATCGAGCTTGATGCCCGCAACGATATGGCGCGCATCATCAGACAAGTAGAAGCCGAAGCGCGCGAGACGGCTGATGACCGCGCGCGCAGCCTGATTGCCATGGCCATCCAGCGCCTGGCTTCGGAGCAAGTGAGCGAAGTATCTGTCAGCGTGGTGCCGCTGCCCAGCGACGACATGAAAGGGCGCATCATCGGGCGCAACGGGCGCAATATCCGCTCCTTCGAGCTGGCAACTGGCGTCGATGTCGTTGTGGACGATTCACCCGAAGCGGTCACCATCAGCAGTTTTGATCCGGTCCGCCGCGAGGTTGCCAAGCGGACGATGGCGAAGCTGGTAACAGACGGCCGCATCCATCCGGCGCGCATTGAAAAACTTGTCGAAGACACGCGCGCCGAAGTTGAACAAATTGTGCGCGAAGAGGGCGAGCGCGCGGCATACGAGACCGGCGTCCACGGCTTGCATGTCGAAGTGCTGAAGCTGCTGGGGCAGCTCAAGTTCCGCAGCAGTTATGGGCAGAACCAACACGCGCACGCCATCGAGACCTCTCATATCGCCAGCATGATTGCTTCGGAGCTAGGCGCTGATGTGAACATCGCCAAAATGGGCGGCTTGATGCACGACATTGGTAAGGCGATTGACCACAATATTGAAGGTACGCATGCGCAAATTGGTGCTGAATTTGTCAAGCGCTATGGCGGCAACGATCGCGTCGTCAACTGCATCGCAGCGCATCATCACGAGGTCGAGAAAGAATGCGTCGAAGCCTTTATCGTGGAAGCGGCTGACGCCATTTCTGGCGCGCGCCCCGGTGCCCGCCGCGAAAGCCTGGATTCTTACATTCGCCGCGTGAAACAGTTGGAAGAAATCGCTAATACCTTTGACGGCGTCGAGCAGAGCTATGCCCTGCAAGCAGGGCGCGAAGTGCGCATCATCGTACGGCCTGATGACGTGGACGACTATCTCGCTATCCAACTGGCGCGCGATATTGCCAAGCGCATCGAGAGCGATATGCAGTATCCGGGGCAGATAAAAGTGCACGTCATCCGCGAGACGCGGCGCGTGGAATACGCGAAGTAAGGCTGTCTAGCGCTGAATTTGCATGATAGTTGAGTCATCAAGGTCGCGCAAAATTCGGCTGCGGCTGCGCTGTGGCTGCAGCCGATACAAGCGCTCCGCCGCCCTTGTCATGCTGACATAGAACAGCTTGCGTTTATGCAGTTCGTCTTCATATTTGCTTTCGGAATAGCGCTTGATGAATGGGATGTCATCGTCGTTTAGGTCAATCATGAAGACAACGGGGAACTCTAAGCCCTTTGCCGAGTACATGGTGATGGGTTCCACATCATTTTCACAAATGTGAAAGCCATCTGCTCGGAACATGGCGCGGTTGATATGCGCACCTTGCAGACTTTTTTGAGCTCGCTTGAATTGCTCTGATTTCTTTGCCAAGATTGCAAAATCGCCCAGTCGATATTTCCCTGGATATTTCCCTGATTGAGACAGCCTAATGATTTCTTCGATGAGAAAGCGCTGACTATCTTCCGAACAGTTAAACATGACTGTTTTCGGCTTCGCACCGTGACGATGCGAACTCGATGAACGGATATATTCATTTGCAGCTTTCAGGTCGTCGCAACCTTCAAGGATGCAGCTTGAGGCCGCCAGGATTAGATGCGTATTGCGGAAGTTATTGGCGAGGATGCGTGCCCGGCCTTGAATGTAGACGCCGGCGTCTTTCCAAGGGATACCGCGATAATAGATGCTTTGCGCTGGGTCGGCAAGCAGGGTCAAATCTCGCGATTCACTGTATCCAGAGACGATCAGGGTCGTCAAATTGAGGTCGCTGGGTGGGAAGTCCTGCGCTTCATCTACAATCACGCCATCGTATTGCGGCAATGGCTGACAGTGTTTCTCCACTAGGCGCGCCAAATCCGCCCAATCGAACGAGCTGTGCTCATTCAATAGTTCTTGCAATAGTTCTTGATAGCGCTGATAGATTCTCTAAAGAATGGGACGGTGCCTTTCTCGTTCAATGCCGAGTCAGGTCCAACACGTTCAATAGATTGGTACTCCGCCATGCTACGTATCGTTACAAGCGTCAAATTGAAATGGAAAAAGCCCCTGCCGTTTGACAGGGGCTTTTGATTTAGCGAATGCGCTTGAGCTTAGCTCGCGACGCGCAGCGCCACATCTACCAGGAATACCTCGCCATCGCGCAGGATGTCCAGTGTAACTGTGTCGCCTGGTTTGTGGAAATAGATACGATTGCGCAGGTCAACTTCCAGCGTCGCCGGCTTGCCTTCGACTGCCAAAATGATATCCCCAATTTGAATGCCAGCCGCGCCTGCGGGCAAGCCCTCAATTACATCGGCGACGTAAGCGCCAGAGCGGATTTCACTGCCTTCAAAGTAAGGGCTGTCGGCTTCCAATTGGATATAGCGTACGCCCAGCGTTACTTGTTTTTCATGCAGTCCCAGCCAATCGGAGCGGTCCTGGCTTTCCGGCGTATCAAGACCAAACAAGAGCAGCGGGGCTGTGCTTGACGCTACGTCAAAGTGCAGCGCGCTGTCGCCGCGTTCAACCGTCAGCCTTATCATGTCACTTGCGAAGTAGCCATTTGCTTCGGCAAGCGGCGCGCCATTGGCTGCGCTGATGAGGTCAAACTGCCGCAAGCCGCTGGCATACCATTCGTGGTCTTCGCCCAATTTGTTGACTTCGATTAAGGTGTCGGCGTAATGCAATTTGATATTGCTCGTCTCGTAGACGCCCTTGTTGTATTCTGTCAAGCGGGGGCGCGGGCGCGGACGATGGCGTGGATTACGGCGCTTGCGCTGATCTTCCACGCTGACCTTCATGGTCAGTTCACGGTCGCCACGCAAGACGGTGAAAGCCAGCTCATCACCTTCATTCAAGTCGGATACAGCCAGGTCCGCGGCACCGATGCTGTCAATGGCATCGCCGTCGACGCCGATCAAACGGTCATAGCGCTGGAATCCCGCTTCCGCAACTTGCGAACCCGCCAAGGCGGCAACGATGTAAACCTTGTCTTGGCACTGATGCGCATACAAGCCGACGGCTGCCAGATCCAAGGGCAGGGCATAGTCCGGATTGCTGAACAGATCTTCGGGGCGGACGACTAAAGTTACATCTGTTGTGAAGGTCGCGCCGTCGCGCTCGACGCTTAGCGAGATTGTATCGCCCGCGTCATAGGCAAACAGCACCTCTTTGATGGAAGCGGAATCGATAGCTTGTTCATCAAGCGCGCTGATGTGGTCGCCTGGCTCGAGATTGGCGCTGGCGGCGGGCGAATTGGGCACGATGCCGGTAACCAGGATGCCCGTGTCAGCGCTCCAATAGCGAACGCCGATAAAGGGCATGGCCGGCGCGTCCGACGCAGCCGCCATTTCGTCCTGCGCGAGCGCAATCGCTGAAGTTGCCAGCAATGCCAAGACAAGCAGGAAACGGATCAAGTTGTGCAAATTGTTTTTCATTTTCGTGCGCCCCTTTTATTGTAGGTAAAGTCTCACTTCAATATGCAAAGGTCCTGGCAACAGGACTATTGCGTTTACTTTATCCGATTTATCGATTCTGGTCAAATACTTCTTTTCAATATAATTCTCCTTTTATGGCTAATTGACCGTGCCGCGCTAGTGAAATACAGTGTAAAACAGTGAAAACAATGTGATAAATGCGGCGCGCCTACGTTGCGCGGCTGGGATTCGCAAAGACATGCGCCGCATAGCGCGCCACCTGCCCAGGGGAATGCGCGGTCATTTGTCATCGTTATTGCTCCCGCCGAATAGGCGTTTGCTTATTGCGCCGCCAAATAAGGTGCCAGCGATTGTATTTTCGAGCTGAACCTTGCTTTCGCTGCGCTCATCCCAATCACCCTTATGCCGCTTGTTGATCCAGCGCTGATAATCGTCCGAAGCCGCGATTAGGAAGGCTTCTACAGCGCTTTCATCTTTGACGGCGAGTCGATTGCGCAGGTCCGTCAACGAAGCGATCAGCTCATCAAGCGCGCGCGTCAATGGCTCGCTGTTTGCCAGCCATTCGTCGCGCAAGGCGTCGGGATGGTGGGTCAGCAAATAGCGCGTCAAGACGTTGAAGGGCGGATTGGTGAGGCGCTGGACGTCCTGCCAGGCATTGTGATTCATCGCGCAGGCATAAGCGGCGATGCTCAAAAGTTGCGGAATTTCTTCTGTAATGGCGGTAATACTGTCGTGCTCGGCTGGGTCTAGGAAATGCGATTTGCCGCCTAATATCGCCGAGAAGTTGACAGCCAGGTCTACCGCTTCTTTAATGCTTGTTACCGCCGGCGTCAAGAAAATAGGACTGTCCAAAAAGTAATCGTCGCTGGCGTATTCCGGGCTCAATTGATGCTCCAACAAATAATCGGCGTTGATCGCTGCCGTGAAGCCAATCAAATGGTGCTCGTCGCTCAAATACTGCTCCGCCCAAGTGAAGGAAGGCTGCTTGATTACCGCGGTATCGAGGATGAGAACACCGGCGCGCAAGGTGGGCGCAATCATTTCATAGCCGGCGCGCAGGTCCTCGTAGGGCAGATTCATAAACACGATGTCAGCCTCGGCAACCGCGCTGGTAACTTTTCTTTCGATCTTGTCGAAAACCTTGAGTTTGCGCGCCGGGCTTTCGTAGTCGTCGCGGCTGTCATTGCCAATCAAGGTGAAGCGATGTTGACCGCGCTTCTTCACATAGCTGCGCAAGCGCATCGCCACGGAAGCCCCCAAGCGATCCAAACCCAGAACGGCAATCCTTAGCTCTGCCATGCGATGCTCCCTGCGCCGAGCGAATTGCTCGCGGCGGCTACCCTAAGCGGACTCTGATAATTCACAATTTTATGCGAAACCGTCTCATCGCTTGTTGCGCGATTGCTAAACTATAGCGCAAACTGTCCTGATGATTCTATAGCGTCTGACTAGGAAATAGTTCTCTTCAGTTCAAATTCAGAGCCATATCCCCAAATAATTACAGTTTGCATTACAATTTTCTAAGGACTGCACTCGGTATACCGAATTCGGTAAACCCAATGAAGTAATGCAAATCCAATTTGTGGATGGCTCGTCCCTATGAATTGACACTATTTGCCTGACTTGTCTTATGTACCGCGAAGGTGAGATTTGCAATAATACTTGGGCAGTGTGCTGGACTATGATTCTTGGCGATTGCCCTGGCGTATTGCGCGGCTGCGCTTCAATCATCACACGTCATCATCACACGCTATCAGCACGCGTTATCAGCGCATTGTAGGCAGCGCAGCAGGTTCTGCTGCGGATGATGCCCAAGCGCTGATATATCTGCCTGATGATGCTCGACAAGCCATACGGCGGTTTCGTCCGCGCCACAGGCGCGCAAGATTTCTCCGCTCCATTTTGCGTGTTGGGCGCTGACAATAAAGGGCGCACGCCAAATGCTCATATTTTCCGCGCGCCCGAGCTTTTCCGCCAAGCGCGGAAGCAAGCGCTTGACCAGCACCGCCATGCTTCGTTGCCAGACCGCCAAGTGATAGCGCGACTTGCCAACATCGTGCGTCAAGGCGGCAACTGCCAGCGCCGGCGGCAGCGGTTCGTGCTGGCTCTGTACTGCGCGCAGTACGTTTAGGCTGTGCAATTGATCGGCGCGCGACATAGCTTGAAAGGCGTTCAGTTCTTTTGCTGACAGGTATTGCCGCGCCAATTGCAGTTCAACCGGTATAGCGAAGGCGAAAAGCGCGCGAATGCCCTGCGCGATACGCTTTATTGCGGTGCCCATTTCTTAAATGAATAAGAGCAGGCGCAAGATTGCGCTGGTGGGCTGTCCAATCAATAGCCCAAACGGGCTCAGCCCCGCAATTGGGATAAAGGACAAAAAGATCAAACCGAGGAAGACGTAGTAGCTCTGGACTTGCCAATCGCGCCACTTGAATGCCGGGCGCATCAAAAACTCCGCCAGCGGGCGCAGATTCTGTTGAATCGCTACCGGGATTTGCATGCGATTGAGCCATGCGCCGGGCAGCAGCGTCAAGACAATGTGCCAACCGTCAATCGGGAAAAGCGGAATCATATTAAAGACAAATAGCAGCACATTCCAAAAGACCATCGCGTACATGAATGCCGCCAATATTCCCAGCGGACTGACAATCGTATCCGGCAATGAATACAAGTAATAGCCATCCACAGCGATGCCAGCCAGGCGGAGCAGAAGCCCGAAAATCAATGCCAGCAAAAGATTGGATAGCGGACCAGCCGCCACCGCTGCCAGGAAGCCCCAACGTGGGTCGCGCATGCGCTGCGGCGATATTGGCGCGCTGCCCAAGATGCCGAATCCGATGATGGCGAACATCAGCCAGCCTACCCAATTGATATGCACCAGCGGATTCAGCGTTAAGCGGCCTAGTTCTTTTGGCGCGGGGTCACCCATCCTCCAAGCGACATAATTATGGGCGAATTCATGCGCGGTCATGCCAATGCCGAGCACGACGAGATTGATGAGAATGGTGATGGGGTGCAGATCCTGGAACATAGGAACTTACTTTCTATTCGCCGCGCATTTTGCCTAACTATACACGAAACGCGCCCAGATTGTGAAGATTTGAAGATTGAAGATTGCCTTGCTCTCAGCGCCAGGTCTATCGCATCAGAATATTCCTAAGCGCCAAGAAAAAACTGATGCGCTTGCACTTGGCTTGCACTTGGAAGGAAATTGGAAGAAAAGGGCAAGGGATAGAGATGGGATGACATTATTCAGCGGTGCCGTCAACTATGATATAATTGAGCCTGTCGCAGTATCATTCGCTATGATGCAAAGCCGAAGCTGGGGCAAGCGAATCCGAAAATGACTTACTTTTGACATTCGTTTGACATTCATTCGCGCTACACTGTGCTCCGGTGCTCATCCCAGGAAAGCCCAATTGTGCCAAAACGAGTCCTATTTCTTTTTTCGGATACCGGCGGTGGTCATCGCTCCGCGTTTCGCGCAATCCAAGATGCAATGACTATCCGCTATGGCGACGCTGTAGAGTTTGACGCTGTTGATGTCCTGCGCGAATTGAAGTGGCCCCTCAACAAACAGCCGGAATTGTATCCGCTGGTTGTTAATACCTCGAAGCTGCTTTGGGCGCTGATGTATCACAGCTTCGATGGCAAGCACCGCGCGCGATTGGCGCGCCAGTTTATCTACCGCAACAATCGCAAGAACCTGCGCCGTGTCGTGCGCGAACATCCTGCCGATGTTGTGGTTTGCACCCATTCAGTCATCGCGAATCCGACCTTCCGCGCCTTTTTGACCTTGGATGAAAGGCCGCCTTTCCTGACTGTCGTAACTGACTTGGTGACGACGCCTTCGTTCTGGTACGATCCCCGTGTTGATTACTGTTTTGTGCCCACAGAAACCGCCTACCGGCGCGGCTTAAGGCTGGGCATGTCGCCAGCGCAGATGCAAATCTCGGGTCTGCCGGTGAATCCGCATTTCATAAATTCAATGACAAGTAAAACCGAGGCGCGCGAAGTCTTTGGTTTCGATATGCGGCTGCCGGCTGTCTTATTCGTGGCTGGCGGGGAGGGCATGGGCAGCATATATAAGATGGTCAAGGCGCTTGACGCGCAGCGGCTTGATGTTCAGATAGTCGTCGTCTGTGGGCGCAACGAAGACCTCAAGCACAAGCTCGAAGCGCGAACCTGGACAAATGCGCGCCATATCTTCGGCTATGTGACCAACCACCAAGAAATGCCGCGCCTGATGGCTGCCTGCGATATCATCGTCACCAAAGCCGGACCCTCGACCATAAGCGAAGCCGCCATCGCCGGCTTGCCCATGATAATCAGTGATCGTATACCCGGGCAGGAAACCGGCAACGTGAAACTGGTGCTGGAAAATGACGCTGGCGTTTACTTGCCCAAGCCAGAGAAAGTCGTGTCGAAGATTATTGATTGGCTCGGGGAAGGTCCCGAAATGCTGGCGAAGCGGTCGGAAAATGCCCGCAGAATCGCGCGCCCCAAAGCCGTTTGGGATATCGCGGAAGCGGTTTGGGAATTTGCCAACAAGCCCAATATCGCGCGCACACAAGTATCTTGATGCTGCCGGCGCTGCTTAGCCGCGTATTCTGCCCAGGTATAGCGCCGAGGCAAGCTCGGTAATCTTCCCGTCAGACAAGCGCAGCTTCCAGGTGCCTAACTGCTGATCGTTCGTGAACAGCACCGCGCCATTGTCCTCTGTCCAGGCGACAGCGTGCGCAAGCCCCGTAATCGGATTGCTGACAAGCGACTGCTCGAAAGTCTGGAGATTGACCAGCATAAAAACGCTGCGCGTCTCCCCACGCGGCTCGCCAAGCGGCGGAAGCTGGGAAAGGACATACAGCGCCAGGCTGTCGTCGGCGCTGACCAGCGCCGCGCTGGGAACCGTGAATCCATCGGGCAGCGCGCCTGCCATCACCGTTGATTGGCTGTCATCAAGGCTGCCTTCGAGATTGTAAAGCGCGGCTTCTATGCTGTCGCCACTTGCAGATGGCGCGATGCGCAGCATAACCCGGTCGCCAAAGCCTGCGGCGCAATAGCAGCCAGATTCGGCGGGCAATGCCCGTAAGGTGCCATCATCCAAGTTGAGCGCGAACAATCCCGCATAGCGCGTATATGGAAAATGCTCGCTAATGCCGTCGGGATGCGCTTCCATTATCAGTTCATTGCTAGCAGCGCTGAAGGCTATGGGCAGTACGCGCGTGCCCGCGCGCGGACCATCGCGCAATAGCTCGCGGCTATCAGCGCTATCCAAGCCGCTAACATAGGTCGCTGTGCTCAAGTTCCCCGCGCTGTCGCGGCGCGTCTCCGTCCAAGCGATTGTCTGGCAGTCGCTGGCAAGGACCCAATCAATCCGTTCGGCATCAGCCGACTTGCGAATTAATGGGTGATTCTGAATTGAAGCGTCCGGCGCAGCCAGCTTAACCTGGTCTTCCTCAAGGTCATAGTAGAGGACGGCATTGCCTAACAAAGTGAAGCGTTCGCCCATGACGCTTAGGCTGTTCGGCTCGCCAGTGAGCATGTTGATGAATACGAGCGTCCTTGCCCTGTCATCTTCGTTGTTGTAGATGAATACATCCCAGCCCGTTTGCTCCGCGACGGGCAGGGCGGTTTCTTGCGCCGAAACTGGCGCTGCCGCCAGCAGGCATAAAATGAGCCAATTAATTGCGACTTTCATAATTGCGCTCTCGCGGATGACCTATACACCTATACATCTATACCTTGCGATTATACGGTCGCGGCAATATCGGGGCAAACGCATACAGCCAAGCCAGGGCAATTGCATCAATCTAAATTTTATCCACCGCGGACATCAAGAAGCGCTTAGGGAGCGCCCCTCGGCGCTGAAATAAAGTTATAATATGCTGAAATTGAAGCAGCGATTCCGCTGCGATTGCCATTGCTAGGTGTATAGTTCCATATTGAATATTTGAATAAATGAAAAAGCCCCGTGTTGCCACGGAGCTTTTGAACAAAAAATGACGCTGCGCCGCCCGCCGCGACCGCGGCACTGGCATGCGACAAGGTGCCAAGGTGATTGAGCACCGCTCTAACGGTGCTTGCGATTCCGGTGAAGCCGCCGCCGCTGCCAATCTGTGGCGTCACGGTGCTTCTTTTCTTGCAGGTAACGTTCGACTCGCGCGACCTCCTGCATTTCAATCGCGCGCTGCTTATGCGTCATCTCGGCGCTAAAGCTCCAGAGTTCCATGATTTTGCTCCTATTGTTCTTTACGCACCAGCAAGAAATCTATCAATACAGACAACATGCACGACAATCTGATTTAATTCATCATGCACCTTGTACAATGGGGACGCCTTCCGCTGCTAGAATCTTACTTCAATTCAGCGCGAATAAATTGATACGGCGCGCAAGCCGCGGGCTCAATAGGGGCAATGATAAGTCGCTTGCAGCGCTGTCGCGCCCGGCGATTCACCAATTGTGAAAGTCATGATTGACGCGGTGGCGGGATATTCGACCGGCAGCATGTAGTTCATGAGTTTGTCTTTCATCAAGGCGGCGGGCGCGTATCCATGCGCGTGCAGCCAGGGGAAAACCAGAATATCGCCATGTCCCACAGCGACGATCGCTTCGCCGTGATGCGCTTCATTCACGAAATTGAAAAAGTCCAATACACGATCAAGTATCAATTGCGGACTTTCGTAAGGCGCTTGATTGCCCGTATAAAGGTCCCAGCCCATCGCCGCCAGTTCCGCAATCGGGCGGCCCTCATAGGGCGTCGCCACCTCTATCAAGCGCTTGTCGACGCGCGGAGTAATCCCGCTCTGATAAGACGCGACTAGCGCTGCCGTTTGCCGCGCGCGCTCCATCGGGCTGCAATAAATCGCGGCAATCCTTTGATTCCGCAAGTGCTTGCCCGCCGCGCGCGCTTGTTGGATGCCAGCCTCGCTGAGCATAAACCCAGGCATCCGCCCGTAAAGTACATTTGTCGGGTTATGCACCTCGCCATGGCGCATCAGATAAATTGTTGTTCCCACGATTTTCTCCAGTTGATTTTGAACATTAGCTTCGGAATGAGACGCTCGGAATGAGACGCTCGTTCTCGGTCAATCATTTCCAGCGCCATCAGCGCCATAAATGTATCCCAAAATTCTTTGTCTCTAACGTTCTGCGGACCTTTGGCTTATGATACACCGATACCTTGATTCTATAGCGACGGGACTTTGCCGATTTGATGCTCAAGACGCCTTCAGTCGACCGACGCTTGTTCACCATCTTGATGATTGTATTTGTCCAGATGCTGGGCGCGTCCATGGCATTCCCGATTCTGCCGCTTTACGCCCAAAGCGACTTCAATATGAGCGCCGAAGTCATCACCCTCTTGCTCACCGCTTTTTTCGCGGCGCAGTTTGTGGCGGGTCCTTTCATTGGACGGCTCTCGGACCAGCACGGTCGGCTGCCCGTTCTCATCTTCAGCCAAATCGGCACGGTCTTCGCCTTCTTGATGCTTGCCGTGGCGCAATCCGCTTCCGTCTTATTCCTGGCGCGCATCCTTGATGGCGCGACCGGCGGCAACATTGTCGTCGCGCAAGCCTACGTGACCGATATCGCGCCCGCGGAGCGGCGTACTGTGTCGCTGGGATATGTATTGGCTGCGCTTGGCTTGGGCTTTGCTATCGGTCCCGCGGCTGGCGGCATCTTGGCAAGCGCTTTTGGTCCACAAGTCCCCTTCGTTATTGCGGCGGTGGCGGCTGCGGGCACGGTGGTCCTGACGCATCTCACGCTGGAAGAATCGCTGAGCCTCGCCGACCGACAACGTAACCGCAGCAGCGATGCCGCCAAGCTGCGCCCGACCGCGATGATGACCAACGGTCCTTTGGTAGCGGTATTAAGCGTCAGCTTTTTCGCGCGCTTTGGCATGGGCTTGTTAATCGCGACCTTGCCGCTGTTTGCGGAGGCGGTCCTGTTTGCCGGGCAGTCTTTTTCCGCAGTCAGTCTTGGCGTCGGCGCGATGCTCATGGTGATGGGTATTGGGCAAATAATCACGCAAGTTGTCTTGTTGCCGGCCGCGCTAAGATATTTTGGCGACAGCTCGATTGTCATTATGGGCGCTGCCGCGCGCGCGCTGTCCCTGTTCTTGCTTGCTCTCGCTATCGAGCCGGTCTTAGGCACGGTCAGCGTCGTCATATTCGCCCTTGGCAGCGGCTTGTTAATCCCGCCGCTGCAAACGCTCTTGACCAATACAGTGCCGGTAGAGCTGCGCGGCGCGATCCTGGGCTTAAACCAGTCGGTGATGAGCCTGGGCGTGATCTTGTCTACGGCGATCGCTGGGCTCTTGTTCGCGGCTGACCCAGCGCTACCGAATTGGGTTGGGGCGGCTTTGTCTTGTATTTCGCTCGTGCCGGGCTTGCTGCTATGGAATTGGTCGCGCAAGAACGGTCAATTACGGTCGGCGCAGTTCGCCAAATAGCAGCGGAGCGCTCCCAAGAAAGCCGCTCGGCGGCAGCGATAAGCACTGCCGCGCTCACGCAAAATAACAAGCCATCTCGTCACATAAGCGACGCGGTTTATACTATTTGAGGCATGATGCTATACTGCTTGATTATGTCGGGGCGGCGGGATTTGAACCCACGACCTCACCGACCCGAACGGTGCGCGCTACCGGGCTGCGCCACGCCCCGACGTATCAGCGCCCAGTGTAGCCAAAGCGCGATTTACTGACAAGGTGAAAAATGGCTGACAAGGTGAAAGATGACTGAAGACAAGCCATTGACATTGACCGACAGCTTGCGCAAGCTCGTGAAGCCAATTCTGGATCGCTGCTGCTTTTGGCTGGCGCGTTGGGGTGTGCATCCCGACGCGGTAACAGCGCTGGGACTGCTCCTAGTTGGCATTGCGGCGCTTTTTATCGCGGGCGGCGAATTCCTCATCGGCGCTGTCCTGCTTTTGCTTAGTTTGCCGCTGGACGCAATTGATGGTGCGGTGGCGCGCGCGGCGCAACGTCAAGGCGCATTTGGCATGGTGCTGGATTCGACGCTGGATCGCTATGCTGACGGTTTTATTTTTGCCGCTTTCGGTTATCATTTTGCGCGGCAAGACCGGCACGACATGTTGATGTTGGCGCTGTTCGCGCTGATTGGCAGTTTTCTGGTCAGTTATGTGCGCGCTCGCGCGGACGACAGCGAAGTTGGCCTCCGCGTTACAGTCGGCTGGTTTTCTCGTTTGGAACGTGTGGCTGTCATCCTGGTGATGACCTTTGCCGCTGGCATATTGCAAAGCGAAGCGCCGCTAGAGATTGCTTTGTTTGTCCTGGCGGTCGGCACGAATGTGACCGCGTTGCAGCGACTGCGTTTTGTATACGCCACTTTGAAGGACAGAGGTGAGTAAACGATGGAATTTGAACAAACTTACGTTGTTGTTGGCAACCTGCAAATTCGCTATTACGGCATTATCATCGTTGCCGCGCTATTAGTTGGCGCGACGGTGGCGTCGATGCTGGCGCGGCGCAGTGGGCGCGACCCCGACCATATCTGGGGTGGGCTCACTTGGGCGATTATCCCGGGCATAATCGGCGCGCGCCTGTGGTTCATTCTCTTCCCGCCAATTTCATTGACCGCTGGCTGTGGCATAGAAGGGGAAATTTGTCACAATACCGCCTGGTTCATGGACAATTTTTTCGATAGCCAAAACGGCGCGATTGCTATATGGAGCGGGGGATTGAGCATATTCGGCGCGATAATTGGCGGCGCATTGGGCGCTTACCTCTATTTGAGCCGCTGGCACAACCGTATCGTCAACTTGCTTTTCACCATTTTGACGCCGGTATTGTGGCTGAGCCAAGCGCTAACTTGGCTGGTCCAATCGCTGCTTGCGCGCCTGACTGACAAATCTGTTTCGTCATTCGCTTACCAAAAGCCCACCAGCAATTTCCCGGACGAGGGCATGCGTCTGTCGCCCTGGATGGATATCGCCGGCGTAGCGATACCAGCCGGGCAAGCCATTGGCCGCTTCGCCAATTATGTCAACCAAGAATTGTATGGCGCGCCAACTACGCTGCCCTGGGGCATTCACATCCCGCGCGACGCCCGCGTTGCGCCTTACGAAAGCATGATTGACTTTCCTTCGGATACCTTGTTTCATCCAATTTGGGCTTATGAAGCGATTTGGAGCCTCATCGCATTTTATGTGCTTTGGCGGGTTTATCACCAATATCGCGATCGCCTATTGAGCGGCGACATCCTGCTGCTATACATTGCCCAGTATTCATTTGGTCGCTTCCTTTTGGAATTCCTGCGCGTGGAGATTGCCACGATTGGCGCTTCTGGCATCAACAGTTCTCAGACCATCACGGTCATCACCTTCCTGGCGTCGGTGGGGCTGCTTTTGTACCGTCACCGCGGCGGCAAGTTCAGCGCCGCAAAAGAGGCGGACTTAGCGGCGGAACAAGCCGAACAATTGCCGCAGCCCAGCGCATAAGCGCCGCGCAAGGTTCCTGGCTCGCTTGCGCCGGACTAGCGCTATTTGGCGCTATGATATACGCAGTACGCAGCGATATAGAGCGACGATATAGAGCGATAATAGATGCGGCGCGCGAGCCAGATTTGACATTTGCCGGTAGCAGATTCTGTACCAGACGGCTTATCTGATTAGCCTGACTGAAAGGCATGCTGAAAGTCTTACTGAAAGCTATTTGAAATGAATGCGCTGCTGGCCAGCGGATGGAGCCTGTCGAGACATCAAGACATCGGTAAAGTATTTTGATAATTCCCGAACTATGGTATTGTGAATGTTGTAATATAAACAGTCAGATTATTTTGCTACAATTGCCAATAGAGCTGAGACCGACTTAAAGGCAAGTGTATGGCGCGCGTAATCATTTTAGGCAGCTCCGGCGCGGTAAACAGCGCGGACCACGACTATACTCATTTCTTGTTAATTGGCGAGAAAGACAGTCCAATCTTGGTTGACGCCGGGTCCAATCCCTTAGACAAGATCAAGGACTTGGGCATTAATGACAACGATTTGCAAGATATCATCCTGACGCATTTTCATTCCGACCACGTCGCCGGGGTGCCCAATATGTTGATGCACATGTGGCAGATGGGCCGCAAAGCGCCTATGCGCTTTTATGGCATTCCGCATTGCATCAACCGCATCGAAGAGACAATGGATATGTACGGCTGGGAGTATTGGCCCAATTTCTTCCCGGTCTCTTTTTCGCGCATTAGCTTGACCGACAACTACTTGCTATTTGAAAATAAAGACTTCGCTATCCATTCCTTCCCCGTTGTGCATTTCATTCCCACGATTGGCATGCGCATAACAAATAAGCACAATGGCAAAGTCCTGGCCTACAGCTGCGATACCGAACCCTGCCCCAACGCCCTGAAGATTGGCAAAGACGCGGATATCTTCATCCACGAAGCGGGGGGACCGCCGCCCGGCCATAGCACCGCGCGCATGGCGGGCGAAGCCGCGAGCCATGCCGGTGCCAAAGAACTGCGCTTGATTCACTACCAAGTCTGGAATCAAGACCCAGAACCGCTGGTCCAAGAAGCCGCCGAAGTCTTCGACGGGCCTGTGCATCTCTGTCGCGATCTCGACGAATTCGAGTTTTGATTCGCTGCCGCCTTGCCCGCGCTCTGCCGCATACGCTCACATGATTGGGTCCAGCCATGCAGCTATTTTGCCCGCAGTGCAATCAACCTGTAAAAGCTGAACAAATCAATATCCAGCGCATGGCCGCGGTCTGTGGCGCTTGCAACAGCGTTTTCGAAATCAACATGCCGCGCGCCAAGCCCAAGCGCCGCAAGGTAAGCCGTCCGCCGTCCCTGCGCATCTTGTCGGAAGACCCGCTGCGCCTCGCCTTCCGCACCAATTTCCGCCTGGATAAAAGCGAAAACTTCCAAGCCAGCGCGATTCTCAGTGGCGTATTCAGTCTCCTCACCATGCTCATGACAGGGCTCTACCTGGATGGCGAGCTGCCGATATTTTTGCCGCTGACATTTCTGGTGATTGCTGCGGCGGCAATCTATTCGCTTATGACAATCATTTATAATCAAAGCCATATCCACCAGAGCGACGACGCGCTGTACATCAGCCGCCGCCCCCTGCCTTCATTGACCCGGCAGCGGCGCATTCCTCTGGCTGGTATCGAGGCTTTCAGCGCGGAAGAAACCGCCGCCTCGCAGCGCGAAGGCTATGATACGCCACGCTATCATGTTTGGGCGCTTTTCGCCGACGGCAGCCGCCGCCTGGTCATCGGCGATCTTGTTGAAGACTACGCGGATTATGTCTCTGCCCAGCTTAATCTGCGCCTCGATGCCGACGAGGACAGCCGCGCGCGCTTGCGCGATAGCCAAGCCGACGATTTGACCGATTTGTCCGATATGTCTAATGCGCAACTTGATGAATTTGGCTCCAGCGACATTGAGATGCGGGCTTAGAATACGAGCTTAGAACGAGAAGCTCGCCCCAGGTAGCTACCGAAATTGATGTACGCAATTTATGGAATGAAGCAACAAAATTATATGAAGCAACATAATATCGAATATCGTAACGACGACCCCAGGCTCGCCCTCGCTATTTCCCTGATACACTAGCAATTCCTCGTCGCGCTAGAGAATAAAGCGCATTTGCGGTAAAATTAGTCCCGTCAATAAATCCATTCTGGAGGAACACATGTTTTCTTTTATCAGTAGAATTGCGCTGCTTGCGCTCATCGTGAGTCTCTTTGCCTTGCCGGCGCTGGGGCAAGATGAGATGATGAGCTTCAGCGCGGACGATTGCGACTACGGCGGCAACCTGAAATCGGTTGAAGCTGTTGACGAACTCACGGTTGTCATCACGCTTTGCAACACCGACGCGCTGTTCGAGCAAAAAGCCGCCAGCCTCGGTCTATCTATCCATCCCTCGGAATATGTCAATGCCACCGGCGGCGAGGGTGATTTGCTGAGCCATGCCATCGGCACCGGTCCATTGAAGTTAGTCAACTGGGACCAAGGCAACGAGATCGTTTTCGAGCGTTATGACGATTATTGGGGCGAACCGTCCATCGAGCAGACCGTCATCTTGCGCTGGAATTCCGAAGCGGCCGCCCGCGCCACCGAGCTGCGCGCTGGCACCATCGACGGCATGAAATTCGCCAACCCCGGCGACATCCCCGTCTTCCGCGCCGACCCCAATTTCAACCTGATTGACATCCCGCCCTTGACCGGCGTTTATGTCGCCATGAGCAACTATTTCGCGCCGCTCAACGATGTGCGCGTCCGCAAAGCCATCGCCATGGGCATCGACCGGCAGCGCATCGTCGACAACTTCTTCCCACCCGGCTCTCCCTTGACGCCCGACTTCGCGCCGCCGGCGGTCTTCGGACACGTCGGTGAAGGCGGCGTACCCGGCTTCGATCAAGCAGCCGCCAAAGCGCTGTTAGAAGAAGCCGCTGCCGACCTCGGCTTCGAGCTGCCGCTGGATTCCCTGGTTGATACCCGTTCTGGCGAAGAGCGCGCCCTGACCTTGACCTGGCGCGATGTCGTGCGCGGTTACCTGCCGAACCCCGGCATCATCGCCAACGACGTTGCCGCGCAACTTGCGGATATTGGCGTCATCGCCGATGTGCAAGTGGTTGAATCGGGTACCTTCCTCGCATCCGCCAACGCCGGCAACGAGCCCCTGCATATTCTTGGATGGCATGCCGATTTCCCCGACGCCTCGAACTTCTACAGCTGCTGCTTTGGTCCCAACAATACGCAGCTGGGCGTACCGAACCCGGCGCTCTTCGAGCCCTTGGTCGCCGCTTCGCAAGTTCTCGACCCCGAAGAGCGTATGATGTACTTCCGCCAAGTCGCCGATGCCATGGCGGAACACGTGCCATGGGTACCATTCGGCCATGCCGGTGCCGCTGATGTCTGGCAAGTTCGCATGATTGGCGTTCACCCGGGCTTGCTCGATGGCACCGAGGAATTCTCTCGCATCGAAGACCCCGATGACGACAATGTCATCTACATGCAAAATGCCGAGCCGATTTCGCTCTACTGCAACGATACCTGGGATGGCGAGACCTTCCGCGCCTGTCACCAGGTCAGCGAAGCCCTGCTCGATTTCGAACGCGGTGGCGTGGATGTTATACCGGGCTTGGCGGAAACCTGGTCAGCCTCGGATGATGGTTTGGTCTGGACATTCAACCTGCGCGAAGGCGTGCATTTCCATGACGGCTCGACGCTGGATGCCAACGATGTTGTGGTTTCCTGGCAAGCCCCAGCCGACTGCGCCAGCCCCAACCACACCGGCACCGGTCAAGCCTTTGCCATCTACAAGTCGATCTTCCAGCAGTTCATCAATGCCGATCAGTGCTAGACACTGACAATTCTAAAATTCAAGTCAATAGCGTCGGGCGCGAGCCCGGCGCTTTTCATTTACACAACAAGGCTGATGCGGCTTAGTTGCGGTTCAGGCGCGGGTCCAGCGCATCGCGCATGCCATCGCCGAGCAAATTGAAGCCAAGCACGGTAATCATAATGGCGATGCCCGGGAAGAAGACCAGATGCGGCGAAGTGAAGAGGTAGTTGCGCGATTCGCTCAAGATTTGCCCCCATTCTGGTGTTGGCGGCTGCGCGCCCAAGCCCAGGAAGGAAAGCGCCGCCGCGTCGAGGATGGCAGTGCCGACGCCGAGGGTGCCTTGCACAACAATCGGCGTAATCGCATTGGGCAGGATATGCCCAAGGACGATGCGCAGCGGGCTCGCGCCCAAGGCTTGTTCCGCTACCACAAATTCCTGCTCTTTGATTGACAAGACACTGGCGCGCGAGAGCCGGGCGTATTGCGGTATAAAAGTGATCGTGATGCCCAATAGCGCGTTGGTCAAGCCTGGTCCCAAAATCGTTACGATTGAAATCGCCAGCAGCAAGGCGGGGAAAGCCAGCACGACATCCATCAAGCGCATGATGACATTATCGACGCGGCCGCCCAGATAGCCGGCTGTGATGCCCAGCGCCGTGCCCGCGATGATTGACAGGCTGATGGTGATGACTCCAACTGACAGCGATGTGCGCGTGCCGTAAATGACGCGGCTGTATAAATCGCGCGCGTTGAGGTCTAGTCCCAGTATATGCAGGGGATCTTCGCAGCCAAACATGGGAATGCAGGGCGGCTTGCTGGGCAGGCGTCCAGTTTCGCCCGGGACGCCAATCATGGTTTTGATGGGGTCATGCGTCGCAAAAATCGGCGCGGCGACTGCCGTTATAACCAGCAGCCCGATGATGCCCATGCCCAGAACCGCCGAGGGATTGCGCATCAGGTTGCGCAGCGCTTCCAGCCACAAGTTGGACGAACGATAATGGTCGGTGGCGCTAAGGCTGGCGGGTCCTGTCTTTGCCATAAATCCCTGCCTTGCAAATGGAATCAGTTGAAGCGGATGCGCGGATCCAAATAGCCATAAGCGATGTCTACCACCATGTTGATGATGACAAATCCCGCCGCGATGACGACGGTGAAGCCCTGCACGAGCGTGTAATCCCGCGATGTGATGCTGTCGACGAGCGTGCGCCCGACGCCGGTCAAGCTGAAGATGGTCTCGGTGAGTACGGCACCGCTAATCACCAGTCCAAAGTTTAAGCCGATGACAGTAATGACCGGCAGCATGGCGTTCTTCAGCGCATGTTTGCCAACCACGCTGCGCTCGCGCAAGCCCTTGGCGCGCGCAGTGCGCACATAATCTTGGTTGAGCACTTCTAGGACGCTGGAGCGGCTCATGCGCGCGATGATGGCTAGGGGAATCGTGCCAACCGCGACCGCGGGCAAAATCAGATGGCGGATGGCGTCAACAAATAGCTCGCCATTAAGCGTCAGCACGGCATTCAGCGTATTGATGCGCGAAAGAAAAATCAATATGCCCGCCGCATCTTCGCCTTCCGCCAGCCATCCAAAGTATTCGTAAAAGGGCATCGGATTGGCACCCGGCGTCAAACGTCCCGAAGGCGGCAGGGCAAAGGGCGTATCTTTGAGCAAGACGGCGAATAGATAGGCGAGCATAAGCCCCAGCCAGAAGACCGGCATCGAGACGCCGATATTGGCACCAATCATCGTGCCAACATCCAGTACAGATTTGTGTCGATAAGCGCTGAGCACGCCAAGCGGCACACCGACAGCGATGGCGAAGAGCAGCGCGTACATGCCCAATTCCACGGTCGTCGGCAAGCGCTCGACCAAAAGCGCCATGACCGGACGGTGGAAGCGCATCGAATCGCCCAGGTCGCCCTGAGAGAAGTTGCGCAAGTATACGACAAACTGAATCGGCAGCGGCTGGTCCAGCCCATTGCGCCGGAAGAAGGACTCGCAGACTTCCTTAGAGGCGCGTTCGCCCAAGACCGCGATGCAGGGATCGCCCGGGATGGCGCGCGCCAAGAGAAAGGTCACGACCAGGATGCCCAGCAGCACGGGGATGGAAAAGGTCAAGCGCTTTAAGACAAATGTCAGCATCTATTCATTCCAAAATCGGCCAAAATGACGGCAAAAAAACGGCCAAATCGCCTGCCGAATTGCGGACTAAAATGCGAAATTGGACTAGCGGCGATTCGTCGCGCCCAATCGTCGAAGCCGCCCGGATTATTCATCCGCCCAGGCTCGCGCTCTCTCGACGGCCGCTTGCCACTTGGCGTAAAGCGCGTCGCGCTCATCGACCGACATCCGCGGTTCAAAGGTCTGCTCTAGTTGCCATTGCCGCGCAATCTCGTCCTGCGACTGCCAGAGCCCGATTGCCAAGCCAGCCAGATAGGCTGCGCCCAGCGCGGTCGTTTCGGTAACGCGCGGCCGTTCCACTGGAACGCCTAGAATATCGGCTTGGAATTGCATTAAGAAGTTGTTGGCGACCGCGCCGCCATCGACGCGCAGCGCCCCCAGCGCCAAGCCCGAATCGGCTGACATGGCTGCGACGACATCGCGCGTTTGATAAGCGATGGATTCTAAAGTAGCGCGCACGATTTGCGCTTTGCCACTGCCGCGTGTTAAGCCGAGAATCGCGCCGCGCGCGTATTGGTCCCAATAGGGCGCGCCCAAGCCGACGAATGCTGGCACCATGTAAACGCCGTCGCTAGAGTCGATGCTAGTGGCGATGGCTTCGCTTTCCGCGGCTGTGTTAATCAAGCCCATCTCGTCGCGCAGCCATTGTACGGCCGCGCCCGCGACAAATATGCTGCCTTCCAGCGCGTATTGCCGGGGCTGGTCGGCGACTTGCCAGGCAATGGTCGTCAGCAAGTTGTTGCTGGATTGCTGCGGCTGGGCACCGGTGTTCATCAACATGAAGCAGCCGGTGCCATAAGTGTTCTTTGCCATGCCCGCGGCATAAGCGGCTTGCCCAAAGGTCGCGGCTTGCTGATCGCCCGCCATGCCAGCGATCGGTATCGCCTTGCCAAAATGCTCGGCAGCGGTCTCGCCATAGACTTGGCTGCTTGGTCGGACATCTGGCAAGAGCGCGCGTGGGATGCCCAGCCGCGCCAAGATTGCCTCGGACCAATCGCCAGCGTAAATATCAAATAGCATTGTGCGCGCCGCGTTGCTGCAATCGGTGATATGCGCTCGGCCGCCTGTCAGCCGCCATACCAAGAAGCTGTCGACGGTGCCAAATGCCAGCTCGCCGGCGGCTGCTCGTTCGCGCGCGCCTTTAACATTGTCCAGCAGCCATTTGACCTTGGTGCCAGAAAAATAAGCGTCTGTTACCAAACCGGTCTGCTGCAAGATTATTTGGTCGAAGCCCTCGGCTTTTAATTCGTCGCAAATGGCGGCGGTGCGGCGGTCTTGCCAGACGATGGCATTATGGATTGGCGCGCCTGTTTTTCTGTCCCAGATGATTGTCGTCTCGCGTTGATTGGCGATGCCAATCGCGGCAATCGACTCGGCATCGTCCACAACAGCCCGCGCCACCTGGAGTTGTGATGCCCATATTTCGTCGGCGTCGTGCTCGACCCAGCCCGGCTGCGGGTAAATCTGACTGAACTCCTGCTGCGCGCTGCGTACGCTGCCGCCATGGCGGTCGAATAGAATCGCGCGCGAGGAGGTGGTGCCTTGGTCTAGCGAAAGGATGTATTCTGCCATTGCTGATGACCTGCTCGTTTAAGAATAATATGACTATTGTAGCTTAAAGCGGGCAATCAGTCTTGTACTGTTCTAGCGCGGGGCGCATATCGGATTGTTGGCCATTCACATGAGATTAAACAGCAAAATAGACCACAAAGGCACAAAGGCACAAAGGTAAAATGGCACAATGGTAACGAAGTCAAATTGTTCAATTCTTCGCTGGACTTACAGAGGCAGTTATCGTCCGCGCTGCCTGCCGCCAACGCAGACAAGGCAGACACTGAATAGCAAGCTCAACGCGAGCCCGACCAAGCCGCCCGCCAGCGACCAAGCTGGCAGCCGCTCCAGCGCCGCGATGATCAGCGCCGGCGGATAATCCGGGAAGACATGACCATGGCGCAAGTCTTTTAGCAGCATGAGCAAAGCAGTGAAGAGGCTTGCCAGCGCGCCGAAGCAAAACCCGGCGCTAATCCCCAGGCGCACACTTATCATGCCTCGCGCCATGATCGCCACGAAATCAAAGCGGGCGCTGTGGCAAATCAGCCAGCAAACCGAACTGCCAGCCAGCCCGGTGCCAAGCGCTGTAACTGCCCGGACATCGCTGTCTTCTCTGCCCAGCCAGAAAAAAAGCGCCGTGCCAAGCAAGATGAGCCAAAGCCGAAAACCTGGATATGTTCGCCGCTGCTTCGTCACTGCTTACCCTTCTTGCATAATATGTGCCGGCGGACAAATTCGCAGGCTGGTGGCAACAGGGCAATCGCTCCAAAATCGCTTCTTCAAATTCAGCATATTCTGGCTGACCGTCTAGCTCAAGTTTGCATGCAGCTTGGCTAAACCTAGCGGCGCTATTGTGGCATTTGACCGGCTTGACCCAAATACTGATTATCGTCTAGCGCTACGGGCAGCACTTCATCCAGGTGTTGCACTAGCACAAATGTCAGTTCGCCGCGCACATCCTCTGGCACATCGTCCAGGTCATTCTCGTTTTTGCTAGGCAAGATGATGGTATCGGCACCCAGCCGATGCGCAGCCAGCACCTTGTCTTTGATGCCGCCGACCGGCAATATCTGTCCGCTCAGGGTCAATTCGCCGGTCATGGCGATATTGCTCTTGGCGGTGCGGCCCGTCAAGAGCGACGCCAGCGCTGTCGCCATCGTTATGCCCGCGCTTGGCCCGTCTTTGGGCACCGCCCCAGAGGGAACATGCAGGTGAATATCATAGTCATCGTAAAATGACGGATCGACTTGCAAATCGGCCGCCCGCGACCGGGTAAAGCTGTAGGCGATTTTTGCGCTTTCTTGCATGATATCGCCCAATTGCCCCGTGTATTGGAAACCCTTGCCGCCCTTCATTTTCGTCGCTTCGATGAAAAGCACATCGCCGCCGATTGGCGTCCAGGCGAGCCCGGTCGCCACCCCTGGCACATCGGTGCGGTCTTGCATTTCACTGCGGTGCCCATAGCGTGGTTTGCCCAACAGGTCTTTCAGGTCATGCGCGTCCACAATCAGCGCTTCGGTCTCCCGCTCCGCGATTTGCGTAACGACTTTGCGCGCCGTTTTGCCAATCTCCCGCTCTAGGTTGCGCACGCCGGCTTCGCGCGTGTAATCGCGGATGATTTGCAGCAGCGCTTCGTCCGTGAAATCCAGCTCGCTGGCGTGCAAACCATTTTCGCGTCTCTGCCGCGGCACCAGATATTGCGCGGCTATGGCGCGTTTTTCCAGCTCGGTATAGCCGCTTAGATGAATGATTTCCATGCGGTCGCGCAAGGGACCGGGAATCGTATCCAGCGAGTTGGCTGTCGTGATGAACATGACGTCGCTCAAGTCGAAGGCGACATCAAGATAATGATCGCGGAATTCGGCGTTCTGTTCGGGGTCCAAAACTTCCAATAGCGCGGAGGCTGGGTCGCCGCGGAAGTCCCGCCCCAGCTTGTCGATTTCGTCCAGCATAATCAAAGGATTGCGCGATTTGGCGCGCCGAATAGTTTGGATGATTCTGCCCGGCATGGCACCAATATAGGTGCGGCGAAAACCGCGAATCTCCGATTCGTCGCGGATGCCGCCCAAGCTCATGCGGATGAACTTGCGGCCCATGGAGCGCGCGATGGACGCGCCCAACGAAGTCTTGCCGACCCCTGGCGGACCGACAAACAGCAATATGGCACCAGAGCGGTCGCGGCGTACCGGGTCATAGCGGTCGCGGTCTGCGAATTCTTTTTCGCGCTCGGCGCGAAGCTTGCGCACCGCCAAAAATTCCAGAATGCGTTCCTTGACATCAATCAAGCCATAATGATCTTCATCCAGCACCGTTCTGGCATCCGCGATGTCCAGCTTGTCCGCTGTGCGCTTGTCCCAAGGCATGCTGCAAACCCAATCGAGATAGGTGCGTATCACGCCATATTCCGCCGCCGCAACGGATAATTTTGATAGCCGCTTTAATTCACGCTCGGCTTCTGTCTGCGCCTCTTCCGGCATGTTGGCGGCTTCGATCAACTGACGGAATTTCTCAACTTCTTGCTGGTCATCATCTTCTTCCAGCTCGCGGCGGATGGCTTTCATCTGTTCGCGCAGGTAATAGTCCCGCTGCGTTTTTTCCATTTCTTGCTGCGCGTCTTCTTGGATTTTTCTCCCCAGCGACAAGACCTCATATTCTTTATTCAAGAGCTTCAGTAGATGTCGAATCTTGTCGCCAACGTTATTCATTTCCAGCAGCAGCTGCGCGTCTTCTACGTCAATATGCACGTAGGTCGCGATTGAATAAACCAACTGTAGCGGATCTTCCACCTTGAGCGCGTTGCTGACAAGTTCCTGCGGGATGCTTTGCAAAAGTTCCGCAAGCGACGTAAATCGGTCGACGATGCTGCGCACCAGCGCTTCCATCTCTATGTCGTCGGCGAATACAACTTCGTCTTCGGGTATGCGCGTGACGCGGGCTTTGAGATAGGGTGCCGTAGTAATAAATTCGTCGATGCGAATCCGCTGTAAACCTTGGATTAGCAGCCGCACCGTGCCATCGGGCGTGCGGAAAAGTCGATGGATTGTCGCTAAAGTGCCGATAGTCTGTACTTGGTCCGGTCCCGGCGTTCCCAAGCTCGGGTCTTTGGAAGCCACCAGCCCAACCATGCGCGTTCCCGCCACCACATCATCGACCAATTGGATGCTGCGTTCCTGCCCGACAGTTAAAGGTAAGGCAGTCTGCGGGTAGACCACCATGCCGCGCAAGGGCAGTATTGGCAGTTCTTCCGGCAGGTCGATTGCCGTGCCATCATCATTGATTTCGTCGATTTCGTCCGCAATCTGAATGACGATCTTCTTTTGAGGAGGATCGTGAGGTGGATCGGCATCACTCAGTCTGTTTTTTCCAAAAGCCATCCGCGTTAATCCTTTGCTTAAACCTGCTTAGAAAGTGTCTGCGTCGATTTCCAAATAGTATAAACCGCGCCGCTCGTGCGCCGCGAAGGCTCGCTATATGGCGCGAGCGCGGCGGACTATCTCGTTTTTGTCCAGCGGCTGTGTTCAATAAGCTAAGGCGACTTGTGTCAGGCCGTGCTGCCGGTGCTACCCGTTCTGCCCATTCTGCCCGTTCAGCCCGTTCTGTCCCCGTTCAGCCCGTTCAGCCAGTTCTGATTGAACGCCGCATCGCCATTCTTATCTGGGCAACGGCATGAGTCTTGAAGAAATCTATGTTGTCTCCGTACAGTCGCGACAGTCGCGCCAGCATTTTTCAATCAAGTCCAGCAAGCATTATCTCCTTGCCAGCCATAATAGCGAGGCAATGGCGATTGGCGGTCTGTGCCGGCGCGCCCTAGGCGCACCAAGTGCCGCCCCAGAACCTCTGCAATCCCTTAGATTGATGAAACATGTTTACACAAATTGACTCTGCTACGATTGCTCTGATGCTGTCTCAGCATAAATGTACCTTGAGTTCGTAAAAAAAGTATCAGAGTTCAGTTTGCCCGCAAAAAATTGACATATTTCTTAGATTTAGAAAACCTCGCCGCGCCTTCCCAGTTTGTATAAAATAGATTAAGCGCGTTGCGCCTGCGGTGAAATGGCTTGCGAATTTGACTGCGCGCGAGAATTTCTAGGATTATTGCGCGGCCGCCGCCCGGCAGTCATAGATTCTTATAATTTGCCAGTCATTTTCTTATGCCTCTTTCACTAATTTGACTAAAATAGAGATAAGCAAGAAAAATAGCATGGGTGATAAATCTCATGGAAGAACTAGAGCGCAGAGTACAAGGCCGCGGCGAGAACCGAGCGCGCGCACGCCATAATGCCAGGCAGCGGCGGCAATCGACGCTGCCTGGCGGGAATCGAAGGACCAGAGGGCTAAGGTCCGACCGCATCAGTCTCAAAGAAGTCAAGAAAGCAACCGGGCTTCAGCGTCGGCTAGCTTGGATGTTTACCGGCAAGCGCCCTGTCGCCACCTTGACAGGCATTGTCGCGCTGGCCATCGTGCTTTTTTTCGTGGGCAGTTACGCCTTCACCGATCGCATCTTCCCAAATGTTTACGCGCTGGGCGTACCCGTTGGCGATTTGACGCCAACCGAAGCGGAAGCCGCCATCCAAGCAAAGTGGGATGGCGAGATCTTCATCAATTTAACTGTGGATGGCGAAATAATCAAGCAGGTTACGCCCAGCCAACTAGGGCTGTCGATTGACGTAGCGGCTATGGCGGACAGCGCGCGCTCCGCGGGTTTAACCGGCTTGCCATTCGGCGTCGAAGTCGAGCCGGTTGTGAGCGTCGACTATGGCAAGGCGCAGACCGTTTTCTTGGATTTGACCGAGGTCATCTATATCTTGCCCTATGAAGCGGGATTCAAATGGTCGGGCGGGAAGCTGGTAACGGTTCCGGGGCGGCAGGGAAGGCATCTTGATATTACGGGGGCGATGGAAAAGCTCTTGCAGTACCCGAGCCAGGCGCTGGCGGAGCAGCGTTTTGAATTGCCGACCATTCCGCTAATGCCCAATGTCATGGATAGCTCGCCCTATATCGAGGAGGCGCATGCCTTTCTGGGCGGCGACGTGCGCCTGAACGGTTATGATCCATTTGTGCACGAAAAGATCACCTGGCTGGTCGACCAGCGGACAGCGGCGGAATGGTTAATTGCGGGCCAGAACGGATTGGCGGTGCGCACGGATGTCTTTAGCGCCTTTATCAAAAGCCTGAACCAAGACTTGATAAATGGCGCGACGGCGCGCTTTATCGATGAATTGGAGGCAATTAGAAAGCTGCAAGAAGGCTTGAATACAAAAAACGCCAACGTCGTGGTGCGCGTCCAGCATTTGCCCAAATCCTATACTGTCGAAAATTCGGACAATGGCTATAAGATTGGGCGCAAGAACGGCTTGCCCTATCAACTGATCTATGAGTCTAATCCCAATATCAACTGGCGCGCCCTAAATGTCGGCGACGAAATACAAATTCCGTCGCGCGATGCTTTGATACCCGTGGACCCACTGCCGCACAAACGCATCGTGATTGATATTGAATCGCAATGGCTTGTCGCCTTTGAATACGATCAAATGGTCTTCAGTTGGGGGATTTCTTCTGGACGTGAGACGGCACCAACCTACCCAGGCATCTACCAAATCATGACACACAATGATGTTGCCTTCGGGGGCAGCTACGCTTTGTGCGAAGATGCCGGCACCAATTGCGCGCAATGGCGGATGAATTGGTTTATGGGCATTTATGAAGTCGTGCCGGGCTTGATGAACGGTTTCCACGGCGCAGTGCAGCTGCCAAACGGGGGCTACTTGGGCGGCGGCGGCGTTTATGAGCCGGTAACATATGGCTGTATCATGTCGCCCGATGTATATTCCGAAGAGCTATACGCTTGGGCGGAAGATGGCACCATCGTCGAGATTCTCTCTGACGATTTCGCGCCCGAGAGCCAGTTGGCCGAATTTGCCTTGGATTATATTAGCACGATTGACACGTCCTACCGCCCAATCTTCTCCTAAGATTCACCCGAGGCGGGGCAGACGCGCGCTCGATTTGACCTTGACTATTGGCTTGTCAAGCGTTAACGTTCACCTTGTTGTGAACGGAGCCAATTCAGCACTTAGTAAATCGCAAATGCCCGCGCAGGTGGGCATTTTGCGTTAGAGCCGCCACGACGAAGCGAATTTGCCGCATTTGCCTGGCGCTAGGAAACATATTATGAAGCAAGCCTTCGGAACATGGGAAAGCCCTATCACTGGCAAAGCGATTGCCAGCGGCATCAGTTTGCGCGACGTGCAATGGAACAGCGCCGGCGATACTTTAGTTTGGTGGGAGAGCCGCGGCAAGACCGGCGTCCTGCTGGCGAAGACGGGCTGCGCCGCGCCGCGCGACCTAACCGACATGAGTTTGAATGTCGCCGGGCGGGTAGGTTACGGCGGCGGCGCTTTCACTGTTGGCGCGGGGCATGTCTATTTCGCCGCCAATGGTCGCCTGTACAAACAAGCGCTCGCTGGCGGGGCGGCGCGCGCGATAACGCCGCAATACGGCAGTTACGCGGCACCCGCTGTTTCCGCGGATGGCAAATGGCTAGTCTATGTGCATAGTTATGAGCGCCTTGATGGATTAGCGATTGTGGACAGCGATGGCAGCAACTTCCCGCGCAAGCTGGCTTATGGCACAGATTTTGTCATGCAGCCGACCTGGCACCCCGATGGCAAGCAAATCGCGTATATCGCTTGGAATCATCCGCAGATGCCCTGGAATGGCAGTGAATTGCGCTTGGTACAATTGGCGACTGATGCCAGCGGCATGCCCACCGCCGACGAAATTGTTTCCTTGACCGGCGACCGCGATACCGCGATATTCCAACCGCAATATTCGCCCGATGGGCGTTATTTAGCCTACGTCAGCGACGCGACTGGCTGGGGGCAAATTTACCTCTACGACCTGGAGGCGCAGCGCCATCAACAATTAACCGTTAGCGCAACCGAACATGGCACACCGGCTTGGGCGCAAGGCATGCGGGTCTTTGGCTGGCGCGCTGACAGCCGCGCGCTCACTTATTTAGAAAATGATGGCGGTTTCTTTTCGCTGCGGAATGTCAATTTGGACTCCTGTGAGGACACCCATGAGGACTCCAGTGAAGACTCCAGTGAAGACTCCCACAAGGACTCCCACGAAGACTCGCTGGTCGCGGGTTTGGGGCAATATACGCATTTGGAGCAGTTGACGACGGCGGGCAGCGGCGATGCCGTCGCCATGATAGCGTCTTCCGCCTTGATTCCGCCGCGTGTAATCAGCCTGGATGGGCAAGCACGCGTGACCATCCAGCGCCGCAGCCAGACCGAAAACATGTCCAGGGACCGGCTTTCCCCGGCACAGAAGCTCACATGGCGGGGCGACGATGGTGCCGATGTGCATGGCTTGTTCTATGCGCCGCTCCCGCAAGAGCAGATGCCGCCCGGCAAGCCGCCCTTGATTGTCAACGTGCATGGCGGTCCGACCTCGCAAAGAACGGCGGAATACTATAGCGAAGTCCAGTTTTTCACCACCAGGGGCTATGCCGTCTTGCAGGTCAATCATCGCGGCAGCACCGGCTACGGCAAAGCCTATATGGACATGCACCGCGGCAATTGGGGTGTATATGATGTTATCGATTCAATCAGTGGCGTCAATCATTTGGCCGATGCCGGGGAGATTGACCGCAGCAAAACCGTCATCATGGGCGGCAGCGCCGGCGGATTCACTGTCTTGCAGTCGCTGGTCGAACACCCGGGTTTTTATAAAGCGGGCATCTGTTCTTACGGCGTCTCCAATCAATTTGGCTTGCTGATGGATACGCATAAATTCGAAGCACGCTATACCTATTGGCTCTTAGGCGAATTGCCCGACGCCGCCGACTTGTATCGGCAAAGGTCGCCGCTATTCCACGCCGACAAAATCGTAGACCCGCTAATCGTCTTTCAAGGCAGCGACGATGTCGTTGTGCCCCAAGACCAATCGGACTTGATTGTGGCGTCGCTCAAGCGCCGCGGCATCCCGCATGAATATCACTTGTACGAAGGCGAGGGCCACGGCTGGCGCAAGCCCGAAACGATCGCGGCATATTACAGCGCGATTGATAGATTTTTGCTGCAACATGTCATTTATGCCTGAGCTTCCGCGCAAAATGCCATATCAAATGCCGTGCTCAATCCGATTGAGTAAGGGACCCTAGCTTGATTTTAGAGAATATCCTTTTGCTGTTGCTGGGCTTGGCGGGGCTGTTCTATGGCGGCAACTGGCTTGTACGCGGGGCTTCCAAACTGGCGATGTCCTATGGCATATCGATTCTGATTATCGCGCTGACCATCGTCGCCATCGGCACATCCATGCCAGAGCTGCTTGTCAGCGTGCAAGCGACATTGGCAGGCAAGAGCGATTTGGCTATCGGCAATGTGCTGGGTTCGAATATCGCCAATGTCGGCTTGATTCTGGGCGCGACGGGCTTGATTGTCCCGCTGCGCGTCAAAGCTATCATGTTGCGGCGCGAAATCCCCATCATGATCTTATTTTCAATCTTCACTTATATTTTGACGCTGGATGGGCAAATCGGGCAAGTCGACGGCTTGCTGCTGCTGCTGGCTTTCGCGGGCTTCAACGCCATGTTCTATTTTCTGGCGAAAAAGGAGCAGGACACGCGCGCTCAGCTCTTGGCGGATGTCGACGACGAGCAAAACGAGTCTGTTCTTGACAGGCGCAAAGAATTGTTCTTCTTGATACTCGGCATCGCTGCGCTGGTGATTGGGGCGCGCCTGATGGTCGAAGGCGCGGTGAATATCGCCCGTATGATCGGTGTAAGCGAATTGGTCATCGCGATTACATTGGTCGCCTTTGGCACGTCGCTGCCAGAGCTAGCGGCATCGCTGTCGGCGGCTTTCCACCGGGAGACCGATTTGGCAATCGGCAACATAGTTGGCTCCAACATAGCCAACCTGCTGCTAATCCTGGGTTTGACATCGCTGCTGAAGCCCATCACTGTTAGCCGCGCCGAAGTCCAGTTCGAGTTTCTGATAATGATTGCCTTTGCCGTTATGCTGATTCCCTTCGTGCGCCGCCAGCAATTCGGCCGACCGCAGGCGGCGATCTTCCTGCTAGCCTATATCGCCTTCATCATCTATAGCCTGGCAACTGACAACCTGCATATTCTGATACAATGACAATATCGGCGCGGTATGATAATGGTATTGCGCCGCAAGAAAATTGAGCGAATGAGCGACTTGTCAGATGGGCAAATTGCCGCCGGTTGAGCGCTTTAAGAGCAGTACAGGCATTGAAATTTACCGCTTTTCTATGCAGCTGTTCCCGAACGGCTTCGTCGGGCACGCCTATATCATCGAAGGCGCGGGCGAATTGACGCTGGTTGATTGCGGCTCGGGCATTGGCACCAGCAATGAGGACTTGCTGACTGGTTTTGCCGATATCGGCAAGCGTTTCAGTCGCAATTTCAGCCTGCCAGATATTAAACGCATCATCATCACGCATGGGCATATCGACCATTTTGGCGGTCTGGCATTTGTCAAGCAGCAGACCGCTGCCAGCGTCGGCATTCACGAGCTTGATAGACGGGTTTTGACCAATTACGAAGAGCGCGTGGTCGTGGCGACAAAGGCGCTGGGCATATATTTCGAGCGCGCCGGCATCGAACCGGCATTGCGCGAGTCCCTTTTCCAAATGTACGGCTTCGCCAAGAAGCATGTTACATCAATTGCGGTAGATTTCAACATTGTGGACGAACTGGTGATAGACGGCATGGAATTCATACACGCGCCAGGGCATTGCCCGGGCCAGGTCTGCATCCGCTTGGGGGATGTCCTGCTTAGCGCCGATCATATCTTATCGCATACGACGCCGCATCAATCGCCCGAAAGCATCACGCACTACATGGGGCTCGATCATTATGCCGATTCCTTGCGCAAGCTGCTGCGCTACGAGGGCATCGAACTGGCGCTTGGCGGGCACGAAGACCCCATCCACGACCTCTATGGTCGCATCCATGCCATCCGCGCCAGCCACGGGCGCAAGCTGGAGCGCATCCGCAAAATAATGCGCGACCATGGCGCGCCCATGACCATTAGCGCGATAGCGTGCGCGATGTATCCGCAGGTTAAGGATTACCATGTGCTGCTGGCGATCGAAGAAGCCGGCGCGCATATTGAGTACCTGTATCAGCATGGTCACTTGACCATCGCCAATTTGAAAGAATTCGAGCGAGAAGACAACCCGGCGGTCTTGTATGCCCTGCTCGATTGAAGGATTGAAGGATTGAAGGAATGAAGGAGCCGGCTTGGCAAGTCTAATAAAATGCGCCTGTACACAGTTTACTCATTATTCACGCCGATTTTACCGTCTGCTTACAACTCGGTCGGCATTCTGTCGTATAGTAAAGTAGATGGCATGTCTATACCTGCGGGTTTAGCCAGCAGCAAGCTTTGGCAATAGCGCGAATTGAAGGAGCGACAGATGGGGAAAAAGCGCAAAAACGGGGCAAGATCAATGGGCGATGCCAGAAAGGTCTACGAATTGGCTGGTTTGCTTGATCGATTTGCCGCCAACTTGATTGACAGTTTTCTGCTGATTCTGCCGCTTTCAATCGTGGTATTGATCATTTCTTCGCCCAGCCAGCATATTCCCATGCAATTCTTGCAATTCATTATATTAGCTGTGCCGGTTGCTTATCACTGGTATTTCTGGACGCGGCGCGGGGGGCAGACCCCGGGCAAGTTTGCCCTTGGCATCCGTGTCATCAAGGCGGATGGCGGCGCGCTCAATGACGTGGACGCTGTAATCCGCGCAATTGGCTATCAGGTCAGCAGCATGCTCTTCGGGCTAGGTTTCTTATGGGCGCTGGTCGATAAGAACAACCAGACTTGGCACGATAAAATGGCGCGCACCTATGTCGTGCGCTGCGGCAGCCGGCGCAAAACCGTCGAACTCTCCGACTAATTTCTGCATCCGCAAGAGCATGTCCTGGCGCATAATATGATGTTCAAGCTCGCGCAGAGCCTGGGTTCGTCGCGGTACGAGGCGGACGAGGCTTATGTAGCGGCGCTAGCTGCCTTCCGGCGCAAGGACCAGAAAGAAGCGCTCGCCCAAATTGACGCCGCGATTGCGCGGCATCCCAGCCACGCCGCCTATCACGCCGCGCTAGCATGGTTCCAGCTTGAAGGCGGCGACAAGGCGACGGCGCGCGCTGGCTTCGAGCGGGCTATGACCATCAATCCCTACGAGATGATTGCCAACTATGGGCTGGGCATGCTGGCATACCAGGGCAAGGATTGGGCCGCCTCCGCGGACCACTTCCTAAACGCGCTCGCTGCCCAGCCCGATCGTCCGGAAACAATGTACTATCTCGCGCTTGCGCGGCACCGGCAAGGCGACAATGACCGCGCGCTGTACTGGATGCGAAAGGCAGGCGCTGCCTTCGCCGCGGCTGATGACAAGCGCGAAAAACAATGCCAGGCTTGGCAGCGCGAATTCGCGCAACTCTGCGCTGCCAATATAGGCGCGGCGGCTGGTGGTCGGCATTGAATGAGGGCTCATGTCGCGCCAAGCGCCCCGTGAGCCGCCCACTATAGCAAATTGAGATGGCTGTGCAGCCACATTATGGAGAGAATTGTATGACATTCTTGGATATGCTATTGCTCGCTTCTTCAATATCAGGCTTATCAGGCTTGCGGCAGTCCGCGCTCAAATTCACATATATCGCCGCCGTCTGTTTTCTGCTGCCGTTGATGGCATTTCCTCCAGCCTCATTAGCGCAATCCGGGGCGCAATCCGGGGCGCAAAGCGACGGCGCGCTCCCGCCCAAGTGGTGGAATGAGCGCGTCTTTTACGAGATATTCATTCGCAGCTTCCGCGATAGCGACGGCGATGGCATTGGCGATATACAGGGCATAATCGACCGCCTGGATTACCTCAACGACGGCGATCCGACGACGACGCAAGACCTGGGCATTACCGGCATCTGGCTAATGCCGCCCGCGGAAGCCCACAGTTATCACGGCTATGACGTTACCGACTATTATGCAATCGAGCGCGATTACGGCACGATTGATGATATGCAGCGCTTGATAGCGGCGGCGCATGAGCGGGGAATCGCCGTTATTGTTGACATGGTACTCAACCACACTTCTAGCCGGCATCCCTGGTTTACCGCTTCGCGGCTCGGCGAGCCAGCCTACAGCGACTGGTACATCTGGGAAGACAAAGACCCCGGATATGTTGGACCCTGGGGCGCGGTCGCCTGGCATCCAGCTGACGACCGCTACTATTATGGGGTCTTCTGGGACGGCATGCCCGACCTCAATTTTCGGAATCCGGCTGTATCGCGGGAGTTCTACAACATCGCGCATTATTGGCTGCGCGAAATCGGGGTAGATGGATTCCGCCTGGACGCGATTAAGCACCTGATTGAAGCTGGCGAGCGGCAAGAAAATACGCCCGAAAGCCGTCAATGGCTAAGCGACTACCAAGCGCATTTGCAGTCGCTCCAGCCCAACAGCTTCACTGTGGGCGAAATATTTAATGCTCCTGCTTTCATTGTGGCGCGCTATGTAGATGAAGGCGCGATTGATATCGGCTTCGATTTTAAGCTGGCGCAGGAGATGATAAGCGCCGCGCAAAGCGGCTCAAATCGCAATATCGTCCGCGCCCATCGCAATGCCATGCGCGACTATCCGCTAAACCAATTTGCCACCTTCCTCAGCAATCATGACCAAGACCGTCTGATAAACCGGCTGCTGCATGATATTGGCAGGAATAAAGTGGCTGCTTCGCTGCTCTTGACGGGTCCTGGCGTACCCTTCCTCTATTATGGCGAAGAGATTGGCATGGCTGGCAGCAAACCGGACGAGCGCATTCGCAGCCCGATGCAATGGGAGAACAGCGAGAGCGGCGGGTTCAGCGCTGGCGATGCGCTGTGGCAGCCATTGCAAGACGCGGACAACCTCGCCCAAGCCAATGTCGCCGAGCAAAGTGACGATCCGAATTCGCTGCTCAGCCATTATCGGCGCTTGATTCAGCTGCGTAATGCCAATTCAGCCTTGCGCGGCGGCGACCTGACGGCGGTCGACAGCTCGCAGCGCGGCGTCTACGCCTTCCTGCGCCATGATGATGAACAAGTTCTGATGGTGCTAATCAATCTTGACGATGAGCCCACGACAGATTTTTCGCTTTCCTTGGAAGAGTTGGACTGGTCATCTGACTTGTCCTGGGCAGACGCAAGCCTGGTTTATGGAATGGGCGACATTTCCGCGCCGCGCATCGAGGCGGGCGGCGGCTTCGCTGGCTATCAACCGCTGCGGCAGCTCGCGCCCCAGAGCATGGTCATTATCGAGTTCAAATACGCTTCGTGATGCTATCCGCGCAAGACCTGGTACAAAAAGCCATGACATAAGGACTATTCTTTGTGTCCTGCGCGGTGTCCTGCGCGCCAATGTGGTAAAAGTTATACACTCTAGCGCTTGCGCTGACGGCTTCAATAACATGGATTGCTGGCGCAATCCCGAATTCGGAAACTGATTTGGAAACTTACCTCGGCGAATTGTCTGCCCTTGGCGCGGCATTCAGCTTCGCGCTGGCGTCGACGACCTTCACATTGGCGGGGCGCAAATTTGGCGCTACTGTGTCGATGGCGCTCAGCCTACAGATTTCGCTGGTCTTCCTGCTGCTGACGCACCATGTCATGCTCGGTGAACCTTTCCCCAGCGCAGCCTCACTTGAGCGCTGGGCACTGCTCGGCGCTTCCAGCCTATCCGGTTTTGTTGTTGCTTCCGTCATGCTCTTGCGCTCCTTTCAATATATTGGACCGCGCCTCGCTATGCTGATTGGCTCAATCACGCCGATTGTTGCGGCATTGCTGGCTTGGGTATTTCTTGGGCAGGCATTGACCGCCATCGCCGCTTTTGGCATTGTTGTGGTGATTGCCGGCATCGGCTGGGTGGTATCCGACGACGCCCGCCGCGACCTGAAGCTGAAAAACGCGCATTACAGCCGCGGTCTGGCGCTCGCGCTTGCTTCCGCGCTTGGTCAAGGTGCTTCTTACGCGCTGATGTCGCAAGGCGTGGCTGGCGGATTTCATCCGATGAGCGCTGGTGTGATACGCACCCTGGTCGGCTTGGTCATTCTATGGCTGGTGATCATCGCGCGTGGCAAAGTAGGCGAAAATCTGCGTCTAATCTGGGCAGAGCCGCGCGCCCTGCTCGTCCTGACATTCGCTTCGCTTGTTGGTCCTGTCATTGGCACGACTTTGATTCTGCTTTCGCTCCAGCATACCAGCGTCGGCATTTCTTCAACCTTGACCGGCACGACGCCGATTTTGCTGATTCCGATAGCTTACGTGGTATTTGGCGATAAAATCACAGTGCGCGCTGTCACCGGCACCCTTATCGCTATCGCTGGCGTAGCCCTGCTTTTCGCGGCATAAGCAAGTTTTCCATGTCATGCAAAGTTCAATCTATCAATCTATGCAATTTTGCGCATGTCCATTTTACGCCATTGCGGCGGCTTTTTTCATGTTTTTCGGTTACGGGTTATAATTGATTTTGGAACAAAAGGAAACTACCGAGGACTCGGCGATGACCGAATATACCATCCGTCCCCTGGAACGCTCCGACCGAGAGTGGGTGGCGCATTTTCTTGATGAGCGCTGGGGCACCACGCAGATTGTTTCCCGCGGAAAAGCCGTTTATGGGCATCTCTTGCCGGGCTTCATGGCGGAACGTAGCATCGCGCCCGCCGAAGGCAGCGAGGCAGATGAAGAAGCCGCGGAAGCCGCAGCCGAAAACATCGGTCTGATTACCGTTGACATCGGGGCAAAAGAGTGCGAAATAACCACGCTGGACAGTCTGCTAGAGTCGCTTGGCGTTGGTTCCGCCCTGGTAGAGGCGGTTGAAGAATGGGCGCGCGAAGCGGGTTTCGAGAGAATCTGGCTGGTTACAACCAATGACAATTTAGCCGCGCTCAAATTCTGGCAGAAGCGCGGCTATGAGTTGGTTACCGTGCATCGCAACGCGATTGCCGCCGCCCGCCGCATCAAGCCGCAGATTCCTATCACGGGACTTGAAGGGATAACAATCCGCGACGAAATTGAATTGGAAAAGCGCCTGTGAGGGCAGTCTAGCGCGCCTATCCGCCGCGCTCGCTTGGCCTGATGCTTTCCAGCTATCTCGGCTATTGCGCTATTGCAAAGAACCGTCGCGATTGTGTTCCGTGTGCTCGCTAGGCGTCGCGGCGCTTTGCTTGCGCGCGCTCAAGAAGCTTTCTCCGATTATCAGCAGCACGCCGCCAACAATGGCGTGATCAGCCACATTGCTGACATTGGATATGATGCCCGGAATCTGATAGTGAATGAAGTCAATGACATGGCCGTGCTGGAGTCGGTCGATGACATTGCCGATTGCGCCGCCAATCACGATGCCAGTCGCGAGCGGCAGAAAAAGCCCGCTTGGCGCGGCGCTGCGGAAATTCCACAGCAAGAGTCCGATGATTGCGAATGCCAGCAATGGCAAGACATTGCCCGCCGCCGGCAAAATGCCAAAAGCCGCCCCGGTATTTGCGCTGCGCGTCAACTGGAAAAACGGACTCAGCGCCGGAATCGGCTGCACGCTCTGGTAAAGCTCCAGATTTTCGATTACCCAGCCTTTGCTGGCTTGGTCAACTATAGCGGACAATATGACCGCCGCAGCCAAGATGAACCACTTGCGCATAAGGACTCCATGATAGCAAAGCGCCGCTATTGTAGCATCGGATTGCTCGAAAGTAAGCTGTAACGCGCGGTCTGCCCCCGCTGGGTGAATTATACTATGATGCAATTGCCTAGATTCTCTTGGGCTCGCACTCGTTTTAATAGGGTAAAATATGCCAGAATACGCAAATTGGACGCTGGAAGAACAAAAGCGCTTCTGGTTTGGTTTGGCGCGCGCAGTTATCTTGCGGTGGCGGCTGGGTCCTGCGCGCTTATCTTGGCTGGGTTACAGCGGCAATGCGGTCTTCAAGGTAATTTCGCCCGGTGGAATTTCCGTGCTGCGCTTGCATCTGCCGGGTAAGGTCCGCGCCGAGTACCTGGAATCCGAGTTGACTTGGCTGCAAAACCTGCGCCAGAATACGGGCTTGCTCGCGCCGTCGCCAGTACCTTTACCCGACACGGCGCAAGACAAAGTGCCTGACAACGCGCCTGACAACAGCAGCAAAGTCCTATACACAACTGTCAAGCCAGCGCAGCTTGCGCCGGGGGCAGTCTTGTGCAGCCTGTTCGAGTTCATCGCCGGCGAGCCGAAGTCCGCCCAGGCATTATCCAGCGCTGACGTTTTTGCGGTCGGCCTTTACCTGGGCAAGCTGCACCGAGAAGGGCAGTTTGTAGCGGCGGCGGGCTTCCTGCGACCAAGCATGGACTGGCAAGGAATGTTTGGCGCGGAATCGCCATACGCTGTACAGGATGCCATAATTGCGCCCAGCGCCGAGCAAGCCGATATCTTCGCGCAGGTGGAAAAGCGCCTGCGCGCGGCGCTGTCTGCGATTGACCGAAATGCGCGCAACTTCGGTCTCATCCATGGCGACCTGCTGGCAAAAAATATCTTGTTCCGCGCAGAGTTGCCCCTGGCGCTTGATTTTGAATATTGTGGCTGGGGATATTTCCTATACGACCTCGCGCCCTTGCTTTGGCAGCTCAAAGGCGAGCGCGCGGCTGAATATCCGCAGCTGGAAGCAGCCATGTGGCGCGGCTATATTTCGCAGACTGGTCTGGACGAGGACCTACGCGTGCAGTTGGAAGCCTTCATCGTGGCGCGTCAGCTATTGTCTTGCCGCTGGCTGCTGGCAAATGCCAGCCACGCTGCGCTGCGCGCGGTCGCGCCGAAATTGCTAGCGGAGCGGGCAGCGGAATTGCGCGGCTTCCTAGACAGCGGCGTGCTGAAGCGCAAGTCGCGCACATTGTAATCGACTGTAATCGACTGTAATCGACCATTGATATTGCTCAATTGCAGATTGAGGCTAGATGTTCCTAAAACTGAACTTGCCCAAGGCAGAAGCCTACAAATTGTATCTTGTCTTGTCGGGCGTTCAGTCCTTCGCCATGACCATGGTATTCACGGTCAACCTGGTCTATCAGGTCAAACAGGTGGGATTGAATCCCCTGCAGCTTGTCTTGGTCGGCACTTGCCTGGAGCTGACCGCGTTCATGATGGAAATCCCGACCGGCGTCGTCGCCGATGTTTACAGCCGCCGTCTATCCGTGATTGTTGGCATCGCGCTGCTGGGGCTGGGTTTTGTGGTCGAGGGCAGTTTCCCGGTCTTCGAATCGCTCTTGATAGCGCAGATAATTATGGGCTTGGGCTATACCTTTTTGAGCGGGGCGCAATCGGCATGGATTGTTGACGAGATAGGGCAGGCGCGCGCCTCTGGCGCATTTGTCCGGGCGGCGCAGGTGGCGCAGCTTACAGGCTTCGCCGCGATTTTTGTCAGCGTTGCGGTAGCGAGCTTCAGCTTGCAGCTGGCGATTGTAGCGGCGGGTTTTATCATGCTGGCGCTGGCGCTGCTCTTGATTATGCTGATGCCCGAGGCTGGCTTCCAGCGCCAAAACGCGGCGAGTCGCGAAAACTGGAAGACGCTCTTCACGACCTTTCGCCGCGGTTTGCGCCTAGTTCGCCGCCGCCAGTTACTGCTCCTGATAATGGCGGCGACCATCATTCACGGCGCTTTCAGCGAAGGATTTGATCGCTTATGGACCGCGCATTTGCTGGAGAGCTACAGTTTGCCGGCCCTCGGTCAACTGGACGAAATCGTCTGGTTTGGTCTCATCAGCGCGGTCGGTATGCCATTAAGCCTGCTGGCAATGGAAATCATCCAGCGCCGGGTCGATATGACAAGCAATCGCTCACTCACGATAACATTGGCGCTTGTTTACATCGCCATGATTGCAGCTGTGCTCTTATTCACGCTGGGCGATAGTTTCGCATTGGCGCTGTTTGGGCTGTGGATTGCCGGTGCCCTGCGCGCGGTCCGCAACCCGCTTATGGAAACATGGATAAACCAGCATACCGACTCCGATGTTCGCGCTACCGTATTGTCCATCCAAGGTCAAGCGGACGCCTTTGGGCAGATTGCCGGCGGGCCCCTGGTCGGAGCGCTTGGCTACTTTGCCTCTATCCGCATGGCGATAAGCATTTCCGCACTGATGCTGGTTCCTATCTTGGGCGTCCTGAGGCGCTCATTGCGTTCCGAAAGCTAAAGCAATTGCCTTGCGCGCGCTAAGCCTATTGTCGCAATCTTATCCTTTGCGCTGTAGAATGAGCCCATGTCCTATGCGCTGCAAGCTGCGCGCGCGAATAGCGAGGGAGATACCCGCGATTTATGAATACCTTTGCAATGCTCGAAGAGCTTAAGAATTTCGATACGCCGTCCATCACCAACGTGGTGGCTACTTATCCCGCTTCTCCGCTTTGCTTGGGGCTTTACAATCCCTGGAGCGAGAATTGGTACACCGATCAGTCGATTCGCTGTATGTATCCGGAATTGGGCCGCCGCGTTGGCTATGCGGTCACCTGTGTATATGGTTTGCCGGACGCGGGTTTCTCTCGGCTCGGCTTTGGCGATGTACTGGATGCGCTAGAGGCGGCCCCAGGACCAACGATTCTGGTCATTCAGCAGAAGTTCCCGCCGCAAATCGCGGGCAAAGTTGGCTTGGCGGGTGGCAACATGGTCTCCGCCATGCGCGCCATTGGCTGCCTTGGCTTGCTGTCCAATGGACCGTCGCGCGACCTAGATGAAGTGCGCGAAATGGACTTCCAATACATGCTCAGCGGCGTGACGCCGGGGCATGGCAATATGGCGGTCCATGCTGTCAATGTGCCTGTTTCGGTGGCGGGCATGGATGTCGCGCCCGGTGAATTGATCCACATGGACGAGAACGGCGCTTGCAAGTTCCCCGCCGATAAATTGGAAGCCGTGCTGCATAATGCGCGCGCCTTGCAGGAGCAAGAAGCCGCGCGCATGAATGCCCTGCAAGCGGCGAAGTCGGCGGCGGAATTGCGCGCGATATTCGCCGGGCAGCCCTATGGCGATGACGACGATTCCTAGCCCGCGCTGCGAATGCCATTTGTTCCTGCAGGGGCGGGGCAATCGACTCCGTTGAAATACTCGATTTCCCCCACCCCAAACCCGTTCGCCATAGAGATGGCGGGGAGGGGCCGGGGTCACGTAGACATAGACCTACGGGATGGGGGCTGTTTTTCAACAGAGTCCAATCATCCGCCGCTAGACAAGCCGCCGCTAGACAAGCATTGAAAACTAGCAAACATCAAAGAGGGAATGCCTATGCGTGGGAAACGGGTATTGATAACGGGCGCGACCAGCGGCATCGGTAAAATCGCCGCGCTGGAATTGGCGAAGATGGGCGCTGAAGTCATTATCGTGGGGCGCAATCCAGCCAAAACGCGCGCCGTCCTGACGGAACTGAGCGCTGCCAGCGGCAACAACAAGCTAAGCATGCTGCTAGGGGATTTGTCTTCCATGGACGAAACGCGCCGCGTCGCCGCCGAATTCCGCGCGCGGTATCAGCGTCTTGATGTGCTGCTCAATAATGCCGGCGCGTCCTACTCAACTTATCAGACATCGGTTGATGGCTACGAGCTAACCTTCGCGCTCAATCATTTCAGCTACTATCTGCTTAGCAATCTGCTGCTCGATATCATCGAAGATACCGCGTATGAACAGGGGGAGGCGCGCATCGTCAATGTAGCCTCAAGCGCCCATAATGCCGCCGGCCCGGACGGTTTGCGCCTGTCGGATACGCAGGATGAAAGCCGCTTTCGACCTTTCCCAACTTATGGCGCTAGCAAGCTGGCGAACATCCTTTTCACTTATGAGTTGGCGCGGCTCGTCGAAGACCGGAACATATTGGTGAACGCCGTTCACCCCGGGCTGGTGAATACCAGCTTTGGCGACAATATGTCGGGTTTCATGCGCCTGCTATTCAAAGTGATGAAGACAATCGCGGGGCGCAGTCCAATGAAGGGCGCTGAAACTTTGATTTATCTCGCCTCTTCGCCCGAAGTTGCGGGCATCAGCGGCAAGTATTGGGCTGACAAAAAGCAGAAGCGCTCCAGCGACATCTCCTATAGCCCCGAGCAACAAAAGGCGCTGTGGCAATTCAGCGCCGCGGCGACAGGAATCGGTGAAGTAGCAGGCTAGACTTAGCTTGCATCAGGGCAGCTCCTTTGGCAATACAAAGCCCTTGACAGTCATTTCAAGCGCGAAAACCGCCGCGACAGCCCCCAGGTTAAGCGCGCCATAGACATGCGGAAATCGCTCATCGCGATTTTCCGTCTTGGCGATGCGCGGCTGTGGGTGAGCTGGCGCTTCCCAACGCAATGCTGATTTTAGCTTGCTTTCCTCGATGCAAAGCAGCAGCAAGTCCGGTTGGTTGCGATAGAAATTGTTTGCGACAGTTATAATTTGGCTGCGCCGCGAGCAATGGATGAAGCCTTCGGATGCCAGCGAAGGCGCGCTGTATAAGCCAGCGGCTTGCGCCCGCTCCCAGTTCAAGCGGCTGGTGATGTGATAAATCATCGCAGCGCTTGTTCGAGATCGGCGATGAGGTCAAGCGGATGCTCCAAGCCGATGGATACGCGCAGCAGGTTGGGCGGCGTATTGGAATCTTCTTCTATCGATTCCCGATGTTCAATCAGACTGTGGGTGCCGCCAAAGCTGGTTGCGCTGGTAAAGAGCTTCAATTTGTTCACCACGGCGATGGCGGCTTGGCGGCCGCCGCGCACCTGTATCGACATCAAGCCGCTGCCGAGGCGCATTTGCCGCCGCGCCAGCTCATATTGCGGATGGCTGGCATGATGCGGATAGAGCAGGCGCTCGATGCGCGCGTGTTCCGCCAGGAAACCGGCGACTTGCGCGGCGTTTTCGCTATGGGCGCGGACGCGATAAGCCAAGCTCTGCATCCCACGCAGGGTCAGCCAACTGTTCATCGGCGACAAAACTGACCCGCCGATTCTCACCAAGCGCATGACACGCTGGGCGAATTCCGTATCCTCGCGGAATACGATGATCCCACCCAGCACATCGTGATGACCGGCGATGTACTTGGTCAGCGAATTGACGACAATATCCGCGCCTAAACGCAGGGGATTCTGCGCGACCGGCGTCGCCACCGTATTGTCAACCAAAACAGCCGCCCCGTGCTGCTGGGCTATTGCGCTTATCGCCTGGATGTCCGCCAGGCGTATCATCGGGTTTGTCGGCGTTTCTAATATCACCAGGCGCGTCTCTGGGCGCATGGCGGCGCGCACAGCCTCCAGGTCGCTCATATCAACGAAGCTGGTCTGCAAGCCCCAGGGCGCGAAGAATTCTTTCAGCTGCACGCGGATGCCAAAGTACATATCGTCGCTAGACAGGATATGATCGCCCGGACGCAATGCTTGGAAAATGGTCAGCATGGCGGCTGAACCACTGGAGACAGCATGAGCCACAGCGCCGTATTCCAGCTTGCACATGGCTGCTTCCAGCGCCGCGCGATTCGGGTTTTGGTAGCGCGTGTAAATTAACTCGTCAGCATCATGCTCCAAGCCGCTTGCGTCGTATTGGAATGTCGTGCTTAGCACAATTGGCGGCACAATCGCGCCGCTAGTGCTGTCGATAGCTGAATTGTGAACCGCAGTTGTTTCGGGTCGCTGTGGCATGTGAATGAACCTTCATAAGGGAATCCGTCGGCGACAATGATAGCGGCAATCCACCGCTTATGCCATTGCGCCCGGCGAAAATGGCGCGAAAACGCCAGTCGATTTCATAAGAATCCAGTAGAATCAAATAGATTCAAATAGAATCAAATTGAAAGCGACTTCCTTTGATTGCATTCTTGACGAGATAGCAAATGAGATAGCAAATACGGAGGATGAACAATGCCTGATATGCTGGTAAAGCTCTACGAATTGCCGCCGCTTGAACCCGTAATTGCCAAGCAACGCGAGCAAGGCATCACCATCAGGCGCTGTATGCCGCCGGAAAAGCGCCTCGTCACCGAGTGGATAGAAGAGCGCTTCAATCACTACTGGTCCAGCGAGGCTGATGTCGGCTTTTCTACGCATCCGACGACGGTCATGCTGGCGCATCGCCGCGACCAATTACTCGGCTTCGCTTGCTACGATACCACCTACAAAGGTTTCTTCGGTCCCACTGGGGTTGACGAGCGGGAACGCGGCAAAGGCATCGGCAGCGCGCTCTTGTTCAAGTGCCTGCACGAGATGCGCAGGTCCGGCTATATGTATGGGATAATCGGCTGGGCAGGACCCGCAGCCTATTACGAAAAAACGGTAAATGCGGTAGCCATACCCGGCTCCGAGCCGTCTTTTGCCTACAAGGGCATGCTAGGCACAGACGCGGTCTTCCGCGACGGTGCCCCGAGCGGTTCTTACCTGGAAAAATAAAGCCACGTTATGGCCGGGCAAGACCTTGCTTTGCCGCATACACAATCGCGTTGATGATTTCGGTCAATCCGCGTCCCTTGCCCATCGAAATATCTCTACCAAAAAAAGTGAATACCACGTCGCCATTGATTGACGCGACTTGTTCCAAAGGCGCGCCCGAACAGGACTGTGCGAGAATCGCGCACATCGCCATGGCGGACAGCCCCTGCGGATTTAACACATCGAAATGAAAGTCCAAGCGCCCGTCCGGGCGGTCTATCGCCCAGACGAAGGCTTCGGATTCGCAGCCAATCACGCGCTGCGCCTCATCATAGGGCTTGCTGGCGACGGCGGCTGGCACCGGTACGAATTCGTCGGCGATGGCGATCAAAAAGTCGATGCGCTCGTCGCGCGTGGAAATGAAAGCGAAATCGTCTAGGTAATCTTGAAGTTTGGGCGGGTAATCTGGCATCGCTTTTTCCTGCTGCGGCTATTAGCAAGCTGGGGAAGGGCTTATACCTCCCCCAGAAGCTGTTCATACGGCTGGCTATTTCTCGATTGGCAGGCCGACGCTGTTGCCCCATTCGGTCCAAGAGCCATCATAATTGCGCACATCGGCGAAGCCGAGCAGATTGGACAAGACAAACCAAGTATGGCTGCTGCGCTCGCCGATGCGGCAGTAAGCAACCGTTGGCTGCGCTGGGTTCAAGCCAATCTCGTCGAGATAAATCGCGCGCAGTTCCGCCGCGGTTTTGAAGGTGCCGTCCTCATTGGCGGCGCGCGACCAGGGTACATTGTCGGCACCGGGGATATGCCCGCCGCGCACCGCTCCCTCTTGCGGATAGCCTTCCATGTGCAGTTTCTCGCCGCTGAATTCGCCCGGGCTGCGCACATCCACCAATTGTCCATTGTCCTGGATATGCGCCAGCACGCCGGCGCGGAAGGCGCGGATTTGGCTGTCATCGCGCTCTGGCGCGCTGTATGTTGTTGGCTCGACGCTCGTTTTTTCCCGTGTTAGCTCGCGGCCCTCTTGCGCCCATTTCAGGCGCCCGCCATCCATTATCTTGGCATTGTTATGGCCGAATAGCTCAAATACCCAAAGCGCGTATGTCGCCCACCAATTGCTCTTGTCGCCATAGAATATGACTGTCGTGTCCGCGGTGATGCCGATGCGGCTTGCCAACGCCTCGAAGCCGGCTTTGCCCAGGTAGTCGCGCCGCAACGGATCGTTGAGGTCCTTTACCCAGTCTACTTCTACCGCGCCGGGGATGTGTCCGCTTGGATAGAGCAGGGGGTCTTCATTCGATTCGATGATGCGGACGCCAGCTTCATTCAAGTTTGCGGCGACCCAGTCCGTCGATACCAGTTTATCGGGATTGGTGTAGCCGCGGCTGTTGATGTCACTCATTCGTTTTGCTCCTTCTACAAGCTATCTGAATCGGAATCCTGCCGGCGGTTCGTAGTCTGTCTACAATCAAAAAAGCCAACCCTGGCGGGTTGACTTGTTGGTTACGAACAACCGTGTTGCTGGCAAAGCAAACAATCCCGCCTAGTCGTCGGTATCCCTACAACAGCATGCCATGCTCATAAGTGCGTGTCTGCTTTTTTGCATAGACATAAGCTAGCACAGCTTCCGCGACTTTTCAAGCTGCTATGTTTGCCGACAGAGCAATCGCATCAAAATCCATAACTGTCGAATTTAATGTCAAACTGACGAATTGCAGGGATTGCTTTCGGGCTCTGGCGGCAAATCCAAAGCGCTGACAATTTCTTCGAGGCAGAGCACAGAGTTTTGCAGCTGCAGGCTGATGTGCACCCCGCGCGGAATACGTGCGCTAAAACGTGCGCGGCCGATATTGCCTATGAGTGGCTTGCGCTTGAGCACCACGTATACACCGGCGTCGTCTTGTTCAGTCGCCAGCTTCCAGCTCATGGACGAGCGCAGCCGCAGCGCGACCGAAAGCTGATCCTCATCGCAGCGCGACAGATTGACCTCGGCGTATTCCGCTTCCAGGTAAAAGCTGCTGGGCGCGCGCGCCTCCCATTGATAGTTGCGGGACAATGTAGTCAGGTCACGGAGGGAAAGGAGCAGCTCAAGAGCGCCTTGCAGCCGTTTCAGCGTCCGCATCAGAGTTCTTCCAAATTCTGCGCGACCCAGCGTTGATAGGCTTGGCGCAGCTTCAGTGTGCTTGCGCCGACCGCGCCAGCGCCGACGGGGTGGCTGTCAATCTCGACAATGGGGATAATGCCGCGGCTGCTGCTGGTGAGAAAAGCCTCTTGCATCCGCGGCAGGTCGTCAATATGCGGCGCTTGCAGGCGCAGCGGCAAGATGTCGCGCCCGACCTCAAGCGCGATGCGGCGCGCAATGCCAGCGAGTATGCCGCTGTCAGCTGTGTAGAGCTGGTCCGCGATAATCGCGTAAAAGTTGCTGGTCGCCCCTTCCAACATGAATCCGCTGTCGTCTAGCAAGATGACCTCGTAAATGCCCGGCGCGCGCGTGTCTTGCAGCTGCGCGCGAATGTGCATCCAGTCGCTGGTCTTGGCGGACGGGTCCTTCCGCTGCTTGGCTGCGGATGTAAGGCAGCGGACGCCTTGTCGGGCAAGCGTAATGTCGGGGGGAATATATGGCTCAAGCGTAATCAATAGCGTGTCGGGCTGCGAAGCCGGTATCGAGATGCGATAGCGGACATCGCCATAATCCGCCGCCAGTATCATCGCTCGCATCGCGGCTTTTAGCTGCTGACGGTCGAAATCAATTGGGATGCCTTGGCAGCGCGCCGAGGCTTCAAGGCGGTCCAGATGAGCCTCAAAGAGCAGGGCTTTGGTAGATTGCCAAGTATTGCCAACCGTATAGACGCCTTCAAAGGGTTCAAAAGCGACAGCCTCAGCCAGGCTATTTGCCGCATAGTCTACTGCTTCCAAGCCGCGGCGGCTAAGTCGGCGGATTATGGCAGGCATTTTAGGCGCGGACGCTCAACGCTGCAACCATGACTCGCGGTATAGATTCCATTGCGATTCATTCAGGTCTTCATCAGAAAAGATTGCCACGCCGTTTAGCAGAGATTTTTTTTCATCCGCCAAGCGCGACACGCCAAGAATGACGCCATCCAGCGCGGCTGACATCGTTTCCACCGAGGGATTATGCGCCGCGCTTGGTCCGCCATAATTGGGCACGCTGACCATAATATTCGTGTTGCCCTCAAGCAGATTGATGTAAGTTTCGACATGGTAGGCTACCCAATTTATATAGTCCAGCGTATCTTGCCGGTAGCTCTGATACATGAGCAATACAACTTCATCGGCGGTAATCATAACACGCTGCTTATAATTGGTGGACCACATCGTACCAGGCGCTATCGTCGACAGCTGGACCAGGCCGGCGTCGGTCGGCGTCAAATCCGCGGGCACAGCTACAGCGATTGGCTTCTCGATGCCAATGGCGGCGCGCACGCTGCGTATCAACGGAATGAAATCATCATTATCGTTGTAGAGCGGTTTGACATCAAGCAAGATGCCGTCGAAACCCAAGTCTTCAACTAGCAAACGGCTGAAATCGGCGACGTTCTCGTGCAATGCCGTGCTATCCAAGCGGTAGCCGTCGACGGGGTCAAGGTTTGTCCAAATCTCCAGCCAGGCGTAAATCACCGCTTCTTGATGCCGTGTTTTGAAGCTCTCGACAAAGCGTGCCACATCCGACCGCGACTCCATGAAGTTCTCTGTGCCTTGTGTGCCAGCGGTCCAGCGCCCTTCAACATTTAGGGTACTGGCATAAGCATACAGTTTCCCGATCTGATTCTGCTTTAGCTGACCGGCAAATTCGCTGATTCGGGATTCATCCACCCGGCCGTGCGTCCATTCTCGGTCTAGCCAGATGCCGTTGTTATAGATGACCGGTTCCGCGCCCTTCAATGCGCTCAAGCCTATTACAACCGCTGCGATAACCAAGATTCCGGCGGGGATGCCCAGCAAAAAGCGCTTGATTGGAGAATCGAGAAATCCTGTATTCCGCGGCTCATTCGGTCCTGGCGAAGGCGCAATCTGACGCCGCTGTCGCCGTTTGGCGCTTGGTACTGTCCTCCGCCTGCTAAACAATGTAATGACTGCCTTGCCGATATCGCCCTCAATTGCGACAAACTTGCGCGCGGACGCAAGGAGATAATTCGCTAAATTGTCTGGGCGCGCCAGGCTCTTGCGCGGTTCTGGCGCGGATGTGCCGGAAGGGACTATGACTGTACTTTCGAACATGGACATGGTCAAACCGAAAAGATTGCGCATCATTATGAATGACAACATTATAGCACAGTTACAATTAACAATTGACCTGGATTGCCAACAATCCGCGCGATAATGCCCCGCGCAGATGACGCGGCGGGGCGGGAGCTACAGCGTGAATACCATTCCAAGGGCAATGCGCGCCGAGAGCGCTAGGGCATGTCCAGCGCGGGCAGCAGCTTCTTCGCAAGTGGGGGCGCGTATACGATTAGACCAATAACAAGAGAAATGAGCGCCGCCAGCAATACAGCGGCTGCGGCGACGTCTTTGGCGACCCGCGCCATAGGATGCAAGTCGGAAACAGCGAGGTTTACCGCCGCCTCAATTGCCGCGTTAAGGAACTCAGCCAGCCACACCATTCCCGCCGCCAGAATTATCAGAGCCCATTCCACTGGACTGATTTCCAGCCACAAAGCCAGCAGCAGAGCAAGCAGCAATGCCAGCAATTGAATTCGGGTATTCTTTTGATAGCGAAACATATAGCGGAATCCCGCCAGCGCGTACATAAGACTGCGCCAGCGGTTGGCGCTTAGGATTGGACTGTGCGCGGCTGGATCGCGGCTTTTGCCGCCCACGGGATCATCGGCGCGGCTTCCGCCCATCACCCGCCTCCATACTGTTCCACAATGGCTGGGTCAATCCCGATTGCCTGCAAAGCCGCGGCTTGCGCCTGCCACATCGCTTTTTTCGCTGCTTCGTCATCGTGGTCATGCCCCAGCAAGTGCAAGAGACCATGCGCGATAAGCATCTGCATGGTGTCTTCAAGGTCGAGGTTTTTCCGCTGGGCGACGCGCTTGGCATAGGGATAAGCGATTAAGATGTCCCCAAGGTAGCTTCCGAAGCTGCTGTCGCTGCCGTCTTCGACTGGAGCTGGAGCGGCTGGGAACGACAAGACATCCGTCTCGCTGGGCATTTGACGATATGCTAGGTTCAAGCGGCGTATGGAGGCGTCGTCGACAAGGACAATCGTAACTTGTGGGCGCGAATCAGGTCGCAGACGCTTCAATACGGTCAGGGCTGCTTGCCGAAGGCGCGCCGCGTTGACCGGAAAATTATGCTGGTTCTGAACAAAAACTGCCAAGCTCAAGCGCTTTCATTCGCCTCGTTTGGGACGCGCGCGCTTTGACTTTGCCGATTTGTTTTCTTTCCATTGCGCTTCGGAAGCAGTGGCACATCCTCCAAGGGTTCATCGTCGTCCATGATGTTGGCTAGGGCAGCGCCATGCAAGTCCGGCGCGGACGATGCTTTGCGCGGAGGCAATTCAGAAGCGGGCTTATGGACCGCTGGGCTATTGTGAGCCTTGGCGGCTCCGCGCCCGTCCACCGCGCGTGCTGGCGCAGCTTCCGATTTTGCCGCTTTTGCGGCTTTCGAGTCATTGGCTGTGCCGGCGCTTGTGGCTGTCGGCTCTTCGCGCGCGTTGCTGGGCACGACCGACTTGACGGCGCGGGCATAGTCAATCCTGGTGTGGAACAAGCCCTTAAAGACGTCGATAAAGGTCTCTTCGATTTTGCGCAGGTCATTCAGCGTCAGGTTGGAGGCGTCTAGCTGCCCGGCGTTTCGTTTGCTTTCGACGATGCGGTGAACGAGCTCGGTAATCTCTTGATTGCTTTCTGGGTGCACAGCTCGGATTGCCGATTCGCAGCTGTCCGCCAGCATCATAATTGCGGTTTCGCGGCTTTGTGGGATTGGACCGGGGTAAGAGAAGTCGGCTCTATCTACTTCGTTAGCGTTTTTCGCCGCGTTCAGCGCGCGCTGATAAAAGACAAAGACTTCTGTTGTGCCATGATGCTCGCGGATGAAATCGCGAATGCGGTTGGGCAGGTTGTAATTCTTCGCAATCTGGTCGCCTTCAATGACATGATTAACGATGATGTCGGCGCTGCGATAGGGGTCGTTCAAGCTGTCGTGCGGGTTGCGCATCTGCTGCTGATTCTCTGTGAAAAAGTAGGGATTGCTCATCTTGCCGACATCGTGATAAAGCGCCGCGACGTGCGTCAGCTGCGTGTTGGCGCCGATTGCCGCCGCCGCTTGTTCCGCCAAGTTCGCGACTTGCAAAGAGTGCTGGTAAGAGCCAGGCGCTTCGCGCAGCAAGCGCTGCAAAAGCGGTTTGCTGGGCTGGCTCAAATCCATGAGTTTGAAGGGAGTCGGCAAGTTAAATAGCACCGTCAAAATGTACATGACCGCGAAAGATGTTGTTGGTACGATTAACATGCCATTGAAAAAGCCTTGCAGCAGGTTTGCAGGGACCAGCGCATCAAAGCCAATCAATAGCGAGAAGATCGCGATGATGGCGACATTGGTGACGCCAACTACCAAACCAGAAAGAAAATAGCTGTTCAGCCGCGCGGCGTTGCGCAGGGTCAAGATTGCGCTGATATTTGCCGCCGCCACCAGGCTCGCGTTTTCCAAGGACGGGCTGCGCCCCATTATCCCAACCAGAAAGGCGAAGCCGATGCTGGCGACGATGGCGAAATCGGGGCGGCTCAATGCCACATATAACAAGCCCAGGGCAGCGGCGGGCATCAAGTACATATTCGATGGACCAAAAGACCGCACAGCAGCCAGGGCGATCAAAAAGAGCGCCGCCTGCAGCAGTAAACTGACAATATCCGAGTGCAGCAAGCGCGAATAGAAGCGGCTAATGTATAGACCAATCATCATCGTCACTATCGCGCTGGCTAAAACGGCGCGCAGAATCCGCGAGCCGCGATTGCTCGTCTGCGCCAGCAGCCCCAACTCTTGCAAAGCTTCGTAAGATAAATTGTCGATGCGTTGATTCGCGGACGCGACAATCTGACCAGCAATGAAATGGCGCTGCTGTGGCTCTACGGTGTCAACTGCCAACTCGCGGTCCAGCGCCGTTTGTTCGGGGTTCTCGAAGGTGTTGGCGCGGATGACATCGCCGGTAATCATGGTTACGATATGGCTTTCTTGCGGGGATAAACGCAAGCTGACTTGGGTCGGTAGTTGATCGCGTTCGTGCTGCAAATCCGAACTGCGAATGGGGTCGCGCATGACGCGCTCCAATACCGAGATAATCTCGTTGCGGACCAAGCTCCAGCGCTCTTCTGGCAACTGAAGCATCGCGACAATCGTCTCGCGGTCGCCATCAAGTATGAGTGAGGTGATTTCGTTGACGTCGACGACTTGCCGCTCTAATGCGGCGAAAGAATCGGCGCGCACATTGTCGATGAATTCCAGGATATTTTCGGTCAAGACCCGCTGTTGACGCGCCACATTCGGGTCGGGCGCGTAGTAAACAGTTGCCACTTGCTCGAGGACTTTCTGCCTTTCTTGCTCGGTCAGAATCACACTGGTGAACAAGCCCTCTTCACTGGCGATGATGTCTTCCGCTGGCACCGAACCAAGCACAAGATTGGCTGTGCTGCTCGCTCCCAGTATGACGTCGTCAAATGCCACGATGACGGCGCAGCAGGCGATGAACAGCAGCGCGAACAGCAGCAGCAGCAAAGAACGAAGCGCCTGCTTTGTGCGTTCCGGCGCTAGATTGAATCGTTCTTCCAGGAAGTCGGCAAGGCGTAGGACCATTGCTTCAACTCAACAGTTCTTTTACCAGAGTGTTGACCTGTTTACCGTCGGCGCGTCCGCGGACCTGCGGCATAACTACGCGCATGACCGCGCCCATGTCGCGCATTGAACTGGCACCGCTGTCGTCAATTGTCCGGCGCACAATCTGCCGCAGGTCGTCTTCAGTCAGTCGCTGTGGCAGGAAGCGCTCGATTAATTCCAATTCGAAACGCGCGCCGGCTGTTTCTTCAGCGCGCCCCACCGCTTCCAATTCGGCAATGGTTTCGCGGTGTTTCTTTGCTTCCTTTTGCAAGATGGCTTGTACGCCGTCATCGTCGAGCGTCGTTCTCGTATCAATTTCTACCTGCTTGATGGCGCTGTTGAGCAGGCGAATCGCATCGCGGACTTGGCTGTTCTTGGACTTCATCGCGTCTTTCAACACGGATTGCAGTTCTGCTTTCAGTTCGCTCATGCTTCAGCCTTCTCTTCAATTGTCTCCAGTGTTTCCAGTGTTTCCAGCAAATCCACCAAATCCACTATGTTCACCAAGTCCATCAAGCCTATCAAGACAAGCAAGTCAATCTTGTCAATAGCGCCGATGAGCTAAGCGAGAATTGGGACACGCTTTGCTGCTTGCGAAAGCAAGCTACAAGTCTACTGTACCATGAATCGCGCCGTCGGTGAAATCTCCTAGAAATGTGGCGCAGATTCGGTTGCTTAAGTTATCCGGGTGCACAGCTTTGACGCGCATGTAATTGTCCGTATAACCGCTATGAACAAAGCCTTCCGGCGTTGCGGCGGTGATTTGCTCCCACAGAACATTCTGTCGCGTCCCCGCCAACTGCGCCGCGAAGTCGGCTTCCATTGAAACGGACATGGCGAGAAGTTCAGCGCTGCGCGCCCGCTTCGCTTGGCTGCTGACATGGTTTTTCATGCGGCTGGCAGGTGTGCCGGGGCGGCTGCTGTAACGAAAAACGTGCAGCCCGTCGAAACGCATTTCTTCGATGAAGTCGCGCGATATTGCGAATTCCGTGTCCGTTTCGCCCGGGAAGCCGACGATGACGTCAGTCGTGATGCGCGCGCCGGGGATTGCCGCTCGCGCAGCCCGCATCAACGCGCGAAAAGCATCTTGGTTGGTATTGCGCCGCATGCGCTTTAAGGTCGCGTCGCAGCCACTTTGCAAGGGCAGGTGCAGGTGCCGGCAAAGCCGCCGATCCCGCCATAGTTCGAAGAAACTCGGTGCAAGGTCCCATGGCTCCAAGGACGATAGGCGCAGGCGCGGCATGTCGCTATGCCGCAGCAGCGCTTTGACCAAGCGCGCCAAGCCATCATTTTCCCCCAGGTCCTGTCCATAGCTGCCGAGGTGCACCCCGGTTAGTACCGCTTCTTGGTATCCCAGCTGGTACAGTGTATTCACTTCTCTAATCAATTCGTCGCGCGCGCGGCTGCGTCCAGCCCCGCGGGCAATCGTCGTTACGCAAAATGTGCATTCGTTGTCGCAGCCGTCTTGCGCCTTGACAAATGCCCGCGTGCGGCTTTGGCTCGCCTCCGGCAGCGTCCGCTCGATCGGCTCGCTGTCGAAGGCTTTTATCTCGTCGCCAGTCACGATTGCCACCAGCTCGTCTTTGTTGTCATTGCCGACCACGCGCGCCACGCTGGGCAGCGGTATAAGCTCCTGCGGCGCGATTTGCGCATAGCAGCCGGTAACGGTGGTCTGGGCATTTGGATTGGCGCGATGGAACTCGCGTATTAGTTTGCGGCTGGTTTTGCTGGCTTCGCTTGTTACGGCGCAGGTGTTCAAGATAAAATGATCGGCGTCTTCCGGCCGCTCGACGACCTCGTGCCCCATTGCCTGCAACTGGCGCGCCATGGCGTCAATTTCGCTCTGATTAAGCCGACAGCCCACCATGCGCAAGTGCGCTTTCATAATCTGGCATCCTCTCCTTCAGTAGGGATTGTGCTGGGGCTGGGGCTGAAAACAGTGATATTATCGAAATCGATGACAAGCCCGCCGCCACCGGTCGGCGTCGCTTTCGCGGTAACCCCCAGCTGTCCAAGCAGCGGCTCGGGCGCATGGTAGCTATCGACCATGGTCCCGGCGATGCACTGGTCATTTGTGTAGGTGCTGCTTTCCCCGGGCTCATTCGGGATGCAAAGCGATACTTGCGCGCCGTTAATATAAAACGTCAATATCGATTCTTGCGCGATGATGCGGATTTGGTTGCGCGCGCCCAATCCTTGATGAATGTAGGGCGACGGAATCCAAGCGCTTATGACATCTGACTTGTCGTCGACAAAGCGTTCCAGCGTATAATAGCCATCGCTGCTAATAAGAAATGAGTAGAAGCTGGGGATTGCTGTGGGGGCAAAGGCTTGCTGCAGCGCGGCGCTTAACAGGGGGGACTGGCTGCCAATGCCGCAAAGTACCACCGCCGGCAGGTCGCACTCGGCTGCTGCGGGCTTATGCGCGGCAAATACGATGCCAAAGCCGTTGTCGATTGGGCCGGCGGCTGCGCTGGCATCAACAGTGATGTCGAAATCAAGGAATGGATGATTTGCGGTCGACCAAATCGCGGTTTGGGCGCTGGCAAGCGACAGCCGCAATTGACCGTCTACAATGGTTGCGCTCTGCTGGCCCTGGTAGAGATCCCATTCGTCGAGGTAGTCGTCGAATGTCGCGACATAAAGCAAGTCGCCCGCTGCGCCGGCGATTGGGTCCTGCGCGCGAACAAGATAGGCATAGAGCAGGTTGCCCGCCACTAGCGCCAGCAACAATAAAACAATCGCGGTTCCAGGGCGCGCCAATCCTTGCAAGGCGCGAAGCGGACGGTTGACATGAATAGCGGATGGCTTCACGGGTGCAACTCACATTGGCATAGAGGCTGCGATTGTATCACAGTCAGCAGCTGTCGTAAACTTGAACCGCGGCGCTCGTCAGGGGCTATTGCCGCATTATTGCATTTTTCCTTGACAGGCGCGCTGGATGCCGCTAGAGTATTGTCCGTGCAAACAGGCGAGACGATAACTTTGATGGTTTTGAACATTATCTACGCAAGCGCTAGCACGATGCCTATGACTATGATGCCCATAAGGGCGCGTGGCGGAGGTTTCGGCTTGTTGTAAGCGATTCGCAAGTATGCAACAGACAGGCGCGTGGACAACCTCCACGCGCCTTTTTTATTGCGTTGTCACGGCATTGCCAGGGAGGGGAAGAAGATGAGCAGGTTGACCATGAAGTTCGGCGGAACATCGGTAGGCTCGGCAGCAGCGATTCGTCAAGTTGTTGATATCGTGCGCGAAAACCTGACCGCCGGCGCGGAATTGGCAGTGGTTGTCTCTGCCATGTCCGGCGTAACCGACCAACTGCTGGCATCCGCCCAAGCCGCCGCGGCCGGGCAGCAAAGTCGCTACATGCGCATCAACGCCGATATGCGCGCCAAGCATGTTGCCGTGCTTGAAGAATTGATGGCAAAAGAGTCACAGCGGCTGGCAGTCGCGGCTGAGCTCGAGCAGCTGTTCCAGGCGCATTTAGAATTGTGCGCGGCAATTCGCATTTTAGGCGAGGCGACGCCCAGGATATGCGATGCTATCGTTTCATTTGGGGAACGGCTAAGTAGCCGCATGATAACCGCCATTATGACCGCCCAGGGGCTGCGGGCGAAGCAGTTCGATTCCAGTCGCTTTGTCATCACCGACAGCAACTTCCAAGATGCCGATCCACTGTGGGATGAAACCGAAGCGCGCGCCCATGAACAGCTATTGCCAGCATTGCGCGCGGGCATCACGCCGGTCATCACCGGCTTTATCGGCGCTACGCCGGACGGCATCATCACGACATTAGGGCGCGGCGGCAGCGATTTCTGCGCGGCGATTATCGCAGCCTGCCTGGATAGCGATGAGCTAATCATCTGGACCGATGTCGACGGCGTGATGACAACTGACCCGCGCCTGGACAGCAGAGCGCGCGTTTTGCCTTATATCTCCTACCAAGAAATCGGAGAATTGGCATTTTACGGCGCTAAGGTCTTGCATCCCAAGACTGTGCAGCCCATCGTCACCCGCAGTATTCCCTTGCGTGTGCGCAATACTTTCAAGCCCGCCCATGTCGGCACGCGCATCGGCGAATCCCGTCAAGCCAGCGCAACTGTCATCAAGGCAGTCACCCATATCAATGATGTCAGTATGCTGACAGTCAGCGGCAAAGGCATGCTGGGCGTGCCGGGCATCGCCGGGCGTACCTTCCTCGCCACGGCAAGAGCGGGCGCAAACATTCTCATGATTTCGCAGTCGTCGTCGGAACAGAGCTTCTGCTTCACCGTGATTGACCCGGTGGCTGGCAATGTCAAAGCTGCGGTTGAGGACGAACTCCAGCACGAAATCCAACACAAGCATATCGACAGTGTCGAGCTCTTGAGCGATATCGTCATCATTACAGTGGTTGGGTCGGGCATGCGCGGTACCCCTGGCGTCGCCGGACGTGTCTTTTCACTTTTGGGTGAAAATCGCATCAACGTCTTGGCGATAGCCCAAGGATCGTCCGAATGCAGCATTTCCTTCATCATCAGCGAAGCGGACTTGGAACATGCCGTTCGCCAGTTGCATTCGCTGGCTTTGGAAACAGTCGAAAATGATCGCATGAATGGCAAGGGCATCCCCGCGTAACTGGGCAGGGAACGATATTCCGCACTATATTCCACTCTATTTCTATGTAGAGACGAGCGCTTCAAGAATCGCTTGCCAATGCGTGAAGAGAATCAAATGCCCAGCCGCCGCTTCCAGATGCAAGCGGGAATCAGGAATCATGTCCGCCATCCGCTGCCCGACGATAGGCGAGCAGAATCGATCCGACTCGCCCCACCAGATGTCCACTGGCACCCGGATAGCCTGCAAATGAAAATGCCAAGCCTGCACCAGGCTAATCATCTCATCGGCGAGTCCCTCGCTGCCATTGCTGCGGATTTCTTCCCACATGCTGCGGCGCATGGCGAAAAAGTCAAGATTGCCAAAGACCTCTTGGTCAACCCTGGGCAGCGAAGCCGCGAGCTCGCGCATGTATTGAGCGGAGTCGCGCTGGGCGTCAATCATAAAAAAGCCACGCATCAGCCAGCGGAAGAAGGGCTCCAAGCCGCTTGCCAACTGCAGCAGCTTGGCATAATAGGGGTGCAGCGCGCGGAATCCCATCGGGTTGTCCAGCGGCGGCAGGCTGCTGACGACAGCGCAGCGGCGCACAATGCCCGGGAAGCGATAAGCGCATGCCAGGGCATAAGGTCCCCCGGCCGAATAACCAAGTACCGAGAAATGCTCGAATTGCAGCGCTTTGGAAAGCAGCATGACATCATCGACGACGTCCATCATGCCGCGCTCGGGATGGCGCGTTGACATGCCATAGCCGGGGCGGTCGACGCCTATCAAGCGAATGCCTAAGCGCGTGAGTATCGCGTCGTCCGGGTGGCGCAGGTTGCGGTTGCCCCACAAATCATGGAAGATCAGGACCGGCTTGCCAGCGGGGTCGCCAAATTCGGCGAATCCCAAGCGGCGGCCGTCCTTGAGTTGAGCCTGTCGCGCTGTTGCGACTTGCGCCAATTTTGGCATTAAAGCGGCAACCTTGTTTGAAGTGAACCCGGAGTAAAATTAATAGAGCAATGCAAGTCCAATAAATGTAAGGATTCTATGTAGTGCACTTTGGCTCGCCCAAATATACATGAATCCTACAGATTGGGCAGGGCAATCGCTTAACATTAATATATAGCTGTCCTTTGTTTTCAGTGTAAAATTGCGCAATTTCAGCTGTGATTTAAGTAAAACCAAGTAAGTAATGAATATTTTTGAACACAATAATATGCCCAAGTTTTGGGCGACTCACAGAGTCGCCCCTACAATTCGGCTTGATGAAGATTCTCATTACTTTATTGGCTTTACTTAGTTGATGCAATAAATTGTTGCAATTGCCCTGTCGCCTATGCCGCTGGCAAGTCCCGACTTCAACGTTTGTAAACAGCAATGACAACCGGGACCGCGTCGAAAGACGGTTGAAAATAGTCGCCGGCTGGCACTGCTAATAAAGTCGAGCCGCCGCCATCCAGGTTAACTGCCGTTTCGATACCCAGCTCGCTCTCCGCTAACAAGGCGCTCAGGTCGCCAAGCGTCGGTCCTACAAAGGGCGCTATGATGATGAGAATCTTTCCAGTTTTGTCTTCGGCAATTGCCGTGCGCCGTGCACGCTCCTGCTTTGGCGGACCAAAATACCTTTGTTCGCCATTTTCTACCAGCAGCGGGAATCCCTGAACGGCTTGTTCGACAGCTGCCAGCTCGCCCACTAATAGAGCGTCGTTCGCGCGCACCGCTGCGCGGTCCTGTTTGACGAGAAAGCTGCCGCCGCGCTCCAGGTAGGGGCGGCCGCGCGCCTCGCCATCGCTGACAACCAGCCCCAGCGCGACATAAGATGGGTCGAAGAAATTGGCGTTTACGATTGCGACCGCTGCTGGCTCTTTGGCGCGCCATTGCGCCAAGCTGTATGGCTGGCGCGGATTGTATTTGACCTGGAATGAATAGCTTTGCGGGTCGATGCGCAATATGTTAATCACTTGGTCCTGCTCTGGCCTCCATTCGCGCCATTCCAGCCCCGGCGCGATAAGCGACCAGCCGCCATTGCTGCCCGGCGCAGCAGGCGCTTCGGCTAACTCGCCCGGCAGCGCTTTGAACGGTATGCTGCAAGCCGACAGCATCAGCAGCAACGTCAAGAGCGGCAATCTTGCGCAGCCCCGATTTGCTTTGCCGGGCACGAGTTCGGAATCTCTGTTGACGGGATTTGCCTATGCCAGCAGATGGGCAATGCCGCGGATGCGCTCAACCGCCTCTTTGAGCAAATTCATGTTTTCCGCGAAGGAGAAACGAATATGGGCATCTTTGCTGATGCCAAAGGCGCTGCCGGGCACGCCGACCACGACAGCTTTGTCGAGAATCAAAGACGCGACTTCCTCGCTGCTTTTGCTGGTTTTGTCAACTTTAGGGAAGGCGTAAAACGCGCCTTCTATGTTCGGGCAAGACATGTTTTCGATACTGTTGAAGGAGTTCATCATGAAATCGCGCCGTTCCTGATACGATTGCCGCATCATCTCGACGCAGTCCTGGGGACCGTTCAGCGCGGCGACCGCCGCGTGCTGGGTAAAGGTAGCCGCAGCAGTCGCGGTTTGGGAATTGAACTTGCCCGCGGCTGCGATGACCGCGGTAGGACCCGCCAGCCAGCCCAAGCGCCAACCAGTCATGGCATAGGCTTTGGACATGCCGTTGACGATGACAACGCGGTCGCTGATATCGGGCAGGGAAGCCAGCGAAACAGCCGGTCGGCCGTCGAAATTGAGCTTTTCGTAGATCTCGTCGGAAATGATGTGCAGATCGGCTTCCGTCGCCAAGCTCGCGATGTCTTCAATCTCGTCCGACGACAGCATGTGCCCGTTCGGGTTGCAAGGCGAGTTAATGATGATGGCTTTGGTTTTGGCGGTTACGAAGGCGCGCAGGTGCTCCAGGCGCAAACGATAGCCGTCATCGCTGCTCGTCGGCACTGGCACAGGAACGCCGCCAACCATGGTGACGATTGAAGGATAGCTGACCCAGTAAGGCGCGGGAATCAATACCTCGTCGCCTGGGTCCAACATGGCTTTTAATGCCAGGAAAAGCGCCAGCTTGCCGCCCGGCGTGACGATGATGTCGCTCATGGGGTTGAGGCTTACATTGTTGTCGCGCTCGGTCTTGGCGGCGATGGCTTCCAAGAGCGGTCTGATGCCTTTTGACGGCGCGGCGTAGCGGGTTTCGCCATCGCGGATTGCCCGCATGGCCGCTTCGACGATATGCGCTGGCGTGTCAAAATCTGGTTCGCCGCCCGCCAAACCGATGACAGCGTGCCCCTCTGCCGCCAGTTGCTTGGCTTTGTCATTCAAGGCGATAGTCGGAGAACTGGCGATACGTCCCGCAAGCTTGGTAATGCTCGGCATTTTCTTCCTCTTCGCGTTCAATTTATCTTGGCAATCCGCCGTGCAGTGTATCGCTTATGCAATCGTGATAAAAGGGCGGTTCAGCTTGGTTTGCGGGCAAAGTCATCAAATTTTGTTCCAGCCAGAGGACGCCAAGGGCACCAAGTTTTAGGCGTATAGATGCCCGCGATTTCAGCAGCTAACAATTTGATGAAATTGTTCAAGGTATTGTCATCTGGCAAAGCGCGAAGCCCCGCTAGCCCACTAGCGGAGACAAAGCGCGTATTGCGCCATCCAATAGTCGTCCTTATAATGACTCGCTGATGAAGTCACATATTTCATTCGTACTGAGGGATACCCTAGAAAGGTAGCAAAATGTCTAGAAAACGCCTTATCACTATACTACTGCTGGTATTGTCGCTGTGCATGGTGGCGATGCCGGTTTCGCTCGCCCAAGACAATGTGGATGTCTATGGGCGCGAATTGCCGGCTGACGCCGCGCCCTACGACATGCAAGTCTATCGCAACCTGTGCGATTCGGCGCGCCAAGAAACGTCCTTGTCGTCCATCGTCACGGTTTATTCGCGCATTTGCAGCACCGGCGCTTTTGATAAATTCTCCGATTCCCTGGTTGTCCTCAACAACAACATGGAAATCATCCCCTCGGCTGCCACGGATTGGTCGGTTTCCGATGACGGCTTGACCTGGACCTTCAACCTGCGCGGCGACCAAATGTGGAGCGACGGCACCCCCGTCACCGCGCATGACTGGGTGGAAAGCTGGCGCTATATGGCCGATCCCGCTCATGCCTATGACTTTGTTTGGCTCTGGCTGGGCATCATTGACGGCTGGGACGAATCCGTTGCCGGCGAGATTGGACCCGACGAAATCGGCTTGGTAGCTGTTGATGACAATACACTTGCGGTAAGCACGCAAGCGCCTTTCCCGCCCTTGCCGGCGACCTTCTTCTTTTGGCCCCCCATGCAAGCTAAGGCGCTGACGGAAATCGGTCCCGAGTACATTCTGGATCCAGAGACACACGTATCGTCCGGTCCTTTCATCTTGCGCGAATTTGAACCGGGCAGCCACGCTGTCTTAGAAGCGAATCCGGATTATGTAGGACCGCGTATGCCCTGGCTGCGGCGCATGGAGTTCGTCTATGGCGATATGCTCAACAGCAGCTTTCTGGCATTCCAAGACCACGAAATTGATCAAGTGGGCCAGCCTTTGCTCGGTCCCGCCGATTTTGACGTGATCTTCGCCGACGAGATGATGTCGCAGAATTATCGCCAGCACGCCGGCGACTTCCGCACCGATTATCTGCTGATGGATACCTATACCGAGCCTTTCAGCGACATCAATGTTCGCCGCGCCTTCGCTAAGGCGCTTGACCGCGAGGCAATCGTTGAGAACGTCATCGGCACGACAGTCGGCATCCCGGCCTATTCGTTCCTGGCACCCGGCTTCCCAGCCTCAAATAGCGCTGGCTTGCAAGACATCCAGGACTTTGACTGCGAAGCGGCGCAGGGCTTGCTGGCGGAAGCTGGTTATGCCGGCGGCGAAGGCTTCCCCGCGGTTGAATTGGCGCTGCGCGGCGAATCGGCTTTCATCCAAGACTGGTTCATCGCCGCGGCCGCGTCCATCAGCCAATGCCTCAACGTAGAAATCACCGTCAACAATCTGGAGTTCCAAGACTACATGACACGCTTGCTGGAACGCCCGACCACACTGCAATTCGGCGGCGTCTCCTACGGCATGGATTACTTGGACCCCGCCAATATGATGGGCGTCTGGGTCTCGACTGGCCGTCACTCTTGGCGCAACGAAGCCTTTGATAACATGGTCCGCGAGGCGAATTCTTTCACCGGACCCATCGCCGAGCGCATCGCCATGTACCAAGAAGCCGAGCGCATGATGGTAGAAGACGTTGGCGGCATCTTCCTGGTACACCGCATCCAGGGCGATCTGTGGCAGCCTTACATGAATGCCACTGGCAACTGCTGGGAACCGGATCGCCAAGGCTTGGCCACCACGCACTGGGGCAACGAGCATTGCTGGGGTGACTATTACATCACCGACGATGTAATGAACTACGATACGCATCGCGATGACTAAACGTTAATCGCTTGCTGAGAAATACGAGGGCGGGTCATTTTGCCCGCCCTTCGTTATTCTGGCTAGAAAATCGCCAGTCATTTGATTCTAGCGCCGCTTTCTCATTTGCTTTCGCGTTGAACTAGGGCGACCGCTTCATGATCGTTTATATTTTTCGTCGGCTGCTATCGCTGGCATTTGTGCTTTTCGTCGTTTCAATATTTGTCTTCATTTTGATGAACCTCGTGCCGGGCGGTCCATTTACACTGGCGGATCGCGGATATTCCGGCGCGGCATTGGAAAACCTGGAGCGCAAATACGGGCTCGACCAGCCAGTCCACGTTCGCTATTACAATTATATTACCAGCGCCCTGCAACTGGATTTTGGCAATTCCTTCTCCGTCGCCGGCAATCCACCCGTGACCGAACTCATAGCGCGCATTTGGCCCGTTACCTTTCAACTGGGGCTATACACGATCCTATTATCTTTTGGATTGGGCATATTCCTCGGCATCGTGGCGGCATATCATCATAATGGCATAATTGACAATCTGGTAACTTTTATCGCGACAGCGGGCATAGCGGTACCCAATTTCATCATTGCCACTTGGTTCTTGTTAATATTTGGATTCCAGAATGGCTGGGGAGTGGAGAGCAAATGGATCATCGGCCCCATCGTTCCCGGTGGCGCGGCCATTCTTTCTTGGGACTATTTTCTGCCTGTTCTGACATACGCGCTGGCACCCCTGGCTTTGGTTTCTCGTTATACGCGCTCTAGCTTTACAGACGCGCTGCGGGCGGATTATGTGCGCACAGCCCGTTCAAAGGGCTTGTCGGAGCGAGCAATCTTGCTGGTCCATGTCTTTCGCAATGCGCTCATCCCGATGATTACAGTGCTTCTTCCGCAAATTCCCAACCTTTTAACTGGCTCGCTCTTCATAGAGGTAGTTTATGGTGTGCCCGGCTTGGGCAAGTTCTTTGTAACCAGCATATTCAATCGCGATTATCCAATGATTATGGGACTTGTTCTATTGATTGCCTTGCTCTGGGGGCTGACTTATTTGATTACTGATATTTTGTACACAGTGATAGACCCACGCATCCGGCTGGGCGGGCGACAGGGAGCCTAGGTCTGATGCGCCAGCGACATGCCAATTCCGCTCGCCAGGCGGCTGACATGCCAGAACAGCTCGCGCAGCGCTCACTGTTTCGCGATGCCTTTCGCCGTTTTCTTCAGAACAGACTGGCAATGGTGGCTCTATTTCTGCTCGTCCTTTTGTTATTAGTGGGTCTGCTGGCGGATGTCATTGCGCCCTATGGGCTAAACGAAGTCGACTTTTCGATAGTACGACTACCACCATTTCAAGACCCGGATCATATTCTCGGCGGAGACGGCGTCGGGCGCGACTTCATGACGCGGCTCATTTATGGCGCGCGCACCTCGCTATTTGTGGGACTTTTGGTGCCGCTCATCTCTTTTGGATTTGCCGTGCCGCTGGGCGCAATCGCCGGCTACCGCGGCGGGCGCTGGGATTTTGCCATCCTGCGCGTCATCGAGATTGCGACAGCGATCCCGCCATTGTTGTTTGCCATGTTCCTAATCAGCATTACCGGCGCAGGATTAGGCAATGTGATCTTTGTTCTCGCCATCACATCTTGGATCGAACCCGCGCGTATCTCCCGCGCGCAATTCCTAAAGTACCGCGAGTCCGAATTTGTCTTGGCGGCGCGGGCATTGGGCGCGTCGGAGTTGCAGATCATTGCCCAGCATATTCTGCCAAACTCCTTGACGCCGCTGCTGGTTGCTTTCACTTTCGCGGTACCGCTGGCGATATTCGCCGAAGCCGGTTTGAGCTTTTTGGGCATTGGCATTACAGAACCGACAGCAAGTTGGGGTAAAATGGTAGGCGGCAGCGTGAAGTCCTCCACTGTTATTGTCGACTATCATTTGGCGCTATTCCCGACGCTGCTGGTGGCTCTGACGATGTTGAGTTTTTCCTTCGCAGGCGATGGCTTGCAAGAAGCCTTGGACCCGTCCCGCGGCGACTAGGCGACTAGATGGAGGTTGTGAATGACAGCGCTGTATCGAATTTGCCTGGTCTGCTGGCTGACAATTGTTTCCTTCGCTCTGGCTGCCTGTGGCGGCGCGGACGCGCAGCCGACAGCGATACCGACTGACCCGCCCCCGACTCATACGCCTTTCCCCACTTTCGCGTTTGTCGAGCCGACAAAAGCGACTGTATTTGAACAAACAGGCGCTGATGCCGACAGCGCGGAGGATGCCGCCGCCGCTGAAGATGCAATCACATTAGATCCCAAAAAAGTCCAACGCGGCTTGGGACGGTACGAGGCGCTGGAATGCGGCTCTTGTCATGGCGCGCAGGGCGAAGGCACGGACAAGGCGGGCGGCTTAAAGGAGTTCGCGCTGTCGGAAGACAAGTTCATTACATTTGTCCGCTCCGGCGGCGAATTGGGCACCGAACATCAGTTCTCCACCGACCGCTTGAGCAATAGCGGTTCGCGCAATCTATATCAATATCTGGTCTCATTGGCGAGTGCTAGCTAGCCACAGCGGATGTGCAGGCGATGACAAGCTCTAATCTGGCGGCGCTGCGCGGCGAGCCAAGTTATGTCTGGCGCGCTGGGCAAGAACGCCGCCTGCAAATGATCGCTGAATGGGCGCGCTTGGATGGCGCGCGGGTACTGGTAGCGGGCTGTGGCGTCGGCATGTACGCCAGGCAAATCAAGCGCCGCTATACCGATGCCGTTGCTGCCTTTGATATCGAGCGCGACCGCGCGCGCGCCGCCGCGCAAGCGCTGCCGCATACATTTGTAGCGGCTGGGGAAAACATCCCATTTCGCGATGGAGTCTTTGATTCCGCGCTTTCTCACGAAGTCATCGAGCACGTCGATGACGACAGACGCTCCGCCCATGAACTGGTCCGCGTCCTCAAGCCTGGGGGCAGGCTTGTCATGTTCTGCCCCAATCGCTGGTATCCCTTCGAGACTCATGGTCATTACTGGCGCGGGAACTATCATTTTGGCAACACGCCGCTTATCAATTATTTGCCGGATAGCTGGCGCGACCGGCTAGCGCCGCACGTGCGGGCTTACTCCGCGGCTGGCATTCTGCGGCTCTTCGACGGTCTTCCTGTCGCTCTGGTACATCATTCGCGCATTTACGGCGGGTACGACAATCTTATCGCGCGCCTGGGCAGGCCGGCGCGGCTGATGCGCGACTTATTTTATAAATGCGAAGGAACGCCCTTGGATACCTGGGCGCTGTCGCATTTCTTGGTCATGCAAAAGCGCTGATTACTCGCGATTTCTAAACGGCAAGCGCCTACGCAGCCAGCGGCGGATGATATTGCGGCGCGCGCGCGTCCAAGCTCTCTCCGCGCGGACGTCGGAGCGCTTGCTGTCTTCCGAAGCGTGGCTGGCATCGCCATAACGTTCCCGCGTGTACAAATCGCTGATGGTGCGGATTGGCTCGCGGGCGGCGGGAATCATTTGCTGCAATTCACGGCGCTTTTCCATTGTCGTCTTGTCACTGCCGATATCGATGCCAAGTATCTGAATATAGCGCTCCAGCCGCGCGTATGCCCTGGATATGGGGCTGAGCTCGCCCATGCCGCGCCATTCCCACCACCAGAAGAGCAGCAGCAAGATAATTGCCAAGATGAGCAGCGCAAGCAGCAGCACGATAGCCACCAGGACCAGCGGCTGCAAAAAGGCTAATGGCGGCGGCGGCTCGTCTGGGATGATTGGCGGCTCTATGGTCGGGACGATATATGGACTTGGACTGGGAATAGGCTGCGGACTTGGCGTCGGCGTCGGCGTCGCTGTAGGTGCCAAGGCGATTTGCTCGGCTCCTTCTTCCGTGGGCAGGGGGGTGGGGCTAGGCAATGGACTTGAAGTCGGTATGGGACTTGGCTGCGTATCGGCGGGCGCGTCTTCTGGCTGCGCTTCATCGTCGCCTTCGCGATTGAAAGGCGCTTCGCGGGAGGTCGGCTCGAATTCGATCCAACCATAGTTCGGGAAATAAACTTCGACCCAAGTATGCGCGTGGAGCTCGCGCACGACGAATCGTTGAATCTCGGCATCGTATTGACCTTGAGCAAAACCAGCGCCGAGGCGCGCCGGGATGCCCAAATGGCGCAGCATGACAGCCATGGCAGTGGCGTAATAGGTGCAGTAACCTTCTTTTGCGTCAAAGAGCAGCCATTCCACGGCGTCCACATTGGGTGGCGGCGCGGAAACAGATTCCTTGTAAGTGATGTTTTTGCGCAGCCAAGTCTCGATTGCCTTTGCCTTGTCATAAGCAGTAACCGCTCCGGCATCGGCGACGATCTGCTGTGCCAGATAAAATATGCGCGCATTGGGCTGCCCGATATATAGGTTTGCTCCGCTGACCCAATCGGGATAGTCTGTGCCGGCGGCGCGCAGCTCATCCGCCGTCGCGACACTCAGCATGCTGGTTGCGGTATAGGTCTCGCCCTTTTGCATGACGCGCAGGGGCCGCACAACCGATACATTCATCGAGGTGTTTGCGGGTTTGTCGGTATAGATCAGGTCGATGCGCCCGGGGGCCTCAATTTTGGCAAGCTGTGGCGCGGCGTAATAAATGCGCGAGTTGGCGTCCACGAAGGTGAAATGCTGCGTGACCGCTTGCCGGCGAATACCAAGCGCTTCGTTGTTCATGGTCAACTCCAGCGGAGTTGACCTGTCCGTGATGCGCAAATCCGCGGAAGGCGACCATTTCCCGTTGACATAGCGTTCAAATACGCGCGAACGCCAATAATATCGAAAGCGCGACTGCGGCGCGTCCACGAGCATAACAACGTCGTCGTTCAAATTGACAGGTCCCCTAAGTTCAATCTGGTCAGCGCCATAGTAGTCGGTTGTGCTGGGACCATCGCCTTCGATTGGCGGGAAGAGGCGGCTCCAAGCCTCGCTCAACTGATGCATCGGGTCGGAATTTAGAAACTCGTGAAATGCTTCAAGGCGTTCTTGCAGACCGTGCGTCGGCACAGTCCAAGCAAAAAGAAGTCCCAGCAGCGATAAAACAATGCCCATGACGGCGAATTGCCGGCGCACAATGGATGGTACCTGGATGCCGCTAAGCGACCATTCCCACGCGCGGTTCTTTAAGTTGGAGCGCGCGATTAGCAACAGCGACACCAAAAGAAAGACGATAAGATATCCATCCAGTGTTTCACTGCTGGAATTCAGCGCCATAGCTGTAAATAGCATCGCCCCCGGCGGGAAGATGACGAACCATACGATGTCAGTGCGATAAATAAACCAGGTGGCGAGGCTAGCAAAGTGCCAGAAGAGCAGCGAAATCATCAGATTAAAGACAAGCGTGTCTGGGTTGTTGCCGGCGCTTAGGGCGTCAATGACCCATTCCCTGAAGCTGTCAAGTACATAATTTAAGCCTTCTAGGGAAGGCATCTCGAGCATGAATGCAGAAACGAATAGTATGCTGCCGAGGGCATAGAGAAAACTGATGAATAGCGAGCTCAGCCCGCCAAAGCGGCTGTTTGCCAGCAACATGCCTATGAAGACGCCAATAAAGAGGACTGGCAACACGATATTCAGGTCGATGGGCCAGCCCGCTTGCTCAAGCGCGAGCACGGGCAAGAGCAAGACCAAAATACAGGCAAAAACGCTAGCGATTTCCCCAAGCGAGACTGGGCTGCGCCAGCGCTTAAATCTGCGCTGGTTCCCGATAGCGGCGGTTGCGTTCATTTGGATTCGACCTTCATGTGCAGGTGGATTTAGCTTAAGTTATTTTGCCGAGGCTGTAAAGCAAAACTAAGCGCAAATGCACGGAAGTAAATCCAACAACGCGATGCGAATCCGAAAATGTATGGGCTTGAAAGGCTTGTCCGCTCCTGGTTCAAATTCACCAATTTCGTTCCAATCCACCTGCACCTTGCCCAACTTAGTGAGAAAGTCAATCTAAAACTTGCGTAAATTGAACTGATTTCCGCCCTAAATGACGGCTGTAGGGGCGACTCTGTGGACTTTGTTGAAAAACATCCCCATCCCGCAGGTCTATGTCTACGTGACCCCGGCCCCTCCTCGCCATAGAGATGGCGAGCATCCCCAAAATGAGGGAAGGGGAGCTTTCTGAACCGTAATGAGCTGTTAAAGCCCCTCCCTTTTTATGGGAAAGTTCGCTATATAGATGGCGAACGGGTTTGTGGTGGGGGAAATCGAGTATTTCAACAACGTCCTGTGAGTCGCCCACTGTTAATTGTCCCGCATTTGGCACAAAACTGTCAGCAACGGACAAGTCGTAATCCCCCGACCGATGCAATTTATTTTCTTGGTATGACCGAGTTCACAAAATCGGGGCAAGTTCATGGTTTTTCTCTGCGACTAAGGGCGGTGTTGGCGGTCAATGTTATATAATGAGGTATCCGGGTGGACCGAGGGAATCGCGGCAGGTCAAGAGCTTGTCGAGGAAAGTCCGCACTCCATAGGGCGACGATGCCGGCTAAGGGCCGGGCAGGGCAACCTGACGGCAAGTGCAACAGAGAGCAGATTGCATCGTCATTGATGCGAGGGTGAAAGGGCGCGGTAAGAGCGCGCCGGCAGCGGCAGTAATGGCGCTGGCCAGGCAAACCCCATCGGGAGCAAGGCGAAGCAGGCGCAGTGGAGCGGCCCGTTCCCCAGAAAGCGCCGGGTGCGCCGCTAGAGGTCGCCGGCAACGGCGAACCCCAGATAGATGATTCCCACGTCTTGGACGGACAGAATGCGGCTTATGTGGTCAACCCGGATGCAAGAGCCCTTTGCCAAGGCAAAGGGCTCCTTGTTCGACCACGCGCGCTTAGGGTAAAGCGCTAGTCATTTTACCCCTATGCGAGCAAGGAGCGTCAGCCCATGAAGGCTAGCGAACAACCCAATATCCTCTGGATTTGCACGGACCAGCAACGTTATGACAGCATCGCGGCATTGGGCAACAGCGCAGTCTCGACGCCGAACTTGGACGCATTGGCGCGCCAGGGCTTGGCATTTGAACGCGCCTATTGTCAAAGCCCAGTATGTACGCCCAGCCGCGCGAGCTTCCTCACCGGCATGTATCCCAGCTCTCTGCGTGTCAATCGCAATGGCAATCCGCGCTTCCCGGACTTCCCGCCCTTGATTAGCCGCATCTTGGCCGATAGTGGGTATGTCTGTGGATTGATTGGCAAGCTCCACCTAACCAGCGCCTATGGGCGCAGCGAAACGCGCGCCGACGACGGCTATTCATTCTGGCAATACAGCCACGCGCCGCGCGACGATTGGGAAACTGGCCATGACTATGCCGATTGGGTCCGCTCCCAGGGCGCGGATTTGAGCGAACTGAACCAAGACCCAGCGGGACTGCCAGCCGAACTCCATCAGACGACCTGGTGCGCCGAAAAGACGATTCAATTTATCGAAGACAATCGCGACCGCAACTGGTTTGCCAGCGTCAACATATACGATCCGCATCCGCCATTCAATCCGCCACAGGCTTATCGCGCGCTCTTCGACCCCGCGCGGGTTAAGCCGCCGCTATTCCGTGAAAGCGACTTGGCGCAGCAGCGGAAACTTGCGGGTATCGACTTCCAATCAAGAGCGGCTTTCCCAGACGAGCTCGATATCAATAGCCCGATTCTGGCACAGTCGCCGACGCCCGGCTTGACAGAGGAGCATACAGTGGGCGCGCGCGACGCCAAGAGCTTAATCGCCGCCTACTACGCGATGATAAAGTTGATTGACGATCAAGTCGGGCGCATAATCGCGGCGCTTGACGCGCTGAAACTGCGCCAAAATACCGTCATCATCTTCACCAGCGACCATGGCGAAATGCTGGGCGACCACGGCCTCATTATGAAAGGCTGCCGATTTTATGAAGGCTTGGTCAGGGTGCCGCTTATCTGGTCAGCGCCCGGGCGCTTCTTGAGTGACCTGCGCAGCGGCGCTTTGGTCGAGCTGACGGATATCGCGCCAACCCTGCTGGACATAATCGGCTTGCCCGCGCCTGCATACATGGTTGGGTCGTCGCTGCTGCCGATTTTGACTGGCGCGCGGAGGCCAGCGAAGCACCGCGACTATGTTCGTTGCGAGTATATTGACGCGCTGGACCTGCCCGATCATTCAAGAGCGACCATGTTCTTTGACGGCCGCTACAAAATCGTCCGTTATCACAATCATGGCATCGGCGAGCTGTACGACTTGGCCGAAGATCCGCATGAGTTCCGCAATCTGTGGGACCTGGACAGCGCCGCTGCCTTACGCGCCGACATGACTCAGCGCGCCTTCGACGCGACCATTTCTACGCTCTACCCTGGGCGCGACCGCATAGGTCCAATGTGAGCCTTGCGCGGCTAGCCACAGCGCAGGTCAACGGAAAATACGGTATTTGAGCAGGGTCCAGGCGGCGATAGGCGCGTCCGTCCATTTGATTTTCTTGCCTTCGTCGTACTCGCGTCCATAATAGGAAATTGGCACCTCGACGATGCGGATGCCTTTCCGCAAGACCTTGGCGGTGAACTCCGGCTCAAAGTCGAAGCCGCGCGCATGAATCTGCATGTTTTCCACCACCTCGCGCCGGAAGCACTTGTAGCAGGTTTCCATATCGCTGAGGATGGCGTTGTAGAGGATATTGGTAATCAGTGTCAAACCTTTATTGGCGACCATGTTCCAAAAGTTCATGGCTTTGCGGGTACCGCCCAAAAAGCGCGAGCCATAGACAACGGTCGCGACACCCTCTTGTATCGGTTTAAGCAATTGCGGGTATTCGCGCGGGTCATACTCAAAGTCGGCATCTTGAATAATGATCACCTCGCAACTGCTTTGCTTGAAACCAGTTACCAGCGCCGCGCCCTTGCCTTGATTGCGTTCATGGTAATATACCTTAACTTTACTGTGTTTTTCGGCTTCAATCGCCGCAAGTACTTCGCGCGTGCCGTCGGTCGAGCCGTCATCGACGATAATCACCTCATCGACAATATCCACGTCTAGGACGCGCTTTACGATGTCCTTCACAGTGTTAACTTCGTTATAGCATGGCATGACGACGCTGAATGAAGGCTTGGCGGCATAGGGATCGGGCGCTTTTGACGCGGGGTGTTTCATCGGCTGTTCAAGGGATTCCGGTGGCTAAACCAGGCTTCTGTTGCCGAAGCTACCGCATTCTAACATGAAGCCCGTCTATAGGCAATTTACAAGCGCATAAGACGATTTCCGCATGGTCACTGAATCTCTGGCGGGATTGATTTCAGCAAAGTGCCACTGCTGGCGATGATGCGGATGACGCTGTACGGCGTGCTGACCGTGTATAGCCGGGCATAGTCGCTGATGGAGGCGTAGGCGTCGGGGAATTGGCGAATGGCTGGACCGACCAAGCCAAGGTCTATCATGAGTTCAAGGCAGGCTTGCTTGTCGGCAATGTTAAATTCCGCGCCCAACCAGCTCATTGGCGCTTCAATATAAGCGACATCGGAGAACAGGATGTAGATGGCTGGTTGATTGCGCTGACCCTTGTACACGCTCAGGTATAAGCGCGATAGTTTGCGATGATAGTGAAAGACCTGGCAGCGATAGCTGGCTGGCTTGCTAATGTTGAAGACATTGCGGCTGTTTTGTTCAGCGATTGCCATGAGTTTGCTTGGGCGGGTTATCGGCGCACTCTACTTTAGAAGATATCCACTGATTGCGGAAGTTGAAAACTGCGCTCCGCCAGAGCAATCGCCAAATTCAATTTCTTTCAGTCGACACATAATCGACACAGAAATTTAGCGATTTATTTGGGCGACATTTTGCGGCGACTTTGCGGCTACCATGCAGACAGCGAGAATCCCGTGGGCAGGGCAATCGCGGCAAAATCGCTTCCTCACATTAAGCATTTTCTGACTGAAATTAAGCACCAAAGGGCTATGTCGAATGGATGTGTCGAAGGGCTGTGTCAACGCACGCTACAGGCCCCACGCTGATAATCTGCTGAGCTGGCTCTAGCTTGTTCGCGGCGCTTTGCGCCCTGGCATTTTGCGGTAGAATAGCTGCAAGATTGCAGTTGCAAGAATATACAAGAATGCAATTGAGGATGAGGACTATACAACTATACAACTATACAACGATTGAACGCTGCCCAAGTCAGTCGCTTGGTGGCAGCGATAAGCAGCTAGGGATGTAGCGGAATGTCGCGCTCGCGCAAAGCAACAAGCTGCCTCGGCGCGCGAGCGACGCGGTTAATTATATATGTGGACGGGAGATGAAGATGAGATTTGCAGGCAAAGTCGCGGTGGTAACAGGCGCGGCAACCGGCATCGGCCGGGCGACTGCGCTGGCATTCGCGCGCGAAGGCGCGGGCGTCGCCCTGGTTGACGTTAATGCCGAAGCGCTCAACGATACCAGGCGCGAAATTGAGACTTCGGGCGGATTGAGCCTGGAAGTGCTCGCCGATGTCTCGCGTGGCGGTGATGCCGAGCGCATCGCAGCTGCCACGTTTGAGCATTTCGGCGGCATTGACTATCTGGTCGCCAGCGCCGGCATCCAAACCTATGGCACGGTGCTTGATACGGACGAAGAGACCTGGGATCGCACGCTCGCGGTCAACTTGAAAGGGGTCTATCTGGCTGCCAAATTTTGTATTCCAGAAATGGTCAAGCGCGGCGGCGGGGCAATCGTCAATGTCGCTTCGGTGCAGGGGCTGCAAAGTCAGCCTAATGTCGCCGCATACGCCGCTTCGAAGGGCGGGCTGATTGCCATGACGCGCACCATGGCATTGGACCACGCCAAAGACGGCATCCGCGTGAACAGCCTTTGCCCCGGTTCGATTGATACGCCGATGCTGCGCTTCGCGGCCGATACATTTAGCCCGGAGGACCCAAACGGCGCGATAGAAGAATGGGGTGAATTGCATGCCTTGGGCAGGGTCGGCAAGCCGGAAGAGATGGCAAATGTCGCGCTGTTTCTGGTCAGCGACGCCGCTTCATTTATGACCGGCGCAACAGTTGTAGCCGACGGCGGTTTGACGATAGGGCTCTAGGCGCAGCCGCGAATGCGCCGCTTGGAATTAAACAGAGCGCCCGCCGGTGAAAATTGCCTATAAATTGCTTATATTGGCGAACCTATATTGGCGAAAGGGAAGACGATGACGACTGCTTGGAAAAGCGACGAAGAACTTTTTGAGATGATTGAGGCTGAATTGTTTGTCGCTGTAATCGGCGACATTCTGGACGAACTCGGTTATAGGCATCAGTTTCTGCCGCCCTATATCCAGCCGCTGCGCGCCGATATGCGCGTCTTGGGCAGAGCCATGACGGTCTTCACTGCGGATTACCCCGGCGGCATCATGGACGGCCAATCGGATTGGTCGCGCATGCCTTTTGGCTTGCTCTTCCGCGCCCTTGATGATCTCAAGCCCAACGAGGTCTACGTTTGTGCCGGCGGAAGTCCCGAATACGCCACCTGGGGCGAGATAATGACCACCCGCGCCCGCTATCTTGGCGCGCGCGGCGCGGTCCTGGACGGCTACTCGCGCGATACCGACGGCGTGCTGCAGCAAAACTTCCCCACTTTTGCACGCGGCTGCTACGCGCAAGATTCCGGCGCGCGCAGCCGTGTCTTGGACTTCCGTATTCCCATCGAGATTGGACAAGCCAGCGTCACATCGGGCGATCTCATCTTTGGCGACCGCGACGGCGTCCTGGTGATTCCGCGTCCGGTCGAAGAAGAAGCGCTAACTTTGGCGCTCGAAAAAGCGCGCACCGAAAACCTGGTGCAAGCAGCCATCGAAAAAGGCATGAGCGCCGAAGTCGCCTTCAAAACCTATGGCGTACTGTAAAACATAGCAAGGCTATGATGCCAAATTCAATCTGATGCAATCCGAGACAATGGGGAGGACTGCGAGTGAAAGTGCTTTTTGGACCGACAATCATGTCATTGGAAAAATCCTTGCAGGACCTGCGCAAACAGTTTCCAACTGTCGATTTTGAATATTGCCCGCAGGTCGGCGATTTGAATCAAGCTATCCGCGAAGCCGAAGTCTTTGTCGGCAGCATGACCGCGAGCTTATTCAAAGATGCGAAGCGGCTCAAATGGATTCAGTCGCCTAGCTCTGGCGTCGACAAATACTTGAGCATCCCGGATTTAGCGGCTGGGGATCTGCTGCTGACCAGCGCCAGTGGCACGCATGGACCGGGCTTGGCGGAAAGCGCGCTGGGAACGATGCTTGCCTTCAACCGCGGCTTGCTCACCAGCGTCGCCCGGCAGCAGGTGCATCAGTGGTCCGCGAGTGAATTGCGCCCCGTTCTCATAGAGCTAACCGGCATGACCTTGGGCATCGTCGGCTTTGGCGCGTTTGGACAGCACTTGGCGGCACGCGCAAAAGCCTTCGGCATGAATATCCTGGCAATTGACATACGGGCATTGCCCAAACCAGAAACCGTCAGCCAGCTTTGGGGTCCAGACCGCCTCGACGAGCTCATGCGCGTGTCCGATTATGTGGTGATTGCATTGCCGCTGACGCCAGAAACGGAAAACTTGATTACAGCCGAGAAGATCGCTTTGATGAGACCAAGCGCGATGCTGCTGGCGATGTCGCGCGGCGGCATCGTTGATCAAGACGCGGTCGCGCGGGCATTGCAGGCAAAGCGCCTAAGAGCGGCCGCACTGGAAGTCATGCGCCCCGAACCGCTGCCAGCCGACAGCTATCTATGGGATGTGGAGAATCTGCTTATCACATCGCATATTGCCGGCGGCACACAATACGAACGTCAGTACGTCATCGAGATTTTCCACGAAAACTTGCAGCGGCTGCTCGCGGGCAACTTGCCATTGCGCAATCAGGTCGACAAAGAGGCTGGCTTCTAGCGCAAGGGAGAGCCGCGTCTAAAAGCCGATTGCCACGCGCTTCTCGATTTTCGCTTTGTCCAGCTCGATGCCAAGCCCAGGCTTCTGCGGCAGTTTGATGGAGCCATTTTGCGGCGCGTATTGAAGACGGTGGAAAAACTGCTTGTTTGGCTGATGGTTGATAAGGTATTCCACCATTGGCACAGCCGCTGGCGACTGCGAGCCCGCGACATGCAGCGCCGACAGCAAGGAATGTCCATGCGCGACGACAGGCACCTCGAATGCCGAAGCCAATGAACAGATTTTGACCAATTCTGTGATGCCGCCGGTCCAATCAGGGTCGTTCTGCAAATAATCGACCGCGCCATTAACCAAGAGTTCCTTGCTTTGCCAGCGCGTGTAGACATGTTCGCCGGTGGCGATTGGCACAGTTGTCGAAGCCTTCAGTTTGACAAACTCGGAGACCCGTTCGGGCGGAATGGGTTCTTCCATCCAAGTGGGATTGACAGCTTCCAGCGCTTGCAGCATCTTGCTCGCATAGCTCACATGCCAACTCATGAAGGCGTCGAACATCAGCATATAATCGCGACCAACTGCCGCGCGCACTGCCTGCGCCATAGCGATGTTCTTGGTTATGCCATCCGCGCCCGCGCTGGGACCATAGCGGAAGAACCACTTTTGCGCTTGATAGCCCTTGTTTTTGGTTTCCTGCGCGCGCCGCGCCGCTGCCTGCGGCTCAACAGAAAAACCGAGCATGCTGGCATAAGCAGGCACAGCGGCGCGTGTGGGCCCACCCAAAAGCCGATAAATTGGCTGCCCCCAGGCTTTGCCTTTCAAGTCCCACAGCGCGCAGTCGATGGCGCTGACGCCAGTCATGAACAATCCCGAGCGACCATGCCGATTAAGCCGTAACATGAGGTCGTAGAGGTATTCCGTCGCCAGGGCGTCGCGCCCAATCAAGAACTCGCGCAGGTCATTTAGAATGACAAAGGCTTGATGACGATCAATGGGACCAAATATGCCGGAAATGTCATCGTCGCTTTGCGCTTCGACGTAGAGGGCGCTGATGTGCCCCGGCGTCGCTTTGTTGGGCGGGTTGGGATGTTCCACATCGGGATATATGTTCAAGGGCATAGACTGAAGCTCGCGCCCTGGTTGCGGCGCGCGCGTGGCGCTAACTTCATATACCAGAATGTCGCGGATTTTCATGCGCCTTGCTCCTGTACGATTGCCAATTTAGAATGTCAAGCTAGCGTAATGCTCCAGCTCGAGCAGTCGATTGTACTTTGCCAGCCGTTCCGACTGCGTGATTGAACCGACTTTGATGTAATCACCGGCCCAGCCGATTGCCAAATCAGCCAGCCAGTTGTCTTCGGTCTCGCCGCTGCGCGCGCTGATGACCACCTGCCAGCCGGCTGCTCGCGCTAGGCTTAATGCCTCGGCGGCTTCTGTGAGTGTGCCAATCTGGTTGACCTTGAGCAACAGGCTGTCGGCGGCTTTTTCTTTGATGGCGCGCCGAATGCGCGCTGGCTTGCTGCATAACAAATCGTCGCCCAAAATCATCGCTTTTCCGCGCAAGCGCTCAGCGAGATTACGCCAGCCATGCCAATCGTTTTCGTGCATGCCGTCTTCAACGCTGATGATGGGGAAATCGCGCTGCCAAGCGCTGATGCGCCGCGCCATGCTCGCGCTGTCCAATCGCTCGCCGTCCAACTGATACATCCCATCTGCATAGAAGTGCGACGCCGCCACATCAACCGTAAGCGCGACCTCGTCAGCTGGCGCATAACCAGCCGCAACAATCGCATTCACCGCTTCGGCAAACATCGCTCGCGAAGAGTCGAATGGTGGTGCCAAGCCGCCTTCGTCGGCTGTCAAAAGCCGCATGTCATATTTTTCCCGCAGTCCTTTGGCAGCTGCGCGGAAAACATCCGCGACGATGGCAAGCGTTCCTTGCATGGTCACCGCGCCGGGCACGACAACCTGTACATCTTGAATCGCCACTTGCTGCCCAGCGTGTTTGCCGCCGCTGTACAGGTTTATCATCGGCTGCGGCAGGCGCGGGATTGTGGCGGCCATCTCGGCAAAATGCCGATAGAGCGCTAAGCCTCGCTGCGCCGCTTGCGCGCGGGCGAATGCCAGCGAGACGCTCAAAATGGTGTTTGCGCCCAGGCGCTCCTTGTTTTCCGTGCCATCCAAGTCGATGAGGCAGCGGTCAAGCGCGGCTTGCGACGCGAAGTCCCTGCCCGCGATAGCGCGGTTGATATGCAGGTTGACGTTTTCAGCTGCTTTTAAGCAGCCCAAGCCCGCGTAGCGCGCCGGGTCGCGGTCGCGCAGCTCAAGCGCTTCGGCTGCCCCGGTCGAAGCGCCCGAAGGCGTCGACGCTCGCCCGACGCTGCCGTCGCTCAATTCACATCGCGCCAGCAAGGTCGGGCGGGCGCGGCTGTCTAGGATTTCGATTGCCGACAGGCTTTTAATTTGGCTCATTGTAGCTATCCAAATACTCACGAAAACATTCAATTAACTGCGGCATTGTGGCGATGCCCCGTCCCATCAATTCCAGAACAATCCGCTTTTGTCGGCCACGATGCCGCTTGTCAAAGTATTCCAAGGGCGAGCGGCCCGCCACGCGCGCCAACAGGCAAGCCAAGCTGTGCGCGACGGCGATGGGCTGCATGTCTTTTGCCAGTTCCGCGTCCAGGTCGGTCGAATAAGCGCGCCAATAGGTCCGCGCCATCTCAATGAAGGCGCGGCGATGCGCCGGCAGAAAATGCGCCTTGCTCAAGAAATGCGTCATGGAGAAGCCGATATCAAAGGCTGGGTCGCCATAATGAATGACTTCGAAGTCCAGGATGATGAGCTGACCGTCATAGACCAGTACGTTCTTCGGGCTGTAATCGCCATGGACTAAGGCAAGCAGGCGCTGGCTGGTGGCTTGGATGAGCTGTTCGAGGAATGCGCGCGCCTGGGGGACCTGCGCCGCGCTATAGCCATAATAGGGTTCCAGCCGCAATTCCTCGAAGAAACGGCGCTCAGCGAAGGCGCTTTGAATTGGCACGTGCACAAGAGCGGCATTGTGGATTTTCGCCAGCAGCTGCCCGAATTCTCGCGCTAATTCGAGTGAGGTCTCTCCCCGCAGCAGCAGCGTTTTCCAGTTTTCATGCGGCTGGGGAACTGCCGACATCGCCAGGATATGATTGCACTCGTCCACAAAAATTAGCTCCGGCGCGCGCCCTGGGATGATTTTGCCCAGCCAAGTCAAGCCGGCTGCCTCGCGCTGGATGCGCTGCGGGGCGCTGAACCAATCAACTTGCACGCGCAGCTTCGCCAGCGCTTGTTTCATCACCCAGTCGGGCTTGTGCTCGAATTGCAGCCACACAGCGCGGTTGGAAACGCCGCCCGCTAGCGTGGTGAATCGCGGAGTATCGCTGGCGTCGATACAGTCCTTTTGCCGCAAGTAGTCTAGCAATTGCGCCGCATCTTCGATGTTCAGGTCGCGCGCCACGTCAAATGCCCGGCTTGGTCTCGGTGAGCTCAATGAACATCGACCAGGCGTGCGCCGATGATGTCGCGCCGCGGTTTGATACCCAAGCCGGGCGCGTCGGAAGCGGACATGCGACCCTGCTCGCGCTGCGGCGCGCCTGCCGCCGCGCTGACCGTCACATAGCTGTTGAAGTCGGTGGCGGTGAACAAGAATTCGCTGGGCGTGCTATGCGCCAGGTGCGCGATGGCGGCGGTGGTGATATCGCCACCCCAACTGTCTTCTATAGTCATGGCGACGCCCATCGCGACGCAGAGATCTCTTGCCAGGCGCGCTTTGGTCAAGCCGCCAAATTTGCTGATTTTGATATTCACGACATCCATGGCGCTATCGGCATGACCGCGCAAGAGCATGTCGATGTCGTTGACCACTTCGTCCAGTACAAAGGGGTGCGACGCGCGCTGACGAATCGAGAGACATTCTTCATAAGTCAGGCAAGGCTGCTCAATATAGACATCGACGTCGTCTACCGCGCGCACAACCCGCGCCGCTTCGTGCATGAGCCAGCCGGTATTGGCGTCGGCGATGAGTTTGTCGCTGGGCTGCAGCAAATCCGCCACCATGCGGATGCGCTCGATATCCAGCTGTGGGTCGGCACCGACCTTCAATTGAAAACGGCGATAGCCCTCGGCGCGGTATCCCGCCACATTTTCAGCCATTTTTTCGGGCGCTTCTTGCGAAATCGCCCGGTACAAAACAAAGTCCGCGCCATAGCGCCCGCCGAGCAATTCGCAGACGGGCAAGCCCGCGACTTGCCCCAGGATGTCCCAACAAGCCATGTCAATGCCCGACTTCACGTAGGGATGCCCTTTGAGCGCCGCGTCCATGTGCCGATTCAAGACAGCGAGCTGCCGGGGATCGCTGCCCAGCAGATGCGGCGCGAGCTCCTTGATGCCGGCGCGAACGCCTTCGGCATAGGCGGGCAGATAAAAGGGACCCAAGGGGCAGACTTCGCCATAGCCGACCATGCCGCTGTCGGTTTCGACTTCGACGATGGTGCTGTCGAAGACCTCGACCGACTTGCCGCCCGACCACTTGTAACTGCCTTCATGCAGCGGCAGGTCAACTTGGTAAGCGGCGATTCTTGTGATTTTCATGGTTTGCCTTCATTGCTAAATGTAGAAATTACACTCAAGAACTGTATGAAATTGCCGGATGGCTGTAGGGGAGAGCCTTGGGACTCTGTTGAAATACTCGATTTCCCCCACCCCAAACCCGTTCGCCATCTCTATGGCGAACTTTCCCACAAAGAGGGAGGGGCTTTAACAGCTCATTACGGTTCAGCAAGCTCCCCTTCCCTCATTTTGGGGATGCTCGCCATAGAGATGGCGAGGAGGGGCCGGGGTCACGTAGACATAGACCTTCGGGATGGGGGTGTTTTTCAACAGCGACCTTGGCTCGCCCACCGAAGCAAGCGTCACCCTTGCAGATACATACAAATATCGGATACGCATAGCTATATTAGCTTCAATCCTATATTTACGCTAATAATTTGCATTTCAAGCAACAGTTGCGTCCGGTTGCGAATCCAGCCAGTCCTTATCGACAAGCAGCACGTAGTCGTCGTGCTCGGCGAGCTTGAGGCCGGCTTCGTCAAGCGCGGTGTCAATCTCGGCCTGCCACTCATTCGTAGACAGCCCAAGCCTTTCTATGGCTTCGATTTCCGCTTTGAACCCGCGCATGCGTTCCAGGTTTTCGATTAACAATTCGGCTTGGCCAAGCGCGGTCTGTTGGCTAGACGCTTTTTCACTGTCATTTGTTTTCTGTTTTAGTAGACGCATAAGTGCCGTGTTCCCTTTGAAGGCACCTACTTTACTATCAAGGACTTCTTTATTCCAAAAGTCCTGTCTATTAGCCAAGACTAACTCGGCGAGGATGTCGCCCTTACCCCTTAGCCATTGCTCGACGGCAATATAGCGATAGAAGTCGTCGTCGGACACAGCCTTATGATGGAAGAATGCTGCCCGGCGGTCGCCTAAACACTTGTGCACGAGCCAGCGAGTAGTACTGTCGAACTCGACAATTTTCTTTGCTAATTTCGTCTTTGCCACTTTCAACTCGTCGATTGACAAATAACATTTTATGAGCGCGGAATCTATACACATGGTTTGCAGAAGATTGTCTAGCATCAGTTGATTGTTCTCTGGCGTCGGGGCGCTGCCATAAAGCGCTGTCACGTCGCGCCATAAATGTGGGCGAGCCTCATTGAGCGCATTGATGGCAAAACGCGCTTGCGCCTCGCGGTTTTCAGCTTTGTCCATTTCGGTGGCATGTTCAGCGGCTTCCATGGCTGCGCTAAGTTTTGCCTCACGATCGTTACGAAATTCTCGCGACACAAGTTTATACAGGTCGCGAATCAGTTCTTCGAGCTTTTTCATACGATCCAACATAATTGCTAATGAGATTGCGGACAGGCCTAGATCCATAAGGCCGAATGTGCCGACAATCGTCTGAAGACGCATAAGCTGTGTCATAATTTGACGATGCGAAAGCGCCGTCGCAGTTAGATTCAACGCGCCTGTCGCATTGCCACTGCTAAATTGCATAGCGGATTGCAGAAAATTGCTGGCAAATTCTGCATCGTCAGCTATTTGTTTGCCTTCTCGCAGGTGCGCAACAATTCGTCCACTTGCCGCTTCTCGGATTACACTGCCCCAGCGCGTATACTCGCCTGTGAAGAGACCAAAAGCAATCTTCGGCGGGAACTCCAGCAAGACTTCAAACAGCATTTCTTACCTCGCTTCAAGTGAATTTGTTCGCGCAATCACCAAATGTATAATAGCTTTCATGCCCTAAAGTTGCTAGTTGTCCTAAACCTAGGCAGAGCAATCGACCAGAGCAAATTAACCCCCAGAGTCTATATTAATATTCCACCCTGGGAATTGCCTGCGATAATTTTGTTGTATCTTTGGGCGGCACAGAGTCGCTCCTAAATTGTCGCGTTTCGCATGACTAACTTTGTCTTACTTCTGCGCCTTTGTGGTGAATTTAGTAGAATTCGCATCATGTCAATCGCTATCAATTTAACGCTGCTACCCTGCCGGGAAGTATGACATTTTTGGCACACTTTACGAATTGGGCTAAACTCTCAACTTAGGTGTGCCAACACAGCTTGAGGTCCATCCTGGCATGTTCCACGGCGCGGAGGGTTTTGCGCCTATGGCTGGCGTCAGCCAGCGCATACGCTTGGGCTACCTCAATGCCCTAAAGCGCGCAATCGGCTGACCTTGTTTTGGCACCTTGCAAACAGACAAGTTTTCAAGCTATGGATCCAAATGAGATTGGAGCTACGGCAATGTCCTTTTACGACAAACTTGACCCCGAAATCGCCCACGCGATCCACTTCATGCCAGCCGAGCGCTATATCGCCGTCGGCGCAGACCCGCCCAAAGCGCGCGCGATGACGGAAGCGTTCAATCGCGCCATGCGCGCCAACCGGCCGCCCAGCGATGTTAGCATCGAAGAGAGGACCATCCCCGGACGCGATGGCGAGATTGCCATTGTCATCTACCAGCCACCTGGCGCGGAAGCGCGCGGCGGCTTGCTCTGGATGCACGGCGGCGGTTACATCGTCGGCCTGGCGCGCGATGACGCCCGCTGCGTTGAAATCGCCGAATATGTCGGCTGCGCGGTTATCTCGGTGGATTATCGCCTGGCACCCGAATCGACCTACAAAGAAAGTATCGCCGACTGTTTTGCCGCGCTTAAATGGATGGCTGCAAATGCCGCCGAACTGGGAATAGACGCCGAGCGCATCGCCATCGGCGGCGGCAGCGCCGGCGGTGGCTTGAGCGCGGGCTTGGCGCTATACAATCGTGACCAGGCTGGTCCCGATGTCGCCTTCCAACTGCTCATCTATCCCATGCTTGACGACAAGCACGATACGCCCTCGGGCCGCGAAGACACTTGCCCGACAACCTGGAACCGCGATGTGTCCTTCAAAGCCTGGAAAATGTACCTGGGCGAGGAATATGGCAGGGACAGGGTATCGCCCTACGCAGCCGCCGCGCGCGCCAAAGACCTGAGGGGGCTACCGCCCGCGCTGGTTGCAGTCGGTACGCAAGATTTATTTCGCGATGAGAATATCGACTATGCGCAGCGGCTGATGGCGGCTGGCGTGCCGACCGACTTGCATGTCTTCGCCGGGATGTTCCACGGCGTAGAGATGATGGTTCCGGAAGCGACGCCGAGCAAAGCCATGCGGATGGCTTATCTTGCTGGCTTGAAGCGCGCCATCGGCTAATATGATGCCGCGCCTACAGAAGACAGGCGCGATTGCGCTGTGCGGTTCAAGGCTGGGGAGAAAATCGCCAAAGTGACCCTGGGAGGACTCGAACCTCCAACCTAACGATTAAGAGTCGCTTGCTCTGCCAATTGAGCTACAGGGCCCCGCTACAAGAAGCGTATTATATTGATTTTCCGTCTGCCATCGCAAGGGCGAAGTGGGCAGGGCTTTTGCAGCGGATTTATCGTCCACCGTGGCGCAGAAGTATCTCTGTTTCAGTCAAGCGACAAAGCCATGCGCCGGAGCAATATTCGCCCCTACAATTCCATTCATATATTGATTTGAAATCGTTTATTTGCTTTACTGCCGCGCCCCGGCGCTGAAAAATTTGGGTGATTTCGCATCATGTCAGCCGCCGTCATTTTTCTGCAAATGCTATGACCGCAGAACCGACAGATTTGCAGTTTGCTGGTACAATAATTTGCAATGATGCAGCCAGCATTTTCCCTTAAAACACTTTTGTTCTTGAATTGGAATCGCAGCTTATGTCGAAAAAGATCCTCATCATCGGCGGCACCCGCAACATGGGCTATTATTTGGCGAAGCAGCTCGCGGAAAGCGGTGCCGATTTGACCCTGCTCAACCGCGGGCTTACCCCGGACGAATTGCCCAGCTCCATTCATCGCCTGCGCGCCGACCGCAGCGACAGCCAGCAATTGCGCCGCGCGCTCTTGGCGAAGCGCTTTGATGTTGTTGTGGACTTTGTCATGTTCTGTCAAGAGGAAGCGGAATCCGCCATAGCCATCTTCCGCGACAATGTTGAGCACTACATTGTCATTAGCACCGGTCAGGTCTATCTGGTCCGCGAGGACCTCGCGCGACCATTCCATGAAGATGACTACGAAGGTCCAGTGATTGACGCGCCTTCGGTTCATTCCTACGCTTATGAAGAATGGCGCTATGGCTTGCAAAAGCGCGAAGTCGAAGATCAATTCCGTCGCGAGTGGGAACACTCTAAGTTTCCCTATACCTCCTTGCGCTTGCCCATGGTCAACAGCGTGCGCGATCAGTTCCACAGGCTGCATAATTATTTCTTGCGTATGCGCGATGGCGGCGCTTTGCTTGTGCCGCGAAGCCCAAATTTCGCCCTGAATCATGTCTACGCGCTGGATGTGGTCGCCGCAATCAGACATCTAATCAACACCGGCGCGGGAAAAGGCGAGGCATTTAACATCGCCCAAGATGAACACCTAAGCTTGGATGAATTCTTGGCGCTGATGGCTTCAATTTTGCAGGTCGAGCTGCATCTGCTACGCGTCGAGCGCAAGGCACTGGAGGATAACGGATTCTTGCCGGATTGCTCGCCATTCAGCGAACGCTGGATGAGCGCGCTTGACAATGGCCGCAGCAAAGAGATTTTGGGAATCGAGTATACGCCGCTTGCCGACTACCTTGAAATACTGCTGCGGCATTACCAGACTCATGTTATCGCTCCGCCGCTCACTTTCCGCAGGCGGCGCGCGGAATTGACCTTCGCGCAGCAGTCCCTGCAGTAAGTTAGCTGGCGCGAATAGAGGCCTGAATTGCTCTACTGTCGTGGCTGGCATCGGGCGATAGCCGGGTAATATCGACACATCGACACAATGCGCTTTTTCAATTGTTAAGCATTCTGTTATCATATCATGGTAGTCTAATGGTCCGTGTTTATCAGATTTAGGGGGGTGTATGAAGTCAATAGCAAAGTTCGTCGCGCTCTTGCTCGGTTCGGCGCTGCTTTTGAGTGGCTGTTCGGCAATTTCGTCCATGCTGTATGGCGACTCGAAAGACGCTGACTTAGACGCGCATACCGATATGTCCGCAGCAGAAGCAGAATTGGAAGCTGTAGAGTCCGTCATTCAATTCACGTTTTACGATTCCTTTGCAAATTGGTGACCGACTTGTCGGCGTAATGCGCCCGTCGTGGACGGGCTACGAGAGACCTTTAGCGATCGCATCGAATTCGTGGCGCTTGACCTGGATGACTCAGCGCATGATGGCACCCGCGCACAGTTGGGCATTACCGCGCAAGCGCAATACATCTTGGTTGGCGCTGATGGCGAAATCGCGCAGAAATGGTTCGGGGTTTTGGACGAAACGAGCCTAAATGCCGAATTGGAAACGCTGCTGCAGACCTAAGCGTCACAGAGCAATACAACTTTAAGGCGCGCCTGCTACATCGTTTGGCTCGGCGCGCCTTTTTTGATTGCATTGCGCCGGCCAAGACTCGGTTGCTTGGCGCGCTGCAAATCCCACTAGGATTGCTATAATCGAAGGACATTCCAGCAGCGAGACCATTGGAGCTTGAATTGCGCATTGTCAGGTGCCTGTGTTACATCGCCGTCGCCCTGGCAGTTGGCGCTTGTAACCTGAGCCGCCCCGAAGTCACGCTCACGCTGGTTCCCATCGAAACCAGAACCCCGGAAGCGACTCAACTGCCGGAATCGCCCACCGAGACCAATGTTGCCCAAAAACTGCCGTCGCCCACCGCGCCAGCTTCGCCTACGGTGAGCAGGACTCCGGCACCAACTGATACAAAGACTCCAACATCCACTGCAACTCTCACGGCAACCTTGACTGCAACCGACCAGCCGACATCCTCGCCTACGCTTTTGCCTACTCATGAACCTACTTACACCGAAAGCCCAGCCCCCAGCGCTACGGAGACGATTCCGCCAAGCAACACGGCGCTTCCTACTTTCACTGCAACATCCACTGCAACATCCACCGCAACATCCACTGCAACACCCGAGCCTACTCCTAGCCTGACCGCGACATTGACCCCAGCCCCCGCGCCGACGGCGACGACCCGAGCCAGCCCCACCAAAATCTTGCCGAGGACCTCGACGCCGACTGCGACAGCGACCGCCGCCGCGCCAGTCGAAGCCAGCGCGACGGCTACTGCGATTCCAGAGCTTGTCATTCGGGCTGTTGGCACCGAAACGGCTGTGGCGAGCGCGACGGTCCTCGCCACAGATGCCGCGACGCTCCCGCCTAGCTTGACGCCCCTGCCGACGCTTGACGCGACCGAACTGGCGCGGCTTATCGCAATGCCGACTCCGCAGTTGCCCGCGCCCGCGACCTGGACAGCGGTGCCAAGCTCCTTGCCCGTCACGGCAGCGGTCGCCTCGCCGGCTTTCCCAATCACGGCGACGCCAGGCGTGCAGCGCCTGCCTGCCAGCACGCCAGCGTCAGCGACTGCTCAAGCCGGGTTTGGCGCGGCGACCTTCACGCCGACGCCGCAGCCGACGCGCTTCCAACCGACCGTTGCCGTCCGCCAAGATCTCATCCTTGCGCAAATCCCGCCGCCGGTCATCGCGCCGGTGTCCATTCGTACCGACGGCGCATCAGCCTATCAATACGATGTCAGCTCTGGCCAGCCCTTCAACTATCAAGGTCTGACCTTTCAAGGCGGGGTCGCGCTCTTTTCGCCCAATCCCGCCGCGCCGGACAGTTATTTGCGCACTGATATGGCGGGCATGTTATGGTATCGGCCCATCGGCGCTGCCAGCGAAGTCGCGATGTCATACTCGCCTTTCCATGAGGGCTTTGGGGTGGCGAGCAGCGAGCAAAATAAGAATCGTGTCGTGGAGATTGATTGGTCGGCCGATGGCGCGCAGTTCACTTTCCGCATCGATACGCCGCCCGGACAAGACACTGTGAATGCCGGGGTCTGGTTCTGGCAGCCAGCCCGCGAAACCCCGACCGACCCGACCTACGCGGTAATCCGCGACTGTGTAACAGGCGGCTACCTGACTTGTTCGCTTGTCAGGCGCAGCAATGCCCAATTCTGGAAGACAATCGATGTCGCCTGGTCGCCCATCCGCGGCAGCAGCGATATGCTGCTCACCCTAGAGCTGCCAGCGGAGAATCGGCAGGCGCTGGCGCTAGTACAAGCGCGGCGCGACGCCAATTACGCGCAGAATGCGCCGGAGTTCTTCCGCTACGATTATGGCCATTGGCACAGCGATGGCAGTGACATCGTTGTCAGCGGCCGCCGCGCCGATGGCCGCGTGATAATCGGCGAAGTCAACAGCGACTTGCGCGGCGAGCGTGTAATTTTTGACGCTTCGGCTGTGGGCTTGTGGCTGCAAGACGCTGTGCGGCGGCCCAATGGCCAGATAGTCGCCTTGGGTCGGCCCGGCGGTCCGCAGGACAATGCGCCGCTATCGCTGTATAACAGCGCGGGGGCGCGGCTTTCTGGTCCCATAGGCGCCGCCGCGCCGGAATCGGTAAGCTGGTATGCCGACCGCAGCGCAGTGGTCCTGACGGTGCATGGGCGACAATATACCGTGAACGTTGACGGCGGGCTCATCACGGACAGCACGGCGCTCACGCGCAATCCCAGCTTCGGCGCGGTCAACAGCGGCACGGCAGCGATTCCAGCCGCGGTCATCCAAAACAGCGAGTATTATCCGGGTCAGCAATTACGCGCCTTGCGCAACTTAAACCTGCGCCAGGGACCATCGACAGCGCAGGCGATTATCGGCGGACTTTTTGTTGGCGATTATGTCGCCATCATCGCCGGCCCCTACGACAACGAAGGCTATCGCTGGTGGCGTGTGCAAACAGCCGTCAACGCGCTGGGCTGGTTAGCCGGCACCATAGGCGGGAGCGCTACTATCGGACCGTGACGCAGGCAAACTATTTCATTATCGCTGCCGCCGAGCGTCTATGTTGAAGAAAATTATGCGATTGCTCTGATTCTATTTTCGATTATTGATTATTTGCCTGGCAAGCTGATGGAAAACAAGCCACTGGTTAGCATAATAATTCCGACTTACAACCGCAAACACTTCGTTTGCGAGGCTATCGACAGCTGCCTCGCCCAGACCTATTCAAACTGCGAAATCATCGTGATTGACGATGGCAGCGCCGACGGCAGCGGCGAGCACCTGCGCAAAAAATATGGCGAGCGCATTCGCTACATCCATCAACGCAATCAAGGTCCGGCGATTGCGCGCAACCGCGGCATTCAAGAAGCGCGCGGCGAATTCATACATTTTTTGGATGCCGATGACCAGCTTGCGCCAGAGAAGATAGCAATCTGTTTGCGCCTATTCCTTCAGCGCTCAGATATTGATGTGGTGCATACGCATTATCAGTTTGTTGCCAGCGACGGCCGCAGCCCCCTCGTGACTCCGCCTTTCCCGAGTTTTTCGGATGACATATTTTGCGAGATGCTGCGCCTGACTGGCAACCATATCTTAATCAGCTCTACCATGATACGGACGGCGGTCCTGCGCGCGGTCGGCGGATTCGAGGCGGACCCAAATTTTCGCAGCGCCGAGGACTGGGACCTCTTCCTGCGCTTGGCGGCAAAACACAAGTTTTACGGCATCAATCAGCGCCTGGTCTATCGCCGCATGCACGGCGCGATGCTGTCCGATGACCGCTTACAGGGCGCGCTTGGCCGCCTGAAAACGGTGGAGAACGCGCGCGCTTATGGCTGGGAACGCTGCATGAGCGCGCAAGACTTCCAGCGCAAGCTGGCTGCCCGCCATCATGTCTTGGCGGTTAATTGGTGGCAGCTCGGCAATCGCGGTGGAGCCGGTTATCATTTTCAGTGTGCGGCGGCTTTATACCCGCCCGAAGCGCGGCAAAGACGCCTCTTCGCTTGGTTCAGCCGCTTCTTGCCGCAGCGGTCTATGGAATTGACCATCGCCCTGGCGGGTGTCATGCGCAAAATATCGCACCGCGAAAAACGAGCTTGAGCGCTAGCTTCGATAGGGCTTGACAGGACTTGATGAGACTTGATGAGACTTGATTGTACTCGATTGCTGCGTCACGTTGCCTTATCTAATTTAATAAAACGCGACGCTGATGCGACGAAGAGGCGTGGAATGTCCTGCGAGCGCGGCATGGCTGGGTCCCTATCGCTACCACCGAGCGGCAGTAGTCAATGCAGTTTAGATTTGCGCCAATTCAGCAGTCATTATATTGATGCGATTGCCCTTTAGCCATTTTAGCTATCTTGCATCAATATATGAGAAATGTCGTATAATTTGTAGGATGGCTTTTCTTAATGGAAGGCGGATGGAAAGGCGGAGCAATGCCAACAAAAACCGACAGCTTGCGCTATGACATCGGCGAATTGCTGAAAGCTGGCAGTTTTAATGCAATCTTAGATCGCTGCCATGTTGAACTGACGATGGCGCGCCGCGGGCAGCGGACGAGCATCGAGATCATCGCGCTTTTGGGTTTGGCACAGGCGCAGTGCTGCTTGGGGCATTTTGACTTCGCGCGCGATTACAGCAACGAAGCGATCGAATTGGCGCGGCAGCTTGGCTCCAGCGGCTTGATGGTTGACGGCTTGCTGGCGCGGGCGCGCATTGCGTGCGAGGGCTATTTCCAAATCATGGAAGCCTCTGATGATTACCACGCCGCTCTTGAGATTGCGGTCGCCGCCGGCGATATGCGCCGCTACGCGCAATCACTTTTGGGGCTGGGCGAGATTGCCACCAAGCCCAGCCATGCCAGCAAACATGCTTGGAAGGTGATTGATATTGCGCGCGAACTCAATGACGCAGGGCTAGAAGCCCGCGCCATTCTGATGCTGTCAAACGCATTCATCCGCGCGCGGCAATTTGGGAAAGCCAATGACGGCTTGCTGATAGCCTTGCAGAAGGCGCAATTGATAAAAAATCGCTTGCTGGAAAGTGTCATTATTGGTCAGCAGGGGCTGGTGCTAGCGCAGGACAGCGAGCACTTCGAGAAGGGCTTGGAGCAGCAGTTGATCGCCCTGGAAGTCGCCCGGGGCATGGAGGCGATATTCCACGAATTCATGCGCTTGAACAGCTTGGGCGCAACCATGATTGGCGCGCGCGACTTCGACGAAGCGCGAAAATACATTGATCAAATGCTGGCGCTATCGCAAGATATCGCGCACAAACCTTACGAGATGCTTACCTTGCGCTTGCTGGGTCAATTGCAAGAAGCGCGACAGGCATTCGACAGCGCCATATCCTATTATGACAGAGCCACAGAGCGCGCGCGCGCGGCGCAGAACCCAGCTTACGAAGCGCTCTGCTTATATTCGATAGGCGCGGTTTACCAATCGCAATGGGATTTCGCAAGCGCTCGGCGTCAATTCAGCCAGGCGCGCGCGATTTACAAATCACTGGATGATTCCCGCAACGCGACCCGTGTCAGCGCTGCCATCGTCTACAGTTATTTCTCGGCATTTGCCGCGCGCCTCATGCGTTTGCTTGGCATGGGACCTGACGCGTCCGCTTGATTCACTCTTGGTTCACTGATGGCGCATTCTTTGCCGCGCTGGGTCTTGGAGCTTGTATATTGCGCAAGCCCCGGCGGTGCTTAGGTCTGCAATTTCCCCGCCCGCCACAGCTCCGTCAGCCGAATCGAAGGATAAAAGACCAGCGGCGGTAAGCTGTCGCGCCTGAACCAGCCGACTTCGGCGGCGTCGTCGCCGGCGCATAGTTCGCCAGTCAGGATGGTGGCGCTGTAGGCGATGACGATATCAGCCAAGCCCTCGTCCTTCTTGGGGAAAACAGCCAGGAGTTTGTTGATACGCACCTGCAAAGCGGTTTCTTCCAGGGTCTCGCGCAGGGCAGCGTCTTCGGGCGCTTCGTCATAGTCGACGAACCCAGCCGGCAGCGCCCATTTGCCTTGGCCGGGGTCTACCGCGCGCCGTATCAGCAAGACCTCGTCGGCGCGCTCGATGAAAACGACGACCGCGACCTTTGGATCGAAGTAAATCGGCGCATCGCAGCTGCGGCAAAAGGGACGTTGGCGGCCATTATGATACCGCCGCGTCAACGCGCCGCCGCATCTTGGGCAGAAATTGGCTATCCGCGTCATGGTCGTCTCGGCGGGAATATACTTGCTTTGAACTATGTGTTTGTTGCGCTTTTGTGGTGATTTTTCTTAAAGCGAATGCCCTGAATTCTCGCTGTTTGCTATTGACTTTGCCTTAGCTGTTTCGTACACTGTGCAATCGCAAGCCGGAGTGGCGGAATTGGCAGACGCGCTCGACTCAAACTCGGGTACCCTTTTCGGGTGTGTGGGTTCGACTCCCACCTCCGGCATATTCTTCTAGTGTCAAGATTTGAGCGACCACTTGCGCTCGGATTCGCCAGCCAAGGCATTTTCATAGCGCGCCAAGGTAAACAGCCAATCGGATAAGCGATTGATATAGATGACCGCGCTTTCATTGAGCGCGGTTTTTTCTTGCAACGCGACGACTTGGCGTTCGGCGCGGCGGCAGATTGTGCGCGCCACCTGCAACTGCGCCGCCGCGGGCGTCCCACCGGGCAAAATGAAATTGCGCAAGGGCGCTAGCTGCGCGGTCATGCCGTCGATCGACTCTTCGAGCCAATTGACATGGCTTGGTTCGATGGGCACAAACCAATCTGACTTGGCGGCTTTGGAATTCGGCGGTGTCGCCAAATCGCAGCCGAGATGGAAGAGATGCCGCTGCACTGTTTGCAGCCACTCTTCGATTGGCTCGCTGGGGCGCGCGGCGACCGCCACGCCCAGCGCCGCGTTCAACTCGTCAATCGTGCCATAGGCTTCGACGCGGGCGTGATGCTTTGGCACACGCTCGCCGCCCAAGAGCGATGTTTTTCCCTTATCGCCCGTTTTGGTATAGATTTTCATTGGCTGCCTACTTGCGCTCGGTTATCAAAATGGCTCAATTACGGTTAGTGCCGGCCGACACTGCGAGCCAGGATTCGCCCCATGGTCGTTGTTGAAAAACACCCCCATCCCGTAGGTCAATGTCTACGTGACCTCGCCCCCTCCTCGCCATCTCTATGGCGAACGGGTTTGGGGTGGGGGAAATCGAGTATTTCAACAGAGTCCCATGTACCGCCACTACAATTCGCCGGCTTGAAATTATATTCGCCAGTTTTGGATTCTGATACAATTGCCCCAATATAATCCGAAACTATACACCTAGAGCGGTCGGCTGCAAATTTCGTGCAAGATGGGAAGCGCCTTTTGCGCGGCGCGCGCGCGATGGCTGAGCCCATCTTTCAGCTCGGGGCGCAGCTGGGCGAAAGTGAGCTGGTACCCGGCCGGGATAAAGACGGCATCATAGCCAAAGCCCTGTCCATCGTCATGATCGCGCAGGGCGATTCGGCCGCGGCATTCTCCGCGTACCAAGACCGTCTCCATAATACGCGGATCGGCAATGGCAATCACACAAACGAAGCGCGCGCCGCGCTGCTCTTCCGCGACGCCTGCCAGCGCTTCCAGCAGCTTTTGGCGTCTGCTCGCGCTGTTTAGCTGCTCGCCGCCATAACGCGCGGAATAGATGCCCGGCGCGCCATCCAAGGCGTCGACCATCAAGCCGCTGTCATCCGCCACCGCGCAGTGATGCGAGAGGCGGGCAAAGGTATTGGCTTTGAGCGCGGCGTTCTCTTCAAAGCGCTTGCCAGTTTCCGCCACTTCAATTGCGCCTAGGTTCAAGTCTTGCAAAGACAGCAGTCTCGCGTCAAGCACGGAAAACATGCCTTGGTATTCTTGCAGTTTGCCGGCGTTCCCGGTCGCGATGAGTAAGTTCATGGCAGGCTGTGCGTCAAAAAATCTTTGTGGCGCGGGAGCATAATTGAAACTGCCAGCGCCGCGAAAATAATCCAGATGATTTCGTTGGGAAACATATAGCGCGGCGCGTCGAGCACGATGAAATGGACTAGAATAGTATATACCAAGAAGCCCGCTAGGGGCGCGCTTTGCCGCCAGGACCTGCGCGTCAGCCAGATGCCAGCCATGCCAAATAGGAGGGCGAAGCTATGCAGCGCCCAAATGCCCAATTTGATTGCGAAGCCCTCACTGCGCGTCAGTTGTCTCAAGCCCTCCGCGCTGCGGTCATTTTGCAGCCAATCTCTGGCGGCTTCCCTGATGCTGACGTTGCCAAATGAGACCGTCCCGTGCGGCTGGATAATCGATTCGCCCAATTCCCCCAAGCGGCGCCAGACATAACCCAAGCCGTCTTCGCTGATGCTGGCTTGGATTTGCTTGAGAAATGTTTCTGGCTCGTGCTGAAATTTGCAGTCAATTTCGCAACCTTCGTCAAGCGGTGTCGCGGCGTCGCGCAGCAAAAGCGCGTCATTTTCCATTGGCGAACCGTCGTTGGTTACAGCCGCGCGCCAAATCGCCGGCATCAACTGGTCGCTGAGAATCACGAAGCGGTCCCAAAGCAGCAGGTTGTGTATCGTCCAAGAGGAAAGCAAAGCGCCATATACGAGCAAAAACATCAGACTTTTTGTCAACCAGCGCATTCTGTCATCGGCTAATCTATCGGGCATCCTATCAGTCTGCGCAGAGGTCCCCCCATCATAACGTTCGTAACGTTCGTAACGGTCGTAACGATTGAGCAGAAACAGATGCGCGACGATGACCAAGGGAAATAGCGCCGCCACCGCGCGCGTTAGGCTGGCCATGCCAAATGCCAGCGCGGCCAATACCAAAGCCTGATTGATTGAGAGCTTCAGTCGGTGACTGGCGCTTTGCCGTGATACGACATATTCGATATACAGCCATAAACCCATGACGATGAAAAAAATATAAAAGGTCTCGGTCGCGATCTCGTTCGCTTCGACGATGAAAGCGGGATGCCATGCGACTAGCGCGGCTGCCAGTAAGCCGGCGCGGCGGTCGGCCACGATCGTCATGGCAATTCGGAAGGCAAGATAAGCGGTCGCGACCGAGACAAGACACTGGACGATGCGAATCAGCACGACGGATTCGTGCTTTGGCAAGAATGTCTGGAATATGCCGGCGAAAATGATATAGAAGGGCGGGGTGGGCAAATTTGATATGTAATAGGCGATGCCGCGTATATATCCATGTTCTTGGCCGCTGAAGAAACCGGCTCCGTTTGCCAGGTACCAGCCGCTGTCCCCGCCGCCGCCATGACGAAACAGCAGCACAGTTGGCAGGTCGCTGGCATAGAACAAGCGCAAGAGCAGTCCTATGAAAAGAATCAGCCACAGCCAATGATTGGGTTTGCCTCGCATGCGCTTCATAGCAGCTACTTGATATAGGGTCGCATCCTGGTTCATGGTATTATTGGCAGCCCGATAACGCAAGTCCAGCGCGAACTGATGAATCAATTCAAGCAAGCGCCCCGCGTCAAACTAGCGACGATACTTGTCGCGGGTTTGCTCTTTCGGCTTGCGCTGCTCGCTTTTGTACACAATCCAGGCTTGCATGATCCCGTCCACTATTACAACTTGGGGGCGCGCCTGGCTGGCGGGCAGGGTTTCACCATCGACTACCTTTGGCATTACAACAACATAGCCAGCGATGGCGCACATGAGAATGAACATCCTAATGTCTATCCGAATGAACATGCGATAGTCCATCCGATTGACCACTGGATGCCGCTTGCTGGCGCGGCAGCGGGCATCGGCATAGCGCTATTTGGTGAAAGCGCGCGCGCCGCCCTATTCATCTTTGCGCTGGCTGGCGCGCTGCTGCCGCTAATGGTTTATTGTGCCGCAAAACAGCTTGCTCTGTCGGAAAGCGCCGCGCTAATTGCTGCCGCCTTCGCTGCATTCTTGCCCGATTTGCTTTATGCTTCGCTGCGAACAGATACCACGATTCTGAATGCCTTTGCGCTTTGCTTGAGCGCGCTCCTCTTCAACAGCGGGTTGCGGGCTGGGCAGCGTTATTTCATGGTCCTTTGCGGCGTCGCCGCTGGCTTGGCATATCTGACGCGCAACGACTCGATTCTTATATTGCCCGTGTACATTGCCGTCGCCGCGCTGCGCCTAATCTGGGCGGAACAGCGCATGACATTCCGCGCAGCCGCTGCTTTGATTATTACACTGCTGGCTAGTTTTTTGCTGACCGTCGCGCCCTGGCTGCTGCGTAATCTGAGCGTCTTAAACATGCTGGGACCAGCGGAAACCAGCCACATGTTCTTCATGGTCGAGCATAGCGACCATTATGCCTATGGCTTGCCGATAACGCTGGAATCCATGCTGCAGCGTCAATCGCTCGCCGAGCTTCTAGCAAAGCGCGCTTTCGAACTCTTGGCCGCATGCAAACAAATTGTCGATTCTTTCACGCTGCCGCTATTCGCCGCGGTTGCGGCTGGCCTCTGGCTCATGATTAGATGGCGCGAGAAAAAACGGCTGCTGCGCGCCTTGCCCGCGCTCTTATGGCTCTTGGGCATATTGTTGGCATATCCAATTCTGCTGCCGCTGAAGAGCCAGGCTGGCAGCTTCGAAAAAGCCTTCTTGAGCGTCTTGCCGCTCTTATTGCCATTTGCGGCGCTGTCGCTGGAGCATTTCCTGCTAAAGCCGCTGCCGAGGCTGGGCGTCGCCGCCATATTGCTGCTCTGGCTCGCCGCCAACAGCTATGGATTTGTCCGTGAAGAGACGGCAAAAGCCAATCTCTATTATGACAGCATCGGCGTCTTGATTGAGACCCTAGCAGATTTGCCGGACCTCACGGGCGACGGCCGCCTGCGCCTGATGGCGCAAGACCCCTACGTGTTTAGCTATTTTGGATACGAGTCAATCATGACACCATTGGCATCGCGCGCGGACACGCTGGACTTGGCGCGGCGCTATCAGATTGATTATCTGATGATGCCGCCGGGGCGTCCGGCGCTGGACGCGCTTTACTTGAGCCAAGAGACGGATGAACGCTTTGTCTTGGTCGCGCACCTGCCCGAGGCTGGCGAAAAACCCTTTGAACTCTATCGCTTTGTCCATGCCTGAGCTGGCGCTACATTTTCAAATCATGCAAAGACATGCAAAGGCATCAATAGTCATTCAATCACAGTCAATCGCATTCAAAGGAACAGCGCTCTCGGTATATCTCTGATGAGCATGCCAAGCGCGCTTTCAATTGCAGCCGCTTGCGGCAGTCCTCCCGCCATGATGCGACTATAATGTTGCTAAGGGAGTTCTGATCAGACCAAGATATTGGCATGAAAGATACACAAGCCTATATTGAACGCATCAGACGGGTCAGCCGCGACTTCCAGCGGCTGGAACTGGCGGTGGACAAGTCTCTGTCATCCATGCTCGCGGGCCAGGCGGTCTTGGCGCGGCGCATAGAGAAAGACTATGAGATACAGCATTGGAATCCTTATCTGCGCGAGCTGTGGTTCCCGGTTGAAATACTGAACAGCAACATCATCGTCGTCGAGGTGCCAGCGGCGATAAGCTATCAGCCTGGCCAGTTGTTAAGTTTGATGGGTCCCATTGGCAAAGCATTTAAGTTCCGCCGCAAACTGCGCAATATCTTACTGGTCGCTTATGATAGCGCGCCGACATCGCTGTTGATGATGCTGCCGGCGCTGCTCGCCAACGATGCCAGCGTGACCATGGTCATGATGGGATCGGCGCGCCAATATGACAGCAGCCACCTGCCCGAGGAGATTGAAATCGTGCAAGCCGAGGACGATTTGAGCTGGCAAGATATGGTGATGACCTTGGGCTGGGCGGACCAAGTGTTTGTTGCGGTGGGACCGGGCAAGGAATTGCGTAACTTTGCCGATGTACTGCGTCTGGCGCGGCAGCGGCGCAACGATGTGCCGGCTAATTTCATTTTTGGCGTATTCCAAAGGCAATTGCCCTGCGCTGTGGGCGCTTGTTTCGCTTGTATGCTGCGTTCAAAAGATGGGTCCAAATTGCAGTGCGTTGATGGTCCCGCCTTCGACTTGACTGCATTATTTCTCGATAATTGACGTAGGTACTCAATGGTTGTCGAAATAGCGCGCCCCGGGAAAACTAGCCTGCTTTTGTCGACGCCGGTCATGCCAGCCGCGGGAACGGTCGGCTTCGGCGATAATTACCGTCGCCTGATTGATTATGAAAAACTGGGCGCAATTATCACCAACCCCGTAACCATCGAGCGCTGGAATCCAGCCTCTGGGACTAGGATTGTGCCGCTGCCGGGCGGTATCCTGGTGCACACAGGCTTGCCAAATCCGGGCTTAAAAAGAGTGATTCAGCAAAACCGCCAGGTATGGGCTAGGCTGCCTATCCCGGTTCTGCTGCACTTGGTCGGCACGAGCGCGCGGCAAATGAAACATGCTGGCGCTTTGCTAGAGGACCTTGACGAAGTTGCTGGCATCGAACTGGGCTTGGATGACGATATCGACGAAGACGAAGCCTTTCGCTTGGTCAGCGCGGCCGCCGCTATCGAAAAACCATTGCTGGTGCGGCTGCCATTTTACGAAGCCTATCAGTTGGCGGCGGCGGTCGTCGAAGCCGGCGCGGACGCCCTAGTCGTGAGCGCCGCCCCGCGCGGCACCGCCAGGGACAAATACACAGGTCGCTTGGTGAGCGGGCGCATTTATGGACCGCTTGTCAAGCCATTGGTTCTGCGCATCGTGGGACGGCTGCGCCGTCAAGTCGCGGACGCAATCCCGATTATCGGCGCGGGCGGCATCCATTCGCCCCAGGACGCGCGCGACTATATTGAGGCTGGCGCGGTGGCTGTTCAAGTTGATACGGCGACCTGGGCGCAGCCCAAAATGCTGGAGCGCATCGCGCGCGATTTGGGCGGCTGGATCGCTACCCGGCGCAAAGACGCGCTGATGGACGAGTGGCATCCGGACATGAGCCAAACTGAAGCGGCGCGGCGGCGCGCTTAAGTTAAATCGGAGTAGCGCGGTGCCACAATACGACTTTCGCTGTGACAGCTGCGGGCAGTCATTCAGCCTGAGCTTCAAAACTTATAGCGCCTATGATGCGGCCGAGCCAAGCTGCTCGGCTTGCGATTCGCGCGCCTTGTCGCGGGTCATCAAGCGCGTGTCTATTGCCAAGGGCAAGCGCGACTATAGCGCCATGTCTGCGAATGAGATGCTTTCCGTGCTCGAGGGCGGCAACGAGCAGCATGTCGACGCGATGTTCCGGCAAGTTGGCGCAAGCGCGCCAGCGGCGCAGCCAACTGTGATAAAAAAAGAAGCTGGCGCGGCGACTTCAGCCAACGAAAGCTAGCCAGCCCTATCCCTGCTTCCGTTACAAGTACCATTTACAAGTACCAGTCGCGCAAGGCGTCGCGAACCTCGTCAATGATTGTTTCCCACGGGAACAAGGTATCGCGCGTGATGGTCAAGCAGTCTTCGGCAATCGTCAACGCTTTGATGCCATCAGCCGCGGCGAAGAGCATCTGCGCCAGGGGCGAGCCTTCGTCGCCCGCTTTTGCGCTGGCATAAACTTCTGTCTCCGCCTGCGTCAGAATCTGATTGACGTACAAATCGGCAATATCTGGATCGTCGCTGAATTCAACTTCGACCATAACATATTCAGACATCTTGCCGCTCCTATGCTAGAGAATGGACTGCGCCAGATGGCTGCTGCTGCGTAATGCAGTGGATATTGCCGCCGCCCAAAAGAATTTCGCGCGCGTATATGCCGATAATTTTGGAATGCGGGAACAATTCAGCCAGTTTTTGCAGCGCGGCTTGGTCATGCGGGTCCTCAAACAGCGGCGCGATGATGCCGCCATTGGCAATGTAGAAATTGATATAAGAGCCAGCCAGCCGTTCGCCTTCCGGGCGTGCGATTGACGTCGCCACGACATCCAATCCCGCGGCTTCTTCCTTTGTCATGACCATCGGCCGCGGCTGATGAATCTTGTGTATTTCCAGGGGACGTCCGCGCGCGTCCCTTGCCGAGCGCAAGCGCTCGTACGCTTCGGCTGAGCGTTCATATTGCGGGTCGGCGCGGTCTTCGGTCCAGCTTAGGGCGACGACGCCGGGGCGCGCGAAGCAGCATAGGTTGTCTACATGGCCGTCGGTCTCGTCTTCGTAGACGCCGCGCTTGAGCCAGATGATATGCTTGATGCCAAGGTAATCGCACAGCAGCTGCTCGATTTCGGCTCGAGATAAGTCGGGGTTGCGGTTTGGGTGCAGCAGGCATTGTTCGGTACTCAGCAGCGTTCCCTCGCCATCGACGTGAATAGAGCCGCCTTCCAGCACCAGTGGCGCTTGGTAGCGATCAAGCGCCGCGATTTCCAGCATCTTCTGGGCGACTTGCTCGTCCAGGTCCCAGGGGAAATACATCTTCTTTTGCAAGCCGCCCCAAGCGTTGAACTGCCAGTCTACCCCGCGCACTGCACCCGCTGCATTGACGACGTGCGTCGCGCCGATGTCCCGCATCCAAGAATCATTGTTGGATAGCTCGACCACCCGCACCTGTGGCGGCAGCAGCGTGCGGGCATTGCGGTATTGCCCGCTATTCACCCCCATTGTTACGGGTTCAAAGCGCGAAATCTCCTGCGCAACAGATACAAAGGCGCGCTGCGCGGGTTTGCCGCCATTGCGCCAGGTATCGCGGCGCTGGGGCCAGAGCATCCAGCAGCCCGCGTGCGGCTCCCACTCGGCTGGCATGCGGAATCCATCAGAAAGCGGCGTCGATTCGATTAGCCTGGGCACGTCTACAACTCCGTAGAAAATATCATTACTCGCGGTTGCGGGTATTATGCCGAGACTTGCGCGGCAAAGTCAGGTCGAATAAGGTCGAATAATAGAAGAACGGGGAAAAATACGCTAAATCAGTGTACAATCCGGTTTTGTTAAGAACGCCATTCAGGGAGCCAAACCCTCAAGATGAGCCTGCGCGCCTTATCGCCAATTGACGGACGCTATGCCAAAAAAACGACAGCCCTGCAAGCGCATCTGTCGGAGTGGGCGCTGATGAAATATCGTGTGCTGGTGGAAGTCCGCTGGCTGATTGCCTTGTCCGAGCATGATGGCATCAGCCATGTTCGCGCTATTTCCGACGATGAGGCCCGGCTCCTGGATCAGATGGCGGCTGGCTTCGACGACAAAGCGGCTGCGGAGATCAAATCAATCGAGTCATTCATCAGCCACGATGTCAAGGCGGTCGAGTATTATATCAAAGCCCGGCTGCGCGGCACCAGCTTGTCGGACCTTATCGAATCCGTCCACTTCGCCTGCACATCAGCCGACATCAATAACCTGGCATACGCGCTGATGCTGCGCGACGCCATGCGCGGCATTTGGCTGCCCAAGGCGCGCGCCCTGGTCAAGCTGCTGGATGACTGGGCGCGCCAATCCGCCGATGTAGCGATGCTGGCGCGCACGCATGGCCAGGCGGCGGCACCAACAACAGTCGGAAAAGAGTTGAATGTTTTCGCTCATCGCTTGCGCCGCCAATTAAGGCAAATCGAGGCGCAGCCCTACTTGGGGAAATTTAACGGCGCTGTTGGCGCATTTAACGCGCATGTCGCGGCTTATCCTGCGGTGGATTGGCTGGATTTGACGCGGCGCTTTGTCGAGGCTCTGGACTTGGCTTATAATCCCTTGTCCACGCAGATTGAAGCGCACGATTACCTGGCTGAGCTTTGTCATGCGCTGATGCGTTTTCATACTATCCTCTTGGACTTCTGCCGTGATATGTGGACATATATCTCTCTGGGATACTTCAAACAGAAACTGGTGGCCGACGAAGTTGGTTCGTCGACCATGCCGCACAAGGTCAACCCGATAAACTTCGAAAACGCCGAAGCCAATCTAGGCATGAGCAGCGCCATGCTGGGGCACCTGGCGCTCAAGCTGCCGGTATCGCGCCTCCAGCGCGACCTGAGCGATACATCGGCGCTGCGGAATGTTGGCGCGGCGCTCGCGCACAGTCTCTTGGCATTGACATCGGCGGAGCATGGTTTAAGTCGAGTTGAGCTTGACCCTCAGGCGCTGGCTGATGACTTGAACGCTGCCTGGGAAGTGCTGGGCGAAGCAATCCAAACTGTGCTGCGCAAGCGCCAGATGCCGGGCGCATACGAGCAGCTCAAGGCTTTGACCCGCGGCAAGTCGATGACCCAGCGGACGATACGGGATTTCATCAGCGCCTTGGATATTCCCGAAGTGGACAAGCAGCGCCTGCTGGCATTGACCCCCGCTGCGTATATCGGTTTGGCGGAAGACCTCGCGCAGCTTGACAGCGCAGCCGAGCGCGAGAATAAAGCGGAAGCGGCTTTGAAGCAGCTGCAGGAGAAGAAGCTGCAAGAATTGTAGACGAGGAGACGGCGATGAGTTTTCAACCATTTAAGCGCCAAGCCACCGCGCGCTTGACCATGGGGCAAGCATTAATCAAATTCTTGCAAGCGCAATATACAGAATACGATGGCGAGGTTCAGCGATTCATCCCCGCCATTTGGGGTATCTTCGGGCATGGCAACGTCAGCGGCTTGAGCCAGGCGCTATGGGAATATGGCGACGATTTGCCGTATTATCAGCCTACCAACGAACAGTCGATGGTGCACGCCGCCTCGGGCTTCGCGCGCACGCGCCTGCGCATGCAGACTTTCGCTTGCACAACCTCGATTGGTCCCGGCGCGACCAACATGATTACCGGTGCCGCCACCGCGCATATCAATCGGCTGCCGGTCTTGCTGCTGCCATCGGACTATTACGCGACGCGTTTCCAGGGGCAAGTCTTGCAAGATATCGAGCATCCCGTTTCGCTGGATATGAGCGTCACGGATTGTTTTCGCGTCGTCAGCCAATTTTTTGATCGCATCAGCCGTCCCGAACAGCTCTTGTACGCGCTGCCCGAGGCGATGCGCGTGATGAGCGACCCAGTCGACGCGGGTCCCGCGACCATTGCCTTGCCGCAAGATATTCAGAGCGTGGCTTATGATTATCCTCTGAACTTCTTCCGCAAGCAGGTCTGGCGCGTAGAAAGACGCCAGCCCGACAAGCGGCGGGTTCAAGAAGCGGTCGCATTGCTCAAGTCTGCGCGCAAGCCCTACATACTGGCTGGCGGCGGCATTCATTACGCCAAAGCCTGGCAGGAATTGCGCGAGTTTTCTGATCGATTCGGGATTCCAGTTGGCGAGACGCATTCCGGGCGCGGCGCGCTGCAAGCGGAGTCGCCCTTGCTTATTGGCGGCAGCGGCCATACCGGCACGCCGCTTTCGGGCAAATACGCCGCCGATGCCGACCTCGTCTTTTTGATTGGCACACGCTTGGCTGATTTCGCCACCGGGTCCTACTCCGCCTGGCAGAATCCCGATGTCAAATTTGTCAGCATCAATGTCAGCGGCGCGCATGCCCATAAACTGGGCGCTTTGCCAATCGTTGCCGACGCCCGCGCTAGCTTGCGGGCGCTTAACGTAGCCGCCCATGCCGCCGGCATCAAGCCGCAGCCGGGCTACGTCGAGTCGCTGGCTGTGGATAGGGAAGCCTGGCTGCGGCAAAAACGCGAAACGGTCTATGTGCAGCATCCCGATGAACGCATGAGCCAGGCGCAGGTAATTGGCGTACTCAATGACTATATGGCTGCCGGCGATACGCTGGTCTGCGCGGCTGGTACCGCGCCCGGCGACCTGCATCAACTTTTTGAAGCGACTGCTGGGCGCATTTTGCACCTGGAATTTGGCAACTCTTGCATGGGCTACGATATCCCTGGGGCAATCGGCGTTCGCCTGGCGCGCCCGCATGACGGCGAAGTCTATGTCTTCCTCGGCGACGGCAATTACATGCTGCATCCTATGGAGCTGAAAACGGCGATGCAAGAAGGCGTGAAACTGACGGTCATTTTGCTGCAAAATGATGGCTTTCAGTCGATTCACGGGCATCAGAAAGCGCTGGTTGGGCACAGCTTGGGCAACGAGTTCCGCCTACGGAATCACGCTACCGGCAAACTGGACGACGGCGACTTCGTCGAGATTGACTATGCCAAAAATGCCGAAAGCATCGGCTTGCGCGCTTGGAACGTGGCAAGCGAAGATGAGCTCAAAGACGCGCTAGCGCAAGCGAAAGCGGAAAAGCGCTCCTGCATGATTGTGGCGCGGATTGAGCGCTACAGCCGCCTGCCGCGCTCCGGCATCTGGTGGGATGTCTTCGGGGCGGAAGTGACGCAAGACGAGACGACAAAGCAGCTTGTCGCTGAACGCGAAGCGGGCAGAGCGAGCCAGCGTTTTTATTGGTAGGGCAATGCCGAAGGTCCGTGACGGAGCTCAGTGTCGGAGGTCAGTGTCGGAGGTCAGTGTCCACGCGACCTACGCGACCCACGCGACCCACGCGACCAATGCGACCACGTGAGTTGCCCAAATCCTGGGCGATGACGGCGAATTTGATCATCCGATTTAGGAGTACTTGGTGAAAATCAGAATCGCTTCCGCGCCTGTTTCTTGGGGCGTGATTATGAAAGATACGCCCAATGTGCCGCCTTGGCAGCAAGTATTACGCGAAATCTGCGCTGCGGGCTATGCTGGTACAGAGCTTGGACCCTTCGGCTTCCTGCCGCAGGACCCAGTTATGCTGCGTGAAGAACTTGATGAGCTGGCTTTGAGCCTGCTGGCTGCTTATGTGCAAATCAACCTGGTCGACCCGGCGGCGAAGCAAGATGAATACGACGAAACCATGGCTACCACCCGCTTGCTCTCGCAAATGGGCTGCCAATGGGTGGTCTTGTCCGACGCGCTGTTTGGCAGCGCGATGCGCGCCAAGCGCGCCGGGCGCGTCCGCCGCCAAGACGGCATGAGCGCAGACGACTGGCGGCGCTTCATAGCCAATGCGCAGGACTATGGCAAACGCGCGCTTGAAGACTATGGCTTAAATGCGGTCTTTCATCCGCATGTCGGCGCTTGGATCGAGACCGAAGCAGAAATTGATCGCCTGATGAACGAAACGGACGCGCGCTATGTCAACCTTTGTCTGGATACCGCGCATTGTGTGTACGGCGGCGGCGACCCCGTCGCCGTCGCTCGGCGCTGGGGCGAGCGGCTGAAGTATCTGCATATTAAGGAATGCGATGAGGCAGTGCTAAGGACTGTGCGCGAGCAGGGCTGGGATTACTTCAAAGCGGTCGAATTGGACGTTTTCCCAGAGTTGGGACGTGGCTCGGTTGATTTTTCTGGCTTGCTGGATTGGCTGCGTGAACTGGACTTTGACGGTTGGGCGGTGATTGAGCAAGACATTTTGCCCGACCGCGGCATGAATCCCTTGGAAAGCGCAGTACGCAACTTGGCTTGCCTGCGCAACTTGGGTTATGCCGATTCTGTATAAATCCCGTCCTAAAGCCCGTGCCGGCGGGTTCTTTCGTCCGCCTGCATGCAGAATATAGTTGCGGCTTATGACCAAGACATACGACATCATCGCATTTGCGGATAGCTGCGTCGACCTGATATTGCGCGACGATGACATCGCGCCGCGTTTTGGCCAGGTTGAAAAAACTATCGCCGACTACGACCTGGTCATGGGCGGTTCTTGCTGCATATTCGCCGCCCAAGCTGCCAAGCTCGGTCTGCGGGTCGCCTTGCTAGGCGCAGTAGGGGCGGACGCCTTTGGCGAACTCATGCTCGAAACCCTGTCCTTGGCGGGGGTTGATACGCGATATATGCGCGTGGACAAGAAGCTCCGAACGGGCTTGACCGCGCATTTGGTCCAAGCGGAGGACCGCGCCATGTTGACCTACCCGGGCTCGATAAATGCGCTGACCGCCTCTGACATCCGCGATGACATGCTGGCGCGGGCAAGCCACTTGCATTATGGCAGCCTCTTCTTGCAGACAGGGCTGCTGCCCGACAGCATCAAAATCTTAGGGCGGGCAAAAAAACTGGGCTTGACGATTTCCCTCGACACCAACTGGGACCCCGCCGATGCCTGGGACATCGACTTGGAACAAACGCTGCGCGCGGTCGACGTGCTGCTGCCCAACGAGCAGGAGGCTCAGCGTCTATGCGGTCGCGCGTCGCTGTCGGCGGCGGCGCGGTATCTGCGTCAGCGCGTCGACATTCTGGCTATCAAGCGGGGCGCGGAAGGCGCTAGCGCCTGGTCGCAGGGAATAGAAGCGGTACAACCTGTTGCATTAGCCGCGGCTGGCGGCGATGGCATTGGCGCGGGCGACAGCTTTGATGCCGGGTTCCTGGCTGGCTGGCTTGATGGCTTGCCGCTGGCGGATTGCCTGTCCATCGCCTGTCAATGCGGGCGCGCCGTCGCCAGCCGACGCGGCGGCACCGCCGGGCAGCTCGTGCGCGCGCAGCTAAGCGAATTGCCTGCGCGCGCCAGACTTAGCGAAGTGCCATCCCCTGGCGCGGCGCAAGGCTAGCGCTCGCCATTTGCCATCAAGCCCGCGCCATTGTAACCGCGGCCGACGCCGCGATACTCAAAGCCCATTTTCCGCAATTCAGTCGGGTCATACATATTGCGCCCGTCAATCAGCACGGGACGTTTCATCGCATCGCGAATGCGGCTCATATCCAGATGCTTGAACTCGTTCCAGGGCGTTAAGACCAACAAGGCATCGGCATCGCGCGCCGCTGCATAAGAGTCGCTGCAAAGCGTCAAACCCGGCAGCTCTTTGCTCGCGTTCTCCATCGCGACCGGATCGTAGGCTTTGACAGCCGCGCCTTGATTCAGCAGCGAACGCAGCACCGTCAGGGAAGGCGACTCGCGGATATCGTCGGTGTTTTCCTTGAATGCCAATCCCAACACGGCGATGGTTTTTTCGTTGACCGTGCCACCTAGCATTTCGCGCGCTTTTAGAGCGATTTGACGCCGCTGAAAGGCGTTGATATCCATGACCGCGTTCAGCAATTGCGGGTGCATGCCATGGGTCTGCGCCATATTCGCCAGAGCCTTGACATCTTTGGGGAAGCAAGAACCGCCAAACCCGATGCCAGCTTGCAAGAAATGCGCTCCGATTCGGTAATCGAAGCCCATACCGCGCGCGACTTCGGTAACATCCGCCCCCAGCCGTTCACAGATTATGCTGATTTCGTTGATGAAACTGATGCGCGTGGCCAGGAATGCGTTGGAAGCGTATTTTATCATCTCGGCGGTGCGGATGTCGGTAATCACGACTGGCGCGTCCAAGGGCGCATATAATTCAGCCACCCGTTCCGCCGCGACTGGATTTGTGGAACCCAGCACCGTGCGGTCGGGATTCATGAAATCGGCAATGGCGGAACCTTCGCGCAGGAACTCGGGGCAAGATACAACTGCGAAGTCGATTGGCTTGGGCTGTTTGCGCGCGATGATCTCCGTCGTCCAGTCGCCAGTGCCGACGGGCACGGTAGACTTGTTGATGATGACCAGCGGATGCGTCATGGCTTCCGCGATGGTTTCCGCTGCCGAGCGCACATATTGCAGGTCCGCTTCGCCATCGACGCCCGAGGGCGTGCCAACGCAGATGAAGACAAACTCGGCTTGGTCCAGCCCTTCATGGTATGACGTGGTATAGTGCATCCGTCCCGCGACGGTGTTGCGCTGCGCCAACTCGGACAAACCAGGTTCATAGATGGGCAGCTTCCCCTGTTGCAGCGTTGCGATCTTGTCTGCATCAATGTCAACCAGCGTCACGCTATTGCCCAAATCGGCGAAGCATGCACCTGTTACCAGACCAACATATCCGCTGCCAATCACACAGAGTTTTCTCATTTGCTCTTGTCCTCGCTTTTGCTTATCCGCGCGCAGCTTGCCACAATGTATATAGCTGTATACAGCTGTATACAGTCCAGCGCAATCATTTCCGCTCGCAGCAATTGCCTACCGCGAAGGCGCATTACTATAGCTACAAGCATACGCTGGAATGCGAAAAAATGTTCCCGTATTGCAGTCGAGTTGCTATAATGCTGGCTGTGTAAATGACTGTTACGCGCAAGGTGATGTGCTGATGACACAAGATTTTTTCAAAGAAACAGTGCCAATGTTGCGACAGGCGCAAACAAAAGACGGCTTGCCCCCGCAAGCGCGCAAGGTCCCCTATCGCAACATTCGCGACGCGCTTTCCCTGCACGCCAAAACATCGGGGGAAAAGACTTTCCTCATTTTCTACGATGCGGACGGCAATCGCTCTGCTTTGAGCTACGCCGAATTTAACGCGCGCGTCCATCAAGCTGCCAATTTCATGTACGAGGACCTGGGCTTGCGGCGCGGCGACCGCGTGGCGACAATCGCCTACAATCACGTCGATACGGTCTTGATTTACTTCGCTTGCTGGGTCATCGGCGCGACTGTCGCGCCACAAAATGTCTCGGAAGACGACCGCCGCATCGCCTTTATCTTGCGCGATAGCGGCGCGAAAACTTGTTTTGTCCGCAGCGAATATATGGCGCGCGCGCGGCAAATCATCCCAGACGCGCCCAATATCGAGCAAGTCATTGAAGTCGGCGCGCAGACTTCCCCAGATTGCCTGAACTTCTATGAAGCGCTGAAGAACCGCCCTACGACATTTTTGGGCGATGAGTCCGGCGCAAAATCCAGAGACCTGCCGCTTGGCGAAGCTGGCGCGCAGACTGCTCGGCTTGATGACGAAGCGCTGCTGGTTTATACCAGTGGCACAACCGGCACCCCCAAAGGCGTTACACTCACGCAATATAATATTTTGGTCGACGCCTTTGGCATCAGCCAGTGGCAGGCGATAACCGGCAACCAGCGTATGATGTGCGTGCTGCCTATCCATCATGTGAATGGCATCTTGGTAACGATCATCACGCCGCTATATGTCGGCGGCTCGACAGTATTGAATCGCCGTTTCAGCGTATCGCATTTCTGGGAGCGCATCGTTAGGGACAAGGTCAATGTCGTGAGCGTCGTGCCGACGCTGCTGCAATTCTTGCTAGAATATGGCATGCGTGAGCAAGCGGCTGGCAAGACTATATTTGGCGGCAGCGTCAACCGCCGCGACTTGACGCATTTCCGACACTTTATCTGCGGCGCGGGTACGCTCTCGGTGGCGCTGGCGCGCGACTTTGCCGAGACCTTTGGGCTCACGATTTTGCATGGTTACGGCTTGAGCGAAACCACTTGTTATTCGTCATTCCTGCCCATCAGCCTGTCTTGGGCGGCGAATCAGCGCTGGTTGCTGGATTATGGCTATCCCAGCATCGGCTGCCCGATAGAGGCCAACGAGATGGCAATCTTCTCCGCCGATGGCAGCGGAGCAGAACTGGCGGAAGGCCAGCGCGGCGAAATCTGTGCGCGCGGTCACAATGTCATGCAAGGTTATTTCAAGCGGCCCGAAGCCAATGCCGAGACCTTCAAGTTTGGCTGGTTCCGCACCGGCGATGAAGGCTTCTTCAAACTTGACGAGGACGGCAGGAAGTTCTTCTTCATCACCGGGCGCATCAAAGAGCTTATCAATCGCGGCGGCGTCAAATTCAGCCCCCTTGATATTGAAGAGGTCTTGCTGGGCATTAATGGCGTGAAAGTTGGCTTGGCGGTAGGCTTCCAAAATCGCTATTATGGCGAAGAAATCGGCGCTTATGTGGTGCTGGAAGCTGGCGCTGCGCTAAGCGAAGACGACATTCTGCTGGTCTGCCGCGCGCAGATGCCCTTCGAAAAATCGCCTAAAGTGGTGGTTTTTGGCGAAGACATTCCAGTTACCGCCACTGGCAAATACCAGCGGCTAAAGCTGCAGCCGCTATTTGCGCGCTGGCAAGACGCGCAGTTCTCGCGTTAGCGCGCGATTTTCCGCAGCTTCTGACGCCGCAATTCGGGCAGGATAAGCAAACTCAGCAAGCCGTTGAGCACAACAATCACGGTGCTGCCTTCGTGCCCCAAGACACCGAGAGGCAGCGCCAAATCCAAAAAGAAAACCCCGCAAATCAAAATCGCTATCACCGCTAGGGAAAACACGATATTTTGCCAGACAACTTGTTTGGATCGGGCGCTGATGCGCAGCGCGTCCTGCAATCGCTCGATTCGGTCGCCCATCAGCACCAGGTCCGCTGTTTCCAGCGCCAGGTCCGTGCCTGCGCCGCCCATCGCGATGCCCAGGTCCGCGGCTGCCAGCGCTGGCGCGTCGTTGATGCCATCGCCAATCATGGCGACTGGTCCATAGCGCTGCCGCAAGCGCTGCAAAATCTCAACTTTTTCATCTGGCAGCAACTGGGCGTAAATCTCGTCTATGCCAAGTTGCTCGCCGATTGCCTCCGCCACTAGCTGATTGTCGCCAGTCAGCATCACTGCGCGAATGTCTTGCCGCTTCATCGCGCGGACAAGCGGCGGCGCGGTCTGACGCACTTGATCCGCCAGCCCGATTAGCCCGAGCCAATGCGAGCCGCTCATGACACCGATGACCGAATTGCCGGCTGCTTCCAGCCTGGTTTGCGCTGCCGCGAGCGCCTCGGGCAGCGGCACAAGTTCCTGCAACTGGCTAATGCGCCCAATGCGAATATCACGCCCACCGAGGCGCGCTTGCGCGCCCTGCCCCGGGATAGCGAGGAAATCATCCGCTTCGTCCAGTTCGATGGCAGCGGCTTTGGCATGGGCGACGATGGCTTTGGCGAGTGGATGCTCCGAGCGCGCTTCTACCGAAGCCGCGGCATGAATCAGCTCCACTTCCGTGTATGGCGGCGAAATCACGAGCTTTGTTACCTGCGGCTTCCCAAGCGTCAGCGTGCCCGTTTTGTCAAAAGCGACAACTTTGACGCCCGCCAATTGCTCCAGGCTGGCACCGCCTTTGAAAAGCAGCCCACGCCTGGCGGCACCCGCAATCGCCGAGATGAATGCCGACGGCACGCTTATCACCAAGGCGCATGGCGAGGCAACGGTCATCAGCACCATCGCGCGGTAGAAATTGCTCTCGAAATCACTCAAGCCGAGCAGCGGCGGCAGCATAATCAGCAAGAGAATGCCCAGGATTATCGCTTTAGCGTAAATCTGTTCGAAGCGGTCCAGAAAACGTTGCGTCGGCGCTTTGCTGTCTTGCGCTTCTTCCACCAGCTTGATGATGCGCGCCAGCGTCGTCTCGCCCGCTGATTTCGCTGCGCGCACATCCAAGATGCCTTGCAAATTCAGCGTGCCAGCATAGACGCGATCGCCCAGGCATTTGTCCACTGGGATAGACTCGCCGGTGATGGGACTTTGGTCTACAGCGGATGCGCCGGCGGCGACGATGCCATCAACGGGGATGCGTTCGCCCGGCTCGATTAACACGATGTCACCGACGCGGATTTCTTCTAGCTTTAGACGCATGACATGCGCGCCGCGCTTGACTGTCGCTTCTTGCGGGTAAAGCGTAAACAGGCTGCTAATCGCCCGGCGGCTGCGCCCGATGGCGTAATCTTGCAAGACATTGCTCAAAGAAAATAGAAAAAGCAGTATCGCGCCTTCATGCCATTGCCCGATAAGCGCCGCGCCCAGGGCTGCCAAAATCATCAGCAAATCGACATCAATTTCCCGTTCGCGCAGGCTTGCGAGCGCGCTCTTGGCGCCAAAGAATCCACCAGCAAGATAGGATAGGATATTGAGCGCCATCAATGCTTCTGCTGGCGCACTGAGTCGCTCTCCCAAGATGCCGAGCGCGATTGCCAATAGCGTGATGACTACCAGCGCCGGTGCCAATTTGCCCAGTTGCCGCTGGGAGGGGCTGTCTTCAGGGGCAGAGGCTAATGTGTACGATGCAGCCATAGTCATCATCCAATGCGATATTTACCCTAGCTATTGATGTATATTAACCTAAGTTAATTTGAAATGCAATAGGGGGTATGCAAAAACTTTTTCCGAGATGCAAAAATCAAATGCGAAACTTGGGGCGCTTATATGAACGGCATTTCAAGTGTAAACTCAAGCAAAAAATGAGCAGCCGAAGCGCGGCTCGGTGGGGGTTTTGAATAATTGGATTATCCTCTACACCCAACTCTATGCATCCTTCGGTCGCCCGTTTTTGGGGGGAGGCTTCCCAAAATGAGGGCGGGGCTTTAAGCGCCTCATTACGCGCCCTGCGCGCCCCAAGTGTCGCCTCTACAATTCCTCAGTTTGATGTAAATTTCGACAGTTATGGATTTTGGCGCGATTGTCTATACGGATTTGCATGGCTTTGTTGGATGTTATTTTGGATGACATAAAGAAAAGGGCATGTTTGATAACATGCCCATAAAATGCGGATGGCTTACAGTTTGCATGCCAAGAATCAGACGATGTCCTCGTTGCTGGGTATCTGCCGAAGGGGGCGCAGTAAACTGAAATAGATCGAGATGCCCATGAATACGACGGCGATTGCCGACCAGATTATTGCGATGAGGGACACCGACGCCGCGGGCATGACCTGCTCGGAAAATGCCGCGACCGGGTTGGTGATTACGCCTTCTACCATAGCTGGCGCTTCTAGGATGTAACCCAGATCGAGCAGCACGTGCAGGGCAGTCATCATCGCCACGATATTCATTAGAATCTGCGTGAGGGTCTTGCGCGAGCGCAACTGGTTGATGTCGCCGGTTCCCGTCCAGCCCATCACGATCAGCAGCGCGCCCAAGCCAATGCAGATAATCATGGACAGCAAGCTGCCTGCGCCTGCGGGGCGGATGAACAGGACCATAAAAGCGATAGTGAAGATGCCAGTTAGCATCGCCAAACCGCGCAGCAAATGGGGCGCGCGATTTGCAAAATAAAAGAGCATTGCTCCCAACAGCGCCGAGCCGAGATAACCAGCCGGGAAGATCAAGGCGTCGGAGCCGCCGCTGAATTCGATGCGGTAGGTCCCCAGCGCTGACAGAGTGAAACTATGCACCTCGCCGCCAGAAAGCTGAATCGCCAAGGCAGACAAGCCGCCATGGATATTGTTGACAAACATCCGCAAGGGATGCGTGAGGTTCGCCAGCGACTCGCTGTACCACAGCGCCAAGATAGCGCCAAAGGCAAGCACAGAAATTATCAGGCTGCGCAGAACGATCTGCCGGCGGACTTTACGCTCAACAAAAGTTCTTAACATGAGTTTGCTCCTGCATGATGATTTGACTTCAATTTATGGCATTCGCTTGGCTGACACAAGTGATTATACCAGATTTTACACATAGTTTACGATTGGCGCACGACGTCTTGGATCTCGCTTTGTAATGGCTTGATGGTACCGACATAAATCGCAGCCCCCAGCATAGCGACGGCGATGCCCGCCCAGAGCAGCGCGATGACCGAGGTGGGCAGCAATGGCGTAATTTCCTCGGCGAATCTCACGGCGTCGTTATGCGGATGGATGCTGCCATTCAATGACCCGTCTAATATGTATTTCAAATCGAAAACAGCCTCCAAAGCTGTAATCACTGCCAGCATACTCAAAAGCAGCTGGACGATGATTCGCGGGGCTTTCGCGCCAATGAGCAAGATGACTGTGCCGAAACCGACGCCGATGGCGAGGGCAATCGGCAAGCCCGAGTCATCGGGGCGGCCATAGAGGGCTGTAATGCCAATCAGGAATGCGCCAAGCGCCATGGCTATGCCCGACGCCCAACGCGGGGCGCGATTGCTGAGCAGAAAGAGCAGTGAACCAAAGAGCGCCGCGCCCAAGTAGCCGGCTGGCAGAATCAAGGCGCGATTGCCGCCGACGGTGGTCGCCACGCCCGATCCATTGGCGGATACACTGAACCCTTGCACCTGCCCGCCAGATATCAGCGCCGCAAGCGCGTGACCGGCTTCGTGAACGAAGGTTACAAACAGGCGCAGCGGATACAATATCAACTCCATACTGGGTTGATTCCACAGCAGGAAAACAGCAACGAAGGCAATTGCCGAGATTAATAGTGTTTGCCGGCGCAGGACGCGCGCATGCTGATTTGACTCCGTTGTTGGCTGGCTATCGGGGAAGGGCAGGGGAATGCGCGTTTTACCCCCCGCGCCCGCTGACTTCTGCGCGCGCGCTTTTGCCTTGCGCGCGCGTAGGCGGCGATTATTGCGCCAGAAAAAGAATGCCGCGATGAAAAATACCGGCAGCCCAGTGCCGATGTAAAAGATTGGCAAGGAATAGCCCTCGATTTGGTCGGCGTTCAAACTGCCAGCAAGGACTTGTACTTGCGCTGTTACATCTGTGACGACGCGTGCGTCGGGCATGATGTCCGCCGCCACAGCCAGCCCCGCCGCCATCCACAATATGCTAAGCAGCAGGATTATTCCCCAAAATGCGCGTAATAGCTTCGTCATGCTATCGATTCTCCAGTATCATCGACTCAGTTCGGCATGAAACGCGCCGCGCCTGGCAGCGCCGGACAATCGTTTCTCTTCTTGTTTCCATTATACGGAAAAACTGTTGTCATTGTAGCGCTTGTGCTTTTACACTTTGATAACAAGTCGCTTTGACAGGCGGCAATCCCAGGTTCAGCCGGAAGATGCAGGCGCGGGAGCATAGAAAAAGGGGAAAACAGCAGATGAAATCGCTGGACTTGAGTGATTACAAGCCATCAGCGGACCTGGCAAGCGCCGCGACCATGCCGGCGCGCTGGTATACCGAAGCGGACATTTTGCAGCTCGAAGCGGAAAAGATATTTTATAAAACCTGGCAGCCGGTCGGGCGCTTGGATGATCTCGCGCGGATAGGCGATTTCTTTGCTTGCGAGGTGCTCGATCAGCCCTTGGTGATTGTGCGCAACAAAAACGGCGATTTACGCGCCTTTTACAATGTCTGCCCGCATCGCGCAGCGGTGGTGGCGCAAGGGCGTGGCAACCGCAAGAGCTTGCAGTGCAAGTACCATGGCTGGACCTATGACTTGGATGGCAAACTCTTGCGCGCGCCAGAGTTCGAAGGCGTGCGGAATTGGAATCAAGACGAAGTATGCTTGCGCTCGGTGCAAGTCGAAGCCTGGGGACCCTGGGTCTTTGTCAATTTGGATGCCAGCGCCGAAGCGATGTCGGCAATTTATGGCGCAATTCACACCGAGATTCAATCGGCTGGCTTCGACCTGGATAAGATGCGCCTGGTCGAGCGCCGCGATTATTTGATTAACTGCAATTGGAAGGTATACGTCGACAATTACCTGGAAGGCTATCATCTGCCGATTGCCCATCCCGGATTGTTTCGCGAGGTCGATTACGACCAATATCGCGTCGATACTTTCCGCTATTACTCCAAACAGCACGCGCCGATACGTGAGGTCGCCGGCGGCGAAGCGCGCGATCGCCGCTATGTGCGCAGCGGCGCAGGCGAGCAAGACGCGCTCTATTACTGGATTTTCCCGAATGTGATGCTGAATGTCTATCTGGACAATACATCCATCAACATCATCATACCGGTCGGGCATGACAAGACCTTGACCATTTTTGAATGGTATTTCGAAGCGCCCGGCACGGGTGCCGGTTGGGAAAGCATGCAGCAGATCATCGCCTTCAGCGACGAGATTCAGCAAGAAGATATCGAGCTATGCGAGTGGGTGCAGCGCGGCTTGCAATCCAAAGCCTATGACAGCGGGCGCTTCTCGGTCCTGCGCGAAAACGGCGTGCATCATTTTCAGACGCTGGTGCATGAATTCCTGAACAAAGGCTAGCGTTCAGCCGCTTCCATATCATCAAGCCCGCCAAATGCAGTCCCCGGCGAGATGCCCAGCGCCAGCATACTGATGCTGCCAAAGACAATGTAGCCAAAGACGCTAAGCCCGTGAAAGAGGATGCCCAGCGCGATGGCGTCCAGGCTGTGCATGCCGACCAATTGCCCGGTGACAATGATGGCGGCTTCGAATGGTCCGACAGCCGCGATTGTCAGTGGCAGCGCGATGCCCAAAGCGGCGAGAGATACGCCGAGCGGAACACTCTGCGCGTAATGGACTTCTATGCCAAGCGCTAGGTGTAAAACGTAAAAGCTGGCTAAGGACGTTGACCAGGCAATCAAGCTCCAGCATAAGGTGAAAACCAAGGTTCTGAAATTGGTTAAAGCTGCCAAGCCATCCAAGAGCTTGTCCATAATTTTTTGCAGGGGCAATCGCTTCAAGGCTGGCAGGATGCCCAAGGCTATTGCCAGCAGCCGCCTGCCTGTACCTGGATACCGGGCGAGCGCCAGCAGGCAAAGAAAGGCGAAAAGCGCCAGCAAGCCGAAGCGCGCAGACGGACCAGTCACGATTTCGGGCGCGTCCGGCAGTTGCGCGACGGTCGCGGCAATCATCAGCGCCACCAGCAGCGTGTCAATCAAACGCTCGACCAAAATGCTGGCTGCGGCTTTTTCGATCGAAACGCCCTCGCGCGTTACCAACAGGCTGCGCGCCGCTTCGCCCAAGCGCAGCGGCAGTTGATTGCCCAGAAAAGTTACATTGACCAAATGCAGCGCCTTCATCAGCGGGAGTTCTTTGCCCAGCAAGCCCCACCAGCGGATGCCGCGCGTGAACATCGAAAGCGCCACAAAAAGAAAAGCCAAGCCCAGCAGGCTGGCATCAGCCTGGCGGATGCTGACGGAAACCTCGCTGATATTGATGTCGCGAAGAATATAGGCGATTGAAGCTGCGCTGACAACAATGCTGCCGAGGATGAGCAAAATGCGTTTTCTGGTCAATGTAAAGGGCTTGCCTCCCGCTGCCTGACTGTAAGGCTTGAATGGAACAAAGCGAACAAAGTGAACAAAGCAACCCGCGCTCGCCCCGTATGCTAGCGTGGCGATTCCACCAGGATGACAGGCTCGCCGCCGATAGCGGCGCTGCGCCCGGCTTCCAAATCAGGATAGCTGAAGTCGCCGGCCGCTTTCAGCATTAAGGCATAGCTGCCGTCGACAGCGCTCACGAGAGCCTGCTGTCCGTTAAGAAAATGCGCGCTAGCCTGGGAACTGCTCGCTTTGACAGTATGCGCGCGCTCGCTAGCGGTATTGTTCCATAAAACAATGACGCGCGCGCCGTCCGCGCGCTTGAAAGTGATGCTTGTTACCGACTCTTGCAAGCCAGTAATGCCAGCTGCTGCGAAGGGCTGGCGTCCCAAAATATCAGCCAGCAGCCTATAGGCGAGGGCGACTGGGCGCGGTGAATTGGCGAAGGGATGCTGGCTGAAGCATATCGCGTTGCTTGGGTTGCGATAGATGCCAAAGGCGTCGCCGAAGCAGGTCCCCGCGCCGCAGAGTTCGCCGGAATGCGGCGGGAAGTTGCTGCCGGCTGGCTGGTTGCCACAGTCGTCATACAGCTGATGATAAAAGACCTTCTGCGCGCCTTTTGCCCAGGCGAATGCGGCGCTCATTATCAGGAAACTCGCTTGCTCTTGGGCGGTAGCCAGGCGCAGTCGCTCCGCGGGTGCTGCAGCCCAAACAGGACCGGGATAATCGTCCCAAACCGCCACGCCAGTCTCGTTCACCCATATCGGGCGCACCAGATCAAATTCCGCCAAGGTATCCTGCGCGACTTTGGTCAGCCAGCCACTGCGCCAGGGATCATCGTAGCTGTGCACAGCCACCGCGTCGATAAACCAATTATATTGGCTGCGCAGCGCGTCATGCTTAAAATGCTGCAAGACGCTGGACAAAAAGTTGTCGCCAGTGGCGAATAGCAGCCCGCCAAACATGACAGTCGCGCTTGGGTCGACCGTCTTAACAACAATCGCGGCGACCTTGAGCAGCCGCGCGTAGGCGCTCGCTCCGCCGCGCCAGAAAGCCGGCAAATCCGGCTCGTTCCAGATTTCCCACACCCGGACGCCCGCGTTTGGCGGGAATCCACGCTGCGCAGCCAGCGTACCAGCGGGCTTATAACGCGAAACAACTTGAAAGACAAATTGCGCCCAGGGATTGTCCGGGTTGATCGCGACATCCAGGATGGTATGGTCCTTGCCATCGGCGAATATCGGTTCAAAGAGATTGGCGATGCTGTCGCCGTCTTGGTGGAAGGGCGGCCTGCCCAGCAAAATGGCATTGACTTGCAAGCCATTGTTGATGTCCGCCGCGACCAGTTCGTCGTACTGTGTCCAATGCCAGCTATTGGCGATCTGTTCGACGCGGTCCCAATACAGGGGCCAACGATTCCAGCCTGCGCCGAGGATCAAGGCGTTGCGGTAGCGGGCGGCATTGTCATCGCTGTCAATGGAGCTGATAAATGTGATGCCAAGTCGGTCCGAGCGGATGTAATTATCTCGCTGAATTAATGCGCCGGGCGCTGTCGTCGGCACGGAGCGCACCTGCGCGGCGAGCTGGCTGCCGCCAAGCATGACCCAAATGAAACTCCAAATGAAGACCCCAATCGGGACCCACGGGGAAAATACGCTGAGCCAGGCAATCCGTTTACGCAAGGATGATGACTTTCTCTTTGAATACTGCTACATTATAATCCTGTCTTATGGAAACTGCAGAACAGTCCGAATGCGAGTCCGCCTTTAGGATTTGTTCACATTGCAAATTGCGGAATATATTGCGGGAGGCGAGGGCGCGAAATGGCGGTAGTATCCGAGGCATTAATGGAAATACTGCGCTGCCCCGTCGCAGTGCATTACCAAGACAAAGGCGACGACCCCGGTCGCTTGCGCCTGGTCAAAGACAGTTGGCTCATCTGCGATGACAGCGGCTACAAATACCCCATCCGCGACGGCATCCCGGTCATGTTGGTTGACGAGGGGGCAAAATGGCAAGATACCGCCGAAGCCGACTTGCCGATACCCCCGCCGCAAGCCTAGGTGTATAGGACTGGGGCTCTTGCTCTGACATAGCGCCGAGATGCCATCTATGTCCTCGGGTTCATTGCGCCTGCGCCTCAATCACGAAGCTGTCGCCGGCGGCGTCCAAGCCAATCCATACTCGATCGCCATCTTCGATTTCGCCGTCCAGCAGCGCTGCCGCCAGCCGGTCGCTAACTTGCTTTTGCAGGGCGCGTTTCAGCGGTCGCGCACCGTAGACCGGGTCCCATCCCAGTTCCGCCAAGCGCATTTTGGCATCATCGCCGATTGTGATGCTGATGTGTCGGTCCGCCAGCATCATTGACAAGTCATGCAGCTGCATATCGGCGATACGCGCGATGTGCTCTCGACGCAAGCTGTGGAAGATGATAATTTCGTCCAGGCGATTCAAGAACTCGGGCCGGAAGTGGCGGTCCAATTCTTGCAAGATTGCGCTGCGCGCTGCCTTGGGCTCTGTTGCAGTGCTCATTTGTCTCATTTGTCTCATTTGATTGCCATTATCTTCGCCCATCCGCTTAATCAATGCGCTGCCAACATTGCTGGTCATGATGATGACGCAATTGCTGAAGTTGACCGCGCGCCCCTGGCCATCGGTTAAGCGCCCATCATCGAAGACTTGCAGGAACAGGTGGAAGACATCGGGATGCGCTTTTTCGATTTCGTCGAAGAGCAGCACGCTATAGGGGCGGCGGCGCACAGCCTCGGTCAGCTGCCCGCCTTCTTCATAGCCGACATAGCCGGGCGGCGCGCCAATCAAGCGCGCGACGCTGTGCTTTTCGCCATATTCGCTCATATCAATACGAACCATCGCGCTATCGTCATCAAACAAGAATTGCGCCAGCGCGCGCGCCGTTTCCGTCTTGCCAACGCCCGTCGGACCCAAAAAGAGGAAGGTGCCGATAGGCTGTTTTGGGTCTTGCAAGCCAGCGCGGCTGCGGCGGACTGCAGCCGCGACTGCCTGAATCGCTTCGGCTTGCCCGACAACGCGCTCTTGCAGGCGCGCTTCCATTTGGCGTAGTTTTTCAATTTCGCCTTCCAGCATGCGCGCTACTGGTATGCCGGTCCAGCGGCTGACGATGGTCGCGATTTCATCGGCGTCGACTTCTTCTTTGAGCATCAGCGAACCGTCGGCGCGCATGTCATCAATCTTCGCTGCGCTCGCCCGCAGCGATTTCTCCAGTTCTGGCAGGACGCCATAGCGCAGCCGCGCGGCTTCTTCTAAGTTGCCAAGCCGCTCAGCCCGTTCCAGTTGGCTGCGGGCATCGTCAATTTGCGCTTTGTCGCCGGATAGCGCTTGGATGATGTCCTTTTCCCGCTGCCATGTCGCTTGCAGGGCGCTCAGGTCTTCCTGGGCGTCGGCCAGCTCGGCTTCTAGGTCGCCCAGGCGCTGTTTGGAAGCGGCGTCTTTTTCCTTGCGCAGGGCGGCGCGCTCGATCTCCAGCTGCATAATGTGGCGCTCGGCTTTGTCCAGTTGGGCGGGTTTGCTATCGATTTCCATTTTCAGGTGCGCCGCGGCTTCGTCAATGAGGTCGATGGCTTTATCCGGCAATTGCCGATCCGGCAGGTAGCGCTGGCTCAGCGTGGCGGCGGCGATGACCGCGCCATCTTGGATGCGCACGCCATGGTGAACCTCGTAACGTTCCTTCAAGCCGCGCAGGATGCTGATGCAGTCCTCCACGCTTGGTTCGTCCACAAATATGGGTTGGAAGCGCCGCTCTAGCGCCGCGTCTTTTTCGATAAACTGGCGGTATTCGTCCAAGGTCGTCGCGCCAATCATGCGCAATTCGCCGCGGGCAAGCATGGGTTTGAGCATATTGCCGGCATCCATCGCGCCGTCAGCTTTGCCCGCGCCGACGATGTTATGCAGCTCGTCCACAAAGAGGATGATTTCGCCATCGCTATCCGCGATTTCCTTGAGCAGAGCCTGCATGCGTTCTTCAAATTCGCCGCGGAATTTGCTGCCCGCGACCAATGCGGCTAAATCAAGCGCGATGATGGTTTTGCTGCGCAAGCCTTCGGGCGCGTCGCCATTCACGATTCGCTGCGCCAAGCCTTCCGCTATCGCCGTTTTGCCGACGCCCGCTTCGCCAATTAGGACGGGATTGTTCTTGGTGCGGCGGCTGATGACGTGCATAAGCCGCCGAATTTCTTCGTCGCGCCCGATGACGGGATCGAGCTTGCCTTGCCGCGCGGCGGCGGTCAGGTCGCGCCCATACTTGCTCAGGCTTTCATAGGTTGATTCCGGGTCCGGGCTGGTGATGCGCTGCGCGCCGCGAATCGCTTGCAGCGCTTGCAGAATGTCGTCATAGGTAATGCCCTTGCGCTCCAGCAGCGCGCTGGACTTGCCCGAGCGAGCCAGCGCCAACAGCAGATGTTCGCTGCTGGTGTATTCGTCGCGCATCCAGCGCGCTTCTTTTTCGGCTAGTGAGAAGAGCTGGATGCCGGCGCGCCCGATTGATATGCTCTCCGATGGCTGGTTCGTCCGCGGCATCGTCCGCAATCTGCTTTGTAATTCTGCTTGAATCGCGGCTGGCGCTGCGCCAATTTTTTGAATGATGCGCGGGACCAGCCCATCTTCTTGCTCCATCAAGCCAAGGAAAACATGGACGGGTTCGATGCTGCTATGATGATGTTCGGTCGCAATGCCTTGCGCTTTGAGCACGGCTTGCTGCGCTCTGTTGGTATAACGGCTGAACTCCATTTTGCCTCCTCGAATGATTCCTTTGTCCCGCCTTCATTGTGGCGCTGTGGCGTCGGAATCATACTAGCAGCGCATCATATTCTCGTTAGCGTCTGGTTCAATGCGGACAGCCTCTCACAGACCAGGGCGAGCCTGTCAAAATGCGGTGATGGATAGGGGATTATGTAGCGATGCCTTATGTGGTCCTTTGACAAGAGCGCAAGACCGTGCCGCCGCCGCTTAGCGCGAATTCCTCAATGCAGGCAGGTATCAAGCCAGTCTCGCCCTTTGCCAAGGCAATCGGCTCGTGGTCAAGCGCCGCCGCATGAACCAAGCCCTCCAGGCAAGTCAGCGCTTGAAAACGCCCGCCTGTCTTCAGCGCCAGGGTCTCGTCGGTCAGTTGATGTCGCCAGGTGATAAAGTACTCGCCGTCGACAAGCAGATCGCCGGCGGGGGCTTTGATTTGCGGCGCGTACTGGAGCTTGGCGACATGCAAGCCCTTGTCATGATGCAGTGGCCGCGGCTTGCCGTCTAGTCCGACGCGCCCCCAATCGTAGAGGCGATATGTGGTGTCGCTGGATTGTTGAATCTCGTATATCAGCAGTCCTGGTCCCAGCGCGTGAATGGTGTTGGCGGGAATGTTGAGCACGTCGCCCGCGCGCGCCTCATGGGAGCGCAGGTTTTTTTCGAGCTGATTGGCGCGGATGGCTTTTGCCGCTGCTTCGCGGTCCAGCCCCGGACGCGCGCCGGCAATCAAGCGCGCGCCGGCTTCCGCGTGTATCACCAGCCAGGCTTCGCTTTTGCCGCGCGGCTCGCCTTCTAGTTGCCGCGCCTGCTCATCATTTGGGTGAACCTGAATCGACAGCCATTGCTCGGCGTCTATGAACTTTGCCAGCAGGGGAAAGCCATCTTGCGGATTGTTGCCGCTGCCTATCAAGGCTGCGCCGTAGGCAAGCGTCAATTCTTGCAGCGTCTTGCGTGCTAGCGGACCATTGACTGCGACGCAGGTATCGTGCAATTCCCAAGATTCGCCATAAGGTTCGGCGGTTGGCAGCGGCTTGTTCAAATGCCGCTTGAGCCGGCGGCCGCCCCATACTTTGACATGCAGCGTGGGCTTGAGTTTCAGTGGATACAGATTAGGCGCGCGCATAATGATTCTCCCTATGAATGATAGCCCAGGTTCAGGGCAATTGCATCAAAATGACGGCAGTTGTGTAGAAAACGATTACCCTGTGCCTCTGGTTACTCTCGTCCGACGACTTCTAGCGCTTATGCTATAATAATCCTGTCTTAGTTTGAATCGGCTGCAAGACCTTGTACGCATTGACACCCTCTTTACGCGGCAGGATCGCGCGATGATTAAACCGCCAAGCCCACAAGAATACCTTGATGACATGCACGCCATCGGGATTCCGCGCCTGTTTCTGTCTCATCTTGGCGCGCGCGAACGCGCCGCTGGCATCCGCCGGGCACGGCAAGAGCTCGGCCGGCTGCACACAGAATTGACCCAGCACCGCGATAATCTGGGACAATCGAATGGCGCGCTGCCCACCGAAGACATAAGAAAGAAGTCCTCACCGCTTAATTTGCTGCTGCTCTTGCACGAGCGCTTGTGTGACGAAGTGAATGACCTGGAACATAATCTGAGCAATGGCAAACCTATGCCCTATAGTTTCCGGTTTGGTGAACATATTTTCGGCGACGAAGGCGCGGGCGAATGGTATATCGGCAGCCAACAGCAATATGAAGAATGGGGGCGCATTCAGCAATTCAAGCGTCGTTTGGACGCCTTGCGCGCGCAAGGGCAGCCCATGCGCGATCAGCTCGGCGCTATCCGCAGCGACCTGACAGCGCTGAGCGAGAAACACCAACAGACGCAACGAAAAATCGACTGGCGCGGAACCCGCGCCTTTGTACTCCGCCGGCTGGGCATGCTTGCGATATTGGCGGCTGTCTGCGGGATTGTGGGCAACCACTATTTCAATAGCTTTCGCAACTTAAGCTTGGCTGCTTTGGGCTTGGCAGCGGTTTGTCTTATTTTGATGCCGATAGTGATTGCCAATTGGAAAGACCCGCGCACACGGCTTAACTCGCGCCAGCGCAAGCTGGAAAGCAAAATACGCAACCTGCACGCGGATGGCAGGCAATACCATCAGCGCTATCAGCCAATCGAATTGCAAATTAAAGCGCTTGAAGTGCATTACAACCGCATGATGGACACGTGGGAGACGGCGCGGCTGGTCAAGCAACGTCTGGATAGCTTCATCGACGAAGCCCAACCGCAACGCGAACGTCTCAACGAGATTCGCAGCGACTTGGGTGGCTTGCGCGCGCAACGCGACAAGCTGCAGCGCAAGCTGGACCAGCGACAAAAGCGCGGCGCGTTTTTCCGCCGCATGCTGCTGCATGTCTTGTTGGTACTCGCCAGCGGCGCGGTTGGATTTTATTTTGATTACACTGGCCAAGCCGATTACGCTTCAATCCTGTATGGCTTGGGGGCATTCTTTATTTTGCTCGTACCGCTGGCATATATCGACTGGAAAAACCGCGATATGAAGCTGGAGTCGAAGCTGCGCCAGGTCGAAGCGCGCATGCGTCAATTGCAAATCGAAGGCAAGCAAGTGATGAAACGCTATCATCCCTTGGAATTGCAAATCAAAACCTTAATCGCGCAGTATAAGCGCTTACGAGCCGGCATCGAGAATTTGCCAGAATCCCAAGCGCCTGTCTGAGCATTCAGCTTGGCAGGGCAGGGTCGATGCGATAGATTGCGCCCGCATAATCAAGAATGTATATCTCGCCGACTTCATCTTCGCCGAAACTGCTGATTGCCCAGCCAGTATTGGCAAGCTCCTCCGACTGCCAATTCAGGTCGGCATCGCGGTACAGGCCCCAGACCCGACCCGTGCAATAATCCCCAAAGAGGTAGACCGCTTCCAGCCCGGGCAAGGCGCTGCCGCGGTAGACATAGCCGCCGGTAACCGAGCAGCCCAGCGCATGCGCATATTCGAAGACCGGCGGCACATGCGCCTCTGCGCTCCCGCCGGCAAATAAGTTGCTGCCTTCCCAGACATTCCAGCCATAATTTTCGCCGCCGCTGCTGTCGGCTGCTTGGAAATTGACCTCTTCTAGCAAATTTTGCCCGACATCCGCGAGGTACATATCGCCGGTGGCGCGGTCGAAGCTGAAGCGCCAGACATTGCGCAATCCATAAGCCCAAATCTCATCAAGCGCCGAATCGTCGCCCACAAAGGGATTGTCGGGCGGTATGGCATAGGGGGTGGCGCTATCGACGTCAATGCGAATGATTGAACCCAGCAGCAGGCGGCGGTTCTGCCCGGCACCCAAGGGGTCATTTGCCGAGCCACCGTCGCCCAAACTGATGTAGAGGTAGCCATCCGGACCAAAGTCGATATGTCCGCCGTTGTGATTGGCATAAGGCTGCTCGAGCTGGAAGATGAGTTGCCCGCTTGTGGCTTCTGCGGCGTCCGCATCGCTGTCAGAAACCTGGTAGCCGGCGACCACAGTGCGGCCGCTGCGGTCGGTATAGTTGACGAAGAAGCGACCGTTGTCGGCGTAATCCGGGTGAAATGCCAAGCCCAGCAAACCCTGTTCGCTATAGCTGCGGTTTGCGCTTGCCGTCACCAAGGCGGAGAGATCAAGAAAAGGCTCCTGCATTTTTATGCCGTCTTTGAGTATCCAGATCTTGCCGGTCTGCTCCAGAACAAATATGCGCTCGCTGCCATCACCCGCGTTTGTAAGGTACAGCGGACGTTCGAAGCCGCTGGCGAATTCACTGAAGATGATATTCTCCGCGTCTAGCGCGGCGTCGCGGGTAATAATTGTTTCTTCAGGTTCTTGGGCGCTGCTCGTACCGAGGCACAGCGCAAAAACCAGCGTAATCGCAATCATAAAGGTCTTCATTGCAGCTCCTATGCTTATCTGCCGCTGGAATGGCTTTGTGCCAGCCGCGTCAGGATGGCCTGATTGTTGGCGCGTTCCGGCGCGTCGATGCGTTCGTCGCCATGTATCAACTTGAGGCAGCGTATTAAATGTGTTTCGATGACGTGTTGGCTGCGCGTGCGCGATTTCAGCCAGCTTTCGCCCCAGATTTCGGCGGCGACGCTGATGCAGTGCAAAACCTGCTCGGCCAGGCTGTGGTTCAGCCGATTAGGCAATAATTCGTCGATGAGCTGCCAGCGCATATCCTGCCATTTGCCAGCCGCGATAATCGCCCCGGCGAAGAGCGTCACATTGCGCCAGCGCGCGTAGTCGTGGCAGAGCAGGGACACGATATTTTCCGGGAATGTCCAGCCTTCGGCGCTTTGCGCGCGCAGCCCGGCCGGCATCTCGCACTCGTCATAGAACTCCAGCAGCGCGCATGCCGCCAGGTATTCTTGAATTGTTAAGTGCGGGAAGCGATACAAGTTGGGCGAATCGGCTACCAAAATGCCATTGCGCGTCGCCAAGTATTCCAATACATCTTCAATGCCAGCCCCCAAGCCATCGCCTTGCGATTGCTGCTGCATCAATTTATCCAAGAGCCGCGCGCGGTCAATGATGGTCGGGTAGCGCTGATAGCTTTTCTGTTCCGAATGCAGCTCGAAGGCGATTAGTTTCAGCGCGGCGCGCATCCTGTCCAAATTGATGCTGGCGAGTTTCTCGTGCAGTTTGTCGGCTGGCGATGGGATATTCCAGCGATCAAGCAGCTCCACCGTATGCTCATAGAGTTCGGCGCGTTTGTCTGGCAATTGTTTATAATCTTCGTGAATGAGCGTCAGCAGCGCAAGCATGAGCGGCTGGCGCGCCAGGGGCCAAAGCGCGCGGTTTTCTCGGATGGCTTTGTATAAATCTGCCGCCATGGCTAGCGACTGTTTTTCCGCGACCGCTCGTCCGCCCAGCGCGCTGGGGCGGTTTTCCGCCACATTGGCATACCAGCGCTCGACATAGGTCTTGACTTGGGTCCAGGTAAATGGTGCCAGCTCGGCGGAAGCGAAGCGCTCGGACAAACGCCAGCGCGAGTCGTGGCGATAGGCATAAGTGCGGCTGGTAACAATCACGCGGCAGCTAGGGAAGCGGTCCGCCCAGTTTTCGATTATGCGCTGCAGGATGATGCGGTCGGCGGCTTCGTACACTTCGTCCAGCCCGTCCAATACCAGCAAGCTGCCATGCGTAGGCACGTCCGTCTGCGTGAGATAGGCTTCGAGGTGATTAGCCAAGTTGCCGGTGCTGCGCTTGATATATTGCAAAAGACTTTCCGAATTGCTCTCCGCGAGCGTACTGGGGAAGAGCTCGTCGCTATTGCAGAAATCTCGTAAGCTCGCGTATATCGGCAAAATGGGACCATGAATCCAGGACGCGCCTAGCATCTCCAGCCCTTTGACCTTGTCCTGGCGTTCGGCGCGCGGGTCGCAGGCGTATGCCAGCGCCGTCACGATAAAGCGGCAGAGCGAGCTCTTGCCGGTGCCAGCCGCGCCGGTAATCACGATGAGCGGATGAGCGGAAATCACTTCAAAGACCGACTCGCGCACGTAGCCCATATCTTTTTCGATGGCTTGATAGCGGCGCGCGTTCAGCTCTTCGATGCCAACCGAATGGAAGGAACGTTGGTCGGTCCAGATGTCGACCGGTGTATACAGCTGATGCAACATGGCTGGCGTATGATGCTGCGAAGCGGGATGGATGGTCGTGGTCGGGATGTTCCATTCGCTGCGCACCGCCGCCAGGTAGTTCTTGAGCGCCGCTTTGCTGCCGGTGTAATGTTCGGCGACAATGTTGACATCCTGTCCAGCGAAGATGACATGCCCGCCCGCCGATATCGTGCCAGCTTGAACGCGCACAGCCGAAGGATAATCGCCTGAGGTACGCTGGTCGCGCATTGTCTCCAGCAAATTGCGCGCGAACTGGATCGCCGCTGCGCCTTGATTCGCCGAGCCGTCCAATCCGCCTGTCGCCACAATCAGCCAGTCCAATCCAACGAGTTCATCGGCGCGCAGTTTACCCGGCATCAATGCTTGCCCCGCGAGCTCCTCCGCAGTGCGTGCATAGTTGCGGTCGCGGTAAATCTCGGTCAAGCGCTTGCTGAGCGCCGCGCTGTAGCGGAATTGTTTCAGCAGCCGGCGCAGCAGGGTGAGCTTGGTCTGTGCATTGGGCATGACCGGTGTGAAGACCATCATCACCAGTTTTTGATAGGGGTCCTCCAGGGATGAGTTGTCCGCCAGCTGCTTCAAGCTGCGCCAATTCACCTGTACATATTTGCGCCAGCTGCTTGAGGATGTGATAAGCGCTTGGCTGGACCGCTGCCGCTCAAGCTGCGCGCGCGGGCGCTTTTTTGCCCCGTGTCCATCATTGGCATCATTGGCAGCAATGAAGCGGGATTGTTTATCCGCGCGCGGACGGCGGATAATGCCCTTGCCGTCGGGCGCTTGCGCGCTATGCTTGACTGGTCGATTCATCGCATTGATTCTAATGATTTCGCAAACCGGGGCGGGGGTTCAGCCGACAATCACGATGAATTATTGCGCTTGATGGAATCGTGGAAGTTGACCGCGACTTCCCCAAAACTGGAGAGGATAGCCCCAACCAAGGGCTGATCAAACAGCGTGAGCGCGGCAGCCGTCAGCGCGGGAGAAAAGCGCAGCAGCGACTTTGCCGCGCGCATAAAGATGCGTGGGTTCGGCTTCTCCTCTTTGGTCAGCTGCGCCTCGACCGTTTGCAAATCGTGCATGGCGGCTTCCCGCAGCTGTGGATTGAGCTTGTCGTTTTTTATCGTCTCTTCGACATCGCGAATGCAGCGAATCATCAAGTCCAATTCTCTTGGCGACGTTTCCACCCCGCCGACCGTTACGGTCTGGTTGGTATGCTGCGCGACATCGCCGCCCGTCTGCACCTGCACCTTGCCGTCGCGCCCGGCAAAGACAACATGCCCGGTCACCGAGAGATGGTCAATCTCGATGTTCAGGTCGCGCCGGTAAGGCATTTCGTTTTGCAAGCTGCGATTAGCTGCTGTCATGTTCGCGCTTCCTTAGTACTATGGAACTTTTATTCGGCTTCCTTGTCGCTTCAAACAGAATGTTCGTGCTTTGCGCGGCGCGACTACCCGGGATTAGCCAGCCGCGCGCCGCGCGATTGTAACAATTTCATCATATCAAGAATTGCGCGCTGGGGTGAATACCCAACAGGCAATGACAAGCGCAATTGCGCCCATGTGAATCGCTCACGATTGTCTCGTTGTTCCATGGGCGGATACACAGGGCGATATACAAGGGGATTCACAGTGCCGCTCCACAATGCGCTTGCCATAGATGATAGCCCTGGCGCGCCCAGGCTTAAGGAATCCCGACTAGGCGGATGCCGATTGACGAGTAGCGTACCCGTGGATCCAAATAATGCCGTGACGAGGTCTGCGCGCGGTCGCAGGGGCTGACATAGCTGCCGCCTGCCACCGCGCGTCTATTGTCGCGGCCCTCTTCAGTTGCCGCCGCCGTATTCATCGTCCATTCCCACAAGTTGCCCGCCATATCATACACCCCATAAGGACTCGCGCCCTTATGATAGCGGTTGACCGGCGTCGTCATCTTCAGCCCGCTTTCGCGGGTATTGCAATGTTCTTCAACATAGTCGTCGCCCCAGGGGAAATAGCGATCGTCATCGCCCTTGGCGGCGCGCTGCCACTGCGCGATGCTCGGCAGCGTGATGTGCATCTTGAGCAAGCTGCCAAGCCAGTTGGCGAATGCCATCGCCTCGTACCAGTTGACATTTTCGCGCGGGCGTTCGCCACCGGCAAAGCGCGACTCGGCGACGCCTTTGCCTTGCCTGAACCAGCGCAGCGCGTGGTCGGAAAACCCCCACCAGCGCGCATTCTTATAGCCGTCTTCCGCTTGGGCGAAAATATCGAATTGAGCGTTGGTAACGGGGTAGGTACTCATAACAAAATTATCTACCTGGACAATCATCTCGCCAAAATCTTCGTCCCCGCCAACGACGCTAGAGATTGCCACTGTGCCAAGTGGAATATCGCGCCACAGCAGCATGGGCAAGATTTCTTCGGTTTCTGCGTCTTCGGACGCCAGCTTGCGCGGCGCGATGTTTGCATTGCTCGCGGGGATTTGGCTATATTTGCTCGCCTGCGGCAGCTTAACCACCTGCCTGCTGAAACCGCGCGTTGATCTTTCTTCATGGTGCTCGTCGCGCTTTTGCGCGCCGAGCGCTTGGCTCATGTTTTGCGCTAGGTCTTGCTTTGGCGGCGCAGGCGGAGGAATATTGTCGCCGTCCGCGTTGATTATTCGCTTATTTGATAAAGCGCGCTGCTGCGACGATGAGCGGACTTGGCTATTTGCGCCAGCGCGGTTCTCCTTAGCAGCGCCGCTGCCGAGCGGCTTGGATTGGCACAGGCGGCGCAAGCCTTTTGGGTCGTAATCGCCAAATTCTCGTGTGAACTCAGCCAGCGCCTCGCAAGCCATTGCGCGCGTGCTTTCAAAGGCGAAGAGCGCGACGATATGCTGGTACTCGCGCTGCGCCTCCCGTGATTGCGATTGTTCCGCCACCTTGGATTCCGCTTTGCGCAGCAGATCGTCCAGCCTGACGAAGCGCGACTGATAGCCGCTGGCTTGGGCTTGCCGCAGCAATACAATCGCGTTGTCGTAATCGCCTTTTTCTAAAGCGCGCACGGCGCTGCTCACCAATTCTACGGGGCTCGAGCTCGTGACAGGGCTTGCGCTGATAGGCGCGGCTGGCGCGGGCGCGGGAGCAGTCTTGCCCTGTCGGCGCTCGACCACCAAGATCGAATTCAACAGCTGGGTCACGTTTTCCACCGTCAGATTTTCGGACAGGTCAACGTATTGCCAATCCCGAAGATTGTCCGGCAGCACGGTTTCTTTGTTGATGAGTACCGGTATGATTTGCCGTTTGAGCCGCCGGGCGATTTCCAGCTCGCGCCGGCAGTACAGCGATGCGACTGAATCAGGCGAGAGCAGATAAATGAAGACCTCGCTCCAGTCCAGACGTCTTAGTATTTCTTTCCACCAGTCTTGCCCGGCATAGAGACGCTGATCGTACCAAACTTCATGCGCGTGCAGGGTCTCGATGATTCGGATGCAATAGGGTTTGTCTACCCGCGCGTAGCTGACAAATATCTTCATGATTCGGTCCGCTTTAGCGCTTGCGGCGCGGCGTCGATGGCGGCTCTACTTTCCGCTGTGTCGATGCGCCGCAAAGCCTCAATAGCAAATTCGCGGATGGACTGTTCTTCCCAAGCGGGCTTGCCGTCGTCGCTCAACATGCTGCGCAGCGTTGGGATATCAGCCTCGTCAAAAATCGGCACCAGCGTCTTGGCCGCGTACCAGCGCAGGTGGATGAAGTCGTCGTTCAGCGCCTGTTCAAGGTGTTCGCGCGCCCTATTTTCATTGATTTGCCGCAGCGACTTGAGCGCAGCCAAACGCACGAAATCGTCCTCGTCATGGTTGAATGTTTCAGCCAAAGCGCGTATCGCTATAGACTGCCGCAGGTCGCCCAGCGCCTCGGCAACAGCTTCGCGCAGCTGTTGCTGGGGGCTGCCCAACAGCGGCATCATCTTGTCAACTGCATCGGCGGCATTTTGGTGCGCCAGCGCGCGCACCGCGGCGACTTGCACAATCCAATTGGCATCCTCCAGGCGGCGCGCCAAATGTCGCTTGGAATCTGAATCTGGCAGCCAAGCCAATGCCTCGGACGCTGCCCAGCGCACATGCCAGTTTTTGTCCGCTGTGGCGGAACAGAGCAAGCGCAGCACCGCGACATGCTCTTTCCCGCGCAGATGCCTGGCGAACTTGCGCAAGAACTTCGCCGCCTTTTGCGTTCGTCCCCAGTCGTCGTCGCGCAGCAGTTCCAAGGCGCGCTGAACTTTCTCTTCGTCGCTGAAAGCCGAACCAGGCTGCAGGGGAGATTTGGACGAAGCATCGCGCCGGGACGGACTGGCTGGGCTTGGGCGCATGTCGCTGGCAAGATTGTCGGAAATCGCCGCCACCGCTTTTGCAGCCAGCTCGCCTATCGTTGCCGATTTATCATGCGGGCGGCGGCTGTCCTGGCGCAGCCGCGACAGGGCGGCCAGGGCTGGCTCGTATTTGCCGGCCTGGAGGATTGCAATCACCGCGGCGACCGCGCTGGGGTTGTCGCTGTCGAGCAATTCCAGCAAGTCATCAAGCGCCAGGTCGGGGCTGTCTGTCAAGAGTTCCGTTACCGCATCGACAAGCGATTGCTCAGGGTCGGATAAAGCCGCGATAAGGGCTTTGCGCGCCGCTAGCTGGTCTGAATAGCGCCACAAGATTTCGTATGTCGTCATGCGAACCAGCGTGTTGCTATCGGTCGTCATATCAAGCAGATGTGGCAAAGAATTGGCGGGCGGGTATTCCGCTAATCGTTTCAGCGCCGTGTGCCGCCGCTGCCAGTCTGGGTGCCGCAGTTGCTCTTCGATATCATCGGGAATGCCGTCGTCGGGCGGTGCCAGGTGCGGCGGAAGCTCCGCTTGCGCTTCGTAGCTGCCCGTACTTTGCTGTCCGTTTTGCTGTCCGTTTTGTTGTCCATATAGAAGCGCGCTCAGGCTGCTGCCGGCGATGACAGTAGATTCGGGCGGGTTTTCCAGTACCTGCGCGCAATCATCCAACAAGTCTTGGTAATGTTCGCGCTTGGGCAGGCGCTTGATAGCCTGCGTCATCAGACGCTTCATTTGCGCGGCTTTTTTATGGCGCGCGATTGCCGTCTGGAGTGGCAGGGGCATGTCCGCATGCGCGCCCAAAATCTGCGCCAAACCAATTGCCAAATCGGTCTCATCGTGATCGACCATCGTTTCGTAGAACACTGCATCAAGCCGCAGGCTGCCTTCGGCGGACAGCGCGAGCAGCTTGCTCGAAACGGCTCTGCCACGCGCTGCCAGCGCCTCGACAAGCAAATGAATGTGCTCGGGATTGGCTTGCGCCCATGTCAAGAGGCTCACCAGAATATCAGAATAGGCATAATTCATCAGCGACAGCGCGATTTCGGCTTGGGGCAGCGCTTGACCGCTTTCCAAGTAATCCAGCAGGAGCACTGCGGTTGGCAGGAACTTGATTTTGCCCAGCATCCAAATCGCATTAGACTGGATTTGCGCGTCCGCGTTTTTTGTCAGCTTGATAAGGTAGGCAACCGCGAGCCAAAATCGGAATTGCGCGATGGTTTCGATGACAGGGGTCGGCGAATGGCGGTCAATGGACGCGACCAACTCTACAAAATCAATCGACATGTCGAGGCGCAGCGCCAAGATTTCTTGACATAGCCACAATTGAACAGGCTTGTCATATTGCGACATCCGCCCGACAAGCGCTTCCGCCGTCTTTTCGCAATTGGGCATGTCATTGACGCAAGCGCGGAATGCGGTCCGCGCGACGGCATTGCGCGTGGCGACAGCTAGCAAATTGTGTATCAAATTCTCATGCGCCGAGTCGTATAGGCTCGGGTGCCTCGCCAGGCAAGCGCTGGCCAGGAACGGGTCCGTATCGGCAATTTCTTCGATTACAGCCGGACGCTCTTCCGCAGCCAGGTTGTCGACGAGGATGATGATAAGCGGGTCCCATTTCTGCTGCGCGCGCGCGCCCGATGCTGTAAATTGCGGCACGGTTAAGTAACGTTGCAAGCCATGTTGGCTGATGTGCCCAGCGGCTAAGTAGCATTGGTATACATGCGAGCCAAAGCGCAGCGATGCGCCCACTTGCTCCAAGATGCCAATCTCACAGGCGAAGTCGAGCAGCTGCTTGTCACTTGCGCGCTTTTCCACGTCGCTGCGTTGGATTTGAATATGCGTCTCCAACTGCATCATGTTCCAAGCGAGATTACGCAAGAAGTTTATCAATTGCTTGCTATCCACGCTGCCGCTTGCCGATGCTATCTGCTGGCTGCGCGCGCCTATCAAAGCGGGCAGCGGATTCCTGCCCCAGTGATTAGCTGCCAGTGACGGTTTGGCGGCGACCAGCTCGATTCCCAGCGACAAATAGTCCAGTGAATTGCGCTCGATAGTGGGCTGCTGATTGCGCAGAATCTGCCGGAAGCGATTGAGTTGTTCCAGGGTCAAGCATGCCTTAGCGAGCTTTAATGCGAGCTCCGAGTTTAATGAGGCTGGCGACACGATCGGCGTGCCCGGATCGCTCGCTGTTCCCGCGCTCGCTAGCAGTACAAATTTGTGATTGTCGCTGGCGGCTCTCCAAGCCTTTAATTCCGCCCCATAACTGGGGAACCTTTTCTGCAATTCCAGCCAATTGTTGAGGTAGAAGACCGCCGAATTGCTGCCTAGCCAATGTTTCCAATACGAAATCAGTTGCCACTCGGATTCCATAAACGAAGACAGGGAGGGATGCGCCTCGTCCCATTGCATCAATTCCAGCCAGATGGGCGCGGGCGCATGGCTGTCGCGCAGCGCGGCGTGCGCATGGGCAAGGCTGAGCAAGCGCGCGAAAAATACCGTGCCGCTGCCGCCGTCGCCTTGCAGCGCGAATTGACTTGCGCTTGTCGACCACTGCAGCAAATCTTCAATGATCAGGGAGCCATCAGCAGTCTCGGCATTAAATGCCCAATCTTGCAGCAAGCTCGCAGGGTAGGCGCGCGGACGCGCTGGTTGTGATGATTGTTGGGGCTGGTTGCCAAGCGCTGCCCAGCCAGGCGGCAGCTTTGCCAGGCGCAGCTCGCAATCGGCGATGAAATTGCGCAGATAAGCCGATCGTTCGCCGGTCAACTGAGCCGATTCGGATTGGGGAATCTGATTGAGCAAGTTTTCGACGCTCAAATCATCAGGCTCGTCAAACCAGCGGCGGAAGTCGATCCAGTCGTCAAAAGCGAAATCGACAATTTTCTTCGTCGAAAAGTCGCGCGGGATTACAGCGATGACGGGGATGTTCCGCTTGCGGAACTCTTCAAATTCCTGCCGGCAGTATTCGCTCTCCAGGTATTCGTCGGAAACAATCACCAGCGCGCCAGTGGCAAGAGGATAAGCGCGCCCGATGCTTGCTGCCCAATCTTCTGTCGGGCTGACTTCAAAACGATCGAGCCAGATATTGCGATAATAGCGAATCAACAAGTTGGAAAGTTGGAACGCGTATGGCAAATCGATATTGTGGTAGGAAAGAAAAATCAAGCTCTCGTTAATAACGGAACCTCGCGCCTTGTCTAGAGTTCTTTGTCCTCGCTATGATTATACTATGGACTGCGAGGCTTCAAACGAATTCGGCGCATAATCTTGTCCGCCCACAGCAGCCAAAGCTGATGAGCACCAGCGACATGAATCGAAAAGACCTGCCACGTGGGGCATTTTACGGCATCGCCGCCGCCAGCATCTGGGGCAGCATGTATGTTGTATCAGATGCCGTTTTGACTGTAATCCCGCCCTTCACTTTGTTGAGTTTGCGCATTCTCTTGGCTTTGCTGGCGCTGATTCCAATCTACCGGCGCGCGCGCGAGCCATTGCCAGCACGGCGCGTCATAGCCGAGTTGTTAGTCGTTGGCTTTATCGGATTGGGCATCAGCCTCGGCGCGCAATTTGTGGGTACCGATCTGTCTACGGCGGTGAATGGCGCATTGGTAACAAGCGCGTCGCCGGCATTTGTTGTGCTGTTTGCAGCGCTTCTGCTGAAAGAAAAACTGAACCTGCGGCGAGCGCTCGCGCTTGCTTTGGCCAGCGCGGGGGTGCTGGTGATATTGGACCCAAGCGCAGCGAACTTCCAGCAAGCGACCTTCGCCGGCGATGTCTTCCTGGCGCTGGCTGCCTTGACCTGGGGGCTGTATTCGGTTCTCGTGCGGCTCGTCTCGCTGCGGCATCGGCTACATGCGCTGACAATCACAGTCATCGGATTGCTTGGCGGCTTGGCGCTGTCGCTGCCAGCCAGCATCCTAGAGCTTTCCAGCAAGCCCACTGGCTCGTTGGACGCTGGCATTCTGCTTGGCGTGATATATTTGGGTTTCGTTTCGACTGCCTTGGCTTTGCTGCTGTGGAACCGCGCATTTTCGCTGATACCAGCTACGATGGCTTCGCTGTGCTTTTTTGCGCAGCCCCTAGCTGGCGCGGCGCTGGCTGCCATTTTCCTGGGGCAGACCTTGACGCTCCGCCTGGGAATTGGCGGCGCGCTGATTGGCATGGGCTTGCTCTTATCGATTTTGGGCTCTGCAAATGACGCTAATTCTTGAGCAAATCGCGCGCTTCGGCAGCCATATCCAGCAAACGATAGCGCCGTACTTCGGCGAAAAAGTCCGCCACCTCGCCGATGTCATCGCGCTTGAAATTGTCCAGCAGTCCTTGATGGCAGGCAGGTTCAGTCAGCAGGTCGATGTCCTGCTTCACGCCAGCTAGCCCGCGCAGGACCATGGCGCAAGTGTAGCCCAGCCGCACCTGCTTGGCCTCGCCGCGCCAGCCGCTCGCAGCCAGCCCTTCAAGGTATGCCGCGAAGACGACGCGGTCAAGCTGGGCGGCTTCGGCATAGCTAAGCCCTTCGTGATATGCGCTGACGGCAATGAGGGCAACCAGCTCTTCGCCGAGCGCGCCATGCCCGGCGGCTGCCCAGTCAATCAAGACGGGACCTTGCTGGCGATGCAAGATGTTGCGGCGAAAGGCGTCGATATGACAGAGCGTTTTGGGCAGCGTCCTTAAAACTTGCATATAGGTCGCGCGCTCGTGCCAGATTGACTGTAGCAGCGTTTTTGTCTCTATTGGCAAAGTTCTGCGCGCCAGTGGATTTGCCAGATAGCTATCGAGATTGCGAAATGTCTCCGCCAGCGCCGGCACAATGGCGCAATGCCAAGAGTTTGTGAGCCATTTTTGCTTTGGCAGCCTGCGCTTGCTCGGATAAGCGCCGTTAAAGCTGCCCAACCGCCGCGCGACGCTTTGATAGTCGTCCAGCGTCCATTGCCGCTTCAAGTCATGGATGTCTTCCATCCAGAGCCAGCAGCAGTCGTCTAGGGCTTCCTGGGCATAGATTTTTGGCGTGGCGAAGCAGCCTGGCGGCAGCTTTGCCAGCATGCCCGAATGATAAACTTCGTATTCGCGCTTCCAGTAATATGGCGAGTCTTGTTTTTCCTTGGGCCGGCGGTAGAGGACTTTGAGAATGACTGACCAAGATTTGTCGCAAGTTGTCAGCCAAGTGAAACGATGAATGGCTGTCCCGCCGATTGCCCCGCCAGAGCCGCCCTGGACTGGCGCGCGCCGCCAGGAGCGCAGCTGTATCGAGCGGTCGCCGAGGGCACGGCGCGCAATGTCGGTCAGCTTGGCTGTTGATATGCTGTCGAGGCGCGGGTCTTGCCGCTGTTCTGGCGGGATGAACATTGTCGCTCAATCGCTGCGATTGGCCGCGGCAAATTGCAAGTATCGCGGTTAGCTTGTTTACATCTAATCGATGCCCAAATAAGTCTTTTGCACGATTTCGTTTTGCTGCAAGTTGGCGGCGGTATCGCTGAATGCGACCTCGCCACTTTGCAAAACATAGCCGCGGTCGGCAATTTGCAGCGCCTTGTGCGCGTTCTGCTCGACCAGCAGAATCGTAACGCCTTCGCTCTTGATGCGTTCGATGATATCAAACACGCCGTCTACCAAGACCGGCGCTAAGCCCATTGACGGCTCATCCAGCAGCAGCAAGCGCGGTTTGCACATCAATGCGCGCGCAATCGCCAGCATTTGCTGTTCGCCGCCGCTCATGGTGCCGGCTAACTGGGTCTTGCGCTCTTCTAGGCGCGGGAACAGTTCATAAGCGCGCCCCAAATCGGCTTTGATTCCAGCGTCGCGCCGCGTATACGCGCCCAAATCCAGGTTTTCTTCGACGGTCAGCTTTGCGAAGACGCCCCGGCCTTCGGGCACCATCGAAATGCCCTTGTAGACCAGTAAATCCGCCCTGACAGTAGAGATTTCTTCGCCGTCGAAATGGACGGTGCCTTGGCGCTGTTCCATCAAGCCCGCGATGGTTCTTAAGGTCGTCGTCTTGCCCGCGCCATTGGCACCAATCAAGGCGATGATTTCGCCGGCATCAACCTGGAAAGAAATGCCCTTCAAAGCCTGAATGTTGCCATAATAGCTGTGGATATCCTTGACCTCTAAAAGCGCCATGCTCTATTCCCGCCTAGTTCGCTGCCTGCCTAATTTTTGCCTAATTTGCATTCTGTCTATCGCGCTGTCTACCGCTCCGCAAGTCGCTAGCTCGCCAAGCTATTGACGGCGCTGGCTGCCGCGCCGCGCCCAAGGTAGGCTTCGATGACGTCGGGGTTGCTTTGGATGTCTTTTGGCAGCCCCTCGGCAATTTTTTTGCCATAATCGAGTACGGTAATATGTTCCGATATATCCATGACCACCCGCATATCGTGCTCGATCAAGACAACTGTGATGCCCAGTTCGTCGCGCAGCCGGCGAATAAAGTCCGTTTGGTCTTTGGTCTCGCTCGGGTTCATGCCAGCGGTGGGTTCGTCAAGCAAAATCAACTTGGGTTTGCTGGCCAGCGCGCGCCCGATTTCCAAACGCCGCTGATCGCCATAGGCAAGGTTCTTTGACAACATGTCGCCTTTGCCTTCGAGCCCGACGAAATGCAGCAAGTCGCGGCCGCGCGCTTCTGTAACCTTGTCTTCGCGCCGCGTTGAAGGCAGCCCCAGAATTGAGCCTAGCCAAGACGACTTTAGATGCGGCTCTTGGCCCACCATGATGTTCTCAATCGCCGACATATTATTGAACAAGCGGATATTTTGGAATGTGCGCGCGATGCCGGAGCGGGTTATCTGGTCGGGAGTTCTGCCGTGAATGCGATTGCCGTCAAATATCAGTTCGCCTTCGTCAATCTGGTAGAAGCCAGTAATGCAGTTGAAAAATGTTGTTTTGCCAGCGCCATTGGGGCCAATGATACTGGCAATTGAGCCTGCGGGGATATAGAAATCGAGATTGTCGACCGCCACCAAACCGCTGAACCGTTTGGTAAGCCCCTTGGCTTCTAGGATATTCTCCTGGCTGTTTTTGGGCTTTTCTGCCATGTCTGCGTTTCCCCGTTTCCTTACATGTCTAGAGGCTTAGCCGCCAGCGGGCCGCGCTTGGACGCCTGCCCGCATTTCGTGCGTGACAATTGACGAGGGAATCAAACCTTGCGGGCGGTTTATCATCATCATGATTAGCAGCGCGCCGTACAATAGGAAGCGGAAATCCGAGAATTCTCGCAACAGCTCTGGCAAGCCAATCAAGACCACAGCGCCCACCACGATGCCCGGATTGCTGGCAATGCCGCCAACGATTATCAGGCTTAAGACATTGATGGAGACAAAAACGGTAAAGCTGTTCGGGAAGACACTGCCGACTTTTGCCGCGAAGATTGCGCCGGCAACGCCGCCGGTCGCCGCGCTCAGCGTGAATGCCAGCAGTTTGGCGCGCGCGGTGTCGATGCCCATCGCGGTGGCGACATCTTCGTCTTCGCGGATTGCCATCCACTGCCGCCCCGTGCGCGAGTTGTTCAAACGAATTGATACAAACAAGGTGATTAAACAGGCAACCAGGACGATGTAATAGAGTTGCTCTGGGTTCTTCATTTCTATACCTAGGAAGACCGGTTTGGGTATCGCCTGAACGCCCTGCGCGCCGCCAATTATGGGCTTGAGCCAGTCCGAGATTGCCAGCTTGCCGATGATTTCGCCAAAACCTAAAGTCGCTATCGCCAAATAATCGCCGCGCATGCGCAATACTGGCACGGCGAAGATAAAGCCGGCGAACATGGCGGCTAGCAGCGCAATCGGGATAACCATCCAGAATGTTACCGCGCCATCTGTTATGCCCAAGGGACCTAAAGAGGTCATCACGGCGAGGATGTATGCGCCCACGGCATAATTGGTAACGTAGCCCAGGTCCAACAAGCCCGCCAAGCCGATTGCGATATTCAGCCCCAAACCCATCAAGACAAACAAGCCGATGGTAACAGCCACATCGCTGAGCGTGCGGCCAATCAGCCAGGGCAGCATCAACAGCAATGCCATAAATAGCGCCGTGCCAATCGTCCGCGTCGTTTGGCGCTGCCGCCCTTCCAGATTATGAAATCCCGCGCGCGCTTGATCGCCAAAAGCCGCCCACAAATAACCAATCACCGTGCTGACGATAAACAAGCCAATCGCGGCGTTCATCCGCATCGTGTCGCGCCGGAACAGTTGATTCAGCGTATCGCGGTCGAGGTTTTCTTGTAGGACCAGCCGCACCGTTTCGCCAAATGCGCCAACGAGCAAGGTAACCGACGTGCCGTAAAACAGGGCTTTGCGCGGTCTTTCTGGGAAATAATACGAGAGCGTCCCAAGAAATCCGGCTGCTGTTGATACGAAACATAAGGTGAATATGCCCAGCATGAGGTCATTGCGATTATCAAATGTTACGACTTCCACCCAGTCGCGGTTGATGTTTACGAATACCGAGCGCAGTTCGCCCTTGACCTCGAAGATGAGCGCAGCCGAAAAAGTCACGATGGCTATCAGCGCCGCCACCAACAGCCACATGCCCGCCACCCTTAAAGGCGCTTCATTGTCTTGCAGCATGCGCCAGGCAAACACTGTGGCAGCGATAAATGGCGCTAATCGCAGCGACCAATCCAGCAAAAAACGAAACTCGTCGGAGTTGAAGAGCAGCAGAATGACAGTGGGCAGGGCGCTTAGCAAGCCGATGATGATGCCGCCGCCTAGCACGACGGCCGCGCCTTCGCCTGCCTTTGCCAGCCTGTTCGCGGCAGTATAGGCGAATAGGAATGGACTTATCAGCAGCACCACTTGCCCCAGCGTGATGGACTGATAGATGACTTCGCGTTCATGGAAAGCGGCTAACATGCCAACTGCGCCGGTGAATAGAATCAATGCGCCCGCAAGCAAGCCCAGATGGATGATGCTTTGCCGTGTCCGCGACTGATCAAGTTCCATGATTTACGCTTTCTGCTCGGACAGGCGCTCGCCGAGAATGCCCTGGGGACGGAAGATCAAAACCAGCACCAGCATGGTGAAGGCGATGACATCCTTGAGTTGATTCGCGCCTGGAATGCCTAGCCCCGCCAGCACCAGATTGGGTCCGATGGCTTCGATAACGCCCAGGAACAAGCCGCCCAGCATCGCGCCGGGGATATTGCCGATGCCGCCCAAGACAGCCGCGGTAAATGCCTTGATGCCGGGAATGAAGCCCATGAAGAAATTGACGCCCTGGGGACGGAACATGCCGTTTATAACGCCAGCCGAGCCAGCCAAAAAACCGCCGACGCCGAAGGTGAACAGAATCACCCAATCGATGTCAATGCCCATCAAGCGGGCGACTTCTTTGTTTTCCGAGACCGCGCGCATCGCCTTGCCGATTCGTGTCCGTTCTACCAGCCAATACAAGCCGAGCATCAAAATAAGCGCCGAAACAAATACAAAAATTTGCACAATTGGAATGTTGATGGAGCCGACTGGCAGCGTGCCTTGCAACATCTTGACCTGGGGATAGGCTTTGAAGCCGGAACCGTAAAGACCGCGAAATGTGTATTGCAAAAAGAAGGAAGCGCCGATGGCGGTGATGAGCGGCACCAGCCGCGGACTGCCGCGCAAGGGACGATAGGCGATGCGTTCCAGCAGGATTGCCACGGTCATCGAAATCAAGCCGGCGAATAAGATCATCAGCAAAATCGCCAGCACCGGCGACTCATTCAAAAAGCCGGTTCGATTCAGCGCCTCGGCCAGGAATACAGTCGAAAATGCGCCCGCCATAAAGACTTCGCCATGCGCGAAGTTGATCATCAGCAGGATGCCATAGACCAGTGTATAACCTAGCGCGATGAGCGCGTAGATACTGCCTTGCGACAAACCAGCAATGAAGAGATTCACCCATTGCGCGAAGGAGATGCGACCAGAGGACAATGTGTTCCAAGAGCCAACAACTATGGCAAGCACGATAAGTACGCGCAAGACATCAATGGTGAAGTCTACCCAAGAAAACTCGTCAGTTTTCCATTTGAACATTAGCGGCATCGCTTTCTACATTCGGTCCGGAAGTAGAATATAAGTTTTGACTCCCTTGCGAGCTTGACACTTGCGACCCTTTTCCAAAGAAAATGAGCGAATATGGTATCAAGAAAATTTATTATTCACTTACTAATGCAAGTTTACATCATGCTGATGGATATTGCACACAAATCGCTAAATCTAATCTTTTGGCTTGCTTTCAGCGAAGCTCCAATATACTGGCGGGGGCCAATTGTCGTCATAGACCTCGGCTGCAGTAATTTCATACATCGCCAAGGCGGTGCCCGGCGCGCAATCACCGGCAAATGGCGATTGCTCCTGGCAGGTTAAGCGGCCGGTCAAGCCAGGGTAGTTTTCGGTGGCGGCGATGGCGGCGCGGATGGCTTGCCTGCCAATACTAAGGCTGCCGTCATCCGCAGGCACAGCGACGGTCTCGATTGCATCGAGCAGCAGATTGGCGGCGTCATAAGCATGGGCGTGATAGCCGCTGGGCGGGCTGCTGCCGAATTCTTCTTCCCAACGCGCGAGAAATTGTTCGTAAGCCTGCCCGGTTACCAAGGGGCCGGAAACAAAGACGCCAATCGCGGCGTCGCCGGTATTTTCGGGGAAGCCGGCGACAAAGCTCGCGCCGCCGCCGATGATGTCGGTAGCTCCCAGCCCGGGGATATGCCGCATCTGCGCCGCGAAGAAATTCGCCTCCGGCTCAAACAGCGGCAGATAAATGATGTCGGGCTGATTCACGGCGATTTCGGTCAAGATAGAAGCCATGTCGGTATCGCCTTTGTTGACAGCGCCCGCGAAGACCACTTCGCCACCTAGCTCGGCAAAGGTCGCGGCAACCACGCGCGCCAAACCCTCCGTGTATGGGTCGCCGTCATGCACGGTTGCCAGCTTGCTCTTTGCCAGGGCTTGGACGGCGAATTCGGCATTGCGCATGCCTTCGACCAAGCCATTGTGGCTGGTGCGGAAGTAGCCGGGCAGGTGCGAGCCGCCGCTTTGGATATCATCGTTAGTCAAGCTGGGGGAAGTATTGGACGGCGCGATCATCACCAAGCCGGCGTCGCTGATGATGGGCATAGCGCCTTGCGCCGCGCTGGAGCAGTTCGTCCCGATAGCGCCGATAATGGCGGCGTCCGCGGCCAAACGCTGCGCCGCCGCTTGCCCGCCCTCCGCGGTGCAAAGGCTGTCTTCCAGCGCCAGCTCAATCTCGCGCCCCAGCAGCTCGCCGCCGCGCTCAAGTATCGCCAGCTCAACCCCGCCCAGCGAGTCATCGCCCAAGTAGGTAACCGCGCCCGAAAGCGCGAGCATAGCGCCGATGACAATGGGTTCATCTTCGGCGACGATGACGCAGCCCAAGGCATCCGCGCAAGTTTCTTCTTGCGCCGCTGCGGGATGCCACAGGGGATGCCAGACGGGATGCCATAGAAGACTGAAGATGCCGAGCAAGACCGAGAGCGCGACGATTCTTTTCATTGTGGTTAGTCAGCGTTTACTCATCTCAAGAGATTTCACGAGGTTTCACGCGATTAGTACAAAACAAGCCAGAGTATTCACTCTGGCTTGTTCGGCAAGTTCAAGCAAGGAGCCTGGGCTTACAGGTTCCTACTCTTCATCTTCATCCATCATCATCATGGACAGATCCCAGATAATCGCGGGGGGCCAGGCATCGTCATTGACCTCAGCCTCCGTGATTTCAAAGACTGCCAGCGCGGTGCCGGTGGCGCAATCGCCACGGAAGGGCGATTCGCTTTGGCAAGTGAGCGAGCCAGTCAAGCCCGAATAGCCGTCGATGGCTGCGACGGCATCGCGCAGCGCCTGCCGCCCGATGACCAAGCTGCCGTCGTCCATCTCATGCGCAACTTCTTCTACCACATCCATCAGGATGTTTACGGCGTCAAAAGCATGGGCATGGAAGCCGCTGGGAGGCGTGCCGCCGATTATTTCTTCCCACTCGTCCAGGAAGGCTTCATAGTCTTCGCCGCTTACAGCAGGACCAGTCATGATGATGCCGATTGCGGCGTCGCCAGCGTTTTCGGGGAAGGTCGAGACGAGGCTGCCGTCAGCCGTCATCATCGTTGTGTTTTCCAAGCCCGGCGTATTAACCAATTGCGCGGCGATGAATTCGGATTCCGGCGGGAATACCGGGAAGTACAAGACATCAGGCGCGCTTGCCGCGATCTCGGTCAAGATGGCGGTCATATCGGTATCGCCCTTGCTTATAGCGCCTTGGAATACAACATCGCCGCCCAACTCGGCAAATGTATCCGCCATAACCACTGCCAAGCCCTCGGTATAGGGGTCGCCGTCATGGATGGTTGCCAGGCTGCTTGCTCCCAGCACTTCAACAGCGAATTGCGCGCCCATGCTGCCCTGGAACAGATCATTGTGCGCTGTGCGGAAGTAACCTTCTTCATAAGTGCCGCCGGCGTCGCGATCGTCGTTTGTCAGGCGCGGCGAGGTATTGGATGGGGAAATCATCACCATGCCAGCGTTGCTGATAATCGGCAGAGCGCCTTGCGCGGCACCCGAGCAACTGGTGCCGATGATGCCGACGATGGTTTCGTCAGCGGCAATGCGCTGCGCGGCGGATTGTCCGCCTTCAGCCGTACATAGGCTGTCTTCGACCACCAAGATAATTTCGCGGCCCATGAGCATGCCATCGCGGTCGCCAATGGCAAGTTCAATACCGCCTTGCGAATCTATGCCAAAGAAGGAGGTCGCACCAGAAACTGTCAGCATTGCGCCGATTACAATCGGGTCGTCCTGTCCCACTTCGACACAACCGAGCTCGTCCATGCAGTGTCCATCCGCAAGTGCGGGGGCACCTAGCGCGGCGAGCAGTCCAAAAAGAGTGAAGACTAGCAACATGCGTTTCATTTTGTAGCTTCTCCTTTAATCTATGGATATAGAAATTATATAGTCTTGCTATTTCAATTATAATATATGTTGACAGTAACATTATTCGAATCTACAAATTATCAAAAAACTGCATAATAATATCATTCTTTTATATTATAAACCGCGTCGCTCATGCCTAGTTGATTTAGTGAAGGCTTGTAATTTTCTGTGAGCGTGACAGTCATTAAGGCTGCCGCCGAGCGGCTGTGAATTATCATAACTCTATCATTACTCTATTGAATAACAGCGCAATCGCAATAAATTATTCAACACTGAGGCACTAAGAACGCCGAGAATTATCCGAAAATATGCCAATATGGGACGCAATGTAGGGGCGATTCTGTGGACTCCGTTGAAAAACACCCCCATCCCGTAGGTCTATGTCTACGTGACCCCGGCCCCTCCTCGCCATCTCTATGGCGAGCATCCCCAAAATGAGGGAAGGGGAGCTTTCTGACCCGTAATGAGCTGTTAAAGCCCCTCCCTCTTTATGGGAAAGTTCGCCATAGAGAGGGCGAACGGGTTTGGGGTGGGGGAAATCGAGTATTTCAACAACGTCCTGTGAATCGCCCACGATTTTGCGCCAGATTTCATGAGCGAACCAGGGATCGCACCTACAATTTGTTAGTTTGATGATATATTCGTCATTTATGGATTTTGATGCAATTGCCCTGATTGAATGACTTAGCAGAGAATAGCCATGAAGCTCTTGGTCCTAGTCTCGTCGTTGGACCTTACCCAGCCCTATAGCGCCACGCCGGCTTGGTGGCAGCTGCTAAAGGGCTTGTACGAACTCGGTGTGGACATCATCGCCACGCCTTACCAGGGCATGCCCATCGAAACCTTGTGGTGGCGCTGCGAAGACAATCCCGCCCGCTGGCAAGGTGATGCCTTCCGTACCCTGCGCGGCATTGCACGCCGCTGGGGGCGCGGGCAGCCACGCGCAGGGGCTGGTGAATCCAAGGCGGACAAAGCCGTGCGCGGCGCGGCGCGCGCATTCATCGCGCCGCTATGGCAGCGACACCTGGAAGGGATTCTCCAGCGCAATCCCGATGTCGATGCATTGCTATTCCTGACCGTGCCGCTTAATCACCTAGTGGGCGTGCCGGGCTACCTCTCGCAAAAGTTTGACAAGCCAGTATTTTATTTTGATGGCGATGTGCCAGCCAGCTTGCCAAATATGCAGGGATTCGCTTCCGGCTTCCGCATCTATCAAGGCGCGGACCTCAAGGAATATACTGCCTTCATCAGCAACAGCAGCGGCGGCGAGGCGCTATTGCGGCAGCTCGGCGTCGCCAACGCGCATACCCTGTGGTATGGCGCTGATCCCGAGCTGTTCAGCCCCGCGCCAGTCGCGGCGCAAGATATAGATGTGCTCTTTTATGGGCATGGCCGCGAATACCGCTCGGATTGGATTGACCACATGATAAGCGCGCCCTCGCGTCAATTGAGCGCCGCCAGGTTTGCCGCGCGCGGCAGCAACCTGGGCGATATCGGCAATTGTGAAGAATTGCCCTATCTCAGCTTCAGCAAGCTGCGCGAATATGTATGCCGCAGCAAGCTGAATCTTTGCATCACGCGCGCCGCCCACGCCAAGCTCTTCTGTTCGTCGTCATCGCGGCCATTTGAATTGGCGGCAATGGGCGCATGCGTCGTCGCCAACCCTTACCTGGGTATGGAGACCTGGTTCGAGCCGGAAAAAGAGATTATCATTGTTGATTCCGCCGAAGAGGCAATCGCGCGCTATCGCTTCTTGCTCAAGCGTGACAGCGCGCGCGAAGCCATCGGCCGTGCCGCGCGCGCGCGTGTCCTGAAGCAGCACACTTTTCGCCACCGCGCCTGCGAACTGCTGGCGATTTTGCGTCAATATATCTAAGCCGCTGGGCGAGAAGATTTGATTCGCTATTTATTTTCGTATTCGCAGTCTTGTCTAATTGCCTTTCAATATGCCCATCAAATTACATCAGCTTGCCAGCAAACAATCCAGAAAACACTTGCCAGCAAACAATGGAGAAGCAACAATGCCCATCAATCTAGGCAAAGCCCGTCATTATGTACATCAATATGGTACGCTGTTTGAACGCGCCTTGTTCGACTATCTTTTTGCCGGCGGCAGCCTCGAGCGCGTAAAAGCCATCATCATCTGTTACAAAAATCCCGACAATGGCTTTGGGCATGGCTTCGAGCACGATCTCAAAGCGCCGCAATCCAACCCGCTGGCTTTGGAATACTTGCTCACTGTGATGAAGCACACAGGCATCGAGCCCGGCGGCATACTCGCCGGCGTTTCCGACTGGGTCGAGAGCCAAATGGACGCAGCGGGCAACCTGGTCAATCCACCCGCGACGCGCGATTATCCGCTGGCACCTTGGTGGCAAGAAGATGGCGGACAGACGATGCCAGACAGCATCGTCGCCAACTTGATGCGCTTCGGCTACGCTAAACCGTCGCTGGTGGAAAAAACCAAGCGCTGGGTGGCGCAGAGGCATACGTTGGAAAGCATCCGCGCGAACGAATGGCTGTTCATGGCTTATCATGTGGTCGATTTCTTTTTCGCTGTTGATGATTTCCCCGACTTGCAGCGCTACCGCGCGGCGACGATCGACAACGTGCTGGCATGCGCCCAAGCCGCGCCAGCAAAGCAATACGATTCTTTGTTTGTCTTCGCGCCGCAGCCCGATTCAATCATCGCCAAAGCCCTGCCCGGCGATTTGCTGGAACGATACCTCGATGCGCTGGAAAGCGCCCAAACCGATGATGGCGCATGGATTGATCAGCATAATTTGCGGCAATGGTGGCCCATGACAACGATTAACGTCTTGCTTGCTTTGCGGCGCTATGGGCGCTGGACTGGCGGGTAATAGGCAAATGAATGGCAAGTGAAAGGCATGAAGCGTTTGTTTGTGAAGCTCGCTGCGCGATTTTCGCGCTGACATACGCTGACATTGCTGAAAATGCTGAAAATCAAGTGAGGCTGTTCCTGTGGCGATAGATTACATCATTGAGTACGACTGCCTGCCCAAAGACCGCTTGGGCCGCGATGGCATTCTAGAGCGCATCAAGGAGAAGCAGCGCGCCAAAAGCGTCATACAATGGTTTCGCGCTGCCGGCGACCAGCGCCATCCGTCCCAAATGGGCTTCGAGTACAGCCTGAATGCGCCGGACGAACCTGAAAGCAAGCAACTGATTGTTGTGCAGGATTTGCTCGACCACGCCGCCGACTTGGACGAGCACGCTCATCATTGCGCCGCTTGCCCGGCCAATCGCAGCGGCTCCGCTTATGGCTGTATGGGTTTCATCCAGTATCCCATTAGCGCCGAAGCAGAAGCCTGGCTGCTGGATCGCCTGCCCGTGCCGGACGAGCCGCTGGTATGGCTGCTGCTGAAGCAGGGCATACAAAGGCTGGGTTATGACGGCTCATCGGTGCGAACCTTGCGCGAGCGCGACAGCCAAATGGCCTATGACGAGCGCAAGTATTTCCTAGCCGAGCAAGCGCCGCGCAGACGTCTAGGCGAGCTGCGCGTTAACGGCGATCAAGCGCTTGAGATGATTTTTGGCGTTGGCGACCGCATCATACCCAATCACGCTGGCATACTCTTGCTGTTCTTTGCCGCGATTGACCGCGACCTAGAAGCCATGGAAATCCAGCAGATTTCATCTTTCGACCGGGTAATTCGCGAACGATTCAAGTTTGAAATGGATGCGGACGCTGGCGGAAGCGAAGGCATTCGTGAATTCATCGCGTTTTTTCATGCATTGTACCTAGCTTGGCAACTGGACCTGCCATTGTACGTCGACGCCTAAGCGCAAATTGAATGGCTGAATTGCGCGCACGATTTAAGACGACCGATGTAAGATGCACGATGTAAGACGACCGATGTAAGACCAATTGAAGACAAGCGATGGAAGACGAATGATGAACGATGGAAAAACTGATATGCCGCGAAAAGCCATTGCCTGGATAGATACCGTCGCTGAAGAAGAAGCCAGCGGGGAATTGCAGCGCGCATACCGCCGCAGCGCTTATACCGCTTCGGGAAAAGTCGATCACATCATGAAGATTCACAGCTTGAATCCAGCATCGCTTGTGGATCATCTGCATCTCTACAAGACCTTGATGTTTGGCGAGTCGCCTCTGAGCCGAACCCAACGCGAGATGATTGGCGTGGTCGTTTCCGCCATCAACCGCTGTCAATACTGACTGCTTCACCATGCGCGCAACCTCCGTCAGTTGACGGGGGACAAAGATTGGACTGCACAGATTGAGCGGGATTACCAGCAGGCGGATTTGACGGCGGCTGACCGTCAGATGCTAGATTATGCGGCGAAGTTGACGCGCAGTCCCTGGCAGATGTCCGAAGACGATGTCATCGCTTTAAGAGCGCGCGGTTTCTGCGACAGAGCGGTCCTGGATATCGCGCAGGTGGTGGCATATTACGCTTATGTCAATCGGATTGCCGACGGCTTGGGGCTGACCCTGGAAACGTATTGGGCAGAGGGCAAAGAAGACTATGAATAGCCAGCCTAGCTGCGCGTGGCGAGCGCCAACAGAAAAAGCGTCGCCAAAATGACAAGTATCGCGAAGACAGCGTAATACTGGGCAAAGCGCTTGCGCGCCTCCGAGCCTTCGCGGAAGATATCGCTTAGCTTCATGGTGTTCATCCGCTATCCGCTAAAGACAATCCGCAGCAACAGGATAATTCCAATTTGTATTCATTGCAAACGGCGCTTCATAAAAATCAGGGCAATCGCAGCAAAATCGCTTCCTCAAATTCAGCATATTCTGACTGAAATTATGCACCTACGCGCCCCGCTGTGTCCACGCAGGTTAAACTTAATTTGATGCAATTGCCGCGGAGTGAGGTTACAATCGCTGCAAAATGGAGATGGCTGTAAAACGGAGATGGCTGTAGAACCATGAACGGGATCCCGCCAGGTTTCAGCGGATTTCTGCTGATAGTCAAGCAGGACTGCAGCACCTGCCAGTTGATTGAAAGCGCAATCGCCGAATTGCAGCAAGCGCGCGCGCTTTGCGTGATTTCGCAGGACGACCCGCAGTTCCCGGCTGGCATCCATGATGTCCAAGACGATCGTGAACTGGAACGCTCCTATCGCTTGAACATCGAAACCGTGCCCACGCTGATTTCATGCGCGGATGGCTTCGAGCAGGAACGGATGGTCGGCTGGCTGCGGCAGGATTGGCGCCGCTTGACCGCGCTGCCCGCCCTTGGCGCAGACCTGCCAGCATTCAGCCCCGGTTGCGGCTCTAGGTCTGTTGAGCCGGGCATGCCGGAAAAGCTGGCTTACAAATTTGGCGATACGCAATTGCAAGCGCGCCGTGTGCATGTCGCCGAGATGGAAGACCTGCATGAACTCATGTACGAGCGCGGCTGGTCCGATGGTTTGCCGCTGGTGCCGCCGACCGAAGACCGCGTTGCGCGTATGCTGGCTGGCACCAGCCGCGCGCCGGACGAGATTGTGGGAATCATCCCGCCGGACCAGGTGGCATGCAGCGTGGAGAAAGTCGCCATTAACGCGGTCATGGCGGGCTGCAAACCCGAATACCTTCCCGTCGTCTTGGCGGCTGTGGAAGCGGCTTGCCGCGACGAATTCTGTATGCACGGGCTGCTGGCGACGACTTATTTCTCGGGTCCTGTCATCATCGTCAATGGACCCATCATTAACGAAATCGGGATGAATTGGAATACGAACGCGCTCGGGCAGGGCAACCGCGCCAATTCGACCATTGGGCGCGCCCTGCAGCTGGTCATCCGCAATGTCGGCGGCGGCAAGCCCGGCGGCGTCGACCGCGCGGCGCTTGGGCAGCCAGGCAAAGTCGGCTTTTGTTTCCCCGAGCGCGAACATGATTCCTATTGGGAATCGCTGGCGGAGGAAAGAGGCTTTCGCCGCGAACAATCGACGGTTACTTTGTTCGCCGGCGACGGCGTCCATGGCATCGCCGATCAAATATCCCGCGAGCCAAAGTCGCTGACGCGCAGCCTCGCCATGACCTTGCGCACGGTCTTGCACGGGAAAATCTTCGGCAGGACCAGCGCGATTCTGATTGTTACTCCGGAACATATGCGCGTTTTCCGCGAGGCTGGCTGGAGCAAAGCGCGCTTGCGAGCCGAGCTTGACCAATGCCTGACCCTTGACGGCGCGGAGTTAATCCGCGGTGCTGGCGGAATCGCCGAGGGCATGCCAGAGTCCGTTGTGGCGCGGCGCTTGCCGAAGTTCGCCGCCGACGGCCTCTTGATCGTCCACACCGGCGGTGCCGCTGGCATGTGGTCGGCAGTGATTGGCGGCTGGGCGGCCACTGGTCCCAAAGGCAGCTCGCCCGTAACCGTGGCAATCAAGTCTTGATATTGCCTGAAAAGATATTGCCTGATAAAAAAAGGAGCGCAAAATGCCTACCATACTTGATCCAACCGGAGAAGCGCGCCCTGCGCGACGAGAGCTTTTGCCGCGGCTGCCGGGCTTAGCCGGCAATACCGTGGCGCTGCTGGATATCTCGAAGCCGCGCGGCGATGTATTCCTCAATCGCCTGGCAGAGCATCTGGGCGCTGGCGGCGTCGCGGTGCGGCGCTACCAAAAGCCGACCTTCACGCGCATCGCGCCTGCCAATCTCAAGTATCAAATTGCGCTTGAATGCGACGCCGTAATCGAAGCGCTTGCCGATTGAGGCTCCTGTACGTCGTGCAGTGTGCATGACATCAGCGACTTAGAAGCGCGCGGTATCCCGGGCGCATTCATCGCCTCAAGCGAGTTCGTCGAAGCGGCTCAAGCGCAAGGCGCTGCCCTTGGCTTCGCGCCAGCGGCATATTATGTCCCGCATCCTATTCAAGACCGAGACGACGCCGAGATTCAACTGTTGGCGGATGCGGCTTATGAGCAGATTCTTTTGCGCATCGCCGCGGGTTGAAGACTGTGTTTAGGCTGTGTTTATTGGTAGCGGCTGATGACAACAGCGGTATTGTGCCCACCGAAGCCAAAAGAATTGCTCAAGACGTGATTGATGGGATGTGATTTGCCGATATTGGGCGTATAGTCGAGGTCGCATTCTGGGTCGGGCGTTTCGAGATTGATTGTCGGTGGGATGAAATTGTCCGCAATCGACTTGATGGCGAAGATGGCTTCGGTGGCGGCAGTCGCGCCCAGAATATGCCCGGTCATGGATTTGGTCGAACTGATAGGCACGTTGTAGGCTTGTTCGCCAAGCGCCAGCTTGATTGCCAGGGTTTCGCTCTTGTCGTTAAGTTGCGTGCCAGTGCCGTGCGCGTTGATATAGTCAATGCCACTTGGCTCTAGCCTGGCTTCGCTGATGGCGCGGCGCATGGCTTCCGCGGCGTCGACGCCGTCGGGATTAGGCGCTGTTACATGGAAGGCGTCCGAGGTGTGGCCATAGCCGGTCAGCTCGGCGTAGATATGCGCGCCGCGTTCCAGCGCATGCTCAAGGTCTTCCAGGATAAGCAAAGCAGCGCCTTCGGCGGCGACGAAGCCGTCGCGATTGGCGTCGAAGGGGCGCGCCGCTTTAACTGGCACATCTTCCGTATTGGTCAAGACTTTCATATTGTTGAAGCCGCTGATAACCATAGGCATGATGCAGGCTTCGCTGCCGCCAGCCACCATCATCTTGGCGCGTCCCATGCGAATGAGGTCGGCGGCATCGCCCAAGGAATTGTTGCTGGTGGCGCAAGCGGAGGTGATATTGTAATTGGGACCTTTTAGCCCAAAGCGCATGGACACGCGCGAACTGATGCCGTCGTGCAGCAGGGCGGGCACAATCACCGGGCTAACACCGCGGTGTCCCTTGGCTGCGAAGCCTTGCAGCGCCTGCACAACGGTTACGATGCCGCCGATGCCAGAGCCGACGACAACGCCGACATCGTACTGATTCTCGGCGTTGATGTTGATTTTGGCGTCCTGGAGCGCTTCTTCGGCGGCGACCAGCGCCAGCATCTGCGCGCGGTCCATGCGGCGGATTTCGCGCCGTCCGAATTTAGCGACCAGGTCCAGGTCTTTGACTTCGCCCGCCACGCGGTTTGCAACCAAGTCGGCGTCGAACAATGAAATCCAATCTATGCCGGATTTGCCGGCGCGGATATTCGCCCAGGCATCGTCGACATTGTTGCCGCAGGGGCAGACCAGACCCATACCAGTGATGACTACACGTTTTTCCGCCATGCGCAGACTTCTTTTCCGCAAAGATGCACAATCTAATCAGAAATAGCACAGGCTGCGATGTTTATTCCGATACTAATTCTGATTATACAACCGATTATACTACTGATGTCGCGCCCTGCCAGAGAGTGTAATCTGATTTGCGCGCCTAATGCTTGCGCGGCAGCGTCATTGTCGGAAGCTGATCCCTGCGCTGCTATGAGCTATGCGCGCATAAGGTCGGCCGGGAGTTGCTTGTAGGGGATATCCAGCAGCGCGCTTTGCAATGCCCAGAGCATGTTTTTGCTCAAGCATGTTGCGGCTATGCGCCCTATTTTACATTTGAATTATCTGGTGAACTATCTGGCTGTGGACCAGCGACGGCGATGACCAGCTTCTTTGCATCAAGATAGCGCCGCGCCGCCCCAAGCACATCGTCCTTGGTGATTTGATAAACCTTGTCTCGGTATTCCGCCAAGTAATTCAGCCCCAAGCTGTAGCTTTCCATGGCATGAATCTGCGCGGAGATGCCTTCGTTGCTTTCCAGCCGCAGCGGCAGGCGGCCGGTGAAATAACTTTGATTGTCAGCCAAATCCTGGTCCGAGACGGTTTGGCTCGCCAAGCGGTCAATCTCGCTCAGGATGCTGTCAATCGCTTTGTCAACATTGTCGGGATTCACGCCGGCGCTGACAATCCAGGGGTCGGGACCGTGTCCGCCGCCTAGCTGGCTATAGGCATAATATGCCAGCCCCAGTTCTTCTCGAACGCTTTTGCCGATGCGCCCCATCATGCCGAATTCTCCCAAAACGCTGTTCGCCAGTTGAGCCGCCAGGAAATCGTCCGCTTGCCGCGCGGGACCAAGCGCGCCCACACTGATATCGGATTGTGTTTTGCCAGGCACGAAGACCGACTGCCTGCCTGTTGAGCTCGGCGCGGCGGGGAAATCGGCTTTAATGACCGCCGCTTGCGCGGGATTTTGCCAGTCGCCCAGGGTCTCGCCAACCATTTGAATCGCTTTGTCCGCATCGACATTGCCAACAATGACCAGAATCATGCCGGCTGGTCCCATCTGTTGGGCATGGAAGGCGGACAGGTCGGAATCGGTGATGCGCGCGATTGTCTCTTCGTCGCCATGGCTGCCGTAATGATAGGGATGCGAGGCAGGGTAAAGCGCTTGTCGCATGGCTTTGGCGGCGCGGTAACGGGTGTCGAAGCTGCTATAGCGCAGCCAAGTGAGCCGCTCGCCGCGCAGGCGCTCGACATGCTCGGCGGGGAAAGTCGGGTAGCGCAGCGCTTCGTTGGCTGTTTCCAGCAATTGGCGCAGGTCTTCCGCCAGCGCCTTGCCCGACAATCCCAACTTGTGGATATGCCCGTGCAAGCTCAATCCCGCGCCGATATTTTCCAGCGCGGCGTGAATCTGGTCGAAGCTGCGCTGGCGCGTGCCGGTCAGCAGCGCGCTGGATACAAACGAAGCCAAGCCGCTTTGTGCGGGCGCTTCGTAGATGCTGCCGGCGTGAAGGGAGGCGGTAATGTTGACCGATTGCACGGCTCGGTTCTCGTAGATGAGCAGCGCCATGCCATTGTCGAACTCGACGCGTTTGATATTGCCTTCGTTGGGGATGCTCGCTGTGTAAGCAGACATGGCTATTCGCTCTCCGCGGCTGGATCACTTGGCTGCAAGACGCCCACGACGCGCTGCCGCGGAACCAGATAACGCCGCGCGACATCCAAGACATCATCGGCGGAAACGCTGTTCAAGCGCTGCAAGTAGCCGTCGAACCAATCTTCAAGTTGCAATATGTAGGACTGCGCCAGCCAATAAGCCTGCTCGGTGACGCTTTCCGTGCTGTAAGCGAAAGCCGCCTGTGCTTGTTTGCGCGCCTTGCTCAATTCGGCTTGGCTGATGCCATCTTCTTGCAAACGGGCGATTTCTCGCAACAGTACCGCTTCCGCCTCGTCGGGGCTGCGCTCGTCTCGCAAGGTAACAATGATGCTATAGAGATAGGGATCGATGGTCGGCACGATCATCGCGCCGACGCTGGCGGCAATCTCGGTCTTGACCAGCGCTCGATACAAGCGGCTGGTCTTGTTGTCCGATGCGCCGCTGGAGCCGCTCAAAACATTGTCCAGCACCTTGAGCTTGCTCCAGTCTTCGTGCCTGGCGCTGGGGATGCGGTGGCAGATTTCGTAGAAGGCGGTCTTGCCGGGCCGCTCGACCCATACCCGTCGCTCGCCTTGCTGGGGCGGCTCTGGGCGGGCGAAGAGCTGCGGCGCTGGCTTGGCTTCAATCGAACCGTACAAGTTCTCGATTTTGGCTAGCATGTCCGCGCTGTCGAATGCGCCGACAGCCACGGCGACGGCGTTGGCTGGGCAATAATGGCGGCGATAATGCTGGTAGAGCGCGTCGCGCGTCATGCTGCGCAGGTCGGTCTCGTCGCCGATGATTTCGTGATGATAGCCATGCACGCGGAAAGCCGCGCCACGCACTTCTTCTTGCAGCCAGAAAGTCGGCTGATTTTCCGCGCCTTGCCGTTCGGAGATGATGACCGTGCGCTCGGATTCGGTCTCGGCGGGGTCAAAGCTGGCATTGTTCATGCGGTCGGCTTCGGCGGCCATGGTGATGTCGATTTTGTCGGCGGGCAAGGTGGCGAAGTACATGGTGTAATCCATGAAGGTGAAGGCGTTCCATTGTCCGCCGGCGCGGTCGATTTCGCGGTCGAGCGCGCCAGCCGGGAAGCGTTCCGTGCCTTTGAACATCATGTGCTCCACCCAGTGCGAGATGCCGGTCAAGCCGGTGGGTTCGTTGCGGCTGCCGACGCGATAGCCGACCCACCAGCTGATGATGGGCGCGCTATGCACTTCTTTGAGGATGACGGTGAGTCCGTTGGCGAGTTGGGTGCGGGTAGTTTGGGGCATTGAAGGAGTCCTGATTTTTGACTGTAGGCGCGAAGTATAGCATAAGTGGCGCTAGCCTGATACTATGCTTGTATTACCAGGAATTTCAACTGGATGTAACTATATGAATCCCTGGCTCAATCTAAGCATTGAATATGCAAATCAGAGGAACTATCTCGACGATCTTTTCCAGGTCTACCCTACAATCCCCGGGGGAATTAGAGATATTGATGATGAAGTATGGGAAAACGTAAAGATAGCATTCGAAAATCGCGATAATTTCGGCTTATTTGAGAACTTGTTACGCCTTGAATTGTTTCCGATTAAGGATTCCTATGTTGCGTATTTGAGGAGAGACCGCAATGCGATATACCGTAATCCAGCAACTGTGGAAAGGATTTGCGAGCGGTTATATGAATTAGGACTTAACAAGATATACAAACGAGCGTCCCAGCCAAAAGAAACTAATCGTCAAATCGGACCCTTGTTTAGTAGGTGGATAGAAAAGAAATCTCTTGGTATATTTCCTGTAGAGGAAGACGAATTTCTGGGAACGTCAAACAATGCAATCTTAAGAGCAAAAGACACTGCCGCGCAAGTATTTGCAGAAAGGCATCTTAATTACAAGATTAACAAAGGGCTAGACTTGGTTGCTCGTTTCAATGGCAAGTATATCATTGGCGAGGCGAAGTTTCTCACAGACTATGGTGGGCATCAGAATAGTCAGTTTCGAGATGCTGTCCCGATATTTGCACAGGAAGACTTGAAGGCGATACCAATTGCAATTCTTGATGGAGTTCTGTATATCAAGAGCAAAAGCAAGATGCACAAACAGGTTACCACTGAATTGAAGACTAAAAACATAATGAGCGCATTAGTCTTGCGTGAATTCCTTTATCAAGTGTAGTGATATGTATCTATCATATACCGGCAAAAAGAGCGAAAAGGACATCCTTAGAAATACGGAACCTGCGCAGTTGTCTTCTGCCGTCGAAAGTAATGAAGAAAGTACATTGATACAAGGCGAAAACCTATCAATACTTGCCGCGATTCTTAGAACGTATAAAGGCAAAGTAGACTTAATCTATATTGACCCGCCATTTGCAACCAATCTTGAATTTAGAATGTCTGGGACTAGAGCGCGGTCAGTAAGTAGCAGTGGTGAAATACTGGCATATAGCGACACATTGAATGGCGAAGATTACTTTGAGTTTATTAGAGAGCGTCTAGTATTCCTGCGTGAATTGTTGTCAGAAACGGGCTCTATCTACTTTCATATTGATTACAAAATAGGGCATTATGTAAAAGTTCTTATGGACGAAATCTTTGGAAAAGACAATTTTCGGAACGACTTAACACGAATCAAATGCAACCCGAAGAACTTTAATCGCAAGGCCTTTGGTAACATCAAAGACTTAATTCTCTTTTACTCAAAGTCTAATAAGATGACTTGGAATGATCCACGGGAGCCGCATTCGGCTGAAGATATTCAAAGGCTATTTAAGAAAACTGACAAGAATGGCAGGCGATACACAACGACTCCGCTCCATGCGCCTGGAGAGACGTCCAATGGCAGCACGGGGAATAAATGGCGAGGAATTAAACCACCAGAAGGACGTCATTGGCGCGTATCTCCTAATGTTCTCGAAGAATGGGAGCGTGATGGAAAAATTGAATGGTCGGAAACAGGCAATCCGCGCAAAATAGTATATTTTGACGAAAGCCAGGGGAAAAAGGTTCAGGACATTTGGGAATACAAAGACCCTGCTTACTCCAGTTATCCGACCCAGAAGAATTTAGATTTATTGAAAAGAATCATTGCTACTTCAACTAATGAAGGCGATTTGGTACTCGATTGTTTTTGTGGCTCAGGCACTACGCTCATCGCGTCCGAAGAATTAGGACGTCAGTGGATTGGGATTGATGAATCCCAGGTTGCAATTAAAGTATGCCAGGAGAGGTTATCCGAAGTGGGTAGCAGTTACAATCTTAAATACGATAATCGAGCCGAAATACCACAAACAGTTTCGCTTTCACCCCGTCAGTATTCACTGCTACTTGAAAAGTCGAATGGGAGACCACCTATCCCCCGCGACTAATTCAAATTTGATGTTGCGCCGGAATATTGCACCTTCATCAATAAAATCGCAAAGCCCAAGAATCGAGTCGACTAGAACTATGAGATATACGGAATGTGCAACTTAAACTTTATTTCATAATTCCCAAAAAACTAGATATCGACTGATATGTACATTTAATATCGCCCTCGTCGAAGCCAATATGCCATAGAATCTCTACGCCGCAGGGCAGTGTCTACGCGCCATCTGCGGAAAATCACACCCGCAGCTTCCACTCCAGCACCCGCGCCGCCTCATCCTGTGCCGCCACCCACTCCCCAAGCGCAGCTACCGCCCGGTGCATGCCAGCGGTCGGCCGCGCGTGCCCGACGCTCGTCATCTTCACGATATATTCATGCGCTTCAGCCCGCGGCGAGAGCGAAATCAGCGTATGCTGCTCGATTGTCGGCTCTTCCACCACCACCTCAAACACAGCGGTGTCGCTCCTGGGGTCGGCATAGGCGCGCAGCAGGGCGATATGCGCGTCGCCATGTTGGCTGCGCTGCGCGGCAAAGCGCTGCACCAGCGCCGCGGCATCCAGCGGCGAGTACAAGAATAAATGCGGCATGTGCAACTCCTTGACAATCGCCGGGTGCATAACGGGCCTGGCATTGCGCTGGTAAAGCAAAAAATAAGCGCGGCGGTCCTCGCGATAGGCTTTGGCTTCGTACTTTGTGCGGAAGCGCCCCGCCAGCGTATGTACCCAAGGCGCGTCCAACGTGTTGGACAAGCCGGCGCATTCCGCCAGCGTATCCCGCGCCAGCTCGGCGTAGGCTGGGATGTCCGTCGCCAGCAGCAGCTTGCCGCCGATTCGCAGTCGGCTTGCCAGCAAGTCCACCGTCGCCCGTTTGATGAGGCGGCGGCGGCTGTGCTTCTGCTTGAACCAGGGATCGGGGAAATTGATGTGAAACTCGCTGACGGATTCTGGCGCTAGCAAATGCGCCAGCGCTGTTTCCGCTCTTGCATGAATCGGACGCGCATTGCCCAGCCCCAGTTTGGCGATTTTGTGCTCGGCTTTGTCCATGGCTTGGCTGGAGATTTCCAAGCCGATGACATTGTTGCCCGGGCGCGTCGCCGCCAGGTTGACCAGATAGTCGCCATTGCCGAAGCCAATTTCGACCAGCAGCGGGCGCGATTCGGGGAATAGCGCCGCCAAGTCCAGGGGCCAGCTGAGGTTCAGGGTGTTGAGTTTTTCTAGCATCTGAACATTACAATACCGGGCAAACTAAGTAGAACCAAGTTAATGATGCAAAATTTGCGAAACATTCCAACCTCATTGTCGAGCCACCTTCCCTGATGATTCGGGGAAGGGCTGGGGATGGGGTAGAAAAGCGGCGATTCACGTATTTTCTATACTTTTTTGGTTCTGCTTAGACCGAAAAGTAAATGCGCTTCATTTCGCTTTAGGACGGCGCGATGGCGGGATGCTTGCGCTTTAATGTTTCCGGGACAAAAAACAGGAATATGCTCGCGGCCGCCAGCCCGGAACCGGCGATGACCCAGACCGCCGAGCTCAGCGCCAGGATATCGGCGATTGCGCCGACTGCCAGCGGCGCGCTGGTATGCCCCAAATCGCCAATCAAGCGCCAGACGCCCAGGAACTCGCCGCGCGATTGACTTGGCGACAGGTCGGAGCCAAGTGTCATCATTGAACCCGCGCCCAGTCCATTGCCGACGCCGATCATGAGCGCGGCGAAGAGCAAGCCTTCATAGGTCGAGGTCAGCGGAATCAGCGCCATGCCCAATGCTTGAATCGCGAAGCAAGGCACGATGGCGAACTTGCGCCCGAAGCGGTCCATCAGCCAGCCAGCCACGACGAACAAGCTGAAATCAATCGCGACCGAAAGGCTGACAATCAAACCAATTTGATCGACCGCGAGACCCAGAGTCTCGGCTGCGTACAAGGGGATGATAACCGTTCGGCCGGCGCGGATTGTCTGCGCGAATACTTGTGCCGTGCCTGCCGAAGCCAGCACGCGATAATTGCTCTGTAACACAGTTAATACCCGCAGCTGATGACCGGGCTCGGCGCTGGCGGAGGCTGCGTCTTCCGCGCGATTGCGCGTATAAAGCGCGACGCAAAGCACTGCAATCGCCGTAACTGCGCCACAAAATAGGAAACCGAATCGCAAACCCAGCAGACCAGCCACGATGCCGCCAACGGCGGGACCGACAAAGCCGCCCAGACGGTGCGTGCCGCCATACATGGAGATGGCTTTGCCGCGCTCTTCCTGCTTGACGTTGTTGGTGATGTAAACATGAGCCGAAACGGTATACATCGCGCGCCCAAAGCCGGCAACCAGGCGTAGCAGCAAAACAACCCAAACGGATTGCGCGAAGAAGAGCAGGCTGACAGAAACCATCGTGAATGCCATGCCCATCATCATCACTTGTTTGTTGCCAAAACGCCGTTGCAGCGTGCCGGTGGGCACATCCGCGACCAGCGTCCCCAAGCCTTCTCCCGCCAGAATCAGCCCGATAAGCGCGTAACTGATTTCGTAACTGCTGGCGTAGAGCGGCAATATCGGCACGAGCAGCCCGTTGCCCAAGGTGATCATCAGCGCCGGCAAGTAGAATGGCAGGACTAGGCTCCACAGCCCAGAATGGCGCTTCGCGCACGGTTTGAGTTCGCCGGTCGATTGAGGCATTGAAATAGTTTAGCGTCTACTCCTGGAATGTGAAGTGTTTCAGTCGCCGCGCGCGTGTATCACGCCGGCAAGAATCTCGATGGCGCGGACTATAGTCGCTTCATCCGACATTGTGAAGTTGAGTCGCATCGTGCCCAGCCCCTGCGCCTGGTCGATGAAAAAAAACTTGCCCGGAACAAAAGCGACTTTTTGCTCGACCGCCTGCCAATAAATCTGCTCGGCATCCAGCCCTGCGGGTCCCTCAACCCAGATGAACATACCGCCTTCCGGTTTTGTCCAGCGATAGTCTTTAGGCATGAACTGATCCATGGCGCTTAGCATGGCTTCTTGGCGCGGGCGGTAGAGGTCGATGATCTTGGGCAGCTGCCGCTCCAGGTAGCCGCCGCGGATGTATTCCGTTGCCAGCGCCTGGGCATAGGTATTGCTATGCAGGTCGGCCGCTTGCTTGGCGATGCGCAGCCAGTGATGAATCGTCTTGGGCGCGATGCAATAGCCCAGGCGCAGCCCCGGCGCGAAGACTTTAGAAACCGTGCTGACATAAAGGGTATTTTGCGGCGCGTAGGCGAAAAATGGCGCGATTGGCTGGCCGCGGTAGCGCAGGTCGCTATAGGGATCGTCTTCGACAACCAGCGCATCGTAGCGCTTGATAATCTCCGCCACTTCCGCGCGTCTGCCGGCGCTGAGTGTATTGCCCGTCGGGTTTTGAAATGTCGAAACAAGATAAATGAATTTCACATCGTGTTTTGCCAAGACCGCGACAAGGGAATCGGGCAGGATGCCGTCGTCGTCGGTTTCGATATTGACATATTGCGGCTGGTAGGCGTTGAAGGCGGTTATCGCGCCCAAGTAACTGGGGGATTCCAAGGCAATGAAATCGCCGGGACTTATCAAGACTTTGGCAAGGGTATCCAATACGCTTTGCGAGCCGTTGAAGACCAATATGTCGTCGGCCTTGACATGCACTTGCTTGCGGACCAGATTGTCCGCCAAGGCTTCTCGGAAGGGCGTGAAGCCTTCCGTCAGGTCGTATTGCAGCGCCGCCGCGCCATAGCGGTCAAGCACGGTTTCGTTGATGCGATACATGTCTTCCAGCGGGAAACTTTGCGGCGCGGGGATGCCGCCAGCCAGCGAAATCATGCCGGGCTGAGAAACAAGCGCCAGAATCTCGCGGATGGCATTGCTGCGCATGTTTAAGGTTCGCTGGGCGAGCAATCGCTCGAAGTTGATGGACATACGGCTTCTGCCTTATACAAAAAAACCGACGCGTGATGGGTCGGCTCTGCTCTGCTCACGGTCAATATGGGGGCATGAATCAATCCAAGTAATCGCGCAGGTTATGCGCAAGCTGGGGATGCTGCAGACAGCGCAGCGCTTCTTTTTCCAGTTGGCGGATGCGCTCGCGGCTCAGCCGGAATTTGTTGGCGATCTCTTCCAGCGTATGCGGTTCCCCGCCGCCTAGCCCAAAGCGCAAACGCAGAATGTGGCTTTGGCGCGGCGTCAGTTCTGCTAGGACTTCGTCTATGGCTTCTTCGAGCAAGTTTTGCGTTGCGGAATCAACCGGGCTGATGGTTTTCTGGTCTTCGATGAAGTCGCCAAATTCGCTGTCGCCATCCTCGCCAACCGGGCCTTCCAGGGCGATGGCATGCTGGCTCGCGTCCAGCATGGCGCGCACAGCCGCCGCCTCGACCGCCATTTCGGTCGCAATTTCTTCGGCGGTTGGACGCCTGCCCAAGGTCTGTTCCAGGTCTTGCGCGGTACGATACATTTGGCGGATGCGTTCGGTCATGTGCAGGGGAATGCGGATCGTGCGCGTTTTCTGCGCCAGGGCTCGGGTGATTGCTTGGCGGATCCACCAAGTGGCGTAAGTGCTAAAGCGATTGCCGCGGGTGTAATCGTACTTGTCTACCGCGCGCATCAAGCCAACATTGCCTTCTTGGATCAGATCCGGGAAGGGCAGACCTTGGCCCATATAACGTTTGGCGATGCTGACGACCAGACGGGTATTGGCGCGCCCCAAGTGCTCGCGGGCACTCTTGCCGTCATTATCCAGCCGCCGCAAATGGCGGCGCCATCGGGCGCTCTTTTCAATGACATCGGGCTGAGCAAGCCTGTGCCGCGCTTTTAAGCCCATCTCTATGCGTTTCGCCAGGTCGATCTCATCCGCGGCGGTGAGCAGCGGTTCTTGCGCCATCTGTCTAAAATAAAGTCCGACGGGGTCGTCGGACGGTATTGCGCTAATATCAGCGGCAACGGGAATTTTGGCAGCGCCGCGCTTGCCGTAATCCTGGTCGATTTGCTCTGTGGAGTACTTCGACCGCGGCGCGTCCTTGTCCTTTCGCAGCTCTATGCCAAGCTCGTCCAGCTCGTACAATATTTTCCGCAACGCGACGCGGTCGTCTCCATCATCATCTAGCGCTTCTGTAATCTGCTCGTAAGTCAAATAACCGCGTTTGTACGCCAACTCGACCAGTTCTTGTATCACGAGGAAACCTCTGACTGTGTATTGGTGAATAAGCTAAGTAGTTCTATTTGACTGTTAATGCGCTGATAAGCATAAACGTTATATTGTAGGAAGTGAAAATTAGTTGTCAATTGCGAATTTCTTATATATATCTTGCGCGCGGGCAGTCAAGTTTTGTCAAGCGCTGGCGAATAATTGGCGATGCGCACCCGCCGCGCCGAAGGACTGCGCGATATTCAGTGTATTTTCAGTGTATCATTCAGCGCAAAATTCAGTGCATCATTCTGAGCGCTGATCGAAATGACGGCATATTGCCGAGCAATATTATGCGAATGCCTTGACCTAGCGGGACAGTATCCTGTTGACGATGCCAAACCAGAATGGCGCGCCTTGCGCCGCGGCAATAACCGTAGCGGCGATGCCTAACAATTTGCCGAGTAGCATGCCAACCCAACTTTCGGGATTGTTTTCTGGGAAGTAATTCCAAAGATTATTTGGGTTGGCGCGCGCCGGGTGATCGCTGGCATAAGCGCTGACATCTTCGATGAACCAGCCTATGGGCAAGCGCAGATTCTGAATGTCTTGCAGCCTGTTAGCTAGTTCCGCCCCGGTCGCGATGACATCTTCGGCACCGCCATCATTTTGCGCCTGCATTGCAGTATAACCCGCGTCGCCTTCTGCCGCACCGCTGACCTCGCTTTGCAACTGCCCGCTTTGTACCGAGAAACTCACCTCGCTGCTGATTTGCTGACGCCGGATCGGATCTTCCCACAGTGTGCGCGCGATATGCAATGTATCAATATTGACCGACAGCGCAATTGTCAGCGCGACAAAAACGGATAAGGTCTTCATTTTCGCCGCGTAACTGGCGCTGGCGCGCGTCATCGCGCTGTTGAACCAATTTTCAAGGTTGGCGCGGACTTCATCTACGGTTTGCGCGCTGGCCATAACCGCAGACAGCGCATTGCGGAAATAGGGATTGTCCTGCTGGAGGACGCCCGCCATCACAGCGGCCTCATTTGTTGGCTGTAGACCCAGTTGCCCCATTTGATCGTCTATCTGATTCAAGACATCGCTAAGCGCGCTGCGCGCCCGCCGGTGTTGAACAAAGCGCAGCGATTGCCGCAGCTCTGGCAACCCATTGCCCGTGCTGACGACGCGGTTGACCATGAGGCGCAGCCCGCGCCTTTCGGGGCCGGCGGGCATGCCATCAACGATATTAATCAAATCGCCAAAGATCTGCTGGTCGGATTCGACTTTGACCGTCTTAATGACCACATCTACAAAGGTTGCCGGTTCAATCCAGTCGACCGTGCCGATGGCCGCGCCGGCTATTTTTTGCGCTTCCAGCTCGGTGATGCGCCGGTTCGGCGGCACTGGGTCCGCTTTGACAAGTTGGATGAGTGGATGTGTATACACTTTCGCGCGCATCACGGGGTCCTGTATGATGCCATCCAAGGTATTACGAAGATTGCGCGCGCGCATTCGCATCGCTCGTGACAAAAATGAGTTGAGCTCCGTTACCAAAATGCTAAGCAAGATATATACGAAGATCATGCCGACGATGACTTCAACAATCGCAGCCAAGCCTCTTCCTTTCGCCGCAGGCAAAATAGAACAAATGTCAGCTAGAATTTTAGTATAGCGCAAGCCGTATTCCCCGCAAGCTTAAAGGTTGATGCTTGCGACAGCGGGGCTAGGCGCGGATACAGGCGCGGGTACGGGGTTTGTGCTGGTAACGGGTTGGAATGCCGGCTTGGCGGTCGCTGTGACGGCCCGCCTTAGGCTGGTTGTCGGCGTCTGCGACGGCGTCGCGGTCGGGGTCCGGGTGGGCGTCGCGGTTGGATAGAGCGCGCGGATGATGTCTTCGCGCATATAAACTGGTTCGAGGCGGCGCGTCAAGGTGTTTTTGTCCAGGACATACCAAGCGGAATTGGGCTGTTTGGCAATCACGCAGACAGTCTCGCCTTCGTTGATTGCCTCGACAATTTGGCTGTCGGTGGACGGTGCCGCGCGGATGATGGCGCTGCGCACGATTACGACGAATTCTTGGCAGGCTGGCACCGGCGTATACGTGGGCAATGGCGTCGGCGCAAGGTATTGCAATTCAACGATTCTGACGGCGGTCGCGGTTGTCTGTTCAATTGCCTGGCGCGTGGATTCGACAACGGTAAGCCCGCTGGACATGAAACTGCGCATGCCAATCCACAAATAATACAGCCCAAAGACAATGGCAACGCCAAGCAATATCACGAACCATGACGGCGGTCCCGCGCGACGTCCGTAACTCACTGTGTCCTCTGACATCTATTTGATTCTAACGGTAGCCGAAAATAGGCTGGGCGCAAGATAGCGTTGAGCAGTCGTCGGCTAATGGTAGGGCAGCCGTCCGCTAAACGTAGAAAAATAAGTTATCCGAGTTGACCATTGCCCTTCGCGCGCTAGGCACACCTCCCTTCTCATATCACTGGCTTCGTGCATAATAACACTTTGATTCCGAGGAAACGCGCATGTTTCTTGGTCATTACTTGCGGGCAGTATGCGTCGCCGCGTTGGTCTTATCCTTCATTACAAGTCAAGCCCAAGCGTTGCCGACATTGACGATATACGCGGCTACTTCCTTGACTGAGGCTTTTGAAGAATTAGCGGCGGTATTCCTTAAGAATCATCCCGAGGCGGATGTCGTCTTAAACTTCGCCAGTTCATCCAAGCTGGCAGCGCAGTTGATGGCGGGCGCGCCAGCGGACATCTTTGCCAGCGCAAACAGTTCACAGATGAAGCTGGTTGTCGCCGACGGGCGTATCAGCGCGGACGCGGCGCAATCCTTCGCCACCAACCGACTGATGCTGATTGCGCCAGCGGACAACCCAGGCGCGATTTCTAGCATTGCCGACTTAGGCAGCAAGTCGCTTTTGCTTGTGCTGGCTGTGCCTGGCACACCCATTCGCGATTATACTAGCGCCATGCTCGATTCGTATAACGATGATTATGGCGAAGATTTTGCCAAACGAGTTCTGGAAAATCTCGTCTCCGAAGAGAGTAATGTTCGCCTGGTCTTGACGCGCATCGTCTTGGGCGAAGCGGACGCGGGCATCGTCTACCAGACAGACCTGACAGACGAAGTCCGCGACAAGCTCATCGTGTTCCCTATCTCGGCGCGACATAATCAGATTGCGTCTTATCCAATAGCGGCTTTGAACGATACCGCTCTGCCCGATCTTTCCATAGCGTTTATTGATTTTGTGCGGTCTGAAGTGGGGCAGTCGATATTGCGCGGATTTGGGTTCTGTCCGCCGCTCATTTCGCGGGATGCCGCTAAAACCGCGCCAACAGCGGAAGCCAGCCCAGACAAGCCCATTGACGATTCCCAGGCAAGACCCGCAAATTCCGTCATACCCGCAGTGACTGCAATGCCTGCAACGCCCGCAATTCCAATTGAAGCTGAAACGGAAGCAGCGCCTTGTGAAAGTCCGGAAGCTGAAAGCTGACAAGCTGCTGCTGATTGCGGTCAGCGCGTTTGCCTTCCTATTGTTGGCTACCCCGGTATTCGTGCTTGTCGTCAGCGGCATCGGCTCGCGCGCATGGCAGGGGGTGCCGGACTCTTCCGCAATTTTGACTGCAATCATGCTGAGCTTTGCGTCGACCTTGGCTGTCGTTTGCCTGGCAGCGCTGCTGGGAACGCCGCTGGCATTCACGCTGTCGCGCTTTGACTTCCCGGGCAAGCGCATCGTAAGCCTATTCATCGAATTGCCGATTGTTATGCCGCCGGCGGTGGCCGGCTTGGCGCTGCTTATCACATTCGGCCGGCGCGGCCTTATCGGCGCTTGGCTTGCCGATGCCGGCATTGTCATCCCGTTTACGATTTTTGCAGTAATCCTGGCGCAGTTTTTCATCTCCGCGCCCTTTTATATTCGCTCGGCGCAGGTCGGGTTCTCCAGCGTTTCGGCCGAGGTGGAAGATGCCGCCCGTGTGGATGGTGCCTATGGCTGGCAGATGTTTTTGTACATCACCTTGCCAATCGCATGGCGGGCACTGGCGTCGGGCATGATATTGTGCTGGGCGCGCGCCGTGGGCGAGTTCGGCGCTACCATTCTCTTTGCCGGTAATTTACAGGGACGGACGCAGACGATGCCGCTGCTGGTTTATAGCGTTTTCGAGCGCGACATCAGCGCGGCGATTTGGACCGGACTCATTCTTATCCTGCTGGCGCTGGCCGCCCTGTTTGTATCGCAATGGTTCGCCGCCACGCAAGACCGGCTTGCGTAATGGATGTGGCGCGGAAGTAAATCCAAGAAAATAAGAATCACTAGGGACGACACTTGGTGGATAAAATATTATGATGCGATTGTTCGCTAGCGTTCCCAGTTGGGCTTGACCCGCAAGCCATCATCAATCATAGTAAAGCTATGTACATTGATCTTGTGAACTTCGCCAAAGCCTTAAGCGACGATACACGCCAGCAGATTTGTCGCCATTTGTGCTGCGAATGGCTTAGCGTCATGGAATTGGTGATTGCCTTGGGCGGCAAGGTAAAGCAGCCGACGGTGAGCCATCACTTGAAATGCCTGGAAGCAGCTGGACTGGTGCATATACGTCAACAGGGACGGCAACGCTTCTACACGCTGAATCAAGCACAGTTGACCCTGTGCTGCGGCTCTTTGATCAGCAGGTTCGCGCCGGATTTCGCAGGTCAGCATGATTTTCAGTACCAGCCGCCATCCACACGAGGCGACGCCTGATCGCGGGCGGCTGAATTAGATGAGTCCCTCGACGCAAAATCTCAAGGTTCTGATTCTGTGCACGGCCAATTCAGCGCGTTCACAGATGGCGGAAGGCTTGCTACGAGAACTGGCGTCGGACCGCGCGGATGTTTACAGCGCCGGCGCGAAGCCATCAAGTGTTAATCCCTACGCCATTGCGGCGATGCGCGAGCGCGGTATTGATATTTCCGGCCAATCTTCGGATCATCTCAGCAAGTACCTGGAAACCGAATTCGACTACGTCATAACCGTATGCGATAACGCGGCCGAGACATGCCCGGTTTTCCCGGGCAAGTCTGTCCGCATCCACTGGAGTTTCTCCGATCCGGCCGCAGTTAGCGGCGAAGACGACAATGTGCTGCGCTCGTTCATCAAGACGCGTGATGGCCTGGAGCGCCGGCTTCAGCAATGGCTTTCATCCCTGGGCTAAGGTCTATCAGGTTGCTCGCGAGGGCTATCGTGCCTATTTTCTGCATTGCGGGCGGATTCCGTGATAGCCGCGCCCGTCGATGGCAGGCTTGGCGCGGCCTTCAACTCTTTCAGTCGCCCTTCGACGCTAATGGCGCTGCGCTTGGCGGCGGCAAATTCCGGGTTTAGTTGCAGCGCGTACCGGAAGTCAACAAGAGCCTCGTCCAACAATCGCAATTGCTGCCTTGCCAATCCGCGATTGTAATATGTCTCGTAACGCTGTCCATCCAAACGCAGCGATTGCTGGAAATTGTCGAGCGCCGAGTCGTAGTCTTGCAGGCGATAGCAGGCGCTGCCACGCAGATTATACAGTTCTGCGCTATCTGGCAGCAGTTGGATCGCTTTGGTGCAGTCATCGCGCATGGTAGTCCAATCGCCTTGTTGGGCATGAATCAGACCAAGCATCCGGTAACATTTGAATTGATTGGGTTCGAGCCGCAGTGATGTTACGAGATCGTTCACAGCCTTCTCTAGTTCACTTTGGTGATGATAACGCGCCGCGCCGCGGTTGTAATAAGCGAGCGCGGAATTCGGGCTCAAACGAATAATGGATGAAAAAGTTTCTATGGCTTCTGAAAAGATGCCATCGGACATTTGCCGCTCTCCGAGCTTGTAAAGTGATGCGACGCCGCTATCGAGCTTTGCGGTATCTTGGTCGCGTTGGAGCGAATCTAGGGCTTGAATCACCGACCAGAGCGTAGCGGGAAAGGGCGAGCAACTGGTCAACTCGGCGATGCCCAGCGCGCTCGACAAGCCAATGATTTCGTCCAGCTTCGGCGGCATGCGTCCAGCCAGCACCTGCTCTTCCAAGACAAGCGGTTTGCCATGGGCGTCAATCACGGCTCTGACGAAGCAAGTCTCATATTTTTTGCCTTGGGGCGGGATTCGCTGTAAACCCGTTTTGAAGCGGAAGGGCGGTTGTAAGTGAATGTCGTAGCCAGGTCCAGTGATTGAAAGCGCCTTGTTGTCCATTCGTAGTCGGACGATTCGCTGTCGCTTTTGCAGTCGCCAGGCAGCCCATACCATCAGCGTGAAAAAAAGAAGCAAAGCCAGCAGCAGCGTTTGCCGGCTGATGAGTGCCAGGCAGAGCGCGGCGATGCAGCAAGCGAGCATGAGCTTTAGTGGCAATCCGCGCCGATTGAGTTCCTTAGTGCGGAAGAAGCCACCTTCAATAGAAACAGAAATATCAGATTGAACTGGCTGTGGACCGGAATCGTTTGGCATGACCTAATTCTTTGCTCACAATCATATATTATTGTACGCCAAACTGGTTTGAGCACAATTTCCAGCACGTATATCTCGGTGCAATCGCTGCAAATTTCTCCCGTGAATCGTCACATAAATTGTGAAAAATGTTGGGGCGACTCTGTGGACTCTGTTGAAAAACAGCCCCCATCCCGTAGGTCTATGTCTACGTGACCCCGGACCCTCCTCGCCATCTCTATGGCGAGCATCCCCAAAATGAGGGATGGGGAGCTTCCTGACCTGTCTTGAGCCGTTAAAGCCCCTCCCTCTTTATGGGAAAGTTCGCCATAGAGATGGCGAACGGGTTTGGGGTGGGGGTAAATTGAGAAATTCAACAACGTCCTGTGAGTCGCCCATGAATTAGCGATAAAATTGCCTGCGATTCATTAGGGCGTGTCGGGCGCGTCGGGCGCGAGGAGTGCCTCTCGGTGCATAAAGTCAATGTGAATTTGCTTCATTGTCCGGAACGGATTGTGATGAAATTGCCCTGATGCATAACTTGATTGGCGCGGCAAGCGCAAAATGGGAATTGCAGTTTGTGGGATTTCTTCGTAATTTGGGGACTTGGGATAGCGGCATGCAGCGGGCAAGGGCAGCGCCAATCCGCGCCGCCCTCATCAGTCAGCGATTCAGACAATATCCATATTCTCGATGATGCGCGTTGCGAATTCGCTGGTAGCAACTTTGGTGGCATTCTCCATTTGACGCGCGAAGTCGTATGTGACGCAGCGCTGCTCAATTGTCTTTTCATAGGCTTTGCTTATCAGCTCAGCCGCTTCAAACCAATTCAGGTGTTCCAGCATCATTACGCCACTGAATAGCAGCGACCCTGGATTGACCATATCTTTGTTGGTGTATTTTGGCGCGGTGCCATGGGTGGCTTCGAAGAGAGCAATCTCGTCGCCGATATTGGCACCCGGCGCAATGCCGACGCCGCCGACCTCAGCCGCAAGCGCGTCGCTAAGGTAGTCGCCGTTGAGATTGGTTGTGGCGATCACATCGTGCTCGCGCGGGCGCAAGAGCATCTTCTGGAACATGATGTCGGCAATGGTATCTTGTATCAGAATCTTGCCCGCTGGCACCTGTCCATTGTGCTTGGCGGCGACTTCGTCCCAGGAAATTGTTTCCTGCGGGAATTCCTCGCGCGCTAGCTCGTAGCCCCATTTTTGAAAAGCGCCTTCGGTGAACTTCTGGATATTGCCTTTGTGAACCAGTGTAACGCTGCTGCGCTGCCTTTCGATGGCGTATTGAATGGCGGCGCGTATCAAGCGTTTGCTGCCAAAGGGGCTGATAGGCTTGATGCCGAGCCCGGCATCAGGGAAAAAGTTCGTTGCGCCCAATTCGTTTTTCAGGAAGTCGGCTAACTTTTTATTCTCCTCGGAGCCAGATTCAAATTCTATGCCAGCATAAGTGTCTTCGGTATTCTCGCGGAAGATAACCACATCGACATCTTCCGGATGCTTCAGCGGGCTGGGCACGCCATTAAACCAGCGCACCGGGCGCACACAGCTATACAGGTCAAGCACTTGGCGCAGGGTAACATTCAAGCTGCGAAATCCGCCGCCGACCGGCGTGGTCAGGGGACCTTTGATGCCGACTTTGTATTCGCGGAAGGCTTCGAAGGTCTCTTCTGGCATGTAGTCACCATCGTAGACACTGGCTGCTTTTTCGCCGGCATAGACTTCCATCCAAGAGATGGCTTTGCTGCCACCGTATGCCTTATGAACCGCCGCGTCCCAGATGCGTTTGCTGGCGGTCATGATGTCGTAACCGATACCATCCCCTTCGATAAACAAGAGGATTGGCTGGTCTGGAACATTCATTTTACCATTGGAGAATGTGATCTTGTCGCCGGTGGCTGGCGCAGTTATTCGCTCGTATGCCATCTTTCAATGGTCTCCTTTTCCTTCGGCTTAGTCTGTTTAACCGCGCGATTATATCACAGATTGCGCGCGCTTGTATCGGTCAGTTCAAGCTGTGGCATTGCAGCCGCATCAAAGTGATGATGGCAGAATATACGGAAATCTAAGCTGAAAATCAACTCCAGCCACCGTGCGACTGTTGTGGATTATATTTGATACAATTGCCCAGCCATAGACGTAATCGCCCTATGTTTATTCGCAAGGCAAGAGCATAATCCTGAGCTAGAATGCCTCAGCTTGTCGCCGGTCGAGCCTATGATGAACGCATCCATAATCGTCAATTCGAATATGCTGAAGCAAGGCTAAGGGAGCTCGTTCATGCCCGCTGTATCCGTGGTGATTCCGGTCTTCCACAGCGAGAAGAGCATTGCTTTAGTTGTGCGACAGTTAGCCGAGGCGCTGCCAAAAATTACTAATTGTTACGAAGTCATCATGGTTGAAGACAGTGGCGGCGACGGCAGCTGGGGGGTTATAGAGTCTTTGGCGCAAGAATACGCATGGGCGCGCGGATATAAGCTGATGCGGAATTATGGGCAGCACAGCGCGCTGCTTTGCGGCATCCGGGCGGCGCGCTACGAAGTTATTGTGACCATGGACGACGACTTGCAGCATCCAGTTGATAAAATCCCCAGCTTGATTGCCTTGCTGGACGAAGGCTACGATGTCGTGTATGGCACGCCGCAGCGAGAGCGACACAGTATTTTTCGCAATCTGGCATCGGTTCTAACAAAGTGGGTCTTGCAGGGCGCAATGGGCGCGGAAACCGCCCGCAGCATTAGCGCCTTCCGCGCCTTCCGCAGCAGCTTGCGCGACTCCTTTGCCAACTATAGCGGACCATTGGTCAATATCGATGTTTTGCTGACTTGGGGAACAACGCGCTTTATCGCCATTTCAACGCCGCACGCGCCCAGAACAATCGGCAAATCGAACTACACCTTTGGCAAACTAATCAATCATACTTTCAACTTGCTGACCGGCTTCAGCACGCTGCCCTTGCGTTTTGCCAGCGCCATCGGATTGCTCTTGACGCTTTTTGGATTCATAATCCTCACATACATACTGTTGAGCCAGGTTTTGGCATTCCAGTTCAAAGTGCCAGGCTTTACCTTTACCGTCTCGCTGATTTCGATATTTGCCGGCGCGCAGATGTTTTCCCTAGGTATAATCGGCGAATACCTGGCGCGCATGCACTTGCGCATCATGGACAAGCCTGCCTATATTGTCAGGCAGTCGACGGAAAAAAAGGAATCTCCCGCCAGTGAAAGATGAGCTTGTCCGCTTCTTGCCTTGGGATACCAATCATTTCGGATATCGCATTGGGCGCGCCAGGATTCAAAGACTGGACGCAGAATCTTATCAACAGTTGCGGGCTGACTGCGCGCAAGCGGAAATAGACTGTTTGTACTTCCTTGCCGACGCTGCCGATCAAGCTAGTATATTAGAATTACAGCGTCATGGCTTCATCTTTGTTGATATTCGATGTACCTTAGAATGGAAGGTCCCCGTTTCGCCAAGCGCGCAACATGTGAAACGTAGTCATGCGCAACGGAATAGTGAAGAGGCAGTCATTCGCTTCGCAAGTGTTGATGATGGAGAGAGTTTGGCGGCAATCGCCCGCGGCGGATTTACGGCGACGCGCTTCTTCGCCGATCCCATTTTGAGCAATGAAAAAGCCGCGGCTATGTACCAGATTTGGCTCGGCAAAAGTTTGAGCGCGGAATACGCTGAGCAGGTAATTGTGGCCGAAGTCAAGCGAAACAGCGTCGGTTTTGTAACTTGTCACCTGGACAAAGAGTCGAGAGAGGGCAAGATAGGTCTAGTCGCTCTTGCTAGGTCGGCGCGGGGGCGGGGCTTGGCGCGCTTGCTGGTGAATCACGCGCTTAACTGGTTCCGCGACCAAGAAATGAATCGAGTAAGTGTTGTAACCCAAGGACGAAATATCGCGGCGCAGCGAGCTTATCAGCGCTGCGGTTTCCTAACGCGGTCGACGGAATTATGGTTTCACAAATGGTTCCGGGATATGCCCTGACAGGGGTCAATCAATTCGATGTCAATCAATCGATAATGAAGCGCTAACAGAGCTATGGCAGCATATCGCATCCCTTTTAATAAACCGACTTATCTCGGCAACGAGCCGGATTACATCGCGCAGAGTCTCTCTTTGTCGCATATTTCCGGGGACGGGGCATTCTCGCAGAAATGCCATGCCTATCTTGAGCGGCGCCTGGGCGTGGCGCGCGCCTTGCTAACAACATCTTGCACGCACGCGCTGGAAATGGCCGCCTTCTTGCTGGACATTCAACCGGGCGATGAAGTAATTGTGCCGGCTTTCACATTCGTCTCCAGCATCAACGCATTTGTGCTGCGTGGCGCTGTGCCGGTCTTCGCCGATATTCGCAGCGATACGCTGAATATCGATGAATTACAGCTGCCGCGCCTGATAAGCGACCGTACGCGCGCCATCGTTTTGGTGCATTACGCCGGGGTCGCCTGCGAAATGGATGAGATTATGGCGATAGCGCGCAAAAATGGCGTCGCCGTTGTCGAGGATAACGCTCATGCCCTGTTTGCGCGCTACAAGGGGCGCTTCCTTGGCACCTTTGGCGAGCTGGCAACTCAGAGTTTCCACGAGACCAAGAACTTCACTTGCGGTGAGGGTGGCGCATTGCTCATTAACGATGAAGAGTTGATTGACAGAGCCGAGATCATCCGCGAAAAAGGCACCAACCGCAGCCGCTTCTTCCGAGGCCAGATTGACAAGTACACCTGGGTTGACGTTGGCTCGAGCTATTTGCCCTCGGATATGTTAGCCGCGCATCTCTGGGCGCAGTTCGAGCGCGCCGACCAAGTGCAGGCGCGGCGCAAGCAGATTTGGGATTATTATCAGGCGCATCTGGAGGATTGGGCGGGCCGGCATGCCGTCGGGCTGCCGACGATTCCGGCTTATGTCGAGCAAGCCTATCACATGTTTTACCTGATACTTCCGTCGCTAGCCTGCCGCACGGCGCTAATCAAGCACCTCCAGCGCCGCAGCATACTCAGCGTATTCCATTATCTGCCGCTGCATTTGTCGGACATGGGCAAACAATTTGACGGCAAAGCGGGCGATTGCCCGGTGACCGAAGACATCGCCGACAGATTGCTGCGCTTGCCCTTCTACTATGCCTTGACGCGCGCCGAGCAAGATAAAGTCCTTGCGGGATTGTTCGCATTTGCAGAATGGCAATAGTCAGACCAATCGCAGCAATTTATATTTTCGCGCCCTGTACCGCGTAGACGCTGACCGCTGTATTCATGGATGACACACAGTTGCGACACACAGTGACGCCACTACAATTCGCTTAGATTTTGTGTCATTTGACATAAATAGATTATGATGCGATTGATTTGGCGCACATTATCCGTGCGTTGTAGAAGTTGGCAAAGTATGGAATAATACGTCGGCGTTTTCATAAGCGCCCTGACCTAGGACCTGATTCATGCCTAGTCGAGAGGCATGCGCATGTTAAGTCTATAGCCGCGATGGCTATCGGAGGAAAGCATCGAGAAATCTTTGCATCAACCAGTTCATTCAGTTTAACCCGCAACGCTTCCGTTGACGGGCATTTGTATTTGGAGAGAACCCTACATGGCTACAGAAACAATTTTCAAAATCACGCCCATCGGAGGATTGGGCGAAATCGGCAAGAATATGACTTTGTTCGAAATGAACGGGGACGGATTCCTGATCGATTGCGGCATTATGTTCCCAGCCAACGATATGCACGGCGTCGACTACATCATCCCCGATTTCCGCTGGCTCGAAGAGCGCGATGACATCGTATTACATGGCTGCTGCTTCACGCATGGGCACGAAGACCATATCGGCGCAGTCCAGCACTTGGCGCAGGCTTTCCCGAATTTGCCACTCTATGCCACGCCTTTGACCAGAGGATTGCTGCAAGTCAAGCTCAAAAACGCGCGCCTGCTAAAGCAAACCGATTTGCGCTCCTTTAATGCCGGCGACGTTCTGCGCATCGGACCTTTCAAATTGCATAGCTTTCACGTCTGCCACAGCATTCCGGACTGCGTCGGCTATGGTATCGAGACGCCGCTCGGCATGGTCGTGCATACGGGAGACTATAAATTCGACAATAGTCCCGTCCACGGCCGCAAGACGGATTACGCCCGGCTTGCCAGCTTCGCGCGCAGAGGCGTAACCTTGCTCTTGGGGGATAGCACAAATGCCGACAAATCCGGCTGGACCGAGTCGGAAGCGGTGATAGGGCAGGCACTCGACCGCGTATTCCGCAATGCCAAAGGGCGGATTATGGTAGCGACATTCGCTTCGTTGATCTCGCGCGTGCAGCAAGTGGTCAACGCCGCCCGCATTCATAAACGGAAGGTCTGCATAACTGGGTATACCATGTCGGAATACGCCAAGATTGCGCGCAAGCTCGGCTATCTAGACGCTGGCGGCGATATCCTGGTTGACATCGGGCGCGCGCAAACTTTGCCACCGCACAAGGTCGTGTTTATGGTCACCGGCTCGCAAGGCGAACCATCCGCGGTATTGGGCAAGCTGGCGGCTGGGCGGCATCGCCAACTGGATATCCGCAAGGACGATACGATTATCCTGTCCTCTCATCCGATTCCTGGCAACGAAGAAATGGTCTACCGCACCATCAATCGGCTGATTCAGCGCGGTGCCGATGTCATCTACGACGCCATCGAAGCGGTTCATGTTTCGGGCCACGCCTGCCAAGAAGAAATGCGATTGATGTTGAACCTGACGCAGCCGAAGTACCTGGTGCCAGTGCATGGCGAAATCCGCCATTTGCACCTGCACGCCAAGTTGGCGCGAGCAAACGGCATCGCCCCAGAAAACGTGATAACCATCGAAAACGGCACGACGATTGAGTTGTCCAAAAATGGCATCGCAATTGGCGAGCGCATGCCAGGCGGATACGTCTTCGTCGACGGCAGTGGCGTGGGCGATGTAGGACCGGCGGTCATCCGCGACCGCGAGATACTGGCGCGCGATGGCTTCATGCTGGTCAGCGTCAATATCGACCAGCGCTCTGGCAAACTCATTGACCAGCCACGGATCATTTCTCGGGGATTTGTCTATCTAAAAGATGCCGAGGACTTTTTGGAGCAAATCCGCGTGACTGTCGCGCAGGTCCTTAACAGCAGTCGCAATGTCAATGGCCGCCGCCGGCATCTAGTTGAAGACAGCCTTGGAAAACTGGTCTATAACGAGACCAAGCGCCGCCCCATGATCTTCAGCATTGTCAACGAGGTTTAGGGCAATCCGCAACCGAATTGATCCTAAGTCCGTATTCGACACTGACACAGCCGCACTGCGGCAGCGATAATGACCAAGGAATGTCGCGCTCATACATAATATCAAGCCTTCATTACAAGCCATCTCGTTGTATGAGCGCCGCGGTTTATCAAACAAGAGGTTCTGGAGCGCGCTAGTCTATGCCACAGCCAGTAATACGAGCCAGCAACATCACGCGACAGCTAAAGTTGGGCAGCCACTTCGTTCAAGCGCTGCGCGGCGTCAATTTGGAAATCCTGCCTAAAGAGATGGTGGGCATCATCGGTCCCTCGGGCAGCGGCAAAAGCACGCTGCTGGGAATCATCGGCGGCTTGGACAGCCCAACTGATGGCAGGATCGAAATTGACGGCGTCGACATCACGCGCATGAGCGAGAATCAACTGACGGATATCCGCAATCAAAAAATCGGCTTTATCTTCCAGTTCTTCAACCTCATACCGACCTTGACCGCGCTGGAGAACGTCGCGCTGCCGATAGAATTCGCCCAGATGCCCAAGCATAAACCTTATCAGCGCGCTGGGGAGCTGCTGGAAATGCTTGGCTTGGGCGATCGGCTGAATCATCGTCCCAGCGAGCTCAGTGGCGGCCAGCAGCAGCGAGTCGCTATTGCCCGCGCCCTAGCGAATGACCCGCCGATTCTGCTGGCTGACGAGCCAACGGGCAATCTTGACACCCATGCGGGGGTCAATGTCATGCAAGCCTTGAACACCATCCGCGATGAGAATGGGACCACAGTGGTTTTAGTAACGCATGACCGCACCCTGGCGGCGCAGATGGATCGCGTAATAGCGCTTGTCGACGGCATCATTGAGGACGATGCGCCCGTGAATTAATCGCGGGTTCATAAGTCCACTTCACGCATTGCAACCTAATTCCAGGCACATCAGCGCTTTACCGCGTGGGCTGCCAAAAGGTATAATCTTCCTGCTTTAGCCGCTTCGTCATAAGAAGGAATCGCCATGTCAGCGCAAGTCCATAGTGTGGAAGTAGCTGGTATCCAGCGCGACCTGCGTTTGATGGAAATCAAACCCGGTGTCCGGATCGCCATCCTCAATATATTGGGTGATACCGAATTTGTGAATGCGGTGAGCAAAGCGCTTGCCGAACGCCTGACGGACAGGGGCATTGATTATCTGGTCACTGCGGAGGCGAAATCCATCCCGCTTGCCCACGCGCTAAGTACCGAAATGCGCATACCCTATGTCGTCTTGCGCAAGACGCATAAGCCCTATATGGGCGACGCGCTGCAAAGCGAAACCTTGAGCATTACGACCGGCAAACCGCAAACGCTCTTCCTGGATGAAAAAGATCGCAAACTGGTTTCTGGCCAGCGCATCGCTTTGTTGGATGATGTGATTTCGACCGGCAGCACCTTGCAAGGCATGCGCCTAATCATGAACAAAGCTGGCGCGGAAATCGTGGCGCAAGCCGCGATCTTCACCGAAGGCGACCGCGCGCGCTGGCACGATATCGTCGCGCTGGGGCATCTGCCAGTTTGGGTTGACGATTAAGCCGCCGCGTCCAAGAGCGCCCAGCGCCAATTGCCGCGGCATCTTTGCATTCCACTAGCGGATGCGCGCACCGGTCTTGGCTTCGAAGAACAGCGCGCGCGACCAGTCCAAGCGGCAGTAGATTGTCTCGCCTGGCACAAAAGTCTGGTCAAGCGGCGCTTGAATCTGCCAGCGGCGCTTGCGCAGCCAAACCTCAAGCAAGTTGAACTTCTCCGCGTAATATGGGATGACACGGTCAATCGTCGCCGGAATGCCAGTTGATTGCTCACAGATGAAAATATGCTCTGGTCGGATGCCAACGATGACTTCGCAGCCATTGGGACGGTGCTGTGGCAGCCGCGCCCGCCCCATGTAGCTGCCATCCCATTCGCCGGCGCTGACGACTCCCCAGAATTTGTTGATCGTCGGCGTGCCCAAGAATTCCGCTACAAATAAATTGTTCGGGTCATCGTGAAGGTCTTCGTATGCGCCGGCTTGGATAATCCGCCCCGCATCCATGACCACAATGCGATCGGAGACGCTCATCGCTTCAACCTGATCGTGCGTAACGTATATCAGCGTAACATTAAACTCTTGAATCAGGCGCTTTAGCTCGACCCGGGCTTGCGCGCGAAACTTGGCGTCCAAGTTGGCGAAGGGTTCATCAAAGAGCAGCAATTCCAAGTCGCGCGCGAAGGCGCGGGCGATAGACACACGCTGCTTTTCGCCACCGGATAGGTTCCTGGGCAATTTGCCCATCAAGCGCTCGATATCGACGCCGGTTATTTTGGCAACCGTTTCGACATGAGCTGGCACTTCTTCTTCGCGATCGCGCAGGCGCAAGAAAAAACCGACCGTTTTGCGGCTTTCCCAATGGGGAATCAGGACATAGTTCTGGAAGACCATGCCGATACCGCGCTCTTTAACGGGAATCGCGTCCAGCGGCTGGTCGTTGTAGTAGATTTCGCCCGCATCGGGATGGTCCAAACCAGCGATTAAGCGCAGCAAGGTTGTTTTGCCACAGCCGGAGGGACCCAGCAGGACGACCGCTTCGCCGTTTTCTACGCGCAGATTGAAGTCCTTAATCGCCAGAACCGGCGTCAGTTTGCGGCTCTTGTCGTAGAATGTCTTGCTCACGTTTTTGAGCGTGATCGTTCTCATGCGTCCTTGCCAGGCGTCTAAGGCTTTTGCATAGCATAACACAAGCGTCGCGACAGTCTGATACAGCCGGTGAAGAAATCTATGTTTATCGAAGAATGTACATTTTGACTGTGCAGTAAATTTTGCTTTTGAACAGCCAAGTCTTGCGCTTTGCTAATGCGCCGCGCAAGGCAAATTGCATGGCTTGGCTGGGCTTGCTTGCTGTATGCTGTATAATGAAGCCTATATCATGTTGATTTCGAGATAACGGAGCAGGGCTGTGAAGCAAACGATTCAGCTGGATCGGATACCGGTGACCACCTCCGACGAATGGCAGCCGGACCCCAAGAGCCCGCGCCGCCGCCCGCCGTGGATTCGCGTTCGCGCGCCCAGCGGCGAGGCATACCAGCAGGTGCGCCGGCTAATGCGCAGCAAGACCTTGCACACCGTCTGCGAAGAAGCACGCTGCCCAAACCTGGGCGAATGCTGGGGGCGTGGCACGGCGACCTTCTTGATGATGGGCGATACATGCACGCGCAGCTGCGGCTTTTGCGATATCAAGACCGGGCTGCCGCAGCCGCTGGATTGGGGCGAGCCAAATCGCGTAGCGGAAAGCGTGCGCGCGATGGGGCTGCAGCACGTGGTCATAACCAGCGTCAACCGCGACGACCGTCCCGATGGCGGCGCGCCTTTGTTCGCAATGGTCATCCGCAGGATCCGCCAGTTGCAGCCGGGCTGCTCGATAGAAGTCTTGATTCCCGATTTCAAGGGCAGTGAACTGGCATTGAAAATTGTCATGGACGCGCAGCCAGAAATCCTCAACCACAACGTGGAAACCGTAGCCCGCCTTTTCAAAAAAGTACAGCCGCAAGACAAATACGATTGGGCGCTCGCGACTTTGCGAAATGCCAAAGCAATGGATCCGCTAGTCTTAACAAAAAGCGGCATTATGCTCGGCTTGGGCGAAAGTTTAGCGGAAGTTCACGAGACGATGCGGGATTTGCTGGAAACGGGCGTGGATATTTTGACACTGGGCCAATACTTGCAGCCAAGCAAAAGTCACCTGCCAATCGAGCGATATTACAAGCCTGCTGAATTCGACCAGTTGCGCGAAATCGGGCTGGAAATGGGCTTCAAATGGGTCGAGAGCGGTCCCCTGGTGCGCAGCAGTTACCGGGCAGAGCAGCAAGTGCGCGAGCTGTCGCGGTTGAATCATTTCCGGCTGCGCGTGCCTGGCGGCTGATGACATCATGCCAAGAAAGTAGCGCCAAGAAAGTAGCAATGTTGGGGGCGACCTACGCGCCCCTCGGTGTCGGCCGTCAGTGTCTACACGACCTACGCGACCTACGCGCCCCTCCTGGTAAAATTTATTTTGCTGCGATTGCCCTGGCAGGCGCATTGCGCGGCGTTGCGCTCGCTCGCCGCAGCGGTTATAGTAACCTGCCTAAAGCAAGCTGCGAGGTGTTGCCATGAGCGCGTTTTTCACCAGCCGACGCGGACAGCCGGAAACGGAAATACAAGAAGCGGAAACGATGCTGCCTGTGGGTCAGCCAGTTGGCTTCGACACAGTTATCGGATCAAATTGCGAAATTGAAGGCAGTTTTACCAGCTCGGGTAATGTGCGCATGGACGGCAATTTTACTGGCGCGATCGAAATTGAAGGCAACATTTTAGTCGGGGAATCGGCGGATATCCGCGCCGATATCAACGCGCGCAATATCTCCATCGCCGGCGCTGTCCGCGGCAACTTGAGGGGCAACAAAGTGCAACTGCTGCGTACCGGGCGCATCTGGGGCGACATTCAAGCCACGGCGCTGACCACCGAAGAAGGAGCCTTCATCGACGGCAAAATCAAGATGGCAGGGCACGCGGAGACGCCGCCGAGCGATGGTGAACTCGTCGAATCGGATTACGCCATTCATGCTCTGGAAGATGCCGGTGCCGATTTAGCCAACGGTGGCAGCGGATTAGCCACAGACGCGGGCAAAACCTTGGGCGCGGATGAAGCTGGCGGCGCAGGAAAAGCGGACGCGGCAAACTCGGAAACTTAAGCATAGCTGGGCAAGACCCACTAGCCTCCGCTGGGACCTGCCAAAAAGCTCCTGGCATCAAGGGTTAATTCAAGCGTCAATCGCTATCAGATAGCGCTGGAGGTCAGCCCGCCATCGATAACAAAGACGCCGCCTGTGGTGAAATCCGAGGCGGGCGACGCCAGATACAGCGCCATGCCGACAATATCGGCGGGCTGGCCAAGCCGACCCGCCGGCGTCTGCTTGATGAGGCCGCGCGCTAGGTCGTCGTTTTCCCAAATGGCGCGCGCGAACTTGGTTTGTATCAGCCCAGGCGCAAGAGCGTTCACTTGGATATTGTCGCGTCCCAGTTCAAGCGCCAACGTCTTTGTCAAGCTGATAATCCCAGCCTTGGTGATGCTATAAATGCCTTGGTACCGGCCCGGGTTGATGCCAACGATTGACGCGATATTGATTATCTTCCCGCCGCCGCCCGCGCGCATGTGCCGAACAGCCGCCTGGCTAAGCCATACATTGCCCATCAGATTGACTTCTATCGTCTTGCGCCAATAGCTGTCGTCGGCATCCAGGAGCGCGCCAAAATGCGGATTGGTCGCCGCGTTGTTGACCAAGATGTCGAGCCGCCCAAAGCGCGCGACCGTTTCATTGACCAGCGCGTTCAGCGCAGCTTTGTCGCCATTGTGCGCCGCGATGGCGGCGGCGACGCCGCCCGACTTCTGAATCGCATCCGCCACCGTTTCCAGCGGCTGTTGATTGCGGCTGGCAAGCGCGACTTGCGCGCCAGCTTCAGCCAGGGTCTCGGCTATGGCGCGGCCAATACCGCGCGATGCGCCGGTTACGATTGCGACCCGCCCGCTGAGATTAAACTTTGTCATAAGTCTCCGATTTCGCTGGACCTGAACATAGCGCGGATTAGCTCAGACCAAGCCGATTCAGCGCGGGATGACGCCGATTACACGCAGCCCGAGCTTGCCCAAGTCGTCTTTATGATGAACCCGCCTGTCGAGGTATTCAGCCAAATATGCCAGCGCGAAGCCGATAAACAGGCTTGCGCCGATTTGCAAGATTGGTGCCATGCGATTTGTCAGCGGCGGCGGTGCCAGCCTGATGATTGGTTGGTCGAGAATGGTAACCTGCGCCGGTTGGTCGCCGAGCTGCGGGAAGTATGTTTGGTTGCGGCTGGCTAATACTGCCATGGCTGCCTCGGCGAGTCGCTGCAGCGATTCGGCATTGCTATGGCTCAAGTAAATGACGCCGATGCTGCGCGCGTTGTCGGCGGCGATGCCCAAGCGCGCCAATTCAATTGTCGGGTCGGCGAGCCAAGCGGCGATTTCAGCGCGAAAACTGCCGCTGCGCGCCCAGTCGGTCAAGGCGTTCACGGTCAATTCCGATGCCAGCCAGACATCTTGATAGTCGCCGTCTCGTTGCGGCAAGTTCAATTCTTGCGCCGCGCTGTATTTTATCTGCGCGCTGTAAGCGGCGGCGCTGGCTGCAGGCTGCGCAAACAAGCCGCTTAGCGCGAGCGCTGCGCCCAGAGCGACTGGCGCGGCAAGCAGCCACCAGCGGCGCATTAGCGCGCGCGCCAGAAAGGTCAATTCCATGTGATTTCCCTTCCATTTTCAAGCTGCGGACCTGACAGCTTTTTGGCAGTAATGATACCGCGCGTAGACATTTTAAGTCTGTCGCCCGCATCCAAATTCGCACATATAGCCGAGCCACGGGACGTTGTTGAAAAACACCCCCATCCCGTAGGTCTATGTCTACGTGACCCCGGCCCCTCCTCGCCATAGAGATGGCGAACGGGTTTGGGGTGGGGGAAATCCAGTATTTCAACATAGTCCACGGGCTCGCCCCCGTAACTCATTTGCAATATGCGCCATTCGACACAATTCGGTATTGCTGCGATTACGCTTGTGAAGTTTATCGCATATTTTCGCGCCGATGTGACTTATTGCCGGCGGGCAGGGTCTGCACGCGCTTCTATCCTATATTCTTTGCCTTTTCCTCTTTCCTCATTTGAGAATTATCCTCACTTAAGCGTAATCGCGCCAGATGAACTCCTTGCCGCTCTGATGCGCATGCCAGGCTTGCTCTACAAATGCGGAGATTTTCCGGGTAAATACGCTGGTATCAAATTTGAGCGCATGGCGGCGAATCTGCGCGGGATCGTATAGGCTGGCGTCAAAGCGCGCCATGACGGATTTCAAGCTGTCAAGGCGCATGCTATCAAAATGTTCACCGGTGATGCCCGGCAGCACCGTATCCAGCGCGCCGCCGCCTTTGAACGCGATGACGGGTCGCCCTGCCGATTGCGCTTGCACGGGGCTGATGCCAAAATCTTCCAGCCCCGGGAACAGAAGCGCGCGACAACGTGACATCAGCCGCGGCAGATCCTTATCTGGCACATAGCCCAGGAACTCGACATCTTCGCCTGCGAGCGATTGCAGCCGTTCCATATCGCGCCCGCGCCCGGCGATTTTCAAGGGCAGGCGCAGCTCGCTCGCCGCCTGTACCGCCAGGTCAATGCGCTTGTAGGGAATCAGGCGCGACACGATCAAATAATAATCTTCGATTTCGTATTGCGGCGCGGGCAGGAAGCGCGCTGTATCCACCGGCGGGAAGATGATGCTTGCATCACGGTCATAAAATGTTTGGATGCGCCGCTTTATCGCGCTGCTGATGGCAATGAAATGCGTCACGCGCTGCGCGGCGGCATAATCCCAGCGCCGCAGCAGCTTGCTGAGCGGGCGCATCAGCAGCTCTATTGGCTTGCTCAAACGCTCGCCGGCGAGATAGCTATCGAGTTGCCAGACGTAGCGCGTTGGCGCGAGGCAGTAGCAGATATGCACTGTTGCGGCATCAAAGCGCAGCCCGTGGCAAAAGCCGCTTTTGTTGCTCAGCGCCACATCGAATTCGCTTAAGCGCAGCCCGTTCCAGGCTAATGGATAAAAGGGCAGGTAAGGTTGATGCTGGCGGTGAATATGCGGCAGCTTATCGGTCCAGAGTGTGCGAATATCCCATTGTTGATAGCGCCCCGGCATCAATTCTGGCGCGAAAATGCTCGTGAAAATGGGGCTGCCCGGATAATTGCGCGCCAAAACCTCGAGTACGTCTTCCGCGCCGCCGATTTGATTCAACCAGTCGTGAACAAGCGCAATCTTCACGCCGAACTCCTGTTACTCCCAATACTCCCAAGGCAGATTCATCAATTTTCGCTCCAACCCACCTGCATCTTGCTTAATTTAGTAACATTTTCTATGAAAATCTTGCGAAAATTGAACTGATTTCCGCCCTATGTGTCGGCTGCAGGGCGGCATGATACTCCGCGCCCTCCGCGCCCATCGGTGTCTATATGGTGAATATAATATGCTGCGATTAGCATGCTGGCAGCTGCCCTCCAAATTGGCTAAGTCTTCAACAATTTGCGCACGGGCTTGAAGCTGGCGCGGTGGTATTCGCAGAGTCCGTGCTGGTTCAAGGCATCGAGATGCTTACTGGTACCGTAGCCTTTATTCTGCGCGAATCCATATTGCGGGTATCGTTCTGCCAGGGCAGTCATGTACTGGTCGCGCCAGACTTTGGCGATGACACTGGCGCAGGCGATGCTCAGCGAGAGTTTGTCGCCTTTGACGATGCAGCATACCGGGTAATCGCGCTGTTCGGGCCAGGGCAAATAATCGAGAAACAGACAATCCGGCGCGACGGCATGCCGCGCCAGCGCGTCGTGCAGCGCGCGGCGCATCGCCAGCTTGGTGGCGCATAAGATGCCGACGGTGTCAATTTCTTGCGCGCTGCTATGACCGATGCCCCAGGTCAGCGCGATTTCCTTAATTGCGCCGTCCGCCGCCAGGCGCTGCAAGGCATTCATCTCTTTGCTGTCGCGGGTTCCTCTCAGGGCTTTGCCGAGGTCGCTGCGCTGTAAGGGCAGGGCAACCGCCCCCGCCACAACTGGACCAGCCAGGGGGCCCCGACCAACTTCGTCCATGCCGATTATGACGCGGCATCCCGCCGCATAGTAGGCTTTCTCGAAGCGCAGGCTGGCAGTGCGTTGCCGCTTAGTCGCGCTTTTCATAGTCGCCGCGCCGCCAGTTGCGCCGTATTTCCCAGATTTCGCGCAGCATGTTGATCGAGTCGTCCCAAAGCCGCATAGTGGAATAGGGATCGTAATGCCAGGTGATGGGCACTTCTTTGACTTTGTAGCCACGGCGCTTGGCAATATAGAGCAGCTCGACGTCAAAGCCGATGCCGTTCATTTTTTGCACGCCGAAGAGGTCAATCGCCGCTGCGCGGCTAAACATCTTAAAGCCGCATTGTGTGTCTTCAAAATCATTCAGCGCGGCTAGTTTGATAATCCAGTTGTTTATTCTTCCAATCCGGTGGCGATATTCTGGTTCGTCCACGCGCCGCGCGCCTGGCGCTTCTCGGCTGGCGATTATCACGTCGAAGCCGATGTTTTCTGGCGGCAGGAAGCGCGCGATATCCTCGATGCGCATGGACAAATCGGCATCGCAGATAAAGCGCCATGCGCCCCTCGCCGCGAGCATGCCCTGTTTGACTGCCAGCCCCTTGCCGCGTAAATTGTCGGGCGATTGGATGACACGAATATAACTGTAGGCGTCGGCGTGCTCTTTGGCGACGGCATAAGTGCGGTCGGCGCTGCCATTTTCGACGATGATGAGCTCGTAGGAGTAATCTTGCCGCTGCAAGTAGTCGTGTATCTGCGCCAGGCTGGGGGGCAAGCGCGTCTCTTCGTTATGCGCCGGAATCACGATGCTTAGGAAGGGCGAAACTTGCTGGCTCAAAAATCAGACTCCAGGTTGCAATATGATGGATAAAAATGAGTTTTGCCTAATGATACGTCGATTTCAAGAATTGCACAGGCAATAGCGCCTCTGGTCGCCCACGCCAGCTACTCTTCAGTTACTCTTCAGCTACTCCTTAGTTACTCTTCAGCTTACTCCGGCGCTGTCAGTATACTGTCAATGTATGAATCGCTTACCACCTTGCTAGCTTGAATCTGCCGTCTTTTGCGAATGGCGCTGCCGACAGTCAGCAATCCGCGCAGCATCCCGCGCAGTCGGGCGCGCGCTTCCGCGCCGCGCCAGGCGCACATGGCTTGCCAAGCCAGGCAGGCTTGCCGCGCGAGGATGCGCAGCGCATACCTGCGCAGCAAAGGGCTGGGCATGTTCTTGACCAAAACCCAGATGCCATTGCGCCCGTCGTAGTAGCTTGCGGTTACGCCGCCGCCACTGGCTGACAAATGATGATAAACCACGGCGGAAGGCAGATACAATGTTTTGTACCCTGCCAGTTGCGCGCGCCAGGACAAGTCAATGTCTTCCAGCAAGAAAAAGAAATCGTCGTCTAGCATGCCAATTTCCTCCAGCATGGACCTGCGATAGGCGGCTGCGCCGCCGCAAGCGCCAAAGACATATTCCGCGCGTTCATACTGACCGACATCTTTTTCCCATGCGCCGCGGTTGCCGGCGCTGCCATTGACGCCGAAGGTGTCGCCAGCGGTGTGAAAATGATCGCGCTTGTCAAAGAGCAGCATCTTGCTAGCGACCATGCCAACTTCGACTTCGCTGGCAAAAGCCGCGACGATTGCCTTTGCCCAGTTGACATCGACTTCGGTGTCATTATTGAGCAAGGCGATGATGCTGCCGCTGGCGGCTTGTATGCCTGTGTTGCAAGCGCCGGTGAAACCACGGTTTTCCGGCAAGGCGATCAGTTGCGCCTGGGGAAAGTCTGCTTGCAAAAGCGCCTGCGAGCCATCCGTAGAGGCATTGTCCACCACAATAATTTCAATGTCGCGATAGCTTTGCCGCGCTAGGGATCCCAAGCAGTCGGCAAGGAAGCGGCGTCCATTCCAATTGGGAATCACCACCGAAAACCTGCCTTGGCTCATAGAGCATAGCCCTCTGCTTGCAGAAAGGCGTCGACGGCATCCTGCCAGGTGCGCAGCTCTATCGACAAGCTGCGCGCGGCGATATTTTCCAAGGAGGTGTATTCAGGCGGGAGCGATGGCCGCTGCCATTGCTGTCGGGTGATGCGCTCGATGGGTGTATCGGCGAAACCAGCTCTATCCAAAACATAGCGCGCGAACTGCCAGCGCGAAACAGCGCCTTGGTTGACCAGATGATACGTGCCATAACGATCGGTCTCAATCAGCCGCGCAATCGCCTCTGCCAAGTCCTTGGTATAGGTTGGGTTGGCAATTTCGTTGCAGACGACCTGCAGTGGCTTGCCCGCCTTGGCGGCGGATAAAATGGCTTGGATGAAATTGCCCCCGCCATGCGCGAATAGCCAGGCGGTGCGCGTAATGAAGTGGCGGGGATTGATTTGCCGCAAGGCGCGCTCGCCGTACCATTTGCTATAGCCATAAGCGTTTTGCGGGTTCGCCCAGTCGTACTCGTGATATGGCTGTCGACGCCTGCCGTCGAAGACTTCGTTTGTGCTGACATAGAGCATGGGAATGTCGGCATTGGCGCAGCAAACAGCCAGGTTGTGCGTGCCGACGCCGTTAATACGCAACGCCCGCGCGGGGTCGCGCGCGCAGCCATCGACATCGGTCCAGGCGGCACTATGAATTACTGTGTCGGGGGAAAATGCTGCGACCAGGCTGCGACAAGCCACATAGTCTTCAATGTCTAGGCTATAGTCGACATCGCCCAGAATATCCGCGCCCAGCGCCTCGTGATTCCCGCGCAGTCGCTCGATCAACCCCGAACCAAGTTTGCCCGCCGCGCCGCTGATTAGTATTCTCATCTGGTTCGGCTGCATCACCTATCAGGCTTCATTCAGGATTCATTCTACCCTCAGCGGAAACTTGCGACTAGCTGATTGTCGCTTAGGTCGAAGCCGACAAAACGAAATTCTTCGCCCTGGGATTCCACCCGCAGCTGATTGGTGATTTGCGCGATGCCAGCCTCGATTTCTAGAATGCGCTTGCCCAAGGCATTGTCGGGCAGCTCAAATCGCTGAGCGCCCAGCGTGAGACTGTGTATTTTCAATGCGCCATCATTGTCGACCGCCACATGGATTTCTATCGCTTGCCAGAGATTTAGCAAGTCTATCGATGCCTCGCCAGAGATGGTGATGAGCCCGCCGCCGACGCTGATTTGCGCTCGTCTTATTGGCGTACCATGCTCGCCGCAGAAGGCTGTGAGTTGCAGGCAGAAGTTTTGCATCTCGCTTGCGCGCATGGAGATTCGCAAGCCACGATTTCCCAATGCGTCGTCCCCAACCCGTGTCTCAAGAGCTGTGCCTGGGGGCAGCGCAAGCCGACCGTAATCTTCGGTGATGAAACTGATGGGGGAGCCATCAGTCGCGTTCGCCAAGGTAGCGACGGCTGCTGCTGTGACAGGGGCGGTGCTTTGGCGAATCGGCGCAAAACCGATGACCCGCATCAACATAGATGGCAGGGCCGGGCGCAGCAGCGCGGCAGCGACTGCGGCGAGCATGATCAGTCCCGCCGCAATCAAGAATATGCCGCAGCTTTGTGAACCGCGCCTGGCTTGTCCCTGTCTTTGGATTTGCATTGATTTGAAAGCGGAATCCCGCGCGGAAGCGCTTAAGCTTGGGCTGCGGCGGCGAGGCGCCGGGCGTATTGCCGCTGGTAAAACTCGAGATAAGCGCCAGTTTTGATCTTGCGCCACCACCACTCGTTTTCCATATACCAGCGCACCGTCGCTTCCAAGCCGGTCGCAAAGTCAAATTGCCGCGTCCAGCCTAATTGCCGCGCCTTTGCTGCGCTCATGGCATAACGGCGGTCGTGCCCCTCGCGGTCGAGCACCTGTGTGATTAGCGCTTGTGGTTTGCCCAAGATTTCCAGAATGCGCTTGGTAACATCAATGTTGAAACGCTGGTTCTCCCCCGCCAGGTTGTATGCCTCGCCCGACTTGCCATGATGCAAAATATGATCGACCCCGCTGGCGTGGTCGTCGACATAGAGCCAGTCGCGTATCTGCTTGCCATCGCCATAGAGTGGCAGGGGTTTATCGTCAATCGCTTCGGTCGTGAAGAACGGGATAAGTTTCTCCGGGTATTGGTAAGGACCATAGGTATTGCTGCCGCGCGTTATGACCGTGTCCATCCCGTATGTAACATGGTAAGCGCGGACCATCAGCTCGCCGCCGGCTTTGCTGGCTGCGTAGGGGCTGTTGGGCAGAAAGCGATCGCCTTCCGAGGACTGACCGCTGTCAACGTCGCCATATACTTCGTCTGTGGATACATGGCAGAAGCGTTCGATGCCGTGCTTGCGCCCCTCGTCCAAGAGGATATATGCGCCGACCACATCAGTATGAATAAAGGCGTCTGGGTCCAGGATGCTACGGTCGACGTGGCTCTCGGCCGCGAAGTTCACAATCGTGTCAATGCTGTGGCGCTTCAGTACCGACTTGACACTTTCTCTGTCAGCGATATCACCCCGTTCGAAACGGTAATTTTCTTCATCGCTGACGGGGAGCAGATTGTCCACATTGCCGGCATAAGTCAGTTTATCGTAGCAAATGATGTGATAGTCGGGGTAGGCTGCTGTCATGTGGCGCACAAAGGCGCTGCCGATGAAACCCGCGCCGCCCGTAACCAGGATATGCTTCACTGATTTACCGCCCTTTCCCCTAGCGCGTATGCTTCCAATGCTAGCGCGACGCCGTCTTCGTCGTTGCTCGGGACAATGACGTCCGCGATGTCCTTTAATTTTTGAGTCGCGTTGCCCATGGCAATGCCGATGCCGACGGCTTGCAGCATCTCAATGTCGTTCTCGCCATCGCCAAGCGCCAAGGCTTGGCAAGGCGCGATGCCGAGTTCTGCCATCAAGGTCTTGACCGCCTGCCCCTTGGATGTATTCGCGGGCAGCACCTCAATCATGCCGACGATGTGGGCGCGTGTAACATGGACCTCGCCATTAAGCTGCTTATCAAGCGCTAGGCGCAGCGCCGCAACTTGCGCTTCCGCGCCATAGAGCACAACCTTGTTGATGTCAAAGCTAGCCAGCAGCTCGCTCCAGCTGGCGATGGTTTCTGCAAGCGGCTCGCCAACTTCGGTCAATTTGATGGCGAATTCATCGACGCGCAGGGAAAAGGCGCGGTTGTCGCTGTATGCCTGCGCGTCAAAGCCGTATGCTTCTCCTAGGGAAATAACGCGCGCGGCGGTTTCCCTAGCCATGACAATCCGCTTGCGCACGCTGCCATCGCCATTGTAGGTTATCAATCCCTGCATATATATGCCCGGCGAGATGATGCCAAGCGATTTAATCATGTCGGCGGCGGCTTGGCGCGTCTTGCCAGTTGCGAAGACGACTTCTAGTCCCTGTTGCCGCGCCGCAACAAGCGCCGCGCGGTTGCGCTCGCTCAGCTTGTGCCGGCTGTTCAGCAAGGTGCCGTCCAAATCAATCGCGACCAGCTTTATCTGATTGTTCATGCTCGATTCTCTTATCCATTTCTGATTGCGCCAGCCGGGCTAGACCCAAAGAAGCCCATGGTCGCCGAGGTTCATTTTGATGCCGCTTGGTAAGCCGTCGCTGCGTTTGACGGTGGCATTGCGCCCGATGAGGCTGTCGCGTAGCGTTTGGTCGATGTCGATGACGCGGCTGTTTTCCAGGATTATGCTGCGCTCAATCTGGCAGTTTCGTATTTCACAATGGTGGTAGATGCTGGTGAAAGGTCCAATGAAGCTGTTTTCGATGACTGTGCCCTTGCCAAGTATGCTTGGGCCTCGGACGGTGCTATTCACGATTCTCGCGCCGTCTTGCACGGTAACGCGCGAGTCGATGACCGAGTCGCTGTCAATCGCGGCGGAGTCGGCGATATAGGGGCTAAGCTCTTCCAGGACATGGCTGTTGGCTTCCAGCATATCTGTTGGCTTGCCAGTATCTATCCACCAGCCATCGTGAATATGTGGGAAGACGGTATAACCATGTTCAATCAGCCATTGAATCGCGTCGGTGATTTCGTATTCTCCGCGCGCCGATGGCTGTATTTCCGCAACTGCTTCGAAAATATGCTTGTCGAACATGTATATGCCGACCAGCGCCAAGTTACTCGGCGGCGCAGTCGGTTTTTCGATGAGCCGCAAGATGCTGCCATCCGCACGCAGTTCCGCCACGCCATAGGCTGTGGGATTGTCAACTCGTTTCAAGACTATCTGACAATTCCAATGATTGTCGGCAAAGTCCTTGATGAGCGAACTGATTCCGCCTTGTACGACATTGTCGCCCAGGAACATGACAAAAGGCGAATCGGCGAGGAAATCGCGCGATATCTTCACCGCGTGGGCGAGGCCGTCAGGGCTGTCTTGAGTGATGTAGTGGAGTTCAACGCCCCATTCGCCGCCGTCGCCCAAGGCATCGCGGATTTCGGACCCAGTTTGCCCCACGACGATGCCAATCTCCCGCACCCCCGCCTCGCGAATCGCTTCAATTACCCGAATCAGAACCGGCTTGTTGGCGACGGGAATCAACTGCTTGGCGCGGGTATAGGTCAGCGGGTAGAGACGAGTGCCTTTGCCGCCGCTGAGAATTAGTCCTTTCATGTCATTTGACTCCACTTATCTCCGACAACCCAAGTAAGCAATGATAATTCAGCGCAGCCGCTCGGCGCGGTGCCTGTGGCGAGATGGTTTGTTATTTTGCTGCAAGCGTGGCAGTCACTATCGCCGCCACAGCCCGCGCCAAGAAAGAATCTCGCATATTGAATCGGGCCGGGCATCAATAGGCTATCGTGCTTTCGCGGGGGGCATTGGTCAGTACCGCGCCAACAATGCGCACATGCACCCGCTCCAAGGCTTGACGCGCTTGCGCGGTATGGTCGCGGCGTGTATCGCCCGCCCGCACGACCAGCAAAGCGCCATCCAGTTTGATGCCAAGCAAGGCGGCGTCGGTCGCGGCCAGCACCGGCGGGCTGTCGAACAGGACATACTCGGCGCGGCTCCTTAGCGATGCGACAATCTCGTCCATTCGCTTGCCACTGAGTAAATCAGCCGGATTCGGGGGCAATTCCCCGGTTGGCAGCACCTGCAGATTATCAACAGTTGTTGCGGAAAGCGGCGGAAGATCAAGTTGATTGTCGTCAACCATCATGCTTGTCAAGCCGCGCTTGTTTTCAATATCCCAAATCTGATGCTGCTTGGGCTGGCGCAGGTCGGCATCCACCAATATCGTGCGGTTTCCACTTTGCGCGAAGGTCACGGCGAGGTTGGCAAGCGCGGCGCTTTTCTGGTTCTCGCGGGCGGGGGATGTTACCAGCAAGGTCTGGATCGGATTTTCGACGCTGCTGAACATTAAGTTGGTGCGTAAACTGCGATAGGCTTCCGCCGCAGCCGACCTTGGGTCGGATAAGGTGACGAGATTATCAACTGTCATGGCTGTTCCTGACTGTGGCGCTGTGGCAACGCTGCATTTTCACTGTCATGTTAGCATTTGTCATGTTAGCTCTTGTCATTTTATATCATCGCAGCGGAAGGCGTTAGTAAAATGCCCGCGACTATGACAGCCGCCCGGCACCGATAAATCGCGCTACGCGCAGAAAATTCTCAAGCCGTCAGCCTGCAAAGGCAAAGTGGCATTCATCAGTGATACAGACACCGTCATAAAATAGCTCACTTCCCGCGCGCTACGAAGTCATGCTCAATGCGCTGGATGCCGGCTCTGTCGAAGCCCGCGGCAATCGCTGACAGGGTTTGCCCGCGCGTGGGGTGGCAAATGTCGCCTGCGATATCGGCCAGCGGAATGGCGACATGGGCAAAGCGCGAAATGTCGGGATCGGGCACCAGCCAAGGTCTATCGCCAAATTGGAAAACGTCGTTGTTCCACAGCGAAATGTCGATATCGATGGTACGTGGCGCATTCTTGTTTTTGGGGTCGCGCCGGCGCTGCAATCGCGATTCGATGCGGTCAATTACCTGAGTTTTGAATTCAAGCGGTTTTCGCAGCGTTTGCAGCTTGACCGCCAGGTTGATGAAGTCATCTTGATTGACGTCGCCTTGGGGGGCGGTTCGGTATCGGGCAGATATGCGCAACAAGTTCGTATGGCTGCGCAGCAGCTGTAAGGCAGCGGCAACATTTTTCCCCGGCGCTATATTCGAGCCAAGCGACAGGTAAACGATATTGCTTGTATAGTCTACTGCGCGGCGCGCGATGGTGATGCCAACCGAATCCGCATGGCGCAGCGCGCCAGGCTTTTGAATATGTACTTGAACGCGCCGCGCATTAAAGTCGACAATAATGGTCTTGGCGATTTCTTCGGCTAGTTTTTCCAAGAGCTTATAGCGCGATTCTTGAACTAGCTTGATGACCGCTTTGTTCACGGTCTTATAATTGAAAGCATCATTTGGCTCGTCTGTTTCGCCAGCGCGCCGCCCGTCCGTTTCGATACGTAAACTGATTACGACATCCTGGAGCCGGTCCAATTCGTGGCGGCTGAACCCGATGACGGCGCGCAGTCGCAAGTTCTTTATTTCAATGATGTCCATTGGTATCCATTGCTGTTAATTTGTGTCCATTATTATCCATTTATTCTCGCGCAGTTGCCCTGCCTTAAGATGCAATCGAGTGTTACTAGCGCTTGATTAAGCGTATCGACCCGGTATATTCCCCAGCCGCGCTAGCGGTCGCGCGCGAATAAGTCTGTCCGAGAATAGTTTGAGAACTAATTGTTGCAATAGTATGATTAAAAGCATTATAATGATTATATTGTAGTCGACAAAACTTGACATCACTTCTAATCTCGTTGGATGGACAACTGAATGATTAACGATAGAAATTGATCGGGCCCTTAATGAAGGTCTATGATACGGATACGCATACCGACGGCGAGGAAAAGTTTCAGCATAAACTTGAATCCGAGGTATTGCTGAATCGATTTGGTTTAGGCGCTAATGCAGTCGATACCGGGGCGGTTGAGCGTTCCATCGGGGATTTGCTTTGTGCTATCGGCGAAGACCCATTACGAGAGGGCTTGCTCGAGACGCCCAATCGCGTTGCTCGCGCCTATGAAGAATTGGTCAGCGGCTACACGACCAACCCGGTCGAGCTAGTCAACAATGCCATTTACGATATCGAATACAACGACATGGTCATTGTGAACGATATTGATTTTTACAGCCTCTGCGAACACCATCTTCTGCCCTTTGTTGGTCAAGCCAGCGTCGCCTACATTCCCAACGGAAAAGTCATAGGGCTTAGCAAAATACCGCGCATTGTGGATATGTTTTCCCGCCGCTTGCAAGTACAAGAACGCTTGACGCGGCAAATCGCCGAGTTCCTTAATGAAGTCATGGAGCCGAAGGGCGTCGCTGTCAGCATTACCGGACAGCACATGTGTTCCGTGATTCGTGGCGTCAAAAAGCACAACTCTAATTTAACAACTTATGCCATGATAGGCGAGTTCCAGGTCGATCGCGAGATACGCAACAATTTCCTCGCCCAGGTTGGCCGTTCCCAGAAGTTCTAGCCTACTCCTAATTCGTCGCATAATTTAAGCTTCGTCCATAGCCGACGACCGCGAGGCGCTGTTTGCGGCGGCTTGCTTGCAAGTTCGCGGCTAATCCCATCTCGCCACTCATCTCGCCATTTGATACCTTTGCGCGCCAAAATCATATCATGTGGCCGCGCCTGTTTTCCCATTTGCGGCTATAATGAAAGCAGTTGCTGAAATATCGACTTGTTCAGCACTCATCAAGAGCGAGTGAGAGATCCGGCTCGAAGAACTCGCGGCAACCCCCAAGCAAGCGGGACGGTGCTAAATCCGGCAGGGTCTCGACTCTGGCAGATGAGCGTATCCTAGGAGTTTGACGCCCTCTGCCTGGCACGGCGTTTTTTTCTTGTATAGGAGAGGATGGGCATGGCAACAACATTCATGACATCACCGCAATACTTCTTCACGTCAGAATCGGTATCGGAAGGGCATCCGGACAAGATTTGCGACCAAATCAGCGACGGCATCCTTGACGCGATTCTCGCCCAAGACAGGGCGGCGCGCGTGGCTTGCGAAGTTGCGATTTCAAACAACCTGGTGCTGGTAATCGGGGAGATCACGACCACAGCCAGCATTGATTACGAGCGCATCGCGCGCGAGACTATCGCGGATATCGGTTATACTCGCCCGGAATATGGCTTCGACTTGAATAACTGCCGTGTGCAGATTCACATCAACAGACAGTCGCCTGATATAAAACAAGGCGTTGACCGACAAGGGGCTGGCGACCAGGGTATGATGATTGGCTTCGCCTGTGATGAAACGAGCGAGTACCTGCCGCTCACGATTTCGCTGGCTCATGGGCTGGTGCGGCGCTTGGCGCAGGCGCGCAAATCCGCCGCGATGCCTTGGCTGCGCCCCGACGCCAAGAGCCAGGTAACCGTCGAATACGCCTATGGGCGGCCGAAACGCGTCGACACCATCGTCATATCAACGCAGCACGATGCCGACATCGCGCAGGAAGAGATTGAAAGACAGCTCATCCAGAACATTGTTGGCGGCGTGGTCGACGCTCGGCTGCTGGATGGCACGACTTTTCACATCAATCCAACCGGCAAGTTTGTCACCGGCGGTCCCCAAGGCGATGCGGGTTTAACCGGACGCAAGATTATTGTTGATACCTATGGCGGCGTTGCCCGCCATGGCGGCGGAGCCTTTTCGGGCAAGGACGGCACCAAAGTCGATCGCAGCGCCGCTTACATGGCGCGTTACGTCGCCAAGAACGTGGTTGCCGCTGGTTTGGCAAAACGTTTTGAATTGCAAGTGTCCTATGCCATTGGCAAGGCAGAGCCGACATCGCTGGCTGTGGAGACATTTGGCACCGGGCAAGTTGCCGACGAAGTGATATTGCGCCTGATTCGCAAGCATTTTGATATGAGCCCCGCCGCCATCATTCGCGACCTCGGGCTGCTGCGGCCAATCTACAAACAGGTAGCGGCTTACGGGCACTTTGGCCGCGAAGACTTGCACATCCCCTGGGAAAATACTGACAAAGCCGACATGCTGCGCGCCGAAGCGGGCATCGAATCCTGACAAGACGCGGCTGGGAGCAGGGATGACAAAAAGTCCGCGTATCTGCGACTATGGCGACTCGTCCTATCGTGAAGATTTTTGGGAAGGTCAAGGGCGCGACTATGAAGATGTAGTCGAGCGTCAAGTATTGGCGCGGCTCTTGCCAGCGCGCGGGCGGCGGCTGCTGGAGGTCGGCGCGGGATTTGGGCGCGTCAGCCGCGAGTACGCTATGTACGCGCAGGTAGTCTTGCTCGACTATTCACTCGAACAGTTGATTTACGCCCGCCAGCAGCTGGGCGACGAGCGCTATACCTATGTCGCTGCCGATGCCTATCGCATGCCTTTCCGCAGCGGCGCTTTTGACGGCGCGACCATGATTCGCGTCATCCATCACTTTGAAAATGTTGCTGGCGCACTTGCGCAAGTGAGCGCCAGCCTGTGTCAGGGCGGCTACTTCATCCTGGAGTATGCCAATAAACGGCATCTCAAGTCGATGCTGCGCTATCTATTACGGCGCAATTCCTGGAATCCCTATTCCTTGGAGCCGGTTGAGTTCGTTGAATTGAACTTCAATTTTCATCCCGACTACATGCAAGCGCAGGTCGCAGAGCAGGGTTTTGACATTCTGAGCGTGAAGCCCGTGTCTTGGCTGCGGCTTGGTCTATTGAAAAAAACGCTGCCCATGGCGGCGCTAACGGGAATTGATAGCGCGCTGCAGCGCAGCGGCTGGCGGCTTTCTCCCAGCATATTCCTTGCGCTGCGACTGGGCGCTTCGGGCGGCGCGCCTAGCGAAAATACCGTGCCGGAGTCGCGCAATCCGCTGGATATTCTGCGCTGCCCGCGTTCGGCGACGGCGCTGCGGCGCGATGGCGACGCTCTGCTCAGCGCCAATGGCATCCGCTGGGGGATTGTCGATGGCGTATACGACTTCCGCGAGCCGCTTGCATATTAATCCTCGACACATTCACGCGATTCAAGCGCGTTTAGTCTTATGCACTTACAATGGTAACGAGCGGGAAACGGGCGAAAAAATCTGCCAGAATCATACGATCAACGGGAGCGCCACAGTGAATAAGGGAAACAAAGATTTGTCGGAGCCACGCTCGCTGAGGGACTATCTGCGTCTGATATTGACCGGCTTCGCGATGGGGGCGGCTGACATCGTACCAGGCGTGAGCGGCGGCACAATGGCATTCATATTAGGTGTTTACGTGAACTTGGTCAGCGCGATCAAGGCCTTCAATCTGGACGCGCTGCGCATGCTTGCCGGCCGTAGAATACGCGAATTGTTGCATCACATTTCTTTTCGATTTTTGGTCGCGCTTGGCATCGGGCTCTTGCTGGCGGTTATATCATTGGCGGGCATATTGAGCGGCATGATGGACGACCCAGAAGGCAGAGTCTTGCTCTTCGCTTTTTTCTTTGGTTTGGTGCTAGCTTCAATTTTGACAATTGGCGTCAAAGTGAAATGGAATCTCGCGGCGCTTGGGATTTTCGTCGCAGGCACGCTTATCGCTTATGTCATCGTCAACGCCGTCCCCGCCGAAGCCGATCATTCGCCGCCCATGTTGTTCTTGAGCGGCATGATTGCCATCACGGCTATGATTCTGCCCGGCATCTCCGGCTCGTTCATGCTCTTGATCATGGGACAATATGACTATGTGCTGACCGCCGTCAGCGAGCGCGATTTGCCGCCTATCATCGCCGTCGGCTTGGGCGCGATTGTTGGCATCATCGCCTTTTCGCGCATATTGAGCTATCTGCTGGCGCATCATTACCGCATGACGGTGGCGCTTTTAGTTGGCTTTATGACCGGCTCGCTTTGGAAAATCTATCCCTGGCGGCAATGTTTGGAAAGTGATTTGGACCGCCATGGCGACTTCCGCTGCCTGGCGGATACGCCTGTCCTGCCGGACACCTCAGCGGAGTCTTTTGCGCTGGCGGCCGCGCTCTTAATTGGCGGCTTTTTGCTGGTCAATTTATTGGATCACCTGCAAGCGAAGGACAATCCAATCTTTCGCATCATCTGGAAATGATGAAGCCACTGCCGAGGTTCCTCCTCATATCTTCTTTAAGGTCTACCTACCCGTCGCCTCTACGCTGACTCGCCCGCTCCTGCGCCGCGATAATATCCTCTATGCGTGACCGGGACAAGACTGCCGATACGTCGATAACCGGCACCTTTACCTCTTCATCTTGCGTTTCAGTCTCTTCACCTTGCGTTTCAGTAGTCTCTGGCAGGTCTTCCGCAATTTCTTTCCGCCTAAATACCGAAGCCGCGATGGCATGCGTTGCGACTGGGCTGGTCAAGAGGACGAACAATCCCAATGCCAATATGCGCAGGCTCGCCGCTGGCATTATCAAAGCCGCGCCAAGCAGAATGCCAAAAAGTCCCAATGTCGCCACTTTGCCAGAGGCGTGCAGGCGAGTCAGGGCGTCGGGCATGCGGATGACGCCCAAGACGCCAACCGCGCAGAAAAATAAGCCAAACAGCAGCGCGATGATGCCGAGCAGTTCCAGCAACACTAGAATACGATGCCTTCCGAAATGTAACGAGCGATGCTGATTGTGCCGACAAAGGCGAAGGCAGCCAGCGCAATCGCCATGTCAACAAAGGTTTGTGTGCCTTCAATCAAAGCAAGCATGACTATGATGCCAATTAGCAGCGTTGTGATGAGATCGACAGCTTGCAGGCGGTCCGGCAGCGTCGGACCAACGATGACGCGCCAGGAGGCTGGGATGAGCAAACTTACCAGCGCCAATAGCACCAATTTGATGGCAAGTTGGGCGAATTCGCTTTCAACCATGTCCCAAAATTCCTTTTATTCGCTTCAAACGCAGGGACTGGTCTTCATCAAGGCGCTGCATGGCTTCGTTTATCGTCAAGCTGTGCACGATCATCAGATGCTTTCCATCTTTATTTGGCTCGAATTCGACGACCAATTCGCCGGGCGTGATGGTGATGCCGTGGGCGCTGATGGCGGATATTAACTCGCTATTGCTGGCGTCCTGGGTTTGGACGTGCGTGAGCCCCGGCTCAATTGGCAAGCTGGGCGACAAAATAAGGCGCGCGACTTGCAGACCAGATACAAATACTTGCTTGGACAAGAAAAGCACATAAGCCAGCAGATTGTAGATTTGCGCCGGCACGTTTTTCACGTTGACGCTTTGACTTTTGCGTACGGTCGCGAATAAAACGCCCACGCTGAAGAGATAACCTAGCAGAAAGTTGCCCGGGGTGGGCTGCGCGGTATAGATCGTCCAGCAAAAGGCCAGCGGCAATGCCAATACGATACGTTTTGGGAGACGGATCACAGTCCCTCCTTGCATGGTCCCTCGGTCACGGTCCCTCGGTGGGGAGTCCATCGAGAAGACTAGCCTCTGGCAAGCCTACCGCGGAAATATAGATATTGGGGTTGCTTATCTCGTGCACAGTTGCCGTCACCAACTGAAGAAGCGGCTCCGCCAGTACAATGCCTAGCAGCACACAGACGGAAATCAGCAGCGCAGGTGCCATCAGGCTGTCGCCAGTGTCTTTTGTGTCCGAGGTTTCTGGCGTCGGGGCGCGTTGAAAAATGCGCTGCCAAGCCCGCGTCATGTAAATCAAGGTGAATATTCCCGCGCCGATCAAAATGATCAGGTTCACCCAATCTTCTAGCGAGGCACCGCCGCGTATCAAAGCCAGCTTGCTAATGAAGCCATTCAGCGGGGGGATGCCCGCCAGCGACAAACCGCCCAGCAATACCAGCCAGCCGGTCAATGGCGGCAGCTTGCCGCCAATCCCGACGATGCTGTCGAAGTTCGCCGTTTTGACTTTGGTGTAGCTGGCGACGACGCCCATAAGCATCAGCAGCGAGGACTTGATGAAAGCATGATTGATAGCGTAAACGATCGCGCCGATCATCGCCAGCGCATTGCCCCAGCCGATGCCTACCATGATAAATCCGATTTGAGCGAAGGTCGAGTAGGCGAGCATCCTTTTGGCGTTATAGGTTCGCAAAGCGCCGAGACTGCCAAAGAGGACGCCAATAATGCCCAGCACGACCAACCAGTTTTGCAGCCGTGGCGCTTCGTCAATGAAAAGCAGCGTAACCAGGCGGATGATGCCATAAACGCCAACTTTTACCACGATAGACGAAAGCATGGCGCTGACAGGTGTGGGCGCGGTCGTATGAAAATCTGGCTGCCAAAAGTGGAAGGGGAAGACCGCGCTCTTGAGCAAGAAGGCGCAAAGCAGCATCCAAGCCGAGGCCAGTGCCAGGAAGGGGCGCGCGTCGGTCCCGGCCAAGAGCTGCCGCGCCATATCAGCCATATTGAGCGTTCCCAGCGCCGCGTACATCGCCGCAATGCCCAAAAGCAGGAATAGTGTCCCCATCGAGCTGATGAGAATGTATTTCAGCGCCGCTTCCAAGCCGTATTGGTCGTCAGAAATCGCCGTCAGCGATACTGAAGTCAGCACCATCAACTCCATGAAGACAAACAATGTGAATAGGTCGCCGGTCAGCATTGCGCCGACCAGCCCCACTTCCATGAGCAAGAAAAGCGGCACAAAAGCCGGATAAGTCATGCAGCGATCGTGACAGCGCAAAGTATAAAGCATGCCGCCAATCATGATTGTCGTAACCATGAAGGCGAAGAGCCCGCCCAAACTATCCGCGACCAAAACGATGCCATAAGGCGGCTGCCAGTTGCCTAGCCTGTATGTCTGCACGCCAAATTGCTGCGTTTGCAGCAGCGTTTGCGTACTAAAGAGGCAAGCCACAATGCTGGCTAGCAAGCCGACCAAGCGCTGCGCTTGGTTGTTCTTCGCCAAGAGCAGCGCGATTACCGCCCCTGCCAGTGGCGCGACCAGTGTACCCAGTACAAAAATGTTATTTCCCATTATGCAGCAGTCGTTCTCATGCTTTGGCTATTTTTGCGCAGGTCTTCTGTTAGTTCTTCAGGTTATTCACGGCGTTGGAATCCACGGTCTCATAGCGCTGCGAAATGATATTGACCAAGCCCAGCACCAGCGAAAAACTGCCGAAGCTCACAACGATTGCGGTCAAAACCAGCGCTTGAATCAAAGGGTCGCTAGTTGAGCGGCCCGCTTCCACATTGCTGACATAAGGCGCGTAGTCGCCTTCAAAAGCGCCGACAGCGACAAAGAACAAGTTTATGGCAGAGAATAGAATCGCGAAGCCAATTGCCACTTTGATTAAGTCCCGCCTCAGCAATTGAAATACACCGATTCCAAAGAGCATTCCGATTGCCAGCGCAAACATGAATTCGATCACGGCAGTTGTCTCCTAGCTCTCGTTTAAGGTCCTGTCTTCTTTGGCAAAGGCAATCGCCTCGATGATGAAGCCCAGCCCACCCATCACGGTTAAGGCGATGGCAATCTCGAAAAACAAAGATGAGGTGATATGTAAACCGAAGGAGCCGACCAAGTCGTAAAGCCCTAAGGCTTTGTCAAATTCAACATGCCCCATAAAGCCATGCCCAAGCAAAATGGGAAACAAAGCATTGAGCAGGGCGAGGACCAGCCCCAGCCGAGTCAGCAGCGCGGGGCGGAACCAGGGCAGCCGCTGCGTCGCGGCGCGGTAGCCGAAAACGACATACCAAAGCGATACCGCCAGTCCGATCGTCACCCCAGCGGTGAAGCCATCGCCGGGACCGCTGCCGCCATATAGTATCTGCGCAATGCCTATCAGGATCGCAACCGGCAGAACAATCGTAGAAACCGAGCGCGTAAATGGCGTCGACAGGCTGGTGGTATCATGGATGGCTCTGACGTAGGTATCGTATTCGTGCAGCCGCTTGTCATTTTCGCCGCTCGGTACCAGTGGCCCGCTGCCAGGCAGAAGCGTCAGCACACCTAGCGCGGCGCTTGTGAATACAGCAATTTCCAGCAAGGTATCTGTCCCGCGGAAGTCGGCAACGATAGCGCCGACAACATCTTCGGTGTTCACCGCCGGCGTATTTTCCAGGTGCCAAGACGCGATGCTGCTGCGACCGTCTCTGTTTTGCAGGGCGATCAAAGCGAAGACAAAAACTGCCGCGCCGATGACGATCGAAATGCCAAGATCGCGTAGCAGCCCGAAATTGTAAGGAGGTCTGCCGACCCATAAAAATTCTATCGCATGTAAACGCGTCCTAGCCCTCATCCTGCCCAACATGATGATAATCAGCACGGTGACCATGGTTTCTACCAACAATTGCACCAGCGCCACATCTGGCGCGTGCTCAATCAAGAAAATGACGCCAATGGCATAACCGATGACGCCAAAGGCAATCGCCGCTTTGACATGTTCTCGCACAGTCACTGTAAATAGCCCAGCCGCGACCGCCAGGAAAAGCATAAAGAATTTAGCCCAGTCAATAATCGTCAGCGACAGGTCGGTAGGAAGCAATGATCCGCCTGCCGCTACTGTGGTTAATGTTCTCGAAGCGATTAAGAGCGCCGCAACCACGCCCAGTATCGCCACTAGGTAATGCCGCACGTAGCCCGATTGCGTGCGCAGTACGTTATCCCCAGCCCAATCAATATAGTCTATCATTTCGCGGTAAAAGCGGTCGGCGGACAACGGGAATCTGATGATCTGGATGAGCTGCGCGCGGAAACGGAAAAGCGCCGCGCCCGCAGTAATAATCGCCGCGCTCAGCCAAAACACGGTATTGAAACCAGCAAAGGTTTGCAGCTCGAATTCTTTTGGCACGGCTAAATCTAATAATGGCACGATGATAGGTTCTATAAAAATGCCCAGCAGCAGCGAGCCAAGCGACAAGAAAACCGGTCCCAAGCGAATCGGAGCGGGCAGCTGGTGAAAATGGACTGCTTGCCCCGCTGGCTTCCAGAACAGGTCATAGATTAGCATATACGCAGCCAGCGCCGTGAAAACCGAGCTAATAATGACCACGCTCATAATCAGAATTGTCTGCGCCTCGCCATAGTGCAGCATAGCTTCCAACATAGTTTCTTTGGCGACGAAACCCAGCAGAAATGGAATGCCCGCCATAGAAAAGGCGGAGATGACAGTTACCACAGCCATGACGGGCATTTGTCTTCTCAAGCCGCCCAGCTTGTCAAACTGCCGCGTGCCCGTGGCATGATCGATTGTGCCCGCCACCAGGAACAGCGCCGACTTGTAAAGCGCATGGGCAATGATGCCGACGAAAGCGGCTTTCAGCCCATTCTGCCCCGGCAAGCCAATCATGGCGACAATCGCGCCTAGTTTGCTTATGGTCGAGTATGCCAACAGCCCTTTGATATCGCGCTGTTTTATCGCGAATATGGAGCCGATTAACATTGTCATCAAGCCAAAAACCAGCAAGAGCTCCGACCAAAGCGCATTTTTATACATCACCGGCGATAAGCGCGCGAACAAGAAAATTCCGGCTTTTACCATTGTCGCGCTGTGCAAGTAGGCGCTCGCTGGCGTGGGCGCGCTCATTGCACCGGGCAGCCAAAAATGGAAGGGGACCTGCGCGCTTTTGGTGAAGCCGCCCAGCAAAATAAGCACAGCGAAGATCGGGAACCATTCGTGTTTGTACAGTCCTTCCGCCTGCAGAATTTCGCTGATGTCCGCGACAACGCGGAAGTTTTCTTGCGGATAGAGTATTTGACCGCTAGCCGCCCCTAGTATGACCAAGCCAACAATCAGCGCGAGCGCGCCGGCACCGGTGACAAACAGCGCCTTGAATGCGCCAGCGCGCGCCGCGGCGCTATGCCGCCCAGAGAAGCCTATAAGCATGAATGAGGTAACGCTGGTCAATTCCCAGCCGATGAATGTCAGCAGCAAGTTGCCAGACAGCACAACCAAGAGCATGGCAGCGGCGAAGGCGAGCAGCCAGGTGATGAAGCGATTGTGTTCGGCGGAGTCGTCGAAATAGTAGCCGGCATAAAAGAATATGAGCGCGCCGACACCAGTTACGATGAGAGCGAAAATCGCCGCCAAGCCATCGAAATAAAAATTGAGACTGATGCCCAGCGATGGCACCCAGTCTATCTCGTAGACGATAACTTCTTCGGCTTGCAAGCGCGGGACCGCCGACAAAACGATGCCAAACATGCCAGCCATCGCGCCCGCGGATATAATCGTTCGCGCAAATTTGGAAATATGACTAAAGGGAGGGATGACCAGCAGCATTGCTAGCAAAAAGGGGATGGCGGTTACAAGCGCGAATTCCATATAAGCTGTTACCAGTGATGAGCGTACTCAATTGATTTGATTGCAATTATCTATCAGCCGCCTAGACGACCTGCTTACACTCGCGCCAAGTCAGGCTCGACACCATAAGCGATGCGATCGATTGGACCCGCTTTGGGACTAAGTCCCTTGCTGAACACGAATTAGACTAATCTGTCCGCAAGAATATCCAATGGTAAATTCTGCCAAGCTCATTATGCCGCATTGTGTTGAATTGACACAACTGCCCGCGTGAATACGCCGGCTTGGGCTGAATTCACTTATGAATTCAACTTGCTTTGCAGCGCTTCGCTTAATGCGGGAACAACTTCATACAAGTCGCCCACGATGCCATAATGCGCGAGCTTGAAAATAGCTGCCGCGGCGTCTTTGTTGATCGCGACGATAATCTTGCTGCCGCGCATGCCCGCTTGATGCTGTATCGCGCCGCTAATCCCGCAGGCGATGTATAAATCGGGATTGACAACTTTCCCCGTTTGACCCACTTGGTGTTCATATGCGATATAACCGGCGTCGACCGCCGCTCTGCTTGCGCCTAGTGCCGCGCCCAGGACGGTTGTCAGCGGTCTCAGCGTATGCTCGAAGCCGTCTTTGGCTTTCCATACATTGGCGTCTATAGCGCCAAGCTCGGACGGAACTGGTTTGGGATTATTCGCCATGCCGCGCCCGCCGCTGACGATGATTGCGGCGTCCGTCAGATTCACATCCGCAGACTGGTCTGTAAAGGACCCCGCTGCGACTGTTAAATCCTTTGTGCTCAAGTCGGTCTGGATTTCAGTTATGCCTATTGCGGCATTGGCGTCTATTCTTGGCGCATGGAAGGCGCGGCCGCGGACAGTTATGTATGTCGTGCTTGTATGGCATGTCATGTCCATCGAGACCTTGCCAGCGTATGCGGGGCGGGTGGCGATTAGCTTGCCGCCTTCCAGGCGCAGGTCCGTGGCTTCCGTAATAAGTCCGCTTTGGGTATCAAGCGCGCTGCTCGCCAGCAGTTCGCGGCTGCGGCTGCTGCCGACAGCCAAGACATAAACAGGCTGATGCTTATTGACGATGTCCGTCAATAAGCGCGCGTAGGCTTCGAGCCGATACTCGCTCAGCGCTTCGGCGTCGCAAATATATGCTTTTGCCACGCCGTATTGGCCGGCTTCGGCAGCGATGGCACGCGCATTATCGCCAATCACCAAGGCGCTTACGGTGCTTCCGGTTTTTTCTGCAAGCGTCCTAGCCGCGCCCAGCGCTTCCCAGCTTGCGGGATTCGCGCGGTCCGCGTAAGTCTCTATCCAGACTAAAACGCTCACAGCACTTTCTCCTCGTAGAGGCGCTGCGCGAGAATTGCCGCCTTTTCCGCAGCGTCTTTGCCGGCGATGATTTCCGTGGCGACGGCGCGTTGCGCTGGATTGTGAAAAGCCAAGATGCTTGTGGCGGCAGCCGGTGGCTCTAGCCCCAAATCCGCCGCCGACCAGACTGGTATCCGCGCTTTTGCCGCTTTGCGGATGCCCAGAAAGTTCGGATAACGTGGTTCGTTTATGCCTTTCATAACAGATATGACCGCGGGCAGCGGACCCGCTAAGACACGTTTGCCTTGTTCAAGCATTTGCTCGACACGGATTGTTCGCGCATCCGCATCAAGCTCGATGATATTGGACACATAACTCAGCATTGTCCAGCCAAGCCGCCGCGCAAGTTGATAGCTATGTTGATCGGTCGCGACATCAACGCTTTCTTTGCCAAATATAATCAATTCTACATCGCCGAGTTTTTTAATGGCGCGCGCAGCCAGCGCCGACCAGACCAAGCTGTCGCGGATTTCCGCCTTTGGCTCATCAATCCGCAGCGCATTTGATATGCCCATTGCGATACTGTGCTTGAGGGCATCGTTATGGATTTCGGGACCAATTGCGATGACTGTCGCCTTGCCGGCGCTGTTTTTGGCTTGCGCGATGCTTTCTTCCAGGGCGTATTCATCCCAGGGGTTGACCACTGTTGCGACATCGCCCCAGCTGACCTCGCCATGTTCATCAACCCAGACTTTTGTGGCTGTATCCGGCGTGCTGCGCGTAAATGTTGCGACATGCACCTTGAGCTTCCTCCTGCCACAGTCGATTATTTTCGCGACCGCTAGCTTTATTTTACACGCATTTCTAATTGAATCTAAGTTGAATCTAATGTCAATTCGCTCAGTCCTTGGCAATAAATTGCGCGAAGCCGCCAATATCTTGGCATGACTTGCCATCAGGAAGAATTGTCGATTGATCGACTTTGACGCTATGCGCGGCGCAGTTGGTCATAATCGCGCCGGTCAGATTGGCTGCGCGCAGATCTGCCCCCCATAGGTTGGCAAAGGCGAGATTAGCGTGGAGCAGCCGCGCGCCGCGTAAATCAGCGCGCGCCAGATTGGCCGATTGCAGATTTGCGCCGGATAGTTCCGCCCCTGCAAGCCGCGCCTCGCGCAAATTCGCTTCGCTCAAATCAGCTTCCTTCAAGCAGGCTTCGCGCAGATCGGAATAGCCGAAGTAAGCGCCGCGCAGTGTGGCGCGAGCGAAGTTGGCTTGTGGCAGCGAGCACGACGAAAGCGCGACGCCGTTCAGCGCCGCATGCGACCAATCCACAGAGCTTAAGCTGCCGTCTTGATAGGCGAGGCGTTCGCGCAGCGCGTCAAGCATAGCTTGGGTTTTGGTGCCGCCATTCGCGCTGCGTATTAGTTTAATGAGGCGCTCCGTTGAAGCGGGCTTGTACCAACGTAATAACAAAGATTGTCGCAGGCGATTTATCACGTGTTCTTGGAATTTCACTGAATTTCACTGGACTTCACTGGATATCACTGGACATTACTTGAAGTAACAGAAGAAACTTAAGAAGGCTGACTCCAACATATTAGTGCCACAGCCAATCTTCGACAAGACAAACTTGAGCATTGGTCAGGGCAAGCGCATCTTAACTCATATATGTCGCATTAAACATCAAGCTGACAAAATGGTGGGGCGACCATCGGTGCTTATCTTTATTTATTCCGCGAATGCTCTGAAGAGGACAGGCTCTTTTGGTGACAATGATGAGTTGCAGCAAGCATATTTTGTCGCAATGTTCCATGCTAGCATAGCGAGTGAATGGTTATGCTATATTCTGGCAGCATCGCGTTGTAGAGATTTCCTAGAGCGGGAGAACATGGTACTTGTCGCCAAACCTGCGGAGACGCTGGTAACAACTTATCTCGAAATGACCAGCCAATCGGACTTTGCGCCTGCATTTATCCGTGCCGCTGACATCGAAATCGTGAAGATGGAAATGCCGGATCTGAGTTTCTATAAATTTCTTTACCAATCCGTCGGCGAAGAATGGGCTTGGCGCGACCGACTGCAAATGACAAATTCGCAACTCCGCGCCATATTGTCTTCAGAAAACACCCAGGTACATGTTTTGTACGTCAGCGGCTCGCCCGCTGGCTATGTGGAACTCTTCCGGCACGATGATGGCTCGGTTGAAATCGCCTACTTCGGATTGCGCGGCGACTACATCGGACGCGGGCTGGGCAAGCACCTGCTCAGCTATGGCGTAGCCCGCGCTTGGGATATGAAGGCGAGCCGCGTCTGGCTGCATACTTGCAACCTTGATGGTCCCCATGCCTTGGCAAATTACCAGAAACGCGGCTTCAAGATATATAAAGTAGTGGAAGAACCGCTGCCTGCGCTTTACGCATAAGACGCATAGGTATGAACAATCAGCCGAGCGGCTGCTTCTGCAAAGCCGCGGCTAGCGCCGCAATATATTCTGGGTCCCATTCAGCGACGACAATACAAACGCGATCGGCGAGCGCGCGATATCTTTGCCGAATCGCGACCGCCGCCGGCCGCGCTTCCGCCATGATAGCAAACTCGTGCAGGATTTCTGGCGGGAAGCTGCGCCAAAGTCTATGCGGAGTCGCAGCGCTGTCGCCAGCCAGCGCGCGCGCCCGCAGCGATGCCAATATATCTGCGCAGCCATGATAAGCCGCAAAAGCCTGATGCCGACGGGTGAAGATGTAGCGGATGATCTTCCTGCTGGAATCAAAATGCGCTTCAGGCGCTCTTGCCAACAAATCGGGCATATCGGGCGGCAGAACCAGCACTGGAATGGCAAGCTCGAATGTCTCGCGGGTTCTGCCCGCGCTTGCCAAGCCACGGGATAAATGCGGCAGGACGACATCGCGCAAATAGGACTGCGAATGCAGCATGTTCACATGCAGCCCTTGGCAAAGTTCCCCGGCTAGAGCAAAGACTTCGCTATCGTCGCCCGACAAGAATATCGGAATGTCCGGGTCCGCGATTGGACCGGGGTTGAAGAATGGTGCCATCAGCCGGAACTGATAATGCCGTCCGCGAAAGCGCAAACGTTCATCATGTTGGAAGGTGCGCCAAATCGCTCGCAGACTGTCAATGTATTCGCGTATTTTGCCAATGGTTTCCTCTGCGCTGCCGGGAGCGCTGGCTGGCAGATTATTGTCCGCTGCGCTGGGAAGAAACCCGGGCCGGTCCGCATCCAGCCCCAGAACAAAACGTCCGCCGCTTTGCCGCGTCAGGTCCCAGGCTATCTGCGCGCTGACCATGGGGCTGCGCGCTATGGCTTGCGCCGCGAGCGTACCCAGTGTGAAGGGGGACCGCGCGCACTTTGCCGCTATCGTAAGCGGGAAGAAGGGATTGCACAGCCATTCGGCGCTCCAAGCCGCGGCGAAGCCCCAGGCCCGCGCTTGAATTATCCGCTCGGCATCGACTTGGAAATCCCCACTGGGAAGAATGACGATATCAATCTTCATCGTGGCGAACTTTCACAGATGCAAGCATCTCGTGAATTAGAAGACCAAAAATCGTTCATTCGCTTTGAACCACTTGTCCCATTTTTTGTATTCAGGCAAATGAATTTCGAGCAGGTCCCAGAATGCTTTGCTGTGGTTCAGCTCGCGCAGGTGGCAAAGCTCGTGAACGATGACGCTGTCGATGGCTGCTGGCGGTGTCATCATGAGCCTCATGTTGAAGTTTAGATTGCGCTTCTTGGAACAGCTTCCCCATCTGGTTTTCTGGTTTTTGATCCTGATATTGTTAAAGGAGAACCCGTGTAAATCTGCCAGTTCATGCGCGCGCGGCGGTAAATAGTACTTTGCGCTTCGGCGGTAAAAGTTTTCGATTCCCGCACGAATAATGTTTGTATTTTCCATATAAGCCAGCGGCAGCCTAGCCACAAGCCGATTTCCCTGCTCTTGAACCGATATTTGTTCTTGATTCTCCCAGCCTTGCAAGCAGAGGGTAAGATTCTCGCCGAGGTAGGGGAAAGACGCGCCTTGCTTATAGCTTCTTGTGAAGGGCTGGTGATTATTGTGGGCGCGCTGTTTCTTCAACATTTTGAGCACCCATGCTTGCTTTTGCATAAACACTTCTGTGGGACTTGGCTGATGCGCGCCAAGTGGATAAACAATTTGGAATCCGCGCTCGGAGTCAAATCGCAGGCTAATACGCTTGGCGCGCTTGCTCTGGCGGACACTGTATTCGATTGTTTGTCCTTGCAGTGCAATCTTCGGCATCAGTTTTCCATTGCTTTTGCGGCATGCTCCCATATAGCGCGCCGACTGGCATCTTCAGGTTGAAAGGGGAAGTAGTAGCCAACACGGTCGAGCAAGCCGTCGTAGCGTTCGCGTATGCGATAGGGCAGTTCTTCGGGTGGCGCGATGACTGCGAAATGCGCAAGCATGTCGTCGCTGATGAGGTGGTGCATTTCTTGCCAGCGGTTGCGGCGCAGCAGCGTGTTGAGCCGCGGAATCAAGTCTTGCCAGCCGTGCAGCTCCAGGACGCGGCGATAGCTCGGTGTGCTGGCATAAAAGGCAATCTGCGACTTGCTCAGGATTTTGCTTTCTTCAATTTGCGCTTCTGTTTCGCCAGTGACGACGAAGACAGCGCAAGAGCGCATCAGCTTGTTTGACATGCCCGATCGTTCGCGCCCCGCTGCAAAGGCGGGCAACAATACTTCGCGCAGGTATTGTGGCGTGTGAAATGAATGAATGTGGAAGCCATCGCATAGCTCGCCGGCCAATCGCGCCAAGCCGGTATTGACCCCCGCGATGTAAATGGGAATATCGAATGCCGCCGTCTGGCTGGGGCTGCCTTGCCGGGAATCCCACTCGCAGCTGTAGTATTCGCCTGCGAAAATTAAAGGCTTGCTCGCGCTGAAGCAATGCCAAGCCAGGCGCAAGACCTTGATGTACTCCCGCAACTGTGCGACGGGCTTGCCCCAGGTTGCGCTAAAGCGCTTGGTGATGTGTGGTTTGATTTGTGTGCCCAAGCCCAGGATAAAGCGCCCGCGCGACTGCGCAGCCAGGTCGCGGGCGGTCTGCGCCATCAGAAATGGGTCGCGTGGGAAAGCGACGGCGATTGCGGTGCCAAGAGAGATATGAGCAGTTGCCAGAGCGGCATGGGCTAGTGGCAGGAAGGGATTGTGCGCGGCTTCGGCAAGCCATAAGCCATCAAAGCCATAATCTTCAACAGCGCCCGCAATTGACGCGGCTTTGTTTAAGTCATCGCCGAATACACTTACATCGAATTTCATTTGTCAATCTCTATTGCCCGCGGCGACCATTGTATCCCAAAGCCAAAGTTCTATGAAGTTTAGACTGAGCATTTTCAATCCGGCTTATTTTCTGTTCTTGATATTTCGCTTTAGCGCAACATAAGTGCTACAATCCTTTCTGCTTGGAAAAGGTAATCGTGGGTTTTGGCGCTTGAACACCAACCGACATTGTAGGCAAATCGACATCGCTTGGGGGTATCAATGAGCATGGACGACTCCCGATCAGCAAATTTTGGGTTGCGCAACATCGTCGCGACCATATTGATCTTGCTAGGCTTATTGTTCGCCTGGGAGATCCGCGGCACATTGATGCTGACCTTCGCCGCGGTCATTTTGGTTGTGCTTTTCACCATGCCAATTCGCTTGCTGGTAAAACGCTTCGAGATGAACCGTTTGGTCGCCATCCTCGTCAGCGTGATTGGCTTTTTTGTTTTGCTGGGTTTACTAGGCATCCCAATCCTGCGCACGCTCGGCAGCCAGTCGCAAGTATTGGCGGGGCAGATTCAACTCGGTATCGAAGAAGTGCGCGAATCAATATCTAGAGATGCGCTCATTGCTCAGTTCCCTTTCCTCGAAGGTTTGATTCCTAGCGATATTTTTGATCTGATATCTATCGACTCGATTAACCAGACTGTCTCGCAGTTGACGCAAGCGGTAGACCGGCTTGGCGGGACGGTTTTGCCGGTCGTTGGCGGCGTCGCTAACACGATACTTAGTGTGCTAATCATTTTCTTCCTGAGCATGTACCTATTGGCTGAACCGGATCAGTATGTGAGTGGGATTATCAAACTCACGCCAGTTTGGTATCGCGAGCGCATGATGCACATTTTGCGGCGGCTTGATTCGACTTTACGCGCCTGGCTCAGCGTTACGGGCGTGTCGATGATTGTGGTAGCGCTGCTGACGGGCTTTGGGCTGGCGCTGCTGGATATTGAGGAATGGCTGGCATTGGGTGTTTTGGCGGGCTTGCTTTCCTTCATCCCTAACTTTGGTCCCGTTGTCGCGCTGATTCCTTCGGTGGCGGTCGCGATCGTGCAAGCGCCCGAAAATGTGGTCTGGGTCGGGATCGTCATTTACGGCGTATCCTTCTTCCAAAGTCAGGTCGTTAGCCCCGTATTAGCAAGTGAACGAATGAATATGCCGGCGATACTTGTCTTGTTGGGGCAGATTATTTTTGGTTTTTTCTTCGGATTCTTGGGTTTGATGCTGGCTGTGCCATTGAGCGCGGTGGTGGCTGTGCTTGTGGACGAGATCTATGTAAAAGATATTCTGGGGGATCGTCCCCAAAGTAAAGATGAATGAGAACGCGGAATGAGAACGCGAATGAGAACCCGGAGGAAAGCGCGACAGCAGAACTAGCCCCCGATGACGTTTCGATTGTTTCTCGATTGTCTCCCGTTCGTCGGCTTAATTCGCCAAACTGCGTTTTCCCGCCTCTTTCCTATAGTTATCGCGTTATCGCAAAGCAATTTGTGGATATGTGAAAACCATCCTTGACAAGAATAAAAGGTATGCTAGTCTATTGTTTCGAAGGTGAGGGGGGTAAGTTCTCTCGTCTTTTTTGTCCCCGATTAAGGGGATGCGTGCAATTTAACAGCAGAATAGTGGGTTAAGACAAAGAATGACGAACCCTGATCGAATACGGAGAGTTTGATCCTGGCTCAGGATGAACGTTGGCGGCGTGCCTAACACATGCAAGTCGAACGGTAGGTGCCCTACGGGGTATTGAGAGTGGCGAACGGGTGAGTAACACGTAACTGATCTGCCCTGCAGAGCGGGATAACAATTGGAAACAGTTGCTAATACCGCATGAAATCGTGATAGTTAGAGAGTTGCGATGAAAGCGAATAAGCGTTGCGGGATGAGGTTGCGGTCCATCAGCTAGTTGGTGCGGTAAAGGCGTACCAAGGCGATGACGGGTAGGGGACCTGAGAGGGTGGCCCCCCACACTGGGACTGAGACACGGCCCAGACTCCTACGGGAGGCAGCAGTGAGGGATATTGCACAATGGACGGAAGTCTGATGCAGCGACGCCGCGTGGATGAAGAAGGTTTTCGGATCGTAAAGTCCTTTTCTATGTGACGAGGTAGGACGGTAGCATAGGAATAAGTGTCGGCTAACTACGTGCCAGCAGCCGCGGTAAAACGTAGGACGCGAACGTTATCCGGAGTTACTGGGCGTAAAGCGCGCGCAGGCGGTTGTATAAGTCTTATATGAAAGTTACTGGCTAAACTGGTAGAGTGTATGAGAGACTGTACAACTAGAGAGAAATAGAGGGAAGTAGAATTCCGGGTGTAGTGGTGAAATGCGTAGATATCCGGAGGAATACCAGTGGCGAAGGCGGCTTCCTGGATTTCCACTGACGCTGAGGCGCGAAAGCGTGGGTAGCGAACGGGATTAGAAACCCCGGTAGTCCACGCTGTAAACGATGTACATTAGGCGTTCGGTTGTCATAAGGCAATTGAGTGTCGCAGCAAACGCGATAAATGTACCGCCTGGGGAGTACGGTCGCAAGGCTAAAACTCAAAGGAATTGACGGGGGCCCGCACAAGCAGCGGAGCGTGTGGTTTAATTCGAGGCTACGCGAAGAACCTTACCTGGGAATGACATGATGGTAGTACGGAAGCGAAAGCGGAAGGACCTTTCGGGGAGCCATCACAGGTGCTGCATGGTTGTCGTCAGCTCGTGCCGTGAGGTGTTCGGTTAAGTCCGCAAACGAGCGCAACCCTCGGAGCTAGTTACAAGTGTCTAGCTTGACTGCCCGTGACAAACGGGAGGAAGGTGGGGATGATGTCAAATCAGCATGGCCTTAATATCCAGGGCGACACACACGCTACAATGGTAGATACAATGGGTAGCGAAGTAGCGATACGGAGCCAATCCTAAAAAGTCTATCTCAGTTCGGATTGCAGGCTGCAACTCGCCTGCATGAAGTCGGAGTTGCTAGTAACCGCAAATCAGCACGTTGCGGTGAATACGTTCCCGGGCCTTGTACACACCGCCCGTCACGTCATGGGAGTTGGTCGAGCCTGAAGTCGGGAAGCTAACCTGAATGGGGGGCTACTGCCTAGGGCAGGATCGATGACTGGGACGAAGTCGTAACAAGGTAGCTGTAGCGGAAGCTGCGGCTGGATCACCTCCTTTCTAAAGGGTCGCGTGTAGGAATATGCGCGCAATTGAAGAGAGCAGAAGCAAAAGAGTGTGTAGAGTGAGGGAATCGTGGTTGTTGGTCTAACCTGCTATTGTGCTGTTAAAGAGTGAAAAGGGGCTGTAGCTCAGTTGGTAAGAGCGCACGCCTGATAAGCGTGAGGTCGTAAGTTCGAGTCTTTCCAGCCCCACGGGGAGAAGCATTCAGAAAGCGTTAGAAGAGTGAGAAAGTGGAGCGCATGCGCGCTTCGTTTTGTTATAGGGGGACGTAGCTCAGTTGGGAGAGCGCCTCGTTTGCACCGAGGAGGTCAGGGGTTCGAGTCCCCTTGTCTCCACTGCGCCAATCTCATGCCAGTCGTAGAATTTGCATTGAGAGCGGTGCTGGTCTAAGAAAGACGCTTGTCCGCATGCCGAGGGCTTAGTACGGGGATATAGCTCAGATTGGGAGAGCGCGTCAATCGCACTGACGAGGTCAGGGGTTCGAGTCCCCTTATCTCCATTATGCTTGAGGCTTCCTTCGCATTAGATACAGCGCCCGGTTCGAGTCGCGTATCGCTTGCATTCTCACAGTCTCGTAAGTCTCGCTGTAGATTCGCTCGAAGTTGGAGCGCGTATAATTGTCAAAAATATCTTCTCGCGACGCAAGCAGTTGTTCAACCTTCTTATCACCTTTTGGCACAAATTCAATAATCAGCCACTCGGTCAAGTTAGAGAAGAATTCCGCCGTCTTAGAAAGCGGCACATTGTTGCTAATGGCCAGGTGATGGATTAGCGCCAAAGCCAGCGCGCAATTAGCATTGCTGCGATTGACAAGTGACTCGCGTTCTTCGTTTGCCCATCCAATGCTGGCTGATGGATTCGTGAGGTCGACGAGCAAAGGATGGATGTTGCTTTCCTTACGGCGTTTAGCTTCGAGATAATTCGCCTCGACAACCCCAGGATCACTGTCGATTGAGACGGTGAAAGCGCCTCGTTTACTGGCAATACGGCTGAACTCTCCCGTATTCGCGCCAAGGTCCCAAACGCATTTAGGGTTCACAATTTCCAGAAAATCATTGACCAGCTTGCGTTTTTGTTCGAATCCCACTTCTCTATAACTGTCGCCCTCATAATAGCCGGACCAAGAAGTCTGGTCATGATCCCACTTCAGTCCGCGGATAGTCGAGCGCAGACTGTCCGCGATATTGCTCAACGCTTTTCTGTCCAGGCGCTTTTGTCTGGTGGCGTCCGGCGCAACTGATCTGCCCGCGAATCGTCTTTGCGCGCGAACATGCAACTGCAAATGCATGGCGAGACCCGAATTGACCCAGGTCCGCTTAGGCAACAGTTTCCCAGCCAAGTCCAGCGGAATGCCATCAATGTACACCTTTAGCAGTTGACTCAGGCGCGCGTCTTTGCAGCTCATAAGCGCCAGCGGTGCCAGGAAATGCTGACAGAACTGTTTGTATGCGACCCAGGCTTGGCCTTCTTGATAGGCTTCAAATGACAAGGTGTCGATGAGCAATGGCTTGCAGTCGAGGAACTGTATATTGTAGGCGCTTGCGTCCTTGAGGATCATGCCCCTGGCGAGAGCGCGCTTTTGTATCGCCAAGGTCGCCAGAGCCGCGTCCTTAAGCTGGCTAAAACTCCATTCGTATGGGTAAGAAATGAAAGGCAGCTGTTGTGGTCGCAGCACTTTGTAGGCTTGGCCAGCTACCGGGCGCGGGTCGGCAGTCTCGTTATGCGGCACCAGCAACCGGCGCTCAACAAGTTCTTCGTACAAGCCGCTGGATATCAATCTGTCGTAATTTGACCGATAGCTTTTGTTAACTTGGCGATATACAGCCCCACCAGCAAAAAAGACGAAGCCGCTGGGATCGCGGAATGACCCTTTTATCTGATGAGGATTCGCCACGACAGAGTGTGGAGAGTCTATTCTACTTCTTTGAGTTCTTCGTTTTCGGCGTCTTCGTCGTCGGTCTTGACACCGAAGAAAGCGAGCAGGCGCGTTTTCCAGATGCGGAAAGTCGCCAATATGCCGACTGCGATTGCGACCAGCGCCTGAACAATCAAGCTTCCGGAACCGGGGTCCAAATAGGAAAGCAACGCTTTTGTTGCGGCTACAATAAACCCCAACTTCGCGAACGACTTCAAGTATCTCATATCATGATTCTCTTAAGGTTATCCCTACGGAGTTGTCTCACCATTTGATACAAGCGCAATTATAGCAGCAACTTGTGAAGACCATGTCATTTCCAGTTGGCAAATGCTTCTGTCACATCCACTTGCTCAAACGGCGCGTCGTATCCTTCTGGCGCATCATAAAGGTGATTTTCTTGGAGCTCAAAAGTCGCCCCGAACAATTCGTTGAGCATCAACGGGAAAGAATTGATCAAGGTATACGATAGCGGAAAATCTACAGAAAAGATATCAGGAAAATAGTATGCGGCGTAAACATCAAAATGTATGAGTCGATCATCTGAAGTCCACACATCGCCGTAAGTTGTAGCGTGGTCCGCCTGGAAAATGATGATTGGCGGATGTTGTGACCTCCGCAGTATTGTATCAATCATTTGCAGGTATTTCGAATTCACAAATTCGAATTCCGCAAAATACTCTTTATGGCTTGGCGAATATATCCTGCCAATACTGTTGCCATTTTCGTCAAATGTTGTCGGTCCATGCGGCTTCATCAAATGGACAATCGTGAATGTAGCCTCTGGCATGTCGGCTATCAATTCTAATTCGTCAATTGTGTCCAGGAAGCGTTCTTGCTCGAATAGGCCGTATGGCGTGGCACCGTCTCGCTGCAAGTGTGCCAAGACTTCAGATTGAAGTATTCGCAGCGCAGTTGTCTGGAGATACAAAGGAAGGAATGACTGCTTATAGAAATGACCGAGTTTGGCGGACCGCCAATGGACACTGTCATCGCCAAGCTGGATCTCAACGGAATTGTCAACTTGATCAATTATCAGGTCAAGGGATCCCCTAGGCGAAAAGTCTCGATTGATGTCCGCAATAGGACTGGGGAGAAGGTATCCCGAGAGAAACTGCACATAAGTGTATCCAATTTGGATCATCTGTCGCGCAACTTTACTGTCGGCGATGGATAGCCGCAAGAAGTCGAGGTCTCTATTCTGAGAAGTGTTCTCGTTGAAGTAGTCCATGTTCAGAACTGAAGCCATCGACAACAAGGTCGCCCCATAATTGCTTTGCGCATGGTCTATCACCTGGAATCCGCGCGCTTCCAAGGCATTGGTGAAACCTGAATTATCATAATTCATCGCTTCAAGCAGCCAACTGTCGCTTGGGTAGCCATCGGGAATGATGAAGTAAATATCAGGATGGGTTGTCGAATCATTCACCTTTTGGCTTGCGGTTCGCGTATTGTCCACGCTTCCTTCGCTCAACATGTCCGAATCAAGTGCCGGCATTGCTATTTCGCTGGCAACAATGGTGTATGTCGGCCAAATGAGCATAGCAAGCGCTATCAGGTTGAAGGTTGAGCTTAGCGCTTGATATAATTGCTTGGGCATGGCTCGGTGCAGCATATTTATGGCAAGGGTTGCGAATAGTGAAGCCAATACAGTCCAGCCGAACAGCGTTATCGGGATAAGGTCAAGATCGTATAGATGACCGCTTAATGAAAAAAAGAGGCTGCAAATACTAAGCAATAGAGCGCTTTTGTATCTGTTTCGGAGCAAGAAATTAATTATGAAGAAGGCGATTGTCGTTGCCGCCAAGATCCAGGCCAAGGCTGCCAGCACTTCGTGCTCGATGACCAGGCTGAGATTTTCCGAGTAGAGATGAAGGATCGGGAAGACGCCAATCAGCCAAAGATAGAATGGGAAATCTAAGATACGCGACTTATCCTTGAGCAAGCAGCCTCACTGTGAGTTTCGTTCTGACTCAATGGCATGATTATAAATTATTTTCTCCCCGATTGCTCTGGCACTTGCGTGAAATTCGGTGAAATTGGAACTTGACGGGTGTGAATGGTTATGGGAGAATGCGTAACTTGCGGCTGGGGAGACTCAGTCGGTGCGTCTTACCAGCTGAATAATCAACGCGAAGGTAATACCTAAAAGCGCATGCCAACAGAGTTGTAGACTCCGTATGATGTCATACGGAAAGCGATTAAGGGTACACAGAGGATGCCTAGGTATCTCGTGCCGATGAAGGACGCGTTATACTGCGAAAAGCTTCGATGAGGTGTATAAGACCGCAAGAGTCGGAGTTGTCCGAATGGGGAAACCCGGCGAGGATCAAACCTCGTCATGCCACGTTGTGGCAGGGGAACCGCTCGAACTGAAACATCTAAGTAGGGCGAGGAAAAGAGAGAATTCTGCGAGTAGTGGCGAGCGAAAGCGGAGCAGTCCAAACCATATGCTACGGTGTATGGGGTTGTAGGACTCATGAAAAGTATGGAAGCCGAAGTAGAATGATCTGGGAAGGTCATCCGAAGAGGGTGAGAGGCCCGTATACGCAGGCGGAAGTATGGATGAGTATCCTGAGTAGCACGATACACGCTAACATTGTGTGAAGCAGGGGGGTCCACCCTCCAAGGCTAAATACACGAGATGACCGATAGCGCAGCAGTACCGTGAGGGAAAGGTGAAAAGAACCCCGGCGAGGGGAGTGAAAGAGAATCTGAAACTGTGTACTTACAACCGGTCGGAGGTGGCGTAGATGCCACTGACGGCGTGCCTTTAGGAGAATGAGCCAGCGAGTTAATGTGCGTGGCGAGCTTAAGACAGAGACAGTCGAAGGCGCAGGGAAACCGAGTCTGAAGAGGGCGATAAAGTGGCGCATATTAGACACGAAACCATGCGAGCTAACCATGGCCAGGGCGAAGTTACGGTAACACGTAATGGAGGTCCGGACCCACCGATGTTACAAAATCGGGGGAAGAGTTGTGGTTAGAGGTGAAATGCCAAACGAGCCTGGAGATAGCTTGTTCTCCCCGAAATAGCTTTAGGGCTAGCGTTGCGCGTAGGGTGTCGGAGGTAGAGCACTGACTGGGCTAGGGGGCGTCAAGCTTACTGAACCCATCCAAACTCCGAATGCCGGCATGCCAAGCGCAGCAGTTGGACTACTTGAGATGAGTTAAGTAGTCGAGAGGGAAAGAACCCAGACCCTCGACTAAGGTCCTTGAGTGTACGCTAAGTGTAAAACGAGGTGAATGTGTTGAGACAGCTAGTAGGTTGGCTTAGAAGCAGCCATCCTTTAAAGAGTGCGTAACAGCTCCCTAGTCAAACGCATTTGCGCGGATAATGTAACGGGTCTAAAGCGTACGACCGAAGTCAGGGATAACGAGAGTTATGGTAGGGGAGCGTTCTGATGGCGGAGAATGTTGTTCGTGAGGGCAATTGGAGCGATCAGGAGTGCGAATGCTGGCATGAGTAGCGAGAAATAGGTGAGAACCCTATTCGCCGAAAGTCTAAGGTTTCCGACGGAAGGTCAGTCCGCGTCGGGTTAGTCGGGCCTAAGCCGAGGCTGAGAAGCGTAGGCGATGGACAACGGGTTAAAATTCCCGTACCGGTAAGAGGAGTGAACTAAGCAGCTTGTGGGAGTGCCAGCCTCTGAGTGGATTGAGGTTGCAAGCGGTTAGCAGCCGTGAAGCCGTGCCGTAAGGCAGGAAGTGGCAAGAACCATGGGACAAGAAAAACTTAGTTGATGTTGAGTCTTGCTGTCCGTACCGCAAACCGACACAGGTAGACGAGTAGAGAATACGAAGGCGAACGGGAGAACCTCTGCTAAGGAACTAGGCAAAATGGATCCGTAACTTCGGGAGAAGGATCGCCTGGTAGCGATATCAGGTTGCAGTGAAAAGGCTCTGCCGACTGTTTACCAAAAACACAGGTCTCTGCGAAAGCGCAAGCTGAAGTATAGGGGCTGACGCCTGCCCAGTGCCGGAAGGTTAAGTGGAGTTGTGAGAGCAGCGAGATGAAGCCCCGGTGAACGGCGGCCGTAACTATAACGGTCCTAAGGTAGCGAAATTCCTTGTCGGGTAAGTTCCGACCCGCACGAAAGGCGTAACGAGTGGAGCACTGTCTCAGCAGGGGGCCCGGCGAAATTGAAGTATGCGTAAAAATGCGTATTACCCGCAGCAGGACAAAAAGACCCCGTGGAGCTTTACTGTAGCTTGCCATTGCGTTAGGGCGATATTTGTGCAGGATAGCTGGGAGGCATAGAAGCGTGCGCGTCAGCGTGTGTGGAGCCGTTGTTGAGATACCAGCCTGATGTTGCTTTGGCCCTAACCTAGATATGTGAATATCAGGGACAGTGGCAGGTGGGCAGTTTGACTGGGGCGGTCGCCTCCGAAAGAGTAACGGAGGCGCCCAAAGGTTGGCTCAGATGGAATGGGAACCCATCGCAGAGTGTAAAGGCAGAAGCCAGCTTGACTGCGAGACAGACAAGTCGAGCAGAGACGAAAGTCGGGCTTAGTGATCCTACGGTACAGAGTGGAATGGCCGTAGCTTACCGGATAAAAGCTACCCCGGGGATAACAGGCTAGTCTAGCCCAAGAGTTCAAATCGACGGCAAGGCTCGGCACCTCGATGTCGGCTCATCGCATCCTGGGGCAGAATCGTGTCCCAAGGGTTGGGCTGTTCGCCCATTAAAGCGGTACGTGAGCTGGGTTCAGACCGTCGTGAGACAGGTCGGTCTCTATCCGCTGTGGGCGTTGGGAATTTGCGAGGAGTTGCCCCTAGTACGAGAGGACCGGGGTGGACGAAGCGCTCGTGCATCAGTTGTCGCGCCGGCGGCATAGCTGAGTAGCGACCTTCGGATCGGATAACCGCTGAAAGCATCTAAGTGGGAAGCCGGCCTCAAGACGAGATTCCCCATTGGAAAAACCAAGTAAGACCGCTGGGAGACTACCAGTTAGATAGGCGGGGGGTGTAAGCGCAGCAATGCGTGTAGCTGACCCGTACTAATGGTCGAGGGCTTTCCGTATAACATGGTGCGGGGTGTAGAGCGCTATTGGCAAGCGTGATTGGGAATTACTGAAACGTTGATTAAAGCAGCTGACGCGAGAGCGAGATGAACTTGTGTTGGTGGCTAGAGCCGCGGGGGTCCACCCGGTCTCATCCCGAACCCGGAAGTTAAGCCCGCGAGCGCAGATGGTACTGCATTGGAGACGATGTGGGAGAGTATGCCGCCGCCAACACAAGTTCGTTTCGCTCTCTTTTTTGTTTACCCTAGCATTAGCTTATTCCCCCAAGGCCATCCCCGCTAACGCAATCCAACGCGCGGATGAACGCGCGAATGAAGCGCAATCACCGCAAAACAATTTACAAATCTCTTACAATTCCAGAATAAAACACTGATAGACTAACTTGATGTTGCCGAGAGCGGCGCGAATAGGCGGGTTCGCCGCGCCAACCAACATCAAATTAGATTGCGGCGTCGCGCAAGCGGCGGGAAAAGGGAGCTCAAGATGAGCGCGATAATCGAATATTGGCTCCATTTCGGCATCAACTTGACCATCATCAGCTTGTTGATCGCCGCGCTCTATTGGCAGCGCAAGCCCAACCGCAATTACGCGCTGGCTATGATTGTTGGCGGTTCTTTGGTCTATGTCGTGATTCGTCTGTTGGTGCAGGTAGAAATCGGCTTGGGGGTGGGTTTTGGCATCTTCGCAGTCTTTTCCTTGCTGCGTTTTCGTACAGTGGCGATTTCACTGCGCGATATGACTTATCTCTTCGCCACCATTACGCTTTCGCTGGTCAATGCCATGATGATGACCTTCGGCACATGGGAGGAGGTCGCCGCCGTGAACCTGGCGATATTGGCGACCTTGACAGTGCTGGAATATAGCCGCGTCATGCGCAATCAAGCCAGTTTCAGGCTGTCTTACGACAATCTGGAACTCCTTCACCCCGCACGCAAGGCAGAGCTCTTTGCCGATATCGCCAAGCGCGTTGGCATCAAGCCTGTGCGCATTTCCATTAGCCAGATGAATATCAAAAGACAGAGCGCTCGCTTGCGCGTCTGGTATAACGAAGAAGGGGAATAACATGATGAACAACCATGCCGGAGTTTCATCGAGAGTCTTTTTCGCCGCGCTCATAGCCTGGCTGCTGCTAATCGCCGCGGTACTGCCGTCCTCAGCTCAGACAGCCGAGCGCCCACTTGGCTGGACAGACGAATCGCACGGTAACCGCGCCCCGATCAATTACAACCTGATACTCCCAGACGACCGCATAAACGAGATCTTCATCACATTCACTCCGGAAGCCTGGCAAGCCGAAGAAGACGATATGACCGAGCTCTATGGCGAACGCGGAAGCAACGAAAGAGGCGGTTTTGGTGGTGCGGGCAATCCTCAACAGATGCAAGCGATGATGGCGCAGATTGCTGAACAACTCGACCGCAGCGAAGAGCAGCTGATGCAAGCCATGCGACTAATGCCCGATTTCAACGCTGTGGCGAATGAGCTTGATGTGGAAGTCAGCGAGCTGTTGGTGGCCTTGCCCATGCCCGGCGGCACCAGCGTGCCGGCTGGCGCTGGTCCAGCCGGATCCTCCTTCTTGGCGCCAGGCCGGTACTTTGACATGGAACGCCTACAGCTCTCCTCCCGCAACCCCATCTGGACGCCAATTACGGTGTCCTTCAATGGCGAGACCTGGTGGGAAGTTGGCTTTCGCTACAAGGGCAATTCCACGCTCGCCATGGGCTGGGCGGACGGACGCGATGATTTGCCCTTTAAGCTCGATTTCGACGAATTCGAAGACGAGCATCCCGCGCTCGATAACCAGCGCTTCTATGGCTTCAAGCAGTTGAGCTTCTCCAACAATAACTTCTTTGATCCGTCGCTGCAGCGCGAAAAAGTAACTGCCGACATCTTTCGCGACGCTGGCGTGCCGGCGCCGCAAACAGCCTTCTATGCGGTTCACGTTGACAAAGGTGACGGCGAAGGCGCGCAGTATTGGGGGCTTTACACGGCGATTGAACTGCCCGACGATACCCTTATCGAATCGCAATTCGACGATGATGACGGCAATATGTACAAACCCGCCGGCGCCGGCGCGTCATTCGCTTTTGGCAGCTTTGATGAAGTCAATTTCGACAAAGAAACCAATCGCGATAGCGGCTACGACGATGTGCTGGCGGTGTTCAAAGCTTTGCATGCCGAATCGCGGCTGAGCGATCCGAGCGTCTGGCGCGCTGGACTCGAAGCGGTGTTTGATGTCGCCGGCTTTCTGCGCTGGCTGGCGGCGAATACGCTGTTGCAGAACTGGGACACTTACGGCGTCTTGGCGCATAACTATTACCTCTACGCCGATGCAACCAGCGGGCAATTGGTGTGGATCCCCTGGGACAACAACATTGCGCTGCAGGCGGGGATCGCAGGTATGGCTGACCTCAACATCAGCGCCATGCGCCCGGCGGTCCCCAACTTTGGCACAGCGCTGAGCCTTGACCTCGACATTGATCCTGACAGCTGGCCCCTCATCGGCTTCCTGCTCGCCGACGAGACCTACCATCGAGCCTACCGCGAAGAAGTCGCGCGGATTAGCAGCGAAGTTTTCACTCCCGAACGCATGATTGCGATTTACGATGTCAACTTTCAGCTCGCGGCCGCTCACATTCGGGAAGTCGATGGTGAAGCAGCTTTGGCGTCGCTGCGTATCGCAACTGACGATCTCATGGAGCAGGTCCATGAACGCGCCGCCGCGGCCGAAGCATTTCTGCAGGGGCATACCGCCGACTAGCGTATTTCTGACCCAAGAGTCGGCTCGCGATCACTCGATGACAGCAACTTACAGTTGATTTACGCCTGGTATGTACGCGGTCGAACGCATTTGGCCCGTTCCAAAATTGCATGCGTTCGCCCGGTCTCATCCCGAACCCGGAAGTTAAGCCCGCGAGCGCAGATGGTACTGCATTGGAGACGATGTGGGAGCGTATGCCGCCGCCAACACAAGTTCATTTCGCTCTCTTTTTTGTTTACCCTAGCATTAGCTTATTCCCCCAAGGCCATCCCCGCTAACGCAATCCAACGCGCGGATGAACGCGCGAATGAAGCGCAATCACCGCAAAACAATTTACAAAACCCTTACAATTCCAGAATAAAACACTGATAGACTAACTAGATGTTGCCGAGAGCGGCGCGAATAGACGAGTTCGCCGCGCCAACCAACATCAAATTAGATTGCGGCGTCGCGCAAGCGGCGGGAAAAGGGAGCTCAAGATGAGCGCGATAATCGAATATTGGCTCCATTTCGGCATCAACTTGACCATCATCAGCTTGTTGATCGCCGCGCTCTATTGGCAGCGCAAGCCCAACCGCAATTACGCGCTGGCTATGATTGTTGGCGGTTCTTTGGTCTATGTCGTGATTCGTCTGTTGGTGCAGGTAGAGATCGGCTTGGGGGTGGGTTTTGGCATCTTCGCAGTCTTTTCCTTGCTGCGTTTTCGTACAGTGGCGATTTCACTGCGCGATATGACTTATCTCTTCGCCACCATTACGCTTTCGCTGGTCAACGCCATGATGATGACCTTCGGCACATGGGAGGAGGTCGCCGCCGTGAATCTGGCGATATTGGCGACCTTGACAGTGCTGGAATATAGCCGCGTCATGCGCAATCAAGCCAGTTTCAGGCTGTCTTACGACAACTTGGAACTCCTTCACCCCGCACGCAAGGCAGAGCTCTTTGCCGATATCGCCAAGCGCGTTGGCATCAAGCCTGTGCGCGTTTCCATTAGCCAGATGAATATCAAAAGTCAGAGCGCTCGCTTGCGCGTCTGGTATAACGAAGAAGGGGAATAACATGATGAACAACCATACCGGACTTTCATCGAGAGTCTTTTTCGCCGCGCTCATAGCCTGGCTGCTGCTAATCGCCGCGGTACTGCCGTCCTCAGCTCAGACAGCCGAGCGCCCGGCCGGCTGGACAGACGAATCGCACGGTAACCGCGTCCCAGCCAATTATGATGTTGTTCTTCCCGATGATCGCATCAATGAGATTTATATAACTTTCTCGCCCGAGTCTTGGGCGGCGGAAGAAGCTGATATGGTCGAAATCTATGGCGAACGCGGCAGCGGCGGTGGCCGCGGAAATGGCGGCCCCGGAGGACGCGGCAACGGACGTCCACCCCAGCCAAACCTTGCAGATCTCGCGGCGCAGCTCGATCGCAGCCAGGAAACGGTGCAGGATGCCATTGCCCTACTGCCCGACTTCAATGCCGCCGCCGCAGCCCTGGAAATGGATGTAGACCATTTGAGGGAAGCCTTAGGAGCGCCAGAAGGGTTCAGACCACCAGCCGGCGCTGGGCAAGATGGAGCTGGGTTGCCAGGCGGCGGTCCTCGTCAAAGGAACCCCATCTGGGTACCCGTTACTATAACATTTGGCGGTCAAACCTGGTGGCAAGTAGGCTTCCGCTACAAGGGCAATACAGCGCTCAGCATTAGCTGGCGGGACAATGCGACGGCTTTGCCCTTCAAACTGGACTTCGATGAGTTCGAAGACGAATATCCCGAGTTCGATAATCAGCGTTTCTATGGCTTTAAGCAACTGGGATTCGGAAATAATTTCGGCGACGCCTCGTTTCAGCGCGAAAAGGTAGCGGCCGATGTTTTTCGCGCAGCTGGCGCGCCCGCGGCCGAGACCGCATTCTATGCGGTTTATGTTGATAAGGGCGCTGGCGATGGCTTCCAACCATGGGGATTCTATACAGCTGTAGAGCTGCCGGACGACACCTTGGTTGAAACGCAATTCGCGGACGACGATGGGAATATGTACAAACCTAGTGGTGGCGGCGCGACGTTCGCCGCAGGCAGCTTTACTGAGGAAAGTTTCCCCAAGCGCAGCAACCGAGAGTCCGATTTCGCCGACATCCTGGCGCTCTTTGATGCCCTGCATGCCGAAACTCGACTTAGCAATCCGGCTGCATGGCGCGCAAAACTTGAAGAAGTTTTCGACGTGGAACGGTTCCTGCTCTGGCTGGCGACAAATCGCTTTGTTCAGAAAAGAGATACTTACGGTACGATGGCGAAAGATTTCTACCTCTATGCCGATAGCGCTAGCGGACAATTAGTCTGGATTCCCTGGGATAACAATGAAGCGATGGACGATGGCAGCCTCAGTCCGAATCGAGGACGCGGGGGAAGTTTAGGCTCGTCTACATGGACTTTTTCGCTGGATGAAATATCTGCCGAAGTATGGCCTCTGATTGGCTTCCTCGTCGAAGACGAAGTTTATGGCGCGCGCTATGTCGAGCTGATTCAAGCAGTCTCCAGCGAAGTCTTTGCGCCGGAAACCATGACCGCGCTCTACGAAGGAAATTATCAGATGCTGGCAGCCTACCTCCAAGAGAATGATAGCGCGGTGGACCTAGAAGCGCTGCGGCTTGCAACCGACAAGCTGGTGGCGCACGTCGAGGAACGCGCGCAAGCGGCAGAAGCCTTCCTCGCGCAGGCGTTGTCGGCTTAAGCCAATCGCTCAAGTTGCCAGCTGCGATGTTCTTGCAGCTGGCATTCGCGCGCGCTGGCGGATGGTTCTGCAATGAAGATTAGGTAGCTATTGCCGCGCTAACACGACACATGACTGCGCTTGGTATTTTTTGTACAATCGCGCCATGCGATATTACAGCGATTTCGCTTACCAACGGCTCAACGGCTCCCTGCTTCACTTGACGGCAGTTCTAGCCTGTCTATTGTTTGTCTGGCACTTTGGCACAAACGGGCTGACGCGCGTCCCCTTGGCGAATCATGACGAATTACGGACGCTCTCGCACATATTTGGCCGCTCCGTCAGCAGCCCGCAGTCACTTCAAGCAACTGTCGATAATGTTGCGGAAAACAGCCAGCAGCATGGTCCGCTGTATTTCATTATTCTGAATCTATGGTCCAGAATTGCTGGCAGCGATTTATTTGTATTGCGACTGCTATCGACTTATTTCGCTTTGCTTTCCGTGGCGGCGGTTTACCGCCTCGCTCTGATTACGCGCCGGCGTGACATAGCGCTCGCCACACTGTTTATCATCTCCATAAATGCCTTATTCCTCTTCTATTCACGCGAACTTAGGATGTACAGCTTGTTGCCATTCTTTGCGGCTTGGATCGTCTGCTGCTATTGGCGCTTGCTAAAGACTTCTGGGCGAATAAATTGGCGGCTTTGGCTGATGCTGGCAATTGGCTGCGGGCTGATTTTATACCTGCATTATTTCGGCATCTTCATTTTGGCTGCTGTCGCCATATATCAGCTGCTCTTTGCGCGAAAGAATCTGCGCTGGATTCATATTTCCCTCGCCATGATTGTCGGCGGCTTGCTTTTCGTGCCTTGGGCACCTACCGTCTTTATGGGCTTGGAAGGTTTCTCGAATAAGTCAATGATTGGCATGAACGCGGTCGAGTCGCTGGTCAGCTTTGCCAATGTTTATGGCAATGATTTCTGGATGCTCCCGCTGGGCGCTCTGTTGATTGTCTTTTGCTATCGCAAGCAGATGGGCAAGCCGCAGCGGTTTATATTGATTTTCACTTTTCTATTGATCGCTGTTATGTTGTTGGCAAATGAAATCAATCCAATACTCTTGCCGAAGCGCCTGCGTTATCTGCTGCTCGCAGCGCCGCTGCTAGGCAGCGCGCTGGCTATCGCTTGGGATTCCCTGCCCAAACGCGCGCCAGTCCAGTTCTTGTTAGTCGCGGTCTGGATATTGTCATTCATTACCTATTCGCATAACGAAAAATCCTATGTCGCGAGCAAACGAAAAAGCCTAGAGTCGCTGTACGCGCCACCCTATTACTCATTGGTTTACGCTGCCAACATCGAAGTTCAAGCAAGCGATTCGCTGCTTAGCTTGCACCCTTCCCGCAAGATCACCTGGGTCACGGGCGACTATTATCAAAAGCTCATCCAAGCAAGCAATCTGGTTCACATTTATTACGATGGCGGCGGCCGGCTCACGATTCAAACGACTAAACAGCCATTAAGCTCGCTTGATGATTTTGTATCGAAATACGCTGCGTTTTGGCTGCTTTATGATCCGCAAGAAACCGATGAGGGTTCTATGGGCGATATCTTCGGCTGGGCGCGCAATTATTATCGGTCCTGTGGAAAATATATTGAAGAAACAGAAGCCGTCGTAGAGCGCTATGTCCGCGATTCCGATCCCTGCTAGGCCTTATCTCTTGTGAAACCCGCGGTCTGGTGAGGAAAACTTAGGCTGGTTAGGCGCGTTTGAGGCTAAACTGATTTTATCCACTTCAAGAAATTCGCTTGTGGATTATGTTGAAGCAGGAGCAGATGCGGAAGGATACAAAGAATGATATTGTTCATAGTAAAGGAACATATCCGGTCAAAAAACGAATGAAATACCCAAGTCCAAATAATACGTGAGAACCGAACAGAACAAGGGAAATAGAGAATTTCAATGACATCAGCGATGGCATCTTTTGACAATCTTCTAAGCAAACCAACCTAGACAGTTTATATTGCTGAACCAGGAATAATATCGACGCGAACATCAATACGAAAACTGCTATGTAGCTATTCCAAAGGAAGTTTCCATGATGGATGCGGGGACCTGATTCATAGACACTGTAAGTTACCAACGCGCTCACTGCAAAGACAGCCCAAGACATATTCAAATAAAGATGTTTCTTGGCTTCTGTAAAAAAAAGCAGGTAGACGGCTAGAGGAAATGCAATCGAGAGAAGAAAAAGTATCGGTACGCTCCAATCTGGATACCACTCCCTGAAAAATACGAATATGCCAAATGAAATTGAAGATCCGTCAGAAAAATTATAATACGAAATTATGTATTGCAGACCTAACATTAATGTTCCAGGTATGCAGAATCCCACAACAAGTAAGGTCCAATCGACACGATAGCCTCTGAACATTCTCCAGGCTGCGAATAGGCAACAGCCTGGAATCAACACAATCGTATAACTTGGCTTCGCTTGCGTAGAAAGCAGAACTATGGAAGCGCATAACAGAATCGTGTATAGCCGATGATTTGCATCACGATAAGTCGGATTGCTGAATACTCTCAGGGCAAGTATCGAAACTGGAATGACAAAAAGGCGAAGGGCAATTAGCGTGGGATTGTGATATACGATTGAATTGAAATAGCCTAGCATCGTTTCGTTGGCCCAGATTGTGATCGGGGCTGCAATTGTCAAGGCAACTGAAAGAAGCAGGGTCGCGTATACAGGAATTGTTTGCGCGGAAGCTGATGTCAATTTTGAAAAAATAATCATTGGTAATGGCAATATGTAAACCATAATCGCCAAAAGCGCGATATCGGTTTTATGAAGCGAGGGGAATAGGTGCTTTAGCAATCGATATGTGGCATGATACAAAACATACGAAACATGCTTTATTTTATGTGGAAGGTCCTCGGCCATGCCAATGTGACTGCCAAAGTCAACAACAATTTGAGATGCAACATCAACTACTGGCGCGAATATGACAAAACTTAGTGCAAATAGAAATATGAATGGAAGCGGTCTCTGTAGAGATTTGGGAGTTATATTAACTGGCATAAATCGCCTACTCGACAAAAAGCGCAATTGGCTTTTCTTGGAATCGAAAATGATTTTCTCTGGACGCGATTCTTGAAAAATTTGGCAAATTGCATAGTCGCTTTTTGCAAGATAACTATTCTACAATAGAATGAGCCAAAACATTTACACTGTTATCTGGAAAGCGGATTTCCGTAAGTTGATTCTGCCTTCCGCAAGCCATGCTAGAATGATTGCATAGCAAGAAACGAGAGCGCCATGGGGCTACGCAAAAGCCAGAACAAGACTGCCGGACCGCGATGGATTGCCGTAAGCATCACCCATAACCTGCACGAAGCGCATGTGCTGGCCGGCAAACTCAAGGCGCACGGGATTCGCGCGCTAATCCATCAAGAAGCTGGCGCTACCGCGCTTGGCATTACCCTTGGCAATCTGGGCGAGGTCAAAATCTTGGTCACGCAGACCGATTACGAGCGAGCGGAGCGCATCTTGTTTACGGAGACGAAGGCGCAACTCGAAGCGAGCAACGACGATATGCGCATCATCTGGCAAGACGATGGCGACGGCGATGAATACTATGTCGAAGATGACAATTAAGAACAACAATACGTTGACGCGGGTTGCCGGCATCCAGGTTGGGCACGATACAGACAGCGAAGCGGCAACCGGCTGTACGGTCATTCTCTGTCCGCCCAAGACTGTTGGCGCGGTTGATGTGCGCGGCGGCGCGCCCGGCACCCGCGAGACCGATCTACTCCAGGCGCATAATTTGGTGGCGGAGGTAACGGCTGTTGTGCTATCCGGCGGCAGCGCATTTGGTTTGTCTTCCGCTGATGGCGTCATGCGCTGGCACTACGAGCGCGGGCTGGGCTACCAATCGCGCAGCGGCTTGACTGTGCCTATTGTTCCCGCGGCTATACTTTTTGATTTGAGCATTGGCCGTCGCGACGTTTTCCCGGACGGCGATTCAGGCTACCGGGCTTGCGAAAACGCTGGCAGCGACAAGGTCGTATTGGGCAGCGTGGGTGCCGGCACTGGTGCCAGGGTCGGCGCGATAGCCGGCAATGAACGCGCGTCAAAAGGCGGGATTGGCTCGGCCGCAATCGCGCTCGATTCGGGCTTGGTGATTGCAGCCCTGATGGCTGTAAATTCCGTGGGCAATGTTTATGACGAAGACGGCGGCATCTTGGCTGGATTGCGCAAAAGCGACGGCGCGGGTTTCGACTCTGTCTTAGAATTCTTCGCCAAGTCCAGCCGCTCTAGTCCCGCGTTGGCAGCCAACGAATCGACTGTCATCGGCGTGGTTGCGACCAATGGCAAGCTAAACAAAGCGCAGGCGCGGAAAGTCGCGCAGATGGCGCATGACGGCATTGCGCGCGCAATCAATCCCGCGCATACCATGTACGACGGTGATACAATTTTTGCGCTGGCTACTGGCGAAGTCCCCGCGGACACCAGCCTGGTTGGCGCTTATGCTGCGGAAGCTGTTGCCAGCGCAATCCGCGACGCCGTTCGGCGCGCAACTACGCTGGCGGGGGTGCGCGCCATCGCCAACGACTAGACCAGCGCCGCGCCCTCATATTACTTTAGCGCACAATCCAGTGCAATCGCATCAAAGTCCAGAACTGTCGGATTTAACATCAAACTGAAGAATAGTAAGGGCGACCCTCCGGTGCTTAAAACCATACAGTTGCGATGCCTAGGGTGTGCCTCGGGCTTTACATGCAGTCCTAACAAGGGTTTAGCAATATAATGTAAAGATAGCATGGACTTAGACAAGGTTTGGACCTAGCGCATGACAAAGAAGATATTGATCGTCGAAGACGAAGAAAAGCTGTCGTCCAACCTCGCCGACAAACTGCGCGCCGAGGGCTATGATGTATCAACCGCGGGCGATGGCGAGAGCGGCTGGGTAAAGGCGCAGAGCGAAACCTTCGACTTGTTTGTTTTGGACATCATGTTGCCGGACTTAGATGGATTGAGCCTATGCCGCATGATACGCAATGACAGCAAAACAGCCGAAGTGCCCATTATCATGTTGACGGCTCGTGGCACGGAAGTTGACAAGATCGTCGGCTTGGAAAGCGGTGCCAACGATTACATTGTTAAGCCTTTTGGCTTGGGCGAATTCCTTGCGCGCGTGCGGGTGCAAATGCGCCGCCCGTCGCCAGCGTTGCGGCAAACCCAGTCCGAGTTGATTGCCGGCGACCTGCGGCTTGATTTGACCGGACGCCGCGTATTCAAAGCCAGCGCCGAAGTCCGGCTGAGCAACAAGGAATTCGATCTTCTGGCGGAATTGATGCGCAACAAAAACGCCGTTTTGTCGCGCGATTTGATCTTGACCAAGGTCTGGGGATATGACTATTTTGTGGATAAGCGAACAGTTGATGTGCATATCCGCTGGCTGCGCGAAAAGATTGAAGACAATCCCTCCAATCCGCAGCTGATAAGCACAGTTCGCGGCGTGGGATACCGCTTCGAGGGCTAGCTATGGAATTGCTGCTGGCTATTTTCGCCGCTATTTTGACGCTCCTGGCATATTTCAGCTTGCAGTTGCATAGGCAGAACCAATCGCTGCAAGAGTCCCTCCGCATACGCGACAGAGAATTAGACGCGCTGCGCCAACAGCACATTGCAGCCGAAGAAGCGAACAGCGAAACACGGGCAATCGACTCCGCGCTATCGGAAGTGATATTCGATATGGCGCTGATTTTGGAAGAATCGGGGCTGATTCTTTGGCACAATCGGGCAGCGACGCGCTTATTTGGCGACAAATCCGCCATTGGTGAACATTTGCGCGAAATCGTTAATTCGAGTGACCTTGCCAACCTTGTGGACGTTACCTTGAATGAACACGACAGCCTTGAAGAACAATTCAAGATTGAAGAGCTCAGCTATCGCGCGCGCACGCAAGTCCTGCCGTTCGCGGACGGCCGCCGCTTTGTGGCGCTTGCCATGCAAGATGTTACCAATCTTGTCAATCTGAATCGGGCGCGGCGCGATCTTGTCGCCAATATATCCCACGAACTGCGCACGCCAATCACCCGCATTAACCTAATCATCGAAGGATTGTTCCTTGATGCCGATCGCCCCAAGCGCAAAGCCAGCATCCAGTCGCTGAAAGAAATCGCTATGGAGACCGACGCTTTGCTCTGGCTTTCGCAAGAATTGCTTGACCTTTCTATGATTGAATCCGGCGAAGCCATTATGCGCCTGGTCGCGGCACCCCTGACCCAGATGGTGGACGAAGCCATCGAGCGCTTGCTGCCGCATGCGGAAAAGAAAGATTTGACTATAGTCAGCCAGATTCCCCGCGATATTGCCATATTGTGCGACGCCGACCAACTGAAGCGCGTGCTGGGTAATTTGCTGCATAATGCGATTAAATGGTCGCCTCCGAATCAGGCAATCACGATTTCTGCCTCCGAACTTGAAGAAGAAGTTTCCGTGTCGATCTTCGATAAGGGCCCTGGCGTGCCGGAAGAACTGCGCGAACGCATCTTCGAGCGATTTTATCAAGCCGATGTCTCGCGCTCTGGGGATGACGGTACCGGCTTAGGCTTGGCGATTTGCAAACATATCATCGAAGCGCATGGCGGCCGGATATGGGCGGAAGGCAATGGCCGCGGAGAAGGCGGTCTGTTTGTCTTCACCGTGTTGAAGGCTGACGCGAAATTTGAACTAGAAAGACCAGCCCCGGTTGTGGAAGCGCCATCTCTTATTTCATAGACCGCGGCGCAGATGCGGCTTGAAGGCTTGTTATGTCGCGCGAGCGGCGACAATCCTGGGTGCTGATTGTGCTGGCGCCGAGCGGCTGTCTGGCATCGTCAATGCTGGATAACTAGCGTTTTCCTGCTATACTGCTTGAAAATGAATCGAAACCAACCTTCGGGGCAGGGTGCAATTCCCTACCGGCGGTGATGCGCGAACGATCGCGCCCAGCCCGCGACCCTTCTGGCTTCGGCTAGCAGGTTGATCCCGGTGAGAAACCGGAGCCGACGGTGACAGTCCGGATGAGAGAAGGTTTGTGGCATGCCTATGGCGCGCGTCGCTGCGGCAAATTAGAGTCAACGTGCTGCCGCCCGACATTCGCGCCATGCTGCCGATTGCCTTGCTTCGTCGTTGGTCGCTTTGCACGAGGCAAGCAATGGCCGCAGCAGGCAAGAAAGCAAATCCCAAACCAGGCTCTGGCGCAAGTTGGAATCCGCTTGTTCAATTGCGCCGATGGTCTCCGGTGCTAACGGTCTTGGCATTGCTCCTGCTTTGGCAATTGATAACTTCCGCCGAGCTATACCCCGCATTCCTCATACCGCCGCCCGCTGCCGTGGGCGAGGCGCTTATCGCAGCGCTTGAGAGCGGCTTGCTTGTCAAACATCTCAGCGTAACATTAGAAGAGATGTTCTTTGGCTTGATGCTTGGTCTGGGAGTCGGCTTGTCAATCGGATATGCCATCGCCAAAATGCCACTCTTGGAGTACATCCTCTCGCCTATCATTGTCGCATTTCAATCAACGCCGATTGTGGCATACGCGCCGCTGCTTGTCATCTGGTTTGGCAGCGGGCCAACCAGCAAAATTGTAACAACGGCGGTCATCGTTTTTTTCCCGGCGCTAGTGAATACGATTGTGGCGGTGCGAGCTGTGCCGCTCGGTCTGCGCGACTTGATGACAGCGCTTAAGGCGACGCCATGGCAAACTTTCCGCCATTTGGAATTGCCATCCGCGCTGCCGGTTGTCTTGGCGGGGCTCAAAACCAGCGCGACCTTGGCGGTAATAGGCGCGGTGGTAGGTGAATTCGTAACACAGGGCAGCGGCTTGGGCTTCCTTGTTACCTCAGCCAGAAATCAATACGATACGCCGCTTGTGATCGTTACTGTTCTGACGATGACAGCGATTGCTTTGAGTTTGTACAGTTTTGTGGTGCTGCTGGAATGGCGCTGGCTGGCTTGGCGGCGGCGTTCCAAACCTTGATTAACCCGGCATAAGGAGTTGCGCAATTATCATGCTCAAGTTCATCGGAACGCTGCTAATCAGCTGCTATGTCTGTCTGTCTGCGCTTGACGCGCAAGCGGATTTGATACCAGAGCGCCTCTTGTTGACTTATATCCCCAACGTTCAATTCGCCCCATTTTATGTCGGCATCGCCGAAGGGCATTTTGCCCGTCATGGCTTTGACCTAACATTGGAACACTTGCAAGAGCCAGATGTGCTGGACTTGGTCGCCGCGAACCAGGCTGATTTTGGCATAGTCAGCGGCGAGCAGGTGATATTGGCGCGCTCTAAAGGGCGGGCAGTCGTCTATGTCTTCGAGTGGTTCCAAGAATACCCGGTCGGCATAATCATGGTCCGCGACAATGGCGCGGCGGAGCTAGAAAACTTGACTGACATGACTGTCGGCATCCCGGGCCGCTTCGGCGCGAGCTATAGCGGGCTCATCACCTTGCTGCAAAGCGCCGGCTTGGACGAAGAAGATATTCAACTGAATGAGATTGGCTTTAACGCGCCTGTTGTCTTCTGCCTTGGCGCTGTCGACGCGGCGCTTGTCTATGTGAACAACGAAGCCCTGCAAATCCGCAAGCGAGTTGACTCCGGCGACTGTGGCGATGTAACCGGCGTCGCGGTCATATCGGTCGCTTCTCAGGTGGACTTGGTGTCCAACGGCCTCATTGTCAGTTCCGAGCTCTTGCAGCGCGACCCCGACAAGGTTCAAAGCATGGTCAGCGCCATCAGCAGCGCCCTGCAATCGACCATCAACAATCCGGCAAATGCTTATCTTATTAGCAGCGCCTTCGTCGAGACATTGCCCAAACAGCCGGCATTGCTCGCGCTGCTGGGGGAATTAGCGGAAGAGCAAGCGGCATTCCTCGCGGCGGAGCCATCGCGCGAGCAAATCGCCGCCAGCCGCGCCGAGATCTTCGCAGCGCTGGAGGAAGCCTTGGCAGCCGAGGAAATGACGCAGGAGTTGACGCAGTTTGAAGTGCTGCTTCGCAGCATTGAGCTTTGGGATGCCGATACCCTGGGGCATAGCGATATGTCTTCTTGGCAAGCCATGAGCGATACGCTGAGCTTGATGGGTTTGTTGGGCACCGACGCGCCGGACCTAAGCGAGTCCTTCTCCAATCAGTTTGTAATTGGCATCCTCGAGTGAAGCTGAGCTTGCGCGAGCTGGTTGTTGATTACCGCAGTCCAGACGGGCAGCGCCTGCCAGCATTGGGACCAATATCGCTGGATGTGCTGCCCGGCGAATTCCTTTGCATCGTCGGTCCCAGCGGCTGCGGCAAAAGCACCTTGATTCGGACGCTGGCGGGCTTGCAAGGCGCGACCTCGGGCAGCGTCGCCGGCGATGACAGGCCAATTACTGGCGCGCTTTCTCAGCTTGCCATCATGTTTCAAGACGCCAATCTGATGCCCTGGCGCACGGTTCTCGATAACATTGCCTTGCCGTTGGAGTTGGCGGGCGTCGACAAAGCGCGGCGGCAGGCAATGGTTTATGACTTGCTGCCGCAGCTGCGGCTGCAAGATTTCGCCTTGTCCTACCCAGCCGAGTTGTCCGGTGGCATGGCGCAGCGGGTTGCGCTGGGCAGGGTTATCGTGCAGCGACCGCGGGCATTGCTTCTGGATGAGCCATTCGGGGCCCTGGATGCCATGACCAGAGAAAGCATCAGCTTGGAGCTGCTGGGTCTGTGGTCTCAGCGCAAGCAGACGGTTGTCATGGTAACGCATGATATTAACGAAGCAGTGCTTCTGGCGGATCGCGTCGTCGTGATGTCGAGCCGCCCCGGCAAACTGGTCGCGGACATCGCCATCGACCTAGAGCGTCCGCGCGCGATAAACATGATTTACCACGAGAGCTTCTTGCGCTATGCGCGCCAGGCGCGCGCCGCCATAGAATCACCAAGATAGCTGGCGCGCGTCATGTCCGTGCCGCCATCTCTTCGTCCGCAGCCCAAGCCCCGTCGCAGCATTCATCAGCAGCTTACATCAGCCGAAAATACATCTATCCTGCGTGAAACAGCTATAGTACTGTTTTCGCCTATCTGTTGAGCACAAGGACAAGTCCATGAGCTTTCATCCCCAATTCATACGCGAGCTGTTCCCAGCCTTGCAGCCTAGAGCGCAGGAAAAGCGCCCTGCGATATTCCTGGACAATCCGGCTGGAACGCAGGTTCCTCAAAGCGTGATTGACGCGATTTCCGCCTATTACCGCGGCATGAACGCAAATTCGGGCGGCTTCTTCCGAACCAGCCGCCAAAACGACGCCATGGTAGATCAAGTTCGCCAGAAAATGGCTGATTTTCTCAACGCGCCCAGCGCCTCCGAAATTGTAATCGGCTCGAACATGACCAGCTTGAACTTTGCATTGAGCCGCGCCATCGCTGCCACGCTGCAAGCGGGCGACGAAATCGTCCTGACGCGCATGGACCACGATGCCAACATCGCGCCCTGGACAGCCATCGCGGCCGAACGCAAGTGTCTTGTCAAGTGGGTCGATATGCAAACAGCCGATTGCACCTTGGATATGGACTCCCTGGAAGCAGCCTTGAGCGAAAAGACCAAGATTGTGGCCACGGTGCATGCCTCGAACGCGGTCGGGACAATAAACCCAGCGCGGCAGATTGCGGCGATGGCGCATGCGGTGGGCGCTTGGCACGTGCTTGATGCCGTGCAAAGCGCGCCCCATGTCCCGATAGACGTGCAGGAAATCGACTGCGATTTTCTGCTTTGCTCGGCATACAAGTTCTATGGTCCTCACCTTGGCATCATGTGGGGGCGCGCAGAGCTGCTGAACGAGCTGCCGGTCTACAAAGTGCGCCCGGCGAAGGACAAGACACCCAATCGCTGGGAGACTGGCACACCCAGTTTTGAAACCTGGAGCGGCTTGCTCGCCTGCCTGCAACATTGGCAGATGATCGGCGAGCGCTTTGGCGCTGCGCATCTGCCAGCTTATCGCGGCGCGCGGCTCAAAATGAAGCAAGCGCTCTTGGCTGTGCAAGAATACGAGCGCGCTTTGCTCGCTGCGCTAATCGAAGGTTTGTCGGCGCTGCCCGGCGCGCGCATTGCTGGCATCACTGATTCCGCGCGTTATGACTGGCGCGTTCCAACTGTGGCTTTTGTGCTGGAAGGCAAGACGCCCGATGAAATCGCAATGTACCTTGCCGAGCGCGAGGTCTACGTCTGGAGCGGGGACTACTACGCTTTGGAGATTATGCGGCGGCTGAACCGTCCCGAGGGCATGGTCCGCGTCGGCATCGCCCAATACAATACGATTGAGGAAATCAATCAACTGCTGGACCTGCTAGCGCGAATGTGAGCGCGCGCAAGGAGAATCCGCGTACGAGCGCGCCGCTGACAAGACCAGCGTAATCAACTGCTTGATGCCCAAGCGAATCGGCGCAAGCTCAATAAATTCATCAAGGCGGTGGGCATTGCCCCCGCGCGTAATGCCAATCGTAACCGCCGGACAGCCTTGCGAGAGTGGCACATTGCCATCGGTGCTGGCTGTTTCCAAAGTCCCCGCGATGCCAACTTCCGCCAGCGCCGCCAGCGCGCCCCGTACCAGTTTATGATCGGCGGCCATGCGCCCAGCCGGGCGTTCCCCAACTGTCTCGATATTGAATTGCAAGCCATCACGCCTGTTTTGCTGAACCAGTTGCTCGACGCTTTGGCGCAACTGCTCCAGCGCGCTCGCGGCGACCGAGCGCATGTCCAGCCAGAGGCTGGCATCCGTCGCAATGGCGTTGATGGCATGTCCACCGTCAATCATGCCAATGTTGCATGTGGTGCGGGGCGAGGCCGGCAATTCCAAATTGTCGATTTGATGCCCCAGTTTCATGATGGCTTGCGTCGCGCTGGGCCGGCCATGATGCAGCCAACTGTGGCCGCCCGCTGTTTTGGCGCTTATGCGCAAACGATGCACCGCGATGCCGGCATTGTAGACATGACCCAGGGCTAATCCTTCCAGATTAATCACAGCGCGTACTTGATGCCGCAAACGGGCGAAGGCTGCCTTGACGCCGCGTAAATCCCCCAAGCCTTCTTCGCAGCTATCCGCCACGAACCAAATGTCGCATTCCGGCGCGCGCCCAGATGCTTGAATTGACTTTATCGCGCCGAGCATAGCCGCCACCCCGAGGCTGTTGTCGCCGATGCCGGGTCCGCAAATCTGCTTGCCACGGCGCTGAATGCTTAAGTCGGTATCCGCGGGGAAGACGGTATCAGTATGCGCCAAGACCAAAAGTGCCGCATGCGAGCGCTTGCCCGGTATCCGCCCATAAACGTTGTTCACCTTGTCAATATCGACGTCAGCCAGATGGAACTCGTGGAAGCAATTTTGCACATAAAGCGCCCGCTGCTTTTCATGAAAAGTGGGTGCCGCGATTTTTTGGATTTGCAGGGTTTCGTCGACAACCCATCCGGCGAGCTCCGCTAGGCTGCGCCAATCCCAGTTGGCTGCAACTGATTTGACGTCCAGGCTCATGTCTGTCATTGCTAGACCAATATGCTGACATCCTAAGGGCATCGGAACAAAATGTCCGCGTGTTGCCGGTCATTATACAAGCTTGTCCTGTGAATCGCCCGTAAAGGCTTGTCCGCTACTGACTAATTTCTGCCAAATACGGGGCTATCGTCGGCGACCTACGCGCGGCACAGTGGCGGCGGGCTGTGTATACGCCCCCTGCACGACCCTTAGTAGAACCAGTTAAAGATGCAAAATTTGCGAAACATTCCAACTTCATAGTCGAGCCACCCTTCCCTGATGATTCGGGGAAGGGCTGGGGATGGGCTAGAAAAGCGGCGATTCACGTATTTTCATTACTTTCTTGGTTCTACTTTGGTGATTATGTGGTGATAAAAGTTGATGCGATCGCCCTGGATTGGCATAACTGCAAATTGCGGCAACTGCCCGGCAGTTCATGTGGGCTGTGGCAGCGGACAAAGCAAAAACGCCGGCTTCGCAATTTACGGAAGGCGGCGTCCAGGACTTTCAATATAAGATGGCGACTTGGGCAATTTTGGGCGCGCGACCTCTCAGAAACCGTCGGTCGCGGCAACCGTGGCGGGAAAGCTAGGCTTCCATTTTTGCCAATTGCTTCATCAAGCGGCTTTTGCGGCGCGCGGCATTGCGTTTATGGACAACGCCACGGCTGGCCAGTTTATCCAAGTCGCGCACAGCGGCTTGGGTTGCTTTGCGCGCTTCCGCCAGGTCGCCGCTTTCAATGGCTGTGCGCGCCTGTTTCACCAAGGTGCGCGCGCGATTGCGGAAAGTACGATTGTGCAAGCGGCGTTTTTCATTTTGCTTGATGCGCTTTATTGCGGATTTATGATTTGCCATAAGTCTGTTCGAGGAATCTCCCTTCCCCGTGCTCCTTTCAAAGCCTTCGCTCCTACGAGCGTCTAGTTTGAACGGGCGCATATTATCATGGCGCGGCGCGTATGTCTATAGCGCGCTTTGCCGCGGCTTCAGTTAGGCTGCCTTGCGCCGCCCCAGCCTCAATCGACGATCTTTGGATCAAAGGCGTCGCGCAAGCCGTCGCCAATCAAATACAGGCAGAACACCGTCGTCGTAATCAAAAGCCCCGGCAAATACACCAGATGCGGCGCATTGCGCGCGTATTCCAAGCCGCCGCTGAGCATATTGCCCCAAGTCGGTGTGGGCGGCTGCACGCCGAAGCCCAGAAAACTCAGCGCGGACTCGGCCAAAATCAAGCCGCCGATAGCCTGCGACAAAATGATGATCAGCAGTGAAAAGATATTGGGGACGATGTGGTTAAACATGATGCGGCGGTCCGACGCGCCCATGGCGCGGGCGGCAATGATATATTCGCGCTCTTTGATGGAAAAGGTTTCCGCGCGCACCAGGCGCATGGTGCCGGTCCAACCCAAAAAGGCGAATATCAGCACCAGCGACAATGGCGATGGCGACAGCACCGCAAAGATAAGCAAGAGCAGGAAAAGCCCGGGTATAGAGTTGAGCGTAATAATAAACCAGTTGATGAAATCGTCGGCGATGCCGCCATAATAGCCGGCGTAGACGCCAATCACGATGCCAATGCCCAGCGACAAAATCGCCGCGGAAATGCCGATGCCTAGCGATATGCGCCCGCCATAGAGCAAGCGGCTGAGATGGTCGCGCCCCAGTTCGTCGGTGCCCAAAGCATGACCAGGGGAAAAAAGCGGCTGATATTTGTTGCGCACCGCCACTGTTACTGGGTCGGCTTGGAATACGGTCTCGCTGAGAAATGGCGCGAATAGCGCCAGCAGCGCGAAGACAGCCAGGACCGCCATTGCCAGTATGGTGGGGCGGTCGCGCCGAATCCGCCGCAAAGCCTTATGGTAAAGGTTTTGCGACGGCTTGTAGTCGGCGTCGGGGCGGTGCTTGAGTTTGGCTATTTTTTCTGTGGCGGGGTCTTTGGATATGGGCATGGATGCGCCCCTCAAAAACGAACGCGCGGATCGAACAAGGCGAAGAGAATATCAGCCGCGATGTAACCCAGAATCGACAAAATGGAGCCGATGACGACCGATGCCATAATGACGGGATAGTCGCGGCTGACAACCGAATCAAATAGCAGCAGACCGATGCCGGGCCAAGAAAATACCCGCTCGATGATGACGGAGCCGCCAATCAAGCCAAATAGCAGCGGACCCAAAAACACCATCAGCGGGATGATCGCGTTGCGCAGCCCATGCCGCAGCCATACGCCGCGGCTGGTCAAGCCCTTGGCTTGCGCAGTGCGGATATAGTCGCTGTTGATCGTCTCCAGCATCGACGCCCGCATGAAGCGCGACCAAACGGCGATAGGACCCAAGGCGCTGACCAAGACCGGCAAGATCATGTAATTCAGGCGCTCATAAATGGGCGGGCAGCCGCCGCGCACCGGCGGGCAGCGACCGCCCATCGGCAGAAATGGACTGCCATTCCCGATTCCAAAGGGTTCCAAGGCGCGTGGCAAGACCAAGCCCACGAGCATAATTGCCAGCAAACCAAACCAGAATGTCGGCACAGAATCGCCGAGGACCGCGAAGATGCGCGAAGACTTGTCGAAGGCGCGCCCGCGCTGCACCGCCGCCAAAACGCCGACGGCAAGGCCGCCTGCTACGCCAATCAGGACGACGGCGACATTTAATTCGATGGTGGCACCCAGGCGCTGGCTGATTAGCGTGAGCGGGTTGGAGCCGCGGAACTTGAAGGACCTGCCAAAGTCGCCGCGCAAGATGCCATAATTTTCGCCCCAAGAATCGACTTCGCCATCAGCATTGCTGTCCACCCTCATCCAGTCATCGCCGATAAGCCAGCGCAAATATTGGATATAAATGGGGTCATTGACGCCGAGCTTGATGGCAAGCCGCTCGCGCTCGTCTTGCCTGATAGTCGGGTCAAATGTCATCATGGCGACCGGATCGCCCGGTGCCATCACCATGATGAGATAGACGATGAGGGTAATGCCAATTATTGTGGGAATGGCTTGTAACAAGCGCCGGAAGATATACCGCTGCATACTTACTTCCCTAAATTAATATTCCGCGGCGTCCATATTACGATATATTACGAGTAGACTTGTTATATTGTTCGAGCGAGATATGCCCGGGTCCTCGACGCTGCCGCCGGGCGGCGCTAGAGAAGTGCCAGGCTGGCCACCGACGACATATCAGGGAGCCGCGGCTCCCTGATATGTCATGCGCTTCACTGTTGCTAGGGCTGCGCCATTTCTGGCGCGATCCAAGCGTCGAGCGAGTAAGTGCGCGAGATTGGCGTCGGATTCCAGTTGCCGAGCCCCGGCTGGGTCGCGGTCATGGATTCGGAAACGTACATGTAGAAGTAGGGCATGTCCTCGAAGAGGATTTCCTGCACCTTTTCATAGATTGCGGCGCGCGCTTCTATATCGCATCCAGGCGTGACCCGAGCTTGGTTGTTCAATTCGATAAGCTCGGCATTGTAATAGGAGACGAAATTGAAGCCAGAGCCAGGCACGTCCACTTCCGGGTAGTAAAATGCGGCAACATCGGGGTCGACAGGCAAGCCGAGGCTCCAACCCAGCATATTCATGTCGAAGGTCTGGCCCGTCAGCTCGGGCAAGAAGGCGCTGCCCCAGTCAATTGCCTCGAAGTGGGCCTCAAAGCCAACCTTGTTCATCTCTGCCTGGAAGAAAAGCCCCATCTGTTCGCTGATATCGCCGCCGGCTGGCACGTGCAAGTCGAGCGTCAGCGGGCTGCCATTAAAGGCTTCGTCAACTTCGCGCGCGAAGAGGCAATCCTGGCAAACGCGCGGCGTATCGGGATTCTCATCGTCGTCAATCCAGCCCGCCTGCGTCAGCTTTTCCATCGCCAAGTCGGGATTGTATTCATATTGCAGGTCCGGGTTATAGACCCAGGACGTCGGGATGGTGTGGGTGGCGACTTTGAAGCCATTGCCATCGCGGATGCCCTCAATCAGCGCGTCCATATCAACGGCATGCGAAATCGCCTGGCGCACCAGCCGGTCGCCCAATACCGGATGCGGCTCTTGCGGAATCAAATTGCCGTCTTCGTCAATGCCGGGCTGGGGATTATCCGGGTTGGCATGGTTCATGCCGAAGAAGGTGAAACCGTTCCCCGTAAATTCATAGCGCGGGAATTCCATCAACTCGGGGTCGGTGCGGAATTCTGCTTGGCGGATGGCTGGCACGCCGATTATTGAGAATTCGCCGGCGATGAAACGTTCCGTCGCCACATTCTCGTCCGCGACTTGCAGCGTAACCGTTTCTTCTGGGCTGACATAACCAAGGATGGCGTCGGGGTAGTCTTGGTCGGCGATTAAGCTGATGCGCTCGCCCGAAGCGAATTCGACATCTTTGAATGCGCCAAAAGATACCGTCGGGATGCGCCGCGGGTCGTCCATCATTGCGGAAAAGTCGTCGCCATAGAGCTCGGAAAATACATGGGCGGGCACCGGCGTGATGTCATTGACATCGCTGAAGGAGATGCAGTCCGCTTCGGAAAAAGTAACGAGCACCGTGTAATCATCGGGCGCTTCGATGCTGACGATCTTGCCACCGGCTGGCGTGCCATCCGCCATTGTCTCGAAGATGCCGGCGCGCGGGCTGTCGATTTGACCGCTGCGCGTCGCTTCTACCGCCCATAAGTAATCCGCGGCTGTGATGGGCGTGCCGTCGTTCCAAGCGATGTCATCGCGCAGGTGAATAGTCAGAACGGTACCCGTCTCATCGTATTCCCAACCCGCCGCCATGCCGCCGGGGAGGTTCGGTTCTTCCAAGCCGCTTTCGGGGCTGACGGAGATGATAGCGGGATACAGCAAGCCATAGACGTCGCTGGACGCGGTGTCGCCGCCGATGAGCGGATTGAATGTGGCTGGGTCGCCGGCGGTGCTGGCTTCGAAGATGACGCCGCCCAAGCCTGGGCCTGGACCGTCTTCAAAATCTTCCGCGCTGGCTGGCAGCGCCAACAATAATACAAAAATGAACAGGAGACGCATTTTCTCAATCTTCATGGGGCAGCTTCCTTTCTGCTTATACGTTCTGGCTAGACGAGATTTTCGCCATTGCGATTGGGCTAGTTTAACACAAATTCTATTCGATAAATTGTTTGTTACGATATATTGTAGACGACGCAGTTGAAATGTCGAGGTATTTTGCCTATTCTCTAATCAACTATGTATTTTCGGAACAATAAGATTTGCTGGCGCGCAGTTTGCGCTTGGCGCGGCGCAGTCGAATCTCCTTTTTTCAATCAACCCCCTGGCAATCCCCTGGCAATCCCCCAAGCTATCCCTACAATATCCGGCAAGCATTTGCGATAATGCTGCCCGGTAGCTATTTGTTACAGATTTCTCAAATCAGATTGGAACGGGTTCAATGCGCGAATTGCTGGGGTATCCATTTGTAGGCGTGCGCTGGTCGATGATATTCTGCTTGTTGCTGGCTTTCGCGATGGCTGGCTGCGGCACTGTAGCCACCCCTGTTTGGCAAGCGCCAACAGCCACCGACGCCCCGGCTCTGGGTCAAGCGGCGCAAGAGCCGCCGCAAGCGCTAAGCAGCACGCCAACAACGACGCCTATTCCGCCCACCGCAACCGCCAGCCCCCAGCCGACCGCGACCAATACGCCAGTGCCGACCGCCACGCCCGAACCGACCGCGACCAAAGTGCTGTCCCCGCTTGACCGCATGGTTGCCATGCGCGACCCAGCCAATGGCGCAGCGCTCTTCGAGACCTTCCAAGAAACGGCTGGCACCGGCTATTCCTGCGCCAATTGCCATAGCCCGGACAGCGAAGAAAAGCTGGTTGGTCCAGGCTTGCTCAATATCAAGACCCGCGCCCTGACCCGCGTCGACGGGCAGAGCGCCGCCGAATACATCTACAACTCAATTGTGGACCCCAAGGCTGTTGCCGTCGAAGACTATGACCCCGAGCTGATGCCCGATAATTGGGCGCAGATTTATACCAACTTGGAGATCTTCGACATTGTGGCTTATCTATTGACCTTGGAGGGCTAGCGGCGGGGTCAAAGGTCAGTCGCCAGAATAGCCGCGATTTCACTGTCAAGATAGGCTTGCGCGGCGGCGATATTGGACTTGGCTGTATGCAGCCACATCTGGTCGCGCCTGATGCCTTGTTCCAGTTGCTCTAGGACCTGCGCACTTGCCCCGGGCGCGGCACCGCCGGGCAAGCTGCGCGCTTCGACAAAGGCGCGTGGGTCCAGCGCTTGTTTCAGCGCCGCTTGCGACAATTCGACATCCAGGTTGAAATCGCGCTTGGCCATCGCCCGCAGCATGTCGGCTGTCAAATCAGCTGGCGCGAGGTCCTTTGCCAGCGCATGGTTCACCAGCGCCGAAACGATGCCATGCGCCTCGCGGAAGGGCAGCTTGCAATGCCTAACCAAGGCATCCGCCAATTCGGTAACAGTTGTGTAGCCCGCGCCCGCTCGCGCGTGCAGATGATCAACATTCACTTGCAGCGTGTCGACAACCGCGCCATACAGCTGCAAGACCTCGCCGGCGGTTTCCAGCGATCCAAAGAGCAGCGGCTGAATCTCGTCTTCTATGTCTTGGGTATCGCCAAATGGGATGTTGTGGCATTGCAGGGAAATGCCGCTCGCCAATGCCAGCATGCGACTGATGCGGGCGCGCAAATGCTCGAGCACCACCGGATTCCGTTTCTGTGGCATGATTGAACTAATCTGAATGAAGCTGTCGTCAATGCGAATCGCGCCGCTTTCTTGCGTCGCCCAAAACAGCATATCATGCGTGAACCGCGACAAGTTGAGGCCAAGCGAATTCAGGGCATTTGCCACATCGGTTAAATTGTCGGACGCGCCGATGCCAGCATAGGTGCTAAGCTGCACGCAGTCGAAGCCCAGCAGCTCGGCGCTGAGTTCTCTGTTGATGGCGGATCCCGTACCCGTTAGCGCGGCCGCGCCCAGCGGACTTTGGTTATTGGTAGCCAGCGCCGAGAGCATGTTGCAGACCACGTGAAAGCATTGGAGCATCGTAAATAGCTTGCACTGGGTCATGGATGTGACTTACAAAGAAGACCGGATGCGAACACGCAAAGGCGACAGCGCTCAAATTATATTGCCTTGCGCAATATTGCCCTCAATATCCTGAAAAATGACCCTTCCAAGGGTAGCTTGAGACAGAAACGCTATCGCGCCGCTCTTGATGACGCGTTCTTGCTCAAACTGCTATCGTAAATTGGATGCAATTGCTTTGGCGGGCAGGTAGCATGATCGCTGGAATGGTGTTAGAGTACGCTTTGGAGCGAATCGAGTAAGGGAATGGATTTGATATGTCCCGAAAAATTGTACTCATTTTATCGCTTGTCCTTTTCTTCAGCTCATCTCCTGCGCTGGCGGCTTTACCCGTTCCGAAGAACATTCGTACCACTTTGGATAAGACAATCATCTGGGATAAGGTCCTTGGAGCCACTGAGTACAGAGTGCGTTGGCGCGATCCGAGTGGCGACTTATGGACTGAGAAACGCGTACAAAGCGGCAAAACCAGCTATCGCTATAGCGGCTTCGATATTAGCAAGACGTACATTATTCAGGTTCGAGCGAAGGGATCTATTTTCGGCGTCAGTGATTGGTCCGATGGCAAAGAGTTTACGTTTCCCGCGCCGAAGGTTCTCGCTAAGCCTGTGCTGACAAAGGGTGATGGCGTTTCGGTTAGCTGGGCAAGAGTAAATGGCGCGATAGATTATTTTGTGCGCTTGCATAATGGCAGAAGTTCGAGCAATACGCGCCTGGATGGCAGCATCTTGACGTTCAAGTTCGATAAGGCGATTCCAGGTCGTACTTATAAAATCTGGGTCCGGGCGGCCGGGGATGGCGTTCATTACAAGCGGCGCGGGCCTTGGAGCGATTTTGAGAAGTTTGAGATCAGCGCGGCGCCGACGGCTACGCCGATACAAGCGCAGGCATTGGCCGCGCCTTCCGATCTGCGCTGCCATGATCGTCAAGTCTGTTTCAAGCCGGTAGCCAATGCTTTAACCTACGCGCTTTATTCCTTGCCTGACGGTGACGATGACCAGGTGCAGGGAAGCTCTGAAGATGAAGCAGATGACGATGCTGATGAAGAGGCATGCCTGCCTATAGACGACAGTTTCGAGGCAGGCGATATCGTTTATGTCCTCGCCATCAGCTCGCCGTTTGACACGAATTATAGAAACAGCCCATTTAGCGAAGGCTTTATCTTGACCGAAGCCTGTTTCGCGGAGCCGCAGCCTACCGCGACTGCGACTGATACTCCTACTGCGACTGACATGCCCACAGACAGGCCAACGGCGACTGACACGCCCACAGACAGTCCGACGGCAACAGACACGCCAACGGCTACGTTCACGGCGACAGCAACGCCCACAGACACGTCCACGGACACGCCGACGGCTACTTTCACCGCCACGCCAACAGCTACATTCACTGCCACACCAACAGCTACATTCACCGCCACGCCAACGGCAACGTTCACCGCCACGCCGACTGCGACTGATACGCCGACAGTCACGCCAAGTCCTGAGCCTATGGTCTTGGCTGTGGTAGATATTCGGCATTTGGGCGGGGGCAAGATCGTCTGGGACCCAGTGATGGGCGCGGTGGGTTATAACTTCTGGTACTATTCAAGCGAGAATGAGGTCTCTGAGGAATTGTCGCTGCCGGCGGGGACAACTCAATTCAGCGTTCCCAATGACAAGCTGGGCGGGAATTACAGCGCGTATGCACAGGCTTTAGGTGATGGCGTCAAATATCAAGAGTTCGGACCGATTGGCCCGCCGCTCTCGTTCAGCTTCCCGAGAATAACGCCGACCTTCACGCCGACGAACACGCCCACTGCAACTGATACGCCGGTGCCGACTAATTCGCCGGTGCCGACGGTTACGCCTGTGCCAACGGATACGCCTGTGCCGACCGCGACAAATGTTCCGCCAAAGCCCAAGCCTAAAGACGACGATGATGACGACGATGGCGATGATGGCGACGATGATGATGACGACCGGGAATGCAAGAAGCGCCGGGAAACCCGGAAGGAATCACGCGATTCGGAAGGCTGCACCCAAACGCGCAGTTCCTGGCGTTCGGTCCGGACGTCCGGTATATGCGACACCAATGAGAGCCCCTGGAGCGACTGGAGCAGCTGGAGTCCTAATTGTCCGAAGCCAACGCCTGAGCCAAAGCCTGTTTGCAACTCATCCAGCGAAACCCAACGTCGTATTCGATATGAGATTGTAGGCAGAGACTGTTGGGAGATTGAGGAGTCAAGAAAGGTCGTGAAAACCACATGCTCCGATGGTAGTTCATCGACAAATCCCGGGTCTTGGACACAAGAAAGCGCAGATATCACGGGTGCATGTCGTTGAGAATTGGGTATAATTGACAAGTTCTAGTGCAGCCGAGGATGCGTAGATTCATACACTCGCACTCCTTGCTCGTCCGCGGCGCCGTCGGCGAAAAGATAGTGATGCGCGAAGCCGATGAAAGTATCGGCATGGCGGCTGACAATCTCTGCCAGGTTCCTGTTTCCGCCGCCGGTAACAAAGCCGACCGCTCTTAATTCATAGCGCTCAATCTCCTCCGCCCAACGGTCTGCCAGCTCTTCGTCGCTGAAATCGCCGCGCTCGGGCGGATCGAAACCCCAAGTGGCGCGCCACTGCCGATTATATTTCATGGCATGCTCGCGGGCGATGCGCGCCCGTCTTTCGCCGCGCCGCTCGACATAGCGCTGGCGGAAATCGGGCGCTCCTTCAATGAAGGTACGCTGCCGCGTCGGGAAATGCGTATGAAAGTCAATGATCTCTAAGCCGTTGTACATATTATGTAGCCTGTCTGCTATCTGTCTGACGAGGGCTTGCCGCGAAGGGCAGAGTTGAATCATACCAGATACTGCGCGCGGCTGGCAAACGCTGCGATTGCCCTGATTGCCCTGTCCTTCATTCGGAGAAGTATTGGTAGAAAGCCGAGAAAACGCTATACTCTTGTCCGTCTTTGTATCAGGGCTATTGCCTGTTCAAGAAAGGAACAATCTTATGGCGCGACCGGTAACATTATTCACGGGGCAATGGGCAGACCTGCCCTTTGCGACGATTGCCGAAAAAGCAGCCAGTTTCGGTTACGATGGCTTGGAGCTCGCTTGCTGGGGCGATCATTTTGAAGTCGACAAAGCCCTAGAAAGCGACAGCTATATCCAGTCGCGCAGGGATGGCTTGGCGCAGCATGGATTGCAGTACTTTTCGATTAGCAATCATCTGGTCGGGCAATGCGTTGCCGAAGCCTTCATCGACGAGCGCCATCGCGCGATTCTGCCCGATCGCCTCTGGGGCGACGGCGACCCCGACGGCGTGCGCGAGCGCTGCGCTGAAGAAATGAAAAACACAGCGCGCGCCGCCAAAGCCTTTGGCGTCGATGTCGTCAATGGCTTCACCGGCAGTCCCGTCTGGCACTTGATTTACCGCTTCCCGCCGACATCTGATGAAATGGTGGACGCCGGCTATCAAGAATTCGCGCAGCGCTGGAAGCCGATCTTGGATGTCTTTGTGGAAGAAGGTGTGAAGTTCGCTTTGGAAGCCCATCCCGGCGAAATCGCCTATGACATTTATACCGGCGAAATGACCCTGGCGGCTCTGGATGACCATCCCGCCTTTGGTTTCAATTTCGATCCCAGCCATTTCATCCATCAGCTTTTTGACCCCGCCAAGTTTATCGACCGCTTCGCCGACCGCATCTTTCACGTGCATGTCAAAGATTCCAAAGTAAGGCTGGACAATGTGAGCAGCATCCTCGGCTCGCATTTGAACTTTGGCGATGCGCGCCGCGGCTGGGACTTTGTGTCTTGCGGGCGCGGCGACCTGGACATCGACTCGATGATTCGCGCGCTGAACCGCGCCGGCTATCGCGGTCCCTTGTCCGTTGAATGGGAAGACAGCGGCATGGACCGCGAATTCGGCGCGACTGAATCCGCGGCTTGGGTCAAGAGCAATGATTTCACTGCTTCCGAAGTGGCATTTGACGCCGCCTTCGCCGACGAATAAGCGCTAAATCTAAACCAAAGCTGGAGACAAAAAATGTCAGACGAAAAACAAGTAGCGAGTTCCTTCACAAGCATGGCAAGCGCCGGCTCCGACGTTGATGCGCCGGAAATTGGCATTGGCATGCTGGGCTATGCCTTCATGGGCAAGGCGCATACCAACGCTTTCAAGAAGATTCCATACATGATGTATCCGCCGGTGGCGATTCCGCGCCTGGTTGGCATTGCCGGGCGCAACCAAGCAGCGGTCAGCGCCGCCGCCGCTCGCTATGGCTACGAGAAAGCCTATACCGACTGGCGCGACATGATAGCGGATGATGGTGTCCATGTATTTGATAACGGCGGGCCGAACGATGCCCATGCCGAGCCTTGCATCGCCGCAGCCGCAGCCGGCAAGCACGTTTTCTGCGAAAAACCGCTGGCGCGTACCGGCGAAGAGGCCAAGTCGATGCTTGATGCTGTCGAGAAGGCGGGCGTCAAGCACATGGTCGCCTTCAATTATCGTTTTGTCCCGGCAATTCAACAGGCGAAGAAGCTCATTGAAAGCGGCAAGCTGGGCAGGATATATCATTGGCGCGCGGTTTACTTGCAAGAATGGGGCATGGACCGCGCGATGGAAAGCACTTGGCGCTTCCAAAAAGACATCGCCGGCAGCGGCGCATTGGGCGACTTGGGCGCGCATATCATTGACCTGGCGCGTTTTTTGGTGGGCGAACCCAAGTCCGTCGCCGGGCTGGCGCAAACCTGGATCACCGAGCGCCCGGATGGCGCGGGCGGCATGGTCAAGTCGGACGTGGACGACGGCTTTGTGGCGCTGCTCGACTTTGAAAACGGCGCGCTAGGCACGGTCGAGGCGACGCGCTTCGCGCAAGGGCGCAAGAACTTCAATTCCTTCGAGATAAATGCCGAAAACGGTTCCATCCAGTTTAATCTGGAGCGGCTTAACGAGCTTAACGTGTTCTGGAAAGGCGAAAATCCCGATACGACGCAGGGTTTCCACAATGTGCTGGTTAGCGAAGCCCATCATCCGTACTGGGAAAATTGGTGGCCCCACGGCCATATCATCGGCTGGGAACACAGCTTCGTGCATGAATTCCATCACTTCTTCCAAGCCATCGTCAATGGCGACAGCGTCGCGCCCTATGGTGCCGATTTCGTCGACGGCTATCGCAACGCCGTCATCTGCGACGCCATCCTGGAATCCGCCGCCAGCGGTAGGCATGTCGACATCCATTACGCTTGATGCCCGCTTGCTCTATCGCGCTATTGAATTGGGTCCCTCATTTGCAAATGTGAGTGCAAATGTAAGTGGACCCAAGCCAATCCACTCAGGCGCTGCCGGTAATCTGAACGCGCGAACCATCGCTAATCATCTGAATCGTGCCAATTTCGTCGCTTCGGAACAGGCGATTTGCTGCATCCAAGTCGCGGAAAAGCGCCATAGTATCCGCATCGGGGTCGCCACGTCTGTTGGCGATGTCGCTTTGCAGCAGGGCGATTTGTGGCTGCGCCAGCGCGAGAAACCGGCTGTCGACAGCGCGGGCAGCACCGTGTTGGGGAATCTGCAGAACGCTGGCTTGGGGGGATATGCCTTGCTGTAGCAGCATAGCTTGTCCGCTAGCGCTCAAGTCCGATGTCAGCAAGACCGAAACATCGCCATGAATCAACCGCAGCGCCACAACATGATCGTTTAATCTGTCTGTGATGCGCGGCACCGTGGGCGGATGCAAAACTTCGATTCTTAGGCCATCCCCAAAATCAATGCTGTAGCCGGTTTTGACAGTCACTTGCCGGACGCGGGCTTCCGCTAGGCGCTGGTTTATTTCTTGGTAAACCGGGCTGCGATTCGGCTGACCATTGCTCAAAACGACGCCAATGGCATAACGTTCTAGCACACTGTTAAGCGCCGCGATATCCCATTCATCGGGGTGCGTCAGCACCAGGATTTCGATTTCGCGATCATAGAAGGGCATTCTGTCGCCGAGCGCTGTCAGCAAGCGCGACGGGAAGCGGCCGCCATCAACAAGCACCTGCGCGCCGCCAGGCGTCTCAATCAGAATTGCATTGCTGTGCCCCATATCCAGGGTCCAAAGACGCAGTTGGCCGTCTTGGCGGCTGCCAGCCATCGCGGCCATGAGCGCCAAAATTAGTAAGGCAGCGGAAAAGACCAGCCAGGTCATCCGCCGCTGGCGCAGGGCGGCGGTAATCATCTTCCATGACAGTGGTCTTGAAGCAAGCAATATCACGCCTCCAATCAAGAGCAGATAATAAGCCTGTATCAAGCGGGCGTCGAAATGAACGGCAATTTCCGCAAAATCGAATTGCGCGAATGCGCGCACGATGCCAATCGACCAGGACAGGAAGAGCATCGCGCACCAAAACAAGACCGTGCCAAGGACCGGCGCAAGCAGGCTGATGCCCGCTGCCAGCAGCCCAAGCAGCAGGATTGCCGCCTGAACCGGCACAATCAGGATGTTCACTGGCAGCGTGAGCAGCGACAACCTCCCAAAGTACAGCACAATCAGCGGCAAAGTCGCGATTTGCGCGGCGAGCGACACGATCAGCGGTTCGTTGAGCGCCTTGTGCAAAAGATGTGCGGCATCGGGCGGAAAGATGCCCGCCAGCAAAGAGCGAAAGCGGCGCGAAAGGGGATCGGCAAAGAGCCCAAGCCCCAGCACCGCGAAGAAGCTCAGTTGGAAGCTGATGTCCAGCAGCGCGTTGGGATTGACAAGGGAGATGCAGAGCGTCGCGAATGCCAATGAGCTCGGCAAAAAGGTTTTGCGGCGCAGTTGCTGGCTGATAACCAACAGGCTGCTCATCAGCGCTGCCCGCCAGATGCCGCCATTCGCGCCTACCATAAGCGAATATAGGGCGATGAAGACAATTGCGCCTAGCGCGGCTGCTGTCTTGGCGCTGCCCAATACGCTGCCGAATACGCGCATGACGAGCGCGCTGATTATCACCATGTTGAATCCGCTAATGGCAATAATATGAGTAGCGCCCACCCGCCGAAAGTCGCTCTCGAGCTCTGGCGAAATCCCTTGTTCGTCGCCGAGCAAAATGCCAACTAACAGCCCTGCTTGCGGCTCTGGCAATGCCCGATTGATATTGTCGCGCAGGGCGCGCTTGAAATCTAGCAGCAAGCTTTGCAGCTTGAAGCCGTTGCCCTGGCCAAGAACTTCGACGCTGGCATTGCGCATTAACGAATAGACGCCTTGGCGAGCCAGGTAGTCGGCGTATGAGAATGTATCCCAGGTGGCGGGGGTAGCCAGGGAACCAGTCGCGCGGACCCGATCGCCATAGGCGATTGTAATGCTTCGGTTTGTCTCGACGAGGACCGCGCCATCGGTTTCGTAGACCTTGCTGCGGGCAAATACGCTGTCAACTTGCACGCGCAGCTGCGCGCGGTCATCACGGATGAGCGGCTCGGCAATGACAAGTCCAGTGATTGTTGCCGCGCTGCCATTGTATTGCGCGATATCGCTGCTGCGCGGCAGCGCAGCTTGACGCATACCGCCAGCCACGAATGCCAGCAGAGCGATTGCCATCCAGCGCTGCTTATGCTGTCGTAATGAAAAGGCTAGCAGCGCTGCCGCGATTGTCAGCGGCAGCCATAGCGTCAAACCGAGGCTGGCAAAATGGCGCGCAAAGCTGATGCCCAGGACCCAAAAGACGGCGACGGCGATAAGACGCATGAGATCTTGCTATGCGAAAGTTTCGATGAATTTAGGATTACAGCTAGTCAGCGCTTAATCTGCGCTTAACCTGATTTTAACATCATAAGCGGGCATCAGTGCGCTGATGCCCGCTTCAGCATTGCGGGATGGATACCGGCGCTTAAAGGTGATTGCCGACTGAGGTCCGCTTGGGCCTGTCAAAGTTAATCGGCTCGCGCTTGACTTCTGGGCGCGGGATATGAACTGGCTGCATTTCAAGTTCCGGCTCAACTTCGACGGCCACGGGTTCTTTATATTGCATCAAGTGGATGCCATTGCGGATTTCTTCCAGGCTGCGCGTATACTGAAGCTCGAGCCGATTAAGCTGATCGAGTACATAAGTGTCCGCCTCGTCCGTAATTTTTGCGGACTCGATCTTCGCTTGTTCGATTACGTACTCGGCGCGAACTTCGGCTTGTTTGACCATTTCGTGTTGATCAACCATATCTTCGCTGTGTTTCCGCGCCTGTTGCACAATCCGCGCGGCTTCTTCGTTGGCTGCCGCCAAGACGCGATCGCGCTCTTGGGTCACGCGCGCCGCATTTTGGATTTCTTTTGGAATCGAAATCCGCATTTGGTCAATTAATTCGAAGGCTCGCTCTTCGTCAACCATCGTGTACCTGGTGCCAATAACATGACGACCTTCATCAATTAGGCTTTCCAATCTTTCCACAAGATGTAGAATGTCCACCAGCTTCCTCCCCACTGAATGTCTATGACTGCGTTTTCATTCCAAGTTTTGCATCAAGGTGTTGCATCGAAATTTTGACTTAGCTGAACTTCACTTTGAGCGCGTGTTCAATCTTGGGCGGGACCATCGAACTAACATCCCCCCCCAATTCCGCAATTTCTCGAATGGTGCTAGAGCTTATATGGATGAACTGTTCATCGGACAAAATGGCGATTGTTTCCAATTCTGGTGCCAATTTTCGGTTCGCCATCCCTACGCGAAATTCAAACTCAAAATCGCCAAATATTCTTAAGCCGCGAATTAAGGCGATAGCGCCTATCGACCGCGCGTAATTGACGGTGAGCGTACTGTACTGGGCGACCGAGATATTGGAATAGTCTTGGAAGACATCCCGCGCTAGTTCAACACGTTCTTGGATGTTAAACAGTACCGATTTGCCCTTGGGATTAGCATAAATGGCGACGATGATTTCTTCAAAGAACCGGGACGCTCGTATCGCGACATCAATATGACCGTAATGTATAGGGTCTAATGACGCTGGGTAGACCGCGATTCCCTTTCCCGACATTTCGCTGCTCCTACGGCACGACATGATTCTAATGGGATTCAAAAAAGCGCGCCAACAGATTATAGATAAAATCCAGCTCATTCGCGCATTTCGCGGGATTATAACGATAATTCAACCTCGTGGAATTCGAGGAGATTGTTCAACGTACACGGCAAACCGCCGATGAATTGCGGGGCTGGCCACTGTGCCCACGGCGAAACTATACACTTAGACACGCAAAAATCACCGCATTTTTATATGCGACTCATCAATCTCGTGGTGCAGGGCAATCGCAGCAATTATTTTCACAATATAGACGATGATGATGACCTTCAGCTCAATTCGCTTTGCTCGGCAAAGAGTTGGCTGATGCGATGCGCGAGCAAGCGATGTTCTGGCAATGCCAAGGGCGGGTCTTCTTCGTATATGGCGCGCGCTTCTCGCTGCGCCAGCTCGACCAATTCCGGCGAGTACTTTTGCAAGGATTGCAATACACTGTCGCCGCTCTGCCGCCAGCCTAGCAAGTCGCCGCCGCCGCGTAATTGCCAGTCCATTTCCGCCAGTTCAAATCCGTCGTTCGTTTGCGCCATCGCGACCAGGCGTTTCTCCGCTAGGGCGAGCAGGTCCTGCGGCGCTTCGCCCGCAAGCGCGTCGTGCATGCGATCCATGTTAATGCTCTCCGAGCGGTCGGGAATCAAAAAGCAATAGGACTGTTCTGCCCCGCGCCCGACCCGTCCGCGGAATTGATGCAATTGCGCCAAGCCAAAACGATTGGCACCGTCAATGACCATTACCGAGGCATTAGGGACGTCCAGGCCGACTTCCGCGACCGAGGTTGTAACCATCACGTCATATTTGCCCGCGCCGAAATCCGCCATGAGTTGATCTTTTTCTGCCGCGCTCATCCGCCCGTGCAAGAGACAAACGCGATAGCGGAAAAAAACCTTTTGCAGGCTAGCGTATGCTTCGCTTGCGGACGCGGTATCAACCGTCTCGGATTCTTCGACCAAGGGATGAGCGAAAAATGCTTGCCGCCCCGCTTCCAACTGAGCTAGCACAAAGCCGTGCAGCCGTTCGCGCGCGACTGGGTCGATTATCTTGGTGATAACTTCGCGGCGGCCGGGCGGTTTCTGCTTTACCAGCGTCAAATCCAAATCGGCGTAAACCGTCAGCGCCAAAGTACGCGGAATCGGCGTCGCTGTCATGACTAGCAGGTTCGGGTTGCCACCCTTGCCGCGCAGCTTGGCGCGCTGGTCGACGCCAAAGCGGTGCTGCTCGTCAATCACCGCGATGCCCAAATCCTTAAACGCGAGCCCCTTTTGGATCAAGGCATGCGTACCAATAACAATATCTATCGAGCCATCGCCCAATCCGCGATAAATTGATTCACGCTCCGCAGTGCTCTGGGCACCGGTGAGCAGGGCAATAACCGGCCGCTGGATTGCGGGGAAAGCCGGCGCAGCAGCCGAAAATGTGCTGTAATGCTGCTCCGCCAAGATGCCAGTTGGCGCCATCAAAGCCGCCTGCTTGCCGTTTGCGAGCGCAATCGCGATCGCGGCTTGGGCGATGGCGGTCTTGCCAGAGCCAACATCGCCCTGAATGAGCCTGTTCATCGGCAAGGTATTCGCCAGGTCGGCGCGAATATCCGCTATCGCGTCTTGTTGATGCTTCGTCAGGTCAAATGGGAATGCCTGCTTGATGAAATCCGACAATGCCTCGTCGGATATTGACAGCGCGGCGACCTGGGCGGACTGCCACTTGCGGCGGTTGCCAAGCACGGCGAGCTGCAGCGTCAGCAGCTCGTCGAATGCCAAGCGTCGATAAGCATGCCGCAAGTGATCCCAGCCGGCAGGGAAATGCCGCTGGCGCATAGCCCAGCCTAAATCGGCCAATTCCGCGCGGTCCAATACCGATTGCGGTATGGGGTCGGGCAGCGACCCCGCCCAATCCGCGCTGAGGGCTTTGAGGGTTCTGCGAAACATGCGCGGGCGCAAGCCTTTGCCGAGCCGATAAATCGGTACAATGCCGACGCTTTGCAGATTCCCCAGGTCCACCTGCTCCCATTCCGGGTTCGCCATTTGCAGGCTGTCGCGGAAAAGGGTTACTTTGCCGCTGAGCGCGATTTGGCTGCCGGGGCGTATCCTGCCAGCGAGGTAATATTGCCCGAAAAAGCGGACAGAAAGCGCGCCCGAGCCGTCCGTCACCCGCGCCAGGAAATCTTGTCGCTGATTCGCGCCCATTGCCGTGCCGACCTGCGAGACCGTCGCGATGATGGTCGTCGTTTCATTTGGGAGCAAGTCGCGGATACATTTTAGCCCGGTATAATCCAGGTAGTCGCGCGGGAAATAAAAGAGCAATTGACCGATGCTGCGCAGATCTAATTGCGCGAGCGCTTCAGCCAGTTTGTCGCCGATGCCTTTCAGGACTGTTGTCGGCGCGTCCAGCGCGTCATAGAGCGACAGCGCCTCGTCGAAACTGCGGTCGTTGCGCGGTATACGCGGCGGGCGCTCTAGGCGCGGCAGCGGCTTGATGTCCAGCTCGGCGCGCTGGGGTCCGCCGGTATAGTCTTCGTCCCAAGCCGCGTCGTCATCTCGGAAGTCATGCCTGCGCGCCTTCGGGGACTTTGCCGGCCGCCCGGGGTTGTCGCGACCACGTTTATCGCGCTTGTCTTTTGGCGCGCGCGGCTTGCCCGCAGCCATTTTTTTGGTCCAAGCCGGCAATCTGCTTTTATATTGCGCCGGCGGCGGGATGCGATTGGTGATGCGGTCTAGCAAGTAACTTATTTTTTTCTTGCGATTGTCCGCTGGCGCGATCTTGTCATAGTCCTTGAGGCAGTCGACAATTTCGTCAATGAGAATTTGGCGCGCCGGTTTGCGCGCTTGCCGCCGCGCGTCGGGCTCCCATTTCTTGCAATAGTCGCTCAAACCGCCGACAACGGCGGTATCATTGCCGCCTTGTTCACGTTCCAATTTCAAGATTTTGACCAGTGTTTCCAGTGCGGAAGGCATGCGCTAGTTTCTCCAGTCTTGGTTCAATGTCGCCACGCCGATTGAGCCAGGTCCAATATGCGCGCCTAAAGTCGGGCAAACTTCAATGATATGCGTCTCATCTGGGGCTATCGCGCGGATTGAGTCCAGAAAACGCTCTGCGCCATCAAGATTGTCGATGTGCAAAATCGCGAGACGGTCCAGGGGTGCCTGCGCTATTGTAAGCGCCTTGAGCTTCGCTTCCGCGCGCGACCAGGTTCGCAAACGCGCCAGCGAGCTGATATCGCCATCCGCGACGCGGACAATCGGCTTAATCTTGAGCAATGTTCCGATGCCGGCGACCAATGAATTAACGCGACCGCTGCGCTGCAAGTATTGCATCGTATCAATAATTGCGTAAACCTCGGTATGCAGGCGCGCTCTTTCAATCGCGGCCAAGATTTCATTCAAATCCGCGCCAGCCGCGGCTAATTCAGCCGCAGCCCAAACTTGGAAGCCTATTCCAAATGTCAGTTGCAAGCTGTCTACCAGCCGTATTCGTTCGGCGGCGACGGCGCGCGCGCCGAGGCGCATGGTATTGAGCACGCCACTCAGTTTGTCCGGCACATGGATCGAGACGATTTGCCTGGCACCGGCTTCGAGCATGTCGCGGTAGAATGCCTCGGCTTCGCCTGGGGCAGGGGCGGATGTTGTCGGATGCGCGCTCATCGCCGGCAATTGGCGGTAGAAGGCTTGACGATCGAGGCTCGTGCCATCATCGGCTATGCTCTGGTCGCCGATGTTGACGTAGGTCGGCATGATGCGGATATCCAATTTTCGGACAATCGCGGCTGGCAAGTCGCAGACGCTGTCAGCAGCAACTTGAATCCGTTTAGAAGTCATAGTCCAAATCGTCCGATTCTTTTTCCAATACCGCGACGCCTATCGCGGTCGGACCAAGCAAAGTTGCCAGCGATGTGCTGTACATAGTGAAGGGGAAATGCTGCCCAGGGAATTCCAGCGCCAAGCGATCTTGCATGATGCGGGTCTCTTCGCTGATTTGGGGCTGGTGCTGCAGCATCAACGCGTCGTCTAATTCATTAAACTCTACCAAGAATTCAGCCATTCGTTCGATTGCCTGCGCGCGGTTGCGGACTTTTTCGATGACGATTATTCTGCCTTCTTCCAAGCTGACAAAGGGCATGATGCCCAGGCGCTTGCATAAAATCGCGTGGGAAGGTTTCAAGATTTGGCTAAGGCGCAGGTGATCCAGGTCCTGAATGCAATAGACGGAATAAACGCGGTTGACCGCCGTCCGCACCGCTTGAATCGCTTTTTCAATTTCGAGTTTGTCTTGGGCAGCCCGCGCCGCGACGCGCACCAACATGCCTTGGCCCGCGCAGATGCTTTGCGAATCGATTACCGCGATTTCGCAGTCCTTGCCCACCTGCTGCGCAGCCATGCGCCCGTTTTGCCAGCTCTCACTTAATTCCCGCGACGGATGAATGGAAATAATCACATCGTAAATGCGCGACAGCCGAGCGTAAAGTTCGGCATAGTCGTTTTCCGACGGCGGGATGACGGTCAGTTTCGCTGCTAGTTTCCCCAGCTCTTCAAAAGCGCTCTCACTATCCAGTTCGACATCTTCTTTATATCGATTGCCCTCGATTTCAATTTGATTGGGCAAGATTGTAACCGGGTAATACTTCAACAGCCGATCACGATTGGAAAATGTCGCGCCGCTATCCGTGACGATATGGATTCGTGGCATCACTCAAGTCCGATTAAATACGGGTACAGGTTTTGTCCGCCGAAGATTAGTTCCAATTCTAAATCCGGAAAGAAAAATGATAAACGCTCAATCATTTCCCGCGCCTCTCGCTCTTGCACCTTGTCGCCATAATATACTGTAGCCAATTCATGTTCGGCGCTCACGACTTTTGCGATGGCAGCGCGCATGAGGGGCTCGAGCTTGCGACCGGCCGCCAATACCTGCCCGTCGCTGATAGCGAGGAAATCGCCGCGGCCGATTGTCATGCCTTGCAGATTTGAATCCCTTGTTGCCCGCGTAATCTCTAGCGAGCGGACTTGCTGCGCCGCTGCTTGCATTTCGCCGAAGGCTGGGTTCATTTTCTCGCTGTTGCCACCACTGTATTCATCATTGTTTTCATCATTATTGCCTTGACTGTCCTTTTCATAGCCATCACCGCTGCCATCATCGCTGCCATGGCTGCTAACTTCACGGCTGTCTTCAAATGAACGCAAGGCGATTAGCGCGCTAATCCCTTTGACGACGGATGTCGTGGGCAGGACGGCGACGCGCCGCTTTTCAAGCGTCGCAACCGCTTGTTTGGCGGTCAAGACGATATTGCGATTGTTGGGCAAGATGAAGATTTGCGAAGCCTTGACGCTATCTATGGCGGCGAGGAAATCTTCCACGCTGGGATTCCTGCCTTGCCCCCCCTGGATGACCGCGTCGCAGCCCAAATCTGCAAAGACGGACCTTAAGCCCTCTCCTTGCGCCACAGCGATTGTGCCATAGGCGGCTGGCTTCTGATGTTTCGGCGGCGCTGATGATGGCGCTTGCCGCGCCCGCCGTTGGTACTGCAATGTCATGTTTTCGACCACAATATCATCCAGCGTCGCGCCGGATTGAATCGCATAGTCTAGCGGCAGGGCGGGATTGTGCACATGGATATGGACTTTGATGATGGATGGGTCGCCGACTACCAGCAGCGACCAGCCCATTTGCAGCAAATCTTGTCGGACTTGCGCGACGCTTAAACCCTTGCCGAGCATAAGAAACTGCACATCGTAGCCGAAGGCGCTGTCGTCGGACGGGTCCCGCGCCGCGCTTGGGCTTGCCGCAGCAGGCGCTTGCGCGTCCCCCGTCCAATCGTCATTGCCATTTGCCGCCGCGAGCCCTTCCAGGAATGTAAGTAAGCCCAAGCCGCCCGCGTCAACGACGCCAGATTCCTTGAGAATCGGCAGCAGCTCGGGTGTCCGGCGCAGCGATTCTCGCGCCGCGCGCAGCAAAATGTCTAGTGCCTCGGCGAGCCCTAGGCTGTCCTTCGGGTTGTCATTCTGGCTGTCATTTGCGCTGTTATCCAAATGAAGCTCAAGTGTTTCGGCTGCTTCGCGCGCGACAGTGAGAATCGTGCCTTCAACTGGGTTTGTTACCGCGTCATAGGCGAATTGCGCCGCGCGCTTGCAAGCGCGGACGAATTCGGGCGCGCTTAAAGTATCAGCCGTCTGCAGCTGCTCGGAGAATCCCTTGAGCAATTGCGAAAGGATTGTGCCGCTGTTCCCGCGCGCGCCCATGAGCGCGCCATAGGCGAAGCGCCGCGCTACTTCCGCAATGTCGGCATTTTCGAGCAGGGCGATCTCGCTATAGGCGCGCTGGAGCGTGTGATACATGTTTATTCCCGTGTCGCCGTCAGGCACCGGGAATACGTTCATCTCGTTAATGTCGGCAACGCGCTGGGAAAACTGGCTGATAGCGCCTGCCAAAGCCTGTTTCAAGGCTTCGCCATTAACAGCCTTCGCTGCGCCGCAGATGGACATCAGTTGCTCGGACCCGCGCAGGCTTGGCGCAATTCTCGCATGCCGGCGGCGATGCCATGCGCATGCCCAAATAGGCAGGTGCCGGCGACAATGACATTGGCTCCGGCAGCCCGCGCCAGCCTTATCGTTTTGCTGTTGATGCCGCCATCAACTTCAATATCGACAGTCAGCCGCCGCTCTGCAAGCATGGCGCGCAGCGCGGCGATTTTGGCGGTCATCGCCGGAATGAAGGCTTGACCGCCAAAGCCCGGGTTGACGGTCATCACATTGATGATATCGACCATATCCAGAATCTCGCCCAGCGCCGTGGCTGGTGTATGCGGGTTAAGCGCCACGCCGGCGCGGCAATCGGCGGCTTTGATTTGACCCAGGACGCGATGAAGGTGCGGGCATGCTTCGATGTGTACCGTGATGTAATCGGCTCCACTGTCGGCAAAGCGCTCGATAAGGCGCTCGGGCTGCAGGGTCATCAAGTGCAGATCCAAAGGGATGTCCGCGATTTTTTTCACAGCTTCTACAACCAGCGGACCCATGGTGATATTTGGCACAAATTGCCCGTCCATCACATCAATATGCAAGCAGTCTGCTCCTGCGTCTTGCGCTCGCTGCACTTCTTGCCCCAGGCAAGTGAAATCCGCCGCTAGCAGGGAAGGCGCAATCTTGATTGGCATGTTTGGCATCTCGGGACCCCGAATCTTGTGCTCGGCGCACAACCCCATATTACTTGTTGCGCGGTCCTATTGCAAAGGTAGCATAACGGCAGGGCAGGGCAAAAGCCCTGCAAAGGCGCAAAGCGATATACTGGCGGCGAATCACAATCGCTCTTAGCCGCTGATGCGCTCAAGCGCAATGAGATGCGTTTTTAATTGACCGCAGCCGGCGTCAATGTCGATGCCGCGCCGCATCCGAACAGTACTCGCCACACCATAATGCTGGAGGATAGCACGGAACTTGTCGATACTTTCGTGATTGGCTGGCAAGCCGCCATAGCTGCCGGTTGGGTTTAAGGGAATGATGTTGACATGGCACAGCAGCCCAGCCAGCAGCCGCCCCAGCTTGTGCGCCTCGTCCGGGCTGTCATTTTCGCCGGCGATTGCCGCCCATTCGATAGTGATGCGCCGATTTGTCTTCAACGTATAGTAGCGACAGGCGCGAATCAACTCCTCGATGGACCAGCGGCGATTAACCGGCATCAGCGCCGAACGCTGAATGTCGTCCGATTTGTGCAGGCTGACAGCCAAGTTGACCTGAAGACCTTCGTCGGCAAAGCGCCGAATCTGCGGCACCAGTCCCACAGTGCTGACGGTGATATGGCGCGCGCCGATGCCCAGCCGCTGCATAAATTGCTGGATGGCATTGATGGTTGCGTCGTAGTTGTGGAAGGGTTCGCCCATGCCCATAAGCACGATATTGCTCAAGCGCTGACCGCGCGCAGCCAGTTCGCGCGCGAAGCGCATCGCCTGTTCAAAAATCTCCGCCGCCGTCAGGTTGCGCGCGAAGCCCATCTGGCCCGTGGCGCAAAAGACACAGCCCATGGCGCAGCCGGCTTGGGTCGATAAACAGGCGGTCTTGCGCTGGTCTGCATAAGGCATCAGGACTGATTCAATCAGTTGCCCATCCGCCAGTTGATAGAGCCGCTTTTCTGTGCCATCGCCGCTGCGCTGCTGGGTGACGAGCTCAAAGCTGCCCAGCGTCGCGTTTTGGGCGAGCTGCTCTATAAAGCGCTTGGGCAGGTCGGTCATTGCGGCGAAGTCAAGCACGCGCTTGTCGTAGAGCCATTTCCACAGTTGGCGGGCGCGGAAGGGCTTCTCACCGAGCTGCGCCACATAGCTGCTGAGTTCGGTCTGGGACAGCGCGTAGAGATTTGTCATTTGCATCCTGCTGTGCTTTTGTCGGCTGTATGGCATTTTATGCCATGCTCGCCAAGAAGAACGGAATCATATTGTAGACGAAATGCGCGATAATCGTCGCGCTGGCGCTAAGCCAGGCGCGTAAGAACCCCAATGCGAGCGAGACAAGATAGACAATTGCCGCCGCCGGCGTGAAGGCGTATTGCAAGTGCAGCGCTGTGAAAAAAAGCGAAACGATCAGGACGCCAAATACGGGCTGCAGCGCGCCGCGAAACAAGATTTCTTCGCCAATCGCGCTTGATAGCGCCACAACAGCAGCCAAGAAAAGTGAAGCGCTAAAGGCATCAAAAATCTGCCGTGGCAATGCTGTCTGCCATTCGAAAGCGCTTGCGGGCAGCGTATTTTGCCAAACCAGTGTAAGCAGCGCGACGCCAAGGTACAACAGGCAGCCAAGCGCGCCGCCTGCCAGCCAATCCATGCGCGTTGGCAAGCGCAAGCCGAGGCGGGCGCAGCTCGCTTTCCAATCGCGGCGCGTCAGCCAGCCGACGCCCAAGAAAGCCAGCAGAATATAGACCGTCGCAGACGCGCCCAGGTTGAGCAGAGCGCCTTGAGTTGTGGCGTAGGCAGCAAGCAATGCTTGCCGCGCGCCGACTGCGCTCGCCGTCCCGAAGAGCGCGGCAAGCGCGCATAGCATGAACAGCAGCGCCAGGCGATGGGGCGGGCAGCGGCTGTCAAAGGAGCGCGAAGCGCCCAGGCCCGCAGCTTTGACCACTCGCTCGACCAAGCGCCAGGGCGTCTCGAATCCGATCAAGAGCAGCATGGCAACGATTGCCGCGGGAGTCAAAGTCAAATACAGCAAGTGATGCAGCTCCCGCGCGCTGGACGCGGACACAATGCTTAAGTATTGGACCGCGATGGCGGCGGGCATGGCTGCTTGCAGCAGTCGCAAATTTCGGCGCAGCCGGCCCCGGACGGTTGCCGCGTTTGTCAGCAAAATCAAGATTGCCGCGTATAGCAGTCCCAAAAGCGTTAATGTCATTGCGGACTTCATCTCGTACTATGTGAAGCGCGTCGCTCATGCCGCGAGCAAGCTTTTCTTCATAAGTGCCAAAGAGTAAGAGCCTAAGAGCGCGGCTGTTTTTTACTATGGATGCCAATGGATGCCAATGGATGCCAATTTCAAGTATCCTACAGCTAGTGCGACTGACCTTCAACACGGAGAAACGATTCTTTTGACTTTGTGGCTCTTGTAACTTTGTGCTTATATTTGATTGAAGGTCATCAGATATGCCAATAATTTGAAATGCACCCTCACTCAGCCGTCAAGCGTATTGACAGACCGCCGGGCGCTGTGCTAGCATGACCAGCGTCACATTGAGACTTGGTTTGAGACTTGGTTTTCAGTTGGAGAGGTGGCCGAGTGGTTTAAGGCGATGGTCTTGAAAACCATTGTACGGTTCTCCGTACCGCAGGTTCGAATCCTGTCCTCTCCGCCTTGACCACATTAACAGTCGCATACATTTATTTGGAGAGGTGCCAGAGTGGTTGATTGGGGCCGCCTGCTAAGCGGTTGTACCTTCACAGGTACCGCAGGTTCGAATCCTGTCCTCTCCGCCTTGACCACATTAACAGCCGCCACTGCATATTCGAGACACTGAATGAGCGAGAAAATTGAAGTGGCAACCCTGGTGAGCCGAGCTCGCCAAGAAGTCTGGTCTTGTTATAACCAGACCGAACACATCATCAAGTGGAATTTCGCCAGTGAGGACTGGTTTTGCCCACGCGCCGAAAGCGAGCTGCGGGTCGGCGGACGTCTCTGTTACCGTATGGAAGCCAAAGATGGCAGCTTCGGCTTCGATTTTGAAGCTGTCTACGACGAAGTGATTGCAGGCAGGCTGGTCGCATTTACCTTGCTTGATGGCCGTCAAGTTCGGACGACATTTGAAGATGCTGGCGCATCGACCCGCGTTTCCACCAGTTTTGATGCCGAAACCAGCAACCCCGTCGCTATGCAGCAGGCTGGCTGGCAAGCTATCCTCGACAACTTCAAGCGATATGTCGAATCTACTTTGTGAATAAGCGGTGTATGAGCGACTGGCAAGTCCGCGTCTGGGACGCTGGTTTGTCCACAGCTGTCGATTTCCCATGAATTTGCTTGTCCTAGAATTCTGCTGGAAACGCACATGATTTGCGCGGGCTTGATGTCCGGCACCTCCGCGGACGGCGTCGATGTCGCTATCTATGATATTCGCGGGTGGCCCGGCAGCCTGACAGCGGACTTGCTCTTTGGCGCGACCTACGAATACAGCCGCGCGCTGCGCCAGCGTATTCTCGACTGTTGCGATGCCGAGCGCAGCCGCGTCAAGCAAATCGCTGCCCTGAATGTTGACCTAGCCGACATTTTTGCCGATTGCGCGCTCGCGACCATCAAACGCGCCAAACTGACAGTTGCCGACATCGACCTCATCGGCTCGCATGGGCAGACCATCTGGCACAACGTGCGCCCGGACGGCGGTGTCAGCGCGTCGCTGCAAATCGTGGAAGCGGCTGTGCTCGCCGAAGGGACGGGCATCACGACGATTAGCAATTTCCGCGCGCGCGATATCGCCTTGGGCGGGCAAGGCGCGCCGCTCACCAGCTATGTCGACTGGCTCTTGCTGCGGCATCCAAGCGCTTGGCGCGCCATACAAAACATCGGCGGCATGGGCAATGTAACCTTCTTGCCGCCGCTTAACAACGAGCGCGATCAGCCCATCGCCTTTGATACCGGTCCCGGTAACGCCCTGCTTGATGCCGCTGTCAGCCATTTTAGCGCCGGCGCGCTGAGCTATGACCGCGCGGGCGCGATTGCGAAACGCGGTCGCTTGAACGAAGAATGGTTGGCCGACCTTCTGCAACACCCCTATTATCAGCGCGGATACCCAAAAACGACCGGGCGCGAAACCTTCGGCACAGCGGCGGCGCTGGACTTAATCGCCCAAGCCCAAGCGCGCGGCTTGAGCGAGACGGAAATCGTCGCGACCTTGACCGCCTTGACCGCCACCAATATCGCGGAAGCCTACCGGCGCTTCGCGCCCGCTGCGATTCAAGAGGTGATTTTGGGCGGCGGCGGACGCCATAATCCGGTTATGGTGTCCATGCTGCGCGACCTGTTGGCACCGGCGCGAATAATGACGCATGAAGACATCGGTGCAGGCATTGCTGGGAATGAAGGAATAAACAGCGATTTCAAAGAAGCGCTGGTCTTCGCGCTCTTGGCTTATGAATCTTGGCACGGGCGGCCGGGTACGTTGCCCGCTTTCACCGGCGCGCGCGAAGCGGCCGTCTTGGGTCAAATCACGCCGGGCGTGAACTTCGCGCAGCTCTTGCGCAAGACTTGGTCTGAACTTGCCCCGCCTTTGCGCTAAACATTCTTGTCTCCAGTTGCGCCTACCCAACCCGCTTGAGCTTACCGCTGCGTTTGGCATAGTCCTCAGCCAGCTTAAAAGCGCGTATCCCTACAGGCAGCAGGACCACACCCAAAACAAGCAGCGGGACGATGTAGGCGCTCAGTTCGGATGCTGCTTTGCCATCGAGCACCGCGGCGCGGACGCCATCAAGTACATAGGTGATGGGCGAAAACACAGCAATCGACTGCATCCATTCTGGTAAGACCGAAATCGGATAATAGACGCCCGAAATCAGCAAAAACGATGCTTGAACCACGTTTGTCATTTGCGCGCCGCGTTCGGGATAGAGCAATGGCAATATGCTTGCGACGATTCCGATCGAGATAAGTGACAAGCTGCCGGCTAGGATAACAGCCGCCGCCCCAGCCAGGTTCGCGCGTGACAAATCCAACTGGAAGAAGAGCGCGGTCGCCGCGCCGATAATCAGCGCCGTTATCAGGCTGTATATCAGCGAATAGGCGGTTTGCCCGATGAGATGCACCCAGCGCTTGACCGGTGCCATTAAGGTATATTCGATGGTGCCTTCCCAGCGTTCCCAGGCGATTACCTCGCTCGTCAGCATGAAGATATTCGACAAGTAATGCCAAACCAGGGTGCCGATGATTAAGTACATCGTCAAGTATTGAACATCGAACCCGGGCGCGCTGCCGGTCAAGGCTTCCGCGCCTTGGGCGATGAAGATCACAGAAAGCGCTGTCGTAAGCGAATAGAAGAACCAGACGACTTCCCATCCCCAATAGCGCCTGGTCAAGTGCCAGTTGCGCGCCATGAAGGCATAAGATTGCAGGACCTCGAGCCGCAAAGTGGCGAAGCCCTGTCTAAATGACTCTTGCATTATTCAAGCCTTTCAGTTGCTGAAAAATATCGAAAATCAGGCAATGCGCATTGGCAATGTGCACTGCCAATCTTTGCGCAGCAGGGCGGTATCCACGCGCCCATCCGCACCTTGGAGCTGGATTTGCCCTGCTTTGTCGCATGATATTTATTTGGGCAGAGGGGCTTCCATGCCGTCGCGGTCGATTAGCTGCTCGCCTGTCAGCACCATGAAGACGTCTTCCAGCGTCGCTTGTTTGCCATCGCGGGCGATAATGCGTTTGAGATGCTCGGGCTTATCCGTGGCGACCAGCTTGCCATTGTGAATGACAGAAACGCGGTCGCATAGCATGTCGGCTTCTTCCATGTCGTGCGTGGTAATCAATATGGTGGCGTCGTGGGAGTCGCGCAATTCTTCGATGAATGCGTGTACTTCGCGTTTGGAGCGCGGGTCCAGCCCGGTCGTCGGCTCATCAAGCAATAGCAATATCGGCGATGTCAAGAATGCGCGCGCAACCGCCACCTTCTGCTGCATGCCGCGGCTCATCTCTTCCATCGGCTCGTTATATGAGGACTTCTTCAAGCCTAGGCGGCTCATGATTTCGTAGGCTTTGACAGTGGCTTCGGGACCGGTTACACCATATAGTCGGGCACCATAGAGCAGGTTTTCCATTGGGCTGAGTTTTTTGAAAAAAGCGGCGTCTACCGAAACGCGGCTTATCAATTGCTTGACCGCCATATCCTGTTCGTCGATGTCGATGCCGAAGACGGCGGCGCTGCCTTTGTCGGCTTTGAGTAGCGTCGAGATGAGACGTATCAGAGTTGATTTGCCCGAGCCATTGGGTCCCAAGACGCCAAAAATCTCCCCGCGTTTGATAGCAAAGGAAACATGATCGACCGCCACAACCGGTTCTTTGCCCCCGCTCTTGGCCTTGGGCAGGTCGCCGGCTCTTGGCATTTCCAGCTTCGCCCCGAGCAGGCGCTTCCATAATGGCGGGCTTGGCAAGTGAAAGTATTTGGTGATGTCCCTGACCACGAGCGCGTGTTCAGGTTCTGGCAAGGGTCCCGCGAACATCTTGGTTCTCCTGATAGGCAGAGCGCTGTTGGCAAGCCAAATTGGCAGTGTCGCGCAAGGCTAAGCATTGTAGACTTGCCCGCTGCATTATTGATATACCCACTTGCGATTGCCCGGCAAATGCTGGTTCTTGCATAGATAATCTAAGCCTTGTGCGTTACACTATTACCGTGGGCAAGTGTGGAGGTTTGCATAATATAGCTAACATGGTAGCGTATCCCTTTGTATTGGACGACTTCGATCCCGAAGCGGACTCGATTACGTCCGAGGTCATTCATCTTCCAATCAGCGAGACGGATCGTTCAATCGCCCGTCGCGGGAGTTTGCAAATTCTCTATGAATTGGATTCGACCGATCATCCCTTGACGATGGCTCTGGAAGCGCATTTTCAAGCGAGGCCCGATTCTTATGCCGTCCGTCAGATTATCCGCCGCTTTGTTACCGGCGTGGCTGCCAATCGCGAAAGCATCGATCGGCTCATCCAGCACTACGCGCCGGAATGGCCCGTCGAGCAAGTAGCCATCATAGACCGAAATATCTTGCGCATTGCCGTTTACGAATACTTGCTGCAAACGCGCGTGACACCTATATCTGTGATTATCAACGAGGCGGTTCATCTGGCGCAGTTGTTTGGCGCAGAAAATTCGTATAGTTTTGTGCATGGTGTCTTGGGTACCGTCACGTCGGATGAATCAGTAGAATTGCGGCTGCAAGCTGAAGAGGTGGAAACACCATGAACTTTTTTGGCGTTGGCGGCGCGGAGCTAATCGCAATCTTTGTCATCATGCTGGTCTTCGCCGGGCCCAAACGTATGATTCATTGGTCCTATGTCCTGGGGCAATACGTCGCAAAATTCCGCGTCATTTGGTCGCAAACGGTTGACCTGGTACAGAAAGAGTTCGACGAAGCCGGCGTCGACATCAAACTGCCCAAGGAACCGCCAACGCGGCAAAACCTGAACCGCAGCTTGGGCGAAGCGATTAAACCGATTACCCAGCCTATACAAGATTCGCTGGCCGAAGTGAAAAAAGACGTGAATACCTTTCAAGACCTTAGCGACTCTTTGAACAACAAAAATGCCAAGAAAGCTGTATCAGCGACAAGCAAGCTGCCTGCGGCGGCGGCGGCCGCCGCCGCCAAGTCCCAGCGGGAACCAAGCGCAAAAAGCGATTCCCCCCAGGCTTCAACTGAAAAATCTTCAGCTGTAAATTCGCCACCAGCTGAAAAATCGCCAGCTGTAAATTCTCCAAATGAAAGCAGCGCTCCAGATAAGACAACTGAACAGCAGCCTGCGGATTTGGGGACCTGGAGTGGCGCGGCCGAGCCAAGCCAGGCAAAGGCGAATGGCAAGCCAGTTGACTTGGGCGCATGGTCGGCGACGGCGCTTGAAGAATAGGGCTGCTCATGGCAGAAGAACGCGAAATCGAGGAAGTTGAAGATGGCCATGAACTGCGGATGGGCTTCTTTGAGCACCTTGACGAGCTGCGCCATCGTTTGACGCGCGCGGTAATCGCGCTCGTTGTCGGCACCACTGTCGGTTTCTTCATTGCCGATCGCGCCCTTGATATTTTACGCGAGCCCTTCTGTCGCATTCCTACCGTCGATAATTGCGAACTGACAATCCTCGACCCGACCGGCACCATCATTGTTTATTTCCGCGTGGCTTTGATGATTGGCGGCATCTTGTCAATCCCTATGGTCACTTACCAAATCATGATGTTCATCTTGCCGGGTTTGACGCGCAAGGAAAAGCGCTACGTCCTGGCATCGATTCCGGCAACAACCGCGCTGTTTTTGATTGGTACCGTCTTCTCTTGGTATGTTCTGCTGCCGCCGGCTTTGGGCTTTCTCAACAATTTCCAGCCGCAGATTTTCGAACCAGAGTGGACCGCCGACTTGTATCTGAGCTTCGTCACGTCGCTGATATTCTGGATGGGCGTGGCTTTTCAAACGCCCTTGGTTTTCTTCTTGATTTCGCTATTGGGCTTCGTCAATTCAGCGACATTGATCCGCCAGTGGCGGGTGGCGGTCATCGGCGCGTCCATCGCCGCCGCGTTGATTACGCCGACGATTGATCCGGTGAATATGTTCCTGGTCATGGCACCGCTGCTGACGCTCTATGCTTTGAGCATTGTGCTAGTCTATTTCGGCCATCGCTTTTCCGGTGTAGACCGCGAAGACTAGGTGTATAGTTTCGAGTATCGCTTCAGAATTAATCTCCGGCGAATGTCACATATCAAGCGAATTGTAGGGCATCCCCTTGTTCTCCTTTTCTAGCTCAATTTTGCTGTGTGAGCGCTATTGCGCCAGTGCCCGCGCGGCTCGCGGCTGCTAGGAACAAGAAGGCGCGAACACTCGGAAAGACTAAGCATCCCGCTTACATGCCGCGCCTGGCTGTGATAGAATACTGCGGTTTTGGACTGGGCAAGCACTCGGTCGCTTTGCTTGTCAATAGTGGAGATTTACATGATTGCAGAGAAAACAACAGAGAAAACAACAGAGAAAGCAACACTGATTGCGCCTTATGGCGGCGAGTTGGTGAACCTCCTGACGCCCTCCGATCAACTGGCGGACAGGATGGCATACGCGGCGGAGCTGCCTTCGCTACAGGTGAGCCAGCGCGTGGAATGCGACTTGGAGCTGCTGGCGGTAGGCGCGTTTTCACCTTTGCGCGGGTTCATGAACCGCGCTGATTTTCGCTCTGTCCTCGATACGATGCGCCTGAGCGACGGCACGCTTTTCCCCATGCCCATCACCTTGCCGGTCAGCCCAAAAGACAAGGTCCAAGTCGGCAGCGATATTGCCCTGCGCGACAGCCGCAACAATATCTTGGCAATCCAGCATGTGGATCAGCTCTACGCTTGGGACTTGGAAGAAACGGCGATTAAGGCATTTGGCAAGTTTGATACGCGGCATCCCATCATCGCCGAGATGCACCGCTGGGGCAAGCTGAATATCGCCGGCAAGCTGGAGGTGCTGCAATTGCCGCTGCATCCGGATTTCGCTGAATTGCGCCGGACGCCAACCGAGACGCGCGCTGTCTTAGCCAGCTATGGTCACGACAACGTCGTCGCCTTCCAGACGCGCAATCCCCTGCATCGCGTGCACGAAGCGCTAACGAAACGCGCCGCGGCCAGCGTGGATGGGGTGCTGCTGCTGCACCCGGTCGTCGGCATGACACAACCCGGCGATGTCGATCACTACACCCGCGTCCGCGTCTATAAGACACTTATCGACCATTATTACGCGGAAGACCGCAGCCTGCTTTCGCTGCTGCCGCTGGCCATGCGCATGGGCGGACCGCGCGAAGCGGTATGGCATGCTATCATCCGCCGCAATTATGGCGCTAATCATCTCATTGTCGGGCGCGACCACGCCGGTCCCGGCGCGGATTCGCTGGGCAAGCCCTTTTATGGTCCCTACGATGCCCAAGACCTGGTCATGGAGCATGCCGAAGAATTGGGCGTCAAACCGCTGCCCTTCACCGAAATGGTCTATCTGGAAGAAGAAGACCGCTACGAAGAAAATTCCAAATTGCCGAATGACGCAAAAGTGCGCAAAATTTCTGGCACGCAAGTGCGGGAAGATTACCTTGGCAAAGGCGTGCCGCTGCCTGATTGGTTCTCGCGTCCAGAAGTCGCCCAGATACTCGCGGAAACTTATCCGCCGCGGCATCGGCGCGGCTTGTGCTTATGGTTCACCGGGCTAAGCGGGTCCGGCAAATCAACCACAGCCGAGCAAATCGTTAACCTGCTGCTGGAAAAAGGCCGGAATGTTACCGTGCTGGATGGCGATGTGGTGCGGACGCATTTGTCCAAGGGGCTTGGTTTCAGCAAAGAAGACCGCGATACCAATATCCGCCGCATCGGTTTTGTCGCCAGCGAAATAGTCCGGCACGGCGGCTTGGTTATCTGCGCCGCCATCAGCCCCTACCGCGCGACCAGAGCAAACGCGCGCAATCGCGTCGGCGAGGGTTTCATGGAGATATACATGGCGACGCCGCTCTCTTACGTCGAGGCGCACGATGTCAAGGGCTTGTATGCCAAGGCGCGGCGCGGCGAAATCAAAGGCTTTACCGGCATCGACGACCCCTATGAGCCGCCGCTTAATCCTGAATTTGTTCTGACTGCGGAAAACACCACCGCGCTAGCGAACGCGCGGCTGGTCGTCGAGCGCCTGGTCGAGCTGGGCTATGTTCTGGCTGATTAATCGCGTCAGCGCATCGGCAGCGCGCGTGAAACTAGGACATAGCTTGCAGGATTTTGCTCTCCTGCAACTTCAGTTCGCGGCGGATTATTGTTTTTTCCAGCTCAACCGCAAATAGCACAAGCGACGCCGCCAGGAAGCTGACAGTTATCTGGCTTGCGCTCAAGGCGCTGGTATCAAACAATTCTTGCGCGAAGGGCGCGTAAATCACCAGCAACTGCAAGACAAATGTCGATGCCACCGCCCAGAACAGCAGCCGATTGCCTTTGAACCCGATGCGGAAGAAGGGACTGCGGTCGCCGGCATGAATCGCCATGACCTCGAACATCTGCGTGAATGCCAGCACAGTGAAGGCGATCGTTCGCGGTATTCTCTCAACGCGGTTACGCAAGGCTCTGCCAGGGTCGCCCTCGCCAAGATGGGCTTCGTCTTCCAAGAATTGCGCGCCAGCCGCGCTGCCGCTGCTAACGAGGAAGGCGACTTGCGCTTCGTCCGACCAGTCGTCCCAGGCTTGCGGCACGCTTGCTTCGCCAGCCAGCGCGACAATGTCCGCCCGCTGCAATTGCTCCAGCCCTAATGAGGGACTGCGCGCATCCAAGCCGATTGTTGCGTAGCCCCAAACATAGCTGCCAAGCGTTAATATCGCTATCAAGATGCCGACCCAGATAATGTGCCGGCCCGTGCCGCCCGCGAAAATGCTCTCTTTGACAGGGCGGGGCTTCCGGCGCATGACACCGGCTTCGGCTGGTTCAAAACCCAGCGCGATGGCTGGCAAGCCGTCCGTTACCAGGTTGATCCAAAGTATCTGAATTGCCAAAAGGGGAATCGGCAAATTAATCAAGAGCGCGACGAACATCACCAGGATTTCGCCGACATTGGAACTCAGCAGGTACTTGATGAATTTTTTGATGTTGTCATAAATGGCGCGGCCCTCTTCAACTGCCGCGACGATAGAACGGAAGTTGTCGTCGGTCAGGATCATTTCCGAAGCGCCTTTGCTGACATCTGCGCCGGTGATGCCCATGGCGACGCCGATATCCGCCTGTTTGAGCGCGGGCGCGTCGTTCACGCCGTCGCCGGTCATCGCCACGATATTGCCGCTTTGCTGCAGCGATTGCACAAGCATGAGCTTGTGCGCCGGCGAAACGCGCGCGAAGCAAGTCGCTTCCTTAAGCGCCCGCGTCAATTCGTCCCGGCTCAGCTTGTCCAGCTGCGCGCCAGTTATCGCCTTCTTATCCGCGCCCAGGATTTGCAGGTCTCTAGCGATTGCTTCGGCCGTCAGCGCATGGTCGCCGGTGATCATGATGGTGCGGATGCCCGCCGCTTTTGCCTGCTGAACCGCTGCTGCCGCCTCTGGGCGCGCGGGATCGAGAATGCCAACCAAGCCCACCAACGTTAGCTCGCGTTCGATATGCCAGTTTATTTCGGCGGGAATCTCGTCTAGGCGGCGCAAAGCGATTCCCAAGACGCGCATCCCGTCATTGGCCATGCGGTCGACGCGCCGCTGCCATTCGCGCCGCCGATTATCATCCAAAGGCTTGGGACCAGCCGCGGTTTGTTCGTTATGCGCCCATTCTATCAAGCTGTCGGGCGCGCCTTTGGTGATTGCCAGGTAGGCCGCGCTGGGGAAGAGACGTGCTGCCGCGGGGCTGGAAACTTCGTGTATCGTTGTCATGGCTTTGCGGTCGCTGCTGAAGGGCAGCTCCGCCACGCGCGGCAAATCCCGCTCCAGGCGCGCGCGCGTAAGTCCCGCTTTTTGCGCCGCGACTAGCAGCGCGGCTTCGGTATTGTCTCCCACTACTTTGAATTGCTGCCCGGACGCTTCGGCTTCCAGGTAAACATTGCTTGATAGCGCCATGGCTTGCAACATGCGCAAGACCGTCGCGTCTTTGCCTGTGTCGACGACCATGCCGCGTTGGTCCGGCTGCCGCATGCCCAAATAGCGCAGCTTGCCTTGCGGTTGATAGCCGGAACCGTCAATCTGTATCTCATCGTGTTCTGGCAGGACCAGGAAGCGCGCTGTCATTTCATTTCTTGTCAAGGTGCCAGTTTTGTCCGAACATATCACGGAAACCGAGCCAAGGGTCTCAACCGCCGGCAGCCGGCGGATTAGCGCGTTGCGCTTGACCATGCGATTGGCACCAAGCGATAAGCCGATGGTAACAAGCGCCGGCAAGCCTTCTGGCACCGCCGCCACAGCCAGGCTAATCGCAATCAAAAACATCTGGTCGGCGGGTATGCCTTGTACGGCGAAGCCGACCGCGAATACAATCGCGACGACAATCAGGGCACCCGTTGCCAGCACGCGCCCCAGTTGATTCAAGCGCCGCTGCAGCGGTGTAATGCCTTCTTCAACTTGCAGCAGCATGGCGGCAATGTTGCCGATTTCGGTATCTAAACCGGTCCGTGTAACAATCATTTCCCCGCGGCCATAATTGACCGCCGTACCCATGAATGCCATATTGCTGCGGTCGCCAAGGGCTAGGTGGTCCGCGGCGATTGGCGCAATATCCTTGTTTACGGGCAGCGATTCGCCGGTGAGCGCCGCTTCTTCGATTTGCAGGTTGATCGCTTCGATGAGCCTGCCGTCGGCTGGGATGCGGTCGCCTTCGGCAATCAGCGCGATATCGCCGGGCACCAGTTCTTCGGCGCTGATTTCGCGGACTTGGCCGGCGCGCCGTACTCGAACGCGCGGGACTTGCAAACGGCTAAGCGCCGCCAGCGCCTGCTCCGCCTGGAATTCTTGATATATTCCCAGCAGCGCGTTAAGCGCCACGATTGCTAGGATAACGACGACATCGCTTGCCTCGCCCAGGAAGGCTGAAATCACCGCCGCGACAATCAGAATGATGACCATGACATCGGCGAACTGCGCTAGAATGAGTTTGACCCAGTTGACGCCGTCGTCGGTGGGGAGGACGTTTTTGCCAAACCTGCTTTGCCGTGACTGAACTTCCGCGGAATCTAGCCCAGCGTCTTTTTCGACGCCATGCGCGGCTAATGCCTGGTCTACAGATTCTTGGTAGGCTTCGCTCATCAATGGCTCTCGCAAGCGATATATCAATCTGAGAATGCAATTTTAGCTGTCGCGCGTCATGGTAAGCCAGCCGAAGGAGCAGCTACACCCCAATTATTGGGGGTATTTCGCCAGCAAGCGCGCCATCGCAAAGGCATGGCAGCCACTTCGTCCTAGGCAGACATCATATCCGCCTGGCGGAATCTGCATCTCGCAGCCAAGCCCCACTGCTTCACTGCTCTACTGCTCCACAGCTCTACTGCGATTCATTTGCTATTGTCATAACTATTGTTTATGACTAATATCCTAACTGTTCATTGGGTATGGGATGGTTCCCCAGTTAATGAAAAAAATCGATTTGAGAAGTGATACTGTCTCGCATCCTACCCCAGAGATGCGGCAGGCAATGGCGAATGCGCTTGTCGGCGATGATGTATACCACGACGACCCCACTGTCAATCAATTGGAAGCCGATGCCGCCGCGATGCTGGGCAAAGAAGCGGCAGTCTTTGTGACTAGCGGGACCCAGGGCAACCTTTGCGCGCTACTGGCGCATTGTCGGCGCGGCGATGCGATCATCGTCGGCGATTCGTCGCATATCTTCCGTTATGAGCAGGGCGGCTTGGCGCAGTTTGGCGGCATCCTGCCGCATACGATTCCCGTACAAGCGGACGGTACCTTGCGCTTGCGCGATATCAACGACGCGATTCAGCCGGACGACGAGCATAAAGCGATTACGCGGCTCGTAACCCTGGAAAATACGCATAACGCTGCGGGCGGCATGCCCTTGTCCACAGAGTATACTGCCAAAGTTGCCCAACTGGCGCGGGAGCGTAACCTGCTGCTGCATATCGATGGCGCAAGAATCTTCAACGCCGCCGCGGCTTTTAATGTTGATGCAAAAGCGCTTGTGGCTGGCGCGGATTCTGTAACATTCTGTCTTTCCAAGGGGCTGTGCGCGCCCGCGGGATCGCTATTGCTGGGCTCGCATGATTTCATCCGCAGGGCGCGGCGCGCCCGCAAGGCGCTAGGCGGCAGCATGCGTCAGGCGGGTGTCTTGGCGGCGGCTGGATTAATCGCCCTGCACAAGATGACGGCTCGCTTGCGCGAGGACCATGAAAACGCGGCTTTGCTGGCGGAAGGGCTTAGCGAGATACCGCGCGTAATCGTCGAAAAGCATTGCACTAATTTTGTTTACTTTTCGCTTTCGGAAGACGCTCAAATTAATTCGGCTCAATTTGTCCGCCGCATGCGCCAGGGATTCAATATCTACATGTCGCCTTATGGCGGCGAAATGGGCTCAATTCGCTTGCGCACCCATTATTGGATTGACCAGCAAGCGATTGATACGGTACTTGCAGCGGTAAGAACTATATTGACATGATAGAAGAGTTCCCGCGCAATCCCGCAAACGGGCTTGACGAAATAGAAACAGCCAGCGGAGGCGCAAATCATAATCCGCTGATTGACAGCGCCGCGCCGACGCAATATCGCGGCTCCGCTAGCGATTCGCTTTTTGGCTTCATGATTGCCGCCGCGCTAAGCATTGGTCTAGCGCCTTTGCTGCCGGATATTTCAGATTTGCGCTATACGCTTGCCTGGAGCGCGCTTGCCGGCACCAGCATTCTATCTTGGCTCTTGGGCAATATGGAGCGCGTCGGGCAAGAAAAGCCCGAGAACATAGGCTGGGCTCTGCTCTATGGTTTGATGCTCGGCATACCGTGTATGGTATTTTTTCGTCAAGCAATCCTGGTGCCGTTCACAGCGCAGGTATTCCCGGGTATGACTACCGGCAGCTTGTTCGCCTATCTGGTGTTTGTGATGCCGATTTCGGAGACCTTGTATTTCCGCGGTTTGCTGCAAAAACAGCTGCCATTATGGTTATTGTGCCTCTTGGCAACGTTTTGGAACGCCGTCCTTTTTTTCCCAGTCATGTGGCAGAAAGCGACCGAGTTTACCGGCGTAACGGCGATAATCGTCATCATCTTGCTGCTTATGAATATCTTGTATGTCTATGTGCGCGAAAGAAATGGTTTGGCGGCAGCCTGGGTCTGCCAGATTGTCGCCAATCTGGTCATCCTATACCTGCCATTCCTTTTTCTCTAGTGTGCGCCAGTTTTCCGCCGGCGCGGCTTGCGGCTAGGTTTGTAGCCAAGAGCCTGCCAAGAACTTGCCGCCGAGCCGCGGCATCACTCCGCCAAGTGTTCCAGGGGGTCGGGCTTGGGCACTGGCTTGAAGAAACCGGCGCAGAACATAAAGGCGAAGCCCGCGATAAATCCGCCAATGTGCGCCCAATGGGCGACATCGGTCTCAACGCCGATCCAGCCCACTTGCTGCAGCATGTCCATCAGCAGCCAATATCCCAGGAAAAGGAAGGCTGGCAAGTTGACCGACCATACAAAGGGGCGGAAGAATCCCAGCAGCGTCTTCACTTTGGCTTGCGGGCGCAAATAGAGGAACCCACCCATGACACCGGCGATGGCACCGCTCGCGCCGATGACGACGCCGGTATCGGAGACCGTGCAAATGGTATTGCCCAGCAAGACATGCGCGATTGTTGCAATCAGGCCAAAACTCAGGTAAGCGGCGACAAACTTGAGGCTGCCCAGGTAGCGCTCGACGAGCCCTCCAAATAAGTAGAGGAACCACATATTGCCTAGCACATGGGCGACGCTGGCATGCAGGAACATGCTGCGGAAGGCGTCAAGCGTCGTCGTGCCGTGGGGCTGTTGGCCGATTTTGCAGACTTCCAATCCATAATTCTGCAATGCGGCTTGCAAGAAGCCTTCGCCCTGGGCATCTACCGAAAGTTCCCATAGGAAGACCAAGATATTGACGACTATCAGCGCGATAGTCGCTTTGGGGAGTTTTTTGTCTCGACCGACTACCGTTAAAGGAAACATCGCCGCGCCCTTTCGCTAGCCCTAACACATTTACGTTATCACAGCATTTTGGTTTCGCGCAAGTCGTCTGTTACTCTGGGAAGCGATTTTGACGCTACTGACTTGCATTGGAACGGCTTCATGAATTTGATGACCGGCTGCTCGAATCCATTGGCGGCGCGATGAAAAAGGAGATGACAAATATCAGCGCTAGCCCGGTGAAGAAGCCGCCAACATGGCCCCAATGCACGTTGATTCGTGGCGCTACCGAACCAACCTCATAGAAGAACTGCATTAACAGCCAATAGACCAGATAGATCCAGGCTGGCACATTAATGTCATACCCAAAAATCTTGAGAAAGATGACCTTTGACCGAATGCGCACGCTGGGGAAAAGGAAGAGAAAAGCGCCGATAATACCCGAAATCGCGCCACTGGAGCCAATCATGTATTGCGGTTCGCCGCAAAGCGCGCCATCAAATAAGATGTGACCAAAATGCCCGCCGAAACCGACAATGAGGTAAAAGGCGAGGAACTTGCGGTGCCCCAGGTGCTCTTCTATGCGCGAGCCAAAAACGTAAAAGATGATGATGTTGGCAGTCAGGTGCGCGAAGCTCATGTGCAGGAAGATGCTGCGCAAGCCGTCGACTGCAGTCGCGAGCGGGCTTTGCTGGTCAATGGCGCAAATGTTTAAGACATAATTGCTATAAACCTGTTCCAGCGATAATCCACTGAAAAAGGCATACAAAAGGACATAAACAAATGCCAAGACATTTGCGACGGTGACAAAGAAGGCAACGTAAGGTCGGAAGTTTGATTTACCGACAATTTTGTAGGGGATCATGCCGCCGGTTCCATATCAAGCTATGATATCAAGCTATGGAATCAGCTTAGCATAAAGCATTAGCGCGGGGCAAATTTACCCGCTTTGCCGCAGCAATCTTTTCTATGCGCGCTCGGCCATGGGCGTCCATTTCAGGTCGCGTGGTCCGACATAGTTTGCTTTGGGGCGGATGAGGCGCCCGCCCATCTGGCTGATGATATGCGCTGTCCAGCCAGCAACGCGCGCCATCACAAATAGCGGCGTGAACATATCAACATCCAGATCCAAGGTATAGAGCACAATGGCGCTGTAATAATCGACATTGGGGTAGAGATTGCGCTTGATGAAGTAGTCATCCGCGCGCGCCGTTTCTTCCAGCTTGACGGCGATATCGTACCATTTGCGCTTGCCCGAGCTTGCCGCCAGCGCTTTTGCGTGCTGTTTGAGGATGCCGGCGCGCGGATCATTGGATTTGTAGACGCGGTGGCCAATGCCCATGATGCGGCGTTCGCCGCTCTTGATGTGTTTTTCGAACCAGGGTTCGACATTCTCCACTGCGCCGATTTCCAGGAACATCTTCATGGCTTCGGAGTTGGCGCCGCCATGTGCCGGGCCCTTCAGCGCGCCAATGCCGCCAACAACCGCGCTGTGCATATCGGAGCCGGTCGCGGTGATGACGCGGGCAGCGAAGGTGCTGGCGTTTATGCCGTGTTCGGCGAGCAATACCAAATAGACATCCACCGCGGCGCTGGCGGTTTCATCAGGTTCATCGCCGGTCATCATATAGACAAAGTTCTGCGCCAAGGTCAGATCAAGGCGCGGGCTGATAGGCTGCAATCCTTTTGTGATGCGCATCCAGGCGGCGCAAATCGTCGTGATTTGCCCAGTTAGCCTGTGCGCCTTGGACAATGCCAGCTCTTTGTCGCTCAAGTTTTCCGCGTCTTTGTCAAAGGCGGAAAGCATGGATACGGCGCTGCGCAGCGCCGCCATGGCAGACGTGCCTTTTGGCAGGGCCTTCATCATGTCGATGATGGCATCTGGAATCGCGGCGTTCTTTGCGATTTCGCTGCGCAGCGCTTCGTATTCGGCTTGGTTCGGCAAGCGTATCTTGTGCAACAGGAACAAGACTTCTTCAAACGACGCTTTTTCAGCCAACTCTTCAATAGCATAGCCGCCATAGACCAGCACGCCGATTGTTCCATCAATGAAGCTCGTCGCAATATCCGCTACGACGACTCCCTCTAGTCCACCTTTGCTTGCCATCTAGCGCGTCTCCTTGTCGATTATGCTTGCCCGTTCTTGTTCCCTGCCGCGCGCGGCGGCACCCATGCCAAGCCAAGCGCTTGGCTTGCTCTATTTTCCCAAATTGCACGCAATGCGCACGTTGAACATCAAGTCAGGCGCAGCCCAGTCATTGGCTGTATGGATATTAGACAGCGAAGTATAGCACTGTCATGCCTTGCCTTCAATGACTATCAAGGACTATCAAGCGAACTGCCAAGGCAGTCGCGCAAATATCACCACCGAGGCAAGCAAATTAACTTTGTGTACTATATTTATTCGCGATTTATTCGTGCGGAAAAAACGCTGTGATTGCTCCGCTAGGCGAAATATCTACCGTTGCGCATCGTCTGCCAAGCTGTTAATCTATGCGCCATGGTGAAGCGTGAAGCAAGTCCCAACAAAAATATCGGATGCCTTTGTTGTTGCAGCCTTTGTTGTTGCAGAAAAGAACGCCATACCGTTTTGCGCGTGGGGATTTCTGCTGATTGAAGACATCTGGTCGCCAAGCAGCTTTGTAAAGAAACGAGAGCCAACACGCAGCGGTTGGCTCTTTTTATTTGCGCTTATATTTGCGCTACGGAGAAATAGGTCAACGATGTCGATTCACATTAGCAAGCCACTTCAAGATCGCATAAGCGATCAGATGGAAAGGACCTATCCCAACGAAGGCGGGGGCTTTCTTTTGGGCGAGCTGGCGGCAGAGTTGGCGGGCGGGCTGGAAGACAAAGGCGCGGTCATCCGCGACATCATTCAAGTGGAAAACATATTCGCGCCCGAGCAGCAATATCATCGTTACGCCATGAGCCCGCAAGACTGGATGCGACTAGAAGATGAAGCCGACGAACGCGGGCTGACATTAGTGGGCTATTATCACAGCCATCCGGATTCGCCGGCGATACCCTCCGAATACGACCGCGAACACGCGCTGCCAAATTTCCTATACATCATCACTTCGGTGGCAATGGGGCGGGCGACCGAGATGCGCGCTTGGAAGCTGCGGGCAGACCGCAGCGCTTTTGACGCTGTAGCGCTTGCTGTGACTGCAAAGGATGAGTAGATGGTCAAGCCCGCAATTCATAATCGAGTACGAGTAAACAAGTTATAAGCAAAGCAAAATGAAAAAGGAGAATTGAAACATGGCGAGCATTCGCATTCCAACGCCGCTGCGCGCCTATACAGGCGGCGCGTCCAATATCGAAGTCCTTGGCGCAACGGTGGGCGAGGCGCTGATGAACTTGGTAGAAGCGCACCCAGACCTTCGTTTGCATTTGTTTAATGACGACGAACTGCGCAGCTTTGTCAACATATTCATTGACGACGAAGACATTCGTTTCTTGCAGGGGCTTGATACAGAAATTGCCACGAGCGACAGCTTGCGCATCATCCCCAGCATCGCCGGCGGCGCGCTGAGCGCCTCGAGCTTGATGGAGTGCGGATGATGACAAGGCTGCACAACCGCATGGCGGACCTGAGCAATGAGGAAGTTATCCGCTACAGCCGTCACGTCATCATGCCCGAAGTCGGCATAGAAGGGCAAAGGCGCTTGAAAGCCTCGAATGTTCTTTTGATTGGTACCGGTGGATTGGGCAGCCCTTTGGCGCTCTATCTCGCCGCGGCCGGCATCGGGCGCATCGGCTTGGTGGATTATGACGTGGTCGATTTCAGCAATTTACAGCGTCAAGTGATTCACGGCGTGGCTACCGTCGGGCTGTCCAAACTGGATAGCGCCGCCAAGCGCATGTTGGACTTGAATCCGGATATCGCCGTGGTCAAGTATAATGAACCGCTGACATCCGAAAATGCCGAGCGTATCTTCAGCGAAGATTGGGACATTGTCATCGACGGCACGGACAATTTCCCGACGCGATATCTTGTCAACGATGCCTGCGTGAAGCTCGGCATCCCAAATGTCTATGGCAGCATCTTCCGCTTCGAGGGACAGCTCAGCGTGTTTTACGCCGAGAGCGGTCCCTGCTATCGCTGCATGTTCCCCGAGCCGCCGCCGCCCGGTCTTGTGCCAAGCTGCGCGGAAGGCGGGGTATTGGGCATCTTGCCCGGCACGATCGGCACCATGCAAGCAACCGAAGCCATCAAGCTCTTGCTGGGTATCGGCGAGCCGATGATCGGGCGCATGATGCTCTACGACGCCCTGGAAATGAGTTTCCAAAATATCAAAGTTCGGAAAGACCCCAACTGCCCGGTATGCGGCATTGATAAGGCGGACGTCGTTCTGATCGATTATGAGCAATTCTGCGGCATGCCCGCCCACGACCATAGTGAATTCAGCGCCGTCGACGACGCGGGTGAGTTGGCAATCCGATCGGTAAGCGTACACGATGTCAAATCCGCGCTGGAAGAGAACCGTGATGTGCTGGTGGTGGATGTCCGCGATCCCCATGAATGGGATATCAGCGCCATTGATGGTGTCCTGCGCATCCCCAAACCGGATATTCAATTGGCGAAAAACGGGATTAAAGCCGGGCGCAAGCTATGGGAAGAAACAGTGCTGGGGGAATTGCCCAAGGACAAAACGCTTTATGTCCACTGCCGTTCGGGCAAGCGCAGCGCCGACAGCATCGCGTTTTTATCGGAAGTCGGATATAGCTTGGACAAGATGTTCAACGTCGAAGGCGGCATCTTGGCTTGGGCGGACGAGATTGACCCCGATATGCCCAAGTATTGATTTAGAAGCCAGAACAGAGACCTGCTTCTTGTCCAGGTCTCTATTCTCTTTATTACTGGAACTGTCGTCAGCCCGCCATCAGACTTCGCATAACTCCATCAAGTGTCGCCTTCGGGGGGCGCAGTTGCGGACTGCCCAGCTGCGCCAGCGGCGTCGCCACCAAGTCTTCCGTATCCGCCAGCGTGGGACGCGGCTCCTCGTAATATATCAAGCCAGTGGAGAAGATCTGCTCGCGCATGGATTGCTCTAGCACATCAATTGCCATGCGGCGATTGCGCGGGTCGTGATCGTTGTCCAGTTTCTTTAGCCGAATATAACTGCCGTCGTGCATTTCGACATCGATGATGTCATAGTCGCCGACTTCGATTTCGTCTTTCTCGTCTACATAATCCGGGGCGAGGATCTGAATCTCGTGCAGCGGTATCTCGTTGTCTTTGCCGTAGGGATAGCTCTTGGTGGAGCTGGCGGCATTGTTGAAAGTGATGCAGGGGCTGATGATGTCGAGTACCGCTGTGCCTTGATGCAGGAGCGCCGCCTTTAATAGCGCTTGAACTTGCTTGGCGTCGCCGCTAAAGCTGCGCGCCACGAAGGACGCGCCGGAAATCACCGCTTCCATGGCGAGATCAATCGGCGGCATTTCGTTCAAGCCATAGTATTTCAGGAATTGACCCTCGTCCGCCGTCGCGGAAAATTGCCCCTTGGTCAATCCATACACGCCGTTGTTCTCGATGATGTAGACAAAAGGCACATTGCGGCGGATAACATGCTTGAATTGCCCCATGCCGATAGAGCCGCTGTCGCCATCGCCGCTGACGGCGATGCAGGATAATTCTTTATTTGCCAAGAGCGCGCCAGTTACCACTGACGGCATCCTGCCATGCAAAGCGTTAAAACCGTGCGATCCCCCCAAGAAATACGCAGGCGTCTTGCTCGAACAGCCGATTCCGCTAACTTTGATGAATTTGTGCTGCTCGATGCCCATTTCATAGGCAATGCTGATGATCTGATTCGAGATTGAATCGTGCCCGCAGCCAGGGCAGAGCGTACTGGGACGGCCCTTGTATTCATTTCGTCTCAAGCCTAAGCGATTGACGCGAGGTGGCATGATTAACCTTCCTGTTCTTTCAAGTTATGATAGATCCAGCTCGGCGTCATGGGCAGACCATCGCCTAGCGCCAGGGAACGAACGTGCGATATGTCCTCGGGACTCTCGATGTGCAGCAGTTGATTAAGCTGGCCATCAAAATTGTTCTCGATGACAAAAATGCTCTGGTGAGAATGGATGAAATCGCCCACGGCCGCGGCCAGCGGCAAAGCCAGCACGCGCAAATAATCGGTTGGGATGCCATCCCTCGCCAGCCAGTCGCGCGCTTCGCGCACGGCGTCTTCGTTGGTGCCAAAGGTGATGATGCCGATGTCCGATCCGCTGCTGTCGTCGATGATGGGCTGCGGCAGCAATTCGCGCGCGGTATCCATTTTGAGGCGCAGTCGCAGCATGTTATCAACCCAATCATCACTGCGCTCGCTGTATGTCGCGAATTCGTCATGGCCCGTGCCGCGCGTGAAAAATGCCGACAAAGGATGATCGGTGCCAGGCACGGTGCGATAGGGAATCCCGTCGCCGTCGACATCCATATAACGTCCCCACTTGCCGTGCTCGTCAATGAATGTCTGGAGCTGCTCGGCATCAAGCACCTTGCCGCGGTTGATTGGCTGGTCGGGATAGACGAAAGGCTCGGACAGCCAATTGTTCATGCCCAGGTCAAGGTCGCTGATGACAAAAACCGGCGACTGCAAGGCTTCCGCCAGGTCAAAGGATTTCCAGCCGAACTCAAAGGCTTCTTGCAGGTTGCCCGGCAGCAGGCACAGTTGTCGGCTGTCGCCATGACCCAGGAAATGCGTGAAGAGCAGGTCGCCTTGGCTGGTGCGGGTGGGCAAGCCGGTGCTAGGTCCCATGCGCGTGATATTCCAAAAGACCGCGGGAATCTCGGCAAAATAGGCAAGTCCGGCGAATTCCGACATCAGGCTAATGCCGGGACCGCTGGTCGAGGTCAGCGCGCGGCTGCCCGCCCAGCCGGCCCCGGTGATGATGCCCGCCGCCGCCAATTCGTCTTCTGCCTGCACGATAGCGATGGTGTTTTCTTTGTTCTCGTTTTGGCGCAGATGGCGGTAACTGATGATGCCGTCGACGAAGCTGGTGGATGGCGTAATGGGATACCATGCAACAACATTGACGCCGCCAAATACTGCGCCCAGCGCGCCGGCGTCATTGCCCGTCATCATGATTTTGCCGGTTGTGCCATCCATGCTTTCGAAGCGGTAGGGATCGGTTTTGTCAATGTTTTCGGCGGTCCAATCATAAGCCAGCTTCACGACATCGTGGTTCATCTTCGCCGGTTTGTCTTTGCCCTTGAAGTTGGACAGCAAGACATCGTAGATGACATCCAGCGGGATATCGAATAGCTTGGCGACCGCGCCGACATAGGTCATGTTCTCGACGCGCTTGCGAAAGGCGGAGGGTACATTGGTCTGCTTCATTAGCGCGGCGACGGGAATCTCGTAATAGGAGATGTCATCGCGCTGTTTGATGACACGGGCGATCTTGTCCGTCGTGATGCAGACGCCGCCGGGCGGCAAGTTGGAGACATCTTCGGTGGCGGTGCTGTTGTTATATGCGACTACGATTTCTGTTATTGCTTTGCGCGCCGTATAACCGTCTTTGCTGGCGCGGATGGTATACCAGGTAGGCAGCCCCTTGATGTTGGAAGGGAACAAGTTCTTGCCATTGACTGGAATGCCCATGCGAAATAGCGACATCACCAACAAGTTATTCGAGGTTTGGCTGCCAGAGCCGTTCTTGGTCGCGACCGAAAAGGCGAAGTCGTTAATCACTGGCTCGCTTTTTACTACCTTTGGTTGAGACTGTACGTTTATCGCCATAGCTTTCGCGCAGCAATTTGCGCGCGACTCCTTTCTGACAACATGGTCAAGTTCTTCCCTTCAACAGTATGTCCGAAGTATGTCCGAAATTAGCCTCTTGCCATATCCATAGAGGCATTTTCCATATCGGCATTGCCAAGTTTATGACGAAGCAGCCGCGTATGCTCGATAAAAGCCAAGCGCGCGTCGTCGAAGCGATTGTTTTCAATCTGCCGCAAAATGAGGGCGTGATAATCCCATACCCGCCGCAGGTAGCTGTAATCCATATATCGGTTGATTGCGACTTCCTCGTACAAATCCCAATAGGCTTCAAGAATGCCCAGAACAAAGGTATTGTCCAAATGCTTGAAGACGGTCAAATGAAAGCGGCGGTGTTCGGGATTTGGGATGTGGATAGGTGGCGAATCCAGCTTCTCGTTGGCGCTGTCGATGCAAGCGCGCATAACATCCAGGTCTTCTGCGCGCAATAAAGCGCAGGCTTCGTTCCAATAGGCGGATTCCACATGTCTGCGCAAAGACGCGAAGGACTCGAAGCTTTCCCCGCAAGCCATGGCATAGAGCGCGCTGAGTCGCACCGCCGGCGTGAAAGCGTAATTCTTGACGCGCGTGCCGCGCTTGGAACGCACCTCGACCCAGCCCAGGGTCCGCGCCACCTCCAACTGCTCGCGCACCTTGTTGGCGCTCATATCAAGATGCGAGTCGGTGGTCAACTCCTGGATAGACGGCAAGCGGTCGCCCGGTTGGAAACCTTGCCGCACGATGTAATTCAAGAAATCGGAACCGAGGTTTATGCCGCTCATTCGTCAGATGAATACCATCAATATACTGATGCAATGAATTATATCATTGCATATTTCACTTGTCTATAGAATTGCTCGACGAAATTATGAGAATGTTGGGCAATTCGCGCGCTGCAATCCGAATAAATAATCCGAATTAGCCTGAACGCAGTTTGCGCATGCGCTGCGCCGCCCGCTCCAGGGTCTCGTCGCTCTTGCAAAATGCGAAGCGGACGTGATTTTCGGCATGGTGGCGGTGCCTGGCGCTGAAGAATGCCGACGGCGGTATTGTGGCGACGCCGATGCGCTCGATGCAATAGCGGCAGAAAGCCACATCATCGCCGTCAAAGACATCGGAAAAATCGCCCATGATGAAGTAGGTGCCTTCTGGCTGAATCGCAGACATGCCAGCCGCGTCAATCACCTGCATGACTAATTCGCGCTTGCGCGTATACAGCGCCTGATACTCTTCGTAATAGCTGTTGCCCAATGTGAAAGCGTAAGCGACAGCTTGCTGGCTAGGGTGGTTGGTCGCGAAGGTGATAAACTGGTGCGCGCGCCATACCCCGGTTATCAACTCTGGATGCCCGTAGACCCAGCCGATTTTCCAGCCAGTCATGCCAAATGTCTTGCCAGCGCTGCCAACCGTTACCACGCGCTCGAACATGCCATCCAGCGACGCGATAGCGATGTGCTGATGTCCCTCGAAGATCAGATGTTCATAAACCTCGTCGGAAATCACGATGACATCGTGCTCGATGCACAGGTCGGCAATCAGTTGCAGTTCGGCGCGGGTATAGACGCGCCCAGTCGGGTTGTTAGGCGTGTTCAGCAAAATGGCTCTGGTGTTGTGGTTGAAGGCGGCGCGCAATTCCGCTTCGTCAAAGGTCCAGTTGGGCGGGTGCATGGGCACATAGACGGGTATGCCACCGGCCATTTGCACACCGGGCACATAGCTGTCGTAATATGGCTCGATGACGATCACTTCGTCGCCGGGGTCGACCAAGCCCATGATGGCGCTGTACACCCCTTGCGTCGCGCCCGCTGTTACGATGACGCCGCTTTCGGCATCAACATCGAGCCCGTAAAAGACACCAGCATGCCTAGCCACGCCTTCGCGCAAACTGGGTAAACCGGGGCTGGGCGCATATTGATTGGCGCTGTCGCCATTTAATGCCTGGACTGCCGCGTCGATGATCGCTTGCGGACCGTCAAAATCGGGTCGGCCCTGGCCCAAATTAACCGCTTGGTGTTGGGCGGCAAGCTGATTGATTTCGGTAAATATGGTTGTTCCGAAAGGTTCGACGCGCTTCGCGTAACTGGGCATAAATCGCTTCCTATTTCACCTCGGCAAACATCGCCTAACTATAACACATTCTGCTTTAGTCCGCGCCTTCGAGCAGCTTCCGCGCCATGTCAGTCGCGCGCTGAAAATGCGGATTGTCCGCGCGCGATTTGACAAATACAAATGCCACCGCGCGCGCCTGCGAGAGCTCGAGCAGCGCCCGCCAATGGTTCTGATGCTTGACTGGCTTGCCCGCTTGCGTCGTCCATCTCTTTTTTGTCCACTTGTCAATCCATTGGTTCATGCCCTTGGGGAGGTATTCCTGCGCGGTGAGCACGGTTACGCTGCGGTCGGCTGGCAGCGCTGCCAGGCAGGCTTGCGCCGCGATGAGCACGGCTTCCAATTCACTTGTGTTCGCCAGTGCTTCGCCACAGTCTTGTATTGTTTCTTCGCCAACTGCAACAGCGGACCAAGCCACTTTTTTCCGCTGCGGCGCAACTCTAGTCGCCAGATAGACTTGGATATCGCTTTGAATAGCGAGGGCTGCCGCATCCGCTTTGGGGCGCGACAAGCGCTTTTTTTCCGCCACCGCGATGCGGTCGCAGCGCTCGTTATAGAGGTGGCCCGAGTGGCCAGCGATGTATCGCCATTTGATATGATGATTTTGCGCCAATTCAAAATAACGCTGCCATAAATCGCCGTTCTGGCGGCTCTTTTTTGCACCTGTGGCGATGTCAATGACATATTTCGAGTCGCTGACGATAGTCACTTTTGCTTGATTCGTCAGGACATCCAGGCCTTCAATGACCGCGGTCAGTTCCATTTGGTTATTGGTGGTCATTTCTCTGCCGCCGCTGAGGACCGTCTCTTTGAGCACATCTCCGCTGTCGTCGACCGCGCACAAAATGGCCGCCCAGCCGCCGGGCTTGTTGGGCGCGTGAATGTCGCAAGCGCCATCGGTGTATATTGTGATTTGCATCTCTTCCGCCATTTGCGTATGCTAGGGTTAGCAGTCTAGCATAGAGCAAGGCGAGTAGAAAGACATTGAATAGCGATGGCGCTTGACCAGGCTATGCTCAAGAAGAAGCGCTACGAAGCCTTCCTGAAGATTACGCAAACGAGCGGCGGCGCGGCATTGACCAGCGCGGTGCCGGGACCAGCGCTGGAATTGGCGAAACAACTGGGCATATCGATTGCCGATGCCTGGATGTGCTTGGATATTTACCGCAAGTATTTTGACCAAGACCTATCGCGGCAAGACCTAGCGCGCATGCTGCAAACGACGGGCGTGCTTGTATTAGGCGGCGGCATAGCCGGTTATGTTGGCATTCGCCTCGCTCAAGCGCTCTTGAGCGAATTCCTGGAAAACATCCCCATCGCCAATTCGATTGTCACGGCGCTGGCTTATAGCGGCTCGACTTTGATTATCGGTCTGGCTTGGCTGGCAATTGTGGAGCAGAATTTCTTGCTGCGGCAAGCGCAGGGGGATTAGCTGGCAGGGCAATCGCTGCATGTAATAAACGTTTTTCTCTGTGTCTATTGTGTCTTTGTGGTGAATTTTGTGTTGAATGGATTGTGTTGAATGAATAATGAAGCGTTTCTTTGGACTAACCGGTGGACTAACCGGCACCCAAGGCAAATTGCCTCCCGGACAGCTGTCGCACCAGCGCCAGCAGCAGCAGCGCCAGCAAACCGCCGCCGATGCTGACCAGCAAGAACCCCCCCAATCCATACAGGAAGCCCGAACTTAATGTGCCGAGCCCGGCGCAAAATGCCACCAGCATGTCGTTAAATCCAGCCACGCGCGTTCGGTCGGAGCCGCTCAGGGCGTCGGCAAGCATGGATGATCCGGCGATATAACCGAAGTTCCAGCCCAAGCCCAGCAAGAACAAGCCCAGCAAGAGATAAGGCAATTGCGTCGACAGCGGCGCGATGATTGTTGCTGCAACCAAGGTCAATGCCGCCACAACCATCATGGGAATCCGCCCATAGCGATCAATCAGCCAGCCGGTCACGGCCGATAGCCCAAACATGCCCAAGACATGCACCGAAATCACCAAGGAGACTGTTGTGTTGCCATGGTCCGCGCGGTGCATGTGCCAAGGCGTGATTGTCATCAAGGTGCTCATCACCGTTTGACATATCAGCATCGACAGTATCGCCAGCTGCACATTGGGCAGCCGCAGCAGGTCCTTGAGCTTATGCTGAGTATCCGCTTGCTCCTGCTGCTTGCTTTGGAAGGCATATTGTTGCGCGACCAGCGCCGGTTCTGGGCGCAGAAATATGATGCTGATTAGGGCGGACAAGCCATAGATGAAAAAAGCCATCACCCAGGGTCCCGTCGTCAAGCCTTGGCGGAAATCGGCAACTGGCATAAATGCCCGCGCAAAGTCGGCGTTGGCGATGGCGGGTCCGCTTGCCAAATCAAGCGCGAGCGCGCCAGCCAAGCGCGTGCCTGGTTCAATCAGCGCGGGACCAAAAATGGCACCGATGGTGCCGGCAAAGACGATCCGCCCGATCATCTGCGCGCGCTTATCTGCCGGGAACATCTCCCCGACCACAAATCGGCTCATCTGGGCACCGGCGCGCGCGCTGCCCATGCAGGCGGAACTGAACAGCAACAGCAAGAAGTTGCCGTTGAGCACCGCAATCGTGCCCAAGACGCCGCCAATCGCGCCAAAAGTGTAAGCGGTACTCAAGCCCATGCGCCGTCCAAAGCGCCCCATATAAATGCCGAAGGCATAAGCCATGATTGAATGCGAAAATGTTACCACTGTTGTCGGCATGCCAGCCGCGCTGTCGCCGCCGCCCAGGATGCCGGCGGCAATGGAATGCAGGGTGAGGATGGCAATTTGCGAGGCGGACATCAGGCTCTGCGTGATGAAGATGGTAAGGGTCAGCCTGTGACTCGTCCGCAAAGGGTACATGTATGGCGCTCCGTCGGGTGGGGATAATCTAATCTGCAACCTTATCGCTAAACCGTGACGCTTGCAACAGCAAATGACGCGCGGGCTTCGGCGCTTGTGGCGGCAAGGAAGCCCAGAAGGAAGCCAAGTAGGAAGTCCATAATGAAGCCTAAGTGAAGACTATGATGAAGACTAGATGAAGCCAAAAAAGAAAACAGCGCGCCAAATGACGCGCTGTCCGCAAATCACTTTTGCAGCAAATTGCCCTAATCGGCGAGGAAGTTCCGCAGGACCGTCTGCAGAATGCCGCCATTGCGGTAGTAGTCGACTTCTACAGGGGAATCGAGACGCGCGATGACATCAAAGTGCGTCTGGCTGCCATTGTCGTCGGTTGCGCGGACCGTCAACCTGTGCATGGGTTGGATGTCGTCGGCGACGGGAATATCAAATGTCTCGTGGCCGGTCAGCCCAAGCGACTTGTAAGATGCGCCGTCGGCGAAGACAAGCGGCAGCACACCCATCATCACCAGGTTGCTGCGGTGAATGCGCTCGATGCTTTCCGCAATTACCGCGCGGATGCCCAAGAGCAGCGTGCCTTTTGCCGCCCAATCACGCGATGAGCCCATGCCATAGTCTTTCCCAGCGAGCACAATCAGGGGTGTGCCATCAGCCTGGTACTTTAGCGACGCGTCGTATATCGACATTTCTTCCATTGTCGGCAGGTAGTATGTTACGCCGCCTTCGCTGTTTGGCACGAGCAGGTTGCGCAAGCGCACATTGGCGAAGCTGCCTCTTGTCATCACGCGGTCGTTGCCGCGGCGCGAACCGAAGCTGTTGAAGTATTGCGGGCTCACGTCATTTTCCAGCAGGTATTGCCCGGCGGGACCGTTGATGGCGATTGCGCCGGCCGGGGAGATATGGTCGGTCGTTACCGAATCGCCGCCCTTGACCATGACGCGCGCGCCGGTGATGGCTTGGATTGGCGGGGGCTCATGCGCGAGGTCAATAAAGAAAGGCGGTTCCTGGATATAGGTGCTGTCCGCTTGCCATTCGTAGACCGCTTCGTCAGTGCTTGGTATCGCGTTCCAAGCCTCGTTGCCTTCGTAGACATTGCCGTATTGCTCGACGTACATTTGCGAATCCAGGCTATCCTGCAGCGTGGCTACAATTTCGCTCTGCGAGGGCCAAATATCACGCAGATAGACAGCATGTCCATCGCGGTCATGGGCGATCGGCTCGCGGCTGAGGTCGATATCGACGGTGCCAGCCAAGGCATAAGCGACGACTAAAGGCGGGGAAGCCAGGAAATTGGCGCGCACATCGGGTCCAATTCTGCCGCCAAAATTGCGATTACCGCTCAAAACCGATGCGGCGACAATATCGGCTTGCTGTATCGCCGCGCGCACGGCCTCGGGCAGCGGACCGCTGTTGCCGATGCAGGTTGTGCAGCCATAACCAACGGTATGAAAACCGAGCGCTTCCAAGTGCTGCGTCAAGTCCGCTTTATCCAGATATTCCGTGACCACTTTGGAGCCGGGTGCCAGGCTGGTCTTGACATAGGGCTTGCGCTTCATGCCGCGTTCATTGGCTTTTTTCGCCAGCAAACCGGCCGCCACCATCACCGAGGGATTGCTGGTATTGGTGCAGGAGGTTATCGCGGCGATAACCACAGAGCCGTGCTTTAGGTCGGCTTGGTCGCCATTGCTGCGGTAGCTGCCGGCGCTGTCCAGTTGATCCGCCGCTAGTGCGAAACCCTGTGGACCCAGGGGCGCGGTCAGGGCTTGGTTAAACCTGGGCTTCAAATCTTTCACCAGCACCCGGTCTTGCGGGCGCAGGGGACCTGCCACGCTTGGCTCGACTGTGCCCAAATCCAGTTCCAGGTTGTCATTGTATTCGGGGTCGCCGCTGTTGTCGCTGCGGAATAGACCCTGTTCCTTGCAATAGCGCTCGACCAATTGCGCTGTGGCTTCGTCGCGGCCGGTACGACGCAGATAACTGATAACTTCGTCATCGACCGGGAAGAAACCCATGGTCGCCCCATATTCGGGAGCCATGTTGGCGATGGTCGCGCGGTCGGGCAGGGACATGCTGCTCAGCCCGGGTCCATAAAATTCAACGAACTTGCCGACCACGCCTTGTTGGCGCAGCATCTGCGTAACAACGAGTACCAGGTCCGTGGCTGTCGAGCCTTCGGGCAATTGCCCCATCAGCTTGAAGCCGACCACCTCGGGCATCAGCATATAGATGGGCTGGCTCAACATGGCTGCTTCCGCCTCGATGCCGCCGACGCCCCAGCCCAGCACGCCCAAGCCATTCACCATCGTGGTATGACTGTCCGTGCCGACCAGGCTGTCTGGCAGCGCCACTTTTCCCTGTCCCTTGGGGTCATCGTAAAGCTGCACCACTTTTGCCAGGAATTCCAAATTGACTTGGTGCACAATGCCCGTCGCCGGCGGCACGACCTTGAGGTTCTCGAATGCTTTCTGCCCCCAGTGCAAGAATTCATAACGTTCTCGGTTGCGCACAAATTCCATTTCCGCATTACGGGCGATGGCATCGTGCTGGCCGAAATAATCGACCTGTACCGAATGGTCGATGACCAAATCCACCGGTACAGTCGGGTTGATCTTCTGCGGGTCGCCGCCCATGCGCGCCATCGCGCTGCGCAGCGCCGCCAGATCTACAAGCGAAGGCACACCTGTGAAATCCTGCAAAATCACCCGCGCCGGACTAAATGGGATTTCGACTGGATTGGGATTATTGGCATCCCAAGTCGCCAGGTTCTCGACATCGTCGGCTGTAAAATGCCGTCCGTCCTGATTGCGCAGCGCGTTTTCCAGCAGAATCTTGATGCTGAAGGGCAGGGCGTCAACGCGCCCGACGCCGCGCCGCGAGAGTTCGCCTAAGCGGTAAATGACCGCCTCGCCATTGCCCGTATCAAATCTGCCGCGCGCTCCAAAAACGTCGCTCATTGGCTCTTCCTTTGTGACTAATTGACTGACTCCTCATTATTCAATCATTTTCATTCATTTTGCAATCAATGTTCATTCAAGTAACCAAGGCGCGCAAATGCGCCGCACCTGTCAATGGCGCATTCTACCAGAATTCTTGGCGCGATGTTACCGTTTGTCTGCGAGCGAGTGTATGTGCTGCGCTTGCAATACAATGCCAAAAGCCCAAATTGATACAATTTGCTGGGATGCACGTTTAGTGGACGTTTAGGATGAACGCGCTAGGATGGCCGCTGTTGAAAAACTGCCCCTATCCCGCCGGTCTATGTCTATGCACCCGCAGCGCAATCGCAGGCTTATCGCAGGACTGTCGCAGGGCAAGCGTATTTTATTTTGCTATGCCATAGGCTAAGCGAAGGGCGCGCGTCAGCGCGGCGGTGATTTGCTCGAATTCATCCGGCACAAAGTATCCTGCGAGCTGTTGGCGCGGGGTATCAAGATTGTTTTCACCCCAAAGCCGGCATCCGCGCCGCGCCAGGGGCTGCTGCTGCTGCTATTCAGGGGCTCAATGGCATAAAAATAACAGTCGCGTCTTTCATCCAATTTAGGAATCGCAGGGGCGAGTCCCGTGGCTCGCCCCTAGAACTTTGTTAAAATTTTGATTGTCTGGTCTCTGCCCCGTCTATTACCTGGGCACCTACCTTGGCGCGGCTTAGCCTTCCAGCTGCTCCAGTGCCTCGGCGATTGGCCGCCAGCCACCCCACCTGCTCACGCGTTCACGGGCTTCAGCTGCAGCCATCGGCGTCAGCGAATCATGCGTCTCGGCACCAAAAGCGATCAATACCCGCAGCCAGTTATTGCCAGTGCGGCCGGCTGCGACATTCTCATCGTAATAGTCCCGTACAGTTTGGATGAGGCTGTTCGGCACGCTATAGCTTTGTGGCACCGGCGTATTCGTCGGTGGCGGGACGGGTGTATTTGTTAGTGGTGGCGGTGCCTGCTGCGGGCTGCCTTGCGGCTCGGATTGCTGCGGGCTGCCCGTCCCAGCACTGACACCGCCTTGATTGTTCGGGTCTTGATCCCCGGGCGAGCCTTGGCTATTGCCTTGCGGCTCAGACTGCTGCGGGCTGCTGCTGCTGCGGGGCTCGGGCGCTGCCGCTGTTGTCACCGTCTTCTGGCCCGAAGAAGTGGTGAAAGTCATATCCTTGCCTATCGCCCAGATTTCCACCACATAGGCGGTTTCGGGATCCAAGCCGGTGAAGGTGTAGGATTTGCTCTGCGTCTTCCAGCCGCCGATGAATCCCATAGCGGTCATCAGCCGGGCGCGATAGCTCGTCGTTCGCGAAGCACCTTCGGCATAATTCTCGTTGCGGTTGTGATTGGGCCAGCTGACTTTGAAGCTGTTGTGGCTGATATTGCTGACCTCAAGCGCGTTGTCCGGGAAGGGGGCTGGGTTATATTGGTATTTCCCCGTGCGTATCCGCGTGGTGGCAGTGGGTCCTACCAAGCCGTCCGCAGATACCGCGCGCAGTTGAATGACATACTCGGTGTTGTGAAACGGAGCGTACAGTGCAGACAGATATCGAGAATCATCAGAAGTGTTATGATTACCGCACTCCGATGGAATCCGTATTTCCCCTATGCCCTCCCAGATATTGCTATTGCCCTCGCTGCTCACATAAAAATTGACTTCGTAGTAGGCGGCGTTATTGGCTCGCCGGAAGTTTAAGCAAAGAAATCCATCGACCACATCAAATCCGGTAATTACCCGAAGATCGCTGATGGCACCCGGCCTGGCACCGCTGCTGGCGCTAGCGGTGCGCACTTGGACTGTGGGATAGTCCACGTACACTTGGTACCCGGTTCTGGTCGAGCGTCGCACCGATCTGCCATGCACGCGCACCGACAAGGTGTAGTTTGTGCCCGCACGCAAGCCGGAGCAGAATCCTGTGCGGAGGCTGTGCTGGCTTCTATCATTTTCATCCTGGGCAACCCTCGCGGGCTCATTCGTTGTGCATTGTATGAACGAACCATCGGCGGCGAAGGCTTTTGCCACAAAGTCATATACCCAGCCTCTATCATTGCCAGGCCGGGGGCGGCTAGGATAGAAATTATTACTGACGCTGATATCCTGAATTTGACGGATCGGCATACTAAAATCGAAGCGGGTTGACGAAGTGGCTGTGATTTCGGGCATAGCGGTGATGCCTTGGGCGGAAGCGATGACCGCGGCCGGCAAGAACAATGCCGCTAGGATGAACAAGAAAAGCAATTTCTTAACCATAGCGCGGCTGCCATGATTGAATCGCTTGAGGGTTGGATTATTTGGCGGAGAGACTAGAACAAATTTTCGGGGGGGGGGGGGGGGGGGGGGGGTAATGTTGCGTTATGTTCGCTGGCATGGCAAGCCTCCTTCTAAACTCTGCTAAACTCTATTCGTGAGGTATTTGCCCATTCTCCTTGATGTATGCGCTGGCTGCGGATTAGCAAGAGAATGAAAGCATGAATACAGTATTACGAAATATATAAGAATTGTCAAGCAAGCCGCAGCGCAAACCTGATAAGCTGATACTTGTCCTTTTACAAACCGTCGACTGTGCATTAGACTCTGGTCATATTCAGCGCGGGGTCTTTGCCACAGCAAGAGGATGATGGATATGGCAAAAAAATCGAATCGTACACGGGAAGCCAGGCAGCGCCGTCAAAGGCAGCGCCGACAAAATCGTTGGTCCTTGTTGCTCGTGGCGATTGTTATTGTCGCGATTGTGGCAATGGCGATGATAATCGTTTCCAATCAACAAGTTGAGGCATATATCCCATCAGATTTAAGCGAGCGTTACGACGGCATTACCCAATCCTTCTCGGTTGAGGGCTATCCGCAGCTCGGCGATTTGGATGCGCCAGTTACCTTGGACGAGTACGCCAGCTTCGCCTGCCCGGGCTGCGAAGCGCTGCATAGCGATTCATTCGAGGCGATTCTGGATACTGTCCGAGCGGGCCAGGCGCTTTATACCTTTGTGCCCATGCAGACTGGCTCGATTCCCAATGCCCAGGGCGCGGCGCGGGCTGCTTTGTGCGCGGGGCGGCAAGGCAAGTTCTGGGAGATGCACGACGTGCTCTTCGATTGGCAAACGCGTTATGCCAATACTGCATATTCGCAAAACCGACTGCTAGCAGGGGCCGAGGGCTTGGGCCTGAACACTGCGACGCTGACCAATTGCTTCAACTCGGCGGCGATTTCCGCTACCCTAACCAGCGCGATGGCTGAGGACGTTACTGGTACGCCAACCGTGCAAGTCAATGGCGTGACCATCACATCGGAGCGAGCGGGCGGCGTCCCAGCAACGAGCGAAATCATCAAAGCGATTGACGACGCCACGCCTAAGGATTGGGGCATGCCCACAGAGCCGCCAGAAGACCTGACAGCGGAAATGGACGCGGAAATGGACGACGCGGAAACTGGAGGCGCTCCCGCCCCAGATGCCGAGCAAGATGCGGAAACAGACTCGCAATCGCCGGCAGCGGAAGCGGTCTCGGAGCAAGAATCCGCTGCATCAAGCGGCGCGCAGCAATCGGAAGCGGACGATGAATCGGCTGATGCCGCAGAAGACGACAGCCCAGAAGAATCCGATAAGACAGCCAAGTCCAACTTGAATGACTCCGCTACCGACGCGGCGCATGAAAATGTGGATGCGACGGATGAAAATGCGGATGCGACGGTTGCAATGGAAGCGACGGAAGCGACCGTTACAGCGAATGAATCCGTTCAAGCGCCAGCGCCGCAGCAAGCCGCGGAAGCCACAGAAATAAGCGACGCTTAGTGGCTTGGCTTCTGCCTTGCGCTTACTTCTTGCGCCGCACCAGCACCGGTCCAAGGCTGCGCCCGCCAAATAAGTGCATGTGCAGGTGGAAGACTTCCTGCCCGCCGTGCTTGTTGCAATTCACCATCAAGCGATAGCCATCCTCGGCAATGCCTTCGGCACTGGCGATTTTTGCCGCGACCGTGAACATCCTGCCCAGCGCCGCTTCATCTTCGGCTAATACATCGTTGACCGTAGGAATTTCTCGCTTGGGGACGATCAATACATGCACTGGCGTCAGCGGCTGAATGTCGCGGAAGGCAATCACCAAATCATCTTCGTAAACGATGTCGGATGGCAGCTCGCGGGCGATGATTTTCGAAAAAATACTGCTCATGCTCTGCTCCTTTTTGTCTAGAGTCGGGCTTTCATGACTATGGGCAAATATAACATAAAGAAAGTAAGGCTATATGGGTCATTACGGGTCAGTACAGGGGAATCGCAGCATAATTCATAACGGTCGTTTTACATCAAATGGACAAATTGTAAGGGCGGGACTTGGTTCGCCCATGGATTTGGCTGCCATATCCTGGGCGATTGAACCGCAGTGTCTACGCGCCCTTTGCTGCCACGGGGGAAAAATTATTTGCTGCGATTGCCATGGGGCAGGGCGATCATTTCATAATAAAGGCTGCGAATGCGCCGCGAAAGCATATCAAATTTGAATTGCCGCCGGGCGGCGGTGTTTTGCGCGCGCTGTGATGAAATGGAATTTGAGGCCAATGGCCTGGGGCATAGGGGGCAACAAGGTCTTACATAACCATGCCGCCATCAACGATTATCGTTTGCCCGGTGATATACGCGGCGTCGGCAGAAGCTAGGAACGCGACCGTCTTGGCAATATCATGCGGCTTGCCCATTCTGCCTAGGGGAATCGCAGCAATGGCTCGCTCGCGCAGCTCGGCGCTCAAATCGGCGGTCATATCGGTTTCCACGAAGCCCGGCGCGACCGCGTTGACGCGGATGCCGCGTGCGGCAAGTTCCTTCGCCAAAGACTTGGTGATGCCAACCATACCGGCTTTGCTCGCGGCGTAGTTGCTCTGCCCGGCGTTGCCGGCGACGCCTACCACGCTGGTGATATTGATGATGGTCCCGCTGCGCTTGCGCATCATGCCGCGCGCGGCTGCCCGACAGCATAACCAGGCGCTGCGCAAGTTGGTCGCGATGACGGCGTCGAAGTCGCTCGGCTTCAAGCGCATGATGACATTGTCCGCTGTGATGCCGGCATTGTTCACTAATATATCGATGCGGCCGCGCTGCGCCAGCAATGCCTTAAACAGCGCTTGCACCTGGTCGGCGTCGCCGACATCGGCTTGCATGGCTTGCGCCGCGCCACCAGCCGCGCTGATTTCCTCAACCAGGTCTTCGGCAGCGGTCGCGCTTTGCCGATAATTCACCGCCACAAATGCGCCGCGCGCAGCCAGTTCCAGGCATATCGCGCGCCCGATGCCGCGGCTGCCACCGGTAACAAGCGCGACCTGGTCATCAAATTCGGACATGGATGCTCCTTATTGAATGCTTCCATTCTTCGCAATTCTTCGTTGATGTTCGCAGTCGGAAATAACCGAATCGGCGCAACCATAACATTTGACGGCTATTTCGGCTAGGGAGACCCGCCGACCCAGCCTAAGAGCTCCATCTGCCCGCGCAGCGCCGCGGTCATATTAACGCTGCCAAAGCCATTATTGTTGGCAACGTAGACATCTTTCCGGCCATCGACGCGCGGGTTCACGCCGCTGAAGGCAATATATTGACCGTCTGGAGAGAACACGGGGTCGCACATGCTGGGCGGCGGATTGCCGGAGGCGATATTGCTGTAATCCGCCGCTTTGACGCGCGCGCCGTATGGACATTGTCCCGCCGTGCCGCCGATGGCGATGCGCTGTCCATCCGGCGACCAAGCCGCGGACATGCCAAATCGCGGGAATTCCAGCGTGGTATCTTGGCGCAGGATTCCGCCGTCGGCGGTCATCAAGACCAACTGATTGCTTACATCGGCGACTTGCATTAGAAGGGTTTCCGCATCGGGCGACCAGGCTTCGGACAAGTAGCTGGCGCTAGGGCTGCCGCCAGCTGGCTGGACCGCTATCACGCTGCCCGTCGCGATGTCCGCCCGCCAAATCCGCCGCCGCGGATTAAGCAAGTCCAGCGGATCCCCGCTAGCGAATGCCAGGTGCCGCTCGTCTATCCAGTAGGGCGGCTCTGAAACATCAATGTCGCTAACTTGCGTTACGCGGTCGGTCTCAAGCTCCATAATATAAACCTTGCCCGCGCTTGGTGGTGGCATTTTACTGGCGTCGCAGGCATTCACTTCGCCCGGTATCCAACTGGGGCAATGCGCGCGGTCGGACAGAAATGCGATATAGCGCCCATCAGGCGACCAGCGCGGTGCCCAGTCATAAGACCCGCGGTCGGTGATATTGCGCCGCCCCGATCCATCTTTGGCGTACAAATAAATGTCAATATCGTAACCGGTGCCAACCGATACAGCCAGATGGCTGCCATCCGGCGACCAGTCTGGCTCGATGTATAAGCCCCGCTGCAGCAAAGGGCTAGCGCCGGGCAGGACTCTGGCAGCAAAGCCGGTCGCGAGGTCAAGGATATAGAGCCCGTCGCTGCCGCGCTGGTCAGCTAGTTTGATATATGCCAAAGCGTTGCCCGGCTTCGCCAGGAATATCTCCAGCCGGGTATTCGAGGCCAATTCCATTATGGGTATGCGCGCGCCTGGGTTGGCTGGCGGCACAAAATAGAGCGTTTGAATGCCGGTATTGGGCTGCGCAGTTGCAATGTTGGCAATCGACTGTTGATTGTTGCTATTGAGGAAGACCAACATCGGATTATTTATGCCATCTTTGATGTTGTCCGGGATATCAGCCATGTCCCAGTTGTCAAAAACGAAGCCGACGGCGGGGTAGGGCGTGATTGTAGGGCTTGGGGAAGGCGTGTAGGTAAAGGTCGCTGTGAAGGTAGCGCTTGCTGTCGGCGTCAAGCTGGGGGGCGCTGTCTTAGTCCAAGTCGGTGCCGCCGTCGCGGTATCAATCGGCCTGGGCGAAGCTGTTGGCAAGGATGTCGCTGTCGCGCTCGGTGTCGGGCTAGGTGGGCTAAATGCGCTGCAAGCCCCAAGCATCAAAGCGAAGAAGGCGCTGACGAAGCGGGTTCGCATAGTCTGCCTATTCGCTAGGTTTGCTTGCATAATTTAGTGCAGCCGCTCGGCGGCAGCGATTAAGTCTGCCGCGCTCACACAACATAACAAGCCTTTTCGCCGCAGGAGCGACGCGGTTTATGATATGCGCGTCATATAAGACACAATGTCAAATTGAGTAAGAATTTGCCTTGAAGCCGCAGTCTAAGCCTAGCATATCACAGGTATTTCGGGTTATGGCACTCATGTTGAGGATTGTCGAAGCTATTACAGCCAGAATGGATGCCTAATCGCACAATCGCAGGTTTGCCATTGTGTTCATTATGTCCTTCGTATTCATTGTCTCCGTCGTGTCATTATTGATAATTTTGCTTTCAGAACACATGTTATTCGCCGTCGCTGCCAGGATTGTCGCCTTGGCGTTTTTCGATGTCGATATCGCGTTGGCGGCGCGCTGGCGGCGAGCGCAGAATCAGGTCCAGCGCTTCTTGCATGTCTTCGATGAATGTGATTGAAACATCTTTCTTGACCGAATTGGATAGATCGCGCAAGTCTTTTTGGTTGTCTTTGGGCAAAATAATCCGCGGTATCTTGCGCCGGCGCGCGGCTAGCACTTTTTCCACCACGCCGCCAACGGGCAGGACATGCCCGCGCAGCGTGATTTCCCCTGTCAGCGCGTAATCGCTGCGGACCCGTGATTCGCTAAAGGCGGAAACCAATGCCGCCGCCAGCGTGATGCCAGCCGAGGGACCGTCCTTATGTACAGCGCCTTCTGGCATGTGGATATGAATGTCGTAATTGTCAAAATCATCGGCGGTCAAATCGAAGTCGGGCGCGCGCGAGCGCAAATAGCTGAGCGCAATATGCGCCGATTCTTGCAAGACATCGCCCAATTGTCCCGTCAAGAGCATATTGCCTTTGCCCGCTGCCAACGAAACTTCAATCATTTGAATGTCGCCGCCGTTTGGCGTCCAGACCAAGCCACTGACAATGCCGATGGCATCGGCGCGATTCACGCGCGAATCGAGTACCTGCGGCGGACCTAGATAGGTCTCGACGACGCTTGGGCTGATGCGTCGGGGATGCTTGCGCTGCGACGCTATCAAGCGCGCAATCTTACGACAGACCTTGGCAATCTCGCGTTCGAGGTTGCGCACGCCGCTCTCATAGGTGAAGCGTCGGATGATGTGCTGCAAAGCGGCTTTGGAAAAACTGATGCCGGCGGCTGATATGCCGTTGGCTAGCAATTGCTTCGGGATCAAAAAGCGCCGCGCAATCTCGATTTTCTCTTCCTCGGAATAGCCTTTGAACTCGATGACCTCGAGCCTATCTTCCAGGGCTTCGGGGATGCCATACAGCTCGTTGGCTGTGGTGATGAAGGTAACTTTAGATAGGTCATAAGCGACTTCGAGATAATGGTCGATGAATTGTTGGTTCTGTTCTGGGTCCAAGACTTCCAATAGCGCCGAGGCTGGGTCGCCGCGGAAGTCCGAACTCATTTTGTCGATTTCGTCGAGCATGAACACGGGGTTCACCGTCTCCGCGCGTTCCATTTGCTGTAGAATGCGTCCCGGCATCGACCCAATATAGGTCCTGCGATGTCCGCGGATTTCCGCTTCATCGCGGATGCCGCCCAGGCTGATGCGCAGGAACTTGCAGCCCAGCGCCTCGGCGATGCTCTTGCCGAGCGACGTCTTGCCGACGCCTGGCGGGCCCACAAAGCAGAGAATCGGGCTTTTCATTTTGTCGCGCGCCAACTTCCGCACGGCGATATGTTCAATAATGCGCGATTTGACTTTCCGCAGTCCATAGTGGGCGCTGTCCAGGATTTCCTCCGCATGCCGCAAATCCAGGTTTTCTTCGCTGGCAACATGCCATGGCAGGGTCAATAGTCGGTCCAAGTACGTATGAATGACGCCGGATTCCGGCGACATCGGCGGCACAACGCCGAGGCGCGATAGTTCTTTCATCGCCTTTTCGTGGATGTCGCCCGGCAAATTCGCGGCTTGAATCTTTTCAGATAGTTCGCGCAGCTCTTGCTGGAAGATATCGCCATCGCCCAATTCTTGTTGGATTAAGCGCATCTGCTCGCGCAGGTACATTTCGCGATGGTTAGCGGCGATCTCGTCTTGAAGGCGGCTATGAACTTCTTCGTGTAGTTTGCTGTCTTCTAGCTCTGCGCTGATGGCTTCAGTCAGTTGCTGCAGGCGCTGCGCAATGTCGAATTCTTCCAAGAGCTTTTGCAATTGCTCTGGGCTCAGCGTAGTGATTGCCGCTATGGTATCGCATAATTGCCCCGGGTCTTTAAGGGACAGGATGAATTTAATTACACTATCCGGTGCCGATTCCATGAGCTGGCTTGAATGCTTGAACAAGTCCAAGAGCGACATACAAAGTGATTCGACCTGCTCATTATTGTCAAGCTCTTCTTCTACCACACGCGCATGTGCGACGAGAAATTGCGCTGTCCCGTTCAGTTCGGTAATCTGAACGCGGTGCCTTCCTTGCGCGAGCAGCTGTCTGGTTTCTCCATAGGCTTCCGAAAGTTGCCCGGGCGCGATTTCTGTCCCGATTTCGTGGATTTCGCTTGTGGATTGCTCGCCATTTTCCGCCTGCTGCTGTTTGACAGCGATGAGAGTTTGATTATGTTCTTTGGCATAGAGCACTGCCTGCATGTTGGCATCTGTGGTGATGGGCACCAGACTCAATACCTGCGGAAAAACTACCTGGTCATCCAATATCAGCAGCGGCAACTGAATACTGCCATCCCTGTCCGGCTGCGCGCTCTTTATCGCTGCGAAATCTTCGTTCTGCTGTGGGTTCAAGGAATTCCCTCTGGCTTCGTGTATCGCTAATTATGAAGCGAGTCGCTCCTGCGGCGCTTTGGCTGAATGTCTTGCGCGACTGCGGCATGCCCTCGCGCTGGTGCCGAGCGGCTGGGGCAAGTAAGTCAGTTTAGCCCAATCCTAGCATGGCTGTAAAGTATCGGGTCTTGTCGCTATGCCATGCGCTCGCTAGACTTGCTATGCTTTGGCTTTTGCCATTCACAGATAATACTTTGCGCTGCCAACTAATGAATATGTGGAGCCTATGCGCATCCATTCGCGATTGCTGATTCTAGCGGCTTTATTCGGCGCGGCGGTAGTGCTGGCAGCTGGCGGCATTATTCTTTCGCCGCCTCTGCCGCTAATCATGCAAGCCCGATTCGATCGCGACTCCATCAGCCCCGACGCCGACGGTGAAAACGATCTGGCTGTATTTGAATACCGCTTGTCGCGCCCGGCAAGGGTCGACTTATCTTTGACGGACGCCGCTGGCAAGACCTATTTTTTCCGCCAAGGGCAAGCGCGCGAAGCGGCAGCCTACAGCGTGCTCTTCAGCGGTGTGGTGGATGGCTTCCTGTTGGATGGCGAATCAGTCGCCGGGCATATTGAACGGCGTTTATTGCCACAGGGAACCTACACTTGGCGGCTTGCGGCGCGGACCGAGACTGGCGAAGATATGACTGCCAGCGGCAGCCTGGATATCCAGCCAGGCGACTTTCCCTTGCCGGTTATGTCCACATTTACGGTGTCGCCCACGCTTTTCTCCCCTAATCAAGATGGCGTGGACGACCGGGTGCAAATCAATTTATTTCTGGAAACGGATGTCGAAAGCCTGGATGTATACTTGGTTGATGCAAGCGGCAGCCGCATTCCAATTTCCGCCCGCGTCGAAGAACGCGGCTATGGCGAAGCGGGCCGGCATCGCTATGACTATGAAGGCGGGATTGACTTAGGCGTTGACCCACCCCCGGACGGCGAATATCAAGTTTTGGCGCTGGCCCAGGACGCCGTTGGGCAACGGGCGCGACAAGAAGCCAGCTTAATAATCGAGACGGGCGGCAAACCTTATGCCGAAATCTCTCCGCAAGCGGTTGGCGTAGAAGTCGCTTTTGATGTCTTGCGCTACGAAGAGCGTTATTTTACAGCGCGGGATAACGCGGGCGAGCTGCTGCCATTGCCGGTAGATAGCGAGTCGCTTGCCTATTCCCAGCAAATCACGGTGCCCAAGGGCGACATGCTGGTATTCCGTTTGACTGTGGAAAACTATGGCGATGTGCCAATTCGCACCTCTGGTCCACCGCCGGGCACGGTTTATCAGCAAGACCAGCAGGCTGCGACATTGGGCATGTTTGACGAATCGGGCGCATGGAGAATCGGCATTCAATGCGCCACGTCGCAAGCCAGCTATCCCTATCGCTGGGCAATCGCCGCGGCTGATAAATTGGTCGAGGTCATTGACGAAGCCAGCGGCAACACCTATTTATACTTGCCGGCGAAGGAACGCGCGCAAGTCTGGGGCGCGGTCCGCATGACAACTATCGAAGCGCGCAATCCACAAAACTGCTGGGCTGGCTTGATTCACGAAGATGTCGCGATAAGCCTGCGCAATAATCACGTCGGCGCGCGCTCGATCATGCTGGTCGATCCGGGCGCATCCGCCGCAGATTAATCGACATTCGAGCCAGGTGAAGTAACAATGGATCTGGCGGTCATCATCGTAACCTGGAACAACGAAGCGGTCATCGCCGACGCGCTGGGCAGCTTGCAGGATGACCTGTCGGCGAGCGCGCTGCGCTACGAAATCCGAGCAGTCGATTGCGCGTCGACTGACGCGACGGCTGCTGTAATAGGGCAAGCATTCCCTACTGTTACTTTGACGACCTGCGCCGAAAACATCGGTTTCGGGCGCGCCAATAACCTCGCGCTGCGCTCGCTCGGTTTTGACAATCCCGATTATCAGACCGTCCTGCCGCGCGCAGTCTTCCTCTTGAACCCAGACACAATTAGCCAGTTGGGCGCGACATCAGCGCTTTTCGACGCGCTATTCGCCGACGAGCGCAATGGCGTCGTTGGCGCGCGGCTCAGCTTCGGCGATGGCAGCTTCCAGCACAGCGCATTCCGCTTCCCCGGTCTGCGGCAAATCTGGTCGGAGCTCTACCCAACGCCGCCGCGCTGGATTGAAGGCGCATTTAACGGGCGCTACCCAAGGAAGAGCTATGAAGCGTCAATGCCATTTGAGGTCGATTTCGTGTTGGGCGCGACCATGATGCTGCGGCGCGAAGTCTTGCAAGAAGTTGGCCTCTTTGACGAACAGTTTTTCATTTACTGTGAAGAAGTCGATTGGCAATGGCGGATACGCGAACAAGGCTGGCGTATATTCTGTGTGCCGCAGGCTTCCGTGACGCACCTCGGCGGCGGGAGTTCGTCGCAAGCGCGGCCCATGAGCCTGTTTAACCTGTGGAAGAGCCGCTTGCAGCTTTATGACAAGCATTACCAGCCTTGGAAGCGCTGGCTGGCGCGCAAGCTGGTCGCCCATGGTATGGCGCGGCGTAAGACAACCTTCCCCGCTAGCCAAAGCGACATGAGCGACATGAGCGACATGGACGACATGAGCGACATGATTGAGGCTTGTCAAAAAGTGATAGACTTGGCGCGCTCATGACGAAACTGACTGCCATCGTCCTGACTTATAATGAGGCGCGGCATATTGAGGCTTGCATCGAATCGCTGCGCTTCGCTGACAGAATCTTGATCTTCGATTCTTATAGCAGCGACGATACCGTTGCCATCGCGCGTCGCGCTGGCGTCGATGTCTTGCAGCGCGCCTTTGTCAATTATGCCGAGCAGCGAAACGCCGCGCTGGACGCGGTGAAAGATGAGACTGAAAACGAAACCGAAGACGATAACGATGAGAAAAGCAAGGCTGAGACCGATGATGAATACGAGTGGACCTTATTTGTAGACGCCGATGAACGCGTCAGCGCGGACTTGGCTGCCGAAATACGCAGCAAGCTGTCGCATAGCGAATTCGCCGGTTGGAAAATGCCGCGCCACAATTTCATCTTTGGCAAATTGACCAAAGGGGCAGGCTGGTACCCGGATTACCAAACACGACTGCTGCGGCTGGGTCGGGCGCGCTATGACCCAAGCCGACAAGTCCACGAAATCGCGCTGCTGGATGGTCCTGTTGGCACGCTAGAAAATCCCATTATTCACTACAACTATCAGAACATCGCTCATTTCAAGAGCAAGCAAGCCCGCTACGCGCGCTTCGACGCGCTTATGCTCTATGAAAAGGGCATAAGGCTAAAGTTCCAGAACTTTATCTTGCAGCCGCTGCGCCAGTTCTATTGGCGCTTCGTAACTTTACATGGCTACCGAGACGGCTGGCATGGCTTGCGTCTGTGCCTGTTCATGGCTTGGTATGAATATCAAAAATATCGCCGCCTGGCTGAATTGTATGCTTCGGACAGGTCCTAAAGCCTTGCCAGAGCGGGCTTGCTACTGCTCAAGCAGCAAGCCGTACCCGCCATTGTCGCGGCGGTACAGGACGTTGACCTGATCGGAATCCGCATTCATGAACATATAAAAGCTGTGGTCGAGCAATTCGAGCTGTTCGATGGCTTCTTCTTCGGTCATCGGGATCATTTCCATCGCCTTGCGCCGCAGAATTTCCGCTGGCGCGGCATCGTCGACAACATCGCCAGCCTCGGATTGGGTCCAATCTTCTGCAATATCAAGCTCGGCAAGCGTGGCGCGGTATTGTTCGCGAACGCGTTGATTCTTGGATATGCGCTTGCTTTTGAATCGGTCAATCCGCCGATGCAGCTTGTCCACGGCTTTGTTAATCGCAAAACGGATGGTGTCGCGGTTTTCGATATCCATCCGTTCTTCCGCGCGCAGTATCGCGCCGCGGGCGTGCTGCACCGTGATTTGCGCGATTGCCAGATTAGCGCCACGGTGGGTGCGGATGATGGACAAGTCGACGCCGACATGAGCGATATTCGGCAAATAACGGTCAAGTTTGCTAATTTTTGACTGCGTATATCTATTCAAGGACTCGGTGATTTTGATTCCGTCTCCTTTAATGCTGACGTCCATTGTCAATCTCCTCATCATTCATTTATTGAGCAAATATCCCCCATTTGCGGGCAATCTGAGGAATCCCTTCAGCTTCCGCTCGGAATCACTTATGTCTTCCCTTACAAATACAGTCCATTTCCTTACAGCCCTTACAAGTTTTGGATTATGCAAGCAAGAGTCTTTTCAATGGCCTTTCAATTGTCTTCCCGAATGAAAAGACAGGTCAAGCGCGCCCCACCGCGAGGGCGAAAACCGCTGTCGCGCCCTTGCTTTTCAAGGCGCGCGCGCACTCACTCAAGGTCGAGCCGGTGGTTACGACATCGTCAATCAGCAGTAGGTCCAGCCCCTTGACCGCGTCCGACGCCGCAAAGGCATCCTCGACATTCGCCTTCCGCTGCTCGCTGTTTAGGCGCGTTTGCTGATGCGTTTCCCGTATGCGGCGCATCAAGTCGCTTCGGAAGGGCATACCCAATGCGGCGCTCAAGCGGTGGCCGAGTATCTCCGATTGATTGTAGCCGCGTTCGCTCCGGCGTTTATTCGCCAGCGGCACGGGCATGATTAGCTCTGGCGACCATTGCGCCTGCTGGTAGGTCCGCCGCAAGCGCTCCGCCAAATGCGCGTCCAAGCCCAGAATGCCATCATATTTGAAGGCTCGAATAGCCTGCGCCAGAATGCCCACGTAAATGCCGCTTGAAGCAAGCCCATCCAAGTGGCCGCTGGATGCGAACTGCGATTCTATTCGCGGCTCAAATTGACAGCCTCGCAACGCCTTCAAGCAGTCGGCGCAGAAGTGAAAATCGACGCGTCCACAGCCGCATACAGGCGGGAATACCAAGTCAATCAGCCAGCCCCCGAACTGCGACAGCCACGATTTATTGGCGTTGTTTGGCTGAACCAAGCCTGATTCGAGCTGCATCACCAGTCCATTCCTATATTGCAATCACGCAATTCCGCGCACTGTATAAATCTAATTGTAACATGATTCCATAAGTGCTAGCCAAATTATAATCAAGCCATGGTGCGCATAATCGTCAAAAATCTATTCTAGGCAGCGCGCGTGGCGAACACAGCCTATCAGCGGCTGGTGTTACTATATGGATTAAATTCCGGGCAATTCTGCCGCCATCATATTCATGCGATTGCCAGACCTGGCGGCGATGATAGTCCTTCAGTCCATTTGAAGCGACAATCGTGCTTACAATCGTGGTATAGTAACTCGCGTAACGCTTATTGGAGCGGCAGCTCCAGTCTGAGGGCAAAGAGCCTTGCAGCGCATAGAACGTTCAGGATTGGCATATTACCGCAACGAGAATTGGCGCGGTTTGACGCATGGCATATTCACGCGGCGCGGCGGTGCCAGCCAAGGTCCCTGGACCTCCCTGAATTTGGGCGGCAATATCGGCGACGATGCGAACGCAGTCGTCGAAAATCATCGCCGCATGTTCGAAGCAGTGGCGGCGCAAGGCGACCGCGCGGCAACGACTTGGCTGGTGCATGGGACCGATGTCGTGGCAGTCTCCGCGCCGCCCAAGGGCAGGGGTTGGTTGAGCAAAGCGGACGCGATGATAACGAATCAGCCCAATCTGCCATTGGTGATGCGCTTCGCGGATTGCGCGCCGCTGCTATTTTACGACCCGCATAAGCGCGCAATTGGCTTGGGGCACGCGGGCTGGCGCGGTACCGTGAACGGCATCGCGGCAAAAATCGTTTGCGCCATGGGCAATGCCTTTGGCTGCCGAGCGCGAGACATCCAAGTTGTCATCGGTCCGGCGATTTCGCGCGCGAATTACCAGGTCGGCAGCGACGTGCTCAACGCGGCGCGCAGGTATTATGGCGATGACACGGCGGCGGTCGCCATCAATCAGACTGATGGCAGCGCCTGTTTTGACCTGTGGCGCGCCAACCAGCTGGACCTAGAGCGGGCGGGCCTGCAAGATGTCGAGACGCTGCGCCTTTGCACCTATGATAATACTGACGATTTCTTTTCTCACCGCGCCGAGCAAGGCAAGACTGGTCGATTCGGAGTAATCATATCGCTATGAGTATCGCCGACAATATCAAGCGCGTTGAAGATGCTATTACCGATGCCTGCGCCAAGGTTGGCCGCGACCCGTCCGAAATAACGCTTGTCGCCGTAAGCAAGCAAAGGCGCGTCGAAGACATCGCCGCCGCCGCGGCCGCCGGCATAATACATTTTGGCGAAAACCGCGTAGAAGAAGGTGAAACGAAGATTGAAGCGGTCAACAGCAAAGTGGCTGCGCCGCTTACCTGGCACATGGTGGGGCACCTGCAAAGCCGCAAAGCCAAACGTGCGCTGCCGCTCTTTGACATGGTGCAATCGGTTGACAGCCTAAAATTGGCGCGCAAGCTGTCAAGCCTGGCGCAAGCAAATAACCAGCACCTTGACATCTTGCTGGAAATTAATATCTCCGGCGAAGCATCGAAATACGGATTAAAGGGTTATAATGGCTATGACAATAGCGTGGCGAAGCAAGCAATGTGGCAAGAAATCGGCGCTATCTTGGCTTTGGACAAGCTGCGCGTGCGCGGATTGATGACAATGGCACCCTATGGCGCGGCTCCCCTAGCGCTGCGCGGCATTTTTGCCGGTCTCTATGCTATGCGCGAGCAGCTGGAGAGCGCCTTCGGAGCGTCGCTGCCGGAGTTAAGCATGGGCATGACGAACGATTATCAGATTGCCATAGAAGAGGGCGCGACCATGGTCCGTATCGGCCGCGCGATTTTTGGTGAAGGCAACGTATAGTTAAGACGACCAAGAAAGGCTTGGTGAGCAATGGAATCACTGTTTCTTGTTATCTTCTGGGCTTTGCAAGTATATCAATTGATCCTTTTGGCGCGGGTCTTGATGACATGGATACCGAATCTCGATTACAACAATCCGATCGCGCGCTTCCTACTTCAAGCGACGGAACCAGTACTTGCGCCGATTCGTAACGCTTTGCCGCAAATGGGCGGGATTGACCTAAGCCCATTAGTAGTCTTTCTGGGCATCAGCATTCTGATGCAGCTGATATTCTAAATAGGCTGGGTAAACCGACCTTGCCGGACTAAAGCGCCGCGCTTAAGAGGCGGCGCTGTTGGCGCTTAGGTCTTCAGCAATATCCTGTCGCAGTTGATGCAATTGACAAGCCTTTGGCCGCGCCTGAGGGCTGCCATAATTGTGTTGTCTTGCTCTATGCCGCAGCTGGTGCAGGTCTTTTTTCTCAGCACTGCGACGGGACGGTTGCCTTTGACTCTGCGCATGCGGTTATAGGTCTGCAGCGCGTTGGGCGGTGTTTTTGCAAGCGCGCTTTTGCGTTTTGTCATCAGGCTCTCCACCTCTGCCGAAAGCGCAGCCTTTTCATCCCGCAAGGCTTGCTGAAGTCTGTCATACTCGCCTTGGGCTTCATCAATAAGCAGTTTTCTCGCATCCAAATCTGCTTTGATTTGGTCAAGCGCAAGCAGCAGCCGCAAGAGCTCATCATCGTGTTGGGCATGCTGGCGCTTGAGTGATTCGACTTCCAGCTGCAAGTCCTGCATTTCTTTTATATTTTTCACGCTGCCACTGTATAGACGGGTTTCGTTTGCTTGGATTTTCTCGAAGACCGCCTCATTTTGGAACTCCAAGATGCGCGCAAGTTTGTTGTTTTCTTCATGCGCGGCTTTGATTGCCTCAAAGTCTTTTATTGTTTTCCGCAGCCGGTCATCGTCATCAAGCCGTGCATTGATGGCTTTTATTTGCTTACTTCTTTCGATTATATCGAGCTCGAGCGTTTGAATTTCGTAGAGCATGCGCGCTAATTTCATGATTGCTATCCTCAGCTTAAATTAGCATTCCCCTGCTTTTGTCCTGCTTTTGTCTTGCTACTGTCCTGCTACTGAAAAGCGAGGGCTGGAATAAGGCACGGCTTTATCGCTTGCCGGCTCGCGGCAGAGCGCTTATCTTCCGCGCGTATTTCGCTGCGCGTAATTGTAACCGATTGGCGCGCTGTTTTCTAAGCAATTGACAGTCTCTTCCTCCCCATAAGCGCGGCGCGCGCGAATGAATTGGAATGTCCTGTCGCTAAGCCTGAACCGTTCAATTTATCGGTCGTCAACAGTATAATTCATGCAATAACAGCAATGCCATGGACTAGCGGGAATGCCAATTTTCAAGTCAAAGCAGCGCCGCCGCATCCTTGAAAGGCTTGTTGTTACACTAGCCTGTTTATATATTCTGTCGCCCTTCGGCGCTACATTCAATGGCGTCGTCATTCCCGATTCCCATCCTATAACCTTCGGGCTGATTTTATCCGCGCTTTTCCTTTGGGGCATTGCGCGCATGCGCCACAGCTGGCGCTGGCATCGCAGCGCCTTGGACATGGCCATGCCGCTATGGCTGCTGGCAATCGCGGCGGCGATGCTGGCAAACCCGGGCGCTTTGCGCCGCAGCCTTATCGGCCTGTGGTTCGTCGCCATGTATATTGCCGTCTGGTACATATTGCAGGACTGGCTCGCCAATCGCCCAAGCGCCAAAGAGTTGCTTGTAGATGGCTTGCTAGGCGCGGGTCTGATGGTGATGGCATTTAGCGCCGTGCAAATTCTCTACAGCGGCAAGCTGCTGCAGCCGGTCAGTGTCATGGGCAATGCCAACGCGCTGGGTACGGTCCTGCTCGTGCTTATTCCATTGGCGCTGAGGAAAGCTTGGCGCGCGCGCGCCGCCAAACTTAGGACGCTTTGGCGCATTTACTGCGCTATAGCCATCATCAACCTGGCGCTGACGCTGTCGCGCGGCGCTTGGATAAGCCTATTCGCCGCCGGTGCCGCGCTCTTGCTGCTGTCGCTCGCGCACTTCGGCATGTTATCGCCCCGAGAATTTTTGGCTTGGTGGGGCAAAGGCGGCGCGCGCAGGCAGCGGCGCGCCCTTGCCGCAGCGCTCGCGGTCAGTCTTTGCCTCATTTGCGCTGCGGCGCTGATAGTCCACTCTTTCACTTTGCCGGAACGTAGCGCCAATCTGCGCGCGGCCATCTGGCGATCGGCGCTTTTGCAGTTCTTGGACGCGCCAATTACGGGCGGCGGACTCTTCACTTATGGCAAGCATAGCGGCCGGCATCTTCCCATTCCACCGGCGCAGCATTATGCCCATGCCCATAATCTGCCGCTGCATGTCGCCGCGGAGCTGGGCATCATTGGTTTATTGGCTTTGGGCGCGACCTTGTCGCTGATTGTCAAGCGCTTGCAGCGCCTCTGGCATCAAAAGACGAGCACAGATAGACTGGATTGGATCTTCTTTGTAGCGGCGCTTGTCGGGTTTGGCATTCATCATCTATTTGATGTAAGCGCAATGATGCCCGCGGTCGCGCTGCTCGGCATAGTAGCGCTGGTCCTGGCTCTTGAGCCCAGCCCGGAACAGAAGACGATGTCGGCAAGTTTCGGGAAGACTTGCGCTATAGGTTTAACGCTGCTCTGGCTAGGGCTCTTGGCAATTGGATACCGGGACATGCAATCCAACAGGCGCTATATTGAAGCGCTGCGGCTGACGGCGACGAGCAAAGTGCCGCGCATCCCCGGTAATCCAGCGCCTGAATTTCATCAAGCGCTCGACACGCTGGACGAATTAATCGCGAGCGACCCTACTATGCCGGTCTATCACTTGCAGAGCGCGCTATTATGGGGTCTGCTCGCCGCTGACGGCGAGCAAGCAGCCATTCAGCAGGCAATCGCGGCATTCAAGCGCTTCTTGATTCTTGAGCCAAATCAAGCCATCTCCTGGGCGAATCTGGCAGAGCTGCAATGGCAAGCGGAGGACCGCTGGGCGGCAGCCCGCGCCATGGAGCGGGCGCGCGAATTAGCGCCGAATTTGCCGCTATTTTCATTCAAGCTGCACCAATACCGGACGGGCAGCCGCTTGGTGCCGCTAACGTTGCCTCATAATCGTTACAATCAGGATATGACACGCTACCAATACCTGCGCGAGTCGCTGCCTATCAGCTTGCTGCCACAGGTTTCATGGAGCGTACTGCAGCCATGACCCGCTTCGGCAATTTTTCATCACAAGCTGCACAGGCTGCACAGGCGGCAGCCGCGCTTCTTTTATGTCGGCAGCAGGAACGAGCATGGCGAGTCGACTAAGCTGGCTTACTACCGAGCGCAGCGCGATAATCATCTTATTCTTGCTGCTATTCTTGATGGCGGCGCGCATCAGCGTGGATAGCGACCTGTGGTGGCATCTTCGCAGCGGTCAGCATATCGCCGCAACCGGGCAATTCATTTACCCAGACCCATTTTCGCATACCTTTGCCGGCCACATCCATTGGAATCATAGCGCCCTAAGTGACCTTCTGCTTTACACGATTTGGAGTCATTTTGCTTTCCAAGGTCTCTGCCTTGTAACAGCGCTGGTGGCGCTTGCTGGCATGGTTTTTCTATTCGCGACTTGCCGCGGTTCCGCCTATCCGCGCGCATTTGTGCTTGTGCTTGGCGCGGCAACCGCGGCGGTCTTTTGGTCGCCGCGTCCGCAGATGCTGTCTTTTCTGTTCGCGGCAATTTTGCTGTGGCTCCTGCGCGACTTGAAGTACCATGGGCGCGACCGCTTGTGGTGCTTGTTGCCATTGCAATTGCTCTGGGTTAATGCGCATGGCGGCTTCATAATCGCTTATCTGCTGATTGGCGCATTTGTCCTGGGCGAATTCCTCAATAATAAATTCAGCCATAAATTCTGCCTGACCGAGAGCCGCATGTCAGACCAAGCCATGCGCAAGCTGCTGCTGCTGGCTGGCGCGTCAATCCCATTGCTCGCTCTCAATCCCCTCGGCATCCGCGTCTATGGCATCCCCTTTAGCACGGTCGCTATGCCCGAATTAAGCCGCTACATCCAAGAATGGCAATCACCTGATTTCAGCGAGCCGCGCGCCTGGGGCTTCCTCATGCTGCTTGCGCTGGTCCTGGCAACGCTATATTGGAGCAAGCGCAAACTGGACATCACCGAGTGCTTGCTAATATGCGCTGGCGGCTTGATGGCATTGCTGGCAGCCAGGCATCTCGCCCTATTCGCCATCGTGGCGGTGCCGATTGCCTGCGATCACCTGGACGCTATTTTGCAAAGCCGCAAATGGGTGATTCCATTTCGCGCAGTCGAATCGCCGGCCCGCGCTCTAATTAACCTCTGCCTGGTCGGTTTGCTATCCCTTGCGGTGGCGGCTCGCATATCCTATCTGCTGTCCCCGTCCAGCATTCGCGCCGCGCTGGAAACCGCCTTCCCGCTTGCCGCCGTCGAGCAGCTACATGAACTGGAACTGCCAGGCAAACTGTTCAACAGCTACAATTGGGGAGGATACCTGATGTTCCACGCGCCTCAGCAGCCTGTATTCATCGACGGCCGCAGCGACCTTTACCGCGAATTTCTGGGTGAATACTATCATATCGCTTCCGCAGCGGGCGGCTGGCGGGCGGCGCTAGCCCGCTGGCGGGTTGGCCATGCCGTGATTGAAAGCGATAGTGGGCTGGCGCGGGCTATGGCCGCGGACGCGGCATGGCATACTGCCTATCAAGATCCGCTCGCCAGCATATTCCTGCGGCGCAGCCCTTTGAGCAATGGATGAAGCTGTGATGAAGCTGTGATGAAGCTGAAATGAACGACGGCATGGCGGGAACAACTTCCTCGCTCCAGAGCATGACTGTGCTGGTGATGCTCTTTTTGAGCTTCCGCATTTTGATCTTCCTCGCCTATCAGCCGGTTCTCACGGAATATGGTGAGCTTGGCATCGGCGGCGGCGGCGATCGTCTTTTTCACTATCGGCTGGCAGCGCTTGCCGATGAAGACAAATTGCCATTCCGGGATTGGTGGAGCGAATTCCCGCCGCTTTTCCCCGCGATTGCCACCGGCGCTTATCTGCTCCTGGGCGAGAACGTCAACTATAGCAACTGGTCCTTTGCTCTGGGAATGTTGATGCTCGTTTTTGAGCTGGCGAACTTGTACTTAGTTCGGGGCATCGGCAGCCTGCTCTATGACGAACCTAGTGGCGCGCGTCTGGCCTGGATTTACGCGCTTGCTGCCGCGCCCGCCATATTCATGTGGTGGAACTTCGATAGCATGATGAACTGCTTTTTTCTGCTCGGCATCTATAATTTAATGACATATCGCGAGTCGCGGTCCGCGCTGGCGATAGGGTTCGGAATCTTGCTGAAGTTCCTGCCCGCGCTGGTAATCGGCGCGGTCATACGCTATCGCCGGCCGCCGACTGCCATGCGGTTCGCAGCGCTCTGCGCGCTCGTGGTGATGCTGGGCTATCTGCTTCCCTTTGCCCTCAATCCAGAGTTGGCGAGCATGTCTTGGCGCGCGCAAGCCGAAAAACCCAGTTCACAAACCGTCTGGGCGCTGCTTGATGGCAATTACACGACGGGAAACATCGGCACGCTTGAAGATAGGCTTAAACCGCCGAGCCAGTTCAAGCATAGCGGCGGAAATGCGCCAAGCGTCCCCAACGGTTTGCGGCTTGCTAGCGCGGTTTGCCTCGGCATCTTGGTTTATGTCCGGACGCGGCGCTTTGACAACCGCGGCTTGATCGCTTTCACCGGGTTGACTGTCTTGATATTCTATCTACAGGCGCAGGCTTGGAGCCCGCAGTGGGTGACGCTAATCATCCCATTGACTTTGCTCGTTTTCCCGACAGTCCGCGGGCTATTGGCGACAATCACGCTGAGCGCCCTGGCATTCGCGGAATACCCAGTATTGTGGAGCCGCGTTGCGGACCTGGATCCGCCCGGGCAAATGGGCGGAGAATGGTTCATGCCTTGGGCGCTGCTGGTGCTCTTGCGCAGTGGATTGCTCGTCGGGCTGGCTTTGGCTTTCTATCAGGTATTGCGCGGGAATACGGCGGATTCAAACATAAGGACGCGGCAATAGCGATGAAAAAACAAATCCGCCTGCGAGCGCTAGAAGACTTGCTTGCGCAATTGGACGCCAGCGATTTCGATAAGCGCGAGTACGCTTTGTTCCAACTCGGGCTAATGCTCGATCGCAGCAACCTGGTGGGTGACGACGACCTCGCGGAGCGCAGCTTGACGCGCCTGCAATTGCGGCTGCGCCTTTCCTGCGCCGAACAAGAGTTGGTCACCGAGCGCCTTACAAGCCTCGCGCTGCGGTCGCAAGCGAGCAGGGCAAGCGCTATCTGGACCTTGGGCAAGGTTGATGCGGTTATTTTGTTGGGTCCGCTCTTGGCATTGATTGACGCGCTAGGCAAGCACTTGTCCGATGAGGCTGCTTATCAAGCCTGTTGCGCGCTAAGTAAATGCTTGGAAGTTGGTGAAGATGGTGCCGCTATCCCAGCGCCAGTGCGCGCACGCCTGGGCGCTGCGCAGCTCTCATCCGTTTTGGAACGCTGGCGCGGCAGCGGCAGTAAGCGGCTGCAAATGACAGCAAGCGCCGCCGCCATGATTGCGCAGCTGGGCGGAAAATGCTGATAAGGAGCGGCGCGGTTTGCGCGGCTCATGCAGTTGCCTGCAATGAAAAAAATGCAAAAATGCAAAAAATACTAAAACGCAATGCGCCAGGGATGCGTTATAATAACTGTGTTGAAGGGAATTCTGCCATCCATTCTGCTATGGAAAAGGGAACCGATGCCCAGCCTATTTGATAAAATCAATACGCTTGTCAACGCGCAAGTTAATGACCTGCTAGGCAATAGTCCGCGTTCTCCCTTAGCGCGCGTCAAGCTTAAGGCTGAAGATGCAGAAAAGAACCCGCGGCAATCGGCGCGCTCGCTGCGTCAGCGGCTGGAAGCGGCGATAGAATACGAAGACGAATTGCAAGCGAATATCGCCGCGCTCCAGCGCGAGCTAGCGGACCTGGATTATCAAGTGGATCGGGGCTTGCGCGCGGGCGACGAATATGGCGCGCGCCGCCTGCAAAATCAGTTGAATTTTAAGCAGCAGCAATTAACCATCGCCGAATCCGAATTGCGCGATCACCACCTGCTGACCCAGCATTTGATGCGGGAAATGTCGACGGTCGAGATGGCAGTCGAGAAGTCAATGGCGAGCCAAGAAGAGAGCCAAGAACGGCGCGCAAGGTCGCGCCACACAGCAACGGAAAGGGAAACGGTAAGGGAAAGCGCGCGCCGCCGCATCCCCGTCCAGGACAAGCCAAATACGAGGGATGCAGCTGGTCCTTCGCTCATCGGCGCGCTAACAGGCAAACTGGACGAGGCGCGCTCTAGCTTAGGGGATTTGGTGAACAATTCACCAGTTGCCAAACCGTCTCGGACTGCCAGCCATGGCAAGCGCTTCGACGTCATCGTTGACGAAGCGCCCGACCCCCGCAAGCCCAAGCCGCGCAATAGCGACAAAGCAAATTTGGATGCCAGGCTGTCCCGCCTTAGCAAGCCAGAAGACGATGGCGATGCGCGCTAGGCGCAATGCGCGCCTATTCAATCATGTTATGCTCATTATATGCTCATTTTTGCTCACTCGCTAAGCTCAGACACTTCGAGCCGCGTGGCGATGTCGTCCATTGACCGCTCGATATGCGGGAATGCCAGCCAAGCGCTCATCAAACCGAATAGCCCGCCAGTGAGCAGCCGAAAGAGCGGCTGCGTTTCGCGGACTTGCCAAAACTCAAATGGCGGATAACTCAGGAGTTGGCTGAATCCATCCAGCGCGATTGGTCCCAAGCCGACGAAGAGATATATGAGGAAGGGCAAGGGGCGAATGCGCCAGCGGTATTTCCAGTAGACCAGCCCGCCTATGAAGATCATCGTATAGATTGCCAGGTCGCGCGCGCAGAGACTCGCTTTGTAGCCAAAAGTCTTGTCGCCGATGAAATGCCGGGCGGCGAATTGCTGCGCCACGCTGAAGACCTGCAATTCATCAAGCGTCGGCGGCGATGACGCGGCGCTGCCAGAATAAGCGGTCTGCCAATAGCGGTATTCTTCGAGAAATCTAGCGGATTCGAGCGCGAATTCTTCAAAAGGCTTGTCGCCGCTGTGCGCCGCTTCGCGCGGGTAGAAGACCTGCTGCCCGTACAAAAATGGCGATCGAAAGGCGAATTGATGGCAGAAGGGGCTGTAAATTGTGTAGATAAAATCAGCGGGTCCATCTAAGCCCGCTTTGGCTAGGGTCGGCGCTATCCAAGGCAAGCTGATGTAGACGGCGAGGGCGCTCATAACAAAGCGCAGCCACCTGCGCGCCCCAAAGAGCATTGCCTTCCGCAGCGGAGCAGTCAATATTCTCATCTAGGCTTTCATCGCTAAATCAGTCACGAAGTCTTGACAACGTCGTCAATGTCCCGCAGCAGTTTCGCGGCGCTCACCGGTCCATAGTAAACCCGTTTTAACATCAATTGCGAATCTAGCAGATAAGTCGTCGGCAGCCCGCGCGCGCCATAAAGCGCTGCCACAGCGAGCTGCGGGTCGAGCAGGACGGTATAAGTCAGACCCAATTCTTCCACCCATTGTCTGACAGCCTCGAATGACTCACCGAGATTGACGGCGATTACGCGCGGCGAATTGGCTCCGGTGTTGACCAGCGCTTGCAGCGCTGTCATTTCTGCGCGGCAAGGTTGACACCAAGTCGCCCAGAAGTTGACAATGGTCGCGCCGGGCACTGCTCCCAACGTGAAGATTTCTGACCGATGCGTCGGCAATGTGAACCTTGGTGCCGCCGTCCCGATTGTCGGCGGGCGGGTCTGACGCGCCAAGCCTGGGTTTGACGAGCTTGTCGGCAAGCCATTGTCGCGCAGAATAGCGGCAGCCGCGCCCAAACATAGCAGCGCGGCTGTGATTTGAATCAACTTGCGCAGCGCGGGCACCATCAAGGTTCAGGCTCGCGCGTGTTGGCGCTTATTCTTTGGGGAACATGACATCAAATAGCTCCTGCAGCTGCGGCTCGGTCATGATGCCGAAGTGCTTGGTCCAGATTATGCCATCGCGCCCGATGATGTAGCTGCTGGGACGAGTTTGTACGGCATAGCTGTCGTTAATCTCGCCGCTGGCATCCAGAGCCAAGTCAAAGGTCAAGCCGAATTCCGCGCGGAAGTCGCGTATGGCCGCTTCGGTATCATTGTACGCGACAGCCAGGATAACAAATCCTTCTTCTTGCCAATCTTCGTAGGCTTTCTGGAATTCCGGCATTTCCCGGCGGCAGGGACCGCACCAGGTACCCCAGAAGTTGAGCAGGACGACCTTGCCGCGCAAGTCGGACAGCGCGATTTCTTGCCCGTCAACATCGGTAATCTGGAAATCGGGCGCGCGATTGCCTTCCGCCAAACCTACCGCGGGACCCAATTCACTTGCGATGTCGGACAAACTACTCAAAGCGTCCTCCGCTAGGGAAGTTAGCGAGCTTAAGACATCTGTTCCCGCGCCCGAGTCTTCATCGCCGCCGGGCAAACCGGGCAAATTGAGCGGCTGCGATTCCCGCGCTTTTACACGGAATCGCCCGTTTTCGCCGTCGTTTGCTCTTTGCAAGACCAGGCGATAGAGCCCGTCCTGTTCGAGCGTGATTTCGGTCAATGGATAAAGCATATCGTCAAGCGCCAAGCTGCTGGCTTTGTCCGATTCCGCAATCGCAGCCTCGTCGGGCGAATACAGCGTGAGAGTGAAATTTGGCGCTTCGGCACCCACACCGCGCAGCTCGACGTCGATAACTGTCGCTTTGTCAGCATGGAAGAGATATGCCATCTGGTCAATGTCATCCGAGAAAATGCCGCCAGCGCTTTGATTGATGGCAACGGGAATTAGCGTTCCGCTCAAACATGGGCCGACATGGCTAGGACCGACACGCCCCTCGAAGAATCCCACGCCGCATTCTTCTACGCGGAAAGTGAAATCGGCGAAGTCCCCTTGCGAGAATGTCTGGCTCAAACTTTGCAATTGCCCGCTGGCGACCAGGACGCCAATGACAATCAACAGCGAGCCGCTGAAAAGCTCAATTTTGTGCATGTGCCTTTGCAAACGCCGCAGTATGCCTTGAGCGCTATTCATCAGCATAGCCGTGATTATGAAGGGGATGCCTAAGCCGATTGAATAAGCCGTGAGCAAGAGCATGCCCTGGATGATGTCGCCCGTTGACGCGCCTGTCGCCGCTGCGACAGTGAGAATTGCGCCGAGCAGCGGACCAATGCAGGGTGTCCAGCCAGCCGAAAAAACCATGCCCATAAAAGCCGACCCAAGCAGTCCCTCGCGGCTCGATCCCGAAACATCGCCGCGCGTGTCGGAGTAAATCAGCAAGTCCAGTTGGTCGAGAACACGATTCCAAAAGACAGCCGGTTGGGAAAATGCGCCATTGAAAAACATGGCAAGCGCCAAGGCAGCTACTAATGGCAGCACGATGACCAACTGCTCGACGAATCCCCAGTAAATCACTGCGCTGGCGACCAGGGCGAATACGATGCTTAGCAGCACATTGTCAAGCAAACCGGCATTGCTCTTGGTGCGCAGCCAGCGGAAGAAACGCGGCAGAAGGCCCATAAATTGCAAACCGAAAAATATAATGACCAGCCCGCCAATGCGGCCCAGGCTTTCGGTAAATGTGCTGACAAATTGCCCCGCGATGCTCGCCAGCGCCGTGGTAAGAAATCCAATCAGGACAAATACCAGGGTGAAGCCCAGCACAAAGGCGATGCCATGCAGCAGCATCTGTAAACGTACCGTTATGCCAAGCGCGGGCGCGCCGCCCGCCGATGACTGCCGCGCTACGTTATGGGTTAATCTGCCGCCCATATAACCGATATAAGCCGGCACCAGCGGCAGCACGCAGGGCGAAATAAATGAGAGAAATCCCGCTACCAAAGCTAATCCAAATGTGACATTTTCCATTGCCGCACACCCTCTATAATTTCAGATTGAATTCCTGTCGCATCCTAGACTAGCGCCAATTGCTTACGAGAAAATTGCCAAAACGCATAAATTTGCATTCAAGCAGAGCAATCCTAGCCGAGCCAATTTGCGCAAGCGACGCATACAAGGCGCAAATTGCTGGAGCGAATTATCATGTCGCCCGGAAATCTATTCACATCCTAGCAGGCGACCAGGGCGACCAGAATGGACTTTACTGCAGCAAGCTAATCTTTCGCATAAAGTTTGTATTTTCTGTTCCTTGTCCATTTTGCGTCCATTTTGCGTCCATCTAAAGCACATCTAGCGCGCATCTAGCGTGTATCTAGCGTTCATCAACGTTCAGCGCCGCGCCGCCAAGCTCTTTCGCTTCTTGAACCAACTTCAAAAATAGTTCGCGCTCTTGCGCCGGCGTCTCTACCTCGCCATCAATCCAGGCGCTGCGCAGCTTGTGCAAAATGTCGCGGAAAACCGGCCCAGGCTGCAATCCAGCGCGCAGCAAATCCTTGCCGTCAATCGCACTGCGGCGATGTCGCCAGTCCGACAGATAGCACTCCAGGCGTTGGATGGCGATACCCTGCTCGACATTGCATATCAAGGCGGCTTGCATGGCATTTTCCGGAATGCCGTCGAGGAAGCGCGTGATTGCGCTGTTTTTGCTAGCCCGCGCGCCAATCCAATCAAGCTTTGCTAGCAGGCGCGTGTAGCCTAGGATTGATTTGCTCAAATCTTGCCTTAAATTCAGCCGAGCGCATACCATCAGCGCATTCGCTTCTTGCTCGCTTGATTGGCTTGTCATGCTTGACAAGCACAAAAAGAGCAAATGCCAGCCTATGCACGCTACCTCGTCGACCTGCGCGCCATGCTTGCGCTTATATTCGCGCAAGCGCTCGAATGGCTTGTCCAAGCGCTTGCAGACACGAAATGTGTCGTGAATCCGCGTGAATATGCCCAGCGCGCGCAATTCAAGGATAATGCGCTCGGGATATTCTTCGCGCAGAATCAAGTCCAATTCATGGCGGACGCGCTCCCCGCTAAGCCGCTGAATCAGCGGAATCGCCTCTCGCATCCGTTGCGCCGTAACTGCTTCGATGGCGAAATCAAAACGGCTGGCGAAGCGGCAGGCTCGGAAGATGCGCGTCGGATCGTCGATAAAGCTGCCTGCGTGCAGAATGCGAATCCGCTTGCCGAGGATGTCGCTGTAACCGTCCGTGACATCAAGCAGCTGCCAGGGGCGGCGTTCATCTTTATCTCGTTCTTTATCTTGTTCTTCATTTGGCTCATCTTTTTGTATTGAAGTATCTAATGCCAGCGCGTTCACGGTGAAATCGCGCCGCCGCAAATCTTCCAAAATTGTGCCCGGCTTGACTGTGGGCAAGGTCGCCGGCGCAAGATAGTTCTCGGTACGGGCGGTCGCAAAGTCGATTTGCGCGGGAATCTGCCCGCTGCCTAGTCCCAATTTGTCGATTGCCGCGCTATCGAGTTGCCACTTGGCAGTACCAAAAGGGATGTGCTTTTCGCTGTCCCCGCCATAGCGCCGCGCCAACTTTGCGGAGAAGGCTATCGCATCGCCTTCCAGTACAAAATCCAAGTCCAAATTCGTGCGCCCCAGCGCCAAATCTCTTACTACGCCACCCACCAAATAAATGGCGAGGCCTTCCGCATGGGCGTGATTGGCGATTGTCTCGATCAACTGGACCGCCGCTTCACCCAGCGCCGCCGCAATACACTGCCGCGCCCAGGATGGTCTTGGGCGCAAACTTGCTTTATTGCCCATCCGCCATTCCAGTGCCTATTTTTTGCTTACAGCGCTTACAGCGCGCTCGCTCGCCCTTGCGTAAAGCGCATCAGGTCATTTCGACCCAGGGTCCGACCAATTCGCGTTCAATCATGCTGATTGATGTGGAGAAATTGAAGAATGCCAGCAAGGCGAAGGCAATGGCGGCCGAGCGGTCGTCGCGGCCCCTTAGCATGGTGAATGTGCCTGGCATGATAATAGCCAGCCAAAACATATACAGCACGTAGACAATCACACGGCTCGAGCGCGGTTGATAGCCGCTCGCCAAGAGCAACATGCCTATCAGCAATATGGCGCCAGCCAAAATGGCATAGGTCAGCACAGCGCCCCAGTAGTTCCCGCCGATGGCTTCCTTGCGCGCGGCGATGACGGCCGCCCATAAGCCCAAAGCCAAAGAATACAAGATATGCGTGTTGAAGAGAATTTGATGTATCGTTTCCATAAGTCAGACTCAATCGCGGATGCCCTTAGAGCAATTCTAGCACAATGCGTCTAGTCCTTCGTTTTCCGAACATTATCCAATGGAAAGCGTTCCCAGCGCCGATGCCAACCAAACAATGGCGAGCAAGTTGGCGACTATCAAGCCCGGGCGCTGCATGTTGCCGCCATCCGCTGCCAGGTTGCCGCGCATATCAAATTCCCAGGGAAACATCAGGACGATGAGGACGCCAATTATCAGAAAGGTTCCCAACCAAGGCGGGAACAAGCCATAATGGATAGCGACCGCCATACACACAAGCGCGCCCAGCAGCGAAACGAAGCTCAGCAAGCGCGTCAATGGCTTGCCCAGTAAAACGACGGTGTTGCGCAGCCCAGCCGCTTTGTCCACGTCGTAGTCATCAATTTGATTGTAGAATTGACCGTATGCGGAAAATAGAATCGCCGCGAAAATGACCAGCCATGCAGCCTGCGGGTCGGTATCGTAAGCGAAATAACCCGTCATCATCAGCAGTCCGCTGAGCATCAAGGCATGGCACAATACATCTGTGACCGGGCGCGCCTTCAGCCGAAATGGATAGGCGGAGTACATATAACACAGAATAATCGTTAGCCCACCAATCGCCAGCGCCCATGCGCCGCTTAGGGCATAGAGCAGCAGCGCCCCAGCGGCCGTGAAGGCCGCCAGCATCCAGCCTTCGCGCGGCGACATCGCGCCATTGCTTATGACGTTGCGGCGCAGCTTTTGGGGATGCAAGGCGTCGTCCGGGGCGTCGACGATATTGTTGATAACAAATGCGAATGACATGGATAAGATGTTGGCGGCGATTACCGCAAAGGCGCGCTCATCAACTTCCGCGCCAGTGGCTTCTAGCGCGAGCAGGCTGCCAAAGAGGCTGAGAGGAATCGTAAATGGCAGGTGCTCACGCCAGCGCGACAGGCGAACCGCCGCCGCAAATTTGTGGGCAATTCTGGCCTCCGCGGTCGCGTTCATTTGCGCGCCACAAGGTAATGAATCAGCATCATGAACATGCGGGCAAGCATAACACAACATGAGCGCCAGTTGATACCTTTATTCACATGGTGCTTGGCAGAGCATTTGCGCCACAAGAGCGGAGCAAGTCCGGGGGCAAGTCAGGGCAATCGCTTCAAATTTTATTCACCACGTAGACACCGAAAGTCGCGTAGGGCGCGTAGGGCGCGTGGACACAGCCCTTCGACACAGCCCTGCGACAATGACCGCCAACACCGAGATTTATCCGTAAATATGTCAAAAAAGGATGTAATGTAGGGGCGATTCTGTGGACGTTGTTGAATTTCTCAATTTCCCCCCACCCCAAACCCTCAGCCATAAAGAGGGAGGGGCTAAACGGCTCAAGACAGGTCAGGAAGCTCCCCTTCCCTCATTTTGGGGATGCTCGCCATAGAGATGGCGAGGAGGGGCCGGGGTCACGTAGACATAGACCTACGGGATGGGGGCTGTTTTTCAACAGAGTCCTGTGCCGCGCGTAGACACTGCGGGTCAATCGCCCAAGATTTTGCACCCAATTTCATGGGCGAGCCCGTGGCTCGCCCCTACAATTCATAAGTTTGATGTTTAATTCGACAGTTATGGAATTTGAAGCGATTGCCCTGGGGGCAAGTTCACCTTGTTGAATCAATTGCGAAATTATGGTATCACGAATGAATTGGAAATTTGCATCTGAGAAATAAGCAATTGAAAAATACGCATCAAGGGAGGAATGAGGATTTGAACAGAGAAACGGCTTGGGGCATCGTATGTGAATTCGTGACTTCGGACAGCCTGCGCAAGCACATGCTGTCAGTTGAATTCGCCATGCGCGATTATGCCGAACATTATGACGAAGACCCCGATTCTTGGGGGTTGGTGGGTTTGCTGCACGACTTTGATTGGGAAGTACATCCGTCGTTGGAGCAGCATCCCATGGACGGGGCACCGATACTGCGCGAGCGCGGTTTGCACGAGCAGGACATTCGCACGATCTTGAGCCACGGTCCCTTGGCGGCGGACGACCGCGTGACGCTGCGGGATAAAGCGCTATACGCTGTGGATGAACTCACGGGTTTAATCACGGCAGTGGCTCTGGTGCGCCCCAGCAAAGACATCCGCGATGTCAAAATCAAAAGCATTCGCAAAAAATGGAAGGACAAGGCATTTGCGGCTGGTGTCAATCGCCAGGATGTCATCGACGGCTGCGCAGCACTGGGCGTGGATGTTTGGGCATTTCATGTGCCGCTGGTATTGGGGGCGATGCAAAAACGCGCCGCCGAGCTGGAGCTCGACGGCGCGAAGGCGGTTTAGGGCTGGCGGCAGTTAGTTGCGGACGTGGACCGGCGTACCGATGTCGGCGAATTCAAAGAACCATTTCGCGTCTTCGTTGGTCAAGTTGACGCAGCCATGGCTGGTCGGCGTACCGAAGTTGGCATGCCACCAGGTGCCGTGCATGGCGTAGTCCAAATAGAAGTACATGACCCATTCCACATTGTCCAAGCTGTAGCCAGGACCTGACATGGTTTGCGAGCGGCGTTTGAGCCAGATATTGTAGTCGCCCAGCAAAGTTGGCGTAGCCGATTTGCCGCTTGCCATCAACGCGCGCTTGCGCAGAACGCCGTCTTCATAAGCGTAGGCGGACTGTGTGCCCAGCTCGATAACGATCTCGCGCCCAACGCCGATGCGCGGACCGGGATGATGATTGGATAGATGGAAGCGTTTGACATTGGAGTCATCCGGCATGAATTGCAATTCTTCTTCCCAAGTAGGCAGCAGCAGCACCATGCCCGTGTGCAGGACATTGGGGTTCTCCAGCTGGTTTACGCTGGCGATTGCCTGCCAATATATGTTCAAGTCCACGCCAATTTCCGACAAAGAATCGCCCCGTCGAACAATGTATTGTTCGCGGTTGCCTGCGTTTATTGCAGGTACCGCCGGCTGCGCTGGCGCAGGGCTTGGCGCGGCGGCTTCGGCCGACTGGGCGACCGGCTGCGCGGCGGGCGGGCTGGCTGGCGGCGCGGGCGGCGCGGCGGGGGCAGTGATGAGCTGTAGCTTCAATCCAGAATGGATAAAGCGCGGGTCATCTATACCATTGGCGCGCAGCAGTTCATCCACCGGCACGCCATAGCGCCGTGCGATACTGAATATCGTATCCCCGCGCTGCACAACATGGACTTTCGCGCCGGATACGGGCGCGCTCACTTGTACGGCTGGCGCGGCGCTGGCTGGCGCGTTGTAGACGGCCGCCGTGGCGTTCGGAATCTCAATCGTCTGCCAACTGCGGATTTTATTGTGATTTTCGATGCCATTTGTGACGGCGATCAGGTTCAGGTCAGCCGAATAGCGAATGGCGATGGCGGCCAAAGTTTCCCCTGGCTGGATGATATGGGTGACTGTTTGCGCGCCGTGGACGAACAATGTCGGCGTCGCAAGAATCAGGATGAACAGGATTAGTCGAGCAATTTGCTGTTTCATGGTTTCCTCCATTTATTGAAAAAAGCGGTAAATTGCCACGTAATTGATTTGCATTATATGTGTGGATTTTGCTGTTTTTGGCTCGGCGGGCAATGGCGGGCGCTTGCGGAACATGCCGCGCCGAGCGGCTGCATTCGCCGGGAACCCTTGTAAACACTAGGGTTTCGCGGCATGGCTATTTCAATTTTTGCGCGGCGGGCGTGGGCTTGTCGTCAGGGGGTAGTAGGCTGATTGTATGGCACGGACTTTCTTGGTCGGTTAGACTTTTTGCAGATTACAGCCAGGCGGATACGGACATTTGACAATGCGCGGGAAAAAGAAGACTAAAAATTATGCAGTTAGCGTGTACACTATAAGCGTCCGTACCTGTCTCGCGTTATTGGAGGGGGGCAACTCGTATGCCTGAAATGATGACGAAAATCCAAATTTGGCGCAGGCTGCTGCTCGGCGCATTAATCATGGCGCTGGTTTCGCTAATCGCGCCGGTATCATCGCAAGGCACGGTTCGCTTCCTTGCGCCGGGATCCACACTGAGCGACAGCTTGGGTCCACTGGCGACAGCGACTTCCTATGTGTTTGACGCTGCGCTGGGCTCGGCTGCCACTATAACAGTAGAAAGCCCAAGCGGCCAGGCATTGGCGCTGCTGCTAAGCGATGCCAATGGCAATGTCATCGCGCGCGCCGTTGACGAAGCGGGCAGCGGCAGCGCCGCGATAAACGCAGCCAGCTTGGCGACAGGCGGACGTTATTTTGTCCTTGTCTACAGCGCGCCCGGCAGCGCGGTGCTAGACAGCAACTTTGATATCACCTTGGATATCGCATCAGATAACGGCGCGTCGGAAGCTGCGGCAGTTCCCGCTGCGCCGACTGAAGACACAGCCAGCGCTATCCCGAGCCAAGTATTGATGCCGGCCGGCATTGAGGTTCGCCTGACATGGGCGGGCGCGGCGGACATGAACCTGCAAGTACGCGATCCATCCGGGCAGACATTGTATTGGGATTCGCGCGTGACGAATAATGGCGGCGTATTTGGCTTCGACGCCAATGGCTTGTGCCAGGTGCTTAGCCCCAGCCCAGAAGAAACGGCCGTCTGGCAACCGGGCTTCTTGCCGACGGGCAGTTATGAAGTGCTGATATTTTATCGCGAAGCCTGCGATAGCAATGTCAGCTCCATCCCATTCGCCGCCGAAGTATCCGTGAATAACACCCTCGCCGGGACCATCTCCGGCGTCTTGTCGCCGCCACAGCAAGGGCAGGACAGCGTCTATGTCGCGCGCTTTGAGGTCGATGGCGAAGGCGGCGCAACGCTAAGCGCCGGCGGCTTATACCCGGATGCCAGCTTAACGCGATTGCCAACTGATTTCGACATCGCGACCAATATACCTATAGCGATAAATCGAGACAGTCCCGTTTCCGGCGCGATTAGCAATGAAGCGCACTACCAGACTTATTCCTTCACCGGCACAGCTGGAGAGTTGATTTCGGTCAGCATGCAAGCGCAGGGACCGAACCTCGATACGCTGCTGCAAATCGTTGACCAGAACGGTGCCGTCGTCAGTTTCAACGATGATGCGACCGGCACGACCGATTCACAAATTAGCGACGCCCGGTTATTGAGCACTGGCAGTTTCACGATCATCGCGACGCGATATGGCAAGGAGCTGGGCGGGACCGAGGGACAGTTCCAATTGACGCTGAGCGGACCTGCCAGTGGCGCGCCCGCCGAACTTACAGCGCTGGAATTACCGCCGGGCGATATAGAAGTAACGCTGCTTTGGTCAAACAATGCCGACCTGCAATTGCTCGTGCGCGACCCAATTGGCGGCTCGGTCTTTGACGATATCCCCTTCGGAAGCAGCGGCGGCATCTTGCAAGAAGCCGGCAACGTCAATTGTATTCCGGCGGCATCGGGCGCGCCGGTGTCTTATATCTATTGGCCACAAGGGCGGATGCGGCCCGGCACATACGAAGTTGAAGTTTGGTATCAAAACGCCTGCGCGGAAATTCCGCCACCGGTCGATTTCACCTTGGCGATAGCGGTGGCTGGGCAGACGATTGCGCTTGAACGGCAGTTCCCGCTGGTAAACCAGCGCTACGTTATCAACTTCACCGTGTTGCCGGATGGCAGCGCCTCGGCTGGGGAAGGCGGCTTCATCGACGGCGGCAGTTCCATAATACCGTTCTTTGCCGCGGCTTTTGACGCGCCAGAGATAAGCTCAGGCGAAACTGTAACGGGTACGATTTCTTCCGCCAACACTTTCGATGTTTACAATTTCCAAGGCGCTGCTGGCGAGACGGTAAGCATCCGCATGAACGCAGCCACGCAGGTCTTGGATACCAGCTTGTTCTTGATTAGCCCAGGCGGGGTAGAAGTTGCCGCCAATGATGATGGCGATCCGGCGCTGCTGGGTACAAGCGCTTTCGCGACCGACTCGATAATTAGCGGCTTGGAGTTGACGGAAAACGGTCCTTACACGATAGTCGCGACGCGCTATGCCGCTCAATATGGCGGCACGCTTGGCAGCTATGCGCTAAGCCTGGAAAAGAATTGATTCCGCGGCGGGCGGCAGGTCCAAGCGCCGCCCGCTTCATCACAATCTGCTTTGTCACGACCTGCTTCATCACAAGATCATTTCCCAAATGCAAGCATAATTTCATATTCCAGTATTGTAGAAAGCCCTGCGCCTCTGTTATCATCCGCCTCTAATCTCGCTTAAGTCCGGTCGAAAGCGAATACCGCATGAAACGTCATCTTTTCGCGCTCTTGCTTATCCTGACAGCCGTCGCGGTTGTCGGATGCGCTCAAGAAGTCAGGCTGCTCGACGAAACCAAGCTCAATGACCTCAGCCTGCTGAGCGGAGAGCCCTGTCAAGCGCCATGCTGGAACGGAATTGTGCCGGGCGAAACCTTGTATCGCGACGCCAAATTGTTGATCGAGGAAAATGTTTGTATAAGCGATGAGCAAGCGGAGGAGCCAGAAGCGGACAGCGGCAAGAGTCAATCATACGAGCCAGATACATGTTACACAGATGTGCAAGAAGCCGAGCGAGAAGAAGACAATGACGCGCGCATCTTTGGCTTCGCGCCCGGGGCGGGCGAAGTCTGCTGCCAGGTATTCAGCCGCGACGGCGAAATAATCACTTCCTTGCTGCTGCAATACGCGCCAAATATGACCTTCGGTCCGGTGATGGATGCCTACGGCGAACCCGTTTATCTGGGCGGGGAAGCGCCAGCCGCCGACCAAGCATATATGGCGCTGGTCTATCCCGAAGTGCCGATGGTGGTTTACGCATTTGTCGCCGGCGCGGAAGAAGGACGGCTGTCAACCAGCAGTGAGATTCTTGGCACGATGTACATGACAAATGACGAGATGGACTTGCTCTTGGCTTGTTCGCGCTTGTACGCCTGGGAAGGTTTTGGGGGATTCAAGGAAAACGTCGACGAAAACTTTGACTTTATTGGCGAAGATGTAGAAAACGAAGACAGATGTGGCGCTGCATAGCGCAGTTCAATTAGTATCAGTATTTCAAGGAGCAGGGGCAAAATGGTTGAAGTAGCGCAGGCTTTTGATATCGGCGCTGAGGTTGCTGGTCGGGTTAAACACTTGGGAATATATGGAGCGCTGGTTGATATCGGCACCGGGCAAGATGCCATGCTGCATATCTCGCAGCTTGCCGAAGGCGAGCAGCGGCGCTTCGAAGAAGTTGTGGCGGTGGATTCTGATATCACGGCATACGTCTATAAGACCCGCCGTGATGGCTATGTCGCCCTGACGATGGAAAAGCCGCCCCAAGTCCCGTGGCAATCTATCAAGCAGGGCAAAACATATATGGGCGAAGTTATCCGCGTCGAGAAATTTGGCTTGTTCGTCGACTTCGGTGCCGAGCGGCCCGGTATGGTGCATGTGTCCGAAATGGCGGACGGCTATGTTAAATCGCCGGGCGATGTCGCTTCAATAGGGCAAGAGGTGGAAGTGCGCGTCATTAAGAAAAACGGCACTTCGCGCCAGATTGACTTGTCCATGAAAAAGGACGAGCTGGATTTGGCTGCGCTGGAAGCGGACGATGAGGACGAGGTTGAAGTGCCAACTGCCATGGCGCTGGCATTCCGCCAAGCCATGGGCAGCGCCGGGGATAAGACGAGCCGCGGCAAAAAGCGCGCCAGGCGCAAGGCGCATCGCAACCGGCAGGAAGAGATCCTCGCTCGTACATTGCAAAGGTCTTAAGCCAAAGCGAACTTGGGAATCCGCTAGGGAATCCGACGGAAGATCGCGCTAGATCTTCCGTTTTTCATTTGGGGCGCTGTCTTACTTCTATGGACTGTTCAAGACTGCTCAAGACTGTGCGCGGAACTGCTCATGTGACTATACAACTATTCAATCGACAATTCGCGGTAAAGCCGCAGGCAGACGAGCCCAAAGAGAATCGTGAAATTGAGCTCGTGTGTCAGGCACCAGGGGCAGAGAGCGGCCAGCAGCGCGAATTGCACATAAACCAGCCACATCGAGAATAGCCAAGCGAACAAGGCGATGCCAAATGCAAGCAGCCGCCCATAGACCCGTAGCAGCTCCAATCGGTCTTCGAGTAAAAAGACTATAGCGAGCATGAAATAAATCGCGAAGCCGAGCCAAGCGATGGGCATGCCAGCCAATTCCGAATACTTGGAATTCAATACCAAGTCGCAGTTGAACGCGCCGCCCTTAACGCAGACTGATGGCAGGTCGACGATCTTCAAATAGCTTAGATAGCCGCTCACTAGCAAACCAATAATGACCGAGAGGCTTTGCAGACGTTTTACGGTAATCAAGTTGATTGTCCTGCCACTATCCTTGTAACTTGTTTCATCTACCAATTTGGCTGTCGCAAAAGGATCACATTGAGCTCGCTGCCGGCTGTCGCTTCGGTTTTGCCTTCGGGAATGATTGCCAGCCCGTCCGCCTTCACCATAGACATGAGCGCGCCTGAGCTTTGTATACCGGTCGTGCGCGCGACGAGGGTTCCCTTTTCTCGTGACAAGGTTACGCGGATGTAGCTGCGCCGCCCGTCCGATTTTATGGGCGCGGCGCAAATTGCTTTCACGGTTTTCTGTTTGAAGGGACGCCCAGCGATTTTCGCTAGCGCCGGCTTAACCAAGACTTCAAATGTTACCATAGTAGAGACGGGATTGCCGGGCAAGCCAAAAAATGGCAGCCCTTGGATTGCGCCATAGGCCAGCGGCTTGCCTGGCTTCATATTTATCCGCCAGAAGTCGATATCGCCGAGTTCGTCCATGACCGTCCGGACCAGATCGGCTGCGCCGACAGATACGCCGGCTGTGCTGATTAGCAAGTCGGGCTTGATTTCTAGCGCGCGGCGATAGAGCGCGCGGATGGAATCCAGGCTGTCCTTGGCGATGGGCAGGCGGATGGGAATGCCGCCCGCTTGCCTGACTAGGCTTGCGACCGTGTAGCCATTGCTATCGCGGATTTTGCCGGGTGCCAGCTCGGCATAGATGTCGACGAGTTCGTCGCCACTGCTGAGGATGGCGACCTTGGGCTTGCGAATGACGGCGACGCTTGTACAGCCGATGCCCGCCAGCATGCCGATTTCCGCCGGTCCGATGACTGTGCCAGCCGCCATGACGATGGCACCCGCGGCGATATTTTCCCCGGCGCGGCGGATATGCTCGCCGTTGCTTAGCTGGCGATAGAGCCGAACGCGAGCGGGGAGCGGGCTGCTATCGCCCTTAGCCCAGTCGTCGTCGGTGTCTTCGACCGGGATGACCGCGGTCGCGCCGGCGGGGACGGGCGCGCCAGTCATGATGCGCGCGGCTTGTCCCGCTTCAAGCCGCTGGTCTGGCGCGCTGCCAGCCAGAATGTCCATCGTTACAGCGAGCGAAACCGGCTTGGCGCGGCTGGCGGCGGCGCTGTCCTCATAGTGGATTGCGTAGCCGTCCATCGCCGAGTTGTCGAAGGGCGGCAGGTTGATGGGGGAGCTGAGGTCGCTGGCGCTGACGCGATCGTGCGATTCTGGCAGCGAGACAGTCTCGGCATCCAGTCTGGTCATGTCGGCGAGGATCTTCGCAAGGGCGCTATCGACGTTGAGCAAGGCTGACATATTTCGCTCCCGGTCATTGCTTACGAGCTTACGAGCGGGCATTATAGCACATTATGGCTGCGGAAAATGCGTTTCTGGACGATATGACAGGGCAATCGCATCAAAGTATTTCAACACTGAGGCACCAAGGGTCGCGTAGGGCGCGTAGGGCGCGTGGACACAGCCCTTCGACACAGCCCTGCGACACTGACCTCCAACTCCGAGAATTAGCCGAAAATATGCCAATAAAGGACGCAATGTAGGGGAGATTCTGTGCCGCGCGTAGACACTGCGGGTCAATCGCCCACGATTTTGCGCCAAATTTCATGAGCGAGCCTTGGATCGCCCCTACAATTTATCAGTTTGATGTTAAATTCGACAGTTATGGATTTAGAAGCGATTGCCCTGGACGATTTCGATGGTATTGCCCGGGCAATCGCATGAATACTTTTGAATACTTTTCAACTACTACTACATTACAGTACGCAGAAAAGGCTGCCGCCCTGTGACTATGGAAAAATAGTTCGCCACAATTGCCCAGCGAGCATTTACAATTTGCCTTGACAAGAACATATCTTCACGTATACAATGCGCATTGATGAAAATTCGCTAAAATATCATGATGTGTCGAGGGCGCAGGGGCGATGCCTACTGTTGTCTATTTGTGTTTGATAGTGATAGCGCAGCACTTTCATCAGGTCATCTACTTTCATTCTACAGCAGCATAGCGCATAGGAGGTTAGGCCTTGGAGGCGAAAGACTTTAGCGCCTTACGTATTAGTCTGGCTTCTCCCGAACAGATTCGGTCTTGGTCTTATGGAGAGGTGACGAAACCGGAAACGATCAATTATCGGCGGCTGCGTCCGGAAATGGACGGGCTGTTCTGCGAGCGGACTTTCGGTCCCACTAGAGACTGGCAATGCTATTGTGGAAAGTACAAGAACATCCGTTATCGCGGCATCATCTGCGATAAATGCGGCGTCGAAGTAACGCGGTCCTCCGTGCGCCGCGAGCGCATGGGGCATATTGAATTAGCCGCTCCCGTCGCGCATGTATGGTATACGCGGCGCGTGCCCAGCTATTTGGGCTTGCTCTTGGACGTGAGCCGACGCAACCTAGACCGTGTGCTTTACTTCGCGCAGTATGTCGTCACGCAGGTTGATGAAGACGCGCGCAGCAAAGCAATCGTGCGCATTGAAAAAGAATTGGAACAGAAAGAGCAGGAGCTCACCGCGAAGTTGGATGATCAATTCAGCGAGCTGCGGGGAAACCGCGATCAAATCGCAGAAGAGTTCGACAGCAAGGTCGCGGCGATTCAAAGCCATTTTGATGGCGAACTGGCGCGGCTGAGCGACGAGGTGATGAACGAAGCGCAAGTGGCGCAGACCCGCGTCGAGAACATGTTGGGTCAAGCCGCGGCGTCGGAAATCAGCCTGAAAGCGACGGAGACCGTCGTTGTCGCAAAAGGCGCAGTGATAAGCAATGATCATATCTCGCGCATACAGACCGAGGTCAATGAATACCTCAGCAAATTGCAGACCGAGATTGATGAATTGAGAAAAGCCGAAATCGCCAAAATCAGTGGCGATATTGACGATGCCAATGTTGATGTAGCCTCGTCCTTGGACGAACAAATGGCGGAACTAGAAGAACGCTTGAAGAACCTGCGCCAAAGCGCAGAAAATCACACCCTGGAATTGAGCAGATTGCAGAGCTTGCAGTCGGTTGCCATTACCTCTACCAAAGCGCGCCAGGAACGGTCCAAGAAAAATGGCGGACAAGACTATGTATTTTTGTCGGAAAGCCAATATCGGGAGCTCAAAAGCCGCTATGGCAATGTCTTCCAAGCCAGCATGGGCGCGGAAGCATTCTATGATGTTCTCAGCAACCTAAAGCTCAATCAGCTTACCGAAACATTGTGGGACGAAGTGCGTACCGCCAGGTCCAAGCAAGTAATCCGTAAAGCCACCAAACGTTTGCGCGTGGTCGAAAGCTTGCGCAACAGCCGCGCGACCGTAATGGACAGTGATGAAAGCAACCAAGAAAACGAGCCGAACGGCAATCGACCGGAATGGATGATTTTGACTGTCCTGCCGGTGATACCGCCTGATCTGCGGCCGATGGTGCAATTGGATGGCGGTCGTTTCGCGACGAGCGACTTGAACGATTTGTATCGCCGGGTCATTAACCGCAATAACCGCCTGAAGCACCTGCTTGACCTGGGCGCGCCGGATGTCATCGTGCGCAACGAAAAGCGCATGCTCCAGGAAGCGGTAGACAGTTTAATTGACAACAGCCAGCGTGGCAAAGCGCTTAGCCGCCGCGGCCGCAGGGAACTGAAATCCTTAAGCGATATGCTCAAAGGTAAGAAGGGGCGTTTCCGCCGCAATCTGCTTGGCAAGCGCGTCGATTATTCGGGTCGCTCGGTGATTGTCATCGGTCCCAAGTTGAAGTTGCATCAATGCGGCTTGCCCAAGACCATGGCGCTGGAGTTGTATCGCCCCTTTGTGATAAGCCGATTGGTAGAACAAAACTATGCCAGTAATGTCAAAGGTGCCAAGCGCATCATCGAGCGCGAGCTGCCAGAGGTATGGGAAAACCTGGAAGAAGTCATCAAACAGCGGCCGGTCTTGTTGAACCGCGCCCCGACTTTGCATCGCCTGGGTATTCAAGCCTTCGAGCCGCAGTTAGTAGAAGGCAAGGCGATTCAAATTCATCCGCTGGTTTGCTCGGCATTTAATGCCGATTTTGATGGCGACCAAATGGCGGTGCATGTGCCGCTGAGCGAGCAGGCTGTCAAGGAAGCGCGCGAGCTGATGCTCAGTACGCGCAACTTGCTGAAGCCGTCGGATGGTACGCCTATAGTCGGTCCCTCCAAGGACATGGTACTTGGGAATTATTATCTGACGATGGACCCGACCGTTGAGATTGTAGCGCGCAAGGAGCGCGCGGATGATTTCCGTTTCGAGCGCTCGCTCTACACTGGCGAGCATACAGTCGGCATCGCCGCCAAGACGAACGGTTACTATTACGCGCAGAATCGGCAAATGCCCAATCTCAAGCAATTCGACGATGAAACCGAAATGGACGCTAATGGTCGGCTCAAAGTCGTAAAGTCGGCATTTGATCGCGCCGTGCAAGCGCTGCTGGACGGCGAGGTGGATTGCATCCTCGCCAACGCATACGAGATGCGCAAATATCTGTCGGCAACGAACCTCGAAGATCAGCTTGAAATCACAAATCTGCACGAGCGCCGCGTCGTTGTTGATATGGACGAGGTCGAGTACCTGTATCGCATCGGCTTGGTGAATCTGCATACGCCGATTTTGCTAGGCAATGTCTACGATGGTGATGAGTTCGGACCCCAAGAAGAACCGGAAATCTGCACGGTGGGGCGCGCTATCTTTAACCGCATCTTGCCTGACGAGGTTCGCTTTGTCCAGGAGACGATGGACAAGAAAGGCTTGCAGCAGCTTGTCTCCCGCTGCTATCAAGTTGTTGGCGCAAAGCGCACGCCCGAGGTCGTAGACAATATCAAGAACTACGGCTTCCATTATGCGACGATTTCTGGCACAACGATCGCGGTCAGCGATCTCACGATTCCGGAAGAACGTGCGAATATTTTGCAAGGGGCGGAAAAAGTCGTTACTCGCGCCGAGCGCGACTTCCGCCGCGGCTTGATGACAGACGAAGAGCGCTATCAGATAACCATAGACGAGTGGAACCGCGCGAAAGATAGTTTGCAGGATCATATCCAAGAAGGCTTGGATCCGTACGGTCCCATCGCGATTATGACGCTTTCCGGGTCAACGAAGGGCGGATTTGGTCCGATAACGCAACTGGCTGGCATGCGTGGTTTGATGTCCGACCCATCTGGTCGCATCATTGATTTGCCAATTCGCAGCCACTTCCGCGAAGGCTTGAATTCGCTGGAATACTTCATCTCCACACATGGCGCGCGTAAGGGCTTGGCGGATACGGCGCTGCGCACGGCGGACGCGGGTTATTTGACGCGGCGTCTGGTCGATGTCGCGCAGGATATGATTGTCAACCGCTGGGATTGCAATACCGAGAAGAGCTTGAAAATTTACCGCAAGGACGATGTTGCCGGACAAAGCATTCCCGAGCGCATTGTTGGACGCTGCTCTGCGGAAGACCTTTATGACCCCGAGACGGATGACATCATTGTAGGGCGCAACGAAATCATTGACGAAGACATTGCCGCCGCGATTGACCAATCCAAGGTCGAAGAAATAGCGGTTCGCAGTCCCTTGACCTGCGAATTGGTTCACGGCGTTTGCGCGCTATGTTATGGGCGCGATTTGGGCACCGGCGAGATGGTCGGTATCGGCTCTGCGGTCGGCATTATCGCGGCGCAGTCCATTGGCGAACCGGGTACGCAGCTCACATTGCGTACTTTCCATAGCGGCGGCACGGCGGAAGTGCGCGACATCACCAGTGGCTTGCCGCGCGTCGAAGAGTTGTTTGAAGCCCGCAGCAAACCAAAGGGCGAAGCGGTGATGACCGAGATGGAAGGCATCTTGCGCCTGCTGGAACGTGACGATGGCGCGCGCATCGCCAGGGTTATCAATAGCGAAATGCAGAACGAGACACACGTCGTGCCCGAAGACTGGGAAATCTGCGTCGATGATCGCAAAGCCGTTAAGCTCGGCGGCTTGGTGGCGCGCAATGGCGACGAAACATTGAAAGCGGGCTTGGCTGGTACAGTGCACATTGAAGACCATACCGTCTTCATCCGCAATGAAATCAGCGAAGAGAAAGACTATGAAATTCCCGCCAATGCGCGCCTGCGCAAGGGCATCTGGGACGGCATGACCCTTGAGCCGGGCGAACAACTGACAGAAGGCACCAAGAATCCGCATCAAATATTGCAGGTGCTCGGTGCTGGCAAGACGCAAATGTACTTGCTGAGCGAAATTCAGCAAGTCTATCGCAGTCAAGGCGTGAACATCGCCGACAAGCACTTCGAGACAGTCATCCGCAAGATGATGTGCAAAGCGCAGATTACCAAGAGCGGCGACAGCGACTTGCTGCCTGGTGATTTGGTCGATCAATTGAAACTGAGTGAAATCAACGAGGCATTATTGACTGAGAAAAAAAAGCGTTGCGAATACAAGTCCATCCTCCTCGGCATCACCAAAGCGGCGCTGAATACCGACAGCTACTTGGCTGCCGCTAGCTTCCAGCATACTATCAAAGTGCTGGCTGGTGCCGCGATTGAGGGCAAGAAGGATACCCTGCACGGCTTGAAGGAAAACGTTATCATCGGTAAGCTGATTCCAGCAGGCACCGGATTCCATGCTTATCAAGACCGCGAAGCGGTCGCGCCTATGGTCACGCTAGATGCGCATATTCCGCTGGTACCTGTCCCCGACGACCTGAGTGAACAGGACGACTTCGAGAATTTGCTGAACCAACAATAGCGCTTTGGCAATGTGCGAATTTAATTTGCATAGGGCGAAAACGCCGCGGCTTTCTCGCCCTTTTGTTGTTGGACGAGTATCGAGGTTATGGACGCTGCGCCAGTGCCTGATATAGCGGCCGCTGCCGTTGCCCATTGCCGCCGTCGAAGCTGGGATAGAGCAGGCTGTAAGCCGCAAGTTCGCTGCGGCTGTTGATGGTCAATTCTTCGGCAAAACTTAAGTTCCACAAAATCATGACATCGATATCACTGCGCGCCTGGGCGATTTGGAAGGCGCGCAAGGTATAATCGCGTTGATTTTGCGCGCTGTTGTAATACATCCAGGGGTCTGGTGCTTCGTTTGGATACCCCTCCCAGGTAGCCCAGCCGAACTCTGTGGCAATCATTTTGGCCTCGTGTCCATTGGCGCGGATAATTTCGCTGTAATCGCGGATATTTTGCGAAAAGAAAAACTGCGGCTGGTCATCCCATCCTTGTCCATCCACATTGTTGCAGCAGACGAAATCCGGCGGATTCCCCCAACTGTAAGGATGAATGCCGATTGCCACATCCGGAAAGCTGGCTAAACCGGCTTGGTACATTTGACGCAGGAAGCTGCGATCATCGACCGAGATATTCTGCGTATTGCCGGTTGGTGCCAAGCCCGCCGTTATCACCATGATGTTTGGCGAATAGGCGCGCACAGCTTGATAGCCGGCGCGGAACAACTCCATATAACTCGCGCCATTAATTGCCTGCGCGCCAGTCCATTCGCGCTTGAGATTTGGTTCGTTCCAGATTTCGATGGCGTCGATATAGGGTCCGAGTTTTTCCAGCAGCAAGCCGATGAATGCGGAGAGTTGATTGAGATCATCAGGCGGACCGTCTTCGCTGCGGTCGGTGCTCCGCGCCCAATCCGGCGCTTTGGCGATACTGAGCAAGACTTTGTTGCCGCGCTTGTCCGCTTCTTGCACGTGCAATTGGAATAGGCGAAAGTTCTCTTCAAACTGTCCCGCAAAGTCGGGCTGCATCCACTCCCAAGCCGCTTGCAGCTTGATCCAGCCCATGCGCAGCGCGGCTACCTGCCGCAAGGTTCGGTCCCAACCGGGCACGTCAAAATTATAATGAACTTGTATGCCCATCCGACTTCCGTCCAGTTGTAGCTCGGCGACAGGCAGCGGCGTCGTGATGTCAACGCGCGGCGGCGCGCTTTGCAAATCTTGTTGCGGTGCCGCGGCGGATTCCGTCGGCCGCCTTGTGCTGGTTGGCGGCATTTGATAGTCCGCCCCAATGATAGCGCCTATACTTCGTCCTGTAGCCGCGCGAACTTGGCTGGGGATTGCTTCGGGCGTGACGGTAGCCTGTTCCTGGGCAGCGGCAGCCAGCGTCGGCAGCTGGCGGACCGCAACGGTCGGCAAATTGACAAGTTCTGGTGGGGCGGGCGTCTCGCTGACCTGCGTAAGGTCCGCTATCAGCTTCACTTCTGGGGCGATAGCAATAGTCGGTTCAGGTCCTGGGCTGGCGCAAGCAGCTAGCGCAAATCCACAGGCGACGAAGGCGACAAGGAAGAAACGCGCAGGGCTTCTGTGAAACATGGCAAAAGTCTACCATATCAAGATGCCGCTTTCTATTCTCGTTTGGATTAAGACAGCCCAATTTACGCTTGGCTGTCGGGCGTGCCTCGGCTCAAAAAAGTTTCTGATACGATTGCTTCGTGCTTAAGCAGCGTTGAGAATCGCGCATGCGCGCTGCGAAAATCTGTATATCGCAATTTGACACAATGTCAAATTGCATTCTAAAATGGGCGAGTATTGCTCGCAGCGGTCTTGTCGATTTGCCGCCGAGCGCGCCTGTCGCCGCCGCGATACGCGAATCGCGCCTATTCCGCGCCCCAGTGTGGGCCCAAGAAAGTAACTTCCGCAAGCGATTGAGGACGGTTCATGCCCGATCAATCCATTCAGAAAGTGAATATCGAGCAGGAGATGCGCGACTCATATTTGAGTTATGCGATGAGCGTCATCGTCTCGAGGGCGCTGCCCGACGCGCGCGATGGCTTAAAACCGGTGCATCGCCGGATTCTGTACGCGATGCACGATATGGGCATCAGCCCGAGCGGCGCGCATAAGAAGAGCGCGCGCATCGTCGGCGAGGTCTTGGGCAAATATCATCCCCACGGCGATGGCGCGGTTTACGAAACGATGGTGCGCATGGCGCAGGACTTTTCCATGCGTTACATGCTTATTGACGGCCAAGGCAACTTCGGCAGCATTGACGGCGATGTCGCGGCGGCAATGCGCTATACCGAGGCGCGTATGGCTAGCTTTGGCAGCCAATTGCTGGTTGACATCAACAAGGAAACGGTTGATTTTGTCGAGAACTTTGACGGGACGCTGAACGAGCCATCGGTGCTGCCGTCGGTCTTGCCCAACTTGCTGGTGAATGGCGCTTCAGGCATCGCGGTCGGCATGTCTACCAATATCCCGCCACACAATCTGAGAGAGATTTGCGACGCGCTTGTTCATATTTTAGACCAGTGGGAGCGCATGGAAGACATCGGCCTTGACGAGCTTATGCAGTTTGTCCGGGGACCGGATTTCCCCACCGGTGGCGTCATTTACAAGATGCGTGGCGACGAAGATATGCTGCGCGCGGCTTTTGCGACCGGGCGCGGCAAAATCACTTTGCGCTCGAAGGTGCACGTCGAAGATATGGGACGCGGCAAATCGCGCGTTATCGTCAGCGAATTGCCTTACCAGACGAACAAAACCACGCTGATTGAACGCATCGCCAGGCTTGTAAGCACCGGCAAACTGGAGGGTCTGGCGGATTTACGCGATGAATCCGACCGCCAGAATACGGTTCGCTTGGTGATAGAGCTGCAGCGCGGCGCGGATGTTCAAGAAGTCTTGGCGGCGCTTTTCAAGTTGACGCCCCTGCAGTCAACATTTGGCATCATCATGCTGGCGCTGGTTGATGGCCAACCGCGCACGCTAACGCTAAAACAAGCGCTGCGCATTTATTTGGAACATCGCCTCGAGGTCGTTCAACGCCGCAGCCGCTTCGATCTGGCGCGCGCGCGGGCGCGGGCGCATGTACTGGAAGGCTTGCTTATCGCGCTGGATAATCTGGATGCGGTGATTCAAACCATTCGCAAATCGCGCAATGCCGATACCGCCAGAAACAATCTGGTCAAAAACTTCAAAGTGACCGAGGTTCAGGCGCAGGCGATATTGGATATGCCTTTGCGGCGCTTGGCGTCGCTGGAAATACGGAAAATCCGCGCCGAACATCGTGAAACGATTAAGCTGATTGCGGACTTGGAGGCGCTCTTGGCAAGCCCGCAAAAACAGCGCATGCGCATCGCCGAGGAGTTGCAGGAAGCGAAAGCGCAACATGGCGACCGCCGCCGCAGCGTCATTGTCGACGGCGAGGCAACGGCCATGACTATGGCCGATTTCCTGGCACCAGAAGAAAAGACAGTGGTTATGTTAAGCGCCCGGGGACATCTGGGGCGCAGCCCGCTGGACGAAGCGCCAAAAGTAACAACAACGACGAAAGTCCCGCCACGTCTGCTGCAGCACAGCACGACGGGCCAGATACTGCATCTTTTTACAAACGAGGGCAATTGCGCCACTGTGGCGGTGCAGCAGCTGCCTCAAGTCGAGCAGGCTGCCGACGGCCTGCATTTCAGTGATTTGTCCGCGCTATCCGCCAAGCGGAAAATCGTCATGACCATGTGCCTGCCGATGAATCTCGAAACGGGATATTTGTGCTTTGCGACGGCGCTGGGGCAAGTCAAACGGCTGCCCGTGGGCGAATTGCCGGGCTTGCTGTCCAAAGACTTCAGCGTGATGAAACTGGCGAAGAATGATCGACTTGTCGCTGTGCTCTATAGCAGCGGTGCCGACGAACTGCTGCTCCTTAGCGCGCGCGGATATGCAATCCGCTTCAGTGAAGCTGATATACGCCCCACCGGCTTAGCATCAAGCGGTGTGCGCGGGATGCAACTGAAAGATAAGAGCGATCGCGTCGTGGCTGCCTGCTTGGCGCAGTCCAAATCGCAGGTTTGGATAATCGCCGAAGACGGTATCGCCATGAGCAGACCAATCCAGCAGCTAAGCGCGCAGGCGCGCGGCGGCGTTGGCAAAATCATCACCGACCAGCATTTTGGCAGCCGGCGCGTTGTCGCCGCCACAGCCGGGCGCTTGGACGATACGATATTAGTGCTGACGAGCAAAAACAAAGCCAAATATATGTCGCTTAAGCTGGCGAATCAAATGGCGCAGCGCTTGGACGGCTGCCAGCCTGTCATCGCCTTGCGCGCGAAAGAAACTGTAGTCGCCGTCGTCGAATACCGCAAGCGCATGGACGCCGAAAACCTTGCCGCCATAATCCCGGATGATGTGATTGCGCCCTTGGACGAAGACGAATCCAAAGCCGGCGCGGGCTGGTCGGACGGGGAAGTTCCGTCGCCCGCGCAGCTAGAACTGATGACCCTGGAAGAAATCAAACAGCGCCTAGACCTTGCGGACAAACAAGGAGCGGAGGCTGCCCCAGCCAAATCCAACGGGGCTGAGCTCGACGCAAGCGACGCTAGCGATGAAGCCTAGCCAGCGCTAGTAGCTCGGCGTCGTATTTTTCTGCCATCAAAGACCAATCGTAATTGGCGATTTTCGCCCGCAGCGGGTCGCAGTCGACTTGGATTTCGCCGCGCAAATGACGCCGCAACTGCGCGGTGAGCCGATCGCGGCTGTAGAGGCATTCTGCCCACAGCGACCGCGGCAGCAAGCCGGGATAATTGAGGCGGTCCGGCAAGATTGGTATACAGTTGCAATAAATCGCCTCGCAGACCGAGACGCCGAAGAACTCTTGCCAAGCCGTGCTGACAACATAGTCAGCGCGCCATAAGAGCTGCGCGTATTCAGCGAAGGAATCGAGGTATCCCATCTGTTCAATCTGAACGGTGCCCTGGGACTGCTCGGACAGCCGCGCTTGCAAACTTTGGAAGGCTGCGGGCGTCTCGCCAAAGTTCTCGCCACAGATGGCGACGCGAAAGTGGTAGCCTTCGCGGGCAAGCTGCAGCAGACTGCTGGCAAAGGCGGCGGGGTCTTTATCCGCTTCCCAGCGATGATTCCAGACGATGAGCGGCGCGCCTTCCCGCCGCGGCTGAACTTTGTAAGCGTCGAAGCGGAGTAAGTCCATGCCCAGGGGCAGGACTTTTGCTTTGGCGCGGATGCTATCAATGGTGTCCAGTTCGTTGTAGTCGGCAAAATGCTTGAGCATGCGTGGCAGCTGCTCCATAAAGTCGCACAGGTGAAATGGGCTGTTGAAATAAATTCTTTCCGCTGTCAGGGCGCTGACATAATTGATGAAACCATAGCGCCAGCCATGCCCTTGCCGGCGATTTTGGGGATAGGACAACTGATTCTCGTGGAAGTAAAGCGCGGTCGGCACAGCGCCTAGCTGGCGATACGTGAGCGCGCGAAAAATGGACAGGTCCATCATGCCCGAGGCAAGAATGAGATCCGGTTCTATAGCGAGCTTGGTATCGAGATTTGCGTTGAGATTTGCATTGAGTTGCCGGGCGAATGTGATGGCTGCGCCTTGCATGCGCCATTTCCAGAATTGCGCCGGTAGCGTGACAAGCTCAATATCATGCGCGGAGTTTTTTTTGTAGCCATCCGCCCAGGCTTTGTGGCTGCCGCCGTAGTATGATTCGAGCAGTGCGATGCGCATAATGAGAATATGAACTGGCTTGTCTGGCTTCTATGTCCTGTCTATGCGCGCAGGCAGGCGCAAATCTTTTTCCGCAATTTTCTTTGGCTGCAAAGCGCGTAATTCCGGGCTTGATGGCGCGCAATTGACATGCGGCTTCGGCATGACCAAACGTCAGCAATACAGTTCTTAGCTTTGATGGCTGGATTTTGCAGCTTGCTTCAATACGTTTATTTTACTTTTCGCTAAGAATATGTTCATGAAGAATATTTGCGGCGCGCCTCGACGACGTCGGGTACCAATTCCACTTTACTAAGGATGCGCGTCAATTGTTTATTGCTCGCGATTTTCAATGTGAAATATAGCGTCGCGATGGACTGTTCCTCAACTATTTCGATATTTGCCCCCGTGATATTCACATTATGCTTGGTGATAATTCCGCTGACTTCAGTCAATATGCCTTCGCGATCAAAAGCCACGATTTCCACTGGCACGTCGTAGCCCTGTTCTGCGGGCTCGGAATCCCATGAGACCTCAATCAGGCGCTCATCGCCTACCATAGCCAAGATATTGGGGCAATTGTCGCGATGCACTGTGACGCCACGTCCGCGTGTGATATAGCCCACAATCATGTCGCCCGGCATCGGCGAACAGCAGCGTCCTAGGTTTGTCAGCATGCCTTTGGCACCCATTATGCTTACGCCCTTGGTGATATTTGCGCCGCTCGGTTTGCTGCGCGGTTTCAGCAAGTCTTCTTCGCTGATTTTTTCCGCTGATTTCCGTCTTTCCTCTTCCAAGACGCGGTTGGTAATTTGCGAGCCATTGACATCCCCAGAGCCAATGCGAGCGAGAAAATCGTCCAATTTGTCGTATGAAAACAAGCGCGCGACCGAATCGAAAGTCACCTTGTTGAAGACGTCGAGGCGCTTTAATTCGCGCTCCAAGACACCGCGCCCCATGAGGATGTGCTTCTCGCGATTTTGCTTGCGCAGCCAGTGGCGTATTTTCCCGCGCGCGCGGCTGGTCACCGCAAAATCCAGGTCGGGATTCAGCCAATCCATGCTTGGTCCGCCGCGCTTGGAAGTCAGAATGTCTACTTGTTCGCCAGATTTGAGTTTATAATTGAGCGGTACCAAGCGCCCGTTGACCTTGGCACCCCGGCAGCGGTTGCCAACGTCGGTATGGATATGATAAGCGAAGTCGATAGGCGTCGCGCCGACCGGCAAATCGACGTAATCGCCATTGGGTGTGACGCTAAGGACACGATCTTGAAATACCTCCGACTTGACCGTATCCACAAACTGCGAAGCATCGTCGATGTCGGGACCAAACTCCATCAAACGCCGGTAGTAAGCTAATCGTTTTTCAAAAGCGGCGTCATGGCCCGGGCTGCCTTCTTTATAGCGCCAATGCGCCGCAATGCCATATTCGGCGTCTTTGTGCATTTCCCTGGTACGAATTTGCACTTCGACCGTTTTGCCTTCGTCATCGTGTACGGCTGTGTGCAGGCTGCGGTAGAAATTATCTTTGGGGTTGGCGATATAGTCGTCAAATTCGCCAGGAATCGGCCGCCATAAATTATGAACGATTCCTAGCGCCAGGTAACATTCCTCGAGCTTGTCGACCAGAACGCGCATGCCGCGAATATCATAAATTTGTTCGAGCGGCAGCTCTTTCCTGGTCATTTTGCTATAGATGCTGTAGATGTGTTTGGGGCGCGCCGAGATGCTTACTATGCTGATTTTTCTCTTTTTGAGTTCGTGGACGAGTGTTTCGCGTATGCGGTTCACATATTGCTCGCGCTCGTCGCGCCTTTCGGCAAGCGCATTCGCGATAGAGCGATAGGCTGTGGGATTGATGTAGCGGAAAGCCAGGTCTTCCAATTCCCATTTAATCTGCCAGATGCCCAGCCGGTTTGCCAGCGGAGCGAATATGTCCATCGTCTCGCGCGCGATTGCATTCTGCTTAAGTTTGGGCATATAACCGAGGGTGCGCATATTGTGCAAGCGGTCAGCCAGCTTGATCAATACAACGCGCACGTCATCGCCCATAGTCAGCATCATTTTGCGGATGTATTCCATTTCTCGGTTGACCGCGCTGCTGCGCCGCGAATCGCCAAAGGGGGAAACATTTTTGATCGGCAGATTCTTGATCTTGGTGACGCCGTCGACCAATTTGGCGATAGCCGCGCCAAATTCGGCGCGCAGGTCTTGGATTGTGACGTCGCTATCTTCAGCTACATCATGCAGCAAGCCCGCCGCGATTGTTTCGGTATCCATTTTCAAGTCGGCCAAAATGTTGGCGACGGCGACGCAATGCGTGAAATAGGGTTCGCCCGATTTGCGCTTTTGCCCGGCATGGGCGGCTTCGGCGCGGCTGTAGGCAGCATGCACAAGGTCAATCTCGTTGGGCTTGGCGCTATCGAGCGTCTTGAGCAGCGCTTCAAGTTCTCGTGAGGTATTTGCGGTTATTGGCGGCATTTTGCTGTGAGTCTTGGCGGAACCTTGTTCGTATTTTATGGAATCCAAACTTGGATATTTCTTACTCCCTAGACTCGCTTGTGCATTTAATCAATCAATATCCGTCATAATCCGTAAGTATACTATGGTCGATTGCTTCCCATTCTTCATTTTCGCGCTTTTGACCGTGCTGGCGCTTTTGACCGAAATAGAATGCTTTCGAGATTAGTTGCTAGACCGCAGTCGAAATACTTTAACGCTGCTCGATAATTTCTTCGTGCAGGAATCTTTTGTAGGTATTCTCAGGTATTCGCATTGCCATTCCCGTCAATCACAAGCAAGCGAACTATTCCCTTTGTCTTAACCGCTACCTTGGAATACATTTAATGAAACAAGATATTATATTGCTTGTCAAGCATATTCGGACTATGAAACGGGGCAATTGCGCCATAAGCAATTTGTGTTAGATGCAAAATCTTAGGAATTGTATGCTCCCCTCAGTGCGAAAAAAATTATACTGCGATTGCTCCGGGCTCCGGAATGCGCTCGATTTGCATCACCCGCTGACTGTCTGCCGCAGGTAAGCCTCGATGAATGCGCCCAGCCGCCCATCGAGCACAGCGGTCGTATTGCCGACTTCGACATTTGTGCGGTGATCTTTCACCATTTGATAAGGATGCAATACGTAAGAGCGAATCTGATTGCCCCAGCCGGCTTCGACGTTTTCGCCTTTTAGCGCTGCCATTTCCTCCTCTTGCTTGGCGCGCTCCATTTCGAAGAGGCGCGCGCGCAAGATTTGCATGGCGCGATCACGGTTTTGCGCTTGGCTGCGCTGGTTCTGACATTGCACGACAATTCCAGTCGGCAGGTGGGTGATGCGCACGGCGGTGTCATTCTTCTGGACGTGCTGGCCGCCCGCGCCGCTGGCGCGGTAGGTATCGATGCGGATGTCGCGCTCGGCGATTTCGATTTCGATATCCGTTTGGATGTCGGGCCACAGTTCAACTTTGGCGAAGGAAGTGTGACGCCGCCTGGCGCTGTCGAAGGGGCTTTGCCGCACCAGGCGATGCACGCCTTCTTCGCTTTGCAAATAGCCAAAGGCTTTGTCGCCTTTCACGCTGATGGTAACGCTTTTGATGCCGGCTTCTTCACCGCCGCTGCGCTCGAGAATCTCGGCTTTATAGCCATTCTGCTCCATCCAGCGCAGGTACATGCGCTCCAGCATTTCCGCCCAATCCTGCGCGTCCACGCCGCCGGCACCGGCATGAATGGCGAATATCGCATCTTCGCTGTCATAATCGCCGGAAAACATCGCTTGCCAGGACATGGCGTCGACCAGCACAGCCAGTTCGGCTGTCTCTTCTGCCATATCCGCGAGCATGTCATCATCCGCGATTTCCGCCAGTTCGATAGCGTCGCTTATGCGTTGATGGATAGACTGCCATTTATCCACTTGCGTTTTCAGGCGCGACAATTTGCGCATGGTCTTTTGCGCGGCGTCGGGGTCATTCCAAAACGCGCTGGCGCTTGCGGATTTCTCCAGCTCGTCGGCTAGCAGGGCTTTTCCGGGCACATCAATGCGCGACATCAATTCATCTATCTGCGCTAGCAGCTCGCTCAACTTGCTTATCAAGTTTTCCATATTGCTCTCGGGCTAATGCTGACATTGGTTTCGACGTAAAATTATATCCTTTGCCGCTGACGCAAGATCTCGTACATGAATATCGCGCCGCTGACCGACAGGTTGAGTGAATCGGCAAGCGCGCCAGCCATGGGAATGCAAACGCGGCGATCGCAACTTTCCAGCCAGCGCGTGTCAAGCCCGCTATCTTCCCGACCCAAGGCGATGGCGGTCTTTTGACGCAAGTCAAGCGCAAACAAGCTGCTTTCGCCTTGTCCGTCCGCGGCAATCAGTTGAAAGCCTTGGTCTTTGCAATAGGGGATGGCTTCCGCGCTGCTTAGCTGATAAATGTTGTCGCCGAAACATGCGCCAACGCTGTTGCGGATAATGTTGGGATTATATAGGTCGAGGGCGCAATCAACCAGTACCATCGCATCAATGCCAGCGGCGTCGCCCGTGCGCAGCAGCGCGCCGATATTGCCCGGTTTGCGCGCGTCCACCAGCAGGATGGCTGTATCAACATTTGCCCTGCGCAAGTCGGGCAGGGCTTTGGCGGGCTTTGTCTTCATAACGGCGAGCAAGCCGCTGGGCTTGTCGCGGTAGCAAAGCCGCTTGAGCACCGGCGGAGCAACTTCAATTGCCCCATGCGCAGCCGCGAAACCCATGGCTTGGCTGGCTAGCAGCGCGGGGCAAGCCAAGAGAAAATCTAGCACGTAGCCTTGCTCGAGGGCGCGCTGCAAATCACGCTGATACTCGATTACGAAGCGCGATTCGCTTTGCCGCCCGCGTTTATTCCGCAGCCGCTGAACCAGCTTGACTTTGCTGTTGCGCAGGCTGGTGATGCGGTCCAAAACCGAATCTGCTCACTTAATCTTCGTCGTCAAAAAGGCTGTCGACGAAAAATTCGGGCGTGAATAGCACCAAATCGTGAATGCCTTCGCCAAGCCCCATGTAGTGGACCGGCAAATTCAAATCGTTGAAAATGGAAAAGACCATGCCGCCCTTGGCGGTGCTATCCAATTTTGTGACGATGACACCGGTCACGCCGGACGCTTCTTGGAATTTTTTCGCTTGTTCAATCGCGTTTTGGCCCGTTGTGCCGTCAAGCACCAATAGCACTTCGTGCGGGGCGTCGGCGACTACATTGCCCGAAACTTCGCTAATCTTGGTCAGCTCGCGCATCAGATTGGTGTTGTTTTGCAGCCTGCCCGCGGTATCAACCAGCAATATCTCGTAACCGCGCGCTTTGGCTGCGGCGGTCGCGTCATAGACGACCGCGCCAGGGTCGGAGCCGGGTCGGTTGGCGATAACTGGTACATCAACGCGATTGCCCCAGGTCTGCAATTGCTCGATGGCGGCGGCGCGGAAGGTATCGCCAGCCGCAATCATGACTTTGCGCTTGGACAAGTTTTTGAGCCGATGCGCCAGCTTGGCGATCGAAGTGGTCTTGCCCGAGCCATTGACGCCGACCACAAGAATGATTGACAAGTCGCGCCCAGAGATGTCCATCACCGGCGGAAAATGCAAGAGCCCGCCCAGCGTCTCTTTCAGCGCGCCTCGCAACTGGTCGGAGCGGGTGATGCCCTCCGCGCGTACGCGGTCTTGCAATGTGTCGATGACTTTAACTGTGGTATCGAATCCGCAATCGGCTTGAATAAGCAGCGTTTCGATATCGTCCCAGGTGTCGTCATCAATCTCGGTCTTGCCCAGTATCTGGGAAATGCGCCCAAAGAATGACTGGCGCGTCTTGGACAGCCCGCGGCGAAATATGCCCAATTTGCTTCTCCCCCTATTTTGCGCTAGCTAGGGCAAGATTATACCTGTGGCGCGAAAAAGGGACAATGGATTGTGTGTGCTTTGAAATAATACTGTATAATGCCGTTAGCATAGGTTTGAGAATCCGCGGCTGCGCTAGCCGCGGAAAGGAAGCGAAATTATGTCTCGGGACTCTGATGATTTCCCGGTCATTGTTTGGCTTGATGGGTCGCAATCTAACCAGCTTTGGGTGCTGAACCGTGAAGTCATGACCTTGGGGCGCGAAGATACCTGTGATATTATCATCCCAGAGCGTCAAGTCTCTCGCCGGCACTTGAATTTCCGCCTGCGGGGCGGCCTCTGCTGGTTGGTGGATAACAATAGCAAAAACGGCACATGGGTCAACGGCTATCGTATACCGAGCCTAAGTATGCATGAGCTGGACGACGGTGACGAAATTCGCGTCGCCAAGGATATTCTCCTGCGTTTTGTAGGCGCTGGCGCAACAGCGCCCGCCACGACGCGTTCCTCGCCCGTGCATGTGCCGACACAGCCAGAAACCGATGCCCGCTTGCGGCTGGATGCCGAGGCGCGCCAAGTCAGCATTTTCGGACAAGTGCTTGACCCGCCATTGAGCTTGCCGCAGTATCGTCTGCTAGAGATTCTGTTTGACAGCCAGGGTGGCATCTGCACGCGCAACGACGTGGTGGAAGCGGTTTGGCCCGATACCAGGGGCGCTGGCGTCAGCGAACAAGCGATTGACGCTCTGGTGCGCCGCTTACGCGACCGCCTAGCCGAGATTGACGCCGATCATCAATACGTTGTAACCGTGCGCGGGCACGGCTTCCGTCTAGATAATCCGCAAATCGAAATCAGTGAATGAAATATCAAGATCAACTGGACGCTCAGGAGCTAGCGCGATACGGTAACTGGCTGAACGCGCGCGCGAGGTCCGTCGGCGCGGCGGGCAGGCTGGACGCCGCGCGTTTGCAGCATCGCATCCTTGAATCGGGTGGGCGCTGCGAATGGTGCGATGTCGATCTTGTAGGCATGCCCTTCGAGCTGGATCATATCCGCAGCTTGAAGCGCGGCGGCAGCAACGAACCCGGCAATCTAGGAGTTGCCTGCGTTACCTGTAATCGGCGCAAAGCGCTGAAGTCCCCGGCGCAATTCGCGGCGGAGGTCTATAGCGAGACTGGCAAACGGACCAGGCTTGTCGCAGCGCTCTTGGAGGCCAGCGGCGTCGATGCCAGCCGCCAGATTGCCATGTTTGACGAAATGGCAGCCGACAGCTCAATCGACGTTGAAAAGGATCTATCCCCTGTTTCCCAATACAACTGGACAGACTAGATTACGCTTCGCCGAAGTTGACAATTGGGAGATTGTCCCCTTGATTGTCCCCATGTTTACACCCATAGGAGATGAAAATTGAAAACTAGCGCCGGGCAAGACGCGCGCGGCTTGCAGCAACAGATGGCGAGCGATGACGCGGCCTGGCTGCGCGCGCTCGAGTTGTGCGGGGACGTGCTGCGAGAGTCCAGTGAACAAGACCATGGCGCGGATGCGTCGGCGGCAGCGCAAGTGGCTGCGCGCAGCTATACGCTTGCTGAAGCGGCGCAGTTGATCGGCGTCAAGGCGGCAACCTTGCAACATGCTGCCGAAGAATTGGCACTGGATAGATTCCTCGACCCCAAAGGACTTTGGCGCTTCCCTGTTTGCACCCTGCGCCCGACCGCGGCGGATGCCGACCTGCGCGAGATGATTGCGGGCTACGAGCGACTGCGCCCGCAAGATTTGATGTCGGCGCTGTCGATTGACGAAAAAACCTTGGCGGCTTGGCTGCGGCAAGCGGGCATCCCGATTAAGCGCGTTATCTGGCGCGATGTGCGTGGCTTGTGGACTTTGCCCGAGACCTATGCCGAATTGCGCGAGCGCCTTGGCATTGACGAAGAAGCGCCCACGCGGGCTAAACGCCGCCGGCGCAAACGCGGACGCAAGCGCAAGAAACAAGACCCGCAAATCAAGCTGCGCAATCGCTTGATTGACGCCTTCCCCAAGTGGCGTTATCCCTATCGCGAGCAACAGCAAATCTATTTGCATATCGGCGCGCCCAATAGCGGCAAGACCCACGACGCGCTGCAAGCGCTGAAGGCCGCTGGCTCGGGCTGGTATCTCGCGCCTTTGCGTTTGCTGGCTTATGAGATTTTTGACCGTCTCAATGGTGAAGGCGCGGCTTGCAGCCTGCTGACCGGGGAAGAATATATACCGGTCGAGGGCGCAAGGCTGACCGCCGCGACCATCGAAATGTTCAATCCCGCCAATAGCGGCGCTTGCGTCATTGTCGACGAGGCGCAGATGCTGGCTGATGCCGACCGCGGCTGGGCTTGGACGCGCGCCATGATGGAATCGGCCGCGCCAGAAATGCACATCATCGGTCCGCCAACTGCGCGCGGCTTGATTGAAGTGCTGGCGGCCGCGGCGGAAATCCCCTGTGAAGTCGTGGAGCATCAGCGCCTTGCGCCAATCGCCGTATCCCAAAAGCATCATACTCTGGAGACATTGCCGCCTTATACCATTTTGGTCGCTTTCTCGCGGCAAATGGTGCTGGAATTAAAGATGAAGCTAGAGCGGTTGGGGCGGGCGGTCTCGGTGGTATATGGCAGCCTGCCGCCCGAGGTGAGACGGCGGCAAGCGGACCGCTTTGCCGAAGGCGAAACCGAAATCTGCGTCGCTACCGATGCTGTTGGCATGGGGCTGAACCTGCCGGCCGATGTGGTCTGCTTTTATGACACCGAGAAATTCGACGGCAAGAACGACCGCGTCTTGTACCCCAGCGAAGTACAGCAGATTGGGGGACGCGCGGGCCGCTATGGCTTGTCTAAAACCGGGCTCATCAGCGCGACCAGCAAGCAAGAATTGCAGACCATACGCGAACTATACGCGCAAGAGCCGCCAACGCTGAGCTTCGCTCGCGTCGCGCCCACAGTGGACGATCTGCGGCTGATACCGGGCAGCTTAGCGGAGCAGCTGCGGCAGTGGGCGGCATTGGAATCCATCCCGCAGGCTTTGCGCGCCGTCATCACGACGGCTGACCTAGATGAGCGAATCGCATTGGCAAAAATGCTCGCTGATGATGAAATCGAAAAATTAGGCTTGGCAAATGCGCTGCAATTGGTCAACGCGCCGGCGCGCAAGACCACGCGCCTATACTGGCTGGATTGCGCCCACATGATTCTGGAAGGTTATCAAATCCCCCTGCCGCCAGAAGCCCCAGCGCCGATTGTCAACTCGGCCGAGCTGGAAGCGACAGAAATGTCAATCGCCTGCGCCGATATCTATTTGTGGTTGTCGCGCCGTAAAGAATTCAGTCAATTCTGCGAGGCGCATGCCCAAGCGCGCGAAGAACGGCGCGAATGGTCGCTATCAATTGATGAGGCATTGCTACGAAATCTGGATATGGCAAAGCGCTGCCGCAGCTGTGGCGCAGCCTTGCCATCCAGCCATCGTTATCGCATCTGCGATCGCTGCTTCCGCCGCCGCCGCTATTATAACTGACCGTCGGGCTGATGCGCGGTCAGAATCTCAGAGTCATTCAACTCTGGCAATCCGAAGGCTTCCAAATGCTCTAGCGCCGCTTGCGCCGCGTCTTGGGCGGCGGCGCGCTTGCTGGCACCGCTGCCGCTGCCGATTATGCTTTCCCCGATGGATACTTCAACCAAGAATTCGCGGGCATGATCGGGTCCATGCTCCTTAGCCAGGCGGTAAATCGGCGCGATGCTCAGCTGCGCTTGAATCAGTTCTTGCAATTCTGTGCGGGCGTCAACGTATAGGTTGTTTTCAATCACGTAGTCGAGCATTTCTAGCAGGCTGGGACTAACAAAGTCTTTGACGGTTTGCATGCCACTGTCAAGGTACATAGCGCCGATGACCGCTTCGAAGGCGCGGCACAATGTCTTGATTCGTTCGCGTCCGCCTGTGATTTCCTCACCATGCCCGATGCGCAGGAATTCCCCCAGTTGGAATTGCGTGCCGATTACCGCCAGTGATTCGGTCCGCACCAGGGCTGCGCGGAATTGAGTCAACTCGCCTTCGGAACCATCCGGATACTTCTGGTAGAGCATGTCGGCAACAACCATATCGAGCACCGCGTCGCCGAGGAACTCCAGCCGTTCGTTGTCGCGGACCGAACAGTCTTTATAACTGTTTTCGTTGGCGAATGAACTATGGGTTAGCGCTTGAGCCAGCAAATCCTCATCACGAAATTGCATGCCAAGAATGGCTTGGAAGCGCGCTAATTTGTCGTCAATGTTTGACATGCTAGGAATTTGCCGCCGCAGCCGCGCTGCCTGTGGGTCCGATATAAGTGCATACCATTTTGTGTATTCAACATTTCCGCAGGGCGGCGGCGATAAGGACTGCCACCGAGCTTCTGAAGCGCATCTTCGGCAGAGTTATTGTACTCGATTATGAACCTGCTTTATCATCGACACTTGGCTGATAGCTACCCTCGACCCAAGCTTTGTCCTCCGAGCCGATTTCTTTTTTCCAGATTGGTACGATTTCCTTCAGCCGGTCGATGCCAAAGCGCGCGGCTTCGAAGCAGCCGTCGTCGCGATGTGGTGCCGAGCAGGCGATGAGGACCGTGTTTTCGCCGACGTTCAATTTGCCGCATCGCTGCACGATAGCGATGCCTTCAACTTTCTGCCATTTGCCGCGGATCTCCCGCGCGACTTGTTTCATCTTTGATAGCGCCATCGAATTATAAGCCTCGTATTCTAGCGACTCCGTCCGCGGCAGATAGCCCGCTTTATCTGTTTGCCCACGCACCAGCCCAGTGAACAAACAGGCCGCGCCCGTGCGTGGCGTGGTTATGTACTCGATTATTGCATCGTGGTCAATCGTTCTTGGGGTCAGGAGAAAAAGCTCTGGTCGCGGATGTCCCGCGCCCGATCCGCCGCTGACCGGCGGAAAAAAAGCCACTTCATCGCCGTCTTGGATGCCGTCCTTGTCAAAGGCGAATTCTTCGTTGATGGCCGCCAGCGCGCTGCCAAGGTTGTCTTTTGCCGCTGGATAGCTGGCAATCAATGTTTGCCGCAGCTGCGCCACAGTGCTGTCCACCGCGGTCAGCTCAATCGTTAGCTGCCGCGCGCCGACCAAATCGCGCAAGCTGGCGAAAAATAGCACCCTTACTTGCATAGCCCTAGCCATCCTTTACTAAATTGCCCGGTAGTCACCGTGCGCGCCACCGCGTTTTTCCAGCAAGCGGATATTGCTCAGGCGCATTCCGCGATCAACCGCTTTTGCCATATCGTATATCGTCAATGCCGCGACGGAAACAGCCGTCAAGGCTTCCATTTCCACCCCAGTGACGCCGCTTGTTTTGACGGTTGCCACAATCTCAATCGCGTTATTGTCGCTGTCTATCGCCAGCTCGAGCGCGATTTTGTCGAGCGGGATGGTGTGGCACAGCGGTATCAACTCCGCCGTGCGCTTGGCAGCCATGATGCCGGCAATGCGCGCCGCGCCAAGCAGGTCGCCTTTTTTGAGATTGCCCGCTTGAATCAAAGCCAGGGTCTCGGCTTTCATCTCCACCATGCCGGCGGCGATGGCAATCCGTTCGCTGACGGCTTTTTCGCCGACATCGACCATAGAAACCTGTCCCTGGGCATCCAGATGCGTCAGTTTCTTAGCGCTAGACATCGCCATTCCTCGATTGATTGTACTGGAGATTGCGCTGCTGAGCGCAGGGGCAGTCCACGCCGCATTCGTCGGTAATTTGCCGCGATATTTGCGCTTGGTATAGCGCTTGGTACGAAGCGAAGGTTTGCTGTCACGGGGCTTGTCTTATCCAGTCGGCCACGGTCTTTGCTAGGCTGTCGGCCTCAATTGTTTCAACATTATGCCATAGAATCCCGTTGTCGTGCCCACGAAACCAGACATCCTGCCGGCGGATGAAATCATGGGTCCGGAATTTACTTCGTTCAATCGCCTGCGCCAGCGGACTGCCATCCAAGAGATGCCCGGCGATTTCCAGGTAACCGATGCCGCTCATCGAAGGCAAGCGCCGGTCATATCCGCGCTTGAGCAGGTCGCGCACTTCTTGCACAAAACCAGCTGCGATCATTTTGTCAAAGCGAGCGTCGACGCGCGGGTAGAGCAGGGCGCGCTGCTGGCGCAATCCCAAGCGCAGGATGCGATAGGGCGGGGGCTGCTTCGCTTGCAGCTTGCTAATGGCTTGCCCGGTCAGCTTATGAACCTCCAGGGCGCGGATGACGCGGCGACTGTTGTTGGGGTGGATGCGCTCGGCGGCGGTGGGGTCGGCACGCCGCAGCATATCGTGCAAAGCCAGCGGCGAATGCTCGGCTGCGAAGGCTTCCAGCTGCGCGCGCAATTCTTGATTGGGCGGCACGCGCGGGATGGACCAGCCTTCTTCGATGGCAGTGATGTATTGCCCCGTCCCGCCGACAAGCAGCGGCAGCTTGCCCTTGGCATGGACAGCCTTAATGCAGCGCCTTGCCAGGTCCTGGTATTCGGCTAGGCTCAGGTTGGTATCGGGCGCGACCATATCAATCAAATGATGTCGAAGCAAAGATTGCTGCTCGCGACTTGGTTTCGCTGTGCCGATATCCATGTAGCGGTAAATCTGACGGCTGTCCGCGCCGATGATTTCGCCGTTCAAGCGCAGCGCCAGCTCGATTGCCAGTTGCGTTTTCCCGACCCCAGTGGGACCGAGCAGGATAAGCAACGGGGACTTTTTACCAGTCAAAGACATCTTCGATATGGTCGATTATGGGCTGTCCGCGGCGACCTTGCCAGGCGATGCCTATCGCGTCTATGCGCCAGCGCGCCTCATCCAGTTTCTTCTCGTGCAGATATTGATAAGCTGCTTTGACCAGTCTTTGCTGTTTGACGCGGGTGATGCCGGCGAATGCCGATTCTGTATTGCGGTCCTGCCTCGTCTTCACCTCTACAAAGACAATGAGGTCCTTGCTGCGCGCAATGATGTCGATTTCGCCATAGCGCGTCGACCAGTTGCTGGTAATAATCTCATAGCCATGTTGAATGAGATATTGCCGGGCTAGGGCTTCGCCTTGCGCGCCAAGCGAGCGCGACCGATACGTCATCTTCTACCTATTGTTAGGCTGCTGCCCATCATAGCGCATCATAGCGCGGAATCAATGGCGCGCCAGCTTCACTGCAATCGCTATTGGCAATCGCTATTCGCTGTTGAAAACAGCGCATTTTGCGTTAAGATTCGCAGGTCATGTCTTGGCATGCCTGCTTTGAGGAATTACACTTTCAATGCGCGTGTTCAACGCGCGCGCGTTTTTCTATTTCGGTATTCATTTCGTATTTCATTTTGATTGAAATCAAGAATAAGGTTCAGCTCATAATAAGTAGGGGAGACGCGATGGACGTTGTTGAAAAACATCCCCATCCCGTAGGTCTATGTCTACGTGACCCCGGCCCCTCCTCGCCATAGAGATGGCGAACGGGTTTGGGGTAGGGGAAATCGAGTATTTCAACATAGTCCGATGTGTCGCCCGTCGCCTATATTCGGAATGAGATTTGGGGCATGAGAAGTCTGATTTGCAAAACTATCTTGGAGCGATTGAGGAGTCTGATAAATGATTGATGTGAATACAGCCGTATTGATTGCGGTCGCAGCAGGGGTGATTGGCTTGCTGTTCTCGCTTTATCAGCGCAGCTATGTTTTGGCGCAGGATGAAGGTTCCCAGCGCATGAAACATATTGCCGCAGCCATCCAACGCGGGGCGCAGGCTTTTCTCAGTCGTGAGTATCGCGCGGTGGCGGTGCTGGTTTTGATTGTGACCGTCGCGCTGCTCGCCTTGAGCTCGGTGCCTGGTTCGGGCATGTCGTCTTTCACGGCGCTGGCATTTGTCTTGGGGGCGCTGGCTTCGGGGCTTGCCGGCTACATCGGCATGTATATTGCGGTGCGCGCCAATGTTCGCACAGCGCAGGCGGCGTCGCAGAGTTTGAACAAAGGGCTGCGCGTTGCCTTTGCCAGCGGCACGGTTATGAGCACCATGGTGGTATCGCTGGCGCTGCTCGGCATCAGCATCTTATTCATCTTCTTTGTTAATGAACTCGGGGATGCCGCGCAAGCCGCCTCCGCCTTGGCGGGTTTTGGTTTTGGCGGCACGTCTATCGCCATCTTCGCGCGCGTCGGCGGCGGCATCTATACCAAAGCCGCTGATGTTGGTGCCGACCTGGTCGGCAAGACCGAAGCCGGCATCCCCGAGGACGATCCGCGCAACCCCGCCACAATCGCGGACAATGTCGGCGACAACGTCGGCGATGTCGCTGGCATGGGCTCCGACCTGTTCGAGAGCTACGCCAGTTCCATCATCGCCGCGATTTCACTCGCGACTAGCGCCGGCGCTTTTGTGGGCGATGGCTTGGTGGCGGCGCAGGTCTTCCCGCTGCTGGTTGCCACGGCGGGCTTACTCATCAGCATCATCGCGACATTCTTGGTCAGGACGGAAGAAGGCGCTGACCAAGAGCAACTGCTTGGTAGCATCCGCACTGGCATTTACAGCGCATCGGTGATGATTGGCATCGTCGTAATACTTCTGGGCTTCGCGCTGCCATTCGGGGATAAAAATGTCGGCGTCGTCATTGCCACGCTAAGCGGTTTGATTGGCGGTGTTTTGATTGGCTATTTTACCGAATACTTCACCGCCGATACTTATGGACCCACCAAAGCGCTGTCCGCTTCGGCGGAAGGCGGTGCGGGCATCGTGGTAATCCGCGGGCTGGCATTGGGCATGATGAGTACGCTGGCACCGGTCATCATCGTGGTCGTGGTAACATTGCTGGCGACATCGCAAGCTGGCTTATATGGCGTGGCGGTGGCGGCGGTTGGCATGTTGTCAACCTTGGGCATCACGTTGGCGACTGACGCCTATGGTCCGGTGGCGGATAATGCCGGCGGCATCGCCGAAATGTCCGACCTGCCGGAAGAGGTCCGGGACCGCACAGATGCGCTTGACAGCCTGGGCAATACCACCGCCGCCACTGGCAAAGGCTTCGCAATCGGTTCGGCGGCAATGACCGCCCTGGCGCTGACGGCGGCATTTATCACGGCGCTGACGGCGGGCGGCAGTACCGCGCTGGGCGCGGCGGTTAATCCTGCGGAACTGCTGTTGAACCCTCAGTTTGTGACCGGTCTATTCATCGGCGGGCTGTTGCCCTACATTTTCAGCGCCTTGACCATGGTGGCGGTGGGCGACGCGGCTCAGCAAATCGTTGAAGAAGTGCGCCGCCAATTCCGCGAAATCAAGGGAATTATGGAAGGCACTGCCGAGCCGGACTATGAACGCTGCGTGGCAATTAGCACGGACAGCGCCATCAGGCAGATGTTGCTGCCCGGCATCATCGCGGTCGGCGTGCCGGTCGGCGTGGCGCTGCTGGCGGTATTGGGCAAGGGCAACGCCTTGGGCGACTTTGTCGCGCCAATCACACTGGTAGGCGTCTTGCTGGGTTCCTTGGTATCCGCGTTTATGCTGGCGGTGATGATGGCGAACGCGGGCGGTGCATGGGACAATGCCAAGAAAAATATCGAAGCTGGCAATCACGGCGGCAAAGGCTCGGACGCGCACAAGGCGGCGGTCGTCGGCGATACAGTTGGCGATCCCTTCAAAGATACATCGGGACCGTCATTGAACATTTTGTTGAAGCTGCTAGCGATCGTGTCCTTAGTCATCGCGCCATTGATAGGCAGCGCTTTCCCAGCCAATATCGACGCCGTCGACGATGCGCCCGCCGCAATTGAGCAGTCTGTTGACCAGGCTGGCGACCAGGCTGGCGATTCAGCTGCCGAAGATGCAGCGGACGGTTAGCGCTGCTGTTTAGCAGTAGCGACAAACAAGCGCCAGCATCAGTCGGATATGGTGCTGGTTTTTTTACTCCTCTTAATTTCTCGCAGCGAGCCGCAAGCAACAAACGCGCTGCGAAAAAAATTATAGCCGGACGGGGGGCTCATGTTCAAAATGGAAGCGGATGGACCGCGTGGGCTGTACTTCGAAGAATTTGAAATCGGCCAGACCATGCGCAGCCGCGGCCGCACAATCACTGAAGCGGACTTGGTGCAATTCGCCGCATTGACTGGCGACTTCAATCCCATGCACACCGATGCCGAATACAGCAAGCATGCTTTCATGGGCGCGCGGGTGGCGCATGGCATGCTCAGCTTGAGCTACGCCATCGGACAAGCCTATCAGCTGGGCATTCTGGAGCGCACGGTGCTGGGCTTCCGCGGCTTGGATATGAAGTTCAGCCAACCGGTGTTCATCGGCGATACCATTCATGTTGAGCTAAAAGTTAGCGCGACCAAGCCGGCGCGGCGCTTGGGCGGCGGCTTAGTCACGTTGGAGCTGCGCATTGTCAAGCAGGATGGCAAAATCGCGCAGAAGGGCAGCATATCCCTGCTGATGATGTCAGCGCCCTGAAAGGCTCTCTTCATCTTTGCAATTTCTTCTTGGGCTGCGCCGCGACTGGATTCTGAACCTAGCCCCGCTTCAGTTTCTCGCTTCAATTTCCGCTCTTCAATTTTCTCGCTGCTAGTTTCGCTACGCGCATCGCCCCAAGCGTTACCGCCGCCGTTGATTGCCCAGGAAAAATCGAGTCGCCTACAAGCAGCAAGTTGGCGATGCCTGTCCCTGGTCCGCGCGCATGCCAGAGCGAGGTCTGTGGGAAACCGCCGACCATGCCCTGGTGGCGCTGCGTGTAATACTGATAGGTTATGGGCGTCCCCGGCAGCACCAGCTCAGCCGCCGACTTGAAGCCGGGCAGCACGCGGTCAATCGTTTCTAGCATGGCGTCGGCATAGGCGGCTTTGCGCGCTTGATAGCGGACCTGATCGTCGGTTTTGGCATCCCACCAAGGCTGCGTTTGTGTATGTGTGCTCACGGTGGCGGCGCGGTAGCCAGGCGGCGCGCGCGATGTATCCCAAGCCGGCGAGATGGACAAAAAGAGCGAATTGCCCTCTCGTAAAGACCCCGTATAGTCGCGGATGATGTGATGATGCTCCGCCAGACCTTCCGGCAGCGCTGCGGCGCGCAAGCCAATATGCAGGACAAATGCGCCCTGCGTCGCGCGCCTCTGGCGGATTTCATCTACTAGAGCTTTTGGACTGTCCGGACCGAGCAGCTTGTCGAGTGACCAGGGCGTGGTATTCGCGATGACCAAGTCTGCGGGCAGGACTATTTCTTTGCCCAGGCGCTTGCCTTGGCGCGCGCTTACCCCTATTGCCGCGCTTCGCTCTTTCCCGGTGCCGACGAGTACGCGCGCGACACTGTGGCGAAAGAGCAGCTCGCCGCCAAATGATTTGAGCTTGCGCGCCAGTTGCCGCGACAATTCGCCGATGCCGCCTTGAACCTGAAAGACGCCCTGCCGCGGCAAGTCCAGCGCGGTTGCGCCATAAAGCGCGTTGACAAATGGCGATGTCGTCTGTGCCGAAATGAGCAGTTGGGCATCGATGAAGCGCGTAAAGCGCTTGTTATCGCGCAATTGATGGCGCTGCAGCCACTGCCCGACGCTGGAAAATGCGCTGGGCAGCAAGCGCATGTCGCGCGGGAAAAATTGCCAGCCGACCTTGGCTAAATGCAGCGCCTCATGCGCGTCCGCCGGCGGGAATGGCAAGCCCGCCGCCGCCATCGCCCATGTCAGGTCGGCGATTTTACGCTGTTCGCTCCAGAATGCGGCGCTTGCCGGGAAATGACGTAATATATCAGTTTGCTGCCGATTGAGCACAATCTTGCAATCGGGCAGATGCGTCAGCCAAGCTGGGTCCTTGGCGCGCGTCTGCCAGTTCAATCCCAATATCTGCCCAAGCAGCGCATGCGCGCCGCTTTCATGAAAACCCGCCGCGACCGTAGCCCCAGCGTCAAAGCGGTAACCTTTGTGGAAATATGTCGCGGCCGACCCGCCGGGGTAGGGGTTGGCCTCGACAACCGTTACATGATAGCCGTCCTTTGCCAGCAGCGCGGCGGCGGTCAGTCCGCCGATGCCCGCGCCGATGACGACGACTCTTGCGGGGTCCGTCATTTCATTTGTGTCGCCATCTGTGTCGCCATTTTGGTACGGCGGTGTCGATAATCGAAGAGCATGCGCAGCGGCAGTCCATCAAAAAACAGCCGCGTCAACAAGCCAACCCAGCCGCGGCGATGCGCCAGCACGATGCGGTCTGTCAGCTCGACGCCGCCCGGCTTCTCGGTGAAAATGTGCTCGTGACGCCAATATGCCATCGGACCCTTGACCTGAAAGTCGGCGAAGGAGTGCGGGGATGGTCCCGCTTCGTGCCGCGCTATCCAGCGGATGGGCACAAGGCCAAACCACAATGTGAACTCGATTTCGCCGTCGCTGATGGAGCGGCGCTCGTCGCGGTGCAATCGCATGATGATTGGCGGCGGTGTCAACTTGGCAAGCGCCTGCGGGTCTTCGTGAAAGCTCGTGAGCTTTTCGAGCGTCGTGCTGATAAAACTGACTTTGACAAAACTGCGATATGCGCGCGCTGATGTCGGCATGATGAACTCGGATGATTGTGCTTGTGAAATTGCAAATACCTGTGGAAAAAACTTTGCTTGCGCTTATGCTCTCAAAGCCGAAAACGGTTGATTTCGTCGCGCAGGGATTTTGCCGCAGCGGCTGGGTCAGGCGCGAATATGACGCTGCGCGACGCGTTGATGATAAGTCCTTTGCCGCGGCTGTTTAAGCCCGCGCGCAGCGCAGGTCCGATGGCAGCGCCTTGTGCGCCAATGCCCGGCACCAGCAAGGTCATATCGCCAACGATGGCGCGTATGCTGGCTAATTCATCCGGGAATGTTGCGCCCGCAACCAGCATGCAGTTGCCCCCAGCATGCCAGGACCTGGCGACTGTTTCAGCCACCGCCTGCCAGAGCGGCCTGCCCGCCACCGACAAATTCTGAAATTCACCCGAGCCAGCGTTGGAGGTGCGACATAAAATGATGCTGGCTTTGTCTTGATAATCTAGGAAAGGCTGCAGCGCGTCGCGGCCGAGGTAGGGGTTAAGCGTTACCGCGTCGAAACCCAATTCGTCGAAAATGGCGCGCGCGTAGGCGGCGCTGCTGTTGCCGATGTCTCCGCGCTTGGCATCGCTGATTGTCAAAATGCCAGGCTGACGTTCGCGCAGATAAGCCAGCGAAGCGCTTAATTGCTGCCAGCCAGCCGCGCCCGCCGCCTCGTAGAAAGCCATATTAAACTTGAAAGCGCTCACGTAGCTGGCGCATTCATCAATGATACGGCGGTTAAAGGCGAGCTGCGGACGCGCCTCTGATTTGAACGCGCCGGGCAAGCGCGCGCCGTCGCTGTCTAGCCCAACGCAAAGCAAAGAATCGACCTCGTCGACGCGCCGCTCGTATTTCTGCAAGGCGCTCATTTGCTTTCTGCCTCCCAGTTATGCGGGTCCGCGAACCATGCCCGTAAAACAGCTTCGTCGCTTGCGCCAAGCATCCCGCGCCCCAGAGCAGCTTCGAGCAGGGTGTCAAAATCGGTCAATGTGCGCAGCCGGACATTGGCCGCTTCGAAAGCCGCTTGCGCTTCGGCAAATCCGTAGCTGACAATCGCAAGCATGTCTGTGACCAGCGCGCCAGCCGCGCGCAGTGCCGCCAGGGCTGACAGGCTGCTGCCGCCGGTCGTTACCAGGTCTTCGACCAGGAGCACGGTTTTGCCCCTGACCGCGCCCCCTTCTATGCGCTGCGACTTGCCGTGCCCCTTTTTTTCTTTACGAATGAATACCGATGGTTTGTTCAGGCTATAAGCCAGGGCAGAGCTATGGGGAATGCCGCCGACGGCAACGCCGGCTATCAGGTCAAATTCGAGCTCGAACTCCGCGATTGCCGCGGCGAAGCCCTTTACAACCTCATGCCAAGGTCGCGGGTGATAAATCAGGCTGCGGTTGTCGACGTAGACCGGGGACAAGATGCCCGACTTGAAAGTGATGGGCGCGCTTGGCGCGAAGCCGACCGCGCCAATATCAAGCAAGGCTTTCGCTATGCGCCGCTTGGTAATTGTATTCATTGTCTGCCAATTCGCTTGCGATGATAGCCGCGGCAAATGGACCGCGATAGACCAATGCCGACCAATACTGCGCTACCTTGACGCCACATTCGCGGTAAGCCTGGTAGCTCGCGCCGTCCAAGATGCCGCCACAAGCGACAATGTCCAGCGCCGCATTGCTGCGGACAATTTCCTGGCGCAGCAATTTTACCGCGCCGAGCGCCGAGTCAAATAGGTCGCCACCGCCAAGCCCAGCAATCTGCTCTGGAATTGCGGGGCTGGGCTTGGGCAAAGTATTTGTCGCGACGATCGCTTTTACGCCGACATCTTTGAAGATTTGCACCAGCGCATGGTACTGCTCGCGCGCCAGCCCGGGGCTGATTTTCACCCATAGCGGAATCGACAACGCGCGCTCTTCCAAGCAGTTGATGAAGGCAGCGCACAGCCGGCGCGTATGCGCTTCCAGTTGATAACCAAGCGGGTCGTCTTCGGTATTGGGGCAGCTGAGATTCAAGGTGAACCATGTCGGCAATACGCCGCAATCCAAAAAACATAACAGCGATTCGACGATTTCTTGTTCTTGCCGCTCGTTTCCCTGAAGGCTTGGCGAAACAGCGATATTGATGCCGAATTCGCTCGGCAGGCGCGCTTTATGCTTGGCGAGGAATTCGGCGGCTGCGCGCGCGCCAGGGTTCTTCAATCCAACGCGGTTTTGCGTCGAGCGCGTGGTCGCGTCACGCCATAATACCTGTCCTGGGTTCCCCATGCGCGGGTAACGGGTGAAAGACCCAAACTCCACTGGTCCTAGCAGAGCTGGAATGAAACGCCAGCCTGGTATGATATTGCGCCTTGTTTGGTGGACGGCGCGCAGGGCCTCGTCTTCGCTGTGGAAGCCGTCGCCCTTCACCAAGCCCGCTGCCATGACAAGCCCTTGCGATAGGCTGATGCCCGCTACCTCGATGGCTTGACCTGGAAGAAGCGATTTGCGCATGCGTTGCGCCAGTTTAATTGCGAGCGGCTTATCATCCAAACTCCGCAGGCTGCCAATCATGGCTTCATGGGCGCGCTGGGCAGATATGCTGGAAATGACGAGCTCGTAAAAGACGGTGTAGATATGACGATAAACTTGGATAATGCGCCGATTCATGCGACAAAGCCAAATAGATTTCTGCCAAAGCCGGGCGGGCTCAGCACGCGCTCGCCATCAAAGACCAAATGCCCGCGGATCCAGACCTCGCGGATTTTGCCGTAGACACGCAAGCCTTCGAATGGTGACCAGCCGCACTTCGTTCGCAGCTTTTTCCGCTCGACGACATAGCTTTCATCGGTATCGACGAGCGTATAAGTTTTTGGCATCAAGGGGACCCGCCAAATCCGCTGTACGTTGCGCGACAGCATATTGATCGCTTGCTCCAAAGGCAGGCGCTCATCCTTAACAGCGCGCAGCATCAGCGGCAGCGTAGTATCCAAGCCGGGCACGCCAAAGGGCGGCGAATCCGATTCTTTTTCGGCGAAGGTATGCGGCGCGTGGTCGCTCTCAATGATATCAACGATGCCCAGGCGAATCGCTTCCCAGAGCGCGCGTTGATCCTGCATTTTTTTCAAGGGCGGCTTCATCAGTCCATAAGGACCCAAGACGCTGAGGTCGTCTTCGGTGAGGAAGAGATGGTGCGGGCAGACGCCAATCGTCACCGGCAAGCCGTCTTCTTTGGCTTGCCGCAGCAAGTCGATTTCGCGGGCGCTGCTAATATGAAGAAAATGCGTTCGCTGACGGTATTTCTTGACCAGCGCCAGTATGTCGACGATGGTCTCTTCTTCGGCATGGACGGCAATCATATTTTTGGCGGACCAGGCGCGGAAGTGGCGCTCGCGGTCGGATTGCCGCTGGATGAGTAGGTCGCCGGTGGTGGAATTGTTATAGATTTTCAAGCCGCAAACGCGCTTGGCAATTTTCTCATAGGTATCGCTGTTGTCGGCTTGTGATGCGCCAAAATACAGCCCCCAATCGCAATGGCCGTCTCGATTAAGCCGCTGCATTTTGTCGTCGAGGCGGGCTTCGTCCGTTGTAGCTGGGGCGGTATTGGGCATATCAAAAACAGCCCAATAACCCGCGGCAACGGCGGCGCGTGTTTCCGACGCAAAAGTTGCCTTGTTCGCCCAGTCCAAATCACGCAGGTGGGTATGCGGATCAATCATACCGGGTATTTGGACTATCGGCATCAGACATAAACCCCGCGTAAGACCTTAACCAGCAGCGCCATGCGCACGTACATGCCATTTTCCATTTGTTCAAAGTAAATCGAACGCGGATCGCCATCGAGAATATCGTGATCGTCGCGCGTACCCATCTCGTGCTTGCGCGGCAGCGGGTGCATTAAGATGGCTGCGGGCTTCGCTTTGGCAAAGACCCGAGGCGTCATGATAAAACGGTCTTTGATAATTTTGTACATGCCAGGGTCTGCGAAGCGCTCTTCTTGAACGCGCGTCCAATAGATGACATCGGTTTCGGCGATGACCTCCATTAGATTGTCGGTTTCAATCACTGTGATGCCGTGGGATTTCACCAAGTTGGTGACTTCCGCTGGCATTGCCAGATTACTCGGGGCGACCAAACACAGTCGGACCTGCTTTGCGTCGTAATAGGCAATCAGCTTTGCCAGCGAATGCACTGTGCGGCCGTGTTTTAGGTCGCCGACCAGGGTAATGGTCAAATTGTCGAGCGATTGCTTGTGGTCGAAGATCGTGAAAATATCGAGCAAAGCTTGGGTGGGGTGTTCGCCGATGCCGTCGCCGCCGCTAATGGCGACAGTGGGATTGTCGATGCGGGCATTAAGCAGGTCCAGGTAATAGCCGGCTTCGTAGGATGAGCCGATTTCCGGATGGCGCAAGACGATGACATCGGCGTAGCAGCCGGTCGCGCGGATGGTATCGGAGAGATTTTCGCCTTTGTACATAGATGAAAAACGCACGCCATTGCTAACGGCGATGACGTCGCCGCCTAGCCGCCGCATCGCCGATTGAAAGGACATATCGGTGCGGGTGCTGGCTTCAAAAAAGAGCGACGCCATCACTTTGCCCGCGCATAGCTCAGTCAGACCGCGGTCATGGCCGCGAATGCGCTTGCGAATGGATGTGGCGGCGTCAAAGAGAATGTCGAGGTCTCTGCGCTGGAACTGATCAACAGAGATGATATGCTTGCCCAGGAACTTTCCGTTGATAGGCTGCGGTTGGTAAGCAAAGGCGTGATGGCTTACCGTCGATTCCGTATTTTCTGCAGCGGACAATGGCACCTCCTTGTTTCGGCGCATTATAACCAATCAGCCGCGTAATTGCACACTGCGCGCTGTGCGTATATCAGGCTAATTTCATCAAAATCCCTAACTGTCGAACTTAACATCAAATTGACGAATTGTATGGGCGGGCCATGGCTCGCCCATGAAATTGGGTGCAAAATCGTCCACTGATGATAGCCTCGCATTGGGCACAAAACTGTCAGAAGCGGACTTAGCCTTACATTGCGTCCTTTTATAAGTAGAACCAAGTTATTGATGCAAAATTTGCGAAACATTCCAACTTCATTGTCGAGCCACCCTTCCCTGATGATTCGGGGAAGGGCTGGGGATGGGGTAGAAAAGCGGCGATTCACGTACTTTCATTACTTTCTTGGTTCTACTTAGCATATTTTCGGAAAAATCTCGTTGCCATCCGGTGACAGGCTGAGTCTATGCGCCCTACGCGACCCTCGGTGCTTAATTCCAGTCAGAAAATAATGAAGCGATTTTGATGCGATTGCCCTGGCTGATGCTCAAGCGCTAGAACAAGCCTACAACCTTGCCATCGGCGTCGATATCGACATTCATCGCCGCTGGACTCCTGCCCAAGCCCGGCATGGTGCGGACATCGCCACAGAGCGGATAGATGAAGCCGGCACCAGCCGAGGCGCGAATATCGGTAATGCTGATGCGGAAGCCATCGGGCGCGCCTTTGAGCTTGGGATTGTCGCTCAGGCTGAGGTGCGTTTTCGCCATGCAGATGGGCAGATGGCGCAGCCCTTGCTCTTCGTATTGTTTAATCTTGCGATTGGCAATCGGCGCGTAATCGACGCCATCGGCACGGTAAATCTCGCGGGCAATGGTTTCAATCTTGTCCTTGATGCGCATGTCGTCCGGGTAGAGCAGGCGGAAATCGTTGGGCATATCGCAGGCGGAGACGATCATTTCCGCCAGTTCGCCCGCGCCCGCGCCGCCTTGCGCCCAGTGCCGCGCTACCGATACGCCAGTCGCCCCAGCCGCCAGCGCAATCTCGCGCACAGCCGCGATTTCCTTGTCCGTATCGTCAGCGAAGACGTTGATGGCGACCACGGGATTGACGCCAAATTTCTTGAGATTTTCCAAATGGCGCACCATATTCGCCGCGCCGTTTTGCACGTCGGCGACATTTTCTTCTTTCAGCGCCGGGTCAATCGGTCTACCCGGGATAATTGTATACTTGCCGGTGTGCGCTTTCAGGGCGCGAATCGTTACAACCAGCACAACTGCGTTGGGCTTCAAGCCAGAAATGCGCGATTTGATGTTGAAGAATTTTTCTGCGCCGATATCCGCGCCGAAGCCCGATTCCGTCACGACGTATTCACCCGTCCTCATGGCGATCAAATCGGCGATGATGGAGGAATTGCCATGGGCGATATTGGCGAAGGGACCGGCATGCACCAGCGCCGGCGTATTTTCCAGCGACTGCATCAAATTCGGTTTAATCGCTTCTTTCATCAGGACTGTGGCTGCGCCAGCCGCCCCGATGTCTTCGGCGCTGATTGGGATTTTGCCTTTGTCATAGGCGACGACCATTCTGCCAATGCGCTCGCGCATGTCTTGCAGCGAGGTGGTCAGCGCCAGGATTGCCATAATCTCGGAGGCGACGGTGATGTCGTAGCCAGTTTCGCGCGGCAGTCCATCAAAACGTTTGCCCAGCCCAATGACGATATTACGCAAGGCGCGGTCGTTCAAATCGACCACCCGCCGCCAGGGAATGTTGTGAATATCGATATTGCGCTTGTTGCCATGGTAGATATGGGCGTCGAGCATAGCGGCAATGAGATTATGCGCGGCGCTGATGGCGTGAATATCGCCGGTCAAGTGCAAGTTGAAGTTCTCCATCGGCACAATCTGGCTATAGCCGCCGCCGGCCGCGCCGCCTTTGATGCCAAATGTGGGACCCTGCGAAGGCTGGCGGACCGTGATGATGGCTTTCTTGCCAATATGTTTCATCGCCTGGCCGATGCCAACTGTCGTGGTCGATTTGCCTTCGCCCAGCGGGGTAGGGGTGATGGCGGTTACATCGACGTACTTGGCCATGGGGCGGTCTTGCAGCCGATCTAATGCTTCCAGGTTGATCTTCGCGACATATTTCCCGTAATGCTCCAGGTCGTGGTCGGGGTCCAATCCCATTTGCTCGGCAATTTCGTTAATATGCAGGAGCTCGGCATTTTGGGCAATTTCCAAATCTGACGGGATGGTCATTCTGGCAACCCCTTTTGCTATAGACGGACGATGCTAAATGAACAGCATTTCATATAATCCATTCTAGCACGGACTGTTATGGCTGACTGTTAAATCAATCTAAGCCTAATATAATGTTGGCCCCCGACTCAGTTTAGCTACCAGCGAGAAAGGCTGATATGACGGCGAAAACCTTGGCAAGCAAGTCTTTCGTGGCGACCATGCCGATTTATTATGGCTGGGTTGTCTGGTTAGTAGCGCTTGTAGGCACGCTAGCGAGCTCGCCGGGCCAGAGTTACTCCGTGTCATTGTTCATGGATTATTTCATCGCCGATTTTGGCTTAGATCGCACTACCGTGAGCAGTCTCTATGGGCTGGGCACCTTTATCGCGTCATTAAGCCTGACCTGGCTGGGCAGGAAGCTGGATTTAACTGGCAATCGCCGCACGGGCGTGGCGATTGGTATTCTCTTCGGCTTGGTTCTTTGTCTGTGCTCCGTCATCAGCGGACCGATCATGCTGCTATTCGCCTTCATCGGGATCCGCGGATTAGGGCAGGGCGCGCTAAGCCTGGTTAGCTCGACAGCGGTCGCCAACTGGTTCCGCACGCGCCGCGGCCGCATGATGGCTTATCTGGCGCTGGCTTATGCGCTATTTCAAGGTTTATATGTGAACGGTCTGCGCGCGCTGCTGGAGACATTGGACTGGCGGCAAGCCTTTGTCTTGCTTGGGCTAGGCGTTAGCGCTCTCGTCGTACCGCTTTTTGGTCTTTTGATGCGCAACAGCCCCGAAGATTATGGCATGCGGCCGGACAATGAAGGCGCGCAACGCGCTGCCAAAGCGCAAATCCAACCCGTCGCCGCGGAAACCAATGAAGAAAACTGGACGCTAAAAGAGGCGATGCGCATGCCGGTGCTATGGCTCTATATGGTCGCGCGCATGCTGCCTTCGGCATGGGGGACGGGCTTGGTCTTGCATCAGGTATCGATCTTCGCGCAATTGGATCATAGCGCGCAAGTGGCGACCGAAACCTTCGCCTTGCTATCAGTCTTCGCGGCCGCTTCGGCGCTGTTGGCCGGCTACCTGATTGACCGTTTCCCGCCCTCGGTTGTCGTCGTGTTGGCCATGCTTGGGCTTGCATGTGCCTGCCTGCTGGCGATGATAATGCGGGATAGCGCGCTGCTCATACTTTATGCGCTGGCGAGCGGCTTGGGGCTGGGCATCGGTTATGTATTTGATGGCGCAGTCTGGACAAATATGTTCGGGCGCAAATTTCAGGGTGAGATCCGCGGTTTTGTCTTCACGGCCGGCATCATCGGCAGCGCGATCGGTCCGGCGCTGTTTGGCTTGAGTTTTGACTATGCCGGCGGCTATCAGCCGGCGCTTGCGCTGGGCGCGCTGCTCGCAATTGTGGTCTTGTTGCTGACGCTGGTTACGCCCCAAGCTAAACGACATGCTAAGTGAAGTTCAACCGAGATGCTTATTCTTCCTCAGCTTGAGGATGAGAATCGCCAGCGGCGGCAGGCGCAAGCGGATGCTATGCGGGAAGCTGTGGCTGGCAATTTCTTCGCTGTCGACGCCGCCCAGATTGCCAATGTCGCCCCCGCCATAAGCCGCGGCGTCGCTATTAAGCATTTCTTGATAATAGCCCGCTTTTGGCACCCCGACGCGATAGCGCTCGCGGATTACAGGCGTGCAATTCAAAATCACGACTAAGAAGTTGTTTTTGTCCGCGGCATAGCGAATATAGCTGTAAACGCTTTGTTCGGCGTCGTTGGCTTCAATCCAAGCGAAGCCGGCACTGTCAAAGTCAACTTGCCACAGCGCTGGCTGCTGACGGTAGAAATGATTAAGGTCTTTGACCCAGGTTTGCAATTGCGCGTGTTTGTCATAGGCGAGCAAATGCCAGTCGAGGCTGCGCTCTTCGCTCCATTCGGCGAATTGCCCGATTTCGTTGCCCATAAAGTTCAAGATTTTGCCGACTTGTGTGTACTGATAGCCAAAGAGCAGGCGCAGTTGCGCGAATTTCTGCCAATAGTCGCCAGGCAGCTTGCCGATGAGCGAACCCTTCATGTGCACGACTTCGTCATGGGAGAGCGGCAGCACGAAGTTCTCGCTAAAGGCGTAAAGCAGGGCAAAGGTGATGCGGTGATGATGAAAGCGCCGATGAATCGGGTCATGCTTCATGTAGTCCAGCGTGTCGTGCATCCAGCCCATGTTCCATTTCAGCGTAAAACCCAGCCCGCCGACATAAGTCGGGCGCGATACCATGGTCCAGGCGGTCGATTCTTCGGCGATGGTGACCGCGCCGGGCGCTTGGGCATGTACAGCGGTATTGAACTCCCGCAAGAACTCAAGCGCGCCCAAGTTCTCGTGGCTGCCGTATTTGTTTGGGATCCATTGCCCATCTTCGCGCGAAAAGTTCAGGTAAATCATTGAGGACACGGCGTCGACGCGCAAGCCGTCGATGTGATACTCCTTGAGCCAGAATAGGGCATTGGCAATCAAGAAGTTGCGCACTTCGTCGCGCTCGTAGTTGAATATCATCGTGCCCCATTCGGGGTGTTCGCCTTGGCGCGGGTCATCGTGGCTATAGAGATGGGTGCCGTCAAAATAATTGAGTCCGTGGCCGTCCTTGGGGAAGTGCGCCGGTACCCAATCGAGGATGACCGCGATGCCATTTTGATGGCAGACGTCGACTAGATACATGAAATCGGCTGGACTGCCGTAGCGGCTGGTGGGCGCGAAATAACCCGTTACCTGATAGCCCCAAGAAGCGTCTAATGGGTGCTCGGCGACAGGCAAGAGTTCCAGATGGGTATAACCCATCTCAAGCAGATAAGGCACCAACTCCCGCGCCAGTTGGCGGTAGCTCAAAAAGTTCTTGTTTTGGTCGCGCCGCCAAGAACCCGGGTGCGCCTCATAGATGTTCATCGGCGCGGCTAGCGGGTCGCACTGGGCGCGGGCGCTCATCCAGTCGTCGTCATGCCATTGGTAGTCGGCAATATCGTATACGATAGAAGCGGTGGCGGGCCGCGCTTCGGCATAGAATGCGTAGGGGTCGGCTTTTTCGGCGCGATAGCCGTCATTATGCGAGCGGACTTCGAATTTGTAGCGGCTGCCTGGCTGCAAATCGGGCAGAAAAATCTCCCAGATGCCGGAATCGCCATTGGCTTGCATCCCATGCACGCGCGCGTCCCAGCGATTAAAGTCGCCAATCAGCGCGACCTTGTAGCAGTTTGGTGCCCAAACCGCAAAGTTGACGCCCCATTGCCCGGCGACGCGCCGCCGATGCGCGCCGAGTTTATTGTAGATGTCGTAATTCCGCCCCTGCGCGAAGAGAAAAATATCGTATTCCGTGAGCAGGGGCGGGTAGCTGTAGGCATCGCCGTAGGTTTCGACTTTGCCGTCTTGCGTGGTCGCTTCGAAATGATAGCTGGCGCAGCGCCAGGACTTGTCTAGCGCAGCCGCAAAGAAACCCTCAGCGTGCAGCTTGGGCAAGGGCGCGCGCGCGCCGGTGCTGTTATCGACGACATCAATCCGTTCCGCCCAGGGCAGGAAAGTTCGAATGGAAACATGGTCGCCATGCTGATGTTTGCCCAAAATGGAAGCGGGCGCGCCCATCTCTCCGCTGACCAGAGCGCGGATGGCGTCGGGATGGATCTCAAGTGGCATGTCGTTTCCTATTGCTTTGGACCTGCTGCGTGGCGGTATTATAGACGCTTTGCGCGGAAAGCGAAGGTCGGCGGGCTGCATCTGTGCGCCTGTGCCAGCGTCCGCCATGCTGCGGACGCGAACAGGCGCTTTGGCTCATACCAGCGTGAATAGCTGATGATAGACGCCTTCTTGCGCCAGCAATTCTTGATGACTACCTTGTTCGATGATTTCGCCGTGGTCCATAACGACTATCACATCAGCCGAGGTGATGGTGCTCAGGCGATGCGCGATGACAAAGCTGGTGCGCCCCTCCAGCAGGCGCTCCAAGGCTTTTTGGATGATGCGCTCGGTTTGCGTATCAATATTGCTGGTGGCTTCGTCGAGAATCAGCACGCGCGGGTCAGCCAGCAATGCGCGCGCAAATGCCAGCAATTGGCGCTGCCCGGTCGACAGCACAGACCCGCCCTCCATGATTTCGGTCTGATAACCGTCTGCCAGCCCGCTGATAAACTGGTGCGCGCCAACTGTTCTAGCAGCCTCGACAACTTCATCGTCGGTGGCGTTCAAACGTCCATAGCGTATATTGTCCATGACCGTGCCAGAAAATAGATGTGTATCTTGTGGCACCACGCTGATTTGCCGCCGCAGGCTATTTTGCGTTACATCTTTCAGGTTATAGTTATCCACTGTGATTGCGCCCTGGGTAACATCGTAGAAGCGCATCAGCAGCTTGACCATTGTGGTTTTGCCGGCACCGGTATGCCCCACAAATGCGACAGTCGAGCCAGCCGCGACCTCGAGGTCAATGTGCTTTAGCACCAATTCGCCATCATTTGTATAGCGGAATGAAACATCGTCGTACTGGATATGCCCCTCGATGCCGGGCAAGTTGTCGGCGTTGACCTGGTCGCGGATGCTGGCTGGATGGTCCATCAATTTGAAGATGCGATAGGCGGAAGCGACAACTGCTTGCAAAAGATTGTAGCGCTGCGCCAGCATGCGAATTGGAAAGAAAAACTGCTGGATGTACAAGATAAATGCGAGCAGGACGCCTACAGTGATCCTGTCTTCAAGCACTAGGCTGCCGCCGACAAATATCAAGGTGCCGGTCGCGACGCCGCCGATTAACTCGACCGTGGGATAGAATAAGCTGGAAATGAGGGTTGCGCGCACTGTGGCTTGGCGGCTGGCCATGTTGATTTCGCTGGCAAATCGGTCATAATTGCGCGTTTGACGCGAAAAAGCTTGCGTGACGCGCACGCCATTAAATGCTTCAGATAACTCCGCGTTGACCTTGGCATTGGCGTCTGATACCCGCAAGTAGGCGCTGCGGGCGTGGACGCGCCATACGTTGGCAAGCAGCCCCAGCACGACCAAAACGATAAAGGCAACCAGAGTGAGCTGGATATTGATAAGAATCATCGAAATGAGGATGCCGCCCAGCATCAAGACCTCGCGTATTGTGCCGACGGCGGCGAATGTTACCGCCTCGCGTATCACGTTCACATCACTGATTACGCGGGCAATCAAACGGCCGACTTCATATTCAGCGAAGAAGTCTATCGACAGATATTGGATGTGGTCAAAGAGCTGATCGCGCAGCGTTTGAATGATGGTTTGACCGACGACCGCCATGTTGCCAAGTTGGACGCGGAAGCCGATAAAGCCCGCAAATTGGATAATGATGAAGGCAATCACGCCCATGCCGACCACTGACATATCACGCCGGCGGATGCCCTCGTCAATCGCCCAGCCAATCAGCGGCGGGCTGACGACATTGGCGAAGACGCTCAAGAGCATGGTCAAGACGGCGACAGTCAATTTGTAACGATGCGGCCGCAAATAGCTGAAAAGGCGCACGGTTACATCACGGTCAAAGCCCGGCTTGTGGTCGTCCTCAATTTCGAGAATGCTGCGCTCGTCTAGGGGCTGTTTTGGCTTCGGCGGCTGCCGCTTTGTGGCATTGTTTTTGCTGACGGTCATGCTCGTTCTCAGTTCTTGGTGATTTGCCCGGCGAGGCGATCAATCAGATTGCGGAACTGCTGCGTGGATCGCCGTTCTTCCAGCGGGATTTTGATGATGCCGGCAATAATCGCTTCGCGGCGCACGCGCTCTTGCTCGGCCAGTTGCAGCTTATAAATCTCCTCATAAAGTCCGCCATCGGCGAGCAGGGTCTCGTGCGTGCCATGTTGGACAATCTCGCCATCACGCAGGACGATTATCTGATCGGCTTTCAGGATTGAGCTCATGCGCTGCGCGATGACAAATGTCGTGCGCCCAGCCATGACACGGTCAAGCGCTTGCTGGATGAGATGCTCCGTTTGCGTATCCACGCTGCTGGTAGCGTCGTCCAAAATCAAAATCCGCGGATCAATCAATAGCGCGCGGGCGATGGCGATTCTTTGCTTCTGACCGCCGGACAGGGTAATGCCGCGTTCGCCAACGGCGGTCTGGTAGCCTACGGGGAAATCCATGATGAAGTCGTGGGCATTGGCGGCTTTGGCCGCGGCTAGAATCTGGTCTTGGCTGGCGGCGGGATTGCCATAAGCGATGTTTTCTTCAATCGTCGCCGAAAAGAGCAAAGACTGCTGCATGACGATGCCAATCTGGCTGCGTAAGTAATCCAAGTCCATATCGCGTACATCGACGCCGTCCAGCAAGACGCGCCCATCGGCGACGTCGTAAAAGCGCGGTATCAAGTTGGCGATGGTTGTTTTGCCGGAGCCGGTCAGTCCAATGATGGCGACAATCTCGCCGGGCTTGGCTACGAGCTTGATGTTTTTGACGACTGCTTGCTTGGAACCGGCATAGCGCGCGCTGACATTGTCGAAGCGCACATTGCCGCGGATGCGCGCGCGCTTGGCTTTAGGATTGTTGACGACCAATTCTTCGTGGTCAAGAATTTGGAATACACGCTCGCCGCTGGCGACGGCTTGCGTGGTCAATAGGATAATAAAACCGACGAAGCGCAGCGGCTGCGCCAAGAGCAGCACATAGGCGTTGAAAGTTACAATCAGACCGACGGTGATATTCGCCATGCCGCGCGCTTCAAAATAAGCGCCAAAGAGTAAAACCAGCGCGGTTGACATGGCCGCCAAGAAGGCGCTGGCGGGCAGAAAGGTGATCCATTGTCGGATGAAATCAAGCTGCTCGTCATAAAGCAGTTTGTTCTCTGTGTGAAATTTACCTATCTCGTAGCGCTCGCGGGCGAATACGCGCACTACTTCGGCACCGAGCGCATTTTCCTGGATATGATTGCTGAGCGCCTGCATCCTAACCATCACTTGTTTCCAGCGCGGGTGCACGCGCAATACAAAGCGATTGGAAAAAAGCGCCAATGGCACCAGCGGGATGAAAGACACCACTGCCATGGCTGGGCTGGTCGACAGCATGATTGCCAAGACGCCAATCAAGAGCAGCAGCACATTTAGCCCGTCCATCAATCCGAAGTTGAAATAGCGCTGTATTTCGTTGACATCGCTGATGGCGCGGGTGATGATTGTGCCGACTTGCGCGCTGTCGTGGTAGGTGAAGGACTGACGCTGCACTTTTTCGTAGATTTGATTGCGTATATCGTAAGCAACATAGTGGGAAAGACGCTCTCCGAAGTAGCGACCGAAAAAAGCGGAGAGCCCGCGCAGCAGGCCCAATGCAACAACCAGCAAGCCGGCGTCGAGCATATAATTGCTATCTTGCTTTTCTATGCCGATATCGACGACATCGCGCAAGATATAAGGCACGGCAACAGCCAGCACATTGCTGCCGATGATGCCGCATAGCGCGGTCAGCACCCATAATCGGTATTTTTTTAGATAGCCAAGCAGGCGAAACCAGCGCGCTAATGCGCTACCGTTTTGGGATTCCCCCTTGGATTTTTGCGTGTTTTCGCTAGAAGCGCTTGCCATGAATGACTGTCCTGGGCGCTGTGCTTATCTGCAACAATCAGCCGCTAGTCGCGGTCGCGCGCTGCGCTGACGCCTGACGAGCAACTGATTCCAACCTTTACCTGTTGACAAAACAATTCGCGGATAAGGCGGGGAGTCTAAGTATGCAACAAGGACCTGATTGACTCTGGTATTCTTTTCCAGATGCCTGAAAATAATTGTATAGCAATCGCGCTTGGTGAAAAGGGAGATTCCATGTCAAATTTGATACCGGTGGCTTTACAGTTGTACTCGTTACGCGAAGAGCTGCAGCAAGACTTCGAGGGCATTGTCCGCAGCGTGGCGGCGATGGGCTATGTTGGGGTCGAGCCTTATGGCGGCATGCCCGGCGGACCGAGCAACGCGGCGCAGCTCTTCCAAGAATTGGGGCTGGAGGTTTGCAACAGCCATGTGGCATTCCCCGAGCAATCGAATCTGGAAGCTGTATTGGCAGAAGCGGAAGCATTTGGCCTGTCGCGCGTTGCCGTGGCATATATCCCCGCGAGCGAATTTGAGACCCTGGATGCCGTCAAGCGCGTCTGCGAGCGCCTGAACCGCGCTAGTGAAGCTATGTCAGCCAGCCAGGTGCGCTTGGGTTATCACAATCACTGGTGGGAGTATAAGGAATTGGATGGTCAATCCACCTTGGATGTCATGCTCAGCGAGTTGGACGATGATGTCTTCCTCGAGATTGATACCTACTGGGCGCAAGTCGGCGGATTGGATGCCGTGGCAGCCGTCAAGCGGGCGGGTGAACGCGCCCCGCTGATTCATCTGAAGGACGGCTCGCTACGATTAGAGGATAACATGACGGCGGTCGGGGCTGGCAACATGGACGTGCCGGCGATTGTGGCGGCGACCGCCCAAACGGCTGAATGGCATATCGTAGAGATTGACCGCTGCGACGGCGACATGCTGCAAGCGGTGCATGACAGTTACAGCTACCTGACATCGAATAAGCTGGTACGCGGCAAGGTCTAATGGGGCATTCGCCGTTCGGTGCTTTGTTCCATATTTTGTCCAAAATAATAGTGGAGCGCGTTTTATGAAAGTTGCTATCGACAGGCTGCGCGATATAACCCGCCGCGCCATCATCAAGCAGGGCTATAACGCGTCGGATAGCGAGATCATTCTCGAGATAATCATGTACGCGCAGTTGCGCGGCAACAATCAAAATGTAATCAAACTGCTGGGCGCGGGCATGCCCGCCAATCCCGATGCTGGGCGCGTCAGCATAGCCAAGGAGACGAAGCTGTCGGCTCTGCTTGATGGCGACTGGAATCAGGGCATGGTTGTCATGAGCCGCTCCTGCGATATCGCAATCGAAAAAGCGCGGGCGCATGGATTTGGCATCGTCGGCACGCGCCGGACAAATTCGCCCACCGGCGCAATCGGCTATTACGCGCGCCGCGTCGCCGCGGCCGGTTTGCTGGGATTTGTATTTTCGGGTTCGCCGGAATTGATGGCGCCTTATGGGTCTTATGAAGCCTTCTTGGGCACAAATCCTTTGGCGATTGGCATCCCGGCGGCTGATAAGCCAATCGTGCTCGACATGGCAACTGCTGCGATTGCTTGGTATGGCATCCATTTGGCAAATGCCGAAGGCAAGTCGATCCCAGAGGGCGTGGCTTATGACCCCGCCGGCCAGTTCACGACCGATCCTGCCCAGGCGCTGGCTGGCGCAATCAAAGCCTTTGGCGGCTTCAAGGGCGCTGCGCTGGCATTGCTAGTCGAGATTCTGACTCGTCCGCTGGTCGGTGCAGAGCGCAATGCCGATGGTACGAAGCTGGATTGGGGCAATCTGATATTTGCAATTGATCCCGAGCTGCTGGCGCATGACTTGGGCAGTTTTCAAGCTGGCCTCAGCGATTTGCTCAAGCGCCTGAAAACGCTGAAAAGACTGCCCGGTGTCACGGAGATTCCTGTGCCGGGCGAGCGCGGTGACAGCCATTACGAGCGTGTCCTGGTGGCTGGCGAAATTGAAATGGACGATAAAGTCTGGGCCGCTCTCCTGGCTGTGGCTGGCAGCGGCGATATAACGTAAAGCAATCGCGACTGTAAATGCGACTGAAAATGTAAGAGTAAATACAATTGCAGTTGAAACGAGGCTGAGAAATGAATAGCGATTTATTGCGGCGCTACAACTATGACGAATTTGTGCCAGAAAAGTTTATGCCTTGGATGCGCTTTGATGAAAGCCCGGAATTGGGCGCGCCGGCCCCGGACTTCCCGCTGTGGCAGCTGCGAGACCGGGCGCAGACCGCGCTCGGCGAATGGTGGTCGCGGCATCGATATCTGGTGGTGGAATTCGGCAGCTTCACATGACCATATTGTGGGATGGCGGGTCCATCCATGAATGCGCTTGCCGAAGAGTTCGCCGAAGCGGGGGTGGCGTCGGTATTTCTCTATACCAATGAAGCACATCCAGCCGAGCGCTATCCTCATCTGACTTCCATGGAGCAGAAGTTCCTTCATGCCGCGGCGCTGCGCGATGAACTGGGAATCAGCCGACCGATTCTTGTCGATGCCTTGGATGGCGCTTGTCACCGCGCCTATGGCAGCATGCCCAACATGACCTGGATATTCAATCGCGCTGGGCAGGCGATTTACAAATCCGACTGGACTGACGCCAACAGCGTCGACAGTGCCCTGCGCTACTATCTCGATATCAGCCGGCGGCGTCAATCGCGCGAGACGCTCGCGCCCTTCACCGTCCAGCGTTTGGACTATCGCAATGCCGATCGCCTGGCTTTCTTTAATGGCTTGACGCGCAATGGACCTCAGGCTGTGCAGGACTTCATCGCGGCTTTTGGCCCGCCCCCGAGCGATTTCCGCTGGCAGGACCAGGACTCGGCCGACATTTCTGCCGTTGATGCTGCTGATGCCGACAATTCAGACAATTCAGGCTATTCAGACAATTCCGATTGAAGGCAGCATCCGTTCGTAGACGACGCCTTGCTGCCCACGGCGGTCGTTGGGGCGGTTTGCCAAGCCGCCATGCACAAAGAGATGTGAGGAACCCTCGCCGCTCATATTCAAAGCCTGGATTGCGCCGCGCGCGCACATCCATTCGGCTAATTCGGCGAGCGTCGCGCCCGCGCTATCCAACTCAGTTCTAGCAGCTGGGTCGCAGCCGTCGACTACCAGCAGCAGCAAGCTGCCATCTTCTTTTATGCCTAGCGCGGTGCGCGCTTTTCTTTCGCTGCGCGCGCTGAGGTCCATATATACCGGCGTGATGCCGGCGATATGTTCGCCGCCGATGCTGCGGCTGGACCAGAATTCTTCCTTGCTATCCGCGGACTCAAGCGCGATGCGGCCATCTTGCAGCAAGATGGGACCCGCTTGAATGCCCGCAATCAAATCGCTTGCAGAATCGGCGAACTCGTATTCTATCCAGGCGCTGGCGGCGATGTTCTCGATAAGAGGCTTGGGCAGGGCGTCGGCAGCCAGTGAAAGCACAAAGCCATTTTGGGGGATTTGTAGATTGCCGCCGCGTTTCCAGCTAAGCGTCTGGCGGTTCACTATGACAAATTCATGGCGGTCTTCATCCGCTGGCGTGCGGTCGAGCGGGCGGCCGTTTTCGCTCAGGCGCGCGGCCCGGGTGTAGATGGCAATGGCGGCGCGGCCGGAGGGATTCAGTTGGAACTGATAGTCGCCGCGCTGGTCGGCGCGCAAGCTGATATCGTCGGGCAGAATCAGGGCGATGTCCTCTAGGCTCATGGCGCGCACGGTCCAGTTCGCGCCATCGAAGAGCAGGCAGCCGCGGCGATAGAGCGGCGGGCGCAGGATCGTCTTCTGCGACAGCATCAAGCCGACGGCGTCGCCATAGCCGGAATGATGGCTAATGAGGTCGTCATGCTCGTGCAAGAAGTGCGATGTGTTGAATGCCGCCACGCGCTCGTGATGCTGTACGAAGTGGCGTACAAAATCGCAGCGGCCGATGCGCACGAAATTGCGCTGGGCGTCAAATTCTTGGAAGAGGCGCGGCTGGTAACTGCCTCGTTCGATGTTGGGGTAGAGGTCAAGTTGAATCGATTCTTCCAGCCAGCGCGTCAGCGCCCCCGCGCGCGCCTGCCAGTCCGCGTCTTCGGGCGCGATTACCGTTTGCCATTCGTAGGTATCGCCGATGTATTCATGCAATTGTAGCCAGCCATGCGCGAGCAATTGCCGCAGGACGCAGGTGACGAAGGAATTGGCGCTGATGATTTGCTCGCCGGCAAAACGATAGTCCAGCCCGGGAAACATCTGTTCGGCGCGGCGGTCGGTCTGCATGGCGGTCCAGGTTAAGATATGCGGATTTGCCTGGCCGCGCGCTATGGCGCGGGCGTAGTGCATGCGGGCGATATCTTGCTGCCGCACATAGCTGCTCATCGGGTGCAGGTCTTCGAACTTCAGTTCCTGCGGGGCGATTTCCAGGCTGTATAGCATGGACCATTTGCCCGACTCAAGTTGAACGCGCTGTTTTTCAAAGCGATTCTTCGGCATAGCCAGCCTAGCCTCCGCTATTCCCTATTAAGAACTATACCGCGTGATGGCATACAGAGAAAGTCGCCCGCGACTGTGGGACTATACAGGCAATCGCTTCATAATGATGTCAGATGAGATGTCAGATGAAATGGCAAGGACCCAAACAGAATATACGCTGTGAAATATCAATTGGAAGTGTATGTCCCTGCTAGGACCGGGCAATGTATTCGCCGAAGGAAACCGACTAGCCAATCAAGTAGAAGGATTCTTGCCGCCCATCCAGCCAGCGCATGCTGCCGCCGGCAAGGACCGCGTCTTCTTCCAGCATGATGCGCGCGTCTTGCCCATCCCATTCTGGCACGTTGCGCAGGACATTCAACTCGATAGAATAAACCGTGTCCTCATAAAGAGGATAGTCGCCGACGCCGGGAACGCCGTCTTGTTGATCCCATAAACCAATGATTGGTCCGGCGGCGTGCCCATGGTAGCCAAGCGGGTGGGTATAAATCTGGGCGCGAATGCCTTCCGCTTTTGCCGCTGCCAGCGCTGCGCGCAGCGCCTCGTTGCCGGTCGCGCCAACTTGCATCAGCCGCATGTGAATATCTTGCAGCAGATTGCCATCAGCCAAGGCGGCGCGCAGCCCCGCCGGTGCCGCCTTTTCGCCGGACCGCAATACATAGGCATGCTGCTGCTGGTCGGTGGCGATGCCCAGATAATGGAATCCCATATCGCAATGCAGCAGGTCGCCTGGCATGATCGTCTGGCGACTTGCGGTCGCTTCATAGCTTTGCCCGGGCGCTTGAATATCAATAGTGGGCTGAAACCAGGCTTCTAAGCCAGCGTCTTGCATAGTCTGGCGCATCCACCATAGGACATCATCCGTCGTCGTGATGCCCGGATGAATGACCTCGGTCGAGAAGGCGCGTGCGATGATTTGATGCCCCAGCTCGACCAAGCGCGGATAAGCGACAATTTCTTCGGGCAGCCGCCATTCCAACCAGCCAACGCAGAGCGCTTCGGCATTCACAATCCGCGACCTGTAGGCTTCGCCTATAGCCGCGCATATCAGCGCATGCTCGGACAGCGAGATGCCATCGCCGAAGGCGAATGTTGCGGAGCTGTTGAGGCCAATGCTGGCAGGGTCACGCTCGGCGACCAGGCGCGCCAGGCATGCGTGCTGGTCTTCTTTTTCGGGTTCCCAGACCGTCTCATAGAGATCGTCATATCCGTAGCGCGACAGTGTCAGACGGCGAACAGAGCCGTCTTTTTCCCGCGAGAAGACCAGCATGGTACGCCGCCGCGCCGACATGGAGCTGGCTGGCAGCATCGACATCAGCACCGGGTCTTCGTTGTATTCCCGGCAAGCGATAATCCACATATCGATATTGGCGCGGTCCAGCAGCTGCGGGATGAAGGTATCCAGCCGCTCCTTCAGCCAGCTATCGCGTATCGCGGCTTGTTCCCGCAGTGGCAAAACACCATTCATAAATGTCATGTACTTTTTTCCCTTCGCGCAATTCTCAGCATTCTTAGCAATCATCTTAGCAATCATCGGCGTAATCATCTGCCGCCTGCCAGCGCTATGCTGGCTTGCCAGTGCAGCTTAAGCGCCGCGTTATGCCTGCGATAGACGAAATAAAGGAAGCCCAGCTCGATGATTTGTCCGATGGTCAGCCCCAGGCTCGCCGCAAGCACGCCGTGCATGCCGCTGTCGATGCCGACCCATACGATGGCTGTTGTAAGCACAAAACCCAGGATGATGGCTTGGTAAATTGCAGCGGTATTGCGGCTCAACATGAGCAGGGCGCGCAGATAACTTTGCAAGGTCGTCAACAAGGGGATGAGGCAAGCTGATTGCGTCCCCAGCAGCACTAGCGCGTGCAGATGCTGCGGCACACCCAAGATGCGGGTATTGTAAATGTCAATCAAAGGCGTGAAGACAAATAAGACCATTATCAGGCTCAAACAGGTGCCGAGGCGCAGGGTGAATCCGCGCAGGATGCGGTGCTTCTCTTCGCTGTCATCTAGCGAGATGACAACCTCCTGATAAGCCATGCCGCCCGAGCGCGTTACCAGCATGATAGAGAATATGACGGGCCATGCCGCCAGGCTCTGCGCGGCGTCCGGCATGCTCGCCAAGCCTCTTTCGATAACGGGGTGAATCAACAATGTGACAAAACTGGTAACAGCCAAGGGGATATGGAAGCGCAGCGCGTCACCATAACTTAAGGAGTCCAACTTATTCGCGAGCGGCATTTGCAGCAAGCGACTGACATCTGTGCGGGAGGCGCGGTAAGTATAAATGGCTTCCACCGCGACGGCGCAAACCAGCGCCACCGCGCCGATAGCTGCGCCAGCCATCTGGGTAATTGCGCCCAAAGCCAGCGCAACGCTGCCCGAAACGAAGACCCGTAAAACTGTGCCATAACCCACATAGCGCGTATTGCCAAAGCGAATCAAGATGCCTTGGTGGAAGCGGCGATAGCCGATGAATCCGCCCCAAAGGATCATGATGCGCATGGCGGGGCGCGTTGCCTCGACGATATGCGCCGGCACATGTAACAAGCTGACGAGATAGAAATCGAGTAATGGCGTGAAAGCCATCAAGATGGCGACCCCGGTTACTAGCAGATTGACCGCCATCATAAAGCGCCACAAGACGCGGAAAGATTGTTGGTTGCGCGCCAAGGCGCTGCCGGTCGCCAGGAGCATGATAACCGGCGTTTCTATCAAAATGGACAAAGAGAACATCAAGCCAAATGCAGCCAGCTGAGTCTCGGAATCCGGCTTGCGGCTGATAACGCCTTGTATCAAGGGACCCTCGACGGTCATCAAGATCCAAGCCATTGCCAAGGGCAGCCAGAATATCAGTACCCTGCGATAGGTCACGGAATAGCCATTTCCCGGTGCTTGTCCTAGTCGGAATTATGACGTAGCTCCGAAAGAATGCTATACCGAATCGGTGCGGCATCAGTCAAAGTCATGTGCGCCCAATAATCTGAAATGTTGCTTCGTAGCGGCGTAGCGGTGCGGCGCAGCGGCGTAGAGGTCGCTGGAGACATCGGAGTCTTTATGTTAGAATGCAGCCTGGCGAAATTGCGCGCTCGGGAAATAATACTCTCCGCCGCGCGCGACTAGCCCAGCCATTAAAGACATTTCATGCTGAAGCGGGAGCAATGCAATGGGATTTTGGGAGCGCTGGCGCATCCCAATCATGTTAGCGCCGACCATGGCTGTCATCTTTTTTCTCTTCATCGGCGGTTTGACCTACGGAGCGCTGGTCAGCCTCGGCTGGCAGCCGATTATCGGCCGCACCGAAATCTCGCTGCAAGCCTATCACAACATCGTATTTTCCGAACAATACGCCAGTGTATTTTGGCAAGGGCTTTTGCTGACGCTTTGGGTCAGCTTCGGCAGTACAATTTTGTCGGCGCTATTGGCGCTGGCGACGGCGCTCTTGCTGCGGCGCACTTTTATTGGCAAGCGCCTGGCTGTTTTCCTATATCAGTTGAATCTGCCAGTGCCGCACGTGGTGGCGGCGATTGGCATTTTGTTTCTGTTTTCCCAGAGCGGCTTAATATCGCGGACGGGGGCGCAGCTAGGTGTCTTTGGGGGTCCTAGCGATTTTCCGGTGCTGGTCAAAGACAAATTTGGCATCGGCATCATCTTGTCCTTTGTTTGGAAAGAGGTACCCTTTGTCGGGGTGATCGTTTTGGCGGTCTTGCAATCGCTTGGCGTCGACTACGAAGATTTGGCGCGCAGCCTGGGTGCCAATCGCTGGCAGCGCTTTCGCTATGTCATCTTGCCCCTGGTTATGCCCGGTCTGCTTTCGGGCTCGATTCTGGTATTCGCCTTCTCATTCGGGTCATACGAGGTGCCGGCGATATTGGGTGTGCGCTTCCCGAGGACGCTGTCGGTAACGGCAGTGCGCTTTTTCCGCAATCCCGACCTGAATTCGCGGACCGAAGGCATGGCAATCAGCATCATCATTTCGATTATCGTTTTCTTCCTGGTGCTGGGCTACATGTGGTTGAGCCGCCGCGCCATCCGTCAAGATTGAGCCCTCCATGACAACAATAGTATCCGCCTCTTCCCGTCCTGTTGCCAGAATTAGCTTGGCGCGCGTCTTGCACTATTGCGCTGTCGCGCTGCTAATTTTTCTGCTGCTGACCCCCTTGATCGCTTTCTTATTTAACGCTTTTTCCTTCCGCTGGTTTTATCCGCAGCTCTTTCCCGCGGAAACAAGCCTGCGCGCCTGGGAATCGATTGTCGCGTCCAATTCCAAGGTGCCCGAAGCCTTGTTTAACAGCACGATTCTGGCGGTGGGCGTTACGCTCTGCTCCGTCATCATCGGCTTGCCTGCCGCGCGGGCGATGGGGCTGTATTCTTTTCGCGGCAAGCGGGTGATTGAGTTTTTGATTATTTCGCCGACTATTGTGCCGGGCATCGCTGTCGCGATGGGGCTGAATATCAACTTCATCCGCTGGGGATTATCCGGCAATCTGCTCGGCGTCGGCTTGGTTCACTTGGTGCCGGTCATGCCCTATGTGGTCCTGACACTGTCCGGCGTTTTCTCCAATTACAACCCAGAGTTCGAGCAGCAGGCGCGTTCGCTGGGTGCGGGCGCGCTGGCGACCTTCTGGCATGTAACCCTGCCGGCGATTTTCCCCGGCATCGTCGTCGCAAGCCTCTTTGCATATTTAATCTCATGGAGTCAATATATCTTGACATTTTTGATAGGTGCGGGGCAGGTGATTACGATGCCCGTGCTGCTCTTCTCGACGGCATCCGGCAGCAACAACGCGCTGACAGCTGCGATGTCCTTGGTTTTCGTCGCGCCGTCGATATTGATTTTGATCCTGACCGCGCGCTATCTCTCGGGCAAATCCAGCGCGCTCGGCGGCTTCGGGCAGTTATAGCGGTTATGGCGCAGCGGTCGCTTCAACAGAAAAACACAGAAGATAACCACAAAGGCGCAAAAAAATGTGATATGCTTCCGCGCGGAAAATAGCAATGCAGCAATGCACCGGCGGTAATTTGGATAATATATGCAATTTCTGTGACCATGAGTGCAAATTATACTTGACAGCCTTTTGCGCAACTGATACTGTAACTGGAATAGAAGGGGGCGTGGTGTAGCGGTTAACATGCCGGCCTGTCAAGCCGGAGATCGCGGGTTCAAATCCCGTCGCTCCCGTAATGAAGAGATATGAACAGACATTGAAGAGACATAGTGAATATGTCTCTTTTTTGTTATACGCATAATTGCATTTGATATATTTCAAAAGCCTATGGTCTTCAACAGTTCGATACGCAGCGTCGATGCCAGGCTGATGATTGACGATTTGCCCGTGGATGCCATCGCGCGGCAGCACGAGACGCCGCTTTATATCTACAGCCTCAAGCGCATTCAAGCGAATTTCCGCCGCTTGAGAGCCGCCTTTGAACCAATTGGTGCCCGCATCTTTTACAGCGCAAAAGCCAATAGCAACGCGGCGATACTGCGCGCGTTGGTCGCCGAGGGGGCCGGCATTGACGCTGTAAGCGGTGGCGAAATCGTCCGCGCGCTACGCGCCGGGGCGGCTGCGGAAAACATCGTTTTCGCTGGGGTCGGCAAGACGGTGAATGAGATCGAAGCGGCGGTTGCCCAGGGCATCGCTTGGTTCAATGTCGAGAATGAGCTAGAGCTGCGCTACATAAACGAAGCCGTTCGCGCCCGCGGGGGCGGCAGGGCGCAAGTCGCGCTGCGTTTAATCCCGAGGTCAGCGCCAATACCCACCCGCATATTTCTACTGGCCACGGCGGCGCGAAGTTCGGATTAGGCGCGCGGACGATACATAAGATATTGGCGCAAGCGGAGCGCTATCCGCATCTCGATATCTGCGGCATGCACCTGCATATCGGCAGCCAACTGGGCGATTCCGCCGCGACTATGGAAGCGCTCTTGAAGACGACGCAGTTGATTGCTGCCTATCCGTCAATCCATACGATTAATCTGGGCGGCGGCTTGCCTGTCGCTTATCGGCATGGTCAGGCTTTGCCATCGCTCGCGCAGCTCGTCAGCGAGATTGCGCCGCATTTGCAAGGTTATCATGTCTTGCTGGAACCTGGTCGAGCGATTGTTGCCGATGCCGGCATTTTGGTCGCGCGGGTGCTGTATGTAAAAGAACAGTCGGGCAAATTATTCTATATCATCGACGCCAGCATGACTGAATTGATTCGACCGGCCTTATACGGCGCGCATCACGAAATCGTCCCGCTGCACCAGGCGGGCAAGGAGCGCGTTTTGGCGCAGGTTGTTGGTCCCGTTTGCGAATCCACCGATACGCTGGCAACAGAACGAGAAATGGCGCGCTTAGAAGTTGGCGACAAAGTTGCCATCATGACAGCCGGTGCCTATGGCATGGCGATGGCCAGCAACTATAACAGCCGCCCGCGCCCGGCGGAGGCGCTTGTCGCGGGTGATGGCAGAAGCTGGTCGATTAGTCGCCGGCGCGAGACGATTGAGGATTTGCTCTACGCAAATGTTGGCGAATCAAGCTAGATATAGATGATTGCTACATGAAAAATTGCGCCAATATTTTACGCAAGTCGGAAACGCTTACTCAAGTCACGAAGTCTATCTTCAGCTGCTTGAAAACTTCCGCTTCCAATCGAAATAAACGGGGATTCATCAGAAATTTCAACAGAATTAGCGTGGGCATCGTATTGGAGTAATACATGATTATCTTGCAATGGCAGGGCAATAATTGATCGACAACCTTCGAACCGGTTTTTCAATTTATCAGCGCGATTACGTGCGGGCGAAATCTGTGCAAGCATCGCATCTGATATTATGGTGCGAGCAGAACTGATTCGGCGCTGTTTTTTGACACGGGTCCAAATAATACTCAATTCGTCTTTTATCAGCTGGCTCAGTCCCACTGCTCCCGAAGTGCCAATTAGAATATCATCATCAACAATCTGAATCTTATTGCTTACTTCTTGTTCAATTCGGGATCCATAAGTACGTATGCTGTCGGCACCAATCACGACGCTGTCTTCGCATTTGACACCGATGATTAGTGTCACTTTTCAATTATCCCTGAAATGCGCCATTTTCCCGATATTCGGGAAATTGAATATAAACTTCTCTCACAAGCTGCGGAAAGCTCAACCCGCGTGCCCAGTTGACTTTGTCCTCAATAAAGGTCTTCATCTCCACCGGAATATCATTTAAGTCGATTCTACTTCCTCTCACCGTAGCCGCGTATTCTTTCCAGCCACCGCGAGGATTTATCGATATCATAATCTTTCCATCGCGCTCTAACTTTTCGGCGTCCCAATAGACTTCGATGGCCATTGGACCGTAATCGTACTTCTGAAACTCGTAATAGTTGCTAGGCACTAGCTGCGGGAATTCCATGCCGACAAGAAAGGCCACCTTCTGCAGTTGAGCAGGCGTCATCTTATCGCCGTCGGCGGCTACGATGATCTTCAACAGTAGGTCTAGGCGGTTCATTTCTCGCTCCATATATCAAAACCATACTCTGGAATATACAATGCTCCATACTAGAAAAATACTAGCACATTTGTTTTGTTCTGTCAAATTCTGGAGAAACAAAAAAGACCCCGATGCGGGATCTTGATACCAGGTGCTGATGGGAAGACTTGAACTTCCGACCTCACGATTATGAGTCGTGCGCTCTGTCCAGCTGAGCTACATCAGCAGAGTAGCGGGGGCTGGATTCGAACCAACGACCTTCGGGTTATGAGCCCGATGAGCTGCCACTGCTCCACCCCGCAACGTCAAATGCAACCACCTTCGTTGCGAACTTCATGCTAGCATCGCGCCAATTTCTTGTCAATAACTTGCGCCAAGCAATTTCGATTTGCCACGTATTGCTTTGATATTGGCTTCAACACCAGAGTAGCGGGGGCTGGATTCGAACCAACGACCTTCGGGTTATGAGCCCGATGAGCTGCCACTGCTCCACCCCGCAACGTCAAATGCAACCACCTTCGTTGCGAACTTCATATTAACATCGCGCCTCATGCTTGTCAATAGCTTGCGACAAGCAATTTCGATTTGCCATGTATTGACTTGAAATTGGCTTTTACAATGGGCTATATGGGCTATACTGAATGCTGTATCGAACGCCTGTTCTGAATAAAAGGAACTGAAGCAAACATGCCCGAGTTTCAATTGGATTCGCCCTTCGCGCCAACCGGCGATCAGCCCAAAGCCATAGAAGAGCTGCTTGCTGGCTTGCAGCGGGGCCACCAGCATCAGACCTTGCTTGGCGCAACCGGCACCGGCAAGACATTTACCGTGGCGAATATCGTGCAAGAGACACAGCGTCCCACCTTGGTCATGGCGCATAACAAAACCTTGGCGGCGCAGCTCTATGCCGAATTCAAGCGCTTATTCCCCAACAACGCCATCGAATATTTTGTCAGCTATTATGACTACTATCAGCCAGAAGCCTATGTGCCGCGCCACGACCTGTACATCGAAAAGTCGACCGACATCAATGAACAGATTGAACGCTTGCGCTTGTCGGCGACGGCGTCATTGTTTTCGCGGCGCGATGTGCTGATTGTGGCGTCGGTCTCCTGCATTTATGGCTTGGGCGATCCAGTCAACTGGCGCAAGATGTCGGTTGAATTGAAGGTCGGCACAGAGATTCGGCGCGAGCGCATCCTGCGCGATTTGGTACGGATTCAGTATAGCCGCAACGATATGGAGCTGCGGCGCGGCGTATTCCGCGTCCGCGGCGATACATTAGAAATCGTGCCCGGCTACTCGGAAATGGCTTTCCGCATCTATCTTTGGGGAGATGAAATCGAAAAGATTATCGAATTTCATCCCTTGACCATGGAAGTCATTCATAAGCATGACATGGTCACCATATTCCCGGCGCGTGAATATATCACCGACGAGGAGCACATCCGCGAGGCATTACACGATATCGAAAAAGAGTTGGAAGAACAGGTAAACTATTTCAAGAAAGAAGACAAACTGATCGAGGCGCAGCGGATAGAGCAGCGGACGCGTTATGATATAGAAATGCTGCGCGAGGTGGGTTTCACGACTGGAATCGAGAACTATTCGCGCCATTTTGACCGGCGACCGCCCGGCAGCGCGCCCTTCACCTTGATAGATTACTTGCCCGATGATCATCTCTTGGTTATCGATGAAAGTCACATGACAGTGCCGCAGATACGCGGCATGTACAACGGCGACCGCGCGCGCAAGCAAGTGCTGATTGATTTTGGCTTTCGCTTGCCTAGCGCTTTGGATAACCGTCCGCTCAAGTTCGATGAATTTGAAAAACGAGTCGGGCAGTCCATCTACACCAGCGCGACGCCAGGACCATACGAGCATGAGCATTCAAATCAGGTCGCCGAACAAATCATTCGTCCGACCGGTATCGTAGACCCCCAGATTGACGTGCGTCCGATTGAAGGACAAATCGACAATTTGCTGCAAGAGATTGCCCTGCGCGTGAAGATGGGACAGCGCGTTTTGGTAACGACCTTGACGCAGCGCATGTCCGAAGAGCTGGCGGGCTTCTTTAACGAACTCGGCATCAAAGGGCAGTACCTGCATGCCGAAGTGGATACGTTGGAGCGGGTTGAAATCCTGCGCGACCTGCGCATGGGCGTCTATGATGTGGTGGTTGGAATCAACCTGCTGCGCGAGGGCTTAGACCTGCCAGAGGTATCGCTGGTTGCGATTCTGGACGCCGACAAAGCCGGTTTTTTGCGCTCGGAGCCGGCGCTGATACAAACGATTGGGCGCGCCGCGCGCCATCTCGAAGGCAAAGTAATCATGTACGCGGATAAAATGACGCCGGCCATGGCAGCCGCCATCAACGAGACCGACCGCCGCCGCGCCGTGCAAGAAGCCTTCAACCGAGATAATGACATCGAACCGCAGCAAATCGTCAAAGATATTCAGGACATAACCGACCGCTTGCGCTCGATTCACAGTGAAGACCAAAGTAAAGAACAAGGAGAAGCCGCAACGCTGAATGAAGGCTTGCTGGGGCTGCCGGCCGCCGAACTTGAGCAAATGATTGCAGAACTGGAAAAGGAAATGCAGCGGGCAGCGCAGGCGCTGGAATTTGAGAAGGCGGCGGCATTGCGCGATCAGGTCTTCGAATTGCGCGGCAGTCTGCTGACCGCGCAAGGGGCAGAGGCTGACCTGCTGCTGTCCTAGAGGTTGTGAATTGCCCGGACGCGCTCAATCAGCGCATGGATGATGTGGATATCGCGCCCAGCGGCAGCCTCTGCTGGCGCGCCGTAGGGATCACTAAATGGAACGCTAAAAGGAAGGCTTAATTCATCCGAACCCAGCAGCGCGCTGGCGAGATTGCGCCAGCCATGCGCCAGCGCTTGTAGATCATATCCGCCTTCCATCAGGAAAATAATTCTCCCGTCACAGACTTGCTCGGCTAGTTGCAGGCAGGCCCGCGCCAAGCGGTCATATCCAGTCAAGCTCAAGCGCATGCCCGCCAGCGGATCCACCCAGTGGGCGTCAAAGCCAACCGATATCAGCATGAGCTCGGGTTGGAAGCGCTCTGCCGCTGGCTTGACAATCTGCTCGAACATCAGTTGATAGGCTGGGTCGCCGTGCCCAGCCAGCACCGGCAGGTTGATGGTCGCGCCCGTGCCCGCCGACTTGCCAACTTCACCGATACTCCCGGAACCGGGATAAAACGGGCTTTGGTGAATTGACAGAAACAAGACATCCGAATCGCTGTAAAAAATGTCTTGCGTGCCATTGCCATGATGCACGTCATAATCAAATATCATGACCCGCTTCAATTGATGCCTTGCCAGCGCGTGACGCGCGCCGATGGCGACATTGTTTAGCAGGCAGAAGCCCATCTGCCGGTCGGCGGTCGCATGGTGGCCCGGGGGCCTCAAGATCGCTAGCGCATTATCCGCCTCGCCAGCGCAGACGGCATCAACCGCCTTTATCACAGCGCCGGCTGCCAGGCGGCTGACATCCAGCGAAGAGGGCAGGGCGTATGTATCCTGGTCGATGAAGACCATGCGGTCCATCTGGCTGATAGCGACCAGCCTATGCAGATGTTTGCTAGTATGCACAGCCAAAATCGCTTCGTCGCTGGCGGGGGCGGGAGCCAATGCCAGCAGGTGATTGGTCAAACCGCTCGATTCTAATTCTGACCAAATCGCCCGGATGCGTCCGGCATGTTCGGGGTGGCGCGGGAAATCGTGCTCGGTGAAACTGGAATGAGTCAGGTAGGCAGTTGTCATCGCTCGCTCCTTCGGGCTAGCTGTCGCTGCTGGACTTCGGGCGCAAAATCAAGTAGTCGAATCGATTCATGCGCATGGTCTGACTATGCTCATAGGCGCGCGCGATTGCTTCTAGTACCGGCGGCGGATAGAACTGCGCGCGCAGAATCACCAAGCCGAATTGACGCGCCTCAATCATCTCGATTAGCTGGTTTCCCTTAAACAAACCAGCCAGGTACAGATTGCGCAGCTGGGTTGGGTTTGACACAATGTCGCGCCCAGACCCGAAGGCAAATCCGGCGTCTTCGCTCAAGATTGGGGCATCGCTCTGCTTGATTCGCTCCACGATGCGCCAGCCAGCCGCTTCATCTTCCGCGGTGACCAGATACCCGATATTAGCGTAACCCGGCACCTCATAAGAGGCGGAATCAAAGAATGATTCGCTTGTATTTGCTTGGATTCTCAGCAAGTCCGCCAGCGGCGCGAAGGCGTCGCTTGTGGGCATCTTGAGTGTCGCGCGCGCATAGCCAAGATAGAGCAGCGGCACAATCAACAGGATTGGAATTGCAGCGCTGTCGCCCCGTGTCAAAATACGCCGCAGCCAAGAGGGAGACCGCCAGGCTGACTTCAAACTGCGCGAGAGGCAGATGCCGCTGAGGATACAGGCGGCGGCTATTGAAGTGGTGAAATAGCTGTCGCCCGCGCCCCATGTGCCGGAAGCGATTCCGCCCAATAGCGCGGCGAAAAGAAACCATACCGCGTAAAGCGACAATCGGTCGCAATATGTCTCATAGACGAGCAACAATCCAGCCGGCAGCAGCAAGCAGCCATGCAGTTGCAACCACAAGATGAACAATCCGAAGGCTTGAAGCGGGTCAAAGGGGTTGACATTGGCGACGATGGTCTGCGTCCACCAATGACCCTGCGAAGCCAGATTCAGCCCGAGGAAGATCATAGCGCCGCAGCCGATGAATCCCGCTGCCCAGCCCAGCGCGGCGCGTGGCTGGCGCAAGAACATCCATGCCAATGCCGCGAGCGCAGTGATGGCAGCCAGCTGCTTGGTATAGCCGGCGCAGATTAACAAAAGCAGCCCGATTGCGATTCCACGCTTGTCGCGCTGCGGGAATGCGCGCGCCAGCAGCACCACCGCGACTGTCTCCAAGGCGACCATCAGGATATGCTGGCGGAACAATGGACCAATGTGATAGACAAAGTTGGAGGCAAGAAATGCCAAGCCCGACAAGGCTGCCAGCCAGCGATGTCGATGACCGTCGCGATATACCGCGTAGCCGATGGCGCAGGCGCAGACCAGCGATGCGAGGAAACTCAATAGCCGCCCGTACCAGTAGGCGGGACCAAATAACCAGACCAAGGGGGCTGCCAGCAGATGATAGAGCGGCGGGTAATTGCTCGCATAAAACGGGTAGGTTTCCGTATCGCGATAGGGCAGCTGGCCGCGGCTGAACAGCGCGCTGTCGTTTAACTCGAAGCCCTCGCCTTGGTCGTAATCGAACGGGAATGAAATCAAATTGCTAGCGTAAAGCAGGTATACCAGCAGCGAAAATAGCAAAGCCAGCGTTGCCGCCAACATCAAGCCGCCGTGCAAGGTCCGTATGAGCATATCTAGGCGGGCGCGTCACCCAATGGCAGGAGCGTCAAGCCGACAATCAATAAGACCAGCATGACAAAGAGCGCGAAGGCTTGGGCGGGACCGATGCCGCCTTGTCGTCCGACTTGCAAAATATCAATCGCCAATACGCCAAGGCTGCCGACGCCGCCGATGACGACAAAAGCGATGCCGAGCTGGCGCTTGGTAACCGTGTACTCGCGTGAAAACATGCTTATCAGTGTAGACAATTCGCCGCAAGCTGTAAAGCGCTCTCGAAGATTTTGCTGGTGCAATCGCAGCAGTATTCTTCTATGTTACCCGTCTACGCTGCCCGTTTACGCTGACCAGCAGAAGTCCTTATCGCCACCGAGCATCTTATATTACAAACCGTGTCGCCCTTGCGCCGAAAAAGGCTTGTAATTTTGTGTGAGCGCGACATTCCTGGGGCATTAACGTTGCCGCCGAGCGGCTGTAGTGGATTCAGTTTAGAATTCCGCATTATTGGCAGCCATCATTTTGGCGCGATTAGGCTTGGATATCTGGAATTACACTAGGTTTGCCAGGCGCTTCGTGATACCCTTCGCGATTGGTTCATAGCTTGGCGCGCGCAAGCCCCGAGATCATTTCTAGAGCCTGTAGCCCATTCGTGAACCATATCAGACTGAGAAGGAGCGATAAGCGCATGATGAAGACACGCACCTGCGGCGAATTGCGAGAAAAAGACGCTGGCACACCGGTTTCATTGGCGGGTTGGGTCAACCGCCGGCGCGACCAGGGCGGTCTCATTTTCATTGATTTGCGCGATCGCTGGGGCATCACGCAAGTTGTGGTCGATTTGGAATTGGCACCCGCCGCGCACGCGGTTGCTGACAGCGCCCGCAATGAATATGTATTAAAAGTGAAGGGCATGACGCGCATCAGGCCCGAAGGCACCGCCAACCCGGATTTGCCCACGGGCGATATCGACATCGTAGCCGATGAAATCATCATCTTAAACAAATCAAAAACGCCGCCCTTTTACATCAACAAAGACGACGGCATTGTCGATGAGGCGCTGCGCATGCGCCACCGTTATCTGGACCTGCGCCGCGAGGCGATGCAGCGCAACATGATCCTGCGCCATAAGACCGTCAAGTTCATACGCGATTTCCTTGATGCCGAGGACTTTATTGAGGTCGAAACGCCGATTCTGTTCAAGACCACCCCAGAAGGCGCGCGTGACTTCTTGGTCCCGAGCCGCTTGCAGCCTGGCAAGTTTTATGCGCTGCCCCAGTCGCCCCAGCAGCTCAAACAGTTGCTCATGGTCGGCGGCGTCGAGCGCTATTTTCAGATTGCGCGCTGCTTCCGCGACGAAGATCTGCGCGGCGACCGCCAGCCGGAGTTCACTCAGCTTGACCTGGAGATGAGCTTCGTCGAGCGCGAAGATGTGATGACGCTCATGGAAAGACTGGCGAGCGAAATCGTCAAGACCTTGACGCCGGAAAAGCGCCTGATTGCCGAGCCCTTTCCAAGGCTTCTATACCAAGACGCTTTAGAGCAGTATGGCACAGACCGACCGGATATTCGCTTTGATTTGCGCGCCATTGACATCAGCCATATCGCCGGCCGCTGCGCCTTCCCGGTCTTCGTGGAAAATGTGAAGGCCGGCAAAGCGGTCAAATGCCTGCGTGTGCCGGGCAAAGCCGCTGCAATGAGCGGCACGCAACTGCGTAAAGAGACGCGCGAACTTGAGAATATGGCGCGCCGTGCCGGTGCCAAGGGACTGGCTTATATCACCGTTCCAACTGAAGCAGAAGGCGCGCTGAAGGGACCCATCGGCAAATTCTTCAGCGTCGAACTCAAACTGGAATTGCTGGAGGCGCTTGGCGCTGAAGGCGGCGATTTGCTGCTGTTCATGTCGGACGAGCCGCAGATTGTATACGCGGTTACCGATGCCTTGCGCAATCACTTCAAAGCCGAGCTTCAGCTTGACGATAACTTGCTGGCATTTTGCTGGGTCATCGATTTTCCGGAGTTCATCTGGGACGACGAACATCAGCGCTGGGATCCCTCCCAGCACATGTTCACCATGCCATTGCCCGAAGATCTGCACCTGTTGGATAGCGATCCAGGCAAGGCGCGCGGGTCACAGTACGATTTGGTTTGCAATGGCTATGAAGTTGGCGGCGGCAGCATCCGCATCCACGACCGGGCAATACAAGAAAAAATATTTCCGCTGATTGGTCAAACGATGGAACATGCCATGGCGGAATTTGGGCACATGCTGGAAGCCTTTGAATACGGCGCGCCCCCGCATGGCGGCATGGCTTGGGGCATTGACCGCTTGATAATGCTCTTGGCGGGAATGCCCAATATCCGCGAAGTGATCGCATTCCCAAAAACCCAGGGCGGCGCGGATATTATGGCGCATGCGCCATCAAGCGCCGAAGACGTGCAGCTAAAAGAGTTGCACATCCAGCTTGATCTGCCCGAGGCTGACCTGGACGAAGCGGCGCAGACCTAAAAATAGTCTGCGGCTGCCACCGCTGCGGTGCGCGCGCTTATTCCCCCGAGCTAAAGATATTGCCATGTACCAGCCCAGCGACCGCGCCGCCACCAAAAATGCCGATGAAATAGGGAATGAGATAAGACGTGTCGCCCGCGGCAAGCGCTGGACCTAGCGTCCGCGCTGGATTCAGTGATGCGCCGGTGGCTGGCCCACCCGCGAGGATGCTGGCTGCCAAGGTGAAGCCAATCGCGACTCCCATTAGCTTGCCGGCATGCCCATATACCGCCGCTTGAAATACAGCGCTTACTAAGAAGAATGTCAGGATGGCTTCATAAATTGCGGCTGACCAAACATTGTCCGCGGTGAGGAAGCCGGTAGTCTGCCCATAATTGTAAGCCGCTTCGCCTAGGAAGCCGGCCACAGCGGCATTGTCCTGCGGGAAGACGGCTGTCAGCGCAAGCGCGGCGATGATGCCGCCGACAAATTGCGCCAGCATATACGCGAGCGACTTATTCAGGTCTTGCTGCCCCCCGACCAGCAAGCCGAGTGTAACGGCTGGGTTGATCTGCGTTCCCGAAATATGACCGTAAGTATAGACCAGAGCGACCAGAATCAAGCCATGCGCCAGCGCCGGCACCAAGACGCCAAATACTGGCGCGACCAGGACAGCAGCCGCGCCCACAAATACCAATACAAAGGTCCCGGTTAATTCGGCAAGACATTCCTTAAGAAGACCATCACTCATAATATACCCCCGTCGAAATCCCTATTTTACGTTTGCCTTTGCTGCAAGGCTATTATAGTCCCAAGTTGAGATATTGAATACTTATCTTCGGCTCGACTCCTGGACATTTATCACTTTACAAGCATAAGCGCATTTGATATAACAGCCAGAACCTGCTGTACTCGTGATAGAACAATATGCGCCGAGCCAACATTCTTTAGACGGGAGTCTATCTTTGGTAGCTAATGTAATAGGCTCGAGCCAAAACAGAGGTTATCAAGCGGTTCCCATCCTGTAATAATACAGGTTCGCGGCACGATGGCTACACGGTACAGTGGGCTTGACATCATAAACAGCGCGTGGATTCCGCGCGCTGTTTTTCTTTTATAAGGCTTTATGTGAAATTGATTAAACCGCGGCGCTCAAGCGCCAAGTAGGCTTGTTGTTTTCTGCGCGCGCGGCAGTCCTTAAGACTGCTGCAGGGCGGCTTATTGGGCTTATTGATTGTAGTTGTCGCCAAAGACCTGGCGCATGAGGTAGCCGATTTGCCCCTGGTTGGGAATCAAAGCGAATAAGCCGTCTTCGGTGGTGTAATCTTCAACATAATTATAATTCATGACACCGGTGCTGATGCTGTCCAATTCGATGTCTTTGACAAAGAGCGCCAGTTGAATGACCTGGCTCAGTTCCAAACCGGTATACAAATTGTCGCTGAAGGTCGACCAAAGCTGCGGTGCCTGTAAGATAAGCCGCGGTATCATGTCATAGCTGAGGATGCGATCGCGAATCGCGTATAAGACCAATTGCTGCCGCTCGGCGCGGCGCATGTCGTTATTGCCATGCCTGGTGCGGGCGAATCGCAGGGCGTTATAGCCATTAAGCGTATGCGTACCGGCTGGAATATACAGTGGGTCAAAGCCGTAATTCATATCTGGATACTTCGGATCGTCTAGCGTGTAATCGATGGTGATTTCGATGCCGTCAATGATGTCGACGATGTCGATAAGCGCCTGGAAATCCATCAAAATGTAATTGTGCACGAACATGCCGAAGTTGGATTGCACGGTCTGCTGCAAAAGCGTGGGTCCATAGCCATAGCGCTGGCTTTCGCCACTGGGCAGCACAGTATTGATCTTTTGCCGCTTGGCATAGCCAGGCACGCTTACCAGCAAGTCGCGCGGAATGCTCAAGATGCCGATGCCGTTGCTTACGGGGTCAATGCTTAGTATCATCAGGCTGTCGGTGCGATGCGCCAGCCCGGTTTCTTCGGGGCGCCGGTCCAAGCCGCCGACGATAACCGTAAAGCGCGATTCGCCGTCCCAAGGCACCAGCGCGAGCAAGCTGCCATCTTCCAAGGGCAAGACATCCACGCCGACGACCCGACCATCGGCAATATAATCCGTTCGGGCGTCCACAGGTGTTGGCAGTTGACTGGTGATGTCCATGGTCGGCAGGACTTCCTGTGTAGCTTGTGGCAGCCGCACCAGGACCAGCATGCCGAGGATTACGACCGCGAATACGCTTATCATGCCGCCCGCAAGCAGTACCCATGCCCAATCGCGGAAGCGCCAATTTCCACCGCGCCTGCGCGGGGGACGCCGCCGCCGCCGCGCTAAAGGATCTTGTGGCGGGGGCAGGACGCGAATCGGTTCTTGAAGAGCGCTCGGCAGATTATTGACGGGCGCTGATGAGCTGGTTTGGGGCGCTCTAGCGGAGATGTCAATCGCGGTGGGCAGCGGATTTGAATTTGACAAAGCGCTGTCTTTATTGTCGAATGAATGGTGCATTCGGCGCTGGTTCCGTTCCTAGAAGGCTCTAATTGACAGTATAGGCAAGGCAGAAAATGCCGCAACTCCGTTTGATACGAGACTCGGACTTTGGCGCTGGTCCCCATAATATGGCGACGGATTGCGCGATCTTCGAGGCGGTTGCCGCGGGACGTCAGCCGCCGACCATTCGGCTCTATGGTTGGCAGCCTATGTGCCTCTCTATAGGTTACGGTCAACGGATGCGCGATGTTGATAATGAAACTTTGCGCGCAAGAGCTTGGCAGCTGGCGCGCCGGCCGACAGGCGGCAAAGCCATTCTGCATGGCGATGAATTGACTTATAGTTTGTGCCTGCCGATTGATCATCCCTTGGCGGCTGGCAAACTTGTCGACAGCTACCGCCGTATCGGCGCGGGCATAGCAAGCGGTTTGCAAGGCTTGGGCTTGGAGGTTCTATCCGAAAGTAAAGAACCCCGCGGCAGAATGACAGGTCCCGTCTGTTTTGAAATCGCGTCTCATTACGAAATCACTGTCGCTGGGCGCAAGCTGGTTGGCAGCGCGCAAATGCGCCGCAAGACCGGGCTGCTGCAGCATGGCTCAATCCCAATTCGCGGCGATGTCGGGCGCATTTGCGATGTCTTGACATTCGAGCGCGAAGAAGAGCGCGCAGCGCAGCGCCAGCGCGTTCGCGAGCGCGCCGTGACGCTGGCAGCGGTCATGCCATCGCCCCCAAGCTGGGGGGATGTCGCCGATGCCATCGCCGGCGGGTTCGAGCGGGCATACGGATACGACTTATTATGCCAGGAACTCAGCCCCGGCGAGCTTGCTCGAACGGCGACCTTGCTAAGCGAACAATTCGCTAATCCCGATTGGACTGCCAAGCGCTAAGCGCGAAGATTTGCTATACTAATCCCGAATATTCGTTCTAAGACTGTCGCTCGGTGACAGCAAAATACACCGAAAAACACTGAAAAACACCGAAAAACACCAATGAATGTCGCGCTCAAAAAAAATTACAAGCCTTTTCGTCGCATGAGCGCCGCGCATGATAAAATAAGGAGCCTGAGTTGAGCCTAGGCAACAGAGATATCGCTGATATTTTTGAGCGATGCGCCGACATGCTGCAAATCCGCGGTGACAACATTCATCGCGTCTTGTCCTATCGCCGCGCCTCCGAGACAATCCGCGCCTTAGCGCGCGATTTGCGCGTTATTTCGGCTGAAGGCAAGTTGACCGCGCTCAGCCATATCGGCAAGACGATCGCCGCCAAAATTGATGAAATGCTGGAGACAGGCGAGCTCGACTTTTATAATCGCCTCGAAGCCGAAATCCCCGCGGGCTTGGTTGACATCATGCACATCAACGGCGTCGGACCAAAAAAGGCGAAGCTGTTCTGGCAGCAGTTAGACATTACCGATATTGAGGGCTTACGGGCAGCTGCAACTGCAGGTCAATTGGCTGCCTTGCCCGGCATGGGCAAAAAGAGCCAACAGAAGATCCTTGACGGCATCGAGGCGCTGTCGCGGCAAACGGGGCGCGCGTCCATTGGCGACGCCCTGCCGGCCGCGCAGCGGATTTTGGATTTGCTCTTGGCATTGCCAGAAGCGCAGGCTGGCGCGCTGGCTGGCAGCATCCGCCGCGGACGAGAAACGATCGGCGATGTTGATATTCTTGTTGCCAGCGACAAGTCCGCGCCGATTATGGACAGCTTTGTCGGCATGGAAAATGTCGCCAGGGTGCTTGGTCATGGTCCAACAAAAAGCTCGGTGGAATTGCTTTCTGGCTTGCAGGTCGATTTGCGCGTGCTGGAAATGGCGCGTTGGGGTACGGCGCTCAATTATTTCACCGGCAGCCTGGCGCATAACGTGAAAATGCGGCAAATCGCGCTAGACCATGGTTATAGCCTAAACGAACATGCGCTTAGCCCAGTGGACAAGAATAAAGCGATTATCGAAACCGCGCCCAAGGTCCTCTGCGACAGCGAAGAAAAAGTCTACGCGACTTTGGGCATGCAATACGTACCGCCAGAGCTGCGCGAAGACGCGGGCGAAATAGAAGCGGCGCAAAAGCGTCAATTGCCGCGTTTGATTACAAGAGCAGATATCGTCGCCGACCTGCACATGCACAGCACTTATAGCGACGGCAAAAACACGATACGCGAAATGGCGCAAGCCTGTATCCAGCGTAGCTTGCAATACATCGCCATCACCGACCATTCGCGCAGCCTGGGCATCGCCAACGGCTTGAGCATCGAGCGGCTGCTGGACCAAGTGCAAGAAGTCCGACAAATCAACGCTGAACTGGGTGGCAAAATCCAAATCTTGGCGGGCAGCGAGGTGGATATTCGCGCCGATGGCAGCCTCGACTTTCCCGATGAAATCCTCGCTCAATTGGATTTTGTGATTGCTTCCCTGCATGTTGGCTTGCGCCAGAAGCGCGAGCAAATCACGACGCGCTTGCTCAATGCCATGCACAATCCCCATGTCGATATGATTGGGCATCCGTCGGCGCGGCAATACCCGAACCGCGAAGCGGTGGACGCCGACTGGGATTTCGTCTTGCGCGCCGCAAGCGACAGCAATACGATTCTGGAGATTAACGCCAATCCGCTGCGGCTCGACCTCAAACCAGAGCTGGCGCGCTTGGCAAAAGACATGGGCGCGCTGCTGTCTATTAACACCGACGCTCATCGCGTGGCGCAGCTTGACCTGATGGATTTTGGCATTAGCAATGCCCGCCGTGGCTGGGTGGAAGCGCCCCAGGTAGTCAATACCTGGTCATTTAATCGCTTGAAAGACTGGATAAACAAGTAAAACCACTGAGCCATTTATATCCTATGGTCGAGCCAAGCCCCGAAGAAAACGTGTCTGATATGAGGTCCCCCAGCGAATCAACGCGGGACGCGCCCGCCGCCACGCCCACCCATGAATCGCAATCGCAGCCTTTGCGGCAAGCGCCGGTCAGAACGGAGCGCCGTCGGCAGCGGACCTCGAGCCCGCTTTATTTTCCATTATGGTCCTTGGGCTTTACGTTCTTGGCTGTCCTTATATTGGCGGCTGCTGGGGTCCTGACGCTGCTTTCCCTGCGCAGCGCGGATTCCCCCATCCATGCCGAGCAAGCCGAGCCTGAAATTAAAGTTGTCGCCGTCGACCCTGCAAAAATTAGCCAATTGGATCTCAAAGCCACCGATGAAGTCAATCCCAGCGCGGCAAGCGGCAATGTCGAGGTCCTCATCGCCCAGCAAGCTGGGACCAATCTGGTGATGGAAGGACCCATTTTGCCAACGGTCGCCTTCGAAGCTAGCCCCGTGCCTATCACTGTCGGCGTCGGCGTCGAGGTAGCCGGTGTTGGCGGACAAGAGTTGAATATCCGCAACAAGCCCGGCATCAGCCTAACGCAAATCCTTTTCCGCGCGCCAGAAGGGGCGCTGCTTGATGTCATCGGCGGACCGCAAGAAGCGGACGGCTTCAGTTGGTGGAAAGTGCGCGATAGTCAATTCCTGGTCGAAGGCTGGACGGTAGCGAACTATCTGCAAGTTAGATCATAAGCGTCAAGAAGGGACCTTGAAGCCAGCCATGGAACAGCGCATCGACATTGAACATAGCTCTGAACAAAGCAAAGAACATAGCATTGAGCAAAGCAAAGAACAAATCATTGAGCAAAGCAATGTGCAAAGCAAAGAACTAAGCAATGAGCAAAACAAAGAAATGAAACAGCGCATCGCCGACCTAAGCGAGCAACTTCATCAGCATATTTATCGCTACTTCGTACTGAATGCGCCGACGATTTCTGACGCCGAGTACGATCAGCTATTCCGGGAAATGCGCGAACTTGAGTCTCAATATCCGGAATTTGCGCGGTCCGATTCGCCGACCCAGCGCGTCGGGTCGGATCTCTCTGCCGATTTCCCCAAGGTCGCCCATCCCGCGCCCATCCTCAGCTTGGCAAACGCATTTGATGAAGCGGACTTGCGCGCCTGGGAAGAACGCAATTTGCGGCTCTTGCCCGCAGGCGCGCAGCTTGAATATGTTTTGCAGCCCAAGCTGGACGGCTTGTCCATCGTCATTACCTACGAAAACGGCGTCCTGACCCGCGCGGCCACCCGCGGCAACGGCGACCTGGGCGATGACGTTACCGCAAACGTAAAAACTATCCGCTCGGTGCCCTTGCGCATCCCCGTCGATGCCAGGCTAGGCAGCGCGCCGCAGCGCCTGGTCGTGCGCGGCGAAGTGCTATTTCACAAAGACAGCTTCGAAGAGTTAAACAAAGAGCAAGCGGCGCGCGGCTTGCCGCTCTATGTCAATGCGCGCAATACCGCTTCCGGGTCGCTCAAGCAGAAGGACAGCCGCGAAACCGCCAAACGCATGCTCAGTGCCTATATCTACAACGTGGTGGACAGCCGCGGCATCGAACTAACAAGCGAGTGGAAGACGCTGCAACTGCTCCAAGATTTGGGATTTAATACCATCGCCGATGCCCGCTATTTTGCGCGGCTGGATGAAATCATCGCGGCCCTGCCCGCATGGCTGGCGCGGCGCAAGGACCTGCCATACGAGATTGATGGCATGGTATTAAAAGTGGATAACCTGGCGCAAGCCCGTGAACTGGGTGTTGTTGGCAAGGACCCGCGCGGCGCTGTCGCCTACAAATTCCCGGCTGAAGAAGCCATCACGCAACTGCTTGATGTTGTCATCAATGTCGGGCGCACGGGCAAAGTTACGCCTACCGCGCAGCTTGTCCCGGTTTTCATCGGCGGCGTGACCGTCTCCAATGCCAGCCTGCACAACTACGATCAAATCGCCGCATTGGATATTCGTTTAGGCGACCGCGTCCTCATCAAGCGTTCGGGTGATGTCATTCCCTACGTCATCGGACCGGTGCCATCCGCGCGTGAAGGCGGGGAAAGCCCTATCCTGCCGCCAACAGAATGCCCGTTTTGCGCGGGCGAACTCGTCCAGCCGGAAGGCGCTGTTGACTGGTTCTGTCAGAATCCCACTTGCCCGGAACGGGTTACGCGCGCGCTGGAATTCTTTGTATCGCGCGGCGCAATGGATATCGAAGGCATGGGTCCACAGACTATCGTCGCGCTGATCCAAGCCGGACTGATTCAAGATGAAGCCGATATCTTCTACTTGACTGCCGAGCCGCTGCTGGAGCTGGAAGGCTTCGCGGAAAAGAAAGTGGAGAATCTGCTGGCTTCGATTGCGGCGGCGAAGTCTCGCTCCTTTGCTCAGGTACTGGCGTCGATGGGAATTGACGGCGTCGGCTCGACGGTCGCGGCGCTGATTACGGAAAATTTCCAGTCTATACAGCGCCTGCTGGGGACCGCGCAGAACATCAGCGCGGCGGAAGACAACTTTGCCGAAGTCGTCCGACCAATAACCTCGGGGCTAGACCGAACAGACGCGGAGATTGACAAAATCGTCCATCGCCTAAGCCACCCAAACCTGGAACTTGCGCCCCGTTATCTGGATGCCGCAGACCTGGCAAGCCGATTGGGGCGCCTGCTGAAACCTTTGTCGCTGCCGCCCGACAAGCTGAAGGCAATCGAAAAAAGCCTAGCGCAACTCATCCTAGCTGCGCGCCCGCTGCATGCGCTGGAGGGACTCGGACCGATACTCGCGCAGAACATCGTCAATTGGTTCGCCGACGCGCATCATCAGAAAGTGCTGAGCAAGATGATGGCGGCGGGCGTCAACATGCGCGCCGCGGAGAAAGCGGTCGCCGGGACCAGTCTAAGGGGCAAAACATTTGTAATCACAGGCACGATGAGCGTCGCGCGGGCGGACATCAAAGCCATAATCGAAGCCAATGGCGGCAAAGTTACCGGGAGCGTGAGCAAGAAAACCAGTTATGTCGTTGCTGGCGCTTCGCCCGGCAGCAAGGTCGACAAAGCCATGAAAAACAATGTGCCAGTCATCAGCGAAGCCGACCTGCGAGCCTTGCTGGGCATCACGAAAAATGAATGAAACTAGAATGAAACAAGAATGAATCAAGAATGAAAATTAACCCATGACCGTCGCCAAAGTTACGATAAAAAAAGGGCGCGAGAAGCCCATCCGCAATCAACATCCCTGGGTCTTCTCCGGTGCCATCGCATCCGCGGCCAATGCGATTGACGGTCGGCTTGTAAGCATCGTCGACCACAATAACCGTTTTCTGGCGCGCGGATACTGGAACTCCCAGTCGCAGATTCAAGCGCGCATCCTGACATGGAATGACGAGCGCATCGACGACGCTTGGTGGCGGCGAATGCTGCGCCGCGCCTGGCTCGCGCGCGCTGGCTTGCGCGCCGATGCCGGGCTGGCGGGCAAGCGCGCATGCCGCATCGTCAATGCCGAAAATGACTACTTGCCCGGCCTTGTGCTGGATGCCTATGGCGATTGCTTCGTTTTGCAAGCGCAGACAGCTTTTATCGACCGCAATAAAAGCAAAATCGCGGATATTTTGTGCTCGCAATTCGCCGCCGCGCTAGTCTTTGAACGCAGCGATATTGACCAGCGTCGGCATGAGGGGCTCAATCAAAGCCTTGGACCGCTGCTTGGCGGCGCGCCGCCTAAGCGCATCGCGATAAGCGAAGTCGCGCGTTATCACGTCGATGTTGCCGGCGGACAAAAAACTGGCTTCTATCTTGATCAGCGCTGCAATCGCCGCAAACTGCATGATCTTGTGCAAAGCGACAAGCGCGCGCGCAAGCAAGCGCCCAGCTTGCTAAACCTATTTTGCTATAGCGGCGGTTTCGCCATCGCGGCGCAGAATGACAGCGACTTGCGCGCCGTTAATGTGGATGCCTCGCGCGCCGCGCTTGAACTGGCGGAAGAGAATTTCGCGCTCAATGGATATGACAAAGGATATGATACGGGATATGACAAGCGCTGCGCTGGCGCTCACGCCGAGCATATCCAGGCGGACGTCTTTGATTACCTGCGCTATTGCCTTGACGAAGGCGCGCGCTACGATTATGTCGTGCTCGACCCGCCGAAGTTCGCGCAGAGCAAAAGACAGGTCGCGCGCGCGGCGCGTGGCTATAAAGACTTGAATCTCAAAGCCTTCAAACTTGTCAAAGAGGGCGGCTACATGATGACCTTTTCCTGTTCCGGCGCAATCAGTCGCGACTTGTTTCAAAAGATCGTATTTTCGGCGCTAGCGGATTGCGGGCGTCAAGCGCAAATCGTCGAGCAGCTCTCCGCAGCGCCCGATCATCCCGTGGCGCTGACTTTTCCAGAGGGAGAATATCTGAAGGGGCTCTTGCTGCGCGTCTACTGAGCCCGCGATGCAAAAGCAAAAATAGCCTCAAAGAACCAAGAACACAATGAATTTTTTTTCAGAAAATCCATTAAAGTACTGCAAAACTAAATCTAAACGACATATTTTGGCGGCACAGAGCCGCCGCTTTAGCTTGCTTATAGATTAGGTGTTACATTGTCGCAGAATCATATCCTCAGAATGCTATCCGACGCTTGACAGCACTTGCGGGATGCGCTAATATGCCCCGCAATTGAATAGCAAGCAAAGATTGTGAACCAGATTAGTACGCATCGTGCCGGTGTACAGAGAATCGCTAGTTGCTGTGAATGCGAGACAACCAGCGGTGCGGAATGGACTGGGGAGTTGCGCAGGCGAAAGGCAGAGCCAAGTAGCTTGCGACGGTGAGCGCTCCGTTATCTAGGCGCGGGATATCGACTTTCAGGTCTGTATCCGCAAAGTGATCTGCCCTGGGCGGATAATCAAGGTGGCACCGCGGGAACCCTTCTCGTCCTTGAATGGACGTTTTCGGGTTTTTTTGCGTTTAGGGGAATGCGAACTATGCTCAATGCGATAAATGTAGCGAGGCAAGACATCCGACCGACGCGAGCGGAGATGCGCGCCTATTTCGAAAAAGGCGATCACGTGCCGGTTTATCGCACGCTGCTCGCGGATTTGGAAACGCCAGTCTCCGTCTATATGCAATTGAAGCAAGCGGGCAAACCGGCTTTCTTGCTAGAGAGTGTCGAAGGCGGCGAACAAGCCGGGCGTTATTCTTTTATTGGCGTGAATCCCAAAGGCCTGCTGACTGTCAAGGACAATGTTGTCCACTTCGAGCGCGATGGGAATAGGACGAGTTACCCACTCCCCTGCGACCAGGACCCGCTGCATGTCATCAAAAGTCATTTTCACGATGTCAATACGGTCGCGTTGGAAGGCTTGCCGCGCTTTGTTGGCGGTGCCGTTGGCTATATGTCCTATGACATTGTGCGTTATTTTGAAGATCTGCCGGCGACGGCCTCCGATGACCTGCAGGTGCCAACTGTGGCCTTCATGCTGCCGGATACGCTGGTCATATTTGACCGCGTGAAACATCAGTTGATCGTGCTGGCAAACGCTCACAATACCGATGATGATCCCGATGCCGCTTATGACAGGGCGGTCGCGAGCATCGACCAAATTGTTGAGGCGCTGGCGCAGCCTATGCCCCATACCGCTTATGCGGCACCTTCTGGCATTAACTTCGGCGACCTCGTTTCCAACGTTGAACAGCATGTGCACGAAGACCGGGTTCGCAAGGCAAAAGACTACATCCGCGACGGCGACGCTTTTCAAATTGTGCTGTCGAAGCGCTATAGCCGGCAAACGTCTGCCACGCCCTTGCAAGTTTATCGCGCCTTGCGCGCGACCAATCCCTCGCCCTATATGTTCTTGCTGGAATTCAGTGAAGACTTGAATTTAGTGGGTGCCTCGCCAGAAATGCTGGTGCGCTTGGAAGATGGCGTCGCTTATAATCGTCCCTTGGCGGGCACGCGCCGCCGCGGCCGCGATGAGCAAGAAGATTTGGCATTAGAAGCAGAACTGATAAATGACCCCAAAGAGCGTGCGGAACACGTGATGCTGGTCGATTTGGGACGCAATGACTTGGGCCGCGTCTGCAATTATGGCACGGTCAAAGTGACCAAGATGATGTATATCGAACGCTATTCGCATGTGATGCACATCGTGAGCCAAGTCGAAGGCAATATCCGCGACAACATGGACGCCTTCGACTTGCTGCGGGCGACCTTCCCGGCTGGGACCCTCAGCGGCGCGCCAAAAGTACGGGCGATGGAAATCATCGAGGAGTTGGAAGAAACGCGGCGCGGTCCTTATGGCGGGGCGGTAGGGTACTTCAGTTTCGACGGCTCGATGGATATGTGCATCACCATTCGCACCCTGCTGATGCAAAACGGCACCATCAGTGTGCAAGCGGGCGGCGGCATCGTCGCCGATAGCGACCCCACAGCCGAATACTACGAGGCAATCAACAAAGCGCAGGCGGTCTTTGAAGCGGTCAAATACGCAGAAGAAAGGCTGATGTGATGTTTGCGCAGCATGACACGCGCCTTGGTGTGTCTTGTATATTGTCAATATTGCAGGCTGATCGAAGGGTGAAGGGAAACGAAGATGATCCTTGTCATCGACAATTACGACAGTTTTACCTACAACATCGTACAAGAATTGGGCGAGTTTGGCGCGGAGTTGACAGTTTATCGCAACGATAAAATCACCGTTGACCAGATACGCGCGCTGCAGCCGGAGCGGATTGTCATCTCGCCAGGCCCGGGCTATCCCGTGGACGCCGGCGTCTCGTTGGAACTGATTCGGGAGTTGGGCGCGGATATTCCCTTGCTGGGCGTGTGCTTGGGGCATCAGGCGATTGGCGAGGCTTATGGTGGCAAAGTTGTACATGCGCCAGAACTCATGCACGGCAAGACCAGCATGATACAGCACTGGGGTGATACGATATTCGGCGACATTCCCGATCCCTTCGAGGCGACGCGCTATCACAGCTTGATTGTGGAAGAAGACAGCTTGCCCGACTGCCTGATGATCACCGCGCGCGCAGCCAGTGGCGAAATTATGGGATTCCGACACAAGCAGCACCCGGTCATCGGAGTCCAGTTTCATCCAGAAAGCATCTTGACGCGCTTCGGCATGCAAATGCTGGGCAATTTCCTGCAATATCAACCCATGCGGGCGCGCGAAGATTAGACTGACAGGTGCCCGAAAAGGTACTGAATAGAGACTGAAAAGAGGGACAAATAATGGCGACAAAGGCAATGATTAACATTCAGAACGCGATTGATGGTCTCAGCCGCCATGCCCATTTGCATATCGATGAGGCGAAAATGGTCATGCTGCAGATTATGAGCGGCGGCGCTAGTGAAGCCCAGATTGGTGCCTACTTGATGGCGCTGCGCATGAAGGGCGAAACTATCGAAGAGATTACCGGCAGCGCGCGCGCCATGCGCGCAGCCTCCAGCAAGGTGGAAACGCATGTCGCCGGCGATTTGCTGGATACCTGCGGCACGGGCGGCGACAATTCTGGCACATTTAACATCAGTACAACGGTCGCCTTTGTAGCTGCGGCGGCAGGCATCCCGGTCGCCAAACACGGCAACCGCGCCGCCAGCAGCAAATGCGGCAGCGCCGATGTCTTGGCAGAGCTGGGGGTCAATCTTGAGCTCGGTCCCGAGCAAGTTGGGCAGTGCATCGACGAGATTGGCATCGGTTTCTTGTTTGCGGTCAAGCTGCACCCAGCCATGCGCTACGCGATTGGGCCGCGGCGCGAGTTGGGTATTCGCACGATCTTCAACATCCTGGGTCCCCTGACCAATCCAGCCGGGGCGCAGCGCCAGTTGATGGGCGTCTTCGCGCCGAATCTGACCGATTTGCTGGCGCAAGCGCTGCGCGGCTTAGGCTCGAAATCGGCAATGGTGGTGAATGGCTATGGCGGTTTGGACGAGCTGACTACCACGGGCCCCAACCGCATCAGCCACTTGCAAGAAGACGGCAATATCGTGCACATTGACCTTGACCCAACTGCATTGGGTTTCCACTCCGCCCACCTCAGCGACTTGAAAGGTGATGACGCGCCCACCAACGCCGCTATCATGCGTTCGGTGCTTTCGGGAGCAGATCGCGGCGCAAAACGCGATGTCGTGCTGCTGAATGCCGGCGCGGCTATCATGGCGGCTGGCAAGTCGGCTTCGATTGCCGAGGGCATCGAGCTGGCGCGCGTGGCAATTGACAGCGGCAAAGCCAATAGCAAACTTGACCAGCTAATCGCGATGAGCCAAAGTTTCGCCTCATGAGCTTTGTAAGGACTGACACGGTTTTGGACCGTATCCTCGCGCGCAAAGTCGAGGAAGTTGCCCAGCGCAAGCGCGAAAAGCCGCTGGACGCGCTATGCGCCGAGCCGACAGCGCAGCCCCCGCGCGATATGATTGCCGCATTGCGCCAGGACAAGGTCGCCTTGATTGCCGAGGTCAAACGCGCCTCGCCAAGCAAGGGTTTGCTGGCGCAGGACTTCGCGCCGGTGATGATGGCCGCGACTTACGCCTGCAATGGCGCGGCGGCAATCTCGGTCTTGACCGACGAAGACTTTTTCATGGGCAGCCTGGCTTATCTGCGCGCGGTGCGGCAAGCGGTGGACCTGCCGCTGCTGCGCAAGGACTTCGTCATCGACGCCTATCAAATCTATGAGGGGCGGGCGGCTGGTGCCGATACAATTTTGCTGATTGTCGCGGCGCTGTCCGATATGCAATTAAATTCGCTGCACGCGCAGACGCTGGCCTGCGGCCTGTCCGCTTTGGTCGAGGTGCATAACGAAGCCGAGATGGAACGCGCTTTGCGGCTGGGCGCAAAATTGATTGGCATCAACAATCGAGACTTGAAGACGTTTAACGTCGATTTGGGAACGACGGCGCGCCTGGCAAGCATGGTCGGCGACGATGTGGTTCTGGTGGCGGAAAGCGGCATTCGCGACGCCGCGGACCTGCGGACGATGGGCGCGGCCGGCGCGGACGCAATTTTGGTTGGCGAATCGCTGGTCAAAGCACCTGATACGGCGCGCTTGACGCGCGAGCTGAGCGGACAATGTCGAGGCTTCCGTGACTAAAGTTCAAATGATTAAAGTCAAAATATGCGGCATTCGCTCTTACGAAAATGCGCTCATGGTCGCACAGGCTGGCGCAGACCTGCTCGGGCTGAATTTCTATCCAGAATCGCCGCGCTTCATTGACGTGGCAGCAGCGGCTGAACTTGTCAAGCGATTGCGCGCGCGGCTTGGTGGCGAATGCCCAGTTATAGTTGGCGTATTTGTCAATGAATCGGCTGCCAGAGTGCGCGAGATTGTCGCGGCTGCGCGGCTGGATTGCGCGCAATTAAGCGGCGACGAAAGCCCAGAAACCCTGCGAGAATTGCGGGATATCGCCTTCAAAGGCATTCGCCCCAAGACCGCGCAAGACGCGCTCTTAGACGCCCATCGCTATGTAAATGTGGAGACAGCGGATGAACGGCTGCCGTCGCTCTTGCTGGATGCCTTTAATGCCAAGCTCTACGGCGGCACTGGGGAAACAGCCGCGCTTGATGTGGCGCTGGCGCTGCGCGCTGCCGCGCCGCGGCTGATGCTGGCGGGCGGCTTGAATCCGGGCAATGTCGCGGCGCGCGCGCGGGCGGTTCGACCTTGGGGGCTTGATGTCGCCAGCGGCGTCGAGTCTGGGCAGCCGGGGCATAAAGACGAAGACAAGGTGCGCGCCTTCATCATGCAAGCGAGGTCAACACAAGCGAGGTCAACGCAAGCGAGGCAAGCCAATTGAGCGAACTGTTTGACATTTATGACGAATCCTTATGTCATATCGGTGTTAAATCGCGCCAGGCAGTTCATCGTGACGGCGACTGGCATCAGGTCTTTCATTGCTGGGTGATTGGGCGCGAGCCCGTCGGCGAATATGTGATTTTGCAATTTCGCAGCGACGACAAAGATATGTACCCCGGCAAAGTCGATATTAGCGCGGCTGGGCACTTGGAGGCAGGCGAAAGCGTGGCGGACGGTGTGCGCGAAATAGAAGAAGAGTTGGGCTTGCGCCTCAAGTTCGAGTGCCTGAAGCCGCTTGGACGCCGCCTGGGCATATCGCGCTTCCGCGACAAAATCGACTGTCAAATCTGCCATGTATTCTTCTATGAGTGCGATTTGCCTTTGGCGGACTACAACTATAACAAAGAAGAATTAGCGGGAATATTGAAATTGCCGCTTGATGACGGATTGCGCTTGCTGACCGGCGCGATTGACAGCGTGACTGTCGAAGCGGTCGGCTTTGCGACGGATAGCATCACAATTCGCGCCGACGATTTCATCGCAAACGTCGATGACCATGCCTTGAAGACGCTGATTTTGGCCAAGAGATACTTTGCCGGCGACGAGCATTTGTACATTTAACCAGCCAAGGATGCCGATAATGACAGAACTATACATACGCCGCGACCTTTCCGAGCTGCCGGACGCGCGCGGCTATTTCGGTGAATTTGGCGGGCGCTTCGTGCCCGAGACGATCATTCCCGCGCTGGATGAGTTGGAATCGGCATACGCCGATGCCATCGCCGACCCCGCCTTTCATGCGGAACTCGCCCACTTGCAGCGCACTTATACCGGCCGACCCACGCCTGTCAGCTATGCGCGGCGCTTGAGCGAGCGCTTGGGCGGCGCGCAGATTTATCTCAAGCGCGAAGACCTCGCCCATACTGGCGCGCACAAAATCAACAACGCGTTGGGGCAGGGTTTGCTCGCGAAGCGCATGGGCAAGCAGCGCATCATAGCCGAGACCGGCGCGGGCCAGCATGGCGTGGGCAGTGCGACGGCGATGGCATTGCTCGGTCTGGACTGTCATGTCTACATGGGCACGGTGGACATCAAGCGCCAGCAGCCCAACGTCTTCCGCATGAAACTGCTGGGCGCGGACGTGATTCCCGTTACCAGCGGCAGTCGCACGCTCAAAGACGCCATCAACGAAGCGCTGCGCGACTGGGTTACCAATGTCGAGACGACTTTCTATCTGCTGGGTTCTGCGCTGGGTCCGCACCCTTATCCGATGATGGTGCGCGATTTTCAGAGTGTTATCGGCGTCGAAGCCCGCCAACAGATTCAAGAGTTGACGGGCCAACTTCCCGATGTTTGCATCGCATGCGTCGGCGGCGGCAGCAACGCCATCGGCATGTTCCATGCTTTCCGCGCTGACGCGGGCACGGAGTTAATCGGCGTGGAAGCGGGTGGGCGCGGCATCGAAAGCCGTGAACACGCGGCGCGCTTTGCCGACCTGGATATTAGCCGACCCGGTATTTTGCATGGTACACGTTCCTATGTGATGCAGAACGCCGACGGGCAAATCATGGAAACACATAGCATCTCGGCGGGGCTGGATTATCCTTCCGTCGGACCCGAACACGCGCATCTGCGGCAGATGGAACGCGCCTTTTATACTATGGCGACCGATGAAGAAGCGCTGGCAGCTTTCCAAGTCTTGTGCAGAACCGAAGGCATCATCCCGGCTTTGGAAAGTTCGCACGCGCTGGCCGAAGCCATCAAGCGCGCCCCGACCATGCCGCGCGATAGTGTCTTGCTGGTCAATCTATCCGGGCGCGGCGACAAAGACCTGGATACGGTCATCGGCGTCCTGGACGCTTAAGCAGACGGCCTCAGGCTGAACAATCGCATCACATCGCATCAATATGACGCTGGCATAGTTTCATACAGAAAATAATCGACCGAGAACGCAGTGGGGCGCGCAGGCAATAAAGCCGCTGCCGAGCGTCTGTGTTGAAAAAATGATGCGATTGCTCTTGACAATGGGAGTGTGTACTTGACATGACAACAGAACGAGCGCTTTATGGACTGGCTGCCTTGGAGCAGATGTTCGCCGCCGCGCGCGCGCAGGGTCGCGCCGCTTTTTTGCCATATTTCCCCATCGGCTATCCGACTTTTCAGGAATCCTTGGATGTGGTTGCGGCAATGGCGGAAGCAGGCGCGGACGGCTTTGAAATCGGCATCCCCTTCAGCGACCCCATCGCCGACGGTCCGACAATTCAAGCCGCGACGCAGGTCGCATTGGAACAAGGCGCGACGGTGCAAAAGTGCCTAGACGCCGTGCGGACATTGCGCGCCCAGGGCTTTGCACAGCCCATGCTGATGATGGGCTACGCCAATCCGCTGGTGGCTTATGGCGCTGATAAGTTCGTTTGCGCCGCGCGCGCCGCCGGCGCAGACGGCTTGATCGTGCCCGATTTGCCGCCGGAAGAAGCGGCGCTGTTCGCGGCAAGCTGCGCGCGCGAAAGCATGGCGCTGGTATTTTTCTTAGCGCCGACCAGCAATGACCGGCGCATTGAAATGGCCGCGAAACATGCCACCGGCTTCATCTATGTTGTTTCCCTAACCGGCATCACCGGCGCGCGCGCGCAGCTGCCAGCCGATTTGACTGACTTCATCGCGCGCCTGCGCGCGCGGACGGACAAGCGGTTGGTATTGGGCTTCGGCATCAGTACGCCGGAACATGCGCGTCAGGTGAAGCAGTTGACCGATGGTTTTATCGTCGGGTCGGCGCTGGTCCGGGCCGGTGGCGAGGGCCTGGCTGCCGCGCGCGACTTGGCAGGCTCGCTGCGGCGCGCGCTAGATTAGTCCCGGGCAATCTCATCAAAATTAGTTTAAGCACCGAGGCGCGCGTCAGGGAATCGCCCACGATATTCTCGCTGTGTTCATGGGCGACACACCGTGCCGCCTCGACAATTCGCTTAGTTAATGTGTCTTTTGACACAAATTGACTATGCTTCGATTGCTCTACGGATTTGCATTACTTTGTTGGATTTGCTACTGTGACGAAATATAAGTCTGTCAGTTGACAGACAGCAAAAGACTCGGTATGCTTCGGGCAATATGGAACCGAGAATGCTGGAAGACATGCAACGTTTACAGTTCGCCAGTTTGCGATATTATTACTTCCCAAACTGCATAGACCGGGTTGGGGTGTTTCGCGCTGGCAAGTGAAGATCATTTGATCGAGATAATACATCAAGGCGCAGAGTGAAATGCTCAGCGCCTTTTTTGTTTGCAGATGCGAGGAGTTAGCTTGAAAATGATACGGGGCATCCGCGGCGCGACCACGGTCGCGTCCAACTCAAACGATGACATCCTGTCGGCAACGCAGGAATTGCTGCGGGAAATGATCAATCGCAACGGTATCGTCGAAGACGATGTGGCGAGCGTATTGTTCTCCGCCACGCCAGAATTGGACGATACATTTCCCGCTAAGGCGGCGCGCATGATGGGCTGGACGCGCACCGCGCTGATGGGCTTTCAAGAAGCGGATGTGAAGCACGGCCTGCCGATGTGCGTCCGCGTTTTGATTCACTGGAACACGGATAAATCGCTTGACGAGATTCAGCACGTCTTCTTGCGCGAAGCGGTCCAGCTGCGCCCCGACCTGGCGCGCAATCATGAAACGGGGACTTAGACATGATCGCAAGCAGTTTTCGGGCGCGTCATCTGTCGATAGTTGGCATGGGGCTGATGGGCGGGTCGCTGGCGCTGGCGCTGCGCGATTATGCCGACCACATAATCGGCATCGACGCTTGCCAAGAAACGCGCGAAAATGGGCTGCGGCAGGGCATCGTCGACCAGGTCACGGATAATCTGAAAGAGGGCGTCAATGATGCCGATGTGGTCATACTCGCCGCGCCGGTGCGGGCTATCGTCGAGATGCTGGAGATGCGCATCGGAACCTTCTTGCGCTCCAATACCCTGGTCGTCGATATCGGCAGCACCAAGCAAGATATTGTCGACGCGATGGCTAAGCTGCCTATCGGCGTCAATGCAATCGGCGGACATCCAATGACTGGCAAGGAAAATAACGGCATCGCGGAGTCTGACAGTGCCTTATTTGCGAATCGTCCTTTTGTGCTCTGCCCGTCGCGGCGCACCACGCCGGCGGCGCGTCTGCGCGCCACTGCGCTCGTTAAGGCGCTGGGCGCTTTGCCTATCGAAATGGACGCGCAGCGGCATGATCAGATTGTGGCTGGCATCAGTCACTTGCCCTATCTCTTGAGCGCTGCTTTGGTACAGACGGTCGCAAGTCAGGCGGAGCACGACGATGCTTACTGGGAATTGGCGGCGGGCGGCTTCCGCGATACCAGCCGCCTGGCAGCCAGTGACGTAAGGATGATGGGAGATATTTTGAGTACCAATACCCAGGCTGTCGCCACCTTGCTGGCGCATTTCCGCATGCGCTTGGCCAGCCTAGAGACGATGTTAATTGCCCGCGAAGAGCATAATCTTAGTGAGGCATTAAAACCAATAAGGCGCGCACGCAAGGAATGGGCGGATAACTATGACAAACATCGATAGACCTAGCCAGTTGCTGGCTGCAGCGGGCGGCAAGCTGCGCGGCAGCGCGACAGTACCGGGCGACAAATCACTATCGCACCGCGCCGCTATGCTGGGCTCGATCGCCGCGGGCAGCTCGCGGATACGCAATTGGCTGGCGGCGGGCGATACCCAAGCGACCTTAGGCGCGATGTCCGACTTGGGGGCGCGGATTGAGCGCCACGACGCCAACACATTGACCATTCACGGCGGAGAGCTGCGCCAGGCAGCTCAAGCGCTGGATTTGAAAAACGCCGGCACTGGCATCCGCCTGCTGGCGGGAATCATGGCTGGGCAGCCTTTCCCCAGCATATTGGACGGCAGCGAACAATTGCGGCGGCGGCCGATGAAGCGCGTAACAAGCCCATTGCAAGCCATGGGCGCGCGAATCGGCTCGAGCGACGGCTTCTGCCCGCTGACGATACAGCCGGCGCAATTAAAGGCAATCACCTACGAAATGCCCGTCGCGAGCGCCCAGGTCAAAAGCGCAGTCTTGCTGGCGGCGCTTTATGCCGATGGTCCCACGACGGTGATTCAGCCGGGACCGACGCGCGATCACACCGAGCGCATGCTGCGGTCTATGGGCGTCCGAATAGATTTCGATGACGAGGATCCAAACCGAATAAGCGTGCATCCGCCCGCAGCGCTTGCGCCGCTCGATTTGACGATACCGGGCGATTTTTCCTCGGCGGCTTTTCTTTTGGTGGCGGGCTTGATAAGCCCCGACAGCGAATTGACCGTAACAGGCGTCAATTTGAATCCGACGCGGACGGGCTTGATGGATGCCTTGGAGGCGATGGGTGCCGATATCCTTATCACTTGCCGTGAATTTGAAGCAGGCGAGCCAATCGGCGATATTCGCGTCCGCGCAAGCCAATTGCAGGGCATAGAGATTGACGGCGAAACTGTGGTAAGAATGATTGACGAATTCCCAATTTTGATGGTCGCCGCGCTGCGTGCCGAGGGCGAGACGGTTGTGCGCGACGCGCGTGAACTGCGCGTGAAAGAGACCGATCGCATCGCGGTCATGGCGAGCGAATTGCGTAAAATGGGCGCGGTCATTGAAGAGCGCGAGGACGGATTCAAGATTGTGGGCGGGCAGCAATTGTCGGGCGCGGATGTCGACGGGCACGACGATCATCGCATCGCCATGAGCATGACAATCGCTGGCACAGTCGCATCTGGAGAAACGCTTGTTCGTGACGCGGCTTGCGTGGCGGATTCCTTCCCCGGCTTCGCGCGCACGCTCATCGACAGCGGCGCTTGTATCGAGCCGGCTTAGGTTCATTTTGGCTAGCGCGATAATCTTGCCGGCGGGGTGGGGGTAATGAGCAAATTTCGAGTTGGGGTCATCGGCTATCCGATTGAGCACAGCTTGAGCCCGGTTATGCACAACGCGGCTTTCGCGGCGCTGGGCATGTCCGATTGGCTCTACGACGCCATGGCGATACCGCCCGATATTCTGCGTTATGGCTTGCGAGAGCCGCGCAATCACGGCTATATCGGGATCAATGTTACCGTGCCGCATAAGGAAGCCATCATGGAATTGCTGCAGCCCGATGAAATCGCGCGGGCGGTCGGCGCGGTCAATACGGTCGACTTCCGTGACAATAGCGGCACAAATACCGATGTCGCTGGACTGGTCGACGATTTGCGCGCCCATGGCATTCCGATCACAAACCAGCGAATTTTGGTATTGGGCGCGGGCGGCGCGGCGCGGGCGGCGGCGTATGGCTTGGCGCGGGCAAAGGCGGAAGTGGCGATTGTCAACCGCACCAAGTCGCGCGCCGAACGCTTGGTCGCGGACTTGAAGAGCGCGGCTGGAATTGACGGCATCGCCCTGATGACGCTGGAAGAAGCCGCGCAATGGGGCATGTCGCTGATTATCAACTGCACGTCGGTAGGCTTGCACCCCCATGTCAATCAATCGCCCTGGATAGATGGCCTCCCATTCCCGGCCGACATAACGGTCTATGACACGGTCTACCGGCCCGCCGAGACCGCGCTGATGCGGCAGTGCCTTGCCCAGGGCGGGCGCGCCATCAGCGGCTTGGGCATGCTGGCGCGCCAGGGCGCGCGGTCATTCGAGATTTGGACCGGCGTCGCGCCGCCGGTTGATGTGATGCTGGGCGCCGCGCAAGGGGCTTTGCAGAATGCAAGCAAGATTTAGAACCTAGCCATAATTCAGAACCTAGAACCAGGACAAAGCACAGATGCCAATTCGATTCTTCACCGCTGGCGAGAGCCACGGTCCCGGCTTAAGCGCCATTCTGGAAGGCATGCCAGCCGGCTTGCCGCTCACTGCCGAAGATATAAACCGCGATTTGCGGCGGCGTCAGCAGGGTTACGGCTCTGGCGGGCGCATGCAAATCGAGAAAGACAAGATCGTCATCAGCGCGGGCGTGATGAACGGCATGACGACGGGCGCGCCTATCGCGCTGCAGGTGCAAAATCGCGATTTCAAAAGCTGGAAGGAACGCGACATCACGCCGATTACCACGCCGCGCCCGGGCCACGCCGATTTGACCGGCGCGCTCAAATACGGCTATCGCGAATTGCGACTGTCCCTGGAACGCGCCAGCGCGCGCGAGACAACCATGCGCGTTGCCATCGGCGGGATATGCAAGCGCTTTCTGGACGAGTTTGGCATCAAGATTGATGGCTACGTGACGCAATTGGGCGACATCCGCGCCGACCTGGCCGACATGCCCTTGGCCGAGCGCATCGCCCGCAACGAGGACAATGACGTACGCTGCCCAGACGCCGCCGCCGCCAAGCGCATGCACGCAGCCATCCGACAAGTGAAAATCGACAAAGATACGCTAGGCGGCGTCTTTGAAGTTGTCGCGCGCGGATTGCCGCCGGGCTTGGGATCGCATGTGCATTATGACCGCAAACTGGACGGCAAATTGGTGGCGGCGATGGTCAGCATTCAAGCCATGAAAGGCGCGGAAATAGGCAGCGCATTCGAGAACGCCGGCAAGCGCGGCTCGCAGGTCCACGACGAAATCACGGTTGACGCCGACGGGCATTTATCGCGCAAGACCAACCGCGCCGGCGGCTTGGAAGGCGGGATTTCCACCGGCCAGCCGATTATCGTGCGTGTGGCGATGAAGCCTATCTCGACCATGCTGCGCGGCGCTGCTTCAGTTGATTTGGCAAGCGGCGAGCCAAATATGACGGTCTATGAACGCAGTGACTTCTGCGCATTGCCGCGGGCGGTGCCAGTTGGCGAAGCTATGATGGCCATCGTGCTGACCGAGGCGCTGCTGGAAAAACTTGGCGGTGACAGCATCGCCGAGATGAAGCCGCGCTTCGCGGCATTGCGCCGCAACCGTGTCAGCGACCTGCCGATGGACAATCGCGAATGGCGCTTTGGGTACGACCTATGAGCAGCCTGCAGAACATCATCATCACCGGCTTTATGGGCACGGGCAAGTCTACTGTCGGGCAGCGAGTCGCCGAAATGCTGAATTGCCACTTCGTCGATATGGACCTGGTCATCGCAGAGCGCTTTGGCATGGCAATTCCGGATATTTTCGCGCGGCATGGCGAAGCGCTCTTCCGCACCGTCGAGCGCGGTTTGACGCAAGAGCTTTCCACGCAATCCGGGCTGGTTATCGCGACCGGCGGCGGCGCGCTTGTGCCTGCGGATATGCGCGCATTGATGGGGCGGGCCGGCAAGCTGATTTGCTTGAATGCCAGCGCGGATGAAATCAGCGCCCGCTTAGGGGAAACTGATGGTAGACCCCTGGCGGCAAATTGGCAGACGCTGCTGCAAGAGCGACAAGCGGCTTATGCGGAGATTCCCAATCAAATCGAGACTAGCGGCAAATCCGTTGCCGCCATAGCCAGCGAAATCGTCGCCCTGTGCGAAAGCCGCATCCATGTCCAAACCCCGAGCGGCGGCTATGAAATTTGGATAGAAAACGGCATCCTCGGGGCTATCAATCGACATATTGAAGCGCTCGGATTAGACGGACATACGTTAATCGCGACCAACGAGACGGTCGCGCCACTGCATGCCGAGGACCTTGCAAGACGTTTGCCCAATGCCGATATCATCTGCCTGCGGGATGGCGAAAAATACAAGAACCTGAGGACAGTGTCGGAGATATACCAAAAGATGCTGGCGCTAGGCGCGGACCGCGGCACGACGCTGATTGCTTTGGGTGGCGGCGTACTGGGCGATACGGCTGGGTACGCGGCCGCGACCTATATGCGCGGCATCCGCTTTATTCAAGCGCCAAGCACGTTACTGGCAATGGTGGATTCAAGCGTGGGCGGCAAGGTCGGCGTAGATATGCCGCAGGGCAAAAACTTGATTGGCGCTTTCAAACAGCCGGACGCGGTCTTGGTTGATCCGGCGGTGCTGGAGACGCTGCCGCCGCTGCAATGGCGCTGTGGCATGGCGGAAGTGATCAAACACGGCTTGATTGCCCAGCCCGCGCTGCTGGAGCCTGAGATCTGGCAGCGGCATAATCTGGTCAAGCTGCTGCGCCAAGCCATCCAAGTCAAAGTTGAGGTGGTAGCGGCGGACCCTTATGAGCGCGGCATCCGCGCCCAGCTCAACTTGGGGCATACATTTGGCCACGCCATCGAAAAAGTAACGCGCTATCAAGTCGCGCATGGCGAGGCGGTCGCCATCGGCATTTGCAAAGCCGCGCTATTGTCGCGTAACTTAGGCATGATTGACGAAGAATTGCATCAAGGCATTATCTCGATTTTTGAAAGAATTGGCTTGCCGGTGGCTATCGACCTGGATGCCGAAGAATGGTACAGCGCCATGTCGACTGACAAAAAGTGGCGCGACGGCAAATCGCGCTTTGTATTGTTAAAGGGCTTGGGCGAAGCGGCAATTGTTGAAGGATTGCCAAAAGCAGAGGTCTTGGCGGTCTTGTAACGATGGACCTTGTGACTCTGTTGAAAAATACCCCCATCCCCCGGATCCTCCTCGCCATCTCTATGGCGAGCATCCCCAAAATGAGGGAAGGGGAGCTTTCTGAACCGTAATGAGCTGTTAAAGCCCCTCCCTCTTTATGGGGGGTGGGTTTGGGGTGGGGGAAATCGAGTATTTCAACAAAGTCCTTGTGATGGACCTTGTAACGAAGGACGATGTAGCCTGAAGAAGGACAGACGAAGGACAGACGAAGGAAAAATGAGAATATGGCAAAGCGCATACTGGTTTTGCACGGTCCCAACTTGAACCTGCTGGGCACGCGCCAGCCAGAGATTTATGGCAGCAAGACGCTGGACGACATTAATCGCGCCTTGCGGCAGCATGTCGCTGCCTTTGATATTGAACTGCGCGCGCAGCAGTCGAACCACGAAGGTGGCTTAATTGATTTGCTGCACGAAGCGCGCGGCTGGGCGGATGGCATTGTCTTCAACCCCGGTGCCTATACACATACATCCGTCGCCTTGCGCGACGCCATCAGCGCGGTCGCTTTGCCTGTGATTGAAGTGCATATATCGAATGTTCACGGGCGCGAACCCTTCCGGCACAAGTCGCTGTTGTCGGGCGTATGCCTGGGGCAAATTGCCGGCTTTGGCTGGCATAGCTATGTCTTGGCGCTGGACGCCTTGCTGCGCCGTTGGAGCATGCTAGGCAGCTAACTGGTGGAAAATAATGAATCCCAACGCGCTAATTTGGCAATCTCGTCAATAGCCTAAGCGCGTAAACAGCGCCTATACTTGTCATGGCGCTGGCAGATGGCGCGGTAGGGAGGGCTATACAGCTATGTACACCGCAACTGAAGTCTTGCAGGTCGTCCAAGAAGAAGGTGTCCGCTTTGTCGCGCTCTGGTTCACCGATATCACGGGCTTGGTCAAGAGCGTCATGATTCCCGCTGTGGAACTGGAAAACGTACTCGAAAATGGATCGCATTTTGATGGCTCCGCAATCGAAGGTTTCGCGCGCGTCGCCGAAAGCGACATGATTCTGCTGCCGGACTTGTCGAGCTTCGTTGTGTTGCCCTGGACCGACGGCGACGATAAAACCGCCAGACTGATTTGCTCAATTGCTACGCAGAATGGCGAGCCCTTTATCGGCGACCCGCGCAATCTGCTGGCGAAGGTGCTGGAACAAGCCAGAGAAATGGGCTATCTCTTCAAAATAGGCATGGAGCTGGAGTTTTTCCTCTTTCCTTTTGATGAGCAGGGCAAGCCGCGAATCGTCGCCAATCACGATATTGCCGGCTACTTCGACTTGCCCGAGGACCCGATTCAATCCATCGGCCGCTCAATCCTGATTGCATTGGACAAAATTGGCATCCGCGTGGATTCGACGCATTCGGAGACGGGCTTGGGGCAGCACGAAATTGATTTTCAATATGACGACGCGCTGCGCTCTGCGGACAATGTATTAACCGCGCGCATCGCGCTAAAGACGATAGCCAGGCAGCGCGATTATTACTGCACTTTTATGCCGCGCCCGCATGCCGATTTCCCGGGTTCAGGAATGCACACCCATCAGAGCTTGCATGATATCGCGACCGGCCTCAATCTGTTCGCGGACAAGCAAGGTGAATATGGTTTATCGGAACTTGCCAAGTTCTTCTTGGCGGGGCAGTTGGAACATGCGCGCGCCATGTGCGCGGTTTTGGCACCACTGGTTAATTCTTACAAGCGGCTGGGCACCAGCTTCGAAGCGCCAGTAGACGTAAGCTGGGCGCATGTCAATCGCAATGCTTTAATCCGCGTGCCAAGCACGGTTGTCGGCAAAGAATATCATACGCGCTTGGAATTGCGCTGTCCCGACCCGACCGCCAACCCCTATCTGGCGATGGCGGTCATGCTGAAGGCTGGGCTCGATGGCATCAGGCACAAAATGCCGCTGCCAGACCCGCTGGAAGAGACGCTTATGCGCCGCAGCAGCGGCCGCATGCGCCATATAGAGGTGCTGCCACAATCCCTTGACGAAGCGATTGAAGCGCTTAGTGAAAACGAAGTGATTCTCTCGGCTTTGGGGCCCTATGTCAGCGACCGCTATATCGCCGCCAAACGCCACGAATGCGCCGAATATAATCGGCAAGTTACCGCTTGGGAACTCGAGCGCTATCTCAGCCGCTTTTGAGAATCAGCTCGTGAATGCGCGCAAGCGCCAGGCTTGCGTCCGCCGGCGCGACTGCCGCGGTAACGCTGCAATTTGAGGGACCTATCGCCAATCCCAATAGGGCTATATCTTCGAGCTTTGCCAGCGCCTCCGCCAATAGACCGGGTGAAGAAGCGATGCTGTCGCCAATGGCGGTAACAAGGGCGATTGTTTCGATTTGCCAGGGCATTTTTTGTGGGTACGCCGCCATCTTCTCCCGCAGCGCCTGCTGCAGTCGGTCGACGCCATCAATGCCGATGCTGGTAGGTATCACCAGCGCGAGGAAGCTGCTGCTGGAAGATTGCGAGGCGATCATGACCTCCGAGCGCATGCCCAAGGTTTTGAAGAGCGTATTGCCAACCAGCCGCGTGATGCCAGCCATCGAGCCGCTGGCCGGGCGCGATAAAGCCAAGCCCTGGATAGACGTTACGGCTCGTATGACCGGCTGCTTGGTATTAGGCAGATGTCGGATTTCAGTACCGCTTCCTTGAGGCTGGTAGATATTTTTGATGCGCAGGGGAATGGCGCGTTTTGCCAGCGGCGCGGTCATTTTGGCATGCAGTATCTTGGCACCAAAATATGCCAGCTCCGCCGCCTCGTTATAATCCAGCGCTGGAATCACCCGCGCGCTGGCGATTTCGCGCGGGTCGGCGGTCATCAAACCGTCGACATCGCTCCAGATCCACAGCGCCTCTGCCCCGAGCAGCGCGCTCAATACCGAAGCGGTGATATCGGTGCCGCCGCGCCCAAGTGTTGTGGTCGCGCCCGTTTCGGTCGCGCCGATGTAGCCGGTTACAACCGGCATAAGCTCGCGGTCGAGCATGGGCGCGAGCAAGCTCTGTACCTTGCCCGCCGTGCGCTGCCAGATTGGATTGGCATTGCCATGCACAGCGTCCGTGACGATCAATTCGGTGCCATCCACTGTTACGCCGCGGATGTCGTTTTGGCGCAATAAAGCGGCGATTATGCGCGCTGACAGGCGCTCGCCGACAGCGACCATCGCATCGCTCATGCTGGGCAGCAATTCGTCGTCGAGGTTATTGGCGACTTTCTGACATTGATCAAGCATGTCGGAAAGCAACTGGTCGATGTCCGCTTTGAGCGCGTTGCGAGCCGGTTTTTCGAATGGCAATTGTTCGGCTAGCGCCATGTGCCGCGCGCGCAATGTCGCGGCGATGCGGCGATAGCCCCGCTGGTCGCCAACTCTGGCTTGGGCGGCAGCGTCGAGCAGCATGTCCGTAACGCCCTCGAGCGCCGACGCCACGATTAAGATGCGTTCCCAGCGTGCCGACTCGGCAATGATGATAGCTAATACTTGGGCGAGCGCCTTTGCCGTCCCCAGCGAGACGCCACCGAACTTCATGGTTAAGATTGCCATGCAATCCTCGTTCGCCGCAAATGAAGGCGCTGGTATCTGATCATTTTCACTTTGGCGGAAGATGACTATCGCTACTGATATTTTAGCAATTTTTGCAGTCGGGCAACAGTCGTCGCTAGCGGATTAAGCCTTGTCGATGTTGCGTATGCGGCAAATATCAAGTAAAGTGCAAGGCGTTCGCGATTGTTCAAATTATTTTTTCGGCGGCGCTAATGCGGCGAGTTGGCTTGCATTTTTCTCTTAGCGCGGCGGATATTATCACAGTCGCCGGGCGACTGGTCTAATACGGAAGGCGAAAATATATGGTTGCGGTCCATGCCGAAGAATCCAAACTCGTAGCAGGGGTGCGATTTCAAAAGATCGGCAAGCTCTATCATTTTGATTATTCACCATCCCCCGAGCTGAAAAAAGGCGACTTTGTCATCGTCGATACTTTGCGCGGTCGGCAAATGGGACAGGTGATGGGCTTTACCACACCCGATGCCAATCGCGCTATTCGACAGATTCTGCGCCAAGCTACCCCCCGCGACTTGGTCTTGCGGCAGCATTGGCAATCGCAAGAAGCGGCGGCGCTTGATACTTGCAAGGAAGCAGCCGCTAACTTGCGCCGTCTGGCGGGCGTCAAGTTTGTCGCCGCCCAATACAACTACGATGGCAGTGTGATTACATTTCTGTTTAGCGCCGAAGAGAAAATGGACACCGCTGTATTGCAGAAGCGGCTGCAGCGCAAATTCGACGCCCAAATCGAAATGCGGCAAATCGGTCCCCGTGATACCGCCAAGCTCTTGGGCGGTTTTGGCGCTTGTGGCGAGACGCGCTGCTGCAGCACATTCTTAACCGACTTTAGTCCGATTTCAATCAAAATGGCGAAGGCGCAAGGTGTTTCTTTAAACCCGTCGGAAATCACAGGAATGTGCGGTCGGCTGCGCTGCTGTCTCGTTTACGAATACGAACAATACGTCGAAGCGCGGCGGCACTTGCCGCGCCGCAATAAGCGCGTTGGCACCCCGCATGGAGAAGCGCGCGTTATCGACCAGCTTCCCTTGCGCGACGCCGTGATGGTAATCTTGGAAGACGGCGTCCGAAAAGTCGTAACTAGGGAGGAAATCACCCCGCTGGAAGAATTCCGCAAATTGGCGGAAAAAGCGCATTCCCCCTGCGACAAGCACGGCGACGGCAGCTGCGAGTGCGGCAAGCCCGCCGGCCAGCGCCAGTCAGATGTCATCGCGGCGCGGCAAGCGCGTCCGAGCCGGTCTGATGCGCCAGCCAAAACGGAACAAGCAGCCAAAACGGAAAAAACAAGCGAAACTAAACAAGCAAACGAAGGCGAGCGCCGCCCGCGCAAGCCGCGAGAAAAATCGTCAGAGCCGGGCAAAAGTTCTCGCCGCCGCCGTAGCCGCCGCCGCTCCCGCCGCCGCGATAATCCAGCGTCCAAGCGTCCCAACAGCGACAGGTCCAAAGGCGACAAAACTAAATGAAGCGCGGATTGGCAAAATGACAGAAGTCGACAAAATAAGCGCGAAACGCATACTTGGCGTCTTCGCCCATCCCGATGACCCCGAATTTTTTGCAGGCGCAACCTTCGCCAAATGGGCTGCGGACGGCGCTGAAATAACTTTTCTGGTCGCTACTAGCGGCGACAAGGGCAGCGCCGACCCAGACATGACCCACGAGCGACTGGCAGAAATGCGCGAGCGCGAAGAGCGCGCAGCCGCTGCGGTGCTTGGCGTCAAGGAAGTCATTTTTCTGCGCTATAAAGACGGCGAGTTATTCCCGACGTTGGAGCTGCGGCGCGATATCACCAGGGTGATACGCCTATGCAAGCCAGACATCGTCGTCACGCTCGACCCGACGGTTTTTTGGCGCGGTACGCGCGGCATCAATCATCCCGATCATCGCGCCATCGGCGCGGCGACCTTGGAAGCGGTCTTCCCGACAGCGCGCGACCGACTCAATTTCCTGGAGCATGAGCGCGACGAGGGCTTGGGTACGCATAAGGTCGCGACTGTATACATTGCCGGTGCCGCGCAGCCAACGCATACGGTCGATGTTTCCGATAGCATCGAGACCAAAATCCGCTCGCTCTATGCCCACAAGAGTCAGATTGCGGATATGGAAAAAATGGCGCAGGGCATACGCAAGCGAACGCTGGATCCCGAAGCGCCGCCCGAATTCCCGCGGCATATCGAAAAATTTCATGTCATAAAAATAGGATGAGAAAACATGGCAATTGACTATATGGCAGAGGCGGAAAACCTGCGCGACGAGTTGGTAGACCGCCGCCGCGACTTTCACCGCCATCCGGAACTGGCTTATCAAGAACATCGCACAGCCGGCATTGTCGCGGATGAGCTGAATAAGCTGGGCTTGGAAGTGCAAACGGGCGTGGGCAAAACGGGCGTGATTGGCATTTTGGAAGGCGCGCATGACGGCCCCACCCTTTTATACCGCGCTGATATGGACGCCTTGCCAATCCACGAAGAAAACCAAACCGAATATGTTTCGCAATCGGCGGGCGTCATGCACGCCTGCGGGCACGACGGCCATACCGCGATTGCCCTGGGAATCGCCAAGATCTTGAACAAGCACCGCGGGCAGCTAGGCGGCCGCGTCAAATTTGTCTTCCAACCGGCTGAAGAAGTTGGCAGCGGCGCGCAAGCTATGGTTGCCGATGGCGCGCTGGAAGCGCCAGTGCCAGACCGCAGTTTGGGCATCCATCTATGGAATGACCTAGAAGTGGGCACAGTGAGCGTTGTGGACGGGCCAACGATGTCGGGCGCGGGAGTCTTCGAAATAACAATAACAGGCAAGGGTGGTCATGGCGCGATGCCACATCAGACAGCTGACCCCATCGTGTGCAGCGCCCAAATCATTGTCGCGCTGCAGTCTATCGTCAGCCGAAATGTTGACCCGCTGGATACAGTTGTCTTGACGATTGGCACATTACAGGGTGGCAGCGCCCGCAACATCATCCCGCAGACCGTCAGCTTTAGCGGCTCCTACCGGCTATTCCGCGAAGAGGCGCGCGCTTTGATTAAGTCGCGCATCCATGAAATCGCGACCGGTATAGCGCAGGCGATGGGCTGCCGCGCTGATGTCAATCTCGAGTTTGGCATTGGCGCGATTGTGAACGATGCCGAAGTGACCGACCATGCGCGCGCGGTTTTTGCCAGCTTGGGGGATGCGATTGACGTGGTTCGGCAGCCTTGGATGGCTTCCGAAGATGTTGGCTTGTTCATGCAGCGCAATCCCGGTGCCTATCTGCTCGTGGGTTCGGCAAATCGCCAGCGCGAACTCGACTACCCGCATCATCACCCGCGTTTTGATTTTGACGAAGATGTCCTGCCACTTGGCGTTGGCATGATGTCGGCGCTCATCGCCGATTACCTGGGAACGGGCGACTAGATGCTGGACAGCCTCCCGATTCGCTGGCTGGAGTCCTACGGCTGGCTGGTGCTATCCGGCAGCGCCGACGCGCATAGCGAAATCCGCGCCATGGCATTAAGTCGCTGCAATGCAGGCGGCGCGGTTGCTTATATTTCACTGGCGGCTGATGACGGAGATGCGCTAATGGATGACATGGTGGAATTGGGCGCGCCCGCCGGTTATTTGGTAGACCTGGAAGACCCGGACAATAACGAAATTCATGAACGATTGAGCCATGCTGGCATGATTGTGATTGAAGCCGGGCATGATATTCAGCGCTTGAAGCGATTGATGACCCAGACTGTTCTGCATGCATTAAAAAGCGCGCTGCAAGATGGCGCGCTGGTCCTGTTTGAGGGCTTGGCGGCAACGCTTGCCGGTTCATATTACATGAAGACCCCTGGCAAGGTCGCAAGCGCCTGGAAGTTGCTAGAAGAGGTCTATGTTGCCGTTGATGTCAAGAGCTTTCTGGAAACAGAAGCGGCGCGGGTGGTCTTGCGCCAGCAGCCGCATGCGGTCGGCATCGCAATTGACCGGGGTTCGGCTCTTGTCCTGGGTCCGCAGCAGCACATCGAAACTTGGGGCGACAAAGAGATAACTTTCAGCTTGGGCGCTGTGACGCGCCAAGCTCAAACTTGAGCGAATTTCTGCGCCGAATGCCTACGCAATGAAGGAGAACACAAGCTGATATGCCAATTACGATATTGTTAGGCGCGCAGTGGGGCGACGAAGGCAAGGGGCGCGCGGTCGACTGGCTGGCTGCTTCAGCCGATATCGTGGCGCGCTATGCCGGCGGTGACAACGCCGGACATACCGTTGCCCTGGGCAGCGAGGTCTACAAACTTCACCTGGTGCCCTCTGGCATCTTGCATGAGGACGTCGTTTCCGTCATGGGCAACGGCATGGTCATCAATCCGGTCAATCTCGTGCGAGAAATCCAATCGCTCAAAGCGCAAGGTGTAGACATCTCGCCGCAGCGCCTGGTCATCAGTTCGCGCGCGCATATTATCACGCCCGCGCATATCGAGCTGGATAAAGCGCGAGAAAGCGCGCTGGGCAAGGAAAAGATTGGCACAACCCTGCGCGGCATCGGCCCAGCCTACCTGGACAAGACCAACCGCGCCGGCATCAGGACTGGCGATATGCTGCTTGATATCGAAGTCTTCGCAGAGCGCTTGTACGGCGCTGTCCAAGCCAGCAATGCCGACTTGCAGCGGCAAGGTTTGGATGCGCTCGACCCCATCGAAGCGGCGCAAAGCTACCTGGAAGCGGCCAATTACCTGCGCCCTTATATTAAAGATGTTTCCATCTACCTGCACAAAGCCTTGCAGGCGGGCAAGCGCGTGCTCTGCGAAGGCGCGCAGGGAACCATGCTGGATATTGATCACGGCAGTTATCCCTTTGTAACCAGTTCATCGCCCACTGCAGGCGGCGCATTGACCGGGCTGGGCGTCGGTCCGCTCTTCGTCGAGTGCGTGATGGGCGTGGCAAAGGCTTTCAGCACACGGGTTGGCGGCGGTCCCATGCCAACGGAATTGAATGGCGCAGTCGCGGATCATTTGCGCGGTACAGGTGCCAATTTTTGGGATGAGTTTGGCACCACGACCGGGCGTCCGCGCCGCTGCGGTTGGCTGGATCTTGTCATGCTGCGCTATGCCGCCAGCGTCAATGGCTTGAGCGAAGTGATGCTCACAAAAATGGATATCTTGTCGGGGCTTGATGAGCTGAAACTAGCGGTGGCTTATCAAGTCGACGGGCTGCGTCAAGATTATCCGCCCGTGACCAATGAGCAATTGGCGCGCGCCTTGCCAATCTATGAAAGCCTGCCCGGCTGGCATGAAGATATCAGCGGCTGTCGCGCGCTAGCGGACTTGCCAAAAGCCGCCAGGAACTATATCAAGCGCATAGAGGCGCTATGCGAGGTACCGATTAAGAGCGTCAGCGTCGGTCCCGAACGCGAGCAGTTGGTAACGATTTCTTAGACACTTTCGACTAAATTTATTTCGGTTTTTCTGCGATTGCACTGTAAAATATCCTTGATGCCTTGCCGCGCTTTGTGATTGATTGTACAATCACCCGCGAAAACGAATCGGAGTGGACCTATGCAGCGACTGGGAGCTTTGGCGCTAATTTTCATCGTCTTGTTGGGCGGCGGCGCGATTACATCAAACCTGCTGTCATCGGATTTTGCGATTCAGCAAACCACCGACCCCAGCGGGAACGCGCTGACCGCCACCCCCGATCAAGCGGTAGCTTTCATCTTGGTTGTCGGTTTCATACTTGTCAATGTAATGGGAGCGGGCTTGACCCTGGGCTTGGTAATCTGGCTCTTGAACCGTCAAGTAACTGTCGTTCGCCAAGAAGCGGGAGCCCCTTCGTAAGCTCGCGCATTTGCCATATCCCGCGCTGCCCCTCCTAATGCGCACTAATGCGCAGCTTATACTGCTTAGCTATTTCACGGGCATGGCTTCTACTTGCGAGCGATATGCCTTGCTCGAGTTTTGCAGGTTAAGCGAGTTCAACCATGTACAAGCGGGCAATTACGCTGTCCGCTAGCGAAAGTTCCGCCCCATGACTGACGATCCCAAAGCGGTCCAGCGACCAAAGCCAAAAATTGCGCTCGCGCTTGTTGCGGCAGCGCTGATTGCCTTCGTCCTGCTTATCGCTTATATCGTTGTTGATAATTCCGCAGGCGCTGCGGCAACCTTGTCCGAAGATACCTACGCCGCCGAGGTCGCCGCGGCGCTGGCTGGCGCGGATGCCGATGCCGGCGCGGGCTTAATAAACGAGTACGAATGTTTCACATGCCATGTCTTGGGCGACGGCAGCCTGTCGCCCTTGTTCGACGGTATTGGCAACTTCGCCAGCGAACGCCGTCCGCCGCTTTCCGCGGAACAGTACCTGTACGAAGCCATTGTATTACCAGGTGTTTTTTTGGCTGAAGATTATAGTGATTCGATGCCAAACAACTATGGCGAACGCCTCAGCGAGCAAGAAGTTGGGCATATAATCGCCTATCTGCTGACGCTTACCGAAGCAGCGTCATTTTAATCACCCTGCGACCATGCGCTAGATTTAGCTGGCGCAGTTGTGCCCGCCCACTATATTCACTGTTTTGTTATTCCAGGCAATCGCATGAGCTTTGATGTCTTCACGATTTCGGCGCTGGTGGATGAATTCTTGGATACGCTGGTCGGCGGGCGCGTGCAAGATGTGATTGATGTCGATGAGATGGGCTTGGGCTTGGAAATCTATGCCCAGCGCAGACGGCATTATCTCTATATGAGCGCTGACGCCAGCCAACCGCGCATATTCCTCGCAGGCGAGAAGCTGCGCCGCGGTCTGATGAAACCGACGCAGTTGGGCTTGCTCTGCCGGCGCGCGGTCGAAGGCGGCATTGTCGCCCATGTCAGTCAGCCCGATTGGGAGCGGCTGCTGCGCATAGATTTTGAAGGTCCAGAAGGCGATGTCGCGCTGGTCGCCGAATTGATGCCGCGGCGCGCCAATGTCCTGCTACTGCGCGCCGGCACGATACTCGACTGCCTCAAGCGTGTTGGTCCTGACGAGAACCGCTACCGTTTGAGCTTGCCCAAGCACGACTATGTGCCGCCGCCGCCAATACACGGCCAGTTGGCTCCGAGCGAGCTTGGGGTCGAAAGTTTGCAGCGCATATTGGACGCGGTCGAGAAGCCGTCCCTACAAACGAGACGGGTCTTACCGGGCAAGATCCTCGGCATGAGCCCGATGCTCGCCAAAGAAATCGTATACCGCGCCAGCGGGCGCGTCGACGCCAAAGCCCGTGACAGCGACCCGCGCGCGCTGCACGAGGCTTATCAGGCGGTGGTCGCGCCGCTATTGCGCCGACAGTGGCAGCCGGGCATCGGCTATGAAATGGGCGCAGCCGGCGATTTTTCCGCCTTCCCCTTGACATACCTGGATTGGCAAGCCAGCCCGACAATGAGCGCCGCAATCAATGACTTCTATGGCATGGTCCGCAGCGCCGATGCCTATGCCCAAGCTAAGCAACCAGTGCGGCAAGCCATAGACGGGGCGCGGAAAAAACTATCGGGAAAACTCGCATCCTTGCGGCGGGGCTTCAAAGATGAAGGCGAATTGCGCCAGTTGCAGCATAGCGGCGAACTGATTCTGGCTTATCAATTTGCGCTGCGCGACGGTCAAGAGTCGCTGCGCGCCCAGTATGACCTCGATGAGCCGGCATTGCTCATCCAGCTCGACCCGCAGCTCAGCCCGATTGAGAATGCGCAGCGCTATTTCCGCAAATACGAAAAAGCCAAACAAGCGCGCAAGGCGCTGCCGGCGATGATAGCGGAAACGAAAACCGAATTAGACTTCTTGGCGCAGTTAGTATCCGATTTAGCCTTGGCGAGTAATTGGCCCGAGATTGACGACATCATTCAGATGCTGCAAGAACGCGGGCATTGGCAAGGCAAAAAACGCAAACGTATTGGCGGCGCGGGCAAACAGGGTCCGCTGCGCCTTGTCAGCCGCGACGGCTATGTGCTTTGGATAGGCCGCAACAGCCGACAAAATGAAAAGCTGACCTTCAAGACCGCCAACAGCCAGGACATCTGGCTGCATGCGCGTGGCGCGCCCGGCGCGCATGTCGTCATCCGCAACGATGGCCGGCGCATCGGCGATGACTTGATTCTGGCGGCGGCGGCGCTTGCGGCGCACTACAGCCAAAAACGGAACGACAAGCATGTGCTAGTGGATTATACGCGGGTCAAATTTGTCAAAGCCATTAAGGGCGCGGGACCCGGCATGGTCAGCTATCGCAACGAAAAGACAGTTACAGTCCAGCCACGCGACGAATCGGCGCTTAGGCAATCATAGGCAATCATAGGCAATCAAATGAGAACTTGTGACCCCGAGTCGCCGCCGCTGCTTGCCGCTAAGGCGCGCTGAGCTGCTACTAGCACCTGGCTTACGCTGATATCTCGCACGCAAGGATGATTTTCCAGTGCGTCATCGCCCCAATCGAGAATGCGGCAGGGACGGCAAGCGATTGTCGCCGTAACAGTCTGGTGCTTATGGGCGTCGCCCCAGGGCGCGAACTCAATTGGGTCGGCGGGACCAAACAAGGTCACGGTGGGGCAGCCCGCGGCGGCGGCAATGTGCATCGCGCCGCTGTCCACGCCCAGGACCAGGCTCGCTCGTCGATATAGCGCCGCCAGCTGGCTCACGCTGGTTTTGCCGGCGACGGAATAAGATTTTGCTTGCATCTGGCTGGCGATATCGTCAACCAAGGCTTGTTCAGCGCGGCTGCCGGTGAAGATGACCGCCGCAGCGCGCTGCCCTGTGATGTCATCCGCAACTTGCGCCCATTTCCGTGGCTGCCAGAGTTTGCTTGTCATGCCAGAGCCGGGATGGATGCAGACGATTGGCTGCTCAGCGCTTATCAGCTGCTCGGAATGCAGTTGCTCTACGGCGGCGGTGGCGGTGGCGTCAACCGCCATCGTCAAGTCGATATTGCCTTCATGTTCAGCGTCGTCAGCGCCAAGCCAGAACTGCGCCAGATGCAGGTTCTGCAAGACTGCGTGTTCCTGCTGATGGCGCATGTGCCGGGTTAAGAATGGCGCGCCGCTGGCATGCGCATAGCCGACGCGTTGGCTTATGCCAGCCAGATAAGCCAGCATAGCCCCCCACCAATGGTCCGGGCGCATGATAAGCGCGCTGTCATAACCGACTCGGCGCAGCTTGCGCGCGGAATCCAGTGCCAGCAGATAAGGATTGCGCGTCCGCGCCGCCCGCTGGCGCTGGAAGCCAGGAAAGTCGAGCGTCAGCGCGACATTGACCTCGGCGCAGCCAACCAGCGCTTGGGCTGCCCAAGCTCCGCAGATGACATGCAGTTCAATTTGCGGGCGCTGGCGCTTGATAAACTGCAGCGCGGGGCGCATCAGTAGGACATCGCCAAGGTGGTCGGGGCGTATCACAAGCACCCGGTTGGAGCTGGCGACTTGCTGAGGTAGCGGCAGCTTGGCGAGGCAAGCCAAGAAAATATCCCGGGTTCTATGCAGCGCGGACGGCTGGTGCATTGCTCGCGCCAATTTTATATTTCGCCCTGCCAAAGTCTCTCTATTCATTTCTTATTCAAACATCATTTTCTTTCGAGGTCGGAATAGGCGCTTAGAAGGCGGTGCATGAGCGCCGACCAGTCGTAATGCGCTCGGACTTGCGCGCTTGCGCGCGCGCCCATCGTTTGCCGGCGCTGCTCATCGCTCAACAAGGACCATATCGCATGAGCGAAGCTGTCGGCATCGTCGGCGATTGCGATGGTCTCCCGGATTGAGCCGCGCAAGCCGGATGCGCCCAAAGAGGTCGAAACGACCGCGCAGCGCGCCGCCATCGCTTCGAGTATTTTGAGGCGCGTGCCGCTGCCCATGCGCATGGGCAAGACAAACAGGGTCGCCGCATGTAAATATGGCAGCGGCGATTCGACCCAGCCAGTCACGCGCACTTGCTCGCTATCCGCCAAGGCTTGAATTCGCGGATGCGGGTTCTTGCCGACGATTATCAACTCCAGCGCGGGATGCCGCTGCAACAGGTTAGGGAAGACCTCCGAGCAAAACCATTCAAGCGCGTCGACATTTGGCCGATAATCCATTTTCCCGGTGAAAACCAGTTGATTCTTGGCTCTGCTCACGGCAGCGCAAGTTTCGTAGTCGTCGACAAAAATGCCGTTGGGCATGACATATATCGGCGCGCCGCCATAGGGTTTCAGCAGCTTGCGGTCTTCTGCGCTCACAGCGATGACGCCGTCCACGCTTCGGCACAAGTCGCGCTCGTAGCGAGCGAGGCGGCGCGCTTGTACCGCCGAATAGAGCGCGCTGGGCAGGCGTGACAGCCGCTTCTTGTCGAGCTGGTAGATTAGTCGTTGCAATTCCGCTTCCGCGTTTTGGGCATCGTAGACAACTTTGGCTCTGCCTTTATTCTGCTGAATCAGGGTCAGGTAGCCTCCCAGCTCGATGCCGGCGAATTGGATGATATCAAAGGCGCGGGCATGCAAAATCGCGGCAAGTTTATTCGCGAAGGCGGCGCTCATCATGCGCTCTTCCATGTCCGCCTTTGTGGTGAAGAGCATAGAAATAAGGCGATTCACCTTGCTGCGCTGTGGCAGCGGGCAAATGTGAATCTCGCTGCAAAATTCAAATAAGGGGTTTGTCCCGCGCTCTAGCGCGCTGTCGCTGAATGTCAGCAGCGTTACATTATGCCCGGCATGGTGCAGGCTGCGGATGATGCCATAATTCCGCAGCGCCGCGCCCGATTCGCTGGGATAGGGATTGTCCGGGCAGAGCAGCAGGATTTCCATCGAGTCTTCAGTCGTGTGTTATGTCGTGTCTTCAGTCGCGTATTCAGTCGAGCAGCGCTTGGTAAACATCGAGCACCGTTTGCGCCGCGCTGCCCCAGCAAAAGCCTTTGGCGCGTTCGATCCCCGCGGCCGATTGCGCCGCCCGCCAAGCGCTGTCGCCGAGCCCGCGCCGGATGGCTTGCGCGATTGAGTTCGTATCATTAGGATTCACCAAGATGCCGACCTCGCCGACGATTTCTGGCAGTGCCGCTACTTTGCTGACGATTGGCACAGCGCCGCAAGCCATCGCTTCCAATGCCGGCAAACCAAAGCCTTCGTAATGCGACGGCAGGACCAGCAGCAGCGCATGGTTGTAGAGCGCGGGAAGCTGCGAATCCGCTATCCCGTGGCGCAGTATCAAGCTGTCCTGGATGCCGACTTCATTTATGTCTTGCATCAGCTGCCCGAAGTGCCAGCCAGGATTGCCGGCGATGACCAGTTTTGGCAGATCGGGCAGCTCCGTTTGCAAATCGCGGTAGGCGCGCGCCAAGCCCAGCAGGTTCTTGCGCGGCTCGATTGTGCCAACAAAGAGCAGGTAGGCATCAGGTAAATCCAGCGCCGCGATTACAGGATTGGTAACCGCGCGCGGCAAGGGACAAAAATCTGCTTCCACGCCCAGATGATGCACGGTTATTTTCTGCCGCGGCACGCCAAGTATCTCTACATAGTCTTGTTTAGTCGCGTGGCTATTCGCCAAGATATGATCCGCGCGCGCGACCGAGGCTTGGATTTGCCCATTATAATATCGGCGGCTGGCTGCGGTCATGGTTTCGGGATAATGAATGAAGCTCAAGTCGTGCACAGTGATGACATGGCGGCGCGCCCCGCGCATCGGCGCGATAAAATCGGGGCTGTGCAAGACATCCAAGCCCCGCCACGCTAGTTCCGCTGACAGTGCCAAGCGCTCCAGCGGATGATGCGGCGGCGTCCATAGTTTGGCGCGGGCGAAGCGCTGGCATAGTGTGCCTCTGGCTTTGCGGCTTTGGAATACGGTAATGTCATGGGCGGGAGGCTGCTGCGCCATTGCGGCGATGATGCCTGTGGTATATCGGCTTATGCCGCCAACGCGGTAGTGAGTTAGCCGAGCGTCTATTCCGATATGTGCCATAAAATGAGTATAGCGTTATCATTATGCTCGTGCCAGACGCATAGTAGCCGCGCCGGGGCAATCGCGGCAAATTATATTTTTATCACCGCCGATACCGAATTAAGCATCATTTATGGCAACGAAGCTAAGATAATGTAGATGAAAACAAAAAAATGCTTCTCCATGCTATTGACTCTATTGACAAAATCTGCCTTCATTCATAAAAGTTTGCATAATGTAGAATCACTCAATATTACTCAATAATAAAGGCTTTTCTCGGTATCCTCGGTGATTGAATTCAACCAGAATATGCTGAATTGAGGGAGCGATTTTGCTGCGATTGCTTGGCGGCTTTGGTGAATTTCATTGCATGCTTGGACTTGCTTAGAAAGGGATGACCATGGCGAAATATGATGTGCTGACATTTGGCGAGACGATGCTGCGCTTGACGCCGCCCGGCTACCTGCGCATCGAGCAAACCAATTCTTTTGATATTTGGGTGGGCGGCACCGAATCCAACACCGCGATTGGATTGGCGCGCTTGGGCATGAAGACCGCCTGGTTCTCGCGTTTGCCGGCGTCGCCAATGGGCTACTATGTCAGCAATCGCGTGCGCCAGTATGGCGTCGATGTCAGTCATATCGTCTGGGCGCAAGATGAGCGGCTGGGCATTTTCTTCCACGAAAAGTCGCAGTCGCCGCGCTCCAGCCGCATAATCTACGACCGCAAAGACTCGGCGGTTAGCCGCATCCAGCCAGCGGATTTGCCAGCGGACTTGTTTCGGCACGATATGAGCCGACTCTTTCATGTTACCGGCATTACGCTGGCAATCAGCGTTTCAGCCCGGGCGACGGCGCTTGCAGCCATGCGGAGCGCCAAGAACCTTGGCTGGCAACTGAGCTTCGACACCAACTATCGCAGCACATTGTGGTCGGGGCAGCAGGCGGCGCGCGGCTGCGACAAGGCGATGGCGCTGGCTGACATCATCTTTTGCCCCTATGGGGATTATAAGACGCTTTATGATGATGCGCGCCCTGATGAGGCGCTGGCGACATTAGCAGCAAAATATCCGGCTACGCTCATCATCATGACCTTGGGCAAAGATGGCGCGGCGGCGATAGCTGCGGACGGCGAGCGCTACCGGCAGCCTGCCATCTTGGCGGGCGAGATTGGGCGCATCGGCGGCGGAGACGCCTTCGCGGCTGGCTTTCTTTACACTTGGCTGACTGATGCCGATGTCGCCCTAGCGCTAAAATGGGGCGTCGCCATGTCCGCCCACAAATACACTATACCGGGCGACCTGCCCCTGGTTGATTACGACGAAGTGGCGGCGCTGGCGCATGGGGCAGGCGGCGGCGGACTTATCCGCTAGCGCAGCTTGGCACCCTTGCCTGCGCACAACTCTGATTATATTTTCCCTGTCGCTATTGCAGCGAGATGGCTTGTAATTTTGTGTGGGCGCGTCAGACCTGCGCCCTAAACGCTGCCGCCGAGCGGCTGACCTTGTTGAATAGCCCATCTTTGTCGCTAGCAGCGGCGCGGCGTCTTTTCTATAATCCTGTAATCCAATTCCTAGCCCTTGGGTCATTCCCTATATGAGCAAAGCTAAAGACAGCGGTCATCCCTTCCTTCGTTTATTGAACTATGCCTCGGCATACAAGCGGCGCGTGGCTTTTGCCATGCTCTACTCGGTACTGGGCAAGATATTTGACATCATGCCTCCGGTCTTGATTGGCGTGGCAGTTGATATCGTCGTGCAGCGGCAGGACTCGCTCCTGGGCAGGCTGGGCGTCGTCGACCTCACCCATCAGCTGCTGCTACTGGGCTTCCTCACGCTCATCGTCTGGATTCTGGAATCCCTGTTTGAATACATTCAGCGCGTTCACTGGCGCAATTTGGCGCAGTCCATGCAGCACGATTTGCGCGTCGACGCTTACGACCATGTACAGCGCCTGGAGCTGGCATATTTTGAAGACCAAAGCACTGGCGGTTTGATGGCTGTGCTGAACGATGATATCAATCAGTTGGAGCGCTTTCTGGATATTGGTGCCAGCGATGTAGTGCAGATCCTAACCACCGTTATCGTAATTGGTGGCATCTTTTTTGCTATCGCGCCCAGCATCGCTTGGATGGCTGTGATTCCCATGCCAATCATCATTTGGGGCTCGATGCGCTTCCAGCGCTTGCTCGCGCCGCTCTATAGCGAAGTCCGCGAACAAGTCAGCATGATCAACCACCATTTGTCGAATAGCCTCAGCGGCATCGCAACAATCAAGAGCTTTACCGCGGAAGACTATGAAGCCGAGCGCCTGCGCGTCGAAAGCAATGAATATGTCGAGCGCAATCGCCGCGCCATTCGATTGAGCTCGGCATTTACGCCCCTAATACGGATGATAATCGTAACAGGTTTCATCGCCATCACCATTGCCGGCGGTCAATTGGCGCTTAATGGCAGCTTGGATGTCGGCGCATTCAGCGTGCTGGTATTCATGACCCAGCGATTGCTTTGGCCCCTAACCAGGCTGGGCGAGACATTCGACCTCTACCAGCGCGCCATGGCGTCGACCAAACGCATTTTGGATTTGCTGGGAATCGAGCGCAAGATCAACGATGGCGACATTGCCTTGCCGATAGCGGCAATCAGCGGCGATATGCGCCTGGATGCGGTCAGTTTCAGCTACAGCGATGGGCGCGAAATCATAAGTGACTTGTCACTGGACTTCCCAGCTGGCAAAACTGTTGCCATCGTCGGCGCGACCGGCGCGGGCAAGAGCACCGTCATCAAGCTGCTGCTACGCTATTATGATGCGTCTTTGGGACGAGTCCTGCTGGATGGCTACGATCTGCGCGAGCTGAAGCAGGCGGATATTCGCAATGCCATTGGCTTGGTTAGCCAAGATGTTTTTCTCTTTCATGGCACCGTTCGCGAGAATATCGCCTATGGCTGCCAAGATGTGCCTGAGCACCTCATTGTTGAAGCCGCCAAAATCGCCGAGGCGCATCAATTCATCTGTGAACTGTCGCAGGGATACGACACCGTCGTCGGCGAGCGCGGACAAAAACTCTCCGGTGGCCAGCGGCAGCGCTTGTCCATCGCGCGCGCGGTGCTGACAGACCCGCCGATATTGATACTCGACGAAGCCACATCGTCCGTGGACAACGAGACCGAAGCCGCGATTCAGCGTTCGCTGGAACGCATCGCTGTCGGCCGCACCACTATCGTAATCGCCCATCGCCTGTCCACCATTCGCAACGCCGACATGATTTATGTCATGCAGCGGGGCAAACTGCGAGAAAGTGGCGGGCACGAGGCATTGGTGCATTTCAATGGCTTATACGCGACCTTATGGCGCGTACAAACGGGCGAACGCATGCTGGCGCAAGCCGGCGACTAAGACAGCTGCGCCAGCATCTTGTCAATCACTTTCATATTCAGCACGGCGTCGCTGGCAGGGAAGCGCGGCGCGCGCCCCGTTTGCAGGGCGTCGGCAAAATCTTCCACCATCAATTGATAATGGTCGACCGGCGCGATGATATGCTCGGTATATTGATCGCCGCGCCAATGCTGCACGATAGCGTCCTTTTGCTTGTCCGGCGTGAAGCTCGAATCGACGACTATCGAGCCAGTTGTGCCTTTGAGCCGGTAGCTCTGCTGGCGATAGGCGCGCAAGCCGCAGTCGAAATGACCAATCACGCCAGAGGGGAATTTCATGCTGCCAGCAAGAATCTCATCGACGCCCGTGCTCGCACCGATATTGCCAACTGCTGTAACCGCTTCCGGTTCTTCGCCTATGATGAAGCGCATCAAATTGATGCAGTAACAGCCCACATCCATCAATCCGCCGCCAGCCAGCGCCTTGCTCAAACGGATATTGGCGGCGTCGCTGATGAAAAATGTGAAGCTGCTGTTGATGACTTTCAGCTCGCCGATGCCGCCCGCGTCCAAGATTGATTTGACTTTGGCGTGCTGGGGATGAAAACGATACATAAAGGCTTCCGCCAGCAAAACATCCTGTTTTTCAAAGGCATCAACTATCGTCTGCGCTTCGGCGGCGTCGCTGGCGAAAGGTTTCTCGCAGAGCGTCGCCTTGCCCGCTTGCGCGCATTTAATGCTCCATTCGGCGTGCATGCTATTGGGCAGCGGATTGTAGATGGCGTCAATTTCGTCGCTCGCGATCAATTCTTCGTAGCTGCCATAGACAATTGGGATGTCCTGCTCGCTGGCGAATACCCGCGCGCTCTCCAGCGAGCGACTGCCAACAGCGGTGACGACGCCGTTGCGCGAGGCATGAATGGCTGGGATGACCTTGCGGCCGATATTGGCGGTGCTCAAGATGCCCCAGCGGATTTTTTCGAGCATTAGTCGCTCTCCTTATTTCGTCTCATAACCACTTGTCGATGATTCTAGCGAGTTCTCCGCTTTCTTTCAAAGCAGCCAAGGCATCGTCGACAAGTTTCCATGCGTCATGGTTGCTGTGCCGCGCCGCGATTGCGTAATAATCCTGCGTGAGGCTGCTAGGCCTGACTTGCCAGCTGGGCTGCTGCCGCATATAAAGCGCAAAAGTTGTGGCGTCCACAATGGCGGCATCGGCGTATCCAAAACGCAGGGAATCCAGCGCGTATGTTGGCAGCTCATAGGGCAGGCGACTAGGCGCTTGATTGACCTCATCCAGCTTGCGCAGGGCTGTTTCCGCTGGTCCGCCAAACTCGAAGGCGACATTTTGCCCAGCCAGCCCGTCAAGCGCTGTGATGGGCTTTGCGCTAGGCGAAATCAGCAGCAGACCATTGTCGAAATAATGTCGGCTATAGCGGACATCGTCCATGCGCGCCGCTTCAATCCGCAATGCCGAAATCAGTAAATCCACCTCGCCACTTATCAAAGCGTCGTACAAGCCATAATAGCCGATGTTGACAAATCGAATCGGCAATTCAATATAATCGGCGATGGCATAAGCCAGGTCGATGTCCAGCCCATAGACCGCCTGACCGTCGTCGCCGGCAAAAGGCGGCACAGTGGCGTCGACGCCAACGACAATCTCGCCGCGGGGGAAGGCTTTGGCTTTGTCGGCGGGGCGCTCTGTTAACACAGCGAAGAGCAGCAGCCAAGCGCAGCAGATGAGCGCCAGTCCAAGCGCCTGCGCCAGCCGCATTTGCATCTTCATGGTGCCTCGGGCCGCGGCAGCCACTGCCTTGCGCCGCGTTGCCAGCCACGGGCATAGTCTTGCAGGGCATAATAGATTGGCTTCAAGTCAAATTCCGGACTGACAAGCGCGAAGTTGTCTGGATAGTTGTTCAAGGGCGCGGGGAAACGAAATGCCCAAAGGCAGACTTGCTCGACCCAAGACCAGTGCCTATCCGCGTATTCAAAGGCGTTTATGGTATATTGCAGCCGCTGCGACGGGCGGACTGCGCCGCTCCAGCGTGGATGGTCATTCCAGCCGCTCTCGGTAATGAACACGGGTTTTGCCGCGTCGCCGGCCGCTGCCATGATTTGCCGCTGCGTTTCCAGCCGGCGGAAGTTGAGCCGATCAGGGTTGGGCGCGGCGTCGGCGGGTGCCGTCGCGCCATAGCTGTGTACCGCCAGGGCGTCAAAATAGGGCGCGGCACCGTTGCGATACATCGCGCGCAGGTAATCATTTTCGTTGAGCCCGGCGCGGCTGCCCTGGACTTCGTTCGTCGGCGCCAGCGCGCCCGCCAATACCAGCGCTTTTGCATTGGCGGCTTTGATAGCGCGATAACTCACTTGCAGCAAGCGCGTATAAGCGGCTGCATCAACCGGTCGATAGCCCCACTCGAAGCTGAGATTGGGTTCGTTCCAAACGATAAAATGTTGGATTGCCTCTGGGTAGCGCGCCGCTAGCTGGGCGGCGTAGTCGGCGAAGGCACCAAAAGACGTTTCCGGCAAAAAATTGAGTGTGGTCGGGCGGTTCTCGTGGACTGGCGGGCGCGCCCATTCGGGCACCAGCCCCAGCCGCGCGATGATGCGCAAACCCTGGTTCACCGCGTGACGGACGATGAGATCGGCTTGCCGCCAGTTGTATTGACCGGCGCTAGGCTCAAAATATGCCCAGGGGAAGAACTGTACGATTGTCGTCGCGCCCATCTCCCGCACCAGTTCCAATGAGCGCTTGATTTTCCATTCATGCACTTCGTTTTCCAACAAAGTATGCGCGCAGACTAATGGCTTGGTCGTCTGGACAAGCTGCGCTTGCCCGAGCTCGAGCAAAGCATCTGGCGACCATGTGGTGGAAAAGACGATGTAGACAGCAGTGATTAGCGGCAACCATCCCAGCCGCGCCAGCAAATGGCCGGCGCGGCGCGTCCCTTGCCAAATTGTCTTGAGCATCCGCAACAGGATATATGACATGGCTTCTACGATAAGGTACAATAACCCATGTTCGTTGGTGGCGCTTGCATTTTTGATTCGGACATTTGCGCGCCAGCCGAACAATCGTATTTTAGTGTGCAATCTCTGCGCGGGGATAGGTCGGTTTGCCGCAGCGCGTAATCGCTATGTGGTCTGGACCACGCAATATCTCGACAGCCCTTATGCGCTCTTGGGAGAGCCGCAGCGATACCAGGGTCATCGACGAGCCATTCTATGCCCATTATCTGCAAGTTACTGGTTATAATCACCCAGGCGCGGCGGAAATCATTGCGGCTTATGAGACCGACTGGCGGCGAGTAATCGCGGGATTGCTGCCAAATGAAACACTGAATGAAACACCAAATGAAGCAGAAGAAGTGCCCGATGCCAAGATAGTCTATCAGAAGCACATGACGCAGCACATGCTGGCGCATATCGACCGCGACTGGATTGCCCGCGTCTCCAACAGCTTCTTGATTAGGGAGCCGCGGCGCATGCTCTTATCCTTTGCCAAAGTGATTCCCGAGCCGCGTCTGGATCAGTTGGGCTTGGTTCAGCAAGTGGAGATATTCCAATATGTACAAAAGGTTACAGGCTGCGTCCCGCCAGTCATCTCATCGCGCGGGGTGTTGGCAAATCCCGAAGGCTCCTTGCGCGCACTTTGCGCGCGGCTTGATGTGCCTTTTGAACGCGCCATGCTCGGCTGGCCCGCGGGCAGGCGCGCTAGTGATGGCTTATGGGCGCAGCATTGGTATGCACAGGTGGAAAAGTCAACTGGCTTCGCGCCTTACAAGCATGATGACAGCCCGTTGCCGCGCCATTTAAGCGGCTTGCTCGACGAGTGCCAGCGGCTTTACGATAAGATGGCAGCGCATTGCATCAACTAAGTAGAACCAAGTTAATGATGCAAAATTTGCGAATTATTCCAACTTCATTGTCGAGCCACCCTTCCCTGATGATTCGGGGAAGGGCTGGGGATGGGGTAGAAAAGCGGCGATCCACGTATTTCCATTACTTTCTTGGTTTCGCATAAGGCAAGCTATGAAACAAGAATTCAATCCCAAGAACAAAGACTTGCTCATCAATATCAATGGCGAACTGTATCACCGTGATGACGCGGGCATCAGCCCCTTTGATTCGGCTGTGCAAGGCGGCGATGCGGTTTGGGAAGGTTTGCGGCTATATGAGGGCAGGATATTCAAATTGATCCCCCATCTCGACCGCTTGCGCGCCTCGGCACAGGCGATGGCATTTGCCGAGATTCCCAGCCACGAGACAATCATCAGCGAAATAAGCAAGACCTTGCGCGCCAATGACATGACTGACGGCGTTCACATCCGATTGACCTTGACCCGCGGCATCAAATATACTAGCGGGATGGATACGCGGCTCAATACGCAAGGACCGACTCTGATTGTGCTCGCCGAGCATAAACCGCCGGTCTATGACAAGCGCGGCATTCGCTTAATCACGTCCGGCATTCGCCGCATTCCGCCGGATTGCGTCGACCAGAACATTCATTCCTGCAATCTGATAAACTCGATACTGGCTAAAATCCAGGCGAACGCGGCAGGCGTCGATGACGCCTTAATGCTCGACTACAGCGGTTATGTTGCCGAGACCAATGCCACCCATGTATTCATTGTCGACGATGGCAGGGTCATGACATCGGATACCGGCTCTTGCCCGGAAGGCATCACGCGGGCGGCGATTATGGAGATCTGCGCGAGCAACGCGATTCCCTTTGCTGTCAAAGACATATCGCTGAGCGAGGTCTACCGCGCCGATGAGATGTTTTGCACCGGTACTATGGGCGAGTTGGCACCGGTAATCGAGCTGGATGGTCGGACGATTGGCGCGGGCCAAGCTGGGGCGATGACCCTGCGCCTGGAAAAAATGTTCCGCGAACGGACTAAAGGCGAGGGCTATCAAATTTTGCAGCCAGTGTCGGGCTAAGCCAATGTTTTTCACCGTCAAGGTATAATCAAAGTATAATCAAAGCATTATCGTAGATTTATCGAAGCGAGAAGGAGGGTAATTCAAATGTCAGATTTCTCATTTGTAGGAAAACCAACCCCGATGATTGACGGCGGCGCTAAGGTCACGGGCAATCTGAAGTATACGGGCGATTTGAAGCTGGCGGGCATGCTGCACGCCCGCTTCGTGCTTAGCAGCTACGCGCATGCCAATATCCTGGGCATTGATGTCGAGGCTGCCCTGGCGCTGCCGGGTGTGCGGCAGGTCTTGACCGCCGCCGACCTGCCTGATATCGCGCCTTCATCCCGCGCGCGGCTGATGTTGGCGCGTGACCGCGTTATCTTTGTTGGCCAGCCGGTGGCGGTAGTGCTGGCAGAAGACCAAGCCTCGGCAGCCGATGGCGCGGAATTGGTGGATGTAGATTACGAACCGCTGGATGCCGCTACAACGATGGCCGCGGCGATGGCGGAGGGCGCGCCGCTGGTATGGCCCACCGGCATCCCCACCGGCGCGGAAGACGAAGCCGCGCATGGTGCCGACGCTGGTGGCGACGCCGAGGACGAAGATGAAGAAGCCTCCAATATCGCCGGCCGGACCAAGATTGAACGCGGTGATGTCGCGGCGGCTTTTGCCGAAGCCGACATCATTGTGGAGCGCGCTTTTGATACGCCGATGGTGCATCAGAGCTCGATTGAGACACAAGGCTGGGTTGCCCAGCCCAATCCGGTCAACGGCGGGCTGACCATGTGGGGCAGCATCCAGTCGCCTTTTGGCGTGAGGCTGGATGTGGCTGATACGCTCGGCATCCCAGAATCGGACGTTACGGTTTATGGCATGCCGGTCGGCGGTGCCTTCGGCGCGAAGTTCGGCTTGTACGAGCCCATGGTGGCGCTGATTGCGCATACCGTCAAGCGCCCGGTGAGTTTGATTCTCACGCGGGGCGAAGAGCTCTTGAGCACGAATCCAGCGCCGGCGCTGCGGCTTTCGGCGAAGATGGGCTTCAAGCAAGACGGCAGCTTGCTCGCTATGCAAGCGCTGGCGATGGCGGATACTGGCATTTATCCCAGCGGACTAGGCGGCTTTGCCGCCTTCCAATTCGCTAACTTCTATCCCTGTGACAATGTGCTGCTGGAATCAATCAATGTTGTTACATTCAAGCAATCGGTTGGCGCTTATCGCGCGCCGACATCGCCCACGGCTTTTATGGCTGCGGAAACGCTCTTTGATGAAGCTGCCGCGCAGTTGGGCATGGACCCGATCGAACTGCGGCTGATGAACGCGGCACAAGCCGGCGACCTGATGCCCGATACCAGCGCATTCCCGAACATCGGCATGGTCCAGACCCTAGAAGCCGCGCGCGAGCATCCGCTGTGGAAAAATCGGGCGCAATCGCGCGCAGCGGGCCGCGGCGTCGGCGTGGCAATCGGCGGCTGGATGGGCGGTTTGGAGCCAGGCGCAGCTGCATGCAAGCTCAACCGCGATGGCGTTTTGCAGGTGCAGATTGGCACGGCAGACTTGTCTGGTACCCCGACCAGTTTCGCGCTGCTGGCGGCAGAGGCTTATGGCATTGACCCCGAGCAAGTACGCTTTGTATATAGCGATACCGACAGCGCGCCCTATGGCGGCGGCGTTGGCGGCAGCAAGACCATGTATACCTTGGGCAGCGCGGTAATCCGCGCGGCCGAAGACGCGCGCCGTCAGACCCTGGCGATTGCCGCCGAAGAATTTGAAGTATCGGCTGAGGACCTGGAGATTGTTGACGGGCGCGTACAGGTACGCGGCTTCCCCGACCGCTCCATCGGCTTGGGTGCCTTAGCCGCCAAGACGATGACATTTGGCGGCAGGTACGAGCCTGTTTATGGCAATGGCCGCCAAGCCATTACCGACCGCGCGCCATCTTTCTCGGCGCAGGTCGCCGAAGTCGAGGTGGATGAAGAAACCGGCGAAGTCAATCTTGTGAACTTGGCAGTATTGCAGGATGTGGGCTGCGCCATCAATCCGCTGGCGGTAGAAGGTCAGATGCAGGGCGGCGCTGTGCAGGGCGTCGGCTGGGCGCTCTATGAAGAGATGCGCTACGATGACAGCGGTCAACTTTTGACCGGCTCTTGGATGGACTATGTCATGCCCGATGCCATGCAAGCAGCGCCGATTCAGACGCAAATCATTGAGGTGCCATCGGAGAGCGGTCCCTTTGGCGCGCGCGGGGTAGGCGAACCGCCAGTGATACCAACGGTCGCCGCGATTGCCAATGCCGTGGCTGATGCCACCGGCGTGCGAATGACGCAGACGCCGATGACCGCACCGCGCGTGCTGCAAGCGCTGTCGCAGCGCTAGCAGCTGCGCATTCCTGATATGCGATATGCAAAGAGCCAACAGACATGTTGGCTCTTTTTCTTTGCTTAGTTTTAGCTTAACCTTCGTTATTTCTTCGTAATGATAATCCGTGAAGCAATCGCAGGCTGAATTGTCCCAAACGCCGCCACAATGTCAGCGGCCGCCGTCTACAGAAAGCACCTGGCCCGTTATCCAATTGGCGTAATCCGACGCGAAGAATATAACGCCATTTGCGATGTCTTGCGCCGTGCCCAGCCGTTTGAGCGCAAAACGTTCCAGCAGCGCTTTTTGACCTTCGACGCCATAGGACTCGAACTGTTTGATTGATGTAGGATTGGACAAGACAAAGCCGGGCGCGATATTGTTCACCGTGATTTGCCACTTGCCCAGTTCATGCGCCAGTTGCCGCGTGAGATTGATTTGGCCCGCTTTGGCGGCGGCATAGGCTTGAATGCCGGTCAAGCTTGGTCCTAAACCCGCGCCGCTGGAAATGTTGATGATGCGGCCCCATTTCTGCGCTTTCATGGATGGCGCGACCGCTTGCGCAAAATAAAATGCCGCCCGCGTATTGACCTCGATGATGCTGTTCCATTCTTCTTCTGTTACCGCTTCCAGCGGCTTGCCAACCTGACCCTGTACGCCGCCGGCGTTGTTCACCAATATCTGGATTGCGCCTTCGCTGGCGAGCGCGCGCTCGGCGAAGGCGAAGACCGCCGCCCGTTCGCGCACATTGACAAGCCCGATTTCGCATTTGCCGCCGCCTTCTTGGCAAAGCCGCCGTGTTTCCGCGAGTTCGTCTTCCAGCACATCGCAAGCCCAAACCGCCGCGCCGCGCGCCGCGAATGCCCGGCTAATCGCACGCCCGAAACCATGCGCCGCGCCAGTAACGACGACCACCTTGCCCTCAAATTGAATGTTCATTGCATTTCCGCCTTTAATTCGTCGAGGTTGGCAATTGACTGTGTTCGGCTGCCCGCTTCAATCTCTTGAATCATCGCGATCCAGCGCCGCGTGAGCGGCAGGTCCATCCCTATTTTTTCGCCTTGCGCCAAAATTGGCTCGTACATGACGACCTCGGTTTGGCGCTTGCGAACCGCCAGGTCGCGCCAGATGCCGCTATGCGTCTTGGCGGAAAGTCGGTTGAAAGCCACCAGCGTATCAAGCGAATGATTCATCCTATCAAGGTCATTGGCGAGGAAGGCTGCGGGTTCAAAGCCGTTGAAACCACGCGCTTGCACGCCGATGCGCTCCGACAACTCTAGTATCTCTTGCGCCGCGCGCATGTACAGAGCGCGGTAGTCTGGGGCGGACAGCGCGTCCGCGATGGCTTCGTTAGTCAAAGCCGATACAAAAAGCATCGCGCCATAAGCCTCCTTGCCCCAGAGGTAGCCCCAGAGATTGTCGCTGAGTATCGTGTCGGGGTCGAAGTCGCGGATGGCGCTGCCAATCTGTACCAGGCGTGGACTAATCGCGCCATCCAGCTCGCCTAGCACGACCGCGCCGCGCCCACCAAAGAGGATCTTGCCCGGCGCGTGATAATCGGCGCTGAAATTGATAAATGCGCCCATGGTCCGCTCGCTGCCGACAATCTCGCGGATGATCAACTCGTTCAATCCGTTTTGCACTGACATGATATAACCGTCATCGGCAAGATGCTTTGCCAGCGTCTCGGTCGCGGTTTTTGTGTGCTGGGCTTTGACGCAAAGGAGGATAATCTGGTATTTCCCCCGCAAATGATTTGGCAGCGCGGCTTTTGCATCAACTGTGAATTCATCAACCGGACCCATGATTTCCAGCCCCGACTGATTGATTTTCGCTACGTGTTCGGCGACGACATCGACGAACATGATATCGTGACCAGCCCGCAGCAAATAAGCGCCCAGCGTGCCGCCGATTGCGCCCGCGCCCCAGATTAAGATTGGCATTATTCCCAGCCTCCTTCGAGCAAAGCAAGCGTCTCGTCAAGCGCCACTTGCCAGATTGCTAGCATTTCTTCGTCGGCGCGTTGGTAGACGCCGCCCATATTGCCGTCCTGGATATGTTCCCGTACCGCCGTCGGATTCATCCTTTCCAAAAGCGACACGTCTATGAGCGGTTTTGGCTCGCTGGGCATTTCGATGTGCGCTAACCGCGTCCAGGGAAAATTCTCCATCCAGGAAGCGTGCGAGCCAACCGGGTCTGTTTCCAGCACTTTTTGCCAGGTTTTGGGCGCATTGTACCAATTATGCCATTTGACTTGGCAATCGCTATTGTCCATCATCCATTCTTTGAGCATGCCCAGCGCCGGCGCATTGCCGCCATGCCCATTGACCAGCAGGATGCGGCGGAATCCTGCGCGGCGTATGCTGTCAAGCACATCACGGATTAGCGCCAGGTAGGTATGAATGCGCAGGCTCACCGTGCCCGGGAAGGCTGTCCACTGTTGCGCTAGCCCGTAGGGCAGGACCGGATAAACCGGTACGCCAGACAAATCGCCCACGTCCTTTGCCAAGCGCGCAGCCAGAATCGCGTCAACGCACAGGCTCATGTAGGCGTGCTGCTCGGTGCTGCCCGTCGGCAAAATGCAGCGGTCGTCGCCTTTGAGGTAGTCCTCGACTTGCATCCAATTCATTTCAGAAATCAGCATTAAGCGCCTTGCTTCCTAATAAGTGTCCGATATGCGGCGAACGCGCGTATAGTCGCTCATAAGCCCCATTCCGCGCGCGCTGCTTTTATGTCGCGACGGATTGATCCATAGTGGCCCGTCCCGCCTTTCTTCCAGCGCTCGTCCACGGGTTCGCTAGCCGGTTGATAGCGCACATCGCAACTCAAACGAAATTTGTTCGTGAGGTTGGTCGTCGAGGCGTGCATGGTGTGCATACCGAAGATGATAACATCGCCGGCGCGATAGTCCGAACCCAGCCACTGCCCGCCAAACTTCGCGACGATCTCCAGCGGATCGCGTTCGAACCAGCCCTCGATGCCGTCGCGATCAACATCCGAACGGCCATAAGTATCTCGAATGCGGGCGAAGCTGTCTAGGTTATGCGAACCGCGGCAAACCGCCAGTGTCCCCTGCTCGATAGGGATATCGCCAAAAGGAATCCAGACGGTGTACAGATTGCGCGAGCCGCGTCCCATGTAAACAAAATCGTAGTGAGCGCCAGTGTACTGTTCCTTGCCTATCGCGCGCATCCATTTGTATGTGAACGTCAGCGCCGCCTCGCCGAAAAGCGCCTCGAACAAAGCGTAGAGCGCGCTGTTTTCCAATATGGCAAGTAGGGCAGGGTGATGCACCAGACTGGCGTTTCTCAGGCGCGCCGTGCGACCGCCACGCGGCATGACGCCTTCCAGAATCGGCGTATTAGGTGCCAGCGCCTGCTGCTCATGCAACTCTTCCATGATGAGGCGCCGGCCAGCCAGTACCGTCTTTCTTGCGATGAGACCGCGCAGCAGAAGATAGCCGTCCGTATTCAGGCGCTGCCATATCGCCGGCGCGTCGCCAAGCAAATCCTGGCTGTCGCGCAGTTGACCAAGTTGTCGGCTTGGGAACTCAATGGCTCTATATCCGAATTTGATTTTCATGAAGCGCATTCCGAAGGTGCGGTCAATGGCATGATGTTATATGATATGCTGGAAATCGCCAAGATATTGCCAGGCAAAGTTCTACCAAACGAACGGACATGCCAAAGTCGCTCCCAGCGCGACCTTCGCCGCAATTTAGCGGATATGAATTAGCATGAATAAGGAATTGCAATGAACTCTGAATTGTTGCGCTATAGCCAGCTTAGCGGCAAGGAAATCAGCTTCTATAACATCTATGGATATTTGAGTCTGCCGGGTTTGATCGCGCAGGGAGCGGCGGCTGCCCTGGCTGAAGAAACGCTTCAGGTGATGGCAGGCTTGGGCATTGCCAGGGACGATCTGCGCCAAGCCCGGACCAGCAAAGACAAATTACGCCAGAGCCGACAGTATTTGGCAGGTTCAGGTCTGGAGCGCCTCATCCACAGCGAGGCATTAAATGCGCTGGCAGGGCAATTGATGGGCGGTCCTGCGACGCTCTATCTTCCATTCACGGCGGTCAAGAGCGGTGGCGGCGGCGGTCGCTTCCATTTTCATCAGGACAATCAATATACGCGTTTCGATGGTCCCGGCATCAACATTTGGTTCGCGCTTATAGAAATGACGCCCGACAACGGCTGTCTACAGATTGCCCCAGGCACTCACTTGCAAGGAACATTCGACCCAGTTGAAAGCGAGGACCAGGATGGACATCGCACAGTGGCTGTAGAACCGGGGACCTTTTTGCCGCTGCGCATGATGCCCGGCGACGCGGTGGTTTTCTCGCGCTTGACATTGCATGGCTCGGGAGCCAATATCACGGACCAGCCGCGGCTGGCTTATGCCGTGCAGTTTCATCGAGACGACGTGCGCGCGACGCGCGATGGCGAAGATCTTGGTTTGCTCAAGGAGAATCCGCGCTTTGACCTGGCTCCTGTTCAGGCATTTTTGCCAGACGGCGATTGACGCTGACTTTAGAATACTGGAAGATTAAGTTATAGAGCCTAGCGAGAGAAGGTAATGGAATTGAATATCAACCCAATTGAGATGATAAGGCCCAAACGCCAAATCGCCGGCATCAGTGCCATCCTCTTGCCTTTCCATGACAACAGCGAGATTGACTGGCAGGGTTTGGCGAATCATGTGCGGCGCACATCCGAAGCCGGCTTGAAACCAGCCGTCAACATGGATACTGGCTATGCCAACCTGATTAGCGAGGCTCAGCGCCAGCAGGTCTTGCAGCTCACGCGCGACGTGCTTGGCGGCGGCGACTTCGTGGCGGGCGCATTTGTAGCCGACAGCGCCGGCGACGCCTTTGCCGGCGACGCATATCTGCGCCAGATTGAATCGATCCAGCGCTATGGCGGTCAAGCAATTGTCTTCCAGTCCTATGGCTTGACGCGGCAAGCGGGCGCGGATATCGTCGCCGCCTACGAGCGATTGGGCGCGGCAACCGATGGATTCATCGCCTTTGAACTGGGCACCATGTTCGCGCCCTTTGGCGCAATCTACGATTTGGAGACATATCAAGGCTTGCTGGGGATACAGCGCTGCCTGGGCGCAAAACACTCTTCGCTGAGCCGTCAGTTGGAATGGCAGCGCCTGGAGCTGCGCGATCGCGTCCGACCAGATTTCAAAGTTTATACCGGCAACGACCTGGCGATTGATATGGTGATGTATGGCAGCGATTATCTGCTGGGCTTGAGCACCTTCGCGCCCGATCTCTTCGCCAAGCGCGATGCCATGTGGCTGGCGGGGGAAGCTGAATTTTATCAATTGAACGACCTGCTCCAATATTTGGGTTTTTTGGTCTTTCGTCCACCGGTACCAGCCTATAAGCATTCAGCGGCGCAATTCTTGAAGCTGCGCGGCTGGCTTGAATCTGACCAGACTCATCCCGATTCGCCGCGGCGACCCGCTAGCGATATTCTCATCTTGAAGGATATCGCCAAAAGTCTAAATGTCCTGAAGGCGGGTTAGGTGATGCGGTACAGACGAGTCGCGCAATTGCGCAATGTTCAGCAATTTCGGAGTTATTGCCAAGCCGTTGGTGCCGGGCTGCCGCTTGATGAGCGAGCGGATTTCGGGCAGGACTCGGCGCTCGCGCGCGCTTATGTCTATCGACAGCATGAATTGTCCAACCGTTTCGCCATCCTTCCAATGGAAGGCTGGGACGGCGCGTCCGATGGCCGTCCGACCGACTTGACCCGTAGGCGCTGGCAACGTTTCGGCGAAAGCGGTGCCAAGTTGATATGGGGCGGCGAGGCAGTGGCTGTGAGGCATGATGGCCGGGCAAACGCGCGCCAACTGATTATCAACGAGGGCACGGCGCAGAGTATCGCGGGCCTGCGCCTTGCTTTGCTGGATGCGCATCAAGCGCGTTTTGGCAGCGCGGACCCGCCCTTGATTGGACTGCAATTAACGCATTCGGGGCGCTTCTGCCGCCCCAATGGACCCAAGCTGGAGCCAAAGACGCTTTACCGACATCCATTGCTCGATCAAAAGTTTCAACTTTCTGCGGACAACAGCCTCATGAGCGACAGCGAAATTAGCGCTTTGATTGAGGACTTCGGTCGGGCGGCGGCATTGGCGCAGCGCGCGGGTTTCGACTTTGTCGATATCAAGCACTGTCACGGCTACCTGGGCCACGAATTCCTCAGCGCGGTCGACCGCGCAGGCAAGTATGGGGGCAGCTTCGAGAATCGCACGCGCTTCCTGCGCGAAACAGTTGAGCTGACGCGCACCCTCGCGCCGGGCATGGATATCGGCCTGCGCCTAAGCGCGATTGATTGGGCACCCTTCCAGGCTGGACCCAATCGCATCGGCGAGCCAATGCCTTATGACGGCGGAACCTATCCTTATGCCTTTGGCGGAGATGGCAGTGGCAGCGGCTATGACCTGAGCGAGCCCAAACGTTTCCTGGGGCTATTAAGCGAGTTGGACATCGAGCTGGTTTGCATCACGGCCGGCAGTCCCTACTACAATTTTCACATTCAGCGCCCAGCCATCTTCCCGCCTTCCGATGGCTATTTATTGCCCGAAGACCCGCTTGTTGGCGTCGCCCGACAAATCGAGGTTACGGCGGCTTTGAAAAGCGCCTTCCCCGAGCTGACGATTGTTGGCTCGGGATATTCCTATCTGCAGGATTGGCTGCCCAATGTCGCGCAAGCCGTCATCAAGCGCGGCATGGCAGATTTCATCGGTTTGGGGCGCATGGCGCTGAGCTATCCGCATTTGCCGGCTGATTTGCTGGCGGGCGGCCCCTTGCAGCGCAAACGAATTTGCCGCACCTTCAGCGACTGCACAACCGCGCCGCGCAACGGTATGGTGTCTGGCTGTTTCCCGCTGGACGAGTTTTACAAGTCGCGCGATGAATACGAGCGCCTGATAGCCTTGAAAAAAGCCCAAGGTGTAAAAGAGCCTTGACTTGTTCTCGCTGGGCTAAATCCAGCCGTATTGCGACGGTTTGAAATCAATCAGTCGGCCGTGATAATAAGGCACGGTTGCCAATTCGGGTTCCGCCGCCAAGTCGAGTTTTGCATGGTCGGCGGCGCTCAGTTCCACGTCAATCGCGCCGAGATTGTCTAGAAAGTGCGCCATCGTGCGCGGACCGATGATGGCGCTGGTTACGCCGGGCTTGCTGATAACCCATGCCAGCGCAAGCTGACTGGGGCTGCAAGATTTTTCCTGCGCGAATTCGATTACCTTGTCTAGCAGGTCGTAGGCGCGGTCGCTAAAGTGCTGCTGCGCGCGGCGCTCGACGGCTTCGCCACGGCCGGCGTCGCTGCCAAAGCGGCTGTCGCCCGGTATGGCTTGCCCGCGTTTGTATTTTCCGGTCAGGAAACCGCGCGCCAATGGCGACCACGGCAAAATCGCCATGCCATAAGTCTGCGCCATAGGGATGAGTTCGCGCTCGATGCTGCGGTCCAGCAAGTGATAGGGCGGCTGCTCGCTGACGAAGCGGTTCAGCCCCAGTTCCTTCGCCACCCAAAACGACTCCAGGATGCGCCAAGCCGGGAAGGTGCTAGCGCCGATATAACGGACTTTGCCCGCGCGAATCAAGTCATCAAGCGCGCGCAGGGTTTCGTCGATTGGCACATTGGAATTGGGGCGATGTATCTGATAGAGGTCGATATAATCCGTCTGCAAGCGCTTCAGGGATGCTTCGCAGGCTTGAATAATGTTCCGCCGATTGTTGCCAGCGGTCAAGATGTCGCTGTCGTCCATTTGACCGTGAACTTTGGTGGCAAGCACGATGCGCTGCCGCTTGCCATTGCGCTGCAGCGCCTTGCCTACCACTATTTCACTGCTGCCGCGCCCATATACATTCGCGGTATCGAGGAAATTGATGCCCGCGTCGATGGCGCGGTCGATGATGTGCATGCCATCAGCGGCGCTGGTCGCGGCACCGAAGTTCATGCAGCCGAGGCAGAGTTCGCTGACCATCAAGCCCGCGCGTCCAAGAGAACGATATTCCATATTAGGCTCCTGCTTCTATTTTTCGCTTGCATATTGTAGTCGAATTTGCTTGATTATCATGCTGTAAATTGAATAATTGGCGGGATGCGGCTGAATTGCCGGCGGAATGCGGTATATTTGTCGCAATCTGCTCGCTCTGGACAGGAAGGATTCAAGATGAAGGCTTATGGCAGGACCAGATCCGGCGAAACGGTGGAGGAATTCACGCTGGGCAACAGCGCCGGCATGGAAGTGAAAATCATCACCTACGGCGGCATCATCACGTCCATCCGCGTGTCCGACCGCCATGGCAAGTTCGCCAATGTCGCGCTTGGCTTCGACAATCTAGCAAAGTATGAAGCCGAGCATCCTTACTTCGGCGCTATCACCGGGCGCTACGCCAATCGCATCGCCGACGGGCGCTTTACATTGGACGGCAGGCAATACCAGCTCTACTTAAACGACGGCCCCTTCAGCTTGCATGGCGGGGAAAAGGGCTTCGACAAGCGAATCTGGCAAGCGCGGGAATGGAGTCAAACCGGTCTTGAATTAAGCTATCGCAGTCCAGATGGCGAAGAAGGCTACCCAGGCAACCTGGACACTGTCGTAAGCTACACGTTGAGCGACGATAACGCGCTTCGCATTGATTACTTTGCCACGACGGACGCGCCGACGGTGCTCAATTTGACCAATCATAGCTATTTCAACTTGCTGGGGGAAGGCGAAGGTACGATTTACGAGCATATCCTAAGTATTAACGCCGAGCATTATACGCCAATAAACAGCAACTTGATTCCAACTGGCGAAGTCGCGGCGCTTGCGGGCACGCCATTAGACTTTCGCAATGCCAAAGCCATTTCGGCTGGTCTGCGCTCTTCGCATGGGCAAATTGCGCTGGCGCAAGGTTACGACCATAATTTCGCGCTTAATCGCGCGGGGCTCTCCGCGGGCGATTTGGGTTTGGCAGCCCATGTCTACGAGCCGCGCGCTGGCAGGCGCATGGAAGTTTTCACGACGGAACCGGGCATGCAATTCTATTCGGGCAATTTCCTCGATGGCAGCTTGATTGGGACGAGTGGGCGCCTGTATCGGCAGGGCGACGGCTTGGCTTTGGAGACGCAGCACTTCCCGGATTCGCCTAATCAGCCGCAATTCCCGTCAACGGTCTTGCGCCCGGGCGAGCAATTTGAATCGACTACGGTTTACAAGTTTTCGACCGATTAGCGCCGCAGCGCGATTAGTCCTTAATGGTGGGGTCGAAGGCGTCGCGCAAGCCGTCGCCGAGTACATACAAGCAGAGCACAACAATCGTGATGAGCAAGCCGGGGAAAATCATCAGGTGAGGTGCCTTGGTGATGAATTCGCGCGATTTGCTTAGCATGTTGCCCCAAGTCGCGGTGGGTGGCTGCACGCCCAAGCCCAGGAAACTCAATGCCGCTTCAATCAGCATGACGATGCCGATGTTGCGGGCGAGCGTGACGATAGTCAGCGAGAAGACATTTGGCAAGATGTGCTGGCGCATTATTCGCAAGCTCGACGCGCCGATGGCTTGGGCGCTAACGATGTACTCGCGTGATCGGATGGAAAGGGTCTCGCCGCGCACAAGGCGGGTGGTTGGCGTCCAGGTAATTAGCACGATGATAAAAATGAGCGCTTCGGCTGTGGGTTTGAAGACGGCGGAAATCACAATTAGCAAGACGAGCACGGGGATAGAATTGAGCGTGGTGATGATCCAAGTAACCAAATCGTCGATGATGCCGCCAAAATAACCGGTGAGGATGCCCAAGGTTACGCCGATGACCAGCGCCAGAAAAGCCGACATGAAGCCGATGAAAAGCGAGACCTGCCCGGCGTAGAGCAGCCGCGCCAGGTGATCCCGCCCCAGGTTGTCCGTGCCCAGCACATTCCCCTCGCTAAATATCGGCAGGTACTTCGAGGCGGATGCGTCTGTGGTATTGGGGTCGACGCCGAGAATGCCGGTGATGAGCGGGGCGGCAACGGATGAGATGGTCAAGAAGAGCAAGATGCCGATGGCGACCATGGACAGGCGGTCGCGCAGCAGCCGCGCGATGGCGAGATCAGTCAGTGATTTGCTTTGCAAGGTGGCAGCTGTGTCCAGCGCGATTTTCGCCATGTCTGATGTCATCGCGGGCTCCTAGTGAATGCGAATGCGGGGGTCGATGAAGACATAGAGGATATCGGACAGCAGAAAGCCGAGTATGGTGGCGATGGAAGCGAAGATGACGATGCCCATGACGACGGGATAATCTTGCTGGATGGCGGAAGTATAAGCGATGCGTCCGATGCCGGGCCAAGCGAAGACGGTCTCGATGACAATTGCGCCAGCCCAGACATTTGTGATGATGGGACCAAGCAGCGTGGCGACGGGTATCAAGGCGTTGCGCATGGCATGACGAAAATTGACGACGTTTGGCGCTAAACCCTTCGCCCGCGCGGTGCGGATATAATCTTGGCTGAGCACTTCCAAGGTGGAGGTGCGGATGTAACGGGAGAAGAGGGCGATGAAACCAGCGGCGAAGACAAATGTCGGCAGCAGCAGATAGTCAATGCGGGAGAACAGGGGCGGGCAGACGCCAGAGAGCGTGATAGCGCAGCGACCGCCGATTGGCAGGATATTCAACATTCTGCCAAAAAGATATAGCAGCATATAACCCAGCCAGAAGTTGGGTATGGCGTCGAAGATGACCGCTAGGACCCGCGATGTATTGTCGAATGCGCGCCCGCGCGTAACAGCGGAAACAACGCCTACGGGAATGCCGATGACCAGCGATGTCAAAATAGCGGCGATGCCCAACTCCAATGTGGCGGGCAGGTTAGCCAAGATGACGTCCAGGACCGGCTGCTTCTTGATGAATGATTCGCCAAAATCGCCGCGCAAGATGCCATAGTTGTCGCCCGGCGGCTCTGGCATGCCGTCGCCATCTTCGTCAAGTGGGGCGAGCGGCGCGAAGGAACTATCGGCTATGCCATCGCCGTCGCTATCCCAGCGCAGCCAGTCGTCCCCGGCCAGCCAGCGTAAATACTGGATGTGGAAGGGGTCGTCTATGCCAAGTTGGGCAGCGAGCTGTTCGCGTGTCTCCGCTTTGATGTTGGGCGCGAAGTACAAGCGTTCTACCACGCTGCCCGGTGCCAGCCAAAGCAGCAAGTAGGACAGCAGCGTGATGCCGAAGAAAGTCGGTATCGATTGCGCCAAGCGGCGAAGAATGTATTTTAGCATGAAAATCCAATTTCAGAATTTTACTATTGTTGGCTATTGTTGGCGATTGTTGACGTAAAGTACGGAACGCGCTGGCTAATTGATGTAAGCCAGCGCGTTCGAGAACTTAAGTATAGCGCGCTTTAGGGGCTGATTGCGATATCAGCCATGTTGGCGTAGCGCGTCTCGGCGTAGGGCATCCAGTTCTGCACCGAATTGGCTTCGGCGTACATGCTGAATGGCGCGAAGAGCCACCACCAGGGCAGGTCGTCGTGCAGAATCTGGCTGATTTCGTGATAGAGCGCTTGGCGGCCCTCGAAGGAGCAGCCGGGCAGCGCCAGCGCTTCATCGTAGAGTTCGGTTACGCGGTCGTTGCGGTAGGAAACGAAGTTGAATCCGCCGCCAACCAAGTCGCCGACTGGTGTGAAGACATTGCGGGCGTCGGTGTCTTGATCAAGATTGGTGAAGCCAATCATGATGGCGTCAAAGTCTTGACCCAGCAGGAACTGAACCAGCGCGCCAAATTCTTGCGTCTGGAAATCGACAGCGATACCGATTTGACCCAGCTGATCTTGGATGACTGTGCCAGCCGCTTCGCGCACGAGATTGCCGGAATTGGTCAGCAATTCAAAGGCGAAGGGCGTGCCAGGTTCGGCATAGAGCGCGTCTTCGGTGGCGACCAGCGGCGTACTTGGGTCCATATCGTCATCGACGAAGCCGGCTTCCGCCAATAGCGCCAATGCCGCTTCGGGATTGTATTCCCAAGGCTCGATGCTGGAATCGTAGCCCCACAGCGCGGGTGTGCCAAAGCTGTTGACTTGCACCGCTTCGCCTTCAGCCGCGCCATCGATGATGTCGGTATAGTTCACCGCCTGCGCCAGCGCCTGGCGCACGCGAACATCGCCGAAGAATTGGTGCTTGCCCTGGTCGATCATATTGCCGTCATCGTCGATTCCGTTGACCGGGTTGCTGCGGTTAGCCATGTTGAAGCCAACAAAGGTCAAGCCGTCATCGACATATTCGTAGACTTGGAATTCGCCGGCTTCGGCGCGTTCGCGGAAGTCTTGCATTTGCACGGCTGGTACGGATGCCGATCCAGCTGTGCCAACCGAGTTGACCTCGCCAGCCAGGAATTGCTCGATGCCGACGATTTGATCGGGCACATTGCGGATGATGTAGCCTTCGGGCGATACGTCCATCCAGTGATTCTCGTTGCGAATCAGACTGGTTTGCTGGTCGGCGACTAGCGCGCCAAAGTTGAAGACGCCGGCGGTAACGCTGGGGTTCTTGTTGTACTCAAGGTTGTCAATCTCGGCATAATCGCCATCAAGCATCGGCTCGATTATATGCTGGGGCAAGATGCCAAAGTCATCAAGTTCTTCAATCACGCGGCAGGAAGCCAGCTTCAAAGTTATGACCAGGGTCGTGGCGTCGACCGCTTCGACGCTCTCGACACTTTGCAGCACATCGGTGCGCGGCGATGAAGTTTCGCCACTGGCAAGGGCGTCAAAGGTGAACTTGTAGTCGAAGGCGGTAACGAGCGCGCCATCGTTCCAGGTGATGTCGTCGCGCAGGTTAAAGGTGTAAACCAAGCCATCGTCAGAGATGGACCAATCAAGCGCCAAGCCGTTGTCTTGGTCGTTGCGGCCGGCTTTCATGGGCGCGCGCGTTTCCGGGTCGATATTGAACAAGCTAGGGAAAAGGAATTCGTTGAGCGCCAACTCAACCGTGTTGTTGGAAATAAGCGGGTTCATATTGGTCGGGTCGCCACCGAAGTTGGTCCCAATCAAAATGCCGCCTTCTTGCGCGCTCGCGGCGAAACCGAAGCTCGCCACAAACAGCGCGAGAATGGTAAACCTGATAAGCTTTTTCATCGCAATCTCCTGTCTGGGTATATGTAGGGTGGTTTAGTATCATACTCGGCAAAGTATAACAGAGCATTGGCTGACATTGCCATACAGCGCTTCAATATGGACTATACAGCTAGCGCAATTGCAGCCTCTATTGTGAATTGTTGGTCCGCTCGCGCCTTACTTCTGCCGCCAACATTTTGAAGCGAGTGCTATGGCGGCAAGATTACGCTTGTCTGTGCTACACTCTATACCGTTTCCAGCTTGCGCAGCAGGACCGTCTTGCAACATTGGTTAAACTACAGAAAATCAGGACTAATCGAATATCGTCTTTTGCAATCAGCATATTGTTCAGGAGCTGCCAGCATGACAGCAATTGAAACCATCATCGTGGGAGCGGGCGGACGCGGCAAAGCCTACAGCAAGTTCGCGCTGGAATATCCCCAGGAATTAAACGTTGTCGGCGTGGCCGAGCCGGATGCACAGAAGCGCGGCAGCCTCGTCCGCGACCACGACATCGCGCCCGACATGGCTTTTGAAGACTGGCAATCTTTGCTGCGCGCGCCCGGCAAAAAAGCCGCCACGATTATCAACTGCACCATGGACCGCGACCATTTCCAGTCAACGATGGCCATGCTGGAAAGGGGATATGACGTGCTCTTGGAAAAACCCATGACGCCAGTCCTGAGCGAGAATTTGCAGTTGGTAGCATGGGCAGAAGCAAGTGGGCGCTTGCTGCAAGTCTGCCATGTGCTGCGTTACACGCCATTTTGGCAAACCATGCGCGCGATTCTGCAATCGGGAAAACTTGGGCGCATCGTCAGCGTTACGCACCGCGAGAACCTGATTTATTATCACATGGCGCATAGCTTTGTGCGCGGGAATTGGCGGCGCGAGGCGACATCAGGACCGATGATACTTAGCAAATGCTGCCACGACTTTGATATGCTGCTCTGGCTCTTGCAAAGGAAAGTCAAGTACCTGAATTCCTTCGGGTCGCTTTCGCATTTTCGCCCAGAAAACGCCCCGCCCGGCGCGACCCAACGCTGCACCGACGGCTGCCCGGCTGCTGATACCTGTAAGTACGAAGCGACAAAACGCTATGCCCGCGATGGTGCCGGCTGGCCCCATAATGTCGTTAGCCGCGAGCCAACTTCCAGCGCCCGTTTAGAAAAACTCAAAAGCGACTGGTACGGGCGCTGTGTCTATTTCTGCGACAATGACGTGGTGGATCACCAAACGGTGAATATGGAAATGGAAGACGGCGCGACTGTTACCTTGGTCATGAACGGACAAGGCGACGAAGAATGCCGCACGATGCGCTGGGATGGTGACAAAGCCACGCTATACGGCAAGTTCTCGTCCAAGGGCCATGTCATCCGTGTGCATCATCACCTAAGCGGCGAAGTCGAAAATGTGCCTGTGCTTGCGCGCGACAGCAGCGGCCATGGCGGCGGCGATTATGGCATCGTTCGCAGCTTCTTGAATTCCATCAAAGGCAGCCCAGACGACAGCCAAACGACAGCGCGCGAGTCGCTCGAAAGTCATCTATTGGCCTTTGCCGCGGAAGAAGCGCGGCTAAAGCGCAGCGTTGTCGATATGGATGAATTCCGCCAGCGCGCAGCAGCGGGGAAATATGATGGGCAGGTCGGATAAGGGAAGATCAACTAGCGCGGCAAACAAAGCACCCCCGACAGGATTCGAACCTGTGCGCCTGGTTCCGGAAACCAGCGCTCTATCCCCTGAGCTACGGGGGCATGCATGTAAGCCCCATGCTAGCAGATGCCAGCCCCGCAAGCAAGTGCTCTAAGCGATGGTGCTGTATCCATTTCAGTTGAATCAAATTCAACATTCGCCTCAGAACCGGTCGGGCGAGACGCTGTGTCGCCCGACGCGAAGCGGCAAAATGAGCTTGGGGCGACACGCTGGCTGGCTTAAAGCTCGCGGAGAGCCTATAGGAATAACCAATTTATCATTTTGTTCATTTTGTTCATTTTGTTCTTTGTGTCATTTGTGTCTGCGTGCTAATTTTCGCATTTGAACTTGATATAATGCGGGCTAGAGTGGCGACGATTGGTATTAGTCTTGAGCGACGCGGCGAATTCAATATCCAATATCAGAACGAGAATTGGCGAGCGGTTTTCCAAGCTGGTCTGGCTGCTGCTGGCGACGGTCTTGGCTGGCTGTCAACCGCTTGCAAGCGAGAATATCGCAGCGCCGATTGACGCCAACGCAACGATATTTGTTTTGGAAATGACAGCCCTGCAGCGCGCCGCCGATTTGGATCAGGCGCAGTCGGGCGCGACAATCTCGGCTGGGGGGACAAGGGTTGCCGAGTTATCAAAAGTGAATGCCGCGCTAGGCGCGACCTTGCGCGCGGCTTTCACCCCGACGGCTCGGATTCGGGAGGTGGTGGTGCGCGCCGAAGACATGGGCGGGTCTTTGGAGCAGGGCATGATGGATGATATGCCTGACAATGAAAATGGCACGACGGGCATGCGCATTGTCGACCTGACAACCGCGAACAATGTCTACCCCAACAGCGGCTGCTCGACCGGGCAAGCGAGCCGCTTTGACCCTGGCAGTGAACGCATCTATGTAACGGCGCGCGTCGAGGGGCTGCTCCCCGATACCAATTTCGAGGTCGACTGGCGGTCTGGCGATCGCGTGGTGTATCGGGTGTCATGGCGGGCGACCTATGCGGCGGAATCCGAGTGCATCTGGTTTTTTGCCACGCCGGGGGATTTCCCGTTCTTAGCGGGAAATTACCGCGCGACGTTATTTGTAAATGGTCAGGCGCATTCGTCCACAGATTTTATCATCAGCTCGTAAAGCCGGGGTTTGTCCGATGCGCAGAAATGCCGCAGCCATTGTTCGCTCCCGCTGGGTCTATCAATCAGCGTGCGAGCGAAGGTCATTATATTTTATTATCCGTGTCGCTCATGTGACGAGGAGACTTGTATATTGTATGAGCGCGACATTCCTCGTTCCTTTTCCTTGCCGCCCTGCTGCTGTAATAACAATGAAAAAGCAGTTTCTTGCCGGCATTAGGGCAGTGGCGCTTGTTCTACTTTGCTGCGCGGGACCGGCGCCATTGGCGGCGCAGAGCGAATATCCGACGCCCACAGCGCAGCATCGCCGGCATCGGAATGCCATTGCCGCCGGCACTGACGCGATTCCCCAAGCCGACGCTGACGCGACGGCGACGGCAGTTGCCATGATTGCAATTATTCAACCGCAAGAACATCATTTTCTGCGGCGGCCGATTCTTGTGGAAGAAGACCTGATCCATTGGCCCGACCGCAGCTATCCTTATGGCAGTACGCAATTGGGCGCGCTGCCCGTTCATCTTGGCGTCGAGTTTGTGAATCGGCGCGGGACACCTGTTTACGCTTCTGGCGCGGGCGATGTCATCTTCGCCGGATCCGACAATGAGACCTGGCTGGGTCCGCAACTGGATTATTACGGCAACGTCGTGATTCTGGCGCATGACTTGGAATCGCTTGAAGGGAATCCCGTATTTACGCTCTATGGTCATCTTGACAGTCTCAATGTCAGCAAGGGGCAGTTTGTCGCAGATGGCGCGCTGCTGGGCAAAATCGGCTCAACTGGCGTGGCAATCGGCGCGCACCTGCACTATGAAGTGCGCGTCGCCGATCCATTTGATTATCGCAATACGCGCAATCCGGAGCTGTGGCTGCAGTACTACGTCGATAATGGCATGGTTGCCGGCTTGATACACGATGAAAACGGCGCAGCCATCGCGGAAAAAAGATTGGTCCTGCGCTCGGGCGTCCTAAGCCGCGAAGTCTATACATACAGTGGCGAGCTGGTCAACAGCGATCCGGTCTGGGGAGAAAACTTTACCGTTGGCGACCTGCCGGCTGGTGAGTACGAAATCGTAGTGCTGAAAGAGAATGGCGCGATAGCCTTCCGCGAGCAAGTCCAGGTCGAAGCCTATAGCACGACCTTTGTCGAAATCGAGATTAACGAATGATTGGATTCGGCTGCGCGCGCCAGCCAGCCCAGCAGCCTTTGGCGATTTAATTCAAGCCAATCCATGCCTTGATTCTTCGCAGCCCTGGCCTAGCTTGATGAACCGAGTCCCGCGGAATCTTCCGGAGTTGCGCTAGGCGGCGGCAGAATGATAGGCACCTGGTCGGGATTGCCAGCCGCATCCACCAGGTAAGCCGCCAGCCAGCCCCATTGTCCGCGGAAATCAATTAAGAGCCAAGCAAAATCTTCGGTTGCGCCGATGACTTCCGCCTGTGTGCCGCCCGGCAGCTGCCCAATGACATCAAAGCTGAGGTCGGGACCGCTGCGCACATTTTGAGATTGGCTAAGAATCGTCAATTGGTATCCCGCAGCTGTGGGCAAGGGCAGAGCAGTGGGCTTGGGGATAGTTGCAGCGCCGCTGCCGCGTCCAGTTGCGCTTAGCGCCGCGCCGCGATAGGTCGCAATCGCATTAGACGCGCCGAACTCATTGTTCTCGGTGATTACAACGTTTGCGCTTGTCTCGCCCCTTGGCAGCTGCGCAGGCTCCAGCGGACCCTGCAGGCCCTCATATCGTTCTAGCGCGGCTATGCTGTCGGCGAGCTCGCCGGGCTGTCGGTAGGCTTGCGCCAGCAATCCGACGGCGTCATAACTGGCTGCGTTGATAGAATCCGGCAGCGCGCCATAGGAACTGGCGTAATCCCACAGAAATTGCTGGTTGGACGCCTCGTCCAAAGTGAAGGACCAAGACGCTGCGCCGATAATGCCCGCTAGGCTGTCGCTTGGCACAAGGCTGGCAAAGTCCGGGTCCATGGCATGGCTATAGCCGACGCGTCCAGTGTATCCGTCCGCGCGCAAGCGAAGATAGGCTTGCGCCGCCAAGAGCGGCGGTCCGTATAGGACAAGCGCTTCTGGCGGCCGCGCTGCGATCTGCTGCGTGATGGCGACGAGGTCCTTGCTGCTTTCGTCATATAAGAGATTGGATAGACCCAAGCCGGCTTCCGAAAGCGCGCTAGCGAATCCAATCAAGCTCGAGGTGCTGGCGGCGTCAAGCTGGATTGTTGTTATCTGGCTGTAGCCCTGCGACTGCGCTAGATAGGCTGCCAATGCGCGATTTTGCAGCGATTCGCGCGCGACGCTGCGAAAGACATGCCCGCTGCTGTCTTGCAATAGCAGCGCGTCGCTGGATATTGTGGTGAATACCGGGACTTCCAGGTCTTGCAGTTGCGGCAAAGCAGCGCGAAAAGCCTCGGGCGAGCTGGGACCCAAGACCGCGATGACATCAGCTTGCCGCATATTCGCGGTGGCGATTTCCATGAAATCGGGCGATGTAACGGCGATGACGAGCTCGGCTCTAGCGCCGTTTGCATCCAGCAAGCCGCCGCCTTCGTTAATGTGTTTTGCCGCAAGCTGGGCACCCCGCGCGATAGACCCATCCATGCGATCAATCACGCCGATACGGACTATCGATTGGGCGCTTGTGGACGCAATTGCCAATAGCAGCGGCGCGAGAACAATCAGCGCCAATCGGACTGGGGTACAGCGGGCAGCGGACATCACAGTAAGCTCTCATTTTAAGATTAGGCAATATCAGTATACATGAATGGCTAGCGCGGGCAAGCGGTCTTGCCTATCGCTGCGGGGCAAACGCGTCAAAATCCATAACTGTCTAATTTTCATCTAACTGACAATTTGCAGGGGCGACACTCGGTATCCTTGGCGCTAAACATATATTTTGATGCAATTGCCCCGAGCCTGCCTATCCTTGACTTGAATTAGTACGCGCTGAAAACTATACTTCTGACTTGTTATCATCGTATGCTTAATTGGCTCCATTTCCGCAAAAATGCAACGTGAACGCGTAACCAACAACATATTTGTATTTAGCAGCGAACAGTACGCGCAGGTGACGGCCGGCGTCGTCTTAACGTCAGCCGGTGCCGTGTTGATAGATACGCTGCTTTATCCGGAAGAAAGCCAAGGCATCCGCCGCTTCGTTGAATTCGGCTTGGGCTGCAAAATCGTTTATGTAATAAATACGCATTTTCATGCCGATCACAGCACCGGGACTTGCTTTTTCCCGGATGCGCAAGTGATAAGCCATCGTCTTTGCCGTGAATTGCTTGATACACGCGGTCGCGATGGTTTGCAGCACTTGAAAGAGTCGGGGCCGGAATTCGAGTCGGTTAGGCTTGCGCTGCCAAATATCATATTCGACGATGAACTCAGCTTATGTCTGGGCGACACGACGCTTACAATGTGGTCCAGCCCTGGGCACAGTCCCGATTCGATTGTCTGTTTGGTGGAAGAAAAAGGTATACTCTTCGCGGCTGATACTGTCATGCCGATCCCTTATTTTGTTGATGGCGATTTCGAGGACATGAAGCGGTCGCTGCGGCGGCTGCGCAGCGCGAGCTATGAAAATATCGTGCAAGGTCATGGCGAGATCATCCTGCGCGGAGAAGCTGATAAAGAGCTTGACAGCGACCTGGCTTACTTGGACTTGCTTGAAGAAGCAGTTGCCGCGAGCATCGATATGGATGCGGCGGAAGCCGTAGAGCGCATCACGGCGGAAGCCTGTGGCAAGAACCCTGTGCTGCTCAATGGCGTGGTACGCGATTTGCATGAGCAGAATGTGCGCTTCATGCTAGAACGACAGCGGCGCGCGGGAAATGGCGCGGGAGCGCGGCAATGACGCGCCTAGACTTTGCTGCGATGCGCCAAACTAAGGCGCAAATCGACATGCAAATAACACTGTAAATTCTATGAAAATAACCAGCAAGTAGCCTTGCGAAGGAATAACGATGGCAACAGACGAAACTCATTTGACCAAAGAAGGCGCATCCGAGCTACGCAAGGAATTGCAGCAGCTTAACGAGTATCGCAAGCCCGAGCTTGCGCTCAAGCTCAAAGAAGCGCGGGCACAGGGAGACTTAAAAGAAAACGCGGATTATCACGACGCCAAAGAGCAGCTCGGTTTCATAGAAGGGCGGGTGCAGCATATTGAGGCTGTATTGCGTCGCGCCATTATCATTGAGGACGCCGGTCCCAGCGACGAAGTGCGCATCGGCTCTGTCGTCGTCATCCGCGAAGACGGTATCGACGAAGACGAAGAATATCGAATCGTCGGCAGTGCCGAAGCCAATCCGCGCGAGCGGAAGATCTCGACAAAGAGCCCGATAGGGGCGGCTTTATTGGGCAAATCACGCGGCAAGACCGTCAAAGTCAAGACACCTGACGGCTTGGTCAAATTCAAAATCATCGACATACGCTAAACGCGCTTGCATGCTCAGCTCGTCCTTGCCCATAAGCAGAGGCTCCAGCGCGGCAAGCACCTGGTCAAGCAAGCCGCGTATAGCCGAATCAGGAATAGGGCATGAAGTTGCCGGTGCCGCCAAAGGGGTCGTCTTCTTCATCTTCTGGGCGCTGGTTTGGCGCGCCCGGGCGAGGACTTGGCTTAGGCGGTTCAAATTGCCCAGCCGCGGGCGGGGGCGGGACTGACGATGGCATCTGTTCCGGGGACGGGTATTCCATATTCGCGAAATCTATGAAAGGATTCTCGGCGGCTGGTGGCGCGCTGGCTGCGGGATTGGCAACTTGCTGAGCTTGCTTCTGCCAAGCCAGTATTTCTATCTGCAATGACTCAATGCCGCTATTGGGCGCGTCGCCGCCGCCATAGTTGCAGACGACGCTTTTTATTTCCGCTTGCAAATGTATCGAATAGGTATCAATGACGAGGATCGCCCCCTTCGTTGCCGCGACAATGTCCGCGGATGGATCTTGGACGCGATTGCCGACAGCCGCTATCAAAGCGGGGTCGCTGATGGCGGCAGGCGCGGCGAAGACCTTGGTGCGCGTTTCCTGCGGCGAAGCCATATCGAAGCCCCAGAACTCGATAGCCTGCAATTCATTGCCTACCATCGTTGCAGTCGAGATGCCGCACTCGCCAAGGAACTGGTTGCCTTGTTTGGGACCTAGCTCGATGGCAAATGATTCATCGTAGTTCGTCCCCTTTACATAGGTGGAGACGGTTTGCAAAGCGGGTACGCCAAATTGTGGATGTAATACCCCGCTTTTTTCTGTCTCTTCTTCGAGCCATTGCGTGGCAGGGCTCGCGGATGATGAAGCCTGTGGACTTGCATGGTCGTCCAATGGTGAAACAGGTGAAACGCGCGGCAGGGACCCGGCATCGCTGCGCGTGGCGCGGCGCGCTCTTGATGAGCCGCGCGAACCGCCGGCGGTGACGCTATTCCACGCAATAACTAGCGCTGGCGCGGCAACCGCGACAATTGCCAGGGCGAGGACAATCTGCAAGCCGCTAACAATCAAGCCGGGATCCGCCGGCGCTTCGGCTCCGGTAAGGTTTTCGAAGCCGTCGATGCTTTGCAATTCGGCGATCGCGTCGCGTTCACTTGCGCCGATATTCGCGTTCCGCGCCAGGCGCGCGACGGTTGATTGCGGATTTGGCACCTTGTCCAGCGCTATCAGAGCGTTGGCGTCATCGTAATGGATTTCTTGGGAATGCCCAACCGCCACCATCCGCACCCATTGGTCAGTCGCGCCTTGGCTCATGTGCCGGGGCGCGGCACCGGTAAATTCTGTTGGGAAGACGATATAAGCGGCGAACATGCCTATTATCATGCCCAACAAGAGTATCGCGATAGTGGCGCGCTGAGGCGCGTATTCGCTGAGGCCGCTATTGTCCATAATGCCGGCTGTAAAACCGCGCAGGTTTGCCAAGAAGCCTTCCCCGTCTCTAGCCGGAGGGGCACCCTGGGAATAGTCATCGCCGTCTATAGATTGAGAATCATTTGATTGACTATCTTGAAAACTCATATTCTCCGACCCTTCAAGTCGATACTGGGCAAATCATAGCAATGCTCATAACAACAAGACGAAACTTGTCAAGTGTCGCCTCGCTCACTATTCAATTATTCAGTATACAGAGGGTTGAAATTTATGCAAAGCGCGCAGCGCCTTTATTTTCAAGCGCTGCGTTCTCGTTGCCCTGATTGCGCGGCATCCGTGGCTACCTTGTCCAGGTTCTTGGGCAGATTCCAAGTCGAATACTCGCACTCTGGGAAGCGGCTGCAGCCATAGAACTGACGCCTTCGGCCTTTTTTAGCGCGTCGTTGCACCAATTCCCCGCCGTTCACAAGCCCGCAATCCGGGCAGAGCAAACCGGTGCGTTCCAAGAATTGCTCGGTGTGGCGGCACTCTGGATAATTCGAGCAACCGATGAACTTTCCAAATCGCCCGTATTTTATAATCAAATCGCCGTTTTTGCACTCGGGGCATTTGCGCCCGACGAGTTCCTGCTGGTTTTGCTTGGGCATATTGGCGCGGGCATTAACCAGCCGCTGCTCGAATGGACTATAAAAATCCCCAAGCATGGGACGCCAGTCGGACTTGCCTTCGGAGATGCTGTCGAGATGATCTTCCATTTTTGCTGTATACGAGTAGTCCATTTCTTCGTTGAAATACTCGGACAAGAGGTCGCTGACAACAGAGCCCGTCTCTGTGGGCACCAGGCGCTTATCTTCTTTATTCACATAGTCCCGGCTCTGGATAACGGTCACGGTTGGCGCATAAGTGCTGGGTCTGCCGATGCCATATTCTTCCAGCTTTTGAATTAAACTGGCTTCTGTGTAACGCGCGGGCGGCTGGGTGAAGTGCTGTTCGGGCAAGAGCCGCCGCAGGTCCAGCCATTCATGTTTTTGCAATTCCGGGAAAACTTGCCGCTCGTTATTTTCCCTTTGGCGGTCTTCATTACCTGTTTTTTCGTCACGCTTGTTTCCGGTACGCTTGTTTCCATCACGCTTGTTTTGAGTCAGCGCTAGGAAACCAGCGAACTTCAATGTGCGGCCCGAGGCGCGGAACAGGTAGTGCAGGTTATCCGCATCCAGCCCCGCTTTGATGTCGAGTCGAATGGTATCATATACCGCGTTGGACATTTGACTGGCGACGAAACGCTCCCAAATCAAATTGTACATGCGATACTGGTCTCTGCTGAGATGCGGTCGCATCGCGGCTGGGCTGCGCCCGACGCTGGTAGGGCGCACTGCTTCGTGCGCTTCCTGCGCCCCGCGCGATTTAGTCTTATATTGGCGCGCTTGCTTGGGCGTAAAATTTTCGCCAAAAGTTTTATGGATAAAACTTCGGGCTTCGCTTTGCGCTTGCTGCGAAACTTGTACGCTGTCAGTCCGCATGTAGGTGATTAAGCCAATGGGATTACCTTGACCAATCGCGATGCCCTCATAAAGCTGTTGGGCAAGCTGCATCGTGCGCCGCGCGCTGTAATTCAGCCGGCGCGACGCCTCTTGCTGCAGGGTGCTCGTTGTGAAAGGCGCGGCGGGCTTGCGCTGGCGGGTGCCGTGCTTGACATCCTCAACTTGGTATAGGCTTTTTTCCAGCAGCTCTAGGTGCGGGCGAACTGCGGCTTCGCTATCAAATACGGGGTCTTCGCCAGCTATTTTGAGCAGGCGTGCCTGAAATTTGTCTGATGTGCCGTCAGATTGCCGTTTGCCATTGAGGTTCCGCTTGCCCAGCAAGGCATCGACGGTCCAGTATTCGGTCGCTTCAAAGGCTTGGATCTCCTTTTCGCGCTCCACGACTAGGCGCAGCGCAATACTTTGCACACGGCCAGCCGACAGTCGATTGCGCACTTTGTCCCAGAGCAATTCGGTAATGTTATAACCGACCAGACGGTCCAAGATGCGGCGCGCCTGCTGGGCATTAACCAAATCCATGTTGATATCGCGCGGGTGGGCAAATGCCTCGGCGACGGCGCTGTCGGTAATCTCGTGGAAGACGACGCGCTTCACGCCGGACGCAGGCATTTCGGCCGCGGCGACTAAGTGCCAGGCGATGGCTTCGCCTTCGCGGTCGGGGTCGGTCGCTAGAAAGATCTCCTGCGCATTTTTGGCGGCTTGTTTCAACTCTTTGACGGTTTCGCGCTTGTCGTTAGGCACGCGGTATTTCGGCTCAAATCCATTCTCAATTTCCACGGAAAGCTGGGACCTGAGCAAATCGCGAACATGCCCCTTGGAAGACATGACCGTGTAACCCTTGCCGAGAAATCCGCCGATGCTGCGGGCTTTGGCTGGGGATTCGACAATCACCAATTTGCCAATATTTTTGCGAGACTCTTCCTTGCGCGATTTGACGGTTTTTCTGGATTTTGGTTTTGCCTTTTTGGCGGGCTTTTCGATCTTTTCCGGCTTGGGCACCTTGTCATGCGCCGCCGTTCTGCCCATGCGAAAGAGATTGGTAGCGCATACCGGGCAAGTTCCCTTGCTGCCGGGATTGCCGGTTTTGGTGTAAACAGCTATTGCAGCGCGCATATCGCGCTTGGTTTTGCATTTGACACAGTATGCCTGCAATGTTTGCGCCGCGTTTTCGCTCATATCGCTTCCTTCTTTTGCTGCCCAGTCAATAGCAGTCCAGACTTACGGCGGACCTAAAGGTAGGCTTCGCTGCCGTTTTCTTTCAAGTAATCCACAACTTGTTTCACGTCTTGCGTGCGACTCTTATGGCAGACTAGCAGAACATCGTCCGTATCGACAATGACCATATCTTCGACGCCGATAGCCACTGTCAGCCTATCGCTGTAAACCAAGGTGTCGCGCGTATCGAGAATCACCCGATTGTCGCTCGCGTCCCCCTTGATGCAGTTGCCAAAACTGTCTTGCGGCAGGATATCATACAAGGACGACCAACTGCCAATATCGCTCCAGCCGATGTCGATGGGGATTACGGCAATGTTATCGGCTTTCTCCATAATCGCCACATCTATGGATAGCTTGGGCATGGAATTCCAAATGCCATCTAGCTTGCGCTGATAATCGGGCGCGCCAAGGGCGGACTGGAGATAGCTGCACATCGCGTAAATGGCGGGTTGGAACAGTTCAAAAGCCCACATCGCGCTGCTGACCTTCCAGATAAACATGCCGGAATTCCAACTGTATTGCCCCGAAGCGAGAAATTGCGTCGCGCGCACGATATCCGGCTTCTCGGTAAAGCGCTTCGATTGATAAATCGTGCAGCCATCAACTTCTGTGATGGGCGCACCTTGCTGAATGTAGCCGTAGCCGGTGGCTGGATGCAAGGGCTTGATGCCCAAAGTAACGATTGTGCCATCTTGGGCGATTTGCCTGGCGGCTTTTAGGACGCTGCGGAATTTGACGGGATTGGCAATGTGGTGGTCGGCTGTCAAAATCGCGACAGTTGCCTCTGGATCGCGCGCTTGAATGGTTGCCATAGCCAAGGCAAGCGCAGGCGCGGTATTCTTGGCATAAGGTTCAATAATGAAATTATCAGGCGGGATATGAGGCGCTTCCTGGCGCAAATCCTCGGCGTAATCTTTGCCCGTCACGACAAATATGTCTTGTGGCGCAAACAGGTCGGCAATCCGCTCGACACTGGTGCGGAACATAGAGTGATCATCAATGAGTGGCAGCATCTGCTTTGGCATTTGCGCGCGGCTCATGGGCCATAGGCGCGTGCCATGTCCGCCGGCGGCGATTAGCGCGTAGAAATGTTTCACAATATCCTGCTTTCGTCAGTGCCTGGCTAGCGCGCCCGACAGTATTGCATAGGACCTGCTGTCTCGGCAAGTCCTTTTAGCTCCAGCATGGTTAGGGAGCCGGAGACCGCCGATGTGGACAAATTGGTCTGGCGCACGATGACGTCGATGTGAATGGGGTCCGCGCCAAGCAACTGCAAAATCATGGATTCCGTATCATTTTCCGGCTGAACTCGCTCGGGCTCAATTCTCGTTTGCTCTGCCTGCCTTGCCTGCGCGTGAATATGGGTCATTTTCAACTCTTGCAGCACATCGCTGACATCCATCACCAGCTTAGCGCCGTCTTGAATCAAGGCGTTGGTGCCGATTCCGTTCTTGCTGTAGATATTGTGCGGCAGCGCAAAAACATCTCGTCCCTGGTCGATTGCATGACTGACCGTGTTCAAGGCACCGCTTTTTTCTGGCGCTTCCGCGACCAGTACGCCGAGGGACAAGCCGCTGATTAGGCGATTGCGCTGCGGGAAATTCTTGCCTATCGGTGCCGTGCCGATTGGCATTTCGGTAATGAGCGCGCCCTTAGTCGTGATTTCCTGCGCCAAATCGCTATTTTCGGCGGGATAAACGCGGTCGATTCCCGTTCCCATCACCGCGATGGTACGGCCCGCGTCCAGCGCGCCGCGGTGCGCGGCGGAATCTATGCCATGCGCCAAGCCGGATACAACCAAAACATGATGCCGCGCCAAATCGCGCGCCAGGTTACACGCTGCTTCCCAGCCATATATGCTCGGCTTGCGCGTGCCAACTATTGCGATTGACTTGTCGCCCGGCTGCCCGAGCGTACCCTTGACATACAAGACCAGCGGGCGATCGGCAATCTCGCGCAAGAGCGGCGGATATGCTGGATCGTCGATTGTGACGATATGCGCGCCGGCTTGCTGAACCTTGTCCATCTCCCGCTGCAGGTCGATAGATTTGCGCCCGGCGATAAACTGACGTAGCAATTTTGTCGGCAAGTCCAAGCGCAGCAGCTTGTCATCGGGTTCGCGCCAGAGCTGCTCCACAGACGGGATGCGCGTCCGCAGCATGCTGAGCTTCGCCTTGCCAAACTGGGGAATCAGGTGCAAACCCAGCCAGTACTGCTGTTCTTCGTTTACTTGCATGCGCGACCGTTGCTGTTTTGTCTGCCTCAACAGCATATCAGCAAGCGATTTTTTTTGTCAAGTTAGGAATGGCATTCACACTGGTCAATTGCCGCAAAGCGATGGAAGCTGAAAATTAGGTCGGGAACTGATGAATTTGCATCTAATAGCGGACAAGCCCTACAAGTCCATCCATTTTGGATTTGCATGACTACACGTTGGGCTTGCTTCAATGGGACTTGCTTCTAGGATTAACAAATAAATGTATAAACCGCGGCGCACATGCGACGAGAAGACATGTTATTTTCTGTGTGCGCGACATTCCTAGGTCTTCAACGCTGCCGCCGAGCGGCGGGGTTCATATATTTTTATGCGATTACAGGGGACTATACAACTATAACTATCACCCATCGTCCAACAATCCGTCGGGCAAGACCATGCTGATGACCTTGTTTTCGAAGTCGATTGATTGGATCGTCTCTTCATGCGCCGGCAAAAGCACCTGCCCGTATACGTCACTGCGCACAACGTAGACATCATTGGCACCGGTCTGCAAAACTTCTTCCACGACGCCTATCGGTCGCCCGCGGTCGCGCACAGACATGCCAATAAGTTGTGAAAGATAATACTCGCCGGGCTGCAGCGGAATCGCGTCTTCCATTGCGATTAGCGCCAGTTTGCCGCGCAGTTTATCAGCTTCTTCGCGGCTGCGGCAGCCAGCGAGCGTTAGCAGGGCATAGGCTTTGTGGAAGCGAACATTTTGCAGCTCGACCTCGCTGAGCTTGGCATCGTCGGCGGAGTTAGCGAGGAAAAGCGATTTTAGACTTGCCAGATGCTCGGGGTAGTCGGTGTTGAGGCGCATGCGCACTTCGCCGCGCACGCCGTGGGGGCGCAAAATCTCGCCAACAACAATATGTTTTGGACTGTCGGAATTGCTTTTATGCGGCGTCTTATTCGATTTCAAGGATGACTCGGCGTCGGTAGCGTTCGCTGCTCTCTTCGTTGCTCGGGACAGCCCGCAGCAGCGCGCGTATCGCGTTGGCTACGCGGCCGCTGCGCCCGATAACGCGCCCCATATCCTCCGAAGCGACCGATAGTTCCAAGACGACAGTGCGGCCGCTTTCCCGCCGCGACAAATTAACTTGTTCCGGATGTTTGACAAGGTTCTCCGCGATGTATTGAACAAGTTCTTCTTCGATCATTTTGGGACGGTCACTTGCCATCAGTTGGCGCTGCCCGCTGCTTCTTCGCTGGCGAGTCGCTTGGCTTCACGCGCTTTGATTTTGCTTTCGCCGTCGCCGGGCGCAGGGTAATTTGTTTTCGGGCTGGGCAACTCTTTTTGCGCGCTTTCCGCTTCTTTGACAAGGTCTTCCATGGACTCGCCCGCGCTCAAACGCTGGAATCGCTCCCAGGTCCCGGTGTGGTTCATCAAGCGGCGCACGGCGTCGCTCGGCTGCGCGCCGACGCTCAGCCAATAAAGCGCGCGCTCTTCAACGATAAGCTCGGTGGCTGGGCGCGTACGCGGGTTATAGTAGCCAATGTTTTCCAGGTAGCTGCCATTGCGCGCCTTGCGCTGGTCAGTTACGACGATGCGATAGCTGGGCTGCCGTTTCAAGCCTTGTCGGCGCAAGCGAATCCTTACCATTTGTTGTTCTCCCTTTGGCCGGCTATAAGTTCAAGCCAGGAATATTAGGTATTCTACCTCGGCTGATTTGAGTCATAAGTTTGCTCATTTGACGAAACTGCTTCAGCAAATCGTTCACATCCCGCACCTCGACGCCGCTGCCGCTGGCAATCCGGCGTTTGCGGCTGGCTTTGAGCATGCGCGGATGCTGGCGTTCTTGTGGCGTCATGGAATTGATGATCGCTTCAACTTTTTTGATGCGCTTTTCGATGTCGTCGTTGTCAAATTCCGCTTGCATCTGCAGTTTGGACATGCCCGGTATCATGCCCATTACCTTGCTCAACGGCCCCATCCGCCTGATTTTCTGCAATTGATCAAGGAAGTCCTGCAAGGTGAACTCGTTCTTCATGATCTTGTTTTGCAGTCGCAGCGCTTCTTCTTCCTCGTAGACCGATTCAGTCTTCTCGATAAGCGACATGATGTCGCCCATGCCCAGGATGCGCTGGGCGATGCGGTCGGGATGGAACAACTCGAGCGTGTCCGCGCTGACTTTTTCCCCCGTGCCCATGAATTTAATGGGCACACCTGTTACCGAGCGCATAGAGAGCGCCGCGCCGCCGCGGGCGTCGCCATCAACCTTGGTCAAGACCAAGCCCGAAATACCGAGGCGCTCATTAAACCCGCGCGCGATATTGACCGCTTCTTGCCCGGTCATGGCATCCGCGACCAAGAGAATTTCCGCAGGCTTGGCAATGCGCTTGATATCTTCAAGCTCTTGCATCAAAGTGGCGTCAATCTGCAGGCGGCCGGCCGTGTCGATAATGACGATGTCGGTATTGGCGTCTTTAGCGGCTTTGATACCGCGCTTGACGATGGCCGGCGGTTTGGCGCGGGTGCCTTCTTCATAATAGGGAACGTTAATTTGTTTTGCCAGCGTAACCAACTGATCAACCGCGGCGGGACGGTAAGTATCGGCGGCGATCATGAATGGCTTGCGGCCTTCGCCACGCAAGCGCAGCGCCAACTTCGCGGCATTGGTTGTCTTGCCAGAACCTTGCAAGCCCACGAGCATAAGGACATGGGGTTTGACGCTGCCGCTGAAGCTCAAGCGCCCGGCGTCGCCAAGCATCTCGACCAGTTCTTCGTGGATGATCTTGACAACCTGCTCGCTTGGCTTGAGCGCATTATGGACTTCCTCGCCGATGGCGCGCTCGCGCACCGACTTGATGAAATCCTTCACAATTGGCAAGGCGACATCGGCTTCTAACAATGCCATGCGCACTTCTCGCATGGCGATTTTGACGTCAGCTTCCTTGACGGTGCCGCCCTTGCGCAAGCCTTCGAAGGCTGTATCCAGTCGCTGTGATAATGATTCGAACATCAAATGTCCCGCATAATTTTGCGCTAGAGAATTTTAATGGAGCGACAATCCTTAGTCAAGCCGAAACCTGGCAAGGACCAGGGCAATCGCAGCAAAATCCATAACTGTCAAATTAATCATCAAACTGACAAATTGTAGGGGCGAGTCGCGGCTCGTCCCTACAATTTGGGTGCAAAATCGTGGGTGATTGAACCGCCGCCGCGAGCACCGCGAAATACGCTTACATTTGAGCGGATCTACATTGGCTCTGTCGCGCCTGTTCGCCTGTTTGTATTTTAGCGCATACGCGCCGCTAGCTGGTATAATAGCAACTCATGCAACTGCTATGGCGATACTAGGAAAAACATCATGCGCATAAGCAAAGTTGAAGCCTTGCCCGTCCGCATCAAGCGCGACGAAGCCTACTTGGGCAGCCTGCCCGCCGCAGTCAACCCGCAGGCTTATTTCTTGCGCCCGCCATACCGCGCGCTTTATTCGGCTTATTTCGAGACGGCTTTTGTCAAGGTGACAACAGACGACGGCCTAATCGGCTGGGGCGAGGCGCTGGCACCGGTCGCGCCGGAAACTGTGCAAGTCATCGTCGAGCAGCTGCTGGCACCCGCCCTCATCGGCAAGGACGCGCTAGCTGGCAATGTGCTGTGGAACGTCATGTACGATTTGATGCGCGAGCGCGGATATTATGGCGGTTTCATGCTCGATGCTATCAGCGCCTGCGATACCGCGCTATGGGACCTGCGCGGGAAGATGCTTGCCCAGCCGGTCTATCAACTGCTTGGCGGGGCATATCGCGCCTCGGTGCCATGTTATGTTTCTGGCTTGCCAAAGCCAACAGCGGCGGAACGCGTCGAGCTCGCCTTATCCTTTGTCGACAAGGGCTTTAATGCCTTTAAGCTGGCGGCTGGGCATGGCGCGCGGGCGGATGCGCAGAGCCTTGAGGCGCTGCGCGTGGCATTGGGCGATGACGCGACGCTGCTGCTGGACGCGCACTGGGTCTACGGTCTTGATGAAGCGATACGCCTGGGCAAACACCTCGAAGAACTGGATGCGGGCTTCTTTGAAGCGCCAATCAATCCGGAAGATATCGCCTCTCACGCGCAGCTGGCAAGCGCCATCGCCATCCCAGTCGCCATCGGCGAGACCGAGCGCACGCGCTATCAATTCCGCCCCTGGTTGATGCAAAAAGCCGCCGACATTCTGCAGCCCGATGTCGGCAGAGCCGGCATCTCGGAAGTGGTCAAAATCGCAAGCATGGCGGAAGCCTTCAACGTGCTCATGGCACCGCATTTGAGCGTGGGCTTGGGCATTTGCATCGCCGCGACCTTGCATACTGCGGCAGCCATACCCAACTTATACCTCTTGGAATATCAGCCGCCGGTCTTCGAAATTGCCAATACGCTGCTGAAAGCGCCGCTAGTCTGCAGCGGCGGCAGCTATGAATTGCCGCAAGGCGCGGGTCTTGGCGTCGAATTGGACGAAAAGCGCCTGCAAGCGCTGCAAGCCTGAGCGTGATTATTGCGGAATCAGCGGGCTTTGCGGGCGCGCGATTTGCCTTCGTTGCGGACTCAGGCGCTCGATTAGCGCTGGTGACGCTTGATAGCCATGGCGGGAGCTGCCCCAGGACGGCCCATAACGGAAGACGATAATCCGCCGGTCGCCCGGGTTGCGCCGCTCGGCGGAGCCATGACATAGCGAATCCACAAATAATAGGGCATCGCCGGCTTTCATCTGAATCTCGATAGCGCCTTCCACCTTGTCAACCGAAGCCTCTTCGCCGAGCATGCGATGTTTCTCGCTGTCGGGATGGGGGAAGTGGGATTTGTGGCTGCCCGGCACGACCATAGTCGCGCCGTCGCCAGCTCCGATATCCGTCAATGCCATCAAGATATTGATCTGCCCACAATGGAATCGGCCGTTGTAGAAACGGAATTGCGTGCGTTTTGTGCCTTCGTGGCCGCCGCTGTGCAAACCGATTGCCTCGCCCGGACCACGGATATTGGCGAAGCATTCGTCGATGAACAGCGGTCCATGATTGTAATCAAAGGTATCCGCGCCGCCGACAAAAAACTTGACCTTTTCGATCCAAGCTGGGTGGTCAATTAGCGCCTCGAAGGCCGCGCCGCCTTCATAAATCTGCTGCAAGTTCAAGCCATCGTTGTCGCCGAAGTTGTGCCCATGCACATAACCGTTCCATTCGCCGGGCTGCATAGGCAGCAAAGCGTCGATGCCAGCGTTGATTTCTGCGACTTCCTGCTGGGACAATGCGCCCCGCAGCACAAGGAAACCATTGAGGTCAAAAAAGTAGATTTCTCTATCGTTTACCATCATTTAACATCGCTTACCATCGACTATTCTCGATTGAATTCACAGGGCTATTCATAGCAGAGCACCGAAAAGATTGCGGCTGGCGCATCGCCTTGACAGGCGAGGACCTCCACGCGCAAGCGGTCGGTTTCAATCGGCTCGTCGAACTTTATTCTGTTGATTGTCTGGTGGTTGTCCGCTAGCTGCGCGAAGACCCGGCCATTGCCATCAGTCAAGCGGTAGTCCTTTACCGTAAAGGGCATCACATCTTCGGGATGGCTCCATAGGCTCGTTTCCATGGGGTGATCCCAGTCGGTATCGAACATCAAGACAAGCTCGCTAATGCTCTGCGGCAGCCGCCATTCGATCTCCAGCGCCGGCTCTGGGTCATCAGGCGCGGCGACCCAGGCATTGCTTTGCGCGGTCGGGCGGGCGAGCCCATTACAGATATTCTGCGGGTCGAAGCCGTTCACCGGCGGCATAAAGCGCATGGCAATGTTCTGTCCCTGGGGGCGGCGCAGCGGCGTCCAAAACTCGAAGCTCTCGACGCCGATGTCATGTTCTGGCTGCTGCGTCCGCCGGTGGCTCAGCGCGAGCAAACCCGTAAGGCGCTGCTCGCTCAGATGCAGATGAACAAGCGGGTTCCGCATTACGTGTACAAAGACATAGCAGTCATGGTCAAGCGTTTGCGCGAAGTCCAAATCGACATCTTGCTTTTCACCTGCCTCGAGCTCGACGCGGCAGGTCTTCGCGATAATGTCCGGGCTATGATTGTCCGGCTTGGAACTAAGGCGCAACTCTAAGTCTAGTTGGGTGGGCGCGTCGACATCAACTGTGATGCACATGCGCGGCAGAAGCCCGCGCTGCATGGGAATCATCTGCGCGTAAGGGCGGTCCAATGTGAAGCGAGGTCCGTTGTCGGGCAGCGCTTCCAGGCAGAATTTGCTGGATGCCGTCACCCTGGCTTGACGGACAAGATTATTGTCATCGTCCAGCCTATGTTGGGGAATATATTGTCCCACGGCTTGCAAATCGCGCTGCAGCAGCTTGACCATGTCCGCAGCGGCGATGTCGCGCGGCAGTAGCTGATGCTGGATGCAGAGCGCTGCCGCCATGCCCACGGACTGCGCCGCCGAAGCCAATGTCAGCATCACGCGGGTGGAGCCAAAGGCGACGTGCGAAGCGCTCATGATGCGCCCAGTTATGAAGAGGTTGCGAATGTTTTTGCTGTACTGCGTACGATATGGGACTTGATAGACACCTTTGGCATGCCACTGGTCGCAGCCGGGCCGCTCGCTGAAAACGCCATCGGCTGGGTGCAGGTCGATGGACCAGCCGCCGAAGGAGATCGCGTCGTAATGCTGCCGCTGCTCGATGATATCTTGCTGTACCATCATATAATCGCCTTCAAAACGGCGGCTTTCGCGCTTGCCCGGTATCTGCCCGACCCATTCCAGAGTTAGGTTTTTGGCATCGGGGAACTGGCCCGAGTTCTTAATGTAGTGCCAGACGCCGTAGACAACTTTCCACAATTGCCACTTTATCGTCTCGGTTTCGTGAACGGTGTCAAGGCGACCGCCATATTCAATCCACCAGAGGCGGCAGCCGTCAATCGCCGTGTTGAAACTGCGGAAGCGCGGAATCTGGGTGATGTCTTCCAGCGCATAGCTCGGTGGTACAAACTTGACTGGCTCGCCGACATCCTTGCTATAGAAATATATTGAGTGCCCCAGCAGATAGCCATATTCGTCACTGGGCGCGAATTTTTCGCCGAATTCGGCGCGCGCTTCGGCCCCCATGCGAAAAGCCGCCCCAGCTTGAAAGGCGACAATGCCATCCCCAGAGGCGTCGCAGAAGAGCGGCGCAAATAATTCGTACTGCGTCGAATTCTGGCTGCAAAAGGCTGTTACCGATTCAATCGTCGCGCTGTCGGATTTGCTCACGCTGACCGCAGCTGTATTGAGCAGCAGCGTGATATTGTCTTCTTCAATGACCTTCTCCAGCAGCACCGTGTCGAAGATTAGCGAGTTGCCTTCTTTATTGCGGTAAGTGTTTTCGACCAGTATTTCGTCGATGACGCCGCCTTCGCGCGCCCAGCGGTTGTTATTGCCCATGTGCGATGTGGCACCCAATGCCCAAAGCCGCACTTCGCTGCTGGCGTTGCCGCCGAGCACGGGGCGGTCTTGCACCAACGTTACTTTGATGCCGGCGCGCGCCGCGGTGATAGCGGCGCAGGTGCCTGCCAAGCCGCCGCCGACGATGACCAAATCGCTGTCGACGCGGATGGTTTTGGGCGGGCGAATGGCGGCGGAAAAAGCTTCGCTGGTCATTCTGGGGATTTGATTGGCTTGTTTCATTATCGACTCCGCCTGGTACTTGTTTCAATATTTCCTTGTCAATGTATCAATGTTTCTATCGGATATCGTTCGGATGTCGTTTTCATGCGCTAATCGCCAAGGCGATCGGGCAATACGCCGTATTCTTCGCACCAATCGTTCAAGGGGTTTCGTCCGCCCTGCGGCTGGAATTCGAGCGTTTTGTCTATTTCTTCGCCGACCAGGTATTTTTCGGTAGCATTGAGTTTGTCGACAAATTCAATCTGCTGCTTGATATAATCCATCGGCTTTAGCCAGCGATAGGCGTAGCCAATCATGATTGCCTTGCGCGTGATGTCGGTAAAATTGGGCGCGCCAGCGTGCCAAGTGCGGTATTCAAAGATGACGCAATCACCCGGGTTCAGCAGCGGCTCGATGGCATTGGCGGGGTCGGCTTTTCCGGCTGGAATCTCGATTCGCTGGGTGAGTTTGTTGCTGCCCGGCGACAGCATGGTTACGCCGGACTGCGGTTGGCTAAGGTCAGTCAGATAAAAGGCGCATTTCAAGCCGATGCGAGGATACTTGTCTTGTCCCAGGTCCAGTTGCGTGCGGCCATTGTCGCGGTGCCAACCTGGCTTGCGCGAGCTGTCGGGCGTGCCGGGCGGGTCCGGATGGCGGTATATCAAGTGGCTGGTCGAAAGCTGCAAGTTGGAGCCCAGCAGTTGAATCACCAACGGCAGGGCGACCTCGTTAGTCAGCAGGGGAATAAACGCGTCGTCCAGCGTGATGCAATTTCGATAGCCGTCGTAAATCCCGCCATGCGTGGTATAGCGATTCAGTCTTTCTTGACTGGCGATGACGCGGTCGCCGGCTTCGATTAGGCGGCTAATCATGTCCGCATCAAGCGCCGCGCGCGCAATAAGATAACCTTCGTCGCGGAATTGCTGTCTCTGTTTGTCGCTCAGGTGAGTAAATTGAGTGAAACCCTGCATTTTCTTCTCCAGTAAGCCCGGTCTCGGCATAGCAATCATTAGGTTAAGTATAAGTCAAATATGCTGTGGCGACACAAGATTTGTCGCCACGCGCTTGTATAGACCAAGCGCGCGCGAAAAGCGCTGAGAAGCTCGTGACGCGCATAAGCGTCCCCTGAAAACTTAATGCTGCTCAGCCTTTCATGCCCGATAAGTTCGCGCCCTGGATGAATTGCTTTTGGAACAAGAAGAAGACTATTAGCACCGGCACGACCATCATAGTCGATGCCGCCATCTGCTGATTGTAAATACCGCCCTGGCCGGGCAGCGAGGTGAATTTGTACAAACCAATGGCGAGTGTATGCAAATCCGGATCTTTTAGATAAATCAAGGGACCGAGGAAATCGTTCCAACTATTCTGGTAGCTCAAGATGGCGATGACCACGATGGCGGGCTTGGCGAGGGGAACCATAACTTGCATGAAAATACGGATTTCGCTGGCACCGTCAATCTTCGCCGCGTCGATCAAATCTTGCGGGATGCCCAGGAAAAATTGCCGACAGATAAATATGTAGAAAGCGTTGCCAAAGAAACTTGGCACAATCAGCGGATAGAAAGTATCGATCCAGCCGATGGCATCGTAAGCGGCATAGACCGGAATCAAACGCACGGCGAAGGGCAGCATCAATGTCGCTAGCAAAATCAAAAAGAGCGCGTCGCGAAATGGGAAACGAAAGCGCGCGAAGCCATAAGCCACAATCGTGCAAGAGCCGATATCGCCGATGAGCGAAACAATTGTGATGAACATGGTATTGCGGAAAGTTGTGCCGAAGTTCCAGAATCGCAGCGCCTCGCTGTAATTTTCCGGCTGCCATACGCGCGGAATCCACTGCACCGGGAAGACGCCGACCTGATCAAGAGGCATAAATGAGGACATGAACATCCAAAACAGCGGTGCCAAGAACCATAAACTCATGACGATGAGCAAGAGATAGAGCAAGGCGCGCCCCAGCAAACGCGTCGCGCGGATGAAGATGTCGCTTTCGAGGATGGTTTGAGTCGCTGACGCAGAAACCATTAGTCCGATTCCCCACCTTGATAGAAGACCCAACGTTGCGATGTCGCGACGATGACAGCGGTAAAGGCGAAAATAATCATGAACAAGATCCAAGCCAGCGCCGACGAATAGCCCATCTGTGGCGGCAGATATTGAAAGGCGTGGTCAAACAGATGCAAGACATAGGTGCGCGTCGCGTCCCTGGGCGCGCCGCCGGTCATGATAAATATCTGCGCGAAAACTTGAAAAGCGCCGATGATATTGATGAGCACGTTCAGATAAATGGTCGGGGTCATCAGCGGAATGGTAACGCGCCAGAGACGCTGCCACATATTCGCGCCGTCAATTTTAGCGGCGTCGTAATACTCTTCGGGGATGCCTTGCAAACCAGCCAGGAAAATAACCATCGTCACGCCGACCCAGGTCGTGCTCATGATAAGGAAGGCGAGCATGGCATAATCGGGATCGGCGAACCAGCGCACACGCGGCAAGCCGATGGAGTAGAGCAGGGAATTGAGCAAGCCAGCGCGCGCATTCAGCACGTATAGCCAAATCACGGATAGAGCCACGATAGGCACAACAGAGGGCAAATAAAACAGGGTCCGCCACAGCCCCAAGAGGCGAACTTTGGTATTCAACAGCAGCGCCAAAGCAAAACCGAGCACGATGCGAATCGCGACCGAGCCGCCGACATATACGCCTGTGTTGCGCAGCGATTTCAAGAAAAGCGGGTCGTCAGTGAAGATGTGTACATAATGCTCGGCGCCTATCCACTCTGGCGGTTGCACGATGTTGTATTTGGTGAAGCTGAGCAGCAATGACGCGATGAAGGGGAAGAGCGCAAACAAAAGCACACCGACGATCCAAGGGCTGATGAAGAGCAAACCCATCTTCGCCTCTCGTTTGCGCATGGGCGAAAGATCGTTCCAGCGCTCGCGCCTTTTGCCGCGCAAGGCGCTGAACTGCGAGCCAAATGCTGTTGCCATTGATTAGACCTTGAAATAACCCGCCAATTCGCAGAGTTCGCTAGATTGCTGGGTCGCCGAGATTGCCGAGTCTCTGGAAGTGTCTTTGGAAGTGTCTCTGTATGAAGGGGCAGCTGCGCGCCGCCCCTTCGTATTGCCAGTTTCCCAGCTTTGGCTGGATTTAACTGTATTCTTCCCAGAATGTGTCGAGCAATTCTTGAATCTCGGCTTCGGCATCGGCCAGCGCGTCTTCGATGGTTTTATCGCCGAAGAGCACATCATCAACCATGCGGTCCAGGATTTGGTTGGCTTCCGGCTGGACCGGCGCGACTGGCACCAGATAGTCCAGCGCGGCGACGCCCAAAATCGATTCCGCGCGCGGATGCACTTCGCCGTCTTTCTCGTAGCCATTGCAATCGACCAGCGGCGAGGGACGTTGCTGCTGCTGGATAAACCAGCAGGCACCCTTGCCCTCGATTTCGGTGGTCAGCCATTTGACCAATTGCCAGGCTTCGTCGGGATGAGCGGCATTTTTGGGAACCATATATCCCCAGCCACCATGCGCCCCGCCGCGGCGATCTGCGCTGCCGCTGGGACCATAAGGAATTGGCGCGACGGCGTAATTCAGCGTCTCGGCATGGTCTTCCAGCTGGAAGAGCGTCCAAGAGCCGTTGGACTCAATCGAAACCAGTCCTTGAATCAGCGGACCTTGGTCGAACTCGCCCGACATTTCCCAGAAGGCGTTCAACTCTTCAATGCCGTAATTGATTTCCGCCATCGCCTGCATGAATTCCAGAGTCTGGACACCGGCTTCATTGTTGATGGTGATGGTGCGCGAATCTTCGCTAATCCAGGTCTGGCCATTGGCATTCAGCCAAGCGAGGAAGGGGAAGCCCGTAACCGACTGCGCATTGAAGCCGACGCGCTCCAGGAAACTGCCGTCGCCCATGCGCAAAGCCTCGGCGACTTCCAGCATTTCGTCCCAAGTCTGCGGGAATTCTTCGATGCCAGCTTCGGCGAAGTGGTCGGTGTTGTACCAGGCAATGGCGAATGCGCCGCCGCCCGGCAATGGCAGCATCCAGGTCTTGCCGTTGAATTGCGTACCGGCAAATTCCGAGGGATGGAAAATCGCGGGGTCGATGCCATCAGCCGCCATGTAATCGTCCAACGGAATAATGGACTCGGTCGCGGCGAAGAAGGGCAGGTCATGCCGGCCGAACATCGTTACATCGGGCGGGTTGCCGGCGGCGATTGCAGCCAGCAGGTTCTGCAAGCGATTATCCCAAGGCAGGAAGATATTGTCCACGCAAATGCCCGGATTGGCGTCTTCAAAGGCAGCGACTTGCTGCTCCTGTAAAGGAATGCGGTTGCCGCCCCAGTGATGCCAATAGGTCAATGTTACATCGCCCTCGCAATCAGGGTTTTGCGCCGAAACCGTCATCGAAAGCGGCAGCGCCGCTAACAAGATGACCATCGCAAGCAACAAGAAGGTCGCTCTCTTAAACACAAGATTCTCCTTTCATTTGGAAACGAAACGATAATTGTTTGCTGCCGATACTTCTGCGCATTGTGAAACGGGCATATTGGCAAAGCTTCTCTCCAATGCCCATCAGACACCGCGCCTGCCAAAATATACTAAGTCCCGCGATATTTTGCAAATTGAAAAAATGGGAACATATATGCGCGACTATCCGCTCCCGCGCATCGCGCCGAGCAGCCTTGCGCGGCTCCGCGCTAGCGAGTCGACGGGATTGTCAAGCGCCGGGCTTAATTCCAGGCTTACCGCGCCAGCATAGCCAATGTCATACAGCGCCCGCAAGGTGGCATTCAAGCTCTGCGCGGTCATGACGCCGTCCAGCAGCGCCCAGTGCAAGTCGCCCGCGCCATCATTGTCGTCAAAATGCACATAAGCCAGCCTATCCCCTGCCGCGTGGATAACAGCGACCGGATCCTCGTCAGTCATTTGGATATGCCCGCTGTCGTATAACAAGAACAGGTTGGCATGTCCAAGACCTTTAATGAAGTCCAATGTAGATTTGGCGGTGGGCAAGGCTGTGCCGGGGAAATGCTCAAGCGCTAGCCGAATGCCAAGCCCGCTGGCGTATTCGGCGAGTTCAAGCAGACTGCCGCCATACCTGCCTAGCCCGGCACCGCTGTCGTCCAGGCCGGGTATCACATAGACCGTGTCGGCAGCTAATTCTTTTGCATGTTGCAGCGCTGCGCGAACATGTTCAAGCGCCTGCGCTCGCAGGTGGCGGTCCGGCTGGTCCAAGGTTGCGCCGGCGGGCAGCGCGAAGGCAGCGCCCAGGCAAGAAACCCGCAGACCCAGTTCGCTAGCCAAAGCGCGATTCTCTGGCGCGCGTAAGTTGCCCGGCTGCACATCAATCCATCGGAAGCCCAAATCGCGCGCTTGGCGCAGTATGTCCTGTTCCGGCGCTGTTAATGCCCAGACGCAGCAAGCCAATCGCATGTGCAACCCTCCCGCGGCAAGTATATTCGCGCAAATCATACCGCAAGCCTGTCAGCCAGCGCAATTGCTGCAATTTTGCATCATATTTTTCATCACAGAAGTAACTTGTCATAAATTGACATGCCCGCGCGCGAGGACTACACTTGGCGGAATTTAGGTAGGGAGGACAGTTGCATGACTAAGAAAGCGCGCATCGCCTTGATAACAGGCGCGGGATCGGGCATTGGCCGGGCAACAGCTCTGGCATTTTGGGAAGCGGATTATACCCTTATATTGGCGGGCAGACGCGAACACAAATTGATCGAAACCCGCAGCATGGCCGGCGTCGCCAGCGACCGTGGGCTCATCACGGCTTTGGATGTGCGCGACCGCAATGCTGTCGGGCAGCTATTTGCCACAATCAAAGAACGCTTCGGCCGCTTGGATGTGCTCTTCAACAACGCCGGCATGAGTGGGCGGGGCAGCCCATTGCACGAAGTCGACGCCGAAGATTGGCTGTCGGTCATGGATGTCAATCTCAACGGCGCGTTTTGGTGCTTGCAAGAAGCCTTTCGCTTGATGAAAGCCCAGCAGCCGCAGGGTGGCAAAATCATCAACAACGGCTCGATTTCGGCGCAAAAGCCGCGCCCAGGCAACGCCGCCTATACTGCCAGCAAACACGCCCTCTCTGGCTTGACAAAAGCGACCGCCCTGGAAGGCAGAGCTTTTGATATCGCCTGCGGTCAGATTGATATTGGCAATGCCCGCACCGAAATGTCCGAAGAGAATCAGAAGCGCCTCGAGGCGCGCGGCGGCGCGCAGGCGGTCGAGCCGCAGATTGACGCTAGCCACATCGCGCAGGCGGTTCTGTACATGGCAAACCTGCCGCTCGAGGCAAACGTGCTCTCGATGACAGTCATGGCGAACAAGATGCCCTTCGTGGGCCGCGGATAAGAATGATGGGACTAGGGATTAGAATGATGAAAAAGAATGAAGAGTAAAGAATGATGGAAAAAAATGATGAATGAACTCAATTGGATGACGGCGGTTGAACTGGCGGGCTTGATTCGGCGCGGCGAAGTTTCGGCTGTCGAGGCGCTGCAAGCGCACCTGCAGCAAATTGATGCGCTCAACCCGCAGTTGAATGCCATCGTCACCTATTTGCCGGAAATGGCGCTGGATTTAGCAAGAGCGGCTGACGCGCGGCGGGCCCGCGGCGAGGAATTGGGTCCGCTGCACGGGCTGCCTATCGCGCACAAAGACCTGGCGCAGACCAAAGGCATCGTCACCACGTCGGGTTCGCCGATTTATGCCAATCATGTGCCGGACATTGATGACTTGCACATCGCGCGTTTGAAACAAGCTGGCTGTGTAACGCTGGGCAAAACCAACGTGCCGGAATTCGGCGCTGGTTCGCACACTTTCAATCCGGTCTTTGGCGCGACAGTCAATCCTTATGACCTTTCCAAGACCTGCGGCGGCAGCAGCGGCGGCGCGGCGGTGGCGCTGGCTGCCGGCATGATTCCCATCGCCGACGGCAGCGACATGGGCGGCTCCTTGCGCAATCCAGCTAGTTTCTGCAACGTCGTCGGCTTCCGTCCCTCGCCCGGGCGCGTGCCGAGCTACCCAGCGGCGAATGCCTGGTCCACGCTGGGGGTCGACGGACCTATGGGGCGCACCGTGCAAGATGTCGCGCTGATGCTGCGCGCCATGGCCGGCTACGACTCGCGTTCGCCCATCGCCATACAACAGCCGGGTTCGCATTTCGAGCAGTCGCTGGAACGCGACTTCGCGGGGGTAAGCATTGCCTGGAGCCCTGATTTGGGCGAGCTGCCGGTCGAGCCGGTGGTCAGGCGCGCGCTAGAAAAACAACTGCCGATATTCACTGAATTAGGCTGCATTGTCGCGGAGGCCGCGCCCGACTTCAGCGATGCTTACGAGATCTTCCAGACCTTGCGCGCCTGGGGCTTCGAGCTGTCTTTTGCCGAGCCATTTGCCGAATTTGGCGAAGAATGCTTCAAGGAAACAATCCGCTGGAATGTGGCGCTTGGCAAGGGTTTGAGCGCCATGGACATCAGCCGCGCCCAAGCCAAGCGAACGGAACTCTATCAGCGGGTGCGCGACTTTTTGGAAATATACGAATTCTTGCTCTTGCCAACTGCGCAGACGCCGCCTTTCCCGGTCGAATGGGAATACCCTGAACAAGTCAACGGCGCAAAGATGAATACCTATATCGACTGGATGATGAGCTGCGCTTACATCACGCTGACAGGCTTGCCGGCGATTTCGGTGCCATGCGGTTTCACGGACGCTGGGCTGCCGGTGGGCTTGCAGATTGTCGGGCGGCCGCGCGCGGATTTCGAGCTGCTGCAATTGGCTTATGCCTTCCAAGAGGCAACTGGCTTCTACCGCCGCCGACCGGACATCGCGCTTGCTGCCAAGGCATAAAACAGGCGCGGGAGGAATGCTGGCGTGGAATTGACGCTGCTTAACTGGTTCTTGGCGCTGCTGCCAGTGCTGGCTGTTCTGGCGCTGATGGTCGGGCTGGGATGGGGCGGTAGCCGCGCGGGCTCGGCTGGTTTCCTTACCGCATTGGCGCTCTCGCTTACCGTCTATGGCGGCGATATGCAGTTGGTTGTCGTGGCAATCGGCAAGTCGATTCTCTTGGCGGTTGATGTGCTGTATATCGTTTGGATGGCGCTGTTCTTTTATAACGTAACTTATGAAGCTGGCACGGTCGCTTTGATTGGAAAAAGTCTGCCGCGGCTCACATCCGACCGCGCCGCGCAAAGCCTGCTTATCAGCTGGATTTTTGTTTCTTTGCTGCAAGGCGTGGGCGGCTTCGGCGTGCCAATCGCTGTGGTTGCGCCTTTGCTGGTGGGCTTGGGTTATACGGCGACGCAATCGGTCATCATGGCGTCGCTGGGGCATGGCTGGGCGGTTACATTTGGTTCGCTTGGCACCTCCTTTGTGGCATTGACGGCAGTTACCGGTTTGCCCGGCGAAGCCCTAGCGCATGATGCCGCGCTGGTCCTGGGCATGGCTTGCTTGTTCAGCGGCGCGCTCGTCGCCTATGTCAGCGCAGGCTGGCATGGTTTCTTGCGCTCGATTCCCATGCTGCTCATTGTGGGCGCGGCGATGGGATTCACGCAGTGGTGGATCGCCACAAATGGCATGTGGACCCTGGGCGCGACGACTGGCGCGCTGGCAGGCGCGCTTGTTGGCGTCTTGTTTGTGCTATCGCCCTTTCATCGCGGCAAAGCCGGCAAATCGAAGCTGGCTGATGGCGACAAGTCGCGCAGCCTGGCGCTGGCATTGTCAGCTTATGGCATTCTGCTGGCGCTGGCTTTTGCCACGAACTTGATTCTGCCGTTGGAAGCATTGGTCGATTCTTTGTTAATCCGCATCGAGTTCCCGGCTGTGTCAACCGCATTTGGCTGGCAAGTGCCAAGAGAATTAGGACGCGCTATCAGCGTCTTTGGTCATGCCGGCGCGATATTATTCTATGCTGGTTGTATCTCCTTCTATCTCTATCGGCGGGCGGGATATTATGAAATCGACGGCGCATGGCGGGCAATCTGGTCGAGTGTGCGCAAGTCGGCTGTGAAGTCGACAATTTCCATTCTGGCTTTGGTGGCGATGGCTTCGCTGATGACGCATACCGGCATGACGCAGATGATCGCCCGCGGCATCAGCGAGACTGTCAGCGTGGCGCTCTATCCTTTGTTCGCGCCCTTTATCGGTACGCTGGGCGCATTCATGACCGGCAGCAATACCAACTCCAATGTTGTTTTTGGCGCGCTGCAACAAGAGACTGCGGCACTGCTGGGGCTGAGCGTACCAATTGCGCTGGCTGGGCAGACCGCCGGCGCGTCGCTTGGCAGTGTGCTGGCACCCGCGAAGATCATCGTCGGCTGCAGCACAGTGGGGCTGGCTGGGCAAGAAGGTCCAGTCATCAGGCGCATGCTCGGATTGGGCTTGATTCCAGTGCTATTCGTCGCCCTCGTTACATTTGTCCGCATGACGGTATCTTGACATTGCTGGGAAGCGCAGGTGACATTGCAGCCGCTGGCGAAGTCGGCGTCGTCTGATAGCCAGTTGGGTCGATCATCACATCCAACAGCAGCGGTTTTCCGCTCGCCAAACCGTACTCTATCGCTTCTACGCAATCTGCTTGATTTTCGGCGCGTCGATAGGCAATGCCAAATCCCGCGGCAATCAGCGCGAAATCGGGATTACGAAACTCGGTGCCGAATGTCTGTCGCGCGCGGCGCGTTTGCGCCGAACGTATGAGGTCAAGCGCCGAATCATTCATCACGGCGACAATCACGGGCAGTTGCAGCTCCGCGAGCAGCCCTAATTCTCCCATCACCATCGCCAGACCGCCGTCGCCGGTGATGCAAACAACCGGACGCCGACTGACCCTGGCCGCGGCGATGGCGCTGCACAAGCCATATCCCATCGCCGATAGACCGTTGGACACCAAGTAACAATTGGGCAAGCGCGCTTGCCAGTGAAGCGCCGTAAATATCTTGTGCGACCCAACATCGGTGGTGATGATAATGTCGTCGGGGCATTGTTCGCGCAATGCGGCGAGGAAGGCTTGTGGCAAGACGCACTGGCAGCGCGGCTGCGCGTGAGAAAAGATCTGTTCGCGGCGGTATTTTTCCACCCGCGCCGCGCCCCAATTTTCGCGCTTGTGATAATCGCCGCCGCTCAGCGCTGCCAGCGCGCTGCCGATGGGCGCGACGATTTCAATTTCGCTGTTGATGCGCGGATCGTCGTTTGCCCAGTTGGCAATCCAAATCAGCGGCTGCGTTTGCTGCCAAGGCTTGACCAATTCGACAACATCAAAGCCGACGGCGATGATGCAGTCCGCTTCATGCAAAAACTGGTAAGCTGGGTCGTGGGCAGTCAGCCCCAGGGTGCCAACAAATAGCGGATGGTCGGCTGACAAAGCGCCTTTGCTTTTGGGGCTGTCAATCAGCGGCGCGCCCAGCTTCTCTGCCAGTTGGCGCAGTTGCCTATAGGGCTGCTGCGGCTCTAAGCCCAGCCCAGCAAGAATGACCGGCCGTTCTTTGTCTGCCAATAATGCGGCGCTGCGCTTGATAGCAGCCTGGGATAGGTTCTTGGCTGGGTTGGAGGCGAACAGCGCTTGGCACGGTACTGGGCTTGCGCCGACTGCTTGCAGGGCGACGTCATTATGAATGCTCAGGTGGGCAGGTCCGGGGCGTCCGGCTGTAAGAGCTTGTAAAGCGCGCTGAATCGTCGCCACTGCGTTTGCGGCTGTGATTTCGGCAGTGAACTTGCTGATGGGACGAAATAGCGCTTGCAGGTCAAGCGCTTGATGGCTGTGCCTACCCGCCAAGCTGGGGTCGCTGGCGGCTGTGATGAGCAGAATGGGCGCGCGGTCAAGATAGGCATGGGCAAAGCCCGCGCAGGCATTGGTCGCGCCGGGCCCCAAAGTCGTGATTGCCAGGCTGGGAATGCCTGTCAGTCGTGTTGATGCCGCCGCCATAAAACAGGCTGAACTCTCGTTCCTGACCAATACGAAGTCGATGCCCCGCTTGCGAAGCGCTTCCAGGATTTCGATGTTTTCTCCGCCGGGCAAGCCGTAGGCGGTTCTAATGCCAGCCAGCGAAAGTTGATTGGCGAGGTATTCGGCAATGCTTGTCATGCGGGGCATTTTCTAATCGACGGCTAGCAGCAGGTAAATGCTGAGCATCAGCAAAGGCGCAATCATCATCCATTCAAAGGCGCGCTGATTGATGCGGTCAATCATGGCGCGGGCGACTGCAATCGCGACGGGAATCAAGATGAAGACCCAGGCGATTGCCAGCAATTTTGATAGGTCGAGGATGCCAATCGTGATGTAGCTGGGCAATTTGGTCAGGTTAATCACTGCGAAAAATAAGGTGGTTGTGCCAACAAAGACGCGCGGGCTCATGTTCGGTTGCAGCAGAAGATAGGCTGTGAACGGTGGCGCGCCAACATTGGCCAGCGTTGAGCCGAATCCCGAAGCCCAGCCAGCGAACCAGCCATGCCAGGACCGCGGCTGATATGCCAAGCGGCGCAACCGTTCGCTGCCAATTTTGAAGCTAAGCGCGACCAAAGTTAAACCGCCGATGATGCGCTTGAGAGACACCGCGTCAATGTCTTTGAGCACGAACGCGCCGAGCGCGACGCCGAGCAGGGCTGGGACCAGCATCTGCGCCATCAGTTTTTTGTCCCACTGCTTCCAGTAAAAGTACAGGGCAAAGACATCCGCGAAGATGAGCAAGGGCAGAATAAGACCGACAGCAACTTGCGGCTCTATGATCAAAGATAGAATCGGCACTGTCAAGGCGACAGGAACAGGACCGCCCAATCCGCCTTTGGAAAAGCCGATTAAGATGGCAACCAGCGCAAATATGACTGTCTCTTCCACGATGGCTCGCTTTGCCTAGTTTTTAATTATTAGCATCTTGTTACATCTTGTTACATCTTGTTACATCTTGTCGCATCAGCTTGCTGTGGAAAACGCATAAAGATTATATGCCAGCTTTATCCCTCAAGCGAGAAGCGAAACTTCGCCAGGGCGATTGCATCAAAATTTATTTTTGTATTTTATCCACCGATGCCACCGATGCCACCTAGGACACCGAGATAAGCATAAAAGCATTAAGTCGATTAAGAAATGGGATTATATTCTTTGTTGGACATACTTCCGAATCGCTGCGAATCTGATTATTCCGGCGGCGCGATTCGGCGCATTCGCGCTATAATCCGCTTTTGATGAAGCGCGATTTGTCGAGACAGTCTACATCGGGGCTGGGGGGCTGGAGGCTAGCCATTGGATACGACGCAACTGAACAAAGAAGGGCGCGAACTGTGGAATCAAAAAGCGCGCTTCTGGGACGAACTGCACGGCGACGCCGGCAATCTCTTCCATCGCCGCCTGGTTGAACCGTCGGTCTTAAGCCTTCTGAATTTGCAGGCTGACGAGAGCATTCTGGACCTGGGCTGTGGCAACGGCGCATTGGCGCGGTGCCTGGACCGGCTGGGCGCGCGGGTAAGCGCTATTGACTTCAGCGCCGAGATGATTCGCTTGGCAAAAATTCGCTCGAACGGATGCGCCGCGAACATAAATTATCAAGTCGTCGACGCCACCGACAAAGACGCGCTGCTTGCGCTCGGCAGGGCAAGATTCGACGCCATTGTATGCTCGATGGCATTGATGGATATTCCGATCGTCGCGCCACTCTTTGCAGCCGCGTCCGAGTTGCTGCGCCCCGCGGGCAGGTTCGTTTTCGCCACCATGCACCCAGCCTTTAATTCCAACAATCCAGTTTTCTTCATGGAAAAAGCCGATAGCGATGGCGTCGTGAGGACGCTAACCGGCGTCAAAATCAGCGCATATGTTGATATTCCACCGGTCAAGGGCTCGGGCGCGCCGGACGAGCCGACGCCGCATTATTATTACCATCGACCGCTGGGCGCGCTGCTGCAAGAGGCTTTCACGGCAGGCTTTGTATTGGATGGCTTGCTGGAACCGACCTTCTTGCCCGAAGACGCCGACCAGGGCGGGGAACTAAATTGGACAAAAATGTGGCAGATTCCGCCGGTCTTGACCGCGCGGTTGCGCCTAGTCTAGTTTTGCTTAGGACTCTTTTGCTTAGTTTGCTTAATTTGCTTAGATTGAAGGCTGCTCGGCATTCAAGATTGCCGCCTTGTATTCGCCGCCGGCATGGGCGCGCAGCAATGCGAGCAAATCGCGCAGGGCATTTTCGATATCGCTTATTCCATTTTCGTGCTGCGCCTCTACCGTAATGACTGCCTGGCTGGTCGCGGCATTGGCGGCGCTGGTCGCGCTTTGCCGCCAGCACCAGCGTCTTGCGACCACCATCTTGTTTTCGTCGGAAAAGACGACTTCCCCAACCGCGGGGCGCATGATTTTGTCGCTGCCCAGTTCCTTGTAGGTCTCGCTGCCATCGGCGTAATGCACGCTAATCGCGCCGTGAATCGCGCGGCTATCAAAAATGGCGACTGGCAAGCCATAGCGAATGCTGACCAAGTTGCCAATATCAACGAGCGTGTTGATGCTGGGGATATCGCCCTTTTTGGTCAGACGGCGCAAAAGCGCTTCGGCTGCGCTGCGATATTTTGTTGGGGAAACGCCAAAGGCGCTGATGGCTCTGCGCCAAGCGCCGAGCGAACTCAGTTCGCTCAGAGGCTTTGCGCCAATCTTGGTTTTGACTGCCTCTTGCTCGGCAAGGTAGATATCTAGCAGCGCGGACGGCGTCGGCGCATTGCTGATGCCATCCGCCACGATGACGCCGGCTGCCAAATTGGGGTAGTTTTTGATTATCTGGCTATCGTATCGAAAACTGGTCAACTTAACCTCCCGCAGCCAACTCTGGCGCATGCTTCAAGTCGCGCGCTTCTTTGCTTTCAAGCTTCGATATGATCCTGACCCAAGCCAGCAGCGGAAACAAAGCGATGAGCGCGGAAGCGTAAACGATTAAGTGAATTCTGCCATCGCCGAGCGCGTCAATCAAGAGACCGACAAAGACGATGCCTATGCTTTGCATCAATTCGTAGCCGGCGAAATCCAGCGAGAACATGCGACCCAGGTATTCATCCGGCACGATCTGCTGAATGATGACTGAACTGTAAGTCCAATTCACCGAGCCGCCCATAGACCGCACAACAACCGCCAGCGCCAGCAATTCCAGCGACGGCGACATGCCCCAAAGCAGCCAGCCCAGCGCCATCATGACAAAACCGACAGTGATTAAGCGGCGCAGGATTTTCACGGAATCATCACTGAAGCGATTGGTGATTAAGGGTCCTATAATGGCACCGGTTCCAAAAGCCGACCACAGGATTGCCATGGATGTGATGCCTTGCTCGCCCAATACAAAGACCTGCGTACCATAGATTATCAGCAGGGCGTCGGTATTGGTTATGCTTTGCGCGCTCTTGACAAAGATTGCGGCTGCGGTGCCTGGATGACGGCGCAAGTGGCGGATGCCATCGGCAAATGTACGCTTGGATTTGTCTGTTTTGGTCCGCTGCGCTTGACCAATTTCTGACCTGGGAACGGCAGGAATGACAACGGATAAAACTAAAAAGGCGGAAAGTACAAAGGTTAGCGCGTCAATGAATAATGCCGCGCGAATCCCGAAGACTTCGGCGACAAGCCCGCCCGCAAGTGCGCCAATCGCCAGCATGGCTGACCAGGTGATGCTGCTCAAGGTATTGCCGATGACCAGTTGGTCGCGGTAGAGCACGCTTGGCATGATGGCGTTGCGAGCTGGTTCAAATATGGATGATACGAGGAATTGCATGATGGTGAATACATATACCAGCGGCAGATATTCTGGACCTTGCGTCGTGAACAAGAGCCCGAGCACGGCCAAAGCGCGCAGCAAGTCACTGATAATCATCAGCCGTTTACGGTCGAAGCGGTCAGCCAGTACGCCGGCCAGGGGCCGCATCAACAGAGGCGGAATCATGCGCGCTATCAAAAATGCGCTGACGGCGAGGCCTTGATAGCCGCTGCCTTCTGTATACTGCACAATCAATGCCGAGATGACAATCGTATTGAACCAGTCGCCCAGCAGGCTGACAACCTGTGCCAGCCATAATTTGGCAAAGTCGCGGTTTCCTTGTATGAGATTGAGGTATCGCATGAGCAGCCTAAACGGGCACGGGCAAGAATAAGATAATGTGGACTGAATTGGCGTACCAGAATAGCGCCTAGTGTACAGCAGGACATGGCAGCTTGCACGATGTGATTGCCTGTCCATCCTGTTCGGCAAGCGATTCTCCTACTTCATTCTGCCTAATTCTGCTTATACACGGCATTCCTGCCGCATTGACAGCGCCCTGCCTCTGGCATAGGATGAACCTGTTCACAAAGGACAATGCGATGGACACAGTAATTTATGTTGGCATTGGCGGATTCCTTGGTGCCAACGCCCGCTATTTTTTGTCGATATGGGCGGATGACTTGTTGCAAGCGCGGTGGGGGATTTTCCCATTTGGGACCTTGCTGGTGAATCTGCTTGGCTCATTTGCTTTGGCGCTATTTGCGGCTTGGTTTGCCGCGCGCGCTGGGCTGTCGCCGCAATTGCGCCTGATGGTCGGCGCGGGATTCTTCGGCGCGTTTACCACTTATTCGACATTCGCCAAGGAGAGTATCAGCTTATGGGAGAATCACGGGGCATCCGCCTTTCTATTGAATGTCGCGCTTAATAATGGCTTGTGTCTCGCGGCTGTTGTCTTCGCAATTTATTGCGGGCAGCGTATGTTTGCTGGCGCGTAATCGCTTAGATTGCGCGCTGCGCATCTACATCTCATCTATATCTCATCTACTTCTCAATTGAGGCTCTATGGCTGATATTTTCAAAGTCCTCGCCCTGGCATTGGTCGAGGGTATAACCGAGTTTTTGCCAATTTCGTCTACGGGTCATCTCGTAGTCGGCGCTGCCATCTTGCAGTTTGACACCATGGACGCTGTATTCGAGGTGTTTATCCAATTGGGCGCGGTAGTTGCGGTTGTAGTTTACTATCGCCAGACATTGCTTGCGCATTGGACTGGCTTGCGGACGCAGCCGGCTATCAGGCGCTTCTGGCTATTGATTTGCCTAGCGCTGATTCCGGTCGCCGCGCTCGGGTTCATCTTCTCCGAGCAAATAGTGACATTGCTATTTTCGCCCCTTGTCGTGGCATTTTCTCTGATACTTGGTGGCATCGCTTTATTGCTAGTCGAGCGCTTGCCCCAGTTCGCCCACTCAACTGTTCGTGATAGCGCGGAATTAACGCAGGTAACACCCAGGCAAGCGGTCACCGTCGGCGTTGTACAAGTCTTGGCATTGGTTCCGGGCATGTCCCGTTCGGGCACAACCATCGTCGGCGGGATGTTGGCGGGCATGAACCGGCGCGTTGCCACGGAATTTTCTTTTTTCCTCGCGATTCCGCTGCTGGGTGGCGCGACGGTCTATAGATTGGCGACCTCGCTGGCAAGTTTGCCGCAAGGTGCCCTTGCGCAATTGTTGCTCGGGGCGGCTTGCTCTGGCATCGTTGCTTGGTTCACGATTGATTGGCTGCTCAAGTTCGTCTCGAGGCACAGCTTCGTTGGCTTCGCTTATTATCGCATCCTTGCCGGTCTAGCAATCTTAGCCGGCATTGCGACCGGCGCAATCAGCTAGACGGTTGATGCCGGTCCGCATCCGTTTCGAGTCCGTTTTCAGTTTCCCAACCTGCTTACAGATTTGATTGTCCATTTTTTGGACTTCACTATAATGGATATTAGCCATCAACATGTCTTGAATTGGACGATTTGTATATGACAATTTGGCAGAAAAATCTCAAGTTTCGCAGATGTATTTCCTTGTCGCTGCTATGCGCGGCCCTATGTCTGTTGACGACAGCGTGTTTTCGCGATACAAGCGAAGTAGTTGATACCCAGCCAGAAGCGCGCGCGGTCGCATCGCCGACGGCTATCGCCACCGAAGCGCCGCCGCCAACAGCTACGGTCGCGCTCGTTGAAGACCTCTTTACCGCAGAGCCGCCCGATACATTCGCCTTGACTGCAACCGCGCTCATTGCGAGCTTGACCGAAGTTGCCGGCGAGCCAGCAACCGAGATTCCGGCTGCCGACGAGAGCGCATCGGATTCCGCCGCTGCCGTGGCTGACGCGCCCAGCGTCCAAGCCACGCCAATACCTTTGGTCATCGCGACAGCGATACCGGGCGAAGATTGCATTCACGAGATCCGAACTGGCGAGACCATGTTTATGCTGTCTTTGGCATACGGCATATCGGTGGACGAGATCGCCGCGGCAAGTGAAATTGACAATCCTGACCGCATATCTGTTGGACAGCGCATCACGATACCGGGCTGCGGTACGACCGGTTTCTCTCCGCCGCCGACAACGATTCCTATTCCGACTGCCATCCCCAGCACCGTCGACGCCGTAGAGCCCGTCGTGAAGGAAGTAGTTGAGATATCCGAAGCGGCTGATGAAGCGGCGGATCAAGCAGGCTTCAGCGCTTTGGTGGAGCAGGCGCAAAACGCCATCCTGAACAATGCCCAAGCCGGTGCTGGCGACGACTTTAGCGCCCAAGCCGCGCAAGCGACGCAACGCCCCAGCTATACGGTGCAGCCAGGTGATACCTTGCTCGGCATCGCATTGCAGTTCGATACGACGATTGCCGAGCTGGCTGCTGCGAACAACATCGAAGATGTGGACAATCTGCAAGTAGGCGATGTCTTGCAGATTCCCTAAGCGCTAAATGATTGCAATCCTACCTTGTATTGCATGGTAAAGCATGAACGCGGCAAACAGCCATTGGACTGATTGCCGCGTTTTTCATCAGGCTGCTTGCGGCTGACCCTTGTTAAGCATAATTGTGCTGTGTATAATCGCTGCTATTCATTTGTATCTGTTCTAGTATCTGTTCCTGCGCCCCTCGGGCGCATTTTTATGGAAGGAAGCCAACCATGAGTCAGGAACTCATGCGTACTTTGGTCGCCGAGAATCACAAACATCCGCAGATTGAATCTGGTGATACGGTCAAGGTTCATGTGCGCATTGTAGAAGGCAGCCGCGAACGCGTTCAGGTATTCCAAGGTGTTGTTATCCGCGCCCGCAAGGGCGGCAACGAAGCGAATTTTACTGTCCGCCGCATAGCCAGCCATGGCATCGGTGTCGAAAGGACTTTCTTGCTGCGCAGCCCGCGCGTGGAAAAGGTAGAAATTCTGCGGCGCGCCAGAGTGCGGCGCGCGCAGCTCTATTACCTGCGCGAAAGACGCGGCAAGTCGGCGCGCCTCAAGGAACGCCGCCGCTAGCCTAATCTTAAATTCAGTTAAGCCACTGATTAACCCATTGAAGACCTAGGGACTCGGCGCGCGGTGCCGGCATTTTGGCTTGGTCTGCGTATGCCTTTGCGCGCCAGTTAGCCACTTTTTTCGCCTATCTTCTTGAGTATCTCCTCATCCACAGCATCAGCCTGGTCAAAGCCTGTTTAGCTCGCGCCGGTATTGGCAAAGGCGAACTTATGCTGCGCGCTTTGGTTCGTCTGTTGGACCGTCTGGGCTGGATAATCAGAGGCTAAACGGGCACCCTCCTTGGCTTTCATGCGCTCGGGGTCTTTCATTGCTCTACATAGATATACATAGCTGAATGACTATCTCCGCGCGGATAAACATAGCTGTATAGTCCCATAGTTCGGCGGCGAGCTCATTCATAGCTGACATAGCCGACATCATATCATTGGCCTAGTCGCGGCGATTGCGTGCCTGCAGGTGATATAGTTATCGCCATATCGCCTTTCTCTCATTATAATTCCTGCATAATTCCTGCATAATTCCCGGCCAGCAGGCAATATGCGCGAAGCCTTAGACCAGCCGCCCGGCGGCAGCGAAATGGCTGACGCGCGCACAGAAATTGGCAAATCATCTCGGCGCTTGCACGGCGCGGATTATGAATTAGGCGCAAGGGGCAAATTCATTTGCTTGGACTAATCTATCCGATGGCGATGGTTCTGCTAAGTTGGTTGCTGCTGTTCTTGCTGTTCGGCGGATTGGGCTTGGCGCTGCTGCGGCTGCTCGGTCGCGGCTTTGCCATTGAGGTCACCTGGTTTGACAGCTTTTGGCTGGGTTGGGCAATGACGCTGGCGGCGCTGCAATTGTGGCATTTGCAATTCGCGGTTGATGACCGGGCACTTTTCTTGCTGGCAATTGTCGCTGTCGTCGGCTTTTATCCGCAGCGCCAGCGCGCTATCGCAGCGCTGCTGAATCTGAAACGGAATCGCGCATTTCTGTTGCTACTTCTAGCGTCGCTGTTGTGGATGTCGAACCGCGCCATAGATATGCCGGACGAATTTGATACCGGCTTCCGCGATATTCAGGCCGTCATGTGGATGGATTCTTACCCCATCGTGCCGGGGCTGAACAATTTGTTCTCGTCCTTGGCCTACAATCACTCTGTCTATTTGTACCAAGCATTGCTGGATACATCGATTTGGTCGGGTCGCTCCTATCATATCGCGACGGGATTGCTGCTGGCAGTCATGCTGGCGTATTCATTGCGCGCGGCGCTGCAACTATACCGTTGCCGCGCCGAGGACCAAGCGCGCTGGTCTGGGATATTCGCGACGCTCATCATGCCATTCTTGCTGCTTTCCGCCATCGGACGCGGCAGTATTTCGCATTTTCTGACCGACTTCCCCGTCGACCTGCTAGCCGTCCTGACTTTGATTTGGCTGCTGGATTTCTTGCAAGACGCGGCTCTGGAGGCCAGAGCGGCTTCCTACCAAGTCCTGCGCCTGGCGATTCTTATCCTAGCTGGATTCACCATCAAACAGTCATTTTGGGTATGGGGGCTCAGCATAGCTGGTTTCGTCATTGTTGTTTGGTACATCCGGGCAGGCGGCTGGACGCAGCTCGGCAGTTCGATAAACATGGTTCCGCTGGTCCTGGTGTTTGCGCTGCTGTTCGCGGGACCCTGGATGCTGCGCGGGGTTCTTACCAGCGGCTATATCGCTTATCCACATTCCTTTGGCAGGGTAAATGTCGATTGGGCGGAAGCGCCGGAGCTTATCGCCCATCGGCAGAGGCAATTGGCGACGAATACCCGGCGGCGTTATAGCGATCCCGATATTGTGTTTGCATCCTGGGCTTGGGTCGGTCCATGGTTCGATAGCATCCGCGGCAACGTGAAGGATTTCGCGCTCCCGGCCACGTTGACCGCGGCGGGACTGCTGCTTTACGGGCTTGGTCGCGCGCGATGGCCCGCCAGTGCAAAGCGCCCCGGGCTAAGGTTATGGGTCTTCGTTCCGCTGCTGATTATGTTGGCATTCTGGTTCTTTAGCCTGCCAAGCCTCAAATATGTGCGCTACATCTTTTGGAGCGGCGCGGCGCTTTCATGGTTGCTTGCCATGCAGTCTTGGATTAGGATTTCATGGCGCTTGCGCGTCGCCATGATTTACGCGGTTCTCGGGATTAGTCTGGCATATTTCATGTTCCTGCTCGTGGCGCAGCGCGATTTCTTGATACCGGCGGGTCCTGGCGACGGCTTCTATGCGCATGCCTTGCCGCCTGTAGGCGTCTATGAAAGCGCCAGCGGATTAAAACTGAACATGCCCAATAGCCATATCCATCAATGTTGGCAGATTCCCTTGCCCTGTACGCCATTCCCGCGCGCTGGACTTTACGCTCGTGTGCCGGGGCAGATTCAGCATGGCTTCGGCTTCAACGCCGCTCTTAATGATGAAATAGCGGAAGATTGAAGACTGAAGATGGTCGGCCGATTTAGCAAAAACTTGGGCGCTTGAAACGGGCTCATCGCATGTCAACGATTGTTACGCTGCTGATAAGCGCTGCATCCATCATGTTTATTCGCGCATGTTTGGTTAGCTTGGGCTTCTACAAGGAGCCTATTCTTTCAGCCTTTCAACATTATGGCGAAGAAGTTGGCTTCAGCCCGCTATTTGAGGCAATCATGTGGGCGAGCTCGCTCGCTTATCTTATGTTTATTTTACTGGTGCCTTCTTCATTGCTAATCTTGCTAGGCGTCATCGTCTTTGTCTCCTACGTCATGCTCTATTGGAAAGTCAAAGACAACATAATGAACTATCCGCATGTCTTTTTGCGTTTTCCGCGCTGGTATCGCGATATTGTTGATCATACCTCGCGCGATGAACGGCGTAAGCTATCGTATATGTGGCTCGCTTTGCCACTGCGGACAAGACTTCTCTATAACGCGCAGCATAACGAGTTTCGCAAATGGGTGGAATTAGTTGTCCTGTCAGTGGCTTGATAGCTGACTTGATTGCTGATTGCAATTGACGGGGGCTTGTTCAGCAATAAAAAGAGCGACCTGACACTTGGGCCGCTCGCCTGAACTGGGAGACCTGGACTCGAACCAGGAACGGCGGAACCAGAATCCGCTGTTTTGCCAATTAAACTATCTCCCACTGCATCGACGAAAGCCTACCATATTGACTGATGATTGACAAGCCCTGCGCGGCGACTGTGCCGGGCAAGCCCATCAAATTCAATTCCAAATCAACACCATAGCAGAGCTAAGCGCAAAGCCACGAAGAAACAAAGTCAAATCGACGATTTCCCTTGCAAATCCGCTCATCTGACATACATCAGTCAATTAGCGTAGCGCGCGCCAGTTTGATGCGGCGAATGGATTCTGCTTTACCGAGGATCGCCATCGTTTCAAATGTCGGTGGCGAAACAGCTTGCCCCGTCACCGCGGCGCGCAGCGTGCCAAAGACTTGTCCATTCTTGTAACCGATTGCCTTTGCCAGTTCTTTGAACGCCGTGTATTGCGCTTCGTGGCTGAAGTTGTCTAGAGACTCGATGACCGGAAGCGCCGCATCCAGCACTTGCTTGCTTTCAGGGGCGTCCATCTTCTTTTGGAAGAGAATCTCGGTGGATGGCGGCTTGAAGCTAGCCCAATCTTCAAAGAAAAAACCAGCCATAGCGACTACATCGTTGAGTGTCTTTAGGCGTACCTGCAAGATTGGCGTAACTGCCCGCAAGAGCGCCTCATCTACATTGTAGTCAGCGTTTTCCAGCACCGGGCGCAGCAAGCGCGCCAGATCTTCGACATCGGCAGATTGGATATATTGGCTGTTTAGCCATTGAAGCTTCGCAATCGGATAAGCGCTGTTGGCGGGGTTGACCGCCGTCAAGTCGAAGCGCTCGATTGCCTCCGATATGGAAAAAACTTCGCGGTCGTCACCGAAATTCCAACCGATATTACTCAAGAAATTGAGCACGGCTTGCGGGAGAAATCCAGCGTCTATAAACTCTTGCACGAGGACTGGCGCGCTGATGCCATTGGCAGTGGCGAATCTTTCTTTCCGCTTGCTTAGCTTGCCCTTGCCATTGGGGTTTAGCAGCACTGGCAGATGGGCGAAATGAGGCTTCCGCCAGCCCAGAGCCTCCCAGATGCGCAGGTGCAGCGGGAAAGAAGGCAGCCATTCCACCGCGCGCGTGATATGCGAAATCTTCATGTCATGATCATCAATAATATGGGCGAGATGGTAGGTCGGATAGCCGTCCGATTTGAGCAGCACGGCGTCTTGCAGCTGTTTGTTTTCAAAAGACACTTCGCCGCGGATCATGTCGTAACCGACGGTCTTGCCTTCAAGGGGCATCTTGAAACGTATCACATAGTCTTTGCCGGCAGCCGTCATGCGCCGCGCCGCGGATGGGTCCAAATCGCGATAGCGGCGGTCGTAGCCCTGGCCGGCTGCGCGCATTTGCGCCAAGTCTTCGGCCGTGGCAAAGCATTTGTAGGCTTTGCCCTTTTCCACCAGCCAATGCGCCCAAGTTTGATAGAGCGCCAAGCGCTGTGACTGGATGTAGGGCGCGAATGGTCCGCCTTGCTGCGGTCCTTCATCAATATCCAGTCCTAGCCAATCAAAAGCGTCTTGAATCATTTCAATTGAGCCGGGCACCAATCGCTTGCGATCAGTATCTTCAATGCGCAAAATAAACTGCCCGCCGTGACGCCGGGCGAAGAGCCAGCCGAATAGGGCGGAGCGGATACCGCCAATATGTTGCGGCCCGGTCGGGCTGGGCGCATAGCGGGTCCGGACGGCTTGCCGATCATCTGCGGTCAATTCTATCTCCTTTTGGATTGCAATTTGGATTGCAATAGAGCAATGATAGAGCAACAAACAGGCAGCGCGCGTTTATGCGCTTTAGACGATTAATCGCCGGCGCCGCGCGATAACGCTCTGCACTAAGCCGATTCCGACCATGGTGAACAGCAGCGACGTGCCCCCCGAGCTGACAAAAGGCAAGGTCAAACCCGTTACCGGCAACAGCGCCAAGTTCATGCCTATTGATACAACGGTCTGGAAGAATATCATGGCCGCCACACCGTAACAAATCATACTGCCCAGCGGGTCGCTCGCTTCGCGCGCGCCTTTTAATATGCGTGATAAAACCAGGCTGAGCATCCCGATTACCGCGATGCCGCCGACCATGCCAAATTCGTGGGCGATAACGCTGAAAATAAAATCGGTATGACGCACGCGCAGGAAGCGCCCGGTGTTTTGCGGACCGACTGCATAGCCTTTGCCCAAGACGCCGCCCGAGCCAATGCTGATTAAGGCTTGGTCGATATTGTAAGAAGCGTCTTGATCGCCCTCTGGGTTGATAAAGAGTTCGATGCGCGCTCGCTGATACGGCTCGAGCTGCGTGAACACGATCGGCAGCAGCACCAGCCCAACCGCAATGAACATGGCAATATGCCGCAGGCGGAAACCGGCCGACCATATAATCACAGCCCAAATGAAAATGAATACGATTGTCGTGCCTAGGTCTGGCTGCGTGAAAATCAACGCGGCGGGCACCGCAACATGCGCCAGCGAGCGAAATACAGCCGACAATTTGCCGAGATTTTGATAGCGGTCGGCCAGATGCTGCGACAGTGTGATGATAAGGACAATCTTGCCGATTTCCGACGGTTGGATGCGCACGCCGATGTTTAACCAGCGTTGCGCGCCGCCCGCGCCCTCGACGCCAAAGATGCGCACCAATAGCAGCAGGATGACCATGGCGGCATATAGCCAAATGCTGATGCCGCCCAATAATCGGTAATCGATTGTTGCCATCACGACTATGGCGATTAAACCGATGATGGCGTAATTGATTTGGTCGGGCACACGACTAATGATGTCGTCGTCGATAGCGTCTTGCGTTGCGCTGGCGATCATCAAAATGCCGAAGACGACCAAAACCAAGGTCGTGAACAGCAGCACAAGATCAATGCGGCGCAGCGTCCCTCTGGCTTCCATGATTCGCTCGGTCCATGGCTAAGCGATGCAAAGCATATTATAGCTGTGGCTGGGCAATCAAATAGGGTACGCTCTTTTCTTCGCGCATTTTTTCCTTTGCCACAGATATAAGTCATCCATTGAAATGCAAATCTAATTTTTGTATGGAATTGTCGGGGCGACATATTAGACGTTGTTGAAAAACACCCCATCCCGTAGGTCTATGTCTACGTGACCCCGGCCCCTCCTCGCCATCTCTATGGCGAACGGGTTTGGGGTGGGGGAAACCAAGTATTTCAACAGAGTTTACTATATCGCCCCGACAGCATTCGATGATTCTTGCATTATTTTGTTGATTCTGTTTCTGGCGCAGCCTCAGGGCTTTTTATCCCCATTCTGTTCGTCGGCGGCTTCGGCATCGTTGCCAACTGGCTCTTCTTCACCCTGCGCATTCGCGCTTTCTTCCACCGGCTCGTCCGAGTTGCGCACGCGTGAATCGCTTTGTTTCCCCGGTCTTGGCGGCGCGGTCTGTTTGACAACCGGGATCTCCGCCACCAATTTGCTTTGATTGCGGTCGCGCTGCTCCAGGGCAATTTCAACGTGATCCTTGTCAATCACAACGTATTTGACGATGACAGCCAATATATCGCGCTTCATCTCTTCCATGCGTTCCGGCGGCAAGTTAATCCGATCGTGCTGCAATACAAAACGCAGCCTGTCTTTTGCCGTCTTGCCAGAACCTTTTCTGGAGCGGCCAAACAAGCGGTTCAATAGACTCGTCATGAGAAGATCCTTTTCTGGTAAGGGAAGACGCGGCAGCCCTAGATTATTATGCTAGCGACCATCGAAAAACCGCATGAGCCGCTTGAAGAAACCAGGCTGTTCTTCGAGATTCATAAATGGCACGTCTTCGCCGGTGATCCTGCGGGCGACGTTGAAAAAAGCCATACCGGCACGCGAGCCTTCGTTAAGAGAAACCGGGACGCCACTGTTCGATGCCGAAAGCACATTCTCATCTTCCGGGATGATGCCGATAATCTCCAGCGACAAAATATCATAGACATCGTCTGCGGAAAGCATCTCGCCTTTGTTGACCAGCTCGGTCTTGAGGCGATTGATTATCAGCCGCCCCGGGCCTTTGTCAGCCGCTTCAATGAGACCAATGATGCGGTCGGCGTCGCGGACTGCCGAGACTTCCGGATTGGTGACAATAAGAACTTCGTCGGCCGGTTCCAGCGCGTTGCGGAAACCGCGCTCGATGCCAGCGGGCGAATCGATTATCACATAATCGTGTTCTTCGCGCAGTTTGTCAGCGAGCTCCACCATATCTTTGGGACTGACGGCCATTTTGTCGCGGGTTTGCGCGGCGGGGATGAGGAAAAGCTCCTCGAATTTCTTATGCTTGATCATCGCTTGCCGCAGTTTGGCGCGGCCCTCTACCAGGTCTACCAAATCGTAGACGATGCGGTTTTCCAGCCCCATGATGACATCCAAATTGCGCAAGCCGATATCCGCGTCAATGACGACAACTTTCTTGCCCAGATTCGCCAGCGAGATGCCAAGGTTGGCTGTGGCGGTGGTCTTGCCAACGCCACCCTTGCCGGATGTTATGGTTACTACCTTGCCCCCCATGTCCAATCCTTTCCCGGACTATCTTCTGGCAACAATGACAATTTGATTTTCGCGGATAAGCGCCATTTCTGGCTTTAATTGTCTACGCTTGCCGGACGGCGGCGTCACAATACAGCCAGCAATGCGCAGTTGGTTGGGGCTCATTTCTAGCGCGCAGACAATAGCGGATTCGTCACCATCGGCACCGGCATGCACCGTTCCGCGCAATTTGCCCCAGACGATGATGTCGCCCGCCGCAATCACTTTCGCGCCGGGGTTGACATCGCCCAGAACGATGACATGCCCCTCGCTTTGGATTATCCGACCAGAGCGCAAGGTGCGGCGTACCATGACTCCCCAAGTTCCTGCTTCTTTGGGGTCAACAGGCAGCGTCTCTTGCTGGTCCGGCCGTGGCGAGCGCGTCTTCGAATCAGTCTTTAGGTCCAACGCCAGCGCCGATTCGCGCGTCGTAACGCTGTCGCTCAATACTAGGGATAGCGATAGGCCGCGGCGCTCTAGCAGGGCTTTCAAAGAACTTAGCTCAAACTTGGGCACGGGCCGCGCGCCGCACTCGATAATGATAGCGGCACCTGCGAAAAAATTCGCGCGCTCATCAATCCGCGCAGCCAAGCGCTCGGTGATGGATTGCCATTTCTCTGTAGGACTGAGGCTAATCAGCAAGCCGTCCTTATGCCCTTTGATAGCAATCAATTCATCTTGCATTCTATTTCACATTCAGCTTGCCGTCGCATAGCGCGAAATGGCAGGAAATGACGCATATTGAATAAACCAGCGCGCCTATCTCGGCACAACTATACACGTATTTGCGCCCCGCGTGAATGTCAACGAATCGTATTAAGATTGTATGATGTTCAAGAGCAAAATGACAGGAACAACAAAGAAAAATGCCGAGACAAAATGCGTCCAGCGCGCTGTTTCGCTGCCCAAGGTTTTGTTCACCCACTGGCCAAAGGTATTTACCGCATAGGTCATCCACAGTATCTGTATCATCACCAGCGGCAAGAGCAGGACTTCGCGATTATCCCCCAGATAAACCAAGCCAAAAAATGTGTAAGCGGCGAAGGCGATTACGGTAACAGTGCCAAGCGGCGGGAACCAACGCGACAAACGCGCCAGCCCTAGCGTGGCGACTATGATGCCAACAATGCTGAATTGTTCTATGAGCAGTTGACCGAGGCTGATCCAACTCGCTGCCTCGCGCCATTGCCAGAGCGCGAGCAAAGAGGGAAGGGGCATGAGGTAGCTATGCGCCAGCAAGCCAATGCCGATGCAAGCTGCGGCGAGTACGCATAGCCAATACCAGAGTGGCAGCTTGGCGTATGAAAGAAACAGCCCCAGCAGCATCGCCGGCGCGAAGAGCGCGAAAAGGGAATCATTAATCGTACCGATTGTGAATAAGAAGAGCAATCCATAAGTGTGATAGAACCTTGGCGCGGATGGCGGTTTGGTCCCGGGCCGTGGGTTGGTGAGCAAGACCAAATCTACCAGCAGGTACATGAACCATGCCGTTGCCAAACCCGTTAGGCGCAGGCTCTGCGCGCTGCCGATTTGGCTCCAGAAGATCAAAACAAATACGGCGATGCCTAAGCCAATGCCGAGATAACCGCGCTTGACAATCAGGCTGGCAAGCAGCGCGGCGGCGGCGGCAATGCCAACAGCGAGCACAATCGTTGCGGGTTGCGTGAGGCCGCCACCGGATTGCGACCAGAACATCGGGCAGAGGGTCATCGTCAAGCCGCCTGCGATAGACGCGACAAAGCCCATCCTGCGCATGCTGGCGGTTACGCCCATAACCGCCAGCGCCAAACCAGAAGCGCGGACAAGCGGCGTTTCGCCAAGGCTTAGCAGCAGCAGCCAAGCGCAGGCAGCGGTGATAAATGCCGGTGCCCAGTAACGGATGGCGCGAACTTGCTCTTGGCTGATATCGCTGGTATCAAAGATGTCTAACAGATTAACTTTCATTCGCGGCGGAGTCGCTATCCCCGTTATTCCTCAATGTAATGCCGCTGCGCTGGCTTTGTAAACGGAAGTATTCTTCCATTGTCTTGCGAACAATAGGCAAGGCGACTTGCGAGCCTTCTCCCCCATTATAGACGAAGGCGATGATTATGACTTCGGGATTGTCGTAGGGCGCGTAGCCGGTATACCAAGCGTGGGCGGGCCACTGGCCCGGCACACAGAGGTTGAGCGAATTGGCGATGTTGTCGCAATACTCGGCTGTGCCGGTCTTGCCGGCGACTTCTACATTAGGCAAAACCGCGTCGCCCGCGGTGCCGCCGGTGGCAATCACCGCCTGGCGCATACCCTCCTGCACGAGCGTCAAAGCCGCTTCCGAAAGGAAGGCGGGCGTGTAGGGGCGCGTCGGCGGTGGGAAGCGAACAGGCTGGCAGACCGAGGCGTTGAAGCTGTAATTGAGCGGTATATGAATGCGATAAGGCTGCAAGTCCTCGTAAGCCAGGTCGGGGTCGAGGTCTGCCATGTTGCGGTAGCCCTCCGGGTCGCAGCGGCCGGGGTCGTACCACTGTGAATTCGGCTCGCAAATGCAAGCCAAACTTGCAGGACCCTTCATTAGCATGTCTTCTAGCAAGAGCAATGTAATCTCTTGGCCGGGTTCAATCGCGTCTCGATTGATGGTACGCAATATATGCGCTTCATTCATCTCGATTACGCGCCGTTCTTCGTCCAGGAAATCTTGGATAATTGTTGGCTGATACAAGACGCCGCCGTTTATTGACGCGGCGACGGCGGAAATCAGCTGCAGGGGCGTTGTGTTCACATAACCTTGGCCAAATGCCGCGTTGTAAGTATCGCCTGTGGACCAGCTTTCGCCCTCGTTGCGGCGCTTCCAGTCGCGGTCGGGCATGCGCACCGGGTTTTCGAAAGGCAGCTCTATCCCGAGTTCGCTGCCAATGCCAAAAGCCGTGCCATAGCGGAAGAGGTCTTCGATGCCCAGTCCGCCGGGCCGAATCGTCTGCGCCGACAGATTTGGGTTGCCGCCGCCAATTTGATAAAAGTAAACATCACAACTCCAGGCGATGCCTTGCACCATGTTCACCCGGCCATGGCCTTCGCGCAGCCAACAGACAAAACGCTGCGATTGCGCCGGGTCATTGGGCGCGTAGCGGTTTTCCAGGAACAGCTGCCCCTCGTCCAGCAGCAGGGTATTCGGATCAATGACATTTTCTTCTACGACCGCGGCCGCCGTGATGATCTTCCAGACCGAGCCCGGCGGATAAATGCCCTTGATGGTATTGTTGACCAGCGGGCGCAATGGATCGTTGATAATGTTCAGATAGTATTCCCCGTCAATCGCGCGCGCGAAGCGCGAATTGTCATAGCTGGGATAGCTGACCAGCGCCAGCACCTCACCATTGCGCGGGTCCATCGCGATGACGACGCCTTGCTGCGAGATGACGCGGCCCGCGTCGCTATTTAATATGCTGAGCTGGTCTATCAGCGCCTGCTGGGCGAATGTCTGCAATTCGACATCTATTGTGAGGCGCACATTTTGCCCCGGGACCGGGTCAATCTGTTCAATGATATTGATGACTTCACCCGCGACATCGACTTCGCGCAAGACGCTGCCGCGCGCGCCAGCCAGGCGCGATTCCAGGTAACGCTCGACGCCTTCGTAACCAATGCGGTCAAAGGCTGGGTTATAGCCTTGTTCTTGCAATTCCTGGGCTTCTTCGGCTGGGATAGGTCCCATATAGCCGATAATATGCGTCGTCAGCTCGCCAGTTGGGTACTCGCGCACGGCGACCGTATCGACATCCACGCCCTGCATGTAGATTCGCTCTTCGAGAATCTGCATAGCAACTTGCTGCGGCACATCGAATGCCACAATCACCGGACGGAATGGCGCGATGCCTTCGCCTTCCGCAACCAAATCTTCAATGCTGCGCGTAAATTGACCGGCTTGTGCCGCCAATTCGCGCGTGGGCGGCACGCCAACCAAAGCTGATAAACGATTGAATACCTCGAGTTCCTCGAGTTCCTCGCCGGGTAAATCCGCTGGAATGATCGTTACATTAAACGCTGGCACATTAAATGCCAGCCGCGCGTCGTTGCGGTCGAAAATCGCGCCGCGCCGCGAGGCAATCGGCAAGGTATTGAAGCGATTCTCGTTGGCGTCGCCTTCGAATTCGCCAAAGCGCAGGACCTGCAATTCGTACATGCGCAAGCCAAAAATCAAGAAGACAGCGAAGATGACGGCTTGAAAAAATGTCAAGCGCCAGGTCTGGAAGGGAATCAGGCGATTGGATTTCATCCAGCCGCTCCGCCAATTGAATCCTGTGACAAATTTGGCGCGGCGCTGAGTGTAGTCGTGCGGAGCCGCCGTTGGACCAGTCGGACAATCGCATAGATGGGCAGCGCCGCGACTAGGTTGTAAATCTGCGTAGGAATGAATACGAGCTGAATCACCATCGCAATGTCATAAGACAGTCCCATCATCAGCAGCGCGCAATAGGTATAGATTTGAAAAAACAGCGTCGCTAGCAGCGACATCGCCAGCAGGGTTACAATGCGCATGCGATACAATTGCCGCGCCGCGCCATTGGCTGCGTAAACGATTATCATTAGCGCCGCAGACGACGCCCCGATTGGCGTCGCCGAATAAATATCGAGCAAGATGCCGCCGACAAGCGCCCAAACGAAGCCGCTCACCAGATCCGAGCGGATTGACCATGCCAGCGTCAGCAGCATCACCAAGCTTATGTGCCCGCGCGAATTGTTCAGCGCGGGCGTGATATTGCCCAACAAACCGACGCCGAAGCCGATCAACTGCGGCAATATGCTTGCGGAAAATGCCGCCGCGAAGACCAATACTGGCACGCTGAGATAACGACCCATTTCAGTTATCTTCTTGCTGGTCGAATACGGTCAGATCAATTGGCTGAAAGCTGGTGATGACCAAGACCAGTTCCAGCGTTTGAAAATCAATCAGGCTGCGGACTTGCGCTTCTTGGAATAGCTCAAATTCAAATTGGCGCACGCTTGTTACCTGGCCCACAACGATATCGGGCGGGAAGTTGCCGCCCAAGCCGGAGGTAATGACCAAATCACCTTGCAGGATCTCTTCGTCGAGGTCGACGAAGGTGAGCCGCAAGACGCCAGAAGCCTGCCCAACGATGCTGCCGTCCGCGCGCGTCTCTTGCAAGCGCGAACTGACTGCGCTGTTTTCGTCAGTTATCAATTGAACTTGCGAGGCATTGGCGCTAACGGCTCTGATGCGGCCCACCAAGCCCAAGTCGGTCGTAACGGGCATGCCGACGGCGACGCCGTCGCGCGTGCCACGGTTGATAATGACAACCCGCGCGATACCGGTTTGGTCGACGCCGATAACATCGGCGGTAAGGAAGTCCTGGTTTTCTAGCGTTGATGTGTAGGCTAGCAGGTTGACAAGGCGGTCATAGTCGCTGGCGGCCTCGCGCAGCTGCAGGAGTTCGATTTGCCCGCGGGCAAGCTGTTCTTCGAGCTCGGCAATGCGTTCGCGCAATTGTCCCAGATTGTTCAGTTCATCTACCGCTTGGTTGAGGGACAAGGACAAGCGGTTGAAGGCGCTGGACAAACTATTGAGTGGCGCGGCGACCACAGCTTCGACCGGGCTGAGAAAGCCAGCAAGCCCCAATACGACGAGCAAGCCACAGAGGCTAAGCATCATCAGCAGCAAGGCGAAACGATTGGAGCGCCCATTCAGTCTCAAGCCAAAGTCCTCACACAAGCAGGCAAATATATGTTATCACAGCCGCTCGGCGGCGGCGATAATGACCGCCGCGCTCGGACAAAATAACAAGCCTTCTCGTTGCAGGAGCGCCGCGGTACATTGAAGAAGATTCGCCTGCGATTTTGAGTTGAGGATTAATGTCAGGCGCAAAATAACTTGAAAGTCTTGATAGTAGAAAAATAAAGCGCAAAATAACGAAGCAAACAAAGAATATGAAAATTGCTTGCTCGAATTAGCCTCTGCATTCTTATTGGCAAATCATTTTCTGGCGCGAGCGCCATCTTAGTGCCTGGTACTGCCGCGTTCTGGCCCGGTTAGCAGGCGGCGCAAATTGTTATAATCTTCCAGCACACGCCCCGCGCCCCGCGCGACGCAAGTCATGGCGTCATTGGCGAGCCAAGAGCGGATATTGACCTCTTCGCGCAGCCGATCGCTCAAACCGTGCAGTTGACCGCCGCCGCCGGCGATGGTAATGCCGCTCTCCATCAGATCCGCCACCAGTTCGGGCGGGGTATCGTCGAGCGCGTCCTTTACTGTGTCGATGATGATATTGACCGAGCCGCCAATGGCTTCTCGTATCTCGATCGAACTGACTTCAACCGCGTCGGGCAGCCCCGTGCTCAAGTTTCTGCCCTTCACGATATAAGTGCGTTCTTGCGGTAGTGGGTATGCGCTGCCGATTTCGATCTTCGCCTTTTCCGCAGTGGGTTCGCCGATGAGCAGATTGTGCTTGTTGCGCAGGTGGCGCACGATGTCTTCGTCCATTTCGTCGCCCGCGACGCGTATCGAACGGCTGATGACGATGCCGCCGAGTGAAAACAGCGCGACTTCTGTGGTGCCGCCGCCGATATCGACCACCATACTGCCGCGGGTTTCCAGCACGGGCAGGTCGGCACCGATGGCGGCGGCGACGGGTTCTTCGATGAGATGCGCCTCGCGCGCGCCGGCGTCGAGCGTCGCCTCGATGACTGCTCTTTTTTCAACTTCGGTGACGCCGCTGGGGATGCCCACAACCACCCGCGGCCGCGGCACCGGCACCCAACTCTGTTCATGCGCTTTGCGGATGAGATAGTCCAGCATCCTAGCTGTGATTTCATATTCGCTGATAACGCCATCGCGCAAGGGGCGGACGATCAAGATATCTTTGGGATTCTTGCTCCACATTTCTTTGGCGCGGGCACCGACTTCGATGGGTACGCGCGTTTTTCGGTCAATCGCGACGAAGGAAGGCTCGTTGATTACGATGCCTTTGCCGCGCACATAGACAAGTGTATACGCGGTTCCCAAGTCGATGCCGATATCAAGCGAAAAAAGCCCGAACAGGAAATCGAGAGGACTTAACACGAAAAACTCCGCAAAGGAAAGCAGACGCGCAGAATTATATCACAGATTAACATTAAGGAATGCCAATGACATTAACTTTATTTTTACTTAATACTTGACTATACTTCTTCCACAATATAGCACAAGGGCAATCGCATCAAAATCCATAGCTGCCGCAATTAACATCATTCTGACAAATTATAGGCACGAGTCATAGTACGCCCATGAAATTGGCTGCCAAATCGCCTGCGATTCTCGCTGTTCGGTGCAGGATAATCGCAAAGTAAAATCTCGTACCGCAGGCGCTTGGTGCCTAATCTGCGGAAGAGACGCAAGTTTGTCGCGAAACGTTTCATTGTCGCGATTGCCCTACCTACGCTATCAGTCATAATACGTAGTTCCATGCGGGAACGATTCTAGGCAGATGTACTCAATTATCGCCAGGAATGTCAAAGAGGGACCTTTGATTGCGCCCGGCCAGACTGTGCTTGTTGCCGTCTCTGGCGGGGCGGATTCTGTCTCTTTGCTGCATAGCTTGCGCCGCCTAAGTCAAGATATGCGCTTCCAAATTCATGTCGCCACATTGGACCATGGCATCCGCGGGGAGGCCGCGCAACGCGATGTTCAGCATGTCCGAGAGCTGGCGCTGCGCTGGAACTTGCCATTTACCGCCGGCAGCGCCGATGCGCCAGCACTTGCCATACGGGAAGGCATCGGGCTGGAAGAAGCCGCGCGGCGCGCGCGCTATGTTTTCTTGGCGGAACAGGCGCTGCGGCTGGATGCAGATTGTGTAGCCGTCGGTCATCACGCGCATGATCAAGTCGAGACAATTCTGATGCGCATCATCCGCGGCTCGGGGACCAAAGGATTGCGCGGCATGCGCATGTCTGCGCCCATGCCTTATCCCGGGCTTTATCCCAAGTCTTACCACCAAAAGTTGATTCTTATTCGTCCGCTCTTAAACGTGACGCGGGACGAGATCCAGGCCTATTGCGACGCCAATCAACTGGCATATCGCCACGACAGCAGCAATGACGACAGCGGCAATGTCCGCAATTTTATACGCCATCAAATCCTTCCGCCGCTGCTTAAGCGCTACGCACATCTGCCAAAGTCGATTGAGCGGCTGGCTTCCGCGGTGGCTGCCGACCAAGATTATATAGAAGCTCGGTTCCAGAGCGAAGTCTTGCCGCTGGTCGTTCAAGAAGAAGACAGCTGGCGCATTGCCCGCTTGGACTTTCTAGCCTGTCATGTTGCGATGCGCCGCCGTTTGCTGCGCGAAGCCTTCCGCCGCTTGCGCGGGCAGGACCGTGAAATGAGCGCCGATGCCACCTTAGAAGTTTGCGCTTGGGTCGAGGGCGCTCAAGTTGGCAAAGTCCGCGAATTAGGCGGGGGTATCCGTCTAGTCGTCGGCTACGACAGTCTCCATATTGCGCGCGGCGATGCGCGGCGGCGCTATGCAGAATATCGGTTAATCGCGCCCGGGACAGAGATAGAATTGCGGGCGCGCGCTGAAATCAGCCTAGGCAAGTTGCGAATCAAACGTTATGAAGGCGTTCGCACTGCCGCACACGCCACAGGCATCTATATTCCGCTACCGATTGAAGCGAAAGCGCTCCTGCGCACGCGGCGGCAGGGCGAACGTTTTCAGCCCAAAGGCATGTCTGGCAAGTCGCGCAGAATCAAAGACTGGATGATAGACCGCAAGATTCCCCAGCCTATCCGTGATCAAATCCCGCTTGTCAGCCTCGATGGCAAAGTGATCGCCATCTGTGTCGGCACGGTATGGCACCTCGCGGAAATGCCGCGTGTGACGGATGAAGCTGGTGCATCTGCTATCTTGGTACTCGAATAGAAAGCGAATGAGTCAGGCTTCTTTGATTGGTGGCAAAATTGGTGGAAAATAAAGCAATTTTCGCTCTAATAGGCCTGCCACTTGCCCTGTGTTTTGCTTTATCAATGAAATACTTGCGCTTATAAGGCTTGTCCGATTCTACGAAAAAGTACCGCATTAGCAAGCGATACGCTATAATAATTGTATGGATACCAAGTCCACGCGCATTGCGGACGAAGCGGTAAGCCGGCTAGTGCAGATTCTGCTGGTTGACCCGGACAGCGTTAATCGTTATGCCCTAAGCAAATCTCTGCAACGGGTAGGCTACATCATTGTCGAAGCCAGTTTCGGCGAAGAGGCTTTGGACCTCTTCAACAGCCAGAATATTGACCTAGTCTTAAGCGAGATTGACCTGCCTGATATCGACGGGCTGACGCTCTTACAGCGCGTCCGAGCGGAGACGCCGGATGCCACCATGATCTTGATGACGGGAAAACCCAGCGTCGAATCCGCTTTGATTGCGCTGCGCTGCGGCGCGCAGGATTATCTCGTCAAACCCTGCGCCATCCCAGAAATAAGGGAGTCCGTGGAGCGTGGCTTGGAACGGGCGCATAATCTAATGCGGAGGCGGCGACTGCTGGATGCGATTGAGCGCGATGTTGCAGAGTTGGCGCGGCAGGAAGCCTTGGCCGCGTCTATAGCGGTCGCCGCAAACCTGGATTCGCTCGCGACAGCCACGGTTGATCGCGCGGCCGCGTCCGAGTCTATCGCGGCATTGGCTGGGCTTAAGGTCGTCCCGGGGCGCTATCAAGTTGGCAGTGGCGACAAGTCCATTAGTTTGACCCCTACGGAATTCGACCTGCTAATGTACTTGGCGGCACATCGCAGCCGCGTAATTCCATGCCAAGAGCTTGTGCGGGAAGTCCGCGGCTATGCCAGCGACGAGTCCGAAGCGCGCGAGATCATTCGCCCGCATATCAGCAATCTGCGGCGCAAGTTGAGCATGCTCGGCGAATACGAATTGCTGGTTGTAAACGTGCGCGGCGTTGGCTATCGACTGGGCGATCTCTCGAAATCGGAATAGCGCCGGCGCATTTGTCTTTGCTTCCTGCGCGCACCATCGTTGCGATAATGTCAAACTCATTATTCTCGTCCATGTCTTTTCGGCATAAGCTGTCATTGATGGCTCTGGCCTGTATCGCGGCCTGGCTCTTCCCGCATAGCATGCGCGCCGCCGGCTGCAAGGAATCTGGCAGCCTCTCCCGTGAGACCTACCAAAGCGCTGCTTTCGCCCGTTCTCGCTATTACACGATTTACCTCCCGCCATGTTACGAAACCGCGCAGCGGCTTTATCCGCTGCTGATGCTGCTGCACGGTTCAAATGCGGATGACAGTCAATGGCCGCGGCTGGGTTTTATAGATGCGCTGGAAGCGGCGATAGCATCGGGCGCAGCGCCGCCAATGCTCGTGGTAATGCCCTTTGGCGACGCGATTGCCAACAAAAATCACTTTGGCGGTCCGGGCAGCGCTGCTTACGACGCGCTCTTAATTGAGCATTTGGATCACTTGCAGGGGCGATATCGCGGCGACGGCAGAGTAGCTATCGGCGGCATATCGCGCGGCGGATTCTGGGCATATCATCTGGGGCTGCGCTTCCCCGAGCGCTTTGTTGCGCTTGGCGGGCACAGCCCATTTTTCGACCCCGTTCATGTCGAGCCGCTTTACAACCCGCTCGACATGGCGCGTACGCGCGCGCTTGACGCTGATATGCGCCTGTGGCTGGACCGGGGGTCAAGGGACTTGGCCGCTGACGGCATTGATAAGATGCATGTGATATTGCGGAATCGCGACATCAAGCATCAATATGTCGTTTACAGCGGCGGCGCGCACGATGAGGCTTCGTGGCGACAGCATATCACCGACTACTTAGCATTTTACAGCGCGGCCTTTATGGAGCCGCCGCCGACTAATCGTCAAGCCGAGCGGAATGCCGCTACCGGGCAGGAATTGTGGATTCCCGCCGCAGCTTTCGCCGCCCTGCAAACGTCGATTGAGCGCGAAGACCTGGACGCCATTCTCGCTGGCAGCAACGATACGCGCTTGATATTGAGCGAATCCGCTGCCGCGCGCTTGCGGCGGCATGGCATCGAAACGCATCCAGAGACGCGTGTCTCGGCGGACGAAAACTTGGAGCGCTTGCTCTGGCGCGACAAGCTCAGCTTCACTTTGCTGCCATTTGATGAATTGCACCTGCGCCTGCGCCCGCTTTGGCTGGACGGGAAAGCGGTCGTCGATCAACTCCTGGATTATCCCTTGCTTTTCAATGTTGACTCGGGTGACTCGCCGAATTTTCAGGCGGGCAGTTTAACGCGCGTAACGCTGTCTGGCACCAGCGCGCTGGCGCGGGGGACGCGGACAGCCATTGACGCGATTGGCTTGGAGGCTGCTGCCAGCGGCATCCGCGATTATGTGAGGGCGTCGGATTATTTCCACGTTACCAACGAAGCGCCCCTGGCAGATACTTGCCCGCAGTTTACCGATGCGGTCTTGGGCGGGGCGAACAGCCTGTGCATGAAAGTCGAACATGCGAGCCTGTTTGACAGCTTGGGCGTCGATGTTCTTGATATGACGGGCAATCACATCAATGACTTTGGCTACGCCGCCTTTGAAGAGACGCTAGCGCATTTCGAAGCGAGGAATATGAAAATTGTCGGCGGCGGGCGCGCATTAGCGGATGCGCGTCAAGCCCTGATACTCGATCACAATGGCAGTCATATCGCCTGGCTGGCTTGCAACGCGCTTGGACCCTATTATGCCCTCGTTAATGAAGATGCAAAGGCGCTTGGCGGCGCGCGACCAGGTGCCGCCTATTGCGACCGCGACTGGCTGGCGGATAGCTTGCCGGCGCTAGCGGCGCAAAACGATCTGGTCTTGCTGACCATACAGTATCAGGAATACGAGTCCTATACGCCCACGGCGCAGCAGCAAGCTGATTTCCGCGCCTTTGCGGAGTGGGGCGCGGATGTCGTCATTGGCACAGCCGAGCACAAACCGATGACATTCGAATTCTATGAAACGCGCCGCGGCGAAACTGCCTTCATTCATTATGGACTGGGCAATTTGTATTTTGACCAGAACTTTTGGGGAAATAGGCGCTTCTTCTTGGATACGCTTTATGTGTATGCGGGTAAACTAATAGCTGTGGAATTGTTTCCGGGTCTCATCGACAATCGCGCGCATCCGCGTTTGCTTATAGGAGACGATCAGTTCAACTTCTTGCACTTTATGATGATCCAACAGAACGGATTTTAGCCATCGCAAGTCGCAAGCGCAATCTGGTGCGGTTCATTGTTTGCCTGGTATGCCTGGTTTGCCCGGCGCATTTGCTTCCCTTCAATTTGCATTCCGTCAGTTTACTTTCGGCGCAAATGGAGGAAAAAGCGCAGCCTGCGGCCGTGATGACGCTGGAGCAAAAAGTCGCGCAGATGTTTATGGCGAGCTTTTTTGGCACGCGGCTGACAGAGTCGGAATCGACTTTCCTGCGCGAGGTTCAGCCCGGCGCGGCTGTGCTTTTTGGCCGCAATGTTGAATCGCCCGAACAAGTTACGGCGCTGACGAATGCCTACCAGCGCGAGGTAACGAGCCACGGCGGTTTGCCGCTCTTAATCGCGGTTGATCAAGAGGGCGGACCAATCCAGCACCTGCAAGCGGGTTTCACGCGCTTCCCCGCGCCAATGCTGCTGACCGCCACGCAAGATGCCGACTTGGCATACGATGTTGGCGCGGCGATGGCGCACGAGCTGCACGCGGTCGGCGTCAACATGAATCTGGCACCGGTTGGGGATTTGCTGACAAACACGCGAAATCCCATCATCAACCGTCGCTCATTCGGCAACGATCCAATAAAAGTCGCGCCAATTCTAATGAATTTCATACGCGGTCTGCAAGACAATGGAGTGGTAGCGACTGTCAAGCATTTCCCGGGCCATGGCGATACCAGCGAAGACTCGCACTTGGAATTGCCTGCGATACATCACGACCGCGAACGGCTGTATGCGCTTGAATTGCAGCCCTTCGTCGCCGCTATCGACGCCGGTGTCAGTACGGTGATGGTGGCGCATATCTGGTTCAGCGCCTTCGATGCCGAAGCGCTGCCTGCCTCGCTGTCCGTCAACGTAGTGGACGGCTTGCTGCGTGATGAGTTGGGCTATGACGGTATAATTATGACTGACGCGCTGGACATGGATGCGGTTGATATCGACTACGACCCGAGCGAAGCCTCAATCCGCGCGATTGCGGCGGGCAACGATTTGATTGCAATCGGCGCGCATGTCGGTACGCAGCGGATTCGGCAAGCTATCAAGGATGTAGCCGCGGCGGTGCGCGCTGGACGGATTCCGCTAGAGCGCATAGAAGACTCGGTTGAGCGCATTTTGCGGCTCAAGCGGCAATACGGTGTATTAGATTGGAATCCCTTGGATGCCGGCGCGGCGAGCGAACGCTTGAATCTCTCGGGGCATGATAGTCTGGTTACGCGCCTGTTTGAACAGGGCGTTAGCGTACTTGACCCGCGGGGTATGATACCGGTCCAGGGTAAGGTGTTGTTTGTATATCCAGGCACACGGCCGCGCATTCGCATTGAATGCGACCGCCGCCTGCCAGAGCATGATTTTCTATCTGTTTCCGGATCGCCTACGGATAGGGAGTTGACTTGGGCAAGGGCGGCATCGCGGGAAGCTGACACGGTGCTTGTCTTCACCTTGAACAGCGTGAACGATCCGCGGCAAATCAAATTGCTTGAAGCGATGCCAGCGCAGAAGACAATTCTGGTTACATTATGGAATCCGATTGAAATATACAGCTATCCCGAGCTTGCCGCTTATGTGCAGGGATACAGCCCGATGTCGCGCGCGACCAAGGTCATTTGCGAAGTGCTTCTGGGCGAGCGCGTCGCGCTCGGCAGTTTGCCGCTAGGCTTTGCGAGCTAGCCGACCGCGACCACAATATGGATAAGCGACATGGATAAGCTATGATAAGCTATAATGAAGCGGCGCGCGCTGGCACGCGCCTCGTAACAAAACGAACCGAGAAATTCGCAGGACACAGATAGTCAATGTCTACCCTTAACCCAGATTTAATCTCCAAGGACATGGACGCGGTTTTGAATGACGCCGTGCCTTTGCTGGACAAATTTCGCAAATCGTCAATCATGCCGGAAATGGTTCTGCTGGCATTGCTGCGGCGTGAAAACACAGCAGCTTGGCGCATGCTCAAGATGTTCGAATCATCGCGCGGCGTTGATCTAGAGCGCTTGGAGCGCCAGGTGATTGGCGCGATACAATCCCGCCGCGACCCTGACGGCAGCTTGAATTTCGTCGCCATTGGCAACCGCAAAGTTTCATTGAGCCGGCAGTCAATCGTTCTGCTGGATGACGGCTTATCAGTCGCCAACTCAATGAACGAGCAGAAGATTGATACCGATCATGCTTTGGCGGTGCTGGCGGAAACATCGGTCAGTACCGGTGGCATCCTCCGCCAATTCAGCATCACCCCCAAGTCGATTCAAGACGCATACAGCGACGCCAGCAAAATAATCCCCAGCCGCGACGACAGCACCACAGTGGATTATGTCAAACGCGCCAAACGCGGTTTGCTGCGCGCGGTGCATTTTCGTGAAGATCTGCTGCGCAACATGATTAACGTGCTGACGCAATCGGTCAATCGCCACATCATCTTGATTGGACCGGACGGCGTTGGCAAGCGCACGCTGGCTTATAGCTTGGCGCTGCTCATGGCAGAAGACAAGGGACCGAATGGCTTATCGAACCTGGTTCAAATTAGCGAAACAGCGCTGTTGGATGGCGACCAAGAAGCCTTCCGCGCTGGCATGAGCGCGGCGCGGCGCGGCATCTTGTTCTTGCCGCTGATTCATCGTTTTTTTGGCGGACCAATCAAAGCCGATTTCAACAAGGCGACAGCGCTGGTACAAAAGGCTTTTTTGAGCGACGACCCCGTTGTCATCTGCACCACCAGTTTGCAAGAATTTGAGGCGCGCATTCAGAACGTCAGCGCCATTATGGAAAACAGCCAAGTCATCCGCGTGGACGAACCATCGCTGGACGAAACCGTGCAGATATTGGAGACGATAGCGCCGCATCTGGAGCTGGACTATGATATCGCTGTCGAGCACGAAGCGCTGAAGATGGCGGCGCGCATGGCGCAGCGCTATCTGACCGTCAACCCTTTGCCACAAAGCGCCGAGCAACTGCTGCATCGCACCGCCGCTATGGTCAATATGGGCAAACAAGAGCATCTTGCCTACCGCCCCGATAGTAACGACGCCACCCTTGATGTGGCCGATGTTACCCTTGTTACCAGCCAGATGACCGGCATCCCGGTCACGAATCTTGGCGTCGACGAACGTCTGCGCTATGCCAATATGGATGAACACCTCAGCCGGCGACTAATCGGCCAAGATGAAGCGGTTCAGTTGGTCAGCCGCGCCATCAAAACAGCCCGCGTCGGCTTGAAAGACCCGCGCAGGCCCATCGGCACTTTCTTATTCTTGGGACCTACCGGCATCGGCAAGACCGAAATGGCGCGCGTGCTGGCTGATTTCATGTTTGGCAGCGAAGAAAATCTGCTCCCGCTGGATATGAGCGAATACAAAGACGAAAGCAGCATCAACCGCCTGATTGGTTCGGCGGTAGGTTATGTCGGCAGCGACGAGGGCGGGCAGTTGACCGAGCGCATTCGCCAGCAGCCCTATACCATCGTGCTGCTTGATGAAATAGAAAAGGCGCATCCGCGAATTATGGATGTATTGCTGCAAGTGATGGAAGAGGGCAGGCTGACCGATGGCCGCGGCAATATCGCGCGCTTCAGCGAAGCGGTAGTCATCCTGACCAGCAACATCGGTTCCGAGCATTTGATGGTGCGGCATATCACAGAAGACCTGCGCGAGCAGATTATGGACGAGGTGCTGGATTTTCTGCGCCCAGAGTTCGTCAACCGTTTGGACGAGGTCATCCTCTTTAACGCCTTGAGCGATGAAGACTTTGAGCTTATCCTCGATTTGTTAATCGAAAAAGAAAACATCCTGGCGCGCGAACGCGGCTTGACATTGAAGTTCAGCGAGAGCGCGAAAATGTGGCTATTGGCGCAAAATGACGAACCGGAATATGGCGCGCGCCCGCTGCGGCGCATCCTGCGGCGCAACCTGCGCGAGCCCTTGGCCGACTTTCTCTTGCGCTCCAACCCGCCAGAAGGCACAGAAGTTCGCATCAGCGCCAACAGCGAGCGCGGCGGCGGTTTGAAGTTTTCCGCGTATGTTGATGGCGAGGCATTCCAAGACAAGGCTGGGCAAAACGCGGCTATCGGGCAATTGCCGTCAGTGCGCGAATAAGAGGTGAGCATGAGCGCAATCGATCGTTCGATTTTCAGGAAATACGATATCCGCGGCACTGCCACTGGCGAATCCCCGCAGTTGACGCCGGGTATAGCCAACTTGGTTGGCAAGGCTTTGGGCACATATCTGCCTAGAGAATTCGCGACGCGCATGGTCTTTGTCGGCAGCGACAATCGCCTGACTTCCGGTCCGCTCAAGTCAGCCATGATAGAGGGACTGGCTGCGACAGGATTGGCTGTTACCGACATTGGCGAGGTGCTGACGCCGACCGTCTACTTCGCTTCGGCTTCCTATGGCGAGGCTGGGGCAGGTGTCATGATAACAGGCAGCCACCTGGATACGCGCTACAACGGCATCAAAATGGCTTATGGCAAGCTGGCGCTAGCCGGCGAACAAATCCAAGAAGTCTTGCGTATCATTGATAATGGCCATTTCGCGCTTGGCGAAAGCGAAATTGCGGAAGACCCGTCCATGATCAATCGACACATGGCCACCATTCAAGAAAAAGTTAGCATGAATAAAGCGCTGAAAGTGGTGCTGGACGCGGGCAATGGCTTGTCGGGCGCATATATTCCGCCGGTTTTGCGCGCCTTGGGCATGGAAGTAGAATGCCTCTATTGCGAACCGGACGGCAGCTTCCCCAATCATTTGCCGAACCCAGAAGATCCCGAAATGACGCGCGACTTGGAAGCGAAAGTCATCGAGCTGGGTGCCGACTTGGGCTTGGCATTCGACGGCGACAGCGATCGCTGTGGCTTCATCGACAATCACGGCCAGCATATCGCAGCTGATAGACTGCTGGCGCTGCTATCGCGGGATTTGCTGCGGCGGCACCCGCAAACACCAATTGTCTTTGATGTGAAATCGTCGCAGGCGCTGCCAGACGAAATCAAGAAATATGGCGGCATCCCGGTCATGTGGAAATCGGGCCACAGCTTGATGAAGCAGAAGATGAACGAGCTTGGTTCTTTGCTGGGCGGCGAAGTCAGCGGGCACCTCTTCATCGGCGAAGACTATTTCGGCTTCGATGACGCGCCGCTGGTGGCGCTCAAAACGCTGGAAATCATCAGCAAGTCGGGGAAAACGGTGGCCGAAATCTTTGACGAGATTCCTAAGCTGGTTGCCACGCCGGAAATTGTCTTGGGCGCGCCCGACGACTTGAAGTTCAAAATGATTGAGGAAATGACCGCGAGCCTTCAAAACGATTACGAAGTTGTAACAGTTGATGGCGCGCGCGTGATATTCGAACGGGGATGGGGTTTGGTACGCGCGAGCAATACGCAGCCCGCGGTTACACTGCGCTTCGAGGCTTATACCCGCGAGCGGATTGCGAGTTATATGCGCGTATTCAAGCAATTGTTGAATCGCTACCCGCAGATTGACAGCAAGAACTTTGACCGCCAGCTGCAAGCCTTCAGCGCGCCAGCCGCCGCGGGCGGGCAGGGCTGAGTTGCCTGTCGAAAATGAGCAACACAGTTCAACAATTCTATCGTCAGCACGCGGCAATCTACGAGCGCCTAGTCGCGCGGCAGGATCGGCGCGGCAATCTCTTCGCCGCCTTGAACGAGATTGCCCCTCTTGATGGCTTAAATGTTGTGGAATTTGGGGCTGGTGCCGGCAACCTAACGCGCTTGCTTGCCCTGCAATCCAAGCGCGTCTTTGCCTTTGATATTGAAATTACCATGCTAAACCTCGCGCGTTATGCTTTGCGAACGAGCGGCTTGGTCAATTGGTCGCTGGCGCTTGGCGAGAACGCGCGCATGCCGGTAGCCGCCAATTTTGCCGATTTGGTGATTGCAGGCTGGAGCTTCGCGCATGCGCTGGACCGGCAGCCGCAATGCTGGCGACCACAGTCTGCCGCTATGCTGTCGGAAATGCAAAGGATTCTCAAGCCTGGCGGGGTCGCCATCTTGATTGAAGACTTAGGCATAGGCCGACACCAGCCGCGCGCGCCGAGCGCAGCGGCCGCGGCGCTCTACTTGTATTGGCGCGAAGAATGGGACTTCTGCCAGCGCTGGATCCGCAGCGATTATCAATTCGCTTCGCCGGCCGAGGCGCAGGAATTAGCCCGTTTTTTCTTCGGCGCTGCTGTCGCGAAGGAATGTCTGGGGGATGATGCGGTCATTTTGCCAGAGTGCACGGGTATCTGGTGGCGGACATTCGGCTGAGAGGACGATTCTAGCTAAACCAGATTGGTTGAACCAGAGAATCAGAGTGGAACTGGGGAACTGAGGAACTATTGAAAGGCTGTCCATTTCGGTTATCATTATTGACCATAATAGAAGAAGAGTGCGGACTAAGGCAATGGTGGGATACGCGGTGACTCCCAAATCTAGCTTAATATGGCGGAGCGCATCATGCGCGATTTGAACGCTCCGGATATGGTTCCAAGCATCGAGTTCGCGGTCGACAGCGAGCATTCCGGCGTTCGCATGTTGGGCTGTTTCACTTTTTTGTTTGGTTCTGTAATCAGCTTCTTGATAATCAATACATTTATCCCCAACGGCGGCTTGATTACGATTGTCGCCGCAATCGCCCTAGCCGTCGGTTTAACATACACTGCCGATTACTTTTCCAAGAAGTACTGGCCCAGCAACCGCGCTGTACAGTTTCTTGGCGATATCATTCAATTGACCAAGTCCAATCAAGTACAGGGGGAAATTGACGCCGGGCACGACGTCAACATCTTGTTCTGGCACTTCGAAGCCAAGCGGCATCCGCGCGTCCCGAAAGGTTGGTACGTTGTCGCCAATTCCTTGGAACAAGATGGCGAATTCATTACAACTTACAGCATTGTATCGCCGTCCGATTTCGAATCTTTGCCCTTGTCGCGCCTGTCAACCAGATTCCAGCGCAAGAAGAAGGGCAAGAAAGATGAAAAGCGCGACCTGCGCAAAGCCGGCAACATGCGCCGCATCGACCAGGCGGAGTTCTATCGTGGCGAGTTTGGCGCGGAAATGTCGCCGGAAGATTATCAAAGCTATCTCGAATATCTTGCCGAAACTTATACGTCCTGGATGCCTAAAGACAAATGAACATTTTCGGCAGGCTAAGCAGTCTGCTGCTCTTCGTTCTGCTGCAAGCCATCGCGCCGCTGGCATTGCCCGCGGAAGCGCAAGACAGGGCATTGACCTTGGGAAGCCAAATCGAGGCTACGCTTGCTGCGCAGGAAACGCATCAATATAGCTTGAACGCCCTGGAATGGACGCTGGCTTCGTTCCGCGTGGAAGCGCTGTCAGAATCATTGGATCCCCAGCTTGCGATTTTCGACAGCTCCGGCGACGCGCTAATCGCAAACGATGACTACGCCTACCCAGATTCGCTGGATGCGATTATCCAGGCTTTTGTCTTCCCCGAATCTGACCGCTATACCGTAACTGTCAGTGGCTTTGATGGGTCCAGCGGCGCTTATCGCTTGCACCTGCTGCCTGGTTACGACAAACGTGTTGAAGCAAGGGAAAAGCTGCTCTTGGAGGACTGGGAGGCGGTTAATCGCCTGGCTCTCGTCCGGCAGGCGGGCGTCAATCGGCTGGCGGTTGCGACCGACGGCGTCGCAACCACGGCAGTGATACTGGGCAAGGCTTTCCCCCAAGAACAGGATTATTTCTTCGAAGCGCAGTTTGAAAATGTTTCGGCGACGGGCGATTGGCAGGTCGGAATCGCGTTTCGCTACGCGCGCCCCGATTCGCATTCGCGCGTTCTCTTTAACAAGCGCGGTTTCTGGCGCATGGAACGGGTCGACGAGGGCGATATTGTTGTCGTGCGCGATTGGGGAACGCATCCAGCCATTGTGCCCGGCGAGAGCGCGTTTCGCCTTGGGATTATGGCGAGCGGCGCGCATTTCGATATCACATACAACGGACAAATCGTTGGCATGCTCGCTGATATGCAGTCCGAGGCAGTTGGCGGGGTGGGCGTCGCCATGCGCACCGCCACCGTCGTTGGCAGCCGCCTGTCCTTTGCGATTACCCAAGCGACGATGACAATCCCGACGCTTGTGCATGATGCCTTGATCGTCCCGAATCAACTGCTGACGCGGGCATATCATGTCATGGACAATGTTTTGTCGCGCCAGCAAATGATACCAATTGACAGCGAAATCAAGATGCTATTGCCGCAAAGCAGCGTTCGGCGCATCACGGCCGGAGTCACGCCATTTTTGCTGGGTTCTGGTCTGCGCCTGGAAGAATTCGCTATCGGCGCGAAAGTAAATCTCAATTTGAGCGACGATGTCAATGGCGGCTGCGGCATTCTGTTCCACTATCAAGACGAAGAACACTATCAGCTTGCCTATGCCAGCGCGCATGGTGATTATGGCTTATCGCAGCGCCAGGGCGAAGTCTTTCGTCCGGGCGTTTATGTCAGCAAGCCAGAGCAAAATCGCCACGAACATGACATGCTCTTGATAGTCTATGACGGCTTTATTCACTACTATGCCAACACGGAGAAAATTGGACAGCTAGCATTCGATAGTACCCAGGGCCGGCTTGGAATCGCGGTCGTCAACTATGCGGATGTCGAAACCAATTGTGTTTTTGAGGATTTTTGGGCGCTCAGCTTGAACAGCTGAGCGCATGTGTTTCCCTGAGTAGAACCAAGTTAATGATGCAAATTTGCGAAACATTCCAACTTCATTGTCGAGCCACCCTTCCCTGATGATTCGGGGAAGGACTGGGAATGGGGTAGAAAAGCGGCGATTCACGTATTTTCATTACTTTCTTGGTTCTACTTGTGTGCAAAATTGACTGAAATATATACCGCGACCTAAGCGCTTTCGCTCATGGCTGCGCCCAAGGTGCCGCAGCCCGGGCAAGCGCCGTCGCGGCGTATAAGCGCGAAACCGCCCATTGGGTCGGAATCCCAACGCGTGAAGTTGACATTCCAAACTATCATGATTGATACCAGCCCCGATGCGCGCGAAAGGCGGGCTGCATCGGCGATCCATTCCGCTTGCTGCGCCAGCGTTACATTGTTTGCCCAAGAGAAGCTGTCCGGTATCGGCGCGCCCATGCCCTCACCGCTTAGATAACCCAATTCCGTCCAACAAATTTTTGAATTCGGGAAGAACTGCGCGCCTCGGTTCAGCATCGAGCTGAAATAGCGTGTTGGATAGGGGCTGCGCGGGTCGCCACTGCTATTGAGCGGGCTGACGATGCCTTCGTTGTAATGCAATCCCAGGCAATCCATATATTGCGCTGCGCCGGCTTGCGCCATTTGCCGCATAAAATTGTCGTCGTTGACAACAGCGCCGGGGAAAGCGCCTTCCGCGCCGGTTGGCGCTGGCGCGCCGCTGATTACCAGCGTGGCTGGGTTGGCGGTTTTGATGGCATTGTAAGCTGGAATAAGCATGTTGACATAGTTTGCTCCATGGATTTGGCCGTGGGGCCATTCACGATCCAGATTGGGCTCGTTCCAAATTTCGATTGCGTCCGCGCCATTTTTAGCTAATTCTCCCACGAAAGTCGCTAACTGGGCTACATAAGCGTCGAAATCATTTGCCAGCGCGTCCTTGCTGCCAACGATGCCAAGCAAAATCTTGAAGTTATTCGCCTTTGCGCTCTGGATGAACTCGATGCCCTTGGCAAGCCCCGCCTCGACTGGCAGCTGTTTCTTGACCCAGGTCATGCCAGCCGAGCGCATCCATTCCACAGCGCGTGCGTCCAAGCCGGCAACGTGCCCACCCAAGGCGAATCCGTCCAGCCCCGCCGCTGGCTGGACCGGGGCCGCCTGCTGCTCGGCATTGCTGCTCTGCTCCTCCGCATCGTCTGGCACGCTAGTCGCCTCTGGCGCTGCGCTGGTGGCATAGGCTGGCGGCACATGCGCCTCATCACAGAGGATTGCGTATTCGAAATCATAACTTACGCGCGCCTGGTACTCTTTGCCGGACACGTCCATTATGGTGAATGTCCAGCCAAACAATATATCGCGGCGTTTTTGCGCGACTGGCACATCAAGTTTGCAATTTTCAATGCCGAAGGAGCCGTATAACTGATAGCTGCCGGGCGAACTCCAGTCATCTTCGTAATAGCGCCATCTGACCATGTTAAGGCGCGTGCCACTATCTTCTTCTATCAATTCGCGCGCGATTTGCAAAGAATGCTGCACGAAATCACCGGCGACCGCATTATCGTCTTGCGCAAGCGTCGTGACCGCGCCTATCGTCAACAGCGCGATTGCCAGCCATATTCTCGCTAGCAAGATGTCGGGTCGATTCTGTCGCATGAGAGCCTCTTCTTAAGGGATACCTCATTACAAGATTTCACTAGCTTAACGAAATGCGCTGAATTTGCTATGGTAGGTTTGCATTTCCAGCCTAATTTGCTGCGCGGAAGATGGCTTGATTCGGGCAAGAAATTGCAATTTATTATTTTGTAGGCGCGCTGCTTCATAGACTTATTCGCGTGGGATGGTGAAGTAAAATGTGGAACCGTTGCCTAGCTGGCTCTTGACGGAAATGTCGCCGCCATGCGCCTCGACGATGGCTTTGACCAGGTATAAGCCCAGCCCAGTGCCTTGCGCGCGGCGGGTGAGCCTGTCGTCGATGCGATAGAAGCGGTCGAATATCTTTTCAATTTTGTCTTGTGGGATGCCTGCGCCCTCGTCCCGCACATAAATCGTTACGCTGGTGGCGGCGAACTGCCCGCCAACTGTTATGCTTGTGCCGGGCGGCGAATACTTGATGGCGTTGGTCAACAAATTGTCGAAGACTTGCCGCAGTCGGGCTTCGTCGCCTTGTATAACCGGGAAGTTTGGTGGAAAGCTGAGGTTAAAGCTGTGCTTGCTTTGCGCTTCCAGCCGTTCGACTGATCGTAATGCCAGCTGCTGAAGATCGGTATCGGTGAGGTTGAGGCGCAGCTCGCGCGAGGCTTGGATTTTGCTGGCGGTCAACAAGTCTTCGACGAGGTCGGTCAAGCGGTCGGCTTCGTCTTCGATGATTGCCACGTTGTCGCGTATAACGCTGCTGTCCCACTCGACATCCTCGCGCCCCAAGGTGCTGGCGTAACCTTTGATGATGGCGATGGGCGTACGCAATTCGTGGTGAATTGTCGATATGAAGACCGATTGCATTTCTTGCGCTTTGCGGAAATTTGTGATGTCGCGGACGTTGGCGATGATGCTTTCTAGGCGGCCGTCTGCTTTTACGAGCGGCGCATAAGTAATGCCTAAGCTGGTAATCATGCCATCACGCCGGACTAGGTCGCCTTCCACGTACAAGGTCGCCGCGTCGCTGCCGTCTTGCCGGCGCTGGGGCCAGCCAGAAGCAAGCGCCTTTTCCAGGTCGGGATAATCCAGCCGCTCCCAAACGATCACTTCATGCTTCGCTAAATTGACGACGGCATCGGTCTGCCAGCCGGTCATGCGCGCGAAGGCGATATTGGCTTGCTGGAAGGTCAAGTCGGGATTGAGTATGAATACTCCATCTCCGCTATTGTTGACAATCGCTTCCAGACGCTGCCGCTCTTGATTGATATGGCCGTAGAGTTGCGCGTTGTTGACGGCAATGGCGGCTTGGTCGGCGAAGCTCTGCAGCGTATTCAAGTCCTCGGGCGTAATGGCGGTCTGGTATGACCGAAACACGATGAGCAATCCCAGCGGATTGCGCGCGAATACCAGGGGCATGGCGATAGATTGCCCAAGTTGGCTGTCAATCGCCTTCGCCATTTCGCGCAGTTTGGCATTAAGGAATTCGCGGCTAAAGCCTTCGTCCTCGGCCGGGTTCATCAGTTCTTGCAGCTTGCGGTTGAGCTCTGGCACGACGTCGCCGTCGATGCCGGAATAGGCGCGCACCAGATAACTGCCGTCTTGCTCATCGCCGAGCGCGACGATGCCCACCCGTCCCGCCAGCATGGCGACAGACGCGCGTAATACCCGCCGCAGCACTTCGCTGAGGTCAAGCTGCGCGGTGATGGCGCGCGAGATTTCCAGCAAGAAGTCGCGTTGTCGGGTTCGCAGGTCGGGACGCGTTAACATGATTCGATTTTAGCAGGTCCGCATAATGCTGGCATTTTTCCGCGCGCTTCGCTATATTGCGCCTATGCTAGAAGAGCCGGTCTAGCTCGCTGATATCCATGTTGCCGCCATTTGTAGCAACAAGCGCCGCCGCGCCTACCAAAGCGACGTCATCACCTAGCGCAGCCGTTGTTATGATGAGGTCTTCAATATAGGCGTCGTCCAGAACATGCTGGCGAATAGCAGCGCGCATGGGCGCGAGCAGCAGTTCGCCGGCTTTTATAACGCCGCCACCGAGCACGATCGCCTGCGGATTGAACAGGTGCAATACGTTGACGATGCCCAGCCCAAGGACTCGGCCGGCATAGGCGTAAACTTCCCGCGCGAGTTGGTCGCCGGCGGCCGCAGCTATCGCTACCGCTTTGGCGTCCACAGTGCCCTGGTCAGCCGCGAGCATATCGCTTAATGATGATTGCCTGCCAGCGCGCAAGGCAGCTAATGTACGGCGGGCAATGGCGGGACCAGCTGCCTCGAGTTCAATGGATGACACCTTGCCACGCTCGACGATGATGGGAATATGCCCAAACTCGGCTGCCAAGCCTTCGCGCCCCAGCAGCATGCGCCCGGCGCATATCATGCCAGCGCCAATCCCGGTGCTGACGGTGATGTACACGACGTGGCGATGACCTTGCGCGGCACCTTTGGAGGCTTCAGCCAGCGCGGCCACATTGGCGTCGTTGCCGATGAATACCGGTAAGCCAAACTTGGAATAGATGATGTCCGCCAGCGGCACTTCATGCCAGCCGGGCAAGTTCGACGGGGCGACTATGACACCGGACATGGGGTTTAATGGACCCGGCGACGATATGCCTATGCCCGCAATGCCATCATTGCTATCTATGTTATCTATGCTATCAATGGAATTGGGCAGGACCTTCGCGATGTATTCCTTGAGGCGCTTGATGGTCGCTTCTGGACCCTCGCGCGCCAGGGTCAGCGTATTTTCGCGCTGCAGCAGATTCAGCTTGTGATCGAAGCGCGCGGTGCGAATCTGCGTACCGCCCAAATCTACGGCGATGATTTCTTTGCTCATCTGGAATAATCCTGCTTATTTTAGCTATGTCCGCTAATGATGCTTGTTCGCAAAATACGAGTCTAATTCTAGCGCGACTCGGCGAGCCGTAGCTACTGGCTGGGTGAGTGGATTTCTATTTTCCGTGGGAAATGGATACAGCTTCGCTTACCTTGAAGCCCTTTGCCTACCTTGCTAGAATAGCATAATTTCCCGTCATATTTAAGTTCGACAGCCACAGCGATTGGCGAGTAGTCATGGTACGTATCACCCCAATGCGCCGACAGTATTTGGATATAAAGAGCCAGTATCCGGATTGCATCTTGATGTTCCGAATGGGCGACTTTTACGAAATGTTCGACGAAGATGCCGAAGTCGCAGCGCGCGAGCTGGATATTACCCTGACCGCGCGCGCGCACAGCAAGGGTGGCGAGAAGATTCCCATGGCGGGGGTGCCCTATCACGCTGTTGACGGTTATATCGCCAAGCTGATTGATAAGGGTTTTCACGTCGCCGTCTGCGATCAAATCAGCGAGCCTAGCGGGCGCGGCATCGTCGAGCGCGAGGTTACCAGGGTGTTGACGCCCGGTACGGTGGTCGAGCCGGCGCTATTGGAAGATGTCAAAGCCAATTATCTGATGGCGATTTTGCCGGTTGGCGACGTGGAAAGCGGAGACTGGACCCAGGCAGGCATCGCCTTTGCGGATGTTTCCACGGGCGAATTCTGCGCCACGCAATTAGAAGGCGATACAGTGGGCTTGGCAGTCTTTGAAGAATTGGCGCGCATCGACCCGCGCGAGGTAATCTTGCCAGAAAGCTGGCAAAAGCGCGGCGTGACCCTGCCAGAAGGCATTCACCTGAGCGCGGCGCAAGACTGGACCTTTGAATACGATGGCGCGCAGCAATTGTTATGCGAGCACTTTCGCGTGCGCACGCTCGACGGTTTTGGGCTGAAAGGGCAAAATCACGCGATAGCGGCTGCTGGGGGCGTCTTGCAATATCTACGCGCGACGCAGAAAAACACGGTCGCGCAGCTCACAAGCCTTCGCGCCTATTCGACAGCTTCTTTCATGGTATTGGATCAATTCACTCGGCATAACTTGGAATTGACACAGTCCCTTCGCGGGCGCAAAACTAAGGGCAGCCTGCTCGACATATTGGATCGAACGGTAACGGCGATGGGCGCGCGATTGCTGCGCGCCTGGTTGAACCAGCCGCTGTTGGATATCAATCGCTTGAACGCGCGCCAGGACGCAGTTGAGGCATTATTCAGCAGCGACGCGCTGCGCGGCGAGCTGGCTGCGGAATTGAAAAACATCGCGGATATTGAACGGCTGAGCAACCGCATCGCTATTGGCAAAGCCGGACCGCGCGACTTGCTCGCGCTGCAAGATACACTCGGCGTGGTGCCGCGGCTTGCCGATCTCATCCAAGAAATCGGCGCGCTGGCGGCAATCACCGCGCGCTTGGATCCCTGTCAAGACGCGCACGATATCATCGCTTCCGCTATCGCAGATGACCCGCCGGCGACTTTCAAAGCCATAGGCGTAATTCGCGCCGGCTATTCGCAGCGCTTGGACCAAATCATCGCCTCAAGCCGTCATGCGCGCGAATGGATAGCCAATCTCGAATCCCAAGAGCGGCGCAGAACCGGCATCGCCAGCATCAAAGTTGGATTTAACAAGGTCTTTGGCTATTACATCGAGGTAACAAAAACGCACAATGACAAGGTGCCGGATGATTATGTGCGTAAACAGACCTTGGTCAACGCGGAGCGCTATATCACGCCGGAATTAAAGGAGTACGAAACAAAGGTCCTGAATGCGGAAGAAGAAATCCTCGCCATCGAGCGCCAGCTCTTCGAGCAGCTGTGCGCGCAAATCGCGGGTTACAAAGCGCGCCTGCACAAAACCGCGCGCGCCATCGCGCATTTGGACGCCTTTATGTCTTTGGCGGAAGTGGCTGTGCGCGAAGGTTATGCGCGCCCACAGCTAAGCGAGGACAATATCTTGCAAATCGAAGCTGGCCGGCACCCTGTCGTGGAAAAGCTGATGGAGTCAAGCAGCCGCTATGTGCCAAATGACAGCCGCTTCGATATGGTTTCGCGCATTCAAGTCATCACCGGACCGAATATGTCCGGCAAATCAACCTATATTCGTCAAGTGGCGATTATAACGCTGATGGCTCAGGTTGGCAGCTTCGTGCCGGCTGATTCGGCGCATATCGGCTTGGTAGACCGCATTTTCGCCCGCATCGGCGCGCAAGACGAGATTCATGCCGGGCAAAGCACCTTTATGGTAGAAATGGTAGAAACCGCGCGCCTGCTTTCTGGCAGCGGCAAACGCAGCCTGCTCATCTTGGACGAAATTGGCCGCGGCACCTCGACCTACGATGGCTTGGCGATCGCGCGCTCGGTGATAGAATACATCCACAACAACCCGCGTCTCAACTGCCGCACACTTTTCGCAACGCATTATCACGAGTTGACCGAGCTGACCAATATCCTGCCGCGGGTGGACAACTTCAATGTCGCCGTGGCAGAGCAGGGCGAAGACATCGTTTTTTTGCACAAAGTGCTGCCGGGTGGTGCCGACCAGAGCTATGGCGTACATGTGGCGCGCTTGGCTGGCATACCAAGTTCTGTGGTGGCGCGCGCGCATCAACTGCTGGCGCAGCTGGAAGAAGACAGCAGCGACTTTGCCCTGAAAGGTCCCCGAGACGGTCATCAGCAGCTTAGCTTTTTTGACGCGCCAGAGAACCCGGCGCTCGGCGCGCTGCGCTCGCTAGAGATTGATAGCCTAAGCCCGCTGGAAGCGCTTACCAAATTATATGAGTTGCAAAGCATGGCAGCCGAGGATTAGATGCTTATATGACCGACTCCAAGACGATAGTCATAGCCACGCATCGGCGCTCTGGCACACATTGGACGATTGACGCCTTACGCAACAACAGCCCCGATGTCAATGACATTTTCCTGACCCTGGAGCAAGTTTCGTCTGACCACGATTCGCCGATGCGGCTGTCGGTATTTCGCATGCGCCTGGAAAGCCTAGACGGGCGCGTGCTGATCAAGGCGCATGACTTGCCGGCGGCGACTTACTGGAAGCGCGATGAAGAAAGAGCTTTCGCGCTGTCGCTGTTGCGGGAATCACAAGTGATTTATACGCATCGCGACGGGCGCGATGTCATGGTCTCGCTCTATTACTATATGCAGTCATTTGACGCGGAAGTGAAGAAACAGTCGTTTTCGGAGTTCATCCGTTCGGAATCCAAGCTGGACGGTGTAGACAGCGGCATGAGCCGGCCCGCCTATTGGGCGCGTCATGCCCAGCTTTGGCTGTGGCAGCCCAATGTGCTGCCGCTTTCTTATCTTGCGCTGGAAAGCGACTATGAAAAAAGTCTGCGAGAAATGACGGCTTTCTTAGGCATTCGCGCGCGGCGGACGCTCAAGCCGATTGATTTGCCGGGTAAAGCGGACAAACCATCGCTGGTCGGGCGGGCGCTATGGAAGCTGGGCTTCCGGCAGCGGCGGCTGTCTTCCGCTGTCCAGCCGCGGCGCGGCAGCAGCGGCGATTGGCGCAATCACTTCAGTGATGATGATCTCGCGTTTTTCATGGCAGAGGCTGGCGATCAGATGCGGGAATTGGGATACTGAATTCAAATTGGCTACGAATCCGCCCCAAGCTCCTGCGCCGCTTCGGGGCGAGCAGGTGGAACTTCCGCATCCTCCGGCGCAATCAAGCCTTCGGATAGCAAGACACGTTTGAAAGACACAATCGCGACTTCAATCATGTCCAGGTTTGGTTCATTCGTCGTGAGATGCTGCAGCGCCAAATTCGGACGAATCATGAAACGGATCCAGGCTTTATCCAGGTTGGAGGCGGTGTACTTCAGGAATTCGTAGGCGACGCCGGCGACGATGGGGATAAAAATAACGCGCGACAGGATAAGCAGGGCAAAAGGCGGCCGTCCGATCAAAGAAAACAGCAGCACGCTTACAAAGACAACTGTCAGCAGAAATGCCGTGCCGCAGCGTGGATGCTCTATGGCATGGCGACGCACGACCTCTGGCAGCAATTCATCGCCGGCTTCGTACGCGTTGATGGTTTTATGCTCGGCACCATGATATGAAAAAATCCGCTTGCCATCGTTGGTGCGCCCAACGAACCAGATATAGACAACAAGAACCGCCAATTGCACCAGGCCCTCAATAATGTTTATGAAGAAAGCGTCCAAGCCAATAGGCAGCGCTTCATAAGCCAAGAAACTCCCGCCTTCCGCAGCCACAGCAACTTCATTGCCCGCTTCATCGACGACAATCTCGGTCGCGGTTGTACTGAGCCCCAGCATATTCCCGATGCCGGTTGCGGCGGTGGTCGGCAGCAGGAAAAAGATTCCGACGCCGATAAGCAAAGACAGGGCGATAGTCGCCCAACCGATGGGTCCATTGAAGCTGATATTCTCTTCTTCGCCCAGCGCGACATCCGCTGACCACATCAGCGCGCGAATGCCTAGACCCAGCGCGTCCCAAAGACCGATTAGTCCACGCAGAAAAGGCGTTCGGGCGATGCGCCCGCGGTAAAGGGTCGCGTTTAGCGGCTGCTCGTGTATGACAATCTGGCCCTCGGGGTCGCGGACAGCCACCGCCATCGAATGAGCGCCGCGCATCATCACGCCCTCGATGACGGCTTGCCCCCCATAAGAAAACTTTAACTCGCCAGCCGCTCTTTTCCTTGTCTGCTTCAACATCACCCTCCGTCGCCAACATGGACTATCGAGGAAATATACGCCGCGTATCGCCTGCGGTCAAGCTGAAACTAGCGCTGTCAAACGCGCCAGCTTGCATCATCACAAAATGGCTAAAGATTCTTTACTGGTTTTGCGCCGGGCGAATATCGATTAATTTCAATTGCAGCGAGCGCCTGCCGTTCCACTCGTTCGTCTCTAAATGATAAACCGCGTCAATTGCGCCTGGCATTTGATTTGACCAATCGCCTAATCCGAATCCAATGGCATCAATCGGCGCGCTGTCAGCACGCGCTATCCGCAGCTTCAGGTGCTGCCCGTCGGCACCGACGCGGCGGCGCGAGGCAATCGCCAAGTTCCTGCTCATGAAAGTTGCCGGCGGATTAGCTTGTCCCGTTGGCTCGAGCCACATCAGCTCCGCAGCCAGGGCTGCCCCCAAATCGCGCTCATCAAGCTCCATATCAATCTGGACGCGCCGCCGCAATTCTTGCCCCGCCAGCGTCTGCTGCGCTTTGCGCTCCAGCGCCTGTCGCAAAGCGTCGAGGTTGCTGTTATGCACCGTAAAGCCGGCTGCCATCGCATGCCCGCCATGTCGTACCAGTAAATCCGCGCATTCGTCCAAAGCGCGCGTGATATTGAACTCGGGAATGCTGCGGCAGGAGGCGCGGCTCTCCTCGTCACCGTATTCCAGGACGACCGCGGGTTTGTAAAATTGTTCGCTTAGCCGTCCCGCCACCAAACCCACAATGCCGGGCAAAATGTTTTCATCGCCTGCGAAGATCAAATCGACGCCATCCATCTCGCCGAGTTGGTCGCTAATGGCAGATTGCGCCTGGCGCGTGAGCTGCTGCCGCTGTGTGTTCAGGTTTTGCAATTCCAAAGCATAGGATTGCGCAGATTTTACGGATGTCGCACTCAAGAGATTGTATGCGCTCATTGCCGAGCCCAAGCGTCCAGCCGCGTTAATGCGCGGACCGAGCATATAAGCGATATCCGCGGCGCTAATCTTGCCCGGCTGCAGCCGCGCGACTCGCGCTAGCGCGGCGATGCCCGGCCGTCTTCCTTCGTTAATTGTTTTTAATCCATGATGGACGAGCCGGCGATTCTGGCTGTCATTGAGCGCGACCAGGTCGGCGACAGTGCCAATCGCGACCAGGTCCAGCAAGTCGGACAGACGTAGACCTGTGGGATAGTTGTCGCGGTCCTCGCGCCAGCGCTCCAGCAAAAGCGCCTTTGCCAACATGAACGCGACGCCGACCCCGGCCAGGTTGGTATTGCCGGCGCAATCCGCTTGCTGGGGATTTATCACCGCCAGCGCTGGCGGGATTTCCGGACCAATCGAATGGTGATCGCTGATGATGATGTCCAAGCCGATGCGCCGAGCGGCTTCTACTTCCTTGACAGAGCGAATGCCACAATCCACCGTTAGGACCAGGCTAATGCCTGTGGCGGCCAGCGCTTGTAAAGCTGGGCTATTGAGCCCATAGCCTTCTTCAGCCCGGTCCGGAATATAAGGGCGGACTTGCGCGCCTAATGCCGCGAGAACTTCCACCAGCAAGGCAGTCGCGGTTACACCATCAGCATCAAAGTCGCCATAGACCGCGATTGACTCTCGATTCGCGATTGCCGCGCCGATTCTTCTTAGCGCGACGCGCATGCCCAGCATGGCGTACGGGTCTTCCGTGAGCGCTGTTTCCGTGAGGAAGTCTTGGGCTTCGGCAGGATTATCGAAGCCGCGATTATAGAGAATTTGCCCCAGAATTGGGCTGATGTCTTTATAGCGGCGCAACTGTGCCGCCGACGCCGGACGGGCGACTATCCATTCATTTTGAATCATAGACTGCATAGCATTATTCTCATAAAATGACTAACCGATACTACCGTGAATGAGGGGGATAAGCCAACGCATGGCAAGAATCGTGTTTATGGGGACACCCGAGTTCGCGCTGCCGTGTTTGAGCGCGCTGCTCGCTTCACAGGAAGTTGTAGCGGTTGTAACCCAGCCGGATCGTCCGTCGGGCCGGCGGCGGCGTCTGGTCCCTTCGCCGGTCAAACGAGCGGCGCTTGCGGCGGGCATTCCGCTGCTGCAGCCAGGGCGTATTCGCAGCGCGGATTCAATTGCCGCATTGCGAAAGCTGCGCGCGGATTTGTTTGTGGTAGTGGCTTATGGGCAAATTCTCCCGCAGGTCCTATTGGATTTGCCGCGCGTCGCCTCAATCAACGTGCACGCGTCCTTGCTGCCGCGCTGGCGCGGTGCCGCGCCAATCCAAGCCGCCATACGCGCTGGCGATAAGATGACCGGCCTAAGTGTAATGAAAATGGACGCGGGTTTGGATACCGGTCCCGTGATTGCGCGGCGGGCGCTGGCGATTGAGAAAGACGAAACTGGGCAAAGTTTGCATGATAAGCTCGCTCCGTTGGGCGCGGAGCTATTGCTCCAGGCGCTGCCGGATTTCTTGGCGGGCAAGCGCGCGCTTGTGCCACAAGACGAAGCCCGCGCGACTTACGCGCCGACGCTCAAAAAAGCGCAAGGCAAGCTGGATTGGACGCAGACCGCGGCTGAAATCGAACGTATGGTGCGCGCCTACAAGCCTTGGCCCGGCTGCTTCACGACCTGGAATGGCGTCGCGCTGAAGATCCACGCTGGCTGCGACGACGCAGGGCGCGCCCTGCCGGGCTTGGTAATCAAGCGCGAGGATGGCATCGCAATTGGCGCTGGCTCGGGACTGTTTATCCCCAGCCAGGTGCAGCTGCCGGGCAAACAAGTTCTGTCAACCAAGGATTTCCTCAACGGACACAGCGACATTATCGGCGCTGTTTTGTCTTGAATCTCCGCCCTAGCAGAATTCGCTTGAACAGGCGGGAAGTTGAATAGTTTGCCATGACGCGTTCATCAGCCAATGCCCGCAACAGCCAATTTCTGGCACAGCCCAATCGCACCATCCTGGTTCTTTCGCTGCCAATCTTGCTGTCATTAATCGCGGAGCCGGTTACCGGACTTGTCGATACGGGTTTTGTGGCGCTGCTCGGCACAGCGCCATTGGCTTCCTTGACGGTTGGCACGGGCGCGCTCACGTCTTTGTTCTGGGTCTTTGGTTTCTTGGGCATCGCCACCCAAACCGAAGTCGCGCAGGCTTATGGCAAGCGCGACCTCGACCGGGCAGTCAAGACGATTAGCCTGACCTTAGCCCTGGGCGCAATTATCAGCTTGGCGCTGAGCGCGCTCTTGATTCCAAGCGCCAGCGTCGCCGCCAGCCTCTTGGGCGCGGAAGGCGCCGTGCTGGAACTCGCCAGCGAATACATAAGGCTGCGGCTGCTGGGCGCGCCGGCGGTGGTCATCACCATTGTCGGCTTTGGCGCGCTGCGTGGCGTCCAGGATATGAAGACGCCTTTGTGGATTGCGCTGGGCATCAATCTTTGCAATATCCTGCTGGACTATGCGCTCATATTTGGCTGGGCATTTATTCCGGCGCTTGGTGTAGGCGGTGCCGCAATAGCTAGCTCGCTCAGTCAATGGCTGGGCGCATGCTGGATGCTCTGGGAAATACGGCGCAAAATCGGACTTACGCAAGATTTTCGTCTGCGCGACGGCATCAAACTGATGCGCGTGGGGCGCGACCTGTTTATTCGCACCGGTTCGCTGACCTTGTTCACGCTGGTCGCCACCCGCGTCGCCACACAGATGGGAGCGGAGGCAGGCGCAGCGCATCAAGTCATTCGACAGGTCTGGTTCTTCACAGCGCTGATTTTGGAAGCCTTCGCGACGACCGCGCAGAGCTTGATTGGCTATTTCTACGGCTCCGGGCAAATGCGGGCAGCCAAGCGCGTTGCGCTAGCCACGACAGCTTGGAGTTTGGGGACGGGTTTGCTGTTGATGGTCCTGATGCTGCTGGCGACGCCACTGGTCGCAGCCAGCATGGTGCCAGACGAAGCAGTCGCCGTATTCGCGGCGGCTTGGTTCGTGTCCGCGCTTTCGCAGCCGCTTAACGCGCTCGCCTTTATCACAGACGGCATCCATTGGGGAACCAGCGATTATGGCTTCTTGCGCAACGCCATGCTGATGGCGACAATCTGCGGATTGCTGGCTTTACAAATTGTCGCGATGGCAGCCGATTTCACCGGCCTTTGGCTGGTTACAGTTTTATGGATAGGAATCCGCGCATTTTGGGGTGTCCTGCGGGTTTTCCCTGGTATCGGCAACAGTCCTTTTCGTCTGCGCGTATTGGCGCAATAGCGTCCATCCGCCCGCAACCTCGCCCCAGCTTCTTCGTATACAGCATTAGCAGCGCCTAGACATATTCGGTCATTGACGCAGGGCAATCCACGCGCGGGATTGATGAAAGTCGAATTGAATAATGTGGTGAATTAGGAAAAGAATGTGGAATTGAAGATTGGCTGAAGATGAAGATAGGCGATTGGGATAGGGGCTGATATGAACATCAAGAATATGAAAAAGCGACTATATCGTTCGCGCAGCGACCGCCGCATGGCCGGTGTCTGTGGCGGCATTGCCGATTACCTCGCCATCGACCCGACCATCGTGCGTATTCTCTTTGCGCTCTTCGCTTTGGCGGGTGGACCGGGACTGCTAGTATACATCGTCCTGGCTGTCATCATCCCCGAAGAGCCTGAATTTGTGCAAGCGTCGGCGGAAAAGATCAAGAACGACAGCCTCAGTTAATCCTCGTTGTCCAGTTTGCTAATCGCCGCCTCGCCGCCTAGAGCAAGTCGCTGATTGCCTCACGCTCGCTTAACAATTCTTCTTCGCTCTGGCGGATTTTGCTCCTGGCATAATCACTCAGTTCCAGCCCGGCAACAGGCTCGACCTGGCGCGCGCCATCGCTGCGCAAGGGGAATGAAAAGATTAGCCCGTCCGCTAGTCCATAAGCATTGCCTTCGCTGGGGATGGCCGCGCTGAACCAATCGCCCGCGGCCGTTGGCCTGATGAGGCTGCGCATCGTATCAAGCGCGGCGTTGGCGGCGCTGGCGGCGGAACTTTTGCCGCGGGCATCGATAATCGCCGCGCCGCGCTTTTGCACCGTGCTCATGAAGTCATTTTCCAGCCAGCCGCGGTCGCCGATGACCGCTTCGGCAGCTTTCCCTTTTATCAAGGCATGTTCGAAGTTGGGGAATTGCGTGCTGCTGTGGTTGCCCCAGATTGCTAGTCGGCTGATTTCTGAGGCTTGCGCGCCGGCTTTTTGCGCCAATTGCGACTTAGCGCGGTTTTCATCCAGGCGCGTCATGGCGAACCATCGGTCAGCAGGGATGTCGGGCGCGTTGGCTTTTGCCACCAGACAATTAGAATTGCAGGGATTGGCGACGACAAGCACACGAATATCCTCCGCGGCTTGTTTGTTTATGGCTTTGCCTTGGGCGACGAATATCGGTCCGTTCGCGGCGATAAGGTCGCCCCGTTCCATGCCTGGTCCACGCGGTCGGCCGCCGACCAGGATTGCCCAATTTGCGTTATTGAAAGCCACATTGGCATCGTCGGATATCACGATGTCGCGCAGCAATGGCTGCGCGCTGTCCTCCAGCTCCATGACGACGCCTTCGAGCGCTGGCATGGCTGGCGGAATCTCAAGGATTTGCAAAATTACAGGCTGGTCCGCGCCAAATACTTCGCCGTTCCCGATGCGAAACAGCAAGCTATAGGCGATTTGTCCAGCGCCACCGGTCACCGCTACGCGGATGGGTGTTCTCATATCGTCGAGCCCTCCAAGTTTCGGATAAATTCAAAGGCGGCAATTGTAGCGGAAACGTTGCGCTATTTCACCTATGATTCGCAAGGCAATCCAAAGTCAACAAAGTGGGCGACTCACCGAGCCGCTCCTACGATTCCTCAATTTGAAACATTTGCCCTGTCAATGGTTCTTATGGATTTGCAGATGGGGCGCATCCGCAAAATTTTGGATTTCCCAGATTGCTTCGCGGCGAACCAAGGTTGTGATTGATGTGTTCTTGATGCGTCGTTTTGGCAGGGTGGCGTATAGCGAGCCGAGGAAGATTGCAATAGCCGAGCCATGCGATACCAGCGCTATCGTATTATGCTCGGGATGCGCAGTCAATTCATCCCAGGCGGCGCGCATCCGTCGCTGGACATCCAGCCGCGATTCGCCTTGCGGGACATTATAGGCGAGGTAGCCGCTGGTCCAATTGCGATGCGCCACGGGGAAGCGGCGCTCTGCTTCCGCAAAAGTGAGCCCTGCGAAGATGCCAAAATCAATTTCGCGCAGGCGGTTGTCCTGGCAAGGGCTCATGTCGAGATGATTCCCGATAATCTCTGCGGTCTCTTGCGCGCGCTTTATGGGGCTGGTGTAAAGCGCATCGATTGTCAGGCTTTGCAAGTGGCGCGCGACGGCAGCGGCTTGGGCACGTCCGCGTTCGTTCAGCGGATTTTCCATCAAACCTTGCAGCCGCCGCTGGCGATTATAATCCGTTTCGCCATGACGTATCAGCAGGACATTTGCGACGCTCATTGCGATTGATTCCCCATCTCCCAGACTTGACGAATACGAATGCTAGAGGCAAAATGCAGATTAGAAACAAGTGTAGCAGACAAAAGGCGATAGTCGAGTGAAAGAAGAACAAGGCAGCGCTGTTCGGCAGCCGAGCAAATTCACCCTTTACTGTTTGGCCATGGTCGGCGGCTTGGGCATGGTGATGATGATGACCGCGGCGATGCTAGGTGTCATCTATGGGGCGGCATTGTCCGCCGAATCGACGCATAGCCTGGGGTTGCTGCTGGTCTGCGGCTTGATTTTGCTGATCCTGGCAATCGGATTCTGGCTGGGCTGGGTGCGTCCATTTGAACGCTTCGACGATATCAACATTCCCGCCGAACCCGAACATCACTAAGTCGCTAGATGCCCCATCACCAGAAGCCGAAGCGGTATCCCATCAATGAATCGCTAAGCGGAGTCGTCTCGCGTTTCGATGGCGCTTTTTTCTTGTCGGCGCGTGTTCCGCCGTCGGCTCAACCGGTCCTGCAAGGCGACTTTGTCCTGCGCTACGCAATCCCCTATTTGTATAAACCGCAATGGTCTATCGTGCCAGATTTAGTTGTTCTGGATTATGGCGAAACGATGTCGGGCGAGTTGGCTTGGGACTTTTTGATGAAAAGCAGCCACCTTTTCCCGCGCTCGGACGTACTTGGCTATCGCAATGACGGCATTGACGATATGATCCCGTTCAAACAGTTGGACTTCGATAGCCCCTACGATGTCTTTGCCTATCAAAAGCCGAGCGACAGCCAGCCCGTCGCCTTGCTCTCGGCCCTAATCGCGGGTGCCGAAGACGATCGCAGCGCATTCCCAGAACGGCTGTTGCGGAATTTGCCGCGCTTCCCCAGCTTGGACGATTGGCTGAACCGTGAATGAACTGGATTCGATATTCAGCGACGATTGGAGCGATGACCACCGTTCAGGCTTGGTGGCTGTCATCGGACGTCCCAATGTCGGCAAGTCGACGCTAATCAATGCCATCATTGGGCAGAAGATCGCTATTGTTACTGCCAAGCCCCAGACTACCCGAAAGCGGCAGCTGGGCATCTTCACGCGCGATAACGCCCAGATTCTGTTTGTTGATACGCCGGGCTTTCACGATCCGCGCACGCGATTGGGCGACTACATGATCAAGGTCGCTCATGACGCCCTGCAAGACGCCGATGTCATCCTGTGGATACTTGACATATCGTGCGCGCCGCGCGCCGAAGACCTGTTCATCGCCGATGCCATCAAGCGCGCTGCGGCAAAGACGCCCATTGCGCTTGTGCTCAACAAGATTGACCTGCTTGGCGCGGACAGCGATTACAGCGAACATCTTGCATTAAGCCCGCATGAGCTGGCATTTGAAACTTGCGCCAAAGCTGGGACGGGCACAAAAAAGTTAATCGACGGCTTGATGCCATTGCTGCCGCTGGGACCGCGCTATTATCCCGTCGAACAGGTCAGCCAGAGCAATATGCGCTTTCTGGCAGCCGAAATCATCCGCGAAAAGATTATCGAATTGACCAGTGAGGAAATCCCTTACACGGTCGCGGTGGAAATCAACCGCTTCAAAGAGAAAGATGCCATCAATATCATCGAAGCCGTCATTTATGTCGAACGGGAGTCGCAGAAGGGTATCATCATCGGCAAGCGCGGCAAAATGATAAAGCGCATCGGCATAGACGCGCGCGCCGAGCTAGAGCGCCAGCTGGAAAAACAAGTTCATCTCGAATCGCGCGTCAAGGTGTTGAAGAATTGGCGCAGCAACGAGCGATTTTTGCAGCGCCTTGGTTACACCTCGTCAAAAAAGTAATGCCGATTTCGCTTTGTATCCTTCTTTAATACAGAGCAATCGCAGCAAAATCGCTTCCTCAATTCAGCACAATATGACTGAATCAAGCGCCGTGGCTCGCCAGCGCAGCCCTAGTCTGTTCTATATCTAGCTTGATTTGTGCCAGCAGCTCATCCAGCCCGGCGAATTTCCGCTCTGGGCGCAGGCGCGCCTCGAAGCTCAGTTCCATGGTCGCGCCATAAATATCGCGCTCAAAATCTAATATGTGCGCCTCGATGGACAGCTCGTCTTCGTCAAAAGTTGGGCGCATGCCGATATTGATTGCGGCATGAAAAGTCTCCGCGCCAATCTTAGCCAGGCCCGCATAGACGCCGTTGGGCGGGATGATTTGCTCTGCCCATATTTCCAGATTGGCGGTTGGAATGCCAATCGCGCGGCCCCGCTGCCGCCCCTTGACCACGATGCCAGTAACAGAATAGGCGCGCTCTAACATGCGCTTCGCTTGGCGCATCTCGCCTTGCCGCAGCAACTGCCGCAGCTGCGAGCTATGAATGATTTCACCGCCGCCGTCGCTCATGATGAGATCAATAACCGTCACGCTGAATCCCTTGGCTTTGCCCAACTGGCCAAGAAATTCAACAGTGCCTTCTCGTTCATATCCCAAGGCAAAATCCGCGCCGACCCACAAGTCTTTCAAGCGCAAATGCTTTACAAGCAACTCGACGAATTGCTCGGCTCGAATGAAACGTATCCCTTCGTCGAATGGCTGGGTGATGACAAGATCTAAGCCGAGCGCGAACAACTGCTCGGCGCGCTGCTCTGGGCTGCTTAAGTAGTAGCGCGTTTCGACATCGCGCAAGACCTTGTCCGGGTGCGGGTGAAAGGTCAAAGCCACCGCCAGTCGCTTGCTGCTGCGCGCCTGCTCGACCAGCCGTCTTATCATGCTGCGATGCCCGCGGTGCAAGCCGTCAAAAACGCCGATGGTCACGACGGAATCAGTATCGTTTTGAGCTTGGCGCAGATGACGCAAATGGAGCATCAGCGACCCTGTATGGCTATCATTTTGGCTTTGAAATGACCTGTCCGCGCGCGGCACACATTGCTACCCGCGCAAGGCGCTAGGCAAGGCAAGCCGAAGACCGAACATGCACAAGGAATTGTATCAATTATGGCAAGGAAATACTTTATGCGGTTTCCAAAGCGCGCCCTGGGCGACGAGGACCGCGGCTAGCTGCTTGTCGGCTGTGAATGCGAATACGCGCTCGGCGCTAATACCGGCACGCCGCGCGATTGCTCGGCCATTTTGGATGCTCGCCAGCTCCATATTCGAGAGCGTCACACAGCTATGCTGCGCCAGCGCGGAGTAGGGCGGGATGATACGCCGCCACCAGTCTGCTTCGTTTAGGAGGCAGTCAAGCGCCACGCTGTCGCTCAGCTGAAAGGTTCCGCTGGCGCGCCGCTGCAAGCCAGAAAGATACGCGCCGACGCCGAGCGCTTGCCCCAAGTCATGCGCCAAGCTGCGAATATAGGTGCCGGCAGCGCAAAGCACCTCAAGTTCAAGCAGCGGATTTTGCCAGCGCAAGACCTTGATGCTATCAATGCGCACGGACCGTGGCGCGCGTTCAATCGACTGCCCCTGGCGCGCCAGCTCATAGAGCTTGCGCCCACCGACTTTGATGGCGCTGTACATGGGCGGCACTTGAAGAATATCGCCGATGAATGGAGAAATTGCCGCGCTAATATCGGCCACTGATATGTCGCTGGTATCGGCAAGGCTCTTGCTGAGTTCGCCGCCGCTGTCGTAGGTTGAGCTCCATCGCCCGAATGAAAGGCTGGCGCGGTAAGTTTTTTGCCCCGGCATGATGTATTCGCTCAAGCGCGTCGCCTTGCCCAAGCATAGGATTAATACGCCGCTGGCAAGGGGATCGAGGGTGCCGGCGTGGCCGACCTTCTTTGCGCCGGTCAGTTCTCGGTAGCGCCGCCGCAGCAGCGCGACAACATCGTGGCTGGTATAGTGAAGCGGCTTGTCAACGTTGAGAAAACCAGAATGATCTTGTTCACTCAAGTTTGGCGTCCCCTGCGCTGATAACTTGATGGCCCAGGGGCAAGACAGTCGCGCGCGCCTGCGCGATACTCCCGCCTATGGTGCAGCCGGAAGCCTGCTTATGCCCGCCGCCGCCGAGCCGCAATGCAGCGCTAGACACATCGTAGCCGGGTTTAGAGCGGAAGCTGACTTCGACCTGATTGCCTGGCAATTCCTTAAATATGATTGATACTTTTGCCTCTTCGACATTTACCAAGTGGCTAACCAAGTCGCCGTCAGTCATGATATGCAAACCGGCTTGAGCGATATTTTCTCTTGTAACCACGGCGTGGATTAAGCCCGCGCTTAGTTCGACCGACGGCAAGACCAGTTTCCACAAAGTGACTTCTTGGTAGGGGCGCCGATTGAGCGTATTCGCCATAATCTGCGCTAATGGCGCGCCTAGTTTCATCAGCGCCTGCGCAATCTCCATAGTGCGGTCATTCGTGGCGCTGATGCGGAAGCCTTGCGTATCGGTGACCAAGCCGGTCAACAGGGCATAAGCAGCCGCTTCCGACAATTGGCAACCCATGAAATGAATCAAGTCATAGACAATTTCCGTGGCCGCCACCGCATGGTCTACAACGAGGTTGATGCTGCCATAGCATGTATTTGTGGGGTGATGATCCAGATTTAGAATTTTGCGGCTGTTTGCCATGCCATACGCGCCAGCGACGCCGATTCTTGCGATATCGCTCGAATCGACCGCTATCATCAAGTCGAATTGCCCGGCGGCGATGCTGGGCAGGATTGTCGCGCTTTTTGGCACAAATTTGAGCTCTGGCGGCACACCGTCGTCAATGACGGCTGTAACATCTTTGCCCAGGGCGCGCAGCGTTTCACTGATACCCAAGAGCGATCCGACAGCATCGCCGTCTGGGGCGGTGTGAGAAATCACCAGAATCGTTTTGGCTGCGCTGATGGCATCGGCGGCGGCTTGCCAAGGAACATTAATTGTCCGCATGCGCTTCGCTCTCAGGCTCGGGCGGGATGTCCAAGTTCGAGATTATCTGGTTGATTCGCTGCGCGTGCGCCAAGGTATGATCCCAATGGAAATGCAATTCTGGTGTATGGCGCAGGCGGATGCGCTTGCCGACTTCGCGCCGCAGGAAGCCTTTGGCGCGGCTTAAACCCGCCATCACTTTGACTTGGCGGCTCTCGTCGCCCATCGCGCTGACGTATACCTTGGCATACATCAGCTCGGGGTCCAGGTTCACTTCGGTTACGGTGATGCCTTGCAGGCGCGGGTCGGCAATTTCGCGCAATAGCAAGTGACTTAGGATATGTTGAATCCGATCGCTCATACGTTCCTGTTTAATTGACATGCGTTTCTTTCGGATTAGTTCAGATTAGTTGACACGGACGCGGACGAAAAACTCAATGACATCACCTTCTTTGAAGTCATTGACGCCAGCCAAGCCAATCCCGCATTCAAAGCCGGATCGGACTTCGCGCACATCGTCCTGGAAGCGCCTTAAGGAGCTGACGCCCACGCCGTCGATGATGATTTTATTGCCGCGCTTGAGCCGCGCCTTGGCATTGCGCCTGGCTTCGCCTTCTTTAATCATGCTGCCGGCAATGACGCCGCCACGCGGAATCTTAAAGGTCTGACGTACTTCAGCAACACCAACGACCTTGTTGCCGAACTTGGGCTCGAGCATGCCATCCAGCGCCAGCTCGATGTCTTCAAAGAGCTTGTAAATGACATCATACTTGCGGATCTCTACGCCATGAACATCCGCCGAAGTTTGCGCGGGATTGTCTACACCGACATTGAAGCCAACAATTATCGCGTTTGACGCGCTTGCCAACATGACATCGGATTCGGTGATGCGCCCAACCTCCTGGCGCAGCACGCGGATTGCTATGCCTTCTTCGTTGCGCTGCGATATGTTTTTGAGCTCGTCGGTAATGGGCTGGATCGAACCCTGGACATCCGTCTTCAAAACCATCGCCAATTCTTTGGCTTCGCCGGATTGGAACTGGGCGAACAGGTCTTCAAGCGTCAGCGCGGCTTGCGCCGGTCCGCTAACTTGGCGGATGCGCTCTTCCTGCCGCCTATCTTCCGCTAGGCTGCGCGCCAGCTTATCATTCTCGGCAATTTCGAAAAACACGCCCGGTGCCGGCGGCTCGTCCAAGCCCAAGACCGAAACAGGCATTGATGGAATCGCCCGCTCGACCGGGTTGCCGGCCGAATCGAACATGGCTTTGATACGGCCAAATGCCGTGCCAGCCAGGATGACATCGCCGCGTTTCATGGTGCCATTCATGACCAGCAGTGTCGCCATCGTCCCGCGGCTGCGGTCTACCTCGGCTTCAATCACCGTGCCGCGCAATTTGCCTTGCGGATTGCCGACAATGGAATTATCGTCCGCCACCAAAACGAGCGCTTCCAAGAGATCCTCGATACCCGCGCCAGAGAGAGAATCGACCGGGATCATCATGGTTGCGCCATCCCAGTCGTCGGGTATCAGGTCTAGCTCGGCCAATTGTTGTTTGACCAAATCAGGATTGGCGTTGTTTCTGTCTATTTTTGTGATTGCGACGACCAGCGGCACATTGGCCGCGCGCGCGTGGTCTAGCGCTTCGCGCGTGGTGGGCATGACGCCATCATCAGCAGCCACAACTAAGATGGCGATATCCGCGCCTTGCGCCCCGCGCGCCCGCATAGCGGTGAAGGCTTCGTGGCCCGGCGTATCAAGAAATGTCAGGGTATGTCCATCGTGCAGCGCTTGGTATGCGCCAATATGTTGGGTGATGCCGCCCGCTTCGCCTTCCGCGACAGCGGTCTTGCGTATCGTATCCAGCAGTGTGGTCTTGCCATGGTCGACATGACCCAGGATGGTAATGATCGGCGGACGCGCGATGAGCGTATCGGGCGACTCGCCAAGATACATGGCGCTCCATTTTTCGACGCGTTCTTCGGCGCGTTTTTCTTCTTCTTCGGCAGCGGCGACCGCGCTTTCGGATTGCGCTGTGAAGCCCATCTCATCGATAACAAGAGCGGCGGTATCGAAGTCGATTTGCTGATTTATGGACGCCATGATGCCGTTGGAAATCAACCGCTTCATCACGTCGATGGGGCTGGAATCAATCAGTTCGGATAGTTCGCGTACTGTCAAGAAATCGGGAACAAGAATCTCGTTTGAAGTTTCTGCCATACCTACCTCCTCAGTTTCGGAGCATTGCCCGGGGCAGGATATGCAGTCCTGCCGATTCTAAGCGATGGGTTTCATGCGCCGCAAATAGCTGCGATCATCGTCATGCAGTTCCTGGCGCAAAGCCGCGCCCAATACCGCGCGGGTGGCAGCGGCATCCCAGCAATTTGCTTTACCGCACAAATATGCCCCGCGCCCGTTCTTTTTTCCAGTCTCGTCGATGCTTAATTTGCTATCGACGAATACAAGCCGCGTCAAGCTCCGCTTGTCCATCTTGTTGCGACAAACGACGCAACTGCGCTGCGGACGGTGCTTGCTGCCCACTACGCGCTCCTCTGGGATAGCGGCGCATGCGCTAGTAGTCGTAATCTTCCCAAGTTTCCTCGTCCCAGCTGCCACGCCGTCCCTTGCGCCGCCGTTTGGCGATGACTTCGCCACTCTTCTCGTCCAAAACCAGTTGACGCCGTTTTTGACGGTCTTTGCGCCGCTGATTATTGCCTTTGTTACGGTTTAGCTCGAACCCGGCTTCATCTTCTTCCACTTCAAATTGCCCAGCAGCAGGGCTGTCCGGGCTGGGACCTTCTTGGCTTGCGCCGGCAGCCGTACCTTCATCGACGCCGCCGGCTTCGGCAACAGCCAATTCCTCCATGGCTGATTGCGGCGTCTCTTGCTGGATGGGCTGTCCAAATGCGTCCAGCAAGACTTCTTGCTCCGCGGCTTCGCTCTCCGCTGCGACTTCGGCGCTTTCGGCTTGCTGAGCGGCGTCGGTAGCGCTCGCGTCCGCGGCGCTAGGCGGCGCGTCTGCTTCGGGCGCTATCGTTTCATCGTCATCATCCTCGATCGAAATCGCTTCCAGCAGCAGGGCGTCGATGTCCGCGGACATAACCTCGTCGAGAGCCGTTTGGAATTCGACCATCGGCTCGCCGTCTAGGGCGCTGAATTTGCGCGCCACAATTGCTTCATCAACCAGGCAAGAAAGCATTGCCTCGCCAACGTTTTCATAAGTCTCGAGGATGTCGAGCATCTCTTGTGATACCGCCAGCACGTCCAAAGGTAACTCGAACAATTTGGCTGCCAGGGTGGATTTAACCGCCTCGCGCTCGCGCAGGTAAATCTCGCGCGCTTCGTTGCGTTGCGCTTGCAAGAGCTGCTCGACAATCTCGGCAAAGCGCCCCAGCGTCTTGTATTCTTCTGGCATGACGGTCAGTTCCATGCTCTTCTTTTCCAAGATGCGCCGCGACTCGGCAAGCAAATCGGCATGTTTTTCTGTCAATGCATCCAAGGGCGGGATATCGAGGTTTTCCAGCGCGCCTTGGACTGTTTCCGTCACGCTCTTGATGTCAATGCGCCAGCCTGTGAGCTTGGCTGCCAAGCGCGCATTTTGACCTTCGCGCCCGATTGCCAGCGACAACTGGTCTTCTGGCGCGATGACAACAGCAGTTTTGCCGTGTATGGGGTCGTCGTCCAAAAAGACGCCCGTCACCCGCGCCGGGCTCAAGGCTTTAGAAATGAAAGCGACGGCGTCGGTATTCCACTCGATGACATCAATTTTTTCGTTGTGCAGCTCTTTGACTATATTTTGGATGCGGATGCCGCGCATGCCGACGCATGCCCCGACCGGGTCAATGCCATCTTGCAAGGCGGCGACGGCTACCTTCGAGCGATGACCAGCTTCGCGCGCGATATTCTTAATTTCGACCTGTCCGTTATAAATCTCTGGCACTTCATATTCCAGCAGTCGGCGCAGCATATTGCGATGTGCCCGACTCACCAAGATTTGCGGACCACGGTTGCTCTTCTTGACCTCTAATATACAAACGCGGATTTTCTCGTGTGTGCGATAGCGTTCGCCGGGAATCTGTTCCTTGCGTATCAGATCGGCTTCCGCGCGCCCCAAGCTCAGCGTTACCTGCTTGGAATTGACGCTTTGCACAGTCCCCGTGATTAGGTCGCCCTCGCGGGTGATAAACTCATCGTACAGGGCGTTGCGCTCCGCTTCGCGGATTTTCTGCAAGATGACTTGTTTGGCGGTTTGAGCGGCGATGCGCCCAAAGCTCTTGGTCCTATGATCAACTTGTACCATCACAAGATCGTTATATTCCGCCTCGGGATTGTAGAAACGGGCATCCTCCAAGGATACTTCGGTGAGGTCAATTTCTACGGCTTCGACCACCTCTTTTTCCGCGAAGATTTTGGCGCGGCCTGTTTTCGGATCAATCTCCGCTTCTACCGCTTGCGCCAAGCTCGCTTTGGCGTCGCGGCGATATGCGGAAACCAGCGCGCTTTCTAGTGCTTCCAGAACGATATTCTCTGGAAGTTCGCGCGATTGAGAAATCTCGTTGAAGGCAATTTGCAATTCATTGGTGGACATGCTAATTCACTCCGAGAGCCGTGTCGCGGCTTTCAATTACTGTTTCATGCACTGTGTCATGTTCTCTTCTCGACATCATGCCAAGTCATTACCGGTTTTCCTCGGTTTTCCTCGTCTGCTTCAATGAAAATGAAAGGCAATGAAAGGCAATGAACGACAGTGAAGAACTAGGACACATATAAAACGAAAAGTGGGGGCTGCCCACTTTTTACGATGTCTAAACTTATGCCACCATATTAGCATGTCGGCGCATAGGCGTCAAGATTAGGCTGATAGGGCAATCGTGTCAGATTATTTTATTCGGCGGGGACACCGAGAATTAAGAGCAACTCTTATTTTATGGACCGCTATTATAAGGACCGCGTCGCTCAAACGGCGAGGTGGCTTGCTATTATGTATGTGCGAGCGCGGCTATTCCTATCGCTGTCGCCGAGTGGCCACCGAGCGGGCGCCGAGTGGGCCGCCAATAATGGATGCAATCCAAGGCTTGCCCGCTATTGTGGCAAATCACCGACAATTACCCTAATCCATTTGCGCCCAGCCCAAGGCTCCATGCAATTATAATATTTTGCCGTGGTTATGATTCTGCCGCCGAAATTTGAGTACCCAGCGCTTTATCCAGCAATCTCTATGGCATCCGAGTAGGGTGGGAATTTTAGCACTTTGCCGGCAGTTGAATCGCTTACGTAAACGTAGCCCTCTTCATCGACGGCGATACCGCCAATCGCTTGAAACTGGCCTGCGGCGGAATCGAGGCCGTTCTGCCCAAAGCTGCCAAGGCATTCGCCGGATGAATAATAGACCAGAATACGCGAGCTGTCGGGGTCGCTGACGTATAGCATATCGCGCGCCTCGTCCAAGCCCAGGTAAGGGCGATTAAAGGTATTGTTATACCAACCTTGAACGCGGAAATTGCTAAGGTGCTTGCCTTGCAAATCAAATACCGCGATGCGCCGGTTCCAGGTATCCGCGACAAATAGCCGTCCATCTGAATGCGCTGCCAAGCCGCTCGGCTCGTCCAACTCGCCCGCTCCGCTGCCGCCACTGCCGATGTCGCGCAAATGGACAGCCGCGCCATCTAGGATTTCATAAACCCGAATACGTTTGTTGCCTGTATCCGAGACATAAACTCTGCCTTCGCTGTCTACGGCTACATCGCGCGGACCCCAAAAGCCATCGACCGGGTCAATCGGCGCGTCAAAGCCATATTCGCTGGCTTGACCCCATTGGCTAAGCGTATTGCCGTCCGCGTCAATGTGTTTAACTTGATAATGCCAGGTGTCCGCTATCAGGAGCTCGCCATTTGGCAGCAGGTCAAGCCCATTTGGACGATTGAATGCGAGCGAGCCCTCATTGCCGTATGACTGCGCGAGCATGCCGTCGCTGCTATAGCTTTGGACCAGATTCTGGCTCTCGTCGGCGACATAAATCAAGCCATTGCCAGCGGCGATGCCCAGCGGCTGAATAAGCGCGCGGCTCCCGCTATTGAATTCGAGTATGGGCGCGAGCTGTTGCCAGTTGGCGGCGCAGAGATTGACCTCTGTTGGCAGGTTGACGCTGACCACGCCATCGCCCAGCCCATATTCCCAAATTTGCGCCGCGAAGTCCTTACGGACATAGACGTGCATGCGGTCGGACACGGGCCAATTGTTAAGCGCGAAGTCTTTGCCGGTCGCTTCGCCATACATGTCATAATCTCTATTCCACCAGATATCGAAGATGCCGCGGCGTATGCGAGCCGCTTGCAGATTATCAGGCGAAAAATCAAGCGTGTTGAGTATCCGCTCTGGCGTCAAGTTGAAATACTCTTGCATAGGCCACCACATGCGAATGTGGTCAAAGCGGACATAGCGGTCTTCCAGGAGCGGCTCTACATCGCCGCGATGCCCAGAGCCAACAACAACATAGACCCGGTCTTCCAGATTTTGTACGGTCGGGTTGGAACCAACAAATGTCGCGGATGTATAGTCGCGGAAATACCAGCTATAGGGCCAAGAAACCTCGTCGTCGTAAGCCAATTTCATGTCCTTGCTATCGGTGATGCGCAGGCTCATTTCTTCGATGTCTTGCAGCACCCATTTGACGGCTGGCGCGGCGTGCGCGTAGACTAGATACTCGGTCGCTAGGTCATAATTTATAAATGAAGCCATCCAAGCGATGCGGAAGGTCAAAATACTGAGCAGACCAAAAACCGCAAGCGCGGTCAGGCGGCGGATGTGCCTCCAACCGGTCGCGCGCGCGATCCGCGCCAGTATAATACCCAAGCTCAGCGCGACAAGCAGCGCCAGCAGCCACTCGTAAGTCCGCTCTAGTTGAAACTGTTCCAGCCCGGCAAATGGCGGGTCGCCAATAACGAACGCGCCTATGACCTGCGCGAGGCAAATCAAAAAGACCGGCATGATAAGCAGCGCCGACCATCCGCGTGACAAGAATAAGGTCTTGTCGATGCGCGCGAATATGCCGCCGAAGTACCAGGCGGTAAGCAGTATCATGGGCGTGGTCAAATGCGTTCCCAGCCAAGGCATCTTTTCGCCAGCCAGCGAATAGCCGACTAGATTCAGAACCGCCCACCAAGCCAGCAAGAGCAAAAATGGCAGCCGCCGCAGATAGTCGCGTGGCTGCTCGCCTTCTGCGGCATCGATGTTTAGGGTCTTGTCCCTGGGCGCGATTTGCCGCTCGGTTGATGGCGCGATGGCGGCGGAAACTGCTTCTTCGTTGGGCGGTGGCGAATTCGTTGCGGTGGCTGGCGCTGTTTCGGCGCTATCGGCAAAATAATCTTGCAGCGCTTCGCCAACTTCTTGCCTGCGCGCGTCTTCCAGCGCGTTCAAGCGTTTGCGCCGCTGCGTCCAAAATCTGGTCAGCCCGGCGAACATCGCGCTTAGGCTGCCGACGATTGGCAGGTATTCGTATATCGGCAAGATAATCAGCAAATAGTAGTATTGCGGCTGGCTGCCGCGGCGCACTCCTTGCTGCTCCAGCCAATAGCCCAAGCTGTAGACCATGCCCGAAGCCAGCCCAGAAATGTTGGTGAAAACGCTGGTGAAGAAAAACGCGAATAGCACGTGAAATATGATGGCAGACGTCAGCCAGCGCTTCCAATTCCATGTCAGACCGATTAGCGCCATCAGCGCGAATAGCGGAACAAAGGCATAGAAGCCGAGCAAGAAACCGCCGACAGATTCGCTAGAACCTAGACCGGGCAAACTGATTATGATGTTATAGACAGCTTCGGGCAGCGCTTGCGCGAGCTGGGTATGGGCGTCGGCGCTGCCGCCCATCAAGCGCGGGAATAGGGCGGTCGTCCATGGCAAAATCAAGCTAGCGATGATGACAATCAGATCGACTTCCGGGAACTGATAAAGAAAGCCCCATAAACCGGGTTTCTCTTTGCTTTCCGCCAACTCGGCTCTGGCGCGGGCAGCCCGCCGGGCGTCGCGAATTAGATAAGCCGCCGCAGCCACAAAAACCAGCCACAGCGCAATCATTGGCACCCAGTTGATTGGCTCGTCCGGCAGCGCGCTTTCTTCAGTTAATTCCGCGGCATCGGGCACAACCGGCTCGGCGGTCACTGTTTGATTGGGGAAATGAGACAATTCTTCGATGAACAGCAGACCAAATGCCGTAATCAGCGCGATTAACAAAATCAACGACAATTCGCGTTTGGGGAGGCGCTTCCAGCCGCCGCGGAATGCAAATAATGCCGTGCCGATAGGGATGAACAGCGCCGCAAACAGCGACAGCAGCATCCATTTTGCCCAGCTTGAACGTTGCAGGTCCGATAGATCGCCCCAGGGGACGCCACGCCCGGGGATGATTTGAGCTGGGACAATATCGACGATGATGTACATGCCTAGCGTCAAGACGCCGCCTACCAGAATGCCCAAAATGAGCAGGTTGAAAAGCGGCTTGCCTTCCAAGTCGTAGTGATGCTGCGCCAGGCGCGTGAGGAAATAGAGGCAGAGGAAGCTGCCAAATATCGCGATGTAAATGAATGCTGTCTCTTTGGAGCCGAGGTTGAGAATCATCGCGGCGGCAAAGATATACAGCCAATAGGCGCGCCTGCGGAACCGCGGCGAGCCGTTCAAATACTGCAATATGCAATAGACCATGATTAAGCCAAAAAAGATCGATGGCGTATCATGGCGGATATAGCGGTTGTAATAGAGCAGCAGCGGCGATATCAAGAACATCAGCGATGCCAGCAGCGCGCCCCATTTGCCCAGCCATCGGCGGAACAGCAAGGGGAACATCACCATCAAGATACCCAAAACAGCGGTGTAGAGCCTGCCCGTGAAATCGCTATCGCCAAAAAGAAAATACGATAAGGCTGTGGCATGGAAGAGGACTGGTCCGTGCATCAGCGGCGTGTGCACGAAGTTGCCTTCGTTGTATAGATTGTAGGCGAAGCGCGTATGCAGGCTTTCGTCGTGGCTCATCACGCGGTCGTCCAAAATATAAAAGCGCGTGAACAGAGCCATGAGCAAAATGACTAGATAGACGGCGACTTCCCAGTTAAGCGTGATACGGCTGGACAGCAACTGGAATAATACATTTTCGTTCTGCCGGTTGGGCGTGGTTAACATATTTGGCAGCGCCTCGGGATTTCTCTTAGTCTTTCAATCAGTCTTACAATTAGTCTTACATTTGTCTTACAATTCACTATTGTAGGAATCTGGCTTCTGGGGTGTTTTGCAACTGCGGGAAATGATGCGTGAAGCGCGACTGCGTTGACATTATGCTAAGCGGCGGCGCATTCGAGCGCGTGGCAGGGGTTCCCTCGAAATGAAGCAGCTTGGGACGTGGCGGCAAGTCAATTGCGGCAACCGCAGGATGGAAGCCATTGGTCAAGGGCAACAGCAGGATTGCCGCCAGCAGTACCATGAACAAGCTGGGCCCGAGTGAAGTCGCGCCCAGCAATTGCACGGTCTTGGGACCAGGCAAGCCGCCGCCCACGGCTGGGGCAAGCTCGCTTTGCATGGACATCCAGATGCTGTCCAAGCGCTGCGCGTCCGGGCGGCCAAAAGTCGGCAAGCTGCGCTGCAATTGATCCGTAACTTCGCGCTGGCGCAGATATTCGTCGTAGCAGTCTTGCGACTCGTCGATGAAGCGCGCAATGCGCCTGCGCGTAAGGTCCGAAAGCTCGCCGCTCAAGTATTTCGCCATATGAACTTTGCAGTAGCGGTACTTAAACTTCATCATATCTTCCGCCACGCCATAAGTTGGCAACCCTCAATTTATGCGCTCTCAATTCGCTCTCAATGCGCTCTCAGCAATTCTTCCAGCAAGCCGCGCCCTTCGGGCTGCAAGGTCTGGCGCAGCCGTTGATGCCCCAGGCGCACGCGGCTTTCCGCCGTCTTTTGCGGGCAGCCCATCACTTCGGAAATCTCGCGGTAGGTCATGCCTTGTCCATAGCGCAGCACGATTGCCTCGCGCAGCCTTGGCGACAAACCCGCCAGCGCATTTTCTATGGTTTCAGCCGCGTCGCGGCGGATGACAGCCGCCTCTGGCGCGTCCGCTTGCGGCGCTTTTAATTCAAAGCCGAACCATTGAGAAATATCGACAGTCAAAAATCGCTTGCGGCGATAAGTATTGCGGCAGCGGCTGACAGCAATTGTGTAGAGCCAGGTCTTGAGCGATGCCTTTTGAGAATCGTAACGGTGCAAATTCTTGAAGGCGTAGAGAAATGATTCCTGGAGAATATCTTCGGCATCCTGCTCATTCATAAGTAAGCTGTAACAGAGACGATACAAGCTGGCTGCGAATCTATCATAGAGTTCGGCATAACCTACTTGATCGCCATTGAGGGCGCGCGCGACAATCAGATCAATTTCGGCGCGACCTTGCGGTCTGTTATCTGTCATGTCGTTGTCCTAATGTTGGGCTGACAAGCACAACTTTCTCTACACATTCTAGCGCCATAATCCTCACTGCGCTTGGTTTAAGCCGCGTTGACATGATCATAAACATCTTGTCGCAACCACAGAATGACCGCTTCTTCGGATGCTATGCTGTCCCTGCGCATGCGCCGCTGCGACCACCAGGCAGGCAATTGCCAAGGGTCTAACTGCGTGAGCGCGGCCCAACTCCGCAGCAAGAACTTTTGCCCAACATAATTCTCCTCGAGGTCGACAACGGCTTCTTCGCCTTGCGCCATGAGGATGATTGGCTCGCCCGCCGCTGTCGCCGCGAGGCTCGTAAAACGCGCCTTAGGGAAGTCGCGCAGCAGCCAGCCCAGCAAGCCCGCGCTGTCTACGATGCCGGCGGGGTCCTCGATAACAAGCACATCTAACAAGGGAAAGCCATTGCTATCACGCTGCGCCAAATCAAATAGCGTTTTGCGCAGCAGACGCGTATCCTCGCTTATCGCGCTTGGATGCCAGAACTCGGCGGGATTGCTGGCATCGGCGACGGCGATTTGCCATGCTCCGCCAGCGCCAGACAACAGCATAAACCAGAAGCAGCCGATGCCAATCCCTTGCAGGCAAGTGCCGCTGCCCCAGGTATTCGCCATCAGAAAATATAGGACCAGGGCAACCACGATGGTCATCAGGAACAAGCCCAGCCCCTGCGCCAAGCGCGTATAAGACGATACCGATAAGCGCTCCAAGAGTTGACTCAGGCTGGTATCGGCGGGCACATCAAGCAGCGACCGACCGACCTGCAAGAATTGTACCGAGGCGGTCAGCAGCAATAGCAATACGCCAAAAGAAATAAGCCACTTCACCCACCAATAGCGCGTCGTGTAAAGTTCGTGGCTGGTGTCTGGTTCGTCCTCGTTCTGGTCTGCCCATAGCACAACCATGCGCCGATTAATCATCAGCTGCGCGATGCCATAACTCGCCAGCAAACTCAAAGGCAGCACCACCCACATGGCGTCGACCGGCCGCGCGCCGGGATATAGGAATAAGCCCGCTGCCGCGGTCACCGCCCATGCCGCCGCGAAGCGGTCGATGTAGCTGACAGCGCCGTGCTTCCAAATCAACCAACTGCCGCCGAGCGCAAATATGATGAGCAGCGGTTCATAGGTCAAAAGCGCGATGATACCCAGCCCTATGCCAGCCTCGTCGCGCGCTTGACTGAAACCAGTCAAGGCGATGTTTATCGATTCGGCGACTGTTTGCAGTCCGGCGGGATTCAGCATAAACATGGTCGCGACAATGAATACGATTGCCAGCGGCACAAATGCGACCCGCGTATACGGGAAGTCTTGCAAGCGCTTGAGCGACAATTGCAGAATGTCGTCCCCAGGCAGGTCCATCCGCTGCGGCGCGCTCATGGCGGTGCGCCAAACAGCCAGCCAGCCGGCAACAAGCAGCATCACAAATAGCGGTATGCCAGAGGGGCCCGAAAGCGCTAGCATGAGCGTGACAAATGCGACGGCGGCCATGGCATGTCGAAGTTCGCGCGAGTACCAGAAACGGCGGATCATCCAAATTGCCAAGACTGTGAACAGCATCATGAAGGTCGTGCCATCAACCACGCGCGCGGCAGCGACCGGCGTCGTCAACAGCGATAAAAGCAGCGACCAGATAAAAACGCGCGTCGCGCCGAGGTTCTCGCGGAAGAGCAGCGGACAAAGCGATAGCGCGGCACCAGCCAGGGCGACAGCGATGCGCGCGGACAAAGCCGACGCGCCCAGCGTCGAAAAAGCCAAGACTTGAAAGGAGTATGTCAAGGGATTGTGACTGTTGACAAAATCGCCCGGCGCGTCGTCCTCGACAGTGTGCCAGGCATGAAGCGACTGCTGCGCTTCGTAGTCATTGAGCGGCACGCTGCCCAAAGCGGCAAGGCGTATGACAAGCGAAAGCAAGACTAGCGCCGCGTATGCCAGCCACTCGGCGCGCAGCGAGAACGACGCCGACTGCCGCCGCGAATGGTCAATGTCTTGAATTAGCGTATTCGAGCCCGCCGCCGCGGTTTCTAGCGCCATTGCTCACCTTAGACTTGCGCGCATAAGATTTATGCTTAAGTTTCGTACTAAAGTATTACGCTTAAGTTTCATGATTATGAATCAATCGAATCAGACGGCATGCTGTTGGCAGGCGGGACTGCGTAGACGCGCGAATTATTTGACTGGCATGCGATTGGAAAATGTTCATTGAATTTGCGCTCGCCCGCTTCTCCATATTGCATCTTTTCGGTATTTCCATAAAGAATGTAGTTGATGTCATAGCGCTCAATAATATCCCAGACCTGCCAAATATCCGCGGCAGTGAAAAGCATTTCCATATCTTGGCGGCGGCGGCCGGCAATGTCAGGATAAGTCGAGCCGCGCCATTGGCGCTCGTGATTCTCCCAACCCAGGACTATCGGAATCCCGGTCAATGCACCAACGCGCCCATAGTGTTCGCTGTAGGCATCGCGCACCGCTTCCGCCACGACCGCGTCGGCGCGCCCAACAAGTCCGCTTAGGCATTTTATGACCATGAGATCATCACTACCAATAAAATCATCCCAGCCATCCAGCGACAAAGGTTCTACAACCTGGATTGTCATCTCGTCAACTAAGACAATTCCCTCGCGCTGCGAACGAATGATAGTTGACTCGGTAGCGTCATACAAGCTGCCGTCTGTGAACAAGACTGTTCCAGGATAAACGATCTCGCCCGACTGCGCTTGAAGGATCGGCGTCGTCCAATTTTCTGGCGGATTGTATTGAAGATGGCTGCCGCCGCGCCCGGATTCTATCCAGGAACGATGCGCCAGCCCCAATACGCTGTAGACGAGCCCTGTCATCAGCGCTAGCGAGACTATCAGCGCAAAAATAAATCGAAGCAATCGGCGCGGACGCCACACAGCGCTGTCATCCAGGACGCTGTAAACCGCATAAGCCGCGGCAATGCTCCAAAGCGTCCAGGCTTGATAATAAAACTTGAAGATTGTGTTAATGCGACTCCCGAAGTTGTCTTTTAGAAAGACAAACTCGGGCAGCAAGGTTAAGCATAAACCCATGCCAATCAAAAGCAAGGCGCATGCGGTCGCGCGCGGAAAGGTGATGTTGGGCTTTGCATTCTCTTGATTGCGCTGGCTTGAGCGCAGCTTGGGGAACAAGCGCGCCATAACCAGCAAAATGCCAAGCAGCAGCGCGATTGTCGTCAAACTGTATTCGAGCCGGCGCTGTATGAGACGAGGAATAAGCGCTTCCCAGCCGCCGAATTGCGCGGCAATTTGACTCGCAGCCGGCATCAAAGCAGGGGATAGCGCGCCGAAAATTGCGAAGATGACCAGCAACAAAAGCAGCCCCGCAAGGACAATGCCGGCGACCGCCCTGGCGAGTGGCCAGTTTAGGCGCTGATAGCGCTTGCCGCGCCAAGTCTCCACCAGCAGGTAGCCGGGCAAGATGAGCAGCATGGGACCGAACATGATGAAGAAACGCCGGAATGATGTCGGGTTTATCAGATTGGGCAGCAACCCGCCCGCTTGCGAGCGAAAGCCAACAAAAAAGGGCAAGTAGGCGCAAAGGGCGATTATCGTCAACAGCAGCCCGAAGAGCAGCAATATCACAAAATCGGAGACTGTCAGCCGGGCGCGGTCATTCAGCGTCAGCCGGCGCAGCGCTTCGGCAGCGACCAATCCCAATAAATAGATGGGCGCGTCCCAGGTATTGAGGAAGGCCAATCCGCCCAGGACAATGCCATACAAGATGATTTCTGGCCGCCGCGGCTGTCTCCCTAACAAGACAATGTTGATCATCAAGCCGATAGCCATGACTGTAAATGGCAGCGCCAAGACATGGGGATGGTTATCCGCTAGCAGAAAGCTGAACGCAGGGAACTCGTCAATCGGCTGGGTGCCTGCAATCTCGTTGTCCAAGTTGTAGTCTGTCAGGACGCGGCTGGCGCGGAACCACCACCAGTTCTCCCAGCCAGCGGGATCGGAAAAAAATGGCGCGTCTGGATCGTGGCTGTACATGCCTTCGGCGAAGCGCGCGCGGCCTTGCGTCCCCCAGAAGTCCAGGTAAGCTTCCGTGGCAAATCGGGATTGATAGGGCATCTCGATAAGCGCGACCTGGAAATTGCCGACGACAGTCATAAAGAGCATGGCCAGCGAGCCGACGGCGATGGCTTTGGCGCGCGACGCGCTGATTTGCCGGAATTGCCTAGCTGCCTCGAAGGCGCGCGATCGCAGCAGATTGTAGGCGACGCCAAAGGCGCATAGTCCTGTCAGTGCGAATTGCGACGCCACCGTCAAGTTGAAGCCAACCGTGCTGCTGATATTGCTGAAAATCGACAGCATAGCCGACATCAAATAACCCATGTAATAGTAGCTAATCGCGTAACCTGCCATCCAGGGATCGTCCGGCGGGAAGGTCGCGCTGCGTTGCGCGGCGCTAAGGAAAGCCAGTTCCATGGGCTTTTCCGTATACAGAATCGCGTTATGATGCGCGCGATAGGCTGCCCAGACAAGGAACAAAACCAGAAACAATAGCTCGCTGGCTATGACAAGCGGACGATTTTCGCGCCACCAAGCGCGTATCCCGCGCCAGTCGCCTTGCTGAGAATAAATTGTTAGGGATATGAAGAGGACTAAGACCCAAGCCAGCGCGATGCTGCCAGCCGCGTTCTCTAGCAAGCCAAAGCTGGTCAAGAGCCAGTAAAGGAATGTCAGCAGCAGCATGCCGATGGCGCGCGACAAGCTGTAGCCTTTGTCGGGCAAGCCACCCAATAGGCGAAGACATAGCGGGAAAGCCGCCCAGCCGGCTAAGCTGATAGCCAGCCACCAGCTAAAGAGCAGATGTCCTTCGCGAATCAGCCATTCTTGGATTAGCGTCAAGGGAATCGCTCCTCAAGATAGCGCAGAATCGCTTCTTCGTTCACTTGATATATCGTACCGCCCTCGATGGCGAAGGCAATCGACAGCAGCCCGTCATTGACCATGCTATCTAACTTGGCAAGTCCTTCCGCAGTGGATTGCAGTTCTTCCAATCCGCTGCGGACGATATATTGCACATCATAGTGATAGAGGATGTCCACAGCGTCGGCGATGCTGGCGCTTTCATAAAAGGCGCGCACATTCCTTTCGCGCTGCTCTACCCAAATCGGCAGCGGGTCAAGCGCGCGCTGCTGCCGCTGGTGCCAGTTCCAGCCAAGGACAGAAGGCAGCCCGGTGGTGATGGATATGCGTCCATTCCACTGATATTCGCTTGGATAGCGTCTTCCTTCCATAATCACAGGCGAGGCGCTGATGTTCTCCTGCAGCCAGCGAATCAAAGCATGGTCGACTGCCAGGTCCAATTCGGCAGATTCGTTCTTGTATGGCGCGTATTCCATGTGCGTGGATTCTTTCATGTAGTCCAAGCCGTTGAGCGTCAAGGGCAAATGAGGAGCCATGCGGTCTAAGGATCGGGCGCGCGTCGCCAAAAGCGGATAGGCAGCGGCGATGGTGAATAGTCCAATGCAAGCCGCGGACCAGAGTACGCGCCGGCGTCGCTTCCATTGCCCGGTCGAACTCAGTAGGCAGCTCATCCCCACGCCGCAGGCAACGCTCAGCAGCAGCCAAACCTGGATGTAAAACTTGAATACTGTATTCTGACGGCCGATATCCCCGCCGAGCACGACTATCTCGACGCCAAGTGTCAGTGACAGCGCCAATCCAATCAAGACGAGCACGTAACGCAAGGCGCGGGTTTGACCGGGGCGGAAGAATAGAATCGCGATCCAAACTAGCAATGGCAGGACGATCAAGGCAACTTGATAGTGCGCGGCGAACATGGCAAGAGCAATCAGCGCGGTCAGGATCATGCCGATGCCGGCATAGCGCAGCGAATTCAGATGTCCACGCAGCGCCGCGACGCGCGTATTCCGCAGCCAATGCCCGGTCTCCCAGACTAGCAGCGAAAGCACTAGGAACAAGAATAGGCCGTGAATGTCGAGAAAAGCCCAAATTGGTGTTTTCCCGCCATGCCACAGGCTCAGGCTGGTGTAATTCGAGACATACCAGCTTGTGTATGGCATCGCAAAAGCCAAGTTCAGCGCCAAGAATCCGCCGACATAAGCAATCAGATGGATGGCGGAGGCGCGGACCAAGAAATGTCGTATCGCGATCCAGAGGCCAATGAGCGCAATGCAGGCGAGCAAGGCACTTCTGATGATAGGCAGCGCCTGCGACATGGCCGATTCAAACGCGCCAATGCCAGGATAGAACTGAGACTGCAGAATTGTCAAAAAGCCGATTGCTAGCAGCAGCGCGCCAGATAATGTCACGTAGAAGCGCAAGTCGATGTCCCAACGGAAAGTAGCGCGCCAGCGCAGCCACCAGCAATAGCTCAAGCCCACTGTCCCCAGCAAGGTCATCGTGGGCCAATCCCAGGTATTGACTGCTTGCATCACGCCGACAAGCATCGCGCCCAGAGCCAGCGCCATAAACCGTTCCCATTTATTGCGCCGGTCGCTGCCCGCTTGCATCAGTTCGTTGAAAATAAATGCCAAGGTCATCAGGATGAGCGGCATGTTAATCATGTGCGGGTGCAAGTCGCCATACACAAATGTGAAAAACGGCATTTCTGTGATGGCGTTGCCACGCACGCCGGGCGTTTCCGCCAATACGCGCGAGGGACCCCAGTACCAGCGGTCATGCCCGATAGGAATGGCTTCTCCGCTGATTGCCTTGCCGAACCCGCGCGCCAAGCCAGACAACAGCGAAAGCGAACTGTTGAGCTCGTAGCGGAAATTGTCTAGCAAATTGGATTGAGCGACGCGCTGCATCAGTTGCGCGCGCGCGTTTTCCTCAGGCGCTTGACCCTGCGCTTCTTGATATTCATCCACCAAGAAGAGCTCGAGCCCTTCCGGTTTGCGGTAGCCGCCTAATTCCGCGATGCCATTGCCAGCGACGCGAATGGTATCGAGGTTGCCCAGCAGGACGCACATCAGCATCGCCAATATGCCCGCCGTCCAGGGGCTGCCAAGCCGCCGCCGCTGCGGGATGGAGGAAGATCTGTCTTTGCTCTGCAGCTTCGTTTTCCAGCTTGATAGGATATTAAAGGCAGCCGAAAAAGCGCCAGCGCCAGTCAAGGAAAATATCGTTGGAATCATCAAGTTATAAGCAAAGGCGGGTACAATTCCCAGCAATAAAGACGGTACGCCAATCAAGACAAAGCCGAAGTAATAATAGTTAATGAATCCGCCGGCGAACCAGGGGTCAATTGGCGGGAAGGTCGTGCTGCGCAAAACACCGTTCAAATAGGCGAAGTCCATTGGCTTTTCGCCGCCTTTGTAGGGATGCCAGAGATCCGGATTGCTAAGTCTAATGGCGACCATGAGCGCAAATGCCAAAATCGCCAGCAGCTCCATCCATGCCAGGCGCCGCCAATTCGCTTGCAAGAAGCGCCTTAGCCTAAATCGTCTGTGATAAGCCATTGTCATGCTGAACAGCGTAAGCAGCGCCAACAGCGCCAAAAGCCCAGCTTGGGACCATAGCGGAATTTTCAGGCTAGAAGCCGCCCACGCGAACCAAGCGACAAGCAGCAATCCAGTTAGTTTGCTAATTCCATAGCCGCCGTCGGCCAAGCTGGGGAATAAGGCGAAAACGATGGGGAAAGCAATGAAGCCGATAAGCAAGAGCGCGGCATACCAGAATAAGGTGCCAAGCGCTTGCTTACTGTTGGCGATGCTGTCGCTGAAAAAACGCTGCGACCAGGTGCCGCCCGCCGTTTGCGTCTCATAATCTGCTCGTGGGAATGTCAAGGCGGTGGGTGCCGGGTCGGCTTGCTTGGAACTCCAATAAATGACGCCCAGCCGGTCCGCGCTGTTTAGGTCCCTTGACAATTCATGCGGCTGTTTTATCGACGCGGAAGCTAGAATCGCCTTGACTTTCGCGCTCGAGTAATCCGCCGTTTTACGGAAAACAAAGACGGCGGGATGATCGTAAACATGGAAAGCCTCGTCGGCTTCAATCTCGTTCAGCCAGGCGGGCGAATCGTAAATGGGCAAGTGCTGATCGGATACCCGCCATGGTCCAAATTGGAAGGGCTCGTCAAATAGCGCGACTAGCTCGTAACCCAACTCGCCCGCGAAAAGATTCGCGTAATAATGGTTTGTCAGGGGCCAGCGCATCGGGTTGCGCGATTCTGTATCGTAGAAGCGGTTGCTGGCGATTGTGAGATAGTCGCCCATTTCCAGCGTGTGCAGGAAGTTGTCATATTTGGTCTGATCGTCCACCGGGAAGGACATAATCTGATCATAAGAATTGACCAAGGCGCTAAAGGCGTATTTGCCGTGACAGTCTTCGCTGCGCACGATGCCCGAGGCGGGGCGCTCCACTAGCGCCAGGTCATCAGGCAATTGACAGGTCATGGTGCCAGTTACGATATTGTCCCAGCTGCCTTCCGTCAGAACAACAGAACCCGATCCGATGATGTCGCCGCTGCCTGCCGCCGCGACAGCTTCAAAGATATAGCGCGCGCCAGCTTCTGCTTGCCAGGGCTGGTCGAATGGGATTTCGTAGCTATTGCCTAGCGGATGATCGCCGCGCGTGAAATCGGCTTCTAGGATTGCCTCTGCTAAAGGTCGATCGTCGCCATCGGCATAGACGCGTATCTCCAGCTTTTCCGGCGCTGCATCATCAAGCGGGTCGCCCAGGTGCGGCGCGAATACTGAGGAAACCGAACCGCTGGACTGCGCGGTAAATGCCATGCGGTTTAGCAAGCCCTCGCTGTAGCGCGTGACGCCGGTGAATAATTTGTCGCCTAAATTTGCTGGTGGATAACCGGTATTGGGAAGCGCAATGTTGATTAGCGGCGGCGATTCCCCCGCGCCGTCGATGCGCATGGCGAAATCGCCGGGCACATGCTTGAACAAGTAGCGAGAAGCCTGCACAAGCGTCGTCTGATGTCGGTAGACATTGCCGAACATCAGCCCCCAAACTGCTGTAAAGCCAATAGCGAAACTAGCCAGCGCGCCCGCTCGTCTTGCGGGAGCCAATGGCAGCAAAGCCGCCAGCAGCAGAACCGCGCCGATGAGCGCAGCCGTGAAGGTGGTTGCGTCGCGCGCGCCATTGACAAGCTGATATGCGCCAACTGCGCCGAACAATAGCCCCAAAATCGTCAGCAAGGCGCGCGTGGCGCTTGTATCGCTGTGGGCGGCGCGCGCATAACGGAACAATTGCACAATTGCCCAGCCTGCCAATATCGTCAATGCGCTATATAGAGGCAAATAATAGCGCATCGTCATGGGCCAAGTTTGGTTCGTCCAGACAAAATACAGGCCGACCCAAAGCACAAGCAATATGTTTTTGAGCGCCGTCTTGCGCATCCGCGCGATGCGGTAAACCGACCAGCCCCAGCCGAACCATGCCAGCAGCGCCATCGGCGGGCCCATTGCCCATAGCGCCATGTCTTTGAGCGGGTAGAAATATGCGGCGCGCGCGAGCCATTGCCAGTTGGGTGGCGAATCTTGTGTACCAGAAACGCCAGCGCTGGCGGCGCTCACATTTTCTAGCCAGCGGTCGTTGGGGAAAATACCCAGCAGCCCCGGTCCCATAAAGGTGTATGGGTTGAGCAAGCGAAATGTAATGAAGGTGGCGATCCCCGCCAAGACTAGCCCGAAAAAGTGATAAGCGAATATGCGTAGACGTTCCTGATTGGTCAAACTGAGGTTGAAGGCTGGTGCCGCATTGATGACGGCAGCCAAAACAATGATGCCAGCCAATGGTGCCAAGTTCATGCGACTGGCGACTGCCGCGCCACATGCAATGCCAAATAGGAAGTATGACGATAGTTTGCCACGCTGCTGCGCGGCTACCGCGAAATAAAGCGCCAGCGTAACCAAGCAGGCGGCAATCGCATTTGTGGTGGCGAAGTGCGATTTCTGAATCGCCAGCGGCGCGGCGGCATAGAGCGCAGCCGCGATTAGCCCGACCCATCTGCCATGAAGTCGGCTGCCCAAGGCGCAGATGAGAATTATCGTTAGCAGGTCGAATAGCCCCGACAGCGCGCGCCAAACAAGATGATCCCCTTGCCAATCGAAGAATGGAAAATCAGCGTAGGTTAATTCGCGGACGAGATCGCTCGTAAAATGAGCGAGTAGCAGGGGGAAGGTGCCATAAGCATAAAAGCCGTGCCCCGCCTGATGCGGGTTCAGTGGCGAGCAGCGCGCGTCGAAGTAACTGCCTATGCCATTGCTTTCGGGATAAAGATAGCGACAGCGCAGCGATTGCAATTGCCGGGAATCCAGCGTGGCGGCGCGGCTTAGCCCAGCAAATTCAGTCCCCACCTCCTGACCGATAATGACCGCGTCCAGTTGGCTCAATCGCAGCGCATCTATTGCCGGCGCTATGCCATCATAGCGGATGACGGTATTGTCGCGCTCTATCCAAGCCGCTACCTCTTCCGCAAAGGTATCCCGCGCGACGCCGATGCGCTGCCCGAATACAAATGCCAAGTCGCCCATGTCTTGGCTGTCGTCGCTGGCAAAGACGAATTGCCTGGGGAAATTGCCTTCGTCATTGGTGAAATCGTTGCCGCCGCCTATGTTTGGCAGCAAGAGAACGGAAAGGAATCGCTCGTCTGGATGCGTGTAGGAAAAGTCGTCCCAATTCTGTCCAGTGAAACGGAGGACTGCCGCGAAGAGTAATATAATCCCAAGCGCCAGCGCCGCGGCGGCATTCGTGCTCGCTTTAGTCCTCATCAAAATTGCGCCTCTTTATGTTGGACGGCATTTATATGACGGCGGCTCTTGACTGCGAAGCTGTTCATGACTTGATTTTGCAGTTGATTCCTGTATTCGCAGGCTTTCCGCGCGAAAACCTTGTCGCGCGAATAGCGTACATAGTGTGAATCCATGGCTGCGGGTCTGCGCCTGTTTTCATCGCAAATTGCCAGTGGGTGTTCCATGTTAGTTCCACGTTAGTTCCACAGAAGTTTCATGGTAATTCCAGCGCCATTTTAGGACAAAGGCATTTTCATATACACCGTCTTATAGGAACCGTCTTAGCCCTGGTAATCGTCCTTTATCGCGATTATGGACGCCCATGCTTCTTCATCCAGTCTTGGCACGCGATAAAGCACATATTGGTCATCGGGATGATAAGACTGGATTGTCATCGCGCGTCCGCTGGGGAACCACCCGCGCAAGCGTTGCCAAGTCTCCTCATCCGCGGGATTGAAAAGGAAGAGCAAGTCTCTGTCTGGGTCCAGGCGGAGCGGTCCATTGCGCTGCTGGGCATTGCTAAGAATTTGCGGCAAGTTCTCCAAGGGGTGCATATCGTTGTGCCACAAGGGATAACCGGCTTCGATGCCCAGCGCGCGGTAATCCCACCAGTACGGAAAACCCACCGACCAGACATTGCCAATCGCGCCGTCGCTTGTCGCGAATCCGCGCACGATTCTGCCTGCCTCGCTGTGCGGGAAAGCCGGACCGATGTAGGCATTTGCATAACGATTGAAATAGGTCTCGCTGTTTTGATGATTAGCGAAGAGCACGACGCTAGCTGCGAATACTATCGCGATTGCTTTGCCTCTTGTGCCCTTAATCATGCGCTTGAGGCGCAGCGTCATCATTGCGACTGGCAAGGCGGCAATCAGATAGACGATTGGCGCGGACCCCAATGCCCGCGAGTTGCTGGGGTTGGCTTCCGGATGCGCGAGCGACAAAACTGTTGGCATGAGCATAACAAGTAAGGCGACGGGCATGAACCAAACGACAGGATCGCGCGATTTTATCATTTTTGCCAACCAAGCGGCTGCGCCCAAAATCAAGAATGCGCCCGTCAAAGTATCCAAAACGGGATGCTGTGGCGCGCCATTGAACCAGCCGATATCGCCTTTCCAGTTGTACATAAGCAGAGCGTCGCGGAGATTGCGCATGAAAACTGTTACATTGACGCGCACGGCTTCCATAGCTTCACCTGATGTAGCGAAAGCCAGTTCATCGCCCAGAATCCGCGTTGATGTCCGCATCCAAAATAAATTCGGGAAGTCGTGCCAGAAATGCAGCATCGGCAGAAAAACCATCAGCGATACAAACACCAAAATCGCCAGATGAAAAAGATAGCGCCGCCGCTCGCGCCAGCTGTCGGCGCGCATCCAGATGGCGAAAAGCAAGCCAATGACTATCAGAACAGGCAGCATGCGAACCGCTTGGTAAGTGTATAGCCCGAAGCCAAGCACCAGCGCCGCTTTGATATAATCGCCGCGCTTATTTTGTCGCATCGCGCGGGATAGGTATATCAGCAGCACAGCTGTAACAGCCGGCGTTAATGGAATGCGCAAGCCCTGACGACTGATGATGACATGCCAATAACTCGCCGCGACCAAAGCCGTCAGCAGCAGCGCGACTATTGTGTTGAAGCGCGAGCGGCCGCCGCCTAGCAGCTCCCTGCCCATGCAAAACAGCAGCGGCAAGGTCAGTACGCTTTCAATGACGGCAAGGAATTTGAGCGTATAGAAGTCGAAACCCAGCCCGGGCAAAGTGGACAGCATCGACAGCAGATACATTTGCAGCGGTTCGCGCCCGCCGTTATTGGGGAAGAAGATCTGATAATCGCCGCTATAGACACTGTAGGCGTCCTGGATTTTCTCTACGTGGTCGCTGGTCATCTCGGGCGGGACGCTATGCAAGCGCGTGAATCGGAAGCTAATCCCGAGCAGCATGATTAAAGCGAAGGCGAGCAAGAGCCAGCGATTATGCTGCCAGTCATTGCGCCGCCAGCGGTCAATCCATTGCGAGAGCCACTCAAAGGCGTTCCAGTTTGCCGGCGCGAATACCATTGCCCAGGCAAATGAAGACAGAATCCACAATACGATGAATGGCGGTTCAATCCGATTGCCGCTGGTATTTATCCATAGCAGGGCGCTTGCAAGAGCCGAGCAAATGACCAGTCCAATCCGACGCTTGCTGATTGCGGCTTGCAGCGGCAGCGAATCGGTCGCGCTTGGGGCTGTTGGGGCTATTGGGGCTTTTGTTAGAGAGCGATACGAACCCGCATTGTCGCTTGTTTCTTCTGCAGTCCCCGCTTCAGTTTCCGAAGTCTCCGGTGTCTCCGGTAATCGCGCTTTTAATTGCCTTAAAAGAAAATCTATGAGATACCAAAGGACGAAGCCAGCAATCAATCGCCCCAAGCCGATTTGCAATAGCTCGAAAGATTGTTCAGTTTGGACTGACATGGAGTCCGAAATCGCTTTGAATGCCGCCAGCCATAAGGCAATAGGCATGATGCGCGCCGCGCAGCGGATTCGCCGCCAAGGGCTCATATTCTGCCACCGGCTGCGCAGATAGTCGGCGCTGCCGACTGCTTCGCCGATTAACCAGGCAAAGAATCCGAGCCATAGAAAGGGCGCGCCAATCTCCAGCGTGTTCTCCGCGCTGCGGTTGCCGTCGGGCGGTCCCAGCAGGGCATTTGTACCGATGACCGCGCTGACGAGCGCGAGGAAAAATATCAGCAATTGCAGATTCTGCCCTTGGCGCAGCGCGCCAGCTATGCGCGCAGTCCCGGGGCGAGCTGTCGCCCTCCGCGCCGCGTCAACAAGCGCTTGCTCGCCCGTGGCAAATTCGGCGGCTGGCATGGACTCCGCGCCCGCAATAGCCAGCCGTGTATGCCGCCAAGTACGCTTCGGCGCGCGCGCAAAGCGGCTGAGGAGCTGGTCTAGTGTCAGGTCTTCGATACTCGTTTCGGGGGGCGCTTCCTCTGCTATCTGCGTATTCTGGCTATAGTCTTGCTCGGATGGTTCGGAGGCCAATTGGCTCGGTTCCGCGCTAGCCTCGCCGTCTACGTTATTCCGCTCATTTTGATTGCGGTCGGGTTCCATGCAATTTCCCTGCAAATTTCCCTATGTGCAGTGCATCTTCGTAAGCATATATCTAATTGAAATGCGCGGCAAACAGGATATAGCGAATTACTGGCGCGCGTACTCAAGAAATATGGATTCGTATTGATCAAAAGTATTCTTTTGAGAAAAGCGCTGGCGGATAAAGTCTTTTGATTTGATGAATTTAGCCCGGTTTTCCAGGACCTCCAGCGTGGCAAGCGCGATAGAGTTCGAATCACCGGATTCAGCAAGTTTGCCCATGCCCGTTACCTTGACCGGTATGCGGCCGCCATAGACGTCCGTCATGACGACGGGCGTACCACATAGCATCGCTTCGACTTGCGTCAAGCCAAAGCACTCATTGTTGCTGGGCTGTACCAGGACATCACATGCGGCATAGAAATCCGCTAAGTCTTGCCGGCGTCGGATCAAGCCAATAAATATAAGCTGCGCCTTATACTTGTCGATTAGGCTCTGCAATCGCCGCCAAGTGTCCTCGTAATTGATATTGTATTCACCGGCGAAGACAATGCGGGCATTGGGATAATTGAGATTAATCTTTTCAAGCGCGTGTATGAGCAGGTCGGGACGTTTTTCCTGCGCGAAGCGACCGGCAAATCCGATCACCGGTCCTCCTTCAAATTGCCATTGCGCGCGCAATTCCTTCACGGCTACAGGATTAGGTTCTGGGATGGAAATCGGAGGGTATATCGCCTTTACCTTGCTTTTGTAGGGGCGGAGGTAATAGGAATTCTCAGCATAGTCATCACTATACGCGACGATGCAGGGCGCGCGCCGTGCCATAAATCGGTACAAGGCGAACATGATATATGTTATCACTCTATTCATAATGCCGTCCGGCAAAAATAGATCGCCATGGTGCGTCGGCACAACTTTTATGCCGGCAAGACCAGCCATAAAACTGACAAGCGCGGTTTCCAACATCGGCGTATGAATGCTGACGACATCGTTCTGTCGCATCAAGCGAAACAAGCGCCTTGGATATGTTGGCATGATCATCCCGCGGCTGAGGCGAACAGGTGCCCAAACCCGGATTATCCGCACGCCATTGTGAATCTCTTCAGACGGCAATTCGCTGTCATGTCTGGATGCCAGCACTGTTACCTCATGTCCGCGGCGCGCCAACTCTTCAGCCATAAGCTGCGCATGATAAGTAAGCCCGGTCGGATGCGGATAATAATACAAGAGCGTAATCAGGATTCTTTTGCCAGAACGGGTGGTGGGTGGGGGAGGATATTTGTCACGCGCGTGCTCCAACAGAACAGATTCGAATCGGTCAAACGTGGTTTTCAAAGAAAAGCGCTCGGCTATGAAGTCCTTTGGTTTAATATATTTTTCGCGGTTTTCCAATACTTCAAGCGTTGTCATAGCAATCGATTGCCAGTCGCCGGATTTTGCCAGTTTGCCCATGCCGGTTATCTGCACTGGTACGCGACCGCCATAGACATCTGTCATGACGACCGGCGTGCCGCAGAGCATGGCTTCCCCCAATACAGCTGGAAAACAATCATTGTTGCTTGGCAAGACCAGCACATCACAAGCCGCGTAAAAGTTTGCCATTTGCTGCTTATCACGTATCAGACCCAAAAAGATAAGCTGCGACTGATATTTTTCGACGAGGCACTTTTGCAGATTCCAAGTATTTTCATAATTGAGCTGGTACTCGCCGGCAAAGATTATCCGGGTATTGGGATATTTTTTATTGATGATTTGCAAAGCCTGGATGAGCAGGTCGGGCCTTTTTTCATAGGCGAAGCGTCCGGCGAATCCAAGCACGGGCCCATCGTCACATTGCCACTCCGCGCGAAGTTTTGCGGCGCTTTCCAAATTGGGGGCGGGGATGTAAATCGGCGGATAGACAACCGACAGCTTATCGCGGAAGGGACGCAGATAATAGGAATGCTCGGCATAATCTTCACTGAAGCCAATGATAGTCGGGGCGCGCCTCGCCATAAAAGCGTACATGGCGTACATGATTTTAACGATTGCCTGGTTCATCATGCCGTCAGGCAGGTATAGATCACCATGGTGCGTCGGGATAACCTGCAAGCCCGCGAAACCCGCCAATACACTGACTAGCGCGGTTTCTAGCATGGGCGTATGGATGCTTACGATGTCATGCTGGCGCATCAGACGCAGCAGATGCCAAGGGTAACTGGGCAGGATCATGCCTCGGCTCAGACGGATAGGTGCCCAGACCCTTACGATGCGCACGCCTTTATGCGTTTCTGGTTCCTTGGGCAGTTCTTTATCGTGGCGGGACGCGAGTACAGTCACTTGATGACCACGGCGCGCCATTTCCTCGGCGAAGAGCTGCGCGTAATAGGTCAAGCCAGTAGGGTGCGGATAATAATAGAGCAGCGAGATGAGTATTTTTAGCTTGCGCCAATTTTTGGGCTGTTCAGAATTCATAACATGCTTGCATTTTCTTACGAGGTTGGTTGGTTCAGTTGCCGCGCCTGATAACGCAACTGCGTCAGCGAGATGCCCTCGAATAAGAGCCCAGCAAAGCCGGTCGCGATATTGACCAGGATATTCTGCGCGTGTACGGCTAGGGCAAAGGCGGTGATTTTATCCAGTTCGCTGTAGCCAAGCAATGTAAAGGCTAGGACGATAGATAATTCATAAGCGCCAAGATTGCCTGGAACGATGGGAATCGCAATAGCGAATGATGCCGAAGCGATGGATAACATGATTGCCACCCAATCGCCCTGCTCAAAAAATGCCAGCATCAAAACATAGTTCGTGATGACAGAAAGCAGCCAACTTATCGCTGTCCATAGCAGCGCGCGCGACAATGGCGCGGCTTCAAGCAATGGTTGCAAGCTATCAAGGAAATCGCTCGCGAGCTTCTCTGGCTGGAGCCGCTTGAGCCAGGGCAGGGCATTGGCTACCTTGCAAATCATGCTGAAAGTCATTTTGCGCCAACGCGCCATCGCCAGCAGCGCGACAAAGCCACTTAGAGAAAATAGCGCGCCCAAGATTGCTAGCCGCCGCAGCTCGGCGCTCGCCGGTACCGCAGCCATGGCGAGCATGCCCAATAGCGCGACGCCGAATACATCCAGCAGCCGCTCAATCAAGATTGAGCTGCCGGTGCGCATATAGGGGATGGCATTGTTGGCGCGGGTGGTCAAGAACATACGCGCGACTTCGCCGATGCGCAGCGGCAGGACGCCGTTTACCAAGTATGCGACATTCATGATGTTAAAGGCGCGCTGCAATGGCAGTTGACCATGCAGCAAGCCTTGCCAGCGCAATGCCCTGGTCAATAAGCCAAGCATGAAAAACGCGAGGCTGGTCGCAAGAAAACGATAGTCCGCGCTTAATAGGGTTGATAGCAAGTCCTCCAAGTTAGCACGGCTGACCAGCAGCGCCGCGATAGCGAAACCTGCGATAGCGCCAGCAAGCGTCCTTCGATTTAGTCGCAAATCCGTCTCCGAAAATTGACGTCGAATTATATGAACCACTGCTCTTATGCGGCGAATAGGCTGCATACTTTATGTAAGCGCGACAAGCCAGTCATGTTCCCGCCTGCTCAACCTCGCGCGGCGCATACAAGAGCATGCCTAAAGTATTCATTATTTCATTTATGTATTCAATTGTCTATTCGATTTTGTGTTCGATTGTCTATTCAATTGTTTGTTACATTCTGTGTTACATTGCGAATTCGTCGTTCAAGCGACCGTCCCCCATCCATTGCATATCGCAATGCTAACTATATCACGGTGAATTGACGCTTGGTCTATGAGATTCTATAATACGCTTGGACAATCGCATCAAATTTTATTCGCAAAATAGACAGCCAGGGTCGCGTATACGGCGCGTGGACACAGCCCTCCGGCGCTGCGGTTCAATCGCCCACGATTTTGCAGCCAATTTCCTGGGCGAGCCAAGGCTAGCTGTATAGCCCCTGCAATTCGTCAGCTTGATGTTACTTTCGACAGCTATGGTTTTTGACGCAATTGCCCGGTATACTAAGCTAGTCATGCGGGTGTAGCTCAGTTGGTAGAGTGCCTGCTTCCCAAGCAGAAGGTCACGGGTTCGAGTCCCGTCACCCGCTCCTGGAAATCGCGCCCACCGGTCGGTGGGTGTTTTCTTGCTGTCTATTTTGCTCGCCGGGCATTGACTAGGGGCAATGGCGCATTTAGAATAGGCGGGATTTTTGCGAAAAACGAGCGGCATAAAGACCGAGGATTATCCCCGCGTTATGGGAACAAAAGGAGAACATTATCATGGCGGAATTTGAGCTGGCTGCCGAAGTCCGGCATGGGCGCGGCAAGAAAAATCGCGAGCTGCGCAGACAAGGATTTGTGCCGGGCATCGTCTACGGACCCAGCAATGATCCGATTAGCGTGCGATTCCCGTATCGCGCGGTCGAAGTAACCTTGATGAACGCAGGCGGCACCAATCTGATTGATATTGTCGTCGATGGCAAAGCCTATCCATCCTTGGCGCGCGAAGTGCAGCGCGATGTCGTGCGCGGCGACATTTTGCATGTCGATTTTCTGGCGGTTGACGCTTCCCAGCGTATCCGTGTCGAGGTGCCGATTGTCATGCAGGGCCGCAGCCCAGTAGTCGCAGCGCGCGAAGGGATTTTGATAACCGGCAGGAGCTCGCTGACGATGGAAGTGTACCCGGATGACATCCGCGACCGCATCGTCATTGACTTGGATCAATTGACCGAACTCGGCTCGGAAGTATTAGTTGGCGACCTTCAATTCGGTGAAAAAGTGATTATTCACAGCGACCCAAATGAAATGCTCGCAAAGATCGTCCAGCCTGCGGCTGCTCGCGCCGAAGAAGAGCTTGATGAACTTGAGGGCGCGGAAGGCGAAGAAGGCGAAGAGACCGACGAAGAAGCCGCGGAAGAATAAGCCGCGGAAACGCTTTCATTCCAATAAAGCTATGCGAAGAAATCTGGCTGCGATAGAGTCGGCAGCCCCACAGTGTCGGCGGTCAATGTGCGCGCAACCGCCGACACAGCAGATCTATCGCCCCGCCAGCCGACATTTAGGCCGTAAATCTGTTCAATTTACGCAAATTTATGATTGGGTTTCTTACAAAATTGCACAAGCTGCAAGTGGATTGGCACGAAAATTGGTGAAATTGAATCAGTGTCGGACATACCTTACAATTCTTGTCCGATACTGCCGGGATATACAAGATTAGCTTGTTATGCCTTCGGCATCAGCGTGCTGAAAGCCGTCGGGCAAATCATCTTCATCGTCGCGCATGATGGCGATGCCAGCCACTGCGTCATCGTCGCCGAGTTTCATCAATGTAACGCCCTGCGTGTTGCGTCCGATTTCACTTATTTTCGACAGGCTAGTCTGTAATACGTTACCCCGCTTCGAGATTAATACGATATCATCTTCTGCGCGTATGCAGCGCATGGCAACGACCGGACCCGTGCGCTCGTTGCGCTTTAAGGTGCGCACGCCCAAGCCCGATCTGCGCTGCGCTTTGTATTGCGCTTCGCTGTCGTCGCCGTCGTCTTCGGTCGATATCACCGTGCGCTTGCCGAAGCCATTGCGCGTTACGATGAGCAAGTGACTGTGTTCGCCGGTCAAGACATCCATGCCAGCGATCTCGTCGGCGTCTTTCAAGCGCATGCCGATGACGCCGCGCGCTTGGCGGCCCATGGCGCGCACATCTTCCGCTTTGAACCGAATGCACTGCCCATCTACTGAAGCCATGACAATATCTTGATTGCCCGTGGTCCATTTTACCGAGCGCAAGCTGTCACCGGCGTTAAACTGTATCGCCATCAAACCGCTGGGGCGGATATGACTGAATTCGCTGTAAGCGACTTTTTTCACGCGCCCCCGGCTGGTAGCCAGCACAAAATAGCCTTCTTCAAGCTCGTGTATTTCGTCGGGTATAGCGAGTACGACGGCGATATTTTCATCTGCTTCCAGTTGCTCCAAGACGCTCTGTATGGGCAAGCCGCGCCTTTCTCTTGTTGACTCCGGAATGTCGTAGGCTGTGCGGGAATAGACCTTGCCGCGGTCACTGAAGAACAGGATCATATCGTGACTGTGCGCGAAGAAGACATCTTGCAGCCTGTCTTCTCCTCTGATTGCCATGCCGCGCATGCCTTTGCCACCGCGCTTTTGCGGACGATAGTGGCGCGCTGCCACCCGCTTGATATAGCCATTTTCTGTCAAAGAAATCACGACATTTTCGCGGCGATACAGGTCGCCTTCTTCGAGATTGACAATGCCATGCCTTACGGCGGATTTGCGTTCGTCGCCGTATTTTTCGGCGATTTCGCCAATGTCCTCGCGTATCAGTCCCAAGATTTTATGTGGCGAGCCAAGCAAATCTTCAAGATAGTCGATGCGCGCGCGTACAGCGTCATATTCATCTTGCAGCTTCTGCCGTTCCAGCGCCGCCAGCCGCCGCAACTGCATGTCCAGGATGGCATTGGCTTGTATCTCATCAAGCTGGAATTTGGCCATCAGTTGCTGTCGGGCGCTATTGACATCGGGCGAATTGCGAATGGTTTGGATAACCTGGTCGATATTCGCGACCGCTTTTAACAAGCCTATCAGAACGTGCGCGCGGGCGCGCTGCCGCTTCAAGTCATATTCGGAGCGCCGCGCGATAACATCATAGCGATGCTCGATATATATTTTCAGCGCGCGTTTGAGCCCCAAAGAGCGCGGTTGACCATCAACCAGGGCGAGCATCTGAATGCTGTAGACAGTTTGCAGCTGCGTATACTTGTAAAGCTGGTTGATAACGCGCTGCGGCTGGGCATGGTTCTTCAAATCCACAACGAGGCGCAAACCTTGCCGGTCCGATTCGTCGCGCAAGTCGCGTATGGCGTCGATGCGTTTCTTGTTTACCAGCTCAACGATGCGCTCGATAATTGCCGATTTGTTGGCTTGATAAGGGATTGATGTGATGACGAGTTTTTGCTTTCCTTCCGGTCCTTCGATATCGACTGTCGAGCGCACGGCAACGCGCCCTTTGCCATTGGCGTATGCCTCCCGTAAGCCGTCACCTATGACAATCTCGGCACCAGTGGGGAAGTCCGGACCCTTGATGAATTGCATCAGGTCGTCGACCGACACGTCGTCTATTCTGTCGTAATTGTCTATCAAGTAGGTAATGGCATTTGTCAATTCCCGCAGATTATGCGGCGGGATATTGGTCGCCATGCCCACGGCGATGCCACTGGCACCATTCAAGAGCAGGTTGGGCAAACGAGCGGGCAGCACCGTCGGTTCTGCTTGCGTACCGTCATAATTCTCGGCGAATTCGACCGTGTCCATGTTGATGTCGGTTAACATTTCGCCGGCGATATTCGCCATGCGCGCTTCGGTATAGCGCATCGCCGCGGGCTTGTCGCCGTCTTGGCTGCCAAAGTTGCCTTGGCCGTCTACGAGCGGATAGCGCAGCGAGAAATCTTGCGCCATACGCGCCATAGCGTCGTAGACCGCTTGATCGCCGTGCGGATGATATTTGCCCAGCACTTCGCCAACGAGTCGAGCGCTTTTCTTATAGGCTGTTCCGGGGCGCAGCCCCATATCGTACATGGCGAAGAGAATGCGGCGATGCACGGGCTTAAGTCCATCGCGGGCGTCGGGCAGCGCGCGCGCCACAATCACGCTCATGGCATAATTCAGATAACTGCCGCGCATCTCTTCGTTGATGGTGATTGTGCGGATCTTGCCCGCCGTATTATCTGGGGAATCTGAGTTGATTATGTCCATAAGATGTGGCTAAACCAGAATGCTGATTTTCGCATGGCTCCTTATTCGGCTTGTATAATCTCTTTGCGGGGCTGTGCCGCGGCTGCTCCCAATTCGTCATGAATTAAACGTGAAATAAGCGTAATATAGCGTCAATCAAGCGAAGAAAAGCGCTTGCGACGGACTACAATGCCGCGGCGGCTGCGGGCTAATTTACAGTGTTGCGCCAACGCCATTATTGCCAGGTATTATAGCATATTCGCGTGAATTTACTATGTCCGCGCGCGGTCAAAGCCCGGCTAGACATAATCCATGTTCGCGCTGTTTTGGCGAAAACAGCTGGACGAATCTGCGGAATCAGAGCCTTGCCGAGTATTTGTTTCGAAAAACGTATCATTTTCCGCGCCGCCTCACTTGCATTTGAATAACAAAAGCATTAAGATATTGTACAAATGCAACAAAGAGTTTCAGCCTTTGTTGCATATTCCGCAATGTAGCGCGCTTGCGGGAGAAAGAAATAAACCAAATAAGTTTTACAAGGAGGAAAAGAATGGATATGGATAAAATGAAAAGGGGAATTGTGCCAGGCGTGATTGCCGGGTATGTATTCCTTGCCTATGTTGGTGCCGGCGCTGGCCCAGCTGGGATGACGGAAGAAGGTGCCATAACCAATGCTATGTCAAATGGCATGATTGATATGGTTGGCGGCATGATTGGTGCCGGCGCGCTGGTCGGATTCATCCTGCATATCGTCATCAGCGCCGTCACCGGTGCCCTGTACACAGGGATTTTCGCTGACCACGTGGATTTGGGCAATGCGCTGATTAACATCGTTGTCGGGGGTTTGATCTACGGGCTGATCTGGTGGATCATCGGCGCGAACATCATCATGCCGACAGTTGCCGGGGGCGATATCTTGCAGCTGAATATCGGTCCTAGCTTCTATGGGCATATTATATTTGGTCATGTCTTGGCATTTCTCGTCGTCCTTCGCGACCGCGCTTTTGGCATGGAAGACGAATAATGCCTTAATGATGGTTCAGCTTGCTTTGGCAAGTTGAAAAAGCCGCTGTATACAAAAGGGCTGCGATGCGCATCGCAGCCCTTTTTCATTTCTTTATCATTACTTTGCATTTGTTATCTGTTTGACATCTGGCTCTGGCGCGCAAGCAGAGGCTGGTGCCTGTTTCAGCAGCGAGGCTGTCGTCAGTTTCAGCAGCGCTGTGATTTTGGATTTGGGAATAGCGGGAATAGCGGGAATAGATTGAAAGTGAACTAAAGCTGCGCTAGCGCTTCGGCGACCAATTCTTGTAAATTGCGGTCAAAGGGCGCGTCGATGGACATGCGCCCGGCTGCTAAAGGAGACAAGATTATTAAGCTCGCCTTGCTTTCATCAGCCCAAGCAACTGGACTTGCCGCCTGGGGAACAATTTCAATGGCAAATCTGTCAGGCCCATCGCAGCTGTTCATTAGGCATGCCTGGCGCAGCCATTCGCCGACAGTTGCGCTTATCGCTTCGGCTAGTGGCTCATCAAGTTCATGATAGCGGACGCTTATAACATCAGTTTCAAGCGTCCTGTTTTCACCCCAGAACGTGATATCTGGCGCGACGTGACGCCAGCCAACTCCCGACTTGTAGAAGTAGAACCAGGCTCGGGCGTAGCGCGAACCATTGATCCTTTCTTCTAGGACGACGCGCCCGCGCTGTCCGTCAATTTCCAGGTCGTTTATTGTGCCGCTCATATCGACCTCATAGTTAGATTTTAGCGCGCTGTATGCCCGGAAGTCAGCCTGCTGTCGCTGTAGCCATGTTTCGTCTGCGCTGTCCTGCGCGGACATGAAAGTATTCATGTCGCCGATTCTTAATGCGGCGGTCTCGGCGTGAACCGTTCCCCGCAGCAATTGCTCTAGCTGTCTCTGAACTTCTATGGAACGTTGTCTAAGCGCGAAAACGGCAGCAGCAAGCGCGGCGAGCATGATAACGATGAGCATGACAAGGAGCCGCGCCCGCCGCCGGCGCGCCCGCTTAGCCAGCGGATCCTCGCTGTCGGATTTGTCGATTTTCTGCGATTCGACATTCCATTCCAGGCGAATGCGGCTCATGCGTCGGCACCCGGGTCATTAACAAGGAAAACATCGCCAGCCGACGCAGTATGCAGCGCGCCCGTGTCAGCGCGCAGCAGCAAACTGCCGTCCGGCCGGGCATCGATTGCCGTGCCAATGACAGAATCAACTTTTATACGTTTGCCCAGCATGTTTAGTCTTTGCTTCCAACTTGTATACAAGCTCGCCTCTTCTATCTGCGAATGCCAATAATCGACATGGCGCAATAGCGACACCAGCAAGTCGGCGCGGTCCAAGCGCCGATTGACGACGCTTTCCAGGCTTATCGCGCTATCCGCTAAGGCCGTGCCGCTGAAATCGACGCGCGCGTTGATGCCCATGCCCAGAACGACGCCCAGCGCCTCGGAACCTTGCCAGACGACTTCGGGCAAGATGCCGGCGATTTTCTTCCCGCTAATTTGCACATCATTGGGCCATTTGATGCCGAACTCTGTACAGCCCAGCTCCGCCACTAGGTCGCATATTGCGAGCGCGCCCAGGAAGTTAACCCGCGGCACGAGGCAGGTACGTGGCTTAAGAATCACAGATAGCGCCAGCGCGGCATCAGGCGGGCTTTGCCATGCGCGTCGCTTTCTGCCGCGCCCGCGAGTTTGTTCGTTTGCGACAAGCACCGCGCCTTCGGGCGCGCCCGCCACAAGCCACGCTTTGGCAGCGTCGTTTGTACTGCCGATTGAATCGTAGTACTTGCAAGCACGATCTAGTCGGCTCGTCACAATTGCTTCGGATAAGGTCATACAGCTCTATTATGTGCTGGTCTCCCGCGCATTGTATCAGACTAATGCCAGCCCAATGCCATCCCATTAAACAGATTCGCCATAATATTTCGAGCAATCGCTTATAATATCGATTGTTAAAATGGCTATAATCCTTGTCTTTAGGTCTTTCTATGTGGATTGGGTAGGAGATTGAATCAGCTCTGGACACCGTGGCGGATGGAATACATCAAAGGCGCGCGCGAACGAGGCGGAGATTGCATTTTCTGCGTGATGGGAACCGGCGCAGCCGCGGCTGACGGCGAGCTTGTTGTCTTCCGCTCCAGTCATACCTTTGTCGCTTTGAACAAGTATCCATACAGCTATGGGCATGTGATGATTATTCCCTTTGACCATTTGCCGTCGCAGGAAGACTTGGATATGGAGACATTGAGCGACTTGGTTGTACAGACTAATCGCTCGCTGCGCGCGCTACGGGAACTTGCCAACCCTGATGGCTTTAACATCGGTGCCAATATCGGGGCGGCCGCCGGCGCGGGCATCGCCGCTCACTATCACTTCCATGTAGTGCCGCGCTGGCATGGCGACGCCAATTACATGAGCAGCGTGGCGCAAACGCGCTTGATACCGGACACGCTAGACAATGTACAGCGCGACCTGAAAAAGATTTGGGGCGACTTATTTGCAGCTGAATAGCCTTCAAGCCATGAGACAAATTAGCCACCGCGATGCCCTGCATTTGCTGCTGATTCTTGCGCTCGCCGCCGTGATGCGCTTCGGGCGTAGCGACATTGTTGAGTACTTTCACGATGACGCGATGCTGGCGACGCTGGCATTGCAAACAGCCGATGGTACGCGCTGGCCGCTGACCGGAATTCTCTCGTCGACTGGCATCCCCAATTCGCCGGTCAGCGTCTATTTGCTGACAATTCCCTTTGCCATCAAAGCTGACCCGCGTTTTGCAATACATTTTGTGATGCTCTTGAATGTGATTGGCGTCGGTCTGCTGTGGTTCTTGGCGCGTATGCTGGCAAGCGTCCGCGTCGCCGGCGTCGTCGGCTTTGTATATGCCATCAACCCCTGGGCTGCGCTCTTCAGCCGCAAGCTCTGGGCACAAGAATTGCATACGCCGCTCATCTTGTTGGGCTTTATATTGCTGCTTTACGGTTTATGGCACAGGCGCGCGCCGCGCCGCGCTAGATCCTTGGCGCAGGCTTTGGCGCTGCCGATACTGTTATTCGCGCTGCAATTTCATTTCGCCGCTTGGTCATTGCTGCCGGCAATCTTGCTGGCACTATGGCTCGGCCGCCGGCGTCTTATCCTGCGAGCCGCTGTGATGGCGGCGCTGCTATCGATTCTGGTCCTCTTGCCTTATGCCGCGGGATTAGCCGAAACGCTCGACCATGACCCCAGCCGCGTGTCGGATGCTGTCGGTCGTTCAACAGTGGGCAGCTTTGCCTTCTCCGCAGCCCCCTTAGGCGATCTTGCCATGCTGGCTGCTGGCGTCGGGCTCGAAACCTGGCTAGCGCCGGCCCAAGCCGAGCTGCTCGCGAGCCGCTATCCGCCACTTACTTCAATCAATTTTATTTTCAATTATGTATTGGCATTCGCGGCAGCTGTGGGTTGTCTAGCTTGTTTCAAGCGCGCGCCCAAGCGGGCTATGTTTATTGCGCTTTGGGCATTCGCGCCGGCGCTGATGTTATCGACCGGCTGGACGCCAAGCTATGTACATTATCAGATTCCGTCAATTCCGGCGCTCGCCTTATTGACTGGTTTCGGTTTTGAATGGCTCTTGCAGCGGCTCGCTGCCAAGCCCATTGCCAAGTGGCTGGCTTGGGCAGCCTTTGTCCTTATTTTGACTCTGCAATTCTGGCAGTGGCATAGCGCCTTAAGTTATGTTGCCGAAGCCCATGTCGCTTATCCCGGTTTCACGACGCCATTGGGCAATCTGATGCCGTTGCGCGAGCGCCTGCGGCATGCCGACGATGTCTTGGTCATCAGCCAGGGTATGGCTTGGAATCTGCATCATGAGGTTGCAGTCTGGGATACCTTATTATGGGATGATGTTACTTGCGCGCGTGTGATAAAGCCGCAAGGCTATGCCGTTTTTCCCGCTCATGCTTTCACAGCGCTGGTCGCGCCGGATGCTCCGCTAGAGCCGCGCGACAGCCTTTATGCGCAGCCTGATTATGAGCGCTATCCCACCCGCCTAGGCGACCGCGGCTATTATGTTTTTGATTGGGGCGGCGCGCCAGATTGGACTGGGCCGAGCATAAACAGCATTGATGCACGCTTATTTTCCAACGGGGTTCAGCTGACGGGCTACGCGCTGCATGCGGGCGAGGTCTATCTGGAATGGCGCTTGCCCGGGCGCCGCGCTGGCATGGATTATCAATACAGCGCGCAGATATACGCTGAGACGGGTGAGCGGCTGGGACAATGGGACGGCCGCTTTTGGCATGGGCGGCATTGGTGCGCCGGCGACCGATTGCTAACCTGGGGCAGCTTTGGACTGGGCGCTATCGACGCGATTGACTCAACAGAGGCAAAGGACGCAACGAACGCAACGAACGTAAATGAAGCAAATGAAGCTGTGAACGCTTTGGCAAGGACGCTCAAGGTGGCAATGTATACTTTGGGCAGCGGAAAAAACAGCGGACAGTATTTTAATGCGGATGTATTAGACACCATGGGCAATCCCGTCGGCCAGGCGGCTGATATTGCGCTGCCTGACAAGGGCTAATCGCCGCCTTCATTTGACGCAGTTGACGCAGTTGCAATGGGGTGGGCAGGCTCGGCGCTAGGGCGCTCTGCCGGCGCTTCACTCAGCTTTTCATTTGACTCTTCGCTCGGCTCTAGATTTGACTCTACATTTGACTCTGCACTCGACTCTTCATTTGACTCTTCACTTGGGGAATCAGTCTCGGCTTGTTCTGTCTCCTCGGCGGCGGCGGTCGCGGAGGCTTCTGCCGTCAGTTCAAGATCCTCCAGCAATATATGCCAGGGCAGAATATAGGAATCAAGATAGATCTCTTCTGACGTCTCATCCTGTGGCTCTTGATCCGGCTCTTCATACGTTTCTTTAGTCGTTTCTTCGGTCGGCTCTTCAGTTGGTTCTTCAGTTGGTTCTTTTTCACTTCCGCTTTCAATTGCTGCTTCATTTTCTAGTTCAATATCTGGTTCAACTTCTTGGCGATATTCAATCTTCGGGTAGCTCAAGCCGTCATTGATATACCAACCGACACTGACGGTGTAGTCGAGCAGCGGCAATTCCGCCGGCAGGTGATGATATGTAGGATAAGTTTCTCCCCATCGCCAGTATTTTGTTGGCAGCCGCGGCGGCTGGTCCGCTTGCGCAATGATATTGCCAGCTTCGTCCAGCATGTGAACAAATACAGTGTAGTTCTCGGCGGGTGCTGTTTCCGCCTTCCAATGCAGCACCAGTTCGTTCAAGTCGCTATCAAGCAGATAACGTTCCAAGCGAATCGACTCGTCGAAATTCGGCTGCATGTCGCTTGGAATTTCGGTGAAGCCTGCGGTCGAATCTTGCAGTCGCGCGCTGACGACCGCGCCGATTTGCAGCGAGACCGGATGAATGTCATCGCCCTCGGCGTTGGCCGCGCTGAAATCGATTTCGCTCTTGAGATTTTCCCATTCGACATGCAGGTCAAATGGATAACGTCCGCTAGCCGCGCTGTGGATTGAAATCAGGTACTCATCGGCGTATATGGCACCGGCTTGCCATTGCGAAGTGCGCAATGCGCCTGCGCCGGGATAGGAGACGTAAGCGCCGATTTCTTGCTTGTTGTCATCGACAAAGGTCAGGAAGACGCTATTGTCGCCTGCGGATTGATTTAGGACCTGCCAATACAGTTTGACTCGAACCTTGTCGCCAGGGCTGTAACGGCGGTCGAGGCGCTCGTAAGCTATCAAGGCGACATCGCCAAATTCGGCATAAACCGGCCGCGCATTCTCGGGCACGCTGGTCAGTGGCGTGGGCGCGCTGTACTGCCCTGCTATAACCGTGAGCGGTGCCAACATGGCGACAAGCCCAAGTATGCGCAGCTGCCAGACCATCGTTTCTTGCAGCAGCTCTTTGGGCACGGCGTCGCCGGCGCGCACAAAGTCCAGGTTGGGCGGGCGCAAAGAGAATATGATCCACCAGATCATCTCGACGAAGCCCAGCGCCAGCAGTGGGCTAATGACTGCGATTAGGGGGAAAAGCATACTCCCCGCGGGCGCGCGGGTCAATGTGCTCCAATAGAGAACAGCCAACAAGAGCAGGATGACCGTTATCAAGAGCAGCGCGAGATGCGTCAACTCATAGCGCGCGTAGGCGAAGTCACTGATTGCGAGCAGCTGCAAAATCAAAAAAGCGCAGCCGATAAAACTCAGCAGCGTCAGCAGATCCAGCAGCAAATAAAATATCGCGCTGAGCTGGATATTTAGCGCGCCAAACAAGCCCCAAAATGACATACGGAATTGCTGAAATTCTGACAGCAAGTTGACCAAGCTGAAAGTTATGCCGCGCGGTCCCGCGATATTTGCCATGGTCAACATGCCAAAAGGTTCATTATAAAGCTGCAAATTGCGCCAATACCACCAGCCGGCAATCAGCATCCAGAACAATAAGATGCTCAAAAAGTAAATGAGTCCGCCGCGGCGATCACGGCTGCGGTACAAAAGCAAGCAGCCAACTAGCAGCAGCGCCGGCAGCATAACCAGTGAAGTCAATTTGGTGATGCTTGTCAAAGCGAATAGCAGGGACAATACGAGGCTGGTCTGGGGACGAAAGCCATCTCGGACGCAACGCAGCATTATCAGCGCGAGCGCGCCGTTTAGGACCATTGCCAGCGTATCGTTGCTGACAGAGGCGCTGACAAAGATGAACATCGGATTTAGACCGGTCAGCGCAGCCGCTACAACTGCCACCGTCGGCCGCTGTGGCGCGACGATTTCGCCGATTTTGAAGACCAGAACAATAGTTCCCGCGCCCAGCGCTAAGCCAAACAAGCGCAGCAATAGCACGGCAAAGCCAGCGCCTCCTAGCAAAGAAAGCGAGTCGTCGTGAACAATCAAGTTTTTGTTGCCAAAAGCATTCGGCTGCTTGGCTAATACATGGGGATTTAGGTGGCGGTAGTCTTCGACATCGTCAATGTCGAATGGCGAGGTGAGCAGGGCTGCTAGGGCATAATACAGCGGCGGCTGACTGCCGTGCTGGGCATAAATGGTCTCTTGCCCGTCGAAGACTTGTATCGGCAGGCTGCCCGTCTCGCGGAGATGCTGCAAGTAGCCAAAGTGCCATAGCTCGTCATTCGCTTCGAATACTGGGGTAGCGGCGGTATAGCCCAAGCCGAAAATGAAATAGAAGAGCAGGATCCATTGCAAGGGGCTGAGCGGAATATCAAGACCGTTAAACCACTTCCATGCCAGCGCCAATATACGAAGCAACCGTATCAAGACAGCTTGAAAGCGGTCGAGCAAGGGGCGGAGGGGACGCGCTACAGCCTGCAATTTCGCTCGCATGGGTCCATTATACTCTGGTCGGCGCAAGACAGGGATTGCGGTTGCGCGCGATTCCTGCAATGCCGTAAATGGCGCAAGCTTAGCCGCCTGCTTTGGCGAACATCTCCCGGGCGCTTTCTACGTAGTCCAGGGATTGATGTCGAAAATAAGTATTATATAGATCGGCGTAATGTCCCCCAAGTTTTATGAGTTCTTCGTGATTGCCCGTTTCGATAATTTGCCCATCGCGCAAGACGATGATGCGGTCGGCGCTGCGCACGGTACTCAAGCGATGCGCGATAAGAATGGACGTCGAGCGCGAAAGTATCAGGTCAATCGCATCTTGAATCTGCGACTCGGTAAAGGGGTCAATGCTGGCTGTGGCTTCATCCAGGATGAAGATGGATGGCTTCTGAACCAGCACCCGCAGCAGGCTGACCAACTGGCGCTGCCCCATACTCAAGCGCGCGCCGCGTTCGCCGACATCGGTTTGCAAGCCATCGGGCATGCTGTCAAGCCAGTCGCCATTGCCAATGCTCAGGGCGATGCTCCTGATGTCTTCCTGGCTCGCATTTGGATTGCTATAGCGGATATTTTCCAGGACTGTCCCGCTGAATAAGAATGGCTGCTGCGGCACGATGCCGAGTTTGGAGCGGTAAGACTGCATATCGAGCGCGCGGATGTCCTGCCCGTCTATGCGTATCGCGCCCTGCTGGAACTCGTAGTAGCGGGTGATGAGCTTGGCTATGGAGCTTTTGCCAGCGCCAGTGTGCCCCACAAAGGCGACATTTTCGCCCGGCTTGATTGCCAGGTCAAAATCTTTTAGCACCGGCTCGCCACGGTCATAAGCGAAGCTGACATTGTCAAACTCGATGGACCCGTCTAGCTCGCGCACTTCAAGCTCATCGACTTGCAAGACCGTGTTTTCCGCGTCTATCAAAGCGAAGATGCGCTCAGCCGCGCTGAGCCCTTGCTGGAACTGGCTCCAGAACGACGCCAGGTTCATAAAGGGGAACCAGAAGCGGTCCACGCCTTGGATGAACAAGAACCATGCGCCCGCGCTGATAGCGCCAGCGATGACGGAATCCGCGCCAACCCAAACGATAATCGACAGCGCGATTGCCGATAACACGCCCAGCGTCGGGAAAACCAAAGACATGACGAAACCCTTGCGCAGGTTAATGCCATAACTCAAGTTGTTCACCAGTGTGAACTCGCTGTATATCATTTGCTCTTGGCGGAAGTTTTTGGCGACGCTGATGCCAGTTACGCTTTCTTGGATATTGTCATTCACAACAGCCATCGCGCGCGCGCCCTGGCGCGTAACAATCCGCGCCAAATGACGGAAGAGCAAGGAAGCGATGACCACCATCGGCATGGTCAACAGCAAGACGATGGTCAGCTCGACAGAATAGCTGAGCAAGGCGACAAACAGGATAAGCACCGAAAGGAACTGAGAAATAACCTCGCTGCCGAGCAGCATGACATCGCCAAATTCTTGGGTATCGCTGGTGATGCGGCTGACAACTGTGCCGGTTTTGTGGCGGTCGTAAAATGCCAAATCGCGTTCGATGGCGGCTGCGAAGGCGTCTTTGCGCATTTCCGCCACGATCTTGCCAATCACATCGACCGTGAACCTGCGCCGACCATAGTTACAGACATATTCGCTTATCGCGATTGCGATCAGCACGACAAATAGAAAGCCTAGGACATCGCTGTGCTGGACGAGCTCGTCCACAGCGACGCTGATGGCGACGGGGCGAACCGCGCGCGACGCCCCAACGACGATGAAACCCAGCAGCGCCAAAAGGATTAGCCGTTTATGCCCAGACAAGTAGTCGCCTATGCGCTTGAACAAGTAGAGGTCTGTATAGCGCCTGTCGTAGGAATCGCCCTGCAGCCCGCCAAATACTGCCGCCATGTCAGTCCCCCGCCCGCGCGGATTGCGCTGGGTCTTCGTGATAGCGGTCGAATATGCGGCGATATGAGCGCGAAGTTTGCATCAGCCGCTCGTGACTGCCTTGCGCGACAATCCTGCCCTTGCGCAGGACGATGATATGATCCGCCCAGCGAATCTGCGACAGGCGATGGGTGATGAGCAGGGTGGTGCGCCCGCTCGCCGCCGACCAAATCGCGCGCTGGATTTTATCTTCGGTCGCACTGTCGATAGCGCTTGTGCTGTCGTCCAATATGAGAATCGGCGGGTCGGTCTGGAAGGCGCGCGCCAGCGCTAAACGCTGCCGCTGCCCGCCGCTGAGCGTCATCCCGCGCTGCCCTATAACTGTCTCGTAACCCGCTGGGAATGCCGAGATGAATTCGTGCGCCTGCGCGGCATTTGCCGAAGCGACTATGCTGGTCATATCAATATCTTCCATGCCAAATGCGATATTTTCGGCAACGGAGCGGCTGAACAAAAATATGTCCTGCTCGATAATGCTAATCTGCGAGCGCAGGTCTTGCAAATTCCATTCGCGCAAGTCGACGCCATCGACCAAGATGCGCCCCGCTTTGACATCATAGATGCGATTGATTAATTTGCTGAGCGTACTTTTCCCGGAACCAGTTTGCCCGACGATGGCGACTGTTTGCCCTGGCTCAACAGAAAATGAGATTCCGCGCAGGACCTCTTCGCCACCGTAAGTGAAATCGACATTCTCAAAGCGAATCGCGCCGCGAACCTTGCCCTTGTACCCCCGCGGATTGCGATCAAGCTGGTTGCTATAGTTAAGGACCTCCAATATGCGTTCGGCGCTGGCATAGCCAGAGGCGATGCGGGATGTCGAAAATAAGGAGATAAAGACCGGGAACAAGAAGAGATTAACCAAGCCCAAAAACGCGACCACTTCGCCTTCGGCAATGGCACCAGCGCCATACAGCGCGCTAGCATGCACCAGCGCCGCCACAAATGTCAAACCAAAAAGCAGCACCGACAAATAACGCGCTTCGAATTCGCCTTGGTCAATGAAGCGGTCGCGCACGCGGTCCGCCAGGCTTTCGAATGTCTTGATTTCGCTTGTTTCTTGCGCCGCGCCTTTGACAACCTCCAAGCCATCCAGCGCCTCCGCCAGGCGCGCGTTCATCGTGCCAAAACTGCTGCGTACATCCTGCGCGATTGGGTGTAAGCGCCGGACGAAATAAATCTGAACCAAGATGTGCGAGACGATAAATAGCATCGGCGTGAAAATTAGCTGCGGGTGAATGCCCGGCGCGAAGATAGCAGGCGTGATGAGGAACATGTTGGCGCCAATCGTCAAATTGATGCCCGGATTCATCATCAAATTCATCTCGCGCACGTCGTTGGTAACGCGCGCCATGATCTCGCCGACCGGCTGCGAATCATGGTAGCTCATGCTCTTGCCCAGCAGGCTGGCGTATAGCTCGTCGCGGACATCGCGCTCGAAGCGCTGCGCGAAGACTTCGGCCGAGAAATTGCGCATGAATTGCAGGACAGAGCGCAGCGTCTGCGAAGCGATGATGAGCAGGACGCTGTTTAGCACCAGCTTTGGCGTTTCTGCGGTGATGAGCACAATCGCGTCAAAGGCATTGCCCACCAAGCCAGGCACGACGCCAGCCAGGAAGGCGTTGCTGAAAGCGCCAATCACCAATAATACCGCTGCAATCGGATGCCGGATGATATGCGAAAGGATAAAACGGAAGGCGCTTGTATGATTGGTCTTGATTGCTGATTCAACGACGAATTCGGCGGACATTCATACTCCTGTATGCCGACCTTGCTCAAGCGCTTAGTCTATATGAACCCACGCGATTGAAACATAGGCGATTGAACATAAGCAATGAACATAAGCAATTGAACATTGCGATTGCGCGGCAGCTGCGGCAAGCAAGAAGCCGCGTCTGCTGTACAAGCATCCTCACTTGATAATTATGCTAAGGGGCAATCTGCCCACAGTATTGTCATTATTGGTCGCGCCCCCTGTCACCGGCAGTCGGACAATCTCGCCACTTTCAGCATCATGCCGATAGACCACGGTCCAGATTTCATACTCGCCCGGCACCATGTCCGCCGGCAGCCGCAGGGCGCGGTTATCCCAAACAGGCACATTGGCCCGCCAAGCCGAGGTGGGCGCGAACCCGGCTTGCGGCGCGGAATCTTGCCCCTGCAGAAGGACCTGGCTCGTTCCCGAATCGGCGATGAACCAAGCTATCGTATAATCCTGGCTGATGGCGCGCTCGCTTTGCCAAAGCAGCGACAGCTCCAATGTCGATCCCGCTTGATAGACATTGCCGCCGGGCATGACAATTCCCCGCAGGCGCAGCAAATCGCCATAGACCAGCTCCGCCGCCAAATCCGCGGCGTAAAGCGACATTGGGTCGGGCGCGGCGAATTTTGTGCTGTATTCGAGCAAACGAAGGCTGTTGCCAGGCGCGCCTAATTCAAGCTCCCGCAGTGGATAATAGTGCAAGGCGAGGTAGCGCTCGGTAGGGCGGAAGCTCCAGCGCATAAAGGCATTGGTATTGGCAAGCAGGAACAAGCGCTCGTGTTTGCTCGCCAGGTGATGCAGGGCGCGGACAGTGAAAATATCAAGCCAGTCATTGGGATTGTTCGACACAATCTGCGCGGGCTGTTTGTCGCTTGCGGCTTGGGCTGGGGCATGCGGCAAAATAATCGGACGCGGCGCTGGCGAATGCAAGTGGTTTAATAAAAAGTCGCCGTATAGATTGTTGGGCAGCAGCAAAACATCGCCGGCTTGCGCATTTTGCGCCAGATTAGCAAGCGCTTCGTGCAGGGCTGGGTTTTGCGACCGCGTCAGCGGGTCACGAAAATAAATCGACTGCAAATTCAGCGCCGTCAGTGGCAGCAAAAAGCATGCCAAAAGCGGGCTGAGGCGGGCAAGGCGGCGGCTTGGATGGCGAAGGCTGGCAATAATGGCAGCCAAAAGCAAGAAGCTGTATAAGGCGTATGCAATCCCCCACCAATACGCGCCGGCGCGCAGCCATACAAAGTCTATGCCTAAATCCGCCCAGCGTTGCGGCAGAAGCGCCCAGCGAAAATAGCGCGGTTGCGTCAAGCCAAGTTCCCACTCCGAAACAGCTCCGGATTCGGGCGGCAGTGTCTCTGTATAATGCGCCAGGCTCAATGACACAGCGCTGAATTGAATCCAGATGCCGTAACAGATGACGACGAGCACCAGCAGTCGCGTCAACTTGCCGCGCTGACCTAGGGCGATTTGCAAGATGGGCGCGGCTGCCAGCGCCAGAATCGGCAGAATCGGCACCAGAAAGCGGGGGGGCCAACTCAAGCCGCCAAACCAGTGTTCGCCAGTGGGCAAGGCATGCCCAAGGGAGTAGCCGACGGTCAAGAGCCAGATTGTCCAAACAAGGCGATGCTTGCCCCGGCGCAGTAGGAGGACGCTGCCCGCTGCTGAAAGCAGGACGATAGGCGATGTCGCCCAGACGCTGCCACCAGGGCTCAACAAAAATATACGCATTGCATAGGCGAAATAGCTGTCGGCGGGGTCCAAGCCCGGGTAAAACCCGAGCACGAACTGGGATAGGGGCTGAACAAACATCAGCGCCAGCAGTAACAATACTTGCAGCGCCAGCGCTGTACGAGACAGCCGCCTCGCCAAACCAGTTTCCAAACGCGGATGAGACGGCAGCGCGAAGGCTGCCAGCGCCGGCAATGCCGCCAGCGCCGAATACTTGGTGGCTGCCGCCAGATATAGCGCAAGCAGCGCAGCCGCTATGCCCAAGAGCCGCATGAGAAGCGACCGCCGCCTCGATACGCAAATCAGATAAAGCGCTAGCAGCAGAAAAAAACCGACCAGCGGTTCGCGGAAAAAAGTCTGGCTGTATGCCCAGAGATTGCTGGATAACCCGGCAGCCAAGGCGACTGCTATGGCTACGGCGTCGCGATAGTTCATGGCGCGCAAACACAGATACAGCAAAGCCAGGGTTAAAGAGGCGACGATGATGTTGAAGAGCCAAACCGTGTGGATATTCCCCAGCCGCGGCAGCCATTCCGCCAGCTTGAGCAAGGGAATGGCGAGATAAATGTTCAGCCGCTCCTCGACGTCATAACTGGCGAGCGGCAGCTTGAACCAGGCGCGCACGCGCAGCGGCGGTTTGAACCAAGCCGATTCGTCCATCAGCCAGTCGCCATAACGTGATTGACTTGTTACCGCGTCGAGCGCGCGCAAGGTATCGCCGGATTCGATGCGAGCGCGATAAGTCAACAGATAGACGCTCGCCATAAATGCGGCAATCAGCAAGCAGACGCGCAATTGATGGAACTTGGCAGCGCTTGTTCGGGGCCGGGGCATCAGGTCAAAGCGGACGATAGACTCGCACAATGGCGGCTCAAGCGCCGTTGCCGCCGGATTTAGCTTTGGAGATTGCCGTCAGGGCATCGGCAATACCGCGCAGTTCTTCACTGGGGATTTGGCTAAGTGCGACCGCCAGCTTGATAATGCCTTTTGTCTTTTGGTCGGCGGCGTGATTTGCTTCAGCCTCAGCGCTTGTGGGTGCCGGGGATGTGGTTGCGCCCAATTCGAGTATTGCGCCTGAATCTTGCGCGCCCGCTAGAAAAAAGTCGATGTCGCGCTCAAGGGAATTTGCCAGCGCGCGCAAATGATTTGGCGGCATTGCCCGCTCGCCATATTCGTATGCTCGAATCAAGCTGCAGTCGATATTGCTCATGTCGCTCAAGCCTTGAATGCTCATCCCCTTTAGCTCGCGCGCGGCGCGCAAAAGCCCCCCGCGCAGTCGCTGCCGCAAGGCAAGCTGCTGGTCATTTTCAACAGAGGCGCGAGAGGAGCGAGAGCAGCGCGCGAGTTCGATTGGCTCTTGATGCTGCCAAAATGAACTAAGCGGCACCTTCAAGCAGTCAGCCAGGCGCTTCAATTCTGGCGGACCAGGCAGGTAATCCCCGTATTCCCAATTGCTAATCTGCTCTGTGCTCACTTGCAAACATTTCGCGCAGTCTTCAATCGAGAGCGAGGCAGCCATTCGGCTTCGCCGAATAAGGACGCCGACGATCTTTGCGCGCAGGCGGATTGCCTCAGCTTCGCGGTGGTCAAGCGGCGCAGCGGGGACCGCAAATTGCAACAGCGCTTCCATCGACAATATCTATCATAATTCTTGAATTATCTCATTATATACTTCTGGACTGGCGCAAGCAAGTTCAGCGCATTCTTGTACCAGGGCAATCGCGGCAAAATCCTTACCAGAAAATGTAGCGCATTCAAACAGATTTTAGCACCGAGGTCACCGAGGGTCGCCCGCAATTTTATCGCTATTTTTGTGGGCGACTCACAGGACGTTGTTGAAAAACACCCCCATCCCGTTGGTCTATGTCTACGTGACCCCGGCCCCTCCTCGCCATCTCTATGGCGAACGGGTTTGGGGTGGGGGAAATCGAGTATTTCAACAGAGTCCACAGAGTCGCCCACTACAATTCGTCAGTTTGATGTAAATTCCGACAGTTATGGATTTTTGACAATTGATCTTGCTCTGCAATCTTGGGGTACATGATCTTGCCGCGTATTTTGGACAGCCAAGGCATAGCGATCTTGCATTGTATTTAGCAGATTCTTGACGGAAATTGTCGCTTTGACTTTGTGTTCTTCGTTACTTCGTACCATTGTGGCTTTGCGCTTAGCTTTGCTGCGGTCAGTCGTCGGCCGGGCTAGCGTCTGGTTCGTCAATCTCCGGTATCTCGTCGGCGGCGTCTTCCGGTCCATGTGTATGAATCCTCACTTCGCGCAAGTCGTTGCGCGCGTTTATGGAGATAACCGTGGTGATGTCAATCTCGTCGGGAATCAATCCCATCTCCTGCAAAGTCCAGACTGTTGTCAAGCGCCCGCTGAGGTTGGGCCACTGGTCCTTCGCCCAGGAGTAGCGCTCGCGGCAAAACTGCCAAACCGCTTCGGGCTGTTTGACCCAGGCGAAGTTCTGATATTGCTGCCAGATTAGCTCATCGTCGGTCATGGGGAAGAGCAGGCTAATCATGGCTTTTTGCACCTCAGCCGCGTCCCTGCCATGCTCTTCGTTCACCCAATTCGCATAATATTTGTCGATGAATGTGAAGATGCCATAATGCGAATAGGACTCGATAGTCTTTAGGATTTCATCCCGCGCGTTGAAGTATTTGTCGTAGGTCGCTTCTAAATCCTCGCTGGGCTCATGCGCGACTTCGTCATCGTACTGCGCCTCTTCTTCTTGCTGAACGAAGGCGTCGGGCTCCAGGTTATAGACATGCGTGACGAGCTGCACAACCCGCTGATGATCGACATTGAATTTCACCAAAGCGCCTGCTTCCAGCAAGGCATTGACGCGGTCGATAATGCCACGCGCCCGCGCCTTGTCATGGGCGCGCTGAATGCCGCTTGCATAGTCCGGCGTGCTTGCGGGCACGGGCTCATATTCCCGCAGCTTGCTGGGGTCTTTTCTTGCGCCACCATAAGCGCAAACCATCTGATAGAGCGTCAGGATTACCGCGACGACGACAATCAAGCCCAGCGCGTCGGTCTTCTGGGTGATGAGCACAATGCCCATGCTGTAGCTGGCAATCATGCCGCGCAGCCCAGCAAAGCGCAGCGAGCGCGCCTCCGCCGAGCCCGGCTCGATGCCACGGTCGCGCAGAGCCTCATCGCGGGCGAAGAAAACGGTGGTGCTGGTTATGATGAAGGCGCTAACAAAACCAAAGGCGTAATAGGCTTCGACGATGACAACTTCGCGGATTAGCGGGATAGATAGCGCCGCGAAGCCCCATATCACTGCGATGCCGATGCGATCGTTGTTGAAGAAACCGGGCAGCCGGCCTAAGCGAGCCGCGTTGGCGGCAACTGCCGCGCCGCCTACATAGCCGCCGCCCTGCGCCAGCAGCAGGATTATAGCCAAGAGCAGCGCGGCCAGTGACAGAATACCTTGTCCGTCAGTCCCCGCCAATGCCTGCTCCAATGCCCGCGCAATCGCCAGGTCGGACGCGATAGACTGGATTTCGTCCGCGCGCTTAATCGGCGCCATCAGGTCTTGGCTTGCGCTATGTTCATCAGGCAGGGTTGCTTCGCTGCCGTGCCGGGCTGCTTCATGCGCCAGACGCTGGCGCTCTTCATAGATGCTTTCAGCCTCTTCCAAGTCTTGTAAGCGCACAGTCGCGTCTTCGGGCTGGACGCCGCGTCCAAAAGTTTGTGCGGCGACAATCTCGTATTCGATGAGCAGGGTGCTGTAGCCTTCGGTCGAAGGGATATCCCAAGACTTGGCGGCGGCAAGCTGCAATACGCCCGTCGCGATTAGGAAGATGGCGGCAAGCGTGAGCGCGGTATTGATGACTTTCCATTTAGGGCGCGCGGCATGCTTGCCGCTGGCGGGGATGACTTCATAGCCGGAGAATCCGAGCATGGCGCTGCTCATCGAGCGGAAGAACAACTGGAAAAACAGCACCGAACCTATGGCTGGCGCGTCGCCAACGGCGCGGATAACATGCTCTACAACCTTCGCTTCTTCCAGCCGATGGACGATGCCGCTGGTTAAGAATGCCCATTCCGGATTGGCTAGGGCGCTGTAACCCACCAAGCTAAGGGCGAACATTGTGAAGATGGTAAACGCGCCGCCGCCCAGCAAGAACAGCGGCACGGCGCGCTTGGGTCCCAGCGCGACCAGCACCGCCATGATGAAAAATGCGAAGATTTCCGCCAGCAGAATGCGATAGGGAGCGAATTCAGGGAAGAGCAGCATCAATACATCAGCCGCGGAAATCGAAGAAATGATGATGGTCAGCACCGCGTCAAGGAAGAAGAGGCTAGTGCCAATCCAAGACAACCAACGCAGCCGCTGTGGACCGATTGCTTCCACCAGAGGACCGCTGCCGCCGGCTGTGGGCCTCAGGTACGCGCCAGCTTTGTAGGCTGGCACAATGCCTAAGAACAGCATAGCGGACAGGACAATAAAGGCGAGAATGGCGATATCGTGGTAGCCGTTGGCACCATGAATCGCCAGCAGCGTTTGATATGCGGCGACGCTAAAGGCGTCGGCGGCAATCTCGAATATGAGCGCGAGCACCCCCAAACCGCTGCCGCCAAGCAGCAAGCCTTCCACCATCAGCCGCGGCAGCTTGCGCCGCGCCGCGCGGTTCTCGTCTGGGTTGATATAGCTGCGGAAGAATGCGCTCATAATCCCTCGTAAACGCGAGCATGTAATCGAAGCTATGCAGCAATCAAAGTTATCATAAATCTGTCGCTGAATATAGAGATATCCTACTGCTGTGTTTATTCGGTATTCTCGCTAGGTAATTTCAGTTAGAATCGGCATGATATGCCAGCTTGAAGTCCCATTTGCATCCTCATTTACATCCTCATTTGCATCCCAATTGGAGAAAAAAATATGCCGAACAAGGTCCATCATGAAATCAACCGTTTATCCTGGAATGAAGCGACCAAAGCGCACAATAGCCACAAAGGCGATCAAGCCGCGTTCTTCCGCGCCGGCGGCAATACGCTGTTCGCGGAAGAAACAGAGCTGCTTGGTGATGTCGCCGGCAAGTCGCTGCTTCATCTGCAGTGCAATTGCGGCCAAGACAGCTTGAGCATCGCCAAGCACATGGGCGCACTCGTCACCGGCGTGGACATCAGCGACGAAGCGATTGACTTCGCGCGCCAGCTAGCGCGCCAAAGCGGCATTCCCGCCGAGTACATCCGCGCCGATATTTACGACTTCTTCGCCGAAAACCAGACACAATATGACCTGGTTTTCTCGTCTTATGGCGCTTTGGTCTGGCTGTCGGATTTAGAAGCATGGGGGCGGGGCATCCAGCGCTGTTTGAAGTCGGGCGGGCGCTTCGTCTTCATCGATTTTCATCCCGCGTTTTGCATGTTCGACGAAGATTGGCAGTTGAAATATGACTATATGGGCGGAACTTATGTCGAATTTGAGTCCGGCATTGGCGATTATGTCGCACTGACTGGCGTGACTGCCGAGACAGATTCATTGCGGACCGGCATCCAAAACTTTGTCAATCCTCATCCTGGGGTGGAATATCTCTGGGGCATAGCGGACCTGATTTCAGCCTTGCTGGCGGCTCGTCTGCAGCTGGTCGGTTTCCGTGAATACGCCCATTGCAATGGGTTCAAGCCGATAGCTGACATGCAAGAGCTGGGTGACCGCCGCTTCTCCATGCCAGCGCACCAGCCGCAGCATATCCCCTTGATGTTCAGCCTTGTTGCCCAGAAGCCTTGATTGACCCTCGGAAAGCGCTAGGATGTTCTTCTATTCAAGATAGCCCGTGTCAAGATAGCCCGTGTCCGTGTCTATTGCGCGCATGAGCTGCAGGGCTTCGGCTTTCATTGCGTCATTCAAGCGAAAATTCTCGCTGAAATATACTGATTCAGGGAAACGGAAATTCCAGGCGCGGTAGAAACCGGCGCGGTCGACATCACGGCTCAGATTGCAGTCGAAGCGCAGCAAGAAGCTGTTTGCCATGGGACCACCATGCTGATGCTGGATATGCGCTAGCCCCCAAGTGAGGCCGCGACCGTCGCCGCTGTCGGTAAAAGCATCGGGCACATAAGGCCCAGCCGCGATTGGCGGCGCTGAAACTTTGCCCACGACCTTGAAGTTCAAGCCGTCCGCGGCGTACTGCACCGTGTTCTTTTCCGGTCCCTCTAGGCTGGTGATGGCGACAATGCCTTCGCGGAACGGATAAAGAAAGGTCTCGTGGCCGCTGTTTGTAAGCGGGTTCAAGGCCGATTTGACAAAAGGACCGGCGGGGTCATCGGCGGTCGCGACTCCCCAGCCGATGCCGAGGTCATGCCGATAAGTCCGTCCGAATTGCACACCCTTGTAATAGAGCCAGATTTTGCCGCGATATACCAATACGAAGGGGTCGTGCAGCTTGTGCGAATCCCACTCGCCGAAGCTTGCGATGGCGTCGGCATCGTCGGCGGTGCCGACAAACTCGCCGCGCCGTCCAGGTCGCAAGATTGGCTGATCGCATTTCGTCCAAGGTCCCGCGGGCGAGTCGGACCAAGCCATGCCGATTTGATGCAGGGAGCGATGCTTCCAGATTCCTTGTATGACTTGATAATAGAGATAGTACTTGCCCGCGTGGACGAGGATGTCAGGCGTAAAGACGGCGCGGTCGTCGAAGCTGCCGCTTGGCCCGCGCTCAACAGCCGGTCCTTGCTCTTGCCAATGCAGCCCGTCGCCTGATGTGGCGTACCATATATCCGCCATATCCCAATCCCAGGCCGGTCGGGTTGCCGTCGCGGCTGCGATGCCCATCCAGCTTTCGGCAGTCTGTCGGCGCGTATACCAAACATAATAGCAGTCGCCGACTTTGATTACCTTGGACGGGTCGCGCCGAGAGACGCCGCTCTGCTTGCCGATGCCGCTGACGCGGCGATATTTGAAGGTGGAAAAGAACTCGCTTCTTTGGTCTTTGTATATGCCGTAGTTATCGTATACGCGCTTGGTCGCCGCGCTTACGGGCTGTGCTGGTCGCGCTTCATCCGGTTGCTCCGGCGGTTGCTCTGGCGGGCGCATTGGCTCGTTGCGATAAGGTCGCGGTCGATTGTTCTCCGCGCTGAAAGCCATATCGGGGGAAAAATAGACCGCTTCTGGGTAGCGCAGATTGCTCTTGCGGTAGCCGCGCCGTTCCAAGCCGCGGCGCAAGTTGCAATCAAAACGGACCAGATAAGAATTGCCCGTCTTCATCTCTTCAGTGGCGATATGCGACAGCCCCCAGGTGATGCCATTGCCAGATCCGCTATCGCTGTATGAATCGGGCGCGAAGGGACCAGCTGCCAGCGGCGGTAGATTGACATGAGCGACCACTTCAAAATTGAGCCCATCGGCGGCGTATTGAATGCTGTCCTTTTCCGGTCCATCGTGCCCGCAGATTGCCAATATGCCTTGCTTATAGGGGAAGAGGCAAGTTTCGTGCCCGCTATTGGTTACGGGATTCAATGCCGACTTGATAAAAGGCCCAGCGGGACTATCTGCTATGGCGACGCCCCAAGCGATTCCTTGGGCGTACTTCGTAGTCCAGCCCATAGGCTGCCCCTTGTAATAGAGCCAGTATTTGCCCGCTCTGACAATGATGAAGGGGTCATGGACTTTGTGGCTGTCCCAATCGCCATATCGCAGCACGGCGTCGGAATCATCATCGCCCAGCCATTCGCCCATCGCGCCCGGCTGCAACACTGGCGCTTCGGCGCGCTGCCAGGGACCATGCGGCGATTCCGCCCAAGACATGCCAATGGTGTTGCGGCTGCGGTGCGTATAAGGGTAAGCCACCGCTTGGTAATATAGATAGAATCGGTCCTTCGTCATCAGCACATCGGGCGTGAAAACCGAGCGGCCATCATAAGCAGCGCGCGGACCGTGGCGAACAGCGACGCCTTGCTCTTGCCAGTTAAAGCCATCGCGCGATGTGGCATACCAGATTTCCGCCAAATCCCAGTCATAGACAGGTTCGTCCCAGCTTTGTTCCTGGAAGGGCGGCATGTTCTTGTGATTGCGATCCTTATCGGTTTTGCGCCGTGTATACCAAACGTAGTAGGTGCCTTTTATGCGCAGCACCGTTGTGGGGTCGCGCCGCGTGATGCCCGCTTCTTTGCCTATGCCGGCAATGCGGCTGTATTTGAAGGTCGTGTAGAATTCATTGGTCGAATCTTGGTAGCGGCCCCACTTGTCATACAGACGCTGCGTTGCCAGGCTCAGCGGACGATCGACCGGCTTCTCGGCTGTGGGTTCGCCTGGCAGATGTGGCATGTCGCTGTCAAATGTGTTTATATACTTTTCATCATTTTCACTCATCAGCCCTCATCATTTATTCATTTTCGATCATCTTCCCTCTTCTAGGATGAGCTCAGCCGCCTTTTCGCCAATCATCATGCAGGGCGCGTTGGTATTGGCGTTGATGAGTATGGGCATGATTGAGGCGTCGGCGACGCGCAAGTTTTCTATGCCATGAACTTGCAGGCGCTCGTTGACCACAGCCATGGAATCTTTGCCCATGCGACAACTGCAAGCGGGGTGATAAATAGTCGTGGCGAAATCGCGAATATAGTGAACCAAGTCTAGGTCGGAGGTGACATCCGCGCCGGGCAGGAACTCCGCGCCGCGATAGCGGTCAAAGGCGCTGGCAGCAGCCAGCTTGCGCCCCAGCTTAATCCCGTGCAGCAATATGTCGACATCTTCATCGTGGCTCAAGCAACCGAAATCGATCAATGGCGGCGCGAAGGGCTCAGCCGATTGCAGCTTGATTTCTCCGCTGCTCTTGGTGGCGACCAATCCAGCCAGGATTGTGAAACCATGCCCCTTGGGGCTCTCGAATCCATGGCGGATGAACCAATCCGGACCAAAATGATATTGCAATTCCGGCGAGCGCGAATGTGCTTTCAGGCGCAGGAAGCCGCCAGATTCGCCCAGGTTGGATGTGAGCAAGCCCATTTTGTCTTCGTGATAGCGCTTTACTTGCAGCGGGTCGTCCTTGGCAACCAGGCTGACCGGCTCTTTGCAATGATAGGCGATGGGAACTTGCATGTGGTCCATTAGGTTTTGACCGACGCCGGGCAGATTCGCGACCAGCGGGATGCCCATTGCCTGCAAATGCTCGGCCGCGCCAATGCCAGAAAGCAACAAAAGCTGCGGTGAATTCAGCGCGCCGCCGCATAGGATGATTTCTTTCTTGGCGGCGGCGTATTTGACTCCGCCTTGATGGCTGTAAGATAGCCCGACGCAGCGCAGCGCATCAAAATGCAGCTTTGTTACTTGCGCGTAGGGCAGGGCGGTGAAGTTCTCGCGCTGCAGCGCCGGCTGCAAATAGCCGACAGCGGCGCTATGGCGCTTGCCCTGCTTTTGCGTTACCTGATAAAGTCCGAAGCCTTCTTGCTGTCCGTCATTAAAGTCGGCATTATGCGCGAAGCCCAATTCAAGCGCTGCAGCGACGAATGCCAGGCTCAAGGGATTGGGGTCTTGCGGGTCGGCAACATGGATTGGGCCCGCGCCACCGTGATGTTGCGATTCGCCGCGCGCCTGGCGCTGCATCCTGCGGAAGTAAGGCAGTACGTCCGCGTAGCGCCAGCCAGGATTGCCCTGGGCAGCCCAGGCATCATAATCGGCAGGATGCCCGCGCTGATAAACCATGGCATTCATCGAACTGGTGCCACCGTAAACCTTGCCGCGCGGCACATATTCGCGGCGCATGTTGAGCCCGGGCTGCGGCACAGTTTGATAGTCCCAATCCATCTTGCTATGAAAGAGATTGGAAAAGCGCGCCGGAATGTGAATATCCGGCTCGTTGTCGGGTCCGCCGGCTTCCAGCAGCAGCACAGAATGCCGGCCGTCTGCGCTCAAGCGGTAAGCCAAGGCGCAACCTGCCGAGCCCGCGCCGACGACAATGTAGTCAGCCTCAAGCATGTTGCCTCCAGATTTGTCGTATCATCACTATTCTCTGTCTAATCCTCCGGTCTAATTCCATGCGATTGCGCTGTAGCGACTCCTACGCAGAATTGACAGTCCAATGTAAATTGTCTACAATTTACATAGTTTACTGTTTGCGCTTAGCCAAGTCAAAATTGGCAGCTTATTCACGCGCCTTTTTCAGGAATTCCAGGAGTTTCAATGAACAGCGAAAGCAAACCGACATCGGCCTTCCCAGGCATTTTGCCAAAAGAGAAACCGACTGACCGACCACTGAGCGCAGCCACGCAGCGGCTCTATGATATGTGGACGCCAGCGCAAGACGCTGGCAATCCGTTTTATACCACGTTTAAGTACTCGCCTGTTACCGGCATCGGCATTGACGACAGCGAGCTATCGGTATCCCGGCGTGACCCCTCCAAAGTGCTCAAAATTGACGATACCTATTATGTCTGGTATACCCGCCGCCGCACAAAACACATGCCGGTCGGGCGTTTTAATATCGACAAAGCCAATGACGAGATTCCCGTTGTAGATTGGGATTTGGCGGATATATGTTACGCGACATCGAAGGATGGTTTTCACTGGGAAGAACAAGGCATTGCCGTAGCGCGCGCGCCGCAGGGCAACTATGGCGATCGCTCGCTTTCCACGCCGGATGTACTGGTCTTCGAGGGACGCTACTATCTCTATTACCAAACCTTTACCACCATGTGGCGACAGAATGACTGCGTGAACGTCAGCGCCGCTTGGTCAGATTCGCCGGACGGACCCTGGACGCGGCTTGACCGCCCCATCATCCCGCAAGGCCAGCCCGGCGATTGGGACAGCTGCGCCATTCACGATCCCTATCCCTTGATTTACAAAGGCAAAATCTGGCTATATTACAAAGCCTCGCCAATAGACAAGAGCCCGGGCAACCTGAGGCTTGCACAGGGTGTCGCCATTGCCGACCAGCCCGAAGGCCCCTTCGTAAAATCAGAATTGAATCCAGTAACAAATTCGGGCCACGAGACGGCGCTTTGGCCCTATGAAGGGGGCATCGCCGCCTTGCTCATCCAAGATGGACCGGAAAAAGATACCATCCAATTTGCGCCGGACGGGCTGAACTTTGTGCCCAAGGCGCATGTGCAGCTATCGCCGCACGCGCCTGGTCCCTTCTGCGCTGATGCCTTCGCCGGCGACGGCGATGGCCGCGGCATCACCTGGGGCTTAAGTCATATCATCCCGCAGACGCCAAATACCAACAAAGGTTTGTACATTGTGCGCTTCGACTGCGCTTTGTCGCGCGATGCCGACCGACCCGAGTTCAAGCGCAGCAACCTGCATTGGCACGAGGCTTCATGGTTCCAGCCCGAGGTCAAATTGTCCGACGAATGGCGTCAGCGCATCCTCGCCGAACAAGCGGATTTAGACAAAGCGACAGTTGGAACCTGAGCCTATACATGAGCCTAAATGTGCGCAGCTAAGTCGTCTTGCAAGATATTGGGGGATTTGCGAATCGATTAGCGCCCCATCCAGCCGCCGTCGACGACCAGAATTTCGCCATTAACATAATCGGAAGCCGAAGAAGCGAGGAATAACGCTGGACCTTTGAAGTCCTCAATGTTGCCCCAGCGCCCGGCGGGAATCCGCTCCAAAATCGCTTGATAGCGCTGCGGATTGTTTTGCAGCGCTTCGGTATTGTCCGTGCGCACATAACCAGGCGCGATGGCGTTGACCTGGACACCTTCGCGGGCCCATTCATTCGCCAGCGCCTTGGTCAGCTGACCCAAGCCGCCTTTGCTGGCGGCATAGCCCGGTACCGTGATGCCGCCCTGAAAGGTCAAGAGCGAGGCGATGAAAATGATTTTTCCGCTGCCGCGCGCCAGCATCTGTTTGCCAAACTCACGACTGAGCACAAACTGCGAGCTTAGATTGACTTCAATCGTGGTATCCCAATAGTCGTCGCTATGCTGGGCGGCTGGCTCGCGCAGGACCGTGCCGGCGTTGTTGACCAGAATGTCGACGCGATGCTGGTCGGCTTGGACTTGTTTGATAAGATGATAGACAGCCTGGCGGTCGGATAGGTCGCAGCGATAGGCGCTGAAGCCGCGCCCCAGCGCTTGCACTGCTTTTTCTATCGCGCTGCCGCTGGCTTCCATGTTAGCGCTGACGGCGATGATATCCGCGCCCGCTTCTGCCAGGGCAGTTGCCATTGCCATGCCGATGCCGCGCCGCGCGCCGGTAACAAGCGCTGTTTTCCCATCCAAACGAAATTGATCGAGTACAGTCATTTACAACTCCAAGAGTATCTTCATGACATCACCGCCACGCTCCATGTCTTCAAAGCCCGACTTCAAAGCGCTGAGCGGCCGGACATCGGTGATGAGCGCATCAAGCGGCAGGCTGCCTTGGGCTGCCAGCGCAATCGCATCGGCAAAATCGCGCGATTCATAGACGCGTACGCCCTGCAGCCGCAGCTCGCGCCAGAAAAAGCGGAACAAGTCTATCTCGGGCTTTTGCGCGAAGATTGCGACCACGACCGCCAGCCCGCGCGTCCGCAGCAATTCAGTCATGATAGCAGCGCCAGCCTGCGAGCCCGAGACTTCAAATACGATATCGGCACCCGCGCCATTTGTCTTGTGCATAACCAGCTTGCGCAAATCAACTTCCTGCGGATTCACGGCTGTCAAACCCAAATCTCGCGCTAGCGCCACGCGATAGGGGTTAATTTCCGAAACGATAACCTGCGCGCCATATTGCTTGGCCACCAGGGCAACAAGCATGCCAATCGGTCCGCCGCCAACAACAACGACATCATCGCCCGCTGTGACCTGTGCCAGGCGAACATCGTGACAAGCCACCGCCAGCGGTTCAATCAAAGCGCCGTGCTTGAGCGACAAGTTGGAAGGCAAGCGGTGCAATGTCGCGGCTGGCACAGTCCAAAACGATTGAAACGCGCCCGGCGTATCGATGCCCAGGAAGTTGAGATTGTGGCAGATGTGACTGTGTCCCGCCGCGCAGGCGGGGCAATCTTGGCAGGGTGCCAAGGGCATGACCGCGACCGTATCCCCAATTGCGAAGTCGGCGACGCCTGCCCCGACCTTGTTAACCGTGCCTGACATCTCGTGGCCCAGCACTGCGGGCATACTCACGCGACTGTCCATCGCGCCGTGGAAGATATGCAAGTCGGTGCCACAGATGCCACAGTGGGAAACGCGCAACTGCACCTCGCCCGCTGCCGGTGCTATCGGCTGGCATTCGCCCAGGCGAATGCTGCGCTTTCCTTCATAATATGTCGCTTGTGTCATAGTGATTTGCCAGTGATTTGCCCATGTCAATGTGAAATGTCTGCCAGGCGGACCTGGAAGCCGCGCGTACGAAAGCAGTTGCCAGCAAAGAGCAAGCGTGTAATAAGGCGGCAAAACATAAGCGGCAGCTTACTGTATATTGGCTTCCAGCGCTTGAACCGCGCCGGGCTTGTCTTCGGCGCGAATTGCGTCCAGGATGCGCTTGTGCTCCCGGTAGCTCTCCATGATGTCGTCGAGGCGATTGTAGCGCATCATCATGCGCATCGCGATGGGCTGCCAAAGCGCGAATAAGTCTTTGTCATCGTGGCTGCGGATGATCGCCTGATGGAAGCGCAGGTCGTGCTCGGTCAAGGCGTCGACATCCGAGGACTCGCAGGCTGCCTTAATGTCGGCAAGTATCGCTTCCCAGTCGGCGAGGTCGTCGGCGGTGATGCGCTCGAAAATACTATTAAGCACAAAAATCTCTATCTTGCGGCGCAGCTCGGTCACCAATGGTCGCACTTCCACGCTCGGGTTCTGCGCCACGCGAACGCCTTTGTTTGGCTCTAATACCAGCAGCCCCTGCTGTGACAACTGCCGGAAAGCCTCGCGCACGGGACCGCGACTGACGCCAAAGCGCTCGGAAAGTTCAATTTCGCGCAAGGCATCGCCTGGTTTGAGCTTGCTCGACAAAACATCTTGGCGCAGGCGCGCCGCGATTTGTTCTGGCAAGGTGCGATAGATTTCAACCGCGGGCATTGGTACTGTCCTCAAACTTGGCTACCGTGGCTAAACGAAGGCGCTATTGCTTATACGGGTCGGCGGCGTCGCGCAGCCCATCGCCGAGATAGTTAAAGCTCAATACGGTTACGATAACAAACAAGCCCGGTATCATAAGCCAAGGACTCTGGCTCAGGCTGCGGATGTTTTGCGCGTCTTGCAGCAAGACCCCCCAACTCACAGCCGGCGGTCGAATGCCAATCTCGAGGAAGCTCAGCGCCGTCTCCGCCAGAATCATGCCCGGCACCGACAGGCTGATGACAACAATCAAAAAGCTGGCGAAAGAGGGCAGCAAGTGCTTGAGAATAATCTCATAGTCGCCCATGTTAGAGATGCGCGCCGCCATGACAAAATCGGCTTCGCGCAATTCCAGCAGCTTGCCGCGCACAGCGCGCGCCAGCGGGGGCCAGCTCAACACAGCTAAGACCGCGCTGATGGCAAGGTAATTCTGCGTCGAAGACCATTGAGCGGGCAATGCTGCGGAAAGCGCCATCCAGAGCGGAATCTGCGGAATCGAAACGATAAACTCAATGACACGCTGTGTTACAAGATCGGTCGTCCCCCCAAAATATCCAGATATGCCGCCAATCAGGCAGCCAACGCAGAAGCTAATCACGACGCCGATTAAACCAATCGACAGCGATATTCTCGAGCCCATAATGGTGCGAGAATATAAATCCCGCCCCAGTTCATCGGTGCCAAAGGTGAAGTAAAGTCCTGGCGCGTCTACACCTAGCAAATGGATATTGGTATCAATGAAGCCAAGTAGCTTGTACGGCAAGCCTTCCACAAAAAAATTCAGGTGATAACGGGTTGATTTGTCCTCGGTATAATTGCGCCGCAGCGTCTCCATATCCAGCTCTTGTTCAAGCTGATAGACAAAAGGAATCAGGTGGAAATTGCCATCTTCATCAATAAAATGCAGCGCTTGCGGCGGCGCTTTGGCATAAGCGACATGGCGCTTTTGAAAATCGTTGATGGTGTAAAACTCGGAGAAAATCGCCAGCGAATACAAAAAGATAATCACCGCTAGCGAAGACATGGCTAGGCGATGGCGGCGGAACTTGCGCCAAACCAGTTGCCGCTGCGACGCCAGATAATATGCCTCATTGAATTCGGCAGATTCTGACTTGGCTTTCTGCCGCTTTAAGCCAAACATGCGCAAGAATAAGTCTCCTTCGTTGCTAGCGCCCTAGGGTCAGATCGCGGCGCGCTCCATGCGTATGCGCGGATCAACAATTACCAGCAGAATATCGGAGATTGCGGTGCCGATAACTGTCAAAATGGTGATGAACATTAACAAGGTCGCTGTCAAAAATGTATCTTGTGTGATGATGGAGCGGTAAAGCATGGGACCCGCCGTCGGCAAGCCCAGCACAATCGCGGTAATGGTGCCGCCTGATATCAGCGTCGGGAAAAGCCAAGCCAGGCTGCTGACAATCGGGTTTAGCGCCACCCGCACCGGGTACTTGAACAGCAGCCGAACTTCCCCCACGCCTTTGCTGCGGGCGGTGATAACGTACTGCTTGTTGAGCTCGTCAAGTAAGGTGCCGCGCAAAATGCGAATCAAGCCTGCCGTGCCAGCCGTGCCAATCACGATGACGGGGATGGGCAAGTGCAGGGCGAGGTCGGCAATTTTAGCCCAACTCCAAGGTTCATAAATATAATCTTGCGAAAACAAGCCAGTGAGATTTTGCCCGAATTCTGCCCATGCTACATAGAGCAAAATTAGCGCTAGCATGAAATTCGGTATCGCCATACCGATGAAACCGACGATAGAAATCACATAATCGCCAAAAGAATACTGATGCGTGGCTGAATAAATGCCAATCGGGATGGCGACCGCATATGTGAAGATGGCGCTGAGTATAGCGATGGAGAAGGTTAATATCAGCCGCTCGCCGATGATATCGCGCACGGGTTGTTGATAATCGTAAGAAAAGCCAAATTCTCCATTCAGCACTTGGCCAATCCACTTGAAATAGCGCTGGTACAGCGGCAGGTCCAGCCCGTATTGTTGGCGCAATGCCTCTTCGATGTTTTCATCTAGCTGCTCGCCCGTATTCTGTTCGAGCCGCGAAATATAAGTGGACAGATAATCGCCAGGCGGCAATTGAATCACGACGAATGTTACAATCGAGACCATCCAAAACAAGAAGATCATGTAGATAAAGCGTTGAATTACGTAGGTCTTCATCAGGCGCTCATCCGCGAACTAACTAAGGGCAGTTTAGCATGGATTCACTGATTGTCAACAATGTACACTTGACAATCCCGCTGGAATTGCCTATTTTCTATAGCAGTCTCGGATGCGAAAGAGTCCGCCAATAAGTTGCCTAGATGATACAAACTTCCGATCGCTCCGCTATTCAATCTTCATCTAATCGCTCACGATCCTCGGCTACTTGTTCCGAGATTCGTTCCATAGAAGCGCGTCACTATAACTTGCCCTTGACCCATCCCATGACCGACGCCTCGCATGGCGTGATGACTCACTTTGAAGTTGTCTTGGTCAAGCTGGAAACCGCCTGCGGGCGGCATGGCTATGGCTACACCTATACCATCGGCGTCGGCGGCGCTGCCATCCACGCGCTAATCGAGCGCGACCTGAAACCCTTGCTATTGGGCAAGGACGCGGGGCGCATTGAACAGCTTTGGGACCTGATGTGGCGGCACACGCACTATATCGGACGCGGCGGCTTGGTCGCCTTCGCCATGTCAGCAATTGATATCGCGCTTTGGGACCTCAAAGGCAAGCGAGAAAGCGCGCCACTTTGGAAGCTCTTGGGCGGCCATTCAGGCAAAGCGCATGCCTATGCCGGCGGGATTGACCTGCAATTGGGACCCGAGAAACTGGTCGAGCAGACGCGCTGCAACCTCGAAAAGGGTTTCCGAGCCATCAAAATCAAGGTCGGGCGCGACAAGCTTTCCGAAGATGTCGAGCGCGTCCGCGCTGTGCGCGACTTTATCGGTCCCGATATGCCGCTGATGGTCGACGCCAACATGCGCTGGACAGTGGAGACGGCTATCAAAGCCGCCCGCAAATTCCGCGAATTCGATGTCTATTGGCTGGAAGAACCGACTATTCCCGATGACTACGCTGGCATGGCGCGCATCGCCCGGGAAGGGGGATTGCCTTTGGCGGCGGGCGAAAACTTGCATACCGTTTATGAGTTTCGGCATACTATTGAAGATGGCTTGATTGCCTTCCCAGAGCCGGATGTCTCCAATATCGGCGGCATCACAAACTGGATGCGTGTTGCCAAGCTGGCTTACGCGCGCAACCTGGCGGTTACATCGCACGGCGTCCACGAAATCCACCTGCATTTGCTAGCGGCGATTCCCAACGCGTCGTACTTGGAGGTGCACAGCTTTGGGCTGGAACGCTTTATGCTAAACCCGCCCACCTTAGATGATGGCATCATGCGCGCGTCGAATCAGCCTGGGCATGGCGTCGACTTTGATTATGACGCGCTGCGCCAGTTTGAAGCGCGCTAAGGAATCTGTTTGATAGCATAAGTTTTTTAGAGATGAGATTGTTAACAATGCACAATATACATTTCCTGTTTACGGTTTTGGGCGATTTGCCCGAATGATTATTAATTTCTGATGCAGCGAGGAGGGTTATGGATATTAGATTTTTCCAGCGGGTATCGCATTGCACAATCCACTTCTTGAAAGGTCAGGTTCCATGAAACGATTCACATTTTTGCTAGGCTCGCGTTGAATGCATTAGGGAGGATCAACGCAGCTTGATTATATATCATACGATGGATCTGGTTCAGCACTGGACTTCTCTTCCGCCGTCCCAATCGCTCACCGGACGGCTCGAATCACTCCTCTTATCGCAGACACCACCGGCATTGTCGCAGACCTTGCGTTCCATTTTCCGAGTGTAGCGGAGACACAACGATCCTTGATGGAAAATGCGCGTCTCGGACTGTGTCCAGCCAGCCGTCCAACACGATTCGCTGCACGATTTTTTACACTCGGGACTCCAGCCGCTCCACGGGCTCCAGGGACTCTCATTGGTGTCGCATATACCGGACGTCCGGACCGAGCGCGTGGAACTGCGCGTTTGGGTGCAGCCTTCCGAATTGCGAGATTCCGTCCGGGTTTCCTGGCGCTTCTTGCATTCCCGGTCTTCATCATCATCGTCGTCTGTAGGCTTGGGCTTTGGCGGAACATTTGTCGCGGCCGGCACAGTCGTAGCCGTTGCCTCGGGCGTAGCCGTTGGCACTGGCGTAATCGTTGGCACTGGCGTAATCGTTGGCACAGGCGTATCCGTCGGAACAGGCGTATCCGTCGGCGTTGGCGTGGTCGTTGGCGTATTCGTCGGCGTGAAGGTCGGCCTTATCCTCGGGAAATTGACATCCAGAGGCGGCCCAATTGGTCCGAACTCCTCATATTTGACGCCATCCCCCAAAGCCTGCGCATACACGCTGTAACGACCGCCAAGCTTGTCATTAGGAACGGTGAATTGAGTAGTCCCTGCCGGCAGCGACAATTCCTCTTCCACCTCATTCTCGCTTGAGAAATACCAGAAGTTATACCCCACCGCGCCCATCACTGGATCCCAGACGATCTTGCCCCCGCCCAAATGCCGAATATCTACCACAGCCAAGACCATAGGCTCAGGACTTGGCGTGACAGTCGGCGTGTCAGTCGCCGTTGGCGTGGCAGTGAAAGTTGCCGTTGGCGTGGCGGTGAATGTAGCTGTTGGTGTGGCAGTGAATGTAGCTGTTGGCGTGGCGGTGAATGTAGCCGTCGGCGTGTCCGTGGACGTGTCTGTGGGCGTTGCTGTCGCCGTGAACGTAGCCGTTGGCGTGTCTGTTGCCGTCGGACTGTCTGTGGGTGTGTCTGTCGCTGTTGGGGTATCTGTGGGCGTGTCAGTTGCAATGGGACTGTCTGTGGGAGTTGCTGTCGCCGTGAACGTAGCCGTTGGCGTGTCTGTCGCTGTGGGAGTATCAGTCGCTGTCGCGGTAGGCTGCGGCTCCGCGAGACAGGCTTCGGTCAAGGTAAAGCCAGCGCTCGGCGGACTGTTTGTATAATTCGTGTCAAACGGCGAGCTGATGGCGAGGACATAGACGGTATCGCCTTCCTCGTAGCTATCGCCTAAAGGCAGGCAACGCTCTTCATCGTCATCAGCGTCAGCAGCTTCATCCTCAGAACTTCCCTGTATCTGGTCATCGTCACTGTCAGGCAAGGAATAAAGCGCGTAGGTGAAAGCATTCGCCACCGGCTTGAAACAGATTTGACGCTCATGGCAGCGCAGATCGGTAGGCGCGGACAAAGCCTGCGCTTGGATAGGCGTAGCGGTGGGCGGAGGATTATACTTAATCTCCGCAGGAGGTTCACTCCACATCCCGCGCCGCTTGTAATGAATCCCATCGCCTGCTGCTCGAACGCGAATTGTATAGGTCCGCCCAGGGATCGCTTTAGCAAATGTGTACGTCAATGTGCTGCCCGGCAGTCGAGTAATGCTGGCTATAGTGCCATTGTGCAATCGCACAAAATACTCTTTCGCGCCATTTACTCTTGCCCAGCTCACGGACACGCCATCGCCCTTTACCAGCACAGGCTTGGCGAGTTCCTTCGGCGGCGGGAAGGTTATAGGTACAGGATCGCTCCAAGGGCTGTTGCCGAAGATGCCACCCTTCGCTCTCACCCGCACAAGATATTCTATGCCGTATTCAAACCTGCGGCTGCGATAAGAAGTCGCGCCATTTTCGATCGGTTGAGGTTGCCACTGTGCGAGACCAGGACCGCGCCATTCCAAAGAGTAAAAAGTCGCTCCAGGGACCGCATCCCAAACAATTGTCTTGTTCACAATGGCGCGAATGTTCGTTGGAGCGGGTAATACCGCCAGCGCCGGCGCTGAGCTGAAGAAAAAGACAAGCGATAAAATGAGAACAATTATTCGAGACATATCAAAGCCATTTGCTTACTCGATTCGCGCCACAACTTAAGAATAACACCTTTCCAGCGAATATGCTACCTTCCCACTCGATGCTTAGGGCAATAGCTTCAAATTTGAGAGAGCAATTTCCCTAGGAATGCGTCATCAAGATCGGCACGATAGCGTTTTGTCACAAACTTCCCTTGGATGAATCTTTTTTGAGGATATTGAGTGCGATGTTGCGCAAGGCTATGAGATTCTGGGCGCTATTGCCATTGCGCGTTCGCATTCGGTCTTCTTAGAAAGTCACATCCATGACCCAATGCAAGCTATTCTCGATGCTCCAATGCCGTCGCGAGGCCTGCAACAAGGTCTCGGCGCTGGTTGCCAAGGAACTGATGTAATAGGCGGTCTTTTATTCCACCAGGTCAGGCAGGCGACGCTCACGCTGTACACGAACTATCGCGCTGATGTTAGCCCAGCCCTCATAATCATGGATATGTTCAAAGGCTAGCGGGTCGGAAATTGTCCAGCATTGGTGAATCTCGACCCGCCCATGTCCCTTACTGACTTTATGGACATAGTCATGCTCTAAACCCTTAAAGCCAATTTCATCAGAGCATCCGCAAACGCTTGCGGCATTGCGCGCGGGATATGAGACCTGGTGGGACAGCCTAGAGGAGCCATTTTCACAATTCGTCCATATTCCGATTGGCTCAAAATACGAGGCCCCGGTTATCTTGTCCGCCCGCGATTGGCATCCAACCGCGGCATCGGTGCCCTGGCGACAAGCGTGGATTGCCGACCCCGCCCGCGACGCCAACGGCTTCTGGATGATTGACGTTTGCGAAGCGGGACGATATGCGCTTGAGCTGCGCGCCTATCCGCGCGAAGCCGATTTGCCTGCCGACGCCGACAGCGCGCGCCTGCAAATTGGCGGGGAAGAATATACCAGCGCCTGCCAAGAACAAGCGACGAAGATTATATTCAATGTGGCACTGGCAGCGGGGAAGACCAAGTTGCAAACTTGGCTGGGCAATCAGGCGCGGCGGCGCATGCGTGGCGCATATTATGTCTACATTACATATCAAAATAAGGCATTTTAGACAGATGAGGAGCGACTATGACGCTTAAGCGTTCTGATGTGCTTATCACGCGCCCTTGTGGCATGGATGTCTATCGCCGCTACCGCGCGACTGGTTTGGGCTGGGGCTTCTTGCCCGAGCCCGACCGCCGCGGCTTGCCGCCGCAGGAAGAGATGATGCGCGATGTCGACGAGGCGCATCGCTGCGGCGTCAAATTCCAGGGCAGGGTGGAACTGGACGCCGACTGGATGGGCATGATCGACTTCGATTCCAACTTCATGGAAGCGACCGTGCGCGATTTGCGCGACCGCCCCGCGTTAACATGGTGGCAACACACTTACAAGGGCCATCCCGCCTATCATTATTGCACAAATGCGCCCGGTTACCGCCAATACCTGATGTACCAACTGCGGCGGGTCATGCAAGCCGGCGCAGACTGGCTGATGATTGACTCCGCCATCCCGACTATCGGCGCGTTAAACGCGCGCTATGGCGGCTGCTTCTGCAAACACTGTATGTCTGGTTTCCGCGAGTACCTGCGCGCCAACTTGGCCAACTTGCATGAAGCGCAGCTGCAATCGTGGGGAATTGACGATATCGAATCCTTCAATTATGGCGATTTCTTGCGCGCAGGCGGCATTACCGATGAAAACTATCGCGCGCGAATTTTGGCTTTCCCGCCGGTCATCCCGCTGGCGGGGCAATTCTTCGATTACCAATGGCAAGAGATAAACGCGCTCTTCCGCGAATTCAAACGTTATGCGCAGGACTTTGGCGATAATGTGCCCATGAGTTCCAATTCGCCTTATTATTGGGCGGAATTTATGTACGCCGTTGACGCCCATGACTTCTATACCAACGAGATGGAATATCAAGCGCCTGAAGTTGAGATTCTGCCGACGGAGCCAATTTACACCTTCAAGCTCGCCGACGCGCTGCAGCGCATTGTCGCGATAACGGGGATTCCGCGCGCCTTCGAACCTTGCCGGCTGAATGACCGACCTGGGCATATCCGCCTCTGGATCGCGCAGGCTTATGCCTATGGACATGTCTTCATGGTTCCGGACAAAATGTGGGCGCTGCGCCGCCGTGGCGAGCCGGACCGCTGGTATCACAGCAAGCCCGGCGATTATGAAGACCTCTATCATTTCGTCCGCGACTATCCGGAATTGTTCGACGATTATGAACCTGTGGCGTCGGTCGCGCTGATTTTCAGCAACAAAGCTGTGCGGCAATACCTCGGCGAGCAACTCGGCAGCGGTCATCTGGGCGGTCAAAACAGGACTGCGCCCAAAACCGAGCTCGCCCAAGCCTGCATCGCGCTCAGCCAAGCCAATCAGCCATATCGGATTATTGTGGCGGGTGATGAATGGCTGCAAGACGATTTGCTGGATGCCGATTTGTCGGCATATCGCGCGGTCATTCGCTTCGAGCCCTCACATTTAAGCGCCGTGCAAGAAGCCAAGCTGCAAAGCGCGGGCGAGCGCCTGCTGACCTGGCGCGACGCGGCAACATTATTGCGGAAAGTTGGACCTGATGTCGTCGTCAGCGGCGCGGATAATATCAGCGCGCTGCCAAGGCATCAGCCTAAGACACCAGGCTCTCCGATTATCTTGCATCTGCTCAATAGCAATTATGACCCCGCGTCCGATAGCTACCAAAGCCTTGATAATATCCGTTTGACACTTGCGCAGTCGCTGCATACGCGCTCATTCGCAAGCGCCACGCTATACGCGCCGGGCAAGCAGCCGCTAACTTTAGACTGCCAATGGACTGATGACGAAACCGCCATCACGCTGCCCGAATTAGGCATGTGGGGCATCGTCAAATTGGAATGAGGATTTGGTATGAGGATTAAGAGTAAGAGGATAATGAGGAATCAAATTTGCAGCTTGCTGCGCCAGTCTTCGCGCTCGGCGCGCAATTGCAGCAGCAGTTGTTCGCGCGCGAACTCATCTTCAAAAAAGCTGCAATGCTCAAAATAATCAATGAGTTCATCAAGCCGCGCCATGACGTCGGCTTTGCTGACCGCGCGCAGCGAGCGTGCCCGCAGCCAGCTGCCCGGCGCGCTCAGGACCCATTCCGGCGGCGGACGATGGTGCTCGAGGATGAATTCGCTGGCTTTGAAGTAACGGGTGATGGCATGGTGACTTGCGCGATTGGTGGCGCGCACAATAATAACCGCCACCAAGCCAGCGCCGACCAGCGCCGCAAAGCCGAAGAACAGCAAGAAGTCCATCGGATTGGCTACTCCACACCGCGCAAATCCAGCTCGTCAGCGAAGTGGCAGGCGGCGAAATGGTCGCGCTCAACTTCTTCCCAAGCCGGTGCTTGCTCCCGGCAGATGTCCTGCGCGTAGCGGCAGCGGGGATGGAAATAGCAGCCAGAGGGCGGGTCAGCCGGGTTCGCCACCTCGCCGGGCAAGATTATCCGATCCATCTTTACCTCGGGGTCGGTTGTTGGCACGGCTGACAGCAAGGCTTCGGTATAGGGATGCTTGGGCTGGGCGAATAGCGCCTCGGTATCAGCCATTTCCACCAGTTGCCCGACATACATCACGCCCACGCGGTCGGAAATATGCTCGACCACGGATAAGTCGTGCGCGATAAATAAGAAGGTCAGGTCGAATTCTTCTTGCAGTTCCTCAAGCAAGTTCAGTATCTGCGCCTGTATCGAAACATCCAACGCCGAGACCGCTTCGTCGCAGACGATGAGGCGCGGGCTGGGCGCGAGCGAGCGCGCGATACCGATGCGCTGCCGCTGTCCGCCCGAAAAAGCATGGGGATAGCGGTTCAGATGCCGGATATCCAAGCCGACGCGGTCCATCAGCTCGCGCACGCGGTCTTGGATTTGGCGCTGGTCCCGCAGCAGCTTGTTATTGCGGATTGGTTCGGCAATGATGTCCAAAACGGTCATGCGCGGGTCCAACGAAGAATAAGGGTCTTGGAAGATCATGTGAAAATGGCGGCGCACCTCGCGCAGCTCGTTCTTGCTGATGCTGGCGATATCCACCGCTTCGCCATCGGGCAGGCGGAAGATAATCTCGCCAGCGCTGGGGTTTATCGCCCGGACAATGCAGCGCCCAAGCGTCGTCTTGCCACTGCCGGATTCACCGACTAGCCCAAATGTCTCGCCCTTACGGATTTGAAAACTGACGCCGTCGACAGCGCGGACCTGCCCATGCACGGCGCGCAGGAAACCTTTTTCGATCGGGAAGTGCTTCTTCAAGCCGCGGACCTCTAGCAGGAATTCTTCCTCCGGCTCGTCCGCGGGTTCCGCCATCATTTCCATCATGTCGTCAAGCATAGACCGGCTCACTCTCTTCGCTATGAAGGTAGCAGCGCGCGTAATGCCGCTCTTCCAGTTCAACCAAGGCGGGTACAGCGGCGTCACACCTGCCTGCAATGAAGTCGTCGCAGCGCGATGCGAATCCACACTCGGCGCGCGGATTCATAGGCACGGGCACATTGCCGCGAATGGCGTCGAGGCGTCCGCGTCCGCGATTGCCCAGGCGCGGTATCGATTTTAGCAGGCGGCGTGTATACGGGTGCTTGGGATTTTTGAAGAGTTCGATAGTCGTCGCGCGCTCGACCACGCGCCCCAGGTACATCACATTAACCTCGTCAGCGATTTCGGCAATCACGCCCAAATCGTGGGTGATGTACATGATTGCCATGCCAAACTGTTCTTGCAGCTCCTTCATCAATTCCAAGATTTGCGCTTGAACGGTTACATCCAGCGCCGTGGTTGGCTCGTCGGCGATTAATAACGACGGGCTGCATGACAGCGCCATTGCAATCATAGCGCGCTGGCGCATGCCGCCCGACAATTGATGCGGGTATTCGTCAAAGCGCTGGCTGGGGTTGGAGATGCCAACGCGGTTTATCATGTCCAGCGCCAGTTCTTTAGCTTCGCGCTTATTCTTGGTGACGTGCAGCAGGATGGATTCGATTATCTGTTTCCCGATGGTATGCACCGGCGACAAGCTGGTCATCGGTTCTTGGAAGACCATCGAGATTTCTTTGCCGCGAATGGCTCGTATGGCGCGGCTGCGCGGGTTCAGCTGCAGCATATCGACGATGTGTCCGTTGCTCTGCCGCAGCAGAATTTCGCCGGATTCAACTTTGCCGGGCGGCGGCACAATCTGCAATATCGACTGGGCGGTTACACTTTTGCCGGAGCCCGATTCGCCAATGATGCCGACAGTCTGATGCGCGGCGATGTTGAAATCAACGCCGTCTACCGCCTTGAGCCTACCCTCCGGCAGCTCGAAGTAGGTGCGCAGGTTGCGCACTTCTAATGTGCTGTCGCTTGATCTCATGCCCGCCAATGCTTCACCTTTTCAGTTTGTCCTATTGTAGACAATAAACAAGACCTTGGCAAGCGGCTGGGATTGCCCTGCCAGGGCAATCGCTTCAAATTTTATTCACCACGTAGACACCAAGAGTCGCGTAGGGCGCGTAGGGCGCGTGGACACAGCCCTGCGACAATGACCGCCAACACCGAGATTTATCCGTAAATATGCCATAAAAGGACGTAATGTAGGGGCGATTGACGGTCAGTGTCCACGCGACCCTGTGCCGCGCGTAGACACTGCGGGTCAATCGCCCACGATTTTGCACCTAATTTCATGGGCGAGCCACGGGACTCTGTTGAAAAACACCCCCATCCCGTAGGTCTATGTCTACGTGACCCCGGCCCCTCCTCGCCATCTCTATGGCGAACGGGTTTGGGGTGGGGGGAAATCGAGTACTTCAATGGAGTCCCAAGGCTCGCCCCTACAATTCATCAGTTTGATGTTTAATTCGACATTTATAAATTTTGAAGCGATTGCCCTGATTGCCCTGCTTGCTCTGAATTGCTTTAGTCAGTCGCGCCTTGCATTCGACTTTGCGTAGTTCAATGGTATAGTACGACGAAGTCGAAACCGGATTACCGAGGTAGGGCATGACATCAATCGAAGATCGTGTAATGACCGCTTTGCAGACAGTCATAGAGCCCGAATTAAACCGGGACATTGTAACGCTCGATATGGTTAAAAATCTGAGCGTGGAGGATGGCGTCGCCGAGTTTACCATCGTCCTGACAACCCCCGCTTGTCCGCTGAAAGACGTTTTTGTCGAACGCTGCAATGCCGCGCTGCTTGGCAAGGTCGCCGGCATCAGCCAGACGCGCATCAATTGGGACGCGCAGGTGCCGAAGGATCGCCGTATTCATGGGCGTCTGGATGTGCCAATGAATTCGATTGTCGCGATTGCCAGCGGCAAGGGTGGCGTTGGCAAGAGCACGGTGGCAACAAACCTGGCCGTATCGCTGGCGGACGCCGGTGCCAGCGTGGGCTTAATTGATGCCGATATTCTCAACCCTAACATTCCTCAGATGTTTGGCTTGGGCAGCGGACGCCCGAAGGTCCGCAACAAGAAGATGCAGCCGCTGGAAGTATATGGCGTCAAGCTCATCAGCACCGGTTTCTTGACCTCGCCGGATAAGCCGATGATCATGCGCGGGCCGATGCTGCACAGCGCCATTCGGCAGTTTTTCACTGATGTAGACTGGGGCAGGGTGGATTACATGATCGTCGACCTGCCGCCAGGCACGGGCGACGCGCCGCTCTCTTTGGCGCAATCTTTCCCCTTAACGGGCAGCATCATTGTAACCCAGCCGCAGGCGGTCGCGGTTGCGGACGCGCTGCGGGCGGCCGCCATGTTCGAGCAACTGAATGTGCCAGTCTTGGGACTGATTGAAAATATGGCTGGTGACTTCTTTGGCAGCGGCGGCGGGGAGGCGCTCGCCAATCAACGCGGCATACCGTTTTTGGGGCGTGTTCCGCTGGCGGCTGAAGTGCGCGTGGGCGGGGACTTAGGCCGTCCGGTCGCGATTCATAAGCTCGAAATGGATTCGGGCCGCGCTTTTCGTCAGTTATCCGAGCGCGTCGCCGCGCGCATCAGCCTGGCGATGTTGCAAGGTGCCGATGTCGTGCCAATCAATATCATCAATTGAATTTGACGATTGCGACTAATCGTCCATCCCGATGACGCGGATTTCGTCGCTGTTGCCAGGCGGGTTGTACTTGCCGACAAGCAACCAAAACAAGCCGCTAAATATAAGGCTTATGAGCATAGCCAGCAGGGTCTCAGCGTGCAGGTCGCCCTTGATGAAGGCGTTGTGACGGATAATCAGCAGGCAGACAAAAACAAATACCGCCACCAGCCGCCGCCGCGCTGGCTCGGCGCGTTGTATCATGAGCAGAAGCAGCATGGCCACGACCGTTATCAGCGCCACATAACTCAGGTCCATGTCAGTCAGCGTTCTCCGTCATAGCGCGCAGGCTGGTTTGAAAGCCACTTGCATCGCCTGAAGCAAGCGATGCGATGGAGTATCATTGTAACATGAATTGTAACATGAGCGGATGATAGGTGAAAACAGCTTGTTAAGCGTCAATATCCTCAATTACGGTAAGGTGGTCCTTGTCGAACTCGCTGGCGAGCTCGATTCCGCAGGCGCATTGTCGCTTGCTCAAGCGCTTGAGCAAGCACATACTGCGCATTCGACAGCGCATACGATGGAAAAGCCGGCTTTAGTGATAGACTTGTCCGCTATTGGCTTGCTGGATATACACGGTTTGCGCGGACTTTATGCTTGGCTGAGGCGCGCCCGAGGGGCTGGCGGCGATATTCGCCTGGCGGAACCGTCTGGTCCAGCTTTGCAATCATTAAATGCGGCAAGTTTGCATGAGCTATTCCGCATCTATGACAAGTCTCAAGCGGCAATTGCCAGCTTCTAGCGTTGCCGCTGTATAGGCAAACAATGTTTGGCAATCACTGGTACTTTGGGGATTACATGCAAAATCAGCCACCGAGACACCGAGAAAATCAGGGCGATTGCTCTGGCAAAATAAGGCTGCCAGCTAGTTGTCAGACGGCTTATGCAGTAGAATAGCGCGCTATTCATCGGAACGAGCGCATGCGCGTAATTGTTCCGATAGCGTGGGCGCTTGCACATTTCTGCTGGCGCTTCGTGGATTCTCATTTTATCTCATTGCGTCTCAATGTGTCTCATGATGTCACATGGTGTCTTAATGAAAATCGCACTGCTCGCATTACTGATTTCGTTTGCCTCGGTTGTCATCGCCCAAGATAGCCCGACTGCGGATTCTAGCTCCGAAGAACTGTCAGCAGAAGAGCCGTCAGCCGATGATGTGGCTACGCCGGGCATGGCTGGCGGCGTAGCGCTCGCGACTCCGCTATTGCAAGAAGACTTGCAATTGCTGGTGGGCAACGTCCAGCGCCCCAATGCAATGGTCTGGTTTGAAGATTATCTCTACACCGTCTGCAACGGCGATTGGACAATCTACCAGATTGATGATGAGACTGGCGACACCATCACCTATGTCTTTGGCGTCAAGAATGGCCACAGCATGCTCATGGAAAGCACGGCGGCTGGCTTCGACCTGTGGGTCCCCGATCCCGATAGCGGCACGCTTTGGAAGGTCAACCAAGACCGATTATCTCCGATAAACATACTCAGCCAATTGCAAGCGCCTTGGGGTATTGCCCGTTTGGACGCGAGTTCGCTGCTGGTTTCGGACACCAAAGAAAATGCCATCATGCAAATTTCCGAAGCGGGCAAAGCGATGCCAATCGCTTCAGGTTTGCGCTCGCCAACCGGCATCGCCATTGATGAAGACAGAATCTATTTTGCGAACGGCGGCAGCGCCCGCCGTGGCATCGAGTGGCTGCAAATCGCGGACGACGGCGCAATTTCTGAGCCGAAACCCTTGGTGAGCGGCTTGCAAAACACCAGTAACATCATTCTCGGCGCGGACGGTCTGCTGTATTTCGCCTATGCTTTGGGCACGCGCGCGGTTATTGGCCGCGTAAATCCCGAAAAATGCTTGGAGCAAGGCTGCAGCGGGGACGAGACCGAAATGGTCGTCTTCTCGGATATACTGGCACCGGTATCTTTGGCGCTGTCATCTGACCTACGCTTGTTCTTCCACAGCCGCTTCCGCCCGGAAGTCTATTGGGCGCAGTTGCCGACCGAGCAATCCTAATTTATCGTAATTTATCCCAATGTCGCTGGGCTCATGTTTGCCCAGCGCTGTCGATAGCGAACTTCTGGTAGAATTCGCTGACTTGCCTGGGCATGGACAGTGTCAAAAGCCAGCCATTTTCGTTGGTCGACTCGTCGCGAATATAACCGTGCTCACACAGTTTTGAATACTCCCGACCGGCGTGGTAGGGAAGCAGCGCCTCGAAGGTTGTATCCCTCTCCGCCAAGACTTCGCGCATTGCTGCCAGCAGGTCGCTAATGCCCCTGCCGTCGAGCGCCGAGGCAGCGACAATGCCGCGGTAATTGTCGATTAGCGGCAATTGCGGACTGGGACCGTCCAGCAAGTCAATCTTGTTTAATACCAATAGCCGCGGCATATCAGCGGCGTCAATCTCGGCTAAGGTATCTTCCACGGCGTCGATATGCTGCAAGGCGTTGGCGTGGCTAATATCTACAACATGCAGTAGCAGGTCGGCTTCTACCACTTCTTCCAGCGTCGCGCGAAAAGCGGCAATCAGCGTAGTCGGCAGCTTTTGAATAAAGCCGACGGTATCCGTTAGCAAGACGTCCGAATGTTCGGGCAAAGCGATGCGCCTTGTCGTGGGGTCGAGCGTCGCAAAAAGTTGATCGGCGGCGTAGACGTCGGCACCAGACAATGCATTCAGCAGGCTCGATTTGCCGGCGTTGGTATAACCCACCAGCGCGGCCAATGGCAATCCAGAGCGCTGCCGCCGCGAGCGATGCAGGCTGCGATGCGAGCGTACTTGTTCGAGCGCGGCTTTCAGCTTGGTAATCTTGCGAGTAATCTCGCGGCGATCGACCTCTAGCTGGGTTTCGCCGGGACCGCGCAAGCCAACCCCGCCAGAGCCACCGCGCGCGCCGCCACCGCCCGCCTGTCTGGCAAGGTGCGTCCACTGCCGTGTCAAACGCGGCAAGCGGTACTCATACTGCGCCAATTCCACTTGCAGCGCCCCTTCGCTCGTGCGCGCGTGCTGCGCGAAAATGTCCAAAATCAGCGCCGAGCGATCAAGAATCCGAATCGTCTCGCCAAGTTGTTTTTCCAGCTCGCGCTGGTGGCGCGGCGAGAGCTCCTCGTCGAAGACAATTACGTTTACGTCGAGCAGAGCAATTTCTTCAATGATTTCTTCCAGCTTGCCAGAGCCGATGTAAGTCTTGGCATGGATTCTGCGCAGGCGCTGATAGCTTTGCCCGACGACCTCAAGACCAGCGGTTTCGGCGAGCAGCGCAAGCTCGCTTAAGGAATCCGCTACAGAAAAGGGTGCCGCAGCCTGCTGAATCTCGATGCCGACAAGGTAGGCGCGTTCTGCGCCAGCGTTGGCGAAATGATCAGGTTTTGACATGTTGCTCCATTATAATCCGAAACTTTACAGCTAGGTTCACGCTGATTTCAAGCAATTGCATCTTTGTTTTCGTGGCGCGCGCGCATCACTGGGTCGGACAATTCCTTAAGCGCGGCAGTCATCGCATCGCGCGCGCGTTGAGCGTAAGCGGCTCTGCGCTGCGCCTTATTCTTAATCCGCAGCGGCAATGGCGGCAAAATCCCCAAATTCGCTTTCATGGGTTGGAAGTCTTTGGGCGGGCAATGTGTTACGTAGTGACAGAGCGCGCCCAGCATCGTCTCTTGGGGTGGCGTCCATTCGGTCAAGCCATGCAACTGCCGCGATAAATTTAGCGCGGCAATATAGCCGGTGGCGGTATTGCCAACATAACCTTCGACGCCGGTGATTTGACCGGCAAAATACAAATTGGGATTTTGACGAAACTGCATCGTCGCCCACAGCAGCGCCGGCGCGTTCAAAAAAGTATTGCGGTGCATCTGCCCCATACGCACAAATTCGGCGTCTTCCAAGCCCGGGATGAGTCTAAGAATGTCTTTCTGCTGCTTCCAGCGGATGTTGGTTTGGAATCCAACGATATTATACAAGGTGCCGGCGAGGTTGTCTTGCCGCAGCTGCACGACCGCATAGGGTCGGCGCTTCGTATGTGGGTCCCTCAAACCAACCGGGCGCATCGCGCCAAATGCCAGCGTATCGTCGCCGCGCTTCGCCAATTGCTCAATCGGGACACAGCCCTCAAAGAAGTTCGGGTCTTCGCGTTCGAAGTCGCGCAGCTCAATCGTCTCCGCTGTCTGCAAGGCGCGGACAAAGCGCAGATATTGCGCTTTGTCCATGGGGCAGTTGATGTAATCGCCATCGGGATTGCCGGTAGCGCTGCCCCGTCCATAGCGATTGCCGGTGAAAGCGCGCGTCATATTGATGCTGCCAGCCTCAACAATCGGAGAGATTGCGTCGTAAAAGTAAAGGTAGTCTTCGCCGGTGTAGCGCGCGATTTCTTTTGCCATCGCCGGCGACGTCAGCGGACCCGTCGCGACAATCGTGGGCTTGTCGCCGGGCAATTCGGTGACTTCTTCTCGTATCACAGTGATGTTGGCATGGCGGGACATGGCGGCGGTTACGTTTTTGGCGAAGCGCTGCCGATCGACCGCCAAAGCGCCGCCCGCTGGCACAGCGGCGGATTCGGCGCAGCGCATGAGCAGCGAGCCCAGCATTTTCATTTCCGCCTGCAAGATGCCGGTCGCGCGGTCGGGCAGCTTGGAACCCAAGGAATTACTGCAAACCAATTCCGCCAGGCGATCACTGGTGTGCGCGCCGGTCGATCGCTGTGGGCGCATTTCGTATAATAGGACGTTGTGTCCCCGTTCCGCTAATTGCCAAGCGGCTTCGCAGCCTGCCAATCCGCCGCCGATTATTGTAATGCGCTGTTTCATGGGGCTGCTTTCCTTTAGAGCTAGAGCCACCTAGAGCCGCCGAATGATTATTGAGGCGTTCTGCCCGCCCAAGCCGAAGCTGTTGGACATTAGGGTTTTGATGCGCGGAGCTTCCCGCGCCTGATTTGGTACATAGTCCAGGTCGCAGTCGGGGTCGGGTCTATCGTAGTTGATGGTCGGGTGCAGCAGCTCGCGCTCCAAGGTCATCAAACAGGCAGCCAATTCCAGAGAGCCGCAGCCAGCCATGGCATGCCCAATCATGCTTTTAGTCGAGCTTATTGGGATGCTGTAAGCGGATTCGCCAAAGACGCGCTTGATAGCCTTGGTTTCGATCAAATCATTTGCGGCGGTTGATGAGCCGTGCGCGTTTATATATTCAATCGCCTGCGGCTCTACGCGCGCGTCGTCCAAAGCCCATTGCATAGCGCGGCGAGCGCCTGCGCCTTCTGGGTTGGGCGCGGCGACATGATAGGCGTCGGACGAAGACGAATAGCCCAGGACTTCGGCATAAATCGGCGCGTCGCGCTGCAAGGCATGCTCCAGGCTTTCGACCAGAAATACCGCGCCGCCTTCGCCAAGCACAAAGCCAGAGCGGTCAGCGTCGAAGGGGCGGCTGGCTGCTGCTGGATTATCATTGTACGAGCGGGTCAGGGCGCGCGTGGCGCTGAAACCAGCCAGGATATAATCAAACATGACTGCGTCTACCGCGCCAGCCATCGCGACATCGCAGCGGCCAAATTGAATCAAATCTGCCGCGGTCCCCACTGCTTGAACGCCGGTGGCGCAAGCCACCGACGGCGTTACCAAGGGACCAACAGCGCCCATCATGCGGCTAACATAATGCGAGGGCATATTGGGCAGCGCGTTGATAATGCTCATCGGATTGGCGCGCTTGTGATCGGAAGCGCGCCAGGAACGAATGCCCGATTCGCCAATTTCGTAGCTGCCGAGCGTCGTGCCCAGTATGGTGGCTACTCGGTCGCCTATCGCGGCGATTTCTTCGATTTGGAATCCCGCGTCTTCCACTGCTTGCGCGGCGGCGACGATGGCGAATTGCGACGCCCGCCCCATGCGCCGCGCCTGCTTGGCAGGGATATACTGCGTGGAATCGAAGTTTAGCACTTCCGCGCCAATCTTGACGTTTAGGTGGTCTGTCTCAACGTTTTGCAAGCGGCGAATGCCAGATTGCCCCAGCGCGAGCGCATCCCAGAACTCGTATTTGCTGCCAAGCGGGGATACCACGCCCAGCCCGGTAATGACAACCCGCTTACGCTCATGGCGCGTCAAGTGCATGATGCCTGGCTCATTTTGTGGACGACTCCTGCGATATGCCGCTGCGGATTGCGCCGATGACATTTTCTTGTACGGCGGCGCGCGCTTGCTTGATGGCGTTTTTGATGCCGGTCGCGGAATTCTGCCCGTGACCAATGATGACAACCCCATTGACACCCAAGAGTGGCGCGCCCCCGATTTCGGAGGTATCGACGCGGCGGCGGATGCGATTGAAGGCTGGCCGCGCCAAGGCGCCGCCAAGCATGGAAAACAAGTCGCCGCGCAGCTCTTGGCGTATCAATGACGAGACATAGTAGGAGGTCGCTTCAAACATCTTTAGCACGATGTTGCCGACGAATCCGTCCATCACAATTACATCGGCGACCGAATCCATCAGCTGCACGGGTTCGACATTGCCCACGAAATTTAATTTGCTGCTCGTCAATATATCGGATGCGTAACGAGTGAGTTTGTTGCCCTTGTTATCTTCCGCGCCATTGGATAACAAGGCGATACGCGGATGCGGGTATCCTAGCACGCGCTGCGCGTAAATGCTGCCCATGATGGCGAACTGCGTAACCCACTCGGGCTTAACGTCCGTATTCGCGCCGACATCAAGAAAAATCATGCGATGATTGTTGATAGCAAACAACGCCGACAGCACAGGCCTTTTTACGCCTGGGATGCGCCGTAGCGTTTTCAAGGTCGCGATTGTATGCACCGCGCCAGTATTGCCCATTGTAACAAATGCGTCAGCATCGCCCGTCTGGACAGCTTCTAGAGCCAGGAATATAGAAGAGCTCGCTTTGGCATTCAGCACATCAGCGGGTCGCTCGTCCATGCCGATATCCTTGGGCGCGTGCAGGATTTCGACATTGCCGGCGCGGACATCGTGCTTACGCAGTTCATCCTCGACGGTGGCTTTGTCACCCACGAGGATGATGGTATCGCCAAATTCGTTCGCGGCCATGACGCCGCCGGCGACATCCGCGATTGGACGAGTATCCGTACCCATCGCATCTACAGCAATGCGCATGGTCTCAAGACTTTCTCCGCAATCAGCCAAATTCAATAGACGCTAATCATAAGGCAGGAAAGTGGCTCGCTCAAGATGAATTAAGGAAACTGTGATAATCTTGCAGGGCAATTCATCAAATTGCATTTAACCAGCGCGGACGCCGACGCGCCCTACGCGACCCTCGGGGCTTAATATAAGTCAAAAAATGCTGACGATATCCATCATTTTCTTAGACACTGAACAGCAAATTAGCGCCAGTTGAATTAGCGCTCCCCTCGTCAGACCTCAGAGCTAAGCAGAGGATTGACAGCGTTGGAGAATTCAATATACTTGATTCTGTGGCTTGCCCTGATGGCGGAACTGGCAGACGCGCACGGTTGAGGGCCGTGTCCTTAACGGGGTGGAGGTTCGAGTCCTCTTCAGGGCATCACGTATGGCTTGCCTCTGTTGGCAAGCTTTTTCTTGCGCGCAATATGAAGCAGATGTAAACTGCTGTGAAGAAGCTAGCTCTTAATGAAGGACACTTGCATGAGTGACTCCACTGATGCGATATTGCGCCGCGCGCACGAGTTGATCGAAAACGATAAGCTTGCGCAAGCGCAAGAAGTCTTGGTGCCCTTGCTGGAGTCTGATGGCAATAATCCGGCGCTCTGGTGGGTCTATGCTCATGCCGTTTCCGACAGCGAAGTTGGCATTGCCGCGCTCGACCGCGCGCTGCAGCTCGATCCAACGTATCCCGGCGCGCGCGAACTGAAAGCGGAAATTGAATTAGCGCAAGGCAGTCCGGTCAACTATCTGCAAGCCGAGTCGGATTTGGCGAGCGGGCCGCCATCGTATGCTGATGACAGCATAGATGACAGCATTATTGATGACTGGGAAACGATAAAACCGACAATAGAAGAGCCGCCCGCCAATACCAATACCCGCGCGGGGCGCGGCTTCGTGCTGCTTATCGCGGCGCTGCTGATAGTGGCTTCTGGCGCGATGCTTGTCCTTTCGGGCCTAATTGATACCAGCGAGATTCAGTCGTTTTTTTCCCAAGCGACGAGTGCGCCAGTCATTGTTATAGTCGAGCCTAACGACGAAGAAGACGAGACCGATTTGCCGCTAGTGACTGAACCGCTGACTGAACCGCTTGCAGCAGCGACAGCTTCGGCGACCCGAATTCCAGCCGCCGCACCCGCCGACGCGATGGCTTCGGCAACTGCCGTATTCCAGACCGCGACCGTCGAACCCGCGGCGGAAGAGACCGCAGTGCCAATTGCCAATACAGAAGTGGCGGCGCAGCCTAGCGCGCCCGCAACCTTGTCTCCCGCTGATGTATCCAGTTTCATCGAGCTAGTCAGCAATCAGCTAAGCGATTTCACGATAGACGGCACCGGTAGCGCAGCGAGGCAAACTGAACTTGGCATGACCATTGATATGCTCGTTTGTTCCGCGCCAGGTTCAGAGTTTAATGCGCGGCTTAATGCCGTCATGCAAGCGGCGGCGGACCTGCGCGCAAGCATCCCGGCGCAAGTTGAGGCGGTTGCGGTGAGCTTGGTGAATTGCGCCAATCGGGATGATATCCCGCGAACGATTGGCGTGGATCGCGACGTGCTGGAAGAATTCGCACTGGGCAGGATAGAACTAGATGCCTTCCAGGGCGCTTGGCGTCTCTTGGCATAAAGACAGCATCAAAAGCCGTTTCATATTTTCATTTTATGTTTTTGGTCGCGTTTTATTTTAATTCTCCGGTGCGGTTTAAGCTGCGCCGCCCGCATCCGCTTGACCGCAGCATTAGCGTAACCGAGAAGTTTTATGGCTGAGGGACGGAAAATCATCAGCAAGAATCGCAAAGCGCGGCGCGATTATTTGATTACCGATCGCTATGATGCTGGCTTGGTGCTGTTGGGCTCGGAGATCAAATCCATTCGCGGGCATCGCATCAACATTGGCGATGGCTTTGTGCAAGAGCAGGGACGCGAACTTTGGCTGATGAACACGCATATCTCGCCCTATGAGCAGGCGCGGCATTTCGGACATAGCGATCCGCGGCGTCCACGCAAGCTCTTGCTGCACCGGCGCGAGATTAACCGCATCATCAGCCGCATTCGAGAACAAGGCTTGACCGCCATCCCGCTGCAAGTGTATCTGGAGCGGGGCAGGGCAAAAGTAGAAATTGGCATTGCCAAGGGCAAGAAGCGCTATGACAAGCGCGCCGACTTGGCCAAGCGCGACGCGGATCGTCAAATCGCGCGCGCGCTCAAGGAGCGCTATTAACCGCGCGCCATAGACGCCGCTTGAAGGGCGTCCTGGCTGATGCTAGAATCGCCGCACTTGATTGACCTTTCTAGAGACTTAACAGGACCATGGCAAACTCGAAAACTATGAAACCGCGCGTATTGTCTGGCATACAGCCTTCGGGTAACTTGACTATCGGCAATTACCTCGGCGCGCTGAAGCAATGGGTCGAAGTGCAGAGCGATTATGACTGTTTTTATTGCGTGGTCGATTTGCACGCGATAACCGTCGCGCAGAGCCCCGCCGAACTGCGGCAGAAAACCCGCGAAAGCGCGGCCATGTACATTGCGGCTGGGCTAGACCCGGATGTTTCTACGATCTTTGTGCAGTCGCATATACCCGCGCACTCTGAATTGGCTTGGATGCTGACCTGCATGGCACCATTGGGATGGCTGCAACGCATGACGCAGTTCAAAGACAAGGCGGGCAAGCAGAATCAAGAGTCGATTGGTGCCGGGCTGCTCAATTATCCCGCGCTGATGGCCGCGGATATTCTGCTTTATCATGCCGATTTGGTGCCAGTTGGCGACGATCAAAACCAGCACTTGGAGTTCACGCGCGACCTGGCGCAGCGCTTCAACCATCTCTATGGCGAGACTTTCACCTTGCCATCAGTGATGAACCCGCAAGCCGGCGCTCGCATAATGGGCTTGGACAACCCGACCGCCAAAATGTCCAAGAGCGAAGCCTCGGAAAATCATGCGATTTTCCTGCTCGATGACTTGGCGCGCGCACGCAAGAAAATCATGCGCGCGGTTACCGATTCGCAGCGTGACATCCGCTTTAGCGACGATCCGGAGCGCGCCGGCGTCAACAATTTGCTGACCATCTATCAGGCGATAAGCGGCGAATCGCGCGAAGCAATCGAATCCGACTTCGCTGGCAAGGGTTATGGCGATTTGAAGAAAGCTGTCGCGGAGGCGGTGCTGTCAACGCTTGAGCCATTACAGGCGCGTTACAATGAACTCATGGACGAAGCTGGTTACTTGGATTCCGTGCTGAAGCTGGGACGTGAGAAGGCGGGCGCGGTATCCGAGGCGACGCTGAAGCGCGCGCAAGACCACATGGGATTCCTAGCGCCGTCTTGACCTGGCGCGCGCGCTGGTATAGAATCCCTGTTGATAAGCAATAAGCCCCATTCGTCTAGTGGCCTAGGACGTGGCCCTCTCAAGGCCAAAACAGGAGTTCGAGTCTCCTATGGGGCATTTTCTATTTTTGGTTTCGTGAGGGCGACATACTATGTCGCCCCTTTTCATTTCGCAACAATGGTGGCGACAAACCGACAAAGCGAGTTTACCCAAGTAATTCTAATTTTCTCGGGTTTACTAGCGCACAATATCCGCCGGCGGACTAGAAAGCAGCTCCTCCAATTCCGCACGCGTAACATATACCGCGTCGCCATAATGCGTCAGGCACAGCGCGGCAGTCATCACCCCATAGCGCAGCCCTTTGAAGAGATCGCCTTGCAGCCAGCCATGCAGCACGCCCGCGACCATGGCGTCGCCTGCGCCTATGCGATCGAGCACCTCGATTTCCAACGCCGGCTGCAATACGAAGTTTTCGCGATCCCATGCGATTATGCCCTCGCTGGACAAAGAGCTGACGATTGCCCGCGCGGAAGTCAAGTCGCCCAGTTGCCGCGCAATTTCCTGCGGACTGCCCTGGAAACCGTACATGCGCTGGGCGTCGCCACGGGCGAAAAACAGAATATCAACGAATTCCAAAATTGGCGCGATGGCGCGGACAGCGGCTGCGGTCGACCAGATTCGGCTGCGATAATTCATGTCGAAGCTGATAGGTATGCCGCGCGCCTTTGCTTTGTCGACCGCTTCCAGCAGAATCGCTTGTATCGACGGCGACAGCGGCACGCTCAAGCCGGAGATGTGCAAGAGCCGTGTATCCAGCAGGTATGCCCAGTCGATGTCGGCGCGCGTCATGTTGACAAAACAAGTGTCGGCGCGGTCGTAATAGACCTGTGTGCCTTTGGGCGGAGAGCCAAATTCGACATAATAGATTGCCAGGCGACCCTGGTTCGACCACTGGACAGCCGACATATCCAAGCCCGAAAGGGCGTATTCGCTGGCGACGCGGCGACCGAGCGGCGTATTGGGCAAGCCGGTAATCCAGCCGCATTTCCAGCCCAAGCGCGCTAGCAAGCTGCTCACATTGGCTTCTGTGCCAGTTACATGGACATCGAGACTTGCGGCGCGTTCCAGGCGCGCGCCTGCTGGCACACTATAACGAAGTTGACCTTCGCCAATCGTTGTCAGGTCAAAGCGCGGCATCGGCTCTCATTCTGTAATTTTGCATTCAGCTCGTATTCAGCCCGCTCGCTTGCATTTTCGCCAGCACCCAATTGCGTGCCTGCGCTACCAAGTCTAGCGAATCGGGACGATTGTCATTCCACATTTCTATCAAAACCGGACCGCGAAAGTCCATCGCCGCCAGTGCCTGAAATGCGGCGGTGAAGGGCACCATGCCGTCGCCAAATGGCACACGCCGCGGTTCGCCCGGGCGCGAGTCTTTCAGATGCACGCCGACCACATGCCCGCGCCCACGTTCCAGCTCGGCGGCAACATCATAGCCATGCGCCGCTATATTGCCAATGTCGGGATATATCTGCAGCCAGGGCGAATCCAGTTGCTTCACGATGCGCATGGCTGCGCTGATGGAGTCGACGACATGCTCGCCTTCCATCGTCTCTAGCCCCAGCATGACCCCCGCGCTGCTTGCCCAGGCTTGTCCGCGCGCCAGCGACTCGATATAACGTTTTTCGGTTTCAGCGTCAATCGCGCCATAATAATCATAATAGCCAGCAATCTGTATCATGCGAATGCCGATGTCGCCACAGAAGTTGATTGCTTTCCGCAATATCTGCAATCCCTGCTCGCGGATTTCGGGATTGGCGCTGCCCAGCGCCAGACGCCGGTGCGCGCTCAGGCACAGGGTCAATAACGGGATGCCGCTGTTGGCAAGGGCATCCCGCAGCGCTCTGCGCTGGCTTGCGTCCCAATCCAAACGCGCTTGGCGCTCGGCGCTTTCGTCACAGGACAACTCGACGAAGTCAAAGCCGATTGCCCGCGCCATATCAAGGCGTTGCGGCCATTCGACATCGAGCGGCAGCGCTTTTTCGTAGATGCCCAGCGGCAGCTTAACCGGCATTGTCGTCCTACACTTTGTCCCGATTTACGAATAGACGCGCGCGATTTCTCGCTGGAAAGCCGCCGCCGCGCGCGCTGGGTCGGCTGCCTGGCAAATTGCCCGACCCGAGATGAATATGCTAACCGGTATGCCAGCGAATGTCTTAATATCGTCTAGGCTGACGCCGCCCGTCACCGTCACGCGGCAGCCCATATCCGCCAGACGAGAAATTGTCGCCAGATCCGCGGCGCTCCAGCTGGGCTTGCCTTGCTGTGCCTCGGCATCGCGGCTGCGGTGTATGATGACTTGCTCAATGCCAATCGCGCGCCAATGCTGGACCTGCGCCCAAGTCCAGCCGTCGCTCAACTCAATCTGAACGTCACCGGCAAAGGCTTTTGCGACCTCATACACAACTGCCGCGGTAGCTGGCGCTGCGCCGCTGACGACGCTGACCCAGTCCGCGCCGGCTTCATAAGCCATGCGCGCGATGATGCCGCCAGCCTCGGCAATGCGAAGGTCGGCGAGAATCGTTTTCTGAGGAAACAGACTGCGAATGACCCGCAGCGATTCCATGCCTTCCGCCAGACAGAGTACCGTGCCAACTTCGATGATGTCGATGTGCTCTGCGGCGCGCTGCAAGGGCGCGAGCGCGCTAGGCAGGTCAAAGGTATCCAGCGCCAACTGTAGCAAAGGCTTATTCATTCGTTTGTTCATTGGCTTGTTCATTGATGTGCTCGTTGCTCTAGTTCATTGACTTGTTCAATTTCTAAGCCTTGCCAGCCCCTGCTAGCCCTTGACAGCGCCAGCCGTCATGCCCGCGATGATTTGACGCGCCGCCACAAAGGTCAAGAGCAGCGGGGGAATGACAATCAGCGTGCCCATGGCCATGATGCGTCCCCATTGCACGCCTTGCTCGGTGAGGAACAATGTGATGCCGACCGGCAGTGTGCGTGTATTGCGGTCGGTCAGCACCAGCGCCAGCAGGAACTCGTTCCAAGAGATGCGGAAAGTGAATATCGCCGCCACCGCCATGCCCGGGCGCATCAACGGGAAGATAACCCGCATGAATACCTGCCACTGCGAAGCGCCGTCGACAATCGCCGCTTCTTCGATTTCGGCGGGTATCTGGCGCAGGAATCCAATCAAAAGCCAAATCGCGAAGGGCAGGTTGAGCGCGGTGTAAAACAATATCAAGCCGATGCGGCCATCGACCAGTCCCTCGGCGAACAAATAGGGATCGGGATTTTCCATTTCATAGAGAAAGGGGGTGGCGTCAATCATATCGAATAGGAATAGTTCCCAATTCAGCCACAGGATAAAGATGGGAATCGCTAGCACCGCCGGCGGCACCATGCGGATTATCAAGGTGAAGTAGGCGAATGGGCTTTTGCCGGGGAAATCCAGCCGCGCCAAGGCATAAGCAGCCATGCCAGAAACCAAGAGCGACAAAAGAGTTGATGACAAGGCAACAACAATCGAATTCTGCAAGTAGAGGCCAAATTTCGCCTCGAAGACGTGGGTATAATTGTCCATTGTTGGCTGGAAGAGCCATATCGAGTCGCTCGACATGATATCAACCTGCGTTTTGAAAGAAGTCAAAATCATGACGATAATCGGAGCCAGCGAAATGAAAGCCAATACGATGAGCGCCACATATTGCAAGAACATGGCGCGGTCGATTTGTATTCCGGTTTGATCTGCGCGTTTTGTCATAACAGCCATATCAAAAGTCCGATTTCTCTTTGAAGGGATTAGAGAGAAGCATCAAAGCCATGCTGAGTATCAGCATAATGAACATCAGCATCACAGCGATGGTCGAGGCGTAGCCCAATGCCTGCGATGTGAAGGCAGTCTTGTAGATATGCAGCGACATGACCTGGGTACTGCGCCCAGGTCCGCCAAATGTCAGAATGAATATCACTTCCAGCGCGCGGAAGACATCAATGAGCCGCATCAATACTGTAACCAGCAGGATGGAACGCAGCATCGGCAATTTGATGCGGAAGGTCATCTGCCACCAATTCGCGCCGTCAATGCGCGACGCTTCCAGCACTTCCGATGGCAAGGCTTGCAGCCCAGCCAGCAGAATAATGAAGATGAATGGCGTCCACTGCCAGATGTCGGTAATTACAATCGAGAAAAAAGCCAGACCCGGTTCGCCAAGCCAGGTCTGGCTTTCGAACCCGAGCTGGTTGAGGTAGTAGTTGACTAAGCCGATGCGCCCATCCAGCAGGTAGCGCCAAATCAAGCCAACCGCGACCGGCGAGACCATAAGCGGCAGGATGAATATGGTGCGGAATATCGCCGCGCCGCGAATCGGCTTTTCCAAGAGCAAAGCCAGCGCCAAGCCGATTACCAGCTCGGCAACCAGCACAAATGCTGCGAAGCGCAATGTAACGCTCACGGCCGACAGCACACCGGGGTCGCTGAACATGCGCTGATAGTTTTCCAGATTGATGAATTCGCGCTCGTCCCAGGGCGAGCCCATAGAAAGCTGGTTGAAGCTCAATTCCAAGGTGTTGATGAGCGGGACAATCAAACCCAGAACGAAGATGATGATGGCTGGCAAGAGAAAGAGGTAAGCGGTCCGTATCTGCCCTATACGCAATGAAGAATGCATTTTCAGAACCTTTATATTGATTGCGGTGTGGAGAGGCTGCTCTCCACACCGTCATTTTCAGCGCATTGCTTGCCTAAACAAGCGGCTGATAATTTTTCGCTAGCCGCGGTTTGCCCAGCCATAATAGCCGGCGCGGTCCATCTCGGCGCGGATTTCCGCCGCGGCTTGCGCCATGGCTTCTTCGGCACTCATGTTGCCGATGGCGAATTCCGAAACATAGACGCCAAGAATCGGGGCATTCAGCGCGCCCCATTCAGGAATCAGCGGACGCCAATTTGGGTTCGCGCATTTGAGTTGTTCGACGACTACTGGATATTCGGGGAACATTTCTTGCAGTTCGGCATCATTGAGCGTCGATACACGCGCGGGATCGCCGCCGATGAGCGCCAGTTGGCGGTCAACCTCTGGGCTTGTCATCCACTGCATGAACAGGAAGGCCGCCTCTTGATTGGCGGAATTGGCGGGAATGCCCATCGCGAATCCGCCGGTCTCGGACAAACCGCATTCGGCGTCGCCAACTTTGGGGTGCAGGGCATAGCCGACCATGCCATCGACCAATGACTGATTGGGGTCGCGGGTCATGGCGGCGACTTTGTGTGAATCGAGGTACATGGCGGCATCGCCTTGCAAAAAGGCATTGGCTTGGTCGCCAAATCCATAAGCCTCGACGCCTGGCGGCGAGTTCTCGATGATCGTCTTGAGGGCGTGCAGCGAAGCAATCGCTTCCGGGTCTTCCACTGTTGGTTCCCAATCGCCGTCAAAAATGGTGCCGCCGTAGGGGCTCAGGTGGAGCAGCCAGCCGTGTACAATTTGATGGCCTGCCGCGCCGCGGCTGGTCATGCCATAAACTTCCGGAACATTCTCGGTGATGTAAGCCGCGGTCGAGAGCATCTCGTCATAAGTCGTTGGCACATCAAGGCTGTGTTCGTCAAATATATCTTGGCGATATACCAGGATGCTCGTTTCCGCGCCGAAGGGAAGCCCATAGAGCGCTTGCGTAGGACCAGGCAAATAGGCGTTGGTGCCGCCCACGACGCCGCCGGTCTCGAGATATGCGGTAACCAAGTCTTCCGGGTTATAACTCGGGTCAGCCAAGGCTGGGTCGACGAAGAAATCGGCAAGTGGTGCCAGGTACCCGTTCTTGACATATTCGGACTTGGTGAATACGACCCAAGCTACAACGTCGTACTCGCCGGTGCGCGGCTTTTGCAATTCCACTTCTTGCGCCGGTTTCATCGCTTGATACTGCAAGAAATCGACTTCGACATTGATGCCGGATTCTTCTTCAAACATAGGAATCAAGGTAGCCGCTTGCTGGAAGTGATAGAGCGCGGGCCAACTCACGACGATTGTGTCGCCGCGGTAGGGCGCGTAGGGGTCAAAAGAATCTTGCCCCAAGGCATTGCCCGATAGCGACGCTAGCAGTAACACAAGTAGACCAATTACGAGGATTTGGCGTTTCATCTTCTCGCTCCTTATTCTTTGCTTAAACCTAACTAGACGATACTAGACGATAGTCTCGGGGTCCTTTCAATATCCACCTCTTTCTCGTTTCTAATTCCGCTATTGCTTCGGCTCTTGTTAAGAAAAAGTTGCGAAGAGCCAATCAAAGCATCGACTTAAATGGCAAATCTGGCTCGATTGCAAAGACGTCTTCAAAGCCGCGGCGATGGTTATAAATTATTCTGTCTTTGTCCCGTGGGTATATGTACTTGCCGCCAACTTGCCAAATGAAGGGTTTGAACTTGTATTGCAGCCGGTCTTTGCGCATTTGCCAGAGGACCAAAATCTCGTTTGGATCGGCTTGGAAATTTGTCCAAATATCGTGATGCACCGGTATCACCACTTCGCAATTGAGGCATTCAGCCATGCGCAGCAGGTCAAGCGAGCCCATTTTGTCGGTGATGCCGCGCGGATTATCGCCAAAATTGGCCAGCGCCACCTGAATCTCGTGGTCATTGCCATGCTTGGCAAACCAATTGGAATAGTGCGAATCCGAAGCGTGATAGAGGTTGCCGCCACTGGTCTTGAAAAGATAGTTGACGGCGCGTTCGTCCATTTCTTGCGGCATTTTGCCCTTTAGGGTTTGCTGGGGCGGGGCGGTAACCAACTCGGTGCGGTCAAATGAGTCCAGCACGACGACTTCAATATCGCCTATGCTAATTTCATCGCCAGGCGCGACGACCCGACAGCGGCTGCTTGGTACACCCCAGCTCATCCAAATATCGACGCAGGTCCGCGGTCCAATGAATTGGAGCGAGTCGTCGCAATTCTCCAAAACCGCCGCCGCGACATAGGGGTCGATATGGTCGCTGTGATCGTGCGTCGCCAGCAGCGCGTCCAGTTGGCGAATGGCGAAGGGGTCAATGGGCACGATGGCGTTGCGCAAATTCGGCTGTGTCAGCCGCACACCACTGGCGCGCTGGTGCTGGTGGCGGTCGCGCATCCATTTCTTGGCTTGGGTGCGCTTGCCCGATTGCACCCATAAATCGATGCAAAGGTTGGTATTCCCGGCGCTCTTCAGCCAGATGCCGCAGCATCCCAGCCACCACATAGCGAAGCTGTCCGGCGCAAGGATTTCTTGTTCTATCTCTTCATTGAGCCAAGTGCCCCATTCGGGGAAGCAGCTCAGTATCCAAGACTCTCTTGTGATGTCCGCGACATTCATCCTAATGTTTTCACCTCGCAAGCGCCATGCAGTCGATGTCAGCAACAAATGAGAGCCATGCAAAATAATGCTAACGCAAATTGAGAAAATTACACTATAATTGAGAATATGTGCAATCTCTGTTGATTCTTCGGCATAATATTCGTGTATTCAGGGCAATATTTTGGATTCATTCCAAGCCTTGCACATATTCTTGCCTTGCTATTTTTGTGATGCTATGCTTGCGATGGAGAAGGGATTCCGATGGCTAGTGAACATGCAGGGCCGCAGCGTGACGTCTTGATTGAAGTGGCTCGGCTGTATTATGAACAGCGGCTCACCCAGACTGAAATCGGGCGGAAGTACAACCTGTCGCGGTCAACGGTGTCGCGCATGCTGCAGCGCGCGCGTGATTTGGGCATTGTTACGATTACGGTCAATTATGAGGTGGCGCGCAATTACCAGGTGGAGGACTGCCTGCGCGAGGCTTTTTCATTACGCGAGGTACGCGCCTTGCGCAGCCGAGATCGTTCTTCGGAGGCAATACGCTTCGGCATCGGGCAGCTGGCTGCGCAATTGCTGCGCGAAAGCATGGGCGAGTGTGATATTTTAGGAATGTCTTACGGCCGGTCCATTGCCATGACGGTAGAGCATGTGCGTCCAATTCCGCAGAATGGGCTGACCGTCGTACCCGTCATCGGCGCGCTAGGCTCCGACAATCCGCTCATCGAAGGCATCGACTTAACCCGGCAGCTGGCGACAAAGCTTGGTGCCCGCTATCGCTACTTGCATGCGCCGCTGCTGGTCGAAGACAGCCGCACCCGCGATTTGTTCATGCACGAGCCTACAGTGAACGATGTGCTGAAAATTGCAGCGAAGTCCGATTGCGTCTTGATGGGCATCGGCTCTTTACAGGCTGAATCATCGGGCATCATCTGGAATGGCTACATCAATCGGAAAGAGCGCGACTGGCTGCACAACATCGGCGTTGTTGGCCACATGTGCGCGCAATTCTTCGACGTCAAGGGGCGTGCATTGGACATCGGTCTCAATCGCCGCTCTATCAGCATCGGCTTAGACAAGCTGATGAAAATCAAGAACGTGATTGCCGTCGCCGGCACCACCGACAAAGCCAGCGCCATTCTCGGCGCGCTCAATGGCGGGACTATCGACTGCCTGGTTACAGATGATCAAGCGGCGCAGATGGTCATGAGCCTGGCAAAGCAGAATAAAGCTTGATAAACCCGGGCCGGCTTGCAGCCTAGAAAAGCCGCGGGACTTGGCGGTCTGAAAGCGTAAATTGCGCAGACTATATAACCCTATAGAAATTCATGTATAAAGAGTTAATTTCAGGCTCAGTTTTGCTCGCCTTTGTATTGCTTGTTCCAAGATATTGCGAGATTCTAAATCGACGACTGGAGGCCATCAAGCATGAGCGCTGGCTACTTGGTTCCCGCGCAGCGGACGCAAACGGAGATCGTCATCAAAAAATCGCGCTTCATCACGACCGCGCAACTGGCGACATCCGTGCCAGAGGCGCGCGCTGTGATTGCGGGCTTGCGCGGCGAAATGCCGGCCGCGAACCATCATGTTTATGCTTTCCGCGTCGGCTTTGGCAATTCGGTTACGGAAGGCATGAGCGACGATGGCGAACCGACGGGCACGGCCGGCCCGCCTACTCTGGCGGTGCTGCGCGGCTCGGGCATTGGCGACATCGTATTGGTGACCACGCGCTACTTTGGCGGCAGCAAGCTCGGCACTGGCGGCTTGGTCCGCGCCTATACCGAGTCGGCGCAAGCAGCGCTGGCCTGCTTGCAAACGGAACGCAAGGTCGAAAAGCGTGTGGTCGGCTTAGAGCTGCCCTACTCGCTTTACGCAATCGTCAAGCGTCTCATCGCGGCTTATCATGGCGAGATAGAAGAAGAAGAATTTGCGGCTCAAGTGTTGCTTATCGCGAGCTTCACCGTGGATGATTTGCCTGCGTTCAGCTTGGCATTAACGGAGCGCACATCGGCTCAAGTTGAGCTCGTCGACTTATCGCAGCATTAGCTTGATACGCTGTTGGCGATGAAGCGCCGCAGCTGCATCAGCGCGCCATGTGATGGCGCGATGCTTTCCGCCCGCTCGACAAACTGTTTTGCGTCGTCGAGCTGGCCGTTCTCAATCAGATAGCTGGCGATTTGCGCCAACAAAGCGACATCGTTTGGGAATTCGGCGATGCCGGTATTCAATGTCGCGATAGCTTCGCCGCGCATCATGCTGGACCAATGAATCTGGGCGCTGCCCAAGACAATGCGCGGATGGTTGCCAGCTTGATTCTTCGCCTCGCCTAGCACTTCGAGCGCGCTTTCATTGTCTTGCCAGTCCATATAGCAGCGCGACAAGGTAACATAGAGGTCAATCATACTTGGCGCGATTTCAATGGCTGCTTCCAGCAGTTGCACATCGCTTTCGCGGATAGTCCGCTGCGCGTTTAGCAGTACTTTAATCTCGGCGAAGCTCTGTTCAAAACCAGGTACTTCGGCGGAAAGTTCCAGCCGCTGCAATTCCAACTCTAAATCTTCATCAATCGTTTCCAGCGCGCGCCGGCAGGCTTGCAGTGTTTGCTTGGCAGCTTGAGGCTTGCCATCAACGAGGGCTAGCTGCGCCAAATTTGCATAGAGGTAGGGATTCTCTTGTGGCGCTGCTATGGCGTCTCGCAAAATCTGGTAGGCGGGTGTCAAAGATTCCGCATCCGCCAACCTTTCGATAAGCTCGCCCAGGTATGCGGACTCTTGGTCGCCTTTGACCATTTGCTCAAAATAGTCCCATAACTCGCCGTCTTCAACATCAATCATGTACAGCAGCGCGAGGTGCAATGCCCCAAGGTTGTTTGGCTGCGATGCCAACAATGTCTTAAGCGCGGCAATGATTTCAAAAGGAATCTGTTCGCTTTCGTCGATGTCGTCGGGGTCAATCAGCAGCACTTCTTCTATCAACCAGTTGTTCGCCTCGGACATCATCAATAGCTCGGCGTATTGCCAATACAGCGCGGGATGCGAAATGCCTGTTTCCAGAGCGCGCTGGCAGATATCAAGCGCTTCAAAAGATCGGCCCGCGTCGAGACTGATGCTTATCATCGTATGCCAGACGCTGGCTCCCGCGCCATTTGCGACCAGGTCTTCGAGCATTGCCAGCGCTCGCTCGACATAGCCCAAGCGGCTCAAGCCTAGCGCCGCAAGCGCCTTGCCTTGCGAAACCTGAGCGTATTCGCCATCTTTAACTTCAAATGCCTTGTCAACATGCGCTAGGAGAACTTCGCCAATATCTTCGAGTCCCAATCGCATCACTTGCTGGCAAGCCATGCCCAGGCACCAGTATGCAAATTCGCTGTCAAGCTGGTGGCAGATTCGCGCGAGCGAAAGAAATTGCGATGCGATTTCTTCCTCATCCCATGCAAGCCCCCAATGGCTGAGATAGAGATCAAGGTTCCAAGCGAACAAGTCTTCCAGCAACAAATTGCCCGCAGTCGAATCTTGCTCGAATTTGGGATAATCAATAATCAGATGAAGCGGCTCTTGCTCGAACAGATGCGCGACAAGCTCCGCGGCAATGGCAGGCAAAGCGCCAATAAGCGCCGGCACGCTGTCATAATCATAAGTCCGCGGTGAGATTATTTCCGCCTTGACCATGCTGGCGTCAATGTGGAGCGTAAGTTGCGCCGCGCCATCGTGCAAAATTGCGGAACCATGGAGAAGCAAATTGTCGTCAAGGCCTTCCAATTCCCAATCCGCCGGACTGAACTGGTAATCGGCGCTGGTGATGTCGCTATCTTCATCATCGTTTTCGTCAATCTTGACAAAGCAGCGATAAACCTTGAGGCCGGACCACTGCTCTAGCAGATAAGCTAGGCAAGACAGGATGCCCATAGCAAGGTCGGGCATGGAATCGCTGATAATCGGATAGACAGCGATGCGGTAGGGATCAGCCTTGTTGATGGCGTCGGACAGAATGGCGGTGCTGCCAAATATCGAAGAAGAGGCTTGACCGGCTTCAGCGCGCCGGTCGACTGATTTCATGCTTTCCGCTGCGTTTAACATGGCTTATGTCCATAGCCGCCAGGTAAAGCGGCCGAGTTGATGAAAAAATACACGCTTGTTCTCCGCGTATGCGACAACTTGCTGGCAATATAAAATACACCCCATCGGTTGATGGGGTGCATATTATGCTTTTTCGCGGGCTTCGACCAGTGTCTTTAGCTATCGAGTACTGGCACTCGGCTGAAATCGCCACGGAATACCACGAAATCGTTATTCAGCCAACCTTGACCGAAGCTGCCTTCGACCAAGTACCAACCGCGATTGGACGAAAGCCCCAGGACCGCCAACTGTGAACCGCCGGGAACGCTGGTGATGATATCGTAGCCAGCACCTGGACCAGTGCGAATGTTCAGACGGTGCGTATTCACCACGCAGCGCGGGGTTGGCCCCGAAAGCGTGGCTGATGGCGGGTCAAGCAGCGGCGTTCGCCGCAATTCCGTGAAATTGCCGCGGGTTATGGTGAAATAGGAGTTGACCCAACCTGGACCAGCCTCGGATTGCACCTCGTACCACAGATTGTCGCTGCCGATCGAAATAACCGGCAATTCGGTTCCGCCTGCCACGGTCATAATTATGCTGTGGCTGGCGCTGGGACCGCTCCTGACATTGAGATTGCCAGTATTCACGACCAAATGTGGAACACCTGGGGCGATTGTGGGCTTATCGCTTTCTTGGGTGGTGGTCGATACGCCAGAGAAAACGCCACGCGGAATCGTGTAATGGGAGTTGACCCAGCCTGTTCCGAGTGGGCTTTCTACTTGATACCACAAGCCGCCGCTGTCGATTGCGAGGACCGGCAGCTTGGTGCCGCCTTGCACATTGCCGATGATGTGGCTGCCAACGCCAGGTCCGGTGCGGACATTTAGGTAACCGGTATTGACTACCAAATGCGGCTGGCTGGGGCTCAGCGCCGGCTCGTCGGGCGGGCTCATGTCGATAATCGGCACGTTGGAGAAATTGCCGCGGTCAATCGCGTAATGCGAATTAACCCAGCCGGTCCCGGCCGGGCTCGAGACCTGGAACCAAAGCCCACCGCTGTCTATACCCGTCACCGGCAGCTCTGTGCCGCCTGGGACCGAAGTAATTTTTTCATAGCCGACCCCAGGACCGCTGCGGATATTCAATCGGTGCGTGTTGACCACCAAGTGCGCCGAATTGCCTTGCGCAAAACTCGTTACAGGAAATGTCGCAAGCAAAAGCAAAACGACCAACAAGATAAAACTAAAGCGACTGCTGCTGCGCAACTTCATAAATCCCCCCCTTTGCCGTAATATAGTCTCGCTCAGACAAGATCAGCGAACGTTTTCAGTATAATTTCACGGTTGCGTTCACGCAAACGAATAAACACAGAATAAACAGGCAATTCTTGACAAGCCTTAATAATCGCTGCAAGATGCGATCGTTACGCTTACTGTACCATTTGACTTATGATAATTTGCAAAATTGACACATTCCCCTGCCTATGTTAGACTTAGGCTGTATCTGGTAAATGGAGAGGAATGGCTATGGTACTCGCTCAGCAAATAGAGACTGGAATACAAGTTGATAGTTCCGTACTGACGGTAACGTCGTCAGCCGTCACAATCATTAAGGATTTGCTGCAACAACGCGCCATCCCCGAGCACGCATTGCGCGTATTTGTAACTGGCGGCGGCTGTTCGGGCATGCAATATGGCATGGCTTTCCAGGAAACCGCGGACTCCGGCGATACGGTGATAGCCGCCGATGGCGTGCGCTTGCTGGTTGACCCGACCAGTATGATGTATTTGCGCGGCGCGACTATCGACTACGTGGATACCCTAATTGGCGGCGGCTTCCGCATTGACAATCCCAATGCCCTTTCCAGCTGCGGTTGTGGGCACTCCTTTAAGTCTTCGGACGATCAAAACGGCGCTGCCACCGATGGCTGCGGTACTTGCAGCAGCTACTAAGCCAATTTAAGTTAGTCATGCAAGGCTTGCCAATGTAAGGGCGGCAGCCGCTCGTCGACAGCGATTCGGACCCCAGATTGTCGCGGAGTGCCGCGGAATGCCGCGCTCGCGCAAAAAATAAGCTGGCTCGTTGTATGAGCGGCGCGGTTCCTCAAATTAGCCTTGCGAAGTCTGCGCGCAGGACCAAGGTATTCAATATAGTCGCAGCATGGTCGTTGCATGGTTGCAGCATTGCAGGCGATAAGCAGGCAAAAAGATGAAGCGGCGGCAAGCGCGAATCGCTTCACTGACGGATTAGGTTAATCAGCAGCCCCACCACACCGAACCCAGCCAACATCACTATCGGAAACAAAGGCGGCAGTGCCGCGCGCCCATCAGGGACCGCGCGGTCTTCGCCTTCTGTCGCAGAATCAAGCGCGCCAGTCGGGATGATTGCTGGCAAATCTGGCGGGCGTGTAAAAGTTGGCAAGGGACTCGCCTTGGTCGCCGCCTCGGATTGACGCGACGCGCCTGATTCAGTAGAAATAACTAAAATCCTCGACTCCTCATCCGATGCCGCAGCCAGCTCGCCGCTTCCCGCTGCCGCGTTGTTTGCGTTATCAGAAAAAACGTTGATATCGGCAAAGTTATCCACAACTTGAATGTTGCCCAGGTCGCCTGATATTTCTACCAGTTCCCCATAGACCCAGGCTCGGCCGTTCGGCGCGGGCGCATAGCTCAATTCGTACCATTGGAAATATCGGCGCAGCGCCGGATAGAGCGCGCCAAAGGAGATTGTGCCTAAAATCTCGCTGTCCAAGTCGGGCGCGGCGCGAACATTGATATTGCCGGCGGTTTCCGGCGCTTGCAGGAGGGTCGGCCCCAGCAATGTCGCTGTCGGAGCGCTAGTCACTGTTGGCGGCAATGATTGGATGTTTGCTGGGGTGGCGGTAACAAGGCTGACAACAATAGGTGTGGCGGTTCGCTGACCCTGTGCGCCAACTTCAATGATTGGCGCAGCCAAGAACCATATCAGCGCTGTCGAGCTAATCAACCACAGCAAATCATAAACCATCGGGCATGCTCAGATAATTCTCCTATTACCATGATAATTGATTTATCGTGGTTCTGCCTTGCTCGGCAATCGCACTGCGATTGTCCAGCAGATTGACCATATATCCCTGATACACTTGGTTTTCCAAGCCCAGCACTTGCCAATTACTCATTGTAAAAGGCGGCACCTGCCGCGATGTCGAACAGTGAAGGCAGTCTGCGGGTATCCATTCTCCATTGTAACGGCGGGCGATGTGTAGATGAGTCGCTGTCGAAAAGCCGCCTTCGCAAGAGGGATAACCCAAGACCTCGCCCGCTTCCACAATTTGCCCTGCCGCCAATGACTCGGCATGGGTAATATGCAAATATAAAATTGTCCAGCCACTGCCTTCATTGCCATCCATGTCGAGGTCCAGGATAGCCGTGCCTTCGGACAGCCTGGCAATGACCCCGCGCGCGACCGCAATAACCGGGTGACTGCTCGTATAACAAAAATGCGTCGCTTGCGCTGCTTCGGGCGGCGCGAAATCGATTGCCGCCCAAGCGCTGCCATTGCCCCAGCCGCCATGGAATCCGCCGGTAAAACGCCAAACTTCGCCGCGACGAAATGGCAAGCTCAGCTTGGGCTGTTGCAAGGCGCTGCCATCCGCTTGTTCATCGTCCAAAAAAGGATCGCCAAACAGGTCGCGATATACTTGACCGAAGCCGCCAGCGCTGACATCATGCTGCCAGCTTGTCTCGGCAGGCATTTTGGCGAAAACGCGCTGAATCGCGGCAGTTGCGGCGTTTATATCCGCATGATAAAGCAAGCGACTGCCGTCGGCGAAATCAATAATTGCTTCGCCACGAAATTTTTTGCCATAGTATCCCGCATTAAGTTGGTCAGCTAACCAAGTCAACTGGGCATACAACCTGGGTCTGCCTCTGCCGCTAGGCGAGTCGGCGGCTATTATCGGATACATCAAGCGCTCATCGGCAATATCAAGACTAGATAGCAGCCCCGCCCGATATTCCAAGAAAGCCAGCAATACCCGCGCGTCAACGCTGAAATCCAAAGAAATCTGTTCAAGGATTTCGCTAGCCGACAGGTCGATATTAACTGTTCTGCCGTCGGCAAGGCGCGACGTGGCTAAGCCGTCCAATTGGCGCAATATGCCAGGCTGCGAATTGATAAAGGCCGCGACATCAAAGGATTGCGCGTCTCGTGAACGCACGAGCCTTGTATCCGGCAGAATCGAGTATGCCAGTCCAGTTGCGTCGGGAATAGCCGGCAGCTTGATGATTTGACCAACTTGCAGCATGTCGGGGCTGGGCAAGTCGTTTATCGCAATCAGCGTCTCTGTGGACAGCCCATAAATCGAAGCGATTCTTGATAAGGTATCGCCCCAAGCTACGATATGCTCCGTGATTGTTGTCTGCGATTGCGGGTTGCTGGCCGCGCCGCCAGCGCTGGCAGTCGCGCTTGCGAAACGCGCCGCGACTGGCGCGGGCAGCGTCGCGCTCGCAAGAACAATGGCAGCGGTTCCTGTTGGGGATGACATGTCGCTAGGCGTTAACTGAATCCGCTCCGTTGGTGCTTGCGCTAGCGCAGATGCAATGCCGGACGCTGTGGCACTGCCTGAAATCGCAACACTAGCAGTACTCGCAGTATCTTCGGCTTTTGGCGCTGCGGCATGTCCCGCGCTGCCAGGTGCTGTCGCGCTAGTAAGACTGCATCCTGCAACGAGAAAGAGGATCAACAAACTGGAAATGATGGTTAATCGCATTTGCTACGCTTTGACTAAGCCGCTATTGGGCGGATGCGCTATCAAATGTATACTAATCCAGGATTGCATCACGCGAAACGAACCCAAGGAGTTTCTTATGGCTTCTGCCGCCGAAGTCAAGAACATATTCCCAAACATGGCAGAGCGATTCTTGCCGGAGAAAGCTGACAGCATCAATGCGCGCATCCTCTTTGATCTCAGTGGAGACAACGGGGGCAAATTTTGGTTCAAGATAAACAGTGGTTTGATTGAACATGGCGAAGGCGATATCAGTGAACCGGCGATGACCTTAAATGCCAGCGCGGACGACTGGTACGCGGTCGCCACGGGCCAAATGAATGCCATGCAAGCATTTATGACCGGTAAGCTCAAGATTTTGGGCGATATGAGCCTGGCGATGAAATTGCAAACGATCTTCGCCCAATGACGGGCTGCCGCTTTGGGCGGCAATGGACTTCGTGACCGAGAGTATCACAAGCAAAACATAAGCGCTGCGGCCTTCTACGATTCGACATTGACTTAGATTTTGTCGAAGGGAATGCCGTAGCGCGGCATGTCCAAGCTGAAACTTGCGCTTTCGACAGCGTCTTCAATGGCTCCTAAGATTTCCTGGTCTTCAATGGATGTTTCGGATTCTTCGGATTCTTCCAGTTGCAAGAGCATATCGAAGGCTTGTTTTCCGCCAATTTCTCCCAATGCCCATATTGCCATCAGCTGAATTTCACGGTCCTCATCGCTGAGAAAGCGCTGGACTTGCGCTAGGCTGTCTTCCAGTTGCAGCGCGCCGCAGGCTTGAATCGCCTCATATAGGGTCTGTTTGTCGCTGCTTTCCAATTCTTCGAGAACTATATCGCGCCACATATTGTTGCAGGTTCTGCCCATGGCAAAAATCGCGCTGATTTTCAGCCAATAATCGCCGTCATGATATGCTTCCCGGATCAAAGCCGCTACTTCTGGATGGCTGGAATTGGCTAATGCCTCAAGCGCCCGCCGCCGCAGCTCCACCGGGGCACGACGATCTGTGGCGGTAGCATGCGCCAGTTCCTGCGCCGCGCGTGTATCATGCTCTGGGATGTCGCCATATTCTCCCAATAGTAAAATGCGACCCAGCTCCGAAAAGGCTTTGGCGCGCACATCTTGAGATTTGTCATTGCGCGCCAAGTCCATCAATTGTCGAATCGTCATAGTGGAATGATCGCACCATAGCAAGTCTATGGCTGCTGACCGCAGCAAACTGCTATTGTCTTTCAGATTCCAATGAGCGAAGGCTGTGAAATCCAATTCAAATACCGTTTCGCTGGTCTCGTGCAATTGCTTGAGGACCCGCTGCTTATACGAGGCTGGTAAATCAGCCCAATCCGCTGCCAAGCGCTTCAACTCAAGTTCGGTCAAGTCGGACAATCCGTAGATAACGGTAGCCGAATGCCTTGGAGAATCCGAATCGGCTTCGGATTTTAATGCGGAAATGACTTCGGTCAGTTCAGGTTTTCTTTTGGGCAAGTCTTCGATTGGGAGCTGCGTCTCAATCATTGCCTCATCCATTGCCTCAATCGATGCCTCAATCGTTGCCTCATTCATGTTCTCTATCATTGTCTCTTTCATGTCATGTTTTCAATCATGGTCACCAAGTTCACATGATTCACGCTTTTGCCACGCAGGGCTATGTGATGCTGGGCGGGTCCACGAGATCGATGACCATGATTATCACTCCCAGCGCCAGCAAAACTAAGATGCCAATCTGATGAATGCGCGCCTCAGTTCTAGGGTTGATTGGCTTGCCGCGCAGAATCTCTAGCAAGACAAAGACAATGCGGCCGCCATCCAGAGCCGGAATCGGCAGCAAATTGCTGATTCCCAAGAATATGCTGATAAGCGCGATGAAATTCAGCATTAATCCCGGACCTTCTTGCAAGCTGCGCTGGAGGAATTCGCCGCCAATCTTGCTGATGCCGATGATGCTAATCGGTCGCGCGTCGCGGCCGCTCAATGACCCATCAAGCAATCTGCCCGGTATTGATGCGATAAGCTCGAAGGTCATGCGGGTCGTTTGCATGCTATGAGAAATTGCCGCTGAAATGGTTTGCGGTATCAACTCCGTTTTGTAACCGGCATTCGCGAATCGTGTATCGTCTTGCAAAGCGAATTGCGCGCGAATAGCGATGCCCAGCCGGCCCTCGCCTTCTGGCGGATTGACGCGGGGCACGACGCGTATTTCAACCGGCTGCTCTTCGCCATTATCCAATTCGCGCAGGAAAGTCAAGCTCAGCGCGCGGCCTTCGTATTCGCGCGTGATGTCGCGCAGCACCGCCGCAGGGTCGCCAGATGCCGGCAGGCGCGCGGAATTTATATGTGTTAGCATGTCGCCCGGTTGGATGCCGGCTTCGAACGCGGGACTGTCCTCGCGCACCCCAAGCACTTCAATAAAGGCATGTCGCTCATCAAAACTCGCTTTGACAGCAAGCGTATAAGGCTCGCCTGTCTCCTGACGCAGCAACGAGAAACTTATCGCATCCCCTGTGTACGATTCGAGGGTGTCGTAAAATGCCTCGAAATCGGCAAAGCGCTCACCATCTATCAATTCAATGGCGTCGCCGACCTTCGCGGGGCTATCAGCGAAGAGCGAGTCCGCGGGAATAGCCGCTAATTGCGCCAAACCGCCAACTTGCATCGGCAAGCCAATCAAGGCGACAATGAAAAAAAGGATCATGGCAGTGGCGAAATTGGCAAGCGCGCCAGCCGCCATGAAGAAGATGCGCCCCAGCGGCGGCGCTTCGTTGACCGACATCATCCGCTGTTCTTTAACGCCGCGCAGACGCAATTGCTCGCGCTCGCCCATGCTCCAGCTATGCTGGTCCTGCCGCTCTTCCAGCGTTTCTCTATCTCGCTTCACTTTGTCGTCGCCGGCTGGTCCGATCATGTCCTCGCCTAGAGGACGAACAAACCCGCCTATGGGAAGCCAGTTGATGGTGAACTCGGTCTCGCCCCACATGAACAATCTGCCCAAGCGTGGCGGAAAACCGATCCCAAATTCCAAAACATTGATGCCGACCAGCCTAGCGGCAAAAAAATGTCCCAATTCGTGAATAATGATGGCGGGAATCAATATGATTCCAAAAGCAATGACCGCCAAAATGATGTCGTTACCCGCTGCAGAGATGATCATGGTTTGTCACCTTATTCTGGCTTCTGCTTAGCACCATTATAGGGCTTAGGCGCGCTGTCGCGCAAGCTGTTCTAATCTGGCGCGGCGCTCGCCTTAAACAGCCGCGCGCCCGCCCCAACACGGGAGCGAATGACCTCGATACCCGCATCCAGTTCTTTGAGGCGCGCCGCGACAGCATCGGCGTCGCTGGCGCTGCAGATGCAATGCACATTGGGACCAGCGTCCAGTGTATAACAAACTTGCAAGCCTTGCGCCCGCCAAGCCCGCACCGCGAGCATGATTTCCAAGGATTGCGGCAGCCAGTAAAATAACGCTGGCGCGCCGGTCATCATAACTGCGTGCATCAAATTGCTGTCTTCTTCAACTACGGTGGCCAAAGCCGCAAAGTCGCGCGCTAGGATGGCAGCTTTGGCACTCTCGAGTCGGTCAGCCGCGCTTGCTACCCGCGCCATTTGCAAGACGCTGGAATCGGCAATGGCATGGCCCGCTGTTGAACCGACCTCTTTATGCGCGCGGCTGACAAGCGCAATGACGTCTTCTAGGTCCCAATAATCTGGACCTGCGATTGATTCCGCGTACGATTCTTCATGCGTGGCAGCGGCGCGCCATTCAACAAAACCAGCGGGAATCGAGCGCGCAGCCGAGCCAGAGCCGCGCCGCGCCAAGACGCTCAATTCGCGCTCGGGCAAGCGCCTGCCAAGCGCTACCGCCGCCGCGAGGGTCAGCGCGGCGAAAGCGGAGGCAGATGACGCGATGCCAGCGCCCATAGGGAAGTTGTTCCGCGAAGATACATCGGCGCGCAAGGTCGTGCCCAGTGCGGCGCGCAGCGTATCAAGATGCGCTTGGACTCTATCTAGCGCGGGGCGCGCCGCCGGCTGCTGGTTTATCAGCAAGCGGTCTTCTTTTAATGCCTCGGACCATGTTACGCGGGTCGTGGCATGCAATGCCGCCAGATTCATGCTGAGCGACGAATTCGCCGGCAGGCGCAACTTGGCATTTCGGTTGCCCCAATACTTGATAAAGGCGATATTTGAATGCGCCCAGGCTGTTGCGCTGTATTCAGTAACCATCATTCTTTCCGCAGGCAAAGCCCTTGTTCAGGTAAATGCACCTAGCAAAGCGGCACGATAGCACTAAACTATTAGACCTGTCTACAGTCTAAGCAGCGAGGCTCGGTTTGAATACCTTCCGCGCCATCATCCGTTCCATGCGCCCACGGCAATGGACAAAAAACATCCTCTTTGTTTATCCCGCGATTCTCTTCGACGCCAAGCTGCTGGAACTCGACTTGTTGCTGCGCGTAACTACCGCCGCTGCTTTGCTCGTACTCTTGTCGGGCAGCGTCTATATCATCAACGATTTGCTGGACCGCGACCATGATCGAATCCATCCCAGCAAACGGCATCGACCAATTGCCTCGGGCGAGCTGCCGATAGGGATAGCGCAACTGGCTGCAGCCGCGCTCGCCCTGGTCAGCTTGGGGCTGGCTTATCGCTGGGATTTCGAGCTCTTCATTCTGCTCGGCATATATCTGCTTATTCAGCTGGTCTATTCATTTCGCCTTAAACGCGTCGCCTTGCTTGACGTGCTCATTGTGGCGGCGGGCTTTGTGATTCGCGTTATGATTGGCGGCGTCGTCATCGACGTTGAAGTTTCGCCATGGTTATATTCTTTCACTGGTTTGCTCGCATTGTTCCTGGTAGTTGGCAAGCGCCGGCAAGAGCTTATCATGTTAGGCGCGCAAGCAGAGGACACGCGCCCGACTTTCCGGCAATATAATTTGCCGCTGCTGGACGACATGCTGCGAATCGTTACCACTTCCACGCTCATCACCTACATCCTATACACGATAGAAGTCGAAACGATGACCAAGCACGGCGCGAATTGGGGGCTGATTACCGTGCCATTTGTCCTTTATGGCTTGCTGCGCTACTTATACTTGCTGCATGTGGAAGAATCCATCAGCGCGCCCGAAGAAATCTTGCTCTCCGACCGACCAATACAATTTTCAGTCCTCTTGTCCGCCATAGCGTATTTCATCATTCTTTATGTCTTCTAAGCGACCAGCGTATAGCTCAAGCGCCCCAGCGAAGATAATCCTCATGGGAGAGCATGCTGTTGTATATGGCAAACCCGCGATTGCCGCGCCGATAAGCACGATGCGCGCTTATGCGGACGCCCAGCCATCTGACGCGGCGCTGAACATCCGCTCCATCGAGCTAGGCAAGCGCGTCGCGCTACAGGACCCGCTAGTCAACGACTCCGCGCGCCCAATGCAGCAATTGCTGCAGCTGGCAGTAAATTATTTCTGCCAGAGCAATGCGCAAGGCGATATTGTCATCAGTTCGGGAATTCCAATCGCCGGCGGCTTGGGCAGCGGCGCAGCCGTCGCCGCCGCCGCTTTTCAGGCAATGGCTGGGCTATTTGGTCGGATTATGCCGCTGGACGACCTGAATTGGCTCGTATACGAAATGGAAAAGATCCACCACGGCAAGCCAAGCGGCATTGACAATACCGTTGTGGTTTACGAGCAACCGGTTTACTTTGAACGCGGCAAAGCCCTAGAGCTGCTCGCTGTCAAGCGCCGCTGGCATTTTTTGATCGCTGATAGCGGACGCGCCGCCTCGACGCGCGCAGCTGTCGAGCGCGTCCGTCAGCGCTATCGGAACCGCCAACAAGAGACTGAAGCTAACTTTCAGAGCATCAGCAAAATAGTACGCAGCGCGCGGCTGGCGCTAGAGCGCGGCAGAATGCGGCAATTTGGCGATTTGATGAACGAGAATCATCAATTGCTGCAAGAGCTTGGCGTATCGTCAAGGGAATTGGATGCGCTTGTTGAGGCAAGCATATCCGCGGGCGCGCTGGGCGCAAAGCTTTCCGGCGGCGGCATGGGCGGCAATATAATCGTCTTGCCCGGCTCGCAATCCCCCGACGCCATAAGGCAAGCGTTACGGCGCGCGGGCGCTGTGCGCGTCATCGACTTTATTTTGGACTAAGAGCTTGCTCTCATGACCGTTTATATAAAACTTGGCGGCTCGCTCATCACCGACAAGCGCAGGGCGCGGGCATTTCGTCAGGACGCTACCCGGCTCATCGCGCGCCAGATAAAGGCTGCCTGGCAAGCTGCGCCCGGCTTGCGCTTGGTCATTGGGCACGGCAGCGGTTCATTCGGGCATTTTGCGGCGCAAAATTATCAAGCGAGAACGGGCTTAGACACCGCGCGGCAGCGGCTCGCATTCGCCAAAATTGGCGAAGCGGCAACGGCGCTCAGCCATCTTGTTCTGCTTGAATTGCTGACGCAAGGCTTGCCGGCGCTGCGCTTTCAGCCTTCGTCTTTCATCCAATCGGCTGGCGGTCAAATTGTCGATATGCCCAGCGACTTGATAGCGCAAGCGCTGGCATCCGAAATTATCCCGCTGCTGCATGGCGATGTCGCGCTTGACCGCCACCTTGGCGGCGCGATAATTTCTACCGAGCGGATATTCGCGCGGCTGGCTCATTCCATTCCGGCGCGGCGCATCATCTTGCTGGGCGAAGTGGATGGGGTTTTGGACGCTGACGGTCGCGTGATTTCAGCAATTACTCCCGCCAATATCAATGCTATTCGGCCGATTCTAGGGCGCTCGTCCGGCTTTGATGTAACGGGCGGCATGCTGCAAAAGGTAGAAGAGATGCTGGCTTTGCTGGATGCCCTGCCGGGCTTGGAGATCTATATCGCTAATGGCCACGAATCGAATATCTTGGCCGAGCTCTTGAGCCCAGTTCCACGTGCAGGCACAAAAATCGCCCTGCAGCCATGAATCAATTGCCTTCCAAGCGCGTGTTGTATAACAAGGGATAGAAGCCGTAGGCGTCGTAACGCAGGTCGCGCACAGCCGACCGGGCGAGGCGCAGCCGCACATTCTCGCGGATGGGCAAAATCAGCACCTTAGTCATAAGATACGCTTGAATTTCATAGTATTGGCTGCGGCGAGCAGCTGGATCCTGTGTAAATACCGCATTCAGCAACATAGCGTGCAAAGTTTCGTCTTCCATTCTGGAGCGCGCGTATAGCGACTGGTTAGAGAATATGTTGCCCAAAATCGCGGGGTCAAGCCCATAGTTCTCAATCGCTATCAAGTCTGCCTCGCCCTGCTGGATCTTCTCTGTGAGCCTGAGAAAACCGGGCACGGAATCAATCTCGAGCAATACGCCGATTTGTCGCCACTGTTCACGAATGAATTGGGCGACTTCGGGTAGCTGGTCCCAGGGCGGGATGACAACTGATAGGCTCAGCGGGGCACCATCGCGTTCCAGGATGCCGTCGCCATCCAAGTCTTGATAGCCCAACTGCCCGAGCAGCGCTTGCGCCCCACCCAAATCAAAATCCAGCTCGTTGACAAAGCCGGTATGCGAATATCCGCTAGCGGATGACAAAGGTGCCCAAGCCACAGGCGAGTAATTGTCGTATATGTTGTTCGCGATTGCCACGCGATTAGTAGCGAGCAGCAGCGCCCGCCGCAGCTCTGGGGCATTGATATGCTCGCGCCGGGTATTAAACAGAAGCTGAACGGTCTGCCCGGGAATCTCGATGGGCATGACCTGGATTTGACTGTTCCCAGCCAGGTTTGTGGCGGTCTGCGGCGCAACCGCGTCGATGACATCATAAACCTCACCCTGCCCTTGCGTCATGTGAAATTCAAGACGCTGCAGCTCGCCGCCGCTTAAGGGGTTATAGATTCCCGGCTCGGTGGCATATTGCTCATAGCGCCGCAAAACGATGCGGTCGCCGGGCAGGTACTTTTCTAGGGCGAATGGTCCGCTACCAGACTGATGAAACTGATAGCGCAAGTTATCGTAGCGGTCCAGCGCTTGCTCGCTCGCGATGCCCAGATAAGGCTGCGCCAAGCTGTCAAGCAAGGGAGCGAAGGGAGAAAGCAAATGCAGACGAATCGCGCGCGGGTCTATAATTTCATAGTGACTGAAAGGCCCTAGCAGACTGCGCGCGCGGCGCGAGACCGTGGCAGGGTCCATAATGCGGTCCAAATTGGCGGCCACCGAAGCGGCGGTGAAAGCTGTGCCGTCGTGAAAGCGGATGTCGTCGCGCAGATGAAAAGTATAGACCAAGCCATCGGCTGATGTTTCCCATGCGCGCGCCAAGCCGGGCAGAAAGGCTTGCGCGCGCGTATCGCGGTACAGCAGCGTGTCATAAATCTGTCGGAAGACCATGCCGGCTTCGGGGAGCTCGGCGATATGGGGGTCGAGTATCGGGAAATCCGCGGTCAAGACATAGCGCAGGCAGCGGCTATCTTGCTCGCATGGCAGGCGATTGCTGTCGCCTGCGCAGCCGGCAAGAACGATGCAGATTATCAGCGCCGCCAAACAGAATCGATGCATAATTCCTTCACCCTCGCTCGATTTGAGCATACCACATGCGCCGCAAAGGTCCGCTCTGCTGCGCTATGCTTTGACGCAGGCAATGTATCCCCGCCTCTAATTTTGTTAAACGCGTCGCCCAAGCGACGAGCAGGCTTGATATTTTCTGAGAGCGCGGCATTCATGGGTACTTATCGCTGGTACTTATCGCTGGTGCTTATCGCCGCCGCGCTGCCGCCGAGCGGCTTTTGGTGAAATGATATTTTGCGACTGCATAGGGGCGGCTCGCCTTTGCACTTTACAAGAACAGTATATTTGCGTAATTTCTATGTATGCTTGAACTGTAAAATTGCCCGCGATCGGCGGCGAAACGATGACTTCCCCCATTCAAGGGCTGCTCGCTCCTAGCTTTGACGAGCAGCCCGCCCCTGTTCCAGTCTGGCGAAACATGGTGATTCTGCTTGCCATGATGATCGCGCTATGTCTCTTCTTGCTTATTCTGTCAGAAGCCTTATCGCTAAGCCCGCAAGACGACGTCAGCCGCGTACTCACGGCGGTATTGCTGCTGTTCGCGCCAGGTGTTTGGCTGGCGTTGGCTGTCGCCCCAGAAGCGCAGAGTCCTTCCCCTAGACGCCGTCTGCTTGGCGTCGCCGTCCTTTCCGCGCTTTCCGCCGCGGCAATAGGACTGCCGTTGGTACAGGACTATTTTCGCTTGGAAGCGTGGCTGCCCCTGGAGACGGTCTTTCGCCGCATTCTTGGCTTCGCCTTGACGGTTGGCTTTGTAGACGGCGGGCTCAAGCTGCTTGTTCTGCGCTTCACAATTTATCCCAGTGAATTGCGCGCGCGCAGCGATGTCGTGGCATATTGCTTCGCGAGCGCGGTCGGTTATAGCTTCTACCTCAATCTAACAATCATCTTGCAGCTCCAGCCTTCGCTTGCTATCGCAGCCAACTATGCGCTAGCCAACCTGGCGATTCAGTTTGCCTCGTCCATGTTCATCGCTTTGGGTTTGACGGAATCTTATTTTGGCGACGCCTTTCCGCTTGTTCTGCCGATGAATATCGCCGCGGCGGCCGCGAGCACTGGGCTAATCGCCCCGATATTCACGGGTATAATGAGCGGACCGCTAGGCACCGCGGGCAACGATGATCGGCCTTTGTATGGCATCCTTTTCCTGATTGCCGCAATCTGTATTTCGGGAGCAATTACCTATTTCTTGTATAAGACATCCGAGCGCCGAGAACGCGAAGCCTTTGTGAGCGGCAGGGGCAGCGATGGCGCTTGATTCTGGGCGCGCCGAGGCGGTCTTGTTGACGCCGCGGCAGCGCTGGTCGCTGGTCTTCAGCTTCATGTTGATTGGGCTCGGCTTGGTCGCGGGTGCCAACCTGCGCGACAGCAGCCTCAATCAAACCTTGTTATACAGCAATGTCGAAGCCGGCATCACCGCGCTCTACCCATATCGCTGGCTATTGAGCGAAGGCGAGGACTATGTATTCCGCGTAGAGGACACAGCGCAGCTTGGTTTCAACACATTGATTGAAGTGCGCACCTTGCCCGTTGGGCCCGACACAAGCGAGCGCAATCTTCTGGACCGCTTGACGCTGCGGCGCTCTCAGACGCTGATTGACTACACGGTACTTGGTTATGACATTTATGTCCTGCCGGACGATTCATCCGCAGTAACGATGTCCTATTCCTACATCTCCAGGGATACGAGCCCCTTTTTGGAAGGCGTATCGGCAATCGTCGCCGGCTTGGACCTACTCTTGATCAGCCGTGGGCAAGCGGTCATCGTATCTTTTCGCGCCGACGCCAGCGTCTTCCAGCGGGAACGAGCAATTTTGGATCGATTCATCCAAAGCCTAGAGTTTTGACGGTAGCTTGATTGTGATGATGAAAAAGCTCGGGATACTATATATTGTCGGCATAGCGCTCATGCTGATAGCGCCTTTCCCCAGCGGCGCTCAAACCGACCTCGATGCCATCAAGCGCGCGACGGTCTTCATATATCAAGCGCAAAGCCTGGAAAAGGACCTGATTGTGAAATGCGTCAGCACCGGCACAATCATAAGCGCGGACGGATTAATCCTAACAAATGCGCGCAGCGTCCTACCAAGCCAAACCTGCGATGGCGAAACGCTTATCGTATCCATGAATGTCGACCTCAACGAACCGCCCGCGCCCAAGTACCGCGCCGAAATCGCTAACGCCGATCAAGGTCTGGACATCGCTGTTTTGCGCATCACCCGCGAACTGGATGGGCGGCTGATTGCGGCGGGCGCGCTGCCCGTTTTGCCTTTTGTTGGCATCGGCTCGTCAGTGGAAGTTGACATTGACGATACCATACTCGTGGCTGGGTATCGCGACATCGGCAATCAAGCCGTGACTATCGCGCGCGGCACCGTCACGGCTTTCATCTCGGAACCGCGCGGCGGCGTTCGCGCTTGGTTCAAGACGCGGGCGGAACTGCCGGGCACAATGGCTGGCGGCGGCGCATTCGACAATCAGGGGCGCTTGATTGGCATCCCCACTAGCGCGAAGTACGGCCGCTCTGTGACTGGCGGCAACTGTCGCTATATTGAAGATACAACTGGCGATGGACTTATCAACAGCAGCGATCATTGTGTCCCCATTGGCGACTTTATCAGTACTATCCGCCCCATTCGGCTAGCGCAAAGCCTTATCAGGGGCGCTGCGCTTGACCTGCGCGTGCAAATCCATACTGTACCGACGCAGTTGCTGCCGTCATCCGAAGCCCCCAGCGTTTCTCGGCTGATTTTTTCGCCGTCGGTAGTAGACGGTTTGCCATCGACAATTGTTGGCGCCATGCCCGCCAACACCAACAGCCTCTATCTTTTTTTCGATTATCGCAATATGACCCCCGAAACAGTCTATGAGCTGCGTGTTAGTCGCGACGGCATACCAGATGCCACCTTTAGCCTGCCACCTGTGCATTGGAGCGGCGGGCAAAGCGGCATGTGGTATATCGGCAGTCGCGGTCAACCATGGCAAAATGGCGCTTATCAATTTACGCTGCTGCTCAACGGACTGGCTGCCGCCAGCCAGCAAATCGTCGTCGGCGGCGCAGCGGACAATTCCGCCCGCTTCAGCAATATCGTCTTTGGCTTGCTCGATAATCAAGGCAATCTCATCGGCAATGGCTATATCTTGCCAATCGGTACAATTGCCTACGCGCGCTTCTTGTATGCCAATGTGGCCGACGGCACACCCTGGGGCACGATCTGGTATTATGCTGGCGCAGAGGTCGGGCGCAGCAATGACATTTGGTCGCGCGGCGCAAATGGGTCGGACGTCGTGCAACTCCGCCCTATCGGCGGGCTTTTGCCGGGCAAGTATCGCCTGGAGCTATATCTCGACCGCGTTTTGTCCGCCAGCGCCGATTTTGTCGTCGCTGGCGCAACTGGCGGTCCCCTGCCCGCGGTATTCTCAAATGGGCGTTTTGTTTCCGCTTCAAGCGCGCTAGAAGCGAGAAGCGCCAGCGCGACATCAACTTTATCCGAAGCTGTTCCCGCGATATTCGCGCTCTTTGATTGGCAGGAAATCGCCGCCGGCACAGACTGGACAATTCGCTGGCTAGTTGACGATTTGCCATTTTTCGAAGCGACTTACGCATGGGTTACGGTAGATAGCGGAGCTGACTTTATGCTATCGCTCGATTCGCCCCCAGATGGCAAGTATCAATTGCAGCTGCTGGTGAACAGCTTGCAGATATTAGCGATTGAAGACAGCGTCGGCATCGGACAATTGCCGATTGATCGCCTGGCTGGCTATGAAGGCACTTTGCTGCGCGGCCGGGTGCTGGATGCCGCTACCTTGAACGGCATTTCAAGCGTAACCATTGTCCTAATTAGCGAAGATTATGCGGCAAACGAATTCGAATGGAGAGCGGATCAAGTCTTCGCCACGACAATTACTGACCGCAATGGCAATTTCCAATTTGCCCGACCCTTGGTGGCGGATACGCCCTATAGCGTTATCGTCGCCGCGGATGGCTACTTGCCGCTGGCTGCAGACAGCTTTCAATATGATGCTGACCAGCGCGCAGCTGATATCACGATAGAGTTAGTCCGCGGATACTTGAATGACTAACAAGCTGCGGCTGGATAGGTTGCTGGTCCAGCGAGAGCTGGCGGATAGCCGCAGCAAGGCTGCCGCCATGATCATGGCGGCGGAAGTCCGTGTGGATGGCAGACTTGTTGACAAACCGGGCGCATTTGTCGCCGGCGATGTCTGCGTCCGCATCAAGCGGAAGCGACCTTATGTCAGTCGCGCGGGGCAAAAGTTGGAAGCGGCTCTGCGCGGGTTTGATATTAATGCCGCCGGGAAGGTTTGCGCCGATGTCGGTGCCAGCACTGGCGGCTTTACGGATTGCCTGTTGCAAGCGGGCGCGGCGCGCGTGCATGCCATTGATGTTGGCAGAGGCATAATCGACTACAGATTGCGCCAGGACGAGCGTGTGCGGCTCTTGGAACGAACCAATGCGCGCTATCTGGATTCATTAGGCGAGCAAATTGGCTTGGCTGTAATCGATGTGTCATTCATCTCCCTGCGGCATATCTTGCCTGCGGTCAAGGGCTGGCTGCTGCCCGGCGCTGACCTGGTTGCCCTGGTCAAACCCCAGTTCGAAGCCGGCAAAGCCGATGTCGGCAAAGGCGGCATCGTCAGAAAACCAGCCGTACATCGACGAGTTTTGCAAGAGATTGCGAACTTTGCTTTGGCGCGGGGCTTCTCGGTCCTGGACCTGATGCGCTCGCCCATAACCGGGCAAAAGGGCAATGTCGAATTCTTGCTGTGGCTGCGGCATGATAACGCGCCAACTGATTCGGACAGCGCCCAGCTCCCCGCAATCCACCGCCTGATCGATTCTGTGATTTAGCTAGCCCTACTCCGCAGAAGGATAATCGATAATAATCAATTCAGATTGCCTGGAACAGCCGCTCGGCGGCCGCGATTTATGCCTAACGGACCCAGGTATGCAGCGCTCAGACATAATATGAAGCCATCTCGTCGCAAGAGCGACGCGGATAAAACTATAAGAGACGACAATGGAAATCGAGCAAATCCGAAATTTTTGCATCATCGCCCATGTCGATCACGGCAAGAGCACCTTAGCCGACCGTTTGCTGGAATTGACCAACACCGTTGCCGCGCGCGAGATGCAAGAACAATTGCTGGACAGCATGGCGCTGGAGCGCGAACGCGGGGTAACAATCAAAGCGTCGGCGGTGAGGATGCTGTATGCGGCTGAGGACGGCAATCAATATATCATCAACTTGATAGACACCCCGGGGCATGTCGATTTCACCTACGAGGTCAGCCGCGCATTGCAAGCCTGCGAGGGCGCGATTCTGGTTGTAGACGCCAGCCAGGGAATCGAAGCCCAGACGCTCTCTAATGTCTACCTGGCATTGGAGCAGGACTTAGAAATCATTCCCGTCATTAACAAGATAGATTTGCCGGCGGCGCAGCCGGCTGATGTGGCGCAAGATGTTGAAGACCTGCTGGGGACGCCAGCGCGGGATATGTGCCACATTTCCGCCAAGAACGGCTTAGGCGTGCGCGACTTGCTGGAAAAAGTGATCTTCGAGGTGCCACCGCCCGCTACGGCAGCCGGGCAGCCCTTCCGCGCCCTCGTTTTTGATTCGCACTACGATGCTTATAAAGGCGTCATCGCATACGTGCGCGTGATAGACGGCGCGATAAATCGCCGGCAAATGCTCAAGCTCTTTGCGACTGATGTCCGCTTCGAGCCAGTGGAAATCGGCGTCTTCGACCCCATTATGCGCGCTGTAGACGGCTTGCGCGCCGGGGAAGTTGGCTACATCGCAACGGGCTTGAAAACCGTGCGCGAATGCCGCGTCGGCGACACCGTAACCTTGGCGAACAAAGGCAGCCAAGTTCCCTTGCCCGGTTACGAAATGGTCAAGCCGATGGTTTTCGCCGGCATCTACCCGACGAACAACGAAGACTACGCCGATTTGCGCGACGCCCTGGACAAGCTGCAGCTCAACGACGCTTCCCTAGTCTTCCAACCGGAATCATCGCAGGCGCTGAATTTCGGTTTCCGCGTGGGTTTCTTGGGTTTGTTCCACATGGAAATCGTACAAGAGCGCCTGGAGCGTGAATACGACTTAGACATCTTGGCGACAGCGCCGAGCGTCGAATACCGCGTTATGCAAGCCAATGGCGAGACAGCTCTGATAGACAGCCCGGCGCTGCTGCCGGATGAAAACGTGATAGTCGAAATCCAAGAGCCATGGATGAAGATCCAAATATACGCGCCGCAAAAATATATCGGAGCGGTCATGGATCTGGTCATCAACAAGCGCGGGCTATACGAAACTAGCGAATACCTCGACGCCTCGCGTGTTATCTTGCACTTCACAATCCCGCTTTCGGAGATAATCATCGATTTTTATGACAAGCTCAAAAGCGTGTCCCAAGGCTATGCCAGCCTAGACTATCAATTCGAAGCCTATCGCGCTGGCGACCTGGTCAAGATAGATGTCTTGGTAAATGGCGACTCGGTCGATGCTTTGGCGATGATTTGCCATCGCGACGATGCTTATCACCGTGGCCAGCGCTTGATTACCCGGCTCAAGAAACTCATCCCGCGCCAGATGTTCACGGTACCGGTGCAAGCTGCTGTTGGCAAACGAGTAATCTCGCGGGCGAATGTAAAAGCGCTGCGCAAAGATGTGCTGGCAAAGTGTTACGGCGGTGATGTAACCCGTAAAAAGAAACTGCTGGAAAAGCAGAAAAAGGGCAAAAAGCGCATGAAAATGATCGGCTCGGTCGAGCTGCCGCAAGAAGCCTTCATGGCGCTATTGAGCCTGGACGAGTGATTTCGCGCGCTTGTCCCGCGCCCAATCGCGCCTAGGATTGTTTGCAACAATCCAAATTTATCCACATTTATTCCAGGGCAATCGCTTCAAAATCCATAACTGTCGAATTTAGCATCAAACTGATGAATTGTAGGGGCGAGCCAAGGCTCGCCCATGAAATTGGGTGCAAAATAGTGGGCGATTCACAGAATCGCCCCACCATTACGTCCTTTATTGGCATATTTACGGATAAATCTCGGTGTTGGCGGTCATTGTCGCAGGGCTGTGTCTACGCGCCCTACGCGACTCTCGGTGTCTACGTGGTGAATAAAATTTGAAGCGATTGCCCTGACATTTATTCTCATTTGCTTCCGATTGCTATCTATCGCCTTTATTCACTATTTCACTATTATTCGTCCTTGAGCATGCGCCACAGATTTGCCAGCCCCCAGCGCGACAGCCAGTCACGCGCCAATATGGAGCGCGCGCCGAAACCATAGGCGCGGTAGGCTAGCCCGCTGGCGGATGCGATGGCGATTGCGCTGCCCTGCTCGCCATCCGCGTTCTCGTCTAAATCGGGATAACTCAGCGCAACGACGCAAGCCTCGGCTGCGTTTTCTTGGCGGGCTTGCACTGCCGCAGCCACTGCCAATTCTCTCAGCGTCGTATCGCGCGCAGCGCGCCCCAATTTCTTGAACAGGGCATCGGGATGCGGGAGCGCCTCGGACGAAACAAGTGCCAAGCCCGGTGCCAGCCGCTCGCTAATCACGCCCGGCAAGCCCGCCTCTACAATATGAACCGAGAGCTGCCGCGCCAAAAGCATTTGGGCGACGACGCCTTCCAATGTTGCCTCGTCAGTTCCAAAAATATGCTCGCCTACCCTGTCATAGAGCCGCCGCTGCATCGCGTCCAAGAGCGATTCCGCCGCGACTTTGCTGCGCGCCTTGGCTGTTAGGCGGATGTCGACGCAGCCATGATGAGCCGCCAAGCCGACGCTTGGATTGCGCTCATTGAGAATATCCAAGCCGATCATGTCATCCAGAGAACTTTCGCCGATGCCCGCGGTCTTTAATGTCCGGGCAAGGATGACGCCCAACTCGAACTTTCGCAGCAAATATGGCAGGACAGCTTCCGTCATCAGGTATTTCATTTCTCGTGGGACACCGGGCAGGCAGATTATGATGCCCAGATCAGTCTCGACAATGTAAGCCGGCGCTGTGCCAACAGGGTTCTCTATCAACAGCGCTTCTTTGGGCAAGAAAGCCTGCTGGCGGTTGTTTGCGGTCATGCGCACCCCAAAGCCACGGAATCTTTCGGCAATGATGTCATATAAAGATTGATGGAACTCGAGCGGTCTATCTGTGGCGTCGGCGACGGCTTGCCGCGTCATATCGTCCACAGTTGGACCGAGCCCGCCGCAGGTAATGACAAGCTCCGCGCGGCCGAGCGCCGCTCTGATTGATTCGGCGATTCTGCCCAGGTTGTCGCCCACCGTCGTCATGAAGAAGATGTTGACGCCGATATCGCGCAATTGCCGCGCCATGAAGACCGAATTTGTATCAGTAATCTCGCCCAGGAGCAATTCCGTTCCGATTGCGATGATTTCTGCATTTGGGTTATCAGGCATGGTATTTCTTTCTCCGCAACGCTATTGGCAAGGAATTTACGGGAATTTTACATCAATTTTCAAAAATAGTTGCAAAATCAGAAAAAAGCACTATAATTGCCACTATAAAAGCATTACACTGTCAAGTAATGTCTTTGTGCAGTTTTAACAGTATTTTGTCAATCTGTGATATTGATCGGAGGCTGAAATGGCTAGTGTTACATTCAATCATGTTTCAAAGGATTTTGGCGATCTACGTGTCGTGTCGGACTTGAACATTGAGGTCGCCGACAAGGAATTCCTAGTTTTCGTTGGACCATCCGGCTGCGGTAAATCAACCAGCCTGCGCATGTTGGCGGGCTTGGAAGAAATCACCGAAGGCGAGATTTTGATTGGCGATCGCGTCGTCAACAATGTCGCGCCCAAGGACCGCGATGTCGCGATGGTATTCCAGAGTTACGCCCTGTATCCGCACATGACCGTGTATGATAACATGGCTTTTGGTTTGAAGCTGCGCAAAACTCCCAAGAAAGTCATTGACGAGCGCGTCCGCGAAGCCGCCGATGAATTGGGAATCGGGCACTTGCTTGATCGGCGACCGCGCCAGCTATCTGGTGGCCAGCGCCAGCGCGTCGCTGTGGGCCGCGCGATTGTCCGCGAGCCAGCCGTCTTCTTGATGGACGAGCCGCTATCGAACCTGGATGCCAAGCTGCGCGTCGAAGCGCGTTCCTTTATCAGCCGGCTGCACCAGCGCCTGGAAACGACCTTCATCTACGTAACGCATGACCAGGTCGAAGCCATGACCATGGGTACGCGCATCTGCGTTCTCAACGAAGGCAAATTGCAGCAAATCGATTCTCCATTTAATCTGTATCACAATCCACGCAATGTCTTCGTGGCTGGTTTCATCGGCAGTCCGTCGATGAACTTCTTCGATGCGACGCTCAGACCCGATGGCGATCATATTGTCGTCGACTTGGGTGCCTTCTCCCTACCCCTGCCCCCGGACAAAACCGCGACCTACAGTGATCATATTGGCTCCGATGTCGTCTGCGGCATCCGCCCAGAAGACATTCATGACTCGAATTACTTGCCACAGGGCATCATCCCAGCCAGTCTCGTCTCCAATGTCGAGGTTGTCGAGCAGATGGGCAACGAGGTTATCATCTACCTCGAGAGCGGCGGCAAGAATTTCATCGCTCGCACCGATCCGCGCACGGACGCCTCCGTTGGGCACGATATGAACGTGACCTTCAACCTGGACAACATCCACATCTTCGATTCCAATACCGAGATCTCCTTGGCATACGATGAGAAGCGCAAGGTTGCGATGCAAGCCTAGATGCAAAGATGCAAAATATGAGAGCCTAGCCAGATTTCTCGATTCTGCGCGAATCAAGCGCGAAAAAATAAAGCCGCTTACTCAAGCGGCTTTATTTTTTCAGTTGCTATCCATCGCTATCCATTGCTATCCATCAGCTGGTATTAAATGACGAGGTAGATACTGAAGGCTTAGAAAAGCTGACGAAACTTGTATCCGTAGACAATCATCCCCTGCGCCCCGTCAGTCGTGAGTTTGCGTGTAACCATTTCCACGCGGTCACCGATGCCCGGGCATCCGCCAAGGTCTGTCAATTGCGCTGTTACCATCCCGCCATCATCCAAGGCTACCAAGGCGATATAGTAGGGCGCTTGGGATTCGTAACCCGCAGGCGGCTCTTGCAGCAGCGTGTAACTGTACACCGTACCAAGCACAGCCGATTGCTGGCACTTGCTAAGCGGATTCCGCTCAGCGGCATCCGGCGACTTTTGGTCCAGCATCAGACTTTTTCCACCTCTAAGGCTAGCCTGCGCCGCAGCGCGCTAGGCTTTCTTCCTTTGGGCTGGCCTTCGGGCTGGCGTGTGGGCTGGCCATTGAGCACCAGCTTATGGGCGCTTATGGCAGTGATTTTGTCAACGCTTCTGTAAAGGCGATAACGCAGTTTGTTGTTGCGCCAGTATTTGGCTACTCGCATGGCGTGGCTCTCCCCCCAAGATTTCCAAGATTTCTGCAAGGCTTCTGCATGGCTTCCGTACGCCACCACTTTACGATTAGCCGCCTATCAAAAGCTATCGTGATAGCAATTGATACTGTCATTGCCTATCGGGCATGCTCTGGCTGCCGCTGCAAGATATGCGTTGCCACGGTGCTGCCAGGACCGGCGATATTTTGGATGAGCGCGCGGCGCGCGCCAGGGACTTGGTTCAAGCCGGCGGACTGGCGTAATTGCAGTGTCGCCTCAACCGCTTGGTAGATCCCGGTGGCACCGCCAGGATTGCCGCGGCTCTTCAAACCCCCGAATGCGCTGATGGGCAGTTCGCCATCCAAGGCAATCCGCTTTCCCGCGTCTGCCGCCAGCATCCAGCCAGCGCCGGGCTGGCAATAAGCCATCGCTTCCAGCGCCAGCGTCGTCATTATCGTATAGGCGTCATGCAATTCAAGCAGATCGATATCTTCAGGCTCGAGTTGGGCTTGTTCCAGCGCGTCAAAATACGATTTCTCAACCGCCTTGAGTTGCAGCGGGTCGTCGCGATCTTGCAGCATAAAGCGATCGGTCGCGACCGCGCTGGCGCAGATTTGCACTGGCTGCGGTACCATATCAGCCGCGCGATCGGACTTTACCAGCACCAGCGCCGCTGCGCCGTCGCCATCAGGGGCACAGTCAAACAAGCTGACCGGGTCGGCGAGCATCGGTGCATTGACAAATGCGCCATCACGCAGCTTATTGCGGTACATCGCGCAGGGATTGAGCGCGCCATTTCTGTGGGCGTTGACGCTAAAGCCAGCAAAGCGTTCCAGGGACAGATCATACTGAAGCATATAGCGCCGCATCAGCAGCGCGGCCAAAGCCGTCATGGTCACGCCATTTACTGATTCCATGTCGGCGTCCAGGCTGACATTGCGCGCGCCCACACGGGCGGGACCAACGATGTCAGTCGCCTTTTCAACGCCGAGCACCAGCGCCGATCTAATCAAGCCAGAAGCTACCGCCAGGCAAGCCGCGCGCAGCGCAACGCCGCCGGCGGCGTCGCCCGCTTCGCAGGTGAATGCCTCAATGCCAGCCAAGCCCAATTCCGTGGCGATTAAGCTGCCTAACTGGGTCTGATGATTAAATGTCGCGCCATAAGCATTGCCGACGTATATTGCATCGACCGGCGGGTAGCCCGCATCTTCAAGGGCGGATCCAGCGGCTTCCGCAGCCAGCTCGCGCATACTCTTCGACCAGTATTCGCGCACTGGTATCATACCCGCGCCGATGATTGAGACATTCATAGCTGTCTAGTCCTTTAGCTTTCCGCGGAAGCGCGAATAAGCGCCATAGTCGATTTCTGTGCGGCGCTTGATATAGTCGCGCGCGCTTCTCAGGTTTTGCGGTTTTCTATCAATCCGCTCGCTAACAAGCAAGTCAAAGGCATCCGAGCCGGCACCGCTGCCATAGCTAACCATTAGAATGCGATCGCCGGGGCGCGCTTGGTCGAGGATGGCGGTCAAGCCAATCATGCAAGAGCCGGAGTAGACATTGCCAATTTCGTTCGCGAGCAAGCCAGCCGCGATTTGTTCGCGACTGAAGCCAAGCGACTTGGCGGCGCGCGCGGGGAACTTGACGTTGGGCTGATGAAAAACTGCATGTTGATAATCTTTAGCGCTGCTGCCCATCATATCCATCAAAGCCGATGCCGCCGTGATGGAATGGGCGAAATAAGCAGGTTCACCGGTAAATCGATCGCCATGGCTAGGATAGGTTTCACCGGACCTGCGCCAAAAGTCGGGCGTATCGGTTACATAACTGTAGCTGCCTTGGTAGACGGCGTAACTTTCTTCCGCCGGTCCTAATATGAAAGCGGCACCGCCAGAGCCGGCAGTGTATTCCAAAGCGTCGCCGGGCCTACCCTGGGCTGTATCCATGCCAATGCTCAAGGTATAGCGCGCCATACCGCTGCCGACGATGCCCAGCGACGCTTGCACGGCTTCGGTGCCGGCTTTGCAGGCGAATTCCCAATCGGCGGCTTGGATATTGGCGGAAGCGCCAATGCTTTCGGCGACTATTGTACTGGAAGGCTTGACCGCGTATGGATGGCTTTCGCTGCCAACCCAAACCGCGCGGATAGCTACAGCCTCAATCTCCGCGCATGCAATAGCATTGCGCGCCGCCTCTATTGACATCGTAATCACATCTTCGTCCAAGCCGGCCACGGCTTTCTCCCGCACTGGCGCGGCGCTATGCCCCTCAGTCCAGATTCGCGCGATCTCCTTGCCCGGCAAACGATAGCGCGGGATGTAAGCGCCATATCCGACGATGCCGACGCCGCGGTCCGGCTGCATTAGCCAGCTTGTCTGCTTGTTCATGTTTTCGACTTTCGTTCATCAACCAGTTCTTTTGCGCGCTGCAAGCGAATCTTGCCTTCCGCGCTCATTTGTCGCGCTATCGCCGCAACGTCCTCTGCCTCGGCACCTGCGGCAATCGCAAGCTGACGCGCGTGCATGCGCATGTGCCCGCTCTGGATGCCATCGGTGGCTAGGGCGCGCATTGCCGCAAGGTTTTGCGCCAGCCCCAGTGCCGCAGCCACCTCCGCCAGTTGGCGCGCCGATTCTAGCCCAAGAATTTTGAGCGCGGTCCGCGCCAAATGATGGACGCGCGTCGCCCCGCCGACAATGCCAACCGCAAGCGGCAATTCGATGCGTCCGCGCAGGTCGCCGGATTCATCTTTCCACCAGCGGCTAAGGCTTGTATAGCGCTCGCCGCGCGCCGCATAAGCATGCGCGCCGGCTTCGACAGCTCGCCAGTCATTCCCGGTAGCAATCAGCAGCGCGTCAATGCCGTTCATGATGCCCTTGTTGTGCGTGGCTGCGCGGTAGGGGTCCACTTGGGCGAATTCGGCAGCTTCCAATATGCTGTCGATGACTTCCGCGCCGCTGGGCTTTGCGCTGCCTTTTTTGTTTTCAATGTTGCTTCCGAATGCGGAGGCAGGGATTCTGCCTTCCGCCCAGGCTCGTCTGTGCTCGGACAAGTTGCTGAGTATGCGCAGGTTCGCCCGCGCGCCGGTGATCGCTTCGATGAATGGCGAGATGTGCTCCAAAGCCGAATTTAGCGCGTTCGCGCCCATGGCGTCGCGCGCATCATAGAGCAGATGCAGGATAATCATGTCGCCAAACCTTGTGTCCTTTAATACACGGGTTTGTATATCTACAGCGCCGCCGCCGCGGTCTTTGATGCTGCCTGCTGTTTCATTCGCTTTGTCGAGAATACGCGCCTTGTGCCGCTCTATAGCCTGGACAACGTGCCCGGTGTTAGGCGCGTCAAGCAGTTGGATTTGACCTGTCATCAGTGGCTCGTCGCTGCCTGCCAAGAAGCCGCCGCCAGCGCGAAATAGCTTGGCGGCATAACTGCAAGCGGCAAGGACCGACGGCTCTTCGATGACCATCGGAATCAAGTAATCGATGTCGTTAATCAAGAAATTGCTGGCGACGCCAAAAGGCAAGGCATAGCGCCCGATGACATTTTCAATCATCAGATCGGCTTCATGCAAAGCCAAGCCACCCGTTTCCAGAGCTTGCAAGTCATTGTCGGTAAGGTCCGCCCAATCGCGGACGATTGCTAGCCGCTCGACAAGGGAACGCTTATAAAAGCCGGGAATGTTCGATCGTCGTTTCTGTGTCATCAGGTTCATCATAGCTGGCGGCTGCTCGCAGAATCTATCATCGCAGTCTCGATAGCTATCATAATAGCTATCAGAATGAACAATCGCCGCATTCAACTTAGGCTGGAGGAGGGGTGCTGCCTAGAGAAACAAAAAAGCCCACGTACAGTGGACTTTGTCATTGATAAGCTGGATTGAAAAGCTGGATTGAAAAGCTGGATTGAAGAACTAGATTGAATAGCTTGATTGAATAGCTGGAATCTCTAGTCGGGCAAAATGCGCGTGTCCATAAAGGCATCCAACCAGATGACAAAAACGAGCCCGATGGGAATCGCTGTAAAGAGATAATAAATCATCCCATATTCTTCAATGCTAACGCCCTGGGGCGTTTGCACCGCGCTGAAGAGCGGCAGCATATCAAAGCCGATTGTAATGACTCCATATCCAACAAGCAGACCCAGGACCATCGAGATTGTCCAAACAACGAAACGGCGGATCGTAAGACTTGACATATTTCGCTCCATAAATGCGCTAGCTGAACGACAGATATTGTACGACGGCATGTCGGTAATTTGCAAGTGAAGATTGACTTTTCAATGGCAATCGCAGCAGATTATTTCTTCCTGGGGCTGATAAACTATCTTGATGCAATTGCCCTGGTCCTTAGTCAATTGAATGTTGATAATCGCCGCTCTGCCTGATACACTCTTGCAAGTTTGAACCTAGGCTGGGACCTGAGTTCCCACGCTTTGTTCACATGACCGGGAGATGATAGTGGCTGACATATACGACAAGTTTGCGGGGTTCACGGCCGCAAAAGAAGCCATGGAAATGGGCATCTACCCGTTCTTCCGCGCTTTGAGCGACTCCGAAGGCACAACAGCGACATTCGAGGACAAGGACGTCGTCATGTTGGGGTCCAACAATTACCTGGGCTTGACAACAGACAGCCGCGTTAAAGAAGCGGCGATAGAAGCGACAAAGCGCTATGGAACCAGCGTTACCGGGTCGCGCTTTCTCAATGGCACGTTGGAGTTGCACCTCGAAGCCGACCGGCGTTTGGCGCAGTTTGTAGGCAAAGAAGCGGCGCTAGTTTTTTCCACCGGCTACCAAACAAACTTGGGCACAGTCTCGGCTTTAATCGGGAAGAATGATGTGGCGATACTCGACAAGGATGTGCATGCTTCCGTTGTCGACGGGGTTTCGATGTCGCGCGGCACGATGAAACGCTTCAAGCATAATGACATTGACGACCTGGAACGGGTCTTGAGCCGGATACCGGACGAACAAGGCAAAATAGTCATGGTTGATGGCGTCTATAGCATGGGTGGCGATTTCGCCCTATTGCCGCAAATCGTGGAAGTGTGCAAAAAGTACGCGGCGCGCATCCTCGTGGACGACGCGCATGGCATCGGCATCGCTGGCGGCGGCCGCGGCACAGCAGCGCATTTTGGCCTCGGCGATCAAGTTGACCTCATAATGGGAACGTTTAGCAAGAGCTTCGCTTCAATTGGCGGTTTCATCGCCGGGTCGGCCGATGTTATCCACTATATTCAGCATCACGCCCGTTCGCTGATTTTTTCCGCCGCGTTGCCGGCACCGAATCTGGCGGCGGTGCTAGCGGCTCTGGACATCATCGAAAATGAACCGGAACATGTCCAGCAAGTATGGAAAAACGCGGAATACATGCGCAAGGGCTTGATTGAGCTGGGATATGACACCTTTAACAGCCAGACGCCAATCATCCCGGTCAAGATTGGCGATAAATTCCGCACCGGCTTAACCTGGATGGCATTGATTGAAGAAGGCGTCTATACCAACCCAGTTGTCCCGCCGGCAACGCCGCCCAATCAGGCGCTTTTGCGCACGAGCTATATCGCTACCCATCGCCAGCATCACCTCGACCGCGCCTTGGCCGCCTTCGAAAGAGTCGGCAATAACCTCGATTTGATACCAGCGCGCGCGACTGTCTAGGCGGGAATGCTCGCAACAATCTAGGCATTGGCCACGATAAGCCGCCCAGCGCCTTCAATTACATCGCCGATGATTGCCGCGTCATCGCCATTGTGAAGCAAATCTTCGAGCAAGCTTGGCGCGTTTTCCGCCGCCACAGCCATCAGCAAACCGCCCGATGTCTGCGGGTCAAAAAGCAGGGCCTGATTGTGCTCCTGGGCGCTTTCTTCAAATGACAGCCAGGGCGAAAAGAATTCACGATTGCGCTCCATACCACCTGGGAAAATACCGCGCTGCGCGTATGCCCGCGTGCCTGGCAGCCAAGCCAGCGCGGCAAAGTCCAGACGGAAATCCACACGACCCAGGCGAGCCATTTCATGGCCATGCCCTGCCAAGCCGAAGCCAGTAATGTCCGTCATCGCAACTGCGCCATGCCGCCGCGCGCATTGCGCCGCGCTGCGGTTGAGGCGCGACATCACCTCTATGGCGTTCTCGATATGCGCCGCGGAAGCCAGCCCGCGCTTCAAGGCGGTTGTGATGACACCTGTGCCCAGCGGCTTGCTCAAAACCAGTTTATCACCCGGGCGTGTGCCGGCTTTGCGAATAATATCCGCCACCGCGACCAGGCCAGTTACCGATAAACCGTATTTCGGCTCCTCGTCGCTAATTGAATGACCGCCCGCAATGACCGCGCCAGCCTCGCGGACTTTTTCCGCGCCACCGCGCAGAATCTCTTGCAAGATATCCAGCCCTAGCCCGTCAGGATAAGCAACTAAGTTGATCGCCAGCAATGGTTCACCGCCCATGGCGTAAACATCGCTGAGCGCGTTTGCCGCGGCAATCGCGCCAAATTCATAGGGCGTATCAACAACGGGCGGGAAGAAATCCGTCGTGCTTATGATGGCGCGGCTTTTATCCAATTGGTAGACGGCCGCGTCATCTGGCTCCGCCAAGCCCACCAAGACCTGGGGAAACGCATCAGACTTAAAGTTTTCACTGAGTGGCTGCAAAACTTGCGCCAAATCGCCCGGGTTGAGCTTGGACGCTCAACCGGCGCAGGCAGCCAAGCTCGTCAGCTTGATTTCAACTTCGCTCATGCAGGCAAGGCTCCTAAGAAAAAGGCTCACCGAATCGTGAGCCAGACATAGCTTAGTCGGGGTACCCGGATTCGAACCGGGGACCTCTTACACCCCATGCAAGCGCGCTAGCCGGACTGCGCCATACCCCGAACATAGCTTTATGATAACACAGATGCGCGCGACTGCCAGCCTTGAATCGCTTGTACACCAGGGCAATTTCATCAAAATCCATAACTGTCGCATTTAACATCAAACTGACAAAATGTGTCCCCTCGTCAGCCTTGCAATGGGGAAACCAAGAGTGGGTGGACAAACAATCACTTGGCAATACGCTACTCATCAACCGGCAGGACACCATAGGTGCAGGAGTCATAATCTTGGCCGACGATGACCGCATAATCTACTTCACGCGCGGGATCGGGCTGCGCATCGACCTGCTTCAACGTCATATTCAGCGCCCGGGTGATGCCCGGCGTCAAACTGCCTTTGCTCGCGGCAACATAGTCTATCAGCTTGCTGCTTGCTAGGAGCTCGCCATTTGCCAGGGGACCATGCGCCACGGCATTATAGCCCCCCCAGCGCAAGCGTTCGCTCGCGACCAGGTCCCAGTTCTCGTTGCCAGAGCCGTTGTAAACAGCGATGGCTGGACCAGATAAAGCCATTTGATTGGCGGATGGCGGTGTATAAAATGCGCGCATAAGCGCCACTACAGTTTCATAGACCGGCAATAGCACAGATTCACCACTGGGCGTCTGCCAATTCTGGGTATGGTATTTTCGGTGGAAGGTGAAGTTTTGAATGCGGTCGAGGTCGAGCTCAAGCAAATATGGCAGCAAGCCCAGCATGACGTTAAAGGACATATTGGTCTCTACCACCGCTTCCAGCTCGCCCCATAGCGCGGGCACAGTGCTGATTAGCCCGTTGCTGCGCGCTTGGCGCCACATCCCGCGCAACAGCAACTGCTGGCGGCGTCCGCGGTCCAGGTCATCCGTATAACGACGGGTGCGCGCATACCAGAGGGCATCAAAGCCGTCGAATGTATAATAGCCGACGTCCAAAGTGCGCCAGTCGTATTCGCTGCCTTCGGCAACGCCGGTTGCCGTGCGCGAGACCGGATAGAGATCGCGGTACTGGCAATCGACGGCGATATCGACGCCGCCGAGGCGGTCAATGATGGCTTTGAAGCCGGAAAAATTGACGCGCGCATAGTAGTGAACGTTTATCCCGAAATTGTAAAAGATGGTCTGCCGCAGCAGCCCAAATCCGCCATCGGGCTGCCAGCCGATATTCCTGCCAATACCGAATGCTGTATTAAGCCGTCCCATCTTGCCGCTAGGAATGTAAACGAATAAATCGCGCGGCAGATTTATCATGGATACCGTGCCGGTTTCCGTGTTCAAGGATACGATAATCATGGTATCCGTCCGCACGGACTGGTCATCAGTCAATTCGTCATCGCCGCCCAGCAAAATGATATTTATCAAATCGTATTCGCGGGGAATAAAAGGAACGCGCGTAGGCACAGCGGTGCCAGCAAGCTCGAGCCCCGCTGCAGGATCCGCGGGCAAGATGAGCCTGGGCAAATTGACCGGTTGGGCAGTCGCGGGATTGGTACGCGCGGTCGCTATGGCGGTAGGCTTTTGCGGGCTAGGAGTACTGGTTTCGAATACCTGCTGCATCAATACAATCTGTGATTCTGCGCGCAAGCTGCCGGCGGCGGCTTGCGTCGCCATCGCTGTGCCAGTTGCCCGATAGGACCGCTGGCGGGCATCCCTGGTCGCGCTGTATTGCCGATGCTCGCTCCACTGGTCAAGCGCTTGCAAAAGCGTCCAAAGCGTCGCCAAAAGCAGCAATGCTATCGTCAGATAGCTTAGGAGCTTGAGCGATAAGCGCAAAATTGTACGAAGAGTTGCCATGATGACTCCATTGCCTTGTCAGAAAGCCTTGTCAGAAAACTAACAGGCGCGGTAACAGCGCAAACCCAATTTTTTTCGCATCTGCCCTTCCTTTGAGTTACGGCGCTGAAAATAGGACTGGCAGGGCACAAATTGTGTCATGCAACAGCGCGCCCCGTTCATCCACAATGCTCAAACGCAGCCAGTGCAAGCCAATGCCAAATACTTCGCTATTTATCAAAGCAATGACATCATCGGAATGGGACTCGAATCCCTCAATATAGTGAAAGTATTTGTCCGACCAAGCGGGACGGACCTCAAGACGGTATTTCGAATTTTCGGGCAAATTTACCGTGCCAGCGACCTCAAATATCCCGCGTATCTCTTGCAAGGCAAGCGGCGCTGCGATACGCGCCGACTCCGATTCGCAGCCAATCACTTCCGCTTGATACGCGGCATCCGGGAAAATTGGCACAGTTGTCGCGGGCGGGACGCGAGGCACTGCCGGCAATAATATGGTCTCGTCCGTCAGCAGGCCTCGGATTGCTTCAAAGCAATTGCCATTTTGAATATCGACGAGGCTTACGCCAATGCTTTGCGCGATTGCGAGCAGGCTGTCGCCTTCCGCAACTTGGTAGGGCAGCCAATCAAGCGCTGTTTGGCAGGGTTCTCCTTCCGCAGCTGGGGCGATTCCAAAGGCAGTCGGCGTCGGCACCAGCCTTGAATAGACCAGCGGCAGCCTGGTCGCAGTGGCGCTGGCTTGAACTCCTGGCGTAAGGGTGAGTACAGATTCAGGCAAGGCAGCCATGTTGGTCTGCGCTGGCAACGCCGTATGCGCTAAGGAAGCTGTCATCGTCGCTGTCAAGTGCTCAGTTGAGCGCGATTCCGCGGTCGGTGAAAGCGCAAGGCTCGCTGGCGCATCTGCTGTATTTATCGCAGGAACGATGGTTTCGGTTTCAGGGATGCCAGTGGCAGTGGATGTCGAAGTCGCTGCGCGCTGAACTAGGACTGTGATTTCAGCTTGGGTGACGGACCCTGCGCTTGTTGCAGTTGCCGCGATTTCCTCAGTCGCGGGCGGGATTTGAGTGTCCGCATGAGTGTCAGCAACGGTAGCTTCTGCGCGAAGGGTAGCTGGGGTAGCTGTTGCCGTCGCCGACGGCTTCACGCTAGTCGCGCTGCTTGCGGGCAAATCAGGCGCAGCGGTTTCAGCCGGCGCGATTTCCTCAGTCGCGAGCGGGATTTGAGTGTCCGCATGAGTGTCAGCAACGGTAGCTTCTGCGCGAAGGGTAGCTGTGGTAGCTGTTGCCGTCGCCGACGGCTTCACGCTAGTCGCGCTGCTCGCGGGCGAATCAGGCGCAGCGGTTTGCGCCGGCGCGATTTCCTCAGTCGCGAGCGGGATTTGAGTGTCCGCATGAGTGTCAGCAACGGTAGCTTCTGCGCGAATGGTAGCTGTGGTAGCTGTTACCGTCGCCGACGGCTTCACGCTAGTCGCGCGGCTCGCGGGCATATCAGGCGCAGCGGTTTCAGCCGGCGCGATTTCCTCAGTCGCAGACGGGAATTGAGTGTCCGCATGAGCGTCCGCAACGGTAGCTTCTGCGCGAATGGTAGCTGTGGTAGCTGTTGCCGTTGCAGACGGCTTCACGCTAGTCGCACTGCTCGCGGGCAAATCAGGTGCAGCGGTTTCCGCCGGGGCGATTTCGTCAGTCGCGGGCGGGAATTGAGCGTCCGCATGAGAGTCAGCAACGATAGCTTCTGCGCGAAGGGTAGCTGTGGTAGCTGTTACCGTTGCAGACGGCTTCACGCTAGTCGCGCGGCTTGCGGGCAAATCTGGCGCAGCGGTTTGCGCCGGGGCGATTTCCTCAATCGCGTGCGGGATTTGAGTGTCCGCATGAGTGTCAGCAACGGTAGCTTCTGCGCGAAGGGTAGCTGTGGTAGCTGTTGCCGTCGCCGACGGCTTCACGCTAGTCGCGCGGTTTGCGGGCATATCAGGCGCAGCGGTTTTCACCGGCGCGATTTCCTCAGTCGCGGGCGGGATTTGAGAGTCCTCATGAGTGTCAGCAACGGTAGCTTCTGCGCGAAGGGTAGCTGTGGTAGCTGTTGCCGTCGCCATCGGCTTCACGCTAGTCGCGCGGCTTGCGGGAATATCAGGCGCAGCGGTTTCAGCCGGCGCGATTTCCTCAGTCGCAGGGGGGATTTGAGTGTCAGCATGAGTGTCAGCAACAGTAGCTTCTGCGCGAAGGGTAGCTGTGGTAGCTGTTGCCGTCGCCATCGGCTTCACGCTAGTCGCGCGGCTTGCGGGCATATCAGGCGCAGCGGTTTCTGCTAGAGCGTGCTCGTCAGTCGCGGGCGGGAATTGAGTGTCCGCATTAGAGTCTGCAACGGTAGCTTCTGCGCGAAGGGTAGCTGTGGTAGCTGTTGCCGTTGCAGACGGCTTCACGCTAGTCGCGCGGCTTGCGGGCAAATCAGGTGCAGCGGTTTCAGCCGGCGCGATTTCGTCAGTCGCGGGCGGGATTTGTGTGTCAGCATGAGCGTCCGTATCAGTAGCTTCTGCGATATCTGCGATAGATGTAGCTGTTGCCGTTGCCAACGTCTTCACGCTAGTCGCGCTGCTCGCGGGCATTTCAGGCGCGACGGTTTCAGCCGGCGCGCGCTCGTCAGTCGCGGTTGGGCTAGCTGATTCTGTCGCGGTCTTGAATCCCAACGGGGTCAAGATAGTTGCGCGCGCGATTGGGCTGGGCGATTCTGGCAGCGCTGTTTCCACTGAGGCTGGACTTGATGCCCTTTGAGTCGCAGAGATTGTAGGTGGCTGCTCTGTCATCACGATTACAACTGGCGTCCGTCTGATAGGCAGCGCAGTAGCACTTATCGAAGCGGGTGTTTCATCAAATTGACCCAAGTTACCGTCCGGTCCATCTTCTGTCGCTTCAATGCCGGTCGCCGGGCTCGCGCTTGCAGGCGCATCGCCTAGCGCTTCTCCTACGACGAGAATGGCGGTAGCTGTTTCTAAAGCCTTATCAATCTGCTCTGTTTGCTGAACGCGATTTTCACTTTGTTCAGCTCCTTCACTTTGTTGAGTTTGTTCAGCCGAATACGTTGCGGAAGCCGATGTCATGGACCTATCCGGAGTGGAACTTGCGGCAAGCGGCGTCGGCCTAGCCGCGGTTGAAGCCGGCGGAATAACAATAGGTTTATCTGGTGTTGCTGCCGCAGTCATTACAGGCGCGGGGCTCGCGCTGGCGGATGCGGCAAAAGTTGGACTCGCAGCCTCGCCCTCGGTGGCAGCGGGAAGGTCGGTCGCGCTGGCGGTTATTGTAAGTGGCATTGCAGATTCAAAGCCAGTCGCACTTGGTGCAATGGTCGCGCTAATTTCGGCAATGGGGGTCTGGGATGGGCGCTCGCTTATGACGGGACTTGGACTTGGCGCGGGTATCCCGCGCGTAGCGGTCGATAGCAAAATTGCGAATAGCAATGCAAATAGTAATATCGCCAATACAACTAGCGCGACAACAAGCTCTTTGCTCTTGTTGCGGCGCATGGCTACTTCCCAACTGATGGCATTGGCCGCGCCGGCAAATCTACCGGCAATTCAACCGGCAATTCAAAGTGAAAGACGCAGCCCATTCCCGCTTCGCTTGCGATCCATAAATCGCCCGCATGCGCGCGGGCAAAGGCTCTGGCAACGGTCATGCCAACACCGGTATCGCTCAATCCTTCAATCTTTGGGTTTTCGCGCAGGTATTTGCGGGCGAAGACACGTGGCAGATCTTCTGACGAGATGCCGCCGCCATTGTCCGCAACACTAATGCGAATAACTTCGGCTGGTCTGCCAGCAATTGTCTGACCAGCAGTCGCCCGACCAGTAACTGGCGCTGGCTTCGTCAGCAGTGCCGCGCTAACAAGTATTGGCGCGCCTTGCCCAGACACATCACAAGCATTCTGCAGCAGATGGCGCAAGACCTGCTTGATACAATTCGAATCGGCGCGGACCTGCGGGATGCCATCGCCCACCGACAACTCCAGCGCCAGGCGCTTTTTACGAATATCGGCGGAAAGCGCGGTGATTGTCTCGTCCAGTAAGTCAACAATGTCAATTTCTGCGTAAGTTAATACCAGTTCTTCGTTTTCATCGTAACCGGATCGTAGCAGTCTAGCCAGCAATGTCGTCAATTGGCTTAGATTGGCGGCGACGCGCTGTACGACCTTGAGCTGCGCCGCGCCCAAGATGCCTAGCGACTCTTGCAAGAGAATCTCGGCGCAGTCCGAAATAGCGGCGATGGGCATGCCCATCTCGCGGACAAGCTCAAGCGCAGGCTGGTATTTTGCCAGTTGACGATATGCCTCCGCTGCGCTTGGATCTGCCGGCTGGGCATGCTCCTTGTTGGCGGCTGCCAGGGCATTTTCCGCCTCGCCCAGCTCTAGCCTTAGCTGCTCGCGCTGGTCATTCAGCCTAGAAACTGTTCCCTGCAGTTCTTGCAGTCGCGCACGCAATTGCATCTCTGCCGATTCATCAGCATTGTCCGCTAATGCCACAGACAGCCGCGCAGTCAGTTGATCGCGGATGCGCAGGAGATTATCTCTTTCGCTGGACAGCTCGCTGATCTTGCGCTCTAGTTCACTGCGCCGCGCCGCGCCGAGTTCCAATTGGCGCTGTAAATTCCCAATCCGAGTTTTCAGCGCGCGATTGTCCGCGCCGCGGGTTTCAAAACGTTGCAAGAGCGCTTGGTATTCTCGCCGCATTTCCTCGCGCTGGTTCAAAAGCGAGTCATGATCGGCTTTCAATTGCTTGAGCTGCTCGCGCAGTTCGGCTGAATTGTCGCTGTCGACAGGCTGTGCCTTTTCATCCCTCGTATTGTCGTTCATCTTGCCATACTCTTCCTGCGCATCAATTTCTGCGGCTCGGGATTTTTCGCTCCACTCTTGCGCCATGGTTGGGTCCGCCGAGGTCTCATCACGCCAAGCTAGGATGATGCCCGCCATTTTGCCTATTTCGCCCAATAAGGCTCGTTGGTCGGGATTCAACTCGGCTTGGCGATAGGGCAAAGCGACCAGCAACATCGCCAGAACTTTGTCTTCATAAGCGATAGGCTGGATTGTAAAAGCGCCGCCGCCGCCAATCTTCAGAGCGTGGAAGAGCGCCGTAACTTCTTCAGGCTGGGTATCAGCCGCCAAGCTGCGCTGTTCGCGCCGCCGCGCCGCGTCAACAAATGTCGGATGCTTCGCCAAACTCAAGGTGATGCCGTTCATGGCTTGATTTTTCACATTGTCGAGGCTCGCGATGACCGTCGCGTAGGCTGCGTCATTCATGCGCAGCAAGAGACAGACTTCCGCATCTAGCAATTCGACGACGGCGGCAATTATCTGCTGTGGGCGGCCGGCTTCTTCGCCCCTATTCATCATCATGTCCATAGCTTTTAATAGCTGGCTGTTGTCAAGTGCCGCTGTCGATGTGTCAGTGCGCGCTGGATTGGCAGGCGCCTGGCTATCCTGCGTGGAATCGCTAGCATCAACAATATCCCGGGCGCTCGCGGATTCGGCTTCCAACAAGAGGCGATCCAGCGACCCGACAATCAGCCGATGTATGACAACCGGTGCTAGGGCAAGCCCTGCAAGATATGACCAACGCGCGCCACCGAGATAACTACCTGTCAAACTGCCGGTCAGTTCGGAATTCGCAAACTGCCAGCTGTCCCAGCCGTTGCCCAGGATAATTAAAAAAAAGAAGAGGCATTTCAAAGGCGCGTCGACGATTCTATCAAAGCGGAAAGCAACAGCGGAAAAACCCACTAGCCCAACAGCCAGCGGCAAAATCGACCATATAACGGCGAATTCACTCGAATTAAACATGCTGCCGGCTGTATATTTGTCGAACCAGTCGCTGGCAGTAAAAAGGAATAGCAGCAATATGATGCCGATTGCCGCGCCAAACCAAAGGGATGCACGCGGACCTGGCTGGCTGTTGTCTAGGCTCAAAAAAGCCCAAGTTACAAACAAGAGCGAGAGCGTCATGCCCAAGCGCTCCATCGGCGGCATGAGCATTGGCGCGCCCCTAGATGACCCGAGCAAGAACAATGCCAGCCCCATCAGAGCCAGCCAGATGCCAACTAGAGCAATCGCCGCCAAAACATATCGAAATGCCGCTTGTTCTCCCGCGAAGCGAGTACGAAAGCTAAAAGCAAGGAATAACGTAGCTTGACTTAATGCAAATACAAGCAGAAAAAAAATCAGGTCGCCAGGCGATTCAATTAATAGGTCAAGGAAATTGACAGGAAGCTGCAGCAACTGAGACCATCCCAAGGCGCGCTAAGATTCTCGTGACAAAAGCATTTGTTTTTCGGCATGGGGATTCACGCAATCGCGCGCTAAATTCCCTCATTAAAATGCGCTTGGCAGCAAATCATTAGACTAATCAGTATAGCATAAGGCTAATTTGCGGCATGAACTTTACGCCGTCAAAATCGCGCTGGGCTGGCGGCAATCAATGCGGCTATGACTGTAATCGCGCCACAATTCCTCTAAGCGCCGCGGGGTGCCCTGGCAGCCTAGACTCGGACCCTCGGAGTGCTCGGCGCATAAAATATAAATTGATGCGGCACTGATAATTTGGACTTTGCCGTTGACGATACATTTGCGCGCAGCTAGACTCGCATTGAACCCAGCCCTACGAGATTTTTTTCCGTGTCCCGACAGTTCGCGACCTTGATACGCCGCTTCCCCGCATTGGTTCGCCTTCCCTATCTCTTTTTTCGCCGGTTGCAATCCCGCTACACGGTCGGGGTGGCTGGCGTTGTGCTGGATGAGCAAGGAAGAGTATTAATCGTGGAGCATGCTTACCACCCGCGTAAGCCCTGGGGACTGCCGGGCGGCTGGATTGGCGATGATGAAGACCCAGCCGACGCCATATTGCGCGAATTGCGCGAAGAACTCCAACTCGCGGCCGAAGTTGCCACAGTCTTGCATGCTGCAAAATCATTCAAGAACCATATTGATCTGTCTTTCTTATGCAATTCGCTTAGCCCTGTCGGCAAGCTCAGTATGGAGTTGCTCGATTTTCGCTGGGTCGACCCAGATGATCTGCCCGACCTGCACGAGTTCCACCGTCAGTCCATCAAAATAGCAGTCGGCTGCGGCGCGCGAGGGGAGAAATGGGAGCGCAACTGACCTCCCGCCGCCGCCAAGGTCGCTTTTCGCTGCTCTTTTCTATTTCGCTGCTTTTGCTGCTCGCCGCCGCTGCTATCCTCGCCTACGAGCTGGTGGCTTTCAGTCGGCGCGAAGAGCTGCTGCCGTCCGGCATCATTGTCGCTGGGGTGAATGTCAGCGGCTTGAGCGGTCGGGATGCGGTATCGCGTTGGGAAAGCGTCTATGCCGAGCCGCTAATCTTGCTTTATCCCGATGCCCTGGGCGGGCAGCCGCATCCGATTCGTTTGCACCCAGACCAAATCGGTTGGAGAATAAGCAGCGATCCTATGCTCGCGGACGCGATGGCTTCGGGCGAGACCGACGGCGGCTTTTGGCGGCGCTTTCTCGACTATCTCTTGGGCAACGAATTGGTTGTCTCCAAAGAGATTGAACTGCTTGCGGATTATCAAAGCTACGCATTGGAAGCCTTCTTGCAGGACCTCTCGCTGCGTTATGGCAGCCCACCAGGCTTGCCCGGCTACGATTTGCAGACATTAACTGTCTACGCGGGCGAAAGCGGCTATTCCCTCGATATCGCCGCCGCGATGGAAGCCATCGACATTTCACTGCATTCTTCGACTTCCCGCGCAGTCGCTTTGCCGGTAAATGCAATTGACAAGGTCTACCCGTCTTTAGCGACCTTGCGCGAAATGATAATCGAACACTTAGACCAAGTTGGTTTCATCTACGATGGACAAAGTACCGTCGCTTCGATATTTATCCTGGACTTAATCGGCGGGGGGGAGTTGAACATTCTCGGCGATGTCGCTTATTCCGCAGCCAGCACCATCAAGCTGCCAATCATGATTGATTTCTTCCGCGCGCGGTCAGCCAGTCCATCGCAGGATGAAGCCTGGCTGCTAGCTAATTCGCTATTGTGCAGCAATAACGCTTCCTCAAATCTGTTGATGGAAATCATCGGCGGCGGCGACATATTCGTCGGCATACAAAGTGTCAATGATACGCTGCAAAAAGTGGGGGCATTCAATTCCTTCATTTCCGCGCCCTTTTTTCTCGGCGTAGAAGGGCAAGTCCTTGGCTCGATTCAAGCGCCGCAGACAGCGCCAAATCAAACTTATGTTACCGGTGCCGATCCATTTAATCAGACCACTGCCGAAGACATGGGCACGCTTTTCACCCTGCTCTACGATTGCGCGCAGTTTGACTCGGGCTTGGTCACTGCTTTCCCCGGCGCTCAGGTAACAGCGCAAGAATGCCGCCAAATGCTAGAGCTGACCAGCGCCAATGATCTTGAACGTTTGCTGCAAGGCGGCCTACCGCCAAGCGCGCGCATTTCACATAAAAATGGCTGGATATTCGACACCGTTGGCGACGCCGGGGTGGTGTATTCGCCGAACGGCCGCCATTATGTCATTTCAGTGTATTTGTGGGAAGAAACTGAATTCCAGGATTACGAAAAGCTCTGGCCCCTCGTTGAAGACATTTCCCGCGCCGCGTGGAATTTCTTCAACCCCGAAGCTGCCATGCTCGTGCCGCGCGCCAATCTGCCCGCCACCGCGCAGGAATGCGAAGGCAATTATCTGCCACCGGGTCCGGCATACGTCAACCTCAATGACATCAACAGTTGGCGGCGCAGGTAAGCGGCATGGCAGCTGATGCTAGCGCGCGGCCACCCAAGCACAGAATGTGATAGCGCAAAATGCGATAGCCTTGGGAAGTGTGTCCATTCTGTTGCATCAAAAAACAGCATTCACCCCAAAACCGCTTGGGGCGATCCGAAGCGCCGCCCGACGCGAAGAAAACTAATGAGATTAGGATGACTGACGGGCAGTATCGCAGGGCTGTGTCCATGCCCCCACGCGCTCCACGCGCCACACGCGCTACAAGGTTTCGAATCGCCCCTAGCAAATTGTTATTTTTTGGGATTTGCCACTCCTGTTGAGTGAATCTCATCCGAATTGGATACACTTCCAACATAGCCACGGTTGTCGCTTTTGCAATCACTCATTCCAGAAAGGGTGCATTTATGCGCGCGGGAACAAGTCTGCCCAAGCAATACGAAGTAGAATGTGTCCCGGGTTTAGAAGCCTTTGTAATCGACGAGCTCAATACCATTGGCGGCATCATCCCGCATAGTATTCTTACCTTGCGCCCGGGTTTCATGCGCTTTCGCTTTGCGGGCAAGGCGCGACCGCTCTTAACTTTGCGCTCGGTAATTGCCGTCTACAGCGCGCATCGCTTTGAAGTCCCGCGTCCAAAAGCGCTGCTGGGCCATCAGCATCTCACGCGCTTGACCGCTATCCTGCGGGCTGCCATGCGCGGCTGGTCAGTTAGCAATCCCAGGCTGGGCATCGGCGCAGCGGGCGCGAATACGCGGGTGCTAAGACGCCTGAAAGGCGAATTGGCGAAATCACTTGTTCTTGAATTGGCGGATGGAGACAAAGGCGAACTATATCTGCGCCTGCTAAGACCAGTTGACCGCTCGGCTTGGGAAGTTCTCGTGCGTTTGGGTCCGCGCCCGCTGTCAAAGCGCGCTTGGCGAGCCATCAATGTGCCTGGCGCGCTGAACGCGACAGTCGCTTACGCCATGTCCCAAATCCAGCCCAGCGCCAACCAGGAATGCGTCCTTAACTTATGCTGCGGCACTGGGACAATTCTAGTGGAACATGCGCAGAGCAAACCCTCTGATAAATTATTCGCGCTCGATAACAGCGCCAGCATGCTTAGCGCGGCACAACGGAATCTGGATTTGTCCGACACGGCGCAGCGGGTCAGCCTGCTGCAAGCCGACGTGGGGCGCGTCCCGCTGCCATCGCGCGCGCTGGATCGTATCTACGCTGATTTGCCCTTTGGCGGACAGGTTGGCTCGCATGCCGACAATTTGCGGCTCTATCCCTTGCTGCTGCGCGAAGCCTATCGGCTTGCCAAAGCGGACACAGCGCTGATTCTCCTGACACATGAGCTCAGTCTGCTGCGCAAGTGCATCGCGCGCTCGAACTGGCATCAGCTTTCCGAAACCAAAATAACGCTGAGCGGCTTGCATCCGCGGATATTTGTCCTGGCAAGAAAATAGACTAGGATATAAGTAAGATTCAAGGAACCGCGCAAGGGACATTATATTGATCCGCTCCTGCTTTATCGTCTGCGTTTTGCTTGCCCTGGCCGCTTGTCGCGCGCAAGTTGAAGAAAAATCTTTGACCGTCGCCTTGCTTGCCGATGGCAAAACGCAGGCTTTCAGCTACGAGGCGCGGGTTTCTGTCGAAGAATTGCTGGAGAACGCAAATATAGAATTGGGTGAACTGGACCGAATCAGCCATCCCCCCAGTATGCAGCTCGCGGATGGCATGTTGGTCACGGTGCGCCGCGTGCGCGAAGAGCGAAGCTGCCAGCGCGAAAGCCTGCCCTTCCAGCGCCTGCGGATTCCCTATGAAGGCATTGTCCCCGGGCAAGAGAGATTGAGCCAGGCTGGGCGGGATGGCGTTCACGAAGCCTGTTACAGCGTCGTGCTCGAAGATGAACTTGAATCCGGGCGCAGTCTCATCGGTCAGCCGACCATCATCACCGAGCCACGCGACGAAATCGTTTTTGTAGGTCCCGCCCGTTCTGTCGAGCCGCTCGCGCTCCCTGGCAGCTTGAGCTACATCAATAACGGGACAGCTTGGAGCATTCGCGGCAATGCCGTGAACAAGCGCGCCCTGCGCTATAGCGAGAATCTGGACTCTTTGGTATTTTCCGCCAGCCCGGACGGCTCGGCGCTGCTTTATACCGTAGCGAGCAGCGGGACGGACAAGAATTTTAATGAACTTTGGATGGTATCTGTCGATGAGGCCGACAAGCCTATCAAATTGGTGCCAACTGACGTTCTCTTCGCGCAATGGCGTCCAGATTCAAACAATACAATCGCCTATTCGACCGGCGAACGGGGACAGGGCCGCGCCCCGTGGAAATCGCTTAACAACCTGTGGCTGATGCAAATCGACCGAAATACCGGACGCGCGCTTGCTATCCAAGAGATCATTGAAGAAGACGGGGGCGGACCGCTGGGATGGTGGGGGACCAACTATGCTTGGTCGCCGCGCGGCGACCAGCTCGCCTGGGTCAAGGCTGACAGCGTGGGCTTGGTCGAGCTTGAAAGCAAGCAAGTAAGAACATTGCTAGAGTACCCAGCATTTAATACTTCCGGGTCTTGGGTCTGGCTGGCTCAGCTGTCATGGTCTGCCGACGGCAACTTTATTTCCGCCACCGCGCATGGCGAAGCGCTGGCCAGCGAACCAGCCACAAGCAGTCCTGTATTTAACCTCGCCATCCTCGAGGCTGGTGGCGCATTCAAAGCTACCATGCGACAGGCTGTAGGGATGTGGGCGGCTGCGAGTTTTTCACCGAGCGTCGCCGAACCGGGCGCAGGTAGCCAAACAGGCTATTTGGCTTGGATGCAAGCACGTGAACCTTTCAATAGCAGTTTCAGCGGATACGACCTCCTTGTCGCCGACCGCGACGGTAGCAATCAGCGCGTCATCTTCCCGGACGCCGATAAACCTGGCATTCAAAAGAGCGACTTCGGGCTAAGCGCCACCGACATGACATGGAGCCCGGACGCGCGGCATATCGCGCTTGTATACCTGGGCGACATTTGGGTGATTGACATCAATAGCGGCGCAAGCAGCCAAATCACATTTGACGGTGGCGCGAGCAATCCGGTTTGGGCGCGCTAATGCGACAGTTGCTATTGGTCCTAATCAGTTTGCTGCTGCTTTCTGGCAGCTTGGTCGCCACACTGGGCAGCATTCACCTGCGGGATTTCGAACTGCGCGGCTATGTCGACCCAACGGTGGACCAGAATCTGCCATTCTCTCAGCCCAGACCAGGTGTGAATGTTGACCTGCGTCAGTACGATCATGACAGCTTGCGGAAAAATCTCGAATTAATCAGCGCAAGCGGATTCATTTGGCTGCGGCAATTTGTCTATTGGGATGAAATTGAGCATAGCGAGAACGAGTACGATTGGGCGCGCTGGGACGAGATATTTGCCGCGCTGCGCGATTATCCTCGCTTGGAACCTGTCGTCGTGCTCACGCATTCGCCGCAATGGGCGCGCGTATCGCCACCAGGGATAGCGGCGACGGCGACGGCACCACCCCAATCGCTCGACGCCTTTGCCCGTTTCGCGCGGCGCTTCGCGCGGCGTTATGGCGATGCCGTGGATTATTATCAGATTTGGGACGAGCCGAACCTGGCTGACGCGTGGGGAAGGCTGCCGCCTCAGCCGGCGGATTACCTGGCGCTGCTCGCCGCTGGCCGGCGGGGAATCCTCGCCGAGGACGCCGCAGCAAAGATTATCGCGGCCGCGCTCGCCCCGACCACCGAGACCGGACCGCAGAATATCAGCGACTTGATTTATCTTGACAAGCTGTATCAACTTGGCGCGGCTGAGCTAATGGACATTGTAGCGGGCAAACCATACGGTTTTTCCAGCTCGCCATTGGACCGCCGCGTTGATGAAAGCATCTTGAACTTTTCTCGCATTGTCGCCTTGCGCGAAGTGATGCTGGCGCATAATGACGGCAGGACGCCGCTTTGGGCGAGCCATTGGGGCTGGAATGCCCTGCCGCCTGATTGGGCGGGCGACCAATCCATCTGGGGCAGCGTCTCCACCAAGCAACAGATAAGCTATACGTTACAAGCCTTCGACCGCGCGCACCGCGAATTGCCCTGGCTAGGCGCGATGTTCTTGCACCATTGGCAGCCCAATGTAGGCCGCGCCAGCGCCCAGTGGGGCTTCGCGCTGATTGGAGCGGACGGCATGCCCGCCGAATTGCTGACTGCCATTCAAAGCTATGATTTCCCCGCGGCGGCGCAGAACGGCCTCTTTCACGCGCGCACGCAGCAGGCGCGCTACAGCGGTGTTTGGCAATTCAGTGAATTGGGGGCGGATATCGGCTGGCTGGAGACCAGCGACAGTCAGCTTGAATTCGACTTCTATGGCACCGACCTCGCCATGCTCTTGCGCGAGGATGATTATATCGCTTTCCTGTACCCATCGGTGGACGGCAAAGCAAGTAACGCGACCGCCCAAGACGCGGATGGCAACAGTTACATCTTCTTGCGCAGCGAATCGCATGGGCCGGAAACAAATTTGATTCCCATCGCGCGCGATTTGATCCTCGGTCCGCATTCCCTGCGCGTTGTGGCCGACCGCGGCTGGAATCGTTGGGCGATTGCCGGCTATGCTGTTAGCTCCGGCAATCTGTCGGCCGCCTTTGCTAGGCAGGTTGGGCTGGGTATGCTGGCGACGCTTTTGTCGCTTGCCATCACCCTGCTGACATGCGCGACATTGCCTTGGCGGCGCTGGGTGCCGGCTTTCGGGCTGGTCGTCGCCGGTCTGTCCGCAACCGCGCAGCTTGTGATTAGCAGCCTCGCGTCTTTGGCTATGCTATTTGCCATGCTGGGGACTTGGACAAGCCACCGCCCTGCCCTATTCGTCCGCGACGAGATTCATATCCTGTTGGCATTGGCTACTGGCGGCGTCTTATATCTATCGCCTTGGTTTTTGCTGTCAATCATTGCCAGCTTGGTCCTATTTTTCATGATTTACCATCGTCTGGAAACGGGCTTGATTCTGACTTTGTTTTGGGCACCATTTTTCCTGACACCAGTCGAATTGTATCAGTACGCTTTCCCGATGGTGGAAATCCTGATACTCATCACCGCAAGCGCAGCCTGCTTGCGGCTCTTCGTCTGGCTGGGCGCGCAGCTGCAAATGGCGAACAGCGCCTATCCGCTGGATGTAAAAGCCTTGCTTGCGCGCATCAACACGCTGGACATCGCGGTAGCTGGCATCGCCCTGGTCGCGGTTCTTTCGCTAAGCTGGGCGCGATATACAGATGTAGCGGCTACGGAACTGCGCGCGCTCATTTTGGAGCCGCTGCTCTTCTACGTGATATTCCGAGCCATCCGCCCTTCCCAGCGGACCATATTGCGCTGTGTTTATGGGCTGGTCGCCGCGTCCCTATTGGTTTGCGTCATTGGATTGCTGCGCTACTTCGCCGGCAACGATGTCATCGTCGCCGAAGAAGGCGCGCGCCGTCTCATTTCCGTTTATGGGTCGCCCAACAACGTCGGCTTATTGCTTGGCAGGTCGATTCCCTTCGCGCTGGCGCTGCTGCTGCTCGCCCGACAGCGCCGCGCGCGCTGGACATGGGCTTCAGCGCTGCTTGTCATGGGCATCACGGCGCTGCTGACGCAGAGTGTGGGCGCGCTAGCGCTGGGAATCCCGCTGGCTATGGCGGCTGTGCTGCTTGCTTACGCCCGGCGGAGCGCATTTGTCCCGCTATTGGCAATCGGGATAGCGCTTGCTGCTGGATTGGCTGTTTTGACGCAGGTTTCGGCGCGCTTTGCCAATATCCTCGACTTTAGCAGCGGCACCAGTTTCCTGCGCCTGCGTTTATGGGAAAGCGCCATCGCAATCATCCGCGATTATCCCATTACCGGCATTGGCTTGGACCAATACCTATATTATTTCAGCGGGAAATACGTAAAGCCCGACGCGATATGGGACTTGAATTTGTCGCACCCGCATAATTTTCTGCTTGACTTCTGGACACGCCTTGGCATCGCGGGACCATTCATCTTTATTGTCATCCAGTTGGCATTCTGGGCTTATGTGCTGCTTGCCTTGAGCAGATTTAGGCATAGCGACCGCCGCGCTTTTGCGGTCGCGCTCGGTCTGCTTGGCAGCATGGCGGCGCTGCTGGGGCATGGCTTAATTGACAACAGCGTTTTTGTCATCGACTTGGCTTATATTTTCATGTTCCAGTTGGCGGCTGCCGCGCGGCTGCGTGAATTGAGCTAGGGTGAGCTAGGGATTGCACAGTCCAATTATAATGCAATTACAATTGCCCTGGCGCGGACGAGCCAAGCCGTGCCGTTGCCATAAGAATTGTGGTAAACTTTGCCCGTCCAATCATAGCGGGGATACGGAAACTTGCGTGTACTCATAACAGGCGGCGCTGGCTTCATCGGCTCGCATTTATGCGACCGTTTCTTGCGCGACGGTCATCGTGTCGTGGCGGTAGACAATCTCATCACTGGCACCCAGGACAATATCTCGCATCTGGCTGGCAACTGTCATTTCGAATTTGTGTATCACGATGTCAGCAACTTCATCCACCTGCCCGGACAAATTGACGCTGTTTTGCACTTCGCCTCCCCCGCCAGCCCGATTGACTATCTCAAATACCCCATACAGACATTGAAAGTCGGCGCGCTGGGCACGCACAACGCCTTGGGCTTGGCGCGGACAAAGCGCGCGCGCTTTTTGCTCGCCTCAACATCCGAGGTCTATGGCGATCCGCTGGTGCATCCGCAGAGCGAGGACTATGCCGGCAACGTTGACCCGGTGGGACCGCGCGGCGTATACGACGAAGCCAAACGTTATGCCGAAGCCTTGGTCATGGCTTATCACCGCCAGCACGAAATGGATACACGCGTCGTGCGCATCTTCAACACTTATGGTCCGCGCATGCGCCTTGACGATGGCCGCGTCGTGCCCAATTTTGTCGGGCAAGCCATCCGTGGCGAAGCTCTAACCGTCTATGGCGACGGCAGTCAAACGCGCTGCTTTCAATATATTGACGACCTGATTGAAGGAGTTGTTCGCTTGCTAGACAGCGGTTTCGTCGAACCAGTTAACATCGGCACAACGCGCGAAGTGAGCATTCTTGATTTCGCGCATGTCGTCAACCGCGTGTCAGCAAATCCCGCTGGCATCGTCTTTGACAAGGGGCTGCGGATTGATGGCGACCCTCAGACGCGCAAACCGGATGCCAGCCGCGCCCACAATCTGCTCGCATGGCGTCCGCAAGTGGCGCTAGAAGATGGGCTCGCGCGTACAATCGACTATTTTCGTCAAGTTATTTCCGCCGACACCTGAGATGCAAGCTATGCGGGGGCTGCTGCACGGTCGAAATTTCTGGCTTGCGATTGCGCTTGCCGTCGCGGCCGCGAATCTCATATCCCCGACACCAGAAATCCTCAGCCTGACCCTGGTCGCATTATGTTTGCTGGCAGCGCTGGCTTCCCCGGTGGCAATGCTGGTTGTTTTGCTGGTTTTGGCACCCTTGCGCGCGCTGATTGCGACAGAATCCGCAATTAACCTGCCGCTAGATATAGGTCAGATTCTCTTGCTTGTTTATTTTGCAGTGTGGCTGGCGCATCGTATCGCGCAGCGCCAAGCAATTCTTATCCTGCGGCGCAACATCATATTCACTGCGCTTTTCTGCCTCTGCGCCGTTTTTGCGCTTGGGTCTTGGACCAGCGCATCGCTTTCCGCTTGGCTGCGCGAGTGGCTTAAATGGCTCTTGATGGCGATATTTGTATGGCATTTCACGATTTCGCAAGACAGCCGCTTGTCCGCCGCGCTCACACAAAATTTCAAACCATCTCATCGCAGGAGCGGCGCGGTAAATAAAATAAGTAACTGGCGCTGGCTGGTATTCGCGCTGCTGACCGCCGCGACAGCCAATGCGCTAGTCGGGCTGTACATTTTTTTTGGCGGCAGCGGTGCCGACCATCTCATGATATTGGGGCGCTTTTATCGCGCTTTTGGCAGCTTTGGACAGCCAAATCCCTTTGCCGGCTTCATGGGGCTTATGCTGCCGCTGGCAATGATGGCAGCGTATAGTCAGGTGGCGGCGATTGTTTCCGTGTATCAAAAGCGACAAGCGATATACTGGCATGCCTTGGGGACTTTTCTTTGTTTCGGGATGGCGGCGGCTTTGATTGCCAGCGCGCTGCTGGCTTCATGGAGCCGCGGCGCCTGGCTGGGCACGGCAGTAGCGGCGGCGGTGATGCTCTTCGCGCTGCCCAAACGCGCGACAAGGGGCTTCGCCGCCGCCATGGGGCTAGCGCTTTTGATGGCGGGGCTTTGGCTGGCAGGTTTGCTGCCGCAATCACTTGTCAACCGCTTGACGGCTTCCGCGGGCGATTTTCTGACCATGGAAGATATTCGCGGCGTGGATATCAGCCCGCAAAATTACGCGGTGGTCGAACGAATCGCCCATTGGCAGGCGGCGCTAAATATGGCGCAGTCCAAGCCCATTCTGGGGGTCGGGCTTGGCAACTATGAGATTGTCTATGAGCAGTATCGCCTGATAAATTGGCGACAGCCTTTAGGGCACGCGCATAATTTTTATCTCAATACGCTTGCGGAGACCGGCATCCTTGGCTTGATCGCCTACCTGGGTTTCTGGCTTGTGATTTTTCTTATAACTTGGCGGGCCCGCGCCCATCCGGATTCATTCGCGCGGGCAATAATAATCGCTCTGCTTGGCAGTTGGACCTATCTGGCGGTCCATAGCATTTTTGACAACCTCTTTGTGAACAACCTCTTTCTGCATATTGGTGTATTATTAGGCATGCTGGCGATTTTACACCAGCAACTTAACTACAAACTGCTACTGGAATAGCCATGACGCAAGCCTTTACACCAGAGGCCACGGCGCAGGACCGCGCTGAGCAAGGCCTGTCTACACCGATTGATCGCTTCATCATTGCCCTAGCCAGCCGCTTTGGCGACAGACGGGCGAAAGAAGTTGAGCGCTTTATCAAATTCGCTTTCATCGGCATGCTGGGCTTTGTCATTGACTTCGGCATTCTATTTATTTTGCAGTCAACTGCCTTGCCGGCGGCTGACGAACAAAACATGGCGCTGCCGCTGAATGTGGCGCTCGCGACTACAATCAGCTTTACGCTGGCGGTTTGCAGCAACTACATCTGGAATCGCCTCTGGACATACCCAGATTCAAGGTCTTATTCCGTTCGCCGCCAATTGACGCAATTCACTATTGTCAGCGTGATTGGCTGGATTGGCAGAACCTTCTGGATTACGAGTTCCTTCGCTTTCTTTGGCGCATGGTCGACGACTGCGATTCAAGGCATACTTGCCGATTACAACCCGGTACTGCAAGACGAGTTGAAACTGGGCACGATGATCTCGCAGTTCATCGGCGTCATTGTCGTGATGATTTGGAACTTCCTCGCCAACCGCTACTGGACATTTAACGACGTCGAATAACGTGTCTCGGATTGCCATCGACTACAGCCCCGCCTACGAACAAGGTGGCGGCATCGGCCGCTACGTTCGTGAATTGACGACAGCGCTGGCTGCGTTGGATTCCGTGACGGACTACCGTCTTTTTGTCGCGGGGGCAAAACGCGCGCAGCTCCCGCGACCGCCTGGGTCGAACTTTCGCTGGCAGCCGACGGTCATGACTCCGCGCTGGCTAGCGCGAATCTGGCAGCGCGCGCGGCTGCCGCTGCCGGTCGAAGTATTCACCGGGGCTGTCGATTTGTTCCATGCCACCGACTTTGTCTTGCCGCCAACGCTGCCGCGGACGCGCAGCCTGCTGACAGTGCATGACCTGTCCTTCTTGCGTGTGCCAGAGGCCGCCAGCGCGTCACTGCGGCGCTATTTGGAGGCAGTCGTGCCACGCTCTGTGCAGCGAGCCAATCACGTTCTGGCGGATTCCCAAGCTACCAAAGACGATCTCATCGACATCTATGGGACGCCCGCCGAAAAAATCAGCGTTTTGTATTCCGCGGTAGACGGTCGTTTCGCGCGCGTGGCGGATGAGCGGGCTCGGCAGCATGTATTGGCTCGGCATAATCTGGCCGACAAAAAATATATCCTGTCGGTCGGTACTGTTCAGCCGCGCAAAAACTACAGCCGCGCAATCCGCGCCATAGCCCAAATAGGCCATCATGCGCCAGACTTGCATTATGCCATTTGCGGCGGCAGCGGCTGGCTCGAAGACGAAATGTATCGCAGCATCAGAGAAACTGAGCTGGAAGAAAACGTGCATATCCTGGGCTTCGTCCCGGATGAAGACCTGCCCGCGCTCTATTCTGGCGCGCGCGCGCTGCTGGCGGTCTCGTTGTACGAGGGATTTGGGCTGCCGATACTGGAAGCGATGGCATGTGAAACACCGGTGATAACGAGCAATGTATCGTCGCTGCCAGAAGTCGCCGCGACCGCGGGCATGCTGGTCAATCCGCTGGATACCGATGAGATTAGCGCGTCCATAATAAGCCTCTTGACCGACGCGGCGCTGCGGCAGCGATTGGTTGCCGCCGGCAGCGAACGTGTCAAGCGTTTCACTTGGGAGCGTTCAGCCCGCCAGCTGAAGTCAATATATGATGGCATGCTCGCACAATGAGGATTCTCCAGCGCGCGAAAAAGAATCGAGACCATCAATGACTGTGAACATAGCGATTGAAACAATGCGATAGACATGGAAAATGAACAAGGCTAATCAGCATGGAAAATAACCATGAAAACGCGCGCGGGTACGCGACGCCCTTGCTCTTCCTTTTGGCATTGGTCTTGGCGTTGGTCGCTTACCTGCTGCCTTGGGTGATCGCCACGAATTCGGCGATGACGCTCAACGCATTTGACTTGGCCGAATGGACGAGCTTGCATCCAAGCCAGCGCCATGCCCTGCCGCCCTTGATTACGCCTTTGCTGCTGCGCGCGCAGCTGCCCATTATCGCTGCCCTCGTCGCGCTATGGGCTAGCAGCCCTAAGGAGCGCTTGCTCGCTATTTTATGTGTCTTCTTGCTGGCAGTGGCTCAACTCCCGCCCTGGGAATTCCTGCGCGACAGCGGCGATGCCAATTACCAGCAGCAGGCTGCTCTTGCCTTGGCGACAATCATTTTTTCAATTGGACTGCCTGGACTGCGTCGCTTAATGCCCGCGAATTTCCAGCCCTTCGTTGTGATTTTGATTGCCATATTGGGCATCGTAAGCGCAATCTTGGGGCAGTCGCAAGCGCTGGATTTGTATCATGTTACCTTGGAGCAAGGCGAGACCGGCGGCGGCTTATGGATATGCCTAGCTGCTTATGCCGCTATCAGCCTCAATGCGCTGTGGGGTTTCCGGCGGCGGCTATGACGGGCAGATATGACGAGTGAAGCGGCGGCTTGGCAACCCCCACGGCAAAGCCGCGCCCAAGCGCAGACGATGCGGCAGTTACTCGAGTTGCATGCAAGGGACAATAATTTGCATCTCTTGCATCTCTTGCAATGAGACGTAGCCGCGGATTACTTCAGTTGGTAGCCGAAAATGAAAAGAGACAGCGATCACTGCCTCGTTCGCTTTAGAATATGCTTCTTGTGAAATGGATTATTCCATATTGGATTGAATATACTCCACGGCTTGACCAACAGTTTCGATTCGCTGCGCGTCTTCATCGCTGATTTCGCCGCCGAATTCTTCTTCAAATGCCATGATTAATTCTACCAGGTCGAGCGAGTCGGCTTCCAGATCATCGCGGAAACTCGCGGCACTAATAACCCGATCCTCTTCCACACCAAGCAACTCGACCACGATTCCTTTGACCCGATCTTCAATAGACGCCATCTTGGACACTCCTCCCCAACGGAATCATTCGCAATCACACAAGCAATAATTATACCTTGTATCACTTCCCGCGCTAGGCTATATGCTGGCGCGCGCAGAATTGACAGGTCTAAGCATCGACAGTACGATGATGCGGCGGTGAACAGGTTCGACAACCGCAACAATATAGGGAACACCAAACCATGCCTAAAGTCACGGAAACTTCCGCAACCGAAAACCGCAAATCGGACCACATTCGCATCAACCTGCAGGAGGATGTGCAATTCCCCCGCATCAGCACCGGCTTTGAACAATATCGTTTTACTCACCAAGCAATTCCAGAGTTAAGTTTGCATGATATCGATGCATCGACGCGAGTATTTGGCAAAATGCTGCAATCGCCCATTTTGATTTCTTCAATGACAGGCGGCACCGAAGCCGCTAAACGTATCAACAGGAATCTTGCCGAGGCTGCGCAAGAACATGGGATAGCGATGGGTTTGGGCTCGCAACGCGCCGCGCTAGAAGATGAATCCTTGGCGAGCAGCTTTCATGTTCGTCAGGTCGCGCCGGATATTCTGCTTTTTGCCAACCTCGGTGCTGTGCAGCTCAATTATGGCTATGGCATTGAAGAATGCCGCAAGGCAGTCGATATGGCAGAGGCAGACGCGCTGATTCTACATTTCAATGTTTTGCAGGAAGCAGTTCAAGCCGAGGGCGATGTCAATTTTGCCGGGCTCCTAAAGAAAGTTGAGGCGATATGCAAGCGGCTTGCGGTTCCAGTTATTGCCAAAGAAGTTGGCTGGGGCTTTTCTTCCAAAAATGTAGCCGATTTAGCCAAGGCGGGCGTTGCGGCGGTTGACGTAGCTGGGGCGGGCGGCACGTCATGGAGCGAAGTGGAATATCATCGCGCGCCCACGGCTTTCCACGCGCGCGTGGCGCGCAGCTTCGCCGACTGGGGCATCCCAACAGCCGAGGCGCTGATTATTGCGCTGTCAGCTGCGCCCGACTTGCCGATATTCGCCAGCGGCGGTTTGCGCGATGGACTTGATATAGCCAAATCAATCGCTTTCGGCGCGAGTTTGGCTGGACTTGCCAGCCCCTTCCTAAGCGCGGCTGACGAATCCGCCGAAGCGCTTGACCAGTTGATACGCGAACTGAAGGCGCAGTTGCGCATCGCCATGTTGTGCACGGCTTCGCGGAATATAGACCAGTTGCGGGATGCCGATATGCTGCATATCGATCAAATCGGCTAAACCAGCTCGCGGATTACCGCGTTGCTCAAGAGCCGGCCGCGCTCGCTCAGGCGCACGCGGTCGCCTTCGACAAGAATCAAGCCCAAGCTCTGCAATTTTTGCATGCCCTCGGGGAACATGTCGGGCATGTCCAAGCCGAAGCGCTTTTGAAATGTCGGACGATGCAAGCCCTCGCGGGTTAGCCGGATGCCCATCATGACCGTCTCATACAGGTCATCGCGCGCGGCGACTGGGGTCGATTTCGCCACAGCCGGCGAGAGCGGGAAAGCATAATCCCCACCAGGACGCGCTTCTAGCGCTTTGATATAACGTTTGGGATGGGCAATGTTGACATATCGAATGCCACCGGCGAAGCCGTGCGCGCCTGCCCCGAAGCCGAGATAAGGCAAATTGCGCCAATACTGCAAATTATGGCGACATTCAAAATGCGGGCGCGACCAATTGCTTATCTCGTATTGGGCGTAGCCGCCGCCTTCCAGGCTGCGCGCCGCGTATTCGTACATATCCGCGAAAACATCGTCATCGGGCTGTGGCAATGCACCGGCGTCGACGCGCGCGCGCAAAGCTGTTCCGCCTTTCAGTTCCAAACCATACATCGAAACATGCTGCGGCGCATAGCGAAGGATCGCGCCAACTGTGCCTTGCCATTCCGCAAGCGTCTCGTCCGGCGCGCCAAAGATGATGTCCAGGTTCACATTCTCGAAGCCCGCCTGCCGCGCGCAGCGCAGCGCGCGCTCGACAGCCTCGAGGTCATGGCGACGCTCGTAAAGGCGCAGGACGCTTGCCGATGCCGACTGCATGCCAATGCTCAAGCGGTTGATGCCAATCGCGCGCAAGTCGCTCAAATACGCGCTTGAGATGTCATTGGGGTTGGATTCCATGGATACTTCCAGGTCCTCTGACAACGAGAAGCGCTTTGCCAAGAAATCCAGGATGTCCCGATAATAGCGCGCCGCCAGCAAGGATGGCGTACCGCCGCCAAAGTAGATGGTATGAATCGCCCGCTCTTGCATATCCGCAGCGGCGATCTCAATCTCCTTGAGCAGCGCGCGGATATAGGCTGGAACCAGCGACTCGAGCTTGGTATAGATATTAAAGGCGCAGTAGCTGCAGCGCGTCTCGCAAAAGGGAATGTGGATGTATGCTGAAAGCGGCGCTCGGGGAAAGCTCATGCGGCGGTTTTCTTGGCAAGCCAAAGATTGCGCCAATGGTATTGCTAAAATATAATTATACAAGTCAGGTTTCATAACTTCTATGCGCTTGCGTCAGGTCGGGGCGCGCAAGCCCACAGCTAGCAGTCGGAATCATGCGCCAGCCCCGCGGACGAGAGCAAAAAGAGTTGTGGATCGAATCAATCTGCGCGGATGCGGTCCTTGTTCATATTTGTAGCGTAACGTTCGTAACAATTGGGACAAACCAGTGAACATTTTTCGGCGTATTCTTGGCAGGTCCCCAGACCAACAAGAGAGTGAGAGGGAGCCTCGGCGTATATTCCATGTTGAACGCATCGGCGACGCGCCGGAATTTGCCCTGCCAAGCGCGGATTCCGAAGATCAGCTTTTTGACGCTGAAGTTGCCGAAGTTACGGAAGAATTGCCGCCCGAGCCGATTCCAGAGCAATTAGAGCAAACTGAAACAATAACGAATCCCGAAAGCGGAGCCGAAAAAGAAACGCAGGCTCAGCCGCTGCAAAAACGGCGCGGAATACAAGAGCGGCGCGCGGCTACTACTCCGCCGCAACGCGAGCCGCCGCGGCAGAATGTCCCAAGGAGCGCTTTGTCCTATGGCATCGCGACAGATGTTGGCAAACTGCGCGACAATAACGAAGATGCTTGTTTCGCTATGCAGTGGCATACAATGACCGTGGAAAACCGCCCCGACTTTGGTTTCTTTGTTGTCGCCGATGGCATGGGCGGGCATGTCGACGGCGAACAAGCGGCCAGCATCGCGGTCAAGACCCTCGCGACCGAGATGCTGCGCAGTGTTAACATGCCCTTGCTGGGCAATTCCCGCGCCGCGGAAAAGACGATGATTCTGGAAGCCCTGGTCGCCGCGGCGGAAAAAGCCAATTTAGCGGTAATTGAAGGCGTGCCCGGCGGCGGCACGACCTTGTCAACAGTGGCGATTGTAGGCAATCTGGCTTATCTGGCGCATGTGGGCGACAGCCGCGCTTATTTGATCCACAATGATGAAATCGAACAGTTGACCACTGACCACACATTGGTGCAGCGCTTGCTGGAGATGAAAGAACTCACACCCAAACAAGCCGAGAATTACCCGCAGAAGAATGTGCTATACCGCGCAATCGGGCAGAATGAGAGCCTAAAAGTCGAAAGATTGATTCGCGCTTTGCCGGCTGCGGCGCAGATGATAATTTGCAGCGATGGATTATGGGACCTGGTCGATAACGAAACCTTGAAGCGCGTAACGCTGGAAGCAGCCAGCCCGCAAGCAGCCTGCGACCGACTGGTCAGCCTCGCCAATGACAATGGGGGGACGGACAATATCACCGTCATCATTGTGAAAGTCCCGGGGGGCGATGGCAATCCAAGCCGAACCCAATAAGCACTGGAATTCGCCACAGTCGCCCTGCGACAGTGATAAGGTCTCTGTTCTGCCGCAAAGCGGCTGGGCTAAAATGAAGAAGGAATAGACAAAATATGAAATCTGCGCCATCAATCAATCGGAAGCGCAAGCGCAAGACGATATTGGTTGTAGACGACGAACCGCGCTTGATTGGCTTCATTCGCATGAATCTCGAATTGGAAGACCATCAGGTAATCGAGGCGCATAACGGTTTGGAAGCGCTTGAGGCTCTGCGAAAGCAATTGCCAGATATGGTTCTGCTTGATGTCATGATGCCAGAGCTTGACGGCTTCGAGACCTTGCGCATGCTGCGCGAATTTTCCGATATTCCGGTCATCATGCTGACTGCCAAAGGCGAGGAAAACGACAAAGTGCTGGGTTTGGAATTAGGCGCTGACGATTACATCACCAAGCCCTTTGGACCAAGGGAGCTTTCAAGCCGCATCAAAGCGCTGTTTCGGCGTCTGGAAAAACCATCAACCGAAGAAGCCATTCTGCGCGTTGACGATCGGCTTAGCGTAGATTTCAACCAGCGCCAAGTCATTGTGGACGGCGCGACTGTGAAGCTGCGCCCGACGGAGTATCGCCTGCTGTATCACCTGATTCGGAACGCGGGCTGGACAGTGCCGCACGATCAGATTCTGCAAAAAGTCTGGGGCTATGAATACCGCGACGAGGCGCATTATGTGCGGCTCTATGTCAACTATCTGCGCGAAAAGATAGAAGAAGACCCTTCTAAACCGCAATATATCATCACCGAGCGCGGCGTCGGCTATCGTTTCATTGATTTCAAAAATAGCTAGATTTCAAGAAAGCATAAGGGCATGCCCAGGCTTATGCCGGCAAGAAGCCGAAGTCGAGGTATAAGCAGTCTTGTTCGCCCTTCGCCGCCGCGTTTTTCCCGCAGTTTATCGCCCCGTACTTGCGGAATACAAAAACACTGTGATTGCGCCGTTTTAATTTCTTCTTGAGCGTGTTCCACTGCGATTTGCTTGGCATATCCGCGCCAGCGTTCATCTCGAAATAGCTGCGGCGGAATACCGCGCGGAAGTGATGGTCCTCATATTCGATCAGATTTATCAGGCAGGCACCGCGGGGGCCGGACAAAGCGTCATTGATAAAGCGGACTGCAAATCGACGGTGCACTTTTTGGAACGCTGGCAGATGATTAGACAATTTCAGACCGCCTTGTGCTAGACTGTGCCGCAGGTGCATTTGAGCAAAGCCGCTTCTCTTTCGCTAGCCATTCTGTGACAGAACAGCAAACGCTATGCAACGCATACAAAATATCTTATTGATTATGCTGCTTTGCTTGCTGCTTGTACATACTCTGGTCTACCTGGCTTTTGGCGTCGCCCTCATCCCATTTCCATTTGATTACGACCAAGCGGAAGGCTTCGAACTAAATAACGCGGTTTTGCTTGCGCGCGGCGGCTGCCCCTACTGCGACAACGATGTCTTCCCATTCTATGGCAGTGGCTATCCTCCGCTCTTTCATCTGTTGATGGTCCCATTTGTAAAATTGTTTGGCGCGCAATTTTGGTATGGCCGCCTGATGATTTTCGGCGCGACCTTTGTAACCGCCTTTGCGATTGCTTGGGCGGTTTTGCGCGATGGCGGGCAGCGCATGGCCGCCATCATCGCTGGTCTGGCATTTTTGTCATCCAATTATGTCTATCATATCGGACCGCTGCTGCGCCAGCATTTGCTCATGGTGATGTTCGAAACCCTTGCCGTCGTGATTATAGCCAGCGCATTCGACGCCAAGGTCAATACAAGGCGACGCTTGCTTGCCACCTTTGTCTTGCTGCTTTGCGCCGGCTATACCAAGCAGCTCGCTTATGCCAGCTGCATTGCGGTATCGCTCTGGCTATTCTTGCGCAATCCGCGCGCGGCGATTCAATTCAGCCTGGGGCTCGCGCTGGCGGCTGGCGGCATCTTCGCACTGTTGATGCTGGCTACAGAGAGCCATTGGTGGTTCAATATCATCTCCGCAAATCAGAACCCCTATCGCATGGACCAGTTCCTGGGTTTGCTGCGGCAATTCCTGCGCTTGCACGGCTGGCTAATCGCGCTGGCGCTTGCCATGGTCCTGTATGAAATCTACTTTGATAGACTGTCTGTCTACGCCGTCTGGTTCCTTGCCACCTTCATCAATACCAGCGCGGCCGGCAAATGGGGCGCTGGCGACAGCTATTTTGTTAGCGTGCTGGCGGCAAGTTGTATCTTGAGCGGGATTTTCCTCGCTCGTTCGCTGGAGGGCACTTGGCATCTGCCGCGCAATTATCTGTCGCGCATTTTGAAGCCATTGCCAGCGCTTGGCCGCAGGAAATGGCTCTCGCTTGCTGCCACGATGCTATTCCTCGCATACGGCATATCCGTATTCAAAATGCCGACCTCGGGGCAGCTCTTCGCGCCAATTGCCGCGGCGCTAAACATTCAGCCGCTGCCTGCCTGGCGTTACCCGCTGTACGACCCGGCCGGCTGGACGGTCGGCTATGCGGTAACGGGGCACCTGCCCTCCCCAGCCGACTATGAAGCTGGCTGGCAGATTGTCGCCGAAATTAACCAGCGCGGCGGACTGCTGCTTTCCGAAGATGCTGGCTTCAACCTGCGCAGCGGCAAGGAAGTCATCACCAATGCCATCCAATTAAAAAATCTGTGGGAGAATGGCTTGTACGACCCGACAGAATTGCTAGACATGATCGAGTCGCGGCAATTTGGCTTGGCAATCATACGCGCTGGGCTGTTCCCGCCGCCGGTGATGACCGCGATTCATGCCAGCTATCAGCTTGATAAAATTATTGTGATGAACGGCTTCGATTATCAATTGTGGACGCCCCAGGACGCCCAATGATGGCGCAAGCGCCGCCGCTGAAAGCGCGGAATGATTCTGGCGCGCCGAGATTTTGCTGGTGATATTTCGCGTAAATCCAATTAGAATGGCTTGAAACAGCCACTGACGCGCAGCCAAGGGGGGAGCCGCAAGCAAGCCCCAAGCAAGATGAGCTGAATCTGATTAGCCTGCTTCAAGAATAAGCATAAATGAGCAATGTGGGTTTGCAATAGAGGTAGCATTCAGAAGGAGCATTCATGAGCGAAGTCGACGGTCAAGTATTCAAGAACATCCTAGCCAACTGGACAGCTGGCATCACAATTGTATCGGTTTCCTCAGCGGATGATTGGCAGGCGATTACCGTCAACTCCTTCGCCAGCGTGAGCATGACCCCGCCGCTGGTTTGCCTGAACATCGCCAATCGGCTTGATATCCGAGCCTATATGGCGCGCGAGGGGCATTTCTCGGTCAGCATCCTTTCCGACAAGCAATTGGAGCTGGGCAAGCGCTTCGCTGGCTATTATGACGATATGCAAGAAAACCGCTTCGACGGCATTAACTGCGCCATGACCACGCAAGGCGACCCCATCATCCCCGACGCTATGGCTTGGCTCAGCTGCGCGCTAGAGCACATGATCAATGTCGGCGAGAATTCTATGTTTATTGGGCGCGTGCTAGAAGGCGGCTGGACGAGCGATAAATCTCCGCTCTTGTATCACAAGCGCCAGTGGGGAACCTTCGCGGCGACCGAAGGAAAGTAAAGACTGTTGCTACTTAATGTAAAATTGTCCTAGCTCAAGCCACGGGCGGCGATCGCCGCGCCAATGATGCCGGCTCGGTTGCGTAATTGCGCTGGAACAATTGGCGTCGCGCAGGTGATATGCGGGAAGAACTTGTCATATTTCTTGCTGACGCCGCCACCGATGATGAACAAGTCCGGCGTGAAGAGCGTCTCGATATAAAGCAGGTGCTCGGCAATGCGCTTGCCCCACTTGCGCCAAGTGTAGCCCCTTTCTTGGCGGCCACGGTCGGAGGAGCGATCTTCAGCGCTTTTGCCACGAATGCGCAGATGACCAAATTCGGTGTTTGGTATCAATACGCCGTCGATGAAAAACGCGCTGCCGACCCCCGTGCCCAAGGTCAAGATGACCACCAAGCCGCCTTGGTCCGTGCCAGCGCCAAATTCTACTTCGGCGATACCAGCGGCGTCGGCGTCATTGAGAACCAGCGTTGAATTGCCGGTAGCCGCGCGGAACAGCGCCTGGGCATCGCAGCCAATCCACGATTTGTCGACATTTGCCGCCGTTCGGGTTATACCGTGCTGAACGACAGCGGGAAAGGTACAGCCCATCGGACCCTTCCAAGCGAAATGGCGGACAAGCTCGGCGACAACAGCGGCAACGGGCTCCGGTTTGGCTGGCTGCGGCGTTGCGATGCGCAGGCGCTCGCCAACAAATGCGCCCTTGGATGTGTCGACAATCGCCCCTTTTATGCCCGACCCGCCAATGTCAATGCCCAAGACTTCCATGTGCCTGCCCTCCCGTCGCGCTTGAATTAATGCTGCATTATCTTAGCAAATTCGCGCAGAATGTCATATTGGCAGCTGAATTCGTCGCGGGCAATTGCCCTGCGCGAAAATATATTAAGATTTTACTGGGCTATGCTAGCTGTAATACTTAGCTTTACGAAGCGGAAACCTACGATTGCGCTGCGAGCAGCGCGCGCGCTTGAAAACCCATGCCAATGACGGTTATAGTGATAGAGACATGTCCGAAATTATAGGAATGCAAATGTTTCGTTCACCGGTTTGCATAGTTGTGGTAATCCTGATATTGAATAGCGCTGGCTTGGTGCGCGGGCAGAACAGTTGCGCGGCGGGCGCTTGCGGGCTGGATCAAAGCGCCATCGCATCGTACCCAAGCCCAGATGTCCTGCCATTGCGGGTTGATGAAGCGCTGCTCCATGACCGCGTCTACCGACAAGTCAATGCCGAACTGAATATCTATGACCAACCAGCTGGGCAGGTCATCGATTCGCTTGGCACTGGCTACAGCTTTGTCACAGTACGGCATGAGATGGATGGCTGGGCGCAAATTGACGACGGCAAGTGGGTCTTGTCCGATAGCCTGGGCGAACCCTGGACGCCATCAAGGTTCGCTGGCGTGTTGCTACCAGAGCAAGAACTGCCCTATACAATGGCTTGGACCTTGCGCCACTTAAATGGTTCGACCAGCCCCGGCGGGCCCGAATCCGCTAGCAACCCCTTTCTCTACCGCTATTCGCGGGTCAATATCTACTCAACTATCGAAGTTGATGGCTATAACTGGTATCAAATTGGCGCAAATCAATGGGTGCATCAGTTCAGGGTCGCCAAGCTCTTGCCAGTGGCAAAACCAGCCGAAGTTGATACTCATAAATGGGTCAGCGTTGACCTTTACGAACAAGTCGCTATTGCCTACGAGGGCGATAAGCCTGTCTTTGCCACATTGATTTCATCCGGGCTGGAAGAATGGCCTACCAACCAGGGCATTTTCCATGTTTATGTGCGTTTCCCGCGGACGCTGATGAGCGGGGCTTACAACGAGCCTGATTTCTATTATCTGCAAGAAGTGCCCTGGACAATGTATTTCGACGGCGATATCGCCTTGCACGGCGCATACTGGCACGATGGATTCGGCTATCGCAAAAGTCACGGCTGCGTCAACATGACAATCACCGACGCCCATTGGCTCTTCAAATGGGCGGAAGATGAATATGACTTCTCAAGCGGCGACTATACCGGTCCGGCAGTCTATGTCTATTCGAGCGGCGAATACATTTGAGCTTCGGCAAAATTTGCTTGAACGTTAATTTGCATTGAACGTAAAATTGCAATGAAAGGGCAAAGCGCGCGGTCTTATGTCGCCATAGCTGCTTGCGCGACCGGCACGGCTTCAAGGTATCCCTTCACCGCCAATAATTCCGCGTTCAAGATACTGCAGCCCGCGGCACCCCGCACCGTGTTATGCGATAGCGCGGCAAATTTGTAACCCAATATAGGACATTCGCGCAGGCGGCCGATACTCGTTACCATACCCTGCCCGGCCGCGCGGTCGCGCCGGGGTTGGGGGCGGTCAATTTGCTCCAGATATTGCAGTGGATTGCTGGGCGCGCTTGGCAGCGCAGGCACCGGCTGCGGTCCGCGATAAGCGCGCCAGTCTTGGATTATCGTTGCGATGTCGGGCGCGTCGGCAAGCTCAACTGACATATTCACCAAATGACCGTCAAGCACTGGCACGCGCGTGCAAGTGGCGCTGACAATCATTTCCAGCTCGTCAATCGCGCCATTGTTCAGCTTGCCCAGCATCTTGCGCGATTCGGTTTCCATCTTGTTTTCGTCGCCCGGCACATAGGGGATGATATTATCCAGGATGTCCAAAGAAGCTACGCCTGGGTAGCCGGCTCCGCTAATGGCTTGCTCACTGACCAAATGCAGGCGACGGATGCCATATTTAAGCAATGGCTTTAGCGCCATGACCACCGGCATCACGGTGCAGTTTGAGTTCGCCACCAGCGCTCCGCTGGTCCAGCCCCTTCGCAAACGCTGCACATCAATCAATTCTACATGGTCCGCGTTGACCTCTGGCAGCAAGAGCGGCACGTCCGGCTCCATGCGGTTGACGGACACATTTGTACAAAGGACATGACCAGCTTGGGCGAGTTCAACTTCGCGGTCTAGCGCTGCTTCTTTGGGCAATGCCGAGAAAACCAAAGCCGAATCCAAGGGGTCTTGCAGCGCTTTCACGGTCAGGTTGGCGATATTGTCCGGCGGGTTGCCATCAAGCGCCCAATGGGCGGCTTCGCCATAGGGCTTGCCTGCGCTGCGGCTCGAGCCGATGACTTCGCGTACTTGAAACCAGGGATGCCCGTCCAAAAGTTGTATGAAGCGCTGGCCAACGGCACCGGTCGCGCCCAGAATCGCTACATTGATCTTCGTCATAAGCTATCCTGCCTTACATGCCCACGGTGCCGGAGCGCACGGCGGGATAAGAACCTAGCAATTTTACAAATGAGGATTGGCGCAGCAGTTCGGTCAAGGCATCGCGGCAATTCGGCTCTTCCCAATGCCCTTCAAAGTCAAGATAAAACAAAGGCTCCCAGGGACGATTGCGGCGCGGGCGTGATTCCAGCTTGGTCAAGTTCAAATCGCGCTTGGCGAATTCGCCCAGGCAATGATACAAGGCGGCGGGCTGATTGCGCGTGGCGAAAACGATAGAGGTTTTGTTGTAATCCGACGGGACTGGGTCGCCATTGCCCAGCAAAAGAAAGCGCGTATAGTTATAAGGCTCGTCTTCGATTTCTTTTGCAATTATGGACAAGCCATAAAGCTCCGCCGCCGATTCTGTCGCGATTGCGCCCAAGCCCGGCTGCGGATCCTGGGCGAGGTCCTGCGCCGAACCAGCCGTATCGTACCAGCCGACCGGTTGCATTTCATAGCGCTTCAGGAATCGCTCGCATTGCATCAAAGCCTGTGGATGAGAGCGCACTTGCTTGATGTCGTTCAAGCTCATGCCAGCCATGCCCATCAAGGCGTGATGAACATGCAGGATTACCTCTGCCTGGATGCGCGCATCGTGGTCGAGCAGCATTTCATACGCGCCGCTGACCGAGCCAGCCAATACGTTTTCGACCGGCAGCAAGCTGTAATCGACTTTTGACGACTGCAAAGCGTCAAAGAGCTGATTAAAATCTTGGCATGGCAGAGGCTCTACATCGGCTCCAAAATGCTGCCGCACCGCGATTTCTGAATTCGCGCCGGGAATGCCTTGATACGCTACTTTTGGCATACGCTTTCCGCTTCCAAAATCAAATTCGCCGCATCATATCGGAATACGGTGATTTCTGAAAGACTTGAAATGTTGCCTAGCGCTGATTACCGCGACCCCGCGACAAATTTGTCCGTTTCGCGTATAATGGTAGAGAAGTCTTTGCAAGCAGGAGACCAGATGAATAAAGAACAGCGATTCGACCCGATGAAAGAAATACAGAGCATTGGCGAGCACATCAGCAAACAGATCGAAAAAGGCATCCGCAATGTAACCAGCGCCTCGGCGGAGATTGCGCTTGATATGTACGAGGCAGAGGACAATCTCGTCATCCGCACAACCGCCATTGATGGCTTGCTCAAAGAGAGCATCGAAATCAGCCTCGAAAGCGATGTGCTGACGATCTCGCTGCAAACGGAAGCCGAATCCACGCCGACAACAGCGCGCTATTATTTGCAAGAGCGGCGCTTTGGGGCTATCAGTCGGTCAATCGAGCTGCCTATATCCGTTATGGAAAACGAGGCGCGGGCGAAAGTAGAAAACGGCAATCGACTTGTTGTTACATTGCCGCTGGATAACAGCGTTTATGGCAATATCACCGTTACGCCGGTTGAATAAGCGCGGTACCATTACGCAATTCTCGCTCAGTTTGCGCTTATCTCATTCCCGCTGTCGTGGCGGCATTAGCCATTGACGCTTGGCGGACTGGGAAATACTTGCCGCCATCGCTATTCAAGATAGCTTAGCCGGGCGAATTCCAATTCCTTGTCGAACTTGTCAAGCAAGGTCTGCTTGCGCTCATTATCCAGGAAGGACAGTGTTATCGTTCGGCGCGCCATGGCGATGACATCGTCAAGCGCCAGCCCGCATTGCTCGACCGCCATAACGTATTCATCGACAAGCGAACTCTGGTATAGCCTTGGCATGCTCGGTGTTAACAGCGCTTGCGCATTGTTTTCCAACAGCGTGCGCAGCGGATAAGCCGAGGCATCGGCGATGATGCCGCGCCGCAGCGCGCGACTTATGGAGACAACAATGGGCATGCCAGATTCAGCCAGGCTATCGAGCAAGTCCGGGTAATTTTGGATGCCCCAGACTTCGTTCAGCCGGTGCGGCTCCAGCTCTTCTAAGGCCGACTGCAACTCGTCAACACCGGTTTGCGCGACGGTATAAATGCCCTTCTTGCGCGCGGTCGCGAAAGCGCGTTTGAATTGGCCCAGCGGCTGCGCGTCCTCTTGCCCAATCAAGCCAAGCGCGACGACGTTGCCCTTCCGCGCGGAGGCGCTTGTCGCCCAGCGCGCCACGTCATCGCCGACGCGTGGGTTGTCGCGCGGGATGCAGAGCAGCCATGCCATATCGACGCCCCAGGCCCGCAGCGCGCGGTCGCGGCCGTCATTCAGCGCGTTGATAAACACATCAATGCTCATCGACGAATTGGGCATGAATTCGGATGGCTTGACAGCCACTTCCGCGTAGCTGACCTTGGCTTTGGAAAGCGCGACGCCAATGTCATAAACGACCCGCGCGATATCCTCGGGGTATCGCACCCAACTGGCGGTGACGGCTGCCAGCTCATCGACGCGCGTGTAATCGGGATTTGCCAGCCAAGCCATCCAAGTCGCGTAATCCGCATTATCTGTGGCAATTCCATTCTGACGCGCGATCATCTGCAAGCCCTTGTCAACAAAAGCCCCAGTCAACTGCAAGTTGAGATCTACTTTTGGGATAGCGGCAAAGAATTCGCGTAAGCCCATATCAGGTTTCCTCGTATTTGCAACTATGTAAGCGAAACATTAGCCCGAGCAAGCGCGCGCCGATAGCGCGCATCCAGCAATATATCTGAGTAGCCATAATCGTAACATTCATCCGTAACGTTCATTGCTGTGCAGCCTCATCCGGTTGCAGGCCAGCCCAAGAGCAGCGCCGCTTATTTGCTCGCTTTGGCATCGCGAAAAGACAAGGCAGCGCCTAAGAAATCCGCAAACAGCGGATGAGGGCGATTCGGCCGACTGAGAAATTCCGGATGGAATTGTGTCCCCAACATAAATGGATGATCCTGGAATTCGGCGATTTCTACCAATATCTTATCTGGGCTTAGTCCGCTGAAACAGATGCCATTCCGCGCGAAAAGCTCCCGATAAGCATTATTAAACTCGAAGCGGTGCCGATGCCGTTCCATGACATACGCGACGCCATAGGCCGCCGCCGCCAGCGAGTTCGGTACAAGCGTACAGGGATATTCCCCCAGCCGCATCGTACCGCCCAAGTCGGTTATCGCACGCTGCTCTAGCATGAGATCAATGATGGGATGCGGCGTGCCGGAGTCGAATTCGGTGCTGTTGGCGGCTTCCAGCCCAAGCGCGTTGCGGGCAAACTCGATGCACATGACTTGCATGCCCAGGCAAAGACCCAAATACGGCACTTTGTTTTCCCGCGCGAACTGGGCAGCAAAGATTTTGCCTTCTATACCCCGATAACCAAAGCCGCCAGGGACCACAATGCCGTCGAGCTCGCGCAGCTTAGCTTGGTCTTTGCCTTTACCCAATTCGCCAGAATGGATCCAAAGGACCTCGACATCCTGATTTTTTTGAATTGCCGCGTGAACGATTGATTCCTTCACCGACATATAGGCGTCATGCAGCTCCACATATTTGCCCACGATGCCGATGCGCAGCTTGTCTTTCACCTTCCGGAAGCGCGTTACCAGCCGCCGCCACTCGCCCAAGTCCGGTGCCGGCGCTTCGATTTCAAAGCGGTCGAGAATGTAATCAGCCAAGCCTGTCTCTTCAATCAGCAAAGGCACGGCATAGATGTTGTCCGCCGTTTCCAATGGTACCACAGCATCCTGCTCAACATCGCAAAATAGCGCGATTTTGTTGATAATTTCATCGTTTACCGGATGATCGGTGCGCGCGATGATTACATCGGGCTGGATGCCGATTCCGCGCAGTTCGCGTACGCTGTGCTGGGTCGGTTTGGTCTTCAGCTCATCGGTCGCGCCGATGTGCGGCAAGAACGTGACGTGCACATACAGCGCCTGGCTGCGTTTGAGTTCGGTGCGCAATTGACGCAGCGCTTCGAGGAAGGGCAAGCCTTCGATATCGCCGGCGGTCCCGCCTACTTCGACGATGACGACATCGGCGGCGCTGCCTTTGCCCACCAATTTCATGCAGCGTTTGATCTCGTTGGTTATATGGGGCACAACTTGAATCGTCCCCCCCAAGTAATCGCCTTTGCGCTCTTTTTCGATAACCGTCAAGTAGACTTGGCCAGCCGTTACATTTGAAAGCCGGCTGACATTTTCGTCAACGAAGCGCTCATAGTGGCCCAAGTCCAGGTCGGTTTCGGCACCGTCAGCGGTTACAAAGACTTCGCCATGCTGGTAGGGGCTCATCGTCCCTGGGTCAACATTGAGATAAGGATCAAGTTTTTGCAGCGTCACTTTTAATCCGCGCGCCTTTAATATCCTACCTATCGCCGCGACCGTCAGCCCCTTGCCAACAGAGCTGACGACGCCGCCGGTGCAGAATATGTATTTGGGAGTTTCCATCTCGAGCCTTGATTCATCCTCGCGCCTATAACTGCCAAAATGCCTGCCAGTTTGACTGTAAGTTAGACTGTAAAATGAAGCTATATCATGTCCGACAAGTCTGCCGCCGCCCGGCGCAGGTCCAGCAGCAGCAAGCCGAGCTTGGCTTCGTCCTTGGCAACTGATGTCAGCACGGCTTCAGCGTTGACCGATAGCATCAGGACATAGCCAAAATCGCCTTTTATCATGAGATGATCCAGGCTGCCCCGCCCCAATTCCAGCGCGATGCGCTCGCCCAAGCCTACCATTGCTGCGCTCATCGCCGACAACTGGCGCGCATTTATGGCATTTGGCAGGTAGGAGGCCAACTCGACGCCCTCTACGCTGACGACCGCAATCGCTTCCAGCTCGGGGTTCAGGTCATGCACTTGGCGCAGGCGCGCGCCAACCGCATCCGCCTGCATTTGCCGCATCACCCCGCTCCCTTCATCTGCTGACAACTTCTGAATCGAATCGGAATAAGCAAACATAATACGAAAAAACGCCTTTGTGTGGCGCAAAACTCATAATCTACATTGAAGCAACAAACGTGGAATGGCAGATTGCCATATAGCATATTGCCATGTTTAATTATACTAAACAGGACGCAAAGGGCAAGCCAGGCTGCGAACATTGCTGACTTATCAAATACGCTTGCAAAAAAAGAAAATGATCGCCCAATGAACGGCCTAAAATAAGCGTCAAATTGCGCGGCGAGCGACTTGCTATTGGCGTCGGCGCGAACGGCGGGCTGCCCCAGCCATTCGAGAATTGAGGAATATGGAATTTATTTCGATATCAGAAAATAAAATCAATCGCAGAGGATACATCAGCTGGCAATGAGTGAACAGTACGAAGGAACGCGGGTCGCGCGACAGTCTCAGCAATCAATGACGCCGGTGCAAGACATTGCCGAGCGAATAGCGAATGCCGTCGGGCAGGTCATCATGGGCAAGGGCAACGAGATTCGGCTATCCATTCTCGGGCTACTTTGTCGTGGGCATATTTTGCTGGAAGACATACCCGGCGTGGGTAAAACGATGATGGCAAAGTCCCTCGCCCGCGCGGTTGGCTGCACCTTCAATCGGATTCAGTTCACGCCGGACATGCTGCCTTCGGACATCACGGGCGTATCCATCTTTAATCCAAAGTCGCGCGAATTTGAGTTCCGCCCCGGGCCAATTATGGCACAGATTGTACTCGCTGACGAAATCAACCGCGCCACGCCCAAAACGCAGTCAGCGCTCTTAGAAGCCATGGAAGAGGGGCAGATGACGGTCGACGGCGTAACCTATCGCCTGAGCAATCCCTTCTTGATTATGGCCACCCAGAACCCAATCGAATACGAAGGCACCTTCCCCTTGCCCGAAGCGCAATTGGATCGCTTTCTTATTCGCATCCAGATGGGTTATCCGCAGCCGCAAGAAGAGTTGAGAATCTTATCCGCGCAGCAATACCAGCATCCCATCAACAATCTCCAGCAGGTGGTCAGCTTGCAGGAGCTGCTTTCGGTCCAGCAATTGATCAAAGACGTCTATGTCGCGACAGAAGTCAAGCAGTATATCGTTAACTTGGTCACCGCATCACGCCGGCACCCCGATGTCTATCTCGGCAGCAGCCCGCGCGGCTCACTGGCGCTATTCCGCACTGCCCAAGCGCGCGCCACCATGACGGGACGTGACTTCGTTATCCCGGACGATGTCAAAGCGCTGGCAGAAGTTACGCTGGCGCATCGAATAATCGTTGGTCCAGCCGCGCGCATCAAGAACATCAGCTCGCGAACGATAGTGCAGGATATATTGCAGACGACGCCGGTACCTGGCGCGTCCGCGCGTTAAGGTCTCATGCCAAACCGGCGCATCATTTTCTATATCTTGATGATCATCAGCTTGCTGTTCGGCTTGTTCACCGGCAGTTCTGTAATGTTTAACTTGACCTACCTACTCGCGGCGGTGCTATGTCTATCGCTCCTTTGGACTCGGTTGACCCTGCGCGGCATCGCCCTGCAGCGCACAACGCGCACGCGGCGGTCCCAGGTGGGCAGGCTGTTTCGCGAGTCCTTCAGTGTGCGCAAAACCGGCTTCTTGCCGAAACTCTGGTTGGAAATCCACGATCATTCCAGCTTGCCGGGCCACCAAGCCAGCCATGTCGTGCCTTCCCTGTTTGGCAGCAAAGTGTACAAATGGAAGGCAGAGACAATCTGCGCTGTCCGAGGCGAGTTTCAGCTTGGTCCCTTGACCGTGATTAGCAGCGACCCCTTTGGTTTCTTCCGTTCTCCGCGGCTGGTCAGCGCGACCGAGAAGCTGATTGTATATCCACTGACGGTCGAATTAAACAAGGTCATATTGCCAGTCGGCATCTTATCGGGCGGCGACGCCCAGCGCCAGCTCACGCATGCCATCACCACCAATGCCAGCAGCATCCGCGATTACGTCGCTGGCGACAGCATGAATCGCATCCATTGGCGCTCCACCGCGCGCACTGGCAACATCATGGTTAAGGAATTTGAGCTGGACCCGCTGGTAGACATCTGGCTATTTAGCGATTTTTCTATTGATTCATTGTACGAAGCGCCAAACCTGCGCCAGGTGATTAACGAAGGACGCATCGTGGCGGGGCGGCACCGGATTCCACCATCGACCGAAGAATACGGTGTTGTCGTCGCGGCTTCGCTGGCGAAGTATTTCATCGAGGGCGAGCGCGTGGTCGGCTACGCGGCTTATACACCCTTCCGGCAAGTATTCCAGCCCGACCGCGGCAATCGACAATTAACACGGATCTTGCAAGCGCTGGCGGTCGCGCGCAGCGCCTCCAATCATACATTGCGGCAGATGCTTTCGCTGGAGACGCCGCATTTCACGCGTGGCACAACGTTGATGATCATCACATCGTCGCTGGACGAGGCTTGGATTGCCGAGGCGCAAATCATGATTAGGCGCGGCATCCGTCCGGTCTGCGTATTCATAGACCCGCAAACATTCGACCCGCGGCAAGATTCGAGCGCAATCCGTGGGATGCTGCAATTAGCGAAGATTCCGACGCTCATTATCGGCAAAGGCGACGATATGGCGGTCGCCCTGGAACAACGTCCGATTTAGACAAGGCTGACGCGCCTGCAATCAAAATGACTGAAGAAATGCGAGCGAGAAAATGACCGAAACATTTGATGTGATTATCATTGGCGCTGGCGCGATGGGTAGCGCGGCGGCTTATTACTTCAGCAAGCGCAATCAACGCGCGCTGCTGCTGGAACAATTCGAGCTTGATCACCAGCGCGGCAGTTCTTATGGCTATTCGCGCATCATTCGCTATTCATACAATTATCCGGAATATATCGAGCTGGCAAAGGACAATTTCCCGCTATGGTTCGCTATCGAAGCCGAATCAGGCGAGCGGCTATACGTGAAGACCGGCGGTATTGATTTCGGTCCCGCCGCTGATGAGGACTTTCAAGCAACTTGCGCGGCTGTGCGGGCGGGCGGGATTGAGCATGAGTTCTTATCAGTAGCAGAGGCGCGGCGGCGCTTCCCGCAGTTTCGTTTTGGGGAGGATTTCGGGATTCTGTATCAACCCGACAGCGGCTTCCTTAAAGCATCGGCGGCGGTAAAGGCGCATGTCAAACTCGCCCAGCAAAACGGCGCAAGGCTCAAAGACAAGACCGCTGTAAAGCGCCTGCGCATTAAACAGGGAAGCGTCGACGTATACACAGACGCTGGGAAATTCTCGGCGGGCAAGCTGGTCGTCACGGCCGGCTCATGGGCGCGCGCGCTTCTATCTGAAGCTGGGCCTGAAACTGGGCTTGATTTGCCGCTCGTGCCGCTGCGCTGCCAATTGAACTTTATGTCAACGCCCCAGTCCAGCATGTATGAATCAAAGGCATGCCCGGTCTGGATAGCGCATGTTAGCGGATTGTTCCCCGAAACGCTCTACGGCATCCCGTCGCATGGCGGCTCTGGCTTCAAAGTCGCCTTCCATGGCGGCGCGGCGCATCGTCATCCGAGCGAAATAAATTACGACCCCGACCCGGAAAATGTTGATGAAGTTCGCGGCTTTTTGCGCGCCCATATCCCCGGGCTCGCTGACGCGCCCGTGAACGAGAGCCGCATCTGCATTTATACGCAAAGCCCCGACGCGCACTTTATCGTGGACAAGCATCCCGAGCATGCTCATGTTGTGATTGGCGCGGGTTTCAGCGGGCATGGTTTCAAATTCAGCACCATCGTCGGCAAAATGCTCAGCGATTTGGCGCTTGATGGCGCGACGCCGCATAATGACAATCTATTCAAAATCAGCCGCTTCCAAACTTAATGCCTTCTCGGCAGACCAATCCATAGTCCACCAGTCGTAGATTCCCAGTCGCCGAAAGCCCATGTCAAGCAAGAGCTGACCCGCGCTGCAATTGCTGCGCTCGCCTTGGGCAACCAGGGTGCCAACAGTCGTCATTTTCCGCGCGCAGGCGACAGACAGCGCCCGATGTACCGCAGCCGCTGTCAAAGCGCCTTCAATCCAGATTCCGCTGTAAGCAAGCGTTTCAACTGGCACAAGATGGGTCCCAGGAAGATCAGAGGGCGCATCTAAGGCCGGCTTGGGCGACGCGACATACAGCCTGTAGCTTGCATTGGACTTCATAAATCCGGCCGCTGCGCAGAGGCGGCGCATGACAAGATTCTCGCTTCGCACTAATGCGCGCAGCGAGGGCAGGTCGAGCGCGCGCGCGAGCATAAGGCTTTCGACAATTAGTCGGCTGCCAATGCCCTGCCCTTGCGCCTTTGGCTTGACCGCCAGCAAATCTAACTCTAGACGCTGCCCGCCCGGCGCGGACTTGGTGATAAAATGGTCGGAGAATGCCAAAATTCCCTGATTATTCTGGGCAAGCAAGGTGAAGTTTTGTCCAGCCCCCAGCAAGCGGGCAATTCGCTTCGGCGCGTAGGCTTCGCCAAAACATGCTTCCGCGATGGCGGCAATCGCAGCGGCGTCCGCGACTAGGGCTGGGCGGATGCTAACGCGCATTGATTTTTCTTGAATGCGTGAACATAATGAAGTCGCGCCTTATCGTGCATAATATTGAGTCGAAAGACACTCTGATTGATATTCGGAAACAGATTGAGCATGACATCGCCTGGCACAACCCGCTCGGCGGCGGCGACAAGGACTGCCGCGCCCGCGCATATTAGGAACCTGTTTGCCGCATGAAGGCCGCGCCGCGCATAAACCGATACCTGTACATTATCGCCTTTGTCAGCGGCATGACCACCCTTGCCATTGAATTATCGGCTTCGCGCTTGCTGGGCAATGTCTTTGGCAACAGCAATCTAGTCTGGGCAAATGTCATCGGCTTGATGCTGCTCTATCTGACCGTCGGCTACTTTGTTGGCGGTCGCCTGGCCGACCGCTATCCACGCATCGAGGTCTTGCTGCAAATCGTCATCTGGGCGGCTTTCCTCTGCGCCTTGATTCCCATCATCGCCAGACCCGTTGTCAGCCAAGCCGCAAAAGCGGTCTTTGGTGCCGAGGCTGCGCTGGCGCTGGGTTCTTTTGTCGCGGTGCTGGTTCTTTTTTCAATTCCTGTCACAATGCTGGGCACTGTATCGCCGTTTGTGATTCGGCTGGCGGTGCAGCGGATTGAAGAGTCTGGCAAAATTGCCGGACAGATTTACGCCGTCAGTACATTGGGCAGCCTCTTGGGTACTTTCTTCCCGGTGCTGTGGATTATCCCCGAGCTGGGCACAACGCGTACTTTTTTGCTCTTCGCCGGCATCTTATTTGCGGTCGCTTGGGTCGGGCTTTTTGTCATCAAGGGCAGAGCGGCGCTGGTATATCTGTTTATGCCGATTGTAATCGCCTTGCTGGCGCAGTTGCTGCTGCAGGGACCGCTGCGCCCGCCCGCCGCCAATGCTACGCTGCGCTACGAGAAAGAAAGCGCTTACAATTACATCCAGGTGCAAGAAGACAGCGCCGGCTATCGCTATCTGTATCTGAACGAAGGTCAAGGCATCCATAGCCAATGGCACGAAACCGAGGTCCTCTATGGCGGCACCTGGGATTATTTCTTGGTCGGTCCTTTATTCAATCAAGCGCCATTTCGCGCCGATCAAGTAACATCATTGCTGCTGATTGGCTTGGCAGCGGGCACCATCCCGCGCCAATTCACGGCGATTTACGGAGACATTGAGATTGACGGCATTGAAATCGACCCGGATATTATCGCGGCTGGCGCGCGCTATTTTGATATGAACGCGGCTTCCATGCCAAACTTGAGCGCGCATTCAGGCGATGGCCGCTATCTGCTCCAGCAAATGGATGGCAGTTTCAGCGTCATCGGCATAGACGCCTACCGCCCGCCGTATATTCCCTGGCATCTGACCACGGTTGAATTCTTCATGGAGGTAAAAGCTCGCCTGTCTCGGCATGGGCTTGCCATCATCAATGTCGGGCGCACCGATACCGACCGCCGCTTGGTTGACGCGCTCGCCAATACCATGTCGCAGGTATTCCCCAGCGTTCACGCGTTGGATGTGCCAGCCTCATTTAACACCATTCTCTACGCTACTGTCACAGAAACAAGCGCGTCGAACTTGACCCAGAACCTGCAATATCGAGTTGATTCCGTTGACCCAGCGCTCTATGAATTAGCCGAAGGCGCCGCGCAAAATCTGGTACCGCTCGGCGAAAGCGAGCTCATCTTCACCGATGACCGCGCGCCGGTAGAAACGCTGGTCGATTCAATTGTGTTGAATTTTCTATTGGCTGGCAGAGCTGAGGAGTTTCGCATAGCAGATGAACACTAGCGCCGCATTAAGCCGCATTTTAGTCGCCTTCGCGGCCTTTGCCTTCCCGGTATTGCTGCTGCTGGGCGCGCTGCGAAGTACGCTTTCGCATGCCTTTTTGCGCTATGAATACACGCGCCCCGGCTTCCCAGCCGATGCCTACGGCTTTAGCGTAGGCGACCGCGTTATCCTGGGCAATTACGCGCTTGATTATCTATATAATGGCGAAAATATCGATTTCCTGGCCGCATTTACCCTATCCGCGCGGCAATGCTTGGGCAGCTACGCTAACAATAGCGCGGGCACTTGCCCCATGTTCTCCCAAGCCGCGCTTGCACACATGGAAGACGTCAAAAAACTGACAACTATGGCATTTGCATTTGCATTGGGCTTAGCCATCGCTGCCGGCGCGATGGTCCTTATGACATGGCGCAGCCTTGCCTACCGCCGCGCCATCCTGCGCGGCGTATATCTGGGCAGTATGCTGACGCTGGCAACGCTGGCAACGCTGGCTGTTATAGCCGCGGCTGCATGGGATAGGGCGTTTGATGTATTCCATGAGTTCTTCTTCGCGGCTGGCACCTGGCGCTTTCCCTTCTCCGATACCTTGATACGTTTGTATCCCGAACGCCTGTTTGTAGATGCCGCGATAGTCATCATCATATCACTAACCTTGCCTTGCCTGCTGGCGCTTTATCTTTGCGCCCCGGGCGGCGGCAAGCGCTTATGAAGACTTCACAAGACAATGTGGCAGCCTCATCCTATCAGACTGCGAGCAGACTGCCGGGCTTATTCACATTTATGGCTCGAATAAGCTAATTAAATCAAACAGTATTTCGTTTCAGCATGTAAAAATCAGCGCGCATGGACTAAGCTAATATACTGGCACTTGCCTGCAAAGAATAAAGGGAGGATGCACGATGGCAATACGAGTTGGAATAAACGGATTCGGGCGCATTGGGCGGCAGGCGCTGAAAGCCATGCTGGAACGTTACCCCGATGACATAGAGATTGCAGCTTTTAACGATCTGGGCGATTTGAACACGATGGCGCACTTGTTTCGCTATGATTCGAATTACGGTGTATACGGCGGCACCGTTGAAGTGGCGGACGACGCGCTTATCGTTGATGGCAACCGCATCGCCGCCCTTTCCGAGCGGGACCCGGCGCAGCTGCCCTGGGGCGAGCTGGGCGTGGACATCGTCATTGAAAGCACCGGCATCTTCCGCGACCGCGCCAGCGCTTCCAAGCATCTGCAAGCGGGCGCGCAGAAGGTCATTATTTCCGCGCCCGCCAAAGGCGAAGACCTCACAGTCGTGCTCGGCGTCAACCAGGATCAATACGACCCCGCCCAGCACAGCATCTTGTCCAATGCATCTTGCACCACCAATTGCCTGGCACCGCCCGCCAAAGTGGTCAACGATGTCTTTGGCATCAAGCAGGGCTTCATGACCACGATACATAGCTATACCAATGACCAGCAGATTCTTGATTTGCCGCATAGCGACCTGCGGCGCGCGCGGGCAGCCGCTGTCAACATTATCCCGACTAGCACCGGCGCTGCCCAGGCGGTCGCGCTTGTCATACCCGAATTAAAAGGCAAATTCGATGGCATGGCGGTGCGCGTGCCAACGCCAACCGGGTCGCTGGTCGATTTTGTCGCCACCGTTGAAAAAACGCCCAGCAAAGATAGCTTGATTGAAGCCTTTGAAGCGGCGGCCGCTGGTCCCATGAACGGCTACCTGGATGTCGCGCATGAACCTTTGGTCTCGAGCGATTATGTCGGAAATCCGTTTTCCAGCGTCATAGACGCGCTGGCAAGCGATGTCGCCGGCGACTTGGTCAAGGTCATCACTTGGTACGATAACGAATGGGGCTATTCCTGCCGAACAGCCGACCTGGCAAAATTCGTCGGCGACCGTCTCTAATCAAGCGCGGCTATCAGAAAACAGGCGCGCGCCTGCGCGCCGCCATGCGGGGACATGTCGATGAATAAGATGACAGTTCGAGACGCTTCATTTGCCGGGAAACGGGTCTTGCTGCGGGTCGATTTCAATGTGCCGCTAGATGGCGCGACTGTCGCCAACGATACCCGCATCCGGGCGGCTATTCCGACGATTGAATTCATCCTCGCGCAGCAGCCGCGCTCGCTGGTCTTGATGTCGCACTTGGGTCGCCCCAAGGGCGCGCGCAGACCGTCATTGTCTTTGGCAGTGGTTTTACCAGTTTTGGCGAAGTATCTGGCAAGGGATGTCGACTTTGCCTTTGATTGCTTTGGCGAAGACGTCGATGCCCGAATCGCGGAATTGCCAGAAGCCGGTGTTCTGCTCATGGAAAATACCCGCTTTCACGCCGGCGAGACCAAGAACGATGCCGACTTTGCCCGTCAATTGGCGCAACATGGCGAGATTTTTGTCAACGACGCCTTTGGCACAGCGCACCGCGCGCATGCCTCGAATGTCGGGATTTGCAAGACCATGCCAGCCGTCGCGGGCTTGCTGCTGGAAAAAGAGATAAATTATCTGTCCACAGCGATTCAAGAGCCGAAACGGCCTTTTGTCGCGATTTTGGGCGGCGCGAAAGTATCGGGCAAGATTGACGTCATCGCAGCGCTATTGGGCAAAGTGGATAAGCTCCTGATTGGCGGCGGCATGGCAAACACATTTTTCGCCGCGCAGGACCGCGACATGGCTGATTCCCTGGTCGAGTACGAGGCGCTGGCTATCGCCCGCGACTTGCTGGCGACGGCCGGCAGCAAGCTCCTGCTGCCAATTGATCAGCGCGTCGCCGACACCTTCGACAATGACGCGGCGCAGCGCGTACTGGAATCCGATTCCGACTTGGAACCGGGCTGGCAATCGCTGGATATCGGACCCGCCACTATTGATTATTTCGCGCGTGAACTGCATGGCGCAAAAACGATCGTTTGGAATGGTCCTATGGGCGTCTTTGAAATGCCTGCCTTCGCCGCTGGCACCTACGGCATCGCCCAGGCGCTGGCAAAGGAGACGGCAAAAGGCGCGACCTCCATCGTGGGCGGGGGCGATTCCGCCGCTGCTGTCGAACAAGCTGGGCTGGCCAAAGAGATTTCGCATATCTCCACTGGCGGCGGCGCGAGCCTCGAGCTGCTCGAAGGCAAGGTTTTGCCCGGGCTGGCTGCGCTGACTGACCGCTGAGATTGCGCGGGAATCGCCTCGCGATGGGCTAGCGACTACATTCACGTAAATGGTAGAATCGACGATAGAGGAATATACGATGACCAGAACCCCAATTGTTGCCGGCAACTGGAAAATGAACAAATCGCCGGGCGAATCACTGCGCTTCGTTCGGGAATTGCTGCCGAAAATCGAGCCCATCGCGACGGTCGAAAAGGTCCTATCCCCGACATATCTTTCATTGACGGCAGTTGCCGAGGCGCTGCAAGGCAGCCCCGTAAAAGTTGCCGCGCAAAATGGACATTGGGCAGATAGCGGCGCTTATACATCGGAAGTATCGGTAGCTATGCTGCGCGATTATGTGAGCTATGTCATCGTGGGCCACTCCGAATGCCGCGCCCATCTGAACGAAAGCGACGAATCGGTGAACCGCAAAGCCAAAGCGGCTCTTGCCCATGGCTTGGGGGTCATTATCGCCGTCGGCGAAAGCCTGGAGCAGAACGAAGCCGGCGCGACAGTTGCCGTCGTCAGCGGACAAGTGCGCGCGGCATTAGACGGCATCGGCGCGCCTGACATGGCAAATGTTGTCATCGCCTATGAACCGATTTGGGCGATTGGCACCGGGCGCAGCGCCAGCGGCGAGCTCGCCAATTCCATCATCGCGGCGGCCGCGCGCGAGCCTATCAGCGCTATTTATGGGCGCGCCGTGGCGGAGGCAACGCGCATCCAATACGGCGGCAGCGTCAAGCCGGCAAACATGGCTGAATTCATGTCGCAGCCCGATATCGATGGCGCATTGGTCGGCGGCGCATCGCTAGATGTGAATGATTTCGCCGGGCTAATCGATATTGCCGCTAGGGTGAAAGGGTCATAAACTGGGCGCGCTGGATCTATTGGCGCTCACCTCACTTCTTCTGCTGCTGTTTGTCATCTTCCGCCGCAGCGAACAATGGATGCGCCAGCATATCATAAAAGTCGGCTGGCTGCTGACCCACAACCGCAATACCGCAATTGTCTTCTATTACAGCGCATTTTTGCCTGGCGTCGTCTTGCATGAAGGCTGCCGCTGGCTGGTGGCGCGCCTGTTAAAAGCGCGGGTGGCGCGCTCACTCCAGTTGCCGCAAGCTGACGAGCTACAATTTAGCCTGGCTCCGATATCGCCAGATGTCCGGCCGCTCAAGCGCTTGATAATCGAAGCCGCGCCAGTGATGGCCGCCCTGGCTGCGCTTTGGCTGATTGCGACCGAATTTCTGGATTTGCAGTCGACGCTGCGCGGCGCGGCAGGTGGCGGCATTGCCGACTTGGACAGCGCGATTGGGAGCTTGCTCGCGCAGCCGGATTTCGGTTTATGGTTTTATCTGATGTTTGCCATCGCCAACACCATGCTGCCGCCATTTTCCCCGGCATTGCAAAACCGCCAGCGGATTATCGCCTTAGTATTCCTGATGGGCGCATTCGCCATCGGCTTGGGCAGCAATAGCGATAGCATGGCAAGCCTCGCGACGACTGCTCGTGGGATGATTAGCAGCCTGATAATAATTCTATTTACAACTTCTATCATCAATTTTGTCATGGCGCTCGCGCTAGGCACGATAGAAGCCATCATCGAAGCGGCAACGGGCCACAGCGCTACCTTTGCGGACGGCATCATGCTAACGGAGACTCGTCAGCAGGCGCAGAGCGGACAAGAGGAACGCCAGCGCGCAGCGAGCGCGCGGCGCGATATTGACGCCGCCGCCAAAGCAGAAAAACAAATCCGCTCAATCTATGCCCTGCCCTTGCCGATTCCCGGACCGCCGGGCATAGAACCCGTCAGCAAACCGGTCGCCGCCGTGCTGAATGTCGCGCCCGAAAAGAAATCGAATAATAAAGTCGCGCCTGCGCATCAACCCGAGCCGCAGCTTGCTGGCGATAGTCTTATAAGCAAGCTAAGCAAGCGCCGCAAATCCAATGCTCGTCCCAAGAAGATGCCCCAGACGATAGAGACAGGCGAGACAGGTGAGATAATTGAGAAAATCGAGACAATCGAGACAATCGAAAGCGCCGCGCTTGATGCGGCGCGGGGGCGCGCGCGCGAACAGCCGGCCGCCGCGCCACCTGCGGCGGCGGCTCGACCCCATTCATTGCCCGAAGACTTGGAATTAAGCCCGAGCCAGCCTGCGCCATTTAGCCGTCCCTTTCGCGCGCCAGCAGATGATTTCGAGCATTTTGAGGATATTGAGGATTTTGAGGATAGCCAACGAGCTCAACAAAGACAGCCAAGCGATTTGGGATTCGCGCGCCCCTTCGCGCCCGAGCAGGTTTCGTCCACAGTGGGAAATAAAGCTGCGGACAATGCGCCCAAGCAATCCCAAAATGAAGGGCGCGCTAGCTCGCCAAAGGCAGAATCCGTCCCGCCAAAGCCAAAGATACGTCCTGTGCCAAAGCCATCGCAGCGCCCCGGCAATGAAGATAACAGCGATGAAGTTGCGGGCGAGCTGCGCTATGAGCCGCTGGATGATAATGAGTATTATGAAGCCTTCGACGATGATTTGTCCTAGCGCTGGTTTGGGCTGGCAAAGCGCCCAACCGCGATGAATCCAATCGCGATGCAGACTAACATCGCGCCGAAGGCAATGAACTTGAAAAGCTGGCTGGTCGTAACCAAGGTCAAAAAGCCCAAGAATGCGCAAATGACATAGTAGCCCAGGGCGATTTGACGCGGACTGAGCGCGCCGGTATCCAGCAATCGGAAATGCAGATGCCCGCGGTCGCCTTGGAACGGGTTGTTGCCGTGGCGAATGCGGTTCACAACTTGCCAGCCCAGGTCCATCAGCGGCAATCCCATCACCAAGAGGATGGTCGCCATTTTTGCGCCGCCGATGATGCTGAGGCAGCCCAAAACATAACCGAGGAACCAGGCGCTGCCGCCAACGTAGATGCGCGCCGGGTAAAAATTGTGGATGAGGAAGCCCAGCACAGCGCCGGCAAAAGCCAGATGCAGCAAACTCACGCTGGTCTGCGGCGGCATTTGCCGGAAGGCACTATTGAGGAACAAGACTATCGCCGCGATGAAGACGATGCCACTCGCTAAGCCGTCCGAGCCATCCAGCAAGTTGACGGTATTCATCATCAAGACGAGCCAGAACATCGTCAGCGCCACCGTCACAATCGGCGGCCAAGGGTCGGTCTTGGCCCCCGTGAGCGGGTTATTAAAGAACTCGATGTAAATTTGGAAGGCGATGGCTATCGCAGCTGTAACAATTTGAAAGAAAAAAATCTGCAAATAACTCAAATCGAATACATCATCAAGGATTCCCAGGATGAAAATCAGCGCCCCGCCGCAAACCAAGCCTGCCAGCCGGCTTATCTCGTTTGGGTCGCTGCGCGGCACTGGCAAAAACTGCGCCAGCAAGACTGCGCATGTGAAGCCGATAAAAATGGCTAATCCGCCCAACTTAGGCATTGCCACCTGTTCTTGGCGGCGCCCGCCCGGGATGGATGTGATGCCAAAGCGCAGGCTCAAATAGCGCGCCAGCGGAATCGTCAGCAAAGACAAAGCCAGCGCGCAATTAAAAACGATGATATAGGCGTATGATTCCAACATCAGGTGCCAAACATGCGATCGCCGGCATCGCCCAAGCCCGGTACGATGAATCCGATATCGTTCAGTCTTTCATCAAGCTCGGCAATATGAATCGGCACATTGGGATGAGCGGCGGACAATGCGGCTACGCCTTCCGGCGCTGCCAAGATGCCGACGTATTTGATACGCTTCGCCCCCCAACGCTTGAGAATATCGATTGTCGCTATCGCGGAGCCGCCAGTCGCCAACATGGGGTCGAGCACCAGACAAAGCTGAACCGTCGGCTCGGCTGGCAGCTTGTTGTAATACTGCACCGGGCGCAGCGTCGCTTCGTCGCGGTAGAGGCCGATATGCCAAACTTGAACCGATGGCAAGAGTTCCTGTATGCCGTCGACCAATCCTAGTCCCGCGCGCAATACAGGTATCAGCCCGATGATTTCGTCAGCTTCCGAACCAGTCGCTGCGCCCATGGGCGTATTGACTATTTTGGGGCGCAGGTGCAAGTCTTGCGTCGCTTCGTAGCACATGAGCAGCGCCAGCTCGCGCGTTAATTCACGGAAGCGGCGATGGTCGGTATTCACATCACGCAGCAGCGTCAGTTTGTGCTTGACCAATGGATGAGACGAAACCCGCAATTGATCGGACATGAGCGCCTGCTCCTTGTGCATTTGGAATCACCTATAGTTTACGGGCGCGGCGGGACAATGTAAAGCAAGCATTGCAAGCCCCCTGCCCTCGGTTATACTCAGCAGCGGATACAGAATCGAGACAGGCAATGCCATGCCAGGCGACGAGCGCGTACTTAGCGGCAGCAAGGGCAAATCCGACCGCGAAAACATCGCATTGCGGCCCCGACGGCTGGCGGATGTCGTCGGTCAAGACCGCGTCCGCGAGAACCTCAGCATCATTATCGACGCCGCGGCTGGGCGCGGCGAGCCGATTGACCACTTGCTGTTTTATGGTCCGCCCGGCTTGGGCAAGACGTCGCTCGCCTACGTCGTCTCCAACGAAGTGGCTGCCAATATCCGGGTTACGGCTGGTCCCGCGATAGAACGAGCTGGCGACCTGGCCGCTATCTTGACGCACCTGAAAAAAGGCGACATCCTTTTTATTGACGAAGTGCATCGCTTGGGCAAAGCGGTTGAAGAAATCCTCTATCCCGCAATGGAAGACTTTGTGCTTGATATTGTCATTGGCAAAGGCCCAGCCGCCAAGACCTTGCGCCTCAATTTGCCCCGCTTCACAGTCATCGGTGCCACCACGCGCCTGGCGCTCTTGGCTGCGCCCCTGCGCGACCGCTTCGGCGCGAGCTTTCGCCTTGACTTTTATAACCAGCAAGCGATGGAACAGATCGTAATCCGAGCCGCTGGGATGCTTGATGTGGAGATCAATCGCGCGGGCACGGTCGAGATTGCCCGCCGCGCCCGCGGCACACCGCGCGTCGGGCTGCGTTTGCTGCGGCGCGTGCGCGACTTCGCCGAGGCGCGCGCGGACGGCAGCATCAACGAAGATGTAACCCAGCGCGCTTTGGCGCTGATGGAAATTGACCACCTGGGCTTGGACGATATCGACCGGCGCATCTTACACACGATAATCGAGAAATTCAGCGGTGGACCGGTGGGCTTGGAAACGATTGCCGCCGCAATTAGCGAAGACAGCGCGACCATCATGGATGTCTACGAGCCCTATTTAATCCAGTTGGGCTTTATCGACCGCACTCCCCGCGGGCGGCTATGCACGCCGCGCGCCTACCAGCACTTGGGCATCGCCTTGCCCAGCGGAACCGCGTCCGATGATCAGCAGCGATTAATCTAGATGTCATGAAAGTCAGCGATTTCGATTACCATCTACCGCCGGAATTTATCGCGCAGGCACCGGCTAGTCCGCGCGATTCGTCAAAACTGCTGCATCTTGACCGAGCCAGCGGCAGCGTCGAACATTTCCGCTTTAAGGACATCGCCCGTCTTTTGCGCCCAAATGATGTGCTGGTGATGAATAACACGCGCGTGATACCGGCGCGTCTGGCGGGGCGCAAAGCCGCGTCCGGCGGCAAGGTCGAGATTCTACTGCTGCGCCGCTTGAGCGCAACCTGCTGGAAGGCGCTAATACGGGGGCGCAACATTGCGGCAGGGACGCGCTTGACTGTAAGGACGCGCTTGACTGTAGGGACGCGCCTGGATTTGGATAAAAGCGCCATCTCTTGCAAGTGCATCAAGAAGCTGCAAGGGGGCGAGCATGTCATCGAGTTTGAGCGCGCCATCGACGGGCTTCTGCCGCAGTTGGGCGAGATTCCATTGCCGCCCTACATTCGGGAAACGCTTGCTGAAACCGAAAAATATCAGACCGTTTACAGCGCGGTCGCTGGCTCGGCAGCCGCGCCAACAGCCGGCTTGCACTTTACATCCGAGCTGCTAGCGCAACTGCGGCAACAAGGGGTAAAGCTGGCATATTGCACCTTGCACATCGGTCTCGACACATTTCAGCCAGTCCGCGTCGATGACCTTGCGGATCATCACATTCACAGTGAATTCGCCAAACTGCCGGCTGCATCCGCCGCCATTATCAACGCCGCAATCAAGTCCGGGCAGCGTGTCATCGCCGTTGGCACGACTTCCGCGCGGACGCTCGAAAGCGCCGCGCGCTCGCCAAAGCAGGCGGGCAGCGGCTGTCAAGACCATGACATATCCGCTACTGGCAGATGTCTAGTCGCGCCCATAAGCGGCGATACCGATTTGTTCATCTATCCAGGTTATCGCTGGCGTATCGTGGACGCCATGATTAGCAATTTTCATTTGCCGCGCTCGACCTTGCTGATGATGCTCAGCGCTTTTGCCGGACGCGACGCCATTTTGCGTGCCTATGAAATCGCAAAAAAAGAGGCATACCGCTTCTATTCTTTCGGAGATGCCATGTTCATCACCTAAGTCTCGCTAATTTGCGACTATTATGTCATCGGACTGATTTCCAACAATAACGGTAAAGGCGGTGGCAGGCTCGGATTGAGAAAACTGCTGCGATTGCTCTGGGTTCCCGCCAAAATGCGCCTTGACCAAATGTTGAGCGAGGTATACACTGCTAGCCGCCCTGCAAACCAGTGTAGGGCATTTTACTGTAAGACCAATTTTCCCCGTTTGTGGAGCCGAAAAGCGCCTCTTGAGCGGAGAACAGAAGCGAAGATTGGAGTTTTCCCATCATGTACGCAATCATCCGCAGTGGCGGCAAGCAATATCGCGCCGAAGTTGGCGCGACAATTGATGTAGACCGCCTGCCCAACCCCGTTGGCGACGCCGTCGAAATCGCTGACGTATTGCTGGTCGCCAATGGCGATGATACCTTCATCGGCCAACCCCGGGTCGAGGGCGCATCGGTATCGGCAACGGTTGTCGATCAATTCCGCGGCAAGAAGATCATCGTATACAAATATCGCCAGCGCACAAATTACCGCCGCAAGCAGGGCCACCGGCAATATTACACGCGGCTGCGCATAGACGATATTTCGATTTGACCGGTCAATAATTCGGGAGGCTTTTCACAATGGCGCATAAAAAAGGCGGCGGCTCGTCCAGTAACGGCCGCGACAGCAACTCGAAGAGGCTGGGCGTAAAGAATTTTGGCGGGCAATTTGTGATTCCCGGCAACATAATCGTGCGGCAGCGCGGTAGCAAATTCCACCCTGGCGAAGGTGTCGACATGGGTAAAGACTACACCATATTCGCAACGCGCCCGGGTTTTGTAACATTTGAAAAAATGCGCGGGCGCAAAGGGCAAAAGCGCATCAGCGTTTACGAAACGCACGAGAAAACGAACCAGCGCCTTAACTAGCCAATGCGCTCAGCAAGTCATTCACGCCACTTTGACGAGCCGTGAATGCGTGGAGGATAACATGAAAGAAGCGATTCACCCCGCCTGGCACGAGGCGCAAGTGCGCTGCATCACCTGCGGCACAACTTGGACGACCGGTGCCACCGTCAAAACCCTGACTGTCGAAATCTGTTCGAACTGCCATCCCTTTTACACGGGCGAGCAGCGCATCGTGGATACCGAGGGGCGTGTTGACAAGTTCATGAAGCGACTGAAACAGCGGGACGAGCTCCGCACCGAGAAAGAACAGCGGGAAGCCGAACGCGCGCCGCTGGAGCTTCCAATCAGCGAGCTGGACTTGGGTCCCCGCTATACCAACATCCTGGAAGACAATGGCATCAGCGCCGTTGCGGACTTGCTGAGCCGCCTGGGCGATGAAGACGACGAAGACAGCATTTTGGCAATCCAGGGCATTGGGCGCAAGGTATTAAGCGATCTCAAGAAGACGCTGCGCGGCAAGGGTTACGAATTCGCCGATTGATTTCCGATGATGGCCGTTTGACGGACGATTGACGGCTCGCATAATCTGAACAAACGAGAATTCTCATTTCTCGCTGCCTGCCTCTGCTGCCGTGACAGATGGCGCTATTCCCTACTATGTCCTATTGTCGCTCCATTCCAGAATAAGTCCATCATCCGTTTCATCATTCAACTCAACATAATTCCATTCAACAAACAAGAAGGACGCGTGCGCAATGCAGACGCATTCGGGTCGGATTGAAATTATATGCGGCAGTATGTTCTGTGGCAAGACCGAGGAGCTGATTAGGCGCGTTCGCCGCGCCATCATTGCCAAGCAGAAGATAAAAGTTTTCAAGCCCAGCCTCGACGACCGCTTTGGCATTCAAAACATCACCAGTCATACAGGCCAGTCGATTGCCGCAGTCCCGGTACGGGATTCCAGTGAAATCTTGCAATTCGCCAACTCGGGTACGACGGTGGTCGCGATTGACGAAGCGCAATTCTTTGATGCCGGCATCGTCGACGTTGCCCAGGAGCTTGTCGGCAAGTTCAAGATTCGTGTGCTCATCGCCGGGCTTGATCAAGATTTCCGCGGCCAGCCCTTCGGCGCAATGCCGCAATTGCTGTGCATCGCCGAGGATGTTGTCAAACTGCATGCCATTTGCGTGGTCTGCGGGGGAAAAGCCAGCCGCACCCAGCGCCTGGTGAACGGCGCGCCAGCCGCGTATCACGATCCTATCATCTTGGTCGGCGCGCAAGAATCTTACGAAGCGCGCTGCCGCCTACATCACGAGGTGCCCGGCTTAGAACACTGCTAGCTTCGCGCTAGCTAAGCAAGTCGGGAATCTCTTCGGGGTTGGCTGCGACGCGCGCGCCTGCCGCCGCCAGCGCCGCTATCTTTTCATCGGCGGAGCCTTCGCCGCCATCGACGATTGCGCCGGCGTGCCCCATGCGCTTGCCAGCAGGCGCGCTGCGCCCGGCGATGAATGCGGCGACCGGTTTTGTCATCGAATTTTTGATGTATTCAGCCGCCAAAATTTCGGCGCTGCCACCGATTTCACCCAGCAGCGCGACTTTTTCCGTTTCGGGATCGTTCTCGAACATTTCAAGTATGTCGACGAAAGTCGTGCCGATGACAGGGTCGCCGCCAATCCCAACGATCGTTGAGTTGCCGATGCCGGCGTTTTTCATGGCAAAACCGACTTCGTAGGTTAGGGTGCCGCTCTTGGAGACAACCCCAACGTTGCCCGGCACCGCCACCATAGCGGGAATGATGCCGACTTTCGCTTGCCCGGGCGTCATTACGCCGGGGCAATTGGGACCAATTAGGCGGGTTCCCTTTTGCACACAATAGCTAAGCGCCCGCATCATATCCGAGACCGGGATATGCTCGGTCAAGCATATCACAAGCTGAATGCCCGCATCGGCGGCTTCCATGATGGCGTCGGCGGCAAAACGCGCTGGCACGGTCACCAGGCTGACATCGGCATTGGTAGTTTCGACAGCTTTACGCATGGTGTCGAAGACCGGCTTGCCCTCGAACCATTCGCCGCCTTTGCCGGGCGTTACACCGCCGAGGACATTTGTACCATACTCAATCATGAGCTTGGCGTGGAAGCCGCCCTGGCGCCCGGTTATGCCTTGCACCAGCACTTTGGAGTTACGATCAATGAGAATCGACATGCTATACCCCTTCTTTCACAGCCGCGACAGCCATCTTGGCGGCGTCGGTTAATGTCTCGGCGCTCAAGATATTGGGAATCCGCGCTTCGTTGATGATGCGGCTGCCATCGGCGGCATTGGTGCCTTGCAGCCGAATGACCATGGGGACCTTCGGTTTCACTTCGTTGTAGGCAGTTAGTATGCCTTTGGCTACTTCGTCGCAGCGGGTGATGCCGCCAAATATATTAAACAAGACGCACTGTACGTTGGCGTCGGATAAGATGATGCGCAAAGCCGTGGCAACTTGTTCGGGGGTCGCGCCGCCGCCAATATCCAGGAAGTTGGCTGGTCCGATGCCGTCGGCGTCGCCATAGAGCTTGGTCATGTCCATTGTTGTCATCGCCAAGCCAGCGCCATTGACCATACAGCCGATTTGACCATCCAGCTTGATATAAGTGATGCCCGCTTCCCGTGCCTGCCGTTCCGAAGCCAGTTCGTCGCTGGCGTCGCGTTCGGCTGTGAGCTTCGGCTGACGGAAGAGCGCATTGTCATCAATCATGACTTTGCCGTCGACCGCCAGCAAATCGCCCGCGCCCGTGATTACCAATGGGTTGATTTCCGCTAATTCGGCATCGCTTTGGTCGTAGCATTGGTATAGAGCACTCAGGATGGACCCGAATTGTCGCCACAGCGACCGCGGCATGCCCATAGCGCTGGCGATGTATGTAACCTGGAAGCCTTGCAAGCCCAAGATTGGATCAATGTGTTCGCGCGTAATCGCCTCGGGGCGCTCGCGATTCAGCTCTTCAATATCCATGCCGCCATCCATCGACGCCATGATAAGCGGCTTCCCCGCCGCTCTATCGTTGGTGATCGCGAGGTAAATCTCGCCTTCGATATCCGCGCCGGGGTCGACCAAAACTTTCTCGACACGCAAGCCCTTGATGTCCATCCCAAGTATCTGTTCGGCGTAAGCGCGGGCTTGCTCGGGATTCTGCGCGACTTTGACGCCACCGGCTTTGCCGCGCCCGCCGACATGCACCTGCGCTTTGATGACGACAAGTCCGCCCAGCTGGTCCGCGATGCGCTGTGCTTCATCAGCTGTCTGCGCGACCGCCCCTTCCGGAATCGGAATGCCGTAATCGCGGAACAAAAACTTGGATTGATATTCATGCAACTTCAACGCTTGCTTCCTCCAAATAATTCGCAAATAATTCGTTCGCCGCCAAGCAAAACCCTAGTCAACTGCTGTCTTCGCGCGGCGCGGATTCATGACCTACGCTTGGCAATTTATCCTTGGCGCGGGAATCACTATCGGCGATTCTCGCCGCCGCGGATTAGGCTGCGCAACCTTTGGCAACCATGGCAAGGTTACGCTATACTTGCATTATTCTCAAGCTACAATCATGCTTGTTTCACTCTAGTTTATCGGTCCAGCAGTCTTTTCCGAAATTGACCGGCCTTTATTCTTAATTTTGTCCGCTGAACACAGCGCATACGCGGGGGATAACCCTTGAAACGACTATCGGCGCTTTTTTGCATTGCAGTATGGTGCCTCGCATTAAACCTCAGTTACGGACAAGAGCAAATTGTCGAAAACCTTCTGACCAATCCTGGTTTTGAAGGCGATTTCGTCGCGCATGCCGACGACGCGCCGCAAAACATTGCCGCTGGCTGGAACGCATGGCACATAGCGCGCGAGGAGACCAGCCCAGCTTATGCCAATCACGCGCCATATTACGATATAGAGACGGCGCGCACGCGCGGCGATGCGCCTGGCAAAGCCCAGGCATACTTCAACCAATACGCGACGCATCAAGGCGGGATATATCAGCAGGTTGAAAATATCACTGTTGGCGCTGCCTATCGCTTCAGCATCTACGCTTGGGTCTGGTCTTCTATCAGCCAAGATTGGGACATCAGCGAGAAGCCTGGCAACGTCAGCGTTCGCGTCGGCATCGATCCAGCTGGCGGCACCGACGCTACCAGCGAAGAAATTATCTGGTCGACAACCGCTGTCTTCTTATACAACGCCTTCTACCAGTATTCGGTGATTGCCGAGGCGGAAAGCGCTACCATCACGGTATTCGTCGAATCCACCATCGGCGAGCCTGTCGCCAACAATTATATCTATCTGGATGATGCGGTGCTGGAGGAGGCAACCAGCAATGTCATTGTTTTGGACAACAATACGCCTACACCCGAGACCAATGACGAACTGGCTGATTTGTCCGAGCTAGATGCCAGCCCCACAATGACGCCCACTTTAAGCGCTACGATCATCGCCACTGGCGCTGCCCAAGCTGCGGTGGCAGCCGAAGCAACAAAAGCCAAGGCCGAATCGGATGCCGCGCTGGATTCCTATCAAAATCTTGAAATTGTCATTCATTCCGTCGTTTCAGACGATACGATTTCAGCTATCGCGCTGCAATATGGCAGTTCAAATGAAGCGATAAAAGCAGCCAACGAGCTTAGCAGTTCCCTGATTGTTATCGGTCAGAAATTGAAGGTGCCGATCAATCCAACCAAGCTACCTGTACCAAGCAATACACCGACGCCAACTGCTAGGCCAACGGCGACTGAAAAGCCTACTGCTACGGCGACAGCTACTCCAAGCCCGACAGCTACCCCAACCCCGACAGCAACGGCGACGCCTGTAACGCATACCGTACAATCGGGCGATACGCTGCTGGGCATCGCCATCGCTTATCGCAGCACTGTAGGCGCGCTGAGTCAACTGAACGGGATTCTTAACCCGGACCGCTTGTCGGTCGGAATGGTTTTGCTGATTCCCACTCCCGAGCCAACAGCCAGTCCAACAGCGACCTTGCAGATCCTGTCCACAGTCCTTCCGCGCCAATCTACGCTAACTTACACCGTGCAAATCAGCGATACGCTTGACGAAATCGCGACGCAGTTCAATACGACGGTTGCAGCGATTGTAGAGTTGAACGACATCGCTATTCCCAGCTTGATTTTCCCCGGATTAGAATTGAACATTCCCGCCGCCGCTGGCGATGGATTGCAGGTCGCCGATGGCAGCAATCCCGACGCGCCCGCAACGCCTACGCCGATTTCAACTTCCGCGCCAACAACATACCTTGTGCAGGACGAAGAATCACTCTTTCAGATTGCCCAACGTTTTGGCGTAAGCGTGGTGGAATTGGCGGCAATGAACAACATCATCAATTATCTCTCAATTTATCCAGGGCAAACGCTCGCTATTCCAGGATGAACCAATGGACTGGCGTCTTCAACGCCCGCAGCAAACGTGTCGTATTAGCACGCGCGAGGTACTGCGCGCGCTTTTTCTGTCGCCTGCGCGGGCTTTTATTCACATCAGACCTCGCCAATGGCGAGGGGATCATTTTTATTTTCGCGCAGCCAAGTCGTTTATTCTCCGCCGTGCATACATTTGGCATGCGCTATAGCATTGGCATAATCTGGCTGGATAAGCGCGGATTGGTTGTCGACAAAGCGGCAAGCCAGGCACGGCGCTGGGTCTACTTGCCAAAATCGCCCGCCAAGTTTTGCATAGAAGCAAAACCTGTCATCCTCGATTATGCTTGTATCGGGGATATGTTGCTATTTGACAAGGAGCCATCTTGAAGCTAATCGGCGCTCGCAGGTATTTCATCATACTCTTTGTGTTTTCATGTTTTTCGCTGATGCTATTGGCGCAAGAGCAGAACAATTCTGTCCTGACAATGCACGTGGTGCAGCGCGGCGAAAATCTTTTTCGCATCGCTTTGCAATACGATCTCTTCGCAGAAGAACTAGCAAAAGCCAATGGCATCACCGACAACGACAGCATTGTCGTGGGCCAACGTTTGATAATCCCGCTGCTTCAAGGTTTGCCAGATGAACCGCTCGCGCATACTGCCCTTGCTGGCGAGACCATACATAGCATCGCGACCGCTTATGGCATGACAGCAGACGAAATATTATCGTTAAACAGCCTTGGCGAAGACGCCGATGTCTATGTCGGGCAGCGCCTGGTCATTGTCCCGGGCGAGCAGGCAGCGGCACCCATTGCCGAGGTTGATGCCGGCGATGTCAATGTCGGCGCTGCGGCAACAGAGTCGCCTTCGCAGCAGCCAATGACACCCGGCCGGACAAATGCTTCCAGGCTCATTATTGGCGACCCCGATTTTGCTTTTGTGCATACAGTCGAAGCGGGCGATACCGTTTTCGACATCAGCATGCGCTTCAACATGACAGTCAGCGAAATCGCTAAAGCAAACAACTTGCAAGACCCAACCCAGATTTACATCGGGCAGCGCCTCGTGATTCCCGGCATCGAACCGCCGCGACTGGCGCAAGACCTGCCAGATATCGTTACTTCGTTCACGATAGACCCGCTGATACTTGAAGAAGGCAGAACAGCTCGTTTCGCAGTCCAAACCGCTGTTCCAGTCACAGTCAGCGGCGGGTTTTTGGACCAGGATTTGCGCGTCATTTCCAGCGAAGACAAGCGACATCACAACATCATTGTTGGCATCCCGATGTTTACAGGGCAAGGCGTACAGCCGCTGCGGCTCGAACTGGTTGATGAAGAAGCCAAGTCGGTCTCAATCGCGGCCGATCTGCAAATCATCGCTGGGGGATATGGCTATCAGAACATTACAATCAACAATACCGAATTACTGTCGCCAGCCATAGAAAACGAAGAGCTGGCTTTGCTGGTGCGCATTACCTCGCCATACAGCGAAGAAAGATTTTGGAACGAATCGCTGAGCTTGCCCGCCGCCGCGACAATGAACGCGCGCTTTGGCACCTTGCGTTCGTATAACGGCAGCGCATACGACCGCTATCATCGCGGTGTTGATTTCGCCGGTGCCACGGGCACATCCGTCTTGGCCGCGGCTGACGGCAGAATAGTCTTGGCGGATACGCTGCACATTCGTGGGCGCACGACCGTCATTGATCATGGTTGGGGGCTGTATACTGCCTACGCGCACCAGAACAGCATTCAAGTGAGCCTTGGCGAACAGGTAAGTTCTGGGCAAGTCATCGGCACAATTGGTTCAACGGGCCGCAGCACCGGACCTCACCTGCACTGGGAGGTTTGGCTGCATGGCGTGAACGTTGACCCGCTGCAGTGGGTGCAGCAAGTCTTCCCCTAGGTCGGTTCGGCTAAGGTTCAAATGCGCCGTCGAGCGCTTCAAAGTCGGTGAATAGGAAATGATCGTGGTAATAGTGAATCCATAAGAATGACAGGATAGCGGTGTAATAAGCGATATCGAAATGGCTATTGCCGTCAATGCCCGGTTTGACGATGCCAGCCAGCGCGTAGACCAGTAAGAAAATCACGCCCGAGCCGACAAGCAGCATGGCGCTGAATGCGTAGAGCGCGCGCGCGTCTTTTGTCTGGCGGCTGAACTTTGCCACCAGCGGCGCGGTGCCCGCCAAGTTGCCAATCATTTGCCGAATCTTGATTATATAAAATGTAATCGCCAGATACTGGAAAGAGTGCCAGGTATTGAGCCCTTGAAAAGCCGTATCAAGGTTGGGCAGCAGCGGTGTGAAAAAAGCCACCGTTACCGTCAAACTGATGAAGGCGAACTTGGGGAAATTCAGTGTGCCGCCGCGATATTCCGCCAGTGACTTGTACAAATACGCGACTAGCGCCGCCCCAAATATGACTGACACAACTATGAAAAACCATGGATTGCTCGGTTGTTGAAATAAATCGGGAATCGCCTCGCCCAGGTCGTTTTGCCCGATTTCAAATTGACCTTGGCTAATCTTCCACATCGCGATTGGAAAGAGGCTAGTCAGCACAATGGCGTAATCAATGAATCGCGAAAGCGGGCTTACGGCGCTCTTGCGCACAAATTTCGCTTCCTTATGGTTGTAAAGTTCGACGATATAAGTAACTTGATGCAGGACATGCAGCGATGCCCAAAAGAAGAAAAAGGTCAGCATCAAGTTGAGGTTCAAAAAAGCCAGCGAAATGACAATTACCGGGATTATGATTGAAGAGCGTATCAAGGTTGGGTAGCGCTCTTTGAAGCCATCGTCCAAGCCGGTGCGCAGGAATGTCGACATCATGTGCGGTCCGCCAATCGCAATCGCGACAAAGGCGTTGACCAAGTTGCGGCTAAAGTCGTCGTCCATGCCGAGCTGTACGCCGAGCAAGTAGAGCGCATAAGGCAGCGGCACCACTACGACGCTCAAGGTGATGAAAAAAAGATCCCAACGTTTGTTGCGCAGCCAAAGCCCGCCTTTATCAATCTCGGTCGCGTAGACTTCGGATTTGGCAAGTGTTATCGCGCTTGTAGCCAAGGCTCTGCTCCGTGGCTAAGTAAAGGATAGATGATTAGCCACATTTTACTGCAATTTACTTAGCCATGCAAAGTATATTTCTTTGATTGGCACGCGGCATCCAATTAGGGGATAAAGCCAAACCAGCGACAGAAGTTTGTTGCCTGCTCGGCGCAGCTGGCGGGCGCGTTCAAAAATAAGTATGCCAGCCCCAAACAGCCAAGCAGCCCCGCAACGAGCAGCAAGCAGCCGCACCAGGCTGTGGGACCGCCCTGAAGAATCTCCAATGCAATCTGCGCAAAGCCCACGATGACATCAAAAAAACCGCTAATGGCTTGCAGGACGAAGCCGATGACAATCAATACCACGCACAATAGCGCGCAAGCAATGCCAATATATGGCAATAGACCTGGATCAATGTTTTGAAGGAGTCCCATCCTTCGTTCCCCACGCCTTCGTTTCCCGCGCTTATTTATTCCGCCGCCGCGCAGCTATTTCCGTAGGCTCGCTGCCATGCCCAAGCTGATTCTTTATCTACCCGTTCATAGCATTCACAATAGCTAACATCTTGGCCGCCGCCGCGCGATTCCCAGAGCAAAAAACGAACCTTCGTCTCGACGCATGTCGATAAGGCATCTGCTTCTGTATAAAAGTCTGTATTGTAGATAGAAGACGATTCGATGCGCAGACCGCGGTTATCCCTATCGCTAATTAAGGAAATCAGCAGGCGCGGCTGTGAATGCGGCTCCGGGACAGAATTATGCCAGATTCGGATTTCGCCGTTGACCGCCAAAAACAAAAGCGCGCATGGCATCAGCAAGAGCATAAACCAAAGCGGCAGCAGAATTCCACAGCCGACGCGCCACAAGCGGCTTGGACCGCTGCCACTATCATTTTGCCGCGCATCAGCATCGGCTTGCGCGGGCGCTGTCGGCGTTACTTCAGGCATATTGTGGTCCCAATGCTCTTTACTCTTATTCAATTAACCGATATTTTATTAACCGCGGCGCTCATGCGCCGAGAGGGCTTGTTTTTTTGTGTGAGCGCGGCATACCTGTGTCATTAACGCTTCCGAGCGGCTTTGGCAAGCAAATCCTGGCAAACAGATTTTGTCAAGCAATACAGTTTTCTTCGGCGCAAGCAACTCATTCCAACTCCACAAAGCGCAAGCGCAGCTCGTCATGTTCATCATAACTGACATGCGCGTACAGCGGAGCTTGAGCGGCTGGCATGGCAAGGACGCGCGGCAGCAGCAGCGGCAGGTCCTCAACTAAATCATATTCCAGCAACTTGTCAATTGGAACCCATTCCAGCGCGCCTTCGGGGCTGTCCCGCTTTAGCTTTCGGCTGTCGCTTATCGCTGTAAAGACAAAAAGCAGGATACCGCTTGCAGCGCCGGCGTCGATATTATGGATGCTAAGCAAACGAAGCGAATGAACGCTCAATCCCGATTCTTCTTTAATCTCTCGTAAGGCGCTGCAATAGACGTCTTCGTCGCGCTCGATATGCCCCCCCAATCCGTTGTATTGATTTGGGAAAACGCGCTTGCTGGCAGCGCGCTTCATCATCAAGACATCTTGTCCGTTGCGGACAAAGGCCAAGGTTCGCGGCATTGTCAGCCAACGATGCCGCGTCGCGTCCGCGCCTTGCTGCTTGGCTCCCATTTGTCAGCCTCCTCATAAATCACTTTTGGCGCAATTGCCGTCAAGTTTTCTTCGTGATAATCTATTGTGATATTCTGTTCAATTGTTCAATTGTATAATTGTACATAGGAACTGCATGAAGACGAATCCAATAAGCTCCCCGCCGCCAGATTTGCGCATCGTCAACATAGACGACGTTTTGCCGCACGAAAAAAGCGACGGGCAGCGATCTCAACCTTTGATTTCGCGCTTGCGGCAAGCCGAGTACTTCACGAATCCGCCGGTTGTCGCCGCCATTGCCAATGGCAAATATGTCTTGATGGACGGTGCCAATCGCCACAGCTCGCTCAAATATCTGGACTACGAGCACATCTTGGTACAGGTTGCGGATTATGCATCGAAGTTTATCGAGCTGGGTGTATGGCAGCATATCGTATCGGATTGGCAGACGAGCGCCTTCCAAAGCCAACTGCAAGCCATCTGCGATATTGAAATTCGCGCCGGTTGGGATGCCAGCGCGGTCGCGCAGGTCCTGCTGCGCGCTGGTCCTGTCTATGGCATCCATGCCAGCGCGGACGATCTCTTTAAGCGCAACGCCACTTTGCGCCGGGTCGTGCAATCTTATCATAAGCACGCAACTTTGTATCGCAGCCCCTTGACCGACCCCGCTCAAATCTGGGCGCTCTATCCCTGCGCAATCGCGCTGGTCATGTTCCCAACTTATCAGCCACAGGACATCATCGCCGCAGCGACAAAAGAAGCCTACTTGCCGCCAGGACTTAGCCGCCACATCATCCACGGGCGGGCGCTGAAGCTCAATTATCCAATGCAAAAGCTGCGTGAAGACCGCCCGCTAGAAGAAAAAAACCGCGAGTTGAGACAATGGCTGCAAAAGAGACTGTCACAGCGCGGCGTGCGCTATTATGCCGAAGCGACCTATCAATTCGACGAATGACGCGCTAAGTTACATGCTATGACTCAAGCGAAATCTCAATCAAAGTCAAGAGCAGTTGATGAAGTGCTGCGCAGCTGCAACTTCCGCGGCGACGGGGCGGAATATCGCTTATTGCAGCTGCCGGCAAATGCTATCATCGTCGCGGCTGGCATCATTGCCGAAGCGAGCTTGCCCTACTCGGCTATGATAGCCGACCAAGATGAAGTAACGTTGCTGCTGCCCGATGAAGTCTGTCAAGAATTCCGAAATCGGCTGAAAATGGCGACATATAGCGACGTTGTCTATCGGCTAATCACCATTGACGCGGTTCTGGAGCCAGAATTGGTAGGCTTAATTGCCCGCGTCAGCCGGGCCCTTGCCGAAATTAGCATTCCAGTTCTAGTCTTCGCCGCCTATTCGCGCGACCATTTCATGGTCCCGACGGCTTGCTACGAAGAAGCGCTCGCTGCATTGAAGTCCTTGCAAGAATCCTTGCGATAATAGGAAGGTCGCTTATGGAAATCCATCTTTTCAACGATGCCAGCTTGGTGCCACAGCCCAAAGACAAAATCCGTATCGAATCATTTAGCGCCGAGCCCTATCGCGATGGATTTCGTGTGAAGGTGAACCTCAAGCTGACGCCATTTCAAGAGCGCCCCAATCTAGTCATTGCCGCCCATCGCGACGATGGCTTGCAAGTGAGCGACTTGGATGTCATCGCCACCATGCACTATGAAAATGAATTCACAATGCATATCCGCGGCTTGGATGATCCTGTCGGGTCTTACACGATGAGCGCGGAACTCTATTACGATTCGCGCGACCCGCCACAAGACCGCTCTCAAGTCCAGTTTGAGGTCGCGCCGAAAGCGCGGTGAAATGGCGATTCTCATTGCGTGGCAGGCAGCGCGGGCAATCGCGGACGACGCGCTGGCGCAGGTCCCGAACGAGGCTTGCGGTTTAATCGCCGGGGACGGCTATACAATCCACCGCGCGATACCCCTCGCAAATTTCGCGGCCGATAAAGGGTCGCGCTTTGCCCTTGAACCTGCGCAGCAATTGGCAGCATTGAAGCAGCTTGATGCCGAAAGGCTCGTCTGGATGGGTGTGTATCATTCACACCCGAATACGCCTGCTATCCCGTCGCCCGCGGATATAGCGGGAAACAGCGATGCCAATCTGCTGCAACTCATCGTATCGCTCAAGCGCAGCAAACCAGAGATGCAGCTTTGGCACCTAGGAGCAGCCAATGTCAAGCCGCTGGAACTGATTTTCGATACGCAATCCGCCGCACAGCTTGAAGAGTCGAACCAGTTTTCAGAAACGTCACAGAAGCAAGGCGCTGCCATCGCAGTGGCGGCTCTCATAAGCGTGCTGCTGATGCTGGCACTGTCATTCTCGCTTCTGCCGCCAGCTCCCTAAAGCAGGTCCAGGCCTGGAGCGCGCGAATTTCACTTATTTCATTTTGTCTATTTCATTCCGCCTGCACTAATTCCATGAATGAAATGAAACATTTTGCGTACATAATTTTCGTCTTTCTGGGCGACTCACAGCCGCTTGGCGGCAGGGTTAAGGACCATTGATGTTCTTGGAATCCTGCGCAATCGCAATCTGCGGCATTTTGCTCGGCAGTTTGATAAACATGCTCGCGGAGGCCCTGCCGGCGCGCCGAGCCTTGAGTCTACCGCGATACGCCGATGGCAGCCGGCGTCCATGGCTTGCTTGGCTGGGGATTGGCGCTTTCCTTTTCAACTTGCGCAGCCTGCCGGAATCAACTACGAGCGGAGCTGCGCATAGCGCCGTCAGTTCATCAGTCCAATCAGGCGGCGCTTTGCTCGGCTGGCGCTACCCGCTGACGGAGATTGCCAGCGCGCTTTTGATGCTGTTGGTTCACGCCGCTATCCGAGCGGATGCCGCGCTTTTGGCCGGCGCGGCGCTCTTCAAGTACGCTTATGCCGCGCTTTTACTGTTAATGACAATAATTGACCTGGAACACAGGCGCATCCCATTTGCTGTCTCGTTCACACTTGGCACGCTAGCTGTTATTGACGCCCTAATGTTTCCCGCCAGCGCGCCCGGCTTGCCAGCCTCCGCGATTGGCGGCGTGGTCGGATTTGCGGTCTTTTACCTTGTTTATCTTGGCGGCATCTGTTTTGCGCGTATCATCAGTGGCTGGCGCGGCCTGCGCGGCGATGCGGCGGTAGGCAGCGCCTTTGGATTTGGCGATGTGCTTATGACCGCTGCTGTCGGGCTGATGCTTGGTTTCCCGAGCATCGTCTTAGCGATGACTTTCACAGTATTTATGGCTGCGGCCGGCGCAGTCACTGTCATAAGCGTCCGCTATGTCAAGCGTGGCGGCTATCAAGCATTTGACAGCATAGCCTTCGGACCATATATCGCTGGGGGCGCGCTCACAATGATGTTAATTGGAATTTAAGTCAGTTTCGGATTGCCCCCGTGCTTGCTCCAGGCTGGCAAATTTGCGGATTACCCCCCCGCCCAGGCAGATGTCGCCATCATAAATGACGGCTGCCTGCCCCGGCGTAATATCGCGCTGGGGACAGTCAAAACGCGCATATAGTTGATCGCCGCCTAGCGGCACGACATGGGCTGGCTGGGCGCGCCCTTTGTATCGGATCTGCACGGTAGCCTGGAAGGTCCGCGCCGGCTTATCGCCACTGACCCAGTTGACTGAATCCGCCAGCAAGTCATCCCGTCCCAGCTCTTCCTTGACGCCGACCACAAGTGAATTATTAGACGCATTCATTTCCAGGACATACAATGGTTCAGAATAAGAAATGCCCAGCCCGCGCCGCTGTCCAATGGTGTAATTGGACAAGCCCTGGTGCTGCCCCAACAGCTCGCCGTTTTTCCGCGCGATTGGACCGGGCTGCGTCAAATCCGGCGCATGATGGCGCAAGAAACGACGGTAATCCTTGCCACCCAAGAAACACAAATCTTGGCTGTCTTTTTTTCCTGCTACGTTTAAGCCATATTTCTTCGCCAGGGCGCGCACTTCGGGCTTGGAATACTCGCCGATGGGGAACAGCGTCCGCGCTAGCTGCGTCTGCCCCAGTACGCTCAAGACATAGCTCTGATCTTTGCTAATATCTATGCCGCGGCGCAATCGAAAATTGCCCGATTCGTCTTGGTCAATGCGCGCGTAATGCCCAGTCGCAAGGAAGTCTGCATCCAGCGCCAGCGCGTTCTTGAGCAGCCAGTCGAAGCGGATTTGCCGATTGCACTGTAAACAAGGGTTGGGCGTGAAGCCGTCGCGATGCTGGTCGATGAAGTATTGAACCACAGTGCTGCGGAAGACATCCTTGCTATCCAGCACATAAAATGGAATGCCGAGCTGGTCGGCGATTCTGCGCGCGTCGGACATCTGATCTGGTGTGCAGCAGCGATTATGCGCCGGCCCGCCCATCGCCTCGTCCGACCATAGACGCATCATCATACCAAGCACATCGTAGCCGCGCTCGAGCAGCAGTGCAGCGGCGACTGAGCTATCGACGCCGCCGCTCATCGCGACAACGACGCGGGCAGCTTTGCCGCTCATCGCGCCAACTCTCTTTGCAGCTTGCTTAGCTTATTCACTGCCGTTTCTAATACATCCAGCGCGTAGTTGATATCCGCCTCGCTGTTTTGCATGCCAACGGATAGGCGCAGCCCGCTTTTAGCCTCGTCTTGTGAATAGCCAATGCCCAGCAAAATGTCCGATGGCTCGGGATTACCGGTTTTGCAGGCAGAGCCGCTGCTGGCTGCGACGCCGTACATATCGAGGTGCATCATCAAGGCATTGGCGTCGATGCCATGCAGGACAAAACTAGCGTGCGAAGGCAGGCGCCGCTGCGGATGCCCGCTAAGTTCCGCGCAAGGCAAGCGCTGCAATATGCCATGAATCAGTTGATCACGCATTTTGGAATAATGCGCCAGCCGCTCGTCTTTCTCGGCATAAGCCAATTCCAGCGCCTTTGCCATTGCTACGATAAAAGCCGTATTATGCGTGCCGGCGCGCTTGCCTTGTTCATGGCTGCCGCCACTTTGCGCGGACGCTAAATCTAGCCCGTCTTTGATATAAAGTAGCCCCACGCCCTTGGGACCGTAGAACTTGTGGGCGGATAAACTTAACATATCTAAGCCAAGCGTCTGCACATCAAGGTCGAGCTGCCCGCCAGCCTGCACGGCGTCGCTGTGTATTAACAAGCCCTGCTCATGCGCAATTTCCGACAGCGCTGGCAAATCCTGGATTGTGCCCACTTCATTGCTGGCATAAATTACGCTTGCCAGCGCGCCACCAAGTTGGCATGCCTCGGCAAAAGCCTCTGCTTCGACCATGCCAGATTTGTCTACGGGCGCGATACTCGCTTCGAAGCCCATTAGTTGTACCATTTGCTTGACGGTCTTGGATACGGCACTGTGCTCTATCGGTGTTGTTATCAGCCGCGACGGCTCGCCACGTTGTCGCGCCGCCCATGCAGCGCCGCGTATTGCCAGATTGTCGCTTTCTGTGCCGCAGCTTGTGAAAATGATTTCTGACGGCTGGCAATTTAGAATGCCAGCGACCGTCTCGCGCGCATTTTCAATGGCTCTTTCCGCGCTATTGCCAAATCGATGCGCGGAAGACGGGTTGCCATAATCCTGGTCGAAATACGGCAGCATCGCTTGGATAACACGCGGGTCAACCGGTGTAGACGCCGAGTGATCCAAATATACTTGTCTAGCCATTTGCCACCCACTCGCTGGAATGCAATTGCGAACAAGAGCCATTTTACACCGGGCGCGTCAGCAAGTTCAATGACAGGCTGCCCGAATGCCCCGCTGTTGCGGGATTAGCGCTATGTTTGACATGCATCCTGTAATATCATTGGGCGCGGTATAAATTGAAGCACCCAGGAGTCACGAAGATATGCCAAAGATAACTATGTTGCGTGGACGCGAGGTCTTGGATTCGCGCGGCAACCCCACTGTCGAAGTTGAAATCCAGTTGACGGACGGGACAAGCGAGCGCGCAATCGTTCCCAGCGGCGCTTCTACGGGCGAGCACGAAGCGCTGGAAATGCGCGACGGCGATAAGTCGCGCTATTTGGGCAAGGGCGTGCTCAAAGCTGTTGCTGCCGTCAACGACATCATTGCGCCGGAACTGCTGGGTTTGGAACCTTTTGATCAGAAAGCGCTTGACGAGCGCATGCTCCAGCTTGACGGCACGCCAAACAAAGGCAGGCTCGGCGCGAATGCCATCCTCGGCGTATCGCTGGCGCTGGCGCGGACGGCGGCAAGCTGCTTGCGCATCCCGCTATACGCCTATCTGGGCGGCGTGCACGCGCATCAATTGCCAACGCCGATGATGAACATTATGAATGGCGGCAAACATGCTTTGGGCAGTACCGATTTCCAGGAATTTATGGTCATGCCGGTGGGCGCGCCTACATTCCGGGAAGCGCTGCGCTGGGGTACGGAAATCTATCATAACTTAGGCCAGGTCTTGCGCGACAAGGGTTACGCGACCACTGTCGGCGATGAGGGCGGCTTCGCGCCCAGCCTGGGCAGCAATCAAGCGGCTTTGGACGTCATCATGGAAGCGATTGCCAAAGCCGGCTACCGTGCGGGTGAAGACATATTCATCGCCCTGGACCCGGCGGCGTCGGAAATCTATAGCGACGGCTTTTATAACTTAGAGATTGAAGGGCGCAAGCTGACGGGCGAAGAAATGGTAGAATTCTGGAGTGATTGGTGCGACCGCTACCCCATCATTTCGATTGAAGACGGCTTGGACGAAAATGACTGGGGGAACTGGACGCGCTTGGTCGCGAAAATTGGTGATCGAACACAAATCGTCGGTGACGACTTGCTGGTTACCAATGTCGAAAAAGTCAAGCGCGCCATTAACGAGCGCGCGGTGAATTCTTTGCTCTTCAAGGTGAACCAGATTGGCACCTTGACAGAAGCCTTCGCGGCCGGGCAGCTGGCACAGCGGCACAACATGACCGTCGTAACCAGCCATCGCAGTGGCGAAACGGAAGACAGCACCATTGCCGACATCGCAGTCGCGATGAACAGCGGGCAGATTAAAACTGGGGCACCCGCGCGCACCGACCGCATCGCCAAATACAATCAACTGCTGCGGATTGAGGAGCGCTTGGGTGGCGCGGCGCGCTACGCTGGTATGAGCGCATTCGCAAACCTCAATCTGGATGTACAATAGTGTCAATGCACAGAAGGGTTGCAGGGTGCGACTGACGCTAAATGGCAAGCACACCAAAATCGTAGCGACGATTGGTCCCGCTTCGCGCGATGCCAAGACGCTGCGCGCCATGATCCGCGCAGGCATGAATGTGGCGCGGATCAATTTTTCGCACGGCGATCACGAGACACATGGCCAGGTCATTGATACGGTGCGGCGCATTGCCGAAGAAGAAGACACCGTTGTCGCCATCCTCTGCGACATTCAAGGTCCCAAGATTCGCATCGGCAAACTGGCGCAAGAACCAACCATGCTCTGCCCTGGGGACATCATCACCTTAACCTTGGATGAAATTCTGGGCAACAAGCACTTGGTCTGCTTGCCCCATCCCGAGTTTTTGAAAGACATCAGCGCTGGCACGAATTTGCTGCTCGACGACGGCAATCTGCAGTTCAAGGTGACCGACAGCAGCGCGCGTGAATTGGTCTGCGAAGTCGTGATTGGCGGAGCTCTGAAATCACGCAAAGGCGTATCCGCCCCCAATGCGCGGCTAACCTTGTCGGCCATCACGGATAAGGACCGCGAAGACGTCCAGTTCGCGATGGCAAAGAACTGTGATTATCTGGCGATGTCATTTGTGCGCTCGGCAAATGACATACGCGAGATGCGAAACTTAATGAGAAATATGGGCAAAGACGCGGCAATTATCGCCAAGATAGAAATGGGAGAGGCGCTGGAAAACATAGCAGAGATTATTGCAGAATGCGAAGGCATTATGGTTGCGCGTGGCGATCTTGGCATCGAAACTCCAGCGGAAGAGGTGCCCTTCCACCAGAAGCGCATCATCAATTTGTGCAACGACGTCGCCAAGCCCGTGATAACAGCCACGCAAATGTTGGAATCCATGACGGGGAATCCACGCCCGACCAGAGCCGAAGCCAGCGACGTTTATAACGCGATCATTGACGGGACTGACGCCATCATGTTAAGCGCGGAAAGCGCCAGCGGCAACTATCCAGTCCAGGCTGTCGAAGTGATGAGCAAAATTGCCCTTATTGCCGAGGAACACCTGAAAAATATCGCCGAAAAAGCGACCGCGCCTGCCAATATCAGCGCGAATGGCGCGCGTTCGGGCGGACTTATCTCCGATGCCATTTGCCGGGCGACCTTCGACATATCGCGTTTTATCAATCCAACCGCGATTGTTACGACCAGCCTATCCGGTTATACCACGCGGCGCGTCGCCAAAGAGCGCCCGCGGACACCCATCCTTTGCATGACACCTAACCCGACGACGCAAAGGCGCATGGCGCTAGTTTGGGGCGTTGTGCCCTTGCTTGTGCCAGAATTCGCCACCATCGACGAAATGATAAGCATCATCATTCGCGCGGCGCATGACCGCGAACTCGTGGCTCGTGGCGACCGCCTTGTGATTATCGCCGGCGTGCCATTTGGCATTGATGGCCAAACCAATCTCATCAAGATTCATACCGTCGGGCAAGAAGGCGAAATTTGAATCGCAGCCGCAACTTCGGCGATGGCTAGGACGCGACCCACTTGGCGTCGATTGGCGCTGGCTCTATCGGCTGCGCGTGCCGGGGGTGGGCATCCCGCGTGTCCTCGGGGTTGAAGCTCACCTGGGTCCTGATGCAGTGTGGGCAGATATTCCAAGACAAGTCCAGTAAGTAGCCACATTCTACGCAGATTTTTTTCAGTCGGGTGTGGCAGTGAGGGCAAGCCTGCCAATCGCGCTCCACGCGCTGCGAACAGTTTGGGCAGGCGGGCTTTTCTTCTATCTCCTGCAGCAGCGCTTCTTCTTCCAAAGACCGTTCATACACTTCTGAAAGCGTTTCTCTTGGCCGCAGCAGTATGTATACCACGATACCCGGCCCATTAAGCAAGAGGACCAGCAATGCGACCAGCGCCTGCGCCAGGGTATCGCGGGAGCGCTGACGCATGTCGCGATAAGCCCAAATTACCAAGGACAGCCATAGCGATGCCATAAAGACAGCGGCAAAAACAGCAGCGATAAGCAGGATGTCGTCGAAGCCTTCGGGCATCAAATTTTCCTGGAATCAGAACCTTGCAGTATCTTGCGCGCGGCAAGCGCGGCTATGCACAATCAAGCTCTAGTATATCAGCGCCACAACCGGCGCGCAATTCATTAAGCTCGCGGCAAAATCGCGCCCTCCATAGCAATCCGAAAGCAACCCGTAAGCAATCCGCGCGAATCCAGCAAGGCTAGCTGCTAGCCTGGGCATCAGCAGCGCCGCCGTTAGTTTTGTCTACGAGAAGAAGAATCTCGCTTATGATGGTATCAAACTGATGCCCCGAGGCTTCAAGCGAGATTAAGGATATGCTTTCGGGACGGTCCTCCGCGTCAATCACGCTGAGCAGATTTTCGGACTCAAAAGTATACCAAGCCTGTTTATTGATGATTTCGTGTTCTTGGATGCAAGTGCTGCACAGCGTTGGATAGTCGGTGATGACCTCTTTATCAAAATAGAAGCCACGTACCCAGGGTCGGTTCACGGACAAGCGATCCTCGTACCGCAGGTGCAGCATAAGCGGGCATTCGCTGCCAAGAATCCCGCATTTGCTCAAAGACTGCGTATTGACATAGAACGTTACCAAGACCTTTATCGAATCATATTGGCTCACATCAATGCCGTCTTCGCCAAAGGGCTGTGTACAGCTCACCTTGCCATGCGAGGTGGCGTTATTCAGTCGGCGCAAGCGCAAGCCCAATCTGCCGTCGAATGTCTCGTAAGAGGACATGCCGCGCGGGTCGCTCTCTTGCTCGACCATACAGTCCCATTTTGCCGGCATGCCCGATATGATGGTTTGCTCTTGGGACGATACTTGTTGCAAATCTTCTATGCTGAACATGGAGCTGGGCAACAGATTGCGCACCGTCGCGCGCGCTTCAATCGTGCGATTGCCCAGCTTGACAACCAACTCTTGCCCCGCGGGAACTGTCCAGATATTGGACAGATTATCGGAGAAATAGGCGGAAGCCCTGCCCATGACATTGAGAATGCGCACTTCATCATCGGATGCCGAAACGCGATAGCGGCCATCCGCATGAAACTGCAGGGACAGCCCTTGCGCGGTGCCCACGCTCAATAAGAATGGTTTGTCTATGGCACCGGCGACAAAAACATCTAGCTTGCCTTTCAAATTGGAGAAGTTGATGCGGTGTTGATTCAAGCTCCAATCGAAGCGCGGGCGGGAAGCGCGGTCGAAGGTGATTATGGTGTTGCTCTGCAAAGCCACGGCCGCCAGCAATTTCGGCTGCGCCCCTTCAAATGCGGGCGCGTCGCGGAATTGAATGGTCGCTTGGGACAGGGAATCCGTGCTGATGCTGGTCTGCGTATTAGTGAGGCTTTGCCGTTCGCGCTGCACAGTTTCGACGAAATCCGAACCTGTTACGCCCACTGTGCCCTGCGAGACTTGCAAGACTGCTGGAATTGCTTCTGTAGATTGAAACAGATAAGTATAAATCGCCAAACCAGCCGTGATGGTCAGCGCGCAAAACATGCCAAAAGCGAGCCATAGAACCAGCCAAGCCAATCGTCCGGGCGGAATCGCGGAACGGTAAACCTGGCCGGGCGCGTTGCCAGTCGATTCATCTGGGTTCAGAGGCACCGTCGCTTCTTCAGTTTCAGTCAATTTCAACCTCGATAAAATGAAAAGCGCGGCATAACATCATCGCCAATTATATCATCCGTACACTGTAATGTAGCTGAAAGTTTCATGTATAATTGCGGAATAATGAAGCGGCATCGAGGAAAGCGGACATGTCCGGTCACAGCAAGTGGTCTACCATCAAACGCAAGAAGGGTGCGGAAGACGCCAAACGAGGCAAGATATTCACTCGTTTGGGCAGGGATATCATGGTGGCGGCGCGCGAAGGCGGCGGCGACGAAGGGGCGAACCCGCGGCTGAAATTGGCGATAAGCAAAGCGCGCTCCGCAAATATGCCCAAGGACAACATTGAGCGCGCCATTAAGAAAGGGACTGGCGAGATCGCCGGTGGCGAATTAGTCGAAATCGTCTATGAAGGTTATGGACCGCAGGGCGTCGCCTATATTGTCGAAATCATGACCGATAATAAGAATCGCGCCTTGGCGGAGGTCAAACACGCTTTTAGCAAGCACGAAGGGACTTTGGCGACGACAGGCGCGGTCATGTGGCAATTTGATCAGAGGGGCTATTTGACAATCCGCGGCGCGGCGGATTTCGACGACGTCTTTATGCAGGCGGCGGATGCGGGTGCCGATGACGTCCTTGAAGAAGATGGCCTCATCGCCGTTTATACGCCGCGCGACGAGTTTGGCGCTGTTGAACAAGCGCTAAGCGCCGCCGGCTTTGAATTTGAAGACAGCGAGCTGCGTTGGTTCCCGCAAAACGAGATTGATGTGCCCAATAGCAAGGCGCTGCAGAATATGCGCCTTATGGAACAACTGGAGGAGTCGGACGACGTGCAATCGGTCGCTTCCAACCTTAATATCACCGACGATGTTCTGGCGGCATACGAGTCTTAGCATGATTTCGCTTGGCATAGACCCGGGCACGGCGAGTATGGGTTACGGCTTCGTGCGCGAACATCAAGACGGCTCGCTGGCGGCGCTGCGCTTCGGGGTCATCCGAACGCGCGCCAAGGCAGCCATGCCCGAACGATTGTTCAAAATATATCAAGAATTAAGCCAACTCATCGCAGCCTATGAACCAGACCGCGCCGGCGTTGAAGAATTATTCTTCGCCCGCAATGTTACAAACGCATTGACCGTGGCGCAGGCGCGCGGGGTCATCCTTTTGACCCTGCAAAGCGCGGGCATTCCCGTGGCGGACTATAAGCCAAATATGGTTAAGCAAGCGGTAACAGGGTATGGTGGCGCGGGCAAGGCACAGATGCAAGAAATGGTGCGGCTGCTGCTAAACCTCGACGCTGTGCCAAAACCGGACGACGCCGCGGATGCCTTAGCGGTCGCAATTACGGATATTCACAGCTACCGGTTGAACCCGGTCAGCGTGTTTTGAGGCGCACCATTACGATGATTTCCACATTGGAAGGCCGCGTTAGCTATAAAGACTCGGGGCGTGTTGTCGTCCGGGTGGGCGGCATTGGACTGGAAGTGCTGGCCCCCTTTAGCACGCTGGAGAAAATAACCGGCGAGCAAGTCTTTCTGCATACGCGGCTGATCGTGCGCGAAGATTCATTAACCTTGTATGGCTTCGCAAGCGAAGCGGAGCGCGAGCTCTTCGATAGCTTCATCAAAATCAGCGGCATCGGTCCCAAGCTGGCGATTACGATTCTTAGTACGCTTAGCGTTGACAATGTGCGTGGCGCGGTTGCAAACGAAAAGCCAGAGATACTCAGCCGCGTTCCCGGCATTGGCAAGAAAACCGCCGAGAAAATCGTATTGGAATTGCGCGACAAATTGCCACCATTCTTGGATGCCGGGGCCATCGACAGCGCAAGCGCCGTCAACGCCGATGTTATCGACGCCCTAACTGCCCTCGGCTACAGCGTGATTGAAGCCCAAAGAGCCGTGCAAGCGCTGCCACTTGATGCCCCGAATGACGAGCAGACTCGTGTTTTTCTGGCGCTGCAATACTTGGGCGCTTGAGTTTTTGACGGCGCGCAGCGCCAGGTCCGCTGCTGTGTAACCGTGCAAATTGCCTGGAGCGGCAAATGAGCAAATCCTTGATTGGCAAACGTGTCAATGTCCTTGATAAGGGCTGGATAGAACTTGTCGACATGATGCCGCATCCCGATTCAGACATCTCTGGCGATCTTGCCATTGTTAATGCCGCGCGCGTTAGCTTCTTAGGCGAAAGCAAGGGGCCGGATCGTGACAAGAAATTGCTATTTTACCTGCTGCGCAACCGCCACACTTCGCCCTTTGAAATGGTCGAATTCAAGTTCCGCGCGCGGGCACCACTGGTTACATGGTGGCAGTGGGTCCGGCACCGCACCTGGAATATGAACGCGCAATCGGGGCGCTATACGCCCTTCCAAGAAAACGACTTTTACGTACCCGATATTTGGCGCAAACAAAGCCGAGACAATAAACAAGCTAGCGAAGGATTTCTGGGCGAGCAGGAAAATGCCGAGCTGAGCAGCAAGCTGCTCGCGCATTATGACGAAGGCTATCGCTTGTATGCGGAAGCGCTTGACAAAGGCGTCTCCAAAGAAATGGCGCGCCTATTCTTGCCCGGCTTCAGCGTATATTACACTTGGGTCGCCAAAATCGACGCCCATAATCTCATGCGCTTTTTAAGCCTGCGCATGGCGCGCGACGCCCAACATGAAATCAGAGTATTCGCCGCCGCCATCCATGAAAATTTTTTCGCGCCGGCTTTGCCCTGGACTGCTGAAGCTTTCGAGCAATATGTATTGAATGCGAGATAGGATTCGCTTTGGATTACTCGGCGATATGAATATCGTCATGACGATTGACATGACGATTGATAAGAAAAGCTGAGGAGCGGTCAAAGTATTCACGCATCTGTTCGCGCGCAAGACCCTTTATGCCAGCTTCATCAACCGCTTCCAACATGTGCCGAAGCCAATGGTCGCGCGCGCGGAGATCAATCGCGAAGGGGAAGTGGCGCATGCGCAGCCTCGGATGACCCCGTTCTTGCAAATACCAGCGCGGACCGCCGAAGAACTGGACCAAAAACAAGAATTGCCGCCGTTTGCTCTCGGCCATATCATCGGGGAACATGGGGCGCAAAACGGGGTCTTGATAAACTTTGTCGTAAAAGATATCAACCATCTTGCGAATTGGTTCTTCTCCGCCAATCATTTCATAAACACTCTGGATTTTAGCGCTCAAGACCTTATCACCTTATTGATTGCGAACATCATCGGCAAGACACTTAATCGACCATTGGCCGCCAGCGGCTTTTGCCGCCGCCAGCTTGCGCACCCACGCAAACTATGACTTTACAATCGCTGTCCTGATTGTACAATCCTTCAGATAACTTACGGTACGCCCAGGAGTTCTCGCTCGATGAGACATTATAACATTCGCTTTGGATTTATCTGCCTGCTTACGCTCTTGTGGTCGGCAAATCTCGCATTCGCTCAAGATGACAATGCCATTTCGATTGTCGGCACAAAGATCATGCGTGAAGTCTTGGTTACACTGGGCGAAGCCGCCAACATTGACACCCTCAGCATTGACATGGCTGGCACGGCGCGCGGCATTGATGTTTTCTGCAACGGTGATATTGATATCGCGGTGGCATCCCGCACGATGAGCGCTGCCGAGGGCTTGATTTGCGATGCCAACGATGTCGCGCGCAGCGAATTCCTCTTCGCGCACAAAATCCTCGCTTTTGCCGCGCACGATTCTGTGCCGCTTGCTTGTATTGCCAGCAGCCAACTGGATGACATATTGAAATTGTCCGCCAGCAATCAAGCCACCGATTGGGCGGACTATGCCCCAGAGACCGATGCCTTGCCGGTCCTGATACTAGCGCCGAGCGCAAATTCGCTTGAATACGCCATTGCTGACAGCCAGATTGCCGGCGACCGCCTGCGCAATGATGTCGCAAGCTATGCCACAGCCGCCGACGGAATCACAAGCGTCGGCGCGAGCGAAGGCGCGCTGGCGATTCTGCCTTTTTCACCCGATTTGGCTAAGGCGGAGACAATAAAAGCGCTAGCGATCAAGAGCGGCGATGATGCCGATTGCATCAGCCCATCGGCGGAAAGTGTGGAAGCTGGGCTTTACCCATTCGCCCAATCTTACTTCTTATACGTGAATAACACGCGCCTAGCAGCCAACCCATCCCTGGAAGATTTCCTGCAAGTGATGATTAGTCCAGGGGCCGCGGACACAATCGCGGCATTCGCTTTTAACCCGCCTTCAAGCGAGAGCTATGACTTAAATGCGCGCATGCTTAGCGACCCCGATTCGACATTTGCCGTCGCGGCTGGCGCTGCCGCTTTCGAGATTCCCACAGCCTTAAGCGGCGCTGTCAACATTAGCGGTTCAGCCAACGCCTACCAGCTGCTTGACCGCGTCTCATCCAGCTTGTCTAGCAGCTTGACTGGCGATAGCGCCCAACTGCAAATCAACATCAACGCGGTGGGTCAGACGGCTGGCGTCGCCAGCCTCTGCGCAGGGGAAGCCGATATAGCGGTCCTCGACAGGCCACCGCAAGCGGCTGATATAAATGCCTGCGAAGAGAGTGCCGTCAATACGGTCAATATCGATCTCGGCAGCCATGCGACAATCTTGCTGGGCAATGCGACCGATGAGCACAGCATCTGCTTGACAGTGGAACAAATTGATACGATTTGGAACGCGGCCTCAACCGATAAAATCATGGCTTGGCAAGACATCGACGCTTCGATGCCGGAACAAAAGCTGACATTATTTGGCTTGGTTGTGGTCGATCGCTACGCGGATATTCTGCTGCAAGGCAAGCAGTCAACCGCGCCGCCTATCCGCCGCGATACTGAACAAGATTTTGATGCCCTGTACCGTGCGGCCGCCGTGGCAAATGTAGCTGGTTCGCTAAGTTATATGTCCTGGCAAGATTATCAAAGCGTGCTGGAGCAGCAGCAATCCAATGTCCAGCTCGTCAGTGTTGACGATGGTTCCGGCTGCGTATCGCCAAGCGTCGATACGATATTAAATGGCGCGTACCCGCTGTCGCGCCCCGCCAGTCTCCTGGCGGATGAGATGGCATTGGCAGATATCAATGTGCAATCCCTGCTATGGAGTATATTTGCCGACGAGAACTGGCAGCTGCTAGAGCGCGAAGCATTTGTTGGCTCCAAACGGACTGACCTGCCGGCCCGCCGCCGACAGCTGGAGATGCTCTTCCAGCAAGCGGAAGCCAAAGCAGCTGCAAGCGCTTCTACAGCCGAAACAGAAGCCGATGCCGACGCAAACATGCAAGAAGCCGACACCACGACTGAAGACTCATCCGAGTCCGAGTGAGTGCGAAGAGCAAAGCCGAACACAATCCGCGCCGCTAATGTATCGCAATGTAGCGCATCACGGCATGGCTGGCGCTGGACAAGTTTTGCCTGTCCAGTCCTGTGCTATACTCTAGCGGCTATAGAATGGCAATGGATGGGAGCTTTGCATGCGCGGCGAATTGATCGCCTTTGACCTGGAGACGACGGGCTTGGACGTCGCCACCTGTGAAATTATCGAGGTTGGCATTGCCAAGTTCAAAGACGGCGAACTCGTCGACAGTTTTCAGACCTTTGTCAAGCCCGCAGGACCCATCCCGGTAGAAATTACCCATCTGACCGGCATTCATCCGGAAGACGTCCAGCGCGCGCCGCCCATCAAGTCCATTCTGGACGACCTAAAAGCCCAGTTTGGCAGCGCGCCAGTAATCGCGCACAACGCCGGCTTTGATGTATCTTTTATGCAAAAACATGGCTTGCTCATGGAAAACGCTGCCATTGATACCTATGAGCTGGCTACCATTATTCTACCTTCCGCTCCACGTTATAATCTGGGCAGCCTGGCGGCTGCGGCCGGCATTCAACTGGAAAAAGCCCATCGCGCCCTGGACGATGCCACCGCCACCGGCCACTTATATTGGAGCTTGTGGCAGAAGCTGCTGCGGCTGCCCAGCGCGCTATTAGCGGAAATCATTAGTTCCGCGGTCGCGAAGCAATGGCAGCTGTTGCCGATTTTCCAATCGGCGCTGTCGGAATCTCTCAAGTCCGGCAATGACGAGCGCATAAAATCGCCTTTTTACGCGGAGGCACCGGCTGGCAAGCCCCTGAAGCCTTCCCAAGCCCCCCATAACAAAATAGATTTAGACCATATTCATAATATCTTTGCGGCAAATGGCGCGCTTGAAGCGCGCTTGCCTGCTTATGAAGCGCGCGCGCCCCAGGCGCAAATGGCATGTGAAGTGGCGGCCGCTCTCAACGAAGGCGAGCAAGTTCTGATTGAAGCCGGCACCGGCACCGGCAAATCGCTGGCTTATCTGCTGCCTGCGGCGCATTGGGCCAGCCACAACGATCAACGCGTCGTAGTCTCGACCCATACCATCAATCTGCAAGAGCAGTTGCTAAATAAAGATATGCCGATTGTACACGAGCTTGTCAAAGGCGATTTGCATGCCTCAATAATGAAGGGACGTGGCAACTATCTTTGCCCGCGCCGGCTTGATACCCTGCGCCGCCGCAAACCAGCGAACCTGGAAGAATTGCGCGCGCTAGCCAAGGTCCTGGTCTGGATGCAAAATGGCTGCAGCGGAGACCGCGGCGACCTGAGTTTGCGAGCCGGCGAATGGAATACCTGGACACGCCTAAGCGCCCAAGACGAAGATTGCACCAGCTTCCGCTGCGCATCGGAAATGAATGGCACCTGCCCCTATTACCGGGCGCGGCAGCGCGCGGAATCGGCGCACATTTTGATTACAAATCACGCTTTGCTGATTGCGGACGCGAATATCGAAAATCGGGTGCTGCCAGAATACCTGAACCTCGTCATTGACGAGGCGCATCATCTTGAAGACGCCATCACTGACGGGCTCAGCCGCCGCATTGACGAAAAGCTGATTCTGGCTCGCTTGCGCGAAATTGGCATCGGCAGGAACAGCGCATTAAGAGAATTGCTAGCCGCGGCAAGAAGCGCCGTGCCCGCGCCAGAATTCGCCAAGCTAAAGCGTTTTCTTGGCAATACCGAAGCGACGCTGCGTATTATGAATCGGAAGGCGCGCAAGTACTTTCGCGCAGTTCACGAATTTGCCGCCAGCCAAGACCGTGGCAACCGCTATCAGATGCGCCTGCTGGACTCGCATCGCGGCTCCGGCAGTTTCGCAAACGCGCAAACAGCTTGGAGGCAACTCGCCGAGTACTTCCTGGCGCTGTCAGACGCCCTAGGGCATTTGGCGAGCGCCCTGCCACGCTACGAAAAATACCATATACCGGACCTCGATGAATTCCGCAGCGAAATTCGCTCTCACATTCACTTCCTAAACGCCGTGCACGAACAGCTTGAGCAATTTACATTCGAGCCAGACAGCAATATGGTTTATTCGGTCACGCCCGGCGACAATGCGGAAAAAACGCGCATCCACATTGCCCCGCTGCACGTGGGCCCCTTGATGGAAGAATTCTTGAATCAGCGCAAAGAGAGCATCATCCTGACCAGCGCTACCTTGAGAACACAGGGCAATTTTGATCATATCAAGGAAAGGCTCTATGCCGATCACTACGAGACGCTGGCATTAGGCTCGCCATTTGATTACAAGCGATCGACGCTGGTCTACGTGCCGGATGACATGCCAGAACCAAACCAGCGCAGCGCCTATCAAAAGATGCTAGAGCGCGGCATCATCGAGCTGGCTGCGGAATTGGAGGGGCGCGTTATGGTGCTGTTTACCAGTTACGCGCAACTGCGCACGACATCTAGGGCAATCACGCCTAGGCTGAATCTGGGCGATATTATGGTCTACGATCAAAGTTTTGGCACAAGTCGCGACGCGCTGCTGGCTAGTTTCAAGTCGGCAAAACGCGCTGTGCTCATGGGGACGCGCAGCTTCTGGGAAGGCATTGACATCCCTGGCGATGATCTTAGCGCAGTGGTCATAGCCAAGCTGCCATTCGCGGTACCTTCCGACCCGGTCTTTTCGGCGCGTTCGGAATCTTATGAAAACGCCTTCCGGCAATATGCCGTACCGGATGCTATCCTGCGTTTTCGGCAAGGATTTGGTCGTTTAATCCGCAGCAGCAGCGACCGAGGTGTGGTGGCTGTATTTGACAAACGCGTTATCAGCAAGAACTACGGTGCCAGTTTTCTTGAATCGCTGCCAGACTGCGCGACTAGGTATGGTCCCCTGGACAACTTGCCGCAATCCGCGCGGCAATGGCTTATGCAAAACTGAGGCTAAGATGATAACCCCAGCCGGGCGCGAATGCGCGCACTATTATGCCGACTTCAATCGACATACACGCGATGTTGAGGAATGCCGTCTGGCGAAGCAAAATCCCGATTCGTTGGATTGGCATGCAAAAGATTGCGTCAAATGCCCTGTCCCAGATATTCTTTTGGCGAATGCCAGCCGCGACACACAGCTGAAGCTGACCATCCGTTCGGGACTGCTAGGATTTTTGCGCCGCGTCGAGGTCGATGCGATTTGCTTGAAAAATGGCGAAAAAGTTGACCCCTATGTAGGCTGCCCGGACGATCACCCGGGTTTGGACATTTTCCGTAAAGCGCTGGAATAAAGCGATGATTAAGGCTGTATTGCTCGAGCTTGACACGGTTCTCTTTGGCCAGCCGGACCATCAATTCGTCAAGACTTTCCGCCGCGCATTCGCGCACAATCTCACAGCGGAAACCGGCATAATAAACGCGGACAGCCTATTCTCCAAAGTAATACAGAGCTTAGGCTGCAGGCGCGATAGTCTAGCTTCGAACGACGAAGTCATGACAGCCTGCATCGCCGCCGAGCTGAATGTCCCCATAAGCGACATTCTGCCGACGCTTGAATCGGTCTATCAAGCCTCATACCAACAAGCGCAAGATTCGTCCCGCGCTGCCACGAGCGCGCGGGAATTGGTAGCCGCGCTGCTTGACCAAGGGCTGTTTGTCGCCGTCGTCTGCGATCCTATCTATCGCGAAGCCGCGATCGCGCAGCGGCTGCAATGGGCTGGGCTGGGCGATTTAATCGCATCATTCGCATTCCTTAGCGCCAGCGAGACAATGCACTTTGCCAAGACTGACCCAGCCTTTTACGCTGAAGTGATCGCCCGTATCGGCATTGAGCCCGACGAAGCCCTGCTGATAAGCGACAACTGGCAAAACGATATGATTGCAGCCGAGACTGTTGGGCTTCACACATGGCTGCTTGACGGCGCGAGCGGCTTAAAACCCGCGCTTGAACAGGCGCAAGCATTAGGATGGCAGCAGCGCTACACGGGCCGCCCGCTGCGCGATACGATGCTGAAGCCGCAGTTTCTGGGCAACTTGGGCGCGCTTTTTGGCTTGCTTGGCGAAGTGAAAGCGCAGCAATGGTTCCAGAAGCCGGACCCCAATGAATGGTCAATTATGCAGATTCTATGCCATCTGGCGGAAACGGAAACCGCGGTTCATCAGCAGCGCCTGCAAATGATACTGAGCGTCGAGAATCCCTTCATTCGCGCGCTGCCGCCGCCCGGTCCAGATACGCCAATCTGCAGTGAGCGCCCCTACGATGTAGCCGAGGAGTTCAGACAAAAGCGGCTGTCTACCCTCGACATGATTGCGCGCTTGCGCCCGGAAGACTGGCTGCGCCCAGCCCGGCACAGCATTTTTGGCTTGACCAATTTTCTGGAAATGGCTTATTTCACGGCGCAGCACGACCGACTGCATATTTCACAACTGTGCCAGACGCTTGGCAAGTGCCAAGACCAAATATAAGCGCCGCCTTCGCGCCGATGTGCTATAGTAATGTAATCGTGCTGTTGCAAATCCTATCAAAAGCAGGCAAACTCCTGTAATGAAGTGCCGATGCGCGCTTGCTTGCTTGACTGATAGCTTTCTTTTTGTACAATACTTTTAGATTGTTCTGGAATTCACCTTTTCTTGATTTGGAGTTTGAGATGACGGCTTTGGCGGTGGAACAAGCAAGCCTTGGCGCGCATGTCGATGCGGGGCTTGCGTCTATCGAAGAAGCCATGTATCAGGCGACTAGCAGCGAAGTTGATGTCTTGCAAGCTGCCAGCCGGCATATCTTGAGCGCCGGCGGCAAGCGGATTCGTCCGCGACTTTTGCTGCTTTCCTATCTTGCCTTGGGCGGCAGTGACTTGGAACTGGTGGCCAAGCCCGCAGCTGCCGTCGAGCTTATGCACACGGCGAGCGTCGTGCACGATGACATCAACGATCATGGCATCGTGCGACGTGGCCGCCCCTCGGTCAATTCTATCTGGGGGCGTACTTTCGCGCTCTTGACCGGCGACTTTTTGTTCACCGCCGTATACGAATTGATGGCGCCATATCAGCAGCTAAATGTTGATTTGGCAAAAGCGGCGACCGCACTGGTAGAAGGCGAGACCCTGCAAGCAAGCGCCGTAAAAGACGGGGTCTTCACCCGCGAAATCTACATGCGCATAATCGCGCTCAAAACCGCGGCGCTCTTCCGCGCGGCGGGCATTATCGGTGCCAAACTGGCCGACGGCAGCGGCGATGCGGTAGTCGCGCTGTCGAATTTCGGTTTCAACCTTGGCATGGCTTTCCAGATTGTTGACGACATCTTGGACCTAGTCGCTGACGAGTCCACCCTGGGCAAAGCGACCGGCATTGATTTGGAACAAGGGCGCGGCGTCGCCTTCGCAATGAATGAGGCGGGAAACAATTCGGATAACGGCAGCCATAACAATGCCGACCCGATAAACCAAATCAAGCGGCGCTTGTTGGAAGGCAATACCATTGCCCAGGCGCGCGAACAAGCTGAATTGCTTGTGCAAGGCGCTATCGTCCAGCTTGCTGTTATCCCAAATTCGCGCTACAAAGACGAATTGCTTCGTCTAGCCAATCTTGTCATCGAGCGCGAATTCTAGACCTCGCTTGTCGTGATTCCTTGCCTAGAGCTAGCAAGTTCTCGCCTACGAATCTCCAGCTGCGCTGGAGGCTGGGTGGCAATCGCGCATGAAAATAGCTTCAGTCGAAAAAATACGGCAGATTGAAGCCGCGGCCGCCGCGGACCTGTTCAGCTATGAGCAGATGATGCAAAACGCGGGCAGCGCGGCTGCCGAGCGCTTGCAGCGGCGCATCGCCATCAAGCCCGAAACACGCATCACCTTCTTGATTGGCAAGGGACACAACGGCGGCGATGGCTTGCTCATGGCGCTTGATTTGGCGCGGCAGTCATCCGCACAGATTCGCATTTATCTCTTGCAGCCGCGGCCAGAAGACGATTGGGTCTTCGCCCAGGCGCTGGCAGCGGGGCTTTTTGTCGCCTGCGCCGCCGATGATCGAGATTTGCGGCTGCTCAAGAGCTTGATAAAAAGCGCCGATGTGATTGTCGACGCTATCTTTGGCATCGGGCTGAGGCTGCCACTGCGCGGCATCGCTGCCAAAGTCTTAAGCGCCGTCAATCTGACCATCAAGCGCTCCGCTGCCGCCACGCGCGCACAAGTAAATAGCGAACCTGTGAGAGCCCGCCCCTATGTCATCGCGCTTGATTGCCCTAGCGGAGTCGATTGCGATAGCGGTGCCGCGGACAAGCATACGCTATTGGCTGATGAAACCATCACATTTATCGCTGCCAAGCCCGGCTTGTTCAGTTTCCCAGCAGCAAATTATGTTGGCGAACTAAGCCTCGCGCCGATTGGCATCCCAGCCTCTTTTCCCGAATTGGCATGCCTAAGCGCTTCTGTTTTGGACAAGAACAAGGCGCGGTCATTATTGCCGCCGCGCCCACTCGATGGTCATAAGGGCAGCTTCGGCAAAGTGATGGTGGTAGCGGGTTCGTCAAATTATATCGGCGCGCTGTCCCTCTCTGCCGAAGCCGCGTATCGTTCTGGCGCGGGCTTGGTAACAGTCGCCACGACCGAGCGTCTTGTTGACATTGTCGCCAGCCGCTTGCGCGAACCCACCTACTTGTCGCTGCCCGATACAGACGGCGCTATAAACGAAGCGGCGGCCGATATAATCACCGAAGATGCGCAGGCTTATGACGCGCTGCTGATTGGATGCGGCTTGGGCAGACATCCCGCCACAGCAGCCTTTGTCGCTAGACTGCTTGCTGCAAAGCAGCTGCCTGCGCTTGTCCTAGACGCCGACGCGCTTAATATATTAAGCGAGATGCCTGATTGCTGGGAAAAATTGCCAGCGGATACCATTATCACGCCCCATGCCGGCGAGATGGCGCGCTTGACAAAATCGACTGCCGCCGAGGTGAACGCAAATCGCTGGCAGCTCGCCGCCAGCGCTGCCGCCGACTGGAAACTTGTGCTCGCCTTAAAGGGCGCGCATACCTTGATTGCGAATCCGGCGGGCGAGATAGCGGTCAACCCATTCAAGACTGATGCCTTGGGCACCGCTGGCACCGGGGATGTCTTGGCGGGCTTGATAGCTGGCTTGCGCGCGCAAGGCGCGTCCGCCTATAATGCCGCCTGCTTAGGTACTTATGCGCACGCGCTCGCGGGGACAATCGCCGTCGACAGAGTCGGCAGCAGCCGCAGCGTCATTGCCGGCGATGTATTAGCGGCGTTGGGTTGGGCATTCAAGCAAATAGAATCTGAAAATTGAATCTGCTAGAAGCGGATTGAGGCAGATTAAGTCAAGTTGTGTCAGGTGGCCTCGGCTGTCTCATCCTCGTGGACATCGCCTTGACGTTGTCGGGCTTTTGTTTTGGCATCCTGCAAGCTGGCTTCGATTGCCAGTTCGAGGCTGCCGCCGCCAATTTCAGCGATATCTTTTCGCCGCGTCGCGCCGCGTTTGTCGATGTGCGTAATCGCGTATGCTGCGCCGATTATCATGCCCAGCAGAATTGCCAAGCATGTCGCGTTTTGATCAAGCCGTAACTTCTTAGGAGTTTTCGCCATCATTCTCCTCGGCGGGCTCGGCCTGCAAGAGCGCGCGAATGCGGATTATCTCACGCAGAAAGCCTAAGAAACCTGAAAGGAAGCTCTTGATTTGTATCAGAGGATCGACGCTGTTTTGGCTGACAAATTCGGCGGTCGCTTTGGTCAGCCGCGTCGTTTCGCGCGCGTTGTCAAGGATGGGCTTGATTTCGGTTTTCAGCATGATGAAGAAGCCAGCAACTTGCAAGATTAATATCGCGAAAGCGGTAACAATCAAGACCGCTTCCGCGACAATGATAATTATCAATACATCGCGGATAATCTTGAAGAATGGCAGCCATGTATCGGCAGCGGTTAGCGCGGCAACCAGCGCAAAGACGAGCAAAGACAGAATCAAGAGAATGAGGATGGCAGCTGACAACTTGACTATCAGCGATATGCTTCTGCCAGGGCTATCGCCACTTTCCTCCGATACGCTGCCATTGTCATTTTCCGCCATGGCTTAAAGCTGCGTTACCCGGCCCAGCTTTTCGGTCGTAATGACGTGGGCAAATACCAGAAACACAAAAGAACAAACCGTTGCCGGCAACAGATGCACGATGCCAATCCGCATAAAGTCTATGCTTATGAAATCACCTATATATTGACCAAGCAAGAAGCCGACCCAACTCGTCGTAACAAACAAGACCATGCGCCGCGCCGGCCCGCCCATCACAACATGGAAGCCAAGTCCATACAAGGTCGCAATCACTAAACCAAAAACAAATACTGGGTTGAGCATTGTAGTTGCTATTCATTCATCCAATGGTAAAATTCCAAGTTAGTGTAGCATAAAGCTGCGCGACAGTCACGTCTCGAAGGCGCGCAAGATGCACGTAATCGATCTGGAAATCATGATTCCGGCATCACCGGATATAATATGGCGTTTTCTCGGCGACATCTCCGTATCCGCGGACTGGCAAGCAGGACTTAGCTCTGTATCCTTCCTCACCACACAGCACGAAGGCAAAGGCGCGCGCTGGCGCTATTCTTATGCCAAGGGCAAGGACGTCGTCATCGAAGCCGCTGCTTGGTACGATACCTTGGGCTACGAGTATGTCATCGTGGACGGGGCTGGCTATGGCGAAAATCAAGGCAGAATCCGCTTGCAAGAAGTCAGCGAAGGCACATTGGTACGCTGGACCTTTAACTACGAATCTGGCGGCATGTTAGGCGGCTTGCGCAATGCGATGCGCCTGAAACGTAAAACCACTAAACAGATGCAGGACAGCCTACGCAATTTGCACGATTTAGTCCAAAAGGATTCCGGCGGCAGCTCCGACTACTCCGCGCGCGCGACTGTCCGCGAAGCGCCGGGCGCTGATGAGCGATCCAGTTACCAGCCGCGTTATCCCTCAAATTTTGTCGAGGCAGCGCCCGAAAAACCCGACAAGGAAGACAGCCTGGACACGCTTCAGCCCATCGCGTTTACGCTCGACGAAGAAGAGCCTAGTCCTATGCTGGGTCAAAACGATGGCGATACCAAGCCCAATCCCGTCGTGCTCGGCGGCGATGGCTTGCTGGACATGGCTTGGCAAATGCGTGAGATAGAGGCGGCTACGGAGCCAATAGACAGCGAAGTAATCAACATCAAGCCTAGGATCCCGCCTAAAATACAGCCTGAAAAACAGGAAATTTCCCATACGGAAGCGCCAGCTTTGGCAGAGCCGGCCGAATCCATTTCAATCAGACCTCCTGATAGACCTCCTGATAGACCTACCGAAAGCCCCTCCGATAGACCTAGCGACAATTCTACCGATAGACCTACCGACCGTCCTGTGCCCGTCCGCGCCAAACGCGGCGCTATGGATACTTCAACGCTGAGCGTGTTTGAGATTTTTGGCTTGCAAAAACCTAGCGAGATGACGGAAGCCCCGCCGGATGGCGGGGACGCGCTCAAGGAGTCGGCGCGCGCGGCGCGGGATGACGATGAATTAAGCACAAGGATCAGAAATCTGGGGCGCTTATTTGATGATGAATTTGCGCCAGCGCGCGAAAGTGCCGCTGATTTTGCCAACAATCATGTTCCTGGACAGTCCGCAAGCCCCGCAGCAGGTCCAGCGCAGGCACCACAGGCGCTACACATGTTGGGCATGCGCCGCAGAACGCGCCGCCTACCTCTGCGTACGCGCAATTAAGCGCGTGACGATAGGCAAAAGCGACAAAATATCCAGCGCTAGGAATCAAACTGAAATACGGTTTCATTACGAGGCTACGTGCAAAGGTGGGTGGATGAAGGGACTTGAACCCTCAACCACCTGAACCACAATCAGGCGCTCTGCCGTTGAGCTACATCCACCACAATACAAGCAAGAATATATCACATTTTGGCAGCAAATGCCAGTCCCTTGTTTCCTTGATTTGCGACTTCTGAAATTATTTTCCGAAGCAAGTACAACTGAACGATGCTGTTCTTGCATTTTACTGTCACTGGCTCGACCAAGAAGCCATAGTCCGCGAAAGCGCGCTGGAATGAATCACTTGCATTCGCGCTGGCAGCAGCGGCCGACGACTGCCCGGTAATGCGATACAAAAAGCGAATTAATGACCTGCGCAAACCAAGCCCCTCAAGGCTGGCGGACATGAGGATGATGACGCTGCCTTGCGCCGCCAGCACACGATACATCTCCCTTAGACAGTCTTTGTGAAGGATGAAGGCGGTCGGGAAAGTCGCAACAAGCGCAGTGAAGGAGCCACTTGCGAATGGCAGCGCGAGCGCGTCGCCGCGCGCGAAATCTGTCGCCAAGCCCGCTCTTGATAAGCGCTTTTGCGCGATGCGGCCCATGTACGGAGATAAGTCGTATGCCACCGTCGCATATCCCCGGCGCAGCAAATCGACTTGCAGCGCGCCAGTGCCATGCGCCAACTCCAAAATGACGCCAGAAGTGGGCGCGGGCAAATATGGCAAGACATCGCGCTGCCAGCGCCGCCACTGATTCAATGAAACCAGACGACTTACGCTGTCATAAGAAAATGCAAATTCGTTATAAAGCAAGTGAAATGCCAGCGCTAGCAGAGGAGTCCGAATGCTGCGCTTCATGACAATAGCGCGGCAGCCAGCATCTTTGGGTCGTCCGAAATTATCGCGTTGACGCCAAGCCGCTGCAGTTCAAGGGCGCGCCCAGGTTCATTGACGGTCCATACATTCACATAAAAATTATTTTCTCGCGCCCAGCCCATGTAGCTTTCATCTACCATCTCATGCCAAGGGTGCCTGGCTTGATGGGATAGTTCTGCTAATGGCTTGTAGGCTGCGGCCGGCAGCGCCGGGACATAGAGGAATCCAATCATGACACTTGGCATCAGCTTTTGAAAATCAAGCAAAACGTAGGGATTAAAAGAAGAAACGATAACTCGGTTTTGCACAGAAAATCGGCGAACTAGGTCGGCGACGCGCTCCGCTAGTTTTGCGCTGCCCGCGCGGCCGGATTTGATTTCAACGGATTTGAGTTCAACATTGAAGAGCATTTTATCGCCCAGCGCAGCAAATAGCTGTGCCAAAGTTGGTATTCGCTCGCCGGCAAAATCACGGGAAAACCAGCTGCCCGCATCCAATTCTTGCAGCTCCGCCAGGGTTTTCTCAGCTACAGCGCCGCTGCTGTCGGTGGTGGCCTCAACTGAACTGTCGTGCACGATTACCGGGTGGCCATCAAGCGAGAGCTGCACATCCAGTTCAATGCCGACCGCGCCTTGCTCAAGCGCCAGTTCAAATGCCGCCATGGTATTCATGGGTGCCGACGCCATCGCGCCGCGGTGCCCGAAACACAGCGTTTCGCCTGATGCCATCGCCGCTTGAATCGTCGTGAATTTTGCAGTCATGGTTATCCCTGCCCTTAAGCCTCGACTCGAACCTGAATATGTTTTCCGACGACGCGGGTTTCGAACCAGCGCACGTCAATATCAGCCGGGCTCCTTGTCGCCTTGCCAGTACGAATATCGAAGCGGCCGCCATGCCGTGGGCATTCGATTTCGTGTCCAATTAGCGCGCTAGGTCGGTCATCGCGGTCAAAAGCCAGCACATTGCCATCATGCGTGCACAAGTCTTCGATGGCATAGAGCTGCCCGCCCACGTTAAATACCGCAATCCATAAGCCATCAATGCCAAAGACCTCGCGCTGACCGTTCTTAAGTTCATCGCTTGGGCACAGCGTTACCCAATCAGCCACTAGCTTTCCCTTCCGCTTCGATTGTCATCCAGCGTTCGCCGCCTTGCTGTCCATAAGCGCCAATGACAAGCGCTTTCAGTGGCAGCAAGGCGCATTTAACCCGATTGATGCTCAAGGGCAAGCCGATGCTGTCCAGCAGATCTTGCTTGTCAATTGCGCGCGCTTCATCAAGCCGCATCCCTAGAATTTGCTCGCCGAACATGGATGCCGACGCCTGGCTGATGGCGCAGCCCTCGCCATCCCAGCCAACCGCAGTAATGACATTATCGGAGTCGATTCGCAGCGTCAGGCGCAGCCGGTCGCCACATAGTGGATTTGATTCTTCGTGGTCTAGGTCATTTGGATTCAGCAGGTTCCAATGACGTGGATTCCGGGCGTGGTCCAAAATGAGCTCGCGGTACATGTCTTCCATGAGCGATAGGCGTTCCATTCGGTCCTTGATACGGTCTTTGGCTCGGTCCTAGGTTCGTTCTTTGGTCGCACTTTGGCCGGTCTTTGCTAATGAAAAGCGCATCATTTAGATGCGCTCCCAAGGACCAGTCTTACATGAATGCGGCAGACGCAGCAGCGCTGCAGGTTGCTGCCCTAACCGATGATTTTGGCTTCGATTTCGTCCATCAATCGCTGCCGCACCCGCTCAAATGGGATGCGCTGCAGCAGTTCATCAAAGAAGCCTTCGATTATCATGAGTTGCGCCTGGGGGCGCGTGATGCCCCGGCTCATCAAATAATATATCGGTTCTTCTTCTAGGGTGCCAAAGGTTGCGGCGTGGGAACAAGCCACATCATCCGCCTCGATTTCTAAGCCGGGAATGCTATCCATGCGCGCTTGGTCGCTCAGCATCAAGTTGCGGCAGACTTGGTAGCCATCAATCTGCTGCATCTTCGGCAAAGATTTAATCATGCCTTGCCAGAGCGTGCGGGCATTGTCGCGCGCCGCGCCCTTGAACAAGAGGTCGGTATTGGTCAGCGGCGCATTGTGATTCTGCTGCGTATCCAGGTCGAAGAACTGATCGCGATCGGCGAAGAAGAAGCCACTGACGCGGGCATTCGCCCCAGTTCCAACCGTGTCAACTTCGATAAAGGCTTTGGTTAGCCGGCTGCCCATCACGCCATTCACCCAATCCAACTGCGAGCCGCGGCCCACCAGCCCCCGTTGATGACTGAATTCAAAGGTCTCGCGATTCCAATCTTGCAGGGAAACATAACGCAGGTTGCTGGCATCGCCGACGATCAACTCGGTCGCGCCGATATAAGCCGCATGCGCATCGCCTGGGCTGGAGGCATATTCGACCTGTACGGTTGCGCTCGCATTTTCTTCGAGCACAACCAAAACATGTCCCATTGCCGCGCCGGACCGCGAATTGTAACAAAGTACCTGCAGTGGCAGATCCGCATGGCAATTGCGCGGGATAAAAATGAACGCGCCATGATCCCATAGTGCGGCGTGCAGCGCGGCAAATTTGCCTTCAGTCGCTTGCACAGCTGCGGTCATGAAGTGCTTTTGCAGCAAATCTTCATGGTCGCCTAGCGCCGAGCGCAGGTCGGAGAAAACGACTCCTTGCGCGCGCAGCTTCTCTGCCTGCTGGTGATGCGCCACCTTGCCATCGACCAAGACCAGCAAGCCGCCCTGCTCGTCCCCTGTCAGCGGCTGCAGATGCTTCGCCGGCGCTTGCTGCGCGCCGGCACCATTAGCGGAGGCTTTTGCCGATGCTTGCTCCCAGCGGATATGGCGATAATCTGTGCGCCGCCACTCCTCTTCCAAGTAGGGCATGGGCGTGCTTTCGTAGAGTTCCCAGGCTTCGGCGCGCCGTTCGCGCAGCCAGGCTGGTTCATCATGTTTTTCGCTCAGCGCTAGTACATCTGATTTGGAAAAAACTGGCGCTTGTGGGAGCGAAGACCGTCGCCTTACTACAGCCACGAACAATCTCCTTCTGTGACTTCCTGAGCGGATAAGTTTTTGGCTTGCTTATGCTTCACTCTAGCTTGTTTAGCCGTCGTTTAACCGATGGAGCCTTCCAACTGAATTTGAATCAGTCGATTCAATTCCAGCGCATACTCCATTGGCAGCTCCTTGACCAATGGCTCGAGGAAGCCATTCACGATCATCGCATTGGCTTCGTCTTCGCCCATGCCGCGGCTCATCAAATAGAAAAGCTGATCTTCCCCGACTTTGCTCACCGAGGCTTCGTGGCCCATGGTCACATCACGGGCGTCAATCTCGATGGTCGGATAGGTATCCGAGCGGCTGAAGTCGTCGAGCAGCAAGGCGTCGCAAACCACATTGCTCTTGCTGCTGCGGGCGTCTTCGGCGATTTTTAGCAATCCGCGGTAGCTGGCGCGCCCGCCATCCTTGCTTATTGACTTGCTGATAATCTGGCTGGTCGTGTTGGGCGCAAGGTGCGTTATTTTCGCGCCGGCGTCCTGGTGCTGCCCCGCGCCAGCAAAGGCGATTGAGAGCACTTCGCCATGTGCGCCATCGCCGCGCAAGATGACGGCTGGGTATTTCATGGTCAGGCGGCTGCCCAGGTTGCCGTCAACCCATTCCATCGTGGCGTTCTTATCGGCGACCGCGCGTTTGGTGACAAGGTTATAGACATTGTTGGACCAATTCTGGATGGTGGTATAACGACAGCGTCCGCCTTCTTTGACGATGATCTCGACCACGGCGCTGTGCAAGCTGTCCGAGCTGTAGATTGGCGCAGTGCAGCCCTCGACATAATGCACATAGGCACCTTCGTCAACGATGATTAAGGTGCGCTCGAATTGTCCCATATTCTGGGTGTTGATGCGGAAATAGGCTTGCAGCGGCATTTCCACCTGTACACCCGGCGGCACATAGATAAAGCTGCCGCCCGACCATACCGCCGTGTTCAACGCGGCGAACTTGTTGTCGTTGGCTGGTATCACGGTCGTGAAGTATTCTTTGATGATTTCCGGGTATTCGCGCAAGCCCGAATCCATATCCAGGAAAATGACACCCTGATCTTCCAAGCTTTCTTGGATCTTGTGGTAGACCGATTCGCTGTCATATTGCGCCGAGACACCATGCAGGAACTTTTGCTCGGCTTCGGGTATCCCTAGCCGGTCAAAGGTCTCTTTGATTTCCTGCGGCACTTCATCCCAATCTTGCTCGGTCTGGTCGGTGGCGCGCACGTAATAGTAGATGTCGTCGTAGTCAATGTTGTTGAGTTCCCCGCCCCACTGCGGCGTCGGCTTATCCAAAAAGATCTGATATGCCTCGACGCGCAGGTCGGTCATCCACTGCGGCTCGTCTTTCATCGCGCTGATTTGACGAACAATCTGCTCGTTGATGCCCTTTTGGCTCTTGAAGGCATAGTCAACATCGTTGTCATGGAAACCATACTTTTCCGCGTAGGTTAAGCCGACCTCCCGCAGCGCCTCTTCATCGTATGTGAGCTGCTTTTCGCTTCTGATTACTTCGGACATGTCGCTTTCCTCGGGTTAATTTGTCGCAGGCTAGGTTTAGGCTTCTGCGGGCTGCAAGGCGCTGTGCTTTTCTCGCACCCATTCGTAACCTTTTTCTTCCAGCTCGAGCGCGAGCGCCGGACCGCCGCTTTCTACGATGCGCCCAGCATACAATACATGCACAAAATCTGGCTTGATGTGATTGAGGATGCGCTGATAATGCGTGATTACCAAGACGCCCATTTCGGGACCAGTGAGCGAACTGACGCCGTCGGCGACGATGCGCAGCGCGTCAATATCCAAGCCCGAATCGGTCTCGTCCAGCACGGCGATGCGCGGTTCCAGCACCGCCATCTGCAAAATCTCGGCGCGTTTCTTTTCTCCGCCGCTGAAGCCTTCGTTGAGGTAGCGGCCCGCGAAGGCTTGATCAATCTCTAAAGCGCGCATTTTTGCCCGCATCATGCGCGCAAATTGCGGGATTGGGATGCCTTTGCTGTCCGGGTCTTCCGCCTTCATGCGCGCGTTGATGGCATGGCGCAAGAAGTTGCCCAATGTTACGCCAGGTATCGCCACCGGGTATTGGAAAGCCAGAAACAAGCCAGCGCGGCTGCGTTCGTCAGCGTCCATCTCCAGGACATCTTCGCCATCAAGCAAGATTTGCCCCGAGCGCGCGGCATAGGCGGGGTTGCCCATCAAGACATTGGCAAGCGTGCTTTTGCCAGAGCCATTCGGACCCATCAGCGCGTGGACTTCGCCCTGCTTAATCGTCAGGTTGACGCCATTTAAGATGAGCTCATCTTCTCCGTCAACACTGGCATGGAGCTTGCGTATTTCCAAGGTCGCTACCATTCTAGGCTCGTCTCCTCGCTCTAGGTTTAATGTCGGTTAAACTTACTCTATAACCGACTCGAATTTGTGGCAGTATATCAGTGCCCTCGCGCCCTGTCAATGCGCGAGAAAGCGCGCGGCAGAGCAATCGCATCAAATTTTATTCACCACTTAGGCACCGATGGTCGCGCCTCAAGTGTCGCCCCTGCGATTCGTCAGCTTGAACTTGAATGCGGCAGATTTAGGTATTGATATGATTGCCCTTGCAGAAATACAGAAACACTGACTAGATTGACAACACAGCGGCGCTGTACTATGCTAGGATGCCATGAGCAAAGAATGGATTGCGCGGCTCTCCTTCTTGGCTCTCATTGCAAGCGGCATTGTCAGCGGCATCTGGGATAATCGCGCGGTCATTCGGTGGCTCGCAGCCTATACATGAGGGAGCGAAAACAATGCAAGAAACGGTAGATAGAGAAGCCGGACTATACGAAGCCTTGCGTTCCGTCATCGATCCGGAAATCGGCATGAACATCATCGAATTGGGTCTTGTGCGCGGCGTCGACATCGGAGAGGATCGCGCGCATGTCAACATGATAATGACCACGCCATTTTGCCCATACGCGCCGCAGCTGCTGGAGCAAACACGGCGCACATCGCAAGATTTCTTGGGGCTGCCAACGACTATCGAAATGGGCATGGAAATGTGGGACCCCAGCATGATGGAAGAGGGTGCCGCCAGCGACTGGGGCTTATTCTGAGCTTGCCGCGGTCGCGCCGCGGCGCGCCGCATGGCAGCAGCGGGACTATGGCTTGATTCCAGCGCGTACATATATTATTCTGGCTTCCTCAATGTGAATGGGCGCGTGGCGCAATGGCAGCGCAGTTGACTTTTAATCAATTGGTTGCAGGTTCGAATCCTGCCGCGCTCATTTATGCACTATAATGCGCTATAATGCGAAATGTTCGCATCGTCTGTTAATTTGAGCGAGTTCAGCTCCCGCGCAGGAGGAAAATAATGTGCAAGCGTATTAGGCTCTTCCCTTCTTATAGCCTACTAATAATCTCGCCCCCCCCCCGAATATATGTTCTAATTTCAGCAATCTTCTCCTCTGCCTAATCGCCCTCGCCACAATTTTCATCACGCCCAGACCCGCCCAAGCCCAAGCGCCGGCCGCCCCCAGCAATTTTCGCGTGTTGGAATTGAGCGCCGACAGCATCGTCTTCGCCGCTGATGAAGTGGCCGGCGCTATCGGTTGGGCCTTAAATAACCAATCCCGGACGGATCCCTCAACATGGTTTGGTACTGGGTTCACTATATCGACAAGTTCCGGAACGGTAAAGTTTACGCTTAGCAACGTTGCACGGACTGCTGCGTATGTTGCGGGTAATACGACAAATTATCGACTTCGGACTACTGTGAATAATCAATTGAGTCAATGGGCAAACTTGTCCCTGCATATTCCGCCGGCTGCGCCCACGGGCTTGAGCGCCAGCGCCGCGCAAACCAGCCTCACGCTCAGCTGGACCAATCCCAGCAGCGACAGCGCAGTCAGCGCCGAAGTGCAGATCCGCCCAGCTAGCGGCAGTTGGCCCCAAGCCTGGACCGCCAGCGGCAGCAGCGCCAGCCATACTTTCAGCGGCTTGACGGCCGATACCAATTACGAGATGCGCGTCCGCGCCACCAACTCCGCCAGCGACCCTGGTCCCGACGCTTCGATCAGCAAGCGCACTTTGGCTGCGCCGTCGACGCCTACACCGACGCCGACATCTACGCCTGTGCCGACCTCTACACCGACGCCGACGTCCACGCCGACGCCGACCTCTACACCGACGCCGACCTCTACGCCTGTGCCGACCTCTACGCCTATGCCGACATCTACACCGACGCTGCCTTCTACACCTGTGCCGACATCTACGCCTATGCCGACCTCTACACCGACGCTGCCTTCTACACCTGTGCCGACATCTACACCTATGCCGACATCTACACCGACGCCGACCTCCACACCTATACCGAAGCCGTCCGCGCCCACGGGCTTAAATACCAGCGGCATCACGCAGTCCAGCATTACCCTCAACTGGACAAAATCCAGCGGCGCGACATTCTACGAAGTCCGCCGCGGCACGACCGGCGGCTTCACGCGCCTGGGCAATGTGTCTTCCCACATTTTCACTGGCTTGAGCGCGGGCAGCAGCTATACGCTGCAAGTGCGCGCTGGCAACAGCGGCGGTACCTCTCCGACCGCGCAGACGACCGCCAGCACCAACAATGTCGCGCCGCCGCCCGCGCCATCCGCGCCGACGGGCTTAAGCACCAGCGGCATCACGCAGACCAGCATTACCCTCATCTGGACAAAATCCAGCGGCGCGACATTCTACGAAGTCCGCCGCGGCACAACCGGCGGCTTCACGCGCCTGGGCGATGTGTCTTCCCACGTTTTCACTGGCTTGAGCGCGGGCAGCAGCTATACGCTGCAAGTGCGCGCTGGCAACAGCGGCGGCACCTCGGCGACCGCGCAGACGACCGCCAGCACCAACAATGTCCCGGCACCGTCCGCGCCCACGAGCCTCAACACCAGCGGCATCACGCAGACCAGCATCACACTCAACTGGACAAAATCCAGCGGCGCGACCTTCTACGAAGTCCGCCGCGGCACAACCGGCGGATTCACGCGCCTGGGCGATGTGTCTTCCCACATTTTCACTGGCTTGAGCGCGGGCACAAGCTATACGCTGCAAGTGCGCGCTGGCAACAGCGGCGGCACCTCGGCGACCGCACAGACAACCGCCAGCACCAACAATGTCCCGGCACCATCCGCGCCGCCGATTGTCGACCCGCCGCCGCAAAATACACAAGATTCACAAGATTCACAAAAAACTAGCCAATCCAGCACCTCCAGCCGCCGGCCAGCGACAGCGACGCCAGCAAGTCAAGCGGCGCAGGTCTTCCCCCAAACCTTGCACAACTTGCCGCCGGGTATCGAGGTCAAGAACTGGGTCGAGGGCGCGCAGGGCCGCCGCGTTGAGGCCCAGGGCGTCGGCAACCAAGCCATCATCGACCAAGGTTTGCTGGATGCGGTTGACCTGTGGGGTTACATTACGCCGGGCATCGAGGTCTGCTTCGCGCAGCAGGGGCGGATGCTGCTGCTGGACGCCGCTTTTTCGCCACGCCAGCCAATGCCGCTGGCTGCCTATCAGCGCGCCGGCATGACCTGCGCAAGTATCGACCGCGCCGGCACCGTCGTCCTGCTGCGAAGCGCCGTTCCGCTGCCAGAAGAGCCAGAAGAACCAATGCAAATGCCCGACCATGACGCGGTACCGCAGTTGCCCAACTGCATGGTGCAGCTGCTCTACGAGTTGAACTTCCGCGACGCGCCCGCCGGGCAGCATATCATCCAAGTCTTGCCGGCTCAGATCCTGCTGACCGCTTTCAGCTATCATGAGGGCTGGTTCAATGTCGATTATTACGGCCAGCGCGGCTGGGTCAGCGCCGACTATGTACAAGCGTATGGCGACTGCGGCTGGAATTAGCTCGGCTTCGTCCAAGCCCGCGCGATGCAGGGCAATTGCATCAAAATCCACAACTGCCGCATTTCACATCAAACTGGTGAATTGTAGGGGCGAGCCAAGGCTCGCTCATGAAATTTGGCGCAAGATCTTGGGCGATTGACCCGCAGTGTCTACGCGCGGCACAGAATCGCCCCTACATTGCGTCCTTTATTGGCATATTTTCGGATAATTCTCGGAGTTGGAGGTCATTGTCGCAGGGCTGTGTCTACGCGCCCTACGCGACCCTTGGTGCCTCAGTGTTGAAATAATTTGAAGCGATTGCCCTACTTAGGGTCAAATTAGGGTCTATTGCGCTGGATCCATTGCAAGGGATCGATATAATTTCTAATTAGCAAGTCATAATCGAGCTTGGGCCAATTGCCCGGTCGTTTCTCGAACAATGACGTTGGGCTGAGATCAAAATGCAGATGCGGCACAAAGCGCCCAAAAGCGTCGCCAATCTCGCAGATTCTCTCCCCGCGCGCAACCCGCTGCCCCACAACCACGCGCATATTCTGCACATGCGCATAGCGGCTGTATAACACCGCCCCGCCTGGACGGAACAATGGATCGTGCTTGATGACGATCAAATTCCCCCAAATGCTTAGGCGCGCCGCAAATGTAACGACACCGCTAGCGCAAGCGTAGATTGCCATGCCCCGGTCTTGATAGGGGCGGCCGAAATTCAAATCAGCCCCAGTGTGATAGGCTTCGCTGGGCGTGCCGATGAAATAGAGCTTGCCAAAGGGAGAAGCGTCCCGCCAGCCGCGGGGCCATACATCTTGCCCCTTGCGCTGCTCGCTGGTGCCGATAGGCGAATCGTAGCCATCGGCGACATAGACGCCATTGATCCTGCTGGGGCGGTTTCTGCGGCGGGAAGGCGGCGCGGTAGGCTGGTTATCGGGGCCCGGGGCTGGTTCATAACCCGGCGGCGTTGAAACGATGCGGCGAAATCGCAGGGCGTCAAAAGCGATTTCCCGGCCTTGCTCGCCGGTTACGTCATTCAAGAACACGCGCCCGGCGTTGGGCATTTTGCTATCCAGGTCAAAAATGCCCAGGGGCACCCAAGCGTTGCGATTGATATGCTGGTTGATGTCAATCACAACTTCGGCATCGGTGCCGACGATGCCATGCACCTTGTAACGCGCGCGCCTTGTGCTGGCATGGCGGCTCGGGATGAAGGCGGAAATCTCGTACAATCCTGACTGTGGCAAGTCCTCGCGCCATTCCGCCCATACTTTGCTCGTTCGGATTTCCGTCGGCGTATACAAATAGTCCCAGCCCCAGGTATTTTCCCGCAGATTGAATTCCGGCTGTCCGGTATATGTACCGCTGCGGAAGCCCTCCCCAGAAGGCAGAATAATAAGCTCATCGGTATAATTCTCGATATTTTCGAGGCTTGCTTCGGCGGGTGATTGGCTGAGTTGAATGGCTGTATTAATCGCCGACCATTGAGAAATCACACCATAGCGCCACCAACTCAAGCCCTTCGCGCCGTGCTGCTGCGTCGCCAGCGTATGCGCTTCCTGTTGTTCTTGAACGGGCGCAACGCCTTGCAAAGTCGGGATTATCGGTTTGCCGTAGCCACTCCAGGCGGCGTACATTTCGTTCAGCGCCTTTTCGACCGGCTGGCGAAAGGTCGTCCAATATGTCTGCGGATGAACACTGTCAATAAATGGGCTCCAGGCGTCGGGGAAGATCGCCCGCTTATTGTGCTTGCGCGGGTCGATGCTTATGCCGATGTGAAACTTTGTGCCCAGCCCACGCCGCAGCGCGAGCATGAAAGGTCGGACGCCCGCTTCCCCGCCCTGCCAGTAGCCTGGCGGCTGCTCTATATCCAAGACCAGCGATTGGACGCCAGGGCGCTGGCAAGCCTCGATTAGAATGGCGCTTTCCGCTTCTGGGTCCAAGCCATGGGGGACGCACCAAGCATGGAACTCGAGCCCCGCGTTTTGGCAGGCGCTTACCCATGTATCAATGGCGCTCGCGCCGGTTATCGCCAGGGCGCTACTATCGAACTCGCCCATCCAATCGCTGGCTTCGGTAATCTTCACCCAAATCTGATTCACCTCGGGTGTGCGCGTCTTGATTTTTCGCAGCAGTTCTTCGATTGATTTCTCGGGAACGGCTGTGCCCTTCCAGTGCCATAAGCCAACTTTGCCATCATAAGGCGTCGGCGGATGCGGCGATGGCGCTGCGCCGATGGCTGGAATGAATTCGATATAGCCGGCATAGACCCATCCGCGCAAACCCGCCTTCTCCAACCAGACCCAATTGCCCGGCGTTCGTGTTTTTGGATAATAGACAATAAGCGCATTATCCAGCAAATCGCCCACATCTTGATAGTTGATGCCGGGTCCGCTGCGCACATTGCTATATGCCGACTTGGTATTGGCAATCGCGATAACCGGGTTGCCTGGCTGGGCAGGTTTCGGCATCAATGCGTAACTGGACATGCCGCGCTCCTTATAGCAGTGGATGATTCTGTCTCCATCTGCCCGAAGTATCAAAATGTTCCGCTTTGTATCGCTAACGATAATGGGCGAATCACGCGAAACTCGCAAGCCAAGACTGGCGCAATTCCAGTCGCGCGCTGTGTTGTTTATCATTTTCGGGGAAAATGCACTATCGCAGTTACATTGCGAGAACTGTCTAGAATTGAATGACTTAGATGACTTTCATGTATGACTTGCTTGGAATTGCTATACAGATGAAGGCAATCCGAACTTGGTCAACGCAAGCAGACGGCAGCGGCAAATTCGCCGCTGCCGTCAATCAGATAGCCAAACTGATAGCCCATCATATACCCTCAAATTGGCGAACTCATAGCCAATCTGATACCGTAAATGAAGAAATCGAGGCTATATCGTGAATGCGCCGTTCGTGTAGAATTCTTCGCCATCGACGAAGATTGCGCTATCCGCCCGCATGTCGCAAATCATGTCCCAATGCACCGCGCTGGTATTGCGGCTGCCGGTCTCCGGATAGCCCATGCCAATCGCCATGTGAACCGTGCCGCCAATCTTCTCGTCATAGAGGATGCTGCCAGTAAAGCGGTCGATGCCAAAATTTGTGCCGATGGCGAATTCGCCCAGGTAGCGCGCGCCGGCGTCGCTGTTTAACTGCGCATGCAGCAGATCTTCGTTCATCTCGGCAGAGGCTTTTGTTACTTTGCCGGCCTCGAAGCGCAGCTCAATGCCGCTCACCGCTCGCCCGCTGACAATCGCCGGATAGCTGAATCGCACCCAACCGTTGACGCTGTCTTCTACGGGACCGGTGAAAATCTCGCCGCTGGGCATATTACGTTTGCCGTCGCTGTTGATAAAGCGCCGCCCCTCGATGCTCAATTCCAGGTCGATATTGGGACCCCGCAATTGAACATGCTTCTTGCCAGCCAGAAAATCGACCTTGTGCTGTTGCATCGCGCTTAACTTGCGCCACTCGCCGGCGGGGTCGTCGTGATCGCAAAAGCAAGCGCGGTAGACAAAGTCTTCGTATTCTTCCAAGCTCATGTTGGCTTCTTGCGCCGATGCCTGGGTGGGATAGAGCGTGCCTACCCAACGGAATGTCCCCGCGGCCGAGCGCCGCAATCGTGTCTGCAGAATGTCGCTTTGGGCGGCGCGCTGCTGCTGCGAGCGCTGCGCGTCGATGCCTGTCATCGCGCGGGTATTTTCTGGTGCCATCGCTCGGATATATACATCGGCTTCATCAACATAGAGCCGCATGCGCGGGTCTATCCAGCGCATCTGACGCTCGTTGCCATGACGCAGCATATAGCGCTGCATCTTATCATCCTCGATAAAGAGGCTGGGGAAGCCGCCAGCGTCAATTACCGCTTCATAGATTTCGCGCAAAATGGGCAAGGAGCCGAAGTTGCCCAATATGCCGACCCAATCTCCAGGCTGCACTTGGGTCGAATACTCAACCAGCAAGCGCGCCAGCTTTCGCCGTCTTGTATCGCTCATCGTTTCCCTTATCCTCGCGCTTGCCTAAGCCGAAGCCAATTCACGCGCCTTTGCCAAGGCGGCGGCGTAATCAACTTCGTTGCCAATCACGTTCACGTATTCCGCATGCCGCATGACATTGCTCTTATCTAGCACGAATACCGCGCGCTGACAAATCCGCCATTCTGTATCGTGGACACCATAGTCATCGGCAAATTTCATGTCGCGCTGCGTTGAGAGTGTCTCGGTGTTTTCGATGCCTTCCGCGCCACAGAAGCGCCCTAGCGCGAAGGGCATATCCGCGCTCACGGTCAAGATGACCGTGTTGTCAAGGCTGGCCGCTTCTTGGTTGAATCGCCGTGTCTGGGCGGAACAAACGCCGGTGTCGATTGATGGAATCACACTGATGATTTTGACTTGGTCGCCATAGTCCGCCAGTGACTTTGCGCTCAGGTCGTTGGCAATCAACTGAAAGTCCGGCGCGCTGTCGCCTACTTCCAGCATCGCGTGCTGCACATGGTGTTCGCTGTCGCCAACCATTAATCCTGCCCGTACCATTACTCGCTCCTTTTTCCCTCTAATGGGAAATTTACTTTGAATCGGATATTATGAGAATTATAGACCGATTGTCAGCTAATTTACAGCGCGTCGCTCAAGTGGAAAAAGTGGTGAATCGGCTTGTTATTTTGTCAGCGTGGCGGACTATAGCGCCGCCGCCGCGCGGCAGGACCAAGATGATACCATTGTCGTCAGTGTATTCGCGTAAGCGTAGGGAGAAACGCCATGAGACTGAACCGTACAATAATCGGCATCGCCATGATAATTGTAATAGGCGCGGGACTGTTAATTACCCAGCCCTGGCTTTACTTCGTTAGCAACGAAGTGGATGAAGCATTCCCCGGGCTGGCCGCCGAACAGCGTGATGCCATCCGCGACATGCCCGAAGCGCAAAAAAACGCGTTGCTGGCGATGGCGAAGGAAAACGAAGCGATGGCCGCAGAAGTTGCCATCGCCCAAACTGGCGCAGACCTTGTCGTGCCACAAGCGCAGCAAACCATGCCGACTGATATGCCCGCCGAGCCCCTCGTTCTTTATTCCGGCTCCTTCATTGACATTGACCCCATCCACGGCGCTGTGGGAACAGCCACCATCTATGAATTGCCCGCTGGCAATCGAATCCTGCGCTTCGAAGACTTTCGCTCTAAGAACGGACCGGACCTGCATGTCTATCTATCGACCGAGAACCCGACCAGCACATTCGCTAGTTTGGGTAGCAATGAAGTGCATCTTGGCGCGCTAAAAGGCAACGTGGGCAACCAAAACTACGAGATTCCGACTGAAATCGATTTAAGCCTGTATCGCAGCGTGGTGATATATTGCAAGCCCTTCAAGGTCATCTTCAGCTCGGCGGCGCTGGCATGATGTGCGCTTTTATTGAGCGAAATCAGTCAAAAGCGCGGTAACGCCACTTGCCGTCAACCATCGCGCCTAGCGTGTTGACCGCCGTCAATTCTTCTGGCGGTATTTGGTAAGGGTCGCAATCGATAACTTGCAGGTCGGCCAGATAGCCGACTGCCAGCTTGCCAAGTCGGTCTTCCATGCCGGCGGCGTAGGCAGGTCCCTGCGTATAGCCGAGCAATGCCTCGCGCAAGCTGATTCGCGCTGCCGGGTGCCATCCCGCTGGCGGCATGCCATCGCGCTGCCGTGTCAGCGCCGCGTGGATGCCCAGCCAGGGATTAAAGGGCTCCACCGGCGCGTCCGAACCGAAGGCGATGCGCGCGCCATGATCCAACTGCAGGCGCGGATTATAGGCGTAGTCCGTGCGGTCGCCCCAATAGCGATCAGCAGTGTGCATATCCGAAGTCGCATGAATCGGCTGCATAGAAGCGATGACATCCAGTTCCGCCAAGCGCGCCGCGTCTTGCGGGTGAATAATCTGCACATGTTCAATTCGGTGGCGACGGCTCGCGCGCGGCTCTCCTCTCGCGTCTTCTTCACGGCGGACGAATTCGAAAACATCCAGCACGTCATGAACCGCTTTGTCGCCGATGGCGTGAATGGTCGCCGCTAAGCCGAGCGCGCTCGCGCGGCTGACATCTTCGATCATCTCTTCTTTGTCCACTAATGCCATGCCATAGTTATCCGGCTCGCCAATGTATGGCTCGAACATGAGCGCGGTCTTTGGTCCCAGCGCGCCGTCCGCAAAGAGTTTCAGCCCGCCGATACGAATCCAGTCGTCGCCAAAGCCGCTGCGGATGCCCGATTCCAGCGCCGCATCCAGCCAATTCTGGTTGATATGCTTGAGCGCGCGCAGGCCCAGACGCGCTTGCTCGCGCAGGAGTTGCAGCGCCACCAGGCAAGACGGGTCATCATAATCATGAATCATCGTGATGCCACAAGCCAATGCCTCTTGCTGCGCCGCGGCCATCATATCCGCTAATTGCTCGCTTGTAGGGTCGGGCATTACGGCATTGACCAGCTCGCCGGCTGTTTCCAGCAGAATGCCGGTCGGATTACCGGTCTCATCGCGCATAATCTCGCCGCCCGCGGGATCGGCTGTTGATGAACGGATGCCGGCTGCTTCCAGCGCTTTGCTATTGACCCAGTCGGCATGTCCGCTCTTTGCGAACAATATGACCGGATTCTCTGGGGCGACGGCATCTAAATCGTATCGGGTGGGGAAGGCGCGGTCCGTCCACAAATCTTGCGCCCAACCCTGCCCTATAATCCACTCGCCAGGCGGGGTCTCCGCCACGCGTTCGCGCACACGGTCTAGCGCGATTGCTTTGCTGGGCGCTTCAAATACATCGACGTCGCTTAGGGCCCGCGCTTGCCACTCCCAGTGGATATGCGCGTCCGCGAAACTAGGCAGCGCCGTTTTACCATCCAAGTTGATTTCGACCGTGCCCGGACCAGTCATAACCCGCAGCGCGCTGTCTTCGCCAAGCGCGACGATGCGCCCATAAGCCGTCGCCAGCGCTGATACCTTTGGCTGCCGCTCGTCAAGTGTGAGAATGTTTCCGTTGTATAGGATTTGTTCAATCAAGCCTCAACTCCCAATGCCATTCTCAACTCACAAAAAACGGTTATTCTAAGCGCTTGATTTCACGGTCGATTTCGTCTGATGTGGGCGCGCTGCTAAGTCCGCTGCGGGTAACGGAATAGGCAGCCAAGCGCCCGGCAATGCTGACGGCTTTAGGCAGGTCCTTCTCGACCAAGGGCAAGACACCGAGCAGCGCAGCGGCGAAGACATCGCCGGCACCGGTTAAGTCCAGCGGCTGGACCTCCAAGCTCGCGTAAGGCATCGTTTTCCCAGCATTGTAATAGACACCGCCATTGCGCCCATTCGTGACGATTATATGCTCGCATAGCGCGCGGATATTCTTCGTCAATTGAGGATAGCGCTGGATGTCTTCCTGGCTATAAACAAGGATGTCAATCAGTTTTAAAGCCTCGGCATCGAACCAAGGTCGGTATCGTACCAAACCATCGTCGTCCCATTGTCTCATCAAGCCTTGCAAGGTCAGCATGATGGTCGCATTTGGGAAGTTGCGCGCCATTTCCAGCGGATCCAGCTCGGCCGCCAAGGGACCCAGGTGCACATAGGGAACATTAAGCCAGGCATTGGGCACATCGCCGAAGCGGATATCGCATGCTGTAGCGCGGACAAATTGCTGTCGCCCACGCTCACTGTAAACATTTTCGTAGGTTAATGAAGATGCCGCGGGCAGCGATACAACTTTGCCAAAGGGCAGCAACTGGCGGAGCAAGGTCTCGTCGGCGGCTGCGCTGGTCAATATGCCGACGCGATGCCCAAAAGCCGCGTAAGTGGGCGCGGCATAAGAAACCGTGCCGCCGAGCATCTTGCCGCCTGGCACAATGTCAGCCGTTAGATGGCCGATTACCAAGACGTCAATTTCGCTGGATACTGGCATTCGTATTCAAGCAAGCGCGGCAAAAAATTATCTGGGCACGATGGTAACTTTGCGGGCGCGCCCTTCGCCAATGCTGCGCGTCGAGACATCTTCACGACCGCGCAGCGTCAAATGGATGATGCGGCGTTCGTTCGGGTGCATCGGCTCGAGCGTAATTGTGCGTCCCTGCTGGACCGCCTGCTTCGCCATGCGATTTGCCAGCCCACGCAGCCGTTTCGAGCGCCCGGCTTTATAACCAGCGGCGTCGACGATTATGTTCGCGCGCCGCTCCAAGCGTCGGCTGCAAATCAGCCGCACGACATATTGCAAGGACGATAATGTATCGCCGCGGCGGCCAATTAAGCGATTGATGCCGTCCCCCGACACGTTCAAGATCCAGTGTGGCGCTTCACCGTCCGCATCATCATCCGTCAACTGTACGCTAACGCGACCCTTTATGCGCATTTTATCGAGCAATTCTTCGAGTACCTGTTTGCCGACGATTGCATCATCGTCGAGCTCTGCATCTGATACAGTTTTCCGGCTAGTCTGTGCAGGCTTCGCGTCATTGCGATTTTCATTCGCGGGGGCGGCTTCAGGTTCCGCCGCCTTGCGCCTGCCAATTAGGACCATACGAACGCGCGCTTCCCGCGCGCCAAAACCGAAGACCCCCGTATTCGGTTCTTCCAGGACTTCGATCATCACGTCTTTTGGTGCCGCGTTTAATTCTGTTAATCCCTTGTTGATTGCGGATTCGACCGAGTTGCCGGTCACTTCAATCATTTCCATTGTTATTTCCTCTGCCGTCGACGCGCCCGATGCAAGCAATTATTTCCCGATTACTTCCTACGAGGTTTCTTCTTTCTTGACCGGCGCGGTTTCTTGGCTGGTTTGTCATCCTCTAGCTCGACATCGACAATCACGTCGTCAGTCTGCTTTTTCCGAAATACTTTGTCCAGCAATTGCCGACCTTGCGGACTGTACTGAACAATACCAATCAAATTGGACGTGACGAAATAGATTGACAGCCCGACTGAAAACGAAAGCGAGAAAGCGCCAAACATGATGGGCATGATTGTTGTCATGCTCTTTGTCATGGCTTGCGCTTGCCCCCCCATGCCACCGCTATTGTCGTCGTCATCATCGTCATCTTTCTTTTCGCTTTTGCCCTTGGTCGTAGCCATCGTCAACTTGGACTGCGCCCAGGTTGTTACCAGCACCAGCAGCGGCAAAATCAGCGCGTATGTCGGGTTCGCAGTTGGCGGCAGCGTCAAGTCCATTTCGGGCAAAAATTGCAGCAACCCCGGTAGAGGGCTCCACATTCTTTGCAGCGGAATCAAGGAATCCAATCCAGGGATGAGCAAGCGCTCGGACAGGTCAATCAACTGAAAAGGCGTCGCCGCCAGCGCGAAGAAGATCGCCTGGTACAAGCCAATCAGAATAGGGAACTGGATTACCAGCGGGAAGCAACCGCCCATCGGATTGACTTTATTCTCCCGATATAACTTCATTTGTGCTTGGGAGAGTTTTTCTTTGTCGTTTTTGTATTTCTCTTGCAGCTTCTTCAACTGCGGCTGTATCTGCTGCATCTTGCGCGAAGATTCTTGCTGCTTCGCTAGCAGAGGATAAGTCAAGAAGCGAATAATGACCGTCAAGACGACGATTGCAAGAACGATATCCTGGTTCAGCAAGGCATATAACCAGGTCAGGATTGTTACGAAGGGATTAAGAATGATGTCCCACATGCTACATTGCTCCTGTCGAAAGGCTAACGAGGGTAAACCCAGGTTTGGCGCCCATCGACTCCAAACGCAATTATCAGCTTGCCGGTGTCGACTGAACTCACAAGGATCAAAGGTTCATCGATATCCAGGGTCTCGCTTGGCTCCAATAAGAGCAAATTGCCAAGCAATTCTGGCGCGCCTTCGATTTCGCGCGCGTTTATCAGCTCGCCATCGCGGCTATCCAACCAATAGACCTTGCCATCGCGCGAAGAGACAATCACGCGCTGATCATAATACAGCGGACCAGCCTGAATGCCCCTTTCCGCAATTTGCACGGACCAGCGTTCGCTCAAGGCATTCCGCGAATCCAGCGCGTGCACATATCCGCTGAGATCAGCGACGTATAATATGCCGTTCTCGTCGATAGCCGGCGATCCCCAGACCCAGTTCTCGGTGTCATATTTGTTCAGAATCTGGCCAGAGAGCGAAATCTCGAAAAAGGCTTTGTTGAAGCTACCTACATAGAGTCGGTCATTTGCCAGCAATGGAGTCGAGGCGATGCTGCCACCCAGGCTGACCGACCATATCTGCGCGCCGCTGGCGCGGTCCAGCGCGATTAACTGATGCTCCATGGTCGATATGATAATCATGTTGTCTACCAATAGCGGCTGCGCCCAAATGCCCCCTTCTGTCGGGAAGGTCCACAATTCGCTGAAATCAATCTTCGAAGTCGCCCGCAAACCGCCATTCTGATAAGGAACGTAGATGACATCCTCGACCTCGAGCATGTTGGCGACGATCTGATCGGCAACAGATATGGAGCGCTGAACTTCCGCTACGACAGAATCGACCTTCAACAGTTTTTTGTTATGGTCGGCGACCAAAACCGTTTCCGCGTCCATGCGCAGAGGCAAAGCGTAAAACTGCGCGTTTTCTGCTGAAGCGCCCGAAAGCACCCAACTGCGCGCATTGTTATCATTATCGCGGATGGGGTTGCCGCTTTCAGGGTTGATTAGCCGGGCAGGTACGCCATTGGCTGGGCTCAAAATTGCTACCTGGTCGTTGTATGACAGCGAAATATGTTCTTCGCCATTCAGTTCAATCAGCCCCACCGATGGCCAACTGACGCCCATGCGCGTACCAACACAAGAGGTCGCGACCAGCGCCAAAAGCAGCAGAATAACGCTAAAGCGAATACGCTTGTCTGTCGTCAAGTTCAAACATCACTCCTTAGGGGGGACGGGGTCATAACCGCCAGGGTTAAGCGGATGGCAGCGACAAATCCGCCGCAGCCCCATCCAAATGCCTCGCGCAGGTCCATAGACTTCAATCGCCTCATAAGCATACGCGGAACATGTTGGGTTGAATCGACAAGCGGATGGCAGCATAGGCGACAAAAATCGCTTGTAGCCGCGGATTGCTCGCAGCATAATCCACTTCAACACTTCAGCCGACCTTTAATAGTCGCGCGCGCCGAAACAAGACATTCACTATACGCCGCAAATCGCAAAAAGGTTGCGGAAGCATCGCCGGTTTGGCGACGATAACAATATCGTAGCCCTGTCTTGAACTCTTGTGCATGTCAGCAATCAAAGCGCGCAGCCGGCGTTTGCAACGGTTGCGCGCGACGGCGTTGCCGACGCGCTTGCCAACGACGAATCCATAGCGATTGCGGCGCAGACTATTGTCGCACAAGCTGAGCAGCATGGCAGGATGACGATAAACTTTGCCTTCTCGCCTCACCCGGGCAAAATCGCTAGACTGCCGCAATCTTAAGGCGGCTTTCATCAGCTAACTTGCGTTCCAATTGACTTTTTTGACATGGTTTGGCGTGACTGCAAGCTGATGACGCCCACGCCGCCGCCTTGCCTTGAGGACGCGCCGACCATTGCTGGTACTCATCCGTTTGCGGAAACCGTGAACGCGCTTGCGGCGTCGCACTTTTGGCTGCCATGTTCGTTTGGTTGACATCGCTCTCGCCTTTGCATTCGCTACTATATTAATCCACAAAGGCTAAGTATAGTCGAGCGCGCGAATCAGGTCAACAGTCGCCTCGTTCTCGTTCTCGTTCACATCCAGGGCAATCGCGCTAAATTCATTATCTCAAATTCAACAATTCTGTTTGAATTAATCACCGCGCCTTACGCGCCCCCGGCGGCAATACTATATTTTGCTGCAATTGCCCCCAGATTGCAGCAAGTTGCGCTTGACGAAAAGCGACCGCTTACAGTAGGATTGCTGGGTTATTAAGTTTGAAGCATATCCCCGGCAAATCCTATGCTTGGCATTGCGCAAGCTGCAAGTAGAAAAGGAGGCTGATGACCTTGCTACCGGCGCGTCATTGGGCCTACAGCTTCTCGATTGGTGCTGAAGATATTGATAGCATCACCTACCTCCTGCTGGAAAAAGAACTGCCCTTATCCAGCGTAGAGCTTGCCACTGCGATAATCAAACAGCGCGAACAAAATATCAAGCGACAGCTTGAGCGACAATTTGAAGGAACAAAGGTCTACCAGCCAAGTGGGAACTTCGCGCTTGGCGATCGACTTACCTTCGCTCAGATGAACTACCGTACCGCCACCGTAGTCGCTTTGCGGGACGGCAAGCAGAACAACACGGTCCCTTTCAAAGTCGCGACAGTCGCCTTTGACGACGCGCCGAGAACATCAGAATCGCAGCCGCGCGAATTTGCCACAGAATACGATGGCGAGCATCCTCTCAACCAGCCCGGCAACAATCATCACCCTGGTCATGCGCACAATGAAACCAGCGCGGAAGCTATTGCCAAAGCGCCTGGGGTGACGATCATGCAACAAGTGAACGACGCCCTGGAAAAGAACCCCGATTTGGTGCGCATCGCCGGCACCTGGTTCGTGCGCGAACTATTGCAAGAAGTTAACATCGGGCACCTTAACTTGGCGGAAGCAGCATTGGATATACATGACGGCGGACCATTAGGACCAGAAGAAATCCTAGATCAGATTGGCGCGCTTGGGGATGCGCCGATGCCGCTGCAAGTCTTTTCTTTGAATTATGCCATGAACCAGGATGATCGCTTTGATGAAGTGGGTCCTGCTGGCGTCATACTCTGGCATTTGAAAAGACTGCTCCCGCGGGAGGTGCAAGAAATACCTACAATTCTGCATTATCTGCCGGTCAAATATGATCGGAGTTTGCTCACGAAGGGAATGCGTCAACTGGAATATGATTTGGACGATGAGCATTCGCCGATTAAGTCGCCGCCGCCGGACGAAGATGTCAGCATTACCTTGACATATCCACATCGACGCGTCGGCACCTTGCCAATTAATTCCGAAACCAAGCACGTTTTCCCGGATGCCAAGACGCCGCGCATCGCGATTACAATTGTTGACGCCCTTGATAAAGAAGAATATCCCTGTTGGGTCGTACATGAGTTCAAATTTGTTTATGGCTTATCCGAGCTATATAAAAAGCACCGACTCCCCGTTGGTGCCTATGTTTATCTCAACCGCAGCAGCGACCCCAGTCGATTTGAAATTGAGTTTGACGAATTTCGTTCGCGCACCGAATGGATTCCCGTGGTCGAAACAACCGGCAAAGACCAATTTCGTATTATCACATCCAAACGCGCTATCGGCGTTGATTTCGATGAGATGATTATTGTTGGCTTCAAAGTGCTAAAAGAAGTTGACTCCCTGGGCTTAAATGTACAAAATGACCAGGTGCCAATTGCAAAGCTCTTACGCAAATTGATTTCCGATTTAAGCAAACAGAATCCACAAGGGTCGGTGCATGGCAAGGTGCTTTACAGCACAATCAATATCCTGCGCCGCTGCCCGCCTGGTCCCATTTTCGCCACGCTCGTCGCCAATCCCGATTTCGAGCATGTCGGCGACAACTATTGGAAACTCAGCCAGTGATGGCTGGACGAATGCGATGTCTCTCAACTTCCTAATCAAACCCAGCACAGAAACCAAATTTCGCATCGACTATGAATGGTGGGAGACAAGTCGCGACGATTTGCATGTCTATCTGCTCACGCATCTGACACGCGAACAACAGACCGAACTAGAGCACCAAGACTTGCGCGAAATCTTTGACTACATCGACCCAAAGACCGGCGAAGTCTTCCAATTGGATAAATTGGGCTTGGCCATTAAGGAATCCTCGCAGCGGGAGGATTTCATTAGTGTGCACATTAGCTTGATTGACAGCGTCTTTCGCGCGCTCTTGCTTAATGACAACCAGCCCCTGAATTCGCTCGAACTTGCGAAAATTACCGGGCGGGACGCCGCCACCATCCTCAAGACCATTGGCGGTGTCCGCATTTACCGCGGCATCCGCCCTTATCATCCAGCGGACGAGAAATAATCCATGGGGCGGGTAATCAACACCAATAGTCCCGGCAAACGTCGCAAGGCGCACATGAGAACCATTGCCGAGATCCTGCGCCATCTTATGCAAACATCTTCGATTGACGACAGTTCCAAAGATATGGTAGCCGCTGTCATTTATAGTTTGCGGGCAATTGACGCCACTATCGAGGAATCAATCGTCGCCTGGGAAAAACGGGGATATTGGAAAAAAGCCGATGACTTCCAACAAAAATGGTGGTGGTGCTCACTTTCTGCGACTGCCTTGGAAAACCTGGTCAAAAGCGACAATTGGCAGCAGATTCCAGAAGCCATGTTTAAGCTATTCCCGCATTTTTCCGATATTGAGATCAAAAAGCTGACTCGCGATCCAAATAACTGGACCGGGCTCTACCGCAAGCTCATGCGAGAAAAAGCGCGATAAGCCCCTTGCAGCAGACCTCTTCCCGGTCGGTCCGGCAATAAGCCCCCTACCCCAGGGCAATCGCATCGAAATCCTTAACTGTCGAATCGTATGGCTTGTCCGATACTGGTAAGTCAATGCGCTTTTTCTACAGCGGTCAAGCCTTGTAGGGGCGAGCCAAGGACTCTGTTGGAAAACACCCCCATCCCGTAGGTCTATGTCTACGTGACCCCGGCCCCTCCTCGCCATCTCTATGGCGAACGGGTTTGGGGTGGGGGAAATCGAGTATTTCAACAGAGTCCAAGGCTCGTCCATGCAATTTGGCGCAAAATCGTGGGCGATTGAACCGCAGTGTCGAAGGTCAGTGTCTACGCGCGCCGGTGCCTCTGTTGTGAATGTAATTCCCATTATTTTGACAGGCAATTTATGGGCAATATGTACAAGTTATTGTGAATACTATATAATGCAGGCACAGCGCATAAGTTTATCGGGCGGAAAAATGTGCCGCCCCAACAAGCAGCTTATGTGAATGCAGTGAATTAAGTGTTGAAATAAGTGTTAATGAAGCGCAAGCTAATTTGCCGCTCACACTGGAAGCCACGCCGAAAGCCACACTGGAAGCCACCATGACACGACCTAGCGCGCAAGAAATCACTGTTGAGGAAATACGCAAACTGGCGCTGCCCTTGAGCACCTATATTCTTTCGGGCGAGGGCTTGCTGGATCGTCCTGTTACCTGGACAACGGTCATCCACCCAGAAGACGACATATTCTCCAAGCAAGTGCAGAAGCGCGAGCTTGTGCTGATTGCGCCTGTGAACAATCCGTCCAAGGCGCACGCGGACACCGAACTGATTCAGTGGTGCGCCGCCGCGCAAGCGTCGGCGGTCGCCTTTTGCGGCGCGGTCAGCGCCTCCGCCCTTGCCGAAGCAAAAGCCCGCAACCTGCCAGTCTTGAACGTAACCAGCGCCGCGCGCATCCGCGATATCGAAAAGACGATCATCAGCCTGCTGATAAATAGCAAGGGACAAATTGAACGCCGCGCGACGCAGATTTACCGCCAGTTGACGCAAATATCTTCGCGCAACGAAGGCATGGACGAGTTAATCGCCGCCATGGCGCGCTTGACCAAAAAAGCTGTCATCATTCACGACAAGCGCTTGCACCCGCTATCGCACAAGATTCAGCCCGAATTCATTGATATATGGGATGACATCGAGTTCTTTTTGAAAAAACAGGACAATCTGCCGGTCGAATTGCACGATCGGCATCGCGTCGTCGAGGTTGATCCACCCGTGCTCATGCAAGCGCTGCCAATCTCCGGCGTTGCGCGCTTGGTCGCGCCGGTGATTACCAAAGGCGTCGGCCGCGGCTATCTGTCAATCATCGGCCGCGAAGGCGATCTTGATGAAGTCGATCAGTTGGTTTGCGAGCACGGCGCAGCCGCCTGCGCTTTGGAAATGGCAAAGCAGAAAGCGGTAAACGAAACTGAAAAACGTCTGCGCGGCACCTTCCTCGATCGGCTGCTGCTGGGCGATGTGAGCCAGCAAGAGGCGGTGCGCCAAGGCGAGCGCTTCAATCACGAGATGACGCAAACGCATATCGCCTTTGTTTTGTCTTGGCGCGGCGAAAGACAGCCATCGCTAAGGCGCTTGGAAACCACAGTGAATACCATTATCGCCAGCCGCAATTGTTCGGCGCTGGTCTGGACCAGAGAAAAAGAAGGTCAAGTCGTCGTCTTCCACGCGACCGATTACGCCGACCCAGTCGATCAAAGCATGGACTTGTCCGCCGCCTTCAGTAAAGATCTCAACCGTCAGTATCCGCATCACCGCATCGCCATTGGCTTGGGGCAAATAGCGCGCGACATCAACGGCTGGCGCAGCAGTTACCGCGACGCCGTGCAAGCCATGGAACTGGCAGTGCGCCTGCAAACAGACTCGCCGCTCTACATTGGCGACTTGGGCGTGTATCAACTCATACTGAGCCTGTCCGACAGAGACAAACTAAGCGACTTCTGCGAGGATACGCTGGGTCCTTTGATGGACTATGACATGCGCCAGAACGCGGACCTAGTCAAGACTTTGGAGGCTTTTTTCAATTGCCACGGCAATTTGTCGCAAACTGCGGAATCATTAATCGTCCATCGCAATACGCTGCTTTATCGCATGAACCGCATCAACGACATTGCCGCAATTGACCTTAACCGACCGGAGACGCGCTTGGCATTGCACCTTGCCTTGACAATCAGGCGACTGCTCGCGCTTGGCTGAATCAAGCAGCAGCTCGTTCCCCCAGAATCACGCCGAGCTCAAGGCTCTGCTCCGAAGCGGCTTGCCATGTTTTTGGTCGCGCATGACAACAAGTAGACTGCGCTCCCTGTATATTTTACACAAGGCTATGTGCGTTTTGTCCATAAATTCTAGCAATAGTTTCGTCAATTCATTCTGCTATAATATAGGGAGTAAAATGCGGCAGTGACAATTGTCAAACATCAAATATACCGCGCTGGATGCTTGAATAGATTAGCGAGCTGTATGTTTTCTTGTTTGACGGCCCCTGTCCAAAGGAGTAAATGAGATGTCTCTTTCCCATAACGATGACTTTGCCGATCTGCATCGCATTGATCGCGATCATCGCGACGCCTGCGCGCTGATATGCTCTGTCCGCAAAGGCGGGCAAGCCACACATGGTAACGTCAAACGCACCATCGAAGCCTTAACGCGCATGGGGCATCGCACCGGTTATATCAATGGCGAAGGCGATGGCGTCGGCGTCTTGACGGATATCCCGCGCCAGCTTTGGACGCGGTGGCTAGCGGAAGCTGGGCTGCGCTCCTCGATGGCGACAGACCGCAATTTCTGGGTCGCCCATGTGATGATTCCCGCCGCCGACCGCGCGCGCTCGCAGAACATCATAGATCAAATCTGCCGCCATATCAGCGAAGCCGGTCTGCACATATTGATTGACCGTGACAGACGGGTCAATTCCCAAGTATTGGGACCCAATGCGGAAAAGAATGAACCCGTCTTTTGGCAAATCGCCGGCATCAACGGACAAGTGCCGTCTGACAAGCTGGACGCGACGCTCTTCGAACTGCATGTCCAGTTGGAAGCGAATCTTGGCGTACATTTGCCATCGTTCTCTTCGCACAGCGTGGTATACAAAGTGCAAGGCACCATCGAGATTCTGCGGCGCTATTACCCGGAATTGCGCGATCCAGACTTCGCTTCGTCCCTCACAATGGGGCACGCCCGTTACAGCACAAATACCAACCCCATCTTCGAACGCGCGCAGCCATTCTGTCTGATTGGACACAATGGCGAATTCAACACCATTTCCCGCTTCCGGCTGGAATCGGAAATGCTGAAGATTCCCATGGTGGAAAACGGATCGGATTCCCAGGATGTCGATCGCACAATCTATGCGCTGTGTATGCGCCATGGCCTCGACCTCATTGAAGCTATGGAACATGTTTTCCCGCCATTCAGCCACGATTTGATCCAGGACGCGCCAGAAATCCACGAGATGTATGATGAAATTCGGCAATCATTTGGTCCCTTCGCCCAGGGTCCAGCCGCCGTCGCCGCGCGTTTGGGCAATCTGGCAGTGTTCAGCGTTGACGCGCTGGGATTGCGTCCGCTCTGGTTCGGGGAAACCGAGAAAGAATACTTTGTTTCGTCGGAACGCGGCGTCTATCCGCTAGATTCCATGTCCGTCAGCCCCAAACCAATGGCACCTGGCGAAAAAATCGCGCTTGAGATTAACGCAGGGCGCTCTATTCAGGTTCATGACTATCCCGCTATCCAGCGCTATGTCTATAACAAGCATCGCGCCCGCAAGCCCGCTGGCAGCCCCGGCTCCGACATTTGGGTTTCCAGTGCCGACCGCGACGGCAGGCTGACAAACGGCAGCTACCCGCTGCCACTGACTTCGGCTGGCGGACAACAGCTGCAAACGGAGACGGCACCGGTAGCCGTGTTAGAGAAGCTGCCCGAAGCGCATAAGACCGCCGTGAAATTGCCTTGGTCGGATGCGCCAGCAAGAGTAAATGCCGCTGTCATGGCTGGCTTCGGCTGGGAACGTTACCATGTTGAAGTCATGTCGTCCTTGGCGGAGAACGCAAAAGAGCAAATCGGCAGCCTCGGATGGGATGGTCCCGTAGCCGCATTGAGCAACCAGCGCGTCAACCTGGCGGATTATTTCAAAGAGACAATCGCCGTCGTAACCAATCCGTCAATTGACCGCGAACGCGAGCAATCACAGTTTTCGTCACAGGTGCTTATTGGCGCTCGACCCGAAATTGCCCAGGGACGAAGCGATGAAGCGACATTGATTCGCTTGGAAGTCCCGCTGCTGTTGGAGGAGCTGCCTTATGTAGAAGCTGATGCGCCGGTCCGTGAAATCGCGGCGCAATTTGGCACCATGATGATAGAAGACCTTGCCGAAGTCTTCGCGGACCGCGTCAGCTTCCTGTCGATGGGCTGCCCGGCGGATAGGTCAATCGACCAAGCCATCGAAATGCTGCAGCGGCGGGCGGTTGCGGATGTGCTGGATGGCGCTCAGTGCATCATCCTAGATGACAATAAAGTGGCAAACGGCGAGCAATTATTCATCGATCCATTGTTGGCGACCGCGGCTGTCGACAAAGCGCTGCGAACAGCCGACCATACGCCGAACCTGCGCAGACAGGTTGGATTGGTAGTGCGCTCGGGCGCGCTGCGCGACATGCACGACCTGTCAATTTGTCTCAGCTTGGGCGCGAACGCGATTTTGCCTTATGCGATGTACGCAGTCTGTTTGGGAACCGCCCCGCGTGGCAAACGGAATCCGCTCACAAGCGACCATGTACGCACATACCTCGGCAATTCGCTGAAGGCGATACATGCCGCGCTCCAGAAGATTACCTCTACTGTTGGCTGTCACGAATTTCGCGGGTACGGGCATAGCTTCAGTTCGATCGGCTTATCCAAGAAACTGGTCAATTTGCTGGGCACGCCGAATTATTTTGGCTCGACCGGGCGCGGCTTGACATGGACCGCGCTGATGAATGACGCCGAAGAGCGTGCCAAGGAATTCCGCGGCCAGGCGCGCGCGCGCCTGAAAAATCCCGAACGTTTTTATCCGAAGATGTGGAAAAAAGCGGAGGCGGTCGCGCATGGCGAACTGGATTTCGCGGAATACACCGACGCGCTATTGAAGCTGGAAGACAGAATGCCAGTGTCAATCCGGCACATTATGTCATTGAAAGAGAGCGAACAGCCTATTAATCCAGATGATGTCGATATCAGCATCAATGGGTACGACATGCCGGTTTTGATAAGCGCCATGTCTTTTGGCTCCCAGGGTGAACTCGCTTATCGCGCCTATTTTGAAGCCGCTCACCAGCTCAACATCATCTGCATGAATGGCGAAGGCGGAGAGATTCACGACTTGCTGGGCAAATACCCGCGCAATCGCGGGCAGCAAGTCGCCTCGGGCCGTTTTGGCGTGAATATCGCCTTCTTAAATAGCGCCGACTATATCGAGATTAAAATCGGCCAAGGCGCGAAGCCAGGCGAAGGCGGTCACTTGCCCGGCTACAAAGTTACCGAGCAGATTGCCGCCGTGCGCAGCACAACGCCGGGCATCGGCTTGATTTCGCCCAGCAATAATCATGACCTCTACTCGATTGAAGATTTGGCGCAATTGATTGATGAACTCAAGACCGCGAACCCCCATGCAAAAGTGTCGGTCAAGCTGCCAGTGGTCCCGGGCATCGGCATCATCGCGGTGGGCGTAGCCAAAGCCGGCGCGGACATTATCACCATCACCGGTTATACCGGCAGCACGGGCGCGGCGCGCGCGCATGCCCTGCGCCATGTCGGCTTGCCAGCCGAGATTGGCGTGTGGATGGCGCACCGTCATCTTATCCAAAGCGGATTGCGCGACGATGTCGAGATTTGGGTTGATGGCGGCATGAAGAGCGGCCGCGATGTGATTAAGATGGTCTGCCTGGGCGCGAATCGCGTCGGTTTCGCCACCTTGGCTATGGTGGCGGTCGGCTGCACAATATGCCGCGGCTGCCACGACGGCACCTGCCACGTCGGCATCACCACGCATGTCAAAACCAAGGAAGAAGCTGAAAAACGCAATTTTAAGTCTTTCCGCCCCTTTGCCGAGCGCGGCTCGGCGGAAAGTATCGTTACCTTGTTCGACGCCCTGGGTGACGACATTCGCAAGTGGTTGGCAAAGATGGGCGTCAGCAATTTGCAGGATATTGTTGGGCGCGCTGATTTGCTGGCACAGCGCTCGCACCATGACGACATTGACCTGAGCAATTTGCTGCGTTCGGTACCCGGTGTACAGAAACCCCGCGCGCAGCCCGGCGGCCGCCGTGTAACCCGCCCGCGCAACACGGTTAGCAAGCAAATCACCGGTGTCATCGCCGAATACGTCAGCAAGGGCGAATACGAACTAACTTACGATGATGAGCAAGTCATGGCGATGGATCGCGCCTTGGGCACGCACCTCGCGGGCGCAATCCAGCGCAAAGCCATCCCCAACAGCGAGCTGATACGCGCCATAAACCTGAGCTTCAGCAATTCGGCGATACCCGGCAATGGCCTCGCCGCGTTCCTGGATGAGCCAGTCAATGTGCTGGTCGAAGGCGGCGCGCAGGATGGCGTGGGGAAATGCGCCGTAGGCAGTAAAATCTCCATATTGAAAGGCTTGAACCATAATGGCCGGCGGGTGGATGGCTCGGTTGGCAAAAGCTTCGCTTATGGCGCGCAAGGCGGCTTATTTATCGTGCAAGGCAACGCCGATACCAGAGCTTGCATCCGCATGAGCGGCGCAGACGTGATATTCGGCGGCGAAATCTCCCAAGCGCTGCAGGACGGCCTTGGCGGTATCGGCGCGCGCGCCAACCTCAAGGGTTATGCCTTCGAGTATATGACCTCTGGGCGGGCGCTTGTCTTAGGCGATCCCGGACCCTGGATCTGCGCCGGCATGACCGGTGGCGTCGTCTACCAGCGCGTTCAGCCGGAAATGAACCTGACCATCGACGCTATCAGACGCCGTATCGCGCCTGGCTCTATTGTCGACGTCCAAATCCTCGGGGACGAGGGGCGTCAGGATGTGCGCGAACTTCTGAATAACTATATCCGCACGCTCGAAGAGAATCATCAATCGCAAGCTGCGGAACCGCTCTATGCCCTGCTGAAGCAACCGGATGCGCACTTTGTGAAGATTGCGCCGCCGGGCGCGCGCAACATCGTCAATGGCAGCAAGGCAAGCTAGCCCCATCAAAAGCCGCGGGCAGCTCCCTTGCATAGCTCGCGGCTGCGTTTTCCGCTAAGCTGGCACCGGCTGCCCGGGAATCGTTGCCAATACACGCTGGGTTTTGAGCGCCAAGTGCAAGATGAGGCGATTGTCCGAGTCGTCCAAGTCCAATTTTGTCAGCTGGGCAATGCGCTCGAGCCGATAGACCAAGGTATTGCGGTGCACATCAAGTGCTTGCGCCGCCTTCGCCAAATTACCGTTCGCTTCAAAGAATCCGCTCAAGGTCCGAATCAGGTCGCTTTGTTTGCGTATGTCATGCTCGACCAGCGGACCCAAGGCATCGTCGTAAAACTGATGAAGATTGTCCAGGTTGCGTTCCTTCAATGCCAGGAGCAACTGAAACAATTTGAGATCGCCGTAAAATGTCGTCGTATCGTGGTCGCTTAGCTGATAAGAAATGCCAACAGCGTCCTTCGCCTCGCGGTAGGCCTCTCGCAGCATAGAAAGCCCGGTTGCGGGGCGGCTGATGCCAGCCGCCACCAGACCATCCGCAAGGCGCTCAGCGATTTGCGCGCGAACATTTTCGATTATCGCGCGTGTCCGCGATAGTGCCGCCGCTTCTTGCGCGTCAAGCGGATACAGGACCACAATCACGTCCACATATTGCCCGACGGCACCATCAATCTGCCGGCGCGACATGTCGTCGCGCACCTGCTTAATAAATGATTCCAAAGAAAGCGATTGCCCGGACTTACTAAGCGCGCGAATAACCGATACCACGTAGGAAGCGCCGGTTTGAAAGCCAGCTTGCTGCGCGCGTGTACGCAGCAAATCGTCATCGGCTGGCGTGCCGCTCAGCCACATTTGGATCCAGTCTCCCCGCGTCTGCTCCACAGCCGAAGCGATGGCGCGGTTCTTCGCCATTTCTATCGCGCACACATCAGCGCCATAAGCCAAGACCAAACGAGCGAATTCATCCATTTCGCTCTTGGAATCCACCAGCGAAAGATAACCCGCCACGCGCTTTTCCACTTTGAGCACCGTTGTGAAGCCCAAGGGGCTTGGGCTGATGTTGCCCTGGCTGGCTGGCGCTTCTTTCGCTAGCCATGTTTGAAAATCTCGCAATGGCAATTTCGCAGGCGGGTAGCGGCCGTTTATGCTGCGGCGTCCGATATTGGGATAAGTCTGAGAAATCATTCTGCCGGCATCGTCGTGGATGACAATGGGCTTGCCTGTCGAACGGGATATAACTTGCAGCAGGCTGTCTAGATCGCGATTCTCGGCAGCCAAGCGCGTTAATTGCCGTTGGATCTCGATGGCGCGTTCGGTCAGACGCGCGGATTGATTTAGCAGCAGCGAATTAACCGCGCGTTCAACAGTTGTCAAACTGGTATCCAAGGGGACCGCTACCAATACCGTCCCGCATTCGTTTGCGGCATCTTTGGCGCTTTGGCTGATTTCGCCCGTCGCCAGCACCGCGTTGACACCGATATCTGATAAGAGGCGAATAACGCCAGCCAAACGCAGCCGATCATCAAAGCTGCGCAAAACGTCCATTGATACCAGCGCCAGCTCGCCACCGTAAATATCATGGATGACAGGCGGCTGCGCGCGAATCGTGACCGACCAATTCACCTTCGTTTCCGGATCGCCGGCGACAATGCTGGCACCCAATGGTAGAGAATACCTAAGCAAGGATTGAATTGAAGCGCTGTTCTTATCTGACATGGCTAGTTTCCCGCACACAAGACGAGGTCGAATAGCGTTTTACCCTTAGCGAATTGGCAAAATCAACAAACTGGCAACGCTAATTTGTAGCTTATAGCTAAGAAATTAGCATATTGCCAGAATAATTGCTAGGGTCAACTGATATACAGCGAAACTTGCGACGAATTACTTAGCCAAAATTGCTAATTATTCGGACAGTCTGACAGCAATCGTAAGCGTCTCGCCTTTGATTTTGACATTTTGACTGACATAATCAGCGCAGGGAGTCCCTGCTTCCAATTTGTCCGCCAGGGTCTCTTGGCTGATATATGCGCCGTAGCCTTGCATAACAGCATCGATGGCTTGCGAAGAGTCGCTATAGACGATGCAGATGCGGTCATCTAACTCGAAATCGGCAGCCTTGCGCAAATTTTGAATCCGTCTCACCAATTCCCTTGCCAGACCTTCTTCCACCAGGTCGGCGGACAGGCGCGTATCCAAGACAACCATATAGCCGCCGTCTTCAACCGCTCCCGCTGGCGTCTCGACCGCGACCTTCACCTCGCATTCGGCATTGGCGATGTCATAGGATTTGCCGGCAAGCTCGACTGTAATGTCTTGGCCCGCAAGCAGGCGCTCGGCATAGGGTCGCAGCATGGCTTGCTCGCCATGCTTGAGCGCCGACTGCAGCGCCTTGAAATCTTTGCCGAATTTTGGACCCAGGAAGCGCGGCAAGGGATTGAGGCTGTAGACGTTGGTCGCCGCGAAGCGATTGGCTTCGTCCGCGCCCATGACTTTGATTCCCTTCAAATTCAACTCGCTCTTGATCAAGCCCGCATAGCGCTCGATGATCTCCGCCTCGGCTAGGTCCCGGGTGGCGAAACTGGCGCTCGCTAAAGGTTGCCGGACGCCAATCCGCGCCGCGTTGCGCGCCGCCAAACCCAAGCTCACCAAACGTTGCGCCAAAGCCATTTCTCGCATTAGGTCCGCAACGATTAGGGTCTCATCGCAGGGGGGCCAGGAGGACAAATGCACGCTGTCCACTGTCGCGCCGTCTTGCTCGCCGACCAGATTGCGAAACATTTCTTCGCTCAAGAATGGCATCGTCGGCGCTAGCAAATGCGCCAAGGTTGTCAGCGCTTCGTACAAGGTCGCATAAGCCGAGAGTTTGCTCGCGTCCACGTCGCGCTTCCAGAAGCGTTCGCGGCTCAGCCGCACGTACCAATTGCTCAGGCGCATCACAAATTCTTCGATGGGACGGGTGGCGGCGACCGCGTCATAGTTTTCGTAGGCATTGGTCACAGTCTGAATCAGGCTGTGCAACTCCGCCAGGACCCAGCGGTCCAGCAATTCCCGCTCGGCAAGCGGCGGCGCTTGCATGGAAGGCGTCCAGGAATCGATGTTGGCGTATGTTACGAAGAAGCTATAGGTATTCCACAGCGTGGACCAGAACTTCTTGATGACTTCGTTCACCAGATCTTTGGAAAAGCGCCGCGGTTCGCCCGGAGGTCCGGAGGTATAGAGATACCAACGAAAGGCATCCGCGCCCGCTTGCTCTAGCACCTCCCATGGGTCGACAACATTATTCTTGCTCTTGGACATCTTTTTGCCATCTTCGTCGAGAATGTGCCCCAGCGAGATGACATTTTTGAAGGCGACTTTTTCGAAGAGCATCGCGCCTATGGCGTGCAAGCTATAGAACCAGCCGCGCGTTTGATCGACCGCTTCGCAGATGTAGTCGGCTGGATGCTGTTCTTCGAATATTTCGCCATTCTTTTGCGGGAAAGCCCATTGCGCGACTTGCATCGCGCCACTGTCGAACCAGACGTCAATCACTTCGGGCACACGGCGCATGGTGCCGCCACCATTGGGATTCTTAAATGTAACATCATCGACATAGGGTCGGTGCAAGTCCAATTCGCTCAAATCTTCCCCAGCCAGTTCGCTTAATTCGGCGACGCTGCCGACGCAGAGCATTTCCCCAGTTTGCACGTCTTGCCAGATTGGCAAAGGCGTGCCCCAATAGCGCTCCCGCCCCAATGACCATTCCTTGAGCTCATCGAGCCAGTTGCCAAAGCGCCCGTCCTTGATATGCGCGGGCACCCAATTGATGGTCTGATTCAGATCAATCATGGTTTGTTTGTATTTCAGCGTGTCGATGAACCAGGTTTCGCGCGCGAAGTACATCAGTGGCGCGCCATCGCGCCAATTGTGCGGATAGTTATGCTCGTACTGCTCGCTGCGATACATCAAACCGCGCTGTTCCAAGTCCGCGATTATTTCCGGGTCGGCGTCCTTGAACCACATGCCGCGAAAGTTGACGCAAGCCTCAACAAAACACCCACTCTCGTCAACTGTGATGAGAACTGGCAAGTCGTGTTTTCTTCCGGTTGCCAGGTCGTCCACGCCATAAGCCGGCGCGGTATGCACGATGCCGGTTCCGTCCCTTGTGCTTATATAGTCGGCTGTTACGACGTAGGCGTACTCTTTTTCCACGGGCAAGAAGGAATAGAGCGGTTGATATGTCATGCCGAGCAAGTCGCGCCCTTTGAACCGCTCCAGCACCTTGTACTTTAGATTTTTATCCAGCACCTTATCCATTAGCGCTTCCGCCAGGATAAGCTGTTCGAAGTCCTTGCCATCGGCGGAAGGTCCTTCGACCAGTACATAGTCAATATGCTCGCCCACAGCGAGCGCGGCATTGGCTGGCAAAGTCCAAGGCGTTGTTGTCCAAGCCAGCAAGTAGGCACCCGGCTTGTCCTGCAGCGGGAAACGCACATATATGCTGGGATCAACGATGGTCTTATAGCCGAGCGAAACCTCGTGGCTGCTCAATGGCGTGCCCGAGGTGGGGCTATATGGCACAACTTTGTAACCGCGATATAGCAGCCCTTTGTTCCAAAACTCTTTGAGAATCCACCAAACGCTTTCGATGAATTCATCCGAGAAGGTCACATAGGCGTCGTCCAGGTTAACCCAGAACGCGATGCGCTCTGTGAGCTTTTCCCATTCGTTGATATGCCGAAAAACGGTGCTGCGGCATATTTCGTTGAACTTGGCGAGACCGTATTCTTCAATCGCGTTTTTGTTGTCTAAGCCCAGCTCCTCTTGGACCGCGATTTCGACGGGCAAGCCGTGCGTATCCCAGCCGCCGCGCCGCAGGCAATAATACCCATTCATCACTTTGTAGCGCGGGAACATATCCTTGAATGCCCGCGCCAAAACATGATGGCTGGCGGGCTTGCCGTTCGCCGTTGGCGGGCCTTCATAGAAGACATAACGAGGCGCGTCGTCGCGGCCTTCGGTGGTGCGTTCGAATACGCGGTTGAAACGCCAGAAATCCAGTTGTCTCTGCTCGAGATTGTTGATGCTCTCGCTGTTGATCTTCGCGTTTACTGCCCTAAACATGAGGTCTTTCTCCATGGAATCGTGAAACGGTTTGACGATACGTAAAATTCGGACGATTTGCCCTATACACGCATCACGATGGCAATGACCCGCGGCGCAAGCGCTTCATGCGGCGACACCACGTACCCACCTCCCTTTGAGCTTCTGAGCTTCAGATAACAAAGAAATTATTGCTTAACAGATGAGATTTCAACAGGGTGAAATACTTCACTTATTCAGACAAAACAGTAAAATATGCCCAGCCGCGCGCCGACCTACGCTGCTTGGGTATGAAATAATTCTTCCATTCGCTTGATGTCTTCAAGCAAACGTTTGCCATAATCTGTATCTTGATGACGTTTGGCTTCGTCCAGCCAATATTCGCTATGCGCTTGAGTCATCACCGGAGCCCAAGTACCCGTTTTGCTGATAGCCAGAAGATAAACTGTCGCCATAAGCGCCTTGGCTGGCTCATCAAACTCGGCGGTTTGGAACTTGCGCAGGTGCGCTGCCGCATCGGCGCTGCCAAGGTAATAGCAAACTTGGCCCAAATCAAAATGAACCAGGTCCGGCGTCCCAGCCGCCAATGCGCTTTCGAAATAAGCTCTGGCATCACGATAGTCGCCTGCAACCAGGCTCAGCTTGCCAGCGGCGTATAGCGCGTAGTGATAATTGGGCTTCGCTGCCAAAGCGCGCTTAATCGCGGCTCGGCTATTGTCGTACTGCCGCAACTGCCGGTAACAATTGCCCAAGAGGGTCAGCGCGTCAACAGATGTCCAGTGGGATGCCGGAATCTGCTCTAGGATGGCGCGCGCGGCATCATACTCGCCACGAGCATAAAATTGTTGCGCTTCGTAATATGGTGAAATAGCGCGGCGATTGCCCCAAAAGAACAGCAATTGCAGCGTCAAGAGCAAGCCAAAGGCGCCAATTCGAGCCGGCAGCTTAATCTCGGCGGGACCAGCGAAGCCGGCAATCAGCAAGGCGACGAGCAAGATGACTGCCAGATAGAGTGACAGCCGCGAAGTGCGGTCCCACTCGGGCCAGCGCTTGAATAGGTCGCGCGCGAAATGTACGAAGATCATGCCGGCTGCCGCTGCTCCGCGGCATCGCTAATCGCGCGCTCGATTTTCTCAATTTCGTAATTGAGCAAACTGCCGTAAGCAGTGCCTTCCAGCGCGCTAAGCGTGGACTTCCAAGCCTTCAAGCCATGTTTAGCGCTAATCATGCGCTCGACCGCGCTCGCAGTGTTTTCCGACTCAGCGATTTCCATGTAATGCTGCGATAAATGATAATTGACGCGCACTGTGTACATTGAGGGCATTGAATACTGCGAAGCGTGTTTGAAGGACTCGATTGCGGCATCGCGCTCGCCGGCCAATTGCTGGATGAAGCCCAGCTCAGCCCAAATTATCGGTTGATCGGGCGAAAGCTGCGCGGCGGTTTGCAGCGCCATCGCCGCTTCGCCATAGCTCGCCTGCATCCGATAGCCGTTTGCCAGGGTCATGTAAGCGGCGGCGTTTTGCGGGAACATCTGCACCGCTTGATCGGCAGTTGCCTGGGCTTTGGCTAGCTGGCCGTTGTAAGCATAAGCGCTGGTCAAAAGCATGAGCAGGTCGGGCGTGATTTTGCCACCAGCCAATACGCGCTCTAGCAATTGAATCGCCTGCGGGAATTGCAGCTTCTGAATTAGTCGATATGCTTCGCCATAGCCGGCACCATACTGACGCGACTGCCAGGCTAATAATATGCCGACGAGCAAGAAGCCCAGCACAATCATGCTCGCGGACAGGCATAGCCCCGCCAGCGATAATTGCGCGACCGGCGACAAGTAGGGGTCGAGCGGCTGCGTCATGCCGCTGGCAAATTCGATGACCACGCCCAAAACAAAAACGACAATGCCCAGCAGCGCCAGCGCGACGCATACAAATACCGCTATCCAGGCTAGCAAGCGCCGCAGCGACATCACTCTTCCTCTACTAGAGTTGTTTGCAGGGCATTTTCAGCTTGAATTAGTCGGCCCGCGCTCTCGATATCCGCGCTTAGCACGTCGCGCAAGGCATGCGCCTCGTCAGCGCTCATGATGACCTGCCATTCTTCAAGCCCAGTCTTTTCTCGCTTCATCGCAGCCAATGCCTGCCGCGCGCCATCTTCATCGCCCAGCCGCTGGCAAGCTCTTAATAAGTATAGATGAGCTAGCAGACGGTGTCGAGAATCTGGCATTTTTAGCGTCAAAGCGCGGCGCAGATGTCCAATCGCGCCGTCGCTGCGCTGCAAGCGGTCTTCTATCATGCCAAGGTTGTAGGCGGCTACCCATTCGTCGGGGGACATGCTGTAAGCTGTTTCGGCAGCTTCAAAAGCCTTGTGAAAGTTGCCAGCCTGCAATTCCACTTCCGCCAATCCATTATACGCAATCGCAGTTTGCTGCTGCAATTTGATCATCCGGCGATAGTCTTGCTTCGCGGCTTCCAGCTTGCCCGCCAAGCGATAGAGTTCGGCTCGGAAGCGATAATGCTCGCCGCGGGCCGGTTCGAGCTTTATCTGCGCGCTGATAAACTTGATGGCAGCGGCATAATCTCCCTTGCGCATGGCGCGCACGGCGCGCTTGTAGTTCTGCGGTCCGCCAGAACTGTTAAACACAAAGATGCCAGCCACAATCCAGCCGATGCCGGCACCCGCGAACAAGCCAGTTAAATGCGGGAAAATGGCGGAGGCGACGCCGATAGCGACCAGCGCCGGCAGAATCACCGCCAGCCAGCGAATGCGTTCCGCGCGCGTTAAGCGGCTGAGAATCAGGTAGGCGGCACCGGCGAGGAAGACCAAGAGCAGCAATGTCTGCGCCGCTGTTGCCCATTGTAAGCTATCCGCCACGATAGTCAGGACTAGGCTGGCAATACCCGTCAAGCCAAGCAGGGCGATGAAAGCCTTGAAATGGGCTGGACCCATGAAAATGCGAAAGCGCTTAAGCATTTGCCATCGCTATCTTTGCGCGCGCGCCAAGTCGGCCGTCGGCACTTCTGGTGCCACTTCTGCCACTTTTAAGGACGGCGTGCATAGTTGCTGACCCGGGCTGAGAATTCGTGCTGCTTATATGCGTTTATTCGTTTGATAACAATGCCCTGCTCGTCTACCCAGTATGAGACTGCTTTATCGACATAGCGGAAGCGCCGCGCCATGATGCCGCGCTTGCCCAGCGCAATACGCTCGCAGCCCAATCGTTCAACCGGGGAAGCCACAACGCGGCTGACACCAGGGAATAACTGAGCATGTTCAAACATCGGCACAAAAACGGTTGCCGGTTTTTCTTTATACCCTGACAGCGCCTCCAGCGTTCTGCCGCGCATGATTAGGAATGGCATATCCAGTACTGTCGCGGGCGCGATTTCGCGTTCAAGATATGCGCGCGCCGCCCCATTCATGCTATAGCCAACCTGCATGATATTGTCTTCCAAATTGTAAGTAGCCGACAATTTCCTGATTCCGCCTTGGAACTGGTCATTTTCATAGCGCAGGTCAAAACGAACGACTTTGTCATCGCGGCCGAGCAATAGCTCCGCCAAGAGCGACTTGCCTTCTTCGGCGCGGGCGTCGCTGTCCAGGCGCACGAACTTGCTGCCATCGCCCAATTCATGAATGGTCCATGATTCTGTCTTGCTTAGCGCTTTGCCATCTTTGGCGAATATGTAAGCGCCGCTGGCGACGAACTTTTCATGCGCCTGCACCGGATGCAAATAGCGCATTAGTCGCCAATCTCTACATAGAGCCGCTTATTGATGCCGCCCTTGCTTTTGTACTTGCTAATTTTTATCGCGCCCACTTCGCTTGTATTGGCAACATGTGTGCCGCCATCAGCCTGCAAGTCCAGCCCGACGATTTCCACCGTGCGCACTTCGCTTATCGCCTCTGGCAGCAAATTGATCTTGGTGCGAATCAAATCGGGAATCGCGAAGGCGACGGCGCGCGGCAAAATCTGAACCTTGACAGCGCGCGCCGCAGCCACTTCGATATTTATCTTCTCTTCAATTTCCAGCACGACTTCCGGTGCCAGCCGCTCGAACTCGAAGTCCATCCGCCCCGACAGCACAGCCATATTGCCGCCAGTAACGCTCGCTTGATAGTCGCGCCATACCACGCCACACAAAACATGCATGGCGGTGTGCGTGCGCATCAACTTGTAGCGCCGCTCCCAATCGATACTGCCTTGAAGCTCGCGGCCAATCGGCGGCAGCGCGCCCTTGATGATGTGCAGATTCCCGCGCGCAACCTTGCCTACGGCGTATTCGCTTTGCCCGGCACGCAGCAAGCCGATGTCGCAAGGCTGACCGCCGCCACCGGGATAAAATGCGCTCCTATCGAGAATGAGACCATTTTTCTCGCTATCATGCGCGACGACTGTGGCTGTAAATTGGCTGAGATAACTGTCCCGCAGGTAGAGCTGTTCCGTCACCGTCAAGTCCTTTCGATCGTGGCGCGCATGCGCAGCATGGTGGTTTTGCCGCCAATCGCTTCCCAAAACTGAATCGCGCCCGGGTTCTGCGCGCTAACATGCCATTCAAAATGGCTTACCTTTTGCCTTTGAAACCAGTCTGACATCTGCGCTACCAATTCGCTTCCCAGCCCTTGACGGCGATGATCGGCGGCGACGTATATGTCCGCTAGTAATCCGCTGCGCAGCGGCTGGAACATTTCGGTCGTGATATCCGCTATCAAGCCTAGCGCATAGGCGACAAGTTCGCCCTCAACTTCGGCTACCAGGATGCGCGTCCATGGATCGGACAAACGCTGCCGGATCCGCTGCGCGTATCGCTCGCCACCATCTTCGCTCGCGCGGAAAGTCAGCGCGTCAAAGGTTTGATGGAATGCCACCATCTCCAGCCACAAACAGCCGATTCCCTTGGCGTCGGCTTCATTCGCGCTTCGTATCACAGTTCTTCCGCGGCTGCGATAAGGTCTAAGGCGCTCGCGCAAAATAACTTGCTTTCCGCTCGCATGAGCAAGTGAGTTTATTTGTAAAGCGCTAACCAATTCTGCTTATAGCGCAGTCGCGCACCTTGCGCGCGCCAGAAAGCCTCCTCAACAGGATAAGCCGCCGGCACATCCACAGTCAGATATGCTATGTCGCGGACAAGCAGCCATTGCCGCGCCGCATCCAACAAGTCGCCAGCCAGCCCGGGCTGAGATTGGTGCAGGTCAACAGCCATATCAATTACTTTGCCGATGGTGGCTGGCTGCAACCCAGCTGGTCCAGCGCAGATTTTGACAACCATATAGCCGCATACTAGCTGCTTCGCTTCGCCGACAAAGAAGCCGCAGTGCGCGGTCTTCAGCCAAGTTTGGGCTTGACGTTGCCAGGCTCGCGGCTGTGGTGGCTTGAGTGGCGGCATGTTTTCCGTCTGCTGCAGCAGTGCCGCGCGCTCGTTCCATATTTGCCCTGCCTGCCTCAAGTCCGCTTCGACTGCGTAGCGAATTGTCAGATGGCTTTTCTGCTTTGATTCCATGACGTCGATAGCATATCACTCGCGCAGTTCAGCGGCAAGACAAGATGCCATCCCAGCGCGCTGGGGCTTGCTATGGCTTATAGCAAGGCATAAGGGCACAAATTATAAATATGATGCGGCTGCAATGGTGCAATGGAGCTTGCGCAAACATATTGGTAAAGCGCGGCAATTATGAAGTAAAATAAACGTAAGTGAATGCGCTTGACAGCGACAGAAGAGCAAACATAGATTGGAGTTCAGATGTCTACCTTACCCACTACCGAACGAGTTGGCAGAGCGTGGCGCGCCCATCGCGATGGCAATAATGCCGAGGCGATAAGATTGTTTGAGGATGTCATCCGCGCTAATCCCGAGAATGTTGACGCGCATTATGGCTTGGGCTTGGCGCACAAAGCGGATGGCGATTTCAGCGCCTCTAGCACCGCTTTCCAAACCGCGCTTGGATTCTCGCAGCAGGCGCTCGATGCCGTGCGGACGACATCCCACATCGAGGGGCATCACGGTGCCAATGACCTGGATTCCAACGACGACGACCGTTTTATGATGCTTACGCGAATGCTGAAACAGCGAATTGAGGATGTTGGTGGCGCTTCTTAGCCCGCGCTATGCGCACTGTGCCGGGAGGGAGCGCGCCAGATGCAAACTCCCGCTTGAAAATCAGCAGCGTCGGCAAAGTGGAAATCGGATAAGCTGATGTCCCTGCGCGTCATAGCCGGCAGCGCCCGCGGCGTTCGGCTCAAAGCCGTGCCTGGTGATGTTGCGCGTCCGATAATGGATCGCGTAAAAGAAGCCCTCTTCAGTATCATCGGCGATGACATCATCGGCGCGAGCATGCTCGACCTGTTCGCGGGCACAGGCAGCGTCGGCATCGAAGCGCTTAGCCGCGGCGGCAAAATAGTCCACTTTATTGACCGCGAGCGCATCGCGCTTGATGTTACGCGCGAAAATCTCAAGCGAACGCGGCTCGAGGCGCGCGCCGTCCTGCAGCGCCGTGACGCCTTTGAGCTGATTAAGCGCCCGCCAGCCCGGCATTTTGATTACATTTATGTCGCGCCGCCACAATATCGAAACATCTGCACAGCAATGCTAAAAGCCCTGGACAGCAAGCCGGCCTGGCATCACCCGCAAACGGTCGTCATCGCGCAGATTGACCCGCGCGAATTGATAGAGGATATCAAATTGCGCTGCTTGCGCGAAGTTGACCGGCGCGTCTATGGCAGGACGATGCTGCTGTTTTATGCCTTCGTCGACCCAGATGAACACAAGAATAATAGAGCGGACAAATATTAAGTAGATTCTCGCTCATTCTGATTCTGCCAAATTGCCGGCAATGAAGGCGCGCGCTTCTGATTGACTGCCTACAGCGCCGCGGACCTGCGCCTCGCGCAAGGCGCTTAATAGCGCACCTATCCGAGGTCCGCGCTTGATGCCAAGTGCGCGCATGATGTCATCGCCATTCAGCAGCAGCGGTGGATTAACCACTTCTTCATATTGATTGAACCAAGTATCCAATAGCAGGATAGCGCGCTCGACAAATACAAGCCAATCTTCTTGCCGCAGCTGCGCGCCATAGTTGCCCAAATAAGCCGCCGCCGCGAGAAAAATGGCGTCAATGCCGGCTTCGCCAGTGCCATACCAGAAACGATGGCGATCCAAAAGCGTCCACTCCGATTCAGCTAGAATGACGTGATACTTGGACAGCGCCAGCGCCAGATTACGCCCCTCTGCCAGCGACAGCCGCAAAGCCACGGAGACTGATTTCGCCATAAGCGCCAATTGCGATTCATCATGCAAATCGCTCAAGAGCGCTGCCAGGATTAACAATTCTTGATGTTGCCTGCCATTGCCATACCTGCGGTTCAAGCGCTGCTGCAATTGACCGCGAAAGCGACCCAATTGCATGATTAGCTTGCCAAGGTCGAAGACAGCCACGCTGGTGTCGCTGCGCCTTGCGCTAACAGCGTTCAAGATGGCGCTCATGCGCTCGGTCACAGGCAGGCTGCGAGGCAGACTATCAATCTTCTGCGCTAACTTTTGCAGCGGCTTCTGTGGCAAGCCCGACTGGTTTGGCAGGATGCGCTGGAGGATGCCTAAGTGCTGCAAGACGCGCAGCCCGCGCGCCGCTTTGTCGAGAGCCAACAACTTGAAAAACTCGTCGCGTATCCTCTCTGGCGAATTCTGACTTAGACCAGCCGCGGAATGGCGCAGGTCGTTCAAGGTTGCCGGGTGAATCTTCAAGCCCAACTGCGTGCTTTGGCGCACGGCGCGCAGGGCACGCAGGGGGTCGGCCGCGATGGAATTGGGCGAACAGCGGCGCAGCACGCGCTCGCGCAGGTCGCGCTCGCCATCCAGCAAGTCAATCAACTGCGACAAATCGCCCAGCAGGTCGGCGGCCATGGTATTCACAGTGAAGTCACGCTTGATGAGATCGTCGTAAAGTGTCGCGCCGCGAAAGCGCGCAAAGTCGAGCAGAACCACCCCCGACCCGCGCTTGACAAAAACGCGCGCCACGCCGCGTTCGCGGTCCATGATATAAATATCGGCGTCAAACCAGTCGGCGACATTCTTGGCGATGCGCAGGGCATCGCCGTCCACCGCGATATCGATGTCGGTGATTGCGGCGCGTTTATAAGCATCGCGCGTCGCCCCGCCCACGATGTACAGCGGCGTTTTCACGCCCTTGTCGCGCAGCAGCCGCTGCAAGTCGTATACAAAATCGCTCCATAGCAAGCGGGCAGCGGACTCACTCATCTAACAGGGCGTCCTGCCGCGCCACGCCGACAAATGGCAAGTTGCGAAATTTCTCGTCCAGATCGAGCCCATAGCCAAATACAAACTTGTTCTCTATGTCAAAACCGACATAATCGACTTCAATTTCAACTTCGCGGCGCGATTGTTTGTTGAGCAAGGCACAGAGCTTCAAGCTGGTTGGCTCGCGGCTTTTCAAGGTCTCGATGACGAAGCTCAGTGTATGCCCGCTATCAATGATGTCCTCGACAACAAGCACGTCTTTGCCGCGCACATCGGTACGCAGGTCCATGTCGATGCGCACCGACCCTGCCGACCGGCGCGCGCCTAGCCCATAGCTGCTTGCTGCCATGAAGTCAATTTTGTGCGGCACATGGATATGGCGCGACAAATCTGACAGGAACATGACACCGCCTTTTAGGATGCACAAGAGCATCAAATCTTCGCAGTCAACATAATCGCGGTTGATCGCCGCGCCCAATTCGGCGATGCGCGCTTGCAAGCGCTCTTCATCAATCAGAATTTCTTCAAGATACCTTTTGTAAGCGGGCTCCATTGGCTCTTCGTCCTCTCAATTCTGGCTTGTCAAATGCCTGTCCGCGTAATGCGACTGCAAACTGCGCACACTGAGCGGGCTTTCGCGCAGACGCCGTATGCCTTGTACCGAAGCCGCCGCCGCGCTCATGGTGGTGATTATGGGAATGCCTAATGCGTATGCCTGGCTGCGGATGCGGATGCCGTCTTCGTGCGCTTGACCGCCCCGCGGTGTGTTGATTATCAAATCGACGCCGCCGTCTCGCATCAGGTCGAGAACATTAGGCGCGCCTTGCGACAGCTTCTTCACGGGGCTTGCGGCGATGCCCAGGCTGTTGAGCCATCGGGCGGTGCCATCTGTCCCCAGCAGCCGAAAGCCGAATTGCAGCAGGTCCCTGGCAATCTTGGCGACAAGCCCCTTGTCAAAATCATTCACGCTTATGAAGACCTTGCCGCTAGTCGGCAAAGGCGTGCCAGCTGCCGATTGCGCCTTGACATAAGCGTGGCCAAATGATGACGCCTGCCCCATCACCTCTCCGGTCGAGCGCATCTCTGGTCCCAGGCGCGCGTCAACGCCCGGGAACTTCTGAAAGGGGAAAACGGCTTCCTTCACAAAGAAGCCCTTAATTGCCGGTTCAGATACGAATCCAATCTCTTGCAGCGTTCTGCCCGCCGCGATTTGTGCCGCGTAACGCGCCAGCGGATGACCAGTCGCTTTGCTGATAAAGGGCGCTGTGCGGCTGGCGCGCGGGTTGACTTCCAAAACGTAGACTTCATCATCTTTGATTGCAAACTGGATGTTAAAAAGCCCCTTGACGCCCAGCGCCAAGCCAATACGCCGCGTATAGTCTCGGATAACATCCAAATGAAAATAACTGATTTTATACGGCGGCATAACACAGGCGGAATCGCCGCTGTGCACGCCCGCCTGCTCGATGTGCTGCATGATGCCGCCAATTGTAACCTGGCTGCCATCCGCCAGCGCGTCGACATCAACTTCATAGGCATCGTCCAAAAATTGATCGAGCAGCAGCGGGTGCTCGCCCCAGCTTTCATGATTATCCAGCCAAGCCATCAGCTGAGCTTCGTCGAATACGATTGCCATGCCGCGCCCGCCCAGCACATAACTGGGGCGGACCAGCAGTGGATAGCCAATGCGCCCAGCAGCCAATACCGCTTCATCCCGCGTCAGGATTGTCGCGCCCGCGGGCTGGGTGATATTCAATTCTCTCATCAGGGCATTAAAGCGCTCGCGGTCTTCCGCCAAGTCAATCGTATCCACCGACGTGCCCCAAATCGGCGCGCCCATGCGCTGCAAGTCGCCGGCGATATTGAGCGGACTTTGCCCGCCAAACTGCACCAAAATGCCAGCCGGCTCTTCGCGGTCGACGATATTCATGACATCTTCGGCTGTCAGCGGCTCGAAGTACAAGCGGTCGGCGGTATCATAGTCGGTGCTGACCGTCTCTGGATTGCAATTCACCATTATTGTCTCGTAGCCCAGCTCGCGCATTGCCAAGCAAGCGTGAACGCAGCAGTAATCAAACTCGATGCCTTGTCCAATGCGATTGGGTCCGCCGCCAAGGATCATCACCTTGCGCCGCGTGGAAGGGTCGGCTTCGTCGTCGATTTCATAGGTCGAATAGAGATAAGGTGTATGCGCCTCAAATTCGGCGGCGCAGGTATCGACGCGATAGAAATTGGCGCGGACGCCCAGCGACTTGCGCCGGCGGCGAACGGCGATTTCGTCTTCACCCAACAGTTCGGCGATATACGCGTCGCTGAATCCATAGCGTTTCAGCTTAAGCAGGTCGTGGCAATCCAGATCGGCTAGGCGCAGCCCCTTGTCCAAAACCGTATTGTGAATCGCCATTAACTCGCTCATCTGTTGGACAAACCAGGGATCGAACTGCGTCTGGCGCGCGATTTCATCAAGAGGCAAGCCTTCGCCAATCACATCAGCCACTTGAAACAAACGCTGCGCCGTCGGCACGCTGAGCGCTTGCGGCGGCAGATGCTCGCGCGCTTGGCTGCCAAAGCCATCAATGCCGATGTCCAGCGAGCGCGCCGCCTTTTGCAGCGCTTCCGGGAAGGTCCGACCAATCGCCATGACCTCGCCCACAGCCTTCATCTGCGGTCCCAAAACGGGGTCGGCACCGGCGAACTTTTTGAAATCCCAGCGCGGTATCTTGACCACGACATAGTCCAGAGACGGCTCGAAGCTGGCAGGCGTCTGCCGCGTGATGTCGTTGGGGATCTCGTCTAAGCTATAGCCGACCGCAAGCAGCGCGGCGATTTTGGCAATTGGGAAGCCGGTGGCTTTGCTTGCCAGCGCCGACGAGCGCGAGACGCGCGGGTTCATCTCGATGACATAGACTTCGCCGTCGGCGGGGTTGATGGCGAATTGCACGTTCGCGCCGCCAGTCGTGATGCCCACGCGGTCAAATATCATGCGCGACATATTGCGCAATCGCTGCAATTCCTTGTCGGTCAGGGTCTGCGCCGGCGCGATGGTGATGCTGTCGCCGGTATGCACGCCCATCGGGTCGAGGTTTTCGATAGAGCAGACGACGACGAAATTGCCCTTGGCGTCGCGCATCAGCTCGAGCTCATATTCTTTCCAGCCCAGCAGGCTCTTGTCCACCAGCACCTGCCCGACCGGGCTCTGACGAATGCCATTTGCCGCCACCGCGCGCAGTTCATCCTCGGTGTATGCCACGCCGCCCCCGGCACCGCCCATGGTGAAGGAGGGGCGGATAAGAATCGGATAGCCAATTTGAGCGGCAAAAGCCAATGCCGCCTCGACATCGCCAACCACTTTGCTATCCGGCACGCGCAAGCCAATCTCGCGCATGGTCTGGTTGAATAACTGTCGGTCTTCCGCGAGTTGAATGCTGGTTAAGGTCGCGCCAATCAGCTCGACGTCGTTTTGCAGCAAGACGCCGCTTTCTTGCAGGGTAACGGCAAGATTTAGCGCGGTCTGCCCGCCGACTGTGGGCAGCAAGGCGTCGGGATTTTCTCGGGCGATGATTTGTTCGCAGATGCTTGGGCTCAGCGGCTCGATATAAGTCGCGTCAGCAAATTCGGGGTCGGTCATGATTGTGGCTGGGTTGGAGTTGACCAGCACAACGCGATAGCCATTTTGCTTCAAGGCTTTGCAGGCTTGCGCGCCGCTGTAATCGAATTCGCAGGCTTGTCCAATGACAATCGGACCGGAACCGATAATCATGATTGTCTTGATATCCGTCCGTTTGGGCATTGGATTATTCCGTGAATGTTTCGATAGATGCGCGGGCTGTCAATGGCAACTTGCGGCAGCTAATGCGCATTATGAACTGCCGCGACGAATTCATCAAACAGGTACATCGAATCGTGCGGACCTGGCGCGGCTTCGGGATGGTATTGCACGCTGAATGCCCGCAAAGCTCGGTGGCGCAAGCCCGCAACGGTATTGTCGTTTAAGTTGATGTGCGTTACTTCGCCGCCGCCCAGGTCGCTGGTGGCGGACACAGCGAAGCCATGGTTGTGCGTCGCGATTTCTACTTCGCCGCTGCGCAGGTTCTTGACCGGTTGATTGCCGCCGCGGTGCCCAAAGGGCATTTTCTCCGTTTGCCCGCCCAGCGCCAGCGCCAGAATCTGGTGGCCCAGGCAGATGCCAAATATCGGCAGCTCGCCCAGCAGCGTTCTCACATTCTCAATCGCGTAATCCACAGCCGCGGGATCGCCAGGACCGTTGCTGAGGAAAATGCCCGCGGGCTGCAGCGCGCGCACAGCCTCAGGCGCTGTCCGCGCTGGCACTACCCGAAGGCGCAAGCCGCGATCAACCATCATGCGCAGGATGTTGTGTTTGACGCCAAAGTCGTATACCACCACCAGCGGACCCTGGCAAGCCGCGCTCGAGCCGCCATACCACTGGGAGTCGCTGCCCTCGCGCCAGTTGTATGCCGCGGATGCAGTTACCGCGTCGACCAAGTTCGCGCCGGACATGTCCTGCGCGGCGCGCGCAAGCTCACTTAGGCGCTCGGTGTCCAACGCGGCGTCGCCATGCGCCAGCGCCGCCCGCATCACGCCCTTTTCGCGGATATGCCGCACGAGCGCGCGGGTAGCGAGCCCGGATATGCCGATGATGCCATTGTCGCGCAGATAGGACGCCAGGTCGCCGCGATTGCGCCAATTGCTCACAATCGGGCTAAGCGAGCGCACAACAAAGCCCGATACCCATAGTTTCTTCGATTCTGGATCTTCGCGGTTGACGCCGGTATTGCCAACATGCGGCACGGTCATGGCGACAATCTGGCGATAATATGAGGGATCGGTCAGAATCTCCTGATATCCGGTCATCGCCGTATTAAACACGATTTCGCCGGTCTGGACACCTTGCGCCCCAAAGCCTTCGCCCGGGAAAATTCTGCCGTCTTCAAGCGCCAATGCCGCCGCGAACTTGCCCCTCGGTTGAGTCATGAACGATAATCGCCATTGATGCTGATGTAGTCGTGGCTAATGTCACAGGTCCAGATGGTCGCGTCCGCCGTGCCCAAGCCACAATCCAAGGTGAATGTGATTGAAGATTCCGCCATGATGGCGGCGGCAGCATCTTCCAGGTAGTTGCTTGGCATACCCTGGCTGAATATGAGCAAGCCTCTCTCCGCCGCGGGCAGCGACTCGCCCGCCGCGACATAGAGCGACGCCTTATCCGGATCGAAAGGCACGTCGGCGCGCCCAGCCGCCGCGATGATGCGCCCCCAGTTGGCGTCGCTGCCATAAAAGGCGGACTTGGTGAGAACCGAAGCGCCTATCGTCTGTCCGATGCGCTCGGCGGACGCGATTGACTCCGCATTGCGGATGTCCAGCGTGACGAACTTCGTCACGCCCTCGCCATCGCGCACCACCTCTTGCGCCAGGTAGGTCGCTAGCGCATCTAAAGCGGCTTGGAAAACTTCGACATCCGCCTCGTCCGCGAGCTCGACGCCGCTAGCGCCATTGCACATCAGAACAACCATGTCATTGGTACTGGTATCGCCATCAACGACAATGCGGTTATAGCTTTGTTCAACAGCCGCGGAGAGCGCATTCCGCGCCAATGAGGTCTTCAATTTGGCATCAGACACGATGACGCTGAGCATGGTCGCCATATTGGGCGCAATCATGCCCGCGCCCTTGACGATGCCCGCCAAAGTTACTTCTCCCTTGCTGGTGGCGGCCGTAACCGAAGCAAGTTTTGGGCGCGTGTCCGTTGTCATGATACCGGCCGCGGCGGCTGACCAATCGTCACCAAGGTTCTCGCAGGCAAGCTCCACCCCGCGCGCGATTTTGTCCATCGGCAGATGCGTGCCGATGACGCCGGTTGACATCACCAAGACCTGGCTGCTAGCGATGCCCAGTCGCTGGGCAAGCATGTCCGAGCTTGCGCGGGCATTTTCCAAGCCCAGGGAGCCGGTGCAGGCATTGGCGCTGACAGTATTGATAGCGACAGCGCGGATGCCGGCGGCATTGTCGCGCAGGCGCTGCATGTTCAATAACACGGGCGCGGCTTTGACCTTGTTACGGGTGAAGACCCCAGCCGTCGCGCAATCACGCTCGCTGCTTATCAGCGCGAAGTCCAGCGCGCCGTCTTTCTTCAAGCCGGCATGGACGCCGGCGGCGCGGAAACCGTTCACCGAGCGAATGTCGTGGCTAATCTTGATCATCAACTTCCTCCAGGATGACCGTCAGTTTTTCCGCCAAATCATCGACATGCTGTTTTTCGATGATCAGTGGCGGGACAAAGCGAATCACGTTCGCGCCCGAATTGACCAGCAGCAAGCCATGCTCATAACCCTGTTGCACGATGCCGCCCGGCGGGACATCCAGCTCGATGCCGACCATGAGCCCCCTGCCCCTGACGTCTTTGATATGCGGACTGTTGATTTCTGAAAGGCGTTCCATCAGGTATTCGCCGACTTCATTGACATGTTCCAGGAAGCCGTCGCTCAAAACGCGCTTGAGGACCATCTCCGCCGCGCGCATGACTACCGCGCCGCCAGAAAAGGTCGAGCCGTGATCGCCCGGCTGCATCGCGCTGCCGACAGCCTCGGTCGCTAAAATCGCGCCGACGGGCAGCCCACCTGCCAGCGGTTTCGCCAATGTCATGATGTCGGGCGAAATGCCGCTGAAACTATGCGCCCACATGTCGCCGGTTCTGCCCAGCCCACACTGAATCTCGTCGAAAATGAGCGTCGCGCCCTTCTCGTCGCAAAGCTGGCGCAGCGCTTGCAAGAATTCGGCGCTGGCTATGTTGATGCCGCCTTCGCCTTGCACCGGCTCTACGATTACCGCCACAGTATCATCGTCAATCATTTCTTTGGCGCTGGCTATGTTATTGAATTCGCCCACCACCGCGCCGGGCACCATCGGCTTAAAGGCGGTCTGATACTTCTCCTTGGGCGTGATTGCCAAGGCACCCATCGTTCGACCATGGAATGCCTCGCTGAAGCTAAGCACCTTGGTCTTGTTGGGTTTGTCGTTGACAAAAGCCAATTTGCGGGCGAACTTGAGCGCGCCCTCGTTCGCTTCCGCGCCGCTATTGCAGAAGTAAACTTTGTCGGCAAAAGAATGCTGACACAGCAATTCAGCCAGCTCTGCCAGCGCCTGGGTGTGATACAAGCCGCTGACGTGAATCAGCCCGGTCCGCATTTGCTGATTGACAACCGCAGTCAGCTCTTTGTCGCCATAACCCAGGGCGTTGACCGCGATGCCAGCCACCCAATCGGTATAGGCTTTGCCATCGGTATCGTAGACCGTAACGCCTTCGCCGCGCGCCAATACAAAATCGGGCCGCCCCGCGACAGGCACACTATATTGTTGATCTTTTTGAATCACTTCGCTCGTGAGTGTCATTCCATCCCTCTGTCCGCAACTTAACGATAGTTAATGAATAAATGTCGTGCCAGCATCACGCGCCCAGCCATGCAAATCGGTGATTATGGCCTGGGCTACGCCCGATGATAGCACATCCAAAGCCGAAATGACTTTGGGTATCATGCCCCCATAAATGGTCCCATCAGCGATTAAGGCGCGCGCTTCCGCCTCGCTGAGCCTCTTGACAATTTCCTTATCTACCAAGACGCCGGCGACATTGGATATGTACACGACGCTGCGGACCTTTAGCGCCGCTGCCAGCGCGCCGGCGACCGGGTCGGCATTCAAGTTGAAGTTGCTGTCCGTCCCGGCGCTGACGGGCGCGATGACCGGGGTCACGCCGAGTTCCAGCAGCTGAAACAGCACTTCGGACCGCACTGATTTTACCGCCCCAGTAAATTGCATATCCACCGACCCGTGCCGCATTTTTTCGGCGCGCACAAGACCGCGATCGACGCCCGACAGCCCCTGGGCATCGACGCCTGCATTGAGCAAATGCCGCACCAAGCGCTTATTCACGCTGCCGCAGAGCGCCATTTCCACCAGCGCAAGCGACTGGGCATCCGTAACGCGCAAACCGTCGACATAGCGCGGTTCTATAGCCAGGCTTTCTTGCAAACGTGTAATCTCGTTGCCGCCGCCATGCACGATGACCAATTGCTGCTGGCGCGCCGCGACAGCCTGCGCGAAGCGCTGCAGCGAAGCTTCATCATCCAGGTAATGCCCGGAGATCTTGACTAGAGAAATGGCGCTGCCCACTAGATTAATCCCAGCGTTTCTTCAATGCCGAACATCAAGTTCATGTTTTGCACAGCTTGGCTGGCAGCCCCTTTGCGCAAGTTGTCCGTGACGCTGGTGATATGAAGATACTGCCGCAAAACTGGCGTGACGCTTATTGCGCATTTGTTGGTCTTGACCGCATCCTTCAGGCTGGCTTGCTCGCCGAGCGGCAACACATCTACCAAAGGCTCGCTGTCATAGACTTCGCAGTATAGGTCATGCGCGTCTGCGCTAGCGAGCGAGTCGCCCAGCGTAACGTAGATGCTGGACATCAGCCCGCGGTCAACCGGCAGCAGATGCGGACAAAAGATGATAGGACCAATTTCCCCGTCCACTTTGCGCGCCTCTTGTTCCATTTCGCCGATATGACGATGAGAGCGCCCAGTCTTGTAGGGCAGCAGATTGCCATAGACCTCGGCAAAATGCGTGGCGAGCGCTGGTTTGCGCCCGGCACCGGTCACGCCGGACTTCGCGTCGACGATGATGGGGGCTTCTGGTGAGATGGCACCACAAGTCAACAAGGGATATAAACCCAGCAAGGTCGTCGTCGGGTAGCAGCCCGGCGTCGCGATGACATCCTGGTCGATGATATTTGCGCGATTGATTTCGGGCAAGCCATAGGGGCATGGCAGCAATTCCGGATGCGGGTGCGGGATGCCATAACTGGCTTCATAGCTTGCAGCCGAATCGAGCCGCAGGTCGGCTGACAGGTCAACCACCTTGACCCCGGCATCCAGCCCCTGCCGGGCGACTTCTGCCGACGCCTTGTGCGGCAGCGCCAAGAAAATCACATCAACCTCATCTAGCGAGACCGCCGCCGGCGCGACGAATGACAATTCGCTGCCTGGGACGGCGTCGCCGGCATAAGTATTAGATGTCGCGAATGCCAAGGCGACATCGGGGTGATTTTGCAGCAGCTCGACCAGGTCTAGCCCGGCATAGCCAGACCCGCCATAAACACCAACCCGTATTCCGTTTTTTCCGCTCATTGCATTTCCTCGGAGATTCACCGCAACAATTCCTTCACAAACAAAAAACCCTGACCACCATTACGAGATCAGGGTATGCTTTCAACGAATAATCAACGCAGCGCGTCAGGAAGGCAAAAGGTCCACACTGAACTCTATCAGCGAAATAATGCGCCTGCGCCTGGAACGCGGATTCACTTGCGGATAGACATTCATATTTTAGATCGTCTTCATTCCATTTCGTCTCAAAGGCATTTTATTGAAGCTTTTATCGCCCGTCAATACATTGCAAAAATGTTATGCACTTTTTCAGCCACCTTGTGCATGTTGCACCAAGGAAAGTGAAGAAAAATCTCAGAAATCACGGTAGCGGCGGGCTGTGTCTACGCGCTGCTGGGAGGTAAAATAATCAGCTGCGATTGCATTGACGCTGGATTGTACGATGAATTGTAAAATGAGAGAAGCATGATAGGATGAAAGTCGCTGTCATAAGCCAATTTGCGCGCAATATGAACGAATTTGCACGAAAAACTTGACAAGCTACCAAACTAGAGTTAAATTGTCTAATTGGAGTGTCCGCGCATTTGCGAGAGTTATAGCGAATATCTAAGCCCTGTTTGAACCCGTCAAACGTTAATTAGCCGAGTTAGCGAATAAGCAATTCGATTGGTGAATCTGCGAGCCTGCGCTTGCGAGCTCTAGGTTGCCATAGCCGCTCGGCGGCAGCGATAAGGGACTAATAAGTCTTCGCCCCGGCGAATAATTCATAAAATAATATCTGTGCGCCAGTCGCCTGCTTGACGCGCCTGCAATTTGGCGGGATAAAAGATAAAACATTGTGTATCTGTTATAGTTGATGTAGCGCGGTTTTCGCGCGCCTATCAGAAAGGCTTGTCCGTGGTCGCAGTTTTGGACAATGTAACAAATCTCAGTCAACGAGAAGCGCTTCAAAAACAGCTCCTAGGCAAAGCGCGCAAGCAAGGCTTTGTCTCCTACAGCGATATTTTGGAGTTGATGCCTGATGTTGAATCTCAGGTTGCGCTTCTCGATGACATTATGGACAGCCTGCTGGAAGCTGGGATTGAAATTGTACCGTCAAGCGCCGATACCGCCGATGAAGTCGGCGAAGACAGCAAAGTACAGAAGCCGCTCGGCGAACCGCTGCTGCCGGAAGCGGAAGCCGAGGACGAGCGCGACGCCCTGCTGAAGGTCTTGAAAAAGGATATAACCAGCGATGCCGGCTATCAAGCTGCCCTGGATACGGACGATGTCGTTGGCTTGTACCTCAAAGAAGCGGGGCGCGTCCCGCTATTAACCGCCAAGGAAGAGGTGATGCTCGCCAAGCGCATGGAAGCGGCGGTATTCGCCAACATACGCCTAGAAAATGCCGAGGCGATGCGCGCCGATGAATTGTCCTGGAGCGAAGAGCAAGCATTGCGCGGCATCGTTTTTGATGGCGAAAAGGCGCAGGAACACTTGATTCGCGCCAACGCGCGCCTTGTAATCAGCGTCGCCAAAAAATACATCGGACGCGGCGTGCCTTTCCTTGACTTAATCCAAGAGGGCAACATCGGTTTGATACGGGCGACCAACAAATTCGAGTATCAGCGCGGGCACAAGTTCAGCACTTACGCGACCTGGTGGATACGCCAAGCGGTTAGCCGCGCCGTCGCCGACCAAGGGCGCACCATTCGCGTGCCCGTCCACATGGGCGATCAGCTGAATCGCATGCGCAGGGTTCAGCTGCAATTGCTGCAAGAATTGGGTCGCGAACCTAAAATAGACGAGTTGGCGCTGGGCATGGAAACCACGCCCGACAAAGTAGAAAACTTGCTCGAGATATCGCGGCGTCCGGTCAGTTTGGAAACGCCAATCGACGACGAAGGCGATTCGACCTTTGGCGATTTTGTTGAAGACAGCAATAGCCCCGCCCCATCCGACGAAGTCGCGACGCACTTGCTGCACGTCCAATTGCAGCAGGCGCTTGACAAGCTGCCCGCGCGCGAAGCGCAAATCCTGCGCCTGCGCTATGGGCTTGCCGACGGCCGCGTGTACACGCTAGAGGAAGTCGGGAAGACGATTGGCGTCACGCGGGAACGCGTCCGCCAGCTGGAGGCGCAAGCCCTCAACCGCTTGCGTCAGTCCTCGGCTAAAGTGATTTTGGAGGACTATTTGTACGCGGATTAGTTGCCAATCGCGCTTGTAATTTACGCTGCTTTATGGGACATCTTGAATTATTCCCCAAGTAATAACCATAATTGCAAGGCGCGTTCAGGCTACTTATCGGAAAGAATCGTGTTAGCGAATTTCGGAGACGCCAGTTCATGGCGCAACCTGCATTTAATCCGTCTCGCATCGTCTTAAGCGACGGTATAGCGGAGGACATTCCGTTTTGCCTGGAGCTGGAATCCAGCTACCAAACCGAGCACGTCTGGCAAATGACCGTGCGCGAGTTGGTGGACAGCGTCGAGATTAGTTATCGCCGCCAGCGGCTGCCGCGCCCGCTGGACGCTACGCACGAGACCGACCCCAGTCATCTGGCAATGGCTATCAGGCGCTATCATTGCTTTATCGTCGCGCGCGACGAGGTTTCCCGCCGCCTACTGGCTTTTTTGTCCATGCGCGTGGACGAAACCAATAAAATCGCCTACTTGCAAGACATCGTTGTCGACTCCCCCTTTCGGCGTCGTAGCTTGGGAACGCGCTTGGTAAACGCGGCGCGGGTTTGGGCGCAGGAAAATTATCTGCGCCAAATCTTTTTCGAAATCGCCACGACCAATTACCCCTGCATCCAATTCGCTCAAGCCCAGGGCTTTGTCTTTTGTGGCTTCAACGACAGGCATTTGCCCAGTAAAGAGATTGCGGTCTTCTTCAGCGTTTCCGTATAGTTCCAGCATCGATGCAACCGATTTGTCAAAATTTGCTAAACTTGTGCTAGAGTCTTACCCGCGGACTCACACATCAGAGGCTTGCATTGGATTTGGCATCCGCGATTCTGCTAATCGTCAACGAGACTTTGACCGCGAGCAATGCGATCATTGCCGTTTCGCTATTGCTCTTTAATCTCACGCGGAATCTCCAGAACAGCGTCGCCAAGTCGTCGGCGGTTGTGCTCGCCTGTGTAACCATCGCTTATGTCGCGGATGCATTCATCTCGCTCGAACCGGACTACGCCGCGCATGAGATTGCCACGCGCTTGCAGTGGCTCGGCATCGCCTTCATCCCGGCGGCGATGTATCACTTGTCAGACGCCTTGCTCGCGACTACCGGCTTGCCGTCGCGCGGGCGGCGGCGGCGGGTGATTCGCATCCTGTATGTGATAGGCGCTGGTTTTTTGCTGTCCGCCGCCTTTGCCGATTCCCTGTTTCTCTTTGTGGAGGCGCAAGGCATCCTGAGCATCCAGGCAGGTTCCCTTTTTTCCCTCTATGTTGTTTATTTCGCGGCTGCCAACGGTTTCGCATTTAATAATGTGCAGCGCGCCCGCAAACGCTGCCTGACCCAAGGCACAAAGCGGCGCATGGCATATTTGCAAATCGCTATCTTGACGCCCGCATTGGGCATCTTTCCCTATTCCGTCCTGCTCAGCCCAGGTGATGAATTCAGCGTCTTTGGTCTGATGGTCATCAACACCGCCAACATCATCATCATCTTGATGCTGTTTTTCTTATCCTATCCCCTTTACTTTTTTGGCTCTGATATTCCCGATAGATTGGTGAAAAAGCAATTGCTGGATTTCTTGCTGCGGGGACCCGCAACCGGCTTGATTGCGCTGGCTGTCATCAACTTCACCGCGCAAGCAAGTCGCATTTTGGGTTTGCCAAGCGAGGCATTTACCCCGCCCGCCGTCGTTGCGGCGGTATTGCTATGGCAATGGTTCGTTTCGCTGGCGCTGCCCTATTTGGAGCTGCTGCTCATCTATCGCGACGAAGACGGCGCGCAGATTACGTTGCTGCAATCCCTTGGCGAGCGCGTCCTTACCCGCAGCGACTTGACACAATTGATCGCCGCGACCACCGAGGCGATATGCGATTACATGCGCATAGACAAAGCCTGTGTGCTCAATATCGTGAATGGTTCGCCAGAGCTTCTGAATCAAGTTGGGGAAACAGGCTTCACCGAAGATGATTTGCGATCCGATAATAGCTTGCTGCAAAACCTCGCCAGCGCCCATTCCCAAAGCGCTGGCAAAGCATTGCTCGCATGGCGCGAGTATGCCTTGATTCCATTATACGACAGCCACATGCCTGCTGAAAATTCGCCCAGGCGCGTCATTGGCGCTTTGGCTTTGCTCAACATTAACAACTCGCTGCTGGCGGAGCTTGATGATCCCAAGAGCGTACTATTCGCCTATCTGGATCGACTGGAAAAAAGCCTCGACGACATGACTTTGCAGTCCGAGATCTATACACTGCTGGAGGGCTTGTTGCCACAATTTCAGATGACGCGGTCGCGGGCTGTACAAGTCGAGTACCGACAGTCTCGCACTCAGTTTGCGGACGAAGTGTCCTTGCCAGACCAACAAGAGCTATTTGAGCAGGTGCGGGCGGCTTTACGGCACTATTGGGGTGGCGCGGGCATCACCCAAAGCAACTTGATAAACCTGCGGATTGTGCAGGCGCGCATGAGCGCCGATCAAGACACAGCAGTCAATGCCTTACGCAATACGCTGCGTGACTGCATCGCAACGCTCAAGCCCGAAGGCGAGCGTAAACTAGCCAGCCCAGAATGGACCTTATACAACATCTTGCACTTGAGATTTCTCGAAAGAAAAAAAGTGCGCGACGTTGCGCGCAGCCTAAGCATGAGCGAAGCCGACCTGTACCGCAAGCAGCGCGTCGCGATTATGGCTGTGTCCGAGCTCTTGTTACAGCGAGAAAAACAATCCAATCGCTGAGATTGCCGAAGCGAGAGCTGGCACCAGTATCGCGGGCTCCTTCTATCCGTCGCCCCTAGCGAGCTTCTGCTAATGTTTCTCGATTGCTGCTTGAATAGTCATTTTCGCCCACGTTTTTTACTGCGAAAATCTTCATTCATGCTAGGCTAATGAAGGGTTAGACGCTAGGGATTCACAAGCAAAATGGCGCAAGAACAATCAGCCGAGCCGCAAGCCGCTGACCAAGTGTCAGGGACGGTGAGCCATATCACGCGAATTCAAAGAGATTCCATCATCAAACCTCTGGAAGATGAGCAGTTAGAGTTCGACTTTTGGGAAGATCTCAAGGACAGCTTGCCGCCATGGCTCGACGAAGTTGTTGGTTTTGCGCTGTTTGTCTTTGGCATTCTGTCTTTCATTTCGCTTTATTTTCCGTCCGAAGCCTTGGTGGCGGTTACCTGGGCGGATATCCTGCACCAGCTGTTTGGCAATGGCAGCGTTTTCGTCGCCGGCGCGCTGTTTGCCTTCGGGATCCTATTGTGGCTGCCCAAGACAGGCATTCGCGTCGGGTTTACTTCGGCGCGCATGTTAGCGCTGGAAATCATATTTCTTTCAGTTTTGGCGATGCTGCATCTCGGCAATAGCGATGTGGAATTGCGCGCGCTCGCCCGGGCTGGGCAAGGCGGCGGTCTCATCGGCTGGGGAATCAGCTACCCGTTTTATTGGGTAATGGGCCGGCAGCCGGCGCTGGCTTTATTCGCGCTATTTATCGTCATCTCGCTGGTGGTATGCATCGGTTTGAGGCGGTGGCATATCGTCGCGTTTCTGGGCAAACTAAGTCAGCAATTAAGCGACCTCAGTCAAGAAGGGGAGCAAGGCGGGGATGCCGCGCTCGAGCCCAATGGCGTCGGAATTTATCAGGCATTGGCGACATCACCCGATTACCGCGCGCGCATCATGCGCATACGCCCGGACCTGGAAAATATCCCGGAAGAGTTCAGAGAAAGACGAGCGGCGGCGGATGAGACCAAGCCGATAGCTGCTCGGGTATGGTCCGCGCCGAGCACAGTTGAGACAACAGTAAAGACAGATGAAAGCGCGAATGGCGCTGCTGCCGACGAAATGATTGACGCGCCAGACAATGCCGGCCGCGCCGCAGTCGCGGCGGCATCCGCGGCCGCAATCGAATCTGCCAATAAAGCTGCCAGAGACGATAGCGCTGTTAAGAAGGGTGCAGAAGGCGGGTATAAAGAAGACGCTGAAAGCGCGCTGCCCGGCCTAGAGTTGCTTTCAGCATTAGAATTGCAACTGCCCGATAGGGAAGAAATCGATAAAAATGTTTTACTAATTGAAAACACGCTCTTGGAATTTGACATCGAGGTGCATATCTTGGATGTGCATGTGGGGCCGACGGTCACCCGCTACGCGCTGCAGCCCCACAACGCTGACGGCAGCGAACGCATACGATTAAGCAAAATAGCATCCTATGCGCCTGATTTGTCGTTGGCGCTCGCGGCGCGCCTGCGCATGGAAACGCCGGTGCCAGGCACAAATTACATGGGCATCGAAGTGCCAAATAAACGCGCGAGCATCGTAGCGCTGCGCAACGTGATGGAAAGCGAAAGCTATCGCATGGCGCGCGCAAAAGCCACTAGCGCGCTGATGATACCCCTAGGCCGCGATGTGATGGGCATACCCGTGCCAATCGATCTGACAGCAATGCCGCATCTTTTGGTCGCGGGCACAACGGGTTCCGGGAAGTCGGTCTGCATGGCGGCTATCGCCACGTCGCTGATAATGCAACACAGCCCCGACCAGCTGCAAATAATCATGCTCGATCCAAAAATGGTCGAATTGACGCGGTTTAACGGCATCCCCCACTTGCTTGGTCCGGTCGAAACGGACAACGAGCGCATTATTGGCGTCTTACGCTGGTGCACGCGGGAAATGGACCGCAGGTACAAATTGCTAGAAAAGCACTCGGCGCGCAACATAGACATCTACAATTCTCGACAAGAAGAGAGCGACAATCCCGGGCGCAAATTGCCTTACCTGGCGATTTTGATTGACGAAATAGGCGACCTCATGCTGCGCAACCCCGACGAGACGGAAGCCTGCGTAACGCGGCTCGCGCAGATGGCGCGCGCGGTGGGCATGCACATGGTCGTGGCCACGCAGCGCCCAAGCGTCGATGTCATCACCGGGCTCATCAAAGCCAACTTCCCTGCGCGTATTGCCTTTTCTGTCGCGTCTGGGGGGGATTCGCGCGTCATCCTGGACAAGACCGGTGCCGAGCATCTTTTGGGCAAGGGGGATATGCTTTTTCTTTCTTCCGACGCGGCACTGCCAAAGCGCGTCCAAGGCTGTTATGTTTCCGAAGACGATGTACGCGCAGTCCTGCGTTATTGGCAGCAGTGGCAAGCCGCGCGCGTTGACACTGGCAGCGCCGAAGCCGCGAAGCGGGCACCTTGGGAGCGCGCTGTGATGCGGCGTCAATTTTTGTCCGAGACCGACCCCAGGCTGGAAGATGTCATTAAGCTGGTGGCAGCGGCGCGCGAGGCGTCGGCGTCGCTCATACAGCGGCGGCTGGGTTTGGGCCATCCGCGCGCGGCTCGCATCATGGAATTGCTGGAAGAGCTGGGAGTTGTCGGCGATGTTGTTGCTGGCGGACGCTCGCGCAGGGTGATCATCCCGGCTGGGCGGGACCCGTTTCGCTTTGTGATGGAGCGGCATTTCAAGAAGAAGCGGGAAAACTGAAATCATTCAATCTTACAGTAGTCATTCGGTCATGCAACCAGCGCGACTATAAAAGCACCTGCTGGTTGAAAGTATCGGCTTTATCGACCGGGAGAATGACGGTGGGATTGTCGTTTATCGGTCGATTGACTTGCCTAGAGACTTCATAGGCGAGCAGTTGCTCGCTAGCGCAGCCCGCCAGCAGCGGCAGCCATTGCTCGGGGCGCAATGGCGCTTCGGATAGCCATGTTTTGTAATCTTCTGGCTCGACCATGACAGCCATACGATGGTGTATCGGGCGCATGAAATCATTGGCTTCTGTGGTCAATATCGCGCAAGTATCCAGCCAAGTTCCGTCTGGCTGTTGCCATTTTTCCCAGATACCCGCCAGCGCGAAGATTTCCCGGTCCACCCGCTTGATATACATCGGGATTTTTTGCTTATCGCGCTTGGTCCACTCATAATAGCCGTCAGCCAGAATCAAACAGCGGCGCTTCTTAAAGGCGGCCCGGAACGACGGTTTTTCCGCAATTGTTTCCGCGCGGGCGTTTATCAACCGGTTGCCGATGGCGGGGTTCTTTGCCCATATCGGGACCAGCCCCCACTTCAATAGCGACAGTTCTTTGCGATTTCGATTTGTTATCACCGGTGCCATTTGCGATGGCGCGATGTTATAACGCGGCTGCTGCCAAAGCGACGCGTCATGCAAGCCGAAGGCGCGCTGGATGGACTCGGCATTGGCTGTCAGAGTGAATCTCCCGCACATTGGACTATTTTTTCCCTGGTTTTTTCGGTTTGCCCAACTCGGCAACTTGACGCACCAAGCCCAGTACCGTCAAGAAAATCGACAGCATTTGCCCGGTCGATATCGGCTGCGCCGCTTGCTCGGTGCCGTCGCTTTCTTCGGCCGCGCGTGTGTACAAATAGCTCGAAACAAAGCCAACCAGCGCGCCAAAACCGATGCCAAGCATGAGCGCGCGCGTCTTGCGCGGCAGCCGATTTTCTTCGTTCATTGGGCTACTTTGTTCTGTCATAGCTCTTCCTCGTCATGCGTTTCTTCGTTAAGTGATTCGTTACGCGATTCGTTACGCGATTCCTTTGGCAGTGCTTCAAAGCTCTTTAGCAGTTGTCGGATTGGGGCAAAGGCAACCGCCCAATCCAAGACGCGCTGGTCAATGCCGCCCAAGAGTCGCTCCACCTTGCTTTCGATAGCTGCTGTCAATCGCTCCAGGCGGCGCAACGGAGAGGGCTGCCCGCTCTGCCAGCGCCGCGCCAGCGCAACTAGGACGATGCCCGCGACGGTAAATGGGAACAAACACACTGCCGCCGGGCACAATACCAAGAGCGTAAATGCCCCGTTGGACAGCGCCGCCACTTGCGCCGGCGTGGGCAGCGCAAGCGCGCTACCAATATATGCCAGAACCAGGACCAATACACATGCAAATGGCAGGATTACGCTTTTGCGGTATCGGCTGCGGCGCAGTTTTAGCAAATCGGCATGATAAGTTTCTTGCCCGGCGCTATCGCCCCTGTTGCTCATCAAGCTTCCATTGTCTAATCGCAACGCGACGAGTATTGTACCTTATCATCCATTCAGGCATAAACACCCATGACGCATTTTTCGCCGATTGCGCAAAGACTGCGCATCACCTTTGGCAAATCAGGTCCGCTCAAATATACCAGCAGCCTCGATGTCGCAAAAATCTGGGAACGGCTGCTTCGCCGCGCTAGGCTGCCAATACTCTATACGCAAGGCTTCAATACCAGGCCCCGCCTCCAGTTGGCGATGCCGCTGCCGCTTGGCATCACCAGCGAGTGCGAAATCATCGATATTGCCCTGCGCGAGGAAATTGACCTGCAAGAGGAAGAATTGGCAAAAACTCTTATGCGGGTCGCGCCGACGGGTTTGTACATCCGGCAGATCCAAAATGTCGATTTACGAGAATCGACCATGCAATCGCGCATCATTAGCGCTGAATATCGCATTAGTTTCATCGACCCAATAGACCCCAGTTTGCTAAATATAAGTATTGCCGACATCCTAGGACGAGAGACCATCATTGTCGAACGCAGAAGAAAACGCCGCCGCAGCGTAATGGACCTGCGACCATTAATCATAGACCTGCGCATAGCGGGAAACAGCGAGCTGATTGCACATCTTTCGGTCGGCGACCGTGGCAATTTGCGCCCCGACCAGCTTATCGAGCAAATGAAACTCGCAGACTATCACCATCGGATACATCGCTATAAACTGCATAGTCTGCCAGATTGAGCTATTGGTCGGCATGACAATTGGCATGACTGCGCGCAGGCTTGTCTGTCCGCTAAAACATAGAAAGCGAAAATATGACCGAGTTCATACAGGTCAAGCGCGAAGTAAAATCAGCGCTTAGCCGCAGCCAGCCAGTTGTCGCCTTGGAGTCGACGCTTATCACGCATGGCTTGCCATATCCGCTGAATGTGGAAACGGCTTTGGCGATGGAAGCGGCAGTGCGCGAAAACGGCGCGACGCCAGCCACAATCGCTATCATCGCCGGCAAAATTGTCGTCGGCCTCACCGAGCAAGAGATCGATCAGCTGGCGAATATGCCCGCTGGCAGCGTACGCAAATGCAGCCGCCGCGACTTGCCCATCGCGCTCGCGCTGCGTCAGACCGGCGCTACCACCGCGGCGGGTACGATGATAGTCGCCGATATGGTCGGCATAAAGGTCTTCGCAACCGGTGGCATCGGCGGCGTTCATCGCGGGCAGCCGCAAGATGTTTCGGCCGATTTAATCGAATTCGGGCGCACGCATGTCGCGGTTGTATCATCCGGCGCGAAGTCCATCCTCGATTTGCCGCTGACTCTGGAAGTCTTAGAAACGCAAGGCGTGCCGATACTAGGCTATCAGACCGACAGCCTGCCCGCCTTCTACACATCAAACAGCGGCTTGCCCATCGACCAGCGTGTGCAGACCGCAAAGCAAGCGGCGCGGATTATCCATGCCGCCCAAGAACTAGGCGCGGCGCATGGCATCCTCCTTGCCGTGCCAGTCCCAGCGGATAAGGCGCTCGCGGCAGCCATCGCCGAGGCAGCAATAGAGCAAGCAACAAGCGAGGCGGAAAACGCGGGCATCACCGGCAATGCCATTACGCCATTTGTTCTGAAGCGCGTCAGCCAAATAACAGACGGGGCTTCCATGAAAGCGAACATCGCCCTACTCGTCAACAACGCGGGCGTCGCAGGCCAGGTCGCGCGGGAATTGAGTCGCTTGTAGCTCAATGCGCTTCCAATGACCACAAATGCAGAATGAGGTCTTGCTCAAAACTGGGCGCGCCCAGCTCGTGCAGCAATGCCAGAATCTGGGCGCGGTGGTCGGTGCCGTGGTTGACCACATGCAGCAAGATTTGCCAACGCGTATTGCGATGACGGCCGCCGCGCCCGGGGAAAACTAAATCGACTGACTCTTCTAACTGTTCGCGACTCAGCCCCAGGGCATAATCCTGGACGCTGCCGCGCACTGTATCCCACTTTTGCCGCGTCGATTGCGCATCCGGGAAATTCGAATACTCGAGCACCGGCACCGGCTGCTGATTTTGCAGACGCGACAGCCAGCGCTCATCTACATTCATCACATGCACCAGTTGATTGCGCGCCGAACCTAAAGAATAGTCGTGTGCTTGCAGGAATTGTTCAGCGCTCAAACCCATTACCACATTCCAAATGCGCTCGTATGCCGCGTAGTGATAATCAATCAATGCGCGAACCGCTGTCAACATCATTAGTTGCTCTCCTTCTCATCATTTTCTTATTCATTTTCCGCGCCGCCGCTGCGACACTGTGACGAGGGAGCTTGCAATTTTCTGTGAGCGGCGGCATGACCGTGTCCTTATCGCTTCCGAGCGGCGTCATTCGCGCGCCATAGTTCCAATCCCATATCGCAGCCAATAATTAGCGCCTGGCCGTCGCGGCTGAGCGCAACCTTATCCGGGATTCTGTTGCATGGGCGATAATGCCCGAGCTCAAAGCGCTTGCCGCTTTCGACATGCCAAGCGACTACGACCGGCTGGAAATCCAGATTGACTGCCAGAATCACGCTGGAGTCCTGCGATAGCAAAAGATATTGCGGATAATCGCCATCAAGCGCCGCCACAACGCGATTTTCACCCGTCGCCAGATCCAAGAGATTGAGCTGTTCTCGCTGCGGGTTGGTCCAAGCGAAATGGCTGGCTATGGGCATGTTGAGCGCGCCGAATACGGCGGGCCCCTTGTCAAGCTCATATGCCTTGCTCTTGAATGACTTGGATAAATCGGAATAAAGATGCACAGACAAGTTGCCTTCCGCCAATGCCGAAAAGATAAGCGCGGGGAAGCTGATTCTGCCGACGCGCATGACCGGCGCGGTAGCGGACCGACCTGGAAAAGGAATTCTATCACGCGCGGTCAGTTCACCCCTTGCGCTATCCAGACGATAGCGCAAGAACACCATCTGCCCATTTTCATCAGTCGCTTCGAGAATCAGACCGTCTGCCGACAGGTCGGGAAAAAGCGCGACTGGAATGATGTCAGCCGCAAGCATTCTTTCATTAATTTGGAATTCCACATCTAAGTTTACATCTAAGTGCTCATCTAACTGATGCAGGATAAGTGGCTGGTCCTGCATGAGCATGCCATCAATCAGGGCATAGGCTTGAGGTCCCCGTACTGGATTGATGACCCACCGCTGTGAACCGTCGACCAAAGAAATGCTGAATACTTCGCCCGATGCGCCAAGTAATAAGAACTTGCTGGCGGCCTCATTGGCAGCGAACCAGCCGATAGTTGGCTTGAATTCAAGTTCCGCGAAGTCTATGCGCGCGTAGGGGCGCAGCCGCGTCAAGTTGTCCGCGGCAATCTCCGCTGCCGCCGTTTGCGCGGCGCTGGCGCTTGTCAGCAGCAGCGTTACCAATAGGCATAATAGGCTTGCAAGCGCAGGCAGATGCCGCATGCTACACAAGCCTGCCAGCATAGGCTATAATCACAAGTACTTGATTAGTTTTCATAAGAATGCGTAGACAAAACGATGGACCTTCCCGCTTCAATCGAGACTGCTTTGGAAACTGATTGCGAGACTTTTTTCGAAACAAATTGCGAAACTGATTTCGAGCCTAAATTGGATCGCTATTTGTTGCAAGTGGAAAAACCTGGGCGTTACGTCGGCGGCGAGTATAACAGCGTCGTCAAAGACTGGCGCGAGACAGAAGTCAAGGTCGCCCTGGCATTCCCGGACATATACGACTTGGGCATGTCCAACCTGGGCATTATGAATCTATATCATCAAGTCAATCTGCGCGAGAATATGCTGGCGGAGCGCGTCTTTTCCCCTTGGCTGGATATGGAAGCCATCATGCGCCAGCAAGAGATTCCCTTGTATTCGCTGGAAAGCAAGCGTCCAATCAGCGAATTTGACCTGCTCGGCATCAGCCTGCCCTACGAGCAGTTATACACCAACGCGCTCAACTTGATTGACCTGGCGGGCTTGCCCATATTGAGCCGCGAGCGCGATGAGCGGCATCCGCTGGTAATCGCTGGCGGTCATGCTTGCTTCAACCCCGAGCCCATGTCCGACTTCATCGACGCTTTTGTCATCGGCGAAGGCGAAGAGATAATCGTAGAAATCGCGCAATTGATGGCGCAGCTGAAGGACAAGCCGCGCGCCGCGCAGCTCAAGCAACTGGCAACAGTCCAGGGAGTCTATGTGCCGCGCTTTTACGATGTCGAATATCATCGTGATGGCGCGATATACGCCATTAAGCCCAACCAGCCGGGCATACCCGAGCGTGTGCTCAAACGCATCGTGATAACTTTGCCCGAGCCTTTCACCAAGTTCATCGTCCCCAACGTCGACACTGTGCATAACCGCGCCCCAATCGAGATTATGCGCGGCTGCACACGCGGCTGTCGCTTCTGTCATGCCGGCATGGTTACGCGCCCGGTGCGCGAACGCCCGGTTGACGAGATTATGTCGGCAATCGCGGAAATTGTGCAAAACACCGGGTACGAGGAAATCAGCTTATTGAGCTTGTCCTCTTCGGACTATATTTGGGTGGAAGAGCTCGCGGAAGAAGTCAACCGCGTCTATAAACACGCGGGCTTGAGCTTGAGCTTGCCCAGCCTGCGCATCGAGAGCGCCAGCGCCGACCTGCTAGAAAAGCTCGGCGATACGCGCCGCAGCGGTTTCACCTTCGCGCCCGAAGCCGCCACCGAGAAAATGCGCGACTTGATAAACAAGTACGTGCCCGACGACCAAGTCATCCAAACCGCCCGTGACGTCTATTCCCGCGGCTGGCGCACCATCAAGTTCTACTTCATGATCGGGCATCCGGAGGAAGCGCTGGAGGACGTTAAAGCAATTATCGCGCTCTGCCAGCGGACGCTTAACGAAGGCACCAAGATTCTTGGCAAAAAAGCCACGCTGAACGTTGGCGTCAGCACCTTCATCCCCAAACCGCATACGCCCTTCCAGTGGACACCGCTGGACAAGCGCGAAAGTGTCGAGCAAAAGCAAGCGCTGTTGAAGCGGGAGATGCGCCGCGGCGGCATGCACTTGCGCTGGAATGACTATGACGGCAGCGAGTTTGAAGGCTGGCTCAGCCGCGGCGACCGCCGCATGGCGCGGGTCATCCACCGCGCCTGGGAATTGGGCTGCAAATTTGATGCCTGGCAAGATCAACATCGGCATCACAAATGGCTGGAAGCCTTTGCGGATTGCGGCTTGGACCCAGACTTCTACAACTTCCGCGAGCGCAGCCTGGATGAGGTCTTCCCTTGGGATCACATTGATGTAGGCATCCATAAGAAGTTCCTCAAAGAAGATTACCTGATGAGCATCCGCCGCGAGACGCGCGTCGACTGCCGCGATAAATGCTTCGCCTGTGGCATCTTGCCCAAGTTCGCCAAAGAGCGATCCAGCACAGAAGAACTGGCTTGGGAATGCCCGCCCGTCACGCCAATCAGCGAAAGGCGCGCGGCGCGCCAAGTCTCCATCCCGCTCAGCGCCATCGGATGACGGACCTTGGACAGCGCGCGGCGCGTCGTCGTCAATGGCATTGAAATACGCGAGCGCGTTGTCGGCAGCGGTCCGCCACTGTTGATGATCCACGGCTGGGGCGCAAATATTGACTTATTGCAGCCCCTGGCGCAATACCTCGTGGGCATGAATTATCAGCTATTCATGTTCGACTTGCCCGGCTTCGGCGAAAGCGCCGAGCCGACTCGCCCATTCACCATATTCGACTACGCCGCATTCTGCGTCGCTTATCTTGACTATCACCGCCTGGAACGCATTCACTACTTCGGTCATTCGATGGGCGGGCGCATCGGCTTGATTCTGGGGTCCGACTACTGCCACCGTCTCATTAGCATGGTCTTGTCGAACAGCGCTGGCATCAAGACGAAGCAGCCTCTATCCAGCCAACTGCGCCTGCGCGCCTATCGCTCCGCACGCGCCAGCTTGCAGCGCATCGGCGCGACTGCCATAGCCGATTCCCTGCGCCAGCGCTACAACAAACGCTACGCTTCGCCAGACTTCCAAGCCGCGTCACCAATCATGCGCGAGACCTTGGTCCATGTAGTGAACCAAGACTTGCTTGCGCATGCCAGCAGCGTGAAAGTGCCAACAGTATTAATATGGGGAGATGCGGATACAGAAACGCCGCTGTGGATGGGCGCGAAGCTGGAAAAGACGATTCCCGACGCCGCCTTAATCGTTCACCAAGGCGCGAGCCACTATGCTTATCTTGACCATGCGCGCAAGACCTCCGCCATCATGGACGCGCTCTATTCAAATGACCAAGCCCAGACAGAACCATTGCATCAAAATCCATAAAAGTCGATTTGAACATCCAACTAACGAATTGTAAGGCTTGTCCGATTCTGACATATTTGTGCCAAATACGGGGCTATTACCAGTGGGCGACTGACCCGCAGTGTCGAAGGTCAGGTGTCTACGCGACCTAGGTGCCTCGGTGGTTAATTCAAAAATTTGGCGCATTTGCCCCGCGGCTTTCGCGCCTTCTGTTGCCTATTCACGGAAAGACTTTATAATGCGCTTGCATTGTGCCTAGACCAAAAATGGAATGAAGCGTGCCAAGTCTCTTGTTAGTCGCCTTGGCGGCGATATGGCTGGTTGGAATCTGGCTGCGCATTTACCAACTGGCTCGTTTTTATCAAATCGAAGAATATATGAGCCGGCGCTTCTTTCGCTGGCTGCGGCGCGCGCCGCGTCAGCTCTTGCCCAGGCGCGCGCTGGCTGCTTGCTTGCTCGGCATGGCGATTGTCATTGGGTTGGGCGCTGCGCCGACCGCCGCGCTCTCGGGCTTGGTCTTGCTGGCGGCAGCGCTCATCGCCATCTTGCCGCAATCCGAAGCCGAAGTAAAAAAGCCGCTCGCGCGTACCGGGCGCGTCAAGCGCATGATTGCTGCCGCTGCCCTTTGCGCGGCGCTCGCGCTAGGCGCGGCGACAATGGCGGCAATATCTACATTTGAAAATATGGCATCGCAGCGGATTGCGCCGCTGGCGGTCGCGGCTGCGGGCTTCATCCTTTTCCTATCGGCACCAATATGGCTGGTTTTGGGCAACCTGATTCTCCAGCCCTACGAGCGTTTCCAGCGGCGCAGATTTCTGGCGCAGGCGCGCGCGGTCTTGGATAGAAGCCAGCCAAAAATCATCGGCATCACCGGCAGCTATGGCAAAACGACGACCAAAGCATTCTTGCGCGACATCCTAAGCCTGCGCTATCAGGCCTATGCCACGCCCAAGAGTTACAACACGCTTATGGGCATCTCGCTGGCGATTAACCGCGACCTAGCCGATGATTATCGTACGGAATACTTCATCAGCGAAATGGGCGCTTATGTCCCGGGCGAGATTGATCGCATCTGCCAGTTGACGCCGCCCGACCTGGCGATTGTCACAGAAATTGGTCCGCAGCACCTGGAACGATTTGGCTCGCTGGAAAATGTCATGCGCGCCAAATACGAAATCATTAAGAACCTCAAGCCAGATGGCGTCGGCGTTTTCAACTGGGACAATGCTTGGATCCGCAAGATGCTTGCGCGCGGGCATCCCAAGACGCGCTTGACCGTGAGCCGAGAATTGCAGCTCGATGATGCGCGCCGCGAAAACATCACCTGGATAGCCACTGACATTGAAGAAAGTTTGAAGGGGCTCCGCTTCACAGTCATCAAAGTAGCGACGGGCGAAAAAATCCAGTTAAATACACCAGTGATTGGCGAGCACAATGTTAGCAATTTACTTTTGTGCGTCGCCGCCGCCTACCATGAGGGTTTGCCATTGCGAGATATCGCCATGCGAATCGCTTCGCTCCAACCAGCGGAGAGTCGACTGGCGATGCAAAAGACCGCTGCTGGCATCACCATCATCAATGACGCCTACAGCGCCAACCCAAAAGGCATCATCAGCGCATTAAAAACCCTGGGCATGCACAAAATCGGCAAAAGGCTGCTGATTACGCCGGGCATGATCGAGCTCGGCGATTTGCAAGACCAAGAAAATCATAAGCTGGGCGTCCTGGCTTGCGAATACGCCACCGATATCATCCTCGTCGGCCGCGAGCAGACCAAGCCGATCTTTGAAGGCATTCTGGCGGCGGATTTTGACATGGCGCGTGTGCTGGTGGTCGAAACATTGTCGGAATCGGTAACATGGTACCAGCAGAACCTGCGCGCGAACGATGCCGTGCTATTCCTGAATGACTTGCCCGATACATATTAGGCGCGCCCATGTGACAACTTATAAGCCTTGGCGCGCCCATGAAATTGGGTGCAAAACCCTACGCGACCCTTGTTGCCTCAGTGTTGAAATAATTTGATGCCACTGCCCAGCCAGCCCATGAAAGATTATTGACATCATTGCTCATAAATTGCATAGTATTGCTCTGATTCAGCGACAAACCGGGATGGGGTCATGAGCAATCGGCGGCGAACATGCGTGGCGGTCATCTTTGGCGGGCGCAGCGTCGAGCACGATGTGTCCATCGTGACCGGGCACCAGATAATGGCGGCATTCCCCAAAGACTTGTACGAAATAGTCCCGGTCTACATTTCGCGCGCCGGCATGTGGTTCACCGGCGCGCCGCTGCGCAATTTGGACAACTTCGCAAACGAGGACATGCCGCAAATGGCGGGCTTGACAAGCTGTCTGCTGTCGCCGGACACGCGCCATCACGGGCTCATCTTGAACCCCCTGGCGGGACGATTCAGCAAGAGCGCTGTCAAGCGCGTGGATGTCGTTTTCCCCGCGCTGCACGGCAGCCACGGTGAGGATGGCAGCCTGCAAGGTTTGCTCGAACTGGCGGACATACCCTATGTCGGCTGCGCCACGCTCGGCTCGGCTTTGACGAATGACAAGGCAATGACCAAAATGGCGCTGCGCCAAGCTGATGTGCCCGTTCTCGAAGACGTCGTATTCACTCGCGAAAGCTGGCTAGACCAACCCAATCAAGTGCTGGAGGCGATCCAAAGCAGCTTGGCATTTCCTCTATTCATCAAGCCGGCGACGCTGGGCTCCAGCATTGGCATCAGCCGAGCCGATACCCTGCCAATGCTGCGCGCGGGAATCGACATCGCCGCCAATTTCGACCGCCGCATCATCGTTGAGCCGGCGATCGTCGACGGTGTCGAAATCAATTGTTCAGTCATCGGATTTGGCAAGGATTATCAAGCCTCGGCGCTGGAGCAGCCGGTTTCTTGGGATGAATTCTTATCTTATGAAGACAAGTACCTGCGTGGCGATGAAGGCATGAAAAGCGCCGAGCGCATCATCCCGGCACCTATCAGCGCCGCGCTGACGGCGCGCATACAAGAACTGAGCCTGCGCGCCTTCCAAGCTGTCGACGGCCGCGGCATCGCGCGTATTGATTTTCTCGTCCGGCCGCAGCAGGATGAGGTCGTTCTCAACGAAATAAACACCATGCCCGGTTCGCTCGCGTTTTATCTGTGGCGGGAAAATGACCTGTCGCCAAGCGATGTGGTGCAGTGGCTGGTGGAGCTGGCGCGCGCGGCGCACACTGAAAAACGCCGCAATATGTATGATTATCAGACCAATTTGCTAGAGCTGGCCAGCCAGCGCGGCATTAAAGGTGGCAAGACGAGCAAGGCTTAAGCGCAGAGAAAGCGCAGGGCTTTGATTTTCGCTTGTTGGCAAGTTGCTGTATGCTATGATTTAGGCGCTCGGGAAAATAAATTCACCGACAAGATATTTGTGGCCAACAAATCTGAAGATCAACGACAGCCTTATCCTTCCGAAGTGGGCCGTTCGATTTGGGGCGGTGCGCCGCTCCCGCCTATACCCGAACGCATCCTCGATGGCATTCCGGGCTTTATCGCTTGGCTTGTCCTGCTGCTCTCTATCGCGAGCGCGGTCGCCTTTCCCCTCACCTTGATGCTGACCGCGGCATTTGTCGCCCTCTATTCGGCGCTGCGCTTCTTGTTCGCCGGTATCGCCAACGCCATGGGCAATCGCAAGGTCCAAACCTGGGATGCGATTGACTGGTATCAAAAGTACCTGGAAATAGAGGACGAGGTTGGCGTCGCCTGGGACGAAGTCCATCACCTCGTCATCATCCCCAATTACGAAGAATCAATGGAGATTATCAATCGGACCCTGAACCATCTGCGCAAGCAGCACAAAGCCAAAACACAAATCTCTATCATCTTGGCAATGGAAGGTGGCGAGCCAAATAGCTATCGCAAAGCGCGTTTTTTGCAGCGCCATTTCTCCGCTCATTTTGCCAAAGTCTATTACACCGTGCATCCGCGCGGCTTAATTGGCGAAATGCAGTGCAAGTCCGCCAACCTGGCTTGGGCGGTCAAATGGTTCTTCAATAAAGTAGTCGAACCAGAAAAACTCGATATCGACAATATCGTTGTAACGACCATGGATGCCGATACGCGCTGGCACCCCAAGCACTTCGCAGCCCTCACTTATTTCTTCGCCGCGAGCAAAGACCGGCATCGCACCTTCTGGCAGGCACCCATTCGCTATCACGGCAATATCTGGCAAGTCAATCCTTTGATGCGCATTATCAATACCTACGCCACGGCTTTTGAAATGGCATACCTGGCAGCGCCCTGGTGGATGGCAATGCCCATGTCCTCGTATTCACTCAGCCTAAAATTGCTTAAGCAAAGCGGCAATTGGGATACCGACGTCATTGCCGATGAATGGCACATGCTCATCAAAGCCTATTTCGCGACCAGCGGCAAAGTTACTTTGCAGCACATCTTCCTGCCATTCTTGGCGGATTCAACTACTGGTTCCAACATCTTTCGGTCTATAAAAAACCGATATACGCAAACGCTGCGCCATGCCTGGGGCAGCAAAGAAGTCGGCTATATGCTGGCGAAATTAATCGAAAATCCGCATGTCGTATCGTTCAATTCCTTGAAGCTGCTTTTTCGAATCGCCCATGACATCTTGCTGGCTGGCGCCGGCTGGATCATCCTGACCGTTGGTTCGCAATTGCCGGTTCTCTTCCATCCCGAAATCGCGCCTGTACAGTTGCATACCTTTTTTGCCGCTTCCGACAAGCTGTCTTATGTCGTTCATGGCTTGTCCAGAAGCCATCCCGCTTGGATACTTTTGGCGATTTCTGGCATCACTATGATAATCTTGGTCATTGTTTTTCAAATCCAAGACTATCGCATCCGCCCGCCACGAGACGGTCCTTACACCTTTGTCGAGAGCTTGCAAGAGTTGCTGAGCATCCCATTTATGCTCTTGTTGACACTGCTTGTTGTCGCGCTGCCAACGCTTGTGGCGCAGACGCGCCTGCTTTTGGGGATTCCGCTGCAATTCATCGTGACGGACAAAACGATCGAATGACAGCCCAGCGCGATATATGCAAGCCCGCGCCTCCGGCACCAATTGAATACCGCTTGCGCCGGAAAATGGCTCTTTTGTCGTCGATTTACCCTAGCAGGCTGCCTGCGAGTTACCTATGATTCCTCTCATCTGATTCTTTAACTGTTCCATTAACTGACCTTTTGACCAGCGCGCCACCGACCCTATAGCGAAGATAAAAAACATGACATTGCAACGTGTACAGAAAATCATGGCGCAAGCCGACATCGGGTCGCGGCGCAAATGCGAAGAAATCATCCGCGCGGGCAGGGTACGGGTGAACGGCAAGGTCATCAAGCTCGGGGCAAAAGCACATCCGCAGCAAGATACCATCCTGGTAGATGGCGAGCGCATCGGCGGCGGCTTCGAGCCGCTTTATATCGTCGTCAACAAGCCCAAGGGCGTACTCTCTACAAACGAATCGCCACCAGACGATAAGCGCCCCACTATCCGCGAACTGATAGAATTGCCCGGGCATCTCTTCACGATTGGCCGCCTTGACGCCGATAGCGAGGGGCTGATGATCTTGACCAATGACGGTAATCTGGCGAATAAAGCAACGCATCCACGCTTTGAACACACCAAGACATACAAAGTAACAATCAAGGGCAAGATCCAGCGCGAAACGGTGGAAAAATGGGAAACAGGCGTCTGGCTGGATAGGAGCCGCACCGCCGCCTGCTCTGTCATCGTATTGGAAGCCAACAAACGGTCCAGCATCATTCGCATTACTATGGTCGAGGGCCGCAAGCGTCAGATTCGCCGGGTCGCGGCTATCTTGGGGCATCCCGTGATTCGCTTGGTGCGCACACATATCGGGCAGCTGGGGCTAGGTACGCTGCGCAAGGGCGCATGGTATCAACTCGAAGCAAGCGAAGTCGCCGCATTGATGACCCCGTCCAAAGAATTGGCGGCTATTCGCAAAAAACGGCGCGAGCGCAAGCAGCGCAAGCAGCCTTAGTTTTCCGGCGCATTCCGCATGTCCAGCGACTTAAGCAAGGGAATTAGCAAAGAATTAAGCATTGAAGAGTACATCGCCCGCCAGCCAGTTTATGACAAGCGGCGGCGGATTCTCTTGCCCATGCTGCGGGCGGCGCTGCCCGCAATTTGCAAGATAGAAGTCGAAGGCTTGGAAAATGTGCCGCGCCAGGGCAGCGCGTCGCTCATGATTAACCACATATCCTACCTAGATCCAATCGTCGTGACGGCGAGCATCCCATTCCGTCACACAATCTCGCTCTCAAAAATCGAAAACTTCCGCATCCCGGTTGTGGGTTGGTTATTGCGGCAATGGGGGCATTTCCCCATCCAGCGCGGCGGCTATGACCGCAAAGCGCTCATGCAGACGATCGCCCTGCTGCAAAGCGGGCAACTGGTTTTGATGGCCCCGGAAGGCACGCGGCACGCCGGGGGATTGCAGCCGGGCAAAGATGGTCTCGCTTATGTCGCGACCAAATCCGACGCGATCATCGTGCCCACAGCCATTTGCGGTGCCGAAACCTGGAAAACGCGCATGAAGCGCCTGCGCCGCGCTTATGCGAAGGTCGTATTTGGCAAGGCATTTCGCTTTCGCAGCGCGGGCAAGAAACGTCTACCGCGCCAGGCGCTTTCGCAGATGATACGCGAAGCCATGTACCAACTCGCCTTAACCATTCCCGACGAGTATGACCATCTTCGTGGGCATTACGCCGACATCGAAAATGCCACCGCCGATACCCTCGATTTCATTTGACGCCGCCAGGCAAACGCATCAATATCGCTTTCTATAACAGGTGAAATTGCCCCGCCATTGAAGACTGTCAAGAGGACAGCCAAATTGTGCAATATAATTTGTCCAGAATGAATGGGGAAGCCAGGACAATTGCATCAAAATCCATAAATGACGAATTTAGCATCAAAATGACGAATTGTAGGGGCGAGCCTTGGCTCGCCCATGAAATTTGGCGCAAAATCGTGGGCGATTTACAGGGTCGCGTAGACACTGACCGTCAATCGCCCCTACAATGAGTCCTTTATTGGCATATTTTCGGACAATTCTCGCAGTTTGAGGTCATTGTCGCAGGGCTGTGTCTACGCTCCCTAGGCGACCCTTGCTTCCTCAGTGTTGAAAAAATTTGATGCGAATGCCCTGGGGAGAAGCGCATGACGAAGTGCCCAAATGAGTTGAAACGCCTAGGCGAATTTGCCATCAGCAGCTTGCAGCGCGCTTAAAGCCAAGAGCGCTGCAGTCTCGTCCAAGCGCTTGAAGCGGCGGTCCTTGGTCATGCCCTGGACATAGCGATAGTGCATCTGCTGCATATAGACCATCCATCGGAAGAGCGCCAAAGCCTGATAAAAGCGTATATCGCCCACGTCGCGGCCGCTGCCTTCGGCATATCTGGCGATGATTTGCTTCCTCATTAAGAAGCCATAGTCCCCGGTCGGCATGGGTGTCAAATGCAATAAATGCTCGGGGTCGCCGGGCTCGCTCCAGTAGGTCAACAAGGTCGCCAAATCCAGCAGGGGATCGCCCAAGGTGCACATATCCCAATCCAGCAGTGCCTTCATCATGGAAGGGTCATCTGGCGCGAAGATTGTGTTGTCCAGCTTGTAGTCGTTGTGCACCAAGGTAGAGGCAGGCGATTCTGGCATATTCTCGACCAGCCAGGCATAAAGCTGCTCGACGACGGCGCTGTCTTCCAGTTTTACCGCGTTCCAGCGCCGATACCAGCCTTTCACTTGACGGTTGATAAAGCCAGCGGGCTTGCCCAATCCCGCAAGACCAATTTTCTTATAATCGACAGCATGGAAATCGACCAGCGCATCCACCAGCGCTTGGCTAAGCTGGCGCGCGGCATCGGGCCTGGCCGCAAAATGCGCTGGCATAGTGCGGCGCACGACGACGCCCTTACGCCGCTCCATGATTAGAAAGGGCGTGCCGATGACGCGCGCGTCTTCTACATAGAGATAGACACGCGGCGCATAGCGGAAAACGGGATGCAGCGCCGCAAGCGCGCGGTATTCGCGCGACATGTCATGGGCAGTCGGCGCGTAATGCCCTTGCGGTGGCCGCCGCAGAACATATTCATGGCTGTCGCCAAAACGCAGCAGATAGGTCAGGTTTGCCATGCCGCCGGTGAACTGCCGCACAGTCATTGGCTGCAGCGCGCCTTCCAGCTTGGCGGCGAGATAAGCGGCGAGGCGCGCTTCGTCAAAGCCTTCGCCTGGGCGCGGGTCTTGTATATCGTCCTCTTGTTGCGTCCACATGTTCTGGATTCCCTTGCCGTCGATGGCCTCCATGCCTGCCCGAGTTTAGCATATCGCCTCGGCATCGGCGAAAATCGCTTCGAGAAAACTTGAGCGATGATGTAAAATCGGGGTCGATATTCAAAAACTGAATAAGAGCGGACAAACCATATATGGAAAAAATCGGAATCATCGAACAGCTACAGATTCAGCAGCATTCATTAAAAACAACCATTAACGGAAGCCCGACTGTTTATGAGCCAGCTGGCATCATGGTCTTGAAAGAGATTCGTTTGACTACATTTGGCATTGTTGGCATCATGGATTTTCTCGACCGCGACATGGCCTATTTGGATGTGCATCATCTGCGCCATCCACAGTCAAGATTCCGCGGCGACAACAAAATCAGCATCGGTTTTACCCAGCATTATCAGCGGATGCGGCATGAATTTGGTAAGCATCTGCGCGTTGGCAGCGCTGGCGAGAACATCATCATCAAGACCGATTGCGTCGTTTCGCCGCAAGGACTTGGGCAGCGGCTGCTGATACGGGCGCGACAGGGGGATTCTGCGATTTACTTGTGCGACATCAAGCCAATCCCGCCTTGCGAACCATTCGTCCGTTACGCGCGCAATCGCAAGTCTATTTCGCGGCAAGAGACACAATCCGACCTGAAACTATTAAGCGGCGGCTTACGCGGCTATTACGCCGAAGTTGAATCGGCTGCGGAAGAAGCTGTTGTGCGATTAGGCGACGCAGTATACCGTGCGGATTCATCCTAGCAGCCAGCCACTCTTCGTAAGAGCCATCGCGCCAAACATTTCGCCGCCGCGCAGCTAAGTTTACAGCCGCCTTTGCTCTGGATTGCAAGCATCGCGCCATGGCGCGCAATCTGTTACAAGGTATCATATTCTCATCACTTCAACAGAATCGAGCTGCATTGAAGATCGAAAAGTCACTGCCCATTCTGATTGCCTATCTGATATTCATCGCCATCGGCTTGGCAACCGGACTGCTCAATATCGCCTGGACTTTCATACAGCCTACCTTTGATGTCTCGCTGGATTCATTGGGCATTCTATTAAGCGCCGCCATGCTCGGCGGACTGATTGCGGCTTTTTTAAGTGGTTCTCTAATCAACAGGTTTTCCATCGCCGCTGTCTTGGTTTGCGGTATGGCGCTGGCAGGCTTGGGCATGCTGGGTTATGCCATTGCGCCTATCTGGCTCGCCTTGCTCTTGGCCGCCTTTATCGCCAGCATCGGCAAAGGCACGATAGACGCGGGACTGAATAATTTCGTATCGGCGAATTACGCCGCCAGTCAAATGAATTGGCTGCATGCTAGCTGGGGCATCGGGCTGACATTCGCGCCCGCGCTCGTGACCTTCCTCGTGCTCGACCTGGAAGCGGGCTGGCAGCTTGCTTATGTGATAATGGGCGGCATCCTCTTGCTGCTCGGTCTGTCCATACTTATCACCCTGCCCTTATGGAAACTAGAGAAAACGGTAGGCAGCGGCAAGCAAGCCGAAAGCAAAGCGCCGCTGAGCGCAACGCTAAAGCAGCCGATAGTTTGGGTCAGCCTGATTTATTTCTTCCTCTATGGCGGCATCGAGATTGGCACCGGGCAACTGGCAAACACGCTATTCGTCGAAGCGCGGGGCATCCCGCAAGAGATTTCCAGCGCATGGGTCAGCGCCTACTGGGGCAGCTTTACGCTGGGCCGCATTCTCATGGGGCTATTGGCTTTGCGCTGGGGCGACAGAACTTTGCTGAATATCAGCTTTGCGCTGATGGTCGCTGGCGCTTTTTTGCTCTTTGCAAATTTCTCCGATTATTCTAGTTTTCTCGGGCTGCTGGCATTGGGTTTCGGCTTGGCGGCACAGTTCCCGATTATGATTCTGCAAACGGAAAGCCGAGTCGGCGCGGTACACAAGTCAAATGCAATCGGCTTCCAAGTTGGCTGCGCTGGTTTGGGCGGCGCGGCGCTGTCTGGCATCGCGGGCATATTCGCGGAGAACTTTGCCATCGAGTTTATCAGTGTATTTATCTTCCTGGGCGCGCTGCTTTCGCTGCTGATTTATCAGCTGATGGTCCGGTGGGAAAAGCGCAATGCCGCCAAGAACTTGGCATAGGACCATAACATGCTGTCATTGAAGGAAAAAATCGGGCAGATGCTGATGGTGGGCTTCGCCGGCACAAGCGCGCCAGCCTACCTGCTGGACTGGCTGGCTGCTGGCAAGGTCGGCGGTGTTTATCTCTTCGCGCGCAATGTTGAAACACCTGCCCAGGTCAAGCGCCTTGTGGATTCCTGCCATGCCGCTGCGAAATACCCCATCCTTGTCGGCATCGACCAAGAGGGCGGCGCAGTCGCGCGCTTGCGCGAGGGCTTCAGCGAGAGCCCCGGTGCCATGGCCCTGGGCGCTGCCGGCGATACGCAGCTCGCCGAAGCAATCGCATTCATGCTAGGGCGCGAGCTGGCGGCGCTCGGTATCAACTGGAACTTCGCCCCGGTCGCCGATATCGCCCATAACAAGGTGAATCCGTCGGTTGGCACGCGCTCGGCTGGCGCGGATACGGAACTGGTACGGGATATCGTAGTCGCGCAGGTCAAAGGCTTCCAGCGCGCGGGCATCGCCGCGACTGTCAAGCACTTCCCGGGGCTGGGCAATAGCGTGATTGATACACACGAAGCCCTGGCAAAAGTTTCCGCGCCACTGGCTTACATGTACGAAGCAGATTTGATTCCCTTCCGCGCCGCTATTCGCGCGAATGTCGCCTGCATCATGACGACCCATGTCATGTTCGAGCAATTGGACGATCGCTACCCGGCAACATTATCGCCGCGGCTGATTGATGGTTTGCTGCGCCGCGAATTGAGCTATGATGGCGCGGTCTGCACCGACTGCATGGAGATGAAAGCCATCACCGACGGATTTGACGGACCTGACAAATTGAATGCCGGCGAGTCGGCTGTGCTGGCGGCTTTGGCGGGCGTGGATATACTGCTGTTTTCGCACAGCCGCGCCAAGCAAGCAGCCGCCTACGCCGCCCTATTAGAAGCAGCGGAATCCGGGCGCATTAAGACCGAGCGCATTGACAAATCCCTCGCGCGCATACAAGCCATCAAGCGGCGATTTCAATTGCAGGACAGTCCGCCTTTAGACATCGTCGCCTGCGATGCGCATCGTTCGCTTGCAAAAAAAGCGTCCCGAGCCGGTACGGTCCTCATAGGCTCGCCCGAAAGCTGGCATCTTGCCAAGCCCAAATCTAGCGCGGCGCGCGTCTTATGCCTCGAGTTCGCCCCGCATTTGCTTCCTGGTGCCGCGCCGCAGACGGCGCTATCGCGCGCTCTGCGCCAGCGCCTGCCGCAAGCGGAATGCCTTGTCGTCCGCTCGGAAAACGAGATTGACCGGGCGCTGCCTATAATCGAAGCGTTGGAATCGACATCGGAAGCCCTGATTATTGCGACGCGTAACGCGCACATGCAGCCTTGGCAAGCGGAAGCCGCGCAGGCGGCGATTGATGGTCATGGCCGCGCCATACTGCTTTGCCTGCGCAACCCTTATGACGCCGCTGTAATTTCCGGAGCCAGCGCCATTCTATGCAGCCACGGCGACAGCGCGCCCTCGCTCGCGGCTGCGGTCGCCGCCATCTGTGGCGATTTTATGCCTGCCGGCAAGCTCGCAGTGAATCTGGATACATCTGAACACCACGTTATGACCGCGAATAGCAATGCGCTGCTTTTGAATACGCGCTTCAAGGACCGCCTCGACGCTTTGCTAGCGCGGCACTTGCCGGCTACCTTCCCCGCTCTCAGCCTGAGTGTGATTTATCGCGGCGACATTGTTCTTGATTGCGCTTACGGCTGGATTGACCCAGAGACCCGTCAGCAGCCGGCCGCCGCGGATACATTGTTCGACTTGGCATCCCTTACCAAGCTCATCGTCGAGACCAGCTTCTTGACGCTCGTCGCAGACGGCAGAGTAAATCTGCAAGATCGGCTAGTCGATGTCATTCCCGAATTTGGGGCTGTGAATCCGCGCGAAATCGCCGGCAGCCAAGACCCGCACACGAGGCAATTTCTGCCGATTGACGGCGACTTCAAGGACCGCAGCGTTGACGTTAGCGAAGTCCGGTTCCAGCATCTGTTGACGCATAGCTCCGGTTTACCGCCTTGGCGTTCCGTCTATTTGCTGGCAAGGGATGATGTGCCAACGCCGCCCGCATTCGGCACTGCATACGATGACACTTATTGGCAAAGGGGCTTGGAGAATATGCTGCGCTTTTCCTTTGCTGGTCCAGTTGGCGAGTCCGTGCGCTATAGCGATATTGGCATCATGCTGCTTGGCGAGGCTGTGGCGCGCTTGCAGGGCAGCCGTCTCGATCAGGCTATAGCCGAGCTCGTACTAAATCCGCTCAATCTCAGCTCTTTTAGCTATAATCCGGTTCAAAATGGACTGCGCAAAGATAAAATCGCCCCGACCGAATATGATAAATCGTGGCGGCGACGCCGCGTTTGGGGAGAAGTCCACGACGAGAACGCCTGCGGCTTAGGAGGCATTGCGGGACATGCCGGTTTGTTCGCCACCGCCGGGGATGTCGCCGCTTTTGGTCAAGCCTGGCTTGCGGGCGACAGTCGCCTGCGCTTGCCCGCGCAATTGCGCCGCGCCGCGACCAGCCAGCAAGCGACAGGGCAATTCCGCATGGGTTTAGGCTGGATGCTCAAAGCCGCGGCAGATTCCTCAGCCGGCGACTTGTACAGCGATTCTTCTTATGGGCACACTGGCTTCACGGGAACATCGCTCTGGGTCGATCCGATTCGGCAACTGGTTGCGGCAGTCTTGACCAACCGCGTATATCATGGGCGCGCTGCCGAAAACATCCATTCATTTCGGCGCGCAATTCACGACCTGATTGCGCGCGGCATTGAGAATTATTGATGGTCGAAATGAAGGACGTCGGAAATGAAGGTCGGATGAACGAGCAGCGTTTTATGGGCATTGATGGCGGCGGAAGCAGCCTGCGCATCGCCATTACCGATAGCTGCGCGCAAGTCATGCACAGCCTGAAGACCTCGGCTGCCAATCCCAACCTAGTTGGTCCTTATCAAGCGCAAAAGCATATCCGCGCCGCGATTCGAGCCTGCCTGCGCCAAGCGGACCTGAAGCCGCGCGCCATTCATTCTGTTGCTATCGGCATCGCCGGCGCATCCGATGAACACAGCCGCGAGTGGCTGATTACCACAGTAGAACCAGCCTTGCCAGATTGCCTCATCGTCGCTTCTTCCGACCTCGAAATCGCGCTGGTTGGCGCGCTGGCAAAACGTCATGGCTTTTTGCTCTTGGCTGGCACAGGCAGCGCGGCTTTTGGCATCACGCCAGCGGGGCAGCGGCAGCAGGTTGGCGGCTGGGGATACCTTCTGGGCGACCCCGGCAGCAGCTATTGGATCGGCCGGCAAGCGCTGAAGCAGTTGCTTGATTGCCACGACAGCCTTGGCTTGGGCGCGCGCTTAAGCACCCAAGACGCGCTTTTTGACAGCATAATGCGCGCGCTAGGAATCGCTAAGCCCAGGCAGATTGTAGACTGGCTCTATCGTAGTGCCAGCCCGCCGGCTGCGCGGATTGCCGAAATCGCAAAAATCGTCCTCGACCTGGCGGAAGACGGGGATTGGCGCGCCATCAACCTCTTGCAAGCGGCGGCGATTCAGCTTGCGCGACAGGCGGAATTGCTGATGCGGCGCCTCAACTATCCTGGGGCAGAATTCGCCTTTGCCGGCGGGCTGCTCGATAAGGACAATATGCTGTCAGTCGACCTGGCGCGGCGGCTGGGCTTGGCGCGGCGGCCCGCCGCTAAGCATCCGCCGGTAGTTGGCGCGGCGCTCTTGGCGAAAATGACGGCAGAGACAATGAGCGGCGCGGAATGAAATCAGCCACCGAAGCGCCGAACCCCGCTACCGTTGGTATCGACAAAATGTCAACCTTCGATATGCTGGCGGCAATCAATGATGAAGACGCCCGCGTGGCGCAAGCTGTGCGCTCGGCGCTGCCACAGATTGCTCGCGCGGTCGACGCAGTCGCGGCGGCTTTACGAAACGGCGGCCGACTATTTTATGTTGGCGCCGGCACCAGTGGGCGGCTCGCCATACTTGACGCGGTAGAATGCGTCCCAACCTTTGGCACAAGTCCAGAACAGGTGCAAGGTTTGCTGGCTGGCGGTCAAGCGGCATTCTTCCGCGCTGTGGAAGGCGCGGAGGACAATGAAAACCTGGCTGAGCATGACCTGCGGCAGCGCGGGCTTGGCGCGGGCGATGTCGTCTGCGGCATCGCGGCCAGCGGCAGGACGCCTTATGTGATTGGCGCGCTTCGTTACGCGCGGACAATCCCAGCGCGGCGCATCGCAATCAGCTGCAATGCCGAAGCGCCCATTCTGGAGCTGGCGGATATCGGCATCGCGGTTGATGTCGGTCCGGAAGTCATCGCCGGCTCTACGCGCATGAAAGCCGGCAGCGCCCAAAAGCTGATTCTCAATATGATAAGCACGGCTAGCATGATTACCTTGGGCAAGGTCTACCGCAACCTGATGGTCGACTTGAAAGTCACCAACCAAAAACTGGCGGGCAGAGCGCTGCGTTTGCTCATGCAATTGACTGACACAAATGAGCGGCAGGCGGAGGAGCTGCTGGCAGCGACCGATAACGACGTCAAAACCGCTGTGGTGATGGCAAAGCTGGGCATCAGCCTAGAGCAGGCGCGCGAGCGTCTGCGGCAAGCGAATGGCTATCTCTATCGGGTAATAGAGCACTAGGCGGGTAATAGAGAATTAGGACCAATTGATGATAATCAAAAACGCGCGCATTGTCACCGTAACAAGCTGCTATGAGCGAGCTTGGCTGCAAGCCGAAAATGGCAAAATCAGCGCCTTCGCGCCCGGTGATCCCCCCGCATTGCCGGCTGCCAGCATAATCGACGCCAAAGGCGCGACGCTCTTGCCGGGCTTCATCGACCTGCATGCCCATGGCGGCAATGGCTTTGATGTGATGGACGGAGATGTGGAATCGCTGGCGGGTATGGCGCGTTTCTTTGCCCGCGGCGGCGTAACGTCCTTCTTGGCGACGACATGGACCGACAGCCGCGCGCGCATCCAAGCGGCGCTGGGCGCGGTGGCGCGGGCGCAGGGCATCCAAGCGGGCGGCGCGAGACTGCTGGGCGCGCACCTGGAAGGTCCCTACCTGAACGCGGAAAAATGCGGCGCGCAGCACAGCGCCTATATCCGCCGCGCCGACCCCAGCGAAACATTGCCCTGGCTGGAATTAAATGTCATTCGGCTCTTGTCGCTGGCACCGGAATTCCCCGAAAATCACTGGCTGATTCAAGAAGCGGTCAGCCGCGGACTGACAGTCTCGGTCGCGCATTCCAATGGCAGCTACGAGCAAATCAGGTCAGCGCGAGAATTGGGGCTTTCTCATGCGACGCATGCCTTCAATGCCATGTCACCGCTGCATCACCGCGCGCCCGGGACAGTAGGCGCTGTGCTCGGCATGGATGACATCAACTGCGAGTTAATCTGCGACCTAGAGCACGTGCATCCAGCCGCCGTTGACATCCTCTGGCGCTGCAAGGGACCCGAAAGGCTAATCCTAATCACCGACGCGGTAAAGATTGCGGGCTTGCCCGACGGCATATATCGCTTCTCTCATCAAGAAGTTGAATTAAAAGCCGGCAACGTGCGCATCTGCGCTGATGGCACGCTGGCTGGCACCACGTTGACGATGAACGCCGCTTTGCGCAACTTCATGTCAGTCGTGCAGCTGCCTTTAGACAGCATCTGGCGGACAGCCAGCCTCAACGCCGCGCGCGCAATAGGCATCGCCGACCGTACCGGTTCCATCGCTGTTGGCAAAGACGCCGACCTGGTATTGGTCGACGAAGAATTAAATGTTCAAATGACCGTCGTTGCGGGCGACATCGTCTATGCCCGCGCTGGAGCAGAGTAATTCGTCACTTGCCTTCCCAGTCAATGGGATAGGTCTTGTCAATCATGGCTTGCACGGCATTACGAAAGTCATCGCTGCGGAATAATTGCGCCTGCGCCCAAGCCTCGATATTTAATCCGCGCGTCTTATCGGTAATGTCATTTATCACCCGTTTGGCATAACTGACAGCCAGAGGCGCCGCGGCGCGCAGGTCGGCAACCAAGCTGTCCAAGCCCGCGTCCAATTCAGCCTTGCTGTATACCGCGTCCAGCATGCCCCAGTCCTGCGCCTGCCGAGCGTCAATCGTTCGTCCGGTCATGACCAGGTTTTTCGCGCGCGCTGGACCAAGCAGCGACACGAGACGCGCGCTGCCGCCAACATCTGGAATGATGCCCAGGCGCGCTTCTGGCAAGCCCAGCTTGGCGCGCTCCACCGCAATGCGGAAGTCGCAAGCCAGCGCTAGCTCCAGCGCCAAGCCCAAGCAATAGCCATGCAAAACACAGATTACCGGCAATGAACTGCGCTCAATCTTGTTGAAAATGGCTTGATATCTAGCGGTAAAAGGGAAGAGATTGCCACGCAGGCTCTCGTCGAGCGTTTGAAACTGCTCCAGGTCGATGCCAGATGAAAAAACCCGCCCTTCGGCACGGATAATGACGACGCGCGCGCCAGAGTAAAATTCGGATTCCGCTTGGTCGAATGCGGCGGAAATTGCCGCCATCATGGCGTCGTTGATGGCATTGCGCTTGCGCGGACGGTTCAGCGCGACTTCAAATATGTCGCCCTTTCTTTGGGTATTGATTAGGCTCGCCGTCTCGGTCATATTTTGGCTTCCGCTCTGTGACAAGGCTGTGTCTAGGCAATCGACTCCAGGAAGGTTTCCAAAGCCGGGACAGTATTGAGGCTGATGCGATTTCGCTTGCGGTCGATGCGGCGCATCAAACCGCTGAGCACCGTGCCCGCGCCAACCTCAAGGAAGGTATCAGCGCCATCCGCGATTATCGCCTGCATGGATTCGGTCCAGCGCACCGACTGCGTCAACTGTTCTTGCAGCTCGATTCTAATGGCTTCGACAGAGTCCAAAACTTCCGCGCTGACATTGCCCAAAATCCGCGCCTGTGGCGGTACGAAGGCTGTCGCCGCAACTGCCGTGTTAAATTGCTCCGAAGCTGAAGCCATCAATGGCGAGTGCGCCGCGACGCTGACAGCCAATTTAACCGCGCGCCTAGCGCCGACTTCCTTTGCCAAGGTTATCGCTCGGTCAACAGCGCTCTCTGCGCCGGAAATGACAGCCTGCCCCGGGCAATTATCGTTCGCCAGCACAAGCGTTTTTTGGCTTGATTGGGAAATTTGCGCGCAAAGCCTTCTGACAGATTCGACCTGCAAGCCGAGCAAGGCTGCCATCGCGCCGGGGTTTTCTTCGCCGGCTTTGCGCATCAATTCACCGCGCGCGCGCACCAGTCGCAAGCCGTCTTCAAATGACAGCGCGCCGGCGGCCGTCAGCGCCGAGAATTCGCCCAAGCTATGCCCAGCCAGCCATTTTGGGTCGCATTCGGCCAAGAGCTGCCGCAAAACGCGCCAAATCGCTACACTGCATACGTATAGCGCCGGCTGGGTATGCTCAGTCTGGTTCAACTGTTCCTGCGGGCCTGCCCAGCAAAGGCTTGACAGGGAGTAGCCGAGTATATCATCAGCCTGCAAAAAGGTTTGACGCGCGACTTCGTAATGTTCGGCGAAGTCCTTGCCCATGCCGATGAGTTGCGAGCCTTGCCCAGGGAATATCGCCGCCGTCTTGCGCCAATCAAACATCAGGCAGGTCCGCTAGCTGCTTAAATTACAGTTCCGCCGGACAACCGGCAGAAGCGAAGCGCGCAAAAAAACCGCGCGAAATACGCACGGTCCCTTGGCGCAATAAAATCAGCCAACACGCGGCTAGTCATCCTTGATTTCTATGACTTTCTCGCCGCCATAGGCACCGCACTTTGGGCAAACGCGATGCGAGATACGGTACTCCCCGCAGTCCTCGCACTCGACCAGATGGTTTAATGTCAAGGCATGGTGTGACCGCCGCCGATCGCGGCGCGATTTGGACACCTTTCTTTTGGGAAGAGGACCCATTCCAGCGCTCCTGCAATTTGTTCAGGACAAACACGGCATTTTATAGTGTGCCTGGCGCGATTGTCAAGCCACAGCTGGCTACGAAGCAGAGCAATCACATCAAATTGATTTTATTTGATGTAATAAGCCAAGTAAAGGCATTCGCGGCAAAGCAAAGCAAACCACTAAATGCGTTTAGGGTACAATGCAAAATATTCAATGGATACATTAGCTATTCCTTAGCTATTCCTTTGCGCCGTCGTGGTTTATTTTCTAGTGAAATATAATGACCTAAGCAAAGCGCACAGCTGAACATGAACCTACGAGACCAATCCAGAATCGAAAAACTCATCAAGCAGCCAATTCTGCGGGCGACGGCATTGGCAGGCGGCATGATAAGCCGCGTGTTCAAAATCGAAACGCGCAGTGGCGATGTACTGGTGGCGAAGATCGGCGATGGCTCCCACGACCTGCGCATTGAAGGCTTCATGCTCAGCTATCTTCAAACGCAAAGCAAGCTGCCGGTGCCGCAGGTCTATCATAAGCAAGTGGATATGCTGCTGATGGAATACATTGACGGCGCGAGCGGCTGGGATAAAGTCAGCCTCGCTCATTTGGGCCAGCTCCTAGCCCATTGCCATCAAATCAGCGCGGAAAAATATGGCTTGCAGCGCGATACGCTCATCGGCCCCTTGCGTCAACCAAACGCGCAATCGGACTCTTGGATCGCATTCTTCCAAAAGCATAGACTTCAATACATGATTGGCGTCGCCCGCAAATCCGGCAACTTGCCGCCGAAAATGGACGCGCGCCTGCAAGAATTCGCCGCTCATAGCGAGCGCTATTTGCTCGAGCCCGCGAAACCAGCTCTGATTCACGGCGATATGTGGCGAACGAATGTCATCACGCGCGGCGGCGCTATCGCCGGCATTATCGATCCGGCGCTATATTACGGACATAATGAAATGGAATTGGCTTATATGACGCTATTTGATGGCGTCGGTCAAGAATTCTTCGCCGCCTACCGCGAGATTCAGCCAATCGACAATGACTTCTTCGCTAGCCGCCGCCATGTCTATAACCTGTATCCGCTGCTTGTTCACCTGAGGATTTTTGGCGCAAAGTATCTGCCGCCCATCGATGCCACGCTAAAGCGATTTTCGCACTAGCACCTTTGGTCATTTTGCATAGGCAAATTCATACATGTTGCATATTGAACTGCATATTGAGTTTCAATCGCTTAGCCGTTAAAGTCTTGCAATAGTGATAAAATTAGAAGCAGCGGTAGGATAATATGTCGAGTCCAACCTGCCCAGTAAGCGCGAGCAAGAAGGCGAAGAAACCCACCCACTAGCTTGGGCTTGTTTGTGTTGATTCTTAATCGGAACGCATACCCGCCCAGATGGCGGGTTTTTTTATGCGAGCAGCCTGACTATAGTTAGCCGCTGGTAACAATTCCAGGAGATATTCAAATGACAAATGCTAGTCCCCTCTGCCCAGAATGCGACGCCGATGTTGAAATGCCCGCCGACGCTATGGAAAACGAATTGCTGGCTTGTCCGGATTGTGGCGTCGAGCTGGAAATAATGAGCTTGAACCCGATTGAACTGGAACTCGCGCCCGAAGTTGAGGAAGACTGGGGAGAATAGCGAATCATGCGCGTCGCCCTGCTTGTTACCCATATCCGCGCCGAAGAGAAGCTGATATTGGCGGCTTTTAATAATCGCGCCATCAGCCCGGATATCATCTTGGACCGCGAGCTGAACTTCGATGTCTCCGCCGGTCCACTGCAGCTAGCGCCAAGCGGCATCCCCTGGAGCGATTACGATTTGGTTTTCGAACGCTGCGTCAGCACATCGCGCGGCTTGTACGCGCTGGCGATACTCAATAGCTGGGGCATACGCAGCTACAATACTTACGAAACCGCCGCTATCTGCGGGGACAAGTTGCGCACGAGCATCGCGCTCACTTCGCAGGGCATCGCACAGCCACATACACGCGTCGCCTTCACGCCGCAAAGCGCCATGCAAGCCATTGAAGATGTTGAGTATCCAGCCGTTTTGAAGCCGGTTACTGGGTCTTGGGGACGTCTTTTGGCGCGCGTTCATAATCGCGACAGCGCCGAGGCGATTCTGGAACATCGACAGACCCTAGGCGGCTACAATCATCACATCTATTACGTGCAGGAATACGTCGACAAACCTGGGCGCGATATACGCGCCTTTGTGGCGGGCAATCGCACCATCGCCGCCATCTACCGCGCATCCAAGCATTGGATCACCAATACCGCCCGCGGCGGGCAGGCGACCAACTGCCCAGTGACCGAGAACTTGCACGAGATTTGTCTGCGCGCGGCGCTGGCGGTCGGGGGCGGCATCCTGGCTATAGACTTGCTAGAAGACGTGGGCGGCAATTTCGTCGTTAACGAAATCAATCATACGATGGAATTCCGCAATAGCAGCGAGCCGACCGGCGTCGACATCGCCCAGGAAGTCATCGACTTTGTTATCGGGGAAGTAGAGGCAGTCGCGTGATTCAAGCCAGCATCCTAGGCGGCAGCGGCTATACCGGCGGGGAGCTGCTGCGCCTGCTGCATTTTCATCCCCAAGTCGAAGTTAAACAAGTAAGCAGCCGCGCGCGCGCTGGGCGCTACATTCACAGCGTCCACCCCAACTTGAGAGATGTATCGCGTTTGAAGTTTAGCCATCCCGACAGCCTAGATGCTTGCGACGCGCTATTTTTGGCGATGCCACACGGGAGCGCCGCGCGCCAAATCGATCATTTCGCCACGCTGGCGCCAAAACTCATTGACCTTTCGGCCGATTTCCGCCTCGACAGTTCCGCCAGTTATCAGCGTTGGTACGGTGAAGAACACCCCGCGCCGCGATGGCTGGATCGTTTTCAATATGGATTGCCAGAGCTAAATCGGGCTAGCCTGACCGGCGCGAATTATGTCAGTGGTGTGGGTTGCAACGCGACGGTCATAAACTTGGCGCTGCTGCCGCTTGTCAAAGCGGGCTTGCTGGAACGCGCCATGATTGAAGTCAAAGTCGGCTCGTCCGAAGGCGGCAACAAAGCCAATGCCGGGTCGCATCATCCAATCCGCAGCGGCGCGGTACGCACCTATAAAGCCACAAACCACCGCCACAAAGCCGAAGTAGAAATGGTCCTGGGCGCGGACTCCATAGTCGATTTCGCTGTTACCGCCATCGAGATGGTGCGCGGCGCGCACCTCTTGGCGCACTGTTATCTGAGCGAGCCGCAAACAGAGCGCGATATCTGGAAGCGCTATCGCGCTCGCTACCGCGCCGAGCCATTCATCCGCCTGGTTAGCGGTAAAACCGGATTACACCGCTTGCCAGAGCCGCGTGTCCTGGCCGGCAGCAATTACTGCGATATCGGCTTCGAGCTGGACGCCGATGGCAAACATCTGGTGCTGGTGGCGGCTTTGGACAACCTGGGCAAGGGCGCGGCTGGCACAGCCGTCCAGTGCCTGAATCTGATGTTTGAACTCGACGAGACGGCCGGGTTGACCTTCCCGGGTCTCTATCCCTAGTGATGAGCAAAACAATGTCAAATGATAATCTGCTTGTAGTCAAAATCGGCGGCGGCGCGGGCTTGGACCTGCCCGCGACTTGCGACGATCTGGCTAGGATTGCCGGGCAGCGCAGCCTAATTGTAGTGCATGGCGTCAGTGCCATCATGAATCAAATGTGCCAGGACCTTGGTATCGAAGTGCAATCGCTAACATCGCCCTCGGGGCATAGTTCTCGCTATACGCCGCCGGCTCTGCGCGACATTTATGTACGCGCTGCCGAAGCAGCCAATCAACGCGTTTTATCCGCGTTGAGGCAGCGCGGGGTCAATGCAGTTGGCATATCGGGAGAAAATGTTGCTGTAGCGGGCAAGCGCAAAAAAGCCATCCGCGCGGTCATGAATGGGCGCGTACGTATCGTGCGCGATGACTGCAGTGGCTCGATTCAATCTGTGAATTCCGATATATTGCAAAGCGCGCTGGAAGCGGGACAAGTGCCCGTGCTGCCGCCAATGGCAAACAGCGCAGACGGTCTGCTCAATGTCGATGGCGACCGCGCCAGCGCAGCCGTCGCCAAGGCAATGGCTGCCGAAACGCTGCTTATCCTCAGCAATGTCAAAGGCTTGTATCGCCAATTTCCAGATGAGTCAAGTTTCGTTGCGGCCGTGCAACCTTCGCAGATTGACAGCGCGGAAGCCTGGGCGCAGGGACGCATGAAGCGCAAAATCGTCGCGGTGCGCGAGGCGCTGGACGGCGGCTTGAGGCGGGTCATCATCGCCGACGGGCGCGTGAGTCAGCCGGTTTCAAAAGCGTTGCGCGGCGCGGGAACAAAGTTCGAGGCGGAAGATGATTGACAAAAGCAGGCTCTTTGAATTAGAAGACAAGCATGGCTCTGGTGCCTATGGGAAGCGCCCCACCGCGCTCGTCCGCGGCGAGGGCGTCTATGTCTATGACCTGGCAGGCAATCGCTACCTGGACGCCACCAGCGGCCAGGGCGTAGCAGCACTTGGCCACAGTCATCCGGCTCTGCTTAGGGCAATCACCGAGCAGGCGCAGCGGCTGATAACCAGCCAAGAATCCTTTTACAACGATCGCCGCGCCGAACTCTACGATATTTTGTCGGGCATTATGCCAGCCGATTTGAATCGCTTTTTTCTTTGCAATAGCGGCACCGAAGCGATTGAAGGGGCGCTGAAAGTGGCAAAGCTGCTGACCGGGCGCGATGGCATCGTCGCTGCCAAACGCGCCTTCCATGGCCGCAGCACCGCTGCCCTGTCCATGACCTGGACGCCGAAATACCGCAAGCCTTTCCAAGCCTGGCTGCCAGCGGTAAGGCACATCCCCTACAATAACGTTGAGGCTGCGCGCGCGGCAATCACAAACGATACGGCAGCGGTTGTGATTGAAGCCGTGCAAGGCGAAGGCGGCGTGCATCCAGCCAAAGACGACTATCTGCAAGCATTGCGCGCGGCTTGCGACCGCGCCGGTGCCATGCTGATACTTGATGAGATTCAAACTGGCTTGGGGCGAACTGGCCGCTGGTTCGGCTTTCAACATGCTGGCATCCTGCCCGATATCGTTGCCATCGCCAAGGCGATTGGCGGCGGCATGCCGATGGGGGTCGTCAGTTGGCGCGCCGCGCATGGCGCGATTGCCCGCGCTACGCATGGCAGCACCTTTGGCGGCAATCCGCTGGCATGCGCGGCGGCAATCGCAACCTTAAGCACACTGCGCGATGAGAACCTGATAGAGCAGACGGCTGCGAATGGACGCTGGTTCGCCGAGCGCTTGCGCGCGCTCGAGCTAAATTCTGTCCGAGAAATCCGCGGCCGCGGGCTGATGATTGGCATGGAGCTGCGCGGTCGCGTTACGCCGGCACTTAGGGCGCTGCAGGCAGCCGGCATCCTGGCATTGCCCGCCGGCTTGAACACGCTGCGTTTTTTGCCGCCACTAATCATCAACCGCGAGCAGCTGCAAGACATCCTAAACGCAATCGCCGAGGTATTGGACTAAGCTATGAGCGGGATTTCGTCGGGCGCGGCGGAAGCATTGCTGCGCGATTTGGTCGCTATCGCCAGCCCCTCGCGCGAAGAGGCGCAGGCAACGGAATTCTTAGTCAATTGGATGCGCTCTGTTGGCTATGACGACGCTTTTGTCGATGAAGCGGGCAACGCGGTCGGCCTTGTCGGCGGTGATAAAAGCTGCCAAAGCGACATCATCCTGCTCGGACATATTGATACCTTCGCCGGTTTCCCGCCGGTCGCACTCAAAAATCGCAAGCTCTACGGCCGCGGCGCGGTCGACGCCAAGGGTCCGCTTTGCGCATTTGCCGTTGCCGCCAGGCGGGCAAAACTGGCTGATGGCCTCCGCGTCATCGTGGTTGGCGCGGTAGAAGAAGAAGCGGCAACCAGTAAAGGCGCGCGTCATGTCTTGGGGAAATATCATCCCGACTATTGCATCATCGGCGAGCCATCGCGCTGGGATCGCATCACGCTGGGCTACAAGGGCAGACTGCTGGTGGATTGGCGTTGGCAAGGCGGCTTGAGCCACAGCGCGGGCGAGGCGCCCAGCCCTGCCGAAATCGCGGTCGACTATTGGCTGCGCCTGAAAGAACGCGTGGCGCGACACAACAAAGCAATCAATTCGATTTTCACCCGTCTGGATGTATCGCTGCGCGACATGCGCACTTACCAAGATGATGTCAACGGCGTCGCCGAAATGACGCTGGGTTTCCGCTTGCCGCCTGGCGTCGCGCCAAGCGCCGCCGCCGCGCTGCTGGACACCGTAGACGGCGCGACAATCACAACGCGCGGCGCGGAAAGCGCTGTCACAGCGGACAAAAACAGCGCGCTCAGCAGGGTCTTCCGCCGCGCGATACGCGCCAGCGGCGGTACACCGCGCTTTGTTTACAAAACCGGTACATCGGATATGAATATCGCCGGACCGGGCTGGGGCTGTCCGATAGTAGCCTATGGTCCCGGCGATTCCGCGCTCGACCATCGACCCGACGAACATATCAACTTGGATGAGTACCTGCGCGCGATTGATGTGCTGACCGCGGTACTTGAGTTTCTATAATTCGGGGCAGATGCTGTAACAATAAGCCTTGTTATTTTAACTATGCGGCAAATTTATTCGCCGCCGAGCGATTGTAGCTCAATTTAGGAGTCTTATGCGCAACCGAAACGCGCCCGTGCAAGAATTTCATTTCATCGACTCGACCTTGCGAGAAGGCGAGCAATTCCGTGGTACGCACTTCACTATCGACGACAAGAAGCAGATAGCGCAATTGCTAGACCGATTTGGCGTCGAATATATGGAACTCTCTACGCCCGTCGCCAGCCCGCAGAGCGCTGACGCGATACGCGCCCTGGCGGATATGCCACGTGATTTCAAGCTGCTGACGCATATCCGCGCCGATATGGAAGACGCCAAGCTGGCGGTCGACTGCGGCGTTGACGGCGCTGACGTTTATATCGGCACCTCGAATTACATGCGCGAATACAGCCACGGCAAGAGCCTGGAGCAAGTCATTGAAATTGGACATCGCGTGGTCGAGTACCTTCATGGGCAAAACATCGAGACGCGCTTCAGTACCGAAGATACCTTCCGCAGCAACTTCGCCGATGTGATGACAGTCTATCGCGCGATGGACCTGGCTGGCGTTGACCGAGTTGGCGTCGCCGATACGGTAGGCATTGCCGACCCGCTTAGCACTTACAACCTCATCTCCAACCTGCGCGATGTGGTCAGCTGCGACATAGAGTTCCATGGACATAACGACAGCGGCTGCGCGGTAGCCAACGCATTTTGCGCTTTGCAAGCCGGCGCGACGCATATCGACACGACAGTGCTGGGAATCGGCGAAAGGAACGGCATCACGCCTATGGGCGCTCTCATCGCGCGTTTGTACACCTGCGATAAATCTTTGGTAGACAAATATGACTTGCGCCTGCTGGCGGAAATTGAAGAGTTGGTAGCGCGCAAGTTGGGCATCGTGATTCCCTTCAATACGCCAATTACCGGCGAAGTCGCTTTTCATCACAAAGCCGGCGTCCATACCAAGGCTGTCTTGCGTAATCCAACCACCTATGAAGCGATTGACCCGGAAGACTTTGGCAAAAGCCGCATCATTGATGTCGCGCATCGGCTGGTCGGGCGCAACGCCATCCGCAACCACGCCACGACGCTCGGTCTCGAACTGCCAGACGACTTGCTGCGCCTGGTCACCTTGCAAGTGAAAGCGCTTGCCGACCTGGGTCCAATCACACTACGAGACGTTGACGATATGCTCTACGAACTTATGCTGCCAGTAGAAGACTAATCTACGTCTATTTCCCATCTAATCCCCTAGGACCAAGCTGGCTTGCCGCGGCCGCTTGGACCTGTCGATTGGGTCACGCATTGGAAAGAGATAGACCAGCAGCGAAAGCGCGCCCGCCAAGGCGAAGAGCCCAAAAGCGAGCTCGAAGCTGACCGCGTCGACCAGCCAGCCGCCAAATATCGGCGCAAAAATCGTCACCGGCGCGATAAGCGTATTCGCCATGCCAATGTAAAAGGGGCGTTCCGCCACCGAACTAAACTGCACCGTGATGGTCATAATGGTCGACCACTGCGTTGTGTTGACAATGCCAATCAAGATGAAGACCAGATAGAACCAGCTAACATCGGGCGCAAGCGCGGCGACCGCAATTGATAAAACTGTCGCTGCATTGCCTAGCATCAGCACGCGGCGATGCCCCCAGCGGTCGCCTGCCCAGCCGACCAGCGTGCTGCTCAATGTATTGGAAATCAGCAGCACGCTGGTCATAACGCTGGCGAATTCCGGCGTCATTTGATAGCGGCGGATGCCATAAATGGTGAAAAAAGACACCGAAGTCAGGCTTAGCGAAGTCAAGCCGCGCGCGATTAAGAACCAGCGAAAATTATCGTCCGCGCGCAGGATTTCCCGCAGGCGCGTTCCAAATTCCCGCCAAGGCACTCGTGCTACGATGTCCTTTGGCTCGCTAGCTGGTTCATAGGTCAGCGCCAGGAAGACAAATGAAACCATGAGACTGATTGCGGCGATGAAAAACAGCAGCGAAAAGTTATGCGGGAAATCAATACGCGCCAGAATCGCGCTCGCTAGCAATGCGCCGCCAGCCCCAAACAGGTTCACGCAAGCCGATTGAATGCCAAAAAATGTGCCCAGCCGATGCACGGGCATGATTTTGCTAATCATGCTTTGCCAGGCTGTGCCGGTAAAGCCGCCGCCCAGGGACTGCCCGCCGAGCAGCAATACTGTCAACAGCAAGGCAAGTTCCGCGCCAACCGTCGGAATCATTACGGCGACCAGCGCCAAGCCAAAATAGGGCAGCCGCTCCATGAGCGTCATAGCCAAGACCATGGGTTTGAAGCGGCGCAAACCTGCAACATAATTGGATGTCAGCAATTGCGGCAATTGCCAGCCAATATGAAAGAGCGTCGCCACAAAGCCAATTAGCGCGGTTGATTCTGTAAGATAGGACAAGAACAAAGGCACTATGGTAACATAAGAAGCTAGCCCGACGATGCTCAAGCCAAAAAAGCTGCCATCGAGCAGATTGACTACGGCATTGTGGCGGAGCTTGTCCTGGAGATCCTGTGCGAGCATCTGACCTGCTAATGGTGGAGAAATCGCTAAACCCGATAATTGTAGCAGACATTTGCGCGCCAAGAGCGGTATAGTATCCGAGACACCAGGGCAATCTCTGCAAACAGATAGCGACTGACATGATGCGTAAATCGACACTTAATCACAAGATCCGAAATGAATATACTGTCGGAGGCAGTTAAGCGAATGGACCTTGCGCTATGCCCCTGACAGCAACGGAAAAGCTGCTCGCGCGCGCCAGCGGCAAGAGCGCCGTGAAGCCCGGCGATGTCGTGATTATCGAGCCGGACCTCGTTTTGAGCCACGACAACACAGCCGCCATCGCGCAGTTGTTCGAGCAACTGCCGCAGCGGCGCATCCGTTATGCGGATCGCTTGGCAATCACGCTTGACCATGCCGTGCCGCCGCCCAGCCCCAGCCATGCCCGCAATCACCAGGCTGTTCGCCGCTTTGTGCGCGACCATGGCATCCAAAACTTCTTCGAGGTCGGGCGCGGGATTTGCCACCAAGTGCTCTGTGAAGAAGGGTTGGTTGGTCCGGGCATGACCCTGCTCGGTGCCGATAGCCATAGCACGCACTTTGGCTGGCTGGGCGCGTTCAGCGCTGGCATCGGCCGCAGCGAGGTCGCCGCGCTTTGGGCGACGGGCGAGCTTTGGCTGCGCGTACCCGAGACCATTCGCTTCGCGCTCGCGGGGGAACTCAACAAAGGCGTAACAAGCAAGGACCTGACGATTCACCTGATAGGCAAGTTTTCATCGGAAGGCGCATCCTACAAAGCGGTCGAATTCGCCGGCAGCGGCTTAAAGACGATGACGCCCGACTCACGCGCGGTACTAACGAACATGATGGCGGAGATGGGTGCCAAGAATGCCTGGATTGCGCCTGACGACATCATTTGGGCTTGGCTTGAGCGCCTTATGCGCCGGACGCGGCCGCAAGACTATCAAGAGCGTTTGACCTATTTCCGAGCAAACGCGCTTTACGCGGACGCCGACGCAATTTATGCGCAGCAGCATCACATCGAGCTCAATCAAATCGAACCGATGCTGTCATGCCCGCACGCTGTGGATTCTGTCTTGCCCTTGTCAGAAATCGGCGCAAAGCGGGTAGACCTCGGCTTTATCGGCACCTGCACTAATGGCAGGCTGGAGGATATTGCCGCCGCAGCGGGAGTCCTGCGCGGCCGCAAAGTTCGCGCGCGTCTGCTGGTTGTGCCCGCCTCGTCCATGGTCCTGCGCGATGCCAGCGAAGCCGGCTATATCGCTGCCCTGGTTGACGCCGGCGCGACCATTGGCACACCCGGCTGCGGACCCTGCATGGGCAATCACATGGGCGTGCTGGCACCGGGCGAAGTCTGCATCAGCAGCGCCAACCGCAACTTCCGCGGCCGAATGGGGGAGCGCGACGCGCGCATCTACCTCGCCAACCCAGCAGTTGTCGCCGCCAGCTGCATCGCCGGGCACATCATTCATCCCGCCGATTTGTAATTGGCAGCACACTAGGTAGAACAAGAGGAAACCCATGCCCGCAAGCAGGCACCGCGTCTGGAAATATGGCGACAAGGTCAATACCGACGTCATCTTCCCCGGCAAGTACACCTACACGGTCAGCCATGATCCGGCTGAGCTGGCGCGGCACGCCTTGGAAGATTTAGATCCCGCATTCGCGGCAAATGTTCAACCGGGCGATGTAATCGTGGCTGGGCGCAATTGGGGCAATGGCAGCAGCCGCGAACAAGCGGTAACCTGCCTGGCTCATGCCGGCGTCCGCGCGGTGATTGCCAGCAGCTTCGCGCGTATTTACTATCGCAATGCCATCAACAATGGCTTGCTAGCGATTGCCTGTCCGCAGATTGTCCCGGTTGTGAGCACTGGCGATGTCCTGGAAATCGACATGAAGAATGCGACCCTGACATGGAACGGGCGCAAGTTCGCCTTCCCGCCCCTGCCAGCGCAGGTGCAAGGCATTCTGGACGCGGGCGGCATCATCCCCTTTTTACAAGCGCAGCAGCCCAGCTGCGACTAATTCCTCAACTTCAGTTCGATATTGATGTTCTTTGTGTTCTTTGTGTTCTTTGTGTTCATTGTGCCTTTGTGGTTTATTTATCTAAAGAATAGTAAAAGTTTCAGCTTGTATTATAATATGGAAACAAATATGCGCCGAACCTGGAGACATCATGCTAGCAATCGTCAACACCTGCGCTGTCATCGGCTTGGACGGACAAATTGTCGAGGTGCAAACCGATTTTAATCCCCGCGCTTCACTGCCGAGTTTTCATTTGGTCGGCTTGCCGGGTACAGCCGTCAAAGAAAGCAAAGAGCGCGCCCGCTCGGCTATTCGCAACAGTGGTCTGCGCTTCCCCAACAAGTCCTATGTTGTCAACCTCTCGCCCGCCAACATCCACAAGCACGGTCCCGCTTACGATTTAGCAATCGCTATCGGCGTGCTGGCGGCGACTGATCAAATCCCTCTGCATACGCTGGAAAATGCCTTGTTCATCGGCGAGCTGTCCCTGGACGGCAGCATTCGCCACGTCAAAGGCGTGATGCCAATGGTTTACACCGCCCGGCAGCATGATTTCGAGACCGTTTATGTACCAGAAGACGATGCCGCCGAAGCCGGCTTGATCGAAGGGGTCAAAATCATACCCGTGCGTTCCATCGGACAATTGGTAGAGCACTTGTATCAGTTGAACCCTGTTCAGCCTTATCGCACCAATCTGTCAGATAATAATGCGCGGGATATATTGGATGAGGGGCTGGTCGACTTCGCCGACATCCGCGGCCAGGAACATGTCAAACGCGCGCTGGAAGTCTGCGCTGCTGGCAACCACAATATCATGCTTTCGGGTCCGCCGGGCGCTGGCAAAAGCCTGCAAGCCCGCTCTATGCCCGGCATCCTGCCATCGCTGACCCTGCAAGAAGCCCTGGAAGTTACGCGCATTTATTCAATCGTGGACATGCTAACGCAAGACAATCCTTTGATTCGGCAGCGCCCCTTCCGCTCGCCGCACCATACGATTTCGCAAGTTGGGCTGGTCGGTGGCGGCAGCATGCCCAAACCTGGCGAAATCAGCCTCGCGCACCGCGGCGTACTATTCCTGGACGAAATCAATGAACTGCCGTCCAAAGTCTTGGAAGTGCTGCGGCAGCCAATCGAAGACAAAGTTGTAACCATCAGCCGCGCCCAAGGCAGCATCACCTTCCCGGCAAATTTCTTGCTGGTTGGGGCGCGCAATCCTTGTCCTTGCGGCTTCTATGGCGACCCGACGCGCGCCTGCAACTGTACGCCCAATCAAATCAAGCGCTACCAGACACGGATCTCCGGTCCATTATTGGACCGCATTGATATGCACGTGGACGTGCCACGGGTGGAATTTGACAAGCTGATGGGGCGCGGCGGCGGCGAAAGCTCGGCGAATATTCGGCGGCGCGTCGAAGCCGCGCGCGCAATACAAATTGCCCGTTTTGCAGATTATGCCAGTTTATTTGCCAATGCCGATATGACCGTCAGCGAAATTGACCAATACTGCGTTTTGACGGCGGAAGCGCGCCAGGTCTTGACCCTTTCCGTGCGCAAACTGCAGTTGAGCGCGCGCAGCTACCACCGCGTGCTCAAGCTGAGCCGCACAATCGCCGATTTGGACGCCTCCGCCGACATCCATGTGCAGCACATCGCCGAAGCGCTGCAATATCGACCGCATAACGACTGACAGATGCTGTCGGACCTGGAGAAGACAGAGAAGACTACAAAGTCAACGGCGGCTCAGCGACGGCGCAATTCAGGCGCAATTCAGCCGCAATTAAGATTAAGCCCCGAAATGACGCGCGAGTTGATACTCAAGCACGCGTTCCGGGCTGTAATTGTCAATCTGAATCCACGCGCCGTCCGCCGCGGATAGCGCAGCCTGTGGCGCAAGACCTATCAATTCCGTGCTATGCACAGCGACGCCGAGTTTATGCGCCGCTTGACGCACTGCTTCCAGCGCCTGCTGGATTGACGTGATGCGATAATTTGTCAGATTCATCGATACCTGCGCCAAGCCCTTGACCAAAAGTCCCAAAGCCATGAGATGCGGCAGTCCGCCGGAAGACGCTCGGATGGAGCGGGCGATGCGCCGCGCGATTGTGATATCGTCTGTCGCCAAGTAGACATTGAAGGCTATCAAGGTATCACGCGCGCCAATCGCGCAGGCACCCGCGCTGCCCAAGCTGCGCGGTCCATAATCCGGACGGAGGCAATCGTTTGTTTCGGCAGCATCGATCGCGTCGAAGCTATCGCGCAGCCGCTCGAACCCGCCGCGGCGGATGTCCGCCAAGCTGCGCGTGTTTTCTTGCAGCGCCGCCGCGCCATATAAAATTACCGGAATCCGCAGGTCATTGCCGACGCGCCTGCCCAGCGCGCGCGCCATCCGCACACAGTCATCCATGCTCAGGTTGTGCAGTGGCACGAAGGGCACAACATCCGCCGCGCCGATGCGCGGGTGCTGCCCGGTATGACAGTTCATATCAATTCGCGCAGCCGCAATCCGTATGCCCTCGAAGGCAGCTTCGAGTACAGACGCGGGCTCGCCGGCAAAGGTCAGGACCGACCGATTGTGATCGACATCGCTTTCCCATCCCAGCATTGCCAGGTCCGCAACCGACGCGATAGCCGCGACGATTTCGTCGACAACTTCGCTGCGCCGCCCTTCGGAGAAGTTCGCCACGCATTCAACAAGCTCTCGCATTGTCATCACCTGCGCTAAGCCAAATGTAGGTCTTCATCGTAGCAGATTGCAATCGCAAAATCAGGCATTTCCATCGCATTTGCATCAAGTGCATTTGCATCAAGTTTTTCGACAAAGCCGCTCATCGTCAGCGAATTATTGCGTCTGATTACTATCTGAATTCTATTGGCAGCATGGACACAGCCCGCCGACACGCAGGTTTGGACATTAAGACGGCTGTTCTAATTTATGTGTAGATTTTCAGTTGTATTTCCGCTGCTTTAGCCCTTGACATTTGGGCTAGATTGCTCGGACACAAGCAAATTGCTCTGGATAAGGCTGCCAAGTTAGACTATAGTGCGGCGGACGGGCAAGCCTATCCTGCTCGGTCAACGGAGAAACAATAATGCGCGACGGACAACAAGCCGCTAGTTCTTCACTGAGCCAAGACATCCGAACTTTGGGCAGCCTGCTCGGTATCATTATCCAGGAGCAGGAAGGCAGCGCCGCATTTGATTTGGTCGAGGAGATCCGAGCAGTCTCGAAGGCGCGGCGCAGCGGCGACGCCGAAGCAGCCTTCGAGCTAGCCCAGCGGCTGGAATCGCTGCCATTAGCATCCAAAAGCGTGCTCATTAAGGCATTCTCCAACTATTTCCAATTGATAAATATCGCCGAAGATTTGCAGCGCATCCGGGTAATCCGCCAGCGCGAGGCGCAGGGAACCCTCAAGGAATCAATCCGCAGCGCCGTGCGTACCCTAAAGGAACACGGGAAAAGCGCCGAGCAAGTCCGCGAGCTGCTAAACCAGACGCGCTTGCGGCTTGTGCTAACTGCGCACCCCTCCGAAGCCAAGCGCCAAGAGATTCTCATCAAGCTGCGCCACATCGCCGCGATGATGGAAGCGCGCGACCGGCAAAACCTCTTGCCACGGGAACAGCGCAAACTTGAAGGCGAGCTGGCGGAAGAAGTTGAAGAACTCTGGCAAACCCGCCCTATCCGCGCGACCAAAAAACAAGTTGCCGACGAGGTCGACTTTGGCATCTATTTCATTCGCTCGGTTATTGTTGATGTCGTGATAGATATTTATGAAGATTTGCAGGGTGCCTTGGAAGAATTCTATCCAGCCGCCGATTGGTCAGAATTGCCGCCGGTGCTGCGTTACGCCTCCTGGATTGGCGGCGACCGCGACGGCAACCCAAACGTGACAACTGATGTTACGCTGCAAACTCTGGCGACTTTGCGCCGCACCGCCCGCCAACTCTACTTGGAAGAAGTCGAAAATCTTAGCAAACACTTGACGCAAGACACCGATAGCGTCGGCCTCTCCCCTGCCCTGCACGCGGCGCTGGAACAGGACAGCCAAGCGCGCGAACTGTTCCCAGGCGAGGCTTATCGCCAGCAGATGTCCAAGATTTACGCGCGGCTGAAAGCGGATAGCTACCGTTCTAGCCGCGAACTGCTAGACGATCTGTTGGTCGTGCAGCGCAGCCTGAAGGAGCATCGTGGCAGTCGCGCCGCGATGGGCGCTGTACAGCGCTTGGTACGCAAGGCGCGCTTGTTCGGCCTGCACCTGGTCCCGCTGGAAGTGCGGGAAGACGCCGGCTTGCACGCGGCGGCCCTTGACGAAATATTCCGATTCTACGCTATCAATGACGGCTATCTCGACTTGCCTGAAGCAGAAAAGCAGGCGCTACTAACGTATGAGATTCGCAATCGCCGTCCTCTTTTTCCCATAGATATAAGCGGCTTCAATGAAACAACGCAAAGCATCATCCGCACTTGGCAGATGATTGGCACAGCGCATCAGCAAAATGACTCCATCGTGATTGACACCGTTATCGCCAGCATGTCAAAACAGCCAAGCGATGTCTTGACCATGCTCTTATTCGCGCGCGAAGTTGGCATCGACAGCGATGTCTATATTGTGCCCCTGTTCGAGACCATTGACGACTTATATCGCGCGCCCCATATCATGACGCAGCTGCTCAATAATGTCGAATATCGCAAGTACTTGTCTGCGCGTTCTGGCAAGCGTGGCTTGCGCCAGCAAGTCATGATCGGATACTCCGACAGCAGCAAGGATGGCGGCTATCTGGCGTCGAATTGGAATCTGTACAATGCCCAGCGCATCCTGACCAGCACCTGCCTCGAGCAAGGCGTGTCCCTGGAGTTATTCCATGGCCGTGGCGGAAGCATCGGCAGAGGCGGCGGACCAACTAACCGCGCCATCTTGTCGCAGCCGCCAGAGTCGCTGCGCGGCGGCGTCAAAATCACCGAGCAAGGCGAAGTTATCGCATACCGTTATAGTAACAAGGGCATCGCCCATCGGCATCTCAACCAGGTAATGAACGCGGTTCTGATTGGCATGGGCTTGCAAGAAGAACGCCGCGTGCCGCCAGATTATTTGCGCGCCATGGCAGAATTGTCGCAGATGAGCAGCCAGGCATATCGAAACTTTGTTTATGAGAGCGACGGCTTTATCGACTATTGGCAGCAAGCGACGCCAATCAACGAATTGAGCATGATGCAGATTAGTTCGCGCCCAGCCAAGCGCAGCAAAAAAGGCGGGTTCGCCGCCATGCGCGCCATCCCCTGGATGTTCAGTTGGATGCAGAGCCGCGCCATCGTGCCCAGTTGGTATGGCATCGGCAGCGCATTTTATGGCTTCCGCGAAAATCATGCCGACGGCATGGCGCGCCTGCGCGAGATGTATCAGAATTGGTCTTTTTTCAAAGCCATCATCGACAATGCCCAGTTGGATGTCGCCAAAGCGGATATGGGCATTGCCGAGCTATACGCTTCGTTAGTCGAGCCACCGCAACTGCGCGAGCGCTTTTTCCAACGCATCAAGAACGAACATGCCCGCAGCAGCGCCATGATTATGCAAGTTACCCAGCAGGATGGCTTGCTGTCGAATATGGCGGCAATTAAGACCTCGATCGAACGGCGTAATCCTTATGTCGATCCGCTCAATTTCATGCAAGTTGCGCTGCTACGAGAATTGCGCCAGCTAGACGCGGATGATGAGCAACGCGACGCGGTATTAGGCGCGACCTTGGCTACGATCAATGGCATTGCCGCGGGCATGAAAACGACTGGCTAAGTCTGGCCTATCACAAAGGACCTGCGCAACAGGTTCTCGCGCTTAGCCGTCGGCAGTTTCCGCAAGCGCAAAGAGCCTATCCACGCCAGGATCGCGCAGGAATTCGCCGCGCGTTTCGGCAGTTAATGACGCTTGTTCCGCGGGCAGCAAAGCCCAGAACAATTTTGGCTCGACAACTTTACCAGCGCCAAGCTCGGCATAGCTGCGCAGCATTTGGAAGAATTGCTCGTCGCCGACATCTTCACGCAGGTTGTGCAGCATTTGCACGCCGCGCAGGTAAATTGCGTTGATGTATTCGCGAAAGGTATTAAATTCGTAGACTACGCTGTCGACATCGCCCTGAGGGAAATAACCCGCAACACGAAAAGTCCACCACCAGTTCTTGTCGGCTGGATAATACGTTTCAAAGAACAGGTATTCGCTGTAGGTCGCCAAGGCTTCATCCAGCCAGGGGTGCAGGGCGGAATCGCTTCCAACCAGCGCGTACCACCACTGATGAGCGATTTCGTGAATGGATACCAGCGTCAGATAGTTATTGGGCGTGCCGTCAAACTGGGCGAACCAAGCCGAACCCACAAAAACCAGCCCAGTGAATTCCATGCCATCGGGAAAATCGCCCTGGACAAGGACTAGGCGCTGGCGTGGGTATTTGCCAAAGCGCTTCTCGAACAAATCCAGCGCCCGAATCGTCTCGGCCACAACATGGGATGCGCTATCCCTTCCGTTTATGCTGACACCGGTTTGCGAATCGCTCAGCGTATAAACCGCGACAATAATGCCGCTCGCGCTAATGCCCTCATGCAGTTGGAAGGCTTCGCTTAGGCTTATTGCGAAATCGCGCGATTGGCGCAATTCGACTTGCCAGGCACCCGTTCCTATTTCCTTGATTAGTCCCGGCGCGGCCAGTTTCAGGTCTTCGCTCGCGCCATGGGCATGCACTTCAACTTGCCAATCGGCAACATCGTAAACGATCTGCTCGCCGATTGTCGCCGGGCTGTGAATGCGCCATTGCTTGTTTATGCGCGCGGTGACATTTGGCAGAAAATGCGCCAAATTCAGTTGGCGCGGGCTGTAGCCGTAAAATCCGCGGAAGGCGCGCATGCCATCTCGTATCACATCGGGCAGCAAACGGAAGCGCAATTCGATTGCAATCGCGCAGCCCGGCGGCAGGGCAATCGCGAGCGGGATTTCCAGGCGGTTCGCGTCAAATTCGTAGAAAGCGGGGTGCTCGTCGATCAATAACTCGTGCAGTACAAAGCTGCCATCCCATTGGTTGGCTTGCACGTCCAGAATTATTGACTCCAATGGCGCGTCTTCACGATTCCTAAAGGAAAGATTTTGCGCGACATCAGCCGCTTTTTGCGCATAATCAATATCAACACGGGCGGCAATTTGACGAGCGGCGCGCTCGCCATCATCCTCGCCGCAGGCATAGGGATGGGCGGCTGTGGCTTCGGCGGGGGCGGCGGTTTCATTTGCGGCTGCCTTAGAGGCTGCGCTTGCGGCTAGGTCTGAAGGTTGGATTATAGGCGCGGAGGAAATAGTAACGGCGAGGCGCGGGTTGGGCGTCTCCGCTGGCGTCGCCTCCGCGCCAGAGGGAACACTGCCGAGATTGCATGCGCACAGCATAAGGCAGGCGAACGCTGTCAAGCCGAGTAGTTTGTACATCCCCCGCATATTACAGCCGCTAGCGCCGATGCACAATGCGCTGTTCTATAGCCGACCGAGCAAACGCACCGGAATCAAAGCGCATGCAATTTCAAGTTATTGCTGGGATAGCGATGACTTTGCCGCCGAGGGCCAGCACTATGTTTTCAGGTGGATTCAGCCTTTGACAGCGCCAAAGGTAATGCCGCGAATCAAGTACTTTTGCGCGAAGAGCGCGAATACGATCATTGGCACAATCATCACCACGCTCATGGCTGCCATCGGTCCCCACTGTATGCCCTTGTCACTGACAAAACTGGCCACAGCGATAGACAGCACACTGGCTTTGCGCCGCGCGACGCTCGAGGCGATGAGGAACTCGTTCCAGGACAAAAATGCCGTCAAAATCGCCGCGGCCGACACGCTCGGCATCACAATTGGCAATGCCACCCGCCAGAAGCGCTGCCAGACGCTCGCGCCATCGACGATGGCCGCTTCTTCGATTTCCGCCGGCAAATCTTGGAATACAACCAGCATCAGCCAGGTAACAAAGGGAATCGTGATGCCCAAATGGCCAATGATTATCGCCCAAACGGAATCCAGCAGGTCTAGCTCGCGCATTACCAAGAAAAACGGGATAACCGTCGTTACACGGGGATAAAATCGGATGAACAAGAAAATAAAAGTTACCGCGCCAAGTATTTTTGCGGGAAGCCGCATGCGTGCCAGTCCATAAGCCGCCAGTGTGCCGGAGATAATCGTAATGCCGGTCGTCCATAGGGTTACAGTCAAACTGTTACGGAAGTAGCGAATTGTCTTGCTGTCTTCAAACAGCTCGGCATAATGCTCGAAGGTAACTTGCGTCGGCAATATCGTCGGCGGCACGGTCAAAAATTCCCGCGGCAGCTTGAGGCTGTTAATCAGCAAATACACAAGCGGCACCAAAACCACAAGGCAGGCGACGAATAAGATGAGTCCATGCGCCAGCGCCAGCAAGCGCTGTTTGGGAGTTCGGCGTCGATTCACCGCGTCACCAGTCCTTGCGCTGGTACCAGAAGACCAGCCCAATCGAAAATGTGGCAAAAATCATAAACAGCCAAGATGATGCGGCTGCCCCGCCAAAGTCAAAGCTACGCAGCCCTAGCGTATAGATGTAATAGGTCAATGTGTAGGTGCTGTAGCCGGGTCCGCCATTGGTTAGCGAATAAATCGAATCCAGCGACAGCAGCGATTCCAACATGCGGAAGACCAAGGTCAGCAGCAGCAACGGCATCAAGAGCGGCAGCTCGATATATAGGAAAGTCTTCCAGCGCGACGCGCCGTCAATCGCCGCCGCTTCTAGCAAGTCGCTGGGGATGCTGGCGATTGCCGCGCCAACAACCAGCAGGACAAAGGGCGTCCATTGCCAGGTATCCAGCAAAATGACCGAGACAATTGCCCAGTCCGGTGCCGCCAGCCATTCCGGCCCCTTGATGCCAATCAGGCTCAGCAGGTGGTTGACCAGCCCGGCGCGTGAATTGAGCATGATGCGCCACAATGTGCCAGCTGCCACCGGCGCGATCACCATCGGCAAAATGAGCAGCGTGCGAATCGAGCGCATGCGCCAGCTCGAGCCCATGGTGAGATAAGCCAGGCATATTCCCAGCAGCATCTCTAGGACGAGAGCCGCGCCGGTGATTATGACGCTGTTGCGCACCGAGCGCTGAAAAGTTGTATCGCCCAGCTCGTGCGCGAAATTGTCCAAGCCGACGAAACCTTTTGGGACCTGCGATTCGGTCAAGACCCAATCTTGAACAGACAAAAATGCTGAATACAACAGCGGATAGAATTGCACCACCACCACAATCACGAAGGCAGGCAAAACAAAAAGAACCAGCCAAGGCAAATCGTGGCGGCGATGCCAACTCGAATATGCGCGTTTCGCGCTAGATGACCTGGACATATTCAATGCGCTCTAAACTGGATTGCGCTGCTGGAATGCGGAAGCGAGCGCATATCAGCATAATTGCCTGAAATGACCGAAATGAGGGTAATGCGGGTAATGAGCATAATGAATGAGCGGGAGCCTAAGCCCCCGCTTCATCACACAAGCCCTACACAAGCCCTCTAGGCTAGCCCTCTTGCATCTGCCCTTGCGCGGCGGCAGATTGTACCAATCCTTCAGGAACTTCCAGTTCCGACCAATCCGCCAGCGTATTCGCGAGCATGGTCTCCACATCGACCGCGTCGACAACGAACTCGCCCATGTGACGGAAGAAGATCTCGAAGGCGGCGAAGATCCAAGGCACGGATTCTGCCCGGTCTAGGTTGGCGACCATATTGGGGAAGTCGTGGCTGTATTGATCAATCAGCTCGGGATCTTCGTAGGTGCTCAAGAATGGCGAGCCGACGCCCAATTCGACAAAGCGTCGTTTGGCTTCTTCTTCGTTGATGTAATGCTTGACCCATTCCCAAGCCGCGTCGGGGTTCTCGCTGTAGCCCGAAATGAAGAGGTTCCAAGCCGACAAGAAGGGGAAACCTGGTCCTGGGAATGGCGCGGTCGCCCAATTATCGACAACCAGCGACGCATCCGGGTTCTGGGCATCGGCGCGCACAAAGCTGACCCAGCAAATCATGGTGGCGGCATTGCCCGTCAAGAAGACCGAATTGGCTTCGTCGATGCTCAAGCCGGTCGCGCCTTCGGGATTGTAATCCAGCAGGCTCTTCATCTTGTTCAAGGCGGCAACCGCTTTGTCGTGATCCAGGGCATAATTGCCCTCGGCATCCACCAGGTAACCATCGTACATGCCCAGGAAAATCGCCGGCGTCTGTTCGTAAGCGCCAAAAGCGAATACGTTAGGCGCGATGTCCGTGCCTTCCAAGTGCGCATCCAAAACGTCCAGCGCTGCGAAAAACTCGTCCCAATTCTCCCAGTCAGCCGAGATGCCGGCTTCCTCGAAGATGTCAGTGCGATAGATTAAGCCATAGGCATCGGCGCTGTAGGGGATGCCAATGCGCTTGCCGTCATAGTAGCCGGAGGGACCTGGCTGCATCAGACCTTCGATGATGTTGGCTTCCCACATATCGCGCTCAATGAGCTCGTCCAGCGGGTGCATCTGGTCCCAGACGCTTCCGATCCAGAAGTCGCCGGAAATGACGTCAAATTCGCCGGTGCCGGTTGTCAGGTCGGTGATGTGGTTCTGTACCAGGACTGTGAAGGGCGAGGCCACAACTTCAAGTTCGATGCCGGTCATTTCTTCGAAGCCGGGCTCGAGTTGTTCAGCGCCCACGTCGTAGGTGCCGGACTGCATGAAAGTGGTAACGACTTCCGCGCCAGCGTGGGGCATGTCCTGCGCGAGCGCGCCCGCGGGCAGCAAAGCGATGATGAGTAGCAGAAGTAGCAGTTTTTTCATGAGAATTCCTCTTTTCTGTTCCTGAGGTATACAAAATAGGGTTGTTGCCGCGGTATACGGGATTGGCAATGAGCGCCTCCTTCTGGGTTGTGGGGACGGGAAAAGTTCTAAGCTGGGATTATAGCGGGATTAAGGCGGTATGGCGAATTTGTGGCGTGGGGCTTTGTTCAGACTGTGCAATTATGAATGTCAAAAGTTGGAAGAGATGTTTTTAGCTTGGGATCAGTGCATGAATATTTCTCACGCTATTATATTTTCTGGGATTCTTCTGTAAGGTGCGGTATAGGCATATCTTCAAATAGTGAGCGGATCTCATTCTTGATCGTCGATTCACGCTCTAGCAGAAAGAGACCATATTCGTTTTGTTCCAAGGCTTGGAGACAACTATCTTCGACAAAGTGGCGTCGCAATATTTCTGATTTTAGGTCTTGTGGAATAACAGTATCATCCGAAAGATAATCACTCGGAGCTCTTTTTCCAATGGATTTGTTCGTACTCGAAGAGATCAGAGTTCGATTTGCGATACTGTTGAATTTGGCCGTTTTCGACATGTCACCAAGCGGATCTATTTCGACGTCCTTCAAATATCCTTTTGGAAAAATGTGATGATCATCTAACTGCGAGAAAGTGATACTCTCATTGTTCTTAAAGTCTTTAGCGTCATTAAGCGCAAGTAAGCACATTACTGCTTTATATAAAGTGTTGCTTGCACGTTCCACATCAAGCAAGCTAAAAGTTGCATCTTCACGTATTACTTCATTATATGTATTTTGAAACACTTCTGGGTAATATTCTGGATCTTCAAATAATCGACACATCTGCAAGTAGTCTCGCGACATAACAGTTTCAACAGGTCCCGTATACCTCACAGTAAATACCGAGCCCCAATACCACCATTTAATTGCACGAGTGGCTAAAGCCTTTTTTGCGTCGTCCAAAGAGTCACGTTTGGCCAGTAACGCTGCCAATGTTGGGATAACAGTTGTATAAGGAAGCCATTTCTGTGTGAAGACGCCAAACCCGTCATCTTGAAGAGAAGTAAGACGCTTATACGCTTCGTCAAAATAGCAAACTACCCTACGCCAATCGCGGTTGAAGTTCACGTCGGACAAGTGGATTAGCGCACTCCTCTTTATGTCTACGCCACGAATTAATGCCATGCATCTTAAGATGAAAACCCCAAAATCAGATTTATTGACATCAAACTGTGAAAGTAGTTCACTCTCATCGACGGCATCGTTCCACAATAAATCAAGATGCACACGCTTGGGATAAAGTCGTGCTGTCAGTAAATCGAAGACTGACAAGTTTACACCTGTACTGTTTAGCTTCTCAAAAATTGTACAGATTTCTTCAAGTTGACGGCTATCATTTGCATTGACTTTATCAAGCGTCAGTACCGAAGAACTGTACTTGAATACGGAATCAAATCTCGATTCCCACAAAGATGCGCTTTCTTGATGCCAAGCTTGAAGTTTGTCTCTATCCTCAGAAAGCCAATAGCTATACTCATTTCGCCACTTCGACCAGTCTAATAGGTCTTTCAATGGCACTATGAGGTGAGTAAACTGCCATGATCCAAGTTCTAATTCGTCTGGCTTACAACGACTTCTGTACTTTGCAAAAATCGCGTTTTCTATGTTTCCACCGAAAAACTTCTTCAAGTCAAGGAAAAAGATCGATGAATTCTTTGACCTCCCTTTCAACGGAAGATCCGGCGCATAAAATGCGTAATATATTGATGTGACTCGTTGTTGCCCATCAAGCACGAGCCTAGAAGCCACTCCTTTTAAGCTACTTTCGGAGATGGCACACCCTTCAATCGCACGAATCGAGAAAGGGGGATCATGCGGATCCATTTCCATAACCAGCAATGAGCCGATAAAATACTGCTTGAATACTGAAACAAGTAATTCCTGAACGTCACTTTCTGACCAAACAAATGAGCGTTGGAACTGAGGGAGGACGAGTTTTCCTTCGCTTGCGTCTCGCACCAAATCAAATAGAGACTCGTTTCTAGGCGTGATTTTGGTGTTTCTATTCATATTCTAAGTTTATTTCCTCTCAGCCAAGTACTGAGCTTGTAAGTTGCCGCCGACAGCTTGGAAGTATACGCAACAATCGGATATTGTCGATTACCAACTTGCCTAGCGCTCTTACACATTAGCAGCTTACATTCTCAGATGGGAATCGCACCAACAACCATCCACCTTTCCCACACCATTCCCACCCTCAACCCCGCAACCCACCCTCCGTCATCGCCCGCGCATCAAGCGCCGCGTCCAACTCATCCGCAGCCATCAAGCCCAGCTCCAGCACCACCGCGCGCACGCTCTTGCCCTCGGCCAAAGCCTTCTTCGCCACCATTGCGCCATTGTTATAACCGATGATGGGATTCAGCGCCGTCACCAAAATCGGATTGCGCGCCAGCCAGCTTGCCGTCCGCTCGCGATTAACCACCAAACCCGCCATCAGCTTGTCCGTGAACGCGCCGACCGCGCCAATCATCACCGTCATCATCTCGTTCAGGTTATGCGCGATGACCGGCATCATCACGTTCAGCTCGAATTGCCCGGCCGCGCCGCAGAGGTTCACCGTCGTATCATTGCCCATGACATGATACATCGCCTGGTTCAGCATCTCTGCTAGCACGGGATTCACCTTGCCCGGCATGATGGATGAACCCGGCTGCACCGTCGGGCAGCTCAATTCGGCGATGCCGGTCGTCGGTCCCGCGCTCAGCAAGCGCACATCGTTGGCTATGCGCGTGAAATCCATCGCCAGGTTGCGCAGCGCCGCGCTGAAAAAAACCGCGTCCTGCATGGACTGCATCGACTCGAACAGGTCATCGCTCTCATGCAATTCAATGCCGCTTAATTCACTCAGCTTGGCGACCATTCGCCGGTGATAGTCCGGATGCGCGTTTAAGCCGGTGCCCGCCGCTGTGCCGCCGATGCCCAGCCGCCGCAAGCCTTGCGCCGCGAATCGGACCTTGTCGCTGCCGCGCTCGATGGCTGTCGCCCATGCGCCCACTTCCTGCCCCAGCCGAATCGGCACCGCGTCCTGCAAATGCGTGCGCCCGGTCTTGACCACATCATCCCATTGCGCCGCTTTGCCGCGCGTTACCGCGACGAAGCGCCGCAGCGTCGCCAGCAGCTCATCCAGCCGCCATAGCGCGCCCAGCCGAATCGCCGTCGGTATCGTGTCATTAGTCGATTGCGCCATGTTCACATGGTCATTGGCATGTACCGGTTTGTCGCTGGCTTGCACGGAGTAACCGAGAATCTGGTTGGCGCGGTTTGCCATGACTTCGTTGGTGTTCATGTTATGGCTGGTGCCAGCGCCGGCTTGGAACGGGTCGACCACAAAATGCTCATGATGATTGCCCGCGATGATTTCATCGCCCGCCTGGATGATTGCCCGCGCCAGCTCCGCATCAAGCAAGTCCAGTTCCATGTTGACCTCAGCCGCAGCCCGCTTGATTAAAGCCATACTCCAGATGAAAGCCGGCAGCGGATTCATGCCCGTTATCGGGAAATTCTCCAGCGCGCGTTGCGTCTGCGCGGCATAGAGCGCGCCTTTGGGCACCCGCACCTCGCCGAGCGAATCATTCTCTATGCGAAATTCAGCCATCACAGCCTTCTCCTAATCCAAGCCCAGAAACAAAAAAGAGCGCTGCCATTGTAGCGCTCTTTGACTTGCTTGAGAACGACAAGCGTATTTATGTTGCCGCGGCGTAATGCTCTGCCACTTTGTCCCAGTTGATTACATTGAAAAAGGCGGCGATGTAATCCGGACGCCGATTCTGATAGTTGAGGTAGTAGGCGTGCTCCCAGACGTCGATGCCCAGGATTGGCGTCTTACCCGCCATCATGGGGCTATCCTGATTTGCACTGGTCTCTATGCGCAGCGCGCCGCCGTCCGCGACCAGCCAAGCCCAGCCCGAGCCAAACACGCTGGCAGACCTCGCCGCAAACGCAGTCTTGAAATCCGCAAATCCGCCAAAAGCGCTGTTGATGGCATCCGCCAGCGCGCCGCTTGGTTCGCCGCCGCCGTCGGGGCTCATGACCTGCCAGAACAGGTTGTGGTTGGCGTAGCCGCCGCCGTTGTTGCGCACTGTCCTGCGGATGCCCTCGGGCACCGCATCCAAGTCTGCCAGTATGTCTTCAATGTTCTTGCCTTCAAGGTCAGTACCCTCAACCGCGCCGTTCAGATTGCCGGTATAGCTGGCGTGATGCTTGCCGTGATGAATGCCCATGGTGCGGGCATCGATATGCGGCTCTAAGGCATCATAGTCATAGGGCAATTCTGGCAATACAAATCGCCAGTCGACGCTATTTTCTTCAGCCACTTGCTCTTCACTGGCCAAAATCACATAAGGGCTATGGATAAGCCCAGCCTTCAGGCTGCCCGCGGCCGCCAATTTTAATAGGTCGCGGCGGCTCAAATTACGCTTATCAAGCGCCATAAAACTCCGAAAATATAATCCCGATAACAGAAAACACAGCGAACCATAAGATTCGCTGTGTCGCAATGTTCTTACATCCTAGCCAGCCGCAGCGAAATTCTCCGCTACTTTGTCCCAGTTAATGACATTGAAGAAAGCCGCAATGTAATCCGGACGCCGATTCTGGTAATTGAGATAATAGGCGTGTTCCCAGACGTCAAGCCCAAGTATGGGCGTCTTGCCCGCCATCAAGGGTGAATCTTGATTCGGCGTGGAGCATACACTGACCGAGCCGCCGTCCGCGACCAGCCAAGCCCAGCCCGAGCCAAAGCGGGTGGCGGCCGCCGCCGAGAACGCCGCCTTGAAGTCATCGAAGCTGCCAAAGGCGCTGTTGATGGCATCGGCTAGCGCGCCGCTTGGCTCGCCGCCGCCGTCGGGGCTCATGACCTGCCAGAACAAGTTGTGGTTGGCGTAGCCGCCGCCGTTGTTGCGGACAGCCGTGCGGATAGCCTCGGGCACCGCATCCAAGTCTGCCAGTATGTCTTCAATGCTCTTGCCTTCAAGGTCAGTACCCTCAACCGCGCCGTTCAGATTGCCGGTATAGCTGGCATGATGCTTGCCGTGATGAATGCCCATGGTGCGGCCATCAATGTGCGGCTCCAGCGCGTCCTGCGCATAGGGAAGAGACGGTAATTCGAAAGCCATGATTCTTCTTTCTCCTGTACTCTATTGCTTTACGAAATTGACAAGCCCATTTTAGCATAGAAAATCCCGTTTTCACCACTATTTTGCTCTGCCGCGCCAGGGCAAATGCATCAAAATATTTCAACACTGAGGCACCAAGAACTCCGCGAATTATCCGAAAATATGCCAATAAAGGACGCAATGTAGGGGCGATTCTGTGATTCGCCCACGATTTTGCACCCAATTTCATGGGCGAGCCATGGACTCTGTTGAAAAACACCCCCATCCCGTAGGTCTATGTCTACGTGACCCCGGCCCCTCCTCGCCATCTCTATGGCGAACGGGCTTGGGGTGGGGGAAATCGAGTATTTGAACAGAGTCCCGTGGCTCGCCCCTACAATTCATCAGTTTGATGTTAAATTCGACAGTTATGGATTTTAGAAGCGATTGCCCTGTCTGCGCGCCAAGACAATCGCGGGATTCCGACTTGCAATTCCTAACATTCCCATAATGATTAGCCCACTGTCATCAGGAGCGCGGCTTGAAAACCAAGGACTTATCCGAGCAATCGCCAGCTACACCCTACAAAGCCTACGTCGCGGTTGTCATCGCCATCGTCGCCACCTCGTCCGCCGCCATTTTGATTCGCTTCGCCCTCGACCAAAACATGCCGCCATTGCTCATCGTCGCGGCGCGCTTGCTTATCGCCTCGCTCGCGCTCAGCCCGATTGCGCTGCGGCGGCATCGAGCCATCTTAAGTGCGCTTTCCCGCGCCGACGCGAGCTTGATAGCCATCGCGGGCATCTGCCTGGCGCTGCACTTCACCGCTTGGGTAACATCGCTGCAATACACCACCGTGCTGGTTAGCGTTGTCATCGTTTCGACCGGTCCGATATGGGTAGCGATTCTCGAGGTCATCTTCCTGCGTATTCGGCTATCGCGACTGGTCGTTCTGGGACTGATCGTGGCGCTGCTGGGTGGCGCATTAATCGGCTTGCCACAGGGCGAAGCGCAACTAAAGGCGCTGCTGGCACCGGGCGCGGATAACAGGACCTTGACTGGCGCTGGACTTGCCTGGCTGGGCGCGCTGTCAGTATCCGTCTATATGCTGATAGGGCGCAAGCTGCGCGCCAGTCTGCCGGTCATCCCCTACGTCTGGCTTGTATACAGCGTCGCTGCCGCCGCCACGCTTGCGGTTATGCTGGCTAGGTCTACGCCGGTGCTTGGCTACAGCATGGAAGGGTATCTTATCTTGCTGGCAATGGGCTTGGTTCCGCAGCTCATTGGCCACTCGTCTCTGAATTACCTGCTCGAGTACTTCCCCGCCGCGCTGGTCAGCATGTTTTCGCAGCTAGAGCCGATTGGCAGCGCGCTGCTGGCGCTTGTCCTGTTCCGCGAATTGCCGCCGAATCAGCAGATTTTGGGCAGCCTGATAATTATACTAGGCGTCGTCTTGGCGAGCCGCGGCGAAATCCGACAAGCGCGGGCAAAGGCGGCGACAGGCATTGACAATGCGCCATAGACTGGACCAGCCATCGTCGCGGATTTGGATTTTGGTGGCGCTTTCGACCTTGTCTTGGTCATTTGGTCCAATTTGCATTCGCTTCGCCTTGCAGCATGATGTGCCGCCGGCACTGATTTCCAGCGGGCGCATGATAGCCGGCGCGCTCTTCTTCACCCCTTATGTCTGGCACAAATATGCCGGCGACATCCGCGCCATGCCAGCGCATAGCCGTTGGCTGGCAATCTTCGCTGGTGCCATGTTTGCCTTCAATATCACTCTCAACGCGGCGTCGCTGGAGCATATCAGCGTCATCATTGGACAAGCCTTAATCGCCACAATACCGATTTGGGTCGCCATTCTGGAAGTGGCAGTCCTCAAAGCCCAACTGAAGCGCTCGGTATGGCTAGGGGTATTCGTCGCGCTGGTCGGCGCAATCTTGATTTCTTTGGCAACCACGGGCGAAGCGCCGCCGATGGCAGGCGGCACGCCGAGCCTGGGACTCATCATGGCGCTCATCAGCGCCTGCTCCGCTTCCTTTTACATCATCATCGGACGCAAGGTACGCGGCAGTGTCTCCTTCGTGCCTTATATCTGGCTGGTATACACCAGTGGGGCAATCACAACCTTGCTCATAATCGCTTTCAGCGCCACGCCAATACTGGGGTACGCCTGGCAGGGTTATTTCTGGGTCCTGCTGCTGGCGGTCCTGGCGCAGATTATCGGCCACGGCGTGCTGAATTATGTGCTGCGCTACCTGTCGCCAACGACATTGACCGTCACGGCGCAGACTGTGCCCGTTCTCAGTGTCCTGTGGGCTCTGCTTATTTTGAGCGAGACGCCGACGCTGACTCAGATAGGCGGCAGCATTGTCTTGGTGATGGGCGTCGGCATCGTCCTGCGTGCGCAGCATCGCCTTAGGCTCCAGCCAAGTTAATGCCGGCGAATGACGGCGCGCCCGGAATGACAAGATGTGCCAGTGACTCATCCGCAAGCAGCATTGGCGCGGAAAGCCGCCGCAGCGTGCCATCGGTGATTAGTTCCTGCACAGTATAGTCCAGCAGCAAGCGAAAATCGCGATCATTCTGCCTGACAGCGAAGGCATAATACGAACGGCTATACCAGCGCTCCGTCAGCTTCAACGTGTTGGGATTGGCTGCGAGATGAGGCATCAGCGCCAGGCTATTGGCATAGATGGCGTCAGCGTTATCATATTCCAGTATATTCAGCGCCGCATCAGCCGCTCGGGTCTGGTAGAACCGTACAGTAGCATTGATGCTGTCAGCCCAAGCCTGCGCGCGATCGCGGGCTGATTCATCGTCAATCATGATGCCAATCCATCCCCCCCGCAGGTCATTGAAGCCGGCGATGCTAGAATTGGCTGGGACCATGAGGCGGTCGCCATGCAGAAGATATGGCGCGACATAATCCACCGCATTTGCCCAGCGCCAGTCGGGCTTCACACCGATGACGAGGTCAAGCTCGCCATTTTGCAATCGCGAAAATGCTGGCTCTATTTCACCTTCCGCGTCCTGCCACTCTAGGTTCACATTCCATCTGCGCGCGATTTCGTTCACAAGCTCGCGATTCAGCCGCGCAAGATTAGCTTGATGCTGGGCGATTGGCGCGGCGTCGTCAATCAATCCGCCAACTCTCAAGCTAGCAGCTTGCAAAACTTTAGGCATTGAATATTGCGTCGGATAGCTGATTGCGGTTGGGAATTGCCCGGGCTGCGGTCGCCCGTCCAGGTTTTGCCAGCGCTGGGCAATCTCGGCTTGATAATCCTGGCTGGGGAAATACTCGCGATAAAGGTCTTCCAGTTGCCCGCCTTCAAACAAGTATTGAATACTGCGATTCAACAAGTTGCGCAGATTGGCGTCTTGTCGCCTCGTTGCCAGCGCATGGTGTTCGACCAGCACCGGCTCGTCAAGGATGCGATATTCTTCGGCAAATGGGCGGGAGACCGCCAGCAAATCTTGCTCTTCGCCAATAATGGCTGCGACATCCCCACGCGACAGCGCCGCCATTGCCTTGTCCAGCGTGAGATAAGACGCTTTATCGAGCGCAGCCCCGAGCCGCGCTTCCCAATGCCCAAGCGCCGTTTCAGCGCGCGTCCCCAGTACAAAGCCTAGCTTGCTATTCTTGCTATCATTGCTATTGAATAGAGCAATGGGCTCTGTGAAGGCGCTGTCAGCCCGCGTCATCAGCGCTTGCTTGCCGGTCAGGTATGTTTGACTGAACTCGACTTGGTCGCTCTGCTCGCGATAATGCACCAGCGCGGCAGCAACCACATGCACGTCGCCGCGCTCAAGCTGGTCGATGGCCTTTTGCCGCGTAACTTGCACGAGCTGCAAATCCACTTCCCAAGTCTCTGCCAGCAATCGCAAGACATCGACGTCAAAGCCGCGCAATTCGCCCTGCAGGCTTAACTCGCTATAGGGGGGATCATTGAAGAGCAAGCCCGCGCGCAGCTCGCCCTTTTCCACAATCTCCGCGATTGCGGAAATTATAAGTGCCGCGTCCGTGGGCACTTGGGGCAAGGAAGTTGGCACAAGCGTGGGCACGCGCAAAGTGGGAATTGCCCGGTCTTGCGCCAGCGCGCCTAGCGCCGTCTCAAATAAAGCGAGCAAAAGCAGCGCCGCGTGCAGAATGCGTTTCATCTCAGCTCAACGATAAAGATTGCAGCGGTCGATATATTCCAGCACCTCATCTGGCACCAGATAGCGCACGCTGAGCCCGGCGCGCAGTCGCTCCGACACAAAGGTCGAAGACAGCCACATACTGAGCATTGGCACATCGACGATGTCAACTTGCTGCGATAGCCCCGGCAAATCATGATCGTGCATAGCCGGCGTGATATCTTCGTCCGCCCGTTTCATGACTGCCAATCGGCAGCAGCGATACAGGTCGCGCGCGCGCTTCCATGTCGGCAGCGAGCGCAGATTGTCCCCGCCCATGACAAAAAATAGCTCGGCATTGGCATATTGTGCGCGTATGAGATTGATCGTGTCCGCCGAGTAATGCGGACCTGGTCGATCAATATCCACACGCGAAATGCTGAAATGCGGATTGGACTTGATAGCGAGCTGCAGCATAGCCAAGCGATGCTTAATTGGCAGCCGCGTTGCGTCCAGCTTGACCGGGTGATCGGCTACCGGCACAAAGAGAATATGATCCATCTGCAAAGTCTCTCGGCTGTACTCCGCCAAGATGAGATGTCCCATCTGCGGTGGGTCGAAGGTTCCGCCCAATATGCCAATTCGCTCTCGCTTCACGCTGTCCCTGCTCCGCCTTCAATCTGCCTTCAGTCCGACTTCAATCCAAATTCAATTCGAAATTACTTAGATTTGCTCCGAACTCATTCCGACCACTCAAGTTCGTGTTCGCCAATATAGACCGTATCGCCATCTTTAATGCCCGCCTCCGTCAAGGCTTGGGCGATGCCAAGCGTTTCCAGCGTTTTTTGGAAGCGCGCAACCGCTTCTTCATAATCCCAATAAGTCATGGCGGCTGCCCGTTCGATGCCAGCGCCGCTAACATAAAAGACCTCATCTTCTCGATTTATCTCGAAAGCGATATCGCTGTCATCGAGCTCGTAAACCGGCGTATCGCTAACCGGATGCAGGAAGAGGTCTCTTGTTGCTGGCGTCATCTCAAACACGCGCTGAATCAATTTTTTGATGTTTTCCCGCGTCAATGCCGAAATCGCCAGCGTATCAAGCAGGCCGTGTTCCGCCAATTGCTCCTGCAAAAGTGGCAAATACTCGCGCGTCTCGGGCAAATCGAGCTTGTTGAAGACGACAATTTCCGGGCGTTCAGCCAGCCGCTCGTCAAAGAGCGCCAGTTCAGCTTTGATTTGATTGTAATCGGCGACCGGGTCCTCAGTTGAGCCATCCAGAATGTGGATAATCATGCGTGTTCTTTGGATATGCCGCAAAAAAGCCTGCCCCAAGCCAAGGCCCATGTGCGCGCCTTCGATTAGCCCCGGAATATCAGCGAAAATCAAATCTTTGTTGTCATAAATTACCGTACCCAAGTTCGGCTGCAAGGTCGTAAAAGGATAGTCCGCGATCTTCGGCTTGGCATTGCTGACAACCGAGAGCAAAGTTGATTTGCCGGCATTTGGCAAGCCCACCAGCGCGACATCGGCAATCAGCTTGAGCTCCAAGGTCAGCCACTGTTCTATACCCGGCTCGCCTTTTTCCGCTAGCCGCGGCGCTTGATTGGCAGCGGTCTTGAAGAATGCGTTGCCGCGGCCGCCCCGTCCGCCGCGGGCGACAACTACCTGCGCGCCTTCCGTTACCAAATCCGCGAGAACCGCGCCTGTCTGCGCCTCTCTCACGACAGTCCCCAGGGGAACCTGCACCAAAAGCGCGTCGGCGTCGGCACCAGTCTTGTTGCTGGAACCGCCTCTAGAGCCCGCTTTCGCTTTGAAATGCACCCGCCGATGGAAGAAATACAGCGTGTTAAGATTGCTGTCGGCTTGCAGGATGACATCGCCGCCGCGGCCGCCGCTCCCGCCCGAGGGTCCGCCGCGCGGCACATATTTCTCTCGCCGAAAGGACACCATGCCATCGCCGCCCTTGCCGCTAGCGACAAATATTTTGGCTTCGTCGATTAGCATAGCCGTTCAATCTGAATAGTCATCCAAATCGTCATCCTTGTCCTCATCCGAACAGTCATCCGAGCTGCTATCAGCATCATGCCCACAATTGCTTAAGCCAAAGAGCATACACGAGTCTTCCAGCCGATTGTAGACGCATCCTGCTTAGCTGGCAAACCGCCGCCGACAGCATGGCAATCGCAGCATATTATTATTGCTGCAATTGCACTGACAAGCACAGCGATTAGATTTCCAAAGCCCGCCAAACAAACTATAATTGAGGCAACAGATGCCGCTCCAAATTCACATCGTTGCAGTATCAGACACCTAGGGGGCATCAGTCTTTGATAGAAAAAATCAAATGGCAAGGTCATAGCAGTTTTCTTATAGATGGGCATCCGCGCATACAGATTGCCCCTTGGCGCGTCGTACAGGCAGATTCGCCGCCGGATATCATCCTTGTGGGGCATGATCATTACGATCATTGTTCGCCCGCGGACATAGAGAAAATCCGCGGCGCTAGCACAGCCGTCATAGGCAACGCGGCGGTGGCGCGCGCCGTCGCTGGCACCCAAGTTATCCGAGATTGGCAGAGCATAAGCCTGGGCAAAGCCAGTATCAAAGCGGTGCCGGCTTATTCCCTCAATGACCCGCGTCATCCAAAAGTTGACAAGGGTTTGGGCTTTGTCATATCAATTGACTTCTACGACATTTACTACGTCGGCGATTCGAACATCGTGCCAGAAATGTCCCTGCTCCGCCCCGATATACTGCTCGTGCCCATTGATGGCTATGGTCGCATGTCAGTCGATGAGGCTTTGCGGCTGGTAACAATGCTCGAGCCGCGCTGGACCATTCCCTACAATTGGGGAAGGGCGGGAGAAGAAGCGACATCGCTGGACGCGCAGAGCTTCAAAGTGAGAGCGGCTTCTCATTCCGAGGTCTTGCTCTTGTCTTTCAGCCCATGAAGTGCTCGGGCGAAATTGGAACGCTAGGTTTAGGCGGCTGGATCAATCTGCTCGGACAAGGAAATTATCGAGCCGTCGCTGGCGATGATCTTCGGCTTTTCTTCCCCGCGCACCACGCGATCGCTGATGATCACTTTGGTGATGTCCTTGCGGCTGGGCGCTTCGTACATGACTTCCAGCAAACAAGACTCGATTATGGAGCGCAATCCGCGCGCGCCGGTATCGCGGCTGATTGCTAATTCCGCCGCCGCGCGCAAGGCAGGCTCTTCAAATACAAGCTCAACTTGGTCCAGCGCGAACAGATGCTTGTACTGTTTGACTAGCGCGTTTTTTGGCTCGACCATGATACGCGCCAAATCTTCGAGTTCAAGCGCCGACAAAGTAACCAGCACCGGCAAGCGACCAACCATTTCCGGGATCATACCGTGCTGAATCAAGTCCTCGGGCAATAGCTCCTTCATAAGCGCGGCATTTGATTCGTACTTATCATCTTGCTGCGCGCCGAAGCCAATTTTGCTCTTCATGCCAACACGCCGCCGCAGGACCTCTTCGATGCCGGAAAATGTTCCGCCAACAATGAACAAAATATTGCGCGTGTCTATCTGCAAGAACTCCTGATGCGGGTGTTTGCGCCCGCCTTGCGGCGGAACATTGGCGACTGTGCCTTCGATAATCTTGAGTAGCGCCTGCTGCACGCCTTCGCCAGAAACATCGCGCGTGATGGATGGATTGGCATTGGACTTGCGCGAGATTTTGTCGATTTCGTCAATATAGATGATGCCGCGTTCCGCGCGGGCGATATCGCCATCCGCCGCTTGAATCAGACGCAGCAAGATATTCTCCACATCTTCGCCGACATAGCCGGCTTCTGTCAGCGCGGTTGCGTCGGTAATACAAATCGGAACATCGAAAATCCGCGCCAACGTTTGCGCCAAGAGCGTCTTGCCCGAGCCTGTGGGACCCAAGAGAAGGATATTGCTCTTGTCGAGTTCAATATCTTCCGGTTCCTGATTCGATTTAATGCGTTTGTAATGGTTATAAACCGCCACGCTTAATACCTGTTTGGCGGGGCGCTGCCCAATGACATATTCGTCAAGCCGCTGGGATATCTGGCGTGGAGACAGCAGCAACTCGAAGTTGAGGTTGCTTTCGATTGCTTGCCCTTCTTCTTCGTGCAGCAAGTTATAACAGAGCTCGACACAAAAATTGCAGATGTATATGTCCGGACCCTGTATCAATCGTTCAACTTCGTCATCCGCGCGACCGCAAAAGGAGCAGAGATGCTTAACATTTGAAATGGTCACCTTATGCCCCCCTCTGCCTCTCGCGCCTCGGACAGCAGCACGGCGTCAACCAGACCAAATTCGGTCGCTTCTTCCGCGGTCATATAAACATCACGGTCAGTAACGCGTTCAATCTCTTCCGCGCTGCGGCCCGTATGGTTGACAAAGATATCGATTAAACGTTTCTTCAAGCGCACGATCTCTTCCGCTTGGATGATAATGTCGGAAGCCTGCCCCTGCGCCCCGCCAAGCGGCTGGTGCATGTGGATGGTAGCGTTGGGCAAAGCCAGTCGCATGCCCGCTTCGCCAGATGACAACAATACCGTACCAAAACTGGCGGTAATGCCAACGGCGACCGTACTCACCGGAGCCATAACTTGCTGCATCGTATCGTAAATTGCCATGCCAGCGTATACGACCCCGCCGGGCGAGTTGATGTACATTTGGATGCGGCGGTCGGGACCTTCGCGTTCTAGAAAGAGCATCTGCGCCACAATCAGGTTTGCGATTTGATCATTGATTCCGCTGCCGAGCAAGATAATCCGTTCTTTCAGCAAGAGAGAATAGATATCATAAGCGCGTTCGCCGCGGCTACCCTGCTCAATCACCATCGGGATTACGTTGTTAATGCTGTTCATCATCCTTGTCATCTGCCTTTCAAATCAGCTGTTGCCAGCAATCGCCTTCAATTGTCATCAATCGTCATAAGCGCCATCAGCGCTATTATCAATATCCGCCGCTTCGCCGTCGCGGGCGGCGGCCGCGTCTGGATTTGCCGCGGCGGCTGCGCTTAGCGGCAGCGCCGCCGGGTCTGGTTCCTTTTCATCGGTGGCAGGCTCATCGGTGGCAGGCTCATCGCCGTTGGATGCTTCGCTATCTTGCGGCTCATCGCCTTCTTGATCGCCACGCAATCGTTCTTTGCGTTTTTGCTCCCGCTCGAGGTCATCGCTCATTTGCTGAAAAAACAAATCCACAGCTTTGTCTGGGTCCTCACCGCGTCCGATGGCGTAGAGTCGTTCATTTACCTGGTTAATGATTAACTCATTGTGAATATCGGGTCGCATTTTCATCCTGTCATACATCTGACTGAATAGGGCTTCGCCGCCTGCGATTCTTGATATGAGCAGATCCAACCACAGGTCCACCTGCTCTGTCGTCGTCTCAACTTCTTCTTCACTTACAAGCTCCCCGAAGACCAGGCTCTGTTTGAGAGATGCCGCCGCTGGCTCTTGGTATTGCTGCTGCAAGGACTCCATCGTATCGCCCGAAAACCTAAAATAGTCCTTTAGGCTAAGTTGCTGCCGCTTTAGTCTCTGAGTAAATTCGCTGATCAATTCCTGTACTCGGTGAGCCTGCATCATTTCGGGGTAATGAATCTCGGCGCCGGCGATAATCTTATCCATTACTTTTTGGCTGTATTCCGACTTGGCTTCTTGCAGCGCCTCTCTTTCTAAATCTGCGCGGATTACTGCCCGTAAACTGTCCAGACCCATCGCTTCTTCGCCCAGATTCTTGCTGACACTTTCCGCAAAAGCATCGTCCAGTTCGGGTATCCGGATTGACTCAATTTTATTGACTGCCACCAAAAAACCAATGCGGCGATTGGCTCTGGTCTTGTCGGCATCATCAGCGGGGACGGTTAACTCGAATTCGATATCCGAGTCCAATTCCGCGCCGACTATGGCAGCCACGAAGCCCTCGAGAATGGGGTCATCGTCGGGGTCTAATATCACTTCCTTGTTTTCTTCGTATACGAAAGTTTCGCCTTTGCGCGGCACATAAGGCTTATCGTCATCTTTATCCCATAAATCGTCGGCTGACTCGCCTTCATCGGCTTCATCGGCTTCACCTTTATCGCTAGCGTCTTTATCGCTAGCATCCGAATCTTCGCCGTCTAGCTCAATCTCTTCATCGTCGGGTTCTTCGCCATCAAGGAAATTGCTTTCTATCAATAAATGAACCCGACTGCCCAATTCCGCCACTGCAAGTTGATCATCTAGCACTTCGAGTTCGTCGAAGCGCATTTTCTGCAGCATTTCCTCTATTACCTCGTCCTCGACGACAGGCGCTTCAAAATCGACGCGGACATCTTGGTAGTTATTCAATTCCACTTCTGGCTGAAGTGGCACGGTAAAGACCATTGTCGGTACCGGCTCTAGCTTGAAATCCGCAACCGAGCCAGGACCGTAAGGCTGGGATTGGGACTCTTCGAGCGCCTTGGGATAAAGATCGCCGCTGAGGATTTCTACCGCCTCTTCCAGGATTGCCGCCTCCCCGACATATTGCGCGACCAGGCGATAAGGCGCTTTGCCTTTGCGGAAGCCCCTGATTTGTACTTCACGCGAAATCTTACGAGCAGCTTTTTTCTTCGCCGCTTCCAGCTGTTGCGCTTCAATCTCGACTGTCAGTTGCGCTTGATGGTTTTCAATTAGCTCTTTTTGCAGGTTCAATTTGCCATCCTCGATCATGTCCCATGGATTCTAGCGCGTGTTTTTTCCTCGCAAAGTAAAGGTTGTATCAGAAAATGCAAAGGCGCAAAGCGCGCCCGACCTTGCTGCTTGCATTTTGGAGCTTGCATTTTGGGGAAAGAGGGACTCGAACCCTCACCTCGTAAGAGACATGATCCTAAGTCATGCGCGTCTGCCAATTCCGCCATTCCCCCGGGTGCCGATGCCTCTGACAAAATGCCTGTAAATCCGACAGCTATGCTGCGCCACGACCAGACTTAAATGCGCAGCTCCAAATTTTCCCATGCTAGCAAAGCATTATAATGAAGCCCATCGGAGCCGACAAGGGTTAGAGCAATAGCGCCAAAATGAAGGCGGCTGTGCTGAAATAGATTTTGAAGCGGGCACGCTGTCTAGCAAGATACAAGGCTCGGTGGTAGGATGTTATTGTAATTTGATGCACAAAATGAGCGTCTGGGAATCGCAATTTAATGTTGGAGAAGCCGTCGGATAATATCCCTGACATCGTGATTGGCCGTCTGCCGCTTTATCTGCGGGCATTGCGACGCTTCCAGCACGAGGGCAGCGGCGTAACATCCTCGCTTGAGCTAGGCAAGCGATTGGATATCAGCTCGGCGCAGATACGCAAGGACTTGTCGCACTTTGGCGGATTTGGCAAACAGGGAACCGGCTATCGCATCGAGTTCCTGATCGAAAAGCTGCAAGCTGTTCTGCAAGTGAACCAAGAATGGATGGTTGTCGTCGTTGGCGCGGGCAACCTCGGCATTGCCATATCGCGCTATCGTGGCTTTCAAGACCGCGGATTCCGCATCGCCCATCTGTTTGACATCAGTCCGCTGAAGATTGGCATGTCGATTGACGAGTTCGTCGTGAAACCAATTGCGGAATTGAATACGACGATACGCGCCGAAGGCATCAAAATCGCCATGCTGGCTGTGCCAGCCGAAGATGCGCAGTCTGTGGCTGATCAACTGGTCGCCGCGGGTGTGCAAGCGATTCTGAATTATGCTCCTATCAACATTACCGTGCCAGCGAATGTTCAGATCCAGTACATTGATCCCGTTACGCGCTTGCAGCACATGACATATTACCTCAATTCAAATAATGACGGCTAAAACATAGCAAATAAATTGAGACACAACAAATAGCCTCTAGCGCCAGCCAGCGCTGCGCGCAGTCTCGCCCGCCGTGTAAGCGCCATTTATCAAAAATAATTGGTCTGCGCCAAACGTCTGAGGATGGCAGGGTCTTCCAAGGCGCGGCCACAGCCAACAACCACGTTTATCAAAGGGTTATCGGCGCGATAGACAGGCACGCCCGTTTCCTGTGTCAAAAAAGTATCCACTCCGCGCAGCAAAGCGCCGCCGCCGCTCAAGACAATACCGCGATCAATAATATCGGATGAGAGCTCGGGCGGCGTGATTGCCAGGACCGCTTTGACTACCGCAGCGATTTGCGACAGCGGTTCTTGCAAGGCTTCTACAACCTCGCCCGTGCTGACGCGCACCGTGCGCGGTAAGCCCGTTACGTTGTCGCGCCCCTGGATTTCCATTGTCATCTCTTGAGGCTGATCGACGGCCGCGCCAATCTGGATTTTGATAGATTCCGCGGTTGGCTGCCCGATTGTCAAATTGTACTTGCGCCGAATATAACTCATGATGCCGTCATCCAGCCGCAAACCACCGACGCGCCCGCTTTCCGCCCGCACAATGTTGTTCATGGTCAAGACCGCGGCTTCGGTAATGCCGCCGCCGATGTTTACGACCATGCCGCCGGCTGGCGTGCCGACCGGCAAACCCGCGCCCAATGCCGATGCCATCGGTTCCCACATCAATTGCACTTCGCGCGCGCCGGCTGTGAGGATGGCTTCGCGCACCGCCCGCCTCTCGACGCTGGTTGCGCCATAGGGCACGGAAACCATCACCGTCGGTCGGAAGAGGCGCATGCGACCAGCGATTTTGCCGAAAAAATATTCCAGCATGGCTTCGGTAACTTCGTAGTCGGCAATCACGCCATTTTGCAGGGGGCGCAGCACTTGAATATCCTCATCGTCCACCCTGCCCAACATTTCGCGCGCCGGCTGCCCGAAGTCAACGATGCGCTCTTCTTCCGCAAGCAAGGCGACGAGCGAGGGTTCTTGCAACACGATTCGTCCGCCGTCGTAAATGAGCACGTTGACCGTACCCAAGTCAACACCCAAGCGTTTGCCTAACAATGTATCTCCAAATTTCTATTTTCCGCGCGGCACTTTCCTATTCATTGTACTCCATTCTACTAGAGAAGGCGGATGCTGCGCAAAGCGAGTTCATTGCATCATCGCATCATCGAATTGAACGCATCTCAGAGTATTGGAGAATGACATGAATTGGCATGAATAGCTAGATTAAGCGCAAAAGCAAAAAGAACTCAAAATCATATTAACCATTTCAATTAATTCATTTCAATTTAAGCCCAACATAGAATTGAGGCGGGTTTGACATCTCAGTAGGACCAAGTTAATGATGCAAAATTTGCGAAACATCCCAACTTCATTGTCGAGACACCCTTCCCTGATGATTCGGGGAAGGGCTGGGGATGGGGTAGAAAAGCGGCGATTCACGTATATTCATTACTTTCTTGGTTCTACTTCTGCAACTCTGCAAAGAAAAAGACACCCGAGCCGTGAACAGCATCGGATGTCTTCTAATTCCGCTGTTTTTGAAAGCTCAAGCTCAGATTTCTTGCGCGTCCTCGGCGACGATGCGCAGCATTGACCCGCGATTGCGCATTTTCTGGCTGATGCGCACAGCCAATGTAGCGCGGCGCAGCTCCAACTCCGCCTGGCGATTATCCAAGTCCGGCGGTCCTTCTTCCAATATCATTTGAGCGCGCTCGCGCGCGGCTTGCGCTTTCTCCAAATCCAGCGCATAAGATGATTCCGCCAAATCAGCCAGCACCACCACCTTGTCCGGGCGCACGTCGACCACGCCGCCATAAATCGCGAAGCTTTCTTGCGCCTCGCCTTTACGCACGACCAGCTCGCCAAAAGTGAGCGTCGTCAAAACGGGCGCGTGATTAGGCAGCACGCCCATTTCGCCTTCAACCGCCGGCACGATAACAATATCGGCATTCGGCTCGTCGAAAATCTTCGCTTCTTGCGTTACCAGTTCGATGTGAATCGGCATTGTCGCCCTCACTCATTTAGTTCTCGCGGCTGGCGTAACGTTCCTGCACGTCTTCTATCGGACCAGCCATATAGAAGTCTTGCTCTGGAATATGATCCACTTCGCCGTCCAAAATCATGCGGAAGCCGCGAACGGTATCTTTGATGGGCACATAACGCCCAGCCTGCCCGGTGAACTGCTCTGCCACGAACATGGGCTGGCTGAGGAAGTTTTCCATCTTGCGCGCGCGCGCCACCAAGACCTTGTCGTCATCGGACAATTCTTCGACACCGAGAATGGCAATGATGTCTTGCAAGTCCTTATAGCGCTGCAGCACTTGCTGGGCTTCGCGGGCGGTGTTGTAATGATCGTCGCCGACAACTTCCGGTGCCAGGATGTTGCTCGTGCTAGACAGCGGATCCACTGCGGGGAACAAGCCGCGGGCGGCGATGGAACGCTCAAGCGCGATGGTGCTGTCCAGATGCGTGAATACCGCCACTGGCGCTGGATCGGAATAATCATCGGCGGGGACATAGACCGCTTGCATCGAAGTGATTGAACCGGTTTTGGTCGAAGTGATACGTTCTTGCAGCATGCCCATTTCTTCACCGAGGTTTGGTTGGTAGCCGACCGCGGACGGCATGCGCCCCAGCAATGCCGATACTTCCGCGCCAGCCAAAGAGTAACGGAAGATATTGTCGATGAAGATCAAGACATCGCGCCCCTGGTCGCGGAAGTATTCCGCCATCGTCAAACCGGACAAACCCACCCGCAGGCGCACACCGGGCGGTTCGTTCATCTGCCCGAAGACCATCGCCAACTTGTCCAGCACATTGGCTTCTTTCATCTCGTGATAAAGGTCCGTGCCTTCGCGCGTCCGTTCGCCCACGCCGGCAAAGACCGACAATCCATCGTGCTGGGTGGCGATAGAGTTAATCAGCTCCTGAATGGTGACGGTCTTGCCAACGCCCGCGCCGCCGAAGATGCCTGTCTTGCCGCCCTTCGTCATGGGAGCGACCAGATCAATGACTTTCATGCCGGTCTCGAAGAGTTCAATCGTGGGCGACTGCTCCTCGAAGGACGGGGCGTCGGCGTGAATCGGCCGCCTTTCGACGTCTTCCGGCACTTCCTCGCCCATATCAACAGGCCGACCCAAAACATTAAAAATCCGTCCCAGTGTCGGCGCGCCGACCGGCACAGCGATTGGCTGCCCAGTGGCGAATGCCGCCGCCCCCCGCGCCAAGCCATCGGTGGAATCCATCGCCACCGTGCGCACCGAGCTATCGCCCAGGTGCAATTCCACTTCCAGCACCAAATCGTCTTCGCCTTCGCGCGGCACTTCCACGGCGTCAAAAATATCCGGCAAGTTCCCGGGCGGGAACTCGACATCAACCACGTTGCCCAAGACCTGTGTAACGGTGCCTTGATTTTCTGCCATTATCTAACTCCTTACTCGCTCGCGGTGCCCGTCGAATCGAACTAGACATCCTGCAATTGTTTGCTGCTATTAGAAATGTCCATCAAATCCGCGCTTGATTTGTCAATCGCTTGCTGCAAGGCATTAGCGCCCCCCACGATATCCAGAATCTCCGCGGTGATGGCCGCCTGCCGAGCTTTGTTATATTGCAAAGTGAGATCGGCGGTCAGCTGCGTGGCGTTGTCGGTAGCGTTTCTCATCGCCGCCATGCGCGCGGCATGTTCACTGGCTTGCGCTTCTAGCAAGGCTTGATAAAGCTGCAATTCGGTGAAGCGCGGCACAATCTCGTCGACAACGGCGGTGGCGCTTGGCTCGTATTCATAATTCTGGAGGCTGCCGCTGACAGCCGCCACATCCTTCACGTATTCAGCCGCGACTTGCTGGGCGATGGTGTCAGTGGTCAAAGGCAGCCAGCCCAAGACAGCCGGTCGCTGCGCCAGCATGTTGATGAAGTCGGTATAGGCGATGAGCACTTCGTCCGCTTCGCCATCGAGATAGGCATCCATGGCGATGCGCGCGATTGGACTGATGTCGGCAATTTTTGGTTCCGCCGGCATATCGCTGAAGGAAGCAAGGATATTGGCACCGGAGCGCGCCAGCGAATCGCGCCCCTTGCGCCCCACCGTCACGTAATTGACCGGCTTGCCAAGCCGCGTTTCGAAGCGCTGCGCAACGCGCAGGATATTGGTATTGTATGCGCCAGCCAAGCCACGGTCGGAGGTGATGACCACGACCATAACCCGCTTGACCTCTTCCCGCGATGTCAGCAGTGGATGAAGCGGCAGGCTCTTGCTGGCTGCTTGCACATTGACCAAGATTTCCCAAGCTTTTTCGGCGAATGCGCGGCTGGCCAGCACTCTGGCTTGCGCCCGCCGCACGCGCGATGCCGAGACCGCTTCCAGCGCGCGCGTGATTTGCGCGATGTTTTTGACGCTGCGAATGCGGTTCTTGACTTCTCGAAGGGTTGCCATTTAGTGTCTCCTCTGGGCGTCTATCGGCGACACTAAGCCCAAGTCTCGTTAAATGCGTTGATGGCTTGCCCCAGTTTCTCTTGGATCTGCTCTTTGACCTTGGCATTGCTGTTTTCTTGGATGAATTCGCCCACATCGGCGAATTGCGTGCGGAAGGCGCGCAAGAATTCTTCCTTCCAGCCAATCATTCTTTCGACCGGCACCGCATCGGTCAAACCGCCAGTGCCGGCATAGGTCAAAGCCACCTGTTCATCAAGCGCCAAAGTCTGATACTGAACCTGCTTGAACAACTCCGTCAAGCGCATGCCGCGGTCCAACTGAAGTTGCGTCGCCTTATCCAGGTTGGAGCCAAACTGGGCAAAAGCCGCCAAGTCGCGGAATTGCGCCATCTGCAGTTTCAAGCCGCCGGCGACATCTTTCATCGCCCGCGTCTGCGCCGCGCTGCCAACGCGACTGACGCTGATGCCGGTATTGATTGCCGGACGTACTCCAGCATTGAACAGCTCGGATTCGAGATAAATCTGACCATCCGTGATTGAAATGACATTGGTGGGAATAAATGCGGAGACATCGCCCAGCAAGGTTTCGATAATGGGCAAGGCAGTCAAACTGCCGCCGCCGCGCTCGTCGCTCAGTTGGGCGGCGCGCTCTAGCAAGCGGCTGTGCAAGTAGAAGACATCGCCGGGGAAGGCTTCCCGTCCCGGTGGCCGCCGCATCAAGAGCGATACCTGGCGGTAGGCATTAGCGTGTTTGGAAAGGTCGTCGTAAATGACCAGCGCGTCCTTGCCGTTTTCCATGAACCATTCGCCGATGGCGCAGCCCGAATATGGCGCAAGATACTGCAATGCCGCCGCGTCCGACGCCGACGCCACGACGATGGTCGTATAATCCATTGCGCCTTCTTGCTCCAGCGTCTCGCGGATACGCGCGACCTCGCCGCGGCGCTTGCCCACCGCGACATAGATGCAATTCATATCTTCGCCTTTTTGGTTGACGATGGTATCCAGTGCCACGGCTGTCTTGCCGGTCTGGCGATCGCCGATTATCAATTCGCGCTGCCCGCGCCCGATAGGGAACATCGTATCAATAGATAGGATGCCCGTTTGCACAGGTCTATCGACGCTGCGGCGTTCCATCACGCCGGGCGCGATACGCTCGATATTGTAATACTGGTCGAATTGCACAGGACCGCGGCCGTCGATTGGTTGCCCCAAGGCGTCGACCACCCGCCCCACCAAGCCCATGCCAACCGGCACAGAAGCAATGCGCCCCAAGGCGCTTACGCTGTCGCCTTCTTGAATGTCATCGTACGCGCCCATGATGATGACGCCGACATTGTCTTTTTCCAGGTTGAAAGCGATGCCGGCCACGCCGTTATCGAACTCGACCAGCTCGTTATAACGAACGTTTGCCAAGCCAGAAATACGGGCGATGCCGTCGCCGACTTCTTCGACATAACCAACTTCTACAGATTCAAGCTCGCCATGCTCGAATTCACTAATCTGCTCAAGTATGGAATCATAAATGTTGTCTGCCATTCAATGCGGCTCCTTGATTCTTCGCCTTATGCTCTTGCAATTCTCCCGCGCGCCATAGGCACAAAACACGCGAATTCGCCACGGCGCAAGCATGAATCACGCGATTCTTGCCGCGCGCAGCGGAACAAAAGCCAACATGCCGATATTGTAAACTATGACCAGGCATTTGTCCATATTTTCACAAATGGATTTTTCCCTTGCTTGCATTGCCTTTTCGAGAGCTTCAATCGCCTGGCATACCGCTCAGCTTTATTTCGATTCTGACACATCAGGCGATTCTGACCCATTGAATGCGCAGGATATGCGCGCTTCAGCCGTCTTTCGCGCCCAAGGCTTGTGCGCGGCGATAAGCGGACCATACACCTTTGGATAAGACCGTGCGCAGCCCGCCCTTGTCCATCTCGTACAGAGCCGCGGCGGTTGTCCCACCCGGGCTAGTAACTTGATTGCGCAACTGCGCCGGATGCAAACCCGACTGCCGCGCATAGTCTACCGAACCCGCTAGGGTCTGTGTTACCAGGCGCTCGGCGTCCCTACGCGAGAAGCCCATGTGCACGCCGGCGTCAATCAGAGATTCCATAAACATGAAAACATAAGCGGGCCCCGAGCCGCTCAGCGCCGTCGCCATATCAAGGAAGCGCTCGTCCTCCACGTATATCTGCTCGCCCATCGCTCCCAGCAGCAACTCGGTCTGCCGCAGCTGCTCGCGCCCGAGATCTTGCGCAGCCGTCCAAACGGTGATGCCTTTGCCAATTTGCGCCGGTGTATTGGGCATGGAACGAACAACGCGACCATTCTGCATATTTTCCGCGATTGCCCGCAAGGGTAAGCCAGCCACGATACTGACTATCAATGAAAGGTCATCGACCTGTCCGCTTAATCCATGCCAGACCTTGCTAATGACCTGCGGCTTGACAGACAGCACCAGGATGTCGGCTTCGCGCGCCGCTTTTTGATTATCGGCTGTGCAGCGAATCCCGTATTGCTGGCGCATCTCGTGCAAGCGCGCCTGATTGGGGTCGGCCGCCAAGATGTTCTTGGGCGCGAGCAACTGCTGGCGCAGCAATCCATTTATCATCGCCTCGCCCATCACGCCCGCGCCTATAAACGATATTGTCTCGCCCTTGAATGCCATATCTTCACCTTTTGGCGCTTAATGCTCTTCTTCGACTCTACTTAGATAATAATATGCGCCTTTATCAGCGCGGACAAAGTCCCATACAACGAAGCCCGACCCAACCAGCCTGCCCAACTCTGCTCGTATGCCAGCGCGCCAGCGGCGCGCGACTTGCGGGCACGCACTGTCAAGCTGGCGAATGTCGGCCGGGAGCTCGAGCAGCGCATTGTCCACATCCGAGCCATGCGCCAAGTCGCGCGCCGCCGCCGCTCTAGGCTGCATGACATTTATAATTGGAATACGCTCATCCAGGTACTGCTCTAAGCTGCGCTCGCACCTGGTACCAGCCGCGCAGGCTTGCGCCCGTTTGCCCTGCACCCGCCATAGGACGATCAGGCGATCGGCATACAAGCTCTCGCTATCGGGAAGGTCGAAATAATTGACAGCGAAGCGGCTAGATACCGCGCCCAGTTTTCTGAAGTTAAAGTGGGCGTTTGCCGCCAGCAGCGGGTCAACTGTCCAAGTTACCAGGTCGATGCCCTGCTCTATCGCAATATCCCGCTGCGCCATCTTCAGCTTGAAGCCAATTTCCCGCCCCCGGTAATGCGGCAAGACCAGCATGCGTTTAGACAAGATTAACAAGTTGTCAGCGGCGCGCCCCGCACTTGCCGCCGCGGGCTTTGCCCGCGCTCTAGGCGCGCTGGAAGCGGCAAAATTTGTGGCTGTGCCAAAGAAGCCCATAACAAAGCCGACCAAGCGCGCGCCATCGTAAGCGCCCAGCAAATGCCCGCCATGATGACAAATCGTATGCAGTACATGGCTTGGCACCAGGTTGCTGGCGTCCTCGCCCCAATATACCTTCTGCAGCTCGACCGCCTGCTCAAACTGCCGCGCCCGCATAAGGCGCTTGATAGTAATTTCGGACATCGTCTTGATATTTGCTCGCTCATTCATTTTATAAATCACTGATAAACTATTGATAAAGCACTGGTAAACCGCGTCGCCCAAGCGCCGAGAAGGCTTGTTGTTTTCTGTGAGCGCGACATGCCTGGGTCATGAACGCTGCCACCGAGCGGCTATACTGGACGCGGGCGGCGGCGGAAGGTATCGCGCAGCAAACCGGCGAAATGACGCCGCTGCGGCAAATAAGCCAACAAAGTGTCTTCGAAACGGCGCGGATGAAAGCCGAAGTGATTGAATGCGCCGCCCAGCGGCGCTGTACGGCTGGCAGCCAGGATATCCAACCATTGACTGGTGATAAGCGAGCGCGGCAATATGCGGCTATAAATCGCCGTAATCCAGCGCAAGAGATAGGGCGGCACCGGGATGATTGCCCGCCGCATCCGGGTAACGCGCATGATTGTCGCGATCATATCGCGCAAACTCAAATACTCCGGTCCGCCAATTGCCACCGTCGCATCGACCAATTTCACTAAATCCAAGCTACGATATAAGGCTTCTACCAAGTCGTCAATATAAATCGGGTGCAGCGATACTTCGCCATAACCAGGCATCAAGAAAAAAATGGGATTGACGCGCAGCATGCTGGCTATGTGATTGACAAAGGCATCATCGGGGGCGAAGACAAGCCCGCTGCGCACGATTGTATAAGCGACGCCGCTCTCGCGCAGCAGCTCTTCGACTTCGCCTTTAGCGCGATGCAGGGCGAAGGCGGAGGCTTTTGCCGCCCCCAAATGGCTGAGGCTGATGATGCGTCCAACACGCGCCGCGCGCGCGACCGCAACCAATATGCGTGTGCCTTCAATCTCGATTTGGTTTAAGTCCCTGCGCCGCCCCCACCATTGCGCGCTGGCAAGATGAATCACGACATGGCAGCCTGTCACCGCGCGGAACAGCGCTTCTTCTTCCAACATGCTGCCGCTAACCAGCTCGGGCGCATGCGGATGACTTTCGTCCCAAGGCAAGTCGCGCAATTGGCGTTCCGGCAGCAGGCAGCGCGACGGCAAACCTGCTTGCATCAAGCGCCGTATCAAGTGCCGACCTATCAGACCTGTCGCCCCTGTAACCAGAATCATAAAATCTCACGCGAACTGGAATTAAGCCGCCCGGCGGCAACCTTAAGCGCTGCCGCGCACAAAGAAAATAACAAGCCTTCTCGGCGCATAGGCGCAACCGTCTAGCAAATATGATTAGCTGCAGAGTGACGACCAGCAAGGCGCGCGACAAAAGCGTATTATAAAAGCCAAAGAATAAACTGTAAAGCGACGCGAATCTCTTTGCCGTGTTATTATAGGCATATTAGTTGGAGTCAGCGGAAGCGAGCGCTGGTCCGTTTAGAATGTCGCAGCGGACGCGCAGTCGCAAAGCGCGCAGATTTTATGGCATCCAATCAAGCGATTGAGCGACCGGTGGAGGGTTCTTTGGATAGTACGCGTATCGTCATCACCGGCATGGGAATCGTCTGCCCGACCGGCAACAATGTCAGTGAAGCTTGGCGCAACACTGCGGGCGGCGTCAATGGCATCGACTTCATCACGCGCTACGACCGCAGTTTGACGCAGAATCAACTGGCTGGGGAAGTCAAGGATTTTGACCCCAATAGCATATTTGGGCGCAAAGAAGCCAGGCGCATCGACCGCGTCGCGCAATTCGCCTTGGAAGCCAGCCGTCAAGCGATGGCAGACAGCGCTTTGAAGGTTGACAAGCATAATATGTACGATGTCGGCTGCATCGTGGGTTCTGGCGTCGGCGGCATCAATTCTTTTGTGGAGGCGCAGCAAGCGATTGATGCCCGCGGCCACCGCGGCATCAAACCGATGGCGATACCCAAGATTCTTAGCGACTCCTGTTCGGGCGCGGTTTCTTTGTCTTATAACTTGCGCGGTCCCAATCACTGTATCGTTACCGCCTGCGCCTCGGGCAATAATGCGATTGGCGAAGCGATGCACATCATCCGCCGCGGCGACGCCAAAGCTATGTTGGCTGGCGCTGCCGAAGCTGCCATCGTGCCGCTATGCGTGGCGGGATTCAATAATATGACCGCGCTCAGCCGCAATGAAGACCCCGAAACGGCGTCGCGCCCATTCGACCGCAATCGCGACGGCTTTGTGCCCGGCGAGGGCGCGGGCATGTTGATGCTCGAGGAGTTAAGCTTCGCCCAAGAACGCGGCGCGACAATCTATGCGGAGCTGCTCGGATACGGTCATACCTCCGACGCTTATCACATCACCGCGCCTATGGAAACGGGCGAAGGCGCGGCACGCGCCATCGATATCGCGCTGAAGGATGCCGCACTGCGCGCCGAGGACATTGACTACATCAATGCTCATGGCACCAGCACGCCCCTAAATGACAGCGCGGAAACCAATGCCCTTAAGCTGGCGCTGGGGGAAGCCGCTTATGGCATCCCTATCAGTTCCACCAAGTCCATGACCGGGCATCTGCTGGGCGGCGGCGCGGCGATTGAAGCGGTATTCAGCATCATGGCGATGCGCAGCAATTTTCTGCCGCCCACCATTCATCTGCGCGAGCCCGACCCAGATTGCGACCTCGACTATGTAGCCAATGTTGGACGCCCATGCGAAGTCAGCCACGTCATGTCAAATGCCTTTGGCTTTGGCGGGCATAATGCCGTGCTAGTATTTGGTGAATATCGAGATAATGGCAAAGCCTAGCGCTACGCATAATCAAGCGCTTGACGCGCATGCTGGTCCGGTCTACGCGCATGTTGTCGGCTGGGGCATGGCTGTTCCCGGCAAGGTCATGACAAACGAAGAAATTTCGGCATTTGTTGATACCAGCGATGAGTGGATTTACGCGCGCACCGGCATCAAAGAGCGCTACATCGCCGGCGAAGGCGAATCCACAGCCACGCTGGCTTATCAGGCTGCGCAGCAAGCGCTCGAGGTGGCGGATATTTTGCCAATCGACTTGGATCTCATCGTTGTCGCCACCTCGACGCCGGAGAATATTTTCCCCAGCACTGCCAGCTTGGTGCAAGATTGGCTAAACGCGCAACATGCCGGTGCCTTCGATTTGAGCGCCGCCTGTTCTGGCTTTGTCTATGCGATGAATATGGCGGCCGATTCAATCCGCGCTGGCAGCATTCAGACAGCGCTGGTCATCGGCGCGGAAACCATGAGCCGCATCTTGGATTGGCAAGATCGCAGCACCTGCATCCTCTTTGGCGATGGCGCTGGCGCAGTCGTTTTGGCAGCCAGCGAGATTGAAGGCGGTGTGAAATCAAGCGTCTTGCGTTCCGATGGCGCTGGCAGCGACTTGCTGGCGATTCCCAGCGTGGGCAGCATCGACGCGGCTGAATCGCGCGCGGGCGCAAACGGCAACAAGTTATACAAAATGACCATGGCCGGCAGCGAAGTCTTCCGTTTTGCTACGCGGGTCGTCAAGGACAGCATCGAACAAGCTTGCAAGATGGCAGACATTGGCGTCGCCGATATTGATCTCGTAATACCCCACCAAGCCAACCATCGCATCCTGCAAGCCGCGGCGCGCAAACTGGGCATCGACATCAACAAGTTCATGAGCAATGTCGAGAATTACGGCAATACATCAGCCGCGTCAATCCCAATCGCATTATGTGAAGCCATCGAGCAGAAGCGGGTGCAAGACAAGGACCATATCGCGCTGGTTGGCTTCGGCGGCGGCTTGACCTGGGCTTGCATGATCATCCAGTGGGGCATCCCCAAGCCCAGCGAGCAGCAGGGTACCGTTTTCAACCGGCAGCGGCGCATTCTGGAATATCGGGTGGCAAGGTGGCGCTCGCGCTCGCGGCGGCTGCGGCGGCGCGTCACGCGCGGGATAAAGGACTTGCGCGAATGAGCCGGCATCCTGGCGGATTTATGCGCCGCTTCATTGTGAAATCTCTAATGCTCGGCAGCTCGCCGAGTCGTTCAAAATCACTCAATTTCGACAAAAGGTTGTTTTACAAGGATACTTATCTGGTCTTCAGCTGCTTGCGGAAGGCTATATTCGCGCCGAAAAAGCCTTACCTGGGCGGCGTTAAGGTGGGCAGCGGGTCAGATATGTAGATATGCACAAGACAGCTCGCCTGCAGTGTTTTGCTAACATCAAAGACCATTAGCCGGAACTGATATTCACCGGGTTCATAAGCGGCGGGAACAAACTGACTGAATTCAGCCGCTTCGCGCACTTCGGTGTTTTGATCTTCTATAACTTGGAAGTTGCCAAAGGTGCTGGGTCCCATTATCTCGATTGAGCCGAAAGCGAACTGATCGGTAAATACGGTACCCACCACCGGAATCGGCTGGAAGACGCGCATGCCATTGCCGGGTATAATCAATTGCGCCTCGGGGCTGTCGCAGCCGATGGCTGGCGCGGCTGGTATGAGCGTACCGACGGGCGTCGGGCTTGGCAGCGGCGTCGGCTGAATCCGCCCCGCGAAGTCCTCCGCGCGCGGCAGGGCGACCGGGTCAATGCCCAAATTGTCGGCCGGGATTGCCGGCAATGGCGTTTGAAATACGCCATCGTCATCGCGGGCGGCCGCCACCAACTCCTGGATTTGACGATCCAGCCATAATTCCGGCACGACGACCAATTGAATGCCAGCGACAACCAGCGCGAGTTCAAACAAGACGATGGCCGCGGTTATCGCGTTAATTTGCCGATAGCGCGACAAATCGCGCTCCAGCTCAAAATATGAAGAACGGTACTCATCACCCCAAACAAAGTAGCGGCGCAGCGCAAAGAGAATGCCCGCGGCAATTAGAAAATAAAAGCCCACCGCCACCTGATCAATAAAGGCAACAATTATCGTCATGTCGGCAAACGCCGTAGCACACCTTTCAAGATTGTGGTCAAGCGCGGGACAATTATCTTGCCCGCTTCCAGGACCTCTACATGATTGGTTTCGGATTCGCTATCGACCTGGTCGATGGCAACATTGGTAATGCCCGAGCAAGCCATCACCCGCAGGTTGCCATGGCGCGCCACCAAGACTTCATGCGCCGTCGACATACCCACCGCATCGGCACCTAATATTCTTAACATGCGGATTTCCGCAGGCGTCTCGAAGGCGGGGCCCGACAGCGCGCAATAAACGCCGCTATGCAATGGGATCTCATGCTCCCGCGCCACTACCTGCGCGAGCTGCCGCAAGGGGCGGTCATAGGCTTGCGCCAGCCCAACAAAACGTTCGCCCAAAGCCTCGTCATTGGGACCCATCAGCGGACTGGCACCAACCATGCCCGGGAAATTGATATGGTCCTCGAGCAGCATGACGTCGCCGACGCGATAGGCGGGGTTGATGCCGCCAGCCGCGTTGGTCAATATCACCGTTTCGATGCCCAGTTCCTTCATCACGCGGATGGGAAAGGTAACTTCTTGCATGGAATAGCCTTCGTAGAAGTGGGCGCGGCCCTGCTGTGCGGCGACCACGCGCCCAGCCAGCTTGCCAATGACTAAATTGCCTTGATGCCCAACCACGGTCGAGCGCGGCCAACCAGGGATGTCTTGGTATGGAATCACGGCGCGATCTTCCAAGCTGTCCGCCAGTGGACCCAATCCAGAGCCGAGTACCAAGCCGACAGCCGGCTGCAGCGCTGTACGTTTGCGGATGACCGCGGCGGCCGCGGCATAATCTTTTTGGCTGTGCATGGCATCGCTCCCCGATTGATTGACCTGCATGCTCATATTTTAGTTTTCGCCGCTGATGGCGCGCCGCATGCCATCAGCCCTGCCCTAATCTTCGAAGCCAAAGGCTGCCGCGGCGGCGCGCCGCTTAAATCATATTATCACAACTTGCATATCTCCGATATAATTGAGCATATTAGCGCACGGTGACAAGTTGAGGACGGGCATTTGAACGACATTCGCAGGCAGTTTCGTTCCGCGCGCAACTTGCTCTTGATAGTTTTTCCAATTGGCATTGCCGGCATCATGCTTATTGAAAAGCTGCCATTTGTTGATGCCGCTTGGCTGTTGATTATCACGCTCACGACGATTGGCTATGGCGACATTGTCGCCGAAACCGAACTAGGCAAAATATTCATCATTTGCCTGGTGCTGGTGGGGCTTGGCTCTTTGACCTTTTTCCTGTCGACGTCCTTTGCCCTCTTGTTCAGCGTGGAAGCCGTCGCGCGCCGGCGCAGGGTGCTAACGGCGAAGAAAATCGCCAAGCTCGAGGGGCAATACATCATATGTGGCAGTGGCGAAATGGTGGACAAGACCATCGGCTATGTCCTGCACAGCGCGCAAATCCGCCGCAAACAACATCAAGATACCGTCTATCAACCAATAGAGCGCTTCCTTAATCGACTATTTGGCAGCGCCAAGCGCGGCAGATTCTTGAGCCTGCGCCGTTTTGTACATAGCATTTTCATCTTTTACTTCAATCATTTTACTGAACATATTACCTTGCTGGACCTCTTAGTCGTTGTCACGGAAGACATCGATTACGCCGAGCGCTTGCGCCGAGCTGGCATCTTGGTGGTCGAGGGCGAGCCGACAGACGACGATTCATTGCTCGGGGCTGGCATCGCGCGGGCGCGCGCGATAATGGTCATGCTCAATCAAGATACCGAAGGGCTGCTGACGGTGCTTACCGCGCGCAATCTGAACCCCGCGCTGTATATCACCGCAGCCGCAATTGATGTTGAACTCAAGCTCAAGATGATACGCGCCGGCGCAAATTTCGTGCTCGCCCCCTACGAGGTGGCGTCGCAATTTTTGAACGGCGCGACGCTGAGACCAGCGGTAAACGATTATTTTAACAGCATCCTCTTCGATCAAGAGATTAGGCATCAGATGACGCAGCTTGAACTGGGCGACAATTCGCCCTGGATTGGCAAGCGCATCAGCGATCTGAACCTGCGCGAGCGCTTTGACGCCAGCATCCTGGGCATTCGCACGCCGGATGCCGACTTCGTCCACACGCCGGGAAGGAACCGCATATTAAACGCGGGCGACATTATCATTGGCGTCGCGCCCGGACCAATGGTGCCAAAGCTGCAATTTGAATGCCTCCCGGCCGGGCGCGATTATATGCGCTTCGCGACTTTCCAACGGTTGGTAACATCGCCCGCCCTCACGCGCCTAGACGAGACGCTCAGCCTGAACGATTCGGCAGCGGCGATTGAATCGATGTCGAAGCATTTTATCATCTGCGGCAACGATCACATTATCGAAACCGCCGCTCGTTTTCTGAATCCAGCGCGCCCCTTTGTCTTGTTAAGCGATGACCACCGGCTGACAGAAGAATGGCTGGACCGGGGTTTCCGTGTTGTGCGCGGCAACCCCGCCAAAGAAGAAGTCCTAAAACAAGCCGGCATTGATAGAGCGCAAGCCTTCATGCTGTCTATCGATGACAAAGCAGCCGCAGTCTTGACCATATTATCGGCGCGCAGCATCAGCAAATCCTTGCTCATCGCGGCGACCGCCACCACAGACGATATGATTGAGAAACTATATCGCTCTGGGGCCGACCGCGTTGTCAGCCCATTCCATGTCGCGGGACAATTTGTTCTGCTCTCGACGACGCGCCCAGAAATAACTGAATTTTTGCAGCACGTGATTTACAACGAAGCGACTGGCTTGGAAACGGCTGAACTCTACATGGAAAAGGATTCGCCTTGGATTGGACAAACTATCGACGCGCTGGGGCTGGACCAGCGCTATGATGCCGGGATAATTGGCATTCGCCAAGCAAATGGATCGGATTATTTGTATGTGCCGCCAATAAATCATGTCATTCAGCCTTATGAAGTGCTCATTGTCATCACGCCGATGGAATTCTTCGACGAGATGCGCGCCGAAGCGGCCGGTGGCACAGATAAACGCCCTGCGACATTACGGGTAAAGTCCGATATTTTTTCCAACGAAGTTTGGTCGCGCGATATGATCCGAGAATTGATCAATCAGCAAGAGGACAGCTAGATTAAGAAGATTGTGCTGTAGCGGATGAATTTGCGGAATTGTTAGAGGAATTAGATGGAAGCGTTCTTTGCTTGCTCTGGCAGTTTTGTCGTTCGCCGCGCCCGCTTGCTGCGCGCGTCGCATAAAATTGTATCGCTGCTGACTTCAACACGGGCCAATTTGTCGAGCGAGCCGGCGAATACATCGCGCAGGTTCCCCTTGCGCGGCAATGACAATATATCGGACCAATAGCGCCGACCGATGAGCACGGGCTGGCCGAGCGACGCCTCAAAACTGGGGATGAGCAAATTGTCGCTCCCCCGCGCATAGCTTGCCATAATCTGATGTATCACTTCCTGCTTCAAGCGCGGCTGATCGCCCTGCACAACCAAGACCGCGGAGAGATGCGCGGGCATTGCCCGCAAGCCCGCTTTCAAGGCATAAAGCGCCTCGCCTTGCAGGTGCAGCAAATCGGGCAAAGCCAGACTATCGTCTGCAAACTTGCTAAAGCCAGCGCGGCCATGTGGCGTCTTTTTGGCGCTTCGGCCCGCTCGGCTGGTTACAACCTTTACGCCAAGCGGTTTGACAGCCGCTCTCACGGCGCGCGCCCAGCGCCCCGCCACAACGCGTATCGGCGCGATTCTGGAGCGGATTAACTGTTCGGTAACTTGCGTCAGAATAGACTTTCCGTCCCGCGTTGACACCAGCATTTCCGGCTGATTATTGCCCTTGGCATCGCCTTTGTTATTCCCGATGGCAAGGACAATCGCGCCGACCGCGCGCTGCACCTCGTAGATAGGTTCCGCGCCGCGCGCAGCCCCAATCGCCACGGCATTTACGCGCGGACTCAGTAGGCTCAGCCGCGCGATCATGCGCGCTCGCGCGCGGAAAAATCTTATGGCTGGTGCCCTGTTAATGTAAATCACCACACGCGCCTGTGGCGGCGCGTTTTTTAAGCCCATGTCATCATCCCGCAGCACTTGCGCCAGCCAAGGCGATTTGACCGGGCTGCCGGGCTTGAATCCATATTGCTGTATCATAGCCTGCGGATTGTAAATATGCTCATCGTTAAGCGGCTTGCCCAAAGCACTTAGGGACACGACTGGCACAAGCAATGAAGTCTCGGAGGGTATGCGCGGTTCATCGTCATAAGGCGCTTTGAATGGCAAGCCATCCGCCCTGTCCGCCTCGACCAGGAGAACATCGGAATCAACAGAGTCCAGCAATTCGCGCGCCCAATCTTCCTGGGGACCACTCACGACGCCATTTTGCCAAGTCGCCCGGTCATAGAGAAAGACAAACTTATATTCGTTCAGCGCTTGAGATATCGCCTCCGCCCCGCTGTCATAAGGCATGGCATGGGGATAGAGATCCAACTGTTCGGCTAGGATATCCATTGTCGCTGTCGCCAGCACGCGCCAGCCTTTTTCCGCCAGCTCGTATCCCAAGCCAACCAAGAGCGCGGTCTTGCCGCCCGCGCCGACAAAAGCCGCCACATCGCCTGGTGAGATATCAAATGCCTGAGACAGTTTCATGCCAACTCCCATCACGTTTGACGCTTGGCGGGTGGCTGCGACTTGAATTCAAAATGCGCCAGCGGACATGATGACAATTATCATAACATGAAGCAGGCAGCTTCGCTTGCGATTCATCATATTGGGGTGCATTTCAGTGTTTTGGCAGAAGCAACAAACACAGTGTCGCAATATGACATTGACCACCCACTCTGACAGGAAAAACGCGAATTATATGAGGGGTGGCTAGATGGACTCTGTTGATATACTCGATTTCCCCCATCCCAAACCCGTTCGCCATTTCTATGGCGAGGAGGGGCCGGGGTCACGTAGACATTGACCTACGGGATGGGGGTGTTTTTCAACGTTTGGCATTTCGAGAGATAGAGCTTGATGCCCCAATAATCTGAAATGCACCCTTCATATTGGGCGAGGCAATCGCAGCAAAATCCATAACTATCGCATCGAACACCAAACTGACAAATCGTAGAGGCGGGCATTGGCTCGCCCAGGAAACTTGGCGCAAAATCTTGGGCGATTGAACCGCCGACACTGGCCGGCAATCGCCCCTACATTGCGTCCTTTATTTGGCAAATTTTCGGATAATTCTCGGAGTTGGAAGTCAGTGTCGGCGGTCAGTGTCGGCGGTCAGTGTCTACGCGACCTACGCGACCTACGCGACCTACGCGCCCCTTGGTGCCACAGTGTTGAAATAATTTGCTGCGATTGCCCTGGATTCACTAGCAACATTTTACTTCGTGCCCTATGTAATTTTGTGCTGGATTCTGCTTCGTGGTGAATACTACTATTGCAGTCATGCCATGAAGTCATGCCAAATATTATACAGAGCCGATGCCCTGGCGGCGCAGCGCCTTGACAACTTTCTGCGCGGTGAAAGGTTGCGAATCTATCCAGACGCCGGTCGCGTCATAGATAGCCGCGGCGATGGCCGGCACCAGCGGCAGGAAAGGCATCTCCGCCATGCCGCGCGCGCCCCAAGGACCAATGGGATCGGGATTTTCTAGCACAACTGACTTTACGATCGGCGGCACATCCAAAGAAGTCGGAATGAGGTAAGTAGACAAAAATGGGTTCAAGACCTTGCCTTCGCGCGAGACGAGGTACTCCATCAAAGCGTAGCCCTGGGCTTGCACGATTGCGCCTTCTATCTGACCCTCTAATTGCTGTGGATTGATGACCTTGCCGACATCGTTGGCACAGACCACCTCCAGCAGCCGCACCTGGCCCGTTTCGATATCAACCTCGACCTCGACCGCTTCGGCGACATAGCCATAAGCGAAATTGGGATCGCATTCTCCCGTATCGGGGTCAAAGGCGGTGGTCGGCGGCGGATGGTACATATACTCTGCCTTGGCTGGACGTTCTTCGTCCTGCCATTTTCTTAGGGCGATTTCGGCCGCGCCGCGTATGGCATTGCCGGACATAAATGACAGCCGCGATGCCGACGCGCTGCCGGATGAACCCGAGGTCGCCGTGTCCGAAGCGACAATCCGCACCTTGTCGAAAGGCACTCCGACCGCGTCCGCCGCCATCTGGCTGAGGGCGGTATGCGCGCCCTGCCCGACTTCAGCGCCAGCCTGATAAAGCCTTACCGACTCAATCTCGCCCTCGCCATGGATCTCGATACCAGCCCAACAGTGCTCGGGGAAACCAAAGCTGAAGCCGACATTTTTGAACCCGCCGGCGATGCCGCGCCCGCGCCGCATGCTGCTGTCGGCGGGCTGACTCGCCTTGCGCATCCGCCAGCCCTGGTCGCGCTGCCGCCACCAGGATTCCTGCCCGCAAGCCGCGAAGACTTGTGGCATCGTCACGCCGGGCGGGAAAGGACTGCCTACCGAGCCGATACTGCCTTCTTTGATGGTGTTTTTCATGCGCAGCTCGAGCGGGTCCATGTTCAAGGCGGCTGCCAGCCGATTCATTTGACCCTCCGCAGCCAGCAAAGCCTGGGGCGCGCCAAAGCCGCGAAAAGCGCCTGAGGGGATATTATTGGTGTAGACCGTGTAGGTATCGACATGCGCGTTGGCTATCTCGTATGGTCCGGTTACCGTGAGCTGCGCATTGCCGAGCACCTTGTTAGACGTATAGTTGTATGCGCCGGCATCGCCAATGATGGTCGCGGCGGCAGCGGTCAATTTGCCTGCGCTGGTCGCGCCCCATTTCGCCTTGACCTTTATCGGGTGCCTTTTGTGATGATAGAGGATCGACTCTTCGCGATTCCACTGGATTTTGACGGGCTGTCGCAGTTGCCAGGCTGCCAGCGCCAAAATAATCTGGACGGTCATATCTTCTCTGCCGCCAAATGCGCCGCCAATGGCCGGGTATATCACGCGCACTTGCTCTGGCGGCAAGTCCAGCGCATGAGCAATTTGCTCTTGGTCTTCATGCGTCCATTGCCCAGCCACCAGCACAGTCACCCGATTCTCGTCGTCGATGTAGGCCAGTCCCGCTTCTGGTTGCAGGTAGGCGTGTTCTTGCCAAGTGGTCTCGTATTCCGCTTCGACCACGACATCCGCCTGCGCCCAGCCGGCTGCCATATCGCCGCGGCGGATGCGGTACTGCGTAACTAAATTGCCGGGGCTGTCGGGATGCAGCTGCGGCGCGCCCGGCTGCATAGCCGCATCCGCATCAAACACCGCCGGCAAGTCTTCGTATGCCACTTCGATGAGCTCGAGCGCTTGGCGGGCGATAGCGTCAGTTTCGGCCACCACCGTCGCTATCATGTCCATGTAGCAGCGCGCGACATCGCTCCCCGGTTTTTTGCCGCCCGGTCCACAAAGCACCGGCTGGTCTTTGATGACCAAGCCGTATTCGTTGACGGGCACATCGTGGCTGGTGAAGACGCGCAAGACGCCCGGCAGCGCTTCCGCGCGGCTGGCATCCACATGCAAGACGCGGGCATGGGCGCGCTCGCTAAATTTGATGCGCATCCATAACTGCCCTTCGATATCAATATCGCCGGGATAGCGGGTTTCGCCGGTGACCTTGCCGCGGGCGTCAATGCGTTTGACTGACTGGCTGATTACGCTAGTTGCTTCTGCGGTCAATTGTCTAAGCCCTATCTAATGTCTGATGAAAATAACTGGCAATCGTTGCCAAGCCTAAAAGGCTGGCATTGCCTCAAATGTTGTTTCGATCAATTTCTCGGTCTCATTATAAAATATGCGTCTGATGATGGCGATTGCGGCGGCATAAGTCGGTTCAACGCCGCCGAAGCTGAGGCTGCCCGCGCCCAGATTCTGGCCCGCTTTGGTTGGCCTGTCCGAGGCGTAATGCAAAAATCCAATATCAAATTTGACCGAATGCAAATTAACAATTTCGTTCATGGGATGCCGCTGCGGGCGGAAGGCTTCATAGACCGCGGATAGGTAAGGACCGCCTTCCATTTCGATATCGGTATAACCTTCTTTATAAAAGACGCTCATATAATGGGGATTTTGTAAAAAGGTACCCAAAACCGTTACCGCTTTTTGATTGTCCAAGATATTGCCATGGCGCATATAAGAGCGGACATGGCGCGCGGTAAAGCAATTGCGGAAGAGATAGGTATTCCGCGAATGTTCGTCGTGGATGACATTGGGAATCATCATATCGCCAATGCGCCCATTGAGCGTGGCCGACTTGCCCATGACATAGACACCATCCAAACGCCCGACGCCCTCGGATATGCGGCTCAGCAATTCATAAGAAGCCATGCCCAAAGGATAGTCGATATTGATGATGATGGCTTGGCTGTGGCGCAGCGGCTCGAGGTCATCGGCGCGCCCCAAACGCCGGTCGAACCAGCGCGCTTCCAGCTTGCCCAATTCGATAACCTGGGTCTCGATTTCGAAACCTTGGCGGCTGGGAACGCGGTGGATGCCTAAGCGATTCTCTTCTTCATGAAAGATGCGCTTGGCTTCGCTGCCGCGCTCGGAGAGATACTGGCGTAGCACAAAGTATAAAAAATTGTCCATACTTTTGTGGTAGCTCTGCTTGATGTCCTCGTATTCGGTCAGCAGGGATTTTTCTTGAAATGTCTCGATATAACTAATCAGGCTTTCTTCGTAGCGCCGGGCGAAGCCAGCCAAGAGGTTGATTAGGGAATGTGTATTGCTGGAGACGAAATAGACGGGTCTTTCATTGAGCTCGATGCCAACATCAGACAGCTCGGCGCACAAATAATCCCACCAGGACGCGGTCGCGCGGCGGTAATCGGCCAAGGAACCGGATATCAGCCGCAAATTCATGCTTTTGCGCTGCCGGCTCATAGACAACAAATTCGTGACAAAATCGTCCTTCCATAGCAAACGCAGCCGACGCAAGTCGCTGACCGCCATGTACAAGCCGGCCGCCAAATGCGCGAAATCGGGGTCCGACAATGCGCAGTCTTCATGCGCCAGCAGCAAATCTTGCAAGTCTTGCTTTTGCAACAAAATATGCAGTTTGTTCCATTCGATTTGAAAGGCGGTCAAAATCGGCACGAGGTCATCAATATCAGAGCGGCTGATGATGTATACCGCCATCGTATGACCGCCATTGAAATGCGTTCGCCGCCTGCGCCCGGGCGCATAGACTTGCCGCCATTGCGCGATGTTTTTGTAACCGGCCGCCACAAAGGCGCGGTCCATCTGCCCAATCAGCACTTCTTCAACTTGGATGATGCAGGCTGGCAGCCGCAATGCGCTGTACATCAATGCCGAAACATCGGGCTGCAGCTCGCTGGCGTACTCGTGCAAAGAAGAGCGCATGGCGATATGGCTCTCGACCAATGTCTCAATTTTGATGGCGTCGCTAGAGCGCAGCAGCGAGTAATATGTGCGCATATATAGTTCAATTTCTTCGCTGCCGGTCGTCGGCACCTGCCTGTCCATGAGCCTAGCTTTCGCTTTGTTTTAGATTCGCTTTGCTCGCTGCTTCAAAGGCTTTGACGATCTTGTAATAGCCAGTGCAGCGGCAGAGATTGCCGCTAATGCTGTAATTGATTTGTTCTCGGCTGGGTTCCGCTATCTCCTCAAGCAGTTTCGCGCCCGCCATCAAAAAGCCCGGCGTGCAGTAACCGCATTGCACCGCCGCTTCATCAATGAAGGCGCTCTGAATCGGGTGCAGCGCATCGGCATTCGCGAGTCCCTCAACCGTCGCAATCTCGGCATCATGTGCCCTGGGCGCGTGCACCATGCAAGCCATGACGGCGACATCATCCAGGAAGACGGTACAAGCGCCACATTCGCCTTCAGCGCAGCCTTCCTTCGTGCCCGGCAGTTTGACATCTTCGCGCAACCAGTGCAGCAGCGATTTTTGCTGTCCACTGGCGACCAGCGCCTTTTCGCCGTTGATAGCGCAAGCTATCGGCGTATCCGGCCGATGTATAATTTGCGCCGGCAATACTTTTTTCACCCGGGCTTCGTCTTTGCCCCAAAGCATGGGCGGGGCGCTGGGCAAGCCACTGTCAACGGATTCATGCGCCAAGCGCCGCAATGCCCGCGCTACCAAGACTTTCACCATCTCGCTGCGATATTCGGCGCTGCCGCGGACATCGGCGATGGGACTGGCGGCTTGCCCAGCCAAGCGCGCCGCCGCCGCGATATTTTCTGGGTTCAAGCGCTTGCCCAGCAGGTATGCCTCCGCCGCTGGCGCGCGAATGATGGTCGCGGCCACGCTGCCCAGCGCGATGCGCGCGGCGCTGACGGTCTCATCGGCGGCGAAGGAAAGCACAATCGCCGCGTCAACCACGGATATCGCCTGGGCGCGGCGCAAACCCAGCTTCAAGAATAAGCCGCGCTGATTGTCTCGTAGCGCCGGGAATGATATGGCGCTTAGCATTTCATTGGGCAGCATAACCGTCTGACGGTAGCCGCTGTAAAAGTCTTGCAAGGCAACTGCGCGTTGGCCAGCCTGCGATGATAAGGTCACCTGGGCGTCCATTGCAATCAAAGGCGTGATGGTGTCATTGGCGGGCGAAGCGGTGATGAGATTGCCGGCGATAGTTGCGCGGTTGCGTATCTGGGGCGCGCCAACTTCCCAGGAGGCTTGCGCCAGCGGCAGCCCGCGCTGCCGTATCAGCGCGCTGCCAAGCACATGATTATGCGTGACCAAGGGTCCCAAATGCACCATGCCGTCGCGGGCGCAAATCTCATCCAGTCCCTTGACCCTTGTGATGTCAATCAGAACCTTGAGCTGCGGGCGCTGGCCGCGCTCCATTTCAATGATTAGGTCGGTGCCGCCGGCGACTATGCGCGCGGCGCGACCGTGCTGCTGGAGCAATGCCAGGGCTTCTTCGACCTTGCTGACGGAATGATATGCTTGCCACATAAGGCTGCCACCTCCCCGCGGCATTGGTTTATGAGGCTGATTGCGGCTCCAACTCCAAAACCGTAAATGGATTGATATTCAAAACGCAGGTGGACGCGAACTGCGTGCGCACAACTTTTCTTCTATCCCAGGTATGCACATGACCGTGCAGCATATAGCGGGGGCGGTACCACTTCAAGAAATTGACAAAACTGTCGAAGCCACGATGCGCGACATCGCGGCCATCGTGGATATTGCGCGCCGGCGAATGCGTCACAAAAAGATCAATGCCGCGGCTGCCCATCACGCGGTTCCAAAGCACCTTCGCGCCCAGCTTCACGACCTTCCAGTGCATCTGCATCTGCGTATACTGGATTTCCCCCGCGTTATAGCGGATGGACCCTTCCAGCCCAGCCAGCGTCAAGCCTTTGTATGCAACGACTTTTTCATGCAAATTAATGCCGCCGGGCGGGTCGTCGCGGTATATCTCGTCATGATTGCCGCGCACGTAGAACATCGGTACGCTGATGATGGTGCTGATAAAATCAAGATAACCAGGCGGCATATCCCCGCAGCTAATGATTAAATCAATATCGCTATATTGACGACGGAGGTTGACCGCGCTGTGCAACTGCGGCGCTTCGATATCGCTGACGCAGAGAATCTTCACGGTTCGATCCCGCAAACCTGGGTCGCCGCCTTTTATCCGACGCGCCCGTCACCTAGTCGGAATAGCCGCTGGCGAAGGTATCAATCATCAGGCGCACGTCCTCGCCCAAGGGGTAAAGAATGGGACAGGTCGCGCCGGCGGAAATGTACTCGCGCACTTTGGCTTTGACTTCCGCCGGCGTACCCGATGCCGTAATCATTTGCACGACATCATCCGGCACCAATTTCATGGCTTCCAGAATCTGTTCTTCGGTGGCGGGCCAGGTCAAGACCTGACCGATTTCATCCAGCAAATCTTGGCTGACGCCGCTGGCTTTCATGATATGCGGCTGCTGACCCAGGTATTGCGTTACCAATTTGCGCGCCGCGTCCAGCGCTTTCTGGCGATCATTATCCACCGAGCAGACGACCAGCTGCGGGCGATCGACATCGTAAACGCTTTTGCCCGCTTTGCGCGCGCCGATCTCCAACTGCGCCATCGCCGAGTCGTTGTACTTGGGCGAAACGAGATAATTTAGAACCACGCCATCGGCGATTTCGCCAGTGAGCGCCATCATTTTTGGTCCGGTCGCACCAACATAGATGGGCACATTGCGCGGCTCCTTGCGCCCATGCACAACATCCAGCTCGACATCCGTCAACTGCACAAACTCGCCCTGGAAGCTGACGCGCTCGCGGTTCAGCAAGCGCCGAACAACCGTCACGACTTCGCGCATTGCCAGCAGGTTCTTGTAGCGCTTGATGCCCACTTTGGCAGCCAGCGGGTCCCACCAGGCACCAATGCCGCAATAAATGCGGTCCTGCGCCAAATCATCCAGGGTCAAGAAGGTAGCGGCAATCACCGCCGCGTTGCGCGTCCAGTTATTGATGACGCCAGAGCCAATTTTAATGCGCGAGGTAACAGCCGCAAAAGCCGCCATCGGCACAATCGCGTCTCGCACCAGTCGGCTTTCCGCCTGCCATACCGCATCGAAGCCGGCTGCTTCGGCATATTTGACATATTCCATCGCGTCGCGCAAGCCATGCGCGTCTTGTAAATAGAGCGCTACTCGATCAGCCATCATTCAACTCCAGGTCCAAAAATATGTTCAGCATTTAGCATATTATCAACATAAATCAAGCGCATGTACATATCGACCCAAGGCAATCGCGCCAGATTATCTTTACCATTATTTTAATCGATATTTTGTCCAAAATATTATCCAATATTTATCCATTGAAGCTCAGTGTCAAGGCGACCGCCGGCGGTGATATTTCGCTTGGCGGCGGAATGTCACTTATGACGCGATTGCTGCGCATATCGGTCCGATTGCCATTTTCGCCGTGCCGGGCAGCGCCCTTGACCGATCAAAGCCTAAAATTCCAGCCATATTTATAAGCACGGCTCACTCTAGCGATTCGATTTCGCCACTAGAATTCAAGGACAATTCTGGCAGATGCTCGTAATTGCCAGCCACGCGCATGCGCTGGTATAGCGCTAGATCGGCCGGCACATCGATATCCGATGCCAAATTGTTGGAGTGATAAGTGAAGACTTCGATACCGGCGCGTTCGGCGCTGCGGATATGCCGCTGATAACTGCCCGGCCCATAATCATAATCAATCAAGCCTGGCGGGCTCGCCAGCAAAGCGTTTGTGCCATCGCTGTTATGGTCGGTCGCGATGACGATTGAAGGGTTCTTGCCCAAGCCAATCAGCGCTTGAATATCTTCAGCTTGTATAAAAGGCAAATCGGCTGGCAAGACCAAAACAGCGTCCGACCGCCAGCTTTTGACGATCATCGTGGCGCGCATCAGCGCCGGATTCAGGTCCGAAATTGCGCTTTCTTGTATCGTCTTTGCGCCCATTTCGCGCGCCATCGCCAAAGCCTTGGTATCGCGCGAGATGACCAAAACCCCAGTTACGCTGTGGACGCTTGTTACAACCGAAAGCACATGACTAAACATCGCCCCCGCCAGTTCATAGCGCTGTTCGGGGGATAAGACGGCGGAGAGCCGGCTCTTGGCGTACTTCAATGGTTTGACGGGTACAATCGCCCAGAGGCTCATGCGTCCCAACTTTCTATCCAATCGAGCGTTGCGCGCGCCAGCGATCTTTTGTCGCCTTCTGTTTTCATCAATGTATTCACTTGCAGCGTTCGCAGCTCATCGCGCCTTATGGTTTGGTTTTGAAGGTCATTCACAAAACCGTTAATAATCCCAGTATAAAAGTCAGCGATAGTTGCCGCAGTCGCTTCAAGCCCCAATTCCGACATAATTTTGGCTGTTGGTCCTTTCACTGCCGCGCCGCCTATGAGTGGCGTTACCGCTACTATAGGTACGTTGAGACTGCTCAAAATGTCGCGCATGCCCGTGACTGCCAGAATCGGCGCCAGCGACAACCAAGGGTTCGACGGCGCGATTATAACAATATCCGCTGCGCTTAAAGCCGCCCGCGCCCGGGCTGACAGACTGGACCGCTCACAGCCGACATATCGGATTGACTTCAGCACGGGCTGCCAGCGCTGTTTGACAAAGTATTCTTGGAATGCCAATTCGCCATATTCGACTGTCTCAATCATCGTTGGCATTTCTTCATCGCACATGGGCAGCAATGCCGCTTCGACGCCCAAGGCCGTGGACAAGCGCTCGCTTATAGCGGTCAATGAATGCCCGGCACGCAAGAGCTGGCTGCGGCGCAGATGCGTAGCCAGGTCTTTATCTCCCAGCCGAAACCATGTATCCAGCCCATAAAATTTATTTAATGTTTCGAGCGCGGTGAAGCTGTCGTCCTGCAAGCCCCAGCCCATCTGCGGATTAACCAAGCCAGCCAGCGTATACATCACGGTATCCAGGTCGGGGCAGATTCTTAGACCTAGATGCCAGAAATCATCGCCGGTATTCACAATGAAGCTCAGCCGCCGCGCTGGTACGATTTGCGCCAGACCGCTTGCCAATTTTGCCCCGCCAACACCGCCTATCAGGACGACAATATTTTTGTCTAGCGCCACAGGACTCTCGTTTCCCAATGTTCCCGATCGCGTGTCCGCGCTTGCGCGGGATAGCCGACTGTTATCATGCCTTGCGCCTGCCAATCCGCTGGCAAATCGAGCGCAGCCGCTACAAGATCGGGGCAAAATAACGGCGCGCACATCCAGCAAGCGCCTAAGCCCAGGCTGCTGGCCATAAGCAGCAGATTTTGCCCCGCCATAGCTGTGCTTTGGATCGCCATAGTGCGTTCGTGCGCGCTGCGCTTCGCGTCGGGATAAGCATCCATATCAGCCAGGGTCATGCAGAGCAATATCAATACCGGCGCGCTGCTTATGCGCTCGAATGATCGCCCCACATCTGCATTTATTAGCGATTCTGGCGCGCCGTCGGCTTGCAAATCCGCGCGCAGCTTCTCCCCCATTGCCCGCGCCAGCCGCGCTTTCTTGGCTGGCTCGCTCACGATGACAAAGCGCCAGGGCTGACGGTTATGCGCTGATGGTGCCCAATTCGCCGCTTCCAGCAAATGCCGCAGTTCCTGATGGGGAATCGCGCGCGCTTGGTAGCGGCGCAAGGAACGCCGCGCGCGCATGAAACCTAAGAGGTCTTTTGGATGGATTTCCACAGCATTATTCCGGCTTCATCGATATACGTCATTTTCCGGGCGGCGGTTCAAGTCGGAGGCAGCGCCATGCGGCGGCTCGACATCAATTCCGCGAATTACGATGGCTGGATAACCCTCGTCCGCTTCGCCACAGAGCAAATGCGCCGCCGAAGCCGCCAAATCCGCATAAGCCCGCTGGGTAATTTCCAGCTGTCTGCCATAAAGATCGCGCTTGCCGCGCAGGTCCTTCACAGCCGCGATGCCGGCTAGGCCAATCGCTACCCCAACATTGCCAACGCGAAATGGCCGCCCATGCGAGTCGCTGATTATCACCGCGACATCGACGCCTAGCGCGGCGCGCAGGGCCGTGCGCAGCTTGGCGGCTGACGCGTCGGGATCCAAAGGCAGCAGCAGGGCGCAGTCGTCGCCATTTTTGATATTAGATTGATCCAATCCCGAATTCGCGGAAACGAAGCCCAAGCGGTGCTGCGTTATCAGCAAGCCGCGGCGCGCCCGTGAAACCATCTCTGCCTCTTGCAAAATCAGCGCGACCAGGCGCGGATCTTTGTCAGTTTTGGCAGCCAGCGCGTCCGCCGATGGCGACACCGACACCGCCGCCAAAGCCACTTGCCGGCCTTCGGCTTTGGATACAATTTTTGACGAAATGACCAGGACATCGCCGTCCAGCAAAGCCATTCCCGCGGCGCTGGTCTTATCCGCCAGGATGGCGGCAATGTCGTCGCCGGCTTGAATCAGAGGCATATCGGGAATCGCATAAGCGGAAAGAGCGGGAAAAGCCGCCACGATTAGCTATCCAAGCCGGTGATGCGGATTCCCGCGCCTTTGACCTTGTAGCGCCGATTGATATGCAACAAGATGGGCGTCAGCGACTCGGCCGCCACCGCGTTCTTCAGTGGACCCGCGTCAATGCCGCGCATGCCAGCCGCTTCCGCCAATGCGATGACCGCTGCCTTGGCCGCCGCGTCATCGCCGCAGACCAAGACATCGCAATCGACGGCTTGATCCAATTGCTTCAGTTTGACCGCGCTGACATTTTGAAAAGCTGCGACCACGGTGGCTTCGTCGCCCAAGATTGCCTGCGCTTCCAAAGCCGCCGCCGTACCGGCCGGCAGATTCACCGCCATGATTTGCGGCGGCTGCAGCGGCACGGTGAGATCAACCACGACTTTTCCGCGGCAGGCAGCGCGCAAACTTTCCAATGTCGGCTTGTGGGCGGAATATGGCACGCTTAGCACAATCAAATCGGCGACGGCGGCCGCGGCGGCATTGCCCATCCCGCGCAGCAAGTCCCGCTTCATTTCAACGTTCATATCAACGTTCATTTCAGCGTTCATTTCAGCCGCTCGCTTAATCGCCCTTTCCGGCGCGCGCGAGCCGATAAGCACGCGGTAGCCGCTCTGCGCCCAGCGCATCGCCAGCCCGGCACCTTCTTTGCCAGTCCCACCAATGATAGCAAGCGTCATCGGGCTGTTATTCTTGTCGGACATGTCGCATTTCTCCAAGTTTGTTAAACTTAACCGTCCACTTTGGTCCTAGTTTGTGGAAAATTCTGCTCCTATAAATTCCGCCTAGATTTTGCCGTCTGCATGCGGCAGGCGCTAGGATTGTAATGCAAGTTGGGCATTTCGCGTATAGCGCTCCCAGACCTTGGGTGCCAGGGACAGGGCCTCGGCGGCGATTTCCGCTTCGTCCAGGACCAGAATCTCTCGGTCGCGCATTAGCAGCTTGCCGGCGCAGATAGTTGTTGTAACCATCGACGACTCGAAACCAAATAGCAAATGCCATGGCAGGTTTCCGGCCGTCAAAGGCGTGAAGGGCTGGTAATCAACGAAGATGAGGTCGGCAGTCGCGCCCGGGCTGATTTCCCCAATCTGGCGGCCGGGGAAGAATCGCTCGACCAAGCGCGCGTTATTCTCCCAAGCCATTTTGGCGATGTTCATCCCGTTCGCGGCGCGTGGATCGCGCTGGACCACTTTGTGCAGCAGGTAAGCAGCTTTCCATTCCGCCCACATATTGTTGCTGAAGCCATCATTGCCCAAGCAGAGCTTGAGACCATCCGCGAGCAAGCCGTCGATGTCAGCCGCGCCCACCCCGTTGTTCATGTTGGAGCGCGGCTGGTGGCTTATCCACACGCCCCGCTCGCTTAGGCGCTCGCCTTCGGCTTGGTCGATATGCACACAATGAGCGGCGATGGTATTCTCGCGCCAGATGCCGTACTCATCCAAGCGCTGGACGACGCGTTTGCCGCTGCGTTCGAGGCTGTCTTGCTCGTCCGCTTCGTGCTCGGCGACGTGGATATGGAAGCCGCAATCGGGCGGTGCGGATGCCGCGCAAGCGCGCAAACTGGCTTCGTCAAGCGTCAAACTGGCATGCAAGCCAAAGGTACCGCGTATGCGCGCATCCCGCGCGCGCGCTTTCATAAAGCGCAAATTCTCGTCGATGCCCGCTTGCATCTTGTCCCTGCCGTCGCGGTCCGTTACTTCGTAACAAAGTACCGCGCGCAATCCCGCTTGGTCGACTGCCTCGGCAATAACATCCAAGCTGCCGGCGATGAAATTGGGACTGGCGTGGTGGTCGACGAGGCTGGTGGTGCCGTGTTTGATGGCGTCCAGCAGGCAGACCAAGGCGCTGCTGCGCAGGCTCTCGCGGTCAAGCGCCTTGTCCAGGGGCCACCACAGGCGCTGCAAGATTTGCGGGAAATCGCTCGGCGGCGCGCCGGGAATGGCCATGCCGCGCGCGTACGCGCCATAAAAATGCGTGTGCGCGCAGATATTGCCCGGCATCACGTATTGATTGCGCGCGTCCAAGCGCTCGACCTCCGGATAGTCGCGCTCCAGCTCCTGGCTGCGCCCGACAGCCGCAATCCGATCGCCTTCAATCAATATGGCACCATCCGCGAGCACAGTCGCGTCTTTGCCTAATGTAATAACCTGCGCATTGGTGATTAGCATATTCGATTCTCCGCTTCTACTCGGCGACAGCCGCTGAGGAACCAGGGCAAATACAGCAAATGATTGATTTTGCGCAGCCGCTCTTTTGCAGGGCATCGTCCCGCCGCCGAGCGGCTGTGGATATATAGCTTTATATGAATTTCATTGAAATGTATACATTAGATGAGAATGCGCTGTCTCAGTTGCCGAGCGCGTAATAGAGCCTATCGACATAGAAGCCGGCGTCGTTGTACAGATCGGGTATCGCATCGGCGCTGATGAAGCGATCCCAAGTGGTTCGTATGAAACTGATCGAGCGCGCGGGCTGGTTGGCGATTGGCGGATCCTTTTCAATCAGATTACGGAATTGCACCTTGTAATACAGCTCATCCGCGCGCGTCGCTTCTTCCGGCAGCAAATCCCGCCGCCGCGCCAGCTCGACCCCGGTGATGCGCGCAAAAGCGGCGATTGCGCCACATTCTTCCCCGACAATCTTGGCGCTGAGGAAGAGCGAGATGTATTCCGCGGCGACGCCCTGGGGCATTCGCCGCCGCGGGATACGATACCAATGCCGCTGTCGGGCGATTTCGAGGTCTTTTTTGCGTTTGACAACACCGACCAAAACCCGGTCATCCGCGTACATGCCGCTTCTCGATGCTCTAATGAACCAATTGCGCTTAAGGGTCAATATCAAGATTAACCGCGCGCGCTTTCTGTACTTTGTGTTCTTTGTCTTCTTTAGGACCTTTGCGCCTTTGCGCTTAATTCCCCCGTCCGCGCTGCGCCAGCAAGCGTTTGTCAATCTCGTCAATGCGTTCCTGGTGGCTAATCCACCAATTCGGGTCGCGCTGCGCATCAAGCTCTGCGACAGTTTTGCCCTGTTGTTCGACCCAAGTATAGTATTTTAGATTGTGCCAGCGTTCGCGCGCTTCGCGGCTGCCCTCTTGTACCCAGTCGCTGCCGGCGCGGTGGAAGCAGCCATCGACAATCGCCGTCGCCGCAGCCGCGTCCAGCGGCCCTTGTTCAGCCCGCAAATTTGCCATCACCGAGCCGTATCGTTCCATGGCGTCCGTTGCCACTGTTACCACAATGTCGTCCGAAGTCATGCTATAGAATTTGGCAGTTTTGATAGCGCCGATGATATTGCAAATGCCGCTGATGCCCAAGGTTTCTGCCAGGCATTGCACCAGAGCCTCGTCGATTCCGAATCGGTCCCTCAAGGTTTGTCGGCCGCTTTTTTCCGCCAGCAGGCGCAGACCATCGAGACAGTCCATGTCATCAATGGCCATCAGCGCATCCATATTCAGCACATTGTGTATCCAGGTTACGTGCTTGTCGCCGATACCTTGAATTTCATGAGCGCCATAGCCATTGTTGTACAAGGTGGGGCACTGAATTGGCTCCAGCCCGACAATCTTGTGCTCGGGCCAGACCTGCTTGAGACGATCGCCGGCCGCAATCGTGCCGGCGCTGCCCATTGCCGAAACATAAGCCGAAATCCGCCCCTTGCCGATGCCTTGGCGCTTTAATTCATCCGCCAGCTCGACGATGGTATTGCCGGTAACGTGATAATGAAAACGATAATTGCCCATGACCTCGAACTGATTGAGAATGCGGATATTGGCATCGCTGGCGCGCAGTCTTTTGACCTCGTCATAAATTTCTTTGACATTGCTCTCGCTGCCGGCTGTGCGGATGATGCGCGCGCCATAGCGCGTGATGCGCTCAAAACGTTCCTGGCTCATTTCCTCTGGCAAGACCACGATGCTGTCGTATTCCATGCGACAGCCGATAAAAGCGCCGCCAATGCCATAATTGCCGGTCGAGGGCCAGACCAGCGTGTGCAAAGCCGGGTCCACCTCGCCCATCAATTGCATCTCGAGCAGCACGGAATAAGCCGCCCCGACCTTGTGGCTGCCCGAAGGAAAGCGCCCGCCGTAAATCAAAACAATCTCGGCATCGACGCCGGTCAATGCCTTGGGCAGCACTATGTGATAAACTTCGTTATTCGGGTCGCGCCAGGTTATGTTGTAGAGATTCAGCGGATTTAATGGATCCGCTTCCAAAGCCGCCAGCGCATCCGCCCTAATCGCCGGCTCGATCTTCTGCGGGTGCAGCATCTCTTCGAAGGTCGGTCCTGTTACCATATTCTCTCCTTGCGCCGCATTCAGTTAATTATTGTCGCGGAAATCCTCAATCTTCAATTGCCGCTCGCAGATGCGCATGTCGTTTTGCAGCGCAGTACGTTGACGCGCCAATTCTCGGTAAGACGCAATATCAGCCGGCAACATCAACTCCCGGCCGCCCTCATGCCGCGTAATCAGCTCGTCAATGCGCTTGTCCAAGGCTTCATAGTCCAAGACCAGTTGCCGGTATCGTTGTACCAGCCGCATCTGCTGCGATTCGTGCGACAGGCTCATTCGCTGCCCTTCGCGGCGGCGCGCGCGCCCGCGACCGAGACGGCAGCGGACATATCAGTTTCTTGCGAGCCCGGGCCGGGGACACGCGGCGCGCTGATGCCAGTCGTCGCAGCCACGACATAGAGCGGCCGGTTGCGCGTTTCGTCATACGCGCGGGCGATATATTGCCCGATGATGAATAAGAAGAACAATTGGAAAGAACTCAGCAAGAGCAGCAAGACGATGGTGGTCGCTTGCCCGCCAAAAAATTCTTCGCCCATTGTGATGCGCAAAACAGAAATCACGATGCCTACCAGCAGCGACATGATGCCAAGTATGAAACTAATATACAGCATGACCTGCAAAGGGAAAAACGAAAAACTGGTTACGGCGTCCAGCGCGAAGGCGACCATCTTGCGCCAGGGATACTTAGTTTCGCCCCAGCTTCGTTCTTCGCGCACATAAAACACGCCCGTCTGGCGGTAGCCGACCCAACTGGTCATGCCCCTGATGAAGCGATGATGTTCGCGCATTTGCCGCAACACGGCGGCCACCTTGGCGTCCATCAGACGGAAATCGCCCGTATCAACCGGGATGCTGATGTCTGTGATGCGGTGAATCATGCGATAGAACAATTTGGCACTGGTCCTTTTGAAGAAGCTCTCGCCCTTGCGTTCGGAACGAACCGCGTAGACAACATCGTAGCCTTCTTTCCATTTGGCGATTAATTGCGGGATTACCGCCGGCGGATCTTGCATATCGGCGTCAATCAGCACCACCGCCGCGCCCGAGGCATAATCGATGCCGGCGGTAACGGCAATCTGGTGACCGAAATTGCGGGCAAAGTGGATGACTTTGACGCGGCCATCGTCCGCCGCCAGCTGCTGCATGATTTCCCGCGAGCCATCCACGCTGCCATCGTTGACTAGCAGCAGCTCCCAGGTTTCGCCGGTTGAATCCAGCGCCAACTGAACCGCCTCATAGAAGTTGCGCAGATTGCCAGCCTCGTTGTAAACCGGCGCGACAATCGAATAGCGGGGTTGCTCAGGCATGGGCGCTCGCTCGCTGCAGCGCCGCGCGCGCCGCCGCGACAGTCGGCGCGATGCGAATGCCCTGTGATACCGCCTGCCGCGCCCGCGCGACATCTTTTAATCCATTGCCGGTGATGAGCAAGCACAGGCGCTCTTCTTTGTTTATTAGACCGCTGGCGACCGCTTGGCGCGCGCCGGCGAATGTCGCGGCGGCGGCCGGCTCGGCAAAGACGCCGCTCAATTGCGCCAGCTGCGGGATAGCCGCCAGGATGTCGGCATCGGCGACAGTAACAAATGCGCCATTGCTCGCGCGCGCTGCCCGCAGCGCTTTGGCGCGATCGCGCGGCAATTCCGAAGCGATGCTGTCGGCGATAGTCTCGGCCGCGGCGCGGCGAATCGAGCCCGCCTCCAACCCGTCTTGCCAGGCGCGCGCCAGGACAGCGCTGCCAGCCGCTTGCACGCCAATCAAACGCGGAATCTTATTTATCCAGCCGAGACGGTACAAATCCAAAAAACCTTTATGCACGCCGCTGATGATGCTGCCGTCGCCGACGCTCACAGCCAGGACGTCCGGGACCTGCCAACGCAACTGTTCGGCGATTTCCAGCGCGACCGTCTTCTTGCCTTCGGTGGTGAAGGGATTGACACCGGTATTTCGCGAATACCAGCCGGCCTCGGCGCAATAAGCCATGCAGAGGTCGAAAGCATCGTCATAACTGCCCTCAACCAGCAGCACAGTCGCGCCATATACCAGCAGTTGCGCCACCTTCGCCGGCGGCGCGCTATGCGGCACAAAAATGACAATCTCGATTTCTGGCACAGCCGCGCCCAAACCCGCCAGCGCCGCGGCCGCGTTGCCGGTGCTGGCGGCGGCAACCGTCGGGATGCCAAGTTCCAGCGCCCGCGCCAGCACCAGCGCGCTAGCGCGATCCTTGAGCGAGCCGGTCGGGTTGGCACCATCGTCTTTGATGCAAGCGCGCTCAAGCCCTAGCGCCGCCGCCACACGCGGCGCATCGTACAAGGGCGTCCAACCGACATCTATAGGCGGGACCGGGCTTCCCAGCGCGATGGGCAAGAGCGCTTTATAGCGCCAAGCATTGGCTTGACGGTTCGTCAAGAGCGCATCGCGGTCCAGGGACGCGCCCAGCGCCGCATAGTCGTACAGAATATCCAGCGTGCCTAATTCGCCATGCCGAGGGCAGGTATAAGTCAGCTCCTCTGGGGCATAAGAACAGCCGCCGACAACACAGCGCAGTCGCTTTATTTCCGCCATCAATACTTCATCACTTCTTCATCACATTTTGCGCAAAGACACAGTAAAGCCACAGCAAGGACACAAAGTAAACAAAGGACACTGATAATAGCCTGTAAAAAAAAGATGCCTTGCTTTCAATTCAATGATAGGCATTTGCAGGTATCAGCGCCTAGAAATAGGAGAGATTTTGCCAGCGATTTTTGCCATGAATAGCTTCCGAATAGCTTCAAGTTAATGCTCTTGCATTATGACTATACGACTCTTTTTGTGAATGTGCTTAATCAAGTTTTTTCAATTGCCGAAGCGCTTGCGCTCAGCCGCCCGGCACAATCCAGGTGCCGGTCTCGTGATGCAAAGCCCGCGTCAAATTTACCGGATTGGTAATGATGGCGCGCGGTCCGCCATTGTGCACAAAATCGACGGCCGCTTCAATTTTGGGATACATGCTGCCACGCGCGAAATGCCCCTGCTCCATATAGCGGCGCGCCTCTTGCAAGGTCATAACATCCAGCGCGTATACGTCGGGACTGTTGAAATGCAGGCAGACTTTCTCCACGCCGGTCGAAATCAAGAGCAAGTCGGCGCGCAATGTCTGCGCCAGCAAGCTGCTGGCGCGGTCTTTATCGATGACGGCGTCGACGCCGCGCAAGCTGCCGACTTCGTTGCGCACCACTGGTACGCCGCCGCCGCCGCAGACAATCACGATGTAGCCAGCCAGCACCATGGCTTGGATGGCGTTGATTTCGTTGACAACCAAGGGCTTGGGCGAAGCCACGACGCGCCGCCAGCCGCGCCCGGCGTCTTCCACCATGTGCCAGCCATGTTCTTGGGCCGCCATGGCTTCTTCGTATGACAGGAATCCGCCAATCGGCTTGTCGGGATGGTCAAAAGCGGGATCATCGGGGTCAACGCGCATCTGCGTGATGATGGTGGCGACGGTATGATTCATGCCGACGCGGCGCAGGGAATTGTCCAGTGCCTGCTGCAGCATATAACCGATGCTGCCCTGGGTATCCGCCACCACCAGGTCCAGCGGCACATCATGGATGCCGGCTTCGCGCTTGGCGATTTCGGAACGGTTGAGAATGTACCCGACTTGCGGTCCATTGCCGTGGGTGATGACGACCTGCCAGCCGTCGGCGATCATGTCGGCGATATGACGGCAGGTTTCGCGCACAGCTTCCCATTGCTGCTCTATTTCTGGATTGTTGGGGTCGGTAATCAGCGAATTGCCGCCAATCGCCACCACCACCAGTTTATCAATCATCTTCAGTCTCTTTCGGCTATCTCTGGGCGGCTATCGCTGGGCGGCTATCGCCCGCAGGCTTAGCGCGCGGCATTGGCAGGTTCGCAAACGCTGCTGCCGCTTAACACGCCGACCAAGCATAATGGAATCTAGCGCGGGCTGGTCAGCGCATCGTGAGCGCCATCGCTGCCTTCTGGACATGCAATCTATTTTCCGCTTCATCGTAAACAACGCTTTGTGGACCATCAATGACGCTGTCCGTCACTTCGATATTGCGGTCGGCCGGCAGGCAGTGCATGTAAATGGCGTGATCATTCGCCAGCGCCATGCGCCGCTCGTCGGTGATCCAATCGCGGTATTTTGCGCCAATCTCGGCTGATTCGTCTTCATCTTCCGTGGTCAGCCAACTGCCCCAACTCTTCGGGTAAAGAATATCAGCGCCGGCGAAGCCCGCGTCGAAGTCATCAAGAATCTCGAAGGAGCCGCCATGCCGCCGGGTGTTCTCGCGCGCTTGCTCGACGATATCGGGCATTAACTGATATTCAGGCGGGCGCGTCAGGCGCAGGTTCATGCCAAAGCGCGTCATAAGCAGCACCAGACTCTGGGGCACGGAAATCGGCTTCTGATAGCTAGAGGCGTAAGCCCAACTGACATTGATGGTCTTGCCGCGCAAATCGCGCCCGAATTTCTCTTGAATGGTCATCAAATCAGCCAGAATCTGAAAAGGATGATAAACCTCGCACTGCATGTTCAGCACTGGCACGCGGCTGGCTTGGGCAACGTCATTGATATAGCTGTTGCCGATTCCCCAATCGCACTGTCGGATGGCGATGCCGTCAGTGTAGCGCCCGACAATCTCGCCGATTTCCTTGGCGGTATCACCGTGGCTGATTTGCGTGGTGGTGCTGTCAATAAACTGAGCGTGGCCGCCCAATTGCGCCATTCCCGCTTCGAAGCTGATGCGCGTGCGCGTACTGGTGAAGAAAAAGAGCATAGCCAAGACTTTGTCGCGCAGCAGCGCGTGCGGCTCGCCCAGGGCGCGTTTGCGCTTTAAATCCCAAGCCACGTCTAGCAAGGTTTCAATTTCTTCTTTTGACCAATCTTGCGTACTAATGAGGTCACGGCCTCGGAGGTCCGTTTGCATTTTATTCTCCCCTTACAAAAACTTATGTGAGCATTGCGCGCCAAAGAGCCTGGAAGGCAATCCCGGACAGCGCCTGATTGTTCTGCCAAGCCGCATAAATAGTCTTAGCCTAGTCCTAGCCTTGAATCGTGCTCAAGAGTATCGTCGGGAAAAGCGCGTACCATTCGGTCGAGCGCACGACATCTTCCAGCGGCACCTGGTCTAAGACGGTATGGGCATGGATTTCGTTGCCGGGCGCGAATCCGATACTGGGGATGCCCGCTTTGCCCGCCCAATAGATGCCATTGGTGGAAAAATCCCATTTGCCGGTATCGGTTTGCCCATAAAGCGCCTCGGCTGCGCGCAAGCCTGCCGCCACGATCGGCTCGTCTTCATCAAATGCCCAAGCCGGGTAGATTTTTTCCAGCGGAAAGACAAAGCCGGTATAGCTGGGGTCGTCATAGAGCAAGATTTCGGCGTGAATATCGTCGCGCTGGCCAATGATGTCTTGCAAGCGCTCCAGCTCGGCTTGCGGCTCCTCGCCGAATGTGATGCGGCGATCGACGTAGATGACCGCCTCGTCCGGCACAGCGTTGATGCTGGGCGTTTTGACTTCCATATCGGTAACGGTTATGCGCCCTTGGCCCAGAAAGTCATGGTCGCCCAATTGCGGCTCGATATGGCTGATTCGCTCGATGATGGGCAGCAGCTTATAAATCGCGTTGTCGCCCAGATAATTGCTGGCAGCGTGCGAGCTGCGCCCCTTGGCGACGATTTTGAACTCGACGCGGCCTTTGTGGCCGCGGTAAATCTGCATTTTGGTCGGCTCGCCAATCACAACAAAGTCCGGCTTGATGCCCTCGGTCTGCACAAAAGCATGCGGGGCTTGGCCATCATTCCATTCTTCCATATTGCCGAAGTAATAGGCGCTGTAGCCGTCCAGCAAACCCAGCTCGCGGGCGATTGCCAAGCCATAGATCATGCCCGGGGTACTGCCCTTCTCGTCGCAAGCGCCACGAGCGAATAGCACACCGTCTTCGACCTTGCCTTCGAAGGGGTCCCACTGCCATTCATCGGGGTCGCCCACGCCAACTGTATCAATATGGCTGTCGTAAAGCAGAATCTTGTCGCCAGAGCCAATGCGGCCGACGATGTTGCCCATTTTGTCCCAGAAGATTTCGTCATAGCCGAGCTTGGTCATTTCTTCGGCGATGCGTTCGCCACAGGCTCGTATTTGATTCTGCATGCTGGGGATGGCGCAGATTTCTCGCAGAAAACTGATAATGTTGTCGCGGTCCGCTTCGACACGCGCCCGCAGGCGCTCCAGTAGAGCTTGATTTTCCATGTCTTTTCCCGTTTTTGTGCGCTTTGCTCAATAAATAGCCCGTATTTTAGCGATATTTCGCCAAAAAACACGGTCAATTTTGATGAAAAAGCTCGATTATTTTGAATTGCTCGACATCGACCAAGCCCATATCCGTCAGTTTCAGTTTCGGAATCACCTCCAAGCCCATGAAGCTCATCACCATGAAGGGGTCGGGCAGTTGACTGCCTAAGCCGCGCGCCGCGGCAATCAGGCTGTCATATTGCTGTCGCACCTCCTCGATGGGCGACTCGCTTAGCAAACCCGCAACCGGCAGCGGCAGACGCGCAATAACCCGCTCGCCGTCGACCGCGACCAAGCCGCCGCCCATTGCAACAATAGCGCGCACCGCGGCTTTCATGCTCTTGTCGTCGACGCCAATCACAGCCAGATTGTGATGGTCATGGGCGACTGTGCCAGCGATTGCGCCGCGTTTCAGCCCAAAACCTTGTATGAAGGCTTTGCCGATATTGCCGCTGGCTTGGTGCCGTTCCAGCATGGCGAACTTCAAAATGTCGCGCTCGACATCGCTGACTGCAAGCCCGGCGACGATTTTTGCTCGTTCCAGCCGCTTTTCTGTTACAACTTGGTCGCGCACCGTGGCGATAACATGAATCATTTCGCCTGCGGCTGGGATCGAAAAGTCGGGCTCTGCGCTAGAAATATTTACCGTTCCGCGCAGGTCCATTTTACGCGGCGCTTGCCGGGGCAGTGTCATTAGACCGTCTTTGGCGACCAGCTTGCCGCCGCGGAAGACCATTTCTGGTCTGAAGTCATTTAAGTCCGCGACGACAAGCATATCCGCATATTTGCCGGGCGCGACCGCGCCGTATTTCTTCAAGCCGAAGTGTTTAGCAGTATTGTAGGAGCCCATGCGAATTGCGGTAACGGGGTCGAGCCCATTGGCTATCGCCAGGCGAATCATATAATCGATCGAGCCGTCGTCCAGCAAATCGGCGGGGATGCGGTCGTCGGTGCAAAAGCAGATGGAAGCCTGATTTTCATTGCTTATCAGCGGCAGCAGCGGCAGCAGATTGCGCGTGGTTGTGCCTTCGCGGATGAAAATCGTCAAGCCGAGGCGCAGCTTTTCCCGCGCTTCCGCCACTGTGGTGCATTCGTGCTCGCTTTGTACGCCCGCCGCGACATAGGCATTCAGCATGGGTCCGCTCATGTCGGGCGCGTGGCCATCTAGCGTCAGATGGCGGAACATCTCGATCTTGTCCAGCATGCCCTCGTCGCCCAGCGCGACGCCAGGATAATTCATCAATTCCGCCAAGCCCAAGACCCAGCGATGACCGAGCAACTGTGCCAAATCATCCGCCTCTAGGCGCGCGCCCGAGGTTTCCATGTCCGTGGCTGGCACACAGCTTGAAGCCATCACGAACATATTGAGCGGACCCTGTTTGGCGCGCTCCAGCATATAGCGCATGCCCTCCAGCCCGAGCACATTCGCGATTTCGTGCGGGTCGGTGATGACGGTGGTTAGGCCATGAGGCAACGCCGCGCGCGCAAATTCTGCCGGACTTACCAGGCTGCTTTCGATATGAACGTGGGCGTCAATTAAACCGGGCGTGAGGTACTTGCCGTGCAAATTAAGTTCTTGCGCGCCAGCGTAGCCCGAGCCCAGCGCCACAACATGACGGTCGTGAACGACGACATCGCTGGCATAGATTTCGCCACTGATGACATTGACCAGAGACGCATTCCGCAGCAGCAAATCGGCGGGGACCTCGCCGCGCGCCGCCATCAGACGATCCACTATGCTCATATTGAGGCCTCCAATCCGTCATTTCAGCTATCAAGCCGCGCTGTTTATCAGCGGTTTATCAATTGTTTATCAATTGTATCGACAGCTTATTATGCCTTTCAATCAAAGCGGGCAAATCAAGCGAATGCAGCGCCCCGTCTTCAATTAAAACGCGGCCATTGATAATGCACAGGTCAACTTGCGCCGGCTGACAAAAGACCAGCGCCGCCAGGGGATCCGCCAAAGCGCCGGCCATGCTCGGTGTATCCAGGCGGAAGGCGACAATATCGGCGGACATGCCAACTTCAATGCGACCAATGTCTTGCCTGCCCAAGACCTTGGCACCGCCTATGGTTGCCATTTCCAACGCTTCGCGCGCTGTGAGCGCCGCGGGATTCCCCGCCACCCGCTGCAGCAGCATGGCTTGGCGGGCTTCGCCTAGCAAGTGGCCGCTATCGTTGGAAGCCGAGCCATCAACGCCCAAGCCAACTTTGACGCGCTCGTCGAGCATGCGGCGCAGGGGAGCGATACCCGACGCCAGGCGCATATTCGATGACGGGCAATGGCAGACGCCAGTGCCTGTGCGCCCGAACAAGCTGATTTCTGCCGCGTTGAGCTTGACGCAATGCGCGTGCCAAACATCATCGCCAACCCAGCCAACACTTTCGGCGTAAGCGCCGGGTGCTTGGCCAAAAGTTTCCAGGCTATACGAGACATCTTTGTCATTTTCAGCCAAGTGCGTATGCAAATTGACTTGATAGGCGCGCGCCAGGTCGGCCGCTTCGCGCATCAGGTCGACGCTAACGCTGAATGGCGAACAGGGCGCGACCACAATCTGCAGCATGGACTGTGGATTTGGGTCCTGCCAAGTTTCAATCAGGCGTCTGGTATCGGCTATGATATGCTTTTCATCTTCGACAACGGCGTCAGGTGGCAGACCGCCTTTGCTCTCGCCCAGGCTCATGGAGCCGCGCGCGGCGTGAAAGCGCAAGCCCAATTCTTGGGCGGCGCGAATCTCGTCTTCCAGCCTTACATCATTGGGAAAGATATACAAATGGTCGCTGCTGGTGGTACAACCGGACAGCATCAATTCCGCCATTGCCAGCTTAGCCGAGGTATAGACGTGCTCGCCGCGCAGGTTCTGCCAGATGGGATAAAGGACCTTGAGCCAATCAAAAAGTTCATTTTCCTGCGCCAGCGCGCGCGTCAATGTCTGGAACATGTGATGATGCGTATTCACCAAGCCTGGCAGCGCGACATGGCAAGAGAGGTCAATCTCGCGGTCGGCGCAATCGGCCGGCATTTCATCAAGCCCGCCGACCGCTTCGATGATATTGTCGCGGATAAAGACAGCGGCATTTTGCAGTTCCCTCCGTGCGCCGTCCATGGTCGCCAGATAACTGATGTTCTTCAGCAGCAATGTTGCCATTGTTTCTCCGAATCAATCCCGATGATTTGCATATAATTTTGCGCCTGACAGGCCTGTCATCCGAAGCGATTTTACAGTTCTATTTTTTTTACGCTCCGCTCATGCGACGAGAAGGCTTGATATTATCTGCGAGCGCGCCAAGCCGCCTTGAGCGTATTCTGAAGCAGCATGGTGATGGTCATCGGGCCGACGCCGCCCGGCACCTTGGTGATATATCCAGCTCGTTCCCGCGCCACAGCATATTCTACATCACCAACATAGCGATAGCCCTTCTCGCTTGTGGGGTCGGCAACCGAGTTGGAGCCAACATCAATCACGACCGCGCCCGGCTTCAGCCAAGAACCCTTGACAAATTCGGGCTTGCCAACAGCCGCGACCACGATATCGGCTCTGGCGACATGACTGGCAATATCTTGCGTTCGACTATGGCAGATGGTCACGGTGGCGTTGGCATTGGCGAGCATGAGCGCTACCGGCAAGCCGACGATGTTGCTGCGCCCGACGACGACCGCTTGTGCGCCCGCGATCGGTTTGCCGGATGCTTCAATCAGAATCATCGCCCCGGTTGGCGTGGCTGGCGTAAAGCTGGGTTCGCGGCCGCGCATGCCCAATTTGCCTAGGTTCATGGGATGGATGCCGTCGACATCTTTGCCCAGGCTGATTTCGTTCAGCGCCGCTTCTTCGTTGAGGTGATGCGGCAAAGGCAGCTGCAGCAATATGCCGTGAATACTGGGGTCGTCATTGAAGCCGCGCACAGCTTCTTCAACTTCATGCTGCGACGCCGAACTGGGCAGCAGGCGCGCCTCGGACGCGATGCCGACTCGCTCGCATGCCCGCCGCTTCATGCGCACATACATGGCCGAGGCGGCATCGTCGCCAACAAGCACCACGCCCAGCCCGGGCGCGGCACCGGTCTGGGCGTGGAAATCGCTGGACCCTGCTTTAATCTCGCCCTGAATCTTCTTGGCAATCGCGCGGCCATCGATGATTTGCGCTGACATAGGCTCTCCCTTTCATCGTCAAACTATCATCGTCAAACTGATTATCAAACGAAGAATCCGACATTCAACTTGCCCTGCGCTCGCTGGCGCTATCTCCTAACCCCTAAGGCAATTGCAGCAAAATCCATAACTGACGAATTGCTGGGGCGAGCCAATGCCCGCCCATGAAATGGGCGCAAAATCGTGGGCGATTCACAGGACTCTGTTGTAATACTCGATTTCCCCCGCCCCAAACCCGTTCGCCATCTCTATGGCGAACTTTCCCATAAAGAGGGAGGGGCTTTAACAGCTCATTACGGGTCAGAAAGCTCCCCCTCCCTCATTTTGGGGATGCTCGCCATAGAGATGGCGAGGAGGGGCCGGGGCCACGTAGACATAGACCTTCGGGATGGGGGTGTTTTTCAACAGAGCCCACAGAATCGCCCCTACATTGCGTCCTTTATTGGCATATTTTCGGATAATTCTAGGAGTTCTTGGTTCCTCAGTGTTGAAATAATTTGATGCCATTAATCCATCTGCCTCCAAATAATATGGAGATTGCGCCGACAGCCTGCTACACTTGGGCAAAGCGCCATCTGAAACTAAGGATAGCACAGAAGGATAGCACAGAGTGAAAGCTAGTGAGAATCCACGAGGCTTGATCTTGGTGATGATTGGACCGGGCGGTGCCGGCAAAAGCGCCATTATGAAAGCGATTATGGCGCAATATGCCCATATCCAGCAGTTGGCAACGGCGACCACGCGCGACATGCGCGCCGGCGAACAGCAAGGGCGAGAACATCTCTTTGTCAACCGGGAAGAATTTCAGAACATGATTGCCAAAGACGAATTGTTGGAATACCAAGAGGTTACGCCGAGCAAATTCTATGGCATTCCCAAACAGAGCGTTGAGAATTACTTGGCGCGCGCGGAAGCGCGCATCGCCGATATCGAGGTCTTGGGCGCGCGGGAACTGGCACGCGCCTACCCCGGCAATGTCGTTCAGGTCTTTGTAACGGTGCCGGGCGCGACAATTGATGAGCAAAGCGAGGTATTGCGGCAGCGCATGATCCAGCGCGATGATGGCGCGACAGACATCACGCAGCGCCTGGAGCGCGCCATAACATTGGAACTGCCTTACCAGAGCGAGTGCGACTATGTCGTGGTCAATGACAAACTAGAAGCAGCGATCGCTGCGACGCGCGCCATCCTTGAAAAAGAACTGGCGCGGCGCGAGCTGTCGGGAGCACCGTCATGAATGAACTTGCAGCATTGCATCAGAACATGGGCGCGCGACTGGCGGCGGATGGCATCCCCTTGCATTTTGGCAATCAGCCTTCAGCATATCAGGCTGCGCTTCATAGCGCGATTCTGCTGGATCGTTCGCACGAGGGGCGCGTCCTTCTGCAAGGGGACAGCCTCTTCGATCTTGTCAATCGCATGTCGACAAATAAACTATTGGACATGTCCCGATACGAAGGGCGTGCCACAGTATTCACCACCGCCAACGCGCGTATCATGTTCCGGGCGATGTCTTACAACCTGCCCGATGGCTTGCTGATGATAAGCGAACCAGGGCAAGGACCAGCGCTCGCCCAGCATTTGCGGCGCAACATCTTCTTTGGCGATAAAGCCGCGGTACAAGACTTATCATCAAAGACAGCGCAATTCGCGCTGCATGGACCCAAGGCAGAAGCGATTATAGCTCAAGTCGGCGGTGAGATGCCGCCGCCAGCGCATTACCACGCAAATGCAATCGCGCTCGGTAAAAGTCCAGCGACAGCAGCGCGGCGCAAATCCATCGTCGGATCGCATTGGGTCCTCATTTGCAATATAGAGGACGCGCCGGCCCTATATCAGCGGACGCTAAATTTAGGACGCGCATTTGATTTGCTGCCCGCTGGCTCGCTCACATATAATTTGCTGCGCATTCGCCATGGCAGAGCCGCGGGACTGGAATTGTCAGCCGATTACATTCCCCTGGAAGTGGGCTTATGGGACGAGGTCAGCTTCGATAAAGGCTGTTACACGGGCCAGGAAATCATCGCGCGCATGGAAAGCAGACAGCGGCTCGCCAAAGTAATGGTCAAGTTAAAACTGTCGCAGCTTGTGGAAGCGCCAGCAGCGGTCTTCGCCGATGGCAAAGCCTGTGGCAGGCTGACCAGCAGCGCCGCCGCGCCTGATGGTGAGATTTTCGCCTTGGCAGTCGTGAAGACGGCGCAAGCCCGTCCTGGCACCGCGCTAGAAGTCGGCGGCGCGCGCGCATCGGCGCGCGTGAGCGGCTACGCTGGCGTCCAGCCTGCCTTCATCACCGAGAGAAAATCTGATTGAAAAACGATTGAAAAACGATTGAAAAATTTTTAGCTTGACGCGATTTCCGCGGTCAGTGGATTCGCCGATGCATTACTTGAGTTGCGGCGGCTCGCCATCAAAAAACAGCGCCCACCATAGTTCCCAGTTATCGGGCTGCGCTTCGGTGGTGACGAATTCGACCAACTGCAGATCTGCTGCGGGCTCGACATCGCTGGCGCGATAGCCTTGGGGAACGATCAAAACCTCGCCCTCGCGGATCATCTTGCCGTCGTCGCGCGCCCAGTACTCGACATAAGCGTCGCTTTTGACATATTTCAGCTCTTCGCCTAAAGCCTGTTTTTCTATTTCCAGATTGGCAATTTCTGCCAAGACCTCGGCGTGAATTGTCTGCAATTCGCGGTCCAATTGTATCCGACTGCTGAAATTAAGCGACAAGAGCAAACCCAGCGTCAAGATGACTGCAATCAGAATCTGCGCGATGGAAAAACGCCGACCCACATAGCGCCGCTCGCTGCTTTCATTATCCAATACTGTGTCAGGCGTCGCCTGTGCCATCGCGCAATTTTGTCATCATTGCCAGATTATTCTCTATGATAATACAGAATGAAAAATATGCATTGGCTCATGCGACCTACCGGCGGAGGAGTTGCATCGTAATAGAAAAGAACTCAGCCAGCCGGCCGAGTTCTTGCTTGTGCCGAAGGTGGGAGTCGAACCCACACTCCCCGAAGAGAACTACGCCCTGAACGTAGCGCGTCTGCCAATTCCGCCACTTCGGCTGAAGTACGAATTACCAAGTTTAGTATACCCGCGCGGCGGGCAATGTCAATATGGGAATCGGAGTGGGGTGCATCTCAGATTATTGAAATGCACCCATCGGCAAGAATAAACCCGATAAAAAAATTAGAAATGCCAGTGTCAACAGATTCAACTTGGTGAGGCGCGCAGCTTGAAGATAATATCTGCGGCGATTGCCAAAGCGCGCGGCAATCGGACGACATCGGCTTTATACCTCCGCCCGCCTTTGCTATAATGCGCCACGTTTCAGTCCACCATGACCCTTAGGCTGCGCATGCGCAAGTCATTCCTTTGTTCGTTAATGATTTTTCTGCTGCTCGCCAGCGGCGCTTTTGCCCAACAGCAAGCTGCGGTCACGGCGCAGGCTTTGGGGCAAGCCAACTTGCGCGCAGAAGATAATATCAATTCGGCGCAAATTGGCGAGATAATCGCTGGGACCGACTATCCCGTGCTGGGGCGCAGCCAGTTCTATCCATGGCTCTTGCTAGGCGCGCCCGGGACAAGGCAGCCTATTGGCTGGGTATACGAGACACTGGTCGCCGTAAAGGGCAATCTCAATCAGGTGGCGCTATCCCAGCTAGTCTTGTCTAGCGCGCCGGCAACAGCCACTGCAAGTTCCACGACAAGTTCCACGACAAGTTCCACTACAAATCCCACTTCATGGTCCATTGCCACCGCCACGACGCAGTTCTCTCCGTCGCCGCCGCCAGCGCCGGCGCAAAGCCAAGTCGCAAGCGCCACGCCCAGCCCGGCGCGCTTCGACGTCAGCGGCGAAATCATCGGGGAAGTGAACATCCGCTACGGTCCGGGCATCGAATATCCGCGCCTGGGCGTGGCGCGGCCCGGGCAAGTCTTCCCAATCACGGGCTACCATACCCAGTTCCCTTGGGTTCGCATTCAATACGAGAGCGCGCCCAAGCAACAGGCTTGGATCGCGCGCGATTTGCTGCGCATCAGCGGCGATATCTCCAGCACCTTTGCCATCTCGCAAACGTTGCTGAATCTGCCGCCGCTTAGCGCGACCCCGCCAATGATTAACAGCGGCAGCGGCGAACAGGCAGCGCTCAGCGCCGGTTTTCGGACGCTGGCAAATCAACTTTGGAACCTGGTATTGGAAAGCGGATTCGACCCGCAAACCAGTCGCTTCGGCGCCTTGTTTGTGCTGGATTTGCAAAGCGGCGAGTCATTCAGCTTCGGCGAAAACATCGCCTTCAGTGGCACCAGCATAAACAAAATTGCCATTCTGGCAGCGCTCTACAGCCGACTAGAAGGACCGCCGGCAATCACGCTGGCGACAGACATCGCCAATACAATGATCTGCAGCGAGAACGTAGCCACAAACCGGCTGCTAAGCACACTCGGCGGCGGGAACAGCTATTATGGCGCGGAAGCGGTAACCAGTTTTATGCAGCAATTGGGCTGGTCGCGGTCCTTCATCACCGCGCCATTCACCACCATTGGCACGCCAGAGCCGCCGCCCGGACCCATCAAACTGCCAGAAACGAGCGCCGACCAAGCCAAAGCCAAGCCGGACCTGTCCAATCAATTGACCGTGTCCGAAGCGGGCGCATTGCTGGGCGGCATTTACCAATGCGCCTATCGCGAAGCGGGCGCGCTTATCGAGACATTTGGCGACGCCATCAATCCACGTGAATGCCGACAGATGTTACATGTGATGAGCGGCAATACCGTCGACGCCTTGCTCAAAGCCGGTGTGCCCGCCGATACCCGCGTGGCGCATAAACACGGCTGGATCGCCGATACGCATGGGAATGCGGCGCTATTCTTCACACCCGGTGGCGACTATGTTATTGCCATGATGCTGCATCAGCCGCAGTGGCTGAACTTCCAGGAATCGCTGCCGCTCATCGCCGAAGTCTCCCGCCGCGTCTACAATTACTTCAATCCTGGGCAGCCGCAGCCGCAAATCCGCGATGGCTATATTCCAGAAGCCGGCAGCTGCAATTTCATCGGGCATCCCTTGGTGATAGACATCATGCAGCCAATTTGGAATCAATAGCGGCTAGCGCAGCGTATAGTGCTGGTCTGACAGCTTTCGCAGCTTTGCCGCCGCTTGCTCGGCTGTTATATCGCGCTGCGCTTCCGCCAGCATTTCATAGCCGACCATAAACTTTTTGACCGTAGCCGAGCGCAGTAGTGGTGGATAGAAATGGGCGTGCAGCTGCCAGTGACTTTGGTCGCCCGCGGCAAATGGCGCGCCATGCCAACCCATTGAATATGGGAATGACACTTCAAAGAGATTGTCGTAGCGGATAAGCAAGCGCTTGAGGATGCCCGCCAAATCACACCGCTGCTTGGCATCCAAATCGGGCAAGCGCAGGCAATGATCCCGCGGCAGCAGCAGGGTCTCGTAGGGCCAAATCGCCCAATATGGCACCAGCGCCACCCAAGTCTCGTTCGCTAGCACCAGGCGTTCGCGCTTAGCGGCTTCCAGCTCGGCATAATCCAGCAGCATGACGCGGCCATGGCGTTCATAATAGGCGCGCTGATGGCGATCTTCAGCCGCGGGGATATTGCCAAGTTCCGAAGTCGCCCAGATTTGCCCGTGCGGATGCGGGTTGGACGCGCCCATCAATTCGCCACGATTCTCGAAGACCTGCACCCATTGGTAGCGACGCCCCAAGTCTGCCGTTTGCTGCGCCCACAAATCTACAAGCAAGGCGATTTCGGCAGCTGACATGCGCGCCAAGGTTAAATCGTGCCGTGGCGAATAACAGATGACACGCGCTTCCCCTTGCACGGGCTTCGCTTGCAGCAGGGGCGCGCCGCCGCTGTAATTGTCGGGCGCGTCCGGCAATACAGCGGCGAAGTCATTCACAAAGACAAAGGTGTCTTTGTAGACGGGATTGCGCGCGCCATTCGCGCGTAGGTTGCCCGGGCACAAGTAACATTCGGGGTCAAAGACGGGCCGCTCGGCGGCTGGCGCGATTGCCTGCCCGCCTTGCCAGGGGCGCCTGGTGCGATGCGGGGAAACCAGAACCCATTCGCCAGTAAGCGGATTGAAACGGCGATGAGGATATTCACTTTTGTCTAAAGCCATTTGCTACTCCTGCAGGCGCGCCCGCCCCTGGCTCAAGACCAATGCCTCGCGCTCCAGCGCCCAGGTTTGAAAATGCAATTCGTGCTTGTCAAGCGCCCAGATCTCGGTTCGCAGCGTTTCGCCCGGGAAAACATGTTGAGAAAAACGCGCCCCAATCGCAGCCAAGCGCCGCGGCTCGTTGCCGCAGCAGTGCTTCAAAATGGCGCGCGCCGCATAGCCATAGGTACAGAGCCCATGCAATATCGGGCGCGCATAATTGCCCCGCGCCGCCATCTGTGGATCGGCATGCAGGGGATTGGCGTCGCCGACAAGGCGATACAAGAGCGCTTGGCTAGCCGCCGTGCGCTCGTCATGCTTGATATCGGGCGCGGACTGTGGCCTCTCCAGCTTGGGGCTGCGCCCGCGTTCGCCGCCATAGCCGCCCAAGCCGCGAATGAATACCGATGACCGTGACAATGCCAAGTCCATGCCCGTTTCATCGACGCTTTTGCCCTCGATGGTAAGCAGCATGCCACTGCCCTTGTCATTGATGCGCGTGATTTTGAGCGCAGTGCGAATTGTCGCGCGCAGCGGCAATGGACGGCGCAATTCCAGATATTGCTCGCCATGCACCAACATCATGGGCTTGAATCTGATGCCGGCAAAACTTCCCGTCAAGAAATCCGCTATCAAGTCCGAGCTGTAGATGACAGCAAAAGTCGGGATTACGGCGAAGCCGCGGCTGCTGCGCTCGTAAACGAACTTCAATTCTTCTGGGTCCAAGGGGTCGGCTGGCGCGCCGATGCCCAGCGCGTACAGCGCCGCATCGCGCTCTGTATAGCGGTATGTGAGCGCAGGCAGCTCCCTGCCAATCGCGCGATTCACGATATCCAGCATTTCAGTCTTCACGCCTCAAAGACCTCGCGTCCGAAGCATTTTTTCAGCCAGCATAAAGTCGCAGAAGCAAAGCAAAGGAAGTTAGTTCATCATAGGGCGATTGCATCATAATCCAGAACTATGCAATTGCTCATGGTTCTTCTATGCGCAGGAAAAACTCCCAAGGCAGAAATCTAGGCGCGAATGAAGGAATTCGCGGTCCGCGCCAAAGTCAGAATCCCAGTTTGCGCCGCATTATCCTTTAACCGAGCCTTGCGTCAAGCCGCCCACGATTTGATCCTGCAGCAGCAGATAGATGATCAAGGCGGGAAGCGCGCCGATTATCGCGCCGGCGGCAAAGACGCCCCAATCGCGGGCGAAGTTTTCGCTGATATAGCCCCAAAGCCCGACCATCAAGGTCCAGCTATCTTTGTCTCGCAAAAGCACGCGCGCCAGCACAAATTCATTGTAGACGCCAACGAATGACAAAATGCCGACGACAACCAGCACCGGGCGAACCAGCGGAAAGATCAAAAGCCAATATGTCTGCCAATGGTTGCAGCCATCAACCAGCGCCGACTCGTCAATTTCGCGCGGCACGGAATCAAAGAAGCCTTTCATCAGCCAGATATTGATGCCCATCGCGCCGCCGATATAGACCAGAATCAGTCCGCCGGCCGTGTTCAAGCCGAAGAAGGGAACGTGATTGCCAATTTGCTGCAGCATAAGGAAGATAGCAATCATCGCCAATAAATTGGGGAAGACCTGGACTAACAATATAAACACGAGCAAATTGCTCCGGCCTTTGAAGCGAAAACGAGAAAAAGAATAGGCGCTTAAAGCCGTGACCATGACCACAAGGAAGGAGGTGATGCTGGCGATGGCGACCGAATTGAGCAGCCAGCGCGTGAACGGTTTTCTTTCGGTATTGAAGAGCGTGTCGAAGTTTATCAAGTAACTGGAGCCAATATCGTACAGCGCCGCGCCCGCCTCGTAAGAGTCGCCGACGGCGATGCGTATGTTTTGCACGTAGCCGTTTTTGGGCGCGCGCAGCTCTTCGCGCTCGCCGGCAACTTCGACCAGCAAAACCGTGCCGGCGCTGCGCTCGACGCGGCTGCCGTTTGGTGAAGCGATCTCCAGCAATGTACCAGTTTCTTCCGCCAGAACCACGCGCGTTTCGGGCAAAGGCGGGATGACGGATTGTGAATTCATTGACTGGCTGGGGTTGAGCGCTGCTGAAACAATCCAGATCACGGGGAAGAGCGCGAATATCACTGCGATGAGCAATATCGCGATTTGAATCGCCAAGCCGATGCTGAAGCCCGCGCGGGCATTGCCGCGCTTAAGTTTCCCTTGCTTAGACATTTTCTGATGTCTCCTCCCAATCCTTGGTAAGACGATATTGCGCCAGCGTCACACCAGCGACCAGGAAGAAAATGATGATGGTGATGGCGGAAGCCAAGCCGAAGTCCGCGCCGCGGCCGCCGCCAAATGCCAGTCTATATGCGTAGCTAATCAGAATATCGGTATGACCAGCCGGCAAGGTGCCCGATTCGACCATAGGTGGACCGCCTTCGTTATAGGCTTCGATGATGACAAAGTTGTTGAAATTGAATGTAAAAGAAGCAATTATCAAGGGACCGACCGCCACCAGCAGCATGGGCAGGGTGAGCGCGTAGAACTTCTGCCACCAAGTCGCGCCGTCGACCTCGGCTGCTTCGTACATGTCTGATGGGATGGCTGCCAGCGCCCCGCTGCAAACAAGCATGAAATAAGGATAGCCCAGCCAAAGATTGATTAGGAGGATGCCGAACTTAGCCCAGCCAGGGTCAATGAAGAAGGGCGGCGGCTCGATGCCAAAGGCGGCGATGCCATTGCTGATGACCCCGAGATTGGAATTGAGCATGCCCTTCCAGATGGCGACCGAAATCAATGCGGGAATCGCATAAGGCACGATGAGCAAGGTGCGGAAGACTTTGCGGTAAGGGATCCTTTCATTCTGCATCAGCAAGGCGAAGAGCAGCCCGACGCAAAATGTTGAAACCACACTCGCCAGCGAGAAACCGATCGTCCAAGCGAATATGCGCGCGAGCGGTCCGCTGATGGCGGGGCTTGTTACAAAGCGGATATAATTCTTTAAGCCGACCACGCTGATAAACCCAGTCAACAGGGTGTCGCCATTTTCGTTTTCGAATTGCCCGGTGTCATAATTGGCATAGAATAACGTGTCGGTCTGGTTATCAATTATCGCGTCTTCGTCGGCGCGGTAGAAATAGCGCTGGGCGAATTCGCCCGCTTGATTGCGGCTCGCGATGCCAATTGGCATCTCATCCCTGCCAAATTCATAGTCCTGCGCCGCGCGGCTGGCGCGCAGCGCTTCGCCGCGGTCCAACTGACGATAGCCTTGATATTCACTCGGCAAGTCCGCGCCAGCGGATAGCGGCTGCACCGCCGCGAAAGCGCCCCGCGTCGCGAAGAAATAATTGTCGTCGGCGTCTGTCAGCCACAGCGCGAAGTCGCCAGCGGCATTTTGATACAGGTCCCAGCCATAGACCGCCCCGCCCTCTGGCAAATAGGTCTCTTGCGCCAGCAGCTTTATCACCTGCTGCTTGGTCAAGAGATTGCCATCGCCGTAATTCGTCAGGGATACATAAACCGTGTAGATGATTGGGAAAACCACCATCAGCCCCATCAATGCCAGCGCCGGCGCTATCCAGCGCAAGGGATAGAGACCCTGCCGCAGGTTGATGACATTGACCATCAATGTGATAACCGCGATGGTGATGGCCAATTCCCAAACGCCATCGGTCGCAAAGACATAGACGAGGAAAAAAGCCATGGCGTCGAGAATGGCCAATCCCAGGTAAGTCGCGGCTAGGCGCATGATAGACCGAGCGCTGAATTCCGAACGTTTGGCTTTGCTGCTCTCTGTGCCTGTTTGCATAAATTGCGGCGCGCCTCATCAGCGACGAGACCGCCTTCCTTTCAATTTCAATGCAGTGTCATAATAGCAAGGTCTTAATCACAATGTCCTCTTCCAGAAACAAAAACGGGGGAAACCGTTCGTGGTCATTCCCCCGTCATATTGCAGTTCAGTTGTTGCGCCTGATTGTTGTGCCTGGTGAACAGCAGCGCATTTTATTCCTCGCCTGCGATAAGCGCGCGAATTTGTTCGCCCGCGTTGGCGAAGGCTTCGGCACCGCTTAGTTCGCCAGTCCGCACCAATTGCATGGCATTGCCCCAGGCGCTCCAGACCGAAGACATCTCTGGAATAGCCGGCATCGCCAAGCCTTCCGTACCCGCCGCGACGAAGCCCAGCATAATTTCGTCTTCTATGCTGTCGCGCGTTTCCATGAACGCTGGTGGACGCGGGTCGGCGCTGTAAATCGACGACATTGTTTCGTCAGTGGCGATGTAATCGAAGAGGAAGGCTTCGGCTAGCAGTTGATTTTCGCTGAATGAGCTAATCATGAAGCCCTGGACGCCGAGGAAAGGTTTGCCGCTGCCACCTGGACCTGCTGGAATCGTGCTAACCGCAAAGTTCAGTCCCGATTCTTCGATGCGCGGAATCGCCCAAGGCCCAGTGATAATCATGGCGGCGTCGCCGCTTTCGAACATAGCATGCATCACGTCATAGTCGATGCCGCTTGGCATCAAGCCATCCGTGCCAAATGCCTCGAGGAAAGCCGCCGCCGCGATGGAGCCCTCGCTGTTGATGCCAATGTCTTGCGGGTCGTAGCCGTCTTCCGTCAAGCCGAAGACATAGCCGCCAAAGGCGCTCTGAACAGGGAAGAAGTGATAGGGATTGTTGTCGAACATGATAAAACCGTATTGCGACGCGCCGTCAGCTATCAACTGCTCGCTGAGCGCGCGCACGTCATCCCAGGTTTCGGGATTGTCTGGCACCAAGTCGACATTGCGCAGGAATGCGACATTTTCCGCGGCGTAGGGCAAGCCGTATTGGACGCCTTCATAGACAAATGCCGACAGCGCCGCCGGCAAGAATTGATCCGCGACATCGGATACGTCAATTTCCGCCAGTAAGCCGTTGACAGTCAATTCGCCCAGCCAATCGTGCGCGCCGATAATCATATCGGGACCTTCGCCGGCTGGCGCGGCTGTCTTGAATTGGTCGCGAATATCGCCGAAGCCCAGCTCGTCCACGCGCACGGCGATGCCGAACTCTTCTTCAAATTGCTCGCCCAGCTCCTCAAGAATCGGCGCGCGCGTATCATCCGCCCAAATAACCAAGCTGTCGTCCTGCGCCGACGCGCCCAGCGCGACGGTGATTAGCATCAATGCCGCTAAAATTGCTCTTAGCATCTTCATTCTCATTTCCTTTGTATACAGGGTTAATCAGGTCTTTATCATAGTTTAGCATATAATAGCCGGCGGCGGCTGTCAAATTGATGCCCAGGTGCGGTTCCAATGGCAATCGGGACAAAGGCATCAAAATGAATTAAGAAATCAATGCGGAGCGCATGAACAATTTATATTCCTCATCCGCTCGGGGGCAGAGTTAATGAGCCAGGGATGTCACGCTCTCACAAACTAACAAGCCTTCGCGACGCATGGGCGCACCGCTATTAATTTTGCAAATTATGCCTCGCGCTGCGGCGAAAGCAAACGCAGGTACTCCCAAGTGTAGATGCCGGTCTCGTGGCCGTCGTCCCAACGCGGTTGCAGGGCATAGTTACCAATCGGGCTGATGCCGGTAATCGTGTAGGAGCGCATAGGCTTCAACGAGAGCAGGTCATCAGGCGCGTTTGCCATGCCCATCTTGGCATGCCCGCCGCGGCATTCGACGCAGGGACAGGCTTCCCGCAACTGCGACAAAGGATACTGGCTGCTTAAGCCGTCATCCCAGAGGATCTCAAGAACTTCTTCAGACTTGCGCAAGGTGATGCTTGTCGGGCGAAAAGGCATTGGCAATCTTTCTTCTTGGCAAGGCGATATGGCAAGGCGACATGCGCGGATATTCCAACGTGATATTTTGCATGATTTATTGCCGCAGCGCGCCACCATAGCGCTTGCATGCGATAATACAATTAGGCTTTCAAGCGCGCTGTCCGCGCGAATGAAGCCAACACTCGAGCTGTTTGCCCCCAGGCATAGCTTTGATACAATAGCATCATCAGTCGCGCTGTTCAAGCAATGGAGCCAACTGTATGTCAATCTTATCACGCTTGTTCTGCCTCATCGCCACCCTTGCCACACTTGCGACCTTGGCCGCTTGTCGGGAACAGGTCGTCACAGAGCGTGTAATCGTTGTTACCGCGACCCCCGACATCAGCATCACGGCGACATTCGCGGCTGCCAAAGCCGCCACCGAAGCCGCGCCAACGGCGACCCCAAGCTCCAGCCCCACGCCTGATCCGTTTCCGACGCCGGTGATTGGCGCAATCTATGTCGCCGAACAGCGCTTTGAACGAGGCTGGATGTTTTGGCTGCAACCCAATCAGCAGATTTGGCTGCTGACCGTCAATGACAGCGATGAGCACCTTTGGTCGGTCTACGATGATGATTACTTCGATGGCGATCTCGAATTCGACCCCGAGATTGTCGCGCCCGAAGGCATGCAACAGCCAATCCGCGGCTTTGGCAAGCTCTGGCGCGACAATCTAGAAGTCCGCGCTGCGATTGGCTGGGCAGTCGAAGACGAGCTGGGGCATACCACGCGCTACGAGTATCACCACGGTGGCGCGCTGGGCGAGGACATGGAATACATCGCCGGACCTGGGTATCACCAAGTGGAAAGCCTCTACGGCGATACCTTCCGCTTCATCGAGCTTGACTCAACTTGGCAAATCGTCGAGTGATTGCCTGTTGCCTTCGCGAAAATCAAGCAACCATGCGGGCGAAACTTCCGTAATCTGATTGACCGTCAAAGCGATTAATGCCAGCAGAGGATTAACTTGTATGCGGAACATGCGCAGCCACGAGATTGACGCCGCTTCGATGTTCGAGTTTCATATCGCCGCCGATGCCCGCATGAGCCGCTTGAATTACCTTGACGACCAAGCCTGGAAGCTTGACCTCGGTGGGGAAAAGCGCGCGGCGCTGGCTTTTCAAACTCAATACGGCAGCCGCGCCGATTTAGTGAGCATCGTACCCAGGTGGCAGGCCGGCGGACGGCAGGTCTATCAATATCAGGCTTATCATCAGCCGCCCGTTCTTAGGCATTTCGCCCCCAATTTCCTGGAAATAGAGGCGGAAATCCGGCCCGGGCTGGCATTGCGGGCGCGCTATTGGGCGATGGAATCAAGCGCCGCCGGCTGCGAGTTTTCAATTACGAACCACAGCGAAGCGGACGTCGAACTCCAGTTAGAGCTATTTGGGCAAGTCGTCATCAATGGACGCCAGCAAAAGCTCAATGTCTTGACCATGGGAGATTACAGCCTGGCGCTGCATTTAGGGCAGATAGGCAATATCCACCCGGTGCTGGCGCTAGAAGGGGCGAGCCATGATATTTATGGCGGCAGAATTTCTAGCCCCAAACTCGGTCGCGGGCTGCGGCTGCCCGCGGGCGCGACAATCCGCGCGCCATTTGTGGTGGCTGGCTTGACCGATATGCGCGAATCTCATAGCGTCGCCATGAACTGGCTGGCAAGACCCTGGCATGTCTATTTCGAGAAAATTGATGGATTGGCTTTGGTTGTCCCGCAAATTCATAGCGGCGACAATAATTGCGACCTGCTGCTGGATCTGTCCTATAATCTGCTGCTGCAAGCGCGCATGGAGCCAACTGTAAATCTAAGTCATTTAAGCCATTCGTCGCTGGTTGCCAACCGCGCCATCAACCGTGGCTGGAGCCGGCGCGGTGATGGCCGCGACCACATTCGCACTTGGGCTGGCCAAGACCCGACGCTGGTCTATCTCGCCGCGAGCGCCGCTGCTGGCATCGTACCGGATTGGTCTAAGGCGCTCATCCGCAACTACTTGTCCACACAGGACGACAGCGGCTTCATTGACCGACAGCCAGGTCTAGCTGGGCAAACTGAGGGGATCTTGATGATGCCGCTGCTAGCGCGGCTGGCATGGAATGTCTTTCAATTGAATCATGACCTGAACGATGACCAGAATGAGGACTTGAATGAGGACTTGAATAATAGCTTGCGCGAAGACCGCGAATTTCTCGGCGAAGTTTTTCTTCCGCTGACTGCATTCTTCGAGCGTTGGCTGCAAGAAGACCAAGATGGCGACGGCCTACCCGAATGGCAATCGGAACGGCAAATGGCTTATGTGGCTTTTCCCAGCTTCGGCGCGAGCCAAGGCTGGGCGCAAGGCGCGAATGTGCGGCAAATGGAGACGCCCGATTTGCTGGCATATTTAATCTCGGAAGCCGATGCCCTGGCTGCGATTGCGCGCGAACTGGAAGACGAAGCAGCCGAAAATAAATTCCGAAATAAATTGAAGGACCTGCAAGAGCATCTGGAAGAATTTTGGCAGGGCAGCCGCTATGCCTATCGCGACCGCGATACCCACCATAGCGGCAAGGCGATAGAGCTGCTGCGCGGCGGCGCGGGCGACGAAAGGCATATCATCAAGCGCTCGCTGCTTGCGCCGAACCGCGTCTTGGTGAGGGTGGTCGGCGGTGTCAGCCAGGTGCCGCGATTACAGCTGCGGCTCATCGGCAAGGACCTTAAAGGCGAAAATTGTGTGATTGAGGCAGATGTCGGCGAATTTGATTGGCATAACCGCCAGGGCATCTATATTACTCATCAAGCGCTATCCTATGTTGATACGATAAAAATTGAGGGACTAAGCCGCGTTTATAAAGTCTATGCCAAGACAATAGACAGCAGTCGTCTGGATATCAATCACTTGCTGCCGCTCTGGACTGGGCTGCTGGCGCAAGAGCGCGCGGCGGCGCTGGTCGCGCTGGCGATGGATGAAACGCATTTTTACTGCCCCAATGGCATAACCATGGTCAGCCGCCGCGATGCGAATTACGACGCCTCCAATGCGCGCGGCGGCGGCGGCATCTGGATGTATTTTTTGTCCTTAATCGGCGAAGGCATGGTCAAATCCGGCTTTCAGCAAGAAGCGACAAGCTTGGTAAAGCGCGTATTAAGCAGCCTTTCCCAAGTGCTGGCGCGCGAGGGAGGCCTGTCGCAGTTTTATCACGCGGAAGCAATACAAGGTTTTGGCGAAGTCAACCATATCGGCGGCATCCTTCCCCTCAAACTGCTTGCCGACGTGCTTGGCATTCATATCTTGTCGCCGCTGAAAGTTCGCGTTGGCGGACCCTTCACCTGGGGGCAAGAAGTCAAAATCGCGCAGCACGGGGTCATCGTTACAAGGAATGCCGAGAAAATTGAAATCGACTTCCCTTCTGGTTACAGCCTGTCTTTAGCCGCGCAGCTAGAATGGCAGGTCCTGACTGATACAACAGCGATACAAGAAGAAGTCGTCGCGGCGCAGCTGCCTGCCCCGCCAGACATCAATCTGTTTTCGGAAAGCGCCGACGAGCGGGCTGTGATTGACATCAAAGTTGACATTGAAGTAGACATCGAAACTGAAATCGAAGCTGAAGATGAAGTCGACGCGGCAAGGTCCGCCGGCGCAACGCCAGATCCCAAAGGCGACTATGCCGACGCCAGCGGCGGCGAAGACCATAATCCGCTAGCCTAGCCGCCTAGCCGCCTAGCCGCCTAACCATCGACGCTTCCCCGTCCTGCCGAGCATGATTAAACCAGCGGCGCGGCAACGGCGGAATTTGTTGAGCCTAGGTCACGATAATCCGAGCAGGGAACATGATTCGAATCCGCCGCGGCGCGCCCGACCACGAAGCCAGAGAAGTCCCGGATACGCCGATGCAATGGCGGCGGGTGCTTGCATATTTGAGCCCTTACAAGCTGCGGCTATTTGTGGCAATCATCGGTGTGACGCTCAGCGCCAGCTTGAGCCTGGTCTTCCCAGCCGTCATCAGCAGCGTGGTCGATTCGGTATTTGAAGAAGCGAACCTCGGCCTGCTTGATGAAATTACTTTGCTGTTGCTGCTGGTTTTTTTGGTTCGTTCCCTTGCCGCCTTCGTGGAAAGCTACAACTTGAATTATGTGGGCGAGCGGATTGTCGTGGACATACGCCAAGAGCTTTATGCCCATTTGCAATCGCTTTCGATTCGTTTTTATTCCGACCGGCGCGTTGGCGAATTGGTCAGCCGCATCTCGTCCGATGTCACCGTTGTGCGCACGGTATTGACTGGCAATGTCAGCACCCTCTTGCAGCAAACGCTGACATTGCTGGGGGCAATCGCCGTCATGTTATGGCTCAATTGGCGTCTCACGCTGTTTATCGTGGCGCTGATGCCACTCATTGTCGGTGTGGGTTTTGTGCTGGGTTCGGCAATACGCCGCATGAGCACACGGGTCCAGGACGAAATTGCCGGCGCAACCGTTGTCGCCGAAGAAGTCTTTCAAAACATCCGCGAAGTGAAAAGCTTCGCGCGCGAAAACTTCGAAATTCAACGCTACAACCAGGCTATCGATGTCGCTTTTCGCGCCGCGGTTAAGCTGCTCACCGTGCGCTCTATCTTCGGTCCTATAATCGGCTTCTTCGCCTTTGGCGGCTTGGCGCTCATCTTATGGTTCGGCGGGCGCGAGGTGCTCGATGGCAGGCTGAGCGCGGGCGAGCTGATCGCCTTCCTGATATATGGCTTGACCGTTGCCGGCAGCATGGCAGGCTTGATAAACCTGTATTCGCAATTCCAAGAAGCCCTGGGCGCGACCAAGCGCGTCTTCCAAATTATCGATACGCGCCCCGATATCCGAGATTCTGCAAGCGCGACAGAACTGGCTCAAGTGAATGGCAGCATCTCACTACAAGCGCTCAGCTTTTCCTATGAAGCCGATAACCAAGTGCTGTCGAACGTGAATCTGGAAATCGCCGCCGGTGAAATTATCGCGCTTGTTGGCCCCAGCGGCGCTGGCAAGAGCACTTTGTTCAACTTGATTCCACGCTTTTACGACCCAGAGGCTGGCGCGATTTTGATTGACGGACAAGATATTCGCAATTTGACTCAAAGCAGCCTGCGCGGGCATATCGGCGTCGTGCCGCAGGAGACATTGCTCTTTGGCGGCAGTATCCGCGAGAATATCCTTTACGGTAAGCTGGATGCCGACGAAGCTGAAATGATTGCCGCCGCGCGCTCGGCCAACGCGCACGACTTCATCAGCGCGCTGCCCAAGGGTTACGAAACGATTGTCGGCGAGCGCGGCGTCAAACTCAGCGGCGGGCAAAGACAGCGCGTCGCCATTGCGCGCGCTTTGCTAAAAGACCCAGCCATTTTGCTCCTGGACGAGGCGACCTCCAGCCTGGACAACGAAAGCGAGCAATTGGTCCAAGACGCCCTGGGCAAGCTGATGCAGAATCGCACAACCCTGATTATCGCCCACCGCTTGAGTACCGTGCGCATCGCGCATCGCATTGCGGTGCTTGACGCGGGCCGCATAATCGAGTTGGGTCGGCATGAACAGTTGATGGCGCAAGGTGGTTTGTATGCCAAGCTCTACGAGATGCAATTCCGTGAAGCGGACCTGTTTTCGCAGGCATAAGCATGCTGCTGGCAATTTTGTCCAGTAATATAATGCCAATCTAACTAATGATGGATTTCTAGGGACTCGACACGGCTCGCCCAAATTTCCATGAATCCTACAGCTTGGGCGGCTCGGCGGGTCGCCTCGCCGCAGACCGTCAGCCGCGCAAAACCGAGAAAAACGCAATGCACACTTATTTTCAATTCATTCTTGGACTGTCCCAGCTTAGTGAACTCGACTGATGAGCATTATTTTGCTGCTGCTGGGCGGCGCTAGCGCATGGTTCCTGCTCTGGTGGCTGCTCATCGAGACTGAAGGGGTTTATCTTGGCAAGCGCGTTGTCGTCTGGCTCTATGACCGCTATGCCAGCCGCTACGATCGGGTCAAGCAATTTGATGATTTTTCGGACCAAGTCCTGCTTGCCGAGCCGCTCTTAGATCGCAGCGCGCAGGCAGATTCCTTGATTCTGGATGTCGCGACCGGCAGCGGGCGCTTTCCCCTGCTCATGGCTGGCAATGGTCGCTTCACTGGGCATGTCATCGGGCTAGATCACAGCCACAACATGCTCGCAGTCGCCGCAGTCAAGGTCAAGCGGCAGCGCTTTGGGCAGTTCATTTCCCTGACGCGCGGCGACGCCATGAATTTGCCTTTCTCGGATAGCGCCTTCGCCGCGGTTACATGCTTAGAAGCGCTGGAGTTCTTCCCCAACTGCGAAGCGGCGATTGCGGAATTGGCGCGCGTGCTGCGCCCAGGCGGATTGCTGTTGACGAGCAACCGCGTCGATACGCGCTGGATGCCCGGTCGAACCCTCAGCCGCGCGCGCCTGACCGAGATTTTCCATGCTTGCGACTTATACTTGCTAGATTATGAAGCCTGGCAGGAAGATTATGACAAGGTCTGGGCGCGCAAAAAAAGCGCGCCCGATTCGCAAGAATCGCAAAAAACGCGAGAATCGTAATGAAACTAGGCTTCGTTTGCATGTCCCTCGCATCCAAGTAATTTCTCGGTACAGCGACTCGGCGGCTGCAATAAGGACTGCCGCCGAAGCGGCTGTAGTTTTTCAGTTTGAAATGATGCCAATGATGTCAGATTGTATCGATGCAATTGCTCTTCCGAATTCACTGCATGGCGCGAAGTCGAGCTTAACCAAGCGCGGCTTATTTGATAGAATCCGAAACCGCTTGTATCGCATAAGCAGCCGCACTGCGGCAGCGAAAAGTACTGCCGCGCTCATACAAGAATTCAAGCATTCTCGTCGCATGAGCGACGCGGCAAATTAGATTAGAGAGTTGCCGCTCTTGAAACAACTGAACAAAGAACTGGAAAAGCTAATCGAAGCAGCGCTTGTGCGCTTAATGGATGCGGGCGACTTGCCCGAATTTGAGATACCAGCCATTCCAGTCAGCCCGCCAAAGCGCGCCGGGCAAGGCGACCTGTCTTACCCGGGCATGGGCTTGGCGAAACTGGCGCGCAAGAACCCGCTGGCGATTGCCAATCTGGTCGCCGCAAAGCTCGCGCAGGCGGATTTCATCGCCAAGGTCGAGGTCGCGCCGCCTGGATTTATCAACTGCTTCCTCAACGAAGCCTACCTGAAACAGCAGGTTGAACGCATCATCGCCGAGGGGGAAAACTTCTTCCAGCTTGACATTGGCGCGGGCAAGAAGGCACAGGTCGAGTTTGTCAGCGCCAACCCCAGCGGACCCATCACAATCGGGCATACGCGCAACGCCGTTGTTGGCGATGCCATGGCGCGCCTGCTGGAAGCAGCCGGCTACGAAGTCCAGCGCGAATACTATTACAACAATGCCGGCCAACAAATGATTATTCTGGGCAAAAGCCTGATGCTGCGTTACTTAGAGCAGCTAGGTGAGGACATAGACTTCCCCGCCGACCACTACCAGGGTCAGTACTTGGTCGAAATCGCCACTGAGCTTGCCGAAGAACATGGCGCGAGCCTAAAAGAAGCGGGCTGGGAAAAATTCCAAGAAATTGCCGAAGCGCGTATGTTCCAATGGATAAATCGTTCGCTGGCGGCGATTGATGTCAAACATGATCGTTTCTTCAACGAGACATCGCTCTTTGAATCGGGGCGCATCTGGCAAGTGCTGGAAGCGATGCGCGACAAGGGCTATATCTACGAGGCACCGCACTGGCAAGGCGCGGACGCTGATGAAATCGCCGATGCCCAGTCCAAGGGCTACCAAGCGGCGACCTGGCTGCGTAGCAGCGCCTTTGGCGACGAAAAAGACCGCGTCATGGTAAAGAGCGATGGCAGCCCGACTTATACCTTGCCAGATATCGCCTATCACTGTGATAAGCTGGAGCGCGGCTATGACATCGCGGTCAACGTGCTGGGGAGCGATCATTTTTCCCAGGCGCAAGTGGTGAAGCGCGGCATCCGCGCGCTGAACTTGGACCCGGACCCGATTCAAGTTATTTTCATTCAGATGGTGCGGGCGGTGCGCTGGGACGAAGCGCTCGGAATGTTCGCGGCGGTCAAGCAATCGAAACGCGCCGGCGAATTTGATACCCTCGATGATTTGGTCGCCATGACCAGCGCCGACGCCTTGCGCTATCACATGCTGGCGCGCAGCCCAAATTCGCAGTTGGATTTCGATGTCGACCAAGTCGTCAAGCAATCCAACGAGAATCCGGTATACTATATTCAGAATGCCTATGTTCGCTGCGCTGGCATCTTTCGCGAAGCGCAGGAGCGCGGATTCAACGACGAGGGTGCGGACTTGAGCTTGCTGGGCAAGGATGAACTCAAGTTCATCCGCAAGGCTTTGGAACTCGGCAACGTGATTGAACAAGCGGTGACAAATTATGAGCCGCACAAGATCGCATTTTTCGCCCAGGAGCTGGCGGCGGTCTTTCATCCGATTTATGACAAGGCGCGCGTTTTGCACAGCGACGTGCCAAGCGACCTGGCGAAGGCGCGCTTGCGTTTTTATCGCGCAGCCAGTGTTGTGTTCTTCCGCGTGCTGCGTTTGATGGGCATGTCGGCACCCGAACGCATGTAGACTTCGGGACAGCTTATGGGCTTGAAACCGGACCACTGGATCAAGAAGATGGCGCGCGAGCAGCGCATGATTGAACCCTTTGTTGACCGGCAAGTGCGCGCTGGCTCAATCAGCTATGGCTTATCCTCTTATGGGTATGACCTGCGGGTTTCGGACGAGTTCAAGATTTTCACCAATGTTCATTCAGCGGTTGTCGACCCCAAACATTTTGACAGCGCTTCTTTTGTAGATTTCCGCGGCGATGTTTGCATCATCCCGCCCAATTCCTTCGCCTTGTCGCGTTCGGTCGAGTATTTCCGTATCCCGCGCAATGTCTTAACCATCTGTTTGGGCAAATCCACCTATGCCCGCTGCGGCTTGATTGTCAATGTGACGCCCTTTGAGCCAGAATGGGAAGGCTTTGTCACGCTGGAAATCAGCAATACCACCCCTTTGCCAGCCAAAGTTTACGCCAATGAAGGCCTAGCGCAAGTATTGTTCTTCGAAGCGGACGACACTTGCGAGCAGTCTTATGCCGACAAAAACGGCAAATATCAAGGTCAGACTGGGGTTACGCCGCCGCGCATGTAAGCGAAATTCACCTTGACAGACTTCGTTCCAATTGCGTAGAATCAGAGCTGAGGGCGATTAGCTCAATTGGCAGAGCATCCGGTTTACACCTGGAAGGTTATAAGTTCGAGTCTTATATCGCCCATACACAGATACAAAACAGGCTCGCGTCGCGAGCCTGTTTTGTTATATGAAGCGCCAGAAATAGCTAGAATTAGATTAAAGCGTCCGCGCCAGCGTATTCGCAGGCAAGTGCATCAAGCACCGCCGCGTTTGGCGGCGCGCCGCGCTTTGCGCTCGAGCGCTTTGCGCCGCCGCTCTTCGCGCTTGGCATCGTCTTCGCTCCAGGGCGTCGCGCCTTCTGCCGGCGCGGATGCGGCTGGGGCAGCGGCTGCCTCCGCCGATTGCGCAGTTGCGGCAGCCGCGGGAGCAGCCGCAGCTTGTGTTTGCTGTGGACGCGGAGCGCTCGCGCGGGGGCTGGCAGCGCCACGCCGCGCTTCTTTGGCGGCGTCTTTATGTTCCCATGTGCCGCGAACCAGCATCTCTTCATAGGCGCGCGTGGGAGCGATATCGCGCCAGTATGAAGCCGGCTTGGACAGTTTTTCCTTGTCGTGAATATGATTTGTGGTGCGGTCGTAACTGGCTAATTCATAGTCGTGGTCCATCTTGATGGCGTCGAAGGGACAATACTCGGCGCAGTAGCCACAATTCATGCAAATGTCGATATCAATGAAAAAAGCCTCGGGTTCTGGCACGGGGCGGCCGGTGTTGGGGTCATTGCCGCGCACGATCCAAATGCACTGTGGCGGGCATACTTTGGCGCAGATGCCGCAACTGGTGCACCAGTCTTTGCCGCTGCGGGTTGGATGGTCTTCGTCTTCGACAATCAAGAAAGGCACAAAACGAAAACGTTCCGGCACCGCCACTTTCTCATCGGGATACTGGACGGTGATGACGCCTTTGGCTGCTGTGCCTTGGCGCAAGCCAAAATTGTCGGTTGCGTGCGAATATTTCCGCAATCCATAGCGCAGGTCATCGACAAATGAGTCGATAAAGTGACGCAATGTCAGCATCAGTCCTTTAGCCAAACCAGTTCCGTACATTTTGTCTCCTAGGCTTGCCTCGTTCGCCGCTATTGACAGGCAAGACGGCTAATGGCTGCCCGCCCTAGCGGTCGGTTTCCCCGAGCACAATATCAATGCTGCCCAAAATGCCGACGATATCCGCCACTTTGTAACCGGCGCTCATCAAACCCATCGGCGTTAAATTGATGAAACTGGGCGCGCGCACATGATAGCGCCAGGGATTGGACGAGCCGCCGCGGCCGCCAGCCGATACGATATAATAGCCTAACTCGCCTTTGCCATTCTCGACGCGGCCATAAGCCTCGCCAAAGGGAACGCGCGGCGCGTATGCGCCCGGCTTGCCGTCCGCCCAAATTGATTCGCCTCGCGTCGCTTCCAAGCGCGGCAGTATCTGCTTGAGTATGCGCACGCTCTCGCGCAATTCTGTTACCCGCACACGGTAGCGAGCGTACATATCGCCGTCTTGTTCCACCGCGACATCAAAATCCAGTTCTGGGTAGATGCTATAGGGATCGGCACGGCGGATATCATAGGCGACACCGCTGCCGCGCAGCAAGGGACCCGCCGCGCTGTAATTGATGGCGTCCTGCGCGTTCAGAATGCCGACGCCAATCGAGCGTTCCAGCAGAATCTCGTTCTGCGTCAAGAGCTGTTCCAATTCGTCAATTGTGCGCGGGATGCGTTCGTTGACCATTTCGGTCAAAAATTGCATGGTATTGTAATCGCGGACGCGGTCGTTTGTCAGGTTGCTGACGCTTTTGATGCGCTCGGGCAAATCGCCAAAGAGACCGCCAAAGCGCATATAATTGCACATCATGCGGCTGCCCGCAACCGCTTCGAAGAAATCGAGAATGCGTTCACGTTCTTGGATAAAATACAAAACGGGCGTGAAGAAAGCGCCAATGTCATTCAGCCAGAAGCCAATCGCCCACAAATGATTCACGATACGGCTAAGCTCGACCATCATCACGCGAATCGCCTCGCAGCGATAAGTCGGCGGATTGTATTTCCTGCCCAAGCTCAGCAACTGCTCGACGGCGAGCACATAGCCGTGGTTGTTGCCCATGCTGGAGATGTAATCCAGGCGATCGGTAAAGGGGATATTGTGCAAATAGGTATTGCGCTCGCCTATTTTCTCGTGATTTCGGTGCAAATATCCCATGACCGGTTCCAGGGAGGTAACGGTTTCACCATCAACCGTCAGCAGCATGCGAAAGACGCCATGCGTGCTGGGATGATGCGGACCCATGTTGACGATGAGCTCGTTGGTCTCGAAGCCGTCTTTGTCCAGAATCCGCTCGACATCTACGCCCAAGCCCAGCGATGCGTAGACCTCGCTCTCCGACTTGTCCATCAAGCGGTTGAGGTCGATATCCGCCGGATAAGCAACATTCTTGCCGAAGACGTTCTTTTCTTCGGAACGGTGGACATGGCCGCCGGGCCAGCGATTGTCAAATGGTTTCAGTTCTTCTTCATAGTAGGCTTCGCGCCAGTCTTTGCGCATCGGATGGCCGTGGAAGCCATCCCACATGAGAATGCGGCGCAAATTAGGATGCCCAGGGAATTTGATGCCATATAAATCCCAAGCCTCGCGCTCTTGAAAATCGGCACCACGCCAAAGCGAGACCAGTGAGGGAATCTCGGGTTTTTCGCGGTCGGTCTGCGCTTTGAAGACCAATGCGCCGCCGCCGCTCGTGCGGTAGGCGTGGTAGACCATTTCCATGTGATCGCCCGCGCCAAGATAATCGACCGCGGTCGCGCTGGAAAGATAGTCGAAGCCCAGCTCGTCGCGTATCACGCGGGCTACCTCAAGCAGCTTGTCCGCTTGCACAAGCAGGCCGGAATAGCCTTCGCGCGCGTCGTCGCTGACTGCATCAGGATGTTTTGACTTCAAATAGGCTATCGAGTCTTCAATCGATACTGTCGATACTGCTGCCGACGAGACTGCTTCCGCAGCTGTTTGCGCAGCATCATGCGAGGCTAAAGCGGGACCTGCCATCTTACGCTATTCCTCTCCTGCTTCCGACCTGCGCGAGGCGCGAAGCGCTCTCCTTGCCAGCGCGCGCAGGCGGCGCTTTTCACGAATGTCTTCGGCTTCGCTCCAGGGCTTGCCGCCCGTAGGCAAGACAAAACCCAGGGCATCGTCGGAAACCGCCACGCTGGCAGCGCTGGCGGTTTCCACAGCGACCGGATTGACCGCCACCAACTGCGCCGGGCTGGGCAAGTCGCGCTGCCCGAGCAAGGTCATATCCGCCGCAGCCGCTTCGGCTTGACGGCGAATCATATCCATCTGGCGCGGGTCGATAATGTCGGGACCCAAAACCGGCACCGGGGTCGGCTCGGAAGGTCCAAGCCCATACCATGGCACATCATCGCCATTGGCGATGCTCTGCCCGTCGATTTTCCGTTGCAACGCAATCATGCCAAAGAGCAATGCTTGCGGCGTTGGCGGGCATCCAGGCACATAAACATCGACCGGCAGATATTTGTCAATGCCAGAAACCACGTTATAGCCTTCTTTGAATGGACCGCCCCCGCTGGCGCAGGCACCCATCGCCAAAACGTACTTCGGTTCTGGCATCTGGTTATACAAGCGCACGATTGGCACGACCATCTTTTTGGTTACGGTGCCAGAAACGATCATCAAATCAGCTTGCCGGGGCGTGGCTCGCATGACTTCGAACCCAAAGCGAGAGAAGTCGAAGCGAGAAGAAGCAGTCGCGATCATCTCGATTGCGCAGCAAGCCAAGCCGAAGAGCATGGGCCACATGGAATTGCGCCGCCCCCAATTGTATAGCTGGCTGAGGCTTGTAATCGCGATGTTGCTTTCCAATTCGGCGGGAACAGGAAACTCGGTTTTCTGTAACTCCTGCAAGTTCAAGTCCATCTAATCACCGATCTCCTCGTACCATTCACGCAGAATCGCTCGCAATATCGCGTCATTGACCATTTCGGGGTCGTCGGCAAAACCGGGCAGCGCAACAATAGTCGCGCTCAACTCATCCAAGGACAAGTCTTCCAAGTCCGCATTGGGATGATGTTCCAATAATGCCAAAACGATTTCGTAGGTCGCGTCCCAATCCAAGCGCGGACCACCCATGACCAAGCTATTTTAACACGGCAGCGCGCATACGTTTACACAAAAAATTGACAAATGCGGAATCGGTCAAGCGACAAACAGGAATTTGTGAAAGCTAGCCTATCGGTATTTGTCAGCCGACCCGCCCAACGTTCAGCAAGTATAAAGAGCGCTTGCGAGATTGTCAAGAATTTCACAATTGCCTTCCCGCAATCGCAATCAACTATTTTAAGTTTTGAAGCAAGTCGCGCCAAAGTCAATCGGCGCGGATGACAATAGCACCGCGGCGGTCGACCTTGGTGGCGAGCGCTTGGGATTGAATACCGCTGTCGCTGTAGACATTTTGCATGGTCGCGGCAACTTGCTCCGCTACGGCTTTTGCGTCGCAGAGCGCGCAGAGCGTCGGTCCCGCCCCGCCAATAAAGACCGCCAAAGCGCCGGCGGCTTTCGCGGCTTTGCGGGCATGCGGCAATTGCGGCATCAAGCTGGCGCGCGCCGCTTCGGCAACCAGATCGCTTTCCAGCGCTTTTGCCAGCGCCTGCAGGTCGCCGCGATGCAAAGCGTCAATCAGCAGCGCAACTTGCCCAGTCTGATGGATGAGAGTCGGCAAACTGACATGCGCGGGCATAACCGCGCGGGCTTCGGCGGTGGGAATCGCGATATCCGGCGTAAGCAAAGCCAGATGCAAGTTTTCGGGGATTGGCAAGGGCTGGATGGCTTCGACTGTTATTCCCGCCACCAGCGTGATGCCCCCCAACAGACAGGGCGCGACATTATCGGCATGGTAGCCGCTTACCAGCGCTTCGCCTTCCAAACAGAAAGGCAGCAGCTGCTCGCGGCGAAATGGCTCGCCATACAGCTTGTTTAGGGCGACCACCGTTACCACCGCGCTGGCGGCGCTGCTGCCGACCCCGCTGGAAAGCGGCAGCCCCTTATACAGTTCAATGCGCAGCCCGCGCTTTTCCCCCATATATTCGAGCAAAGCGGCAGCCGAAACGGATGCGACATTCTGCTCTGGCGCGCGCGGCAGCTTGCCAGCGTCGCCTTCAATCTTGCTGATGTGGATACCGGGGCTGTCTTGAAAGGCGACGATGGCGCGGTCGCCCATGCCTTCTAGCGCCAGCCCCAGAATATCAAAACCAACGCCGAGGTTCGCAACGGTAGCCGGCGCAAAGGCTTCGGCTCTGGAAAATGACATGAAGGCTCGCTATTCTTATCCGGGCATCGCAATACCCTTGCGCGCGCAAGGAGCGGGCTAATGATTAAATGTGAGCGCATCAGACAATTCACTGCCAAATGTCTGTGTCGCCGGGCGGTGTCATCGCGACTTGCGCGACTGCCGTAGGGCTGCGCTTGCGGGACGAGAGGTCAAAGGAATGCCAAGCATACTACAATGTATCGATTGCGGGCAACAATACCCAATCGACCGAGTCATTTATAACTGCGAGGCTTGCGCGGGATTGCTTGATGTGCGGCATGACTGGCGCGAATCCGCGGCGCAATTGACGCGAAAGTTCTTTGACAAGCGGCTCGGTACGCTCGACTTTCCCTACAACAGCGGCGTATGGCGCTTCAAAGAATTGATATATCCCGGCATCGCCGCCGCTAAGATCGTCAGCCGCGCCGAAGGCAACACCAATCTATATCATCTGCCGCGGGTCGCCGCGCATATCGGTGTCGATTCGCTCTATCTCAAGCACGAAGGCGAGAACCCAACCGGCTCATTTAAGGACCGCGGCATGACCACGGGCCTGACGCAAGCCAAGATTCTCGGCATGGACCGTGTGGCTTGCGCCTCGACCGGCAACACGTCCGCATCCTTGGCTTCTTATGCCGCGCGCGCAGGCATGCAAGGCATCGTATTCTTGCAGAATCAGCAAATTGCGCTTGGGAAACTGGCGCAAGGCATCGCCTATGGCGCGACTTGTATTCAGATTAATGCCGATTTCGACCGCAATATGGCGCTCGTGCGCGAAGTCGCGCAGCGCTTGCGCATTTATATTCTCAACTCAGTCAATCCCTTTCGGCTCGAGGGCCAGAAGTCTATCATGTTTGAGGCATTGCAACAGTTGCGCTGGCAGACGCCCGATTGGATTGTCCTGCCCGGCGGCAACCTGGGCAACAGTTCCGCCTTTGGCAAGGCATTGCTGGAAATGCTGGACCTCGGTTTGATTGAGCGCATGCCGCGGCTGGCAATCATTCAAGCGGAAGGGGCTAATCCCTTATATCGGCATTTCGCCAGTGGATTCAAAGATTTTCATGCGGTGCAAGCGCGCACGATCGCGACCGCGATAAAGATTGGCAACCCCGTCAACCTGCAAAAAGCCATTCGCACGCTGGAATGGACGGGCGGCGTCGTCGAGCAAGTCAGCGACCAGCAAATCATGGATGCCAAAGCCATCGTCGACGGCGTCGGCATCGGCTGCGAACCCGCCTCCGCCTGCTCGGTCGCTGGCGCGAAGAAACTGGTGGAGCGCGGTATCATCGCGCGCGGCGACACCGTGCTCGGCGTTTTGACCGGTCATGTACTCAAAGACCCGGAAGCAACCATGGGCTACCATGCGGATAATCTAGCCGCGATCAATCCCGCTTATCAAAACGCGCTGCTGCAATCTGAAGATGACTTGGAGCAAATCGCCGCGCTGCTCCAAGACCGGGCTGCGACCAGTTTGCGGCACTCTTCATATTCAGCCGAATAATCTAGCGCGCGCTAGATTTTGACCAGGAAGCGGGAACTGCGGACAAAGCCTGACCAAGGTCGGCGATGATATCTTCGGCGTCTTCGATACCCAGCGCCAGGCGCACGAGATTGTCGCCAATGCCAAGCGCGCGGCGTTCCTCTGCATTCAGGTCGTAATAACTCACATAAGCTGGCTGCTCGATGAGACTTTCGGTGCCGCCCAGGCTGGGCGCGATATAGGGGATGCGCAGGCGATCAATGAAACCGCTGGTAGCGCCTAAGTCGCCCGCTACTTGAAAACTCACGACGCCGCCGAATCCGCTCATCTGCGCCTTGGCAATTTCATAGTCGGGGTGCGATGGCAAGCCGGGATAATATACGCGCTCAATCTTGGCATGGCGCTCCAGATAACGCGCAACTGCCAGCGCGCTAGCATTTTGATGCCGCACACGCACCGCCAACGTCTTCAAGCCGCGTTCGATTAGATAGGCTTGATGAGGGTCAATCACATTCCCGAGCATGCCGCGCGCGTCTTTCAGCGCTTTGAGGCGCGCCGCGCTGCCGGCAATCACGCCCGCCAAGACATCGTTGTGCCCGCCGAAGTACTTGGTGGCGCTGTGCAGGACAAAATCGACGCCGTACTCTAAAGGCCGCAAGTTGACCGGCGTGGCGAAGGTGGTATCCAATAGCGTTAGCGTCCGGTATTGCTTGCCCAGGGCCACCAGCCGCTCCAGGTCCGCCACGCGCAAATATGGATTAGTGGGGGTTTCAGTGAAAATGAAGCGCGTCTTGCGGGGCACGATGGCGGCTTCCAAGGCTGCATAATCGCCCATCGGGACGACAGTTGTGGCGACGCCAAATTTCCGCAAGGTCGTATCGCAAAATTGTCGCGTTCTGCGATAGCAGTCATCGGTCATGACGATATGGGTATCCGGGCGCAGCGTGGTCAAGAAGAGCGAAGTTACAGCCGACATGCCCGAGGGATAAATCGCCGCGTCTTCCGCGCCTTCCAGCTCGGCAATGCGATTCTCCACCGCCCAGACCGAGGGATTGCCATAGCGAGCGTATTCCTCGCGATCTAATTCGCCGCCATAGACCTTGGCGTCGAGGAATTCGATGAGCTTTGCCGTGTTCTCAAAAGCATAAGTTGCGGATTGCACAATCGGTGTGGTAATGGAATGGAAGCCCTTATCGCGCGCGGCACCGCCATGGACGGATTGTGTGCTGGCACCCGCAAAACTCGCTGTACGCCCTTTATTCGATGATTTCATGGTCTCGCCTCATGCAAACAAAAAGCCCAAACTGGCTTAAGCCTAAGCGCCGTTTGGGCTTCCGTGAATTGACAAAAACAATGACTGCGGCACAGTCTACGGAATAACCTGCATGCTGCGCAGGCATTTACCCTCATCTTCCAGAATAACTGCCGAAATTAGCACCTTCCCATTGCCATCTGGGGGTTGCTGTGGCTTCGTCGAGTCGGTCTCTCCGCCACCTCTGGATAAGCGTAAAACTTAGTCTTTGATTGTTAATTGCGCGCATCATAGCACATGCGGGCAGGGACTGCAAGCCAAGGCAAATTGCATCAATATTCAGAACTATGGCATTTTATCATCAAACTGAGACAGCGCGGGTGCGATACTGACCGTTTGACCGCCAATCGCCCCTACATTGCGGCCATTATTGGCATATTTTTGATAATTCTCGGAGTTGGAGGTCAGAGTCGGCGGTCAGTGTCTACGCGACCTACGCGCCCCTTGGTGCCTAAGTGTTGAAATGATTTGATGCGCTTGCCCTGGATACAAAAGCCCAGAAACAGCTCCCCCTCTGATTATCAGATCAGAAACAATATGCTATGCTTAGCGCAGGGTGATTGCCGAGATGGGGAGCTTGCAGATTGATGAAGACAACAGCATTCCGCGTCATGGGTGGAAAAGCCCTGCATGGCACGGTTCAAGTGCAGCGGGCGAAGAACGCAATCCTCGGGATGATCGCGGCAGCCATCGTCTGCGAAGAAGGCGAAACGGTTTTGCATAGCGTGCCCAACATTGCGGACGTGCGGCGCGCATTCGAGCTGTTGCGCGCGGTCGGCGCGGTCGTCGACCATGACGAGGCGAACGGGACGGCGCGAATTGACGCTTCGGGCGTGCATACCGGCATCTTGCCGGACGAGATTGCCTCTCAATTTCGCGGCTCGGTGCTTTTTCTGGCACCGCTGCAGATTCGCCTCGGCTATGTGGAATTGCCGGGCAGCGGCGGATGTGATATCGGCACGCGCAAGATTGATTTTCATCATCGCGGATTCGCGCGCTTGGGTGCCAGAGTGCAAAATTTTGATGACGGCCGCACGGTGATTGCTCTCGAAAAACGCCGATTTGTCGGCACGTCGCTCTATCTGGACCTGCCTAGCCACACCGGCACCGAAAATCTGATGTTCGCGGCAGCGCTGGCTGAGGGGCAGACCATCTTGGAAAACGCCTCGGTCGAGCCAGAAGTGCTGGATTTTGGCAATTTCCTGGTTGCGATGGGGGCCGACATACGCGGACTCGGTTCGCATACGCTGCTGATTAATGGCGTCGAGAAGCTGCGCGCCATCGAGTATACGCCGATGCCCGACCGCCTGGTCACGGGAACGGTCATGGTGGCGACCGCGATAACCGGCGGCGATGTCACGATACGCGATGTCGAACCCGATAACTTGCGCATCGTCATCGCAAAGCTGGAACAAATGGGCGTTGGCATCGAAGTAGCGGGCAAGTCGATTCGCGTTTTTCGTCCATTGCACCAGGACCTGAACCCGATAAATATCCAGACAGACTTCTACCCCGGTTTCCCGACGGATTTGCAACCCTGCTTCGCGGCATTATCCAGCGTGGCAATGGGGACCAGCTATATCCGCGAAAGAATTTTCGACAACCGTTACGACTATGTCGACGCGCTGCTGCAAATGGGCGCGGATATAATCATCAGCCAGAACGATGTCTGTATAATCAAGGGCGTCAGCAAACTGCGCCCGGCGCGCATTCGGGCGGAAAGCATCCGTGCCGGCGCAACGGTGCTGTTGGCTGCCCTGGCCGCGGATGGCGAAAGCATCATCGAAAACGTCTATCAAATCGACCGCGGTTACGAGGGAATCGAAATCTTGCTCAACCAGCTTGGCGCAGACATCACACGCCAGCACAAGTAGAACCAAGAAAGTAATGAAAATACGTGAATCGCCGCTTTTCTACCCCATCCCCAGCCCTTCCCCGAATCATCAGGGAAGGGTGGCTCGACAATGAAGTTGGTATGTTTCGCAAATTTTACATCATTAACTTGGTTCTACTCAGGCATTAAAAAGCCGCCGACAGCGGTCCTGCGGTAAATCCAGCCCTAACATAAGCAGCGCAAGCTATAACTTGGCGATTACGGCATCGGCAAAAACGTCGGTCGAGACCGCCGTGCCGTCTTGGCCGGCGATATCGGCAGTGCGCAAGCCATCAGCCAGCGCGGAGTCGATAGCCGCCTCGATGGACGCGGCTTCGGCTTCTAAGCCCAAGCTGTAGCGCAGCAGCATGGCGGCGCTCAAAAACATGCCGATGGGATTGGCTTTGCCTTGCCCGGCGATATCCGGTGCGGAGCCATGCACAGGTTCGTACAAGCCAAATGTATCCGAGCGTAGCGAGGCTGAAGGCAGCATGCCCAGGCTGCCAGCCAATACCGAGGCTTCATCGCTGAGAATGTCACCAAACATATTGCCCGCGACAATCACGTCAAAGCTGCCCGGGCGCGTGAGCAGGTGCATGGTCGCGGCGTCTACCAGCAGGTGCTCAAGTTCGACATCCGCGTACTCTTCCGCAACATCGACAACCGTGCGCCGCCATAGGCGCATGGTCGCCAATACATTGGCTTTATCAACCGAGCACAATTTTTTGCGCCGCCCCTGCGCGGCGCGGAAGGCCACATTCGCCACTTGTTCAACTTCGGCGCGCGTATAACGCATCGTATCGTAAGATGCTTCGCCGCTGCCCTGCTCTTGGCGCTCGCCAAAATAAATCCCGCTGACCAGCTCGCGCACAAAGAGAATGTCGACATCACGCAGCAGATCGGCGCGCAGCGGCGCATGTTCCAGCAAGTCCGGATAAGTCTTGACCGGGCGCAGGTTGGCGAACAAACCAAAGCGCTGGCGCAGTTCCAGCAGCCCGCGTTCCGGCTGCACGCTCGCCGTTGGGTCCGACCATTTGGGTCCGCCGACCGCGCCCAGCAGAATCGCATCGGCGCTTTCGCAGATTTTGATGGTTGCTTCGGGCAGCGCTTGGCCGGTTTCATCAATAGCAATGCCACCAATCATGCCTTCAACAAAAGTGAAATCATGCCCGTTTTTCTCGGCTATGGCGCTCAATAAGCGCGTCGACTGGCGGACGACTTCGGGTCCGATGCCATCGCCCGGCAAAACGGCGATCCTTGCCTTCATTGCTTCTTTCTCCCTTGAACAAATGGCGGCGCAATCTTCAGCGGCGCGCCGCAGTTGAATAATGCTGGACAATGTCGCTAGTCTTTAGGACCGGCTTAGGACCGGCTGAACCTCGTTCTTCGCCGCGAGCGACAAGCCATATTCGACGCTGTCGACCAGCGCCAGCCAACTCGCGTGGATGATGTCGGTGCCCGCGCCGACGGTGGTCCAGCGTTCTTTGCCATTGTAAGAATCAATCAAGACGCGCGTCATCGCGCCGGTGGCATGTTGGCTATCGAGGATGCGCACTTTGTAATCCACTAACTGAATATCCTCTAGCTCGGGATATTTCGGAAGCAAAGCCTTGCGCAGCGCCAGGTCGAGCGCGTTTACGGGTCCGTTGCCTTTTGCGGCAGTGTGCATGACATCGCCGTCGACATCGACATCAATCTCTACCATCGCCACCGCAGTCGGCTCGTTATTTTTGCTTTCTTCGACAATCACTTTGAAATCAATCAGCTCGAAGATTGGCTTATAATCCGCTTGAGTGCGCCGCAGACGCACCGCGACCGACGCCTCCGCGCCTTCAAAGGCGAAGCCGGCGTTCTCTAAGCGCTTAATGTCGTTCAAGACTTGTACCGCCTCGGTCTTGGAGACATCCAAGCCCAATTCTTCCGCCTTGCTCAACAGATTGCCGCGTCCTGATAAATCCGATACTAAAACCCGCGTTTTGTTGCCGACCTGCGATGGATCGATGTGCTGATAACTATCCACATTGCGCCGCATTGCCGCCACGTGGATGCCGCCTTTATGCGCGAAAGCGCTCTTGCCGACGTAGGGCAGATGCCGGTCCGGTGCCAAATTGGCGATTTCGGCGACCGCGCGCGACAAGCTCGTCAGCGTAGCGAGATTGCCATCGCGCGCCAAACATGGCATAGCCATTTTAAGAATCAGGTCCGGTATGACGCTGCAAAGATTGGCGTTGCCACAACGCTCGCCATAACCGTTTATCGTGCCTTGGACTTGAATCGCGCCCGCCCGCACCGCCGCCAAAGAATTGGCAACCGCGAGTTCGCTGTCATTGTGCGTGTGGATGCCAAAAGCCAGCTCGGGGAAGAGCTCGCGCGCCTTGTGCATGAATTCCGCCACTTCCCAGGGCGTTGAGCCGCCATTGGTATCACAGAGCACAATGACGTCGGCACCGCCTTCGCAGGCTGCGGCCAAGGTATCAAATCCGTATTCCATGTCCAGCTTGGCACCATCAAAGAAGTGTTCGGCGTCATAAATCACTTCTTTGCCCAAGCCCTTTAGATAAGCGAGGCTGTCAGCAATCATGTTCAGGTTTTCGTCAGCGGTGGTCTGCAAGACATCGGTAACGTGCAGCATCGATGTTTTGCCTACAACTGTTACCACCGGCGTATCGGCATCAACCAGCGCGCGAATGTTCAAGTCCGCTTCGGGCTTGACACCTTTGCGCCGCGTGGAGCCAAAAGCGGCAATCCGAGCATGGCGCAGGTTCAAGTCGCGGACTTGCTCGAAGTAGGCGGCATCTTTGGGGTTGGAGCCGGGCCAACCGCCTTCGATATATTTTACGCCCAATTCGTCGAGCAGTTTTGTGATATGTATTTTGTCCGCCACCGAAAAGGAGATGCCTTCCCGCTGGCTGCCATCGCGCAAGGTGGTATCGTAAATCGCCACAGATTGTTTCAAGCCGAACCTTCCCTTTTTCCTCCCCTGCCCCGGTGCCAAGCCGATTAGGCGGTGGTGCGCACACGCTGCGGATTTAGGGCTTCAAACTTGTTCACTTCGTTTTCCAAGTTGAGCAAGTAACCCAACTGATCCACGCCGTTTAACAGACAGTATTTGGAAAAGCCGTCCAAAGGAAACTGGACCTGGCGGCCATCGGGCAACGTCAAGCGCTGCGCTTCCACATCCACGCTCAGGCTGGTGCCGGGGTCTTCAGCCGCCAAGCTGAACAATTGCCTCTGCGTTTCTTCATCAACAACGATGGGCAGCAAACCATTCTTAAGCGAGTTGTTGCGGAAGATATCGGCGAATTCTGTGCTGATGACTGCCTTGAAGCCTGCGCCAATCAGCGCCCAAGGCGCGTGCTCGCGCGAGCTGCCGCAGCCGAAGTTATTGCCGGCTATCAGAACAGAGGCACCGGCATAAGCGGGATTGTTCAAAATGAACTCTGGGTTGGGCGTCCTGCCGTCTTCCAAGTAGCGCCAGTCACAGAAAGCCGCCTTGCCCAAGCCAGCCTTGTCCGTCACTTTGAGGAAGCGCGCGGGAATGATCTGGTCGGTATCAATGTCATTTACCGGGATGGCGACAATCGACCCTTGGATATGTTTCAGTTTTTCCATCGTATTATCCATCGTTTCTCGTTTGTTTTGCGGGCAGCTGGCCGCAATTGGACTAGAGCATGACGCGCGGATCGCTGACGACGCCGGCAACTGCCGAGGCGACCGCGGTCAGTGGGCTAGCCAGGAAGGTTCGCCCGCCTTTGCCTTGGCGGCCCTCGAAGTTGCGGTTGCTTGTCGAAACCGCGTATTGGCCCGGCTGCAATTGGTCGCCGTTCATCGCGATGCACATCGAACAGCCGGCTTCGCGCCATTCCGCGCCAGCCGCGCGGAAGACCTCGTCCAGCCCTTCGGCTTCGGCTTGGCGCTTGACCTGTTGCGAGCCGGGCACAACCATCATGCGCAAGCCGTCCGCCACTTGGCGGCCCGCAATGAAATTGGCAGCCTGGCGCAAATCGCTGATGCGCGAATTGGTGCAGCTGCCGATGAAGACCACGTCAATCGGCTTGCCCAGCAGCCGCTGGCCCGGCCGCAGGTCCATATATGCCAGCGCCTTATCCAGCGCTATCTTCTTGTTGAGGTCGCTTTCGTCCTCGGGGGCGGGCACCGCGGCTGTGATGGGCATGCCCATACCGGGGTTTGTCCCGTAAGTTATCATTGGGATTAACTCGTCCGCGCGTAAAGTGATTTCCTGGTCATAAGCCGCGCCATCATCAGACGGCAGCCGCCGCCACTTTGCCAAGGCGGCATCCCAACCCGCGCCTGTTGGCGCGTGTACGCGCCCGTTGATGTACTCAAACGTGGTATCGTCTGGGGCGACCATGCCCGCGCGCGCGCCACCTTCAATCGACATATTGCACACGGTCATGCGCCCTTCCATGCTCAAACTGCGGATGGCTTCGCCGCGGTATTCAAAGACATGCCCCGTGCCGCCGCCGATGCCGATGCGGGCGATGATCGCCAGGATGATATCCTTGGCGGTAACGCCTTCTTCCAGCTTACCTTCGACATTGACCGCCATGGTTTTGGGCTTATTCTGCAAGAGCGTCTGCGTCGCCAAAACATGGCCGACCTCGCTGGTGCCGATGCCAAAAGCCAATGCGCCAAAAGCGCCATGCGTACTGGTATGGCTGTCGCCACAGACGATGGTCATGCCCGGCTGCGTGAGCCCTTTTTCGGGTCCGATGACGTGCACGATGCCTTGATGTTCGTCGCCCAGGGCATACATGGGAATGCCATAATCGTCGCAATTGCGCGTGAACGTATCGAGCTGCTTGGCGGCCATGGCGTCGGCGACGGGGATGATACCCAGCTCGTTGCGCGGTGTGGTTGGCGTGCTGTGATCCATCGTGCCAATGGTGAGATCGGGCCGCCGCACCAGGAGCCCACGCTCGCGCAGCATCGAAAAGGCTTGCGGGGATGTTACTTCGTGCACCAGGTGCAAATCAATATAGAGCACTGCGGGGCTGTCGGCACTCTGGTCGCGGACGGTATGTGAATCCCACACCTTTTCGAAAAGGGTGCGGGGTCTGCCATTATTTGTCATGCCATATTCCTCTTGCAATTTTTCTTACCATTCATCCGGGCAAATTTCTGCCTGCGCGCCTAGGAAGACGCTGTCAATCCCACTGTAGCCGCTTCGCCTTCCGCCACGACATCACCGATGCCCAAGCTGGATATCATGCGATTCAATGCCGCGACATAGGCTTTCACGCTAGAAACAACAATGTCACTGTCCGCGCCATAGCCGCCAAAGGTGCGATTGCTGTTTTCTGGCGAGATGCGCACGGTAACTTCGCCCAGGGCGTCAATGCCTTCGGTAACACTGTGCACGTTGAATTCCAGCAAGACGTTGGGCGCTTGGATAATTTCGTCGACGGCGCGGTAGGAGGCGTCCACAGGACCGGCACCAACCGAGGCGACAATCGATTCCTCGCCGAATTGATTGATCATCTTGACCGTCGCGGTTGGCATGCCCATCGTGCCACAGGCGACTTGAATGTCAATCAAGCGAAAATGATCTTCGGGCTTATGCGCGGCTTCATCCGCGACTAGGGCTTCCAGGTCGGCGTCGGTAACCGTCTTTTTGTGGTCGGCCAAATCTTTGAAGCGCTTGAATATCTCGATTAGCTCTTCGCCATCAATCTCGTATCCCAGTTCGCGCAAGCGCACGCGCAGCGCGTGCCGCCCGCTTAGCTTGCCCAAAATCAGTTTGCTCTGGGTCAAGCCGACATCTTCCGGCATCATGATTTCGAAGGTTTCGGCGTTTTTCAGCACGCCGTCTTGATGTATGCCGGATTCATGGGCGAAGGCGTTGGCACCAACAATCGCTTTATTGGGCTGCACGGGCATGCCCATATAATTGCGCACCATGCGGCTGGTTTTCATAATCTGCGTCGAGTCGATATTGGTGCGCAAGCCATAATAGGCTTTGCGCGTTTGGATGGCCATCACAACTTCTTCCAAGCTGGTATTGCCGGCGCGCTCGCCAATGCCGTTGATAGTTACTTCGACCTGGCGCACACCTTTATTCAAGCCAGCCAGGGTATTGGCGGTCGCCAGTCCCAAATCGTTATGGCAATGCACCGACCAGATTATCCCGCTGCCGGGTCCGGCACCTGGCGTCTCGTTAATCAGCATCTCCAGCGTTTCCGCCCATTCCGTCGGCATGACATAGCCGACTGTATCCGGAATATTCAAGGTGGTCGCGCCAGCTTCGACTGCCACAGCGCAGGCTTGAATCAAGTATTCCGTGTCCGTTCGTCCCGCGTCCATTGGGCTGAATTCGACATCGTCGCAGAGGCTCTTTGCCAGGGTGACCGCCGCGCGAATGCGCTGCAATCCCTGGTCTTTGTCGATGCGCAGCATAGCCAAATGGCTGGGCGAGGTGCCCAGGAAAGTATGGATGCGCGGCTTGGCAGCTGCGCGCACGCCTTCCCAAGCGGTCAAAATATCACCTTCCAAGGCGCGCGACAAACCGGCGATGGTCGGCCCCTCGGGCGTACCAACTTCGCGGGCAATCCGCTGCACCGCTTTGAGGTCGTCGGGGGAAGCGGCGGGGAAGCCGGCTTCGATAACATCGACGCCGAGGCGCGACAACTGCCGGGCTATTTCCAGCTTTTCGGCGCTAGACAAGGTCGCGCCCGGGCTTTGCTCGCCATCGCGCAACGTTGTGTCAAAGACGATGACTGTGTTTTCGTCGTATGTTCGCATACCTGTTTGTATACCAGCCTGTACAAGCGAATGAATAGCCATAGAGAGGTGTTCCTTTCGTCAATTGAATTCGGTCAAGTTCGCAGCTGATTCGTCGTCTAAGATCAACGAGACCATCTTCTGACATGTCAACACCTCCTTTCCGAAGCTGGGTCCTGGCGACAGCAGCCAGCTTATAGCGCTAATCGCTTTGCTTGATATTCTTGGCATCGAGGAAGGGCATCATCTGACGCAAATCGGCACCAACAGTCTCAATGAGCAAATCGTGTTCGCGTTGGCGGCGGGCATTAAAATTGGGACGGCCTTGACGATTCTCTTCAATCCATTCCCGCGCGAATTCGCCGTTTTGGATGTTCTGCAAGACGCCAGCCATCTCTTCTTTTACCGTTTCTTCGAACTGGTCGCCGATGACATAGCCGCCGTGTTCGGCTGTGTTGCTGACGCTGTACCACATGTAGCTCAAGCCGCCTTCATAGAGCAAATCGACTATCAGCTTCAATTCGTGCAGGCACTCAAAATACGCGACCTCTGGCTGATAACCGGCTTTGACAAGCGTCTCGAAGCTGGCGCGTATCAAAGCGGTTACGCCGCCGCACAAGACCACCTGCTCGCCAAAGAGGTCGGTTTCGGTTTCTTCTTTGAAGGTCGTCTCGATGACGCCGGCGCGCGTACAGCCAATGGCTTTGGCGTATGCCAGCGCCAGCGCTGTCGCATTGCCGCTCGCGTCTTGCTCTATCGCGACCAGCGCGGGTGTGCCAGCGCCCTCGGTGAAGACTTCGCGCACGCGATGCCCCGGTGCCTTGGGCGCGACCATCGCCACGTCGACGCTGGCTGGCGCGACGATTTCCTTGAAATGGATATTGAAGCCGTGCGCGAACATCAGCATGTCGCCATCTTTTAAGTTGGGCGCGATATGTTCTTCATAGACGGCAGCCTGCCGGGTATCGGGAATCAAGAGCATGACCACATCGGCGCGTTTGCTGGCTTCGGCAACGGTGAATACTTGCAGCCCATCAGCTTCGGCTTTGGCTTTGCTCTGGCTGCCCGCATGCAAGCCGATTATCACATCCTGGTTCATATCGCGGGCATTTAGCGCATGGGCATGCCCTTGGCTGCCATAACCAATCACCGCGATGGTCTTGCCATCAAGCAATTTCAAGTCCGCGTCCTGGTCGTAATAGAGTTTCGCCATTACTGGATATTCTCCCTGTTCAATCTATCGTATAGCCTGTCAAACCTTAAGCAAGCGCGCGGAGCGAAAGCCACAGCGCGCGAGCTCAAATCACATTGCCATTGCCACGGGCGGAAAGCTCGCCCTGCACTTTGGACAAATCGCGGCGTGTGAAGTTGGTGTCGTGGATGCGCGTGCCGCGCCCCATCGAAACCACGCCGGTGCGAATCATTTCTACAATGCCGATGCCCCGTACCGCTTCAATGAATTCTTCGAGGAATTCTTCTGTGCCAACCATCTCGATGATGGCGACTTTGGGACCAACATCGACGATGCGCGCCGGGTAGCGGTCGCATATCTCGGTTAAGGTATTACGCGAGTGGACATCGTCATTGCGCACCTTGATGAGCGCCAGATCGCGCTCTACATGCGGCTCGTTGTCCAGCACGCGCACATCAATAACGTTGACGAGCTTCTCCAAGTTATTCGCAATTTTGCGGGCATATTCGGGACCCGCGACGACGCGAATGGTCATGCGCGAGATATGCGGTTTATGCGTTCGCCCAACCGTCAAGCTATCGATATTGAAGGCGCGCCGGCGGAATAGACTGGCAACTCGATTCAAGACACCGGGCTCATTCTCCACCAAAGCGACGACTGTCACCTTGTTGATGTCAATTTGGCTGGTCATCATGCCTCCCCTGGTTTGGGACGGCGCTTCATGTCATGCAAGTCCGCGCCAGCCGGCACCATCGGATAAACCATCTCTTCTTTTTCAACCACAAACTCAATCAAAGTCGGACCCTTTATATCGCGGGCGAACTGAATGGCATCCTCAATCTCATCGCGTTTTGTTACGCGGCGATTGGGGATGCGATAGGCATCCGCCAGCTTGCAAAAGTCTGGATTAAACAGCGGGGTCGCTTCATAGCGCTTATCATAGAACAGTTCCTGCCACTGCCGCACCATGCCCAGGAAAAAGTTGTTGATAATCGCGATATTAACATTGACATTTTCCTGCGCGGCTGTCGCCATTTCGCAGAGCGTCATTTGAAATCCGCCGTCGCCGACAATCGCCCAAACCTCTTCGTCGGGCTTGCCAAATTTTGCGCCGATAGCAGCCGGGAAGCCAAAGCCCATCGTGCCAAGCCCGCCACTGGTCAGCAATGTCGCTGGGCGTTGATGCGGATAATACTGCGCTTCTAACATCTGGTGCTGCCCGACATCGGTAACAGTAATGGCTTCGCCCTGGGTGTATTGCCAAATATCGTTGATTACCTGCGCCGTCAATAAACGGCCAGCTGTATCGTAGTTGAGTATGTCGCGCTCGCTCGAGTCTTCCAGCCAGTCGCGGATTCTGCCCAACCAGGCTGGATGAGATTTCGGCTCGAGCTTAACAAGCATCTGCGAGAGCACAGCCTTCAAGTCGCCGGCGATGCCAACATCCGCTCGTACATTTTTATTGATTTCCGAGCGATCGATATCGATGTGAATCTTGCGCGCGTTCAAAGCATAGGTCTTCAGGTTGCCGGTAACGCGATCATCAAAGCGCATGCCCAAGGCGATGAGCAGATCGGCTTCTTGGATTGCCAAGTTTGCCGATGCTTCGCCGTGCATGCCCATCATACCGATGACCAGCGGATGATTTTCTGGCATGCCGCCTTTGCCCAGCAAAGTCAGCGTCACCGGAATCTGCGCCCGCTCGGACAATTCGAGCAATTCCTGCATGGCACCGGACATCGTTACGCCGTGCCCAGCCAAGATAATCGGTCGCTGCGCTTCCGCGATTAGCCGCAAGGCGGCGTTGATATCCGCTTCGGGGGCGGTTGCCGGTGGATGATAGCCCGGCAGCACCACATCGCCTTCTGGATATTCAAATTCGGTTACAGCGATTTGCACGTCTTTGGGAACGTCAACCAATACCGGGCCCGGGCGCCCAGTACGCGCGATATGAAAGGCTTCTTTCATGGTATAAGCGAGGTCGCGCACGTCGGTAACCAGGTAATTGTGCTTGGTGATTGGCAGCGTTACGCCGGTTACATCCGTCTCTTGGAAGGCGTCAGAGCCAATTGCTGGTATGGGCACCTGGCCCGTTATCGCCAAAATCGGCGAAGAATCCATCATGGCAGTCGCCAAGCCTGTTACCAAGTTTGTCGCGCCAGGACCGCTGGTAGCGATGCACACGCCGACCTCGCCAGTCGCGCGCGCATAGCCATCCGCCATGTGCGACGCGCCTTGTTCGTGCCGCACCAAGACGTGGTGGAGACGGTCTTCATACTTGGTCATGGCGTCGTAAGTGGGTAAAATCGCGCCGCCAGGGTAACCAAACATGACGCTAACGCCTTCTTGTAGCAGGCATTCCATGATGATTTCCGAACCTGTTAGCTTCATCATCGCCTCCTTATCGCCTTTTTGGGCGCTTGCCGCTTCGTTTCACGGTCTTCATCAAGCCTTGACAAATGTCAGCCAGTTATATTTGTCCGGTATGTCCCCGGCTGTAATCGCGAAGAACTCATTCTGAACGGCTTCAGTGATTGGACCGCGCTTGCCACAGCCAATCGGGATTCTGTCTACCGATTTCACAGGCGTAACTTCGGCGGCGGTACCCGTAAAGAATATCTCATCCGCCATATACAGCATCTCGCGGGCAACTGGCTGGAAGCGAATCTCCACGTCCATTGATTGCAAGATGCGCATCGCGCTGTCGCGCGTGATGCCCATCAATATCGACGACCATGCGCCAGGCGTGTAGACGACGCCATCCAAGATGACAAAGATATTCTCGCCCGCGCCTTCGCTGACATAGCCGTTGACATCCAGGGCGATGCCTTCTTGGAAACCGTTATCGTGGGCTTCCATGCTAACAAACTGGCTGTTGACATAATTGCCGCCGGCTTTCACCAGCGCCATGTGCGTATCGGGTGCCATGCGGCGGAAGGAACTAATCTGCACGTCAACGCCCTGCTCGATGGCTTCCGCGCCCAAGTAACGCCCCCATTCCATCGTGATGATATAGCTCTCGGTCTTGGTGCGTCCGCGCCCTTCCAAGCCGAGCGCGCCAGTGCCGCGGAAGATGATGGGGCGGATATAGCAAGATGCGTGGCCATTCCTGCGGATGATTTCGATGATTGCGCTGTCTAGCGACTCGGGATCGTAGTCATGGTCGATGCGCATGATGCGCGCGCCCTGCATCAGCCGCTCGGTGTGCTCGCGTAGGCGGAAGACCGCTGGACCCTGGGGGGTGTCATAAGCGCGGATGCCTTCAAAGACGCTGGAACCATAATGCAGAGCATGGGCGCTGACATGTACCGTCGCGTCATCCCATTTTACAAATTCACCGTTGCGCCAAACCCATTCAGCAGTCATCTGCGTACCCTTAGCTATTCATTAAATGAAAACGCCCGCTTCACCCGCTTCACCCGCTTCAAATGAAAAAACGCCCGCCTCTGTCCACAGCCGCATAGCAAGAGGCAGGCGCGTTTGCGCAATATCTGATTTCCGCACCTGCGCAAGACAGGCAAGCAAAATATGGCGCTTCGTTTTGCCTTTTGCCGCTCGGACTATTCTGCCTCACGCTTATTATTCCTCGTCGCATTCTTTCAAAATCGACCTTGCAATAAAGTAAAAAGCCCCCCGTGGCTTGGGAGGCTATTGTCTGCTTGTTACTGCCGCGCTTCCTTCCCAAGCCCTTAAATTCCACTGATAATCAAGAGGACAATGACGAGGATTATAAGGCTTAATTCGGGATGCGCGGGACGGGTCTTCATTTGTTAGGTGGTCTCCCTAGCAATGATTGTCGGCTAAATTAGCGAACTTTCTTTCATTTGTCAAGGAATTGGTGGATTTCCACAAGCAATCGCTTGGATAATTCAATGAAATTAACAGTGTTCCCTTGTACATAATACCTAACTAGCTAGACAATCGCGCCTTTGCCAGGGCGATTTGCTTTTGGACTTCTTCGGGCGCGGTCCCGCCGTAGGACTTGCGCTGTGCCACCGACCGGGCAAAATCTAACACTTCTGCGACATCAGCTCCAAATAGCGGGGAAATGGCTCGCAGGCTGGGCAGAGGCAGCGCCGACAAATCAGTCTGCGCGTCGCTTGCGCGGCGCACGGCTTCGCCGACGAAATGATGCGCCTGACGAAATGGCGCGCCCTTGCGCACCAGGTAATCAGCCAAATCTGTCGCCAGCAGGTCCGCTGTCAAAGCGGCGCGCATGGCTGCGGCATTCACCTGGAGGCTGGCGACAATCGCTGTCATCACCGGCAGCAGCTGGCGCATGGTATCAAAAGAATCAAATAGCGCTTCTTTATCCTCTTGCAAGTCCTTGTTGTAGCCGCTTGGCAGCCCTTTCAATGTAGCCAAGAAGCCGGTCAAATTGCCGACGAGCCGGCCCGATTTGCCGCGCATCAACTCCATCGGGTCGGCATTGCGCTTTTGCGGCATCAAGCTGGAACCGGTGCTATAGCGGTCATCCAGCGTGATAAAGCCAAAAGCCGGATTGGAGTAAATGAGCAGGTCCTCGGCCAGGCGGCTCAAGTGTCCGGCGCATAACGCGATGGCGTATAAGAGATCGGCGACGAAATCGCGATCGCTGACGGCATCCAAGCTGTTCTGGCTGGGCGCGTCAAAACCCAAGTCGGCAGCGATTTGCTGGCGATCAAGGGAGAATGGGTTGCCCGCCAGCGCGCCTGCGCCCAGCGGGCAAATCGACATGCGCTGGCGGGCGCTGTCCAAGCGGTCTTGGTCGCGCTCCAGCATCCAGAAGAAGCTCATCAACCAGTGCGCGGCTGTGATTGGCTGCGCTGGCTGCAAATGCGTATAACCCGGCATCAAGGTCGCGACCTGGCTTTCGCTGATAGCGACGATAGCGGCTTGCAAGTCGCGCAATTCGCTTGCCAGGCTATCGGCGGCGCGCATGCTCCATAGACGGAAATCGGTCGCCACTTGATCATTGCGGCTGCGCCCTGTGTGCAGCTTGCCGCCGACAGCGCCGATGAGTTCGGTCAGGCGGCGTTCAACAGCGGTGTGAATATCTTCATCGGCTTCCCGCAGCTCGAAATCGCCCGACTCGAATTCTTGCAAAACAGCGCGCAAGCCGGCGACGATTGCCTGCGCTTCGTCAGATTGAATAACTTCGGCATCGGCAAGCGCCAGCGCGTAGACGATGCTGCCTTCGATGTCTTCGCGGTAAAAGCGAATGTCGAAGCCGATGCTGTCATTGAGCGCCCGCAGGTCTTGATCGCTCGGTTGGGAAAACCTTCCGCCCCAAAGGCTCATGCTGTCATCCTCGCGCTATGCTTGCGCTAGTCGCGCTTGAATTTGCTGTAATCCGGCTGTCGATAGCTGGTCTTGCCGCCGCCCTCTGTTTGCAGCATCGCTTCCACTTTAATCGGCAAACCGAAGAGTTGAATGAAGCCATGGGCATCTTGCTGGTTATAGACGTCTTCTTCGCCAAAGGAAGCATAATCTTCACGGTACAAGCTATTGGGGCTGGTGCGGCCCGCCACCCTGATATTGCCTTTGTACAGCTTCAAGCGCACGACGCCCGATACAGCGCGCTGCGTGACCTCGACAAAGGCGTCCAATGCCTCGCGCAGTTTGCAGTACCACATGCCGTTGTAAACCAACTCGGCGTATTTGGTGGCGAGGATATCTTTATACTGCATGGTGTGCTTGTCCAAGCAGACGCTTTCCAGCAGTTGGTGCGCGCGATGCAAAATTGCGCCGCCGGGCGTCTCGTAGACGCCGCGGCTCTTCATGCCAACGAGGCGGTTTTCGACAATATCAATGCGCCCGATGCCATGTTTGCCGCCAATCGTATTCAGCTGCAAAAACAGCTCGACGGCGCTAAGCCGCTCGCCATTCAAGCGGACCGGGTTGCCCCGTTCGAACTCAAGCTCGATGTACTCGGCTTCGTCAGGTGCCTGCTCTGGGCTGTTGGTGAGCTGGAACATGCCTTCTTCTGGCTCGTTCCAGGGGTTTTCCAGCAAGCCGCCTTCGTGCGAAAGGTGGAAGATATTGCGGTCGCGGCTATAGATGTCTTTCTCGGTATGTGAAACTGGCACATTAAATTCTTCGGCATAGGCGAGCGCGTCTTCGCGGCTGCGGATATCCCATTCGCGCCAGGGCGCGATGGTCTTCAGCTTTGGGTTTAGCGCCATGGTCGATACCTCGAAGCGCACTTGGTCATTGCCCTTGCCGGTGCAACCATGGGCGACGGCATCGGCCGCTTCCATTTCGGCAATTTCGACCATGTGCTTGGCTATCAGGGGGCGCGCAAAGGACGTGCCAAGCAGATACTCGCGCTCGTAAATCGCGCCGGCGCGCATGGTGGGAAATACAAAGTCAGTCAGGAACTCTTCGCGCAAGTCGCGGATATAGAGCTTCGACGCGCCCGAGGCGATGGCTTTGGCTTCCAAGCCGTCGAGTTCTTCTTCCTGCCCCAAATCCGCGCAGAAACAGACAACTTCGCAGCCGTAGTTGTTCTTCAGCCAAGGGACGATTACCGATGTATCCAAACCTCCGCTGTAGGCGAGCACTACTTTTGAAATGTCGGATGATGCCATTTACCCACTCCATTATTGAAGGGTCATCAAGGTATATCAAGGTTTATCAAAGTACCTCAAGTGTAATCAATCTTGCGGTATATGGAAGAGCTTGCTGCGCGGCATCTGAGCAAGCGTAAAAGAAAAGATTCACCGCCCTGTGTCGCGTCTAGCGCGTATCGCGCGTAGGTGCCCCCAATGGCAAAATATATTTGGCGCAATTGGCTTGGTGCTTGCCTAGAGCTGCTTGCGCAGCTAAAATACGCGGCATGACCTTGCCGTCTTTTGGAATTGGAGCGCCTAATGACAACTGTGGACGACCTGCGGAAAATGCGCGATGCCAAGACTTTGCCACATCTAGCGCAATATGCGCCAGTTTGGATAATCAGCGAGGACATTTTTGCATCTGATGAAGCGATCCAGTTTCATGCGCTGTTTCAACATCACTTGCATGGCTGGGTGAACCGCCGCTATCGTTATGATGGCTTCAACAATACGCTTTACCACAAGGGCCAGACCCTGCTGTCGGAAGAGGCTGCGCTAGCGCTGATGGACGAAGAGCCTTATATCGAAGCGGAGGTCGCCGATATCCCCAACGCTTATGGTGGCTAGGGCTTCGGCAGCTTCTGGCTGGCAACTGCTTCGAAGACCTCAATCAAGCGCTTGGCGATGCCCGACCAGGCATAGTCCTGCGCCGCGCGCGCCGCGCTTAAGCCCATGGACGCGGATTGCGCTGGATCGCTCACCAAGGTGATGATGGCTTCCGTCAGCGAAATTGGCTCCCGCGCTGGCACATGGAAACCCGTCTCTCTATCTCGGACTAAAAATTGCAGCCCACCTACTTGCGAGGCGATGACGGGTGTGCCGCAAGCCATCGCTTCCAGCGCAACCATGCCAAAAGATTCATAATCCGATGGCACAATGACAGCCGTCGCAGCCGAGTAGTATAGGGGCAATTGCGCTTGTTCTTTTGCGCCTACGAAGCTCACAATCTGGTTGATGCCCAATTTGCGGCTGAGATGCTGTAGGCGTTGCATTTCGCGGTCGCGGCGCGATTTTGGATCGCCGCCAACGATCATAAAATGCAGCCGCTTGAGCAGCCCTGGCTGCCGCTCGCGCAGGACATGCAGTGCCTCCAGAATGGTATCGACCGCTTTCAGCGGTTCGATGCGCCCGACAAAAAGCAAAACGTGGCTATCAGGATTCAGCCCCAGGCTTGCCCGCGCCGCCGTCGCCGACAGATTTGTATTGAAATGCTCAAGATTGACGCCGGGCGGAATCACAAGCAATTGCCGGCGCTTGGCTCGATAGAGCCAGCGCAACTGCGCCAATTCGGCCGGCGTGGCCGCGATGACGCGGTCGGCCCAGTTCAATATCTGCGCTTCGGTTATTATGCGGCGATCGGGTTGGTAGAATTCATTGTCGCGTATGCGCCGTTTCATGTGGCCCAGGGTATGAAACATGTGCGCGAAGCAGATGCCCCAGGCCTCTTTGAGTTTGACGGCGACCCATCCGCTGAGCCAATAGTGACTGTAAACAATGTCATAGCGCAGATTGCGCAAGGTGGCGAAAGCCATCAGGTTAGCGGTGAATTCGGATAGGTGCGAGAATTGTTCGTCTGGGGGCAGCGGCGTCACAGGACCCGCCTGGAGATAAATCAGCCGCACTTGAGGACCGATAGAATGGTCTAGGTCCGGTTCAGCCGGCGAGGACCTGCGTGTAAAGATATCAATGTGATAGCCAAGTTTGCCTAATTCTTGCGCTAGCTCGCGGATGTAGACATTCATGCCGCCCGTCTTCGCGCCGCCCATTGGCGCAAGCGGACTGGTATGGACGCTTAGCAGGGCGATGCGTTGAATCGACATCCGTTGACTCGCCTAGTCATGTTGCGCGGATATTCAATACGGTGGTTTCGCGTCCGCCCATGCGGTATTTGTAGCGCTCGTCGCCGCGCAAGAAATCATAGTACTTATAGCCGCTTTTGATGGCGTGCTGGATATTATAAGCCAGTAGGACAATGCCGGGGCTAAACTGGCTATATCGCTGATGATCGTGGCCGGAATTATATACCATCACGCGGTTGCCATAAATAAAGTTCATATAAGCGGCAACACGTTCTTCGCCAATGGTTAAGAAGCTCAATTGCAGCCAGCCCCGGTCTAGCGCCAAGGGCACGATCTGCTTGAAAAAGCGCAGGTTGCCTTCATCTTGCAAGAAGCGCGCTTTTTCCGGATCGCTCGCCGCCATCAAGCGCGCGAAATGACTGATTTCATGCTCCAAGTTGTCTTTGCCATTGACAATGTACCAGTCAATAGCTTGCTGCGAACCGTGGATGCGCCGCATCTTGCGCCGAACTTCGTGGCGCTGTTTCTTGTCCAACAGCAGCATGTACGCGCCCCATTCATCAGGCAAGTCTATGACCGGGCAAACTTCTTGCCGTTCAACCACCGTATCGAAGCCACGTTCGCGCAGCAATGCGGGCAATATCTCGCGGGTCGGGGAATCTTGCGGGATATTGCAGAGGTCGAAGCAATTGATAGCGGCGCGCTCATTTGCGAAGTAATCGGCAATGGCTTCGTATACTGCCAGCAAATGGTCCTTGTCGACGATGAAATCGAGGTAATCGGTTACGTCCACGCAGCCAATAATTTGGGCGCTTGTCCCCCGCTCGGATTTTGCGAGGAACAAGGGCGCAATGCCAAGAAGCCGGTCCTGCTGGTGACAACAGATTATCAAGAGTTCACCGGGCTGATAGGCTTGCCACCATGTCGAGTGCCATTCCCAAGTGTAAAAGATGCAGTCGGAATGGGCGCGCTTAAGCAGCTCATGCCATTCCGCCTTCAGGATATCAAATGCCGTCGCTTCGCGGTAAATGCTTAATTCCACTATTGCGTCTGTCCTTCGTCGAGTTCGCGGCTTGAATTAGTCAGTCGGCTCATTTCTTGTGACAGCGCCGAACTGGTCATTCTTACGAAGCGCATGTTTACGAAGCGCATGCTGGGTTCAAAGCCGCTCTGCTTCGTCTAGGGAATTATATCGCAAACTAAACGGCTTTCGCTCATTTCCGCACGCTTGTCCATTTGGTGAAAGTGCTTATTAAAGTGAATTTCAGAGGATCTATGGACGCTTTCAATTCTCGAGAGCTTAAGTCAGTAATCAACTTACGGGCTGAGACGAAAATCGAGCGATCTTAATGCCATTGTCAAAAGTGCGGCAAGGGGAATACCCCCTGGATGAGCAATTGGGAATGAGCGGTTGGGAATGAGCGGTTGGGAATGAGCAATTGGGATTGAATGGCAGTGGTTTCAGCGCCGAGTTCGCCAAACAGTTAGTCTGGCTAGGCGGCATGGGGCGCGCTTCAAAGAACTTATCTCAGCCGCTAGCTCCCCCCGCAACTGTTGTTACGGGGGAAGCTAGGACTTCACATAAATTAGGGGGTTGGCGTTGGCGTTTGCGTTGGATACGTCCGCGTTACCGCGTCCATGTGCTCTGGGATGATATTGCCCACCACTGTAAAATAGCGGCTGGCATTCGCGCAAGCGGTAGCATCATCGGAAAAGCTCGTTTCACCATACAACGGCGGTTGCAATCCGTACGCATTCATATAGTCCTTGATACTGTGAGCCATCCCCATTGCAATGTGCAATGTCACAATTTTGCCAGCTACAGGGACGCCTTGTTCTTCATATCGAAACTCTACGACAGTCGGCCTCGTGCCGCTTATATCAACAACGTGACTTCCGTTCAGCGTAAGCGCCCAATTCGTGTTATTGTCACGATTGTCGCGCCAGCCCAGGAATGTATCAAAAGTCCTCACTCTCCATTGAAATCTGTTATCGTCAGCGGTAGGGTTCCACCAGAAACAATTCGTTCCGTCTACCCAAGTTGGATTTTCAGATTTCTGAGGCTCCGGCAATGTCGGCGTCGGCGGCACTTGCTGCGGCATAGGCTGTGACTCTGCTTGCCCAGGTTGCGCAATCGTATTCGCCGTCGGCCATGCAGTAGGCGAACTCGTCGGCATCGGTGTTGAGGTAGGAGGAATCGGCGTACTGGTTGGCGCAGGTGTATTCGTCGGCATCGGTGTTGAGGTAGGCGGTATCGGTGTACTGGTTGGCGCAGGTGTATTTGTCGGCATCGGTGTTGAGGTGGGCGGTATCGGTGTGCTGGTTGGCGCAGGTGTATTCGTCGGTATCGGCGCGCTAGTTGGAGCATTCGTCGGTTCAGAAGTCGAGGCGGCATTTTGCGCTTCAAGCTGTTCCAATGCGTCTGCTATAGGCTTCCAGCCTTGCCACCTACTTACTCGTTCACGCGCATCCGCCGCTGTCATTGGCGTCAGCGTATCGTGTGTTTCCGCGCCGAAGGCAATCAACACTCGCAGCCAATTTTGCCCACTGCGTCCAGCAGCTACGTTCATTTCATAATAACCACGAACAGTTTGGATGATGCCGTCGAAGTTGCCTTGACTGCTTACGCCTGTAAGTAGCAGACAGGCGATCAATATCGTAATGATTGCTTTCATGTTTTCCTCCCTGTAATTGCTGTGTTGTGTGATCTTAGGCAGCTGCTTAGGTAGCTTTATAGTCCCAAATTAACTCCTCCGTAATGTTTACAAATGTTACTGAGGAGGAGTTTGCGTCCCTGACCTCCTTCGTGATATTATAAAAATAAATTATACTTTACTAATTTATGTTGTCAAGATCATTTTCTATGCAATCGCGTCAAATCATTTTTTAACTTCTGAGGACACTGTGGACAGCGAGATTTATCCGAAAATATGAACAATAAGGACGCAATGTAAGGCTCGTCCGATAGTGACAAATTTGCGCCAAATGCGGGTCTATTACCATCTATTATCAGTGGGAGACTGTCCCGCCGAGACTTGAACTTGTCCCGGCGGGGACCGAGAGGGTAAACCAAAGGTCGAACGCGAATCCTAGCGTCTCGGACTAGCCTTGTAGGGGAGAATAAGCGCCAAATCTGTGTGCGAGCTACAGGGCAATAACATCAAATTATATTTTAACCACCGAGGAAAGCGTGGACAGCAATTCAAGGTAATTTATGGCAATGAAGCTAAGCAAATGTTGATATAAATAGAAATTTTTCTTATAACATCCGCCACCATTCAATATAGTTCACAATATCTCGAATCACAGAAAAATGAACGCTTTTCTAGGTGGTCTTGGTGCTCTATGTGCTTAATTTCAGCCAGAATATGCTGAATTGAGGCAGCGAATTTGATGCGCTTGCCCTGTCCTATACAATTGGCGGGGGCATTTCAGAATATTGGGGATTCACATGATATTGCCTTTTTTGTTTGCGATATTATTCCCTTCGTTTAGCTAGCCGCGGCTTTTGGCTTCGACGGGTCGTTGCCCCACTCTTTCCATGAGCCGTCGTAAACGCGCAAATTACTCGCGCCCGCCATTTCCAGCGCGACCATGCCCAAACAAGCGGAAACGCCAGAGTTGCAATATATGACCGTATCCTCCGCATTCAAGCTGATGCCCATGCCCGAGAAATACGCTTGCAGTTCGGCGACCGGTTTCAGGGTCAAATCATCGGCAAGTACGGACTTCGCTGGCATGTTGATCGCTGTCGGGATATGCCCGCCGCATTGGGCGCGCGAGCTTTCGCCCGCGAATTCGGCCGGCGAGCGCACATCAAGCAGCTGCATGGCATCGCCGCCGATGCCGCCCAAAATTTCGTCCGCGCTCGCTATCAATTGGGCTTTCCTGACAGGCGCGAAGGACCCGACCCGCGCGGTCCGCTGCCCGGCTGCCGTCGCCCGCGCCTCGGCTGTCCACTTTTGCCAGCCGCCATCAAGAATCTGCACCTTTGCGTGGCCATAATACAGCAGGCACCAGCGCATACGCGCGGCGAACATGCTCGCGGCGTCATCATAAACGACGACGCGATTGTCATTGCTGATACCCAAGCGCTGCATCAAATCGGCAAAGCGGCTTGGGGCAGCGATATCGTTGGATGGCGAACCCGGCTCGACGATATCTAGCAGCCAATCGACAAAAACCGCGCCGGGAATATGCGCGGCTTCATAAGCGGCGCGGTCGCTAATGTAATGCGGTGGCGGCGCTGTTGGCGGCAGCACCCTGCCGCGCAAGTCGATAAGACGCAAATCAGCGTCCTTCAAGTGCCTTTCCAGCCAATCCGTGCTTACCAGTGGCGGGTGCATAAGCTCCTCCTTGGGTCCAATTATGGGTCCTAGATTGTCCTATATTGAATCATTCTCGTTGCGCTTTAGAATCCCTTTGCGGCTCGATGTTTTTTCCGAGACGCCGCTATCCGCTATAATATATCCAAAGTTGACCGAGTTTGCCGATGAAAAAGCGCATCCGTGGGCTAAAGCGGGCTGTCTTTCAATTGGATTTCGATCTGTACCGGGTAAAGGTGCCTATCCCAGGTTATGAAGGCTGCCATCTCAGCGCCATTGACCTGTCCCCGCAAGATATCGAGCGGACAATCGTTTTCCAGCACGGTTTTGCCGGCGTGGCCGAATCTTGGGAATATCAGCTTACGCATTTCGCCCATCAATTTCGCGTTGTCGCGCCGGAGCTGCGCGGGCATGGGCAGAGCGACGCCCCACACAGCCGCTATGATATGCGCGAGCTGGTTGAAGATTTGCACACAGTCCTTAGCGCGCTGGACCTGCCGCAGCAATTTGTCCTGGTCGGGCATTCCTTCGGCGGCGCAATCTGTATTGAATATGCCAATGCCTATCCAGAGCGCATCGCCAAACTCGCGCTGGTAGCGAGCGCTGGGGAATATCCCCTGCCCAAGGCGGCGACCTGGCTCTTCCACATTCCCATCAAGCTAGCCGGTCCCTTCTGGCGCTATCGGCGCAAATGGGACGCGGAATATCACGCGCTGAAGCAGATCTTCTTGAACGCGCTTCATCAATGGCAAGGCTGGTCGCTGCTGCGCAATATCAAAGCGCAGACCCTTGTTATCACCGGCGAACGCGATACCTATTTCCCACGCTACATATATGACGATGTTGCCAAGATGATAGCCCATGCCGAGGTCTATGACATCGGATCGGCAAAACACAAAGTTCAATTGGAGCGCCACGAAGCGGTCAACCGCGCTATCGAGCGCTTCATCCTGGCGGCAGAGCACAGCAGTTGGCGCAGCGAATCGGCGCTCGACCGGCTTAACCGCGGCCGGCCCTGGCTGAGCCACTATCATCTCGATACACCGCACGAGATTCCAATTCCCAATCAGCCGCTCTTCCGTTTCCTAGAGAGCGCCGCCGACTGGCGTCCAAAAGGCATAGCGACCGTGTTTTATGGCAAGACCATGACATATCGCGAGCTTGAGGAACGTGTCAATCAGTTCGCGCGCGGCTTAAGCAAGATTGGGGTCGGCGCGGGCGACCGCGTGATGATCGTCTTGCCCAACACGCCGCAATTCATCATTGCCTATTACGCGATTCTCAAACTGAACGCTGTGGTCGTGCTTTCCAACCCTGACGCGAATGAGCAATTGATTGTCGCGCAAGCCCAAGATACCGAAGCCAAAGTACTCATCACGCTTAGCGCCTTTAGCGAACTTGCCGACCTGATTCAGCGGACGACGCCAGCCCAGCGCGTCATCTTCACGCGCATTGGCAAGCATGTCTCGACCAGCCAGAGCAAGGCATTTGGCCGCCATAAACATCCAACAAAAGCAGATGAAGCCATCGCAGCGCGCGCCGGCATGTTCATGTCCGCTGTAATGAAAGACGAGCCGCCGACGCCGCCTGGGGAAACAGTGAATCCAAGCGAGCTGGCGGTGATATCCTATACCAGCGGCACCACCGGCAAGCCACGTGGCGTCTGTCTTTCGCATAGAAACTTGGTCGCCAATGCCTTGCAAACAAGACATTGGATGCCGGATATCGAATATGGCGAAGAAACAGTCATGGCGGTTGTGCCATTCGAGCACAGCTATGGCATGACCGCCGCCATGAATCTGCCGATATTAATCGCGGCGAAAATTGTAATCGTTTCGGTGTTTGAACTGCAACAAGTGCTAGAACAAATCAAGCGGCACAAGCCGACGCTATTCCCGGGCGTGCCCTCAATGTTCACATTAATCAATCAAGCGCCCAAGGTCAGGCGCTATGGGCTGTCGTCCATCAAAGCCTGCATCAGCGGCGCGGCACCCCTGCCCGTGGAAGTGCAAGAAGCATTCGAGAAATTAACGCGCGGGCGCTTGGTTGAAGGTTACGGGCTCACCGAAGCGGCACCGGTAACGCATTCCAACCCACTTTATGGTTTGCGCAAGGTCGGGTCGATCGGCGTGCCGCTGCCCAATACCGATGCCAAAATTGTCGATTTGCTGGATGGGAGGGATATGCCAGCGGGTGAAATCGGCGAGTTGCTTATCCGCGGACCGCAAATCATGCAAGGTTATTGGCGCGCGCCCGAGGCAAACGCGGCGGCGCTGCGCGACGATTGGCTGCATACCGGTGATGTCGCGGTGATGGACGACGACGGCTACTTCAAGATAATCAGCCGCAAGCGCGACACGATCTTCACAGGCGATTACAGCGTCTACCCGCGCGATGTGGAAGAAGTACTTTACGAGAACAACAAAGTTCTGGAAGCGGCTGTGGTCGGCGTCGGCAGAGAAGCGGGGCAGCAGAAGATCAAGGCTTATGTTGTGCCCAGGCCAAATGCCACTTTATCTAAGGAAGAACTGGTCGCTTTGTGCAAGCGGCGGCTGGAAGCCTACGCGGTGCCCTGGGAAATTGAGTTCCGGCAAGAGCTGCCGCGCTCGTTTATCGGCAAGGTGCTGCGGCGCATGCTATTTGAAGAGGAGATGGGCGAATAGCCCCACGCTATGCCAATGCTGCCGCTTTTTCCACTCCAGACTGTTTTGTTCCCCGGTATGCAGCTTAAACTGCATATCTTTGAAGAGCGCTACAAGTTGATGATCCGGCGCTGCATTCACGACAAGAGTCCATTTGGCGTGATTCTGATTAAGAGCGGGCGCGAAGCACAGGGACCCGTCGCCATTACTCATGAGGTTGGCTGCTCGGCGAATATTATTGAGACGCAGATTCTGCCATTTGAGCGCATGAACATCGTCGCCCTGGGGCTACAGCGTTTTCGTGTAAAAGCATTAGACCGCAGCGAGCCTTACCTGCTTGCGGATGTCGAGTACTTCGGGCTGCGCGAAGTAGACAGTGTCGCAAGGCACATATACAGTCTAAGGTTGCGTCCGCTCATCATTCGCTATTTGGAAATCCTTGCCTCGGCGGAAGCGGTAGACTTCGATCCGGATGCTGTACCCTATTCACCTAGGGCGCTGGCCCAAATCGCCGCCATCGTGTTGCACGCGGACAATGCCCAAAAGCAGGAGCTGCTGCGCCAGAACCGGATGGAGGAGCTCTTGCAATTGCTGGTAGAAATCTATCGTTTGGAGGTCATGCTGATGGGCAAGCGCCTAAACCCGCCCGATGAAGACTTTAACATTGGACCATTTTCCAGCAACTAAGCTGGTGTATCGGGCAATCGCTGCCAACAGACTATACGCTGCAATGAAGTTCATGTAAACTATAATTTAACTTTAGACCCAGAAGTAGAACCAAGAAAGTAATATAAATACGTGAATCGCCGCTTTTCTACCCCATCCCCAGCCCTTCCCCGAATCATCAGGGAAGGGTGGCTCGACAATGAAGTTGGGATTTTGCGCAAATTTTGCATCATTAATTTAGTTCTACTGATAAGGAAACCAATTTAGTCATTCGAATGATTTACAGACAATAGCGCTAGGGGCGCGCCGGCGGACTCTGTTGAAAAACACCCCCATCCCGTAGGTCTATGTCTACGTGACCCCGGCCGCTCCTCGCCATCTCTATGGCGAACGGGTTTGGGGTGGGGGAAATCGAGTATTTCAACAACGTCCAGGTGCTCGCCCTAGATAAGAATAATTTACAGTCAGTGGGCGGCTCGACCAATCGCCCCTACCAGTTCAAAATTATTTTGGAAAATGTAGCGATTGCCAAGAAGGATTGAGGTCGGTCTTTGACAAGCGCATTCAAATTTTTGCTGCGGCTATTGTTGATATTTTCCGTAACCGTCATCCTGCTGGAGTTTGCCTTTCAGCTTGCCTTCCTCCACTTGCCGCATGACTTGATTCAACGCATGCCGCAATATCGCGAGCGCGCGGGATTTCGATTGCAAACTGAACATGGCGCGCGCGAATCGCCGAGCCACCAAGTTGTCGAAATCCACGTTGACCAGCATTCTGGCGATTTGTTCCGATTAACCTGCCTTAGCGCAGCGCAGGCGCAATTCTTTGACCCATATACAGTACGATTCAAGCGCGACCAACATGGTTTCCGCAATCCGGAACCGTGGCCCGACGATTTGGATTGGCTCGTGATCGGGGATTCATTCACGGCGGCGGAAGCGATACAAATGCCTTTCTGGTCTGGTTTGTCCGGCTCGATGCTGGCGTTGTCATTCCCCGGCAGCGGCACAATCGAACAAAGATTACTGCTCGACGCCTATGGATTGCCGCGGCAACCAAATACGGTAGTCTTAGCCTACTTCGCGGGCAACGATATGTCCGACAATGAAGTCTTCCAAGATTTGCGCAGCCAGGGCAAGTCCATCGCCGACCAAGCGCGCCAGAATCAATCGCCATTAGCGCATCTGGTAACTGTTCACATGGCATTGTATCTGCGCGATATGATCAACAAAGCCGCCATAAACAATTGTCCTTATCCGCAAGCCGCGCAGACAGACCCGGCGACGCCGGTGGCATTTTTCGACAAGCTGCTGCCGATTTTCGCCCTGGACGCCGACGCCTTGCGCGCCAGCGACATGTTCCAAATTACGCGCGCCGCCATTGTCACAATGTCGCATGACCTGGCAGAGCGCGGCATCCGCTTCGTGATGATGTATATCCCACAGAAAGCGGAATTGTTCTGGACCTATCTCGACAGCGCGGGCAAAACGGCAATCGCGGACTATATTTCGGAGTTCCAGAAGCCGATAGCGCCAGCGACAATTGACGATAACCTATCCGCGCAGCGTGAGCTGTGGCAGTCAGTCGCGCAGGCGCAGCGATTCGAATTCTTGGATATGACGCCGATTTTACGAGCAGCGATAGAGAATGGCCGCTCGCCCTATTTCTTTGCAGATACACACTGGAATCAATTGGGGCACGATCTAGCCCGTCAGGAACTGCGGAAATATCTGAATTAGTGTAGGCTAGAGAATTGTCTCAACCTGCGCGTAATTTTTTTCCTGCTTATCTAACGAGGCTGGGGGAAGCATTCATTTGAGCAAAAACTTGAGCAATCACTTGCAGGAACTATGGAGAATTGCCTGGGATCGCTTCAGCCTAAATTCCAGCATTGTCGCGGACGGCAATGGGCGATTCATCGCGACGCTGTTCTATTGCACCATATTTGTTCCCTTCGGGCTCTTATCCGCGCTATTCATGGATCCCCTGCGCATCCGCCGAGCTGATGGGGCTTGGCAAGCGCGCGAAGCGGTCGCTTCTGATATTGATTCGGCAAGAGAGCAAGGCTGAGCATGTACATTTTGGGCATATCAGCGTTTTATCACGATTCCGCTGCCGCGCTCATCAAGGATGGCGAATTGGTGGCGGCCGCCATGGAAGAACGCTTCACGCGCGTCAAGCACGACAATCGCTTCCCCCAGTTAGCGGCGCAATTCTGCCTCGAACAAGCGGGAATCAGCCCTGATGAGCTTGAATACGTGGTCTTTTACGAAAAGCCCTTGGTGAAGTTCGAACGCATATTGCAGACGGCATTGAACACCTTCCCGCGTTCATCGAGCCTATGGCGGGAATCTATGCTGACATGGCTGACGGATAAACTCTGGGTACGCAGCCACGTGGCGCGCGGCATCGGCGTACCCAGCGAAAAAATACTCTTTTGCGATCACCACATGAGCCATGCCGCCAGCGCATTTTTTGCCTGCCCATACAAGGACGCCGCGATACTGACCGTCGATGGCGTTGGCGAATGGACGACCACCACCTTGGGCGTCGGCAAAAGCTCGCTCGGCGAGGACCTTGCCACAGCGCCGACCATCGACCTATTTGAAGAGCAGCGTTTCCCGCATTCATTGGGGCTGCTCTATTCGACATTTACGGCTTGGCTCGGCTTCCGCGTGAATAACGGCGAATACAAAGTCATGGGCATGAGCCCTTATGGCGAGGCGCGCTATTTGGACAAAATTTATAAGGTTGTCGCGCAAGACCGGGCAACGGGTTCATTCTGCCTTGATATGGCCTATTTTGACTTCCACCGCTCTACGACGCGCAGTTACAGCAGTAAATTTCTTGAGCTGTTTGGGGAACAGCGCGACGCTGACAGCGACTTCTTCACCGCGCGTACCCAGCCGCATCGCAAGAGCGAAGTACAGGCGATGGCAGCGAATCAGTATTATGCCGATATCGCCGCGAGCGTGCAGCATGTAACCGAAGACGCGCTCATCAATATCGCCACCTATCTGCACAAAAAGACCGGCATGAACAAGCTGGTGATGGCTGGCGGGGTGGCGCTTAATACCAAAGCGAATTGGCGGGTTCTGAACGAGACACCCTTCGACGAGATTTGGATTCAGCCGGCCGCGGGCGATGACGGCGGCGCGCTGGGCGCGGCGCTATGGGCATGGCATATTGTCATGGGCAAGCCGCGCCAATGGGTGCAATCTCACGCCTATTTTGGCAAGGGTTATGACGACGCCGATTGTCGGTCCTTCCTGGATGCGGCTGGCTTGCGCTATGAAGCCTTTGACGACGAATGCAAATTGACAGAAACCATCGTCGACGCGCTGACGCGGCAGCAGGTAATCGGCTTTCACCAGGGCAGATTCGAATGGGGACCGCGCGCGCTGGGCAATCGCAGTATTCTTGCTGACCCGCGCGGCGAAGAAATGAAAGAAGTTGTGAACACCAAGATTAAGTTCCGTGAACCGTTCCGACCCTTCGCCCCAGTCATACTCCGCGAGCGCTCGCCGGAGTATTTTGACTATCCGCAGGTCGCGCAGCACGATACGCCGCGCTATATGTTGATGGTCGCGCCGATTAAGTCGGACAAACAGTCGGAAATTCATGCCGTCAACCACGAAGGCACGGGACGGCTGCAATCCATTGACCGCGCCACCAACCCGCGCTACTATGATGTCGTCAAGCAATTTGGCGACGCCACCGGTGTGCCGATTGTCCTCAATACCTCATTTAACCTGCGTGGCGAGCCAATCGTCAATACGCCGCAAGAGGCATTCAACACCTTTCGTAATAGCGACATTGATATGTTGGTCCTCGGGTCGCACATAGTCCGGAAACCGCTATAAGCGAAAACTTTGGCACAGGAATCAACGAGGAGACGGAATGAGTTCCAAAGCGAAAACTGGCAAAAACAGCCCGGGCGCAGCGCAAGATTTCTTCATGCGTCTGGGGGTGCTTGGCGAGCTGCTTGCCTTTTTGTGGAAACGCAAATTGTATTGGCTGCTGCCGCTGGTCATCACGCTATTGGTCTTCGCGCTTGTTATCATGTTTGGCAGCGCAAGCCCGGCTGGCGTTTTCATCTACTCTCTGTTTTAGTCGCTTAACTTTGCCATCTCAAGAGTTCATCAATAGCGAGATGATGCTGTGGATATCAAGACAGTCGTATTGATAGCGCTTTTGGCGCTGGTCGCCTGGCTCGGTTGGCAGGTCCACCGCCGTTCCATCCGCCAGCAGCCAATTTATGGCGGTGCCCCCGCCGCCCTCTTCAATTTTCTTTCCGGGCTGTGCTTTGCGGCAATCCTGCCCACGGTCTGCGCGTCAGTCCTGTTCTTGCACCCGGATATGCTAGAAGTCGCTGGCATCACACTCAGCCCGATAATCGTTCTTCTGCTGGGCTTAGGGCTGCTTAGCCTGGTTTTCTCGATCTTGTTCGCCCTGTTCGAGCGCCGCCCGATGGAGCGCGAGCGGCAAAATTCAGCCCTGCGCGATGCGCAAGGCTGGACTGAACACGATGCGAGGTCTTCTGGGCTGTAGCTGGCGGACCCGTTAGATATCCAGGTTGCGCACCTGCCGGGCATGCGTCTGGATGAAACGGCGGCGCGGTGGCACGCTTGCGCCCATCAGCGTATCAAATACCTTGTCGGCGTCAGAGGCGTCTTCAATCGTAACTTGCAGCAGCGTCCGCTTGACGGGGTCCATGGTTGTCTCCCACAGCTGCTCTGGGTTCATTTCGCCCAAGCCCTTATAGCGCTGAATGCTGACTTTGTCCTTGTTCTTGAACACCTTAATAGATTGCTCCAACAATTGCCCATCGTCCAAACCGGCTTGTGGGTAGACGTATTGCATCTTTCTGCCGTTTTTCAACAGATAAATCGGCGGCTGGGCAATATAGAGGTGGCCCTGTTGGATTATCTGCGGCATGTGCCGGAAGAAGAAGGTCAGGAGCAAGGTGCGAATGTGACTGCCGTCGACGTCGGCATCCGTCATGATTATCACTCTGCCATAGCGCAGCTTTTCGATTGTCATCTCGGCGTGGATACCGGTGCCCAAGGCGGAAATGAGCGACTTAATCTCGTTATTGTCGAGTATCTTGTCAATGCGCGCCCGCTCGGTATTGAGTATCTTGCCGCGCAGCGGCAGTATCGCTTGGAAATGACGGTCGCGGCCCTGCTTGGCGCTGCCGCCAGCCGAATCACCCTCGACGATGTAGATTTCGGCGTTTTCGCCACGTTGCGAGCAATCCGCCAATTTGCCGGGCAGGGTGCTGCTCTCTAGCAGGCTTGGGCCGCTGCGCACCAAATCGCGCGCTTTTTTGGCTGCTTCGCGCGCGCGCTTGCTGGTCATACACTTGTCAACGATTCGACGCGCCTCGCGGCTGTTGGTTTCCAGAAATTCGTTCAAGGATTCGGTTACGACTTGGGAAACCGCGCCCTGCACCTCTGGATTCAGCAGCTTGACTTTAGTCTGGCTTTCGAATTGCGGATCCGGATGTTTAACGCTGATTACCGCGGTGAGCCCTTCCAAGGTATCGTTGCCAGAAAAGTTTCCGTCTTTATCTTTTAGCAGACCCGCTTTTCGGGCATAGCGGTTGATTACACTGGTCACCGCCGAGCGCAAGCCGGTAACGTGTGTGCCGCCGTCAGGCGTGTTGATGGTGTTAGTAAAAGCGAGTTCAGTCGTGATTGCCACATCCGAGTATTGCATCGCCACTTCGACGCCGACCTTGTAGGGCGCTTCATTGCGATCGACGAATTCAATATCGCGCTCGGCATGAATGATGCTGTGCACGGGACGCCGACTGCGATTCAAATAACGCGCGAAGGAACGCAAGCCGCCGTCGAAGTAAAATGTAACCTCGCGCGGAATTGGCTTGCTGCGTTCGTCGCGCAATTTGATCGTTACTTGCCGTGTTACAAAAGCCATTTCACGGAATCGCGTCATCAAGGTATTGAAATTGAACTCGTTTTCTTCCATGACGCTGAAGTCCGGCACAAATGAAATCACCGTGCCCGTTTCTTCTGCCTCACCCAGCTCCCGCAGCTTGATAAGTTCGCTGGTGGGTATGCCTTCCGCATAGGTCTGCTGCCAGACATGGCCGTCGCGATGGATGGTTGCGGTCAAGCCCGCGGACAAGGCGTTCACTGCGGATACGCCGACGCCATGCAAGCCCCCGCTGACTGTGTAGACTTCGTTATCGAACTTGCCGCCCGCGCCGATGACAGTCATTACAACCTCAAGCGCGGGCTTGCCGCTCTGGTGCATATCGACCGGTATGCCAACGCCATTATCCAGGATGGTCGCGCCGCCATTTTCGTGCAAGGTAACTTCGACGCGATCGCAGCGCCCGGCCAGGGCTTCGTCAATCGAGTTGTCGACGACCTCATAGATCAAGTGATGCAGCGCGCTGACGTCGGTGCCGCCAACATACATGCCCGGGCGGCGGCGAACATGCTCGCGCGGGCTCAGCTGCTGGATGTTCTTTGCGGTATATTCATTCTGCTGCTGTTCCACGATTTCTTTGTCTTTTGCCATGGTGTCTCCTGCCAGCCGAACAATAACCGATTGGTTTTTTCAAGTCCTTAATTACGCTAGCCATCCGCGAAAAAACGGACATTCTCTCGAATACGAAGTGCTGTTTCTCTTCATATATTATACTGGACTGTAGACGAAGGTACAATAGGCTCGGCTAGGAAAGCAGTCCAAGACTAGCCAGGGCAATATGATGCGATTGCCTGGCTAGGCCTGCCCTAGAGCATTGACAGATTTGGGGACGACTCTTATCATTCCACCTATTGCCCCTGTAGCTCAGTGGATAGAGCGACGGTCTTCTAAACCGTGGGTCACAGGTTCGAGTCCTGTTAGGGGCGCATAATATGCAACATAATCGCTTAACGCAGCATGGTCTCTGCTTGACGCGTCAGCCTGACTTTTCCCGTGATAAAAGCGAGGATAAACGCGCGGCGCTCTAGCTGCCCGCTTCCTCATCCAGCTTTGCCAGTTCTCGCCGCAGGGTTTTTCCTATTGCGGTCTTGGGCAATTCTTCAATGAAGGCGATGCGGCGGGGAATCTCGTAAGGCGCTAATTTTTCCTCCAGGAATGCGATGATGTCCTCAGCCGTGGCAGCCTGGTCCGGCTTCAAAACGATCCAGGCTTTTAGCGCTTCCTGCCCCTCTCGCTGCGGGTGCGGGATGCTGGCAACGCCAACTTCTAGCACGGCAGCATGCGCGCTAATCGCCTTCTCCACCGTTGTTGGATAGACGTTAAAGCCGCCAATCAGCGCCATATCTTTTTTGCGGTCGACGATATAGAAATAGCCATCTTCGTCCATGCGGGCGATATCGCCCGTATACAGCCAGCGCTTGCCAGCCTTCTCGCGCAGCGCGGTCTGCGTCTCGGCGAGCATGCCATGATAGCCGACCATCAGGTTTGGTCCCGCCATCAGCAATTCGCCCACCTCTCCGACCGGCATATCGGTCTCGCCGTCTTCCAGGCTGACGATGCGCATGTCCATTTCCGGCAGCGGGAAGCCGATTGACCCCGGCCGGTTTTCCTTATAAATTGGGTTGACGTGCGTCGCTGTTGGCGCTTCACTCATGCCAAAGCCTTCCCGTAACGAGGCTCCAGAAAGCCGCTCAAATTCTTCTTTAATCGCCTGCGGCAAAGGCGCGGAGCCGCTCAAGCAGAGGCGCAGGGAGCTCAGGTCGGCTCCGCCTTTTTTCACGCGGGGATGGTTGTTGATCGCGTTGTACAAGGCGGGCACGCCAGGAAAGAGCGTCGTGCGGAAGGTCTCGATATTTTCCAGTACATCGTCTATATCACGCGGGTTCGGCGTCAGTACAATTTTGCAGCCGCGGTAGACGCTTGTGCTGACGACCACGACCAATCCATAAACATGGAAAAACGGGATAGCGCCGAGAAAGATCTCGTTTTCGGGCGGCGTATCAAAGAGGTCTAATATGCCTTCCGTTTGCAGCATATTTGCCACCAAAGCGCGATGCTTGGACATGGCGGCTTTGGATACGCCGGTGGTGCCGCCGGTGTATTGGAAGATCGCCAAGTCCTCTGGTCCAACCTCGACAGCCGCCCGCCTGCCGTCATAGTCTCGCAAAAGGTCTTGGAACCAATAGTCGCCTTTTTCCAGCTCGGCAAGAAAATGCCCATCTTTTTTTTCTCTAGCGATTGTAAATAAGAACTTTGCCAAAGGCGGCAGATATTCTTTGATATTAGCGGCGATTACTGTCCTCACTTTGGTACGCGGCTGAACTTGTTTGACGAGAGGATAAAACAGCGTCATGGTCAGGACAAATTCGGCGTCGCAATCATTGATTTGATGAGCCATTTTATCCGCTGGATATGTCGGGTTTGTCGCGGCGACAACCCCGCCTGCCTTAAGAACCGCGAAAAAACTAATCACAAAGGCGACCGAGTTCGGCATCACTATCGCGACGCGGTCGCTCTTTTTGAGGCCAAGATCAAGCAAGGCAGCTGACAATGCATCCGAGGCGCTGTCCAGCTCCGCATAACTTATGCTTTTGCTGACGCGCCCGATGACAGGCAAGGCGGCTGGACTTATCAATGCTGTGTTCTGCGGGATTCTGGCGCTGGTATCTTTTAAGAACTGATGCAAAGGGACTTCGGGGAATTCAAGCGAAGTGGGCATGCCCACATCATAGTTCTCGAGCCATGGGCGCTCCGCATAAGTAACCATCAGAACTCGCTCCATATTTTCCTGAACAATTATTCACAACAGTATAACATAGCATGGGGCGCATTTCAGTTATTGGCAAATCGCATAGTGCTAAAGCAAAACAAGCGCAACGACACATAAGACAGAAAAGGCACGTGCGACAATTCTTCATAAAGGCACCGCGTTAGCAAGCAGGCACCCCGTTAGCAAGCAGGCACCGCGGCAGCGGTCTTAGCGCGGCATTAAGATGCGGATGGATCCAGCCAGGCTGACCAAGTCGCCGGCAGCCGAACGATACGTCCAGCGCTGTCCAGGCAGACCAGCTTCAGCTTGGCGCTGAACAGGCGCTGACCGCCTTGCGCAGCCAGGATGTCGCAGGCAAAAGTGACCGTGCGGCTGCGGTAGCCGGCAATCCAGGTGCGCGCGCATACTTTTTGGTCATAGCGCGCGGCCAAGTGGTATTTCGCTTCTAAATCGCTTGCCGCCAAGAAGTAGCCAGCGCGCTCCAAATCGGCATAGCTCAAACCGCGCTCGCGGATATACGCGCTGCGCCCCTCTTCAAACCAGACCAAATATGCGGCATGATGCACAATGCCCATTTTGTCCGTTTCGGCGTAACGGACGTGGAAACGAATCTCGCTTACAAATCGCTCGGTGGGCATCAATAACCTCGAATGATTCCTTCTGACCGCATAATCAATTTTTCTCCATTACAATCCAAGCAGAGTGTACAGGCAAGTTCCGTCACATCCGTCACAATTGTAGAATCCAGTATATTGGGTCGGAACAGACATAATTCCTCGAATTCATCCTGACCAAAGTGCTAGTCACGGGGTTGATGTCGATTTTGGAGTTCCAGTTCGATATCTTGGAGGCTGAGGTCCAGCTCTGCCATCAATACCAAGACATGATAAAACAGGTCGGCCAATTCGTTTACTTGTTCCTGTCGGCTTTGGGCTAGAGCGGCAATGACAGTCTCGACCGCTTCTTCGCCGACTTTCTGCGCAATTTTGCCACGACCTTGCTCGAAGAGATGATTTGTATAACTTCCCGCTGCCGGGCGCAGCTTGCGGTCTTGGATGATCGCTTCCAGTTCTTTGAGCATATCACTCATTGATGTTTCCCTATCTTATGTCATCTAATGTCTCTAATGTCGCTGCGGCGCTTGCGTAAAGGCATCAAAATTGCGATAGAAACAAGTTCGGGCATTGGTGTGGCAGGCGGGTCCAGCCGGCTGCACCAAGACCAGCAGCGTGTCGCAATCGCAATCAATGCGAATATCCATCACCTTCTGCGTATTGCCAGAAGTCTCGCCTTTTTGCCACAGGCTCTGCCGGCTGCGGCTCCAGAATGTCGCTAGTCCGCAATCCAAGGTAACTTGCAGCGACTGCGCGTTCATATAAGCTAGCATCAATACTTCACGCGTCGTGGCGTCTTGCACGATGGCTGGCAGCAAGCCTTGATCGTTCCAGCGGATGGCTTCCAGCACCTGCTGTTCAAGAGGCATCGCTTTCCTCCGTGACTGACATCGTGCCTGACTCCCAGCCCGACATCCGAATCGGTACACCCTGGTCATGCAGGTAACGTTTGAGATCCACGATACGCATTTCATTGAAGTGAAAGAGTGAAGCCGCCAGCGCCGCGTCGGCACCGCCTTCTTCCAGCGCTGCGCGGAAATGGTCTTTGCTGCCTGCTCCGCCGGAAGCGATAACCGGGATGGATACCGATTCGGCTACCGCCTGTATCATCTCTATATCATAGCCGGATTTGGTACCATCCTTATCCATGCTCGTCAGCAATATCTCGCCAGCGCCGCGCTCTTCGACCTCCTTCGCCCAGGGCACCGCTTCCTTCTCGGTCGGGATGCGCCCGCCGTTGATGTGAACGATCCATTTGCCGTCAACACGGCGGGGGTCAATCGCCACGACGATGCATTGACTGCCAAAACCCCATGCGCCCGCGGAGATCAATTCTGGGCTGCGGACGGCGGCGCTATTGATCGAGACTTTATCCGCTCCAGCCAAGAGCGTCTCGCGGATATCGTCGATGCTGCGAATGCCCCCGCCCACGCAATAGGGAATGAAGATGCTATCCGCCACTTGTTTGACCATTTCCAGCCTGGTCTTGCGCGCCTCGTGCGATGCGGTGATATCAAGAAAGACCAGCTCGTCCGCGCCCTCGCGGTCATAAACGATTGCCTGCTCGACCGGGTCGCCGGCGTCGCGCAGGTCAAGAAAATTCACGCCTTTGACAACGCGCCCGTCTTTGACATCGAGACAAGGTATGATTCGCTTCGCCAACATCATGCTGCTCCTTTCGCCGCTCGCAGGGCAGCGCCCAGCGATATTTGATTCTGATACAGTGCCATGCCGATTATCGCGCCCGCCACGACGCCGCTTGCCGCCAGGCGCTCGATTTCTTCCATGTCGCTAATGCCGCCAGAAGCGATAACTTGCAGCCCGGTGGCGCGCGCCAATGCGACCGTATCGCCAATGTTCGCGCCGCTTAACATGCCGTCTCGTTTGACATCGGTATACAGCGCGTGCCGCAGCCCCAGCGTGGATAAAGCCCCGCCCAATGCAATCGGCGACTGGGTTGACAATTCCGTCCAACCATGGGTTGCGACCTTGCCGTCTCTGGCGTCGAGGGCGACGCAAATCGCGTCTGCGCCAAAGCGGTCGACTGCTTCGCCGACTTTGTTCGGCGCTTTTACCGCCAGCGTCCCCAAGACCACCCGCGCTGCGCCTGCGTCCAGCGCGCCGCCAACTGACTGCAAATCGCGCAAGCCGCCGCCAAACTGAATGCTTACATCAAGTCTTGCGACCGCTTCCAAAACGCTAATGTTCTCGTTGGCGGTCGCAAAGGCGCCATCCAAATTGACCATGTGAATCCATCGCGCGCCCTGGTCAATCCACATTTGCGCTGTCGCAAGCGGGTCGCGGCTGAAGACCGTTTCTTGGCTTAAATCGCCTTCGCGCAGTCGCACGACTTTGCCGCCGCGCAGGTCAATCGCCGGGTAGATTATCATCGCTCAGCTCCTCGATTCTCAAAAAATTGCGTAATATCCGCAAGCCATTGGCTTGACTTTTTTCGGGATGGAATTGCAAGCCATAAATGTTGCCCATTTGCAGCGCCGCCGCGAATTCAATCCCATAATCAACCGCGGCGATGACCGCGCTTGGTTCTTGCGGCGCGCAATAATAACTGTGCACGAAATATACGCGGCTGCCTTCGTCAAGATTATGGAACAGTGGCGAGCCTTTTTTCATTTCAAGCTGATTCCAGCCCATGTGCGGCACCTTGCGGTCGCTGAACTCGGGGAAGCGCAGCACCCGCCCGCGGATGATTCCCAAGCCTTGGTGCTCGCCCATTTCTTCGCCAACATCAAATAGCATTTGCATGCCGACGCAGATGCCGAGATAGGGGATGCCGGCTGCCAGCGCGTCCAGCAAAGGCGCTACCAGGTCGCGGCGGCGCATCTGCTCCATGCTCGCGCCAAAGGCACCCACGCCCGGCAAGATAATCTTGGTCGCGCCGGCTAAATCCGCGCCATGCTGCACCAGGCGCAGATTGCGCGCCTGCAGGTGCTTCAGCGCGTGCATCACGCTTCTGAGGTTGCCCGCTCCATAATCAATTACTGCCAGCATTGGTATCTCCCGCTATCTAAAGAAAAAGCCTCGCTAAGGAGCGAGGCTTCAGCAACTAATCCGATGGCACGAATCACTAGAGCCCTAGAACGCTCCCGTTCCGGATGACATAAAATGATGGTGATGGCGCAGTGATTGCTTCACGATTGACTCCGCGTAGCTCCTGTGACTATGGCTCAGCATTATAAGAGGCATTAAACGTGCTGTCAATGACCAAGAGACTGGAATGAGAGGCGCATCAATCTGAAAATGCACCCACAATAATCGAGCTTATTGTCTATAGCCATTGCAAATGCTATAATCAGCGCAACTGTCATTCCGCGCTCGTCAATTTGACAGCAGGAGCAGGCGCTATGCAAATCAATCAAATTGCCAGCATGATCGAGTGGCTGGATGAAGAGCGCCGCCGTGATAAAGCCCTTATCGCGACGCTGGAAGGACGCATCGAGCAGCAGGTCGAGTTCATTGCCCAGATGCAGCGGCGTGTCAAGACCGTCGAAGCCGAGCAAAGCGTAATCAAGCAGGAAACCCTGCCAGCTCAAAAAGAACATGACATCATCGACACGCTGCGGCAGGAAATGGCGCAAATGCTGGAAAATGCCGAAGCCCGCCGCCTGACAGCGGAGCGCGAAGCCGAGCGCCGCGGCGATTTGCAGCGCGACTCGGTACAGCGCAGCGTGCGCGAACTCGCCGAAAAAACCGACCGCATCGAAAGGCAGTTGTCAAATATCAGCGGGCTGCAAAGTGAAGGCGATCGCTTGACAAACGCCATGCGCCTGCTTAACCAGGAAATGGACGACCTGAGCAAACAGCTCGAAGGACCAGACCGCCGCCTCACCTTCCTCGAAGAACAGCGGCGCACCGACGCCAGGCGTTTGTCAGAAATCGAAACAGAATTGCCGGAGTACAAAAAATCGGTCGATAGCATTCTGCCCAAGCTGGGTTTGATAGAAGACTTAACCGTGCGCAACGAAAGGCGCATCCAAGATTACAGCAATGTTGACCGCGAACGCCGAGAGCAAATGCAGCAGTTTATCGACCAGCAGCAATTGATGACGCAGCAGCGCGACCAGCAAATGGCTGATCTGACCAAGCGCTTCAGCGTTCACGATGCCGAATTGCAGAAAAACATCGAACGATTCGAAATCTGGGCGCAGGCTTACCGCGAGATGAAACGCATCATTGACGACTTCAACCGCATCGGCGAGCGGCTGGAACGGCGCATCAACGAAGTTGCGGAAATGCAGCGCCTGAGTGAAGAACGCTTCCGTCAAGAATGGGACGGCTGGCGCGACGATGACCAAAAACGCTGGAAACAGTTGACCCTGTCCAGCGATGAGGTGTGGCGCAATCATGACCGCGAATTCGATGGCTTTGTGCATCGGGTTGGCGACATCGAAGCGCAAATCCCCGGCGTGCGCGCCAATATCGAACGGCTCTGGCAATTGGAACGGGCGCGCGCCGAACTCTATCGAGAGCGCTACCAAGCTTTGCTGCACGAATTCGACAGCAACTCGTACAGCGAAGAACCCTCAGGCATGCAAAACGCCGACAGACTCTTAGACAATAACGCTAGCGGCAGCGGATAAAATATGCGCGTTATTGGCACCTCGGGCCACGTCGATCACGGCAAGTCCACATTAGTAGAAAAACTGAGCGGCATAAATCCTGATAGGCTTGCCGAAGAGCAGAGCCGCCAAATGACTATCGACTTGGGCTTCGCTTGGATGCGCCTAGCAAATGGCGAGGCGCTTGGCATTGTCGATGTACCGGGGCATCGCGATTTTATCGAAAATATGCTGGCGGGCGTTGGCGGCATTGACGCGGCGCTGCTGGTTATCGCCGCTGACGAAGGCATCATGCCACAGACGCGCGAGCACCTGGCAATTCTGCGGCTGCTGGACGTAAAAGACATCATCGCTGTCATCAGCAAGGTCGATTTGATAGAGGACCCGGAATGGATTGAATTGATTCGGCTGGATATTGAAGAAGTATTCGCGGCGCATCAATTGACTCCCCCGCCTATGGTCGAAGTCTCTGCCTATAGCGGCCAGGGTTTGGACGAATTGATTGCGACAATGCAAGCGGTTTTGGCAGGCGCGCCCCAACGCGTCGATTACGGTCAGCCGCGCCTGCCAATTGACCGTGTCTTTGTCGTTGGCGGCTTCGGCACCGTTGTAACTGGCACGCTCGCGGGCGGCAGTTTGTCCCTAGGCGACAGCGTCGAATTGCAGCCGGCGGGCATCAGCGGGCGCATCCGCGGCTTGCAAAGCTATAAACAGACAGTTGAAAGAGCGGTGCCGGGCAGCCGCGTGGCTGTGAACATCGGCGGCATCAGCAGCGATCAAGTCCAGCGCGGCAACGTCTTGGCAGCCCCGGGGCAAGCGCGCCCTAGTTCCATGGTCGACGCGCAGTTCGTTCAACTTGCCGATGTGGATCGTCCGCTTGAACATAATGCGGAAGTCAAGTTTTTCAGTGGCGCTTCCGAGTCAATCGCCAAGGTGCGGCTGCTCGATGCCGAGCACTTGTTCCCCGGCGACGAAGGCTGGCTGCAAATCCGCCTGCGCGACGCGCTGCCGCTGGCGCGTGGCGACCGCTACATCTTGCGCTACCCCTCGCCCGCACAGACCATCGGCGGCGGCTTGATTGTGGATGCAAGCCCGCGGCGGCGGCTCAAACGTTTCCAGCCCGACATTATCCGCGACCTGGCATTGCGCCTGCGCGGCAGTCCGGCGGAAAGGCTGGCGCTAGCTGCGCAAGGGGATTTGCCACTAAGTCGCAAAGCCTTGCAATCCAGCCTGGGTTATAGCGATGCGGCAATGGAAGAGGCTCTGCGCGAGGCGCTGTCCCTGGGGCTGGTCAAGCAAGTCGACAAAGCCAGCTATTGGTCTAGCGTTTCTTGGCAGAAATTAGCGGCTCGGGCGTTAGCGCGATTAGGCGCTTATCACAGCGAGCAGCCGCTGCGGCTGGGCATGCCGCGCGCGCAGTTGCGCAGTCAACTAAATGTCCCGCTCAGCCTGCTTGACAGATTCCTCGCCAATGAGGACCGAATTGCCAGCGAAGGGAATCTACTGCGGCTGCAAAATCATCAAGTGTGGTTCTCCCCACAGCAAAGCGCAAAGATTGACCAGCTAATGCGGCACCTGCAAGCTAATCCTTATGCGACGCCTTCAATTGACGAGATGAACGAACTCGTCGGCGAAGATGTCACGCGCGCGCTGCTCGATTTGCGCAGATTGGTCAAGGTCAGCGACAGAATCGCCTTTGCAAGCGCAGATTACGATTTTATGGTTAGTGAAATTCGGCAGAAGATACGCGATTCTGGCGAGATTGACGCCAAGTCCTTGCGCGATACATTTGGCACGTCGCGCAAGTACGCGATTGCGCTGCTGGAGCATCTCGATTCCCTGGGCATCACCCAGCGCGTGGGCGATGTCCGCAAACGGGGTCGCAATATGTGAGCGCCTCTATGACGCCAGCATGAAGTCAATCAGGCAGGGCTGTGACACGGAGCACACTGGACAATTAAATCAAATTAGATTTGAACCACCGAGAGTCGCGCAGGTCGCGCTCACAGAAAAAATCAAGCCTTCTCGGCGCATGAAGGACACCGAAAAATAATAAGAGCGCGCGGAAATTAAGCAAAACTCTAGTCTCTTACTTGTTTCAATGTTTATGAAGCGCGACCTTCATGTAAGGATTTGCTTTATTACAGCACAGCGCCGATTAAATTGACTTCAATCGCAGCGCGACCTCGTCGCCTAGCTGCGCATCCAGTCCTTGCGCCGCGTTGCCCTGATTCACCGCAACCTCCAAGAAACCGCTGCTGTCGATTTGCGCGAGGGCAGCCCCAAGCCGCGCTTCATGATAGGCGCGCGAGACGCCATGAATGCTATGTCGGCCTATCGTAAGGTGGGCGCTTGCCGCGGAAAAACGCAGCGCCGGCCTATTGTCTTGCCACAGCGCGTCTAGGGTCAGTTCGTTATCAGCCATCCAATATAAGCTGCCAATGCTGGTGATGATATTGCCGAAGTGATCGATGTGCATCACCTCGCCAGTCACCCGCTCGCTTGACACACTTAGCTGCGGTTTAGGCAAGGCGACGATGCGCTCCAGCACCGGACCCATATCTTTTAGTCGCGTGGCATCGCTGGCTATGTGCGCGGCGGCGGGCGCGAAGATGTCGCGGCCATGAAATGTATGACTGGTGGCTGGCAAATGATAGTCGGGCTTGTCAAGCGAGACTACATGATATTCCCTGGCGAGCTGAAGCAAACTGTAGCTAATCAGCCCGTTGTCCGGGGCGACAAAATAATATTCGCCGCATTGCGCTGCGATTGGCTTGCGCACGCTGCCGACGCCGGGATCCACCACCGCGCAGAAGACCGTGCCGTCGGGGAAATAGCGGAAACAGTTCATGAGCGTGAAGGCGGCTTGCCGAACATTCTGCGGCTGAATCGCATGCGTGATATCAACAATTCGCAGAGCCGGGTCAATGCTTAGCATGACCGCTTTCATTGTGCCGACGTAGCTGTCCCGTGTGCCGAAGTCGGTCAATATCGCCGCGATTTTTGTCATAATGGGCTCTTCCGCTTTGGACAATCTCTTGGGGTCATTTTAGCTTAAGCTGTGCCGGACGGAAATTCAGCGTCAAATTGTAGGGCTACAATTTAGCGTTCCCAATAAGCGCAATCCGCCGCGCGCGGCTACAATAATCGCATCAACTTAGGAGAGCAAGATGCGCCGCAGCCGTTCGCAGCTAGAACAGCAAGAATTGCAGATGCTCGCGCCCTACGCGCTGTTCAGCCGCCATTCGCGCGGACGCTTGCGCCACGAAGCCGAGCCGCGCTATCGCACCGCTTTTCAACGCGATAGAGACCGCATCGTGCATTGCGCGGCATTTCGCCTGCTGGAATACAAAACGCAAGTATTTGTCAATGACGCGGGCGACTATTTTCGCACCCGGCTGACGCATACGCTTGAAGTCGCGCAGATTGGACGCACGCTGGCGCGGGCACTGGGCCTCAACGAAGACTTGGTCGAAGCAATCTGCCTGGCGCACGACCTTGGGCATCCGCCTTTTGGTCATGCTGGCGAAGCCATCTTGAATCAGCTCATGGCGGACTGCGGCGGCTTCAACCACAATCAGCAAAGTTTTCGCGTCGTCACAAAACTGGAACGGCGCTACCCCAAATGGCATGGCTTGAATCTGACGCTGGAGACCCTGGAAGGCATCGCCAAACACGAAACCGAATATGACATCAGCCAGTTGGCTGGCATCGAAGCCGAGACTGGGGCGAGCTTGGAAGCGCAAGTCGCCAATATCGCCGACGAATTAGCCTACAACGCGCATGACCTTGATGACGGGCTGCTTGCCGGGCTCATCCATGTCGAGCAATTGCAGAGCCTGGCAATCTGGCGCGTCGCTAGCGAGCAACTGGGATGGCGCGGCGGCGCATTGGACGAGATTGACCGTCATCAAGTCATCCGCGAGCTGGTTGGCATGCAGGTCGACGACGTCCTGCAAAAAAGCGCCGACAACATAGCAGCGGCGGATCCAAAAACGTCATTGGATGTTCAGCGCCGGTCGCAGCCGCTGGTATGCCACAGTGAGCGCCAGCAAGCGCGCAATCGCGCCCTCAAAGACTTTCTCTATGAGAATATGTATCGCCATAATAGAATTGAGCGCATGCAGACCCAAGCCGACAAAATCCTGCGGGCGCTTTTTGCCGGCTATATGTCAAACCCGCGACAACTGCCGGCTGTCTATCGCGCCAGGCTGAGCGAGCAATGCGCCGAGCGCGTCGTGGCTGACTATATCGCCAGCCTGACCGACCGCAGCGCGCTTTTGGAATACCAGCAAAATTTTGCCACAAAATCGTGAGCGAGAGCAAAATATAGCCATGCCAGGCGAAACGCTGCTAAACCATCGCTACGAGCTGGTTGCCCAACAAGGCTCCGGCGGGATGTCGGTCATCTATAAATCGCTTGACCGCAAGCTGGGCCGCACGGTCGCGATCAAAATCCTGCGCCCCAGCTTGACCGAAGACCCGGCTTTTTTGGAGAAATTCCAACTAGAAGCGCGCAGCGTCGCCATGATGTCGCACCCCAATATCGTAACCGTGCACGATGTCGGCAGCGACGGTCCTACCCACTATATCGTGATGGAAATGATCGAGGGGCATGACCTGAAGAAAGTCATTCGGGCGCGGGGCGCGCTGCCTTTGGAGCAGGCGCTCGATTACGGCGTTCAAATCTGCGCTGGGCTTGGCTTCGCGCATCGCTCGCATTTGGTCCATGCCGATGTCAAGCCGCAGAATTTATTGATAAATCGCGACGGTGTTATCAAAGTAACCGATTTTGGCATTGCCCAAGCCTATACAGATTCCATGCCGCAAACGCGCAGCGAAATAGTTTGGGGCAGCCCGCATTATTTCGCGCCCGAGCAGGCTCGCGGCGAGAAACCTTCTCCCGCCTCCGATGTTTATTCTATCGGCGTTGTCATGTTCGAGATGTTTACAGGTCGCCTGCCCTATATCGGCTCGTCGCAGCGGGAGCTGGCGCTGGCGCATATCCAGTCAGATATCCCCCAGGCGACCGACTTTAACCCGAACCTGCCCGAAGAAATAAACAACATTATCGCCAAGGTGATGAGCAAGCGCCCCAATGATCGCTATAAACATGCCGATCAGCTGGGTCAAATTTTGCAGCGGGCGCGCGAACGCGCGAAGTTCGCCCAAATGCAATTGGAGAGCGCTGCAATAGCGCCGCCGGTCAGCGCGCCGCATCCGCCGCCGCAAAAACCAAGCTACAGTCCGGCCGCCGCCGCCGCCGCGCCAGCGGCCATCGCTACTCCTCAGCTGGATCCGCGCCAACAAGCTGCGGCGCAGCCCGCCGCTCCCGTTCCCAGGCAAGCGACTGCGACGCTGCCCGGCCCCGCAGCCACGCCATTCAATCCGGAAATCTCGCGGCAACTTGGCGGCACGGGACATTTCACCGGTGCCTTGCCACCTTACCGGCAAGAACAGCGGCGCGGCTTAGACTTGCTTACGCTCGTTCTGATTGCCTTGGCAATCTGCGCGGTTGCTGGTTTGCTGCCGCTCTACCTTTTTGGCGTGTTGCCAGTCCTGAGCTGATTGAGGCCTTAAGCGCGGCGAAATTCGAGCGCCAATTGTTCGCGCGTCAGACGAATCAGCGTGGTCCTGCCGCTGGGCGCTGCGAGTGGTGACGGGCAGCGTTCCAATTGCGCGACCAGCGTTTGCATCTCTTGCATGGACAAAATCTGCCCGCTCTTGACCGCCGCGCCCGCTGCCAGGGCGGCAATCGCTTCATCAGCCGCACAGCCATTTTGCCGCAGATGCTCCAGCATATTTGGGAAGCTGTCGGCGAGGCGCGTTGCGGCGAAGACCTCTGGCAGCGCCCGGAAGACATAGGTATGCGGTCCAAAGGGCTCAATCTCGAAGCCCAATTCGCACAAAACTGCCGCGCATTCGCCCAGCACGTTGTCATGCTCTGGCGATAGCAAGACCGTCTGGCTGTCGTCAATTTGCTGTGAAGCCAGGCAGCCCGCGCGCCAGGCTTCCCGCGTTTGTTCGTAGAGGATGCGCTCGTGAGCGGCGTTTTGGTCTATCAAATAAAGCCCCACAGGCCCTTCCGCGACAATGTACAGTGCGCCAATTTGCCCCACTACGCGCAGAATTGGCAGCGTGCGCGGCTTGTCGGGGCTGTCGGCGCGCACGGGAATGCTGCCCAGGTCGGCATCGTGGAAGTCGTCTGTACCCGCCCCGGCATAGGGCGGCGCGGGACGCCGGTAGTCTATGGATTCATTTGAGAAGCCAGCCGCCGTCCATTTATCGGCATTGAATTCATCAACATCTGCTACATCGGCGGCTAAAAGCGCTTGGCGCGCCGTCCGCTGAACAGTCGAAAACACCTGGCGCGGCTCGCGGAAACGAACCTGCGCTTTTGTCGGATGTACATTGACGTCGACGAAATCGGTCGGCAAAGAAATCAGCAATACAGCAAATGGAAAAGCGCCGGGTTTGATCATGCCTTCATAGGCTTGGCTAACCGCGTGGCTGAGCGCATTGTCTTGCACGGCGCGCCCATTGACAAAGAGCACGATGCGCGAGCGGTCGCTGCGCGTCAGATCGGGCAAGGAAATGTAACCGCGAACGGCGATTGCCGCCTGCGCAATTCGCGCGCGCTGCTCGCCGGCGATGGCAATCATGCGCTTGAAATGCGCCCGCCCGAATACCTCTGCCACAACATCCGCAAGTTCACCGCGCCCAGAGGAACGAAACTGCTCGCGACCATCTTGTTTCAGCGTGAAGGCAATTTTTGGGTAAGCCATGGCGTAGCGAGTTAGAATTTGCTGGATATTGCGCTTCTCGGTTCGGTCGGTTTTCAAAAACTTTAGGCGGGCGGGTGTGTTGAAGAATAGATTCTCGACCGTGACAACCGTGCCAGCCGGCGCGCCAATCGCTGATTGATGGCGAATCTGTCCGCCATTTAAGCGCAGGCGGATGCCCATGGGATCGTCGCGATGTCGGGTGATGATTGTGCTTTGGCTGACGGCAGCGATGCTGGCAAGCGCCTCGCCGCGGAAGCCCAAGGTCGACAGGTCTTCCAGGTCTTCTGTAACGCGCAGCTTGCTGGTGGCATGCCGTTTGAATGCCAGCTCTATTTCCATACTGGGGATGCCCGCGCCATTGTCCGATACGCGGACGAGCTGTTTGCCGCCAGCCTTCGTCTCCACGTGAACTGAAGCGGCACCGGCGTCGATGGAATTTTCGATCAACTCTTTCACTGCGGATGCCGGGCCTTCGACAGCCTCGCCAGCGGCGATGCGCGCGATGACCTCTTCGGGCAAGATATTTATTGCCATAGTTGTTCTTGCTTCTCTTTATCAATAAACCATGTCGCCCGTGCGCCGAGAAGGCTTGTTATTTTCTGCGAGCGCGGCATTCCTGGGTGCTTATCGCCGCCGCCGAGCGGCTGTGTCAGCTTATCCAGTCTAGGGTAATGCAATGCAGAAAGCAAATCCTCTGATTGCCCTGGTTCAGCAGCAAACTTGACTTGATTGCCCAGCGATACACTGATAAAATGACAAAATGCCGCGCCACCCTAGCTCAATTGGCAGAGCGATCGCTTCGTAAGTGATAGGTTATGGGTTCAAGTCCCATGGGTGGCTATTAACAGTTGAATATCGAAAAACGATGATCGGGAGCAGTAGACAAGCTGCTTCGTAAGCAGAGAACGCGGGTCATAGGCTGGAAGCCCGCTTGCGAAACCTTGTCGAAAGTCGCCCCGGAGTTGCCCGAAAGAACGCGACCGCTAGTAGAATCGGGCCGGCTAACGTCCGTTATCGCGTCACGAGCGCAGCGGACCTCTGTCCGCTGAAGCAAGGTGGTACCGCGAAAGGAAGCCTTTCGTCCTTGTATAGGGCGGAAGGCTTTTTGATTGCAACTTTGATTTCAGGTTTTATCGCAATGTGAGGGAGGAAGTAAGCATGAGAGCGAGCGCAGAAAGCAATATGCCGCGCAACTTCGATTATGCCGATGCAGAGCCGCGCCTGTATGACTGGTGGGAGCGCAATGGTTGGTTCAAACCCGAAGTCGCCGGCCCCGAAGCGGAAGCATTTGTTGTCAGTATGCCGCCGCCTAATGTTACCGGCAGCCTGCACCTTGGGCACGCGCTCTTTGGCGCGCTCGAAGACTTGATGATTCGCTACGAGCGCATGCGCGGGAAGGCGGCGCTCTGGCTGCCAGGCACCGATCACGCCGGCATCGCGACGCAGCTGCAAGTCGAGAATATGCTGCGCGAAGAAGGCACAAGCCGCGAGGAAGTTGGCTATGAAGAATTCTTGCACCGCACCTGGCAATGGAAAGAAGAATACGGCGGCACCATCACGCGGCAGTTGCGCCGTCTCGGCGCAAGCTGCGACTGGGACCGCGAGCGCTTCACGCTCGACGACGGCTTGTCAACAGCTGTCCAGCAAGCCTTCTTGACCCTGTGGCAACAAGGGTTAATCTACCGCGGACCGCGCCTGGTCAATTGGAGCCCGGGCTTGCAGACCGCCGTTTCCGACCTGGAAGTCGAAACTTCGGAAGAACAAGTTACGCTCTATTACTTCAAGTATCCGCTTGAAGATGGCGACGCTATTCCTGTAGCAACAACCCGCCCCGAAACCATCTTGGGCGATACGGCTCTTGCGGTGAACCCCGCCGACACCCGTTATGCGGCAAGCATCGGCAAATACGCCACCGTGCCAATCCTGGGGCGGCGCATCCCGGTTATCGGCGATGACGCTGTAGACATGGCATTTGGCACAGGCGCGCTCAAAGTGACGCCCGCCCATGACTTCAATGACTACGAAATCGCGCAGAGACATCAGCTCAAGCTGATTAACGTGCTAAACAAAGACGCCAGTATGAATGCGAATGCCGGTCAGTACGCCGCCTTGGACCGCTATGACTGTCGCGAGCGCTTGTGGCGCGATATGGAAGCGGCCGGCTTGACCATCAAAACCGAAGCCTATAATACGCGCATACCGCGCAGCCAGCGCGGCGGCGAAGTCGTCGAGCCGCTGATGAGCACGCAGTGGTACGTGCGCATCCAGCCCTTGGCGGATAAGGCGCTGGCAGCCGTGCGCAATGGCGATATCAAAATCGTGCCGCAGCGCTACGAAAAAGTCTATTTTCATTGGCTGGAGAACATCCAAGATTGGTGCATCAGCCGTCAGTTGTGGTGGGGGCATCGCATACCCGCCTGGTATCGTGAGAAAGATGGCGACCCGCAAGGCGAAATCTACGTCGGAGGCGAAGCGCCCAGCGGAGACGGCTGGGTGATGGAAGAAGATGTCCTGGATACCTGGTTCAGCAGCGGGTTGTGGACCTTCAGCACCTTGGGCTGGCCCGCCGCTAGCGCCGATCTCGACCGCTATTATCCGACGCATGTCATGGAGACTGGCCACGATATCTTGTTTTTCTGGGTGGCGCGCATGATTATGCTGGGACTGTGGTTCACCGACAAGCCGCCTTTCCACACGGTCTACCTGCACGGTTTGGTGCGCGACAAGCATGGCAAAAAGTTCAGCAAGTCCCTGGGCAACGTCATCGACCCGCTGACAATTGTCGATAAGCAGGGCGCGGACCCGCTGCGCTTCACGCTTATCACCAGCGGAACGCCTGGCAACGATGTCAACTTGGACGAAACGCGCGTCGACCATACTTCCCGTTTCATCAATAAGGTTTGGCAAATCACGACTTTTATCAACATGAACCTGCCAGCGGAGCTCGAGCTCGGGCTGCCGCCAGACCAGGAGCTTGATTTGCCTGCGCGTTGGATTCTCAGCCGGCTGCATCGCCTCATCGCCAATGTGCAGCAGCTCTTCGACATCTATCAATTTGGCGAAGCCGGCAGCCAGATTATGGCTTTTATGTGGGATGAATTCGCGCCCAGCTACCTCGAAATAAGCAAACATGCCATGTATTCCGGTAATGAAAGCGAGAAAACCGCGGCGCAACGCGTTCTGGTAGCGGTGCAAGATGCCTGTTTGCGATTGCTGCATCCCTTCATGCCCTTTATGACGGAAGAAGCCTGGCGCTACATCCCGCGCGCTGGCGAAGCGCTCATCATTGCCGACTGGCCGCAAGCGGATGAGGCGCGCATCGACGCCGAAGTCGAGGCGCGCATGAATCTTTTGCTGGAGCTAGCGCGCGAGCTGCGCAATGCCCGCGCCGAATACAAGGTCGATCCTAGCAAACGTATCAAAGCGCTGGCGCAGGCGGGCGCTTCCGCGAATGACCTCGAGCAGTATGCCTTCATTTTCAGTCGGCTCTGCAATGTGGAAGCGCTGCGCATGCTGACCGCGGAGGATGCGCCACCGGCGAATTCGGCCAGCATCGTCGTCAACGATGTTACGCTCTATCTGCCATTGGAAGGCATGCTCGACCTCGAGGCGGAAAGCCAAAGACTAGCGAAGGAAGCGCAGCGCTTAGCGCAGCAAATTGCCAAAACGCGCAAGATGCTTAGCAATGAAAACTTCCTGAACAAGGCACCAGCCGCGGTTGTGCAACGCGAGCGCGACCGCCTGAGCGCTCTGGATTCGGCATATTCTCAAGTCTCCGAGCGCATGTCCAGCCTGCCACGCTAGCCATCGAGATTGCCAGCCAGAGGGCAATCTGAAGGTAGCTTGAGAGCTTTCTGAATGCAGCCTGATGGCAATCTGAAGGTAGCTTGAGAGCTTTCTGAATGTAGCCTGATGGAAGTAAAGTCCGCATTTTGTCAAACCTCGAATACCGCCCTTGCTATCCGTTATAATGGATTGGCGAGGGAGGATTTCGCTTGTCCCAATCATCCTATTCATTCAATGCATTCAAACGCTGCCCAATCTGCGCCGCCAACAACCCAAGCAGCGCCCGAGTCTGTTCAAATTGCGGGACGGCAATTGTCGATGTCGAGCCGCGGAACGTGCGCGCTGAGAGTATTCTATCTAGCAGAAATTATGACTATCGTCATGGCGAGACCGACTTGTACGAGGGCGCGCTGGGCGCTGCCCCTGGCAGGCTGCTGCTTGGCATTTTTGTCTTTGCCATCGCGCTCTTGGCTGGGCTTGCCCTGGCTATAATCAGCAATCTCTCGCAAGTCGCGGATACGAGGCTGGTCGATTTGTCGCCGACGGCTATGCCCGCGCGTCAGCAGTTCCCGACTGTTACAGCAGGCATTCCAACCGCCGCGCCCAGTCCAACTCCGCCGCCGACGATGGTTCCGACTGAAACGTTCACCCCGGCGCCTTGCATTCACCGAGTCGCTGCCGGGGACTCCTTAATCAGCATAATTGCGCGCTGCGGCTATAGCAGCTTGGATATCTTGCCAACCGTGAAAGCGATAAACGGAATCGTAGACGAAACGCGCATTCAAGTGGGCCAAGAAATTGTTGTCCCCCTGCCAAGCGCCACAGTCGATCCACTGGCAAGCCCTGTTCCACAGTTGGATGCTTCCGCGAATTTGGAAGGCAATCCCGCCGCAGACGGTTTGGCGCTGCTATCATTCGACCCTTTTGCGCCCACCGAAACACCGACATTATTGCCTGGCTTGATGTGGCATCGGGTCGCGGCTGGCGAAAACATGATCGCAATCGCCGTGCGTTACGATACAAACGCCAAGCAGCTTTCCGACATAAACCCAGAAGTGGAATTCGCCTTATGCGAGTTTGGCTTGCCATACGGCGGCGGCGACTGCATCGTCGAATTGGTCGAGGGCCAGGCTTTGCGCGTGCCGGCACCCACGGCGACAATTACGCCCGTCCCGACCCTTAGCGGCAGCGAAACGCCGGTACCGCCAGCCACAGCGACTGTCAACGCGCCTTTCGCTGTGAGCCCGCCCGACCAAGCCTTTTTCGTCGCGAGCGATCAAATTACGTTGCGCTGGGTCGCGACGGGTGCCTTGACAGCGAATGAAACATTCCGAATCGACATTGCCGAGCTTGGCGCAAATAACGAGTACACAGCCGAAACACGCGACCTATATTTTATAGTGCCGCGACAATGGCAAGCGGAAGATGACCAGCGCCATACCTATACCTGGCAAGTGTCCATTGTCAAGCGCCAGCCTGAGGCTAAGCCCGAAGAAAGTATCCAAGCAACGGGCATCCGGACATTGGTTTGGGAAGGTTCAAGAGGCAGCGCCTAATGAAGCATTGTCAATCCACGCGCGCGTTAATCTTTGCCTTGCTCCTGTGCCTGTGCGCTTGCAATATCGGCAATCCAGGAGCCACTTTGACGCCGACGCTAGAAAAAGAAGTCATCGCGACAGCCGAGCCACCGCCACCAGCAAGCGCAACACCGCCCCCCCCAACCACCGCTACGAGCATGCCGACCTTGGAAATCGCGACCGCGACCGCCACGGCCACATCGGTGCCGCCGACGCCGACGCGGATTCCCACGGCGACATCGGCATTCTTCGAGTACGTGGTCCAAGAAGACGACACGATGTTTTATATCATTCAACTGCCCCAACACGGTTACGGCTACGAGCCAGAAGTTGCCGCGACTGTGGTCGCGCTGAACGACAATATCACGCACCTTGATTTTCTGCCGCCGGCCGGCAATATGATTTTCATTCCCCGCCCCACCTCCACCGCTACAGCTGTCGGCGCGAGCGCCACGCAGGCGGTCTTGGCGACAATTGGCATTAATCAAGAATCCGGCGCGCCGCTACGCCCGGGATCCAGCGTCGGCTGCTATGAAGTTGAAGAAGGCGACTCGATCGTAGCGATAGCCGAAGAATACGAAACCACTCTGGAAGTCCTCAGCCAGTTGAACAAGGAAATCCAGTTCTTTGGCTGCGCATTTACCGAACCAAGCGGCGGACCCGACTGCAAACCGAATATACAAATCGGTCAATGTGTCTTCGTGCCCATGCCAACTGCCCTGCCAAGCAAAACGCCGACGCCGACCGGGGACGAAACCGCCACGCCGACCGCCACCCATCGCGCGCCGCGTATGATCTTCCCAGCCGCAGGCGCATTGATTGGGACGAATGCGCTGCGGCTGCAATGGGTCGCCGTCAGCGGAATAGGCGCAGAAGACGAATACCTCGTCGAATTGCTTGACCAAACCGCCAGCAAGTCCCTGGCCTTAGCCAGCAAAGCGAATGACCTGAGCATACCCCAGGGCTTTGTGCCCGCTGCTGGAGGCCCTCATCTCATGCAATGGCGGGTTAGCGTGGCGCGCAAAACGGAGGGAGTTTATACCATCGTCGGCGCGCCGGGCATCTGGCGACAATTTGAGTGGACGCGCCAGTAATCTGCAGAGCATTCGCAGCGGATAATATTTCTCTCCGCGGGTTGCCCAGGACCTGCTTGCTGGCTGCTTGGGCTACATCGTTGTATAGTGTCGGCCTGTCGCCGCTGCAATGCGCATAATTTTCTGTCATTTGAGACAACTTGATTAGGACGCGCTTGCCATGCGCATGCCTGCTGCGGTCTATGCGCTCGGTGATAAATGCGACTATAATCCCATGTTCATCTGCAGCTTATCGGATTGGTAGGATACAAGATGCCACGCGCTTTATTCAGTGTTTCAAACAAAATCGGAATCACCGAGTTCGCCCATGCCTTGCTGACCTATGGCTGGGAAATCGTTGCCAGCGGCGGCACGCGCAAGACCTTGGAAGCATCGGGGGTGCCTGTTACCAGCTTGGAACAGGTTACGAACCAGCCCGAGATGCTCGGCGGCCGCGTTAAGACACTGCATCCAGCTATCCACAGCGGCATCCTCGCTCGTGACAATGAATCGGACATGCGGGAGATTGAGAGCTTCGGTTTCGCGCCCATTGCGATGGTCGTGTGCAACCTTTATCCATTCATCGAAACAATGATTACCGAGAACATCGAATTAAGCGATGTCATAGAACAAATCGATATCGGCGGCGTGACCATGCTGCGCGCCGCCGCCAAGAACTTCGAGCGGGTTATAACGATATGCGACCCAGACGACTATTTGCCGATTATGCAGGCATTGCACGATGGCGGCAGGCTTGACCTTGCGCGCCGCCGTGAACTTGCGGTCAAAGCCTTTGCCCATACCCGCGACTATGACACAGCCATACACGCCTATTTGTGCGAATCTGGCTTGCCCGCCCCAGAACCCCGCGCCGTGCCAGAAAGCATTGCCATTAGTTTGCTGCGCAGCAATGAACTCCGCTACGGCGAAAATCCTCATCAAAGCGCGGCATATTATTCGTCGCGGTTTTCCGACTTGCCATTGGACGCCGAGCAATTAAGCGGCAAGCAACTGTCCTACAACAATATCCTCGATATCGACGCCGCCTGGCGCGCTGTCAGCAGCTTTAGCGAAGCGACAGTCGTCATTGTCAAACACCTCAATCCCACTGGCATCGCCTCCGCCAGCGTCATCGCCCAGGCATTCCCGCAAGCTTTGGCTTCGGACGCGCTTTCAGCTTTTGGTGGGATAATCGCCGTCAATCGCGAGGTCGACGAGGCATTTGTCGCCGTCTTGGGCGCATTATTCGTGGAAGCCATCATCGCGCCCGCTTTTACGGACGAAGCGCTGAAGCAATTGCGCGCGCGGCGCAAGAATTGCAGACTCTTGCAGGTGCCCCGAGCTTATGACTCTGGGAGGCTGGAATTCCGCTCGGTCATGGGCGGGATGCTTATGCAGACACTTGACATTGGCGACCCGCCCGCCGCGGCAATGCGAACGGTTAGCAAGCGCGTGCCGATTGATGCGGAATTGGAGTCGCTGCGCTTCGCCTGGCAGGCGGTGCAGCATGTCAAGTCCAATGCGATTGTGCTTGCCCGGGGCAGACGGACAATCGGCATCGGCGGCGGTTTGCCCAGCCGAGTCGACGCGGTTGAACTGGCGGTCAAGAAAGCGGGCGACGAAGTTACCAGCTCGGTGATGGCATCGGATGCTTTCTTTCCATTCCCCGATGGCATAGAAGCCGCGGCGCGGGCTGGCGTTACCTGCGTTATCCAGCCGGGCGGCTCCATCCGCGATAGCCAAGTCATCGAAGCGGCTGACAATTACGACATGGCGATGATCTTCACAGGCGCGCGGCACTTCCGCCACTAGCCGGCATTGGCTCAAGCAAACTCGGCTTCATCAATATCACCGTTTTTCGCTTTCTTGCCGATAAGGGGTAATTCGCCCTTTTCCCAGGCTACCAATAGCGGCACTGCCGTGAAGATTGACGAATAGGTGCCAGAGAGCAAACCTATAAACAAAATCGCGATGAATTGCTTGACGGTTTCGCCGCCAAATAGCAAGATTGCAATCATGATGAAAAAGGCGTTCAGCTGCGTTGCAAGCGAACGATGAATCGTCTCCCAAATGCTGCGATTGACTATCGTCTCGTATGGCTCGCCGAGATGTTTCGGGATATTCTCGCGGATGCGGTCGAAGACGACGATTGAGTCTTGCACAGAAAAGCCTACAACGGTCAAAACGGCGGTCAAGAACAAGGCGTCAATTTCCCAGCCCAGCAATAAACCAAAAAGCGACATGACGCCCATCACAACCAGGATATCGTGAATCATGGCCGCGATGGCGCAGACGCCATAACGTATGGCATTGGGCACTTGCCGAAAGGCAATCACGATGAAGCCGGTAATCACCAAGGCACCAACCGCCACCGCCGCCAGCGCCGAACGCGTAACCTCCTGACCGATGGTCGCGGAAACAGTCTCCACGCGGAAGCTGTCGCGGTCAATCGGCGCAATCTCGCCCAAGCGCAGCAGGATGTCGTTTGTTACCTCGACGTCGTGGAAACTGGCGCGCACGGACCAGCGATACTCGTTTGCCGCGCCGATGCGCTGGATGATGATATTGTCGTCGCCGACGGCGCTGAATACTTGACGGAGGCTGTCTTCGCTTGCGCCAGCCTCTTGGAACTTCAATTCGTATATGCTGCCGCCGACGAAGTCGATGCTCAAGCGGAAAGGCGAGCCGGTCGACAAGGTCGATAGCAGCATGATTGCCAGCCCCGGCGCAATGACCAAAGAAGACAGCAGGAAGAACCAGCGGCGTTTCTCTACAATCTTAAACATTTCGGTTCTCCTCTAAACGCCAAGCAGCGCGCGATTGCGCTCGATCGGCTTGCGGAATAAGCCGACAAGAATATACAGGAAGGTGCGCGTAACGATTACCGCGGTAAACAGATTCAAGACCAAGCCTATCGCCAGCGTTACAGCGAAGCCGGCGACGATGCTGGCACCGGGCGTCTGCCCGAACATAAAGAGAATGCCGCAGATGATAATCGTCGAGAGATTGGAATCGCGGATGGATGTCCACGCGCGGTCAAAGCCAGCCTTTAGCGCATGTTCCAGCGCCAAACCAGCACGCAATTCTTCTTTAATCCGTTCGAATATGAGGATGTTGCCGTCGACTGCCGTGCCGATAGATATCAGAAAACCGGTGATAGCTGGCAATGTCAGCGTAACCGGCAAGAGCTTGAAGACAGCGATATTCAAGAAAATGAATACGATAAGCGCCAGATCGGCCGCCAAGCCCGGCAAGCGATAATAGATGAGCATAAAAGCCAGCACCACCAGGACGCCGACGACGCCCGCTTGAACGCTGAGGCGCACCGACTCTTGCCCGAGGGTCGCGCCGACTTCCTGCGTGCTTTCTATGCGCAGCGGAATGGGCAATGCGCCCGAGCGCAATTGCAAAGCCAGGGTATTCGCTTCTTGTTCGGTGAATTGACCGGAGATAACGCCCCCAGTCGAGAGCTGGGCTTGAATGGTGGGCGCGGACAGCACTTCGCCGTCGAGTACGATCGCCATCGGCTGCCCGATGCGCTCGCCGGTGAAGCTGCCAAAAACGCTTTGGAAGTCTTCTTTGATTTCGAAATTAATCAGCCATTGCGGGTTGCCCGTACCCTGCGCGGGTGCCAATACCGCGCTGGCTGCTTGCAAGCCCGCGCCGGTCATGACCGTGCGGAAAGGCAAACCGTTGACCGGATGCGCCAGCCGCCCAGCCAAGGGGTCGTCTTCGCCGTCTTCGCCACTCAGGTCGCCGCGCAGCGCGATTTGCTCGCTGGTGACGATTTCGCGTCCAATCAGGTTCATGACCTGGTTGGACAAGCCGCCGAAGTCAACAAATTCCAAAAGCGCCGTTTGCTGGATGGTGGCGATTGCTTGTTCCGGATCGCGCACGCCGGGCAATTCAACCAGGATGCGATCGCGCCCTTGCACCTGAACGGTCGCTTCGGTCAAACCCAGCGCGTTGACACGGCGCGAGACATTATTAGCGGTTTCCGACAGTTCTTCCCTAGTGAAGTTCTGCGCCGGGATATCCGCCTGCAGCAGCACCCGCAAACCACCAACAAGGTCTAAGCCCAGGCTCTGGGTGATATGCAGCGTAAATTCATTTTCGCCATCGCCATTGGTGTCAATTTCGAGATTTTCATTGCAGCGCAGCGTTTCTATTTCCTCCGCTGTCGCCTGGGCGCAGGCTTCGGTCTGCACGCCTTTGAATTCGGGAGGCGTGGCGACCCAAATGCAAAAAAGGCATAATACAAGGATAAGAATCAGCCATCGAACATGACTGCTCATAAGGGGGACCTTTCGTATCTAGGGTCGGTACTCAGCTTGTTCCACGCTCTGCCCGCTGGTCGCTATAGCCGATATTCGCGTTGCGGGCGATTTCCTGGGAATCATATACTTGCTGCAAAGCCGCCGTCAGCAGCTTGATGGTTATGCCGTCGGCGATCTCGACAAAAGAGATGCCGGCCTCAACATCAATATCGACGATCTTGCCAACAATGCCGCCATAGGTAACAATTTCATCACCGACGTGCAGAGAACGCACGACTTTCTGCTTATGCTTAAACGCGCGCTGCTTTGGGAAGATGAACATCGCCCAATAAGCGCCCAATGCAAGCGACAAGATGGCGAATACCAGAACGAACTCTAACATGGACAATTACCTGATTCAGTATGAACCGCGCAATTATAATGGCGCATGCTGCCTTAAGCTAGTGTAATCGCAAGGGCTAACTTGCTTGACCATTTAATAAAATGAATCTACAATACGCAAGTAAGTTCGTTGTCGATTGCTTAGGGAATTTACCATGCTAAGACGGCTGAGACAGCTAAAACGATTGAAGATTGCGCCTTATGCCATCTTTTTTCTGGCGCTTATGCTTGTGTTGGCATCCCAGCCCGCCATAGCCGGGGACACAATCATCAGCAACAACTCTGGCGCGGAAGATCAGGTTTTTGTCATCGAAGGCGAACCTTCGGTGGTGATAAATGGTTTTGATCTCGCGCCACTAGGCATCGACTTCCCCACTGCGCTTGACGCGGTCACCATATACGTGAACCGCGCCGTACCCGGTGTCGCCATGGATTTGCTCGTCTATCAAGACGCGAATGGCGGCTCGCCCGTTGACGCGACGCTGATTCATCGGCAGCAGGTAAGCATCAATAGCACCGGGGCGAATCGAATTATACTTGAGCAAGCGGCAATCGTGACGGAACCAGTAGTCTGGGTCGGCTTCTATTTGCCAATTGGCTTCAGTTTTTACGCCGATACCTCGGGTCCATCCGTGCTGACCTATTGGGCTTGGAAACCCGGCGGTACTTTTGATGTCAACCTTTTGTCCAACGCGGGCATATTGGGACCAGGCAACGGCAGCGAGCCGGTCGGCATCGACATGGGCGGCATCGCGCGCATCACAGCGGAACTGCGCACGCCGTTCATGGAAGAGAGGGATAATACTGTCTTGGTCGGCAAGCAATTTGTAGACGACTCGGACCAAGACACCTCAATCTTGGAAACCTATCCCTATTGCGGCGATTTGTATTTCGATCCCGAAGACATCAACATTTCTGCGGACGGCTTGTTCTCAATCGAGTGCGGCGTCAACAGAGAGTTCGAAGCGCCGACAAGTATCGTGCAGCCATCCGGCGAGATGCTTGATGTGCAGCGCGCGGGCCATTTGTACAAGCTGGTAGCGCGCATCCCAGAGGAGCTGCATGCGCCAGGCGCAGTCGGCGACTTGCCGGTGCCAGTAACGCATTGCATGCGCATTCAATCGGGCGACTTGGAAGCGGCTATCATCGCCGAGGCGCGCGATATCCCAGAACGTTGGAATGTTTTGCCGTCTGTGCGCTTTGGCGACCTAGTCTGCGTGGAAGTAACGCATGCCAGCTACCTGTCTTATTTCTTGCCGCGTTCCGAAGATTCGCCGCAGAATGTGAATCTCGTTCTCGGTTGGTCGCGCATCCACCCGCACCCGCTGGAATGCGGGCTGCTGACCGGATTCGAAATTCCGGTCGTAAATACTGGACAAAGTTGGTTCGATACGCCTTCTTCGGACGTGAAGGTAATCGTTGAAAATATCCATGTACGAACCAACTCCGTTACCGAAGCGATAGAGCTCAAAGTGCCAACATCGCAGCTAGGACCGGGCAACCGCAGTGTGCTCGCAATCGGTCCATTGATCGTGGACTCTTTTGTGCATGAGCTGCACCGCATACAAATCCGAATTGACTTCGACGAAAAAGTCGAAGAGACCAATGAGTTTGATAATGTCTGGATTAGTGAATATGTCTTGCAATGGGCAGGCGGCAGCGAGCGCTGCTATGACAGAGCATGGCATACCAGTACGCCTTACCCAAACACGTCATTAGATTACTGCTTTATCGGCGTGCCCTATAAAAAAGGTGATGACAAGATTTGGATTCCCTATTCGCCCGCCTGCGATATTGAATTCCGCCGCGGCTTTGTCGAGGAAAGACCAAATGCTGGCGAGCCCAGGCAGTTCAAGCGCGGCGACTGTCACATTGCGATTAGTATTGACGTGACCGGCCAAAGCGTGAAGGTCCTCTATCGCAAGGTTGATGTGGCTGGTTCGCCCTGCCCTGACGCTAGCCGAGTAAAAGATTACATTGATCTAGACGCACATGTTTTAGTCATAGACATCGACGACGCAACGAACTGAGGACGCCATCGTATAGCGGGATAATCGCGTAATTTGAGTCTGGGGAATGCTTATGCGGGTTGTCACAAATAAGAAACTTGCTCGCCGCAATCGCAAGATAACGAACTACCTTTTCTTTGGCACATTCGGCGCGCTGATTTTGAGCTTTTTTGTCATCAACGCTTCGTTGATCACAGGCGACATACCGGATTCACTCGGGGTTATCGCGCAGTCCGCCATGCTGCCTATCGCATTCATTCTGACTGTCGCATCCGTGCGCATGACAAATCTCTGGGCGCGCTCGCCACGTCCAGAGAAGGCAATCGCGGATGGCTTAAAAGGCTTGAGCAATAAAAGCGTCTTGTACAACTATTATCATTTCCCGGCGCGCCATGTCCTGGTTTGCCCGCAAGGCGTTTTTGCGATTGTTACACGCTGGCACGACCAAGAATACAGCTACCGCGACGGCAAGTTCCGCAGCCACCGCAGTTTCATCAGCAAGTTCTTTTCGCTGTTTCGGATGGACGGCATTGGCAAGCCCCTGCGCGATGCCGAACTTGCCCGCCAGGAAGTGCAGCGCGCGATTGATGAAATCGCCCCAGATGTGGAAGTGCAAGCCTTGCTTGTCTTCGTCGATCCGTCGGTGAAGATCAACTTCGAAGACGAGGTGGATACGCCCGTTCTATTCGCTGATACAAGGCTGTCCCCAAACATGAAAGACTTCATGCGCGACGCAAAACGCCAGCTTTCCGAAGCAGCGGGCAGCGCGAAAAACGCCAGCCTCATGCCGCTTACCGACGAACAGATTGAAGCATTTGAAAAAGCGACAATCTAGTCTCGCATGGCTCGCCCCATTATTGCCATAAATGCCGCTGCTGCCAATGTAAACCGCGCCGCGCCTACAGCAAAACAGCACGCTTATATTATAAACCGCGTCGCTCATGCGACGAGAAGGTTTGTTATTTTCTGTGAGCGCGGCCGGGCTTATCGCTGCCGCCGAGCGGCTGTATTGCCAGAGCGCGGCGAACTGGCGCGCAGCCGACTGGCGGCGCTGGCAATTCTTATTCTGATTATCTGGCTCGGCTTTGCGCTGCGCGTCCACGAATTGCACAAGGTGCCCCTGCGTGGAGACGAGGCTTTTAGCGCGCTAAACTGGGCTGGACTTCCCTTGCGGCAATCCCTGACCGAGATTGCAACGCTAGAGCCGCACCCGCCATTAGTCTATATTGTCTTTCGGCTATGGGGGCTGCTTATCGGCGGCATCGACAGTCCTTTTGCCTTGCGCATGCTGCCGGTTTTGGGCAATCTGATAGGCATAGCCGCGGCATACGCCTTGGCGCTTCGCCTGACGAGCAAGCAATTATGCGGTATAGCCGCCGCGCTTTTGTGGTCTATTCACCCTTACGAAATCTGGCATAGCCAAGACTTCCGCAATTATGCCATTTGGGCGGGCTTGAGTGTGACGAGCTTGTGTCTATGCTTGCGCCTGATTGAGCGCCCGCTGCTGAGGAATTGGCTGCTTTATTCGACGCTGGCAATCAGCGCCGCGCTGATGTTCTACAGCGAAGTGTTCATCTCGCTCGCCATGGTCCTGGTCGCGATTTGCTATAAAAAAAGCGACAGGCGCTTTTTATTGAAATTCTTGACCTTGCAGGGCATCGTGACGCTAATCGCGCTGGCGGCTTTGCTCATCCTGCAATCTCGGCTATTCTCAGCGGGCGCATATCCCGGCAACCTTGGGTCGCTGACCATTCCCGATTTCTGGCTGCGCTTCTTGCCGGCGCTGACCTTGGGCGAAACCGCGCCGGCAGCGCCGTTCTGGATTTCGCTCGCGCTAGTCTCATATTCGATCATTGTCGCGCGGTATTCAATTCGCCAGATTCAATTTGCCGGGTTGATCGTCGCCCTGCCTTTGCTGCTGCTGGGGCTGGTTTCAACGCGCGTGCACATCTTCCATCCGCGCTATGTTTTGGCTTCTGTGCCGGGTTTTATTCTTCTTATCGTCCTTGGCAGCGCGCAAATGGCTGCCTGGATAGCCAAAGCAATTGGCGCTAGGCAAGGAATCGTCATGCCGCTGCTGCTAGCGCCCTGGGTTCTTCTCTCAGCTTTGTCGCTGCACAGCTACTATAACGACGAGACATTCCGCAAATCACCGGCTTGGGACGAGCTAGGCGACTTTCTCAACAAGCGCGTAAGCATTGACGATCTGGTCATTCAACTGAGCGCGGACGCGGCATTCGGCTACTATTACCGCGGAGAGGCTGAAGACCGCGCCTTGCCGTCCGGACCAATGCAAGCCGCGAACAGCATCATCGCCGAATTAGCGGCGGCGCGCGGCAGCTACAAGAGCATTTACGTCGTGTCAAACGCGATACCGTCTTGGCCGAACGCGGGTGTCGTTGAAAATTGGATGCGAGAGAATATGCAAGCGGTCATGCTTAGCGACGCCTCGGGCTTGGCGCTGCGTCAATACAGCGATTGGAGCGTATTTGACAGCGGTTCCATGCCAGAGGCGGCGCTGAGCAGTTTTGGCGGCGCAGTAGAATTGCTTGACTACCGCTTTTTTGACGAACCGCTGCCAACAGGCGAGCTGCTGCTATGGGTATATTGGCGTCCCCTTGCCAGCACCGAGCAGTCGCTCAAGTCATTCGCGCATGTCTATGGCGCGGCAAATCCGCAGGCTGGCAAGGTCCTTTGGGCGCAAGACGACCAGTTTCCGCAATCCGGGCGCATCGACAGCCGTACATGGTCGCCTGGCGAGATTTTCCGCGATGTCTATTATTTGCCAGCTGCAGCACTAGCCGAAGCATCAGAAACATCAGAAGCATCAATTGAAGGCAGCTATGAATTGCGCCTCGGCTGGTATGAACCGGTCAGTGGCCTTCGCCTGCCTAGCCAGGCAGGGTCGGACAGTTTCTTGCTGCAAAACTTCGACTTCCCGCCGCTGCCCTGACGTTCGCCCTATTATGCCTCGCAGCCTGTAGATTCGCGCATCCACAGCTTGTACCATGTCAATAGAAATAACGAAGCCGTATTGCTTGCGTATTGCTTGCGTATTGCTTGATTGAGAGACAATCCTAGCGACCCGCGCTTGAAGAAGTCTATGCCGCAAATGGACGGTTGGCATGCGTTTACATAAGCTGATCACCAGCGCTTTTCTGGGAATAGTAATTGCCCTGGTTTTCGGCTTGGCTTATGCGGCACATGCCCGCAGCGAAGAACTCGTGTCGGACTTGCGGAACCTGCGGGCTGGGCAGTTCGCGGAAGGCATCGAGCGCTATGCCGTGCGCCCAAATGACAGCTTATATACTATCGCGATGCGCTTTAATACCAGTGTGAAGACGCTGCAAGCGCTTAACAATCTGGGCGATTCGCGTTTGCTTTTCGCGGACGATATCCTGCGCGTGCCGCGGCTGGATACATCCAAAGTAGCGACATACCAGATTCAACCCGGCGATTCCTTATTCGAAATCGCCCTGCGCGCCGAGACGACGGTTGATGAGCTGTTATCCTTAAACGGCCTCGGCGACCGCAACTATATCGTATCTGGCCAAACGATTCTTTTGCCGCGCGGCGATGAAAGCCGGGCACGGCGCAGTTTCGGCTATGGCATCACCATATTCCCGCACCTGGATAACACGCCAGACATATTGCGCCGCGTCGAAGCGCTCGGCCTCAATTGGGCAAAGATTGAAGTCCGCTGGGCGCAGCTGGAACGGGACAAAAACCGCTACGCTTTTGCGGATTTAGACGCGTTAATCGCGGGCTTGGACAAGCTCGGAATTCATATTCTGCTAAATATCTATGCCGCGCCGGAATGGTCGCGCCAGTCCTATACGCTGCAATTGAACAGCCTGCTGCGCCCGAATACCGGACCACCAGAGGACTTAGCGGTCTTTGACAAATTTATGCGCCTTTTGGCAAAACGTTACGCGGGCATTGTCGATGCCTACGAGGTCTGGAAATCGCCCAATTTGCTAAAATACTGGACCGTGCCAGTCTACGCGGGGGACACAAAAAAGAGCGACACTGGCGACTATGGGTTGCCCAAACGGATAAATATCGGAGCGGCATATTATGTCGATCTCTTGAAGATCGCTTACAAAGCCATCAAGTCTGCCGACAGCGACGCGCTTGTTATCAGCGCGGGCTTGGCACCGGTCGGCTTTACCGATAATTACAATTCTGTTGAGACGAGCCAGTTCCTGGAAGATATGCTCCATGAAGGCGCGGCCGATTACAGCGACGCCATCGGCGCGCTGTTCGGGGCGTCGGCTGTCCCGCCGCGGTTATTCTGCTGCGAGCAGCCACCAGGCGTCGACACGCACTATGAATCGCATCTGCATTATTTCCGCGAAATTCTTTATTTGTATCACGATGTTCTCAAGCGAAATGATCATGATAACATGCCGATTTACGTCACGCAGGCGGGATGGGGCACATACGAAGGCGCGAACCTGGCGATTCCAGCGGGCGGCTTGGAGTGGCTGCGCTACACGGACAACAGCGAACAAGCGCTTTACATCGAGCAGGCTTTCGACATTGCCTACCGGCAAAACTTCATCGAAGGCATGTTCTTGTACAACCTGAATGGCTGCGCGGTGGGCGACTTTGAAGCATGTTTCTTCAGCCTAGTTGACGCTGTGGAAAGCGAGCGCCCGGCTTTGGCGGCTTTCGCGGGAATAGAGAAAACATGGCAGGACGTGAAGGACTGAATCGACTGGAGGAGCAAACGGAGGAACAACTGAACGACTGGAGAAGCGACTGAAACGCGAGACGACAGCGCTTACTCGAGTCGCTTTATGGCATCGCCCTTCACATTGATTGTTACAGTCGCCCCAAGCGCCAAATCCCCTGCGCGAGATTTGCATCTCAATGTCATGTTTTCCGGCATGTCTTCCGGCATCATGCGAATTCTGACTTCGCTGTATTCACCGCGGAAGACGATGGACTCAATCTGGGCAGGCCGAGACTGCATGGATGAATCCGCTGAATCCGCTTCGCCAGCGAGTTCAATCCCGTCCGGATGAATCAAGAATGCTGCGCTTGCAGGCGCTTCTGGCGCGTATTCGCGCCGCAGCGCTTGTGTGAAAGGGTTGTCGCCAAAACGGAATATATTGGAAAAACCAAGGAAACGCGCCACTGTTTCGTCAATTGGATGGTGATATAAGTTATAAGGTCGGTCAATCTGCCGGATACTTCCAGTGTCCATGACCGCAATCCGATCGGCTATCGCATAGGCTTCGCGATGGTCATGCGTGACGTAAAGCGCGCTCAAGCCCGCGCTCTTGATAAGCGCTCTCAATTCAAGCGCCAAATTATCTCTTAGTAGCGCATCCAGCGAACCAAGCGGCTCATCCAGCATTAGCAGACGTGGTTCGGGGGCTAAGCTGCGCGCCAGCGCGACGCGCTGTTGTTCCCCGCCCGACAAGGTCGCGATGCCGCGCTTGCCATAGCCAGCCATGCCAACTTTTTCCAACATAAGCGCCACGCGCTGTTGTATATCGTGTATATCGGAGGCAGCCATTCGCCGACGCCGCAGCCCATAGGCGATGTTGTCGAATACTGACAGATGCGGGAACAGCGCAAATTCTTGAAACATCAGGCCAAATCCGCGCTCATGCGCGGCAACATGGCGAATTTCGCGCCCATTGAGCAGCAGGTCGCCATCATAATCGGCTATTAAGCCGGCAACGATGCGCAGCAATGTGGTCTTGCCACAGCCACTTGGTCCGAGCAAGCAGACTATTTCATCTTTCGCGACTGTCAAGTTGACCTTGCGCAGCGAGACTGCCGCATGATAAGCATGCGACAAGTCTTTCATTTCCAGCATCGGATTAAGCATCGGCTGGAGCCCTGCAGCAGGCATCAGAATTCGCCCACCCCAGCGACGCGCAGTCGCTCAATCATGATAAAACCCGCCGCGCAGACCAAGAGCAGAATGACGCTCATTGCCAGCGCTTGCCGATAAGACGCCATGCCGGGATCGCCCATCAATCTGTAGATGACAACTGGAATCGTTACCGACTCGCGCTGGGCGACAAAGAGCGACGCCCCGAATTCCCCCATGCTCACCGTAAAGGCGAAGGTCGCCCCGACAGCGATGCCGCGGCTTATCAGCGGCAAGTCGATGGTTCGCAGCAAGTCAATGGGACGCGCGCCCAATACTTGCGCCGCCTCGCGCGTTGAGGGCGGTATCGCGCGCAGGCTTGGCAAGACACTGCGAACGATAAAGGGAAAAGCCACCAAAGTATGAGAAATCGGGATAATGAGCCAAGACGAGCGCAAGTTTAGCGGCGGCTCGTCCAGCGCGACGATAAAGCCAAAGCCGAGCGTTACCGCGCTTGTCGCCAGCGGCAGCATTAGCAGCGGGTCAAGAAAACGCGCCAGTCGTCCGCGGTTGGCAATCATAAAAGACGCTATCAAACCGAGGACCAGCGCCAGGACGGTGGACATCAACGAGAAACGCAGCGAATTGAAGACGGATTCGATGGGAGCGATAAACAGCAGCGAGCCGCGCGAAGATTCAGCCAGCGCCATGTAGTTGCTCACATCAATTGCGCCATTGTTCAGCGCCGAGCGCGCCACTAGCGCCAGCAGCGGCGTAAAAAGCAAGACAGAGATGAAGAGCGCGACGCCCCAGACTAAGCATCTTTCGCGCGCGCTTTTGACGGGCTTTGCCAGCGCCCCGCGGCTGGCGAATGAAGACTGGGTGGCGCGCTGCAAATGCGTGTACAGCGCCAGCAAGGCGAACATCGCGACAATCTGCAGCAGCGAAAGCGCCGCAGCCATCGGCAGGTTGAAGAGGCTAATCGTTTGATAATAAATTTGCACCTCCAGCGTTGCGAAGCGGATGCCGCCGAGAATCAAAACAACGCCGAAGCTGGTAAAGGAGAACATGAAGACGAGCGCGCCAGCGGATAGCAGCGCGGGCTGAATAAGCGGCAGTCTGATATCGCGCCATAGCGACCATTCGTCCGCGCCCAGCACCCGCGCCGCTTCTTCGACCGCGATGCCTTGGGCGGACCAGTAACTGGTAACGATCCTCAAGGCAATGGCGAAGTTGTAGAAGACGTGGGCGATGATGATTATCGCAAGGCTGCGTTCCAGTTGAATCGGACTGTAATCCAGGGAAAACATGGTCATTAGCAGGTCGTTCAGCAATCCCCGCCTGCCAATCAAAGACATGAAAGCCGCCGCGACAACCACTGTGGGCAGCACAAATGGCAGCGTCGCCAAGGACAGCAAAAGCGACTTGCCAGCGAATCGATAACGCGAAAACACGAAGGCGCAGGGACATGCCAATAACAAGGTCAGGACCGTGGAAAGTGCCGCTTGATACAAGGTGAACAGAAACACGCCCAGGTAGTAGTCCGACGAGAGCATACGCAAGAACGCGGACAGATCCAGCCAGCCGGCCGGGCGCAAGCCGACGTCCAAAATTGCCAGCAGCGGATAGAAATAGAATAGCGCCAAGAAGGTCAAGGGCAGCAAATAGATGCAGTGTATCCATTTCGCTTGAATCACACTTAACATGCCAGCCCTATTTCAAAATACCCGCGATTTGGCAGGTGGACTCGATGAGCCGCCCGCTGCGTAAATTGATTCTGTCTTGGCGCGATTGACCTGCTTGACCATGCCGATTATTATGCGCTGCTTGTGCTTCATCCAAGCGTAAAGCAAGCGCAAAAGCGTTACGGATGCGCCAATAAAGATGATGCCTCAATACAGCCCGCGCGACAGCCCGCGCGCGTCAACGCAGCATGACCTCGGACCAAGCCTGTATCCAGGCTTCGCGATTCGCTTCGATTGCGCCCGGCTCAAGCGCGGCCGGCTGTCGCGGGATTGCCGCCAGCTCGGCAAAGATCTCTGGCAGCGTCACATCCGCGCGCGCCGGGAAGACAAACATATTCAGCGGCAGGTCTTCTTGAAAGGCTTGGCTCAGCATGAAGTCGATAAACTGCCGCGCGCCTTGTGGATTGCGCGCATTCACCAAGACGCCCGCGTATTCGATTTGTCGGAAACACATATCGTCGCCGACCAGCGCGCCAGTGAAAGGACCGGCGGCGGGATTCTCGCTGAACAAGACCTCGGCTGGTGGACTGCTGGCATAACTCACGACCAGCGGGCGCGTGCCCATGTCGCGCCCGGGCGCGCTGAATTCGCCGAAATAGGCTTCGGTCCAGCCATCCAGGACCAGCACGTCATTGAGGCGCAAGTCACTCCAATAATCAAGATAGGTATAATCGCCTTCCGTGCCGAATACCGCAATCGTCGTCAGCAAGAAAGCCAAACCTGGCGATGAGGAGGCTGGGTTTTGCACGACAAGCAATCCCTCGTATTCAGCCAAGCTCAAATCGGCGAGGCTTGACGGCAGCGCCATCTCGCGCTCTTCGAAATACCCAATGTCATAATTGATGCAGACATCGCCATAATTTATCGGCGTAACTGCGTGAGCGACATCCGGAATTAAAGACTCGTCAACATTTTGCAGCTGCGGCGATGCGTAAGCATCAAATATCTCTGCCTTCAGCGCGCGACTCAGGAAGCTGTTGTCAATGCCGTACAAGACATCGCCCAAGGGATTGTTCAGGCTGAGAATCGACTGATTCACCATCGTGCCGGCATCGCCCGCCCGCAGTATTTCGACCGTCAGCCCAGTCTGCGCTTCAAATGCCTCGATGACAGCTTCCGAAGCTGCGAAACTGTCGTGGGTCACGACAACAACTGTTTCGCTTTGCTGGGCGGTAACCGCAAACGCGAAATGGACAAGGAGCAAAAATAGGGTAACTGACCTGGCAAACATGAGAATAGCCCCTTCACTGGATTATCTCGGTTTATGGATCGGAGACTTGGGGAGGCCATTTATTCTGACATCTGTTTTCAAATGAAAACCACCTTAGTAAGGTTGTCTACTAAGGTGGCTCAGTTTCGCACGAGGCAGACATCCCTACGCCAGTATTATCTGGATCAGGTAAATGGGTCGGCGCGACTTGTCGCGCCCTCTCAGCTTGCCGCCGCAAGCTCCCCAAGTCTCGACATATTCAATTGCGCTTGATTATACCGCCAGCGCGGTCTTTTGACAAGAACTATACCGCTATTGACGCAAAAAGCCCGCCAAGAATTGCTCGAAGCGGCCAGCATTACAGGCTTCGACATAGCGCAAAATGGTACCACCGGCGAGCGGATAGCGCGGATAACAACTCGTCGGTGCCGCGCCAGCCTGCGCATGTACGAGCATGTCGCAGCCCGGATAAGGAATGATGACGCCCGCCACAGTCGGGCGCAGCCCGTCGACAATCTCTTCGACGGTTGCCACAACTGTATCAGCCAAATAGACCAATTCCATATCGATGCCCAAGTTATTGTTGATTAGTACATTACCGTGTTTATCGCCCGCCAAGCCATGGATGACTGCGATATCGCAGGGAATAGCTGGGAAAGCCAACAGCTCCTCATCGCTGTAGGGGTCCATCACCGTCTTGACGTCGGGGCGCAGGGTGGGCAAATCCGTGCCCAGCCAAGCCCGCGAGGGCATGAAACCCACCCCGGCGATGGCTCCGCGGATGCCCATCACAATGCTGGCTTCCGTTTCTTCTATCACTTGCACGCGCCGCGCCTGGACAGCCTGGGTGAACATCGGCGCTAGACCGAATGCTTCCAAGCCAAAATATGCCGAGCGCACCTGTCCGACGCAACCGGCCCCAATCAAGAGATCGGACTCCATGCCGCCAGTAAAGCTGAGCAGGGTCAGATTGCGCGGGCGCGGCGACCGCCGCAGCAATGCTTTGACAAATGCCATGGGCCGGCGATAGAGGGTCATGCCGCCCAACGCCAGCGTTTGCCCGTCGCGCACGACAGCTGCCGCTTCTTCAATGGATGAAAGGGTGGATGATTCGGTGGATATTAGGGTGGATGATAGGGTATGCGCGCCCATCTCTGCGGGGCTATCCTGTCTGTGTTTTGTCTGTGTATTGTTGCGTCATAGCGCCGCTGCGTCTATGTATGCCGATGGCTGCTGGCGGTAATGGCTCGCAATTCCGCGCCAGCGCCATGATAACGTATACTATACAGGTATTGAAAGCGCGCAGTTAAGTCTTATGCGAGCGATTCGCGACGGATAATCATCATGGTTACGAAGCCGCACCAGCGCCGCCATTATAGGGTTCTGAGATACCTATTGTTTATCGCTTCCGTATTTAATATCGGCTTAATCGTGGGCAGCATGGCCAGGTCCGCCATTAGCGACGCGCACGAACAAAGCGCGACAAGCGATACCGCTCAAGCTATCGAGCCTATATTGGAAGCCTTAATATTAATTGAATCGCGTTATGTAGACCCCGTCGAAATTGAAACGCTTGTCAATGGTGCCATAGACGGGATGGTTAGCGCCCTGGGCGATGAACACAGCGGCTATATCCGCCAGCCTGACATTTGCGAGCGAGCCAGCGACTATTCGGGCAAATTCTCTGGCATCGGCGTTATGGTCCGCACTATCGAAGCTAGCGGAGAAATCGAGGTGCACTCGGTAATTACCGGTTCAACGGCGGAAGCCGCCGGGGTATTGCCAGGCGATGTATTTTACCAAGTCGACGGCCAACTGGTCCTGGGCAAGGCACAGGCGGAATTAACGGCGCTTGTGCCCGGACCGAGCGGCACAATGGTAACAATCACTTTCAAGCGCGGCGAAGAGCTGCTCACTTTCGATATTGAGCGCGCAGTCTTTATGTTGCCCAACGTCTCATACGAGCTCCTGGACGGCAATATCGCGCGTGTTACAATGCAGGATTTCAACGACCTCTCGCGTGCGAAATTGGATGAAGCGCTGCAAGCCCTGGACATCAATAATTCCAGTGGGCTAATTTTCGATATTCGCGGCAATCCCGGCGGCACGCTGTCAAGCGCGATAGATATAGGCAGCGCCTTCCTAGAGGACGGTGTGCTATTGCGGCAAGTCTCGCGCGATCAAAGCGAAGAAGTTACCCGCGTCCGCGACAGCTATGCCGGCATAAATGTACCGATAGTTGTATTGGTTGATGAAGCAAGCGCCAGCGCGTCGGAAGTGATTGCCGGTGCCATGCAAGATCATGGACTGGCCACGATCATTGGCGAAACTACTTTTGGCAAGGGCACGGTACAGAATATCGTGCCCGATTTGGCAAATGGCGGGTGCATGCGCATCACAACAAAGCGCTGGCTGCGCCCCAATGGCTCCTCGATTCAGGGCCAAGGCATCACGCCGGATATCATCGTCGAATGGGACCCAGCCAGGGACGCGGAGCGCGAACATGACTTGCAGCTCGCGGCGGCAATTGCGTATCTGCAGGACCAGCGCGCCGGAAAAGATTAACAGCCCTTGCTTTTTTTGCATGACAGGCTGCTTCCCTGCGGCTTTGTCCGATTATATGCTGTATCACTCCCGCCGCTGGTCCGCTTTCAAGGCTAGTCACAAGCTGGAAGCAGTGCTAAACTGGTATTGTTCAAGTACGAGTTGCATCCAAGGAGCTTTGGCATGGCTGTCGCCTTGCAGATTTCTTCAATCGTCATTTCCATCGCGCTGACTATTCTCATCTTGCTGCAAGTCAAAGGCGGCGCTTTGGGCAGCTTGCTTGGCGGCGACGCCGGCGGCGGCATCGCCCGTACCCGGCGCGGGCTGGAGAAAACGCTGTTCCGCATCACGATCTTTTTGTCGATTGCTTTTCTCGGCATAGCGCTGTTCTCTGTTGCCGTTACTGGTTAAATCTCGCGAAAGTGAATTAGCTAGCGCCCGGCGACGACCTTTTTGCTCTTTTTGCTATTGAGAATTAACTGCGGTAAATCAGCTATCCGTGATCTAGACTAAAGGCTGCGGTCATGTTTCGCGGATTTTCTTGGCAGTTATTGGCTTTGATACTGGCTGCGGCTGTATTCGCCTTTGCCATCGTCTTCCGCGCCGAGCGGCTAACACAGAGCCAGCCCCAGGGTCCCGCCCCCAGCGCTGTCGCGGCAAGCGCAAGCCCCAGCCCCGCGCCAGCGGCGACGCCAGCCGCAGAACAAATCTCCGCGACTTCGACTCAGCTTCCCCAAGCCAGTGCCAGCGCAATATATCGTGAAGGCTTGGTCGGGGCAGCGCAACGGCTGAACCCGGTCTTCGCCCACCTCAATCCAGTCGACCAAGACCTGACCAGCCTAATCTTCCGCGGTTTATTCACGACTGACAAATACGGTAGTCCCGTGCTTGATTTGGCGGAGAGCCTGACCATATCGGGCGACCAGCTCGAGTATGCGCTGGCATTGCGCCAGGACGTCCGCTGGCAGGATGGCATCGCATTCAGCGCCGACGACGTCCTGTATACCATGTCCTTGCTCAGTGATCCCGATTATGCGGCATTTTCGCCCAGCGCCGAATTTTGGCGCACAGTCGAAACGCAAAAGCTGGGTGAACATCTGCTGCGCTTCCGCCTAGCGCAGCCGCTTGCCAGCTTCACGCGGCTTTTGACAATCGGCATTTTGCCGGAACATGCCTTGCGCGGGACAAAAGTTTCGGACCTGGCGCAGCACCCATTCAATTTGTCGCCAATCGGCACCGGACCTTATCAGCTGGGCGAATTGCGCGCAGATTCACCTGTTTCATCTGATTCATCTGTATCACCAGAGCCATCAGGCAAAATCAGCGCGGTACTGCTGCAGCGCGCGCCCGTCAATCAAGGGCGCGCCGACGCGCAATACAGCTATCAATTAAGTGAATTGCTCTTCAATTTATACGAGACTGCCGAGGAGGCGCTGCAAGCCTATCGCCGCAATGAAGTCGATAGTTTGGCAAATATAGCATCGCGCGCCGCCCTGCTAGAATTGCCCGCAGCGCGTCTGTATACCAGCCTCGAATCGACTTTGCAAATCCTTATTTTCAACTGGGAGCAGCCGAGATTTGCCGATAGACGCATGCGCCGCGCGCTGGCGCTGGGCTTAAATCAGATGGAAATTGTCGAAGCGCGACTGGCTGGCGAAGCGCTATCGGCCGACAGTCCGCTCATCCCGGGCATGCCAGTCTATCAGCCGCATGGATTTTGGAGCGCACATGACCCCGCACAGGCTGCCGAGCTGTTGGAAGCGCTAGCTTTATCTTATTCGGGCACGCAGTCCGACGCGCAAGAAGGCGGCGCAACAGCGGACGAAGATGCCCGGCTGGATGAATTTACCTTGCTGGTGGCGGATTCCGCTTCTTTGACCGCGCTTGCTATTGACATCGCTGCCCAGTGGCAGGAGCTAGGGCTATCCGTAATTGTCGATTCGGTCACAGCTAATCAAATGATGGAGCGGCTGCGCGCAGGCGACTTTGACGCGGCAATCGTATCGCAGCGCATCGGCGCTGAACCCGACGTATATCGCTTTTGGCATCCGGCGCAATCCAGCGAGGGGCAGAACTATGGCAGCGCGGCGCAAATCGAAATCGCGGAACTGCTGGATTCGGCGCGGCGGGCGGCTAATGGCATTGCCCGTCAGCAAATGTATCAAAGTTTTCAAGCCATATTTGCCGAAAAAGCCATCGCCATCCCCTTGTATTACCCGCTCTATTCCATGATTACGCGCGATTCGATTGATGGCCTCCAGCTGGGGTTACTTGGCAGCGCCTCCGACCGCTTCCGCAATATCAATTCCTGGAGATTGGCGAACAGTCCAAAAGCGCTGGAGGGCTAAAGCGCGCCTTCTTGGCGCAAGATGAAGCGCAGCAGGTCTTTGCGCGCGGCACCACCCAAAGTTTCCAATTTGCGCGTCGCCAAGGGATCAATCTCTTCGCGCAAAAGTCGCAGGTCCTCGGCGTCTGGCGGCGGGGTCAGGCCAAGATTCGGCGCAATCGCCAAGTCGAAGCCGGTCTTGACTTTGATTCTTTTGATATCGCTATGAGCGTGCACCGATGTCAGGCGCATGCGCCCTTCCCACCAGTCAAACTGACCTAGGTCCGATACCAAATAGCGCGGACCACCGCCCTGCTTGCGCTGCGGCGAATGGCCCATGCCGCTTAGAAAATCGACCTTGGCGGCAAATGTCAAACGCGAATGACGCGGCACGTACAGGAAGGTATGGTCATAGAGGGGGCTGACGTCGGGTATGCCGCCGCTGCCCGGCAACCGCATACGCGGCTTGTGATAGTCTTTGCCAAAAGCGATGTTGTTGAAGTTGCCGCGGCTGTCAACCTGCGCCGGGCGGAAGAATTCCTTCGGTCGGTACTTGGGCAGGATATCGGCGGCTCCAGTGGCGAAGCCGAGATGAACAAGCCCCTTGCCCACCCACAGGCTTTCGATATCGGCGATGCCCAGCGGTCCCCAATCTTGAACCAGCGCCTGCCCTATCGCCGAGGTGAAGCGCGCGCGCGGCGCGTAGCGAATTTTGCCTAGGATTAAACCAGCTGATACCAGTGGCGTGTTAATGCCCTGCGCCCAGACATCGCCGTCTTTGACCTGCTTTGATATGCAGACGCAGATCTGCTCGTCAACTGTATATTGGCTCTGGTCTGCCAAACAGATTCCTTAGAATAGGCTAGTCGGCTTTCACCAGCCGCACGAACTGGCGCTTGCCCACTTGCAGAATTGCCGGCAGCATTTCCGGCGACACAACAGCAGTTAAGCTCGCTACTTTTTCTTCGTTGAGCCGCACGCCATTCTGCTGGATGAGCCGCTTGGCTTCGCCGCGGCTGCTTACCATTTGCAGCCGCACCAAGATATCGCGGATGGCTTCGTTAGCCGAAACCCCCGCCTCATCCATGTCGTCCGGGATGCCACTGCCGCCACGGAAGACCTCGTTCCAACGCTTTTGCGCCGCTTTTGCAGCGGCTTCGCCATGAAAGATACTGACGATTGCGCGCGCGAGATTCATCTTGGCCTCATTGGGATGCCGCTCGCCAGATTGCAGCTTACGCTCCAATGCCGCCACTTGCGCCGGCGTCCAGCCCAAAATCAACTTATGATAGATGCCCATGGCTTTGTCTGGCAGGCTCATGACCTTGCCGAACATATCCCAAGGTTCGGACAAAAGCGGAATATGATTGCCCAGGCTCTTTGACATTTTGACATCGCCATCGGTGCCGGGCAGGCTCTCGCCCATGATGACCGCGATTTGCGGCTTTTGTCCCAAACCGGTCTGCAATTTGCGCCCCGCCACCAAGATGTTAAACAACTGATCTTGTCCACCGACCTGCACATCCGCTTCCTGGGCGACGGCGTCGTAGGCTTGCATGAGCGCATAGAAAAATTCGTGCAAATGGATGGCTTTGCCGTCGTCGATACGCTTGGCGAAGTTTTCCCTAGCCAAGAATTGCTGCACAGTGAAATGACTGGCTAGTCGGATGATGTCGGCAAAATCCAGCGTTGCCAGCCACTCATCGTTGCGGCGCACCCGTGTCAGTTCGCGGTCGAGAATCTTGAAGGCTTGCTCGGCATAGGTGCGGGCATTTTCTTCGACATCCTGCCTGGTCAATTGATCGCGCGCCGAGTCTTTGTCGGATGGGTCGCCAATCAAGCTGGTGAAGGTGCCAATCAAGAAAGTAACGTCGTGCCCAAAGTCCTGGAATTGCCGCAGCTTGCGCATGGTGATTGTGTGCCCCAAGTGCAAATCGGCAGTGCGCGGGTCATAGCCACAATAGACGCGCAGCGGCCGCCCTTCCGCCTCGCATTCCAGCAGCCGTTCGCGCAGGTCCTTCGCCATGTTGTCGCGCGTTGCTGGGTCGCCATAAGCCGCGCCCGACATCAACACTTCGACTTGTTCTTCGATTGTCGCCATTGCTATTTTCTCGTTACCTGGATTCATCGTCAGGCAAGCAGTATACCATAGCTGCCGCTGCTTGTTCAGGCAAAGACTTAGCGAGGGGTGCATTTCAGATTATTGGGGCATCAAGCTCTATCTCTCAAAATGCCAAACGTTGAAAAACACCCCCATCCCGTAGGCTATGTCTACGTGACCCCGACCCCTCCTCGCCATCTCTATGGCGAGCATCCCCAAAATGAGGGAAGGGGAGCTTTCTGACCCGTAATGGGCTGTTAAAGCCCCTCCCTCTTGATGGGAAAGTTCGCCATAGAGATGGCGAACGGGTTTGGGGTGGGGGAAATCGAGTATTTCAACGGAGTCCAAGGCTCGACCCTACAATTCATCAGTTTGATGTTAAATTCGACAGTTATGGATTTTGAAGCGATTGCCCTAGTATATATTATGGTGCGATTGCTCTGGTTCTAGCCATAGTCTTGTCAAGCGACTGGGTTATCATTATTCTAGTCTGGGAATCGGCGCGGACTGGTCCGGGGCAAGATCTTCATATCAAAGACAGGGAATCAGAGCATGCAAACAATGAGCAGCGCGGAAGTCAGGCAGACTTTCCTCGACTATTTCGAGGAAATGAGTCATAAGCGGGTCGATTCGTCTTCTCTTGTACCAGCCAAGGACCCGACGCTCCTGTTTGCCAATGCCGGCATGGTGCAATTCAAAGATGTCTTCCTGGGCTTAGACAAGCGCAGCTACCGCCGCGCAACCACTTCGCAGAAGTGCATGCGCGTCAGCGGCAAGCACAATGACTTGGAAAACGTCGGTCCCTCGCCGCGGCATCACACTTTCTTCGAGATGCTGGGCAATTTCAGCTTCGGCGATTATTTTAAGCGCGATGCGATTCAATACGCCTATCAACTGCTGACCGAAGTTTATAAGCTGCCAGCCGAGCGCCTGGTCTTCACGGTCTATGAAAATGATGACGAAGCCTTTGATTGCTGGGTCAAGGATGTCGGCATCAGCCCAAAGCGGGTCGCGCGCATGGGGCCCGCCACCAATTTTTGGCAGATGGCTGATACCGGACCCTGCGGTCCAACATCGGAGATCCATTGGGACAAGCAGCCGCATTCAGGTGAAGACGACATAATTGCGCTGCTGCAAGCGGAGGACGATCGCTTCCTCGAAATATGGAATCTGGTGTTTATGCAATTCAATCGCCAGCAAGCCGACGCCGAACACAGCGGACGCTGGGATGAACCGCTGCCCGCGCCCGGCGTCGACACGGGCATGGGCTTCGAGCGCATCACTTCCATCTTGCAAGGCGTCGAAGCTACCTACGAGACCGATCTCTTCATGCCGATAATCAAGCGGACGCAGGAACTGACGGGGCATAGCGATGCGGAGCGCGATGCCAATATCGTGCCTTATCGCGTCATAGCCGACCATATCCGCGCGGCTGTCTTTCTCATTAGCGATGGCGTTTTCCCCGGTGCCAAAGGTCGCGCCGCCATTCCCCGCATCGTGATACGGCGGGCGGCGCGCTATGGGCGCAAGATTGGCTTGGATAAACCCTTCCTTGCCGCAGTCGCCGACTCGGTCATGGACATCATGGGTGGGCATTATGGCGAAATCGTCGAACAAGCCGACAGCATCAAGCGCGTCATCACCCAAGAAGAAGAACGCTTCCGCCTGACGATGGAGCGCGGACTCATTGAGTTGGACGACATGCTTTCAAAACTGCTGCCGTCTGGACTTCTGGCAGGCGCGCAAGCCTTTTACCTTAAGGCAACGCTGGGCTTGCCCTTCCAAGTTACCAAAGATGTCGCCGAGGAGCGGGGTTTCAGCGTTGACGAAGCCGGCTTCGCGGCCGCGGAAGCCGAGCACGCCCGTATCAGTGGCGGCGGCCAAGCCATGGGCGCGATTGAATCCAGCGATTTCTATAAAGCCTTGCTTGACAGGCTGAGCGAAGCTGGCGGCTTGAGCGATAAAAGCCCCGGCTACAATCCATATCAAGACGCGCCTTGTGAAAGCAATGTTTTGGCGCTGATACAGGACAAGCGCCAAGTTGAAAGCTGCTTGCTCGGTGAAAAAGTCGAAGTCGTTCTAGGCGACAGCAACTTTTACGTCGAGTCCGGGGGGCAGGTGAGCGATACCGGCTTAATCGCCGCTGAAGACTGGACTATCGAAGTCGAATCCATGAAGCAGCCGCTGGCGGGCTTGGTAGTGCATGTCGGCGAAGTCATTGAGGGCAATCCCAAGCGCGGCGATGCTGTTGTCGCGCGCGTAGACCGCGACCGCCGCGCGCGTATCATCCGCAACCACACGGCGACGCACCTGCTGCATGCGGCGCTGCGCAAGCGCTTGGGCAGTCACGTCCAGCAGAAGGGCTCGCTGGTCGCGCCCGATCGACTGCGCTTCGACTTTTCTCATCCGCAAAAAGTGAGCGCTGACGAGCTTGCGGGCATCGCAAAAGAAATCAACCGAGCGCTGCTTCGCAACTATGCCGTATATGCCGAAGACAAAACGCTCGCCGAAGCACGTGGCGAAGGCGCGATGGCGCTCTTTGGCGAGAAATACGGCGACGTCGTGCGCACAGTTGTAATCGAGTCGGAGTCCGAGCGCTATAGCTATGAATTATGCGGCGGCTTGCATGTTCAAAGCACGGCGGAAATTGGCAGTTTTGTATTTAGCGGCGAAAGCAGCGTCAGCGCCGGCATCCGCCGCGTCGAGGCATTGACCGGATTGGCGGCGGCTGACTATGCGCAAAGCAGAATGGCGCTGCTCGAGCAAGTCGCCCAGCAGCTTGGCGCTGCGCCTGATGCTGTCTCGACGCGGCTCGGTGGCTTGCAGCAAGAACTTGCCGGCGCGCGGCGGGAGATTGACGGCTTGCGGCGGAAATTGGCGAAGGCCGATTTTGACGAGATGCTGGACAGTCACTTGGAAAATATCAACGGCAAGCAAGGTTTGCTGGTGCGCTTGGAGGCTGTGCCTATGGAAACCATGCGCGAAATGACCGATTGGTTCCGCAATCGGGTGGAGAAAGGCGTCATGGTGCTGGCTAGCGACATCAGGGGCCGCCCGCAAATCGTGGTGGCGGTGACCGACGCGCTGGTCAAAGACGGTTTGCGCGCGGGCGATCTCATCAAGCCAATCGCCCGGGTTGTCGGCGGCGGTGGCGGGGGCCGCCCACAGATGGCGCAGGCAGGCGGCAAAGACAGCAGCAAAATCAGCGAGGCGCTCGAACGAGCGCGCGATTTGATTGCCAAAGCCTAGCCCAAAAGCTGAAACCCAGCATTCGAGTTACACATTCGAGATACACATTCGAGTTACATAAGCAGGACATGGCTGCAGAAACTGTACAGTTAAAGCTCGACCCAAGCGACACGGTTACGTCGGTGAAGCAATGGCTATCGGACCTGCGCGGCGAGCGCGTCTTGCTAATTCTTCCCGCGTCTGGATCACTCTTCAAACGCAAACTGGACTTGATTCTGGTACAGCGCGAAGCGCGCCGGCGGGCGATTCAGCTTGCTTTGGTCAGCCGCGATGCCGACATCATCGCCTATGCCAAAGAACTCAATATCAGCTGCTTCGATTCGGTCGCGACCAGCGACCACAGCAAGTGGAAACGCGGACGCCAAAAGGTGTTTTTGCCGCGCCACCAACAGCCGAGCAAGCCGCAAACGCCCGAAGAACTCAAATCCATAGCGAGCCGCGTCTGGCGCAAGGAGCGCAACCCATCCCGCTTGCGGTCCACTACAGAACGACTGCTGGTCTTGGCGCTGCTGGTCCTGGTATTTTGCGCGGCGCTTTACGCGCTTGTGCCGAGCGCAACCGTGAAAGTGAGCTTGCGGGCGGAAAGCATTGAGGCCGCCGTGGACATCATCGCCGATGCCACAGTCACCAGCATCGACCTAGAAAATGGCATCATCCCGGCGCAACTCGCGCGCGCCACCGTCGAGACCACCGCAACCCTGCCGACCACAGGCTTCCGCAACATTGATGAAGTGCCGGCGCGCGGCACAGCGACATTCACGAATTTGACCGACAGACCTTTGACCATCCCCGCCAATACGATAATCAGCAGCGATACGGCTATGCCTGTGTTCTTCCGCACCGTTCTGGATACTTACCTGCCCGGCGGTGTGGGGCAAAAGGTGAATGCGCCCTTCGAGGCGATGCGGCAATATGGCGGAGAAGCTGGCAACATTGCGGCCGACCAGATCAAATTGATAATCGGTCCTTTGGCGGAAAGCGCGACAGTCAGCAATCCCGCGCCAGCCAGCGGTGGCATGCTGCGCCGGGTCAAAGTCGTCGCCGCAGACGACAAGGACCGGCTGCTCAACATTGTTCGCGGGCAGCTGCAGTCGCTCGGCTATGAAGATATGCAATCCAATATAACTGCATCACAGGTCATCATAATTGAATCAATTGCAATAGAAGAAGAGCGGAAAGATTGGACGACGTTCTCCTCGGAGCCTGGTCTGATGGCGCAAGAATTAACTTTGACCATGCGCGCTGTTGTATCGGCGCTGGTGATTGACGATCGCCACGGTCGTCAGCTGGCTTTGGCGCGACTGCGCGACCGCCTGCCGCCCGACAAGACCTTGCTGGAAGAGACTTTGCAATATGCCCGCGGTCCGCTGACGCAGTTGACAGCGGGAGAACGCTTTGCATTCGAGGCTCGTAGCAGCGGCCAGCTGCTTGCCCAGCTCGATAGGGACAAGCTGCTTGCCAAGCTCGCGGGCGCGCCAATTGCGGAGGCGCTGCGGATACTGCGGGCGCAGCCAGAATTGGACGCTGCGGCTGGGGTGTCCATCGAAGTATTTCCTGAAGGCTTGAATCGGCTGCCGCTGCTGGCGGTCCGGATAGATTTTCAAGCGCGGCAGCCCGCATGACTGGTCGCATAATTGGCATCGATCACGGCAGCAAGCGCATCGGCATTGCCGTCAGCGATGCCCTGGGCATCGCCGCGCGCGAGTTAAGCGTCTTGCGCAGCAGCACGCGCGCGCGAGATTTCGAGCAGATTGTGGCGATTGCCCGCCGCGAGCGAGCTTGCGCTTTTGTTGTCGGCGTACCTCACAATCCCAATGCGCCGCCGGGTGTAGCGCTGCAAGCGGATAAAGTTAAGCGCTGGATCGAAGGGCTGCGCGGCTATACAGACCTGCCGGTATATGAAGTCAGCGAATATCTAACTAGCGCGGAAGCGCGCGATATGGCGCGTCAACTGAAGCGCAAAGCCGATGAGCCGATTGACGACCTTGCGGCCAGGGTCATATTGCAATCCTATCTTGACGCGCAAAGCTATTCATAGAATACGCTATAATCACTGCAACCATATTTAGAGCGTAATATAGGACGAAAAGCACGATACTGGCCGCAAGGCATCGCCATCCAAACCAGCCGAAACAAAATGACCATTGCAGCCTGCTTGAATAATGTATCAAGCTACAATTATCGCTAGGATTCATTTGTGCGCGATCTCGACGAAACGCAACCGAGCCGCAGCTACTATTTGCATACGCACAATGCGGACTTAAAAGGTCCGCCCAAGCTGCTCTTGTGGAGCCTCATTCTATTCGCGCTGCTCATTGTGGGCGGCGTCGCCGGCGCAATCGTCGGTTTCCGCGAAGTATTGCAGCCGGCACAGCAGCAGCGCGTGATTGACCAGCTGCCCTTTATGCGCATGTTCAAAGAAGCAACGCCTATGGGCGGGGTCTTTCCAACTTTGGCTTCGCGTTCTAGCGAAGGCGATGCGCTGGCGCTTTTGGATATGCCGCTAGCAATTGACAGCCCAAGCCCGCCCGCCAGCCCCGTCCCAGTAATCGTGGCGACCGCCATGCCATCGACCACGCCCCTGCCAAGCGCCCAGCCCGCAGCAACGATTACAGTCGCAGCGACTGCCACAACTGCCACAATTGCCTCTATTGAATCCACGCTTCCTGCGCCAACCTTGCCCGCGGCAACAGCTGCAAACAGCAGCACCGCCGCGCCGGTCAACCTGGCTGGCGGCGACCTGCCCGCTTCAGCCAGAATCTACGGCATCCTGCACCAGCAGCAGACTTGGAACAACTGCGGTCCGGCTACCATTACTATGGCGATGAGCTATTACGGCTGGCAAGAGGGTCAAGCCGTTGCGGGCAGCGCGCTCAAACCGAATCGCGAAGATAAAAACGTCAGCCCGCGCGAGTTGGCGGCATTTGTGGACGAAGCCAGCGACCTGAAAGCGATAGCGCGCATGGGCGGCAGCCTAGACCTGCTCAAGCGACTGCTTGCCAATGACTTCCCTGTTGTCATCGAGACCGGCGCGATGTTCGAAGCCTATGATTGGATTGGACATTATCGCGCCCTGGTCGCCTACAATGACGCTTACCAGCGCTTTTATTTTTTTGACAGCTTCCTGGGCGTTGGCGAAGGCGCGCAAGGCGTGGCGATAAGTTACGCCGAAGTTGACAAGGACTGGCAGGCATTCAACCGCAGTTTCATCGTCGTTTACGAGCCACAGCGCGAAGACATCTTGCGCGGGCTCCTGGCAAGTCACTGGGATGAAGGAGCCGCGGCGCAGCTCGCATTTGATGTCGCGCAGACGGAAGCGCGCTTGAACCCCAGCGATGCCTTCGCTTGGTTCAATATGGGTACATCACTGGTCGCCTTGGGGCGATACCAAGAAGCGGCATCGGCATACGATCAATCACGCCGTTTGGGACCACCCTGGCGCATGATGTGGTATCAGTTTGGTGCCTTCGAGGCTTATTATCAGCTGGGCAGGTACGACGATGTATTGAGCTTGGTTCAGGTTAACCTGAACAACGCCGAAGAAATTGAAGAAACCTATTATTGGCAAGGGCTGGTTTTCCTAGCGCAGGACAAGCCCGGGCAAGCCGCAGTCTCCTTCCGGCGGGCGCTGGCCTATAATCCCAACTATGACGAAGCGCGCGCGGCGCTGGCCGCGCTTAACTAGGAAGCTGCATGGCGTCCTCATTACAGCGTTCAACACAGCCTTCAACCCCAGGCAAGCGGCAACTCCAGCGCAATCGTAAAATCGCGCGCTCGACGCTGACTGTGATGGTGGCTTTTGCGGCTGCCAAAGTGATTAGCCTGTTTCAAACGCTGATCATCGCCAGGACATTTGGCGTCGGCAGCGAACTGGACGCCTATGTCGCGGCGAACCGCATTCCCGAGCTTATCGTGGTATTGATCTCCGGCGGTGCATTGACGCATGCCTTTATCCCGGTGTTCAGCGGCTATTTGGCGCGCGGCAAGGCCGACGCCGCCTGGCGCTTATCCAGCAACCTTCTCAATACGATATTCACGCTGGCGCTGCTTTTGAGCGCGCTGGTCTTCCTGCTGGCACCATGGTTCACGCGCGCGGTGGTCGCGCCCGGTTTTGACGCCGCCACCGCGCAAAACACGATTGAAATGATGCGCATCCTCCTGCTAAGCACGATCATCTTTTCTATAAGCGGCATCTTCAGCGGCATCCTCAATTCGCATCAGCATTTTCTTTTGCCGGCGCTCGCGCCAATCATGTTTGATATCGGCATATTGTTCGGCGTCATATTTTTGCTGCCCGGCTATGGCGTGCATGGCATCGCGCTAGGCGCGGTCATCGGCTCGGCATTGCATTTCGGCATCCAAGTTCCGGGCCTCATTCGCTACAAAATGACCTGGAAGCGCAGCCTCGGCTGGAGGAACCCGGACCTATGGCGCGTCATTCGTCTGATGCTGCCGCGCATTGGCGGGCTTGGAGTCTTCGCGCTGAATTTCTTAGTGATGAACAACATCGCATCGCGGCTGAGCGTCGGCTCGGTAAGCGCTCTGGATTGGGGCTGGCGCTTGATGCAAATCCCGCAGACATTGATTGGCACGGCGATGGGCATTGTGATTTTCCCGACGCTGGCTGCCCTGAGTGAGGTACGCGACCTTGATGGCAAGCGCGACGCGATGTCCGGCGCGCTGCGCTTTGTCCTGGTGAGCAGCATCCCCTCCGCCGTCGCTTTAATCGTGATGGGCAGGTCGCTAATTGGCTTGCTGGAACGCGGCGCTTTCGACGCGGCTGCCTCGACGCTGGTCTATAGCACCCTGAGTATGTTCACGCTGGGGCTTATCGCGCATTGCGCGCTAGAAGTAGCCGCCCGCAGCTTTTACGCCGACAAAGACACCTGGACCCCTTTGTACGCGGCGTTGGGCGGGGCGGCGCTCAACTTTGTCTTCGCCATTGCGCTGAGCGACGTGTCAACAGTTGATTCGCGCTGGTTCATCAACTCGGTCGCGCGCGCATTCCCCGCCCTTGGCTACGAACCCTATATTGGCAATGTGAGCGGCTTGGCCTTTGCAAATTCCCTGGGCGTGATCTTCGAAGTGCTTTGCCTGCTGGTTATCTTGCGCCGCCGCTGGAGCGGCATCCGCGAAGGCTCGCTTGCGAGCAGCCTCATCAAATCGCTGACCGCGGCGTTGGTTATGGCTGCGGTCATCATTCTGCTGGACATGCTGTGGCAAGCATGGCTGTCTGGCAGCAGCCTGCCGCTGGAAATCGCGCGCCTGCTCGCGCAGGCGACCGCGGGCTTGCTGGCATTCATTGTCGCCGCCGCCTTGTTAAATATGCAAGAATTATCTGAACTGATAAACATGGTACGAGCCCGCGCGGCGGCTTGACGGAAACGGAAAAGGAGAGCGCATGGCAATTGAAATCCTGTGCATGACCTTGGGCGCATTTGCCACCAACGCTTATCTGGTGGCGGATAGCGAAACGAAGAACGCGATTCTTATCGACCCGGTCGCTAGCGCGCCAGTCATCCTAAACGCAGCCACCGAGCGCGGCTGGCGCATCCAGATGATGATCGCGACGCACGCTCACCTCGACCATGTCATGGCCAGTAAAGCGATAAAAGACGACTTGGGCATTCCATTTTATCTGCACGCAGAGGGCTTGCCTTGGCTGGCGGATTTGCCCGCGCAAGGCAAATTGTTTGGCTTGGACGACATCGCGCCAGCCGCGCAGCCGGATTGCCTTATGACCAGCGCCAGCGAAATCATCGAGCTGGACGCCATCCGCCTGCAAACGCTGTATACGCCTGGGCATGCGCCGGGCCATGTCAGCCTGTTGATGGCAAAGCAATCCGTCCTCTTCAGTGGCGATACGCTCTTCGCCGGCAGCATCGGACGCACGGATTTGCCTGGCGGCGACTATGCGCTGCTGATGCGTTCGATTTACGATAAGCTGATGCCGTTGGCTGAGGCCACGCGCGTCTTGCCCGGCCACATGGGCGCGACCACCATCGGCCACGAGAGGAAGACTAATCCTTTCCTGCTCGCTTATGACAAAAACAAGCTATGATCTTGACTGCCGCGCGCATTATGCAGTTAGTCCACTTGCTCCGCTTGCCCCTCTTGCGATGAAGCCTTCCGGCGCGCATATCCTGACGCTATTTTTGGATGGCATTGGCTTAGGCGCGGATGACGCGCGCGTCAATCCCTTCGCAGCCGCCGATTTACCCACCTTGCATCGTCTGAGCAATGGCAAGCGCTGGCTGGCAAAGACCGGTGTGCTTACAAGCCCAAATGCGGCTTTCTTGCCAACCGATGCCTGCTTAGGCGTCGCCGGGCACCCGCAAAGCGGGACTGCGCAAGCCAGCCTGCTGACTGGCTTAAATGTGCCCAAGCTGATTGGCAAGCACTATGGACCAAAACCCGACCAAGCGACGCGCAAAATCATCGCCCAGCACAGTTATTTCAAATCACTGACGCAACGCGGCAAGACCGCTGGTTTGCTGACTGCATATCCGCCGCGACTTTTATACGACTTCGCCCGTGGCAAAACGCTTCGCTCCAGCATCCAGCAGGCGGCTTATGAATCTGGGCAAGCGCACTTCTCTGTAAACGATGTCCTGCAGCAGCGCGCGCTGACCGCGGAATGGACTACCGACAGTTGGCGGCGTCATTTGGGCATCGCGGGTTTACCCGATTATTCGCCGCGGCAAGCGGGAAAATTGCTGGTGAAACTGGCGCGCGATTACGACTTCGCCTTCCATTCGCACTGGCTGACGGATCGCATCGGGCATCGCGGTCCCTTGGCGCGCGGGATAAGTATATTGCAGACTTTTGACGAAGTGCTGGCGGGCGTTTTAGAAGAATGGCAGCCCGACGAGGGGCTCTTTATCGTAGTCAGCGACCACGGCAATATGGAGGACTTAAGCACCAGGCGGCATACACTGAACATGGTTCCCACGCTCGTGGTTGGGGCGCGCGCCGAAGAATTCGCCGCGAACTATCGAGCACTGACGGATTTTGTGCCGGCATGTGATAGAATCCTCTTCGACTCCGCTACGGATTAAGCGCGTCGCCCCACGGCGAGAAGACTCATAATTTTGAATAGGCGCGGCCGGGCGCATCATTGCCAATCACAGCCGCTGGATTGCAGATGAATACGACGCGCGATAGCGAGCCATTCTTCAAAGCCAAGATTGTCAAGTCGATTCTGGCAATCGTCTTGGGGCGCTTGGTAATCAACATTTCTCGGCGCTTCCCCTACCCTTTTGTTTCCGCAATTGCCGCCGCTTTCAATGTATCAGCCGACAGCATCCAGAATGTGATTGCATTGACCAACGGGGCTGGGCTGCTCAGTCCGATTCTTGGGATAATTTCCGAACATTACGGGCGCAAGGTTGTGATGCTTGGTATGCTGCTGATGATGACAGGCATGAGTATGCTGGGCGCGGTATTCGCCGACTATGGCGTCTTTGTGCTGGTGATGTTCTCCTTCGGCATCGGCAAGACCATCTACGACCCGACCTTCCAAGCTTATTTGGGCGACTTGGTGCCATTTGGCCGGCGCGCCCGCGTGATGGGCATTTCCGAGTTGAGCTGGGCCCTGTCACTGGTTATCGCCGCGCCAGTTGCCGGCTTCTTGCTAGACAAGAGCAATCTCCAGTCCGTCTTCGTTTTTCTGGCAGTCGCGCTGGCGCTGAGCGCGGTGGCATTATGGCTATTCGTGGAATCCGACGAATTGCCCGATGCCAGCCACGAGCGGATACGCATCATCAATCCATTAACCGCCTTGCGCGCGGTCAGCGCCCATCCGCCGGCTGTCTTCGCGCTAATGTACTCCATCTGCCTGACGCTCGCGCATGAAATTTTCTTCATCAATTATGGTCTATGGATGGAGGATTCCTTTGGCTTGGTTCTCACGGCGCTGGGGGCGGTAACGATTGTCATTGCTCTGGCAGAGGTCATTGGCGAGTTTATCGTTATCGCCGTCGCCGACCGGCTTGGGACCAAAGCCACCTCAATGACGGGCATGTTAATCGCGGCGATTTGCTTTTTCATCATCCCCAATCTTTCATTCAGTCTGCCGCTGGCGATGTTCGCCATATTCATCATGTTTATCGCCATCGAAGCCGCGATTGTTGCGGCGCTGCCGCTGTTCACCGAGATTCTGCCAAAATCACGCGCGGTGATGATGAGCGCCAACATGGGCGCGCACTCGCTCGGACGTGTCTTGGGCGCGGCCCTGGGCGCATTGGTCTATGCCACTTCAAATGGCAACTTCACGCTGGTAGGTTTCATTGCTGGCAGCTTGGGCTTGGCCGCGTTTTTCATCATGTGGCAGCTGGTCCCAGATCAGAAAACAGTTGACTAGCGCCAGCAGCGGAAATGCTAGCGTATACAGGCAATTGCATCAAATTTATTTCAGCGCAAAGACAGCAAAGGGCTCGTGGGGCGCGTGGGGCGCGTGGACACAGCCCGCCGACACAGCCCGCCGACACAGACTTCCGACACAGACTTCCGACACGGACTTCCGACACGGACCGCCGAACTTCGGTGCTTAATTCATCAGCAGCTTGACGGCGGATACCCATTTCGATATGCGCGTCCGCGCAAGGAACTCCGCCACCGACGCCGGTCCCGCCGCTACTCATTCCAAGAGAACTCCAAGAGAACTCCAAGAGAACTTTGGCTGCGCCGCCTAGATCTAGCACCTGCGCCGTCCGCGATCCTCGCTGTCTATGTTGTGAAGAAATTTGCTGCGATTGCCCCGCTAACGTATCCATTATATCCATTTCGGGTGCAAATTTTCGGGTGCAAAATGGCTACGCAGTCGTGTAAAATAATTGCTGCGATAGACCTGTATCGTTTATGAGAATGGCTGCAACAAGACTATGTATAGACAAAAATGACGAGGTGAATTGTGCTAGCTGGCATATTTCAAATTCTGCAAACGCCCTTCACCGACGATGGCAGCATCGATTGGCGCAGCTTCCAAAAGCAGATTGACTATTGTCTGCGGGCCGGCGTGCATGGATTGGTCCTGCCAGCCCTGGCAAGCGAATTCTTCACATTGAGCGACGCCGAGCGTTTCGCTGTGGTCGAATTCGCCGCGAAAGCAATTGACGGGGCTGCCCCGCTTGTGGTCGGCGTACAAGGACTAACGCGGCATGCGGCTTTGACATTCGCCAGCCATGCCAGCAAATATGAGGCAAGCGCGCTGATGGCGATGCCGCCTTATTTGCGCAAAGCTAGCAAAGCCGATCTGAAAAGCTACTATCGCGCCCTGGCGCAATTCGACCGCCCGCTCATGATTCAAAACGCGCCAGCGCCAATCGGCAGTCCGCTGTCGCCCGGTGAACTGGTCGAGCTCTTGGCAGCCGAGCCAAACATCGCCTATATCAAAGAGGAAACCATCCCAATCTTGCAGCACATCAATCAGATTTTGGATTTGGATACGGGGCATTGCCAGGGCGTCTTCGGCGGCGCGAACGGCATCTATCTGATAGACGAGCTGAAGCGTGGCGCTTGCGGCAATATGCCGGCTGGCGGCTTCATGGATATTCAAGTCCGCATCTATGATTTGTACCAAGCTGGCGAAGATGAGCAGGCGGAACATATCCATTACCAGTTGCTGCCGCTCTTGAATTACGCGGCTGTCTATGGCATTACTCTGCACAAATATGTCTTGTGGCGGCGGGGCGTCTTGGGCTCTGCCTATGTCCGCGACCCACAGAAAATCGACCTCGACAGCGATGACATGCGCGCCGTAGAAAATCTATGGCAGCGCGTTGCCGAATTCGCGCATAGCGATTACCCCTTCGTCTAATCATGGTCAGCGTGGACAGCATGGTCAGCGTGGACAGCATGGACAGCTTAGCCGGCAAAGTAGCTGTCGTCAGCGGCGCTGGCAGCGGCATCGGCGCGGGCGCGGCGCGGGTCCTGGCGGCGCGGGGCGCGGCGGTTGCCATTGCGGAAATTGACCATAATAGCGGCACGCGCGTCGCCGCCGCGATCCAATCGGCTGGTGGCGAGGCGCGTTACTTCGCCTGTGACCTGCGCGCTGAAAAAAGCGTACAAGCCATGGTGGCAGCCGCGGTCAGTCATTATCAGCAAATCGACATCTTGGTGAACAATGCCGGCATAACGCAGGTCCTCAAGCTCGACAAGATGTCGGCAGCGGAATGGGATACCCTGCAAAGCGTGAACCTGCGCGGCATGTTTTTGCTGACAAAAGCCTGCCTGCCCAGCCTGCGAAAAAGCGCGGGCGCGGCAATCGTGAATATGTCGTCGGTCAACGCTTCGGCAACGCTGGGCGGCTTGAGCGCTTATGCAGCTTCCAAAGCCGGCATCGTCGGCTTTACCAAGAGCCTGGCGGCCGAACTTGCGCCGCGCATCCGCGTTAACGCCATCGCGCCCGGCGCAATTATGACCGAAGCTTGGAACAGCCGCGACAAACTCGACCAAGTCTTGGCGCATCGGCTTCAATACATCCCGCTGGAGCGGATGGGAACACCGCAAGATGTCGGGCTGGGCGTGGCATTCCTCGTCAGCGACCAGGCGGCTTACATCACGGGCACTGTGCTGACAATCGATGGCGGGATGAGCTCGCGGCTCTACGACGGCAAAGTGTGATGAAGCCGCTTCAATATGTCCAGGTTCGCGCGAGCGGAACTTCCATTTGCAGTAAGCGCTGCAGCAGCTCTCGGCGGCAGTCCGACAGCGCCGGCTGATGGGCAGGCACGGCGGCAACATCGACATATTCGCCAGGATCCGATGCGATATGCCAGAGACATTCTCTGCCGTCGCTGTGAATCAAATAGCGATAATCGCGCGTTCGCAGGCACTTCCAGCCATGACCCTCGGTTATAGCCGCTGCCTTGCCGGTTTGCGCGCCTGCTAGAACCACGTCACTCAGGCTAAGCCCCTGCAATGTCGGCGGGATTTGCATGCCAGCCAAACTCAATAGCGTCGGCAGGATATCAACTGCTTCGACAATGCCATCAACTCGCTGACCGGGCATGCCATTGGGCGCGGATAGGATCAATGGTACGCGGCTGACGGCATCATCGGCTGGGTAGCCTTTGCCAAACTTGAGCTGCTCGCCCAACCACTCGCCATGGTCGGATGTGAAAACGATGATGGTGTTGCCGCGCTGGCCGGTCGCGTCCAAAACTTGGAGGATCCTGCCAATGCAATCGTCGACTTCGCTAATCATGGCGTAATAGCCCTGCTTGGCGCGGCGCAGATGCGCGTCCGAAAAGCGCTGGCTGGGCTGCGCTGGGCGCTGCTTATCGATTTCGGGCGGGAAGGCCGGCAGCGAAAGGCGCGCGGGTTCGTAAAGATCGAGGTATTTCCGCGGGACCATCCAAGGCGCGTGCGGGGAATAGAATCCAGCAATGCAGAGGAAGGGTTCTGGTTTCTTTTGCCGAATGAACTCGCTAGTCTGCTCGGCGACAAAAGCGCTATGCGTCAGGTCATCGTCAGCTTCAAAGGGGATGCCGCCGTCGAAGTCGAAGCGTCCCTCTGGATCGCCACGGTGCTGGACTTCGTCGTCAATGCCCATTGTCCGGTACCAAGTGCGGGTAGCCGGCGGGATGCCAGCGCTGATGCGGTCCATCTGCTGCGGCGCGCGCTGGCGCGCCCAAGCGCGGTAGGCGTCTTCGTATACGCCCGGTTCATCCGAGATTTCCAAGTGATCGAAGCCATAATCTGGGTGCGGCAAGCGGTGATCGCGGTTGGCGTGCGGCAGAAAATGCAGCTTGCCGATATTGGCTGTGCGATAGCCGTATTGCTTCAAAATGCGTGGCAGGGTCAATAGGTCTTGCGGGACCGGCACGCCCATGCGCGTGATGCCGAGGCTAGACGGATAGCGCCCCGATAGCATACTGACGCGGCTGGGCATGCAAACTGGGTTCTGCACAAAATGATGTGTGAATGTCGTGCCCGTGGCAGCCAGCGCATCAAGATTCGGCGTCAGAATCTCGGCATTGCCGTTGACGCTCAAGGTATCCCAGCGCTGCTGGTCGGTGTACAAAATGAGGATATTTGGTCGGCGCATATTTTCGATTTCCGTCTGAGGCAATTGCGCGATTCTAGCGCGATTGCGCTGGGAATGCGACAAAGCGACGCGGCACAAATAATTTACAGCGCTGGGCGCGCAGACTGACAGCGCCGCAGCTACAGTTCGCTTTTTATGAGTCTAATTCTCAAAATGATGTCATTTTCTCAAAATGATTTTGATGCGAATGCACCCGAATAAGCGAAAGTTACAAAAAATGAATTACAATTATGCTATAAATGAGAGAGTGGCATCGGGCGATCATCAGCAGATGAAACAAAATGAAGCTGCGGAAGCCCGCGCGTTATGGGAAGGATAGAAAAAGGACAAAAATAATGGTTGCATATTTTGACAACATCACGCCAGTTGAACACAGTCAAGAAAAATTCGCTCAGGCATTTGTCGACAACCTCTATTACACGCGCGGGCAAGCCATCTACACCGCCACGCGCAACGACCTGTATATGGCTTTGGCGCATACCGTGCGCGACTATATGATGTTCAACTGGCAGCAAAATGTTGACGCATACTTCCGCCAGAATCCCAAATTCGTCTATTATTTGTCGGCGGAATATCTGCTTGGACCACAATTGGAGAAGAATCTGCTCTATACGAAGACTTACGGTTTCGCGCGCGAAACCATGCGCCAGCATAACATCGACTTGGCGGACTTGTGCCAACTGGATATCGAGCCGGGTTTGGGCAACGGCGGCTTGGGACGGCTGTCGGCTTGTTTCATGGATTCGCTGGCGACGCTCAATATCCCAGCCGTCGGCTATGGCATCCGTTATGAATACGGCATATTTCGGCAGAGCTTTCGCGACGGCTGGCAGGTCGAAAGCCCAGACGATTGGCTTTACTACGGCAACCCCTGGGAGTTCCCGCAACCGGACGATATGGTAGAAGTCGGCTTTGGCGGCTATACCGAGAACTATCACGACAGCGAGGGGAATTATCGCGCGCGCTGGATTCCGGCGCAGACCATTATGGGACAGCCCTATCATACCCTGGTGCCCGGCTACCAGACCAAGACCGTCAATATGCTGCGGCTTTGGGGCGCGCGCGCCACGCGCGAATTCGATCTCCAGTTATTTGATGTCGGCGACTACACGCGCGCGGTCGAACAAAAGACCAGCTCGGAAAATGTTACAAAAGTTCTCTACCCCAACGACAATACGCCGCAAGGCAAAGAACTGCGCCTCAAACAGCAGTATTTCTTTGTCGCCTGCTCGCTGGATAACATCATCAAACGCTTTAGGATAAAGAACGTGGAATGGGACGAACTGCCAGAAGTGGCGGTCATCCATCTCAACGATTCGCATCCGGTTATCGCCATCGCCGAATTGATGCGGCTGTTGGTCGACCAGTACAGATTGCCCTGGGAACGGGCTTGGGAAATCACAACGCGCACATTCGCAGCCACGCAGCATACGCTGCTGCCAGAGGCGCTCGAAAAATGGCCGCTGTGGCTGCTGGAACGTGTGCTGCCGCGCCATCTGGAGATAATCTACGAAATCAATCACCGCTTCCTGGACAGCGTGCGCATGACCTACCCCAACGATCCGGAGCGCGTTACGCGCCTGTCCATCATCGAAGAGGGCGCGGAAAAGCAGGTGCGCATGGCAAACCTGGCTTGCGTCGGCAGCTATTCAATCAATGGCGTGGCAGAGCTGCAATCCGAACTCTTGCGGACGCAGGTCTTCCGCGACTTCGCGCAGATGATGCCGGAAAAGTTTGGCAACAAGACCAACGGCGTGACGCCGCGCCGCTTCATCCAGTTGGCGAACCCCATGCTGGCGCAGCTCATCACGGATACTATCGGACCGGGCTGGCTGAGCGACCTGGAAGAACTGCGCGCTTTGGAAGCCTTCGTTGATGATGAAACGTTTCGGAAAGCTTGGCGCGCGATGAAAGCAGCCAACAAAGCGCAGCTCGCCGACTACATCGAAAGCGCGCTCGGCTTGAGCGTCAACACGAAGTCCATGTTTGACGTCATGGTCAAGCGATTGCATGAATACAAAAGACAACTGCTCAAGACCTTGCATATCATTCATCTTTATCAAAAGCTGAAGACCGACAGCAAGACGGCGCTGGCTCCGCTTACATTTATCTTTGGTGCCAAAGCCGCGCCCGGCTATCACATGGCAAAGCTGATTATCAAACTAATCAACTCGGTAGCGGAAGTTGTCAACCGCGACCCTGTTTCGGCGGATATATTGCGCGTCGTCTTTATTCCGAACTTCAATGTTAGCGCCGGGCAGCTTATCTACCCGGCGGCTGACATCTCCGAGCAGATTTCCCTGGCCGGCAAAGAAGCCTCGGGCACGGGCAATATGAAATTCGCGCTCAACGGCGCATTAACCATCGGGACCTTGGACGGGGCGAACATCGAAATCCGCGATCGCGTCGGTGCCGAAAACTTTTTCTTGTTCGGGCTGACAACAGAAGAGGTTTATGCGGCAAAAGAAGGCGGTTATTATCCATGGCAATATTACGATTTGAATGAAGATTTGCGCCTGGCGATTGACTGGATTGCTAATGGGCAGTTTTCTGGCGGCGATACCCAGCTCTTCCGTCCCATTGTGGATTCGCTGCTGCATCACGATGAATACATGTTATGCGCCGATTTTGACAGCTATCTGACATGCAATCAGGCGGCGATGGCCGCTTATGCCGACCGCGAGCGCTGGACGACCATGTCAATTTTGAACGCGGCGCGCAGTGGCTTTTTCTCATCCGACCGCACCATAGCCGAATATAACCGCGATATTTGGCGGGCGTCGGTGCTCGACCTGAGCGAAGACAATAAAGCCTAAAGCGGGAAGGGCTGCGTTTGCAGGGTCAATCGCCGTCCCTCTGCGTTGGACACAAGCGCAGCCTGCATAATCTCTGTCACATGGCGCGCCATCCATAGATTTGATAATTCGGGCTGCGCGCCCGCTTCGATGCAGCGCAGCCATTCCAGGTGTTGGTTGGCTGCTTCGGGAAGCGGCAGGGTCTCAACAATCGGCGCTGCCCACTCGCGCTCAGCCGAGCTGGGACGGATACGACGCAGCGCGTCGCCGTCTTGCAGCAGCTTGCCCCTGCTGCCATGTACCCGCAAATATGAGGACCTGGCTGCATCGCACCAACTGGTTTCGGCCGTGCCCAGTGCGCCATTCTCGAAATCCAAGATGAGCGTGGCGGTGTCTTCCAGGGTAGTCGGTTTGTTCACCGTCGTCATGCGCGCTGTTACCGCGCTGGCTTTGCCGAGCAAGGCAAGCAAATTCGCAATCGCGTAAACGCCCATGTCAATCAACGCGCCGCCGCCAGCCGCGGCGGCGTCGAAAAACCAGAAATCGTCGGCAGCGCGCGGTTCTTCAAAAGCGTCGCTTACTTCGGCGTAATAGACTTCAGGACCACCATGGCTGTGGCGCGCCAGCGCGCCGGAAACCATGCCAATCACGCCAGTGGCAATTTGCCGGCGCATCGCATAGACGACTGGACCGAAGGAGGGCCGGCAATAGACAATCTGCTGCGGCCGCGCTTCGCTGGCGGCGACAAGTTGATCGGCTTCTGACAGGCTTGTACAAAGCGGCTTCTGCATGAAAAGGTGCAAGCCACGCTCCAGGACCGCCAAGCCTGCTTCGGCATGCAGCGGATGCGGCAATGCCACGATGACCGCGTCCAAGTCCTCGTCATCGAGCAGTTCCTTGCAACTGGTCGAATAGCGCGGTATGGCAAAGCGATCGCAGAGCAGCCGCAGACGGCTTCCCCTGCGCCCGCAAATATGGGTAACTTGCATGCCATGCACGGCGGCAATTTCCGGCAGGTGGCTCAACGCGGCAATGCCGCCCGCGCCCAGAATTCCGACATTAATCATCGAGATATGTCCGCAAGAACTGATAGCTGCGCCTGATGGAATCGATCATATCTTCGTTGCCGGTCTCGTCTTCAATCGCCAAGACACCCTCATAAGCGATTTCTCGTAGCGCCGCGATGTAAGCATCCCATGGCACCAGCCCTTCTCCACAAGTCGCTTGCAAAGTCTCGGGGTGCCAGTCTTTGGCATGGGTATGGATGATTTTGTCACCCAGAATATGAACGCCTTGGACTGTGCCCGCCTGCGAACCATAGCGCAAGAGGTTGCAGGGGTCATAATTCACGCGCAGCCAGGGATTGCCAATCTCGTCGATAAAGTCATTCAGCGCTTGCGGCGTCTCTTGCCCGGTCTCGAGCGCGAAGTATACGCCGACTTGCTCGCTATGTCGCGCGATTTCGCCGACCGAGCGCAGCAGGGTTTGATACGCGGGATGAGCGCGGTCTTCGGGCAGCAAGCCGGCGTGTGTGCTTAGGATAGTCCCACCCAGCTCGGCAGTTGTGTTCAGGGCTTCTTTGGTCTTGTTGATGCGCCAGCGCAAGCCGTCTTCTTCTTCCAAGCCGCCATAAGTCGCCGCGCCTTGCAACTGCGCGCAAAATGCGCTGAAACGGATGCCCAGCGACTGGGCGATTTTGACAAGCTCGCGGCGGTCGGCGGCGCTGCCAACTTCGGGGTCCAATATGCAGGGCGTATATTCGACGTTGACGACCCAGGGCTGCACTGATGTACAGCCAATCGCGGCGGCGATTTCCATTTGCCGCGCCAAGGCACCTACATCAGGCGTCGCGCCCAGGGTCCACAAGGCGCATCCGATTGAAAACCCGCTCATGGTCTCTCCTTCGCAATATGGAAAGAATTCTCTTCGCAATGCTAACAAATCTGGCAAAGTCTGTCATGCTACCATGCTACCATGGCAGAAGAGTCGAAATCGTCGAAGCGCCAAGGACTTTATGACGGCAGCAAGTGCTTTGCGAACCATGCGACAATCGCGCTGACAGCGCGAATTCGATTCCGCTCCTGGCGGAAGCCATGCCCTTCGTCCTGGAACAGAATGTACTCAACAGGTACATTGCGCATTTTTAATGCCGCCACCACTTGTTCCGCTTCATGGACCGGCACATTGGTATCGTTCGCGCCGTGCAGCACCAGCGTCGGCGCGACAAGCCGATCCAGCTTGTATATGGGCGACAAGGCATCCAGCATATCGCCCTCTGTTGACGGATCGCCATATTCGATTTTGGAGATGCTGGCCATCCAGGGTTCTGTATGCTCGAAAAAAGTCTTGAAATTGACGACGCCGTACAGATTCACGCCGGCGGCAAACAGCTCGGGAAATGCAGTCAAGCCAGCCATAGTCATATAGCCGCCGTATGAGCCGCCCATGATGCCCAGCTTGCCCGCTGCGGCGATGCCGCAATCGAGCAAATGTTGGGCGGAGGACGCGATATCTTGAATAGCGTCGAAGCGCAGCGCGCCATTGTCCAGATTGACAAAACGTTTGCCAAAACCCGACGAGCCACGCACATTCGGCGCGAATACCGCAATGCCCCGCAAAAGCAAAGCCTGGTAATCATAACGGAAGCGCGGCTGTTCCTGGCTTTCTGGTCCGCCATGGAAACTGAAAACAGTTGGGTAGGGCGCGTCTGTGGCAGGCGGAGCATAAAACCAGCCGGATAGAGGCAGCCCATCATGCGCCGAATAGCGCAGCAGCCGCGCCGCGCCCAGGCGCTCCAGATTGACGCCGACGCGCGGACTGCGCGTCAGCTGCCGCAGCGCCAGGGTCTGCATGTCCAGCAGCCAGATGTCCTGCGGCAGCCGCGAACCAGAAAGGCAGATAGCCAGTTGGGAGCCATCAGGCGCAAAGCGCAGGTCCGTGGCGATTTCGCCAGGCAGTTCAATCGCGCGCGGATTGTCGCGGTCGCTTAAGTTAAGCAGTTCCAGTTCGTTTGCGCCGGCGCTATTCCAAACAATCGCCGCCAAATTGCCTTTCGGGCAGAGCGCGAATTCGACCAGTTCGGCGTCTTCACGCGCGCGCAGGATGCGCCATTCGCCGTCTCCGCCAAGCCTCAGGCGGCAGAGACATGCCATGTCGCGCTCGTGGTTTGATGCTAGATAGACATGGTGCTCATCGGACGCAAAGCGCGCATTATCAAAACTTGCTGGCGGCTCATGCGGCGTCAGGCAGCGTTCTTGGTTCTGCGACAGGTCTAGCAAATGCACATTATTGTCGCCGCGATAGACGACGCGCTTGACAAGCATGCGAGCGCCGTCAGCGGAGACGTCCTCGATGATGCCGGTACCGGCGTTCTCCGCCAGTTTTTCGGTCCTCCCACTCTCGATGCAAACGCGAAAGCAATCCATCGAATTGGCTTGGCGCATGTTCGACGCAAAGAGCACATAGCGGCCGTCTTTTGTCCAGGCATTAAGCCAGTTGTTGGTCGCAGCGCCCATTGTCAGCTGGCGGCGGGCGCTGCCGTCGGCCCGCACGAGGTCGATTTGCGCATTCATGCCGCCGCCCGGCGCAGATTCAACCGCCAGCCAATCGCCGCGCGGCGACCACAAAACTGCGTTGACTTGCTCGTCAAAAGCGGTAACAGCTTCTGGGAATCCGCCCGAAAGGCGGCTGCGCCAAACCTGCGGGCTGCCGGTCAAGTCGCTGACAAAGGCAAGTTCCCGTACATCTGAAGAGTTGCTCGGCGAAAAGCTCGGCGACCAGCATCTGCCCACCTTCGCCAGCAGCAGTATGGCTTCATCGACCGCATTTTTATTTTCTGTGCTCATGTTATCGCCTGTCTATTCACATATATCAGCATCAAGGTCGCGATGGAGTATGCGCCACAGCCAAGCCATAGAACCGCGGAGAAGCCAAATGTCAGCGACAGCAGGACGGCGGCCACCGTGCCGACGACCGTCATCAGCCCGTTGACCGACCAGGCGACCGCCACTTGCCGCCTATCGCCGCGCGCGATGATTTCGAGCGCTTGGGGAAAAGGCAGTCCCATGCACAGCGCCAGCGGCAGCGTGAGTGCTATGACGGCCAAGCCACGCAGCGGCAAATCCGCGGCAAGCAGTTGCGGCGCGACTAGCTGCCAGGCGAGACTCCATCCGATGGCAAGCGCAAGGATAGCGGAAGTAGCGAACTGGGGACGCTTGTCCAGAAGTCCGCGCAAGAATCTTTGACTCATGCCGCTGCCCAACCCGCCGCCCACGAGGAAGGTCGCGAGCGCGATGGTTACGGCGTAGGTCGGATGCCCCAGGAAGAGCCGCGTCTGCTGGATGGCGTAGATTTCCAGCGCGATGAAACCGACGCCCAACATGGCGACGTACGCGGGCATGATGCGACTGGCTGGGTCCTGCGTCCGATGCCAGTGCCGGACGAAGAGCGCCAGCAGCACTAGACATACCAGCGCGGCGAGCAGTGTCAATGGCAGCAAGGTTGAGGGAATCCCGCGCTCGAACTGAAAGAAATAAGGCCGGTCGTCGCTGGGTGGGGAAATGTCATCGGCGCTGGCTTCAACTAGCGCCGCAAAATCCACCGCGCCGCTGGCCACCTCATCCAAGGGCGGGCGCGCCAAAACATGCGGTAAAAACAGCGGCCTAAAGCCAACTTCGCGGGCAATCGCTCCCAATACCAATGAATCGTCTTCCGTAAAGGGCTGGGCGCCGATTATCAGCAGCGGGGTCGGCGGATTGCTTTTTTCATCGAGCAGGGCAACAAGATGTTTCATGGCTTGGGCGTCGTTTAAGCCCTTTTCGCGCAAAGCAGCCAAGGCTGTCGCTACAGCGCGCGTCAGGGTAATCTCGTCGTACAACTTCAGCGCAATTTGCCCATCAGGCTGCAGCCGCGCCAGGTAATCGGCGAAGGCGTCGGCGGTATAAATGCTATTCTCGGAAAGCGCATAGCCGCCCCGCTCCGCCGCCAGGGTAACAACCTGCGACAGATAAATCAGGTCAAAATCGGCGGTGGCGCGGCGCAATACGCTGCGGCCATCGTCGATAATTATCTCGACGCCGGGTCGATTGTATAGGTTGCCATTAAGTCCGCGCCATTCATCGACGAGCGCTACGCTGGCTGGGTTGACTTCGACCGCCATAATCCGCCGCGCATTTGCCTGCAAGGCGAAATAGACATCTAAGCCCGCGCCCGGACCGATGATAAAAACGCTTTCGGGTTGCTCAGTCGCAAATGGGAAGAAGCCGATGTCTTGTAATAACTCTGGTCGGGCAGCCGCCGACGGCATGATTGACGCTGCGCCGCCGTCGACATAGATGCGCAGGGCAGCGCCATCGCCCGGCTCTACCAAGTCGGTGCGCGCGAAGGCGTCCCAATGGCTTTGCAGAATTTTCCCGCCCGCGTTCAAGGGAGCGGTGATGGCTTTTCTGGTCGCCAGCGCCGCCATATCCAGTTCGAGCAATGACGCGGCAACATTGCCGCCAAAGAGCAATACAGTGCTTCCAATACAGAGCGCCACGACCCAGCGATTGCCGCGCGTGACGAAATACAGCCCAGCCATGGCGAAGCCCAAGGCAGCCAGCAGCGCCGTGTTAATCGCGCCGAAGCGATCCAACAGCGGGATGGCCAGCAGCGCGGCGACGCCTGCGCCGAGCAAATCGCTCATATACAGCCGACGGCTGGACGCGGGGTCCTGGCTGAATAGCGCCGACATCGCCAAGCCGAAGAAAATATATGGCAAAGCCAGCAAAGGAAAAAGAATAATCTGCAAATCTAAGGCTGCGCCCAGCACCGCGAAAAATAGCAGCAGCAAGCTAGCCAGCGTTGCGCCGCAGGCGTAGAGCGCCAGGTGCTTGGGCTGCGTCAGCGCCGGGCGCAGCGCGGGCAAAGCCGCGCCAATGCCGATTCCTAAGACCGCGATTGAAATTACAAGGAAGACATAGGGCGGGAAATAAAGCACAGAGAATAAGCGCGTTAAGGTGATTTCGAGCAATATGGCGCTGGCGGATAGCGCGGCCGTGCCGATGAGGCGCTGCGGATTCGCGGCGGACATAGTGCTTAGCATTGAAGATTGCCTTGTGGATGACGCTGAGGATGACATCAAGCAATCCTAGCGGCGCAATTTAGGATCGAGCGCGTCTCTCAAGCCGTCGCCGAGGAAGTTGAAGCCCATGACCGTGAAGAAAATCGCAAAGCCCGGGAAGACACCCATCCAAAGCGACTGGCGGAAAAAGTCGCGCCCTTCGGAAAGCATCCTGCCCCAGCTTGGGTCGGGCGGCTGCGTTCCCAAGCCAAAGAAACTTAGCGCCGCTTCAGCTAATATGGCAAAAGCCAAGCTTAGCGTGATTTCCACTATAATCGGCGACAGCACATTGGGGAGAATATGCGTCAGCAAAATGCGCAAATCGCCCGCGCCCATCGCCTTTGCCGCAATGATGAATTCTTCGTTGCGGATGCCCAAGACCGCCGCGCGGGCGATGCGCGCGAAGATCGGGATATAAACGATGCCAATGGCAATCATGGCATTGCCGATGCCTTTGCCCAACGCCGCCATAATCGCTATCGCCAGCAGAATCGCTGGGAAAGCATATAAGACGTCCATCGCGCGCATGATGACTTCGTCGGTGAGGCGCGTACTGTAGCCGGCTATCAAACCCAAGCTAACGCCAACAGAGGTGGCCACGCCAACCGCGACGAAGCCCACCTGCAAAGAGACGCGCGCGCCGATAATGATGCGCGAGAAGATGTCGCGCCCAAAGTCATCCGTGCCCATCCAATTTTGGAGTGTGGGACTGCTAAAGCGATTGGCAAAATCCATGCCATTGGGATCATAAGGCACGATGACGGGACCAAATATGCCCATCACCAGCACAATAAGCAGCACACAGGCACCAAACATCGCCAGGCGATGCCGCAGCAAGCGGCGCAGCGCGTCGCGCCAAAGCGTGTTGGCGCGACCTAGCGGCTCGTCGGCGACGATTTTGGAACCGCTTGAATTATCCGAAACGCTCACCGGCGGCACCTTCGCCTAAACATATTCGATACGCGGATCGAGCAAGAAATAAAGCAGGTCAACAACCAAGTTGACCAGCGTAACCATCAAAGCCACAACCAAGACCGCGCCCTGCAGCAGGGGATAATCGCGTTCTTCCACGGCGTTCAGCGCCAAGCGCCCCAAACCGGGCCAAGAAAAAACCACCTCGACAATGACAATGCCGCTGAAGAGCGCGGTAATCTGCAAGCCGATGATGGTAACGATATTGATGAGGGCGTTGCGCAGCGCGTGATTGAGCACAACCGCGCGTTCCGGCAGCCCTTTGGCGCGGGCGGTCTGCACATAATTTGCGTTTAGCACGTCCAGCATGGCGCTGCGGATGAAGCGCGTTTGTATCGAGGCGCTGACAAAACCGGCGGTGAAGGCGGGCAGAATGATATGCGCCAGCCAATCGCCGGGGTCTTCGGTGAGGGGCGTGTAGCCGCTGGGCGGCAGCCAGCCAAGGTTCAATGAGACAACGATGACCAGCAGAATTCCCATCCAAAAGGTGGGCACGGACACGCCAATCTGACTGAACAAGGTCGCCACGACATCAACCGCGCTGCCGGGTTTCAGCGCCGAAATCAAGCCAATTGGGAAGGCTATCGCCAAGCCAATCGCCAAGGACACCATCGCCAACTCGAAGGAAGGACCAATGCGCCCGCGCAGCAGCTCGGTGACTTCTTGGCCATTGAGCAAGCTCTGGCCCAAATCTCCACGCAGAGCGCGCCCCAGCCACAAGATATATTGCTCCAAAATCGGTCTATCAAGCCCCAGGCGTTCGCGCAAGCCCAGCACCGCTTCGTCGCTGGCGTAGGGACCCAGCATGACGCGCGCCGGATCGCCCGGCACAACTTGCACAATGATGAAAACCACAATGGTTACACCCAGCACAACAACAATTGCTGAAAGCAAACGCTGCGCAATGTATTGATAGTTCAAGTTGGGATTGCCCCGAAATAGCTTGCGACTAGCGGATGAGGGCGAGAATGCGGGCGCAGCTCGTGATGAAGCCAGTTGCGCCCGCGGAGCAAAACGATTGACTAGCCTTCCATATAGGTATTCATGTACAGGTTGGCATTGTCCGAACGCAAGACATAGCCCTGGACGTTGGTGTTCATAACCCGCACGAAGGCTGGGTTGTAGAAGTAGACGTAAGGCACGGCGTCGACCAGAATCTGATTGGCTTGTTCATAGATGGCATAGCGCTCGTCGAAATCGGATACTTGACGACCTTGGTCAACCAGGGCGTCATATTCCGGATCGCTGTAGCCAGTGAAATTGAAGACCTCGTCGGTACGATGCTGGAGATAGTAATAATGCTCGACATCGGTGAGGCCGTTCCAACTGCAGATATAGCCATCGTAGCGGTAATTGCCTTCCAGCTCCAGCCATTCCGCCCATTCCGGCGCGTTAATGGTGGCGCGTATGCCGACCGCGCCTAATTGCGCCTGCAGGACCTGCGCCTGGCGCACGGTATCTTGGTAGGTCGAGGTCGGCATCAATTCCATCTCGAAGCCGTCCGCGTAACCGGCTTCGGCTAGCAAGGCTTTCGCTTTTTCGACATCCTGCGCATAGGGCGCATAGTCGAAGTGCCAGGGGCTGCCGGTGTCGATGGGACCGCCATAAAGCGGCGTGCAGAGACCAAAGTCGCCGGCCGCGCAGAGGTCGTCGCGGTTGATAGCGTAAGCGATAGCTTGGCGAACGCGGGCGTCGTCGAAGGGCTGGCGGGTCAGGTTCAAGCCAATGTATTTGTAAGCCAAAGCCGGCGCGACATGCACAACTACATCGGGGTTGCCCTGCAATGCCTCGACCGCCTGCGGCGCGACGCTGGTTACAAAATCAACCTCGCCGCCCAGCAGCGCGGCTTCGCGGGCGGCGTCTTCTTGGATGACCGAGATTTCTACGGCATCGAGCAGCGGCAAGCCTTCTTGCCAGTAATTCTCGTTCTTGAGCAAGCGCATGCTAATTGTGCCATCGAGGTCTTCCACAGTGAAAGGTCCTGTACCAATCGGCACAACAATGACGCCGTTTTCATCGACGCTGTCTTGATGCACAACCGCAGTAGCGCGGCTGGCCAAGAGGATGGGCAGAATCGCATTGGGATCCGGGGTCGTGACAGTTACAGTATAATCATCCATCGCTTCCCAAACCGCGTCCGGACCGCCAACCGAAGCCACGCGCCCCGAGCCAGTATCGGGGTTGATGATGCGGTTCATAGAGAAGACAACATGCTCCGATGTCATTGCTTCGCCATTGGAGAAATGTACGCCTTCGCGCAGGTTGAAGGTCCAGGTGAGCCCGTCCTCTGATTGCGACCAGTCTGTCGCCAGCAGTGGCTCCAACTCCAGGTCGTCGTTATTGGTCGTCAAGGACTCGACGACATTCGCCAGCACATAAAAGCTGGAAACGGTGCTGGCAACATGCGGATCCAGCCCGGTCCATTCGGCGTCATGTGCCGAGCGCAGCACTTGCTCGGACATTTGCGCCATGGTTGTCGCGCCGATAGCAATCACCGCGACGGCTATCAAGACTATCGGCAATAGCAGCTTAAACTTCTTCATTACTTTCCTCTCTTCCTGCTCCTGCAAATTTGGATGGTTAAGGACTCCATTCACATAATGGAGCCGCAATATATCTGGGAATATATCGCTTTGCCAAAGGAATGTCAATAAAACGCAAGCAATAGGCTGGGCAAACAGGGCAATCGCTTCAAATTTTATTCACCACGTAAACACCGAGAGTCGCGTAGAGCGCGTAGAGCGCGTGGACACAGCCCTGCGACACAGCCCTGCGACACAGCCCTTCGACACAGCCCTTCGACACAGCCCTTCGACACAGCCCTGCGACATGACCGCCAACACCGAGATTTATCCGTAAATCTGCCAATAAAGGACGTAATGTAGGGGCGATTCTGTGGACTCCGTTGAAATACTCGATTTCCCCCACCCCAAACCCGTTCGCCATCTCTATGGCGAACTTTCCCATAAAGAGGGAGGGGCTTTAACAGCTCATTACGGTTCAGAAAGCTCCCCTTCCCTCATTTTGGGGATGCTCGCCATAGTGATGGCGAGGAGGGGCCGGGGTCACGTAGACATAGACCTACGGGATGGGGGTGTTTTTCAACAACGCCCTGTGCCGCGCGTAGACACTGCGGGTCAATCGCCCACGATTTTGCACCCGATTTCATGGGCGAGCCCGTGGCTCGCCCCTAGAATTCATCAGTTTGAAGTTAAATTCGACAGTTATGGATTTAGAAGCGATTGCCCTGAAACAATAGGCAAAGCGCGGCGGTTGACAAGATTGCCAAAATGGATTATGCTAAATTTAGTTAGGGTAAAGCAATCATCATTTCTGGATGTTTCATCAGCCCCAGCAAGTTGCATAGCCTCAAATATGATCTTGCGATATTGAGTAAAGACAGATTCTGCAACTGCAAGCGCATATAGCTCCACCTTCATGTCCGAATAAGGTAAATATAAGGAGTACATCATGTTACGAAAAGCAAGCTCGTTAGCAATTGTCATTTTCGCGGTCTTTCTTGCGCTTATGCCAATGACAGCCATCCAAGCGGATGGCCACTGCGAATTCGCCGACCACACCATCACCATTGGTGGCTTGGCACCCTTGTCCGCGCCCGGGACTGTCGCCGGTGGCGTCGCCATGGATTGGGCTTTTAATCAAGCGGCTTCGGATATCAATGCCGACTGCGGCATCTCGATTGATGGCATGAACTATCAAGTCGATGTGATTACCGGCGATTCGGAAGGCAGCGCCGAACGCGGTCAGGCTGTTGCCGAACGGCTCATCCTGGAAAACGAAGTCGATGCGATGGTCGGCGTTTATCATAGCGCGGTCGGTTTGGCCACCATGGGTATCATGGAAGAGAACGCGATTCCCACCGTATTCTCCGAACCATGGAACGACAATGTCAGCGCCAACGGCATTCGGGACTTCGACGGCGCGCCGCCACGATTTGATGACGGCATTGACCACATTTTCCGTATTTCACCCGCTAGTTCAATGGTTGGCGGCGTCGTTATCGATTGGCTGGTCTCGCTTGGCGTAGAGGATGTCGTCCTGATAGTGGAAAACACCGACTACGGTCAGCCAGCCGCAGCTGATGAACAGGCGCGCTTGGAAGCCGCGGGCGCGACCGTTACCAAGATTGATGTCGAACTGGGGACAGAAGACTTCGTGCCGATTCTCAGCCGCATTCAAGCGCGCGCCGAGGCACCGGGTGCCATCCGCATCCTGGTGACGGGCGAAACCTCCTTCAACCTTACCCAGCAAATGGCGGAACTTGGCATCGCGCCAACTGAAGACACCATTTGCGTTACCAACCAGGTCGCCTTCCAGTCCGAACAGTATTGGGCGACGGTCCCTGATGGCAACTTCTGCGCATTCAATCGGGTTGGCATCATCCCCAGTTTGTTCAGCGACACAGCTATCGAGCTGAACAGCATGTATGAAGCGGAATTCGGCGATATCGTTCCCAGCTATGCCATGGCCTCCTACGACGCAGTCTTCATTTTGGCGGACGCGATGGAACGCGCCGGCAGCTATAGCGATGCCGCCGCAATCGTAGAAGCTATCGAAACTGTCGACATTGACTTGTCGCAGGGGCGCTATTACTTCGAATATGGCAGCCACAACCCAGACTTGCCGGAAGGCACGCCAGCCTTTATGTGGCATCAGTGGCCCGATCCCATCGTGACCATGATGCAATATTTCGAGCAGGATCAAAGCTCGCTCGAGGCAGCCGTTGTTTATCCGGAATTCTATCAGACGCATGGCACATCCCTTTTCAGGCCAGGCGACTCGTCATAGCGCCGCGCGGCAAGGGATAACGCGGCTCGAACCGAACCGCACATTGCGCCGAGAGGCGGGCAGCTTGCCCGCCTCCTCGTTCGCCTCGTCTTTCACTGAATTCGCTGAATTTCACCGAAGACCAAGTGTCCGTTTGCAGGATACAAGAATATGGCATTCGATTTAACAACTTGGCTGCTCTTGGCAGGTCCCTTGTGGGCAGCCATCGGCTTTTACGTTTTGCCACGCAGCCAGGGCAAAGCCAAACGCGAAGAGCAAGAAGAACAAATTGATGCTTCCAGGCTGCAGATTGCCGGCTTAATTGGCGGCTTCGCCTTGGGACCGATTGGCATCGGGTTGTTTTACCTGCAGCCCAATATGATACGGCGCGCCACCCTTGTTTTGGGCATCTTGATAGCCGTCTTTATTTCATCGCAGGCGCTAGTCCGCGCCAGCGACCCGAACCTGCCCTCGATCATGTGGCTGGTTCTGGCTGGTCCGCTATGGGCTGCTATTGCCAGTTATTTCATCCCGCGCCATTACCATGATGTCGACACCGACGACAGCAATGCGCTGACGGCGGCGGCCTTGGGCGGCTTCGCCATCGGTCCGCTGATATTCGGGCTTATGTGGAAGCATAGTCCCAAAATCAGCCGCGACTGGATAATCGTTTTGGGTTCGCTGGGCGCTTGGCAGATATACACCTTGTTCGCGATTCAGAATCCCGACAATCTCTGTGTGCTAGCGCCATATCAAGTTACCTATCTGGCGCAGCAAACAGCCAATGGCGTCGTGATTGGCTGCATCTATTCGCTGATGGCGGTCGGGTTGACGCTGATTTATTCGGTGCAGGGCATCGTCAGCTTCGCGCATGGTCAACTGTATATGGTTGGCGGCTATTTTTCATTTTATTTTCTGCTGCATGCCGGCAACATTCTCGGCGAGCTAACTGGCACCGAGGTAACGGTTAATCCAATCTGGGGCATCCCGGTCGCGGGATTCATCGTCTTCTTGATGGGCGCAGCCTTCGAGCGTGGCTTTTTGAAACCCATGCACGATGGCTTAATCGAGCGCGCGTCGGAATACGCCATATTGATCACCTTCGGCTTCGGCTTTGTCATCGAATACACAACCTTGGCGATTGTGGGTCCCTTCCCGCAGCGCGCCAGTCGCTACATCGAGACGCGCCGTTTCACTTTCCCCCGGACGCAGATTACGGAAGACTTCACATTTGGTCCGCTGAACATCATCGGCGACCGCGCCTTTGCCATGGTAGTTGGCATTGTGCTTATTTTTGCGCTTTTATACTTCTTGCAGCGTTCTTGGACGGGCCGCGCCTTGCGCGCCACCAGCCAGGACCGTCAAGCCGCCGCTGTCACCGGCATCAACCCGACCAATATGAATACGCTGTCATTCGGGCTTGGCTCGATGCTGGCGGCAATGTCGGGCGCGGCGCTGATTCCGATTTTCGCTTGGGTGCCATGGGTGGGTGCCGAGATGGTCGGGCGCTCTTATGTAATCGTCGTGCTGGGCGGCTTAGGCTCGGTGCCAGGGGCTTTGTTTGGCGGCATTATCGTTGGCATCGTCGAGGCCCTGGGCGCAGGCTGCCACCCCGACCCCAGCCGCGGTGCCGCGTATAAAGAAGCCTTCGCGCTCGTGATATTTGCCCTGGTCTTGCTCTTAAAGCCGACGGGGCTCTTCGGAAGGGAGCAGCGTTGATGAGCCTCTTCACGCGCTTTGAACAGGCAATTGACGAAGGCATCGGCCGCCGCCGGCTGGGCTATGCGCTGCTGGTGCTGTTGATCATCTTTTTCCTGTGGTTCCCCAATGACACATCACAGTCGAACTACAGCAAAACGGTCTTCATCAGCGGCTTCTTTTACGCCATTATGGCGTCGAGCTGGGCGCTGCTGGCTGGCATCGCGGGGCAGTTCTCTTTTGGCCACATGGCATTTATGGGCATTGGCGCCTATGTCGCCGGTCTAATCGCCCGCGACGGCTTGATGTTCGCGGCTTTGGGTATCGCAATCAGCCCCGAATCCATTTCGTCCGTCGGCGCGATTTTGATTGGCACGGTCGTGGCGGGGCTGGTCGGCTTGCTCATCGGATGGCTGCTGCTGCGGCTGCGCTCGGCATATTTGGCGCTCTTCACCATCGCCTTCTCCGAGCTTTTTCGCATCGTCATGTTGACGGAATACGACTACACGGGCGGGTCCAACGGTTTGTCGCTGCGCCCGCTGCTGACAGTGGCTGATGTCGATACCGCGCGCCAAATCGAATACTATCTGATGTTTGCCCTGCTCATCGCCTGTCTCTTAATCATGTATCGCGTTGTAAGGTCGCCAATTGGCATTTTTCTGCGGGCGATGCGCGAAGATGAAGACGCGGCTTCGGCACTGGGTGTTAATGTTGTCCGCTACAAAGTTTTGATATTCGTGTTTACCAGTATGATTGTTGGTTTGGCCGGCGCGATCTTTTATAGCGATGTCGGCTCGGAGCGCATCATCCCCGAACAGCTTGAAGTGCTGCAAATGTCGCTCATCATCGCCTACGCGGTCATCGGCGGCATGGAAAGCCTCTTCGGCGCGGCGGCGGGCGCATTCATTTCGCGTTATCTGCTGGAAGCCATGCGCGAGGTGGTCATCACCCTGCCCTTTGGCTTGACGCTGCCCGACGGCTCCGACGCCATCGTGTGGGAGACAGGCGCATGGCGCTTCGCGCTCTTTGGGCTGGTCATGGTTCTCACCCTGCGCTATATGCGCAATGGCTTGCTTCATCCGATTATCAGCTGGTTCAGTGGCCGCGACCTAATCATGAAAGAGACGGTCTCCATACGCAAAGACCAGCCGCCGGAGGACCAGGATGAGTGAAATCAACTTGGAACTGAACAAAATCGCCAAGCGCTTCGGCGGCAATCAGGCGGTTGATCATGTCTCATTCAGCGTCACCAAGCCGCAGCTTATCGGCATGATTGGACCCAATGGCGCTGGCAAAACGACCTTGACCAATCTGATGAGCGGTATGCTGAAACCCAGCAGCGGCACCATCTATCTTAATGGCCACCGCATTGACGGCCGCCCGCCCTATTATGTAACCCGAGCCGGTTTAGGGCGCACATTCCAGATTACGCGCGCGCTTAACCGCATGACTGTCATGGAGAACATGATGGTGCCAGGCTTGGCGCATGACCCGGGCGCGCGCAAATCCAGCCTGGAAGAACGCGCGCGCCAGATTTTGTCTTTGCTGACAATTGACCATTTGACCAACGAATACAGCCGCGCGCTCAGCGGGGGGCAGCGCAAACTGCTCGAGCTAGGGCGTCTATTGATGCTGGATCCTTCAGTTATCATTTTGGACGAGCCCTTTGCCGGCGTGCATCCGCGCCTGCAGGAAACCATCTACAACTACATCCACCGTGTCTATGAATCTGGCAAAGCCATCATCTTGATAAGCCACAATATGGGCGCGGTTTTTGAATTGAGCCAGCGCCTGATTGTGCTGAACTTTGGCGCATTGATTGCCGACGGCGAGCCGCAGCATGTCAAGAATGACCCCGCCGTGATTGAAGCCTACCTGGGCCATGACGAGGATGACTAGCTAATGCTTGAGATTCAAGACCTTTATGTCGGGTATTATGAAGACTTGCATATTTTGCGCGGGCTCGAGCTCACAGCGCAGACTGGCAAGCTGACCGCCATCCTCGGCGCGAACGGCGTCGGCAAATCCACCTTGTTAAAAGCCATTTACGGCTTCTTGAAGCCGCATAGCGGCGCGGTGCTGCTCAATGGGCAGGATGTTACCGGCACGCCGACGCATAAGCTGATTGACCTTGGCATCAGCTATATCCCGCAGCAGCCGGGCGTCTTCAAGCACATGAGCGTGCGCGAAAATCTGATGATGGGCGCTTGGACCTTTCAAAAAGACAAAAATCGTATGGAAAAGAAAATCGAAGAGAATTACCAGCGCTTCCCCATCTTGCGCGAAAAGCAGAACGAACAAGCCGGCAACTTGTCTGGCGGGCAGCAGCGCATGGTCGAAATCGGACGCACCTTGATGACCGACCCCGAGGTCATCTTGGTGGACGAACCGACGGCCGGCTTGGCAAAGATGCTCAGCGAAGAGGTCTATCGCATGTTGGTTGACCTGCGCGATAAAGAAGGTTTGACCATATTGCTGGTCGATCAAGAAATACGCGAAGCGCTCAAGATTGCCGATTATGTCTATGTGCTAGAGTTGGGGCGCAACAAATTTGAAGGACCCGCCGCGGATTTCGACGACCTCGAAAAAGCCTTCTGGGCTTAGCGAATGCGCTAGCCCTTCAAGCCGGTCATGACAACCCCCTGTATGAAATAGCGCTGCGCCAAGAAAAAGAGCAGAATGACCGGCAATGTTACCGCCGTCGACGCCGCCAGCTGCAAATCCCAATGGATATCGGTCTGGCTGCGGAAGGAAGCCAATCCCACCGCGATGGTGAAGTTATCCGGCGAGCGCAGGTAGGTGATAGGACCAATCAAATCGTTCCAGGCGAAGAGGAATGTGAATATGCCGATGGTGATAAGCGCCGGCTTGGAAAGCGGCAGCATGATGCGCCAATAGACGCCGAATTCGCTGCAGCCGTCGATGCGCGCGGCGTCCGCAATCTCCTCGGGAATGGTGCGGAAGAACTGCCGCATCAGGAAGATGTTAAAGGCTCCGCCGCCAAAGAATGGCGGCACGACCAGCGGCAAGAAGGTATCCACCCAGCCCAAGCGCGAAAATATAATGAAACTCGGCACCAGCAGTACGGCATAGGGCAAGAAGAGCGTCGCCATGACAATGCCGAACCAAAAATCGCGCCCCGGGAAGCGCATGCGCGCGAAGCCATAGGCGCAGAATGATGACGAGAAGACCACAGCAATCACGTTCAAGCCAGCCACAATAACCGTGTTGCGAAAATAGAGGCCAAAAGGTTTATAAGTCAAGGCATAGAGATAATTCTCTGGCGCGATGGGATCGGGGAATAATTGCGGCGGATACTGGAAGATGTTAATCTGCGTTTTCAACGAGCTGGACAGCAGCCATATAAATGGCGTAATCATAACTACAGCGAAGAAGACCAGCAAGAATAAGGTCAGCCAGCGATAGAATACGTCGCTGCGCGACTTGGCGACGCGCCTTGACTCAATGTACTCGGTAGGTTTCTCGCTGAAGCCCATTTCTTTCCCTTGTTTACCTTTGTTCCCCTTGTATTTTCTTGCTTCCCCTTGCTTCCCCTTGCTTTTCCTCAGTCGCCCGGATTCTCGTAATAGACGCGCGAACCGATGTAGCGGAAAACGATGAAGGAAAGCAGCATCAATATCACGAAGAGCAGCCAGGACAAGACCGCCGCGTAGCCCATCTTCTGGCTTTGAAAGGCAGTGCGATAGACATAAAGCACCAGGAAGAGCGTCGCGTGCTGTGGTCCGCCATTGGTGATGAGCAAGGCGCTGACAAAAATCTGAAATGAATTGATAAAACCGATGACCAGGTTAAAGAAGATGATAGGCGACATCATGGGCAAGGTAACATACCATAGACGCTGCCAGCGCCCTGCCCCGTCAATCTCAGCCGCTTCGTAGAAAATCTGCGGGATGCCCTGCAAGCCAGCCAGAAAAATTATCATCGAGCCGCCAACACCCCAGACTGTCAAAATAACAAATGCCAGCATCACCCAATTGGGGTCTTGCAGCCAGCCAATCTTGGGTCCGCCAAAAGCGCGTATTATGTAATTGATTAAGCCGAATTCGGTATTAAACAGCCATGCCCACAAAATGGCGTTTGCCACGGCTGGCACAATGCTGGGCAAGAAATAAATAGTACGGAAAATGGCGATGCCGCGCACTTTGGCATTAATCAAGGTTGCCAGGAAGAACGCGAATACCAAGCCCAGCGGCACAGAAATGGCGGAAAAGATGACCGTAACCTTTAGGCTCTGCGCCAGAATCGGGTCGTTCAGCATTTTGTTGAACTGGAACATGCCGACGAAGCGCGGCGGCGAGATAAGATTCCAGCGATGCACGGTCAGGTTCGCCGCCACCAAAGCCGGCACCAGGAACCAAATGAAGAAACCTAGAATGAAGGGCAGAATGAAAATATAACCGATGATCGTCCGACGCCGCTTCAAACTGAGACGATTGTATTGGCGGTTTATCCAAAGTTGCGCATCACTCAATGCGGATTGCGCTAAGCTCGTCATGCTCAGAATTCTGCCTTGGTCAGTTGACATTCAAGCGGGAGAACCGAGCGGCTTCCCCCCGCTTGAACTTAAATGCGTAATCCGAGGAGCAGTAAATGCGATTGCCCCGGAACTGCTTACATGCCTTCGCGCGAGATCATCAAAACTTCATTCGCCTGGCGCACAGCCTCGGGGAAGACAGCCTCCGCCGGTTCGCCATTGGTTAATGCCTCGAAGGCCGGTGTGATGTAGTCGTTCCTAGCTTCAATCCAGCCCGGCGGAAGATGCGCCGCCACACCATGCTTGGGCAGGTAGTCGGTGGCGAATTGCGAATAATTCGGCGGATGAATGCCTTCTGTAACCCAGCCTTGCAAACCCTCTTCAGTCAGCATTGCAGATTGATTCGGGATCCATAAGCCGATTTTGGCGAAATGTTCTTGATAGAACGGGGTCGCCAGGAAGCGCAGCCAACGCCAAGCCTCTTCTGGATTGTCGGTGGATGAGAGCACGGAATGGAAGTGCGCTTGCATGATGCTAGCTGGTTGCGTCATCTTAGGCAGCGCGCCTGTGCCCATTGCCACGTCCAGCTCTGAAGGATTCATCCAGGAAAGCGCCCAAGAGCCGTCCACACCCATAGCCAGGCGGCCCGCATTGATCATCTGCGTATTGTTCATCCCGAGGCTCTCGATAGAAGCACCGCGCGGCGCGACATGATGCACATGCACCAGGTCGGCGACACGCTGCATTGCTTCCAGCGCCTCCGGGCTATCTAGCGCGCACAAGCCGTCGTCGGTGATGAACTCGCCGCCGTTTGAATGCACTGCCGCCGCCAGTGGCATCCACCATGACGTCGACCAGTCAACCGCCCACTGGACAATGTCTTCACGGTCGAAGCCGGCATCGCCGGGGTGTCGTCCCGCGCTGTCCCTGGTGAGGACCTTACAGACCTCGAGGAATTCGTCCCATTCCCAGATCTCATCATCCTGAAAACCGGGCGGCGTGGCACCGACTTCTTCAAATAATTCGGCGTTGTAGTAGATGTGATGGGCGACCCAAGTCGAGCCGATGCCATACCAACGGCCGTTGACTTCGCAGCGATTGGATTCTTGCGGCTCGATAAATTAATTTGGCTGCCCCAACAGCGGATCATTCTTCACCAGGTCGGTGATGTCCATCAGTACGCCGCCAGTCGCAAGCGTTTCATAGTCGTCCGACCGAATAAAGGATGTATCCGGCGCTGTGCCCGCAGCGATATTCGTGAGCGTCACCCGCGAATACTCGCTTGCGCTTGGCGTATGCTGCCAGACAACATCGACGTCTTCGTTTTCGGCTTCGAAGACTTCAATCGCCGCCTTGACGCCTTCGTCCTCGGCGACGCCGCCCCAGCCGCCAAAGGTGATGGTGGTCATATCTTGGGCGAGCGCCGGATGCAAATGCCCTAGGCGCGAAAGCATGGCTGCGGCAGTCGCCGAGCCACCCGTCAACTTCAAGAACTCTCTGCGTGAAATGCTCATTTTTTCTCCTATTCTTCTCGCAGAATAACACTTATTCCGGACACTTGCGCCCGGGACCTACTTAGACTAGATAGCGCGAATCCATACGCGCATTTCACCGGGCGCGCGATTCGCCCACAAATAATAGGGAATCGCCTTAAAGGTAAAGCGCGATTCTTGGTACGCGGCTCGGCTGTGATGGCGATAGAGCTGCGGACTGGACTGCGCCGGCTCGATGCGCAGCGCCTCGCCTTCAATCACGGCGGCACCGCCAAGCAAATCGCTGTCAAATGCCGCCCTCAGCTTGGATTCCTTGGGGATTGCCACATTCGCCAAGCGCGCGCCATTATCCGCTTCTTCCAGGCAATAGACCATCGGACCGCGCTGCAGCGCGATTTGACCGGCAGTCTGTCTGATGTCCGGGTGCGGCATGACGCGCTCGACCGGCATGCACAAGACGAGTTCAACTTGGTCGCCGTCCGACCATTGGCGCGACAGGACCGCGTAGCCCTTGTCGAGCGCCAGGCTCGACGCTGCGCCGTTCACTGTCAGCTGGTGCTTGTAAGCCCAATCCGGGATGCGCAGCGCCAGCTCAAAGTCGACAGCCTCCGCCGCTTCGACGGTGAAGCTAATCTTGCCATCCCAAGGATAATTTGTTGCCTGACGCAAGGTGAGTTGCCGCCCACCTATTTCCAATGAAACTGAATTATCGTAATACATCTGCGCGTAAACGCGATTGCCAGCCTGCGAATAGGCATACTCGCCGATGCCCGCTATCAGGCGCGAGATATTGGGCGGGCAGCAGGGGCAGTGATACCATTTCACGCGCCGGTAATTGCCATCTTGCACTTGTTCATCCCAGCGCCCCATCGGGTTCACACCGGGGTATGCCGCCAGCGGATTGGCATAGAAAAATTCATCGCCGGAATAGGAAAGACCGCTCAAGGACGAGTTGTAAATCGCGCGCTCCATTATATCAATGTAGCGGCTATCGGGGTCCAAGTGGAACATGCGCTGCGCCCAAAATGCCAAGGCGATGGCTGCGCAGGTCTCGCAGTAGGCTGTTTCTGTAGGCATATCATAAGCGAAGGTAAAGCCTTCGTTATGATGAGAGGGACCAACACCGCCATGCACGTACATTTGGTGCTGGGTCAAATCGTCCCAGAGCAAGCGCGAAAGCCGCAGGAGTTCATCGTCACCCGTTTCCAGCGCGACATCAGCGATGCCAGCATAGAGGTAGCAGGCGCGGACGGAGTGGCCATTGGCTTCGCTATGTTCGCGCAGTGGCAGATGCGCCTGGCAATAGCGGTAGGTACGCGCCCAGTATTCATCCGGGCTTTCGCCGCGCCGCTCCGCCTCTTGGTCATAGTAATGCGGCGCTTGACCGCGTTCGTCGATAAAATATTCAGCCAAATCTAGGAAGCGCTTTGCGCCACTTAGGCGATACAGCTTGACCAGCGCCAGCTCGATTTCGGGATGACCGCCGTAACCGCGCCGCTTGCCGTCTTCGACGCCAAAGGTAGCCGCAATGTGATCGGTATAGCGAATCAAGACATCAAGCAGCTTGTTTTTGCCCGTCGCCTGGCTATAGGCGACCGCGGCTTCCAAAAGATGGCCCGCGTTGTACATTTCGTGGTTGTCGCGCAGGTTCGCCCATTCACCTATTGGGAAATGCACCGGGAAATAGGTATTCAAGTAGCCGTCTTCGCGCTGCGCGCCGGCGATGGCATCTATCAGGTCATCCGCGAGCGCTTGCAGCTGGGCGTCCGGGTGGGTGGCAAGGCTATAAGCGGCTGCTTCCAGCCATTTGCCGGAATCTGAATCCCAAAACACGCGCACACCAATGCGTTGATGGGATGATGGCGGCTGGGCTGGCTCAGCCAGCGACCAGGAATCGATACGCCCGGTTTCTTGTAACTTGCGGTAGATGGCTGGAATCGTTACATCGCGATTGACCGCTTGTCTTTCGCCCCAGAAACCGCCGCTGATTTGCACTTGCCGCAGTGGGACGGCTGCTGCTCGCTTGGCTAGTTGAGTTGGCATATATTGTCTCCTGACAATTCAACAAAGGGGAAATCGCATGCACATCGCATGCAAGCCCTTTCGCTGTTTCTCGGCACAAATGCCGTCTTTGATCTTTCCACAGGCAAATGCAGTCAGATGAATTATCAGTGCGAAATATAGCGTAAAGCATTCTGCTGCGCAAATATGGAGGAAAATTGGACAATCGCATCCAGTTTTATTCACCACAGAGGTACTAGATTGCCGAAATTTATCCGTAACTTTGCAAAAGAAGTTCGCAATATAAGGCTTGTCCGATACTCTAGTGTTGGAAATACTGATAAACGGACGCATCTTAACTGAAGCGAAGCCAGTCTTTTCGGATTCTGTAAATGGCATGGCAGTTTCAAAACAAAAAGACCTCGGTAATATAGCCGAGGTCTCTTTGTTTAATTTAGCCCCTACGGGACTCGAACCCGTGTCTCCACCTTGAAAGGGTGGCATCCTAGGCCGCTAGACGAAGGGGCCAAACTCAATGCCAAAGCCTACTGGTCAAATCAAAAAAAGTCAAGGCTAATTTAGCGGACTAAGGGCCTATTCTTGACCGTCTATGCCTTGAGGAACTTGCCGAAACGTTCATCATCGCCCGGGCGCAGCAAGCCAAATTGCTCGCGATAGGCAAGCAGTTTTTGTATCTGATCTTGCGGAATCGGCTTAAGCGCGGCGCTGATTTGAAGCGCCTTGTGCATAATCTTGGCGCAATGCTCCAGGCATTCCAACATCATATAAGCCTGCCATAGCGACTTTGCCACGGTAAGCGATCCGTGATTGGAGAGCATGATGGCGTCATGTTCGCGGATGAGCGCGCGCACCGCATCGCGATTCTCGACGCTAGAGGGCGTGGAATAGGGCGCGGTCGGCATCAAACCGAGCAGCACGACCGCTTCGGGTATGATGCACTGCTGAAAGTCGTAACCGACCAAGGTCAGTGAAGTCGCGGTTGGCGGATGCGCATGCACAATGCCTTGCACATCTTCGCGCTGTCGATAGCATTCGAGGTGCATGGGGCTTTCGGACGTGGGGCGCAAATCGACATTGGCAGCGGTCGCTTTGTCTACCCTTTCGCCTTCCAGGTTGACGATGAGCAGCTGCTGCGGCTCTAGGTAACCGAGCGACAAGCCGCTGGGGCTTAGCAAGACGCGCTCGGCATCAAGCCGCGCGCTGATGTTGCCGCCCGCGCCGTCGACATAGCCTTTTTGAGCCATGAGCCGCCCGACTTGGCAAAGCAGATTGCGCAAGTTTTGCTCGCTGCTATTCATTCGATTCGCCTGTTACGACTATTTCGCTATATGCTGTTTGGATTTGCCGGCGGTCGGTGCCTGCTCCTGTCATGCTTATTTCCCGCCAATCATGTATATTTTCCGTGTTTATTTACCAAATGAAGACCTGCGCTTCTGATGCGAAATCGCGGGCAAATCTTCTACAGATGGGTCGCCAGCTTGATCCGATGATTGTTCGCCATGGAGTTCTAGCCAAAGCGCTTCCAGCGTCTCTTGCGCGAATTCCACAAAATGACAAACATCGCAGACGTATGCAAGCGTATTGGGTATGGCGAGCAGCTGCCCCTGATAGACATGGGAAAATGTCATCCCGCGCGGCGAGCAGCGGCCGACGGTGCAACGCGGACAAGCAAAACCTTCGATTCTTGAATCCATCACGTCGCTTTTCTAATTCGGTATCATGCCGATGGATGGCAGGGGCCAATAACGCAAGACAACTTGCCCGACGATTTTGCTGATGGGTACTGGACCAAAACGGCGCGAGTCGCGGCTGTTATTGCGATTGTCGCCCATCATGAAGTATTCATCTTCGCCCAGCGACCAGATGTTATCGGAGCAGCGCATCAGCCCGCAAGGTTCTTTGATATAGGTCTCCGCCAGCGGTACACCGTCGATATAGATCTGCTGATTGCGCAATGTTACTGTTTCGCCGGGCAAGCCAACCACACGTTTGATAAGCATCACGCCGCGTTGCGATTCGCTGGGCACTAAGGAATTGAATACCAGAATATCGCCGCGCTCTGGCTCGCCGAGCAGATAATGGATGCGGCTGACAACCAAGCGATCATCGCCGTAGAAGGTCGGCTCCATACTGTGCCCGTCCACCAAGGAACGAGGAATCGCCAAATCAAATAGCACGGTAACAGCCACGACAAATATCACAGTGCTGACAAGCTCGCGGAACAAGCTCGGCTGCTGCAGCGGTGGCTGTGGCAATTTCCCTGTATGACTACTAAGCATCGTCTTTTTGTTTAGCCTTCGTTCCGAGTCAGTAAAGACGCTGGGGACAAGTTCTCAATCATGGTCCCATGGTCCGACCATGCTTGGTCCGATCTTGGTCAGATTACTTCAGCCGATTATATGCGCCATATTTTGCCAGCGCAATGCAGGAGTATTGCCAAGAAAGAATTCAAATCTCATAATTTATTGGAATCGTCGGGGCGACATACCATGCCGCCTTGAATCAATATACATCAATATACATCAATGCCAGTGACGTGATTCCGCGCCTAAGTCGCTTAGACACAGCCCGCCGATACTGCCGGTCCGCCGCCCATGACAGCATCCAATGCTCTGCGTATTATATTGTTGGGGTTTCTTCTGCCATGAATGATACTCGACCTTGTCAGACATCTGTTTAGTCGGCTGCATCCAGCGCTCTGCGCGCGCTGGCAGGGGCGCTTGACCTGCGCTCGTTGCGGGCGCGGAAGCTCAAGCGCAGCGGCGTGCCTTCAAATTCGTAAGCCTGGCGGATTTGGTTTTCCAAGTAGCGCTTATAGGTAAAATGAACTTGCGCCGGGTCATTGACATGAAACAGGAAAAGCGGCGGATCGGTACGCACTTGCGCCGCGTAGAAAAACTTGAGCCGCTTTGTGCCTTTGCCGTGCGGGGGATGCTTTTGAATCGCGTCGCGCATTAAGCGGTTGACATCCGCTGTCGGGATGCGCAAGAAACGCGCCTCCCAAACTCGGTTGGCTACCTCCAGCGTTTGATGCACGCGCTGCCCGCCCAAGGCGCTGATGAAAACGATCGGGGCATATCTTACAAAGTGCAGCCGGTCGCGGATATTGTCTATGAAGGCATTCATCGTATATGCGTCCTTGGCGACGGCGTCCCATTTGTTCACGACTATGACCAGGCTCTTATACTCCTCGATTACATAACCGGCAATGTGCTCATCTTGTTCCGTGACCCCGAGGCTGGCGTCAATGACCAGCAGCGCCAAATCCGCTCTGCCAATCGCGTTCATGGCGCGGATAACGCTGTAACGCTCCACCCCAGCTCCAATGCGGCCCCTGCGGCGGATGCCAGCTGTATCAATCAGCGTTATCTTTTCGCTGTGCCAGTTGATATCCGTGTCAATGGCGTCGCGCGTTGTGCCGGCAACCTCGCTGACAATCACGCGGTCCGCGCCTATCAGCTTGTTCACCAAGGTACTCTTGCCAGCGTTGGGACGTCCGACTACTGCGATTTTGAGATGTTCATCCTCGGCTTCCGCTTCGTCAGCTTGCGCGCGCGCGCGCAGCAGCAGCGCGACCTCGTCAAGCAGGTCGCCCACGCCATAGCCGTGAATAGCGCTTATGCCAAACACCACTGGCAAGCCCAAACTATAAAAGTCATAGGCATCCTGCGCGCGTTTCTGGTCGTCAATTTTGTTCGCGGCGACGAGAACTGGCTTGTCCGAGCGGCGCAGGATTTCCGCAATCGCTTCGTCAGCGGCGGTCACGCCATATTTCGCGTCGACTACCAAGATGATGAGATCGGCACCGCCAATGGCTATCATCGCTTGTTCGATGATTTCCTCGACAAATGCGGCGCTGCCTTCCGCAAGCGGCGATTCATCGCGCGCGCCAGATGGCTGGTAGACTTCAATCCCGCCGGTATCAATAACTTGAAATGTGTGGCCATTCCAAAATGATTCGCCTTGCAAGCGATCGCGCGTGGTGCCGGGAATCTCGTGCGTAACCGCCATGCGCTCGCCCACCAGGCGATTGAATAATGTGCTCTTGCCGACGTTGGGACGTCCAACCAGCGCGACGATTGCTTTACCTGCCATAGCGACGCGATACCTTATTGTGTCATAAAGAGTGTGATTATAGTTGCTGCGAGCGAAGATCGGTAGCCAATGTTTAGCCGCCGTTAGCCGCGCTGCCCGCCCCGTTGATTGTTTGCTCTGGTTCAGCCGCTTCGGCGGGGAAGATTTCCACGTTGATTTCCGCCGGCAGCAGCGAAACATTGGCTTCGGTGAGTTCGCTGCGGCTGATGCCCACGGCGGGCGGCAAATCGTATACATCGGGCTCGAGGCCGTTCAAGTCTACAACGACATGGATATCGTCGGAACTCAGCATATCAACTTGGGATACCGGTCCATTGATATAAGCGGATACGTTTTGCGGCACGATGGCGACTTTATATTCATCAGCTAATCCGATGACATTCACAGCGATATTGTCGATTTGACGGGTGGTGATTATCGGTAGTATCTCGATGGTGACGGCGATGCTGTTCTCTCCGTCCATGACAAAGAGATCGTCGCTAGGCAGTTGCACCGGCACCGACAGTACAAAATCCGCCTGGCGATCTTCAAGGCTGATGGGTACTGTGAACAAGGTGTCGGCAATATCCGTCAACTGCGCGAGCGGACCGCCCACGAAGAGCGACCTGGGGTCGGGGCTGACGCTGACCAATGTATAGCCGGGCGGCAAGGTATCGACACGAACATTGGGACGGACGGCGATTTGTCGTACATCGTCGCGGCGGGTGATGTTGACGGCAATCGTCACGGTTTGCGCTTCCAACTGCACATCAATGACGCGCTCGCCTTCCGCATTGACTGCATAGGGGCGCAGATCCAACTCGATGGGGCTGCGATAAGGCGACAAATCCAAGTCCCCGCGTATCTCAACAACCTCCGAGACGAGGCTGGCCGCCCCGCTGAAAGCCATCTCTAGGATTTCTGTCTCGGGATCGTCATTGCGGAAGCCCAGCGGAGGCGGCTCGACAACGACGATGTTCAGCGGTCTGGTGATCGTTTCTATCGGCTCTAACTCGACTGTTATCTGAGACGGCTGCGTCTCCTCGCGCCTGCGGATGCTGATAGATTCGGGCCAAGCGACCTTGACATCCAAGGGCACGGTATGCGTACCTGCATCCAAACTGCTTAAATCGGCGCGCACGATAATATCTTCGGAGCGGCGCGATGTTACCGCGGATTGCGAACCTTGGATTTCCACCGTAGCAAAGCGGGAAGGGTTGTTGGTCATGACCGTGGCGTCGCCTGCAATATATTGAATTGCTATGCCGGTGAAGCGGCGGGTATCTATCGGGTCGGCTGAGGTGACGGCGATGTACCAAACGCCAGTCGCCAGTATCACAGAGATGAGCAACCAAAGCGCATTGCCAGCCAAGTCCGATTCTCGCATGCGTTGCATCATGAGTTTGCCTGTTGTCCGCGCCGGACTTGCATGCGCAGCGACAAATCGCGCATGCTTTCGCGCAGACGTCCGAGGATTGAAATCGAGCTTACATCCGCGGGACCGTAATAGGCGCTAAGCACCAGGTGCAATCGCTGAATATCCAAGTCGAGGATGAGCCGGCCGCCATTTGTCACGCCAATCTTGCCAGTTTCTTCCGAAACTATCACGCACAAGGCATCGCCGACTTCGCTGATGCCAACCGCCGCGCGGTGCCGTGTGCCCAGGTTTGGGTTGGGCAAGTTGCGGCTGGCGGTAATTGGCAAGACACAGGAGGCTGATGCGATGCGGCCCGCATTGTCAATTATCACCGCGCCATCGTGCAGCTCGGTGCGGGGCCAAAAAACTGTTACCAGCAGATCGGACGAAACCACGCTATCCATCGCCACGCCAGTGCGGATATATTCTGTCAAGCCGCTATTGCGCTGCAAGACGATAAGCGCACCGTGCCGGCGCTCGGACAGCTTTTCGGCGGCGGCGCAAATGCCATTGATAACCGAGACGCGAATTGCCTCTGGCGCTTGGCGTCTGCCAAAGATTGAGCCCCGTCCCAAACGCTCGAGGACGCGGCGTATTTCTGGCTGGAAGATAACCGGAATCGCTATCACCAGTGCCGTCAAACTATTGACGAGCAGCCAGCTAAGCGCCTGCAAATTGAATATGGTCGCCAGCGCGATAAGCCCAATGACGATGATTGCAATGCCACGAAAAAGCGTTACCGCTTGCGTCCCGCGAAACAGAAAACTGATGCTGTAAAACAGCAATGTGACAATGGCAATATCGACGATATCGGAGGGTGCCAGATTTTGTAAGACAACTGCAATTTGTTCCAAGTTTCGCTAGTGCTCCCGCATGAGCATATAAGCGCCGCGCTACCCTAATTTTGCCTTATGGTCGAAGCAAAGTATTGCTATGAATTTTAACACCGGATACACGGCTGCGCTGAGCAATCCGCAGGAAAAAAGGCTGCGGCTGCGAGAATAGGATTGGAAGGCGCTATCAATTACTGCAATTGCTGTTGGAATAGGGAAAGACAAGGCCTAAGGAAAAGACAAAGACGAATGGCCGCGCTAGGAATTGGCACTCCCTGGGCTTATGCCAGCAAACTTGCCAAGATAGCTTTTTGCGCGTGCATGCGATTCTCGGCTTGCTCAAAAACTTTTGATTGCGGACCGTCCATCACGTCGTCAGTGATTTCTTCGCCGCGATGCGCCGGCAGACAGTGCATCACAATGGCGTCCGATTTGGCAAAACCCAGCAAATCTTGGTTCACTTGATAATCCGCGAATTCGCCCCGGCGTTCTTGGGATTCGGCTTCTTGCCCCATGCTGACCCAAGTATCGGTATAAACGACATCGGCGTCGGCAACAGCTTGCCGTGGGCGCGTAAGCATCTCAATGACGCTGCCAGTTTGTTCGGAAAGCGCGTTGGCTTGGTCGCGGATCGCTGGATTCATCTCGTAACCTTCTGGGGTCGCGATGCGGAAGGTTACGCCGAAATGGGCGCAGACCAGCGCAATCGACGCCGCGACGTTGTTGCCGTCGCCCACAAATGCCAGGCGCAGGTCCTCAAGCCCGCCAAAGTGTTCGCGCATCGTCATGATATCCGCCAATGCCTGACAGGGATGATAGCTGTCGCTCAGACCGTTGATGACCGGCACGCGTGAGAAAGCAGCCAATTCCACCACATGGGCATGATCGAATACGCGCGCCATGATGCCATCAACATAGCTTGACAGCACGCGTGCGACATCCGGCGCGCTTTCGCGCTTGCCCAGCCCGATTTCTTGCGGACCGAGCATGATCGCGCCCCCGCCTAGGTGTTTCATCGCCATCTCAAATGATACGCGCGTACGCAGCGACGGCTTCTGAAAGATCATGCCTAGGGTCTTGCCCTGCAAAATCGGCTGATTGCCACCATTGCGCCATTCGCTTTTGAGCTGCAAAGCCAAGTCAAGCAGGCGCTGCAATTCTTCAGTTGAACAGCTTGCCAAATCAAGGAAGTGTTTCATTGCCCTGGACCACTTTCGGCATCCCCTATAAAAGGCGCATTATAGCACATGAACAACTTCGGACAACGACTCTGTTCGCAAAAGCGGGGCTAGTTCAAATTATTCAATCTGCTCCTTGTCCTGCTGCATGTCTTGCTTCATGTCGCGCCAGTTGCGCCCGAAGCTGGCTTGCGCCCGCAAAGGGACACGCAGCGGCTTGCCATCGGGGAAAGCCGATTCCATCGTTTCCACAACCAGCGCTGTTACCGCCGCCAAGTCATCTTCTTTGACTTCCAGGACCAATTCGTCATGGACTTGCAAAATCATTGCAGCGTCGTATTGCTCTTTTTCCAGCCGCGCCTGCAGATTGATCATCGACTGTTTGAGGATATCGGCAGCCGCGCCTTGAATGGGCATGTTGATGGCGGCGCGTTCTTCGGCAGCGGCGCTGCGGCGGCTGCCCTTGGATTTGATTGCCGGGTAGACGCGCCGTCTGCCATAAAGCGTCTGTGTATAGCCATGCTCCCATACAAATGCCTTGGTCTGCTTGATATAGTCTTCCACGCCCGGCATTCGCTCGAAATATGTCTTGATGAATGCTTCCGCCTCTGTTTGCGACATTTCGCTGTCACGCGCCAAACGAAAGGCACCCATGCCATACATCAAGCCAAAATTGACGCGCTTGGCGAAGCTGCGCTGCTCGTAGCTAACATCAGCTGGCTCTATACCGTTGACCGCTGCCGCCGTCGCTTGATGAATATCCAAACCGCGCTGGAATGCGTCTATCAGTGTTTCATCCTCGCTGATATGCGCCATCACCCGCAATTCAATTTGGTTGTAATCAACCGCCAACAGAAGGTACCCAGGCGGCGCGACAAATGCCCGCCGGACTTCGCGCCCGACCTCCGTCCGAATCGGTATGTTTTGCAAGTTTGGGTTGCTGCTGCTGAAGCGCCCAGTCGCCGAACCCGTTTGATTGTAACTGGTATGCAAACGCCCACTGCGCTTGTTGACCAACTCTGGCAAGGCATCCACGTAGGTGTTTTTGAGCTTCGACTGCTCGCGAAATTCTACTATCATACTCACAATCGGGTGTTTATCGCGCAGCGCCTCAAGCGTTGTGGCGTCCGTTGAATAACCTAGTTTCGTCTTTTTCAACCCTTTCACGGGCAATCCAAGTTCTTCAAAGAGGACCCTATTCAGTTGCTTGGGGCTGTTGATATTGAATTTGCCAATGCCACCCAGTTCAAAAATCTCCACTTCCAGCTCGGCAATTCGTGCCTGCAGCCGCCCACTCATGTCGCGCAGGAAGTCCACATCCAAGGTTACGCCCTTGGCTTGCATGCCGCCGATGATGGGAATCAATGGCAGCTCCAGCGAGCTATAGAGCGGGTCCAAGCTCGACTGTCGCAATTCGACCTGCAATGGTTCTATCAAGCGCCATGTCATGGCGGCGTCCGCAGCCGCATAAGGCGCTGCCGCTTCAATTTCGACCGCGGCCATCGTAATCTGCGATTTGCCCTTACCTAGCAGTTCGGTGATTTCCGTCATTTGAATATTCAGCCTCTGCGCAACCAGCGACTTGAGGCCGAGAAATTTGCTGATGGGGTTGCAGACCCATTCCGCCAGCATGGTATCGAAGCTGATTGGCCGCGTATTAATTCCATAGCGCGCCAGAATCATGACATCGTAGATGGCGTTATGCGCGCACTTGGCAATCGCCGGGTCTTCCAGCGGACCGCGCAGCGCGTCGATTACAGCAGCCAGGGGCAACTGATGGCCGACTGGCTCGGCAAACAAATCAATCTGACCCTGCGCGCCCGCAGAAGTGTGGCCAATCGGAATGTAATAGCCGCGCTCGCCATCCACTGCCAGGGATATGCCGACCAGCTCGGCAGTCATCTGATCGATACTCGTCGTCTCGGTGTCGAAGGCAATGACATCGGCGCGCGTTAGTAGAGCCGCCAGTTCCGCCAAGCTAGCCTCATCGCGCACGATGATCGTCTCGATGACTTCATGCGCGTTGACGATACCCGTCGCGACTTCGCCACCATGCAAGCCCGAATAAACCTTCTGCAGCCGTTCTCTTAATGTCCGGAATTCTAGCTGGGCGAAAATTTCGTCCACTGGTTTGAGCGCGAAATCTTGGCCGACGCAGGCTTCCAAATCCAACTGAATGGGCAGGTCGCGCATGATGGTCGCCAAGCGCCGGCTGAGGAAAGCCATTTCGCGGCCCTCGACCAGGCGATTGCGCACGCGGGTTTTGAGCTCTTGCAAGTGTTCGTAGATATTGTCCAAGTCGCCATATTGCTGCAACAGGTCGGTCGCGGTTTTTTTGCCTACCCCAGCCACGCCGGGGATATTGTCCGACGAATCGCCTTCCAATGCCTTGAGATCGACAAGTTGACTTGGCTCTAATCCATAGCGTTTGCGGAAGGCTGCCTCGTCCAGCACTTCATCATCGCCGCCGCGCCGCGGCAATTGAACGCGCACATGCGGCGACAGAAGCTGGAGAATATCGCGGTCGCCAGTGGCGATGTGCACATCCAAGCCCAGCTCGACAGCTTGCCCGCATATCGTGCCCAGGATGTCATCGGCTTCCATGTTTTCCATAGTCAAGCGCGGGATATTAAATGCGCCTACAATCTCGAAAATGCGGTCAAGCTGGCTGGAAAGGTCTTCCGGCATTTTTTCGCGGGTAGCTTTGTATTCACTGTAAATCTCTTCGCGCCCGCTGAGGCCGCGGTCGAATGTTACAGCGATGTACTTGGGTTGGTGGTGCTCGAATACATCCAGCAGGGTGCGCGTGAATCCAAATATCGCGTTGGTGGATTCGCCTTGACTGGTCGTGAAACCGCCATGCCGCAGCGCGAAGTAGCTGCGGTAAGCAAGCGCATGACCGTCAATTAGATATAGAACTGGGCGGTCTGCCATAGCCTTCCTTCAATCGTTACTTTCACTTTATTCTCACTTTATTCTCACATTATTCTCATTTTCAAATTATTCTCAATTTATCTTCTGCAAATGAACAAGACGAGTATAAGCAATCCGATTTGATAGCGACAGTCAGTCCTCCGCGCGGGCAAAACGCAGGAATCCGCCCAGCTCGCGCATGTTGAGATCGCGCCCGGGCTGCAAAACCAGATAAGCGTCCGCCCAAAGCGCCTGCGGCAATGTCGGGTCTTCCGCGCGGGCGATGCGCGCCGACCGCGCCATCAAGTCTTTGGCGCTTTGCCCCGGCGCAGCGCCTTTAGGAATATTCGCGACCAGGTATACAAAATCTTGATGCACGTCGATGCGGCGAACTATCCAGCCCAGATTATTCAGCTGCACCTCGAGCCAAAAGACCAATTGTTTTGCCACGCCCTGACTGAGCGCAGTCGTGGAATCGGCGACGAGCCAGACAAAAGTAAGCGCCTGCGTCGAGCCAATCGCCTTGTCAGTCGCAGCCCGCGGTGAGGTGTCGGCCATGTCCGAGCGCGCCCGCTGGCTGACCGCGGCGTCTTCGGCTGTCGCCGCGGCACCGGCGGGGACTTGCGCCATTGCCTTTAAGATGCGGTCGCCTTGTCGGTTAATCGCGCTTATAGATTGGCTGCCAGCAAAAACCAAAGACAGGGTCAAATCATCCAGCGTGCCCTTGGAATAAAGCATGAAATGACCGCCGTCATCTGGCAGAGCTGACAAAGCTGACAAATCCCGCAAGGTAACAAAGCGTAAACGCGCCCGGTCCTGCGGCGCAGTCCAATCATCCTTGATTGCCTTGCGCAAAGCCTTCAGCGCATCCATTTGCAGCGCGCCAGAATAAGCTAGCACGGCATTATCGCGCGTTAGCAAGGTCGCTTCCGCAGTCAGTTCGGTCATCGTCTGCGTCATTACTGTCGCCACTTGCCGCAAATAAGGATCGTCGACTTTGCCAAATAATGGCGCGGGCATGAATCCGCTTGCATCGGTCTCATAAGCTGTCGCCGCGGGGCTTGCGGCTATCTCGTCGCGGCGCTTTGCAATGGCGGGCACTGTCGTCTGATCAAGATTCGGCAGCCCTTCCAATGTTGGTAGATTCTCTGGCGGTCTGCCAGCGCCCCGCGCATCCTCCCCGCCGTAATGATGGCGCGCGCGTCCCAGGTTCGCTATCGCGCGTCCGCCGAAGACATGATGAGGCTCTGCCGCGGCGATGTTATAAATGGACTTGTTTTCGTCACCGAGCTCGCGCAGCATTCTGCCTAAGCTGTCGGCATCAAGGCCCTGCGCCATAGGCGCGGTGGTGGCATATTCCGACGCGCCCAGGGCTGGATTAGACAGCGCCAAACCCAAATCGCGGGCTGTGCTCTGCTCGTCCACGCTGGATAGTGGCGTGTCCTCGTCCGGAATGCCAGACGTAGAATCGGCTTGGTCAAGGACATGCACGGGCTGATAGCGTATCGCGCCACTTTCGTCGTCCGCCTCAATCGACAGCTCGGTAGCGGTGGGTGCAGCAGCCTCGTCGTCTGGCTGCGGCGGGTGCAGCAGCCGATATGAGGCTTGTAATTTTTGCAAGGTATAGGATGGCAGCGCCTTATCAAACGGCAAGCCATCGACCAGGGATTCGATATTGACAGTATCCTCTTGCATTTCAATCGCGGGCAGTTTGGCAGTCTGCGGCAAAGCCTCATATACATCCCGCAGCGACTTTTCCAGAATTGGAATCAAGAATCGCGTAGACACGGGAATATCGACCAAGCCCTGTACTCGATATTCCTGCGCCAGTTTGCGCGTGCTCGGGTTGTCGGGTGCCAAAACGATGGCGATTTCGCCCTGTCGGGCGCGGATTAAGTCAATCATCACCGCTGGCGCGATAGCCAGGTTTTCAATATCCAGCAGCGCCAGGTGATGCGCTTTGCGCCGCAATTGCTCGATTGCGTTGCGCGCTTCTGTGACCGGCGTTACAGCATACTCGCCCAAAGTCTCCAATGCGCGTTTGACATTGATGGCAAATTGCACATCACGCGTTACCAGTAAGATGCGCTTGACCGCTATGGTCATGGCTCGCCCCGGGCTGCTAACATGAAAGCAAGGAAGCTCAAAACTTTGCTTGTTGCAATGTCCGCGCCAAAGCCAATCCGCAAATGATTTGCTATCAGCGCAATCTTTATCTTCGTCTTGATTTTAGCACATAGGCTCTAACTGGACATTGAATCGGGCAAAGGTTCCCGGGACTTCGCATCAAAACGAGAGAACTGGCAATTGCGCAAGGTAATTTTATCCACCGTGGGGCGCGTGGGGCGCGTGGGGCGCGTGGACACAGCCCTTCGACACAGCCCTTCGACACAGCCCTTCGACACAGCCCTGCGACACCGAATTTATCCGCGAATATGCCAAAAGGACGCGATGTAGGGCTTGTCCAATACTTATGACATCGGTGTCATCCTGACTAATGGTACTTGTCCCCGCGCAGGTGCTCGTACAAATAGTAGGCGGGTTGATAATAGAGATCGCTGGCTGGGCAGATTGATTTCTCGCCAAACTTATCCCGCAACTTGTCCAAGACAGTCTGCAAATTCGCCGCTTTTTTATAGTCATCGGGGTCTTCCCACAAGCTCCATTGCCAATAGCGTTGCCTGAATTCGCTTAGACCGACTCCGATCAATCGAATCGGCTTTCCTCGCAACCAAAACCGATCAAACAAGTCCACAGCTGCGGCATATATTTGATCATCGCGGTCAATTGGATTATGAAGCGTCACCTGTCGGCTGAAGGTGGAATAATCCGACCAACGTAATGTGAGCGTTACGGTGCGCCCACATAAGCCCGCTCGGCGGACTTGGCGTCCGACTTCGGCAGACAAGCGCCCAAGCGTGAGCTTCAGTTCCGCTTCGTCATTGGTATCGCGTAGAAATGTCATCTGTCGTCCAGCCGATTTTTGTACCGGCAGGGCAAGCACCGGGCTTGTGTCTATGGCCTTAGCGTGATGCCACATATCTCGCCCTGGCTTCCCGAAGCGTTTGCTGAGCATTTCTTTGGAACTGGCGGCGAGTTGCCCGATGGTCGTCACGCCGAGTTCTTTCAGCGCCATTTCCGTGCGCGAACCAACCCCCCATAGCTTGCCGACTGGCAACTTTTCCAGGAATTGTTCTTCTTCACCGGGCTGGACAATCATAATCGAGTTTGGCGGCTTGTCTTTAAGCTGCCGAGTTTTGCCGTAGGCATTTGCAATTTTCGCCAGGAGTCTACTGGTCCCGCCCCCAACCGAGCAAGGCAAATCCAGCTCGGTGTTGACGCGTCGCTGGATATGATAAGCGATGCTGTCGATGGGGTCTGGCAGGATCGACACATCGACAAATGCTTCATCAATTGAGGCTGGCTCGACATAAGGTGCCACATCCAGCAAGATATCCATAAAAGCCCGAGAGCGTTCTACGCAGACGCGCATGTCTGGTCGCACAATAATCAGTCCCGGGCAGAGGCGAATGGCTTGTCCCATCGGCATAGCCGAGCGGATGCCATAGCTACGGGCGGGATAAGATGCCGAAGCCACCGCGCCACGTTCGCTCGGTTTTGCGCCCACTACGATAGCTTTGCCTGCTATGGCGGGGTTAAGCTGCTCTGCTACCGAACAAAAAAAGGCGTCCAGGTCGAGATGCAATATCTTTCGCGTTTTTGTCATGCGCTTGACCGATTTTGTGTCGGGCAAGCAAATTAGAACATATATTCTATAATAGAACAAGTGTTCTGAATGAAAATGAAAGCAACTATAAATATAAAGGCTGTGGGGCAGTGTCTAGGCGACCCACGTGTCGCCCCTACAGTTCGTCAGTATGATGTTAATTCGACAGTTTTGGATTTTGATGCAATTGCCCAGATTATTATTCAGCAACAATCGGGAGCGCGGCGCAATCGCCATATTCAGTTATGAAGTCGGCGCTAACCCAGCCAACCCGGTCCTCGACACTTAACTGCCACCAAGATTTGGCGCTATTCTGGCCCGTGATTGCTGCCAACGTGCCGCTATTCAAGACTGAGATAATCGCATAGCCAGTGCTGGGTCCGGTGCGGAAGTTCAAGCCAACGTTCACGAGCGCGCGGCAAACATCGTCGTCGGGAATGAATGGCAGATTGGAGGGATTGGCGGGCGTCGCGACTATATCAGCCGGCGACTGGCGCACAACGACGGTGATTTCGTCAGCTGCGCCAACCACCGTATCGCGATATGCCAGGACGCGCAGATTAATGCTGCCCAAATCGGCGGCTTGCGGCACGTAATTCAAAATCGCTTGCAGCGACAAATCGCCCTGCAGTGACTCGGATGAAACGGTGCGGACAATCTGATTGTCTACAAAAAGCTGAACACGATTGACGCCTATGCTGTCCGAGGCAGCCACTGATACCAGGATTTCTTCGCCAACTACAAATTCGTCGCCGTCGCTGGGCGAATTGATGATGACTTCAGGCGGTCCAGCCGGGGTATTGGTCGCCGCGCCGCTCGCGGGCAGGGACGATCTGGCGCGCAAGTTACAAGCTGAAAGAAGGATTATCGAACATGCAAGCAGAGCGAATCGGGAACTAGCCATCAATGCCATCAATGTCCTAGGGCACACGACACAAATCAACTGGCGGCAACAATTAACGGGTGATGCGCCGGCGTCGACGGCTGATTCGACTTGGGCAGCCGCGCTTGCATGCTCCAGGGTCCGGTCCAGGTTACTTCCAACTGCGCCAATTTGCCTTTCCAGTCGCCTTCCGCTTCGAAGAAGACGAGCTTGTTCTGGGGACTGCGGGCGCGCCATCTGCCTTTGTATTTGTCCTCTACCAAAACTTCGATTGTACGACCCAAATGCTGGGCATTGATTTCGGCGACAACCTGCGCTTGCAGGTCTTCCAGCAGCTTGTGGCGCTCGCGCTTTTCCGCATCCGGCACATCGTCTTCCATCCGGCGGTCGCTCACGGTTTGCGGCCTGGGGCTGTAACGCGCCAAATGCGCCTTATCGAGTTTGAGCTCCGCCAAGAGATCATAAGTCTTCATGAACTGCTCGCGCGTTTCGCCCGGGAAGCCGACGATGATATCGGTATGGATGGCAACCTGTGGGATTATCTGGCGTATTTTGCTCACTAGCATGCGATATTGGTCGGCTGTATAGCCGCGGCGCATGCGCGCCAGCACATCGTCATCACCAGCTTGAACCGGCACTTCAATATGCGGCATGACCCGCGGCAGCTCGGCCACCGCATGCAGCAGCTTGTCGGTCATCCAATTGGGATGGCTGGTCAAGAAACGAATTCGCTCGATGCCCGTTTCTAGCGCCACCTCGTGCGTGATGCGCAGCAAGTCAGCCAGGTCAGGTCCATCTGGGACATCCTTGCCATATCGGTCCACGATCTGCCCTAAGAGTGTAACCTCTTTGACACCCTGCGCCGCCAAACTGCGCACATGCGCCAAAATTTCGCCGATGCTGCGGCTGCGCTCGACGCCACGCCGAAAGGGAATGATGCAGAATGTACAGGCATGCGAGCAGCCATATACGATTGGCACATGCGCCGTGACCAATTGTCCGCGTTCATGCAGCGGCAAGATAAGCTCGCCATCTTGCAAGGCGTCGCGCTTCTGGCGCGCCCGCGCCTCGTGCCGCAGGACATCCGATTCATCCAGGCGCTCTTCAAGGAATCGGACTAGGGGCAAGGGGTCAGAAGGCGGCATAAAGACATCGACGTAGGGCAGACGTTGCCGCATCCATAGGGGGTCGCGCACGCCAACCATGCAGCCCATTAAGCCAATTACCTTGTCCGGATACGTCTCTTTCAGCTTGCTCAACAATTGCAGCCGTCCCAAGCCCTTGTCCTCGGCGCTTTTGCGCACGACGCAGGTATTGACCACCATGATGTCGGCATCTTCGCCGCGCTCGGCTACATGATGCCCCAGCTTTTCCAACTCCGACGCGAGCAGTTGAGAATCGGCTACGTTCATTTGGCAGCCAAGGGTCCAGATGTGATATCGCATGTGCAGGTATGATTCTTCTTGTTCTCGGATGCCGCTATTCTAGCCGAGCAAAGGAGATGGGTCAATGTAGCGCGGGATAGTGATTTATCGCATCAAATTATCTCATCACCGAGGTGCCAAAGGGCGCGGGGTGCCCGCGATTTTGCGCCAAATATCATGGGCGAGCCACGGGACTCTGTTGAAAAACACCCCCATCCCGTAGGTCTATGTCTACGTGACCCCGGCCCCTCCTCGCCATCTCTATGGCGAGCATCCTCAAAATGAGGGAAGGGGAGCTTTCTGAACCGTAATGAGCTGTTAAAGCCCCTCCCTCTTTATGGGAAAGTTCGCCATAGAGATGGCGAACGGGTTTGGGGTGGGGGTAAATTGAGTATTTCAACGGAGTCCACGGGCTCGCCCTTACAATTCGCTTATTTCGCCCAGACGATTTTCCGTGGCATAAAGGACGTATGCAAATGGTCGTGGTAGGGCAAGATGCGCACAGAAAAACCGACATTGCCGGTCCTGTTATAGGTGTGTTCGGCAACATAGGCGTAGACGTCGCTGCCATTTTCTGAGGCGATCGTCATATCGACCGATTGGCCCTCGCGGATATTGCCGATGGAATCCAGCATTCCGTAATAGAGCTGTACGCGAACATCGCAAGGTTTCAATTCTCCCAAACGCACAAGGGCGCGCGCTTGCGCATTGCTGCCGATTTCGACGGCACCGCTATCAATATCGACTTCCAATACCGCAACTTCGGACCATACTTGGTCGAGCTTGGCTTTCCAGTCCGCGAACTCATGCGTGCCTGCGTAGCCGCGCGCGCTCATTTCTTGACTAACCAGAAAGCGCGGTATATAGAAAGTTTCGGTATATTGCTGCACCATGCGATGCGTGTTGAAGATCGGCGCAAGCCGCCGCATGCTGTGCTTGACGCGCCGAATCCAGTCGCGCGGCAAGCCATCGCGCGACTGCCGATAAAACAGCGGCACGATGTCTTGCTCCAAGAGATTGTATAGCGCCTGGCTCTCGATATAGTCTTGATCCGCCCATTCGTGATCCGCGTATTGCTCGCCATGGCCAATTGACCAGCCAATATCGCGTTGGTATGCCTCTGCCCACCAGCCATCAAGTACGCTGCAGTTGAGACCAGCGTTGTAGATTACTTTCATGCCACTGGTGCCGCTGGCTTCTTTCGGACGGCGCGGGTTGTTCAGCCAGATGTCGACGCCCTGCACCATGTATCGCGCCACGTTCAAGTCGAAATTCTCCAGAAAGACTATGGAATCGCGGAAATCTGGATCGCGGGCGACGTTGACGATTGTGCGAATGTATTCTTTGCCTTCGTTATCATGCGGGTGGGCTTTGCCGGCGAAGATGAATTGCACGGGCTGCTGGGCGTCGGTGAGCAATTTGCGCAGCCGCCCCAAATCGCGGAAGATCAAGGTCGCGCGTTTGTACGTGGCGAAGCGGCGCGCAAAGCCGATCGTCAGCGCATCTGGGTTCAGTACTTCGTCCGCTTCTTCAATCGCTGTCTGAGAGACGCCGCGCCGCTGTAATTGCTCGCGCAGGCGGTCGCGCGCGAATGCCACCAATCTTTCGCGCCGGCGCACATGCGTGCGCCATAGTTCGGCGTCCGGGATGCTCGACACGCCTTCCCAAATTTCGCGCCGCGATTCTTCCGCCCGCCAGGCAGGATCGAGATAACGATCGAATAGCTGCGCCATCTCTTGGCTGACCCAGGTCTGCACATGAACGCCATTGGTAATGGCGCAAATGGGTACTTCGTGAACGGGCAGGTCCGGGTAAAGCCACTTCCACATTTCGCGCGAGACTTTGCCATGCAGCTGCGCGACTCCGTTTGACCCCGACGACAGCTTCAGCGCCATGACCGACATCGAGAAAAGCTCGTAGTCGCCCATATTTTCCCGCCCCAGGTCAAAGAACTGATCGCGTGAAATAGCCAACTGATTCATCATATCGGTGAAGTGCTCGTCAATCAAATCGAAGTCGAAGCGCTCTAAGCCGGCTGGCACCGGGGTATGAATGGTGAAGACGCTGCTGGCTGCCGTCAGCGCTTTGGCTTGTTCGAAAGTCAGTTGATGATCCTGCATGGTGGCGCGAATGCGCTCGAGCAGCAAAAAGGCCGAATGCCCCTCATTCATGTGAAAAATATCAGCCACGATACCGAGGGCGCGCAAAGCGCGCACGCCACCGACGCCCAAGAGAATCTCCTGCCGGATGCGTGTGCGGCGGTCGCCACCATAGAGGCGGTCGGTCAGGTTGCGGTCTTCTTCCAAGGGGTTACGGTCGATATTGGTATCAAGCAAGTACAGCGAAACGCGCCCCACTTGCACCTTCCAGATTTGCGCCCACAAGTCGCGCCCCGGCAATGGCACCGATATATTTATTGCCTTGCCGTCGGGACCGGTCTGCAATGTTACCGGCAAGTTGACGTAGTCGTTTATCGGATAAGACTCTTGCTGCCAGCCATCGACATTGAGATACTGCTGAAAATATCCCTCCTGGTATAAAATGCCCAAGCCAACCAGCGGGATACCCATGTCGCTCGCGCTTTTGAGATGATCGCCGCTTAAGACGCCCAAGCCACCAGAATAATTCTGCAAGCATTCCGTCAATCCAAATTCCATAGAGAAATAGGCGATGACCGGCTGACGAGACAAATCGCCAAATTGGTTGGCGAACCAGGTATCTTTCGCGCCCATGTAGTCGTCATAAGCCTGGCAAACGCGCGTATAATGCGCCATGAAGGAGGTATCGTCAACCAAGGCGTTGAGGCGTTCCTGGCTCATCCTGCCCAGCATCCACTCCGGGTTATGCTGTGTTTCTTCCCACAAGTCGGGGTCAAGCCGCCGGAATAGCGAAATCGCTTCGTGATCCCATGCCCAGCGCAGGTTGTAGGTTAATTCGTGCAAGCGTCCCAACTGCCGCGGCAATTTGGGCGCGACTTTGACTCGCGCTACAGGTTGTACCATTGTTGTGCTCCATTTTGTTCCACGAATGAGTCAAGTGTCAGAATGAACCATTCTACAGTCAAACTATGGCGATTGCACCTTGAATATGGCGCTAATCAGAGCGATTGCTCTGACTATGATGCGCAGCGTCATTATGATATGATGTACCCGTCGCACTTATAGAAGTGTGACAGATTCACATTGATAGGAGAGGGAAGATGCTTAAGAAACGTTTCCTCAAGAGCAAGAATCTGGTCCAGGTAACGTTTTATACCGCAGCAGCGCTTGATGCGCGCGAAGTCAATTTGGTCGGCGACTTCAACGAATGGGACGAAGCGTCGACGCCAATGAAGGGGCTAAAGGATGGACGCTTCAAAATCATCCTCAAGCTCGAGCCAGACAGCAAGTTCCAGTTTCGTTACCTCGTCAACGGCGAAGATTGGCATAACGACTGGGAGGCTGATCAATACGTGCCCAACCCCCATGGCAGCGAGAATTGCGTCGTTTGCACCTGAAATACCTTCACCTAGCTTAGGCGCTGCATCCCCAGCCCTATTCCAGCGGCATTCTCCCGATGCGCCGACTTGTGCCATTCAATATCATCAATTCACCTTCATCAATGCAGCGCCGCTAGGTCACCGAATTAGTGCTATACATCACATAGTGGAAGCGCGGCAGCCATCCCGCCGCGCCCGCTTTCATTTTTGGCTATCGCGCCAAGCGACCAAGGTTTTGACACGCTCGGCATCCGGCGGTACCGGGCTCATCATGATGAAATGCGTGCAGCCCGCCGCCGCGTAGGCGTCGAGATTGGCTTCGAGGTCTTCTGATGAGACAATCGACACAGTACGTTCAATCTCGGCTGGGTCGCGCCCAACTTGCGCGCACCATTTATCCAAGACGCGGCATTTATGCGCATAAGTTTCTGGCGGACCAAAGCCATTCCATAAATCGGCATAACGCGCCGTGAGCTTGAGCGTTACTTTCTCGCCGCCACCGCCAATCATGATGGGAATAGGATTGCGCAGCGGTGGCGGGACCTCTTTGCTCATGCGCCGCTTGATGACGGGCAGCGCCGCTTCCAAGTCGCGCAGGCGGCTGCCAGCTGTGCCAAATTCATAACCGAATTCCTTATAATCCTTCTCGAACCAGCCCGCGCCGATACCGAGTATCAGACGCCCACCGCTGATGTGATCCAAGGTATTGGCCATGTGCGTGAGCAAAGCCGGATTGCGATAGCTATTGCAATTCACCAGTGTGCCAATCTCCACCCGTTCCGTCAGCATGGCGATTGCCGTGAGCAGCGTCCAGGCTTCGAAATGGTTTTCTATGCCTTCGCCATACAAAGGGAAAAAATGATCCCAATTCCAGATTGAGTCCACTCCCAGCGCTTCAACCTCCGCAACCGCTTCCGCGTAGGCGGCGTAACTAACGCGCTGCGGCTGCAATTGTAAGCCTACTTTTATCTTGCTCATGCGCTAAACCTTTCGCTATTTTCTGCGCTATCAAAGACCTTGAGTTGTCGTCTGACGCTGCCGCTAGCTACCCCGGGGCCGAACCAGGAAATCTACATCCGCGCCTGGCGGGACTGTCCTATCCTTGAAGCGCGAAAAACTGGCATGGGTGCAATCCGCGCCAATGAGCGAGCCCGCGCCGATGGTGAATTGCGGCGGGATGCGCGCGTTCTTGCCGACACTGGTTATTTTCAAATCGCCAATATCCTGCCAAGAACCGACGCGCGCATCCCTGCCGATGACCGCGATTTTGTCAATCAGCGCGCGTTCAATCACCGCGCCGGTTTCGACATAAGCATCGTTCAATATTACGGACTCGCGCACAACCGCGCCGGGACCAATAAACACGCCTGGGGAGAGAATCGAACGCTCGATGACCGCGCCCGCGCCAATGACCGCGCCGTCGGTGATCATACTGTCTTCGATGCGCGCGTCCGCGCCGATGCGCACTGGCGGACGCTCTTCGCTGCGGGTGTGTATCACCCAGGTGCGATCGTTCAGATTCAGCGACGGTGGGCTTGACAGCAGGTCCATGTGCGCTTCCCAATAGGCGTCAATCGTGCCGACGTCAATCCAGTATCCGCCATAAGGATAGGCGAATACGTCCATATCCGCCGCGACCATTTTGGGCAGGATGTCATGTCCAAAATCGTGGGAAGACTTGGGGTCGGCTTGGTCGGCTTGCAGGGCGCGCTCTAGAACGCCGTATTCAAAAACATAGACGCCCATATTCGCCAAATTGCCGGGCGGATGTTTTGGTTTCTCGATAAACTCTGTTACCCGATAGTCGCTGTCGGTATCAACAATGCCAAATCGGCTCGCTTCGTCCAGCGGCACGCGAATGGTGCAAACGGTCGCGTCAGCGCCTTTATCGCGATGATATTGCACCAGCATGTCATAATCCATTTCGTAAATGTGATCCCCGGACAGAATCAATACGTATTCGGGCCGACCTTGCCGCACAAAGTTGAGGTTCTGCGCGACCGCGTCCGCAGTGCCAGCGTACCAATCCGTGTCATAGCTGCCTTGGTAGGGCTGCAGCAAACGCACCCCGCCGGTGAAGGAACGATCCAAGTCCCAGGGGCGGCCCTTGCCAATGTGATCGTTGAGACTGTGCGGGCGATATTGCGTCAGGACCAGCACATCAAAGACATTGGAATTGACGCAGTTGCTCAGCGCGAAGTCGATGATGCGATATTTGCCGCCAAATGGCACTGCGGGCTTGGCGCGTTTGATGGTTAATACACCCAATCTGGTGCCTTTGCCGCCTGCAAGTATGATTGCCTTTATCTTCACGATTCGCTCCTCCGCGCTTGAACCTTGTCGCGCGCCAATTCATATAGCTCGATATATTCGCTGGCGCTTTTTTCCCAACTGAAATCGATCGACATGCCGCGACGCTGCATCCGACGCCATGCGGCTGGCTTGTGATGATAAACATCAAGCGCCCATTCCAGCGTGCCGCGCAGCGCCGATACCTCTTGCCAATGGAAGACGAAGCCGGTACCGGCATCCGCATCCTTATTATCGTAATTGACAACCGTATCTGCCAGTCCGCCAGTTGCGCGCGCCAGCGGCAGCGCGCCATATCGCATCGCCATCATCTGCCCCATGCCACAGGGTTCAAAGTGGCTGGGCATCAAGAACAGGTCGCAGCCAGCGTAAATGTGTTGCGCAAGGGCGGCGTCAAACTGCAAGAATGCCCTAACTTGGTCGGGGAAATCTTGACCCAACTGCCAAAAGGCGTATTCAAGTTCGCTATCGCCCGTGCCTAATAAGACCAATTGCAGCTCGCCTTGGCCGAGCAGCTGACGCAGCGCCGGCAGCGCCAAGTCAAAGCCTTTTTGAGCAGCCAGCCGGCTGACGATGCCAATGAGCGGCAAATCGGGCGCGACTGGCAAACGGGCAAATGACTGCAAATGCCCTTTATTGGGCGGACGCTTCTGTTCAAAGTCGCCCACGCTATAATTCTGGAATAGGGTAACATCAGTCGCCGGGTTCCAGAGTTCTGTATCCAAACCATTTAAGATGCCGCGCAAGTCGGCGCTGCGTTGGCTAATCAATTGCGCCAGTTCATAGCCGGCATAAGAGTATTGGATTTCCTCGGCATAGCGCGGGCTGACGGTTGATAGCATATCACTATAGGCGATGCCAATTGCCAACAAGTTGTCGCTTAAGCCAGTGGATTGCAATTCCGCTTGCTCGCGGCTGTTGATGCCCGCCCGGGACAAGAAGCCGCCAGCCTGATTGCCCTGGTAGGCGATGTTATGAATCGAGAGCACTGTCGCCAAAGAAGCCCAATGCGCAACAGCGCCGCCCGCACGGATAAGGCATGGCAGCAAGCTGGTATGCCAGTCATTAACATGCAGCAAATCTGGGAACCAGCCGATGTCCGCGCCCAGCCGCCAAAGCGCAGCCATCAAGGCTTGGTTGAGGAAGATGAAACGCTCCATGTCCCAATGCCAATGGGAATATACCTCGCCTTCTAGCCCAAAGAACGGTGGCGACTGCAAGAGATAATATGGCGTGCCATCGTGAAAGCAGCGGAATACCTTGACTTCGTTTGTCCCAAGCTGATGCGGGAAGTCGAAGGCAAGTAGTGGTTCAATCGTGTATTCGCGATGATTGATAAAGCCATAGCCGGGGATGATGACGCGCGCGTCTATCCCGGCTTTGCGCAGCGCGCCAGGCAAGGAGCCGAGCACATCGGCGAGTCCGCCGACCTTGGCAAAAGGGACCGCCTCCGCGCTTGCGAGCAAGACCTTCATCCGCGCCACTGACCTTGGCTACTTGTGCTTCTATGACGATTGTAACTGAACATCCGCGGCATGAGTACAATTACTTGCGCCGGTCAAAGCAATCAATGCAGCTTGTTCAAAAGCCAAATAGGCCAGAAAAGCGCTGTGAGCGCATAGTCAAAATGATAATCGCATAATGAGAATTGCTATGTAGCCTTTGCGCGCGCTGCGTTATTTCCCGAATCGAAACTGCAAACACGATGATTTTATTGCATATTCTTGGCTATCCTCCAATTATGAAATACAGCTATGAAATGCACACCCTTGGCGTCGCTTCGTTGCCAGTCTATCTGCCCTGTGCTAATATGGGATTGATACGCTGCGGCAATGTAAGCATGGTCCGCGCCTGTCAATCGGCTATTGCGCACTATCGAGTTGGAATCGCTCATGACTCAAAAGCAACGGAGCAGACGTCGATACAATTTTCTTCCGCTGTTCATATTCCTCGTCTTAATATTCCTGACCGCGTTCATCGGCAGTTACATCGCGTTAAGGCTCTTTGGCAACACTGCCGCACCGGAATCCGTTCCCGAAATCATCACAGTTGAAATCATCATCACCGCGACACCAGGCTTGGCAGCGACATCCCAGCCCGCGGCGAGCCGCCCCGATCAAGTGGAATTACCTGCGGATATTGCCGGGCTTGCATCCGAATCAGTCGCTACGGTGGACGCCGCGCGGCTGGGCGCTGTGGACGCCGCCCTCAGTACGCCGACGGTAGAAGCCGGCGGCGATTTCTTGGCGGACAACTGTAAGTTTCACACGGTTCAGAGCGGGGATACGCCCTTCGGCATAGCCGAGCGCTATGGCGCGAACCCCTATCTTCTGCTCGAAGTAAATAATCTCACGCTCGAGAACGCTACCAATATACAGATTGATGACCGGCTGATTGTCCCGCTGCCAGGCTGCAGCGTCGAAGGGCAAATAATCGAAACAAGCGGCAGTGCCGACAGCGCCAATAGCGCCGTGGCAGCCAATGTGCCCAATACAGTGAACGAAGTCGAGATTGTACTCGCTTCGGTAGAGGGCATCGGCGAAATAACCGACGAAAGCATCCACCTGCGCAATATCGGCGGCGATATCAATATCAGCGGCTGGACCCTCAATGATGCCGATGGCAATAGCTATACTTTCCCGGGTTTGCTGTTATTCACGGACGCGAAGATAGCGATCTATTCCCGCAGTGGCGCCAGCACTGAAGGCGCGCTGTTTTGGGGCAGCGACCAGGCGATTTGGCAAGCGGGGGAACAAGTTTCCCTCATCGACCGTGATGGGCAAGTGCGGAAGGCGCTGCGGATCCCTGAGGATCCGTCTGATTAACCTGCCCGATTAACCTGCCCCCGACATACTTGACTTATTCAGATTACATGACAAATCCAAGTCTTTTACTTGGACTTTTTTCATTGTTGGCATGACAAGGGAAGCGAAGAAAGCCAATGAACAAGTGGAAAAATGTTGTCGATAAGCTACTGAATGAGGCCATCGGCAACGGCGACATCTCGCATTTGCCGGGCGCGGGCAAGCCGCTGCGCCTCGATAATGACAGCCATACACCCGCCGACATGCGCATGGCGCACAAAATCATGGGCGACCATGATGTGATTCCCGAATGGATCAGCAAGAGTCAAGAGCTTGAAAAAGTCGAAAGCGATTTACATAAACTGGCGCGGCGCGGGGCAAGGCAATACCAGCAGAAGCGCCAAGCCAGCCAAAAGCCAGGGCGCATTGACACGAAATCAAGAGTTGATGGTGATTGGGAGCGATTCAAAGAGAAGTTTAATGAAAGGGTGGAACACTATAATCGCGGTGTTCTGAACCACAATTTAAGCGTCCCGCCGGGCATAGCGCATAAATCCCTGCTCAAAAGCGAGCAGATGCTAAGGCGCGCCTTGCAAGCCTCCGCCAGCGAATCAAAAGCAAAGGCTTAAGCGGTATATTAGTCGGGCTGGATCGGATTGTTTTCTTCCGGTTGCGCTTTGGCACCTTCCTGCAATCCCTTGCGGAAGTTCGCCACAGCCGAGCCAAGTTCGCCACCGATACGTGAAACGCGGCCGACGCCGAATAGAAGCACAACAATGACCAATATGATAAAAAGTTCTGTTGGACCCAAATTTGGCATGATATTTCCCGTTCCCCATTGTCGATTCTCATGGCAAGTATAACACGCTTCGCGCAGATTGCGAGACGCGAATTTTCCTCGTCCGGGCAGTTGCATCATAAATAATTCAAGCATGTAAGGTTTGTCCGCAACTGTGGCAAATTCAGCAATTTTCGCTCCAATCCACCTGCATCTTGCTTCAATATAGCATTTCGAAGTAGCATACCGAGCGTCACCAAGCGTCGAAATCGCCGTCGCAAGTGGGCGATATGGGGAAATTCTTAGGCTTATGTCAGATGCGCCACAAATAGTTTTTGCTGCGATTGCTATGACACAGCCTGCTTCGTATCAGCCCATGCTATTCAGTCCATGCTATAATCGGAACAGATTAGCGCGACGCGAGACCCCGCTCTATGCAAGGAGAAGCCAGCGAATCCATATTACAGAACATCCCCCTTTTCGCGCGCCTCAAGAGCCATGACCTGCGCTTGATAGGCAGCGCGCTGACAGTTCACAGCTACCGCGCGGGCGAAGACATATTTGTCCAGGGTCAAATGGCTGAGGGACTGTTAATCGTCCTTTCTGGGACCGCAATTTTATTTCAAACGAGTTCCGACGGCAGCCAGAAGCCTATGGCACGCGTCAAGCCCTATCAGGTCTTCAATCAAGAATCTTTATTCAGCGATTTGGCGCAATCCGCGACCTTGCGCGCGGCGCAGAATGTTTCCATAGCCAAACTCGGCCAGGGGGCATTCGCGGCGCTCTTGAAGCAGCACTCGGGATTAAGCGCGGCAATCGGGCAAATTCACAAAGCCTCCAGCAAGTCAATCAACCCGCGCTTCGCTGAACAAAGGGACGACGAAGTCGTATTGATAGAAACACGCCGCCATTGGTGGGCATTCCTGCGTTCCGCCTGGATTCCCTTTGTGCTTATGCCGGCAATGTGGGCTGCCGCTTTCATCGCGCGGGCGCAGCCGCTGTCATTGGCGATAGCCGCGCTCTCATTTGTTTTGCCCGGCCTGGCGCTGATTTATTTCTATAAGGAATGGCGCAACGACTCGGTGATAGTCACGGACCAGCGCATCATCCGCGTCGAGCGCACCATTCGCACCATGCACCGGCAAATCACGCAGGTTGGCTTGGAAAGTGTGCAGGAAATCAATTTCGAAATCCCGCCCTACGATCCCTTCGCGCGCTTGTTTCGCTATGGCAGCGTCATTATCAAGACGGCCGGGTCGCAAGGCAATTTGGAGCTTGACCAAATCCCACAGCCCGAGCGCTTCCAGAAATTGATCATCGAAGATCGACAGTACTTCGAAAGCCGCAAGGCGCAGCGGCGTCAGGCCATGGCGCGCGATGAGCTGCAAAGATGGATGGCGGGCGAAAATCCCGAACTGGAAGCGGCATTCGAGCCCTCGTCCACTGATTCCGGCACCCCACCTGCGCCAATCGCGGGCACGAACGGATACTTCAGCACCTGTGTCGAAATGAGCAATGGCGATATTGTCTATCGCAAGCACATCAGCGTCTGGGCGCAGCATACGCTATTACCGATAGTAATCATGCTGCTGGCTGTAACCGGGCTGCTGCTGACATTCACCATTATCAGCCCGGATTTGCGCATCGTAACATTCCCAGTCTGCATAGTGGCGCTGCTAATCGGCGGCGTCGCCTACTACTGGCTGGATTGGGATTGGCGCAACGACCTTTACATCATCTCCGACGATACGATCACCTTGGTGCATAAGCGCCCCTTTTTCCTGCAAAACCTGCGCGACCAGGTGCTGGTCGAGCGCATAGATAATGTGGAATCGGTAACTACGGGCTTCTTCGCCGCTATTCTGAAATATGGCGACGTGCGCATGTCATTGATCGGGGCTGACGAACACAAACTCTTTCACAAAGTCGCGCACCCGCAGCGGATTCAACAGGAGATTTCGCGGCGTCAATACTTAAAGGAAGCCAGACGCGCGCGTTATGAGGCCATGCAGCAGCGGCAAATCTTGGGCGAATACTTAGGCGCGGCGCAGAGCCAGACCTTAAATCAAAACGCGGCTCATGTGCCGAATTTGACAGCTGCAAATGCCCCTGCTTCCCCGCAACAGGGCACGGGACCTGCGCAGCAAGCGGAGCCATTGATACGAGCGGCAATCAATCTTGACTGCAATCGACCGCCGCGTTTGCCCAAGAAGCGCCTCAATTATCGTCAGCAGACAATCGCGCCAACTAAGCCCGGAAATAAGCTGGATTTAAACGAATCGCGGCGCAGGAAGCCGCCGCGATTCCGCCCCGATAGCGACAATCAATAAGCTGCATTCCGGACTTCCGGCATTCCGGCATTCCAGAGTACGCGAACGCTAGAGATCCAGGCGCATGTGCCACAGTTCTCGGATAAGCTTGAACTGAAAGCCTTTGAGCAGGTCATTCACGAGCTTGTCGTCGCGTGGATGCTCGATGCTGATTGCTGAGCGCGGATAACGGGCCAAAACATTGCATAAAAGCGCCTGCGCATGTGGCTGGTAATCAAGCATGGGGGAAGCAAAAAAGCGCAGGCGCATATCGCTGAAGCTGATGCGGCTTTCCAGCCAGCAAGAGGCAAGTATCGCTAAGCTTGATTCGTCGCGAATGATCAACTTCTCGGCGCTGTTCAAAGAAAAGAGATTCAAAAAACGCTTCCAGGGACTAATACGGAAGAGCGACTTATGTACAGGTTTCAGCCAGCCCAGCCCGCCTAAAGCATTGGGGCGCGCCGCCTGCGCCAATATATATTCGGACTGCCATTCGCTCTGCCTTAAGCGCGTGATATGGAAGTGGCTATCGCATAGGGGTGGATTAACAAAGCCACTGCGCCGCCAGTGTTGCCAGGCGCGCTCGTAGACAAAGCCCTGACGCTCATAAAGACTCAGCGCGTCTGAATTGTTGTAATTCACTTGCAAGATGGCTCGTTTGCCATTTCTTTGTCGGATCATATCAAGACCGGCTGCCAAAAGTTCGCCGCCGATGCCGCGCCGCTGGTAGGCTGGATGCACCGCGACGTTGGCCAGGATCCAAGTTTCGGACATATCCCTGGGATAGCCGGCGGGGTATATGGAGACATTGCCGACCAATCGACCGTCCATGATGTAGACGAAGCCCAGGCTGATGCCCAGCGCCAGGTCGTTGAGCCGAGAGATAAGATTAAGTCCATAGCCCAAGTGGCTAAGATGGCGCATCTCGCGGATTGCTGACCGGCCATTGTTATCCATGGAGTCGGCGAATACCAACTCGATCAAGTCCGCCAAGGGGCGCAAATCGGTTTGCATATTTACCGGTCGCAATCCCTCGGGCGCGATTGCCGCCGGCGCATTTGGCGCTACGCTAATTTCGGTCAATGGGGCCTTCCCGCCGCTGTCCGCCTGACCTAAGCCTAAACTTTGGTCAAGGGCTTGTCAAGATATGCGCGACCCTGCTCGTTCACATCCAGGGAAATCGCGCCAATTATGTTTTTCATCACAAGCGCTCGGCGGCAGCGTTTTGATGCAATTGCCGCATAGCCCCGCCAAGGAAATCGTGGACAAACGTATCAGGTTGCTCGGGCGCTGCTTAACCTCATCTTGTCGATTGCGCCGTTTTAATATAGAACAATACCGACAAGCGCGATCAGAACGCTCCATGCGACATGGACATATCCGCAATCTGGCGCGTACCTGTTGCGCTGGCGGATTGCGCCTTCACTATGACGAGGAGAAAATGGATGACATATAGACCCATCGGTGGACGGCGTCAGCGTAGCGCCGCGTGGCAATGGGTGGTCATTGGGTTTATCCCCGGGCTGTTTTGCGGCTTAAGCATCATGCTCGGTGTCATATTTGAAGGCAGCCTGCTCGAAGTTGTGCAGCCGACGCCTGCGCCGCGTATAGAAACGACGGTCGTGCATGTCGTCCTGACTGCGACGGAAGATGCCAGCATACCTTCCGCGACGCCCCTTACCGAATTCGTCGTGGTTACAGCGACGCCTGACCCCGCCTTGTCGGCCGGGGGCTTAAGCGCTGCCGCCGTCGCGCAGTCATCGCCGCTCCCGAACCAAGCCGGCGGGTCTTCCGTGGCGCTGCAAGCAAGTCCATTGCCGCTAGCCTTGCCAAGCGCCTCGCCCGCGCCAATCGCGCAGCGAGCCTTGCAAATCCCGGAGGTTTTGCAGCTATTGCGCTCGCTTGCGGTAACGGTGCCCGGCGGCACATTCACAATGGGAACGCTCCCGGCCGAAGTTATCGTGGCAGTCGAGGAATGTACCGTCCGCGACAGCGGCGCTTGCCTGGCTACTTATGCCGAAGATTCTTATCCCGCGCACGCTGTTACGGTTGACTCATTTTTGATGGAAACCACCGAAGTTACATTGGAACAGTTCGTCGCCTTTCTTAATGTTCGCGGACCAGGCAGCCATCTCAATGGCTGCGCGGGTTTCCCCTGCATCCAAACGCGCAACGAAAGCGCCGACGCGCCCATCGTTTTTGATAGCGCCAATTACAGCATCCCAGGCATCCTGCCCCAGTATCCCGCCTATGGCATGACCTGGTACGGCGCGCGCGAGTATTGCGAAGCCATCGGACGCCGTCTGCCCAGAGAGGCTGAATGGGAGCGGGCGGCGCGCGGCGACGACGGCCGCATTTATCCCTGGGGCAATGTATGGGACAACGCGCTCGCCAAGACAAATCGCCCGCTCGATACCGCGCCCGGTCCCCTGCCCATCGCCAGCTTCCCGCTAGGAGCCAGCCTATACGGCGTATATGATCTGGCTGGCAACATGGCGGAATGGGTCAGCGATTGGTACAGCGAGCGCTATTACGCGGCAGTGGCCGAGCAAGGCACAGCCGTCAATCCCACAGGTCCCGTTACTGGTTTGCAGAAGGTCTTGCGCGGTGGATCCTGGAATAGCGTGCCTTTCTTCAGTCGAGCGGTGCATCGCCAGTCTTGGGACCCCAGCGAGGGCCAGCGCTGGATAGGCTTCCGCTGCGCGGCGGATATCCCGAATGACGCTGCTGTTGGCTCCAGCGGCTTAAACCCCGCGGCACTGGGACTAGAGGTCCCGGCTGCCCCGCCAGCGGTTACGCAGGTCCTCAATGCGCAGCCAACGCAGCCGCCGCCGCCAGAAGCCAATCAAGCCGCCGATACCACAGCGTCCAACTCGGCGGGATGAGCGCATTCAGCTCGCCACTGGATATCTGTCCAGCACCCAGCGCAGCAAGATAAAATGCCCCAGCAAACCGGCGAACTTGCCATATTTTCCCAGCGTTTCCAGAACCTGTCGCGCGCTTTTCGGTTCATCAGTTTGATAGAAATAATGATTGACCGCGGCTTGCAATGCCACGTCGTTATGGATTATGTAGGGGAATTTGCCGAAGGCGCGCCCTAAACCATTCGCGGCAGTCCAATGTCCAATGCCCTTAATCGCAATGAGTCGATTATAGGCTTCGCTGGGGTCCACTTCCCGCAGCCGCTCCAAGTCCCGCTCGCCGGCGCGCGCAATGCCGAGCATCAGCTTGACGCGCCCATTGGTGATTTTTAGTGGCTGCAACTGCCGCGCTTCCAGCGCCGCCAATTGCCGCGGCTTGGGAAAATCATGGATAGTCCGCCCGTCGATTTTGACGCCGGTATCCAGCATCCGCAGCAGCGTTTGCTGCGCGCGCAAGGCATTTTTCCATGTGATATGCTGTTCGATTATCAGCGTGATTAGCGCTTCGAAGACTGTTTCGGTGCAAAATAGCGGCAAACCTATCATTGGCTCAATTTGCCGCCACAGGCGCGCGTCTTGGCGCGCAGCCGCATAGAATTCGCTGGGGTCGCGGTCCAAGCCCAGGATATGTCGCGCGCGCTGACTCAGCTGGGAGCAATCGCCGCGCTGATGTCCCGGCACTGTCATGACGATGACATCTCGAACCTGGCGCAAGCAGAGCAGCTGCCCGTCTATGAAAGTCCACAAACGGTCGCCGGTGACAATCATGCGCGCCGGAAAGGCGTTGCGTCTTTGGATTTCCAATAGCAGGTCAAAACGATAGGGGAAGCTGGGCAATTCCAGAACTTGCTCGGCCATTGCCGCTGATTCAGTTTTCGGGCTCATCGCTAAGGGGATTGCCCGAATTCGTCGCGACAGCGCTGTTTGCCTGCTGTTGCGGGTCCTGCTGGTTTTGATAGCGCCGCTGCGCCAATTTTCGCAAATCCTTCACGCTGTCGGATTCATCCATGATTTCGATGCCAAGCAAGGTTTCGACGGTGTCTTCCAGCGTGATTAAGCCGGCTGTGCCGCCATATTCGTCGAACACCAAGAAGATATGTTCTTGTTTGGCGATGAATGCTTCCAGTACCTGCGCGACCGAGTTTGTCTCTGGCACAACATCCAATGAACGCGCGATGTCATTCATCTTCAGGTCATGTTCGTCCGCGGCGGCGCGCTTATAGATTTCGTGCCGCAAGACATAGCCTTTAATATCATCGGTCGATTCGCCATAAATCGGAATACGAGAAAAAGACAAGAACTTGTGCTTTGTCATGACAGCGCCAACGGTCTCATCTTCTTGGAACATCAAGACAACCGGGCGCGGCGTCATGATAGTCTCGACCCGCACTTCCGCCAATTTCAGCAAATTTTCGACAATGCGGTTCTCGCGTTCCTGGATTCCGCCCTCTTGCGCGCTGATGCTGGCCATCACTTGCAGCTCGGAGCGGGTAACGGTTGGCGCGTCTTCGCTGGGGCGCATGGAGCGCGTGACGAATTCAAAGGCGCGCACCGCCGGCGCAAAAACGATGAGCAATGCCCTCAGCGAATAGGCTGTAAACGGGGTGAGCTGCTTGGCGTAAACCGCGCCCAAAGTCTTGGGGATAATCTCGGAAAATACCAGGATGAGCAGTGTCAACACAGCCGAAATGAGGCCGAAGTACTCACTGCCAAAAATCGCTGTCGCCTCTGCGCCGGCACCAGCCGCGCCAACGGTATGCGCAATGGTGTTCAAGGTCAATATAGCGGAAATAGGATGTTCGACATTCTGGCGCAGGCTTTGCATGATAAGGCCGGCGCTGCTTTTATCCTGCACGAGCAATTCAATATGGGAAACCGGCGTTGACAGCATGGCGGCTTCCCAGATTGAACACAGAAATGAAACGCCCAGCGCCACCAAAACATAGAAAATCAAGGCGCTCCATTCACCGCTGCCAACAGCCGCGCCGGTCCCAGCTGCCAAAAGAGGAGTTATGATGTCCATTATGCGGTCTTGGTTCTTTCTTGAAGGCTACGAGGGCGCAAGCGCTTTCATTAGTTCACATCTTGTTGACACCTTGTTGACGCAAGCATAGCACAAGCGGCGGCATTCCGCACAAGCCTGATTCATGCCATGCGTGGCGCGTGTGCCCGGCTGCCAGCGATTGCGCGACGACGCTGTTTAGCGCAGCGCCGACACAGCGCGCTTTGGCAAAACTTGGCGCAGCCGCTCTTCAAATTCGCTCAGCATCATGGCGGTCGCGCCCCAGACCTTGTGCCCAGCCACAGCGTAAAATGGTGCCCAAACAGCCATGCCGCGAATGTCGCGCTCTTCCCCGCGCTTGAAACGGGGATTGAGCAAATCGTCCAAGGCGAAGCTGAAGACCTCCGCAACCTCTTGTGGGTTCAGCCGGAAGCGCGGCGCAGGCTCGCAAAACCCGACTATCGGATAGACATTATGATGGGATGCGGGAATATAAAGCGCGGGCATTTCCCCCAGGATACGGATACTCGACCGCGCGATTCCGATTTCTTCGCCAGTTTCTCGTATTGCCGTGTCGGTCAAATTATTATCTTGCGGGTCCAGACGGCCGCCGGGGAAACTGACCTGGCCACTGTGCCCTCGCAAACTCGCTTGCCGCAAAGTCAGCACAAGCTGGAGGCGCTGTTCCGTATCCAGATCTCTGCCCAGGTCTCGGCCGTGATAAAGCAAGAGCATGACCGCGGCTGGTCTCGGCGCAACATCGCGCTTGCGCCAGCCGCGCGGCACCGGTGCCATGTTTTTTCGGGCGCGCTCGGTATCGAAGTCTGGCAGCTCGAGCGCGCGCCGCGCATGATCCAAGTTAATCAATCCAGCCATACGCGCAAGTAGTGGTCTTTCCTTTTGAAGAGTTTGCCCCGCTGGATAACAGGCTTTCCCCTGGCGACAGGTATCAATTGCAGCGAGAGTCGATTCACCAGCATGTCATCTTGCATTACATCTTGCATGGCATCATTCGCGCTTGCGAACGACTGCCAATCCTTATAGAGCGCTTGCAGCTTCAAGAAAGCCGCCGCCCCGCCAAAGCAGCGCGCGAGCCCACCATCATGATAAGCCGCGAAAACAGCGCTATTGGGGCGGAACAAGAGGATGCCATTTCCCGACATGCCATAAGCCATTTCGCCTTCGGGAATCGCATACACCGCGAAGACATATCGCGGCGGCTCGTGCATCATCAGATAAAGCTGCAATCCATACCAGAATGCTTCTGGCTCTATCTTTTTCTCCAGCGCTTGGAGTTCAGCAGCTTCCGAAAGCAATAGATGCAGAGCGGCGGTATCAATCTTCTCGACGCCATCCGCGATAACTTCCAAATCGGCGCTGCCAATTTTCTTCCGCGACTGTGGACCCGCCGCCAAGCCCTGCAGGTAGACAAAGGCGCAGGGGCGATTATCGACGCTCAGGTAGGTCCCGTCCGGCTGCGGGACAAAAGCCGCGCTAACTTGCAAGCCATTGAGCCAGATTGGGACGACCAAGCGTCCATCTTCTCGCAATTGCCGCAGCCACTTGCCGGGCACATCCCAGACGCCGGCTGTGGCCAAGATGCGGTCATAACGCGCGCGTGGCTCGTAACCGCCGGCCGCATCGCAATCCACCACCAATACGCTGCCATAACCCGCGCGCAACAAATTATTACGCGCGGCTTCCGCCAGTTCGCGGTCGATTTCCAAGCTGGTAACATAGCCGCCAGCGCCAACGATATGTTTCAAAATTGCGGCGTTATAGCCAGAAGCGGTACCAATCTCCAAGACATTCATGCCTGGCGCAAGCCGAAGCTGGTTCAGCATGATTGCCATCATCGTCGGCTGGCTCGAGGAACTCAGCGTCTCGCCAGATGGACTTTGCTTCAAGGTGATGGCTTTGTCTTGATATACCGTTGCGAGATCAAACTGTGGTAAAAATAGGTGGCGCGGGATGTCAGAAAACGCGGACTGAATAGCGGGGTCGGCAAGCAGTTGACTGCCGCGCAGTTGTGCCAATAGCCCGTTTTGCAGTTGTCGGAGTTCGGGTTCAGCCATACCACGCGCGGCGTTTGCGCAGCGAAACGCCCGCCTCTGCGCCACTGCGCCGCGCGGTGCGGACACGCCCACGCGAATCAATGTGGACCTGGCCTTCCTTTTGCAGCCGCTCGAATTCTTCGGGCGTGATGGCTGGCGCAGGTTCCCCGCCCAGTCGCTCTAGGCGATCGCCCATTTCATCAGATGGCGCGTCCTGCCCAGGGTCAGTATTTCGATTGTCACTTGGGATTTTGTTCTCGTCGCTCATACTTTGCCTCTGCAGCGATCCAAGCGCGACCGCCGCTCGCTCCTCTCCCAACATCAGCGCGATTCAAGCACTGATTATACGATAAGAATCCATAAATGTTAAGAACAGCTTCTATAACAATAGCGTATCACGTAATGTTCCCACAAATCAACCTGGCGCATCGTGAAGTCTTTGGCATGATGATGTTTTTCAGCATGGTCCGACGAAATTGATACACTGGCTATTGATACAGTGTATTCTTCAGTGTTTTCATTAGTGTTTTCCTAGAGTTCCGCTATAGCAAGCTGGAAAAAATCGCAGAATATTTCCTCGACTTGGCTGTCAAGCCGCTGGCTTTGGTCGAAATTGTCATAAGCTGCGTAAAGCCCAGTATAGTTTTGGGTTTCCAGCCGCGCGGGCCATGCCGCTGGAATCGTCACATAACCGCCACTTGGCGACCAACCATAGGCATAGAAGTAGGGTCGGTCTAAGCCCGGGCTGTTTGGCGCGAAGCCAAATGCCAAATGCGCGTCCCGATGCTCGTCCATGGCCGCCACCGTGTTGACCGGAAAGAATAGAAATCCCAAATCAAAATGATGCGCCCATAGCGCCAGCGAGCTCGAATAGCCGTTCAGACGTGCGCGGAAACGCGCTAAAGCCCCATAAGCCACATCCAGCAGCAGCAAATAATCGGCAGCTAGGTCGCGATTGATGTCAAAGCGCCGATTGTGCCGGATATGCGTCCGCGACGGGCTGATTTCTACCCCCAAGGCCGCGAAAGCCTTCACAACTTCGTCGAATAAGGATTGTTGATCATGGCGCGCAACTTCAAGCTCGAATTCCACCCTGCCAGCGCGCGAATAGACCAATCGCAGTCCCGCTATATCAAATGCCAGTTCGCCGCCGATATTGAGTTGCGAAGCGCACAATCCGGTCGGACTCAGGTTCAGACTATATTGTAGACTGTTTGGCTGTGGCTCGACGCAGCAGACCTTTATCGCGCTCTGCACAAGCGCGACCTGGTGCAGGGCATCGCGCGTGCATTCCCAGTTTTCCAATGCTGGCAAACTTGCCATTGCTGTCTCCTTGTGGACTGTATCGGCTGAAAAATGATGACAAATGACGAATTAAAATGAAAACTATGAAAATTATGCAGCCGCTCCCAGAATATGTTGGCGAGCAATTGACTGGTCGAAGAATGTAAATCACAGCTATCTTGGCTTAGCCAAGGCAGCACGTCAAGGAAAAGCAAAAATTAGCCCAGACCGGCAATATGTGAATAAATGAATTTATGTATGAAACTATGTATAATTAAGTGAACATTTCCGACAATCTGCGCTAATCATTCGCTCATATTAGCGTATTCTATCATTTCCCTCATACATATTGTAGTAAAAAATAGCGTATAATTGAAAATTGTTGTGGCATGGCATCTTGCGCCCGCCATGATATAAACGTGCAAACTTCGGAAGCAAGGGACACAACAGATGAGTCGATACCTTTCGCGCAGCGTGCAAAACCTCCGCCCCTCGGGCATACGCCGCTATTTCGACATCGCAGCCACAATGGACGACGTCGTAACCTTGGGCATCGGCGAGCCCGATTTCGTGACGCCAGCGCATATCGTCGCGGCCGGCGTCCAGAGCATTCAGGATGGTTTGACCGGATACACATCCAATGCCGGCATGCGCGAATTGCGCCAGGCAATCGCGGCGCATATTGAAAAGCGCTATCAGCTGACTTATTCGCCAGATGATGAAGTCTTGATTACTGTTGGCGTCAGCGAAGCGCTGTATCTCGCCTTAAAAGCGCTGCTCGACCCCGGCGATGAAGTGCTGGTCGTGGAGCCCTGTTTTGTCGCCAATGCCGCAATTGTCGAGATGGCTGGCGGCAAGCCCGTTTTTGTACCAACCTCGGTCGAGCAAGACTTTCAAGTGACGGGCGCGGACCTGGAAGCCGCCGTCAGCGCGCGGACAAAAGCGATTTTGCTCAGCTATCCCAACAATCCAACTGGCGCGGTCCTAAGTCGCGAGCACATGCTGCAAGTGGCCACGGTTGCGGAAAAACACGACCTAATCGTGATCTCGGATGAGATATATGAACGCTTGGTATATGGCGTCGAGCACATCAACTTCGCCAGCTTGCCTGGCATGTTCGAGCGCAGCATTGTCCTAAGCGGCATGAGCAAGTCCTACGCCATGACCGGCTGGCGGATTGGCTATGTTAGCGCCCCAAAAGACTTCACCGAAGCGATGTACAAGCTGCACCAGTATTTGATTATGTCCGCGCCGACGATGGGTCAAAGCGCCGCCCTGGAAGCGATACAGTATGGCGAGGGCGATGTCGAATTCATGCGGCGGCAGTATGACCGGCGGCGGCGGCTGATAGTCGATGGTTTCAATCGACTTGGGCTGACTTGCTTCGAGCCGCGCGGCGCATTCTACGCATTCCCAAACATCGCAATTACCGGTATGGATGACGAAACATTTTGCGAGCAACTGCTGATAGAAGAGCGCTTGGCGCTCGTCCCCGGCAGCGCATTCGGCCACAGTGGCAGCGGATTTGTCCGTGCCAGTTATGCCACCAGCGAAGCGACAATCTACGAGGCTTTGAGCCGCCTAGAGCGCTTCTTAATCAAGCGCGGCCGGATGCCTCTATTGGAGCTTCACACGGAGCTTCACACGGAGCCGCACATGGAGCCGCACATGGAGCCACAAATGGAACAGCAAATGGAGCCTCACATGGAACCTCACATGGAACCGCACATGGAACCTCACATGGAACCTCACATGGAACCGCAAATGGAGCCGCAAGCGGGGCTATCATTTGCGCTGACTTAAGCCGCTGCTATTCGCATCATCAGGGATAGCCCTAGACAACGGGGCTTCTTAGTCAGCCGCGCATTACGCGGCAATGTAAGGCTTGTCCGCTGCACTAGGATTCGTGTTCACCCTATAAAATCCCGTTGCAATTTGCGAACTTTTGTGCTAAATTGAAACGCGCATGAGATTCCTGGATTGGACGCGCTGCATGAGCGAATGGAAAACAGTTATCGGCTTGGAAGTCCATGCCGAAATGGAAACCGACAGTAAAATGTTCAGCCGCTGCCCGGTTGTGGACAGCGTCGAAGCGCAGCCGAATACCGCGGTTGACCCGCTTTCATTGGGCTTGCCCGGTACATTGCCCGTTATCAATATGAAGGCGATGGAATATGGCATCATGGTCGGTTTGGCGCTTAATTGCGAAATCCCGCCCATCAATCAATTTGCCCGCAAGAATTACTTCTATCCCGACCTGCCCAAGGGCTATCAAATCAGCCAATACGACCGCCCCTTGGCTGTCAATGGCTATATCAATATCGAGCTTGACGACGGCAGTGCGAAACGGATTCGCGTCCGCCGCGCCCACATGGAAGAAGATACAGGCAAGCTCACCCACACCATGGGCGGCAGCCTGGTCGACTATAATCGCGCCGGCGTACCATTGTTGGAGATTGTTACCGAGCCCGACATCGCCAGTGCGGGAGAAGCCGAAGCCTATGCGCGCAAGCTGCGTTCAATCTTGCGCTACCTCGGCGTCAATAACGGCGATATGTCCAAAGGCATTTTGCGCTTCGAAGCCAATGTCAGCGTTATGCAAGCAAGCGATAGCGCGCTGCGCGAACGCACTGAAATTAAAAATCTCAATAGCATACGCAACATGGTCAAAGCCATTGAATACGAAGCGCGCAGGCAGATTCAGCTCTATAACAGCGGCGCGGCAGTGAAGCCCGCGACGCTGGGCTGGGACGAAACGGCGCAGAGAATCACTGTGCAGCGCTATAAAGAGCGCGCGGACGAATACCGTTACTTCCCCGAACCAGACCTGCCAATAGTCGAAGTCAGCCGCGAGTGGGTGGCTTGCTTGAGGCAAGGCCTGCCGAAATTACCGGATGAATTGCAGCGGCGTTTCACTAAAGAATTGAAATTGAGCGCCAATGACGCGGCTGTTTTGACCGCCGAGCGCGCAGTCGCCGCTTATTTCCAAGTGATCGTCGACCATGGCATTGAGGCCAAGCTCGCCAGCAACTGGATTACGACAGACCTCTTCCGCATGATGAAAGCCCATGATATTGAGCGCGAGTCCATCGAAAACATACCCGTTACGGCGGCGAACTTCGCTGAATTGCTGGACTTGGTTCAAGCAGGCGCGATCAACCATCGCACTGCCAGAAAAAAAGTGCTGGCGGAGATGTGGAAGACGGGCAAAAGCGCCAAAGCAATAGTCGAAGCAAGCGGTTTGGCGCAAATCTCGGACCCGGATATCATTGAAGCCGCCGTCGAAAAAGTAATCGCCAGCAACCAAGATATGGTACAACGGGTGCTAGCTGGCAACGTCAAAGTCATCAACGCCTTATTTGGACGGGTAATGGGCGAGTTGCGCGGCAAGGCGGATCCTAGTGTGGCGCGGAAGATTCTGCAAACTAAAATTGACAGCATGAAATAGCGTCAAGGTCATTTGCGCGATGCCCGCCGCCGGGCAGGACCTTCTGTAGCCGGACGCATGTCGATATGATGATGTAAGAGCCTTAGGAGCGGAAAAATGAGTTGGCATCAGACAATCATTGTAGGCAATCTCGGTGGCGACCCGGAATTGCGCTATATGCAAAATGGTCGCGCCGTCTGTAACTTCAGCGTGGCAGTCTCGGAACGGTGGCGGGATCGCCAAACAAATGAACAGCAAGAACGGACAACCTGGTATCGCGTCGCGGTTTGGGGGCAGCAAGCCGAAAATTGCAATACCTACTTGTCAAAAGGCCGGCAAGTGATGGTCATCGGCAACGTTTCGGCGCGCGCCTACATCAACAATAATGGCGAAGCGGCGTCCTCCCTTGATCTCACCGCACGCAGCGTTCAGTTCCTTAGCGGCGGCAACCGCGGCGATGACAACCAGAGCGGCGGTTGGCAAGGCGGTGGCCGCCAGGGCGGCAGCCAAAGCGGTGGGCAAGGTGGTGGGCAAGGTGGTGGGCAAGGTGGTGGTGGGCAGCGCGGCAGCCAGGGCCGCAGCGACCGCGCCTCCAATTATGCCGACCCGCCCAGCTCGGTAGACGACATTCCATTCTAGCCGAAAGCCTGCTCGTGCCTAATTTTGCGGTGGATTTGTCGGGGCAAAACGCGCTCGTAACCGGTGCCGGGGCTGGCAGCGGCCGGGCGATTGCCATCGCCTTGGCCGAAAGCGGCGCGGCAGTTGCGATAAACGACCTCAATATCGAGCGCGCGGAAGCGGTCGCGGCGGAGGCTCAGGCGCTTGGCGCGCGCGCCTTGCCGCTGCAAGGCGATGTTGCCAATCGCTTCCAGACCGCCAACATGATTGAGCGCGCCCGCGACGCTTTAGGCAAAATCGACATTCTGGTTAATGCCGCCGGCGCATTCAAAGCGGAAGCCATGCTGGCAATAGACGAATGGGACTGGCGGCGTCAAATCGAAGTGAATGTCACCGGCAATTTCTTTTGCACGCAGCTGCTTGGGCGGGTGATGGCGGACGAAGGCGGTGGCCGCATTGTCAATGTTACGGCGACCGTGGGCATAAGCGGCAGCATGGCATCGGGCATGGCTTATGTCGCCGGCAAATCCAGCCTAATTGGCATGACGCGGCAAGCGGCGCGCGAGCTCGCGCCTTACGATATTCTTGTCAACGCGATTGCCGCCGGCAACATTGCCGAAGACGATATGCCGCTGGTTCAAAGTGAGCGTGTGCTCTTGAAGCGCAGCGGCATGCCCAGCGACATCGCAGCAGCCGCATTATTCCTTTGCTCGGATGCCGCCGCATTCATGACCGGGCAGGTGCTTGTCATTGATGGAGGCGGCATGACAAGGGGATAATTATTCGCAGCCAGCAATCGCGCGGTCGCGGGCTTGCTTATTCGCCAGTCGAGCCGAAGCCGTCCGCGCCACGCTGGCTGGGCGCAAGGTCCTCAAGCCGTGCCAGCAATTCAATCCCTTCCGTCAGGACTGGCGCGATGATGAGTTGGGCGATTCTGCTGCCAGCTTTGATATGCGCCGTTTCGCTGTCGAGGTTGACCATCAATACCTTGAGTTCGCCGCGATAGGAACTATCAATGACGCCCGCCAAGCAATGCAAGCCAGCCGCCGCGACGCTCGAACGGTCCTTCACCAAGCCAACGCAACCCGCCGGAATTTCAATATGCAGCCCGGTCGCAATCGCAATGCGCTGCAGCGGCGCGATTAGGCAATCGTCAAGGGCGTGCAAGTCATAGCCGGCGTCGCCGGCGCGCGGCGGCGCGAACTCGCGCGCCAGCGCACGTCGTTTCTCGGTCATGAATACGCGCATAATCTGCTTCTAAGCGCTCCCTACTAAGCGATCCGTTCTAAGCGATCCGTACTAAGCGACTCCTAAGCGCTGTGAATGCTTGCGCGATAGGCGTCGGCGAGCGTCTGCCAGGGCGCGATGTCCCAATAGCGCCGCGCCGCGCCCGAAGGCGACGGCAGCACAAAAACCTGCGTCGCGCCCAGGCTTTCGTCCTGCCAGCCCCAGCAAACAGCTTGCCGCGGCGAAAGGTCTATCCAGGCGCGCCAAGCCGTTTTGCTTGTGAATGCGAGCAATTGCGGTTTATATTGGAGAATCTTCGCGTCAAGCGCCGCGGGATTGAAATCAGTCCGCTTCAGCTCGGCGTCGGAGCCTGCCCTGCCTTTTGCCACGTCAGTCAACCCAATGCGCTGCTCGCGCAGATGCTGATATTCCGAAGGCGCAAGCAGGCGCGAAGTAAAGCCAACTTCAAATAGCGTTCGCCAAAACCTGTTGCCGGGATTGGCGTAATATGCGCCCGCCTTTGCCGAGGACCTGCTGGCAGCCGTGCCACAGAAGACCAGTACAAGCCCGCAGCCCAGAACGTCGGGAAGGATTTCAGTCACTTGCGATTGCCGTCACTTGCCAGTTCGATATTATTTTGATGCGTCTGCCGATAGAAATCGTCCGGTTGCGCCGTGAAGGCAAAGTCATCACCAGTCATCAGTCGGCGCAAATAGTCGACGGTGCTGTCCAGGCTCTCGCGCCCAGCGACGCTGCCGTGCGTTGGTATCGCAGAGCCTAGAGCGCGGTTCCGCGCCCATTGCTCCAGCGCGCGCAGCCAATCAGCCAAGAGCGCGGCATCATTCACAATCGGCAATGGTGTCTCGATGGCGTCGCCGCCAAGCAATACGCCCCATTGCGGTATCCAGCCAACAATGCAATCGGGGGTATGACCAGGAAGATGATGCAATTCCAAGGTGACTCCGCCCAAGTCCAAGCTCATGCGCGAGCTAAAAGTCATGTTGGGCGGAATCAGCTCAATGCCATCCCATCTGCCCGGTTCAGCAAGCTGCATGTCGCGGAGCGTCGTCGGCACGTCCTGGGCGAAGCGCCGCAGACAGGACCGATGCCCAATAATATCCAGCGGCGGGCGCGAAAAGCCGTTTGTGCCCCAAATGTGATCCCAATCGGCATGGCTGTAAACAACATGGAATGGCTTTGCGGCAAGCACTTGCTCGAAAGTCGCCATGTCTTCCGCGCCAGTAAGCGTATCCCAAACGACGGCATGTCGCTCGCCTATGACCGCTAGCGAGCGCGCCGATAATTCGGGCAGTTTAAGTTCCAGGGAATACAAATTCGGCTGTAGTTCTTGAATATGACGCATCGAAGCTATTCCAGCTATGCGACTTAGGCAACCTGAAGAAGCGCATGGTGCCGCGGCTATCCGGCCGCGACTTCCAAATCGGGCATAAGGCGGAAGCTGTCCAATACCGCGAGCAAGGGGTATTCGAGCGCGTCAACTTGCAGCAAATCCAGGTCGGTGTCGGCGAGGCGGGCATTAGCAACATGTAGACGATTGTCCGAGCCATGCAACATGATGGACAAGCCGCTGTCTATCGCGCCATCCAGCGTCTCAAGTTGATACGCGACCCGATAACCGGACGCGTCGCCCACGTCAATCGCTTCGACCGTCAGCGCTTCTAAGCCGTCGCGCCATTGCTCGATCCAGTTGATGGCGTCGGCTTCGCTCGCCAGGGCGACATCGCTCGTCTCCACAACCAGCGTAACCGTTTCGCCAGCGATAGTAGCGGGCAAGCCTGCGGCACCATCTGTCAATTGCCAGTCGGCTGGATAGCGTATGAAATGCTTGTCGAGATTGTCGAAATAAGCATGCCAATCAAAAGGCGCATCCGCGAAGCCTTCGAGCCTGCGGACACTCTTGGCGACGCCCTCGAGCAAGAACTTGAGTTCGCTGGGGGCGTTTTCTGGGGTTACCACGCGTACACTGAATATATCGCCATCTTGCAGCCAGGATTCTTGCCGGGCGATGTAATAGCTGCGCGAGCGCGTTAAATTGAAGTCAATCAAAACGCGGCCCTCATCGGTAATCTTGCGGCTAGTTTCGTCCCAGCTCCAGTATTCGCGCCAGGTATTTTGCAGCCAGTCGCGGTCAAAATAGTCGCTGAGTTCTTCAGCCGCGCTAATCCCGCCATAATTCTTGATGATGCGCGCTTCCACGACGCTTTGCGCATCGCTGTTGCTTAAGCCGGCGCGGAGTTCGTCGGCTGTGTTGCTGTTCGAGGCGGCAAGCCAGCCCGTGGGCGCGGCAACAGTAAAGAGACCAGAAGGATGCAAGTATGTAGAATCAAAATCGATAGTCGCGATGTCGGGCGGTGGCGGGAAAGTTGGCTCTGGCAATGGAGTCGGCTGCTGGGCTTCGTCGCCAAAGTCGCTCTGCCCAATCCCCCCCGACAAGAGCGGCAATATCAAACTGGCAACCATCGCTACCGACAGAAAAATGCCGAGAACAATGGTGAATCGTTTTGTGGTATTGTTCATCCGCGCTGCGCTCCAGGCATCCAGTCAAAACTTGCTTATCATACCCCAGAATAGGGACGCTGTTAAGCAAGACTTTTTCGACATATAATGTCGCGGCGGCGGACGCGGCTTCCGCTTGACACAGCGGCGCTTTTTTCCTTCTAGCAACCAATAGCAACCTTAATCAACCTTTTAATTCGCGCATGACCCCTATTTCGCCAAAATTAGTCTGATTACGTGAGGATGCAAGCAGAATGAATGGCAATAACTTGACTGCTCGTCCGCTATGCTTCGCTGACGCGCGCGAATATGCCAGCACGGCGACGGCAATTGCCAAACGCGCCGGCACCGACGAGCGCTTTGATGTTGACGACACGCTGGTGATGTGGCGCGATCCAAGCTTCGACCTGGCTAGTTCATCGCTGGGCATCTTCACCGCATCCGGGCTATTGGCTGCCTATGTTATTGTCTGGTCCAGGTCGAAAACACCAGTGCGTCCCTGGGTCAATTGGGGCGTACATCCCGATTATCACGGGCGGAACCTAAGTAGAAGGCTCTTGGGCTGGGCGGATGAGAAGGCAGACGAAATCATCAAGCGCTGCCCGCCCGATGCCCGCTTTCGCCTGCAAGCTGGCACGCCAGCCGGTTACAGCTACGAAGAAAATGCGCTGGCGCAAGCCGGTTACCTGCCCGACCGCACCTATTACGAAATGCGCATAACGATGCAGCGGCGGCCCCAAGTCCCGGATTTTCCGCCCGACATCGTCATCAAGCCATACCAACACGAAGCGGATTTGCCGCAGTTTGTGGAAGTATTCCGCAATTCTTTTTCCGACCATTATGGCTATGTCGAAGAACCCTTTGAACATGACGTCGCCGAGTTCCGTCATTGGTTCAAGCATGACAAGAACTTTGACCCGAGCCTGGTGCTATTGACAGTCGACCAGGGCAGGAAAATTGGAACTGGCTGTTTATTGGCTATGAAAGAGAATCCCCGTCATCCTGGCACTGGGTACATTGATATTGTTGGCGTTCGGCGTGGCTATAGAAGGCGTGGCTTGGCGCAGGCGATGTTAATTCACAGCTTCGCGACATACTGGGATCGCGGCATGACAACGGTGGCTTTGGAAGTCGACGGCGCGAGCTTGACCAACGCGGTCGCACTATACGAGAAGGTTGGCATGTATGTTCACCAGAGTTTTGTATCCTACGTGAAGACGATACGAGACGGAGTCGAGCTGTCGACGGTCGCGGTCGAGTGAGATAAGGTTTGAACGATAATGCCCCACATACAAACAGGCTACGCCGAAATCAACGGCGCGCGGCTCTACTATGAATTGGCGGGGAAAGGCGCGCCATTTGTCATGATTCACGCCGGCATCGCCGACTGCCGCATGTGGGACGAGGAATTCGCCTACTTCGCCAAAAGCTGCCAAGTCCTGCGCTTTGATATGCGCGGCTATGGCAAAAGCCTGCCTGTAGCGGGCGAATTCAATTTGCAGGACGATCTGCGCGCCTTGCTGGCTCACTTGGACATAAACAAGCCCATGATAATGATGGGCTGCTCCATCGGTGCTGGGCTGGCAATCGATTATGCTTTGACGCATCCGGACGAGCTGCGTTCGCTGATTCTGGTCGGTGGCGCGCCAGCGGGCTTTGAAGCCGATGTCGCAGGACCCGATGATCTTTTCGCGCAATCGGAGCTGGCATTCCAAAACGGCGACAGCAAGCGCGTCGCCGAATTTGATATGCAAATCTGGTTTGACGGCTTCGGGCGTTCCGCCAAAAACTTAAATCAAACAGCCCGAAAGCGCGCCTGGCAGATGGCGCGTCTGGTAGCCGAACACGAGCTCAAAGGGATTGGCCGGCACAAGCGCAAGACCTTTGCGAAGCCATCCGCCGAGCGGCTGGCGGAACTCCAGATGCCCTGCTTGGTGATAATCGGCGAAAATGACCTGCCCTACTTGCTGCAAGCCTCCGATTACCTGGCTGCGCGCATCCCCATTGCAAGCAAAGCGCTGATAACAGAGGCCGCGCATCTGCCCAATATGGAGCATCCCAAACAGTTCCGCGCCATCGTCGAAGACTTTCTGGCGCATAGCTGAAAAAATGAGGGGATAAAGGGGATACAGCGTCCATGCCAGGCGATGTAAACCAGCGGCGCTACGACGCCATCATGCGCAAGATTGCCGCGCGCGGTCGCTTCGGCAGCGAGCCACAAACGCGCGCCCAAGCCAGCCCCCATGAGCGCGCCCTTGATATGCTCAACGCCTATGACAGCTTTGCCAGGCTAAGCCAAGCCAGCTACCCAAAAGTCTTATGCCATGGTCCCAAGGCGCTGCAGGCAAAAGTTTGGGCGGCTGTTGTCATTTGGTATCGCCCAAAGGGCTATCACGGTTATCAAAAACTGAAGCTAATTGGACTTTGGGCGCATCATTGCCAAGACGAACTTTGCCTGAGCCTTGGCATCCGCCAGCTATCTTATCGAGCGCCGATATTTGACGCCGGCGTTTACCGCGTCGCCATCGAAAATGGATTCCGCCTCTATTATGAAGATGACGGTCATCCGCCGGGCGCGGCCGATCAAATCTTGTATCAAGCGCCCTTTAATAGCAAAGAGCGCCTCGCGCATCGGCGGACGCTCACTGACATTCTTAGTGAATGGCGGCGCAATGCGACCAGCGCCTAGTTTACAATTTCATCTTCTTCATCTTCTTCTTGAAATACAATGTCCGTCGTCAGTTCGGAAGCGGCGAGAAGGTCGAGCGAGATGGCACCAGCGTCTTCCTCAACCAACATACTGACGCCTTGTTTCAGCCTTTCGCCACAGACCAGACAGTCTGGGTCGCGCTGAATATCAATCCAAAGGCTGGAATGCGGATCGTTCTCTTGGTCCTCGATGACATCCAAGGCTGTGTTGGTAACAATAATGGTATTGGCGGGCATTTCTTCATATACCGCGCTGCCGCGCAGCAGTTCGTTGAGTATCAAATCCGTCTGAATTCCCGCGACTTTTGTTACATTTACCCAAAGTCCCGGTTCCGCTTCTAAGGTGCCGGCCGCGCCGACCATGCCATAATCCAGGTCGCCCACAGAATCCAGGGTGATTTTAACGCCCTCGCGCGTTGCTTCCGCCCAGCAGGCGTAACAAGGACCGTCATAAGGCTTGATAATGACATGATCGCCGCCTTCGCCGCGTTCATAGACGCCAGCGTAAGAGGCGCTAAGACGCAATCCCAAGCACTTTTCGTTGATGGCGTATTTTACTTGCTCATTGTCGACGCCGACCACCAAAATATCGATATCGTCGAGAATATCCCAGTTGTCTTGAATCGCGCCCGCGCGCGTATCAACTAGCGCGTCGCGGTTGCGGTGGCGAATCAGATCGGCCACTGCGGCGGCTTTGTTATGCCCCAGATAGCGCAAATCAGCCACATGCCGCGTTACATTGCCGGCCTCAATCACATCATTGTCAACCAAGACAAAATTGCATAGGCCGCTCATCGCCAGGCTCATAGCCACAAAACCGCCGCCGGAACCCAAGCCAACTATGCCGACTTTTTTTTCAGCTAGCCTGCTCAGATTGTCGCTGCCGATGAGACGCTCGACGCGCGTCCATATTTTGCTCATATTGTTGTGAAGCCCTCTTCAATATCTTGCCAGTTCTTGCCAGGTACGCTTATTGCCAGGCGCGCTGTCGCTGTCCGCTAAAACTGCCTTGGTACTTTTCTATCCGATTCACTATCCGATTCACTTTCCAATTCACAATCTGGTTCACTATACCGGTTTGCTGTCTGGCTCGTCTTCCAGCCTTGGGGCGCGGAAATCTTCGTCCGGCGCGCGTTCGGGCAGGTCCTCAAGCAGAACAATTTCGTCCTGCAAGACGGGGATATTCAGTTTGGCTGGCTGGCGCAGCCCCATCGCCACTTCGATTGCAATGACATAATCAAGCAAGTATTTGTCGCTGCTCCATTCCCAGCCCGGCGGGTCAGCAATCGGCTCGGCGACTGCCCACAGCTTCTGAAAGGTCGCGATTGGGTCCATCAAATTGAGGCCGCTGGTAAAAGGCGCGCTATATGCCTGTGGGCGCGAATGGGGATAGTCGTGCTGCGTTACCAGCAGAATGAATGAACTCGCCCCTTGCCGAATCGCGAAAAAACAGTACTCAAGCGGCACCTCGCCGTCGCATTCGTAGCACAAAGCCCGCGCCAGCAAGCCATCGTCTTCCATTGCCAGGGTTTCGCTTGTCAAGCGCTCGGGCATGACGACATGCCAGGCATATTTCATCATGCGCGGCAAAGCGTCTTCTTCTACGATCTGCGGATGCACCGGCTGGAATACCCGCACATCGCGGTGGATATACCACCAATCGACGCGCATATCGGTGCCATTGTCCATCGGCACGGTAATGTAATTGACAGCCAAGCTGGAATCGCCAATGATCTGCGCGTGACCGACCGTGACGATGGGCACCAAGAGGTAGTCCATGTCTAGCTCATCGTCGTCGAGCCAAGACAAGGCTGTCATCAGGTCGCCATGACTTGGCTGTATCATGGAGCCAGGCTGCTTGTGCCAATCGCCCAGGTAGCGCAAGGGCACATCAAAACGTTCGGGCAGCATGTCGGAACCGCGATACCGTTCGCGGTGGAAATGCCAGTTTTCTTGCAGCCACCAGATAATCTCGTCTTGCAAGCCATCGCCTTGCTGGAAGGTATGCGATCGGCGTATGGCGGTCTCGTCGGGGGAAATGGTATCCAGCACATAAATTGTAGGCAAACCTTCGGGCGTATCATTTTCCACGATAAAGCCCAACATGGCTTCACCAGTTTCGTCAGCCAAGTATTGGCTCGCGGCGGAAAGCATCTTCTTAACCGCGCGTTTTGATAAGACCAGATTGGGTACAATCCCGCGAGATATCATCGCCATCCCTCGCAAGCGCTTACGCAAGAATTCGATTTCCAGTTGCATGAGCTTGAGAATTTCCAGCTCATCCTTGCTTGGCATATTATCTTCTCCGCCGGCGGGGCAAGGGCGTACTGGCTTTAATTCGTTCTTCTATGCCGGGCCACTTCCCGGTGGAGCGCCAAGTGTAATAGGCATAGAGCCATTGAATCGCCCATCCGCCTACGGTTACCGCGGTCGATTTGGAGGGATTCCAACCATATTGTTCCCCGTCCTTCGGGTTGAAGAGGCAAAGCTGCCCGTCTTCGTACTGGTGTTTTTCGCTATAGATGCGCGGTTTGAGGCAGTAAGCCTCGGCGGGACGGTTGGGATATTCTTTTGGATAGACGATTTTAAGGCTGTGAAAAGGTGTATCCAAGATGCTCATGTTAATTTCAACCGAGCCTTGCCAATAGAGCAAGCCACCGAAGGGCGGCACCACCAGCTTAAAGGTATCGCCGAAGGTCACCTTCATCGCCTCTACTTCCCATATCAGGCGCGATGAGACTTTCTTGCGAGCCCCCCACCAGTTAGTCATGCTGTCAACTCCGTAACGCGCGAATCTTGCTAGAGACGTTTCAACTTTATTGGCAAAGTCCGCTAATGTCTAGGTTGCGTAAGGCGACCTGCAGAGCAATCACATCATAATCTTATCAACCCAGGCGCTCGGCGGCAGCGATATAATCTGCCGCGCTCACAGCAAATTATCATGCCTGCTCGCCACAGGGACATCGCGCTATATAAAATAAGCAGTCATCCCAAGAAAGCAATGCAAATCAAAAATAACTTGGATTGCGGGCGCGCCCCTGCACGTCCATGCGCGCCGCGCAAGTTTAACCAAGTGCAACTTCTTAGCCCGCGCCGATTAAACCGATAACCCCCTGCAAAGTAAATTCTGATTGATATTTTGAAAAAGTGAAATTACCCACAAGCGTGGAAACTGCCCAGAATTCTCTGGTAAAAAGAAGGGGTCAAACTGGCAGGAAAAGTTAGCGAGCTTGTCCTCTAGCCAATTTGACCACCGTCTATCTAGCTGAATCCTAGCGAGGATTTGGCAAATAATCAAGGAGTTCACACTATGTTAGTCAAAGGATTATCGCTTATCCTTGCCTTGATTTTCCTCATTGCCGCGCCATCAACGGCTGATGATGAGGAGGCGCTCACCATTTATTCGGGGCGCAACGAAAGTTTAATCGCTCCCCTGCTGGGTCAGTTCGTCGCGGACACCGGCATCGCCGTCGAAGTATTGTACGGCGGCACAAGCGCAGTTGCCAATCAGATTCTCACTGAGGGCGAAAACAGCCCAGCCGATGTCTTCATTGCCCAAGACGGCGGCGCTTTGGGCGCGCTGGCTGCGGAAGCGATGTTGAGCGAATTGCCAGAGGAACTGCTGCGCCAGGTAAGTAGCCCAGCCTTTGTTTCGCCCGATGGCTTATGGCTTGGGTTGAGCGGGCGCGCCCGCGTTCTGGTCTATAGCCCAGAGAGCCTCGCAGAGGCGGAGCTGGAGCTGCCCGATTCCATTCTTGACCTAACTGGCGAGGAATGGCGCGGGATTGTGGGCTGGGCACCAACAAACGCCTCCTTTGTGTCCAATGTTACCGCTATGCGCGTCTTGTTGGGCGACGATGCGACAGCGGACTGGTTGGCAGCGATGATAGCCAATGACATCCAGTCTTATCCCAAGAACACGCCCATCGTGCAAGCGGTCATTGACGGCGAGATTGTCGCGGGCTTGGTTAATCACTATTATCTCTTCCGCTTCCTAGCCGAAGACCCAGATATCACCGCCACCCTGCACTTCTTCCCGAATGGCGACCCAGGTTCGCTGATTAACATTGCCGGTGCCGCGATTCTCAATTCAAGCGATCAGCCAGAGCAAGCTCTGCAATTGCTGGAATACATGCTTAGCGACAGCGCGCAAGCATACTTCGCCACCAGGACCTATGAATATCCACTGGTAGAGACGGTCGCGCCGTCGGTCGACCTGCCTGCCCTGGCAGACATCGAATCGCCTGAAATTGATCTATCCGATTTGGATGACTTGCAAGGCACCTTGGAGATGATCGAAGACAGCGGCGCGCTGGATTAAGCGCCAGCTGCGCAGTTTGCGGGGCGCGACTCTATCAATCGAACACCCAATCGCACACGCAATCGCACACGCAATCGCACACGCAATTGAACACCGCCCCGCATTTATGCCAAAAAGCCGCTGAGCGAGCGGCGCGGACAATAGAATCAGCAGGCTATGCAACTTTCCCACATCATTCCGCCGCAATTCCGGACCCAGCACAGCGCATTATCGCGCCGACGCCTGGGCAATCGGCAGTTGGCGCAGCTTGTCAGTCTAATTGTAGTCGCCATTGTCATGACGCCAATCGCCTTTGTCATCATGCGCGCGCTTGGCGCGGGGCAAGAGGGAATAGACTACCTGCTGAAGGCGCGCAATCTGCGGATTGTTGGCAACAGTCTGGCTTTGATGTTGGCGACGACTATCTCTGCCGCCGTCATCGGCATCCCATATGCCTGGTTGACTAGCCGCAGCGATTTGCCTGCTCGCCGAGCTTGGCTGGTGCTCGGCTTGCTGGCCATGGTCATGCCGTCCTATTTGACGGCTGTAACCTTCACCGAAGCCTTTGGACCAAAAGGCATGCTGCAAGAGTTATTGCAAGCGCTGGGCGTCGAGCGCTTGCCGAATATCAAAGGTTTTTTCGGCGCGACGCTCACCCTGACAGCCGTTACTTTTCCCTACATATTGTTGCCGGTCCGCGCGGCGCTGCTGCATAGCGACCGCAGCCTGGAAGAAGCCGGGCAGAGCTTGGGCCTCGACCGCTGGCAGGTTTTCCGCCGGGTGACGCTGCCGCAGCTTCGTCCCGCGCTCACGGCTGGCATGCTGATGACGGCACTCTATAGTCTGAGCGATTTCGGCGCGGTCGCGGTCATGCGCTTCAATGCTTTCACGCGCGCCATTTTTGTGCAAACGGAGTCCTTCCGAATGGACAATGCCTCGATGCTGTCGCTCGTGCTGATTGCATTGACTCTGATTTTGCTGCTGGTTCATTCTCACATGCAATATCGAGGGCGGCATTATCGCATCGGCATCGGCGCTGCCCGCGAACTGCAAAAGGTGAAATTAGGCTTATGGCGTATTCCGGCGCTTTTTTTCTGTTTTGCTGTAGTCTTTATCAGTGTAGGGGTTCCGCTGCTGGTTCTTTGGAGCTGGCTAATCGGGCGCGCGATAAGCAATCCTGTGCAGGTCCCCATCGCGGAATTGCTGCAAAATACAGTCGGTGTTAGCGCTGTCGCCGCCATAGTCGTAACGATGGCGGCGCTGCCACTGGCGCTGCTCGCCATGCGCAAAGACTCGCGAATTAATCGCTGGCTGGTGAACTTGGCCTATACCGCCAATGTGCTGCCGGGCATCGTGATTGCGCTGGCGCTGGTATTCTTCGCTTCACAGAATATGCTGAGCCTGTATCAAACGCTGCCGCTGCTCATCGTGGGTTATGCCATCCGCTATCTGCCATTCAGCATTGGTGCCACACAAAGCGCATTTGAGCAGATTAATCCGCGCTATGAAGAAGCCGCCCGCAGCCTGGGGCTATCCGCGCGGCAAGCATTGCTGCGCATCACCGTGCCATTGGCGCGCGGCGGCATTTTGGCTGGCTCGGCGCTGGTGTTTCTGAACGTGATGAAGGAGCTGCCCACGACCTTAATCTTGCGCCCGATCGGATTTCGCACTTTCGCCACCCGCATCTGGAGCGCCTACGACGAGGCATTTCTATCGTCCATCGCCCTGCCCGGGTTCGCGCTGATTGTCGTTTCCGCTTTTGCCCTGGCAATCATCCTGCGCCGGGAAGACACGGTTCATTAGCATTCGCTTTGGCTGCATGGGATGATTTCGCAATTACTCGAATCTGTTTCCCACTTTATGCTGACAGAATATGCTCTATGCTAGGCGCGACAAGAATTCTTAGCACCCAATCGCGCCCAATTCGCCATGCAACTTTCGCTGCAAACAGAGAATCTCACCAAGTTCTATAATGGCGCTGTTCCAGCCGTTGAGGACCTTTCGCTTAAACTGCGCTCTGGCGAATTTCTGACCATTCTTGGACCTAGCGGCGGCGGCAAAACCACCACCCTGCGTCTGCTGGCGGGCTTTGAAGGACCAAGCAGCGGACTAATCAAAATTGGCGATAACATTGTCGCCGACGACAATCATTTCACGCCACCGGAGAAGCGCCGTGTCGGCATGGTCTTCCAGGATTATGCGCTCTTCCCGCATTTGACTGTCGAGCGCAACATCGCTTTTGGATTGGACCGCCACAGCAAAGAGTCGCAGCTGCAAGTGCAGCGCATGCTGGCGCTGGTTGGCTTGACGCAGTTCGAGGACCGCATGCCGCACGAACTTTCGGGCGGGCAGCAGCAGCGCGTCGCCCTGGCGCGGGCATTGGCGCCCAACCCCGACATCCTCTTGCTGGACGAGCCCTTTTCCAACCTTGATACCGGCTTGCGCGCGCAGGTGCGCAGCGATGTGCGCAAGATCCTGCTGGAAACAGAAACCAGCGCGGTCTTTGTCACGCACGACCAGAACGAAGCCTTAAGCCTATCGGACGAAATCGCGGTAATCTTCGCGGGCAAGCTCTTGCAGGTGGCGACGCCGCATATCATTTACAACCGCCCTATCAACAGTCAAGTCGCCCATTTCATCGGCGAGGCGAACTTCCTGCCGGGCGATGCGCGGGGATTAACTGCCAGCAGTCCGCTTGGCACGGTCAAGCTCTTCCACCCAAAGCGTGGACCGGTGCAATTGATGATCCGCCCCGAAGCGCTGCATGTCAATTTCGCCGAAGACGGATTGGCGGCAGCTGTGCTTTGGCGGGAGTTTTATGGGCATTATCAAAGGCTGGGGCTGGCGCTGGAGGACGGCACCGAGTTGGTCGCGCGGACTGGCGTGGATCGCTTTTTCCGGCGCGGCGATCGGACCTGGGTGTCGCTGGCTATGCCGGCGCTGGCATTTGATTGATCTTATATGCGTTGCCGAGAAGATTCCCAGAATAAACGTTCCGATTCCACAATTTGACAATATTGTACATACGTTCAATTATTGTGTAACCGTATTCAACGATCATGCTTTGCTTATTCGATGTTTTTGGTGTTCTAACAGCATTTGCTATACTTAGGGTGAGAGCGAAGCGTGCAAGGGGATAGTGCCATGATAACTTATGTCGTTGGTGATTTGTTCACAAGTCCGGCAAAAGTGCTCGTAAATACTGTGAACACTGTCGGGGTCATGGGCAAGGGAATCGCGCGCGACTTCAAACGAATTTATCCCGAGATGTTTGAGCAATACCAGAATTATTGTGAAAATGGCAAGTTTGATATTGGCAAGCTGTGGTTATACAAGACTTCGCACAAGTGGATTCTCAACTTTCCGACTAAGAGGCATTGGAGCAACAAATCAAAAATCGAATTCATTGAGGCGGGGCTGCAAAAGTTCGTGGCCAGCTATGATTCCAAAGGAATCGCATCTGTGTCTTTTCCCATGTTGGGATGTGGAAATGGTGGGCTTGATTGGAAGTCTCAAGTGCAGCCGATAATGGAAGAATACCTTCAGAAATTACCGATAGACGTCTTTATTCATTTGCATCAACCAGCCGCACGGTTTGTACCTGAACATAGGGAAATCCGTGAGATTGAGAAATGGCTGCGCAGTGAACCTCACCATTTGCCATTTGTGGAGTTTTGGGAAGACTTAATGGTTGTAACTAGACGCCAGGAGACCTTTTATACTCGAATTAAGCGCTTCCCATTTTCAATTCACCTTGATGAAAACAATAGTAGTTTGCTAGTCAACATCGGCAGCAAGGTACTAATTTTAGGCAACCACGAAATGAAAGATTTTTGGCAGTTGGTACGCAGCAGCGGTTATTGCATTGCAAATGAATTTCCCTCTGGTCTTAGCCATTATGCCGATTACTTGATGCCAATCCTTGATGAGATTTCATACATTCAAGTCGTTAATCTATCTCGCCATCACAGGGTTACATTGGATGATTTGGGAATCCAGTTGATACCCGGCTCAAAGGTGTTTGCTTCTCCTTCTTATGAACTGATCGAGCCAAAGTCTGCATGAACTCCAGCGCCAATCATCGTCTTCATAGTTAACGCGACGTTCTACTAGGAGTTGAGAAACAACTGGATCAACATGTCAAATGGTGGACAAAATACCTGTTTCACTTCACGTCAATTAAGAATGCCGTAAATATTCTGAAATCAGGAAGCCTGTATTCAAGATCACAGATTAGTCAGGATTATCCCGAGTTTGAGGACAGTGCGAGCCCGGAAGTTATCAAAAAAACTGTCGACAAGTGGAAAGACTATGTCAGACTTTACTTTCGGCCTCGCACTCCGACACTTTTTCACAATGAGGGCTTTCGCCCGAAGCAATCGCAGCAACTTCACGCGCATTGTCCGGTTCCGATTTATTTTCTCTTTGATCTGCTTTCAATTATAAGTATGGAAGAATCACAATTTACTGCAGAAACACTTGCAAAACCGAATACACAACCATACAGAACACCGGAAGATTTTAGGCGTTTGCCATTCACAGATATTTATCATGACTCGTGGTTAGGTCCAGTTGAAAAGGAACGCGTAATCAAAGCTCGACAAGCCGAAGTTATTATTCCGCAGCAGATGAATCTTGACCATCTCAAGCTCATTTGCTGCCGATCTCTGGCAGAGAAGGAAACTTTAAGAAATCTTTTGTCTACTAGCCTGTGGAACGAGTGGAACAGCAGGATTAAAGTCGTGGGGCATCAGCCTGTATTCTTTAAGAGGTGGCTCTATATTGTCAACGCGACGATGCACGATGATGATATAGTCTTGGAACTAAATGTGCCTGAAAGTCCTAGCGATTACGGACCTTATGTAATTAAGGCGACAATAACTGATGACTACTCAGGTGTAACTCGAGTTGCAGAGAATGATTATCCGAGGATTACAGAAGGTCGCATAAGGTATTATGGAATACGAAAATATGGAATTCTTGGCTATCATTTCCGATGTGAAATCGACGGTGACCTAGCGTATCTCGGTCGACATCAAGAACAAAACATTCCGTTCTAGTTAATCGAGAAATTAACTTTCTTTTACCCTATCGCTCACTGCGTTGTGCCCGCCCCAGGCAAGCACACCTTAAACACCGCGCCATGATTGCGACCGCGACTGCTCACGGTAATCTTGCCGCCATGCGCCTCCACAATTTCTTGTGCAATCGCCAGCCCCAAGCCAGTTCCCCGGCGCGGACCGCGCGCCTTGTCAACTTGATAAAAGCGCTCGAAAATCCGCGGCAGTTCTTCAGCGGCGATGCCAATGCCGGTATCCTGAATAGTCACAGAAACACCCTGCCCCTGCGCCTTGGTCTTCACACGCACAGTCCCGCCAGCCGCGGTAAACTTCAAGGCATTGCCAATCAAGTTGTTTAAGACCTGAGCCAAACGGTCGCCGTCGCCGCGGATTTCCGGCAGGTCCCCCCCGGACGATTCCAGCTTGACGCCCTGATTGGCTGCCAGCACCTGCAAACTCTGCGCCACGCCATTGGCTAGCGCGGACATATCAATGGTTTCGAGCTTCATTGACAATCGACCCGCTTGCAATTGCTCCAAGTCGGTCAATGCCACAACCATGCGATTTAGGCGGCTCGATTCTTCGTATATTATCTGCGCCGCCGCTTTTGGATCGGCTGCCGCGCCATCGATTATCGCCTGGGAATAGCCCTGAATCGAAGTCAAAGGGGTCTTCAAGTCATGCGATACATTGCCGAGAAAGTCCCGCTGGGCTTTATTCGCCACAAGCACTTCCGATGTCATGCGATTGAAAGAATCAGCCAAGGTGCGCAGCTCTGGTGGACCGCTGGCTGGAACCTGAACGACATAATCGCCACGCGCGACGGCGGTCGCTGCTTTTGCAAGCCGCTGCAGCGGTTTGGCGATGGTACGGCTTATCAGCGCCGCCAGAATTACCGAGAAGACAATGCCCACCAGCCCCGCCCGTATGAACGGCGGTGCCAGAGCATTGCCAAATACCGCTAAGGTCTCGTGCAGGCTCACGCTAGGCTGCGGCTCTGCCAGAATCCACAGGTTGTCGCCGGATGAGCGCCCACGCGAGCGGATTTGTTGGCGAAACAAAACCCCGCCATACAGCCATTCGCCGCCGCCGGGGTCCTTAAATGCGCCGAAATACTGCTCGCCGCCCCGCCTCAAAACTTTAGCCAGCGGATCGCTATGGTAGCTGTCGACGCGCAAGTGGATTGCATTGCCCGGCTCGAATCGCTTGGCGCTGTCGTAGAGCACCGTGGGACCGTCTTGGCTCAACCAGATTTGCATAGTGCGCACATTGCGCGACGCCGCAAAGGCTTCCAGCAAGTCGGGAATCGATTCTTGTATGGGACCGAGGTTGGCGTCTCTGGGCAAATCGGCGATGAAGTCCAGCAGGTTTAGACCCTGCGTCAATGCCGCCAAGCGTTCATAAGTCGGCTCTGGGGGCGCTTGGCGGTTTCCGATTAAGACCAAAAGCGCCAGCGCGAAGACGCCCAATGCCACCGTCAGCAGAACGAGGTAAGACGTGAGCAGCCTTAAGCGCAATCCAAAGTGCGAAAGCAGTCGACTAGCGATCATCGAGTTTGTAACCAACACCCCATACGGTCTCGATTATAGCCGCCATGCCCTTCAATTTGTGCCGCAAATGCGCGATATGCACATCGACTGTGCGGGTTTCGCCAGCGAAGTCATATCCCCAGACGACATCCAAAAGCCGCTCGCGACTGAAAACGACGCCCTTGTTCTCGGCGAGGGTGTGCAGCAAATCAAATTCTTTCATGCGCAGGTCCACCGCCGCGCCCGCCACTTCAACGGCACGCCGCTGCGCGTCGATTCGCAAATTGCCGAGCTCAATTGGCGCGGGCGCGTCGGCCTGGTTGCCCGCGCGCTCGGTTCGCCGCAGAATCGCTTTGACGCGCGCGACCAACTCGCGCGGATTGAAGGGCTTGGTAAGGTAATCGTCCGCGCCCAGTTCCAAGCCAACGATCTTGTCAATATCGTCGCTGCGCGCTGTCAGCATGATGATTGGCACATCAGACTGGGCGCGCACTTTACGACAGACTTCCAAGCCATCCATGCCGGGCAGCATGAGATCTAGCACAACCAGGCTCGGCGCGTCTTGCAAAATTTGACGGCGGGCGCTGAAGCCGTCGGTGGCGGAACTAACTTTATAGCCATCTTGTTCCAGGTACATTCGCGCCAGGTCAATTATATTTTGCTCGTCGTCGACCACCAATATCGTTTCGCTCATAACGTACTTTCAATATAGTTGATAGTTGTATAGTTGGAAAGCTGGCTTATGTCGCAAGCAGACTTGGCTGGCATGCATCAGCCCGCGCGTGGCTAAATAGCATTATGCCAAAAAAAGGTTGCATGTCCGCGATGTATCTGTAAATTTCCTGTAAACTTTCAATCCAATATGCAGCCAAGTATGCAGCCCAGAAAAAGCCCAGATTGCGGCAAAGCGCCGCCGCGGGGCTGTATTGACTTCAATTTGAAGGCCTGCCATGTTGGTCTTGGTATTACGATGTCATTGCCCTAGCTGTATTGGCAGGGCAATCGCTTCAAATATTATTCACCACATAGACACCGAGAGTCGCGAAGGGCGCGTAGGGCGCGTGGACACAGCCCTGCGACACAGCCCTGCGACAATGACCGCCAACACCGAGATTTATCCGTAAATATGCCAAAAAAGGACGCAATGTAGGGGCGATTTTGCGCCAATTTTCATTGGCGAGCCTTAGCTCGCCCCTACAATTCATCAGTTTGATGTTAAATTCGACAGATATGGATTTTGAAGCGATTGCCCTGCTGTATTGGTCCAACATATAGGCATCATCGGCATTTTACGTTACAATAGTCGGCTTGTCTGACAGGGACCCAGGATCGCTGCTCATGAGTTTGCTGGAAATCATCCAACCAAGTAATCCCATACTGCGCAGGCAAGCGGCGCGCATCACAGTGTTTGACGCCGCGTTGCAAGACTTGATTGACGACATGCTCGAAACTATGCTCGACGCAAAAGGCGTCGGATTGGCGGGTCCACAAGTCGCCCAGAGCTTGCGTTTGATACTTGTGCGGCTGCCAGATGATGAAGACAGCCAAGAAGCGCTTGGCGAGGATGCCGGCAAACTCTATGTCGTGGCGAATCCAATAATCAGCAAGCGCAGTTCAGATTTGCTGTCCGGGGTAGAAGGCTGCCTGTCCTTGCCGGGGCTGCTAGGCGATGTTGAGCGCCATCAAAGCATTGAGGTAACCGGGCAAGACCGCAACGGTAATCCTATATGTCTGCAAGCCAGCGACTGGCTGGCGCGCGTCTTCCAGCACGAGATTGATCACTTGGATGGCAAGCTATTTATCGATATCGCTAGCAATGTTTGGCGGCCAGAAGTAGAACCAGCAGAATCAGAAGCAAATGCTGTAGAAAACAATAGCATGGAAAAAAAAGCCTGAACTGCCCATGAGCGTCAAGATACGCCTCGCCACCCAAAATGACGCCGCGCAAATACTTGAGATATACCGCCCCGTCGTTCGCTACACTCATATTTCATTCGAGCATATTGTGCCCGAACTCAGCGAAATCGCTGAACGCATCGCAAATACATTAGGGCAATACCCCTGGCTCGTCTGCCAAATGGATGAGCGGATTGCCGGCTACGCTTATGCCAGCGCGTTTCGCAGCCGCGAGGCTTACCAATGGACGACGGAGACGACGGTTTATGTGCGGGAGGGCTACCGCCGCCGTGGCATCGCGCGCGCATTGTACGCTTCGTTATTGGCCATTCTGCGCGAACAGGGTTATCGCAGCGCCATCGGCGTCATAGCCTTGCCAAATGAAGCCAGCATCCGCGCGCACGAGTCGCTCGGTTTCCAAGCAATCGGCGTCTTCAAGCATGTCGGGTTCAAAGCCGGTGCCTGGCGCGATACGGGCTGGTGGCAGCATGACCTGAACCCAGCGCTCGTCGCCACCGCAGCGCCACGAGCAATCACAATCCTCGCCCAGCGTGACAACTTTGCCGAGCTCTTGCAAACTGGGCTGACCCACATAATGACCTAGCTCATTTCTTGATTTCTATTCTAGATTAATGAACGGGAGCGCCAAATGGCAGAAAACAAAGTCCCAATCACAGCGGAAGATCTCAGTCGGATTCACACTGTGCAAGACCCGCAAATCAGCCCCGACGGGCGCTTCGCCGCCTTTGTCAAAATGAGGCCCGACGCGCTGGAACGCGGCTACAAGCGCAATATCTGGCTCTATCCTTTAGCTTGTGACGACAGCGAAAGCAGCGGCGAAGCCTTCCAACTCACGCGCGGCGACCAAGACAGCGACCCCACTTGGTCGCCAGATGGCAAACAACTGGCTTTTGTATCGCGGCGCGGCGCCGACGCGCAGGTCTATTTGCTGCCGACCAATGGCATTGGCGGCGAGGCGCGCGCCTTAACAACGATGAAAAATGGCGCGCACAGCCCAGCTTGGTCGCCAGACGGTAGTCGCATCGCATTCTTGGCGCCCGAAAGCGCCGAGGAGCGAAGCGGCGCGCCATCAGCAGCAGACGAAGCCATTGACAAACTGGAGAAAAAACAGCGGAAAGAACGACGGGACGAAGATGAGAAAATGCGCTGGGACCCGCGTGAAATGTGGCGCATCCCCTATCGCCGCGGAACCGCCTACGTGGACGAGCGTTACGACCAGATTTACCTGCTTGAAGTTGATGAATCCAGCGCGAGCAAGCCCCGCCGCCTGACGAACATCGACGCCGATCACTCGCGACCGCGCTGGTCCGCCGATGGCGCGGCGCTATACACAGCGCGAACAAGCGACCCGACCGGCGACGAACCCTGGCGAGCGCAAAATCTGTTTCGCATTGACGCTGCTTCTGGGCAAGAGACCAAAATGAGCGACGGCGCGCACAGCTGCTACGCGCCCCTGCCCTCGCCGGATGGCAAGTGGCTGGCTTATGGACGCCTGCCCATTGGACTCACCGATATCCCCATGCGCCTGATTGTCATAGCCGTCGACGGCTCCGATCTGCGCGTCGTCAACGAAGAAATTGATCGCGAAGCGGTCGCATGGGCTTGGTCGCGGGAAAATCAGCTGGCATTCACAGTAGAAAGCGAAGGCAGGACCTTGCCCTGGGTCTATGAACCGGACAGCGATACCGCGCGACTTCTACATGAGGGATTATACGATATCGAGCAGTTTGACATCGCATCTGCGGGCTTGTTGGTCATGACCGTTTCCACGCCGCGGAATCCCCAGGAGCTTTACGTTTTGCAAGATGACAACTTCGTCGAAGCGACGCGCTTCAACCATGACTGGCTTAGAGAGGTCATCGTGCAAGAAGCGCGTGAAATACGTTTTCAATCGCCACATGGCGAGGTACAAGGCTGGTACATGCTCCCCGTCGATTATCAGCCGGGGCAGCGCTATCCGCTGGCGCTGAACATTCATGGCGGTCCACATGCCACCTGGGGCTACGCGACGAAATCGATGTGGCAGGAATGGCAATTCCACGCCGCGCGCGGTTACGCAGTTTTCTACTGCAATCCCCATGGCAGCGGCGGCTATGGGCAAGACTTCATGCGCAAACTGCATGCCTCCTGGGGACCAGTCGCCATGGACGACATCATGGCTGGGCTAGACGCATTCCTCGCGCTGGGCATCGCGGACGCCGAGCGCATGGTCATTACTGGCGGATCATACGGGGGGTACATGACCGCCTGGATCATCAGCCACAGCGAGCGCTTCAAAGCAGCGGTGGCGCAGCGCGGCGTCTATAATCTCAACAGTTTCTATGGCACAACCGACGTGCCTTTGCTATTGTCAAATGAATTTGATGCCGAACCTTGGGAAAATCATGCGGCTTACTGGGATAACTCGCCACTGAAGTACGCCGCCAACATCAAGACACCGCTATTGATAATCCACTCGGAAAACGACTTCCGCGTACCGATAGAACAGGGCGAGCAGCTATTCGCCTGGGTGCGTCGGGCAACGAATACGCCGGTCAAGATGCTGCGCTATCCGCGCGAGGGGCACGAGCTGTCTCGCAGTGGCGAGCCAAATCATCGCATCAGTCGTCTTAGCGAGATGATCGACTGGTTTGATGGCTATGTGAACGGGCAGATACACACCAATAGAGTCGAGTAATTTTGGAGTACGTTCAAAAGAAGGTATAATAGCATGAATCATCAGATGAACAAAAATGTATCTGCTCGATACGAGTATGGATTTCCAGGGTGGCGTAACAGTCGGAGCCTAATAATGCGCCATTCAGATGGGCGCGATTGTACGAGTCGCTGCTAGGAGGCGACTGCGGCATAAAGACTTGAGTGGGGAGTAGAGGGTACAATATGAGACTGGAGTTTGAAGGCAAGCACTATATCTACGGTCATCATCTGACTGTTCCAATATCTCCACTCATCCCGGATTATGATAAGTCTGTAGCCGGTGCCGACGGCGAGAATCTTATTATCCACGGCGATAATCTGTACGCGCTGAAGTCTCTATTGCCGAAATACGCCGGGCGTGTGAAGTGCATCTACATCGACCCGCCCTACAATACGGGCAATGAAGGCTGGGCTTACAACGACCGAGTAAATAGCCCGACGCACCGAGCCTGGTTTCAGAAGGAAGTTGGCAGGGATGACCTTGAACGCCACGACAAATGGCTATGTATGATGTGGCCGCGATTGCATCTCCTGCGGGACTTATTGCGAGAAGATGGGGTGGTTTTCATTTCGATTGATGATAACGAGCAACATCATCTACATATGTTGATGAATGAGATTTTCGAAGAAGATAATTACTGCGGCACGTTTGTTTGGGAACGAAAGAAAAAGCCATCATTCCTCGATAAGAATATGGGGACTGTCACCGAATACGTGGTTGCTTATGCCCGCAATCGGCAGCTTTCCCCCGCATTTATTGCTGGCAGCGTAGAGGACGGAAAAAAGTATCCTTTCAACAATGCGTCCAATCCAGTAGGAATCCTAAAGTTTCCAGCAGGTTCTGTAAGATTTTCGATAAGTGATCAGTTTATCAAGTCACAAGACATGTCAACGCCAAAAATATTCACGGAGCTTCTCGACGATGTGCAAATATTTGATGGCACAAATGCAAACGAATTTAGGTTGAAAGGTGCTTGGCGCTACTCTCAGAGCAAATTGGACGAATTCATCTCGAATGGAGATGAGATAACAATCAGCAAATCTCCATTTAGACCAAACTACATCAATCGTGCAAAAACAGCGAAAAAAACAGTAAATCTGCTATCACATAGAACCAACAACTTCCCCACCAATGAAGACGCAACAAAAGAATTAAGAGCTATATTTCATGATAGGAATGATGATGTATTTGATTATCCAAAGCCGACGGGCCTTCCTGCCTATTTGATTCGAGCAGTCTCGTCCGGCAATGACATCATACTAGACTCCTTCGCTGGCAGCGGCACCACCGCTCACGCTGTGTTGGCGCTTAACAAAGAGGATGGCGGCAACAGGCACTTCATCCTGATCGAATGCTTGGACTACGTCGACAGAATCACCGCTGAGCGCGTCCGCCGTGTCATCCGGGGTGTACCAAATGCTAAAGACAAGCAACTCAAAGAAGGGCTGGGCGGCTCGTTTACTTATTGTACCTTGGACGATCCCTTGGATATTGCCAAAATGTTGAGTGGCGAGTCTTTGCCGTCGTATAGAGATGTGGCGGTATTCATGTACCACACCGCTACGGGGAAAGCGATTGATCCTGCCTCCGTGGACATATCGGGCGACAAGCCTTTTTATCGAGAAAGTGAGCGGGAGTTCTGGCTATTCTATAAGCCGGATATTGAATGGTTGAAGAGTTCTGATTCGACATTCACCGAGAGTCTCGCTGAACGTGTTGCGCGGTCGAGTAGTAACGCGGTGGTGTTCGCGTCGCACAAATATATGCCGCAACGACAGCTATCGGAAATGGGAATTACATTTTGCCAGTTGCCTTATGCGGAGCCGGTTTGATATGGAGCTGAAAAAATATCAGGTCCATGCTTTAGAACGGCTGTCGGACTGGTTCAAGCAATTGGATGATAACAACGGTTCGCCGGCTGCTGCTTGGGAGCAGATGGACTTTGATGGCCAACATCCATCCCATAGAACTCGCAAGGACAGTTCCAACAGTCCTATACCCCATGTTTGCATAAAAGTTCCAACTGGTGGTGGCAAGACGCTGCTGGCTACCGAGGCGCTGGTGAGGTCGAATCGCCGCACTGGTTTAGTGTTGTGGATGGTCCCGTCAATTGCGATTTATAATCAGACAAAATCAGCCTTTTGTGACAAGCAACACCCCTATCGTCAGACCTTAGAACGGGCTAGCGGCGGCCGTGTGAAAATCCTTGAGTGGCGTCCGGGAAGGCGCAGTTTCTTTCATCTGAGTGACATAAAGAATCACTTGTGCGTTATGTTGATCTCTTTACAGTCAGCTACCCGTAAGAAAGACCCAGATTTCTTGAAGATAAACCAAGCTGGAGGTTTTTCTTCCTTTTTCCCTGATGATGACGATATGCAGGCTGTTAATACATTGCTGAATATTTGTTCCGGTTTGAAGAGAGTCGATGGTCGCATAGAGAAGTCATTGGCCAATGTAATCAAACTTTGCCGGCCGCTTATAGTTTTGGACGAAGCGCATAGAGCCTATGGAAAGAAAACCAGCAAATTGGAATCTTTGGTAAATCAATTTGATCCTTCATTTGTACTGGAATTGACAGCTACCCCTGATATGACGAAGAGTAATATCCTTGTCGATGTGCAAGGGCACGATCTCAAAGATGAGGAGATGATAAAACTCCCAGTTTCGGTCACGGGACACATTGATTTGTCTTGGAAACAAATATTGACGAAGGTGCATGTCAACCTTGAAGAGTTGTCCGAATATGCGTCTCTCCATTATGAGAATTCCGGCAAGTACATTCGTCCAATGTCGGTGGTCAGAGTACAGAACACAGGCAAAAAGCAACGGGGCAGTGGGAACATCCATGCAGAAGACGTGCGAGAGTATTTGACGAAAACGCTCCGCGTTCCCACAGATCAAGTAAAGGTCCAGTCCAGCGAGGTCAAAGAACTCGAACGCGAAGACCTTATGTCAGAGGAATGTAAGGTTAGATGGATTATTACCAAAGATGCGTTGAAGGAAGGCTGGGATTGCTCATTCGCTTATATTCTAGTTCTGCTGGATAAAACGACGGCGAATACTTCAGTTACTCAAATGGTGGGGCGCGTTCTCCGGCAGCCTTACGCCAGACTGACAAACATTCAGGAGTTGGACCGCTGCTATGTACATTGCGGGAATGTAGCCGTTGGAGACGCTGTTTCGCGTGTCAAGAATATGCTAGAAAAGGAGGGCTTCGGCGATTTGGTGTCGTATGTGCAAAAGTCGTCCGGCGAAACTGAATTGAGCAAGTCGTTCCTCCGCCCCGAATTCTCTGAAATTTCGAAGCTTCCACAGGTTCTTTACAAGGATGGTAAAGAGATTGACTACGCACAGCACATTTTAGCTGAGTTGGACTGGGACGAAATCACCGCTCCTGACGATTGGTGCGACTTGGTGGTCGACACGGGAGGCGGTACCGCGCTCGTTGACATCGATGAACATGGCTTGAGAACGTCCCCCGGTGCCCACCAAGTATTTAGCCAATCTGCTGAATTCGACTTGGCTTGGTATGCACGGCAATTGATGGATGTTATTCCCAATCCTTGGCAGGCAGCGCGTATCATCCAAGAGGCAGTCTCCGAGCTAGAGAAGGGCTATGACTGGTTGCACAAGAGACGGGCTGCATTTTTGCATACAGTCGAACATCATGTCAAATCACAAATTGACTGCCAAGCAGAGCGAGTCTTCAAACGCAAACTCGCTGACGGCGAGATCAAGTTTGATATGGAACTTCCGTTTGAGTTCAAAGAGTATTATGAATTTCCAGTAAGCGGTCCCGGTCTTGCCTATCAAAAGACACTCTTTTCGCCATTTTTCGGATATGACATGAATAATCTGGAACAGAAGTACGCATATTATCTAGACAACGAGGATGCAATAAGCTGGTGGCATAGAATCGCAGCACGAAAACCGGGCGAATACCGGCTCCAAGGCTGGAAAAAAGACTATGTTTACCCGGACTTTGTAGCATTGAAATTTGACAACAAGATCATCGTTCACGAAACTAAAGGCGAACATTTGAGAGGCAATAAAGACACAGAATACAAGGATCGCCTATTAAGATGCCTGCAGCATAATTTCAACAGTTCCGCGATATTGAGTATCCGAGGCGAGGCTATGACAGCGGATTTCAAAGTTGTATTTGAGAATGATTTGGGATGATTGAAAACAAAGACAATCCCGACAAGCCTGCGTGTCCAGTAGATTTGCGTACCTAAAGAAGCAGTCGCTCATGCGGGGAATTCTTGAGAGAATATCGCGAAGTACAGCCGCACCTTGGCGATGATGTCGCGCCGTTCCTGGTGCGGCAGCAATGCGAAAACGGCGCGCAATTGCTCTATAATGTCGCGCTGCACGCGAACATAACGGCGCGCGCCTTCGTCCGTGAGCATAACATCAACCGAGCGACCGTCGGTCGCGCTGCGGCGGCGGCGCACCAAGGGCGGATCCATGGTCTCCAGCCGCTTGACCAAGCCGGTCATGGTCGCGTTGGTCAAATGGTGTTCGCGGGCGATTTCGCCGATGCGACACTTGCCCTGGTTTTCCGACAGAGTCTTCAGCACATAAAACTGCGGCGGCGTGAGCTGGTGCGCCCCAAAGTGGCTGGCGAGGCGCTTTTCGCCATCGCTGACGATATCAAAAAGCAGCTTCCATAGCTCGGCTACATCGCCATCGAGCATATTGTCTGCGCTGCCGTCCTTGCTAGATGGCGCGATCATTGCCCAAGGCATCCCAAACATCCAGTTTGCCGCGAATCTCTCGGATGACTTCGTCCACGAATTCCGATGTGCTGGCGCGTCCGCCCAAGTCTGGCGTCTTTATACCGTTGTATACCGCTTCCAGCGTACTTTCATATATGGCGCGGCTGGCATCGGCGGCTTTTTTGCCGTCGATGTAGCGCAGCAGCGCGCCACATGCCAGGACCATCGCCATCGGGTTGGCGATATTCTTGCCTTGCAGGCTGGGCGCGGTGCCATGCGGGGCTTCGGTGAGCGCCACCTTAACATTGAACTCTTCGTCGAAGGCGAATACGATTGATTCGGCACCGGCGATTGTGCCAAACAATTTGATGACCAGGTCGCTCAAGGCGTCGCCGTCGCGGTTCATAGCCGGAATGATCAATGCCTCGCCACTCGTTTCCAGCAACAGCGCATAAGTCGCGTCTATCAGATGCGGTTGGTAGCGCACGTCGCTGTAAATGCGCGCGGCGCGATCCATCTCTTCTTTGAACATGCCTTCGTATACTGGGCTGACGGTATATTTGGGACCGCCAAACACGGTGGCATTATTGCGTCCAGCGTACTGAAAGGTGAATTCCGCCACCGCGCGGCAGGCGCGGCGCGAAATATAGCGCCGGTTGTAGGCAATCTCGTCAAGCCCCTTGCCCTCGCGCCATTCTTCGGCGGCATAAGCGCCTTCCACCGCCATGCGCGCCACGGATATTGGCGCGTGCACCCCCGCCAGTGGCCGCACCGACGGGATGCGCCTGCCCGTGCGCAAGATAACGCTGCCGTGAATTAGGTCGCGCAGCATCGCGTTAGGGCTGCCTACATCGTCTGGGTCGCCGGGCGTAATCGTCGCGGCTTTAATGCCCAAACCGCTCTCCAGCAGGCGCGCCGCCGCTTCGCGCACGACATCGTTGTTTGTACGCCGCCGATTTTCCAAAGAGAGATCAAAGGTCTCGAAGTCAAAATCTGACATGCCAATGACATCCGGCTCCATGACGCGCAGCGCTTGTTCCAGCAATTCTTGGCCTGTTTCGTCACCTTGTAGAATGCAAATTCGATGTTTATCCACTTGGGCGTCCTTGTATAAGCTACTCGCTTCATCATGTTCATTGTATGCTAGGAAGGGCAAGGTGAATATCGCGGATTGCCAGGCTATAAGCAATCGCATCATAATCAAAATGAGTCAAATGATTCATAAAATAAGCGAATTGCAGGGCGAAACTTGGAGCGCGAAGGTCAAAGGAAACTGCCGCGATTGCCGAGGGTCCAGCGCAAAAAAGGGCTGAGGAAATCTTGATTTTGCGGTAATATAGTCGGAACTGACTGTTCCGCCAGATTCAGACAGGGAAAACACCTCATGCGTAGATATGGCTTTGTAACGAGCGTTTTCTTGTTGTTCGCCTTGCTAATAACGGCGCAGGCGCAAGATGAAAACAATTTTTCTTCAACGATAAACTGGTATTACAGCGCTTGTGAAGACCGCATGGTTGTCGATTTGCAAGGCAGGCTTGAAGCCGGCTATGACATCTATTACCAGGCTTTTGACAGTTTTGGCGGCGGCGGGAACGCGATAACGGTTTTGCGGCGCGTCGCCGTCAACGGGGTATACGCCACCAGCCAAGAGGTGAACTGGCTGGGCAATTCGACACGCGCGCTTGGGACGCCAATCAGCGTCGTCTTCCGCATTGGCCGCGAAAACGACCCAGATGACACCATATTCCAGGAAGCCTCCGACGACAGTCTTGGCGAATGCGAAGAGCCAGGCAGCACCCTCGAATCCGCGCAGACGATGGGCACGGGCGATATGATCGGTTCATCGGGTGTCTACAGACCCGACGGCACGATGCTCAACCCGATCTTTTATAAAGAACCCGAACCGCTCGTGCAGATTGGCGCGCGCGCCAGCCTTGAGGAGATACCCGGACGCACCGCCGACCCCGGCATGATTTTCGCGGAATGCGCCGATATAGAAGGCACGGACCCGGGCGTCTTGTTTGATATCGACGAGATACGGCTGTTTTGGTCCTGGTTCGCCACAAGCGAAGAGCTTGTTCAAGACCACATCAACAACGCGCTTTACTCTGTTAAATTGCGTGGTTTGATCATCCCAGAGATCCGAGTGAGCGAGATAAAGCAGGTGCCGGGCAGCCAAGATTGGTGGGTCTTCTACACCGTCAACCTCGGCGACAAATGGGAACCAGGCACCTATGGCATTGATTATGCCCTGCGCTGGGCGAATCCCATTAGCGATGGCTACGCGGAATATGGACCAGGCACCGCGAATGAGCTCCTAGATAGCGGCTGCCTCTTTGTCATTGAGCGAAATCCTTGGGGTATCCAGGTCATTCACGAGAACCCCACCCTGCCCTTAAGCACTTACAATGACTAAGCAGCTTTCAGCAGCTTATATGCCAAGCCCGCTTAGGCTATCAACGAGAACTGCCGCCGCGTGAAAACGCTAGCCGAATACGCCTCCAGCCTCAATCTTTTATTGTCAGCGCGGCAGTTGGAACAGTTTCAACTGTTTAGCGACATGCTGCTGGATTGGAACCAGCGCATGAATCTGACGTCTATCACTGCGCCAAGTGAAATTGTTGTCAAGCATTTCCTCGATTCGCTGACCCTGAAAACTGTTATATTGCAGTTTGACGGCTTGCGGCTAATCGACGTTGGTACGGGGGCGGGCTTGCCCGGCTTGGCGCTGGCGATTGCCTTCCCTACGCTGGAAGTTACCTTGCTTGATGCGACAGCGAAGAAACTGCGTTTTGTTGAAGCCGTCAGCAAGGAATTGCGACTTTTGAACGTGCAAACGATGCACGCCCGCGCCGAAAACGCGGGCAGCGACAATGGCCATCGCGAGCGCTATGACATCGTGGTCGCGCGCGCTGTCACGCGGCTGCCGGCGCTGATGGAGTATATGCTGCCGCTGACGAAGCGCGGCGGCCAGGCAATCGCTATGCAAGGCAAAACAGCCTACGAAGACCTCAACCGCGCCGCCAAAGCGATTGCGACGCTGGGCGGCGAGCTATTTACCGTTGAGGAAGTCCGCCTGCCTACGCTGGATAATCCGCGTTATTTGATAGTCGTTGACAAGATCAAAAAGACGCCACGGCAGTATCCACGACAGGCGGGTACGCCGAGTCGCAATCCGATTCTGTGATGCGCGCTGACGCAGTTGGCTGCGAGAATTACGCGCTGGGCTGACATATCAGCGCGCTGGCAGCAATATAATGTCCGGGCTATTCGTCAAGGGATTTTATTCGCCCTGCGTGTTTTTTTGCTCGTGCAAGGCAATGCGAAAGGGATGCCATTCGGCACGGAAGAGCCGTTTCGCGACGCCCGGATCGGCTTCCGTTAGCTGCCGCATGTGCGCGTCGTCGCGGGCGCGGAAGATCGCAATGCCAAAAGCGGAATAGCCGCTGTTGAGTGTACGCCCCGCCATAATCAACACGCCCGCTGCCATCAAGCGCTTTAGGTAATCGAAATGCGCTTGCGTAATCCGAGCTTCTTCTTCGCTAGGACCTTCGGACAACATGGCTGGTCGCACCGGTTGAATCTTGTACAGGTAGGTCGGCATGGCTGTGTTCTTTCGTTATTTTCATTCCTTTGCGGCAGCGAGCATAGCCGATTTCGGCGAGCGCTGGCAGGGAAACCCTTGGTCAATCCAGTTCAATCGCAGCTATTTTATTCAGCATCGGGGCGCAGAAGTAAAGCCAAAAAAGAAATGAAAATACCTGAATCGCCGCTTTTCTACCCCATCCCCAGCCCTTCCCCGAATCATCAGGGAAGGGTGGCTCGACAATGAAGTTGGAATGTTTCGCAAATTTTGCATCATTAACTTGGTTCTGCTGAAGTAAAGCCAATTACGCTATTGGAATGATTTACCGACGAAAGCCTTAGGGGAGAGCTGGTGTCTCCCTGGATGTGAACAACTTGCAGGCAGAGCGCGACTTACCCGCAGAGTCTAAGCGCGGCACCGAGGCACCGCTACCGATTCTAATTTATGTGTTGGAACTGCTGAGGGGCGCGCAGCTGGTAAAATATACAGGCGCTGGCTGAGCAGCTACCGGGAACGCTAATACCAGAACAGGAAATCGATGATGAATAACTTAAGCCCCATCTGTGAATATATTCGCGAAGACATGGAAAGGCGCAATGCCGCCCGCGACCGCGCGATTGTGCTATCACGGCAGTTAATCCGCCATTGCTCCGAGTCTATTCGCGCCATTCATCGCCAGGACTGGCCGCTTGTCGACAGCAAACTGGATGAGGTACAAGCTGGCGCTGCGGAATTAAAAGCCGTTGTAGCCAGCTTCCCCGAACTCTACCATACCGGCTATACGCAAGACGCGCTGAAAGAAGTCGCCGAAGCATTCATCACCAGCGCCATCATCCGCGGACGCGATTTGCCAACGGTTCTCGAATTAGAAATCGAATGCTCGACTTATCTCAAGGGACTGGCTGAAGCCGCAACCGAGCTGCGCCGCTTTATCTTGGACATCATGCGCCGCGAGCAAGCGCACAGCGCCCAAGCCGAGGCTTTGCTGGGCGCGATGGATGACATTTACGATCACCTGGTGACCTTCGATTTTCCCGATGCCCTGACACATGGCTTGCGCCGTCAAACTGATGTTGTCCGCGGCGTTCTAGAGCGCACGCGCGGCGACCTCACCCAGAGTCTGCGCCAGCAGAAGCTGCAAAACGCCCTCCAAGAGCTAGAAAACAGAGTGAAGACTGAGTGAAGACTGAGTGAAGACAAAGTGAAGACAAAGTGAAGAACGAAGGGCACGAAGAACACAAAGAGAACGAAGAGAACGAAGAGAACGGCGCGACTTAAAGCTGAAATTGCGCGCGTGGCTGGGTCAAGCGCGCAGATTCGTCAAGATTTCAGTGTCCATTAAGCGTCCATTCGGTTAAAGCGCCGGCCACCCAGGTCGGCTTGGGCGCGCCATACAGGTCCGTAGAATCGGTGTAGCTGATATCCAAGACTTCGCCGCGCATCAGTCCGCGCAGATAGCGGTAGACTGGGCCAGTATCGCGGGCGTCGCTTTTGGCTTCTACACAATGCCTGTTATAAGCATGGTAGTCGCCAGCTTCTAGGATGCCCATTCCCGCTTCAATCACGGATTTGGCATAAGCTAAGCCCTGGGCATCGTGATCGTATGCGTATTCTGGCTTATCACCATAGCCGATTCCATGGTGGAAGGGGTCGGCAGTGGACAAGACCGCCGCGTCTTCCATGAGCCGCGCCAGTTCGTCGATACCGGGCAAATCTTGTGGGCGGCCGCCAACAAGATATGGAAAACGTTCATAGACCCGTGGTGCCTTGCTCGCTGGTATGCCACGGGCTGCGAGTTCGGCGCGCCAGAAATGCCGCCAGCTAATAAGAGCGTGATCGCCCGTCCAGTCCTGCCGCCCGGAGATGCCGGGTCCTTGAATGCCCCAGCAATCAAATTGCGCTGGATCCGCGCCCTGCGCCACCGCGCCCCGCGCGTCTTCCAGCGCTTGCGTATAGGCATGCAACACGCTTATGACGACGATTTTATCCGCGCCGCAATCCAAAGCCGCGTGCACACAAGCCGCTATCTGATAACCGCAGTCATTCACGCTTGCATGAGGGAATACCAAAACTCCGCCGGCCTCGAGCGTTGCGGACAAGCGCCACTGTCTGCCCCGCTCTAGATGCTGGGCGGTGCCAGTCGCGCCTAATGCCGCGTGTTCTTTGGCATACAGTTCATGAACTCGTCTTTGCAAAGCCGCTCGATCCAGATTCATCGCTGTTTCCTCTAGGTTTCGCTTAGCAGTCATTTGTAGCGCAGCGACATGGATCCGTCAAACGCGGAAACGTTGCCTGGTTTTTCGGGCTTGACCTAGGAATTCTAATCCATATAATGCTATCTTGTTCACAATCATATAGCGACGTTTGCCGTAGACAGCCGGTGGGCAATTGCCCTTAATGCCCGGCCGAGGGGAACGCAAAAGATCGAAATCAGTCTTGCCGATTGATAATTTTGCGACCTCCATCTGCGGGTCGCTTTTTTGTTCGGTCGGGTCAGTAAAGCGGCTGCTTGTCACGCAGCGGCAACTGATGATGAAAGGAGCGGCGCTTGCCAGTTTCAAGAGCACGCAAGGAAGAGCTTGTCGCGCAATATGTGCATAGCCTCAATGAATGCGATGGACTGATAATCGTGCATACACAGGGTCTAAGCGTCCCCCAAATCCAAGGGATGCGGGCTGCTGTGCGCGAGCAAAACGGACAGTACATCGTCGCAAAAAATACCCTGATGCGCCAGGCGCTGGAGCAAGCCAACTGGGTTATCCCGGAAGACCTATTAGTTGGTCCAGTCGCGATCATCTTTGGGCGCGACAATATGCCCGGGGTCGCGAAAGCGGTCTTCAAGCACATGGCGGACGAGGGTTTCGCAGAAAAGATGAGCGTTGCCGGCGGCATCATGAGCGGCGACGTGCTTGACGCCCAGCAGATGGAGGCGGTATCGAATCTGCCAACGCTTGACGAGCTGCGCGCGCAAATCGCGGGATTGATGATGTCCCCCGCGCAAGGCATCGTGAATGTGATGAACCAAGCAACAGGCGGCGTCGTCAACGTCCTCCAGGCATACCTAGACAAGCATGAAGAAGGCGACAAGGCATAAAATCACCCGCGCAGACTTTCCAAAATGGCGATTTAATCCATCGCCTAGCCGCGAATGAACAGCAAATGAGCGATAGACCTGCATCGGACGAATAGCGGACGAATTACAGACGAACAGCAAATCAATAGAAATTGACCTGCCCGAACGGGCATGAGAAAGAAAGGGATGAAAAATGGCAGACCTTGACAAAATCGTGGAAGAGCTGAGTGGGCTAACAATCTTGGAAGCCGCGGACCTCAAGAAGCGCTTGGAAGACGCTTGGGGCGTTGAAGCAGCCGTCGGCGGCGGCATGATGATGATGGCACCGGGTGCCGGAGCCGCCGATGCCGAACCCGAAGAAGAAAAAACCGAATTCGATGTGATTCTCGTGAGTTATGGACCCAAGAAGATCAACGTCATCAAGGCGATTCGCACCTTCACGGATCTGGGACTCAAAGAAGCGAAGCAACTGGTCGAGTCAGCTGATAACGATGGCGAAACCGCGATTGTCCTCGAAGAAGTCAGCAAAGACTCTGCCGATGAAGCCAAAGCCACGCTGGAGGAAGCTGGCGCTGTTGTAGAAATCAAGTAAGCGCTATCAGATTTTATATCAGCGCTGTCTTCCGCAGCGCCTGCGCTTGCTAGAGCAGCGCGATTAAGCGGTTCAACTTACAGCAGCCGGTCCTATGCCGGCTGTTTCGTTTTGTTCATTCTGATATTTGCCGAAACTATCCGATTCTTGCGGTCCAGCGGGCGACTGAACCATGCGCCGCTAGCGGTTGCGGAAAAGTGAATTTTTCAAGCGCGGAGGATGCAATTTCCCGATCCCTTGTTGGCGCGCCAGCAAGTATTATGTCATTATCATGGCGTTGGCAAACAAGATACCGAGCTAAGAGCAGTGTCAAGCATCTCTTACAGCAAACTCCTGGAACCAGTCAGCGACGTGATAAGCTGCATGGAAACCATGCTATCCGGTGCCAGCGGGCCCACGACGGGTGACCAGCGCGAATGTTACAAGCGCATCCATGCCTATTCATGGGGACTTCACACCCTCGTCATGGATGTGATTACCGCCATTGGAATCGAAAACGCGGCAACCAGGTCCGCCGTGCTGGAACGCTTTATCAGTCTGCTAGACCCGATCAAAACGAATCTCAACAACCTCGACACCGGTTATGATGGCGCGCTGAGCGACGAACAATGCCAGATAATCGCTTATGTCATGGCGGCTATTGCCTCTGTCGAACGTATGATGAACAATGTCTGGCGCTTTTCGCTTATCAAGCATGATAGCCTTTCCTTCTCGGTCTCCGCAATTGACAGCGCGCTGTTAATGCGGAAATTTGATTTCGTACTGGGCAAACCAATGCAGCGAGACGCTGGTCCTTGGGCAATGGTAAGCGGCGACGAAAGCTGGCTGAGCTGCGCTTTTGGCGAAATCGCGAGCAATATCTGTACTCATGGCGACCCGGAAAATGTCAGCTTGAGCGCCAGTTGCGATGAACAGCGCCTGCGAATCAGCATATTTGACGCGGGCGGCGGCTTCGTCTGCCGTGATGCCGAAGCCCCATTCCTCCCGTATTGGCAGGCATGCGAGCGTAATCAAGGGCTGGGGCTGGGCTTATACCTAGCCAGAGCCTTCATTGAAATGTGCGGCGGCAGCATCGCCATTAGCAGCAAAGCGGGCTACGGCACAACTGTTGCGCTTACTTTACTGCTAGCGCGTTGATATTCTTCAATGTATGCAGCGTATGCAGCGTATGCAGCGAAAATGCGGTTAGTGTACATCTTTCCCTTGTCATTGGAACTGCGCTATAATTGCGCGTGTATGTATGCCGATGGAGCATAGACATGGCAAAAGCAAAAGTATTTGTCACGCGGGCTTTGCCCGAAGCCACGCTTAAGCGCCTGTCAGCGCATTGCGAACTAACGCTTTGGGAAGATTTTATGCCGCCGGATTACGCGACGCTGACCGAGAATGTCCGTGGGCTAGATGGCTTGCTAAGTTTGCTGACCGACCGCGTCGACGCGCGGCTGATGGATGCCGCCGCCAATCTTCGCGTCATCAGCAACTTGGCGGTTGGATATGACAATATCGATGTCGGCGCGGCGACAGCGCGCCAGATTCCGGTGGGCAATACGCCCGGTGTGCTGACAGAAACCACCGCCGATTTCGCCTTCGCCCTGCTGATGGCGACGGCGCGCCGCATTCCCGAAGCGCAAATGTACGTTCGGCAAGGCAACTGGCGCACCTGGCATCCCACGGTACTTTCTGGGCAAGACATATTTGGCGCGACATTGGGAATCATCGGTTTTGGACGAATCGGGCAAGCGGTCGCCCAGCGCGCCAGGGGCTTCAATATGACGGTTTTGGTCAACACAGAGGACAACAAGGACTTAATCCCCGTGCACGGCGCGGAAGAAGCCACATTTGAAAGGGTCTTGAGCGAAAGCGATTTTGTCAGCCTGCACGTGCCACTTACCGAGGCAACACTGCATTTGATTAGCGAACCGGAACTTGCAGCCATGAAGCCTTCAGCGATTCTAATCAATACCGCGCGTGGCAGCGTCGTTGATGGCGCGGCGCTGTACAAGGCGCTGGAGCGCGGCGACATCCTGGCGGCGGGATTGGACGTTACCGACCCCGAGCCGATTCCGCTTGACAACCCACTGCTTTCCTTGGACAATTGCCTTGTTGTGCCGCATATTGCCAGCGCCAGTGTCGCCACCCGTACCAAGATGGCGGACATGGCCGCGGATAACCTGATTGCTGGCATTTCGGGCAATCGACTTCCAACATGCGTCAATCCCGAGGTTTATGGCTGACTAGGTGTTCTTACGCAAAATAAAGCAGAATGCCGCAAAGTTTACTATAGTCCGCTCTAGTCATGGCAATTGACAATCCGCTTAAGTTGTAGGAAAATATGCTTAATTCAATGCTCCATAATACACGGTTTTGTTCAGTCGATACTTAAGAGAAGAGCATTGCAATCGTGTATACACACTGAATTTGTAGCGAGTTACAGGCTCTTAGGTAATTCTCACAGTGCCAAGCATAAGATGGCAAGATCGCGTCCTGTCTAGGTGGCAGGGCGCTTCGTATATTTTTTGCGGCATTATTACAGTGTCCGCTGAGGATGAAAGAATTTTTGATGTCACCGAATAGGGTATGGTGACTGCAACAAGAAAGGAACAAGTCATGGCAGAACGACGCATCAAATTGACGCGGCAGGGTTATCTCAAGCTGCAGCGCGAACTCAATGTCCTCACCAGCGAGGAAAACATCAAAGTAGCGGAAATGCTCGCCGAAGCCCGCGAAGACGACCAGGGCGAAGAAGCCGTTTTCTTTGACGCGATGGTATCCAAAGAACGGCTCGATGAAAGGGTATCGCACTTGGAAAACGTGCTGGCGCGCGCCGAAATCATCGATATCAGCGAAGACCCGGACACAATCACGCCTGGTACCCGCGTAACCGTTTACGACACTTCCGAAAAAGAAGAGTTCACGATGAACTTGCTCGATACCGAAGAAATCACACACGGGCGGCGCGGCGTGTCCTTGGATTCGCCTGTTGGGCAGGCGCTATTGGGCAAACATGTTGGCGATCGCGTCAAGGTCGAGGTCCCGGACGGGCTGGTTACATATAAAGTCCGCAAGATTGAGATGGTCCCGGACGAAAGCCTCTGATTGCGCTTCACTCATTGCACAGAAACATTGCACAGAAACATTGAACAGAAAGAGCGGCGCCGATGGCGGCGCTCTTTTTATTGCGGCACAACTGCGCCAAGCAACGCAATCAAGCCTTTTTTTGCGCAAACAGCGAGCATAGCGCTCATTGCGGCTGGTATGCCTCGCCGAGATAATCCAAGACGCTGCCCAGCATATATGGCGCAAGCGCAAGCGTCGCCGTCGCCAGTTCGGGTTGCGTTCTGGCTAGGTCTTCAGCGCCCTCCAAGAGCAGAATAAGCGCTTCGGTGACCAAAGACATCCAGCTTATTGTCCGCAGCATGACCTCGCTCAACACTTCCGGATCGCGCTGCGCGTGCAGCACCAGCCAGCTAGCGGCTTCCATCATGGGCATCGTCGCCATCATCGAAGCCGTCAAACTCCACATCATCAACTTCTGCGTTGCTGGCGGCAGGTCGGACAAAGCAGTCTCTGCCTGCATGCGCTGCGCCAGCCGCGCCATTATCGTCGCCGCCAGCCGCGCTGGCGCGCGTTGCTGTGGCGCGCGCTTCAAAAGGCTGTCGACGCGCTGCAATTGATCGTATTGTTTGGCGGCGGATTGATCTTTCCCCAAGATATCAAGCAGTTTATGCGCCATCTCATCCGGAAGCTGACCGTCCAGCGCCTCTTGCATCATGTCAAGCGGCTGCGGATTGAACTCGTCGGGCATCCTAGTTTCCTTTCGTTTTGGGGGTGGCGAGGCGGTCAAGCCTTTTGTCTTTGTCAATTCTGCCATCTTTGGCAAGCCCATCGCGCTCTGATAGCAAATTCGCCATGGTCTGTCGGGCGCGGAAGAGCCGCGACTTGATAGCGCTCACTGTGGTATCCATAAATTGCGCGATTTCCAAATAGGAATAGTCGTACCAATAGCGCAATATCAATGGCAGCCGGTAACTCTCGTCCAGCTTCATCAGAAGCCCCTGCAGCATTTCACTTTGCTCCGCGCTCAAGGCAGCTTGCTCTGGCAGCGGGTCGCTGCTGCTCAAAGCCAATGCCGCGGCAGTCGGCTCGTCGTCAAGCGAAACAAGTTGCATGCGCCGTTTGCGCCAGCGGTCGATGCAATGATTGGACGCGATTGACATCAGCCAAGTTTTGAAGGAGCGCTTGGAATCGTATCGGCGGAGGTTTTTGTAGGCGCGCAAGAAGGCTTCTTGGGTCGCGTCTTCGGCTTCGCCCGCTTCGCCCAACATGCGGTAACACAAATTGTATACGGGGTCTTGGTACAAGTAGACCAATTCCGCGAAGGCGTCATGGTCATTAGCCAGCGCGGCTTCTACCCACTCAAGAATTTTTGGATCAGGTTTCGCCACCGTCTCCCCTTCATTGCTTCGTTCTATATTATGAGCGCTTTATAGCGAGCGCAAAGTCGCGCCATTAACCAGGTTTGGCAAATGACTGCCAGCGCAGTCTTTTGCGCGCAGTCACAGCGCATCATTCAGCGCATCATTCAGGGCATCCATAGAAATTCCCCATCACGCGCTGATTAGCATGAGGGCTGTTGCAATGTTAGTCGCCAAAGGCACGTTGTGTACATTGCAAATGCGCAGCAGGCTCTGAATATCGGGGTCATGCGGATGTTTGCCCAGCGGATCAAGAAAAAAGCATAGCAACTGGACCTGCCCTGTCGCAACCTGCGCCGCAATTTGCGCATCGCCCCCCAGCGGACCGGAAAGCATCTGCCGAACTTTCAGCCCAGTTTTTTCTTCGATTAACTTGCCCGTGGTAGCCGTAGCCACCAGATCAAATTCAGTCAAGCGCTGCCTGTGATCCATCACAAAGGCAATCATATCGGCTTTCTTGCCATCATGCGCAATCAAGGCAAGCGTCGGCTTGGCGGGCGCTTGGGTCATCTGCTGTCTCGTCATAGCCGCGGCTGCTAGGATACGCTGCGCGGACGGCGCGCCAACTGCGCCGGGATGGACAGCGGCAAGTGGTAGCGCGTGGACCCGAACAAGCTGATGAAGCGCTGGTTCAGACTAAAGGCTTCGTCATAGAAGCCTTCCAACTGCGCCATCAAAGCCGACCAAGGTCGGCGTTCCGCCGCCAGCCGCGCCTGATGGCTCATCTCTTGGCGCATATCTGGGTTGTCGCGCAAGCGGGCAATGGCGCGCGCGAAGTCGAACTCGCTTGGTTCCACGGAAAAGCCAGTCGTGCCTTCTTCGATGACGTCTGGGGCGCCGCCAGAATTGACAACAACCGACGGCAAGCCAGATGCCATCGCTTCTTGAATCACTTGGCCGAATGTTTCATTCTCGCCGGTGAAGGCGAAGACATCGGCGCTAGCGAATGCCTGCGCCAATTCGTTGCCGATGAGATAGCCCGTGAAATGAACATCCGTGCCAGCAAATCTGGCTTCCAGCTGCTCGCGCAGGGCACCGTCACCGATTATCGTCAAGGCGACGCGCTCCATCTTGGCGACTTCGACCAGCAGCTCCACGCGCTTTTCATGCGCCAGGCGTCCAACAAAAATGCAAAGCAGCGAATCGCTGTCGCGGCCATTGAGCAACCGCCGGCGCATCTCTTGCCGAGCGTTATCGGGGTGAAAGCGCATGGTGTTGACGCCGCGCCCCCAATGTCGCAGGCGGCGGTAGCCTTCGGCACGCAGGCGGCTGATGACAGATTGCGTCGGCGCTAAGGTGAGATGACAGCCATTGTGAATATAGCGCAGCCAGCGATTAACCGGACCCGATAACTGCGGGTAACCATAATGTTCGGTATAGCCCGGCAAATCGGTCTGATAATTGGCAATCACCGGCAAATTGAGATGCCTGCCAACAGCCATTCCATTAACCGCCATAGCCGCTGGGCTAAAAAGATGAATCAGGTCGGGCTTGAATTCTTCCAATTTGCGCGCGACCAAGGGGCTCGGCAATGCCACCCGCGTTTCCGGCGCTTGTGGCAAGCTGATTGAGTACAGCGGAATCACCCGCGATGGACCGACACTCTCAACGGCGATATCCGGTGCGAAAATCAAAACTTCGCGCCCGGTCTCTTGCAGATAGCGGATGGTCAGATAAGTCGTTTTCACAACGCCATCGACTTTGGGCAGAAAAGACTCGGTTAGCACGGCAACGCGGTTCACGCGCGTGGACGGCAGCGCGGAATGACGCTCGTCCAAGAGCACGGGATTACCGAAGAACTCGTCAAGCGACGTATTCTGCTGGGCATGCAGGTTGTCGAGTAAGCGCTTCGCCTTCAATGAGGACCTTTCATCAATTCCCTGCGCAATGACAGCTCAGCTGTCATTTTTGTATAAACGGGCAAAACAATCAATATCATCATATAAAACACCAACCAGCCAAAAAAGATACAGCTCGCTTTCGACGATTGCAGCCTGGCCGCACGTGGTATTCGGCTAGTGACAGGCAATGATTACAGCGGCTGGTTTAGCTGCCCCCGTATAGTTCGCGATAAATGTTATAATTGCGGTAAATGAATTGGACGTATTTTCTGGTTGATTCAATCGTGATGGTGGACATAAACAAATCGGGATCGCCGCCGGAAAGCTCGTTCCATTCGTAGGCGCGGCCTGGTCCCGCGTTATACGCAGCCAAGGCGACAACGGCGTTTTGATCGAAGAAATCCAGCTGCTCGTCAATATAAAATGCGCCAAAAGCGATGCCCGCGTAGGGACGGAACAAGTCGCTATGCTGATAGTCGCGCCAATCCAATTGTTCGGCGATGTATTTTGCGGTGCTTGGGATGACTTGCATCAAGCCTTTCTCGCCGGCTGCGGCTGTGGCATTGGTATCGAAGAGGCTTTCCTGACGAATCAAAGACAGCATGAGCAGCGGATCCACATCGCGCGCTTCCCCTTCCCGTTTGATTAGATCGATATAGTAATCGGGGAAGCGCAGGCGAGCCAGAAACGGCGGGACATCCAGCGTGCCGGTTTTGGAGGCGATGATGACGTCGGCGGCGGCGATGATAGATTCGCGGAATGCGCCCAAGCCGCGCAAATGGATAGCCAGGCGATAACTGCCGAGGACATCTCCGCCCTCGCGCAGCGCATCCGCCAGGTCCTCAAATTCAGATGTCGCTTCGTCGAACGCGCCAACAGCAAATAGCTCGCGACCACGTACCAGGCGGGCATCGCTGTTAAGCGCTGCCGGCATCCGCCAAAGATCGCCACCACCTTCTAGCGAATCCAGCGAAAAAACTTGCCGCAGCCACTCTTCGGCTTGTTGGACTTCCGCGTTGATGTCGAAGGAGAATTTATAGGATGATGGCGGCGCGAAGGGCTGTCGCCCAAGGCGGAAATCGCCAGCGCGCGCCGCGAAGTAACTATCCGGCGCAGCCGCGACCGCCAGCTCGAAGGCTTGCTGTGCCGCTTGCTGCTTGCCTTGCCGGGCGGCGAGCCGCCCGACCCACAAGTAAGCAGCCGCTTGATCATCGCCGCCAGCCAGCGCGGCGATGCGCCCATATAGATTCTCGGCGATTGACCAGGCTTCGTCTTGTACCGCCGCCGAAGCGGCGATGAACAAGCCATTGCTCGTCAGTTCATGACCTGGGTAGGTATCGGCAAGCCGCGTGAATACCTGGCGCGACCGGTTGCTGTCGCCATTCGTGCCATAGAGATAACCCGCTCGCCAAAGCGCCTCGCCAGCGGTATTCGCCAAATAATCGTAATTCGCGGCGATAGCAAGATATATCTCAATCGCGGCTGGGATATCGCCAGCCAAAAAGCGCGTCCGTCCACGCTCCAGCAGCGCGTCGCCAAAAAGCGGGTCCTGTGGATACTGTTCAATGATGGTCTGGAATGCGATTATGGCGGCATCGGCATTGCCAATTTGACGGTAGGCGCGCCCGAGCAATAGCTGCAATTCCGCTGGAATTTGCTCCAAAGGGCGCGAGGTGGTGAAAGCGTTAAACGCATCAATGGCGGTCTGATAGTCGCCGGCAATAAAGGCGCTTTTGCCACGAGCCAGCCCATCGTACTGTATGCCGGCCGCCTCGAGTATCTTCAATGCTTCGTATGCTGTGGCGGTGCCCGCATAGTTCTCGAAGACGCCGCGCATGCGAGACATGCCTTCTTCGCTTTGCCCTGCGTTGAGCAGCGCTTGCGCCGCGCTATACGAGATATTCGCGCGATAAGGCACATTGCGCGCGACTGACAAAATCGCATCGTATTGCGCTACAGCGTCGGCTGTCCGCGCCAAGCTGATATATATGCCTGCCAACTTCTCGCGCAGAATTAAGAGTGGTATCTTCGAGCGCTTGGCGGCGACCGCTTTTTCATAATTTTGCAGCGCTAGGTCGGTCTGCCCCAAGGCAATTTGCGCGTCCGCAATGCGCTCATAGACATAACTGTCAATCAAACCGGGGCGCGCCGCCAAATACTGTTCGAAGTCATTGATTGCCATAGTCCAACTGGAGAGACCCAAATATGCGTCCCCGCGCATCAGATGGGCTTGTGGCGCGTGCACGCTGGCGGGGAATTCCGCGAGCAGCAGATTGAAGGCATCAAGCGCCTGCTGGAAATAGCCGTCGCGCAAGGCAACTTTGCCCAAGCTATACGCAGCCAGCGCGCGAAAATCCGCGCCGACTTCCGCGCCATAATTGAGCAAGGTACGATATATGCCAGCCGCGTCTTCCAGGTAGCCATCGCGCATGAATTGATCGCCCAGCTGCAGCAGCAAAGTCGGGTCTATTGTCGCCAGCGCTTGCGGCGTCGGCGGCGAATCACTTGGCGCGGATGTCGGCAAAGTCGTCGGCGCTGCTTGCGCCTGAATTGACAGGGGCGTCGCGGTAAGAAAAATGATGTTTTCTTGGTTTGGCGTCGGCGCGGGCGTCGAGCCTTTGCCAAATGTGCAAGCCGCCAGCAGGCAAGCAAGCACGAGCGGCAGCGCGCGGAGTGCCCGCATAATTATCATAATCATCAATCTTTTGGCCTTGTCGCCGCGCATGGTCCAGCTGCTGCCGGCATTGCTTCTGCGGACATTGCTGCTGCGGACGGCGCTAACTCGCCTGCCAGCCAGGGCATTCCGTAGCCCACTATCAAATGCCCCGCCTCGGCTAATGCCCGCGCCAGAGAATCGGTATCGCGATATTGCCACCAATGATCTTCGGACTGCAAAATCTGGACGCCGAAGTCGCGTACAACGAGCTGGCTCAAGCTGCGCATCGAGAATCTATCGGCGGCGTTTTTTCCCGCGCCCACGCGCCGCGACCGCCCCAGCCGCACTTGGAAGCGCGATGCTTGGTCCATTGACCAAGCGTTGTCGCTGTAAACCAGCGCCTGGAATTCAATCTGGGCGGAACTGCCGTCCTCCAGCGCCTTGACAAAGCGATAGCGGCCGCCTGCCCATTGCAGGAGCCTCCGCTCCAAGGCATAGCCGGCGGCATCCAGCGCCTGCCCCATCACCGTTTGCAGCAAAGCGAGGAAATAATCTTGCGCCGCCTGTCTGTCGCGCGCGCTCATCGTTGTAGCCAAAGTAGCCAAAGCTTTATCGGTAAACTGGTCAACTCTCAGCCTCTTCTCGCAGCAAATTGGCAAGTTCAGCGGCAGTGCCTACAGGCAGGCGACAAGCGAAATCCCGGCAAATGTAGACCGTCGCGCGCCCCGCCAGCGCGACGCGATGACTGAGCAATGGGATGCTGCCGTGTTCATCGACATCGCCGCTGGCTGACGCGATAACCATATTCGGGCGAAATGGTCGGTTAAGCAGCGCCATCATCTCACGCGCTTCTGCTGTATCGCTTTTGCCTATGATGGCGGCTTCGAGCGTGCCGCCGACCAGCGCGTCGGCCGCGTTGAGCGATTCGGCAAAAGCCTGCGGATATTGCCGCATTGCTTCTGTCAAAATCTTGAGCGTGGCGCGCGCAGCTTCATCATAGCGCGCTGCGCCGGTATAAGCAGCCAGACGCAAAAGCTGCTTCGCCAACATGGCGCTGCCAGAGGGTGTAACGTTGTCCTGCAAATTGCGCGGTCGGACAATCAATTTTTCGTGGTCGTCGCTGGTGTCATAGAAGCCGCCATCAGCGGCGGCAAAATGCCGCAGCGCCAAATCCGCCAACTGCCGCGCCGCGATGAACCACTTTTCTTCAAAAGTCAACTGGTACAACTGCAAGAAGCCATCAATCGCGTTGGCATAGTCTTCGAGGTAGGCATTCAACTTGCTCCGGCCATCCTTATGACTGCGGAGCAAGCGGCCGCGCTCATCCAGCATATTTTCTAGCAGGAAGGCACCGGCGCTTGCCGCTGCATCGCGATAATCTTGCCGGCCGAGTATGCGCGCGGCTTCGGCCAAGCTGGCCAGCATTAAACCATTCCATGAAGTTAGAATCTTGTCGTCGAGCGCAGGCGCAATGCGGCGGCTGCGGACAGCGTACAGCCGCGCTTTAATGCGGGCAACCGCCGCGCGCAACTCCTGATATGACAAGCCCAGCTCTGCCGCGACTTGACGCGGCTCTTCTGGACTGGTGAGGATATTCGCGCCTTCAAAATTGCCCGCTTGCGAGAGGCTGAAATAGGCGCAGGCGATTTCCAGCGCGCGCGGCAATTCATCCTGCAATTCATCCTGCAATGGACTCAGCGCCTCGCGGACTTCTTCAATGGTCCAAACAAAGAACTTGCCTTCTACGCCTTCGCTATCGGCGTCGGTGGCGCTGTAAAATCCGCCCGTGGGCGCGGTCATTTCCCTTAAAATGTAATCGTAGATGTCTTCGGCAATTGACCGGAAAAAATTGTCGCCGGTGATCTGCCAGGCGTACAAATAAATGCGGCTGAGCTGGGCATTGTCGTAGAGCATCTTCTCGAAATGCGGCACGAGCCAACGCTCGTCGACGCTGTAACGGGCGAAACCGCCGCCAACCTGGTCATAAATGCCGCCGCGCGCCATCTTGCGCAGAGTCAAGCAGACGAGCTCGAGCGCCGCGCTGTCTTGGGCGCGCGCGTGATGCCGCAGCAAAAATTCCAGGCTAATCGGATTGGGGAACTTGGGCGCAGTGCCGAAACCGCCATTGTGCCTGTCCATGCCGTTCATCAGCTTGCGCGCGGATTCGGCGAGCAATTCGTCCGTCAAGCCACTGTCGTCGGCGCGGCCGATGCCAAGCAGGTCGCGCCGCAAAGATTGATGCAGATTATCCGCTTGCGCTTCCAGTACATCTCTTTTATTGCGATAGGCGTCGATGATTGCCTGCAGCAACTGTACAAAAGAAGGCAGGCCGCCACGCGGCTGGGGCGGGAAGTAGGTGCCGCCATAAAAGGGACGGCCATCGGGCAACAGAAAGACGGTCAGGGGCCAGCCACCCTGCCCGGTGAGCCCTTGTACAGACTGCATATAGATGTCGTCGACATCCGGGCGTTCTTCCCTATCCACTTTGACATTGACAAAGAGCGCGTTCATGATGCGGGCGGTTGCTTCGTCTTCAAAACTTTCATGCGCCATCACATGGCACCAATGGCAAGCGCTGTAACCCACGCTCAGCAATATCGGCGCGCCGCGGGACTGCGCAGCTTTGAAGGCTTCATCGCCCCAGGGATACCAGTCCACCGGGTTATCCGCGTGCTGCAGCAAATAGGGGCTGTCTTCGTACTTTAGGCGGTTCATGAACTGTCCTTGTACTCCGCATATTCCGCCAGCGAGATGCTGCATAGATACTGCAAAGATACTGCAAAGACACTGCAAAAAAGAGAAAGCGTTCAGTTCAATCTAGGATAGCGGAGTTTCGCCTGATGAGAAGTCGCTTTTCGTCCCGCGCTCGCACAGCTTTGAGCTCCGGCAAATAAAACCGCCGGGGGCGCATGGGCAATGACTGTCAATCGCAGCAAATTGCGACCTTATATAGCAGATCTGCGGAAAAATCTCGGCGTTCATGGTGATTATTTTGGGCTGGAAGCGAGCAGTCGATTGCCCTGCGCGCCAGCGGGACCGACAATGCAAAGCCAGAAAACGCATCACGCATTTCAAGCAAAAGCGTGTTATCATTGCTCGGCAAGCGGATAAGGGGCAAAGATTGCAAGCATTCTAAGAAATCTTTTGCACAATTATTCGCTGCGCTAGGTTATAATCATAGCAATTTCAAGTTGTCGAAAGTCAAATCGCTAGATGCAATTTTGGGAAAATAACGATAATGACGAAAGTCGCGACAGCGACCAAGGCAATGGTCCGCAGCGGCGTCCGCCAAACTGGCGCAAGTGGATTTCGCCTGGTTTGCTGGTGCTGGTCATGCTGCTGGCGCTGCTCAGCTCGCCAGGCTTGTTCGGCGGCCTGTCTTCCACCCCAGAAATATCATATTCAGTCCTGTACGAGCAGTTGCGGCAGCAAAATGTATCGCTGCTAGACTTCCAAGGCGAGACGGGCGTCAATGGCAGGTTCGCGCGCAGCGTAATCGTGAACAGTTCTTCGGGTCGCTCGCAGAATATCAGTAACTTCAAAGCCAATTTGCCGCCTGGCGGTGCCGAAGAATTGCGCCAGCTGGCAAACGAACAGCGCGTCCTGATTAGAGCTACCCCGGATGAACCCTCCATTTTGCTTACGCTGATCTTCAACTTTTTGCCGCTGATCTTGATCATCGGATTTTTTGTCTGGATGGGCAGGCGAGCGCAGGGGCAGATGAACGGCATCTTTTCCTTCGGTCAATCCCAAGCGCGGGAAAAAACCCCGGAGAAGCCGTCAATCCTTTTTGATGATGTGGCTGGGCAAGACGCTGCCAAGTTGGAACTGGAAGAAGTAGTCGACTTCCTTAAAGAGCCCGAGAAATATGTCAAGGTCGGCGCGAAGGTGCCGCGCGGCGTCCTGCTGATTGGACCGCCCGGCACTGGCAAAACAATGATGGCGCGCGCCGTGGCGGGCGAAGCCAATGTAGCCTTTTTCAGCATCGCGGCTTCGGAATTTGTCGAGATGTTCGTCGGCGTTGGCGCTTCCCGCGTGCGCGATCTGTTCAAACGCGCCAAGGAGAACTCGCCTGCTATCATCTTTGTGGACGAGATTGACGCCGTGGGCCGGCGGCGCGGTACAGGTTTGGGCGGCGGGCACGACGAACGCGAGCAAACCTTGAATCAGCTGCTTTCGGAAATGGACGGCTTCGACAATGACAGCAACATCGTCATGATTGCCGCTACCAACCGTCCCGATGTGCTGGACCCTGCGCTGCTGCGCCCGGGTCGCTTCGACCGACAAATCACCGTTGATTTGCCCGATGCCAAGGGGCGCCACGACATTCTCAAGATTCACACCAAGAGCAAGCCACTGGCGAACAATGTCGAGCTGGAATCCATGGCGCGGGCGACAATCGGATTTTCCGGTGCCGACATCGCCAACCTCGCCAACGAAGCGGCAATGAACGCGGCGCGTTACGATCGGCGCTTGATAACCATGTCGGATTTCACAACCGCTTACGAGCGCATTCGCCTGGGCACCAAGCGCCCGCCGCTATCCAACGAGAAGGACCGCAAAATCACCGCCTATCACGAGGCGGGGCATGCCCTTGTATCGTTCTTGATTCCCGACGCCATGGCGCTGCTAAAGACCACAATCATCCCGCGCGGACGCGCCCTGGGCGTGGCATTTTATATGCCCAAAGACGACTCGCTGCATCAATCGCGCAAGCAGTTGGAAGCCTTTATCCGCGTTGGCTTGGCCGGGCGCATTGCCGAGGAGATCGTCTTTGACGACGTTACAACCGGGGCAGCCAACGATATCCAGCAAGTTACGCAGATTGCGCGCAATATGGTGAAGATGTTTGGCATGAGTGATTCGGTGGGCATGGTCAATTATGGCGATGACTCCGAACAGCCATTCCTGGGTTATTCTATCGCCAGCGGCCGCGATTACAGCGATGATACCGCCTCGAAACTTGATGCCGAAATCAAGCGCATCATCGACTTCGCCTATCAAGAAACGCGCGGACTGCTGGAAGATCATCGCGCGCAGCTTGACGAACTGGCGCAGGCATTGCTCGTAAAGGAGACGATTGAGCGCGAGGAGATTCTGCGCATACTGGATATTGAGGATGACGCGGCTGATATTTTGCCGGAGTCTGTCGCCAAACACCTGCGCGAGCCGCAAACTGCCGAGCAGAACGGCTCCGACACGGCGGAAGACTTAGAAGTAGAACCATGAGCATTCGGGCGAGAAGGCAATGATTCTCGCCCATTGCATGAAGTCTGACTGATCCCCTGACTCCGTTGAAATATTCGATTTCCCCCCACCCCAAGCCCGTTCGCAATAGAGATGGCGAGATGGGCCGGGGTCACGTAGACATAGACCTACGGGATCGGGGTGTTTTTCAACAGAGTCCCCCTGCCGATGTCAGATTGAGACCTGCTTATTCAGCCGCCGCCGCATCCGCGATAATGCTTTCTTGCACATAAGTAGGCACGCGGTCATAACGATTGAAATCCATGGCATAAATGCCGCGGCCGCCGGTCATTGAACGCAGGTCGTTCCCATAACGCAGCATCTCGGCTAAGGGGACCTCCGCTGTAATCACGCTCTTGAAGCCAATCGTATCCATGCCCTGCACACGCCCCCGGCGTGTATTAAGATCGCTCATGATGTCGCCCATCATCGCCTCGGGCACGGTAATTCGGACGTCCATAATTGGCTCTAGCAGCACCGGTTTGGCTTTGCGGAAGGCAGAGCGGAAGGCTTCGCGCCCAGCTATCTGAAAGGCGATGTCTTTAGAATCCACCGGATGCTCTTTGCCGTCAAAGACATTGACCTTGACCCGCTCTACAGGATAGCCGGCGATAACGCCATCGGGCAGCACGGCGCGTATGCCTTTTTCCGTCGATGACACAAACTGCTGGGAAATCGCCCCGCCAAATACGCTGGACTCGAACTCGAAGGTATCGTCTGTCGGTTCAACTTTGAGGTCGACGCGTCCATATTGCCCCGCCCCACCGGTTTGCTTCTTGTGCGTATAACTAGATTCGGCGTTGCCCGTGATTGTTTCGCGATAGGGCACCTTGGGCATATCGGTATCGATGCTGACGCCGAGCGATTCCGCGCGCTTCAATGTTACATCAAGGTGGATTTGTCCCATGCCTTCGAGCACCGTCTGGCGTGTATCACGATCTTGCCGCCAGCGCAGCGTGGGGTCGGCGTCACAGAGGTTGCTGAGCGTCGGGCCCATCTTGGCGCTGTCCGCTTGCGTCCGCGGTCGGACAGATACCATATATAAAGGCGCGGGGAAATCTGGCGGCGCGATAGCAATATCGCTGCCGTTATCAGCAAATGTGTCGCCGGTCTTGGTTTCTGTCAGCTTGGCAACCACGCCAATGTCGCCGGCATGAAGCGTTTGCACGGGCATCTGCTCTTTGCCGCGCATCAAAAACAGCGAGTTGAATCGTTCGTCTTCCCCGCTGATGACATTGCGGTAACGCCCATCGCTGGACATCTTGCCAGAGAAAATCCGAAAATAATTTAGCGTCCCCACAAAGCGATCGTTCAGCGTCTTAAAGACATAGGCGACGAGCGGACCATCATCGCTTTGCGGTCCCGGCAGCGCGTCTGCTTCTTCCCCGCGCAAGATTCGGACCGATCGCCCCGTCGGCGCGGTCGTATAAGCCACCAGCGCTTCCATTAAAGGAATGGTGCCGATATTCTCCGTCGAAGACAAGGCGAAGACTGGAACGGTCTTCAGCTCGGGCGAGCGCGAGGCTTTGCGCATGCCGGCGCGAATCTCGTCAAAGGAAAGCGTCTCTTCTTCAAAGTACTTTTCCAAGAGTTCGTCATCAGCTTCGGCAGCCGCTTCCATCAATTCCATGTGCGCTTCTTCGAGAGCGTCGGCGTATTCATCGGGCAAATCGGCGCGTTCGCCGCCAGCTTCGTAATATGCCTTTTGCGTCAGCGCGTTGGCAACACCCTTGAAATCCGCTTGTTCACCGATTGGCAGCATAATCGGTACGAACTTGTAATCGTCGAACTGATTGCGCAATTGGTCCAGCACTTCTTCATAGTTGGCATTGTCGCGATCCATCTTGTTAATCACGGCGATGATGGGCTGCTCATAAGCGCGGGCGTATTCCCAAGCCAGCTCCGTGCCGACTTCGACGCCAGAGACGGCATCCACAACCACAATCACCGCATCGGCGACGCGGATCGCGTTTTTCAGCTCGCCCTGGAAATCAGTGAAGCCGGGCGTATCCAACACATTTATCTTGATACCGTCAAACTCCACGGGCACCAAAGATGTGGAAAGCGACAAGCCGCGGTCTTTTTCTTCGTCGTCCCAATCCGAAACCATATTGCTTTCGGAAATGTTGCCCAGGCGCGTCGTCGCGCCGCAACTATACAGGAGCGCCTCGACCAGCGAGGTCTTGCCACAGCTTTGATGCCCTACCAAAGCGACATTTCTTATATTCTCCGATTGATATTCCTTCATGGCGAGGTCGCCTCCAAATAGCGTGCGATTGAGTTTGCTTCGCTGATAGAACGCGGCGCGCATTAGGAGCCGCGGCTAGCTGGGATTTTAATGGGCTGGCGCGGGATTGTCAAAGTCATTTATTTTGCTGGCGCGATTTAACCACTTGCCAGGCTTGCGAGCAATCCCTGCGCGCCCAGCGCGCCATAATCCGTCGCAATTCATCAGTAGCGGACTAGCCTTACATTGCCGCCTTTACGTCCAGAAATGGTGTTTATTCTCGGTGTATTCGTTGCCCAAGGTGGATAATATCCTACAGACGCGATTGCCCTGCTTTATCATTTTAGTATCACTTGGTGATTTGATATGCTCGTAGCGCCGCTTGGCTAGGCATGATACGATCAGATTGTATATGCTGGCTGCATTCATCACATTCATCAGCGTCTGGAATGCCGATGACTGGCTCGGGGCGCGGCTAATGCCATGAAAAGAATCTTCGCGAATAGTCTGCTTGCCTGCTTCGGTCTGGTTTTCGCCCTGCTGTTGCTAGAGGTCATTATCAGGTTTGCAGGCGATACCGACGCCGACGGTCAATTTACTTTCCTGGGTTATACGCTTGAGCCCTACGTTTTGCCGATTAATCGGCTGAAAGCGGGGATTGAAGCCTATTTGCATAACGTCGACAGCGCCACCATCTTATACGACGAGCGGACTGGCTGGGCATATCGCCCGAATTCCCTGCGGCATCAAGGCACGTTCACGGTTAACAGCGCCGGCATCCGCTCACAAGTTGAGTACAGCATCGAGCCGCTTGCGGATACGCTGCGCATCGCCGCCTTTGGGGATTCGTTTACCGCGAGCGATGACGTCAAGGATGAGCAGATTTGGACGATTCAGCTCCAGCTCGCTTTAGAGCAGCTTGGCATCCGCGCCGAAGTGATGAACTTCGGCGTCGGCGGCTATGATATGGGGCAGGCTTTCCTGCGCTGGCAAGCAAGCGGACAGCAGTATGAACCGGATATTGTCATCTTTGGTTTCCAGCCAGAAAATCTCGACCGCAATGTCAATGTCTTTCGCATTCTGTACATTCACGGTCCCAGCATCCCGTTTTCCAAGCCGCGTTTCTATTTGGAGGACGGCGTTCTGAAAGGATTAAACAGGCCGGCGCTGCCGCCAGAGCGGATGGTCGCCACCTTCGAGTCTTTCGCCAGCCACCCCTTAGCGGCTTACGAAGCCTATTACCGCAGCCGCGCTGTCGCCTCCAAATGGTGGCTGAACAGTCGACTAGCCGCCTTCATTTACGAATTGACAAAAGCGCAAGAGGAAGCCAGTGAGTTCGATTATGGGCCGGATTCCGAAAGGGGTGAACTGGGCAAGGCGATTGTGGCTGCCTTCGCGGCGGACGCGACAGAGCATGATGCCGATTTCTTGGTCCTGCATCTGCCTTTGCCGCAGCACATGGCGCATATCCACAATGGCGGACAGTCGCCATATACATATCTGCTGGACAGCCTGCGTGCGACCTATCGCTATATTCCCTTCGACGAAGCGCTAGGACCCGAATACCTGGATGCGAAGTATTGGGGACCGACCGGGCATTATGGCTCGGAAATCGACGCCCTGCTGGGGGAAACTGTCGCCCAGGCGATCGCGGACTGCATGGAAACGCGCAGCTGCGGCCTGCGCCGTTTTGCCGATGCGACTCCTTTCACTATCGACTTCACTATCGAAAAATAAAGCGAATAATAATATCTGAACATCAGCTAAGCGGCTGTGGCAAGATGCTGATTCCGCATAGAATCGACATGACGCGCATGTTAAAATCGCAGCTACAATAGACGAGCGAGGCACTGCATCAGCCATGCACGAACACGATTTCTTGTTCCGCGGCGACATCGAAGAATTAGACCCGGCTGTAGCCGAGCTGATTCGCCACGAGACAGCGCGCCAGCAGCATAAATTGATCTTGATACCGTCGGAAAGTACGGTGCCTTTTGCCGTTCGCAAAGCGCTGGGTTCATCTTTCCACAATATCTATGCCGAGGGCTACCCCCTCGACAAGACGCGCGCGATGAAGCAAAAAGAGCTTCTCGATTACAGCGCGCGCCTGCCAGAATTCCGCCGCAATGCCGACCAACGCTATTACAAAGGCACTGAATACGCCAATATCTTGGAGTCGCTAGCGCGGCGGCGGGTGGCGGAAATCTTCGCCGCCAATGGATTAAAGCCCGAAGCGCTCTACGTCAATGTACAGCCGCTTTCCGGCGCGCCCGCCAATAACGCGGTCTACAGCGCGCTGCTTGAAGTTGGGGACACTGTCATGGGCATGGACTTGATCATGGGCGGGCACCTGACGCATGGCAGCCCGGTCAACCGCAGCGGCAAGAACTACAACATCGTCAGTTACGGCATCCATCCAGAAAGCGAGCGCCTTGATTACGATCAGATGATGGCATTGGCGCGGGAACACAAGCCGCGCTTGATTATCGGCGGCTTCAGCAGTTATCCATTCGCGCCCGACTGGCTTGCCTATCGGTCCATCGCTGACGAAGTTGGCGCTTATTTGCTGGCGGATGTGGCGCATGTCGCCGGCTTGATAGCCGCAGGGCTATACCCGAACCCGGTCGGTATCGCCGATGTCGTCAGTTTTACCACGCACAAAACCTTGAACGGACCGCGCGGCGCAGTGCTAATCACGCATAACAAGCGCTTGTCCAACTTGATTGACCGCGCTGTATTCCCCGGCGAGCAAGGCGGACCGCATATCAATACGATGGCTGCGCTGTCGGTGGCGCTGCGCTTGGCGCAAAGCGATCAGTTCCAGCAGTTACAGCGTCAGACACTGCGCAACGCCAAAGCCTTGGCGGACAAACTCTCCGCGCGCGGCTTTCGTTTGCCGCACGGCGGCACCGATACGCACTTGATGGTGCTGGATTGTTCTTCTGTCGTCGGGGAGGACGGCACGCGATTGAGCGGCGACATGGCCGCGCGCATCCTTGATCTTGCCGGCATCGTCTGCAACCGCCAGACCATCCCTGGCGACAGCTCGGCTTTACGCCCCAGCGGCATCCGCCTGGGAACGCCTTGGGTCACGCAGCGCGGGCTAAAAGAGGCGGAGATGAAGGAGCTCGGTGATACCATCGCCGATGTCTTGAGCGCTTGCTATCCATTCAGCCTGACCGGGCGCATCCGTCCGCTGCCGCGGACAAAAGTCGATTTCGACGCGCTGCAAACCGCAAAACGCAAAATGCGCGACCTGGCCGCCAAGAGCGGCATCGACAATAGCGCGGCAGCCGACGATTATCCGCACTTCACATATCTTCCCGCCGAAGCAGAAGACAGTTGTCTCGAAATCTGCGTGCGCGGCGCGGCAGCAAAGGACTTCCTGCATCTCGCATTAAGCAGCGATGTAGAAGCGCTTAGCGACGGCGCAGCCCAAGCGACGCATATCCTGGATGAAAACGGGACGGCATTGGCAAGCGGCAGCCTAAGAAAACTGTGCAAAACGGAGTACCGACTCGCGATAGCGGGGCGCGCCCTTCGGGCTGTCGCCTGGCTGCGCGCGTTGAGCGATGGCTATGTCCTCTTCGATGAAAGCGACATCCATGCCAAGCTGCCGGGTCCGGTAAGCATTGAGGTCCTCGGCACCAGCGAGCCGAGCATGCTAGCTGGCAGCGCCGGCTATGCGAGCAAAGCCTATTTTGTCGGCTGCAATGGCGATAATTGCTACACCAGCGCATCCGCAGCGCTGCCGAAGTTCGAGCCACAGATTGCCGCGGTTGATATGCTGCGGCAGACGCCTTTGCATGGCTTGCACAGCGAGCTGGGCGCGAAGATGGCACCCTTCGCCGGCTATGAAATGCCGCTCTGGTACAAATCTGTCAGCGACGAGCACGCGGCTGTCCGCGACGAGGCTGGCATATTCGACGTGGCGCACATGGGCGTCTTTGACGTCAAGGGACCTGGCGCGGAATTATTCCTCGATACCGTGACAACCAACGACGTCAAGCGACTGCAAGTTGGCAGCTCCCACTATACCTTTTTCCTTGATGTCGATGGCATCCCCTTTGACGACCTGATGATCTATCGGCTGGCGGGGGAACATTTCCTGGTGGTTGTGAACGCATCCAACAATGACAAAAACTGGCAATGGCTGAACGCGGTGATTGCCGGCGAGGTCATGATCGACCCCAGCGACCCAGCGCGCCGCATCGAAGGCGCGGGGCGCTTCGGACTGCGCGACCTGAGATTGCGCCAATGGGGGGACGAGCGCCGCGTCGATATCGCGCTGCAGGGTCCCAAGAGTCGCGATTATCTGCTGCGGCTGGGCGGCAGCGACGCCGAGCTCGCGCTGGTCAAGCGCTTGAAATGGGCTGGCGTGGCGCGGGTAACGCTGGGCGGCATTGACATAATCCTGTCACGGACCGGTTATACGGGCGAGCGCGTCGCCTATGAACTCTTTGTTCATCCCGCTCAAGCCGCGGCGCTATTCCGCAAGCTGGCCGACCAGGGCGCGATGCCCTGTGGCTTGGCGGCGCGCGACAGCCTACGCACAGAAGCGGGTTTGCCGCTGTATGGATTTGAATTGTCCGGCGAGCTCAACATGAACCCCGCCGATGCCGGGTTCGGCGCTTATGTCAAACTGTACAAGCCCTTCTTCGTTGGCAAACGCGCCTTCATCGAATACGAAAAGCGGCGCAAGGTACAGGTCAGCCGCTTCCGCATGGATAACAAAGGCGCGCGCCCAGCCCATCACGGCGATCCGATTGTCAATGCGCGCGGACGCGTCGTCGGCATCGTAAGCAGTTGCAATATCGATTCCCAGGGCTTCCAAGTCGGGCAGGCGCTGATGCAAAAAGATTACCGCAAGCGCGGCACGAAGCTAGCTGTCTTTGCGGGTTCTGCCAGAGCCAAAGCTGCTCGCGCTTCTCGCTTGGACAATCTGTCGATTGGCAAGCGCGTCGCCATGCCAGAGCCGGTAACGCTGCTATCGCGTTTCCCGCGGCGAAAATAGGCAAGTCGGCTGCGCTAGAATTGCTAGACGGTCAATCTTCGTTGCGTTTTACGATGTCGATGATGCGATCGTGCTCGGCAAAAAGCATAAGCGTATCGTCCCGCTTGATGACTTGCTCGCCGCGCGGATGCACCTGGGGCGCGGCGCGGCCGCGATGCAGCAGGACGATATCGACGCTTTCTTCGTTTTCCACGGCGTGAACGGTTTTGCCCACCATGAAGGACGCTTGACGCACTGTCAGACGAATCAAATTGTAAGTCCTGTTATCAATTTGCAGGGTCTGCTCGATATCCGTAACAGCCGCCCATGCGAAGGCGGGCGCGACTAAGTCGGAGGCGCTCATGACTTTGACATTCTTGCCCGCGAAGACGCTTTCGATTTGGCGCTTGAGGCTATCGTCCCACATGCGCACAATCAGCGGGAAGGAGCGATTCTTCACCTGTTTCACATACTGAACGCGCATAGTTACTTCAAGGTTGATGTGATCATCGGAGGTGGCGACAATCACTGCCCTGGCTTTGACTAAGCCGGCTTTTTCCAATACCGCTTCGGTGCGGGCGTCGCCCAAAATGAGCGGCACGTTCCCCACCTGCAAGACGGCATCCGCCTCGTCCGAAGTGTGCAAATCCACAGCGACGACTTCCGTTCCCATTTGCAGCAGCTCGCGGATGATACGCAGGCCGACATGGCCGATGCCCACCACAATCACATGGCGTCGAAAAGTTGATGCCACAGCTTCCTCCCAGGCGCTCCGCCGCTGGTCGCGCATGAAAAACAGACGGACAAAATTCGCCGCGCCTTGTCCGACAATATAGACTGCCAAAATCGGCTGCAAGTACCAGAAAATAATAAGACGCGGTTGCGCCGGCACCTCAATCGGCGCTTCCAGCACCATCAGCGCCAACATGATATAAGGCACATCAACCAATTCTATAGTCTCATTTGAAGAGAAATTGTTGTTCAGATAAGCGTAAATATAGCCGCCGAGGAAGATCGACAGGAAAAAAACAAACAATGGGCGGCGGAATTCGCGCACGAGCGCGCGCGTATCGCGCCATGCCACGCGCAGTAAGCGCAGATATTTTTTTCGTTTTTTTCTTAATGAACTCACTGGTTTTACGCGCCGACTGTCGCTCACTTATGTTCCCTAAGCGCTTGGGATGCCAGGATGCTATTCAGATTATTCGCAAATCACAAGCGATTGCTAATCAAAAGGAAAAATAAGCGCGAAGACCCCGCGAAGGCCCAAAGAACAGGAAATCTAAGCCAGCTAGCCAAGCCATTAGATAATTCCGTTTTGCAGCAAGTAGATTAACAGCGAAAGCGTGAAGGGGCAAATGAAGGAACTAGCCAGGATAATGCTCAGCGCGAGGTCGCGGTCGGTATCAAACTCGGTCGCCAGCACAATCGTCATCACGGCGGTTGGCATGCCCGCTTGCGTGATAAATGCGAAGCGCGCCGCGCCGCTCAAGCCCAGCAGCGCCGCCAAAACGATGGCGATGGCTGGTGCCAGCAGCAAGCGCAGCGCCACGCTGTAGGCGACCAAGGGCAAACGTTTCAGCTTGCCAAAGCCACCAAGCTGCAAGCCCAGCAAGACTAACATCAGCGGAATAGCCGCGTCCGCCAGCAATTGCGAGGTACGCGCCACAGCCAGCGGCAACTGCGTGATGCCGGCAGCCTTCAGCGCGAATGCCAGAACCAAAGCATACACCGATGGTGTCTTCAAGACATTCAGCAAGGAGCGCGCGACCGACGCCTTGCCATTGGATGAAATGTATACACCCAGCGTATAGGCGGTGGTCGTGCCGGCGACAAAAATCAGCGCGGCGTAGCTCAAAGCCTCGGGGCCAAAGGCGAAGCTGACAATCGATAAGCCGAAATTGCCGCCATTAAAGGCAAAGGTCGATACCATCGTGGCTGCTTTTTCCGACGGCTTGATTTGCCGCCAGCGCAGCGAAATCACGGATAGGCCGGCAATGGTCCACAAAAGCAGCAATGTGCCGCCATATACGCGCAGGAAATCTGCGCCGCTGATGTCGCGCGTATATAACGCGTTGAATGTCAAAGCCGGCGAAAAGACGTTGAACATCATCCGCGATACCATGTTCGGGTCGACCGCGAAGCGCTTACGCAGGAAGAAACCCACCGCCGCGATTGCGAGGACCGGCGTCATGTTATCTATGAAGATCTTGATCAGTTCTTGCACTGGGCAGCTTTCAAAGCGAGCTTTTGCATCTCGCTGGACATCATATCTTGGCTGAATGCGTCGCTCAAGCCTGCAAAGGCTGCGGCGGGCGCAATCGCATCAAATTTACTTGAGCATGCGCATCAGAGCATTAGCACCAGAGCAAGCGCACCAAGGAGAGCGCCTTAGCCCGGTCCGCAATTCAAATCCAAAAAAATAGACGGCTGAATGAGCCGCCCATTTTCGCATGAGGATGCCTCGCGTTGGATGTCTCGCTGGATGCGCGATGGTCTCGCTCAATCCCCAGCCGCTGGCAGCGCCGGCGCGCAGCAGAGGATCAATTGCTTGACCGCGCGCACTTCATCCAAGCGCCGCACTGGCGCGGTATGCGGCGCGTTGAGCAGCAGCTCCGGCTGCGTCCGAGCTTCTTCGGCGATGCGCTCCATCGCATCAACAAAGGCATCGAGGTCTTCTTTGACCTCGGTCTCGGTCGGCTCAATCAAGAGCGCTTCCGGCACAATTAATGGGAAATAGTTGGTCGGCGGATGGAAGCCATAATCCATCAAGCGCTTGGATATATCCAGGGCGTGAATATCTTCAACATAGTCCACCGAGTCAGTGTCTACGCGCCCTGACGGGGCAGTGTCTACGCGCCCTGACGGGGCGGTGTCCACGCGCCCTGACGGGGCAGTGTCTACGCGCCCCTCGAGTACGAATTCATGCCCGCAGTAGCGCGGGTACGGCAGTTTGTAGGTCTTCATGAGTTTCGCGCGCAGATAATTGGCATTGAGCACGGCATAGCGCGTTACATCGCGGATGCCGCTGTCGCCATAAACGCGGATGTAGGCATAAGCGCGCAGGTGCATGCCGAAGTTGCCCTGGAAGGCTTTGATGCGCCCGATGCTCTTTCTGGGCATGACAAATCCATAAAGCGGCGCGCCAGAGTCATCTTCTTCTTCGATAATATCCACAATGGGGCCCGGCAGATAATCCTTGAGCCTTCTGTTCGCTCCCACTGCCCCGCTGCCGGGACCGCCGCCGCCATGAGGCGTGGAAAAGGTCTTGTGCAGGTTATAGTGCATGACGTCAAAGTCGAGCTCGCCTGGTTTGACCACTGCCATCAGCGCATTCATATTCGCGCCGTCCATGTACATCAAACCGCCCGCTTCGTGCACGGTATCAATGACATCGTGAATCGTGGATTCGAAGAGGCCCAAGGTGCTGGGCACGGTAATCATCATCCCAGCGATTTGATCGCGCAGTTCGCCACTGCAAGCCGCGCGCAAGGAATCTAAATCGACATTGCCTTGGTCATTGGAGGGCAATTCATGCACGCGCATGCCAGCCATGGTAACGGTCGCTGGATTGGTGCCATGCGCGCTATTGGGCACCAAAATTATGTCGCGCTGGCTATCGCCGCGGTCTAGGTGATAGTTGCGAATCATCAATATGCCGGCGAATTCGCCCTGGGCACCGGCTGCTGGCGTCAAACTCACCGCCGTAAATCCGCTGATTTCCCCAAGCCATTGCTGCAATTCGTACATCAGATAGAGCGCGCCTTGGGCACCAGAGTCTTCGGTCAGCGGGTGCAATTGCGCGAAGCCGGGCAGGCGCGCCGCGTCTTCATTGATCTTCGGGTTGTACTTCATCGTGCAAGAGCCGAGCGGATAGAATCCCTTGTCAATTGAATAATTGAGATGGCTCAACTTGACAAAGTGCCGTACCACTTGCAGCTCGCCAACTTCGGGCAGTGGCAGGTCCTCGCGCAATAAATCGCTGGGCAGCTCTGCTTCCGGTACATCGCAATCTGGCAGGTTGACGCCGATGCGCCCAGGCGCGCCGATATCGTAAATTAGCGGTTGCAATGGACTTGTTGCGACTGGCTCAGCCATCAGTATAAGCCCCCCAGCACTTCGACTAGCCGATCAATTTCATCTTTGCTATTGGTTTCCGTCACGCAAAGCAACATGTGCTCCGCCAGATGGAAATAATTCTGTCCTAAGTCATAACCGCCGATGATGCCCTCTGCCAATAGCGCTTGGTTGATTTCGGCAACCGGGCGCGGGCATTTCAAGACAAATTCGTTGAAGAAGGTTTTGCTGGTATCAACTGAATATCCGCCCAATTGATTGAGCTGTTCGGCGGCATAATGCGCTTTGTGATAGTTGAGTTCGCCGACCCGCCGCAAGCCGTTCTTGCCCATCAAAGCCATATAGACCGAGGCGGACAGCGCCATCAAGCCTTGATTGGTGCATATATTGCTGGTGGCGCGTTCGCGCTTGATGTCTTGTTCGCGCGGGCGCAGGGTCATCACAAAAGCGCGCTTGCCATCGGCGTCGAGCGTCTCGCCGATGATGCGCCCGGCGATTTTGCGCACATATTTCTGGCGTATGGCAAAGTAGCCCAAATAAGGACCGCCATAACTTAGCGGCACACCCATCGGCTGCCCCTCGCCAACCACGATATCCGCGCCCAGTTCGCCCGGGCTGCGGAATAAGGACAGCGCCATAGGATTTGCCACAATCACCAGTAAAGCGCCAACCTCGTGCACGGCATCGGCAAGCGCTGCGATGTTATCAATTTGACCGAAAAAATTGGGATATTGAATAGCCAGCATCGCCGTATTTTCATCCAGCATTTCGACCAAATCGACGATGTCGCCGCGGCCGCGATCGCCGATGATGCGGATATCGCGCCCTTGGTGATAGGTTCTGACGACCTCTCGATATTGGGGATGGATGGCGTGGCTGAGGATGATTTTTCTGCGCTTGTGGCGGGTAACTTCCAGCGCGACGGTTATTGCCTCGGCCAGGCTGGTCGCGCCGTCATAGTGGCTGGCGTTGGCGGCGTCCATGCCGGTTAAGGCGCACATCATGCTCTGGTATTCGTATGTCGCTTGCAAAGTGCCTTGCGATATCTCCGGCTGATAAGGCGTATAGGCGGTGTAAAACTCGCCGCGCAGCAAAATGTGATTGACCACCGCCGGAATAAAATGGTGATAAGCGCCCGCGCCGCGGAAGATAGCGTAATCCCCGGCGTGGTCATTCGCCTCGCTGATTGCCAGCATCTCGGCGGTGACTTCCATTTCGCTCATCGGCGGCGGCAATTTCAGACGCGGGAAACGATAAGCAGCCGGCACAGCGTCGAAGAGCTCGTCAATACTTCTGACGCCGATTTCCAACAACATTTGCTCGGTCTCGGATTCGGTATGGGGTATGTAGCTCACCTTATGGATTGCCTTTCAATTGCGCGTTTTCTGCTTGCGCGTTTTCTACACGATGCTTAACAATGCTTAGCCTGGTTCGGCGTCAACGGCTGTCGCAATAGGCGTCGTAAGCCGCCGCGTCCATTAAGTCGCGCAAAGCCGACAAATCCCGCGCATGGATCTTCACCATCCAGCCAGCGCCAAAGGGATCGGCATTGACAATCTCTGGCGCATCTTCCAAGGCGGCATTAACCGCGACAATCTCGCCGGCAACAACGCTGTACATTTCGGATGCCGCTTTGACCGACTCAACTTCGCCAAATGAGCCGCCAGCCTCAATGATATCGCCCTGGTCCATTAACTCGACGTAGACGATATCGTTGAGTTGGTCTTGGGCATAGTCGGTGATGCCGATGGTTACGACATCGCCGTCTACTGCAAACCATTCATCTGTTTCGGCATAGCGCAATTCCGCTGGCGCTTTCCATTCACCCATTGTCTGCCTCCTGCTCCTATTATTTTATTATCCGCGGCGTTCAAGCGACGAGAAGGCTTTGATGCTTGCCACGATATGTGTAAGCACGGCACAGCTAAACATTTCCGCCGAGCGGATGTGAAACAAAAAAGGCGCAGCTCGTGCCGAGACTGCGCCCTGTCGGTCAATATACCTTCAGAGTCCTTGAACCCAAGAATCCTTTTGCCTGAGAGTTTCACGCAGGCTGGCAACCCTGTCGCTTGCCCCTTCGGCGTTTCGTCTGTCGACGAAATCTCTCTTCTATAGGTATTATTAGTGTAGCCCGATTTGCGCGGCTTCGCAATGCGCCTGACAAAATTTGCTGGGCAATTGCATCAAAATCCATAAATGACAAATTTATCATCAAACAAATAATTTGTAGGGTCGAGCCAAGGCTCGCCCATGAAATTTGGCGCAAAATCGTGGGCGATTGAACCGCAGTGTCTACGCGACCCTTGGTGCCTCAGTGTTGTAATAATTTGCTGCGAATGTTCTGCAAATTTTGCCCTGTCATCTACTTAATGCGGCTGGCAATTGCTATAATCGCGTACAGGCTTGTAACTTGGATTTGACATGCGCGATAGGGATTCGATAAAAACGTGACGGAAAGAAAGCAAGCAAATGCCAGCTTCAAACGCTATTTGATAAGGCGCATCCAACTAGGCGCGATTTCGGCGCTGCTCGTCGGCATCGCCGCGCTGGCCATGTCAATTGCTTACCAAAGGATGAATCTCGCTGGCGACCGTCAATCAATTAGCGCAAATAACTCCGCGCAGGACTTCGACGGCGCAATCGCCATTAATCCGCCGGTCGCCGTGCCCGATTTCACCCTGCGCGACCAATTCAATCAGCCAGTGAGCCTGCGCGAATTGCGCGGAAAATACGTCTTGATAACCTTCGGTTATACGAACTGTCCCGATATCTGCCCCTTGACGCTGAGCGAATTTCGCAGCGCGCGCCAGGCGCTGGGCGCACCGAATGATGTCGCATTTCTGTTCATCAGCGTAGACGGCGAGCGCGATAGCCCAGCGGTATTGCAAAATTATTTCGCGCTGCGCGGTTTGGATGGCATCATCGGCTTGTCGGGCGAAGAAGAAGCGATTCGGGCACTGGGCATTGACTATGGCTTGACTTTTGAAATGACAGCGGCGGACGAATACGGCGGCTACCTGGTGAATCATACAGCCGGCTCGTTCCTGCTGGACCCGGACGGCCGCTGGATTCGGCGCTATCAGTTTGGCGCGCCAACGAGCGATATCGTCGCCGACCTTAAAGGGCTGCTCGCGGCTTGATGGCGCGGAATCAAATGCGCGGCGCGCGCGGCAGAATCGAGGTCAGCACTTCGTAGTTAATACTGCCGAGCCAAGCCGCTACTTCGTCGGCATGAATTTCATCGCCGCCTTGCTTGCCGAGTAAGACGACCTCATCCCCTGCCATGACATTCGGAATATGGCTGACATTGATGGTCGTTTTCTCCATGCTAACTATGCCCACCAGCTGCGCTCGTTTGCCATGCGTCAGCACTTCCCGCCAGGTCCCTGGCGAGCGGCGCAGACCGTCGGCATAGCCCACCGGCAGCACGGCAATTGTTTCCGTGCCGCGCGTTCGGTAACTGTTGCCATAGCCGACTGGCGAGTTGGGCGGCAAGGTTTTGACCTGAGCGATGACCGTCTTCCAAGCCATGACCGGCCGCAGCCCCTTCATAGGACAATCCGCCAGGTTGGGATTCAAGCCATAAATCAATAAGCCGGGACGAACCAGGTTAAAGCTGCCGCCAGGGGGGTTTAGGGTGGCGGCTGAGTTCGCGGCGTGCACGAACCTGAAGGCGCAGCCAGCCGCGCGCATTGTCGCTAGGGCTTTTTCGAATATCGCGCGCTGCCGCGCGGTATAGCGCGGGTCTTCGTCGGCGACGGAAAAATGCGTATAGGTGCCTTCTATGAAAATAGATTCACATTTGCGCAGTTGCGCAGCCAGGGCCTCGGCTTCCCCAGGCAAGATGCCGAGCCGTCCCATGCCCGAATCGATTTTGATATGCGCCTTGAGCATGCCGCCAGCGCTGCCCGCCGCCATGTCATAGCGCGCGGCCTGGTGCCTGTCAAACAAGGATAAGGTGATGTCATGTTGGGCTGCCATCGCGACGGCGGCGACAGGCGTGTAACTCAAGACCAAAATTGGCGCGGCAATGCCGGCGCGGCGCAATTGCATTGCCTCGGTCATATTAGCGACAGCCAAGCAACTCGCGCCGTTGCGCAAGGCGATGCCGGCAACGGTCAGGGCACCATGCCCGTAAGCGTTTGCCTTGACAACCGCCATCATGCCGGTGCCTGCGCCGACCTTGGCTTTGATAAGCCGCACATTGGAGGCCAGCGCGTCGATGTCTAGTTCAACACGGCTCGGCAAAAAAGCGCGGACATCAGCTTCGCTTTGCGCAATGGCAGCGGGCACCGACCCCGGGATTGCGTTTTTGATTTGTTTCACAATCTGGGCTTCACAGTCTGGAATTGCCTGCGTATATCCAAGCAAGTGTCAATTAGTGTCGAACAATGTCGCATACTAAGAACAGATTCCCATTTGCGACGATGCGCATCAAAGATTTTCTGCCAGAAATCATTATACACCGACTGCTGCGCTACAGGGTTCAAGATGGCAGGTCTCCGGCAGGTCTCCCGGCGACGGCGACAATTCCGCATGAATCGCTTTGTGCTATAATGCGCGCGCGATTCGGGAGGAATTATGGCCTTTGAGTTTGAAGTCATCGCGACGGACGGCAATGCGCGCGCCGGCATCCTGCATACGCCGCATGGCGATATCCCCACGCCGGTCTTCGCGCCAGTCGGCACAGCCGCCAGCGTAAAAGCAGTGCCGCCAAAAGACCTCGAAGCGCTCGACGTCAGCTTGATTTTGTCCAATACCTATCACCTCTTACTGCGCCCCGGTGCCGAGCTTATCCGCGATTTAGGCGGATTGCACAATTTCATGCGCTGGCATGGACCCATCTTAACCGATTCGGGCGGATTCCAAATCTTCAGCCTGGCGCGGACCAATTCGATTGACGAAGAAGGCGTTACCTTCCGCAGCCACATCGACGGTAGCAAAAAGCGCTTGGACCCGCGGCGCTCCATGCGCATCCAGCAAAACTTGGGCGCGGACATCATCATGGCATTCGACCAATGCCCGCCGCCCAAGGACCGGGCGGAAGTCGAGCGGGCGCTAAAGCGAACGCATCGCTGGCTGGTCGCATGCCGACAGGCGCACCCCGACGATGAGCAGCAGGCATTATTCGGCATCATACAAGGCGGCATCTTCCCCGACCTGCGAGAAGAGTCCGCTCTAGCCGTGACGGCGCTTGACCTCAAAGGTTATGCCATAGGCGGATTGGCTGTTGGGGAAAGCAAAGCGGAGATGCGCCAGACCTTGGACTTCACGGTGCCTTGCCTGCCGCGCGACCGACCGCGCTATTTGATGGGGGTTGGCGAACCGGACGACTTGGTCGCGGGCATACGGCGCGGTGTAGACATCTTTGACTGCGTGATTCCCACTCGGCTGGCGCGGCATGGAGCCGCCTTCACGCACAGTGGGCGCGTCAACTTGCGCAACGCTCGCTTCAAGACCGATGAAGCGCCGATTGACGCGAAACTGGACAATTACACCAGCGGATTTTCGCGCGCCTATCTACGCCATCTTGTCGTCGGCAAAGAGCTGCTGGCGCATTATCTGATTAGCTTGCACAACATCGATTTTCTTGTCAGCCACGTGGCGAAAATGCGCCAGGCAATCATTGCGGGGCGGCTCGAAACTTACGCGGCGCAGTTCCTTGCCGAATACTTGCAAGCAAAGCAGAACAGCTGACATGACTGCGCCCTGCTTGATTGATTCATAAAACGACGCCGGCAAAGAGATCGTCTTCGTCCACGCGGCTGTGTTTCGGCGTCGGGAATGCCCGCGTGAAGCCTTGCCTGCTATACAAGATTCGCCGCAGCCAGCGCGATGTGCGCGTGATGCGCCCGCCGCCTTGGCTGGCGTGACAGCGGCTGGCGCGCTCCCAAATATCCAGGTAATCGGCAATCGGGATGCGCGCGTGGACTGGCTCGACATGGTCGAGGATTTTGACAATATCGACATCTTGGTTGAAGCCCATGCGCCGCGGGTCTTGTCCTTTTAGCCGGGTTATGAGAATCCGCGCCCGCAGCGCAATTGTCGGGAAGGCGGCGTAATAGAGCTTTTGCGGCTTGGCTGCGGCTGGCAAATCGGCGGCGCGCAAGCGATGAAAGGCGCTTTCGGTAGCACGCTGAATCGCGATGTGATCGGGATGGCCATAGCCGCCATAGCGATTGAAGGTAACTAGCACCTGCGGTTGAATCTGACGCATGACCGCGGCGACGGCTTCGGTAACGTTTTCGGGATGATGCTGCCATTGAAAGCACAGTGAATCGGGATGCCGCGAAGTCTCGCTGCCGGTCATGCCGCTGTCGCGGTATCCCAGCAGAAAGACATCTTTGAAATCGAGATGCTGTCGGGCGCATGCCAACTCGCTCAGCCGCAGCTCGGCGACTGTAGCATGTTGCGCCCGCAGATGCGGCGGCACCGTCCCGACATCGCCGTTGGTAGCGCATATCAGATAGACATCGACTCCGTCATCAATCCATTTGGGGATGGCCGCGCCCAAGCCGAAACTCTCGTCATCGGGATGCGCGAAGCTGATTAGCAGGCGGCGCTTTTCCATTATTTCTCCGCAAGTCTTGTTCACGAAGCTACGATTGCCTTGCTATTATATCGACTGTCCCTTGCCGAAGTGAGGTTGACTTCTCTATACTGTCTGCTGTTTTGATACGAGCCATCCGCGAGGACTTCATGGGTTTGACTGGTCATAGAAGCAAGGTTTTTGTAGCTGTGCTCGTCGCGATTGTCGCGCTAGCCGGCTTCGCAAGCAGAGCGCAGCACAATGCCACAGCGCAGACGGACCAAGTTTTTGCGACTTCGACGCCCGGCGCGCAAGCCCAGGCGCAATCCGCCGCTGATTTAGCCGCGGCTAGTTCGTCGGTCCTAATCGGTCCTTATACCTATCCGGACGGGACCAATCCGATGACTGGTTTGCCTTATGCAAATGCCGAAGTGCGCGCCCGCCGCAATCTGATCGTCAAAATCTCCAATCACCCGCCAATCGTGCGCCCCCAGCACGGCTTGAATGCGGCTGACCTCGTATTTGAATACGAAGCGGAAGGCAAAGTCACGCGCTTTGCGGCGATTTATCGCAGCAACTCGCCGGGGCGCGTCGGGTCGATACGCAGCGGGCGCCTGCTCGATATAGAGCTGCTCACCATGTATTCGGCGCTCTTGGCTTATTCCGGTGCCAGCGAGCCGATACGCAAGATATATCTCAATTCCAACTACCGTTACCGGCTGCTGTCGCCATCCTTTGGCGACAATTGCGATAATGCCGGCTTCTGCCGCGACAATTCATTGATTGGGCGCGGCTATGAGCATACGCTTTTTGGCGATACTGACAGCATGTGGGAGATGGCGACGCGCCGCAACGTGAATACCGGCTACCGCGCTGTAGGTTTTGCCTTTAGCGAGACCACTGATATCGGCGGCATAGCCGCGCGCGACATCTACACCCACTGGTCTTCGCGCACCAACTCGCGCTGGCAATACGACGAGAGCAGCCGGCGCTACCTGCGCTATACGGACCACGAGCCGCATCTCGACGCCGCCGATGGCCAGCAGCTTTGGGCGGATAACCTGGTCATTCTTGAGGTGCCGCACAACAGCCGCCCTGATCTCTTCCCGCCGGGTTCCAAGGACGGATCGCTCGAGGTCGCTTTGTGGGGCAGCGGGCGCGCCTATGTATTCCGCGACGGCGTCATCTATGTTGGCTTTTGGAAGCGGCTGGGCAATAAGCCCGGCGAGGCGCTGCAATTGATGCTGGGCAATAGCGAAGCGATTCCATTGCGCCCGGGCCGCACATGGATTAGCGTTACCCGCGCGCTCGGCATTACAGCTGTTAACGCCGAACACCAGCCTATCCCGACCCCGACCCCCGAAGCATAAGCGAGGGCAGCGCTATTCAATTTACTATTTTTCGCTGCCAGTCATTTGCCCGTCATTAGTTGTGGCACAAGCAGCCGAACCAGAATTGAGGGATTGACCAGGGTTGTCATCGCTGCGCGCGATTCAAGGGTTTGTACTTGGAGCCGTCATTTTGGCGGTTGCCATTATCGCCGCCTTGCTCGCTGCCTATGTCTTTACGGATGGACAAATCCTCGACCTCGCGCAAGAGACGCTGCTGCGGCTGCAGCTGCGGGAACATCAAAACGATATTCACGCGCCCTACGGCGACAGCGAAGACATAGTTCGCTTCACCATCCATCCCGGTGCCACCGCCGCTGCCATCGCCAGGTCGCTATATGAAGCCAGCTTAATCCGCGACGAGCAGCTTTTCTTGGATTACGCCCGCGTCGCCGGCTTGGACCGCAGGTTCGAGGCGGGCGTCTATTTCTTGAACGAAACATTGTCAATCGCCGAAATCGCGCCCTTGCTGACCGATTCCAGCTCGAGCCACATTCGCTTCCGCACGGTAGAAGGCGCTCGCATTGAAGAAATCGCCGCTTTGATTGACAGCAAGGACCGCTTCGGTTTCAGCGGCGCGGAATTCCTGCTAACGGTGCAAGCGGGCGCGGACTTGCCGCCCGAATTCCTCGACTGGGCTGGCATCCCGCCCGGCGCGTCGCTGGAAGGTTTCCTCTTTCCCGATACTTATCAACTGCCGCCGGATATTAGCCCAGCCGCCTTGCGCGCTTTTTTGCTGGATGCCTTTCGCGCGCGGGTGGGCGAACAGCTGCGCGCGGATGCCTTGGCTCAGGGATTTACCATTTTTCAGATTGCAACGCTTGCTTCGATCGTGGAGCGCGAAGCGGTCTGGCGGGAAGAACATGATGATATCGCCGGCGTCTATCGCAATCGCCTGGCAATCGACATGAAGCTGGAAGCCGACCCCACCGTGCAGTATGGACTGCAAGGTGCGCGTGGTGGCTGGTGGCCGCAAATCACCCGCGCCGATTATCGACAAGTCCTCTCCCCATACAACACCTATCGCGTTGACGGTCTGCCACCGGGACCAATCGCGAGCCCGAGCCTTTCCGCCATTCACGCTGTCATCTATCCTGCCGAATCCAATTATTATTATTTCCGCGCCGCTTGCGACAACTCATTTTTTCACAATTTTGCCCGAACTTTTGACGAACATCTAGCAAATGGCTGTTGAGGCAAATCTGCGTTCATGGACCCTGCGCCTGATATGCTGGATGCTCTTGACTGCGCAGTTGGTCGGCTGCGGCACCCGACAGCCCATGGAAGTTCGCAAGATCGCTCTGCTAGCGCCATTTGAAGGACCATACCGCGAACTCGGTTACAACGCGCTCTACGCCATTCGGCTTGCCATGTCCGAGCCGCGGCTGGAAAATGTTCAGCTGCTGCCGATTGATGACGGCGGGGACATGAGCGCGGCGGCAGCGCGCCTGCGGGCGCTCAATCTCGACAGCGCGGTTGTCGCCATCATCGCCCTGGGCGAGGCGGCGACGCACCCAGCGGCACAGCAAGCCAATGACAAAGCCATGATTCTCATCGGCAATTGGGGGCACACGCGCGCCGACGACAACAGCCTATACGCAACTGACAAAGCGCGCGCGGAATCTGGCTCATCAGGCTCAAATGAGGACCTGCTCATCGCCAGGCGCTTAATCAGCGGCGGCGCCAGCCCACAAGATTCCTTCACGAGCAACGGGGCGCTGGCGGATGCGCAGTTCGCCGCGCGCTATGCGGCAAGCCAGCGCGACATCCCCGCGCCCAACTGGCTTGCTAGCTTGGTTTATGATGTGACGCGGCTGGTTCTGCTCGCGATTGCAGTTGACAGTGAACTGACTAAGACTGTCGTGCATGGACTGAATGGAAAGCTGAGTTTCGTCGACGGCTACTGGCATGACGCGCCGATTCGGCGCTACCGCTTCCAGCAGGGGCAGCTTGCGCCGCTAACAGGATAGCCGCGGCTTAGACTTCATTGCCATCGACGACGCCATAGAATTGCGGCAGCGGGTCAACTGGCGCGGCGCTAATGTGGACAGCCCCGTCGAGCAATGACAGCGCTTGCCGCAGCGCGCCTTCCTCATTGGCGTGTATGGTCATCAGCGTATTATCGCGGACGACGCTGTCGCCGACATTTGCATGCACCTCGATGCCAACCGCGTGATCAATCGCGTCCGATTTGGTCGCCCTGCCCGCCCCCAGCGCCAGCGTCGCCAAGCCAACTTTATCCGCATAAATGCTGTCGATATTGCCATTGTCCGGGGAGCGCAGTTCATGCTTGATTTTCGCCTGTGGCAGCTTGCGGGTATCGTCGACCTGCGCGACATCGCCGCCTTGTACCGCGACCATCTTGCGGAAGCGCGCCAGCGCAGCGCCGCCGCGCAGCGTCCGTCTTAGCTCTGCGCGCGTCTCGTCCAGGTCTTGCCAGTGTTTGCCCTCGCCCGCCAGGCGCAGCATGTACGCGGCAACTTCGACGCAGTGGCTTGCAAAATCGGCTGGTCCCTGCCCGCGCAGCGTCTCCACCGCTTCGGCGACCTCCAATGCATTGCCTACAGCCGCCCCCAGCGGCTGATCCATATTCGACAAGAGCGCCGCCATATCGCGGCGCGCGTCGACGCCAATCTGGACCATGATGGTTGCCAGCTGCCGCGCTTCGTCCAGCGTCTTCATGAACGCGCCCTGCCCGACCTTGACATCCAGCACGATGCCGTTGGCACCCGCCGCTAGCTTTTTGCTCATGATGCTGCTCGCCATCAGCGGCAAGCTGGCGACGGTCCCGGTAACATCGCGCAGCGCATATAGTTTCCCGTCAGCCGGTGCCAGGGATTTGCTTTGCCCAGCGAGAACCAGCCCCGTTTCACGCGCGATTTGCCGAAACTGCCGCTCGGACAAGTTGACATTGAAGCCAGCGATTGACTCCAGCTTGTCCAATGTGCCGCCCGTGAAACCCAGCCCGCGCCCGCTCATCTTGGCGATGGGCACGTCAAAAGCCGCGACCAAGGGCAATACCACCAGGCTCGTCTTATCGCCGACGCCGCCGGAAGAATGTTTGTCAACCGCGTAGCCAAGAATATCGGACAGATCCAGCATATCGCCGGATTCAGCCATCGCGATTGTCAAAGCGACTGTCTCGTCGCGGTTCATACCGCGGAAGATGATCGCCATCAAGAGCGCCGATACTTGATAGTCCGGTATCGTCCCAGCCGTATAGGCTTCCACAAATTGGCGAATTTCGTCCCCGCTCAGGGATTTGCCATCGCGTTTCTTGCCGATTATGTCAATCATGCGCATGTCAAGGTCGCTCCTAAACTGTTCCAGAAACGCTGCCAAGCCATTATACTTGCGCGCGGCGCAATTGCGAATTTGCTTTTGCCATGACAACAATCCTGGTTCGGGCTGCTATTTCGGGTTGCTATAATGAGTGATATATTCGATGCGCTTTGGGGCAAAGCCGCTTAAATCCCCGATAATCTGAAATGCGCCCCACAAGATGCAGGTGATTGACGGCAGCGGCATTCGGTTGTACGATTTGCCCGTATCGGCGCTGCAAGCCGGCTTACGAGATTTATGCAAGCCAGCAGGCTGAACCAGCCAAAGATTATGTATAGCGAGGGATTAATCGTGACAGTTCAAACGAAAAGCAAGAACTCTGTCAAACGAACCAGACTCATTGTTGCCGCCGTCGTTGTAATCGCTGTTGTCGTCGCGGCGGCATTTGTCGTGATTTCCAACCAGAGCGCTGTCAGCGCGGATGCCTATGACTATTCGCCAATCCCGCAGGGGCGGCAGCCGGACGGCGGCTTTGTGCTGGGCGATGCCGCCGCGCCGGTGACGATTGTGGCATTTGAAGATTTCTTATGCGGGCACTGCCAGCACTACAAGGTAAACGTGGATAAGCTCATCACAGAATACGTGGCGAAGGGACTGGCGCGCTTCGAATATCGTTTCACGCCGGTTGTCGACCCCAGTTATTCTTGGCAAACGGCCAAGCTGGCGGAATGCTCGGAAACACTGCGCTCGGGTTCATTTTGGAACGCGCATGACGCGCTTTACGAAATCGCCAGCGCGCGGCAATTCAGCGACAATTCTTCGCGCATCTTCGCCGAGCAGATGAATTTGTCCTACGCCGATTTATTGGACTGCACGCGCGACGCCAATCAAGTCGATAAGGATTTGCAATTGGCAAATCAGTTGGGCGTCACCGGGACGCCAACCGTCTTTGTACGTTATGGCGACAGCTTCCCGCAGCCCTTCCCGCTAGGCAAGCAGCCCAGCTTCGAGCAATTGGCCTCAGTCATCGAACAGGCGAGTTAGCGCCGGGGGTTGTCAGCTAAGCCTATGCGAACGGTGGAATGGGACGGCGATGCCGTCAAAATGATTGACCAGCGCGCCTTGCCCTGGGAATTGCGTTTTCTTCGCCTGGGATCAGCCGAAGCGGTCGCCGAGAGCATCAGCAATATGACTGTGCGCGGCGCGCCCGCCATCGGCGCGGCGGCGGGATTCGCTATGGCGCTGGCGGCGCGACAGAGCGTGGCGAAAACAGTGCCCGCGCTCATTCAGGACTTGCAAGCCTATGCCGACCTGCTAAAAGCAGCGCGCCCGACCGCGGTCAACCTGGCTTGGGCAGTCGACAAACTGATGGAACTCGCCACCAGCGGCGAGTTCAACAGCGCGGATGCCTTGCGCGAGGTATTGCTAAGCGCGGCGCAGCGCATCGCGGACGACGACGTCGCCGTGAACAGCCGCATGGGCGCGAATGGCGCGGCGCTGGTGGCGGACGGCGCGACTATCCTGCATCATTGCAATACCGGCGCTTTGGCGACAGTCGATTATGGCACCGCCCTGGGCGTGATACGCGCGGCATTTGAGCGCGGCAAGCGCATTCATGTCCTGCTTGACGAGACCCGTCCGCGTTTGCAAGGCTCGCGCTTGAGCGCTTGGGAGCTGGAGCAGCTCGGCATCAGCTATGACATCATTGCCGATACCGCCGCTGGCTATTATATGAGCAAAAGCGAAGTTGATATTGTCCTGGTTGGCGCGGACCGCGTGGCCGCCAATGGTGACTTCGCTAATAAGATTGGCACCTATCAACTGGCGATTTTGGCGAAGGAGCATAGCATTCCCTTTTACACGGTCGCGCCAACATCCACCATTGATTTAAGTTTGGGCAGCGGCGCGGAAATCCCCATCGAAGAGCGCGCTCCCGATGAAGTTACGACGCCTTATGGCAATCCGATCGTACCGGCGACCTTCAAGGCACGCAATCCAGCCTTTGATGTAACGCCGCATCGCTATCTGACCGGTATCGTGACAGAAAACGGCATCGCGAAACCGCCGTTTCGCGATAGCCTGGCGCGCGCTGTCGCGGGCCAGCAACTCTAATCTCAGTACTGAGGACCTTCGACACAGACCAGCTATCGCCCGAGAAAACAGCGATAATATCATGGGCGATTCATTGGCGGTTCACAGGGAACGCGCCCCTCGGTGGATATATAATTCGCTGCGATTGCTCTGCTCGCGCCGCGTCCATCAAGCGCAGAGGCGGGCGAATATGATACAATGAACGCGCTTTGGCAAGACGATATTGAGACAGCACAATCGGGGAGTAAACATGAGCACCGCGAACGACATCAAAGACCTGGCTTTGGCTACCGGCGGGCGCTACCGTATCGAATGGGCGAGCCAAGAGATGCCTGTTCTCAAACAGATACGTGAACGTTTCGCCCGAGAAAAACCGCTGGCTGGGGTTCGGGTTTCGGCTTGCTTGCATGTTACGACAGAAACAGCCAACTTGATGCAAACGCTGCAAGCGGGTGGCGCGGACCTTGTGCTCACCGCTTCCAATCCTCTGTCTACGCAAGACGATGTGGCAGCTTCCCTGGTCGCCAACAACGAGATTCCCGTCTACGCCATCAAGGGCGAAGACAACGAGACCTACTATCAGCACATTCACGCCGCGCTAGATCACAAACCGCATATCACGATGGACGACGGCGCTGACCTCGTGGGCACCATTCACAAGGATAGGCGCGAGGCGCTTGATGAAATTATCGGCGGGACCGAAGAAACAACGACCGGCGTTATCCGGCTGCGCGCAATGGCAAAAGACGGCGCGCTCGAGTTCCCCGTTATCGCCGTCAACGACAGCGCGACCAAACATCTCTTCGACAATCGTTATGGCACGGGCCAAAGCACGCTCGACGGCATCATCCGCGCGACGAATATATTGCTGGCGGGGCGCGTCGTCGTCGTGGCTGGTTATGGCTGGTGCAGCCGCGGCATTGCCATGCGCGCGGCTGGGCTGGGCGCAAACGTCATCATCACCGAGGTTAATCCCCTGCGCGGGCTGGAAGCGGTCATGGACGGCTACCGCGTCATGCCAATGGCGGAAGCGGCGCATATCGGCGATATCTTTGTTACCGCAACTGGCGACATCAATGTCATTGATACGCAGCATTTCCAAGCCATGAAACACGGCGCAATCATCTGCAATTCCGGTCATTTCAATGTCGAGATTAACCTGAAAGGGCTTGCGGAGCTGGCTTGCGCGCCCCCCGCCCTGGTCCGCCCCTTTGTGGAGGAGTATCGGCTGGAAGGTCGCTCGATTTATGTCCTGGGCGAGGGGCGCTTGATTAACCTCGCCGCCGCCGAGGGCCACCCCGCATCCGTGATGGACATGAGCTTTGCCAACCAGGCTCTGGCGGCCGAGTTCATGATGAATAACATCAATTCGCTGGGCAATAGCGTCTATACGATTCCAGCGGACGTGGACATGGAAATCGCGCGACTCAAGTTAAGCGCCATGGGCATAGCCATCGACACATTGACAGCGCAGCAAGAGGCTTATCTCAATCAATGGCAAGAAGGCACCTAGAGTCCACCCGCTTCCTTGTTCGTGGGTGTAAATGGTACGCGTAGTTCGCCCAATGCGACAATTCGTTGTATAGTTTAACTATTAGGGATATATCCGCTGTGTCAAGAAAGGGAACAAAATCATGACAATTAGATTAAATCGTATAGTCATACTCCTGTTTTGTTTCCTCCTGCTAATCGCCTCGGTCTCGGCGCAAAGGGGGGCGCGAGCGCGCTTCATCAATGTTGCGCCAGGCGCGCCATCACTTGATATCTTGGTGAATGGCGAGCTGGTCGAATCCAGCCTGGCTTATGGCGAATCGTCCGCGTACTTGAACATACCTTCTGGGAATATCGAGTTGCTGGGGCTGGCCACAGGAACGTCCACCATGCAGCTTGGGCATAGCGCGAACGTTGCGGCTGGCTCCGCAGTATCCTTTATGCTGTCGTCGATGAATTTGCCGCAATTCCAAGCCATTCCAGAGAACCTGGACACGCTGGAATTTGGCGAGACCCGGTTATCCATCGTCTACGCAATTGTCGACGGCCCACCAGTAATAATCATCTTCCGCGAAAACGGCGAGATATTAGCCGAAGACATCCTGCCGGGCACTGTGGTCGGTCCTTATGAATTGAGCGCGGGCGTGTATGACTTGGACCTGATTGTCACGGGCGACGCGAGCGGCTTTTCAATACTCGATTTAAGCATACCAGTATCAGCCGGCACCAGTCATCTCGCTATCATCTATGGCAGCGCAAACAACCCGCAAGTATTAAGCGCCGCCGCCCCGACAGCCGCCGCGGCTGACAGCGGACTGGTGCGATTTCTGCACGCGGTACAAGGCGCGACGCCCTTCGCGCTTAGCGTAAATGATTCGCTTATCGTCCCGTCCCTCGCTTATGCCATGCCATCGGAGCACATCGCCTTGCCAAGCGGGTCGCATCAAGTTGTACTGAGCATTGGCGGCGCGGAAATCACTTCAATGACTTTGAACATTGCCGCCGGGCAGGCGCAAACCGCTGTTGTCATGGGGACGCCGGCGAATTTGAGCATGTCATCATATAACGACGATTTGAGCGCAATCGACAGGTCTTCGGCAATGGTGAGTTTGATAAACGCCATTCCCGACAGCACTGTCGATCGCCTCTACTTGACAAGCGGCGCGACCGCCGCAACCGACGTCGTCTATGGCAGCGCGAGTGGCGCGGCAAAAATAATCACCGGCAGCCAAGGGCTGTCGCTGGATTTGACATTTGGCGACGACAGTGGCACGGTAAATTTGCCTGTCAGTCGCTTCAACGGCGGATCCTATTACAATTTGTTTGCCCTGCCCGGCAGCGCCTTCTCCGGTCCGCAGCTGCTCATTGCCGAAACGAGTATTCTGCGCGGCTTCGATGTTGATGGCATGATGATGGAGCGAGCAAGCTCCGCGGACGCGCCGACAGCGGACGGGCAGTCAATGGAAGCGACTGTGGAAGCGACTATGGATGAAACGGCAGCGCAGCCTGTCTTCAACGCGCTGGCTGAATATGAGGGGCCAAGCGCCCGAGTCTTGCTCAATCGCGGTGCCAATTTGCAATTGCGGCAATATCCTCATATCGATTCGCTATCGCTAGGCTTGGCACCAAACGATACCACTCTGATCGTATTAGGCCGGCGTGGCATCACAGAATATTTTGGCGCAGAACCCGCCGATGAACCCGTCGACCTGAGCGACTTTGATTCCGACCCTGCGGAAGGTTTGGAAAGCTGGGAAGACCTGTCGCCAGCCGAAACCTGGCTCTTCGTTTCTTATTTGACGCCTGATGGCGGCACGATTGAAGCTTGGGTAAATGCTTTGTACCTGGATGTCTATGACGAAGACGGCGAAGCGCAGCGGCTGGCGGATTTAGAGATGGTGCGTCAGAATCAAGCGGGGGTTTCAAGAAGAACGTCAATTGCTCCGCCCCAGCCTATCGAGCGCCTTGGCGCGCATGCCTTTAACTTGAACGCTGGCGTCAAGCTGAACATCCGCCGGGCAAACGACATCAGTTCCGAGAACCTGGGTCAAGTCGCCAATGGCGAGCCCCTGCAGCTCATCGGGCTGGATGAAGCTAATGAATGGGCATTCATCGATTACGACGCCATAGACAACGTGATGATTCGCGGTTGGGTCAGCGTGAATTACGTACAATTCATGCTCGACGGGGAAGCGATAAGCCTGGATGACCTGCGCGAATATGACGCTTCTTTGATTACTCTGATGAGCGATTCGGTTCGCGGCGGCATCAACCTGGCGGGCGATGCCGAAGCCCCGCCCGCGCCCACCCAAGATCCTTTCCTCGGCGCTGTGGTCGCGACGGTCGACTTGAATCCCGACGCCAATTTGCACCTGCGCATGAACCCCTATAATTTCAGCGCATCGCTGGACCTCATACCCTCTGGCACAAGACTAATTGTCGCTGGCGTCACCGAAAACGAAGATTGGTACAAGGTCAGCTTTGAAGGCGTCTCGGGCTGGATTTCCGCAAACTACGCGATCCTTTCCTTTAACAACCGCTATCTGCCTTTGGAAGAAATGATTGGGCGGCTAATGCTCTTCGATGAGACTGGCAAGGAATTGCAAGATGGCGCGATGGATATGATGACTGAGGACATGTCGGATCAATAACTCGGGCTGGGAATGCCAATAAAGAACCTTCTGCATATTTAGAATCCCGCTAAGTGTAGCGGGATTTTTGTTTCATTATTCCGATTCATTATACCATTGCAGTCGCCTTTGGCCGCCCTTGTATGAACGATGTGCTTATTGCAGCCGCAAAGTTTACACTGCCTGCGTTCCAGGGCAATCGCTTCAAAATCCATAACTGTCGAATTTAACATCAAACTGATGAATTGTAGGGGCGAGCCTTGGCTCGCCCATGAAATTGGGTGCAAAATCGTGGGCGATTGACCCGCAGTGTCGACGGGCAGTGTCTACGCGCCCTACGCGCGGCACAGGGTCGCGTGGACACTGACCGTCAATCGCCCCTACATTACGGCCTTTTTTGGCATATTTACGGATAAATCTCGGTGTTGGCGGTCATTGTCGCAGGGCTGTGTCGAAGGGCTGAGTCCACGCGCCCTACGCGCCCTACGCAACTCTCGGTGTCTACGTGGTGAATAATATTTGAAGCGATTGCCCTGGCCTGCGTTCCCCAAGTCTGCCAGAATCGAGCGCAATAAGCTATAATATCGCTTGGTTCTGACCTAGCCTTCGTAGGAACAGCCATTGCGAATCCTTATCACAGGTGCCGGCGGATTCGTCGGTCACCATCTGGCAGAGCACCTGCGCGATTCGCAGCCAACTGCGACGCTTTATGGCACGACGCTGTTTCCAGGGGAAACCGTCAGTCCCGCCATTGATATTTCCCGTCGAATTGACCTCAAAGAAGCGCGGCAAACGCGCGACTTGCTGCGCGACTGCGCGCCGGACCTGATATATCACCTGGCCGCCCAGGCATTTGTGCCGCGCTCGTTTGAGGACCCTTGGGAAACACTGGAAAATAACATACGGTCGCAGCTCAATATCATTCAAGCCTGCCTCGAGCTTGACCTGACTCCGCGCATGCTAATCATCAGTTCAGCCGAAATATATGGCGCTGTCGCGCCCGCCCACTTGCCCTTGGACGAGCGCGCCGAGCTGCGCCCAAGCAATCCCTATAGCGTTAGCAAAGTGGCGCAAGATATGCTGGCGCTGCAATTCCAGCTCAGCCACGGACTGCCGATTATGCGCGCGCGGCCCTTTAACCATATTGGACCGGGGCAAAATGCGCGCTTTGTTGCGCCGGCATTTGCGATTCAGATTGCCAAAATTGAGGCGAATCAGCAAGCGCCGTATATATATGTTGGCAACTTGGCCGCCAAACGCGACTTCACCGACGTGCGCGATATCGTCCGCGCCTATAAGTTGATTGCCGAAAAAGGCGAACCCGGGCAAGCCTATAATGTCGCTTCGGGCCGGGCAATCAGCATTCGGCATATTTTGAATAGCTTGCTCGGCTTGACAGATATGCACATTGAAGTTCGCGTCGACCAAGCGCGCCTGCGCCCGGTTGACATCCCCGAAATCCGCGGCGATGCCAGCAAGCTGCGCCGCGACACGGGCTGGCAGCCGAAATACACTTTGCAAGACACCTTAATAGACCTGCTGGCGGAATGCCGCCGGCTTGTCCACAGCGCATAAGGAGAACATTATATGGCGAAAAAAGCGCTAATCACCGGCATCACTGGGCAAGATGGCTCTTACTTGGCTGAATTTCTGTTGGACAAGGGCTATGAAGTTTATGGCATGGTGCGCCGCACCAGCACCGTCCGCTACGAGCGCATCCAACATATTCAGAATCAAATCCACATCGTGCAAGGCGATATGGGCGATCACGCCAGTTTAATCACCGCCATCAGCACGATTCAACCGGACGAGATTTACAACTTGGCGGCGCAGAGCTTTGTGCCAACTTCTTGGAACCAGCCTGTCTTCACCGGCGACATCACGGGATTGGGCGTTACCCGCATCCTCGACGCCATTCGCTCGGTCAATCCACAGATTCGGTATTATCAAGCTTCTTCCAGCGAGATGTTTGGCAAGGTGCGCGAGGTGCCGCAAAAGGAATCCACGCCCTTTTATCCGCGCAGCCCCTATGGCGTCGCGAAAGTCTATGCCCACTGGATTACTGTGAATTACCGCGAAAGCTACGACCTTTTCACATGCAGCGGCATTCTATTTAATCATGAATCGCCGCGGCGCGGGCTGGAATTTGTTACGCGCAAAGTGACCCACCACGCCGCTATGATTAAGCTAGAATTGACAAACGAGATTCGTATCGGCAACTTGGAATCGCAACGCGACTGGGGCTATGCGGGCGATTATGTGCGCGCCATGTGGCTGATGCTGCAGCAAGACGAGCCGGACGATTACGTGATTGCCACCGGGAAGACGCATTCGGTAGAGGTCCTGCTGGACGTAGCCTTTCGTCATGTCGGCTTAAACTGGCGTGATTATGCCGTACAAGACCCACAATTCATGCGGCCAGCCGAGGTTGACCTGTTGGTGGGCGACGCTAGCAAAGCGCAGCGAAAACTCGGCTGGCAGCCAAAAGTCACATTTGAAGAATTGATTGGCCAAATGGTCGAAAGCGATCTCAAAAAGCTGCGCGACAATCCCGCGCTGGGCATCTGATGTCAGTTTCTCGCCTCATCGATACGCACTGCCATCTAAATTTTGGCAGCTATGCGGATGACCTGAACGCGGTCATGGCGCGCGCCGCCGATGTCGGACTCCGTCAATTCATCGTTCCAGCGATTGACCGCGACAGTTGCGGAGAGGCGCTCGCGTTGACCCAAGCCTATACGGGCGTATTTTGCGCGTTGGGGATTCATCCCAATAGCAGCGACGCCGCCGATGCCGCTGATATCGAAGCAATCCGAAACTGGTCGCGCCAAGACAAAGTGGTGGCGATAGGCGAAATTGGCTTGGACTATTATTGGGACAAAAGCCCCAAGCCAATTCAGATTCAATGGTTCGAAAGCCAGCTCGAGCTAGCGGCGCAGCTAGGGCTGCCCGTCATCATCCACAATCGTGAAGCCGGTCATGACCTGCTGGATATTCTTAAATCCTGGGTGCCCAGCTTGCCTGCGGACCTGCGCAAGCGTCCGGGCGTCCTGCATTCTTTTTCGGGCGACCAAGCGCAAGCCGAGCGGGCTCTGGCGCTGGGATTTTATCTGGGCTTCACCGGTCCAATCACTTTCAAAAATGCGGGCGCATTGCGTGACATCGCGCAGTCCGCGCCGCTTGAGCGCCTGCTCATCGAGACCGATGCGCCCTTCTTGAGCCCGCATCCCTATCGCGGGAAACGCAATGAACCCGCCAACTTGCGCTATATCAACGAGAAACTGGCTGAACTGCACGGCATATCGGCGGGGGAAATGGCGCGGCAAACATCAGCAAACGCGGAAAAGCTATTTTCGCTTTCAGTCAAGACAGCCGAGGTATAACAAGTCTGCTGGCCGCATGAGCGCCGCGGAAAAAAATAAGCGACTCGGAAGTATAAGCAAAATGTATTGCAAATCCAATAGAAGTCTGGAATTTAGGCGGGCGCTTTGGACCTTGTTGAAAAACACCCCCATCCCGTAGGTCTATGTCTACGTGACCCCGGCCCCTCAACGCCATCTCTATGGCGAGCATCCTCCAAATTAGGGAAGGGGAGCTTTCTGAACCGTAATGAGCTGATAAAGCCCCTCCCTCTTTATGGGAAAGTTCGCCATAGAGATGGCGAACGGGTTTGGGGTGGGGGAGGAAGAGAGTATTTCAACAGAGACCCTTGGCTCGCCCCTACAGCTATCACCGGTGATTACTCGCATAAGAAAATAGATTTCTTGTATTACTCTTTAGATTATATTTTAGCTAAAATATTATCATATAATTGTTTACTAATTATGGTGCGATTGCTCTGGAATAATGGGAAATGACGGAGACTGTCTTGGCGGAGATCTCGGTAATCATTGTGAATTGGAATGTGCGCGAGCTCTTGGACAAATGCCTGGCCAGCATATTTGCAGCGCAAGCTGCCAATTCGGGTGACGTGGAGGGACCAACTCTTGAAATCATCGTGGTCGATTGCGACAGCCAGGACGGCAGCGCAGCAATGGTACAAGCGCGCTACCCGACCGTTAAGCTGCTGCCGCAAACCCAAAACATCGGCTTCACGCGCGGCAACAACCTGGGCATGGCAGCGGCGACGGCTGATACCTTTTTGCTGCTCAACCCCGATACCGAAGTCTACCCAGACACATTAAAGACAATGTATAACTACATGCGGCGGCAGCCCGCCCTGGGCATTCTCGGACCGCATACGCTCAACACCGATGGCAGCCACCAGTCCACGCGGCGGCGCTTTCCAACGCTGCTGACGGGCTTATTCGAGAGCACCTGGCTGGACACCCTGGCACCTGCCAGCGTAATCGACAGCTATTTCATGCGCGATACGCATGACGACGCCATAATGGAGGTGGACTGGGCGCAGGGCTCGGCATTGATGCTGCGGTCTGCGGTCCGCCAAGACATAGGCGGCTTTGACGAAGGATATGTCATGTATTCCGAAGAACTGGACTTTTGCAAGCGCGCTAAAGACGCTGGCTGGAAAGTGATGTATCACGGCGGCACAAAGATTAAGCATCATGGCGGCAAGAGCAGCGAGCAAGTCGCCGCATTTAAGCAAATTCAGTTTCATACCAGCAAGCTGCGTTACTTCCGCAAGCACCATGGCGAGCCGCACTATGCCTTGCTGCGCCTAATGCTGCTGACTCAATTCTGGCTGCAACTGCTCTTGGAATATGGCAAAGGCTTGGTCGGGCACAAGCGCGCGCTGCGCCGTCAGCGCGTCAAGACTTATTGGCAAGTCCTGCGCGCTGGCTTGAAAGCGGAAGTATGAAAATCGGCATAATTAGCGGCGAATTCCCGCCGATGCCCGGCGGCGTAGGTCATTTTACACGGATTCTTGCGCGACGGATGCAGGCGCAAGGACATGCTGTGCGGCTGCTCAGCCGGACTGGATCCACTTGTGATGATTTGGAAATCACCGGCATCCCCGGCTGGGGATTAAAGCATGTCGCGCAGATCCAAACTTGGGCAAAGGACAATGACTTCGACATCATCAACTTGCAATTCCAAACCGCCGCATTTGATATGTCGCCCTGGATACACTTCCTGCCTGCTATGCTTGATGCGCCACTTGTAACGACCTTCCACGACCTGCGTCATCCCTATCTCTTCCCCAAAGCCGGACCACTGCGCGACTGGACGGTGAGGCAGCTGGCAAGCAGCGCCGATGGTCTGATTGTCACCAATCCCGAAGATGACAATAGGCTGGCGCAGGTCAGCCAGCGCGCGCTCATCCCAATCGGCAGCAATATCCTGCGCGAAGCCGCGTCTGAGCAAGCATCAATTGTTGCAAAAGCGCGCTGGCGCGAGGGTCTCGCCGACGCCACAACTTTGATTGGCCACTTTGGATTCTTGCAAGCCAGCAAAGGAATCGACAATTTGCTTGATGCGCTGGCGCAGCTGCGCGCGGAAGGGCAAGACGCGCGGCTGCTTTTCATCGGCGGGCAGGACAATGCCGTCCATGCCAGCGCGAACGCAAGCTACCGTGAAAGCCTCGCAGGGCGCATCAAGCAGCTGGGGCTAGAGGAAGCGATAAGCTGGACCGGCTATTTGCAGGAAGCAGATGTGTCGGCATGTCTGCAAGCCCTTGACATTGTGGCATTGCCCTACCTCGATGGCGCTTCCTACCGCCGCGGCAGCCTCATGGCGGCTATTCATCATGGCTGCGCAATCCTTACAACCCAGCCGACGGTCAAGCATGAAACTTTCGTGCACGGGGAAAACCTATGGCTGGTTGATCGTCAATCGGCAGCGGCAATTCATGCTGCGCTGCTTCATCTGATACAGAATCCGCAGGTTCGCAGTCATATCAGCGCCGGGGCTATGGAGCTTCGGCAGCATTTCGATTGGGATATCATTACTAGCGACACGCTGGCATTCTATGAAGAAACGCTGCGCGCGGCCGGGCGCGGCGCGGCGCGAGAGGACGTTTGAACTCATGCGCCTGGCGCGGCGTATCGCGCGCAATCCAGACGCGCTGGCGCTGGCTTGCTTGACGCTGCTTTGGCTGTTTTTCTTTTGGCGTCTGTTCACGCCCATAGCCAGCGACCAAGCCGCGCTCGCCCAAGGCGATTTCTCCGCTCAATTTGTGGCTTTTGGCGGGTACCATTTCCAGCGCCTCTCGCAAGGGGAAATCCCGCTGTGGAACCCCTATAACAACGGCGGCTTTCCCTTTATCGGCGATACGCAAGCGGCGGTCTTTTATCCGCCGCGCTGGCTTTCCATCGCCCTTAGCTCGCTGGCGGGCGGCTGGAGCTATAACGCGCTGCAACTGGAAATGACCGCTCATGTTCTAGCTTACAGCCTGCTGATGTACCTGTTTGTTCGACGGCTGACCCTGCGCCAAGCCTTGAGCCCGCTGGCGGCGCTGGCAGCCGCAATCGTCGTCGCCTACGGCGGCTATGCCAGCAGCTACCCGCCCCTGCAGCTGGCGATTCTAGAGGCGGCAATCTGGTTCCCTCTGGCTGGTCTCGGGGTTTTGGAAGCGACACGGACGGGCAAACTTGCCTATCCCTTTATCGCGCTGGCTGGCTTTGCGCTGGGGCTGTCCTGGCTCGCTGGTCATCCGCAAACAAGTTGGTTCATGACCTATATGCTTTGCGCTTACTTCGCCTATCGCTGCTATCAACAGCGAATCGGCTGGCGCGCCTTTTTCCTTGGCGGGTTAGGCTTGGCTGTGGTCGCGATTTGCGTGTCCGCTGTAACGCTGCTGCCCGGCCTTGAATATCTCTTGCATACGGCGCGCGCCAGCTTGCGCTTCGAGCAAAAAGGCAAGGGATTCCCAATCCAAGACTTGGCGCAAATCATTTTTCCCGGCACGGTGAGTCTATGGTCTCCGCTTTATGTGGGTTTGCCGTCGCTCTTCTTCATCGCCGTCGCCGGGGCGCGCGCTGCCGGCGAAAGTCGCTTCTGGCTGGCGGTCGCGGCGCTAGGGCTGCTTTTGAGCTTCGGGGCGAACAGTCCAGTCTATCAACTCGCGTATAATCTGCTTCCGGGATTGCGTTTTTTCCGCGGACAAGAGCGTGCCGCCTTCGTGGTCGCAAATTGCCTGGCGATCGTTGTCGGCTTCGGAATCGTCGCGGCTGGCGATTGGGGCAGCCATTTTCATCGCCAGCGCGCCTTGCATCGCTGGCGTCGTTTCACCGTGCTGCTGATTGCAGTCGCATTTGGGGCATTTGTCTTGTGGATGGGCGATAGCCCGCGCTGGAGCCTGCTCTTCAACAGCGCAGCGCGCAGCGCCGCGATGATGGCGCTCGCCGCGCTGGCGCTATTTGCATTCCTTAGACAGCCGCAGCGCGCAGTCACAAGCATCGCCTTAATCGCGCTGATTGCCTTAGACCTCTTTTCGCTAAGTCAAGACCATCTCGGCACTTATGACCCAAAGCCTTATGCCGAGCAGCTGTCCATGGTGCCGCCGCCGCTGGTACAAACAGTTTTAGATGAGCAAACAGTTATTGATGAGACGCTAGCGCAGCAGCCTTTTCGGGTTGATGGCTTCCGCGGCTTGCAAGGCAACTTCGGCAGTTTATTCGGCTTGATGGATATGCGCGGCATCAGTCCGCTCTTTCTGGCGGGTCCCTACCAAATCATCTACCGCGACTATGTCAACAATCCTTTAGCTTGGGAATTGTTCGCGGTCAAATACGTCTATAGCGAAGCGGAGACTTTGTCTGTCCCTGCGACCGTGATTGCCACTGGGGTCGATGCCGACGGCGGGGTCACCTTGCACCGGCTGGATGACCCGCGTTCTTTTGTGCACCTGGTTTATCATGCCGACGTGGTCGACAGCGACGAATTCGCGCGCGCGCTGTTGGACGACCCCCGTTATGACCCACGCAGCAAAATCGTCTTGCAGAGCGCGCCAAAGTTGACTCTGCCTGCGCAAGCCTCAAGCGGCAGCGCAACTGTCAAATCTTTCCAAGCAGAAGAAATCCTCATCGAAGTGGACAGCGCCGACAATGCCATCTTATCCATTGCCCAGCCCCATTATGTTGGCTGGAGCGCGCAACTGAACAGCCAGCCCGTGGCAATCCTGCGCGCCTATGGCGGCTTGAGCGCCGTGGAAATCCCGGCCGGTCAACATTCGCTGCAATTGCGCTACAATCCGCTGAGTTACGCGATTGGCTTCGTTGTGAGCGCCAGCGCCTGGCTCGGACTCGCTCTACTGGTCCTCTTGAAAATTTTCCGGAGATAAGTTTTGGCGCAGGTCAACGCTCTGCAAATCAAGATTAGTCAAATAAAAAGCCGCCATTACTGGCTGGCGGTTGGCTTCGCCGTGGGCGCGCTTGCGACCGGCATTGGCTTCCTAATCGCCATAGCGGGACCTTTCCTGGGGCTGGCGGCGCTATTCGGCATTTTGGCGGGATTATACGTCATCACCGATATCCGCATCGCGCTTTACGCCATCATTCTTACTATGCTGCTGCTGCCATTTGGGGTCTTCCCGGTCAAAATTGCGATTACGCCCACCCTGCTGGATTTAGCCATGGGCGGATTCATACTGGTCTATTTGTTCCAGTGGATGACTGGCCGCCGCGGCGGGCTGCGCTTGACGCCAGCGCATGCCTTTGTCGCCGTATACATCATGTGGCTGATATTCACTTTTGCCCTGGGCTTGCGGCATGCCATGCCCACCCCGGCAAATATCCGCCAGTTCGCGGAGACCCTGCTCAGCATCGGCATGGTCTTCATCCTCTCGGACCTGCTGCGCGACCCAAAGACATTGCGCCGGTTGGTGCATGTGATTATTCTGGCAATCGGCTTGCAAGCGCTGGTCGCCATAGCGCTCTTGGCCGCGCCCGATGCCTTTGCCGAAGCCGTCTTAGTTCGGCTCGCGCGCATTGGCTATCCAGATGGCGGCGTCATCCGCTACATCGAAGACAACCCGGCCTTGGGCGAAAGAGCCATTGGCACCTGGGTCGATCCCAACGCGCTGGGCGGCATCTTGGCGGCTGCGGCGCTCATGATTGCGCCGCAGATTGTCTCCAAAACGCCGGTCATTTCTAGGCGCTGGTTGACGATGGCGATATTCGCGGCGGTGGCGCTGGCACTGTACTTGACCTCGTCGCGGGCGTCGCTGCTGGCGCTGGCTGCGGGCTTGTTATTTATCGCGCTCATTCGCTATCGCCGCATGCTGCCCATGCTGCTCATTGGCTTATGCGCTTTTGTTCTGCTGCCGCAAACCCAAGGCTACTTGGACCGCTTGCTGCAAGCCTTCCAAGGCGCGGATTTGGCGACGCAGATGCGCATTGGCGAGTGGACCGATTCGCTCACGCTTATAGGCCGTTATCCCTGGGTCGGTGTTGGCTTTACCGGAACGCCTGAAATCGACATCTATACCGACGTTGCCAATATGTACCTCATCATGGCAAACCAAATCGGGCTAACGGGGGTGGCAATTTTTCTGGCTACCATGTCGGCCGTTTTCATCTATGGTCATCGCGCTTGGCAACTGGCAAAGGATCAACCGATATTCACCGCCATTCACATTGGCTTCCACGCCGCGCTGCTAACGGCGCTGGTGAATGCCGTCGCGGATTTATACTTTTTCCGGCTCGACTTTCAGGCTTCGATCACCTGGTTCTGGCTCGTCGTCGCTTTATGCTTGGCTTGTTCTAGGCTGGCGCTAGAAAGGAGCCACGAGGCTGAAAGCAATTCTGAGCCAGAACAATCTACCATTGCAGCAAGCAAGTAGTTGCAATAAAATGCCATGCGACAACTGAATGACAGCTTTCCGCTTCGCGCAGCAATAGGCCGCGGGGCTTTATCCGAGGAAAGGACCCTATATGAGAGACTACGAGCTCACGTTTATCGTGCGTACCCTCGCCACTGGCGAGGAAGTCAACCAAGCCATTGACCAAGTCATAAGTTATATTGAACAGGGCAATAATGGCACTGTGAACAGCGTCGATCGCAAGATCTTTGGACGCCGTCGGCTTGCCTATGAAATTGATGGCCAGCGTGAAGGCCACTTCGTCGTCGTGAAAGCGGCTATCAAAGCTGAACATCTCATCGAATTGGAGACCGAACTAAAGCTCTTCAATCCGGTGCTGCGCTATTTGCTGGTTCGCGACGAGAGCAAAAAAGCCAAAGCGAAAAAGCCAAAAAACAGCAAGTAAAGTTCCAAGTGAAGTCCCGAATGAAATCATGCCATGGCTTGCGCATGATTCAGCCAAAAGCAAGGAAATCTAAACTAGGGAAAGAGACAGATTACAGTGAGCGAGCAGCCATCAACTAACAGAAGACAAGGCAGCGCGGGGCGCGACCAACAGCGTCGCGGCGGTCCGCGGAGCGGCGGTTTTTCGCGCGGGCGCCACAGGGGACGCCGGCGCAGGGGCAAGACGACATATTGCCCCAAGGGCAAGTGCTTCGACTACAAAGATCTGGACATGATTTCGCGTTATATCAGCGAAAGCGGCAAGATCAAACCGCGCCGCCAGACCGGCAATTGCTCGCGCTGTCAACGTGAACTTGCGCGAGAAATAAAACGCGCGCGACACCTGGCTCTCCTGCCCTATGTCGTGGCAGATTAACTGGAATCGGCTTCGTAGAGAGCGATGCCGCGACATCAATTGTCATTTGGACACCAGTGGACACCAGGTTGAGGAGTTAGCACGCTAATGTCGAAGAAGACCCAGACGACGGGCGTCCCGAAGCGTCGGCGGCGCCGGGCGGCTTCTACAGCCGGCATCGGCAGCGATGCCGCGCGGAATCAAGCCGAAACCGACTACAAGAGTCGCGCGGAAAGAGAACAGCGGCTGCAGCGTCTCGCTATCCGCGCTGTGGCTGGTATTATCGCGATTCTCGCTGTCATCGTTGCCGTCGCCTTTGCGATTGAGCAGCTCTTCATGCCCAATCAGGTGCTCGCGGTAGTGAATGGCGAAAACATCACCGTGCGGCAGTTCCGCGAAGAATACAATCTGGAGCGCGCGCGCTTGCAGATGCAGCTCAACCAAATTCAGAATTCCGGAATCGACTTGCAGCAGCTTGCGCAGCAGGAGCCCTATAGAACCTGGCTCAGCGAATTCAACGTGCCCGATCAGCTAGGACTGCGCGTGATTAACGATATGGTCGACGACCGCCTGGTCGCGCAAGAAGCCTCCGACCGCAACATCAGCGTCAATGACGAGGCATTGCAACAAGAAATCCAAGAATTCTTCGGTTTTGACCCCACCGAAGTGGCTTTGATAGGCGTCGAGCCTACGGCGACGCCCGAGCCGACCATCACGCCAACACCCTATGTCTCGCCAACGCCAACCGTCATTCCAACCGCTACCGCCACGCCAACCCCGGGCGAAGCCGAGGATAGCGAAGCGGAAAGCGATCCAACTGTGACGCCACAGCCCACCGTGGTTGAACCGACCTTGAGCGCCGAGGAAGTGCGCGATAACTTCCAAGAGAACCAGGACAATTATCGCTCATTCCTGTCGATAAACGGTATCGCCGATGAAACCATCGACGCTTTCTTCGAGCAAATGGCGCTAGAAGAGCTATTGGCGCAGGACCTGGTTGGCGCGGAGGGCTTGCTGCTTTATGCTGACGCGCGTCATATCCTGCTTGAAACCGAAGCAGAGGCGCAAGCGGCTTTGGGCGCATTGCGCGATGGCGAGTCATTCGCCGACTTAGCCCGCGCTATTTCCAGCGATCCTGGCAGCGGCGCGCGCGGCGGCGAGCTGGGCGAGACTTTTGTTGGCAATTATGTGGCGGAATTCCGCGATGCCATTGAAGATGCCGAAATCGGCGAACTTGTTGGACCCGTGCAAAGCGAGTTCGGCTATCATATCCTGCAAGTGCGCAGCAAAGAAGAACGCGCTGGCGACGAATACGCTAGCCAATTGGACCAAGCAAAACAACGAGAATTAGAGCGCTTTGTCGAGGACCTGCGCGAGCAAAATGCCGACCAGTATGAGGTATATGACAGCTGGTTGAATTACATCCCCCGCAGTTGAGTTGTCCTGCTCACATTTCGCAATCACCGCCGAACATTAAAGCAGAGGGCTGCGCCCTCTGCTTTTGAGTTTTCCAAGCATGCGAGCCGACTATTGCTAAACTGAATGCGCGTCTATAATGCGGACATAATTGGCACATAGTTCGCGCAGATTGAGCCGCGCCGCGCAGATTGAGCCGCGCATGGAATGCAAGCCACTTGACATGATGGTAGCCAATTTGCAAGCCGCGATGGCAGCCGCCTGCGCGCTTAATATCCATAACACCAGGGCAAGGATAAAACAACGGAAATAGAAGTCTCAACCAAAAGCAAGTTCGCGAGTCAAGAATGTGAGCCAAGATCGTGAGTATTGAAGTCGCCATATTTCTATTGCGCCTGTTCAGCGGCTTGATTCTCGTCTGCTTTCTACTGGCATTGTTTGTTATCATTTGGCGCAGTCTTAATCAAGTCTCAGACGAGCTTGAAGCCCAGCCGACACATGGCGCTCTACTAGCCGCCATTGACAATCAGACTGGCGACCTTCGTCTTGACAAGCGCTTCACGCTGCTGCCAAATACTACCTTGGGCAAATCTGCCAGCAATGCCATCATCGTAGACGACGAATCCGCCAGCGCCTTTCATGCCCGCATCTTTCTGAATAAGGACGAATGGTGGCTAGCAGACCGCGAGCCCGGCAATGGTACGCTGCTCAACGATGAAATTATTCAGCAGCGCGCAGCCCTGTCCGATGGCGATGTGATTCGCATCGGTCGCTGCTCGTACCGACTGATGCTGTCAGTACCAAATCCTCCGGCGCATAAGTCGCTAGAATGCACGCGACAGAATAAATCAAAGGTATAAGGAGTGCAACGATGGAACAAATGGAGCAGACTGAACAGATGGAACAGATGGAACAAGCGAAAATCGCGGTTATTGGTGGCTCGGGCCTCTACAATATGCCAAACATCAGCGATGTGCTTAGCGTCGAAGTCGATACGCCCTTCGGCAAGCCGAGCGGGGCAATCAAAGTTGGCAGCTTGAGCGGCAAACGCGTCGCTTTTCTGCCGCGACATGGCGAGGGACATCTGCTTTCGCCCGCGGCATTGCCTTATCGCGCCAACATTTTTGCGCTCAAAAAACTTGGCGCGCGCTTCATCATCGCGGTGAACGCCGTCGGCTCTTTGCGGGAAGATTATGCGCCCGGGCATATCATCACGCCCGACCAAATCGTTGATTATACGATTCACACCCGGTCCCGTTCATTCTTTGAATCGGGCTTGGTAGCGCATATCTCCGTTGCCGACCCGATGAGCGCTTACTTGCGCGCAATCATCGCCGATGCCGTAGAAGCAGTCGGCGGCACAGCGCATCGCAGCGGCGTCTTCTTGGTAGAAGATGGTCCCCGTTTTGCGACCCGCGCCGAAAGCCATTTATTCCGCGCCTGGGGCTGCGATCTAATCGGCATGACCAGCGCGCCAGAAGCCTTCCTGGCGCGCGAAGCGGAAATTGACTACGCTTCGCTGTCCCATGTCACGGATTACGATTGCTGGCACGAGGAGGAAGAAGCGGTCACCTCGGACATGGTCATTCAGACGCTGTCAAAAAACATCGAGACTGTGAAGAAAGCGCTGGCAGGGGCGATTGCCAAAATCGACGAAGAGAAAACTGTTCCGGCGCACAGCGCGCTCGATACCGCGCTGGCAACATCGCGCTCCGTAATGGATAAGGGGACGATTGAGCGGCTGGGACCCATTTTGGCGCGCGTATTGAATCTTGATGCCAGCGCGGACCGTTAGACTGGCAAGCAGGGCATTGGCGCAAAGCCGACAGCAATGGCTGCTGCTTGCGCTTGCCGGCGCATTCATCGCGACAAATGCCCTGGTTCTCGGCTTAAGCGGCAGCGCTGCGCGGAATAATTGGAGCGGTCCCGCCCTTTGGCTATGCTGCGCGCTGCTGGGCGGGAAAATTCTCGACCATTTTCTACCGCAGCGTGACCCAATCTTGTTCCCAATCGTCATGTTTATGAGTGCTTGGGGCTTGCTGGCAATCACGCGCTTGGCACCGGCTTTTGCGCAGCGGCAAGAACTTTGGCTGCTTATCGCAACTGGGGCGCTGCTGCTGGTCGCAGTTTTTCCGCATGTCTTGCGCTGGATGCGCACCTACCGCTATGTCATGCTGGCGGGAACAGTGGCGGTCATGCTCGCCACCATCGCATTTGGCAGCAATCCATCGGGCTTTGCCGACGAGCCGCGTTTGTGGCTGGGCTTTGGCAGCTTCTATTTTCAAGCATCCGAGTTAATGAAACTGGTCTTGGTCGCATTCCTTGCCAGCTATCTTGGCGAAGGCGCTGCGACGATCTTGCTCGCCGACAAGCCCAGCGGCGCGCCAGCCCACTCGCCGCGGCTGCTCGCGCCAAGTGCTTTAATCTCGGCACTGTCCATAGTCATGCTCATTTGGCAGCGCGACTTGGGTACCGCCATGCTCTTCTTAGTCGTATTCCTGCTGATGTTGTTTATGACTAGCGGCGACTGGCGCGTGATTGCTGGCGGCGCGGCGCTGGTGTTTGTGGCTGGTTTCTTCGCATATCATTTCTTCGATGTCGTCCGACTGCGCGTCGACATCTGGCTGAATCCATGGATCGAGGCAGACAGCAGCGCCTACCAGATTGTACAAAGCCTGATGGCATTTAGCGCAGGTGGCTTATTGGGTGCCGGCTTGGGGCAAGGGTTCCCGTTCTATGTACCAGTCGCGCATTCGGATTTTATATTCGCGGCACTAGCCGAAGAATGGGGTTTGCTCGGGGTCATCGGCATAATTTGCTGTTTCGCGGTCTTAACGCTGCGTGGCATTAGCATCGGGCTGCGGCATTCCACCAGCGCATATCGCCGTCATTTTGCGATTGGCTTGTCCACTATGTTAGCCGTGCAAGCAATCATGATTATGGCTGGCGCGCTCAAGCTCATCCCCTTAACAGGCCTTACACTGCCCTTCTTCAGTTATGGCGGCAGTTCCTTGCTCATTAGCTATGTAATGATTGGCATCCTAATTCGTTTGTCTTCCGAGGCGGGCGGATGACTGCGGTCGCGGCAATCAGGGGCTTGATGCTGGCGGCGCTGTTGTGCTTCGCGGCGATAGCCCTAGCAGCGGCATATTGGGCCCTGGCTGGGCAAGGCAGCATATTGCTACGAGATGACAATCCGCGATTGATTGAGGCGCTCGCGCGAATCCGTCGCGGCAGCATTTATGACCGTCAGGGGGAATTGCTGGTCGAGAGTGTGCAAAACAACGGCGGCCTGCGCAGAGCCTATCTGCGCCCGTCGACATACAGCCTAACCGGCTATTACAGCTTGCGATACGGCTCCGGAGGCGTCGAAGCCGCGTTCGACCAAGACTTGAGTGGCAGCGGAGCGTCCGATACATTAGCGAACTATTTCCGGCGCGAGAACCTAAAAGCACCGCGAGAAGGCGCTGACCTGCGGCTAACAGTCCTGGCTGCTGTCCAGGATGCGCTGGCGAGCGCTATGCAAGCATATCAAGGCGCGGTCATCGTGATGGATTCGGCGAGCGGCGCGATTGCCGCAATAGTCAGTACCCCCGGTTACGACCCAAACAAGCTTGATGAGAATTGGGAAAGTCTAGTCGCCGACGCGGGCAAGCCTTTTTTCAACCGCGCTGTGCAAGGTCTATACCAGCCGGGCTCCGTTATGACAATCCTGTGGCTGGCGCATGCGATTGAAACCGGCTATGACCTGTCTACACGTTTTACAGAGGCAGATGCGCCTGTTGAACTCGAACCAGGCTTGCGTTCCGAGTGCTTGCTGCAGCCAGCCAGCGAAGATATCACGCTCATCGAAGCATTTATTTTCGGCTGCCCGGCTCCCTTTGTCAGCTACCAGGCGACGCTGAATATTGACAGCTATGCCAGGCTCATCGAGAGATTTATTTTGGATGAACGGATTACCCTGGCGGGCTTCCCGGTTGCTGGCGGCGGACTCGGCGCGCCAAGCGAATTGAATAAAGCTGCGCAGAAGCGCGATATTTTGGGACAAGGCAATCTCACTATCAGTCCCTTACAGATGGCTGCCATCATTGCCGCGATTGCCGGTGATGGCACCGCGCCAATGCCAACTGTTTTGTCGGGCATCCGCCAGCCTGGCGCAGTAAAATGGGTACAGAAGCCCGGGCCGAGCGCTCGCGTCATGCTGCAGCGCGACACAGCCGCTAGACTGCGCGACTTGTTTCAGACGACTTGGAATCATTTACCTGCTTTACCTGATTTACCTAGTGAAATTGACGCTAGCGATCTTGACGTTAGCGATAATGAGGTCGGCGCGCATATCGCCATAGCGCGCTCGGGTGAAAGTACGCAGTTATGGCTGAATGGCTATGTGAGAAAAAGGGACAAATCTGCTTTTGCTTATGTCGCGGTGCTGGAAAACAGGGACGATTTGCATGCGATTATCAGGCTGGGGAGAGATCTTGCGGCAGCGCTCTTGGCGCTGTAATTAGGAGAACATTCGCCGCCTTGCCTGTATGCCAATATGCCAAGGCAATTACAGCAGTTTTGCCGAAATGGATGCGGGACCATGATTTGTCTGTTCAATGCTATTTGTATTTTGGTTACAATAGGCTTTCGTCGGCAGCATTCCGTGGATACTTATGGATAAACATGGATACACTTGGATACACATCCGCAAGCAGTGTCCTAGCATCCGCAATTGGCTTAACTGATTCAACCGAGCCTTCATTACGAATTCAACACGAAATCAAACCCGGATAGACAAGCATGTTGCAAGACAAAATCCTTGTGCGCGGCGCGCGCGAACACAACCTGAAAAATATCGACGTGGAGATTCCGCGCAATCGCCTGGTGGTCATCACTGGGCTATCCGGTTCTGGCAAGTCTTCCTTGGCATTTGATACCATCTTCGCCGAAGGTCAGCGCCGTTATGTTGAAAGCTTGAGCAGCTATGCCCGGCAGTTTCTGGGGCTGATGGAAAAACCGGATGTTGACCAAATCGAAGGCTTGAGCCCGGCTGTATCCATCGACCAAAAGAGCGTCAGCCATAACCCGCGCTCGACGGTTGGCACTGTTACCGAGATATATGACTACTTGCGCTTGCTCTTCGCGCGCGTCGGCATCCCGCATTGCCCGACCTGTGGGCTTGAGGTTTCCGCCCAGAGCGCGCAGCAGATTGTCGACCAGGTACAGCAGATGCCGCGCGACAGCCGGATTCAAATTCTCGCCCCGGTGATTCATCGCAAGAAGGGCAATCACAAAAAAGCCTTACAAGACATCGCCAAACAGGGTTTCGCGCGTGTGCGCGTTGACGGCGACATGCGCGACCTGGACGAGAGAATCGAGCTAGACCGGTACGTGATTCACGATATTGAAATCGTCGTTGACCGCTTGATAATTCGCCGCTATGAGGACCCATCTTCCGAAGCAGCGACGGCATTTGAAACGCGCCTGACAGACGCCATCGAAACCGCGCTGGAATTGGGCGATGGCAGAATCATTATCCAAGATGTAAGTGACCGGCAGAACTCGATTGATCATCTCTTCAGCGAAGACTTGGCTTGCCCCAATGGGCATGGCAGCGTCCCAATGCCCGAACCGCGCCTCTTCAGCTTCAACACGCCCAGCGGCGCTTGCTCAAACTGCCAAGGATTGGGTTTCAGCCTAGAAATCGACCCGGATATGATAGTGCCAGATACAAGCCTGAGCATTGCCGACGGCGCGATTAACGCAAACGGTTGGAACCTGGACGGCAAGAACAGCTGGACCTGGAATGTATTTGAAAGCTTGTCGGAAAAATATGGACTTCGCTTGGAACTGCCCTGGAGACAACTGCGCAGACGCGACCAGGAATTGGTTCTCTATGGCAACGACGGCGAAATATTTGAGATAAAATACCGGCATACCAACGGTTATGAACGGACCTATCCAACAAGTTTTGAAGGCGTGATATCCAATCTCCAACGCCGCTACCAACAGACCGCTTCCGACTATATCCGCAACAAAATTAGCGAATACATGAGCGAGATTCCCTGCCGCGTCTGCCTAGGTCAGCGCCTGCGCCCAGAAGCGCTTGCCGTGACCATCAATGAGAAGACGATTCACGACATTACCCAAATGCCAATTGACGAGCTGAAAGACTGGGTTGATTCGCTGCGTGGCGAGCGGGCAATACTAAGCAAACGCGAGCAGCAGATTGCCCACCAAGTGATGCGGGAATTGGAAGCCCGGGTTGGATTCCTGAGCAATGTCGGATTGAACTATCTGTCATTATCGCGCAGCGCAGCCTCCTTGAGCGGCGGCGAATCGCAGCGTATTCGCTTGGCGACCCAAGTCGGCAGTCAGCTGACAGGCGTGCTTTATGTGCTGGACGAGCCTTCGATTGGATTGCACCAGCGCGACAATAAACGGCTGATTCGCACATTGACGGGCCTGCGCGATTTGGGCAACACGGTACTGGTGGTGGAGCATGACGAAGACACCATGCGCTCTTCGGATTGGCTGATTGACCTAGGACCCGGCGCGGGCGAGCATGGCGGAGAAGTGGTCGCCGCCGGAACACCCGAGCAGGTCGAATTCGCGGCTGGCAGCTTGACGGGCGACTACCTGGCGGGCCGCTTTGAGATTCCCTTGCCCGATAGCAGGCGCCCGGGCAACGGCGCGTACTTAACCATAGAAGGCGCGCGCGCGAACAACCTAAAATGTATTGACGCGCGTTTCCCCCTCTGTAAGCTTATTTGCGTTACCGGCGTCAGCGGCAGCGGGAAATCTTCATTGGTTGTCGAGACGCTTTATCGCCGCTTGGCGCAGATGATCAACCGCAGGCGCGAGCGCGCCGGTCCCCACGACGCCATCACCGGCGCAGAGCAGATTGACAAGATCATCAACATCGATCAAAGCCCAATCGGGCGAACGCCGCGCAGCAATCCTGGCACCTATACCAAGATGTTTGATGACATTCGTAGCTTGTTCGCAGAATTGCCGGAAAGCAAGGTCCGCGGTTACAAAGCCGGTCGATTCAGCTTTAATGTCAAAGGTGGGCGCTGCGAAAACTGCGAAGGGCAAGGGTTAATCAAAATTGAAATGCAATTTTTGCCTGACGTCTATGTGCAATGCGAAGTTTGCCGTGGCGCGCGCTACAACCGCGAGACGCTGCAAGTTCACTTCAAAGGCAAGTCGATTGCCGACGTACTCAATCTCACCGTCAGCGAGGGGATAGAATTCTTCGATAATCTGCCGCGAATCCGCCGCAAGCTCGCCACGCTGGACGCCGTGGGACTCGGCTACATACGCATTGGGCAGCCGGCAACAACCTTGAGCGGCGGCGAAGCCCAGCGCATCAAGCTCAGCCGCGAATTATCCAAACGGGCAACAGGCAATACGCTTTACATATTAGACGAGCCGTCAACGGGCTTGCACGCGGTTGATGTCGCCAAGTTGATCAATGTTTTGCACGAGCTTGCCGACGCCGGCAACACAATCGTTGTTATCGAGCACAACTTGGACATCATCAAGATAGCCGACCATATCATTGATCTCGGTCCCGAAGGCGGCGGCGGCGGCGGCAAGATTATCGCGCAAGGCACCCCCGAAGCAGTGGCGCAAGTCGAGGCAAGTTTCACCGGGCAATACCTGAAGCCCTACTTGCGCATGCCACAGCCGGTATAGCGAATAGAGCAAGCAAGGTATGGCATCTTTCTGGTTCATTTCCGCGCCTTTGTACAGCCACACCGATTGGGGCGGCTTCCTCAAAACGGCGCAGGTATTGCAGTCCCAAGGGCACGAGATCCTTTGGCTTAGCGAAGCGCCGCTGCAAAGCGCGCTGCAAGCTGCCGGCATTGCCTTCCGCGCCATCGATAAAACTGGCTGGCTTTGGCCCCCGCCGCCGCCGCCCGATCTGTCGGCGATAGCGCCACAAGAAGCGGTAACGATACGCTATCGCCGCGCGCTCGATACTTGGCTGAGCGAAGAGTTGGTCGCCCATGCCGTGGACGGGCTTTTGAGCCTGGCAGCCGAAATCGGCGCGCCGGAGGCCATCGTATCCGACCCTTTTCTTAGCGCTTCCGCCATCGCCGCCGACGCGCTGGATTTGCCGCTGGTCATTTGCGGCTGGCCTGCGCAGATGACACTGGACGAGAACAGTTTATTCCCGGTACAGCGCAACCTGAGCAGCGACAGTCAGCAGCGCATTCAGCGCTTATGCGCGCGCTTCGGCGTCGCTGGCCGCAACTTCTCCCAGGGTGCCGCGCCCGCCATCCGCAGCGACCATTTGCATGTTACCTATTTCACGCCGACATGGTATCAATCCGAACTTGAGTTGATGCTCCCGCAGACGCAATTTGTCGGTGGCCGCGCCGGCGAGGCAACCGCTGCGCCGACAAGCTGGCTGGCGGATATTCCCATGGACAAGCCGCTGGGCTTGGTCACGCTGGGCACGGTATTTACCGGGGATTTAGGTTTTTACAGTTGGGCGGCGCAGGCGCTCGCCCATGAAGGCATCATCCCAATCGTCACGCTTGGTTGGAACCCTATCGCGCCCGAAAAGAAAGCCGAGCTGAAGCGCGCGCTGCCGGCCGGTACGCGGCTATTGAATTGGGCACCTTATGAGCAGACGCTGCCACGCTGCAAGCTCGTCATTCATCACGGCGGCATGGGCACGACGCATCGCGCCTTGGTACATGGATTACCGCAGATAGTGGTCCCGCACGCCGCCGACCAGCGCATTCAAGCGCGGCGGGTGGCGGAGGCGAAAGTCGGCTTGCATCTAACGGCGCATGACGTGCGGCGGGGTCAACTGCGCGAAGGCGCGAAGGCGCTGTTGGAAGCGGAATGGGTACAGGAGAACGCGCGGCGCTTTGCGCGCGAGATGGCTGCGCTGGGTGGGGCCGAGCGCGCGGCGGAGTTAATTGCCGGGCTGCTTGGGTGAAGAGTCGATGATGGATTGGACAAGTTTGTAGACGCGGGTGCCCAGACAGTTAAGCCAGCGGTCGTCGGGGTATAGATCAGTCTTTCTTGCGTATTCAATAGCAATTGTTACGTGTGAAAGATAGCCTGAAGTCTTGAGATTCGACTTGCTGTAAGACCCGCAGATTGAAATCAATTCCTTCTCCAATCGCGTTCTGCTGCCGAATCTACGGTTTGCTTGCAGTTCCGTTATCTCCTCTTCTGTATAATCATCAAGTGACCGGTGATGCAGTAAGAGCCATATTTCAAAGGCTGGATTGCTATCTGCTACGCGAAATCTCTTTTGAAATGCCTCTCGTGTGACACGGCTAAGCATGGGAACTTCCCACCTGTCCCGGTCGATTACGAGCCACAATTCATCATTGTCGCCAAGCTCGTATTCATTATTGAATTCGGTAAGTCTGGCTAAGACATGTTCAGGTGACGAATCCCCGGATTGAATGGTCTCTACGTGAACACTCGGATGATTGAATCTTTTGTCTGCTGCAAGGTCGTCAAAATAGGTTTTCTCTGTTTTAGTACCTTCCGTAACGATGACAAAGAGTTTCCTAATGTCTCTTCTGCCAGCAATCCGCTCTCTGTCGGTATACCGCCTTGTCCTCATGTTTCACGCAACCACGCGAGGCTGTCAAGGCTGGGACTCACGGGGATCGCGCCGAAGCGACCGAAAAGATATCCTTTTTCGATATTCATATTCTTTGGAAGTCTAAACTCTTCGAGCGAGTAGAGCGACGAAGCGCCAGTTGATTCCTTCTCTAAAAACCAGATTTCGTCTCGTCTAAGAAGGTCCAGATCCAATAGCCCTGTATCGTGCGACGTCACTATAAGTTGACTTTCTCTGTTGCCTGAATTCTTCAAAAAGAGTTCGACGACTTTGCCGGTCAAATGTGCATGAATGCTTCTGTCAAGTTCGTCAATAATGAAAACGTATTCGGAATTGCTATTGTGCAAGCCTAAAAGTGCCGGCATGAGTTCGAGCAAGTGTCGAGTGCCGTCTGATTCCGCTGCCAAGTCAAACGCAATGTAACGATCCTCTCCACTTACTTGATGCAGTGTAAGGAGTTTGTACCTTGAGTAGTTATTATCCGCGTCCACAACGAGATAGTGTTCGATTCCATATTGACCAATTATTACTTTTTCGTCGGAGTCATTTTGTATTTCCTTGACGAGTCCTTTGACATGTTCCCTAAACTCGTCTGGCAATTCTGATGCGGCATCGAATTCGATTTGTACTAGATCTACATTGTCAATTCCTAAGTCCAGAAACTCAAGTATGTCTCTAAGCCTGTCCCGAAAATCAGAGTCTCTCATTATTCCAAGGCCAATGCCTTGCGTCGGAATCGATTCAGGAAATACCGTTACAAGCGTTTGGTCAAACCAATCGTAGATAATGTCAAGAAATGCGATTCTTCCGTCAATTTGCTTGCCTATGGAAAGTAACAGTTGGTTCGCACGTATATTAGGAACGAAATCAAAGGGATCTTTCTCATTTGTGACCAAAACATAGTCTTCTCCAATCTCTACTTTGCTATGGCCTTGCGAGTCGGTTGCGCGCTCAAACATCACTCTAGCGCCTTTGGGATGAATCTCGTGCAGAGTCTCCTTATGCACTCGCTGCCGATCTACGGAGAAGTAGTATTGAAAACATTGCGCGATTCCACATTGAATCTCAAACAGGAATTCCGAGGGCTTCGCAGCGTTTTCGCTGTCAAGCAAAAACGGAGTTAGCTCGAGGGCATCGGTCTTGAGTTCCCCGCTTGTAATGAAGTTTTGGGCAAAGCTCATTGCCTTTATAAGATTGGTTTTTCCCGACGCATTTGCCCCGAAAATCACGCCAGTCTTTAAAATTCGCATATCTCGAACATTGTGAATGTGATCGGGATGCTCATCAGATTCGCCCGCAACCATCGAAAACTCGACCTCATCCTTAAATGACAAGAAGTTTTCAACACAAAACCTAATCAACATGGATTATCACCTCCATTCTGAAAGTATGAACCATCATGTATCAAACATTGTCCGCCAATATCGACGGAAATGCAATGGATGCAAAATAGCATGAGATCTAGCTTCCACGCTACAATAGCCCTCAACTCATCCATCCACAAGGAAAGCGAAATCACCATGACCCTTCCCCTCGACAACATTGGACGCTGGCGCTGCATCGGGCCCTTCCGCGGCGGACGCGTCGTCACCGTAGCCGGCGACCCCAGCGAGCTCGGCACCTTCTATTTCGGCGCTTGCGCCGGCGGCGTATGGAAAACCGATGACGCCGGGCAATACTGGCGCTGCATTTCCGACGGCTATTTCAACAGGTCTTCGGTGGGGGCGCTGGCAGTCTCGCAAATTGATCCCAACGTCATCTACGCCGGTACTGGCGAAGCGACCATCCGCATTGATGTCTCGCATGGGGACGGTGTATACAAATCCACCGATGCCGGCCGCAGTTGGCGGCATATCGGCTTGGAAGATACCCGCCACATCGGCAAGGTCCGCATCGACCCGCGCGACCCAGATACCGTCTTCGTCGCGGCATTGGGGCACGCATTCGGGCGCAATAAACAGCGCGGGGTCTTCAAATCGACAGACGGCGGCGCGTCCTGGCAGCATGTGCTTTTTGTCAGTGACAAGGCTGGCGCAGTCGACTTGAGCATCGACGAGAACAATCCGCGCATCATATACGCTACGATTTGGGAAGCCTATCGCAACTTCCATATGATAAGCAGTGGCGGCGAAGACAGTGGCATCTGGCGCTCGATGGATGGCGGCGACACTTGGCATAATATCTCGTCAAACAAGGGCTTGCCGCAGGGCCTGCTGGGCAAGATTGGCATTGCCGCGTCACCCGCCAAGCCAGGGCGCGTCTATGCTTTGATCGAGCATCAAGACGGCGGCATGTACCGTTCCGAGGACTATGGCGATAGCTGGCAATATGTCGCGCGCAACAACGACATCATCTCCCGCGCCTGGTATTACATGCACCTAAGTCCCGATCCACAAGACGCGGACACGGTTTATGTCAACAATCTGCGCTTCTGGAAGTCGGTTGACGGCGGCCGCAGCTATGCGATGATTGGCACCCCGCACGGCGACAACCATGACCTGTGGATTGACCCCAACAACCCTCAGCGCATGGTGCAGGGGAATGATGGTGGTGCCTGTGTCTCTTTCAACGGCGGCGATTCTTGGTCGACAATATTTAATCAGCCAACAGCGCAGTTCTATCATGTCGCGGCGGACAATCGCGACCCTTATTTTGTATATGGCACACAGCAGGACAATAGCAGCGTCGCCGTGCCGAGCCGCAACAGCAAGTCCTCGCTCATGTGGATGGACGGCTTCATCGCCGGCACGGGCGAAAGCGGCTATATTGCCGTCAAGCCGGACAATGATGACATCATATTTGTCGGCGCTATCGGCAGTTCGCCGGGCGGGGGCAATTGCTTGCAGCGTTACGACCATCGTTCCAAGCAGCTGCGGCTGGTTACAACTTGGCCCGAGATGATGGCGGGGGAAGCGGCGGCCGACCATGAATACCGCTTCGCCTGGACATACCCCATCGTTTTCTCGCCACATGATGCGAATACGCTCTACGTTGGCGGCAACATCATTTTCATGTCCAGGGACGAAGGCAATAGCTGGCAGCCAATCAGCCCGGATTTGACGCGCGCCGACCCCGAAACGCTTCAGGTCACCGGCGGGCCCATCAATCGCGATGCCGTTGGCGCAGAGGTCTACGCTACCGTCTTTTCCTTTGCCGAATCGCCGCATGAAGCAGGAGTCTTGTGGGCAGGCTCGGACGACGGCTTGGTTCACATCTCCCGCGACCATGGCGAAAGTTGGCAAGACATAAGTCCGGTGGATTTGCCCGAATGGTCGCTAATCAGCATGCTGGAACCCTCGCCGCATGATGCCGCGACATGCTATCTGGCCGCGACCCGCTACAAAATGGATGACTACGCGCCCTATCTGTACAAGACGAGCGACTATGGGCAGACTTGGGCGCGCATTAACGCGGGCATAGCTGCAGAGGACTTTACCCGTGTTATCCGCTGCGATCCGGCGCGCGCGGGCTTGCTCTATGCAGGCAGCGAGACAGGGGTCTATTGTTCCTTTGATGACGGGCTCAATTGGCGGCGTTTGCAGCTGAATTTGCCCGTCACGCCGATTCACGATTTGCTAGTCAAGCGTAATGATCTGATTGCCGCGACCCATGGGCGCTCGTTTTGGATTCTCGATGATTTGACCCGCCTGCATCAATTGGCAGACGCGGCAGCGCCGTCGCGGTCTTTGTTGCTGCAGCCGCGTGATACCCAGCGCATCCTGGAGAGTATTGACGGGCGGCGCTTGATTGATCAGCCGGGCAAGACCTATATGAGTTCCACCGGCGTGATGGCTGCTTACACCCATTCACGCACCGAGCAAAATGCTGTAGAACGAAACTTCCTCGATTCGGGCGAGAATCTGCCGCGCGGGGTCATGGTCACTTATTACCTGCACGCAGCGCCTGAAGGCAAAATCAAGTTGACTTTCTCGGATAAGGCTGGCAAGCGACTGCGTGAATTCTACAGCATGGACGATGGCGACCGCCAAGCGCAAAAGGAGAAAAGAGATAAAACGGCGCTATTCCTCACAGCCGATGTCGGCTGGAATCGCTTCGTCTGGGATATGCGCTTGCCGGATTCGCCCAAGTTAAGCGGCGCTGACAAACAGTTTGAGCGCATGCCAGGACCGACTGTTGCGCCCGGGCAATATCAGGTTGCCTTACACGTCGCAGAGGATGTTCAGACGCAGACATTCAACCTGGTAAAGGATGCCACTTCCGCGGCAAGCCAAGACGAGCTTGAGCGTCAATATGGCTTGCTCAAGACCATTTACGATTGCTACGCCGAGGCGACCGAGGCTATCAATTCGATGCGCAGCCATCGCAATCAGTTGGGCAGCCTCGGCGAGCGGTTGACTCAATCTGAGCAAAACAAGGCTGAGCAAACCAAGGACCTGGCAGAACGCGCCCGGGCTTTGCGCGAAGCGGTCCTAGAAATTGAGAAAGGGATTCTGATTCCGGACCTGCGCGAAGGCTGGCCCGGCCGTGTCAACAGCGGCACCGATGCCTTGCGGCGCTTGGCTGCCTTGCCATCCGTCGTTGCGCTGGGGGAATATCCGCCGACCGAGCAAGCCTATCTCGTTTTTGAAAAACTCTCCGGGCTCATAAGCGAGCAAATCAAGCGCTTCGACGCCTTGAAAGAAGGCGACCTCGCGGCATATAACCGGGCGCTTGCGGCGAAAGGCATTGCGCTAATCGGCTAGACTTGGCGCGCCCGATGCGCTGGCGCGAAGGTGCATTGGGCGTGCATATTAAAAGTGGGGCTGATTCGATTGCAATGATTCACATTGTTATTCTTAGTTCACTTTGGCTGCGGGTCTCGGTATGTTAGTTGCCAATTGAGCTGCCGAGGTGCAAATGACAAGTCAGTTTCAGTGGCGCGACCCCTTCCTGCTAGACCAGCAGTTGAACGAAGAGGAGCGCATGGCGCGCGAATACAGCCAGAGCAAGCTCATGCCACGTATTCTGCAAGCCAACCGCAGCGAGCGCTTCGACCGCGAAATTTATCACGAGATGGCTGCGCTGGGCGGGGTGGAGCGCACGGCGGAGTTGGCGGAGGAGGGTTGTGGGTTAATTTAAGCTAATGTTGCACTCAGGATATCTCCATCAGCTTGTCACAAACCCAAATTGGGAATCGAGATACTACAACAATGCCGCGTAAATCTGCAATCACAAGACAACCCTTAAAAAGTTGCAATTCATCGACGATTTGTGCTTCAACAAAAAACGTGAAACTGCAATTTTCGGATTCATCTTCAGCCAATGCGCCAGTATGAATCGTTATTTGAACCAAGGGTTTGCTGGCAAACCTTTCGAGTTGCGCGACGCGAACGGACGAGTCCACCATACCAGCCTTTTTGAGAATGTTCGCGTTGCGAATAAGTTCAGTTATGATTCCGCGTTCGCGACTGCGGCAACCATGATAAGGGTCTTGTCTTACAAGCAAGGAAGAATGCTTTAATCGATTCTTTTCGTCCTTCTCGGCTCGCTTTATGTCGTCAACATACTGGTGGTCAAGATTGTCTTCAATTATCCTAGACAAGTCTTTTGAAAGACCCACATTCATATAACTCAATAAACTACCGGACAGATCTTCCTGTCCCAAGCGTGATAATATCGGCTTTGGAGCGAATCCTTCGCAACGGTGAATTGGCCAAGGTTGACCTAATCTGTCGAAAAACAGCTTCGAGCCACAATCACATGAATAGTAGAAGATTCGCTCGCCACAGTATTTGCATTGCATTGGAAACGTGCGCGAATTGCACCACCGGCCGTGTTTTGCACCCATCCTGATGCTTCCTTTCAACATTTACCATCATAAACAACGCTTTAGTCAGTCTCGTGTTGCGCTACTATATGGACCTATACAACTATACATCTTAGCAATTTTGCAAAGCCTTGACACAATAGAATTTCCTTGCATCCATTGCTTGATGAAATTGCTCCTTGCAGGTATTCCGCGTTCACTTTGCCCGCGGGTCTCGGTATGATAGTTGGCAATTGAGCTGCCGAGGTGCAAATGACAAGTCAGTTTCAGTGGCGCGACCCCTTCCTGCTAGACCAGCAGTTGAACGAAGAGGAGCGCATGGTGCGCGATCTGGCGCGCGAATACAGCCAGAGCAAGCTCATGCCGCGTATTCTGCAAGCCAACCGCAGCGGGAACTTCGACCACGAAATTTATCACGAGATGGCTGCGCTGGGCATGTTGGGTGCGACGCTGCCAGAAGAATATGGTGGTGCCGGCTTAAACTACGTCACTTATGGGCTAATCGCACGCGAGATTGAGCGCGTCGACAGCGGCTATCGCAGCGCCATGAGCGTGCAAAGCTCGCTGGTGATTTATCCCATTTACGCCTATGGCAGCGATGCGCAGCGCGAGAAATTCTTGCCCAAGCTGGTCAATGGCGAGTGGATCGGCTGCTTTGGCTTGACCGAGCCGAATCACGGTAGCGACCCTGGCGCGATGGAAACGCGCGCGACGAAAGTCGCCGGCGGATGGCGACTGCATGGCAGCAAAATGTGGATCACCAATTCTCCGATTGCCGATGTTTTCATCGTGTGGGCGAAGACTTACGCAGACGCTAGCGGCCGCGACGGCACAATCCGCGGCTTCATCCTCGAGCGCGGCATGGCTGGATTGTCCACGCCGAGTATTGAGGGCAAGTTCAGTTTGCGCGCCAGCAGCACGGGCGAAATTGTCATGGACGAGGTGATGGTCGCGGACGAGAATCTGCTGCCCCGGGCAAGTGGCTTGAAAGGTCCCTTTGGCTGTTTGAATCGCGCACGCTTTGGCATCGCCTGGGGCGCGCTGGGGGCGGCGGAGTTCTGCTGGCATGCCGCGCGCAGGTACACGCTGGAGCGGGCGCAGTTCGGTCGTCCGCTGGCTGCCAATCAACTGATTCAATTCAAGCTCGCCAATATGATGACGGACATCGCGCTTGGCTTGCAAGGCGCGCTGCGCGTGGGACGCCTCTGGGATGAGGGCAAAGCCAAGCCCGAGATGATATCTTTGGTCAAGCGCAATTCCTGCGCCAAGGCGCTGGATATCGCGCGTATGTCCCGAGATATGCACGGCGGCAATGGCATTTCCGACGAATTTCACGTCATCCGCCATGTGATGAACCTGGAGGCGGTCAACACTTACGAAGGCACGAGCGATATTCACGCTCTGATTTTGGGGCGCGCGCAAACCGGCATACAGGCTTTCATGTGAGTGGAAGTAAGTGGTGCAACAATTTGAAATGCCACGTTTCCCCCACCCCAAGGCCCTATGCCCCCTCGGTCCCCTGTTTTCGTGGGATGCTTCCCATAAAGAGGGAGGGGCTTCAAACTCGCGTAATCGCTAGAATAGCTCCCCTTCCCTCATCTTGGAGATGCCCGCCACAGAGATGGCGGGAAGGGGCTGGGGCTTGTAGCGGCACAGATTTTCGTATGTCTAACTTGGAATTACTTATGTGAGACGGTCATTTTGCCGATAAGCTAGCTTTGAATAGGAGAGAAACGATCATGACCAGCAAAACATTTGAAGTGCCAAACATTCATTGCATGGGCTGTGTGCAGGCGATCAAGAACGAGCTGCGTGAGCTGGACGGCATCACCACCGTCAACGGCGATGCGGGCAAGCGGACGATTGAAGTTGAGTTTGACGCGCCGGCGTCTTGGGAAACCATCGTCGCAACCTTGACCGAGATCGAGTATCCGCCCGCAGCGAGCTAGGCTGAGAGCGGACGGGCACCCGCGCAGGCTCAACACTAATTGGCGGCGGACAAAAAAGAGGCGGCGCTGCCGCCGCCTCCGTATGTTTCGCTGCGCCGAGCCTCATGCCGATGTGCGGACAGAGGCGACTTCGCTGCTCTTGCGGTTCCAGTCGAAATAATTGGGTGATGTTTGCGGTACGCCCATCAGCTCAATGCGGTATTCCGTATTTGGCGCGAGGCCCCAATCGATGCGAAGCGACAGACCTTCCGAGTAATTGTTGGTCGCAAAATCCCCGTTGTGGTAGACGTCAACCAAATAAAATGCGCCTTCGCCAATGCTATTCCAATGGACCGTGAAAGCATTTGCGCTAATGTCGCTGATGCTAAGCCCCAGGGCCGGAACGGTATTGCTGTTGCCAGCGCCATTTCCCGTTCTGACCGTGGTTGACGATTCCATGCGCTCGAAACGTTGGTAGGTGCTGCCGTTATATTGGAAGTCGCGCAGCGCGTTGACGACCAGCGTCGCCGTGTAGTCCGTGTTCGGCTGTAGCTGCACCGTCCAGTACCCTTGCAGATGACTGTTGTTGATGGTGAGCTGCCGCTCCCAGCTACCAAGCTGATGCTGATATATGAGATAGTTGCCCTGGCGCAGCTCGACGAAGAAATGGTGCGTCTCCAAGCCGCTGTAGCCGTCCCAGCTCACGGTGATGCTGTCGGCGGTGGCGCTGGCGCTGGGCTGGGGCGCTTGCGCCAGCGCAGGCAGTGCCAGCAGCCCAATCAAACAGGCAGCGATGACCGCGCTTAATAAGGACCGTCGGGACAGTGATTGCAGGACAGTTAGGCATGTATTCGTTGCGCTATTCATTATTGACCCCCCTCATGAAAATGTCGGACGTCCCCAACATAACATAGGAAAAAGCGCTTTTGGCATGACGTTGGGCGGACGCAGGACAAGCATAAATGAATAGAAGGTTTCGCAATATGACAGTCAATTTCGCTGGGATGGCTTAGCGTCTGCACCCGGTGGCACGCATTCCTGCAACCTTGGCAGGTGGCTGGGCCGATTGCTGATATGACGCGCCGCGCGTATTAGGCTAATATCCAGGGAGAAGGCATTGCTTGATATTGACTGAAGCACTATGACTTTGCGAGCCACTGGGGTAAAAGTGAAAGCGCGACAACTCGGCTTTAATCTTTGCGGGATAACGCCGGCGCAGCCCTCGCCGACGCTGGCCGCCTACCTGCGCTGGGTTCAGCGGGGCATGCACGGAAATATGGGCTATATGGCGCGACCTGACCGCGTGCGAAGGCGGCAAGACCCGCGCGAGATCATGCCATCAGCGCAATCGATGATAGTGTTGGGCATGGATTACTACACGCGTATAGCGGACGACGAGCTTCTTGGCGAGCTTCTAAGTGATCCGTCACGCGGGCGCATCGCCGCTTACGCCTGGGGCTTGGACTACCACAAGGTGCTGGAACTGCGGCTGGCGCAATTCGCCGAATGGCTGGCGGCGGAAGCCGGGCGCAAGACCACACATAAAGTTTACGTCGATACCGGCGCTATCCTAGAGCGCAGCCACGCGCAGCAAGCGGGCTTGGGATTCATCGGCAAAAATACCATGCTGATTCATCCTCGGCGCGGCAGCTATTTCTTCATCGGCGAGATTCTCAGCTCGCTCGAATTTGACGAATACGATGAGCCGCATCGGGAGACGATGTGCGGCACCTGCTCGCGCTGCATGGCAGCCTGCCCCACCGATGCCTTCCCCGAGCCCTTTGTCTTGGATTCGCGCTTGTGCATCAGTTATCACACCATCGAGAACAAAGGCTGGATTGACCGCGAACTGCGTCCACAATTCGGCAATTGGATCTTCGGCTGTGACATTTGCCAGGACGTCTGCCCTTTTCAGCGTTTTGCCGAAGAAACGGACGAGGTCGCCTTCCTGCCTTATGATATGGACCGCGTTGCGCCCAAGCTGACAGACCTGCTGATGACCAACGATGAATCTTTCCGTGCCATGTTCAGGCGCACACCAGTTGAGCGCATCAAGCGCGCGCGGCTGGTGCGCAATGCATGCGTCGCCGCGGGCAACTGGCGGGACGCGCGCGCCATTCCCCACTTGATTCAACTGCTCTACGACGAGAGCGCGTTGGTGCGCGGCCATGCGGCTTGGGCGCTATGGCGCACGATGGAATTGGATAGCAGCAAGCTATTAAGCGACTTGTATCAGCGCGACGAAGACGAGCGGGTGCGCGGCGAGATTGAAGCGCTGTTGGGCTAGCAGTCGCGCCCCGATTCTGCAATTTGGCTGCCCAAGGGTTATCCTTGCGCCGATGCTTTACTCAGATTTAGCGCTTCGAGGTCCGGGCGTTGTAGATGCCAGTCGGTGGCATCTTGATAGGCTTTGGCGACAGCCAGCGTTTCCGCCTCTTGATAGAGCCCGCCGATGAAGGAAATGCTGGTCGGGCTGCCTTTGTCGCTGAAGCCCTTGGGCAAGACCACCGTGGGATGCCCGGTGTAATTGGTAATCTGCAGGGTGTTGCCGCCGAAGCTGGGCGAGATGAAGACATCGACCGCGCTCATCACCCGCGCCATATCTTGCATCAGCTGGCTGCGGATGCGGTTGGCGTTGATGTACTCAACCGCAGGAATAAAGCGCGCGGCGCGGAAAATATTGGGCCAGGCGCTATCATCTTGGCGCGCCATGCTATCGACCGAGCCATCGCGCGTAATCTGATCGAAGGCGGCGGCGGCCTCGGCTGCCAGAATTGTCCATAAGCCTCCGATTTCCCTATCCGGCAGCGCAATCGGAATCAACTCGAACCCAAGCGCGCGCATGACCGCCAGCGCTTCCAGGCTGTTTTCTAGGTCATCGCGATAGCGGTCCTTATTGTCGGCGTCGTCTGAATCGGCAGCTTGCGGTTCAAAGGCGCTCGCGGCATAGCCGACGCGCAGGCGAAGCGGGTCGAGGTCCGGGTCCCAGCCGAATGGCTGCGGCGACAGGCTCATGTCCTGCCCATCCGGACCATAAATTGCGCTGAAAACGAGCGCGCAATCTTCGACGCTGCGGCACATGGGACCAATTTTGTCCATGCTCCAGCTGAGCGCCATAGCACCGGCGCGGCTGACGCGGCCGTAGGTTGGTCTCAAGCCGGTGACGCCACAGCGCGTCGAGGGCGAGACGATGGAACCCATAGTCTCGGTGCCAATGGCGAAGCCGACCAAGCCAGCGGCGGTCGCCGCACCCGAGCCCGCCGACGAGCCGCTGCTGCCTTCGCTGGCATCCCAGGGATTTTTGGTGGTACCGCCATACCAGACGTCGCCATTGGCTAGCGCGCCCAGTGTCAATTTGGCGATGAGCACAGCGCCGGCTGCTTCCAAACGTCGAACCACTGTGGCGTCGCGGTCTATGACCTGGTCCTTGAAGGGCATAGCGCCCCACTGAGTCGGATAGCCGCGCGTCGCCAGCAGGTCCTTGGCGCCCCAGGGGATGCCGTGCAGCGGACCGCGATATAATCCGCGCGCAATCTCGTCATCGGCGCGGCGCGCTTGTTCGTAAGCCAAGTCTTCTGTGTAGCAGGCGACGCATTCCAGCGCGGCATCGTAGCGCTTGAGCCGCGACAAGTACATTTCAGTCAGTTCCAGCGCCGACACCTGGCGCGTTCGCAGCAATGCCGCCAACTGCGTCACGGGCAAAAAGGCAAGTTCTTCAAGGTCTCGCGGTCGCTGAACGGCGGGCTGCGGACTGATGGCGTAGCTGCGCGGGACGGCGGCTGGCGCGGCCTCCGCGGGGTTGACATTGAAGTGGAGCGCGAGCGGCACGCTGTTATCAAGGTCGGCGGCGCGGATGCTTTCGTATTGATCACGGCGGTCGGCAAGCGTCTTGAGCATCTGCTGACGTTGTTCGGCGCTGAAGTTGAGGTCCAGCAGTTTTTCGGCGGCGGCGATGTCGGATGGGGTGATGGGATTTTCGGGTGCGGTCATGGTGAGTCCTTGGGTTTGGGCGGGTTCGGTAGCTGGATTTTAACCACAAAGGCAGGAAGAGCGCGAAGATTGGTTCTAACTGCCGTAGACAGCCAGGAGGAATGCGGTTGGTAAGACGCGAGAAGGGAATCAGGGTAGCATTGGTTGGGTCGTGAGGTGGTAGTGGATGGTCACGGGGGTTTGAGCATTCACCCCTGCCCTTTCGACAACTGAGCCTATGCAAACTAACGATCATAACGCAGTAGCACGTTGCAATCAAGTGATTAGCGAGCTTCTATTTTGGGTCTTTGACATTGACGCTGTGGTAGACAGCTATAGGATACACAGTCACACTGGGATACCATGTAATTTGTCCAATCTGTTCAAACGGTTGGATTCCGTCAAAAGCACTTGTGAATGCATGTGTAAGTTGCCGAATGCCATTATTGATAGGTTGAGCAGAATCACTTACAAAGTGATTTGCATTCGACTGAGAATATTCTGGTATTGATGTAACGAGTCCAAAAACCGTAAGTTTAACATTGGGCTTTGAGCCGTAAGCGAACACCACATGTTCCCAGTCTGTGTCGACGATGCACTCCCTTTTCAGATTTGAAATGACCTTGAAGTCTTCGAATCTGCCATCTGGCTGAAGTATGAATGTGTTTCTTCTTGGCATGAACAAATCTATGAATTCGTTCAGGCTATTTGCCATCCAGCTTGGGAGGTTTTCGTCGATTCTGCTATGGGATAACTCACTTTCCAATGATTTTTTCTTTTCCTTTAGTTTAACGAGCTTGATTCTTGCTGAACGCTGCTTGTTCTGATCTGTACTTGCTGCCAATTGGCGTACCTGCTGATCAATTGCTTCCTGCAGCGCATAGTACTCATCTACCTTTCCTGTGGAATGAAATGCAGAGCCAATCTGAAAGTTGGCAAGCATCTCTACACCATTTATGAATCGCTTCATCCGTTCATAATCGTTAAAGCAGCAGAAACCTTCGGCGCGAATGTAGGGGCTTTCCGTTATCATCTCACGCAAATCGTCGATTTCGTCTATTTCTGTTGAGAGAATGCTGTTGATGTCGAGCGCAACTCGTTTTTCGAAGAGTGCTTCTTCAACCCGCACTAGCAGATCGTGGTGAACACTCTTCACCACGAGTTTGCTAGTCGTATCAGTTGCGCTTCCGCCAATCTTTGCAAGGCGAACATCAAGCCCACCTCCAATATCCCTTGATGAACCTTCTTCGTCGTGATACTCCTTTATCATGCCACCTTCAATCTGGCTTACAATCGACGCCGCCTTGTCGAAGTCAAAATAGATAAGATCACGGATAGCATTGTTTTTTGGCATCTCTAAACCTCTTGCTTGATGAACTAAGATCGGCGATTACCATATGAACTCTACATCCGCATCTATTAGAATTACATAAGACATTGTTAGAAGAATAGTCGATTTAGGATCCCAACTCCCTCCCCCGCAACCTCAACGAATTACTGACAACAAACACGCTCGAGAAAGCCATCGCGCCCGCCGCGAACATCGGCAGCAGACCGCCCAGCATTGCCACCGGAATCAGCACAATATTGTAAATGAAAGCCCAGAACAAGTTCTGGTGAATCGCGCGCATCGTGCGCCGGCTGAGGTCCAGCGCCGCCACCACCGCCTGCAGCTCGCCGCTGACCAGCGTAACATCGCTGGCTTCGATGGCGATGTCGGTGCCCGTGCCGATGGCGAAGCCGACATCGGCGCTTGCCAGCGCCGGCGCGTCGTTGATGCCGTCGCCGACCATGCCGACGTGCCCGCCTTGGTCTTGCAGCCCCATGACAAGCGCCGCTTTGTCGGCTGGCAGCACCTCGGCATGTACGCGCGTGATGCCAACTTCGCCCGCGATAACTTCAGCTGTCCGCTTGTTGTCGCCGGTGATCATCGCCACGTCAAAACCGCGCTCGCGCAGCGCTTGGATGGCTGATTTAGAAGTTGCTTTGACCGTATCGCCGAGGACCAGCGCGCCCATGAGCTTGTCATCCACAACCAGCAAGATGACGGAATGCCCGCGCGCCTGCGCTGCCGCGCTTTCGGACGCGAGCGGGCTGATGTCGATGCCGCGCTCGGCGATGAAACGCGCGCTGCCCACGAGGACATCCGCGCCGCCGACAGCGGCATGGATGCCGCCGCCTGGAATCGCTTCAAATGATTGCAATTGCAGCAGGTCAATGCCTTGAGATTTGGCTTCGGTCAACAATGCCCCGGCGAATGGATGTTCGCTGCCGCTTTCGGCTGACGCGGCAAAGCGCAGGATAGAGCGCTTGTCGCTCTGCGGCAGGCTGATAAGCGCGACGACCGTCGGCTGACCGCGGGTGATGGTGCCGGTTTTATCCAGCAATATCGTGCTTAGCTTGCTGCTTCTTTCCAAAGCCTCGCTGTTGCGGAATAGAATGCCATTTTCCGCGCCGCGGCCCGTGCCCACCATGATGGCGGTTGGCGTCGCCAAGCCCAGCGCGCAGGGGCAAGCGATAACCAAGACCGCAATCATGTTGAGAATCGCCGCTGGCAGCGCCGCGTCGCCGATTGTCATCCAGCCGACAAATGTCAACAGCGCAAGAACGATGACAGTTGGTACAAATACCGAGGCGACCCGATCGGCGACGGCTTGGATGGGCGCTTTGCTGGCTTGCGCCGCTTCTACCATGCGGATTATCTGGCTCAAGACGGTGTCATTGCCGACCCGCTGCGCTTCGGCAATCAAGCGCCCTTGCTGATTAACGCTGCCGGCGATGACCTCGTTGCCAGCTTGCTTGCTCACAGGCATGCTCTCGCCGCTGAGCATGGATTCGTCCACCGCCGAAGTCCCTTCGTTGACGATGGCATCAACTGGGATGCGCTCGCCCGGCTTGATGACGATGATGTCGCCCGGCACGACGGCGGAGATGGCGATTGACTGCTCCAGTCCGTCCTTGAGCAGGGTGGCGGTTTTGGGCCTCAGTCCAATCAATTTCTTGATGGCGGCGCTGGTGCGGCCCTTGGCGCGCGCTTCCAGCAGCTTGCCCAGCGTGATTAAGGTTAAAATCACGGCGGCGGATTCAAAATAATCGGACTTGCCCACTTGCTCGGAAAAATCAAAGACCAGCCCCAGCAGCACAATCAGCCCATAGAGATAAGCGGCGAAGGAGCCCATCGCCACCAGCACGTCCATATTGGCGCTGCCATTGCGCAGCGACTTCACCGCGCCGCGCAAGTATTGTTGTCCCAGTATCAGAACGACCGGCGTCGCCAGCGCGCCAAAGACAAATAGCCAGATGTCATGCGCCAGCCAAGGCAGGCCATCCATGAGCATGGGAATCTGGTGCATGAAATGCCGGGTCATACTGAGCGCGGTTAATGGCAGCGTGAACAGCGCGCCAATCAAGACCAAGCGCGTCTGGCGGTCGATATCTGCTTGGCGCGCGGCTGCTTCGGCGTCTTCTTCGCTATGCTCGCCGCCGAGCTCAATCACGCCATAGCCGGCCCTTTCCACGGCTGCGACGAGATCGCCGCGGGCTAGCGCGCCGGGCATGTAGCTGATGCTAGCGCGCTCATTCGCCAAGTTCACAGCAACTTCCAGCACGCCAGCGACTTTGTTGAGCGCGCGCGCAACATTCTGTTGGCACATGGCGCAGGTCATGCCGCTGATGGGCAGGTCGACGCTGGCGCGCGCTACGCCATAGCCGGATTTTTCCACTTGCGAAACCAGGTCGCGCGGTTTGAGCTTGCTGGCATCGTACTTAACCGCGGCTTTTTCTGTCGCCAGATTCACCTGCGCCGCGGCGACGCCGTCGGTCTTGCGCAAGCTGCGTTCGACATTGTTGACGCACATGGCGCAGGTCATGCCAGTAACCGGGAGTGAGATTTCCTTAAGGCTCATGCGCATGCCCTTCCGTTCAGCTATAAAATTCGACAATTGGACTCAGCTATAGATGTCAGCTATTGATGAGCTTCAGGATGCGCTGCAAGTCATCGACGGCAGCCTCGGCATCGGCGCGCAGGTCATGCCGCAAGCTGTTTTCGATATAACAATCGAATAGGTGATTTATCAGGCTGGACATGCCTTTTTCAATTGTGCGGGCGCGCAGGACGCGCTCTTCGCAGCTGCCGGCGTCGGCGGCAATCAAGCCTTCCAGCGCGTTTAGCTGCCCTTGTATGCGCTTGATGCGGTTGATGGTCTTGCTATTGTGCGCGGCGCGCGGCGTTTCGCTGTGCATGCTTTATACCTATACCCCTATAGGTATATCATATAATGTAACTATTTGCATTGCAAGTCTAATGTCTGGCTTTGGCAGATCAATCGCGCCCGATATTTCTTTACCACCGAGGGGCGCGCGGTCACCGCAGGTCTATCGCTGCTACAAATCCCCGCGATATTGGACCTGCTTTTCTATTTTGAATTTACTTCCGTGGGAGCTTAAGTCGCGGGAGCTTCAATTATCAACTGAAATCAATGGCACCGCGCTGCACTTGCCGCCGGTGACGGTCGCGTCTATGCGAATCCAGACCTGTTCCGCGAGCTGCCACCACAGCAAGTCGTCGGCGCCGATGGCGCGGGCGATGGGGTCGGCGCTTTCACGGTGCCCCATCACGCCGATGACAGGCGCATCCGGATTGGGATAGGAGCGGATGTTTGCGCCAAATGTGCCAGCCGTGATTTTGCAAGGCGCTTCCAGGGACATGCCTTCCAGCGGACTTTGCCCGCCGACAGGCCGCTTTTTTATGATCGTGTAGGGGTCCAAACCCACGCGCGTCGGGTAGAATAGCGCGTCAATCGGCAAGCTGAGCATGCTCTGGTAGTCGTAGGCGCTGGGCGCAGCGGGCACTCCCGCGGACCTGGGCTCGCCATCTTCGGCGATAGTCAGCGCGACATGTGTAAAGTAGCCGCTTTTCACCAGCGCTTTTGCATTGGCGGCCGTGACTGTCGCTTCGCCATCCAAGACATAGATTGACATGCCGGCGTCAATCTGCGCTTGCAAGAATACGACGCCATTGAGACGCACATCGACGCCATTAAGCCAAAACTGGCGCGGCGGCTGGAAGGGATTCGACTGCAAAAGCAAGCCGCTGCCAGATGCGCCCGGGCAAGGCGCGTCGTCTATGCCGCTGCGAAAATTGATGATTTGCCAGCGAGACCAGAGCGGTGCTGCCGCGTTGTCACTTGGCGCGCTGGGCAACTGGCTGAAGTTCCCCGCAACCAGTTCGCGGCTGATCCAGCCCGGTTCACCTGGGAGCGTATAAGCTTGAATCCACGTGCCATCTTCATTTTGAGCCACCGCTTTGAGGACAGCGTGCCGAGCGACTGTTCGGATGACAGGAGCGTCGGTATCGGGTTGGGCGCGCAGATTGGCACCTTGGGCGGCTGTAACTTCGATGTCCAGCAAGCGCGCAGGAATGGCTGCGGAGGAGGCTGTCGCAGAAGCTGTCGCTGGCGCGGGGAAGAGCGCGACATCACCAAAGACAAGCAAGGCGGCAGTCTGGGCCTCCCAGCTATCGGGCGGATAAGCCAAAAACAAGATGTGCGCCGCGCCCCAAGTTTTGTCCTCGCTGCTGGTGCTGAACCAATCGACGCTGTCCGCCATTACGAGATTGCCGGGCGAAGCGAAAGCGCCAGGCGCAGCATCAGGCAAAGATGCTAGCGAGACAGTGGCATGGCCAAAACAGATGAAGTTTGGCTCTTGTTCGGCGCAGGCGCTTTGCACACTGGCATAAGCCCCTGCTTGCATCGTCGGGCAAGAATTGTTTTGTGCAGCGGCAAGCATGGGCAGCAAAAATAGTATTAAGCTAAGAAAAAGAAGTCTCATCCGCATGATGCTTCAGCTCATTATGATTCGTCAGTATTCGACACTAGCCGCAGCGATGCCGGGCGCTGCCTCGTTATTGCAGAGACAGGCTGCAAGATTCTCTGAAGTCATATTCGCTCATAAAGTTCCAGCAGCACCCCGCAAGCGCTTTCGGGATGCACAAAGGCATAACGCCGCCCGTCCCGTTCGCGGGCGACCTCGTTTATCAATTCCAGTCCATTATCGCGCAAGGTTTGCAGCTTGCTATCGAGGTCCGAAACTTCCAGGCAAATATGGTGCATGCCAGAGCCGCGCTTGGCAAGATACCTGGCGACGCCGCTATCCTCGTTGGTCGGCTGAATCAATTCGAGCTGGGAATTGCCGAGCTTGAGAAAAGCGACCTCAACCGCTTCTTCGCTGATGGCTTTTGGCGCGCCAGCGCATTCCAGCCCAAGCGTATCGCGCCAGAAATTCAGCGCCGCATCGAGGTCCGCAATGACCACGGCGATATGATGCAGCTTGATTTCGGGCATAGCCTGCGCTCTTCTATGTTTGCGAACATCGTTTGCGAACATCAATATAACGGAACAAGGCTTGTACATTGAATGTTATAATAGCAAGCGCAATCTGCAAAATAAATAAATGACAAATATGGAGGACAAATGAATCCAGCTCGCCTGAGCCTAGAGATGAGCGAAGAACATGAGCTGCTACTGGCGGCGCTAAGGGACTTCGCCCGCCGCGAAATCGCGCCCATCGCAGCCGAGTTTGATGTATCGGGTGCCTTCCCGCTCGAGACAGTGCGCAAGATGGGCGCAATGGGCTTGATGGGCATCGAAGTCGATGAGAAATATGGTGGCGCTGGCATGGACGCGCTGGCGCATGCCCTGGCTATGATCGAAATCGCCAAAGCGGACGCCAGCCATAGCACGATTATGAGCGTGCATAATTCGCTCTATTGCTATCCCATCTCGGTCTTTGGGACAGAGCGGCAAAAGCGCGAGTGGATAACACCCGTTGCCAGTGGCGAGCAGATTGGCGCCTACAGCTTGACCGAGCCGATGTCAGGCAGCGACGCCGGCAATATGGCCAGCCGAGCGCGCCTCAACGACGCCGGAACGGGCTATATCATCAAGGGACGCAAGAGCTGGGTAACCAGCGGGCCTGTGGCTGAGCGGCTCATCTTGTTCACCATGACAGCCGCCGAAGCCAAGCATCGCGGCATCAGCGCCTTTCTCATCGATACCAGCCAGCCCGGCTTCAGCCGCGGCAAGGTCGAGCCGAAGCTGGGCATCCGAGCCAGCGCCACCAGCGAGATAATCTTCGACGATTACTTGTGCCCGGTCGAAAACCTGCTGGGCAAGGTCGGGCAAGGCTTTAAGATCGCTATGACGGTATTGGACGCGGGGCGCATCGGCATCGCGGCGCAAGCCTTGGGCATTGCCGAAGCCGCCTACGAAGCGGCGCTGGAATATGCCCGGGAACGCGAAGCCTTTGGCGCGCCGATTGGCAGTTTTCAGATGATTCAGCAGAAGATCGCCGATATGAAAACGCGCATCGAAGCCAGCCGCGCCCTGCTCTACCAAGCGATTATCGCCAAACAACGGGCTTTGGCTATCGGCGCGCGCTATACCAGCGAAGCGAGCATGGCAAAGCTGTTTTGCAGCGAAACCGCGGCTTATGTAACCGACGAGGCTCTGCAAATCCACGGTGGCATGGGCTATAGCAAAGAGATGCCGGTCGAGCGTTATTACCGCGACGCCCGCATCACGCGGATTTACGAAGGTACAAGCGAGATCCAACGCATGGTCATCGCGCGTAATGAATTGGGCTTGAGATAAAGGTTGAGAAAATGGTTGAAACGATGAGAGCAGCGGCGTTAATGGCGCACGGCGGTCCAGAAGTAATCGAAATTCGTGAAGATCTGCCAATCCCCGTGCCAGGGTACGGCGAAGTCCGCGTCAATATCAAGGCGGCGGCGCTTAACCGCCTGGACCTGTGGGTACGCGCCGGCTGGAAAGGCTTAGCGCTCGACTTCCCGCATGTGATATGCGCCGATGGCGCGGGATTGGTCGATGCGGTCGGCGACGGCGTCGCACAATTCGCCGCCGGCGACCGCGTTTGCATTGACCCCACAATCGTGCCAGCGGGGGATCCGGCGCTGCACAGCGGGCTGGAAAACCAGACTCGCATTGCCATCCTCGGTGAGCATCACAACGGGACGGCGGCGGAATATGTCGTGCTGCCCCAGCGCAATTTGCTGCGCATGCCGGCTGATTTTGATTTCGGCGCGGCCGCGGCGGCTGGCTTGGTCGGCCTAACCGCTTGGCATTCCTTAATCACACGCGGTCGACTCCAGGCGGGCGAGTCGGTACTCATCGTCGGCGCGGGCGGCGGCGTCAACAGCATCAGTATTCAGATTGCCAAGCTAGCCGGTGCCACTGTTTATGTCGTCGGCAGCAATGCGGAAAAATGCCGACAAGCCGAAGCGCTGGGCGCGGATATTACGATCAATCGCGCGGACGAAGCGCAATGGTCGCGCGCCATCTACAAGCTAACTAATCGCCGCGGCGTCGATATTGTGGTCGACAACGTCGGGCAAGCCACTATGAGCCAGAGCCTGCGCGCTTGTCGCATTGGCGGGCGCATCTTGATTGTCGGCGGCACCAGCGGCTATCAGATGGACTTGAATATCGCGCAGCTCTTCGCGCGGCAAATCGCTCTGATTGGCAGCACCATGGGTCCGCATCGCGATTATATGACAGTCATGGCTCAAGTCTTCGCGGGCAATTTGCAGCCGGTGATTGGCACGCGCCTGCCCTTGCACGAGGCGCGTCAAGCGCAAGAATTGCTGGAGCGGAATGCGATCTTTGGCAAGGTCCTGCTGGAAGTTTGAGCGGCACCGCAGCAGAAAATATCAAGGAAGTGAACAGCGCGAGCCGCGAAAAGCACATAGAAATCGCGCATCGTGGCGAACTGCGCTTAGCCTAGGCAAAATAATGAATCAAGATGGCATTTGACGCGCTGATAATCTATCAACTGGCGGACGAACTCGGTTTTGAGGAGCTCAATCGAGTCGCGCAAGCCGCCGGCGTAATGAGCGTCTTGCAAGTAAGCGCATATTATTCCGGGCGGCGCATCCGCCACTCTGTCGCGCGCGTCATCGAATCCCAGTCAGCAGCGGTGGAAATGCAACTGGTGTACGAAGGCTTCAACCACCACAAGCCGCTGCATTTGACCCTGCCCAAAGCTCGACTGGAGAAGCTGGTTCGGGCTTTGCGCCAGGCGAAATTCGATAGGCTGCGCGACCAAAGCGGCTTGTCCATGAGCGCGCGCAGTCTCTGGCTGATACAGCGCGCGTCTGGCGGCTATAGCCATGGCCTCATTGTCGCGCCGGACCTGCCGCAGATGCCCTGGTCGGCGCTAGTCAATGCCATCGACGACTACCTGCCGCAAGCAATCCGAGAAGTGCCATTTAGGAACTGAGAAGAATAATTGAGAAGGACAAGCAATGTCTCAAACGGACTTGCAAGAGGTGGAAGTCAAGCTGTATACGCCGGAATTGAACTTGGTGCGGCGCGCACTGGAAGCAGCTGGCGCTGCCTTGAAATCGCCGCGTGTATTTGAGCGCAATTTACGTTACGAGAATGCGGCGCGCACGCTGACAGCGCAGGGCATCGTCTTGCGGCTGCGACAAGATGAGCAAGCAACGCTGACCTATAAAGCGGGCGAAAGCAGCGAATGTGGCATCTTCAGGCGCTTCGAGGCAGAAGTGGTCGTCAGCGATTTCACGACGATGGACATCATTTTGCGGCGGCTGGGCTATGAAGTCGCGCTGATTTACGAGAAATATCGGACGACTTATGCGCTGGGGGATGCCGAAATCGCGCTGGATGAACTGCCCTACGGCAATTTCACCGAGATTGAGGCTGATGCCGCGACGATAGAGCGACTGGTGCATGAGTTGGGCTTGGGCGGATTTCGGCGCATGACAAGCAGTTATACCGCAATCTTCGCCGCGTTGAAGCGTAAGTTGGGCTTGGAAATGCGGGATTGCAGTTTTGAGGGATTTTGTGACATCAATATAGGGGAGGTATTGTGAAACTTTCCGACAAATCAAAAAATATACTTCAACTAATTAGCCGTGGCCACAGTTATGAACAGATATTGTCACTGCATTCAAATTTTACATATAAAGACATCTTTTCCGCCGCCCAGGAAGCACTAGAACTTGAATGTTCACCGGACTCTAGTTACCAAGATAGACTCACAAGAATTAAGCAAAAACATCCAAACGCGTACGAGCCTTGGACACCAGAACAAGACGAACTCCTCAAGAAAATGCACAATAGTAGTGCCCCGATTCATGACATAGCATCTGTTCTAAAGCGAAAGCCTGGTGCAGTTAGCAGCCGCATACGGAAACTTCGCATCGATGAATAATAATGCGGAGCAGGGTTATGTTGAAATCTTTCTCCGCGTTTGGAAGAGATTGCAGACGTAGATGTGGATTTGGCAGAATACATATCATCATGAAGGGAAAGAGCGAATATGCAAACGTTGAATGATTTCCTTAAGACTCTTCCAACAACGACATCAAATTCACGGAAGAGAATTCGGTGGATTGCTAAGGAACTAGCGTTGGGGAGTAACAAAAGAATTCTGGGATATCAATATTCAAACTCACGACAACGATATCGACGCAGAATCTGTTATTCCGCGCGACGAAAACCTGAAGTTGTATTTCAAGGAAAGATGGAATATTGAAGACATAAGACTCGAATGGATACTCCTAAAGTCATACGGATATCTAACGCGAAATGGAAATTTCGGCAAACTTGCACAGTCGGCATTTGAACTATGGGATGAAGCCGAGCCGTACAACGTCTTCATCTCATATAAACGCAGTGAAAGTAGCGCGCTTGCATTGTTATGTGTTTGCCGACTAAAGGCTCACGACCTTGTGCCATTTTGCGACATGGCGCTTGAAGCTGGCGGAAACTGGCACGCCGACTTGGAAGAGCGCATCACAGACTGCGATTATTTCATCATCTTGCTCGGAGAAGACTCGCTTAAGTCGTCCATGACCTTGAAAGAGCTACAGTGGGCGTTGAGATACGACAAGACCATCATTCCAATTTGGCATAGTGGCTTCGACATCGGATCTGAAAAGTGGGATGCTACTCCCGCCAAAGTGAAAGACTCGATTCAACAGACAAACGCCATCCGCGTAACAGACGAAAGCGCCAGCGGATACAACACAGCAATCGTCGAATTGCTGAACCGCTTTGGGATAACCCCGTGATTAAGTTGTTTGTCTGCCCACCTTTTTCAGGCGAGTGACATAATCTCGGTGTTCTCGGTGCTATCGGTAGTTTAGATATTCTTGCGCGATTGCCCTGCCATTTGACCGCCCAGCCGCTTATACTGCATGGCTGTTTCCCGCATTCTTAGAAAACCCCCGCGCGCGGACGGTGTTACAATTATGATAGAAACTACAGGTCCGACATCCCGAACACAGCAAACGGAGACCAAGTATGACCATCAGCCCCAAGATCGAGCAGTTGCGCGCCAAGCGCGCCCAAAGCCAATTGGGCGGCGGCCTTGCGCGCATTAAACGGCAGCACGATCAAGGCAAGAAGACCGCGCGCGAACGGCTGGAGATGCTGCTCGATGCCGACACTTTCCGCGAAGTTGACGCCTTCGTGCATCATCATAACAACAAATTCGGGCTGGAACATAACAAGCCGCTCAGCGACAGCGTCGTGACCGGCTGGGGTACGGTCGACGGCCGCCTGGTCTATGTCTATTCGCAAGATTTCACCGTCATGGGTGGCAGCTTGAGCGAGGCGCATGCCAACAAAATCCTTAAAATTATGGATATGGCAATCAAGGTCGGCGCGCCAGTCATCGGCTTGAATGACAGCGGCGGCGCGCGCATCCAAGAAGGCGTAGAGAGCCTGGGCGGCTATGCCGATATCTTTCTGCAGAATACCTTGGCCAGCGGCGTCATCCCACAAATCAGCGTGATTATGGGACCCTGCGCCGGCGGCGCTGTTTATAGCCCCGCCCTGACCGACTATATCATCATGGTCAAGGACAGCAGTTATATGTTCATCACAGGACCCGACGTGGTCAAGCAAGTGCTCAACGAAGATGTCAGTTTTGAGGATTTGGGCGGGGCGTCGGTGCATGCCAGCAAGAGCGGCGTTTGCCATTTTGTGGCGGATGACGAAGCGCAATCGCTGATTTTGGTGCGGGAGCTGCTAAGCTATTTGCCACAGAACAACATGGAAGACCCGCCGGTAATCCCGACGACGGACGATCCGCTGCGCGCGGAAAGCGCGCTTGATACAATCGTGCCAAAGAACCCGAACCAGCCATACGATATGAAAAAAGTCATTGAGCTCATCGTCGACGACGGGCATTTCTTCGAAGTGCACGAAGAATACGCCGGCAATATCGTCGTCGGCTACGCACGGCTAGGTGGCTCGGCGGTTGGCATCGTCGCCAATCAGCCAACCGTGCTGGCGGGTGTGCTGGACATCAATGCCAGCGTCAAAGCGGCGCGCTTCGTGCGCACTTGCGACGCCTTCAATGTACCCCTAATAACCTTCGTTGATGTACCCGGCTATTTGCCCGGTGCCGACCAGGAACATAACGGCATCATCATGAGCGGTGCAAAGCTGCTATTTGCCTATTGCGAGGCGACTGTGCCCAAGCTGACCGTCACCACGCGCAAGTCCTATGGCGGTGCCTATTGCGTCATGAACAGCAAGCACATCCGCGCCGACCTCAACATTGCCTGGCCCACAGCCGAAATCGCCGTGATGGGACCCGAGGGCGCGGTCGAGATTATCTACCGCCGCGAGCTGAAAGAAGCGGCTGACCCAGTCGCGCGCAAGCGAGAACTGGCGGAAGACTATCGCCAGACCTTCGCCAACCCCTATATCGCCGCCAGCCGCGGCTTTATCGACGATGTTATTGAACCGCACAATACACGCGCGCGTTTAATCAATGCCTTGCAGGTTTTCCAGAACAAGCGCGACGAGAACCCGCCCAAGAAGCATGGCAACATCCCGCTCTAGGAGGCGTCGATGGCAGAGCAACTCACCGGCATCAACAAGATACTTATCGCCAATCGTGGCGAAATCGCCGTGCGCATCATCCGCGCCGCGCGCGATTTGGGCATCCCGACAGTGGCGGTCTACTCCGATGTCGACCGCGCGGCTTTACACGTGCGCTATGCCGACGAAGCTGTTCATATCGGCGGTCCGCGACCAGTCGACAGCTATCTAAAGATGGACAAGCTGATTGAAGTGGCGCGCAAGACCGGCGCTGACGCCGTTCACCCGGGTTATGGCTTCTTGGCGGAAAACGCCGATTTCGCGGCGCAGGTCATCGACGAAGGTCTGGTCTGGATCGGACCACCGCCCGCTGCCATCGCGACCATGGGCGACAAGCATGCCGCGCGCCAGGCTGTTACCCGCAACAATGTACCGCTGATACCCGGCATTGAAGCGGGGCTGTCAAATGAGGACTTGGCTGCTGCCGCCGAGTCAATCGGCTACCCGGTCTTGATAAAAGCCGTGGCGGGCGGCGGCGGCAAAGGCATGCGCCCAGTGCATCGCGCGCAGGACTTCGAGATGGCGCTGCAAACGGCGCGGCGCGAGGCGGAAAGCGCCTTTGGCAATGGCGATGTCTACCTGGAAAAATTGCTGCAAGGCGCGCGTCACATCGAGTTTCAAATCTTGGCGGACAGCCATGGCAATACCGTGCATCTGGGCGAACGCGAATGCTCCATCCAAAGGCGACACCAGAAACTGGTGGAAGAAGCGCCCAGCGTCTTCGTCGATGCTGAACTGCGCCAGAAAATGGGCGAGATGGCAATCGCCGCGGCCGAATCGGTCGGTTATGTCAACGCGGGCACGATTGAGTGCCTGGTCGACCGCAACAAGAATTACTATTTCCTGGAGATGAATACGCGCTTGCAAGTGGAACACCCTGTAACCGAGCTGGTGACCGGCGTCGACCTGGCCAAAGAGCAGATACGCATCGCGCGCGGCCGACGCATGGGCCCCACAGAAAACTTGCTGGAACCCAAGGGCTGGGCAATAGAATGCCGCATCAATGCCGAAGACCCTTATGCGGATTTCATGCCATCGACCGGGCAAATCTCGACGATGATTCTGCCGACGGGACCGGGCGTTCGCGTCGACAGCGGCGTCTATGGCGGCTCGGAGATTACCCCCTATTACGACAGTTTGATTTCCAAGCTGATTACCTGGGGCGAGACGCGTTCGGAGGCGATGCTGCGCATGCGGCGCGCCTTGTCGGAATATCGCATCATGGGGCTCAAGCACAACATCCCCTTCCACATCAACCTGCTCAATAGCATCAGCTTCATCGCCGGGCAGATTGATACCAACTTCGTCGAGCAGCGCTTTAACATGAATACTTATGAAAAGACGCCGACCGAGTCTCAATTGGAGACCGTCGCCATAGCCGCCACCTTATACACGCATCGCAAGCGGCAACTGGCGTCGCAAGTGGTTGCGCCAGCCAAGCGAGACGCCAGCAACTGGAAATGGATGGGGCGCTTCGAGAGGATGCACCGATGAAATATGTTACGATCATCGAGGACCAGCGCTACGAAATTGAAATCGACAAGGATGGCGCGATCCTGGTTGATGGCGAGCAGCGCGATGTCGATTTCCTCAATTTGGGCGGTTCGCTGTATTCGATAATCACCGAGAACAAGTCCCTGGAAGCTGTCATTGATGATGACGATAGCAAGGTCGCTGTCATGCTAGGCGGTCAACTTTTCGAGACCCAGGTGCTAGACGAGCGCGCCATGCTGCTGGTGCAGCGGCGCGGCGGCTTGAAAATCACATCCGGCGAAGTGAACGCGCCTATGCCCGGTCTGATTGTCATGGTCACGGTAGAGCTCGGCCAAACTGTGGCGCAGGGCGATACCGTTGTTATCTTAGAATCGATGAAGATGCAGAACGAGCTGAAGTCGCCGGTCGCTGGCTTGGTAAAGGCGATACACGTCGAGGCGCGTCAGGCGGTTGACAAGGGCGACATGCTGGTCGAGATTGGCGCGCCCGACACAGAATAAATGTAGACCAAGGCGCGAAGGTTCATTGCAATATCGGACTATACAACTAGGCTCGATTCGGGCTCCCAAGGCTGGACAATTTTTCACCGGCGCGCCAGCTTGTTCAATTTACCGTGCTGGGAGCAAGCGCCGCTGTCGCGCAACGGCGATGTGCAAGTGTCGTAACGTGAGCAATTTTCGATTGAGCGAAATGAACATATAATCGGAATCAGTTTGCGCAGGAATATCGCCGGACGACACATGCCGAGACCAAAACAACTACCCCTAGAGATTGATGGGCTCTGGCTGCTGCTACTTGCTGCCTATATCCTGGCTGGGGCGGCGCTGGTTCCCTTTCACGGCGACGAAGCGACGCAGCTTTTCATGGGGCGCGACTTCTATTACCTTTTCCGCGATGGCGACCTATCAAAAGTCCGCTATGATAGCGCCTGGACGAGCCGCCCCGACGAGCAGCACCTACGCCTGATAAACGGCACGCTGTCCAAAACAATCTACGGCGGGCTGGCGGCCGGGGCTGGCATGAGCCGCGACGACATCAATGGCCAATGGGATTGGCAGCTTGATTTTGCCGCGAACCGCGACTTAGGGAATCTTCCCGCAGCGGAATTGTTGCGGCGCGCGCGCTTGGCTTCGGCGGCGCAGTTGGCGTTGGCTGCGGCATTGCTGTATGCGCTGGTACGCATGACAATCGGGCGACCAGAAGCCTATGTCGCCAGCGCTTTATTCGCACTGCATCCCGCCATCTTGCTCAACAGCCGCCGCGCCATGATGGAAGGCTCGCACTTGCTCGGCTTGATGCTGGTTCTGCTGGCTGGGGCTTGGCTTATGCGCGAACGAACATGGTGGCGCTATTTTATACTTGGCCTCTGCGCTGGCTTGGCAATCGCAGCCAAGCACCCCAATGCCTTTGTCCTGGCGACGCTATTCCTGGCTTGCTGGCTCTGGTTCTTGCGCGAGGCGCGACTTGGCCGCGGCAAACCAGTACGGTTCATGTCACGCGAGCCAAATGGCGGTCTTATATTCGCATCTGCAATCGCGCTGCTGGTATTCTACCTGTTGAATCCTGCCTGGTGGTTCGCGCCGATAGCAAGCGGGCTGGAGGTCCTGTCATCCCGCGTCGACCTATTAAATGAGCAGATTAGGCGCTTCGGCGGTTACAGTTCATTGCTCGAGCAAGCCCAAGGGCTGTACCGTTATGTTTTTGTCGAGCATCGACAATATTTTGAAGCGCCGCAATGGTCGGAATTGTCGGAAATAAGCCGCCAAATCAGCGCCTACGAAGCATCGGCTTTGTCGGGTTATTCCCTTGGGGAGATCGGTGGCGGGCTTGTCGGAGGAATAGGCGGCGGGCTACTTGGGCTGGCGCTGACTGTTTATGGCGCGCTAAAGCTCATGCGCCGCCGAAGTGTAAAACGAGCGAATCGCTGGCTGCTGCTGGCTTGCGGCGGCGGTGTCACGCTTATCAGCTTGGCGGCAACCCCCCTGCCCTGGCAGCGCTATTACCTGCCGGTTTTGCCGTTCATTTGCATTTTTTCAGCCTGCGCGCTTGTGAGTCTGGCTACATTATTTTGGGATTTAATATTTTGGGATTTAATCTTGTCCGCATACCGGCGCTTCCGCGAGCCGCGGTCAAAAAAAGCTAGACATGTTCACAAAACTGGCAAATCGAAGGCTTCATCAATGCTTGCGTCTATGCTTGCGACAATGGTTGCATCAGGTGCATCAGGTGTATCAGAGGAATCATCGCAGGCGCGCTGATGAAATCGAGCAGATTTCCTCGCTGGGGCGGCGATGTTCTATGGCAGGCTTTGCTTTGCCTTTACATCATGGGCGGCGCGGCGATTGTGCCGTTTCACGGCGACGAATCTTCGAAGATTTATATCGGGCGCGATTATTATTATCTGTTTTTAGAAGGCGATCGTTCAAAGCTCTCGCAGCAATCGAAAAGGTCCGACAATTCGAGCGAATATCATACCAACCTGGCCAGCGGCTCGATATCCAACATGATTTACGGCTGGCTGGCTGCCAGCAGCGGCTATGCCATGACCGAGCTAAATAAGGATTGGCATTGGGGCTTGGATTACAGCGAAAATCTGGCATCCGAGCGCGTGCCAGAAGCGCGCCTGCTGCGAAGCGCTCGGCTGGCTTCCGCAGCGCAGCTTGCGGCCGCGGCGGCGCTACTTTATATCTTCGCTTGCATGACCATAAGCCGCCCGACAGCATGGCTGGCCAGCCTGCTTTTTGCCATCCACCCAAGCCTGTTGCTGAACGGACGGCGCGCGCTGCAAGAAGGCAGCCACATGCTCGGCACGATGCTGGTGCTGGTAATGGCGGCTTGGATTATCCGTCAAGGGCGCTGGTGGCAATACGCGCTCCTGGGCATCTGCGCGGGCTGGGCAATCGCCGCGAAGCATACCAGCGCATTCCTGGTTGCGCTTGTGTTTTTGGCGCTAGGCGCTCTGTCCGTTTACGAGCAGCTGCGCGCCAGCGATAAGCGCAAATTGGGCCCGCTCGCTGGTTTATCGATGGCTGGCTTGATGGTTAGCATCATAACGCTGCTGGTCTTTTATCTGCTAAACCCCGGCTGGTGGGACGCGCCCTTGCAATCCGCCCAGTCTGTCATGTCCGAGCGCGCCGCGCTGCTGCAGCGGCAAGTGGGCGTCTATGGCGGCTATCAATCATTGGGGCAGCAAGTGAAAGGCTATTATCGCTTTGTCTTGCTTGGCGAGCGACAATACTACGAAGATCAGCAATGGGCGGGCTATCCTGAAATCAGCCGGCAAATCCAGCACTACGAAGGCTCGGGCTGGGCAGGCGCGGCTATCGGCGGAAATGCGCTGCTGGCGCTTGCCATGTCGTTGCTCGTCGCCGGCGGCATATTCCTGCTTCTTGGCGATTGTTACGTTTCATTAAGGAATAGCGCGCTATTGTTATGGGGCGGCGGCATTATTCCGCTCTCACGCGCTTGCGCCATCACTTGGCAGAATCGCGCGCTGGTCTTGTTTTGGGGCGGCGGCATCACGGCTCTTGTCTTCGCGCTGACGCCCTTGCCCTGGGCGCGCTATTACTTGCCAGTTTTGCCATTCACGCTGATGATGGCATCCTACGCATTGACCAGCATGGCGCAAATTATCGCAAATTATATGTACGCGCCTCGTAATGCTAAACAGGTAATACAGTGGACTGGTTAAACGAAGCGCTGGTCGGCATCTTGCCAACGCTATGGATGAGCCTCGGTTTAGGCTTGCCTTGGTCGCTGGCGCTTTTGCCAAGGGCGCAGTGGCAGGCACGGGCGCTTGTGGCTGCGCTGGCGCTGGCAATCGGACCAGCCTGGATGACAGCATGGATGCTCTTCTTGGGGGTACTGGGCGCGCAAACCGGGCAGAGCCTGCTCATCCGGGAGCCGATTCTCATCGGCAGCGCCGTGATTGCCGCGCTCGGCGCGGGCATCGCCTGGCGCAAGTTCCGCGGCACAGCAGCCCTTGCGCCGCAGCGCGCGCCCTATGCCTTTGACGAAAAAATAATCATCGCGATGATTGCGGCGGCGGTTCTCATCCGCGGCGTCCATACCGCATTTTGGACCTTTACCGCTTATGACGCGCTGTGGGTCTATGGCTTCCAGAGCCGCCTGTATTTTCTGGAAGGGCTGATTCCGCAGTCGATTGATTATTATCCGCCTTTTCTACAGCTCCAATACAGCTATGTTCAGATTCTAATCGGCGCGATAAACGATCATGCGGCGCGCATGGTCCTGCCATTGCTGCACATTGGTGGCATCCTCGCCGCCTATCTGCTCGGCGAAAGGCTGCTGACACGGCGAGTTGGCCTGTTCGCCGCCGCCTTGTGGAGCCTGCATCCCTTTGTTGGCCATCAATCAACCATTGGCGACCTGGAAATAACGCTGGCTTTCAGTTTTACCCTGGCGGCGGTCTTCTTTTTGCGCGCTTGGTCGCGGCAAGCAGATGCGCGCGCAAGCCGGCGGGATGCCTGCTTGGCTGGCTTGACGCTAAGCATTGCCTTGTTCACCAAACCCACAGCCGGCGCGTTCATCTGGGGCATGCTGCTGATGCTGGCATTTGAATCAGCGCGCGCGAAGTTTGCTTTACAGCGTCTGAAACCGCGTTTCCTGGTCGCGTTTTGGACGATGCTAGCCTGCATACCTTTGGGCGCGGTCTGGTATGCGCGCAATGTGCTGCTCGGGCACGACGCCATCACTTGGCCCGCGGACTTCTGGCTGACGCAAGCGCGGCGCAGCGGCGACTACCTCAGCTGGCTTGCGCTGGCTATCATCGCATCTTACGTCGCCGCGGCGATCAAATGCAGATTGCCGGCGCGGTCGGTCATGATTGGCGCGGCTGGGACAATTCTGCTGCTAGGCGGCCTGCTGGCGTCGAATCCCATCCTCTTCCCGCAGCGCTTCGATCCGCCAGCCAGCTACATCAATCTCAACGAGGCGGCAAGCGCGGCCGTCGGCATCTTGCTTATCGCCGCCAGCTTATATGGGCAGCGCCGCGCGCTGATTGCTGCCTTGACCAAGCCGAGTTACGCTTCAGTGGCATGGGCCCTGCTTTTGGCGCTGCCCTACTTTCTCACCTTCTTCTTTTCATACAGTTATCATTATCGGCTGGGTTTCGCGATTGTGCCGCTGCTGGTTCTGCCCACTGCTGTCGCCTTGGCGAGCACCCTGACAGATGCGCGAATTCGCGCATGGTCGCCCATATTGCGCCGAAGCTATTACCTGGCCCTGCTGCTATTGGGACTGCCGGGCATCGTCGCCGCGGCGGTTGATGTAACCTGGTCACGCGTTTGGCTAGCCGATGACAGCCTCGAAAGCGACATAAGCAAGTACCAGGTCTACAATCCCTCGCTGATGGAAATGGTCTTTGGGCTAGAAGAATACATGCGCGAGACTGGACGGGAGCCTATTGTGCTCGCGCCGGGCGAGGAGCGCCTGCATTTTTTCTTCCCGCGCATGCGCATCGAGGACAAGCTAATAAGCGCGCTCGACGACTACCAGGCGCTGGGCGCGACGCATTTCATCTATGGTGCCAAGGCGCGGCAAGCTTACCTAAACGCGCGCCTGGATCCAAAGCGAATACAATTGATTGCAGCGCTCGGACGTGAGGATCTCTTTGAATTGAAGAAGTGGCACTATGACGGCACCTTCAGCTACGAGCTGTATGAGAGCGGCGATTTCGCCGCGCGCGCCGGTGAGCCGTCGCGGGGATTTGTCTCCAACATTTACGAGCAGGAACTGCTCTTTGGCGGCAAATTGCGCCTATATGCGGCAGAGGCCCATCCACGCAAAGCTTACAAGGGAACGCCGTTCACGTTACTGACGATATGGCGCGCGCAGCAAAGGCTGGAGCATGACTATCACATCGAGCTGGAATGGTTCCATCCTCTGACGCGCGCAGTTGTGTACCGATGGCGCTTTGTTCCCCAGCAACATCGGCATGGATATTATTCGACCTTGTTATGGGACGCCGACGAAGTGGTCAATATAGCCACAGTGCTGCGCCTGCCTAGCGCGGACCCTATGCCGCCAGAAGACGACTACGTCTTGCGCCTTCGTGTAATAAATCCAGAAACGGAAGCGTTTCTACCCTTGAGCATTGATGGCGCGGCGGCGGGCGATGCCTGGCAATTAGAGGGCATATACAAGTTTCGCAGCTGATTTGCCTGGCGGCCTGGCGGAAGGAAGCGGCTTGAGAATGCAGATACGCTGCTTAAGGAAGTCAAGAGGTTGAAATGAGCGCGCCCGTCGTCTTCATTACCGGCGCTTCGAGCGGCATTGGCTGGGAGACCGCCCTGGCTTTCGCGCGCGCCGGCTATCATGTCTGCGGCATGGCGCGGCGACGGCAGCGGCTGGAAGCGCTGGGCGCGCTAATCGCGGCTATGCCGCAAGCGCATGGCGACTTTTTGGGGATGGTGGGCGATGCGCGCGACGCGGACGCAGTTGAAGACGCCGCGCGGCAGACGGTTGCCGCCTTTGGGCGTCTGGACCTGCTGGTAGCGAATGCCGGCATCGGCCAATGCGGCGCTGTGCTAGAGGCAGATTGGCATGATTTACAGACCGTCATAGAGACCAATATAATCGGCGTCCTGCATAGCATTCGCGCCTGCGCGCCAGCTATGCGAACAGCGGGCGGCGGACATATCATGATTGTCTCGTCCATTGTCGCCGACCTGCACACACCCTACACCGCGACCTATGCCGCCAGCAAAGCCTTTGTCTCCAGCTTGGCTGGTTCTATTCGGCTGGAATTAGAAGACGAGCGCATCCATGTTTCTGACTTGTTGGTGGGGCGCACGGGCACGGACTTCAATGTCAACCGACTAGGCAGCGGCGAAGGCGTGCCCAGTGGCTTGCCAACAATGGCAGCCGAAAAAGTCGCGGAAGCCATCGTTCAAGCTGCGCGCCAGCGACCCAAGCGCCTTGTTTTTCGCTGGTTCGACCGTATGCTGCTGCTTGGCGGGAAAATTGCGCCGAGCCTTATGGCGCGCCTGGCGAAGCGCCAGTATCAGCCGCAAAATTGAATTGATAAATGAATTGATAAATATATTGAAAATTGAGCAGAAAACGCTATGGCAAAGACACGCAAACTCAATTCCATCCGATTGCTCGATGCGCGGGCGATACCGCATGCGATTTATCGCTACGACGCCGGCCTACGCGACGCCCAAGCGGTGGCGGCGGCTGTGGATTTGCCGCCGGCAAGCGTCTTCAAGACGCTCGTGGCGCAAGTTCCCGCGCGCAAGAAACCCATTTTGGTGCTGCTGCCTTGCAATACAACATTGAACTTGAAGCGCTTGGCAAGAACCTTGAGCGCGAAGAAAGTCGCCCTGGCCGCGCATGCCGACGCCGAGAAGCTGACCGGCTTGCAGGTCGGCGGCATCAGCGCCCTGGCTTTGCTGCGGAAGCGCTGGCAAGTCTATCTCGATAGGCGCGCGCTTGAACAATCCCATATCGTTATCAGCGCCGGCGAACGCGGCACACAAGTTCGCTTGGAAACAAAAGCACTTATTGAGCTGCTGGATTGCCATCTAGTTGATGTCGCCGACGCTACCGAAGCGAACTAGCCGACGCGGAGAAACTATTCCGCCAGTCTATCGGGACAAGATGCGCGCGAGATCGAAATACTCCGGCGTGATTTGCCGCGTCCGCGCGGTACATTCTGCGAGCGGCATCGGCACTTGCTCGCGGCCCACGCGCGCGACCATCACGCCCGATTCGCCGCTCAAGAGCAAGTCGACAGCATAGACGCCCATGCGCGTCGCCAAGAGGCGATCAAAGGCAGTCGGGCTGCCGCCGCGCTGGGTATGCCCCAGGATTGTTAGACGAATCTCGAAGCCGATATGAATTTGCTCTAGAAACTGCGCCAGCTCTGGTCCTTGATAGGGCGCGCCTTCAGCCAAAACCGCGATGGCGTGGGATTTGCCGCGGATATAAGCGTCTTCAAGCGCGGAAGCAATCTCGTTCATGCTAACGCCGTTTTCCGGCGTTACAACAATTTCGGCACCGCCTAATATGCCCGCCATCACCGCTAGATAACCGCAGTCGCGTCCCATCACCTCGACCACAAATGCGCGGTTGTGCGAAGTGGCGGTATCGCGCAAACGGTCGACCGCGTCTAGGATCGTATTCAAGGCGGTGTCGACGCCGATGCTGGTATCGGTGCCCCAGATGTCATTGTCGATGCTAGCCGGGATGCCCACCACCGGCACGCCAAGTTCGTGCAGTTTTTGCGCGCCGCGCAAGCTGCCGTCCCCGCCAATCACAATCACGCCTTCGACGCCGTTTTCATTCAGTCGGCGCTGGCCCTTGCGCTGGCCCTGCACAGTCTTGAATGCTTCATTGCGCGCGGTCTGCAAGACCGTCCCGCCGCGCTGTAAGATGCCGCTCACCTCGCGGCTGCTTAGCAAAGCCATATCGCCCGCCAGCAAGCCTTGATAGGCTTGGCGGATGCCATAGACTTCCACATTCTTTTCCAAGCCCGCGCGCACAACCGCGCGCACGGCGGCGTTCATGCCGGGCGCGTCGCCACCGCTTGTCATTACGGCGAGCCGTTTCATAATTTGCGACTCCAGTTCATCTGTCGCGTTCCGCCCCACAGCCGCTCGGCGGCAACATTAAGGACTGCCTTGCGCACATAAAATAACAAGCCTTTCGTCGCATGAAAAACGCGGTATATAGAATAATCTACCTTGGCAGCTCGCCAACCCCAGACGCCATAAATGGCTACTATTTTAATCAGAATGAAGTCGGCAGGCAAATAGAGAATCTGTTAAGCAGGGCAATCGCAGCAAAATCGCTTGCTCAAATTCAGCATATTCAGACTGAAATTAAGCACCGAGGGTCGCGTGGACTGGGTTCAATGCTCGTCAGCGACTGTGATGTAGTCCGGGCTGCCGACAATCGCTTCCAGCTCTTTTTGCAGCTCTGGACAAACCTGCGTCGTCAAGTTGGGGAAACGTAACGTGGTTGAGTTGCCGCCGCGCTGGATGACAATCACAAAGCGGTCAATGCCAGGGTATTTCACCATCGCGTTGTGAATACGTGCTAACTTGCGGCTATCTTTTCCTGCGTCCGCGCTGGCTATCAATTGGACTGTAATTGTAAGCGGGGGACCTTGTTGCTGCTGCGATTCGCCGGGCATATCCAGTTGGTCACCGCCATTTGTCCATTCCGGCTCGGGCTCGGCGCGCCGATTCGCTCGCTCAGCTACTTCGACTGGCTGCGCTTCTTTGTTTACCGTCGCCTTGTTCACAGATGTTTTGTTCACTGTCTCTTGATTTGCCGCCGCTTCGTTCACCGTCACCTTGTGCACCGCCGCTTGAACGGACTGACCTGATTCAGCAGCGCCGGGGTCTTGGCGCATGTCTGGCGCGCTTGCAGGCGCTGCCGGCACAGTTGCGGGCGACACCGCTTGCTGTGCCGGCGCGGACTGCTCTGCCATAGCCCAGACCGGCGTCGAATCATCCATTTCTACAGGCATATCGCCGTCAGCGGAGATGGATTTGAAATCAATCGTGACCTTATCGGCAATCACTTGCGCTTCGCCGCGGCTGTCATCAAAGCGGCCGGTCACCGCGACAATCTCGCCTTCAAACAAACCCTTTTCGTTCTCGTCTGCAGCCAAGTCGCTGTTCAATTCGGTGAAATAATTCATGACCTTGGCATAGACACGCGGGAATAGCACAATCTCAATGATTTCGGCGCTGTCGTGCCAATCTTCCAGGCTGAGCACCGCCATCAAGTCATTGTTGCGGGTGGTGATTTTACGCACAGCGGTCAGCTCGCCGGCGATGCGCGCCAGCTCCGGCTTCGGCAGGTCGGGCGCTTTGAGATCGGAAATCTTATGCAGGTTCTGGCTCTCAAATAAGGCGCGATGCCTGTCGACGGGTCTGCCAGTTACATAAAGCCCCAACAATTCTTTTTCCCATTTCAGCAACTCGCGCGGCTGGACTTCTTCAATACCGCGCTGGTCGCCCAGCAAATCGACTTCCAGCTCGGCTTTATCCCCAAACATGCCCAGCTGACCGACAGCCAGGTCCTTATGGTAGCTGCTGCTGGTGCTGACGATGCGGTCGAGCGCGTCGAGCAAGCTGGAGCGCTTGCCGAAGCCATCCAATGCGCCGACTTTTATCAGGCTCTCAAGCGAGCGCTTGCCAAATTGACGCATGTCTACGCGCTGGCAAAACTCCATCAAATCGGCAAAAGGCTCATCGCCGCGCAGTGCGATCAGTTCTTCCAGGGCGCGGACGCCGGCATTTTTCACGGCTGCCAAACCAAAGCGGATAGCGCGCCGCCCGTCCGTCATTGTCTCGATATCAAAATCCAGTTGGCTGGCGTTAAGGTCCGGCGGCAGAATTTGGATATTCAAGCGGCGGCATTCTTCTAGAAATGTCGAGACTTTGCCCAGGTCATCGCGTTGCACACTGAGCAAAGCGGTCATATATTCTTCGGGATAGTGGCATTTCAAGAACGCGGTCTGTACGGTAATCACGGCGTAATCGGCGGCGTGCGGCTTGGGGAAGCCGTAATTTGCGAAAGACTCAATCAGGTCAAATATCTTGCCCGATATATCAGCCGGGATACCGTTTTGCGGACCGCGTTCGATGAAGATGGCTTTGTGTTTGATAAGCTCGTCTGGCTTCTTCTTTGATACCGCGCGCCGCATCAAATCCGCTTCGCCGAGTTCGTAGCCAAATAGCTCGCCGGCAATTTGCATAATCTGCTCTTGATAAACGCAGATGCCATAGGTTTCTTCGAGTATCGGCTCCAGGCGCGGGTGCAGCAACTCAATCTCTTCTTCCCCGTGCATGCGGCGATTGTAGGATGGGATAAAATCCATGGGACCAGGGCGATAGAGTGAGATGGCAGCCACGATATTCTCGAAGACGCGCGGGCGCATCCCGCGCAGCATCTGCTGCATGCCGCCGGATTCCACCTGAAAAACGCCGATTGTCTCGCCCCGCCCCATCATGGCAAAAGCCTCATCAAGCATCAGACGCTCTTCGTCGCTAACCGGCGAGTCGTGGCGATAGGGGATGTTGTCCATGTTGTAGTCGATGCCGCGATGGCGCGCGATTAGTTCGCAGGCTTTGCGCATGATGGTGAGCGTCGACAAGCCCAGGAAATCGACCTTGAGCAGGCCGATATATTCGGCGGTTTCCATTGGGAATTGCGTTACCGCCTTCAGCGCGCCGCCGGAAGGGTCCTTGCCGGTGATGCGGTGCAGGGGCAGGTATTCCACCAAGGGGCGGTCGGCGACGATGACGCCCGCCGCGTGCGTGGACGCATGCCGTGTCATGCCTTGCAATTCTGCGGCGGTGTCAATGACGCGGGACAATTCCGCATCCTCTTGATAGAGCGCTTTCAATTCGGGATTGGCTTGCACGTAATCGTGGATTTTCTTTTGGCGCGCTTCTTGCGGAATCATGGCGGCGGCGCGGTTGATCTTGCCCAAGTCTACATCCATAGCGCGGCCAACATCGCGCACCGCGGCTTTGGCACCCATGGTGCCAAATGTGATTATGGCGGCAACTTTGTCTTCGCCATATTTTTTGGCGGTATAGGCGATTATCTCGCCGCGCCGGTCATCCGGGTAATCGAGGTCGATATCGGGCATGGTTACCCGACCTGGGTTTAAGAAGCGCTCGAACAAGAGGCTGTTCTGAATTGGGTTGATGTTGGTGATGCCCAAGCTGTAGGCGACCAGGCTCGCAGCGCCCGAACCGCGCACATTCCACCAAATATCGGCATAGCGCGCAAATTGACAAAGGTCCCAGACAATCAAGAAGTAGGAATCAAAGCCCATGCTGTGGATGATATTTAATTCGCGCTCGATGCGCTCTGTGAATACGTTGTCCGCGCGCCAATCCGCGCCGAAGCGCCATTCCATTCCCATAGCAATCAAATGGCGCAGGTAGCTGTATTCATCGAATCCGTCCGGCACAGCGAAAACCGGAATATGATAACCCTTGGGCGCGAGATCAATAGCGGTCATGTCGGCGATTTTGATGGAATTGGCGAAGGCTTCGTCAATCAGTTCCGCTGGCGCGCCCTTGAAGGCTTGGCGCATCTCGTCCGATGATTTGAGATAATAGCTATTAAAGGGCTCCATGCGCATGCGGTCACTGTCGGATTTCAGCGCCGTCGTCTGTATGCAGAGCAGCGTATCATGCGCGTCGGCATCGTCCTCGCGCACATAGTGCACATCGTTGCTAGCGAGCAAACCCACTTGGCTATGCCCGCTCTTGCGATAGTCAAAGAGCCAGCGATTCAAGTCATGCAATTGGGGAATATCATGCGCCTGCAATTCTAGATAGAAGTTCTCCGGACCAAAGACATCTTGATACCAGCCAATCATGTCGCGCGCGTCTTTATCTTCGCCATTGGCGACCAAGCGCGGAATCTCGGCTGCCAGGCAGCCGCTAGTCGCGATTAGGCCTTGGGCATGGGCAGCCATGAATTCTTTGTCGATGCGCGGTCGATAATAAAAACCATCGAGCTGGGCGGCGGAAGCCATCTTCAGCAAATTCTGATAGCCGGTCATGTCCTGCGCCAGCAGCAGCATGTGATAGGGACTGCGATCGAGGCGGGAATCGCGATCGCGCATGGAGCGCGGCGCAAGATAGGCTTCCATGCCGACAACCGGCTTCAGGTCAGCCTCGACGCAAGCCGTGTAGAAATCCATTACGCCAAACATGACGCCATGATCGGTGATGCCTAGCGCAGGCATTTCCAACTCGCGCGCCCGCGCGACCAGGTCCTTGATTCGGCTCTGGCCGTCGAGCAGGGAAAACTCGCTGTGTACGTGGAGATGGACAAAATCGCTTGTCATCTGTCTGCACCGTTTAGAATCGATTTTGATAATACTGAGAATAGCCGTATTATAGCATGTTGAAGGCAGTCATTTGACTAATACATGCCGTCATCTAAACTATATTTCAAACCCAGAAGTCATTTCAATTAAGCAAGTCATATTCATAATGTTTATGGAATTGTTAGGCTTGTCCGCTACTGACAGTTTTACGCCAAATGTGGGACAATTACCAATGACATATTTGATTGACTGCTCTGTCCTATGTTGAATTAACATCCCTGCGCATAGCCAGATAAAAGCGAGGTACGATGCCTGAACTGCCCGAAGTTGAAACCGTCGTGCGCGGGTTGCGCCAGCCATTGCTCGGGCGCAGCATCATTGGCATGTGGCACGATTGGGATAGGACGATTCACTCGCCGGCTCCTCAAGAGTTTATGGCGCGTGTGATGAACCAGACCACGCGCGCGATTGGCAGGCGCGGCAAGTACATCTTGATCGAACTGGAACACGATGTGCTGGTAATTCATTTGAAGATGTCCGGGCGCTTGTATGTCGCGGCTGCGGATGACCGTCACGATGCCGACAAATGGGTGCACGCGCGCTTCGACCTGGACGGCGGCAAGCAGCTGCGCTTTTCCGACCCGCGCAAATTCGGCCGCATCTACCTGAGCGACGACATCAAGCAACTGCTAGGACACCTGGGTCCGGAGCCGCTTGACCAGTCATTCTCGCTGGCGGGTTTTCGCGCGGGATTGAAGGGGCGAAAACGTTCCATCAAAGCGCACTTGCTGGACCAAGCGATGGTTGCCGGCATCGGCAACATATACGCCGACGAGGCGCTATTCCGCGCCGGCATTCATCCGAGCCGCACAACGGGCGAGCTGCGCGCCGAGGATGCCGAGCGCCTGCATCAGACGATACGCGCGGCGCTGCTGGACGGCATCAAACACGAAGGTGCTAGCATCAATTGGTATCGCAAGGCGGATGGCGGCAAAGGCGAATCGCAAAATCACTTTTTTGTCTACGGGCGCTTGAATTCAGCCTGCCGTATTTGCGGCGCACTTATACACAAAATTCGCGTCGCCCAACGCGGAACGCACTTCTGCCCCCGATGCCAGCCCGAAGGGAATCGCTAGGGATAGTCGTAGGTCGCCGCCACAACATCAAGCGCGACGCGCCCGCTGTCCTGCTTTGTCAAGACGCCGGCCGGTCGGTTCAGGTCATGCGGGAAGATGAGCAAGGCGCGCGTCTCCAGGGCCCAGGCTTGCCAGCGACGCTTGGTTTCTAGGGTAAGCAGCGGCTCGACATCGAAGGCGGTCATCCATGCCAAACGCTCCATGTGCACCGCCAAGGACGCCAGGTCGCAGACAAAGGCGGCTTGCTGCCCGGCGCTTTCCAGGCGCAGGCTCATGTGACCGGGCGTATGACCCGGCGTTGACAGCGCCTCGATGCCGGGCGCGATCATGTAGTCGCCTTCCAGCAAGCGCATCTGCCCCGACTTATGAAGCGGTTGGTAATTTTCTAGGCTGTAGGTAGCGCGGGTGCGCTCGTTGGGCTGGCAGGCATCTTCGTATTCCCGCCGCTGCACCAGGTATTCGGCATTGGGGAAAGCCGGCTCGCGCTGGCCGGCGGCGTTAATGCGGAAGTTGCCGCTGCAATGGTCGTCGTGCAGGTGCGTATTAACGACGATGTCGATGTCGGCTGCGGAAAGCCCGATTGCGGCAAGCCCGGCCTGCGTACCGTCGGAATGCCTTATGGCGTAACGCTTCTGTTGGGATTCGCTGAGGCAATTGCCAAAGCCGGTGTCGACGATGATGTTCGTGTCGCCAAGGCGCAGCAGCAGGTTGTGATGCGCTAGCGGCGTCAGCTGGCGCTCGTCGGCTTCCAGGTAACGTGACCATAGCACACGCGGCACCAAGCCAAATATGCCGCCAGGGTCTACCCAGGCAGTTGCGTCGTTGAAAAGATAGATGTCAATGTCGCCGACAGATAACATAATCTTCTGACTTGAAGCTATGCGGTCTGCCACTTGCCCGAAGTCTGATCTTCGCGCATGTGGCAGTGCTTATATTTTTTGCCGCTGCCGCACCAGCAGCGTTGGTTGCGGCTGGGGCGTTTCTTGCTCTTGCGGACGGTCTGCTGCGCCGGGCGGTCGCCATTGCCCATTGCCAGGTTCGGGCGGTATTCGCGGGTTTGACGGCGCTGCTGGGGCGTCTGCATGATGGCTGGCTGCACCATAAAGATATTGCGCGCCGCAATCTGTCGATAGGTGTCTTCCACGACGCGGAACATCTGGAAACCCTGGCGCTGATATTCGACCAGCGGGTCCTTTTGCGCCACCGCTTGCAAGCCGATGCCTTCGCGTAGGATGTCAAGGTCGGTCAGATGCCGCTGCCAGTAGTGATCGAGGGCGCGGATGACAGTTTGCCGCTGAGCGATTTCCATCAAGCCCGCGCGCGCCGCTTCCAACTGGCTCTTCTTTTCTTCCAGCAGCCCGCCTACATAAGCGCGCACTTCGCCTATCAGCTCCGTTTGTTCCAGTTCTTCGAAGCTATCCGCCGAGAGCTCTGGCGGCAGCGGCAGCCCCTTGAGCGCCAATTGCTGATACATGGCATCAACTTCGAGATAATCGCCATTGTGATCGGCGGAATAAACATCCTCCACCGACGCCTGCACTTGATCGTCAATCATCGCCAAGTAATCGGCGTAGAGCTGATCGGCGTCTTTCCCGAGCCAATCGAGGCGCTGTTTGTAAATGATCTCGCGTTGGCGGTTGACAACATCGTCATACTCGACCACGCGCTTGCGGATGTCGAAGTTGTGGCCCTCCACGCGGACTTGCGCCTGCTCGATGGATTTGCTTATCACGCCATGCTGGATCGCTTCGTCTTCGGGGAAGCCAGCCGTTTTCATCAGCTTCTTCACATTGTCATTGGCGAAGCGGCGCATGAGGTCGTCATCGAGACTAAGATAAAAGCGCGTCTGGCCTGGGTCGCCTTGGCGGCCAGAGCGACCGCGCAGCTGATTGTCGATGCGCCGCGCTTCGTGACGCTCGGTCCCCAGCACAAATAGTCCGCCGGCATCCAAGACCACTTGTCGGTCGCGTTCCACCAGCTTGGTCGCTTCAGCCAGCGCTTTGTTCCATTGCGCGCCTGTGGCGGCGGTCAAGTCCGTGCCTTGGCGGCGCAGCGCCTGCCGCGCCAAACCCTCGGGATTGCCGCCGAGCAAGATGTCGACGCCGCGCCCGGCCATGTTGGTGGCGATGGTAACAGCGGCGGGCCGACCCGCTTGGGTGATTATCTCGGCTTCTTTTTCGTGCTGCTTGGCGTTTAGCACTTCATGATTGATGGAGGCCTTATGCAGGTACTTGCTCAAACGCTCGGATGTTTCAACAGCGACCGTGCCAACTAGAATCGGTTGCTTGAGGGCGTTGCGCTCGCGAATCGCCTCGACAATGGCATTCCATTTCGCAGTTTCGTTGACATAAATCTGGTCATTTTCGTCATTGCGAATGACAGGACGGTGCGTGGGAATGGGGATGACATCCAGTTCATAGGTCTTCTCGAATTCTTCGGCTTCGGTCAGCGCGGTGCCGGTCATGCCAGCCAGCTTGTCATACATGCGGAAGAAGTTCTGGAAGGTGATGGTGGCCATGGTGATGTTTTCGCGGCGGATTTGCACCCCTTCTTTGGCTTCGATAGCCTGGTGCAAGCCTTCGCTAAAGCGGCGTCCGGGCATCAGCCTGCCCGTGAAGTCGTCGACAATGACCACCTCGCCGTTTTGAACGATATATTCTTTATCGTTTTCATAGAGCGTTTGCGCGCGCAAACAATTGTCGAGGTAAGGCAGCAATTCCGCATTGTCGGGATGATAGAGTTGATCCATCCCCAGCGCATTTTGGACTTTTTCGACGCCCTGGTCCGTCAGATATACGATGCGATCTTTGATGTCGAGCACGAAATCTCCGTCCGGCTCTTCCGCCTCGACGCTATCTTCGCTGCTCTTCTTCAGCCGCTTAACAATTGCCGCGAAGCGCCGATAGTTGTCGGATGGCTCGTCCGATGGTCCGGATATGATGAGCGGGGTACGCGCTTCGTCTATCAGGATATTGTCCACTTCGTCGACGATAGCGTAGCGCAGCTCGCGTTGAACCAGCTGCTCGTATGCCAGGACCATATTATCGCGCAGATAATCAAAGCCAAACTCGTTATTGGTACCATAGAGGATATCTGCCCGGTAAGCCTCGCGGCGGCTAATCGGGCGCAGGTTTTGATAGCGCGCGTCATCGGAGATAAAGTCGGGGTCGAAGAGGAAGGAGCCGCTATCCGGCGAGCCGCCCGTGTTTTGTATGACTGCGGCGGAAATGCCCAGCAAATGATAAATCGGTCCCATGGTTTGCAAGCCATGTTTGCTCAGGTAATCGTTTGGCGTTACCAGATGCGCACCTTTGCCTTCCAGCGCGTTTAGATAGAGTGGCAATGTCGCCACCAAGGTCTTGCCCTCGCCTGTTTTCATTTCGGCGATGCGCCCCTCGTGCAAGACGATGCCGCCAATCATCTGCACGTCATAATGACGCAAGCCGGTTGTGCGCACAGAAGCCTCGCGCACGACGGCGAAAGCCTCTGGCATGATGTCTTCATAGCTGGCGCCGCCTGCTAAAGCGGCTCGGAATTCCTGGGTTTTCGCCCGCAGCTCATCGTCGCCAAGCTTCTGGATGCTCGCTTCGAGCGCGTTGATTTGGTCGACGGTTTTTTGGTAGCTGGATAGGGCCCGCTGCATCGGATCGCCGAAGATTGTTTTGACTATGTTGCGGAACATTGCGCCTCTCATGCTCGTTGCTGACTTATGCGTAGACGATTATATCATATTGCTTGGGACAGTGTGTTCAAGACCGTCCAGCCGTCCAGCCGCGCAGGGAAAGTCGCGCCGGGAACAAAATTATGGGACTTTGCGCTTGAATTGCTTGATTCTTCGCGCAAGGGGTTCACGGAACAGGACGAAGACTACAAAAACGAGCGCCGCGAGCAAATAGAAAACGAGCAGGACATTCTGGTTCTGCGCCGCCTCGGTGCCAATCAAAACAAAGAGCAATGTGGGCGGGATGCCGCCGACGAATGACACGGCGATGTAGACCGAGAGGCGGATTTGGCTGAATCCGACGGCATAGCTGATAAAATCGTATACCGAAAACAGCAGCACCCGCGCCGCCAGTAGCGATTTCCAGTCTTTGAGATGGCGCTCATAGAAGCCATCAACCCGCGCCAACGCGGCAGCGCCGACGAAGCGGCGCACGATGCGCCGGCCGAATAGGCGGGCGATAATCACGTTGACAGTCCCGCCCAGCAATTCGCCCAAGAGCGAATAAAGCGCGCCGGGGATGACGCCAAACAAAATGCCCGAGGCGAACTGAATCGGTCCCGCCGACAAGGGCGCGAAGGTGAATGTTAATGCCTTGATGCCGACGAATATCAAAGGTGCCCAGATGCCCGCGTCCGCGATTGTCTCCTGCAATGCTTCGATGCCGATGGATTGAACGATGAGATAGAGCGCGGTCAGCAAAGCGAGGAAAAGTCCCCCACCAATCAGCAGGCTGCGCGAGGAAAACTCCTCTTGGGCGCTGTTTTTTGGCAAGGGAACTTGTGCGGCTTTTGGGCGCGATCGTTCATTCATTAAAGAGCGCGCCAACGCTTCGGCCTTCGTGCGCGCGCAGGATTACCTCGCCCAATAGCGGCGCGATTGAAAGGACAGTCATATTCGGCAGCATGCGCTCGGCGGGGGTTGGCAAAGTATTGGTGAAGATGATTTCACGCAGGTCCAAGCCGGCAAAGCGCTGATACGCTTTCTCGGAAAAGAAGGGATGTGTGAATGCGAAGAGCACATCCTTGGCACCGCAGTCGCGCACAACTTTGACCGCTTCCACGATGCTGCCAGCGGTGTTGACCTCATCATCAACCAGCAATACATTTTTGCCCTCGACATTGCCAATCAATGACAGCGCTCGCGGACTTTCCGCATTGTCGACGCGGCGTTTTTCGACGAATGCCAGCGGCACGCCCAAGGTCTGCGCCCAGTTGCGCCCCTTTTTTGCGAAACCCAGGTCGGTCGCCACGACCACCAGGTCGCTCAGCTCACCTTGCCGCAGCTTGCCCAAGATATAATCGCTCAAGAGATGCAGGGCAGATAGCGCGTCACCGGGGATATTAAAGAAACCTTGAATTTGCCCAGAATGCAAATCGACGGTCATGTAGCGATCGACGCCTGCGGTTTCAATCATGTTCGCCACCAGCCGCGCCGAAATCGGAACGCGCGGCTGGTCTTTCTGGTCGGAGCGCGTATAGCTCATATATGGCACGACGAGATTGATTCGCCAGGCGGAATCGCGCTTGAGCGCGTCAATCATGATGAGCATTTCCATGAAGTTTTCATGCACGGGGGATGCCATCGTCTGCACCAAATAGACATCTTTGCCGCGCACGCTCTCTTCCAGCTTGATGAAAATATTCTCATTGGAAAAGACTTTGCGCTTATAGGCACCGGGTTTGAGGCTATATTCAGAAGCGTCGCAAATATAATTGATTATCTCCGCGCCCAGCCCCTGCGAGGCGCTGCCGGAGAAGATTTTCATCGAGCCAAAGCGCATGGTCGAAGACATCTGCTGCTCTTCTTGATGGATGTTGTTGACGCGCGCGGGGTGGTATTTCGCGCCGGGAACTTTTGCCATCGCTCTTTCCTTATCCGCCTTTCGGGTGCTTATTTTTCAACGAAACGCCGCAAATCGAAGGAGTTGGTCCAAGACAAGCAAGGGTTTGCATTGATAATAGGTCCCTGAACCACGCGCCAGATGATACCAGCTAATTCGCGCACCGTGAAAGTGTCAAACAGCCGACCCAGCGCGATGAATTATAGCATTTCTTGGTGAATTGCTTGTTACAGTCGCTTGGCGGCACAGGGCAATCGCATCAAATTATTTCAACACTGAGGCACCAAGAACTCAGAGAATTATCCGAAAATATGCCAATAAAGGACGCAATGTAGGGGCAATTCTGTGGACGTTGTTGAAAAACACCCCCATCCCCGACCGCCAGTGTCTACGCGGCGCGCCCCCTCCTCGCCATCTCTATGGCGAACGGGTTTGGGGAGGGGGAAATCGAGTTTTTCAACAGAGTCCTGTGCCGCGCGTAGACACTGCGGGTCAATCGCCCACAATTTTGCGCCAAATTCATGGGCGAACCTTGGCTCGCCCCTACAATTTGTTAGTTTGATGATAAATTCGTCATTTATGGATTTTGATGCAATTACCCTGCTTGACGGCAGCAGCGACGAGGAAGCCGGGCATGGCGCGCTCACAGAAAATAACAAGCCTTTTCGGCGCATGGGCGACGCGGTTTATATAATTAAGTGGAATCGAGTGAAATAGAAATGAAAAGCGCTCGCCGATTTCCGGTGAGCGCCTTTTGTTCTTTCCAAGCGTGGCCAAGCGCGGCCAAGCGCGGCGCGCTAGATATGCGCGGATAACTGGCTGATGATCTTGCCTTTGGGTTTGAAGCCAGTGATGCGCTCCACCGCTTCGCCATCTTTGAAGAGTATCAAAGTTGGGATGCCCATGATGCCATAATGCATCAGGATGCTTTGGTTGGCGTCGGCATCGACCTTGGCGACGCGCAGCTTGCCGACATATTCATCGGCAATCTCGTCCACGATGGGCGCGATCATCTTGCAAGGACCACACCATTCCGCCCAAAAGTCGACCAATACCGGGGTTTTACTATCCAGAACTTCGCTTTGGAATTCGTCCTGGTTGACATCAGAAATGTTCATGCCCATCGTGTTCTCCTTGGGATACTCGGGTCATAGGGCGAGTATATTTCGCCCCATCACTGTTTATTCGTCGCGTAGTTTATGGACGACTGGCGAAAGTTACATCTTACATCAGATTTTCCTTTGACGCGCTCTAGCGCCCGTGTTAGCCCCGTGTTAGCATCCTAGCGATTCATGTCGGCAGGGCGCGGGAGCGAGCGGCCGCGCGCATACAATTTGCCTTCTTCATCCGCGTATTATTCGCGCATTATTCGCGCATACGCGGTCATGGCGATGAAAAAGCAGGCTAGCGCTTTCCTTGATGAACGATGATGAACAATGATGAACGATGATGAACAATGATGAACGATGAACAGCAATTGCCCAATCTAAGCAGCCGTCAAGAAGACATTCTTACCTGCATTGTGCAAGCCTATTCGGAAAAACCGGAGCCGGTCGGCTCTCGTCATCTGGTAGAGAATTATCAGCTCAATATCAGTTCGGCGACCGTGCGCAGCGAGATGTCGCGGCTGGAAGAAATGGGATATATTGCCGCGCCGCATACTTCGGCTGGGCGGGTGCCAACAGCGGCTGGCTTCCGCTATTTTGTGCGGCGCTTGCTGCAAACGCGCAGTTTGACGCGCAACGAGCAGAGCCATATTTCCGAGCGGGTTGGCACATTGCACGTGGGCATGGAACAGTGGATGCGCCGCACTGCCACGCTGCTGGCGCGCTCGGTGCAATCGGCGTCTATCGTAACGCCGCCCATCTCGCAGACGAATTCCTTCAAGCACGTCGAGTTAATTTCGATACAAGGTCGCTTGGCGCTGATGGTGCTGGTGCTAAACAGCGGCAGCGTGCATCAGCGCATGCTGACGCTGGCGGAACCGGTGCCACAGCTCAAACTGGCGGCGGCGGCAAAGCGCGTCAACGAGGTCTGCGCCGATTCTGGGGCGCGGCAGGTGCGCCTCAAGAGCATCCACCTGCCGATGCTGGAGCGCGAAGTGGCGGAATTAACCGCCGAATTGATTGAGCATGCCGATAACAACCAGGTGCGCTTCATTTATCGCGACGGCTTGAGCCGCATGATGGAAAGCTTTGGCGATGACGCCGGCGCGCAGCAAGCCATCCGCATCCTGGAAGAACATACGGTGCTCAATGCCCTGGTCAACGAACTGCTGGAACGGCTGCCGCCGGATAACAGCGACAAGGTGAACGTGCAAGTGGTCATCGCTGGCGACGACCGCTACGAAGACCTTAGCCGCTTGAGCATGGTACTAAGCCGCTATGGCGATCCGGATAAAATGAGCGGCGCAATCGGCGTCTTGGGTCCCACGCATATCAATTACGGGCGCGCTATCAGCACCGTGCGTTACGTCTCCAACTTGATGACCAATGTCTTGGCGACGCTCTACCAGGACAACCTGGATAGCAAGCCCGGCAGCAACATATAAACTTCATAAGAAACGCAATCGCTTATACAATTCTTTTAATCCTGCGCTATGCTAAGGGCGATATTTTTGGCATCCAACAAGCAGGATTTAGACCTTGAATTGCCTTCCAGGATGAACAGATGAGCGATGTAAAAGACCCAGTTGAAAAACGCGCGGACGAACAGGACGCACAGGATGAAAAACTGAGCGACAGCCACAATTCGGCTGCGGAAAGACCGACAAAAACACCGAGTGAATACCCGAATAAGAATTCGAGTGAGAATTCGAGTGAAACGCCGAAGGAAAATACGAGCGAATCGTCGATTGAAGATGACGCGCAAGCCCCTAGCGCAGCGCCAGAACAAGCAGATGAAGCAGAAGCAGCAACGCCGGACTTGCCGCAGGGCATCAACTTGATGCAGGCATTCTTTGAAGCGCAGCGAGAAGCGCAAAGCAACAAAGACGGCTGGCAGCGCGCCCGTGCTGAATTCGCCAATTACAAAAAGCGCACCGAGCGCGAACGGAGCGAACTTTTCCAGCGAGCCTCGCTCGATACGCTCAAGCAGCTGCTGCCAATCGTGGACGATTTTGACCGCGCCTTCGAGAGCCTGCCAGAAGATATCAGCGACAATCCCTGGCTCGGGGGCATGTCCATGATTCAGCGCAAGTTTGTCAATCTGCTGGAAAAATATGAAGTCGAGGCTATTGACCCGACGGGAGACCTCTTCGACCCCAACCTGCATCAAGCCATCGGCGCAGAAGCGAGCGATGAAGTGGAGAGCGGGCACGTCATCGAAACTTTGCAAAAGGGCTACCGCGCCGGCGACACGGTCCTGCGGCTGGCATTGGTCAAAGTTGCAAGTTAGATAAGATAAGCCAGCAAAGTCGGGCTGGTGAGGACAGCAGCCGCTTGGCGGCAGCGGGAAGAATTAATTGCCGCGCTCGCACAAATACTTGACAAGATCAAAGCCCGCTTGTCGCATGAGCGACGCGGCTTACAAATAAGAGAGAAACAGGAGTAATGGGAATGGGCAGAATCATCGGAATCGACCTGGGCACCACCAACTCGGTTGTCGCGGTGATGGAAGGCGGCGAGCCAACCGTCATCCCCTCTTCGGAAGGCGGCAATCTGATTCCTTCCGTGGTCGCCATAAATACCAAAACGGGCGAGCGCCTGGTCGGGCGCGTGGCGCGCAACCAAGCTGTCGTGAACCCGGAAAATACCATCTTTTCGGTCAAGCGCTTCATGGGGCGCAAGTTCAATGACAAGGAAGTGCGGGACGCGGCAAAGCTGATGCCCTACAAGGTATCGGCGGCTTCCAACGGCGATGTGCGCATTAAATTGAACGACCGCGACTATAGCGCGCCGGAAATCTCGGCGATGGTGCTGCAAAAACTCAAAGCGGATGCCGAAGCCTTTCTCGGTGAAGCGGTTGATCAAGCGGTAATCACCGTGCCAGCGTATTTCAACGATACCCAGCGCAACGCCACCAAAGACGCCGGCAAAATCGCCGGCTTGGAAGTGCTGCGCATCATCAACGAGCCAACAGCCTCGAGCTTGTCTTATGGCTTGGGCGAGCGCAACGAAGGCATCATCGCCGTCTACGACCTGGGCGGCGGCACCTTCGACATCTCGATTCTCGAGGTTGCCGACGGGGTCTTTGAAGTCAAGTCGACCAACGGCGATACCTATTTGGGCGGGGACAATTTCGACGACTGCATCATCAATTGGATAGCCGATGGCTTCAAGCAGGAAAACGGCATTGACCTGCGCCAGGATCGCCAGGCGCTGCAACGCTTAAAAGAAGCGGCCGAGAAAGCCAAGATCGAACTTTCGACCACCTTGAGCGCCGAGATAAACCTGCCCTTCATCACCGCGGACGCCAGCGGACCCAAGCACCTGAACATGGGACTGTCGCGCGCTAAGCTGGAAAGCCTGGTCGACGATTTAGTACGCAGCACCATCGAACCCTGCCGGCTGGCATTAAATGACGCTGGTCTTTCCGCCAGCGATGTCGACGCGGTGCTGCTGGTCGGCGGCATGACGCGCATGCCAGCCATCCAAGACGCCGTTAAAGACTTCTTCGGCAAAGAGCCGACCAAAGGCGTCAACCCCGATGAAGTGGTCGCGCTGGGCGCGGCAATCCAAGCCGGCGTGCTGGGCGGCGATGTCAAGGACATCCTGCTGCTGGATGTGACGCCGCTGACGCTGAGCGTGGAAACGCTGGGCGGCGTGGCGACGCCCATGATCGAGCGCAATACCACCATTCCTAGCAAAAAAGCGCAAACTTACTCGACGGCGGCTGACAGCCAGACCTCGGTCGAGATTCACATCGTGCAAGGCGAAAGGCCCATGGCCGCCGATAACAAGTCGCTGGGCAAATTCATGCTCGATGGCATCCCGCCAGCGCCGCGCGGATTGCCGCAAATCGAGGTAACATTTGATATTGACGCCAATGGCATCCTCAATGTCAGCGCCAAGGACAAAGCGACCGGGCGCGAGCAAGCCATCACCATCACGGCCAGCAGCGGCTTGTCGGATGACGAGGTCGATAACATGGTGGCGGAAGCGGAGAAATTCGCCAGCCAAGACGCCGAGCGCAAAGAAGCGGCGGAAGTCAGCAACCAAGCGGAAACCGCTGTCTTCCAAGCCGAGAAGCTGATTAGCGAAAACAAGGACAAGCTGCCGGAAGACGCCCTGCGGCAGACTGAGGAAAAAATCGCCGAGGTGAAAAAAGCGCAGGAGAGCCAAAACATCTCCGCGACCAAAGCGGCTACCGAAGCGCTGATGGCGCAGCTGCAGATACTCGGCGCGCAGATGTACGAGGAAGGGGCGGCCGCGCCCGAATCGCAACCCGCGGCCAAGGATGACGAAGATGTCATTGACGCCGAATTCACCGAGACTTAAGTGGTGCGGCCGCTGATAGATAAACGGAGCGGCAGTACTCTGCCGCTTAACTCTATATTTGCTATATTACGAAAGGAAATCATACAGTAATGTACGGTTCAAAAATCGGCAAGAACAGCGGTAAGCAAGCCAAGCCCTTGATGGTTCTGGCAGGCGCACCCGACAAGCCTCTAATAATCGGCGATATTGAGATTCCGTGCTACGTTCTTGCAGATGAAACACGCGTGATAAGCCAAAGGAGCCTATCCAGCGGCTTGGGCACGACAAGTGGCGGGGCCTATGGCGCAGCTGATGACAGTGCTCTTATGCCCCGAATTGCACAGGCAAAGTGGCTGCAGCCTTTTATATCGGAAGATTTGAGGAGCGTCCTCAGTTCTCCTATAGAGTTTATTCCACCTCATGGAGGTCGAACGGCTTACGGCTATCCAGCAAAATCTTTTGTCAACCTATGCGAAGCAATCTTGAAGGCTAGAGATAGCAAAACCGTTTCGTCGCAGCAGGAAACAATCATTAAGCAGGCCGACCTAATCATGCGAGGCCTCGCGCTAGTCGGTATCACGGCCTTAATTGATGAGGCGACCGGATACCAAGAGATTCGCGTTAAGCACGCTCTCGCCCAGATTCTGGAGAAGTATCTTGCAGAGGAGTTGCAACCATGGATTAAGACGTTTCCTATGGAATTCTACGAAGAAATCTGCCGTCTCAAAGGGTGGCCTAAGGAACACGCCATTAACCGACCGGCGGTAGTAGGTCATTATACAAATGACCTGATTTACGAACGCCTTGCCCCTGGAGTTCTAGAGGAACTCCGCAATCGAAATCCCGTTGTTTCTGACGGCAACAGAAGACACAAACACCACCAGTTATTGACGCGAGATCATGGTCATCCCGAACTTAAAATGCACTTGGCAGCAGTTATAGCCTTGATGAGAGTCTCGTCCGATTGGGATTCATTCAAGCGGAAAGTTGACATTGCTTATCCTAAGCCGGGCCAACAGTTGCTGATGCGTCTTGACGAATAGTAGGGAGCGATACGGGGGTATATTGACTTATGCCCATTTGTCATTGAGTCTGGTTAACTGGCAAGACGCCGAGATAGCTACAGGAAATATTTCATGCCAAGAGACTATTATGAAGTGCTCGGCGTCGCGCGCGGGGCGGACACAAAAGAGATCAAGACCGCCTTCCGCCGTCTGGCGCGCCAGTACCATCCCGATGTCAGCCAAGAAGCCAACGCCGAAGAGAAATTCAAAGAAATCAACGAGGCTTACGAGGTCTTGGCTGATGACGAGAAGCGCGCGCGCTACGATCGCTTTGGTCATGCTGGCGTCAATGGCAGCGGTGGCGGCAGTTACGGCCCGGGCATGGGCGGCATGGGCTTTGAAGACATCTTCGACATCTTCAACAGCGCCTTTGGCGACAGCCCGAGCGGACGCCGCCGAGCCAGCACTAGCGGCCGCGACCGCCGCGTCGATGTAACAATTGACTTCGTAGAGGCTGTCTTTGGCGTCGAAAAGGAGATCGAATTCCAGCGTCTGGAACGCTGCGATGTCTGCGAGGGCAGCGGCGCTGCGGAAGGCTCGCGAACCGTCACCTGCCGCACTTGTGGCGGCAAAGGCGAGGTGCGCCAGGTGCAGCAGACCTTCCTCGGCTCCATAGTGCGGGTGAACACCTGCCCCAATTGTGGCGGCAAAGGCAAAAACATTTCCAAGCCCTGTCGCAATTGCGATGGCTCTGGGCGCAGGCGCAAGCAGACCGCCTTGAATGTCAAGATTCCGGCCGGCGTCAGCGAGGGCATCCAGATTCAAGTGCGCGGCGATGGCGATGCCGGTGAACATGGCGCGCCAGCGGGCAACCTATTCGTCGTGGTGCACGTCAAAGATCACAAGTTTTTCAAGCGCAAAGAAAATGACATCATCCTCGATATCAGCGTCAATGTGGCGCAGGCGACCCTGGGTGACCGCATCACCGTCGACACGGTAGACGGACCGGTCGAATTGAGCGTGCCGCCCGGCACCCAGACTGGCAAAGTCTTCCGATTGCGCGGCAAGGGCATCCCCCGCCTGCGCAGCGACGGCAGCAACTCCGGGCGTGGCGATCAGTTGGTTTATGTGCAAGTCGAGACGCCAACTCATCTGACCGAGCGTCAGCGCGAACTCTTCGAGCAGCTAGCGGGCACCTTCGGGCGCGAGATACAGCCGCAAACGGCTGGCCGCGGATTCTTCGACAAGGTCATGGACTTCCTGGGTGGCGAAAATTAGCCCAGCCGCATGAGCAATTGGATCGAAATATCGATGCGGGTCGACGGCGAAAGCGCGGAAGCTATCGCCGAGGTCTTGCAGCGCTTCGCTCATCAGGGACTATCGCTGGAACAAGATGGCATCCCGCCAGATACTTGGGACGAAGATGAGGTGCCAGCCGCGGAATACCTGATTCTGCGCGCCTACTTCCCCGATGACGACGACTTCCCCCGCAAAAAAAGACGCATAGAGACCGCCCTGGGGCACATGCGAAGGCTGTACCCAATGCCGCAACCAAGCTATAACATAGTGCGGGAAGCGGACTGGGCGGATGCGTGGAAAGCGCATTATCAGCCGCTGCGCATTGGCAAGCGCATGCTTGTGCGTCCACAATGGCTCGAGGTGGATTCAGCGCCAGCGGACATAGAAATCGCGCTGGACCCGGGCATGGCATTTGGCACCGGGACGCACCCCACAACACAGCTCTGCCTGGAGGCGCTAGAGACGCTGATTGCGCCAGCGACGGCTGTATTGGACCTGGGCTGTGGCAGCGGCATCCTAGCTATCGCTGCAGCCAAGCTGGGCGCGCGCAATGCGCTGGCGTTGGATATCGACCCAATCGCCGTGCGCGTGGCGCGGGAGAACGTCGCCCAAAATGGAGTCGCGCGGCAGATACTCGTCGAAAAAGGCAGCTTGGAAACTGTTCTGGCTTCGGCGCGGACCTTCGATTTGGCTGTGGTGAATATCTTGGCGCGGATCATTCTTGAAATGAGCGAGCGCGGCTTGGCACAAGTCCTTAAGCCCGGCGGCAGCGCCATTTTCAGCGGCATCATTGACACGCAGGCTGACGAGGTAGAAGCGGGCTTGCGGCGCGCGGGCTTGATGCCCAGCGCGCGGCGCAATCTGGGCGACTGGGTGCTCATAGCGGCAAAACGCCCGCTAGATTAACGCGTTGCAGCCTAGTCAATCGCGACCATGGCGGCAAGTCTATCCATTTGCTTGTAATATAATTTCCATTCACTTAAGTACTGATAGGGACGAACTGATAGGATGCCACGATGTCTCTCCCGACGCCTAGAAACTGAATAATATGTTGCGACTGACGGTCAGGCTCAGTGCGCTGTGTCGGCGGGCTGTGTCCACGCGACCTACGCGCCCAAAACGTCCGACCGAGACGCGCCAAGCAAATTGATTTTGGGGATAAGAATCTGTATTTCTATCGAAATGGATACGCTAGCCAATGGCGCAGCTAAGCGGACGCGAGCGATCAGACTATGTGCGAGCGATGTTCGACCGCATCGCCGCGCGTTACAACTTGATGAACCGCATCATCTCCGGCGGGCAAGACCAGAAGTGGCGGCGCTTCGTCGTGGAAATGGCGAACTTGCCAAGGGAAAATGCCAGGTTGCTAGACCTTGCGACCGGCACTGGCGATATCGCCTTTGAAACGCTGAAGAAGCGCCCGCATTCAACAGTTGTCGGGGCAGATTTCGCGCTGGAAATGATGCGCGTTGGGCAAAATAATTATCACTTCGGCAGTTTGGTGCAGTGGACAGGCGCGGACGCGCTGCATTTGCCCTTTGCCGAGAACAGTTTCGACGCCGTGGTTTCTGGGTATCTGATGCGCAATGTAGCGGATATCCCGCGCGCGCTCGCCGAACAGCGGCGGGTGCTCAAACCGGGCGGGCGCATCGTCATTTTGGATACATGCCCGCCGCCACGCAGCTTGCTGCAGCCCTTTATTCTGGCGCATCTCAAGTTTGGGATTCCGCTGCTGGGCTGGTTAATCGCCGGCAAATCCGCCAGCGACGCCTATCGCTACTTGCCGGAATCGACGCGCGCATTCAAAAGGCCCGAGCAACTGGCGCGCCTGGTCGAATGCGCGGGCTTCACAGATACGCGCTTCCGAACCTTTATGTTTGGCGCGATGGCAGTTCATTGGGGAAGAAAAGAACGGGAAGAAACTAATGTAAAGAAAATAATGGCAAGAAAATAACCGCGTCTGTAAAACAAAATAAAACGAGCCAAGCAGCGCTGGCCCGTCCTCAAATCTAAACCTCAAATCCAAAATTGAATTTCAGGCTCGCTCGCCGCTACGCTATCATCGCAGCGCGGCGGCAAAGGCATGTCATCCCTTGCAAGCCCGGTCGCAGACGATCCAGGATATTAGGCGCGCACGTTATTCTTGTGTCGATAAATGATGCGCCCGCGATTCATATCATAGGCGCTCATCTCTACTTTGACGCGGTCTCCCAATAGTATTCGAATGTAGTACTTTCGCATTTTGCCCGACAAATAAGCCAAGACACGATGCCCGTTTTCCAATTCAACTTTGAACTGCGTATTGGGTAAGGCTTCTATCACCGTTCCTTCAACTTCGATCTTTTCTTCTTTCTTGGCCATGCCCCTCCTTAGTGAGCTAACAGTCTGCCCGAAAATATGATGTAGCCCGCTGCGGATTCCCTCCGCGCTACGAGCTTATGTTTCCATATCACTGGTGGCAATTTCCACATGTCTTACAAGCCTGCGGCGTAGCGCGCAAGAATCAGCATGTGGCTGCTTCATAATTTGCGTCCTACGATGCGCTCTTCTGCGCGCTACACTTTGCGCTGCCGCCTGCGCGAGCGCCGAATCGCCTTCTTCTTTTCGATACGGCGTAACTCGCTCTTGGAAATATGCCAGCGCTTGCGGCGCACTGTGCTGAGTATGCCGGCATTGGTCACCCGTTTGCGGAAACGCCGCAAGAGTTGTTCTTGACTTTCGCCTGGCTTTAGCCTTACCGAAGCCATGCTCCTAATCCCCGCTTTTGTGTTGTCAATCGATCGAAAATGTAAGCCGCTCTGTTAAGCAGCTAGGGCAGTGTACACGAGATTCCCGCTTATTGCCATATCCTGTTTCGCTTCCATACATGGCAATCATTCTGGGGCAAACTGGGGCAAACATCTCAGCGCAATCATTCCAGCGCATCTGGGCGATTGCGCTGGAATGGCTTACTCTGCCGCAATTATCCCGCTAATTTCAGCTATTTTCCAGCTAATTCTCCATGGTCCGGCACTGTTGCGGTTTCGGCGGCTGGTATGCTTTGCTCATCCGCTTCAGCTTCGGCAGCGGCTTCCGCCTCGGCTTCAGCAGCGGCTTCCGCCTCGGCTGCGGCAGCGGCGGCGCGGGCTTGCGCGACCAATTCCATTTGCCGCTCTTCCCACCGTTCCAGTTCAGTTGCCGTGACCTCGGTCAAGCTCAGACCAAGGCGCTGCTTTTTCGATTCGATGCTAATAATGCGCATGAGCAACTTTTGCCCCTCATATAGATGGCGCAAGGGGTTTTCTTCTCGATTGCGCGACATCTGACTGACATGGAGCAGCGCTTCGATGCCCGGTTCCAAGCTGACAAAAGCGCCAAATGACTCGATGCGGCTGATAACGCCTTCTATCAATTGCCCAATGTGATACATGTCATCGACCAAGGACCAGGGATTGGGCTGCAAGCGCTTCAAGCTCAAGCCAATGCGCTTGCCTTGGTCATCCAGGTTCAAGATATAAACCTCGACCTTATCGCCTACTGCCACAATCTGGCTGGGATGCCGCACGCGGAACCAAGCCAACTCCGAAATATGGATGAGCCCGTCAGCGCCGCCCAAGTCGACAAATGCGCCAAAATCGCACAAGCCGCTGACGACCCCCGCGCGCGTACCGCCCTCTTCGAGTTCTTGCAGCAGCGCCAGTTTGCGCGCGGCGCGGTTTTCCTGCTCCGCCTCCAATTGGCTGAAGACCAAGCGCCGCCGTTTGCGATTCACTTCAATCACGCGCACGCTGAATTCATTACCGATCATCTCTTGAAGTTTGAGCAGGCGCTCTTCCTCATTCAGTCCGCGCGGCAAATCAAGCACATGACTGGCTGGAATGAAGCCGCGCAGGTGGCCAAAAGCCATAATAACCCCGCCGCGGTTTGCGTCTACCAGCTCGCCAGTATAAAGTTCCTTGCTGTTCATCATTGCTTCGGCGCGTTTCCAGTCTTCGTTCTGACGCGCTTGGGCTGCGGATAAGAGCAGATTGCCATCGCCGTCGTTCAAGCGCACGACCGCCACGTCAATTTCCGCGTCAACTTGGAAATCCTGCGTGCTCATTCCCATGCGTTCAATATCATTGCGCGTAACGATGCCGTCTTGTTTCCAGCCGATATCTACTATCAATCCCTGGTTGTCGATTGACAATACGGTCCCGCTGACAATATCTCCCCGCTCGATTTGGCTGCCGGCCAGGGATTCTTCCAATAGTGCGGCAAAGTCCATCTCGTCGACAGTCTGATCCAGCGCAATTTCTGTTTGCATAACTTAAAACTCTCCCAACTCGATACGAAAGCGACGCTTGATTGGCAGGCAAAATAAAACCCGGTATGATTCGGCGGCTGCCGAATAACCAGGTTGGGAATGTCAATGTTCGTCTGCAGATTCGGGATTGCGCGAACGACCTGGCCTCACCAAGAATCGCCGCGCATTATACACAGCGCCAAGGGCGCTGTCAACCGCGTGGGGCAAAGCAATCGGCAAATTTATTTGCGCTTGGCAATCAAATGTGCAAGCGGCTAGGCATTGGCATCCTTGTCAGCAGCGCCCGATTGACCAGCGTCTTCCTCTCCAGTTTCGGTGCCCCAGCGCTGGGTGAAACCTACACGGCGCTTTTCCGGCTCCAAGTGGCTGATGCGCAGCGAAAGCTTATCGCCCTTTTGTACATAGGAATAAGGTTCCTTGAGCGCGCCATCACCCATTTCGCTGAGGTGCAGCAATCCCTCTAAGCCATCTTCTAGCGCGACAAAGGCACCAAAGTCAACCACATTGGTTACTTGGCCTTCCACCAATTGGCCTTCGTGATAGCTGTATTGCGCATCGTCCCATGGGTCTTTTAATAGTCGTTTTCTGCTTAGCGCGATGCGATTGGATTGGCGATCAAGGTTAAGGACATAAACTTGGATTTCTTGGCCGATTTCCAAGATGTCACGCGGGTGATCAACCCGATGCCATGCCAGCTCGCTGACATGTATCAATCCGTCAGCGCCACCGATATTGACAAATGCGCCGAATTCGCGCAAGCCTGTAACGACACCATCCACCACATCACCGACGTTCAACTCCGCTAGCAGTTTCTGCTTGCGCTTGGCGCGCCATTCTTTTTGCGCTTCCCGCTCGCTGAAGATGAGCCTGCGGCGGTCTTGATCAACTTCGATGACCTTGACGCCAAGCGTCGAGCCAATCAACTCGCTCATTGCTTCGCGGCGGTCCGCTGATGTGCGCGCGGAAACCAAATGGGAGCTGGGGATGAAACCCTCCAGCCGATTCCAGCGCACCAAGGCTCCACCTTTGTTAAAGCCGCTCATTTTGACATCGACCGCGTCTTGCGAGCTTAATAGCTCACGCGCTTTTTCCCAATCGTAACGTTGCAAACCCATGTTGATGGAAACGATCAAGTTATCGTTTTGGTCGCGCGGGTTAACAACATATACCGGTATGCTGGCACCCGTCTCCAAACTCTCGCGGAAGCTGTCTTCCATCCGATCAAGGTCTTGTGAAGGGACGATGCCGTCTTGCTTTGCGCCAAGATCAACAATTATCTCGCGTTCATCTATTTGCAGAATGGTGGCTTCGCGTATATCGCCGCGGCGTGGCGGAGAATACGAAAAATCTGAAAATGAAGCGAGCATCTCCGCGAAATTATCTTCCGCTGCAAGGTTGCTGTCAAGCTGTTCAGTCATTTGGTTTATTTTGCCTCCTGCATTAGCAGGTCTTCATCGTGCTGGAATCCGCAAAGGACTCGCGCACATGGGTCAACAGTGGGGTCAGGTATCAAGAAGCGCAAATACTAGACCTATTTATATTATACATTATCTTTCCGCTATCAAAGCGATTCGCTCGGATTCGGCTAAAGCCGCTAACGATTTTCATTGCCCATTTCATTATATCGCAAGCTCGCTCGAAACGCACATGTATACAACTCAAGTCGGTAGTGTAGCAATTACCCAGGACAATCGCAGCTATTTTTTCAACACAAGCGCTAGGCGGCAGTCCTTATCGCTACCGTCGAGCGGCTTTGGCTGTTAATGATAATAACAAATGCCCTATCGAAGCGACTAAAACGGCTGCATTGACGCTCTGGCACGCGGCAATCGCTTGGCTTCAAATCTCGGGCTGCGCTTCTCCATAGCCGCGCCCAAGCAAGCCGCGATCAATCTCCCATGGATATACGACATAAGCATCGGTAACATCGCCATACAATTCTGGCATGATGTTGGAAAACAGCGAGCGGTTGGGATTGAAATGCAGTACGCAATTGATCGTCCGCGCGCCTGCCGCTTTCACGCGTTCTCGCACGGCAATGCTGGTCCGCCCACTGCCCCAGACATCATCAACAATCAAGGTGTGCCGGCCGCGCAGCAGCTCCGAATCGGGGAATTGCAAGAAAGTAGGCCAAGCCATCATGCCGGATTGCTCGGTCGAGAGGAAGTCCACCGACGCGGTCAGCAAGTGGCGCATGCTCAGCGCTTCCGCCAGCAACCCGCCCGGCACCACGCCGCCGCGCGTTATCATGACCATCGCGCCGAAGGGTCCCATAGCTTGAATGCGCGGCACCAAAGCGTCGATAAGCTGGTCAACTTCTGCCCAGCTGACCAATCGATGATTGCGCGGTTGCAGTGGCTGCATCATCCGTATACACCAATCATAAAAGACAGCTCAATTATAATGGATTCCTTCAGAATGCCCAAATCAGAGCGCGGCGCAGACTAAGACTATGGGGCGGGCGCGGCAGCGCGTCAAGACTAGCACGCGCGATTCCTCGCCCTTTTTCAGGCGCAATTTTGCGATTAACTCTTCGGGCAGCATGGGGAAGCCGCGCTTCTTCACCGTTACATGGCGGACAGCTCTTGCCACCAGATAGCGGCGCAGTTTTTTGAGATTGAAGGGCATCCAATCCAGGATTTGCCAATACCTTCCCCAAGGGCTTGCTACGATTGCATCCATGGTCAAATAAGCGATTTCGCTGTCCAGCAAACTCGCGTCAAGCCGGGACGCCAGTTGTCGCACCAGCCTGGCGCGCAGAACCGCCGGGTCCGGCTCGAATAGCCATGCCCGCGGTTGCGAAATCTCGACATCTTCCGCAACATCGGACCGCAAATGATGAACACCGGCGGCGTCCAAGCGCGTCGCCAGCGCTGGGGCGGATGGCGCGCTTGCCCATAGAAGCGCTTCGCTGAGGGCACCAGCGACCGAAATGAATTCTACCTGCCCGCCATAAGGCTGAATCTGCCTCAAATTGACCGCGGGGGATAGTTTGACCGCAAGTTCTTGCAAATGCCAACGCCGAATCAACGACAGCGGCGGCGCGTAACGCTCGACATCGCTGACGCGCCTGCCCAGCGCATCGCGGCGCGATGGATCGAAGAAAGCGGCATCAAAAGCAGATGGCAGGCGCGCGCGCGCATCCGCAGTCGCAAATTGCGCGCGAGAGCCAAGCGCGGCGGCATTATGCCGGGCAATGGCGATGCGCGCGGGGTCGATATCCAAGCCAAGCACATGTCGCCCGGATTCAGCGAAGGCAAGCGCATCGCTGCCGATACCGCAGCAGAGGTCAAGCAGCTTGTCCGACCGCAGCCTTCCAGCCCGATACTGCCTAATTCGCGGATGACTGGCTTGTTGCAAGCTCTCTTCGGTGAAGAGCATCCGCTGCGCCGCTTGCGGGAATTTCAGCTCTGCCTTCTTCCTCAGCTTGAGTGTGCTCAGCACTGCGGCCGCTTGCCGCGGGGACAAGGTTTTTCGCAGTTGAGTCAAAAGCGTCAGGGTATTTGCCGCGGCAACATCGCAATGCGCATAAGCCTCCAGCGCGCGCAATCCCTCAACGCTGCTCAAGTATTGGATGTCATCCAGCGAAAGTGTCATCGACTTGCGCGCAAACGCTCATTCATCCGCCGCGGCGGCGCTTTTTGGATCTAGATACAGCCAAATCAATTGCCGCTGCCGGATGTCGTCCAGGGTCGGATTGAGCAAGAGCGGCAGTCCCCAATCGACAGCGGCTTGTCTAGTAAACTTGCCGACCTTGTTGACGTCCCTCACCCTGTCAATCAAGACAGCGGGCTGCAAAAAACCAACCGCCCGCGGCAAACTGCTGAATGCGAGCAAAACAGGCTGTGCATCGCCGGCTCCGTCCGTCAAGGCGAGGGCGCGCCAGATAAGCGCTTCACCGGACGCGAGCTTCCAGACCGGCTTGTTGGGCAACTGGCGAACCAAAAAATGCAAATAGTGTCCGCGGTAACGGTCCAAGTCGCTGTATTCGGCATCGGCGCGCGCCACACTATGAATACGCTGTAATGTATTGCTTGTGTTATGGGCTTTTTCGCCACGAATCAGGACGCCGGCACCATCAACAGCAGGCTCGACCAATATGCGCCTAAGTGCCTGCGCTTCCAAGAGCCGCAGCCAGCGCTCGCTGACTTGCCCATGCGGCAAGACAGCGATAAACCGTCCGCCGGGTCTCAAGCTGGCAGCGATAGACTTCAGCATGGCACTGTCGAGATGACAGTCATAAGCCACAATTGCATCCGCTACCGGGACCTCTGCCGCGCTCAGGTCATCCGCCGCCAGGCAGTGAATGTCCAGGTCGGCGCGGCGTAGAGCCAAGATATCGCCGCATTGCCCGCCAATATCCAATAGGCGCAGGCGCGCTGCGCTCGGCGGCAGATGTTTTGCCAGCGCTTGCACAAATCGCCGCCGTATTGACGCGGGGGTCATTAGCTGTTGCTTGCCGCGTCTTTCATCAATTGCAGAAATTCCGACCATTCTTCGTGGAAGAAATGCAAGGTGGCGACGCCTATTTCCAGGTGATAGGTTCGTTCTCCGTCCGGTTCTTGCACTTCCCATATCATGTAATTCTCGGTCTCGGCTATGCCACGGCCGGGGCTGTCGCTCTGGTCTGTCACAATTTCACTCTCCGCGCGCTCTAGGTCTTGCATGTCAAAATATCAAGATAATCAAAAAACGCGCTACCCGCCGCATGATGGCGCGGTAGCGCGTCGGGAAGCCTTATGAGCGGTGAATTAGTCGCGGCGACCCCGCGGTGAACTGCGGCGATCGCCAGCGCCGCGCCGGTCGCCACCACGTCTATCGCCGCCACGACGGTCGCCGCCGCCGCGACGATTGCCGCGGCTGTTAGCGGCATCGCGCCGAATCGCTTCTTCCACATCCCAGCCCTCTAAAACAGCTTGCCGGCTGAGGCGCACTCTGCCAGTGGGGTCAATGTTGATAACCATGACCATAATTTCGTCACCGATGCTGACTTCTTCTTCCACGCTCTTGACACGATAATCAGCCAATTGCGAGATATGCACCATGCCTTCGGTGCCCGGCAAGAACTCGACAAACGCGCCATAGTTTTCCACGCGCGTTACACGACCAGTATAGATTTGACCAAGCTCCGGGTCTTCAATCATCCCGCGAATCTTATCGATCGTCTCCATGACTTCGGCACCTGTTTCGCCGGAGACATAAATCAAGCCGTCTTCCTGAATATCGATTTTTACGTTGTGCGTTTCTTGCAGCCCGCGCACATTCTTGCCGCCAGGTCCAATAACCGCGCCGATTTTGTCCACAGAAATCTTGAAAGATTCCATGCGCGGCGCGTGCTCGCTCAAGCTGTCGCGCGGGACATCGATGCATGCTTGCATGACCTCGAGTATCTGCAAACGCGCGTCGCGGGCTTGCGCCAGCGCTTGCCGCATCGTGGCGCGCGTTACGCCCGCAATCTTGATGTCCATCTGCAAGGCATTGATGCCATCGACAGTGCCGGCGACTTTGAAATCCATGTCGCCCAAGTGATCTTCGATACCTTGGATGTCGGTCAGCACGGCAACTTTGTCGCCTTCTTTAATGAGCCCCATGGCGATGCCGCCGACGGGATTGCGAATCGGCACACCGGCATCCATCAATGCCAGTGTGCTGGCACAGACGCTGGCCATGGACGTGCTGCCATTTGAACTCATGACTTCGCTGACCAGGCGCAGAACGTAGGGAAATTCCTCTTCGGACGGTATCATCGAAAGCAGCGCCTTTTCCGCCAGCGCGCCATGACCGATTTCGCGCCGGCGCGGTCCGCGCATGGGGTAGGTCTCGCCCGTGCTGTAGGGTGGGAAATTATAGTGATGGATATAGCGCTTGTCGTCTTCCGGGCTGATGCTGTCCATGAATTGCGAATCGCGCGGGGTGCCCAGCGTGGCAATAGTGAGCACCTGCGTTTCGCCACGCATAAACATGCCCGAGCCGTGTACCCGCGGCAGCAGGCGCACATCCGCGAATAGCGGGCGAATGGTCGAATAATCGCGGCCGTCAGGACGGACGCCTTCATTGACGATGCGCGCGCGAATGACGTTTTTCATCGTCTGATCATAGGCGCGTTCAACGTGCTTCAGGTTATAGGGCGCAGCTTCGGCCGCTATCGCTTCATTCTTCTTTGTATATTCCGCGATCAATTCATCTTGAAGCGCGCGCAATGGTTCACGGCGCTGGTCGCGATCGCTATGCGCCGTCATAATCTCGTGCATGCGGCGCGACACTTTTTCTTCAACTTCCGCTTGTAAGCCCTTGTCGATGTCGTCAACCGACGGCTCCAGTTTTTCCTTGCCGATATCCGCGCGGATTTTGTCCTGCAGCGCGAGGATGCCTTGCAGGGAATCGTGCGCCAGGAAGAGCGCCTCCAGCATCGTATCTTCGTCGACCTGGTTGGCATTGCATTCGACCATATTGATGGCTGCGGCAGTGCCAGAAACGCGCAGGTCCAAGGGGCTGGCTTGCATATCGGTGTAGGTGGGGTTCACAGCCAAAGCGCCGTCGACCAAGCCTACCCGCGCGCCAGCCACCGGTCCATCCCAAGGAATGTCGGAAATCACCAGCGCGGTGCTGGCCGCGATGATGCCCAGCATATCGACATGATGCTCTTTGTCATGCGAAAAGGACATCAAAATCACTTGTACTTCGTTGCGCATGTTCTTAGGGAATAGCGGGCGCAGGGTGCGGTCAATCACGCGGGAGGTGAGAATCGCGCCTTCCGACGGTCGGCCCTCGCGCCGGAAAAACCCGCCTGGCACACGCCCGGCGGCATACATCTTTTCTTCGTAGTCGACGCTCAAGGGGAAGAAATTCAAGCCCGGGCGCGGCGACCCCATAGTAACGGAGCAGAACAACATGGTATCGCCCATGCGCACGGTCACCGCGCCGCCTGCTTGTTGCGCAAAGCGGCCTGTCTCGATGATGACTTCCTTGTCCGCCACCATGCTTCGATATTCGCGTATCTCTAATGTCATAGAGTTCTCCATACAGTTAAAATGCGCCAATCCGACGCATTAAGAATCATCAAATCCAAAGTGTTTGGCTTTTGAGGCTGCGCCCAGCGCAACAACGCAACGGGGTCATAAGCAAACATGCTCACTTCTGTAACAGCCGCTCGGCGGCGAAATAGACTGCCGCGCCCACAGAAAACACCAAGCCTACTCGTCCGCATGCGCTAGGCGCTTCATACAAATGGGCCGGATCTATCGCCGCAAGCCGAGGCGCTGCAACAATTCACGGTAGACCGCCGGTTTCTTGCGCGCGATGTACTTCAAATGGCGGCGGCGCTGCCCGACTAATTTCAGCAATCCGCGCCGGGAATGCTCGTCGTGGCTGTGCACTTTGAGGTGATCGGTCAATTGCAGGATGCGCGCGGTGAGCAAAGCAATCTGCACCTCTGGCGACCCAGTATCACCGTCTTCGCGGGCAAAATCCTTGATTATCTGTGTTTTAGTCGCTTTGTCCAATGGCATGTAATCCGTCCCTTCCTTTGTCACCAAACAGGCAGGACAGTGCGCCTGTCGGTCTTGATTCGTATCAGCGCGCCAATTATATCAGTTGAAAGGAGACGCAACAATGCCGAGCTAATCGTCCGCATTTTGCAGTTCGTTTGCGTCGTCATTCGCGACCAGCTTCACGGTATGATGGGTGCGGAACAAGCTATACTGATCTGTGCGACCGGGCAGCAAGTTCAGCACGTTTTCGACCTTCATGATCGAGATCCACAGGTCGATGTCCCAAGGGTCCTTCAGCCGAGCGCTGACGTTGGCGGCGTTTATAGTTTGATTCTCGTTGTAAACTGTCAGCAAGATGCGAATGAATTCATCGCGCTCAGCCAGCAGTATCGCTACAAATGCGCAATCCGGGTTGAGTTCAATACCCTTGGTATTGTAGTCGCTGCGCGGGTTTGGGTACTCTTGTACAGTGACCATCTCGTTGACGAGCAGGTACTCCACAGCGTATTGGAATGTCACGCCGCTATCGAATTCGCGCAGCCGACGGTGCAAGCTGCCCAAAGGACACCAAGCGAAATTCCGAAAACTGGTGAATTGCTGTACGCTGACAACGATGCGTGTAACCATGCAAGCCACTTCGGGGTCGGTCTCATAGAGCTTATGCGGCGGCAGGCCAAGCCATTTGCGGCTGGCGAGCTCGGCGTCGCTGGCATCTTCTGCTTCTAGCGTGCTCGGCAGGGGGGGCGGCATTGCGATGGGGATTCGAATCACCGGCACCAGGTCTTCTGGGTTGTGGTGATGCGGCACCAAATCGCGCTGCAAGACACGCTCGCGAACCAGACAATCAATCCAATGCGAGCGCCATTGGTCGCTTTCATTCAGCCCGGGGCGGTCGAGGTCGTTCTCCATTGCCAATCCCTTTAGCAAGAATCCATAATTGACATATTTCCAATTGCGCGCGCTCAAGGTGTTGACAACGCGGCGCACCATGCGCTCGACAATCAACAAAGTCTTGTTCACCACCGGGTTTTGATAACTCAGCTCAATAGCCCCAGAGTCGGAAAGCTGCTTCAAGATACCTAATGAGAGCGCCTGCGAGACCAAATCCTGACCGCGCTCAAAAGAAATCACATCCCCGACATCAATCAATTGCTCTATCAAGGCGCGCAGGGTAATCTCGCCAGAGCGACCAGCGCTCTGCAGGCGGTAGTATTGGATAATGACACTTGACCATTGGGATGGGATGAAGCTTTCGGCGTCGTCGGCAGCCTCGATTTGGCTGAGCGATTCGTGTGTTCGCAGGTCGGTGAAATCGTCAATGTATTCCAATTGCAAAGAGGGATGGCTCTGCAATAGGCGCCCGGTGCTGCCGCGCACGCCCCATATAACCACGGTCTTGTTGCGCTGCAGCAATGGGTTAATCACATCATTGAAGTCGCGGTCGCTGCTCGCCAAGATGATGACATCGCCCGCTTCTGGATGTCCCGCATCGGTCAGGACATCGCGCGCCATGCGCATATCCGCGCTGTTCTTGCCCGGCAGGTTATAGACTGGGTCGATATTCGCCATCGCCAAGCGCGACATCGCGTCGTCCGTCACTTCTCTACCGGAAGAATCGACCATTGGCGGTAATGCGCCACGCTGACCCCAAGGGGCGTATGCGGAGGATTTCACCAATCGGCCGTGCGCCTTCGCTTGGGAAAGGATGCGCTCGATAAGATGGTCGAGGTTGACGACGAATCCTTGCTCGTTCAAGCTAATGGAAATGTTCTCGAAGTCGATATAAACCCAGACATTTTTGGGCCGCAAGCCATATAGATTTTCCAATGGCTGCACCAAAACGTCCTTGGCGAAATTGATATCGGGACCAGAATCCTTGGCATTCCATAGGCGGATGCGCGCGGTAGACGGCGTTTCCACCTTGTCGATGAGCGGCAGCATATCACCTGACCGGCTTGCCAAGATTAACTCGTCAATCTGTTGATCCTCAGAATAGAAATAACGCTCTATTAGCGCCTTGACCAGCTCCGCACGGTCCGACACGGCAAGGATCTCGTAACCAGCGCCGCGGAAAATTGTCTGCGGGTCGAGGGGCCAATCCCCTTGCTCGGAATCCCAATTTGCCACGGCGACCGCCGTCAACATGGACGAGTCGTACAGACCCGCTACCAAGGCGGCGCTGCCGCGCAAGGCTACCGCTAACTCTTGCAAGTCAATTCCCTCTTGCGAGGCGAAGAGCAAGATGTCATCAGCGTCGACTATCAAGTAAGCTGCCATAATTCAGTCCTAATAAATCAAGCCACCAGCCTGACACAGCGCAGGCAGGTGGCATGCAAATGCCTGCCGCGCCGCGGGGCTGGCAAGCAAATTATCCTTTGATTTTGCTGTTCCAATCATCACACCATTCCAAGAAAAATAAGTACAGGTACGTTTCAGTCTAGCGCTTTCGGCTAAACCCTAGAAATGTCGGCAACAGCCAACGATCCGAATCCGCAATTGTACTTTTTTTCAGTTTGCCTTCTTGCTTATGTCTTAAAGGACGTCATTGTACAAGTAATTTTTAATTGTGTCTATTTTCACAATACCAGAATGACATTAGAATCATCTCATCCGAGCTTGAACGCGAACAAGGGAACGAGAACAAGAGAAATTGAATAGCGCGCCTTAAGCACTGCGGACGCGCATTCAAGCTACTCTATATACGCGGAAATCGCCTAATAGGCTTTAGCGAAGAGGGCGACTCTTTGGGCAGGTTGCCCAGTCTTTACACAAATTCCCGTATCGCCCGGCTGCTCAAATGGGATGCAGCGGAGTGTTGCGCCCGTTTCGTCTTTGACCGCCAACTCGTCAGCGTCGGAGCCATGCCACCAGGCACGTGCCCAGTTGCCGCTGGCTACAACCTGACGCAATTCATCATAGTCAGCGACATCATGAATATGCCGGTCGCGGAAGGCGCGCGCCTCTGCCAGCAGATTGGCTTGTATCGCCGCTAGCAAGTCCTCCAGCGCCGCAACAATGCCAGCCTGGGGAACAAATTGCTTGCCGGCGCGCCCGGGCATATCCCGCCGCGCCAACACCGCATTGCCCTTTTCCACGTCCTTTGGACCGATTTCGAGGCGAACAGGCACGCCGCGCATCTCCCAGTCGTTGAACTTGAAGCCGGGCGATTGCCCCTCGCGCCGATCGACATGCACGCGGATGCCAGACGCGCGGATTTGGCTTTCCAAGCGGTCGACCGTTTCCATCACGAGCGATTTTTGCGCGTCCTTGCGATAGATGGGGACAATCACAACTTGATAGGGTGCCAGCTTGGGCGGCAGGCGCAGCCCCTTGTCGTCACCATGCGCCATGACTACCGCGCCTACCATGCGCGTGCTCAAGCCCCAGGATGTTGTCCAGCAATATGCCTGCTCATTGTTCTCCGCCAGATAGCGAATATCAAACGCTCTGGCGAAGTTCTGACCCAGATTGTGGCTGGTGCCCGATTGCAGCGCCCGTTTGTCGCGCATCATCGCTTCAATCGTATAGGTGCGCACAGCGCCCGCAAAACGTTCCAAGCGGCTTTTCTCTCCCTTGATGACCGGGATGGCGGCGTCATTCGCCGCGAAATCGGCGTAGATGTCCAACATGCGCAGCGTTTCTTCTTCGGCTTCGTCGTAGGTGGCATGCGCGGTATGCCCCTCTTGCCACAGGAACTCGGCTGTACGCAGGAAGGGTCGCGTACGCAGCTCCCAGCGCACGACATTCGCCCATTGATTAATCAGCAGCGGCAAATCGCGATAAGACTGAATCCAGTCGCTGAATGCCTCGCCTATCACGGTTTCGGAAGTGGGTCTCACCACCAAGGGTTCTTCAAGTTCTTTGCCGCCAGCGTGCGTGACCACCGCTAGCTCGGGGCTGAAGCCCTCGACATGTTCTGCTTCGCGCTTGATATAACTTTCCGGAATAAAGAGTGGGAAATAAGCGTTTTGATGTCCCGTCGCTTTGAAGCGGCGGTCCAAACCGGCTTTGATGCCTTCCCAGATTTCATAGCCATAAGGCTTGATGATGACACAGCCGCGGACCGGCGACGGCGCTGCCAGGTCGGCGCGATATACAATTTCGTTATACCAACGAGAAAAATCTTCACTTTGGGCTGTAACAGCCTGTTCCGCCATGCGCAAGCCGATCCACTTGATTTATTTTGCCATGCAAAACACAAGGCTGTGCCAATGCCTCGCGCTGCGCCGTCCCTGCATTGCCCGCGGCGCAAGGCATCATTATAATGCGCCGCGCCAAGAATGATAGGCTTATAACCTTATATCAAAGATGGGGATTGGGACCGACCATGAAGCGCGTCTCGACAGCTAGCGGCAGCTAGCCCGTCTTGGTTTGGAGCGCCGCGGCGGGTTCGCGCCAAACGCGTCCGCGATTTTTTTCCAGCTTTTTCATCACTTCTTCGCCGAGGTCGACCCCGCTGTTATCCGCCAATTGCAGCAGGTACAGCAGCACATCAGCCAATTCTTCCGCCAGCGCTTCTGGGTCGGCGCAGTCATCGCCCCATTGAAAATGCTCCAAGACTTCGCCCGCTTCCAAAACCAGCGAGATTGCCAGGTTGCGCTGGCTCTGCGGTTTGGCTGTGCCGTCATCAAGCCAGCCCTGGCTTTGCACAAAGCCGCGCATGGCTTCCGTCAAGGTGTCCAGGTCCATGATTTTTTTCTGACTCCACTTTTGGCTGCGCGAATTAATAGGCGTTGGGGTTGGAGCGCGTGAAGGACTGCCAGATGGTGCGAATGATGATCTTGATGTCCAGCCAGAGCGACCAGTTTTCCACATACAGCAGGTCATAACGGGTACGATCGGCGATGGAGGTATCGCCACGCAAGCCTTGGACCTGCGCCAACCCGGTCATGCCGGATTTCTCGCGCAAACGTGTCATATAGTTTGGTATCTGGCTGCGGAAGCGCTGCACGTACATCGGGCGTTCTGGGCGCGGACCCACCAAGCTCATGTGACCAACAATCACGTTGATGAGCTGCGGAATCTCGTCCCAGTTGCTGCGCCGCATAAAGCGGCCCAGGCGGGTAACGCGCGGGTCGTTCTCGACCGTCCAAGTCTGCCCCTGCGATTCGGCATCAAAGCGCATTGAACGAAACTTGATCATGGGAAAGGGGCGTTCATCTTGCCCCATGCGCCACTGCCAATAGAAGACCGCGCCGCGCGATTCCAGACGAATCAAGAGCGCGGTCAGCAGCATGAACGGCGAGAGCAAGATGAGACCCAGCGTCGCGCCAAAGAGGTCCAGCGCGCGCTTTAAGCTGAGCTTCCAACCGCGCAAGGCGATGTCGCGCACTGTTAGCAAAGGTGTGCCGCCCAGATCGTCGACATTGAGATCGCCAGCCATGTAGGAGAAAAGATCCGGGTACACTTTAATATCGACGCGCCCGCGCTGGCAGAGGTTGATGAGCTCGACAAGTTGACCTCGGCGCGGGTCGGACAAGGCGACAATCACCTGCTCTACCTTGTGCTCGTCAATCAAGCGCGGGATATCCGCGAATTTGCCGATTATGGATATGCCTGGGATTTCGTCCGGATTATCATTTTCGCTAACGATGCCGACAATATCATAGCCCAGCGAAGGGCTATTGCGTATTTTTTCTGTGATGTCGTGGGCGATGCGCCCCTCGCCCACAATCAGCAGCTTGTCGCGCATGACGCCCCAGCGCCGCAGGAATGCCCAGATGCGTCTGTGTAGCTCGCGGCCTATGCCTATGAGCAACATGCTGAACAACCAAACATAGAACAAAAGACTGCGCGGATAGATTGCTTCGAAGGCGGTATTTTGCAGCAGAAATTCTTGCAAGCCGCTGGCAAGCAAGGTGCCGAGCGTGACGACGCCGAGCACATTGCGGAACTGATCAATGCGGCTGGAGGCGCGCTTGATATGGTAGAGCTGCGAAAAATAGAAAATCAGAATGATGGTCAGCACGTGCAAGACGATCGTTGGCACATAATTGACTATGGGAGGCTGGTCATGCGGGCGCGCAAAAAACGGAAAGCTCTCGCGGGCTTCATAGCCCAGTATGAATGCGCTAACCAGCATGGCGACATCAACAATTACCAAAGAAACGGTGGAAAGCGCTTTCAAATGTTCATTGTTCCAGTGATATGAACGTGGCCTTATTCGCTCAGAGTCGGATTGTGTATCTCGTTCCATAAATCGCGCCCCCCTTTCAGCAACAATGCCGCCAGGATCATCAAATGCACAGGCAGGTTCGTCGTCTGTCGAAAATGCTTGCGGTAGAAGATCAGCATAGCGCGCCAGAACTCGAACTGCGCTTTTTGTGATTGGCTGCTCGCCGCCCGTTTGACATGCCGAACCCTTACAGCTGGATAATACCAGATTTTGTAGCCTGCTTGCTTCATGCGGAAAGCCCAATCCAAATCTTCGCCATACATGAAGAAACTCTCATCCAGCAAGCCCGCCACAGCTATGGCTTCTTTGCGGACTTGCATATATGCGCCGACTACGGAATCGACTTCCAATTCCTGGTCCTCATCGGCGTAGGTCATGTTATAGCGGCCAAAACGTCGGCTGCGCGGGAAAAGGTTCGCCAGACCGGAAAAATGATAAAAGCTCACCATCGGAGTCGGGAAGCCACGGCGGCAGGCTTTATCCAGGCTGCCGTCGAGCAGAGTCAGCTTGGGTCCCGCCGCGCCAACATCAAGCCGCGAATCCATAAAGCGCATCATGCGGTAGAGGGCGTCGGCGGGCAATTCTGTATCCGGGTTCAATAGCAAGGCATATCGCGGCGCGCTGGCTTTGACATCGCCTTTGCCATAGTAACCAAGCTGCCGCAATCCCACGTTGTTAGCGCGGGGATAGCCGATGTTCTCGGCATTGGCGATAAGTTGCACATGCGGGAAATCGCAGCCGACCATCGCCGCGCTGCCATCGGTCGACGCGTTGTCGACGACGAGCACACAGAAGGAAAAATAGCCTTGGCTGGCAAAAACGGTCTCGAGGCAGCGCCGCAAGTGCTCGCGCGTATTCCAATTGACGATGACGATGCCGATGTCCTGCACGGAAACCTCAATAGCCGCAGTTAAATGTTTCAATATAAGAAAAGTCTATCACGGCTTATACGACGCTACACGACATCTATTGCCCTGCCTCACAACTCTTTGGAACAACTCTCTGGATTGAGGCAGTACAAAACCAGCCCCGGGTTGTGATAATAGGCTGCCATATTCATCATGCCATGCGAGCCGCTCCAGGTCGGGCGCGCGACTTCTGCCAAGCGCGGGAAAGCGGCGTCGAGCGATGCCAGGTAAGCGCGCTGCGCTGCGATGATGGCGGACGGGACGATCCATGGCGAGCGGAAGATGTCAAAAGCGCGCGCATCAGAAAAAATCATATAATCGAAATCGTCGCCCGAAGGCAGGTCTTGGGCATATCCCACAAAGTACTGTTCGTAGGGGTAAATCGCGGCATCCAGGGGCACATTATATGACCCATTAACAAAAAAACGCGCGCCGGGCGGGATATGATCATGAATCCAGCGCAGCATGAGCTGGCGGGTATCCGGCTGGGAGAACATCTCCGCCGCTTGCAGCGACAGTGTCAACGGCTGCAATATCAAGAGCAGAAGCACACAGGGCATGAGCAGGCGCGGCGATAGCGGAATCCGTTCGACCAGCCAGGCAGCGCCGATAGCGGCAAGCAGCGCCGCGAAAGGCAAAATCTGAATCAACTGATGTTCGCTGTGCCCGGGCCGCACCGTGCGCAGTACCACCAGCGAATATGCTAGCAGCATGAAGACAATGAGCGTGACAAATAGCAGGAACAAGTTCTGTCTCAGATTTTGCGCGTCATTCAGGTGTTTCAATTGAACGGGCTGCGGTTGATTGAGCTGCGGTCGCTGTTGCCAGGCAGCGTAACAGGCAACATAAATGGCAAGCGCCATCAGCGCGACAGCCGGGATGCCCAAAGCGTAAAGCGCGACATAAGCCCACAGGTAGCCCAGCCCGGTCCATTGATCAACAAGGAAGAAATTATGAACTTGCCCGGGCTGCTTGTATTGCTCGACGATTCTTGATACATCGAACCAAAAATGAGCGAAGTCGCGCAGAATATATGGCGACGCCAATACAAAAAACACTGGCATCATCAGCCAGCCAGCCAAAACATAGCACAGCATGCGCCGTGTGCGGAAGCGATATAGCAGAACCAGTCCCGCCGGCGCGACAATCAAAGCGACAGCCGCGCCATTATAAAATGTCGATGCGGCCAAGCCCGTGGCGATTCCAGCTAGAATGTACAGTCTTTCTCGCCATCGGCGGCCGCGGCTGTAAAGAGCGGCAAGACAAGCCCACATTGCCAGCATCATCAAGCCAGTAGCGGCGGTGCTGGGCTTGACGTAATGGGCATGCACAACTAATGAATACGAGCAGGCGACCAGCAGCCCGGCGCAAAGCCCCGCGTAGCGCCCCGCCATAATGCGCGCGCTGGCGTAAGCGCAAGCTACCATCAGCAAACCGCCCAGGACGCCATAAACCCTTGAGAAGACATAAAGCGGGAAAGCGGCGTAATTGCGCAAGGTTTGCCCGGCGCGGTCTTCAAGCGAGAGCCCTTCCGCAGCGCCGGTCAAAGTATAAAGCAAAAAATTGCTGTTGATGAGCAGCGACGGATAATTAAAAAACTCTGGATTCAAGCGCCGCTTTAATGACATTTCCAGCGGGATGGCGACGATGTGGAAAGAATCCGGATTGACCGGCAATTGTTCCTGCACCATGCCATAAGGGGCGTAAGAAGGGAAATATTCCGGCTCCAGCCAGCCGTACCCGATGCCAACAATGCGCAAGCCAGCCGCGAAAAGCAGCAGCATTGTTACCGCCATCCAATCGACGCGGCGCATCATGCGCCTGTGGCTCGACGCTTGGCAGTTGGCAAGGTCGCCAGCGGCGCGCCACGCAATGCCGCGCGCAGCGCTTCGCGATCATCCCAGGGATACTCGGTGCTGCCAAAGCACATGCTCTGCTCGTGCCCCTTGCCAAGCGCCATCACCAAATCACCTGTCCGCGCCATCTGACAAGCCCGGAAGATCGCTTCACCGCGGTCAGGCACGCGCATAAAGCGCTCGCCCTCAATGCCGCCGCTTGAGCGACAGCCTTCCGCCATCATTTCCAAAATATCGTCGAGTGACTCTGCGCGCGGGTCTTCGGCTGTTAACACTGTCATATCCGCCAGCTGCGTCGATGCCCGCGCCATGAGCCGGCGTTTTTCCACATCGCGCAAGCCGGCGCTGCCAAAGACCGCTATCAAACGTTTGCCCGCCGGCAGCATTGCCCGGCCGGCCGCCAATGCGCGGCGCAGCGCGTTGGGTGTATGCGCGAAATCGACCATGGCAATGAAATCTTGCCCCTCATCAATCCGCTCCATGCGCCCCGCGACCAAATCAACCGCGGCGATGCCAGCGCAAATGTCCGACCAGGATATGCCTAGCTCGCGCGCGACGGCAATAGCGGCCAAGGCATTGGCGACATTGAACTCGCCCAGCAAGCGCATTGGCACAAGCCGATCACCTACACGGAAAGTCGCGCCATCAGGCTGAAATCTCAGGTCAGACGCTCGATAATCCGCCTGGGCGCGGATGCCATAGCTGCGCGCGCGGTCGCATGCAAAAGCGCCGAAATATGCTGCGGATTCGTCATCGGCGTTAATCACCGCAATCTTGGGGATAGCGGGCTTGCGGCACGAATGCCCCAGCATCTTGAACATGATGGCTTTGGCGTCGCGGTAATTTTCCCAAGTGCCGTGATAGTCCAGGTGCTCGTGCATGACATTGGTCATCGCCGCAACATCAATATCGACGCCATTCAAGCGACCCTGCGCCAAGCCATGGCTGGTCATCTCGAGCACGCAGTGGCTCAAGCCAGCCGCGACCATGCGCGCCATATAAGCTTGGATGCGTGGCGCGCCGGGGGTGGTAACGTGCAAGCCAGTCGCAACTGCCTCGTCGCCGAAGTCGGCTGAGATTGTGCTGATGTAGCCGGCTTGAATCCCGCTGACGCGCCGCAAAATGCTATGCAGCAGATGACAAGTCGTAGTCTTTCCATCGGTGCCGGTGATGCCAATCACAAGCAGCTTGCGCGCGGGGAAATCATGATAAGCGGCCGCTAGCGCGCCGATCACGGCTTGCGCGTCGCGGACGCGAACATAAGGCAGAGGCAATTCGGTCAGGTCTGCTTCGCCGACGATGGCGGCCGCGCCGGCCGCGATAGCCTGGGGGATGAAATGATGACCGTCAGTGGCTTGCCCCGCCCGCGCGACGAAGACCCCGCCCGGCTCAAGCTCGAGGCTTGACTCGACGACTGGAGCGGTGATTTCTAGGGCTAAGCTGCCCTGCGCGTTAATCACTTCTCGTTCTGAAATGGAGTCAAACAGGTCATGCAATGTCTTGGGCATGAATGTTCCCGCGTTTGCCCGCGTTCGGCAGTATGCAAAAATGGCACTGCCCTATTTTATGCCAAATTGCCTAAATCTGTTTACTCTGTTTACATGTTTACATGTTTACATTGAAAAAGAGAAAAAACAAACGCGCTGGAGGATATCCAGCGCGTCTGAAAATAGATTGATTTGCGGTAGATTTAATTCAAGCTGCGCGACAGGCTGCTCAGCTTTGTACGAACGCTGCCATCGACCATGCCGCCAGCCCAGCGTACGATCAAGCCGCCCAGTATGCCGGGGTCAACCGCGTAGTCCACATCGTCAGCCCCGATTTCGTTCTGGATCATATTCTGCTCGGAGCCAGTCAATGGCATGGCGCTGACAACTTCTACGCTGCCGCCAAGGCCCTTCGCGCCATCAGGCAAGTCGGCGATGAAGCTTTTGACAAGCGACTTCTGCTTGGTCTTGCTGATGTTTTCGTCCAAAATGCGGCTGGCGACAGCGACGGAGATATTCAGCACCTGCTCGCGCAGGTTGCCCAACTCCGCATTGCGCGTTGCCACCGCTTCGGTCTGGGCGTCAGCCTGGATTTTGGAGGCGGATTGACGCGCTTCTTGTTCGACCGTGGCGGCGACATCTTCGCCACGTCCGCGCGCCTCGTCAATTACTTTTTGCGCTTCGGCGCGTGCCTGCGCCAAGATATTTTCCGCTTCCGCTTCGGCGTTTTCGCGCGCCCGCGCCGCAGCCGCCGCGTCTTCCAAACCTTTGGCGATGCGATTGCGCCGTTCGTTGAGCACATTGACCAGCGGGTCATAGATAAAGCGCGTCAACAAGACGTAGAGCACGATGAACGCAATCAGCCAGATGAGCATCAAACCTGGGTTAATGCCTAGAGCTTCCATAATCTTCTCCCGTTCGTCTCCCGCATCGCCTAATTGAGTACGAAGAGGATAATCAGCGATACGACCAGCGCGTAAATGGCGACTGCTTCCGCAAAGGCGACACCAAGAATCATGTTGGTTTGAATGGTCGCCGTATGGTCGGGGTTGCGCCCCATCGCCTGGACCGCGCCGCCAACAGCCAGTCCGATGCCGATGCCGCCGCCGGCCGCGCCGATCATCGCCAAGCCCGCGCCGATCGCCTTACCCATGATAATCGTCGATTGTGGATCCATTTAGATTTCCTCCAGAACTGTACAAGATTTGCTAGTGCGCTTCGGCATGGTCGTGATCATCGTCATGATGATGGCTGACGGTAGCCAATTGCATGAATATCGCGGTCAACAAGCCAAATACCAGCGCTTGAATGACACCGACGAAAAACTCCAAGATGAAGAAGGGCCAAGGCAGTATCGGCACCAGGAAGCTCATGACAAAGAGCAGAATTGAGCCGGCGAAGATATTGCCAAGCAGACGGAAGCTGAACGATAGGATTTTCGCGAAGTCTCCAATTAGCTCCAGCAAGCCGACCGCAAGGTCAATCCCACCCAGCGGTGATTTGAAGAGCGTGCCAACGTTGAAGAACTTGGTCAAGTAGCCTATGCCCAGCGCCTTGAAACCGACGTATTGAATCATGACAAAGGCGATGATGCCCAGCGTCAGTGTCATGTTCAAGTCGGTTGAGGCGACGCGCACAAATGGCAGCACCACCCAAGGCACACGTTTGGCGTCTTCGCTGCTGGGGTCCGGATGCAGCGGTATGGCTTGCTTCTCGGTCTTGTCTGGCTCGACATAGCCATCTTCCCAAGATGAAAGCTCGACGCCGGTGTAGCAGCCGCGGTCGCGGCGCGCTTGCTTCTCGGCTGTGCGCGCAGCCAGAACTTCGTTCTTGGCATCTGCGATAGAATCCGAGTCGCGGAGATCGCTCGCATGATCCGCGTCGCTGTGCTCATCAGCAGCTTCGTCGCTGTGCTCCGCCTCAGTCGAGTCGTCATCACCGTGGTCATCATGTTTGGCATGGTAGCGATCTTTTGCCGCCTGCTCGACCTGCGCCTGTTGTGCGCTTATCGCAGCGGCGTCCGCTTCTGCGCGCGCGGCTTGATCAGCCGCCGCTTCGTCAGCCGGACTTATCCAGTCGCATTGCCCGTTGACATAAGACATGCCGAGAAATCCCTGATAGATTTCATAGCCGTCGGTGGTAACGACCTTATACTCATCAATTTCGGCGTCATACTTCTCCTTGACGTGCGGATGGATGAAACCAACGGTATCGACGCCGGGCACAAGCTCCATCCAGTTGGCGATGAGCACGACCAGGAAGATGGTCATGAAGGTGTTGAAGATTACCCGGAAGTGAGGACCGCCCGCGATGCCGCCGATGAAACCCATCAAGCCTTCGAAGAGCGCCTCGAACATATTATAGAAGCCGCCAGGCGGCACTGTGCTCCCGTCTTTGGGTCGCCGCCGCGCGACATAAGCAGCCAGCAGCAGCAGAATGATCCAAACGATTACCCCGGCTACCAAGGTATTGGTGATGCGGATATCGGTGAAGGGAACGTAATACCCCTCTGGGAACTTCTCGCCGGGCAGTTGGATAAAGGGGATAACTGGCGGGACCCTCAACGCGACGAACAGTCCAGCCAGAAACATGAACAGTGCGACGAACCGGCGTTTCCCGTTCCAAAAACTATTCACTTATATCTTCCTCCTTCTGTACTGCGCTTCCATGTAGCTGTTTCGCTTTGAACCGTGTATAGAAAAAGATTGCCGCAATACTGATGGGAACGCTCGCCAGCAGCATAAGAAACATCATTGCCGGGCGCGTCCCGAAAAGCTCGTCCAAGCCCCAGCCAAGCAACATCGCTCCCAGAATGACAAGCAAGATTAAGCACCCTACCTGCCCTACCACCCCCGCCACCAAGCCATAGGTGGACAAAGGATTGTTATTCGGTTTCACGTTTCATGTTACTTGTCATTTGCGAATCAGCAGCTTGAATCTAGGACCGGCTAAGTTCGAGAATTTTATCACAAACGATTGCTCATTGCTATAACGATTATAAGCCGCTCGCACCTAGCGCCGCCCAATTATAAATCGGCGTTACCGCAATGGTGCCAAGCAAAATGACAATGCTCGCGGTGATGCCCAAAGCCCAAACGTATGGGCGCGTGATAGCCACGGGCATGTCATCATCCGGGCCGACATCAACATACATCACCTTGATGACAACCAAGTAATAATACAGCGCGATGATGGCGTTTACCACGGCAATCAAAGCCAAGCCGACCAAATTCGCGCTGACCGCAGCCTGGAATAAGAAGAACTTCCCAAAGAATCCGGCCGCCGGCGGGATGCCCCCCAGAGACAGCAAACCGATAGTGATGAAGAGCGCCAGCCAAGGGCTGCGGCGGTTCAAGCCGGCTAGGTCTTTTATGTCTTCCTTGCCGGTAGCCGTGATGAAGACAATCACGCCACCAAAGACCAGGAGATTGGTGAAAATATACATAAACATATAAAAGGATACTGAGGCGACCGCCAAGCTGTCTTGCATCCCTTGGAGCGCGGCGACACCGATTAATGTATAGCCAGCTTGGGCGATGGACGAATATGCCAGCAGGCGTTTGATATTGCTTTGCCGCAAGGCAACAACATTGCCCAAGGTCATGCTGGCAATCGCAATCAAGACCAGCAGGTTGACCCAGAAATCTTGGATTAGCAGGCCGGCAATCGCCAAATCGGGCGGGAAGACCGCAGTCAAAAAACGCAGCAGCAAGGCAAAACTGGCCGCCTTGCTCGAAACGCTAACAAAGGCGGTTACAGGCGTCGGCGCGCCTTCATAGACATCGGGCGTCCAAAAATGAAAGGGCACCGCGCTGAGCTTAAAGCCGAAGCCGAGCACAACCATGACCAAAGCCGCCATCACAGCCAGCAAACCCGCCTCGAATCCGCCGCCGAGGGCATCGGCGATGCCGCCGAGATTGGTTGTACCCGCGAAGCCATAAAGCAGGCTGAAACCAAAGAGCATAATAGCGGACGCGAAGGAGCCATAGAGGAAGTATTTCATGCCGCCTTCCGCCGAACGCAGGTCGCCGCGGCGGAAGCTCGCCAGCATGTACAGCGGTATCGACAGCGTTTCCAAAGCGACAAAGACCAGAATCAGGTCGCTGGCGCTGGACATCATCAAACCGCCCAAGGTGGCGATAATCACGATTAGATAGAATTCGCCTTTGTCGCCGACGCCCTTGTCGCCCAGCGCCATCAAACAGGTTACAGCGCCCGAAAGCAGCAACATCACCTTGAATATCTGCGAGAGCGGATCGTAGTTGACCATCCCGCCCCAAAGCAGCAAGCCATTTTCAAATAGCGCCGGGTCGGGAACCCAAATCAATGGGACCAGCGCCAAGAGCGCCATGCCAAGGGTCGAGATATAGACCACATTGCGGCGGGTAGCGACAGAACCGTAGATATCGGCGAAGAGCACAATCACCGCGAGCGCCGTCAAACCGACTTCCGGCAAGACCGACGGCAGTTGCGCCCAGAGATCAAATGCTTCCATCTAGCCACCTCCCAAAAGGGCGATTAGTGGTCGAATGCCGGATTCAATCATCGGAGCCATGATTGGCGGGTACAAACCCAAAATGATAAGCGGCGCGCCCAAAAGAATGAGTACGATACGGTCAGTAGCCGCGATATCGCCAACATCATGGAATTGCTCGGCATCGAATTCGCCGAAGAAAACCTGCCCTGCCACGCGCAATACATAGGCTGCGGTGATGACAATGCCCAACGCGGACAGGATGACAATCACACTGTAATAATTGCTAAGCTGGAAGCTGCCCAACTGCAAGGTAATCTGCTCGGAGGCTGCCCACATCCCCTGGAAAATGGGGAATTCGGCGATGAAGCCACTGAGACCGGGCATGCCCATGCTGGTCAAGCCGCCGATGACAAAAGCCACGCCCACCCAGGGCATCACTTTCATAAAGCCGCCCAAGCTGGGAATATCGCGGGTATGCGCGCGATCATATACCATGCCCACAACACCGAAGAAGAGAGCGGTCATCGCGCCATGGCTGAACATTTGAATACCAGCGCCCGTCATGCCGGTCAAGTTCATTGTCGTCCAGCCCAAGCTGACCAAACCCATGTGGCTGACAGATGAAAAGCCAATGACATATTTGAAATCGCGCTGACGAAAAGCGATCAACGCGCCATAGACCACGTTTATCAAGGCCAAGAAAACGATCCAAGGCAAGTGCGTTTGCGCGCCATCCGGCAGCAGCTGCACACCGACGCGCAACGCCGCGAATGCGCCCACTTTCATCAAGACGCCAGCGTGAATCATCGAGACCGCGGTCGGCGCGGCGACATGCCCGTCGGGCGACCAATTATGGAATGGGAAGATGCCCGCCAAGACGCCAAAGCCGATGAACATGAAGGGGAACCAGAAGCGCGCGAAGCTCAAGCCTTCGATGCCCAATATCTCGATAGCGAATGCGCCGTTTTCGGCTGCCAGCGTCAATTGCACGATGTTCCAGCTAAAAGGTCCGCTGTCCGCTGGCAAAAGTCCGCTGTCCAGCGCGGCTTGAAATACTTCCGCGCCGCTGCCGGAGAAGAACGCGCCAGCCGCGAAATACATCGCGACCGCGCCAACCAAGGCGAAGACCGAGCCAACCAAGATATACAAGGTCAGCTTCATCGCGGCATATTCGCGCAGCTTGACCCAGCCCCAGCCCGCAATCAGCAGGTACATCGGGAAGATCGCCAGTTCATAAAAGAAGAAGAGCATGAAGAGATCAACAGCGATGAATACGCCATAAACGCCGGCGACCAAAAACATAAAAAATGCCATAAATTCGCGCAGGCGGTCTTCGATATTCCAAGAAATCAAGACGCCGGCCACAGCCACCATGCCAGTGAGCAAGACCATCGGTGCCGAAACGCCATCGACGCCCACGTGATAAGCGATGCCCAGCGATTCCACCCAAACAATACGCTGCTCAAATGCCAAGGCGTCGGCGAACATGCGCGCGCCGCTAAGATCGCCGCCGCCCGCCAGAAGCGACATTTGCTGGTCAATCAAGCCGCCAGCTGCCTTGACATAATTGTCATAACCCAGGAAGACCGCCAGCGATAAGGCGAGCACAGCCGCCGCCGCGGTAATCGCGACGCCGCGCACCAGGTCGCGGTTCTGCCGATCAAGAAAGAGAATGACAAAACCGGCGATGATGGGAATGAAGATGATCGCCGTGAGTATCGAAAAGCCCGTTACATCCATTAAGACATTCCTAGCCCGTTAATCCGGCGAACAAAGTGGTGACGGTGGCGTTGATGGTCGGCAGTATCCAGTTGGGATACAAGCCCGTCAGCAGCATCAAGAACAGCAGCGGCGCAATGCCCAGCAGCTCGGGCAGACTTAACTCCAGGTCATAATCGCGCCAGCGCAGGTTGAAAGGACCATGCAGCACGGCGCGGATTCCTTTGAGAATATAAGCGCCGGTGAATAGCAAGCCAATCATGGCGATAGCTGTCAGCCCCGTGAAAAAGGGCCAAGCGCCGCGTAAAATCAAGAATTCGCTGACAAATCCATTCAACCCGGGCAAGCCCAAGCTGGCGAAGCTGGTGAAAATCAATATCGCGCCCATCACTGGCGCTTTCACCCACAAGCCGCCGTAGTCATTCAAGTCGCGCGTATGCGTCTTGTGGTATAGCGCGCCCGCGAGCAAAAACATACCCGCCGAGCTCAAGCCGTGGTTGAACATTTGCAGGACCGTGCCGTTGGTGGCGATGATAGCGGTTTGCACATCCGCGCCTGATTGCGCGCCGTTCGCCCAAATCTGCGCGTAAATCTGCGCCATGACGGCTATGCCAATACCAACAAAACCCATGTGATTCACAGAACTGTAAGCCACCAAGCGCTTGATGTCGCTTTGCCCAAAAGCCGCAAACGCGCCTAATACAATGCCTAGCACGGACAAGATGGCGAATAGCGTCGCCACATTGACGCCTATCAGCATAACCTCCGTCAGCCAGACATCGGGGAAGAGCGGAATCACCAGTCGGATAAAACCATAAGCGCCCAACTTCAGCATGACGCCGGCCAAAAGCATGGAACCAGCGGTCGGCGCTTCGCCATGCGCGTCCGGCAGCCAGGTATGGAAGGGCCAGATTGGCACCTTGATGCTGAACGCGACGAAAAACCCAAGAAATGCCAGCGCCTTGACCGTACTGACATCGAGCCCCAGCAGCGCCTGTCCCTGCCGGAAGAGCGGCCAGGTTTCCACCAATGCCGCCATGTTATAGGTGCCAGCCGACCAGCCGATAAGCTGTGTTGCCAGCAGCATGCCCAACGTGCCGCCAAATGAGTAAATCATAAACTTGGTAGAAGCGTAGAAGCGCCCACTGTACTTGACGCCCGCTTTGGGCAGGCTGCCCCATTGATTGATGAGGAAATACATCGGCACCAATGTCAGCTCATAAAAGAGGAAGAAGACCATCAGGTCCATTGCCGCGAAGACGCCCATGCTGCCGGTCTCGAAAAAGAGCAGCAGCGCCATGTGCATATTGCTGCGGTCTTCGATGTTCCAGCTTGCCAATATCGCCAGCGGCGTCAATATGCCGGTCAGCAGAATCATCACGACGCTGATGCCGTCAATGCCCAGCGTCCAGCGCGCGCCTAGCGCGGTGAACCACTCGACATCTTGCGCGACGATAAATTGCTCGTCGCCGATGGCCAGCCCAGCCGCTTGATAATCGAAGAAGACCGCGATTGACAAGATGCCCAGCAGAAGCGCAAAAATCAGCGCGGTCCAGCGACCTAAAGCCTTGCTAGGACTAAGTGACGCCATTGCCGCGACGACAAATGCCGCCAAAGCTGGACCAAATATCAGCACAGAGAGCGCGTCAATCCCAAATATCTGTATCATAGATGCGTCTCCCTATTGCGCCGCGATGACCGCGCCCGACGAGAGTACCAGGACAATTCCGATAATTACCGCCGCAACCAGCGCCAAGAGCATATATTGCTGGACGCGGCCGGTTTGCATGCGCCGCAGCCAGCCGCCAATGTTAAAAATCGCGATTGGGATGCCATCGCCGACGCCATCAATTAGCCACATGTTTAAGACTTTGACCAAATCACCAAGCCAAGTGAAAATGCGCCCGATGACATGCAAAAATGTATCGATGATGCCCCTGTCCAAGAATGCTATGACCTGCAAGCCCAGCCATTGCGAGGGCTTGACAAAGATATTGCTATACAGATCGTCGAGATAATAGCGGTTCTTCAAAATGGGGTGCATCGCGCCGAGCGCCGATTCCATTGGGTCCTTTTCGCCCTTTTTGAGCGGCTTGCGCCAGTAGATCATCCAGCCTAACCACAGCCCCAGCAAAGCCACCAAGACCGATGTCGCGACCGGGACGATGTTGAATGGCGGCGCATGCGGATGGTAATCCGGCAAGCTGGCATAGGCGGCGGTCGCCTCTGGCAGCGGCAGCGCCTCGATAATCAAGTGATGGAAAGCGTTATATTCGGGCGAGAAGATGGGTCCCAAGACCGGGAAATCGGTCGGGACGCCGACGAAACCAGCCGCGACCGCGAATACAGCCAAAATCAGCAATGGCAGTGTCATGGTAAAGCTGATGATGCCCTGCCCGAGGTTGGCGTGCTGCGCCGCTTCGCTGCGCGCTTCGCCGCCGAAGGTCAAGGCGATTTGGCGCATGGTGTAGAAGGCGGTCATGAAAGCGGCGATCGCCAACAGTACAAATACCAGGGCATGCGCGCCGCTGCCATAATTTTGTATACCGAGCCAAGCATCCGCCAGGATTTCGTCTTTCGACCAGAATCCAGCCGTGATTATCGGCAAGCCCGAAAGCGACAAGCCCCCTATCAAAAAGGTCCAGAATGTTACCGGCATGGTCTTGCGCAAGCCGCCCATGTTAAACATATCTTGCGGGTCGAAATCATGTTCGTGGCTGTGCTCGTCGTGGGCATGTTCGCTGTGCTCGTGGACGTGATGCTCGCCGTGCTCCATGCCATGGATGACAGAACCAGCCGCCATGAATAGCAGCGCTTTGAAGAAGGCGTGTGTAATCAGATGAAAAGCCGCCGCCACATAAGCGCCGATGCCTAGCGCAGCCATCATGAAGCCCAGCTGCGAAATCGTAGAATAGGCAAGCACGGCTTTGACGTCGCTCTGGGCGACAGCCATCGTCGCCGCCAGCAGCGCGGTAAACGCGCCCACAACCGCCATGAATGCTAGCGGCTCGGTCAAGATGCCGTGATGCGGGTCGCCACCGGCCGCGAAGAGCGGATAAAGCCGAATTAGTGAAAAAATGCCAGCCGAAACCATTGCCGCGGCGTGAATCATGGCGCTGACCGGTGTAGGACCTTCCATGGCGTCGGGCAGCCAAACATGCAGCGGGAATTGCGCCGATTTGCCGACTGTGCCGATGATAAGGAAGATGCCGATGATGCTGGCTGCGCTGACCGCCCAACCGCCAAAAATTATCGGCGTGCTTGTAGCCAGCATATCAAGCGTTTCGGGGCTGTACATGATGTCGCGGTAGTTCAAGGTGCCGGTGAGGCTGTAAAGATAAGCGATGCCCAGCAGCATGACCACATCAGCGATGCGGGTGGTGGTAAAGGCTTTGATGGCGGCTTTATAGGCGCTCTCTTTTTCGAACCAGAAGCCAATCAGCATATACGAGCAGACGCCCATAATCTCCCAACCGACAAAGAGCAGCAGCACATTATCCGCCACAACCAGCGTCAGCATGGCAGCGGCGAAGAGCGAAATCAAAGCGAAGAAGCGCGCCTGCCGCGGGTCATGCGCCATATAGCCGATGGAATAGATAAAAATCATCAATACGGCGATAGGCACCATTACCAGCATGATGACGGTAGCCGGGTCGACTAGCACACCCATATAGAAGGTAGTCTCGCCCGTGTCCATCCAGGCGATGCTGCTGGCGAGGACCTCTTGACCGATATGATGCAGCTGCGACGCCTCGGCTAGCACTTGCCAGCTGATGACAAGCGCGAATAGGACGCCAGCCAATCCTACGGCGACGCTGATGACGCGGCTGTAGCTGTTGACGACCGGCACCATCATGCCCTCATAGTCGGGATGATGTCCGCCATATTCGTGATGGTCTGTGGCTGGAACCAGCTTGGAGCGGTTGGTCAAGAGCGTGATTATCAAGAAAGCCAACAAGGGACCTGCCGGGATCAGCCAAGGCAAGAGATTCGCGTCGTTGAGGAAATCCATCGCGGTCCTTATCCTTTCAGCGTGTCGGCTTCTTCTGGAATGACCGAGCGCCGATTGCGATAAACGGTGATGATAATCGCCAAGCCAACAGCGGCTTCCGCCGCCGCGATAATTAGCACAAAGGCGGTAAAGGCATAACCGTTGAGCAGGAGCGGCGTACCCGTTTCGCTATAGCGCCAAAATGCCACCAAGTTGATATTGACAGCGTTCAGCATGAGTTCAACGCTCATCAGTATCGCCACGGCGTTGCGGCGCGACAGGACGCCAAAGACGCCGATGCAAAATAGCGCCGCGGCAACCGCCAGATACATCCAAAGAGGTACCATGCGTCCTTACCCCCTAGCTTTCTTCATCGCGGGCGATGAAGATCGCGCCAATCATTGCCGCCGTCAACAATACCGATGCCAGCAAAAATGGCACCACGTAGGCATTGCCATCGACTAGCGCCAAGCCCAAGTCGCGCGTGGTCATCACAACTGTCGGTGCCAGCTCCGATGGATAGTCGCCAAAAATTGGCACGGTAATGCCGAAGAGCAGCGCCAGAAAAAGTACCAGCGAGGCGACAAAACTCGGTATGATGCGGATATAGCGTTCTTTGATGCGGGTAACGCTGCGCGTCAGCATCACGGCGAAGGTAATCAAGATTGCGATTGCGCCGATATAAACCAGCACCTGCACCGCCGCCAAGAAGGGCGCGCTTAGCAAAACGAAATAACCCGCCACGCCAAACAGACTGACCATTAGCCAAATCGTGCCTTGAAACAAGTTGCGGGTCATAACTACGCCTAAGCCGCCGCCCAAGGTAAAAATTGAAAATACAAAAAAGCCGATACTGACCGCGTTTAATTCCATTATCCGCGTCTCCCTAGTCCCCGGCTGCGCTCGCCGCCAGCCCCTGCTGCTGCGGTTGCTGCGGTTGCTGCGATTGATTGAAGCTCGATTCGCGGCGGGCTTCCCGCCCGCGTTTACGCAGCATTCCCAGCAGGTATGCGCCCATGCCCAAGTTGATAATCAACATGACAGCCGTCGTCGGCAGGACATCGACAAAGTTTGCCGACAGCATGTCGCGCGGGGCGATGCCCAGCTCTTGCAGGATTTTCAGCGCCGCCGATAGCAGAATCAAATTGGCGATGGACAGCGGTACCAGGAACTTCCAGTTGAAAGCCATGATTTGGTCGATGCGCAAGCGCGGGACCGTGTTGCGCAGCCAGAGCGTGGTCAAATAAATGAGCGCGCCTTTCAAGCCCAGCCAGGCAAAGGCAATCAGCGGCGATTCATAGTAGAGCGGACCCATCCAGCCGCCGAAGAATAACAGAGCCATCAAGATGCCGTTGGTGAAGACGTGCAAGAATTCGGCAGCGAAAAACATGCCAAATTTCATGCCGGAGTATTCGATGTTGAATCCAGCTACCAATTCCGATTCGGCTTCAATCAGGTCGAAGGGCGCGCGCCCCGTTTCCGCTTGCGAGGAGATGTAGAAGATGACAAATGCCAGCGGCGAAAGCACAACGAACCACATGCCAGCCTGGGCATTCACGATATCCAACATGCTCATGCTGCCAGCCAGCATGACCGGAACCAGCAGCGCGAAGACCAGCGGCACTTCGTAACTCACCAGCAGCGCAACCACGCGGAAAGCGCCTAGCAAGGCGTATTTGTTGTTGCTCGCCCAGCCCGCGGTCATGATGGCAAGCGTTCCTAGCGAAGCAATCGCGACGAAAAACAAAGCGCCAATCTCTAAATCGACGCCGTAATGGAAAGGCGTGAAAGGCACTATAGCCCATATCAGCACAACCGACGCGAATGATACCAATGGCGCGGCATTATACAGTACGCGATCGGCGGAAGTGGGCGTGATGTCTTCTTTGCCCAACAGCTTGAGCAAATCGGCGAAGGTCTGCATCAAGCCGAGGGGGCCGACGCGGTTGGGACCGATGCGGTCTTGGATTCTGGCGGCGACCTTGCGCTCGACCCAGATCAAGACGATGACCGTCAAGAGCGGCACCCCGCTGACCAGCAAGACGCCGACCAGCAGCGAGACGAACTGCGCCAAGCCAGCGTCGGCACCCGATTCCACCATCAATGTACACAGACCGCTACAGAGTTCGTCCATAGTCGTCTCCGGCAAGCGACCGCCCGGGCTTATTTCCAATCCAGGGCGTTCTTTTTCCAAGCATAGAACAGCGCGTCCGTCAGCAGGAAGATGAACAAGAAGCCCGCCACGAATCCAAACAAGTTCAACTCATTATAAGCCACAGCCCAGGGGAACAAGAAAACCATTTCCACATCAAATACTAAAAATATCAAGCCATAAATATAATACTGAACGCGGAATTGTACCCAAGTATCGCCGATAGTTTCCACACCGCATTCGTAGGTGGAGCTTTTTAGCACGTTAGGCTTGCGCGGACGGAAGAGCCAAGCAATCACGATTGGCAAAGCCGGGAATATCGGTGCCATCAAGGCGAACAAACCGACAAAAGCCCATTCGTTCAATACATTCATCGCTGCAAAATCCTCGAGTTGCTTAGGACAGTTGCCGCAGCCTCAGTTGCATCGGGTGCATCGGGACGCGCGGCAAAAATATCCAGCTTTCGATTGCGCCATTTATCACAAACTCCGATAGTATATCACCACCAGTTTGCGAACGCAACGGAATGTTGGCGAGCAAAGTCGGGAATTTTCTCGCCGCCATTTTCCCATCACCAGCGCTGCGAGCACCTTGCATGGAACCAGCGAACTCGGTCTATGATTTGCGTATACGCTAACACAGAATAAGCGCATGAGCGAAGGTCTTGTTAAGCTAAGCGTTTTGCGACCCAATCCCGCAGAGTGGGATGCCTTTGTACGCAGCCAGCCGCGGGCGCATCTATTGCAATTATCCGCTTGGGGCGCGCTGAAAACCCAGTTCGGCTGGGGGGCGCGCCTCGTCGCCCTGGCAGACAGCGGCGGCATCGTGGCTGGCGCGGCGGTCTTGCTCAAGAACTTGCCGCTGGGCGCGGGCAAAATGGCTTACCTGCCGCGCGGACCTTACACGACTGACGACGGTCATTACCCAGCGCTCTGGGCAGCGATTCAAGCGCAGACTGGCGCGGCTTTCCTTAAAATAGAGCCCGGGCATTATTTCGATAAAGCGCCGCCAGATTTTGCCAAAATGGGCTTCGTGCCAAGCCCACAGTCGATTCAACCCAATAATACTATCCTGATAGACATTGACACTGATGACAACATGATTTTGAAACGCATGAACCAAGGCACAAGGCGGAAAATCCGCAAGAGCCTAAAAGGGGGCGTCGACTACATTCACGGCTCGCGCGGGGACTTAAGCGACTTCAATGATTTGATGCGGCTTACGGGCGAACGCCAGGACTTTGGCGTGCATAGCGCTGAATATTATGCGCGCGTCTATGACTTGTTCATGCCCGAGCATGGCGCGCTGCTGCTGGCGAAATACCAGAACAAAACACTAGGCGCGATTATGGTCTTTTCCATCGGGTCAAGCCTCGGGTCTAGCGCATGGTATTTCTACGGCGCTTCATCGCGCGAGCATCGCAAGCTCTACGCCAGCTATGGCTTGCAATGGCATGCGCTACAGTGGGCAAAAGCGCGCGGCTGCCGCTGTTACGATATGTGGGGCATCCCCGACCAGGACCAGGATACGCTGGAAAGCCAGTTTCAGCAGCGCTCGGACGGCTTATGGGGCGTCTATGGCTTCAAGCGCGGCTGGGGCGGACGAATCGCGCGCGCGTCCGGCGCATGGGATCTAGCCTATAATCCGCTTGTTTACGGCGCGTATCGCATGGCGCTAAAGGTTCGCGGCTAGGCTTTTTTTCTGTATTTCTGGCATACTGCAAACGGCATACGATATATATTGAATTGAGAGGAAAGCGCTATCCTAAGCGTTTCGGAAATCGTCGACCGCGAGCAATGGAACCGCCTCTTGCGGGAAATGCCATCGGCGCATATCTTGCAAACTTGGGATTGGGGCGAGTTCAAGCGCCAGACTGTCGGCTGGCAGCCAACTCGCTTGGCATTCGAGCGCGACGGCAGGCCCCTTGCGCTGGCCAGCCTAGGCACACGCAGCCTAGGACCCATAAAAGTCATGTACCTCAGCAAGGGTCCCGCCCTAGATTACTCTAATGAGGATGTCCTTAATGAGGTGCTCTATGCCCTGGAAACCCACGCGCGGGAAATGGGGGCGGTCTGGCTGAAGATCGACCCCGATGTCCTTGTGGCGACGGGCCCCCCAGGCAGCGATGAAGAAGCGGCTAATGCTGTGGGGCAGCAAACGCGCGCCTTGCTGCAAGCGCGCGGCTGGCGCTATTCCGGCGCGCAGGTACAATTCCGCAATACCATCAGAATCGACCTCTGCCGCAGTGAAGACGAGATCTTGCGCGCGATGAGCGGCAATACGCGGCGCAAGATCCGTAGCGCTGCAAAGAAGGGCATTCAATCTCGCGCCGCCGGCGCGGAAGACCTAAAGATATTGTACGAACTGTATCAAACTACAGCCGCGCGCGATGGCTTTCTAATCCGACCCTATTATTATTACCAGCGTGCCTGGCAAGCCTTTATGCGCGCGGGTTTGGCGCATGCCCTGATAGCGGAATATGCAGGCGAAGCAATCGCGCATGTCATCCTCTTCCATTTCGGCGCGACCTGCTGGTATTTCTATGGCGCTTCCAGCAACCGCGAACGACAGCGCATGCCAAATTACTTGTTACAATGGGAAGCGATAAAATGGGCAAAGGCGCGGGGTTGCGCCGTCTATGATATGTGGGGCGCGCCCGATGTCTTTGATGAAAGTGACAGCATGTGGGGGGTCTATCAATTCAAGCGCGGTTTCCGCGGGCAGGTGGTCCAACATATCGGGGCATGGGATTACGCGCCGCGCCCCTGGCTGTATGACGCTTATGTCAAGTTTGCGCCGCGCCTGATGCGGCTCTTGAGGAACTAGGAGAGCAGATATGAGTGCTAGCGAAATCGTCAATCAATTCTTAAATGAAGGATATGCCGTCGTGCCGGGATTGTTCGCGAGCGACGAGATTGCAGCAATCAAGGCGCATTTCATGGCTTTGAACGCGCAGGGGCATGGATACGCAGCCGACCGGGCGACGCTGCTGGGGGACGATGATCCGCTCCAAGCCTATCCGCGGCTGGTGCATCCGCATCGCTTTGATAGGCTGTCGCGCGACTGGCTGCTGGACGAGCGGCTGCGTCATTGGACGACTGCCCTGCTGAACCGCGAACCCTATGCCGCGCAAACCATGTTCTATTTCAAGCCGCCCGGCGCGCGCGGCCAAGCCCTGCACCAAGACCAGAAGTCCTTGCGCGTTCGCCCCGGCACCTGCTTGGCGGCTTGGATGGCGGTCGACGACTGCGATGAAGCCAATGGCTGCCTGCAAATCGTGCCGGGCACGCAAGACCTGCCGCAGCTCTGCTTGATAGAAGCCGATTTGTCAGTCAGCTTCAGCTCCAAGACCGTGCCGATTCCGCCAGGGAAGAAGCCAGTCCCCGTTCAAATGCGCGCCGGCGACCTGCTCTTCTTTAACGGTCAGGTCATCCACGGCAGTTTCCCCAATACCAGCGCGACCCGCTTCCGCCGCGCCTTGATCGCCCATTATGTAGTTGGCGAAGCCGAAAAAGTCGCCGAGTTTTATCATCCGCTCTTATCGTTCGACGGCGCTGTCGTGGAGCTGGCTACAAGCGAGCAAGGCGGTCCCTGCGGCATCTATGTCGATGACAGCGCGCAGATACAGATGATTGAAGCAAGTCAAGCAAGTCTTGCCTAAGTCATTCTTCGATTTCGTCGTAGGCTTGTTCCGCCAGCTCGTGCACATCCCCGGGCGCGAACAAGCGCTCAAATTCATCCACTGCGAAGCGTAATTCGCGCTCGCTCAATCCTGGCGACAGGAATACGCGCTCGCCGTAGTCGCAGAATTCTTGCAGCAGCCAGTCGTAACGATAATACGCAATACCCGCCCTATCCACTTGGCAATCGCCATAACCGTCCATAAATGCGGCAACGGCGTCTTCGGCGTGACCGTCAACAATGAAATACATTAGGTCTCTTTCTTTGGGCGCGAGCATGACTTCGTCCCAGTCGACGATGTGAATGGCACCGGCCTTGTCCACTATGATGTTGGCGGGGTGGATATCGGCGTGGCAAATGACATGCTCATGCTGGCGCGCTTTTAAGCGCGATGCCAGCGCCGCATAGCGTTGGCGCGCTTGTTCAATTTGCGCGGCATATTCGCGCCAGCGTTCTTCCATTTCAATTAAATATTCAATAGCATATTCAAGCGCAAAATCATGCGCGTATTCATGCGACTGGCGGATGCGCCCGAGCGCGCGCTCGACTTTTTCCAGCCGGCCTTGCCAGCGCTTGCCATATTGTTCTTGGGGAGTTTGCGCTTGCAGCGCCTTGCCCAAGCCGACGCTGTGAATGGCGCGCATCATCGCGCCCCATGCGCGCCACATCCGCGGGCAGAGCGGCTTGCCCAGCTTGGATTCGCCATCAATCCAGGGATAGAGTATCAAGCTGTATTGGTCACATTCAGCGAAAAGTTCGCCCGAATTTGTTGCCAAGGGCGCGACCACACTGTGGATGCCCTGCATCCGCAAGTGATGAGGCAGGCGCAGCGAGGCGGGATTGGGCTGGTCGCGGCGCAGCTTCAAGAAAAAGGCGCGCTGCTTTCCATCTACCTTTGCATCTACACGGAAAACCGCAGAAGCCGCGTCATTGCCAATGGGCAAAAATTCGACAGCCCCTAGCGCCAAGCCATAAGCGTTTTCAAGTTTTGCGACAATTTGCTCGTCTGGGATATTCGGTCTGTCGCGCATGCTTCGTCTCCATTTGCTTGGCTTTGCTACCTGGCGGCGCTAAATTAGATGAGTATCCTAAGATAAATTACGTCAAAAACTATTATGCTCATTTTTTTGGCGAAATGAACCATTATGGTACATTATAAACTTAATAAAATTACTGTAGACTTTTGCAGACCATCTGCCCGCGCTATTGCTATTCACAAGGAGGGGGATAACATTGACGGATAACATATCTGCTTTTTCAGTCCATCTGTCAAGACTCTCATCTAATCACAGGAGGAATGAACAATGCTCGATCGTCAAAAGAACGCGATACAGCCAAATGCTGTCTACAGCAGGCGCGAAGCGGCAGAGCTGTTGGGAATCAGCTTGAGTACGCTCAAGCGATTAATCAGTAAAGGGCATTTGCAGGTTAGCCAACCGGCTGGTATGCGTCGCATGTTTATCACCGGCAGAAACATACAAGCCATGTTGGATGAATCCGTGCACAAAGAACCGACTTAGTTCAATTAGTCAAGTCATTTAGTGAGAGGGTCTAGGCAAGTTGGCCAGGTCCACAGTTTTGCAAAACCGCGTATTGCTGCTTAACGGCAGTACCTGGGAGCCGCTATCCGTGATTACTGTGCAGCGCGCGATCAATCTTATGCTCGCGGGCAAGGCAATCGCGGTGGAACAAACCGGCTTATATTTGCACACGGTGCGCGCGAAGTTCGCGGTCCCTTCGGTTATCGCGCTGCGCTCATACGTCAACGTCCCGCGGCGCAAATCGCACTGGAGCCGCAAAGGTGTGCTGGCGCGCGACAACTACACCTGCATCTATTGCGGGCTGAAGCTGGGCGCGCTGGTCAAGGGCAGATTGCTCAGCAAGCGCGACTTCACCATTGATCACATCATCCCGCGCTCCAAGGGCGGCAAGGACACCTGGTCGAATACCGCCTGCGCCTGCTCCAAATGCAACCATCGCAAAAGCAACCGACTGCATAATGTCGCTGGCATGCGCCTGCTCTGGGAGCCAAAAATTCCGCGCACCAGTTATCTGGTGATTGCGCTGGGTTCGGGTCCGGAAGTCTGGAAGCGCTACGTCGAGATATAGGGTTACTTTTTCCAGACCTTATCGTAGCGGTTATAGCGCCAGCCGCCGGTAGCATAAGGTTTACAAGAATTGTCGCGTTTAGGAACTCTGCTCTGCTTTTCAAATATGACTTGAACAGGCTTGCCGGTAATGTTCCTCACAAATTCTCCGAGGACAATTTCAGTATAGTCTTGCGCATCGTCAAGCAAGCCATCTTCAATGGATTCATCGACGAACTCTTTCATCACTTGCACCTCGGCAAGCGTTCGCGCCTGGTCCCAATCCGGGTTGCAGATGCTGAAGGAGTTTTTGATAAGGCGAATATATTCGATGCGGCAACTTGTTAATTCTGGCGCTGGCAACTTTAAGGTATAGGTTTGGCTGAATGGATTGTAGGTCAAGCTGCTTGCGCCTATCTCATCAAAATCGATTCCCGCTTCGACTACGCCTTCCGCATTGAAGTTGCCGCCATGGCTGCATAATCCATCGTTAACCCCAACATGGAAGTTACGCCGCGTGATTTCATTTTCCACCACCACGAGCTTGGCTTGCGATTCCATCTGCTGAATGATAAACGCTGGCGGGATTGGAGTTGGCGTGGGCGTATGCGTCGGACTTGGGGTGCTGGTCGCCGTCGGGAATGGCGTATACGTTGGGCGCGGCGTATGGGTGGGCAGCGGCGTATACGTTGGGCGCGGCGTAAGGGAAGGCAGCGGCGTATACGTTGGGCGCGGCGTATGGGAAGGCAGCGGCGTATGGGTGGGTAGCTGCGTATACGTCGGGCGCGGTGTATGGGAAGACAGCGGGATATGCGTAGGCAGCTGCAAGACTTCTTGATTAGAAAGCGCTTGCGAAAGAACTTCGTAATACGCGGATTCATTTGCTCCTTGGCTCAAAGCCAAGAAAAACTTGCCAAGCCATGGCGACAAGAAATAGAGCAAGGCAAGCACAGCGATAAGCCATCCTAGCCATGCGATCTTATTGCCTTTGGGACGGGAGGAGTTTTTGACTTTATAAGACATGAGCAAATCCTTAGTACATTATATTTAGGATCTGCCTCGACAATGCTATGAAAATCTATGAGGGAAATTGAGGCAGGCGACGCGGACTATAACAAAATACTCATAGTCTGCGCAAACAATTTGCAGCCAATGAAAGTGAGGAATAGCGCGCAAGCGAGGTTTATGCGGCGGAATAGGCGCTGATTGAGCAAGCGGCGACCGTATTCGACCACCGTAGCGAAGAAGAAGCACCAACAGACCTGCGCTATCATAAATCCCGAAAAGAAAACCAGCAGATGAATCGGCTGCGGGTCGAGGAATCCCAAGCCGATGATGGCACCGCTCATGCCCAGCCAGGCAGTGATGTTCTGCGGATTGGATAGCGATAGCAGCGCGCCGGCGACAAAGTGGTTGCCACGCGCGTCGCCGGCCGCGGCGAAGTCGACGTCTTGGCGCGAGGCGCGCCAGGCATCCCAGGCGTAACGCATTATCAGCGCGGAGCCAAACAAGCCAAGCAGCAGCGTAACAAAACGGTTCTGGAACAATACCGACGCGCCCAATAGCGCCAGCGCCGCCCAGACGCCGTCGCCGACCAGCGAGCCTAACTCGACGCGCAGGGCAGCGCCCCAACCGCCGGCGATGCCGCGCCGCAGCGCTTCGAAGCCGATGACGCCGGGCTGGATGGCGAAGGAAATAGAAAGCGCAAATGCGGAAATGAACAGGATTTCCATGAGGAATGGCGCAATTGAATGGATAATCATGCAGATGATAGCGCCGCAGTTCGCCGCATAAAGGGAAAGATGCGCCAAGAATGGCGGGCATCCTTTGTATAATTGCTACAATTGCTGACTGAATGCTAGGTGAATGTTGACAGAATGCTGACAGAATGACGGCTGAGATGAAAACTGAATTATCTTGATAACTCAATTTATGGCGCGCGCTGTTGGAACCAGCGCGCGCCTAGCGTAGGCGCTTGAGGTCGCTCAGTCGGCGGCATCCCATTCCAGCAGCAGCGCCGCGATGAGCGCCGCCTGGCGCGGCAAGCTGCTGATGATGACATGCTCGTGGCGGGCATGCGCGCCATCGCCATGCGCGCCCAAGCCATCCAAAGTGGGGATGCCCATCGCCGCGGTGAAATTGCCATCCGAGCCGCCGCCCGTGCCGCCTTCATAAATCGTTATCCCGTGCTTTTCGGCGATGGATGCCGCCTTCTCGAACAAGCCGCGACGCCGTTCCATAGGCGGCCGATGCCCCTGCCGTGCGCAGCTTACCTTTGCGCCCGGCATCTTGGGATAGAGGCTGCCGAGCGCGTCATGCAGCTTGTTCATCGCTTGCATTGTCATGACACGCGTATCGACATGCGCCTCGACCCGCGCTGGAATGACATTGCCGGCGGAACCGCCCTCCACCTGCGTAATCGAGACCGATGTGCCATGCTTGAGATCGTTCAGTTGATTGATTTCCAGCGCCTGCCGCGCGAATTCGATGATAGCGTTGATGCCCTCCTGGGGCGCGATGCCAGCGTGCGCCGCCCGCCCTTCCACAATCAACTCGTATTTTCCGCCGCCTTTGCGCCAAGTCTTAATTGCGCCTTCTTTGGTTGCTGGCTCCATCACCAGCACCAGTTCGCTATCGGCAGCCAATTGCTTAATCAGCGGCTCGGAATAGGGGCTGCCGATTTCTTCTTCTGTGGTCGCCAAAAAATAGATTGGGCGCGCCGGCAGCCGCTTTAGCCTGCTCAAACCGGCGATGGCGGCAAGAGCGATGACTGCGCCTGCCTTCATGTCCAGGCTGCCAGGACCATAATAGCGCCCATCTTCGATTCGGATGGGCATGCTTGCCAGCGAGCCGATTGGATGCACAGTGTCAATGTGAACCAGGAAGAGGAATGGCTTGCCGGGCGCGTCAGCCTTCCACTTTGCAAGCAAAAAATCGCCGCAGGATTCCTGCGGATAGCGGATGATTGCATCAGCGCTCATGGCTTGGCAGCGCGCTTGCATCCAGTCGACTAGCCGGTCGACATGCGCTTTTTCGGGCGTGAAGGACTCGCGCTTGACCATTTCCGTCAGCCAATCAAGCATGGAGTCGCTGCGGTCCGCGAAATAATTGAGCAATTCCGACATATCTTTCCTTTCATAAGGCTGCGCAGCGGGTGGCGCGATTATTCGCCTCAGCCGCCAAGGTTTAAAGACAGCCAATCCGCTAGCTGGTCGACGATTTCAGGATGATCGTCAAGCAATTCTACCCCTCGGCCGTGGCTGAATTCAAGGAAATGCGCGTCGCCGGCCGCGGACCGCGCTAGCGCCAGCGCCGCGGCATGGGCTTCGGCATCGGTTTTTGCCGCAGCCAGCCAGATTGGGCGCGCGCCATAACTCGGCAGCATGTTCAGCAATGTACTCCGCGACAGCGGGCTGAGCAGCGCGGCGGCGTCGCACAATTCGTTGACAGCGCAGCCCAGCAGCGCCAAGTCGGCCGACTGGCTCGCGCCGATTATGGCAATCCAGCCCGCGTCTACCTTGCTGATGGCGGTCAAAGAGAGCAGTATGGTGCGCAGGTGCTGGCTTTCTAACCAGCCGCCGGTTTCGAGCGCCAAAACGATGAACCCCCGCTCTGCCAAGCGCTTGCTCAGCGGACGCCAGGCGGTTACTTCGCGGCTCAATATCAGAATGCCCGGCTGACGCAATACGCCAAATCCATAGCGCTCGCCTTCTAAGACCGAACCGTCTTCCAAAACGACTTTAACGCGGCGTGTGGAAGCGCCTACGGGCGCGGGCGGCAATACCCCGTCCACCGGCAGAGATGCGTAACTTGGGTCGGTGATGCCCAGTACGTTTGCGTCATCCCGATAAAGTTCATCGGAAGACAATATTTCGGGACTAGGCTGGGCTGTTGGCAGCGGCGGCATTGGCGTCTTTGCTGGCGCGGTGCTGCTGGGATTCGCCTGCGGCAGCGTGCAGCCGGTGGCAATCAAAATAAGGCATAAGATTAGGCAAAAGGAAATAAAACATCGGCAAAAAGAAATTCCCGGGGCAGCGAAGGCTGACATCATGCGCGTTTAAGTATTCAGGCGGTCAGGAAGCATTGGCGAAGACAATCATGCGTTCGCTTTCAACGGAGTAGTCGGCGCGGTCGCAGTCGCCGTATACCGCCGCCAGCTTTAATCCGCAGCGTTCCAAAAGCAATCGGATTTCAGCCAGGAAGTAGTAACGCAGTACATGCGGCGCGAGCAGCCGCTTAACATTGCCGTCGCCATCAATAGCGTCATATATCCAATCGACGTGCAGCAACTGCCGCGAGCGGTCAATAAAACTCAAAGATTGCAGCATAATCAGATGTCCGGTTTCCGGATCCATAAATGTTCGTTCCAATGTTGGTGCCTCGGAATCTGGCGCGGCGAAGGCGGGACCCGCGTTAGGCAAATCGATGACTAGCAAGCCGTCTTGCTGGAGCCAGCGGCGCAGTTTGCACAGTAGCGCAATCTGCTGCGATTGCTTGTGGAAGTGCATCAGTCCGTTATAGGTCAACAGAATCAGGGCAAAAGGCATGTGATACTCGTGTTCCAAGACATCCGCTTGCTTTACGTGTGTATTCTTGTGCAGTTGGGGCATCTCTTGCAATTTGCGCTCGAGCCGCTCTAGCATAGCGCGGTCTATGTCTATGCCGTGGACGCGATGTCCCTGCCGCGCCAGATGAATCAGCACGCGGCCCGTGCCACAGCCGACATCCAGGATGTCGCCCGTGTAAGCCGCGGCGAGTTCGCTATAGAGTTGCAAATCATCCGATTTGTCGGCGTTCTCCGCGTCATAGAAGCGCGCCACTTTGGTATAAAAGGCGGACACAGTTCCCTCTCAATGGTCTAGGCCGCTCATAAGTCGTGTCCAAATGGTCAAGGCCGCACATAAGTCGCGTCCAAGGATAATGACAATTAAATCTTCGGCGCTGCATCAGCGCTGCATCAGCGCTTGATTTGAAGTCATCTAGGTCAATTGAGGTCAATTGAGATTCTGGAAGATGCCAGCCGCGCCCATGCCGCCGCCGATGCACATCGTGACCATGCCATAGTTGCTGCCGCGCCGTTTCATCTCATTGATAAGCTGAACCGTCAGCTTGGCACCGGTACAGCCCAAGGGATGGCCAAGCGCAATCGCGCCGCCATTGACGTTGACAATTTCCGGGTTCAGCTCCAATTCGCGCATGACTGCCAATGCCTGGGCGGCAAATGCTTCGTTCAACTCAATGACATCAATGTCGTCCAGGCTCATGCCGCAGCGTTTCAGCGCTTTTGGTACGGCTTTGATTGGTCCAGCGCCCATAATCTCTGGACGCAAGCCCGCGACGGAGAACCCGACAAAACGCGCCAGGGGCTTCAGCCCCAAGCTCGTAGCGCGCTGCTTTTCCATGACAATTACCGCGGCCGCGCCGTCGCTCAAAGGGCTGGAATTGCCAGCCGTTACCGAGCCCTTCGCCTTAAAGACCGGCTTGAGCCCCGCCAGCGCTTCCAAGGTAGTTTCGCGGCGCAGGTGTTCATCATGGTCGAGCGTTTTAGAAACTGTGGCGGGCATGCCATCGCTGCCGACGACGGTTTCTTCCCATTTGAATGGCAGGATCTCTTCGGCGAAGAAGCCGGCGTCAGTCGCGTAAGCTGCCTTGCGATGACTTTCGTAGGCGAAGCGATCCATGTCTGCGCGCTTGATGTCAAATTCGCTCGCAACCCGCTCTGCCGTCAGCCCCATGCTCATATAAACATTGGGGTCCTTTTCCGCCATGTAGGGGTTCGGGCTTAGGTGATGCCCGGTCATAGGCACCGCGGACATCGACTCCGCGCCGCCCGCGATGACGACATCGGCTTGGTCGGCGATGATGCTGTTGGCTGCCAGCGCGATGGTCTGCAAGCCGCTGGAGCAGAAGCGGTTGACCGTCTGCGCGGGGATACCCACGGGCAAGCCGGCGCGCAAGGCAATCACGCGGGCGAAGTTCATGCCCTGCGAGCCCTCTGGCATGGCGCAGCCTATGATGACGTCATCGATTTCGGCAGGGTCGAGCTTGCCTTCGGTCTTGTCAAGCAGGTCGGCGATGACCGCCGCCGCCATCTCATCCGAGCGGGCGTTCCTGGTGCTGCCGCGCTGGGCTTTGCCAACCGCGGTGCGGGATGTGGCGACTAGGACTGCTTCGCGCATGATTTTTTCCTTTCGAGCAAAGCGTCGCTCTATGGTAGCAAATTCCAGCCAGAGGTCAATGCGGCGCGCGGGCTGTGGTAATATGAGCTTGGTGGCTAGGTGGAGTATCGAGATGGCGAACAAAGCGATGCTGAAGTCCTTCAGGCTGAAGAATTTCAAGGCGATTAGAGATAGCGGGCTTGTAAAATTCAGTCCCTTGACGGTGTTGATTGGCGACAACGGCTCGGGCAAGAGCAGTCTGATAGATGGGCTGCGAACCTACCAGCGAATTGCCACAGATGGGCTGGATGAAGCGATGCAGATGTGGCGGGGATTTGAATATGCTCATAACCCGCCTTTGCAGAATAGTCATCTTTCAATAGAGAAATCGCCAGAGGATTCGCCAGAAATCAGCCCAATAGAATTTGAACTTAGCGGGCTGCATGTTCCGCCAATCTCGCAAAATAACAAAGCGTCAAGCTACAAAACGGTAATGAAAGTTAATAAAGAACCTAGCTCCGGAACCATATTCATTGAAAAGGAAACGGTCTATTACAAAGGACGGAAAGTCCTTGCGCGCGATTCGCGGGGAATGATCCAGTCGCTAAACAGCGATATAATCTTTGGCATTCGCCCAGGCGACGCAATTATTTCACATGGCGGCCTTTACTATTATGCCAATGGTTCAGAAGAAAATAGTCATTTTTGCGATCTTGCGGGGCACGGTATCAAGTTCGACTGGCAGTTTATTTCACTAAATCCATGGGTGATGGGTGAACCGCGACCGATTCAACGTACAGCTGGCGCGATCCGCTTGCGCAGCGACGGATCGAACATTGCTGAATATCTGCGCCATATACTTCAACTGTATCCCGACACATTTGAAGGCATATTAGAAGCGCTGCAATACGTCTTGCCGTATATGCGAGACTTGAAACCCGTTCTCACAGACATCCTTGGTCAGCAAATGCACCTGGAAATGTCCGAAGCGGATTCCAAAGTCATGGGCTGGCTGCTGTCGACGGGTACGTTACGAATCCTGGCTTTACTGGCGCTTTTTAGTCATCCAGAGCCGCCGCCGCTGATTGTCATAGAAGAAATTGAAAATGGGCTTGACCCGCGGTCAGTGCATCTCATTGTTGAAGAGATACGCCGAGTAACCGAAAGCGGTCACTCGCAAGTCATATTGACCTCCCATTCTCCTTACTTGCTTGACCTGTTCGACCTTTCGCATATTCTGCTGGTCGAGCGTCGGGACGGAGTAGCCACATTTTCTCGACCAGATGAATGCCAAGAGCTAGACCGCTGGAAAGAACGCTTCGGTCCCGGGCGTCTCATGAGTTCGGGAAGGCTGCGCAATCGGGAACTGGCATGAAGGTCGGCATGATATTTGAATGCGCCGACGAGGGACCTGATTTCAAGGTATGTACGCAGTTGGCAAAGCGGATCAGACCAGACATTACTGTTGTGCCCGATGCCCTCGGCAACAAGCGAAACTTGCTCACCGAGTGTGGCGAATCGGCAGCAGCGCTCCTCGCGGATGGATGCGAGAAAATACTTATCATTTGGGATCTGTACCCCAGCTTCAAACGCAAGGACGCCCCGTGCCGACACATAGACAAGCAAAAGATTTTCGAGTCTCTGGGAGAGGCGGATGTTGATCTAGATCAAATCGAACTGATTTGTATTGAGGCTGAGTTGGAGACTTGGCTGGTCGCTGATTACAGAGCCGTCCGCAATGTTATCCAGCAGTGGGCACCCAAAGCCAAAATTGGACGGCTAAAGCGAGCGACGAAGTTCAACGATCCTAAATTAATCCTTGATCGGCTGTTCAGAGAGCACGCAAAAAGGCCCTATCAACCGCATCTTCACGCAGAGAAAATCGTCAAAGCAATGCCTAACTTGAGACGGTTGGACCGAGTGGAATCCTTCAGGCGCTTCCAAAGCAAACTCACTGACTAATTCCGCAGCGGCTTATTCGTGCGCAGCATGTGCATGACGCGCTCCTGCGTCTTCGGCTCCATGACCAAGCTCAAGAATGCGGCGCGCTCGAGCTTAAGCAGATATTGCTGGTCGACCCACTGCGGCTGCGCCAATGCCCCGCCAGTCAAAATGTAAGCCAGCTTGCGCGCGATTAAGGCGTCGTGCTCGCTGGCATAACCCGCTTCCTGGTATCCCGCAACGGCGAGCAAAAGCGCCGCGTAAGCATCGCGCCCAGCCGCGTAGACTGGTTCCGGCTTGCGCTGCTGATAGCTCGCGCTTAATGCCAGCGCCAGCGCTTTTGCCTCGCCCAGCAAATGCGATCGGTTCATGACAATCTTATCCGATGCGGTCAGGAAGCCCAGCGACCGCGCTTCTTTGGCGCTGCCGCTGACTTTGGCGGTGGCGATAGTCTCGAAGGCTACTTGCAAGCCGGCGATTTTATCGTCCGAGCCAGCCGCCGCCAGCGGATTCACCAGCCGGCGAACCAGTTCCTTGCAGCCGCCACCAGCCGGCACCAGCCCGACGCCGACCTCGACCAATCCCATGTAGAGTTCGACATGCGCTACAACGGCGGTCGCGGACATCACCAGTTCGGCACCGCCACCCAAAGCCATGTTATGCGCAGCCGCCACAACGGGCTTGGGCGCGCAACGCAGCGCGGTCGTCAATTCTTGCAGGGAAATCAGGACGCGCTCTATGCCCGCGACGCCAGCCATCAGCGCCGATGGGTCCAAGTTTGCGCCAACCGAAAATCGCTCGCCGTCATTGCCAATGACCAAGGCGCGGTATGCTGGCGAGCCCAGCAATTCCAGCGCCTTGTAGCCCGACTCAATCAAGTCGCCGGTGATACTGTTCTGCTTGCTGGTGAATTCCCACAGCAAAGCGCCGTCGCCCATGTCATAGATGCTGCCGTCGCCATTGCTGAAGATTCGCGCCCCAGCGGCGCGCAAGTCTGCCAGAGTGATTTCCCTTGGGTCGCGGACCAGCGGCATATACGCGCCATCCTGGGGGCTGAAATAGCCGACAAGCTTGCCGCCAGCGTCGCGCTGATAAAAGCACTCCTTGCCCGCGGCGAGCATACCCCGCACCCATCCAGCCACCGGATAGCCGTCCGCTTCGAAGCGGTCGACGGTTGCGGCGACGCCGATGGCGTCCCAAATTTCGAAGGGACCCATCTGGTGCGCGAAGCCCCATTTATGCGCCTTGTCAATGTTGACAATGGAGTCGGTGATCTCCGGCACTCGCTGCGAGGCGTAAGCCAGCAAGAAGGCATGCAAATGGTATAGGTATTTGCCGGCGCGGTCATCGGCATTGATGAGCAGCCGTATGCGTTCGCCCAGCGGCTCCACTTGGCGGTATTTGCCAAGGCTAGCGAAACGTGGCTTGCTGGGCGGCTCGTATTCCAGCGTCTCTAGGTTGAGCGCCCACAAGGCTTTCACGCCGCCGTCGCGGCGCATGTGATAAAAGCCGCGGCTGGTCTTGCGCCCCAGCCAGCCGCGCTCCAACAGCTTGTCCGATAATTCGCTATTTTTTTGGTGCTTCAAAATCTCGCGCGCTGGATCATCGGGGATGGCATCATAAAGATTGCGCGCAACGCCCACCGCGATATCAAAACCGACCAGGTCGTTCAAATTGAAGGTGGCGGTTTTCGGGCGGCCAATCAGCGGACCGGTTAGGGCGTCGACTTCCTCCACGCTATAGCCATTATCCAGCGCGTAATTGGTCGCTTGCATGCCCGAAAGCGACATGAAGCGATTGCCGATGAAATTGGGCTTGTCCTTGCACAAGACTGTGCCCTTGCCCAAAACATCCGCGCCAAAGCGCATCATAAAATCGACGACGGCGGGCTCGCTGCCTTCATGCGGGATGATTTCCAGCAGCCGCAGATAACGCGGCGGATTGAAGAAATGCGTGCCCAAAAAGCGCCGCGTGAAGCTGTCCGGCAGGTCCGCCGCAATTTGATGAATGGGTATGCCAGAGGTATTGCTGCTGATGATGGCCCTTTGCTTGACATGCTTGACCAAACGCGCCATGAGCGCGCGCTTTATGTCGAGGTTTTCAACCACCGCTTCGATAACCCAGTCAGCCTCCGCCAGCTCTGTCAGGTCATCCTCGATGTTGCCGACGCGGATCATCGCCAAGTCAGCCGGGCTATAAAGCTGAGCGGGACGCATTTTCTTTAATGCCTGCAAATTCTTGTTGACGATTGCATTGCGCACCACTGCGCCCGCCTCTGGCTCGCTGCCCGGCGGCGGAATATCCAGCAGCAGCGTTTCGATGCCGACGCCCGCCAAGAGCGCGGCGATGCCCCCGCCCATTGTGCCCGAGCCGATGACCGCCGCTTTTTTTATTTGCCGTTTCATTTACGTTTTCGCTTTCGCACTTGAAGCGCGGTCATGTGGTTGAAGCGTGTTCTTGTGATTGAAGCGTACTCTTGTGGTTGAAGTGTACTCTTGTGGTTGTAGCGCGCGCTTGTAATTGAAGCGGCGCAGTTTACCAAGGCAGCTCGCTGCCATCGTATTGAAAGAACTTGCCATTGTCTTTGGTGGTCAAGCTAGCGAATAAATCGCGAAGCTGGCTTGCCGATTCCCCCGGCTCAAGCGCGGCCTGCGGTCCACCCATGTCGGTCTTCACCCAGCCAGGGTTCACCGTGACGGTCGTAATCGGCTCCATTGCCTCGTCAAAAGCCAGGACCCGCGCCGCCATGTTCATTGCCGCCTTGCTCATGCGATAGGCGTAGGAACCGCCGACCAGCCGCTGTAGCGAACCCAAGCCGGACGAGATCATAACAACACTGGGATTCAAACCGCGCTTTAATAAACCGCGAAAAGCCTGCGTGACTATCAGTGGACTTACGGCATTTGTCGCGATGACCCGGCCAACCTCGGCCGCCGTTAGCTGCCCCATATTACGAGCATGGTCGTCGCCGCCTATGCCAGCGTTATTGATGAGCAGGTCGAGCGCATCGTTTTCCACCGCGATGGCAGCGACAGCCGCGCGGATGGATGCCTCGTCTGTGATGTCCATTGGCAAAATGGTGAGGGCGGCGAAATCCTGCGCGAGTTCCTGCAGCTGCGCCGCGGCTGCGGGCTGGCGGCAGGTGGCGAAGAGTTGGGCACCGCCGCTATGCAAGTATTGCCGTGTTAACTCAAAGCCGATACCACGATTCGAGCCTGTGATGAGGATTTTCCGCACCGATGGGTTTCCTTTCCATAGTCCCTGCCATAGTCAGAAAATCCATGAAAGCGCGCCATTTGTCAAGGGGCATCTGCGCTGCATGCCTGGGGGCGCAGCGCCGCGAGGAAAAAGTCAACAATCACATCGGCAACTTCATCGCCGGACAGCCGCCCGCCGGCGCGGTACCAGACGCCGACCCAGTTATGCGCGCCGAGGATGGTCTTGGTCACGATGGACGCGTCTACTTGCCGGAACTCGCCCGACTCGATGCCAGCAACCAGCGTATCTTGGAATATGCTCTCGAAAGATTCGCGGCGCTCGAAGAAACGGTCGCGGCGCTCGACATATTCAAGATGCGCCTTGCCGCGGCCTTTCCTGTTGCGCAAGTCGACATTGAGCAGGGCTCGTATCTCAAAGACCATCGCCTCGCTTACCGCTGCGTTATGCGTCATGCCCATGATGTGGGTGCGGATCATGGCGTCAAGCTTTGCGGCGCAGGACATATCCGAGTTGTAAATGCGCTCCAGCCTTTCCATACCCAACTCGAGCCCATACTCCAACACGCTGAGGAGCAAAAAGTCTTTGTTGATGAAATGATGGTACAAGCTGGCGGCTGTCAAATTGACTTGACCGGCGATGTCTTTCATGGTCGCGGCGTCATAACCCTTGCGCCGCATGACCTCGGCAGCTGCCCATAAGATTTCTTCACGGTCAACAGATTGGTCGGCAGGTTTTCGCGCCAAGGGGATTTCCACTTCACCGGAGGCACATGTTAGAAGATGCTTATAACTATATGTCATATTGCAGCGGGATTCAAGCGAGTAATCGCAGAAATAGAAACAAAAAAACGCATAACAAATTGGTCATTCTGTCTAAATTTGGCGCGCTGCTACGTGTTGAGCAGTTTTTTCGCCGCGGGGGAAGCAACATAGCAGCGCAATCGAATCGGATTATATCGCAGCAGATTATATTGGACAAGTTGGCCGTCCAAAATATCGGGTCAAGTTCAAAATGATTATAGGGTGATTGCCGGGGCTGCCTGACATGCCGCTATTCTTTTTTCTAAACGCAGAACTATAATAAGCGCCTTAATTGAGAAGAATTAGCAGAGCGGCAAATGGCTGAAAGCGCTTGGCAAGGTTATGACCTGATCTTCTTCGACTGCGACAGTACCCTGTCCAGCATTGAAGGCATAGACGAGCTGGCGCGCTTCAAAGGCAAGCAGAGTCGCGTCAGCCTGCTGACCAATAAAGCCATGGACGGCGAGCTGGACCTCGCCGAAGTCTACGGCAAACGCTTACGAGCCATCCGCCCCACGCGCGCACAGCTCAAGGCGATAGAAGAACAATACTGGGAAACGATGGTAGAAGACGCGGACCAAGTTATCGCGGCGCTGCATTCCCTAGGCAAGCAGGTCTTCATCATCAGTGGCGGATTGCTCGACGCCGTGCGCGGCTTTGGGCGGCGACTGGGCGTGGAAGCCGCGCGCATCCGCGCTGTTGAATTGGAATACAATGAGCTGTCCGGGCAATGGTGGCGCTATCACGAGCCACAGGCGCAGCAGGCGCAGACCTATTTGGATTACAGTGATGGTCCCTTGACTGTATCAAAAGGCAAAGCCCAGATTATCCAAGAACTGGCGGGCGATTTGCCGGGGCGACGCCTAATGATTGGCGACGGCGCTAGCGATCTGGCAAGCAAAGACCAGGTCGACTTATTCATTGGCTACGGTGGCGTCTTGGCGCGCGCCAATGTAAAAGCGCAGTCTGAGGTCTTCCTGAGCTGCCATTCCCTAGCGCCGATTCTGCCAATCGCCGCGGGCAGCACCGGCTGGCAATCTCTGGCTGGCAGCGATTTTGAAGCGCTCTATCAAAAGGGGCTCGCACTGGCGCGCGACCCCGATGCTGTCAGCTTCCAAACTGACAAGCGCCTAAAGCAGTATATTCAATCATGAAAAACATGTAATAGCATGTGAAAGCAAGCCTTTGCTATGAGTTTTGACGCGATTATTTTTGACATGGACGGGCTGCTGGTCGATTCTGAACCGCTTTGGCACGCGGCGGAACTGGAGATGATTGAAGGCGCGGGCTATAGCTATGCCGAAGCGGTGCGCGAGCAAACGATTGGCGTCCGCGTCGACGAGTTCGCGCGCATCATCCACCGCCATTATCCCAGAGTAGGCGCATCGCCCGCGGCAATCATAGAAGATATTACGGCGCGCATCCTGGCGATGCGGCGCGCCCAGGTCCAGCCGCGTCCGGGCGCGGAAGCTATCATTCGATTTGCTGTCGAGCGGCAAATCCCGCGGGCAATCGCCTCAAGTTCCTGGGACAGCGTCATCGACCATTTTGTCGGCCTGCTGGGCTGGGACAAATGGATTCCGCGGCGCTATTCGGCGCAGCACATGGCGCGGGGCAAACCAGCGCCTGACATCTATCTTTACGCCGCCGAAGAGCTAGGTATTGCGCCGGCGCGCTGCCTGGCTTTGGAAGACAGCCGCGCCGGCACGCAGGCGGCAATCGCGGCTGGCATGACCTGTTTCACCGTGCCCGACCTGTCTCATTCCAATCTTGATGACTTCGCTGATATCAATCAATTTGTCTACGAGAGCTTGCACGATGTATTGGCGGAAATAAGCGAGAAAGGCCTCTTCGCTTGAGCCAAAGACGGATTTTGGTCGCGGCTGACCTGACAGCCGCTAGCATCGCCCTGCTGGAAAAAGCCGCTGATGTCGCCGTCGACATCGTCGCGCCCAAGACTTCCAATGTGCGGGCGGCGCTGGTCGACGCCACCGCCATCATCACCCGTTCCGATTTCAAATTGGACGCGCCGCTGCTGGAGCGCGCGCCGAAGCTGAAAATTATCGCGCGCATGTCAGCTGGCTTGACCGGGATTGACGTCGACTATGCCACCGAGCGCGGCATCCTGGTAATGAACATACCCGGCGTCAGCGCCATCGCCGCCGCCGAGCATACGCTGACCTTGATGCTGGCGCTCAACCGCAATCTGCCGCGCATCCATGACAGCCTGCGCGAAGGCTGGTGGCTCTTCGACCGCCAGCCGCAACTGGGAAAACAATTACATGGCAAAACCATTGGCATCATTGGTTTGGGACGGGTTGGGCAGCGCGTGGCGCAACTCTGTTTGGCATTTGGTATGCGCATATTGGCATACGACCCCTATATCCTAGAGCAGCAAGTCAGCGACAAGCGCATTCAAATGGTCGGACTGCGCGAACTGCTGGCAGCCTCCGATTACATCAGCCTGCATGTGGCGGCCACCGACGAAACCAGCGACTTCTTCACAGCCGACATGCTCGACCAGATTAAACCCGGCGCTTTTTTTATCAACACCGCTCACGGCGGCATCATCAAGGAAGCGCTGCTGGCGGAGGCGCTAAAAGACGGTCGTCTGGGCGGCTTGGCATTGGATGTCTGGAACGAAGAGCCGCCTTACAACAGCCCACTGATTGGATTGGATCGGGTCATTCACACGCCGCATATCGGCGACAATACGATAGAAGCGCGCCAAGACCTGTCCTTCCAGATTGTCAAGCAGGTGATTGACGCCCTGGAAGAGCGCGACTATCGCAATGTCGTGAACATGCCGCTGCTGCCGGGCTTGCATTACAGCGACGCCCGCCCCTATCTGCAACTATCGGAAAGCATCGGCAAGTTGCAGCACATTTTGGCGCGTGGTCCCATTCGGCGTATCGCCATCGAAATCATCGGCGACGACATGAATGGGCTCATCAAGCCGATGACAGTTGGCATTTTGAAGGGGCTGCTGGCAGCGATTCATGGCGAAAATGTCAGCTATGTCAACGCGCCGATATTGGCGGCTGAGCATGGCTGGCAGATTACGCAAGCCAAGGGCATCAAAATCAGCGAATACAGCAATGTCATCACCTGCCAAATCACGCTGGAAGACAACGAAGAAATCAGCATCGCCGGCACGCTGCTAGATAGGCAGCAGCCCTATATCTTGCAGATTAACAGCTACCGCATTCACTTCGAGCCGCGCGGACATCTGCTGGTCATGGGCAGTTATGACATGCCGGGCGTGATTGGACGTGTGGGGACGCTGATGGCGGAAAACGGCATCAACATCGCCAGTTGGCATACTGGGCGCGCCGAGCCAGGCGGCAATACGCTAACGGTGCTCAATTTTGACGAAGCGCTGCCCGAACCCTTAATGGAGATGCTGCGCGGGCAGGACTTCATCCGCCACCTGCATCAGTTGCATATCTAGGCGCGATTTGAGTTATACTCTAGGTGCGCTTATCTAAAGGTGCCTTGTGAGTTACGAAACGACGCTGGGCTTGCCCCTGGAGGCCATTCGCAAATACTGCGCCAGTCAGCCGATAAGGCGCTTGTCCGTTTTCGGTTCGGCGCTTCATGGCGAATTGCGTGCCGACAGCGACATAGACTTGCTGGTAGAGTATGTGGCAGGGGTCCAGGTGGGTATGGCATTTTTCCAACACATGGTTGACTTAAGCCGTATTATTGGCAGAGAAGTTGACTTGCGTACGCCAGAGGATTTGAGTCGCTATTTCCGCAGAGCGGTATGTGAAGAAGCTAAACTGATTTTTGAAATCCAACCTGGAGAATGACCGCATCAGGCTGTGCCACGCGCTTGAAGCTGCGCAAAAGCTAGGCGATTTGCACAGGGACACAGTCGAACGACGTTTTCAGAAGACGAAGGCTTGCAGTTAATCCTGGCCAGTTTGCTGGAGATTCTAGGAGAAGCAGTCGGCGCGGTAAGTCCTGAGTGTCGCGCCAGGCATCCCGACTTGCCGTGGTCAAGCATGAAAGGCATGCGCAATTGGCTGGCTCACGCTTATTTCGACATCAATCTCGACACGCTCTGGAATGTAGTTCAAAATCATATCAGCCCGCTCATCGCCAAGCGGAAGCCGTCCTTGCAGCCGAAAAATTTGATTGCGCAATGCCGGATTGACCGAAATTTTCAGTCCAAATTGCTCTTGATGGCGAGAGCGACTTGCCTGTTGATGCCATTCACCTCGGCGAGTTCGCTGAGGCTGGCGCTCTTGATTGCGTCAATCGAGTTTTCGAAGTGTTTGAGCAAGAACTTGCGCCGTTTGGGACCGATGCCTGGTATCGTCTCCAGGCGGCTGGCGAGGCTCATCTTGCGTCGGCGCGCCCGATGACTGGTGATGGCGAATCGATGCGCTTCGTCGCGCGCGCGCTGCACAAGATAAAGCGCTTCGCTGCGGCGCGGCAGCAGTACCGAAAGCGCTTGATTGGGCAGGAAGACTTCTTCAATGCGCTTCGCCAAAGCCGCGACCGGCACGCGGTCGCTCAAGCCAAATTCACTTAATACGCTCATGGCGATATGGAGCTGCCCCTTGCCGCCGTCAATCAATAGCAAATCCGGCAAGATGCGCCAGGTTTCGTCTTTGTCCACCCCATCTGGGCTCGGTGCTTGGTCGGATTCAACTGCATTTTGCCAGCGCAGAAAGCGCCGAGTCAAAGCCTCGCGCATGGACTGATAATCGTCCGAACCACTGTGGGATACCGACCGGATATTAAAGCGGCGATATTCGCTTTTGCGCGCCACGCCGCGGGCGAAGACCACACGGCTGGCGACGATGGCGGTGCCTTGCGTCGTGCTGACATCAAAGCATTCGATGCGGTTGGGGATGCGCGGCAGCTCCAGCGCTGCGCGCAATTCCGCCATGGCTTGTTCGTGCTTGGTGCTATCTGCTTCGTATTGCGCGCGCATCATTTGCAGGCTCTCCAGCGCGTTTTCCTGCGCCAGCGCCACCAATTTGCGTTTGTCGCCGCGCTGCGGCACATGGATGCTCACTTTCGAGCTGGCGCGTCTGTCGCTTAGCCAGCGCTCCAGGATGCGCGCTTCTTCGACTTCGTTGGGCAAGATTAATTCGCGCGGTATGTTGCCGCTGCTGGCATAAAACTGGCTGATGAATTGTTCTAGCACAGCGGCGTCCGATTCGCCTTCGGTATTGTCCACGGCGCGGGCGTCGCTGCCTATCAGCTTGCCGTTGCGGATAAACATGATTTGTACGGTGGCGTCGCGCTCGTCGCGCGCCAAGGCGATGACATCGTGATCGGTCATGTTCTTGCCGACAGCTTTGTGCGTGTTGGTGATATAGTCAATCGCCCGCAACTGGTCGCGGATGCCAGCCGCTTTTTCGAAGTTGAGCTGGCTGGAGGCACGCTGCATGTCGCTTAGCAAACGTTTGCGCACACTCTCGGCTTTGCCGCCCAGCACATCCATCAGCTCTTGAATCATCTCGCGGTATTCTTCGCGGCTGACAGCGCCGATGCAAGGCGCGGCGCACAACTTGATATCATGGAAGAGGCAGGCGCGTTCGTCTTGACCGTCGATTTCGCGGTCGCAGGTCAAGTAGGGGAAGGCGCGGCGCAAGTCGCTAAGGGTTTTCTGGACGACCCACATGGCTGTGTATGGACCAAAATAACGCGCGCCTTCGTTGTGAATGCGGCGGGTGGTTTCGACTTTCGGGAAGGCATCCGCCCAACTGACGCGGATATAGGGATAGCGCTTGTCATCTTTGAGCTCGATGTTATAGCGCGGCTTGTGCTTCTTGATAAGCGTTTCTTCCAGAATCAGCGCCTTGACTTCGTTTTCCGTGATGATGAAGTCGATATCGTCGACTTCGGCGCGCATGCGCAGCGTCTTGCTATTGCCGTCGGCGGCAGTCGTGAAGTAACTGCGAACGCGATGGCGCAGCCGCTTGGCTTTGCCAATATAGACGATTTTGCCCTTGCCGTTCTTCAGCAAGTAGACGCCGGGCTTCACGGGCAGATTCTTGAGGATGGTCTCAATATGCGGTGGTTTCTGGTATGTCATCAGCGCTTGGGTCATGCGAACTATGCTGTCGATTCAAAAAGATTTTAACATGATACACAATCTTGGTGAACAAATTGGCGGCAAATCGAGGACAACCGGGGACAATCGCAGCAAAATAGTGCATTATGCCGGCAATCAATCCAATTAAGTCAAACGATTGATTGCCGGCGCTAGCGGCAGGGGCGGCACGGTGGACTCCGTTGAAAAACACCCCCATCCCGTAGGTCTATGTCTACGTGACCCCGGCCCCTCCTCGCCATCTCTATGGCGAGCATCCCCAAAATGAGGGAAGGGGAGCTTTCTGAACCGTAATGAGCTGTTAAAGCCCCTCCCTATTTATTGGGGAGGGCTTTGGGGTGGGGGAAATCGAGTATTTAAACAGAGTCCGATGAGCCGCCCGATATTCGCCAATTTCTTACAGATTTTACGGTGCAAGCGCATCTGAAGCGCGTCTGATGAAAAAGGTGTCCTCTCTTCATCCTTGGTCTGTCAACCTTCGTCCGTCATCCTTTGTCCGTCATCCTTGGTCCGTCATCCTTCGCAACAGTGAGTTGAGTTCTAATCTTTGTTCCCCGCGCGTCTTTGCGCTAAGTTTTTTTCGAGCAAATTGGCGAAGCAAGGGCGTAGCAAGCTACAATTATCCTAAGCAGGCTTCCCAAGGGATAATCTTGTGCATGAGCATATACCCGTGCTTGTCGAGCCAGCGCTTCAACTGCTGAAGCCCGCCGACGGCGCGCTTGACCGCGTCATTGATGGTACGCTTGGCGCTGGCGGGCATGCGCGCGCCCTGTTGGAAGCGGGCGCTGGAGCCGTCTTAGCAATTGACCTTGACCAAAGCGCGCTTGAAATCGCGCGGCGCAATCTGTCGCCGAACATTTCGCGCCTGTACTTTGCGCATACCAGCTATGTTAATATGCGCGCAGTAGCATGGCAGCGCGGCTGGCGCGCGGTCGACGCCATCATATTGGACCTGGGCTTGTCTTCCATGCAGTTGGACGATGCCGCGCGCGGTTTCGCCTTTCGCCACGGCGGTCCGCTCGACATGCGCTTTGACGTTTCGAATGACAGCCCCACTGCGGAAGAACTGGTCAATACCCTGTCAGAAAGTGACCTGGCTAATCTCTTCTTTCGCTATGGCGAAGAAAAGGCTTCCCGCAAGATTGCCCGCGCGATCGTCGCCCAAAGGCCCCTGCGCAGCACGGAAGCGCTGGCAAGCATCGTCGCCAGCGCTGTCGGCAAAGGGCGGCGCAGGGCGCGGATTCATCCGGCGACCAAAGTCTTTCAAGCCTTGCGCATCGCGGTAAACCGAGAATTGCAGGCATTGGAAGAGGCGCTGCCTATCGCCGTCGACTTGCTGCGGCCCGGCGGACGACTGGCGGTCATCAGTTTTCACAGCCTGGAAGACCGCATCGTCAAGCGAAGTTTCCGGGAGATGGCGCGGGAAATCGTCGCGCCACCGGGCATGGCTTCGATTGCGGAAAAGCGGGCGCAGGTCAATTTGGTCAATCGAAAACCGATCGTCCCCAGTGAAAAAGAGCGCAGCGGCAACCCGCGCAGCCGCAGCGCCAAGCTGCGCGTTGTTGAAAAGCTGAAGTTCGATTGAACTTCTGTTGCGTAATACCGCGTTTTTGATAAATTTATAGTGTTGCTTGCGCTGTTTTTCGCAAGCCTTTGGCTTGCCAGCCAGCTCTTTATGCGATTGTAGCGACTATTCATGCGCCGTTCGCCGCCAAATCGACCTTAGCAACATGTGCATATTTTGGCTTATGGGCGCATAGCAGGGATAGTCTAGGGGATGGTCTAAAGGAATGTCTAATGAAAATCATCCGCAGTGGCTGCGCTGCCGCGAGCGAAAATAGCGCGAAAAATAGCGCGAGGGGAATTAATAGAGCAACATGACGCAATTTAGGGTTCAACATGCTTTCAGCCGCAGGCGCTTTTACGCCCAAAATCAGGCAGCCATGCTGGTGATTCTTGGCACCGCCATTCTGCTGGTGCTGGGCAGCATCTACCTTTCAAAGGTCGCGTCATTCGCCATCACCAATCGCGCCATAGAAGAGTTGATTATCCAGCGCGATAAACTCAAATATGAAAATGAACAGATTATCGCGGAGATCGCGCGCTTTCGTACAGTCCCGCGCTTGAACATGCGCGCCCTAGATATTGGATTCCGCCTGGCGACCAACAATGAAATCGACTATGTGGTGATCGAGGGCTATAGCCCAAGCCGCCGGAATAGCTTTACCGAAACGGCCAGTACGCGCGCCCAACCTGCGCCAAGCCCGGTCTATGACGAGACCTTCGGTGGCTGGATACAGCAGCAACTAGCGTCTTTGCAAGCGCAAATCGAAGCCTTTGGCAACTAAGGCGAGAAAACCATTTTATGCAAGGTCAGTCCTCCCAACTGAAAACCATCCATTCTCGGCTGCCAGTTGTGATACTTTTACTCATCGCTGCGGCATGCGGCTTGGTGGTGATCTTGGCGAACCTCCAGTTTTTCCCAACCTCGGTGCGCCAGGAGATGGAAAGGCGCGGCAGCGCGGTCACCAGCTCAAGGCTCAGGATACCCGCGGAACGGGGCCAGATATATGACAGCGATGGCGAACCCCTGGCATTTAACGTGCTGGAGTATCGCGTGGGGGTCAGCCCCAATCTGGTGGCAGACGCGTCCAGGCTTAGTCGGCAACTGGCGCTTATCCTCGATATGGACGAGAAGGAGATTAATGAGCTAGCCACAGCCGATCCACCACTTTGGCAGTTCCTTGCTGGACCCATTTCTGCCGAAAAAGGGCAGGCAATCGCCGCGCTCGGCGAGATTTCGCTAAATCTGGAATTAATACCGAAGCGCTTTTATCCGCAAGGGTCTTTGGCGGGCAACGTAATCGGCTTCGTCTTTTTTGACGAAGAAGGCGGAGATCTAAAAGGCGCGCTGGGTGTCGAAGGCGCGTACAACAACACCTTGGCGGGCAAGGTGCAGGACCTGTCCATTAGCAATGTTCCGATTGACCTGCCGGAAGAATTGCCCTCCGAACAGCGCGGCAATGACCTTGTGCTCACCTTGGATCGGGATGTGCAATTCTGGGTGGAATCAGAATTGCACAGCGCGGTTGCGGAATCGGGCGCGTTCCGCGGCTCCGTCATCGTCATGGACCCGCGCAATGGCGATATTCTGGCGATGGCAAACGAACCCAGCCTGGACCCAAACAACTTCTTGGAAATCGACGACCCCACCCTCTTGATAAACCCGACCATCAATGAAGATTTTGAGCCGGGTACAACCGTGCAAGCGCTGACGGTCGCCGCCGGCTTGGAAACAGGTGCCATCACGCCCTACTGGACCTACAATGATGGCGGAAACCTAGAAGTAGGCGGCTACAAAATATGGAATCGGTACTACGAAACCCATGGCACAATTGACGCCGCGTATATTCTTTCACGTTCGGTCAATGTTGGTGCCGCGACCATCGCGCTCGAGATAGGCACGGAAAAATTCTATAGCATGATGCGCGCCTTTGGCATGGGGCAGGCTACCGTCGTCGATTTATTCGCGGAAGAAAGCGGCGACCTCGAGATGCCCGGCGACGGCAATTGGTCGGAAAGCTACCTCGGGCTGAACAGCTATGGGCAGCGCATGAAAGCGACGCCCTTGCAAATGATTACGGCATTTGCCGCTATCGCCAACGATGGCATCATGCGCAAGCCGCGCATCGCGCGCCAGGCAATCACCAAAGATGGCGCGAAAGACGCGCAGCCAATCACCGTGCGCCGCGTCATTTCCGAAGAGACCGCCAGCATGGTCACAGACCTGCTGGTGCAATCCACGCAGGTAGGGGCGCGAGAGGCGCTTCTGCCCGGTTATGCCATCGCCGGGAAAGCGGGCACCGCGCGCATCGCAACCGCCTTGGACTATGAAGTCGGGAGCAATACATCCATCGTTACGTTCATAGGTTATTTGCCGGCTGAAGACCCGCAAATCGTCATCTTGGTTAAGTTGGATAGACCAGACGAGTACTATGGCTTCGAAGTCGCTGCCCCAGTATTCCGCCGGCTAGCCGAGCGGCTGGTGATTTTGCTGGAGATACCAAGTGACGAGGCGCGGCGCGACTTGGCGCGCACCACAAGCAATAGCAATTCGGTCGGCAGCTGAGGGAGCTTTTGCATGGAATCGACATTACCGCTGGCGCTTAGCGTAGGCGGGGCGACATTTTTTCTTGGCGTGATTTGGGGCGGTCCTTTTATCGAGATTCTGAAGCGCTTCAAGCTTGTCAAGCAGATACGCGAAGAGCTGATGGACGGCCCGCATGAAAAAAAAGCTGGCACGCCAACAATGGGCGGCATCATGATCATCCTGCCAACAATTGCCATCACACTCGCTTTGAATATCTCGCGCATCGTCCAAGAAGGCGAAGGGCGCAGCATCTTGCTGCCGCTGTCAGTGTTGATTGGGTTCGCCCTTTTGGGATTGGTTGACGACTGGGAAGGCATCCAGACAGCGCGCGGCAACAAGGGCGAAGGTTTATCCGGAAAAGTGAAGTTCAGGGCGCAGATTGTCATGGCGCTGATCGCTTCCATCATCATCTCGCAATTTGGCTTTTCTTATGCCAATACCATGCCGCTGCCGCTGATACCGATAAGCATCCCATTGCATCCGCTCATCTTTATCGCCATTAGCACCTTTATCATCATCGGCAGCTCCAACGCCACCAACTTCACCGATGGTTTGGATGGCTTGGCGGGTATCGTTACCGCCAGCTCCTTCTGCGCTTATGGCGTTATCGCTTTTTTGCAGAATCAGATTTTCTTAATCGACCTGTGTTTCATCGTTGTGGGTGCCTGTTTTGCCTTTCTCTGGTATAACGCGCATCCCGCGCAATTGTTTATGGGGGATACCGGTTCCCTTGCACTTGGCGCGACGCTTGGCACGGTCGCGGTGATGACAGGCCAGTGGCTCTTGCTGCCGATTATCGCGATTGTGCCCGTTATGGAGATATTAAGCGTGATATTGCAGGTGGCTTCCGCCCAGTTCACTCGGCGCTTTTCCCGCAAGGAAGTCCGTCTCTTTCGCGCCGCGCCCATTCATCATCACTACGAAGATATGGGCTGGGCTGAGATCCAAATCGTGCAGCGCTTTTGGCTGATAAGCATTCTTGGCGCGTTTCTCGGCGTTGCTATCGCGCTGCTGCGCCAGCGCGCGCTGGGTCCGCTATGACAAGCGCTCGTCGATTGCTTCGAAATTGCTTCGTCTAATGCCCGCGCGCGATGCTCTGTACGGGAAAAAGATTGTCATATTCGGCTTTGGCAGGCAGGGCCGAGCCTTGGCGCGCTGGCTGCCAACCGTCGGTGCCGATGTTGTTGTTACAGACAGCCGCGGCGCGAAAGAATTGGGCATCCGCCGCTCGCAGTTCCCGGGCGCGCGCTTTTACTTGCGCGGGCATCCTAGGGAGGTTTTAGTCGGCGCGAATGCCATCTGTGTTTCCGGTGGCGTACCGCTGGACCTGCCGATACTTGAGCTGGCGCGCAAGCGCGCAATCCCCTTCACCAACGACGCGCAGTTATTCATCGAGCGCTGCCCTGCCCCAGTCATTGGCATCACTGGCAGCGCCGGCAAGACAAGTACCGCCGCGCTGGTCGCGCAGATAATAGCCGCGGCCGGCTGCAAGGTCTGGCTGGGCGGGAATATCGGCAACCCACTCGTTGAAGACCTGCCAAAAATCACAAAAAACGATGTGGTTGTCATGGAGCTATCCAGCTTTCAACTGGAGTTGATGAGCCAGAGCCCGCAAGTCGCAGCCGTGCTCAACTTGACGCCTAATCATCTCGATAGGCATGGCACGCTAGAGCGTTACGCCGCCGCCAAAGCCAATATCATCCGTTACCAGAAGCCCACGGACGTCGCGGTGCTCGGCTGGGATGACCCCGGCAGCCGCGCGCTGGAGCGGCTCATTCGCGGCGAACTGTCGGCATTCAGCGCCTATGAGCTCTTACCTGACGGCGCGTTTCTATTGGGCAATCGCGTATTTGTGGCGGGGTCCGCCAGTTACGACGCGACGCCGAATCTAGTCTGCCTGCGGGACGAGATTCCCCTGCGCGGCGACCATAATGTAGCCAATGTCCTGGCAGCCTGCGCGATAAGTGGCGCGTTGGGATTGGCTGCCGATCGGCCCGGCGTCATGCCCGCGGCGATGCGCGCGGCGATTCGCGCCTTTCGCCCGGTGGCGCACCGCCTGGAAACGGTGCGCCAAATCGCCGGCGTTACATACGTGAATGACAGCATCGCTACCGCGCCGGAACGCTTGATTGCCGCCATGCAGAGCTACGGCGAACCGCTTATATTGCTAATTGGCGGCGCGGACAAAGACCTGCCATGGGAAGCCGCGCTGCAAATGGCGCTGGCAAAAGCGCGCCATATCATCATCTTTGGCAAGGACGGCGAGAAACAAGTCGCCACCAAGGTCACGCGGCTGCTTGCGCGGATGCGCGTCCATGAGCATCAGCTTTCACGAACGCCGACTTTGGCTGAAGCTGTCGCGCGGGCGGCGGCAGTCGCGCAGGAAGGCGATGTTGTGCTTTTGTCGCCCGGCGGCACCAGCTACGATGCTTATGCCGACTATGCCGAGCGCGGAGATCACTTTCGCAAATTGGTATCTGCACTATAATGAACTAAGTTATCTGGGTGGGTAGAGAGCGAGACCATGACAGCGCAAGCCAATATCAATGATTCCAGCCGGCGGCGGTTTCGCCGCCGCCCCAACATGACCAATATCCGCAATAATAGCGCTTGGCTCCTCGCGCCAGTCCAACGCAGTTTTTTGGCCACGCTGGACAAGTGGCTGCTCGGCATTGTTATTCTGCTTCTGATAAGCGGCTCGATTATGGTTTACAGCGCCACCTTCGACTGGAGCAATGAAACCTACGGGACCGCTACGGGCTTCTTTGTGAATAGGCACCTTCGTAATATCGTCGGTTCCGGCATCTTGCTCATCTTCTTCGCGGGTGTTGATTATCGGTTTTGGAAACAATTTGCGTTGTTTCTGCTCTTGGGCACCATCGGCGCATTGATCGCTGTACTCTTGTTTGGCGATGACAAGTTCGGCGCGCGCCGTTCCTTGATTGGCGGTAGCTTACAGCCGGGCGAATTGGCGGAATTCACCATCGTCGTTTATATGGCGCAGTGGCTGGCTTCTAAGAATACGCGGGTTGGCAGTTTTTTCTTTGGTTTTCTTCCCTTCATCACGGTTGTTGGTGCCATTGCAATTTTGATTACCCAGCAGCCGGACCTGAGCTCGGCGGCAATTGTCGCTATTACGGCTGGCATCATGTATTTTGTCGCCGGCGCGAACATACTGCACATCTCTACGATGGCCGGACTGCTGGGGGCTTTGGCTTATGTCTTGGTCGCGGGGCTGGGTTATGCGCAGACCCGTATTGCCGACTTTCTGAATGGGATCAACGAACTGACATCGGCGAATTATCATACGCAGCAGGCAATCGCTGCCTTAATGAAGGGCGGATGGACTGGCGTGGGACTGGGGCAATCGACGCAGAAATTCGGCGCTTTGCCAGCACCGCATACCGACAGCATATTTGCGGTAATCGGAGAGGAGTTTGGGGTTTTGGGCGCGACTTTCGTCATTGTGCTTTACATCGCCTTTGCGGTAAGGGGATTTCGCTTGGCCTGGCGCGCGGACGATCCCTTCGGTTCGCTCTTATGCGTCGGCTTCACATCTTGGGTGATCATTCAGGCATTGTTGAATATCGCGGTAATGACCAACGCCGTACCGCCGACGGGCGTGCCTTTGCCTTTCATCAGCTATGGCGGATCTTCCTTATTCCCGGTGATGAGCGGTATCGGCTTAATGTTGAGCGTACAGCGAGTGGCATTGGGGCGGCGGCAGCGCGCTCCCGAATGGAGTAATGAGATTGCGTATTCTGATCGGATCCGGGGGAACTGGCGGTCACGTCTATCCCGCCCTGGCGACAGCCCAAGCGCTATTAACCACCAGCAATAGTGAACATCAATTATATTTCCTTGGCACAGCGGGCGGGATGGAAAGCAAGCTGGTTCAGCAGTCGGGAATCCCTTTTCTTGCCTACCACGAGGTCCAGGCTGGACCCTTGCACGGCGTCAATTTAGCCACAGTCTTTACGAGCGCCGCGAAACTGAGCCTAGGTACCCTGCAAGCCTACAACATTTTGCGCGCCATGCGGCCAGCGGTCGCGCTCTTGACAGGCGGCTGGGCAAACTTGCCGCTAGCGCTCGCGGCGCGTTCGCTCGCTGTGCCGATCGTCATTTTTTTGCCCGATATCGAACCTGGATTGACTATCAAAGCTTTGCAGCGCTTCGCGGCGCGCATCGCGACCACAGTCGGCGAATCGGCAAAATATTTCCCCGCTGGCAAGTCCGTCGTGACCGGCTATCCACTGCAGGGCAATCGTCTGGCAGCGACGCGGGCAGGCGCGCTAAAGCGATTCGAGTTGGACCCCGCCGCCAAGACCGTCTTGTTCTTCGGTGGCAGCCGCGGCGCGCGCAATATCAATATCGCGCTGGGCGATTGCCTGCCACGGCTCTTGGACGAAGGATTGCAGATTATTCACATCACCGGCGAATTTGATTGGGAGCGCAGCATGTCCCAAACAGCCGCCTATAAGCAGCATCCGCAGTATCTGCCCTTCCCTTATCTGCATGAGGATATGGGATTGGCTTTTGCAGCCGCGGACCTGGCAGTCTGTCGCGCGGGCGCGAGCACCTTGGCGGAATTGCCGCTATTCGCTTTGCCGGCAATCCTTGTCCCCTATCCCTATGCCTGGCGCTACCAAAGCGTCAATGCCGATTACCTGCGCGATCATGGCGCGGCGCTGCGCCTGAACGACGAGGACATGGCAGCGTCCCTATTCGACTGCGTCATAGCGCTAACCCGCGACGACGAGCGTTTGCGAGCGATGCGGGCCAAGGCGCGCGCCTTGGCAAACGCGGAGGGCGCGCGCCGCCTCGCGGAATTGCTCATTGAAGTTGCAGCGGCATGAGAACTTGGACTTGCTCGCGATGATACGGGTCTTCGGCATCATTATTGCATTGCGCAACTTATGCTTCAGGTTGATAGCCCCATGCTCAAATTGAAGCCCAGCCAGCACATACATCTCATCGGAATCGGTGGCGCGGGTTTGTCCGCCATCGCGCGCATTCTGCTGCAGCGCGGCTTTACCGTCAGCGGTTCGGACCTGCGTTCAAGCGAGCTCACCGCCGCATTACAGATGGCAGGCGCGCGCGTTTATCAGGGTCACCATGCCGACTTTGTCGCAGCTGCCGATATCGTATTGATGTCTTCCGCCGTCGCGCCCGATCATGTCGAGCTGCGGGCAGCGCGCGCGCAGGGCATCCCAATTGTCAAGCGCGAGGCATTTATGGCACCGCTCTTGGCTGGCCAGCAGACGATAGCCGTGGCTGGCACCCATGGCAAAACCACAACCACGGCGATGATCGCGCATATCTTGCGGCAAGCGGGTGAAGACCCAAGTTATATTGTCGGCGGCGCAATGGGCAATACTGGCAAAAACGCCGAGCTCGGCGCGGGCCGAGCCTTCGTGATAGAAGCCGACGAATATGACAATATGTTCCTTGGCTTGCAGCCGCATATCGCCGTCATCACCAATGTCGAGCATGATCACCCCGACTATTTCGCGACGGCGCGGCAACAGACGGCGGCTTTCACCCAATTCGCCGAGCTACTGCCAGCCTCCGGCGCGCTGGTCGCTTGCAGCGATGACAGCGGCGCAGCGACTCTATTCCGTAATCGCAAGGAGCGCAACCTGCCTGCTGTCAGCTATGCCATAAACGACGCCACATCCGATTGGCGCGCGACGGACCTGGTTTTTTCCGCAGATGAAACCAGCGCCAGCATATTTTGCCGAGGCGACTATCTAGGCAGATTGACGCTAAAAGCGCCGGGCGCGCATAACATTGCCAATGCGCTGGCGGCGGCGATTGTGGCTGACCTGCAGGGAATCAGCTTTGAACAGAGCGCCTCCGCCTTGGCATCATTCAAGACAACCGCGCGCCGCTTCGAGATACGCGGCATCCGCAATGATGTCATCATTGTCGACGATTACGCCCATCACCCCACCGAAATCAAGGTAAACATCCAAGCCGCGCGCGCGCGCTATCCAGGTCACCAGATTTGGGCGCTATGGCAGCCGCATACCTACAGCCGGACGCGCGCATTCTGGGCGGATTTCCTTAGCGCTTTTGAGGCCGCCGACCACGTTTTGATAACGCCGATTTACGCCGCGCGCGAAGACCCGATACCGGGCATTAGCAGCCAGCTGCTGGTCGAATCCATAGTTGGGCATCCAGTTGGGCATCCCAGCGCGCGCTTCGCGCCCAGCTTTGAATACGCCGCCGCTTGCCTGCGCAGGGAAATTGAGGGTCCCGCGCTGGCGCTCATTTGCAGCGCCGGGGACGCTAACCAAATCGCTGAACTCTATCTGGGCGCCGACACGCGCTAGCTATGACCGCGCCGGTCCCACCTTTCCCGAAGCAAGTGCAGCGCCATCAGCCGCTGGCAAAATATACCTCCGCGCGACTGGGCGGACCAGCTGATTTCCTCTATATCGCCAAAGATTCCGATTACCGAGAAACCTTGTCTGTCTTGCGCATCGCCTGGGCATACGGCTTGCCCCTGACTGTCATCGGCGGGGGTGCCAATGTGCTAGTCGCCGACAAGGGCATTCGCGGATTGACGGTTATCAACCGCGCCACGCGCATCAGCCACGAGGCATCTGGCGGCGACATATTAGTTTCCGCCAGCAGCGGCAGCAATTTGATACGCCTGGTCCGCTATTGCCAAGAGCGAGGCTTCGGCGGCTTGGAATGGGCGATTTCCGTACCCGGAACCGTCGGTGGCGCTGTCGTCAACAACGCTGGCGCGCACGGCAGCGATATAGCCAGCGCCCTTGTCAAAGCGCGGCTATTTGAAGCCAGCCAAGGCGAAACTTGGCTCGACTTGGCAGCGCTAAACTATGCTTATCGGTACTCGGCATTAAAGGCGCGCGCCGACAAAGGATTCTTTGTTATGGAGGCGCTATTCCGGTTGGAAAAGGCGCAGCCGGCTGCCATACAGCGGCGAATGCAGGCTTTCAGCGACTATCGGAAACGCACACAGCCACCAGGCGCAAGCCTCGGCAGCATCTTTAAGAACCCGCCGGGCGATTACGCCGGGCGCTTAATTGAAGCGGCGGGACTGAAGGGTTATCGCATCGGCGCTGCCCAGGTATCGCCGATCCACGCCAACTTTATCGTCAACATCGGCTCTAATGCCAGCGCCAGCGATTACTACCGGCTAATCGAAGCGGCGCGCGGGCGCGTCGAAGAAATCTTTGGCACGCGCTTGGAGCTCGAGATTCAGATGCTGGGCGAATGGGCATGATAGGGACCGCAGCCTCTGTGGCGAAAAAATTGATGCGATTGTCCTGATTTTGACCATCTCTTTGATTGCGCTGCCTCATGTTCAATAGTAAACTAGGTGCTAGCCAAAACGCGAAAAGATACGATCATACTTGGAATACTGTCGGTGGTCAGTAACGTTCTATATCGCAATCGGCAGCCCACTCGCGCGCCAAGCGTGTTTCGTCGCCCTTTTGCGGGAGCCAGGTCTGCGCGACAGTCCTTCGCAAGGCAAACCAGAGCGCGGGCACATTTGCGCTGGCGGGTCGCGAGTGCTATCCTGTTTGTGATATTTGTCGGCATTCTGGCGCTATTCTTTTCCAGCGACTTGTTCTATGTACGGTCTGTGCAAGTGCGTGACAATGCGTTTTTAGAACCCGCCGAGATTTTCACACATGCTGGCATTGCCGATTTTCACATGTTTTGGCTGGATCCAGAAGAGATTCGCAGCAACTTGCTGAACTCGTCATCTATAGCTGATGTTAAAATTGAGCTAGGTTGGCCCCCCAACTTGATAACGATTTATGTTCAAGAGCGTATGCCTGCGATAGTCTGGTCGGAAGCGGGAAAAGAAATCTGGATTGATATTCAAGGCCGTGTTATGAAAGCGCGCGCCGCCATGCCCGACGTGATTCGAGTCAACGTGGAAGTCGACGCTTACACTGGACCTTCCGATACCGTGACGGATCTGGAGGAACTGGATAAGGACGTCGTACTTGGGGCATTGCGCTTGCAGGAGTTCCTGCCGACCGGCGTCGATCTTAGCTATGACCCGATCAATGGGCTGGGTTGGACCAATGAACAAGGCTGGAAAATCTGGATGGGAATCGAATCAAGCGCGGGAATGAGCAGGAAAATCGACGAATATCAAGCCTATGTGAAGAACCTAATTAGCCGAGGCATAGAGATTACCGAATTGAATATCGTGAATCCCGATGCGCCTTTTTACAAGAAATTATGGGGGCGTTAATTCCTGATGCTTAACAACATGGTAGTTGGTATAGATGTAGGCACGACCAAGATCTGTACCCTGGTTGGCGAAGTGCGCCCGGAAAGTGTTTACATCCTGGGCATGGGCGTTGAGCCAAGCGCCGGTATGAAGAAGGGCGTGGTCAACGATGTTCAGGCGCTGTCAGCAGCGATTGGCAAGTCGCTGCAGATGGCGGAGCAGTCTGCGACCGGTTTCAAACTCAACAAGGCTTATGTCAGCGTTTCGGGCAGCCATATTTCTTCTTTGACTAGCAGCGGTGTCACCACAATTGTTGATCCCCGCGGCGTACAAGATGAAGACCTTGATAAAGCGATGGAAGTCGCGCGCAGAATCGCTATCCCGCACAATCGCGAAGTGCTACATGAAGTCCCGCGTGGTTACAAGCTGGATGACCACAAAGAAGGATTTCGCCACCCCATCGGCATGCACTGCTACCGCCTTGAGGTTGACGCGCATCTCATCACCGCTTCCACCACCAACCTAGCCAACTTGCAAGACGCCGTAGAAGCCTTAGGCATTGAGGTGATTCAGTTCATCTTGAATCCGCTGGCGGCGGGTGATGCCGTGCTGACTAAACACGAACGCGAGATGGGCGCGGTGGTTATCGACATTGGCGGCGGCACGACCGATCTGGCGATTTACATTGAAGACACCGTTTGGCATACTGCTATCATTCCGGTCGGTGGCAATCACGTAACGCAGGACATCACCTATTGGATGCGTGTACCCTTCGAGCTGGCGGAAAAAGTAAAGATTCAACGCGGCCATGCGAATATGGACGCCGTAGATGAAAACGATGTTTTCTCGGTCGAGCCTTTCGGCGGCGAGATGCTTCAGGTTAAGCGCCGCGACCTGGCAATGGTGATTGAAGCGCGATTTGAAGAGATCTTCGATCTAGTTGATAAAGAGATTAAACGGTCCGGTTATGCCGCGTTATTACGCGCTGGTGCCGTTATCACCGGCGGCAGTTCGCAACTCCCTGGCTATCGCGAGCTAGCCTCAAAGATACTCAATATGCCGGTTCGTTTGGCGCATCCGGAAAAGATTACCGGCATGGCTGATAAACTCAAGAATCCAGCCTACAGCACCAGTGTGGGCTTGATGCGTCTGGGCTTGGAAATGGAATTGGCAAATCAGATTGATCCAGTATTCGATGAGAATGCAGGAATGCCAATATCACGTTGGACGCAAGCGGCAAAAGACTTTTTGCGCAGTTTTTTCCCGCAAGACGACTATAAAGATAAAAGATGATTTCACTTTAATAATTGTTTCAGATATGAATTGCGCTGGCAAAATTCTAGAGTAAAATAGACTGTAGTATTCTTGCAAATTATTTGCATATCGGTTTTGATGCCAAAGGATTGTCGATATGGTCAACGATCAGATAACAGGTGAGAACTTCGCGCAAATTAAAGTTGTTGGTGTTGGCGGCGGCGGCGGCAACGCCGTGAATCGCATGATGGAAGAAGGGCTGGGGGGTGTCGAATTTGTTGCGGTCAACACGGACAACCAAGCCTTGATGGGATGCAAAGCCGAATCGCGCGTACGTATTGGCGACAAATTAACGCGCGGGCTAGGTGCAGGCGGCAATCCAGAAATCGGACGAAAAGCGGCTGAAGAAAGTTCGGAGGACCTGCTGGAGGTTATGCGCGGTGCCGACATGATCTTCGTCGCCTGTGGCATGGGCGGCGGCACCGGCACCGGGGCAGCGCCCGTGATCGCCCAGATTGCCAAAGAACTCGGCGCGCTGACCATCGGCGTCGTTACCCGCCCCTTCGGGTTCGAAGGATCGCGCCGCGCCCAAATCGCCAAAACGGGCATTGAAACCTTGAAGGGCCAGGTGGATACGCTCATCGTTATACCGAATGACCGCCTCATGGACGTGGTAGACAAGCGCGCCACCCTGCAGCAGGCTTTCTCGAAAGCCGATGAAGTGCTGCGTCAAGGCATCCAAGGCATTTCCGAATTGATCACCGTTCCCGCCTTGATCAATCTCGATTTTCGCGATGTCCGCACCATCATGTCCGTAGGCGGCGCAGCAATCATGGCAATTGGGCACGGGTCTGGCGATGAAAAGGCGCGCATGGCGGCCGAACAAGCAATTACCAGCAACTTGTTGGATGTTACGATAGACGGCGCGCGCGGCGTTTTGATCGCAATCACCGGCGGTGAAGACCTAACCTTATTCGAAGTCGCCGAAGCAGCGGATATAATCAAGGACAGTTCGCATCCGGAAGCGAACCTGATCTTTGGCGCAAACATTGACAAAAGCATGGGCGATGAAGTCCGCATCACGCTAATCGCGACCGGTTTTGAACGCAGTCGGCTCGAGACTAGCATGAAAGAAGCCGGCGCGTTGCCAATCCGCCATGCTGCGCCAAGCCCGCATCCGCCCTCTGCGCAGCGTCAAATATACGAGAACGTTGAAGTTGACGCGGCACCGCCGCGTAGAGATTCACGGTCCACTGGGCGCAGGGCACCTTACCAGAGTCAGCAGAAGGGTCCCCAGTCTCCGGCACAAGAAGATCCACGCACATACGAAAATATTGACCCGAAGAATACTGAATTGCCGGCATTCCTGCGCAAGCGGAATCGAGGTCAATAGCTCGATAGCTGGGGTTGCGAGCCTGAAAATGCCTGACCTGCCGCTTGCCGCGCGGGAACGACTCAAGAACAGCGCGCAACCTGTGAGCAACCTGATAGTAAATTGATCATTTGCTGCCAGGTTAGCCAACAAGCTGATTACGTAAATCCGCATCATCTTGCTGGCAACCGCCGATAAATTGAGACAGCGCGAGCTCGTCGCGTAATCGCGGCGGAATGCGCTTGTTGCGCGGCGACAATGACATCAAAAGCGAAGTGGGCTGCCCAGCCCACTTTTTATTTCAGTTAAAGAGCAGCGGTTAGAATCGGAGAACTTTGACTAACGCTATTGGCGCATTTTCATTATGCTTTTCAAGGATAGCTTGAAATTAGTGATATTAGCATGCAAATCTAGTGCCGAGCGGCTTCAGCGATTCTATAGTAAAACTCCGCAGAAATTGATATAAAAGTGATGTCAATCTTTTTTGATTGTCAACAAAATAGATATTTGAAATCCCCCCATAAGCGCCTCGAAGGTTTTCTTTCGAATTCATAAAATCCGAATATGTAATCCTTGAATGCTGCATACTTATCAGAATGGTTCTGTCATGATCCAGACTCATGCCCCACGAAGCGCCCTGCACGAACTTGGATACAAGATATTCCTGGATCGTTACGCGCAGAAAGATATGACTCGCAGTAGCTTAGCCGTCGGCGACAAAGTGATTGTGGTCGTCAATGAGAAAACGGGCCAACGCGAAATTGGCACGGTGAGCGAAATAAATCTGCCGCAAGTGACCGTCGGTCTGCTTGATGGCGAGGTGGTAGAGCGCGACCTTGAGCATGTTGATAAACCGATCGAGACCGAGCCGGCGCAAATGATGGAGCGTGTGGCCCGCGGCGTGGCTGCGACCGAATGCACGCAAGCCAAACAAGCTGAATGGTCGCGGAAGTTCCGCTGGCTGCTCGACGACTGGAAGTTCGTCCCCGGCGGGCGCATCCTAACCGCGGCTGGCACCGAGCAAGATCTCACCTATTACAATTGTTATGTGATACCGTCGCCGGAAGATTCCCGCGAAGGCATTATGACAACGCTGGGGCAAATGACCGAGATTATGTCGCGCGGCGGCGGCGTCGGCATCAATTTGTCGACCTTGCGCCCGCGCCATGCTTATGTCAAAGGCGTCAACGGCCGATCCAGCGGCGCGGTGTCATGGGGCGCTTTGTACAGCTTTGTTACCGGGCTTATCGAGCAAGGCGGCAGTCGCCGTGGCGCGCTGATGCTCATATTGAACGACTGGCATCCCGATGTATTCAAGTTCATCAACAGCAAACGTCAAGCGGGCCAGATTACCAATGCCAATATCAGCGTCGGCCTTTCCGACCGCCTGATGGAAGCGGTTGCCGCGGACGAAGATTGGCGCTTGCTCTTCCCCGACACGCGTGATCCGGATTATGACGAATTTTGGGATGGCGACCTTCACAGCTGGGTTGCTGCCGGGCGCAAGGTTATTCACTACAAGACCGTGAAGGCGCGCGAGCTTTGGAATGCGATCATCGAGAGCGCTTGGGCGAGCGCCGAACCCGGGCTTTGGTTTAACGAGCGCAGCAACAAAATGGCGAACAGTTGGTACTTCAATCCGCTGATTTCGACCAATCCCTGTGGCGAGCAGCCGCTAGGGGCATTTTCGGTATGTAATTTGGGCGCGGTCAACTTGTCGCGCTTCTATGACGAAGACAATCACGATGTCGCCTGGGACGAGTTGCGCAAGACCGTCGCCTATTCGACGCGTTTCTTGGACAATGTTATCGACACGACGCCTTATTTCTTTGAAGAGAACGAACGTGTGCAAATGGGTGAACGGCGCGTCGGCTTGGGTACAATGGGCATCGCCGAACTGATGCTGAAGCTGGGCGTACGTTATGGCAGCGACGAATCGGTGGCATTAATCGACCAAATCTACAAAACAATTGCCATCACTGCCTATGAAACATCAAGTGAGCTGGCGCAGGAGAAGGGAGCCTTCGCCCAATTTGATGCCGAGAAGTTCATAGAAAGCGGCTATATGCAGGCGATGCCAGAAAATCTGCGCCAGAAAATCCGCCGCGACGGCATCCGCAATGTTACCTTGCTCACGCAAGCGCCAACCGGCACGACGGGCACCATGGTCAATACCTCGACCGGCATAGAGCCGTTTTTCTCGTGGATATTCTATCGCAAGAGCCGCCTGGGCTTGCACGAAGAACAGGTGCCAATTGTCAAGGAATGGCACGACGCCAACCCCGACGCCGAGGCGCTGCCGGACTACTTCGTCACCGCTATGGACCTGAGCCCCGAAGAGCACGTGAAAGTGCAGGGTGCCTTCCAGCGCTGGGTCGATAGCGCCATCAGCAAGACATGCAATGTACCCAATGATTACAGCGTCGAACAAGTGAGCGATCTGTATCACAAAATGTATGAGCTAGGCTGCAAGGGCGGCACCATCTATCGCGATGGCAGCCGCGACGAACAGGTGCTGATGCTCAAGGGCGACGAACGCGCCGAAAACGAAATGCAAGACATGAAGGCGGCATCCTCGGCGGCAAGGGCTGAAGAAGCCGAGCCAGCCACCACGCCGCATCGCGTCTATCCGCGCCCGGACAGCCTCCAGGGATTGACAGTCAAAACGCAAACGCCATTTGGCAAAGCCTACATCACCATCAACCGCGACGAGCGCGGCAACCCATTCGAAGTATTCATCGCGATAGGCAAAGCGGGCACGGACATCCAAGCCGATGCCGAGAGCCTTGGCAGGATGATTTCGCTGCAGTTGCGCACCACCGCGCCCCAGAACCGGCGCGAGATGCTGCGGCTGATCATCGAGCAGCTGCAAGATATTGGCGGGGCGCGCCCCATCGGTTTTGGTCCCAAGCGCGTGCTATCGCTGCCCGATGCCGTGGCGCGGGTCTTGCAGATGGAATTCTTCCCAGAAGAGCAGCCGCTGCAATTGAACTTGCCTATCGTCAATGGTGGCGCATCCGCCAGCTCCAGCGGCAATCAAGACGGATTTGGCGCTATCTCGGGCGCGGATATCTGCCCCGAATGCGGTACAACGACGCTCATCCGCGCCGAAAATTGCCGCAGGTGCCTCACTTGCGGGTACAGCGAATGTTAAGTATATGCCCTAAAGAACAAGACCTTGGCGCATCAATATGAACAACCGACTCGATTACGGCGACAATCACAATTACCTGGACCCGCCCTGCCACGGCAACCAGATGAACTTTGGCGAATAATCGATTCTCTTCAATGGCGGGTTCTACGGCAAATACGCTTGGAGACAGCAAGGCAAAACAGCAGCGCCAGAATTCGGGCGCTGGCAGACTCGGCAAAGTAATTTTATTCCTTGCTCTCTGCGCGGGGCTCTATTTTGCGACATTTCTGGCTGCCATTCATCGCGCCGGGCAGCTTGATGCCACCGCCCCAGCGGATGTCATCATCACGCTGGGCGCGGGCTTGCGCCGCGACGGTCGCGCGGGCTTGGCATTAAGCCGACGCAGCCTGCGCGCCGCGGAGCTGTGGCGCGCGGGCATCGCGCCAGTCGTCATTTGCACCGGCGGCAAAGCCGAGCCTTTCCGGCGCAGCGAAGCCGACGCCTGCCGCGAAATCTTGCGCGCCCAGGGTCTGCCGCAAGCCTCAATTCTGCTGGAAGAAACGAGCCGCAGCACCGAAGAAAATGCCATCTTCAGCAGCCAGATTATGGCAGCACACGACTGGACAAGCGCCGTCTTGGTCAGCGACAGTTATCACATGCTGCGCGCCGGCTGGCTGTTTAGCCAGCAAGGCGTCGAAGCAAATGCCAGTCCCGTGCCCGCGTCGCGCATACGGCGGCATAGCTATATTCGTTCGCTGCTGCGGGAGTTCCTGGCATGCCATTGGCAGTTCATCAAAGAAGCGCTTAACTTGCCAATAACGCATTTGACGGGACTGTAGGGAGATTCACAATAGCCGCCTATAAGCGAAAATATATTGTCCGCATCATTGTCATTCCATGCTTGGTTTCACTGAAATAGAATGAGATAGGAGGAAATAGAAGAAAATAGAAGCAAGAATGTCATATTGATTCAAGAGGAGTTCTGCAATGACGGATTACATTTGTATCGGCGTACCTTACTATCTGGGCGAAAAGCGCCGCGACCGCAGGGAAGTGCAGGCTTTGCGGAATGCGGGTGCCGCGGATGAATTGAAAGCGGATTGGCTGGACATTCAGCCCGATTTTCAAGCATTAGAAGACCCGGTTGTGGCGGTCAATCGCGCGCTCGCGCAAGCCATCCGCGCCTGCCCGGGCAAGGTCCCGGTCGTCTTTGCCAACGACTGCACAAGCTGCCTGGGCATGGTCAAGGGGCTGGAAAGCCGCGCGCCCGCCATCCTCTGGTACGATTCGCATGGCGATTTCAATACGCCGGAAACGACACCCAGCGGCTTCCTCGGCGGCATGCCGCTGGCGGCGTTGGTCGGCCGCGGCAATCAGCATCTGATGCGGGGCATCGACCTGGAGCCTATCGCCGAATCAGATGTGATAGTTTGCGATGTCCGCAATCTTGATCCCGAAGAAGCAATCATGTTGCGCGCAAGCCAAGTGAAGATTTACGATACTTTGGAGGCGCTGAATCAAGCGACCCTGCCCAAAAAGCCACTTTACATTCACTTCGATAGTGATGTCGTCGACTGTGAAGACATGCCCGCGATGAGCTATCCCGAACCAGATGGTCCGTCGCTTGCGGAAAGCGCTGCTTCTTTGCGGCATGTCTTGGCGAAGAGCGACACAGCCGGCATCCTCTTTAGCTTGTGGAATGGGACGCTGCCGGGCAGCGATCGCGCGCTTGCCGCCACGCTGACTCTTATCCGCGCCCTGCGCTGAATCGCATCATCATGACCAGATTTCGCGAGCTCATCCCAATCGCCGATCATCTGCCGCCGGGACCGCTCAACGCGATTACCGACGTGCCCGGCGTCCGCGTCGGGCATATCACGCGAATTGAAGGCGATGGCAAGCTGATACCGGGCAAGGGACCCATCCGCAGCGGCTTGACCGCCATTTTGCCGCACGCTGGCAACCTATTCCGCGAGAAAGTGCCAGCCGCGGTCTATACTATCAATGGCTATGGCAAGGCAACCGGCTTCGAGCAGGTGCGCGAGCTAGGCCTCATAGAAACGCCCATCTGCCTGAGCAATACGCTCAATGTCGGTAAGGTCTGGGATGCGGTCCTCAGCTACGCCATTCGCGAGAATCCCGACATTGCCATCACAACCAGCAATGTCAACCCGGTTGTTGGGGAATGCAACGACAACTTCCTCAGCGACGGTCAAGGCAGGCACATCAGCGAATCTGATACGCTGCGGGCAATCGACGGTGCCAGAGCGGGGCGCGTAGCCGAAGGCTGCGTCGGAGCGGGCGTCGGCACACTCTGCTATGGCTTCAAAGGTGGCATAGGGACTGCTTCGCGCCGCGTGATTGATGGCGCTTACACTGTCGCGGCGCTGCTGCAAACTAACTTCGGGCAAAGACATGAATTGCGCATTTTAGGCGCGCCAATCGGGCGGCGGATTAGCGGAGAAAGTGTTACTGCTCCCCCAGGTTCGGTGATGATTGTCATCGCCACCAACGCGCCCCTCGACAGCCGGCAACTTGGTCGCATGGCAAAACGCGCGCCATTCGGGCTTGGGCGCACCGGCACCATCTGCCACAGCGGCAGCGGCGACTTCGTTATCGCCTTCTCGATATGCAACCGCCGCGCCCACGACGCCAGCAAACTGCTGAACGAAGCGCCCTTGCTTAACGAAGAAGCGCTCTTCCACGGTAAAACACAAACAGAATCACAAACGGGAACACAAACAGGCCCGCTGATAGACCAGTTCTTTCGCGCGGTAGTCGAGTGCGTCGAAGAGTCCGTGTATAATGCGCTGGTCGCGGCGCGCACCACAGTGGGCCGAGACGGCAACACTTTGTACGCCCTGCCACATGATCAGCTCCTGGCTTTAATGCGGCATTATCAGCGTCTGGAATAAGCGAGCATGGCAAGCGCTCATTATTGCCTGTCAAATCATCAATTTCATCATTATGGGATTTGCCAGCAAGCGTAAAATCGCATAATATGGTTACTTGTACTTAGTATCTGCTTGCTACTCGGCGGCTGCAGATGGTCCGCCATTTGACAAAAAATTGATGTCTCCCCGGTGCCTGCGCGACGCAGCTCAGAATAAGAGAGACCAGAACGGAAATCATGTACGCTGAAAACGAAATTCTATTCCCACACTACGCTATCCCGTCGCTGCGCGACGAGCGGGGTCCCAAATGGATGAACTTCATAGATAGTCTGTCGCAGAAAAATGAGACCAGTGCCGAGGTAATCGCCTTGATGACTACGATGATCGAGCTAAATGGCTGTCTGGCTTGTGAAACGGACAGTTACCGGGCGATGAGGGGCTGCGGGACCTGCGCGCGACAGACTCTGCGCCGCTTCAAAGGCAGCGATGAAGAACTCATCAAAATGTACGAATCGACACTTTCCCAATTCCAATCCTCGCCTTTGAGCAATGACAAATAGCGCGCGTATAATCTTCGTCGCGTACTCATAATTGACAAGCGTTTTGCCACTGTGTTACACTACGCGCCTGTAGTCCCTAGAACTATGCGTATTTTGTCCGCACGATTTAGCCGAAGGGAATGGTTGAAATAGCGAATTCACCCCACCGAGTCAATCGAGACATTCGCGGAGTCCGCGAAGTCCGGCTAATTGACGATACCAACACCAATATCGGGGTAGTTGACATTCGTTATGCGCAAGGACGCGCGGACGATGTTGGGCTAGACCTGGTTGAAGTTGCGCCAAACGCCAAACCTCCGGTTTGCCGTATTATGGATTTCGGGAAGTTTCAATACGAGCAGCGCCGAAAAGAACGGAAATCCAAAAAGAACCAGGTGAAGGTAACAATCAAGGAAATCCAACTGCGCCCAAAGACGGACGAATATCACCTGCAATTCGATATCAAGCGCGCGGCAAAATGGCTGCAAGAAGGCAAGAAAGTCAAATTCCGGGTACGATTCCGCGGAAGAGAAATCACACATCAGCATATCGGGCGTGATCGCCTGGCGAAGATCGAAAACGCTTTGCAAGAAGTTTGCGTCGTCGAGCAGCGCCCCAATATGGAAGGTCGCGACATGCTGATGGTCTTGGCACCAAACAAAGATAGCAAATGAAATCGGAGAGACAGTCGTGCCACGCAAAAAGAAGACGACCAAGTACAAACTCAAAACGCACAAGGCAACTGCCAAACGCTTTCGTATGACCGCTACTGGCAAGATAGTCCGTACCAAAGGCGGCAAGAGCCATCTGCGCCGCCGTTCGGCAAAGCGCGTCAAGCGGCAGTGGGATAAGCGCATGGAAGTCGGTGAAGCCGCGATGCAGCGCCGCATCCGCCGCTTGGCACCTTATCTCGGCAAATACAAGGCGAATCCGCCGGCATAGGACGGCTGGAATTGGCAGCCTGCCCTTCAGTCTATACTTTGCCTGGAGCGATTTAACACGGAGATGAAACATGGCAAGAACAAAAACAGGCTTCGTCAGGCGCAGACGACATAAAAAAGTCCTCAAGCTCACAAAAGGGCAATGGGGGACGCGCAGCAAACTATGGAAGCGCGCCAACGAAGCCATGATGCGCAGCCTGTGGTACGCCTATCGCGATAGACGACAGCGCCGCCGCCAGTTGCGCCGGCTATGGATACAGCGCATAAACGCCGCCGCCCGTATGAACGGCATGAAGTACAGCCAATTGATTCACGGTTTGAAGCTAGCTGGCGTTGAGCTGGACCGCAAAAGCCTATCGCATTTGGCAATTCACGACGCCGATTCCTTCAGCAAGATCGTATCTGTGGCGAAGCAAAGCCTAGCATAGCGCCCAGAAGCTGCCGCAGCTATAGCTATGAAAAGGGTCACATTGAGCGACCCTTTTTTCATGTTACTCTGATTTCATAATCCGCGTCGCTACTGCCAAGAGAAGGCATGTTATTATGTGTGAGCGCGGATGGCGAAGCGCACATGGACCTTATCACCAGCATCCAGAACAAGCGCGTCAAAACCATCAAATCGCTGCAGAGCAAGGGCCGCTTACGGCGCAGCGAGAAAAAGCTAATCCTCGAAGGCGACCGCTTGATACAGGACGCGCTGCAAAGCGGCGGCAAGCCCAAGCTCGCGCTCTATGCGCCGGAAGCGGCCAACTATGAGATAATCGCAAAATTGCAGAATCGCCATTGCGAGCTGCTTGCGGTCAGTTCGGATGTCCTGGCGCATGTCAGCGATACCAAGCGGACGCCGGGAATTCTGGTTGTTTTCCAGATGCCCAAGCCACGCATGCCAAATCAGCCAGCGCGCGTGTTAATCCTGGATGCGCTGCGCGAACCGGGCAATTTGGGAACCGTCTTGCGCAGCGCCGCCGCCGCAGGCGCGGACATCGCGGTTTTGACGCCGGGCTGCGCCGATGCATACAGCCCGAAGGTGCTGCGCGCCGGCATGGGCGTTCACTTCCGCTTGCCCATCGTCGAGGCGGCTTGGCGCGAAATCCGCGCCTTTTGCGCTGGATTACGGGTGTATAGCGCCGACGCAAGCGGAGGAGCCATCTATACGGAAGTTGATTGGACACAGCCCTGGGCGCTGGTTCTTGGCAACGAAGCGCGCGGAATCAGCCCGCAAGCGCGGCGCATTGCCCAGACGAGCGTGTCTGTCCCGATGTCGCATGAAGCCGAGTCGCTTAATGTCGCATCCGCCGCGGCTGTGATTCTCTTCGAAGCGCGGCGTCAGAGCACCATCAAATCTTGACTTGAGCCCTGGTTGATTGCATCGATATACCCCCATCACAAACCCTTCCACCATCTCAAAACTACGCTTACTCTGTGCATTCAATCAAACCAAGCAATCAAACCAAATAAGTATTGCAAATCCAATTAAGGCATGAATTCAAGGCGCAAGCCCAGGCTCGCCCAAATGTGAGCTCATAATTCGCGTGCCTGCCGCGCTGCGATTGCTCTGTCAGGCGTCCAGCCCCACTTCAAATTGCGCCGCGCCTGCGCTAGACTAGGTGAATTGCGCATTCATCAGCGAACGGGAGCGAAAGTCCATGGCTAAGGAATTTGATTTGGTCGTGCTGGGTGCCGGACCCGGCGGTTACATCGCAGCTATCCGCGCCAGCCAACTCGGGCTAAATACCGCAATTGTCGAAAAGAAATACTGGGGTGGCATCTGCCTGAATGTCGGCTGCATCCCATCCAAAGCCTTGCTGCGCAACGCCGAGCTAGCCTATATCTTGAATAACGAAGCCGACGCCTTTGGTATCAGTGGCGAGTTCAGCCTGGATTATGCCAAAGCCTTCAAGCGCAGCCGCCGCGTCTCCAATGGCTTGACCAAAGGCGTACAGTATCTGATGCGCAAGAACAAAATTACCACCTTTGAAGGCTGGGCGACACTCACAGACGCCAATAATATGGCGGTAACGCTCAATAAGGGCGGTGAAGAAAGAATCCATTTCAAAAACCTCATCATCGCCACTGGCGCGACCACGCGCCTGATACCTGGCTCAACCTTGAGCGAGCGCGTTGTTACCTACGAAGAGCAGATAATGGAAGACAATCTGCCGAGCAGCGTGATTATCGCTGGCGCTGGCGCTATCGGCGTCGAATTCGCTTATATCATGCGCAACTATGGCGTCGATGTTACGATGGTCGAATTCATGGAGCGCATCCTGCCGCTAGAAGACCCCGAAATCAGCAAGGAGCTGGGCAAGATTTACGCGAAGATGGGCATCCAAATCTTGACCAGCGCGCGGGTGGAGGACATCGTTGAAGACGACGGCGGTCTTACGGTAAATGTATCAACTAACGCGGGCGAGCAAAAACAACTGCGCGCCGAGCGTGTTTTACAGGCGATAGGTTTCCAGCCGCGCGTGACCGGATACGGGCTGGAAAATACCGGGGTCGCGCTTGACGATGGGGGCGCAATCGCGATTGACGAAGCGATGCGCACAAATATCCCGCACATTTACGCCATCGGCGATGTTACCGCCAAGCTGATGCTCGCGCACGTCGCCGAAACCATGGGTCTAGTCGCCGCCGAGCATATCGCCGGCGCGGAAACCGTGAGGCTTGATTTTGATATGATGCCGCGCGCCACCTATTGTCAGCCGCAGGTCGCCAGTTTTGGCTATACCGAAGAGCAAGCAAAAGCGCGCGGTTACGAAGTGTCGGTCGCCAAGTTCCCCTTCCAAGCCAATGCCAAGGCGCGCGGCATGGGCGACGCCAGGGGCTTCGTCAAGTTAATCAGCGACAAGCGCTATGGCGAAATCTTGGGCGCGCACATGATCGGACATGATGTTACGGAACTGCTGCCCGAACTGACTTTGGCGCGTTCAGCCGAATTGACCGCTGCCGAAATCGCGCGCAACGTTCACGCCCACCCCACCTTGAGCGAAGCGCTAAAAGAGGTGGCGCACGGCTTGGAGGGGCAATTCCTCAACATCTGATGCTGGGCTTCGGTCCCTACTCGACGCCCTGACGGGACCAGCAGTCGACAATCAAACTGGTATAGGTCAATTTGCCGGCGCTATTGCGCTTGTCATGCCTAGCCGACCGTCCAATAAATCCGTCTTCGATTTGCCATTCTAGCTGGTGAAAAGCGCCCGAGGCCTCAAAGTATTCCAAGAGTTGATAATCGTAGCCGGACTCGTCTAGGACCTGCGCGATTTTGTCGCAGGTATAGAGCGTCTTATGGTCATCCGCTCCCTCGCCAATGCCGCCGGGCCGCACATGCTCAATGTAGTTTGCATCGGGATGGTTGCCATCTGGCACCGCCAACCGAATACGCCCGCCATTATTTTGCCCACCCTTATATAAATAGCGACGCGCCAAGCGCAGAAACCGGGCGAATTCTTCGACTGTCAGGTGCTCAAAGACATGCTCCGCCAACATGCTATGTATTGAGGCTGGCTGGAAGAGCAGCTGCCAATGCTCCTGTTTCAGAACATGAAATGCGGGAATATCAGTCGCGACCCAATCCGCGTAGCGAGTATCGCCAGCGCCGATAATGACTTTGAGCGGCTTGCCGTTGCTATTGCATTCAGCGACTCGTGCGCGGATAATTTGCTGCTGTCGCTTGCATGCCGCGTGATTGCGATATCTGCGCAGCAGGGGCGCATAGAGCGGGCGCAGCAGGCGCATGGCTGGGTTCATTGAAGGCTGCCTATTCCGGTATGTTGAAAGTCGCTATGGTCAGAATCTTGCCGGATTCGCCCGATTCGATGTCAAGACCAAGGACCTTGGCATACGGAGGGGCACGGTCATAGACCATAACCACGGCGCGATAGTCGCCGGGCGGCAGGTCGGCCGTTGGCAACTCGACTACGAACCACTTTAGCACTTCGTGGTAAAGATGGCGGTCCGGGTTGATTTGCGCGACTTTTTGCCCATCCATTGTATGAATCTGAATCGAGATATTGTATTGGTAAAGCAGCGAATTTTGCTCCACTTCCCAGCCGGTCACGATGCGCGCTAGGTCGCGTTCGGGAATGTAATCCGCAAATTTGTCGACGATCGTGATGCCATTTTCGTAGTGGATGGGCTGGTATGCCCGGTCGCAGTCAAGTGTATGGTAGACATAGCGCTGGACGCGAAGTTCCGCTTCGTCCAAAATCACATCACAAGGCATGTAATTTCTCTCGATGATGGACTGGCTTTGCTCGAAGTTTTGCGGCTTGCTCGTGGGATTGTAGGTAAACAGAAGATAGGGATGGTCTTCCAGCTTGCCCGGTATGTCTACTTCAAGTTGCGCCATATCTTGGTGCGTGCGTATAAAGCTGCCATCGATGCCCATTAAAGTCTCGAAGTAGTAGTCGGCGGTGCTTTTGCCCACTTTGCCGCGGCGAACGATAAAATTGATGTCAGAAAATCCGACGATGAAGTCTTCTTCTGCGACGTGATCCCGCAAGGCTAGAACATAGTCGTGGATCGGAGGATAGCTCTGAATAGAGCGTATCGTGCCTTGAAAGTCTAGGTAGTCGTCCTGACCTCGGAAGACAAAACCAGAGCCGAGATAAGCCGCTAGGAGAATCAGCGGCAGCGCGCGTGGCTTTAGACTAGCCAAGCCGCTCCCGACGACCAGCGCGGCCGGGTAAAAGACAACAAAGAAATAGCGCGAGCGGCGCAGCGGAATCAGCCTGCTCACTTCGTTCACGGTCAACAAGATGACCAGAATCGCTATGGCAAGCACCCAGAATGGCAGCGCCCGCTGTCGGTTTTCACGCTTGCGCAGGCTTAGCGCTGCCGCGGCAAAGGCAATCAAAATAAATAGCCAGTTATCGTTTGACAGCAGCCGCAGGAAGACTTCGACCGCTTGCTGGAAAGGCATCTTGCCCCAGAAATCGAACTTTGTAGTCAAGCCAACATAAGTAACGGGAAGCCAAGGCAAATAAAGGACGCCAACAGACAAAAATGCCAGCGCCGTATGCAGCCAGCGCTTTGTTTTGGGAATAAAGAACAGGTGATAAAATCCGATAGCCAGGAAGACAAAAATTGAAAATGGCTGGGTGTAAAGCGACAAGGTCGCCGTCAGAATCAGCCCGAACCAATGGACTCTGGGAATAGGCGACTTCGCTTGGGTGATGCGCAAATAATGCCAAAGCATCGCGACAAGCATTGCCGCTTGCGTGCTGTACATGCGGATTTCGTGAAAGTACTCTAGCCAGAAGACATTCAGCCCCAGGAATGCGCTGGCGAAAAGTCCCGCGCGCCAACCGAGGAAATCCGCGCCAATACGGTAAATCCAGGCCAGCGTCAGCAGCCCGAAGAAAAGCGGCAAGCAGCGCAAGACAGCATGATGCCAGCCTACAAGCGCGCCCCAGCCCGCCAGCAATTCAAAGAACAAGGGTCCATGTTTTGGGCTGTGCGTGCTTATCGAGCGCATGACATCCAGCGGCGAGAAGGGTCCGGTCAAGCCGCCGGCGTGGCCGATCGAGGTCAGCTCATCGTACCAGATAACATCGGCGTTTATGCCTTGCGCCGCCAGTAAGCATACAAACAGCAAGAGCGGCAGCATCCAGAGCCATTTAGGCAATTGCCAGTCTGTGAAACTTTTGAAGTCTGCTTGTTTCAGCATGGGAGCCTAGTCTTCAACTGCAAAAGTCAAGAGCGGCAAATACTGGCTGGTTTCGCCACTGGTCAAGTCTGTTCCCGCAATTCTCTCGCCCGAATAGCGATCGTAAAGGATGACCACGAGTCGGTAGAGGCCCGGGACCAATTCACGCGTCGGCTGGAATTCCAGCTCGTGCCATTTCACAATGCGGTTGTAAAGATGCCAATCGTTCTGCCAGTATTTCTCCCAGTCCGCATCCAGCAATTGGATCGAGATATTGTATTCGTCAAGCTGCTGCTCGGAAGCGACTTCCCAGCCCGTGACGACGCGGACAAGGTCTTTTTCGGCGTCGTATTCGCCAAAGCGGTCAACAATGCGGATGCCGTTTTCGTAGTGAATGGGCTGGTATTCGCGCTGGCAGCCGGCCAGGGGGTTCACGAAGCGCTGGACTCTTAGTTCTGGGGAATCCAAGACTTGGCCACATCGAAGATAATTTGAAGTGATTATTCCGAACACATTGTCGAAGGTAGGTGGAATATCCTGAGGATTATATAGAAGCAACATATACGGTTCATTTGACATATGTCTTCCGATATTGCTTTCAAGCCATTCGCCCCATCCCTTCCGCTGAATAAAAGCCCCGTCGATCCCAAGATACAAATGAGTGTAATAGTCTGCTACGCTATGCCCTAAGGATAGCACCCTGTTCACTTGCTCGGATGGAGAGAAACCAACCAGGTAGTCAAGCGGTTGAACCAAACCACTGAGATGATAAACATAATGCGGCAATGGAGGAAATCTACGTGTATATGACATGCTACTCACATGGTTCATTATCGCTTCCGAGCGATAGTACTGATAGCCGGACACAAGCCAGACCAGCAATACGATTCCGCTCACAAGGTACCGCCGCGGTATCAAGGCCAGGCAAGCACCAATGATCGAAACAATCGGTATCCAAATCACAATGAAGTAACGCATCCGAGTCAATGGGATGAGACCGATTGCTTCGTTCGCCAAAATAATAAACGTAGTCAACATAATCGGAAGGCTCAACCACTGCATCAAGCGCGTCGGTCGGTGGCGCGCTATTACATATACTAGGATGCCTATGAGGATTGCGCCCATCAGCCAACTGCCATTGCTCAAGAGAAAAGCCAAGGTGTATAGCAGTTCTTGGGCAGAAGCCGCTCGGCTGATAACGTTAGTTTTTTCCGAGGCGCGTTGCACACCATCAATCAAGACTGGCAAGTATGGAAGGAAAAGCAGCGTGCCGATTGCCCATCCCGCTAAAACCTGCCACCAGCTGCGCGCCCGCGGCGCAAAAAGCAAATGGAAAAAGCCTAAGCCCGCGAAAAGGATGATGGCGAAAAAGTGCGTATAAAATAGCGCGACGGTCGACAAAGAGAAGGCGACAAGAATCACCCGACCATGCTGAGATTTGCCTGCTAGAACCCGCCAATACAAGCAGATGTGCATAGCGGCCAGCATCAGGAAGAGCGAATACATGCGGAAGTCATGGATATACAGGATCATATAGGCGGAAGTACCCAAAAAGCTCGCGGCAGCCAGCCCAGAAAAACGACCAAACATGTCGCTCGTCAATCGGTAGGTCCAGGCGACCATGAGAATGCCCGCAAAGACCGGCAGCAAACGCAGGGCGAATTGAGTCCAGCCTGCGAAGTTCGCCCAAACAGCGCCAAGCAAAAAGAAAAGTGGTACGTGATCCGGGAAGTTCTCAGCTACTGAATTGATGACTTCGGCTGGCGAGTAAGGTCCGTCAAAGCCACCCATGTTGGTGATGGCGTATAGCTCATCGGTCCAGATGGAATCGGTATTCAAGCCATTGGCACCAAATGCGAAAACGCAGAGGAGCACAAAGACCATCAGCGAAAAGGCTGCGCCTTTGCCAAGGATATTCTTTTCGTCAGCGCCGCTGCCTACAAGCTGCAATACTATGCCTCCCAGGATGTTCGATATGCCAATAGCGTCTTATTCTAAGCATTCCGCGCAGCGCGTAATCGGCGGATCGACCACAAGCAAGTCGCGCATACAGAAAACGATTGGCTTTCTCGGTTCATACGCGACGCCGCTCCTGTGATTCGAGATGAAGCGCTAGCTCTATTCTACAGTAAAGGTCCAAATCGGGAGTATCGTACCCGCCACGCCCGTGGCAAGGTCGACCCCACCAACTTTCTCGCCGCTATTGGTATTATACAGAATGACAACCAAGCGATACTCACCAGGCGCGATGCCGGCGATAGGCAGTTCAAGCCAGTTCCACTTGCGCGAAAACTGATGGAGATAATAGTCGCGATGTCCTTGCTCGACTTTTTCATTCTGTAAGGTATGGACTTGAAGCGAAAAACTGAAATCGTTCAGCAGTCGCTGGCTGGGTACATCCCAGCCGGTTAGAACGGTCAAAATTGCGGCGTCCGGCTGGAGCGCCGCAAAGCTGTCGGCAATCGCGATGCCATTTTCATATTCAATACGCCGATATGCTCGGTCACAGCTTAGCGATGAATCGACAAATCTTTGCACATGCAGCGCGCTGGAATCAACAAGCACGTCGCATGCTTTGTAGTCGCTGTGCATCACGAATATTGCGCCCTCAAGCCCGTCTGGCGGGTTCAGCGGCTCATAAGCGAATAGCAGATTAGGATGCCCGTCAATCTTCTCATTCAACTCCTCGTTGAGCCAAGCGCCTACCGCGCGGCTGCGTACAAATGCGCCGTCAATGCCTAGCTGCAACTGCGTATAATAATCGGACACGCTCTTGCCATGTTTGTGATCGTGATTGAGATAGAAATTGCGCGAGAAGCTGATCAAGTAATCTTCCGAGCGGACTTTGCCGCGTAAGACCCTCACATAGTCGTCTAGTGGTGGATAGTTGCGCGTTTTGGACATGCCGCCGATGAAACGCAGCACATCCTCAGAATGATAATACTGATTCCCGGCCAGCGTCCAAGCAATCAGAAGGATCGCCGCGAGCCAAGCCCAGCGCGGCGCGAGCGTGATGCCGCGGGCTATAAGCAGCAGGAATGGAAACCAAAGAATTATGAAGTAGCGCATGCGCGAGAGTGGAATCAAACCCACTAACTCATTAAGCGCGAGCGGCACAGCGAGCATTGCCAGCGCGAGCATAAGCAGCCGAGCAGTTGCGCGGTCGCGCAGGACCAGGACGCCATATACCACTGGCGCGCCCAAGAGCAGCAGAAGCCAATCCAAGCCATTCGTTAGCAGATGCGAGAAGGTCGCAATCAATTCGCCGATGCTCGCAGCGACTGTGGTAACATTCTCGATTTCTGCCGCTTGTTCCAGCGCGGATAAAGTCGTGGGGGCATAGGGCAGATAAGCAAGCGCGGCTAGCCCCCAGGCTGCCCAAATCTTGATAAAGCTCTTGGATTTGCGTGCGAGAATAAGATGGTAAACCGCCAAGCCAGCAAATAATATGACCGAAAACGAATGCGTATAAACCAGCGCAATCGCCGAAAAAACAAGCAGAATCCAGGTCCTGTTATTGTTCGCCTGCCCACTCTCCATCCGCCAATAAAGCCAACTGTGAAGTATCGCCAGCAAAAGCAGCAGCGGATACATGCGGAAGTCGTGAAAATGCAGAACCAAGTAAGCAGACGTCCCCATCAGAAAAGCTGAAAGCATGCCTGCCCTATAGTCGAAGACATCGGTTGCGTAACGATACAAACAAGCGATCATCACAATCGCGGTCAAGACTGCGAATATGCGCAATGCGAATTGTGTCCAGCCGGCGACGCTCGCCCAGCCCGCGCCAAGCAAGAAGAACAATGGGGCATGGTCTGGGCTGAATTGTGAAATAGAGTGAATTATCTCGGCGGGGCTAAAAGGCGGGTCAAAGCCACCCATATTAGAGACAGAAAACAGCTCGTCGGTACGGAAAATATAGCCATTCGCGCCTCTTGCACAGACGGCAAAAACCAGCAGCAGCAGGGCGACCATGACAGTAAGTCGGGCTGGCTGACCGAACCTGTCTTTTACAGCATACATAACATGAGATGCGCTGGCTGTTGGCTCCATTTTTGTCGGGCAAGCACACTTTACTTTGAAGGTCGCGTCTATCACAAATGGCTCTAGGCGGCGATGGAAAAAGGATAGATTGGCAGGATGCCAGCCGATTCGCCACTGAATTCGTCGCCGCCATGCACTTTTGACCCGTTCTCTCGATTGTACAAGATTAAGGCGAGCCGGTAGTCGCCGGGCGACAGATCCTCCGTGGAGAGCTCAATGACGCTCCAGGGGACCAATCCACTATAAAGATGGTGATCAGATTGTCGTCTATTTTGCCAATCCGAGTTGAGAATCTGCAGCGAGATATTGAATTGGTCCAGCATTTCGTCTTCGGGGACTTCCCACCAGGTCAACACGCGAATCTGCTGAAGGTCCGGGTCAAATTCCACGGCGCGGTCAATTAAGCGAATGCCATTGTCATAATGTATGGACGCGCTTTGATGCTCGCAGCCCATGACGGGATGAGCATATTTGCGAATGGACAGCGCAGGTTCATCGACCAGCTTGTCGCAGGGAGAGAGAACATCACTTACGATTGCCAGCGTTCTTGCATAATTGAGCGGCACATCACTTGGGTCATGCGCAAGCAATAGATGAGGATGGGCTTTGAGGATGGCTTGAACGTCTTCAGATAATCGGTAGCGTTTGAGATGGGTGTGCAGGAACTCGCCGTCAATGCCGAGCTGGGTATTGAGGTAGTAGTCGGAAATGCTCCAGTCATAGCCTTCTCTCTTTGCATTGACCGCCAAAGACTCCGTGAATCCAACTAGGAAATCACCAGGGCTAACCTTATTCAGAAGTAAAGAAGTATAGTGTTGCAATGGAGGGTATTTTGCTGACTGGAAGGAGATGCCTGCATACTGAAGAATTCGCCCTGATCGCCCCAAGCTCAATCCCGCTACAGCCCATATGACAACAATAGTAATAATGATCAGGGATGAACGAGACAACAGAGAAATACCGTAAGCATAAAGAATCGTACACGGAAACCACAACAGAATAAAATAGCGCATTCGGCTAAGAGTAATGAGATCGAATATCCAGCTTACAAGCAAAAAAGCGGCACAAAGCATGGTTGTTATCAGCAAAAGTCTTGTTACCGCGGATTTCAGTTTTCGCCTGAGTTGGTAAACGAGATTAAGAGCCAATGGAATAGTCATAACTGCTAGACCGTTAGTCAATAGCGTAAACAAGGGCTCAATCAGTTCTGAAACAACGATTGCGCGATCTGTTTCGCCCCATGCTACTGTGTCGGAAAGCATCGTCCACAAATACGGGGAAAACGCAAGCAACACTGCTATCCAGCCTGTCAATAGCACCTTGGTACGGTACGACCGCCCTTCAAATATAATTTGAGACGCGCCTAGCGAAAATAGCATGATTAAGCCAATCACATGCGTATACACCATCGCCGATCCCGAAAGGACAAAAAGCGCCCACAGGGGCTTCGAATGACGCGCATCACAATTTAGCCGCCAACATAACCAGGAATGGATGATTGCTAAACACAGAAGCAATGTGTAACCCCGGATCTCATGAAAATAAACTAGGATGAAGGCGTTATTTGCCATGAGAAAGGCAGCTATAAGCGCTGTTCGCTTGTCAATGGTAGCTTTAGCGTACCCATATAGCGCCGCAATCATCGTAATGCCAGCCAACAGCGCAGGGTAACGCATTGAGAATTGAGACCACCCTGCCAAGTGAGACCATCCAGCGCCCATCAGGAAATATAACGGTACGTGGTCTCGCGCTCGAAAGGAAATGGATTCCAAAACCTGTATTGGTGAATGAGGCGGATTAAACGCGCCCATGTGCGCCAATGAGGACAACTCATCCGCCCAGATAACGTCAGCGTTCAAGCCAAAAAGACCAAATGAATACGCCAATAAGAAGACTAAGGCCATCAGAAATATCGACGATGTTCGCGCTCGGTCGGGCCTCTTGTCCGATTGTGTCTCTTTCATAAATAATATTGCGCAGGCAATTTCTAGAACGCGGATTGTTTTGATGCGCGACGAGCCAAGTCGAGTAGGTGGCCGCAACTATGGCAGATTCTAAACGTCGAATGCCAACAAGGTATGAAAACCACCGGTTTCCCCATTCGTCTTGTCAACTCCATCAATCTTTTTTCCAGTGCGACGATTATATACGACTAATACCAGCCGATAGCTGCCGCTGGACAACCCATCTGTTGATAACTCCTGTGTATTCCAAGGTGTGATATTGTCATAGAAATGCCTATCCATCTGGCTCAGGTTTTGCCAGTCCTGGTCGAGAATTTGCAGCGAGATATTGAATTGGTCCAGCATTTCGTCCTCCAGGACTTCCCACCAGGTCAACACGCGAATCTGCTGAAGGTCCGGGTCAAATTCCACGGCGCGGTCAATTAAGCGAATGCCATTGTCATAATGTATGGACGCGCTTTGATGCTCGCAGCCCATGACAGGATGAGCATATTTGCGAATGGACAGCGCAGGTTCATCGACCAGCTTGTCGCAGGGAGCGAGAACTTCTTGAATCACCGCGAGTGTGCCGGCGTAGTTGATTGGGACATCCGACGGGTCGTGCGCAAGCAGGATTAATGGATGATGCGCAAGAATGTCGCGCACGTCCCCGGTCAATCGGTAGCGTTTCTTGCTTGCGTGGAGGAAAGTACCGTCGATGCTCAACTGTGTTCCTAAATAATAGTCGGAAGTGCTGTTCGAACTATTATAGGAAACGCGACTTAGACGGTCGTTCTCAGTAAACCCGATTAGATAATCCATTTTATTCGTCTTCCCATTCAATCCAAAAACGTAGTCCTGGAGAGGAGGGTATTGCCTGTCGCGCGCCATCAATCCTGCAAAGGTGATCACTTCGCCCGACTGAAGAAATCGATAGCCGGCCACAATCCATAGAATAGTGAATAGGACAAGCACGGGTTTCCAATGACGAATTGATGTCAGCCCGACTGCAATGAGAATAGCAAAAAGAAACCATACTACTAAAAAATAACGCAACCTCGTTATCGTTATGATTCCAAAGCGCCAATTGAGAGCCAGGATTAATCCGACCATTATCATAGCTATGAATACAAGACGCGGGGCAGATGAATCACGCTTCTGCCACAGCGCTATTGCGAAAATTGAAAGAATTGGCAACCAAAGAAAACTTGCGCCATTGAAAAGCAGATAGACAAACAATTCTAATACTTCTAGCGTCCCCAAAGGGTTGACTGTAAGGTCCTGATTAAACACTAGACCAGCAATAACATAGAAGGTATATGGCGCAAAGATCAACGCTCCCAAACACCATCCCAAGACGATCTGAAACCAGCGACGAGATTTTCTAACAAAAAGGACATGATAGGAACCCAATCCCGCGAAAAGGATTATAGAGAAGTTGTGCGTGTAAAAGAGCAATGCCGTTAGCCCAACAAAAAGAAGCCAATAGGCTCGTGTGACATGATGATTGTGAGCAAGCCTCCAGTACAGCCAAGTGTGCAATATGCCAATTGCCGTGAGCATGGTGTACATGCGAATATCATGGAAATAAAGGACTACGAAGCTGTTGGTTGCTATAAGTAGAGCGGAGAATAAAGCGGCGCGCCTACCAAAAACATCGTGAGCAAAGCGAAAAAGTCCTGCGACGAATATCACAGCCCAAAGAAGGGACAGGCTTCTAAGGGCATATTGCGACCAGCCCACAACCTGTGCCCAGTAAGCGCCTAAAATAAAATAGAGTGGGGCTTGATCCGGACTATATTCTTGAACAGAATCTATCACCTGAGTAGGTGAATATGGAGGATCAAAAGCGCCCATAAATGTAACTGATGCCAACTCGTCCGCCCATATCGGATCCAGATTCAACCCATGAGCGCCCTGCGCGAATGCCAGCAAAAGAATGATGGTCATGGCGGCAGTTGCGCCGAGACGATTATTCTGGAATGTGGCTTTATATCTGTCTGTTGATGACATCTGTTTAACGTTTCAGGATGTATGCGCCAAGTTTGAGCTGTCCCTAGAACATGAGTGCGCGAATCTGCGCGAATTAATTGGAGTCTTCCGTATTTTTGGTGAATCTAAGCAATGGCAATATACTGCCGACCTCTTCAGTTGATTGATCTACGCCGATAATTTTCGACCCCGAATCACGTCTGTACAAAATCTGCGCAAGCGCGTATTCACCGGGTGGTAAATCTTCTGTCGACAATTCAAACACTGACCATGGCACGACATTGTCATAAAGGTGTCGATCGAATTGTCTGACATTCTTCCCATTTGATGTAATGATCTGCAAAGAAATGTTATACTCGTCCAGCATGGTATTATGCGGCACATCCCACCAAATTAGAGCTTCGATCCGCTCTGCGCCAGAATCGTAACGAAGGCCGCGGTCGACAACCCTGATGCCATTTTCGTATTCAATTGGAGCAGCTTGGTGAGCACATCCCATGACTTCATGCGCGTATCGTCGGATCATCAGCGTCGACTCGTCCACCAAGAGATCACAGGGTGCAAAGACAGCTTGAACATAGTTCAGCGTTCTTGCGTAATTCAGTGGCGCGTTGCTCGGATCGTGAGCAAGCAATATATGCGGGCGAGCATTGAGAATTGACCGGACGTCTTCCTCCACACGGTAGCGCTTCAAGTTTGTGTGAAGAAATACCCCATCAATGCCAAGCTGGGCGTCAAGGTAATAATCTGAAATCCCCCAATCGTAGTTGCTTCTGTTTTCGTTGATGGCAAGGGACTCCGAAAAACCCAGCAAGAAATCATTTGAACGAACTTTTCCTTGCAAAAACTGGACAAATTGATGAAGTGGCGGATATTGCCAGGTGCGATTGCCGACTGTTGCATATTCTTGGATCAGCCCGGTCTGACCGAAATGGATGCCAGCCACTGCCCATATTATAGCGATAACAGCAACGAGGCTTTCTGACCGCGTAATCGTGGTAAGGCTGTAGGCGACAAGCATGATAACAGGTATCCACAAAACCAGAAAGTAGCGCATGCGATTCACAGCTATCAGGTCAAATGCCAAGCTAATCAGCACCAGCACTGTGCCAAGGACAGCAGTCAGTAGAAATTGCCTCGAGACAAATCGATGGTATTTTCGGGCAAATTGGTAAGCAAGGTTTAGGGACAGAGGGATCAACAGTAGGCCAAGTCCATTGGCAAGCAAGGCGAGCAGCGGCTCAGCTAATAATACAGCCGATGTTGCTCGCTTTGTTTCGCCCCAAGTCAATGCGTCTGACAACATAGTACTTAAATATGGCAAAAATAAACCGAGTCCTATGGCCCATCCCAGGATAATCCTGGCAGATTTTCGCGATCGACCTTCGAGTACTATATGTGTAATTCCCAGTCCAGCAAGCATGATTAACCCGAGTATATGAGAATACAACATGGCAGTTGCTGAAGCTGCGAATAGTATCCATAAATTCCATGTAGGACACTTTTTTTGAATCATTCTCCTATAGAGGTACAAATGAATGACGATAAGAAGCAGCAGAAGCGTGTAGCCACGTAGTTCGTGATAATAGAACAGCACGAACGCGTTGTTCGCCAAGAGAAATGCCGCAACGAGCGCACTGCGTTTGTCGATTGCAAAACGGGTATAATTGTAGAAGCACGCTAGCATTGCGATGCCGAACAACAACGACAAGTAACGCAAGGCAAATTGCGTCCAACCTACCAATCGAGACCATACCGCGCCCAGTAAATAATACAGAGGTACATGGTCGGGCGCGTGGTCGCGAATGGATTGCAAGACCTGTTGAGGCGAATGCGGAGGATTAAATGCCCCTATATGAGCCACCGAAGACAACTCATCTCCCCAAATGACGTCGGCATTCAAGCCCATACCGCCAAGCGCAGCAGACAATAGCAGAATCAAGGTCATAGCAAATAGATGCTTGCTTTGGCTTACCCGCATGGATGACATCCGATTCTAGAAACTTGGGCTTTTGCTAGACACACATCGCCGATACTCCCGCTCGAGCAGCCCAAATTGCCACAAGCCATGATAGACGCCGCGCGCATAAACCCGCTCGCGCCATAAGCCTTCCAAGCTAAAACCCAGCTTGCGCAACAACGCGGCAGACGCAGCATTACCTTCGGTTACATCGGCTTCCACGCGATGGACACACAGGCAATCGAAGCAGAAGCGCAATACTTCGGCGAGCGCCTCGGTCATGATTCCTTTGCGCCAGTAGGCGTCATGCAACTCATAGCCGATTTCCAGCCGCCTATTGCGCGCTTCGTACAAATGAAATCCGCAGGAACCAATCATGCGCTCCGTCGGCTTCAGCGTGACTGCCCAGCGAATACCCGTCTTTTGCTTATAAATGCGCTCGGCCCATTCAATGATTGCCCATACAGCCGAATCATCAGGAGCTGATTCAAATTCAAGCAAGTATTGCCGCACGCGGTCGCGCTGCCAGATTGCCGCCCAAGCCGCCAGGTCGCTGGGCAGGATGCGCCGCAAGCGCAGCCGCTCGGTTTCCAGCGTCGGCGTCTCTTCAAAATTGAAACCAAGGTTACGCTCTCCCTCAATCAGACGCCCTTGATCCAGACGCTCTTGATGCAATCAGCACACAGCGCATTGCCGAGGCTACGCAAACGCGTGTCATAAATTGTCAGCGACGAGCTCGGCAATATCCACTACGCTAGTTTGACCGCCAAGTTCCTTATCGGCATCTTCGAACATGCGCATGCAAAAGGGACAGGCAACGGCGATTGCCTCAGCGCCCGTCGCCTGCGCTTCTTGCATACGCTCAACACTGACTTTCTTTTCGCCCGGCTCTTCTTCCTTCCAGAATTGCGCGCCACCCGCGCCACAGCAAAATGAGTTGCTGCGATTGCGCGGCATTTCTACGAGGTCGCCTACAAAAGCGCCAATTACAGCCCGCGGCGGATCGTAAACATCGTTGTGACGCCCCAAATAACAAGGGTCGTGAAAGGTAACGTTGCTCCAGCGGGCAGCATTAGCCGCAGCCGGCAGTTTGCCCGCAGCAATCAGCTCGTCTATCAATTCGCTGTGATGAACAACCTCGAAGCTCCCACCAAACTGGTGATATTCCTTGCCGATATTGTGCAAGCAATGCGGGCATGTAACCACAATCCGCTTGGGAGCCACCGCATGCAATGTATCGACATTGGACTGCGCCAATTCATTATACAAGTATTCGTTGCCGGCGCGCCGCGCGGCATCTCCCGTGCACTGTTCCGATTCGCCGAGGATTGCGAAGTTGACGCCAGCCGCATGCAAGATTTTCACCAGCGCCCGCGCCGTTCGCCGCGCCCTGGGGTCATAGCTGACCGCGCAGCCGGTCCAATACAAGATTTCAAAACTGGGATTTTCTTTTACCGTTGGCGTCGGAAAGTCCAGTCCCTGCGCCCAGCCGACGCGCGAATCGGCGATTTGCCAGGGATTGCCCTGCCGCTCCATGCCATTAAACGCGCCCTGCAATTCCTGGGGGAATTCGCTGCGCATGAGCACGGCGTCGCGGCGGATGTCGATTATGTCGAACATTGGCTCGTTGCCGACCGGGCAAATGTCGATGCAGGCACCACAAGCCGTACATGCCCACAAAGCCGACTCGCTTAGCAGCGCGCCGTCTAATGCCCCGTCTAATGCTCCGTTTAATGACCTATCAGACGCTTCACCTTTCGCCAGCGACTCCCAATTATCCTTCATCAAAAAACGCTTATTGACTTCCAGCGCGGCTGGTGAAAGTTCCTTGCCAGTTATGTATGCCGGGCATACATCTTGACAACGATTGCACATAATGCAAGCGAAGCCATCGAGGATATGCGTTTGATGAAGGTCTTCAAGGCGATTTGCGCCAAACTGTTCGATAGTCTCATCTTCGAAGTCAAGCGGCTCTAGCTCGCCGAGTGAACTGCGCTCTGGGCGGGTCAAATAATTGAGTGGTGCCATGAATAGATGCGCATGTTTTGTCGCGGGGAAATAGGGTAAAAAAACTAGAATGCCGCCTAATGCCATCCACCAGCATAAATGCCGCATGACATCCAGCGCGTCGACATTGAGCGATTGCCACAGCGGCGCGAGCGCCGAAGCAAAAGGCATGTAATCATCGTAACCGTGCTGCGCCACCATGATGGATTCGCCCAGAAAACGCGCGCCGACATGCAGCAAGATGAATGCCGCGACAATCAAAGAATCGCGCGCAATGGCACCATCTCGCACGCTGGCATGGAGCAGTATATTGTCCTTGAATTGAAGCGCGCGCCGACCTGGCAGAAAAAAGCGACGCGCGATGAAATAGCCGACTCCCAGCAGCACAATGAGGCTCATGACATCGCCCAGCAAACGAAAAATGTCGTACCATAGTCCCCAGCGGGCCAAGGTCAAGGTGAAGTCGGGCGCGAAGCCAATCGCCAAATCCACAAGGTTGACCAGAAAATAGAACGTAAAGCCTAAGACGACGCCCCAATGCACGAAGCTCGTCGCGCGGCGCGTCTTGAAAGTCCGCCGTTGAAACAAGTAAATGCTCAGCGCTCGGGCTGCCCGCCGCCAAAGCCCCTTAGCTTGCAGCTGCCCCCGACCGCGCTGAATAATGCGCGCCATGTCAGCGAACCCGGCATAAGCCGCGCCGATGGAAAATGCCGCCAGGGTGACAAATAGCAGTTTCTCAAGCTCGGTCAACATGCAGGTGTATCCGTTGCAACAAAATTTCGCGCTTTTTCGCCAACAAGTTCAAATTCAGTCTACCATTGCTGGGGTCTTTCTCCCATTAGACTTAGGGGCAAGTTCAAGGCAAGCCAAGACAAAGTAAGTTTCAGTCTCTTCAGTTCATCCAAAATAGCGTATAGACTTCGGCAAACCAATCAAGGGAGTATGCAAAATGATAGACTTCGCAGCGATGCGCGATGGCGAAATAACCTTCTTGGACTACGCGCAGCGGGAAGGCATCGGCGCGGCTGCGCTGCGCGCAATCAGCGACGAAAGCATTGATTACTTGCTCTCGCTGCTGGACGGCTTGACCGACGCCGACATCGTACACGCGCCCAAAGATCCAAATGCCAATGACCCCTTTGCCGTTGCGGGCGAAGAGAATATCGGCTGGACTTTTGGACATCTCATCGCGCATGTTACCGCCAGCAGCGAAGAAGCGGCCGCCTTCAGTTCCCTGCTCGCGCGTGGCGTGGCTGCGTCCGAAAGACCCCGTTACGAGACGCCCTGGCGCGACATGACAACGGTCGCCAAAGTCCGTCAGCGGCTTGAGGAGAGCCAACGCATGCGCAACGCATACCTCGAGACTTGGCCAGATTCACCTTTGCTCGATGTGCTTCGCGTCGTCTCCGAGCGCTTCGCCGCGCGGTTTGGCAACATGAACGCGCCAGCGGTATTCCTGTTTGGGCTTGCGCACGAAGTCGGCCATTATGAACAGATTACAGAGGTCAAGCGCCAGGCGCAAGCCGCCAGGTCCACGGCATAGAAACCCCTATTCCGCATATACGAGACCGCTGCGAGACCCTTGCGAGACTGTTGCGAGACTGTTGCGAGACTGTTGCAAAGGGGGCGGACCAAAGAGACGCCCCTTTTCGCATTCGCGCAATCGCTATATCCTTCCTGCCATCATTCAATGCAGCAGTCAAGTTTGACGATGTAGCCGCTTGCACGCTGCAAACAAAAGGACCGGCAATGCCTAAACCCATCAAAGCCCGCAACCCAAAGGGATTCCGCGATTTTCTGCCGCAGACGATGCTGCGGCGCAATTATGTCATCGCCACCATCACCGAGGTATTTCAGCGCTTCGGCTTTGAAGCGCTTGATACGCCCATCCTCGAATTAAACGAGACCTTGTTTGGCAAATATGGCGAAGATGCGGAAAAGCTCATTTTCAGCGCACAGCACGGGCGCAGCAGCAAGGACCCGCTGGCGATGCGCTACGATTTGACCGTTCCCCTAGCGCGGGTCGTCGCCCAGCACGAAAGCCAACTGAGCTTCCCATTCAAGCGCTATCATATCGCGCCGGTATTCCGCGGCGAACGACCGCAAAGAGGACGCTACCGCGAATTTTATCAGTGCGACGCCGATATCGTCGGCGTCGCGGGCATCGCGGCGGACGCCGAAATCGTGACCATGACGCAGCGCATTTTGCAGCGCTTGCAGTTCCCGCAATTCACCATCAAAATCAATCATCGCCAACTGCTGACAGCCATAGGCGAATTTTCTGGGCTGCCAGCCGAGCAGCTGCCAGACCTCTATCGCAGCGTGGACAAATTCGACAAGATTGGTGCCAACGGCGTGCGCCAAGAATTGATCGAGCGCGCAATTCAGCCCGACGCCGTTAGCCGCATGATGGACCTGCTGCAAGCATACGAGCCCGGCAGCGGCAACTTGGACATCATCGCGCAGGCAATCGGCGCTGGCGACAATGGACTGGACGATCTGCGTGCGCTGGCGGATTTATTATCCGATACGGGCATACCGACAAATTGCTACGACTTCGATTTCACCATGGTGCGTGGGCTGGGATATTATACCGGTCCCATTTTCGAGACGGTGATTTCCCAACCAAACTTGGGCAGCGTCAACGGCGGCGGACGTTATGACGAATTGGTCGGCATGTTCCGCAAAAAGAGCCTGCCCACAACCGGCATCTCGTTTGGCATCGAGCGCATCATTGATTTGATGGACGAGCTTGACCTGTATCCTGCGCATCTGGGCGGCACGCTGGTTCAGGCGCTGGTAACAGTCTTCAGCCGAGAAACCAGCGGAGATGCCATGAAAATCGCCAATCACTTGCGCGATGCCGGCATCAATACCGAGCTCTACTTCGAGCCGCGCAAACTGGGGCGGCAGTTCGGCTATGCCGACAAAAAAGGCATCCCCATCGTCGTCATCGCGGGTCCCGATGAAGTTGCCGCGGGGCTGGTCAAGCTGCGGCGGCTGCGCGACGGCGCGGAGCAGAGGCTCGCGCTGCCCGAGCTGGCTGGCGCTGTTGCCGACATGCTGCGCGCGAACTAAAGCGCGCTTGCCCGCGGCGACCTACGTAATCATTGCGCCAGCCTTCATTCTAAACTACTATCTATACTACTATTCCCAGCTTATACGAAGCGGCATCTAGCTTCCCGAGCCATTCATCATGATCGCACTGCCACGCTCTAGCGGCATCTTGCTCCATCCCACTTCGCTGCCGGGCAATTACGGTATCGGCGATCTGGGTGCTGCAGCCTATCGCTTCGTAGACTGGCTAGCAGCGAATGGGCAATCAATCTGGCAGGTTTTGCCACTTGGTCCCACCAGTTATGGCGACTCGCCCTATCAAACGCTGTCGGCTTTTGCTGGCAATCCCAACCTGATAAGCCTGGACAAGTTGGTCGAGGACGGTCTGCTGGAGAAAAACGAGCTCAAAGACCTCCCGCCCTTCCCGCGCAAGCGCGTCGACTTCGGCTGGGTGATTCCCTATCACAAGCGCAAGCTGGCGCTGGCGCAGCGCAGATTCGCGGCTGGCGCTTGCCCGCATCTGAACGAGGAATACCATGCCTTCGTTGACGCGCAAAGCGCCTGGCTGGATGATTTCGCCCTATTCGCCGCCTTGAAAGGGCAGCGCAAGCAGCGCCCTTGGAGCGAATGGGAAGCGCCGCTGCTGCGCCGCGATGAAAAGGCGCTTGCGGCTGCGAGAACGCGTTACGCCGAGCAAATCAATCTAGAGCGCTTCCGACAATGGCTGTTCTTTCGGCAGTGGACCGCGCTCAAGGCAAGCGCCAACAGCAAAGGCATCAAGTTAATCGGCGATTTGCCGATATTTGTCGCCCATGACAGCGCCGATGTTTGGGCGAATCAGCATGAGTATTGCCTGGACGAATTGGGGCAGCCAAGGGTTGTCGCCGGCGTACCGCCCGATTACTTCAGTCCGACCGGACAGCGTTGGGGCAATCCGCTTTATCGCTGGAATGTCATGGCTGACGCGGGCTATCAATGGTGGATTCGGCGCATCGAAACATTGCTGCGGCTGGTGGACTTCATCCGTGTTGATCATTTCCGCGGCTTCGAGGCATACTGGGAAATCCCCGCCAGTGAACCCACCGCGATTAAGGGACAGTGGCGGGCGGGACCAGGCGCGCCTTTCTTCCAAGCTTTGCGGCAAGCGCTGGGCGACCTGCCAATCATCGCCGAAGACCTGGGCGTCATCACGCCCGGCGTCGAGAAGCTGCGCGACGACTTCGGCTTGCAGGGCATGAAGGTGCTGCACTTCGCTTTTAGCGAGCCCGCCAACCCCTTCTTGCCGCATAACCATCGCCGCAACTGCGTGGTTTACACCGGCACCCACGACAACAATACCACACGCGGATGGTGGGAAAGCGAGCTAGACGAAAGCGCCCGCAACTTCCTTAAGGATTACCTCGGGCATGGCGCGCATGACATCGTTTGGACTTTGGCGCGGCTGGGCATGGCTTCGCCAGCGCGGGCATTTGTCATGCCGATGCAAGACCTGCTGGGCTTGCCGGCGGATGCGCGCATGAATAAGCCCGGCACAGCCGCTGGCAACTGGACCTGGCGCTTTACCGAGAGCGATTTCGACCATCCCAGCCAAGACACATTGCGCCACTTCACCTGGCTGTATCAACGACATGCAAATCAACAGAAGGGACCGCAACAATGAGCGCCTTGCCCGATTGGACGCGCTACATTCATCACGACAGTTCGGGGCGCTACCTCAGCAATCCGCTGCCAGCAATCGGCGAAACGATAACAGTGCGCATCCGCGTAACGTCGCAGGCGGAAATCCGCGCCCTGTATTTGCGCAGCCGCCCCGACGGCGAGTGGCGACGGATACGCATGAGCAAAAGCGACTCGGACCAGTATTACGACTGGTGGACGGCTGAATTGCCTATCACCATGCATCACAACAATTACTGTTTCCATTTTTTGACCGCGACCGGCTCCTTCTATTTCAATCAGTTTGGCATCAGCCCGGTTGACAGTCCCGATTGGTTTAATTTCACCGTGTTGGGCGATTATGAGGCACCTTTATGGGTGCGCGAGCAAGTCTTCTATCAGATATTCCCCGAACGCTTTGCCAATGGCGAGCCGGCCAATGACCGCAAAAGCGGCGAGCTGACCTGGATGGACAAAGCGGTCACGCAGCGCGAATGGGGCGATCTGCCGCGCCCGTTTGAAGAATCGCGCAATGTCGATTTCTTCGGCGGCGACTTGCAAGGCATCACAAAAAACCTCGATTATCTGCAGGACCTGGGCATTAGCGCAATCTACCTCAACCCAATCTTCGACGCCGAAACCAATCACTTTTATCTCGTGCGCGATTTCAATCGCATTGCCGACTGCCTCGGTGGCGACGCCGCCCTGCGCGACTTGCGCCAAGCGCTGAGCGCGCGCGATATGAAACTGATACTGGATTTCACGCCCAACCACATCGGCTTCCACCATCCCTGGGCAATCGCCGCCAGGGAAGACCCGCAATCCCAAACCGCGCAATACTTCTATAAACATCCTGATACTGGCGAAATCGAGAGTTGGCTCGGCATAAAGTATTTGGTCAAGCTCAATTACAACAGCCAGCAGCTGCGGGGGCGGATATACCGCGACGCCGACAGTTCAATGCGCAAATGGCTGTGCCCACCCTATAGCATTGACGGCTACCGCCTCGATGTCGCCAATATGACCGGCAATTTCTGGCATACCCAACGCGACAGCGAAGTCTGGCGGGAGATGCGCGCGGCTATCAAAGAAGAAAATCCAAAAGCCTATATGATGGGCGAATATTTCCAGGATAGCAGCGCCCACTTGCAAGGCGACGAATTGGACGCGGCGATGAATTACCAGGGCTTCAACACGCCCCTGCGCCGCTGGCTCGGCAAAGGCGACCATGGCCTGCCTGAAAACGAGCCCTTTGGCGATAGCAATCCGCTGCCAACGGCCGACATGGCGCTGCAATGGCGGCAATATCTTACCGCTATACCCTATGTCATCGCGCTGCAGCAATTCAACCAGATTGGCAGCCACGACATCACTCGCCCCTTGCGCGTTACCGATGGCGACCGCGATTTGGTCAAAACCGGCACGGCGCTGCTGATGGCATTCCCGGGCACGCCTTGCGTCTACTATGGCGACGAAATTGGCTTGGATGGCGGGAAGGACCCGGACAATCGCCGCTGCATGCCATGGGATGAGCGCGAGTGGGACAAGGATATGCGCGCTTTCCACCAGAAGCTAATCAGCATTCGCAGGCAATCTGACGCGCTCATAAACGGCGGTTTTCAGATTTTGCACGCGGAGGGCGATGTGATTGCCTTCCAGCGGCAATCACATTCCGAACAGATAATTGTGCTTGCCTATCGCGGCGCTGACGGCATGTCCGCCGTCGAACTTGATATGGAATTGGCGAATATCGCGGATGGCCGGACGCTTACCGATATGCTCGGCGGCGCGCAAATGCTCGTCGCCGACGGCAGCTTGCGGCTGGAAGGGCTGCGGCATGGGCAGGCGCTTTACCTGCGCGCGGATTAATCCGCCAGGGCAATTGCAGCAAATTATTTCACCACATAGACACCGAGAGGCGCGAATTCAATGACCGCCAACACCGAGATTTATCCGAAAAATATGCCAAAAAAGGACGTAATGTAGGGGCGATTTTGCACCCAATTTCATGGGCGAGCCAAGTCCAGCCCCTACAAATTATCAGTATGATGTTAAATTCGACAGTTATGGAATTTGACGCAATTGCCCTGTCAAGCTGCGCGGCAGTTGTGCCGCCAGCCGCGATTCATAATCTAGCGCAAAGTCGGCTGTAGAGGCCGAGGCAGATAGGAAAATAAAATTATGGAACCACGAAGCGTATTTTTTGAAGAGTGGCTGCGCAGCCTGCGCGAACAGTATAAGCTGGTTCTGCGCCAAGATGACCGGGTTACATTGAGCAGCTTGACCGCGATTATGCTTGACATCGGTTTCAGTGAAGACGAGCTGGCGCAATTGCGCATCGAAGCGACCATGCATGTCGACGCCGTAGGCGCGGATTACGTGGCGGATATGGAAATCCTAGACCATGCGCCCGCCCCGGCGGCATCGCTGCGGCCTGTCGGCGCTAGCACGGGGGAAGCGCGTCCCGCAGCCGACAATCAGCAGCCATCAAGCGAAGCGGAAGATCCGGAAGAAAAATCTGATGAACCCGCAAGCCAGTTCCCGTCAGCCGCGCTAGAAGAAAACGCAGCGCAGGAAACAAGCGTAAGCAGCGCAAGCGCCGAAACGGAAGAAATAGACGACGTAGACGAAGAACCCATCCCGCTGACATTTGCAGACAGCCTGGTCCTGCAAGAAAACCAAGTCAACGAAGAAGAAGCAGATGAAGCAGACATCAAAGCAGACTTCAATGAAGACCGCGGCGATTCCGTTGAAGATGCAGATGAAGATGCAGATGAAGGGCTGGATGAAGAAGCGGATGAAGAAGACAATCCGCAGCAAATGAGCATGTTTTAGCCATGCCGCTCAACGATGCCGACCGCAAATGGATGCGCGCCGCCCTTAGCGAAGCGGAAAATGCGCTCGCCTCCGCTGACGTGCCAATTGGCGCGGTCGCAGTGCGCGCAGGACATATCATTGGGCGCGGCTTCAACCGCCGCGAAGCCGACCAAGACCCAACCGCCCACGCCGAGATGATTGCATTGCGGCAGGCGGCTGATGCCCTGGGGCAATGGCGGCTGGAAGGTGTAACGCTATACTGCACCTTGGAACCTTGCGCGATGTGCGCCGGTGCCATGGTCTTGGCGCGCTTGCCGCGTTTAGTCTATGCGGCTTGCGATGCCAAAGCCGGCGCGGCCGGCAGCGTCCTGGATATTACAAGGCATCATCGCCTCAATCATCGCCTGCATGTCGAACATGGCTTGCTTGCGGAAGAGGCGGCGGAACAAATTCGCGCCTTTTTCCGCATGCTGCGCGCCCGCGGATGAGCGCTGCGGCTGCATATTACCCAGGTCATTTGCTACAAATTATAATTAAAGCACCGTGAGGGGTGTAGAGCGCGTAGAGCGCGTAGGGCGCGTAGACACAGCCCTTCGACACAGAGATAAGGTTCACAAAATGTAGAATTATTCAAAAATTAACGCTATTCGCGGTGTTCTGGATGCTCTTGGCGCTTAATTCTGTCCGCAGCAGTGTGAAGCGATTGCCATGAACAATCGCCAAAGATAGTGTTTTATTTTGACGTGGGGAGTGTATACTGGGACGCTGCTCGGGAGAGGTGCCAGAGTGGACGATTGGGGCTGTCTCGAAAACAGTTGTACCCTCCGGGGTACCGTGGGTTCGAATCCCACCCTCTCCGCTAAAGAATTGCGCGCGACATCGCGCGACAATATTGCAAGGGGCGAGTTTGCCACTCGCCCCGTTTTTTCACTTGCTAGTTGCTGCTAGTTGCTGCCCATTTGCATGAGCATGGCAAGCGGCAGGATGAAAGCCTCTTCTGGTATCGCCACCTCAACTGGCTGGTTGAAATGGCTCTGTTCCAAAGTCATTCCCATCGAGATGCCGCGCTCGCCCTGCCCCGCCGCTTGAGCATCGGCGCTGCCCGAACCCATAGACAGCTCTGTGCGGTAGGTATAGTGATCGCTCAATCCGATAGACTGGCGCATGGTCAGCGTCGCATGATGTAATGACTCCTGCATGGCGTCTTTCTCCGCCTGGTCAATCGCATCCGAATCGTCGAACAAACCCATGGCCATGTCCGCTATCAGGCTCATATCCACCGTGCTTTCAAAGACTGCGACCGCTAAGCCATTTATTTCGCTATCGGCTAAACGGGTAACGCTTGTCGCGGCTTCTTCAAGGTCGGACCAGGTATCCGCGTCAGCGTGCGAACCTTCGTCAGCGCCCATACCCAGCATTGCGCCCATTTCCGGATCGGATGCCAGCAGCGTCAGCATGCCATTGGCGTCCAGCCCAATCCAATCCATGCCTTCCATAGGCTGACCCATTAACTCTTCCAGCGCGCCCGCGCTAAATGCGAAGACGCCGTCTTGCATCAGCATATGCAGAGCCATGTCGGTCGTTTCGCCATCAGCCACCAGGTTGATGTCCGCCGTAATCTCACCGGTCAGTCCGGCGATGAAGGCATCCACCTGCGCTAGCTCTGCTTCTGACATGGACAGCCCAGCCGAGTTCTCCATCTGGTCTTCCAATTCCATGAGGCCAGCTAAGGCTTCGGGACTGGCGGATAGGCTGCCTTGAGCGGCCATTGCCAGGTTCAGCGCAATGTCGCTATCCTGCGCGCTTTCATGCGCCAAATCCAAAGTCATCGCCATGTCAAACATGAAAGACGAGACGGCTGCCATAGCCGCCTTATTATCTTGCAAAATCTGGCAATCCGATTCCGCAAGGTCGCCGCAAATCACATCATGTCCAGTGTCCGCGTTCACGCCAACCGCAGCCAAAGGCACAATTAGCGCGATTAGCAACGCAATGTAAATCCATCTTGTGAACATTGTCTCTCCTCTATATTCTGCTTGGTCCACAGCATTACTATACATCAGATAAACTTCAAGTTATCCCCCTAAAACTAGGGTATCTCTTGCTACGGCAGTTGGATGCCAATAGTTGTATAAGAAAACCATATAAGCCCGGGTGATTGCGGCTGATAACGCTTAGAAAGAGTCACTCGGCGACAGTCCAGGGTTCTCTCACTGCCGCCGAGCAGCTGATAATTCGTGCAGATGGCTCCTAGCCGTCGTCTTCGCAGGCAGCGTTAGTCATTCATTATTCAACACGAAATTGCAGAGAAGATGCAGAGAACTTACGCAGGGACGCGAGTCAAAGATAGAGTAGATTAGATGCCAAAATGTACTTCTAAATGTACTTCTAAATGTACTTCTAAATGTACTTTTAATGTACATTTAATTGAAGAAGCGCGTTAACACCCTGGAATGCCCTATGGTGCCCGAAACGCGCAAGAACAAGGGGAGACCGCACTAAACATCTACGGTTGCGATCACCTGTTGATTGGGGTCTTTGGTCTTTTCTGAAGGCAAGAGATCAATGACAGCGTCCGGCAGCGCCAGCGTGAGCGCGCGGAAACCTAGCCGGTGCCCTATGTCCCGAATTGCAACCAGAAGTTGTGTGCTCAAGTGCCGCGGCGACCAGCAATAGATATTGGCTTGGCGCGGATTGTAAAGTTGCTGATGATAACATACCAGCGCCTCGTGCCCCGACGCGTTGACAAACTGCCGAAATTTGCCGCGCTCGGCAATTTGGGGAATGCTCCGCCAGTGTTCGCGCCACTCCGCTTCCCAATGCGCGCGCGGGCTCGACAAGCGCCCAATCGCCATCACCCAACCTGCAATGGTTTTGGCGCTGGCGCTGCTCGCGCTCGAATGGTCATAGTCGCTGCTCTTGTAGAAACTTTGCCCGATTTGCGCCGAGATTGTGTAGCGGGTGATACGAAACGTTTCGCTTGCGCCGAAATAAGCGCGATAATATGTCGCCAGTTTTTTGTCATATTCCGGATAGGCAACCGAGAGACGGCCAGGCGAGCGAGCGTCAGCCAAGATAGCCTCCGCCAGCGCCTGATGCGCATCGTCACCGCAGGCTTCGGCGACGATCATGCGCGCGAGGTGCAAATGGTTGTTCATGGGCGTCAATTCTTGGTTGTAGAAAGCCTCGGCATAAGCCAGAATCCGCCCGTCGTCTTCCACCACATAAGCGTAGCCATTGCCGCTGAGCAAATGGCTCAGCCAAATCGCGCCGGTTTCCAGCGACATCCACGCGCCGCCATGCAGCCAGCGTTCGTAGATGCTCAGCGCTTCATAAGGCAGATCTTCCACCTTCCCGCGCGCGTCCATGCGCTGCCATAAGGAAACGCCGCTGACAAAGATGTCTACGATATGACGCGCGTCATCGAGCGTGGCTTGACGAACTTGCATTTCGGGGCTTCTTCAAAAAAATTGTCTACAGCTTTGTCGGATTCTTTTATAGTATACCGCAAAGCAGCCGCTGGGACGATAGGTTGCGCCAAGGGAGTTTATCAACCGATGCTTCTGGCTATTGATATCGGCAATACCAATATACACATGGGTTTGTGGGACGGCGAGCGGTGGCGCTTGTCCTGGCGCGCGCGCACAGTAACAGACAAGATGCCGGACGAGTACGCTGTATTAACGCGCAATTTTCTGTCTACAGCCGAGATTGCCCCATCGCGCCTCAAGGGACTGGTCATGAGCAGCGTCGTGCCGGCGCTGACGCCCGCCTTCCAAGAATTGAGCAGGACTTATCTAGCCATAGAAGCGCTGACTGTCAACAGCGGCGCAGTTTTGGGTATCGACATCGCCATTGACATGCCCGAACAAGCGGGCGCTGATCGCTTGTGCAACGCTGTGGCGCTTTCGCAGCTTTATGGCGCGCCCGCGGTAAGCGTGGATTTTGGTACCTCGACGAACTTCGATGTGCTTTCGGCGAATAATCAATATATCGGTGGCGCGCTGTCGCCGGGCATCGGACTCGCGCATGACGCGCTGGTCAGCCGCGCCGCGCAGCTGCATGAGGTCGAGCTTGCGCCGCCGCCCAATCCGATTGGCCGCAATACCATACATGCTATGCAGTCGGGTTTATTCTGGGGTTACGTCGGCATGATTGACAGTTTATTAGCGCGCATACTCAAGCAGCTCGCTTGTGAAGGAACGCAAGTAGTTGCGACCGGTGGTTTGGCATCGCTGTTCAAAGAGCATATCAAGCGCATAGACCACGTCGCGCCCGAATTGACCTTGGACGGTTTGCGTTTGATTTACGCGCTGAATCGCGGAGAATAATTTTCCCCCCACAACAGGGGCGATGTACTGGCTTCGCAAGTGACGGAATCGCAAGTGATGAATTCGCTACTCATGGAATCCGAGCAGTTGTGCCGCCAATTCCAATGCGTCCAGGGGCCAAAAGCAGGCCGGGCGGGGTTCTTGTACATGAGGCAATCCGTAATCGGGGCGACAGTTCAGGACGCATTCTTGCCATTGCTCGGGAATAGCCTTCCGTCCCCATACAGCGCCCAGCAGCGCGCCGGCAATGGCGGCGTTGGTATCGCTGTCTCCGCCGCGCATGACCGTATCAATAACACCCTTTTCAAGATTTTCCGCATACAACAGTTGCCAAAGGGCGTTTTGAAAGGCGATGAGGACCCAGCCTTGTAATCGGCAAAAATCATCCGGCGGTGATTCCGCAGCAGCCTTGATAACTGCGAGCAGGCTCGAGTTCGCATGCATATCATGTGCCCGCGCCTCAATCCACTTATAAAGCGTATGAGCGTCGCAGCCATGGCGGACCGCGTAGGCAATCGCCATCGCATACAAGGCATTCACTTGCTGACAGACTGGATGAATATGGGTGATTGCGGCGTCTTGCCGCGCCCACTTTTCGACATCGCGCAGCTTATAGTTGGTGCCGAAGATGCCCAAGGGGCTGACGCGCATCAGCGCCCCGTTCGCCTGGCTTGTGGGACTCCGCGAGCCCCGCAGACTGCTTGAGATTGTTGCGCCGCAATCGAATGGCTGGGAGTCGAGCCAGAATATGTAGGCTTGTTTGGCTGCCTCGGCCTCATAGCTTCCCAGCTTGACCAAGGAGCGCGCCAGCATCAAGGCCATCTCAGAGTCGTCAGTCGGCTGGCCCGCGATGGTTCCCCATGTCCCGCCGTCGGCTAATTCACGGACGCCATCGGGGTAATCCCGCAAGATTTGCGTTGGCGTCTGGAATTCAACCAAGCTGCCCAGGGAATCGCCCGCCAATTGCCCGAGCATGCAACCTTGAGCGCGTTCCAGCATGGCTTCCGAAGGATTCTTAGCTGTCATCAGGGGATATGAACTTGACGAGACCGCGCCTTACTCTTGTGCGGCGAATTTGGCGCAACTATCTTCTTGCTCCGTAGCTTGGACTTGAACCAAGAACCTATCGGTTAACAGCCGATCGCTCTGCCAATTGAGCTACTACGGAATAATTGTCCAGTATAATAGCAATCATGAACTAGGCTGTCAAGATATAAATTGGGTTTTGTACCAGTCATTATGAAGGTGTAGACGATTTTGATCGAGATTCGCCCCCTAGCCAATCGCAGAGAATTCGCTAGTTTCTTCCGTTTCCCCTGGCGGCATTACGCGCAAGACCCCAATTGGGCGCCGCCATTGCTTTCCATGCGGCGTCAACTGCTGGACAAAAAAAAGCACCCAGCTTGGCAATATATGGAGGGCGAATTTCTTGCGGCATGGCGCGACGAGCAAATGCTAGGCACGATTGTCGCTTTCATCAACCACGAGCACAATCGCTACCAAGACGAGAATATCGGTTTCTTCGGCATGTTCGAGACCGTCAACCAGCCGCAGGTCGCCCAGGCGCTGCTTGATGCCGCCTGCGAGTGGGTGGCAGGGCGGGGCGCAGAGGCAATCCGCGGCCCCGCGACATTCACGACCAACGAGGAATGCGGATTGCTCATCGACAACTTTTCTCCGCCCGTCATTATGATGCCATATAATCCGCCATATTATCAGTCGCTGGTGGAAGCGGCGGGCTTCGAAAAGGCGATGGACCTGCATTGCTTGTACATGGACCGCGAATTGATTCAAGCCAATGATACTTTGACGCGCCTGGAACGTTTGGTGAGCCGCGCTGCAAAACGCAGTGGCATAAACGTGCGCAAATTTAACGGGCGCGACAAGAAAAACGAATTCAAGCGCTTTCAGGAAATATACAATGCCGCTTGGGAGCAAAATTGGGGCTTTATCCCCATGAACGAAGCGGAATTGCAAGCCTTGGTTGATGACTTGGGTATGCTGGTGGAGCCGGACCTGGCTTTCTTTGCCGAAATCGCCGGCGAGCCGGTTGGCTTCGCCCTGTCGATTCCCAATTTCAACGAGCCGCTGCAGCGCGCCTATCCGCGCCCCGGCGTCCCAGAAGCGCTGACGATGGCGCAAGTGGCATGGCATTGGAAGATTCGCAAGTCGATTCGCGGCGTGCGCATGCCTTTGATGGGCGTCAAAAAAGAATATCGCAATAAAGGCGTCGAGCTGGCGATGTTCCTGGCGCTGATGAAGGCGCTTTTGCCATCGCAGTATGAGTATTTGGATTCCGGCTGGATATTGGAGACCAATCCGCTAATTAGCATCAGCGTCAATCTGGGCAGCAAAATCTACAAGACCCATCGTTTTTATCAAAAATCAATAATCGCTTGACCCCTAGCGGTCCGCGAATTGGTTCATAACTTGTCGCGTTGCGGCTGCTGCGCTGGCTTCATCATGCAAGACGCGGATTAGCGCTTCTTGCATGATGCGCGGGGCAGAGCCACCCTCGCTTTCTTGCAGTGGCAAGATGCCCTTGTACAAGAGCTCTTCATAAAATTCGTGGTCCACGTTTTCCGGCAAACTGTCCCCCAGTATCGCCGGCTGCGTTGGCAGTTGATAAAGCGCCTTGGCGAATTCGGCATGAAAAGCCGGTTCGGTCATCCATTCCAGAAAACGAGCCGAGAGCGTCTGGCGTCTTTGCTCGGGCGTGATGATTACCCACAGCCAGCCATCGCGCGTCGCCAGGCTTTCGCCATTAGCGGTTGGGATGTTAGAAGGGAACAATTCCGCGTCATGCTGGCCGAGCATTGACAAGAATTGACTTGAGGAAAATACGGCGACTTTCGCTGGGTCTGCGCCGCTAAGAAACTCCGGCATGTACTGTATTGGGGATTGATAGCTGAGTACGTCGACCGGAATTAGCGCTTGATTAACAAGCTGCTCATAGAATTCCAAAACGGCGAAGAGCGCGCTTTCATCAACCTCGACGACATCGTTGCGCGGGCTAGAGCCGCCCGCGGTCAGATACTGCAAGTAAAAGGTTTCGTTCAAACCGGTGCTGCGCGCAGCCGGGAAAAGCAGCGTCGCGCTCTTTGCAAGCACATCATCGAAGCGGAGGCTCAATGGACTGGCCGCCAAGGGCTGAGTCGCGACCGCGTGCAATACCTCAAAGAAATAAGGCAGCCCATAAAGTTCCATGCTGCCATCTTGCGGAATCTGACCGGATTCCAGCGCGGTACCCAAGTCGCTTATCAAAGCGGAAGAGAAGAGATTTTCCATCGAGTACAGGTACTGCCGCGCCTGTGTCGGTGTGAAGTCGCGCCGGCGGATAAGCGCGACATCGGGCAGCGCGCCGGGGGCGACCTCGCTCGCGGCGCGAATCGACGACATGATGCCGCCGGTCACGCCCACATCTTTGATGCGGAATTCGACATTGATATCATTGTTTGCCGAGAAGTCGCTTGTGTGCTCTTGCAATAGCGCGAATGCGACGCCAGATTCGTCGGAAATCAGCGGGACCGGCAGCCAGGCTTGCAGCGGGCGTTCGAGCGCGTCAAGCTCGGATGGCAGATCCTCTTGCGCATTTACAGGCTTGCCCGATTCATAGAAAACCAGGCAGAGCAGCGCGACGACAGCCAACAGTGTCCGCGCCGGCGTCGCGAAGCGTCCGCTCGCGCCGCGCTGGCGACAGACATGGGGTAGCGGCGCGTTCGTTTTTCGCCGCTTTGGCAACTCTCGCTGCTTTGGCAACCGTGTAGCTGCATTCATTTCGTTCTGCTAACTCGCCCCATCTTGGCGCAGCCCGTGACCATTAAAATGCGACAGCGCTTCTTCCGATGTGCGCGCGATATTAATCATGCCCTTATAGCCTACACCGAGGTAGGGGCTTGCTTGCAGCGCGCCAATGATGCCTTGCCAAAGTTCCCCATAACAAACGAAGGGGCGGTCTGGGATGCCGCCGATACGCATGAGTTCCCAAGTTTCGGCGATTTCGTGCAAGGTGCCGGTGCCGCCGGGCATGGCCAGGTAGGCGTCGGCGTTTTGGACCATGTAGGAGAGACGATCGCGCAGGTCGGCAAAGTGAACAATTTCGCAGTTGTAGCTGTTTGGCTGCAAATTGTAGCGCTTGCCAATCTGATCTGTGGTTACGCCTATCACGTGGCCCGCGGCTTGGCGCGCGCCTTTGCTGACCGCTTCCATCATGCCGTAATAGCCGCCGGTCATCACTTGATAACCAGCTCGCGCAAGGCCTTCGCCAATGTCGACGGCAGTATGGTACAGGGCAGCGCTTGGCGGGACTTGGGAACTGCCAAATACGGTGATTGTCTGCATTCTTCCTCTGGAGACCCTAATGGAGACCCTAAATGGATTAGCAATGAACTGGCAATAGACTAGCAATGAACTAACAATGAGTATAGCAGACATTGTACCAGGCGCTTATATTTATTTTTCAAACAGCCGCTCAGCGGCAGCCTTAAGGACCAGGAAGGTCGCGCTCACACAAAACCAGCCTTCTCGGCGCATGGGCGCCGCGGTTTATATAAAAAGAGACTAGGACAAATAACATGCGCAGGAAACAAGATATTGCCGACTGGCTCGACGAACATCAAATCCGCTTCACAGCCATGGCAGACGAAATATGGGATAAGCCCGAGTTGCAATTCCTGGAATTCGAAGCGTCGAAGCTGCAAGCGGACTTCCTGGAAAAGGAAGGCTTTCGCATCAAATGGGATATCGGGGGCTTAAGCACAGCGTTCGCTGCCGAGTGGGGAGCGGGCAAACCCGTCATCGCCTTTGCCGGCGAATACGATGCCCTGCCGGGCTTATCACAGCAGAACCAAGACAGCCCGGACCCAATCACAGCAGGGGAGCCGGGCCACGGCTGCGGACATAATCTGCTGGGCACGGGCTGCCTGGCAGCCGCCGTCGCCTTTAAGCAATGGCTAGAGAGTAGGGGCAGCGCGGGAACCGTCCGCTATTATGGCTGCCCCGCCGAAGAGGGTGGCAGCGGCAAAGTCTTCATGGGGCGCGCCGGCGCATTCGACGACCTTGACGCGACTTTCAACTGGCATCCTTGGTATATCAATACCGCGATGAAGGGCAGCATGCTTAGTGTCAATCGCTATTATTTTCGATTCAAGGGCAAGTCGGCGCATGCCGCCGCCGACCCGCATTCTGGGCGCTCTGCCCTTGACGCGCTGGAATTGATGAACATCGGCGTCAATTATCTGCGCGAGCATGTAAGCGATGACGTGCGCCTGCATTATATCATTCTCAGCGGTGGGCTAGCGCCAAACGTCGTGCCCGACTACGCCGAGAGTTACTATTATGTGCGCGCCCAGGACCCGCAAAACCTCGCCGACGTCTGCCAGCGCGTGATGCGCATTGCCAAAGGCGCGGCAATGATGACTGATACCGAAGTGGATATCGTTTATAAATCGGGCTCGACCCGCGTCCTTTCCAACGAAGCGCTGGCCGACCTGCAATATGACGTGATGCAAGAATTGGGTGGCATCAACTTCACCGATGAAGAACAAGCCTACGCCGCGCGCATCAATGCCCATTTTGATGAAGCCAATGTCAAGACTCTAATCGACCGCTGCGGCCTTGACGCGCAAACAGCCAATCAGCCGCTTATCGGCGCTGTGCTGCCGAGCCATGACAAAGGCTTGGTTTCGCCCGGCTCGACGGACATGGGCGACATGAGCTGGTACGCGCCCTGCAGCATGCTGCAAACCGCCACCTGGTCCAGCCGCGCCGCGGCGCATTCCTGGGGCGTTGTCGCGACTGGGCGAACGTCAATAGGCCACAAAGGCATGATGTACGCCGCCAAAGTCATGGCGCTATCCGCCGCCGAGCTGGTGCTTGCGCCACAGAAGCTGGCCGCCGCCCAAGCCGAATTCAAGGCGGCAATTGAGAAGACGCCCTACATCTGCCCAATCCCAGACCATGTCCATGGACCGCGACACCCGCACCCGCTGCGATAAGGCGCTCGGGTTCATGGCAGCTTGCTATTCGGCGATTAACTGTTTCAATACTTGAAAATCTTGCTCCAGGGTCGAGCGTTGATTCGCGTTGTATAGCGCCGCGGCTGGATGAAAAAGTGGAATTACCGACGCCTCTCCGTAGCTGGTTTGTACGCTGATGACAGTACCGTGCAACTGGCTAATGCGCTGCCCGGCTTTGATTGAGCCGAAATGACGCAAGATGAACTCCATCGAGAATCTGCCCAGGGTAGCGATAACCTGGGGTTGGATGATATCAATCTGCCGCTGGAGGAATGGCGCGTAGAGCTCAATTTCGGCGCGCTGTGGATCGCGATTGTTGGGCGGACGATCTTTGACGATATTGGTAACGTATACATCTTCTCGGGGAACTTGAATCGACTCGAGCAAGTCGTCCAGCACCCGCCCCGACGCGCCGCAGAAAGGGCGACCATTTTTGGCTTCGTTCTTGCCTGGCGCTTCGCCAATGAACATGACAGCGGCATAGTGGCTGCCCTGCCCTATCACCGGGTAATAGCCATTATCGACGCGAAATTGGTAAAGTGGTGATTCTCTGAGCTTGACAATCTCGTCGCGGATTGCGCGCAGAAGATCGCTGCGAGTTGGGGGCATGTCGCTGCCTATCTAGCTGGCCTGAAATTATATTGAGAGCATAACAAGGCATTGCGCGATAGGCAAAGCGATATTCATTTGGTGTTGTATCGTTTCGGATAATAAAGGGCTAATCTCAAATAGCGAAAAGAACGCGCTGACCATAATTCACTATTGCGGGCCTACCCGATCTCTTGCTGGGAAATACAAAGGAATACAAACAGAAAGGATTCCGCCTTATTGTCAAGGCGCGGAAATCCACACTGGCGCAGGTGATTTCAAATTATAGCGATACTTCTGAACCTTACTTTAGCGATAATGTTAGATTTGTCAATAGTAAACGGGGACAACTTCAAGGCAATCGCGTCAAATTTTCTTGAGCGCTGAGGGAGGCGCAGACACTGCGGTAAATTAATTTTGACGCGATTGCCATGGCGCGGCCCTGGCAAGTAATTACGGCGAATTAAAATCATCAGGCGATGGCAGGTCGCGCAGAAGACATTGCCCCTTCCGCAGCAGTCTTTTCAGCGCGGGGTCGATTCCGGCAGCAAGCGCGAGCGCCTCGTCGAAGCTCAACCACTTGAGCAGAGTCGATTCACCCGCGGCTGGCGCGAGCGACCCCGGCCGCCGCGTTAATAGCAGAAAGCGGAAATCGAGATGCAGGTGCGGCGGCTTATCTAAGCGCCGTGGGATGCGATGCACGTCAATGTCGATTGGCGCAGCGGAATCGCCAGGCGGGAAAAACTCAAGGTCGGGCAAGCCAGTCTCTTCGCGCGCCTCGCGCAGGGCGACAGCCGCGATATCGGTTTCGTATTCGGCATGACCACCGACCTGCAGCCAGCGTCCCAAGCGCTTGTGAAAGTGCAGCAGCGCGCGTCCGCTAGCGCGGTCGACAATTAAAGCCGAGGCGGTAATATGACCGACTTCGCAGCGCATACTGAGGATATCGGGATGTTCACTTAGCAAGCGCTTGATTAACTCGACATCCGCCGCTTCTTTGTCATCTGCTGGCTGGTGCGCCTTTAGGATTTGCATGATGCTCGCATAAGCCCCAGCGAGTTGGTAGCGGTATAGATCGAGCATTTGACCGCGCAAGGTTTCCAACTTTTGCTCGACTGATAGCTGCTCCCAGAGCGGCAGGCTGGCGTGACGCGGCATAGTCGCTAACTGCCTAACTGCCCTGCCCATTGACAACAGCGACCAGGGCACCGCCATAGGCAGCCCGCCGCCAGGGACCCAAGCCAACAATGCCTTCCAGCTCTTCGACAGATGCGGGTTTGCGCTCCGCGAGCGCCCACATGCTGCGCTTGCTCAAAATCACGTCGGATTCCACGCCGCGCGCATTAGCGGTTGCCTTGCGCCAACTGTGCAGCGCGGTATAGCAATCCACGACCGGCGCTGGAATCGCCGAACGATGCGGCGGTCCCGGCGGCGCGAGGCAGCTGCTGCCATGCGAAATCGCTTGCAGAATTTCATCGCCATTTTGGCGAACCAACCAGGACGGCAATCCCGAAACGCCAAAGAGCCGATTAAGCTGTCGCGGCGCTGCAGCCGCCAGCTTGAGCAAAGCCTTGTTCGTGATGAGCTTTTGCGAAGGGTAATCGTAATGCTGCGCCAATTCATCGCGCAGGATATACAGCTCGCGCAAGACAGCGGCTTGGCGCGGAGACAAGTCCCTTGGCCGGCACAAATCCCAGAAGCCATCTGGGTTAAATTTTTGGGATTTTATTTGAAAAGCCGTAACGTCGGCAAAGTACTCGTAGGCTTCTTCCAGCCGGTCCCTTAGCTGCAATTCACCATAAAGCATATCGCGCAAAGCCAGCAAGTAATGCGTATCCATCTGCGCGTAGCGGCGATGGCTCGCTGGCAGGGGGCGCTGTGCCCAATCATCGGTCTGATGCTTTTTGCTGTGGTAGACGCCCAGTAGGTCCAGCAGCATTTTTCCCAAGCCGATGCGCCTAAAGCCACAGACGCGCGCGGCAGCCATGGTATCAAAGACAGGATGCACATCAAAATCAAAATCGCGCTTGAGGCAGATTAAATCGTATTCCGCAGCGTGGAAGACCTTTTCGATTTGCGGATCGGCGAAGAGCGCGCCCAAGGCGCTCATATCGGCGATTTGCAGCGGGTCAATCAAGACATCTTGTCCGGCGTCGACAGTTGGATGAGGCAGGTCTCTTCGCGGTAGGCGTAGAGGCTGTTGGATTCGGTATCGCAGGCGACGCGCCGCTCCATCAGCAGCGCATCGACCAGTTGCTTCAAGTCGCGCTCCGAATCAATGTAAGTTGCGGACGCTAAAGAAGGTGTGCTCATAGCCAGTTGCGCTTACGGAAATAAATCAGCATTAAGATGACAAGCAATAACATTGCGCCAGAGGTGATTATAAAGGCCTTGTTATCATCGGCAAAGGGAAGTTCAATGTTCATGCCATAGATGCTGGATATGAGCGTGAGCGGCAGCATGATGACGGAAATGACGGTGAGAATGCGCATGACTTCGTTGATGCGATAGCTCGCAAGGGTATCGGCGGTATCGGCGAAGCTGTTGATGATTTCATAGTTCTCGTCAATGATATCGCGCAATTTGAAGAGATGATCGGCGATATCGCCGAAGTATTCTTCCATCTCACCGAGCAGGATGGGGTGTCGGACGGCTTCGAGCTGCTGCGCGATGGGGATTTGCTGGCGGATGATGCGGCGCAGCGAGATGATATCGCGGCGCAGCAGCGCGATATCTTGGATGACGCGCTTGGCATGGGATTCAAATAGCGCGTCTTCAATGGCGTGGATGCGCTTGTCCACCTTGCCAAGGATAGGAAAGATGTAATCCACCAAGCTGTCGACGAGCATGTGGAAAGCCCGCTTGGCACCGCGCCCCAGCAGATGCTCGCGCGCGGCGGGGTCGGCTTGACAGCGCTCGACGCGTGTCACCAGCGGTCTGAGCAGCCCGTTGTGCACGGTTACGACAAAGTCGCGCCCGACGAAGAAATCGACTTCGGCGGCGCGCGAGATTTCGTGGTGGGCATCCCAGATTGGGAAGTGCATGACCGCGAAGATGTAATCATCGTCATAATCGAGCTTGGGGCGTTCGATGGGGCTGCGGATGTCTTCTAGGTTAAGCGGGTGGAAAAAGGGGAAGCGTTCGCTCAAGCGGGCGACATCGGCTTCGCTAGGGTGTGCCAGGTCGAGCCAGGTGAGCTTGCCGTGGCTGATGATTTGCGTGCTCATGGCGCTGATTTAACCACAGAGCGCGCGGGGGATACAGTGTTGGCTTATTAGCAAGGGTTGCGAGAATGCTTATTCGGCGCGGAAGGGCAATTTTGCCAGCGCATCGACAATATCAACCGTGCGCAGACTGACGGTGATGACGCGCTCAATGAGCTTAAGGATATATTGCGGGTCGTCGCTGTAGCCATTGGGGTCGTGGGTGATGCCGCTGCGCTTGTCGGTTTTGACGCGGTATTGATCGACGATCCAGTCCAGCGCCGAGCGATTGCCCAGGCGATATGCGAAGGCGCGCTTGGGGATGCCATGCAGGGTCAGACTGCCGTTGTATCTGAGCGTCTCGTAGACCTTGTAATTGCCCGCGCTTGAATTGACTTTGCCTTTGGGCAGCATTTTCTCGACGCGATGCATGATGGGCTGGCGCGTCGCCTGCCAGTCGAGTGGGTAGCGCTCGACGGATTCGTAGTTGAGGTGCAGCTCGGCGAGTTGCTGGCCGGCGCGGGAGAAAGCCTGGAAGGGGTTTTCTTGCCCCCATCCCCCGGCCCCTGCGCCCCCTCGGTCCCCCGCCTCACGGGGGATGTTTCCCAAAATGAGGGAAGGGGAGCTAGGTTCTAGTGAGCTTGATTCTGGCGATGAAAGCCCCTCCCTCCGTGTGGGGGAGGGGTTTGGGGTGGGGGGCGCGAACGGGATTCTGGGCAGATTGCGTTTGAGATCAAGGGCGTAGCGCTGGCGGTAGCCGGGATGGTGCAGCAGGCCGTAGACGTAGTAGAAGATGTCCCACTTGGAGATGGCCGGGTCGTGGTAGTGGCTGCGGAATAGGTCGAGGGCGTAGTCGGTGATGTTTTCGCGGCGGTTGCTGCCGTCTTCGTCGTATGTGTAGAAGGGGAAGCATTGGCTGCCGGATTGAGGCATAAGGTCGGGAATGTTGTTGACCATCAGCGCGTACTGTGGCCAGTCAACGCCCACCTTGTACCACATCATTTGGTTTTCCGTTTCGGAATTCTCGTCGGGGAAGAAATATGGTTGGAGGTAGACACTATTACTCAATTGACCGTCAAAATAGTAGCACTTTTTAGTATACGGTCGGTACGAAGAACGGCGTATTCGGCTTAGCTCGAAGTGGCCATGATTGCCCTTATGCAAGTCGTTCTTAAGTGTCCCGTCCCACTTGAGCTTGTCATAATCCACAAATTCGTCGACAGCAGGTTTGTTGACTTGCCACTTATATCGGTCGACTTCGGCATTGTAGTCCTCGACGAACCGACGCATTCGCTTAGCAAGCGGGTCAAAGGCAAAATCGAAGACCCATTGATCCCGGTTCGTCTTGACTCCACCAGAATAGGTCTTGAAAACAGTTTCGGCTTGGTCGTGATTGGCGCGTTTGGCTTCTTTGCTGCCGATGGGGAGGTAGGAGTCGAATTCGTCTTCGGTGTCGGTTGTGAGCCAGGTGTGTGATTGGTTGGGCGTCAGTCGCCGCCAGTTGACGGTGCGCAGACTGCTATCTTTGAGGAAATCAAGTTTTTTATCTTTGCGCGAGAATTCGGGCAGGCGATGGTAGAAGAGCTTGCCTTGCCGCTTGTCAGTGGACATGGATTATTTTAACAATGTCGCAAAGAGAATTATCAACAGAACCAGCACTGGTGGAGAAAGCATTAGCTGCAGAAAATTCAATTGCTGTCAAGCCAGAAGGATGATCCCGCGTCCTTGCTCTTACGCTTGCCAAAATGAAAATTGAAGATGCCACGCGAGGCAATCATGTCGGCTTTGGTCGCCATGTGCGGCTGGACGGCTTCAAGCGCTGTGACGCGATTGCTCAGTTGATACACCAACTGCTCCAACTCGGCAATGCGGTTCTGATAGTCAATATGCTCCATTGAACCCTCCTTGGCAATCAAGCGCCACGCAATATCAACGCAAGGGCGATAGTGACAACGATATTAATGACAGCAACCGCAATCGTGGCAAGTGTGAATAAAATGCCAAGAAACCATTTAAGGTTGCGAAACGAAGTATCGACCCGCGATTGAAAACTTCCGGATTCTTTTCTCAGACTTGCGATATCGGCTTGTAAATCCGATTTTAGCATCCCGTCATCTGATTTCAATTCTGTGCGCAGATTAGCGATATCCGTTCGCAGATTGGCGACATCGGCTTTGGTCGCCAAATGTTCATAGGTTGCTTCAATGGCGATGATGCGGTCGCTCTCGGTTCGTTGTGCAGCCACGTCTTCTCTCCTGCCTTACACCACGTTGCGCAGACACTATTGCATCATTATAGCACAAATCAAGTGTTTTCATTCGGCGCCGTCCTAATCGCCAGCGTGATGCCGACGCCGACTTGAATGCCGAATACGTTATGCGTCGTGCCGCTGATTTTGGGATTCTGGCGCACATTGCCATGCAAATCCAGATGGTAGATATGGTCGAAATCTTGCATTAAATGCTTTCTCATGCCGTCGAAAGTGTACTGATCAACAAAGCTGTTGTTGCTGACATAGCAGACAACACCCGGACGGTCGCCCAGCCTATCCGTCGCCCAACGCCAGAAGCGCACATAGGCGTCATAAAGCTGATTCTTGAGCGTCGCCTTTGAATCTTTGGCGTATGTCTGACGGATGCGCTTGTCGATGACATCGTATTTGCGGTTCTTGTTGTTGTCGTTCTCGTTCACCTGCCCCACATTGTAAGGCGGGTTGCCGATGATGACGTTGATGTCGGCGTTTTTCTGGCGCTCGACGCGCTCGGTGTTTTTCTCGTTGAAGAAGGTCAACTGGCGCTCGCGGGCCAGATCGAGGGTGTCGACGAAGCAGAGTCCCTCGAAGGGCGCGGCTTTGCCCGTCAGCTCGTAATATTCGCGCTCGATATTAAGCGAGGCGATGTAATAGGGCATGAGCATGACTTCGTTGGCGAAGAGGCGCTGGCGGTAGAAGTCCTCGAACTGGCGCAGGTTGCGCTTATAGGCGCGGCGCAGCAGGTTGACGACGAAGTTGCCGGTGCCGGTGGCGGGGTCGATGATGACGATGCCTTCATCCCCGAGCTTCTTGCCAAACTCCGTTCGCAGTACTTCTTCGACGGCGGCGCACATGAAGTCGACGATCTCTTGCGGCGTGTATACGATGCCGTGGGTGTCGGAGATGTCGACGCTGTATCCCTGGAAGAACTTCTCATAGACGGAGTTGATGAAGGTCTGCTTGTCGCTGAAATCAAGGTCTTGCGAGGCTTCTTCAATGGCGCGATGGAACTTGTCGAGAGGACCGCCGTAGAAATCACTTCGATTGAAGTATGAGCTGGTTAGCGAGCGTATGACCTCTTCGATTTTGGCGGCAATGACATTTGTTTGGGCGAAGTGCGGCACGTTAAAGACGCGGCGAATGATGGGCTCGGTCATGAGGTGCTGGATGAGCATTTCGTCGACGGCTTCGATGCTGATATTGGGATTGAGCGAGCTTCGGCAAAGCAACATGAATTCGTCGAACTGGCGCTGGAATTCGGGGTTGTCTTGGTGGGCGGCGTCGATCTTGTCTTTGAGCTGAGTGGCGATTTCGCGGATTTGCTCGCCGTAACTCTGCACCGCTTCATTGAAGTTCTGGCGTTGCTGTTCCTTGTAATTGAAGTACTGTGTCAAAAGTGTGGCGAAATTCTTCTTTTCGCGGATATAAGTGCGGCGGGCTTCGTAGCCGTCCTGATATAATACGGCGGTGATGGTGTCTTCAAAGATGATGTTATCAAGCGGATAACCGACGGCTTTCTTGTTTTCGATTTCGATGTAGAGATTGTCGCTGCTGTCTTTGGCTTCCCAGAAGGCGAAGGGACGCTTCCACTCGTCGACCAGGGCACCATCGGGACGAATATGGCGTCTGCCTTTGCCTTGAGTGGCATATTCGTCAATCAGGGTCAGCTTGCGGCGTTTGCCCAACCCGGTCAGGAGTGTTCCAAAGGCGCGGCGGAGATTGCCTTCGGTCGGCTTGACTTGCCGATCGCGCAGTTCCTTGACGGTATCGTAATATTTCTGGAGATGCCGGTCGTTCGGCTGGATGGTGATAGTCGACATCTGCTAAGCTTTCGGCCAGTAAATGCTATTGAGTATTCTACCCCGAATCCCCAAAACATTTCACTTGTATCCACCTATCCGATTGTGATATATTTAACGATTGAAATAGCTAGCGTGTAAATACCAGCGAATCGACTCCATAAGCTCCTGTTGGGCGGGGAGGACACCGAGAGATTATGGCTACTGCACAATCCGCACGACCGACATCCATGAGCGCCGCGGTCCCCAGGACCGCCGCCGCGCCCTCCGTACAAGTAACAGCGCCCAGCCGCCGCGAATTCCTCAATTACATCTGGATCGCGTCCATGGCGCTGCTGCTGGGCGAGACCTCGGCCGGCTTGATTTGGTTCGCCTTCCCGCGCTTCAAAGAAGGCGAATTCGGCGGCACCTTCGCCTTTGATCCAGAAGAGTTGCCGAGCGCCGGCGCGCCGCCCGTGACCGTGGCTTCGGGCCGCTTTCATATCTCCCATACGCCAGAGGGCTTGCGCGCCTTGTACCAGGTCTGTACGCACCTGGGCTGTTTGCCAAAATGGGTGCCAACCAACTTCCGCTTTGAATGCCCTTGCCACGGCTCGAAGTTTCAACTCAACGGGCAGTGGATCGAGGGTCCAGCGCCGCGCAATCTGGATCGCTTCATCGCCACGGTTACTTATGCCGATGGCACGACCCTGGTTACGCCGGCTGATGGCGGCGCAATTCCGCTCGACCTCACGCGCGAAATCACAAGCATTCAGATTGATACCGGCGCGCGCATTGTCGGAGAACTGCATTGAACCAGCATACGCTTAAGCTGTACTAAGGCGAGGAGCATCTATGTCCATTCTGCCCTTCCCGTCATTCCTCGATGATGTCAAGGAAAAAGGCTTCAAAAAAGCCGTCTTTGAAGGCATAGACGACTCGATGGAGCGTCTGACCGCCGGCATGAATGTGCAGGACCTGCGCGAAGCATTGCGCGGCGATACTGCCAGTCGGCGTCCCAACCCGCGTTTGACGCCGCATGCCGATGGCTTCTGGCTGCACATGCGCCCTTCATACTTCAACCGCGATGTAACCGGCATGTATCCTAGCTTCCGCTTGGGCTGGCTATCGTCTTATTTTGTTTTCTTCGAGACGATAACCGGCATTCTTTTGATGCTTTGGTATACGCCCTCGCCGGAAATCGCCTATGGCGACATGCTGACCATCCTCAGCAATGTGCCTTTGGGCCAGCTCATGCGCGACATGCACCGACTGGGGGCGGAATTCATGGTCGCTGTGGTGACGCTGCACATGATGCGAACGTGGATAACCGGCAGTTATAAAAAACCGCGGCAATTCACCTGGTTCAGCGGTCTATTGCTCTTGGTGATAACCGGATTCCTCAGCTTCTCGGGCTACCTATTGCCTTGGGATCAGTTGTCGCTATGGGCGGTAACGATTGGCGCGTCCATGGCGGAAGCGACGCCGGTGGTTGGTGACCAGGTCAACTTGCTGCTGCGCGGCGCGCCCGAGCTGGGCGCGAACGGTTTGCTGCGCTTTTATCTGCTGCATGTGCTGGCGCTGCCGGCCCTGCTATTTGTCTTCTTCGGCGTTCATTATTACAAGGTCATCATCCACGGTTACAGCCTGCCGCCACAGAAAGAGAATATCGGCGAAGACTCAGCCAAGCGCGTGCCACTGGACAAGCGTGTTTATTTCATCCCCGACATTTTGACCAACGAGTTAATGTGGCTGGGCGCGACCACCTTCATCATCACTGTGCTGTGCATCTGGTTCTATCACGCGCCGCTGGAGAATCACGCCGACCCGCAAGTAACGCCCCTGGGCACAACAGCGCCATGGTACTTCCTTTGGATACAAGGCGCGCTCAAGCTGGGCGACAAGTTCATCTGGGGCGTCGCCTTCCCGACGGTCGCGCTTGGTGGTTTAGCGCTGCTGCCCTACCTTGATGTAACACCGAGCCGCCGTTTCGCGCATCGCCGTTTCATGTTGACGATAGCCATGCTGCTGGTTTCGGCGACCACGATTCTCAGTTATATGGGCTTAGCCAAGTTCGCGGTCAAGACGTCGGCAGAAACCGAAATTGTCCACGAACTGACCTTCGAGCCAGCGCATAGCAAGGTCGGCATCGGCCGCACCATCCCCTTTGACCAAATGATCGCCGGCGCTTATACCACAGACCAATTCCATGGACATGAAGGTTTGTCCGCGGCGGACATCATCACCGAAGTAAATGGAGAAACCGCGGCGAATGGCCAGTACCAGCAGATGGTCGACGAGTTGAAATTCCAAAAGCTGAGCGCCAACCAAGTGCCACTGCGTTTCCGCTCGATTCCGGAAATGGAAGCGCCTGTGCTGATGCGCGTGCTGGAAGAGTTCAACCATCACTTGGAAGAAGCGCCTAATGAGCTGCCCAATGTTTGGGGCGCGCTGGTCATCACCGATAATCAGCAAGGCTTGAAGCGCCTGGATTGGGTAGTCAGCTGGGACAGCGTCGTCATCGAAGGCGGCGACGTGCAACTGGACGAAGACGGCAACCCGCGCTTTGTTTACGCCACCGAAGCTGTGCCCGTTCTGGACGAAGACGGCAATCCGATGCATGATGAAATGGGCGCGCCTTTGACGGAAGAAGTCCCCGTCTTGGACGCGGACGGCAATCCGATTCCAGCCCGGCGCATCTTCAGCGATCACCTGTTCATTCACGAAGCCTCGGCTTATTTCGACTAGGCTTATGAATCGTTCATCTGAAATCGTGCATCCGAAGCGAAGCGGCGAAATCGTCATCCGAGCAAGCGATTTAGCAACCGAGTTCTAGGACCGATACATGTTCATTAAATCAGTCGAGAGTCGCATATTGACGGGCATCATCATGTTCGTCGCCATCATGATTCTGGTCGGTTGGGTTGCCATCAACGAAGAAGCGCGCATGCAAGCCTTCGTATATCAACATAATGGCCGCTCGGTAGAGCGCGGTGCCGAATTGTATGCCTCGCTTTGCGCCGAATGCCATGGCGAATCGGGCTATGGCGCGCTGCGACGGGCACCGGGGCTGAACAATCCGCATTTCTTCGGTTATGACCCGGTCGGCGAGCAGACCGCCGCCATCACCAATGCCAACCGCAGGCTGGTGCGCCTGAGCGACAACAGCGACGATCTGCTGGCAGAGCTGACCGACGCCCTTGCCCCGCCGAGCGCGGAACGGCAAAACGAAATCGCCGCCGAAATGGAAGCCATACAGGCTGAAATCGACAACCAGAAAAGCCTCATAGCCGAGGCTGTCGCGGCGCGCCAAGCGATTCTTGGCAGTTTGAGCGCGGCTGTGGACAAAGGTCTTTTCCCACTCTGGGATAGCATCGAAGACAGCGACCGCACCGAATTCAACGAGGTTGAAGTTTTCTTCAATAATAATGGCACGCGGCTCGCGCAAGTTGGCTGGGCGGGCGACTTGCGCGGTTATATCATCACCACCTTGATACACGGCCGCCCCGGCAGCCTGAACGTCTGGCCCAACAGCGACGGCGGCATGGTCGCTTGGTCGCAGCTGGCAGGCGGTTCGCTGCGGCAAGATCAGATTGAAGACCTGGCTGCATATATCTTGAATTGGGACCAAGGCGGCAACTGGACTATGGAAGATTTCCTGGCTGTCGAGCAGTACGGCAAGCCTCTGTCTGACGGCTCTGTGCCGGGCATCCCACAGCCGGACCCAGCTGGCGACAACCCAGAAAAGATTTTGGCGCGCTGGGCGGAAGAGGAAATCGAAGGCAGCGCTGGCAATGGCGCGATTCTCTACGATACCAAGTTTGGCTGCACCAGCTGCCACCGCGACGGCGCATCCGCGCCCGATACCATTGGCACTTGGACGCGCGTGCTCAACGAGCGCCTGGCGGAGCCGCAATTCGCCGGATACAGCGGCGAGCGCTACTTGATAGAAAGCATCGTCCAGCCGGCGGCTTATGTTGTTGATACCTACAGTTCGGGCGTGATGCCGGCCGATTTCGGCACGCGGCAAATGACCGACCAGCAGTTGGCTGATGTGATTGCCTTCATCATGACACAGGCATAACAGTCACATTTGACCCGCTCAAGCCCTCGGAATCGGGGGCTTTTTGATTGCGATAGGAAGCAGCCGAACGCGCGATGGAGCTGCGATGGAGCCGCAAGGAATAAAATTAGCGCTCGTGCTCTGGCTCGCCATGCTAATCCCTGGCTATGGCGCGAGCGCGCAAATTGACGGCTGCGCGTCCGCGGAATTGCAGGCACGGCAGACGACGCTTGCTGGCTATTTGAGCCCGGATTTCGCGGGTGACTATGATTTGGCAATAGCCAATCTCTTTCGCTTGGGAGCGCTCTATCAGTCGATGGCGCTGCGCTGTGGCTACCTTCCCTCCGCGACCGAGACTGATACCATGCTCGAACAGACCCTGGACTTGGTAAGTTTAGAAGATTTAATCGCGGCGCAATCGGTGGGCGACGATGTCGACGCCATCTTGCTGGAACTAGAAGCGACATTCGGCGACCCGCTGGCGGGGCAACTGCTTTACAACGGTCTGGAGCCAGCGCTGGGCGGCGTCGCGCTAGGCTGCGCCGGCTGCCACGAGAATGATGCCGTCGCGCCTTTGACCGCCGGCACCTGGACCCGCATCAACGATTTGCGATTGCGGCAGCCGGAACTAAGCGCATATAGTCATCGGCAGTATTTGGTTGAAAGCATCGTGCGCCCCCTGGCATACACCAGCCCGGATTATCCGCCCTTGATGCCGGATTTCTATGGCAGCCAGCTTAGCGCCCAGCATTTGGCAGACTTGGTAGCTTTCCTCGATAGCCAGGATCAGCTGCTGGACGATGAATAAACATGGCGCTCTTGGGGGCGCAATGCTAGACTGGCAACATAACCAGCGCGCTAGCAGCTAGGATACCGCATGGTAAGCAACGTGAACTTCAGCCGCGCCGATGATTTCATGCGCCGCTTGCTTTTCATCAACCAGCGAAATGCGATTTCAGCTGCGCCCGATGCGACAAAGGAGGGCGGTCAAACGCGGCGCGCCGAAAACGCGCTGACGATATCGCTGCTCTTTTCTGGCCTCCGCTGCATTTTGCAATATGCTTTGCTGCCATTCCTGCTGCCAGTTATCGGCGTCGCCGCCGACGCTGCCGTGCCAATTCTGCTCTTAATCAATTTGATTGCCATAGTCTCAATCTTTCTGAGCCTGCGGCGCTTCTGGGCAATCGGCTATAAGCATCGCTGGTCATATTTGCTGGTGGCGGCTGCGGCGTTAACGCTGCTCGTCGCTTTCACTGTTTACGACATCACCAAGCTGCAAATCGCTTGAGCCGCGCTTCATTTTTCCCAGTTCATCCAACCAAGATATTTTCTATTTTCTTTGTGTTCTTTGTGTTCTTTGCGCCTTCGTGGTGAATATCACCAATATATGATATGTTTCTTTGCCTATTTGTTTGCTTGAGCCGCGCTTTATTTGCGCGCCAAGAACCGCTACAATGGACGCATAGCCATAGCAATTTGGAGTCCTGACCATGGGCAAATTAGCACCGTACCGATTAGCCGCGGCGGTCCTGACGCTACTGATGTTGCTGACCAGCGGCATGGCTGCCATGGCGCAAGGCAGCGATAGCGCCGCTTCCCCAGCGGGTTTGTCAATGCTGGTGCTCTTCATGGGCATTGCCGGTATCGCCGGCGTCTTTGTCATTCGCTGGAGCCAATCGGCGTCGGACGACGACGAATAAACAGCAAACTGAAGAGCGACATGGCTGAGATTAGTTGGGCAAAGCCCAAGCATCTGCGGAAACCGAAACGGACGGAGCGCCTCAAGTTCTTAATTGGCGGCGCGTTGATACTCGCTTCGGTATTGTATTTGCTGGTCTCTGGCACCTTGCAAGGCGCGCGCTATTTCATCACCGTCGACGAACTGCTCGGAGACAGCGCCTACCTGGGGCAGACCGTGCGCATCTCTGGCGCGGTGGTGGGCGAAAGCATCGAATATGATAGCGAAAACGCAATTATCCGCTTCGAGATAGTCAATATCCCCAGCGAATTTGATGACCTGGCTAGCGCGCTGCGAAGCGCTTTGGCGGATGCAAGTGCGTCGCGATTGGCAATCGTGGTCGAAGACGAAGCGCTGCCGGACCTTTTGCAGCACGAGGCGCAAGCCATCCTCAGTGGCGAACTCGGACCTGAGGGCATTTTTCGCGCCAGCGAATTGCTGCTGAAATGCCCGAGCCGCTTTGAAGAGAGCTCCCCCGCTGGCTTGAGCGCAATCCCGGAACACAACTAATGCTTGCGGAAATCGGGCTTGCCGCATTGACGCTGGCGCTGCTGCTGGCGCTCTACGCCATAGTCGCCTGTTTGCTTGCCATCCGCAGCGGTCTTGAATCGCGCGATACGCTGCTGCGCAGTGGCCGCAACGCGGCGCTCTTGACCTTTCCCGCTACGCTGGTTGCGACGGCGGCGCTTGTCTTGGCACTGATGACCGAGCAGTACCAGATGAGTTATGTCTGGTCCGTAACCGATCCGCAGACGCCAGCCATCTTCCGCTTCACCGCTTTGTGGGGCTCGCAGCGCGGCTCGCTGCTGTTCTGGTCGCTCTTGCTTAGCCTGTTTACATTTTGCGCGATTGCGCTCAATTGGCGCACCGAAAGCCCTTTGATGCCCTACGCAGTCCCGACCATGATGGCGACATTGGCTTTTTTCCTCGGGCTGTCGCTGCTGCTGGAAAATCCATTTGAGCGCTGGTGGATCATGCCGGATAACCCCGAGTCGCAGCAGGTGGTGGCTAGGGCGCTGATTCCGCCCGCTGCGATTGCGCCAAGCATGGAGAATCTGGCTTCCAGCGCGACCGGCTTAAACCCGCTGCTGCGGCATTTTGGCATGATTATCCATCCGCCAATGCTATACCTGGGTTTTGTCGGGTTTACCATCCCATTCGCTTTTGCGCTGGCGGCGCTGGCTTCTGGCGATTTGTCCACAGGCTGGATTCAAGCGACGCGGCGCTGGACGCTGATAGCTTGGATTTTCTTGAGCTTGGGGCTGATTTTGGGCGGGCGCTGGGCTTATGATGTCTTAGGTTGGGGCGGCTATTGGGGCTGGGACCCGGTCGAAAACGCGGCATTTTTGCCTTGGCTGGTCGGCACAGCCTTCATCCACAGCGTCATGATTCAAGAAAAGCGCGGCATGCTCAAGACCTGGAATATGACGCTGGTCATTGCGACTTTTTCGGCGGTCATGTTTGGCAGTTTCGCAACGCGCAGCGGCGTCATCGAAAGCGTACACAGTTTCGCCCGCAGCGAGATTGGCTTCCCGATGCTGGCATTTTGGGCGCTCATGACCTTGATTGCGCTGATATTGCTGCTCTGGCGCTGGCAGCGCGGCGAACTGCAAGGCGAGCGCCAATTCGCCAATATCATGAGCCGCGAAACGATGTTTGTGCTGAATAATGTCATATTCATCGCGCTTTTTGTGGCGATATTCTGGGGCAGCTTTGGCTTGCCCATCATCTCCGAATTATTCCTGGGCAGGGAAGTTACCATTGGTGCGGCCACCTTCGAGTTCTTCGTGGTGCCGCTGTTTATCGCCATGTACATCCTAATGGGCATCGCGCCGCTGTCGGCTTGGGGCGCTACCTCAGCGCGGCGCTTGGGCAAGGCAATAAGCATCCCCTTCGCGCTGGCCGTCCTCAGCGTCCTGCTGCTGATGATTATGGGGACGGGCGCGCTGGTGGCTCTATTTGGCTATGGCGTAGTCTGCTTCGCTGGTTATGTGGCGCTGCTTGAGATTTTTCGCGGCGCGCGGGCTAGGCAGCGCGCTACGGACGAGAACTGGATGCGAGCGGTTTTGGCGCTTTTCGGCCGCAACCAGCGCCGATATGGCGGCTATATCGTTCACCTGGGGGTAACGGTCATCGGCATCGGCGTCATCGGCAGCACAGTCTTCCAAACCGAGGCGCAGCATAGCTTGACGCGCGGCGAGTCAATTGTCATTGGCGACTATGGGCTACGGTATGATAACTTTATTCGGGCGCAGGCGGTCGACGGGCGCATGATGAACATCGCCGAGCTGACAGTGCTGAGAAATGGCGCGCAAGTGGCGCGCATCCGACCGCGCGTCGACGATTATCCCGACATGCCGATGACCATCGCCGGCGCGCACAGTACGCTGGAAAACGACTTCTATGTCTTGCTGCTCGGCGGCAATCACGAGCGCGCGACATTCCGCATTTATATCAATCCTCTTGTGAATCTCGTATGGTGGGGGGGAATCGTGCTGATAATCGGCACCGTGATAGCCGCCTACCCCAAAGTCACGCCAGCGCGGCGCGTTCGCAAGCGCGGGGCAGAAGACGCTTGATGACCGCCTTGGCATCCCCTTGTTCCCAAAGCCGCTGCCCGAAACTGCAACTGCCGGGAGCGCGCTATGTCGCTTATATGCTGAGCAAATTTTATATTGCGAAAAATTGTTCGTTTCCCTTGGTATTCAATGGTCTTATGCGCGCGCCATTCCCGCTTTGGCTATGCTTATGCGTCTTTTTCTGCGCAGCGGATTTGGCGCAGGCTCAGGATGCTGTCGTGAGTGACAACGCTGTCAACGCGGTCGCGGAAAAGATGTACTGCCCGGTCTGCGAGAACATCCCGCTTGATGAATGTCATACGCTCGCCTGCATCGAATGGAAAGAAGAGATTCGGCGGCAATTGGCGCAAGGCGTCGATGAACAAGCCGTGATAAGCAGCTTTGTGCGGCGCTTTGGCGACCAAGTAGTGGGCATTCCCCAAGACCCGGTCTTGCGCTGGCTGACAGTCTTGACGCCGCTAGCAGCGCTTATTCTGGCGATTGCGCTTGGCGCGCGCGCGATTTCGCGCTTTGGCGCGCAGCGGCGCATGCACGGCGCGGACGATATAAGCGCGCCGGTCGCAGATGACCTTTATCGCCAGCGCCTGGAAGAAGACCTGGCAAACAGGCGCTAGGCGCGGCAAGGTGGAGCGATGAGCGACCTTGAGCAATTGGATTTCCTCACCACCGCGCCGCCGCGCGGGCGTCGGTTCAGCTGGGGAGCAGTCGTCTTGCTAGTGGGCTTCTTCGCGCTGGCGCTCACAATGGGATTGCAGTTGGCGCGGCAAAATGCCACCAAGCCGACCAGCGGCGCAGCGCCGGATTTTCAATTGCAATCCTTTGACGGAGGCGAACTGCGGCTGTCGGATTTAAGCGGAAAAGTGATTTTGCTCAATTTTTGGGCGAGTTGGTGCCCGCCCTGCCGTGACGAAGCCGCCGACCTGCAAGCCCTGCATAGCGACTTCGAAGCAGCCGGATTGAGGGTCATCGGCATTAACATTTTGGAGAGCTCGCGGCAAAAAGCGCTGGATTTCATCGCAGAGTATGGCATCAGCTACCCTAATGGCGAGGACACCGGGCAGCATATCGCCGAGCTGTACCGGGTGGAAGCGCCGCCGGAAAGTTTTCTCATCGACAAATCGGGGCAGATCCAGCGCTTTGTATTGGGCGCGATAAACTATGATGACATAAGCCGCAGCATTCGCGCGCTGCTTGCGAGTTGACAATGAGCATCCTGGGCTTAATCATTTCACTGGTATTTTTTCTGATAGCGATTGCGGTGGTGGCGCATCCGTTTTTGCGCCCACCCCAGGCCTCCGCGCGGGCAGACGCACAGCTGCAGCGCCAAGGCGACCGCGTCCAGATTTATTATGAGCGCGTTCTAACCAATATGCGCGACCTTGACGAAGATTATGCCACCGGCAAGTTGGACGAAGCCGACTATAACACCGAGCGCGAGCTATGGGCGCAACGCGGGATTCGCTTGCTGCGAGCCCGCGACAGCTTGGACGCGCGGCAAAGCCTGATAAGGGACCAGGACGCCAAGGCTGACACGATTGACGCAGCCACTGATGCAGCCATCGACGCAGCCATTGAAGAAGCTGTCGAAGCGGCGGTTGCGGCTTATCGCGCCGGCGCGGGGGCGGCAATCCCAGACCAAGCCGCGAGCGAGGCGAACTGAGATGGCGCGCCTGATGCCAGCCTGCCTCATTCTGAGCCTCTTGCTCTGCGCTTGCAGCGGCTTGGGCGGCGAGCCAGACATCATCGCGACCTTCGCGCCATCTAGTCCAAGCGCGTCCAGCGCGTCAATTTCGGATAATTGGCAGCCAAATCTCGCCAATGGGCGGCGGATATTCGCCGAGCATTGCACGGATTGCCACGGCATCAGCGGCGATGGCCAGGGCGATTTGGTCTTGGCGGGCAGCGTCAGCGCGCCGCTTGACATGACAGACTGGGGCTTGACGCGGGGCAAGTCGCCATTGGACTGGTTCACGATTATTGGCGACGGCAATATCGAAATGCTGATGCCGCCCTGGCAAAATGCCTTGAGCGCAGCGGAGCGCTGGGATGTAACGATATTTTCTTATGCGCTCGCTTATGATGCTGAAGTGCTAGCGGAGGGCGCGCGATTGTGGACGGCGCGCTGTGCGGATTGCGAGTTGCCCGCCGTCATCCCGCCCGTGAAAAGCGACGAAGATTATGGGAAAACGCTGAATCAGAATCTCTTCGCCGCTGAGCTAGATGCCGGCGAACGCGCCGCAGTCGCCGCCTATGCGCGCATGCGCAGCTTGGCAAACAAAAATGACGCAGTCAGTCCAGCCGAGACCGCCGCCGACGCGTCAAAAGTCGGTGACATCCGCGGGCGCGTCCAACATGGCAGCCAAGGCGGGCTTGTCCCGTCCGACCCGTCCGAATTGTTGGCGCAGCTGCGATATGGCAGCGCGGAGATTGGATTCAGCATAGCCGAGACGCCGATTGACGCTGATGGCAATTTTGTTTTTTCGGATATTCCCATAAATGCCGAGCATTCTTATGTCATCGGCGTGATTTACGCCGGGCGCGTTTTCAGCCGTTTGCTGCCTGATGGCGTCTACGAGCAGACGATTACAATCTATGACCTGACGCATGACCCAGCCGTCATCAGCGTGGCGGCGATTGAGCTGTTCATCAACCCGATGCGGCTCGAGCCGCACGGGACCGGTTTATATATCACGCAGCTTATCCGCTATCAAAACGACTCGGACCGCATCTTCACCAGCGGCCGCGGCTTTGAAGACGGGCGTGAAGCGAGCCTGCTGCTTCAGTTCCCGGCCGGTGCGGAAATCATGAGCGCCGCCGCGCCTGGGCGCTATGTGCTGATTGAGGACCTGGAAAACGTGCCCGATTCGCTGATTGATACACTGCCGGTCGCGCCGGGCAGCGAGCACAAGATTCAAGTTGAGTACTTTTTACCTTATGACAATAGCCTAGATTTCGAACAGGCTTTCAACAATCGCATAGACGGCGAGTTCAGCCTGACCTTGCCCAATTCGCTGAGCGCGGCAAGCGCCGAACTGAATATGACGCTTGGCGAGAGCGAAACGGAGAATGTGAAGGTCTATGCGGGCTGGCTCAATCAGAAACGGGATCCGCGACTGCGCTTCGAAATCACCGGCAATCCCTTCGCCAAGCGCTTGACCGCCAGCGACGATTCCAGCTTGCTCACCGGCGACAGCCTGTTGGCGGCGCTTATGGCGCTCGCCGCCGCTGGCGCAGCGCTGGCTGGCAGCGTATTTTGGCGGCGGCGAAAACCAGTTCCGGCAGCGGCGATTAACAGCCTGGCAAAGCAAATCGCCCAACTGGACGACGAGCACGACCGCGGTCAAATTAATCACGACCTCTATCACCAGCGCCGCCGCGAGCTGAAAGCTAAGCTGGCTGAACTGATGAGCCTGCAGGAGCGATGATGGGCGCAAAGCTCCCACTCATCGAGGTTGAGAGCCTGAGCAAAGCCTATGGGCTGCTGCCGGTCCTGCGCGCTGTGAGCTTTGGCGTGGCGCGCGGCGAGACGATCATGCTGCTGGGGCAGAATGGCAGCGGCAAGTCGACGCTTTTACGCTTGCTGGCTGGCTTGAGCAAGCCGACGGCGGGCCTCATTCGCATCGGCGGCTGGCAGCTGCCACAGGAAGCCATGCAAGTCCGCCGTCAGATTGGGCTGGTCAGTCATCAACCGCTGCTCTATGGCAACCTGAGCGCGCGCGAAAATCTCGATTTCTTTGGCAAACTATATGGCATGGCAAAAGACGAACGCGGCGACCGAATCGCCGCCTTATTTGAGCGGGTCGGTTTAGCGAAACGCGCCGACAGCCTAACGCGCGATTTTTCCCGCGGCATGCGGCAGCGCTTGAGCATTGCCCGCGCCCTCTTGCATCAACCCGAGATTTTGCTTTTGGACGAGCCATTTTCCAGCCTCGATCAGGCGGCCGCGGCCGCGCTGGAAGACTTGCTGCGCTCGGGGCAGCGGGACAAGCGCACGCTGATTATGACGACGCACCAATTGTCGCGCGCGCCCAGCCTGGCAAATCGCGCCATGATATTGTCGCGCGGACGCATCGCCTTTGACGGCGATATCCGGGCGATGAGCGCGGACAGCCTGCGCGAACGTTACGCCAATATATGCAGCGGCGCGGCGCTTGTATGAAGACGCATTTCTGGTCGGCTGTGCTGGCGATCATCAACAAGGACTTGCGTGGGGAAATGCGCTCGCGCGAATTATTAAGTGTGATGTCCATATTCGCACTACTGTGCATTTTGGTATTCAGCTTTGCGCTGGAATTGGACCGTATAGCGCGGGAAGAAGCCATAAGCGGCGTGCTCTGGGTTACGCTAATATTCGCCAGTCTGCTCGGTTTCAATCGCAGCCTGGCGCAAGAAGGCGACCACGGCAACCTGGATGCCTTGCTGCTGGCACCGGTTTCGCGCCCGGCGATATTCTTCGGCAAGTTGTTCAGCAATTATATTTTCACCTTGATTGTCGCAATGGTGATATTGCCGCTGATGACAATAATCTATAATAAGAATTTGCTGAACGGCTGGTTAATCCTTACGACTGCGCTAGGTTTATTTGCTTTTTCAAGCCTCGGCAGCTTGCTGGCGATGCTGACGCTGCATACTCGCTCGCGCGAAGCCATGCTGCCAATTGCGATGCTGCCGGTGGCGCTGCCATTGCTGTTGACAGCCTTGCGCGCCAGCACAAATATACTGAATGGCGCGCCGGCGCGCGAATGGCTGGTCTGGTTGCAATTGCTCGCGGCCATCACCGTCATCTATCTGGCATTGTGCTGGATACTGTGCAGCTTCGTGCTGGAAGAATGAGCTATTTTCTTGTCATTTCTTTGTCGTTCCTTTCACTTGCCAGAGGCTTTGAACACAGTTTAGCGCTTGATTGATGACGGTGTTGGCCGCGAGCCATGCCCAAGGGAGCAATGTAAAATGACTGCGAAAACGAATGCCTTGCCGCCCCAGACTGCCTCAGCGGCACCCATGCCGGGCTTGCTGAAGCTGCTGACAGTCCTCACATTTGTCGGATTTTGCATCACGCTGTTGCTCGCGCTGTTTGTCGCCGGTACCGATATCCAACAAGGCGAGATTCAGCGCATCTTTTACATCCACATGCCGTCCTTCTTTGGCGCGTTCAGCGCATTTGGCTTGACAGTGATTGGCGGCATCCTCTACCTGTGGCGCAAGAACGAAGCATGGGACCGCATCGCGCTGGCGGGAGTGGAGGTGGGCTTGGCATTCGCGCTCATCAATCTGCTTACAGGCGCAATCTGGGCGCGGCCCATCTGGAATACTTGGTGGACCTGGGACCCGCGCCTGACCTCAGCCGCCATCATGGCGCTGACATACACAGCCTATTTGATGCTGCGCGCCGGCATCGAAGACGAAGCCCGCAAGCGCAGTTTCATGTCGGTCTATGGCATCTTCGCCTTCACAAGTGTCTTGATCACTTTGTTTATCATCCGCATTGTGCCCGAAACGATTCATCCCGTGATAGTCGGTGCCAGCCCCCAGAATGCCCAAGGCAGCTTCGCAGCCACCAGCGGCGTCCTAAGCGCGCTGCTACCCAGCCTGCTGCTGTGGCTGACTTTGATGCCCATCACCTTAATCTGGCACCGCATCCGCATCGAACGGCGGCAAGAAGCGGTCAATCAGCAAAAAATGCGCATTCTGAGCGAGTGAACCCGATGCGAACAATTCTGACGCTATTTGGGCTGTTTCCAATTCTCCTTTGCGCCAGCCCCGCCCTTGCCCAGGGCGATCAAGATACCATGCCATATATCCAGTTGCCGGCATTCAACGCGCCGCTGCTAACAGGCTGGGAAAACCAGAGCGGCGCGGCTTACGCGCAGTTCCACTTCGCGCAAGCCCATGCCACCATTCGCACGGCGCTGGTTGAAAATGCCGACCCAGCCGCGGCGGCCGCAGCTGACCTAGAAGCCGCAACTGGCGCTGCTTTCGGGCAGCCAATCTATCAGGACAAAGTGAACTTGGCGGATGGCACTTGGCAGGTCTTGCTCTACGAGCTGGCTGCGGATACCAGCGCGTCGGTCATGGCGCGGCGCGCGGGAGCGCAATCTGTGGTCATCAGCTTCGTCGAAAGCGACCCCGACGCGCGCGTCCTGATGTTGACCAGCGCGCATAATGGCGAAGCCAGGCAAGATGCCACGCCCGAGATTGAGCGGGCATTGAGCCTGCTGACATCCGCGGCAATGCCCGACTTATCCGAGGCGACCGCGCTTGCGCTGCCTAGCGGGCTGTGGCAGCAGGCGGCCGGAGATGGCTTGGTGGCAATGGGCATGGCATTTGGCAATGACAGTTATATTGCAATCGGCGAGGGCGAAACAGACGCGCTGCCCATGCTCGCCGACGCCTACAATAGGACGGTACTGGGCTTCTTTGTCACGCCGGACAACTCCGCATATCTTGCCTTGGCGCTGGCGGCGAGTTTGGGGATTTTGGCATTGCTGATTCTCAGTTTCTTCTGGCGCGCGCGCAATATCCAAATGGATTTGCAGATGATTGAGTCCTTGCAGCAAGCCGGCGAGTGAATCCTAGTGCTTGCCATAACATCTTGCTCTTGCCACGCAACTCCCCTTGCAGACTTGCGTATTGAATTGTAATGATGGATTCCCTGATGAGGAGCGACGCGATGAGCGAAGATATGAGTCCCTTGCCACATGACCCGCCAGAAGGCGAGGATGACAAGACACCGCTCGAACAATTCATTTTTCATCAACGGCGCGGCTTGGAAGAATTTGGCAAAGCGATGGAATCGCTGCTGCCGCCCGGCTTCCGCGAGCACACGCAAGCGGCCGGCAACGAATTCGCCAATGGCTTCCGCGTGCTGATTGACGCGGCGATTGACGAGATCAAAAAAGCCAGCGAAATGGAAGACCCCGAGGCGCACCAGGCGGCAGACCACGAGCGGGCTGCGGCTGCGAATTTGTCCGCGGACGATGATGATGGCGATGAGCCCGCCAACAGCAAAAGCGGCAAGATTCGAGTCGAGCTGGACGACTGATTCTTCGTCTCAATCTTTGCCCTAATCTTTGCCTCAATCTTTGCTTCATTCTTTGCCGACAAATCTGCCTAGGGCTTGGGCATGCCTTGCTCGTCCGCGAGCAAGGTACTTTGCTTCGGGAGCGCCACAGCAGTTTTCCGCAGCAAAGCCGTTTAAGTCAAATGATTGTATTCCGATGCTTGGCCAATGGCTGACCAGTCGCCCCAAGACGCGTTGACTGGCAAACATGTCCCGCCGAGTATAGTGGGCGGCAAATTAGGATGCCTGCGCCTCAAAACGGATATTGAGCGCGCCGTCTTCGAACCTGGCGCTGGTGATTTCTAGGTCCTGCAATTCCTCAGGCAGCACGATATTGCGCCGGTAGGGTCCGACGCTCAGCGAGAGTTCATCGCGCGCGCGGTAAAGTTCAAGCTGTTCCTTGCTGGCAAAGCCAACCGGTACGCGCAGCATCCAAGTGGAGTCGCTATCGAGCTGAATCAGTTTGTGCACGACGCCGTCGAACATGCGCTCGGCGGGGTTGCGATCGCCATACAACTCATCCGCCAGCCGCCGCAGCATATCCAAGCCGCCCATCTCTTCGCCAAATAGCGGCGCTTTTAATAGCGGCAGGCTGCCAAAGGCTTCGCCGACGAACTCGATATTTTTGGCTTGCCGCTGCTTCCAGACATCAAAAAAGGGATCTTGTATCTCGTCCGGGAAAACGCGGTTGACCAAGATGGCGTCTGTCGCGTAATCGTAGAGATTGAGATAAGTGTAGGTGCGCTGCGTCTCGCGGATGACCATGCGCTCGGGGTTGACGACCAGTCGTATGCTGGAATGCTCGGGGTCGGTCAGCAATTCGCGCACGCCGTCCAGCGTATCAAAGAGCAGCTGCACCTGGTCCCAGGCATTATCGGCGATTTCGATGCCGGACTCGTTTTTCTTGCCGCGGTTCAGCAGCTTTTGCACAGGGCGGATGACGCTGTCCAGCCCACGGGCGATGCGCATCAGCCGTTCCACCCACCAGCGCGTTACATCGGGCAAGCTGAGCAGGCGGATTGTTTCCGCCGTTGGCGCGGCATCAACGATCAAGACATCATAATCGTCCGCTTGGAAGTACTCGCTTATCCAGAGCAATTGCGCGCCTTCTTCCAAACCGGGGATGATTGTTACTTCGGAAGCGTTTACTTTGGCGATGCCCTCGCGGTTGAAAAAAGCGCCCAGGTATTCCTGGATTCTGCCCCAGTATTTTTGCATCGAATAGCGCGTATCGAGCTCCTGCGCCCAGAGATTGGGCGCGATTTCGGTGGGTTCGGGACCCACCTCCCGCTCCAGCGCGTCGCCGAGGCTGTGCGCTGTATCCGTGCTGACAACAATCGTTTTCAAGCCCATTTCCGCACAGCGCAAGGCAGTCGCCGCCGAGATACTGGTTTTGCCTACCCCGCCTTTGCCGGTATGAACAATCACGCGCATCAAATTCACCTCACCTTGTATGTCCTGCGCCAATCACATTTTAGCCTCAAGCTGGGAACAGCCTAAATAAGTATACGCGCGCAGTGCAAAAATGGCGCGTTAGATTTACATAGAAGCCTTGCGCCCAGAATATGACTTGAAAGCTAGCAGTAAGATGAGACTTGACAGGATTAGAACAAAATATCTATACTCATGCGCATCGAACAAATTATCTGCATTACATCTGCTTTACATCTATCCTTCATCTGTCTTTCATCTGTCTTTCAAAGGAGAATACCATGCGTCCTGTTGTGCATATCGAAATCCCGTCCAGCGATGACGGCGCTGCCAAGGAATTTTACAGCGCGCTCTGCGGCTGGGATATACAAGAAATTCCCATGGGGCCGGATTTTAATTATGTCATCTTTGGCACGGGCAGCGTGCCGGTGGCATTGAGCGCCACGAGCGAAGACAATCAACCGGGCGATGTCATCCTCTATTTCCACAGCGATGACCTCGACGCGGATATCGCGCGCGCCGCCGAACTGGGTGGCGAAGTCATTCTGCCGCGTCAGGATATACCAGGCTTTGGCGCTATGGGACTTTTCAAAGACCCAACCGGCAACCGCGTGGCTTTCTGGCAAAGCGCGAACCCCGATGCGGAATAGCGGACAAAGCCAAGTGTCTTGGCTTTGCGCAGCACCCGCCGAGTAATACGGATATGCTTGGGGCGACTCCATGGTAGCTATGGTAGCTTATGAAGAGCTATTGAGTCGTCCCTGACATATTCATTCCGCATTGTTCGTAATTTGGATTTTGACGCTTGTACAATAAACAATCCGATTCACTAGCGACAAAAATGAGCAATCAGCATGGCTCCTAAGTCCAACATTACCCTGTTCAAGAATTATTTTGATAGGCAGCTGGTCCAGCAGATTGCCAAACGCATTGCCTTGATTCATCCTCAATTCGACCAAGCGAAATTTGTCGCGGCGGTTGACGCGACATTGCATGAACTGGAACTCAAGCAACGCATCGCGCTAATCGCGCGCGCGCTGCGCGAATTTTTCCAGCCGATTATCCAAGCGCTTTGGCAATCTTGCTGGCGATACTGGAAGACCATAGGCACAGTTTCGCCCCTAATGAATACCCTATTGAAGACAATATTGAAGACAATATTGAAGACGCTATTGAATACGCCAGTTTTCGCCTTCAGCCAATCCCAGCCTTCGTCGAGCAATACGGCTTGGCGCATCCGCGGCAATCGCTGGAAGCCATTGCACTCATCACGCGCTATACTTCTTGCGAATTTGCCATTCGTCCCTTCATCAGCCGCTATCCAGAGCTAACGATGCCGAAACTGCATGCCTGGGCACGGGACAGCGATGCCAATCTGCGGCGTTTGGTCAGCGAAGGCAGCCGCCCGCGCTTGCCATGGGCAGCGCAGTTGCAAGAATTCATCGCCGATCCGACGCCAGCCTTGGCGCTGCTGGAACAATTGAAGGACGATCCTTCGCTCTATGTCAGGCGTTCGGTCGCCAACCACCTCAACGATATCAGCAAAGACCACGCGCAAATCGTTCTGGATACGCTGAAAGCCTGGCGGGATGACGCAAGCGCCGAGCGGCTCTGGCTGATTAAGCACGCCCTGCGCAGCTTAATCAAAAAAGGCGATGCCCAAGCACTAGAGATTCTCGGCTATCGCGAGCCGCAGCTAGAACTGCGGGACTTGGCGCTGTCGCCAAAGCAGTTGCGCTTTGGCGGCGAGCTGAAGTTTACTTTTCTGCTGCACAGCGCCAGCGACGCCAAGCAGAATTTGATGATTGATTATGTGATGCGCTTCGTGAAAGCGAATGGCAAGACCGCGCCCAAGGTCTTCAAACTCAAGAAAGCGGCGCTCCTGCCGAAGGAATCGCTGCTAATCAGCAAGTCGCATGCCATCCGACCGATATCGTCGCGGCGCTATTACGCCGGTCTTCATCGCTTGGAGATTCAAGTCAATGGGCGCATCGTCGGCGGCGCGGATTTTGAACTTATAATGAACGCGTGAGGACCCGCGGAGCATCCGCGCCCGATATAATGGTGTAAGGGTGTTCCATCTGTTCCCTCGTCTGTTCCCTCGTCGGGCGCTGTCCATTGCACGTGTTCATTGCGCGTGTCCATTGCGCGTGTTCATTGCGCGTAGGAAAATCCGCTGCGATTGCTCTGGCTTATCAGCTAGCTGTGATTAGCGGGGGTGGGTTCGACGATGATATTGACAAATTCGAAACGCTGCTTGTTGCTCGGCTGGTCATTTTTGGCGTGATTGACTTCCACAAGCGTAACGATCGTGCCCAAGCCTTCCAAAACAAAGCGGGTATGCCATTCGCCGGATTGCTGGACATTGCGGTAGAAGGCGAGGCGTCCGTCCGGATCCATGCGCGAAAGTTTGGATTTGGCGCGACCAAATTTCATCTGCTTCAGTTCATCCAGCAATTGCCCGCGTTCACTGGCTTTGAGATGTGCCATCGTCAATCCTCATCGTCTATCCTCAATAGTATAAAAGCGCGAATTCTGACATAATTGTATCTGGCAAAAGGATAGTAAACAACAGGATTTCTTCGACTTGAATATGCAGACTTTTTCGGTACGGGAGCTAACGCGCTATATCCACGACCTGTTTGACGCCGACGCTGTCTTGGCGGAACTGCGCGTGCGTGGCGAAATCTCAAATTTGACGAAGGCGGCTTCCGGACATTGGTATTTCACACTGAAGGACGCCAGGTCGCAGCTTCGCTGCGTCATGTTCCGCAGCGCGGCGCAATATGTTCGGCTGAACGTGAAAGTCGGCGATGAGATTGTCGTGCGGGGACGGGTAAGCGTATACGACGCCCGCGGCGAATATCAGCTCTATGCCAGCGCCATCGAGGCGCTTGGCGGCGTCGGCGATTTGCATCAACAGTTTGAAGCGCTGAAAGCAAAGCTGGACGCAGAGGGATTATTCGACACGGCGAAAAAACAGCCGCCGCCCTTCTTCCCGCGCCGAATCGGCATCCTAAGCTCGCCGGATGCCGCCGCTTTCCAAGACATATTGAATGTCTTGAGGCGGCGCTTCCCGCTGGCGGAAGTCCTGCTAAGCCCAAGCTTAGTACAAGGCGCGGATGCGCCCGCGGCTATCGTCGCGGCGCTGGCGCGGCTCTACGCGCGCGCCGACATTGATGTGATTATCGTGGCGCGCGGCGGCGGCTCGATTGAAGACCTATGGTGCTTCAATGATGAAAACGTCGCGCGGACAATCGCAGCTAGCAGCAAGCCCATCATCAGCGGTATCGGACACGAAACCGACTTTACAATCGCCGATTTCGTTGCCGACCTGCGCGCGCCAACGCCTTCAGCCGCGGCTGAATTGGCGACGCCAAATCAAGACGAACTGCTTTTGGACTTGGATCGAGCGCGGACTGCGCTGAACGCGCAGTTAAGCGCCACCGTTCAAGAAGCGCAGCGCGCATTGCAGGCAACGTCGCGCGCGCTGGCTGCCAATACCCCCTTGCGGTCGATCCATTCGGAGCAAGACCGGCTGGTCAGCCTCGCGCAGCGGATGGAACGCGCCGCTGCGTTCAAGCACGAGCGGCTGCATGACCGCCTGGACTCCCAAATGAAAGCGCTGGAAGCAGCCAATCCGCAGCGGATTCTCGCGCGCGGCTACGCTATCGTCCGCGACGAGTCGGGCGAGCTTGTGCGCTCGGCAAGCCAAACGCGGGCGCATCAACGATTGCAGCTGCGCTTTTACCAAGATCAAATCAACGTCAGGGTAGAGCAATAATGGACGATTTCGCAGAATATAGCTATGAAGAGGCATTCCAGCAGCTCGAAAGCATCGTAGCGCAACTGGAAAGCGGCAAATTATCCTTGGAGCAGTCAGTCGCCCAGTACGAGCTGGGCAAGCGATTTGCAGCGCATTGTCAAGGCTTGCTGGAGCAGGCTGAGCTAAAGATTCGGCTGGTCGAGGAAGAGCGGTCTTAGACTATCTGAATTACGCCGAAAGGAAGGGATATGATTGACCTCGGCAAATTGCCGGAGCCATCATCCAAAAACATCGCCGTCCGCGTGAAACCGGCTGCGGAACGCGCTATTCGGCGCAGCCACCCCTGGGTATTTGAAGAGTCAATCATCAAGCAGAGCCACCTGGGCAACGCGGGCGACTTGGCTGTGATATATGACCAAGCCAAGAATCGCTTCTTGGCAGTGGGCTTGTACGACCCCTTTTCGCCCATTCGCATCAAAATCTTGCAGAGCGAGACCGCGCAGCGCATCAACTTCGCCTGGTTCGTCAAGACTTTGGCGGCGGCGCAGTCACGGCGTCAAGCCCTTCTCGACACGGCAACAACCGGCTATCGGCTGGTTCATGGCGAGAGCGACAGCTTGCCAGCGCTGGTTATCGACCGCTATGGCGACACCCTGGTGTTGAAGCTGTATACGGCTGCCTGGCTGCCACATCTGAAGACCCTGATTGCCGCGCTGAGGAATACGCTGGACTTCGACAACCTGGTTTTGCGGCTCAGCCGCGCCATGCAATCGCAGCGCAATGATATTGTTCGGCTGCATGGCTTGATGGATGGCCAGATCTTGCTCGGCGCGAGCGACCTCAGCCAAGCGCAATTCGTCGAGAATGGTTTGACCTTCGCGGCTGATGTGCGCAAAGGCCACAAGACCGGCTTCTTCTTCGATCAGCGCGATAATCGGCAGAAGGCGCGGGAACTGGCGGATGGGCAGCGGATTCTGGACGTATTCGCCTATAGCGGCGGTTTCAGCGTTTATGGGCTGGCGGGCGGTGCCAAGTCGGTCCTGGCGCTGGATAGCAGCGAAGCGGCGCTGGACGCCCTCAAAGCCAATGTCGCGCTCAATGGGCTGGATGAAAAGCGCGTTGGCGTCATCGTGGCGGACGCCTTCGCCGGCTTGGGAGAACTGGTGGCGGCGCGGCGCAGGTTTAACTTAGTCATTATCGATCCGCCGGCGCTGGCAAACAGCCGCGCCAATGTGCCAAAAGCTGTGCTCGCCTATCGTCGGCTTGTGGAATTGGGATTGGCGCTGCTGGCGGAAGATGGCATGCTCTTGATGTCCTCCTGCTCGAGCCGAATCACAATGGACAGGTTTTATGACCTGGTTACGCGCACAGCCGAGGTGGCTGGTTACGATTTGGAAGTCACCGATACCAGCTCACACGCCGTGGACCACCCCATTGGCTTCCCCGAAGCAGAATATCTGAAAGCGATATTCGCCGTTTTGAAGTCCTGAGTTCACTGCGAGTCGCGGCGCATCAGGCTGAAGCTCTGCCCGCTGGGGCCGGACAGCGGCTGCGAGGCGATGAAAAGCGCCAAAGGCAGGACATCTTGCGGCGGCTTGATCCACTCGGCTTGCAGCGGCGAATCGGCGGGGCGCGGCGCGCTAGTGAATAGCTCGGTGCGCACAGCGCCCGGTATCAGTTCGTTGACGCAGATATGATAAGGACTCAGTTCTTTCGCCATAGCGCGCGTCAGCATCCAAGCGCCGGCTTTGGACGCGCTGTATGCGGAATGCGTGTTGTCCCCAACGCGATGCCCCAACCCGGAGCCCAGCACGATAATATGCCCGCCGCGGACTTTTAGATCTGGAATCGCGAAACGGGCGGTGTAGTAGACGCCGAGTAAATTGACGCGCACCGTTCGCTCCCAGTCTGCGATGTCGCTGTCTTCAAGCGGCTGCCGCGCGAAGTTGCCGCCGGCATTGGCGATGACGATATCCAAGCGTCCATAGGTCGCGCGCGTGAAGTCATAAAGCCCCCGCATTTCATCAGGGGAGGCGACATCGCAGCGTCGCGCCGCAGCGCTGCCCCCGGCTGCTCGAATCGCGGCCGCCGCCGCGTCTATCTCCGGCTGCGTGCGCGCCGCGCAGACGACATGCGCGCCTTCTTCGGCGAAGCCCAGCGCAAGCGCGCGCCCAATCCCACGCCCAGCGCCGGTGACAACTGCCACCTTGCCTTGGAACAGATTGTCCATATTGATTTGCCTCACAAATTTATCCCTTATCTTGCCATGCGCCGCGAGAAAGACGCCGCCAGCGTCCGGGTTTCGCTCAAGTTGAAGATGTAGCTGAAACCAAGAAAGATGATCGCGCCAAGCAAGCCGCCGCCGATTGCCCATACCCAGCCGGGAACCGGCACGAAGCCGCCCAAAAGCCAGAGGCAGATGCCCATCATCAGCGCAGCCAGGAAACTGCCGCTGGCGCTGCGCAATATAGCGCCGTCCTTGATGCCGTTGGCGACGCCCTGGTCCTTAAGTCGGCGGCGCATCAGCCACCAGAGCAAGGCGGACTCGACTAAAGTTGTCAGCGCGTTCGCCAATGCCAAGCCGGCGAATGCGCCGCGCGCGAGGCTGGTCGGGTCGCCGATGAACTGAATGAAAATGAGATTCAAGACTAGGTTTGTCAGCATAGCGCCGGCACCGACCAGGACCGGCGTCAGCGTATCTTCCAGCGCGTAAAAGGCGCGCGACAGCACCTCCAGCAGTGTAAAGCCCGCGATGCCTGTGGCATAGAACCCCAGCGCCCAAGCCGCGGCTTGAGTGCTCTCCGCCGTCCATTCGCCGCGTTCCAATATGCTAAAGATAGGCTGCCCCAGCGCGATAAACAGCGCCGTCGCCGGGAATGACAGGTAGAGCACATTACGCATCGCCCGCGACAAGCGCCCCTGGAAACCCTCGAGCTCGCCTTCCGCCCATAATGCCGCCAGGCTGGGGAAGACCGCCGAGCCAACGCTCTGGCCAATCACGCCCAGGGCGAAGAACATCATCATAAAAGCGAAGCGCAGCGCTGTTACGCTGCCCTGTACCATGTGGTTCGCCAGATAGATGTTGACAACGAAATTGACCTGAACTACCGCCAAGCCAATCACACGCGGTCCCATCAGCCGCAGCACGTCCAAGACCCCGGGCACATGCCAGGAGAACAATGGCCGCAAGGGCGCGCGCAGTTTGAATAGCCCGGGCAGCTGCACCAGCAGGTGCAAGACGGCGCTTAATACCGCGCCATAAGCCAAGCCCATGACGTTGAGATGCCCAACCTGCCCGACATCGGGGTGTGGCGGCAAATGTGGCGCGATGAAAAACGCGCCGATGATGATGCCGATATTATTCATGCTGATGGCGATTGCCGGCAGCCAGAAGATCGCGTGCGACTGCAATATGCCCATCACCAAGCCGCTGATGCTGAAGATGAATGGCGTCAGCATCATCAGGCGAATCATATCAACTGTCAGTTGCTGCTCTGCGGGCGGGCGGCCGGCCGATAATATGCCGCTGACAATCTGCGGCGCGAAGACAGCCACAAGCAGTCCCAGCGCCGCCGCTGCCAAGGCGGCCAAAGTCATAACTGCGCTGGCGAGTCGCCAAGCCTGCCGCGCGTCGCCTTCGCGGATACGGGCGTAGACAGGGATAAAAGAAGAACCTAGCGCGCCGCCCGCCACCAGCACAAACACCAGTTCGGGAATCTGCTGTGCCGAGTTAAAACTATCATGCGCCGCGCCTGTGCCAAATCGCGAGGCAAGCACCGCTATGCGCAGCAAACCCAGGACGCCGCTGGCTAAAAAGCCGAAAAGCATAATCAGCGCTTTTTCCACAAGCTGGCGATTGCTCAGCGCATTGCTCGATTTTTTCACTTCATCTGACCTGTCATCGTTTGACCTGTCATCATTCACGCGATTCACGCGCTGCGATTGCCCTGGAAGGCCTAGCGCAGGGCAATCGCGCCATAATCAATTTGTATCGCATGACACATATTTTCAGCGAATTGCTTGGGCGGCACTTGGGGCGCGTAGGTTAAAATAATAATTGATGCAATTGCCCTGCATTGCCTTTCTAGGAGCCTATCGGATTGCCACTTGGCATCGCGCTCGACCTTGCTATAATATCTGACTTTAGTCAATGGAAAAGTCTCCTAATGCGGCCTGCGCTTTTGAGCGAATCGCGCCAAGGAATTTGCGTCGGCTGCATGCGGCGAATGAAGGACCCGCGTTGGGCATAAGCATTATGAGGATGCAACGATGAAAGTTATTCTGCTGCAAGACTTGTACAAACACGGGGTAGCGGGCGAAGTGGTCAAAGTTGCCGACGGCTTCGCGCGCAACTATTTGATTCCCCGCAAGATGGCTATCCAAGCCAGTGATTCCGCCTTGCGGCGCACGGAAAACGTCCGCAAGAACGTGGAAGCGCGTAAGGCGCAATATAACAATATGCTCAATGATTTAGGCCGTCAGATAGACGGCGCGGAGTTGATTTTCGGCCGCCGCGCCGCCTCCACTGGCAAGCTATTCGGCTCGGTGACGACGCAGGAAATCGCCGATGAACTTGATCGCGCGACTGGCGTCGACATCAACCGGCGGCGTATCAGCCAACAATCGCTGCGCGAGATTGGTACGCACGAGGTGCCGGTGCGCCTCGGCACAGAAGTTGCCCCGATGCTGACAATCACGATTGTGCCAGAAGACGAATTGAAAGAATTCCTTGACGCGCGCGCAAGAGGGGAAAAAGTTACTGCCGAAGACATCATGCAGCCCGATTTTAGCTACGCGACATCGGCAGCCGATGATGAAGCAGCGGAAGATGGCGCAGCAGAGGACAGCGAAGCAAGCGCCGAGGCGGAAGCCAGCGAGCCGCAAACAGAAAGCGTCGCCGCCGCAAGCTGATTCAAGCAGCCCGCCGCGGCTTACACAACCTATTTCATCCCTAGCCCCGTTGGTTCCAGCGTTTTGCGAACGAACGGGGCTATTTGATTAAGGTCACCTGGGCCCCATGGATGCTTATTCCCTTGGACAATTCCTGCGCAGTTCGCGCGAAGCGAAGGAAATTGAGCTGGCAGAGGCGGTCGCCAAACTGCGGATACGGCAGCCGATTTTGGAGGCATTTGAAGCCGGCGACTTCGCCGCGACCGGAATGTCCGAAATCCAGGTGCGCGGCATGCTGCGCAATTACGCGCGCTATCTGGGCTTGGATGAAGATGATGTCTTGCGCTTATACGATGACGCGCGCTTCGGCAAGAGCCGCGGCAGAAGTTGGCTGCGGCGCAGAGAACGCAAAGCCGATAGATCCAGCCGCCGCCATCCTGCCGTCCCGCCGCTGCCCATGCAGGAAATCGGCATCGAACAAAGCCGCAGTTTTCATCGCCGCCGGTTCTGGAGCATATTCGTACTGTTTGTGTTTTCCATCGCCGCCATTGGCACGATCGCATTTGTCACGCTGCAACTGATAGGCCAGCAAGGCTTGGTGGAAAATGCGGAAAGCGCCGCGACATCGGATGCGCGACTTACTACCGAGCCAATCCAAAACCAAGTACCGGTGCCCACAACCGCTGTGCCGGTCATGACAGCGACGCCCGCGCTGCGCTCCAGCTATAGGGGCGATGGCGTCCTTGTCAACATCCTGGTAACGCAGCGCAACTGGCTGCGCGTCATCAGCGATGGCATAGAGCGATTTGCCGGCATCGCCGCGCCAGACAGTGTGCTTGAGTACAGCGCCGCCACAGAAATCGTCGTCAGCGCCAGCAACGCGCAGGGACTGGATATTGAATGGAACGGGCGGAAGCAGCAGCCTGCCGGCGGGCGCGGACAGCGCGTGGATATGCGCTTCTCGGCGACCGATATCGCGCTCAGCCTAGGACCAGAAGGAGCGCCAACCCTGCTTAGCCCGACGGCGGGTACCACAGCTCGCGCCACCATGACCATCGCAGCGCCGAGTTCCAGCGGCGCGGCGAGCCCCAGCCCGACGCCGAGCCTGCGGCAAAGCCCCAGCAATACCGCGACATTTACGCCGACACTCAGTCCGCTGCCCAGCATTACGCCGACAGCGAGCGCAACGCCAACCCTTACCGAGTTGCCGACAATCACGCTGACGCCGACAGAAACAGCAATCCTGCCGCCCCGCGTGACGCAAGCCGGGCTGAAGCCGAAGCAAAGCGGAGCCTGAAGACCATTTCGCTGCTGGCTCGCATGGGCTATCATATTGACTTCTAAATGACGGGACAATAACGTGCGCAATCCAAAGGTCCATTCAAAACGCGACAAATACTTCTTGCTCAGCCTGGGATGTGCCAAGAACACGGTTGATAGCGAGAGCATCGCGCAGCTTTTGCATCAGCGCGGCATGAGCGGTGCCAGCGATCCGGAACTGGCTGAAGTGATGATTGTCAATACCTGCGGATTCATCAACACAGCCAAAGAGGAATCAATCGCGGCTTTGCGCGAACTGGTGGAAATCAAAGGCGCGGACCAGATGGTGATTGCCGCGGGATGCTTGTCGCAACGCTATGGCGCGACCTTGGCGCAAGAGGTGCCCGGCTTGGATGGAGTCATTGGCACGCGGCGCTGGATGGACATGTTCGATCTCATCACTCGGCTGCGCGCGCGCAAGCACCCGCAACCGCTTTATCATTTGCCAGCCGACGCCAAAGTGGTCGGCTTAGATGAAAAAGGTGTGCTGCGCGCCAGTGTGCAAGGCGCGTCTGCCTACTTGAAAATTGCCGACGGCTGCCGGCGGCCCTGCGCATTCTGCGCCATCCCGCGTATCAAAGGCACCGCGGTCAGCCGACCGCTGGATGCAATCGTAGCGGAAGCGGTGAAATTGCAAGACATGGGCGTACAAGAACTGCTGCTCATCGCGCAGGACAGCACCGACTATGGCTATGACCTGGGTATGAAAGATGGCTTGGCGCAGCTCTTGGACGCGATTGTGGCAGCAGCACCGGGGATTCCTTGGCTGCGCATCATGTACGCATACCCCGGCTATGTTACCCCGCGCTTAATGGAGACGATGGCGCAACACCAACAGGTCTTGCCCTATTTGGACATGCCATTGCAGCATGGGCATCGGGAAACGCTGAAACGCATGCGCCGTCCAGCAAAGGTCGAATGGGTCTATCAAACGATTGGCAAGCTGCGCGAGATAATGCCGCGGCTGGCGGTGCGCAGTACTTTCATCGTGGGGTATCCCGGCGAAACGGAAGAAGAGTTCGAGGCGCTGCTGACAATGCTGCGCGAGCTGGAGTTCGACCGCGTTGGCGCTTTTCAATATAGCTACGAGTTGGGTACGCCAAGCGCGGCGCTAGCTAATCATGTTGATGACGCCATTAAGCAGGACCGTTACGAGCGGCTGATGGCATTGCAGCAGGGCATCAGTTTGAAGAAGAACCAGGCGCTGGTCGGCACGAAGCTGGACATCTTGGTGGAAGGCAATGGCGTCGGGGAAGACGAAGCTGGCGAAGAGACCGGTGCGGTCATCAGCCTGGGACGCAGCTACCGCGACGCGCCGGAGATTGACGGCTACGTCTTGGTTGAAGGCGAATTGCCGCTTGGAGAAATCGTGCCGGTTCGCATCACCGGCGCGACCACCTATGACCTCTTGGCAACAGTGGACTTGCAGCCGCCCGCGGTCGTCGAACCTGGCATGGTTTACGGACCCGGTATGATAGATGTGATGGCTGATGAGATGATTGATGGCATGATTGACATCAAGTCGCTTTAGCGCCCGTTAAGCATCCGCGGCTGATTTTCAATCAAGTTTCATAAAAGTTTCAATCAAGTTTCACAGCCAGCGCCAGCCCATCGCCCACTTCGATGATTGTGCTAGCGAATGACGGGTGCCGCGCTAGCATCTGATTGAAACGGACCAGCCCATGGTCGTCTTCGCTCTGTGGGCACAAGATATTGCCGCCCCAGAAGGCATTATGCGCCATGATGATGCCTCCAGCCCGCAGGTGCCGCGCTGCCCAGTTAAAATACTGCGGGTAGCTAACTTTGTCGGCATCGACGAATAGCGCGTCAAAGGGGGCGTCAACTGCCAGCTTGTCCAATATCTGCCGACCGTCGCCCTGCAGCACTGTAACTTTGTCTGCCAAGCCCGCCCGCTCGATATGAGCGCGCGTCAAACGGCAATGCAAGCCGCTCTTGTCGATTGTTATCAGGCGGCCGCCGCTGGGCAAGGCACGCGCGATCCAAATGGCGCTATATCCAGCCAGCGCGCCAACTTCAAGCACTTTGCGCGCGCCGCACATGCGCACAAAAAGCTGCACCATCAAGCCTTCATGCGGCTGCAAGTTGATTTGCGGCAGCCCCTGTTCCGCCGTCTGCTGCCGTACAAAAGCCAGCAGCTCATCTTCGCGCACGAACTTGTCGTTCACATATTCACGCAACTTCCGCGTTATGGCTTCGTTCATACCTTCCCCCCAGTCTGGTCCGCGTCCTCAGTCTCTTCCGCAGCGCCGCCGCGCTTTATCTTGCGCGGAAGACGATCGCGATAGACGGCAAAATGATCCAAGTCGCGCGGCACATAGCTGTTTTTGAAATGCCGGCGCGATTCGCTTATGACCTCGAACTCTCGGTAGCGGCGCGAAATATGCGTCAGAAACAAGTATTTCACATTGCAGTCGCGCGCGAGTTCGGCCGCCTGGCGCGCGGTGATATGCCCCACCTGCTTGGCGATATCGGCATGTTCGTCGAGATAGGTCGACTCGATCACCAAGGCATCGGCGTCGCGCGCGGCCGCGCGCAGGTTCTTCGTGCGCGCGACATCGCCGGTTACCACAACTTTTGCGCCTTTGATACGCTCCCCCAGCACTTGATCGGGCTGAATCGTTCTGCCATCAGCCAGTGTTACCGCCTGCCCAGCCACCAACTGGCTTCTTTCTGGTCCCATTGGCAAGCCTAGTGCCGCGGCTTTGTCAGCCAAAAACGGGCGGCGCGAATCCTCTTCAAATATATAGCCGTAACACTCGCGGCCGCGATGATGAACTGGGAAGGCGCGCAGGGAAAATTTCCTGCCTTTGAAGAGCGTCTGGTCCGGCATTACGCGATGGAAATATATCGGCAGCGGTGGCGTCTCCTTGCGGAATACCACCTCGTAGACCAAGGACTGAACGCGCTCGATGGCTGGCAGCCCGCCCCAGATATGGATTTCTTCCATCGCCTCCCAACGCCCGAAGGTAGATAGCAAGCCGCCCAATCCCAGCAGATGATCCAGATGAGCATGCGTCAAGAAGATATGATTGAGACGTTTGAAACCGATGCCGCTGCGCAGGATCTGCCGCTGCGTACCTTCCCCGCAATCGACCAGGAAGCGCTGTTCCTCAGCCAGAATAGCCAGCGCAGGCAAGCCGCGGTGAATCGAAGGCGCGGATGCCGACGTGCCTAAGAATACAATTTCGAACATTTAACCTTCACTTTCTTCGGTGTCGGGCGCTTCTTGCGCCTCGATAGCATAGAGGAAGATGCGATCGCCATGCGGTTGATCGTCCTTAAAGGCGGTCAGACGTTCCGTTACTGTTTGGCGATAAGCGCCAACAGAAAGGAAATATTCGCCTGGCAATACGGTCTCGGGCAAGGTAACAGACGTTATTTGAATGAAGACATCACGGTCATTGAGCCGCTGGGGGTTGACGCTGATGACATCGCGGCCGCTTATCCAAGTGACCGGGTCGGAAAGTATATGCGTGAAAAAGGTTAAATCCGCAGGGATGGCACCTTCCGCCCGCCAGTAGGTGATAACATCGACGGTCTCGCCGGGCAAAAAACTTCGCTGCACATCGGGTTCGTAACCGAGAAAGGTCAGGTTTGCGCCAAAGCGAATGGGCGGGGATACTGGCACCGCCTCGCCAGCGAAATCAGGATCATACCAAACTGGCGCTGTGGTGATGAACGCGCCGGCGCGATCGGCGAGCAAGTCCTCGACCGCCAGTTCAAAAACCGTATTGCGCGGCAGATTGCCAAGCGCCTGCTGGCTGCCAGAGAGCCATTCTTGCAAGTAGGGGTGCATCTCGTCGCGCATTTCCGGCCGGAATAGCACCAGGCGCTGCAGCGCGCCACCGTTTGTTAGCAGCAGACTACGGGTACAATCCGCTTCGCGGTAGACAAGATCGCTGCGGTTCATCATGAGTATGGTTTTTTCGCTGTCGGTGGTAAAGGTTTTGGGTTCGCTACTTTGCCAATAGGAATCGCAGAAGACCAGCGGCAATTCATTGCCAACGGCATCAAGATAATGCGCGATACGCCCCAACTCGCCATTGACCAGCGGCACAACGCGCTCGTCGTTGCGCCAGCCCACAAAGAGATCCTGCCATGTCCACAGAAAGTTAAATGCCAGCAGCGACACTACCCCCGCCACCGCCATTCTGCGGAAGACCACATCTGCGAAAATTGGCAGTCGGATCAAGGAATAAAATCCGATGCCAAAAAATAGCGCGAGCTGCGGCATGATAACCGCCATGCGGGCGAAATTGGGGCTTTGCTCGACTATCAGCGCGGCAGGCAGCGGGACAAAACCCATGATTAATAGCAGCATGAAGCGCGGTCGGTGGCGGCGAACGATGCAAATGAAGATGCCCACTAGCGCGAACAAAGCGCTGAAGGCATCTACCAGCGGACGCCCGGGCAGATTGTGCAGGGGATTCATATCGCCCATGCGCGCGATGCCAAGCAAGCCGTCAACGATGGAAGGCAGCAAGCCGTCGGTGTATTGCGACAAAATCCGCTGGCCCGCGGCGTATTGCGGCACATTGATAGATGAAATCAAATAAGGCATGGAGATGATAATCATGAGCAGAATCGCAAAGCCGGTATAGCTGCGGCGCTTGCGAAACATAGCGTTGCGTACGTACAGCAAATGCCCTATGTAAAACATGCAAGCCAAGACGATGAACAGACTTGAAGGATGCAGATATAAGCCGATGCCTAGCAGCGCGCCCAGCGCCGCGAAAGAAATGACATTGGAGGTAACAAAGCGCGAACGCCGATACACGGGCAGTGACCGTGCGAGCGCCAGCATAATGGCGGAAACCAGAAAGACAATGACAGCGTCGCTGCTAACGCTGCGCGCGAGGATGATATTGCTCATGTTGACCGCCACCAGCCCCGCTGCTAAAACACCAACAATGGGATTGAATAGGTGCTTGCCAAGGGTGTAGATGATGGCGATTGAGACCAAGCTCAGCCAGACGGAGAGGATGCGAAAGCCAATGGTGCCCTCGCCCACAAAGAGCGTCACAAAGGCGACGAAGACATGATACATGCCTTCGCGGCCGCCGTCCTCGCCGGGGAAGAAGACATAAATATCGCCTTGCCGAACGTTATCGACCAAGCGAATGTTGATGATTTGGTCTTCGCTGAAGCCGCCGGGCACATTCGCCAAATCCGCCGTGCGCAGGAGAGCAGCGAGCAGCACCAGCATGACAGCAATGTAGCGGCTCATGCGACTGTTCATCACCACATGGCCCCTAAGCAAGTTGATCAGCGATGAATTCCTTGTCATGATATTTCCCTAGCGACGCCGCTTTCTGCGCTAGTTATCTTCGGATGAAAGCTGCTCGTTACGGACAAACAGGCGCGAGTTTTTTGCCTAGCGCCACGGGACCGTCGGCTGGGCGCTGCGGGATGATGTGTTCGCCACAGACTTTGCGCATATTTGCCAACTCGATATAGGCTGCGCGCGGCGCTCCGCTGGCTGGATCCAAGATTGACCACCAGTATTCTTCGTCGCTAGGCAGCCAAGTTTGGTCGGGCATGTAAATCAGCGACATCAAGCCGACCCAGGGCCGCCAGTTAGCAAGGGCGTATTCATAAGCTCGCTGCAAATAATCAGCCTGCTGCTGTTCGGTAACGCCAAACCAAGCGTACTCCGGATTGCGCGAATCGGTAGTATAGCCAAATTCCATGATTGCCATCTGACGCGCATCATCATTGTACCGCAACATGATTTTTCTTAAATCTTCTATCCGCCGGAAGGTAAACCAGCGCGCTTTGGCTTCTGGGTCATCGGGACCAATCTCGGGCGGGGCGTAACCCGGGGCATGCGCGCCGACAACATCAATATATTGCTGGAAATCGTTGCGGTACATGTGATCAAAATAGATGTCGTCGGGCGTGGCGCGCTCGTCGTTGGTGCCGGTCGGCGACAAGCCGGCCGAGATTAAAATTGCGCCCGCATCCGCTTGTCGGATTGCGCGGCTGCACGCGGCGAGCAGCTCGACATACGCCGCCGCATCGGGCTGCCTATCGCCCCATTCACGAGCCAGGTTCGGTTCATTCCAAATCTGATAGGCTGATATGCGGTCGCGATAGCGCTGCGCAATTGCGGAACAATAGTTCGCCCAGCGCGCAAGGTCGGCTGGCGGCGCGTCATGCGCGTCGGCACCGGCATCTTCCGCACGCGCCCAGCCGGGGACCTTGCCCAAACGCGCGACCAGCTGCAAGCCGCGTTCTTCGACCGCCGTCACGATGCGGTCAGCATAATCCCAGGTCCACTCGCCTGGGCGCGGCTCTAGGTCGCTCCAGGCGAAGGTCTGCTTGGCATGGCTGAAGGACATCAACCTGACTAAATGGAGATGCAGAGCGCGCTGCGGATCGTTCCACCAGAGGAATGTCTGGATGCCATAGGTTAATGAGGCAAAAGGCGGGTCCACAATCGCGCTGGCATGGAAGGGGTCATGCGATGGACGGGCGCTCATCCAATAGCCCGCGCCAAGGAGGGCGGCAGCCGCCAGCGCTAGCAGATAGGCGCGCAGCCCCAGCCCGCGAAGTCCCCACCTATGTACCTTGGGCATATTATGCGTTCCCGCGCGCCAGGTAGTCCATCTGCCAGGCGCGGATGGCGTCATAGGCGGGGCGGAAGTTGAAGCCCGGTCCTATCAAGGAATAGGGAACATTATCGTTTTCGGCTGCCCAGCCCGCTTGCGGACCATAGTTGAAATTCCAAATGAAAGCCAGCCAGACGAAGTCCCAATCCACCATGATGGTCAATGCCTGCGTGAGCCACTCCGCCTGCTCTGCCAGGGTATTATCCTGGGCGAAGCCAAAGCCATCGCGCGCGCCTTCCGCGCCTGTCAGGTCTTCCGCGGAGGGCCAGCCGAAGCCGGTTACACAAAGTTTGCTGTCTTTGCCAGCCGCCCGGATGCGATTGGCGTAGCCTTCCATGGTACTGCGGAAACTCCAGCTATGATGCGGGTTGTCGAATGGTCCGCGGAAGGTCGCGGAAGCATCGTCGGGAATCTCGTTATAGCGGAAATCGGGCCCGATGTTGTAACCATAGTGATGCGCGCCGACGCAATCCGCCCAATCCAGCATGCCCGCCTCGATTAGCTGATCCATATAGTTGAAATCGTCAAAGGCGGCGATGCCGTCATTGACGCCAGTTGGGGATAGCCCGCCACTGACAACGATGATGCCGGGGTCGATAGCCTTGATGGTCTCGTAAGACCTTTGCAGCAATTTGACATAATCAGCCGCGTTCAAACCATTGGACGATGTCCATTCTCGGCTGCTGTTTTGTTCGTTCCAGATTTCGATGGCATGGATGCTGCCGGGGTAGCGCTTGACGAGCGCGGCGACAAAATCGGCATAATTTTGCGGGTCGGCTGGCGGACCGTGTTGCGCCAATGATGCCTCGGGCTCGCGCGCCCAATCGGGAGCGGACACAACGGAAAGCAGCAGCTTGATGCCAAATTTTTCCGCGCTGGGCATCACCACATCAAGCGCGCGCCAGTCAATTTGGCCTGGCAGCGGCTCCATTATCTCCCAGCGGACTTGCTGCTTGACCCATCTGATGCCCAGGTCATCGGCGACTGAACTGTACCAGGCGTCTTGGTTGTCGGGATTTAAGTCGGGCGCATGCTCGACCTGGATGCCAATCTGATAAGTCATATCGGCTGCTGGCGGCAGTGTCGGGCTTGGTTCTGAGGGACTGACTTGCGTTGGCTGCTCGGTCGCCGCGGCGGCGGAGTTTGATTCGCGCGCGACAGCTGTGGGCTCTGGGCTTACGCTGGGCAATACAACAGCGGGTGCCGGGGCTTCGCCTGTAGCTTCGGCTATAGCTTCAATCCGAGTGGCGGGTTCCAGCGGGACGAGAGGCAAGGGATTGCTCGAGCCAGGGTCGTCCGCGGAAGGATCGTATGTGAAATAAATCGCGAGGAAAGTTGACAAACCCACGACAAAAGTTATTGTGAGCCAAATAAGCACAAAACCGCGAATATGCTTGTATACGGTTTTGTTTCCCATTTTCGGGTTTCTCATAGGCGCGTCCAAGGTATGTCGCTAGTCAATCAAGTTCTCAATCAAGCTCTTTCAAGCTCTCATTATATTCACGAACGGTTTCCCGAAAGGCACAAGCGCCGCTGCATTTGCTAAGCGAGAGTCGAATCAGCGCGCCCTGGCTAGAGCATCGCATGCTGGGCAAGAGCCGTCGGGCCTCAGTATCGCGTAGCCCGCTTGCGGGTCCGCGCCATAGTGGGTGAAATCCACATTCCAGACGATGAACAGGCGTACTTGCCCGCTGCGCGAAGAGAGCGCCGCGGCTTCCGCCAGCCAAGCTGCCTGCTGCCGCACAGTTACATTATCCGCCCAAGCGAAATAATCCGAAAGTGCGGGATAGCCCTCGGCTGTCAAATAACCCAGCTCGGTAAAGCAGATTGGACGCCGGGTGATGCTGATATAGCCATTCAACATGCCATAGAAATAGCGCGTGTAATAATTGTCGCCGCGCGGGTCGCCGCTGGTCTGGCTGGGCGGGACGATGCCTTCATTATAATGTGCGCCGACGCAATCGAGGTAATCCAAGCCGCCACCCGCGACCATTTCGCGCAGCCAGCGGTTGTCGGGCATCACTTGGTCGGGGCGGTCGGATACGCCGGTCGGCGCGGGGGCGGCGCTGATGACCATGGTTGCGCCGTTCACGGCTTTGATCTTATGCCAAGCCGCTGCCAACATGCGGGCATAATCCGCCCCGCTAATTTGACCGCGGGGCCATTCGCGGTCGAGGTTTGGCTCGTTCCAGACTTCGATAGCCTCGGCACCTTGTCCAGCAATGCGCGCCAGCCAATCGGTATAAGCCTCTACATAGCTCTGCCCACCCTGACCCAGCTCATTGGGATTGCCAACAGTGCCAACCAAAATTTTGAAGCCATTGGCATGCGCGCTGTTTATTTCCTGCGCCATATCCGGCTGGCTGCGCCAGTCGAAACGGGCTTGAATCTTCATCCATGTCATGCCTGCCGCGCGCATCGCCCCAACTGCGCGCGCGCTGCCCGCGCTGGTGACGTGACCGCCGATTTCGATGTTGATGCTGCCGGGTGGTGGCGGGACAGCGGAGAAATTGTCGCTGGGCGCGTTGACGGCGGGCTCGGCGGCGACCGGTGCCACATAAACTGGGGCTGGCGGTGGCGTGGGCGTCGGCACGGGGGTGGGGCTTGGCGTCGGGCTTGGCGTGGGCGTGGGCGCGAAGAGCGGCAGCGCCGCGCCCGCGCGCTGGCTGACGCTTTCGCCTTCGCTGTTGATAACCGCCGCGTTAATCGCATAGTTGCCTTCGGGCGCAACCAGGGTCAAGGCAAAGCTGTCATGCAAGCCGGTGATGGCTTCGCCGACTAAGCTGTCTTGCCGGGCGATTGACCAGCGCAGCGACCAAGTTTGCGTGGCAGCCGCCGGCGGCAATTGATTCAGAAAGTCGCGGACCGACTGCAATATACCGGGGAATAAATCATCCGCCAGCAAATCATCTATGGCCACCCCAGCCAGCCCAAATGGCATTATCTGATTGAGACGCCAGCCCAGCGCCGCGCCGTCCGTCAGCCAGACGCGCGCCGCCGCTTCGTCCGCTTGGAAATAATCCAGATAAGCTGTGCCCAGGGCATCGTCATAGCCAGGAACGACGTGCAATCCATTTAGCGCGGCGCGGATTAAGGTTCCAGGCGCAACCGCGCCAGTCTCGCTGATGGCGTCGGCGCTCAGGCTCACATCGCCCAGCCCCGCCAGCGCCTGTGAGAAGCCGATGGTGGAGATGGAACCGCTTGAAGCGCCGGATGCGCTGGATACGCTAGATACGCCGGATGCGCCGGATGCGCCGGATGCGCCGGATGCGGAGCTGTCGTCGCGCTCGCGCAGGCTGCGCGCCTGCAGCCCCAGCAGAATCTTCTTGCGCTCGACCAAATTTAGCGCGCGGCGCAGCAGCTTCGTTATCAGTTGCCCACGACCATGAGCGTCCGGCGCGATGCTGGCATCCAGCTTCAAATAGTCGGCCGCCGCGCCCAGCGCGCGCCAGTCATAAGCATCAGCTTGGCCGGCGCTCGCGCTGTGGGCGGGCGCAACGATGCCCAGCAGCAAGCCCTGCCCTTGCAAGGCAGAAGCCAGGCGCGCGATGAAAGCGCTGTAGCTGGCGCGCGCCCCCGCCGGCAAATCGCGGTAATCAATGAAGACGCCATGGAAACCATTAACAGCAGCCAGGCGCGCAATTTGAGCGACATGGGCGGCGCGCGCCATGTCGTCGCTGATTAGCCGCGCTATCGCCGCGGCATCGACCGCGCGCGGGTCGTCGAAGTTGCGAATGACCGGCATGTAGAGATAGCCCGAGTCGGCGTCGCCGCCAGGCGCAAGTCGACCGCTCAAGCCGCCCTGCGGCGTCGGGCGCAAGCCAGCCGGGCTGAGTATCGTCGCCAGAGCCGCGACGTCCGCATCAAGCTCATGCGCCAACTCCTGCGTAATCATCAGCCGCGGCGGCGCGGCGCTGACATGGAAAAGCGCAAGCGCCCGCGGCGGGAAGCGCGCTTCGGCATGTAACTTGTTTTCAGCTTGTTGCGATGGCATAAAGCGCCAGTCAGCGCCGTCCCAGCCATAGAGAGACAGCAAGTCTGGATTGGAGGCAGCGGCAGGCAGTGACATGGCGAAGCGCAGCCCGGGTGGCAATGCCGCGGGGCTTTCCAGCGCATAGATGGGGCTTTGCGGCGCGAGATGAGCGGGCAGATTTTCGCGCGCCAGCTGGATTGTGGCGGAGTGATTTTCGCTTTGGTCGGACTCATCCGCTGCCCAGGGCAAGGCGGTGACCTTGAGCGCGATAGCGGCGCTGTCGCTGTTTTCGGGCAGGCTGACCGCGAATTCAGCGCCCAGCGCAAATTCGGGATTGTCGGCATTCAGCGAGCTGAATTGCAAGGCCGTGATGCGGGCGGGCAGGTTAAATGGCGGCAGCAGCAAGCCGATGCCGGCGAGCGCGGCGGCGATGAGGATGGCGGTGAAGGCGACCAGCCAGCAGCCGGTGGATTGGCGGGGGCGGCGGCTGTGGGAGGGGGTGGTCATGGGGAGTCGATGTCTAAATCGCCGAGATGTTCAATCATGGGCAAAATCACTGGGGAAATCATTGAAGTAACTTTCGCGACCATATCCGTAGGCAACATGGCCGCTTCGTCTTCTATATTTGTCGTGTCCTTCAATATCATCATCCCCAGCAAAGCCATGGCGTATTTGAACTTTGCTTGCAGCAATTTAGGGTCTTCACTTCGTTTCAAGGATTTTAGCTCTGTATTGAGATAGATGTTGTCCATATTGATATAATAGTCGTAGGAATCATCCCCGCTATTTTTTACCTGTAACGCAGTTTCTTGATTAAAGTCGTATTTTTCCCACTCTTCTTCGCGCACCTCATAAATTTTAGGCAAGGCGACACTATCGGGCATATTGCGATCGCCCAAACCCTCTTCAGTGGGTGGCTGTCGCTTTCCGCCTCTGCCTTTAGATTCTGTAACGGGATCAGTGATGATTACCTCAAATTCGTTAACAAATGGCTCTATTCGCGTCTCGTCGTTCACTGTGGAAGCAAATGAAAGACGATTCCCTACCTGAATATCGTCAGGGAGTGTGATGTTAAGCGTAGCAAGGCCATCAAGCAAATGAAAATTGTGATCGCGCGCTGGACTGCCGTTGCTATCCAATTCATGGCTTCCCGGAGAAGTCTCGCGGTCAAAGTAAGTATTTTCCGCATCAGTCTCAAATTGCACCCTTATGCGCCTGCGGTTTATCGGACGATTGTTTGTGCGCTGGTGCTTCTTTAACAATCGAAAATAAGTTGGATAATCTTTGCCCTTAAATTGCTCTTTTACTATACGCGCTGCTACAGACTTATATGGATTGCTCAGGTCCTTGCCAGTGATGAAAAGCGCTTCCAGAGCGGGTGATTTCTTGAGGATAACATCTAAGACCTCTTTTAAGGGTTCCGCATCAGCAAGTTTGTTAGCAATAGCTTCACGGCGTCTTTGCTCTCTTAGGGCTTTCAGCAAGGGATCATTCTTGATTATTCGTTCAAGCTCGTCTTCAATCTCACCCCGCAGATCACCTTCGCTCAATCTATCACGACTATTCATAAACAAATCTTCGCGCGCAGAGGCGGAAATATCCGTTGCATCAACGATGACAAAGATCGAATCTTTGATATAGTCCATTTTTACCTTTTGACGCGAAAAGAATCTTTTTGGCAGAGAGCCGTGCGCTTGCCCATTAATGGTAAAGACAATGCCATCAGATTTTCGAAATCTCGAGTCATCAGCGTCTTTCTTAAATGCATAAATTACGACCTTTAGCTTTTCCCCACTCACGACAAATGTATATGACCGTGGAAAGTTTTTTTCTAAGTTTTTGCCTCTATCATCTTCCAAGCGCACCAATAGCCCTGCCATAGTTGCTTCGGGGCTTCCCTGTACATTTTTCACACGATATTCGTAGAAACGAATGGGCAAGCCAGGCTGCGGCAACTTTGTTGATAACGCATAATACAAATCTAGCTTGATATTAGCCCTGTAGCCTTTCATGTTATATTCATACAATTTTATCGCCGTACCCCACTGCAATTCTGGCGCGTGAGAAACTTCCTCCACACCATGTGGCATTCGTAGTACCTCACTGTCGAACATCAACACTTCGCAGTTTGGCGCAAGATAGGTAAAAACTGAACTCCGCGAGCCCTTTGGAGGAACCTGCCTTCGCACAATCGTAAAGCCCCAATGGTTTGACGTCGGGTCAGACTGATCAGCGATTTGGGGACAGCGGCGCGAGACAATTAGCTGCAATCGATGTTTGCCGCCATGCCGTAAAACACCTGTGCCACCCATATTGAATTTGCCTTGCACAAAGGGTATGCGCAGTTTGTTGGACTTTGACAGCGATAGCAAAGTATCGGGCATATCCTGCGGCGTCTGTCCTTCGCCGCGGTCAAAGACTGTATAGGTCGGGTTGATTTTACTTCTTCCTCTTGCGCCAGTTGCAATCAAACCGATATGCTTTGCCAATTCGGTTCTTCTTGGCGAGCCAAGCTTAGCAAGATTGCCATTCTTAATTCCAAAGAATTTCTCCTGCGCTTTGATGATAGACTTGGGCGTAGGAGCATTTTCACCTTCTAAAGAAATCCCGCGCACTTGACATTCGCGCATTAGCACAGCATCAATTGAATTAACCAGCTTCTCGACCATTGCGGCGACAGGATGACCTTGTTGGTTGCCAATTTGCGACCAGTTATTTTCGTTGTCTCCAAAATAGCGCCACGCGCTGTCTTTATTCCAATATCCCCAATACTTGAGGATATTAATGACATCCTGCTCCGAGTCGGCATTGAGCAGAGCCAAACAGAGTTTTTTGTTATTGTCAGACATAGACCCCCTTTTCATAATTTATTTCATACGTAAATCCAGCTTAAGCCTTAGCCTCGAAAGTTCTTGTAAGCCATATTGCGACTTCGGGTCTTGTTCCAACTGCACAAGAGCTATCGCCTGTTCCAAACTTTTCATTAGCAATTCCTTTAGCGAATTGCCGCTGCTGTTTATCCGATGCCGACTGCAGAATGTTGCGCCGTTTGAGATGTCAGAAGCCCTGTTAGGTTTGTCACTGAACAGGAAACCAACATAAAGGTTGAATCCCTCTCGTCGACCCATTCCACAGAAAACGCATTGGTATTTGTCTCTTTCCTTAATTTGGCGTTTCTGTGCGGCAGTGAACTTCGGCAATTGGGGTGCAGGCGAAGAATCTGGGTCATACATATATACGCCATTCTTGACCTTGAGCAGCTTGCCTTCGCCACTTAGCCTTCTTACGATGCTGCGAAAATGGCGCGCCGTATTGCCCGTCAGGGATTTGTATTCGCGGGCGAGTTCATCCGTCCAATCATCATAAGCCAAGGCTTGTTTCGGGCGTTGCTTAAAATAAGCCATGATGTAATTCGCTTGAGAAGGCTGCATGTCCATTTGCCCCGCTCCATTCATTGCAAACGCTCACTCGCCCCGCGCCGACGCAACCGCGTTGACCAGAATCCGCGCGCGGCTGCGCAGGCGCGACTTCGACCAAGTCCCATCGCCGACCAGCCAAGCGCCCATGCCACAGGCGACCGCGCCCGCCGCGATAAATTCGCGCGCATTGGCGGCGTCCATTGCCCCGTTGCACATGAAAGTCATGTGCCGCAGCGGACCGTACAAGGCGCGGAAATAGTCAATGCCCAGCGCGCCAATCGGGAAGAGCTTGAGCAATTTGACGCCCATGCTCCAGGCGGCGACGGCTTCGCTGGGCGTGGCGACGCCGGGACCAACCAAGACATCGCGCGCTTGCGCCACCGCCACGACATCGGGCTGGAAAGCCGGCGAAACGATGAAATCCGCGCCCGCGTCCAGCGCGGCATGCGCCGTTTCTACATCCAGCGCCGTGCCCATGCCAACGCAGGCTTCGTCACCATATTCCGCCTTGAGCGCCTGCATGGCGGCGATTGGCTCCTGCGAATTCATCAACAATTCAAAGACGCAGATGCCTTCGCTCATCAAGGTATCGCTGACTTGCAGGGCGACATCGGGCGGGAATGCGCCGCGCATGCCGGCCACGATGCCGCGTCCTTGGATTACAGATAGCGCCTTGTCAGAATTCATGGAGCGCCTGCTTTCGCTAGAAAGTACTTAATCTTTTTCAGGGATTCAGCCATTATAATAGCCATCAGAGCCAATTCTGCCAACAGCGGACCAAAAGACCAAAGGGATGCAAGCGTGAAGATTATCATCGCCGCTGGCGCATTTAAGCAGAGCTTGACCGCCGCCGAAGCCTGCGCCGCCATCCAACAGGGATTGCGGCAATCTGGGCTGGCTGCGCGCTGCGTGACCCTGCCCATCGCCGATGGCGGCAACGGCACGCTGGACGCATTTTTGAGCGCGGGCGGCGAGCGCGTCTCGCTGAAGGTCAAGGACCCGCTCATGCGCCCGATTCGCGCCGAATATGGCTTGCTTGACGGCGGCAAAACAGCGGTCATCGAAATGGCGCGCGCCTCGGGCTTGGAGCTTTTGCAGCCGCGGGAACTCAATCCCATGGTCGCGAGCACCTATGGCACGGGTCAGCTGATGGCGGACGCGCTCGAACGCGGCGCGCGGAAGATCATCATCGGCTTGGGCGGCAGCGCGACCGTCGACGGCGGCATGGGTTGTATGCAGGCGCTGGGTATGCGACTGCTTGACGGCGCTGGGCGCGATATTGGACCCGGCGGCGGGGGCTTGCGGGCATTAAGCCGCATTGATGAATCTGGCGATGGACTTGGCATGGACGCGCGCTGGCGCGAGGTGGACATTGTCATCGCCTCGGATGTGGAAAATCCGACCCTGGGCGACAAAGGCGCGGCGCGCATATTTGGCCCGCAAAAAGGGGCGGACGCGGCGATGGTCGAGCTGCTGGAGCGCAACCTGAGCCACTGTTTCACCGTGATTCACGAGCAATTGGGGAAAGACCTGCGCAATATTCGCGGCGGCGGCGCGGCTGGTGCCTTCGCGGCTGGGCTGATGGCATTTTTGTCCTGCGAGATTGTCCCTGGGATTGACCTGATTCTGGAACACAGTCAATTCCTTGACCAGCTCGAAGACAGCGACTTGGTCATCACGGGCGAGGGACAGATGGACAGCCAGACGATTGATGGCAAAGGTCCAGTTGGGGTGGCGCGATTGGCGCGGGAATATGGCGTCCCGACAATCGCGCTGGTCGGCGGCTTGGACATCGACGACAGCACATTGCATGAGGCTGGGATTCAAGCCGCATTCTCCATCGTCGACAAGCCGATGCGCTTGGCGGACGCGCTTGAAAATGCCAGGGACTTGCTGCGCCGCGCGGCATTGCGCTTGGGCTATGTCTTGCAATTGCGTCCTTAGCTTTGCCCTAGCTTTGCCCTAGCTTTGCATTGAACTAGCCACAGGCATTCAGCCTACAAAGAGCCGCCAGCCTGCCATACAATTCTTGCTGGAAGGACAGAAATGAAGCGGATTGTCATCAAGCTGGGTTCCAGCGTATTAACAAAGGGCACGGCGCGGCTCAACCGCCAGCGCATGCTGGAGCTGGCGCAGCAAATCGCCGCGTTAAAAGCGCGCGGTCACGAGCTTGTCGTGGTTTCTTCTGGCGCGCAGACAGCCGGGCGCGAGCAGCTCGGTTATCCCGATTTGGGCAAGTCGGTGCCGGCCAAGCAAATGCTCAGCGCGGTCGGGCAGAGCCACTTGATACGAATTTACGAAGACCTCTTTGACATATTCGAGGTCCTTGTGGCGCAAATTCTCTTGACGCGCGACGACCTCAGCCATCGGACGCGCTACCTGAACGCGCGCGACACGTTGCGTACTTTGATCGAACACGGCATTATCCCCATCGTCAACGAAAATGACACCATCGCGACTGAGGAAATCCGCGTCGGCGACAATGACAACCTCTCGGCGCTGGTCGCCAGCGTGGTTGACGCTGACCTATTAATCATGCTGACGGACCAGCCGGGCATCTTCACGGACGATCCGCGCAAGAATCCGCAGGCGGCGCTGATACAAAATATCAGCGAAGTATCGGAGGAGCTATTCGATTTGGCAGGCGGTGCCGGCAGCGACATGGGCACGGGCGGCATGATAACAAAATTGCAGGCGGCGCGCATCGCCAGCCGCAGCGGTATAAAGACAATTATCGCCAGCGGCAGCGAGGATCAAGCGCTGATCCGCCTGGTCGATGGCGAAGCGCTGGGCACACATATAGAAGCGAGCGGACACCGTTCGGACAGCCGCAAACGCTGGCTGCTGACAGACCGTACGCAGGGTCTGCTGCGGGTGGACGAAGGCGCTGCCAAAGTGCTTTTGCAAGATGGTGCCAGCCTGCTGCCGGTGGGAATCCGCGTGATTGAGGGAGAATTTGAACGCGGCGCGACCTTGTCTGTGGAAACGCCCGACGGCCGAGAAATCGCCCATGGCTTGAGCAATTATGGCAGTGAAGATCTACGCAAACTGCGCGGCAAGAAGTCCAGCGAAATTTCCGAAATCCTTGGTTATAGCTTCGGCGACGCCGCGCTGCACCGCAACAATATGGTCTTGCTGAAGTGATGCCACAGCAAATCAAGCACATAGCAAATCAGCCACAAAGAACAGAAAGTGATATTTTTCGTTCCTTGCGTTCTCAGTAGAACCAAGATAATGATGCAAAATTTGCGAAACATCCCAACTTCATTGTCGAGCCACCCTTCCCTGATGATTCGAGGGCTGGGAGATGGGGTAGAAAAGCGGCGATTCTGTGCCGCGCGTAGACACTGCGGGTCAATCGCCCACGATTTTGCACCCAATTTCATGGGCGAGCCTTGGTGTTTATGTTGTGAATAAAATTTGAAGCGCTTGGCCCGTCTTCGTGAATGCGCGCATTGTATTTCGCATCAACCTATGCGATATTCTTGTTTTATAATCGCAATAATCTAGCGAGAAACCGAAATGCTTGACATCACCCTTGAAGCTGTGAATTTAGAAGCGATGGGCAAACGCGCGAAGGACGCCGCCAGCGCGCTAGCGAAAAAAACAACCGCGCAGAAAAACCGCGTCCTGAACGCGATGGCGGACGCGCTGGAGGAGAATGCGCCATCAATCTTGCGCGAAAACCGCCGCGACATTGAACTTGCCCAGCGCAATGGCGTCGACCCCATTTGGATCCGTGATCGCATCGCGCTAGAAGCGCGCATGGCTGGCATTGTGGCGGATGTGCGCAAAGTTGCCGAGCTGCCCGATCCAGTCGGCGGGATTATGCTGGAATCAACCTTGGACAATGGCTTGCGGCTGATGAAGCGGCGAACGCCGCTCGGCGTATTGGGCACAATTTATGAGTCACGCCCCAATGTTACGGTAGACATCTCGACGCTGGCATTAAAGACGAGCAATGCGGTGATCTTGCGTGGCGGCTCCGATGTGCTACAGAGCAATTTGGAGTTGACCCGTGTCTTGCAAGCGGTGCTGCTGGCACATGATTTTCCAGTCGACGCCATTCAAACCATTGGCAGCGCCGATCGCAAATACGTCAGCGATATGCTGCGCTTGTACGATTATATCGACATGATAATTCCGCGTGGCGGCAATGGCTTGCACGTATTCTGCCGCGAGAACAGCAGCATCCCGGTGATTACCGGCGGCATCGGCGTTTGTCATATATTTGTTGACGAGAGCGCCGACTTGGCCAAAGCGATTCCTGTTTTGAACAACGCCAAGACTCAGCGCCCGGCCGTCTGCAACTCGATGGAGACATTGTTGGCGCACCGCGCGATTGCAGACGACATTTTGCCGACGGTGGTGGATGTGCTGGGTGGCGAAGGGGTCACATTTCACGCCGAGCCGCGTGCCCATGCGATCGTCGGGGAATGCGCGCAGGTGGTCGCGGCTGCGGACGACGACTTTGATACCGAGTGGTATAACCTGACCTTGAATCTCAAAGTAGTTGATGATGTCGACGAAGCGATTGCGCACATCGCGCGGCACGGCACGCAGCATTCGGATGGCATTCTGACGGAAAATGCCGCGAATGCCGAAACATTTTTGAATGAGGTCGATTCGGCCGCGGTCTACTGGAATGCCAGCACGCGCTTTACCGATGGCAGCGCCATGGGCATGGGCGCGGAAGTGGCGATCAGTACGCAGAAGCTGCACGCGCGCGGTCCCATGGCGCTGGAGGAATTGACGACATACAAGTGGATCGTGAAAGGCGACTATACGTCGCGCGAATAGCCAATTGATAATGCCGCGGCGCGCTTGACCTTATCCGGGCATTCCCATCTAAGCGCGGTATCATGAACATCTTCAGATATAGCTTGCCCGATCGAGCGTCAATCTCGGAAAGAGATGTTCTCGCGCATTGGGTGTGGGTGGTGCCAATTCTACTGGTTGTCGCGGCGCTTGGCTTGCGGCAGATTGATCTCTATCCGCCCACTCCTGACGAGTTTTACTCTATGCATAATGCGGGTTGGCTCGTCGGTGGCCCATTTACGCCGCTGGATGTTATCGAGTCGCTCTACAACATTAGCCCGAACCATGTGCCGGGTTACTTCATCCTCCTCAGCCTCTGGGGCAATTTTACTTCCTATGACATCGCCAGCGCGAGGCTCTTAGGCATTTTCAGCGGCTTGCTAAGCTTGGCTGTTTTTTTCCGCTTGGCGCGCGATTTCGCAGGTCCGGCAATTGGTTTTTTTGCCGTCATCATCATTGCGAGCAACGCCTATTACAACTTTTTCATCCCGCATGCGCGCATGTATTCACTGATGATGCTCTTAGGCGGCCTAGTTTTGTGGCTGTATTTGCGCATAGTTTTTCAGTTGCACAATGCACAGCGACGAGATTATTTCGCGCTAGGTGCCGCCATCTTTGTCTTTCTTCATGTACATAGCTTCAGCGTCGCGTTTTTGCTAGTTTTGGCCGCCTTCCATCTGGGATTTGTAGCTCGAGAGCAGCGGTGGTACAGGCTTTCGTTAACTGTCCTAGCGGCATCGCTACTGGCTGCACCCGCTTATCTCGTTGTCATTACAAGAGGAATCTCTTTATCTCTGCGCGACTGGGGCGCAGCCGCATCAAGCTCTTGGGACAACATAGCTACCTGGCTAGAACTCGCAACCAATGGCCAGCCTCTGCTTGTTATGATCTCCGTTGTTGGATTGTTACTGGCTGTTCAAGACAAACTTCCCCGGCTAAAAACGATGTGTGCGCTTGTCTTTATTCATTTTGTGGTAATGAGCTTGTTAAGTGATCTCACGCAATACCTCATCACAACAAATATGCGCTATCTGCTGCCTGCATTTCTCATATTCGCGCTGCTTATGGCTGCCGGCATACAGGCATTTTACCGATACCATTGGTTGCTTGTTGGCCTATTGATCATGTTATGGCCGATCGCTGGTATTTTGTTCCAATTGGACGCCAGTTGGAATCAATTTTTGGCAGGGCGTGTTTTCTCATTTTCGCAACCGCCTTGGCAGGTCATTGCGAGCATGGCATCGGATACAGAATCAAATCCAATGATCATCGGCTATGGCATTTCAGATGATTTGCTGGAATGGTCTAGTCGAATAGATTACTCGCAGCGGCAGCACTATTTTGACAATAATGGCTTGGGTACGAATTTCTCCGCTGACCCGCACGAGTTCAAATTAGCCGTTCGCTTCAATGAGTTGAATTCGCCGAGAATATGGGTGCTCTACAGGCACGCTCTCATTGCCGAAGCTGAGATCCAAGTAGACGATTCCGCCATTTCGTTTTACGACTACGAATTGTGCGGGATGGATCAGGCGGGAGTAGATACGGTGATTCTGGATTATGCTTGGTCAATTTTAGATTGCTCGAACCCAGAAAAACAGCTAGAAGCGCGAACAGCATTTCACGAGTTTCAATTCTATGGTGCGCGGGTCAGCGCAGATCGCTCGAACTTGTCCTTCGTGGATTCTTGGTCAGCGACTGGCGATATTGCTCATGAAGAATACAGGATGTCCTTCCAACTTATCTCCGCAGATTGGGAAAATGTCGCGCAGGTGGATTTGCCCTTGGTGCACGAGGGGATGCCGCGACGCTTCTCAATCGACATCACTGGGGTAGCCCCAGGCACCTATCGCTTAATGGCGATTTTCTACAATATCCATAGCGGCGAACGCGCCGACTGGCTCGACAATGAGACCGCTCCGCGGACGATGTTGGCGCTGCAGGAAGTCGTTCTGCCCTAGGCAATCGCAGCTGAAACGGGTTGCCCCCAGGGTTTCATCAGCTCGGAAACCGCCGCTTGACATGACCCGAACCCTCGCCGCATAATGGAAGCAATAGAATAAACTTGCAAAGGCATTGACGAAGACAGTCCACAAGTAGCTGCAGATTCAGGGAACGGGTGTCATTGACTGCGAGCGCCCGTGGACGCAGTTGTGGAATTCCCTTCCGAGCCGACAGGTGAACGACGATCAGCGCCTCCACGTTGCTGCGCTCCAGTAGCCTGCTCCGCCCGTCCGGCGTCAAAGGGCAAATCAAGTGCAGCATCCGCGCTGGATGCTGAAACAGGGTGGTACCGCGGGAATGCGCACGCTCTCGTCCCTATTTGGATAGAGGGCGTTTTTTTGTTCGTAGCATCTGACGAAGCAATATAAGAATATGGGGGAAGCAATGTCACAGACTGTAGAGGCGCTGCGACATCAGGCGCTTGATGCGCTGCGGAATACCATAGCCAGCGATGACTTAGCCCATTGGAGGAGCCGCTACTTGGGGCGCAAAGGCGCGGTCGGGGCGCTTTTTGGCACAATTGCGAAGCTCCCCAAGGAAGAACGCGCGGAATTCGGCAAGCAAGTCAACGCCCTGCAAACCGAACTTCAAGGGGCATACGAGGGACGTGAACAATTAATCCGAGAGCAGCTTTTGGCACAGGACCTTGAAGAGGGCGAAATCGACATAACGCTCCCAGCCTATCCGCGCCAAATGGGCGGCTTGCACCCCGCCACCCGCACGCATCGCGAGTTTCAAACGATTTGGGCGGAAATGGGATTCCAAGTGTACCAGAGTCATGATGTTGAAGAGGATGATTTTAACTTCACGCTGCTCAATCTACCGCCGCATCATCCAGCGCGAGATATGCAGGATACATTTTACACGACAAACCCAAGGGTCTTGCTGCGGACACATACCTCGCCCGGGCAAATCCGCGCCATGCACGCCTTGGGCGCAGACGGCAGCAAGCCAATCCGAGTCATTCTGCCGGGTATGTGCTACCGCCAAGAGCAAGTTACGGCGCGCAGCGAGATTCAATTCACGCAAGTTGAAGGGCTGGCTATCGGACGCAATATCCGCATGAGCGACCTGAAAGGCACGATCAGCGAGTTTGCCAAGCGCATGTTCAACCCCCATGCCAAAGTGCGCTATCGCGCGTCCTATTTCCCGTTCACAGAACCGAGCATGGAAGTTGACGTTGAGTGCTTTCTCTGTGCTGGCGAAGGCTGCCGAGTCTGCAAATACACAGGCTGGCTGGAGATCGCCGGCAGCGGCATGGTGCATCCCACTGTATTGAGAAATGGCGGCTACGATCCCAGCGTTTGGAGCGGTTTCGCTTTTGGCATGGGTCCGGAACGCATTACGATGCTGAAACACGGGATTCAGGATATTCGCTATTTCTGGGGCAACGATTTGCGCTTCTTGAAGCAGTTTTAGTCGATATGTGGAAAGATGTCTTCATTGGCGAGCTACATGCCATCAGCGCATACAGAAATCGGGCTCAACGAAGCGCAGTCATGGATGAGCCATTGGATTTTAGTGATTCCCTTTCTGCTGCAAATTGCCTATTTCGCGCTGCGTCAAATCGGCGTCTTTCCGCCGGCCACCGATGAGTTCTTTTCAATGAGAACTGGGAGAACAAGGCGCAAGTTGACCTGCCGATTGCGCACGAAAGCGCTTTCCGCCGCTCCTCAATTGATCTCAGTCAAGTTGCGGCCGGCAGCTATCGCCTGATGGCAATCGTCTACAAGCGAGAGACAGGCGAACGTTTTGACTGGATTAACATTAGCGGCTTCCCGAGGTTCATGCTGCCCCTAGACGAGATTGAAATAACAAAAACCTGAACCATCAACCGATACCCGTTCTAAGAAAGGAAGCGCCACCCATGCTCGTCCCGATTTCCTGGATCAAAGATTTTGTCGACATCGATATTCCGGTTGAATTGCTGGCGGAAAAGTTAACCGTTGCCGGGCTGGAAGTCGCGCACTTGAAGTATATCGGACAGCCGCAGGCGGAAGTGCCCGGTGTCCGCATGCCGCGCTCCGATCATCTTGTTTGGGACCGCGAGAAACTCCTGCTGGCGCGCGTCGTCGAAGTCAAAGCCCACCCCAATGCCGACAAGCTCGTGCTGGCGATGGTCGATTATGGCGGCGACGAATTGGAACAATGTGTAACCGGCGCAAGCAACCTCTTTGAATACAAGGACCAAGGCGAGATTAACCCGCCGATTTGGAGCGCATTCGCCATGGAAGGCGCGCGCGTTTGGGATGGCCACAGTGACAAGCCGCGCGTGATGACCCTAAAGGGCAAGGAATTGCGCGGCATTTATAACAAGAGCATGGTCTGCTCCGAGAAAGAACTGGGCATATCTGAAGAGCATGAAGGTGTCATCATCCTGGATGACGAAGCGCGTTATGTCGCTGGCGCGCCCCTGGTGGACATCCTGGGCGATGTGATTTTAGACATCGAATTCACGCCGAACCTGGCTCGCTGTTTCAGCATGATTGGCGTCGCGCGCGAGGTCGCGGCCATCCTTGGCACCGAGATGCGCTATCCGTCTTTCGATTTTGTCGCGGCTGGCGACCCAATCGAGGAGCAAGTCCATATCGAGATTCGCGAGCCAGAATTGAATCCGCGCTTTACGCTGACGCTCTTGCGCGATACCGAGGTCAAAGCCTCGCCCTTTTGGATGCGGCACCGTCTGCGACTCATCGGACAGCGGCCGCGCAACAATATCGTCGATGTTACAAATTACATCACCTTTGAATTGGGGCAGCCACTGCACGCATTCGACTATGATAAATTGGTCGAGCGCGCCGGCGGGACGCCGACGATTATCACGCGGCTGCCAGAAGCGGGCGAGCGACTGGAGACGCTTGATGGCGAAATACGCGAGCTAGGCAAGGAGACCATCCTGGTGGCGGACGAGGAGGGCGCGCTGGCAATCGGCGGCGTGATTGGCGGCGGCGAAACCGAAATCGGCGCCAGCACACGCAATGTCCTGCTCGAAGCGGCCGCCTGGAACAATATCAACATTCGCAAAACCATCAAAGAACAGCGCATCCATACCGAAGCCTCGGCGCGTTTCAGCCGCGGCGTACATCCGTCGCAATCGCTTCTGGGCTCCCGCCGCGGCATCGAGCTCATGCGACAATTGGGCGGCGGGGCTGTAGCGAAGGGAGTCGTCGACGCCTACCCGATGCAACCCGATACAGTGACGCTTACGCTGCCGATTGAGCGGGTCCGCGCGCTGCTCGGCATGGACATCAGCAGTGAAAAAGCGGCTGATGCCTTGCGTCGGCTCGAGTTCGAGACGCGCGTCGACGACGAGCTCATTCACGCTAGCGCGCCAGACCACCGGCTGGATATCAGCGCGGATACCATCGTCGGTCAGGCCGATCTCTTGGAAGAAATCGCGCGCGTGATTGGATACGACCAGATTCCCGAAACGATTATGGCTGACGAAATGCCGCCGCAACGCGAGAACGCCGACGTATTCATCGAAGAGCGCATTCGCGATATCCTGGCCGGCTTGGGCTTGTACGAAGTCATCAACTACCGCTTCACCAATCGCGCGACCGAAGCGATGCTGGCAGCCGATGGCGGCGCTCCTTCCTTGCCCGATGCCGACTATGTGGAAATCGTCAATCCTTCCGCCAGCGAGCGCAATGTCCTGCGCCATACCTTGATGGGCAATATGCTCGAGACAGCCGCTAACAATGCCCGCTACCAAAGGACGCAACAAGTATTCGAAATCGGCAAAGTCTACTTGCAAAGAGACGCGGTCTTGCCGGAAGAACCCATGCGCCTGGGCATCCTGCTGACGGGGGCGAGGAATCAACCGTCCTGGCGCGCGGGTAGCGCAAGCGGCGATACAGAGGCAGCCTTCGATTTCTATGACCTGAAGGGCATAATCGAAAGCCTGCTAGGCTCTCTGCATATTGATGATTTCAGTTACGAACGCGCGCAGCACGGCAGCTTCCATCCCGGGCGCTCGGCGAATCTGCTGCTGCGCCGCAAGCATGTCGGCGCATTTGGCGAGATTCATCCCCAGGTCGCCCAAGGCTTCCGCCTGACTGCTAGCAAAGTCATATACGCCGAGTTGGAGGTAGCGCCGCTTTTGCGCTATCAGCAGCGCCTGCACAAGGTTGAACCGCTGGCAACGACACCAGCCATTCTGGAAGACATCGCGCTGATTGTTGACGACAAGGTCGCGGCTGGCGATGTCGAACGGGTCATCCGTCAAGCGGGCGGACGTTTGCTGAAAGAGGTGACGCTATTCGATGTTTATACCGGCGACCCCATCCCGCCGGGCAAGAAGAGTCTGGCTTACTCGCTAAGCTATCAAGACCCGCAGCGTACCCTGACTGACAAAAACGCGGCGCGCGCGCGCAAGAAAATTATCGGCGCGGCGCGGCATCGTTTGGGGGCAGAGCTGCGTGCCTAAGCGTGGCTTGCAGGTCCTAGCGGCATTTAGTAGCCAATATCGCGATTGAGTTGATTGAGCAGCGGACGCTTGTCGAGGTAACGGCGTAGATTCTCTTTGAAAACCAGCGCGGCTTTGTCGTGATAATCGCGCGTGAAGCCCGCGACATGTGGCGTAATGATGACGTTGTCGAGGTGCCACAGCGGGCTGGTCGCGGGCATTGGTTCTTCTTCAAATACATCGAGAGCCGCGCCCGCAATCTTCCCAGAAGAAAGCGCGGTGATGAGCGCCTTCTCGTCGACGACTGGCCCGCGCGAGACATTAATCAAGACAGCGCTGGTTTTCATAGCCTCTAGAATCTCTTCGCTGATAAGATGCCCGGTCTTGCTTGTCAGAGGCGTCAGCACCACCAAATAGTCGCAATCTCTCGCCATAGACGCGATAGTGGCTGCTGGATAGATGCGGTCGGGAATATCGCCGCTGGGGTCGCCGATGCCGGGCAGAACGAAGGCATTGAGCTCGGCGGTATTGCCCAAGTCGCGCTTGGATGCCAGCACGGTCATGCCCATGCCGGCGCAAAGCCGCGCCAATTCGCGCCCGATGCTGCCATAGCCGACGATGCCAACCGTTTGCCGATCCATATCAATCGGCATGAAGACTTCAGAGGCATTGGGGGGCCACTCGGCCCGGCTTTGCAGGCTGAAAGCGAGGCGCATCTTGTAATTGAACATAAGCATCATCATTAAACAGTAATGCGCCATGTTGGTAGCATGGATGCCGCTGGCGGAAGTTACGGTGATATCTTCCGCCTGCACGATGCGATGCAGCAGCGCATGATTTAAGCCGGCCGAATTCGCCTGAATCCAACGCAGTTTTGGCGCTTGCTCTGGCTCGGGGAAATAGCCGATTGTGTACAAGATTTCCGTCCGAGCCATAACTTCGGGCGGCACAACGGGGAAATGGCGCTCAATTTGCAAGCGCGGCGAAATCTCTCGTAAATCAGCAAGGATGGCGTCGCTAAAATCGATGGCGACGGTAACATTGATGCGCTCTGAATCTGCCATGATAACTTGGCTCCTTTAGCGCTGCCGCAGGGGACACTAAACAATACGGGCATAGCGTACTGAGCAATCTGCCTTATAATACGATTTTAATCGCAGAAACAAAGCGTGACAACACGCGGACAGTTGAGGGGGATGGCATGGGCTTGCTGGATGGGAAGGTTGCGCTGGTCTTTGGGGTTGCCAATAAGCATTCTATCGGCTGGGGCATTGCCAAGGCGCTGCAGCGCGAAGGCGCGACAATAGTCTTGAGTTATGCCATGGAGCGGCTGGCGAAACGTGTGCGCCCCCTGGGCGAGTCCATCGGCTGCGAGTTGATGCTGCAAGCGGATGTTACCAATGGCGCGGAGTTGGATGCGGTCTTTGCGGCGGTCGCGGAGAAATACGGCCGATTGGATACGCTGGCGCACTCTATCGCCTTCGCCGACCGCGAAGCGCTGGGCGGGCGTTTTGTCGAGCTTTCGCGCGCGGGGCTGCTGCGGGCGATAGATGTCAGCGCCGCCAGCCTTATCGAGCTGTCGCGCCGCGCCGAACCCTTGATGAAAGACGGTGGCAGCATCATGAGCTTGACTTATAACGCCTCGCGCCAGGTCATCCCCAATTACAATGCTATGGCGATTGCCAAAGCCGCATTGGAAGCGATCACCATGTACCTGGCGGCCGACCTGGGTAGCAGCAAAATTCGCGTCAACGCCATCAGCGCCGGTGCCATCAAGACGCTGTCGGCTGGTGGCATCACCGGCTTCCGCGATTTGCTCAAATATGCCGAAGCCACCTCGCCCATGAACGAACTGGTGAGCCAAGACGATGTCGGCGACCTTGCGCTCTTCCTGGCGTCGGACTTGTCGCGCCGCATTACCGGCGAAGTAATTTATGTCGACGCGGGCCATAACATTATGGGCTACACCGATGTTGAGGCGCTCAAGCAACATTTGGATTAGCAGTTGAAATAGATGTATCGCCGCCGCACAGTCATTCGCGCATTTGCGCCAATGGCGCTTTTGGCGGGCTTGAATCAATCAAGCGCGCCCACGAACATGAGCTCGGCCGCGGGTTGGCGCAAAGCGAAGTCGCGTAATTTGGCGCGCCGCAATGCCAGCAAAGCGCAGCCCATACCAACGCAGCCCATGACAAAGACCGCGCCATAGGCGACGCTGTGTTGCCCAGAAAGCTGCAATGCCAGGTCGCGCAATATGCCACCACCCGCCACGCCAAATCCGCGCGCGAAGGTAACGGTCAGCGTCCAAAAGCCGAGGAAGGTGCCGGCGCGCCCGTCGGGGCTCAAATCCATCATCAAGCCCAAGGTGCCGATATTCCATACCCCCAATCCCAAGCCGAGCAGAATCAAACCCGGCGTGACCAGCGCGCGGATATCGCCCAGAGACGAAGCCGCGAATAGCAAATATGTCGCCATCAGCAGCCAAAGACCGCACAGGGACATAAAGCCGTTTGTCAGCTTGGGATAACGGCGCGACAAGAATAAAAAGCCGAAGGAGCCAAGGATGGCCATGCCGCCCCAATAGGCGGAAAAACGATTTGTAATATGCGCTTCCATGCCAAACACTTGCGCCGCAAAGGGTTCTAACACGGTATCCTGCAAAAAAGCGAACATCATCGAGAGAATCAGATAGACCAGGAATAAGCGCGTAGGACGGCTGCGCCAGACCAAAGACAAATCGCGCAGGAGACCGGCCGATTCGCTTCTGTGTTTCTGGCTTTGTTTGCGGCTTTGTTCGCGGATGGACTTGCCGTAGCGCTTTTCTTCACCTAGCAGCGAAAAGAACCAGATGGCGCTCAGCAGCAAGGCGGTAATCAAAAAGAGATTTTGCAGCGATTCCGCCGAGAAGGCAATCTCGCCCGCGTCTTCGTCATGCGGCAGCATGATGCTGAAGAAGACGCCGCCAAAGGTAAAGCCCAGCAGCAAGAGCGTCCAGACCAAGCCCACCGCGCGCCCTCTTTGCGCGGGCGCGGCGCGATCGTGCACCAGCGCAAGAAAGGTGCTGCCAGACAGCGCCACGCCCAGGCTGAATAGCAAAAATGACAGCGCGATGACCAGCCACAGCGCGGGGGATGGCGGCAGCGGCACAGCGCTTTGCGCGGCGCGCAGCAGCTCGGCGGTAGCGAAGCCCAGCGAAAGCGTACTGAAGACCATCATCGCCCGCCCCAGCCAGATCCAAAACAGCCTGCGGTAGCCGCCAATCTCATGCGTATCCGAATAGCGCCCCGCCCAGACCCCGAATGGCGCAAGGAAATAGCGCAGCCCGGTCAGCAGCCCGACAAGGGTCGCGCTATAGCCCAGGTCGGCGACCATGATGCGGTTCCAGACGCCGGTCGCCAAGACATCAGCCATGCCCGAGCCTAGATGAAAAATGCCAATTTTCAGATTGCGCGGGAAGGACAGGTCGCTTGATTTAGGCTCAGACATTTGCAGTTTTTAGTAGAATTACATAGATTTTCACGGCAAATTGTAGAGCTTGTGATTGCGCGCTGTCAATGGGGAAAACACTGAAATTGCTGATTTTATGTTATAATTTATAAGTAGGCTACAGTATAAAAAAGCGAGGATCAGATGTTCCAACACCGTCCGTTAAACAAGATAGTCGTTCCCACCGATGGCTCTGCCTGGAGCGAGCGCGCAATTCCCTATGCGGTAGATTTCGCCCGCATCAGCGGCGGCGAGGTCATATTGCTGCACATTTTCACGCCGCCGATGCACGAATTCGTCGATTCGCTGGCGATAGCGGGCGAATATGAACTTGCCAACCGCATCCGCGAAGAAATCAAGCAGCACCTGCTGGGCTTGCGCAACGAGGTTCGTGAACAGAACGTGGCTTGCAGGCTGCATATCATTGACGCCGTGGGAATCGCCCAACATATCTGCGACTTTGTCGAGCAGGAAGATGTCGATATGGTGGTGATGACGACGCACGGACATTCCGGTTTGGTACGGCTGGTCTTCGGCAGCGTCGCCAACAAAGTCATGCACGATGTCAATGTGCCTGTCCTGGTCATCCGACCCGACTTGGAATGAGCTCACCGCCCCGTTGAACACTTGATGCGAAACTTGCAAGACCGAATTGGCCAGCGCCAAGGGCTTTTCGCTGTTTCAGTTCGGTTTTTGCGTACTCGCAGTAATCTCGTCAAAGGGCGGCGCGCGCTTGTCCACCATAGCCTGGATTGCTCGCAGGGCTTTTTGCGCCGCCGTCCGCTCTTCATCCGTCAGATTTAATGTGGCAAATTCCGCTTCGTCGAGCGTCAGCGTCCTGCCGGCGGGGCTAACAAAGACATCGAGGCAGAGGTCATCAGCCGCGATCCAATCCACACCGAATTGCGCTGGGCGCGTGATATTGCAATACCAGCCCTTCACTTGGCTACTCTGGACATCGCTCACGCGGAAGATATTGAACCAGCGACCGCGGTAGAACCACTCGCGGAAAATATCGCCGCGCCGCAAGCGAACATAGCCCAGGTCGCGGTCGGATAAAGCGAACTCGGCATCGATGCAGACATATTCTTCATTCATCTCTACAAGCACGCCCTGGTAGGACAAAATGTCTTGCCCCCGCGCGTCGCGCTTGATAATCGTATAAGCGGACATCAAGCGCGGCCGCGGGTATGTAGCAAAAGCAGCAAGCCGCTTTGCAACTCGATGCGGGCGCTGTCACGCAGCATGACATTGCTGATGCCGCGCGCCGGGCCAAAATCGAGCGCATCATTACGCAAGGGATATTGCAGTCCGCTGCTGCTGATGCCGCTGGCTCTGCCAGCCAATGGAATCAGCGAAACCGTGTCGCCGCCGCTGCCCGCGATGCAATGCCGGCCCGGTCTCAATAGACGGATGCTTTCTTCGCCATCGACCAGTTCGATTTGCATAGCTTGCAAAGCCGGCAGCGCCAGCAAATAGACATTCGCCAGCGTTTGATCAAAACGGCCGCCCAATGCGCCCAAAATGACAATTGAGCGCGCGCCTTTCTCGGCGCTCCAGCGCAGCGCCAATTCCAGATCGGTTTCGTCCTTTTGCGTCGGGAAGCGCAATATCTCGGCACCGTCCGCGCGGAAAGCCTCGGTCTGCTCGGCGTCAAGCGAATCGAAATCGCCGATGATTGTATGCGGCTGCAAGCCAAATTTCCGCGCATTCAGCGCGCCGCCGTCCGCGCACAAAATGTGAGCGGATTCCGCGCCCTGCAGCGCCCGCCGCAGCATCGCGCCGTCTTGCGCCAGGCCGTTGGCAAAAAGCAGGATTCGCAAATTCGCGCCTTTCTGAAAACTGTCTGCGCTATTTCAGACTGATTATGTTACCATTCAGCGCAGGCTGGTCAAAGGTTGCGCCATGACGGTTGACGCCATCAGTTTGGAAGTCTTTAAGAATCAATTTGCCGCGGTCGCCGAAGAGATGGGCGCGACTTTGCAGCGCGCCAGCTTCAGCCCGAATATCCGCGAGCGGCTCGACTTTAGCTGCGCGGTATTTGATTCCCAGGCGCGCATGATTGCCCAGGCGGCGCATATCCCGGTTCATTTGGGCAGCATGCCAGCCTCGGTGGCGGCAGCGGCCGCGGCATTTGATGATTTCTGCCGCGGCGATGTCATCGTCTTAAACGACCCTTACCACGGCGGCACGCATCTGCCCGATATCACGATGATTTCGCCGGTATTCGCTGGCGGCGAGCTCCGTTATTTCGTCGCCAGCCGCGCTCATCACGCCGATGTAGGCGGCATGTCGCCCGGCTCCTTGCCCTTGAGCAGCGAGCTGTATCAAGAGGGGCTTATCATCCCGCCGCTGAAACTGCGCTTGGGCGGCGTGACAAACGAAGGCGCTATGGCATTGATACTTGCCAACAGCCGCGATCCCGACGAGCGTATGGGCGATATTGAAGCGCAGCTGGCCGCGCATCGCGTGGGCGAAAACCGTCTTTGCGACATGATGATCAAGCACGGCGTGGAGGCCACCATAAAACAGGCCCAGGCTTTGCTCGATTATTCACGGAAAATGACCGAAGCCGTGATTGAGCGCATCCCCGACGGCGCTTATCGCTTCCGCGACGCCATGGAAGGCGACGGGCAAAACGAATATGACATCCCGATTCATGTAACCTTGACCGTTCGTGGCTCTGCGATGACGGTCGATTTCGCCGGCAGCGCGCCCCAGGTGGCTGGCAACGTCAACGCCGTAAGCGCGATTGTAGCATCGGCGACTTGGTACTGCGTTCGCTTGCTGGCAGACGACGATCTGCCGGTTAATCACGGCTGCTTCCAGCCGGTTAGGGTCTTGACTCCGCCAGCCAGCGTATTGAATCCGCGCTTCCCGGCCGCAGTGGTTGTCGGCAATACGGAAACAAGCCAACGCGTGGTTGATTGCGTGCTGGGCGCATTAGCGCAGGCGCTGCCGGGTGTTATCCCTGCGGCGTCGCAAGGCACGATGAACAATATCGCCCTGGGCGGCTTCTACGACGATAAGCAATTTGTCTATTACGAGACGCTAGGCGGCGGCCACGGCGGCTCGAGCGCGGGACCTGGGCTATCCGGGCGGCAGTGCCACATGACCAATACGCTGAATACGCCGGTCGAAGCGCTTGAATACAGCTTGCCGATGCGCATCGTCCGCTGCGAACTGCGCGCAGGCAGCGGAGGCATAGGCCGCCACCACGGGGGCGACGGCATCATCCGCGAATATGAATTCCTGGCACCGGTGCGGATTACAATTTGTTCGGAGCGGCGCATACTGCCGCCTTATGGCAGCCAAGGCGGCGCGCCAGGGCAATGCGGCCTCAATACGATAGTGCGCGGGGGCGAGCCGGAAATTGTCGGCGGCAAACATACGGCGCAATTGGAGGCGGGCGATCGCGTCATCATCGCGACGCCCGGCGGCGGTGGCTGGGGCGCGCCTAGCGCCTAGCGATAGCGCAATAAAAGTCCCGCCTGCGATTCCATACGATTCCTTGCAAATCATTGCAAATCATTGCGCTGTATGCGCTGAATGCGAATCGAAGGCGGGACTTGCGCTTATGCGCTGCTGGCGCTGGGCGCGGTTACGGGAATCTGGCGCGGCTTGCTGTTTTCGGCTTTGGGCGCGGTAATGCTCAGGACGCCATTCTCGAAGTTGGCTTCCAAGCCAGCGCCATTGACGGCAACTGGGAAGCGCAGGCTGCGGCTGAACTTGCCGATGCGCCGCTCGCGCAGGATGACGCGCTTGTCTTCGGCTTTGGATTCCGCCGCGCTTTCGGCGCTGATGGTCAGCAAGTCCTCATGAATACTGACGCGGATATCCTCTAGGCTGGCACCGGGCAAGTCGGCGCGGATGATGTAACGATCTTCATTCTCCTCAACATCAAGGGCGAGACCGAAACGGGGATTGCCGATTTCTTTGGCTGCGCGCAGTTGTGGGCGCGGGAGGCCAAAGATGTCGTCAATCAGACGAAGATGGGGGTTGCGAGTCGTGATAAGCATTTGGAGTTCTCCTCTCTAATGCGATTGCTATTGCGCTGTCTGACGCGCTGTCTGATGTATACAGCTTAAGCCGACAACATAGGAAAAAGAAAAGCGCCATATCGGAATGGCAATAGAGAAGCGTAAGTGTAATGTAAGCGCGTGGCTCGCGCTGGCTGCATAAGCAAAATTGAACACAAGGACACGCGGGACCGGGAGATTTTGATTATTCCTCAGAAGTTCCAAGCAAGTTTGGCAGCAAAGCATTTCATACTCGGTGGCCACGGTGTCTCGGTGGTTATATCATCTGGCGCGATTGCTCTGTCGGCGGCGCGTTTCGCTATTCGCGCTTCAGTGTTATGATTGCAGCGGTTTCTGACAAGAACGAGAATTGGATGAAGTGATGCAAGCGGGCGTCGATATCGGCGGCACTTTCACAGATTTGGTTTTGATTGATCGCGGACAATTGCGCATCCATAAGCTGCTTAGTTCGCCACAGAACCCAGCCCAATCCATGTTAGCGGGGCTGGAGGAAATCGCGCCCGGCGGCGCGCGCGCCCTAGAGCAGGTCACGCATGGCTCGACTGTGGCGACGAACGCCATTCTGGAGCGCAAGGGCGCGCGTTCGGCTCTGATTACGACTGCGGGCTTCCGCGATTTGCTCTTCATCGGCCGCCAGGAACGCCCCCTGCTCTATGACCTGCACCCGAGCATTCCGCCGCCCTTGATACCGCGCGAGCGCTGCTATGAAGTGCCAGAGCGGCTGGATTACCGCGGCGAAGAGCTGCAGCCGCTGGATATGGAGGCGCTGGACGCGCTTTTGGACCACATCAAGCGCGACGGCGTCGATTCGATTGCCGTCTGCTTGCTCTTCAGTTACGTCAATGACCAGCACGAGCAAAGCGTCAAGCAGCGCATTCTTGAGCGTGGCATTGTGCAGGACGAATGGCAGATTGTGCTGTCGTCGCAGGTCTTGCCAGAATTCCGCGAATACGAGCGCGCCAGCACGGTCGCGCTGGAAGCCTATGTGCGCCCGGTCATGTCCGGTTATATCAGTCAGCTGGAAGCGGAATTGCCGCGGGCTTGCACTTTAAGAATCATGAAGTCGGACGGCGGCGTGATGCGCGCCAGCCGCGTGCGCCAGCAAGCCATTCACACGGCTTTGAGCGGACCCGCGGCGGGGGTCATGGGCGCGTTTTATGTGGCGCAAACAGCCGGTTATGACAAAATTATCACGCTGGATATGGGCGGCACCTCGACCGATGTCGCGCTGATTGACGGCGGCCCGCAGCCGCGGGCGGAATCGTCGATAGACAAGCTGCCTTTGCGGGTGCGCATGCTGGATATCGAGACGATTGGCGCGGGCGGCGGCTCAATCGCGCGGGTAGACGCCGGCGGCGCGCTGCGCGTCGGTCCAGAGTCGGCTGGCGCGGCACCTGGACCCGTCATATATGGCAGAGGCGGCGAGCAGGTTACGCTCAGCGACGCCAACGCCATCCTGGGTCGGCTGGACGCAGAACATTTTCTCGGCGGCAAAATGACGCTCGACCTGGGCGCTGGCAGCGCGGCGATGGCAGCGCTGGCGCGGCAAGTCGGCTTCAGCAGCATTGCCACAGCCAAGGGGGTCGTGGATATCGCCAACGTCAATATCGATCGCGCAATTCGCCGTGTTTCAATCGCCCGCGGTCACGACCCGCGTGATTTTGCGCTGGTGGCATTTGGCGGCGCGGGACCGTTGCATGCCTGCGAAGCGGCGGACCGTCTGGATATTCCGCGCGTGCTCATACCGCAAAGTCCCGGCGTTTTGTGCGCGCTCGGCTTGCTGATTGCCGATGTCGCTGTCGATTACAGCCAATCGGTGATGGCATTGGCGACGCCGGAAAACATAGCCAAGCTAATACAGCGCCAGCGCTCGCTGCTTGAACAAGCGCGGACGGACTTGCGCCAGCAAGGCATAAACGCTAAGGACATGCGCTTTGCAATTACTGTTGATATGCGCTACCAGGGACAAGCCTACGAGTTAAACCTGCCCTTCTCGGCCTCATTAGTTGAGGCATTCCACAACTTGCACGGAGCGACATACGGACACACCCTGCGCGCGCGCAATGTCGAAATCGTCAATCTGCGCGTATTTGGCACCGGAGTCGTCAAGAAACCGCGTATCCAACGCGTGCCGCCACGCGCCAATGTCGCGCTGCCTTTCGCGGAAAAAATATCGCCCTTGGGCGGGGCAATTAAGCTATTTCGCCGTGAAGCGCTGGATGCCGGCGATACTTTTGACGGCGAGGCTTTGGTCTTCCAAATGGACAGCACCACTTACGTGCCGGCGGGCTGGCAGGGGGCGGTCGACGGCTATTTGAATATACTGCTGCAGCGCGGCTGACGGGCTATATCCCTAATTGACAGCCACCAGCGCCTCAATTTCGACTGCCATGTTGAAAGGCAGCGCAGCCATGCCAACAGCCGAGCGAGCGTGCGCGCCGCGCTCGGTGCCATAGAGCGACAGGATCAGATCGGAAAAGCCGTTGATGACGGCCGGCTGATGCGCGAAATCGGGCGCGCAGTTGACCATGCCATGCACACGCAGCCAGGCGCAGATGCGATCCAAATCCCCCAATTCGCGCTTGAGACTGCCAAGCATGGACAATGCCACCAGCTGGGCAAGCTCGGTGCCCTGCTCCACAGTCAAATCACTGCCGACCTTGCCAAAGGGTCCAGCAAGCGAGCCATCGGACTGCTGTGGTCCATGCCCGGAAATGTAAGCGCGGTCCGCATACACCCGTACAAATGAAAACGGCAGCTTGAGGCCAGCCGGCGCTTTTATCGGCGGCGGCAGCCGCAAGCCCATATCCGCGAGACGCGCTTCGATTTGCATTTTCTGTCTCCATACCTTGTCCGCTTCCAAATTAACATATCGCGAGCTGCGGCGCACCTTGATTGCGCTGAACGACGCCACAGGAGCTCGTCGCCCGCGCCGTATCCAGCAGGCGCGCATTTAATCGGCTACAATGACTGTCAAGCGAAGCTAAGCGAAGATATTGGAACAGACATCCCAAGCCATGGGCGGCGAAGCCGATCTGCTGCGCGCGATTGAATACATGAAAAGCGGGAATCCGCAACCGGCGGCGGCTTTGCTGCGGCGGGCAGTGGAGGACCCCGCGCTCGACGCGCGGAGCCGCGCCGTCGCTTGCATTTGGCTGGCGGAAACGCAAGATGACATGGCTTTCAAAATGCGCTGTCTGCAACAAGCGCTGCGCCTCGAACCGAACAACCCGCAGGTCCAGCAACGCCTCGCGGCATTGCGCGCCCTGCAGGCGCAGCGCCCTCTAGGTGCGTCGGCGCAATCATCCCGCGCCAGCCTTCGCTTGAGGCAAGCGCCGCTGGTCCTGGGCATCGACGGCGGCATCAATGGCTGGGGCAGTGGCATCTTGGTCAACCGCGGCGGCTTGGTCGCCACAAGCGCTTACGTGGTCGGCAGCGCCCTAGACCTGTTCGTCGCCTATGGCAACGCGCAGCCTGTGCCAGGTCAGTTGCTGCGTCGCTATCCAGAAAGCGACTTGGCGCTGATTCAGACAGCGCTCGTAGTGAATAAGCTGGGCGCGCTGGAGCGGACGCCGACCGTCATCACAAACGAAGCGGTAACAGCGATGGCATATAATGGCGTCAAAATCAGCGGCGTCGCGCAAGACGCCGCTGATGGCGCGCGACAAGGCTGGCTGCGAACGAGCATCATGATTGCCATGGTGCCTGATGCTGGCGGCAACCCGCTTTATGACAGTCGCGGTCATGTCGTCGGCTTGTTGACGCGCAATGTCGATCACAACACAGGCTGCGCCTGGGCGATTCGCCTGGCGCATATCATGACGCTGGCGGAGCAATGCTTGCAGGAGTTGCGCTTGCTGCCTGCTTCGGTGGCTTGCGGCGCTTGTGGCTGCCGCGCGCAGGCTGGGCATTATGGTGGCAGATATTGCGAAACCTGCGGCGCGCGCTTGCCGCCAGCGGTTATCTCCAATGCGCGTTCAGCCGATACTGAGCGACTTGCGGAAGTTTATGGCGAGAATCAGAGCCGACCCTGCCCGCGCTGCGCCGCCAAAGCCGGCTATTACATTGGGCAATGCCTGCGCTGTTCGTTTGAACTTGCGCCCGCGGGCATCACAACATGAGGCTTTATTAAGCCATGGGACGATTGTTTGGCCGCGGTGGGGATGACAATGGCGAAGCGAAGGATCCAATCGCGTATTCGGCGCGCGCGGTGGAGCGCATTTTGCTTGATATCGGCGTCGACGCGGCTGCCGCGCGGATGGATGTCGATAGCGGCTATGGCTGGCATTTCCTGCGTGGTTCGGCGCTGATTGAGGTTTATGTTAGGCCGGAAGAGCGCGGCTATCTGCAAGTGCTTGCGCCGATTATGCACTTGCCGCCGAACAATCTGCTGCCCCTGTATCGGCGGCTGCTGGAACTCAACCTGGAGTTGACCAACGCCGCGTTGGGCATTCATGAGGATGTGGTATATCTGTACCACGAGCGCCTGCTGGATGGGCTGGACGCGAGCGAAGCGGATGTGATCATTCGGCGGCTGGCGCGGGTCGCGGATGAGCTGGATGATGAGTTGGTGGAGGAGTTCGGGGGGCGGCTGTACGGGCAGGGGTGAGAGGAATGAAATCATCTATTCCATACTTCTATTGGTCAGATGATTGGCTCGCATACCTCAAATACACGTTTGACAATCTCATTTGCATCAATAAAGTAATTTCTCAAGTCAACAAGTGAAATGTCAATGCTGTCGCCACCATGTGCAATCCTATTCCGAAGATTCACGATACTATCAAGCGAATCACCTAGTTTGCCCTTCATCGCATCACGGATTTTCGATCTCCAAGCATCGCTGAAGTTGCCAAGAAGCCGAAGCAACTCACTACGACTCAAATTACTGTGCCGACGAAGTCTCGCGTTCACAAATTTCTCTATCGCCTTGTCGTTTGAAACTGATCTTACATATTTTCTCAAGATAGTTTCTATAGACGATTCCAGATACGCATAGGTACGCACACATAAGTAGGAAATAAATGCCGAAACTACTTCAACATCGGTGGAATTATCATTAAACATTAGATCAGCTTTTGCAAACAAGCGCTGAAGTTTCGTATGGTTTACAACAACTTCGGCGTACATTGCTTACTCCACAGAAGCAAAGGTTTCCGTCGCCAATTGGATTCTTCTTCGGACGTTATCCAGATGCGACGTTTGCGAATCGATTAATTCACCAAACTCTTCATTTTGCGTAAGGCTCATGTACTGGTCTGTAATATCCGCATTTATGCGCCCCTCTTTAAGTCGCCGCGCTATGGCGATCATGAGTGAGTCTTGCAAAGCAGCATTTAGAGCGCGGCGAGGTTTGAATGCCTTTTCGCCCAGCTTCTCCAAGATAACGTTGACTGTAAGATTAAACACATCGCGCATTGTTGATTCATCGTACAGTTCCATTTCTCTGTTTTCACTCATAAATTGATTGAGAAATGACTTCATGGGCGGTTGATATTGGTCGGAACGAAAATACAATGCGAGGAATCTCAAAATCAACTCTTCATCGCGTTTTCGAGCGCTTTTGTTACCATATAAGGTCTTCCAAGACTCATTCTCATTGAGCGCAAGTATGAAGTTGTTAAATGAACCCCAATAAATTGCTGCGCGAATTTCCTGCGGGTACAGCGGTGTGGAAGTCGTATTAAGACGCTCAAAAAGAGTGTACTGACTCGTGCCATCGTCGTCAGGAGCTTCTTGCTGAATGATAGAAGCATGAATGATTGAATCATTCAGTCGCCGTCTGTCCTGGGCTTGCAATTCTTCATAAGCATGCCCTTCAAAACGTGAGTTCTGCCCCAAGCCTTTTAATTTGAACTTGCGCTGTGAACCCGGGAATTTACCGCTATAGAATGCTTGCAGGCTAAGCAGTCGTTGCTGGCCGTCAATTACTCGCAGCGTTTGCGAGCCCTTGTCCCTGTACAGAAATATCCCTGGCACAGGCAAACCCATTAGCAAGGATTCTACGAACCGCGACGCCCGCTTTTGATTCCAAACATAAGTGCGCTGGAACTCCGGAATCTCTATATCTCCTCGATCTAGTCTCCTAACCAAGCCCTCAACATCGAAATCGGCACCATAACCAGAAATGGTATATTGCTTTACGGCTACAGTTTCCTCTGAATAGTCACCTACAATTTCTACTTGTTCAAGATCGTTATTGCTTACGTTATCAGCGATCATGTTACACCTCACTAAGCGAATTGCGCTTACGATTCCAGTGTATCAATTCCCCTAGCAAATTAGCAGACATAACTCACCACTCCACTCTATTCATCACCAACTCACCAAGCCCACTCTCGCTGCCGCCCTCCTGTACATCCCACATGTGCATCAGCATGGCGCGGTGCTGAACAAATTGCGGCAGCTGCGTCAGCCAGAAATCGTCAATTTCATGCTCGCTCGAATAACCAGCCATGAAAGCGTCGCGAAAGGCGCGCCGGCGCGCGCGTGGCTGAGCCCACAGTTCCATCAAGGCGCGCGCAACATCGGCGATGTACCAGTGATAGTTAGGCTCGTCAAAGTCGATGGTTCGGGCGGTGGACCCGTCCCAGATGACATTGCCGGGCCGATAGTCGCCGTGGATCAGCCCATAGTCCTGTATTGGCAAGGCGAGCATATACTCGGTTAATTCGCTGTAGACGCGCCGCAGCCCCGGCCTAGACTGGCGCGCCGTCACCGCGATATTTTGCCAAAAGCGCTGAACGCTGGGAAACTGGTAATCGCTCGCGGCATCGGGCTGAAAGCGGCTTGAAGCGGCGTGCAGCTTGCCCAACGACTGCCCCCAAGATTCATATACAGAGAAATCGAGCAGGTGCTGGATCATTAGATTGCCCGGCGCTTCGCATTGCGCGGCGGCATAGTAGCCCCCTTCAAGCAACTCAATATAGCGTCCGCGCACTGACGGCAGCGGCGCGCCGACCGGCACTTCATTTTCCGCCAAGAAGCGCAGAAAGCGCAGCACTGCATGCGCTTTGGGCAGCGGATGCAGAACGGTATGGCATATTCGCAGATAGTAGCCGCGCCCCTCCGACTCGAATCGGTAGACAATGTTGTAATCTTGGCTGATTAGGCGCAGCGAAGCGGTGTCGCCATTCCAGCGCTCGCGCGCCAAATCTGGAACCAGCTCATGATTAAAGCTGTCGCGTTTAATTTGCCACTCGCTGGGCATGTTGAGCAAAATTCGCTTCAATGCGCAAATTGGTCAGCCAAGGCGCGCCATAAGTCGGAAACTTGATTTTACTTCGTCAATGTCAATCCGCGGGGCTTAAACTAAGAGGTACTCTTCCTGGCTACAGACGCGCAAGCTGCCCGCCAGCTCGTGGCCCAGGAAATGGGTCTGGCCGTCGACTAGCAATTGCAGCGGACCTTTGAAGGGCGCGCGCGTCAGCAGGCGGAACTGCCTGCCCGGCACGATGCGCAGCTCGCTGAAGTAGCGGAGTTTGCGCGCGTCGTGGGTATGGACTCGGCTGATTAGGTATTCACGCTTGACCTCGACTTCGGAAAGCGGATAGTCAATAACAGTTGGCATGTAGCCATCCGCGCTGGGGATGGGCTCGCCGTGCGGACAGCGCTTGGGATAGCCGCTCATCTCGTCCATCTTGTCCACCAGCATGTCGCTGACAACCATACCCAGATCATCGGCATCGTCATGCACCTCGTGCCAGCCGAAGCCCATGACATCCACCAAAAAGCACTCTACCAAACGATGACGTCGGATATTTGCCAAGGCTTCGCGCTCACCAGCCGCAGTCAGCCGAATGCCACGATAGGGTTCGTGTTCCAGGTAGCCTGCCTGCTTCAGGCGCTGGACCATTCTTGTGACGGCGGGAGCGGAAACATTCAATTCATCAGCTAAAGCGGAGGTCGATACGAAGTGGCTTTGCGGCTGATAGCAGGCAATGCGATAGGCTTCAGCCAGATATTCTTGCATAGAATCGGTCGCGGTCATTTTTGCCTCAATTTAGTGCCGCCTAGCGCCGCAACTAGGAGCTTTCTCGCGACAAATATAACCGACAAACAGGTTACTTCGCAAGCGTTAAATCATTCTATAGCGGACCTTAGGCAAAAGCCAAATCAGGATAAGGCGCTGCCATGCGCAATTGCCGCCGAGAAATCATGCTTGGAAGCCGCTTTCCGCTAATATACGCTCCAACTGGTTCAGCAGCTGCGCCGCCGACGAGTCGTTAAGCAGCGTGTAATCGGCGATAGCGATGGGACCGCCTTTTTCCAGCGTTTCAATCTCCCGCATATCGCGTTTGGCGGCTTGGTCTGGATTAAGCGGGCGGATGGGGCGCGCCGCCAGCCGCTGATAGCGCAGATGGCGCGGGGCGGCGATCGCAATTAATAGTATCGGCGCGCCTAGATGCTGGCGCAGATAGCGATACTCGCTGAAGCTATACAAGCCATCGATTACGATACATGGATGGGCAGCCAGCGCCGCTTGCAGCTTGGGCAGGCATAAGCGCGCCATTGCCGCCATGCCATGCCGCGCGCGCAGGTCCTCGCGGACGATGCGCTCGGACTCTGGGTTGACCGCGAGCCCGCGCCGCCGCGCTTCATCGACGACGACCGCGCCAAAGCGCAACGTGAAATATCCCTTGGCATGCAAGTGCTGCGCGCAGAGTGTTTTGCCGGCACCGGGCATACCCACCAGCGCCAATGCGCCACGATAAACAGTTTCCGTATTCATCTGAATTCAAATGAATCCTTGCCACGAAGTCCGCAAAAGCCGCAAAATAATTGTAGCCCGAAAGCGGGAAGGAATGCACTATGGAAATCGCGCTAAAGTCGAGTCAATCACTGAGCAATCACTGGACAACAAAGGAATTGAAATCAGCATAGAAAGGAGTTGATGCCGCAGAAGTGTAAGAGTTGACAGCATAAACGGAGCGAGAAACGCATGCGCCAATGCCACAGCTGTGAAAGAATTATCGAACGCGACAATGGTAACGCACCGCCTTGGGATAGCATCTATCGTGGCGACCATTGGGACCTGGCGCATGCCTACAATACATCTTGGCAGGGATGGCTTGTGCTGATTCTGCGCCGCCATGCCGAAGCCATTGCCGACTTGCGCCCGGACGAAGCCCTAGAACTGGGCGCGCTGCTACGGCAAGTTTCGCAGGCATTGCGGAATCAGACCGGCTGCAGCAAGACCTATGTCATGCAATTCGCCGAATCCGCCAACCACCCGAATGTTCATTTTCATGTCGTGCCGCGCATGCCCGAGCAAGCGCCGGCCGACATCAGCTATCATGTTCTGCGCCATCTTGGTGTACCCTTGCACGAGCGCCGCAGCGAAAGCGAGATGAATGCTTTTGCTTATGCCCTGCGCGGGCAGCTTGCGCTTACACAGGAATGAATCCGTCGCTTGCCAAAAATCACCTTGCAGAGCGAGATGATTGAACGAGATGATAGAGCGAGATGATAGAACAGGAACATGCTTTCCGAAATGCCAATGGCATCAAGATTTTCTATCGTGAATGGCTGCCGGCGGGGCGCAACTGCCATGGCATTGCGCTCATCGTCCACGGGCTGGGCGAGCATAGCGGACGTTATTATCATGTCGCCGCCGCCTTGACCGCGGCTGGAATCCACTGCTTTGGCATTGACCAACTGGGGCATGGCAATAGTGGCGGCCTGCGCGCATACATCCCGGATATGCGACTGGCTGTAGACGATTTGCGTCAGCTATACGAGATTGTTACCCAAAAGCATCCGCATAAGCCGATTTTTCTATTCGGGCACAGCATGGGCTCCTTGACGAGCTTGGAATTCGCCCTGCTCTACCCTGACCACCTGCGCGGCATCGCGCTGAGCGGTGTCGCCATCAACGGGGAAAAGACGCGGCCCGCCTGGTTGGTGAAGCTCTGTCTATTCGCCGCCGCCTACATCCCCAAACTGCGGCTTTCGCCGCCAGGTTCACCCCAGGTCCTGACCCATGATGACGCGATACGCCAAGCATGGTGGAATGACCCTTTGATTGACAAGGGCATGTGGCGCGTCGGGACTTCCGCGGCGCTGCTGCTGGCGGCGCGGCGCATCCGCCAGCGCGCGCCGCAACTGACCTTGCCTATCCTCGCTATGCACGGGTCAGATGATCATCTCGTGCCGGTTTCGGGAGCGTATTTCTTGCGAGATAATGCCGCCTCGCGCGATATCAGCCTTAAGATTTACGAGGGGATGCGGCACGAGCTTGTCAACGAGACCTGTCGCGACGAGGTCATCCAGACCTTGACAGGCTGGATGCTGGAACGTGTGCATGGCTAGTGTATCCAGGGCAATCGCTTCAAAATCCATAACTGTCGAATTTAACATCAAACTGATGAATTGTAGGGGCGAGCCAAGGCTCGCCCATGAAATTCGGCGCAAAATCGTGGGCGATTGAACCGCAGTGTCTACGCGCGGCACAGGACGTTGTTGAAAAACACCCCCATCCCGTAGGTCTATGTCTACGTGACCCCGTCCCCTCCTCGCCATCTCTATGGCGAACGGGTCTGGGGTGGGGGAAATCGAGTATTTCAACAGATTCCACAGAATCGCCCCTACATTGCGTTTTTTATTGGCATATTTTCGGATAATTTTCGGAGTTGGAGGTCATTGTCGCAGGGCTGTGTCGGCGGGCTGTGTCTACGCGCCCTACGCGCCCTACGCGACCCTTGGTGCCTCAGTGTAGAAATAATTTGATGCAATTGCCATGTTGCACCATTAGTTTGCGCGCGGTAACGCGCTTTGGTATCTTTGCAATAATGATAGCTTGCCGCTCGCCGGGCATTTGCAGGCCGACGAGCTTGGCGGTTTGGCGCAATATTCACCACAAGCGAAAAGAATTTTATGCCGATTAAGCTGCATGTGGACAATGTGTCGCTGAGTTTCGGCGGCATCAAAGCCTTGCAGGATGTTGATTTCCAAGTAGAAACCGGCGAGATTTACGCAATCATCGGACCCAATGGTGCCGGGAAAACCAGTCTAATCAACAGCATCAATGGCTTTTATAAGCCGCAGCGCGGACGGATCATCTTTGACGGGCGCGACATTCGTCATATCCCGCCCTATAAGCGCGCTGAATTAGGCATATCCCGCACTTTTCAAAACATCGCTTTATACACCAATGCCACCGTGCTGGATAATCTGATGGCGGCGCGGCATATTCACATGAAGTCGAATATGCTGACGGGAGCCATATTTTGGGGTCCTGCGCAGCGAGAAGAAATCAAGCATCGTCGAATAGTAGAGGGCATAATCGATTTCTTGGAACTGGAATCTATCCGCAAGTCGGTCGTTGGCACGCTCAGTTATGGATTGCGGAAACGGGTTGAGCTGGGGCGCGCCTTGGCCCTGGAGCCAACGCTGCTGCTGCTGGATGAGCCGATGGCGGGCATGAATATCGAAGAAAAAGAAGATATGGCGCGCTACATCCTCGATATTCACGAATTGCAGGGGACAACCATCATGCTAATCGAGCACGATATCGGCTTGGTGATGGATATCTCGCACCATATCGCCGTGATTGACTTCGGCATCAAAATCGGCGAAGGCAAGCCTGATGAAATCCGACAAAACGAAGCGGTCATAGCGGCTTACCTAGGCACGGGGGAGCGCTAGCGATGGCGGTCGCCAAAGCCGACGCCGGCATCCCCTTTCGCGATACGGTCGCGGGCGAAGTCTACAGCACGCGCCTGAAAAGCCAAATTCCGCCGGTCGCGCCCGAGGCGGACACGCTGTCCAAGAATTTTCTGCTGCGGGTGGCGGAATATGGCGATGAAGTCGCGCAGCGCAAAAAGCGCTTTGGCATCTGGCAAGAGTACACTTGGAACGAAGTCTACGACCATGTTGTCAACTTCGGCTTGGGTTTGCGCAAACTTGGCTTGCGGCGCGGCGATACACTGGTCATCATCGGCGAGAACGACCCAGAGATGTACTGGGCGCAGATTGCCGCACATGCCTTGCGCTGCCAGACCTGCTGCATCTTCAGCGACGCCAGCCCACAAGACATCCATTACGTCATCCACTCCACCGACGCCACGGTTGTCTGTGCCCGCGACCAGGAACAAGTTGACAAACTCCTGGAAATTCGCTCGGAAATTCCACAGATTCTCAAGGTAATATACTGGGAAGACCGCGGCATGTGGGCTTATGCCGATGACTGGCTGGCGCAATATCCGACGGTGCAGGCGCTGGGGGCGGATTATCGCGGGCAAGAGCCGCAGCTCTTCGACCGGCTGGCGCGCTCGACCGACGCGATGGACACCATCATCTTGAGCATGACCTCGGGCACAACCAGCCTGCCCAAATTTGCCGAGGTGACGCATTATCAACTTGTTTTTGGCCATGCCCTGAATTATGAATACGTTGACAGCCGACAAAGCGACAATTGGCTGTCTTTCAGCTCGATGGCTTGGCTTGTGGAGCAGGCATTTGGTTTTGCGTCGCACCTCATAGCCGGCTTGCAGGTCAACTTCCCCGAAGGTCCGGAAACTGTGCCCACGGACCTGCGCGAGATTGCGCCAGCCGGCTTGCTCTTCCCCAGCCGCCAATGGGAAAATCTAGCGCGGGTCGTGCAGTTCCGCATAGGCGACAGCAGCTTGTTAAACCGCATGATGTTCCGGGCTTTTATGCCAATCGCCTATCGCGCCATTGACTGCGAAGACGCCAAAGTGCCGATTCCACTCCATTTGCGTTTTTTGCGTTGGCTGGGCGAATACGCGGTCTTCGAGCCGCTGCGCGACAAGCTGGGTTTGACGCGCGCGCGCAATGTGCTGACAGCCGGCGCTATGCTCAGCGGCGACATCATGCGCTTCTTCCGCGCCATCGGCATCGAGCTGCGTCAGTTTTACGGCTCGACCGAGACATTTGGCACGGTTCACTTGCGCGGCGACGCCCGCTTCGAGACGGTCGGCGTGATTGTGCCGGGCGTAGAGATCAAAATCGCGCGCAATCAAGAAATATTAATTCGCACAGCAGCCCGCTTCAAAGGCTATTACAAGCAGCCGCAACAGACCGGCGAAGCGCTGGATAAAGAAGGTTGGTACTACACCGGCGATGCCGGGCACATGGACGAGAATACTGGACATTTGATTTATCTGGAGCGCGTGAAAGACTTAATTGAATTGTCCAGCGGCGAAAAATTCAGCCCACAGTACATCGAGGGGCGGGTCAAGTTCAGCCCCTATGTGCAAGATATGATGACCATCGGCGGCATTGATATGGACTTCGTATCGGCAATCATCGTGATTGATTTCCAGAATGTCGCGCGCTGGGCAGAAAAGCGCGGCATCGCTTTCACAACTTACGTCGACCTGTCCCAGCGCGCCGAAGTCCATGAGATCATCCGTGGCGAGCTGCGGCAGGTCAACGAGTCGCTGCCGGCCTATTCACAGGTCAAGCGCTTTGTGATTTTGCACAAGGAATTTGATGCCGACGAAGCCGAGCTGACACGCACGCGCAAATTGCGGCGCGGCGCGCTGCAGGAAAAATACCATGACCTGCTTGATGCGATTTATGGCGGCAAGCGCAAGGTGCGCGTACGCGCCGATGTCAAATATCGAGATGGCCGCGCCAGCACTGTCGAGACGGAATTGCTTGTCGTCGGTGTTTGAGTCGGCATGAATACTGAATAATGGCGCAAAAGAGGTAAACGCGGGTGGAAGAATTATTCAATCGCTACAAAAAAGAATTGACTTGGCTTTTCTATGCCATTGCCATCGCGCTGTTTTTGCTATTCCTGCGCGAACAGCTCGCGGATAAAAAAGCCGCCCGTATTTTACAAACCTTGATTTCTGGGATTCTTGTTGGCGGCATCTATGGTTTGGTGGCGCTGGGAATCGTCGTCATCAACAAAGCCTCCGGCGTCTTCAACTTCGCGCATGGCTGGATGATGGTTGTGGGCGGCATGATCTTCTGGAGTTTTTTCACGGTGGCGGAAATTTCGCTGGCGGGCGCGGCGCTGCTGTCCTCAGCCACCATGTTCATGATGATGACCGCCGTCAGCCTGCGCAGCTTGCTGGAGCCGCGTAATCTGTTCATCGCCGTTGGCGGCGCTCTGGTTCTGACTTTATTGATGACCATCGGCGGCATCGAGCTGAAATGGCTGCATGCCATCGTCGGCACATTCGCCGGCGCAATCTTGACGGGCTTGATTGTCGAGCGCTTTACCATCCGACCGCTTATTGGTCAGCCGCTCTTCACCGCCGTTCTGATGACATTGGCTATCGCGGAAGTGCTGCACGGTCTTACGCAAATCGCCTGGGGCACGGTCGAATTGAACCTGCCAATCTTTGTCAATCCGGCGACCAACCGCCGCTTCAGCGTCATTCGCCTGGACAGCTTAAAAGACATGCTTGGTGGCGTGGCGATTGTGCGGGTCGAGTTGGTGATTGCCTTTGTCTTGGCGATAGTCGCCTTTGCCGGCTTCATCGCCTTCTTCCGTTTTACCAGCGTCGGGCTGGCTATGCGCGCCACATCTGAGGACCAGCAGCTAGCGCAGTCGGTCGGTTTGCGCGTACGCGTGATTTTGGCGATAACCTGGGCGGTGGCGGCTTTCCTCGCCAGTATCGCTGGTGTCTTGCAAGGCGGCGCGGTCGGTTTGTCGCTTAATATCAGCTTTGTGGCGCTGCGCGTTTTCCCCGCCGTGCTATTGGGCGGCTTGGAATCCATCGGCGGCGCATTTGTCGGCGGGCTTATTATCGGCATCGTTGAGCAGTTTGGCACTTTCTTGAATTCCTCGCAGCAAGTTGGTACCGACCTGGCACCTTATGTCGTGCTGATGCTGGTTTTGCTTATCCGCCCCGACGGCCTCTTCGGAGAAAAACGCATTGAGCGCATTTGAGTTAGTAGCAAATCATTACAGGCGCTCGGTGGCAGCGATAAGGAACCAGGCATGCCGCGCTCACAGAAAAATACAAGCCTTCTCGGCGCACGAGCGGCGCGGATTATAAATAAGAGGCGGCGATGACGCAGATTAACCCAGCCGGTGTCTTTGATACGACATACCAAGAAGATATGTCGATTGACCGCACCGCGCGCGACAAGCTGTGGAAGAACCTGGCATTCGCGGTCTTGCTGCTGGTGCCGATGCTGTCGGTATCGGGTCCATTGGGCTTGGGGCTAATCAGCGATCAGTACGTCGGATTGATAGCGCGCATCGCTATCTTTGTTATCGCCGTGCAGGGACTGAATATCTTGGTCGGTTATACCGGGCAAATCTCGCTGGGGCATGCCGCCTTCATGGCTGTCGGCGCATACAGCTCGGCGATTTTGGCGCGGGAGCTGGGCTTCACCTTTTGGACTGCGCTGCCGGTCAGCGCGCTCTTAACCGGTGTCATCGGTCTCTTTTTTGGTTTGCCTTCTTTGCGCGTCAAGGGCTTTTACCTGGCAATGGCCACCCTGGCGGCGCAATTCATTATCCCTTGGGCGCTGCGCTACCCCATGGAAGACATCACCGGCGGGACACGACCATTAACGGTGCCAGCGCCAATAATCGGACCCTTCGCCAGTTATGCTGAGGACGCGATTGACGATGCGACACCCTTGGTTTTTCAGGCTGGCGACGCCTATTTTGTAGATGTAATTGCGCTTGAACTCACCCAGGTGGGCGGCAGCCATCCCGTCATTGAATTGAGCGAGCCCAACGGCGACATTGTGCCAGCCGGCGACTTTAATATGACCGTGTTCAGGGATGCCGCCGGGGAGTTGACGGGATTCTCCTACATTGCCAGCAAGCCTGGCAAGTACGGCCTTCGGGTGACGGCTGCGGATGACAGCGCCTTCCACGCGACAGTCCGCCGCAGCAAGGCGCTGAGCTTCGCTAATGAAAGCGCGATGTATTACATCATCGTGCCGCTTTCTGTATTTTTGATGCTGCTCGCGCGCAATATCACGCGGACGCGCGTGGGACGCGCCTTCATTTCTATCCGCGACAATGACCTGGCGGCGGAGTTATTGGGCATCAATGTCTTCGGTTATAAATTGCGCGCCTTTTTCTTGAGCGCGGTCTATGCCGGCATCGCCGGCTGCCTGCTGGCATTCGAGCGCAACAGCTTGTCCCTGGATATGTTCAGGCTGGATATTTCGATCGAAATGCTGGCAATGCTGATAATTGGCGGCGCTGGTTATCCGCTGGGCGCGCTGTTTGGCGTGACCTTCATCCGCGTCTTGCAAGAAGCCGCGATTCCCGCGCTGCGGGTGCCGCTGGCCGGAATCTTGCCGAACATATTCCCCTTTATCGAAGCCGTGAATATCACCAGCGCCATCAACCCGATACTCTTCGGCGGGACGCTGATTGTTTTTCTGGTGCTAGAGCCGCGCGGCATCGCCCATCGCTGGGAGGTATTGAAGGCTGCTTGGAAGCTGCGACCCTACGCATACTAGGCGCTTGCCACGGGTAGCCACGAACGCGCGGTATGTGGCTGGCTGCGGGAATACGATGCTGCCAGCCAGAAAATTGAATTTGCCACAGGGCGTAATTTAGCATAAGCTAATAGTTGTACGCGGACTAAGAATATCGCGGGGTTTGTAATACTCATCTGGATAGAGAAGGAGTTGATAAGGCATGAAGAGAATATGCTTCTTGATTTGCCTCGTGGCGATGGCGGCCTTCATCGCCGCCCCAGCCATGGCGCAGGACATGCTAGCTTACCCGAGCGATCTCAGCGAATGCGAGGTCGATTTAACTGGCGAAACAATCACGATTTTTCACTTTGGCGACCTAAGCGGACCATACGCCTTCATCACGCAGCCGATTGTTGCCGCAGTGACGGACGCGGTCGAATACTGGAATGGCAGCGGCGGGATATGCGGCGCAGCCTTGCAGCAAGTTTATGAAGACACCGGCGGCAGCCTGGAGGCGACCCAGAGCGCTTACGACCGCTTCACCAGTGAATATGCCGACGAGCTGGACTTGCTGCTGCTCTATGGCTCTTCCGATGGCGAGCTGCTGCGCGAGCAGCTAGCCGAAGACGAGATCGTTTCCATCATTTCCGCTGGTTCAATTGAAAGTTTGTACGGCGAAGATGGCATGACACCGGGCTGGCTCTACGCCAGCAACCCGCTGTATATCAACCAGTTCGGGTCATTCTGCGAATATGTTGCCGCGAATCCGGATACTTTCCCCGATCCTGTGATTGGTTTTGTTACCTGGCCCAGCGCCTTTGGCTTGGCGGGCACCGAGCAATCCGCGGACGATTATTGCAGCGGCTTGGGCGTAGAAGTTCTCGATGAGCCGCAGATATTCTTGCCCACCGATAGCGATATCTTGACACAGGTGCAAAACGCTGTCGACGAGGGCGCGACAATCCTCTACACCAATACGCTGGCGTCGGGCCCCGCTTTGCTCGCGGGCACATTGGTCGACTTGGGCATGGAAGACGACATCGCGTTGGCTGGTGTCAATTGGGTGATGGACACCAGCGTCGGCCTCCTGGGGCAGCGCGTCTTGAAGCCCAATGGCTTGCCCTCGGTGGACGGCATGTACGGTTCGATGCCATTCCTGTGGTGGACAGAACGCGACAATCCCGGCATTCAATTTGTCAGCCAGCAATTCGCCGCTAATGAACGCGGTCCCACAGAGCAGAACATCGCCTACCTGCTGACTTGGGGCGCTGTTGACACAATTATCGAAGCCACCATCCGCACGGTGAACGCCGTGGGCGGCTTGCATGCTGTTACTGGTGCCGATATGCGCGCCACCATCGACAGCATGGAATACGCGGTTTTGGGCGGCTTGATGAATCACAGTTTCGCCGAAGGCATGCGCGACGCCACGCTCAACCGCATCGCGCGGCTGGCTTATGCCAATACCAACATGTCCGGCGCAGCCACTGGGCCCGATGACGCCCTGCTGATGCCAGACGGCAGCGGCGGTCAGCTCTTTGTTCCGCTGGTGATTCCTGTTACCGAGTTCATGCCCGTGCCACAGTTGCGCGGGCAGTAAGCAGTCAACAAAGCGATATTAAAGTGAGAGCAGGCTCCCTGCTCTCACAAGTAGAACCAAGAAAGTAATGAAAATACGTGAATCGCCGCTTTTCTACCCCATCCCCAGCCCTTCACCGAATCATCAGGGAATGGTGGCTCGACAATGAAGTTGGGATGTTTCGCAAATTTTGCATCATTAACTTGGTTCTGCTCAGGTATTTTCGCGCGAAGTTAAATTTCTCCATTCTTGGCAAGTCTTGGATAGTCTATGGCTGTTGCAGAAAAAACAGCGGCGCGCAGCGCGACGCGTAGCTTGTCGGTCAAGAATATCGAGGTCGTTTACAACAGCGTTATTCTCGTGCTGCGCGGCATCAGCCTGGAAGTTGCGCCGGGAGCCGTGGTATCGCTCTTGGGTCCAAACGGCGCGGGCAAATCGACTACGCTGAAAGCCATCAGCGGCTTGCTCAAAACGGAGCTGGGCGAGGTTACGCGCGGACAAATCTTCTGGGGTGGCGATCGCCTCGACCAGCTATCCGCCGAAGAGGTCGTGCGTTTGGGCTTGGCGCAAGTAATCGAGGGGCGGCTGCTCTTCCGACATCTGACAGTGGAAGAGAATTTGCGCGTCGGCGGCATGGTCTATCGTGGCGGGCGCGCTATCCGCGCCGATTTGGAGCGGGTTTATCACTATTTCCCCCGTTTGCGCGCTTTGTCAAAGCGCGTGAGCGGCTATCTATCCGGCGGCGAGGGACAAATGCTGGTGATTGGGCGCGCGATGATGGCGCATCCGCAGATTCTGATGCTAGACGAGCCGTCCCTGGGTTTGGCACCCTTGCTTGTTCACGAGATATTTGAAATCATCCGTGAAATCAATCAGCAAGAAGGCATGTCGGTTTTGATTGTCGAACAGAACGCGCGCGCCGCGCTGGCATTGGCGGATTACGCTTATGTGATGGAGAACGGCAGAATCGTATTGGATGGTCCAGCCGAGCAACTGCGCGAAAACGAAGATATCAAAGAATTTTACTTGGGCTTGAACCAGGCGGGTGAGCGCAAGAATTACCGCGAGGTCAAGCACTACAAGCGCCGCAAACGCTGGCTGGGTTAAACTGTTCGACATATCCATTCCCAAAAGAAACGGAGCGCGACATTGAAAGACCGCAATCGTAAGATTCAAGAGCTCGTCCAGCATGGCTACGAATTTGCGCCAGCAATCCGCCAAATGATGGACGCGGCTGGCATCGCGCCGGCCGATATTCAGGGCGCGGCTGACCTGGCGAAGATTCCGGTGCTTAGCAAGGACGCCTTGGTGGCCATGCATCAAGCCAACCCGCCCTTTGGCGGCTTGCTCACTATCGACCCGGCCGACTTGCCGCGGATTTACATCTCGCCCGGTCCAATCTATGACCCGCAGCCGCCGCTTGAGGACCCGCAGTCGCAATTAGCGCCATTTAAGTATCTCGGCATCGGGCGCGGCGATCGTGTATTGAATACTTTCATGTATCACCTGAGCCCTGCGGGAATCCTCTTGGACGAGGCGATACGCGCTTGCGGGGCGACGGTTATCCCGACCGGACCTGGCAACACCGAATTGCAAATCATGATGATGATGGCTTTGCAGGCGACGGGCTTCGTCGGTACGCCTAGCTACCTGATGACGATTCTCGATAAAGCCGCCGCGATGGGCATCGGCGAGGACGCGCTGCCAATCACGAAGGCGCTTTTTTCAGCCGAGCCTTATACACCAAGCCAAGCCGAGCGCTTTGAAGGCGAATTTGGCATAAAGACCAGCTCGGCTTATGGCACAGCCGATTTGGGCTTCATCGGCTATACGCGCGCGGAGGCCCCGGGCTTCCGCGTCATGTCGAATGTATTCTTGCAGATTTGTGACCCGCAAACGGGTGACGCGCTGCCCGATGGCGCAACCGGCGAAATCGTCGCCACGAGTTTCAACAGAGCCTATCCCTTGATTCGATTTGGCACGGGCGACCTGGGCGCTGTGACGACATCATGCGACAGCCAAGAATTGCTGGGCATTTTTGGGCGCAGTGGTGACGCCGTCAAAGTGCGCGGCATGTTTCTGCACCCAAAGCAACTGCAAGCGGCGCTGACGCATTTCCCCGAGATTCACAACATTCAGGCTGTCATCACCAGGCAGAGCAACCGCGACATGGTTACGCTGAAGGTCGAACTGCGCGCGGGCGCGGAAGCGGATGGCATCGCCAACAAACTGCAAGCGCTGGCGCAAGCGGCGCTGCGACTGCGCATCGACGCCGTCGAAATCGTGGCGGCGGGCGCGCTCGACAGCCATGCTGGCCATATTATTGACCGCCGCGAGTGGGATTGAAGGCTTCTGGACGCTTAAGCGACTCGCTTGTGAGGCGCGCCGGGCTTATTCATCGGCGGGATTTTGCGCGCTGTCACTCGCTTCCGTTTTTTCCGCTTCCCAATGCTCTGCTTCTGGTATAGCCGCCACAATCTTGAGGGTAAAAGGCTGGGCGTCCTCGATGTTCTTAATATGCGCTTCCAGCATGAAAGTGGCTGCTTGCGCGCCGACTTCAAGATCGGTCCATGCCGAGCTGAGGGTGTCATCATCGGCGTTGTCATTTTCGCCTAGCAAGTTCGACCCAGTCCCGTTATAGATGCCAAGTACCGTATCCAGCGTGTCGTCGGCGCTGCTAAGATAGATGCTGATGCTGCGATTGGCGGGCAAGGTCGCGCGGTAGCGCACACGCTGGCGCGGTCCTACGATGCCATTGGCTAGCAGCTCTGTGCTGCCCGCGCCGAGCGATAGTTCACCGCCGTCAATCAACTCGCCAAGGATTTCGCTGGTCAGATGTTCTTCCGCGGCTTGCAGCAGCAAATCGCCTTTTTCAAACAAACCCTCATAGGTAACCGGTACACGCACGGTCGGCTGCACGCCCTGCGCCTCGATATGGATCTCTTTGTCGGCATTGACCGCGCGCGTGACGGTGAATCGGATTTTCATGTCCTCTGGCATCAGGAAATCGTCGACGGCACCGCCTAAGCCGCCGGTCCCGTAATGCCCGACGATGGCCGCGCGTTCGTCAATCGTGAGATTGTAAGTGAAGAATTCGCAAGCGCTTAAGCAGCCGGGCGCGATGAGGACAGCGAGCTCGCCGTCATAGCGCTGCTCTTCCGGCGGCAAACTTAAGCGTTCTTCCGATTGCGGGTCCAGATAAAAATCGTCAATGGACGCGTTGTAGGCGCTGGTGTAACCCAAGATATGCTCTTCTTGGAAGAAATAGGCGCTGAATAGATCGGCAAGGCAGCCGCTGCCGCCGCCGTTTTGACGCATATCAATGATGATGCCGGGCACATCGGCGTCGATAAAATTCTCTATCGCGCGTTCCCAGAGAGCAATCGTTTGCCCTTCATTATCGCTAAAGGAATTGATGGCGACATATCCATAGCCGCTTGGGAGGATTGCGTGTTCGACTGGCAAATCCCAGCTTTCTACACCGGCGAAGAAAGATGAGCGCGAGAAACTAGCGCGTTCGGCGATGACGCCCATCGTGGCGCTCTGTTCTTTTTCGCTTTCGGGTTCGCTTTCGGGATTACGGAAGATCACTTCGACATCGCTGCCCAAGGGGAAGCGGGTGATATAGCGCAATTGCTGCAAGCGCAGGGAATAGTCGGTGCTCAGCGCTTGATGCGCCCAAACAAATTCGCGCTGCAGCGCTTCTTCAACCGAGCCGCCATCCCATGACAAGATTTCCGCGCCCAATTCCATGCCAGCCTGGGCTGCGGGACCACCATCAAGAATATAACTTACAAGGAAGCGTCCGTCGTCTAATTCGCTAAGCGCGATGCCCAACCCGCCGGCCGTCTCTTCATTGAAGAGCTCGCTAAGCGCGTCCAGCGGCATACTGACATGCCCATCGGGAATTTCCCAGATAAAATCGCGCATAGCAAGCGCGTAAGCCGCGCTGTCTTCGGTTGCTTCGGCTTTAGCAAAACGTGGGCTGTAGGTCTCGTAGAGCTTATCCCAATCCAGCTTATACAGTTCGCTGTAGGCATATTCCTTGCGGAAGAGATTCGCCATGGCTTGGAATGCGTCGGCATAACCCAAGTCGGAATAGTCGTGGATGGCCGCGCCTTCTGGCTCCTGGAGATTGATGGTTTGTCGCGCAGCGCGATCAAAGACAAATGGGCTTTCGTCCATATCTACAAGCGAATAGCCTTGGGGGACGATGACAATTGGATCATCTGCCGTAAATAGCAAACCATCCGTGCCGAACCCTGAGGGGAAACCTTGCTTCTCATCAGGCGCGTAAATGATGAATTTGCCGCCTATGATTTCCCGCCTGGTATCAATTTCGGCGCTGACGCGCGTGGAAGCGTAGCCAGTCGACCAGCCACCGCCACCGCACATATCGCGCTTTTCCAGGAAGCTGTCGCCAAACAAATTGGTCCAATACGCGATTGCGAAGACCATGATGCCCGTATCTTCGTTGCCATCATTGTCGACATCGCGCAAAGCGCCCTTGGGCTCTCGCGGCAGGGACAAGCGATAGCTGAAGGGCGAGGTGTAAAAGTCCGATGTGATTTGCCCCAGCACCTGCGATTCCAGCGGGAAAAAGTAGGACTCGTCTCGGTCGACGAAACCGGCTTGGTCTTCCAAGATAATCACGGGTTCGTCAACGCCGCTGGTGAAAAAGGCGTTGGAATAAGCGAGTTCGCCCGTGATGATGACTGGACCGCCCTCTTCATTATTGATTATCTGCGCGCCCGGCACCGGTTCAGCGATGGTCGCTGGTGCCGGGTCGGCCGTTCTCTCGCCAATGGCCAGTGCCGGAAGCAGTCCGATGATGAGCAAGGCGCAGCCTAAAATAAACATTAAGGGACGATTAGTCCGCATGCGGTATCCTCCAGATGCGAGATGGACAATGGCTATATTCTATGTCAACTTCAAGAATGGAGGATAAGATTAGCTTGCCAAACAGCGCATAAGCGCGTCTAGGCTTCTATAATACGCATTTCATTTGACGCTTGATGCCATTCAAATATAACATTAGGTTGTCCGGTCTCAACAAAATTCAATGAAAGCGCATGAGCTTCTATGCACAGTTTTTGGCGCGCCATCCACAATCACTTGCATTTCATTTTTATCACTTGCGTCTTGATAGTTGTCATGACCTTTCCGACGATTGTTTACGTCTTCAATACCGAGGTCTTTTGGCTGCCGATCGACAGCGGCGACATCTGGATTGAATTCTGGAGCGCCTGGTACGGTAAGCTAATACTCGCCGGTGAGGCGGACCCGCTCTTCACCCAATTATCCTTCTATCCACAGGGTCTGTCACTGGCATATCACCAATACAACGTCCTTCATATGCTTATATTTGGTACATTGCAGGCAATCTTACCAGCATCAAACGCATACAACCTCACATACATGCTCATCATTTTCACTACAACACTAGCTTCATACTTATACCTTCAATACATATTCAATGATAAATTGACCGCGCTTTTTGGAGCCGTAATGGTTGGATTGAGCGGATACGTCCTAGGTCGCCCCATGCACCCGGGCGTAGCTTTGCTAACAACTGTACCGTTGTCATGCTATCTTCTACATCGTGGTTTTGCGGAAATGCAATGGACTTTTATTGCCTTGTCGGGGATTATTATTGGTTTTACAGCATTCGTTGGGCTATACATCTTTATCTGCCTGCTGCTGACAGTTGGCGCATACATTATTTATTTCGCAGCTTGCCGATGGCAAGATCTTCGATTCTGGCTGATGGCAGCGGCCATGCTAACCTTCGTCGGTATTTGTGGATTAGCGCGTACATTCCCGTTCTTGGCCGATGAGACAGACTTAGGCGGCATACTGGATAAGACAGAAGGACTGGAAACAGAGAATGACCTTTTGCAGTTCTTCATAAACTATGAGAATCCGTTGTTCAATCGGCTCATTACCAATCGCTTTACCTCGTCCTTCGTTTTGTTGCCAGATCCTGGACGCTGGAATACCTCTTACCTTGGTTACATTCCACTGCTTCTCATTACTCTGGGCTTGATTCGCAAGAAATATAGAAGGCGCATGATGCCTTGGCTGCTGCTGCTATTACCATTTCTGCTTCTGAGGCTGGGTTCATTTCTCACAATCAACGGTCATGTTTTTAATTCTATTGTTTTGCCCAAGTTCACCTTGAATCGGCTGGTGCCTGTTGTCTTCGATGCGTTTTACGCCACCGATCATTTTCAGATAGGCGTACTTTTGCCTTTAGCTGTATTGTCCTGCTACGGTTTGCTCACATTTCTGGATCGCTTTCCGACAAGACGTCAAAGCGGGATCGTTCTCTTGCTAATCGCCCTACTGGCAGTGGAGTATTATCGCAGCCCACCTGGTGGTCACATTGTTTTGGAAGAAGAGCTCGCCTACTTGGATTGGCTGGCGGAAGAAAGCGACGTACCAGTTCGGCTAATTAATCTACCCATGAATCGTGGCAACTCCAAGCAATATCTCTTTTACCAGACTTTGAGCGGATACCCACAAGTGGAGGGTCTAGCAACACGGACGCCGCCGAGCGCCTACGACTATATAAAAGCCAATGCCCTATTATTTTCCTGGCATAGGCGCGAAAGCATTATTTGTACGGCGGAAAACCGCGAAAAATACCAGACTGCATTTGCGCAGCTCTTGGAGGACGGTTTTTCGCATGTGGTTTTGCATTATTCGCTACTGCAACCGGGCACGATTGAGGGTAGTTTTGCCGGGCTGGAAAAAGCGTATGATGATGAGATCGTGGCGATATATCGGCTGGAAGCCTTTCAACCAGCTTGTTCGTGAGTTTCTTTGCGGCTCTTCAATCTTTAAGATTTACAGATACATCCTGGAATTAACGCGCGAGAAGCGCATCAATCTGTTTCACTGGCAAGCTTCTCCGTAAATTTACTTCATGATTATTTTATTAGTAATGGCAATAGAGGTAAAACATTAATAGAAAACAAAAAAGAGAGCGAAATGAACTTGTGTTGGCGGCGGCATACTCTCCCACATCGTCTCCAATGCAGTACCATCTGCGCTCGCGGGCTTAACTTCCGGGTTCGGGATGAGACCGGGTGGACCCCCGCGGCTCTAGCCACCAACACAAGTCCATTTCGCTCTCGCGTCAGCTGCTTTAATCAACGTTCCAGTAATTCCCAAGCTCGCTTGCCAATAGCGCTCTACACCCCGCACCATGTTATACGGAAAGCCCTCGACCATTAGTACGGGTCAGCTACACGCATTGCTGCGCTTACACCCCCCGCCTATCTAACTGGTAGTCTCCCAGCGGTCTTACTTGGTTTTTCCAATGGGGAATCTCGTCTTGAGGCCGGCTTCCCACTTAGATGCTTTCAGCGGTTATCCGATCCGAAGGTCGCTACTCAGCTATGCCGCCGGCGCGACAACTGATGCACGAGCGCTTCGTCCACCCCGGTCCTCTCGTACTAGGGGCAACTCCTCGCAAATTCCCAACGCCCACAGCGGATAGAGACCGACCTGTCTCACGACGGTCTGAACCCAGCTCACGTACCGCTTTAATGGGCGAACAGCCCAACCCTTGGGACACGATTCTGCCCCAGGATGCGATGAGCCGACATCGAGGTGCCGAGCCTTGCCGTCGATTTGAACTCTTGGGCTAGACTAGCCTGTTATCCCCGGGGTAGCTTTTATCCGGTAAGCTACGGCCATTCCACTCTGTACCGTAGGATCACTAAGCCCGACTTTCGTCTCTGCTCGACTTGTCTGTCTCGCAGTCAAGCTGGCTTCTGCCTTTACACTCTGCGATGGGTTCCCATTCCATCTGAGCCAACCTTTGGGCGCCTCCGTTACTCTTTCGGAGGCGACCGCCCCAGTCAAACTGCCCACCTGCCACTGTCCCTGATATTCACATATCTAGGTTAGGGCCAAAGCAACATCAGGCTGGTATCTCAACAACGGCTCCACACACGCTGACGCGCACGCTTCTATGCCTCCCAGCTATCCTGCACAAATATCGCCCTAACGCAATGGCAAGCTACAGTAAAGCTCCACGGGGTCTTTTTGTCCTGCTGCGGGTAATACGCATTTTTACGCATACTTCAATTTCGCCGGGCCCCCTGCTGAGACAGTGCTCCACTCGTTACGCCTTTCGTGCGGGTCGGAACTTACCCGACAAGGAATTTCGCTACCTTAGGACCGTTATAGTTACGGCCGCCGTTCACCGGGGCTTCATCTCGCTGCTCTCACAACTCCACTTAACCTTCCGGCACTGGGCAGGCGTCAGCCCCTATACTTCAGCTTGCGCTTTCGCAGAGACCTGTGTTTTTGGTAAACAGTCGGCAGAGCCTTTTCACTGCAACCTGATATCGCTACCAGGCGATCCTTCTCCCGAAGTTACGGATCCATTTTGCCTAGTTCCTTAGCAGAGGTTCTCCCGTTCGCCTTCGTATTCTCTACTCGTCTACCTGTGTCGGTTTGCGGTACGGACAGCAAGACTCAACATCAACTAAGTTTTTCTTGTCCCATGGTTCTTGCCACTTCCTGCCTTACGGCACGGCTTCACGGCTGCTAACCGCTTGCAACCTCAATCCACTCAGAGGCTGGCACTCCCACAAGCTGCTTAGTTCACTCCTCTTACCGGTACGGGAATTTTAACCCGTTGTCCATCGCCTACGCTTCTCAGCCTCGGCTTAGGCCCGACTAACCCGACGCGGACTGACCTTCCGTCGGAAACCTTAGACTTTCGGCGAATAGGGTTCTCACCTATTTCTCGCTACTCATGCCAGCATTCGCACTCCTGATCGCTCCAATTGCCCTCACGAACAACATTCTCCGCCATCAGAACGCTCCCCTACCATAACTCTCGTTATCCCTGACTTCGGTCGTACGCTTTAGACCCGTTACATTATCCGCGCAAATGCGTTTGACTAGGGAGCTGTTACGCACTCTTTAAAGGATGGCTGCTTCTAAGCCAACCTACTAGCTGTCTCAACACATTCACCTCGTTTTACACTTAGCGTACACTCAAGGACCTTAGTCGAGGGTCTGGGTTCTTTCCCTCTCGACTACTTAACTCATCTCAAGTAGTCCAACTGCTGCGCTTGGCATGCCGGCATTCGGAGTTTGGATGGGTTCAGTAAGCTTGACGCCCCCTAGCCCAGTCAGTGCTCTACCTCCGACACCCTACGCGCAACGCTAGCCCTAAAGCTATTTCGGGGAGAACAAGCTATCTCCAGGCTCGTTTGGCATTTCACCTCTAACCACAACTCTTCCCCCGATTTTGTAACATCGGTGGGTCCGGACCTCCATTACGTGTTACCGTAACTTCGCCCTGGCCATGGTTAGCTCGCATGGTTTCGTGTCTAATATGCGCCACTTTATCGCCCTCTTCAGACTCGGTTTCCCTGCGCCTTCGACTGTCTCTGTCTTAAGCTCGCCACGCACATTAACTCGCTGGCTCATTCTCCTAAAGGCACGCCGTCAGTGGCATCTACGCCACCTCCGACCGGTTGTAAGTACACAGTTTCAGATTCTCTTTCACTCCCCTCGCCGGGGTTCTTTTCACCTTTCCCTCACGGTACTGCTGCGCTATCGGTCATCTCGTGTATTTAGCCTTGGAGGGTGGACCCCCCTGCTTCACACAATGTTAGCGTGTATCGTGCTACTCAGGATACTCATCCATACTTCCGCCTGCGTATACGGGCCTCTCACCCTCTTCGGATGACCTTCCCAGATCATTCTACTTCGGCTTCCATACTTTTCATGAGTCCTACAACCCCATACACCGTAGCATATGGTTTGGGCTGCTCCGCTTTCGCTCGCCACTACTCGCAGAATTCTCTCTTTTCCTCGCCCTACTTAGATGTTTCAGTTCGAGCGGTTCCCCTGCCACAACGTGGCATGACGAGGTTTGATCCTCGCCGGGTTTCCCCATTCGGACAACTCCGACTCTTGCGGTCTTATACACCTCATCGAAGCTTTTCGCAGTATAACGCGTCCTTCATCGGCACGAGATACCTAGGCATCCTCTGTGTACCCTTAATCGCTTTCCGTATGACATCATACGGAGTCTACAACTCTGTTGGCATGCGCTTTTAGGTATTACCTTCGCGTTGATTATTCAGCTGGTAAGACGCACCGACTGAGTCTCCCCAGCCGCAAGTTACGCATTCTCCCATAACCATTCACACCCGTCAAGTTCCAATTTCACCAGATTCATAAACTCATCGCGCCAGAAGACAATAACGCGTTCACCATGGCCAAACCACTCTCCAGTCTAGCCAGCCAGTGCTCCCGCGGATGACGAATCACATTGGTACAGACGCGGAAAAGGCAAATCGCCTCACGAAATGACAAGCTGCGCGCATCCCAAGCGAAGCGCTCTAGCGCGGCTAATCGCAATGCTTCGTAGTATCGAAGACTTGCCTGCGCGCTTTTGGGCTTGGAAAACTTGGCCGACCACAGAAGATGCGCCAGAAAGTTGCCAATATCAAGCATCGGCTCCCCCGGCCCAGCTTCTTCAAAATCCACAAGCGCGACTCTGCCATCAGCCAGCATCAACAATTGGTCGTCATAGAAATCGTTATGCGCTGAACCTGTCGGAGCCCAAGAACGCGCAAAAGGCGCGAGAGCAGCCTCCGCCTCGTTTAGAATCCGCAGCGCGCCATAATAATCGCGCAAGTGATGCCGGAAACTGCGCCTTGCGCTACGAAATGCGCCCGCCAGCCGCATGGGACGCCCAGCGCGGCTATCCAAGGGGCGCGACCATAGCCCGACGAGTCCATTAAGCAAGAGACTTGGGTCGGGCATATCACCTTGGCGGATACGGCGGCGTAAATTCACACCTCGGATTTCCGACAGCCACATCACACCGCCATCCGTCCAATAACCCGCTAAATTGGGCACTACAAAACCAGAAGACTTCACAATTTCGTAGGCATCCAACAAGCGCGGCAGCTCGACAGGGCGGGCAACGCGCGCGTAAAGTTTGACCCGCCCGAAGCGATGCCGAAGCACAGCGCGATAACCCGGGCGATAAGTAATCAACTGTACGCGCGCGCGCCGACCCGGCACAGTCAATACGAACTCGTTCGCCAAGTCCAGCGCGCGCTCCGGATCAGCCGCTGCGCGCAATCCGGGCAAAGGGCCATCTTCAGGATATATAAAAAACTCGCTAGAACCGTTTTTGTCCAGCCTGGCGACAAAGTGCTGGGGCGCTACATAAGTCCCAGCGCGCCAATGCGCCTCGTAGCGAACTAAGGCTGACCGGCCCGGGCTATGCGCGAATTGACAAACGCGAAATCTCTGCGGCGGACCGTACTCGCTGACAATTGACTGCAGGCGAAATGCTGACCAGACCCAATCTCGATCAAAAAGCTGTGTCAACTCTGGCAGCTTCCTATCGGCGGCAGGTTCAAACTTCGGTTCCAAGAGCGGGATCGCAACCGACGAAGTCATTGGCCTTAATCGCTGTCGTCAGCATCGTCGCTGTCATAGTTGTCCGAATCATTCTGCTGACCGGTCGTATCAATACCGTCACTATCCGTGCCATCGTTGTCAGTCAATTGACCGGTCGTATCGTAGCCATCGCTGTCCGTGCCATCGTTGTCAGTCAAGTTGCCGGTCGTATCAATACCGTCACTATCGGTGCCATCGTTGTCAGTCAATTGACCGGTGGTATCAATACCATCGCTGTCCGTGCCATCGTTGTCAGTCAAGTTGCCGGTCGTATCAATACCGTCACTATCGGTGCCATCGTTGTCAGTCAATTGACCGGTCGTATCGTAGCCATCGCTGTCCGTGCCATCGTTGTCAGTCAATTGACCGGTTGTATCGTAGCCATCGCTATCGGTGCCATCGTTGTCAGTCAATTGACCGGTTGTATCGTAGCCATCGCTATCGGTGCCATCATTGTCGGTAACTAGCGGCGGCGTATCGATGCGCCGCTCGCTGATATAGGTAATTTGCTGACCTGGCAATATGCGCCTCGTGTCATCAACCTGCTCCGCTAGCTCCTCAAGCGGGATGCCAAGCCACAGCGCGATATGCGAGAGCGTATCGCCCAGACGCACAGTGAAGGTATAGGCGCTCTGGTTGCCAGCCGCGACAGTCCCATTTACGGCACTTGCTGGCTGCCCGCCCAGCGCGCCTTCTTCGCTATAATAAGTGAAAACCTGCCCTGCATAGACGCGTCGAGGGGTCTCTGTCTGCTCCGCAAGCACATCAAAGGATATGCCCAGGTGCCGCGCGATGCCCCATAAATTGTCCCCAGGCTGCACGATGTAGCTGAAAACCTCCGGACCATCATCGCCATCGTCGTCATCCTCGTCCTCGTCCGCTTCGTCTTCGACTTGCGTCTCGCGTGGCGTCAATATCGGACTATCCGCATCCTCCGTGTTGACTTGAGCGATTACAAAGTCGGTTCTATTTGCAACGACGCCGATGACTAGCGTCAAGCACAACAAGTGAAAGATAAGAACCTTATAATTGGAAGCAAATCGTGAAGCCAGCATTTCGCACTCTCCATCCTCAAGTTCTTTATCCGAAGTATAATACTTCTGCATGAGAGTGGAAAGGGTAATTTAACCAAGTATAAAAATATCTGCCAGCATAGTTAAAAGCTGCAACGACAACAGTCAATTGTTGGCACCGGGCGATTCAATTTGCAGGTATCTATTGTCCGCAGAAACAAAAAAAGCGAGCTTTGGAGCTCGCTTCCCGATCAAAGTTTAAACATGCTAGCGCCGGCTATCTTCACCGCGCTCTATCCCACTCATGGAGATAAGGGGACTCGACCCCCTGACCTCGTCAGTGCGATTGACGCGCTCTCCCAATCTGAGCTATATCCCCGTACTAAGCCCTCGGCATGCGGACAAGCGTCTTTCTTAGACCAGCACCGCTCTCAATGCAAATTCTACGACTGGCATGAGATTGGCGCAGTGGAGACAAGGGGACTCGAACCCCTGACCTCCTCGGTGCAAACGAGGCGCTCTCCCAACTGAGCTACGTCCCCCTATAACAAAACGAAGCGCGCATGCGCTCCACTTTCTCACTCTTCTAACGCTTTCTGAATGCTTCTCCCCGTGGGGCTGGAAAGACTCGAACTTACGACCTCACGCTTATCAGGCGTGCGCTCTTACCAACTGAGCTACAGCCCCTTTTCACTCTTTAACAGCACAATAGCAGGTTAGACCAACAACCACGATTCCCTCACTCTACACACTCTTTTGCTTCTGCTCTCTTCAATTGCGCGCATATTCCTACACGCGACCCTTTAGAAAGGAGGTGATCCAGCCGCAGCTTCCGCTACAGCTACCTTGTTACGACTTCGTCCCAGTCATCGATCCTGCCCTAGGCAGTAGCCCCCCATTCAGGTTAGCTTCCCGACTTCAGGCTCGACCAACTCCCATGACGTGACGGGCGGTGTGTACAAGGCCCGGGAACGTATTCACCGCAACGTGCTGATTTGCGGTTACTAGCAACTCCGACTTCATGCAGGCGAGTTGCAGCCTGCAATCCGAACTGAGATAGACTTTTTAGGATTGGCTCCGTATCGCTACTTCGCTACCCATTGTATCTACCATTGTAGCGTGTGTGTCGCCCTGGATATTAAGGCCATGCTGATTTGACATCATCCCCACCTTCCTCCCGTTTGTCACGGGCAGTCAAGCTAGACACTTGTAACTAGCTCCGAGGGTTGCGCTCGTTTGCGGACTTAACCGAACACCTCACGGCACGAGCTGACGACAACCATGCAGCACCTGTGATGGCTCCCCGAAAGGTCCTTCCGCTTTCGCTTCCGTACTACCATCATGTCATTCCCAGGTAAGGTTCTTCGCGTAGCCTCGAATTAAACCACACGCTCCGCTGCTTGTGCGGGCCCCCGTCAATTCCTTTGAGTTTTAGCCTTGCGACCGTACTCCCCAGGCGGTACATTTATCGCGTTTGCTGCGACACTCAATTGCCTTATGACAACCGAACGCCTAATGTACATCGTTTACAGCGTGGACTACCGGGGTTTCTAATCCCGTTCGCTACCCACGCTTTCGCGCCTCAGCGTCAGTGGAAATCCAGGAAGCCGCCTTCGCCACTGGTATTCCTCCGGATATCTACGCATTTCACCACTACACCCGGAATTCTACTTCCCTCTATTTCTCTCTAGTTGTACAGTCTCTCATACACTCTACCAGTTTAGCCAGTAACTTTCATATAAGACTTATACAACCGCCTGCGCGCGCTTTACGCCCAGTAACTCCGGATAACGTTCGCGTCCTACGTTTTACCGCGGCTGCTGGCACGTAGTTAGCCGACACTTATTCCTATGCTACCGTCCTACCTCGTCACATAGAAAAGGACTTTACGATCCGAAAACCTTCTTCATCCACGCGGCGTCGCTGCATCAGACTTCCGTCCATTGTGCAATATCCCTCACTGCTGCCTCCCGTAGGAGTCTGGGCCGTGTCTCAGTCCCAGTGTGGGGGGCCACCCTCTCAGGTCCCCTACCCGTCATCGCCTTGGTACGCCTTTACCGCACCAACTAGCTGATGGTCCGCAACCTCATCCCGCAACGCTTATTCGCTTTCATCGCAACTCTCTAACTATCGCGATTTCATGCGGTATTAGCAACTGTTTCCAATTGTTATCCCGCTCTGCAGGGCAGATCAGTTACGTGTTACTCACCCGTTCGCCACTCTCAATACCCCGTAGGGCACCTACCGTTCGACTTGCATGTGTTAGGCACGCCGCCAACGTTCATCCTGAGCCAGGATCAAACTCTCCGTATTCGATCAGGGTTCGTCATTCTTTGTCTTAACCCACTATTCTGCTGTTAAATTGCACGCATCCCCTTAATCGGGGATAAAAAAGACGAGAGAACTTAACCCCTCACCTTCGAAACAATAGACTAGCATACCTTTTATTCTTGTCAAGGATACGATTGAAGCAATTTGGAAATTCCGTGAAAGTCGCTGGAACCGCCAGTCGTGGTCGACCACCAAGAAACACAACTGCGAAATCAGCGCGCGCGACAATGCAGTCGAAGAATCGGATATGGGCAACAAGCAGACTTGCGCTAAATATCTCGCGATCCTTTGCTCTGCTTTACATTGTGCCTTGCGTTGTAATCCATCGCCGCGCGCAGCAAGGCTTTGAGCGCGGACTTGTCTATCTCGTCGTCCTCGAATATATCAATCGCGCGCGACTGACTGGCATTCAAGCTCGCATTAAAAAGCCCATTTGGATCCTGGAGATGGGCACCGTGATGCAAAGTCAGCTTCACCTTGGTTTTGAAGATGTTGCCATGCCCGAGGATTCCCTTGTGCGACCAAAAAGGCGAGCCCATGTACTTCCAGTCTTCAATCACCTCGGGGGCGACTTCGCGGATAAGCTGGCGTATGCGCGCCATGGTTTCGCCGCGCCAGTCATCATGCTGCGCGATGAAATTGTCGATGCGCTTTATTGCTTCCTTGCGATCGAGTGCTTTGGATTTGCTCATGACTAGGGCGCTCCTGTTCCGACTTGACCGCTTATTTTATAAACGGCATCGCCCAGGCAACGAGATGGCTTATAGATTGTGCGAGTGCGGTATTCCTGGACCAATTCAACTGTTACCCGCCGAGCGGCTGTGTCAACTAAGCTCGCTGCGGCCCTCCAGGGCCCGCATCAATGTCATCGAGTCCACATATTCCAAATCTCCGCCGGTCGGCAAGCCGCGCGCCAAGCGAGTCGTAACAACGCCGGTTGAAGCAAGTTCCCGCTGGAGGTACATTGCCGTGGCGTCGCCCTCCATACCAGGGTTGGTAGCGACGATAACTTCTCGGATAGCGCCAGCTTCCACGCGCCTCACAAGTTCACGGATCTTGAGGTCCTCGGGTCCCACGCCGCTTACGGGAGAAATGGCACCATGCAGGACATGGTATTGCCCCTTATAAATGCCTGTACGCTCCAAAGCCATGAGGTCCAGCGGCTCTTCAACCACTGCAATTTGCGAAGCGTCGCGATGCGAGGAAGCGCAGACAGGGCATGGGTCCGCCACTGTAATATTGTAGCAAACGCTGCAAAATTGTGTTTGCTCCTTCAGGTTCTTCAGAGCAAGCGCCAAAGCGATAGGAATATCATCGGAAGCGCGCAACAGATAAAATGTTAGCCGCGACGCGGTCTTGGGACCCACACCAGGCAAACGAGAAAAAGCCTCAATCAACTTGGTCACCGGTTCGGGAATGGCGCTGTTCATAGTTTCCACCGGGCATCTGCAAAGGAGAATATCACAAGACTGCAGGCGACAGCTCGGGCAATTGGTCCGCTAGCCGAGAAGACCGCCGAGACCGGGAATACCACTGAGCCCGCCAGTGATTCGTTCCATGCGTTCAGCCGCCATTGCCTGGCTCTGCTCGATAGCCTGGTTCACCGCCGCCACCAGGATGTCTTGCAAATCGTTGAGCCACTCCTCGTCATCCATATTGATAACTTCGGGGTTGATTTCGACCGCCTGCACACGCTGATGCCCGGTAATCACGACTCTGATGGCACCGCCGCCGACAGTCACTTCGACGGTCTCTTGCTCGAGTTTTTCTTGCGTCTCCGCCATATCCTGCTGCATCTTTTGCAGCATTGCCATAGGATTCGCGCCCCCGGGCATCCCTGCCGAAGCGCCCCGCCTACTTCCACGTCGCTTTGCCATGTTTCGCTCCTTCGTTTCTTGAGCTGTTGCTCTATATTTCGGTCGTTTCAGCTATCCTGCGGTGGATCCGCAGATGGATAGAGCCGATACACATTCGCTCCATCGCCCTCATGCTCGAAGACAAGTTCGGCGTCGCGCCCCGCCATCACTTCCGGGCTAACTTCCGAGTCTTTGACAACCGCGTAAATCGGACGGTCTGGGAAATGTCGCGCGATATTGCGGCTCATATAATAATATTCTCCCGGACCCGTATCATCCCGATAAAATTTGCTTAATTGGCGGACGCGCCTATCGTAGTCTTGTATACCAGTCGTATAGGTGTATTGCGCTTTTTTCACATAGAATTGCCGTTCGGCAAGTACATTGGCGAAGATGAAACTATCCAGCGGCGTGATGACCAGCGCGTCGGTTGGCGAATTGTCTCGAATCCAATAATAAGCTGTAAATCGACCCGCTTTGTCCACAGTATGCACGATGTGATTACCATCATAAGCGAAGCCTCTATAATCGACTGTTTGCGACCGGTTGAGAAGCGCTAAATTGACATAGCCTACCCGAAGAAAAATCAGCCCAAACAAGGCAACAGCGATTGCCTTCCCGAAAAAACGTGTGCGGCTGCTATCTTTGGAAAGCAATGTCTGCAGGGCGAACAGAGCCGATATACCTATCAAGATCGCTAGCGAATATACTCCCTTATGTTGAGTGTTTTGGGTAACTGTCAATCCTGATCCCAGCAGCAAACCCAATGCAGCGCTAACTTGAATGAAGAAGACCACACTGTCGCGCTTGCGCAGGACAAACAGCCACTGCAAGAAATAGAGCGGCAATAGTAATGCAAAGGCACCCCATAACATGCCCATATTTTTTTGACTAAACAGTTCAAACCCCCCAAAATGGCGTGTGTTGTAAGAAATATCATAATTATATTTCAGCAAAGGTATAGACAAAATCAGGCTCAGTCCAACGTAGATTACTATGGTCTTCAATGAGATTCGCTTGGTGAATTGCTGCCAAAAAGCCATTATAGCTTGGCTTTTTTTCGGTTCTTTATGCAGATACACTGCTGCTGTGAAGACAAGTCCCCCTAGGAACGCCGCCACAATATAAACAGTAGCGAACTGAGAAGCGGCCATTCCAAGAATGCCGCAGGCGGAAATTAAGACAAAATATCGCAGCTCGAATTCGCCTTTCAAAATCTTAAGACAACAAAATAGCGCTGCGGCAAAAAGCGAAATGCCCAGATCCGTAGAGTTGATATTGGCCAGTTTGCTCATCGTACTATGCAAGTGTTTATGCGCCCCTTCCAATAGCAGAATCCGTAAATCATTGGACTTGTATACGCTATCGGCATGGTTTGCTAACAGGCTCAGCACCGCGGTAGCATTCAAAGAACAAAACACAAATACAATGAGCAGTCCCAATGTCCATGTCCGCGGCTTGCCCAATTTAAGCAAAACGAGCGTCTGACCGATCCATAAGAAGCTACTGAATACCGCTTGAACATTCAATATGCTCCCACTATATGATGGGGGCCAAGCCATCCATTGGGTGATCGCAGCGACATAAGCGTGGAAAAGCCAATAATAATTGGCGGGGTAGCCCGCGACAAAAATGTTTTCAAACGGCGTCGAAACATTTTTTGCCTGATAAATATAACCATAATGGAGATCGGGATTCGAAAGCACTTGCACAGTTGGGCTGGAAGCTATCGCATATAGCCCGGGTGCCAATACCAGAGCCGGCACGACCATTGGCAAAAAATCTCGCCAGGAGAATTGTTGCGCATCGGGCTGGCTTTTCTTTGCGCGCTTGCGCGCGCCAGCTAGCAGCCAGGCGAACGGTACCAACGTACAAGGGATAAGCAGAGCCTGCCAAATCTCAATTGTGACCGGCATCAGCAAGGTAAGGATATAGCCGACGCCGACAAAAAGAGCGAAGGATATCGCGAAGAGCGGGTTGAGCACGTCGAGTACTATAACGCTCAATGTTCGAATGATCGGCAAAAGATATCCATTCTATATCAGCCGACAAACCAGGGATTCAGCAAATAGACATTGCCGCCGTCCGACACGTGTTCATAAACCAGCTCCGCGCCACGCGCGCTCATAAGCCCAGGCCGCAGCTCCGAGTCTTTGACAACAGCATATAAGCGGCGACCAGGCAACTCGTCTTCCATCCCCTTGATCAAGTCGCGATATGCCTCTATTTCAGTTTCTTCACTATAAATGAGTTCTACAGCACGCGCGCGCTCATTATAGGCAAGCACGCTCGCCTTGAAATGGAGCTGCAAGAGACGCACATAAAGCATGCGCTCGTGGAATAGGTTCGAGTATTTTGAAGGGACAATCGGCAGCACGACGACAGCGTTCACCGGACTGTGATCGCGAATCCAGAGATAGGCGGGCAGGCGGTCCTCAACATCGCTGGTGTGCTCGAGGTGCCTCCCATTGAAGGTGTAGCCCTGACCCGCATAATTGCCCGCGCGGTTGACATTGCTGAATGACACATAAATCACTTGAGAAAGCACCAACAAGTACAAGAACAGCGCTATTGCCCTGCCAGCGCGCTGCCAATGCGCGCCTTTACGCTTACACATAGTCCGCAGGGCGAAGAGCGCGGACAGCACCATGAGCATGCCCAGGAAATAAACCCCTTTGTACTGATTATTATCGGGCAAGGTTAAGAAGGTCGCAGGCAGCAATGCGATGAATCCGCACAGTTGAATATAGATTTGATCGCGGTCTCCTGCTCCTGCGCGCCACAAGAATACGGTTTGCAATAGGAAAAGTGGCAGCAGCGCGAGCAATGCGGTGACGATCGTGCGGATATTCGCGCCGCTAAGTCCATAAGGCCGCCCAGCGCTGAAGCTGCCGACGATGTCCAGATTGTACTTCACCAGCGGGATTGAAAGCGCAAGGCTGACAGCCAGCCATATCATTAGCGCGGATGGCCTCATGTCCGCGAAGAGCGCTCGCCGCTTTTGTTTGACCCAGTTGGCCTTTTGCGAAGCGCGCAGCCAATCTAACAGGAATAAGACCGCTAAGCCGCCCAGCAAAGCGATAACGATGTAAAGCGCCGCTATTTCTCGGACAGCGAGCGCGGCGATGCCAGCGGCCGAGACCAGGGCGAGCGCGCGCAGTGAGATTTGCTCCTTCGCCAACTGCACACAGGCGTACAGCGCCGCGGAAAAAGTCATGATGCCCAAGGTCACGCTGGTGAAGTTCATCACCTTGCCCATGACACTGTGCAAACGTTCGTCGGCACCGGGCAGCCGCATGATATCGAAGGCATAGGGCGTATATGTGCCGTTGAAATAATGCGCCAATAATGTTGGCGTACTGGTCAGATTAACCGAAAAGTAGACCAGCAAGATCATAATGCCCAGCGTCAGCGCGCGCGACTTGCCCAAGTTCAGCAAGTCCAGCGTCCGCCCGACCCAAACGAAGCTGCCAAAAATCGCCAAGACGTTCACGATTGACGAAGCCGAAGCCGGGCTATAGCCCGTAATCTGCGCGATTGTCGCCAAATAAGCGTGGTAGAGCCAATAATAGTTGGCGGGGAAGCCGACCATAAAGACGTTGTCGATTGGCGTTGTTTCATACATCAGCTGATGAATATAGCCGATATGAATGTCGCCATGGTGCGTAACCTGCAAAGTGGGGCTGGTGAATTCCGCCCAGACAGCCGGCAATACCAGCAATAGCGGCAGCATCGGCAAAAGCGAGCGCCATGACGCTGCGCGCGTTTCGTTACGTTGCCATTTAGCGTGGGCGCTGCGCGCCAGGGCCAGGGCCGGCAGCAGCAATGTCAGCCAGAACAGCGCAAGCCAATGCCCAATTGCCATCGGCATGAAGAGCGTCAAGATGTAGCCGATGCCGGCAAACAGCGCCAGAGAAATGACAAACAGCGGATTGAGAATGTCCAGGACCAGGGATGAAATCAGCCGCCAAAACAGGCTCGGTTTATTCCGCGCCATCCACCACCCCGCCCAGCGCCTTGCCTGCCGCGACCAAGGGATCTTCCGCATCGGGACTGCTTTGGTCAATCGCCGGCGGCGGGGGCGCAGCGCCATCAACCAGGCGCACTTCCAGCCGCAATCTGACATTGTGTAAATCGAAGATCGCCTGTTCGATTATCTTGGCACGCTCGGGGGCGGCAAGCTTTTTCTGGAAGAAATCTTTCTGCACGCCCAGGACCAAGCGATTGCCTTCAATAGCGCGCGCGTGCGCATGCTCCAGCAAAGCTGGGATATTGCGGTTATAGCGGTGCGACTGTGTCAGAATATCCATCCAGCCTTGTTGAATCTTGTCAACGGAATAAGCCGGCGGCTCGCCCGGGGCACTGCCCTCGACACGTTGATAGTCCGCTTTTGGCGCGGCGTCTTGCGTGGCGGAAGGGACAGCGCTTGGCGCAGGTCGCGCCTGCTCAGCCGGCTGATACGCGGCGGCAGGTGCCGGCTCGGCTTGCAAGCTCTCGATCAGCGCCAACTCCAATTCCAACTGCGGCTGCCAGCCGCCCTTATAGTCATTGATCGCCAGGTTGAAGGCGCGTATCGTTTTGAGCAGCCGTGAACGGCTGAAGGTCGCGGCGAGTTGCTCGCAGAGCGCGCGATCTTCTTGAGGAGCCTCGACCAGATCGGCGCTTGCGGTCTGCGTCAGCAAGACATGGCGCAGGAATTCAATGAGCTGCTGACCAAATTGTTTGGGATTGCTGCCAGAATCAATCGCTTTGTTGATGATATGGATGCCCCGCGACAAATCTTCATCCGCCAGCGCTTGCGCCAATTCACGGACGTAAGTGCTGCCGGCCATTCCCAGCAATTGCTGCGCCAATTCCAGGGTAATCCGCTCATCAGGATCGCTGATAATTTGATCAAGCAGGCTGATGCTGTCGCGCACGCTGCCTTCTCCCATCCGCGCGATAAACGACAGCGCGCTCTCATCGACAGCCAGGCCTTCTTCTGCGACGATAACTGCTAGACGTTCTTTAACCAGTTCGAAGGGGACGCGGCGAAGCTGGAATTGGGCGCTGCGGCTCTTGATGGTGGTTGGCACCTTTTCAATTTCGGTTGTCGCCAGCACAAAGATGGCATGAGGCGGCGGTTCTTCCAGTGTTTTCAGCAGGGCGTCGAAAGCGTTGCGGCTGAAACGGTGCACCTCGTCGATGATATAAACCTTGAATTTGCCTTCGCCCGGCGCAAAGACAATCTTTTCACGCAATTCTCGCACATCATCAACGCTGGTATTGGAAGCCGCGTCAATCTCGATGAGGTCGAGAAATCGATCTTCCGCAAAGGCTTGGCATACCGAACACATCTTTTCGCAAGCCTTCTTTGGCTCGGCATTCAAGCAAGCCTCGCATTCCCCGCAGGGAGTGCAAGGGCGCTTGTCCTTATCTTCGCTTTTGCAATTGATGGCTTTGGCGAGGATGCGCGCCAAGGTCGTCTTGCCGGTGCCGCGGATGCCGCTGAAAAGATAAGCGTGACGAATGCGCCCACGGTTCAATGCGTTGCGCAAGGTGCGCGTGATATGATCCTGGCCGATAACTTCTTCGAAGTTACTGGGCCGCCACTTGAGGTATAAGGCTTTGGATGAGGAAGATTGTGCGAGTTCGTCTTTTGCGGGCAAGGGATGACCTCCGAATCCAACTGTCAGTCTAGCACCGAACATTCCAAACTGACAAGCGCTGAAGGTGGTGTATCGTGCCGTCGCGTCATTATTTTTTTCGGCTCGGCCGCTCGTCGGCAGCGATAAGCACCCAGGAATGTCGCGCTCACAGAAAATAACAAGCCTTCACGGCGCATGAGCGCCGCGGTTTATGCTATAAGAGCGCGCAGAGAAAAACATTTGCAATAGCGCTTCGCTACATTTTGATAGCATTCTGCCATATTAGACCAAAACTTAGGACCTAAACTCGGTTTCATAAGGCTTTGTCGGCGGGCTGTGTCAACGCGCCCCATGCGCCTTTTTCGCCCCTCGGTGTACACGGCGGTTAGTTCATTATTCGACGCGATTGCCCTATCCCTAGCGGCAGCAAATTGAGATTTACTTGCCCGTATCGGTTATAATTTTGTATAGGTGCTAGCGTAAACAATCGTCCTCGTCTGCGACTAGACGATAAGGTCCGCGCTTAGAGAATCAGGAGCCTATCATGGAAATGGTAAAAGACAGTTTTGTCCCGGTCGCCCGCTACGAAGATTTGCAGGGCAAGGGCAGCATCACCGTTCATCCCAATGGCAAAGCCATCGTGCTCTTCTTATATGGGGACAGCGTTTACGCCGTGGACAACCGCTGCCCGCACATGGGTTTCCCGCTGGACAGGGGCTCCGTGGAGAATGGTATTTTGACCTGCCACTGGCATCACGCCCGCTTCGACCTCGCCAGCGGCGGTGCATTTGACCTATGGGCGGATGACATCGACGCCTTCCCGGTCGAGCTGCGCGACGGCGAGATTTATGTCGATATACGGACGAATGGCAACAGCGTTGAGCATCAGCGCAATCGACTGCGCGATGGCTTGCAGCACAACCTAAGCCTGGTCGTGGCGAAAGCGGTTATCAACCAGTTGTGGCAAGGCGTGCCAGCCAATGAACCCTTCCGCATCGGCTTGGAATTCGGCACGCTCTACCGCGGCATGGATTGGGGACGCGGTTTAACGACGCAGGGCTGCGCCATGAACTTGATTCCCTACCTCGACCAAGCCGAGCATCCGCTGGCGCTTTTCCATGGCTTGGCGGATGTCGCCAGCGATACCGCCGGCATGTCGCCACGATTTAATCCGCGCCCCCTGCCCAATACCGAAACGGACATCCCGACGCTCAAGCAATGGTTCCGTCAATTCGTCGAGGTGCGCGACGCCCAGGCTGGGGAACGCGCCATCGTTTCCGCCTTGAGAGCCGGTGCCGATGACCTTCAAATCGCCGATATGCTCTTCGCCGCCGCCACCGATCATCGCTACCTTGACGCGGGGCACAGCTTGGACTTCATCAACAAGGCATTGGAATCGGTCGATTTGGCGGGCTGGGAACATGCCGAGCTGGCATTCACCAGCGTCGTGCCCAACTTGACCGACGCCCGCCGCATGGAAGAATCAAACGCCTGGCGCAAGCCGATTGACCTGGTCGAAATCTTGCAGCAGGCTTTCGATGAACTGCCGACCGCCATCGCCGCTGGGCGCAGTCGGGAAGCTGAACATGATATGGCTGCTATAACGACGATACTGTTGGCAGACGACCCACAGGCGATTGTGGATACACTGCTTGATTGCCTGCGGACGGGAACGCGGACCTTGGACCTGGCTGGCACAGTCGCCTATGCTGCGGCGCGGCGCATCGCGCACTTCCATACCAGCAACGAATTTGGCGATTGGGACACATCGCTGCATACCTTCACTTTTGCCAATGCCGTCTATCAGGGCTTGAAGCGCGTTGAATCGGACGAGCTGGCGCGCGGCATCTTCGACGCGGCGATAAGCATCTACCTCGACCGTTTTTTGAATGTGCCGTCGGTTCGTTTGCCACAGCCGCAGCCGGTCGCCAATCCCGACGCCCTGCTCGGGGACCTGGAATCCCTGCTGAATTTGCAGCAGCAGGTCAATCAGGCGGGCAGGCTGGCGGCGCAATACCTTGCCAGCGGCGGACCGCCCGAGCGGCTGATGGCGCAGTTGGGGCGCTTGCTCTTGCGCGAGGACCGCAATTTCCACACGATTCAGTGTATTGAAGCGAGCTTCAACCAGTATACGGTTTTGCAGGCGCGCGCGCCGGAATTGGCAGCGCATGTCTTGATTGCCGCCGCGCGCTACCTGGCTGCGCACGCGCCTACCATGCGCTCCCAGCTGCAGACCTTTACGATTGCCCGGCGCTTGTCGCGTGGCGAGAATCTCTTTGAAGAATAGCCAAGTAGAATAGCCAAGAAAATAGCCGACAGAAGAAAATCCCAAATTGGGCAGCTCAGCGCGTCGCTGTTGAAAAACACCCCCATCCCGTAGGTCTATGTCTACGTGACCCCGCCCCCCCTCGCCATCTCAATGGCTGAACTTGATCTTGCCCATAATGAGGGAAGGGGAGCGTCCTGACCTGTCTTGAGCCGTTAAGCCCCTCCCTCTTTATGGGAAAGTTCGCCATAGAGATGGCGAACGGGCTTGGGGTGGGGGGAAATTAAGAAATCAACAACGTCCAGCGCGTCGCCCCTAGCGATTCTATCAAATCTGTTGCTTTTACCGAGGACAGCTAACGGTTGTAAATGATGTAGGTCTCGCGCAGTTCATCGCATAATTCGAGAAAATGGCGATAGCGCCGGCGATCAATCTTTCCAGCGCCGACTGCCTTGCGCACGCCGCAATTCGGCTCGGCGCTATGGGTGCAATTGCTGAACTTACAATCCAGCACATAAGGTTTGATGTCGATGAAGTAGGCGTCCAACTCATCTGGCTCGATATCCCAGACCTTGATTGAACGAATGCCGGGCGTATCCGCCAAGTATGCGCCGCTGTCCAGCCGAATCAATGCGCTGTCGCGCGTGGTATGCACGCCCTCTGCCGAGCTGCGCCCGACCGACTTCACTTGGCGTCCCAAGCCGGGCTGGATGCGGTTGAGCAAGCTGGTCTTGCCGACGCCCGATGGACCAGTAAACACTGAAATGCCTTCATCCAGCAGCTTCCGCAGTTCGGCGATGCCATCCCCGCGCAAGGCGCTGGCGCGCAGGATGCGATAGCCCATGTTTTCGTAGGGGGCGAACAGGCGCTGGCTGGTGCCAGCAGCTGGCAGATCAATTTTGTTAACAACAATGCAGAGCTCGCGGATGCGCGATTTTTCCCCGACGACCAAAAGCCGATCTAGCATTTTCACATCGGGCGGCGGCTGGGCGGCGGCGACCACAAACAGCGCGCGGTCGGCATTGGCGATGATTACCTGTTCGCGTTCGGCTTTGCCCGCGCCGCGCTTACCGGTCGTGCGAACAGCCCGTGACAGCGCGCTTTTGCGCGGCGACAAAGACTCCACGACCCCGGTCAAGACACCGGTGCCTTCGTCGCGGCGCAAAGTGATTGACACGCGGTCGCCGATTGCGGCGATATCGCTGGATTGCGCCGCTTCTTTCAGCTTGCCGCGCAATTCGCACATGTAGGTATTGCTGTCACTTGCCTCGACCCAATAGAAGCCACTTTGCTCTTTGACGATCAATCCCGCTTGCGCCGCGCTCAAATAGCTGCCCCCATCCGCGTTCCTTTCTATAGAAATATGAGACTTATGCAATTATATTCGCAAAAAGCCATTCCAGCACCTATTCCACAGCAATCGCATCAGCTTGATAGCGACTGGCATGACGGGAAATTTGACAAATAATCCACCATAAAGGCGCTGGAGCAACATCAAGTATGAAATGAAATACTATGTAATGTTGAGGCGACAGACCTGCTGTGCCGGCGGTCTGCGATTACTCCCACAGCAATCTGCCAAATCATAGCCAGAAGCCAGATTATCCTGTACACTAGGCGGGCAGGGTGAACTTGCCCCATTTTTGTGGACAGCCAGCGGAAGGACGCGTCGTGTCAGAAGAGAACAATGAAGTACGCAATAGCGGCGGCGCTGCCCGCGGCGCATTTAACTACGCGCTGATTGCCGCGGTGTTCATGTTTATCGGCATTATGATTGGCAACTATCTCTGGAACAGCGACGCCGACGAAGCCGTGCTAGTTGACGAGGCGCAGCTGCGCAATGTCATGCTCAGCGTGCTTGAAGAGAGTGACATCGCGCGCGCCAGCGACATGGCGCAGGCGGTTGAAGCCGAGCAGCCAGACCGATTCGCCTTGGTGGATGACGACCCTTACCTCGGCGCGGAAGACGCGCCGGTGGTCATTATCGAATTCAGTGACTTTTTCTGCAGCTTCTGCAAGCGACACTTCGACCAGACCTTCGCGCCGCTGCTGGAAAACTACGGACAGCATATCCGCTATGTCTATCGCGATTTCGCGCGCTTGACCCAAGAATCGACGCCAGCCGCAGCCGCCGCGCAATGTGCCTTCGCCCAAGACAAATTCTGGGAATTCCGCGAAGACTTCTTTAATAATCAAGGTACGCTCAATCGAGACTTTTACATCCAAACCGCCGAAGCCCATGAACTGGATGTCGCCGAATTCACAGCCTGCATAGACGAGGGCCGTTTTGTCGGCGAAGTTGATTTGGATGGCTTCGACGGGGAGATTGCTGGTATCCGCGGCACGCCAGGCTTCTTCATCAACGGACAAATCTTGAGCGGGGCGCAGCCCTATGTGATCTTCGAAAGATTGATCCGCAGCGAACTTGACAAAGCGGGCATCGACTACCGCCAAGATGGCTAGGCAGACTAAGTCCAAGCCCAAGCCAAAGCCAAAGACGAAGGGCGGCCGCGCTAAGTCAAATAAACGAACAGGCTCGCCTAGCCCAAGCGCGCGCGCTAGCAAAGTGCGGCGCGCCACCAAGCAGACAGCGCTGGCTGGAGCCACCGTCAAACTAGAAATCACCGATATGGCACCGGGCGGCTTCGGGCTGGCGGCGCATCAAGGCAAACGGGTATTTGTGCCCTATACGCTGCCGGGCGAATTAATCAGCGCGCAGATTAGCGCAGTCCACGGCTCGACAATTTTCGCCCGCGGCAAAAAGCTCTACGCCGCTTCGGCCGACCGCGTATTCCCGCGCTGCGCTCATTTTGGCTTTGGGCGCTGTTGGGGCTGTCAATTCCAACATATTGATTACCCAGCGCAGCTATTGATCAAGCAGGACGCGCTCGCCCAGCAGTTGGCGCGCGTCGGCAAGCTGCCGGACAGTCTAATCGACAGCATTATGCGCCCGCTGCTGCCATCTCCCGAGCAATGGGGCTACAATCATCGTTTGAGCTTGTACCGCGCTGCGACGGGCGACTGGGGGCTTCGGCGGCAAGGTGGGCAAGCGCGGCAAGGCCAAGGCGGCATCGAAGCGCTTGCGGAGTGCCACAGCGCCCACCCCGACCTGATGGATACGCTGGCGATGCTGGATCTTGATTATGAGCAAGCGCGGCGGCTGACCCTGCAACGAGGCTGCGACGGGCGCGTCATGATCATTTTCCACATTGATGATGAAACAGCGCCCACGCTGCATACTGACCTGCCAATCAGCGTCAACCTGCTCTTGCCAGACAATTCGCCCATCAACCTGATTGGCGACGCCTACAGCATGGTCGCCTTCGCCAACCACGTTATCCGCATCACAGCCGGGAGCTATATACGCCCAAATATCAGTCAACTCGGCGCGCTGGCGGACCAAGTCTTGGCGGCGCTAGCGCTCAATGGCAACGAACAGGTGCTTGACCTCTACGCTGGCGTCGGCGTCTTTAGCGCAGCCATGGCCGAGCGCGCCAAGCTGATAACGCTGGTGGAGAGCTATCCGCCAGCCGCGAACGACGCCGAATACAACCTGCGCCAATTTGACCACATTGATATTGTTGAAGGCCAAGTCGAAGCTGTTTTGCAGGATATGGCGGCCAGCGCCGCCCACTACGATGTCGCGCTTGTCGATCCGCCAAGCAGCGGCATCAATGACGAAATAGTACAAAGTTTGCTCGCGCTGGGGATACGGCGGCTTGTCTATGTCAGTAGCGACCCGGCTTCATTGGCGCGTGATTGCCAGCGCCTGATGGAAGCCGGCTTCCAGTTGCAGTCTGTGCAGGCGCTGGACACGGCCCCGCAAACCGCCTACATGACCACAGTCGCGGCATTTGAGCCTTAGCTGAGAATGTCATCAAGCGCCCCAAGCAATGTCCGCAATTCTGCTTCGCTGTTGTAAGCCTGCACCGATACGCGCAAGCAGCAAATTCCCTCGAACTTGCCCACAGGCACTTCAATGCGGTACTCGTCGTACAATCGCGCTTTGACCACGCCAACATCGCAGTCGGGCAAGGGAATCGTTGCCATTTGCGCGAACTTGTTAGGCGACAGCGGCTGCAAATCATAGCGCTCGCAGATCCGCGCCTGCAAGCCGACAGCGAGTTGATGGCAGTCGCGCCTCACCTTATGCCAGTTGCGCTGCCGCTGATACATGATGGCGGCTGGCACGCTCAAATATGCGGCGATATCTTTGGTGCCGAGCCAAGCATGCCGTTCGACGAAGTCCGCCCCTGGTCGGCAGCCGTGTGAAATGACCAATGGGTCGATAATCGCCTGCAATGCGGGCTGGACATGCAGGAAAGCCGAGCCTTTGGGCGCGCAGAGCCATTTGTGGAAATTGCCGCTATAGACATCCGCGCCGATATCCGCCAAATCCAGAGGAATCTGGCCCGGCGCATGCGCGCCGTCGATGACAGTCCAGATGCCCATTTCGCGCGCGCGTTGGCAGAGCTGCTCAACTGGGAAAATCAAAGCTGTTGGCGATGTGATATGGCTGATGACAATCACTTTTGTGCGCGCTGTCGCGGAAGTGAAAAAGTCTTCGACGAAGGCTTCGTCGCTCGCATAAGGAAGGCGAATCGGATGCCTGACAATCTGCGCGCCGCTACGCTTGGCGGCAGTTTCCATCAGGCGCTCAACCGCGCCGTATTCATGGTTCGTCGTCAAGATTTCATCATCGGCAGTCAATGGCAAGGAAAGCAATGCCGCGCTTAAGCCGTAGGTGGCGTTTGTTACAAAAACGACATCATCTACAGCGGCATTCAGATATTTGGCAATCTCGCCGCGCGCATGCCGCATCAGGTGACCGCGGCGGCGCATCAAGAACTCGACCGGCTGCCGCTCCAGCTCCACTTGCCAGGCTTGGTATTCCGCAAAAACGGATTTAGGGCAAGCGCCAAATGAACCGTGATTGAGAAATATGATGTCGTCACGGATGAGGAAGTCGTCGCGATATGACATGGGATTGGGCTCCCCATTAGAACGAACGGGCTGCCAGATTATAGCGCATGCGCGGGAACGTAGACGATGCGGCGATTGATTGATTGATTGTATGGATATTGCAAATCAGTCTTTGCTCAAGCGCTGGCGTCCATTTGAAAGCGGATAATGCGGTCCAAACCGGCGTAATCTTGCAAGACGGCGCAGGCGACATGCAAAGTCGCGTGCACGATTTGACAGACCGCTTTGGCTTGGTCCGCGCCGATTTCCAGCAATACCCATGCGCCTTCGCGGGCGAACTGCGACAATTGCCCGATGGCGCGGCGGATGCAAGCCAAGCCATCGCCGCCGCCATCCAGCGCTAGCGCCGGTTCATATTCGCTGACTGTCAAGGTCGCTAATTCAGCAGTTGGGATATAGGGAAGATTCGCCATCACCAAGTCCACAGTAATCCCGCGCTCGATTAGCGGCAGCGCCAAATCGCCTTGCAGAAACTCAATACTCACACCGTAATGCCAAGCGTTTTGACAAGCTATATTCAGCGCCTTTTCGCTTATGTCTGTGGCATAGACGCGGCTCCCTAGACTGTGCTTGGCGAAGCTCAGCGCCAGCGCGCCGCTGCCTGTGCCAATGTCCGCCACATGACTAGCGGACTGCCGCGCGGACAGGCGCAGCGCCTCTTCCAGCAGCAGTTCAGTTTCCGGGCGGGGAATCAAGACATTCGGGTTGACGCTTAGTTCAAGGTCATAGAAGGCTTTGCTGCCAATGATATACGCGACTGGCTCGCCCGCGGCGCGGCGAATGAGCAGCGCTGTGAAGCGGCGAGACTGTTCCAGGGAGAGTTCAGTTTCGCCATGCGCGAATAGGAACACGCGCTGCTTTTCCAGCACATGCGCGAGTAAGACCTGGGCATCGAGCTGGGCTGTTTCGCAAGGCGCTAGCTGGCGATAGGCTTTGCGCAAAGCCTCGCTGATGGTGGTCGATTTCGCGGGGACCATTTTTTTGGTTCAAGTTGGCGCTGCAAGTAGGCCCCACATCACTCGCCACCGCCCGCCGCGAGCTGCTCTGCCTGCTGCTGCGTCGCCAGCTGATTGATGAAACCATCCAGGTCGCCATCCATAACAGCCGGCAAATTGAAGTTGCTATAGCCGATGCGATGGTCGGTGACGCGTCCCTGGGGATAATTGTAAGTGCGGATCTTTTCGCTGCGGTCGCCACTGCCGACTTGCACGCGCCGCTCTGCGTCCCGTTCCGAGCGTTGCCGTTCGACTTCGGCTTCATAGAGGCGGGCGACAAGCACTTGTCGGGCGCGCAGCTTGTTTTGCAGTTGACTGCGCTCGTCCTGCATTTCTACCACCAGGCCGGTCGGTTTGTGTATGAGCCGAACAGCCGAGTCGGTCGTGTTCACCGATTGCCCGCCGGCACCGCGCGCTCGGAAGACCTGCGTTTCCACCTCGTTCATATCAAGCTGCACATCGACATCGTCCATTTCCGCCAGGACCGCGACGGTGGCGGTGCTGGTGTGGATGCGCCCCTGGCTCTCGGTCATGGGAACGCGTTGGACGCGATGTACGCCGCTTTCGTACTTCAAGCGGCTGAAGGCACCCTCCCCTTTTATCTCGAAGGTGATGTTCTTGAAGATGCCGTTGCCCTGCTCGTTGACATCAAGCAGTTCGACTTTCCACTTATTGGATTCGGCGTAGCGTGTATACAGGCGCAGCAGGTCCCCGGCGAAGATACCGGCTTCGTCCCCGCCCGCGCCGGCGCGTATCTCGACAATCACATTTTTGCTGTCGCGCGGATCCTTCGGCAGCAGCATCAGACGCAATTGCTCGAGCAAGTCAGCGCTGCTCTCCTCCAGTTCCGTCATTTCCATCTGCGCCAGTTCGCGCATCTCAGCGTCATCGGCGCTTTCCAGCAAGTCTTTCGCCTCGTCTAGCTCCCGCGACTGCTTCTGGTATGCGCGGTAGGCTAGAACCACCTTATGCAAGCTGGAGCGCTCCTTCGCCAATTCAGCCACTTTCATGTAGTCGATGGCGATGGCGGGATCGCTCATCTGGCTTTCGATTTCTCGATAGCGGTTTTCAACTTCGGCAAGTTTTTCCAACATCAGCTCGACTCAATTCTTGTCTAAAGGGTATATCAGCGTATCAACAATGGGCGCGCATTGGCGCGGAGAATAAGCAGCGGTATTGTGAAAAGATAAGCCAGTTAGAATTCGTCGAGGCGATTGGGGGCTAAGGAATGCGTCGTCATGATCATGACGCATATTATACAATGGGAATCTAATAGAATCCACGTGAATCCAAGTGAATCCAGCCAGCAAAGCCCATTTGCGCTCGGCCAGCGCAAAGTCCATGACATCCGCTTCAATATAATTCGCCTCAGCCGCTCGGATAGCGATAGCCAACATTAAACATCACAAGTCAGTAATAGTCAGTAAATTGAAGCGCTGCCCCATGCTGATTCCCAAACTGATCTTTGGCAGCGGCTCTTCACGCGCTATAATGGACGCGCTGGCATAATCAAACGTGGCTGTGATGAGCAAATCCGCAATCGAACGCAATCCCGGCGTCCCGCTGGAAATGGGCTGGGTGCGCGATACCCGGGTCAACTTGAGCGCGACGCAACAACGCGCCAGCACATTAGGCACGCGCCGCAGCGTCAAAAAAGCCTGGCAAGCCGCCTGGCTGCTGCGCGCCATCACCATGATTGATCTCACCACGCTGGCTGGCGACGATACCCAGGACAAAGTAACGCGCCTATGCGCCAAAGCCAAGCAGCCTCTGCGCCAAGATATCATTAAGGCGCTGGGCGTCGAGCCGCTGCAGCCAAAAGTTGCCGCCGTTTGCGTCTATCATCAGCGCGTCCGCGACGCCCGCAAAGCCTTAAAAGGCAGCGGCATCCCCGTCGCGGCGGTATCGACCGGCTTCCCGGCTGGGCTAAGCCCATTTGAACAGCGCATAGCCGAAATCCATCAATCGGTCGAAGCGGGAGCGGCAGAAATCGACATCGTGATTTCCCGCGAGCATGTCCTGCGTGGCAACTGGCAGGCGCTCTACGATGAAGTCCGTCAGATGCGCCGCGCTTGTGGTGCCGCGCACATGAAAACAATCCTTGCCACCGGCGAATTGGGTCCGCTGTGGCAAGTGGCAAAAGCGAGCAAAGTCTGCCTGATGGCGGGCGCAGACTTTATCAAGACCAGCACCGGCAAAGAAGCGGTAAACGCCACCCTGGAAGTGGGTTTGACCATGACGAGGGAAATCCGCGCATACCAAGATATGACCGGCTTCAAGGTCGGCTTCAAGCCAGCTGGCGGTATCCGCAGCGCCAAAGACGCGCTGAACTGGCTGATTCTCATTAAAGAAGAACTAGGCGACGACTGGCTGCATCATAGCCTGTTCCGCTTTGGCGCTTCGGGCTTGTTGACCGACATCGAAAGGCAGCTTTCCCATCACATCACGGGCCGCTATGCCGCCCGCCATCACATGCCCATTGCCTAATCTGCCCCTGCATTCAACTCTGCTTGCGCAAGCCCCGCGCGCTGTGAATGCGTGCGGGCTGTTAGGCCCAAAGCCTGATTAAGCTGGCGCTTTGCTAGCTGAGAATTCGCGTAAATTTGCTCTTGCGCCCTAAGAAAATGTAATGAAAATACAGCCCTAAAAAGGCGCGCAAAACTTTGACTTTTGCCGAAAATCGTGTTAAATTACGGTTAATGATAATATATGAGAAAGGAGTGAGATAAATCTGGCAATAAATTTGCAATCAGCTACACTAATGGTTCACCTTTAATATCCAAATCGAAGTGCTATAAGGAGCAAAGAGTCATGAACAGAACACATTTCCCCGTTTCCGCAATCTGTTGTTTCATATTGTTTGCCTTGCTTTTCGCATCCTTGGGGGCGGTTAGCGCCCAGGATATGATGGGCATGGACAAGATGGACGACATGATGATGGACGACGACATGATGATGGACATGATGCCGCCGGAGACCTGCAAAGACTTGCCGAGCCACATCATGGTCTCGAGCGATTCGATGGGCGTGCAATGCCAGGATGTTGGCACCGCCGGCATCGGCGTGATGTCAATTGTGGACGCTGGTGTACTCGCTGCGGTTGACGTCTGGGGTCCCTTTGGCGTCGATGCGGAAGTCTGCTTTACCTGGCCCGGTTCGCTCACATTCCTTGACGCCACCACATCGCCACGCATGCAAATGTCGCCGGATTACTACATGAGCAATGGCATGACATGCACGCACATCATGCACCCCGGCACGGTCGTTCTGGCACCGATGATGATGATGGACGACATGATGATGGATGACCACATGATGGACGACGACATGATGATGGATGACCACATGATGGACGACGACATGATGATGGACGACATGATGATGGACGACGACATGATGATGGACGACATGATGATGGACGACGACATGATGATGGACGACGACATGATGATGGACGACGACATGATGATGGACGACGACATGATGATGGACGACGACATGATGATGGACGACATGATGATGGACCACGATCCCATGCTCATACACGACAGCATGGATACCATGATACCGCTGGAAAACTGTGAAGTTACCGCTCGCTACAACCTCAACCACCGCGCGGAACCCGCTGGCACGATTATCGGCGTCGTAGCCGGTGGCGCGACTAAGACAGCGACTGCGCGCACGCCAAACTGGTTCAAAGTGGAACAAAACGGTCACGAAGGTTGGATAACCGCGCACTATATCAACGGGCACGGTGAATGCGGCTAGAATTGCTGCCAGCATTGACAAACGAGGGGCGTCGCCAAGACGCCCCTTTTTGTTTCCTCCTGGCAGGCTTGCATGCCACACAAAAGGCAATTGCATCAAGATATTTTTCAACACAGTACCAAGCCTCGCCCCTGCGATTTTTCATTATTATTAGCAGATATTCTTTTGCTGATTACAGTTTGAAAATGCTGCAGCTTTAGTTATCACTTTGATGCGAATGCCCGCTGCCGCACACGCGACTTTGCGCTTTGCGCGCCGCTAATCTATACTTTTTCGAGAACAATCGCCAAATCAAAAAAAGAAGTGCGAATTCTTATGCTTACGCTGCGCGAGGCTTTGAAACTGCCGATTATGGAAGGCGCGCGGGTCGTTGCCGGCGGGGCCGGGCTTGCGCGCGAAATCCGCTGGGTGCATACCCTCAGTGTGCCCGACGCCGCAGATTGGCTGCACGGCGGCGAAATGGCGCTCACGACCATGTTCAATTTGCCCGATGCGCCAGCGGCTCAATGTGAGTTGCTGCGCCAGTTGGCGGAAAAAGGCATCGTTGCCGTCGTCATCACAATTGGCAGCGCCCTAGATCAGATTCCCGATTATCTGCGCCGCGCCGGTGATGAACTCGAGCTGCCGCTGATAGAACTGTCTTATGAGACGCGTTTTGTTGATATCGCCAAGTCTATCAATGAACGCATCGCGCAGCGCAACTTGGACAAGTTTAGCCGAGCGCTCAACATTCAGCAGCGCCTGACCAGGCTGGTCCTCGAAGGCGGGGGATTCTGGGAATTGGCGGAGATGCTGGCTGATCTGGCTGGGCATTCGATTAGTATCGAAAATGATCGCTTCGAAGCCATCGCCAATAAGAACATCGCCGAGGTCGATTCGGCGCGCCGCTACACCATCCGCCACGGGCGCACCAATCCGCAATTGATTGCGGCGCTGGAGGGCGAGTATCTGCCCAAAGTCCGCGAAACCCTGCGCCCGGTCTATTTGCCGGTCATGCCGGCAGTGGGCTTGGAAATGGAGCGGCTCTTGGCACCCATTGTCGTACATGGCGACATCTACGGCTATATGTGGATCATCGCCGATGTTCACGCGCTTTCGCCAATCGACATGATGGCTATCGAAATCGGCGCGACTGTGGCGGCGCTGCTGATGCTTTACCAAGAATCGCTGCAAGCGGCTGAAGCATCGCTCAAGGGCAACTTGCTCGCGCAGCTCATTGAAGGCGACGACAGCCGCCAAACGATTCTGAGCGATCAGGCGCTGCGCTATGGCTTAGACCTGCGCCAAGACTATCAACTCATGATGATCGGCTTCCGCCATTCGCGGCCGCCACAAGCAGCCAGAATATACCGCGCAGTCAATCAAATTTTGTCTCAAAGCGAAGAAGACGCGGTCGCGGCGCAATTCGCGGGCCAAGTCCTCGTGCTCATGCAGGCGAACCAAGACATTGAGGCGCTGGCAGCGACTTTGACGCAGCGCCTAGCCCGCCGCAACGGCGAACTGCGCATAGGAATCAGCGCGGTCTGCCGCGGCGCGGACATGGTCGGCGCGGCGCATCGGCAATGCAACGAGGTCTTGGAAATCGCGCGGCGCTTGGGCAGCCAAAAGCAAGTACAGCGCTTTACCGAGCTAGGTTACATCCATACATTGTTCCAGGCGGGCGGGCAAAGCCTGCATCGCAATGCCCATGTGCCGGTCTTGCGGCAATTGCTTAGCGAGAAGCAAGCGGATCTTTTCCATACTTTGGAGACTTATCTTGACGCCGGGGGGAACAGCGTTCATACCGCCGATGCCCTGCACATTCATCGCAGTACGCTGAATTATCGCTTGGCACGTATTCGGGAAATATGCGCCGTCGACCTCTCTTCGCCAAGCGTGCGCATCAACTTGCTGATTGCGCTTAAGCTCATGCGGCTATTTGCAGACCTGGCGGACGACGGGCGCGCAACATAAAATACCGCCGCATTCAACAAGTGCCAACAAATGCAGTCATTCAGGCATTCAGGCATCGCTGGACTTGGCGACGACAATCGCAATGGCAAACTCATCCGTATGCGACAAGCTGACATCCCACTCGTGCAATGCTAAGCGGGCTGCCAGTTCTTTTGCTTTGCCGCGCAAAATGAGCCGCGGCTTGCCACGATTGGCGTCGCTGCGGATTTCGACTTCGACCCAGCTTATATCTCCGATGCCGGTGCCGAGCGCCTTGCCGACCGCTTCTTTTGCCGCGAAGCGCGCGGCTAGGCGCTGTGGCTTGTCGGCGCAGTCCGCGCGTTCTTCGGCTGTGAAGAATCGTTGCAGGAAGCGCTCGCCCAGGCGGTCAATGCCCGCCGCAATCCGCCGGCACTCGATCATGTCAACACCGCAGCGTATCATCTCGTCCGCCTCAATATCATCCGCATCATCCGCATTATCCGCAACAGGACCGATATTGTACATCAGGTCATGGCAACCGTCCGCGTCAAAGCATTCGCCGCAGCTTAGGCTGATGCTTGCGATAATCTCGCTAGCGCAAAACCGCGAATGAAGTACAATTGCTCATATTAGGAAATCGGGGTTTCATATCTGCTTATGTCAATTCGCACACTGATTTGTCTGTTGGGACTATTATTTGCTTGCTTGTTATCGGCTTGCGCCAGCGAACTTAGCGAACCGCAGCCGACGCCGGTGCCTTGGCAGCGCGCTTCCTATGTGAGTACGAGGCTCAATCCGGGCTTCGCCGTGCAATTCCCAGCGACATGGCGCTATCAAGTCTTGGAAGCCGGCATCATCCTCAGCAACAACGCGGATGTCTTGTCCGCCTCGGATAACACCGAGCTGCCGAGCGGTACTTTGATACTGAACATCTCGCTGCTCACCGAAAATCAAGTGCGTGTGATTGGCGCTCGGAACGCGGCAGATTTGATTGACGCATTTGTCGCTTCGTCGACCAATGACGCCTTGGGTCCCCAGTATCGCAATACAGATGCTATCAAGATTGAGGACCGCGACGGCGCGCAATCCTTTGTGAGCATCGCCGGCAGTGACAGCCTCTTGCTCACGCTGGAGCTGGAAGGCAACTTCGCGCTTGCGGTCGCTGTCGCCCCAGAAGGCGAACTCAAAACGCATACTGATGACCTGAATGAGATTTTCGCTTCAATCGAATTGCTGAAGCCAGAATAGCAGCGCCAAGTCGCCCAAAGCATAGGCGGGTAATAGAAATGGCTAGTTTGCGCTTCCGCTGTCGGCAGCTCTACTGGAAGCGGGTTGCTGGGGGCAAAATCCGCGCATATATGAAAAGCAGCCGCAGCCGCAAATTGCAGATTGGTTCCGGCTACAATCTGCTGCCAGGCTGGCTGAATACCACGCTTTACCCTTTTGCGCCTGGCGCAGTCTATATGAATGCCTGCCTGCCCTTCCCCATGCCTGATGATTGCTTCGACTTCGTTTTCAGCGAACATGTGATTGAACACCTGGAATTTGAAGAGGCAGCGCGAATGTTGGGCGAATGCCATCGCATATTGCGCGCAGGCGCGCGCATCCGCCTGGCGACGCCAGATTTGGCGCAGATTATCGCCTTGTATACGCAGCCCGAAGCCGACGCGCAGCGGCAGTACATCCGCTGGATTATGGACAACTTCCGTTCCCATGTCGGCGAATACAAGCCAGCGCATGCCATAAACCAGTCATTTCACGGCTGGCGGCACAAGTTTATCTATGATGAAGCGACGCTTATCAAAGCGTTGCATGACGCGGGCTTCGTGGACGTCGAGCGCGTCCAAACTGGCGAAAGCGGCGACGCCAGCCTGCGCGGTATCGAGCAGCATGGCAAATACGTCGGCAGCGAAGAAGCGATGCGCTACGAGACCATGGCCTTCGAGGCGCGCAAGCCAGAGTGACTGTTCAGCCGCCTAGCGGCGCAGGATAGAAGCATGATTAGAAACAGGCGAAGAAGACTTACGCTTGCGCTTATGGCTAGCGCGATGACGGTAAAGGTCTATAACTGCGATAATTATCAAAGCGGCGGCGAAGAACGGTAACAAATCGGCGGACACTGTCTTCCCTTTCGCTATAGAATCGCGCCTGCAAAAGCCTGCGCATATCCATTATAATAGCTGGATTATCGCTTAAGTACGATAAGCAGTGGTGAAAGCCTATGCCAGTCTATACCTATCGCCGTGAGGACGGCAGCACTTTTGATATCCGTCAGAAATTCTTGGACGACCCGCTTGTCAGTTGCCCGACGACTGGTCAGGCGGTCAATCGCGTGATTCAGCCGGCAGGCATCATTTTCAAAGGCAGCGGCTTTTACGTCAACGACAACAATAAAGCCAACAATCCAGCCAGCCCAGCCTCCGCCAATGGCGACGAAAAAAGCGCCAGCGACAAGGAGCAATCTTCGAAAACGGCCGAAGCAAAGCCCAAGAGCAAATCCGAAAGCAATTCCGCGACCGAGACCAAGCCCAAGCCCAAAACACCCGCCGCCGCCAGCGGTTGATTTCATTTGCAGGTTCGGATAATTCGCGCGCATCAGGCGTGGAGGCAATATGCGCTTATATTTTTTGCGTCACGGCATCGCCGAAGACTATGCAAGCAGCGACCACGAGCGCGAGCTGACAAAGCGTGGGCGCAGGCGCATAGCCAATGCCGCCAAGGTCATGAAGCGCTTGAACATTCAGCCATCGGTGATTTATAGCAGTCCGCGCCTGCGCTGCCTGCAAACCGCGCAGATAGTCGCCGCCGAACTCCAAGCCGCCGTGACAGTGAGCGAAGCGGTCAACTTCGGCTTCGACCTATCCGCTGTACAATACTTAAGTCGCGATATGCTTTATGATGATGAAGTCATGTTTGTGGGCCACAACCCAGATATGTCTATCCTCGTCAACGAGATGACCGGCAGCGCTGTCGCCATGAAGAAAGGCGGTTTGGCGCGTATAGATGTCTTCGATCCGGATGCCGCGCGGGGAGAGCTGGTCTGGCTGATTGCGCCTAAAGTTTTTGAGGCCATAAGCAAGCGCAGCGCGCAACGGCATAATGACGACGCCAGCGCGTCGCAGCTGCCCGATAAACTGGCGGAGACGGATGCGACTTTGCAGTCCTTAATCAAACGGCGCTGGAGTCCAATCGCCTTTGATCCGGCGCGTCCAGTCGAAAAATCTCAGCTGATAAGCATCCTGGAAGCCGCGCGTTGGGCCGCCTCTTCTTTTAATATCCAGCCCTGGCGCTTTATTGTCGCGCCCCGTTCGGACACAAAAGAATTCGAGAAAGTATTCTCCGTTTTGAAGCCCGGCAACCAGGCTTGGGCGCGGCACGCGGGCGCTTTGATGATCGCGGTCGCCCAGACCCAGCGCGACAGCGGCGAGCCAAACAGCCATGCCAGCCACGATCTGGGATTAGCGATTGGTCAAATGGTTTTGCAGGCGCTGGATTATGACATTTACGCCCACCAGATGGGCGGTTTCGATCCAGACAAGGCGCGCGAGCTGTATCAGATTCCCGCGAATTACCAAGCCAAGACCGCTATCGCCATTGGCTACCGCGCCAGCGAACACAGCCATCTAAGCGCCGGGCAGCGCGAACGCGAAGCCGCGCCGAGGCAGCGCAAGCCGCTAGCCGAACTGGTCTTCAACGGCGCATGGGCGCGGCGCGCCAGCTTCCTTGGTTGACATTTCTGGTATAGAATTCGGTCGGTGACATAGGAGACATCAGTTAGATGGCAGGAGTTCTAATAACAGGCGGTGCTGGATTCCTCGGCATCAATCTCGCCCGTTATTTGCTGGCGCGGGATTACGCAGTTGTCTCGCTTGATATTGCCGATTTTGCCTATCCTGAACGGGAGCAAATCAACGCGTTAACCGGTGACATCCGCGAACGGGCAATGGTTGACCAAGCGATGGAAGGCGTCGAAATAGTCCTGCATTGCGCGGCGGCGCTGCCGCTCTATTCACCGCAAGAGATCATTACAACCGACATTGATGGCACGCGCAACGTGATTGATTCTGCCAAGCAGCACGGCGTCCAACGCTTCATTCACATTTCTTCAACCGCGGTATACGGCATTCCCGACCATCACCCCATTTGCGAAGACGATGAGCGGGTCGGCGTCGGACCTTATGGCGAAGCCAAACTAAAAGCGGAAGACATCTGCTTCGCCTATCGCGACCAAGGCATGACTGTTTCGGTAATCCGTCCCAAGTCCTTTGTAGGACCAGAGCGCTTGGGCGTCTTCGCGCTCTTATATGATTGGGCAAAAGACGGACGTGGCTTCCCGATGATTGGCGACGGCAGCAACCGCTATCAGCTGCTGGACGTCGATGATCTTTGCGAGGCGATTGGCTTATGCATGACCCTGCCCACAGAAGCAAGCAATGACACATATAACATCGGCGCGGCGGAATTCACGACGATGGGCGAAGATTACCAAGCGGTACTCGACTATGCGGGCTACGGCAAAGGGGTCACCGGGCTGCCCGCCGAGCCAGCTATATGGCTGCTGCGCATATTGGAATCCATGCAGCTTTCGCCGCTATACAAATGGGTCTATGAGACAGCGGCAAAGGATTCTTATGTCTCGATCCAAAAAGCGCAAGAACAGTTAGGCTTCGCGCCCAAGTTTTCCAACAAAGACGCCTTGATACGCAATTATCAATGGTACCTCGACAATCTCGCCACCATCGAAAGCCAATCGGGCTTTTCGCACCGAGCGCCCTGGAACCAAGGCATACTCAAGCTGGCGAAACTGCTATTCTAGGCAAGCGCTGCGCAGAGCAGCTTGCACCGCCAGCGCATTGGACCGAATCGCCGCCACGCTAAAATGAGACGCGAGAAAATGGACGAGCTGAAAAAAGGCGGCATCGCTGTCATTGACTATGGCTCGCAATATACGCAGTTAATCGCCCGGCGCATCCGGGAACTGGGCGTCTATTCAGAGGTCTACGCCTACGATGGCAGCGCCGCTCACATCAAGCAGCACGATCCAGCCGGTTACATGCTCTCTGGCGGTCCAGCCAGCGTTTATCAAGCGGGCGCGCCAAAGCTGCCAGATTTTCTATTGCATTGCGGCAAGCCTGTTCTGGGCATCTGCTACGGCATGCAATTGCTGACGCATACCTTGGGCGGCAAAGTCGCCAGCGCAAGCCAAAAGGAATATGGACCAGCCACCATCACGCAAGCCGAGAGCAGCCCGCTCTTCGACAAATTGCCCGGCGAATTGGATGTGTGGATGTCGCATGGCGACCGCATTGAAAGACCGCCCGCGGGCTTCATCGCCCTGGCGGAATCGGCGAATTCCCCTTATGCCGCCATTGGTGATTTGAGCCGACGAGTCTATGGCATCCAATTTCACCCGGAAGTCAATCACAGCCAACAGGGCAAGGACTTGCTCGCCAACTTCATTTTCAATATATGCGGCTGCCGCGAACAATGGCAACCGGCCTCGTTTATCGCCGACGCTGTTGCCAGAATCCGCGCGACGGTGGGCAAGCAGCGCGTTTTGCTGGCATTAAGCGGGGGCGTGGATTCCGCTGTGGCTGGCGCGCTAATCCAGCGCGCCATTGGCAAGCAGCTCACAGCTATATTTGTCGATCACGGAATGCTGCGCCTGGGCGAAGCCGAAGAGGTTATCAGCGTCTTCCGCGGGGAGCAGCAAATGAAGCTAATCGCGGTTCGCGCTGTAGAAATGTTCCTGGAAGCGCTGGCTGGCGTGACGGAACCCGAAGCCAAGCGCAAGACCGTCGGCAAGCTGTTCATTGATGTCTTCAGCGAAGAAGCCCGCAAGTTAAAAGGCGTCCAATTCCTGGCGCAGGGTACAATTTATCCCGACGTCATTGAAAGCGCCGCCGGCAGCGCCGCTGCGAAAACAATCAAGTCGCACCACAATGTGGGTGGCTTGCCCGCCGACCTAGACTTTGAATTGATAGAACCCCTACGCGACCTATTCAAGGACGAGGTGCGCAAAATAGGCGAAGAGCTTGGTTTGCCGCAGGCGATACTCTGGCGTCAACCCTTCCCCGGGCCCGGCTTGGCGATTCGCTGTCTGGGGGAATTGAGCTGGGAGCGGCTGGAAAAACTGCGCGCCGCCGACGCCATCTTCACCAACGAGCTCGCCGATGCCGGCTTGCTGCGCCGCGGCACCGCGCAAAGTTTCGCCGTATTGCTGCCTGTCAAGAGCGTGGGCGTGATGGGCGACCAACGCAGTTATGAAGAAGTCATCGTCCTGCGCGCGGTGACCACAGACGATTTCATGACCGCGGATTGGGCGCGCTTGCCTTATGACCTGCTGGCGCGGGTGAGCGCGCGAATCGTAAACGAGGTGGCGGGTATCAATCGCGTCGTGTACGACGTTACTAGCAAACCGCCCGGCACGATCGAGTGGGAATAAATTCACCTGCATTGCGATTGATACTTGTTCTTTGCGCCGTATACCGGTGCTGGGCATCCTCGGCATAACAACTGCTTGAAGCAGTTCCTTCAGTAATTCTTGCGATTTGATTTCAATTTGCCTAAATCGACAGAAAATTGGCGAATTCAGTGGTAAAATATATCTGAAGCGGCTGTCCCTAATCCAGGATTGCGGGATTTGTTAGCGTGATTAGTTAAATGGAGGTCGCGCATAGTTAGCATGGACAATGGCAGTTGAGCTTGCGCCAATGCACTTGCAATGTCGGGCGGCTGCGCCAAAAGCCTGCGCAGCATCCGTATTCTGTCGAGTTCCAAAGCCGCGCGCTAAGCGATTCCGCGCATGCCAAGATTGAATTGTCTCGTAGCTTGGGGCGGAATCGCCATTGTGATGCTTATCACTAGCGCCTGTGCATCTTTGGCACCAGCGCGCACACCGCCGCAGATTCAGCATACGCCGGGCGCTTATGTTCGCCTTAGCGAGAATCACTTCGACGCTGGCATATTCCAACTCGATTACCCGGCAAACTGGCGTATAGTTAAACTTAGCACGGCCGATTCAAACACTATTCAAGTTGCGATTGTCGCGCCAGATCAAAGCGCGGTTACATTGACTCAGGTTGAAAATTCAGACTATAGTGTTCTAAGATTAAGCAATGGAATCGCGCTCGCAGTGGCATTCCAAACGAGCGATGCGCCGGACGAGGGATTTTACGACCATGCCAAAAACCTTGTCAGTTCGATACGCGCCTAAGCCAGTTCAGCGTTAATAAACTGCCAACTGTATCGAATCAGTCGCATTTAGACGCATTAGCAATTTGCATCATGGAATGATGAAATGGCTGAATGGCTAGCGAGAGCGAAATAAATATGCCATACTCGCACGAGATTACAATTCTAATTCGTAATATCGGTTCATATACGAAAAAGAGTCTAGTCATAATTAGTAATTATTGTTATAAATCTACTTAGAATTGATCGCAATCATTTTGTCAATTGCTGTAGCATATTGCGATGGCTGCCAGCGGCAAGGGCTATGTGATTCAGGGAAATAGTGACAGGCTCAGGAGCAAAACCAAATGGCTGAGAAAATACTGTTTATTGATGATGATAAGTCGACCGTTGAAGAAGTCTCTGGGCTCTTGGCGAGGCATGGCTTCGAAATATTCAAAGCCTATTGCTCGCAGGGTGGCTTGCGTATGGCATATCGTCACCAGCCGGATTTAGTTCTGCTCGATGTTGTGATTCCAAACACTGATGGCTGGGAAGTTTGCCGACGCCTACGCGAGATGTCGGACGTGCCAATTATCTTCTTGTCCGCGCAGTCCGACCCCGAAGACATCGTAAAAGGCTTGGACCTCGGCGCGGACGATTATATCGGCAAGCCTTGGGACAACGATGAGCTGGTTGCGCGAATCCGCGCGCGATTGCGCCGCTCGCCTAAGCCCAACGTGAACGAAGAACTGATCTTCAACCGCGGCGATTTTCGCATCAACTTTATGAACCGCGAAGTCTGGATAAGGAATACGCACGTCCATCTGACGCCCAAGGAATTTAACTTGCTGGCAGTGCTGGTGCGCAACGCGGGCCGCGTCATCACCCGCGACGAGTTGGTCACCGAAGCCTGGGGCGAAGAATACAGCGACGCCATTGACAGCCTCAAACTCTATATTCATTATCTGCGGCAAAAGCTGGAGATAAACCCGCAGCAGCCGGAGTACATCCTCACATCGCGCGGGGTAGGCTATCGCTTTATCAAGCGTTAAGCGAGTTTATCTGAGTAAAGATTTGAGCAGGCTGTCCGTCTGCTCCACCATGTTATCAAAACTGAAGCGTTCCATGTCCAGGTTGGTATTGGCGGCGTATTGATCGCGCTGGCTTAGCAGGCGCTTTATGCCGCGTCGCAGCGCCGCCAGATCGGCATACGGGACCAGGACGCCGTTGCCACCATCGCGCACAAGTTCGGGATTGCCGCCCTTGTCGCTGGCCAAGACCGGCGTACCCATATTTAAGGCCTCCAATATGGTATGCGACAAGCCCTCATAGCCGCTATAGAGGGCAAGCCCATCAGCCGCCGCCATCATTTTGCGCGCCTCCGCCGGCGGCAGGTAGCCCGTAAAATGCACACGATCGCCAAGCCCTGCCGACATATTTTGCAGCCTGGGCAAATCCGGACCTTCGCCGACCACGAGCAAATGCACTTCGGGGAAATCGGGCAACACAGTAATTAGATGATCGATTCCTTTCCAGGGCTGCAAGCGCGCCACGGACAGCAAGGTCAGGCGATTAGCCCAGCCTAATTCCGCCCGCAGCGCGGCGCGATTGATGTTCGGGGGTTCCAGTTGCGACAGCGCATTGTAAATTAGGTGGAGTTTCGCCTCGGCGACGCCCCAGCCCCGCGCCATGCCGCGCAGATATAAGCTGGGTACGATTACGGCATCCATGGATTTTGCCTGGCGCGAGCGCGAAGCCTGCTGCCAGCGTGCGCGCCAGCCGCGCCGGTAACCTTGGAATTGGTCGATGCTCATATCCGCGGGAATCCAGCGCTTGCGTACGCAGCGTTCCCAGGCTTGATCGCCCACAACTTTGAGCGCGCGTGGCGAAGTGTGTCCCCAAAGCGGCAAATCGATAGACTGCGCGTAAGTCAAATCCGCCCAATTCGCAAGTTTACGTATTTCGCCGCCGTATTTTGCCAGCCGCAGCGGGAAAATTTCGCGCTTGACCCGTCGCACCTGATAGGGATACGCGGCCAAGCCGCTCTCGCCATAACTGACAACGCGGACCTGCCAGCCGCGCGCTTGCAGCGCGGGCAAGACCTGGCGCAGATAAGTAGAAGGTCCGCCCGGCTCGGGATGAAAGATGCCCGTTGCCACCAGCAGATTCGGCACAGGGGACTCCGGTCAGTTGGCGCGGCCGCGCATCAAGATATGGCGATTCACAAAACTTGCAGCCGCCGTACCCCAATGGCGCGGGTCCATCCAGTCGCGCGCGCTAGGCGATTCCTCGCGCAGCATGCGAATCAACTCGGCGATTGTGGCTTCATCATTGCCCTGCCGCCGCGCCCATTCGATAAAATCATGGCGCTTGATATAGACCTCGCTGTATTCGACATCAATGCCAGCGGCGGCAAACATCGCGCGCCATTGCGCGGCCTTGAAGGCGCGATGATGGCTGGGATCGCGCAGGCGCTCGAAGTCTTCAACAAAGCGCGCTGCGGCTTGATCATCCGGCAATAAAATATCCTGCAGCAGCAGCATACCGCCCGCTTTTAAGACGCGGGCGCATTCGCGCAGAAAAGCATTTACATCAGGGAAGTGATGAGGGGCGATGCGACAGGTGAGCAAATCGAACTGATCGTCTGCGAAGGGCAAGTTCTCGGCATCAGCTTGGCGGAAGGCAACGTTGCGCGCGCCCTGCTCTTCTAGGATAAATTGTCGCGCTTTTTCCAACATGCGCGGGGTCAAGTCGCTGGCGATGACATGCCGCACATGTGGCGCGAACTTAAGCGCCGTATGCCCGCCGCCAGTGGCCACATCAAGCATAGCCCAGTGTGATTGCGGCTCGGCAATTGCCAGCAGCCGATCCAGGTCGGAGCCGCTGGCGTGGGTTGAGCTGGTGATGTAACCATCGGCATATTGCGTATAACGCTGCTGCGACAAGGTCTTGGAGTCGGGCTCTTGAGTCATTTATATTCCTTTGCTGCTTGGGTCGGCCACGGCTATCATACAGCAGATTCCATAGCGAAATAAGCACAAAGACACAGAAGTAAATCTAACAATGCAAGTCGAAACGGCCGGGGCGGCACGGTGGCTCACATAGACGCAAACCGTCATGCGTCCCATCAGACACCCAAGCAGCAATGTTGCTCGAACCGAGGAGCCGAGGCAAGCCCCTGCAATTCAATATATATTATGCTGCAAGACATAATTGGAGTTTGTTCTATGCCACTGTTATTAGATTTTAGTTTATATTAGCTTCATTACATCTTATACTCATTTTATTCTCATTTTGATGCGATTGCGCCGACATAGACTCCGGGACAATCGCATCAAAATCCATAAATGACGAATTTATCATCAAACTAACATATTGTGGGGGCGAGCCAAGACTCGTCCATGAAATTGGGTGCAAAATCGTGGGCGATTCACAGAATCGCCCCTACATTGTGTCCTTTATTGGCATATTTTCGGATAATTCTCGGAGTAGGAGGCCGGTGTCGGAGGTCAGTGTCTACGCGACCTACGCGACCCTTGGTGCCTCAGTGTTGAAATAATTTGATGCGATTGCGCTGACATCGAGTCTGGGGCAATCTCACGGTCGCTGTTATAGCTGTTACAATTGACGCAGCTTAATCTGTTCGCCAAGTTCAATTGCCCGAGGTCAAAATGCCAGACAGAGCCACAATCCAACCGGAAGATCTTTATAATCTGCGCTTTCTCAACGGCGGCAAATTGTCGCCCGACGCGTCGCAAGTCGTCTACTCCGTTTCACAAATCAATGCCGAAGCGGACAAGGAGTATGTATGGATTTATCTGTTCGACCTGGAGCGCGGCACGAGCAAGCAACTCACAAACGGCAAAGCCAGAGACAGCAATCCGCAATGGTCGCCCGACGGAAAGTCTATCGCCTTTGTCTCCGACCGGGGCGGCAAGCGGCAGTTATATTTGCTGCCGATTGATGGCGGCGAGGCGCGGCAATTGACCGCGCTCGAGCGCGGCATCGGCGGCGGGTTTGCCTGGTCGCCCGATGGCAGCCGCATCGCCTATAGCGCGGTCGCGGCAGCCGAGCCGCTTGACCTAAGCAAAGCGCCTTATCGCGTCGACCGCACGGTTTATCGCTTCGACGCGATTGGTTATCTCGATCAAATGGTTCAAGATATCTTTGTGCTCGAGCTGGCAAGCGGGGAAACGCGCCAATTGACCGCTGACCGCAGCAACAATGTGAACCTGCGCTGGTCGCCCGATGGCAGCGTGATTCTATACGACGCGACGATGCGCGCCGACGCCGTCCGCGCCATGGTGCCCGATTTGATGACCGTGAATCAGAAGGGGGCGCAATCGACGCTGCTTCATGGCTGGGCAGCCATTGCGGGCGCGAACTTCAGCCCCGACGGCAGGCGCATTGTATTCGTCGGCCGGCCCAATGACGGCAAGCCTATCGGTACGAAGTCGGATCTTTACACGCTAGACATCGCGACCGGTGCCATAGAAAACCGCACGACAGCTTGGTCCGTTGGCGTCGGCGGGCGCTTGTCGCTGGATATGCCCATTGCCGGTTTGAGCCAATGGCACACCGCAATCAGGGACGACTGGGCTATCACAACCGTGCAAGAAGGCGGCGTCAACCATATCTATCGCGTCGCCTTAAGCGGAAGCGAAACTTACCAAGCCCTCACCCAAGGCGAATGCGCCGTGTTCCCGCTGGACTTAAGAGGCGATCAACTGCTCTACGCCAGCACATCGCTCAATGCGCCGCCCGATCTGCAGCTCGCAGATTTGACCGCTGGCACGCATCGGCAGCTCAGCCGCTTGAACGACAGTTTGCTTGCCAGCCTGGACCTGCCCTGCACCGAGCGCCTGCTCTGGCAGAGCGTAGACGGCGTCGAAGTTGAAGGCTGGTATATGAAGCCGCCGCGCGGGGAAGCGCCCCATCCGACGATTCTGTATATTCACGGTGGTCCGCACGCCGCTTATGGTTATGGATTTCACTTCGATTTTCAAATGTTGGCCGGCGCTGGTTATGGACTGCTCTTCCTCAATCACCGCGCGTCAACTGGTTATGGAGATAACTTTTCCACCGCCATCAAGGGCGATTGGGGCAATCTCGATTATCAGGACCTGATGACGGGCGTCAATCACGCCATTAGCTTGGGATTGGCTGATGGCGACCGCCTGGGCGTCTGCGGGACATCCGGCGGCGGCAACCTGTCTTGCTGGATTGTCGGGCAGACTAATCGCTTCAAAGCCGCGATTCCACAGAACCCGGTCACGAATTGGCGCAGCTTCTACGGCACCAGCGACATTGGCATCTATTTTGGCGTCGAGCAAATGGGTGGTCACCCGCAAGAAGTTCCAGAAATCTATGAGAAATGCTCGCCCATCAGTTATGCGCACAATTGTCAGACGCCGACCTTGCTGGTGCAAAGCGAGCATGATTGGCGCTGCCCAGCCGAGCAGTCCGAGCAATTTTATAGCGTGCTCAAAGCCAATGGATGCATTGTCGAAATGCTGCGGCAGCCTGGCGGCTCGCATGGCGCATCAATTTCAGGGGCGGTCAACCTGCGCCGAGCGCATAATGAGGCAATGCTGGACTGGTTTGCGCGCTATGTATTGGCGGAAGACAAGCAAAGCGATTAAGGTGCCTGGGACGGCAAATGGGCTAGGAACCGTGCCAGATAAGGGGTTTGAGCAGGCTGCGGTCGAATTCCCGCAGCCGCTGCGGACCCAAGCGTTCCAGCTCGGCGCGGACCGCGTAAGAATCTCGCCGCAGTTGCGCGACATCGATTCCCTGGCAGGTATCTGGCATAATATGCAGCCATTGCACACTGCGCTGCAGCATTTTCAGCGCGCCGCGATAGTTATGCTTTTCAATCTGATAATAGGCGACGCCGACCTGCAGAATCGCGCGATACAAGTCGCGCGCAGGCCCGGTCGTCTTCATCCATTGCTCCTCGAATAAATCGTGCTGGCGGTAATAATTGCCCTGGTTGAATTCGCGCAAGCCCCTCTGCGCAAGCGGTGGCAAACTCCCGCGACATTCGCAGGTCAATTGCGCCAAGAGCTCTGGGCTGGGAATGCGCGCGTAGGCATCCACCAGTTGCAAGCAGTTTCGCTCAAACTCGCTCCAGCTTGCGGTCAAGTCCGCGCCAGCGCGCGTCGCGGCGGCGCGGCTTTTTTCACAATCGCTGACAAATAAAATCGGGATGCGCCGCGTGGCTGCGCTGGCATTGGGAGCAGTGACCAAGGCGCGCCAGCGCGGGTGCGCGCCGTCGAGCACAATCATTGCGGCGCGGGTTTCAATCACAATGTTCATGAAGCCCTGGTTGCCCGTCGTCTCAAGGATTTGGTAAGATGAAAGCGTCAAGAGTTGCGGAGAAAATGATCTCCGCTGCGATACCAATACCAGCGTGGCAGACATCGTATTATGTTTTGAACTTTAGCATTGCAAATCTTGCCAAGCATGGATATTGCCGCAATCCAGCAAAATCCTTAGCCTTTCGCGCATAACATTGTCCTAAAGAATCAAGCGTTAGTGTTTCGTTCATTTCAGTGGAATTGCTTGACATGGTATATATCGCTTGCCTATAATACTTGAGATTAACATGAGTCGTAGCTTACCTCTTTCAAAGCGACCTTGCCACCAGGAGCAGCACGTGTGAATACCCATAGCAATGGCTATCTGCACAAGCGACTGCTCAAATTACAAGTAGGCTTTCTATTATCGGAAGGTCCGGGCAACGCAAGAACGATTCCGATTCACCTGCCACAGCGGGTGCATGTTGACGAAGACATGTATTTGGAGTCGCTCACCGGCAGCCTGACCTTGACGCGCGCCAAAGAGGGTATCCTCGTCCAGGGTACATTGCAGGTGGGGCACATGCGAGAATGCGACCGCTGCTTGGAAGACTTCACGCATGAGTTTGCGCTGCCAATTGCGGAATTGTTTGCATCACCGCCCGACACAGGGAAATGCGCTTTTAGTGTCGATAGCAACGGCGAAATCGATCTCGGACATTTGTTGCGAGAAGAAGTGATTATCGAAGCGGGCTATCGCGCCATTTGCCGCGGGAACTGCCGTGGCTTGAGCTCCGAAAGTGGAGTTAATCTGAACTATGAGTCCGAAACTGCGCTAGACGATAGTCAAGACCTGGGGAGTTACGCGGCTTTTGATCCGCGGCTGTCGATCTTGAAGCAGTTACTGGACGAACAGGGGTAATTCAGTAACAGCTGTCGGGCGAAATTCTTTCGCTCGCAATATGTTTGGGGGGAAGATAATGAGTAATTATGATAGCGGCTTTGAGTCCGATGTTGACTTGGATATTTATCTCGAAACGGACAATAGCCAAAAAGACGAATTTGAGCTTTCGTTCGACGAAGACGTTGATGCCTTCTCTGGATCCTATGAAGACAGCTTGGATCTGGAAGACGAAAACGACCACGACTTAGTCGAAATCGAGTCCAGCGATGCGGTCGGCATGTACCTCAGAGAGATGGGGCGTGTGCCGCTGCTCTCCGTCCAAGAAGAGCTTCATCTTGCCATGCGCTACGAGGTGGGACGCAGCGCCAAGGACATGCTTTCGCAAAGCCCCGCTCATGATAGCAGCGCCGAATGGAAATTCCTGGTCCAAGACGGCTTGAATGCGCGTGAGCATCTGATAGAAGCCAATACGCGCCTGGTGGTTTCCATCGCCAAGAAGTATATGTCGCGTGGCGTGCCTTTTCTTGACCTGATTCAAGAAGGCAACCTGGGACTGATGAAGGCAGTGGAGAAATTTGACCATCACCGCGGCTTTCGTTTCAGCACCTATGCCACTTGGTGGATCCGACAAACAATCTCGCGCGCCATCGCCGATCAGGGCAGAACCATCCGCGTTCCTGTCCACATGACCGATAGCATCCGCCAGATGTACCGCGTCGCCCGCGACCTGGAACAGCAGCTCGGGCGCATGCCATCTATCAAAGAAATCGCCAAAATCCTGGGATGCACGCCGCGGAAGGTGCAATGGATGCTCAGGGTGTCCTGGCAGCCGCTCAGCTTGGAGCACCCGGTAGGCAAGGACGACGATAGCGAACTGGGCAATTTTATCGAGAACGACCGCGAACCAACGCCATCGGATAGCGCTAACAACAAGCTGCTCAAAGAGATAATAGAGCAGGCGCTCAATTCATTGACCCCGCGCGAGGCGCGTATCCTGCGCCTGCGTTATGGCTTGCAAAATGGACATAACCATACATTGGAAGAAGTGGGCCAGAAATTTGATTTGACGCGCGAACGCATTCGCCAGCTTGAGATGCAGGCATTAAGGCGGCTGCGCCACCCGCGCCGCAGCCGTAAACTGCGCGACTATCTCGACTAAGCGAATCGCCGCACTGTCGCGAGCTTTGCGTCTTCTTCGCAAGCGCGATCTGTAAACGCGCTCTTCCCTCCTACCTCTCGACTTCTTAGGCGGCGACTCTTGGGTCGCCGCGACAAGGTTTGCAAATCCAAAAAATACTGGATTTGCAATTCCTAGTCGCATCCAACAAGAACCGACGCGCATGGCAAAACTGGTCCTGGTGAAGCACAGCAACAGCAATCACAATCCCGCGCAGCCGGCGCAAGACTGGGAATTGACGCCGCAAGGCTATGCGCGCTGCGCCCCCCTGGCGAAGCGCTTAGCCGCGTATGAGCCGCGCCGGCTGTTTTGCAGTCCGATGCCCAAGGCTATGCAAACTGCTCGGACTGTTGCCGCGGACCTGGCGCATATTCCTGTGATTGCATGCCCACGGCTGGCTGAACACAGCCGCCGAAGCAACGCGCCCTATGGCTCGGCTGCGGCATTCGAAGCGCGCATCCGACAGCTTTTTGAAAATCCTGATAAACTCGTCTTCGGCGATGAAACCGCGAATCAAGCCAAAGAACGCTTCCAGAGCGGTATCGCGTCCCTGCTTGACATCGCGGACCCCGCGGAAAATATCGTGGTCATCACGCATGGGACTGTGGCTGTCTTGTTCACCGCGCATTACAAGGTCCTCGACAGCTACGCGCTATGGCGAAAGCTAAAGATGCCCTCATACATTGAGTTGGGTATTCCCGATTTTCGTATTAGCCAAGTAATCGCTGACGCTGGCGCGATCTAAGCGCGCTGGCGGCGAGCAACCCTGGACCCGCTGGGGAAATAATTCGCCACCCCCGCGCGCGGACGCGGGGAAGGATTCCCTGCGCAAGACCACTTGCCACGACAAGATTCTATTTTTCAGCAATTTCTGGCGGCGCGTTTCGTCGGTATGTTTTTCGGCGCATTTCGTAGGCATCTCTTAGCCGAATGGCTGCATTTGCGCTATCGGACCTTCATCTATTGCGGCTTCGTATCGGGCGAAATATGCTAAAATCAGCCCTATGAACAGGCATCACAATACCATCGCCATATTTGTCGGCTTCTTGCTGCTGCTGGTCGCATGCAACCTTGGCACCAGCGAGAACGCGCCGCCGACGCTGGCACCGCTCGCTACTCGGACGCCGCCGCCGACGCTGGGATATGTCGCCGCGGGACCGGCGCGCGTCCGGGGCATCGGCTTGACGCCGGCCGCCCCCGCCGATGTCGAAATTTTCCGCATCCTGGACCAAGTGGAATCCGACCGCTTGATGACGCATATCCGCACCCTGCAAGATTTCCATACCCGGCATGTGAACTCCACCCAAGACTCAAGCGACCAAGGCATCGGCGCGGCACGCGCCTATATCAGCGGCCAATTCGAGACTTATCGCCAAGCATCAAGCGGCAATCTATACACATTTGACCTGCCATTTGAATCGGTAACATCAGACGGCGAGCGGCGCGCACAGCACAATCTTGTCGCCGTCGTGCAAGGTACAGAAGTCGGTGCTGGCACGATTTTGCTTGGTGCCCATTACGATAGTATTGGGCGTCCCTTCGATTCAACTGAGGTCTTTGCGCCGGGCGCGAACGACAATGCGTCGGGGGTCGCGGCGGTCCTGGAATTGGCGCGCATCATGAGCCAGTCGCGCTACAAAGCCACCATCATGTTTGTGCTTTTTTCCGCCGAGGAAGTTGGCAGGCAAGGCAGCAAAGCCTTCGCCTCTTGGATACGAGCAGACCAAACCGAGCTCATCGGCATGATAAATATCGACACCATCGGCAATGTGCACGACCGCAGCGGCTTGGTCAATGACCGCGAACTGCGCGTTTTTTCGGCTGGACCCAACGAGAACTCTGGGTCGCGCCGGCTAGCGCGCATGGCTAATTTCATCGGCTTCAATTTCGGTCTCAGCCTGGATTTAGTTGTGCAAGACGCGATTGACCGCGAAAACCGTTATGGCGATCACTTTTCTTTCAGCGAATTGGATTACCCAGCCATCCGCCTCATCAACGCCTACGAAGAGAAAATCAATGGCGACCCGACCGACACGATTGAATACATCGAAGCCGGCTATCTGCAAGACGCCACCAAAGCGATACTCGCGGTCGTGACCGCGCTTGCCGATGGACCGCGCCCGCCGAAGAACATCGTCTTGCGCACAAACGCGGGTGAACCCGAATTGGTCTGGGAGCCGGTTGCCGAAGCCAGTGGCTACATCATCGCCTTGCGCCGCCCGGGCGGACTCTTCTATGAGCGCCAAATCGTGCATAGCGAAACCAGCCTGGTATGGGACGGTTTCTCCAGTTACAGCGGCATCGCCATCGCTGCCAAAGACGCGCGCGGGCTGACCGGTCCCTTGTCACAGGAAATTGCGCTGCCATGAACTGTGCAAATAACTAGCCTCTAACCAGGCAGTCTATTACAGTTGCCGCAACAGACATCATCGTAGCGCACAGCAACGGAGCCTATCATGCGCGTCGCGCACCTCATAAAAGTTACACGAATCAGTGGCGCAGAGCGCCATGTGCTGGTCTTGCTGCGCGCCTTGCGCCAGCGCGCGGTCGACGCGCATCTAATCATACTGGTAGAAAAAGACAATCCCATGGAAGACATGGTCCAAGCCGCGCGAGAACGCGGCATCCCGCTGCGCCGAGTGCTTATCCAGCGCGACTATGACCTGAGCCTGATAATCAAGATTCGCCGCGCCTTGCGCGAAATCAAGCCGGACATCCTGCACACGCATCTGATTCACGCCGACTTATATGGCTTGTTCGCGGCGAAACTCGCGGGAGTCGGCGGCGTCATCAGCAGCCGTCACAACGATGATCAATTCCGCTTCCATCCAATTTGGCAGCGCCTTTGCCCCTTGATGTGGCGCATGACCAGCGGCGGAATCGCCATTTCGGACGCAATCAAAAAATTCATAATCGAGGTCGAAGGCGCGCCAAGCGAAAAGCTCACCGTGGTCCACTATGGCTTGGAGCATAAATGGCTCGCCGATGAGGAACTGCGCGCCGCAAGACAAGCATTGTGCGCCGAGCTGGGCTTGGATTCCGAGGCATTGCTGCTAGGTCTGGTATGCCGAATAGTTGAACAAAAAGGCATCGCATACGCATTGCGAGCATTTCAGAAAATTCAGCGGCGCTTCCCAAGCGCCAATCTAATCATAGCCGGCGCTGGCGCGCTGCGCCCGCAGCTCGAGGCGCTGGCGCGGGAACTCGGCATCGCCGCCAAGGTCCATTGGCTGGGATGGCGCGGCGATGCTGTCAAATTGATTGGCGCTTTGGACGCGCTGCTGATGCCCAGCCTGTGGGAAGGATTTGGATTGGTGCTGCTGGAAGCCATGTCCCGGCGCGTACCGGTGATAGCCAGCCGCGTCAGCGCCATCCCCGAAGTTGTGGTTCATGGCGAGACCGGTTTGCTGGTCGAGCCGCGCGACGTCGGCGCGCTGGCGGCAGCCATCACTCGGCTATTGGAAGACCGCGCCTTGCGCCAGCACATGGGGCTGCTGGGCGCGGCGCGCTTGGAAGAACGCTTCAGCGTCGATAGCATGGCCGCGGCGACGATTGCGGTGTATGAGCGGCATCAGCCCTAAGCGCTTATCGCGCCCGCTCAGCGCACAAGTTAGGCTATACATGCGCCACAGGCGTATGCCGACTAATTTCATGATTGGTCGTCGCCAGGTCATCATAGCTAAGGTCATGCACGCTGCGTTTGCCGCACATACGCGCGAACTCGCTCATCTGCTCTGTCATCGCCTCGAAGAACTTCACCAAGCGCTGCTTGGATGTAGCCACATCGAATCGCGCCCGCAATTTCATCTTTTGCGTCGCGATGCCGACCGGGCAACTATCGCTGGCGCAAGCCCGATATTGCTTGCAGCCGATAGCTATCATAGCCGCAGTTGCCAAGGCGACGGCGTCCGCGCCCAATGCCAGCGCTTTGGCGACATCGGCGCTGGTGCGCAAGCCGCCCGTTGCGATTAGGCTGATGTCACGGTGGCCATTGTCATCCAGCCAGCGGCGCGCGCGCGGGATAGCAAAAACCGTCGGCACACAGATATTGTCCATGATGTGCTTTGCACCCGCGCCCGTGCCGCCGGCGCGGCCATCCAAGGTAATCCAATCGATATCCAGTTTCACCGCTTCCGCCAAATCAGCTTCGATGCGGCTGGCAGCCAACTTGATGCCGATAGGCATATCCGCTTTGATTGAACGAATCCAGTCTATGCGCTCCTGCATATCCGCCACCGTATGAATATCCGTGAAGCGCGATGGGCTGCGCGCTTCTTGGCCCGCCTGTATGCCGCGCGCAGCCGCGATATCAGCCGTAACCTTGTGCCCGGGCAACAATCCGCCCAAGCCGGCTTTGGCGCTCTGCCCCATCTTTATCTCGATGCCGTCCGCCTTGGCGATGTTCTCTTCGTTCCAGCCGAAATAGCCCGAAGCCATCTCGAATATGTATTGCCCGGCGGCTGCGCGCGCCTCTGGCAGCATGCCGCCCTCTCCCGAACACATCAAGGTGCCAAATTCAGCCGCGCCGATTGCCATCGCCAGCTTCGCCTCTTTGCTCAAGGCACCATAGCTCATGTGGCTGACAAAAATCGGCGCGCGCAGCTTCAAAGGCTGGCTGCGTTTGGCGGCAATAACCGTTTCCGTGCTGACTGGAACATCGTCCAGCAGTGGCAGAACTGCCAGTTGACCGGGCAGAAAATACAGGTCGCCAAAGCCAGCGTAATCGCGTTTCTCGCTGCCCATGCCTTCGACGAAGGCGCGGCGCCCGCGTGAATAGCTGTGGATATCGTGCATCTCGGTTTCTAGCGGGTCGTTGCGCCGCGCCCATAACCCCAAGTACTCGCCTGCGTAGCGCGGTTTGGGCGGCACGGCATCGGCGTCAATTTCTACCTTGCCATTGACTTGGCGCACGGGATAGACCGGCACTGTTTCGTCTTCGGTATAGCGGCTGACGCCGGTGCGCACATCGTAGTCCCATTTGTGCAAGGGGCAAAATACATTGGGTCCTTCCATGTAGCCGTCGCCAAGCTGACCATCGCGATGGATGCAGCGATTGTCCAAGGCATAGAAATCGCCCTGATACTTGTACAGCGCGATATCGCGCTCGTTTACAAATACCGTTGTGCCTTTGCTTTCTTCAAGTTGATCCGCCTTTAGCACCTCAAGCCAATTCGCCATCGGTCCTCCCTGTTTCGCATACTATTCATCTGCCCTTTATTGTATGCCACATAAGCGGCAAACAGTAGACTCCCGCAATGTGCCTCCACCTTGCCCACAGGGCAATCGCTTCAAAATATATTCACCACGTAGACACCGAGAGTTGCGTAGGGCGCGTAGGGCGCGTGGACACAGCCCTTCGACACAGCCCTGCGACAATGACCGCCAACACTGAGATTTATCCGTAAATATGCCAAAAAAGGACATAATGTAGGGGCGATTGACGGTCAGTGTCTACGCGACCCTGTGAATCGCCCACGATTTTGCACCCAATTTCATGGGCGAGCCAAGGCTCGCCCCTACAATTCATCAGTTTGATGTTTAATTCGACAGTTATGGATTTTGAAGCGATTGCCCTGACCTTGCCCAGCCTTAACTTGCCATAAATCTCGCTGAACGGGATAATTATTATAGGGACCGCGCCAGTTAGCCGCGCCTGGCGGCTCTCAATATGCTGACAGACCTATTCCAAGCCGAGCCCAGCTAGGCAATTTCTAAGTTCATTTCGCTGTGGACGGGTGCTCGAGGAAGCGCAATGAAGAATGTCTACCTGTCATACGACCCTTCGGCGCAGGCGCAAGCCGAGGAGCTGCGCCGAATCTTGCTCATGCAAGGTTACCGGCCCTGGATTGACCGCAGTACTGCTGCCGAGCAAGCCTGGCACGTCGAAAAAGATGCCGCGATACGGCATGCCGACGCGCTCATCATCTTGCTGACCGAAGCAGCAGCAAACTCGGTCTACTTGACTTACGAAGTGGCATTTGCCTTGGGCGGCGATAAACCAGTCTTCGCCATCCTCTACGCCGACGCGCCATTGCACCCCAGCCTGATGCATGTGCAACGCTTCGACTACCGCGCATTCGTCGACGAAAATCACTTTTGGGATCACTTTGTGGCAATCTTCCGCAAGGCGCTCGACCAAGCGCTCGCGGGAGTGGCGGCAGTGCCGCCCGCGCTCGAGTTTGACAAAAGCGTCATGCCCGATGAGCCGGGATATTGGATCGTGATTCGCCGCGGTCCTATCGAAAATGCCATGTTTCGGCTGGAGAATGAAATAGTTACATTGGGACGAGACAGCGCCAATGACATCGTGATTGGGGATGCCCAAGTCAGCCGTTATCACCTGCGGCTATCGCGGCAGGAAACGGGATACCAGATTGAAGACCTGGGCAGCACCAATGGCGTCCACATCGCCGGCGCGAAGATTGGCACGCCGACGCCGCTTCAGAACGGCGAAATCATTGTGCTAGGCGATGCCATCGCCTTGTCCTATGAGATTGTTTATCACTAATTGCGGATGCGGCTGATGAGGCTAAGGATGAGGCTAAGATTGAAACCTAGACGGCGCGGACAACCCGCCCCGGGTTGCCGGCGACCACGCTGCCAGGCGGCACATCGCGCGTTACCACGCAGCCAGCAGCGACCACCGAGCGCGCGCCGATGCTGAGGCCTTTTAATACCAGCGCGTTCATGCCGATAAATACGTCGTCTTCTATGATGACGGGCGCGCTATTGGCAGCCAAGGGATGGCTACGCCGCCGCTCGGCATCAAGCGGATGGAAATCAGTATCGGTGATAATCGCGTTTGCGCCAATCCAAACGCGGCTGCCAATGCTTATGCGCTGGTCACAGACCAGCGAACCGCCGGTCATGCCAAAGTCGTCGCCTATCGTGATGCGGGCATGCGGTCCTCTGGTGCTGATGATAACAGGCCGATTGGGTCCCAGCGGATTGCTGGCTGCGCTTGAACGCAGCTCCAGCCGCCGCCCGATGCAAATCTGGCTTTGCCGGTGCATTTGGATGATTGGCAAGCCATAACAGCGCCAGCCAGCGCCGATGCGCAGCCCGCGCAGCCGCCACCATGCCAGTGGCATAATTAGCCAGCGCCATAACTCGTTTTGCGCTTTCCAGGGCATATCCCGCGCCTGGCGCAGGGCTTCCAGCGACAACAGCGACGCCGGCACGCTGACATCTTGCTTGGGTTCGTCCATGACAACAAGCCTATACATCAATACGCTGCGGATTAAGCAAGCGTCGCTTATCCCACCGTGAATATGACATCATCAACCTGGACGATATTGCCGCCACGAAACAAAGCCAGCCGCAGGATATAGGAGCCTGGTTGCAGGGCGTCGGCATGCAGCGTCTCCAACTGTCCATTGCTCACGGGCTGTTGATGGCGCTGGCCCAGCGGCGTCCAATCGACGAAATGCCCACCGCGAATAAACATGTGATATGACTCGCCCTGGCTGCCATTGAACTGGGCTGTGCCGATGATGGGCAGCGCGTGGTTGACGTTTTGTCCTTTGGCCGGCTGCTGAATCCGCAATTCCGCGCCGACATTGCCGACCTGTACTGCGCTATAAAAGCTGGGAAGGCATTCGATCGTCGGCAGCAGCGCCAGGTTCGCTTCGCGGGCATAGCGTTCCGCCTCGAAGACATCGCCCGGCGCTGTCGCGGGACCTTCGATGAACCAGAGATTCTGCGCGCCAGCCGCGATGGCTTGCTGCGCGTCTTGCACGGGTACGCGGCAGTATATCGGCGGCAGTGGCTGCTTCTCGCCGGGAGCGACTTGGAAGCGTATGGTCGCCGAGATTGCCGGCGGCAATGGAAATGCCAGGGTCTGATAGATGCCCGGTGCCACACGGCGCAGAACCGAGCCTTGCACCGGCACCGGCGTCCGCTGCGCGAGCGCCTGTGGAAAGCGCAGATTGCCGTCAGCGTCGGGGATACCCGCCGCGCCATCCAAGAACCATTCGTCGACAGTGGCTGGGCAGCGCGGCGAGGGATCGGTCAAGCGCCGCACATCGCAGATTTGGCGGCGACTGATGCCGGCTGGCGGGAACGGCTGGTCATTCTGCAATTGCCCCGCCGTCGCGAATGCGCCTAGCAATTTCTGGTTGCCATAGATGCCCGTCAGAACAGCATGCCAGATTGGCGCGGCACCGGTCAAACCGGAGGTATCGACCATGGGCCTGCCGTCGTTATTGCCCACCCAGACGCCGACGGCGACATTGCGCGTATAGCCGACGGTCCAGTTGTCCTTGAAATCGTCGGTTGTGCCGGTCTTGGCCGAAGCGAAGATGCCATCGGCGCGCAAGGGGCTGTAGGCACCCATAGCCGCGCTGCGGGCTTGATTGTCACCCAGCATGTCCGTTATCAAGTAGGCGACGCGCGGGTCCAGGACCAGTGTACCTTGGGCAGTTCGCTTGACCGTCGTGCTTGTAACGCGCCCAGCCGGGCAACTGTCTTCATACTGATAGAGGATTTCGGCGTCGCTGTTGAGGACGCATAAGATTGATGTTACCGGCACATAGGTGCCTTGATTGGCGAAGACGGCAAAGGCGTTGGTCAACTCGATGAGCGTGACTTCCCCGCCGCCAAGCGTCAAGGACAAGCCATATTGCGCAGCGTCTTCGCTCAAGGTGCTGATGCCAAAGCGGCGCAACAAGTCCAGCAGGTAATCCACGCCAACTAAGCGCAGTGTTTGCACAGCGGGGATATTGTAGCTGTTTGCCAGCGCAGCGCGCATGGTCATGGGACCGTGAAAGGCGCTGTCGAAGTTGCGCGGCGTGTACAAGGGCTGCCCGGGCAACGAGACCTCCGTGCGCGTATCCCACAAGACATCGCCGGGCGTCATGCCGCGTTCAATCGCCGCCGAATAGGTGAAGGGTTTGATGGTGCTGCCCGGCTGTCGGAAGGCGGTTGTTACATTAACGCTGCCGTCAATCGACTCGTTGTGATAATCGATGCTGCCAACCATGGCGATAATCTCGCCGGTGCGCGGCTTGGCGACCAGCACAGCGCCATTGCTGACATTTTTGTTCCAAAGCTGCGCGACATGATTGGCGGCAGCGCGCTGCGCCATTCGGTTGACATTCTGGTCAAGCGTCGTATAGACGCGCAAGCCGCCGCGCGCGATATCTTCCGGGCTGTAACCCAAGCTGGTCATCAAACGTTCTAGCTCGCCCTGGGCATAGACTGTGAAGTGTGGCGCGTTTAGGGAAACATTGGCTGGCGCGAAGCTCAGCCCATCGTTCAAAGCCGCCTTCACCTGCTGCTGCGTGATAAAGCCTTCTTCCGCCATTTCCCCTAGCACCTGCCGCCAGCGCGTTTCCACCGCCGCCTGCACTGCTGGGTCGGGATTAAGCGGGTCGAGGCTGGCTGGCGCTTGCGGCAAGCCGGCCAACATCGCCGCTTCTCCTAGCGTCAAATCTTGCACGTCCTTGCCAAAGAACGTCTGCGCGGCGGTTTGTACGCCATAAGCCAAATTGCCGTAATAAATCTCGTTGAAGTACATCTCGAGGATGTCTTCTTTGCTCTTTGCGCCGGTCAAGACCAGCGCCAAGACGATTTCTTCGGCTTTGCGGGCGACGCTGCGCGTGGTGCGCTTTTCGAAATCGAAGAGCACATTGCGCACCAACTGCTGGGTGATGGTGCTGCCGCCGGCTGTCAACTCGCCTGGTGCCGCGCCGAGGTAAGCAAGCGCCGCCACCGCCGTCGCCCCGATGTCAACGCCGATATTTTCAAAGAAGGAATCGTCTTCAATGGCGATGGTCGCCTGGATAAGCGACCTGGGGATGCGGTCGTAACTGACGCGGACTCGTCTGCCCTCGCCAAATGCTTCATACAAATTGTTGCCATAGCGATCGTAGATGAAGCTGCTTTCAAAGCCGCGGTAATTGTCAACTTCGGCGATGCGCGACGTCCACTCCGCCTCGACCTGCGGGATAATGGCCAGCGCGCCCATGGTGCCCAGCAGCGTCAGACCGCCGCAAAAACTTAGGCACAAGCCCGCCAGCACCCATAGGCAGCCCGAAGGCAAGCCGAAAAATCGTTTACGGTGGGCGCGCTTGGGTGCCTGCCGCCCTGCCGAACCAGCCGGCTGAGCCGTAACATAGGGATTCGGCGTTTTGGGCATGGCATTCGCGCGCTCGCCAGAGCGCGGCGCGGCAAGGGGCAAATCCAAGGACCGTGCCGGCAGGGTATCATGCTCGCGCAGGTGGTGCGCGGAAACGATTGTGGGCGCGCCAAGCTCATCGGATTGACCGCCGGCGAAGGCTGGCATGGCAAGCGGTTTGCCGGCTTCTTTGCGCGCGTCGCGGGGCAGCGTTTCTTGCTCGAGGGCGCGCGGTAAAGAATATGGCAGGTTGGCATGGTCGCTTGCTGGATTCAGCGCGTTCGCAGCACCATCCTCTGCGCCATCCCCAGCCCCTAGCGCGCCAGCAGGCACTGTGTCGCCATTTAAGCCGCCTTGGGTGTCTTCTATCGAATCGGCTGTCATTCCAGAATCCGAGCTAGTCCGCGCATCCATTTTATCAGCCGCCGGGCGGCTGCAAGAGGGTCTGCCGCGCGCCAGAGCCGGGCAATTCCAACTCATGCTTGCAAGTGCGAGCGCTGTATAACTAAGCATAGAGCATTAGCGACAGCTTCGCTCGTCCGCAAGCTGTGCATGAAGAGCGAAGCAGATATTGATTGCGGGAACGATTTTTGACGAGAATGCGTAGTCAACATAAGATGCCCAGGTAAGATGCCTGCCCAATCTGGTATAGCGGACGGCGGAATGCTAGAATAGCCGCCAGTGCCGCTGGAGAGACCCGATGACAATTCTGCTAGAAGCAATCAGCCGCCCCGAGCTAGGCATCTCGGTCGTCATACCTATATACAACGAAGAAGGCAATATCGACCGCCTGTATCAAGAATTGACCGCCGCCTTGGAAGAGATCGGGCGCGATTACGAAATCATCGCCATCAATGACGGCAGCAGCGACCGCACTTACGACATGTTAAACGCCGTGCAAGCCCAAGACGCGCGCTGGCATGTTATCCATTTTCGCCGCAATTATGGCCAGACCGCGGCCATGGCAGCCGGGTTTGACGCGGCGCGCGGCGAGGTCGTTATCACGATTGACGCCGACTTGCAGAACGATCCGCGCGATATGCAGCGCATATTGGATAAATTCGACGAGGGTTACGATATCGTCAGCGGCTGGCGGCAAGACCGCAAAGAGCCACTTTTTTTGCGCCGCATTCCTTCGGCAATCGCCAATTGGATCATCTCGCGCGCGACCAGCATCCACTTGCATGACTATGGCTGCACATTAAAAGCCTATCATTTTGAGGTTGCCAAGGGTGTTCAATTATATGGCGAGCTGCATCGCTTCATTCCAGCGCTGGCCAGCCAGATGGGCGTGCGCGTGGCAGAAATCCCGGTTAAGGATCGGGCGCGCAAGTGGGGCAGCAGCAAGTACGGCTTCAACCGCACCTTCAAAGTGATTCTGGATTTGATCGCGGTAATGTTCCTGCTGAGTTATTTCAATCGCCCGCTGTATGTCTTTGGCGCGGCTGGTATCATGGTCGGTGTCGTAGGCAGTTTGCTGGGTTTGTATCTGACCGTGTTCAAGCTCTTGACCGAGAACAAAATCGGCGACCGCCCCTTGTTGCAGCTTTCTGTGCTGCTGATGGTGCTGGGTGTTCAGTTCGTCAGCACCGGCATCGTCGCCGATATGATCATGCGCACTTATCACGAGTCGCAGCATAAGGCGATATATTACATCCGCGAGAGACGCGGCGACACAAAGGACGAGCTTGAATCCGCGCCCTAGCCGCTCTTCAAAATCAACTGGCTATGCCGGGTAAATCTGCGCGTACTTAACTTTAATTTGCCGCCCCGCTTCATGTTATCAAATTTATCCCTTTTCAACTTAATTTTATACGCATTTCAACTGCGCAGCATGAAGCGCCAAAACGCAAACGCTTAGAAATCGCGCTGAATGAGGTAATTCGCCCAAGTCCGCAGCAGCAGCTTATACTCGCTTTCTGGCAGCGGACGCAAATGCGCCAGCGCTTCGGCGACATATTTGCGAGAAATTTCTTGCGCGTATTGGATCGCGCCCAGGTCGCGCAGCAGGTGCGTGACATCGCGGATTGCCTCGGCGCTTGCATCGGCATTGCCTAGCGTTTGCAGCAACCTAGCGCGCTGCGCTGCGTCAGCCATTTGCAGCGCTTTTAGCGTCAAGAGCGTAGACTTGCCCTCGCGGATGTCGGAGCCAACTGGTTTGCCCATCTGTTCCGCATCACCGACCAAGCCCAGAATATCGTCTTGAATCTGAAACGCGGTGCCGCAGAGGCTGCAAAAGCGCGCCAGCGCCTGCGTTTGTGGCGCTTCGCGGTCGGCGCTGTTCAGCGCGATGGCGGCACCCGCGCGCCCGGCAAATTCATACAGCGCGCCAGTTTTTTTCCACAGCATGTCAAGGATTTTGGTCTCGCTTATCTGCTGGCGCTGGCTCGCATATTGAACGTCCAGCGTTTCGCCTTCTACCAGCAGCGGCGTGATATGGCTCGCCAGTTCATGCGCCAGCGCCAGCACGACCTCCGCCGCTACATTGCCCTCAAGATGCGCTTCAAAGAGCAGCGACCAAGACCAGGCTTGCTGTACATCGCCGGTTAGCAATGCGATTGCGCGGCCATAATGCTCGGCATCAGCCTCTGCCCAGCCGAAGTCTTGACGCGCGCGCCGCGCGAAATCGAAGTGAACAGTAGGTCCCCCGCGCCTGGTGCTGTCCCTGTCAATCACATCGTCATGCACCAGCGTCCAGGTGTGATAAATCTCGATGGCGGCCGCCACAGGCAAAATCGACCGCTCATCGCCGCCAAGCGCGCCGCAGGCGAACATCGCCACCGCCGGGCGTAGGGACTTGCCGCCGCTCTTGACATAGCTAAATACCGCGTCGCGGATATGCGCTGGACGAAAGCGCTGTACGAAACGATCATGCAGCAAATAGTCCATGAGCAGCTTGCGGCGCGTGGCGACCGCAGCCATCAATTGTTCAATCGAGTCTATCGAGTCTATCGAGTCCGCTTTGCTTTGCTGTCTTGCTAAGTTAGACACTGGCGACCGCGCTCCTCTCTGACAGTGAAAACAGTGAAAATGGCATAGATATGAACATTAGGCGGCGCGTGGACCAACGCGTGGGCCAACGCGTGGACCAATTGAAGCGGAAAATCATGCCAAGCTGGTTATTTCGATATCGCGCAGGATGAGCCGCTGCGGCTGTGGGCAATCCAGCAAGCCCCAGCCAAATCTGCCCTGCGGCGTCACGATCGCGTACTGATTGTCCACCCAGGCGATGAAACCGAGCGCCGAGCTGGGCGCGCCGTCGCTGCGCAGCACAAGCTCATCGTCAACCGAGAAGTCAACCCGGTCGGCGCGCCAGTCTATCGCATAGCTATGGAAATCGCTTAAGAGCGCTGCATCAAGCAGCTTTTCCCGCAGTCCAAGTGCCGCTTGCCCGATCGACCAGAATTTCTGATATAGCGTTTGACTGCGCATTGCCAAGAAGCCAAGTGGCGCGAAGGGCAGCAGGCAATAAAATTGCCAGCGGCGCGCATTGATCGTGGCCGCTTTCCAGCCATGCCCGGGCACACCCTTGGCCAAGGCAATGTCGTTTGGCGGGCTGCCAAAGAAGAACCAGATAGCTTGCGGCAAGCGGAAGCGGCGGCGGCCCGGCACAAATACTTGATTCCAAAAGCCGAATCCAGCCGTGCCGCTTATCGCGCCTTCCGCTCGGGCGAGCAAGCGCAGGCGCAGCGGCGGACGATTGCTAAAGCGCGCTTGCGCCGCATGATAATCGCTGATTTGCGCGTCATGGTAACCTTCGGAAGTCGCGCGCGGAATCGACAGCTGGACCTCGCCATCCCCTAGCAGTGCCTCTCCAGCGCCCACTTCTGAGCTATGCCACTTGTCGGCTTGACGCAAAAAGTATCTACCTCACAACAATGTTGCAGCTTTCCTCTTCGTACTCGGTGCCAGTGCCCGGTCCATAAGACTTATAGCCATCGCTGATGGCGCTGCTCCAGGTCACGCGATAGGTGATGCGATAATTGCCAGCCGCCAAGGGACCATAAGGCACATACCAATAGACCACTTGGTCGCTGCCGCGCTGGCTGGACGCGCTGCGGAATTGATCGACATTGGCGATTTGCCGGCCGTTTATGCGCAGCTCGTGCGCGGCGTTGGCGATATGCTGGCGCAGATAAGCATCCGTGCTGGCGAACCAAGCCCAAAAGATCTCTATCGTAGAACCATCAGTCAAGTTGGACGGCGCGGCAATGCCGTAGGCGGGGTTGTTGCAAAAGGCAAAAACATCAACACCACTGCGCGGCGCGGCAGGCAGGCGCGTCGGCAGCTCGACGCTGTCCGCGCTGGAGCCAGTCGGCTGCGCTGCTTCGCGCGTTGGCGCTGCTTCTGCTCCCGCAAGCTGCGGGTCGGACGAAGCGGAATTGGCGACCAAGACGGTCGCTGTCAGGTTGATGGCTTCGAGATCGACAATGGGCACATTGACCAACACTTGACTTTGCGAGCCCGACGCCGCGGCGATGGCTTGCTCTTCGTCGTTCGCGGGCGCTGCGCCTATCGGTTCATCCTGCTCATTCGGCGCGGCAGTTTCTGCAGTCGGCGTGGCGGAAGCCGTCCGCGCCAGCGCTGCTGGTGCCGCCGGCGGCAAGGGGTTCAAAACTTCCAGGAGTCGGGCGCTTACCCAGCCCAGCTCGCCATCTTCCATCTGAACCTGATACCAGTTACCAGCTTGATTTTCGGCGAGGACCTGGACGCCGCTGTCTGGCTCGAGGATGTTTATAATGTCATGCTCGGTACCAGGACCGCCGCGCACATTCACGCGCAGCTCGGAGCGCACAAGCGCGAAGACAGTCGGGGTAGCTGTGGGGCTGTTGGTCGCGGTCGGCAAAGGGGTATTGCTGGCGGTTGGGCTGGGTATTGGCGTCGAGCTTGGCGCGACGGTTGCTGTGGGCTGCGCTGTCGCCAGCGCTTGCGGGATTGTTGTCGCCGAGGGCAAAGGCGTTACCGTAGCAGTCGCAGCGGCTTGACCGAGGTTGCCGATGGTGCATCCGCTAAGGACGACGGACAATAGCAGCGCTGCCAAGAAACTTCGCTGTAGTGAAACCGCGCTTCTCCCGATTCCTCCGGGAGGAAAAAGCCACCACCCGCGCAAACGATAAACTCTCCTGATTAACAAACTATACGGTCTATATTATGGTGCATGTCAAGAAATATGCCTATCAATTTTCAGGTCAATCGCATCGTTTCAGACTTGACTTTGATTAAGATCTGCTTATTGTTGATTATCGATTGTGCCTGTAGCTCAGCGGATAGAGCACTGGTCTTCGGAACCAGGTGTCGGGAGTTCGAATCTCTCCAGGCACGTAGAATCGCAATCCGATAAATCGCCTAATTGCTAGGAAATAAGTCGCTGTGGACGAGCCACGGGCCCGCCCATGAAATTTGGCGCAAAATCGTGGGCGCTTGCCATGCACCCAACATCAAAAAAGGGCTTGACATTTTGCCATTTAATGTCTATGCTGAAATTCGCTAATGTGCCTGTGGCTCAGCGGATAGAGCATTGGTCTACGGAACCAAGGGTCGGGAGTTCGAATCTCTCCAGGCACGCAGAAAAACCAGACTTGCAAAAGACCAGCAAATGCGCTGGTCTTTTATTTTTCAACAGCGTACTGGCGCGCCCCGCGGCAAAGCGCGTCGGTCTGGATTGTCGCCCAGCCAAGTAAGCGGTCTTACGCGCTAGTCGATTGCATTTGACGGAAGCGCGGTTTTTCGCCCGGCGTCGGCGAATTGATGAAAGAGCCACGCGCGAGCACGGCGTCGCGTCCGCCCAATTCGGCGATGCGCCGCGTCTGATCCGCTTTTGCCTGCGCGTCAACCGCTTCCGGGTCGATTAGCTGGCTTAACATTCCTTCGTACTTGTCCAGTAAATTGCGGGCGGCGGCATCGGCCTCAATCGCCAGGTCATGCAATTCTAAAGGATCGGCAGCCAAATCAAACAGTTGCGGCGGCGCGGCCACGTGATGGACATATTTATACTGCCGGTCGCGCAGCATGTAATAGGCATTGCGCGAACCGATGGCGTGGTATTCAGCGAAGACCGCGCGGTCGCGTGCGGCTTCTTGCGCGATGGCCCACAGCGATTCGCCCGGCAGCATTTGATCCGCATTGCTTTGCTCGCAGCCGACAGCCTCGAGAATCGTGGGATAGCAATCGATTAATGAAATCGGCGTATCAAGGACTTTGCCGCGCGGCACATCGCGACCAGACATGATAAAAGGCACAGCGGAGGATTCTTCATACATGGTGAACTTGCCAAATAGCCCGCGCGCGCCCAGCTGCTCGCCATGATCCGAGCTATAGATGACGCGGGTACGCTCGCGCAGGTCCAAGCCATCCAAGGCTTCCAGCACCTGACCAATCTGCGCATCCAGGAAGGTGCAGATGCCGTAATATGCGGCGTGGAGCCGTCGGATGGTCGCTTCGTCGAAGGCTTCTTCGTAGCCAAAGAATCGGCGCATATAGTCAAAAGCTGGATGCCTGACCCAGTCCGACTCGCGCCATTGCGGCGGCAGCTCAATCCGCTCCAGCGGATAGCGCGCGTAGGTTTCGGGCGGCGACAAGAATGGTGGGTGCGGCGTCACAAAGCTCAAGAAGAGGACCCAGGGCTTATCCTCTTTGGCATGTTCGCGCAGCCAACGAATCGCATTGTCGCGGTTGCGAATGTCGTATGCTTGATAGCTGCTGGGACCGGCCCCCGCTTCGTCGATTCCAAGCCGTGAATTGCGGATTAAGGAACCATCGCGGATGCCGCTGGCGGGGTCGCCGATACCTTCGACCACGTGCAGCGGCTCGATTTCCCGCGTGAAGCCGTTGTCGTCTTGCGCGCTGCGGAAGTGCAGCTTGCCGATGGAATCGACTTGATTGCCGGATTCTTTCAGTCGGCGCATCCAACTCATCGCACTGCCGTCAAAGGGCAAACCGTTGTCCCAATTACCAATTCTGTGCACATATTGACCGGTCGCCAAAGCCGCGCGCGCTGGCACACAGATAGCGCAGGGCGTATAGGCATTGCTGAATCGCGTGCCGGATTCAGCCAGACGGTCCAGGTTTGGGCTATGCACCAAGGGGTGCCCGGCACAGCCCATTGCCGCCGCTTGATGCTGGTCGGACAAAATAAAGAGCAGATTCGCGGGTTTCATCAGGTCGCCTAGCGCTCAATCAATCAATTGCTTGCAGCGGGATTGTAACCTAAGACGATGCGGCTTGCAGGGCAATATAATGTTTCAGATGCCTTGCGCCGCGTAAGCACAGGCGCTACACTTCGCTTGATTATCAATCGCCACGCAAAGGGAATGGCTTGCCCCACAGCATTCAAGCCGAGCAGCTGACGCGCCTCAGCCGCGATATTTTTGCAGCTGCTGGCGCGCCAAAGGATATCGCCTCCGCTGTCGCCTCGTCGCTGGTACGGACTAACCTCTTCGGTCACGATTCGCACGGCGTCTTGCGCGTCAAGCAATACGTCAGCATGATTCGCAGCGGCATGATTAAGCCCAGCGCGCGCCCAAGCGTCAAGCGCCGTTTCGGCGCGACAGCTATGACAGAGGGCGGCTATGGCTTCGGGCAAATCGGTGCCCGCTTCACAGCCGAGCTCGCCATCGACATAGCGCGGCAGCATGGCATCAGCGCCGTCACGCTAGGAAAAAATACCCACATCGGCCGCTTGGGCGAATATACGCAACTGATGGCTGCGGCGGGTCTGATAGGCATCTGTTTCACCAGCGGCACCATGTTCCGCGGCTGGGTTACGCCTTATGGCGGGCGCGAGCGCGTCTTTGGCACCAATCCGATGTCCTTCGCGGTGCCATGCGGCGAGGCGGGCACGCTACTGCTTGATTTCGCGACGGCCGGCGTTGCCCATGGCAAAATCGTGCTGGCGCGCGCCAAAGGCGCGCCCGCGCCCAGCGGCATGATGCTGGACAAGCGCGGGCGGCCGACGACTGATGCGTCTATCCTGGACGACGGCGCTGTGTTGCTGCCCATGGGGCTGCACAAGGGTTCGGGACTGGCGCTGATGATGGAGATTATCCCGACGCTGCTGGCTGGCCACCGCCCAATCACATCGGACGAGTTTCACTTTGGCAATCCGACCTTGATGATGGCGCTGGACCCACGGGCATTTGACGAAGACACGGATTTCCGGCGGCATGTCGACGCCTTGTCGCAGCGGGTCAAATCGACAGCGCCAGCCGCCGGCTTTGATGAGGTGCTATTGCCCGGCGAGCCAGAAGCCAGGTCCTATCGCGTGCGCGCCACAAATGGCATCCCGCTGCCGGATGCCGTTTGGCGGGACCTGCGCAGCTTGGCAGAAGAACAAAATCTGGCTTGCGCAGGCAGCGATTAGCCTGCCCAGTTCGCGCGATAGACACTCTGGATGGACACTCTGGCAAACAGCCGCTTGGTGGCAGCCTTAATGACCCAGGAATGTCGCGCTCACAGAATATTGCAAGCATTCTAGTCGCATGAGCGACGCGCTTTACTAATTTGAAATAGAAAGGAATAGCAGATGCTTCAGCCAAAAGCGACCAAAGGCAAGAGCGACTGGTTCGTGAATGACCGCTTCGGCATGTTCATCCACTGGGGCTTGTACGCCCTGCCTGCCCGCCATGAATGGGTCAAACAACGCGAGGAAATCGCCGACGAGCAGTACGCGCCCTATTTCAAGTACTTTAATCCCGTCCGCTTCAATCCCGGCAAATGGGCGGACCTGGCGCGCGACGCCGGCATGAAATACATGGTGATTACCTCCAAGCATCACGATGGATTCTGCCTTTGGGATTCTCAGCATAGCGATTACAAAGCGACCAATACGCCCTGGGGCAAAGACCTGTTGACGGAAGTCATCGCCGCTTTCCGCAGCCGCGGCTTGAAAGTCGGCTTCTACTATTCGCTGATAGACTGGCACCATCCTGATTTCACGGTCGACCGCATTCATTCGCTGCGCAATCATCCCGATCGCGCCGGCTTAAACCGCGACCGTGATATGAGCAAATACCGCGCCTACATGAAAGATCAAGTCCGCGAGCTGCTGAGCAACTACGGCAAAATCGACGTCATTTGGTACGATTTTTCCTACCCAGGCGAAGATGGCAAGGGGCGCGACGACTGGGACAGCGCCGGGCTGGAAGCCTTATCGCGCTCGCTGCAGCCCGAGATCATCATCAACAATCGGCTCGATTTGCCGTCGTCGGTTGATTTCCATACCCCAGAGCAGTTTCAACCGCGCGAATGGGTGCGGGTTGATGGCGAACCGGTTGTTTGGGAAACCTGCCAGACTTTCAGCGGCTCTTGGGGCTATCATCGCGACGAAGCCAGCTGGAAAAGCCCCGGTCAGTTAATCCGCATGTTGGTCAATACCGTTGCCACCGGCGGCAACTTGCTGATGAATGTCGGGCCAACAGCCGCTGGCGAGTTGGATGAGCGCGCGGCAGCGGCGCTGCACGTCTACCGAGATTGGATGGCGCAGCACAGCGAAGCCATTTATGGCTGTACCGCCAGCGCATATCCCGCGCCGCAGGATTGCCGGCTGACACAGAATGGCGACCTGCTCTATGTTCATGTCTTCGCCTATCCCTTCCGCCATCTCTATATTGACGGCATCGGCGACCGCATCGACTATGTTGAATTTTTGCACGATGGCAGCGAAATCGCCTTCACGGTCGGCGACGACAAGTCTGTACAACTGCAATTGCCAGTGCGACAGCCAAAAAGCGAAGTGCCTGTGATAAAGCTTTATCTCAAGCCCTGACACGGGCGCTAGAAAGTGGGGCGAGTTCAGGTTGCAAAAAGGAGGCGGGTAATGCGCTGCGCGCTGTCAGCCGGCGTAGTTCACTTCCAGGAACTGATTGACATCGACGGCGCTTAGCAATGTTTCTTCTCCATTGGTCCAGCGCACGCGCAGCTCGCGGACGCTGTCGTCGCCCAAGCCAAAATGCAGGGCGGTATCATTGCCCGCGCCCAAGCTGGAGCCGCATTTGACCTCCTGCATCAGCCTTCGTCCGCTGTCAGTAGTGAGGTATACGCGGCTGCCAATGGCGTCGCGGTTGACCGCGCCGCTCCCGGTCAAGCGCACATTCAGCCAGTTGCGCTTTTGATTGAGGCTGCCGGTATTGCGATACAATACATAACCCTGGTTCCAGTTGCCCAGCACAAAATCCAACCAGCCGTCCTTGTCATAATCGGCATAAGCCAAGCCCATGCTGGGCGCAGCCTCGTCAATCCAAGGCTGTGGCGTGGTGTCGGCGAAAGTGCCGTCGCCGCGATTGCGGAACAAGAATTCCCGATAGGCGAACATCATGCCTTCGGGACCGCTATGAATATCAAATTGCACAAATTCGGTAGCGGTCAAATATAGATCGAGCCAACTGTCGTTGTCATAGTCGAAAAATATTGTCCCCCACCCTACCGCGCTGCTGGGGCCGACCACGACGCCAGCCGCTTCCGCGACGTCGTCGAAGCTGCCATCGCCTTGATTTTGCAGCAGCACCATGCCGTTAACCATGTCGGAAAAATAAAAGTCGAGGTCGAGGTCGTTGTCGTAATCGCCCACCGCCAAGCCCATGCCGTGGATGAAGGTGCGCGCGCCGGCCTCGACCGAAGCCTCCGTCCAGCACCAGCCGCCGCAGCCCGCGCCGTCGTTGCGCCAGAGGATATTGCCCAGCATGTTTTTGAATTGGTCGTTGACCACGTAGATATCGGCGTCGCCATCGTTGTCATAGTCGCTAAAACTGGCGGTGAAGCCCGAGCCAAGCAGCAGATCATATTCCAGCAGATGGCTAACATCAACGAAGCTGCCGTCGCCTTGGTTGTGATAGAGGGTATCGCGGGCGGCATCGTGCTCGCGGCTTATGTTAGGGTCGCCGCATTCGGGGAAACAGGACCAGTTGACGACATAAAGATCGAGAAAACTGTCGCCGTCATAGTCGCCCCAGGTGGCGGTGGTGCCCTTGCCCGCGTCGCCAACGCCGGCAAAATCCGTCACATCGCTGAAGCCCGCGCCAGCATCATTGTGGAAGAGGACGTTGCGACCATGATTCACAACATAGAGGTCCTGCCAGCCGTCGTTGTCATAGTCGACCCAGACCGCGCCACCAGTCTCCGCGTCTGCCAGCGCGACTTGCGGCGTCAAGACGGAAACGGAAAAAGTGCCATCGCCATTATTCTGGTATAGCACACTGGGGTCTCGGTTGCCGGTAACATAGAGATCGAGCCAGCCGTCCCGATCGTAGTCGCCCCATGCCTGCCCAATGCCCAGATAGCCGCTGGCAAAATCGTCGTCAAAAAGTTCCCATTCGCCGCGGTGCGTCGCGTGGATGCCAGCGCTCGCGCTGACATCGACGAAGGGGTCCAGCTTGCCGATGGCGGTGAGAAACGCGAGACAGAAGACCGGCAGCACCAGGCGGACGAGGATCTTCATGTGACTAAGAGCAGCGATGCCGACTATCCCTCTACCCCTGCGCTGAGACTTAGCCCTTCATACCGGACGTGGCGATGCCTTCGACGAAATAACGCTGTCCGAAGATGAAGACGAGCAAAACGGGGATGACCGCGATGGTCGCCACAGCCATCATCAAATGCCAGTCAGTATTGCCATAAGCGCCTTGATACTGCACCAGGCATACCGGCAGCGTTTGAATTGCCGGTTCGCGCAGATACAGCAAGGGACCGAAGAAAGCATTCCAGTTGCCGATGAAAGCGAAGATGGCCAGCGTCGCCAGCGCGGGTTTGGACAGCGGGATAAAAATTTGCATGAGAATGCGCACGTGGCCGGCACCGTCGATCTTGGCGGCATCAATCAGCTCTTCGGGAATGGTGAGGAAGAATTGCCGCAGCAGAAAGATAAAGAAAGCCCAGCCGAACCAGGGCGGCACCATCAGCGGCAGATGCGTGTTCAGCCAGCCTAACCTGTTGAAGAGGACATACTGCGGCACCACCAGCGCTTCGGTAGGCAGGAGCATGGTCGCCAAGACGATGGCGAAGAAGAAATTCTTGCCACGGGCTTTCAAACGAGCGAAGGCATAGGCGGCCAAAGTGCAGGAAACGAGATTGCCAACGATGTTATTGACGGTGATCTTCAGCGAATTCCAGGTGCAGGTGGTGAAATCGACATAGCCGTAACCGTACCAGCCATCGGCAAAGTTCTGCCATTGCGGCGTTTCGGGGATCAGCCGCGGCGGAAAAGCGAACACTTGATTCAGCGGCTTCAGCGCGGTCGACACCATGACGATGAAGGGCATGACGAAGACAAGGCCAATTGGTATCAGCAAAGCGAAAGTGAGCAGGATGCCGATGGCGCGGCGTCCCTTGATGGACTTTCGCCAAGCGACAGTATTTTTGCGTTTACCCGTCGTCATGCTCAGTCAGCCTCGTAATAGACCCAGCGCCTGCCCACACGGAATTGGAAGCCAGTGAGCGCCATTAAAATGACAAACATGATCCAGGCGACTGCGGCGGAGATGCCCAGCTTCAAGAACACGAAGGCGTTCTCCCACAGATACCAGATCAAGACATTGCTCGATTCACCGGGACCGCCTTCTGTCATGACGCGGATTTCAGTGAAGTTTTGGAAGGAGCTGACGACAGAGATAATGATGACGAAGAAGAGTACCGGAGAAAGCATGGGCAACGTCACATTCTTGAACTTGGCCCAATTGCCAGCACCGTCAATTTCGGCCGATTCGTACAATTCCTTGGGCACGCCCTGCAAGCCAGCCAATAATATGATCATATTGGGTCCGACTTGAAACAGGCTCATGATAATCAGCGACGGCTTGACCCAGGTCGAACTGTAAATCCAGGGCGGTCCTTGGATGCCAATCTGCTTCAAACTGTAATTCAGGATGCCGAGGCGCGGATTGAAGATCCAGATCCAGACCAGCGCCACCGCCACGCCGGCCGTCACCGTGGGCAAATAATAGACGGCGCGGAAGAAAGGTATGCCCGGAACTTTTTGATTGAGCAGTACCGCCAGCAAAAGGGCGAAGCCCGTGCCGAATACCACCCTACCCACGACGATATAAAGCGTGTTGCCCACCGACGTCCAAAAGATCGGGTCGCCAAAAAGCGACCGGTAATTGTCCAAGCCGATGAATTGCAGGTCATCCAGTGAGATGCGCCAATCGGTGAAGCTCAAGCCCAGCATGCCCAGTACAGGACCGGCGTTGAACACAACCAAGCCAATCAGCCAAGGCAAGATGAACAGGTAGAAGATACGCTCTTCGCGCCGCGCGCTGGGTGATATGGGACGAATCAGCCGTCGAAACATCAATTATCCACTCGTCGTCGAGTCGAACCTAGTGAGGGAGACCAAAGAATGATCCCCCTCAGGTCTATGCAATCTGTGAAATTGGACTACATGTCCTCGGCAACCGAGTCCAGAGCAGCCTGTCCTTCTTCCGTGATGGTGGCGATGACCTCGTCGACGCTGGCTTCGCCCAAGCGCAACAGATTGGCTTCGCGCGCCAAAATGTTGCTGACCTCCGCCGAAGCGAGCGACGAGTAAGGGTGGCCCGTCGTGGCGTAGTCGAACATGGCTTCCAGGAAGTAACGTCCTGACGGTGGTGCCGGGTCGGAATCCAGCCAGGCTTCCAGCCCCTCCGGACGCGCCGGCGAGCCGCGGCCCGACAGGCTCCACATGAAGATCATACCGTCTAGTGACAGGTATTCACGCAGGTATGTCCAGGCTGTATCGGGGTTGTCACTGGTCGGCGTGATGCCGTAACCGCTGCCGAAGGAAGTCGTGGCGCGGGTGCCGTCGGCACCCATGGGCACGGGCGCGACATCCCAATTGAAGGGCGCTTGGGCGCGCATGCTGGGCGTATCCCAGGTGGCGATGTGGGACATCGCGCTGGCGCCAGCGCGGAAGGGATGCTGATTGGGGAAAGCTTCCGCTTCGGTACCGCTGGGAGCAGCGCGATCGTCATGAATCAGACTGTTCCAGAAGTTCATCGCCTCGCGCGCTTCCGCGGAATCAATGGTTATCTCGGTTTCATCGTCGTTCATGACAGCGCCGCCCCAAGCGCCCAGGTAGAAGCCGTTGCCGCTGTTGCCCAGGTTGAAGCGGCCGTCCCAGCCATAGACACCCATGTCGGCATCCGTAAGCGCGGCGGCGGCGGCGGCGAAGTCTTCCATCGTCCAGTCGCCATCGGGGTAATCCATACCGGCCGCGTCGAACATGTCGACGTTGTAGCCAAGGATGACCGGACCATGATCGTATGGCAGGGCATGAATGCGTCCGTTGACGCGATAAAGACGCACCGATTCTTCCCACATGCCATCGACATTAAATTCATCGTCGGCCACGGCGATGTCGTGGATGTCGATGATGATGCCCTCGTGCGCCCAGGGGGTGGCGCGGCTGCCGTGGACATAGATGATGTCGGGCAAGGTGCCGGCGGCCGCCCAGGCTGGCACCACGTTATTGTGGTCTGCCCAGGTGTTGTAAGTAATGTTGATTTTGATGTCCGGATGCCGCTCCATGAAGCCTTCATCGTATTCCGCTTGGCGCGGGCGGAAGGCAGCTTCCCAGTGACGTCCGAAGGTCAACTCGACAGTGTCTTGGGCAGCGGCGATATTGCTCAAAGGACCTAGATAACCGACCACCGCGCCCGTGCTGGACGCCGCCGCCAACTTAAGGAAATTACGCCGCGATAACTTATTGCTACTCATGACACATCCTTTCACTGTAAAAGACTCTACTCTGAACGGATAAGGTTTTGACATTTCTTCCGATTGCACCTCCCCGCCTTGCTAGTTTTGACTTCGATAATTGAGAAATTTGTTGCAATCGACATTATTTTACTTCATTTTTCGTATCTTAGTGGACTTTATGGTGTTCGTCAAACCCAGTTTTTTCGGCAGCGCGCATTTCAGTTTATTGGCAGGCATGACTTTCAATGATATGAGATTAGCAAGATATGAGATAAACGATATAAGATAAGCGCAGGCAGCGCTATGGCGGAAAAGTCTAATGTGGTATGCTTAGCGGCGCACGCTGACCGCCGCGCATTTGCGGCAGCGCGCGACTTATCCACTGGAATTCACGCGGAATCCATGCCCGTTCCAAAAGTCATCCACGCGCCGCGGACACAAGCTGCGATTCGCCGCGGCGTCGCCACTTTGGGCAATGCCATTCGCCCGACGCTGGGCCCCTTGCCACGACGGCTGGTGTCTCAAAACCAAAGCAAATTCGAGCTGCTGGATGACGGCGGCTTAATCGCCCGCCGCATCATCGCGCTTAGGGACAGAGAAGATGACGTCGGTGCCATGCTGCTGCGCCAGGTTTTGTGGCAGGTTCATCAACAAGTCGGCGACGGCGCGGCCACAACCGCCGTTCTTTATGAGAGCATCTACAACGAAGGGCTGCGCTTTATCGCCGCTGGCGCGGACGCCATGCGGCTGCGCGCCAGCTTGGTGGCGCTGCTGCCGCAACTGCTCGATTCCCTGCTCGCGCAGGCGCAAGTTCTGAGCGACGTCAAGCAGCTTGAGCGCATCGCATTTTCTGTTTGTTACGACGAAGAAATGGCGGCTGTGCTAGGCGAGGTTATTGACACCGTCGGTCAATACGGCGCAGTTGATATCCGTGCCGGCCACGGGCGCGGCATGGAGCACAATTATGTCGACGGCGCGTATTGGAAAGGCGGCGCGCAATCCAAGCAGATGCTGCGCGGGTCGGCGCGGCTGGTGGCCGAGATGGCCGACGTGGCGATTCTAATCACCGACATGGAAGTCGAAGAAGCGCGTGAACTCATCGCGCCGATGCAACTGGCGCTGCGCCACGGCATCAGCAAGCTGCTGCTGATTGTCAAATCAATCTCGGATACGGGCTTGTCCGTGGTCTTGGATGAGCGCTTGAGCAGCAAGATTCAGACGGTCGTGGTCAAGATTGATTATTATCATCCCGACGAATTGCTCCAGGCTTGCCGGGATATCGCGCTTTTGACCGCTGGCAGACCGCTGCTGCAGGCGGGCGGGAAATCGCTTGATGATGTTCGCCATGAAGACTTCGGTTATGCGCGCTGGGTTTGGGCGGATGACAAGAATTTCGGCTTCGCTGGCGGCACGGGCGATCCAATTCAAATCCGCGCGCAAACGCGCAACCTGCGGCAAGCATACACGGAAGCAGCCGACGATGATGCGCGCGAGCGCCTGCTGACGCGCCTGGGAAAACTGAACGGCGGGCTGGCAACGGTCAAAGTTGGCGGCATCGCCGATGACGAAATCAAACAGCGCAAGGAAGTGGCAGAACGCACCATCCGCGCCTTGCGGCTCGCGTTGGCGGGCGGGGTAATCCCCGGCGGCGGCGTCTCGCTATTAAACTGTGGGCGCGGCTTGCTGGCGGCCGACTGCGAGCGCGCGCGCCCCGAAGCGCGCGCGGCGCGGCAAATCATGGCAAGCGCGCTGCAAGCGCCAATCCGCGCTTTGCTCGAGAATGCCGGCTACGACGCCAGCGAGCTGCTCGCGCAGCTGGGAACATACGAAGCTGGCTGCGGATTTGATGTGATGAAAGGCGCATTCGTCGATATGACGGAAGCCGGCGTTTTTGATGTGGCGCAGGTGCAAGTTGAAGCGCTGCGCCGCGCCGTCACCAGCGCCGCCCTGGCTTTGACCATTGATGTGCTGGTCTTGCATCGCAATCCCGAAACGATGACGGAGCCCTAGCATGAGCGAGAAACACAGGGTCGACGCTAGCGACCGAACTTATGCGCTGGCGGAAGTGGCTGGCGCGTATTATGTCGCGCGCCAGAGTGGATTGTTTCGCCACGCTTCATCTAATAGCAATGACAATAATATCAAGGACAATGCACTTAATCTTTATCAAGGCTGGCAACCCGGTCTAGAGCTCGCGACCTTAGACATCGCGCTGCCGGCGCATTTTTCAGCTAATTCTCCCCCTCAACATGGCAAGAATGGTTTGATACTGGCTGGCATCAAGGGTGGCGTCGCCCGCAGCCAAGATGGCGGCTTAACCTGGGAAGCGCAGTCGCTGCGCATGCCCGCGCCGCTTGTTACCTGCCTGGCGCTTTCGCCCGCTTTTGCCAGCGACCGCCGCGTGCTGGCGGGCAGTTACGAAGACGGCATCTTTCTTTCCGACGATGGCGGGCAAAGCTGGGGAACTTTCAACTTTGGCTTGTTTGATCGCCATATCTATTGTCTGGCGCTTTCGCCTGACTATGCCGCCGACGGCATGGTCCTGGCTGGCACGGGCAGCGGCATTTACCGCAGCGACAATGGCGGCCGCCTCTGGCGCGACCAGAGCATGCCCTGCGGTGATGAAACGGTGCTGAGCTTGGCGCATTCGCCAGCCTATGCCGACGATCGAACTATCCTGGCTGGCACCGAATCGCATGGGCTGCTGCGCTCGGATGATGGCGGCGCGAGCTGGCAAGTCATTTACGACTGCGCAGGCGCGGTCAACGCCATCGTCTTCTTGCCGGCTGTGGGGGAGCTGGCAATTCAAGTGGAAGATTCAGTTTGGGTTTATGAAGCTGCCGACAGCGCTTGGCGGCAGCTGGCGGCGCGGGACGTTCATGTCGCGGCGCAAAGCGCGGACGGCCGCGCCTTGCTGCTGGGCATGGCGGATGGCAGTGTGCATCGCCGGGTCATCTAAATTGTTCCGCGTAACGTATGAAGAACGTATGAAGATTGCACCGTCGCCCGACGGCAACAGGTTTTCGTAATTGCTAGCTGAGGAAAAACAAAATGAAATTTGAACCCACAATAGAATCGGTCCGCAGGCGTGAGGTCCCAGACTGGTACATGAATGCCAAACTGGGCATTTTTGTTCACTGGGGTTTGTATTCCGTGCCGGCATGGGCACCACATGGCGGCGATATCGGCGAGGTCTTCCAGAGCGGCGACATGAGCGACTGGTTCCGCAACAACTCCTATGCCGAGTGGTATATGAATACGCTGAAATTCCCCGACAGCCCCACGCGCGCCTATCACAACCAGCACTATGGCGCTGACTTCGCCTACGATGACTTCGCCGCGGATTTTAATGCGGCGGTGGCTGGCTGGGATGCAAATGAGATGGCGGCGCTTTTCAAGCAAGCCAAGGCGCGCTACGTGGTGCTAACAAGCAAGCACCATGATGGATTCTTGCTTTGGAACAGCGACATCCCCTGCCCGCACAAACCGAACTTTCTCTGCAAGCGCGACCTGGTGGGCGATTTGACGACAGCGACGCGCGCCCATGGCATGAAGATGGCGCTCTATTATTCGGGCGGATTGGACTGGTCCTGGAACGAAGACCGCGTCAACGACGCGCCCGATGTCTGGGGGACCATTGTGCAAGACCCGGCATTTGTCGAATACTCGGTCGCCCATTGGAAAGAATTGATCGACCGCTATCAGCCAGCCATCATGTGGAACGATATCGGTTATCCTAAAGCCGCAAATCTGGGCGAGCTATTCGCCTATTATTACAACAGCGTGCCCGACGGGGTCATCAACGATCGCTTCACACAGGCGCGCGATCAAGTTCCTAAAGCCGGCGAGCCAATGTCGCCGCCGCGCGGACCGCACTACGATTTCATCACGCCCGAATATTCAACCTTCGACGATATCCAAGCAGAAAAATGGGAGTGCTGCCGCGGGATTGGGCATTCCTTTGGCTATAACCGCGACGAAGGCGATGAGCGGCTGCTGGCGGAAGACGAGCTGATTCACATGTTTGTTGATATCGTCAGCAAAAATGGCAATCTGCTGCTCAATGTCGGACCGCGCGCCGATGGCAGCATCCCAGAAAACCAAGCCGCCCGCCTGCGCGCTTTGGGCGGCTGGCTAGAGCGCAATGGCGAAGCCATCTTCGATACGCGCCCCTGGCGGCGCGCCACTGGCAAGACATCCCAAGGGCTGGAGCTGCGCTTCACAGCCAGCGACGCGGCGGTCTATGTTACGTTGCTTGGCCAGCCCAGCGAAAACGAAATTGTCATTGAAGGGCTGGACGCGCCAGACACGGCGCGTGTGCAGCTGCTGGGCACGCAGTCCCATTTGACTTGGCGGCAAGACGGCAGCGACTTGGCGGTGCAGCTGCCGCAAGCCATGCCGCCGGCGCATGCCCACTCCTTGAAAATCGCAGTTACAGGCGCTTAACGTGGCAAAGAATATCGACGAATTTGTCGCCCGCAACTTCCGTTGGAATTTCTCTGTCAATCTAATCGACATCACCTTTATCACGCTTGCATTCAGCGTGATATCACGCGAGACAATCACACCGCTGCTGGTCAGCAATTTGACTGATAACAAAATCGCCATCGGCTTGGTGCCGGCGATTTTCAGCATCGCGTTTTATTTGCCGCAACTCTTCGCCGCCAATCATGCCGAGCGCCTCAAGCGCAAGCTGCCCTTTGTAATGTTGATTGGCGGCGTGCTCGAACGTGTGCCTTATCTCTTTGTCGGCATTGCTATTCTGCTCTTCGCCGAAAGCGCGCCGCTGCTTGCCCTGCTCTGCTTGTATTTGGTGATTGGCTTAGGCGCGTTTGGCGCGGGCGTGGCAACGCCCGCCTGGTTCAGCATGATTGGCAAGGTCTTGCCGGTCAATCGGCGCGGCATATTCTTCGGTCTTAGTTCGGGCTTGGGCACGCTGATGGGCATCATCGGCGCTTATTTCGTTGGCATCATCTTGGACGATTTGGGCTACCCGCAAAACTTCGCCACTTTATTTTTCGTCGCCGCCGTATTCATGGGCATTTCCTGGGTCGGCTTGGCGCTAAACCGTGAGCCGGAAAGCCCGGTTGTCAAAAAGCAGATTTCCCAGCGGCGCTATTTCAAGCAATTGCCCGCCATCCTGCGCGGCAATCACAATTATCGCCGCTTCCTCATCAGTTACTGCATCAGCCGCCTCAGCCTGATGGGCGCTAGTTTCTTCATCGTCTACGGCAACGAGAACTTTAGCTTGAGCGGCGCGGATGTCGCCTTGTTGACAGCGGTCTTGATTGGCAGCGAAGCGGTCATGCAGCTGGCATTGGGCTGGCTGGGCGACCGCCGCGGCCACAAAATTAATCTGATGATCTCCGGCTTCGCAATCGCGCTGGCGGCGCTTGTGGCGATCAACGCCAGCGACCTCTCCAGCCTGATACCCGCATTCGCCCTCTTGGGCGCGGCTCTGGCAAGCGACCGCATCTCACATTTGAATATCGTGCTGGAATTCGCCGTGCCAGAGGACCAACCGACATTCATCGGCTTGACCAATACACTGCTGGCACCGGTCACATTTTTCGCGCCTATCCTGGCTGGCTGGGTGGCGACCAGCTTCGGTTTCAACAGCTTGTTCAACTTGACGCTGCTCTGCGGCGTCGCCGGCGGCGCGCTGCTGGCGCTTTGGGTCAAGGAGCCGCGCCATATCCCGCCACAGCCCATGCCCGACCCCGAGGCGGCATAAACTGTGGCTAATGCAGCGGATATGGCTACGGCGGACCATGTGGATAAGGCTGTCGAGAAAAACCTCAATTGGAACTTCTCCGTCAATGTCCTGGACAATATGTTTTTTGCTTTGGCTATCAGCTTGGTTTCCCGGGAAACCATTATGCCGCTGCTGGTCAGCCGCCTCAGCGATTCGCCGCTGGCTGTCGGTTTGATACCGGCAATTTTCAGTTTGTCCTTCTTGCTGCCACAGCTTTTCGTCGCCAACCACGCCGAGGGTCTCAAGCGCAAGCTGCCCTTTGTCATCACAGTCAGCGGACTGCTGCAGCGCTTGCCCTATCCATTGATAGGCTTGGCTTTGCTGCTCTTCGCAATCGACGCGCCCGAGCTGGCATTGGCGCTATTTTTCATCGGCATTGCAACGGCGGCATTTGGCGGCGGCGTGGTTACGCCAGCCTGGTTCACCATGATTGGCAAGGTCGTGCCGACGCGGCGGCGCGGCATCTTCTTTGGCTTGGCGGATGGCGGCGGCATGTTTATGGGCATCATCGGCGCTTATTTCGTGGGCTTGATTTTGGATCAAGTTGCCTACCCGGGCAATTTCTCGCTGTTATTTCTCATTGCCGGCGTCGTGATGGCGATATCCTGGGTTTGGCTGGCGCTCACCCGCGAGCCGCCAAGCGACGAAATCAAGTCCGCGGTACCCTGGCGACATTATTTCAAACGGCTGCCGACAGTGCTGCGGAGCAATCACAATTATCGCCACTTCCTCATCGCCTACGCGCTGATTCACCTGAGCATGATGGCGGTGAGCTTCTTCATCGTATTCGCAGATACCGCATTTGAGCTGAGCGGCGCGGATATCGGCTTGCTGAATGCGGTTTTCATTGGCACGCAAGCAGTGATGCGCCTGGCATTTGGCTGGCTGGGCGATCGCTGGGGGCACAAGCGCAATCTGGCGCTGGCCGCCCTGGGCTTGGCGCTGGCGGCGCTTTTCGCTTTACTCGCGCAAAATGTGATTGGGCTGCTGCCAGCTTTCATCTGCCTGGCTTGCGCCATCGCCGCCGACGGCGTGTCGCACCTAAATATCGTGCTGGAATTCGCATCGCCAGCCGAGCAGCCGACTTTCATCGGCTTGACCAATACCCTAATCGCGCCTGTTACCTTTGTCGGACCGATATTGGGCGGGTGGATAGTCGCAGCTATTCAAATTGAGGCGCTATTTGCCTTATCGCTCGTCTGCGGTATCGCCGGCGCGGCCTTGCTGCGCTGGTGGGTGCAAGAGCCAAGAACAGCGGAAGAATAAGCACAAATTGCACAGTGGGGCGCGTAGACACTGCCCTCCGGTATAGAGAAAATGAACAGAAATGATGCCATTGCGCTGAACTATTATCAATGCAATTGCCCTGCTAGGAACAAGTCTATAAGGAAAGGACTGGGAGCAGCATGAGCGCGACTTATCAAGCGAATTGGGATTCCTTAACGCGGCATCGTGTGCCAGATTGGTTCAGCGATGGCAAGTTCGGCTTGTACGCGCATTGGGGAATTTATGCCGTGCCGGGCTTCGGCAACGAATGGTATGGCAAATGGATGTACGACCCCGCGCACGAGATTCATCACGAACACGTGAAGCGCTTTGGCTCGCCCGCGGCCTTCGGCTACAAAGATTTCATCTCGGGATTCACTGCCGAACATTATGACCCCGACGAATGGGCGGAGCTCTTTGCAGCCAGCGGCGCTGGCTATGCTGGTTTTTCCCTGGCGCACCATGACGGCTTTGGCTTATGGGACAGCGCTGTCTATCGCTGGCATGTCGGGGCGATGGGACCCAAGCGCGATCTCTACGGCGAGCTGGCGACGGCGCTGCGGCAGCGCGGCCTGCGCCTGGTAGCGCCTTTCCATATCGTGCGCGGCTTCAACTGGTTTCTGGCTGGCTGGAATCAATGGGACCAGACCTATAACAAGGCGGCGGTCGAGCGCGGACTGGCGGAGGGCTGGGACCTCTTCGACCCGGAATACGCCGATTTCTACTGGGTAGGGCAAACCAGTCAATTCGCCGATTTCTTCGACCAATGGCAGCGCAAAGTGCGTGAAGTCATCGACAAATACCAGCCGGATTTGATGTGGTTCGACGGCGGCAAATTCCGCGAAGACGGCATCGAAGCGACCGCGCTAGAAATCCTGGCGCATTATCTCAACCAGAGCCGGCGCTGGAAAAAAGAAGTCCTGGTGCTCAATAAACTGCCGGTCAGCATGCAAAACAATTTCCATCCCGATTTTGGCGTCATCAATTTCGAGAAGGGCCGCGATCGCCCAGAGACATTCGAGCGCCCCTGGAACGACGATATGCGCATCGGCGACCAGTCTTGGGGCTGGGTGGAAAACCAGGTCTACGCCGACGGGCATACGCTGCTGAGCAAGTTGATTGATTGCGTAGCCCGCGGCGGCAGCATGATGCTCTCGCTCTCGCCCAAAGCTGACGGCAGTATTCCGCAGGGTCAACGCGAGCCGCTGCTGCAAATGGGCGCTTGGCTGCGACAAAACGGCGCAGCGATTTTTAATACCGTGCCCTGGATAAAGCATGCCGAAGGCGATATGGAAAAGCTGTTTGAATACCGCAACAATCACAGGTTCTGGGTCTATGACCAGTGCAATGCCGACGACCGCCGCTACACGCAATCCAAAGACGGCAAGACTGTATACGCAATGACGCTGGGCATCCCGACGCAATCCGTAACATTCGAAGCGCTGAACGATGAGCGCAAGATTAATTCCGTGTCTTTGCTTGAATCCGAGCAGCCGGTTACCTGGACGCAATCGGCGCGCGGGCTGACCATCGACACCACAAACTGCGAATTTAGGACCGATCTAGCGGCAGCCTGGAAAGTGAAATTGGCATGACGACATCCAGCCCGCGCTTAACAGCGCGAGCGATTGCCGCAATCCTGGACGCGCTTGGGCACAGCGGCGCTGCCTATGCGGTCGAGCCGCTGCCCGGCAGCTATTCCAATTTCACGCTGTTGCTGCGGATAGAGCGGGCTGGCACCGCCCCGCGCAAGATCGTCATTCGCCGCTACAACCCGGAAAATGATGAAGCCGGCCACGACAAGCCAAGCTGCGAGTTCCACGCGCTGCGCTTGCTGCGCGCGCATGGCCTGCCCGTACCGCCGCCGCTGCTGCTTGATGACGATGGCAGCCTCTTGGGTTTGCCCGGCATCATTACCGAGTACCGGCCAGGCTGTCAGATTGAACCGCCGACAGCAGCGCCGCGCTGGGGCGACATGGCGGCGACCAACGCGCGCATGCTGGCGCGGATTCATCAGACGCCATACAGCGCCGCCGACAAAGCCTACCTGATGAACGACGATGTGGAAGTCGCCTGGTTCATCAAATCTGGCGAAATCCCAGATTATATGCGTGCCGACCCGGATTGGGAGATGGTTTGGCATCTAGTTAATGCGCATTGGCAGCAGCGTCGGCTCGCGACACCGCGCTTCCAGCACACGGATTACTGGTCGGGCAATATCTTGTGGCTGGGCGACGAGATTTCGGTTGTGCTGGATTGGGAAGAAGCCGGCTATGGCGACCCCGCTTGCGATGTCGCCTATGCGCGCATGGAATACTACCTGGAAGGTCTGCCTGATGCCGCTGAAACATTCCTGCAGGTCTATCAGGCGGAAACGGGCTGGCAATTGCCCAACTTGGCGATTAGCGAACTGGCAGCAAGCGCCCGCCCTATGACTGACCCGGGCGGCTGGTTCACGCGCCCCCACATGGAAGCGCGCTTTCGTCAGTTCATCACCAAAGCCAAGCGGAAGCTACTTGCATAGTTTCGGGCGGCTAATTCGGCTATCCGACATCAAGGTGATAGCGCTCGTCGCCGACTTCCACTTGCAAGCGGTGCAGTTCGTCCTTGAGCTCGACAAGCAAGTCCGCATAGGCGGGGTCGTCAACCACGTTGTTCAATTCCTGGGGATCCATTTCTAGGTCGAAGAGTTCCCATTCCGGCTCGTAAGTCTCGTCAATGCTGCCCGCCGTGCCCAGGGCATCCGCATAATAGTAGATGAGCTTGTAGCGATGGCTGCGGATGCCGTAATGCGCGTAGACATTGTGATGCGTCTTGTGCATCCAATAGCGATAGTACATGGCTTCGCGCCAATCGTCGGGAGCCTCGCCGCTCAGCATAGGCGCGAAGCTGCGCCCTTGATAATGGTCGGGCGCGGGCAGCCCCGCCAATTCGAGATAGGTCGGCGCGAAATCGACATTGAGTACCATGTCCGCGTTTACGCTGCCGGCTTCAATCAAGCGCGGATAGCGCATGATATAAGGCATCTTCAGCGATTCCTCGTACATGAAGCGCTTGTCATACCAACCATGGTCGCCGAGAAAGAAGCCTTGGTCCGAGGTATAGACAACAATCGTGTTCTCCGTCAGCCCTTCCGCGTCCAGGTAATCCAGCAAGCGGCCCACATTGTCGTCAATGCTGGCGACGACGCGCAGATAGTCTTTGATATAGCGCTGATAAGCCCACTTGCGCAATTCCATTTCCGGCAGGTCGCGCGGAATTTCGGTTTTGGTATCGAGCGGGCGCATGTGGACGCCCATGCGCATCTCGGCGGCTTCGGCAGCAGCGGCGCGATTACTATAGTCGTCATAGAGCGTGTCGGGTTCTGGCACATCTTCGTTGAGGAACATGTGGGCGTGTTTATCGTCCGGCTCCCAGTGGCGGTGCGGCGCTTTGTGATGGCACATCACGAAGAAGGGGCGCTCGCTATCGCGCGCTTGCAAAAAGTCAAGCGTCATATCCGTGATGAGATCGGTAACATATCCGTGTACGGGCCGCCGTTCCGAGCCCTCTTCTGTTTTGAAAATGAAGGTCGGATTGTGATACAGCCCTTGCCCGGGCAGCACCGCCCAGTCGTCGAAGCCGGTCGGCTCGTGCGCGGGCCCCTGCCCCAAGTGCCATTTGCCAAACATGCCGGTTTGATAGCCGTTGGCATGCAGGTCTTTGACAAATGTCGGCAGGCGATTGTCCATGTGCGTATCCAGCGTCGTCACTTCGTTGATATGGTTATATGTGCCGGTCAAGATTGCGGCGCGGCTGGGCGTGCAGATGGAATTGGTGCAGAAGCAGTTGTCGAAGCGCATGCCTTCGTTGGCGATGCGGTCGAGGTTGGGCGTCTGGTTGATGCGGCTGCCATAGCAGGTCATGGCATGCGAGGCATGGTCGTCGGACATGATGAATAAGATGTTGGGACTTTGGTCGGGCATGGCTGGGGCTTCCTAATGAGTGATTAGCATGAGTGATTAGCTGAGGAGATTATACAAAGAAAAATGGCCTGCTCCTAGCGGTCCATTGCTTCACACAGGGCAATTGCACCAGATTTCTTAAACACAAGCACTTGGCGGCAACGCAATGGACAGCCTCGCTCGTGCAAGTTCGCAGGGCGCATATACGATATTTCGGCATGCTAGCCTAGAGATATGCCGCGCAGAAATCTCAAGATCTCTGGGATTGGGATTTGGTGGCAGTCCTTCCTTACACAGATATCCAAAAGATAAACCGATTTTGGCGCATCGTAATATATAATCCGGAATCCGCTACTTTTGCCTGAATTGTCGGATGAATTTGCGCGGCGGCCTCGATAAACTGGCGCGCCGCCCAAGCCTTGTAGTCGGTTCGCATTATGCAGAGGACCCAATTCCAAATCATCTGCTAGTTTCTCTATGTCGTCATTAATTTTACGATATCTCCGCGAGAGGCGCTTGACTTGCGCTTTGAACTCATTTGTCCACAGAATTGTCTTCGGCATCTGCAACTAGCTCGCGGCGTAATTCTTCCAGCCCTTCGCGTACCGGCTGTACATCACCATCTTTCATCTGCTGAAAACTTCTACCTAGGCTTGCGATGTAGTCTTGCCTCGATTGTCTCCCGCCCATGTCTATAAGCTGTTCGCATTCTTGCGGAATGCTAAGCGTTTTTTGACGGGCTGCCGAATAAGCAACCGGTAAATCCACCTGGGGCGTCGATGCTTGGTCTTCTCCTACACTCTTGGACAGTAGAGATTGGCCTAATTCCGACAATTCGCTCATGACTGGCATTCCTTTCTTGCTAAACAAAGAATCACAATCTCGGATTGATTCGGCTAATTAAAGTTGAATGTTCCCCACGCTCACCGCGCCGACAAAGGTATTGATTGCGGCGACTAGAACGGACAGCGATACGGCAACAACAGTGAAAATCGCCGTTACGCGGGTGCGGAATTGGCGATTCTTTTGGAATTCATTTTGAATATCACTGGTCTGTTTGTCAAATTTTTCGGTAATGTCCTTCAAGAGCGCGGCATTCTGCTCGCGTACGAAATCCTTGGTAGCGAGGGCGTCCAATTTGCCCCGCAGCTCGCCAATCTCGGCGGCCTGTTTGGTGACTTGCTCTTGCAGATCCACGATGCTCAACTTTCTCTAGCGCTTTGCATGTTTGTCGATGAAATCAAACCTATTATAGCAAGCATACACAATTAGTCAAACCCTTCATAAATGCGAAATATACGGATGATCGGCTGCTAGCAAACCTTCGTCCTGCAGCGCATGCCAGAACGCGCTCGGTATGTCAACGGACATGGCGTCGATGTTCTGCTTGACGCGCTGCGGCTTGCTGGTGCTGAGCGCCAGCGCAACGACGCCTGGGTGCGACTTGCCGAACTGGATGCAAACTTCGGCCGGCACCTGACCGTGCCGCTGGCAGAGCGCGAAGAACTGCTCGCGCCAGGAGAATTTTTCTTTATCGGCGGGATTGCCGGCATCGAGCTTGACATAATTGAAGAATTCGCCGCCGGTCAAGAAGCCGGCATTAAATACCGCCGAATTGATGATGGCGACACCCTTGGCATGCAGCGAATCCATGAAGCCCAGCAAATCAGCCGGATGCGAATAGAGCGTATAGCTGTTGGCGAACATCACCCAGTCGAGTTCGACCTGGGCGTCAATCGCGGCGATGGAGCGCCAGTTCTTAGCGCCGACGCCGATGCCCGCCGCGAGCCCCTGCGCCTTGATTTCGTTCAGCGCGGTATAAGCGCCCAGGATGTCATCAAAGCGGCGCGCGCGGTCAGCCGGGGAAGACGCGGCATCGAGGTACTCGTCCGGGTCATGAACCGAAACCAATTGCGTCTGATATTCGCCGCCTAGCAGCTCAAGACCTTGCTCGAAGCACTTGATGATGCCGTCATAGCTGATGTCTTGCACGGCGTCATGCGCCAAGCCAAACCAAGCGCCGGGCTCGAAAGTGGGTTCGGGCGTCGTCAATGGCGCGCGCAGCCAAGCCAGCTTGTTGCTGATGATGACATCTTCTGGCGGCAGGCTCAAATCGCGCAGGCACTGCCCCATCACTTCCAGCGCCAGCCCCGCGCCGTACTTGCCCGCCGAATCGATGACGACGGGTTTGGGCAGATGCTCGAAGATGGCGCGCATAGTCGCGAGTTTGGATTCGTAAGAGAATTCGCGGAAGAGGTTGCCGAGGGCGGTCGAGCCGAAGACGAGCGGCGGCGTCATTAGTCCCGTGTTGCCGAAGGGTACGTGTTGCATAGATTAGCTCCTATTATTTCAATTCGTTTATTGATATTGTTTGGGCAGAAACTGTTAATTGCGAAGGCAAAGGATTGATACCACGTTCTTATTTGTCAAGGTCCGATGGCGGGACGTCCGTTTATGGTGCCGGTAATCCAGCCTAGTGCGTTGCTGCCCGTCTCTACTCTCCACCAGCGATAGCCTAGGTTGTCGTATGGTCCGGCAATGATGCAAGATAATCACCCGCGACAAGCTCGTCAAATATCGCGTTTGAAGTCGAAGATCCCTCTCTCAAATCCAAGTCCTGTTCAGCGCGCAATTGCTGACCCAGATAATACTCGCTGTTTTGGATGACCGCGGCTGGAGTTGCCACATCACCGATATTGGCCGGTCCAAAGCTGGGATTGCGCGTGAGCACCGTGCTGTCCGTGATGAGCCCGCCGTCAACGTTCACGGTATATTGTCGCCCTTGCACCTTCAGGACCACTGCGCTGCGGTCGGCATACCAGCTTACCGATTCCGGCGCGGCAGCGCCTATGGGACCAGAAAGCCGCGTCCCCGCGCTGTTATACAGCGATAGCGGCGCATTGTCCTGCGGACCGCCGGACCGACCCAAGGCGACTATCTGGCCATTGGGCCGCCGCACAGCGTCTTGCAGCCACAAGCCCACAGCCGAAGCGTCAAAAATTAGACGCTCGCCGCGCAAGTCGCTGTTGACTTCGCCAATTATCACGCGGCCATCGGCGCGGCGGCCGCTGACGACGATGCCACTGCCATCGCTGTTCCAATGGCCATAATCGTAGCGGATGAACTCTGGCGCATTCTGCGCGTAATTGGCGTCGCGTCGCGCTTGTACTAGCGCCAGTGCCTGCCGATTCTCCGCTGGCAGCTCTAGGGTGAGCAGCATATCGCTGCTGCCGCGGATGGGCGACCAGGCGACATCGATTGTCTTCCAGAATTGGGCATTGCTGCGCCTGACAAGCGGACAAGTCAGGTAGCCGTCTGTTACACAGTCGCGGATTACCGCGTAGGTCGGGTCGGTCGGGGTTTCGCGGGATGACTGCCAGAACCAGACTCCGGCATTCACAGTGTCTTGTCCGGGCGGCGTATCGATGCGGAAAGTGAACTGCGCGCCATCGGCCGACCAATCAATCTCCACGACACGATTCTTATTTTGCTCGCTGCTCGCCACCCCAAATCCCTCATGGAAAGGCGAGTATGTCATCGCGCCTTCGCTGGCAGCGCCGATGGGCCGATACCACAGCATGCCCGCCATATCAGTGCGCAAATAACTGTCCGGCGCGGCGGGATTGGGCGAAAAGAGCGCGACCCCGCCTTGGAAGGTCAGACCTTGATAGTTGAAGGGCTGGCCAAAGCAGACATCGTATTGATAAGCCGAAGCGCCGACAATAGGAATGTAAGCTGATGCGCCGCCATCCGCGGTAGAGCAATTTGTCTCTATGGAAGGTCTGGGAGTAATTGTCACCGGGCTGTCGGTGACTGTTGGCCTAGGCGTCCAGGTCGGCAGGGCTGTCAAAATGATATGAAAATGTTGTCCTGCAATCATGTCCTTGGATATGCGCTTCACCCGGTTCGACGGGATGGCAAAGCCAAGATTGTTAGCACTCCGATATCCAGCCGAATTCACGCCAACCACTTCTCCAGCCAGATTTATCAGCGGGCCGCCGCTATTGCCGGGATTGATCGCCGCGTCCGTCTGAATCATGCCTGACATGATTGAGCCATCACCAAACTCAAGCTCGCGCCTTAATCCGCTTATGATGCCTCTAGTCAAGCTGCCAACCAGTCCATGCGGATTGCCTATCGCCAGCACCGACTGGCCAATAGCCAGGTCATCGGAATCGCCAAAATTGATCGGTTCAAGACCATGAGACGCAACATCAACTTTGATAACGGCGATGTCTTCAAAAGGATCATAGCCGACCAATTCAGCGGAGTTTTGCCAGCCATCGTGGAAAAAAACGCGAATACGTCTAGCGTCTTCCACCACATGAGCATTGGTGACGATATGCCCCTCGTCGTCAATGACAAAGCCAGTGCCGCCTGCTTCATCACTCCAGCCGATATCGACTTCTATCGACACAATCGCTGGGATGACGCGGCGATAGATATCCGCGATGTCTATGCTGGCAGCCGGCGTCTCGTCATCAGCCAATGCGCTTGAGGACTTCCAAAGAACGAAATGCCCCGCCACAGCCAACAGGCAAAACAAGCAAAATACTGAATGACTTTTACGCATACCTCGACCAATTAGTTTGACAGCTACAGCTTCCCTAAATTGACCCTGCCAAGTTAAGATAACGTGGACAACAGTACCCAAGTATATTTCATGGCTTGCCGAGCGGCAAACATTCTGTAAGTTGTCCGATTTGACGATTTGACGTGATTGCTCTGAATCCCTGTCTGATGTGGTATGATTTGGCGTAACGACAATATAGGAGATAATACATGAGCACAAGCGACTTTACGCAAACCCTTCCGCTGGCAGGAGCTGGCGCATTTGCGGGGAGGAGATATCCAGCCCTAGAAATAATCGCAGGTATCCTCACTCAGTTTTCCCATAGATCCAGAGACAGTTTCATAGCGATGGTTGCGGCGCTCGCCTTGGCGCTGATGCTTGTCTTAGCTTTGCCCGCGCAGGCGCAAAGCGCAACCACGGCCACGGTCGCCGGCCCGACAAGTCTGCCGGAAGGCGGGCTGGTGGCGCAGCAAGTCGGCAACTGCCCCGAAAAGGCAATGGAGATACCGGCAAAAGGAGGCAATGAATCAGTGGCGGCATGGTATCAAAGAGTGATTGCCTTCCTCAATGCGAACAGATACGACCGGCACTACTGCGAGTTCCGGGACGATGGGGACGAAAGTAATCGGTCTGACAGAACTCACGAATTTACGCAATTGTGGGTTTCCATCAATAATTTCGAAGCGGGGGTTGAATACCAGGCTCAATTGATGCCTAATTCGCGCATGGAATTACAAGGGACCGGGAGCCAGACGATCACTATTTTCAATCCAGACGAAGCAGGCGCTAGCAAAAAGGCGTCGCTTAGGCTACGGGGCAAGCCGAATTTCGCCCGCGACGGCAACACAACCGAGACCATCAATATTTTGGGGCGCGGCAGCGCGGTTATCGGTACGCATACGATGACGATAGTCGACGATGACAACACCTACTACATTGGCCGGAGGCGGCACCACCCCTACGGCGCGATCTGGAGAAGTCAGCCGCATTGCTATAGTCGCGAATGCGCGTTCGATTGATGCTCGCCCTGGGCTGCGCGTCAATCCGTATTCTGATCGAAACAAGGAAGTCCTAGCATTTTCAGGGGCGTCTCGGCGGACTCTGTTGAAAAACAGCCCCCATCCCGTAGGTCTATTTCTACGTGACCCCGGCCCCTCCTCGCCATCTCTATGGCGAACGGGTTTGGGGTGGGGGGAATTGAGAATTTCAACGGAGTCCGCCGAGACGCCCCTAAATCTAGGTTAGCCAGATACAGAATTTCGGTCTGCATATCCTCGCATTCACCACTCCGCAAAGTCCGCACCCTAGCTTGAAAGCCAGCCGCTAGCTATACTGTGGAAAAAGCACAGGAGCGGAAAATGGCAATAAAATACGAGCCCACTTGGGAATCCCTCAAGCAGTATCAGATTCCCGACTGGTATATCGACGCCAAGTTCGGCATCTTCATCCACTGGGGACCCTACTGTGTGCCAGCCTTCGGCAACGAATGGTACCCGCGGCGCATGTACCTGCAAGACGACCCAGCTTTTGAACATCATCGGTCAACCTGGGGCGAGCATACTGAATTCGGTTATAAAGACTTCATACCTATGCTCACGGCCGAGAAATTCGACGCCGACGAATGGGCGCAGTTATTCAAAGACGCCGGTGCCAAATTCGTCATGCCCGTCGCCGAACATCACGATGGCTTCCCCATGTACGACAGCGCCTTGACCGACTGGTGCGCGGCCAAGATGGGACCCAAGCGCGATATCGTGGGCGAACTGGCGCAGGCGACGCGCGCCCGCGACATGGTCTTCGCGGTATCCAGCCACCGCGCCGAGCATTGGTGGTTCTTCGACGGCGGGCGCGGCTTCCCCTCCGATGTGCAGGACCCCGCCAATGACGGCTTGTACGGTCCCGCCGTCGAAGCCTCTAAGGACAAGACCAACCGCGCCGAATGGAAACAGAAAAACTGGCAGCCAGCGCCCGACGCCAAATTCTTAGAAGATTGGCTGGCGCGCTGCTGCGAGCTGGTGGACAAGTATCAGCCGCAGGTTGTCTGGTTCGACTGGTGGATTGAGCAAATCGTCTTCGCGCCCTACTTGCAGCGCTTCGCCGCGCATTATTACAACCGCGGCGAAGAATGGGGGCTGGGCGTCGCCATCAACCACAAGTACGATTCCTATCCCGAAGGCGTCGCCGTCTTCGATATTGAACGGGGCCAACTCAATCAAATTCGCGACTTTTTCTGGCAGAACGACACCTCGGTTTCCAAGAATTCTTGGGGATACATCGACAATCACGACTACAAATCGGCTGGCGACATCATCGCCGATTTGGTCGATGTCGTGAGCAAAAATGGCGCTTTGCTGCTTAACGTGGGTCCGCGCGCCGATGGCACGATTCCCGCAATCGAGCAGGACATGCTACGCGAAATCGGTGCCTGGCTGGCGGTTAATGGCGAGGGCATCTATGGCACGCGCGTTTGGGAAACTTATGGCGAAGGACCAACCGAAATCCCGGAAGGCGCGTTCACCGATACCAAGCGCAATCCTTTCACGCCGGCTGATATCCGCTTCACGCAGAAGGGTGATACGCTCTTTGCCTTTGTCATGGCATATCCGACAGACGAGGCTGTGATTGCGTCCCTGGGCAGCGGCGCGGCTAACATTGCCGGCGTGCGCATGCTGGGCGCGGATGAAAGCATAACTTGGTCGCAAGACGAAGGCGGACTGCGACTGTCCGTGCCGAGCGCGAAACCCTGCGATCATGTGGTCGCCTATGCCATCAAATTGACCGCCTAAGCCAAGAATGTGTAACAAGAATGTGTAAAGTGTAGAGTAGACCAAGCTGGTCGCCCGTCGCAGCAGCAGGGTTCTTAAGCGGGCGACTTGATAAGTCGCCCTGCATCTATCCGAAACCGGAAGGAAGATAGAGAGAAATGACAGCAAGCGAGTATTTCAAACCAGAACGCGGTCAACGCCCGGGCGCTAATCAAGACCCGCGCTTGGACTGGTGGCGTCAAGCCAAGTTTGGCATGTTTATCCATTGGGGCATCTATAGCATCCCCGCCGGCGTCTGGAATGGCGAATATATCCCCGGCATTGGCGAATGGATAATGCTGCGCGCCGAGATTCCAATCAAGGAATACGAACAGCTGGCGCTGGAATTCAACCCAGTCCAATATGACGCCGAGCAGATTGTACAATTGGCGAAAGCGGCCGGGCAGAAGTATATCGTCTTCACATCCAAGCACCACGACGGCTTCTGCATGTATGGCACGGCGCAGACGCCCTACAACATCGTCAGCGCCACCGCTTACGGCAAAGATACCTTAAAGGAATTAGCGGAAGCATGCGAGCGGGAAGGCATCAAGCTCGGTCTCTATTATTCGCAAACGCAGGACTGGCATCACCCCAATGGCTATGGCAATACCTGGGACTATGATGAATCGGAACAAGACTTCAACGACTACATCGAGACCTTTGTCAAGCCACAGGTGGCGGAAATTCTGAGCAACTATGGACCCATCGCCATCGTCTGGTTCGATACGCCGAAGATCATCTCGACGCGCCAAAGCCAAGAATTGCTGAATCTGGTGCGAGAAATTCAACCGGAATGCCTGGTCTGCGGCCGCTTAGGCAACCAGCTGGGCGACTATGCCACCGCGCAGGATAACGCCATCCCGCCCGATTTGCGCGCCGAAGTTGACTGGGAAACGCCCGCCACCATCAATGATACCTGGGGCTTCAAGACGCATGATCACAATTGGAAATCGACCACGGAGCTGATACACAACCTGGTCGATATCGTCAGCAAAGGCGGCAACTACCTGCTCAATATCGGACCCGATTCCCTAGGCGCTATCCCCGAGGCAAGCGTCGAGCGCTTGCGGGAGATGGGCAAATGGATGGCAGCCAATGGCGAAGCAATCTACGGCACGAACCCAGGTCCCTTGCAGGGCTTGCCCTGGTGCCGCAGCACCCAGGTACAAGGCGCGGTCTATTTGCATATTTACGATTGGAGCCGCTCGGGGCGCTTCGTTTTGCAAGATTTCGGTGCCCGCAAAGCCAGTTGGGTGGATCAATCCCTAGACGCGCCGCTGAGCTTGAAATCCAATCACGGACAATTGATTCTGCAAGGTCCCCGCCAAGCGCCAAACGAGCATGTATCGGTCATCAAACTGACGCTCTAGCAACTGGCATCATGTCTAAATTGGGACTAGACATAGGTGGATCCGCTCAATGTAGATATTATCAATAGCGCTTATACGAATGCGTCTTGCTGCTTGCGCATTTGCAGCCCCGCCAAGACCCGCTCGGGCAGGAAGGGTATCCGCCGCATTCGCAAGCCACAGGCATCGTAAATCGCATTGGCGATGGCGGCGGGTGTCGGATTCTGCGCCGCCTCGCCCGCGCCCAGCATCGGCAGTTGCGGCCGATTCAAGATGACCGTCTCGATGGCCGGCGCGGATTCAAATCTCATGATTGGATAGCTTTCCCAATCGCGGCTGCTGATGCCGTCGGCCTCAAAATGGACTTGCTCGAACAAGGTCCAGCTAGCCGCTTGTACAAATCCGCCTTCCAGCTGATTGCTCAATCCATCGGGATTCACCACTTGCCCGGCATCCGCGGCGATGACAACGCGCCCCAAGCGGATTGCGCCGCTGGCGCGCTCTACCCGCAAATTCACGATTATCGCGCAGTAAGTTTGCAGGTTCTTGTATTGCGCCAGCGCCATGCCCCAGCCCTGGCCAGCGATGCGCTCGTCGTTTCTGGATTGCCAGCCAGCTTTTTCCGCGGCGGTCCGCAAAACTTGGCGAGCGCGCTTGTCTTGCAAATGGCGCATTCGGAATTCCAGCGGGTCGCTGTTGGCGGCGACAGCCAACTCGTCCATGAAAGACTCGATGGCAAAGACATTGGCGTATGCGCCCAAGCTGCGCAAAGCCGAGACCCGCAAAGGGCTATCGGCGACGGCATGACGCAGGATGCGCTTATCGGGCAAGCTGTAAATCGGATCGGCATTGCGATGCGCGCCAGCGTGATAGCCGCCCATAGCGCGCGGCTGCTGGGGCGCGAGCGACCGCGCCAAATGCCATGAAGCCAGCAAACCCGAGCTCGCCAAGCCGACGGCGGGGCGCGTGGAATGCGCATAACTCCAGATTTCTTGCCGCCAACGGACAATCTCTCCGCCGCGGCTCAAGTCCGCCCCTAGTTTCATCACCATCGCCGAGCCATAAGGTTCCCAGGCATGTTCATCGGCGCGCGTCCATTTCAGCAGCAGCGGTCGGTTTGGGATTGCCCGCGCGGCTAATGCCGCGTCGAGAGCGGCGTCGTCGGCGCCATTGTGCCCATAGCAGCCAGCGCCTTCAACATGGATTACGCGAATCGACTCAGTATTTATTTCCAGCACCTGCGCCAACGCGCCACGCAGCGTAAAAGGCGCTTGCGTATGCGACCAGACCGTCAGTTCATCGCCGCGCCAAAGCGCGGCCGCGGCTGAAGGTCCCAACGAGGCGTGCATTTGAAACGGCTTGAAAAAGCTCGCTTGATATGCCGGGGCTGGTTCATCATGCGCAGCGTTGGGGGCATATTCTCGCTTTTGGGCGACGCCATCTTGGACCGCAACGGTATGCGCCGCGCCTGCGAGCAAGTCCGCATAGATGCGCTGCTGTGGCGGCAGCGGCTCGCCAGCGCGCCAAGACGCGATTTCCCGCGCTTTGTCTTGCGCCCGCGCCGCTTGATGCTCGCGCTCGGCTATCACCGCGAGGAAGCTGCCATCTTGCGCGACCGCCAGCACACCGGGCATATTCCGGATGCGCGCCGCATCGAAGTCTGCCAGCCGCGCCGAGTAATTTGGCGGGCGGATGACGCGGGCGTGCAGCATGCCCGGCAGTTGCAAGTCATGTACAAAAGACGCGCCGCCGGTGACTTTGGCGAGCAGGTCAACGCGCCGCGCCGCTGCCCCGACAAGCTGATGGCGCGTCGGGTCTTTGCCCAAAATACGACCGCCAATGCGCTTGGCAAAGCGCTTGCCCGCCATCAGCGCCCAATAGCTGGTCTGGCGGCCGCTGCGCCTATCCGTGATGATTCCGTCTTCTACACTCAAGTCTTCAGCTGGCGTCAGGGAATCGAGCGCTTCATAGGCGAGTGCCAGCATGTGCTCGCGCGCTTCCGCCGCAGCCAGGCGAATGGCATTGCCGCTGGTTTCGAGCGAGCGGCTGCCGGTGGTGCCGCCTTCGTTTGGACTGCGCGCGGTATCGGCTGTGAGGACGCGAATCCGCTGCAAGCTCAGGTCCAGTTCATCAGCCGCGATTTGCGCCAGCGCCGTTTTGATGCCCTGCCCCAGCTCAACTTTGCCGCTGAATATCGTAACCGTTTCGTCCGCGTTGACGCGCAGCCAAGCATCGAGCTTCGGCTGGGCAAGCAAGGACGGTGATACCGCCGCGGCCGGGACCTGCTGCTCAAGCGGCTTCGCCGTAATGGTTTCGTAGATGCTAGCGGGCTCGGGGCATCCGATGCGCAGTTTGACGGCTCGGCGAACGCGATCATAGACGCCGCAGCGACAGAGGTTCTTCGCCAGCGCGGCGCGGATTTGCTCGTCGCTTGGGCAGAGGACGCGGTTCAGCAAGCCCTGGGCGGCGACAATCATGCCGGCGCTGCAAAAGCCGCACTGCGCAGCCTGCTCTTGGATAAAGGCCGTCTGCAGCGGATGAAGCGGATGAAGCGCCTCGGCTTTGCCCAGCCCTTCGAGAGTCGTGATTTCCAAGCCGGCGGCGCGGCTGACGGGCAGTTGGCATGATGGCGCGGCGACGCCATCGACCAGGACTTTGCAAGCGCCGCACTGTTCGAGGCCACAGCCATATTTCGCAGCTTTCAAGTCCAGCTCGCCGCGCAAGACGTAAAGCAGCGGCGTCTCTGGATCAACTTCGAGCTGATGCGAATCGCCATTGACGATCAATTCGATTTGTTCTTTTGGGTCCATCACGCGCGCAATTCAGGCTATTGGCAAATCAATCAATGGCGCAAATATGTCAGTATCGGACAAGCCTTCTATAGCCGATAACTATAGCCGAACAAAAAAACCGAGAAAAGAAAAAGAACACTGCGTGTTCTTTTTCCGATTTGAGTATAAGCCCTTGCGCAGGACGAGAGGACTTTGTATTTTAGGCGGCTATCTTAACCATTGCCGCCGCATAGCTTGCGGAGAAGGTGGGATTCGAACCCACGTACGGTTTCCCGTATCCGCTTTCCAAGCGGACGCACTAGGCCTCTATGCGACTTCTCCATTGATTCCGACTGTTCTTCATCGTTCACCGTCGTTATCCACGCGAAGGGCGCGGAGGCAACTTGCGCTGCGATTATAGTGTCCGCGGGCGCATTTTCCAAGATTCAATGAGGAGCATATTTTAATATTGCCCGACGTTCCCAAATCATCCAAGCCGGACGCGCGAGCAACTTGGCTAGCGTCACCATTCCGGCGTCGGGGTCACCAGGAGCGGCACAAGATAGCGCCGGTCCGGACGATTCGGCGACAAACTCGAGACATTGCCCGATACGCCCAAATAACAATCAATGCCATTGATGATAGCTTGCGCGAGCAATTCTTGCTGCTCGACCAAGACCTCGCGGTCAGCCAGCATATAGCCCAATTCGAGCAGCACAGCCGGCGTCAGGGGATGAATTGACCGATACATATGGTTATCGGTCATATCGGTTGTCATCAGAAAGCTGCGTTCCAGCGGCACCAGCGCGCCATAATTTAGCGCGATGCATTCGCGCAGCAGGGTATCATTGCCGTAATCTGGCCTAGCCTCGGCTTTAGCGACGATATATCCGCTGACTACCCTGCCATAATCTTGACAAGAATTGGCATGAATTGATACCAGCGCAGTTGCCTGGTAGTTATCCAGCCGCGGGTCAAGCTCATCCAACAAGTCGACGGAGAAGTTTTCCGACTTTAGCATCGCGACAACGCGCTGAGCAACGGCGAAATTGATATCCGCTTCTCGCAGAGTCACATTGTCGTATTCGTCGCTACAGATTGCGCCTGGGTCATTCCCGCGTTGCCCCGCCCCACGATGCCCAGAGATGATGCCGATGCGATAATGCCAATTGGGTGTCGCGACCGGCGTCGGCGTCGCATCAGCACTAGCTAGGCTCGCCATCAGCACCGCGTCGCTGAGTTGCAATCCCTTCACGACAGCTGGATTCAGGGATTGCGGGTCGGTGAACCAAGTCAATACCGTCGCGACTAATCCGGCGATGATAAGCACCACAAAGATCGTATACAAGAATCCGCCAAAGAAGCCATAATCTCCGCGATGCCGCTGAACAGCCCTGGGGCGGACGCGGAAGAAGTGCATTGGCTGCTCGGGCGGGTCTGCCTGTTCGTCCGCGGCGACAGCTTCCGCGGCAAGCGACTCGCCCTCGTCCGCTGGCTCGGTCCGCTGCTGCGAACTGTCATCTGCCGCTCCCGCGCCAGCGCTTTCAATTGTGGACTTTGCGGACTTTGCGGATTTGGGCTTCGCTCTTTCAGCCGCTTCGCGCATTATCGCGGCGAAGATATCTGATGCCGAATCGCCGCTGTCCGCTTGCTCCGGCGGCGGATTAACGTTTATCTCGTCCGACACGGTTGCCACCCCCATACGCGCGCATGTCAGCCAACAATGCGACTTGTCAGGATTGCATTATTTTAACCTATCCGTGGCTTGCGCGCTGTATTCGGCTGTCTAAATTGTCTGCGGCAATTTGCTAATCACAAGTGAGACGGAAGGACTCGCGCTCGGCGCAAGTCAACTGGCGGATATAGCGATTGTCGCGCGCCCAGTCAATTATATCATCCGCTGTGCGTTTGATGCGCCAGCGGCGCAGCACAAAGTCTTGCCCAGCCGAAATAGCAAAGCTCTCATCGGGACTGAAGAAAACTTCTTGGACCCAATCGCCATGCTGCTCGAAGCGGTTGATTTCTTCGCCGGTCGCGATATCCCACATGCGCACACTGGTATCGGATGAAGTAGTCAAGAGCGTCGCGCTATCGCTGCTGATGTCAATGCCAAAGGTATTATCGGTGTGCCCGAGAAATTGCCGAACTTCCTCGCCGCTTTCGATATCCCACATGCGCACCGTGTCATCCCAAGAAGTGCTGATGATGAATTGCTTGTTGGGCGCGATGCGCGCGTAATTGACAATCCAGGTATGCCCCTCATAAGTATCCAGCAGTTCGCCGCTTTCGACATCCCACAAACGCAGGGTATGGTCTTCGCCACCCCAGTTGCCAGCGGCGCTGACCATCAAGGAGCCGTCGGCGCTGATATGCGCGCTATTGACATCGGCAGTATGCCCGAGGAATTCTTTGACAACTTGACCGCTTTCGATATGCCACATGCGGATGATGCCATCACTTGATGCCGAGACGAAATGTTCGCCGTCCGGATGCAAGTCAATCATATAAACCCGCGCTCCTGGCACCTTATAGCGCGCGACTTCGCCGCCGTCGTTCAAATCCCAACGGCGGATTTCACCGTCCCAACTAGCGGAGAGTAGATATTCCCCGTCCAGCGTGAAGCGGACCGAATCAACCGTATCGCTATGCCCAGACAAAGTGAGGACATTTTTTCCGCTCGCGGCATCCCAGACGCGCGCGGTAGCGTCCAAATCTTCCAGTGAAGCCGGCAACGAAAGCGGCCCCGACCCGGATGCGACCAGGCTGCCGTCGGGGCTGATATCGGCCGCCCAGACCCAATCACTATGCTTAGCGTAAACTTGCGACTGCGCGCGATTTTGCAAATCCCACAAATAAGCCGAGCCATCGAAGGGATTGTCGCTGCCATCCGGGAAATCGCCAGCATTGCCCAAACCGATCATCATGTATCCGCCGTCCGGCGAGTACTCGATGTCGTGGACGCGCTCGGGGAAATTGACAAAACTGATTTCTTCGACGCCGGTCTCGATATTCCATATCTTGACCGAGCCATCGCGCGAGGCGGTGGCCAGCAGCTCGCCATCAGGCGAGAATTCAACATTGTTAATCGTTGTATCATGGGCATGGAAACGTTTTAGCTCGGCACCGCTTTGGGAGTCATAGACTTGCGCCGTACCGCCCAGCGCCGAACTCCAGGTGGTAGCGGCGATAGTCAAACCATCCGGGCTGAATTCAACATCGCGCACGTACCCGATGCCATCAGGCGGGATAGTCAAGAGGTTCTCGCCGCTGGCGACATCCCAGACCTGAATGGTGTTATGCAGCGGCGTCCGCTCATTTTCGCTGACGCCGATAGCAGCTGAAGAACTGGCGAGCCGCGCGCCGTCGTTGCTGAAGCTGATCTTCATGACGTAATCAATGTGCTTCTGCAAGGTATGGATAGCTGTACCGGTTTCGACATCCCATATCCGCACCGACGTGTCGGCGCTGGATGATGCCAAAGTCGCGCCATCGGGGCTAAACTCGACATCGGTAAGCATCATCTCGTGGCCGCTTAAGCGATACAGCGCTTCGCCATTTTCCAATTGCCAGAGGCCGAGGCTGCCGTCAGCCAAGCCAGCCGCTATCAAGCGGTCGTCGGGGCTGATGGATAAGCCGATGACCGGGCTGCCGGTTTCTATCATGTTTTGCATGTCACCGCTGCTGGTATCGACAAGCCGAATTAAGCCTTCCGACCCGGCGTAAGCGCCGATGCCGCCATCGGAAGTGGTAACAACAGCCAACGTGGATTGCGGCGAATCGGCAAAGCGGAACTTGGGACCTGGGGCAAAAGCCGTTTTGCCCAAAATGCGCAGGACTTCCGCTTCTGGCGGGTCAAAAACGTGACGCGCTTCGATTGCCAAAGGCAGCGCTAGCGCCGGTTCATTCTCACTCAATGAGCCACGGGCATTGGCTGCCAGCGCCAGGCTCAGGTTCTTGCGTTCGTTGATTTCGGCGATGTGCAAAGCGTCTTCGGCAATCACGCGCTGTTCGTCGGCGCGCTCGCGCTCGGTCTCGGCCACCACGCGCTGTTCGTCGGCGCGCTCACGCTCGGTCTCGGCCACCACGCGCTGCTCATCGGCGCGTTCGCGCTCGGTCTCGGCTAACATGCGCTGTTCATTTGCCCGGTTCGATTGGTCGAAGGCGAACAGGCTCAAGATAATGGCGACCACTGCGGCAATACCAAATACGACCGCGGCGATGCGCATATTGCGCGCTTTTTGCCGCTCAAGTTCGCGTTCGCGTTCTTGGCGCGCTTCTTCGATCGCTTCTAGCTCGCGGCGGGCGGCCAAGCTGGCATCCAGGAACTCCCGCTCCAACTGATTAAGTTGCAGGGAAGTTTTATCTTCCCATTCCTCGAACTGGACTAGGCGCGTCCCGCTAATCACGTAACTCTGATCTCTGCCGGCCTCATCCCATGCTTCGGCGGCATGCAAGAGCTGCCGCTCGAGCCGGACATCTTCGCGGCTTTCAATCAACCATTCGCGCAAACGTTCCCACTGTCGAATGAGCGCTTCGTGCGCCACTTCCACTGTCGAGCCGCGCGTAGATTCGTCGCGGTCAAATGTCAGCAGGCGGTAGCGCCCGAATTTATCGAGCACATCCTCCACCACATAGCGGTCACCCAGGGTCAACAATTCTGTTTGCAAGATTCGGCGGCGGGTATCTTCTTGGCCCTCGCCCAATGTAACCAACCGCAGGAAGATTTGACGCGCCATTTCTCTGCCTTCCTTGCGGAAGCGATCGTACACCTCTTCGGCGCGCTTTGCCAAAGCGCCCAATGTGCCGCCGATATCCGAATAAGCGGACTTGGTCAACAGCGCGCCGTCGCGCCGCTCGAAGAGTTCGGTCAAGGCGTATTGCAAGAGCGGCAAAGCACCGGGCTGTTCACGCAGGTCTTCGATAATATTCTCGACCAAGCCCTCTTCCAATACAGCGCCGACGCGATAGGCAGGTCCCTCGATGGATTCTCTTAATTCGTCGTCATTCAAAGGCAAGACCAGCTCGGTGCGATTGCGGATTAGCTCGCCAAAACCTTGGTAGAGCAGCGGTCGGTCATAGAAATCGGCGCGCAATGTCGCGATGATTATGACCGGACTGTTTTCCGTGGTGACCGCGTTGAGAATGAGTTCAAGGAATTGCTGGCGATCGCTCTCTTTTTCGACTTGAGTGAAGAGTTCTTCGAACTGGTCGATCATGAGCACAAGGCGGCTATCTTTTGAAGGCAGAGCCAAGGCGACGCCTTCGGCAAGCCCCTGCTCGCTGTCGCGCAGCAGATTCACAATGTCGGGCAATGGCGACGTGGAAACGCTCAACAGCGCCGCCCCCAGGTCCTCCAGCGGCAGCTCGCCTGGCACCATTTCGGCATAAAACCAATGTTCCGAACCCGGCACCCTTCCTTGCCGCAGCGCCGGTAAAACACCGGCTTTTACCAAACTGGATTTTCCGCTGCCGCTGGGACCAATGACCGCGAGGAAATTATTCTCTACAACCGGTTCTTGCAAGCGGTCAAGCACCTGCTGGATCATAGCGGTGCGGCCGAAAAAATCCGCAGAGTCGGCTTGCTGGAAGGCGCGCAGCCCCTTGTAAGGGTTCTTCGTCTCCAGCAGCTCAAAGTCCGAAAGGTCCAATTCTTCTATCGACATCTCGACGGTCGCCGCGCCGTGGCGCAAGGTTTGGTGGAACTCTATAACCAGCGACTGCGCGTCGGGATAGCGGTCTTCCGGGTCTTTGGCGGTGGCTTTCTGAATGATGTCATTGAAAGCGGGCGGCAGGTTGAGCTCGTTATGATCAATCGTCGGCAGCGGTTCATTGAGGTGTTTGTATACCAGCGTCGCCAGTGTCAACTCTGCGAATGGGCGGCTGCCGGAAAGCATTTCGTATAGCATGATGCCGAAGGCATAAACATCGCTGTGCGGACCTACTTCGCCGCCGCGGATTTGCTCCGGTGCCAGATAGGCTGGCGTGCCAACGATATCGCCCTGCCCGCCGCCGCCATCACTGCCAACTTCCTTGGCAATGCCGAAGTCGCCCAAGTACGCGTTGCCGTCGTCGTCCAAAAAGATGTTATCGGCTTTGACATCGCGATGCACGACATTACTGCGATGGGCGAAGGTCAAAGCCGAGCCAACCTGCTCCAGAATCCTGCCCGTTTCTTCGACTTCCAACTTACCTTGGGCGTCAATCTTGTCGCGCAAGCTGCCGGCGCGCAGGTAGCGCATTATCAAGTAAGCGCTGTCTGGCTCTCTCCAGAAATCATATAAAGGCACAATATGCGGGTGTTCCAGGCGCGCGACTACTTGCGCCTCGCTCTCAAAGCGGCGGATGAACTCCGGCGAATTCGCATATTTTGGCAGGATTACTTTGATGGCAACTTCGCGCAGCACAGATCTCTGCTGGGCGCGATAGACAACACCGTAGCCGCCTTGTCCCAATAGATCTCCAATTTCGTAGGTCTTAACCGACTTTCCAGTTAATTCCAAAATTTCCATTTGTGTACCTTACCGAGAACATCAAGTTCGCACGTTGGATTCCCTAAAGCAGTATAACATACTAGCCCATCTTTAGCACAAAACCGCAAGAACCCGTAAGCATCCAGCGGGTGCCAGCAGCGCAGGCGTAAATGCCAGCGACAGCGGATTATCGCAAAATATCCCAAATTAAGAAATCCTGGCACAAGACTATATCGCATCGTGCCGCCGCCCGCCAAATGGATTTCGGGATTTCGCAAGAAAATATGGCGCGCGGCTCTCGCGCGGGGGAAACGAAGGCTGACGCGTTATAATCCAAGCTCCATACCCGGAGCTGATACCTGTCTTCGCCATCCATTTGCAATCTCGTAGCTATCGCTTGCGGGTGCATTTCAAAATGTTGGGGGAATCCCAACGCATAGCAAAGTTGCATTGCCCTATAGCAGATTCTTGACGGTAATTGTCGATTTGACTTTGTGTTCTTCGCGGCTTTGTGCTTAGTTTTGCTATTGAAAGGCAATATCATGTGAACGCCCAATAATCTGAAATGCACCCCCTCGCTTGCCAAAAAATTGACAAAAACGCGAACTTGAATTAAAATTTGATAAATATGCGCGTCATGCCTATAGAATTGGAAATGACAATGTCTCCCTTCCGCTCACCGCGCCTTATTTTCATACTGCCGCTGCTGCTGCTCATCGCGCTGGGTCCTGGGCTGGCGCAAGCCCAGGACCCCACAGACACCAACACGCCGACCCCGACAGCGACCATTGATTGGTCGCAGCCTTTTGAGGCCAATATCCGCGTTGATGTGAATCACAATAATAATCGCGAAGTCCAAATTATATGGGACAATTTTATTGATAATGTGCCATCGGATAAACAAAAAGAATATTATGTCAAGGTCATGTACCCGAGCGAGACTATTTCTGTAATTATTCCCTACCATGCACAAGCCAACTCCTTCGTTTATTCTTCTACTTCTCTCATTCCGGGTAGGGAATACATCTTTTGGGTAGAAGTACAAAACGAGGGTAACGGTTTCCGAACACCCTTGGCGCACAGCCAAAGAATCACTTTCAGCACCTTGCCCGACCCGAGCTGGACGGCGACGCCAACGCCGACTATCACCCCAACACCGACAATCACCCCAACGCCAACTATCACCCCTACGCCGACTATCACGCCGACCGTTTGGCCCGTCTTAGGCAACACGCTCAGCGCATACCCGGACAATTATAAAATTCGCTTCCCCAAAATCACCTGGAATGCCGTCGAAGTGAATTGGCAACTTTTCCGCGAGCATTTCAAAGACCTGCATGCGAACCCGCTTGTACTCATCAGCACCTTCGATGCGACGGATGGCAGCCACGAGATCGGCAGCTTATACCGACCGACTGCCAATAAAATTTATCAAGATCAACTAAAGCCCAGCACCGAGTATGAACTGACGATTTGGGTGCAGTCGCATCTTAGGAACCATCCGAATAATAAGGTCTACGGCAGCGTTAAAGCCACCTTCCGCACCGCCGATCTGCCAACAGGCGACGGCACGCTCACCAGTATTCGCGCCAGCAACATTACCCATAACTCGGTTCAAGTCCCATGGGAAAACAGCAGGGCTTGCAAGAACGCGGACAATCGTCACCCCCTGCTCCATGTTTACCTCAACTGGAGATTTGAAGAAAGTTCAAAGACAGGCGATAAAAATAGCGGAACGAGAACCATAAGCGGCTTGCAACCGGATACGGATTATAGCCTCTTGGTTTTCAAAGGCTGTTATCACGGGAATGCGCTCATTTACGAAGACTATGTGCTGGGCCCCACCTTCCGCACCCTGTCCGCGCCGCCGCCTACGATCACGCCCACGCCGACCAACACCGCCACGCCAACTGACACCCCAACACCTAGCGATACGCCCACGCCGACCATCACGCCGACGCCCACCAACACGCTGACGCCAACGGCAACGAATACGCCAACAATTACGCCGACGCCAAGCATCACGCCGACGCCCTTCGACTGGTCGACGCCTTTGGATGCCAATATCCGCGTGGATGTGAATCACAATAATATTGGAGATGTCCGAATTGTATGGGACGATTTTATTGATAATGTGCCAGCGGATCCGGAGCTGGATAAAGTTTATTATGCCATGGTCTCGCACCGGATATTTGGGGGCAGCATGTCGCTCATTATACCCTGGCTGCGGCGAAGCAATTCTGTAGTTTTTGATATGTCTAATAACGAAATACAGCCGGATACGGAATATACCTTTTGGCTAAGGATTTCAGGCTTTAATTTCCAGCAAAACACTCGCGAGCAACCCTTGGCACTCAGCAAAAAGATCACTTTCCGCACCTTGCCCGACCCGAACTGGACGGCGACGCCTACGCCGACCAGCACCGCCACACCAACTGTCACGCTGACACCGACAGCGACGTCAAGCCCCACGCCCACCAGCACGCCGACGCCAACGGCAACGATTACGCCCACGCCGACCAGCACACTGACGCCAACCAACACACTGACGCCCACCAACACGCTGACGCCAACGGCAACGAATACGCCAACTGCGACGAATACGCCAAGCATCACGCCGACGCCCTTCGACTGGTCGACGCCTTTGGACGCCAATATCCGCGTGGATGTGAATCACAATAATAATGCAGATGTCCGAATTGTATGGGACGATTTTATTGATAACGTGCCAGCGGATCCAGAGCTGGAAAAAGTATATTACGCCATGGCCTCGCACTGGCTAGATGAGGGTAGTATAGCGCTCATTTGGCCCTCGCTACGGCGAAGCAATTCTGCAGTTTATGATATGTCTAATAACGAAATACAGCCGGATACGGAATATACCTTTTGGCTAAGGATTTCAGGCTTTAATTGCCAGCAAAACACTTGCGAGCAACCCTTGGCACTCAGCAAAAAGATCACATTCCGCACCTTGCCCGACCCAAGCTGGACGCCCACGCCAACGCCGACAGCGACCAACACATCGGTCGGCCGCCCGCAGCAAGCGGCGGTGGACACAGCAAGTCCGACAGCAAGCGCTACATCAACTAGCACCGCGACTCCGACAACGACCAGCAGTCCTACAGCCACGCCATTCCCCGACAACTTCAAAATCGGCATTAGCCAAATCAGTTGGGATGGCGCTTTAATCAATTGGAAAGATTTCCTCGATCATTTCAAATCGCTTAATCGCGAACTGTTGGTGCTCGTCGCTTATGATGTACAGAGCGATGAGAAGACGACAGACTTGCATTTGCGTCGTTTCACAAATGCCAATGAATATCATATAAGAGGACTGAATCCCAGCACGGACTATACCGTTACCATACAGGTCATGTTAAACACCGGGGAACAAAGGAGCAATGTGGTCTATGGGAAGGTGTTAGCAACTTTCCGCACCCTGCCAGAGCCGACCGCGACGCCCACGCTCACCCCGACGCCTACCAACACGCCAATCCCGACGAATACGCCCGTGCCAACAAACACGCTCACGCCAACAGCCGTGCCAACGCTGCCCACCGACGGCACGCTGGCGATGATCTTCCCGAAAATCACCGATGACAGCATAACCGTCGAATGGAGCGACTTGGGCAATAAAGCGCAAATCTACATGGTCGATATCAGCAGCAACAGTGGACGTTATAGCGCATTTGAGGTCATTCGCACCAGCGAAAGCTCAAATACTTCGCATGAGTTTGACGAGCTCAACGCGGATACCGTCTATGACTTCAAGGTCTCAGTATTTTTGAAGGGCAGCGGGCGGCGGCTCACGGTGACGGGTCAAGCGCGCACCTTGGCGAATGCGCCAGCGCAAGCAGACGCGAAGCAGCCAAAGGCGACTCCGATTCCGCCGACGAATACGCCTGCGCCCACAAATACGCCGACGCCGACCGCGACGCCCCTGCCGCCCATTTACATCGCCACCCAGACGCACAGTTCAAGCGAAGTAACCCTGTCATGGAGCGCGGTCAGCGGCGCGACCGGCTATGTGCTGGAATATGCCGGCAGCGACCTGCAGACCGATTCCCATACTTTGGGCGCGGGCGCGACCAGTTATCGTCTGACGGGCTTGACCGGCGGCGCGATTTACCAAGCCACGCTCACAGCCAACCTGACCGGCGGCGGGGAGCGCAGCGGCTCGGCGCATTTCGCTATGCCGATAGCGCCGACGAAAACGCCATTACCGACAGATACGCCGATTCCAACGGACACGCCGGCTGGTCCGCCGCCGCAGTCAACGGACAGTCCCGTTCCATCCGACACGCCAATCCCGAGCGACACGCCGGTGCCAACAAGCAATCCCTACAGCAGCCTGATTCAAACCTTGCAGGGCTATCAAGCCGAGACACATCACGGCGCGGCGCATGTCGAGCGCTGGACGCGGGCGCTGGCGGCATTGGGGCATGGCAGTCACAACAATCCCATGACCGCAAGTGAGGCGCTGGGCTACGCGCAGCAGTATCAAGCCGCGCGCTGGCAGCCGGTCGCCGACGCCTTGACGCAATTGGAAGCGCAGCCAACACCGACTAATACGCCAATTCCGACTAATACGCCGCTGCCCACAAACACGCCCTTGGCAACGAATACACCTATGCCCACGAACACGCCCACCCCGACGAACACGCCAGTGCCAATAAGCAATCCTTACAGCAGCCTGATTCAGAACATCCTGGGCTGGCGGGGCGAGCAGGCAGCTGGCAGCGACCACCATGAGCGCTGGACGCGGGCGCTGGCAGCATTGGGGCATGGCAGCCACAACAACCCCATGACCGCAAGCGAGGCGCAGACTTATGTCGATCGCGGCTGGGGCGGACGCTGGCAGCCGGTGGTCGATGCGCTGACGCAGATTGAAGGCAAAGCGCCGCCTCCGCCAACAAATACGCCTGTTCCGCCGCCGACGAATACGGCCGTGCCACCACCGACGAACACGTCTGTTCCACCGCCAACGAATACGCCGCTGCCACCGCCGACAAATACGCCTGTTCCGCCGCCGACAAATACGCCTGTTCCGCCACCTACGAATACTCCGCTGCCACCACCGACAAATACGCCCCTGCCGTCACCGACGAATACGCCCCTGCCACAGCCAAGCTATACAGTGCCGGACAGCCTCATCCAAACTGTGCGTGACTATTACGATGAGAATGTCGCTGCTGGCCGCGCTGGCACGAACTGGCTGCGCGTATTGATCGCATTCGGCGTCGAGACGCATGATACGCTCAAGCCGATGACTGCGGCCGAGGCGCGTGAACGCGTGAGCAAGTGGGGCGGCTGGCGGCCGATCGCGGAGGCGCTTGAGCAACTCGAGGGCTAAGCCGCGTCAAGCTATACCGCGTCAGACAGCCTCATCCAAAAAATCAGAATTGACTGGGTGGGGTCTATACGTCTATCCCTCTAAACTAAGCATCAGGGACGAGCCACGGGACATTGTTGAAATACTCGATTCCCCCCACCCCAAATCCGTTCGCCATCTCTATGGCGAGGAGGGGCCGGGGTCACGTAGACATAGACCTTCGGGATGGGGGTATTTTTCAACAGAGTCCACGGGCTCGCGCGTACAATTTGTCAGTTGGATGTTAAATTCGACAGTTATTGATTGTGATGTGATTGCCCTTCGGGAATCCCTGCATTGCACCCGCATTGCAATGGGAGCGCGTAGGGCGCGTAGGGCGCGTAGACACTGCCCTTCGACACTGCCCTTCTACACTGGCTGGCATATTGGACACTGACCCGGCGGGAGACCAAGGGGGCTATAACAAAGCCTGTTGCCTGCTTAGCCGCCAGGGCGGAAGTAAGCGACGCCGTGCGTCTGATGCTCGGGCGGGTATACCACAGCGACGTCCAAGGCGTCTTGACCGGGCTCGAAATACTGCAAGACCGTTACGACCGGCACGGGCCATTGACGCCACATATAGGCTGGCGTGCCTTCTGGCAAAACGGGATTGTGGCTGCCATAGTCGAAATAGTAATGCCCCTGCGTCAAAGTGATATCCGCCATTTCCAGCGCCTGAACGATGGCGTCGGGGTCGCTGTAGCTTCCGGCGCGTTCCATGGCGTCCGCCATCAGCCAAACGCTGTCGTAGGCTTCCATAGCGAAGCTGACCATGACGTCGCCGAAGTCGTCGCGGTAGCGCGCATCCAGGGATTGCGCCAGCTCATTAAATTGACTGGGGATGGTGCCGACGCGCTCGAATGCGCAGAAATTGCCATCGGGCACGGTGTTCCAGTATTGCTCGGACTGAAACGCGAGATGGTTGGTCACGCAGATGGTCTCGGCGCTGGGCGCGACGCCCAATTCCGCCATCTGTTGGGTGAGGTTGTAGGAGGTTTCGCCACTAACAAGAATGCGAATGGCGTCCGGCGGGCGCTGGCGCGCGAAGATACGGCTGAGGATGGGCAGAAAATCTTCGGTGCCCAATTCAATCTCCAACTGCTCGACCCGCACGCCAGCTTTTTCCAGATGCGCGCGTTCGGCGGCGGCGGCTGGATGACCGTAATCGGTGTTTTCCAGGATGATGATGACATCCTCGACGCCCAAAGCGAGCAGCCAGTCGGTTACAACCTTGCCGACGATAGAGCTGGGCGGGGAGATGCGGAAAACATAGTCGCTGCCGTCGGCAAAACGCGGCGGATTGCCCTCGAAGCCCGCGTAGCCCGCGGCGCTGATGGAGTCGTTGCGCGGGTGGGCGTATATCGTTGGCACGCGGTAGCGCTCCACCATCTTCATGGTCGCCAGCGCCACCGCGCTGTGATAAACGCCGACAATGCCGCTAACTTTGTCTTGCAGGACCAGCCGCTCGAGGGCGAGCTGCCCGTATTCCGATACGCCTTCCGTATCGGCAATCGCCATATCCATGCGATGATTGACGCCGTCAATCTCGATGCCGCAATCGGCATTGATATCGGCGATCGCTTGTTCGAAGCCCCACTTCATGCCGATGCCGCCAGCCACAGAGCCCGGCGACGACAAGGGCACGACGCCGCCCAGCAGAATGGCGTCTTCAGCGAATTCGCAGTCGCTTTCGGCAGCCGCGCTAATCGGCATGCAGACGATAAGCGACAATATGATCCAAATTATTGCCATTAAGGACTTCGAGGCAGTCAAATCAGCGCGCTCCAAAATATGGGAAAATACACCTTGCTCGTCCAAATTTTCTTTGTAATGCGAAGCGATGTCAATATGAAGTATAATCTCAAGCAAGAAAACTGTACATCAGGTGATTCATGCCCCGTCTTTTCGTCGCCATCGACCTGCCCGAAGCCGCCAAGGACCGCGTCTTGAGTTTGCGCCAGGATGACCTACCGCCCGGGCGCTGGTCGCGCCGCGACGCCTTGCACCTGACCTTGCACTTCATCGGCGACGTGCCAGAAGCGGTCGCGCGCGCCTACCAGCGCATTCTGGGCGAGGTGGATGCGCCCGCCTTCGACCTGCGCATCGGTGGCGTGGGGCAATTCCCCATTGAGGCGCGACCGCGCGTCATCTGGGCTGGTGTGGAGAATACGCCACCGCTGCGCGCTTTGCACGAAGCGGCTGGCCAGGCGCTGGAGCGCGAGGGATTCCAACGCGAGCGCCGGCGCTTCCACCCGCATATTACGCTAATGCGCTTCAAGAAACCATTGCGGCGCGGGCTGGCAAGCAAGTGGATTCAAGCGCATCTGGACTTCCACAGCGCGCCCTTCCCCGTGCGGCAATTTGCCCTGTACGAGAGCGAACTGAAACCGCAAGGCGCAATTTACCGCAAGCGGCAAGTCTACAACCTGAGGCTGGTCCCCGGCTGATTTGCTGGGGCGCAGGCTGGCGGCAGCCGGTGAACACGCAGCAGCAAAGCCGCGCATAAGATGACAGCGCCGATAGCCACGAATGCCAGCGGCAGCGACCGCTCTGCCAGCGCGGCGAAAAGCGGTGACGCGGCCGCGATGTAGAGGCTCTGGAACATATTGATCAAAGACAGGACGGTGGCGCGGTTTTCGCTGGCGATTAAGGCATTCTGATAAGCGGAAAAGAGCGGCGCTTTCATATCGTTGCTGCCATACATCAAAACCACAATGAGGACAGTCGCGGCGGGACCAGCGGCCAGCGCCAGCAGAAAATAGAACAAGCTCGGCAGCGAAATTAACAGGGCGATTGCCCAACGCTGCCCCAGCCACTGCTCCACTTTGTAAGCATAGCGCTGTGTGAGCGCTGCCAGCAGGCTGCCCGCCGAAAGGGCGACCCCAATCACAAAAGGCGAGACCTCGTTGCGCGTCAGATAGGGCGGACCGAGCGTGGTGATTACAGTGGCGGTGAAGGGCGAGGTGAAGACAAGCAGCATTGCCAGCCGCCGCAGACGCGCGTGATGCCGAAGCAAGGCAAAACCATCGCGGAATAGGACCGCGCTGCTGGGGTTTTTCTCCGCGCTGGCGCTGGCAGGTTCGCGCAGGCTCAAGCAGGCGATTAGCCCGAGCAGCAGCGCGGCGACTGTCAAGGCGATGGCGGGAATGAATTGCTCGGGCGCGCCGTCGCCGATGATGAGCGCGCCAATGATGGGCGAGATGACAAAGGCGATTTGCGCCCAACTGTTGACGCGCCCCATGGCGCGCTTCATGGCGTCTTCGCGGTCCACTTCTGGCATTCCTGGCAGGCTGTCGTAAACCATCGCTTCCACCGCGCCCGAAGCAAATGCGAAGCCCGTGCCTGTCAGCAGGGCAATGACAATGTACCAGTTGAAATCGCGCGCGAAGATGAAAATGAACTCGGCGCACATCAATAGCAGCGTAGAAGCGAAAATAGACCACTTGCGCCCGACGCGATCCGCCAAGAGGCCCGTCGGCACTTCCATCAGGAAGATTACGCCGATGAGGATTGTTTCAATCAGGCTGATTTGCACCAGGGTCAAGCCGCGCGCCAGCAGCAGCAGGGCATAGGCGTGGATATAGAGATGGAAGCGCTGGCAGAAGCGGATGAAGATGACTTTGTTGATGTTGCCGCTGTACATGGGCGCAACTCGATGCGGATTGAGATTCGGATTCAAATGTGGATTGAGATTCGGATTGAGATTCGGATTGATTCGGATTGATAAGCTAAGCGCGCAATTGTAGCCTGCGACCAGCCGGCCGGTAAAGACATCATTCATAGCTAGGCAAAGCGCGGGTTTTCTATTCGATTTGCCTACTCTTAGGCTACGTTTAGCCAACACTATCGCTCTGCGCTTGCAGCGCAAATTGGAAAAAATATAGAATGTGCGCGTCCACTAATCGAAAGGATTCATTATCATGAAACTCCGTAAGTTCCTTGCCCTTTGCCTCTTGCTTTGCCTCTCCTTCGTACTCGTTTTGCCGTCACAGGCGAAAGCGCCGCGAGCGAAGAAGCTGCCCGCCCCCGAAATTGATAACACAGAAGTAACCTATATCAATTCCGAAGGAACATATTGTGTAGCTGTTTATCTGAATATAGCTGCGCTACACATAGCGAGCTCGTTCGGGCATGCCACGGGCGACTTCGAGACCGACGGCATTGCCATCCGTATTTATAGTCTGAAGGATGGCAAGCCAACAATGCTGCAATATCCGCAAGACTATCCTGATGACAGCCGCATAGGGTCCGACCGCTGGATTCGTATCAGCCACTACACCCCAGGCTTGACCGGCAAACTCTATAATGGCGCTGACGATATATATAAAGCCTCATTTTGCGGCGTGTCCAGCCAGCAGACGATTGTCATGCGTTTTGCCGGCACGAAGATCAATGGCAAGCTGGGCCAGAGGACCGACAGAATCAGAATCGAGCTGACTGCGTAGATTCCTGATAAGAACATAAATGCGCAAGCAATGGCGGGGCGATTGGCGGTCGGTGGCGGCTGTCGCCCCGCCATCTTGATATTGGCGCGATTGCCCTATCCGATTGGGCATATTCGCGCCCAAGCGTTATAATCCGCCGCAGTGCATCCACCAACAAAGAAAGAGCATATCATGCGAGAAAACCGTGTGCGCGCGCTATGGGAGCAAGACAAAGCCGCCTTGAATGGCTGGCTGCATATCCCCAGCGCCTGGTCAGCCGAACTGATGGCGCATCAAGGCTGGGACAGCCTCACGATTGATATGCAGCACGGCATGATGGGCATGGAAACAGCGATACAGATGCTGCAAGCCGTCTCGACGACCGCAACCACGCCGATGGCGCGGGTCAATTGGAATACGCCGGGCGATATCATGAAGCTGCTGGACGCCGGCGCGTATGGCATCATCTGCCCGATGATCGAAACGCGCGCGCAATGCGAAGCCTTCGTGGGCGCTTGCCGCTACCCGCCGCGCGGTTATCGCAGCTTGGGTCCAACGCGCGCCCGCGTTTACGCCGGCGATGATTATGCCGAACAGGCCGACGACAGTATCATCGCGCTGGCGATGATCGAAACGCAAAGGGGCTATGACAACCGCGACGAAATCATGAGCGTCGCCGGCTTAGATGGCGTCTTTATCGGCATCGGCGACCTGCGCTTGACCATGACTGGCAAAGCCGGCTTCGACCCGTCCGACGCGGTACTCGACGCCGCGCTGGATGAACTGCTGGCGACTGCGCGCCGCCATGGCATCATCGCCGGCGTATTCGCCGCTGGTCCCGAACACGGCAGAGAATTGATACAGCGCGGCTATAAGATCGTCAGCGTGGCGACCGACACGAACATCCTCTCCAATGCCGCGGCGGATTTGCTGCGGCTTGCGCGCGCGGGCAGCAGTTAAGGCGAGTTAGTCCGCACGACGATTGCGATAGAGCTTTAGGTCATCGGCTGACATTTCATGCTCTGGCACAAGGCGATAGTGGCGCTCCGCTAACTTCACCAATTCATTATCGGATTCTCGAGCAAATTCAAATAAGGCAATGTTTCCCGCATCCATTAACTGCGCGGCTATTGGGCGCGCAAGCAGTTCGGGAAACTTTTCATCACAAAGCGCCAAGTCCTGTTCAATTTGAACGACTCCAATCTGATCTAATTTGCCCTTGGCTTGCACTGGCAACACATAGTGCGCCCCTCGTTTGTCCAGCCCCACGTATATTTCGTCTGTTTCGATTTGACCAATGGATTGCACAGTTGTGCGCAAGTGGTTCTGGATCGAATAGCAAGCAACACCGGTAAAAATATCGATTAGCCTGTTGTATCGAATTTTTGCCAACAAGGCTTGTTCGTCAGAAAGAGCGTAGCGCGATACGATTCCCGGAGTGGCATCTGGCACCTTGGTGATTGGCAACATCGTATCAGGTAGAATTTTTGATTTCGACTTTAGTTCAAAGGCATACTTCGCCTGCCCCTTGCCAACAATCACCCAGGTTTTACCCGGCGGAGCCGACTCAATAATAGCGTCGGGTAGTGGATTCCGATGTCTAAATGAGTAAACGACATCTCCAAGATTCTTGGGTAGAGGGATGCCAAGTTGCTGCGCGGAACGCGCCAAGTCATCGCGCTCAAATTGGACAATCACATCGCCGTCGCTGTAGCGGCGAATGAAGATGTCGTAAATTATCTGGGAATACCTATTTGCTTTTGCCATTGGAGGTGTTCAACCGTTCCATTGAAGCAACACCACTTCTTCGCGTAGATGTTCCTTTGTTGCGGTTGAAAAACGGGTACGAAACAGATCAATATCAATTACTTTATAACCCAAGCGCTCCGCCAATTCTGCCAGAATCTGCCCTGTTCGAATCATTATGCGGAAATATGAGGCTTGATCGCCGACCACATAGGCGAGTTTGGCACCAGGGCGCAACAACAATTTTAGTTCTGCCAAATGACGAGCCATGCCTCCAAAATAGAGGCGCACTACGCTTGCATACTGCTTCTCGAATCCGGACGTCTTTCCCAACTCCAACCGGCGCTGTTCGATTGTTTGCGCAAGCGCTTGAATCCTTGGCACATTTTCAACCCAGGTGTGATCCGTATCGAACTTATAGACGCCACGTGTATTGGACCTGATGAAACGCTGCTTTTGCATGCGCAAGTCTTTGCGGCTAGTGATAAATCCAAGCAATACAGATTCAAGTCGCGTCGTTCGGCTATAGTCTTTCTCGTTTGGATAGGGTGGCGAAGTAATTACCGCGTCAATCGAGCCAGGCGACAAATCGTCGCGCATATCCCGCGCATCAGCGGAAACAACTGTTGCAGGCGTATCCGATAACGTGCGAAATTTCTTCAAGTCCCTTACCATATTATTCAAAGCGCTTAGCCATGGCTTTAGAACCGGCGTATCGAGCTTTTGCTTGCCCACTCCAATCTCTGGGCCAAAGCGAAGATTGCTGATCTCATTGACCGTCTGCTTTGCTAATGCCAGTTTGGCATGATTTCGAAATCTGCTTGGCTTTTGTCTTTCGATAGCATCGAGCAAGGCAAGCACTTTATGTAATGGAATCGGACTTATTGAATCCTTTATCAACAGACGAGATTGTTCCAAGCTCAAAGTGCGAAGCCGTGATTCGTGCCCGCCATTTTCGCGGAAAAGTGGACCGTATTCCAAAACGTTTTCGTTGATTTTGGGACGAACTTTTTCTGCGATACTATTCCCGTATTTTCCCAATTCACATGGGTCTACATCCCAATTTGTTTTGACGCTTGCGGCAAAATGCGCCATCGCGTTGGCTTCGACGCCAACGCTCTTGATACCTAGTATTTTCGCCTCCACAAGGGTCGTTCCCGTTCCGCAAAAGGGGTCGAGAATTATCTGCCCCTTTCCTATGCTAAACTTCTCTATATACGCGCGAACCAAGTGTGGCGGAAAGGACAATACAAACCTGTACCACTCATGAATGGGCCGATCAGTCTCATACAGCCTATTTAATTCGCTACCGTTTTGAAGCTGCGTGGTGTATGTCATCAGGTCCTTGCCATATTATAGAACAATTGTACAAACAATATGATTCCATGGCAAATGATTGTGAAGAATTATCAGACGCTCAAACTTTATCGCCCAGGCAAATCTCCAAATCGCGCGCCGTCCGCAGCCAGGGGTGATCGAGCGGCACGTTTTTGCGCTTGCCTACGACATCCTCCAGTGGTACGGCGCGCACATGATCGCCGTTTATCCCGACCATGATATTCGACGCGCCAGCGGCGATGAAATTGGACGCCGCTGTACCCAGCCGCGTCGCCAGCAGGCGATCGGCCGGCGACGGCACGCCCCCGCGCTGCACATGACCGAGGATGGTCACGCGCGATTCCAATCCCGTGCGCTTTTCTAGCTCGTCTGTCAGCAGCAGGGTTCCGCCGCTGCGCTCTTTTTCCAGCGCACGGGCTTCCGCCCTGGCCGCGCGGCGGCGTTTCTTCGCCGCATTGAGCTTGCTTTTGTCATTGGCGCATCGCTTGATATCGGCCTCGGCTTTATTGATGCGGGCGCGGGCGTCGAGCAGTTTGCTGCCAATCCGCCGCGTCATCGCGCCTTCGGACACGGCGACGATGCTAAAGCGTTTGCCGCCGCGGCTGCGCGCGCGGATTGACTCGGCAATGACCTCGATATTGAAGGGTATTTCCGGGATGAGAATGACATCGGCACCGCCCGCCAAGCCAGCGCCCAGCGCCAGCCAACCGGTATTGTGCCCCATAATCTCGCAGACGATGATGCGGTGATGGCTGTGCGCGGTGGAATGCAAGCGATCAATCGCTTCCGAGGCGATGTTCAAGGCGGTATCGAAGCCAAAAGTAACATCGGTGCCGCTGACATCATTGTCGATCGTCTTTGGCAAGCAGACTACATTGATGCCCTCCTGCGCCAAGCGCCAGGCGTTCTTGGCGGTCCCGCCGCCGCCGAGGCAGACCAAAGCCGCCAAATCGTGCTTGCGATAATTCTCGATCATGACATCCATCATGTTCAGCGTTTTGCCGCCGATGGGCATCTTGTGCGGCTTGTCGCGGCTGGTCCCCAAGATGGTGCCGCCCAGGGTGAGAATCCCGCTCAAGCGCTCGGGACCCAGCCATTCGACGCGGTTTTGCATCAAACCGCGGAAGCCATCGCGGAAACCCACCACCCGCATGCCATGCCGCTCGATTGCGACCTTGCCAATGCCGCGGATGGCCGCGTTTAAGCCTGGGCTGTCTCCGCCGGCTGTCAGAACACCAATTGTTGCGCCAATCATAAGAACAGACCTTTTCTATCTTCATTTTGCCCTCATTATAACATAGTGAATCTGTGGCATTCCCAATCATTGCCCTACGCGCTAGCCACCACATCAACAGCGAACTATGTTATGATCGGCGACAATACGCGCTCTAGACGATTGAACCAATGCGCGCCCGGGTTCATTATCGCCTTGTTGCGCTTGATTCTGTTAATTTGAGTTGCCGACTGCCACATCGCCATGCCCACCGAGGAACGCCTAAACAAACTCAAAGGCGTCGCCGCGCGGCGTCAAGCCGGCTTGACGGTGTTGATTGAAGATGTCTTTGATCCTCATAACCTGGGCGCTATCGCCCGCAGCTGCGATGCCTTCGGCATTCAAGAACTCAATGTCATCTTTGAGACGCATCCCGAGTTTGACCCCAAAGAAGTCGGCAAGAACAGCTCGACCGCGACCAATAAATGGCTCAATTTTCGTGTGCATCGCGGCAGCGAACAGGCGCTGCGCGCTTTGAAAAGCGAGGGCTGGCATATTGTCGCCGCCGCGCTAGAACCAAATGCGGAATCCATATTCGACGCCGACCTCAGCCAGCCGCAACTCGCGCTGATGTTCGGCAACGAAAAGGCTGGGCTGTCCGCCAAAGCGCTGGGATTGGCGGACCGCATTGTGAAGATTCCAATGCGTGGCATTGCGCAGAGTTTGAATGTCTCGGTTTCGGCAGCCTTGCTAATCTATGAGGCGACGCGCCAGCGCCGTAAACAGGGTCTGGACGCCTATGCCGCGGATGCGGCCGCGCGGCGGCAGACGCTCGATTATTTCCTCGAGATGCACGAGCACCTTAGCCGGCGCAACAAAAGCCAGCGCAAAATGCGCGCCAAGCCGAAAGGCTCGCGCTCAAATTGACTAAAAGCGTAACGGCGGTTTATGACCGGGCGAAGATGCCAACTGTGGGACGGTGGTCGGTCAAATCGTCGAAGGGGATCTTGCTTTGGATGTGGCAGGAAATCACTTCAAATTGTTCTTTAGGATCGTGCAGCAAAATATGATCGACCAAAATGCGGTGACTTTGGTGCGTCCAGAGTTCTTCTTTAATGTTCTCCGGCGTCAATAAACGAAAATGGCGCTGCAGCATTTCCATCTCTGGCGCGGCGGGCTGGGCATTAAAATCACCAGCCAGCAAGATTGCGCGCTCGGGCTGTTCATTTGTATGGTCCGCGCATTTCAGTTCTTCCACAACATGCAGTATTTCCCCTACCTGCGCTTGACGAATATGCGATGCCGCCCGCGAAAGCTCGTAGCTCGGGTCGCGGCGATCTTCGCCGATGAGCAAGCCCAGATGGGTATTGAGAAAATAGAGCGGGATGCCGCGGTAATTCAGGGAAGCGACCATCAAGTTGCGCGGCTGCGTATCGCGGCTACCGCTGCTGTATAGCGAAGCGCGGCTGATGGCGGTGTGGCGCGCCCAAGAACCCGCCATGCCGCAATGGTTATAATTCGGATAACTGCCCCAGGGCCACTCTTCACTGAGCAGATTGGTCACGATGGCATTGCCTTCGGCGGCATGTATCATACGGCGATAGGCCGGTCGTTGCCATAAGTTTGGATGCGGGTGATCGCACATGCTGACTTCGGTGGCGAAGGCGTCTTCATAATCTTCGCCTAAATGCCGCGCCATGCTGCGCCCCACGTTTACTTGCATCCCATCAACAATCGCCAAGCCACTCTCTTGCAGCGCAATCACTGTCGGCTGCCCTGGATTGATAACCTGCTTGAGGGTGCTGATAGCATCTCGCGCCAATTTTTCATGGTCATGTGGCGCGGGCCGCATACCGCGGGCACCGCCGATATTGAAGGATACAACCTGAAGCATGTATCACCGCCGCTACATCGCGCTTATCGCGGCATTATATCATGCGCGCAACCTGAATCCCTAGCCTAAATTGCGCGGTTTGCCACCTCCTCAAGCAGTGCGCGAAGACATTGACCATCTGTCGCGCCTACAAGGCTTGTCCGCTATTGTGGCAAATTCAATGAATTTTGCTACAATCTGCCTGACTTTTGCTACAAATAATACATCGCCAATGAAAAACCTGCGGAAATAGAACAGAATCCATTTGTGAAAGCCGACTGTAGGGGCGACTCTGCGCCGCGCGTAGGTCGCGTAGATCGCGTAGGTCGCGTAGACACTGACCTTCGGTCGCCCGCAACCAATATCACACATTTGGGCGAGCCGGTAGCTCGTCCCTACAATTCACAGTTTGATGTGAAATGCGGCAGTTATGGATTTTGGCGCGATTGCCTAGAATGTCACATACGACAAATTGACGCCAGGCGCGCCCCGCGGGTAAAATGAGCCAGCACAAGCACTAGCGCGAGGATGGATATGCCCAAACTCAACATCAAGACCGTCGGCGGAAACGGCAACTTTGAAGCGGTCATCGCGAACGCGAATCCCGAAATTCAAGCGCTGGCTAGCGAGGCGCGCGCCCTGCTGGCTGATGTCATGCCGGGCCTCACCGAGGTGCCCTGGGCGCGGCAGAAGATCGCCGGTTATGGTGTCGGTCCCAAGAAGATGTCGCAGCACTTCTGCTACCTCGCCCCTTTCAAAAAGCACTTGAACTTGGGCTTTTTCTATGGCGCGGACCTGCCCGACCCAGAAAACTTGCTGGAAGGCGCGGGCAAGGAACTGCGGCATATCAAAATCCGCAGCGCCGAACAACTGCGACAGCCGGCCCTGCGCGCCCTGGTTGAGCAAGCCAGCCAGCACTTGCCCAAGCTCAAATGAGCAGAGCGGACCTGGCGTGCCTGATCACAGCCATCGCCGAATATGATGGCAAAAACATCAACAGCTTGAAGTCAATCGCAGCGCGGATTTCGCCGTCGCCGACAGTCTTAAATGCGCTCTGCGATCTCCTTGACAGCGACGACGGACACATGCGGAGCGCCTCGTCCTGGCTGCTGCGGCGCTATGTGAGCGCGGGGGCGGCACTGTCCCCGCGGCAAACGCAGCAAGTTCTCCGCACCTTGCAGCGCGATACTCAGCATGGCTGGCACTGGCAAGCGCGCCTGCACCTCTTGCAAATGATGGGGGATTTATGCCTGCCAGCCGCCTGCGCCGAGCCACTTTGGTGCGCGCTCTGTAAAAGCGCGGCCGAAGAAAATAAATTCATCCGCGCCTGGTCATATTCCGGACTGGCTGTGATTGCCGAGCAATATCCAAGCTATCGCGGCCACGCGCTGGTCATGCTGGCGGCGGCAGAATATGAAGGGGCAGCCTCCACGCGCGCCCGCGTCCGGCAGATTCGCAAGGCTTTCAAATGGGCGCGCTAATGCAAGGCAGCGCCAATCGCGCTATGAGCAGCAGCTTGCGCGCAATTTGGCTTTTTGTACCTTGCCCAGCGCGTTACTAGGCAGTTCGTCCACGATCATGACGCGGCGCGGCGCTTTGTAAGCCGCCAGCTGTCGGCGGCAAAAGTCGATGACTTCGGCGCAGTCTATCGTTGCGCCCGCCTGCGGCACGATGACCGCGACGACTTCTTCGCCCCATTCTTCGTCCGGGCAGCCGATAACGGCACAAGCCGCTACCGCCCCATGCGCCATCAGCGTCAGCTCAACTTCGGGCGGGTAGATATTCAAGCCGCCGCTGATTATCAGATCCTTCGCCCGACCTTTGAGCGTGTAATAGCCATCTGGCTCGCGCAGCGCCAGGTCGCCCGTGCGCAGCCAGCCATCATGCGTGAAAGCCTCAGCCGTCTTTTGCGGCTGCCCCCAATAGCCGGCGAATACATGATCGCCTTTGATTTGCAGTTCGCCAACTCGATTATCCGCCAATACCGCGCCGCTGTCGGGCTCGACGATGCGCGCGGATACGCCGGGCAAGGGCAAGCCCACCGCGCCAACGCGCCGTTCCCCATGCAGGGGATTGGACAGGTTCATACCCGTCTCGGTCATGCCATAGCGCTCCAGCAAGGTAACGTTAAAGACGCGCTGATAGCCAAAAAACAAGTCGTCGGGCAAGCGGTCGGAGCCAGATGTCAAGAGCCGCATGCCGCTGAGGTCATAGCGACACTCGGCTGCCTGTTGATACAAGCGCCGGTGCATGGTCGGCACACCCATGAAGACGCTGAAGCGCCCCGACCGCAGCAAATCCAAGGTCGCCGCCGCGTCGAAGGCGCTTGTGAGCACAGCAGTCGCCCCGGCGTGCAGCGCGCCATGCAGCGCCACCACCAAGCCATGCACGTGGAATATGGGCAAGACATGCAGCAGCACATCATCTTCGCGCCAGCCCCAGGCTTCGTGCAAGGCAGCGATATTGGCGGTCAAGTTGCCATGCGTGATGCGCGCGCCTTTGGGGCGGCTGGTGGTGCCGCTGGTGTAAAGCATCATGGCTGTCTGATTCGGGTCGCTGGGTGGGTCGCTGGGCAGGGAATGCCCGCGGCTGGGCGGCAGGCTTGCCAGCCAATCCGCGCCGCTGCGCTGCGCTTGGTCGATGTAAACCGTTTGGCGCAGCGCGGGTAGCTCTTCACTGAAAGAATTGACGAAAGAATTGGCGAAAGAATTGGCAAGCGACGCGTCTTTGGCATCGGCAATGAAGACGCGCGCGCCCGAATCAGCCAGAAAATAGCGCAATTCCGCTTCGGGATAAGCCGGGTTGAGTGGCAAGAATATCGCGCCGATTTGCATTGCCGCCAAGTGATAATAGATGAAAGGCAGCGACTTGGGCAACTGAACGGCGACGCGGTCGCCGCGCTCGAGACCCAGCGCGAGCAAGTGATCCGCGCTGCGCTCGACATGCTGTTTCAGTTGCGCATAGCTTACCTGCAGCGACGCGCGGTCGCTAATCAGTTCTATAGCGATTTTTTCAGGTCGCTCGTGATAATGCCGCGCCAGTGTATCGAGGAACATTGCTTTTGCCTTTCATCAATCCTGCGCTAGTCCTGCATTAAGCCCAGGCGGGTAAAATAATTGATGCGCAGAGGACGCAAGTTTATCAAAGAATATGTCAGCAGCAGGGGCTAAGGCAGGTATTCGGCGACGGCATCGAGCTCCGCCAGGTGCCGGGTGGTGCCGGGGAATTGGCACATCAGACTGGCGGCGGCACAGCCCCAGCGCGCCGCTTCCTGCAGCGGCAGGCCGGCCAGCAAGCCATAGAGCAAGCCCGACTTGAAAGTATCGCCAGCGCCGGTGGTATCAAGCGCGCGGACGGTCCGCGGCTGAATCTGGCGCTGGCCGCCTTCGCGCGGCAGCAAACTTACCGCGGCCGCGGCGTCGGTGATGATGACGTGGCAATCGCCCGCTTCGCGCAGCCTCTGCGCGAGCGCCAAGGGTTCGCTGCCCGGCAGCTTGCTGCGGGCGACGGAGGCTGAAATCACCAATGTGTCGACAGTGGGCAACAGCGCGTGATTCGGCGTGTAAATATCATTGACCAGCACGGGAATAGCCATCGCAGCCGCCAGCCGAGCGGCGCGCAAGCGCGGCGCAAGCGGACCCGACATATCCAGGTTGAGCCACTCTATGCCCTGCAGCATCGGCGCTTGCAGCTCGCTAATGCGCAAGTCGTCGAGCCAGTGCATGATGAAGCTACGCTCGCCATCCGGCGTAACCAGGCATTGACAGCGCGGACTGCGATAACCGGCGTGGCAGGCGATATAGCGCGTATCCAGAAGATCCAGCGCGCCCAACAAGCCGCGGACGGTATCGCCGGCGCGGTCGTCGCCGAGGTCGTGCCCCAACAGCCGCGTGGCGATGCCCCAATTCGCCAGCCACATGGCGCTGTTTGCCGCTGCGCCGCCGACGTTCTCAAATTCGTCCTGGGTATTGCCGGCGCGGTTCAATGTTGGCATGCGGTCGAGCTTGAGGTAAATATCGAGGTCGATTTCGCCGTAACTGAGGATGCGCGGCTGGGTCATGGGCTTGGGATTGCGGGGACGGAGCGCTGAAGGCTGGTCCGCCCCCGCCGTCGTTTTCTAAACGGCATAGGATAGGATTGATTGCAAGGATTCTTAGATAGGGCAGCCTACTACACTGGCTCCACCGCGACATCTTCGCAGGCAAGCCTGCCCTCTTCGGCAATGAGCGCGATGCCGCCGCCGCTGAAGCGCGCCAATGGGTCTTTGGCTTTCACGCGCAGCGCGCCATCGACATAGCCGCTCAAGGTGTCGCCTTCGACCTTGAGCCTAAGCTGGTGCTCTTTGCCGAATGTCCAGCCACTGTCGGCTTGCGCCAAAACCGTGTCCTCGCCCTCGCAGCTGGCAACCAGGCGGGTACTTTCTTGGTCGCAGAGCAGCGCATAGTGCCGCTTCATGCCTTGGACGCGCGCGCCCAGCCCGCCAGCTTTGCACATGTGCGGCGTAATCTTGGCGCTGACTTGATAGTCGCTCCAGTCGCGGCAGCCGGTCATTATCAGCCCGCGCCCCACGTTCTGAATCAGTCGATAGGTTTCTGGATAAAAGTCGAGAAAGACCATTTTGCCTTTGGCCGCATCAAGGCCGTTGACCCAGGCGCGCCGCCACATGATGCCGCCCAGCTTGCGATCCCAACGGGCGAAATTGCGCTGGTGCGGGCGCTTGAAGCGAACATTGGGCGCGCCGTCCCAAGTCAGCCAATCGAGGTAAATGCGGCCGCTGGCACCGCCGGTTCCGCGAATCTGCAAGCCGACCTTGGCAATGGGATAGCCTTCCAGGTCCGGCACCTGCCATGCCAGTTCAGCCGACTCGCCCGCGGACAAAGACGCGCCCGAACCAGTCAAAACGACGAGATTGTCGTCGCGGTCGTAATGCTGAACGTAGAGCGAGACATCAACCTGGCAATCATTCTCGTCCGCGGACATGGCACGCGCGCGGATTGTCTGGCCCGGCGAGAGCCTGGGGCTGGCCATCAAACTATAGCCAGGACCCTCGAAGTGATTGTGCACCGCAAGCGAGGGTACAAAGGTGGCTGTCTCGACGCGCCCGACCCGCCCCGGTGCCAAAGCGGAGAAATCCAGCGCCAGCATACGTTTTCCCTTGGCGCTCAAATCGGGCGCAAGCACATTGCTGATTGCGCAGACATCGCGCGCTTCAATCGCCTCGTCATTCATAAAGCCCTGCACCGCCCCGGGCAAGTCGAAGTGGTAGCGCGCGCCATCTTTTGGCGCGATTGGCTGCAAGCCTTGCAGCGCGCGGCCCGAATTCACCAGGCGGACGGTTTGTGTAACAGCATCCGTGATGGCATTGCCGCCATCGGCAGTCGGGATATACAGGCGGTCGGCGACAGGACCGCGGTAATCGGGTCCCGTTTCCAAGCCGGCCAAGCCGTCCTTGATGCCCATCAGACAGCCGACATTACCGGAATTGCAGTCGGTATCCCAGCCGCTGGTATTCACAATCATCAGCGTGCGCTGGAAATCGTCATCGCCATAGAGCATCGACAAGACGATCAAGCCGTGATTGGGAATCATGTGGCAGTTGCCGCCATAAATGTGATAGCCATAATGCTGCGCCAGCAGCTCGCGCCCCTTGCGCCAGTCGGGTTCCTTGGCATACCAGTCGCGGATATCGTTAATCATGGTATAGATGATGGAATCGTCGGGTATCACGGAAAGCCCGGTATCAATGAGCTTATTGATATCGGATTCGACGAAGGCTTGCGCTTCCATCGCCGCCAGGCACTGCGCGCCATAGATGGCTTCGCCGCCATGGCTGACGCAAGCGGCGCGCCCAGCCAAGTCGGCCGCGTATTCGGGATCGCCCGGCGCGACCATAGCCCAGCCGTCAATGAATATCTGCGAGCCAATCTGCTCGGCGACGACCTTGCCGTTTAGCTCCACCGAGCCGCTGAGCGGCGGCTGGTAGCCTTGTTTCAGCCGCAAATAGGCGGTGTGCTCGGTAGAATTGCCCATGCCGCCCCACCAGAGCACCGTTTGATCTTCGACCAGGTAATTGAGCCAGGTCTGCCCAATCTGCGCGGCTGTCAAATCGCGATTGAAGGCATAATCTTCCAGCGCGCGCACAAAGGTGAAGGTGCCAGAAATGTCATCATCGGTAACGATAAGCGGCACATTGAGGCGGTCGTGCACGTAATAATTGATTTCGCCAAGATACTCGGTAATCGCTTCGTAGGACCAGCCTTCAAAGGGGCGGCCCAGATAAACGCCAATCAGCTTGCCCAGTACGCCGGCGTATACCCGTTCCAGATAATCAGCGGGAAGTGTCATTTTCTACTCCTAAATGTTTGCCCTGCTAAGTTTGCGCTAAGTTTACAAAGAAGCCAGCCCAAGGCTGGCTTCCCCTTCGCTCCCGAAACCGTTCTATTGCTTCATGGCTGGATTATGTTGCTAGTTTATGCTGGCTAGGTCTTGATGCCGCCCTCCGCCAAGCCTTCGATGAACTGGCGCTGCAGCGCCAAGAACAGCACCATGACCGGGAAGAGGATGATGATGGCACCGGCGCTGGTCAAAGCCCAATTGGTGTCGAAGCGGTCGACGAACTTGGCGAAGCTGGTCGTGACCGGGAATCGGTTCGGGTCGTGGACAAAGGTCAGCGCCATGGTGTATTCGTTCCAGACGCCCAAGCCAACCACCAAACCAACAGTCAAAAAGCCGGGTTTGGTCAAGGGTAGCACGATGCGCGTCAGCACCTGGAATTCGTTGGCACCGTCGACGCGGGCGGCGTCTTCCAGCTCGCGGGGCAAGTCAATCATGTAGGAGCGCAGCAGGAAGATGGTCAAGGGCGCATTGCCGGCAATATAGATGATAATCAAGCCATGGAAGGTGCCGAGCAGTTTCATCGTGCGCATCTGTACAAAGAGCGGGACGATATACATCCATACTGGGATGGTCGAGGCGACCAAGAAATAGAGCATGAGCACATCGGAACCGGGCGGTCGCTTGCGCGCCAAGGCGTAGGCAGCCAAGCCGCCTAGCACCAACTCGGCGGCAATCGTAAAGACCACGTAAATGACGCTGTTGCGCATGGTAACGGCGAAATTGCCTTGCTCCCAAGCCTCCGCAAAGTTTTCGATGATGATACTGCGAGGCGGTCCCAGCGGGTTCTGCCCGATTTCGAGCTCTGTTTTGAGCGAATTAAATACCAAGACAGCCAGCGGTATGACGGCGAAGGCAGTCAGGAGCAGCAGCACAGTATGGTTGAAGACCAGCAGCTTGCCTCGCTGTGCGCTGCTTCCGCGCTGCAGGACTGTGTCGCGTATTGATACTCTGCCGATGGCGCTCATATATCCCATCCTCTCCGCCGCAGCATGACAAATATCAAGATGATGAATCCGGCAAATATGCTAATAACCACGCCTTGCGCGGCGGCGTAACCGGCTTCAAAGCGCTGGAAGGCGTTCTTGTAAAGTTGCGTGGCGATGACTTCGGACGCGCCGCCCGGTCCGCCTTGTGTAATCAGCCAAATGTAATCAAATGCCAGGAAGGACCAGATTGCCACCATCATAAACATGAAGAGCACGATCGGGCGGATGCCGGGCAGGGTTACATGGCGGAATTCCTGCCAGCGGTTGGCGCCATCAATCTTGGCGGCATCGTAGAGCACCGGCGGGATGGCTTGCATCGCCGCCAGGAACAGAATCATCAAGAAGCCCCAAAAATGCCAGTTATCGATGAAGGCGATGGACATCAAGGCGGTATCGGTGCGCCCAAGAAATGCGACATTGAAGCCTTCAATCCCTACAAAATCGGCCATGGCGGCGACGATGCCCTGCTTCGGGTTGAGCAGGTTCTTCCATATTGTGGTCGTTACCACGCTGGCCAAGACATAGGGGATAAAGAGAATGCTGCGGTAGAGCATGCCGCCGCGTTTAATTTGCGCCAATTGAGTCGCGCAGAAGAGCGCCATAATAAAAGGTACAGTCAGGAAAAAGACCATCCAGACGATATTGTTGCTCAGCGACTTGCCAAATGATCGGTCTTCGAATAAAAGCTCTTGATAGTTCTCGAAGCCGATGAAGTTGACATTGGGGTTAATGCCGCCCCAATCGGTCATGGACATGTAGACGCCTTGCACAGCCGGAATGGCGACGACGAATATGTGGATAATCAGCAGCGGGGCAATGAAGATCCAGGGGATGATGACGTTGCGCAAAAATTTACGCCGCCAGCTTTCATCGTTGAGCTTTTCAATAATAGAAGTCGGTTTCTTTTGCGCCAGTACCGCCATCGTCATTTCCTTTCCTGGGACGTCTCCTGGGACGCAGAGGCGCTGACCGCCCGGTTGAGGGTCAGCGCCAGAAAGATGCGTATTATCGGTTTGGAATCGGCGGGATGTCTCCGGCTGCGAGCTCTTCGGCAAAGAGTTCGTTCAAGCCTTCAAGATATTCCATCACGCTGATATCGCCGGTCCAAACGCGCTCTACTTCTTCGTAGATGTAGACATCGCTCTTGGGTGGCCAGAAGGTCCAGGTGGTATAGCCATAGCGGTCATTCGCGGAAGCGTCGGACAGGTCGGCATAGACCTTCGCGATGCGCGGGTCGAGCTCGCCCATGACTTCTGCCGAAATCTCGACGGGAGCTGGCCCCTTGAGGCAGGACGTCAGCATCTTGCCCTGCGTTTCCGGAGAGAAGTACCAGGTCAGGAATTTGGCGGCTGCTTCGGGATTCGGGCTATTGGCATTGATGGAGCTGGTGTTGCCCATGCCGATGGTGAAGTGATCGTCACCGGTCTTGCTGGGTACAGATACCCAATCCCAGCCTTGACCCGATTCGCTGTGGTAATCGCTCAACTCGCGGATTGCCCAACTGCCTTCGATATTCATTGCAGCCGAGCCATCAGCCAGCATCGCGCGCCGGGTTGGTCCTTCGTTGGTGAAGTAGAGGTCGATGCCGCCACCGTACCAACCAGCCTGCATGTGCGCGTCCAGGACTTCCATCGCTTCGACCATGCTCTCGTCGGTCCAGGCGATTTGCCCGGTCAGCGCTTTGTAGACGTTATGCGGACCGGCGATTTGGGTCATGTATTCGCCCACGAACCATTCGTTCGAGGGCCGCCAGCTGGCATTGCCATGGGAGAAAACGGTGTAACCGGCCGCGGCAACCTCTTCGCCGAGGGCATTCAGTTCGTCCATAGTCTCGGGGGGCGTCCAGCCGTTCGCCTCGAAGACGTCTGTATTGTAATAGAGCAGCAGCGTTTCGAGCTCATCGGACAGGCTGTAGAGCTGGCCGTCGACCAAGCCCAGGTCCAGCGCCCAATCGAAGAAGAAGTCGCTCCAGCCCATTGATTCGGCGAAGCTGTCCATAGGCAGGATTAAGCCCGCCTGCGCCATTTCGTAAACAAAAGAGGGACCTGGCGTGCGTACAATATCAGGTCCCCCCCCCCCAACAACCGCGGTGCGGGTAGCGTTCCAGGTATCCGCCTGCGGCACGATTTCCAACTGAACCGACGGGTCAACGTCATTGAATTCCATCATAATCGGACCCCAACAGTCCAGCGTAGCGCCTTCGGCGAACCACATGGAGACGGTGGTGGCATCCTGCGCGCCAACTGGCGCAAGCGCCAGCGCCAGTATAGCGATTGCGAAAAGAAGCTTGAAGCCTTTCATTACTACCTCCTAATTGTGCAGAATTGAGCATACAAGAACGGGATGCTTACTGGATTAATGTCCTTCAATAAAACCTCCTTTTAGCCCACCGCCACTATGGAATTGATATTTAGCGAATGGTCGCTCGGCCCTGCCAACACCAGTCAAGGGACTGCAATATGCGTCCAATAAAATGACTAATGAGAATAATAGCATATAGGAAACCGATTACGCAAACAATTTTACATAATATGCGAGAAAAATAAAAAATCCGATTTCTCGTTTTTGATGGGTGGCGGGATTCGCCAAAATAGGATTCACCACAAAGGCGCAAAGTAATTGTCGTTGCGGCTTAGTATGCCAATGTGCGGGCTATTGCCGCGAGTGAATTTGCCTAATATGCCGCGATTTGCCCATCGGCGCGCGGCTCGCTGCCGCCGTGCATCACGCCAGTTTCCACATCGTAGCGGATGATTTGCCCGCGCCCAAAAGCCGCGCGCGCGTTGCCCGCGACTGGCTCGATGCGATGACCGCGCCGCGCCAGCTCCGCCATTGTCTTAAAGGGCGTGCCTTCTTCGATAAGCAGGCTGCCGCCGGGGTCGCCATTCTGGATCATCCAGCGCGGTCGATTTAGCGCTTCCTGCGGATTGAGATTGTCGTCGACCAGGGCGCTGATGACCTGGAAGTGCCCCTGCGGCTGCATGAAGCCACCCATCACGCCAAAGCTCGCCCAGAGCGCGCCGTCCTTCAGCGCCATGCCTGGGATAATGGTGTGATAGGGGCGCTTGCCCGCTGCCAGGCAGTTGCGATGTCCGGGCTTCAACGAGAAGCCAGCGCCGCGGTTCTGCAGCCAGACGCCGGTTCCCTTGGCGACGATGCCAACGCCAAAACCCATATACAAGCTCTTGATGAAGGAGCAAGCGTTGCCCGCGCCATCAACCACACTGAGGTAGATGGTGTCCGAGCCGCCGGGCAGCTCGCCGGGCGTCGGCGGCGGATCGATTGCGGAATAATCTTGAATCAGCGCGGCGCGCTCGGCCGCGTATTGCGCGCTCAGCAGCTTGTCCAGCGGCAGGTCGGCGCAGCGCATATCGGCGATGTATTCGTGGGCGTCCGCCCATGCCAGCCGCATGCACTCGACCATCCAATGGATGCGCTGCGGCGAATCCCATGCGAGCGCGCCCAAGTCAAAATTCGCGGCGGTATTTAGCGCGATGAGCGCGGTTAAGCCTTGGCCGTTGGGCGGGCATTCAACAATCCTAAAGCCGCGATAATCAGTAGCAATTGGCTCGTCCCAAGTGGAACGATGGTCTCGCAAATCTTCGTGGGTCATCAAACCGCCTTGTTCTTGCAGCGAGCTAACGATGGCATCGGCGACGGGTCCGCTATAGAAGGCGTCGGGACCGCCCTCGGCGATGGCGCGCAATGTCTTTGCCAGGTCTGGCAAGCGCATGATTTGCCCGGCTTTGGGCGTGATGCCATTGGGCAGGTACTGCTCGGCATGAGCCGCCGCGCGCAAAAACGCGCCCGATCGCTGCCAGCGATAGCCCAGCACCGGCGCCAGCGGATAGCCCTGCTCGGCGTAGTGGATGGCGTCTTGCAAGGCATCAGCCAGCGTCATGCTGCCATGCCTTGCCAGCAAGTCATGCCAGCCGCGCGCAGCGCCGGGCACGGTTACGGAATGGGCGTGGCGGGGGTTCATCTTTTCCCAGCCGAGCGCGCGCGCGGCATGCAAAGTTAAGGCTTTTGGCGCGCGGCCGCTGCCGTTCAAGGCGCTAACTTGCTTGGTCCGGGCGTCGTAGTAGAGGGCGAAGCAATCGCCGCCGATGCCGCAGGAACCTGGGTCCATCACATTCATCGCGGCCGATGTGGCGACGGCGGCGTCGGCGGCATTGCCGCCTTGGCGCAAAATGTTGAGCCCGGCTTGCGCCGCCAGCGGGTTGCTCGCGCCGACCATACCGCGCCGCGCGCTAATCATGGAGCGGCGGGAGTTGAAATCGAATGACATGGTTTTCATAGCTGAACCTCGTTAGCAAAGAAAGGGAATGAGAACATCAGCGTATTGTCGCTTAATTGATTTTGTTCGCGCAAGGCGCAAGCAGTCAGGGAAAATAGTAATCGCAACGTAATTGCACCGTAATCGTAGCAGATTTTTCTTAAGCGCCGCGGGTCGCGTCGACACTGGCCGCCGCTGCAGACCCCAGGGCAATCGCTTCAAAATCCATAACTGTCGAATTTAACATCAAACTGATGAATTGTAGGGGCGAGCCAAGGCTCGCCCATGAAATTTGGCGCAAAATCGTGGGCGATTGACCCGCAGTGTCTACGCGCGGCACAGGGTCGCGTGGACACTGACCGTCAATCGCCCCTACATTACGTCCTTTTTTGGCATATTTACGGATAATTCTAGGTGTTGGCGGTCATTGTCGCAGGGCTGTGTCGAAGGGCTGTGTCGAAGGGCAGTGTCCACGCGCCCTACGCGCCCTACGCGACTCTTGGTGCCTATGTTGTGAATAAAATTTGAAGCGATTGCCCTGCCGCAGACCGTCATAAGCCTCAAAATTTTCTAGCTAGATGTAACATGCGAAATATATTGGTCCTTGACGCGATTGCTCTGGTCAGAGCCTTTGTTCCATCTAGTCTCGGACCCGGCTCGGACCCGGCTGGGTTTTCCGCCAGCGATTCACGAAGCGCATCTTTAACTGTCGCCGCCCAATTCAAACAACAGATGAATCGCCAGCTCAATCGCTTTGTGAAAATCCTCAATGACAATATACTCGTTCGGCGCGTGAGAATTGTCACCCGCGCCATAGCCGAACATCGTTACCGGCACATCAAGCTCCCGCCCGAGGATGCCGCCAATCGGCAGCGAGCCGCCATACCGCATGAGCAGCGCCTGCTTGCCCAAGGCGGCTTTAAGCGCGCGCTGAATCGCTTGGATCTCCCGTCCGTTTTCCGGCATCAAGAAAGGATGAGCGATGCTAATCAGCTCGGCGTCGATGTCAATACCGGGCTCGGCGAATGACATGACATGCTCGACGAAGCGCCGCCACATCGCGTCGGCATCTTGCCCGGCTACTATGCGCATCGTAACCTTGAAGCCCGCTTGGTCCGGGATGATTGCGCGCGCGCCTTCGCCTTGATAACCTCCGTAAATGCCGTTGACATCCAGCGTAGGCTGCGTTGTCGTCCTTTCCGCGAAGTTACCAAGGGCATCGCCAAAGAATGCGTCGACCCCGGCTGCGCGCTGCAAGCCCGGTCCAATCGTCTGCCAAAGTTGCTTCAAATGCCGCGCTTGGCCTTCCGATAGTGGCACGCGGTCTTCGTAGAAGCCGTCGATTTGAACACGTCCGCTTTTGTCATGGAAGGAGGCGATGACGCGCGCGGCGGCATGCAGCGGATTCTTCACCGCCCCGCCATAGCGCCCGGAATGCAGGTCATGCGGCGGTCCCTTTAGCTTCACTTCGCCCATAATTGCGCCGCGAACCGCGGTGCCGATTAGCGGTTGCCGCGACGAAAAAGGCCCATCGCATATAATCAGCGCATCGGCCGCCAGCAGCGCCTTTTGCGCCCGAACGAAATCGCCCGTATTGCGCGAACCGAGTTCCTCTTCGCCTTCGAAAATGAACTTGAGGTTGACTGGCAGCTTGCGCGATACAGCAAGCGCAGACTCGACAGCTTTGAGATTGACCCAAATGCCGCATTTGTCATCCACCGCGCCGCGCGCGATCAGGCGATCGTCAACAATGCTTGGCTCGAATGGGTCAGTCTGCCAAAGCGCGGCATCGCCAACCGGCTGAACATCATAGTGCGCGTAGATGAGAATAGTCGGCTTGTCCGCGCCCGCGCGCAGCCAGTCGCCATAGAGGACGGGATTGCCCGCCGTCGCGATCGCCCGGCAATTGTCTAACCCGACGCGCTTCATCTCGGAAGCCAGCCAATCTACACAAGCCAGCAATTGCGGCTGGTAGGCTTGATCCTGGCTGATTGACGGGAAGCGAAGCAGCTCTATGAATCCCGCGAGCTGGTCTGCTCTAGCGCGGCGGGCTTGGGCAATTGCCTTGGCGAGGGTATTGTGATTCATAGACTGGCTGAAGCTCGCTCTAGGCTAGCGCTTTGTCGTAACAAGTAGTGTAACGAATCTGGCAGAAGAAAAGAACAAATAACATCTGGCAATCGGTTGTGGCCGTCCGATATATCACCCACTGTATATTGCATATTATGCGAAAAGGTTACACTCTCTCGCCACACTTATTTTGACAGACCGCTCGCGCTTGTTACAATCAGTCAACGTTGAATATAATTCGGTTCTGCATTCGGGAAAACGATAGCACAATCTGCCCGAGCCGTATCAGGACATTTATAGCAGCCAACAGGCATGGTGCTTGCTTGCTTTGCGCCAGCGGCCGAAACAATTTAACCTTGTCAAGACTTTCAAAGACTTTCAAATGGAGGAAACAGCAAATATGCAAGCGCTTTACGAATCCAAGCAGGCTGACCTGGAAGATACCTTGCTCGACGCGCTGGACGCACATGAGCCTTGGTCTTTGATAGAACGTTTCACCACTTTGGTGCGCGAATCGTCCTCCGCAGACGAGCGCGCTGCTTTCAACTATGTCGCCGAGCGCTTGTCGGCGCTGGGCGTACCCCACACCATGCACATGCCGGAGCTCTTCTTGAGCGTGCCGGTCAGCGCGACGCTGGCTGCGGGCGGCAAGAGCTATCGCGCCAAGACGCCCGGCTTTTCGGTCAGCACGCCGGCGGAAGGCATCAGCGGCGAGGCAGTGCGCATCGACGGCTTCGCGGCTGGGCGCAGCGTCGACTTCTTCGATTTTTCGCCGACGACCGATGTCGATGTTGAGGGCAAAATCGTGGTGGTTGATGGCTTTGGCGGTCCGCCGCCGGTCTGGTACTTCCAAAATAAAGGCGCAAAGGGCGCGATTTTCATCAACCCCGGCGTCGACATCCATTGGGGCATCTGCACGACCATCTGGGGCGCGCCCGACTTGGACAATTACCATCGCCAGCCGACCATCCCCGTTCTATCCATCAATCGCCCAGATGGCGAAGACCTGCTGGAACAGATGGACCAGGCGGGTGCGGGCGCGCTCAACGTAAACTTGCACACAGAATTAAAAGAAGGCTGGTTCGAATGCCCTTGCTTGGTCGCCGAAATCAAAGGCAATATCGAGCCAGAGCGTTTTGTGCTGGTGCATGGTCATCTCGATTCCTGGGATGTTGGCATCGGCGACAACGCCGTCGGCGACGCCACCCTGCTGGAGCTGGCGCGCATCTTCCACAACAATCGCGATGGCATGGCGCGCAGCCTGCGCGTCGCTTGGTGGTCCGGCCACTCCACCGGGCGCTATGGGGCGTCGACCTGGTATGCCGACGCCTTCGGGCTCGACCTGGCGCGCAATTGCGTGGCGCAGATGAATATCGATTCGCCCGGCTGCCGTTGGGCGACCGAGTACCGTGGCGTAACCGTCATGTCGGAAGTCGAAGACTTCGCCGCCGTCTCGGTCAAAGACTCGACTGGCAAGGGCTTCAGCGGCGAGCGGCCGCACCAAGCAGGCGATTACTCCTTCAATAACATCGGCATCTCCAGTTTGTTCATGCTGCTTTCGTCCATGCCGCTGTCGAAGGCGGAAGAAATGGGTTATTATCCGGTTGGCGGCTGCGGCGCGAACATCGCCTGGCACACGGAAAACGATCAACTGGAAATCGCCGACAAGGACAATCTGATGCGCGACCTGCGCGTCTATGCAACTGCCCTGCAGCGCTTGGTCAACAACCCGCTGCATCCTTATGACTTCCGCGCGCTAACAGCCGAGTTCAAAGCCACCTTGGACGAATACGCGGCGGCAGCCGGCGCGGAGGCCGACTTCGGACCCGCATACGCCGCGCTGGAGGACTTGAACGCCACCCTGGGCGACTTATACGCGCAGTCGGCTGCTTTGGCCGATGCCGCCGTGGATGACCCGCGCGTCCGCGCCATCAATGACGCCTTGCTGGGCATGGCGCGCGAGCTGGTCTTAATCAATTACACGCGCAAGGGACGCTTCCGCAACGAGCCAGCCGTGCGTGTGCCCGCCTTGCCCGATTTAGCGCCGGCGCTGGACTTGGCTGATGCCGATCATCACATGCGCCGCGTCACGCGCACACACCTGCTGCGCGGCGTCAATCGCGTGGCTTGGGCATTCGAGACGTCGGCGAATATGGCGCGCGCCGCGCTGGATAAAATCTAAAGGTAAAGGCAATTCACCATAGCCGCTCGGCGGCAGCGATAAGGTCACCGGAATGCCGCGCTAACACAAAAAGACAAGACTTCTCGTCGCATGAGCGACGCGGTTTATTGAATCAGAGGGCGCACAGAATCGCCTTAAGCAAGGAATGTAGGGGCGGCTCGCTGGACTCTGTTGAAATACTCGATTTCCCCACCCCAAACCCGTTCGCCATCTCTATGGCGAGGAGGGGCCGGGGTCACGTAGACATAGACCTACGGGATTGGGGGTGTTTTTCAACAACGTCCGCTGAGCCGCCCAGATAACTGACAACAGGGGGCATCAAATGAAACTCATCTACCTCGTATCCGGTCCCATGGGGCGCAGCGCCGAAGGCCAAGCCGAACTGGGGCGGCGGCGCGAGTACCTGCAGCGCTTCGCCGCTTCCGAAACCGAAGTTGATATCACCGACATCCCGGCCGGTCCTGGCTCGATTGAGAGCATGTACGAAGAATACCTGTCCATCCCCGAGACGGTGAAGAAAGCCTATGAACTGCAAGCCGAGGGCTGGGATGGCATCTTGCTCGGCTGTTATGGCGATCCGGGCTTGGGCGCGCTGCGCGAAATGGTCGATATTCCTGTGGTCGGCGCGGGGCAGGCGACGGCATTGATGGCATCGGCGCTGGGACGCCGTTATTCGGTCATCACTGTTACCGATAGCGTGATTGGTCCCATGGAAGAACAGATGCGCAATACCGGCGGTGGCGAGAAGCTGGCCAGCGTACGCGCGGTCAATATCCCCGTGCTGGAATTGCACCGCGACCGCGAACTAGCCATTGAAGTTACAATCGAAGAAGGGCGAAAAGCCATTCAAGAAGACCGCGCCGATACGCTGATTGTCGGCTGCATGAGCATGGGCTTCCTAGAGATTCCCGAAGCCTGCCAAGCCGAACTTGGCGTGCCATTCTTGAACCCGGCGCGCGTGCAGCTGAAATTCCTGGAAGCGATGCTTGGCAGCGGCTTGAGCCATTCCAAGCGCGCTTATATGACACCGCCCAAGATCGCGTCGGGCTTGGCATCGTCGCCGGCGGATTTGTATCACAGCAAGAATTAAATGAATGAGGATTCACCACAGAGGCACAGAAGTAATCCCAAGAAAGAAATGAGAATACGTGAATCGCCGCTTTTCTACCACATCCCCAGCCCTTCCCCGAATCATCAGGGAAGGGTGGCTCGACAATGAGGTTGGAATGTTTCGCAAATTTTGCATAATTAACTTGGTTCTACTTCTGTGAGTCGCCCCTGCAAGCTGCCTGTATATTTTGACATGACTTCCTTGAAACTACTTCTGTTCTATGGCGAGTCTGCATAATAATTTAGGACAAAAGGGACAAATTTACACGACAACCATTGAAAATATCGGAAAATATCGGAGGAGAAGACAATGGAATATGTACTCACCGGAGCAAGCTTGATAGACGGCAACGGCGGCGAAGCGCTGACGGACGCGGCTCTGCACGTCGAAGGCGCGCGCATCGCCTGGGTCGGGCGCGCGGCCGACCTGCCGCCCCAGGCACAGGACTGCAAGCAGATTGACGTCAGCGGCAAGTGGCTGCTGCCCGGCTTGATTGACGCGCACATTCACATCTGCTACAACGGCGCGGAGAGCGTCTTCGCCCTGCTAGAAAAGCCGCGCGATGACCTGGTGCTGGAAGCGGTGGATATCTGCCAACGCACGCTTAAGCAAGGGGTGACGACGATACGCGATGTCGGCGGCGAGAAGCATATCGAGATGGCGCTGCGCCGCGCGATTGACCGCGGCTTCATCGCGGGACCGCGCATGAAGCTGTCGGGACGCGTGATTTCCATGACCGGCGGCCACGCGCACTTTATCGCCCGCGAAGCTGATGGACCGCATGAGATGCGCAAAGCCGCCCGCGAACAAATCAAAGCCGGTGCCGACTTGGTCAAGCTGATGGCGACCGGCGGCAGCGCCACGCCCGGCCAAGACATTCACGCCAGCCAGCTCACCGTAGAAGAAATTAGCGCGGTAACAGAAGTGGCGCACATGATGGGGCGCACGGTGGCGGCGCATTGCCATGGCACCGGCGGCATCCGCAATTGCATCTTGGGTGGCGTCGACTCTATCGAACACGGCACCTACCTCGATGAAGAAACCGCCGACATGATGGCCGAGCGCGGCGCATCGCTGGTCCTGACCGTCGGCGTTGGCAATCCTGATTTGCAGAGCTATCCGCTTTCGCCAGTGCAGCAAGCCGATGCCGAGCGGCGCAGACCGATGATTGAGCAGGGTGTCAAGCAGATCCGCAAGACGATCGCGCTGGCGCGTACCAAAGGCGTCTTCTTGGGCTGCGGCACCGACGCCGGCGGCAACCCGCTGGCACCGCATCAATTTGCCATGGCGCGCGAGCTCGAGCTGCTGGTCGAGAATGACTTGACCGCGCTGGAAGCAATCACGATTGGTACTCGCAACAACGCCAAGGTCTTGCGCTGGGATGATGAGATCGGCACGGTCGAAGCGGGCAAATACGCCGACTTGCTTTTGTTGAATAGCAACCCACTTGCGGATATTCGCAATCTGCGCGATATCGCCGCGGTCATCAAGGGCGGGGAAAAGGTATAGGCCCAAATGACCTCAATAGCGATGGTCGGAGACATATTCTTGCAGCAGCGCTTGCCCGACAGCGCTGAACTGGCGCAGGTTGTCGACTTGCTGCAGTCGGCTGATTTCGCCTTTGGCAATCTGGAAAGCCCGGTATGCGAGAAAGGCGAGCCAATCGAAAAATGGATCAACTTGCGCATGCGCCCCGAGCTGCTTGAGGATGTGATGGCGATGGGCTTCCAAGTCTTGACGCTGGCGAACAATCACATGATGGATTTCGGCGAGCTGGGCTTTGTCGACACCATGGGACATCTCATTCTGCGCGACCTGACTTATGTCGGAGCGGGCTTGAATATCGAGCGGGCATGGGCAGCCAAGTTCCTCGGCAAAGGCAATCACAATCTGGCTTTCCTGGGCGCGGCGGCGACGCTTGGTCCGATGTCGGCAGCGGGTCGCGATCGGCCCGGCGTCGCGCCGATACACGTATCGGAATCTTATGCCATAGATGCCGCCGCCAGTATGGAGCAGCCGGGCAGCGCGCCCTATGTGCATACAAGCGCCTGGCAGGAAGACCTTGACCGCGCGGCGGAGGAAATCGAATACGCCCGTCATGAAGCCGACCTGGTCATCCTTGCCATGCACTGGGGCGTGCCGCCTTTCTGGCGTTCACGCTTTCAAGACGGCTTGGCTGACTATCAGGTTCAGGTCGGGCGCGCGCTGATAGACGCTGGCGCGGATGTCATCGTAGGCCATCACCCGCATTCGCTGCAAGAAGTCGAGGTCTACAATGGCTGTCCGATATTCTATAGTTTGGGCAACTTCGCCTTCCACCATAACCAAGGACCTGTCACAGAGACGCCCATCAGCCGCAACGCGCCTTATGCTTTGTCGGCGGCACGGCGCAACCGCAATTGGTCGGAGTCGCTCATCCTAATCGCCGAACTGGACGACGAAGGCGAAGTCGGGTATCGTTTACAGCCTATCTTGCTGGACGAGCTTGGCAATCCGGCGCTGCTGCATGGCGCGGAAGCGGAAGCGCTGATTAAACGTTTGGATGCCATGTCGCCCAATGCCTCAATAAGGCATATAGACGGAAGCGGGCATTTATCGTTAGCATAATTTGCAGTCAATCGTTCGATTTCAGTTTCTAGCGAATATAGCGCAGGAATCAAGCGCATTTGAAGGAGGTGCCGCCAAACTTGAATGCTTTGCATTTTGTCGGTCATACGAAGAAATGGAGAATACGAGTCATGAGCAGAAAACTGACACGAATCTCGGCGATTGCCGCTTTGCTCGCTTTGGTGATGCTAGCTGTTGTGCCGGTATCATCGCAAAGCGCGGGCGAAGCGGTGCCGCCGATTATCGTTCGCTCGGTAACACAGGCGGAACGCCCGATTGAATATGAGACCACCCGTTTGGTTGTCGAGAGCATGCGCGAACTGGGCTTGGAAGTCGAACACCGCGCGGTGCCCTGGGCGCAGTTGATTGACGAAATCTGGTATACGCGCACGGGCGACGAAGCTTGGGAGATGACCTACTGGCGTATGGTCGGCCGCCCCGAGCGCTCGGACCCAGACGAGTTCACCTACAACCTCTTCCATTCCAGCGTCCGCGACGGCGGTTACAACTTCATCGGCTACAACAACCCCGATTACGACGCCTTGGCGGAAGCGCAGCGCGTGGAAGTAGCGGACAAAGAAGCGCGCCTGGATATCATCTGCGAAGCGCAGCAGATCATCCGCAACGACATGGTCAACGCCTACTTCGTGCATCCCTTGACGCCGCAAGTGGTCAATACGGACGTCTTCAGTGCGGACAGCGTGGTCACGCAGGCTGGCATCGGCGTGCACAACTTCTGGACCTGGATTGGCATCGAGCCGACCGGAGACGACAAGACGCTCGTTACCTCGACCACGTCCTTCCTCAACTCCTTCAACCCGCTGGAAATCGCCGGTGACGCGCCCAGCCGCGTAACCGAGATGACTTGGGACCGCCTGATGCGCATCAACCCGATTGGCGTGGCCGAACCTTGGGCGGCGGAGAGCGTCGTCTGGGAAGACTCGCTGAACGTGGTTGTTACCCTGCGCGAAGGCATGAAGTGGCATGATGGCGAAGATGTGCTTTCCGATGACGCCGCTTACAGCTTCGAAGCGGCGCTGGCAGGCACGACGCAAACGGACGAAGACGGCAAAGAATCCTTCCGCGCCGAAGCGCCGGATTATTACCCCTTCGCCCGCAATGTCGCCAATATCGAGATTATCGACGACCTGTCGCTTCGCTTCACCCTGCACAGTCCCTCAGCGGCTTTCGAGACCAGCTCTCTAGCCAAGCTGAACTTAATTCCCAAACATGTCTGGGAACCGATCATCAACGACCTGTTGACAAAGGACGACGCCGATATCGATTCCATCCAGGAAGAAATTCCTATCGGCTCCGGTCCTTTCAAGTATGTCGCATTCGATGTGAACGAATTTGTCTTGCTCGAGGCATTCGACGATCACTGGGCGCGCCCGAAGATCGATACTTGGATCATGAATGTCCTGCCCAACCAAGAAGCGACCTTGGGGCAGATTCAGTCCGGCGAGATGAACTTCCTCTGGGAATGGCCCGGCGATCCGGCCGTCTTGCAGGAAATCGTGGACGAAAACGAGCAGCTGGATTTGTTCTCGGCCATCAGCATCGGCTTCCAATACTTCGCCTTCAACGTGCGTTACGAGCCTTTCGATGATGTAACCTTCCGTCAAGCTGTGGCGCATACCATCCCGCAGCAATTCATCATCGACAACATCTACAATGGCTTCGCGGCACCAGCCGACAGCTTTGTTTCAGCAGCGCTGGAATACTGGCGTCAATGCGAGGACCTGCCGACTTATGACCAGGGCATTGATGGCGCGCGCGCCTTGCTGGAAAACGCTGGCTATACCTGGGATGACGACGGTCGCCTGCAATACCCGGCGGAGTAGACGTTGTCTTCCCCCACCCCAAACCCCTCCCCCATTAAAGAGGGAGGGGCTTTGACAAACGTTCTCGCCAATGGAATCACCCCTTCCCTCATCTTGGGGGAAGGGGCCGGGGGATGGGGGCAAAGGAGCAATAGCGCATGAAGCGTGGCGTCATCTATTACATCTTAGGCCGTTTTTTGCAGAGCCTGATGGTGCTCTGGATAATCGTTACCATTCTCTTTCTGCTCTTCCGCCTGGCACCGAGCAATCCCCTTGCCAGCTATATCGACACGACCTTCACCAAAGAGCAGGAAGCGGCGCTGCTGGCGCGTTTTGGCTTGGATAAACCCCTGGGCGAACAATATGTGATTTATTTGCTTAATATGCTCAAGCTCGACTTGGGCGACACCTTCAGCTATTCCGGCAAAAGCGTCATGGATATCTTGCGCGCGGATTTGCCAAACACGATCTATCTGACATTAAGTTCTTTGCTGCTAGCCTATTTTGTGGGCGTACTGGGCGGCATCGCCATGGCGGCGCTGCGCGGCAGCCTGGCTGAGCGCGTCGGCACCACCTTCACGCTGATGACGCGGGCGGCGCCACAATTCTGGGTGGGCATGTTATTGCTGACATTATTCGCCTTTCATTGGAAATTATTGCCGTCTTCCGGCATTGGTCCGGCGGTTGTGCGCTATCGCTGGGAAACGGAGTGGGATAAGCTGCTGTCGCCGATTTTCTGGCGTCACATGATTTTGCCGACTTTCACGCTGGCGCTGTATTTGCATGGGCTGCCGCTGCTGCTGATGCGCTCCAACATGCTGGAAGTGCTGGACCAGGACTATGTTACAATGAGCCGGCTGGCGGGCTATAGCGAGTGGCGCGTGATGATCCAAACCGCCGCGCGCAATGCCATGCTGCCGGTTTTGACCGCGCTGACGCTGGGCATCGGTTACAGCATCGGCGGCAATGTGGTCATCGAACACGTATTTTCTTGGCCCGGGTTGGGGCGGACGCTGGTGCGGGCGGTGCAGCAAGCCGATTATCCGCTGGCGCAGGGAGCGTTTTTCTTAATCGCGCTCATCATCGTATTTATGAATTTCATCGCTGATATCTTATACAGCTTGCTCGACCCGCGTGTTGGGGCATCGGCGCAGGCGCAGGTTTCTTGAGGCGCAGGTACATCTTTAGGCGGACTAGGCGGAGGAAAGGCCCATGCAGCAAGAAGCGATGGCGCGCGCGGCACAAGCCAGCCAGCCAGCCGCGCGCTACCAGCAAGACTCTGCCATTCGTCAAATCTGGGAGACCAACCTGGAGGTATTTCAGCGCGACCGGATGGCGCTGCTCGGCCTCATCATCTTCGCGATCTTCAGCCTGGTGGCGATATTCGCGCCGCAGATTGCCCCCAACGACCCTTTGACGCCGCTCAAGAACAACGAGGGCGACTGGATAAAGGACACGCTGCCTTATTGGCTGGCCGAAGCGGGCGAGGACGAAGCGGAGGGCTATACCAATACATTTTTGCTGGGCACAACCAATATCGGGCGCGATATCTTCTCGCAGTTGATTCACGGCTCGCGCTCGGCGCTCTTGGTCGGGTTTTCCGCGGCGGCGGCGGTAGCGGTCATCGGCACGGTTATCGGCTTGCTGGCTGGCTTTTACGGCGGCTGGATTGACACGATTCTGATGCGCGCGGCTGACGTCGCCTTTGGCATCCCGTTTATCCCATTCATTATTGTCATTTCCGCATTTTTCGATCCCAGCATTTGGAATGTTGTCATCGCTATGGCGCTGCTCTTATGGCGCGATACGGGCCGCGTTATTCGTTCGCAAGTGCTGGTTATCAAAGAGCAGGCTTTTGTCAGCGCGGCGCGGGTATCCGGTGCCAGCAACCTGCGCATTATTTTTGTCTATATCGCGCCCAGCATTCTGCCGCTTTCATTTCTTTATGGTTCCTTCGCTATCGCTTGGGCAATCTTGACCGAAGCGAGCGTGAGTTTCCTTGGTTTCAGCGACCCGGAAACAATCAGCTGGGGTTTTATGCTGCAAGACGCTTTCAACTCCCTGGCGCTTTCGCGCGAAGCCTATTATTGGATTGTGCCGCCGGGGCTCTGCATCATGTTGACGGTGATGGCGGGATTCTTTATCGGACGCGGCTATGAAGAAGTGCTGTTCCCCCGTTTGCGGCGGATGTAGTCAAGCGCTAAGGAAGAACCCATGTCCATACTCTCCATCCGCGATTTGAGCGTCAACTACGCTACCCAGGACGGCACGGTCCAGGCAGTTGACGGTGTTTCGCTTGACCTGGCAGAGGGGCAGCGCCTCGGCTTAATCGGCGAATCGGGCTGCGGCAAAACCACGCTGCTCAAGGCGATTGTGCAAGTGCTGCCGCGCAACGGCGCGATTGTCGGCGGTCAAATCCTGTTCAAAGGCATGGACCTGCTGCAATTGCCGGCAGCCGAAATGCGCCAATTGCGCTGGCGCGAGATTGCGACGATTCCGCAAGCCTCGATGGATTCGCTCAACCCGGTCCAGCGCGTCGGCAGTCAACTGACGAAGTTGCTGCGGGTGCGCGGCGGATTTAGCAAAAGGTCGGCGCAAAGCCGCGCGGCTGACCTCTTCGACCTGGTGGGCTTGGATACCGAGCGGCTCAGTCATTATCCGCACGAGTTCTCTGGCGGCATGAAACAGCGCGCCGTCATCGCGATGGCGCTGGCGCTGGAGCCGAGTCTATTAATCGCTGATGAACCGGTTACCGCGCTGGACGTCATCGTGCAGCATCAAATTTTGGAAGTGCTGCGCGAATTGGAGCAAGAACTCAACCTGACGGTCATGCTCATCACCCACGATATTTCGGTGGTGGCGCAAGTTTGCGATTCGGTTTCGGTGATGTACGCCGGGCGTATTGTCGAGCAGGCAGCCGCCGAGCCTTTCTTTGCATCGCCCGCCCATCCCTACAGCCTTGGCTTGCAGCAAGCCTTCCCGAATCTGGCGCGGCCGCGCGATGAGCTCGTTTCCATTGAAGGCTACCCGCCGGACCTGCGCGAGCCGCCCAGCGGCTGTCGCTTCGCCGAGCGCTGCCCCTTCGTGCTGGAAGCCTGCCATAACAGCGACCCCAAACTGGAAGCGATTGGCGATGACCGCGCCGCGGCATGCCTGCGCTCCAGCGAAATGGATGCCTTGCGCGTGCAATCGGAAGACCCGTCACTGTGGCAGCGCGTCGAGGTGGCGCAACAGTTTGCCCCCACCCTAAATCCCTCCCCCAAGAAGAGGGAGGGACTTTTTTCTCCCAAAGCAGAGCAGCAGGAGCTTAATGCTCCCATTCCCTCTGTATGGGAGGAGCCGGGGGATGGAGGAGACAAGGTCCTGCTCGAGATGCGCAACGTTTCCAAACGCTTCAAAATCGGCGGCGGATTAGCGGGATTGCTGCGCGGCGATAAAGAGCAGACGGTGTACGCCGTCAATAACATTTCCTTCTCGCTAAAACGCGGCGAGAGCCTGGGCTTGGCTGGCGAATCCGGCTGTGGCAAATCGACCACGGGCAAGCTATTGGTAAAGCTGATTGACGCCAGCGACGGAGCCATCATCTTCGACGGCGCGGACCTGACCGCGATGGATGAAGATTCTTTATTCGCTTTCCGCAGCCGTGTGCAATTGATGTTCCAAAATCCCTTCGAGGCGCTCAATCCGCGTTTCACGCTTTATCGCTCGCTGACCGAGCCGCTGGTTATCCATGGCTGGAAAGACGAAGACAAGCGCCTTGACCGCGTGATTGAGACCTTAGATCGCGTTAATCTGCGGCCAGCCGAAGTCTTCCTCGACAAGTACCCGCACCAACTTTCCGGCGGACAGTTGCAGCGCGTGGTCTTGGCGCGTGCCTTGGTATTGCATCCCGACTTTCTGGTTGCGGATGAACCGGTGTCGATGCTGGACGTGTCGGTGCGCGCCGGCATCTTGAACACCACGCGCCGCCTGGCGCGGGAGCTGGGCTTGGCGACAGTCTATATCTCGCACGATTTGTCACTGCTGCAATACACCTGCGACCGCATCGCCATCATGTACCTGGGCGAGATTGTCGAGATTGGACCGAGCAAGGCGGTCATCAACAATCCGCAGCATCCCTATACCAAGGCGCTTATCGCGGCTGTGCCCGTGCCCGACCCCACGATTGTAAATCCGCCGCTGCGCATTCAAGAAGGCGTTCCCCGCCCCACCGAGCAGTTTGTCGGCTGTCCCTTCGCCCAGCGCTGCCCCGACGTCATGGAAGCCTGCCTCACGGTGCGGCCGCCGCTAATCACAGACGAGAACGATCATACCGCCCAGTGCCACCTTTACGGCGAGCATCGCAATTCACCCAAGCTGAAGCGCGGAATCGCTTGATTGCGCTGCGCGAACATGGCGCGCCCCGACCTGAAGAATCGGAACAGTTGCGCGCTGGTTTCATGAGCCTATGAACAACACTGAACTCGCGTTTTCCAGCGTCGAAATCATCCGCATTTTCATCTTTCTGCTCTATGTTCCAGCTTGTGTCATCAGTTTCTGGCAACTGATTCCACGCCTGTCTCGCAGCTCGGCGCGCTTGGCAAACGTCATGCTATTCGCGCAACTGCTGCTTGTTGTGCTGTCATTGGAAATCATCGCGCCTTCACAGTTTATGAAGTGGCTATGGAACTTCCACGAAGAATGGAATATCCCAGCCACCTTTGCCTCGACGCAATTGGGAATGGTCGGCGGCGTCGCGCTGATAACAGCGTGGTTGGCGCGGTCACGTCCGACGCTGTTCCGTTTCTATCTGGCGGCAACTGGCTGCGTGTTTATCTTCCTGGGCTTGGACGAATACCTCGCCCTACACGAGTTCATCGTAGGTTGGGAACGATATTACATTTCGCTCGGCTTGGCGGTGGGTGCCGCTACCCTTTTTGTGGCGCGGCGCACAGAAGGGTCAAACTGGATTTGGCATGTTTGCCTGCTTTTTGGCTTGGCTGTGAGCGCGCTAGGCGCGATGGTGTTCAATGCCTTGCCGCAAGCATGTGATAGTTTGGGTCCGCTGCGACTGGATGGCTGCCTGGAGTATTATTTTCAGGAAGAGTGCCTGGAGCTTTTGGGCATCTGGCTGACGCTCGTTGCCATGCTCGGGCATTTTTCCGATATTGTGCCGACGCCACGGCGCGCTGCGCGCGTATTCTTGTATGCCCTGCCCTTCTTGTGGATGCTGCTGCTTTTCCTCAATTCCCTCATTCCTCGTCTGGAATTGCGGCTAATAGCCAAGCCGGCTTCAGTGGCTTACGAATCCGACATTTATCTGCGCGGCTACACCTTGGAGCATCTGGGAGAATCTTCGCGTGTCCGTCTGTTTGTGTCCGCCCCGCAAGATGTGTATCTTGGCTTGGGCTATTCCATTCACCTGGTCGACCAAGTCAGTGGCGAATCAGTCGCGAGCAGCGACGCATGGGCAGACCGCCAACATGGTGTCTGGCTATTTGGTCCCAGCTATTCCCCGGTCCACGGCCAATGGCTGGAAGCCAGGCTACCGCCGGCAAGTCCCGCCAACCGCGCGCTGTCGGTCGTGCTGACGCTCTGGCGCAAAAAAAGCGGCCATTTCAAGCCTTATGAGATTCGCGCCAGCGACCAGCAAATGCTGAATGACGCGCAAGTGGCGCTGGGCGAACGTGTCGTAACTGCCGAGGCCACTGCATCACAAGCCGCCCCGCTGGCAGAATTCGAAAACGGATACGCCCTCGCTGCCGTCAATTTACCGGAGCGCGCCCAAGCTGGCGAGACGCTAGCAATCACGTTCAACTGGCGCAGCTCTGCCGACAGCCAAGAAGACCATGTACAATTTTTGCACTTGGGTCATGAAGACAGCGGCGAATGGTTTGTCTATGACCAGCAGCCGCTGGGCGCGCGCTTGCCCACCCGCCTGTGGTACAGTGGACTTGCCGACAGCGAAACCTGGCAGGTGCCGCTGCCAACCGAGCTCGCGCCCGGGCGCTATAATGCCTTCACCGGCTTATACCGCGCGCGCGAACAGGAACGTGTAAGCGCCAGCGACGCTGACGGTTCAGCCTTTGTCGACGCTCTTGTGCCGCTGGGAAAATTGATTATTGAGTAATGCTTCATTCTCAGACAATTCGAAGTGATCAATTGGCTGCTCGTGTTCCCGGGCTGTGATGTTAGACCTCCATGGACATTGGTGATATGTTTGTGTCGCCAGATACGATCAACCGAATATCCATAATTTCAGTATATCTGCCAATCGTCTTGATAAGTTTCTGGCGCTTGATTCCCGGTCTATCGCAGACAGCAAAGCGCTTGGCAATCACGATGCTAGTAGCGCAAGTTCTGGCGATTCTGTGGTCCATGGAGTGGCAGCCATCCTCGAATTTCGAACACTGGCTGCAGATGTTATCCGGGGAATATAACATCCCCGCAACGCTAGCTTCAGTGCAATTGGCGCTTGTCGGATCTGTTGCTCTTTTAACCGCCTGGCTTGTAAAGACAAATCGTCTATACAACATTGGAATCGGCCTCGCATTCTTTTTTCTGGCACTGGATGAATATCACAAAATACATGAGCGGATTCCAAATTGGGCGGTGTATTATGCTGCGATGGGCGTGGTCGTCGCCTTAGCAATAATTGTTCTGACGATTTATTCTCCGCAGCGTGCCAAGAAATGGCATGTTAGTCTTTTAGTGGGCTTAGTAATTAGTGGAGTCGGCGCGCTCGGTTTCGAACTGATGCCGACGGCCTGTGAAAGCATAGGACCATTCCGACTCAGTGAGTGCTTGCTTTTTTTTACTATTGAAGAAGCGCTTGAGTTTATCGGCGTATGGCTGGTATTGGTTGCCGTGCTGGGCAAATTTTCCCTCTCAGCGGCAACTTCATCACCTTGCATCACTCGAGCACTTTATGTTGTACCGATACTATGGATCTTCTTGCTTCTGCTGATTTCCATTGTCCCCGTGCTGGAGGTCAGATTCCTCTCTCGACAGACTTCCGTACAATTCCAATCGGGCTTAAGCATTCATGGCTACACGATAGATACATCCAGAGAAGTTACGCGCGTTCGGCTTTATGCCTCAGCAAAACAAGGCAGCAACCGACTAGGTTATTCCATTCACCTTATTGATCAAGACAAAGGGAACTCGATCACCAATAGTAACAAATGGGAGGATCGAAGGAACGGCTTTTGGCTATTTGGTCCAGATTATGCGCCAATTTACAGCCAAGTGATAGAGGTGGAAATCCCGCCGCAGGCACCGAGCAACCGCGCCTATTGGGTCAGCCTCTCTGTATGGAAAAAAAGCGGCGACGATTATGCGCGCCGCATGGTTCTTGGCAGCGATCTTGAGCTCCTGAGCGAAACGCAAGTTATTTTGGGCGAATTGGTCCTGCCAGCGGAAACGGCTGCCACGCCGACCGCGCCGCTGGCGGACTTTAACAACGGGTTCGCCCTCGCTGCCGTCGATTTACCGGAGCGCGCCCAACCTGGCGAAACGCTAGCAATCACATTCAACTGGCGCAGTGATGCCGACAGCCAAGAAGACCATGTACAATTTTTGCATCTGGGGCACAAAGACAGCGGCGAATGGTTCGTCTATGACCAGCAACCGCTGGGCGCGCGCCTGCCCACTCGCTTGTGGTACAGTGGGCTTGCCGACAGCGAAACTTGGCAGGTGCCGCTACCGGCGGACCTAGCGACCGGGCGCTATAATGTCTTCACCGGTTTATACCGCGCGCGCGACCAGCAACGTGTAAGCGCCAGCGACGCTGACGGTTCAGCCATTGTCGACGCTCGTGTGCCGCTGGGCACCGTCTACGTCGAGCGATGAAGGGAGACCCGCGCAGATGGAGAGCGCGCAACTTCATATAACGGTCGAATCGCTTACCCGCATCATTTTCCCAATAATCTACGCTTTGGCAGCGTTTAGCGTCTACCGCTGGTTTATGCCAGATCTATCCACACTGGCCCGACGCCTGGCAAGCGTCATGTTGGTGGCGCAAGTGCTGGCAATCGGCAAAACATTATTCATCCAACCTGCCTCGAGTTTTGATCTATGGCTGTGGCAGCTTCACAGCGAATGGAACGTGCCTGCGACACTGGCCGCGACACAACTAGCTCTGGTCGGGAGTATCGCGCTGGCATGCGCCTGGTTGTACAAACCGCGTATGCAGCTGCAGCGCATCTACTTTTTTGGTATCGCCTTGGTATTCCTATTCCTGGCATACGATGAGTTCTTCACCGTACACGAACATCTAACCAGTTGGAATTATTACCTGGCGCTAGGCATGGGGGTCGTGGCCGCAACGCTGCTTATTGCCGCGCTTTCGCCGCGACGAACCTGGAAATGGCATGTCTGCCTGCTGGTTGGGCTGGCAATAAGCGCTGGCGGGGCAATCCAGGTCGAACGGTTCGGGAGCGTCTGTGGCAATTATGGATTGCTCTACATTTATCAGTGTCCACCAAACACAGCCTGGGCATTTGAAGAAATACTCGAATTCTTGGGCATCTGGCTTACGCTGGTCGCTATACTGGGTCATTTTTCAAATCTTGCGCCACCCTCGAAGCGAATCAGACGGACACTTTATGTCACGCCGGCGCTCTGGATAATCTTTTTCATTCCGAACGCGCCCATTTGGTCCGTCGCCAAGCAATCTTTCAGTCAGCCCGCCGCTGTAGCGTTCGAGTCGGGCGCAAGCCTGCAAGCCTACCGAATTGAGAAAAAAGCGCGTTCATTTACGGTCCATTTATTTTTGTCGCCGGAGGGATGGGACTTCAAAGAGCTGGGTTATTCCATTCATCTCGTCGATCAAATCAGCGGGGATTCAATCGTCAGCCGCAACACCCATGCCCATCGCCGACTCGAATTTTTTCTGGCACCGGGGCATGTACCGGTTTACCGACAGTGGAAGCGCATTCACTTTCCCCCACAGACGCCAAGCAATCATGCCCTTGCGGTCCTGCTAACGCTCTGGCACAAAAGCGATGGTCAAATCGTATACGACACCGTGCTGTCCAGCGATTTACAACTCCTGAGCGAAACACAATTGCTGCTGGGCGAATTGGTCCTGCCAGCCGATTCGCCTGCGCCGGCAGCCAGGCCGCTTGCCCAGTTTGAAAACGGATTCGCGCTCGGCGCGGCCGACCTGCCCGAACGCGCCCGACCCGAAGCGAACCTGGTCATGTCTTTTACCTGGCAAAGCAGCGAAAATGGCAGCGAAGACCACGCGCAATACTTGCACTTGCGACACGAAGACAGCGGCGAATGGTTCGTCTATGACCAACAGCCGCTGGGTGCGCGCTTGCCGACCCGTCTTTGGTATCCAGGTCTCGTTGACAGCGAAACTTGGCAGGTGCCGCTGCCAGCCGAGCTCGCGCCCGGGCAATATCACATCTACACTGGGCTTTACCGTGCGCGCGACCAAGAACGTGTAAGCGCCAGCGACGCTGACGGTTCAGCCTTTGTCGACGCGCGCGTGCCATTAGGAGAGATTGCGATTGAGGGATAAGCTGCCGCAGACTTTGTGCTGTCGCGAGGCCACGTAAATGAAGTTGGGAAGTAAGAACAATACAATGAGCAAAATGCTTGCGGCGGTCATACACGAACACGGCACCAGAGATGTCCTTCAGTTGGAGCGTGTACCTATCCCACAGCCAGCGGCGGACGAAGCGCGCCTCAAGGTACATGCCTGCGCGCTCAATTGGCTAGATGTGGGCATCCGCCGGGGACCGCAGTTCGGCGCAATCCCGCTGCCGATAACAACGGGCGTCGATATCAGCGGCGCGGTGGACGCGCTCGGCGCAGAGGTGTCTGGCTGGCAAGTGGGCGACGAAGCGACTGTCTACTCGCTTGTTACCTGCGGCGACTGCGAATTCTGTCGTCAGGGTGACGTGACCGTTTGTCCGCGGCACCGCATCATCGGCGAGCACATCAATGGCGGGCTGGCGGAATACGTCGTCGTGCCAGCGCGCAATCTCATCCCCAAGCCGACGAAGCTCTCGCATATCGAGGTGGCGGCGCTGCCAGTCGTCGCGGGTACCGCCTGGCGCATGTTGATAACCGTGGCGCGCTTAAAAGCCGGCGAGACGGTCTTTATCCCGGGCGCGGGCGGTGGCGTGGCAGGGCTGGGCATTCAAATCGCCAAATATGCCGGTGCCAGGGTCATCGCCAGCACCTCAACAGCCGACAAAGCCCGCAAAGCGCTAGAATTGGGCGCGGACCATGTCGTGAACTATCACGACGAAGATTGGGTTGAGCAGGTCATCGCCGCCACAAAGGGGCGCGGCGTCGACGTCGCGCAGGATAATGTCGGCGGCAAAACCTGGGCGGATTCAATAAGAACCCTGGCGCGCAACGGGCGCATGGTGGTCTGCGGGTCGCATTCCGGGCGGCAATTCGAGTTGGCGATACCGCAAATCTATCATCGCCAATTGAGTATTCTCGGCGCAAACGGCGCAACTTATCAGGAACTGGCAACTGCGCTGGATTTGGCAAATCAGGGTTTCCTGCGCCCGGTGATTGACACCGTGCTACCCCTGGCGCAAATCCGCGAGGGACATCGCATTTTAGAAGAACATGATCACTTCGGCAAAGTGGTCATGCAGGTCGCGGCGGACTAGCGCGCCGCTTGTTCAGCCGCATCAACTTCTATCAACTTCTGATCAAGCTCGCCGCTTGCGCTCTTCAATTTGGGCGCGCAGCCGCGCCATCAGGTCGACGCCCATCTGGCGACACAGGTCAATCATATCAATAGGCACCCAGTTTTCAATCAAGTAGTTGCCTTCGCGTTTCCACCAATCGAAATCGCGCATGGTCATGAGCTTGCCCGTGGCGGGGATGCCGGCATAATCGCCATTGTTGTATGAGAAATAGCTGTCCCAGACGCCGCCGCAGGCGTATTTGCCTTCGCCGATGAAACCCATGCTGCGGCCGCCGCGCTCGATTTCCAGGTGACGATCGCCAAAACCATGCAGCCAATTGCGCTGGTGGAAATCTTCAAATTCTTCCAGCGTAAAACAGCCGCCAATGCCACTGGACCCGTACCATTTCATGTCTTGATGCCAGTACTTGCCCTGCTCCATGCGGCTCATATCGTCGCCGTCGCGGTCGCGCACATATCGCATCAAACCCTTGCCCATCGCCTCTACCAGTTGCAAGCTCTGGCGCGATTCCAAGGCATCTTGCTCGGTCAATAAGATGCCGTCTTTGGCGAGTGGACCGGGGACTTTGCCGCCCTCGGCACCAGGGGCAGGCGGCAGGACCTGGTAACCCGCTTGGCGCATGACAGCCAAAATATCATACTGACCGTAACTTTCGGCGATTTTGCATTCGCGCATCAAATAGAATTGCCCGAACCAGATATTGGTCTTCTTGCCCGTCGCGGGGATGCCCTGCCAATCATTAACAAAAGTGCCGGTGAGATAGCCGCAACCACTGACCCACTCGCTGCCTGCTGCGCCAGCCCAGTCGGACAAGCCGCTTTCAATCCCGCCCATAAAGACATAGGGCGCGCGTTTTAGATCGGGAAATGAATGCAAGAGCGGCAGCCAAAATCCCGAGATGAGATTCTCGACGCCGACAATTTGATCAATGGGTGCCGAGCCATTCCAATCTACATCCTCATGCACCGCTGCGCGGATTGCGGCCGGCGCGTTTTCTGCGCCGACATGATTGAGCTTCTGCCAAAAATCCCAGACGAGCTCTTTGTTGCGCTGATTTAATGTATTAGACATGTTGCCTCCTTGTATTTATGCGCCGCGCATAAAATGGCTTCGCTATTCATCCGCTAACCCTTCACCGCGCCCGAGGTCAAACCTTTGACCAGTTGACTTTGAAAAATGAAAACCACAATGATAATAGGCACAGCCGCGGATACGGCGGCGGCGGCGGCCAAGGTGATATGGCCCGGGTCTTCGCCAGCGGCATATTTAGAAATGGCGACGGTTAAGGTCCAATTCGATTGGGTTAGAATGCGCACCAGCAAAAAGTCGCTGTATGCCAGCAAGAGCGTAAACAGAGCAGTTGAGATAATGCCGGGCCACATGATAGGAATAATGACGCGCAGGAAGGCGGTCAAGCGATTCGCGCCATCAACCATGGCTGATTCTTCAATCTCTTTGGGGATATTCATAAAAAAGCTGCGCAGCATCCAGATGGTGAATGGCTGGTTGATTGCCACCAGCGTGATGATGAGCAAAACATGTGTATCGTACAAGCCAGACCGCTGCCCGAACCACCAATAGGGCAAGATGTATGCCATGCCCGGCAAAGAACGGAATCCCAAGGCTGTTACCAGAATTATCACGCCGGCGATGCCGCTGTAGCGCGCCAAAGCATAACCAGCCATACAGCCAATCGAAATGGAAATGCAGATGGTGCCAACAGTGACGATGATAGTATTGAGGAAATAGTCATAAAATGTCTGCGTGCGCACATAAGCTGGTATCGACCACAGGACCGCGAAACCGATGATGAGGACACCCAGATAGACATATCCACGCGGGAAGGGGAAACGGCGCGCTTGCATGCCCGCGAATGCCAGCAGACCAAATATGGCGATGAGAACAGCGGCGATTAGCATCGGATCGTCCGGAATAGCCTTCAGCCAGAGATCGGTATAATTGTCCGCAGTCGGCTCGAAGATGAAAAGCGGCACACGCGAATTGGCTTGCCGCGGCGTTTTGAAAGATTGTATGGTCGTCCAGAAGAAGGGAACAACGCTGAAGAGCGCATATATCGTCAGCAAGGCGTATATCACCATGAGCGCGTAGCGATTCTCGATTCTCCTCATGCTAGCGCTCTTCGGTCTGCTCTTTATAGGTGCGCAGCAAGAATGGCACCAGCACGATTAGAATCATGACAACGGTGATGACCGACATGGCGTTGGCTTTGCCCAAACGCTGCACACTCATTGCCGTCCGGAAAGTGTAGAGCATCATCACTTCCGCCTTGAAGATCGGGTTCTGCTCGGTGAGCACAAACACGCTGTCGAAGACGCGATAAGCGTCCATTATTGATATCAAGCCGACAAACACAAAAAGCGAGCGCAGATGCGGAATCATGATATGCCGCACTTGGCGCAGGCGCGTTGCGCCATCAATCATTGAGGCTTCGACAAGCTCGTCGGGAAGGGTTTGCAATCCCGCGAAGAACACAATCAGCGGGAAGGGCGTCGCCGCCCACAGGCTGTGCAGCAGAATCAGCGATTTAACCGACTGCTCGGTGAAGATAAAGCGCGAGCCCAGCAGCGCGCGATAAGCCCAGGCGACAAGCCCGCCGGACTCGAACAATTGCTTGACCATCAGCGTGCCAACCACCGGCACGACTATGAAGGGCATCAAAAAAGCCGCGATGTAAATGCCGCGGATGCGGCTGGAAACCTGGTCCAAAAGGACCGCAATCAAGAAGCCTACTGAAATCTGCGCTGGCACGGCAATGGCGATGAAGGTAACAGTGAAGCTGAATGCTTGCCAGAATTTGCGGTCATCGAATACCTCGAGGTAGTTGGCGAGCCCGACGAATTCTGGCGCATTGATATTGCGGAAGGTCATGAACTGCATGCTGAGCCATATCGACGTGAGCAAGGGGAAAACCATCAGCGTCAGCATGACGAGCAAGCTGGGAGACATGAACATATAAAATGTTCGTCTTTTCATATATTAGACCTTCACGCCACGGCGGGAATTAACAAGCGCCGCGATAGCTTGATATGGCATTCTAAGTGAATAAGGTTTGCCCGATACTGCGGTAAGATCACTATTTTTTCACTCTAACTTTTTCACATCAATCCGACTGTCATCCGACTGCCATTTGCCCAAAAATGAAGGGTTGAAAGTGCTAAACTTTCGAGAAGAGAATTGATTTCATTAGTGGAGTTGCCGCACGAGTGGAGCGCGCCAAATCAAAAATGGCGCGCTCCGCTTGATATGCGACAGAAAGCAAAGACAAATGCGCCCGTCTAAGCGTCGATGTAGCCTTGGGCTGTCGCTTCCGCGATATACTCTTCGGCTGCGCTATCCAGAGCCTCTTCCGGCGACAGGTCACCGGCGCCAACCAGCGGCAGCCAGTTGCCAAGCGCAATACGCGCCAACGCCGCGGCCGGATTCAGCGAATTGCCGCCGACGCCATTGCCGAGGGAAATACCCATAGCCTCTAGATTACGACCACCGTGGCCTGCTTCGATGACCGAGGCTCGGACGACCGCGCCATGCGCCGCGCCACCAGCCTGACCTTCGAAATCGAAGGTTTCCATGATCATGCGGAAAGCCAGATCGTGGTCAACGCCGGATCGCTTTGTGATCGAATAGGAATCGACCCACGAAGATGCTCCTAAAATGCCGCTGTCGGGATTGGGGGCGGGAGAGGGCGCGAAGCCGATTTGGCCGACGAAGTCCGATTTTTCCGGATCGTCCATATTGGCGGCGCGGCTGGACCAGATGTGGACAAAAGCCAGCGTGCCGGTCTCCATGCCGATTTCGCTGTCGTCGACGCTGTAAGTCAAGCCTTCGGGACCCATGCAGCCGTCGACCACTTCCTTCATCTTGGTCAGAGCGGCCACGCCTTCTTCGCCGTTGAAAATCGGCGTATTGTCGTCCTCGTTCAAGTATTTGCCGCCGAAGGAGCGGATGAAGTGCATGAACTCGACTTCCCAAGCCCAACCCGCATGCAAGTTCATCGTGAAGGGCAAATCAATGCTTGGTTCATCCCTGAGTACCGCGCAGGCGTCGATCACTTCATCATAAGTCGTCGGCACATCCAGCCCGTGCTTTTCGAAGAGGTCGGTGCGGTAGAAGAGGTGCATGGTATTGGACATGAAGGGCACGCCATAGATATCGCCATATAGCGAAGTCGCATCCCAGATCGGCTGCGGGATATCGTCCAGGTTGTACTCTTCGCGATACTTCTCGACCAGGTCGTTGAGCGGTAAGAGCGCGTCATAACCTGTGTATTCAACCAATCGTGCAGCAACCGTGTGGAGGATTGCCCAGGGCGATTCGCCGCCGCCCGCCAAAGCCAGATTCCCTTGCTCAGTGGCGCTGGCGGAATCCAATAGCTGCGTATTCACGGTCAGGTTGTCAACCTCGCCGCATTTCTCCAATTCCGCTGCGAAGAACTCCGTGATGGGGAAAGCCCAGCCCATGAAGTTGACTTCAGTCGCGTCCATCGGCGCGTCCAGTTCACAGGGATCCATGTCATCCGCGTAAACAGGACTCAGCATAAGCAAAATGCACATCAATACCAGCAACTTTTTCATTGTGTTCTCCTCACTAAACCGAGTTTGCAAGCATGCGAAAAGACTTTCGCCATTCTCATATCTTAACGCAGCGCGCGCGCCAATGCAAACAACACTTTTCTCGCGGCGGGGCAATCGCACTGTGCTTTGCGCAGGCTTTGCATGTTCCGGGTCTCATGCGCTAGAATCCGCCGCGTATTTGCGTTGATACGACCTTTGCGCCGGCGCGCAACCTGAACTCACCAGAATACAATAGAAAAGAGCGCAGCCATGAGCGGACAAGCCAATATCCTCTTTATCATGACCGACCAACAGCGCAGCGACACCATCCGCGCCCTGGGCAATCGAGAAATCCGCACGCCGGTCTTGGATTCGCTGGTTCAGCATGGCATCGCCTTCCGCAACTGCTATACGCCGGCACCGGTCTGCGTCGCCGCGCGCAGCGCGACAATCACGGGTACGCCGCCGCACCTAAACGGCTGTACCTCCAATAACGAATCGCCGCTGCATTTGCAGAGCGTCATGCAAGTCCTACGCGACTGTGGCTATCGGACGCATGGCATCGGCAAGATGCACTTTAATCCACAGCTCGACGCGCTGTGGGGCTTTGACAGCCGCGATATTTCTGAAGAAGGCGCGCGGCATCCGCATAGCCGCAACGACTTTCATGAATACCTAGAAGCGAATGGCTATGGGCATGTGCTGGAGCCACAGGGGCTACGCAGCGAAATGTATTATATCCCGCAGCCATCGCAGCTGCCCGCCCAACATCATCACAGCACCTGGGTGGCGGACCGCGCCATCGACTTCTTGAACCAGCGCGACCGCGAGCAGCCCTTCTTCCTCTGGACTAGCTTCATCAAGCCGCATCCGCCCTTCGAATCGCCGGTACCGTGGCACAAGCTCTACCGCGCCGCCGACATGCTGCCGCCACAGCGCCCCGAAGGCTTCGAAAATTTGCTGAATTACTGGAATCATCATCAGAATCGTTATAAATACCGCGACAAGGGCTATGACGAAATGCTCTTCCGCGCCATTAAAGCGATGTATTATGCCTGCATTTCTTTCATCGACTTCAATCTGGGGCGGGTTCTGGCGGCATTGGGCGACGACATCGAGAATACTGTCATCCTTTATACCGCCGACCATGGCGAATTGCTGGGCGATTACGGCAGCGTCGGCAAGCGCTCGATGTTAAATCCCGCCGTGAAAGTCCCCTTGATACTGCGCGCGCCGGGCATCGAGGCGCGCGGCCGGCAAATTGACCAGCCGGTCAGCCTGCTGGATATTTTCCCGACATTCGCCGCGGTCGCCGGCTCGGGCAGTCCGCCGCCATCGCCAGAAGGGCGCGATCTTTTCACTGTCGCGGCCGGTGCCTGCCAGCGCGACTTTGTATACAGCCAATACAGCGAAGGCAATACCGGTCTTTATATGATTGCTGGGCGCGACTGGAAGTACATCTACTCGGCGGCCGACCGCAAGCAGTGGCTCTTTGACCTGCGCATCGACCCGCGCGAGACCAAGAATTGGGCTGGCAACCCGCGCTATGCCGGCATCCTGCAAGAAATGAAGGGGACGCTCATCGAGCGATTCAGGCGCGACGGTTATGAAGCCGCAATAGACGATGGCGACTGGCGCGAATATGAAGCGCCAGTGTTCCCAGACCCCGGCGGGGACGATGGCCTCTTGTTCCAGGACGCGCCGCACCTGCCCGAGCTGCTGAGGACGCTGGGAGCTTATTACGAACCATAAGGCGCGCTGGCGCGATTGACCTTTTCGCTGCCTTAAGGCGGCTGCTAAAATTGCGACAACATAGCGAGAATAGCGAAAGCGACAACATGACCATGATGAAAATCAGCGCCTTTGGCGACGAAATCGCCGCCGATTTTGAAGAACAATTACAAGTTCTGCAGCGCTTGCAAATCCCCTTGATTGATATTCGCGCGGCTTGGGGCGTGAATTGCTCGCAATTCAGCCCCGAAGAGCTAGGGCGCATCAAGCAGCTTTGCGCCCGCTACCAGATTGAAGTCAGCTGCATGGGCAGCCCGATTGGCAAGTCGCCCATTGAGGACCCGATTGAGATTGAGTGCGAGCGATTGCGGACTGTTGGCGCTACCGCGCGGCAGCTCGGCACGCGCAAGATCCGCATCTTCTCATTTTATCCCGCCGCCCGCGTCGACGATGCGGTCATGCAATGCGCCATTGATAGGCTGGGCACGCTGACCGATGTCGCGGCGGCGCTGGACCTGCAATTGCTGCTGGAAAACGAAAAAGGCGTCGTCGGCGATTTGCCGGGGAATTGTCTGCAACTCGTGCAAGCGCTTGATTCACCGAACTTGCGCTTTATCTGGGACCCAGCCAACTTCGTGCAATGCGGCGCGGCCGAGCATGTCGACGCCTGGTGGGACGCGCTGCATCCCTATATCGACTACATCCATATCAAGGACGCGCTGCTGCCCGCCGATTCCACAGCCGACCATGAAGGCCGCTCCACCGTGACGGTCGCGGGCAAAGGCGATGGTCAAGTGAAAGAACTGCTGGCGCGCTTGCGGGATAAGGGCTACGCTGGCGTACTATCGCTGGAGCCGCACCTGCTGGAAGCACGGCATTCCAGCGGCTTCAGCGGCGCGGATGGCATGGAAATGGCGGTGAGCGCGCTGCGCGGGCTGATGGCTGAATTGGGGATTGCGGAGGGGTGATTGTGAACTTACGTAGACTATTGCGGCAGCAGCTCGAGAAAGTCACAGTGCCGCGGACGAAATATGCTGAAATCGCGGCGGTCGAATGTTGCTATGCGCGTGATTTGTAAACGTTCCGCCAGCGCCATGATGCAGCAATCTACGATGTCGAATTTCGCGCTGGCGTAGGTTGCTGTGATTTGGCGCATCCTGCTCAGATCGTCCTTTTCAAGCGGAACAAGCTCAACCTCGCTTATCCTAAAGTTGTCCAGGAGCGATTGCAATCCTGCGTAACCCATATCGCGCACAAAGATATAGGCTAACTCCGGGAGAACAACATCGGGTACTAGCATTACATCCGTTATTGTCTCAAATGCGAAATCCGCAGCAATCTGGTGATTGATGTCCTTAGGATTATAGATAGCATAAAGATAGCTTGTGTCGGTGATGACGGTCATCGACGGATCCGTCGGTCGATGTAATCGGCGAATTCGGCGTTTAGAATCTCCCTGCTTCGAACGGATGTATCAACTGTCTCTTTAGAAGCCAAACCTGCCTGTTGCGCCACTTCCGCAAACCTGGCTAGCGTACCCGGAGGATATTTGAATTTGTGTTCGTCTTGTACCTCGCTTGGCGGCCCTTCGCCCTCGGCTGCCAACAACGCCGAGCCCTGGTCGGACTCATCAATCCCAGTGGTGGGCAGGTGTTCGCTAATCAACTCGCTAAGCAGTTTGTCGGCTGTCGTGCCACGCCGCTGGGCGACATCTTGCAGTCGCTCCACGAGTTCCTGTGGAATATCCATAATCATGTCGTCGAATCTCTTTCTCTGCTTTGCGACACCTTGAGGAGATAACACACACGTTCCCCTCATAAAGTATATCCGAACTAAGCCAAAATCATCACATGCACTTCGCGCGGACCATGCGCCCCCTTTACCAACTGATGCGCGATATCGGCTGTCTTGCTTGGTCCGGAAATCACGGTGGTATTGCTGGCTTGCGTAAAAGCCGGGTAACCCACCTGCCGCTGCGCAGCTTGCCAGCTTTCCAAATTGGGCAGTATCTGCTCCGCCCGCATCAGCGCGATATGAACGTCCGGCAAGAGCGACGCGCTGCGATAGCGCCCTGCCCCGCTCTCGACAACTAAGCTGCCAGTCGCCGCCAGCGCGGCTGTTACGCCGGTGATGCCCAGCCGCGTTTCGCCGTCATTGTGCTCGCCCACCGTCACGCCCAGCGACGCCAACATGCCGTGCAAGCCGTCTATGGGTAAAGCCGCCTCATCCCAGCTTGAGATAGTCTTGTCGCCATCAATCAAATCCATGATTTGTTCGACCGCTTCGTTAGGACTTACCTGATAGACGACGCAGCCTAGGGTTTCTGCCTCGGATATGAATCGGCGCAGTTGCTCGGATGCGGACATCTCCGCCATCGGTATCATCGAGCGGCGGTCTGGTATTGGCTGCGCAGCTAGGAAGGGCTGCTGCGCTTGCCGCAGATTGCTAAGAATCCGCTCACGCGCGTTCATTCTTTCCTCCATTCTTGCGCTCGTTCTTGCCTTCGTTCTAGCGTTCATTCTTGCGCTCCTTGACGCGGCTGTGTCTACGCGCCGCCCATAGCTGGCGGAATGGCTTGGGCGCGAAATCGGGGAAGTCGCGGTGTTTTGTCCAATTGCCCAAGACGCCGGGCATATACTCGCCCATGATATGCTGCCCCCGCCGCGCCGCCATGCCGCCCAAATTGAAGCGCCGCGGCGATGTCATGCCGATTGCCCACATCTTCATCGCCATATCCCAACCGGTTTGGCTCTCGCCCGCTTGCACCTGGTCCCAGCGCAGGTCCAGCAGCATGCGCGGCAGGTCGATATCGACCGGGCAGACTTGCTTGCAACTGCCGCAAAGGCTGCTGGCATGCGGCAGGGGCTTGGCATTTTCCAAACCGACAAACAGCGGCGTTAAAACCGCGCCGATGGGACCGCCATAGACCCAGCCATAAGCATGACCGCCCATAGTGCGGTAAACTGGGCAGGCGTTTTGGCATGCGCCGCAGCGAATGCACAATAAAGCTTCGGCATACTTGGTGGCGTAGATGTCGCTGCGGCCATTATCTACCAAAATGACATAGACATGCTCCGGTCCGTCAACTTCATCAGCGCGCCGCGGACCATTGATGATATTGGTATAAACAGTCAGCTTCTGCCCAGTCGAGCTGGAAGGCAGCACTTGCGTCAAAGTCGCGTAATCTTCAACCGTTTCCACCAGCTTTTCGATGCCCACCAGCGCGACATGCACGCGCGGCAATGACGTACACATGCGACCATTGCCTTCGTTCATCACCAAGCCCAGCGAGCCCGTTTCCGCAATCAGGAAGTTGCCGCCCGAAATGCCCATATCGGCGCTGAGGAAATCCTCGCGTAGCATGCGGCGCGCGAATGCCACCATTTCTTCGGCGTCGTCTGTCGGCTCCATGCCCAGCTCCTCCACGAAGACATCGCGGATTTCCGCCTTGGTCTTGTGCATGACTGGACCGACGATATGGCTGGGACTTTCATCCGCAAGCTGGATGATGTATTCGCCCAGGTCAGTTTCCACCACGCGCAGCCCACCCGCTTCCATAGCATGGTTGGTTCCCAACTCTTCGCTGAGCATGCTCTTGCTTTTGGTCACCGTTTGCACGCCGTGCCGCCGCGCGATATCCAGCAGCAGCTGATTGGCTTGGTCGGCGTCAAGCGCCCACTCTACCTGGAAGCCATTTTTCTTGAGCTTGCGCTCGGTTTTTTCCAGCAGGTCCGGCAAGTGTCGCAGCGCGCGCCGCTTGGCTTCCGCCGCTTGCTGTCGCATGAACTCGCCGTGTTCATTGCTGGTCGCGAACATAGTATCCAAGCGCCTGTCATAAGCGGCGCGGGTGCCTTCGCCAACGGCATGCTGCAAGTCGTCGTTCTGCAGCGCGACATCAGCCAGGGCGATGAAGTTATTGGATTCGACTGTCATTGTCATGCGCGCTCTCCATCATAGTCCGCATAGTCCGCATAGCCCGCAAGTCCCTTCGCCAGCACATCCGCCAGATGAACAACCCGCTTGCGGGATTTGCCGCGCGACAACCCGCCGTTCATCTGGGTCAGGCAACTGACATCGCCGGTGACGATAGTCTCTGCGGTCGAATTATTGATGTGCTCGATTTTATTCTCCAGCATCGCATTGCTGATATCCGCCATTTTGACGCTGAACAAGCCGCCGAATCCACAGCAAACCTCGCATTCCTTCAGCTCGACCAGTTCGGCATTGCCCATATTGGCTATCAATTGCCGCGCCGCCCCGCCCAAGCCCAAGCCACGCAAACCATGGCAAGCATCGTGCATGGCGAAGGTTTCTTTGGACGGCAAGCGCAAGTCGAGGTCGCCAATGCCCAAGCCATCAACCAGGAACTCGCTGAATTCCCAGGTGATTGAGGCAGCGCGCCGCGCCTGCTCATAAAGCGCGCTATCGTATTGCCCTGCGCCCGGCTCGAACAGCTGCGGATATTCGTGCCGTATCATGGTGGCGCAAGAGCCAGAGGGCGTTACGATGAGCTCCGCGTCCTTGAAGGCTTTGAAAAAATGCTTAGCAACCGCGCGCGCCTCGTCGCGATAACCGGCGTTAAAGGCGGGCTGGCCACAGCAGGTCTGCGCCATGGGGAAGTCCACAGCCACGCCGATATGCTGCAAAATGTCGACCACCGACATGCCCGTCTGTGGATATATCATATCGACGATGCAGGTAACAAAAAGCGATACTGTCTTGCCCTTGGGCGATTCTCGTGCGGGTAATGCCATAATCTTCGCTCGGTTCCCTAGCTTGATAGCTTGATTGAACAGAATAAACAACGGCATATACAACGGAATAAACAGATGAAACGTAGCTTAGTTTACCGAAAACACGCCTGACAAGCGATAAGCGTTTTGTTACAATCCAGAGCATACTCGCAAGGATAAAGGACAGGCTAATGGCGGATTATACCCCCCAACCGCAGCACAAATTCACCTTCGGCTTGTGGACCGTTGGCAATATCGGCCGCGACCCATTTGGCGCGCCCACCCGTGATGTCATCTCGCCGGTCGAAATCGCGCGCATGTTAGCCGAGGTCGGCGCTTGGGGCGTTAACTTACACGACAACGACCTGGTGCCAATTGATGCCACAGCCGCCGAGCGCGACCGCATCGTCAGCGACTTCAAAAGCGCGCTGGACGAGACCGGTCTCGTCTGCCCGATGGCCACCACCAATCTGTTTTATGACCCCGCATTTAAGGATGGCGCATTCACCAGCAATGACCCGTCTGTGCGCGCCTATGCCCTGCAGAAGACCATGGCTTCGATGGACCTGGGCGCGGAGCTGGGCGCGGAGATTTATGTCTTCTGGGGCGGGCGCGAAGGCGCAGAATGCGACAGCGCCAAGAACCCCGCCGATGGCGTCAAGCGCATGCGCGACGCCATCAACTTCTTGTGCGAATATTCCAAAGACAAAGGCTACGGCTATCGCTTCGCGCTGGAACCCAAACCCAACGAACCGCGCAGCGACATCTACTTCCCCACTGTCGGCAGCATGCTCGGTTTCATCGCCACGTTGGACGACCCCGATATGGTCGGCGTCAATCCCGAAGTCGCGCACGAGCACATGGCGGGCTTGAATTTCACGCATGCTGTGGCGCAAGCCTGGGACGCCGGCAAGCTCTTCCATATCGATCTCAACGACCAGATGTTCGGCCGCTATGATCAAGACTTCCGCTTTGGCAGCATGATGCTCAAGCAGAACTTCCATTTGGTGCGCTTTTTGGAAGACGTCGGCTATGACGGCAGCCGTCATTTCGACGCCCATGCCTACCGCAGTTCGCAATACGAAGACGTCAAGGCATTCGCGCGCGGCTGCATGCGCTCCTATCTGGTCTTCAAAGAAAAAGCGGCGCAGTTCAACGCCGATGCCGAGGTTCAAGCGCTGCTGGCGGAAATCAATGCCGATGATGGAAGCTACGCCTACCTGGCTGATGGCTACAGCCGAGCGGCTGTCGAGCGCTTGAAGGCGACTGATTTCGACCGCGCCGGCATGGGCGCGCGCGACTTGCCTTATGAGCGGCTGGATCAGTTGACATTTGATATTCTTATGGGGGTAAGATAGCTACAGCGAATCATTTAGCGCATCTAGCGCATCATTTAGTTTGAGAAAGGACAGCGAATAATGCTCAAAGAGATATTTCTATTGCTGTCCTTCATTATCAGCCTCCCATTGCTCGCATTTGTTGCGGTCAAACTGCTTGTTGCCGGCTTTATTGCCGCATTAGGCTGTTTGATAGTCTTAGGCATTTTCACTCTAGCGTTGGGGCTTTTGAACTGTATTTTGGGTATCGTCTGCTGAGGGTACGTGATGAGCTACTTACTGGGACTTGACATCAGCACGACAAGCGCCAAAGCGCTGATTATCGATGAATCCGGCGCGGTCGTCGCCGTCGCCAATAGCCCGCAGCCCATCAGCCAGCCGCAGCCGCTCTGGAGCGAGCAGAACCCAGCCGATTGGTGGGATGGCATGGTCGCGAGCATACGCGCGGCTTTGGCGCAATCCGGCTTGAGCGGCGAGGATATCAGCGCCATCGGCTTGACCGGGCAGATGCACGGCTTGGTCTTGCTGGACGAACAAGGCAACGTACTGCGCCCGGCGATATTATGGAACGACCAGCGCACACAGGCGCAATGCGACGCGATGACCGCGGTCATCGGCGCGCGCCGCTTGCTCGAGCTGACGGGCAACCCGGCGCTGACCGGTTTCACCGCGCCCAAGCTGCTCTGGGTGCGCGACAACGAGCCGGATGTCTACCGCAAAGTGGCGCAGGTGCTGCTGCCCAAAGATTTCATCCGCTACAAACTGACCGGCGCTTATGCTACCGACTTGGCGGGCGCGGCTGGCACCTCCCTGCTCAATGTCGCCGAGCGCGCTTGGTCGCAGGATGTCATGGACGCGCTGGACATCCCGGCGGCATGGCTGCCGCCGGTCCACGAAGGCACAGAGATTACAGCGCGGGTTAGCGCCGCGGGCGCAACCGCCACCGGGCTGCGCGCGGGTACACCGGTGGTCGGCGGCGGTGGCGATCAAGCCGCGGGCGCAATCGGCATGGGCTGCGTCGCGCCCGAGACTATCGGCGTAACCGTTGGCACCTCGGGCGTGGTCTTCGCGCCCATGAGCAGCTATGCCTACGAGCCAGAGGGACGACTGCACGCCTTCTGTCATGCCGTGCCCGGTACTTGGCACTTCATGGGCGTGATGCTAAGCGCCGCCGGCAGCTTGCAATGGTACAAGGAATGCTTTGCCTCCGCGATGGATTACGACAGCTTATTGGCGGAAGCGGCGCAGACGGCACCCGGCAGCGAAGGGCTGTTCTTCCTGCCCTATCTCACTGGCGAGCGCAGTCCGCACCCCGACCCGCTGGCGCGCGGCGCGTTCATCGGCATCACCAGCCGCCATAGTCGCGGGCACATGACGCGCGCCGTGCTGGAAGGCGTGGCTTTTGGCTTGAAAGATTCTTTCACGCTCGTTGACCAGGTCGGCTTGCCGGAGGAATATGAGATTCGCATCAGCGGCGGCGGCGCAAAAAGCCCGGTCTGGCAAGGCATCATCGCCGATGTGCTGGGCGCGCCGCTGGTCAATGTCAACACAACCGAAGGCGGCGCTTATGGCGCGGCAGTATTGGCTGCGGTGGCCGCGGGCTGCTTCGACGATGTGCTCGCAGCTTGCGAAGCGATGATCCAAACCGGCGAACAAGTGGCACCCGGTGCCGCGCAAGCGGTCTACGCCGAGCGCTACGCAATCTATCAGTCGCTCTACCCGACCTTGCAGCAGACCTTCCCTAGGCTGTAGACCATATACAAACACAGCGGCGGGCTGTGTCGGCGCGCCCTGTGTGCTTCTTCGCCACTTAATTTTACCGATATTTACCGTAGCGCGATTGCTCTGACGATTATTGGCGCGGTTTACGATTGCCCGGCGCTATGATACAATGCGCGCGCTTTGGAAACTTCCGTTGCAGCAAGCTGTATCCAAGCAAAAGTCAGGAGGATTTATATCAGGAGGATTGAGCAAGTGTTTCCATCTTATCATCCGTTCAGCCTATGGAGGCTAATCATGAAGAAGTGCTTTACCCTTATACTTGTTATCGCAATCGCGCTGCTTGCCAACATGAGCTTGGTATCGGCGGATATGCACGATTGGTGGGCGGAAGCCGCCGCGCCCTACGCCGGCGTCACCATCCGCGGCGTATCCGAGAGCACGCCGCCATCGAATTATGTTGCTGATGTCTTGGCAGCCCAATTCACCGAGCTGACCGGCATCAATGTCGAGTTTGAAACAACCTCTTGGGATCAGATGTATTCCAAAGCCATCAACGACATGGAAGCCAACACGGGCATCTATGACTTCGTTTATATTGAGCAGGACATCATCTACTCCTACCTGGCGCAGGACTACCTGGTCAACTTGTCGCAGTTCGCTGCCGACAACCCCGACCTGGCTTATGAAGGTTATGACGAAAGCGCCTTCACCAGCTTCGCCGATTATTTCAAGAACGCCGATGGCGACCTCTTTGGCGTGCCGATGGAAGCCTTTGTCAAGGTCTATCTCTATCGCCAAGACCTCTTTGGCGATGCCGATATCCAAGCTGCTTTTGCCGAACAATACGGCTACGATCTGGCACCGGCTGTTACCTTCGAGCAATATCGCGAAATCGCCGAATTCTTCACCGCTTACGGCGAGAGCATGGATATGGACCTCTGGGGCACGACGGTACAGGGTTCGACCGGTCACCCCGCCTCGACCTACGAATTCCTCGAGACGATTGGCCCATCCTTCGGTCTCTATAACTGGGGCATCAACTTGGAGGCGGGTTCTGCACAGAGCGCGAATGGCGGCGGCTTGGATGGCGATACCGCCATTGAGGCGCTTGACTTCTGGGTCGGCTTGCTGCCACTCGCCCCGCCCGAAGCCACCTCCAGCACTTGGGACGAGGTCGCTTCCACCTTTGCCGCTGGCCGCGCCGCGCAGGGCTGGGTCTATGGCGAAAACGCCGCTTGGATCGCCACTGACGAGAGCCGTTCCGCCGTCACTGGCAACGTGGGCGTTCGCCTGCCCGTCACCGCGCCCGGCATTATTGAAGCCGCCGAAATGGGCGACGGTTACATCGGCTACTACGATGGCGGCGCGTTTGGCATCCCGCATTCCTCGCGCAATCAAGAAGCGACGCTGCTCTGGCTGCAATTCATCGGTCAGGAATCGGTACAAGCGGAATGGGCTGCCGCTGGCGCGCGCATCACCCACACCGCCACTTTTGACGCCCCCTTGATCGCCGAGCAAGACGCCAAAGTTGATGGCTACTACACGCTGTTGGAAGAACAGGGTCCGCTCTTTGCTGGCGCGCCGCCCTTCCCCTTCCACGCGCAAGTGCGTGAAATCATCGATCCCTTCATCCATCGCGTACTGCTGGGCGAGCTGACGGCTGCCGAAGGCTTGTCGCAAGCGGCGGTTGCCGTTGACGAAGAACTGACGCGCCTTGGCTACGGCATGTAGCTCTAGGAATTTACCCACCCCCGCAGCCCCTCCCATTAAGCCTTAAGCGCGGGAGGGGGAATGCGCAGCGCCGCTTGTCCCCTTCCCAAAATTGGGAAGGGGACGGGGGTGGTCAGGAGACCGCAATGCGCAATCAGCGCACCGGCTGGCTTTTGCTCAGCCCTACATTAATTATTTTGCTCATCTTCGGCTTTGTGCCGTTTTTGTATGTCTTATTCGTCGGCTTTCATCAATGGAATATTTTTTCGGCGGAAGACGGCCTCGTCTTTAACGGCTTGGACAATTTCCGCCGTTTGGTCTTCGACGCCGATTTCCTTACCTCGGTCGGTTTGACCATCAGGTTCGCTTTCTTCGCCATAGCCAGTCAGATTATTCTCGGCTTCCTGCTAGCGCAGATGCTAACGCGCGATTTCCCCGGCAAGTCGATCTTTCGCGTCATTCACACCTTGCCGCTGATGGTTGCGCCGATTGCGGTGGGCGCGATATGGCGGCTTATGGTGATACCGGGTTTTGGTCCAGCGCCGTTCTTCCTCGATCGCTGGTTCGATTTCACGTATCAGATTGGCACCTATCCCAATCAAGCGCTGCTGACATCGGTCATCATGGATGTCTGGCACTGGACGCCCTTCGTCACACTGACCATGCTGGCGGGCTTATCGGCGATTCCCAAAGAGCCGGTCGAACAAGCCAAAGTCGATGGTGCCAATCGCTTGCAGGTCTTTTGGTACGTTACCTTGCCCTTCTTGCGTCCAGTTTTGCTGACGACCGTTTTCATCCGCATCATGGACGCCATCCGCACGGTTGACGAGGTCTGGATGCTGGCTGGCGGCGGACCTGGCACGCGCTTCACCGGCATTTATATTTGGCGGGTGGTCTTCCCGCGCACGGATTATGGTTATGGCTCGTCTATTTCGATAATCACCTTATACCTGACCATCGTATTGTGCTGGCTGCTCTTCATCGCCATCTCTGGCAAGAGCAAGGACGAGGTCGAATGAGAAAAGAAATGAGCAACAAACGCAGCGACTTGTGGCGAAGCTGGCGACTCGCCTTGCCGCCCCTTGCGGAAGCAGAGTCGGCGCAGCGCGGGGAAGAAGCCGCATGACGATAAGTTTGCGGCAGCGCGCCTGGAGCTTGTTTGCGACCTACGGCTTCTGGATACTGATGACGGTGGTGACGCTGCTGCCGATATGGTGGATGTTCGTGGTATCCATGCGCACGCGCGTGGAGCTGTTTGCGCGCCCCAACCTCGCCCTCAGCCGTTTGTACTTCGAGAACTACAGCAACGTGCTGACTGACAGCGCCTTCCAGCGCTATATGACCAATTCGCTGGTTGTTTCGACCGGCAATGCCCTGCTGGTGATGGTGCTGGCGCTGCTGGCGACTTATGCGCTCTCGCGCTATAAGCTGACGGGCAGCGACAATATCTTCTTCTGGCTGATTACCAATCGCATGGCACCGCCGGCGGCCTTCCTGCTGCCGCTATTCATCATGTTCACGCGCTCCTTTCGCATCGAGGAGATTACTTTATTTGGGCTTACCCTTGTTGAAGGCTGGACCTTGTACGATACGCAGATTGGCTTGATTCTGCTCTACTGCGTCTTCAACCTGCCTTTCGCCATCTGGCTGCTGAAAGGCGTGATTGACGGCATCCCAATTGAGTTGGATGACGCCGCGATGATTGACGGCGCGGGATTATGGGGCGTATTGCGCCACGTGATTATCCCCTTGTCGGCACCCGGCCTGGCTGTTACCGCCATCTTGAGCTGGGTCTTCGCTTGGAACGAGTATCTCTTCGCGGCAAATCTGACCAGCGTCAATGCCCGCACCATCACCACGGCGCTGGCTGAATTTGTAACCGTGACCGGCACCAACTGGGGCGAGCTGGCGGCGATGTCCATGATTACTTTAATTCCCTCGGCGATCATCGTGATTTTGGCGCAACGTTACATCGTCATGGGTTTGACCTTTGGCGCGGTGAAGGAATAGGGCAATGGCAGAACAAAACGAGACCGACCGCGCAAGCAAATACAAGGGCTTCTTGCCCTTTTATACCAACGCCTTCGACCGCGTTTTTATCAGTGCCGTCATCTTAATCGGCATTCATCTGCTCTGGCTGCGTTTTATCGAGCCGCAAACAGCGAATGAGATTGCCGCGGGGGTTCGTCCGGTAGAATTAGCGACGCTGCTTTCCTTCTTGATTGGATTCTTCGTCGTTCGCTACGGCTGAGCGCGACCGATTTCACCGAGTTTACTTGCCCGAACCAGCGTTCAAGCCGCCGATGAGCCGGTCCTGGAAGACCCCGGAAATCACTAAAATTGGCAAGATTGTCAGCATGGTCGCCGCGGTGATGATCTCCCAGATGTGCTCACAGCTTGCGAAGCGATGATCCAAACCGGCGAACAAGTGGCACCCGGTGCCGCGCAAGCGGTCTATGCCGAGCGCTACGCAATCTATCAGTCGCTCTATCCGACCTTGCAGCAGACCTTCGCCCGATTGTAGGTCTTCTTCAGCCATTAAATTCAAAATACCTTTGTGCCCCTTAGTAAATCCAAGAAAGTGATGAAAATCTGAAGTGCACGTTTTGTCGAGGGTTGGGCGACTCACAGAGTCGCCCTTACATTGCCTCCTTTTTGCAAGAAATGGGGTTAAATCTCGGTGTCCTCGGTGGTTAAGAAAATGTGGTGCGATTGCTCTGCCATTGCGGCTGGCGGCATACCAGGCGGCGGGCGCGGGGCTATACTGCATATGAACCAGTTGCTCACTTTCGCCGCATAGCCGCTACCGACAGGGCACCACTCTCATCTGACACCGCAATTTTGCGATCATCAGGTGACCAAGCCAAGCCGGCAATCGGCGCTTTGAACACAGCGTCCACCAGCAAAGCGGGTTTCTTCTTGTTGACTTTCCAGATCGCCATAAGACCATCATTGCCGCCAGATGCCAGCAGCATGCCCCGTCGCTGAAATGCCAGATGCTTGATAAGGTGCTGATGCCCTTCTAACATTATCGGCCGAGTCTTTTCCGGACCCTTGCCGGTACAATCCCAGATCACTGCCTGAGTCCCGCCGCCGGTCGCCAAATAGCGGCTATTGAAGCTCCATGCCAGTTCCAGCACCTTCGTTTCATAGCCCCACATCTGCAGGTCCTGCCCGGTATCGGCGATCCAGAAATGTACAGTCGCGTCTTGGTCGCCCGTGGCGATGTATTTGCTATCGGGACTCCATTCCAATGTGAGTGTCGAACCCTGCCATTCGAAACGGCGCAGCGGCTCCGCCTCAGCAGGGTCATACAGCACAACCCCATTGTAGGCGGAGATGGCGAAGTGTTTGCCGTCATAGCGCCACTTGATGTCCGTAATAGTGCTGTTCGCATCGGGATATTCGCGGATCAATTCCCCGCTGCTGTTCCACAATCGCAGTTTGCGCCCGGCGGCTGACACCAGCCAATCATCCACCGGGCTGAAAGCGACGCGCTCCACCCAGCTCGCCCCGCCTGCCATTTCAGATATCTGCGTTCCCGTCACGACATCCCAAAGCCGTACCTTGCCGTCTTGACCGACGCTAGCGAGCAGACGGCTGTCTTTGCGCCATGAAATTGCCATCGTATCGAGGGCATGACCGGGCAGCTTATGCTGAACCGCGCCATCCGCGCCATTAAACAGCGTGATTGGGCCAGACACCCCCGCAACTGCCAGGGTTTTGCCATCCGGCGACCATGCCAGCCTTATCGGATGATCGTCAATATTGGCGCGCCATATTGCCTTGAGCAATGACAGCGATGGTCTGGACATGCTCTTACGCTGCATCATGACGCAAGACATGCACGGAAGCCGCCTTCCAGCGCAGCCCGATCCAGGTTGCGCCCGATAAAGATCATCTTGTTATGACGCTGTTCGTTCCTCCAGGGGCGATCAGGACGGCCATCGAAAAGCATATGCACCGCCTGAAATACGTAGCGTTTATCCAAACCGCTCACGCTCAGCACACCTTTCATACGGAAGATGTCCGGCCCCTGCACCCGCAGTAGCTCGCTGAGCCAGCCATTGAGCTTCTCTAACTGGAGATCGCCGGGGACGGTGATGCCGACGGAAGTCACCTCTTCGTCGTGTTCATGATCGGGCTTGTACTCGCGGGTCTCGAGCGGTTCAAGCAGGGACTGCGCGCTGCGCAAACTCGCGTCGAATTCATCCGGGTGATGTTCGGTGAATAGCATGTAATAGCCCGGCTCTTGGATCGCGAATTTGAACACGGTCTCACCGCTTTCGTTCAGCACGAGCTGGTTGTACTGTCCTTTGCCAAGTCGCATCATTTCGCCTGCCTGCAAAGCCTGCTCATCTTCAGAGAAGGTCAATACGGCGTTCATCAGTGTTGCTTCCTGCGCCGCTAATCCCCTATTCGCCAGCGGCAACAGCGCGGCCCCCATTGCCGGGTCTGGCCCTTCACCCATCAGCCATTCGTAAGTCCCGCTATTCAGTTGATAGACGCCCGACCATTCAAACGGGTATTCTGGCTCCATGAACTTCGGGTCGATATCCAGCGCCCGGTCGAGGTTAAAGCCGCCCACATTTAGTATCTTGTCCATCTCGACCACCGCGTCGCGGCTGCGGTAGATTTTCGCCATGCTGTTCATGCTTTTGATGCGAGCTTCGAGCCTATCGAGGTCTTCCGGGGCGACCAGATCAACCTTGTTGAGCAGGATTACATCAGCAAAGGCGACCTGTTCTTTCGCCTCGTCGCTGTCGTCAATATGCTCCCAGATATGCTTGGCATCGACCAAAGTGACAATCGCATCCAAATGGAGCTTCTCCTGCATGTCATCATCGACGTAAAAGGTTTGCGCGACGGGGCCAGGATCAGCCATGCCCGTGGTTTCGATCATGATGTAATCAAACTTATCGCGGCGTTTCATTAGATGGCCGAGGATGCGAATCAAATCACCGCGCACGGTGCAGCAGATACAGCCGTTGTTCATCTCGAAGATTTCTTCTTCCGCGCCAATGACCAAGTCGTTGTCGATGCCGACTTCGCCAAACTCATTCTCAATCACCGCGATTTTTTTGCCGTGATTTTCGGTCAGGATGCGGTTGAGCAAAGTGGTTTTGCCTGACCCTAGAAAGCCGGTCAGCACAGTAACGGGAACGCGTGTTTCAGCAGTATTCATCATGTTTCTGCCTCCTCCATTGAACTATCGTATTCATACAGAAATGCAATATCCGCAGACCGGGCAGGCTGACGCGCTGTCGGCATCAACCCGGGAGCGCCGCTGTCCAAAGCCGCAGGCGCCTCCCTCAAAACGGCGCTGCTATAGCGGTAAAAGCAGTCTCCGAGAGATCAAAATGAGCGCCTGCGTGAACCTGGCTTTTGGCTGATGTGGCACCTCGGTCATGCCGATCAACCGCATGGTTAGTCCCCCGCGGCGGAGGTGCCAACCAGCATAAACAACGGGCGGTAGGCATCATGCCCGGTGCCATAGGCTTGATCCAACATGGCAGCGTACTCGGCAGCATGGACTGGATTGCTGCGCCAGCGCACACCGAGATATTCCGCCGCTTTGACGATGCCCAGCACACCGTGTTTGATCTCCTCGAAGGTGTAATCTGGCCCAACCGGGACATACAACCAGCGGGTGAGGTTTGCCGCCGTACTCCGGTGATCTGGCGCGCCGTCAGCCCGCAGCGCAGCATAATGCAAAGGCTGAATCTGCGGCAGCCAGCGCACGGGCGTATTTTCCTGCTCAACATAGGCGTAAAACGTAGCGACATCGCTCTCTAGCGGAATCTGTACCGCAACCGCGGTCGCCAGCGCCAGCCTGTTCGGCGCATGCGTCGCCAGCCCGGCGGCTTCATGCAGGCCGCGTCGTACTTCCGCAAGATTCGCGCTTTGGCGCCTTGCCAGGTCTGGCAGGCGTTCACACTGTGCCAATGCCTGTGCCGCGTTCGGGCGGTCTGCTGGTTGACACAATGCTCTCACCTCTGCAAAGAGCACCTCATCATCGAATACCAGCAGCGCGCCGGAGCGGTCATCAGGCAGATGCAAGCCGTATAGCGTCACCGCCGGGCGCTCTGCCGCGCCGGGCATAGGCAGGGTGTCAGCGCAGTCGAGCCAGGTCGTAGCGTTCTGCGGCTGCCATAAACCGCGCAGCACCTGTGTCCAGGTGAAGCGTGTACTGGACCTCGCGAGCCGTAGCTGCGCGTCAAAGTCCAGAAAGCGCGGCAGCGCCTTATGATGCTTGATCGACTCTGCCAGGTCATGGCTGGCATTCGCGGGGATACCGACCCATTCGTCCGGCTGAACTCCCGCGGCCTGATGCAGTAAGCGGCGAGCACGGTAGGCATCGCGCAGCAAAACGACCATCGCGCCGCCCAGTCGTTCCGACCACGCGCGTTCGGCAGATTCAAGCGTTACATCGGCGCATAGAGTTGTATCAGGGGGCAGGGTCAGTAAATCATCCAGCGGCGGATGGGCAGCATAATCTGAGCCGCGCACCGGTAAACCACCCAGCGCCCCCACCGGGCAGAAACCGCCTAGCCATAGCGTCGCCCAGTCAATTGGCATATTCAACATATTCACCCTCCTTAATTCTTAAGCGTCTTGCTGACAGGTCGCGCAGATTCCGTAGAGTTGTAATCGACTGTCGGTGATGTGATGCCCGCTGGTATCTTCACTATGCTGAATCAGATGGTCTAGCGGTTGGCTGTCGAGATAATCCGCGCGTCCGCAGTCCAGACAGATGAACAGCATCATTAGCCCAGGCAGGGTTGGTACGAAGCGGCTACATCCCTCATAACCATGAACGCGGCGTACAAGGCCCAGGTTTTCGAGCTTCTCGACCATGCGGTAGACGGTCGCTCTGCCGGTTTTCGGGCGCGACTGACGGGCGACATCCCATGCTTGCTCGGTGCTGAGCGGATATTCGCTGTGCGCGAAGATATCTATCAACATCTCCTGAACTGCTGTAACACGTAAGCCACTCTCGTCGAGCTCGGCCAGCCAGGCCTCGGGTTTAATCGTATTGCTGAGCATAATCCATCCAACCTCTAGCAGCTTATTGATACCACGTATCAATTACTTGCTTATTGATACCATGTCTCAATAATGTTGACAACGGGAAATCTGAAACGAGTTCTGGATGAGTGATCGAAGCGCAACAATACCTTTAGCGCCACTCCCAACTTGTCATACGTTGGCAGAAACTTTCTTTCGCCCGACCGCCCTTCATCATCGTGACATAATCTTTCTCTAATCTGCCCATAACATACAGCCTTGCCCACTTAAAAACCTTGATATAGGCTAAGAAATTATGTAGACCGCCTAGACTTCAGACAGGAATCCTGTATGTCACAATCTGAATCGCCCATCATCTTGTTCACCAATGACGATGGCATACGCTCGCCCGGCTTGTGGGCAGCTGTGGAAGCTTTACGCGGCGTGGGCCGCCTGCTGGTGGCCGCCGATGACGGTGGTGTTGGTCATGTCGATGCTGACCTTAATTCCCTCGGCCATCATCGTGATTTTGGCGCAACGTTACATCGTCATGGGTTTGACCTTTGGCGCGGTGAAGGAATAGGGTAATGGCAGAACAAAACGAGACCGAACGCGCAAGCCAATACAAGGGCTTCTTGCCCTTTTATACCAACGCCTTCGACCGCGTTTTTATCAGTGCCGTCATCTTAATCGGCATTCATCTGCTCTGGCTGCGTTTTATCGAGCCGCAAACAGCGAATGAGATGGCCGCGGGTGTTCGTCCGGTAGAATTAGCGACGCTGCTTTCCTTCTTGATTGGATACTTCGTCGTTCGCTACGGCTGAGCGCGACCGATTTCACCGAGTTTACTTGCCAGAACCAGCCGTCAAGCCGCCGATGAGCCGGTCCTGGAAGACCCCGGAAATCACCAAAATTGGCAAGATTGTCAGCATGGTCGCCGCGGTTATGATCTCCCAGGGGAAGGAGTATTCGCCCGGGAAGAGCGAGATGCCCACCGGCGCAGTGCGCATGAAGTTGTCGCTCATCAATACCAGCGACAGCGGAAATTCGTTCCAAGAGAATATGAAGACAATCAGCCCGGTAGAAATCAAGCCCGGCGTGGACAGCGGCAGGATGATGCTCCAGAAGATGCGCAGGCTGCTCGCGCCGTCCACTCTGGCGGCGTCTTCGATTTCATGCGGCACCGTCTTGAAAAAATTTGTCAGTATCCAGACGGCTATCGGCGTATAAAGCCCAGCGTGCCCGATGATTAAGCCAGAATAAGTATTTATCATGCCCAGCTCTAGGAACATGTTGAAGAGCGAAGGCAGCAGCGCCAGCGGCGGGAACATGGAAACAGCCAGAATCAGGATTAGAATGACGCCGCGCCCGCGGTAAGTCAAGCGCCCCAGCGAATATGCCGCCAGCCCGCCACAAGCCAGAATCACAAATGTCGTAGTCGTCGCTACGATGAAGCTGTTGAGAATATAGCCAAGCAATTCTGGCGTTTCGTGAAGGATGTTGAGGTAATTTTCCAGCGTTACTGGCTCAGGCAGGTATTGCAGGGGCCAGGCATAGATATCGGCTTCTGTCTTGATAGACGTGAGGAAGATCCAGACAGTCGGGAAGAATGACACGATGACTGTGACTGCGGCCACGATGTAAAAGCCGAGCGAGACCGATTTGCGCCGGCTCGCGCGCGACCGCCCTTGCTCCGTGGCTTGACCTGGCGCGGAGCCGCTAAATAGCGTCACAGGTCGCCTCGGCGAATCATCACAATATAGAAGACGCTGATGCTCATGATGATGATGAATTGAATCAGAATCGCGCTGGAACCGAGGTTGAAGTTGACGTACTGGAAGATGGCGCGATAGGCATAGAGCGACAGTGTTTCGGTGGATGTCAATGGACCGCCGTCGGTCAGGTTGAAGGGCAGCTCGAAGGCGCGCATGGCATCCATCGTGCGCAGCAATACCGAAACCAAGATAGCCGGCTTCAACAGCGGCAAAGTGATAAAGCGGAATTCCGACAGGCGCGTTGTCCCGTCGACGCTGCCGGCTTCATAGAGATCGTCGGGAATGGTTTGCAGCCCCGCCAGCAGCAAGAGCGCCATGAAGGAACTGGTCTTCCAGATCGAGACGAACATCATCACATACATGGCGCTGGGTATGCCGCCCAGCCAGTTGACGCGCTCGGCGATTAGCCCCATGTCCGACAGCATCGAATTGAACAAACCGAATTCGGTATTAAACATCCAACGCCACATCAGGGCGTTTAGCGCGGTGGGCAATGCCCAGGGGAAGAGCGCCGCCATGCGCACCAGCCCCTTGCCGCGGAAATTGCGGTCCAAGACCAGCGCCAAGCCGATGCCAATCGCCAGCTCGATGGGCACGGTCACGATTGTGAAGAAAATGGTATTGTTCAGCGAAGTAATGAAGCGCGGCGTATTCAGCAGGCGCTGATAATTGGCCAGCCCGGCGAATTCATAGCCGAAAAAGATGCTGGTGCTGTTGCGCCCGAAGCTGAGGACCAGGGTCTGAAATATCGGAAAAAGCAGGACAAAGGCAATGATTAAGAGCGCGGGTACAAGAAAAATGGGGCCTGCCCGATTGGCATATTTCATCGCGCTGGTCTAAGGCCGGGGAATACAGGGAAAGGAGGGAAGGAGCGCGGCAATTAAAGCCCGCGCCCCATATCGTGTTTTCAACTTAGGGCATGATTGCCAGGATTTGCGCTTCTGCATCCGCCAGCGCTTGCTGCGGCGTCTTCTCGCCTAGCAAGGCGGCGGAAATCTCCGTCTGCATAATCTCCGAGATTTCCGGATAAGCAGTGCCGGTCTGCGCCGAGGGGCGCGCGAAGGCATAGACGAAATTGGCACCCAAGGCAGCCACGCCTGGGGCATCGGCAATGATGCGTTCGTCATCGTAGACGGCTGGGCGCGTTGGCACCTTGCCTTGAATCAGGCTGGCTTGCACTTGCGATTCGTAGCTGGTGAAGCACTTGACAAATTCAGCCGCCGCCTCAACATTCTCCGAGTGCTTGTTGACCGCCAGCAAGAAACCGCCGATGACAGTGGTGTTGCTCATGTCATTGCCCTCGAAGTAGGGCACGCGCGTGAATTGCACCGCGTCTTTCACCGGCGAGTCCTCCGCGGTCAGCGTCGCCAAGACGAAGTCTTGCACCATCAGGAAGACGGCGCGCTCTTGCTGGAAAAGCAAACGCGCGTCATTGGGGCGGAAGGTCAATATGCTTTCTGGGGCGACGCCGGATTCCAACATGCCGACCATAGTAGTTAAAGATTGCAGGCCCGCTTCGTTATTGATGGTCAAGTTGCCGTCAGCGTCAAAGAAGCTGCCGCCCGCGCCTTGGAAGAAAGCCAGCCAATTCATGAACAAGCCTTCAATCTTCGCCCACATGCTGATGAAACCAGCCAAATCGGGATTGCTTTCTCCTTCGACGATGGCTTCCGCCTGCGCGAGCAGCGCTTCCCAGGTTGTCGGGACATCGAAGCCGTATTTTTCCAGCAGGTCGGCGCGATAGAAGAGGTGGATGCCGTCGATGTAGAGCGGAATCGCATAGGTGCTGCCGCCGACTTGCGCCGCCGCCAAGAAGCCGGGGATGTATTCCGCAAGCTCGTCGGCGCTGAAGTAATCCTCAATCGGCGCGACCCAACCGCGGGCGGCAAAGTCGCCGGGCCAAATCACATCAACGGCGACGATATCGGGCTTGGAATTGCGCGCCGTGAAGTTAGTAACGTATATGCTACGCGATTCGTTGGGCACGTCCGATATGCGCTCCCATTCCACGCTGATGCCCCCGACTTCGTTTTCGCAGGCTTCAATGAGAATGGGCGCGGCATCGCCGAAGCCGCGCGCGCCGATAGAAAGCGTCAACTCGATGTTGTCTTGCGCGGCGGCGGGCATCGCCAGCAGCGCAATGATAACGAGAAGCAGGCAGGTGAAGAGCTTTTTTGGCAGTGTTTTTTTCACAATCATCGCTTCATATCTCCTTATCAATTCGATTTGCAGAAACCTTCATACATGTTTTTTCATGTTTTTTCACAAAGGCTCCAAGCGGATAAAGTTTACATTGAAATGCGCATCATTCCAAATTAGGGCTATTTTCGGCTATTTTCCATAGCCACTAGGCACCGGCAATACGCGGCATCCAGAGCGGCTCCAAGCCCCAGCGGCTGAATAGCAGCGCGCGCGTCATCTCCGCCCGTTTGTCTCGCTGGCTCGGCACCTGCCATAAGTTGCGCAAACAGGCGGGGTCGGCGCTTAAATCAAACAGCTCGCAGCGCTGCCTGCTTGGGTCAAAGTGAATCCGATAGCCGCCCTTGTTGGCGCTCTTCAAGTACATCGCCGCTGATTTGTTGGGCAAGCGCAGGCAGTCGTCGGTCAATGGCTCTTCCTTGAGCATCTCGGCGCGCAGCATCTTCTCGGTCAACATGGCGCGCAGGTCTTCGTCGGCGTAGAGATTATTAACTTCGCCGGGGTCCGCGCGCAGGTCGAAGATTTCACCGTAATCGCGATTGAAATACAAGGTGAGCTTATAGCGCTCGTCGATGTAAGTCTTTAGGTGCAGGGTCGTCGGCTGATGTCGATTCTCGACGATGACATGGTCCCTGGCCTGGGACTCGTCGCCAGTCCAGACTGCGCGTTGATCGCTGCCGGTCATCGCCTGCGGAATATCGACGCCGCAAAAACTGAGCAAGGTCGGGGCGTAATCAACCAGCGATTGCAAGCTGTCGCTGCTGTGCCCGGCGGGTATCTGCCCCGGCAGGCGCGCGATCATGGGCACGCGGATGCCGTCGTCATAATGGAATGCGCCTTTGGCGATAAGCCCGTGCTGGCCGAAGTAATGCCCGTGGTCGCTCGTGAAAACGACCAGTGTATTCTCCGCCAGGCCGAGCTCGTCAAGGTGCTCGATGATGTCGCCAATGTATTTGTCCATGCAGCTGACCATGCCGTAATAGCAAGCGATATCCTGCGCCAATTCGTCGCGGTCATGTAAATGCGAGTGGAAGCCATGGCAGCCGCTGCCGTTGGGCTCTTGCCAAGCCGAGAAATCGGGATCCGCAGTCTGCGTCAATTGCAGATGCGGTGGAGAGGGGGCTGTGCCTGCGCGCCCCGATGGGGCTGTGCCTGCGCGCCCCGATGGGGCTGTGCCTGCGCGCCCCTTGGCGTCGTGCTCGCCCGGACTCAGGCTTGGCACGGTGATGTCATTCGGGTCGTACATCGTATCCCAAGGCTCGGGCGCGAGGTATTTCGGGTGCGGGTCGAAAAAGCTCGCCCAAAGTAAGAAGGGTCGCGTAGACACTGACCCGTCAGCTTGCTCGCTATCATTGTATTGTGCGGATTGCGAGTATTGCGAAATGAGCGACTTGCTGCGCTCGGCAATCCAAGCGTTGTAGTGAAACTCTTCGGGGATGAGCCATTTGCGCCGCTGTTCCACAAGGTGCCCCGTCGGCTGCAAGAAATAATCGCGCCAGTTATGCAAGCCTTTCTCTTCCATCCAGAGCGCGTAATGCTGCCCGACATGGGCTTCGTCGGTGTGATTGCGCGCCAGCTCGATATGGTCGAAGCCATAGAAGGGATCGTCAAAATCTTGCCAGAAATCGAGGTCTTGCAAGATGGGGTAAGATTCCAGCGACGGATATTCTTCCGTGGACTGTAGCGGCTGAAAGTGCGCCTTGCCGACCAGAGCCGTCTGATAGCCAGCGGACTTGAGATGCTCGCCCAGGGTCGCTTCGCTTTCGGGCAGTTTTGTGCCGAGCGAATAAGCGCCGTGCTGTGATGGGTACTTGCCGGTTATCATGCTGCTGCGGGTGGGGGTGCAGGTGGGGTTGGGGCAATAAGCGCGCGTGAAGGTCGTGCCAGCCGCGGCCAGCTTGTCCAGCGCCGGCGTCTGAAGCTCGGGATTGCCCGCGCCGAGGGTATTCCAATGCTGTTGGTCGGACGTGATTAGGAGGATATTGAGTTTGGACATGCGTTCAGCCTTCTTGAGAAACAGTTTTTAGTCTCAACTCTTGACAGCGCCAGCGATGCCCTCGATGAAATAACGCTGCATTGCCAGGAAGACCAGAATAATCGGGATGATGGAAATGGTGGCGGCCGCCGCCATCCCGCTCCAGTCGATGAAATACTCGCCGCGGAAGGCATACATGCCGACCGACAATGTGCGCAGTTCTGGGGTGGACAAGGTAAGCACCAGCGGCAGCAGAAAATCGTTCCAACTGGCGATGAGCTGCATAATGACGACAGTGGCAATCACCGGCTTTGCCAGGGGCAGCATAATCTGCAAGAAGACGCGCAGGAAGCCCGCGCCATCGACAATTGCCGCTTCTTCTAATTCTTTGGGCAATTGCCCGAAGTAGCCGGCAAAGAGCAAGATGAAGATGATATGAGCGCCACCGCTCTGCGCCAGGATGATTCCGGTCAAGGTGCCGTTCAGACCGAGGTCGCGAATCAAATCAGCGATGGGGATTATGGTATAACCCTTGGGCAAGAAGACGGTTGCCACAAACATGCCAACCACCCAGCGCCGCCCCGGGAAGCGATAGCGCCCTAAGACATAACCCATCATGGATGTGGTCGTGAGCACCAACAGAACCGATCCTGCTGCGATAATGACGGTATTGATGAAGTATTGGCCGATATTCGCCTGTACCCAGGCGCGTTGAAAATTCTCCACTGCCAGCGCATTAGGCAGGAGTTTGGTGCCCGATCGAAAAATTTCATCATTGGTTTTCAGCGAGGCGCTGACCATCCATAAAAAGGGATAGACCCAAATCAGCGCGAGCGGCGTCAAGAGGATTGTGGTAACGACTTCGCGCATGCGCGTCGCATTGATTTTCATGCGCTGATTGTGTTCCTGCGCCGTCCGTTTCGCTTTCGCCGCCGTCGCCATTATGCTTCCCCCAAGTTCGTTTCGGCAGCGGCGAGACCCGCGCGTTCGCGGTTTGCCCAGCGCGCGGCAAAAATCTGAATGGTGGCGAGGAACATGACCGATACACCGAAGAATGCGGCTGCAGCCGAGGCATAACCCAAGCGCGGCAATGTCATGCTGTTGGCGGCACCAAATGCCGTGCGATAGATAAAGACTTCCATCACTTCGCTGGAAAAGTAGGGTCCTCCGCCGGTCATGGTCTGCACTAGGGCGAAGACATTGAGCGTGCCAACAGCGGTGATGAGGACGATGACGATGGCGAAGGGCTTGAGCAGGGGCATGGTGATGAAGAAGAACTTGCGCCACCAGTTCGCGCCATCCACTTCCGCCGCCTCGTACAACGAAGCGGGGATGGTTTGCAATGCCGCCAGCCAATAGATCATCGGGTTGCCCAACCATTTCCAGATTTCGACACCGACCACGGAAAAAAGCGATAGCTTCGGATCGCCGAGGAAATCAATCGGGCGGGCGATCAAACCCAGATCTAGCATAATTGTGTTGATGGGACCGTTGAAGGGGCTCATGATGAAGGTCATGACGATGCCGACGATGGCGGTTGTTGTGACGACGGGCACAAAAAACATGGTGCGGAATATCGGCGCCAGGCGCAAGGCGCGGTCATTTAGGATGATGGCGATAAGCAGCGCGAGCGTCAGCTTAATGGGTACGCTGCTTAGCATGAAGACAAATGAATTTTTGAAGGCGTTCCAAAACTGCTTGTTTACAACAACTTCTTCGTAATTTTGCATGCCGATAAAAAAGGCGTCGCTGGTAAAACCTGACCATTGAAATAAAGAATAATAGAAGGATGCAAAAATGGGATAGAGGGTGAACATCACTGTAAGTATCAGCGAAGGCAGCATGAAGAGGTAGACCCAGCGATGCTGGACGATTCGCTGCAACAAGGCGCGCCGGCGGGCGCGCGGCTGCCGCATGGCTGCCAAGCTCATCGATTCACCTCGTTAAGATGTTGAGCGCGTGAGAAAATGCCCGGCGCGGCTGCTTGTGCTTTGCCGCGCCGGACAGTTGGCGGCGCTAGAGTTCGGCGTATTTTTCTTCGCCGTAATCGTCGTTGGCATCCCAATTCGGGAAGATATAGTCATCGCGCGACACATCAGCGCCCTTGTCTTGGGCGGCGGCGATGGCGCGGTCCAGCTCGGCATTGGCGCGGTCAGCCAGGTCTTGCAGCGCGCCTTCAGCGTCGTCAATTTGCTCGGTATAAATACCCTGCACCGTTTCAGCCAGGTTGGGCGTAATCGGGCGCAGTTCCAAGTTGACATCGGCTGTGGCTGGGTTGCGCACGATCGGGCTCGGTCCGACGCGCACCTGTTCGTTGAACATCAACAGCGCGGCGCGTTCCAGCGGCTGCATATTGGCTTGGCCAATGGCTTCGGCGAAGATGGCGGGGTCGGCTGCGCCAACCAAAGTCGCCCAGGCAACCTGCCCTTCGAATGTGCCGAGGTAGTGGAAAATATCGCCGGCGATTTGCTTGTTGGCGTCGCTGGCTTCGGCGTAGACATGAATCTCGTTGGAGCCGCCCGGTCCAACCGTAATTGGCACCAGGGTCGGCGGATTGAGCAGGGGCTGACCCGCGATATTGAAGTTGAAGTCCGGGTTTTCGCGCAGCCAGATTGGGATATTCCAAGGACCTTGCAGTATCATGCCAGCCGCGCCTTGGGGCATGCGCGCGCGGGCTTCGGGCGCGTTCATCGAGAGCGTGCCGGGGAAGACGCTGCCATCATCGCGCAAGCGCAGCAGCACATTTATCGCTTCCATATAGAGCGGATTGGTATACGGGATTTCGCCCGTGCTCATATCGACATCAAAGTTGCCGACCGGCATGCTAATCGCGCCAGCCATGCGCGAGAATTCGCGCACGATAGCGCCCCAGCGATTGACTTGATTGCCGCCCATGATAAAACCAAAATAGCGCCCCGCGCCATTTTCCGTAACTTGCTTGGCGGCTGCGACAAAATCATCGGCCGACATAGGACCCGCTTGGGGATCGACGCCCGCTTCTTCCAGGTATTCGACATTGTAAAGCAGGTGCGTGCCATAGCGTTTGTTGGACGTGGCGGGGAAGGAATAGGTCTTGCCATTAAAGCCGGTGATGCCTTCCACAAATACGCCGCCGGGGAAGTTGGCTTTCCAGGCATCAAAGTCGGGGATGATGTCATCAAGCGCGGCGACCCAGCCTTCGTTGACCGCCTGCGCCAGGGTGACCGCCAGCGGACGCTGGAAGACATCATGAGCAGTGCCATTGCGGACGCCGATCGGGACGACTTGGGCGATTTCGTTCCAGGGCAAGGCGTCGTATTGAATGCTGACGTTGGGATGCGCTTCCATATATTTCTCGAAGAAGGCATTCCAGAAGACGGCTTTTTGATCGCCGCTGTCCACCCAGCGGAAGGTGGTTGCATCACTGCTGAGCATGGCACCGGAATCAGCGATGCTGATGATGCTGTCATCCTGCGCCATCATGGGCAAGCCCCGCGCCGCCAGCAAGAGCCCTAGGCTGCCAGCCGCCGAATTCCTCAAAAAATCACGCCGCGAAATTTTATTCTTTGCTCTCATTTTCTTCCTCCTACAATTATGGGTCAAGTAATCGCGCGAACTGGAAATAAAATGACGGCAACAGATTTTTTCTTGGCATCGGATAATATGGCGAAAGTGTATCAAGAATAATCATCTTGTTCAATGAACCATCTGGCAGGGACAGGGCAATTGCACCAGTTTATTTTATGCACCGCTGGGCACAGCATCCCTGCAGTCGCCACAAGGCTTGTCCGCTAGGCTAGAATTCGCTTGATAAATGTGTCATTTGACACAAATTGATTATGCCGCGATTGCTTTGCAGCAGCCGCAAAGCCTATCTAGTCAGGGCGGAAATAGCGCTTGCCGCGAAGCTCCTCCGGCAGCATGCTCGCGTCGGTATACGCTTGATAGCCTCGGCCGTAACCCAGTTCCTTCATCAACTGCGTCGGCGCGTTGCGGATATGCAGCGGGATAGGTAAATTGCCCCGTTCTTGTACATCTTCGAGCGCGCTGAAATAGGCATTGCCAGCCGCGCGGCTTTTGGGCGCGCTAGCCAGATAAACCACGCCCTGCGCCAGGTTGAACTGGCATTCGGGCAAGCCGATCGTCTGCACAGCGCGGAAGACCTCGTTCGCCAAGGTCAGCGCCGCGGAATCGGCGATGCCGATATCTTCGCTGGCGAAGATGACCATGCGGCGGGCGATGAACTTGGGGTCTTCGCCGCTGTCAACCATGCGCGCCATGTAATAGAGCGCGGCGTCGACATCGCTGGCGCGCATGCTCTTGATGAAGGCGCTGATGCTGTTGTAATGCTCCTCGCCAGTTTTGTCGTAACGCAAGTGCTTGGATTGCAAGGTCTCGCGCAGGTGCTCGACGCCGATTCGACTTTGGCTGTATAGCCGCGCGGCATTCTCTAGCAGGTTGAGCGCGGCGCGGGCATCGCCATTGGCGTAATTCGCCAGAAAATGGCTGGCTTCCGGCTCAATCTCGATATCCAGCGCGGCGCTGCCGCGCGCGATGATGCGCGCGAGCTCCGCGCGCGTCAGTGGATTGAGCGTGAAAACTTGCATGCGCGACAACAGCGCCGAAATGACCTCGAAGCTGGGATTTTCTGTAGTCGCGCCGATGAGGATGATGGTGCCGTCTTCGACATAGGGCAACAGGAAATCTTGCTGGGCTTTATTAAAGCGATGAATCTCGTCCAGAAAGAGGATAACGCTGTCGGGCGGCGGGGCGCGCTCGGGGGCGGCAAAGAGCGACTGCTGCGCCCGCGCCTGCTTGTCTGGCGCGCGCGCGGTCTCGACAATCTGACGCAGTTCCGCTTTCCCAGCCGAGACCGCGGACAAGTTGTAGAATGGCTTGTTGGCACCAGCGGCTATCATGCGCGCGAGCGTGGTTTTGCCCACGCCCGGCGGACCCCAGAAGATCATGCTGGGGACAGCCAGCCCCTGCAGGACGCGCTGAAGTGGCTTGCCGGCACCGACCAGATGTTCCTGGCCGATGAAGCCGGACAAGTCGCGCGGGCGGATGCGTTCGGGCAGGGGTTGGGTGGGATGGGGCATGTCAGTCCCCAGCCAGGCAGGAAAGCACAGGCGGACTGTCAATCTCGTCTTTCGCGGGAGACCTGGCGCAGAAACGACATCGCCTATTCGCCGCAGATTGCCATAAGCTATTTTGCAAATGGTATCTCACGCGCATCAAGCCCGAATAATCTTCACGATCTGATGCAGGTGATCGACGTCGTGGTATGCGCTCAGGATGATTTGGTCGTTGAGTGTGAATCCGCCGCCATCGGCATCCCGCCCGGGCCGCTCCCAGAGTTCCTCTTCGTCAGGCAAGGACGACAGATATTCGTGGTAAGCAGCGCTGGTTTTCAGCCACCTATGCAGCAGCTCCATAGCGTCCTGCTCAGCGTAGCCCGCCTCTTTGACGCGTTCGTCCACGCTGCGGCCGGAGGATTGCGGTGTCTCGCTGCCCTCCACGAGCGCTTGAGCCCGCGCCAGGAAGTAGCTATCGGTATCGGCGAGGTGACCAAGGACCTCCGAAATATTCCAGCCATCGCCGCCGTCGCGTTTGTCGAATACTCCCCGATCACTGATCGTCGAAACGATATGCTCAATGTTGAGCATATTCTTCTCCATCGCCGCCAACTGCCTGAGACGGTAAGTGGCCATCGGTACCATAATTCGCTCCTTTGCGTAGATATGGCGCGAATTATATCACGGCCCAGCTTTGAGGGCAGACGAATTATTCGCGAGCGCCGTCAAGGATTGCCAAGGCTTCGCGGGCGATTGCTTCGGTGGGGTTGGCGCTGGTGCCGGGCGCGCGCTCCATCAAGACCTCGAGGAAGAACTCGTCAATGGCAAAGAGCGCGACCGAGCCGTACAGCCCGCGCCCAAGCACATGCGGCACCGGGAATTCTTCTATGGAGTTTTCGTCTTCGATGCCTTCGCGGATGCCCTTGATCTTCTCGTAATGCGCCATGGCGTCATCATCGCTGTCGAACTGACCAAAAGTCATTTGGAAGTTATTCGCCATCTGGTCGATATACGCGACACGGACGGCGCGGCCATTTTCTATATTGCGCGGCGTATCCACGCCATCGTCAAAGCGGCTGTAATCACGCTTCCATTGCGTTGTCGTAATAATCTCATCTGGCATGTTATTAAGAACCGCCTCGAGGACGTCGACAGAACCGGCGTCCAACGAGGCGTTATCAGCTGCCGCTTCAAATTCCTCGCGATTTTCTTCAAAGAACTTGAGCGTCGCGCTGGCTAGTGGCCTTAGAGGGCTGTTGGAGGTAGTGAAAATCTCGACATACACCTCAAAGAAATAGTTGTCAATCTGGAAGAGCGCGAAAGAGCCATACAAGCCCGAGCCAAAGGCGTTGGGCGTGGGGAAGGCATCTTCCTGCTCCAGATTGACATCGGCGGAGCGCAGTCCGTGCTTGCGCTCGAACTCGGCGGCTGCGCCAGCTTCGTCGTGGAAGATAACAAAGTTAAGCAGCATCCTGCTGCCTTGCTGCGAGCCATAGGGGATAGCGCGACCGACAGCGGGACGGCGGATACCGCGGATATTGCGCACCTCCGCTTCACCGCCCTCGTACGTGCGCTTCCATTCTTCGATCGCAGGCATGGGGTCGGGCAGCAAGTCAATCAGACGCTCGATGGTGCCCAGATTGACCTCGTAAGGGTCGATGAAGTCGGCTGGGCGTGGCGTCGGCGATGGCGTGGGGGAAGGTTCGGGGCTTGGCGTGGGCGATGGCGTTATATCAAGCGTGTCCAGCGGGCGGCAAGCGGCAAAGACCAGCAAGCTGATCAAAGCCAGCGCCAATATGCGAAACGATCGGTATGGTTTTGGTCTCATAGCTAAGCCAGGCCCTCTTCTTGATAGAGTCGCAGGCGCTCGGGAATCTGACCCGTGACGATCATATCCGCCACTTCGTTTTCAGTGACTTCGCTCTTATAGAAGTCGCCGAGCTTATGGCCCCGCTCGATGATAGTAAAGCGGTCCGCCACTTCGTAAACGTGACGGATATTGTGGGTGATGAAGATGACGCTCATGCCTTTTTCTTTGGCGGCGATAGTATAGTCCAGCACTTTTTGCGTCTCGCCGACGGACAGCGCCGAAGTGGGCTCGTCCAGAATCAAGAGCTTCTTGCCGAAGTAGACGGCGCGCCCAATCGCGATGGACTGCCGCTCGCCACCGGACATGGTGCCAACTGTTTCCTCCGAATCGCGGATGTGAATGCCGACATCAGCCAAAGCCTGTATCGACTCGGATGCCATCTTCTTCTTATCGAGGAAATTGAAAGGACCGACATTGTATGTAGGCTCTTGCCCCAGCCAGAAATTGCGGGCGATGCTCATCAATGGCACCAGCGCGAGGTCTTGATGCACCGTCTCGATGCCCAGCTCGCGGGCGTCATGCGGCGATTCGATTTTCACGGCTTCGTTATCAAAGAAGATTTGCCCGCGCGTCAAACTGTGGAAGCCCGTCAGCACTTTGATGAGCGTGGATTTGCCAGCGCCGTTATCCCCAAGCAAACCGACAATCTCTTGGCGGTCAACATGGAAATCGATGCCGCGCAATACTTGCACACTACCAAAATACTTGTGGATATCGATCATATCCACAAGCGCGTTTTCGTTTTGCTGCGTATATTGCATGATTCACGCCCCCTAATTTCGCTGCGCGCCGCGCACGAAGGTATTCAATACGACCGCAGCGATGATGATCACGCCGATGGTGCCAGAGAATAGTCGCGATTCGATGCCGACCAGCACCAGCCCGGTTTGCAGCATGCCGAAGATCAAGGCACCCAGCAAGGACCCGACGACGCTGCCGTAACCGCCGGTCAGCAGCGCACCGCCAATCACAGTCATAGCGATGACCTCCAACTCCCAACCCGTGCCTTTGTTCGGGTCCACGCCGGGGTTGCGCGAAGTCTCGTAAATTGCGGCGATACCAGTTAATACGGCGACAATGACGAAGTTCTGTACCTTCACTCGGTCGACGTTGACACCTTGCGCGCGCGCGGCACCCTCGTTGCCGCCGGTGGCAAAAATGCTATTGCCGAAGGATGTATTGGTGAGGATGACATGGAATATCACCACAAAAATGAACCACCAGACGATTGCCAGGCGTACATTGGCGTTGCGCGGGATTTGCATGTGGAAGAAATCGCCCTCCGAGCCAATCGCCAGCACGCGGCCGTTAAACAGGTCGAAGTAACCGACTTCAACGATTTCCCCGCCACCCGCGTTGGCATGGTAAGAGAAGACCGCCAGCAGCCAAACAACAGCCACCGCCAAGATGAACAGCGCTAGCAAAGCCACAACCGCGCGCGCAATCGCGCCGCTTGTGCCGAAGTCGCCATTGTTCTCGCGGATAGACCAGGCATGCGCCGCCCCGCGGTATAGCGCGGGCAAGACGCGGTAGGCGGTAAAGGCGATCATCGCCAAGCCAATTACTACCAGCGCCATAAATACGACATTGCTGATGCCAATCACCGGCAGCGATTCGTGATGGTCGCTATAGCGCAAGATACGCCCGCCCGCAATCGCGACCAGCGTGATGGCTCGGAAAGCCAGCATCGTCCCTAGGGTAACAATAAAGGACGGTATTCGCGTGGTGATGAGCAGAATGCCATTAATTGCGCCCAGGATGAATGCCACAAAGATGGCGAGCAGCGCAGCCGGGACCGGGTCCATGATGCCAAATACCGGCGCGCCATGCGTCATGAAGTTCATGAACGATAGCGCTGTAACACCCAGAATCGAGCCGACGGACAAATCGAACTCGCCCGAAATCATCAGATAGGTTACGCCGATGGCAATGACGCCTTTGGTCGCGATGTTGCTTAAGAATGACGCGACCGAGCTTGGCTCGAGGAAGAGGTCAGTCGCCATGGTAAAGCCCATTAGGATGGCGACAAAACCGATTATCGCGCCGGCGCTCGGCGACTTGGCCAGATTGGCGCGGATGTACTTGCCCGGGGTCAAGGCGAGGGCGCGGCGCAATTCGTCCGACTGTTCTTCAACTTGGCGTGACACGCGGTAACCGAATAGACCCGGCAAGAAGAATAGGAAACCCGCCAGCAGACGATGATTCTCGACATCGCGGATGGTTGTGATACCAGGGTAGAGCGGTACGACGAATAGCCCCGCTATCAAGACCCCCACGACCCCCAAACCCAGCACGATTAGAATCGCCAAGATAAATCTACGCGGGGGGGCGACCAAGAGGCGGATGCCTTCAGTGCGCCGCAGGAAGTCCAGAGGCGGAATCAAAAATACCAATAGCGCCAGCAAAGCAAGCAGCCCCGCCAAGAACAAGCTAACGCTTATCAAGGCTTCGCCGATAGCTAAAGCCATGGGGGCCAAGCCACTGATGTTAGGGTCTTCGTTGATTACCGCGCGCAGGTCGATATCTTGGCCCAAAAGTAGCGAAAACTTCAAGCCGACGGGGATGATGACACTCAGAAGGATTGCGCCGCCAACCATGACCGTGATGAAATACATCCACTGTGCCCAGCGCAGGCTTGATTGTTCGCGCTGGAATAGCCCAAAAGCGGTGCGCAGGCAGCCAATGGCGTAGACCAAAAAGGCGATGCTAGCGACGATTTCGACAGAATTGATGTCGCTGCGCAGAATGTCAACGCGGTCGCCTAAAGGAATCCAGCCAAATGCGACTCCATAGGCAGTCAAGAACCCCAGGATGGCAAAGCCAAATATCAAGCCCGCAACGAGCATGCCGATATTGGAGGCTTCTCGTTTGCCGTCTAAATATGCTTGCATCATAAGCTGTTTCTCGAATTCGACTAAGTATTTCTTGGGAGCCCGCATCAGCCCGGTGGGACCGATACGTTAGAAAAAGCGAAGATTACTATGTTGAATGCAGTGTAGTATTTACAAAAAGTGGGTGGGAAATTGCTTCCCACCCACTACGAATGCCGTTGTCGGCTTAGCGATAACCTTGCGCGGTCAGTTCGATAATGGCATCAACGTTGCTGCCGTCAATGACGCCAGGACCGGTCAGAATGTCGCCACCAGGAGCCATCTTGAACTGGCTGTTCAGGTAGAGCCACATGATGGTCTCGAAACCTTGCAGGTAAGGCTGCTGGTCAATCGCCTGAATCAGGTAGCCGTTTTGGATCATTTCATAGATCTCGGCGCTGGTATCGTGGGTCGTGGCGAAGATATCGCCAGCCATGACACCGGATTCCTGAATGTACAGGTTCAGCGAGCTTGCTGGGTTGGGACCCAAGCTGAATACAGCGTTGGTATCCGGGTTGGCGTTGAAGTAGTCGGCAAAGGTGCCGGCGGATGCTGTTACATCGTTATTGATGGTCAGCTGATCCAGCGGGATGCCAGCTTCTTCAAATACACTGCGGACGCCCGCGCAACGGGCTTCCAAGCCACTGTGGCCAACTTCTTGGATTGGGCAAACGGCGCGGGCGATTTCGACGCCAGCGGCGTCGGCTGCGTCAAGCACAGCATTCGCATTGGAGCGACCGCCCAGGAATTCGTTCGCGCCGATGTAGAAGAGGGTCGGCAGCGCGTCAGCCGTGCCAGCGTTGGGGTCCGCCGTGTTGAAAACAATCACGGGGATGCCAGCTTCGGCAGCGCGGTTCACGCCGTCGCGGATAACTTCGGGGTTCGGGACCGTGGTGCCGATGCCGTCGTTATTGCGCGCCAAGGCGTCATCCCAATAGCCAGCCATATCATCAATGTTGTCAACGGGGTCCGACAGCCAAGCGCAGTCCGCGCCCAGCAGGGAACAAGCGTCTTCCATACCTTTAATAACGACAACCCAGAAGGGATTGCCAATACCGCCGTGGCTGACCATACTGAAAGTCAGTTGGTCTTGCGCCCCAGCGCCACCGATTCCGGCAAGCATAACACCCAATGCCAAAAGCAGCACCGGGATCGTACGAACTAGCTTTCTCATATCGAGACTCCTCTATACATATAGAAATTGAACGGTACGTCTCAGGCAATGCGCCTGTCGAGACCATAGTCAAGTTTGACGCTATGCGCCAAGTGGCGGCTATTATAGCGAAGTTTGCGAAAAAATCAAAGTCGATATTAAACGCATATTAGAGAATCACAGAATTGGCGTTTAGGTGGAGCATTGAGATTTTGGCGGATTGGGGTTGTATAAATTCGTAATCCCTCATAAATGTCGGTTATACTTTGATATTCAGGAACCGAAATCAAGTTGGTAAGGAAATTGTGTAAAATAAACGAATAATATTTACAATTTACTGTGTAAAGAATACTATGGGGTCACGGTTTTCGAATGAAAGGAGGAATTGAGAGATAGATTGCGCCACACTCGTTTTGAGGTTTTATTCCATCGTGGAGGTAATCTCGTGAACAAGTTGTTGGCAATTCTAATTGAACGTGTGTTTTGGGTTTTGCCGGTAGCAACAGTTTCCGAGGCAATGCAGTAGTGTTTGCGCAGACCTTTGCCGCGATCTGGTTTTCGACCCTGCTCACGATGTTTGCAATCGCATGCGCGCTAGCCTTCGCGCTGACGCATTTGAGAGCCATCAAGGGTAAGTCGAAACGAAAGAACAGGGTCTAAACACATCGACCCTTGGGAATGTTGTAAGTCAAGCAAGAAGCCGCCGTTTTCACGGAGGAGAATGCGCAGATGCCACTGAATGAATTGGGACCGTACCCACTCCACATAGCAGCTTGGGCTATAGCGATTCTAAGTTTTTCCTTGCTGGCATTTCTGCTGGTATTGCAGAGAGAAAAAGAGAAAGGCGCGCGGATTATCTGGTTGATTCTGCTGGTCGCATTGCCCATTTTCTCTCACCGCTGGCGGTTTGCCTGTATTACCTGCTGTGGCAGCCCTTGCGCCGATTACAGCGCAAGAAGGCTACATTAGGCTATGCTCGTCGCAAACGGCGGGGCTTTCTTATTTGCTTCGCGCTATCTATTCGATTCAAAAAAAGTCTATGATAAAAGTCCATGATTGACATGCTTTCGTCTTTAGGAATCAATCCCCTGTATGCCGCGATAATGTCGCTTTGGGTCCTGTCTTACGTCATCGCGCTCCGGCTGTTTATCGAACGCTATCGACGGACAAAGGATGTGTCAGTTGGCTTCTGGCTGCTCCTTGCGCTCTTTATCCCGGCGGGGCAAGTTTTCGCCATCATTTATCTGTGCCAGGGGCGGCGGCAAAAGCCAATCGGCAAACTTGACCAAGATTATCGCGCTTCATTCTGACCGCATGTCAATTGAAAAGTAATCAAGAAGAGCTGCCTTATGGCAGCTTCAGCAATCAACGGATCTCTTCCACCGCCCAGTGATCGCCCATGGCGCGGCGGCCTGCCGCCAAGCCCGGTCCAGCCGTGATTTGTCGCGTCAAGTCATCCCGCTGCAATGCGGCTTCGCGCAGGTTGACCCCCAAGCCCGGTCCAGCCGGGATGCCCAGATGCCCGTCGCTGACCGCCGGCGCGCAATCCGTGAGCGCGGGGAAGTAGCCGCGATAAAAGGCGCGCACCGATTCCACGTAAAACAGATTGGGGATATGCGCCGCCAGGTGCATGCAGGCGGCATGGCAGATAGCGCCGGCGACATTATGCAAGACCAGCGGAATGCCAAATGTTTCGGCCAAGCTGGCGATCTTGCGCGTTTCGGCGATGCCCCCGTTCCAGACGACATCGGTCATGACGATTTGCGAGACCTGCTTTTCCAGCCATTCGCGCAATTGCCAGCGCGTCATCAACAGTTCCGAGCCGACGATGGGAATTGTTGTCCGCCCCGAAAGCGCTTTGATTTCGGCGGGGTAAACCGCCGGCAGCGCGTCTTCCAAGAAGAGGATATTGTAGGGTTCGAGGGCGCGCGCGATGCGCTCCATGCTGACGCGGTTCCAGCGGAAATGACATTCGATACCGATTTCCATGTCAGCGCCGACCGCGTCGCGGATTTGCCGCACCGGGGTCAAGCCCATTTCGATTTCGGCGCGGCTGATGCGCTGACCGAAACTGCGCTCGCTGAATTGATCGAAGGGCCAGATTTTCATGGCGTAAATTTCGTCGGCGAGCAAACTGCGCGCCAGCGCGCCAGCGTCTTCGTGCCAAGCCTGATAGTCGCGTATTTCGCCAAAGCTCAGGCAGGTATTGTAGGTGGGGATTTCGGCGCGGGTCTTGCCGCCGAGCAAGTGATAAAGCGGCGCGCCATAATGCTTGCCCATGATATCCCATAGCGCCAGCTCAAAGGCGGAAAGCGCGCGCGTTTCGGCACCGGCAAAGCCGTGGTACATGATGTTATCCATCAGAAAACGCCACAAGCCTTCGATATCGAGGGCGTCCTGCCCCAGTGCCAGCGGCGCGATTGTGCCATGCAGAGCCGCCTTGGCAGCGGGAATCTTATCGACGGTTTCGCCCAAGCCGACGATGCCGCTGTCGGTATGCACACGCACCGTCATCAAGCGCGGATAGGCTTGCCATTGCAGCGTTTCGATGGCGGTAATTTTCATGCCGGTCAGACCTCGATGACTTGATTCTCCAGCGCGCCGATGCCGTCAATGACGATGCGCACCACATCATCCGCCTGCAAGGTGAACGCGGCTGGCGGCACAATGCCCGCGCCGGTCAGCAGGATCGCGCCCGCGGGATAAGTATTGCTGCGCCCGAGATAATCAATCAGTTCGGGGATTGTACGCTTGATCTGGTCAGTTGAAATGGAACCGCTGAAGACTTCGCTGCCGCCGCGCTGGATTGACAGGCGGATGGTGGTATCGAGCCATTGCTGCGATTGCTGCGATGGAACGAGCAGAATGCCCGGACCCAACGCGCAAGAGGCGGTATAAACTTTCGCCTGGGGCAAGTAGAGCGGGTTCGCGCCTTCGATATCGCGGCTGCTCATGTCGTTGCCGATAGTGAAACCGAGCATCTCCATGGCTGGGTTGAGCACCAGCCCCAACTCCGGTTCGGGCACATTCCAGCTTGAATCGCGGCGGATGCCCACCTTGCCGAAGGGCCCGACGGTGTTTTTGGCTGCAGCCTTGAAGAAGATCTCGGGCCGCTCGGCAACATAGACGCGGGCGTAGACATCGCCGCCATCGGTGGCTTCTTCTTGCCGAGCTCTGCGGCTGTCCAGATAGGTTACGCCAGCCGCCCAAACTTCCTGCTCGTCGAGGGGCGGCAGCCAATGCTTCGTCTGCGGCGCTGGCGGCTTGTCCAGTTCGCTGGCGGGGAAGCTGGTTTGCGCGTCATCCGCGGCGCGGACAGCAGCCGCGATGATGCCGTCGACATCCGCGACCGAATAGCGCATGAAATCAGCCAGGGTCGGGAAGCAGTGGCTGATATCCTTTACCGTATCGCCGCGCTGTAATCCCAGCCGCGCGCCGCTCCCGGGCAGGAAGTAGCGAACTAATAGTGGCGCGTTATTCATTTTCTCCTCCATAGTTTTCTAACACTGTCTTCTAAGTAGAACCAAGAAAGTAATGAAAATACGTGAATCGCCGCTTTTCTACCCCATCCCCAGCCCTTCCCCGAATCATCAGGGAAGGGTGACTCGACAATGAGGTTGGAATGTTTCGCAAATTTTGCATCATTAACTTGGTTCTACTTTCATTCGGTCTACATGTTCAATCTAAATGCTCACTCAACAATCGAAGCCACCTCGACGCGCGAACCCGTCTCGTGGCTCTTGACCGCGGCACTGATAAGGCGCTGGATGCGCGCGCCCTGCTCGAAGTTTGGTATCAAGTCGCTGTCGGCGAGGATGGCCTTGATAAAGCCGCGAATCATGAAATCTTCGCGGCGGAAGATATCGCGATAGGTATTGTGCACGGTATCGCGGCGCGCGCCGCCCCAGATTTGCTCGGGGATGGGCAATTCCCGCGGCATGCCTTCGCCAGCGCGCGCGCCTTTGACCTGCTGGATGCGCTCCCAATCGGTATAGCTGTAAAGTGTGCCTTCCGAGCCATGGAAGTCCATGTGATGCGTTTGCCCGAAGGGGCTGCCTTCGTAACACAGGGCGGTGCAGTGAATCATGCCAACAGCGCCATTGGCGAACTCGACTGTAAGCAAGCAACTGTCGTCCAAAAGTTCGTAGGGATTGCCCTGCGAGTCGGCTGGTGGGCGCGGCACGATGCTGGTCAGGCGGCAGGTGATCGCGCTGATATCGCCGTAGAGCCATTCTGCCAGGTACATGAAATGCGAGCCCAAATCGCCGACGACGCCGCTGCCAGCGACCTTGCCGTCGAGCCGCCAGATATAGTCGCCAGCGCGGGCGTAACCGCTGTAATAGCGCATGTTGAGATGATAGAGCCTGCCCAGATAACCGCTGTCAATCAGCTGCTTGAGGTAGCGCGCGCTTGGCATGAAGCTATAGGTGAAAGGCACTAGCGTTTTGAGCTTTTTCCGCCGCGCCAAGTCCGCCATCTGCCGCGCTTGACCATAGGTCATGGCGATAGGCTTCTCGCAGAGCACATGCAATCCCGCTTCCAGCGCCGCCATGGTGATGGGAAAATGCGAATTGTTGGGCGTCGAGATGACTAGGGCGTCGAGATCGCCTTTGCTAATCATGTCGCGATAATCAGTATAGACTTGCGGTATGCCCCAAAGTTCAGCCATCTTTTGCGCGTTTTCACGGTTGCGCCCGCAGATTGCCAGCGTCCGGGCATTGGGATGGCTATCGAGCGCGGGCAGGTGCATGGCATCCGCCCACCAACTTGTGCCGACCATTCCGATATTTAGCATGTTGCTTGTCATAGGCATCTTTCGTACAATGACCTTGTTTCTATCAGTATCAATCGACTGCCTATTGTAGTTTTTCGGGCGCGCTTCGGCAACAGCCGCTCGGCGGGCGCGGCAGTCAAACGCAGATTGCCATTATGCAGCAAGCGCGCCGCGATGATGATTTGAAATTTGCGAGAACTTCGCCGGAATTATTGCAAGGTAGAAGCAATGCGTGATTTGATTTTGAATGGCTCAATTGGCTTGAATGGTTTGATTGAACGGTTGCTGTTCACGGCGATTGTGCTGGGCATTTTGCTGGCGGCTGTGGGCGGCTGGCGTTATTTCGACTTGGCGAATAATTTGTCCAGCAATCAAGCGGCGCAGATTCACGAAGAAGGCGGCGAAGTCGCCATCGAGAGCAAGAATCAAGCGCGCGGCTTGATGGCTTCCGATATTGAGCGGCGGCGCATTCTGGCGGAGCAGCGCAATATGATGATGGTCGGCGGCGCGGGCTTGGCGCTAATTGGCTTGGGCTGGTTGCTGGGCGATGTTCTGCGCGGGCGGCGGCGGAATGCCGAGGCGGGGAAAAGCGCCGCGGATGCTAGGGAAATTCCAGGAAATTCCACACCTGAGCAATAGGACGGTGTTTTGTTGAAGTATTTGTAATTCAGATTCAGTCATATTTCACGATTACAAGTCAATTAATTCCTGCAAAAAATGCCTGCTCGCAATTCTATCAATCCCATTGTCGGGCTTCAAAATAAGATTGTTCAATGTCGAACCTTGGAATTGGGTTGCGCCTCTCGAGTTACGCCCTGCCCAATGTTTCAAAACGATCGTCGATTCGAGCAATCCCGTTTGAAACATCGATACTAGGACTTGATTAACAATCTTGCGCGGTTCAATCCCGATAAAATATAACATGAACACGGTTTTCTCTTTTGACAAGAATTCCAAGAGCTTGTCAATGTTGTAGGCTTTTGGATTAGAGTTTAATAACATTATTTTCGTTTTGACATCAGTGGAAGTTTCGAATTGGTCAAAACCTCGCGTGTAGTCCCCTAGATCATTTGAGGTTTTAAACTTGGGAATTAGCCCATCGCCTTGGATTAAAGCATCAATTAGCTGCCGCCTTTGCGCGCTTTCTTCACCCGCACATATATTCAATCAACCGGCCGCGAATGTTGACGTTTTCGATAAATCCAGCAACCAGTATTGCTTCTTTTACTTGGCTCACACGCGCATCTAAGTCAAATTTCAGTTGAAGATATTCAGGTGATTCTACAAATTCGATTGCTCTGTTGGGCGCGTTCAGAATCCTGCTTTGACTCGTTTCAGAGACGGTGAACTTGCTCCCGCGGGCAGTGATGCCATTTGTGGCTTCCACCAGCCTTGGCAGATTCTCCATGAAACCGACAGCGACGTGAATATTGAATAGCTGCTCGAAGTTTTCTGGTGTATTGACTAAGCCATTGAATACTTTGACAATATCTGAACCATTTACGCTGCCTCGGATATTGTTGACACGCAGTTCCTGCGACGAGTGGCTTACCTTGCTTATGAAAGTAGTGTTTGCAAGGTAGATGATATTTTCAAATGGCGTAACTTGACATACAAGGAAAGGCAACGCGTCATACTTTTGCAATGTAGAGAGCGCTATGACTGTGTTGGAAAAACTGCGGGTTCGGGATGAACTAAACCTAATGGCAAAGTACTCACAGTAATATACCGATCTGTCTTTCGTAAGTCCGAAATTCTCTTGCACACTCTTGGCCAAAGCCGCTTTGGCAGCAATGCCGTCGCGTGATTGAATGTATTCAATCAAAGAAAAAACTGCGCTATTCATAGAAGCAATCTATGCCGATTCGTAATATTTAAGATTGGATTAGATTCTGAATTAATGTTTCTCTCCCAAAATACTCCATCCGCATAACCCTGTATGCGTCTGTCGGTTTCAGCCAATTCCAGCCTTTTTTCCGCCAAACATGCATAATATTTGTCAATTTCGATGCCGATGTATTGCCTGCCCAATTTTTTCGCTACCGACAAGGTCGTTCCAGACCCTAAGAATGGGTCTAAAATGACATCTCCCTCTTTTGAGCTTGCCAGAATAATTTTGGCGACAAGCTTTTCTGGCTTTTGTGTCGGATGAGTAGTGTTCTCTGGCATAGACCAGAAGGGTACAGTGAGGTCTGTCCATAGATTGGATGGATGAGTAAGACGAAAGTTCCCATTCTCTTCTTCAGACCAATCCTTCGGTTTGCCAGCCTTATCTCTGTAAGGGGCAATCACTTTTTTCTTCAGTTTCACAGATTCAACATTAAAACAGTAGTCGTCGCTTACGGTAGCAAACCAGATGTCTTCGGATGCGTTCTTCCAATTTGATTTTGCGCCGCGCCCTTTTTCCCTTTCCCAGGTGATTCTGTTTCGGACCTTGAAGTGCTCCGACAACACCCTATAAAGAGCCGATGATGAGCGCCAGTCACCACAAACATAAATGGATGCTGTCGGCTTCAATTTGTCAGCAATTTTACTAAGCCAAGCGCGCACCCAGTCTTCGTAATCGTCACTGCTCATTCTCTTGAATGAAGTGTTGCCGAAAACTTTATCCATGTTGAATGGCGGGTCGATAAAAAGTAAATCAACAAATTGATTTGGAAAAAAGTCAATCACCTTTTGCAAATCCCCAAGAATGATTCTATTGAGCAAATGTCCTGCGCTGCATTGGCAATCAAGCAAAAATAGCTTGCTTTCCAATCGAGCTATTTCGCTCTCGCTTAGCTCAATCGTTTTATTCCTTCGTGATTTGCTGGTCGACATTTTCACGCCTAATTTACTCACTTGATCATGTAGCTGCTGCCGGCTAATTCCGATAGTCCTTCCCATAATCCATATCCGGGATAGGACTGGTGCTGGTCCAGCCGCCGTCGACCACGATGGCTTGCCCGGTGATTTTGCCCGCGGACCGCGACGCCAGGAATAAGACGGCAGCGGCGATATCTTCAGTTTGGATGGCTTGCCCGACCGGGATCAGTTGCGCCCAATGCGCTTCGAAATCCGGGTCGTCATTGAGGTTGCGCGGCGTGATGACAGCGCCGGGCGCAACGCAATTGATGGTGATGCCGTGTGGACTGAGTTCCAGCACCAGGTTGCGGGCCAGCATCTCCAAAGCGGCTTTGGTCATGCCATAAGCGCTGAGGTAAGGCACAGCGCGATGTCCGGTCACCGACGACATCAGCACGATGCGGCCGCCCTGCCCCTGTTGGCGGAATTGACGGGCGGCGGCTTGCGCCAGGAAGTAGCTGCCGCGCAGATTGACATTCACCACGCGCTCGAAATCAGCCGGATGATACTCCAAAAATTCGCCCCAAGAGGTCAAGCCAGCATTGCATACGCAGACGCTCAATCCGCCAAATTGATGCACAGCCGCCGCGACTAAGCCGCGAACGAAATCAACATCGGCCACATCGCCGGGCGCGGCGACGCAAGGCGCGCCCGTTGCCGCGCTGATGCTGTCGGCGGCCGCTTGCGCGCGCTCGGGCAGGATATCATTTAGCAGCACAGCCGCGCCCTCTTGACAGAACTGCCGCGCCACTTCATAGCCGATGCCTTCGCCAGCGCCGGTGACGATGACAGTTTGATTTGAAAATCGCTTCTGTGTCATAATCCGCTCTGAAAGCTAGTTAACAAAAACTATGCGCCAATAGCGCGTATAGCAAGGCAGTTCGGCGGCGGCGAAAATGCGCACCGCGCGCGCAATATACCAAATCCGCCTGTCTGTCGCTTAGGGTGATTCTAGCACAAGGCGCGGATTTTGTCGGATATGGCTGGGCAATTGCATGTAATACGCTTCTTTACAATTGCAACAATTGCAACAATGGCAACGGTGGCAACAGTGGAAACAATGGCAGCATATTCTGACTGAAATTAAGCACCGAGGGTCCTCGGTGCTTAAAATACAATAACATGCGATTACTTGGGGATAGGGAAGCGAATATGCAAGCTGAAATTTACGGCGGCGCGCAATTGCTGAAGACAGCCCGCACCCGCGGGCAAGCCCGAGAAGGCAAGCTGCCGCTGGATGCCGATATGCTGCGCGAGGAAGCCAGCGGCAACCTCTTCGCCATGACGCAGAATGTAGCCATGGGCTGGCATCCGGAAGAAGTCAACCGCGAGCAATACGTGATCCTCAGCACACAAGGCGGCTTGCGGGCGGAAGACGGGACGCCCATCGCGCTTGGCTATCACACCGGGCATTGGGAAATCGGCTTACTGGCGCGGGAAGCCGCGCAGACGCTGCGCGCTAGGCAAGCCATACCATTCGCGGTTTATTGTTCCGACCCTTGCGACGGCCGCTCGCAAGGCACCAGCGGCATGATGGACAGCCTGCCCTATCGCAATGACGCCGCCATCGTCATGCGCCGCTTGATTCGCTCCCTGCCCACGCGCGACGGCGTCATGGGCATCGCCACCTGCGACAAGGGGCTGCCAGCCACGCTCATTGCGCTAGCGGGCTGCGGCGAATTGCCCGGCATCATCGTGCCCGGCGGCGTAACATTGCCAGCCGATGGCGCGGAAGACGCCGGCACAGTGCAGACTATCGGCGCGCGCTTCGCCCATGGCTTGATTGATCTCGATTACGCCGCCGCGATGGGCTGCAAAGCCTGCGGCTCCTCGGGTGGTGGCTGTCAATTCCTGGGCACAGCCGCCACGGCGCAAGTGGTGGCGGAGGCGCTGGGCTTGTGCTTGCCGCATAGCGCCCTGGCACCATCGGGCGAGGCGGTCTGGCTGGATACGGCGCGGCGCTCGGCATTGGCGCTGCTGGCATTAAAGGCGCGCGAGCTCAGGCTGTCCGATATCCTAAGCCCAGCCGCGCTGGAAAACGCCATGCTGCTGCATTCGGCATTTGGCGGCTCGACCAATTTGCTCTTGCACATCCCGGCGATTGCCCACGCGGCCGGCTTGAAAACGCCCAGCGTCGAAGATTGGATCCGCGTCAACCGCAGCAGTCCGCGCCTGGTCGACGCGCTGCCCAATGGACCGCGCAATCATCCGACTGTGCAGGTGTATATGGCCGGCGCAGTGCCCGAAGTCATGCTGCGCCTGCGCGAAATGGGTTTGCTAAACGGGGACGCGCTGACCGTTACGGGCGATAAGCTCGATACAGCGCTCGATTGGTGGCGCGAAAGCGAGCGGCGGCGCTTCGCCCGCGAGCGCTTGCGCAGCAGCGACGGCATCGACGCCGACGATGTCATCATGTCGCCCGATGAAGCGCGGCGGCGCGGACTGACCAGCACGGTTGTCTTCCCGGTCGGGAATATCGCGCCGCAGGGTTCGGTCATCAAAGCCACCGCCATTGACCCCAGCGTCGTCGATGACGACGGCGTTTACCGCCATCGCGGACCGGCGCGCGTCTTCACATCGGAGCGCGCTGCCATCCGCGCGGTCAAGGGCTTGAGCGCAGAGCCCATCCAAGCGGGCGACGTGCTGGTATTGATTGGCGCGGGTCCCGCCGGCACGGGCATGGAAGAGACCTATCAGTTAACCTCGGCTTTGAAGTTCATCCCCTGGGGCAAGCAGGTGCCAATTGTGACGGACGCGCGCTTTTCCGGCGTCTCGACCGGAGCCTGCATCGGGCATGTGGGCCCAGAAGCGCTGGCTGGCGGACCCATCGGCAAGCTGCGCGATGGCGATATGATAGAAATTGAGGTTGACCGCAATAACCTAAGCGGTCGGGTGAACTTGCTAGTCGCGGGCGCTGGCACCTTAACAGCGGACGAGCGCGCCGATGCGCTGGGAACGCGCTTGCCGCACCCCGGCTTGCAGCCGCACCCGGCTCTGCCGGCCGATACGCGCTTATGGGCGGCGCTGCAGGGTGCCAGCGGCGGCGTTTGGGCGGGCTGCGTCTATGACGTGGACAAGATCATTGCTGTATTGGAGGCGGGCATGCGCGCCTTGCCCACGTCGGATGCTTAGCAAGAGCCAATGGGGATGACAAAGTCGCCGATTATCCAGCCTTTCCGGCCATAAAAATCGACCTTATACCAGCCATCGGCGGTCTCGAGCGCCGTCAGCCTGATGCCGGGCGCGAGCTGATGAATGATGTTCCCCCAAGGCGCGTCGCGGAAGTTGAGATACTCCGTCAGTTCCACCATGCAATCTGACAAGGCGCTGGACGGCGGCGGGGCTGTAGCGGCTGGCTGCTGCGCGGCTGGCTGCTGTGCGACAGGCTGCTGCGCGGCTGGCTGCTGTGCGGCAGATTGAGGCGCGGAGCAATTCCCGATTGGGATGACCGAATCCCCGATTATCCAGCCTTTCCGGCCATAAAAATCAACCTTGTACCAGCCATCGGCGCTTTCGACCGCTGTCAGCCCGATACCGGGCGCGAGTATATTGATAATGGCACCCGAAGGCGATTCGCGGAAGTTCAAGTATTCCGTCAGCTCTACCACGCAGTCGCTAAGCGAGGTCGAACCGGGCTGAGGGGCGATAGGCTGCCAAGCGCCGGCGGATGATGTATCCCCCAGTAGCACCAAGGTGCCGGGACGATCGATGACCGTACATGTCATGCCGTTGCTGGCATAGCCTAGCCAGGGCAGCTTGGTCCGCGGCGCTGTGGCGGCATCCATAAAGACCAGCTTGTCGCCTCTGCGCTTGAAACAAACTTCTACCCCCGGCGTTACATATCCCCAGAGGTCAATGGCGTCCACAATCCCCTGCTGAATCAGCTCGGCATCACTTATTTCGACCGGTCCGACGCGCCGCCCATGCGCGCCATCCAGCCAATACCGGACGATAATTTCTTCCGGCAGCTCGTTCAGCGTTTGCCTGCTGACCCGCACAGTGGGGCTGGGCAACGCGACTTGCCGGACTTGCTTGTCAGCGCCCCCGGAATCGCTAGAGCCGCTGTCTTCGTCAGCTGTTACACCTTCATTTAACGGCGTTGCCGTCTGTTGCGGCATCGTCTTGGCGTCGACCATGCTGTCTTCGGAAGCGCCGGCTTGGCTCATGGCATGGACACCAAAAAAGTATTGCGTGTCCGGGTTTAGAGATTGGAAGGTATAGGTATCGGTATCGCCAACGTTTATCCAGTTGTTGTAAATGCTGACTTTGTTGGCGGCTTGGCTGCTGGGCTGGTCGTCGGCGGCCATCCAGCCCATCACTTCATAACTCTCCGCCCCTTCGGACTTCTGCCAGTTTATTTGGACACTGTTCTGGCTGACGCCGCTGGACTGCAAATTAGCGGGCGGGTCTGGAGGCTGGGCAGCTCTAGTGGCGGTCTGGCTCGCTTCATGCGTCGCCGTCAAGTCTGCCGCGGCTTTGGTGGCAGTCTGGTTCGCTTCATGCGTCGCTGTCAAGTCTCCCGCGGCTTTGGTGGCAGTCTGGTTCGCTTCATGCGTCGCTGTCAAGTCTGCCGCGACTTTGGTGGCGGTCTGCTTCGCTTCATGCGTCGCCGTCAAGTCTGCCGCAACTTTGGTGGCAGTCTGGTTCGCTTCATGCGTCGCTGTCAAGTCTGCAGCGGCTTTGGTGGCAGTCTGGTTCGCTTCATCCGCCGCTGTCAAGTCAACCGCGACTTTGGTGGCGGTCTGGTTCGCTTCATGCGTCGCTGTCAAGTCTGCCGCGACTTTGGTGGCGGTCTGGTTCGCTTCATGCGTCGCTGTCAAGTCTGCCGCGACTTTGGTGGCGGTCTGGTTCGCTTCATCCGCCGCTGTCGAGTCAACCGCGACTTTGGTGGCGGTCTGGTTCGCTTCATGCGTCGCCGTCAAGTCTGCCGCGACTTTGGTCGCGGTCTGGTTCGCTTCATGCGTCGCCGTCAAGTCTACCGCGACTTTGGTGGCGGTCTGGTTCGCTTCATGCGTCGCCGTCAAGTCTACCGCGACTTTGGTGGCGGTCTGGTTCGCTTCATGCGTCGCCGTCAAGTCTACCGCGACTTTGGTGGCAGTCTGGTTCGCTTCATGCGTCGCCGTCAAGTCTGCCGCGACTTTGGTGGCGGTCTGGTTCGCTTCATGCGTCGCCGTCTGGTCGGCTGGGGATAAAGTGCTGGGCTGCTGAGTAGTCGACGCCAAGGTAGTCGCCGCTATGGCGCTTGTCGCTGCGGAAACGCCGCTGCCGTTCTTGGCGCGCGCTTGCAGACTATAAGCGGTGTTGGGGTCCAGATTTTCAAATGTATGGCTGAGGTCACCGCTGCCGGAGTCGACCCAAGATGACCCGCCATCTTTGCTGACTTCGTAGGTATCCGCGCCGCCAGCGCTGGCAGTCCAGCTTAGCGTGATGCTGGTCGCAGTGATGGCTGATGTGCTCGCTCCCGTTGGCGCGGCGGGCAAGGTCTTGACCGCAGCCGCGCTGACCGCGGCTGTTGCGCCGCTGGCATTCTTGGCGCGCACTTGCAGCGTATAAGATGTGTTGGCAGACAATCCGCTAAAGACATGCTCGGTATCGCCGCCGCCAGCATCAGTCCAGACGTTGCCGTCCGTACTGACTTCGTAGGTATCCGCGCCGCCAGCGCTGGCAGTCCAGCTTAGCGTGATGCTGCTCGCGCTGATTGCCGAGTTAGTCGGTCCGGTAGGCGCGGCGGGTAAGGTCTTGACCGCAGCCGCGCTGACCGCGGCTGTTGCGCCGCTGGCATTCTTGGCGCGCAATTGCAGCGTATAAGATGTGTTGGCAGACAATCCGCTAAAGACATGCTCGGTATCGCCGCCGCCAGCATCAGTCCAGACGCTGCCGTCCGTACTGACTTCGTAGGTATCCGCGCCGCCAGCGCTGGCAGTCCAGCTTAGCGTGATGCTGCTCGCGCTGATTGCCGAGTTAGTCGGGCCGGTGGGCGCGGCGGGCAAGGTCTTGACCGCAGCCGCGCTGACCGCGGCTGTTGCGCCGCTGGCATTCTTGGCGCGCACTTGCAGCGTATAAGATGTATTGGCAGACAATCCGCTAAAGACATGCTCGGTATCGCCGCCGCCGGCATCAGTCCAGACGCTGCCATCCGTACTGACTTCGTAGGTATCCGCGCCGCCAGCGCTGGCAGTCCAGCTTAGCGTGATGCTGCTCGCGCTGATTGCCGAGGTAGTCGGGCCGGTGGGCGCGGCGGGCAAGGTCTTGACCGCAGTCGCGCTGGCGGCGCTGGATGTGCCGCCAGTGTTCTTGGCGCGCGCTTGCAAGGTATAGGATGTGTTGGCGTCCAGGCTGCTGAAAACGTGATTGGTGTCGTCCACGCCAGCGTCGACCCAAGTATTTCCGCCGTCTTTGCTGACTTCGTAAGTATCAACCGTACCACTGCTGACAGTCCAGCTCAGCTTGATGCTGGAGGCTGTGATTGCCGAAGTAGTTGGGCTGCCCGGCGCACCCGGGGCGGCTGGAACCTGGTTGTCGTTCGACGGTTCGGTCTCCTCCTTTGTCTTCACCGTATAGACGTTTGTTACGGGGGATGAACCGCTGCTGTTCTTGGCGCGCACTTGCAGGGTATAGCTGGTATCGGCTGTCAAACCAGTGAAGGTATGCGTGGTATCGCCGCCGCCAGCGTCGACCCAAGTATTTCCGCCATCTTTGCTGACTTCGTAAGTATCCGCGCCGCCGACGCTGGCGGTCCATGTACATGTGATGCTGTCCACTGTGATGCCCGCGGCGGAGGCAATCAGGCTGGTGGGCGCGTTGGGCAAGGTCTTGACCGCAGCCGCGCTGACCGCGCTGGATGTGCCAGTGGCATTTTTGGCGCGCACTTGCAGGGTGTAGGATGTATTGGCGTCCAAGCTGCTAAAGACGTGATTGGTATCGCTGCCGCCGGCATCAGTCCAGGCGCTGCCGTCCGTACTGACTTCGTAGGTATCCGCGCCGCCGACGCTGGCGGTCCAGCTTAGGGTGATGCTACTCGCAGTGATGGCTGATGTGCTCGCTCCCGTTGGCGCGTTGGGCAAGGTCTTGACTGAGGCCGCACTGGCGGCGTCGGAATCGCCAGCGCGGTTCTTGGCGCGCACTTGCAAGGTATAAGCGGTATTAGCGCTCAAGCCGCTGAAGCTATGCGAAGTGTCCGCGCTGGTGGAATCGATCCAGTTTGTGCCGCCGTCCGAGCTGACTTCGTAGGTATCGACGACGCCAGCGCTAGCCGTCCAGCTTAGCGTGATGCTGGATGCGGTAACAGCCGAGCTTGTGGGATTAGTAGGCGCGCCCGGCGCGGCGGCTGGTAGCGTGGTGACGGAAGGGGCGCTAGCCGCGCTGGAATCGCCAGCGCGGTTCTTGGCGCGCACTTGCAAAGTATAAGCGGTATTGGCGCTCAAGCCAGAGAAGCTATGCGAAGTGTCCGCGCTGGTGGAATCGATCCAGTTTGTGCCGCCGTCCGAGCTGACTTCGTAAGTATCGACGACGCCAGCGCTGGCCGTCCAGGACAGTGTGATGCTGGACGCCGTAACAGCCGCGGTGGTGGGATTAGTGGGCGCGCCCGGCGCGGCGGCTGGCAGCGTGGTGACCGACGCCGCGCTGGCAACGGTGGATGTGCCAATGACGTTCTTCGCGCGCACTTGCAGGGTATAAGCGGTGTTGGCAGTCAAGCCGGTGAAGCTATGCGATGTATCGCTGTCCGAGGTCGTCCAAGCGCTGCCGTCCAAGCTGACTTCGTAGCTGTCAACCGCGCCGCTGCTGGCAGTCCAGCTCAAGGTGATGCTGGACTTGGTTACATCGGATGTGCTCGGGTTGCCGGGCTCGCCGGGGACATCGTCCGGCAGAGTCAGGACTTTAACTTCGCTGGCAGGGGAGATGGCGGGACCGTTTGTGGCGCGTACGCGCAGTGTGTATTCCGTATTCGCGGACAAACCAGAGAAACTATGCGTCGTATCGTCGGCGGTGGAGCTGGTCCATGCGCCGCCATTGATGCGGACTTGATAATTCTTGATCGTGCCGCTGCTGGCGGTCCAAGACAGCGTGAAGCTGTCCGCGGTGATAGACGTTGCGGATGGGCTGCCAGGAGCGCTCGGCGCATTACTGGAATTCACCTGTATAGAGCCAGCACTGCCGGTGACAAATTTGGAACCATTGGCAATGCGCGCGCGGACTTTAACGTTATATGTTGTGCCCAGCGTGAGGTTATCGAAACTGCGAGAAGTCCCGGTAACACTCACCCAAGGTCGCTTGTCCAGCTGAACTTGATAACTCAGGTCAATGGGGTCATCCTTGGTGCCGCCAGTCGCAACTGGATTCCAGCCCACGGTCATGGTTGTACCCGAAAAGGAATAATAGAAGCCTGAGGGACGCACTGGCTTGGTGTATCCATAGGCGACCGCGCTGAATTGAGACTTGGCATTGCCCCGCACCGCCCTGACGACATAGCCATGTTTTGTAGCGGGCTTCGCTCCCGTAACGACGGTTCCGATTGTATTGCCAATATTGATCGCATACCCTTCTGCCGGATACACCTTTTTGAATTCATAGCCGGTTGCGTCAGGATTTTTATTCCAAGCAAGTGTTATGCGCGTCTCGGTAGTAGAGCTGATGACTAAGTTCGGTCCTGGCGTATCCGACGTGATGGCTGCGCGCGCGACGAAAGGCAGCGCGACAAAGATCAGCAAGGCAATCGTCAAAGCCTGTAAACGCTGGACAAGAGAAGCAAGATTGTGTCTCATTCGCATGGCGATATTCATTTCTTCAACCTTGAACGGATTCGAACACTCGATAAATTGCAATAATTGCATTATAGGCATGTTAGAAAAATGAGCAAATTCAATAGGCGCGAACATTGACATTCAATAGCAAAACTACGCGCAAAGCCGCGAAGAACACAAAGCCAAATCAGCAATTTTCCTTAAGAATCCGCTATCGAGCAATGCAACATCGCTATGCCTATAGTCTCCCCCCAAAATATTGAAACGCGCTCCATCAAGAGCCATCAAGGAGAGCATTTGACAATCGACAGCGCAGCATTTACACTCGCTTGGGAAATTTGGGGGTAACTTGGACGGATTGGACGGATTGGACCGCGAGCGATGTTAAACCAGGATGAAATCGCCTTTTATCATGAAAATGGCTACCTGACCATCGAGAACGTGCTCAGCGGCACCGAGCTGGATGCGCTGCGGCGCGTAACCGACGAATTCGTCGAGCGCTCGCGCTTGCTTAGCGAGCATAATGACATTTTCGACCTGGAGCCGGATCACAGCCCAGAAAATCCCCGCTTGCGCCGAATCAAAGACCCAATCAAGCACCATGAAGTTTATGAACAAACGCTGCGCCACGACGGCATCCTGGACATTGTCGAACAGTTGATTGGCAAGGGAGTGCGCTGCAACGGCAACAAGCTCAACATGAAAGCCAAAGGGCATGGCGCGGCGGTGGAATGGCACCAGGATTGGGCATTTTATCCCCATACCAATGACGACTTGCTGGCGGTGGGCGTCGCCATCGACGCCATGACCGAAGAAAACGGCTGCATGCTGATGGTGCCGGGCTCGCACAAGCGCGAATTAATCAGCCACCATGAGCATGGCGTATTTGTCGGTGCGGTCGCCGAGCGCGATTTCCAGCCGCGGCGCGTGGATAAATGCCTGGTGGGCGCTGGCGGCATCTCGCTGCACCATGTGCGCACCCTGCATGCCTCCGCGCCCAATCATTCGCAGCATCCGCGCCGCCTGCTGCTCTTCCAGTATTGTGCGCTTGATTCTTGGTCGCTGCAGGGCTATCCCGATTACGACACCTACCTCGCCACGATTTTGCGCGGACCCCCATGCCAGCGTCCGCGCCTGGAAGCCGTGCCAGTGATAATCCCCGAGCCCAAACCCGCCCGGGCCGGCTCGATATTCGAGATTCAAGAAGCGCTGCAAGAACGCGAGATGGCAAAGCGTTAAGTTCGTCATGCCGCCCGCGCAGGTTTCTCCCCCGCGTCGCGCTTTTCAATTGCTCATATTTCTATTCGCCATCGTCTGTATCTGCCTGGTCGCTATCCAGCCCTTGCTGCAGGGCGCGCTGCCGCGCGCGGACGACGGCCTCTTGCAAATGTATCGCAGTGTGGCTTTGCATCATTCCCTGCGCGTCGATAATCCGATCTGGCCGCGCTACGCTTCGGGCTTGGTCTATGGTTATGGTGCGCCGCTTTTCAACTATTTTCCGCCACTGTCATATTATCCGGCGGCTTGGCTGCACAGTTTCGGCTTCAGCTTTGTGGACGGCTGGCTGATGGCGATGGTTCTTTACACGCTGCTGGCAGCGCTGGGCATGTTTTTGCTGGCGCGTTTATGGACGCGCTCGGACCTGGGCGCTTGGATGGCGGCGCTGGCATATATTTACGCGCCTTTTTTCCTATTTGATGGTCTCACGCGCGGCTCATCGCCAGAGCTGGCGGCGCTGGCGGCTTTGCCCCTTGTCATGTTCGCTTTCACGCGGCTGGCTTGGGGCGGCCGCCGCCGCGACCTAATCCTGACGGTCGCCTCATTCGCCTTATTTATCCCCTTGCACACCTTGATTACCCTGCATGGCACGGCGCTGCTGGCGCTTTATTGCCTGTTTCTGGTTTGCTATGGCGCTGAAGGAGCTGAAGGAGCTGAAAGACGAGACCGGCGCGCGGTCTTCCTCCGTTTGTCCTTAGCCGGCTTGCTGGGCTTGGCGCTAACAGCCTTTTATTGGCTGCCGGCGCTGCTGGAAGCGGATGCCATCAAGCTCAGTTTAATCAGCGCGCAGCTAAGTCATATTGACGTGAAACAGCACCTGCGCCCCTTGAGCGAGATATTGTCCGCCCCGCATAGCGCCGACCCCACACAGCAGAACCAAGCGATACCGATTAGCTTGGGCTGGCTGCAGTTAATCCTGTCCGCAATCGCTTTGCTCTTAAGCGTCCGCGCAGCCTTCAGGCGCTACCTGCCTCTGATGCTGCTAATCTGGTGCCTGGCGCTTGCTCTGGTCTTCATGAACACGCCGCCTTCCGCGCCCTTGTGGGATGCCATCCCGCTGATTGCCTTGACGCAGTTCCCTTGGCGATTGCTGGGTTTGGCGAGTTTGCTGCTGGCGCTGGGGGCGGGAATGGGCGCGGTCATGCTGGCGTCGCTGCTGCCGGCGGGGAAAAGCCGAGCAATCGCGCTCGGGTTTTTCAGCGCGATAATGCCGCTCTATGCCCTGCCTTGGACCTATATCCCTTATCACGCCGACTTGGCGGCTGAGGACATCCGCGATGTCCAGCAGTTTGAGCGCGCCGGCGGGCAATTGGCGCTGTCTTCCTACTCCGAGTATTTGCCGCGCAGCGTTGATGCGAGCCAGCTGGATGCGCAGCGCCTGGTCGACCGCTTCGCAAAAGCCGACGCCATCGCGCGCTTGATGCCATCGGACACGCTAGAAATCTTATCGCAGCGCTGGTCCGGCACCAGCGCGAACTTGCGCCTGGGTTCCGCAAAAGCGCAAAGGCTGGTATTCGATTGGCTGTATCTGCCGGGCTGGCGCGCCGAGATTGACGGGGCGGCGCTGGCGGTTTATCCCGCCAGTCCGACCGGGCTGGTCGCGCTAGACGCGCCAGCTGGGGAATTTAACCTGCGCATCGCGCTGTCGGCGACAGCGACGCAGTCCGCCGCGCAGTGGCTAAGCGCCATCGGCGCGCTCGGATTCTTGGCGATTTTGATTGCCTGGGCGCGATTGCCCGCCGCGCACGCAAGCGCAAGCGGCGGCAACGAACTGGATATGCGGCTCGCAGTGGCTTTTGCAGCGCTGGGCTTTAGCCTGTTTCTGGCGAAGGCGCTGGTTCTGGATAGACATGAGTCGCCCTTTCAGTCATATCGATTTGGGCAGCGCGTCGCCGCCCCGGCTATGGCGAATTTCGCAAATCGGATTGACCTGCTGGCCGCCGACCTGCCCACTGGCGAGCTCAATCAGAGCGCGATTCAGAGCGCGATTGGAATCAAGCTCTATTGGCGGCTGCATGACAAGGCGCTAGAGCGCGATTATGCCAGCTTGGTACGCCTGCGCGATGCCTGGGGCGCGGTCATCGCGGAAGCAAGCGCATACGCGCCCGGCGGTTTGGCAACATCAAATTGGCTGGCAGAGGCTTACATCGAAGACCGACTATCATTGGAGATTCCACCCTTCACGCCGCCGCTTGACGAGCCTTACGAGCTGGAAGTCGCGCTATTCGATGTTGACACGCTGGAAGCATTAAGCGTATTCAACGCCGAGGGCAATCCCGCTGATGCCAAGTTCGCGCTGGCTTCGCTGCGCTACCGCCCGCCGGACAGTCAAGCCGCGGCGGATGATGCGCTCAACCGCGCCGACGGCGCGCATGCGGCTGTCTTAGGGGCAGTCTTATACGAAGCGCCGGACTTGCCGCCCGCGGCGACCGTCGGCGACGAGCTACGATTCAGCTGGGCTTGGCGGAAAATCCGCGCCGGCGCAAGCAGCCTGTCGGCGCAACTTATATGGCTTGATGAAGAGACGAAAGCGACTTATGCGTCGACCGCTCTGCCCTTGGTAATGGGCTATGACAGCGCGCGCTGGCGGGCGGGCGAGGTCTTGCGCGGGCATCATCGCTTGATTGTGCCGCCGGACCTGCCGGCTGGCGTCTATGCCCTTGGGCTGCGCTTGCTCGACGGCGCGGGGAAACCAAGCGGGCAAGACATTACACTAGACGCGGCGATGAAGGTAGCGGTGCCCGCGAGGCAATTTGATGCGCCTGAATACGCGCTCGAGCTCAGCGCGCTTTGGGATAACGGCATCGTTTTGCATGGCTATAGTACTTTTGTAGTGTATGAAGAGAATGAAGCAAGTGAAGCAGATGAAGCAGATGAAGCGGGCGGCGAAACCGGGCTCGAATTAATTTGGTCGACCGAGCAGGCGCTGCCGCAGAGCCTGCGCCTGTTTATTCACGTATTGGATGAGCGAGGCATGATTGCAGCGCAGTGGGATGGCGTGCCAGTCGACTGGACGCGCCCGACCAGCGGCTGGCTGCCGGGCGAATATGTGCAAACGCGCCATCATTTCGTGCTATCAACTGGGCAAGATGACCTGCGCATTGGCTGGTACGATCCGCAATCAAGCCAGCGCGTCGGCATAGACGCCGGCGATGCCCTGCTGCTTGAGGACCTTACTGAGTGAATCCAAATAAGTTTTCCCGTCGATAGTGGCAGGCGCGAGCAGTGTAAGTCGACTAGGGCGCGCTCTGAAGTTGAAAAAATTGATGCGATTGTCCTGGTTTGCTCATTCATCTCTATTGACAGAATCAAGTCAAAAGTATAGTCTATCCTCCTAGAACAATTTTTCTATTGGTTGGGCATCACACATAGCATGGAGGAAGCGATGTACAAAGTTACAAAATACCCGCACGGGACTTTTTCCTGGGCGGACAACAACTCGACAGACCCGCAGGCAGCCAAAGCCTTCTACCAAAGTTTGCTCGGTTGGGACAAAGACGAGATGCCAATTTCGCCGGACGCGACCTATACCATGTTTAAGCTGGATGGCGCTTATACTGCTGGGCTGGCTGGGATGATGCCGCAAATGCGCGAGGCTGGCATTCCGTCGCATTGGAACAACTACATCACCGTTAACGATGTAGACGCCTTGGCTGATGTTGTTACGGCGAATGGCGGCACGATTATTTATGGTCCTGGCAATGTCTTTGACAACGGACGCATGATGCAGATTCAAGACCCAACTGGCGCGGCGCTGGGCTTGTGGCAGCCCATGAACCACATCGGCGCGGGCATCGTCAACACCGTCGGCGCGATGTGCTGGAACGAATTGCTCACGCGCGACGCCGAAGCCGCGCAAGCCTTTTATGGCGCTCTGTTTGACTGGGAATTCTGCCCGGACGAAAACGGCTATATCAGGTTCTTGAACAATGGGCGCAACAATGGCGCGATAATGCAAATCCACGCAAACATGGGCAATATGCCATCAGTCTGGCAGCCCTATTTCACCGTCGCCGATATTGACGCCGCGGTTGGGCAAGCGGGCGCGGCGGGCGGGACGGTCATCATACCCAAAACGGTAGCGCCAGGTGCCGGGCATTTCGCTTATCTGCGCGATCCGGCTGGAGCCTATTTCTATATCATCCAGCTGATTCAAGCCGAAGCTTGGCAAGAATAGACCGCGCCGAGAGGGTCGATTTTTGCAGGGGCGGCTCATCGGATTCCGCTGAATCGCCCTACATTGCCCTACATTGATAGGAGAATACGGACAGGAGAGAACAGCATGTACACGGTCACAAAATACCCGCACGGGACTTTTTCCTGGGCGGATACCAGCTCTAGGGACTCGGCGGCAGCCAAGCAGTTCTACATGGCTTTCTTCGGCTGGAACAATTACGACATCCCCATCGGTCCTGGCATGACCTACACCATGTTCCAGCACCATGGTCAACATGTCGCCGCGCTCAGCGAAGCGACGCCGGAGGCGATCGAGCAAAACATTCCGTCGCATTGGTCCTGCTATGTGTCTGTCGATGATGTCGACGCCCTGCTGCCGCGCGTCACCGAGCTAGGCGGCACGATTATCTATGGTCCCATGGATGTCTTCGACAGTGGGCGCATGGCCTTTTTGATGGACCCAAGCGGGGCGGCGCTGGGTTTGTGGCAGGCGCGCAGCCACATCGGCGCGGGCATCGTCAACACCGTCGGCGCAATGTGCTGGAACGAGCTGCTCACGCGCGACGCCGAAGCCGCCAAGGCTTTCTATGGGAAGCTGCTGGGCTGGGAATTTTATGGGGACGGGCATTACATCCACATCCGCAATCGCGGGCGCAACAATGGCGGCATGCTGGAAATGGACGAAAGCTTCGGCGACATGCCACCTTGCTGGCAGCCATATTTCCATGTCGCGGATATTGACGCCGCGATGAAACGGGTCGAAGAACTGGGCGGGAAGCTGCTCACGCCGAAGATGGACGCGCCCGACACTGGTCAGTTCAGCGTCGTCCAGGATCCGGCTGGCGCAACCTTTTACATTATGCAGCTCGCCAAAGCCGATGCCTGGGAAGAATAAACATTCCGCGCAACAGAATTGGCAGTAGGCTGACTATTGAGGGCGGGCAATGACATCTCCGCCCTTCTTGGGCATGCCATGTAAAATTGGCTGTGAAGATCAGCGGTTGACAAATTGAGACTTAATCTGATGAGCGCAAAATTTCATCTAGGCGAGAGATGATTGTCTGATAGTCGTCCCGAATTGCGGCCATATCTTCATCGCGCTTCTGGTCGCGCGCAGTGTAATATCCTTCAATCTCAGTCATATGGTCAATGAAGCGCTTGTCCATCTTGACCTCGAAGTTGATGAAGCGCTTGTCCATCTTGACCTCGAAGTTGATGAAGCGCTTGTCCATCTTATTCTCGAAATCAGTCAAGCGCTTGTCCATCTTATTCTCTAAGCCGGTGAAGCGCTTGTCCATCTTATTCTCGAAATCAGTCAAGCGCTTGTCCATCTTATTCTCTAAGTCGGTGAAGCGCTTGTCTATATGTGACACCACATGTGTCGCCACAGCTTCAGCAATCCGTTGTTCATTTGCTGCAAGTTGCGGTGGTCGACTGCGTCTTGGGTCGTTACCATGTTGCTGCGTTAGTTCCATGATTGCCTCCCAAACTCAATGTCCAAAACGTATGGCATATTTGTATGTTATATCAAGCGTAAATATATCTAAAGGCGATTATTGTTCTAGTTTACTTACTTTTTACCGTCATTACCTAATATTATGCGAATCCCGATGCTTTGGACATTATTTTCCGTTGTCAAAACAACTGACACGCCAGATATGTTCCTCGCGCTCGAGTAATTCGTCGGCGGCGCGCGGACCCCAGGAGCCTTCGCTGTAGGACTGCATCGGCGGTACAGTCGGGTCCTGCGCCCAGCCTTCGATGACTGGGTCGACGATTTTCCAGGCGCTTTCGATCTCGTCGCTGCGGATGAAGAGCGCGGCGTCGCCATTGATGGCGTCCAATATCAAGCGCTCGTAGGCATCGGGCAACTGGTCAGCCAAGAAGGCGCGTTCGTAATGCAATTCCATATCCACGGATTTGGCAATTTGCTCATCGGGTACTTTGGCTTGCATGGTCAAGTGCATGCCTTCGTCGGGTTGGATGCAGATTGAGAGCATATTGCGCGAGGCGTCGCCGCTTTCAGCGAGCTCGAAGATGCTGTTGGGCGGCCGCTTGAACTGGATGTTCACTTGTGTGGTCTTGGTATGCAGCGCCTTGCCCGAGCGCAGGTAAAAGGGGATGTCTTTCCAGCGCCAGTTGTCGATGAAGAGCCGCAGGGCGGCATAGGTCGGCGTGTTGGAGTCGGGCGCGACGCCTGGCGACTGTCGATAGCCGTCGTATTGGGCGCGCACCGTATCGCGGAGTCGGATGGCGCGGGCAGCTTGCAGCACCTTGACCTTCTCGTTGCGCAGCGCTTGGCTGTCAAAAGCGGAGGGCGGCTCCATCGCAATTAGCGAGAGCAATTGCAGCAGGTGATTTTGCACCATATCGCGCATGACGCCGGATTTGTCGTAATACCCAGCGCGTGTCCCGACGCCGACCGTTTCCGCAACCGTTACCTGCACGTTGCTGATGTGGCTGCGATTCCAGATTGGCTCGAAGATGGTATTAGCGAAGCGCATGAAGAGGATGTTCTGCGCCGTTTCTTTGCCGAGGTAGTGGTCGATGCGATATACCTGCGATTCGGAGAAGACGGCATGCACGGCTTTATTGAGCGACTGCGCCGTTGCCAGGTCATAGCCAAAGGGCTTTTCGATGACGATACGCCGCCAGAATGGTTTGTGGCTTCCCGCCCCTGCGCGCCCGCCGACACGCTCGCGCGCCATATCCAGCCGCCCCAAGTTCGTCACCACATCCTCATAGAACTCGGGCGCGACCGACAGGTAATAGAGCCGATTGCTAGCGCCCTTATCCAGCTGGTCCAAGTGGTCCTTCAAGTTTTGATAGGTCTCGGTATGCGGCAAGTTGACCTTGCTATAAGACAGACAAGACTGAAAAAAGCGCCAATCGCCCTCATTAAATTGGCTGGCGGCGAATTCTTTTAATGATTGGTGGGCATGTTCAATCAGCGTATCGTCGCTCCAATCGCGGCGGCCTACACCAACGATCTTGAGCTTGCGCGGCAAGCGCCGTTTTATGAAGTTGTTGAAGAGCGAGGGAATCAATTTGCGCCGGGCCAGATCGCCGGTAACGCCGAAAATGACAATCACTGTGAGTTGGTCTGACATAGTCCGATCCTGTACGCCAACATCAGTGGAGCCTATTCTAACGCAGACTGGCGATTGCAACGAATTTGTGTTTCGCTAAAGAAACCGCATAGATGAATTCGCCAATAAAGATGGTATGATTATGGCAACGAAAAAAGGAGAATGGCATCATGTCGGTCAGTGAGGTTTTACTACAAGCCAAGGCGCTCAGCCTAGAAGAACGCAAGGAATTGGTCAGATCTCTCACTGACCTCATCGCAATGGAAGAAAAAAAACCGACTCGAAGCTTGTTAGAGCTTCGAGGCTTGGGCAAGGAAATTTGGGAAGGTGTCGATGCCCAAGAATACGTTAATGAATTGCGCGATGAATGGGATCGGGATCGTTGAATCTCGATATTGCATTGAACGACGCTCAGCGCATTTACTTTGATACCGCTCCACTGATCTATTGGGATGAAGCGCATCCTGATTACATCGCGAAAATGGATCAAATCATTGATGCCATAGAGGCGTCGCCCTTGCAAGCATTTACGTCCGTTATTACATTGACTGAACTCATTAGTTCAGCCATTGAAAATTAGCAACACAGCTCTTGCGCAGGAGTCCCGCGATGTGCTTGTTTCCAGTAATCAATTCACATTGGTCACAGTTACGGAAGACATTGCCATCACGGCGGGCGAGATCCGCGCGCGTTATGCTTTCCCAGATGCAATTCACGTCGCCACCGCTATAGCGACGGGCTGCGACACGATTCTCACCAATGACGTGGCGATGAAACGTGTTACAGACTTAAATGTTGTTTATATGAACGACCTTGAATTATGAAATGGGCCTTTGCGTAGCTGGGTCTCGGCTGCGGACGCTATGAGCTTATAGCGCGATTCCCAGGAAATCGCCCCTAGCGAGGTTTCGTATAGGGTCAAAATGCGCGGCCTAAATTAGACAATCATTTTGCGATTGCCCTGGCGGAATCATGATTTGCGCTCGCCGTCAGCGAGCGGCTGCGGCAGCGTAAAGCTAAATGTCGTGCCAGCGTCCGCTTCGCTGCTTGCCCAGATGCGCCCGCCATGCGCCTCGATGAATCCACGTGCGATTGCCAAGCCCAAACCGGTGCCGCGCGCGCCATCATCGTCCCGCATGCGCGAGCCTTCGCCACGATAAAAGCTCTCGAATAGGCGCGGCAGCACATCCTGCGGGATGTAGGAGCCGCTATTGTGAATGTCGATGCGAATCGCGGCGGCACCGCGGTAGGCGCGTAGCGTAACTGTCTCGCCGGAGCGGGTATATTTTATGGCGTTGTCAAGCAGATTGGACAAAACGCGCTGAATTTTGTCCGGTGCCATGCTTATCATATCAATGTCTGCGGCGACCTCGCCCAAGAGCGTGATGCCATGCTGCCGCGCCTTGGGCTGCATACTGCCCAAGGTATCGGAAATCAAATCGCTGATGGATGCTCGCTGCATGTTGATGGTCAAGTGACCGACGTCTAACTGCGCCAATTCGAATAGGTCGTCAATCAGATGAGCCAGGTGCTCTATCTCGGCGCGGCTGCTATCCAAGTAGCGATGGACCGTTTCTTTGTCCTGGACCACGCCATCCAGCATGGCTTCAATCATGACGCGCATGGATGTCAAAGGCGTGCGCAAATCGTGCGAAACCCAGGCTGTCAGGTCGCGCCGCGTCTGCTCGAGCTGGCGCTTTTGGTCGTCGACTTCTCCCAAGCTCTTCGCCATGGCATTAAACGTGGCGGCCAACTGCGCGATTTCGTCGTTGCCAGAGATTTTCAAGCGGGTGGAGAAATCGCCACGCGCCAGCAACTGCGTGGCGGCGGTCAATTCGCTCAAGCGGTCGGTCATCGTCTTAGAGGCGAAGAATCCAATTGTCAGAGCCGATAAACCCGCGAAGACCAGCAAGACCGAGGTCAGGGTAAGGTAATGCTGCTCGATAAAGGTGAAGCGCGCGATAACCCAGACGTTGAGGAAAATCATGCCTACCATCAGCGCAATCATGGTCCAGATCGTCCAGCGCAAACTGCGAAACCACTCCAAAACGCCCAGGCGATAAAAGGCGAAGGACAACGCAGAACTCAAGATGCCAGTGAAAGTCATGAAGGTAACCAATTGCCGTACATCGCTCTGCGGCAGATCGAACATAATCAAGCCGCTGAACAAGGTGCCAGCGATGGGAAGAACCAGAACAACGGCGAATATCAGCAGGGGATTCCGCGACCAAGTGCGTACCATGTCTTTTACTCCACCTCTAATTTAAGCAACCGCGTCGCTCATGCGACGAAAAGGCTTTGATTTTGCCGCGATTTTGTGTGAGCGCGGCCGCCCTTAGCGCTGCCGCCGAGCGGCTTGACTTGCCGAGTCATCGAACTTGTAACCGACGCCCCAAACGGTCTGGATGTATTCGGGCTCGCTAGGCTTGGCTTCAATTTTTTCTCGCAGACGCCGAACATGCACTGTAACCGTGCTTTCATCGCCATAGAACTCGTAGCCCCAAACCTTGTCCAGCAATTGCTGGCGCTTGAATACCTGGCGCGGGTGGCGCATGAGAAAATGCAGCAGGTCAAATTCCTTGGCGGTTAAAGCCACCGATTCCCCGGCGACTTCTACCGAGCGGCTGCGCGGATCGAGAAGCAGCTTGCCGAAGGCGACTGGTGCCTCGCTTTCGGCTGTTTTCGCAGCGCTGCGGCGTAAAACCGTCTTGACGCGCGCCACCAGCTCGCGCGGGCTGAATGGTTTGGTCACATAGTCGTCAGCACCCAATTCCAGCCCGGCGATGCGGTCGGCTTCGTTGCTGCGCGCGGTCAACAAGATGATCGGGATGTCGCCTTCGATGCGCAGGGGATTAAACTGCGACGGGTGGCGCAGGCGGCGGGTGATGGAAAAGCCATCGACGCCGGGCAGCATGATATCCAGTACGATAAGATCCGGCTTCTCGCTTTGCAGTATCGACAAAGCCTGGGGACCGGTTTCCGCTTCCGTGACCAGAAAGCCTTCCCGCTCCAGGTAGCGGCGCAGGACCTCGCGCAAGGTGCGTTCGTCATCGACCACCAGTATGCTGCGTTGTTGTGAATTCTTCGCCATACGATGCCTCTCCTATTGTCGAGACTATTGATTATATCGCAGCTGGCAAATCGGAGGAAAATGCCGCTTGCCTTGGCTGCCAAGCATTGGCGTCAAAAGGCAGGCGGCTGATGCGCCGAACAGCAGAAAAAATGATTTCAGTCGCACTGTGGCAGCGCATCGTCCCGCCGCCAAGCGGCTGTGTTGAAAAATATATTGATGCAATTGCCCTGGTCGCCAAGCAGGACAACGTTGTAAACAGCGCGTCAAAATAGTAGAGTATATGCAGGCATTTAACATTCCTTCAAATTTGATTAGGAGAAAAACGAATGAAAACGCTCATAGCAGTTCTTAGTTTGCTCTTGCTTTTGCTGGTGGCTGCGCCCTTCGCGCTGGCGCAAGATGGCGTCGAAACCTTGTGCCTCGTTACTGATTTGGGGCGCGTCAACGACGGCACATTTAACCAGTTCGCCCACGAAGGCGCTGAGGCCGCCGCAGACGAGTATGACCTGGAATACAAATACATCGAAACCCAAGCCGAGACCGACTACGAAGCCAATATGCAAACCTGCATTGATGAAGGGTTTGAGGTTATCGTTACCGTCGGTTTCCTAATTGCCGACAGCACCAGGGCAGCGGCGGAAGCCAATGAGGATGTCTATTTCATCGGCGTTGACCAGTTCGTGGTTGATGGTCCCGCAAACTACGTCGGCATCCAATTCCGCGAAGACCAATCCGGTTTCCTGGCGGGTGTATTGGCAGCGCAAGTGGCGGCATCGGTCGAGTCGGACACCATTGCCGGCGTTTATGGCATCGACATCCCGCCGGTCAAGAAATTCCGCAACGGCTTTGAACAAGGCGCGCGCTACATCAACCCGGATATCAAGCTGCTGGGCGTCTATATCGACAACTTCGTCGCGCCCGACCGCGGCGCGTCAGCCGCCGAACAATTCATCGGTGAAGGCGCGTCGGTCATCTTTGGCGCTGGCGGTCCGACGGGGACGGGCGGCATTTTGGCAGCCGCGCAACAAGGCATCTATGTCATCGGCGTCGATCAGGACGAATGGGTAACCAGCTTCGGCAGCGGCGAAACGCCCGGATCCGAATACATCATAACCAGCGCCATGAAGCGCGTCGATCAAGGCGTTTACGATATGGTCGCGGCATTGGCGGAAGCCGATATGGACAGCTTCCCCGGCGGCAACGTCTATCTGATGGATGTCGCCTTGAATGGCGTTGGTTTGGCCGACGCGCACGATGCCGAAATCGACGAAGCTTTCTTCGAGATGGTCGCCGAGATTACGCAGTTAATGATTGATGGCGAGGTCAGCACCGGTGTTGATGTGGTCTCCGGCGATATGATGGATGACATGATGGACGAAGACATGATGGACGAGGACATGATGGACGAGGACGAGGAAGAAAGCGACGATTAAGCTTTGTCCTCATCCGCTCGTGATACAATCTTCACATCTGACTTGGGAACTGCTTGGCGCGCCAAGCAGTTCCTTTTTTTGGAGCATGCTGCCCTAGCGGCGAGCGACTTTTTGAAAATTCCTTGAAGAACAGCCCCATCATTTTGGTCTATGTTGGCGGTCAGTCGCCCAATCTGTAGGGTACATTAAGCTTTGTGCGAGCCAAGGCGCGCGCCTGCAAAACCATATAGTTATCGGATTTACATTACTTTATTGTTTTGCATAAGTCCGACAAAAGTAATAACCGAAGGAGTAACCGAATGAAACAGGCGATAGTTCTAGTCTGCGCATTGCTTTTGCTTGCGCCGGCTGCCCATGCGCAGGGTGGGCTTGAATCCTTGTGCCTGGTCACCGACCTTGGTCGCGTCAATGATGGCACCTTCAACCAGGCGGCGCACGAAGGTGCGCTATTGGCGGCTGATGAATATGATCTGGATTACGATTATATCGAAACGCAAGCCGAGACCGATTACGAAGCCAATATTCAGACCTGTGTCAGCGAAGGCAAGGACGTCATCATCACCGTGGGATTCTTAATCGCCGACGCTACCTGGCAGGCAGCCGAAGCCAACCCCGATGTCTACTTCTTGGGCGTCGACCAATTCGTGGCGGACGGTCCCGAAAACTACGTCGGCATCCAATTCCGCGAAGACCAATCCGGCTTTATGACCGGTGCCTTGGCGGCTTATACCGCCGAGTGGCTGGAATCGGATATCATTGCCGGCGTCTATGGTATCGACATCCCGCCGGTCAAGCGCTTCCGCAACGGCTTCGAACAAGGCGCGCGCTATGTCAATCCCGATCTGAAGATCCTCGGCGTCTACATTGACAGCTTCATCGCGCCCGACCGCGGCGCGTCGGCGGCGCTGCAATTCATCGGCGAAGGCGCGTCCGTGCTCTTCGGCGGCGGCGGACCCACCGGTACCGGCGCAATTTTGGCAGGCGCGCAAGAAGGCGTCTATGTCATCGGCGTGGACAAAGACGAATGGGTTACCAGCTTCGGCGCGGGCGAAACGCCAGGCTCGGAATACATCATTTCCAGCGCGCTCAAGCGCGTCGATGAAGGCGTCTACCAGATGGCGGCTATCTTGGCGGAAGGCGAAATGGAAGCCTTCCCCGGCGGCGGCGTTTATTTGCTGGACGCGGCGATGAAGGGCGTCGGCTTGGCACCGCCGCATGAATCCGATGTGGATATGACCGTCTGGCAGAAGACTGAAGAAATCAGCGCCATGCTCATCGCCGGCGACATCGAAACGGGCGTGAATCTGCTCACTGGCGATTTGCTGGAAGCTGAAGCAATGTTGAAAGAGGAAGAAACAAGCGAATAAAACGATTCGCACGCCTCAAGTGATGCAAGAGCCTCATCAAACGATGAGGCTCTTGTATAAAACCAAAATTTACTAAGTGTAATGTAGAAGAGTTTCGCGCGCCCTTCGATAAATTCAGCGAGGCATTGGATGGCCAGAGCGACAAGTTCAGCGACGCACTGGAACGTCAAAGCGCTACTATGCAACGACAAAGCGACGAAATCCGCGAGCTGCGCGAGAAAGAAAGCCGCTTCAAAGGCGAGGCCGACGCGCTGAAATACGCGCTGCCCTTCCTCATCAGCGTGGTGGCTGTTCTGGTGGCGGTGCTCAAGTGATTGCCCGTGATTGCTCGCGAAGATTTGATAAGTTTCATTGCTAATTCGTTTGTTTTATGCTATTATCGCTGTAATCATCCATTGCATCCATTGCCTTGAAATGTCAGAAGAATCACATGGCGGAACACAATACCGATCACGAAAGACGTATTTCAACCATAGAAGGCGAGATGAAATCCCTTGCCACCAAAGCCGACTTGGCAGAATTCAAAGCCGATATCATGGAATTCGTCCGGGCTGAGATCCGCGCGCAGACGGAAGAGCTCAGCAAGACATTGGACAGACAAGGCGGGGAAATCCGCGAGCTGCGCGAGAAAGAAAGCCGCTTCAAAGGCGCGGCCGACGCGCTGAAATACGCGCTGCCCTTCCTCATCAGCGTGGTGGCTGTTCTGGTGGCGGTGCTCAAGTGATTGCCCGCGAAGATTTGATAAATTTCATTGCTAATTCGTTTGTTTTATGCTATTATCGCTGTAATCATCCATTGCATCCATTGCCTTGAAATGTCAGAGGAATCACATGGCGGAACACAATACCGATCACGAAAGACGTATTTCAACCATAGAAGGCGAGATGAAATCCCTTGCCACCAAAGCCGACCTGGCGGAATTCAAAGCCGATATCATGGAATATGTCCAGGCTGCGATGCGCGCGCAGACGGAAGAGTTTCGCGCGACCTTCGATAAATTCAGCGACGCTATGCAACTACAAAGCGACAAATTCAGCGACGCATTGAAGCAACAAAGCGACGCAATGCAACTTCAAAGCGACAAATTCAGCGAGGCATTGGAACAACAAAGCGACAAATTCAGCGACGCACTGGAACGTCAAAGCGGCAAATTCAGCGAGGCATTGGACAGACAAGGCGGGGAAATCCGCAAGCTGCGCGAGAAAGAAAGCCGCTTCAAAGGCGCGGTCGACACGCTGAAATACGCGCTGCCCTTCCTCATCAGCGTTGTCGCTGTACTGGTTGCGGTGCTCAAGTGATTGCCGGCTACCCAAGACTAAGACTATAGTCCGATAAAATGGCCGTGTGAGAAATATCCAGCCTCATCAAGCGATGAGGCTGGTTTATTTTGAAATATCAAACCGATCCAGCCGTATACTCCCCATCCACCATGCGTAGAATCTCCAGCGGATTGGCATCCTGCAGCGCCGCCGGCAGCAGCGCTTCTGGCACATTCTGGAAGGCGATGGGGCGCATGAAACGGTAGATGGCGTTCATGCCTACCGAAGTCGTGCCCGGCGCAGTCGTCGCCGGGTATGGTCCGCCATGCTGCATGGCTGGGATGACGGCGACGCCGGTCGGGAAACCGTTCCAGATGACCCGACCCGCCTTCTCGCGCAGATCGTGCAGCAAATCGCCGATGTCTTCCAGGTCATCCACCTCGGCATGCACGGTGCTGGTCAAGTTGCCCTCCAGCGCCTTCACCGTCGCGCGTAGGTCGTCCCCATCTTCGCAGACCACGAAGAGCGTCACCGGTCCGAAATGCTCGACCTGCAAGCGGTCGTCGGCGCGAATGGCGGCGGCGCGAGCCTGCATGACGGTGTTGCGGAAACAGAAAGCATCGCTATCGGCAACCGCTTCGCCGCCGGTCAAGATGCTGATATGGGGATTGTCGCGGGTTTGGCTGACAGCGCTTTGCAAGCCGCTTTCGATAGCCTCGTTGAGCAGAACACCCGCAGGTGCCGCGCTCATTTTGGCGGTCACAGCCGCGATGAAATCTTGCGAAGCCGCGCTGTCTTCTAGCAAAATCAGGCCCGGATTGGTGCAGAATTGTCCCGTGCCCAGCGTTACCGAAGCCACCAAGCCATCGGCGATGTCAGCGCCGCGCTGGTCCAGCGCGGCTTGCGTGATGACCATAGGATTGACGCTGCCCATCTCGGCATAAACAGGGATTGGGCGCGGACGAGCGGCGGCGGCGTCATAGATGGCGCGGCCCCCGCGCAGGGAACCGGTGAAACCCACCGCTTCGATACCGTCGTTGGCGACCAGCCATTGACCAACATCAATGCCATGTCCCTGCAGCATCGAGAACATGCCAGCCGGGAAACCCTGCGCCGCGACCGCAGCCGCAATCGCGCCGGCGAAGAGCTCCGACGTAGCGGGATGCCCCGGATGCGCCTTGACCACGACCGGGCAACCAGCCGCAATTGCAGAGGCGGTATCGCCGCCCGGAACCGCAAAAGCGAAGGGAAAGTTGCTGGCAGCGAATATCGCCACAGGACCGACCGGGAACTGCATTTGCCGCACGGAAGGCTGGCCAGGTTCCGCGCGATTGATTATCGCCCGCAAATAGCTGCCCTCGCGCAAGAGCGCGGCAAAGGCGCGCAACTGCCCGGTAGTGCGGGCGCGCTCGCCGGTCAGTCGCGGCAGGCCCAAGCCCGTCTCGCGGTCGGCGGTATGCAGCAGCGCGTCTCCTAGCGCCTCGATGCGCGCCGCAATTTCGTCCAGGAAATCAGCGATGCGGCTCGGCGAATAGTTGCGCGCGCTTTCAAATGCGGCAACCGCTGCCGCCACCGCGCGATCGACCTCAGATTTCGTGGCGCTGTAAAAGGGCTGAGCGTCCGCCGCCTTGCTGCGCGGGTCGACGCTGTAGAAGACATCGGCACCCTCAGCCGAGGTTGCGCCGGCGATATAGTTTTTCCCTGTGAGTTGCATGCTGGTTTCCTTATCTTTGTTTTCATGCGGAGTTTTCACTCAAAGTTTTCAAGCGAAGTTATTCACGCGAAGTTATTCACGCGAAACACGTAAACCGAGTTCATCTACAATTCGGAAGAAATCGGGCAGCGTATTTTCGGCGAATGCCACAGTCGGGCGGCGCACGGCCGCGCTACTGATATAGCCAGCGCGTTTCATCAAATGCTTGCGCAGATGCAAGGAAGTTTCGTGCCCGCTGCCAGAGACGGTCCGCACCAATTTGTCGCCTTTTTGGATGATGCGCGCCGCCGCGTCCACTTCGCCCTTCGCCCACTTGTCCCATGCGGCGAGGAAAATCTCGTTGAAGCCCACGCCCGGTATCAAACCTGCCGCGCCATTACGCAGTTCGCTAAGCGCGCTGATACCGCCGCCCCCGCCAAACATGCTGGTTCCCGGCTTGAGCAAAGGTGCCAGCTCCTTCATTTTCTCAGCCGAGCCGGGTCCTTCAATCTTGTAGTAGCGGACATTGGGCGCGCGATCGGCAATTTCCGCCAGCGCCGCCACCGGCAGCTCGGTATGACGATAGCCCGGGATATGCGGCGCTTGCTGGACGATAATTGGCAGATCTGTGGCCGCGCCGAGCGCGACATAGTGCTCGACGAAAGACTGGTTGCCATTGTCCATGGTCGCGGGCGGCAGCACCATGTAGGCGGCCGCTTGATAGCGCGCCAGCTCGCGCGCTTGCTTGATGCCAGCTTCGGTACTGCCGGCGGCCAAGCCAACAATTAATGGCACCTGCCCCGCCAGTTCTTCGGCGACGATTTTCACGGTATCGTGGCGTTCGGCGTCGGTGAGCTTATAGGCTTCGCTGGCGAAGCCGTTGATGCCGATGGCATGGACGCCGCCGTCCAATTCAAAGCGCGTGATGCGGCGCAAACTCTCGGCGTCGATAGCGCCGCGCTCATCAAATGGCGTGAATAAGATCGGGGCAATGCCTGTTATCATGCGCTCCTCCGCAACTGGGGCTGTCTTCTCCAAGCCCATAGCTTAGCGCAGGCCCGCCTTGTTCACCACTGTTTTGTTATGGCTGCTGCGGACATCAATTTGACAGGTCGCGGCGCATGCTTTATGCTTGGCGCGTTCACTGCGTTCACTATAGGAGAATGCTATGAGACTGTACCTAACCGGCGGCACGGGTCTGGTCGGCAGCAATATCATTCGGCTGGCGCGGCAGCGCGGCGACATCGAAATCATCGCTGCGCAATATGGTCCCGCGCCAGAGTGGCATGTCGATTACAAGTTGGACCCGCTGGACATGGCGGATGCCGCGGCGGTGCGCGCCTCGATACAGCGCTACCGCCCCGACGCCGTGATTCACTGCGCCGCCATCCTCGATCACGCCTGGATGGACCAACACCGCGCCCAAGCCTGGCGAGCCAGCGTCGACGGCAATCTGGCTTTTGCCCAAAGCTGCGCCGAAGTTGGCGCGCGCTACGTCTTTGTCTCGTCGGACTGGGTTTTCGACGGCCAGAAGCCGCTGGTCGACGAAAATTCGCCACCCTGCCCCGTCCTTTTTTACGGCTTCATGAAGGCCGTCTGCGAGCGCGATATCATGGGCATAGCCGGGCTGAACTACGGCATCGGTCGCTTGGCAGGCGTATATGGCATCAACTACAGTAGCCCGTCGCTGCTGCGCAAGCAAAATGACGTCGGCTTCGACCTAGGCAATTACGTTATCGACCAACTATCGCAGGGTCTAATCGCCGAAATCTGGACCGGTCCCAAGGTCAATGAAGTGGCGCACCCGACGCTGGCTTCCGATGGCGCGGAAATGCTGCTGCGGCTGGCTGAACACGATGAGAACGGCATCTTCCATTGCTGGGGCAACGAGGCGGTCAGCCGATTGCAATTCGCCTATCACTTCGCGGATACATTTGCTGTTGACCGCACGCTGATTGTGCCCGTACCAACTGACCCGCAGGTGCTGGACCGCTACCGACATCTGCGCATTCCCTTCCGCATACTAAGCAGCAACGCAATCACTAGCCAAGCGCTGGGCAGGACGACCTATAATGTCTTGGATGGGATGCGCGACTTCAAAGCGCAGTGGGACGCCTTCTACGCATCCCCCGCTTGAGCCGCGAATAATCAACCGATGGAGTGAAGAAACTGATGAAAGCATTGACCTTGTCAGCGGAATGGGCACCCAAGCCCGGCTACGATTTGACCGCAAGCGAACGCGAGCTGCGCCGTCCGCGCAACGCCAATATGACCTGGAAGCGACCGCGCATCGAGTTGGGTGACGTGCCCGACCCCAGTCTAAAGCCCGACCAAGTCATGCTGGCAATCGCGGCGGTGGGCATTTGCGGCTCGGACATGCACATGTACGAAGCGGAGGCGGACGGCTATATGGTCTACCCGGGCTTGGTGCAAACGCCCAACATCATCGGCCACGAGTTTTCGGGCACTATCATCGAAGTCGGCGCGCAGGTCAAGGACCTGCAAGTCGGCGATTTGGTCGCGGTGGAAGAGATTCAATGGTGCGGCGAATGCCTCGCCTGTCGGCGCGGCTTTGTCAACCACTGCCTGGATATAGAAGAACTAGGCTTTACGATTCCCGGCGCGATGGCGCAATACTTGCCAGTGCGGGCGAAGTATTGCTGGAAGCTCGACCAAGTCGCCGAGCGCTTTGGCGAAGCGGAAGCGCTGGTCATGGGCGCGATGGTCGAGCCAACCGGCGTTTCTTATCAAGGGCTTTTCAACCGCTTGGGCAACTGGCTGCCCGGCAACAATGTCGTGATTTTTGGCGCTGGGCCCATCGGTTTGGCGGCGCAAGCGCTGGTCATCGCGGCCGGTGCCAATCAAGTGATTGTCTTCGACCCCTCGGCGGCGCGGCGCGCCTTCGCCGAAAAGATGGGCGCTTCGGCAGCGCTAGACCCGACTGGCATTGATCTCGATGAGGCCATCATGCAGCAGACTTTTGGCAGCGGCGTCGATTATGTGGTGGAATGCGCCGGCTTCGCCGATAAGACCATCCAGCCGCTGGACCGCTGCCTGGCGGTCAACGCCTCAATTATCGACATCGGCATGGGCGGCGACGAGCCGACGCTGCCAATCGTGGCTTACAAGCGCATGGGTGTGCAATATGCCGGCGCGCTTGGTCATGCTGGCGGACCCTTCCAGCAGGTGATTCGCCTGATGGCTTCCGGGCGCATCGACATGCGCAAAATGGTCAGCGCGCGCCTGCCGCTCGATGACGCGCTTTCGGCATTCAAACGGCTGGAAAGCCGCCAGGACGCCAAGATCATCTTGCAGCCGAACTAGCTTGGATGTTGGATATGGGCGACGGCATACTGATACTGGGCGGTATCGCCTTCTGGGTTCTGGCTGGACTGTGTTACTTCCGGCTGGATTTGGTTTGGAAGCTGTATTCGCTGGAGCCGCGCTGGCGTAAAGACAACCCAGAAAGGTCAGCGGCTTGGGACGCGAAGACGCGCCGCTCGGCGCTGGTCTTCGTTTTGGCTGGCATCGCCTTTGTGGCGCTCGGGCTGACGATATAACTTGGTTCTGACAAATCTGGCCAAGTCTCTTAAAGTATTGGTCGTTGTGAAACCACTGGTGAGGAAACGGAGTGAGAGATTTCACGGTTTTCATTTCTTATAGCCAAAATGATGGTAGAGAGTACGCCGAGCGACTGAACGTATTGATTCGGTCCGTATTTTCGGACATTAGGGTCTTTTGGGATACGCAACTCATAGCGGGCGAAGGTCTTTGGGACAAGCTGCATGAAGAAGTTCGTCATTGTGATGTGTTTCTTTATCTTGTATCAGATCAATCTACAACAATGCCGAGCGGATGTATACGAGAGTATAGCTGGGCACGCAACTACGAAACTCATGTCGTACCATGCATTCTGCCATCCTACTCCGGCGACCCAACAGATATTTCGGGATTTCCCGAACTAAGTGAATTGCTTTACATAGATTTGCACAAAGGCATCGAAAACTGTACTGTGGAATTGGCGAAACTGTACAGAACTCTCTATGAATCGATAGTCAGCGCGTCGCCGATTACCCAGTTCCATCGAAAAGAAATGATGCTGTTGTATGAGATACTTGGAAAGCTATCAGACAATCTTAACGACAGGGAAGTGGGTAGGGAAGTTTATGAGCAGGGATTCGAATTAGAGTATCATCAATATCCTCGCATAGAAGGTAGAGTGTCCAGAGAAACTTGCATTGAAGTAATTGATATACTGAGCATGATGGAATGTCTTCAAGATTCCTGGAGGGATTTCTCTGAGGAGGACACGGAACGTATAAAGACAGCAGTGGGCGATTCAGTGGAATACTTAGTGAATAACGTAGGCTTTGGGGTTAATGAGGAAAGTGATCATTTCTCCTATATGAAGTTCCTCAATGAAAGTGGAAAGTTTATGCATTTGAATTATGCATTTAACAACGGGAACTCTCATCTGAACAACTTACCATGTTATCGTGCGATGTTGCAGGAGTATAGTCAGATTAAGTATGACGACACCAATGACTTGTACACTGACGCAGGAAGGATTTTGCTCTCAGTAGACGATGTGATTCAGATAATTCCAGCGCGAAATCGTGTGATTTCACATTCTCTGTGATTTGCACATTTGCTTGTGCCCGACTAAACGCGGATCTCCCCCAAATTGTGATACAAGCGCACCGCCGCTTCCAGCCCAGTGTAAAAACTCTCGATATCCAACTCCTCGTTGGGCGAGTGGATGCCCTCGCCTTCGCCAAAAGCAAAGGCTGTAATCGGCAAGCCAATCAAGCGATTGAAGACGCCTAAAATGGGAATCGAGCCGCCGGTCCGCACCAGCTGCGCGCGCTTGCCGATGGTCGACTCTATGGATGATTGCACCGCCTCGAGCCAAGGTCCATCGGTCTCGAGCTGGAAGTACCAGGCTTCTTCGCCGATGTCGCACTCGACTTTGACAGTAGCGGTAGCGAAGCTTTCCACATATTCTTTCAGCGCTTGGGAGACTTTTGTCGGGTCTTGATCCGGTGCCAGGCGCATGGTGATTTTGAAGCCGGCTTCGGCTGGGATGATGGTCTTGACGCCCGGTCCCTGATAGCCGCCCCACATGCCGACGATATCAAGCGTCGGGTAGACAGTGGCGCGCTCCGCGGCTGGCGCGATTCCCTCGCCCCAGAAACCCGCGACGCCGGCGCTTTCCCGCAAGGCTTCGGCTTGGAAGCCAGCTTCAATTCGCTGCTTTTCGGACGGCGCGGCTTCTCTCACATCATCGTAATAACCCGGCAGATTTATTCGCCCGTCGCTGTCATGGAAAGAGCCGATGATCTGCCCGGCAACATGCAGCGGATTTTGCACAATGCCGCCATAAAGCCCGGAATGGATATCGGCACTGGGACCGCTGACGCGCACCTGCGCCGTAACCATGCCGCGCCCGCCGTAATAGAGTTTGGGATCAGCTGGTGCCAAGTCGCCGTCGCAGTTCAGCAGGACATCCGCTTTTAGGCGATGCTTGTTCGCCAAGACGAAGTCGCGGATGCTGGGCGAGCCGGATTCTTCTTCGCCTTCGAACATGATTTTGATATTGACCGGCAGCGAGCCATTGGCGCGCAGCAGCGCTTCGAATGTCTTGAGATTGCCCCAGACGCCGGCTTTATTGTCGCTTGCGCCGCGCGCCACCATTTTGCCAGCGCGGATGACAGCCTCAAAGGGTTGGGAATGCCATAAGGGCAGCGGATCGACCGGCTGGACGTCATAGTGCGCATAGACCAAAACTGTCGGTTTGTCTGCGCCCGCATTGAGCCATTCGCCATAGACGACCGGCAAGCCGGCGGTGGCAATCGCCTCGCAGTTGTCGAAGCCGAGCGCCTCTAGCTGCGTGACAATCCAGTTGGCGCAGGCTTTGACGTCGTCCGCATGAGCCGGGTCGGCGCTGATGGATGGAAAACGCAGCAATTCCTTATAATCTTCCATTATTTTGTCTTGGGTTTCTTGAATGTAGTCAATCGCGTTTTGCACGGTATCGGTCATGGTTTCGCCTTCCAAGCTGAGAATACATCGCCCGATAATAGCGCAAGATGAAGTTTTTTTCCGCGCCGGGTTTCTATGCGGGCGGGCAATCGCGCCAGTATATTAAGGACCTTGGGGCGCGTAGCCACTGTGAATCGCCCACCATATTCTCGCTGTTATTCATGCACGACGCAGTGTATCGACCCTAGAAATCCAGACAGATATGGGATTCGCATGACTTACATGCAATTTTGGGGTCGCGCTGCCGCGTATGGACGACGCTAAGGATTTTCCACCGTCATTGCGCCGCCGCGCAGCATGCTGATGCCAGCCTTGCCAACTACACGAGGAAGCGAATCGTTACTCATCGCTGCCGCCTCGTTTCCCTGCCAGTCCCTGCCAGTCCCTGCCAGCGCGAGACAGGCCGCTTACTCCTTCACATAGGGCTGGCCGACCGCTTTCGGCGGCGAAGCCCGCCCGATGAAACCAGCCAAGACCACGATTGTCACGAGATATGGCACCATCTGTAGGAATTGCACCGGGAAGCCGACGCCAACCATCTGCAAGCGAATGCCCAGAGAATCCGAAAATCCAAAGAGCAGCGCCGCGCCAAATGCCCCGATAGGTGTCCATTTGCCGAAGATCATCGCCGCCAGCGCGATGAAGCCCGCGCCGCGCGTCATGCCATCATTGAAGCTGCCGGTCGCTTCTAGCGAGAACCACGCGCCCGCCAAGCCTGCCACCATGCCGCTAATCCAGACATTGGTCCAGCGTGTGCGATTGACATTAATGCCCAGGGTATCGGCCGCGTGCGGATGTTCGCCCACGGCGCGCGTACGCAAGCCCCAGCGCGTGTAGAACATCACGATATGCGTGAAAGCCAGCATGACAAACATCATGAAGAAGATTGGCTGATTGGTGAATATCGCCTCGCCCACAACCGGCAAGTCGCTGAGGATGGGGATGGAAATGTTGCCGAGTTTTGCCGCGCCCGCTTCGGTCGAAAGCAAGTACTCGCGGCGGACAAAACTGGTAACGCCCACCGCCAAGATATTGATGACCGTGCCGCTGACAATTTGATCGGTGCGGAAGGTGATGGAAAGCCAGCCATGCAAGAGCGCGATTAAGCCGCCACTGAGCACCGCGACAATCACCGCCAGCAGCTGCGCCGTTTCCAGCGCTAGCCCGGTATTGCGCAAGTAAAAGAGCGTGGTGAAGCCGAAGCAGGCGGCGAAGAGCATCATGCCTTCGATAGCGATGTTGACAACGCCCGCGCGCTCGCACCAGATGCCCGCCATCGCGCCGATTGCCAGCGGAGTCGCCAGGCGCAAACTTTCGGCGACAATGGTGGTCATATTGGTTTCGTTGCCGGCGGCTGCGGCGATAATCACAGATGGGATGAAAAGAATGCCGCAAAGGATCATCAGCACCAAGCCGGCGCGCCGCGGACGCGGCTCTTGCCACTCCACGAGGTTCAGGATGCCCGCGCTGACAAAGAGGATGCCGATGACAAGCAAATAGGACGAGGTGTGGACATCGATATTGCCTACCGATGGCGTCTCGCCGGCCGAAGTCGTTTCAAAGGTCAGCGTCGTAACCAGATCGCCGTCGATGCCGCCGGCTTGGGCGAAGATGAATGCCCCGAGCAGGAGCAGGGCGATAGCGATAATGCGGATGCGCGTCAGCTTGAAGCTGGGACGGCGAGAGCTTTTGGATTTGCCCGAAGTCGTCATCGCTTTCAGCCTCCCCAACCGGTCGAGAATACAAGCTCGCCTTCTTCCTCCGCGCTGCGCTTTGGCACACGCCACAGGAAGCGGATGATTTGATCGGCGGCGACGAACATGATGATGAGCGCTTGCACAATCTTGACCAGGTCTATCGAAATATCAGCGCGGATTTGCATCAAGGCGGCACCGCTGAGCAAACCTCCCCAGAGCAAACCCGCCCAGACCATGCCTTTGGGATTGTTGCGCGCCAGCAGCGCGACCGCGATGGCGTCGAAGCCGACGCCGGCGAAGAAGCGCGGCAGCATCTCGTGCTCGACGCCGCTGATTTCGATAGCGCCCGCCAAACCCGCCAACATGCCGCTGAGCGCCATTGCCAGCACGACATTACGCGGCACGCTCATGCCGGCATATTTCGCCGCGTTCTGATTCGCGCCCACGGTGCGCAGCTCGAAGCCGAGCGTCGTGCGCGTCAAAAACCAGTCGGTCAGCCAGACCGCCGCAATCATCAACCAGAAGCCGAAGTGCAGCTTCGATTGGTCGCCAACCGCAATCAAGATCAGGAACAATTGCAGCAAGCTCATGATGACCGCCCAGATGATGCCACTGCGTATGGCGCGGTCCGGGTTCTCGTGCCGTTCCGGCAAGTAATTGAGCAAGAAAGCGACTAGCGCCACCGCCGCCATCATCAAGAGCAGCGCCAAAGGCGATGTGATGCTGTCCATCGTCGGCAGCATTGCCGCCGGCAGAATCACCGGCGTCTTGGGTACGCTGGAGTTGACATCGCCCAAGATAACCGGATCAATCGACTTGATAAGCCAGTCGACAATCAAGATAGCGATGAAATTGAGCATGATAGTCGTGATGACTTCATGCGCGCCGGTATAGGCTTTGAGAGCGCCCGGCAGCGCGCCCCATAGGAAGCCGCCGAGAATGCCAAACAAGATGACAGCCGGCAGCAAAATCAAGCCGGGGATGTCGGGCGAAGCAAATGCGCCCAGCGCCGCCACCGCAATCGCGCCGGCGTAGAGTTGACCCTCCGCGCCGATGTTGAAGAGCCCAGCTTTGAAGCCCAGCCCAACCGCCAAGCCGGCGATGATAAAGGGAATGGCGCGCACGATAGTCTTTTCCAGGTTGGATGGGAAGAATAGCAGCGCCTGATTGCCCAGGCGCAGGAAAAGCACTTCCAGGTCCTGGTCGTTTTTAAGGATGCCAAAGGTCTGCCCGCCCAGGTCTGGCGCGCTGAGGACACGGTTGCCAGGCCGCAGAATGACCAAATGCTGCTGCAGGGCGGCATCCAGCTGCTCGGTCAGCATGAGGTTGACCGACTCGCCGCTGAGATAGTCGGCGTCGAGCATCCTGCCCACGATGCGGAATTGCGCGCCCAGCGCTGTCGCATCGGCGATGCGCAGTTCATCAAGCCGAGCTAGGGTCTCGATAGCTTCGCGCACGTCGTCATAATCGGATTCTACAATCGCGGCAATGGCGTCGGCATCGCCGCTGGCGCTGGCGATTCCCAGCGTATCCAGCAGCATGAGCGCGTCGATGCTGCGCTGCAAGGCAACCTGACCATGCTCGTCAATGATTTGAAGACCGTCCGCAGCCGATGCCAATTCGCTTGCCGACATGCTGCCAAGCGCGGGATAAAGCTGTGCCGCCTGGCTGAGCGCCTGCCCGCTAAGTGCGCCATTTTCGGCTGCCAGAGCCGCCAAATCGCGCACTTCGGAGCGCTTGAGCGCCTCCAGCTCGACGAGCAGCGCTTGCAGCCCGCGCAGGCTGTCCGCGCCGACGGCGCGAATGGTCGGCAGGCGCTCGGCGATGGCGGTGGCGCTGTCTTCATCAAGTTCGTAACGTTGGAAGAACAGCGCGTAGGCGCGCGTCTCTTCCATGCCGACTTCTAAGACGCGCTCGAAGGGGCGCGCTTGCCGCGAGAGGCTGCGTCCAGTGGTGATTTCGTTGCTGGCTGCGTAGCTGCGCATTTCCGCAAAATCATCGACGCCGACGACCTCGTTGATGGTCAAGCCGGTGATGGATTCCAGCAGCGCCACATAAGCAGTTGAAGAAACCCGCAAGCCCTCGGCGATATCCGGCTGGGTGAGATTATCGCTGACGGTGATGGTGATGAGCGGGATGCCAGCCAGAAAAGCTGTGATGACCGCCAAGACTGGCACCAGCCGCGGCGAGATGCTCGCCCATAGTCCGATGAAGCCGCGGCGCTGAGGTGTTTCCGCTATTACGCTCATTTTGCGCCTTCCATCTGTAGTTCTTGCTGTAGGTCTTGAATGTCGCCGCGGACGCCAGCCATACGCAAGCCGACCGTATCCTTGTCCGCTTCTTCAATAGGCATGATGTCGATGATTTGGCCTTCGAACATGACCGCTACGCGGTCGGACAAGCTCAAGACTTCGTCCAACTCCGACGAGACCAGCAAGATGCCCGCGCCCTCGTCGCGCATGCGGATAATCTGCTTGTGGATGAATTCAATTGAGCCGACATCCAAGCCGCGGGTGGGCTGGGAAGCAATCAAAAGGTCGACCCCGCGCGAAAATTCGCGGGCGACTATCACTTTCTGCTGGTTGCCGCCGGAAAGCCCGCCAATCGAGTTGTTGATGATTGGCGGGCGCACATCGTACTCTTCAACCAGTTCCAGCGCGTTGTCGGCAATGGCGCGGTCGTCGACCACAATATTGTTGGAAAAATCATCGCGGTAATAGGTGCAGAGGACCAAGTTGTGCATGACGGAGAAACCCGCGACCATGCCGTCGCGCTGGCGGTCTTCCGGCACATGGCCGACGCCCTGCTCGGTAACGCGGCGCGGCGCGGCACCGGTCATGTCTTGCCCCTTGATGAAAAAGCGGCCATCGGCGACCGAGCGCATGCCGGTCAGGGCTTCGACCAATTCGGTTTGCCCGTTGCCTTGTACGCCGGCGATGCCAAGGATTTCGCCGCGCTGCAAGCCCAGGCTGAGGCCTTCCACCGCCGGCAAGCCGCGATCGTCATGCAGGTGCAGATTGACGATATTGAGGATTTCATCGCCGGGCTTGGCCGCGGCTTTTTCCACTTCCAGGATGACATCGCGCCCGACCATCAGCGACGCCAGCGATTGCTCGGTGGATTGCTTGGGGTCGGCGGAGCCGGCGACTTTGCCGCGCCGCAGCACCACCACGTCGTCGCAGATTTCCAGCACTTCTTTCAGCTTGTGGCTGATGAAAATGATGCTGACGCCTTTATCCAGCAGCGTATGCATAATCTTGAACAAACCGCGCGTTTCCTGCGGCGTCAGCACCGCCGTCGGTTCATCGAGAATCAAGATGTCGGCGTGACGATAGAGGGCTTTGATGATCTCCACGCGCTGCTGGATGCCGACCGGCAAATCAGCAATTAGGGCGTCGGGATTCACATCCAAGCCGTATTCTCCCGACAGTTTCATTATCTCGCGCCGGGCGCGGTCGCGGCGCAGGAAGGGACCCGACACGCTCTCGTTGCCCAGCATGACATTCTCGGTGACGCTCAGCACATCGACCAGTTGGAAATGCTGATGCACCATGCCGATGCCGAGTTCGATGGCGTCCTTGGGACCGGCGATGTCGGCTGCTTGGCCGTTGACCAGGATTTCGCCTTCATCGGGCTTGTACAGGCCATAGATCATGTTCATCAGGGTTGATTTGCCGGCACCGTTTTCGCCTAGCAAGCCCAGGACCTGTCCCTTGCGCAGGGTGAGGTGGATGTTGTCGTTGGCAAGCACACCGGGGAAGCGTTTGGTGATGCCGCGAACTTCGAGCACAGGCGGGGCTGGGATCATGGCGGGGACCTTTTGTTAGGGTTGCCTGTGATTATAACGCAGAATATGAGAATGTAGGAAAATTGCGCGCTAAATCGCGTTCAAGCGGTCGGGATGCCAGATTTGCTCGCAGATTTGGCGGTAGAGTTCCTGTCGCTGCAAGAGGTCAGCGCGTTTGAATTGAGCGTGGGGTTTGAAGGGGAGCTTGGTTGCAGCCATAAAATCCTTAAAGCTTGTCTTATTCTCGTGCGTTTGAGAATGAAGTGACGCGGCCAGCAGGTTTGATTGCGGATTAAGGTAATTCTTGAGTTTCTGTTCATACGGTTTATCTAGTAACACTTTGTGCAAGCCCTTCGGTAGTAGGATTAGACCGCCAAAATAGTCCCGTTCCCGTTGGAAGTCGTATTCGTGATCATAGTCTTCTCCATGCCCATGCTCCTTGTATTTATTCGCCCAGATGTGCTCAATTTCGAAGGGCTTGCCCTTGGCATCCCAAAGAAACTGACGATAGTTCACTGGATTCCCGGATTTCTGCTCGACCCAAGCGGTCATACGCGCGAGCAAGTAACGAAGGTGTTTTTTGTTTCGTCCGTGCAGGAAGAAATTATGTAAGCCACTAAATTTCTCCCACATTCCGTTCAAGTGCTTCAATAGTATTGCCCGCAATTCGACGAGACTTTTATCGCGGATTTCTTTCGTCAGATTGAACATGGAATATCGAAGACTGCTATAGCCGGTATTCTTAAAATTGACCACACGCCTTACAAAATAGATGTCGGCGAAGATCGTCACTAACCGCATCTTCTCCTTTACAGTTACGCAGTCATCATCCAACCGCAGCGGAGCCAGCGCCAGTATGTACTGTAGGGTGAAGTTATTGTGCGCATTGTAATTCACAGCTTCTAAACCTGGGGTTAATTGATGCGCCGCTCGCCGTAGTGTGATGTAATGCCTTGCGTATCGCTGCATGCGGTCAGTGATGAAGTCATAAAACTCCTGCGATTCGTTCAATCCTAATAATTCTTTGTTATCACGTACCCAGCGATGGAATTTATTGATATTCTCAAAATCTTTATTTACGGCATCCTTCTTACCTTCGCGAATGGACTGCGCGAAATTGGAGCGCAACCATGTCCTAAAGAAGTCATCCGTATCGCCGCCTTCCAGATCGTCGAATTCTCTAATTCGCTTCTTCCATATATCGTTAGCTTGTGTCTTTTTTTGATGTGTCCATCGCAATTCGGAACTGTTGATATTCGCAAGCAAATAGCCTTTGAGCATATCTGATTGGCCCAAGCTAAGACCGCGATCGTTCATCGTTTCAAATATCGTGAAAGCATCGTCATCGCTAAAGGCTTCAATTTCAACCAAGTCGATATTTTCAGTCAACCAGTCATAAAAATAGGAAAGGTCGATATTTTGCAGGGACTCTGTGAAGAGTTCTTCAATATCCTCATAACGCGCCACTAAGTTCTTTACGGACAAGTTGTCAAGTTCGCCGACTGAATATGCACCCTGCTGAAATAACGCTTGGAGACATTTCACACGTTCTTCAACATTGATATTGAAAGATGTCACGCCCCCTTTTGAGGAGTAGATTAGCGAGCGGCAATTCAGCACATCATCTTCATTTTTTAGACAGTGACGTAGAAATATTAGCAACAATGTAATTGTGGTTAAACGTTGTTGACCGTCCACAATGTAACGTTGCCCGTTTTCGACGGTCGTGATGATTGTACCGAGAAAATAATGCGGATAAGTGTTAATGACCGTTGGTCGTTCGTTTTGCTTATCATAGCGAATTAGGAATTTCTCGATGAGATCATTCCGCAGATCTTCAATGTGCCGCCGTTGCCACGAGTATTCACGTTGATAGAAGTCAATGCTGTATTTCTTTCCCAGCAGATCACTTACGGATTTGGTTGAAGCCTGAATTTTAGCCTGACTATCGCTCATTTGTTCCTCACTATTTCCGCCAATTTGGGCGACTCAGCGGACTCTGTTGAAAAACACCCCCATCCCCCGGCCCCTTACCCCCAAAATGAGGGAAGGGGAGCTTTCTGACCCGTAATGAGCTGTTAAAGCCCCTCCCTCTTTATGGGGGAGGGGTTTGGGGTGGGGGGAAATTGAGAATTTCAACAGAGTCCGCTGAGTCGCCCCTACCATTAACGTATTACACTTCGGGCGACATGGTATCGCGCGTAGACACTGACCGTCAGCCGCCCCCAAAATCTCTGTGCCCTCTGAACCTCTGCGGCGATTTCCCCCTAATCCTCCAGCGTACTCAAATCCCCCAGCGGCTGACCCAGGGCCTGCGCCTTGAGCACGCGCCGCATGATCTTGCCGCTGCGCGTCTTGGGCAAGCTGTCCACAAACTCAATCTGCGCCGGCACCGCGATGGGCCCCACCTCGTGGCGCACATGGGCTTTCAGCTCCGCTTCCAGCGCCGCCGACCCGTCCACCCCCGCGACCAAGATGCAGTAGGCAAAAATCTTGTTGCCGCGCAACTCATCGGGAATGCCGATGACAGCCGATTCCGCCACCGCGCTGTGGCTGACCAAGCCCGATTCGACCTCGGCTGTGCCTAAGCGATAGCCGCTCACTTTGAGCACATCGTCATTGCGGCCGATGACCCAAAGATAGCCATCTTCATCGCGGCGCGCGGTATCGCCCGCTAAATACCAGCCCTGAGCTTGATACTTCTGCCAGTATTGGCTGATGAAGCGCTCATCGTCGCCGTACACGGTGCGAATCATGCTGGGCCAAGGCGTCTTGATGACCAGGTTGCCGTCTTCGTTGGTGCCGACGGGCGCGCCAACGTCATCGACGATATCCACTTGGATGCCGGGGAAGGGACGCGTCGCGCTGCCGGGTTTCAAACCCACAGACGGCAAAGGCGTGATCATGAAGCCGCCGGTCTCGGTCTGCCACCAGGTGTCGATGATGGGGCAGCGCTCCTTGCCGATGACGCGGTGATACCAGCGCCAGGCTTCGGGATTGATTGGCTCGCCCACAGAACCCAGCAAGCGCAGGCTGCTCAGGTCGTGGCGCTGGGGCCAGGCTTCGCCGAAGCGCATCAAGCCGCGGATGGCGGTGGGCGCGGTATAAAGAATCGTCACGCCATAGTCCGCCACAATGCGCCACCAGCGATCGGGATTGGGATAAGTGGGCGCGCCTTCGTAGATGATGCTGGTCGCGCCCAGAATCAATGGCGCGTAGACGATATAGCTATGCCCGGTTATCCAGCCGGGGTCAGCCGCGCACCACCAGCGGTCTTCTTCTTTGAGGTCGAATGCCCAGGACAATGTGGTCGAGGTATAAACTTGATAGCCGCCGTGGGTGTGCAAAACGCCTTTGGGTTTGCCTGTGGTGCCGCTGGTATAGAGGATAAAGAGCGGGTCTTCGGCGTCCATGACTTCGGTTTCGGCTGCGGTTTTGGCGATGGGCAGCGCCATCAAATCGTGATACCAGTAATCGCGCCCGGGCTCCATGTGGATGTCCTGACCGGTGCGCTTGACAACAATCACCGTTTCCACCACCGGCGAGCGTTGCGCGGCTTCGTCGACCGTGTTTTTGAGCGGGACAATTTTGCCGCGCAGCCAAGCGCCGTCGCAGGTGATTAAGACCTTGCTTTGGGCGTCTTCGATGCGGCTGGCCAGCGCCTGCTCGGAAAAACCGCCATAGACGACGCTGTGCGGCGCGCCGATTTTGGCGCAGGCAAGCATGGCGATGGCGATTTCCGGCACCCTGCCCATATATATCGTCACGCGGTCGCCCTTCGCCACGCCCATGCCGCGCAAAACATTGGCGAATTTGTTGACCTCTTGCCAGAGCCGCCAATAGGACAGCGTGATTTTTTCGCCGTCTTCGCCTTCCCAGATGATCGCCAACTTGTTGCGCCGCCATGTTTTCACATGACGGTCGAGGGCGTTGAGGACCATATTGGTCTTGCCGCCGACAAACCACTTATAAAAAGGTTTCTTGCTGTCATCCAGCACGGTGTCCCATTTTTTGTACCAGTCCAGCGTCTCGGCGCGCTGCGCCCAGAAAGCCTCGGGGTCTTGCAGCGCCAGGTTATAAACCGCTTCGTAATCCGACACATTGGCGCTTGCCACCATATCCGCCGACGGGTAATACCACTCGCTGGTGGGTGGGGTGAAACCTTGTTCAGCCATTGTATGCTCCTTATATTGCCGGCGCGCGCCCGCGCCGATACCATTCCAGCGTCCATTATAGTCGATTATAGTCGATTCGCGGCGGAAGCCGAAACCCGCGCCTAAACACGTGCATTGCAAAACTTGGCGATACTGATGCCGCTGAATAGCAAAATTCCCCACAAAGGCGCGAAGAACTCTAAAGTACTCAAAGAACACTAAATATATTTGTATGGCTTTTTTCGCTGTCCTCGGCGCTTAATTTAAGGTTGAGCGATTGTCCCGCCCATAGCAAAAACTCATAGCAATCAAAGCCAAAGCAATCAAATGTGGCGCTTCTGTTTGCTTGCATTACAATACCCTTGCATTACAATAAAAATGAAAAGATAGTTGGGTGCGTAAACTATGAAACGATTAAAGCTATTCATCATTTTTGCGACTTTGCCATTGCTCGCAGCGCTAGGGGGGTTGCTGATGCTTGTCGCCGCCGATGAGGTTCACTGGGGTTATGAAGGCGATGCCGGACCAAGCCAATGGGGCGCGCTGTCGCCGGACTTCAACTTGTGCGAAGAGGGACAAGCGCAATCGCCGATTGACATCCGCGCCGCGGTCGCCACCGACTTGGTCGACATCAACTTCCACTATGGCGAGACAGCGAACAATATCTTCAACAACGGACATAGCATCCAGGTCAATATCGACCCCGGCAGCCACATCGTCTACAACGGCATCCGCTACGATTTGCTGCAATTCCACTTCCACAGCCCCAGCGAGCACACCATCGCTGGCGAAGCGGCGGCGCTGGAAATCCACTTTGTGCATCAAGACCGCAATTCGGGCAATCTCGCCGTGGTCGGCGTCTTGCTGACAGACGGCGGCAGCGACAATGCGGCTTATGCCGCGGTCTTCGACAACCTGCCGGACGAAGTCGGTGAACCCGAGCCAGTTGGCGAAGCGATTGCGCTGGCGGCGCTGCTGCCCGAGACGCTTGGTTATTACACCTATCAAGGTTCGCTGACGACGCCGCCTTGCAGCGAAGTTGTGCGCTGGCTGCTGCTGGATGAGCCGGTGGCGCTGTCGGCGGAGCAGGTCGCGGCTTTCCGCGCCATTTACGACGGCAACGCGCGGCCCACGCTGCCGCTGGGTCAGCGCGACTTGCTGCATACACGGCGCTGATGCCCAAGGAGTATAGTTTCGGGTTATAATGGGGCAGTCTCACATAGTGAAAGTGCGTGCCCGCGGCGATGGTAAGACCGTCGAAAAGCGCAGCAAATGGTCGGCAACGCTGTAGCTCAAGCTGCCTGCGGATTAGCGCGCCCGGCGCTGGCCCGGCGCTGGTTCGGTGCTGGTTTGGAAGTACAGCGCGCGACTTGCTGCGAAAGCCGCCTTAGTCAATCGGCTTTTTTGGTGCCGCGCTGCTTTCGCGCTTGATGAGCTGGCTGGGCATAACGATATTGATCGGCGTGAGCTGCGGGTTCTGGATAATTTGATGCAAGCGCTGCATAGCGATTTGCCCCATCGCGAGCCTTTCGCTTGTAACCGTGGTCAAAGCCGGGGCGGGGTAAACTTCTGGCGGCATATCGTCGAAGCCGACAATGCTGATGTCTTGCGGCACGCGCAAGCCTGCTTCCCGCAGGGCTGGTATCGCTCCCAACGCGGTTCGGTCGCTGACAGCGAAGACGGCGCTCGGCGGTTGCCCCCTAGCCAGCAGCGCCTTCATCTCCCGATAGCCTTTGTTTGGGCTGCCGCTTGACAAGGGGACCTGAATCAATTGCTCTTCTAGGCTCAAGCGAGCACACTATCGCCGCTGGGTCAGCGCGACTTGCTGCGAACGCAGAATTGAAGGCAGTATTCTTCCCCAGCAATTCACTCGATTGCATCGCATTGACAACTTTTATCTATAGACCAATATAAATTAAGCTAATATAATACAAATTGAATTTCAATTCTTCAACACTGGAGACCACAATGTTACGCAAAACTGCACAGATATGTCTTCTTATCGCACCGATTTTCTGCAATTTATTCTTCGCCCAAGCCCAAACACCACAGCTCCCCCAGCCTAGGAACTTACGAGTTGCTAACGATGCGCTGCTCTGGGATGCGGTCGAAAATGCTAGCGGCTATCGCGTCCGTTGGCTTGCGCCAGGTCCACGAGATTGGGTCACGGAAGAGGTGGCGCAAAATCAATTCAGTTTAAGCGAACTGAGTTATGACATAAGCTACATAGCGCAGGTTCAAGCGGTTTCAGACAATGCCGCGTATCAAGACAGCTTTTGGAGTCGCGCTTTTATACTAGAACGTCCCGATCCAACGCCCACGCCGAGCATCACCCCCACCGCCACGCCGACGCCGACCCCAACGCGGGTCTTTCTGCGCGGCATTGGCACGCCGCAAAACTTACGGCCGCTTTCGGGCGGGCGGGTAGCTTGGGACCCAGTCGTCGGCGCGATGGCTTATTCGCTGTTCATTTCAGGCGGCGGCGAGAATCATGGCGCGAGCGTGTTCGCGCCGCAAACCGAGTTGGACCTGACCAACTTAAATGCTGGCGCGACTTACTCGGTGCAAGTTCGCGCTCATGGCGACGGCCAGAGCTACGAATCGCGCGGACGCTGGAGTAGGTTCATCCATATTACGCTTCCCATCGTCGCTACGCCGACGCCAACCGCGACGAGTACCAACACCGATACGCCGACAGCGACGGATACGGCTTCTAACACACCAACCGCGACGCATACGGCTACTGCGACGAATACCGCCACCAACACGGCGACGGATACGGCTACTGCGACGAGTACCGCCACCTCGACGCCAAGACCGACGAACACAGCCACATACACGCCAACCGCGACGCATACGGCTTCTAACACTGCCGCGCCTACAGCTATTTCAACAGCGCTGGCGACTCAGGCAATGCCAAAGACATTATTGCCGCCGGAGAACTTGTTACAGACCGGTGCGAATTCATTGACTTGGGATGCAGTGGCGGGGGCGATTGGCTATCGATTGCGCTGGGGGCTGCCGGGAGACGATTATGAGTTTGCTACCGTATCCGAATCGACGCTCGAATATACGATTGTGGGCTTAGAGCAAGGTCTAATCTACGAAGTGAATGTACGGGCATTGGGCGATGGCGAAGTCTATGAAGAGAAAGGCAAATGGAGCGGCCTTCTCCAACTCAAGCCGTGGGCAACTGTTGTACCAAGCGCATTGCCTAGGAACACGGCGACTTCTACTGCGACTTCTACTTTGACCGTGACTGAGAGCGCCACTGCGCTGGCGACTCAGGCAATGCCAAAGACATTATTGCCGCCTGAGAACTTATTGCAGACTGGTGCGAATTCATTGACTTGGGATGCAGTGGCGGGGGCGATTGGTTATCGATTGCGCTGGGGGCTGCCGGACGACGATTATGAGTTTGCCTCCGTATCCGAATCGACGCTCGAATATACCATTGTGGGCTTAGAGCAAGGGCTTATCTACGAAGTGAATGTACGGGCATTAGGCGATGGCGAAGTCTATGAAGAGAAAGGCAAATGGAGCGGCCTTCTCCAACTCAAGCCTTGGGCAACTGAAATACCGACCCAGGAACTAAGCCTAACCGACATGCCGACGCATACTGAAACGCCAAGGAACACAGCAACTTACACGCCTACCATTGCGCCAAGCGCTACGCCGACGCCCACGGATACCCCTACCAATACGCCGACTTTCACCCCGACTGATACTCCCACAAATACAGCGACTTCAAGTCCCACTTACACGCCGACAAGCAGGCCAACTGCTACACCGACGCCCACCAGTTCGTCAACGAACAGTCCAGTGCCATTATGCAAGCTGCCGAGACCAGAAAATCTCATCCAGTTAGACAAGAAGACTGTAGGCTGGGACGCGGTTGCGGGCGCGACCGGCTACCGCTTGCAATGGAGAATGCCAGGCGGCGACTGGCTCTATGCGATACTGTCGGCTGAGTTCAAAGCCTATCGCTTTGCCGAACTGCAAGTCGGGGTAAGGTATCAAGTGCGGGTACAGGCTTTGGGCGACCGCATCACTTGCGAAGAAGCGGGGGAATGGAGCGCCACGATAGAGATCCTTCTGCTGCCGACGGCGACGCCAACGGATACCCCCACCAATACGCCGACTTTCACTCCGACTTATACGCCGACGAACACGCCGACCTTCACGCCCAGCTTCACCCCAACGAATACGCCGACAAACACACCAAGCAATACCCCGACCTACACGCCAACGAAGACCGCGACCCCGACACCGACGTTTACGCCGACACCAATGCCCACCATGACGCCTATTCCAACGAATACGCCGACCTTCACGCCCACCTATACCTTGACCCCGACACCGATTCCGCCAACAGTGACGCCTGTCCCGCCAAAACCAACCAATACAAAAAAGCCGAAGATACCGACAAAGACCAATACGCCTAAGCCACCGAACACCCCTACGCCCACAAATACCGACAGACCAACCGATACGCCCGTCCCGACCCGAACGCCATTTTATTACGTTCGTACTCAGGAAGGAACAGGTCAAGGATCCGGTCCATATATTGCAAGAGATGCCGCTCGCGAGACGGCAAGAAAAGCTATAGAAGCGCGAGGAAGATGCAGCGGCAACGATACTTGGATACGATACGAATATAGAAACGAGAGATTCGGGGGTTCTGTATATTATTGGGCCACCTCCACAATCTATAGTTTCTGTGTTAGATATTAGCCGGCTCTTTTGGTGCCGGGCACTTCCGCTGTTTCTTGCAGATTGCGCTGCCCTTGGTCGGTCCTGGCTTGGCTACTTTGGGCATTATCACATTCAACAGCAGTTGGAATGGCTTCTTCGCCGCGCTTATTTTCTTGACCGACGATAACTTAATGACGCTGCCACAAGGCATCGCTATGTTGACAGGACGCATGAGCGGAGGCGACCCGTCGGTTGTGATGGCGGCAGTGGTTTGGGCGATCCTGCCGGTGCTGCTCGTCTTCATCGCGGCGCAACGCTGGATAATCGAAGCGCTGACACGCTCCGGCATAAAAGGTTAAATAACGCAATGCACAAAACAAAGGTGATATAAGATGACTCAATCGCAACAACTAAATGGCGCGCGCTTGCCAACCCTTACAAAATACGACCAAGACCACCTACGCCAAATCGGGCTGCCACTGGGCGGCATCGGCACCGGCGTCGTCTCCCTGGGCGGGCGCGGCAACCTGCACGATTGGGAAATCGTCAACCGCCCCGCCAAGGGCTTCGACTTGCAGCAGACATTTTTTAGTCTGTTCACCAAAAGCGCTGATGGCGCGACAAGCGCAACGGCGCTGGAAGGCATCATCCCGCCAGCCGACTACGAAGGCGCGCGCGGCGCGGTCCTGCCGAACCACGGCTTGCCGCGCTTCCGCGAGTGCAGCTTCGCGGCTGCTTATCCCTTTGGGCAGGTCCAACTCAGCGACCCCGATGTGCCCTTAAGCGCGCGCCTGGAAGCCTTTAATCCACTGATACCGGGCGACAGCGCCGCCAGCGGCATCCCGGTGGCGATCCTGCGCTTTGTCTTGAACAATGACACAGATGCCGATATTGAGGCTGCCGTCTGCGGCAGCTTGCAGAACTTCATCGGCAGCGACGGCACAAATGGGCAGCCGCGCGACAACTTCAATACTTACCGCGAGGCGGATGGCTTGGCCGGCTTGTTCATGGGTTCTAATGGCGTCGACCGCGAAGCCCAGCAATGGGGCACGCTGGCGCTGACCACGCCGCAGCGCGCTGGCATCAGCCACCGCGCAGCCTGGGCGAACTATACCTGGGGCGATTCCCTGCTCGATTTCTGGGACGACTTCAGCGCCGACGGCCTACTCGAAGCGCGCGCGCGCGATGGCGTCGACAATCCGACCGGCTCGCTCTCGGTTTCGCTGACGGTGCCCGCCAAGGGTTCGGCAGCGGTAAGTTTCTTTTTGAGCTGGCATTTCCCCAATCGCATCACCTGGCAAGAAGCCGGGCGCAATCACCCGCAGAGCCCCCTGCAAGCGGGAACGCGCATCGGTAACTATTACACCAGCCAATACGCCGACGCCTGGGCAGCAGCCGCCTATACCGCCGCCAACCTCGACTGGCTGGAAGCGGATACGCGCGCCTTCGTCAATGCCGTCAGCGACAGCGATTTGCCCGCAGTTGTCAAAGAATCCGCGCTGTCGAACTTGAGCACGCTGCGCTCGCAGACGGTCTTCCGCACGCCCGATGGCTTCATGTTCGGTTGGGAAGGCTGTGATGATACAGCCGGCTGCTGTTTTGGCTCTTGCACGCATGTTTGGAATTACGAACAGGCGACCGCCTTTCTCTTTGGCGAACTCGCCATGGGCATGCGCGAAGTCGAGTTTAACTATGCCACGCGCAGCGACGGCGGCATGAGCTTCCGCGTCGACCTGCCGCTGCAGCACGCCGCGGCTTGGTCGCTGGCGGCGGCTGACGGACAGATGGGCTGCATCATGAAGCTCTACCGCGATTGGCAGCTCAGCGGCGACAACGAGCGGCTGCGCGGCATGTGGGCCAATGCGCGCAAGGCAATGGAATTCTGCTGGCTGCCGGGCGGCTGGGATGCCGATAAAGACGGCGTCATGGAAGGCTGCCAGCACAATACCATGGATGTCGAGTATTATGGACCCAACCCACAGATGGGCATCTGGTATCTGGGCGCGCTGCGGGCGACAGAAGAGATGGCAATTGCGCTCGGCGAAGACGCCTTCGCCGATGACTGCCGCCGCATCTATGAAAACGGGCGCGCCTGGATTGACGCCAACCTGTTCAACGGCGACTATTACGAACACGAGATCCGCCCAGCCGCGGGGCGCGACGCCATTCTGGGCATGCTTATCCATGGCAGCATGGGCGCGGATGAACCCAGCGAGCCGGTATTGCAGCTGGGCACCGGCTGCCTAGTCGACCAGCTTGTTGGGCAGTTCCTGGCGCATGTTTGCGGCTTGGGCTATGTCGTCGACGAGGCGCATGTCAAAGCCACGCTGCGCAGCATCATGCGCTACAACTTCAAAGAAGATATGTATGGGCATTTCAATCACATGCGCTCCTATGTGCTCAACGACGAATCGGCGCTGCTGATGGCGACCTATCCGCGCGGCAATCGACCTGCCCGCCCATTCCCCTATTACAACGAAGTCATGACCGGCTTTGAATACACCGCCGCCATCGGCATGCTCTACGAAGGCGATATCGACGCTGGCTTGAAGTGCATCGCGGCAATCCGCGATCGCTATGACGGGCTCAAGCGCAATCCCTTTGACGAGGCAGAATGCGGGCATCACTACGCCCGCGCCATGGCCAGCTGGGCGGCGATTTTGGCGCTGACCGGCTTTCAGTATTCCGCGGTAGACGGCCGCTTGGCATTCGCCGCGCCGACAGCAGCCTGCCGGCATTTCTGGTCCAACGGCTACGCCTGGGGAACCTGCGCGCTGAGGCCAAATGGCGACGGCAGCTGCAGCCTGCGCTTCGAGGTCTTGCATGGCGAGATTCGCTTCGCCGAAATACGGCTTACTGGCTTGGGCGCGCTGCGCTATGATGAAGCGCAGGTCCTGCAAAAGGGTGACCAGCTCGATTGCTTGATACGCGCGTCTTCAATCTAAATTTGCTAAATTTGCTAAATCTGGCAAAATTTGGCTACTGGCAGAAATCGGGCGCAAGGGTCGGAGCGGCAATTCAAACATGATAATCATCGCCAGCGCCAATGGCGCTGTTGGTATGGACGCCGCCATGCAAGCGCTCAAAGCTGGTGGCAGCGCGCTTGACGCCGTGGAGGCTGGCATTCGCCTGGTCGAAGCCATGCCCGCCGAGCATTCCGTCGGCTACAACGGCTACCCCAATATCCTCGGTCAGCTGGAACTGGACGCCAGCATCATGGACGGCGCGACGCTCAATGCCGGCGCGGTCGCCATCATGCGCGGCTTCCCCTACGCGATTTCGGTCGCGCGGGAAGTGCTGGAGCGCAAGCTGCCGCATGTGCTGCTGGCGGGACGCGGTGCCGAGCGCTTCGCCCGCGAAATCAAAGCCGAGCACTGGCAGTCCATGCTCAGCGACGAGGTCAAAGCGATTTGGCGAGAGCGCTTAATCGAGAATCGCGAAGGCTTAGGCTTGGACTTGGATGCCCTGAATGCACTGGATGAAAGCGCGCCGCTGCTAGACGCGGTCACGCTGGCGACCGATCCAGAGCGCGTCGCTGGCACGGTCAACTTCATCGCGATTGACAGCCAGGGCGATATATGTTCCGGCGTCAGCACCAGCGGCTGGGCATGGAAATACCCCGGGCGCATCGGCGATTCGCCCATCATCGGTGCTGGCAACTATGCCGACAATCGTTATGGCGCTTGCGCTTGCACGGGCATGGGCGAAATGGCAATGCGCGCTTGCACCGCCTATGGGCTGGTTTCTTACTTGCGCGCGGGCATGACGATTCAAGCAGCAGGCAAAAAGGCGATGACGGACCTGCGCGACCTCGGCGGCGATTACATCAGCGGCATGAATCTGATAGCGCTTGACAAGGCGGGCAATCATGTCGGCATGAGCTCGCGCGCTGGCTCGAGCTACATTTACCAGCATGCCGATATGGACACGCATCGAGTGCAAGAACGCGAGTTCGTAGCGATACCGGCGCGCTGGGCTGGCGAGCCGCGCGCTTAAACCCGGACAAAGCCGCGAACAGCAAAGCCGGGGACCGGCTTGCAATCCCCCTAATCTTTGGGGCGCTAAGCCCCTTTCATCCTGCGCTAAGATTTATGTACCTGAATAGTTGTAACGAATGGGTCAAACATGGAAGCGCAAGGCAAAGAAAAACCTAAACGCAGCCCACGCGACCGAGACGCAAAGATTGGGCTGGGCATCGCCATCGGCGTTGGCATTGGCGCGGCACTGGGGAATATGGGCATCGGCATCGCTATCGGCATCGCGCTAAGCGGCCTTTTGGATTACGCTTCTCGGCGCATGGGTGCCTAAGCCATGCCAATAATAATCAGAATGGCTAGGCGCGCTTAGCAGGTCGATTGCAAGACTAAATTGGATTTGCCTAGGCTTAGAATATCAGCTGCCGCCCTCCACCAATTGATAACAGTCATCAAGACGCCATTCGAGCAATTTGATGCCATGCCCCTGCATGAAAGCGCGCGCGGGCGCGTTATGTTCCCAGCTTGCGCCAATGATGACTGTGGGAATCTGATAACGCACGATGGCTCCGGCGCACATTAAACAGGGAAAGGCGGTGGTATAAAGAACGGTATCGGCATAGCTCTCCAACAAGCCAGCCGCTTTAATCGCTTCCATTTCGCCATGGCTTAGCGGGTCATTGTTCTGGATCATGCGGTTGCGCCCCCGCCCCAAGACCGCGTCGCCGCGTACCAGCACCGCGCCGAAAGGGCTGCCGCCCTCCGCTTTGGTGGCGCGCGCTTCTTCAATTGCCATTTGCATGTATCGGTCCATTGCCAGCTCCCATAAACCCGCGGGCGCATCGCCGCGCTCTCCGCGTCGCTTTCGCTGAATCCCTCACTAAGCAATTCTATCGCAGCTTGCGCAGCAATTCTTGCAAGCGCATACTGTTTGTTACGACGGCAAATTGAAGCACTTGGATTTTAGTGCGATTGCGCTTGCGCCGCCTTGTCTGCATTTCATTCTTGTGGCGGTTTCCGCTATAATGCAACTGTCAAAGTCAAGCCTGCACAAGGATGCAATCCATGGCACTCTACAGCATCGACGCCAAGCAAGCAGTCAACTGGAGCATCATCTTTTCGCTGCTGCTCTGCGTCGGCATTGTGGCGATGGGCGGCCTGCTAAGCCAGTTCGAAATCATCCCTTTCCCAGAAGACCCGCTGGTCTATGAATGGCAGCTGGCGGAGCAGACAGCTTGGGGACAGCTCACGGCTTGGTTGGGCTTCGCCGTGCATCAGCTGCTTATCTGGGGCACAATCGCCTACGCGCAACGTCGCTACAGCAAGCGCGACTACAGCCATACGCTGCGCCCAGTGAACCTCTGGGCCCTGGGCATCAATCTGGTATTCATCGGGCTACACTATCTGCAGACGATGTTCTTCTATGACGGCATCGCGCAGGACCTGCCTAGCTGGACGGCGCAATTCGCGGTCGCCTTGATGCTCATCGTGGTTCTGGGCATGGAAAACCAGCGGCGCGGTTTATTCTTCGGCAAAAAGGTCAAGTTCCGCAAAGCCTTCACCGACGGGCTGCGTAAATATCACGGTTTTTTCTTCAGCTTCGCCGTCATCTATACATTTTGGTTCCATCCCATGATACCGACTTGGGGGCATTTGGTCGGCTTCATTCATGTTGTGCTGGTGATGGCGCAAGGCTCTTTGATGTTCATGCGCGTTCACTTGAACAAGCGCTGGATGTTCTTGCTAGAAATTCTGGTTTTGCCGCACGCCGTCCAGGTCGCGGTGAACCAATCCAGCGATATCTGGCCCATGTTCTTTTTTGGTTTCGCGGCGATATTTTTGGTGACGCAGATGCATGGCTTGGGGCTTAAACCCTGGGTCAGGCAGGTATTTTACGGCTCCTTTCTGTTCGTGACGCTATACGTCTATTTTGTATTGCGCGAGCCTTATCAAATCAACGAAGTGCTGCGCATCCCGCTCATCGAGTATCTGGTTCTCTTCGTCATGTATTGGATTTATCTGGCTGGCGCTTGGGTTTCCAGCCGCTTGCGCCCGCTGCGCGCTGCCGCGTCAGCAGGCGGCGATTGAATCGATTCTCTGGCAAAGCGCGCAAAAAATTATTGGAGAAGCAAATGAACCAGAATCCTGTCTTGGCTCGCATCAGCATCGGCCTGGCAGCGGTCTTGCTGCTTTTTGGCACAATTGCCGCTAACTTAAGCGCGCAAGAAACTTTGCCCGAAGACGCGGGCACAAATGCAGTTGAAACAGCAGCGGAAGCCGGCCCGAGCATAGAATCGAGCATCAACAAAAGAGTAGCCGAGCTTAGCGCGCAGGTAGAAGCGGGCGTCAACACAATCGTAGATGAAGTAATCTCACAGGTAGAAGCGGGTTTTAGCTCAAGAATAGAAAATGTCAGTGAAAGCGTAAAAGAGGGCGTCAGCGAAAGAGTAGCCGAGCTTGGCGCGCAGGTAGAAGAGACCGTCAGCGAAAGGGTAGAAGACGTCCGCGCAAACGCAGCAGGCTTCAACTCAATAGTTGAAGACGCCAATGCAATAGTAGCAGAAGTCAGCGAAACAGTTGAAGACCTCAGCTCAAGGGTGGAAGACGCCAGCGAGAGAGCAAAGGACATATCCGACAACATAGAGACCAGAATGGACAATGCGACGGGGGAGCTTGACACGTTCTTCGGTACGCTGAACGCCCTGCTTAACAAGTTCACCACCGTTATCGCTGTGATCGTGGTCGCCGCGCTGGGCATGCTCTTGCGTTACTTCGTGAACCTGGTTTTCTATGTCGGTGTTGGCTTCCTGATACTTTTTGGCAAGCGGCTCAGCTCAATGGACCTGAAAGCGATAATAGACGCAATCATTGGTTTAGGCATCGTTATCGGCAGTGTCTCCGCTTGGGCAACGGGGAGCCAAGGCGGCTTGCTGGCTGGCATTACCGCCGGTATAAACGCGCAGCTGCTGACTTGGATTGTGGCACCTGTAGCCGCGCTGATACTTCGGGTGGTCTTCCCAACTATCACAAAAAGAATTATCGGCATTTCGGAAACGCTAAGCTAGAATCGGGCATCGCCCCGGGCAATCGCATCAATATTCTTAACTACTGCCGCTCGGCGGCAAGGTTAATGACCCAGGAATGCTAGGCTCACATAAAATAACATGCCTTGCCGGCGCATGGGCACCGCGGTTTGAACTTGTCCCGACTTTGATGCAATTGTCCTTGCGAAACGTCATCCTTCTAACAGCAAGGAAATTTGTGCTATAGTCTTAGAAGTCACTTAACTCACATTAAATAAAGGAGCGAAAAAATGAGTACGGATAGCTCGAACGTGCATCAAGAATTGAAGAAAAATCAACATGGCTTGGTCGTAATTTCCGGAATTATTATATGGGCTGTTTTGGGATTACTATTGCGCGGCGACCTCATCTTTGGCTTGGTCATGGGCACGGTTTACAGCTCGGGATTGAACCTGGGCGGGCATATTGCCAAACAGATCGCCGCCAACGCGCCAGCCGAGCACCTGATGCCTGCCAAACTGTTTGGCTCCGTCATTTCGGCGATAATCGTCGCGGTCATCACCTTTGTGATCCTCTCTATCATCCAAGGCGCGATTGATGTCAGCCCGGCCGAAGGCGACAACATCATCACCAGCATCGTCAAATCCTTCTTCGACGGCACCGCCGCCCTGGCTGTTGGCACGGGTGTTGTAGCCGGCGGTCTCACGCGCGGGCAATAGCCGACAAATGACGGCGGCTGAGGTCCAGTAGCGGCGGCAGCGAAACTGCTAATTCAGCGCGCCAACATAGAAGCACTGCCGAGATAATAATGTAATAACGCGGGGGCGAGCCAGTGGACTCCGTTGAAATACTCAATTTACCCCCACCCCAAACCCGTTCGCCATCGAGATGGCGAGGAGGGGCCGGGGTCACGTAGACATAGACCTACGGGATGGGGGTGTTTTTCAACAGAGTCCCGTGGCTCGTCCGCCGCGAATTGCATGCGGCAGATTGCGCAAGGGACCGGCCGCGTGTAGGCGCGGCGCAAGGTGCCGTATGCGCTTGGCCATCTCTCCAGCCCGCCGCTTCTGGTCCTCATTCGCCCGATACCAACAACTTAGACCCGCGGCTGACCTTCCCGGTTTCATCAAATATGCTACAATTATAATACTGACCAGTCAGTATTGTGAGGCGACATGGGCGAACGCGCCAGCAACAGCCGTCCCACCCGCGAGCGCATCCTCGACGCCGCGCTGAATATATTCAGTTCCAAAGGCTTCCACGACACCAAACTAGATGAGATTGTCGCCGAAGCCAGCATCAGCAAAGGCTCGATATATTTTCATTTCCCAAACAAAGAAAAGCTCTTCATCGCCCTGGTTGATCAATTCGCCGACTTGATCGAGCGCCGCGCCAATGAAGCCATCGCGCGCGAAACACAAGGCATCCGCCGCGTCCAAGTCGCCCTAGAGGCTGTGCTGGAAACTTTCGGCAAATACCGGCGGCCAGCAAAGCTGCTCTTGGTGCAGGCGGTGGGGCTGGGCACGGTTTTCGAGCGCAAACGCATGGAAGTGAACGATCGCTTCGCCCTGCTCATCCAGACCTATCTAGACGAAGCAATCGCCGATGGTGCCATCGCGCCCGTCAATAGCGCCATCGTAGCCCATGCTTGGATGGGTGCCATTTACAGCGTTGTGATTCAGTGGGTTTACACCGGCGAGCCGAGCAAGGACGAAATTATGGAAGCGCTGCTGCCGCTGCTGCTGCAGAGCGTCGGTTACCGGGTGTAGAGCATGGCGCGCTCTGCCCCGCTCAACCGCCGTTATGGCCGACTGCTGAGCTGCAGCTTGCCTTGCAGCGGCATCAGCTTTGAAGATTTCCTGGCTTCTGCCGATGGGCAAGCGCGCTTTTTCTGGGAGAGCCGCAACAATCACTTAGCCTTTGCGGGCATGGGCGCTGCGGTCGAGCTGATGGCCTGGGGCAGCGGCCGCTACCGCAAAATCATACGCGACGCGCGCCAACTCTATACCCAGGCGCGCATCGCCGATAGCGCCCCGGCTGGGACGGGTCCGCGCCTATTTGGCGGCTTCTCCTTCCGCAGCGATTTCACGCCCGACAACACCTGGTCGATATACGCGCCGGCGCATTTTGTCTTGCCCCATTACCAACTGGTCAACCTTAAGGGCGAGACCTGGCTGACCATCAATACGCAGATTCCCATGGAGGACGATCCCGAAGCGCTTGTCAGCGATTTGCATGCCGCCTTGCGTGAAAAAATCAGTCAATTGCAAGCCGACAGCGGCGGCACGACAAGCGAGCTGCAAGCGCCATTGCAGAGCGTCCGCTATCCGATGAGCTTTGACATGTGGCGGGCGATGATCCAACACGCGACCGCGCGCATACAGGCTGGCGAAATGAATAAAGTTGTGCTGGCGCGCGCGGCTGAATTGCGCTTCGAGCAGCGCCTGCGTTTGCTGCCGATTCTCAATCATCTGTCGCAGCATTACGGCAACTGTACCCGCTTTTTGTTCGAGCCGCGCTCCCGCTACGCCTTTTATGGCGCGTCCCCAGAACTGCTAGCGAGCGCGCGCGGCAAGCGCATAGAAACGATGAGCCTGGCTGGCAGCAGCGAACGCGGCAGCAGCGGTGAAGAGGACTTGCGCCTGGGCAAGGCTTTGCTGCGCAGCCATAAGAACCGGCAAGAGCAGTTGATTGTCTCGGATAAGATTCGCGATCGCCTGCTGCCCTTGACCGATAGGCTGGAAATCGCGCCGCCGGGCTTGCTCAAGCTCAAGCATATCCAGCACCTGCATTCGCCCATCCGCGGACGGCTGCGGCGGGCAACTGGCATTTTGCCGCTGGTGGAAACCCTGCATCCGACGCCGGCGCTGGGCGGCGACCCCAGGGCAGACGCGATGCGCCTCATCCGCGAGCTGGAGCCAATCCCGCGCGGCTGGTATGGCGCGCCGGTCGGCTGGATTGATGCCAAGCTCGATGGCGACTTCGCCGTGGCAATCCGCTCGGCGGTCGCGCAGGAATCCCGCGCCTGGATATACGCCGGTGCCGGCATCGTCCGCGACAGCCAGCCCGAAGCCGAATGGGAAGAAACCGCTCTCAAATTCCGCCCCATGCTCGACGCGCATGGGTACTATAATGTTAACCACAAAGACACGAAGAACACAAAGTGAATGGAAAAAAAATGTTTACAGAATACGAACAAAACTCAGGAGGAAAACCGATAGCGTATAAGATCATCGGGGCGGCAATAGAAGTTCATCGAACCTTTCTAGCTGAATTGCTTGAAAGTGTCTAAGAAGATGCATTGTGCATTGAACTTGACCTGCAAAACATAAAATACGAAAGGCAAAAACCAATTGAACTCGAATACAAAGGACGAAGGATTAGTAACCTCGTACCTGACTTGATAGTCGAGAATAGTGTCATAGTCGAGTTGAAATCGGTGCAGGCGTTTTAGCGCATACATTCGGCGCAAGTCTTGACCTACTTGAAGTTGACGAATCTCTGAACAGGTTTACTCATAAACTTTAATGTGACAGTCATAAAAGATGACATCAAGCGGATCGTTTTGTAAGTCAATCTTCGTGTCCTTTGTGTCTTTGTGGTGAAAATAATGCCAAATCCGAATACCCTATACGCAAATGTCTTTGTTGACGCTTTGGTGGCGGCGGGCTTGCAGCGGGTCTGCGTTTTGCCTGGGTCGCGGCATACACCGCTGATTTTGGCCTTCGCGCGGCATCGGCACGACATCAACATTTACTCGCATCTGGATGAACGCAGCGCGGCTTTCTTCGCGCTGGGGCTGGCGACAGCCACAAACGAAGCCGCCGCTTTGGTCTGCACATCGGGCTCGGCAGCCGCCAACTTTTTCCCCGCCATCATCGAGGCGCGGCAGGCGCGTTTGCCGCTGCTCGTTTTGAGCGCGGACCGCCCACATGAACTGCGCCACAGCGGTGCCAATCAGACCATCGACCAGGTCAAGCTCTTCGGCGACGCCGTTGCCTGGTTCGTCGACGCGCCGCTGCCGCAAGCGAATCCGCCGCCGCTGGCTTTGCGCAGCCTGCGGTCGCTGGCGGCTCGCGCCCTGGGCAAGACGGCGCAAGGCGTCGTACATATCAACCTGCCCTTCCGCAAGCCCTTCGAGCCGGATGCCGATGATGCCGCGGTCATGCGAATCAAGCGCGGCAAAACCCCGCGCTTGGCGCGCGCCCGCCGCGCCGCGCTCCCCGCGCTTGCGGACCTGCTGCATGGCGCGGCTTTGCCCGACAGGGGCTTAATCTACTTTGGGCACGGCACTTGTCGCAATGCTGCGGAAGCGCGGGCGCTTATGGACTGGGCGGCGCGCTTTTCGCGGCGCAGCGGCTATCCCATCCTCGCAGAATTCAGCTCCAACATGCGCATGGGCGCTTCATCCGCGCCTGTGCCTTATGCGCCAGTGGGCGCTTATGAATCATTCCTCGCCGCGGATGCCTGCGAATTCAAGTCAATCGAAGCCCTGATTCGCTTTGGCAAGCCGCCCCTGTGCAAAGCAATGGGCGACCTGCTGGCGCAAGCGGAATTGCAGCAGCATATCTATTGCAGCCGCGACGGCGGCTGGGCGGACGATACGCATGGCATCACGCAGCTGCTCGCTTATGATGCCTTGTCGGTCGCGCGCCACGCCGCCGCGGACGATACGCCACCTAAAGCCGAAAGCGGCTTCCACGACCAGATACAGCGCGCCGAGGAAATCGCCTGGCAGGTCATCGGCGACGAGATGGAAACGGGCGCGTTTTTCGATGGCGCGACCGTTTATGATGTGGTGGACTTGATGCCAGCCGATGGGCTGATCTTCGCCGGCAACAGCTTGCCGGTCCGGCACTTGGATCAATTTGGCAAGCCAAGCGCGCGCGCCATGCTCGCCTATGCCAACCGTGGCGCGTCTGGCATCGACGGCAACCTCTCGACAGCATTGGGCATCGGCGCGGCGCATCGGCAGCGCCCCCTGGCAGCTATCGTCGGCGACATCACCTTCTATCACGATATGAACGGTTTGCTGGCGCTAGCTCGCTGTGGCTTGGCGCTGACAATCGTCCTATTAAACAACGCTGGTGGTGGCATCTTCCAGCGACTGCCGATACGCGCTTACGAACCGAGCTTCAGCGATTATTTCGTCACTGCGCCCGGCTTGGATTTCGCGCATGCCGCGCGTCTATATGGTTTGACATACCAGCGCGCCGATGACCGCCAGTCATTTCGGGCGGCATACAGCGCGGCTGTGGCGGGACGCGGCTCGACCCTCATCGAGGCGCGCACGGACGCATTGCAGGACTTGCGGCGGCGCGAAGAAATCATGGCTTCGGTACGCGCGCAGGTCGAGCGGATGGACGCTAGCGACTAAATCTATATAGAGAGGAGAATACAGATGACAACATCAACGGAAGCACAGGCAAAAATCAAGACTGCGGATTTGATGCGCCTGGCGGATTGGCAGCTGGTCAAGCGCTACGACGAAATCACCTATCACAAAGCCGAGGGCATCGCGCGCATCGCCTTCGACCGTCCCAATGTGCGCAACGCCTTCCGCCCCAAGACCATCGACGAAATGACCGAGGCGCTGCTGCATGCATGGCACGATGGCGACGTCGGCGTCCTGTGGATCACCGCCAACGGTCCCAGCACAAAAGATGGCATCTGGTCCTTTTGCGCCGGCGGCGACCAAAAGGCGCGCGGGCAGGCGGGCTATGTCGGCGAGGACGGTGTGCCGCGGCTGAACGTCTTGCAATTGCAGCGTTATATCCGCAACATCCCCAAGCCGGTTATCGCCGTTGTGCCGGGCTTCGCCATCGGCGGCGGGCATGTTTTGCATGTCTGCTGCGATTTGACGATTTCCAGCGATAACGCCATTTACGGACAAACCGGTCCCATCGTCGGCAGCTTTGACGCCGGTTTTGGTTCGTCCTACCTAGCGGCGCATGTTGGGCAGAAGAAAGCGCGCGAGATATGGTTCCTCTGCCGCCAATACAGCGCCCAGCAAGCCTTGGAAATGGGCATGGTAAATACCGTCGTGCCACTGGCGGAGCTGGAGCGGGAAGCGCTGCAGTGGTCGCGCGAAATCCTGAGCAAAAGCCCGCTGGCGCTGCGCTTCATCAAAGCAGGCATGAATGCCGAGCTGGACGGTCAGACCGGCCTGCAGGTGCTGGCCGGTGACGCCACCATGCTCTTCTATATGACGGAAGAAGGTAGCGAGGGCAAAAATGCTTTCCTCGAAGGGCGCAAGCCCGACTTCGACAAGTTCCCGCGCCGCGCTTGAGCGGACTTTGGCTGATACTTGGGATAGCAAATGCCGGATATCGCAGCAGGCTTGTCCGAAGATTGGCTAAGGGCGCGCGTCCGCGCGACGCCGCATAAGGCTTTCCTGCATATCAAGAACGAAAGCTGGAGCTTTGCCGAAATCGATCGTCGGGTCGGTGTCGCCGCCGCGTATATTCGGTGGCATGCCGATGTCGCCGCTGGCGATCATGTGGCGCTGCTCATGAGCAATGGCGCGGATGCGATTATCTGCCTGCTGGCATTGATGCGGCTGGGCGCGGTCATCGTGCCATTGAATACCCGCTTGACCGTCGGCGAACTCAAATGGCAGGTTCAGAACAGCCGCTGTCGCCTGTTGCTATGCGGGCGCGACCATGAGGACATTGCCAGCGCTGCCGCAGGGACCGCGCTGGTCTTCCCCGATTTGGCTGATTTGCCGGCGGCGTACGTCGCCGATGCGCCAGCGCGCATCGAGCTAAGCCGCGACTTGGCAATTATTCACACTTCCGGTACCAGCGGACGCGCAAAAGCCGCAATTTTGACCTACCAGAACATCTACCAAAGCGCGCTCGGCTCGGCATTTCGCTTGGGCGTCCTGCCCGACGACCGCTGGCTCTGCGTCTTGCCGCTTTATCACGTCGGCGGATTAAGCATCATCCTGCGCTCATTGATTTATGGCACAGCCGTCGAACTGCTGCCTATGCAGCGCTTTGATGGCGCTGCCGTGAACCGACTGCTGAGCCTGAAGCCGATATCGCTAGTATCGCTGGTGCCGACTATGCTGTCGCGCCTGCTGGATGAGAAAGCGCAGGCTTGGCATCCGCGCCTCCGCCTCGTCTTGCTCGGGGGGGAGGCGACGCCGCAGTCGCTGGTCGCGCGCTGCTTGGTGGAGAATATCCCGATAGCGCCAAGTTATGGATTGAGCGAGGCGGCATCGCAGGTTGCCACTGCCAGCCCCATGCTGCTGCGCGACAAACCCGCGAGCGTCGGCAAGCCCTTGCTGTTCACAGAATTGCGGGTGATAGACGCGCGTGGCGCGGACACAGCCGCGGGCGAACCCGGCGAAATCATCGTCAAAGGACCGCAAATCATGCGCGGCTATTACAATGATTCGCGCGCCACCGCAAGCGCGCTGCGCGATGGCTGGCTGCATACGGGCGATATCGGCGCGCTTGACGAAGATGGCGATTTGCTTGTCCTGCAGCGCCGTGAAGACCTGATCGTCAGCGGTGGCGAAAATATCTACCCCGCCGAAGTCGAGCAGGCGCTGCGCGCGCATCCCGCCATCGCCGAAGCAGTCGTGGTCGGGCTGGTAGACGCCCGCTGGGGGCAGCGGGTTGCGGCGGCGCTGCAACTGCGGGCGGGGCAGGACCTGTCCGCAAGCGCAATCAGCGCTTATGCGCGGGAACAGCTCGCCGCCTACAAAATCCCGCGCCAAATCCGTTTCATCAGCGCCTTCCCGCGGTCGGCGTCGGGCAAAATCATCCGCCGTGCCGTTCGCGAGCTCTTCGATGACTAGCGACAAGCTGCTTGTCAACGGGCATCATTACGCACTGGAAATCAGCGGCCAGGGACAAGCTCTGCTGCTTTTGCATGGCTTCAGCGGCGACAAAAGCATCTGGGCAGACCTGCGCGCCGGGTTAGAAAGCGCCTACCGCGTCATCGCCGTCGACATCTTGGGCCATGGCGACAGCGACAAACCACCGCATGTCGGCGCTTATCAAGACGCTTATCAGAACGCTTATCAAATGAAGCGCGTTGCCCGCGACATCATTTGCCTGCTCGATGAATTGTCTATCACAGCCTGTCATGCGCTGGGTTACTCGATGGGCGGGCGGCTGGCGCTGTATCTGGCTATGAGCTATCCCGCGCGCTTCCACAGCTTAATCCTGGAAAGCGCCGCGCCGGGCTTGGCGGACAAAAGCGCGCGGGAAGAGCGCCGCCGCCAAGACCAAGCGCTGGCGCGGCGCATCGAAACGCGGGGCATCAATTGGTTCGTCGATTATTGGGAGTCTCTGCCGCTGTGGCAATCGCAGCGAAAATTGTCCGCACAAATCTTATGCGCGCAGCGGCGGCAGCGTTTGCGCAATGACGCGGGCGGGCTGGCAAACAGCTTGCGCGGCATGGGCAGCGGCGCGCAGCCAAACTTGTGGACGCGCCTGGAGCAAGCGTCGCCGCCGGCGCTCTTGCTGGCGGGCGCGCAAGACAGCAAATTCGTCGCGATTAACCAGTTGATGGCTAGGCGGATGCCGCGCGCCGATTTCCAAGTGATTGCGAATGCCGGGCACAATATCCATCTTGAGCAGCCGCAGGTCTTTCAAGCGCGGGTCAGGTCCTTCCTAAGTCGGCTCTAGCGCAAGTCGGCTCTAGCGCGGCGATAGCTTTCCCGCAGCCATTCCAATGAAGCGCTCATACTGCGCCCGCCGCCGCGCGACCACGTCCGCCGTCGACCACTTGGCGAAATGCGCCAAGCGCAGCGCGCCCCAGAGATCCCAAAAGGGTAAGGCGCTGTAATCCAGCGCGGGATTGCGCGCTTGGTAAGCGGCTGTGTACCACTCCAGCGCGCCCTCACCCAGTGCCCAAAGCACTTCCAAGCGGCTCTTGCCCAAGTCCGCCAGCGGGTCGCCGAGCATGGCGTCTTCCCAGTCGATGATGGCTGCCAAGTGCTCGCCGCGCCACAGCAGATTGCCCAGCCAGAAATCGCCGTGCAGCAAGACCGTGCCGTTGAGCGCAATCTGCGGCGCGGCTGCACGCAGGCGCGCGCCGATTCCATAGTCGTCCGCGGTCGCTTCTCGCAGGTCCGCCGCCAACACTTGGCTTTGAGATGGCAAAAAAGACAAATCATGTTGCTTGATGTTGAAGTGATGGATATCGCTGAGTATGCGCGCCAACTGCCGGCAAAATGCGGGAATATCTGTAGCTGCGAAGCAGGTTGCGCCGGTAACGCATTCGGTAATCAAAAAGGGAATCTCTTTGCTGGCATCCAGCAAGAGCGGGCGCGGCACGGCGAGCCCGGCGCTGGACAGGCTTTGCAGCAAGCTGTATTCCTGGCGGGGGATATCGGGATTGATTCGCCGATCGCCTTGGCCGTGGCAAAGTAGAATCAAATCGCGCGCTATCCCGTGTCCCGTGCATACCTTTAGCTTGGCAACGCGCGGGCTCAATTGCCGCGCATCAATCAATTCCCAGCCACTTTTGTATGCGGCGAGGGCATCCCGCGCGGCTTGGATTGGAAATTGCATGGCAGGTACCTTGCCTATAATTTAGGCTGGGTTTCTGGCATGGCGTATTCATCGGCAAGCTGCCATTCCGCCGGCAGATACACAATGCCGCGATTTTCCGTGCGCTGCATGACTTCGCTATCCCCGGTGACCAGGAAGGACAGCGCGAAGGATATCGAATCAATGACGGGTCCGGCAACTTCACGAGCGACGATATCGACCCAGTATTCGCCCGGCAGCAGATTGACATGCTTAATCGCGCATTGCAGGGTGGCGTCGGCCTGAAGCGCCAGGTTGGCGCGCTCGGCGCTGGGGATGTCGACGAAGCTCAAGACGGTGCCGGCGGGATCGAGAATGCGGATGGAAAAGCGGTAATTGCTGGTCGGCTCATAGACCTTGAGTTTCAAGTCGAACAAGATGGAATCGCCGGTAGGGAAGCTGGTGATGGCCGCGCCGGTCGCCGCGTCGCGCATGATGATATCGGCGACGCGGAAGCTGCCGGTGCCTTCGCGCAGTTTGGCGGCTGGCACTTCGCCACTGGCGAAGACTTGTGATTTGTCAATTGACTGCTGGAAGTAAGCGGTCAAGATATCGCTAGGGGAGCCAGCCGCGGTCACCCTGCCCCCGCGCAGATAAATGGCGCGGTCGCAAATCCGCTCGATATTATAGGGATTGTGCGTGACAAAAATCACGGTTACGCCGCTGTTGGACAGCTCGTCCATGCGCGTCAGGCATTTCTTCTGGAAGTTGACATCGCCGACTGAAAGCACCTCGTCAATCAAGAGGATATCGGCGTCGACATTGACGGCGACGCTGAAACCGAGGCGGGCTTGCATGCCGCTGGAATACTGATAGACCGGTTTATCCAGCCATTGACCCAGTTCGGCAAAAGATTCGATTTCGGGCATCTTGGCATCCATCTGCGCGGCGGTAAAACCCATGATGGCACCCAGCAGCTTGATATTTTCCCGTCCGGTCAAATCGCGGTGCATGCCCGCCGCCAATTCAATCATCGGGAAGAGGCGGCCGCTAATCGCCACGCGCCCATGCGTGACCGGGCTGACGCCCGCCAGCAGCTTGAGCAAGGTGCTCTTGCCAGCGCCGTTTTTGCCGACAATGCCAAGGGATTCGCCCTGCTCGACTGCAAAGGAAATGTCTTGCAATGCCCAGGGTCCATAGGTTTGGAAGCCGTTTTGCGCCCGCCGCGTCAGTTGATCGAGCTGACGGCGCAGATAGGGGCGCAGCGGCAAGCCATAACGTTTCCAAACATTTTCGACCTGGATGGCTAGATTATTGGGCATCATGGGTCAGCCTTCGTTGCGAGCCATAACTATCTGAACGTCAAAATCCAAATTCGCCACAACCGAGTGGCTGCGGCAAGTTTGAAATAAGCATATCTCATCTCGACCCGCCGCTACAGCACATCGGCAAAATACTGCGACAAAACTTGAAAGAGCGGGAAGGCGAGCAGCAGAATCACAAATGTAACAATCAGGCTGATGGCGAGCGACTCGATATCGGGCGGCTGCCCGAAGATCAACACATTGCGAAAACCGTCGATGATGCCAACCATGGGGTTGAGCCGATAGACAATTTGCAGATTGCTCGCCAATTCTTTGGACGAATAAATCACCGGCGTCAGGAAGAGCCAGACCTGCATGAAATACTGCAAGCCGTGCAGCATGTCGCGGCGATAGACCGTGAAAGCCGCGATGCCGATGCCAACGCCCCATGCCATCAAGCTGACCATCAACACCAGCAGCGGCAGCCAGAGCCAAGCCGCGCTTATCGGCATCTGATACAGCAGCAGGGCGACGAATAGCACGATTGAGGACATGACAAAGTCGAAAAATGTCGTAGCCAAGACAACCAAAGGAAAGATAAAACGCGGCACCGCCATCTTGCGCAGCAACGTGCCATTGGCGAGGATGCCAAAGGGAATGCGTATGACCGATGTTTGGAAGTAAGTCCAAGGCACGGTGGCTGCGAAGACAAAAACCAGATGGGGCGCGCCTTCGGTATCAATTTCAACCACGCGGTGCAAGAAACTGAAAATCGCCGTGGTCAAGATAGCGGGGATAATCGCCCACAGCGGACCCAAAATCGTGCGGCGGTAGCGCGCGCGGATATCGCGGCTGACCAGCGAGAGGAAGAGATTCCAATAGCTGCGCCACTTGAGGGCGCGGCTCGCCGCCGCTGTAGTATTAGTCCAATGACTCATCTTGGGGGGATAGCTTCCCTGCCAATTTCCGCGCCGCTATTATCGCCGCAACAGCATAAAGTTAAAGTGCCGAAGCCGCTATTCTCGGCGTCTTCGGCGCTTAATGCGATTCCCGCTCGCTGTTTAATCTGCGCTCTGACGCTTGAGCATATACACACTATGGTACTCGTTTTCGCAAAGCGCGCTGCTCGGCATGCACGCCGCTTAGCAGCCGCGCCATCTGCCGCAGAACGCGCTCGCGCGGGTCCGCCACGCCGCGCAGGGGGCAGCCATAACGCAGACTGATGACTGGATCGCGGTAGCAGGGGAACATCATTTGGAAGGTCGCCGCTAGAAAATGGCCTTTGTCTTGGTCGCGGTATTGCCGGACGACGGGATTAAGCAGCGCCCGCCGCGATATCAGCCCGCCGACAGCGCAAGGCAGAATTGTCAAATCGGGCACATGACGCGCGAAAAACTCGATGCTGCGCGACCACTGTGCCAGCGACGCCAGCGCCGGTTCGAGCGCCAGCGCGGGGTCGCGCTCAATCTGTCCGCGCGGGAATAGCAGCAGCGAGTTGCCGCCGCGCAAATGGCGCAGCGAGCGGCGCATGGCTGGCAAGGGCGCGTCCGCGTCGAGCACGATGACATGGCGCTGCATGTCGCTCAGCCCGGGCAAGATGCCGAAATTATGCGCCAGGATTTTTGTATCTCGGCGCGGCGAGGCAGCGAGCATGGCAAAGGCGTCGCCCAAGCCGGCGTGGTTGCCCACGAAGAGCAGCGGTCCCGCGGCGGGGATATGCTGCGTTCCTTGGACATGGCAGGCGCGGGTGGCGATATCAAGCAGCCACTTGCTGGCACCGCCCAGGTGGCCGTCGCGCGCGATTGTGGCATCCATTTTCAGCCCCAGCCGCGTCAGCTCCAGCGCGCAGGGCGTGCAGAGCATGTGCAGGGCGGCTTTGAGCATGGGATGGTGGAAGCAGAAGGCGTCAACCACGGAGGCGCTCATGGCGCGGTAAAGGCGGATGAAACTAGAAATGTGCAGGAATGGTTGTTGAATCATTGACGAATAGAACTCGGTTAGCTATAAATTTGACAGCTAGGTACAAAAAATATAACATACTGGCATCTTGGTCAGTTAAACTTGCTATGTTTTCAACTTAAGGATTGGATTAATGAAACTCTTGGAGTTAATCCTTCAAAACACAAAGTATTTCATACTATTGGCTATCATTGTACTTATCATCAACTTTTTTACGCCTATCACAACATCTTTGTCAAACCTCCTGGACCGAATTGCGCCAACAGCAACCGCAGAAATTATATCAAGTCAAGCCATCATTAGCAGTCTTCGTGGGATAGGCAGGCTAGTAACAGTAACCAGCGATCCGCATACAATGCTAGTCCATGTTGGAATAAAGCAAGGAATCACGTCCTTTGATGAATTAACCAGTTACGGCGCGGATCATGAAGCGCATGGAATAATTGAGGCAGGCATAGATTTCACGCGAATCAGATCAAATGGCTTAAGATGTGAAGACACCTGCACTTTAATTGTTCCACATCCAACAATCACGAATTGTACAATTACAAAACTGAAGCAGTTGGATAATTCCTTTGCGGTCGGAAGCCGTGATTGGGAGCTTCTGGAAGAATTGGGGCGAACACAGGCAATCAAACTATTCATCGAGAAAGTAAACGAGCAAGAAGACATTCTCGACAAGGCTAAAGAAGAAACCGAAATCGTGCTGGGTGAATTTGTAAGTGGCTTGATAGGGAAACTTGTTCATATCGAGTTTGAAGAAGAGCCCGCAGAGTTAATCACTGGGCTTACTTGCCAGCCCGACCCGCCTTTCGGCTGGACGGAAATAGATGGTGTATGGAGTCAGGAAAACGATTAGCTGATGCGACATATTCGCCAATTCGCAGGATTGATGCTAAATCGGCATGTGCCGCTGCGATCCAAGCTCGTCTTTATCGGGGTTGTAGGCGGATATATCCTGATGCCACTAGACATACTGCCGGACTTTCTGCCCTTGATAGGCATCGTCGATGACGGCACGTTGTTATTAACAGCAACGGCTCTATTTTCGCGTTATGCTAAGGGACGCCTTGTGAAAGAAGCAGAAGGAAAAAAGCGCAGTTAGAAGAATATGCTCTCTTTTGAAACTCCCCGCCCGCAATCAACATGCGCAAACATTCCCTGCAACTTGCGCCAACATTTTACGATATATTTACATAGATGTAATAGTTTGTAAATCACGTCACGACTTAGGAAGGAGCGACTTTATGGTTGCCGCAGTCAAGTTTTTCTCCCGGAATATCTTTGGAATCGCGCTGCTGGTCGGCGGGATCATCATCGGTGCCAGTCTCATCGGCACTGTGGAAAGTCTGCGCCTATCTCTATTCCCGCAGACAGGAGCCTTTACACGTTCGGAGGCGACCATCGTCAACGGCATCAAGGGCATCGGCCAGTTGGTTACCGTTACCGCCGATATCGAATTACCCGATATTCAAGTAGAGATCCATCGCGGCATCTTCAACCTCGGCTATTACAGCGCCAATCACATTGCCACCGGCGCGCTCGAGGCGGGTATTGATTTCGCCGCGATTGACGAAGACAACATTCGCTACGAAAACGGCGTTTATAAGCTGAGCTTGCCCGCGCCCGTCATCACCAGCTGCCGCATTGAGTATATCGACCAAAACCAGTACTCTATCACGCTGTTTTCGGCCGATTGGGACATGGTTCGGCAAATCGCGCAGGCCGAGGCGCTGACGCTATTCGTGGAAAAAATGACCGAGCAAGGCATTTTGGAGCGCGCAGCCGAAGAAACAGCTTTGCAACTGGGCGAGTTCGTGCGCGAGATAACGGGCAAGCCGACGCAGGTCGATTTCGCGCCGCAAGCAGGCGAGCCTGCGCTTCCCGATTCTTGCCAGCCCATCGCCCCGCCCGGCTGGGAGAAGAATGAAAAAGGCGCATGGAAGCGCGCGGTTGATGGCATGGGAAGCTGGTAGTAGAGATTTAAGCAGCGTTACTGTGGGCGAAAAACTCACAGGTGATTAAACGGGCTGTGTAAAGCGCGTAGAGCGCCCCAACACAGCCCGCTATCCCATCTATTCACATTCACATTCAATTTCCGCAATCGACTTGCCAGCCGCCTAGCGCTTGCCGTTGCTGCCATTGCGGCCATTGCTGCGGCGCGGCGGACGCTTGCGCGGCAGCTTCATCGGCAGCTTATGCCGCCGCAGACCATCAAATTGATACAGCGCGTTGGCCACCGCGCCCGCCGTCGGCACCAAGCCGATTTCGCCGACGCCCTTCGCGCCATAGGGTCCATAGGGATCGGGCACTTCGACGCCGATGACTTCCATTTCTGGCATATCTTTGGCGCGCAGGATGCCGCACTTGCGCAGCATCGTGCTCTTGGGGTGCCCCCCTGCCATCGGCAAATCCTCGCTGATGGCATAACCCAGCCCCATGTGAATCGAACCTTCCAACTGTCCCTCGAAGAGCGTGGGATTGAAAATCTTGCCGGCGTCATGGGCGGCGATTATCTTCTCGACTTGACCCGCCTCGTCCAGAATCACCACTTGCGTGGCGTAGCTATAGCTGTAATGGGTGTAAACTTTTTCGACCATCGCACCGGGCTTGGTCGTCCAATCCACCGTGAATGCGCCGACGTAACGTTTGCCGACCAGCTCTTGCAAGGTCTGCCGCGCCAAGTCGACTTTGAATTCGCGGCAGGCATCAATGATGGCGTTGCCAATCAGCGAGGTCGCGCGCGACGCGGTGGTCATGCCGGTTACCATCTCGGATTGGGTCTCGACACGCACCTCGACCAGACTCGGGTCCAGCCCCGTCTCGGTCACCAGCGCCTGCACCGCCATGGTATGCACGCCCTGTCCCATCTCTGTCCAACCATGGTCGATTATGACCTTTGCGGAAGCGGGGTCCGAGGGATGTGGGACCACGCTGACCGTCACTTGAGATGAATCGGGCATGCCATTGCCGATGCCGGTGTTCTTAATCCCACAAGCGATGCCAGCGTACTTGGCTTGGCGGAATTCGTTCTTGACCGCTTCCAGCGTGGCTTTTGCGCCCGCGCCCGCTTCGATGACCTGACCGGTAGCGGTCATATCGCCATCGTCCAGCGCGTTTTGATAGCGGAATGTCCAGCGGTCGAAGCCGCCCTGTTCACAGAGATCATCCAGGCAGCTTTCCAGGGCGAAGGCGGTTTGATTAACGCCAAAACCGCGCATGGCACCGCAAGGCAGGTTGTTGGTATAGACCGCTGTGCTTTCGATATCGGTGACCGGGAAGTTGTAGGCACCGGTGGCATGACCTGCCGAGCGCTCTAGCACCTTCATGCCGACCGAGGCGTATGCGCCGGTATCGCCGACGAAACGTCCCTTGCAGAAGGTCAACATGCCGTCTTCGTCGCAGCCGATGGTGTACTCCATCCAGATGGGATGGCGCTTGGGGTGCATGATGATCGATTCGTCGCGGGTCAGCCGCACTTTGACCGGCTCGCCCATCAGATAAGCCGCCAGCGCCGCGTGCCCCTGTACCGAGAGGTCTTCCTTGCCGCCAAACGCGCCGCCGTTGGATACCAATACAACGTTTACTTTGGCTAGCGGCAAGCCCAGCAGCTTGGCGATTTGCGCGCGGTCTTCAAAGACACCTTGCCCCTGCGACAGCACTTCGACGCCACCTCGACCTTCGCCAATCTCGCCCTCCCTCATTTTGGGATGCTCGCCATAGAGATGGCGAGAGGGAGCTGGGGTGTGGGGGTAAGCGATACAGGCTTCGGGTTCCATAAAGCCGTGTTCGATCATCTGCGTCTCGTAGACGCCGCTGGTGATAAAGGCTGATTCCGCCATGGCTTTGTCGAGGTCGCCGCGATTGGTGATGGATTGCGACAAGACATTGCCGCCTTCGTGCAGGGATGGGCTGGCAGCCTGCAGCGCGGCGTGCATATCGGTCACCGGGTCGAGGACGTCGTAGTCAATATCGATGAGCTCGACCGCCTCCCGCGCGCAGGCATCGCTTTCCGCAACCACCAGCGCCAGCACATCGCCGACATAGCGCGTGGTCTCGCCGACGCCAATCATCAGGGGCCAGTCCTGCTTTATCAAGCCGATATGCTTGTCGCCGGGGATGTCAGCGGCGCTGAAGATGCGCAAAACGCCCGGATGCGCCTTAGCGGCGCGCAAGTCCATTGACTTCACCAGCGCGCGCGGATGATCGCTGAACTTAAGCGCGCCGAATCGCATGCCGTCAATGCGGATGTCGTCGACATAGCGATGCTGCCCCAGCACAAGATCGTCCGCCTGATACTTGGGCAAGCGCGAGCCGATGCGGCCGTCGCATTCCGGAATCGGCACTTCTTCTTCTTTGCCGATGGCCTCAGCGGCGGTCTGAATCGCGTCAACGATTTTCTTGTAGCCGGTGCAGCGACAGAGGTGCGGCGTCAAGCTTTTTTCGATGTCGGCGCGGCTGGGTTCGGGATTGTGGTTAATCAGGTTATTGGCTTGCATGACAATGCCAGGGATGCAGAAGCCGCACTGCACACCGCCTTCGGTAACAAAGGCATTGGCAAAAACATTCTGGCGATATTCGCCTAGCCCCTCGGTGGTCGTAACCGATTTGCCGGCGATCTTCGACATTTTTGTGACGCAGGAGAGCAGCGCTTTGTCATCTACTTGCACCACACAGCAGCCGCAAGCCGCTTGCGGGGCGCAGCCGTCTTTGGGCGAGATAATGCCCAAGTCCTCGCGCAAGACATTCATCAGCGCGCGGTCTGGTTCGCCGTCATAGCGCGTGATTTGTCCGTTAAGCATGAATTCAATCATTGGAAGCGTCTCCTATCTAATATGCGTTCAGCACACCAGGCACTTTTCGATAGGTTCACTCGACCTAACGCCGCGAGCCACGACCTGCAACTGTATGCCCTATTATGGTCGGGAATGGGATTTTTTTCAAATCCGCGCTAGAAAATCCACCGCAACAGCGAAGAACTCGACTTGAACTCCGCTTGAACTCCCATGAAGTAGCAACGAAGCAGCCGTGACTCAAAATGATGAGCTCAACTTGGCTGTGGAAGGCTGGTCGCTTGACCTGCCCGCCGGCGCGGCTACCCTGCCATGCCCTAGATATTCTCCCTTTCTCCTTAGCCTTCTCCTTAGCCCGCTAAGGCGCTTTCCGCCAGCGCCGTGAAGCGGTCGTATAAATCGTTCAAGGCGAAAGTCTCGACGCCGTTGATGTAGGAATAGACCTTATTGTTAAAGTCCTGGGTCCAATGCGCGGGGATGGCGCTTTTGCCGTAGGCAGCGCCAAAGATGCTGCCAGCCGTGGCGGCGGTACAGTCATTGTCCAAGCCCATCGCCACCGTTTCGCCGATCACTTTGCTGTAATCGCCGCCGCCGATGCGCAGCCCCCAAACCGTCAGCGCGGCGTTGTTGATGGTGTGTATCCTGTGCATGCCGGCGTAGCGGCTGTCGACTGCCGCGCGCGCTGCGCGATAGTCCTTGATGTCATCGGCTATATCCAGTGCCCAGCGCAATTCGCGCGCCAGCAGGCAATCGGCTGGAATCTCGGCTAAGCCAGCTTCCAGTGCTTGCATCGGGTCGCCCAGGGCGAAGGCAGCCGCGATAACGGCGGAAAAGTACATAGCGCCGTAGATGCCGTTGCGGCGATGACTGATGCTGGCGTCGCGCCAGGCGAACTCGGCGGCTTTTTCGGGATAACCGGGCGCGGCATAAGCCCAGGGGTCGGAGCGAATATCAGCGCCGATCCAAAACATGAAGGGATTGTCGACGACTGCCGCCTGCGCGGCCGGCGTCCCCGCGTGCAGATTGCGCAGCGCGACGCCCTCCGCAGTTGCCGCGTGCGGCAAGTATTTCATCCAAGCCGCGCCGACGTCATCCAGGCTAAAATCGAGCCCGTAATCTTCCAGGATGAGCAAGCCCAGCTGCGTGTAGATGATGTCGTCATCAGTGGGTACGCCGTCCATTTTGGAGCGCGTGAAGCGCTCGCGCAGGCTGGTTTGATACTTGAGGTCTTGCGGGCGCTCGGCCGCGCTCCAATAGTCTGCGGGCGGGAAGGCATCACCCAGATAAGCCGCCCAGCGCTCCATTTTTTCGATTTCCCAGCATTCGACTATCGAACCCAAAACGCAGCCGGCGAATCGTCCCAATATCGCGCCTTCCAGCCGCTCGCGGTAATCAGCGGCCGGCAGCTCGGTCCAGTAGCGGCGCGCGCCAGCCGGGCGCAGCGCGCGGATGCCAGCCAGGTCATTCGGTTCAGCCGCGCGCAAGGCTGGGTCTTCTGGCAAGGCGCGCAATTCCGCCAGCTTCTCGGAACAAATGGCTTCGATTTCAGCCATTTTATCCGCTAGCCCCTCGGCGCCAACTTCGGTTTTGAGCTGCGCCCAGAGGTTGATTGACCGCTCCAGATTTTCTAAAGGTTGCGGGTACTTATAGTCCGTCATATTCTCCTCCAAATTCAATTTCAGAATTGCCCCGAATTAGCACACCTCAGCCCACACACATTAGAATGAAAGCGCCTTGGGGCGACCAATCACAGCAAATGCGCTGATACTCCGACCCTAATCGCTTGCCATCACCTTTGCCGCCTGCGCGACGAAGCGGTCGATGACATCGTCAATGGCGAAGGTCGATTGATGGTACAAGAAGGTATGCACCTTGTTGTTGAAGTTTTTGTACCAGTGCTTGGGGATGGCGCGCTTGCCATAGACCGCGCCCCAGATGCTGCCGGCGGTGGCGGCAGTACAGTCGTTGTCCTTGCCCATGGCGACGGTTTCGCCGATGACTTTGGTGAAATCGTCGCCGCCGATGGTCAAACCCCAGATGGTGAGCACGGTGTTGTTGATGGCATGAGCGCCGCCCATGTTCGGGTAGCGCGCTTCGATAGCGGCGGCGGCGGCGCGATAGTCCGCGATGCCCGGCGCTTCGTCCAGCGCCCAGCGCACCTCGCGCGCCAGCAGACAGTCGGCCGGTATCTCCTGCAAGCCGATTTCCAGCGCCGCGACGGCATCATCAACGGTGAAAGCGGCTGCAATCGCCGCCGAGAAGTACATGGCGGCATAGATGCCGTTGCGGCGATGGCTGACGTAAGCATCGCGATAGGCGAACTCAGCCGCGCGCTCGGGCCAACCAGGCGCGGCATAACCCCAGGGGTCGGAGCGGATATCAGCGCCAATCCAGTTCAGGAAAGGGTTGTCGACTTCCGCGGCTTGCAGGGGCGGGACGCCCGCGCGCAGGTTGTCCAGGGCGATGCCTTCGGCTGTGAAAGCGAAAGGCAGATATTTTATCCAGGCTTCGCCCAAGTCGTCGGTGCTGAAATCTATGCCGTATTCTTCCAGAATCATCAGCCCCAGCAGGGTGTAGTTGAGGTCGTCATCGGTGGGCACACCATCCATCTTGGCGGGCGTGAAGTCTTCGCGCAGGCTCGTCTGATACTTGCGGTTGTGCGGCTGTTCAGCCACGCTCCAGTAATCGACCAGCGGGTACTCGTCGCCGAGGTAGCCCGCCCAACGCTCCATGCGCTCGACGCTCCAGCCCTCGACGATGGAGCCAAGCGTGCAGCCGGCGCAGCGCCCCAGCCAGGACCCTTCCAGGCGCTCCTGGAAATCATCCGCCAGCGCAGTCCAAATCCGCCGCTCGCCCGCGGGCCGCAGGCGGCGGATTGTCGTCAGGTCGTCGGGCTCGGCTTTGGCCAGTTCGCTATCGTTTGCCAAGGCATCCAGCTCCCCCACCTTTTCTTTTAGCAGCGCTTCGATTTCGGCGACTTTTTCCGCCACGCCCGGCGCGCCAAATTCGACCTTTTGCTGTGCGTAGGCGTTGATCTTGCGTTCCCATGCCGCAACTTTGTCCGGATATTCAAATAATGGCATGATTCTCTCCTTGTCAAAATTCAACTTACAATTGGTAGAAAACACATCACGTGTCAGCGCTGGGCGACCGGATTGGTCGCGCAATTATACCCGCTCAGCCCGCCATGACGATTTCCGCCTGGCGGATAAAGCGGTCGACGGTGTCGTCGATGGCGAATGGCGACTGGTCATTCAAGTAACAATGGACTTTGTTGTTGAAGTGCCGCGTCCAATGTTCGGGAATGGCGCGCTTGCCATAGACCGCGCCGAAGATGCTGCCGGCGGTAGCGGCGGTACAGTCATTGTCCTGGCCCATGGCGACGGTCTCGCCGATGACTTTGGTGAAATCGTCGCCGCCGACTGCCAAGCCCCATATCGTCAAGGCGTTATTTTGGAAGGAATGCGACTTCCACAAACCCGGGTAGCGCGCTTCCACCAGCGCGGCGGCGTCTTTGTAACCGGTGATGGCGGGTGCCTGCGCCAGCGCCCAGCGGATTTCGCGCGCGGTAATGCAATCGGCGGGGATTTCTTCTAAGCCGATTTCCAGCGCGTCCATGGGGTCGGACACGGTAAAGGCGGCCGCAATCGCGGCCGAGAAATACATGGCGGCATAAATGCCGTTGCGCCGGTGGCTGATGGTGGCATCGCGCCAGGCGAATTCCGCCGCTTTTTCGGTCCAGCCGGGCGCGGCGTAAGCCCAGGGGTCGGAGCGAATATCAGCGCCAATCCAGTTGAGGCAGGGGTTGCCAAGCGCGCCCGCTTGCATTGCTGGCAAGCCCGCGCGCAGGTTATCCAGCGCGACGCCCTCGGCAGTAAAAGCGAAGGGCAGATATTGCAGCCAAGCCGCGCCGACGTCTTCGACGGTGAAATCGGGCCCGTATTCTTCCAGGATTAACAAGCCGAGCATGGTGTAATTGAGGTCGTCATCGCTGGGCACGCCGTCCATCTTGGCGGGCGTGTAATCGTGGCGTACGCTGACCTTTAGTCTCGGCTCGTGCGGCTGTTCCGCTTGGCTCCAGTAATCCACCAGCGGGAAGGGGTCGCCGAGGTATGCCGCCCAGCGTTCCATCCGATCCACCTTCCAGCCTTCTACGATGGAGCCAAGCGTACAGCCGGCACAGCGCGCCAGCCACGCGCCTTCCAGGCGCTCGCGGAAGTCGGCTGGCAGCGCCGACAAGATGCGCCGCCGCCCCGGTGGCCGCAAAGCGAGAATAGACGGCAAATCGTCGGGTTCCGCCTTTTCCAGCGCTGGGTCATTGGGCAGCGCGTCCAACTCGGCCACCTTTTGCTTGAGCAGCACTTCGATTTCGGCGACCTTTTGCGCCACGCCCGGCGCGCCAAATTCGACCTTTTGCCTGGCGAAACGGTTAATAGTCTGCTCCCAATTTTCCAGCAAGTCGGGATAGTCAAACAATTTCATCGCGCTCTCCTATATCATCACATTCAAATAGTTGGCATATTGCAGGACTTCCGCGCACGGGGACCAGCGTAAGAATAGAGAATCGGATTCGCTTCCTGGTATGAGTATTTTACGGGACAGATTGTAACCATTTTCGCGCGGCAAGTCACAAATTTGGCAGCGTTTCCATGGACAGGCGCATCGGGCAAGCGCAACGGAGAATCGCAACGGATAATCGCATCAATTTATATTATAAGCACCGAGGGCATTTAGGCGCGCACGGGCACTGCGAGTCGAACCCGAGGATAACAGTGGATAACAGAGGATAACAAAGTAGCGACTAATTTTGATAAAGAACACTAGGCGCGACTCATGCGATGCGGAAAAGCGCGCGCGCATTGCCAGCCAGCAGCTTGTCTTTGTCGCCTGCGGGCATATCCAGCGCCATGACGATATCAAGAATCGCCTCGATACTGACCCAGGGATGGTCGCTGCCAAATAGCAGGCGATCGGCACCGGCGAAGTCATAAGCATATTGCATTGCCAGCGCGTCAGGCGAAACCATATCGAGGTAGACGCGCCGATAAGTTTCGCGTGGCGAGCGCGTGATGTGATCGCGCCCACGCCGCTTGACCTCGGTCTGCTCGACGACGCGCCCCATCAAATAGGGCAATACCCCGCCGACATGCGGGTGCACCACTTGCAGCGTCGGATGCCGCTCCATGACCCCGCCCAGAATCAGCCGCAGCATGGCGAAGGATGTATCCACCATGAAGCCCATCATGGGAATCATGCTGTGCTCGCGAATCGACTCGCCCCAGACCGGCACGGTCGGGTGCAAGACCAAGGGCAAGCCGCGGGCGGCGGCATGCGCGTAAAAGGCTTCGAATTGCGGCGCGTCCAGCGGCGCGCCATTGACATGCGCGGGCAAGAATACGCCGCGCAGGTCGAGCTCGTCGACCGCGCGGTCCAATTCGGCAATCGCCGTCCGCGGGTCATTTAGCGGCAGGCTTGCCAAGCCCACAAAGCGGCTGGGATGCCGGGCGCATATTTCCGCTAAGGCATCGTTGCAGATGCGCGCGCCTTCTAGCGCCAAATCGGCATCGAGCATATCCGGCGTGGGGATATTAACGCTGATGACGCTCATATCGATGCCGGCCGCGTCCATAGCGTGTAATTTGCGCGTGGCGCTGTAGCTATCCAGGTCGATGCGAAAGCGCTGGACCGCGCCGTAATCAATTAAGTAGACGCCCTCATCGCTGCGGCTTGTACGCAGACTATTGCGATTAAGCGTGAGCAGCTCGGCATAGGCGCGCGGGAAAACATGGCTTTGGCAATCAATTATCATAACTAACCCTCCACCGCGGACTGAACCCGTGAGCTGCTGGGAATCGCGACAAAAGCGCCGCGTTCAAGGGATGCTATCGCGGCGGCGATGACGGATAATATCTTCAGATTATTGCCCGCGCTGAACGGCGGTTCTTCCGCATCATTTGGTTTGCCATTGGGTTTGTCATGGAGATTGTCATGGAGATTGTCATTGAGATAATCGTACCAGCGGTCAAAGAACAGGTCCCAAGGTTCGCCAGCGGCGCGCCCGCGGTCGAGATCAATCGGGCTGAAAGCGCGCCCGCGCTCGGCAAATTCATAATCCATCGCATCGTTTGACATGTGGATGCCGCGGCAGCGCAGGACGCCGCGCGTGCCTTCCAAGCGCAGTTCATAGCAGCTCGATTGCGTCGAATAGCCGGCGTGATAGAGCATGCGCGCGCCGCCCTGAAAGCGAAACAAGCCGTTAATCATACAATCGCTGTCATAGGCAGACCAAGAAGGCATAAAGCCATCGCATATAACAGACTGCGGAATCAGATTCGGCAAGATGGCGAAGAGCGTATCCAGATGATGGCAGGTCATTTCGTAGAGGACCGGCTGCTCGAAGCCTTTTAAGTTGCGCGCTTGATGCCGCGGCTTGGCGCTGAGGAAGTAGATTTGCTCGACCGTGCCGAGCGCGCCGCTGGCGACGAATTCCGCCACACTGAGGTAGTGGCGGCGATAGCGCATTTGCTGCCCGACGCAGAGCTTGATGCCATGTGCCGCCGCCGTCCGCGCCAGTTCAGCCGCTTGCGGGTACTCATTGGTAAGCGGTTTGGCGACCAAGGGCGTCAAACCCGCTGCCAGCGCGGCTTTGGTCTGCGCGTAGTGCAGCTCGGATGGCGTGTTAATCAACACGACATTCGCCGATGAAGTCGCCAGCGCCCTAGACAAGTCGCTAAAAAGCGCCGACTGCGGCAGGCGATAATCGGTCTTGGCATTTTGCAGCGCGTCGGCATTGACATCGACGACGGCGACTAGTTCATGCCAACTTTTGCTTTCCAGCGCGCGCAGCATAGAGCGGCTGATGCCGCCCATGCCGATTATCAGCGAGCGAATATTATCGAATTGCATGATTCCGCCTCATTTTTGATTCAAGCTTGATTCAAGGGTTCCCTATTCAAAAGCCCTAGGAGCTGCGCGCGGTTCGTCCGCACGGCATGATGTCGATTATGCCATTGATGCGGCTCCAGGCAATAGCAGCCGCTGTAGCCATCGGCTTTGAGCGCCGCGACCTGCCCCGCCAGGTCAGCCAAGCCATCATTGATGGCAACAAATCGGTCCGCTTTGGTCCAATTCTTGAAGTGAACATGCGCGATTATATCGCGCAGCGCCGCATAGCCATCGGGATAGGCAAGCTCCCCGGAAGCGGCGGCATTGGCTGGGTCCCAGACCACGCGGAGGCCCAGGGCGCGCGCGATTGTCGCCAGATTGGCACCTGTATTGCTCCAGATGCTGTCGGCGTTTTCCAGCAGCACCTCGATGCCTTCGCGACGGCAAATCTCGACTGCGCGCCCCAGGTAATCGTAAATCTGCCCGGGGATAGGCGCGTTAGGGTCGCTGCAGCGCTTGAATGTGAAGAGCGTCATGCGCGTTATGCCCAGCTTGCGCATCAGCTTGATGGCGCGCGGCAAGCCATCATGGAAGGTTTGCTCGGTTGCCGCCGCGTGCAAGTCGTGCTTGAAGAAACCAGGGCTGACGCCTATCAGGTTCAGGTCGTACTCGGCGACGGCATCCAACACTTCTTGGATGGCCGCGTCGCTAACATTGGGAAAGCGACCGCCGCCCAGCTTGCGAATCTCGTAATTGCGGATGCCCAGCGGCAGGCAGAATTCCACCGCGCCGCGGAAGGAATCGTCGGCTTCGTCGCTGATGATTGCCAGGCGCTTTGTCCAATCAACTGTCTTTTCACTCATATCTTCGCTCATTATTCACTCAAATTTCACTCGTCATATCAGCCGTCTTACTTGTCATCAGATGCTCCATTTAGCGGTCGCGCAGCCAGCGCCGCCAAAATCGTCGGCACATAGCGCATCTGCTGGGACATGGCTTTGCCCATGCCCAAATGAGAAATCCATTCGGGGAACATGCCGATGGTGGGCAAGCCCGCTTTCACGTAATGGGCGATCTCGGCATCGCCCGTCAGCTCCCAGGCGGCAGCCAGCCCTTCCAGCACCCATTGCGTACAACGGAAGTTGCCGCCCAGTGTGCGCTTGCGGCAAGAGGTATAGCGGAAGTGCCCGCTGTCATGGTCGAATGTCGCGCGGATGAGCCAACGCGCGCCGCCAATGATCGCTGCGGCAACCTTTGCGTCCTGGGTGAGGTGGTAATAGCGCTTCAAGCCAGAAAGCAATACGCCGACCATGAAACCAGCCTCGCCGCGGCAGCGCGGATAGCCGCAGCCGCAATGGCTCTCGGTTAAGTTGCGCTCCCAGCCGCCTTCGGGCTCGGCGCGCTGCAATACGCGCTCGACGATGATTGCGGCGGCGTTCAGGCTGTCGGGGTCGTCCTGCGCAGCCGCCAACATGCAGAGATGAATCAAATGCCAGCCGGCTTCGCGCGCATTGGAGAAATCGTAATGGTCGAAGAAGCGCTTCTGCAATAGCCAGTTACGGGTCTTGCGCAGCGATTCATAAACAAATTCATCGCCCGTCAGCAAATAGTGCAGCATGGGACCCTCGACCCAGGTGTGCGAGGGGATCGATTTGGTACCCGACATCTTGCTGCGGAATAGCGGCGGCAAGTACCCGCCCAGGTGACCGGGCATGTGCATGGATTGCCCGCCAATTTCGGCGGCAGCGCTCGAGAAGTTGATGGTATCGACATCAGCCAGATGGCGCGCCGATTCAGCCGCCCAGGCTGCCCAGCGCGCATCGCCGCCACGCAGGAATTCCGAATAGGCGCAATAGGCGGGGTCGTATTCATTATTGCCCCAGGACCAGCCGCTCTCGCCGTACCAGTCGCCAAAGTTGAGCTGTCCGTAAGCGCGGAAGTGCTCGCGGTCGGCATGGAAGGATTCCAAAGCGCCGTCCGCAAGCTGCTCATAGTCGGGCAGGATCGAATCGCGGCGCGCGCCCAGCGGATAAAACGCGCCGGTGCTGTTGAGATAGTCAATATCGGGTCGCGCTACGACGCCCTGTTCCAGCCAGTCAAAAGCAGCCCGCTCTTCGCCGCCGAAATCGAGCAGGATGTCATTGCTCAGCGCCAAGCCCGCTTTCAAGATGTAGCCGTCCTCATCCAGCCAAGAATAAAGTCGATGGGGCGCGTCTTCGTCGCCGGGCAGGTCGACGCCGCTGCGTTCCGGGAAGAGCTGGATGGATATGCCCGCGGCGTCCACCGTCAGCGCCTTGGGATACAGCTGCCAGAAGCGCCGTAAGCCGATGCCCAATGCGCCGCCGTCGCCCTCAACACGGATAAAACCGCGCGCCCTGCCTTCTATTGTTTCGCCGATTTCGCCGATTTCGCCAGTTTCGCCAGTCATGCTGTAGGCTAAATCGTGATCATGGCGCAGTTGCCAGCCATCGCCGACGCGCCAGCTATCTTCAGCGTGCTGGACGACCGTCGCGCCCGAAAATGGGATGCCGATGGCAAAGCAGCGCAGCTTCAGCAAGGTACTTGCTTCGCCGCTTGCGCCGACAATCGCCGAACGAATCGCGGATTCATTGTCGTCTGGCAAGTCGCCGCCACGGGCTGCTGCGGTCAGCGCCGGACTGATGACTTCCAGGCGATGCTGTAATGTAACGAAGCGCTGCCCCGCGTATAGCCGAAAGCGCATGACGCTGCGCAAGTGCGCCAGTCCGCGCTCGTCTTTGTGCTCCAGCTCGCAATGGATGGACTGCGTCGCGCCAGCAGTGCGGCTTAGGATGCGGGGCGTGCCCGCGCGCAGCGCGGTCCCGTCGCTCAATATCGCCTGGAAGCGCAGGTCCGACAGCGACAAATTTCTTTGCCATTTATCATCCCGCGCGCTTAAGATGGCAAGGTCTGCGCCGCTGGCAATCAAGTCCAGCACGGCTGTAGTTTCATTTGTTACATCTGTTTCATCAGTTGCAATCACAGCACGAGCGCCGTTCTGGTCTTGCGCGTTGACGCGCAGAGCCGCTGCCAGCGAGCCTGCTTGCGCCAAGCCATGCGGGACGCGGCTTTCCACCAGCGCCCATCGCAGCGAGCCATCGTCCCAGCGGCTTGTCGCTTGAGCCTGCGCCGGCAGCGCCTGCCCCGCCACGCGCAACTGACAAGTATCAATCCGCGGCACCGCGCCCTTGGCGAAGGGCGCGGCAAATGTCAAAGGCAAGCCCGCTAAATCGGACCGCTGCATATTGATAAGTTCCAGCGGCACAACAATTTCTTGCGCCGCCGTTTCCGACGACTGCTGGGTGGAAAAAGCCAGCAAATGCGTATCGGATTCACCGGCGGCACTGGCTCGGACTTCTACCTTAAAGCTGCGGCCGGTCGGCAAATCGGAGAAAACAAGCTGATGCAGGCGCGCCGGCTGCGCGCGCTGTTGGGCGCGGAAGCCCGAGCCCTTGTCGCTGACCGTCGCGTCAGCCCGCGCCAGGCGCGAGGTGGTGAAGTGCAGTCGCGCCGTCCAGCTGCCATCCGCGGCGCGGCGCGCGCGCAGGGTCATATTGCCGATTTTGGGCGCAAAGCGGCTGGGCAGTGGCCGCTCGTGCAGCAAGACAAAGCCTTCAATGCGGTAGCTGCCCGTTCCAGGCGCGGTCAAGCGGAAAACTTCCATCGCGCCCATAAAATCGACCGGCTTATCCGCCACAATCAAATGCGGACGGTTGTCATAGCGGCTGGGCTCTAGGCGGCCAATTTCTTGGCTGGCAAGGCGCAGCTCCATCGGGCAGCTTTCGCCGGCTTGGCAATAGATGAGGATGCCGATATAGCGCTGACCGGTGTGATCGGCTTGGCTCTCGATGGTCTGCCAGAAGCGATGGCGCAGCGTCGATGGCTGCCCGGACGCCGCGACCGCGCCGGCGCGAACAATGCTCGGCTTGGGATAGGCGGTCAAGCCCAAATCGGGCGACCAGGTATCCAGCGTTTCGCAATCCACCGCGCGCCAAGCGTAGTTGCGCGGGTCGGCAAAGAGCGCGGCGATGCGCGCCGGCTCAATGATGTCAATATGAGGAATCCGTTCCATTGCCAATCCTTTGCCTATGCTTTTTCTGTGGCATCGCGCTTGATATTCGCGCGCCAATAGGGAAAGAGATGCGGCTTGCGCTTGCCTTTGAAATGCAAGACTTTCGCGCCTGGGTAATACCCGTCCATTTCCCGCGCGTATGAGGTCGAGAAATTGTATGTCGCGCAAGGCAGGAACAAGACCCTGATGCCATTGAGTTCTTGGCAAAAGATGTCGTCGCGGACAAAATCCACCGCGCGGAACATTTCGCGCAGGGCGTCTTGGTCGCCGCCCCAAACGCCGCTGCCATGATGATAGTCGCGGAAGCGCCGCAGCCAACGCTCGTGGAAGCGCGCCGCGCCCACGATGCGCCGCCCATGCGCGAAGTTGATGCCGGCATTGATGGGCCATTTCTTGTCGCCGGCGCGGTATGTCAGCGCGACATCGAAGTCATGGTCGAATACCGGGTTCAGCTCGCCATTAATCAAAATGTCGGAATCCAGAAAAATCGTATGCTGCCGCGCTTCTTTGACATAATCTAGCCAGGCTCTGGAGCGCGACAGCATGGGACTTTCGGCATTGAGCTCGTAGCGGATGATGTCGGTATGCGGATGCGGCGGGAAGCGCGTGCGCTGGTCGCTGAGTATGACTTGGCGGCAATCCGGGTGGAAGCGCCGCGCCGAAGCGAACATGGTTTTGATGTATTGATGCGGCTCGGTCACGGTGATGGTCGAGGTCGTTTGATGAATGCTGTCCATCGTCCGCGCCGTCACGTCAATGTAGAAGGTAACGAAGCTAATCATTTCACCGTCCAGAGCAATCGAATCAATTTGATTTTCTACCGAGGCTCGCCGCTGCGTTTTTCATTATTTTCTTGCGTTCATTATTTTCTTGCGTTCACTTCCGCGCCGTTGTGATGAATCCTCATAAATACTTAGAACAGCCTGTTAAATTCCGCCATCAAGTCGGCTTTTATTTCAAAGCCGATGCCGGGAACCTGCGGCGGCTGAATGCGGCTGTCGCGCACGGCGATGTCGTCGCCGAAGCCGCCAAAGGGCTGGAAAACATGCGGGTAAGATTCATTGCCAAACAGCCCCAAACCGGCGGCGATATGCAGGGCGAACTGATGCCCGCCGTGCGGGATGCAGCGCCTCCAAGACCAGCCATAATGGCTAAGCATGTCCAGCGTGCGCAGGTATTCCACCAATCCATAGCTAAGCGCAGGATCCATTTGCAGGAAATCTTTATGCGGTCTCATGCCGCCATAGCGGATCAAATTGGTCGCGTCGATGGTCGAGAAAAGGTTCTCGCCGGTCGCCAGCGGCAAGCTGGTCGAGCTGGCCAGCGCGGCATTCAGCAGATAGTCGAGCGGGTCGCCCGGCTCCTCGTACCAGAACAGGTCATAAGGCTCCAGCGCCGCGGCATATTCCAGCGCCTGCTCGAGCTCGAAGCGCCCGTTGACATCAACCGCCAGGCACCCCCCGCTGCCGACGATGGCAAGGACAGCCTCAATGCGTTTGAGGTCCTGTGCCAGCGGCAGGCCGCCAATTTTGATCTTGACCGTGCTGTAACCCAAATCGAGATAGGTCTTGATTTCGTCTTGCAGCGCGCTCAGGTCCTTGCCCGGGTAATAATAGCCGCCAGCCGCATAGACAAAGACCTCATCATCGACCTCGCCGCCGCGGTAGCGCTCGCCCAGCAAGCGATAGAGCGGGATGCCTTCAATCTTGGCGACCAGATCCCAGAGCGCCATATCAATGACGCCGACCGCCACCGAGCGCTCGCCATGGCCGCCCGGCTTTTCATTGCTCATCATGATGTGCCAGGCTTTGTCGGGGTCGAAGTTGTCGCCGGCGGCGTTGAGCAGGGCTTCGGGCTGCGCCGCCAGCAGGCGCGGTATGACGCGATCGCGCAAGATGCCGCTCTGCGAATAGCGGCCATTGGAGTTGAATCCATAGCCGATGAGCGGCTTGCCCGCGCGCATGACATCGCTTTGGATGCCGACAATCGAAGCCGTCATCTGCGAGAAGTCAATGAAAGCGTTGCGGATTTCCGAGCGGATGGGCACAACCCGGTCTCGTATGGCCGTTATTTTCATAAGCGCCTTTCTTCCCTGGCATTCCAGGCAATTTTACCGCGCCATGCTTCATGCCGATTATGGATTGGCAGCTCGTCGCCGCGCAAGCCGCTGCGCTCGGCGATTTCGTATTGCGCGAAGAACTGGTCCAGCCCGGAGGTCATCTTCGCAACAATATCTTGGCAGCCTTCATCGCGGTAGAAATTCAGCGTCTCGCGCGGGTCGCGCTGCAGGTCATGCAAGAGCATTGGTCCGTCATCCTGGCGCTGCACCAGCTTGTAACGCGCGTCGCGGATGGCGCGGACTGGACCGTATTCGACGACTGTGCGGTTGTCCCAGGCGGGGGCATCCGCGCCCGTCAGCATGCCGCGGAAACTTCTGCCGGGGAAGACATCACGCGCTTTGGGGCGCGCGTCGGCATAGTCCAGCAGGGTCATGAACAAGTCGCAGTGATTGACCAGCTCGGCGCGCCTTTGCACGCCCGCAACCTCGCCCGGATAACTGAAAATCAGCGGCACACGAATGGACTCCTCGAGCATGTTCAAGGGTTCGCTGCCATTGCCCTTGCCCCAGATGCCGTGATGCCCCATGTTCAGCCCGTGATCGGAAGTATAGACGACCAGCGTTTGCTGGGTTTCATCCTGCGCCTCCAGTTCGTCCAGGACCCGCCCGACCGCATCGTCAATCATCGTTACCGACGCGTAATATTGCGCCAGCGCTTCGCGGGGATTTTTCGGCGCGGCGGGATGTGTGCCGGGCGCGCCAAAGGCATAGGGGCTGTCGGCGGGAATATGCTGAAAACGCGCATTGCGATAGCGCGCAACCGTTTCTTGGTCGCGATTGATCCAGGGGTTGTGCGTGGTCGCGTAGCCGATGAAGAGCAAGAATGGTTTGCGATCATCGCGCTGGCGCAGGAAGTTGATGGCGGCGTCGCTGATGATCTGCGTATCGTAGCCGCTGCGCTCGACCACCTTGCCCTGGTCGCTATATTTGTGCGTCATGGCGCTGTACTTGGGTGTTTTACGCCAGGAGCTATACCAGTAATCGAAGCCGACTTTGGGCTTTTCGCCCGCGCCACAGTGCCATTTTCCGCACATGGCGACGCTGTAGCCAGCAGCGCGCAGATAATCAGCCAGCGTCGGACTATCTTGCAGCCAGGGCGTCGCCGCCACCACAGGCTCATCTTCCGCCAGATGGTCGTGGACGCCGTGCTGCGAGGGGTACAGCCCCGTCCAAAACGAGGCGCGGGCGGGCGAGCAGACCGGACAGGGCGTGAAGGCATTTTCCATCACCGTGCCGGATGCTGCCAGGCTGCTGATATGCGGCGCGCTGATTTCTTGATTGCCAGCGCTGGGCAAAGCCCAAGCGGCATGGTCGTCGCTGAAAAAGACGACGATATTGGGCTTCATCAAGCCTCCGCCAGCGCAACTGCCGCGAAAGGATCCTGCTCCGCGATGAATTGGTCCAGCGCTCCCGTGCCATGCGCGAAGAACTGCCGCGCCGTCTCGGCGCGGCTATAAGGTTCGATGGCGACGCCGCGCCGCGCTAGAATGTGCTTGGCGGAAGCGGGGAAGCCATGCGTCACCATAACTTCGTTGAATGCCATCAAGCGCTCATGCGCTTCCTGGCGCAGCGCCGCTGGCAGCGACAAGTCGCAGACTTGCGCGCTCAATTCGGGCGCAACCATCGGCAGCCAACCGCAGAAGCCATGGCTGCCGGCTGCCATGGACGGCGGCAGCACTTTGAGATTGGCTTGGAAGAGCTTGAGCTTGCTGCCGGCGGCGGTGTGCAGCTTGGCGCTGAAGGGCGCGATTTCGCGACAGGTGTCTTTCATGAAATAAAATCGTCCGCTGGCAGCGACCCGCGCGACTTCTTCGGCAGTCAGCAGCCGGTGCTGCGGCTGCGGCAATTCATAGATGCCCAGCCGCACATGCTCGCCGACCAAGGCGCTAAGCTCCAGCAATTGCTCGTCCATGTTTTGCGCGCTGGGCAGCAGGGACAGCGCCACGACCGCAATATCACTGCCCATTTCGTAGACTTGGCGCAGACATGCCGCTTGCTGCGCCAGCGTCGCGCCAAAGTTGCCAACAGTGGCGATGGTCATATCGCCGGTGGGGTATTGCGCCACGTGCCGCGCCACCCGCAGCCGCTCCTCGTCATCGAGGTACAGCACCTCGCTAGCTTGGCCCAATGCCAGCACGCCGGGTACGCCGACGCGCGCATAAAAGTCGAGCAGGCTGCTTATGGCGGGCAAATCGAGGGCATCGCGCCCGTCGAAGGCGGTCAGCAGAATCGGATAGGCACCATCGGGCACTTGAAAATCGGGCATGGCAATTCTCCGCGAGCAATCGCATTTGAAAACGTTTTCAGCGCCAGAGTATAGCGAAAGGCGCGGAAATGTCAAAGTCGGCACCGTCCGAATAGTGCCGTTTGGGACCGTATGGGCAAGCATCAAATGATTTATTACGCACCGAGGGTCGCGTAGGGCGCGTAGACACAGCCCACAAACGTGGACCTGTTTCCTGTTTCGCAAATAATTTGACAAATGCCATCTGATGCGTTACAGTCGCGGAAATCGTTTTCAGACTCTGCAAGGAATGTCCTTGTCGCAGAAGGCAACCATTCACGATGTGGCGCAGCAGGCGCGGGTCTCGGTCAGTTCCGTTTCGCGGGCGCTGAATAATTATCCGCATGTCTCCGAGGCTTTGAAGACGCGCGTGGTGGAAGCCGCCGAGGAATTGGATTATCAGCCGGCCTTCTTGGCGCATAGCCTGCGCCGCGGCGAGACCAACTCGATTGGCTTTCTGGTTGGCAGCATCGCCAATCCGGTCATCTCGACCATATACGAAGCCGCCGCCGAAGCGCTTGCCAGCAAGGGATACGCCGTTACGTTGGTGTCCTCGCGCAATCAGGCCGACCTGGATAGCGCCTGTCTGCGGCTCTTGGCAAGCCGCCAAGTAAGCGGCTTAATCGTCTCCTCTGCCTCGGAATCGCCCGAAGCGGCGCGGCGCTTCATCCAAGAGACCAATATCCCGACGGTCATGCTGGACCGCGCGCCCATCGCCGGCGAGCGCGTTTTCGCCGTGCAATCCGACCACGCCAGCAGCATGCGCGAAGCGGTTTTTCATCTGGTCCAGAATGGGCATCGCCGTATTGGGTTCATCGGCGGACCGCGCGGCTTTTACCCCACGCGGCAGCGCTTCCGCGCGTATCAAGCGGCGCTGGCGGAAGCCCAAATTCCCCTGCGCGACGAATTGATCGGTTTCGCCGCTTTCACCGAAGCCGACGCCTTTGCCGAGGCGCTCTTGCTGATGCGCAATCGCCCGCTGCCGAGCGCCTTGATTGTAGCCGGCAACATCATCTTGATTGGCGCGCTGCAAGCATTGCAAGATCGTCAGCTGGCGGTCGGGCGCGATATCGCGCTGGTCGCCTGTGATGACATCCACCTGACGCGCTTGTATCGTCCGCCGATAACAGCCATCCGCCGCGACTTGAACTTGTTGGGCAAAACAGCCGCCCGCTTGCTCTTGCAGGGCATCCAGAATAATGGCGGCAAGAGCGACCGCGTCATCAAATTGCCGACCCAGCTGGAAATACGCGCGTCTTCAAATTTTCATTTTGAGGGCTGTTAAGGGCTGTTATTGAAGGCGGTTTCGGGGCTGGATGACGAGGGAAATGCGCTCATTATGTTAGCAATGTAGGCAGTTGATGTAGTTTAGGCAGATTATGCAGATTAAAATGAAAGGAGCGAGCCAGCGCGCGATACACTATTCGATACGACAGCTTATTCAAAGCTGTGGGCGCACGGATTTGTCCGCCCAATAGCAATATTACAGACCGTTCACATAAGTTTCAATTCAGGAGGATAGAATGTCTAAGAAGTTTTTCACCCTAACGCTGATTGCGCTGCTTTTGCTGCTTGGCGCGACCGGCGCAATGGCGCAGGATCAAGAACTGCGCATCGCCACTGGTTCGTCCGGCGTGGCGAACTTCAGCTTCCAGATTTTGTCGGCTGGCGGCGACCAGCAGAACTGGATTACCTTCCAATCGGTGCCGCCGCTTTATTTTGATGTCGACTTCAACTTGAAGACCGGCTATTTCAACGACTGGAGCTCCAACGAAGACGGCACCGTCTGGACCTTCTCGGTCGATCCGGCGGGGCGCTGGTCCGATGGCACGTCCATCACTGCCCAGCAAGTCATTGCTTCCTGGCAAGTGCAAGCCGCGCCGCTGAACAGCGTCGGGCGCATCCGCACCTATCTGGGCAACGTAGTCGGCTTCGCGGAAGCGCGCGAGATGGCTGCCGAAGACGCCATGACCGTCGAGGTCAGCGGTTTGTCGGCGCTTGATGATTCGACCGTCCAGGTCGAGCTGGTTCTGCCGGACCCGGTCTTCTTCTGGCGCATCGCCACGGCGCACATGGCTATCGCCCGCGCCGAGGACGTGCTGGAATATGGCTTCAATGAATTCTGGAAGCCGGAAAACAACCCAATCGTCAACGGGCCTTTCATCCTCACCAGCTTTGACGCCGACCTGAAAACAGCCGAGCTGACGCCGAACCCAGAATGGTGGAAAGACGGACCGATTTTGGAGAAGGTCAGCTTCCAATTCGTCACCGATCAGACGACCGTCGGCGCCATGGCGCTGAATGACCAAATCGACGCCAGCCTGGCCGCAGCGCCCTCGGTCCTGCGCGCGCAAATGCCGGATTACTTCCGCCAATTCGACGCCATCGGCTTCAATACCTTCTGGATGCAGCCGACGGTCGAGCCGACCAGCGATCCGAAAGTCCGCGAGGCCCTGATCAAGTCGGTCGACTGGAACGCGGTATTCCAAGCCGCCTTCCCCGTCGAAGGCAGCGGTGTGATGACGACGCAGACCCTGGACGACATCGTTACCTGCCAGAATGCCGACGCGACTGGCTATCCCTTTGATGTCGAAGGCGCGCAAGCCGCGCTGGCAGAATCCAGCTATGGCAGCGCCGAGAACATGCCCAAACTGCGCGTAACCCCGCGCGGCAGCAACGAGTTCAACAACCGCGCTCTGCAAGCGGTCATCGAATTCTGGCGTCAGAACCTGGGCATCGAGAATGTCGAGTTCCAGCAAGACCCCAACAGCTTCGGCGATGACTACGACAAGATCAACTTGAGCCGCGACGATGTTGTCATTCGCTTCCCCGACGCCGCTACTTACATGTGGGCGGCGGGCCATTCGTCTGGTCCAGTAGCCAGCAGCTCCATGCTGAGCGGCTATATGAACGAAGCGCTGGAAGCGGCTGTCAACGAAGCGCTGACCCTAGCGCCGGATGATCCGCGGCGCTGTGAACTGGCGCTCGAGGCGCAGGCGCAATACGAGGGCGACTACGTCATCATGCACTTCGGCAAACCCTTGCGCACCGCCAACGCTCGCGAGCACGTCAAAGAATACTACAGCGGTCCCGATGTCAGCGTCATCGAACCCTGGAATATCTACATCGAACGGATGTAAGCCCCCATCCCCCGACCCCTTCCCCCAAAATGAGGGAAGGGGAGAAAAGTCCCTCCCTCTTCATGGGGGAGGGATTTAGGGTGGGGGAATGAAGGACGCGCCATGGCCTCATTCTTACTGATACGTCTATTACGCTGGTCGGCGGGGCTGCTGCTCATCCTCTTTGTTACCTATGCGATGATGTATTACGGCGCGGGCGATCCCATCCGTATGATGTTCATCCAGGGCGAAGATTTCGACTCTGAAGACGAAGCGGTGATGAGCGCGCTGCGCGCCAAATATGGCTTGGATGAACCTTTCATAGCGCAATTTGTCAATTATCTCAACAATCTGCTGCATGGCGACTGGGGGCGCTCCATTCGCTTGCAAGTCGACCGCCCGGTGCTGGAAATCGTGCAATTCCGATTACCGATTTCCATGCAATTGGGCTTCGCGGCGACCTTGATAGCGTCAGTGGTGGGCATTTCGCTGGGGGTGCTGGCCGCGCTCTACCACAATCGCTGGCTGGACCGCCTCATTATCAGCACGGTGCTTTTTGTCACGTCGATTCCTGTCTTTGTCATCGCGCCCATGCTCTTATTATTATTGGTGCTCATATTGGATTTGATTGATGTGCCTTATGGCTGGAATGGACTCTTTCACATCGACGCCGCTTTGCCGGTGGCTGTCATCGCCATCGGTCCGCTGCCGGGCATCGTGCGGCAGACTCGCTCCGCTATGCTGGAAGTCAAGAGTCAGCAATATATTCGCACGGCGCGCGCCAAGGGCTTGTCCGAAACGCGCATCGTGCTGCGCCACATGCTGCGCCCGGTCATGACGCCGGTAACAACTACCCTGGGCTTGATAATGATTGCGCTCATCAACGGCTCGCTCTTCGTCGAATTGATTTACAATATCCCCGGCTTTGGGCTGCTGACGATTGAAGGCATCCGCACGGTCGATTATCCCATTATCATGGCGGTGGCGGTCGTTGGCACCTTGATTATTTTTGTAAGCAACTTTTTGGTCGACCTGATTTATCCCTTATTAGATCCGCGGGTTAGGGCGCAATGACAGGCGCGGCATCGGGCAGCTCTGTTGCGAAAGTCTCGCGCGTCGTCGACGACGGCAGCGTTTATATCGGCGAGCAGCGCAACCTGTGGCAAGACGCGGCGCGGCGCTTCAGCAAGAATTGGCTGGCGGTGGCGGGGCTGGTTGTCATTGGCATATTCCTCGTCTTAGCTACGATTGGTCCGCATATCGCGCCCTACGACTTCCTCGAGCAGAATATCATGAAAGCCTTCCAAGGGGCTTCAGCCGAGCATTTCTTGGGCACGGACGACCTGGGGCGCGATGTCTTCAGCCGCATGCTGTATGGTTCGCGCACCGCGGCTCTAGTGGCATTCTTCACCACCATCATCAGCCTAATCATTGGCGTGCTGGTGGGGACTTGGGCGGGCATTCGCGGCGGGCGCACCGACGAGTTCATGATGTGGATCAGCGATTTGATTCAAGCCATGCCTAGCTTATTGCTGGTGATTTTGATTAATACGACCATGCGCCGTCCGATTGTCAACTGGTTCGACGCCCTATACGAGCAGACAAAAAATCCCTTTTATTTGAATACGCTCTGGTTGGATTATGTCCTGGTTTTCAGCGCGCTGGCGCTGATTAGCTGGCCCGGGCTGGCGCGTCTCATCCGCGGGCAAGTCTTGAGCATCAACGAAGAAGATTATGTGCTGGCGGCGCGCGCGCTAGGCGCGAGCGAGGCGCATATCATGCTGCGCCATGTCATTCCCAACGCGCTGGGTCCATTGATTGTCGCCGTAACAGCCGGCATGGGCGGCGCGGTATTGTTAGAAGCCAGTTTGAGCTTCCTCGGCATCGGCATCCAGCCGCCCAATGCCAGTTGGGGTTCCATGCTCGAGGAGGGGCGCCGCTATTGGCAGATTTTCCCACATTTGATGCTCATCCCAGCCGTGACGATCGGCATTGTCCAGGTGGCTTTTGTCTTCCTGGGCGATGGCTTAAACGATGCGCTGGACCCGCGCCGCAACAGTTAAGCCCACAAGCGCAAGGGGGTTTCCATGCCAGCAACAGCCTATCCAGCCGCGGTTTACCCAGAAGACGCCGAAGACATCAGCATCTATTATGACAAGGACTATTTCGCCGCTTGGCCCTTCAATCATGGCTTCAAAGCCTTCTCGGACAAGGAACTGCTGATTAGTTTTTCGCGCGGACCCTGCAACTACCAATCGCCCTACGATATGGCGCATCACGTCGTCGACGCCCGCGGCGGCGAATATGTCACCATGCGCTCGTCAGATGGCGGCATGACTTGGTCGCCCGATTCGCTGCGCTCGCTCGGCAGCCGACAAGATATCGAGCGTCCGCTGCATCTCAATCCCGAAGACGCGCCCAGCGCGCCTTACAACTGGGCAGCGCCGGACTTCTTCATGACGGCTGGCTTCGGCATCCCGCCCGAGCGCGATCAGTCAATCGGTTACATACAATACTCGCGCGATCGCGGGCATAGTTGGGAAGGACCTTTCCGCATGCCCGCTTTTGGCTTCAATTGGATACAGGTCAAGCCGGACTATATCCTGCGTCCTGATGGCTTGGTATTGCTCTTTGTAACGGCTGGCATCGCCTCGGGCAAGCGCGGCAACCGCTTTGTCGCGGTCTATGGCTCGCCGGACGCCGGGCTGAGCTGGCATTACCTTGCGCCAATCATCGCCGATTCAAGCGACAGTCATTATGTCAATCGCTATTACGCCAGCCCAGTTTTGCTTGATGACGGGCGGATTTTGGTGGCGCTGCGCTGTCAAATCGACGCCCGCAATGCCTGGCCCGAAATCTTCGAATCGCGCGATGGCGGGCGCAGTTGGCAATTTCGCTCTCGCCCGAGCGATTGGGGCGGTCCCAGCGAGTTGACCATCCTGGCTGATGGACGTCTGCTGATTGTCTACGGCTACCGCGTCCCGCCCTATGGCATTCGCGCGCGCGTATCCGAAGACCAGGGGAAAACTTGGGGCCCCGAGCTCATCCTGCGCGATGATGCCGGTTCCTGGGATTTGGGTTACCCGCGGACAGTATTGCTTGGCGATGAAAGAGTGATGACCGCCTACTACATCAATAACGCGGATGATGAGATTCAATGCAATGGCGGCGTTCGTCATATCGCCGCCACCATATTCACGCCATGAGCGCGCCCGCATGAGTGAGCGCATGGGATTGAGCGCATGAAAATAACTGATGTCGAACTGCGCGTTTATCGCTGGGAACGCGGCAAACCCATCCGCAACGGCAAGCACATTTATACGGACAGCGGGCTGAGCTTGCTGCGCATCCACAGCGACGAAGGCCTCAGCGGCATCGGCTGGGCGGGCAAACCCGCAACACCCGGCATGGCGCAGGTCTCTCTTGGCTTGTTGGAGCATTTCAAACCGCTGCTGATTGGCGAGGATCCCTTCAACTACCGCCGCATTTGGGACGCGCTGTGGGAACCCAAGCTGGTAGGCAGGCGCGGCATCACCACCCGCTTCATCAGCGGCATCGACATCGCGCTCTGGGACTTGATAGGTAAGGCGACCGGCAAGTCGCTGCATAAGCTCTTGGGCGGCTTTCGCGATCGTGTGCCGGCTTACATCGCCGGCGGCTACTATCAAGAAGGCAAAGGGCTTGTGGGCTTGGCTGCGGAGATGGAAGAGAACCTCGAGCTCGGTGCCAAGGCGATCAAAATGAAGATCGGCGGCGCGGCAATCAAAGAAGACGTCGAGCGGGTACGCGTCGTGCGCGAAACAATCGGCGCGGACGTAAAATTGATGGTCGACGCTAATTGCGCCTACAGCGTGCGCGAGGCGATCAACATCGCCCGCAAGCTGGAAGCCTACGACGTATTCTGGTTTGAAGAGCCGCTCGCGCCGGATGATTACCGCGGACATGGCATCCTTGCGCGCTCGACAGCGATTCCCATCGCCACCGGCGAGAACGAATACACGCGCTACGGCTTCCGCGATTTGATCGCCCATGACGCTGCCGCCATTTACAATGCCGATGCGCAGATCCTGGGCGGCATTACCGAGTTTATGAACGTGGCCGCGCTGATCGCCGCGCATGATTTGCATATCGCGCCACATGGCGACCAGGAGATCCATCTGCAACTGGTTGCTGCCATTAGCAACGGGCTGATCGTGGAATTTTATCGCGAGACTGTGGATGTCAACCGCGGCAATATCTTTGAAGAAAAGATGACATTGGATGAAGACGGTTATCTGACCATAGCCGATAGACCAGGTTTAGGTGTCACGCCGAATTACGACTTTTTGGAGCGATACCGCGTTTCTTGAGCGATCAATGTTTGGAAAGGGAAAAGTAATGATGCAAAAACCATGGACCGGGGTTTTGCCGGCGACGCTCTGCCCATTTCATGACGACGACTCCATCGACGAGATTGGCTTGCGCGGCTATGCGCGCTACCTGGCTTCGGTCGATGGCATCACCGGCTTGGTCTGCAATGGGCATACCGGCGAGGTCATGTCCCTGCGCAACCATGAACGGGCGCGCGTTACCGAGATTATCGCCGACGAAGTTGGGCACCAGGTCAAGGTCATCTCCGGCGTCTGCGCCGAGGGCAGTGACGAAGCCATCGCGCAGGCGCTGGCGGCGAAGCAAGTTGGCGCGGACGCCATCTTGCTGATGCCTCCGCATCACTGGCTGCGCTTTGGCAGGACCAGCGAAACCGCCGTTGGCTTCTTCCAAGATGTCGCGGAAGGCGCGGATATGAATATCATCGTGCATCAATACCCGGCTTGGACCAAAGCCGGCTATTCGCTGGCGGAAATGCTGGAGATGGTCAAGCTCGACCGGGTTGTCAGCATTAAGATGGGCACGCGTGAGATGTCGCGCTGGGCTTATGATTATCGCAATCTAAAAGCAGCCGCGCCCGACGTCAGCATCATCAGCTGCCTGGACGAATATCTGCTGGTGACCCTGCTGGATGGCGCGGATGGCGCGCTGGTGGGCTTCGCCGGCTTCGTGCCAGAGTTGATTACGGCGCTGGTGCGCGCAGCCTTAAGCGGCAACCTGGAAGAAGCCAATCGGATACAAGCCAAGGTGCGCCCACTCTCGCAGATAGTCTATCGCTTTGGCGAACCATCGAGCGACGCCCATCAACGCATGAAATGCGCCATGACGCTCATGGGGAAGTTCCCCTCCATGCACATGCGGCGTCCGATTCGACCGCTGCCGCAAGATGAGATTGACCGCATCGCCGCCGAGCTCACCGCAGCCGGCTTCGCGGTCCGCGCCGGAGAGATGGCATAGATGAGCCGCGGCCGCGTCTACCCTGCCGAAGCGCGCAGCTTCAACGATAAGGCGACTGGCGCGCGCATTCGTCAAGTCACGAATCAGCCGGCGATTCACCATCACCCCTTCTTTATCGTGCCAGCTTATGATGACGCGATGGCGCGGCTGATCTTCATTTCGCATCGCAGGGGCCGCCCGGAAATCTTCGCCGAAGACCGCGCCAGCGGCAAACTCGTGCAGCTCACCGAGCGCGCGGGCATCGCTGAATATTCGATTTATCCTTCGCATGACGGCCAATATGTCTACTACACGGCGGGCACGGGCGGCTACCGCGTCCATACCGAGACGCAAACCGAGCAGCAGCTCGTCGACTTGGGCGCGATTCAACTGCGCGAAGCCGGCATGGTCGCCGATGCTATGGGCACCACGGCACTCAGTTTCGACGACCGCTTCTGGGCTCTGCGTTTCAGCAGCGGCGGCCGCGCCAACCTGGCTATTATGGATGTCGCTAGCGGCGACTGTCAAGTTATCTTGCAGCGGGACACCATCGCGCATTTGATGTTCTGCCCCGATGACAGCGACCTGCTCTATTACGCCGGTCCGCTCAAAGACCGCGTCTGGATAATCAATCGCGACGGAACCGGCAACCGCCGTCTTTATCAGCGCGCGCCCGGTGAATGGATAACGCATGAAAGTTGGATCCCCGGCCGGCGCGAGTTGGCTTTCGTCGACTGGAACAAGGGCATCCGCGCCATCAATGTCGATAGCGGCAGCGAGCGGCGCGTAACTTCTTTCAACGCCTGGCACGCCATCTGCAATTGCGATGGCACGATGATGGTCGCTGATACCAATTTTCCCGATATCGGCTTGCAGCTATTCAATCCGCTGGACGGAATAGGCGAGCCCATCACACTCTGCTATCCCGCTGCCAGCAGCGCCGGCGCGCACTGGAACGGTCCCTTCCCTTATGAAGACGGGCCAATCAAGGTCTACGCGCCCCAGCATACGCACCCGCATCCCACGTTCTCGCCGGATAAGCGCAGCATCGTTTACACCAGCGACATAAGCGGGCATGCGCAAGTGTATGAGGCAGAGATTCCGCCAAATTTGCTTGGATAGGAAGATGCGACATAAAGGATTCGAGCCTCAAGGCGTCGTGATTAATTCTTCTGCTTTGTCATCGTCCAAACGAATCTCAATGCACTTCAGGCTTTCACTTTGCGCGGCTTGCTCAACCTTAATGTCGCTCAGGTCGCCGCGGATGCCCCGATGCGCTTCTTCGGAAGCAACCCGAACTTCTTTCAAGTTCACTCACTTTAATATAATGTAATCGTAATTTTGCTATCAGCGAAGGGACCGCAAAAATGGCATTGACTGAAAGACTGCGCGTAGCGCTAATCGGCACCGGCAATCGCTCCAAAACCACCTACCGGCCATTATTCGATTATCTGCAACCTTGGATTGAGCTGGTGGCGGTCTGCGACCCAGTCAAAGCATCGGCAGACGAATTCGCCCAGGCGCTTGACGTACCAGCTTTCTATGACCTCAAAGCGCTAGTCAAGGCGCGTCCGATGGAAGCCGCTTTCGTGGTCAGCCCAATTCCGTCGCACCATTCAATCTGCTGCTACCTGCTCGCGCATGGCATCCACGTCAATGTCGAGACGAGCATGTGCAGCCTCTTGCTTCAAGGGCAAGAGATGGTGCAGACCGCGCGCGACAATGGCGCAATCTTGCGCATCGCCGAGAATTTCTTCCGCTTCCCCTTCGACCGCATGATGAAGCTCATCGCCGCCGACGGCTTCATTGGGCCGGTCAAGCGCTTGACCTGTTGGCACGATCACACCGGCTACCACAACAACTCGCGCTGGATACGCTTTTTCGAGTCGCATCCCACAGCGGCGCAAGCCATTGCCCATACCATGCCTACAGCCGGGCATTATCAGCTGGCGCACCGCTATCACGAAAGCGAGCGCTATCGAGCGCATTTTTTCTGGTTCCCCGACGATTCGCTGGTCATCGACCACGCCGGCAATATCAAAAGCATGTTGGGGCGTTATCCCAGGCCCGGCTATACCGAGTTGGCGGGGTCGCGCGGCGCGATTGTGCAAGCAGCCGGCGCAGACTGGCATGGCATTGGCGAGGTACGCTATTGCACCGCCGAAGCGCTGGCAAATGGCGGACGGCACGATGTGAGCTTCCCCATCGTGCACCTCGGTGATGGTTACGATTGGCTGTCCTCGCATGTCGACTTGCCAACCGGTCGCATCGAATTCGTCAATCCTCATCGTTTGGGCGCGAGCGCCTATCATCGCCGCAACTACTATAGCGCCGCTGTCATCAGCCATATCGTCGATTTCGCCGAGACCGCGCGCGGACTGCGCGAATCCGAATACAGCGCCGAAGACGCGCTGATGGCGATGATGATGGATGTCGCGACACGCGAATCGGCGCTGCAAGAGGGGAAGCGCTTATCGCTGCCGCTAGCGGACGATCTGGAATCGGAGGCGGTGCTGCGCGCCGAAGAGACCCGGCGCTACGGCGTCGACCCGCTGGATATTGAGGGTATGCTGGCAATCAGTTACCCGCGGCCATGACCTCGGCAAGGGGAGTCGTAGCAAATTTTTCATCAGAATATCCCAAGTTTTGGGCGACTCACAGGACTCTGTTGAATAACAGCCCCCATCCCGTAGGTCTATGTCTACGTGACCCCGGCCCCTCCTCGCCATCTCTATGGCGAACGGGTTTGGGGTGGGGGTAAACCGAGTATTTCAACAACGTCCACAGAGTCGCCCCTACAAATCCATAATCATACTGGATTTGCTAATCTTAGTTGGGTTTACTGAATTGCTGCCGCGCAGGCGCGCCGCCTCCAGCGCCACCAGGCGCGGACCATCCACGCCGACGCAAACATTGACCAGCGGGCGACCTTGCCAAGCCGGCAAGACGCGCTTGTCCGTGGCGGGCCAGGTCTTGCCCCGCCCCAAACCCTGCGTACCAACGCGAATCGCCCAGCGCTTGGTCTCGAAGAGCGTCGGGTCGAGGATATAGGCGATGGCGCTGGAATCGTGCACGAAGATACCCTTTGCCGCATAATTCGCTTCGAAATAGCGGCGATAGTGCGGCAGCACCCGCGTGATATGGTCGGACATGGGATTGCCATGCGTCGCGTATTCGGCGATGTCATCCGCTGTCATGTGCACCTTGAGTGTCACGTCCAAACCGACCATGGTCACGTTCCAATCAGCGCCAAATACCAGGTCAGCCGCTTCCGGATCGTTGCGGATATTGGCTTCGCCAGCGGGGCTGGCATTGCCCGGCACCAGCGCGTTGCCGCCCATCAAGACGACCTCGTCGACCCACTCGACGATACGCGGCTCCAGGCGCAGCGCCAGCGCGATATTGGTCAGCGGACCCACCGGCGCAAGCGTTACCTGACCCGGGTTGGCGCGCAGCTGCTCGACGATGAACTGCGCCGCGCTGATGTCAAGCGGCTGCCCGGTCGGGTCGGGCAGGAAGATGTCGCCTTGCCCATCGCTGCCGTGCACAAAGGGCACGGGGCCTTCAAATGCGCCGGTCAGCGGCGCGTCGGCACCATGCGCAACGGGAATATCGCGGCGCTCGGCGATTTCCAACAGGCGCAGCGCGTTCTTGGTCGCCAGCTCGGTATGCACATTGCCGAAAATCGTAGTCAAACCGATGACTTCCAGTTCGGGCGAGCATAAGGCAAAGAAGATTGCCATGGTATCGTCCACGCCCGGATCGGTATCAATGATGATTTTGCGAGCCATGGTGGCATGCCTCCTTATTTTGAAGCGGCCGCCTTAGACGGAAAGCAGCTCGCTGCGGTTGATAGCTGTGTGCGCCAAGCCAAAGAGATAAAAGGGCGCGGCTAAGCCGCCGGTCAGGGCTATCAGAATTGCCCACAGCACAGCATGACCGAGTTGCTCGCCAAAGGGAAAATTACAGCGCAGCCTGGCGCTGGCATGCCCGGCTTCATCGACAATCACGATGGACTCGCATATCAGCTTGATGGCGGCGTAGGGCCAGAACAATGCGCCAATCCCGAAAGTGCAGACGACGATGAGCAGCCAAATCACAATATGACCGATGACTTTTATGGCTGTCAGCTGCGAACGTAATCTTCCGATATTCGCAACAAGATCGCCGCCGCGGTATTGCCGATGATCGACCTTTTGTTTTTGCATATTCCCCTCCCAAGTTCTAAGAATAAACTGCGCCGCTCATGCCCAGAAGTAAAATCAAGAATGTATTGTGTGCGCGCGACATGCTTGGGTCCTTATCGCTGTCACCGAGCGTATGTGGGCTAGCCGATAATCTTGACCTGCGCGCGCCGTTTGCGCGGTCCATCGAATTCGCAGAAGAGGATGCTCTGCGAGTGCCCCAGCAGCAATTTGCCGTCTTCAATCACCAGCGTCGCGCTATGCCCGACTAAGGTCGCTTTGATATGCCCGGCGGCATCGGCTGGCGTATCGTACTGATGCGCGAAATCGACGCGCGTTGGCACCAGGCGCTTGAGCTCGGCCACGATGTCCTCCAGCGTCGCGGCATCAAGCCCGGAATTGATGGTGAGGCCTGCTGTGGTATGGGGAACAACGATGGCGCAAAGTCCAGCCGCTATGCCGCTTTCAGCAATGGCGCGCTGCACCTGCGCCGTGATATCAACCAGGGCGTCGCCGCGAGGCGTATCAAAACGAATGGTCTTTAGCATGAGAGTTGTATCCCGGTATTATGCTCGTCCAAGACAGACTGTATCTCGCTGCGGCTTGGCGCGCCACGCCCCGCGCCGGCTTTTCTGACGCTTGCCGCGCCCATGGCATTGGCTATCGTCGCGCAATCCGCCAGCGCATAGCCCCGCAAGCGCGACCAGATGAATGCCGCGGCAAAGGCATCGCCCGCGCCGATGGCATCGACGACCGCGACCGGGAAACCCGGGCTGCCTATGTCGACTTCGCGACTCATAATCCGACAGCCTTTTTCGGCTAACTTCAGTGCGATGAGCAGGTTCGGATGGCTTTGCAGCAAGCGCCGGCAGGCGCTGATGCCGGTTTGCCCGTGGCTGACGAAGGGAATCTCGGCTTCGGTCAAGAGCAGGCAATGCGTCAGAGCCAGGACGCGCTGCATTTTACCCTGCTGCAACCGCCCCATGAATGGTCCCACATCCAAGTATAGCGGCGTCGGCTTCTGCTCAAGAAAAGCCAATAAGCCGTCAATCAGCGCAGTCAGCCGTTCTTCGACCAGGGCGTAACCGGGGACAAAAACGACATCGGCGCGCTCCAGCTGCGCGCGGGCAACCTTCGTCAGCGAAATAAGGTCTCCTGCGCCGTAATTGCCCAAGAATACATGCTCGCCGCGCTTGGTATCCGCAAGCGCGACCACAGTCGTCGTGGTACTGCCGGGCGGCATCAGCAGCGCCGATGTGTCGACGCCGGCCGAGCCCAGCATATCATGTAGCATGCGGCCCTGGGCATCGTCGCCGACCGCGCCCAGCGCAGCCACATCCAAGCCCAGATTGCGCGCGGCAAAGATGGTGCTGCAAGCGCCGCCGGGCTCGAGCAGCAGCGTCGGTGACATCTGATGAGCGCCGGCATGGATAGGCAGCCGCACATCCAGCAGCAAATCGAGCACCAGATCGCCAACTGTTACCAGTCGTTTAGGCATTGGCAGCTGATGTGTTGATAAGTGCTTCTATGCCGAGCGCGATTGCGCGCGCGTCATAGGCGCGGAAGACGGCGTCATTGTCGAGCACGGCGATATCTTCGGCGGGAATCGCGGCGTAGCCGGCGTAAGTCCCGGCAATGGCGCAGGCGATTGCGCCGATAGTATCGGCATCGCCGCTCAAATTCGCTGCCAGAATCGCCGTCCGCTTGGGATCGCCACCCGCCATCGCCAGCAAGCCAAAAGCCGCGCCCACTGTTTCCGGCACGTTTAAGGTCGCGCCGACTTCATCGAAAATACGCCGCAAGCGCGTCTTGTCATTTGCGCGGCTGCGGGCAATCGCAAGCGCCTGTTCGATTTTGAAACTTACCGAACAGCCAAACCAAGGGCGGCCATGCGCCTTGCCCCGTTCCGCGCCCGCCATGCCCGCGTCAACCAGCGCGTCTAGGGAGCAGCCGGCGAGCATAGCGCGAGCGACCGCGGCAGAAACAGCGCAAGCGCCGGACACAGCCGGGCTAGTAAAGTGCGTTGGCATACAGACAGTAACCGTGTCCGCCACCGCGCCGGCTATATCGCCCGGATGCAGCAAGCCGATGGGCGCGATGCGCATGGGCGCGCCGTTGGTATCGCCCCAAGTACCCGCCGCACGCGGGTCTGCGCCCGCTTTCAGCGCGTTGATGCCGCGCCGGGTACTGGGACCGACATAGGGCGAGTCGTCGCCGCCAACGCGGTCGTACCAAGTGAGCAATCCCTGGACGACCGCGCCCAGCGTCACGCCGCCAGCCGCAATCACCGCGGTCGCGATGGAGAAGGCTTGCTCGGTATCGTCCGTGATGCGGCCCGCGGGCAAGCCGGCATGCACGATGTGGTCATCAGGCGCGTCTTGCCAGCTATCGAGCCAGCCGAAGCTGCGGGCGGTATCATCAGGATGGACCTGGGCGGGCATGGCGAAGGCGTCGCCGAGGGCTTGGCCGTAAAGGCAGCCGAGGATCTTGTTTTGCATGGCAGGGGCTTGCGCCTAAAGCGGCTCGCGGCGCACTTGAAGGTGCCGCAAGATGCCGTCAAGCAAAGCAACGCTCTTAGCGTGAAATTCATTTGCCTCGGTGGTGCGGTCTTCGACGCGCTGGATATCGGATTTGATTTCCAGGCGGAGGCGGTCTGACTTGGCGTCTTGTTCGGCGAAGCGCGCGTCGACGCGCTTAAACTCCGATATAACTTCTTTGCGAAAGTCCTCCAGTTTGTCGTCCACGCGCTGGCTCTCAAAGCGATTATCGACTCTTTTGAAATTTTCCCTCATATCATCTCGCAGTGCATCGATTTTGTCGTCGAGCTATTTATGTCGCCTTTGGACGGCACTCGCCACACGATCAGGACAATGATGATGAGAAAGCCAAGAATTTCCAGCAGCGCGCCAGAGTTTAGCAGTGGATCCATTTCCCCTTCCCATACTGATTGCTATTCAAATTATAACATAGATTGTCGCGGCGGGCTATAATCATTTCTGCGCCGCCGCGCGCCTACTAGCGGCTTGTCCAGATCATTCAAGGCCGTCCGGGTAAAGGTCGCTATTCATAGCGGACTCAATTGAACCAGCGTTTAGTTCACTTCGCATCTGCTTACTCCGAGCGCATCAGCACGCGCCCGCCGATAATCAGCCAAATCGCGCCAGCCGCGACCAAGCCGATAAGCAAAGCCAGAGCTGGCTCGAAGAAGAGCGCCAGGAAGAGCGTCAGATAAATGCCCAGCGAGACCACCGTTACAGCCGCGCTGGCTTGCCAACGTTGCTGAATCTTGAAGATATCTCTGACGAAGGGCAAGCTGATGATGAAGAGCGTGATGGACAAGGCGCCAATCAGCAAGCCCACCGGGACCGCGCCTTCCGCGCCGCCAAAGCCATTGGGTGCCGCCAAGATGCTGCCGGCTGTAACCACGCCGATAACAGCCACCATCATCAGCAGCATGTGCAAGATGCTGATGCGCTGGATGGAGCGCCAAAAGGCGGCGTCGAAAGCCGCGCCAGAAGCGGTGCGCATCTCGCTCACCCGTTGTGAAATGCGCCGCTGCAGCGCATAAATCACCAGCGCCAGCACAGTCGCGAAGTAGGGAATCGACTGCGGCAACTGCGACGGGATTTCCAGCGAGCCGATACGGATGCCTAGCGCGTCGAAAAAGCCAAATACCAGTGAAGCGACCATGGTGCCGGCTGGCGTGCCGCCGCCCAGCGATGGCGTAACCAGCGCGATAAAACCGCGCCCCGCCGTCATATCGCGCTGGAAGAGCTGCAAATAGCCCATGCTCATGTGGATGCCGCCCAAGCCGGCGAAGAAACCGCTGATTAACAGCGCCAGGTAACGAATGCGCTTGACATTGATGCCAACTGATGCCGCCGCTTCGGGATTTTCGCCGACCGCGCGCAAGTGCATGCCGAAGGGCGTACGATAGAGAAAGAAGGTTACAAAGAAAACGGCGATGAAAGCCACCCAGGTCATGATGCTCTGGTTATCAAAGACGTCGAAGATGAAGCCGCCGATGAGTGGGATCTGGTTAATGAATTCCGGCAGCTGGATGAAGGGCATCTGCAAACTGGCAAGGGTGCTGGTATTGCCGCGGTCGCCGGTCAACTCGAACATGATGGCGACCGTGGCGGAGGAGCCGAATATATTCAGCGCGATGCCGGATAGGAACAAATCGCCTTTGAGATCCAAGTGGAAGAGCGCCAGCGTGAAGGACAGCAGCAGCGAAACGCATACACCCAGCAGCAGCCCCAGCCAGGGACCGATTGCCGTACCTGTTTCCGCGCCAAACCAATCTTGTGAATAAGCGCTGACCACCACGCCGGTGAAGGCGGAAGACAGCATCATGCCTTCCAAGCCGATATTGAGCACGCCCGCTTTCTCGGAGATAAGCGCGCCCAGCGATGGCAAGAGGATCGGCGTCGTTACGCGCAGGATGGCGGCGAGAAATACAGCGCTGAAAATGCCGTCAATGACGTTCTCAAACATCGCTACCCTCCACAGATGCCACTGCATGTCCGCTTTCGTCGATATCGGCGCGTTTTTGTCGCTGTTGGAAGAAAGATACAAGCGCTTCGGCTGTGATGAGCAAGATGATGATAGCTTGTATCATGCGCACCACTTCAAAGCTGACATTGGCGTCGCGCTCCATGAACTGCGCGCCAGCCCGCAAATAGGCATAGAGCAAACCGGTGAAGGGCACCACCAGCACATTTAAGCGCGCCAACAAGGCGACCACCACCCCTTCGAAAGCCAGCGCGAAGGAAATATTCAGAATCAATTGGCGATGAATGCCGGTCGCCAAGTGCATGCCCGCCAAGCCCGCCACAATACCGCTGATTGCCATCACCAGCATTATCGTCCGCCGCGAGTTGACGCCGCCGTAATCGGCGAACTTGAGGTTGGAGCCGATTATGCGTATTTCGTATCCGAGCGGCGTGCGCCGTATCAAGAGCCAGGAGATGAAAATGACGACGACCACCACAAAGACGCCGACTGTTACCTGCGTCTTTTCCACAATGACCGGCAATATCGCGTTATCGGTGAATTTGCTCGACGCGACATATCCGGCGTCCGGCGGCTTCAGCTGGAAGTTGAGAACCATCTCGAAGAAGCGCGTGGCGATGACATTAAGCATCAGCGTCGAGACCAGTTCATTCGCGCCTAGATAGGCTTTCAGCGCGCCCGGTATCAGCCCATAAATGAAACCCGCCGTGCCAGATGCCAAGATTATAAAGGGAATCAAGATGATGCCCGGTATATGCGGAGAGTTAAGCGCGATGATGCCGGATACCAAAGCGCCAAAATAAAGTTGCCCTTCTGCACCCAGGCTGAATTGCTGGGCGCGGAAGACAATCGCGAAAGACAGCCCCAGCAATATCAGCGTGATGGCGTCCTGTATCCAGACGCCCCAGCGATTGACGCGCTCGATGGGACCCAGCAGCAGCGCCTCAAATGCCAGTTGCGACTGGTTCATCGCTTCGGCAAGGATAGTAGCGGTTTCAATGTCTTCGGGGCGCGAATAAAGCGTATATACGCCGCTGGCGGGCAATTCATAGCCTTCGATGACGGCGTCTTTCATGCTGACAAGGTCGTCAAATGTTTCCTCGACCTGGGTCATGGTGGCGGAGGTGGCGGCTGCCAGCACAGCGCCGGCATCATCGCGCAATTCGACCAGCACATCAATCTCGGAACGGCGATTTTTGGCATAGGCAAGCAGCGAGACGACATCGCCCTCGCTGCCGGCGAAGGTCCAGGCAATCTCGCTGACAGGTTCGACCACGTTCGGCTTATTGAAATGCCCGCCGCGGTGTTTGTTGTATTCCAAGTCGACTTCGTCATTTTCGACCGGCACGGCATCGGACAGCACCTGGGCGCGGAACTCGCCGCTGGCAAAGCGGTCAGCCGCGTCGAGATTGAAGACAAATGTTACTATGAAGCCCAATATGAGAGCTACGATGACCGTGAGCATGACGCGAATGGCTTGCCGGCGCAATTCCACAACAAAGAGGAAGATGCAAGCGCCAACCAAGACATTGACCAGCAGGATGTTCTGCCAGGTTGCTGTGCCGGTCATCTTTTCCATCGAGCCGTCGAATAAGGTGTTGGTGATGAAAAGCGTTACCAGTATGCCGGCCAATCCACCGACAATCATCAATAGATTGCTGCGCAAGGATGTCATGCGTATCGCTCCATTTCAGCCGCATCCTGGCGTTCCGCGCCCAGCATAAAATAGCCGATGCGCTCTTCGGTCAGGCTCTCGTCATTGGGGAAGATGCCAACAATCTCGCCTTCGTACATCACCATGATGCGGTCGGACAGCTTCATCACTTCTTGCAAGTCGGCCGATATCAGCAGGATAGCCAGGCCGCTGGTGCGTTGATCGACCAATTCCTGGTGGATGAACTCGATTGCGCCGATATCGACGCCGCGGGTGGGCTGGGCGGCGATGAGCAGCTTGGGCGTCGAGGACAATTCGCGAGCGACAACAACTTTTTGCATATTGCCGCCGGAAAGCGCGTTGACCGGGATAGCGCCGTTGGGGGCGATGATATTAAACTCGCGGATTAGGTTCACCCCGTTGTCGACGATGGCTTTGATATCCAGCAAACCGCGGCGCGTAAATGGTTCACGATAATACCGATCAATAATCAAGTTGTCGTCGATGGTCGACGACAGGGCGACGCCGTTGGTCAAGCGGTCTTCCGGGATATGCGCCACTTGATGCTCGCGCACGGAACGGGGACCACGTCCCAGAATCTGTTCTTTGTTGATATAGGCATCCCCGGTGGTGGGCGGGCGCAAGCCGGTCAGCACCTCTGCCAGTTCGGTCTGGCCGTTGCCTTCTACGCCGGCGATGCCCAGGATCTCGTTTTCATAGACACTGAAGCTGACCTGCTTGAGCAGCTGGTGCCCGCTGTCGTCGGCGTAGGTCAAGTCTTGCACGTCCAGAACGGGCAAGCCGCGCTTTACTGCTGGGCGGTCAACCTGCATGAAGACCTCGCGCCCGACCATCATGCGCGCCAATTCGCGCTCGTCGGTCGCGGCGGTATGCACTGTGCCGATGACGCGGGCGTCGCGCATAACCGTAACGCGGTCGGATATCTCAATCACTTCTTTAAGCTTATGCGTGATAAAGATGACCGTTTTGCCGCCCTCGACCAAGTTGCGGATGGCTGCGAACAGGTCTTGGGTTTCGCTGGGCGTCAAGACGGCGGTTGGCTCATCGAGAATCAAGATCTCCGCGCCGCGGTAAAGCGCCTTGAGGATCTCTACCCGCTGGCGCATGCCAACTGGAATGTCTTCGATTTTGGCATTGGGATTGACTACCAAGCCGTATTCTTGCGACAGCGCGCTGGTATCGGTAACAGCGGCTTGGAAATCGATGGACATGCCCTGTTTGGTTTCGCGGTTGAGGATGATGTTCTGCGCCACGGTGAAAGAATCCACCAGCATGAAGTTTTGGTGCACCATGCCGATGCCGTGCTCGATGGCGACTTGTGGATTGTCGATTTCGACTTCTTCTCCGCGGATGAAGATGCGCCCCGACGACGGATGCTCCAAGCCGTAGAGCAGCTTCATCAGGGTGGATTTGCCGGCGCCGTTTTCGCCGACTAGGGCGTGGATCTCGCCTTGCTCGACGGCGAAACTGATGTCGTCGTTGGCGTGTACGCCGTTGGGGTAAATCTTGTGGACGTTTTGGGTTTCGATTATGGGCATGTTATTTCACCACAGAGGCATAAAAAGCAAGGAGAATAAGCAATACAATTCATTGAGAAAGAAATCCATTTTCGTGAAGCTATGCCGTTTAGGGCTCATCTGGCCGGTACCACAAATGGCGAGTAAATAACAATCGTATTGGCATCCGGGTCTTTGCTTATCGTTTGCATCAGCACCGTGCCGTATTCGTGTTCAGGGTATACAGCATTCGCAGCATGTCGGTAATCATCATAGATTCCAAGCACTTTTTTATCTTTTATCGCTACGAATTTTCCGTCATGTTCCCGTGCCAATTTCGCCTGGATTTCGAGGAAAAAGTCGTATTCTTTCTCTAAAGGTTTCTTCATTGTCACTACCCCTTCATTGCCTGGATACAATATACATTAACACACAGTTGACATCAAAATGATGCTCACTCGCATGACCGCGGCGGAGTGGCATCAAGAGTATCCTTTCCGCTCTAGACTATCGCAAGCCGTATGCGCTAATTATTTGCCACGATTTTATTCCATTTTTCCTTTATTTCAAAAGTTATCACGTCGTCGCTCTCCAAATGCGACACATATTGGTCTATGAAAGAACGCGTGTCGCCGATAAGCCGAAAGTAATAAAGCAATGTGCGGTCGACGCCATTAACAATGAGCTGACAGCCATGTGAATGCGCAATATGATCAATTTCGGGTTTGAACGCCTCATAATTCTCATGGGTATGAGTTGTGAGGATATAGAATACCTTGACTGGTGTAGTTCTTATCTTTTGAAATGAAGTTTGTATCAGTTCTGTAGTAATTGGCACATTGTGCTTAATTTCATAGCCTTCAAAAAATGTGCCATTGCCGTCCAATATGTTTATATCGCCAACAAGCTGGGAACGCGAGTCAGCGGTTGTATGCGCTTCCAGCGGCAAGAGTTGACAGTTACGATATCGTTTAGTCTCTCGGGCAAGGACGGTCAAAATAGCGTGCATGGCTAATACCGGCAATCTCGCCGCGCCTGGGCTCTTCACTTCGTGGTGTTGAATCAGCCTGTCTACGAGCTGCGCAATTGACAAGTTGACAGGACGCGCAAGCCGAAGATTCTTGTTCCTGTCTCTAGCTTCAACTAAGCCAATAAACAATCGGAGTAAAAAGGATTTAGCTTTGTTGCTATCGCTGTTCTGGGCAATGTCAACAATATGTAAGAATGCCGATTTTAATTGCTTTGGCGTGATATTGCCCGGGAAATCGAAATAGTATGGATGCGATTGCTCAAAGGAGCGTGTAAGCCAACCTGACTCGCTCATGCTCGGAAACTGCTTTGAACGCAAGAAAGGCGTTATATAATCCGTATCGAACCCGCGGGCATTAAACCCACCGTCAAATTCCGCGCGATGTAAACGAATGTCCTGCCCTGGACTAATTACCTTCTTGACGAGCAAAGTCGTGAGGACTGCAACCGCTCCTTTTCGTTTTTCCTGATTCTGAATAACTGTGGATAGTAGCTCTTCTTCCTGCTTGGGAATGCCTTGCGCTTGGACACTGCCGCCATAGGAAGCCAATGCTTCTTGATAGATCTCTTCTAACAACTCCAAGATCCGCGGCTCGGCAATCACATCAGTTGCTCCTGCGTAGGAATTCGCAACATTTCAGCAGCCTCGCGAATACGCCGCTCAGCTGCTATGCAGTATTCTTCACTGATATCTATGCCCACAGCGTTGCGGCGTTCTAATAAAGCTGCCACTGCTGTAGACCCGCTACCAAGATAAGGATCCAAAACTATGCCACCTTTTGGGCAAAGCAGACGAATGAGTTCCCTTACCACCGCAACCGGAAATATCGCCGGGTGCCCATTTCCTGGCAGACTCTCAACCGGGGTCTCGATCACGTCGCGCTTGAGTCTATCCCCCGAAATCCGAATTATGGTAAAGCCGTAACGCTCCATTCGCATTTTGCGCCCACCTTCTTGCCCGCCATACGCCGGCGCGTGAATGCCGCGAATCTTCATCCGAAAGCTGTGAATCTTGCCAGCGTGAACTTCGAGAATGACTTCATCTAGCGCCTTATGCGCCTGTATTTTCTGCTCCTCGCTAAGGTCGGATTCTTCAATGAGCTCTCGGTAGCGCATGCCCAACTTATCACTTGGCTTCGAGCGCTTCCTACGCGCGGTCGGCAAAAACGCGCTGCGATCATAATAGTACTGTTTACCTAATGCAAAATGGAAAAAAGGCTCGGTACTCGCGACAAGTCGGCGCGAAAATTGGTGCGGACTTGGATTGGACTTTACCCAAGTAATGTCGTTCACTAATCGCAGGTCAAAATTCTGGAGAACTTTGAGCGCGAATTGATAAGGGATTAACTGCGCGCTGCCATGAATTATTTTGTCACCCAAATTATAGACAATGTTGCCAGTGGGTTTCATAACCCGAATGATTTCATCAAAGACAATCAGTAAATTGTCAATGTATTCTTCAACCGTTTCTTCATTCCCCATGCCTTCGGTAGCGTATTCCCTTTGCCGAAAATAAGGCGGCGAAGTGAGGACTAAATCAATTGAGTCGGACTCAATTTCGGCGAGCTTAACCGCACTATCACCACAAAAGACGCGATACGCAAAATTGCGATTCTCATTTATGAAATGCAAAGCGGCAACCATGTCGGATTCAGGGAGCATAACTGGGCTGGCCGAACTGTTCTTGTTCTGACCAGCCCTAGCTATGAGCAGCAAGCCCTCCTACATATCGTCCATCATCATGTCGTCCATGCTCATACCCGCTGTTGGCATATCGGCGCAAGCCGTACCAACCGCAGCCATCATGTCCTCGCTGGTGAAGACGGTCTGCACTTCAATGTCGCCATTGACGACGGCGGCTTCGGCTGCTTCGACCATGGCTTTGATGTCGTCGGAGGTGGCCATGTCGTAGAATTCATTCTTCGCCAAGCCGACGCCGCCTTCGGGGATGCCCAGGCTCTCGGACGTGCCATAGGGCAATTCGCCCTCGAGGTGCAGGGTAACGGCGCGGAAGATCGAGTTGTCGACATTCTTCATCATGCTGGTCAAAATGCGCTCGGCTTGGTCGGGATCGGTCTCGGCAACGATAACAGCCTGGTCGGAATCGACGCCGATGGCGAAGCGCTCTTGTTCGTGCGCCGCTTCAAAGACGCCGACGCCGGTGCCACCAGCGATTTGGAAGACGATATCCGCGCCCTGCTCATACATTGCCAGGGTGATTTCCTTGCCGCGGGCGGGGTCGTTCCAGCTGCCGGCGTACTGCACGATGCTCACAGTGTCGGGATTAACCAGGCAAGCGCCCTGCTCGTAACCAACGATGAAGTCGTCGATGACTGGAATCTGCTGTCCGCCAACTGCGCCGATGGTCGGTGCCTCGTTGGTGCCGTCAATGCCGCTCATGGTCACGGCGGCGGCATAAACGCCAGCCAAGAAAGAACCTTGATTTTGGGCATAAGTCATCGAATAGACATTGGCGCAGCCTTCAATGCAGACATCGGGGTTGTCGTAGGGCATGGGCGCGTCGTAGAACATGAAGAGCTTGTCGGGGTAGTTGTGCGCGTTGGCAGCCATAAAGTCGATCATCTGGAAGGTGCCAGCGACCAAAATGTCGTAGGAATCGGTATCGGACATGACATCCAACAAGCCAGGTTCCCAATTGGCGGGGTCAATCCCGAGCTCAACAGTATCGGTCTCGATATCGTATTCGTCGGCGACGGCGTCCATGCCACGCTGCGCGCTATCGAAGAAGGACTTGTCACCGAGCGTACCGTTGATTACGGAAACAATGCGCAGCGGTTCGTCCTGGGCGAAGGCGGCGAATGCCGTCAAAAACACCAGCGCCACTACCAACATAAAACTTAGCTTTTTCATTTGATTCCTCCACTTTAGGATATGGGTTTTATCAGATGCGATTCTGATGAGCTTATTATACCCACGTTTGGTCGGAATCGGCAAAACCATGATGAGTCGGAAACCGTCGCGCTGCGAAGCCGGTAATAATTTGCTGAAGCGGCCGAGGCACCGAGTACATGGAGAAAATGGATGAAGACTCTTGCCCGCTTAGAAATTTCCGATTCAGCCCACATGCGCGCGCTACCCCAATAAATGCCCTCAAGCAAGTTCTGACAAGTCCATTTGCCAAGATAGAACCGCCCGTCTCAATAGACAGGCGGAGCTGATTCGATATTCTGTCTCATGTAACGCGTAGGGCACGTCATTCGAACCCTGAAAGCGCGGACTATCTCTTGGATTTCTGTGGCGGGGTCGCCGGGCGAAGCAGCGATAAAGCGACGATGGACCCCAGCACCGGCAGAAACCAGATAATGACCCCCCAGAATATCAAGTTCCGGCTGGTTTCTGTTTTGGGATAGACCCATAAGAAGGTCAGTATTCCCAGGGGCAAGTGCAGCAGAGAGATTAGCGACAGGGTTTGAACGAGATAGTATTCCAGGCTCATGGAGATGCTCCTTTTGCGCTATATCGTCTTGCTTGCTCGGCAACTGTCGGCAAAACTTGTGTTTGCAACACCCCCGGCAATCGCGTTGACGGTAAATGTAGCGGATAAATTTGTTTTTTTTGTCGCCATTGTTGATCCAAGACTTTGTCTGGACATGCGTAAACGTGATATTGTTGGCAATCGCTGTACCTTCGACATGATATACAGGTTTGCTGACGCTGAAGAATTTCTTCGGGTTATGCGAGTATTTGGCGGTCGCTTTCACCTTGATGGTTTTCCCTACGCCGGGAATCGTGTGTGTTTTCGAGCAACGCAGGAACGTGAAGCCATAGCTAGCGAAAAACTGAATTTCGTCACCATCTGCCAACGCTGACTCATTCGATGCTGAGATATCGTCCGCAAGAGCTTGCGCGCGTACGTCGGCAATTTTGCGAGCTTCTTCTTCAAACATTGCGAGATCAAAACCATCCGCAGCTTCGGCAAATACAGACAAGTCGTACAGCTTAGCTATCCTTACAACCTCTTTAATTGATCCAATCGCGAGACGGTTCTGGTTCAGTTGCCATAGATGTTGTCAGGCCGCTTATGACAAACAGAATGACAAGAACTTTTTGCAAGCGATTCAACATCATGCGAACTTCTCCTTTGTGAATTAGTGTGTACGATCTTGATACTTGCCATATGTAGAACCTCTCTAGAGTCAAGGACTTATCCAGGCGGTACAACTTCGGTTGCTGATGGTCAAGCCGAACCAGTATTCCCGATATTCAACTATGAGCCAGGCTTTGTTGTCGCCAGATATCCCGCTGCGCGCCCTATCGCTGCCAAGTCCATAGGGAAAGCTCGTCGATGAAGCGGTGATCTTGCTGCTGACCGATGTAACTTTCCCGTTGGAAATGGTCGCTGTGGCTTTTCCCGTGACGCTTGTGCCGTCGCCAGATGCCGTGCATGAGGTCGATTTAGCACTTGGCAGGGTGGGTCCCGCGGCTGCCAGCTCACTCGCGGCCGGCGCGCCATCCTGGGCTTGAGCCGTGAATGCGATAGCAAATGCGACTAACAGCGTACAGAAACCTTTCTTCAACATGTTTGTATCCCCCCTTTGCAAAGTTTTTGGCGTCGATTTGCCATTTGCAGGCTAACACAGGTTCATGGCGGGACAGCGGTTTTCTTAGCGAACGCTATTGGTCTGCTCATCAAGCCTTGGGGGCGGGGCGCTTTTGCTTGGATTCTGCCCGCGAGGAACGCGAATCCCGCTTGTGCTGTGTTACACTTTGCGCAAAAGTCAATCCAAGCAAAATGAGGAAGCGCCATGAAAATGATCATTGATACCGACGCCGGCGTCGACGACGCGCAAGCCATCATGCTGGCGCTGACCCACCCCGGGGTCGATGTGCTGGCTATCACCACCTTGACCGGCAACGTGCATATTCGGCAAGTCAACCCCAATGTGCTGACCATCCTCGAAATCATGCAAGCGGACGTGCCGGTATACGCCGGCATCGACCGGCCGCTGATCCAACCCTGGGAAGACGCGGCCGAGTTCCATGGCGGCGACGGCTTGGGCGATTTCCGCGACCGTCCGCCGCTAAGCCGCGCGCTTGAAGCCGAGCATGCGGTACTGGCGCTATTGCGGCTTTCGCGCGAATACGCGGGCGAATTGACTTTGGTCGCGCTGGGTCCCTTGACCAATATCGCCGCCGCCATCCGCCTCGATCCCGAGTTTCCGGCGCGCATCAAGCAATTCGTCTTCATGGGCGGCACCATCGCGGCGCATGGCAATACGCCCAACTTGACCGCCGAATACAATATCTATACCGATCCCGAAGCAGCCTACATCACGCTGGCGGCTTTTGCCGACGCCACCATGCTCAGCTGGGAGACGACGCTGGCGCATGGATTCACATGGGACAAGTTCAACGCGCTTTGCGCCATCGACACAGTCGCGGGACGCTTCTTCGACAAGATCTCCCGTCAAACGGCGCAGCGCCTGCAGGCTATTTACAAGCGCCCGGCTTACTTGCTGCCGGACCCGCTGGCGATGGCGGTCACGCTGCAGCCGGACTTGGTACAACAGAGCGGCAAATTCTTCGTCACCGTCGAGCTGAACGGACAGCATACGCGCGGTCAAACAGTCATTGATTACAATTACATGAGCGGCAACGCGCCCAATGTTCATGTCATCCAAGCCCTGGATACCGATGGCGTGCATGCGCTGTTCGTCGCCGCGCTCTCTCATTCCTAATCTCATACCTAATCTCATTCCTAGATTGAGCAGCCATGACCGCCGATATGTCGAAAAGCGAATTGGACAATATGTACCTCATTTTGCAGCGTCTCTTGGCGGCACCAGCGCCCAGCGGCGGCGCTTGCCTGCCTGGCGCGGTCGGCGAGGTCATCGAAGCGATCGCTAATGAACTGGGTTTGTCGCTCTCAGCCGACCGGCGCATCCTAACGACGGGCAACCTGGCAATCGAAATTGGCGCGGAAGCCGACGCTGCCGACCTGCTCGTCACGGCGCACATGGATCGGCCGTCCTTCCGCGTCTTGAATCTGGCGGAAGCCACGCTCTATCCGCTCTGCGCGATTCGGGTCCCGCAGCCACGCTACCACTGCCGCGCCATCGCCGTCCGTTATCAGGACCGGCGCGTCTCGACCGTGGCGCAGGGCAACATGCAATTCGAGCAGGTCGCTGGCAAATGGCAGATTGGTTTTGAGACCGAGAGCGGAGCCTTGGATTGGGGCGATACCGTGTTGATGGCTGCCGAACCGCGCCTGGACAATGGTCATGTGCTTGGGACGGGGCTGGATAACGCCGCCGGCGTCTTGATTGCTTTGCTTGCGGCACGCTCGCTGAACGCGATGTCCGATGAATTGGCTGCGCGTGGGCGCAAGATCATGATCGCATTCACCGACCATGAAGAAGGACCGCCAATCGGTTTATTCGGGCAAGGCGCTGCGCGGCTGGCGCAAGCGCTGCCGCCGCGCCTGGGTTTTATCAATATCGACGCCCACAATGTTGATTTGGCGGCCGGCATCGTACCGGGTATTGGCGCTTCTCATGCCTTTGTTTCCGGATATGGCCGCGGCTCGGTCGTGCCGCTGGATTACCAGGAGCTGGCGAGCGAAACGGCGGCAAGCATCAATCGTGAACACCCAGGCACGGTCAAACTCAATTACGGCTATGTCTCGCGCAGCGACGACATGCTGCTCAGTTTGCATGCGCGCTGCTTGGGCTTGATCGGAGTCGTGCTGGAAAACGCGCATACATGCGAAGAGACGATTGCGCTGGCGGATGTGGCGGTGGCTGTGAGCTGGGTGAGTGTGTTCGTCCATGAACTGCTGGTGGACGCGCGCGTCTAAGCCGTCACCGCAATACCCCTAGAATAGGGGGCTGCCAGCCATCTCAATATCGCTTAGCCTTGAGATTAATGATAAAGGTTTTACGAAAAAGGACAGCCTGATGCGATCCAACAAGCCGCGCCGATACTGGACGAAATGCCCTAGCTGCCGCTGCAATGTGTTTTATTATGAAAATGAACATAGATCGCGGGTATTCTTTGACGATACGGGTCCATTTTGGCCCAAGCACCATTGCCAGCAAAGACAACTTAAGCTAAACCTAGGCTCGCAAGGCACTGCGGCGGGCAAGCCAGTGAGTGGGTTTGCAGCTATACCGGCGAAGAAGTCTAAAATCAAGCGCAACCGGGCGACTAGCGCCAAGTCAGAGCCATCTCAGTTTCGTCACAGCCTTTGGTATCCAAAACAATTTCAATCGGCAATGGATAGTTTGGACGCATAAGCCGCGTTTTATATATGCATTGCTGACAAGCTATAATCGCTTATATGATTTGGAGGGGCCATGTCATTTACCGATCAGATTATCCTAGGAGATTGCAGAGATATTCTCCCCAATTTTGCTGAAAAGTCTATTTCAGCCTGCATAACGGATCCCCCATACAATTACGAGTTCCTTGGACCCAAATGGGACACGGATGAAATCAAACGAAGAACGCAACGAGCACAAGCGAACGGCAGCAAGACGCTTGTCAAGAACATCCCGTATGGCAGCGGGCTAGCCGGTGGGTTACGGAACAAGCGATGGTACGAAAGAAATCGCGCAAACATTATCGAATATCAAAACTGGTGCTTGGAATGGGGCAAGCAAGTATTTCGCGTTTTAATGCCTGGTGGCATTGTCGCAGTATTTAACAGTACAAGAACAGTAGCTCATGCGCAGGTTGCCTTGGAGGAGGCGGGGTTCTATGCGCGAGATTGCATCGTATATCGCCGCCCCAGCGGGATTCCAAAAGGGCTTAACCTGAGCGCCAAGCTAAAACAAAAGGGCTATGCAAATCACGAACAGTGGCAAGGTTGGCACAGTTGTTTACGCAATGAATGGGAAGCCATAGCCGTTTTGCAAAAGCCACTCGAAAAAAACTACTTGAACACATTCATGCAATACGAACTGGGATTGTTTTTCACTGATAACCCTGATGGAACTTTTCAGTCAAATATCATCGAAAATATCCCAAAGCAACGAGAAGAAGATTTCAACATCCATTGCACCGTCAAACCGCTCGCCTTGATGGAAAAACTGGTGAGGATGTTGACGCCACCTTCCAATAATCATATTGTGCTCGATCCATTTGCTGGGTCTGGAACAACATTATTAGCAGCGCAAAATCTTGGCAGAAGCTATATCGGCATCGAAATTGTTCCAGAATACATTGACATCATCCACAGGAGATTGTCAGCGGGATTTGAAAAACAGGCGCTGCGCCCAAGCAATGATGACAACCCAATGTTTGCTAGCGCTCAAAGCGATAATCTCCCCTTATTTGATTGAGATATTGGTACAAATCAAAGCCGGTATGGGCTTCGATAAAGTCAAAACTGTCCATAGCTGTCAGTACTTGCCAAGTGCCCGCAAGACAAGCTGTGATTGCCGCTGGCAAATTGTCCGATCGAAGGATTAAGAAAATCGGCTCATAGCCCAACTCTCTAAGTAGAGGTCCGTATGAGCGAAATTTCTTGAGCGTGCCCGAATCACCGGAACCAATGCGGTATTTGGTATCCACAGCAAAATCAGCAATCCTGAAGTCGCAAGGCTCGTCATTATCAACACGCAATGCAGGCTCGAAATCGTCCCGCGTATGTTGGAATACGCGCGTAACGATTAATTGCCAACACATGCCCAACTCGCGTCCCCAATACTGGCGATTCTCTCTTTTGATATCGGGTGTCAAGCCAAAGACATCCATTAGAACGTCGTGGTCTTGATTCTCAATAGTGTAGACTTTTTCGGCAAATGATCTCCGATAGCGGGATAAAATCTCGCTAAGTTCGGCACCAAGTGTATAATCAATCATTTCGTAGCGCTTTCATCAAGTTGGACTCTCCTTAAGATTGTAAGAGATTATACAAAGAATCTGACGTGGGCAAGCATTTGAAGCGCCTCGGCAAATGCGCTAAAGTGGCGGAATTATCAAATTCACAAATTAAGGCCAATGCCCATGCCCGATCGTAGCCCCATGCGCCAGCAAATCGACACGCTGCCCGAGCTCATCCGCGCTATCGTCAAGCCCTTCGACGCCGCAGCCCGCCGCGCCTTCGACTTCGCAACCTGCACATCGGCCAAGCGCATCTATCTGGTCGGCTGCGGCGACAGCCACCATGCCCCAGTCGGCGCGGAGTTGGCATTCCATCAGTTGACGGGCTTGCCAACGCAAGCGCTCAGCTCGCTGCCTTTCAGCCGCTATACAGCCGGCTTCCTGCCCGATACAGGTCCCAAGACCAATCTTGTCATTTGTGTTTCGGTCTCTGGAAAAGTCAGCCGCACGATTGAAGCGATGGCTCTGGCGCGACAAGCCGGCGCGACCGCTGTGGCGCTGACCGGCAACCCGGGCGGTCCCCTGGGAGCCGCCGCCGAGACGGTCTTCGAAACCGCTGTGCCGCCCTTGCCCGATGAATTAGCTGGCATGGTCGTGCCTGGCATCCGTTCCTACCTGGCATCGCAGATTGCCCTGCTGCTGGCGGCGCTGCGCATAGGCGAGGTGCGCGGCGCATTAAGCACCGCCGCCGCCGATGCCGAGCGAGCGGCAATCGCCGAATTGGCGGACGCGGTTGAAGAAACCATCCAGGTCTGCGAAGCGCTTGTCGACGACCTGGTTGAGCGCTGGCGCGACGCCAGGCTATTTGAATTTGTCGGCGCGGGACCGCTTTACGGCGTTGCCATGTTCAGCGCGGCAAAAGTGCTGGAAGCCAGCGGCGACGCCGCCCTGGCGCAAGAAACCGAAGAATGGTCGCATTTGCAATACTTCGCGGCTGAGGCCGATACGCCGCTGATTTTGCTTTCCGCCAATCAATTCGACGCCGACCGCATGGCGGAAGTGGCGCGCGCGGCGCAGTGCATCGCGCGCCCAATCGCGCTGGTCTCCACCGCCAACGCAAGCGAGATTCGACAATATGTTGATACATTGCTTCCGATTCCGCGGCAAATCCCAGAGCGTTACGCTTCTATCGTATACAGCATCCCGGGCGCGCTTTTTTCCGCAGCCCGCGCGGCCGCCTTGGGCGCGCCCTATTTCCGCAACTTCGCGGGCGGACGAACGGTCAATTGGGCGAATGGTGCGAGTCAAATCTACTCCAGCCATCGCATCACCGAGCTGAAGCGCTAAGCCATGTCCGCGCCCGACTTCATCGCCGTCGGCAGTATCATTATCGACGACATCGTATATCCCGATGGCCGCACCAGCATGGGCGTGCTGGGCGGCGGCGGCACACATGCTGCTTATGGCATGGCGCTGGCTGGCGAGCGCCCCGCCTTGGTCGGCTTGGTGGGGCGGGACCTGCCGCCGGCTATCCGCGCGCGGCTGGAAAAAGACTTTGATACATCGGGCTTGGCTTGGACGCGCCTGCCACAAGTGCGCGGCTGGCAGATTTTCGAATGGAATGGCGTCCGCAACGAGATCTTCCGCGTCGATGTCGTCGAGCCATTCATGTACGGACCCAAAGCGGACAGCCCGCAAATCCCATTCTCTGGCGCGGCCGGCTTGACCCTGCTGCGCGGACCTGAGCACGTGGCGGCTTGGCGGCGGCGCTTCCCAAGCGCGACGCTGCTTTGGGAACCCGTGCGCATCTTCATGCTCAGCGGCGACCACGAAGCTTTCCGGCGCGGCATTGCCCAGGCCGACATCGTTTCGCCCAATCTGCACGAAGCCCAGACCATGTACGGGCTCCAAGACGAAGCCGACATTATGCGGCGCATGCTGGCGGATGGCTGCAAAATGGTCGCCTTGCGCATGGGCGAGCATGGCTCGCTGGTGGCGCGCCACGGCGACGGCAAAGCCTATGCCATTCCAGCAGTGGCTGTGAACCACTTGGTCGACCAGACCGGCGCGGGCAATACTTACTGCGGCGGCTTCGTCGTCGGCTGGCAGCGCGCGCGCGACCTGGCGACAGCCGGCTGCTATGGCGCGGCGGCGGCGTCTTTCGCGCTGGAGACCGTCGGCTGCGCCGATATGCCGGCGCAGCTGGCAAGCGCGTGGCGGCGGCGCTTGAACGAAGCGCTTTCGGGGATAGCAGAAGTACCATTATGAGGCAATCACCATGAACAATCATGGTTAAACAATCATCGTGAAACAATAATTGTCGCGCTTTGCTCGCTCCGACATTTTGAATGAACCCCAAATAAACCGAAGGACCGAAAGATGGATCGATTCTTGGCGGCGGCTATAGCAGAAGCGAAAAAAGGCTTGCAAGAGGGCGGCATCCCAATCGGTTCGGTCTTGGCGCTTGATGGCGAAATTGTCGGGCGCGGGCGCAACCGCCGCGTACAGCGCGGCAGCCCCGTGCTGCACGCCGAGATGGATTGCCTGGAAAATGCCGGCCGCCTCGGCGCGCGTGATTATCAACGCGCGACCTTGTATAGCACCTTATCGCCCTGCGATATGTGCAGCGGTGCCATCTTGCTGTACAAGATTCCGACGGTCGTCATCGGCGAAAACCGCAGTTTTCAAGGTCCAGAAGATTACCTGCGCGCTCGCGGCGTGCATCTGGTTCAGCTTGATAACGAAGCCTGCTACCGGCTGATGCAAGATTTCATCCGCGACAAACCCGAACTTTGGAACGAAGACATCGGCGTCTAGCCTGCGCCAGCTCCCCTGCGCAGCGCGTTTAGCCGCTACCGCGAAGGCATTGATAAATCAAGACGGCGCAAGGTGTATAGGCCCATATTAAAGTTGCTTGGCTTCTTGGAACAGCCGCTTCAACTCGGCGAGGACTTGCGAGCCATCGCCGCCTTGCATCAAATACTCCCGGATGGGCGCGCCGCCATGATCTTGGAAGTGCAAATAGCCGGGGAACCGGGGCCGCAGGTAGGCGCGGTCGAGCGCGGGCAAGGTATTGAGGAAATAGTTACTGCTGCGGCGATTGACCTCGCCATCGGTCCAAGCGGCGCGGTGCCCGGGTTGGCCGCCATTCTCGAAGAAAATCGTCCGCTGGATAGTCGGGCTGGCGCTGAACATGGCGTAATCGCGCGCGATTTCCAGCGACTTGCAGCCGGTGGAAATGGCAAGCCCAGTGCCGCCCAAGGTAGATTGGCAGCGCCCGTGACCCTCGATTGCCACCATGTCATCATATATCAGCACATTGTCCGAGTAGCCGGCGCGCGAATAATTGGAGTATCCGTAAGCGAAAGGGCAGAATACGAAGTCTTCGCGCCGTGAAAGCGCTTCGTATACGGCAATCGGATTCCAGGTGAAGATCTGCGGCGGGCACAAGCAGGCAAGTTCGCGCAATTGTTCCAGGGCGCTTAAGCCCATGTCATCGGATAGCGCCCACTCATCGTCGACAAAGGGCGCTTCGCCCTGCGTGGCGCAAAGCATATAGAAGTTCATCAGCGTATCAATAGCGATGCCGGGCATGATGACCCGCCCCTGCCGCGCCAGCGCTAAAAGGTCGCTCCAGGTATTTGGCTTTTGCAAATCATAGCGCGCCAGCAAATCGGGACGATAAGAAGCCACGGGCGTGGCGGCGTCAATCGCCAAAGCGCATTGACTGCCGTCAAAGATATAACTAGCATGCGAATGCCCGACCGAGTTGACGGCTTGATCCGCCAGGTAATCGGCTGGAATTATTTCCTGCAGCGGCACCAAGACTTGGCTATAAGCCGCATAACCCGCCCAGGGATGGTCAATCACCAGCAAGTCATAGTTTTCCGCCAAGCCTTGAATCGGCGCGTCGGCGAATGCCTGCAGGGAGCGCTTCTCCCAGACGATTTCCAGGTCCGGGCGCAGTTCGCAGAAGCGCTGGGCAGTCGCCACCACCGATACAAAGCCGCGCGAGTGATTCCAGGTGATGCCACGCAACAGGGTCTTCATCCTATCCCTCCAGCCGATTGCATTTTCTTTAAGCGTTCGCAGCGCCGTGCCATGGTCAGTTTTACTTGCAAAATTCAGTTTTATATGCAAAATATAGTGAGCGGACTGGTTCTTGTCAAGCGCGCGCGGGGCTAGGGAGGAAGGCTTCGTCACAGCCGCCCGCCGGCAGTATAAATGACTCCGAAATTTTTGACTATATTTTGTAGGCATTTTGTCTTTGTGGTGATTTGTCGCACAAAATTCGCAGCTACCTTGTTATCTGTCTAGGTTATCTGCCTAGAATGAAAGAAATAAAAGCGGAATAAATGCAATGAAAGATAGGAAGCGCAAATGATCAAAACCAGCTATTTTGAAGATTATATCATCGGGGAAAGCCGCGAGACCTTTGGCAGAACAATCACAGAAGCTGACATCGTGCTGCATGCCGGGCAGACCGGGGATTTCTTCCCGCATCACATGGACGCCGAGTGGGTGAAGACCCAGGTATTCAAAGAGCGCGTCGCCCATGGCACCTTGATCCTGTGCGTCGCCATCGGCATGACCGCCAACGAGATCAATCCTGTCGCTTTCTCTTATGGATACGACCGCGTTCGCTTCATTCGGCCCGTATTCATCGGCGATACCATCACGGTCAAGGCGACCATCAGCGAAAAGCGCGATTATCCCAAACGGCCTGACCACGGTTATGTCGTCGAGCAGGTCGAGGTCTTTAACCAGCATAACAAGATCGTGCTCGCATGCCAGCATTTGTACCTGGTCCAACGCAAGCAAGGCGCGGAAAGCGCTTGATTCGGCGGCAAAAGCAAGCTGAGCGCCAACAGACAGCAGCGATGAACGTGGGCAAAACAGCGCCAAATTACAGCGTGCCGGCTTTGGAAAAAGGCTTGGCTGTTCTGGAATTGCTGGCTGCGGCTTCCGAGCCGCTCTCGCTATCGCAGATTTCCGAGCAGACCGAGAACAGCGCCAGCCAGCTCTTCCGCACGATGACCTGCTTGGCAGAAAGCGGCTTCGTCATCAAGGACGATGTCTCGGGCAAATACATGCTGACGCTCAAGCTCTTTGAATTGGCGAATCGTCATTCGCCGCTGGAGCACCTGCTGCAGATGGCCAAGTTGCCCATGCAAGAATTGGCATGGACAATCCGCGAGTCCTGCCATATCAGCATTATGCAGCAGCGGCAGCTCTTGGTGGTCGGGCAGGTAGAAAGCCCAGAGAAGGTGCAAATCATCGTCTCGGTTGGCGCGACCTTCCCGCTAGCGCGGACGGTCTCGGGGCGCTTATTGCTCGCGGCGATGCGCGATAGCAGCATTGAAATGACGCTGGAACAGGACCAGGACTTCCGCGGCATGGACGCTGGCGAACGCGCGCGCTTTTGGCGGCGCATCGCGGAAATCCGCCACGCGGGCATTTCCAGCGCTGTCGACGATTCCTTCATCGGCTTAAAGGATACCGCCATCTTGGTCGGCAACCCGGCTGTCGGCGTAACCGCGGCGGTTGCGGTCACGCAATTGACGGCGACGCGGCAAAGCAGCGAGCCGCACAAAGTGGTCGCGGCGCTGCGCCATTGCGCGCGTCAAATCAACGAACGCGCCGGCTTGAGCTATGAACCTGAACAGCGCGATATGATAGCCGACCCAGACTGAAGCCATGCCCAAAGCCCGCTGCGCCAACAGAATTTCACAAAGCCCCGCTTCGCATAAGCAAGGCATACGCAAGCGGAAAAGTCAGAAAAAAAGGAAAATGCTATGCCCGCTTTCAGTTACCAACAAAATGCGCTCTTGCCAGAAGACCCGCCTCCAATCGTGAGCATCGGCTTGGGCGGCATCGTGCACGACGCCCATTATCCGGCTTATCGCAGCGCGGGCTTCCAGGTGGCTGGCGGCTTCGACATCAATGCCGAGCGCGCCGCCATGATGAAGGCCAAGTTCGCTATCCCGCGCATCTACGCGTCGCTGGACGAGGCGATTGCCGCAGCGCCAAAAAACGCTGTCTTTGATGTCGCGGTGCCGGGCGGCGCTATCAGCGACATTCTGCGCGCAATCCCAGCGCGGCGCGCCGTCCTCATTCAAAAGCCCATGGGTGAAGACATGGCGCAGGCGCGCGAAATCTTGGGCATTTGCCGCGAGCGGAACTTGCTGGCAGCCATCAATTTCCAACTGCGCTACGCGCCCTTTATCATTGCCGCGCGCGACATCATCAATCAGGGACTGATTGGCGAACTCTGCGATATGGAATTCCGCGTTCAGTGCAATACACCCTGGCAGCTTTGGGGCTTTCTGTTCCCACTGCCGCGCGTCGAAATCCTCTATCACAGCATTCATTATATCGATCTGGTTCGGTCCTTCTGTGGCAGCCCAAAAACGGTATACGCCAAGACGATGAGCCATCCCTCGGCACCAGAATTGAGAGGCGGTGCCCGTTCGATGATTATCATGGATTACGGCGAAAACCCGCGCGTTAACGTGATGACCAATCACAGCCACGCCTACGGACCAAAAAAGCAGCAATCTTATGTCAAGTTTGAAGGCAGTAAGGGGGCGATCCAAATCCGCGCCGGCTTAAACATGAATTATCCGGACGGCGTGCCGGACCGCTTTGAATACGTTTTGCTGGATGGTGAAAGGCTGCCCCAATGGCAGTCGCTGGAAATTGACGGGTCCTGGTTCCCCGAGGCTTTCATCGGCACCATGGCCAGCTTGATGCGCTGCGCCAATGGCGAGGCTGACACGCTGCCAACCTCGGTTGAAGACGCCATCGAGACCATGGCGACTGTGGAAGCGGCTTATAGGTCCAGCGCGCAAGGCGGGACTGCGCTGCCATAAACAAGGCGAACCAGATTTTGAAATCACGCCAGAACAGGTTATAATGCTGTAATCATGCTCAGGAGCAGACAATGCAATTTGACACCAACTTGTCTTTGGATGTTGTGGTAACGATCCTTGCCGTTCTTGCCGCAGTTTGGCGCTTGGACAGCAAAATCGACGCCGTGCGCTCCGAACTCAAGAAAGATATCTCCGATACTCGCAAGGAGCTAACGGACGATATTGCCGAAGTTCGTACTGAATTGAAAAGCGATATTGCTGAAGTCCGTACTGAACTGAAGAGCGATATTGCGGAAGTCCGTTCTGACCTTAAAATCGATATTGCCGAAGTTTGAGTGGAGAATGCCGAAACCCGCCGAGAATTGAAGGCGGAAAATGCTGAAATGCGGGCAGATATTCGTAGGGTTGAATCCAAGGTTGACGATTCCCGGCAACGACTAGCGCGCATTGAAGGACGTCTTGAAATACGCGCAGAGCAGGAAGAAGCCGCCTCCCCTCAAGTTACCACCTAAGCGTTTGACTACAAGTTAAGCCCATAAAATCTGTTCGCCGTACCGCCAAGCAGGGCGTCCCGTTCCGCATCGGACAAGTCGGCGATGGCTTTATTGGTTTCGCCCCAGACCTTGGCATAATCGCCAGCCAGCACTGCCACGGGCCAATCGCTGCCAAACATGAGCCGATGCGCGCCGAATTGCTCAATCGCGTAATCGATAAGCGGCTTGATATCCTCGTAAGTCCAGTTTTCGAAATCGGGCGTAACCGTATTCAAGCCCGATACCTTTGCGTAGACATTCGGGCTTTGGGCAGCGGCGGCCAGCTGGTCGCGCCAGACGGCGCGCTCGGCTGCGTCCAGCGGCGGCTTCGCCAGATGATCGATGACCATTTTTAGCTCTGGCACCCGCTCGACCAGTTCCGGCACATGCCCGAGATGATTGGGGAAAACCGCCACCACATCAAAGGTCAAGCCACGGTCAGCCAGCAACTGCAAGCCTTCAATCACTTGTTTCTGGATGACCCAATCGCCATTGCTCTCTTCGTGAATCAAATGGCGCATGCCCTTGAAATAGGGATTAAGCGCATATTCATCCAACTTGCGCTCGGCTTCCGCGGGATCATGCAGGGGCACCCAGCCAACGACGCCAGCCACCCAGTCCTCATCGGCCGCGATGGCCAACATCGAGTCGGTGTCGGCATAAGAATCCATCGCTTGCACGATGACGGTCTTGTCGACCCCGCATGCCGCCAGCTGTGGCACCAATTCCGCGGCATCGTAATTGCGATAGATAGGACCATAAGCGGGCACCAGCCATGGGTAAGCCACTTCGTCTAGGTTCCAGAAATGCTGGTGGCTATCAACTCTAAGCATGTTTGCCTCCCCCGCTGCTTAGCCTTCGCTGTCGGACTGCGAAATTCGATTTGACAGATTATGTATTGCTGACTATATTTTACATATAAAATGTGTTTTTGCAAGCAAAACAGAATCACAGTGCCTAACAAGGGAGAACAAAGCCATTATGCGACCGCTGGAAGGTCTGTTGGTACTCGACTTTAGCATATTTTTATCAGGTCCGTCGGCGGCGCTGCGTCTGGCCGATTTGGGCGCGCGGGTGATAAAAGTGGAGCGGCCCGACGGCGGCGACCTCTGCCGGCAGCTCTATATCTCCGAGCTAGAGTTGGACGGCGAAAGCACACTCTTTCATTCCATCAACCGCAACAAAGAAAGCTTCGCCGCAAATTTGAAAAACCCAGCCGATTTGGCGCGGGTGCAGGAGCTAATCGCCAAAGCCGATGTACTGATACAAAATTTTCGCCCCGGCGTCATGACGCGGCTGGGGCTGGATTACGACAGCGTGCGCGCGCTAAATCCGCGCTTGGTCTACGGCGAGATTACCGGCTATGGCAACGCAGGCGTATGGGTCTACAAGCCCGGGCAAGACTTGCTGCTGCAATCGATATCGGGCTTGGTCTGGCTTAACGGCGATGCCGACCGCCCGCCGACGCCCTTTGGCTTGGCGGTTGTTGACCTGTTCACAGGCGCGCATCTGGTGCAGGGCATCTTGGCTTGCCTGGTGCGGCGCGGCATGACCGGCGACGGCGGCCTGGTGCAAGTCAGCCTGCTGGAATCGATTCTCGATTGCCAATTCGAAGTCCTGACCACGCACCTCAATGACGGCGGCAAACTGCCGCAGCGCAGCAGAATCAATAACGCCCATGCCTATCTGGCCGCGCCCTATGGCATATACGAGACGGCCGACGGCTATCTGGCGCTGGCGATGGGCTCGATACCGGTATTGGGCGACTTGCTGGATTGCCCACCCCTGCTGGCTTATCGCGACCCGCCGACTTGGTTCACAAAGCGCGACGAAATCAAGGCGATTCTGGTCGCGCACCTGCGCGGGCAATCAACGGCGCATTGGCTGGGCATACTGGAGCCGCAAGACATCTGGTGCGCCGATGTGCTAACCTGGGAGCGGCTGCTGCAGCACGAGGGATTCAAAGTGATTGATATGGTACAAGAGGTCGCGCGCAGCGAAACCGTCAAGCTGGATACGCTGCGCTGCCCCATCCGCATTGACGGGGAAATTTTGAAGAACCCCAAAGGCGCGCCGCGCATCGGCGAAGATACGGACCGCATCATGGCGGAATTTGCGATTAGCGGCTAAGGAGACAATCATGCCAGAAAATACGCCCCTAGAAATGCACAAAGACCTGCCCCAATTTAATACCGAAACCTGGATGTACGAAGACTTCGAGATTGGCGCAAAGATCAAATCAATGCGGCGCACACTTTCCGAAGGCGAGTGCATGATTTTCAACGCCATCGTGCTTGATATGCACCCTTATGTCGCCGATGAGATTTTCGCACGCGAAGAGGGCATCTTCGACAAGCGATTGGTGGCTGGCTCGATGGTTTTCAGCATCGGCTTAGGCTTGATGGCGCATAACAACATTCACACCTTCAGCTATGGCTATGACAAGCTGCGCTTCATCAAGCCGGTTTTCATCGGCGATACCATCTACACCGTGCGCACGCAACTGAGCAAAGAACCGAAATACGCGCAGATGGGTCTGGTCAAAGTCAGTTACGAAGTCTATAAGAATGAAGGTGTGCTGGCGCTATACTGCGAGCACCTTCAGACGGTGAAATATCGCCATCCGGAAAACTTTAGTAAGGAATAGACTTTGCTCAGCAAATCACGGTGAGTGAACCATAGCGTATTGCCTATTATCAGGATTCATTATCATGGCTCAGGTGAAAATCACAATTATCGAAACACTGGATGATATTACGGTTGTAAGATGCCGAGGCTGTGGCGGCATCGGTTCGATCCGACCCTCTTATTCAAATGATTACAGACATAAAGCTTGTGGAGGCGCTGGCATTGTTGCTATTCAGCACTCCGCGCCTTTGATGATTTGTCAAGGCTGTGGCGGCAACGGTTCGACCCGACACTCTTATTCAAATGATTACAGACATAAAGCTTGTGGAGGCACTGGCATTGTTGCAGCCTGGGGTGACTTTCGCATCCTTCCCCGAAATCTAAAATAGGAGCAAATAACATGCAACGTTTTGGGCAAGTCATCGGCATCAAAAAAGAGCATCTGGAAGAATATACGCGCCTGCACGCCGATGTCTGGTCCGGTGTGCTGAAAAAGATTGCAGAATGCAACATCCGCAATTATTCGATTTACCATTACGGCGACCTGCTCTTCGCCTACATGGAATACCATGGCGACGACTTTGAAGCCGATATGGCAAAAATGGCGGCTGATGAGACGACGCAGAAGTGGTGGGAAATCTGCATGCCGATGCAGAATCCCGTGCCCGACCGCGCCGAGGGCGAATGGTGGAAGACGCTGGACGAGGTCTTCCATACGGATTAGTGGTCGCGCTGGTCTTTGACCTGTCGATCTACACCGTAATTTCTTGGCGCGCTTCGACATCAAGGCTCACTCGAAAGACAGATCTCGCAAGACTTGGCGAATCCATTTTGGATTCACGCCGTCGTTATCTCGACGCAGTCCAATATGCAGCAGCCAGATCACGCGATCGTCAATATAATAAGTAATCCGAAAGCCGCCGCGCGAGCCGCTCTTGGCTGAGCTGTTTGTAATTCTCGCCCGATAAACGTCGGCGCTGGCCATACCCTTGAGTAAGCTATCTGCTCTGCGTTCCCCACGATGCAGTTGCGCGGCAAACTTCGCGATGTCTTCGCCGACGCTTCGGTGGTCTTTGCGGAGATTCTTTACTAGACGGTCAAAATGCCTAGTCGTCCTGATGGGTTTTGTCATATCCCATCGTCTCCGCGCGCAATTCATCAAGCAACTCGTCTAGCGGACGGCCATCGCAGGCTTTCATTTGCCGCACGCTAATCCGTATACTCTTCAAGTATTCGCTTTGGGCTGCGCTTAGGTCCTTCTGTTCCTCGGGAGCAGGCCTTTGCAAACCTGTCACCGGCGCTGACATACTATTCGGTCTAACCGCAGAAGCGCTCTTGGCATCCCTCTTCGCTTGCTTACCGTTTGCTTCGCCCATTCCTGTACCTCCGCAAAACATCGACTAAACGCGGATGAGACATCGATAATTGCACAACGATATAATTACATCTCCCGGCACCATATTCAATGATAACGATTTTCACCTCTTTCATCAATTGTAGTTGTCGCGGAGCAAGGCAATTGCATCAAAATATTTTCCAACATAGAGGATGCAGAGGAGCGCGAAAACACAGCCCTCCGATACAGAGTTTTGGTAGTTTAGACCACTATTCAACTAAATTCGCGGCAAGGAATAGGCAAGGGGCACTGGAGAGACGTTTATTCACCAAAATACCCCGTTGAAATATGACATTTTGTGTTTTTCTCTGCGTACTCTGTAGTTAATTTTCAGTTTAGATTCCCGCCATTTCGTCCGCCATCATTTTGAAGCGATTGCCCTGGCCGCGGAGCGAGCGCAGACCAGACTAACTGCACCGAGGATGTAGCCACCTAAGTACCTGTGATACTCGCCCAAAGCCTAGATGCGCCTCTTTGCGCCTTTGTGTATCGGAGATAAAAAACCGGATCTGACGCTCACCAAACTCTACAGCACCGCCACCGTCGCCTTGTCGATGAAATCCCAATCCCAGTCGATGCCGGTGCCCGCGCCCTGCGGCGGATGGGCATAGCCCGCGGCGTCAATCTGAATCGGGTTCTTGATGCCCAGCTTCATCAAGCTGCTGGGAATCAGCGCTTCAAAGAATTCGCAGTTGGCGATGGCGCAGCAGCAATGCAAGTTCACGATGTCCAGCGCCGGATAAACCGCCGTATGCACCTCGCAACGGATGCCAAATGACTCGGCCAGATGCGCCGTTTTCATCAGCGCCGTTACCCCGCCTTTCCACGAGACATCACTGCGCACGATGTCGACGACGCCGCTGGCGATGCACTCGGCGGTTGAATAGTGTGAGCCAGCCAGCACTTCGGTGCCGGCGATGGGAATATCCAGGTCGCGCGCCAGCCGCCGCAAGCCGTGGAAATCGACATCGTAAAGCGGTTCCTCGAACCAATGATAGTTCAGCTTTTCCAGCTCTCGCCCCATGCGCAAAGCTTCATCGTAATAGAGGTGCGCGGTGACCGGGTCCGCCATCAATTTGAAATGCGCGTCATCGCCGATTTGCTCGCGGCACAAACGATAGGCTGCCAGCGCCTCGTTATAATCGCCCGGCGGGTGCAGTTTGTAACCGTGAAAGCCTTGCTGCTTGAATTCAGCCGCTTGATCGGCATAATCCTGCGGCGAATCCAAGAAGAGCGAACTGACGTAGGTCGGGACTTTTTCTCGATATTGTCCTAGCAATTTGTAGAGAGGCAGGCCGGCAATTTTGCCGGCGATATCCCAGAGCGCGATGTCAAAAGGACCGTAGGAGTATATCGGCGGGAAGTGCCAGAAGCGCTCATATCGGCGGTAGTCCTGCCAGTGTTTTTCGCGCGCCGGCGCGTCTTTGCCGATGAAAAACGGTTTGAGCGAATCAGCCGCGAAGCTGCCCGCCATCTCCGCGCCCATGCCGGCGAAGCCCATGCTAATGCCGTCTATGCCGGCGTCGGTCGCGAGCTTGACCATGATGAAATGCAAGTCCGAGCGCTGGACATCGCGCATTTCACCTTCCGCCATGACCTCTTCTTGATGTTTGCAGACGCGGATTTCGCTATCAGTGATTTTCATGCTCGGGCTCCACCTCCATATTGGGCTATGCGATTGGGCTATACGCACGGTACGCGCTCAAAAAAAGCCCGCGCTAATGCCGGCTTCTTGGCAAACGGAGAGGCCTCAGTTACTTTTTCCGCTCATTTTTTAGCCATTCCACGTCGGTCTTAATTGCCGTTGTAGTGACCTTCAGATCGCATAAGTCATCACGTATCGACTGATGCGCGTTCTCCGAGGATAGACGCACACCATTAATATTCGCGTTCAAGCTCTTGTCCAAAGTGTCTATCCTCGCGTTCAAGCTCTTGTGCGAGTCGTCTATCTTCGCGTTCAAGCTCTTGTGCGAGTCGTCTATCTTCGCGTTCAAGCTCTTGTGCGAGTCGTCTATCTTCGTATTCAAGCTCTTGTGCGAGTCGTCTATCTTCGTATTCAAGCTCTTGTTCGAGTCGTCTATCTTCGTATTCAAGCTCTTGTTCGAGTCGTCTATCTTCGTGTTCAAGTTCTCAATCTTATTGTCCATCCGCCACCAAAATATGAGAATAGTTCCGATAACGGTCAGCGGCGGCAAAATTTCTGCCCAGAGAATTTGCATGTTATCCTCGCTTACTTCTGCATAAATCCCTATGATTCATGACAATGATAACATATTTGCAAGATAATTCAAACGGTTTAGCGATGCAATTCTATAATGAGGCCGTCATGTAACTGTCAAACGAATTATTGGCGGCACTTCGGAAGGCCTTCGCCCAGCGCCAAAATCTGTCAGCCTTTTACCGCGCCGAAGGTCAAGCCACTGACCAAGTTGCGCTGCACCAAGATGACAAATATGACAGCCGGCACCATCATAATCACGCTCATGGCAGCCATGCCGCGCCAATCGACCGTGAACTGCTCGGTGAAAGCGAACAGACCGGGCGGGAAAGTCTTGGCGGCGTTATTGCGCGCCAGGACGCTGACAATCTGGAATTCGTTCCAAGCCGCCAAAAAGGCGAAGATTGCGGCTGTCGCCAAGCCCGGCAGCGAGAGCGGCAGTTCAATGCGCCAGAAAGCCGACCAGTGGCCGCAGCCGTCGATATAAGCGGATTCGGTCAGCTCCTGGGGGATCTGGCGGAAGAAGCCATCCATCAGCCAAGCGGTGAAAGGGATATTGACGGCGACATAGACAAAAGCCAAGCCGAATATGTTGTTGACCAAGCCCGCGCGGTTAAAGAGCAAGAAGAGCGGCAAGCTCAAAGCCACCCCCGGCACCGCGCGCGAAAGCATGATGCCCAAGAACAGCGGCGTATGAAAGCGGAAGCGGAAGCGCGCGAAGGCATATCCCGCCAGCGTGCCCAGCGAAACCGCCACAATCGTGCTGGTTCCAGCCGCCAAAAGCGAATTGCGCAAATAGGCTTCGACAGCGACGCGCTGCTGCAATTCTGGGTTTAAGCCGAACATATTGGCGTAGGCTTGCAGGGTCAGCCGCTGCGGTATCCACACCGGCGGGAAGGTATTGATTTCGGAATTAGGACGGAAAGCCGTCATGATGATCCAGAAGGCTGGCAGCGCCAAAGCCAGCAGCACGACCCAAGCGACGGCATTCCAAATTGCGCAGCGCCTTGCCGAGCGTGAAGTTCAAACTATTCGGGCGCAGCAGCTCATATGCGACCCTCGGTGGTTATAATATAATCTAACGCAACTGCCCTGCCCCCACCGACAACACAAGCCCATGCCTGCGCCGGCGCAGGAGAATGTTGGTTTAGTTTTAGCGGCGCGCACACATTGCCCTCGAAAAATCTGGGGTGAATTGGGGTCAGCGTCGAACATGCAGGTAGCATGATCGCTTGAATGGTGTTAGTATTGATTGCGGAGCGGATCGAGTAATGGGTTGGATTTGGTATGTTTAGAAAATTGTTCCCCTTTTGTCGCTTGTCCTATTCTTCAGCGCATCGCCGGCGCTGGCGCAGATTTGTTTGGCTGCGCCACAAAATATTCGGGCATCAGTAAACAAGACAATTGTTTGGGACAAGGTCACTTGGGCTACTGAGTACCAGTTGCGCTGGCGCGACAAAAGTGGCGGGTTTTGGGATGAAGATCTCGCCAAAGACGGCGCGACCAGTTATCGCAACCGCATTTTCGAATACGGCAAGATGTACACGGTGCAGGTGCGAGCGAAGGCACCTGGCTTTCGCACAAGCCATTACACAACTGTTGATGATTTTAGCTTCCCGCCGCCAAAGGAACTCGCCCAACCGGTGCTGACAAAGCTTGATGGCGTGTCCGTGAAATGGGCAAGAGAAAACGGTGCGAAAGAGTATTTTCTGCGATTGCACAATGGCACTATAGCCAGCATTACTCGACTGCCTGGCAGCATTCTGACGTACAGTTTTGATAGAGCGATCCCTGGGCGGACCTATACAATTCGCGTTCGAGCAGCGGGCGATGGGATTCATTACAAGCGGCGCGGGCCTTGGAGCGATGATGAGGACTTGAAGTACATTCCGCAGCCCAGCCCAACGCCTATCAAAGCGCAGGCTTTGTCCGCGCCTACCGATCTGCGCTGCCATGAGCGTCAAATCTGTTTCAAACCGGTGGCGAATGCCTTAACCTACGCGCTTTATTCCAAGCCTGACAATGACGATGACCAGGTGCAGGGAAGCGCTGAGGATGAAGCTGCTGAGGATGAAGATGAAGATGAAGAGCATTGCCTGCCTTTAGGCAATAGCTACGAGGAAGGCGATACCGTTTATGTCGTCGCCATCAGCTCGTTTGGCGACGTGAATTATACAAACAGCCCGTTTAGCGAAGGCTTTACCTTGACCGAAGCCTGTTTCGCGGAGCCGCAGCCTACCGCGACAGCGACTGATACGCCCACAGCAACAGACACGCCAACGGCTACGTTCACGGCGACAGCAACAGACACGCCAACGTCTACGTTCACGGCGACAGTAACGCCGACAGACACGCCCACAGCGACAGACACACCTACGGACACGCCCACCGCAACGACACGCCAACGTCTACGTTCGCGGCGACAGTAACGCCGACAGACACGCCCACAGGCACGCCAACGGCTACGTTCACGGCGACAGCAACGTCCACAGACACGCCAACGACTACATTCACCGCCACGACAACGGCAACTTTCACTGCCAGTCCTACGGCGACTGACACGCCTACTGTCACACCGACGCCTGAGCCTAAGGAATTGTCGCTGCCGGCGGGGACAACTCAATTCAGCGTTCCTAATGACAAGCTAGGCGGGAATTACAGCGCGTATGCACAGGCTAGGGGATGGCGTCAAATATGAGGAGTTCGGACCGATTGGACCGCCGCTGTCGTTCAGTTTCCCGAGAATAAGGCCTACCTTTACGCCGACGAATACGTCAACGAACACGCCAACGTCGACGGATACGCCTGTGCCGACGGTTACGCCCGTGCCAACGGTTACGCCTGTGCCAACGGTTACGCCTGTGGCCACTGCGACAGATGTTCCGCCAAAGCCCAAGCCTACAGACGATGAAGACGATGATGAAGACCGGGAATGCAAGAAGCGCCAGGAAACCCGTACGGATTCACGCGATTCGGAAGGCTGCACCCAAACGCGCAGATCCACGCGGTCGGTTCGGACGTCCGGTGTATGCGATACCAATGAGAGCCCCTGGAGCCCATGGAGCGACTGGAGTCCAAGCGGCTGTCCTGTGAAGCCGACTGAGCCGCCGAAGGAGACCTGCGGTTGGTCGTCTGGCGAGTGGTCAGTTACCCAAACTAGGCCGCCTGGTCATTATTGCACAGTGTATATTTACGAGCGCAAGTTGCGGCAATGGACATGTAGAAAAGGTGGCCAGATCACTAAACAGGAGAATCGAATAACCAGCGATTGGAAGCAGATCGGTGCTCGAAATAATACGCCTCCATGCCTACCTCCTGGCTGATCCGCTGAGTAGAATATCCATAAGCAGGGCATTCAGCCCCAAAAGGAGGGTGCATTTCAATACTTTGGAGGGAATCCCAAGACTTAGCGATGTTGCATTGCCCTATAGCAGATTCTTGATGGAAATTGTCTATTTGACTTTGTGTTCTTCGCGGTTTTGTGCTTAGTTTTGCTATTGAAAGGCAATGCCATGTGAACGCCCAATAATCTGAAATGCACCAGGGGCGATTGACGGTCAGAGTCGCAGGGCTGTGTCCACGCGCCCCACGCGACCCTGTGCCGCGCGTAGACACTGCGGTTCAATCACCCACGATTTTGCACCCAAATTCATGGGCGAGCCAAGGCTCCCCCCTACAATTTGTTAGTTTGATGTGAAATGCGGCAGTTATGGATTTTGATGCAATTGCCCTGAGCAAAACGCCTTCCAGGAGAATCTACATGCGCGCCATCCAAATTAGCAAAATAAGCACACATGATCTGCGCTTTGCGCTGGAAGCCGGCGCCGGCGCGGACAGCGTACATAACAACCCGCAGTATTCCTACGCTGTGACGCGGCTGGAAACAGATAGCGAACTGCGCGGCATCGGCTTGGCTTTTACCCTGGGCGGCGGCAACGACTTGGTCTGCCGCGCCATAGACGAGCTGGCGCGCGTCCTCCTTGGCTGCGAAATTGAAGCGCTTATGGCGAACTTCGCCAGCGTCTACGCCACCATGCTGGAGCACCCGCAGTATCGCTGGCTGGGTCCGCATAAGGGCGTGGTGCACCTGGCGCTGTCCTCGATTGTCAACGCCTGCTTCGACCTGTGGGCGAAAGCGCGCGACTTGCCGCTGTGGCGGCTGCTGCTGGATTTGAGTCCCGAGCAAGTTCTGGCGACGCTGCACCTGCGCTACATAGAGGACGCGCTGAGCGCCGCGGAGGCGCTGACGCTGCTGCGGAATGAGCTGCCGCGGCGGGCGCAGCGGATGAAGATACTGGAACAGGGTTATCCTGGCTATGACACATCGATTGGCTGGATTCAATACTCGGATGACACCATCATAGAGAATCTCGTCAAATCGATGGACCAGGGTTTTGGCGCGGTCAAGCTCAAGGTCGGCTCGCATGATCCAGCGCGCGATATTCGCCGCGCCTTCTTGGTGCGGGCAACGGTCGGCGATGAAGCTCGCGTTATGCTCGATGTCAATCAGCAGTGGACCTTGCCGCAGGCGCTGGACATGTGCCAGCAGCTAGCTGGGATGAATCCCTATTGGATTGAAGAACCCGGCCATCCCGACGATGCGCTGGCGCATCAGACGCTGGCGCGCGCCATCGCGCCGATGAAGCTGGCGGTCGGCGAACACCTGCCCAATCAAGTCATCTTCAAGAATTACCTGCAGATGGGAGCGGCGGGGTTCTTGCAGCCGGATTGCGCGCGGCTCGGCGGGGTCAGCGAATTTATCGCCGTCAGCCTGATGGCGCGCAAGTTCGGCATTCCAATTGTGCCGCATGTGGGCGACATGGGTCAGATTCACCAGCATTTGACGCTCTTCAATCATATCGCGCTAGGGCACGAAGCGATCTTCCTGGAATACATCCCGCATCTGCGGCAGCATTTCAGGCATCCAGCGCAGGTAGAAGGCGGCGTCTATGTTACGCCAAAAACGCCGGGCAGCAGTTCTGACCTAAAGGCGCTTGGCTGAGCCTGCGCGCGCCACAGGCGCTGGCAGATAATGCCAAGATAATTATGCAATCACTGCTGCGGCAAAGAAATAAACCCAATGAAGTCATGCCAAAGCCGCTCGGCGGCAGCGATAAAGATTGTCGCGCTCAAAAAATATCATGCCTTCTCGTCGCATGAGTGACACGGTTTATAAAATACAAATCTAGATATATTGGTATTCATTATTTTCTTGGACTTACTTTTATTATCTGTGTTGAAGATATTATTGATGCAATTGCCATGAGCAATTCAGCGAGGAAAGCGAATGCGCTATCGAGCGACTGTCGAAGAGCTGCCCTACCAGGGCTGGAACGCCGTTCATCTGAGCAACGGTCTGATTGACGCCGTTTGCGTGCCAGAAATCGGCGGCCGCTTGATGCGATTCAGCTTGGGTCCGCGCGATTACCTCTTCAAGAATCCCGATTTGCTGGGCAAGCGCTTCAGCTACGCGGAACATGCCGGCGACGGCACCATCAAAAACTGGAAGAACTATGGCGGCGACAAGACCTGGCCCGCCCCGCAAGGCTGGGACGGCGCGGGGCAATGGGCTGGTCCCCCCGACCCCGTTCTCGATTCGGGCCAGTACAGCTTCCGAACCAGCCAAGACAATGACGCGGCCGCGGTCATCATGACCAGCCCGCCCGATGAGCGCTCGGGACTGCGCATCCGCCGCAAGCTCAGCCTCGGCCAAGGCGCGGCGCGTTTGCAGCTTGATTTGTCCTTCGAGAACATCACGCGGCGGACGATACGCTGGTCAATCTGGGATGTCGCGCAGTTGGCTTGCGCGACAGAGGCCGGCGGCATGAACGACGACTGCTGGCTGTATATCCCGACCGACCCCAAAGGCAAGCGCGCCTACGCGGTCATGTTTGGCGATGACAATCCGCAGTATCAACTGGATGCGGAAAGCGGGCTGCTGGCGGTGCAATATCGTGGCATAGTCGGCAAGATTGGCGTCCACAGCCCGGCTGGCTGGATCGCCTTTGCCGACCGCGCCGCCGGCTTCGCGCTCTGCATGGCTTTTCCCTACGATGCCGACGCCGAATATCCGGACGGGGGCGCGACAGTGGAATGCTGGACAGAAGCCCCCGGCGCGCCAGCGCCAATTCCCATCACTTCGCCCGGCTACATCCTAGAAGCGGAAGTGTTAAGCCCGCTGTTCACGCTGGTCCCCGGCGCAGTCGCCCATCAGCGCCTAACCTGGTCGGCGGCATTTTGCCCCGCGCCGATACTGGATGTTACCGATGTCGGCTGCGTCCACCAGCCGCTTTCCGTTGACGTCAGCGCGGGCTGGGCGCGCGTGAGAGGTCGCTTTGGCTGCTTCCTGGCTGGGCACGCCGAACTGGAATGCCAGAGTGAAGCCGGGCATCGGCTCGGCGCAGTTGCACTGGGAGCGGTATCCCCCTTAAGCGCGCTCACAGTCGACGCGTTCTTGCCCATCCCTGAAGAGGCTGGGCGGCTTCGCTTGAACATACTTGATACCGCTGGCGTCGGTGCTGGTACGCTCGCCAGCGCCGAGCTACCCAAATCTTGACAGGGCAATCGCATATAAATCCATAATTGTCGAATTTATCATCAAACTGACAAATTGTAGGGGCACCCAGGGCAATTGCATCAGAATCCACAACTGCCGCATTTCACATCAAACTAACAAATTGTAGGGGCGAGCCAAGGACTCTGTTGAAATACTCGATTTCCCCCACCCCAAACCCGTTCGCCATCTCTATGGCGAACTTTCCCATAAAGAGAGAGGGGCTTTAACAGCTCATTACGGTTCAAAAAGCTCCCCTTCCCTCATTTTGGGTATGCTCGCCATAGAGATGGCGAGGAGGGGCCGGGGTCACGTAGACATAGACCTACGGGATGGGGGTGTTTTTCAACAGAGCCCTTGGGACCTTGTTGAAATACTCGATATACCTGTAGAAGTCCTACTTTATTGGACAAGTTGGCTGTCCACAAAAGCGAGGCAAGTTCACCCATCGCTAAGTTTCCCGACAGCCAGAAATCTGATAAAGTTATCAAGACCATCAGGAAGCGCACAATCGATGTCCGTCGCCGTAATCTCGTCCCTGTATCATTGCGAACCGCATTTGCCCATCTTTACGGCGGCTGTATTCGGCTTTGCCAAAAAAATCAGCGAAGTCGGCGTCTCGGTCCACTATTTGCCCATCGTTAACGACGCGTCGGGGTATGAGCGCGAACAAATCGACCAGTTGACACGAGAAATCAACGCCAACTACTACGGGCGCATGACGCCAGTTTATGTCCGCCGCGAGTCGCTGTACGCTTCTTGGAATCGCGGCATCGCCTCATCGCAGACTTCCGCAATCGCATTTTGGAACGCCGATGACATACGCAGCGTCGAGGCATTTATAGAGGGCTACCGCGCGCTGCAAGGCGACGCAGACTTGGTCGATTTCCCCTTCACGCGGGTCAGAGCCGCGCGGCGCTTGGGCATTTTCCCCCAACTCCAGCGTCACGATGTGCCGCGGCTATATGATGCCAATCATTTCGCAAGGGGCAATGGCCTCGGTCCATTCTTCATGATGCGGCGCGCCCTCTATCAGCGGGTAGGCCCATTCGACGAGGCATTCCGCGTAGCGGGCGATATGGAATGGGCTGGACGCGCGCAGGCACAGGCTCGCTTTCATGCCAGCGAAAGCAAGGGCGGCGACTTTCACGTCCATGGCCGCAACCTCAGCAACACCGGCAGCGACCGCGAAGATATCGAGGTCAACATTATCTTCCTGCGGCGCGGCGAATGGCGGCATCTGCGCCCGGCTCATCCGCGGGCGCAGCGCGACGCCTGGCACAGTTGGGGCAATAAGCGCGGCGTCCAACTGCCCGCCGAGATTGAAGAGTTCCTCTGGGGCAACAGCGCCCACGGGCGCTGGCGGCAATTCCAGCGCGAGCGCCGGCAGGGTGCCATTCTGCGCCGCATCCGCCTGGCATTGGCTGCGCGCGGCTTGCTGCGCAGCGCCGAATGGTCAATTTACCAGCGCCATCAGCAGGACAACTTATGAGCGCGCGCACTTGGCAGCGATTTCTGCCACTATTGATCATTATATGCGCGACGCTGGTCTTGTTTCGGCACCTGACCTTCAGCGAGCTTATCCTGGCGCGCGGCGATGCCTATAACTATTTCTACCCCTATTGGGACGCGCGCAACGCCGCCTTCCGCGCCGGCGAGCTGCCGCTCTGGACGAGCGACCTGTTCATGGGCTTGCCTTTGCTGGCCAACCCGCAGCTCGGCACGTTTTATCCGCTCAACTGGCTGACAGGTCCCTTGCGCGCGCCGCAGGCAATCAAAATCAGTATCCTCATGCACAGCGTCCTGGCTGGGCTGGGCGTCTTTTTTCTCTACCGGCAATCGGTCGAGAAGCGCGTCATGCCGGCGCTGCTGGCGGCGCTGGTATATTGTTGCAGCGGCTATCTGGGCGCGCATGTCGAGCAGATTAACCAGTATCAAGGCTTGGCATGGCTGCCCATTCTTTTTGCGCTTTATCATCGCGCCATGGCCGGCGGCGCGCCTTGGCGCGACGGGCTCTTATTCGCCTTGGCTTGGGCGCTGCAAATTTTCTGCGGGCATACCCAGACCGTCTTCATTAGCGGCATCGGACTCGGTGTATATGGCATCGGACTTGGCCTAGCGGCGCGGGAAGGTCCGCGCCAAATTGGCGCGCGGCTCTTGACGCTGGCGGCATGTACACTGATTGCGCTGCTGCTGGCGATACCACAATTGCTGCCAAGCCTGGAGTTGATTGGCATGTCCAACCGCGGCGGCGGTTTTAGCGCCGGGGAAGTTACCGCCTTCTCGCTATCGCTGAACTTGTTGGGGCGCGCCCTGCTGCCAAGTTACGACGGGCAGCTCTTCGGCGAGTATGTCGCATACTTTGGACTGATTGGGCTGGGCTTGGCGCTATGGGGCGGCGCGGCGCGGCATCTTCCCGTGGGGCAGCGGCGGCTCTGGATAGGCATGGCGCTGCTCGGATTGCTGCTGGCACTGGGGCGCAGCAGCCCGCTCTTTCTGCTGCTGGCGGAATTGCCGCTATTTAATCTGTTTCGCGTACCGGCGCGTTTCTTGGCTTTATACACCTTGGGCATGTCAATCTTGGCGGGCATGGGGCTTTCCGCGCTTGTTCGCCAATCTTCATTCAGGGCAATAAACAGAACAAAAAATCGGTCAATAAGCAGGTCAAGAACCGCGACATCAGAAGAGACGTCAGAAGCAATATCAGAAGAGACATCAGAAGAGACATCAGAAGAATCATATAACGGAACATCCAACGAAGCAGCGCAAGGCAGACGGCGGGTCCTCGCGGCGGTCGGGCTAAGCCTCGTCACGTTCATCATATTGACGCGCTTTCTGCTGCAAGCCGACCCCAGCGCGATCTTTGGCGGTGCCGCCATCAGCAATATGTCTTTGGCGCTTTGGTGCTTCGCGCTCCTGCTTTTGATGCTTGTGCTGATTTCGCGTCATCGCTGGACGCCTTACGCGGCTTTGGCGCTGGTCTTTGCCGAGCTGCTGCTGGCGGGACGGAATATGCCCTACAACGATTTGAGCCCGCCGGAAGTCTATCTGGGTCAGCGCTTTACCATTAGCCAATTGCTGGCATATCAAGCGGAAGCAGTTGCCCCGGGCCGTACGCTTTCCATCAGTCAAATCTATTTCGATCCCGGCGATATCACTGCTTTGCGCGCCCGCTACGACCGCCTGGGCATGGACTGGAAGGCGCAGTTCCACGCCTTGGACGCGGTCAAAAAACAAGAGATGCTGATGCCTAATCTCGCGCTTACTTGGGGCATCCCGACCATTGACGGCTTTGGCGGTGGCATCACGCCGACGGTCTACTATTCGCAATTCACGGCGCAACTGCTGCCAGATGGCGCGCAGCGCGCCGTCGATGGCCGCCTGGGGGAGCGGATGGCGCTGCCCGACTGCCGCGGCGCTTGCATTCCCGAACTGCGCTGGCTGCAGATGACCGATACGCGCTACCTCATCGTCGACAAGGTATACGATATCTGGCACGACGACATCGCATACGACACCGCATTGGCAGATTTTTGGCAAGATGTCGAGCGCATTCCCTGGCCGCCCGAGCTCTTCGACCAAGCGCGCATCCTGCACGCTCAGCCGCTGCCAAATCGAAACGACGCCCGCCAGCTTGACAATGGTCTGCTGCTGACGATTAGCAATCGCGCAGCTTTGGACTCCATCTTGGCTGGTGACTTGGCCGATGAGCACAGCATCCTCGCGCTGACATTCACTTACAGCGGCAAAAAGGGGATTTTCCTGCAAGCGCAGCCGCCGGATTTCGAACGCGCCCTTTCCAGCGCCATCAAGGTCTACCGCGTGCCGCCGCCGTCAGAAGGCGCGCGCGCTTTTCTGGCATCGCAAACGCGCATACTGCCCGACAGCCAGCAAGGGCGCGAGCAAGCCATGCGCCTGCTCGCCGCGGGCGACCAGGTCATCATCCACGGCGACGACAATCTGGAGGCGCTGGCTCTCGATTCAGCCGGGCAGGTGGACATCCTTGAATACGCGGATACCCGTTTGCTCATAACGGTCGATTCGCCCGCGCCGGCTTATTTGATACTGCGCGACGCCTATTACCCGGGTTGGACAGCCAGCGTCAACGGGCAGTCGACGCCGATTCTGCGCGCCAATGTGGTCTTTCGCGCGCTGCGAGTGCCGGCGGGGCAGAGCCGCGTCGTCTTCGCGTTTGAACCGCAGCTGTGGCGTCTCGCTTTCGCGGGCGGCTTGCTGCTGTGGGGCGCGGCATTATCGCTGCTGGTCATGCTCGCGCGCCGCGCAGAGCCTGGCGGCGCAACCCTCTGAGCCATCCCTCGACGCAATTTACCCCAGAGCATGTGTCAAGAGAATATGTCAAATGAAGCATTACTCTAGCAAATTGTCGCGGCGGCATTGTGCGACACCTGTAAAAACAGCGAGAATGTTGTGGACGCCCCCGCTGGAAAATATTCTTCCCGATAGCTCTATGCCCGGCTCTATACCCTTAGTGAATCCAAGAAAGGAATGCAACGGCGCTTAAAATAAAATTTGAGGCGATTGCCCTGATTTATCCCAAGTCCATGCGCGGGATGCAAGCCAAGCTGGTACAATCTGACTTGCAGATGCGTACCTGTGCGCCAAGAGGAAATGACAATGACATACGGCGGAATCCATTCGGTCACGGCAGTCCTGCGCAATGCGCTGACGCGCCAAGGGCTGCGCGACCCACGAAGCCAGCAAGCGCTGAGCGAGGCGATGATCCTGGGCATCGGCGGCGGATTGGGCGCGGGCTACATATTGTGGGAATTTGACAAGTATGATTCGGCGCTGATTGTGCTGGGCTTCCGCAATCGCTGGAATTACACTGCCGACTTCATCAAAAATGCCTGCGCCCGCCTCAATGTCGCTGTTGACATGCGCGAAACGACCAGCGTGAAGAAGGCGCAAGCGAACTTGAACGACGCCCTGCAGACGAGCGGCACAGCGCTGCTCTGGACGGACAAAGCCAGCCTGCCCTATCACGGGCTGCCGCCCGCGCAAAAGGGACATAGCATTCATCTCATTCGCGTCGAGAAAGCCGAGGACGCTGGCGGTGAGCGCTATACGGTTGATGACTTGAGCGCGATGCCCTGGTCATTAAGCCGCGACGTTCTGGCAAACGCGCGAGCGCCGATTCCCTCGAACAAACAGCGCAGCATGAGCCTGTGCCCAGCGGACAGTTTCGATTTAGCCAGCGCGCTACGCGCCGGCATCGAAGACCATATCGCCCATTTGAGCCGCGGTTCGCAGTCATTTTCGCTGCCCGTCTATAAGAAATGGGCGAAGCTGATGACCCAGCCCAAGAACAAGAAAAGCTGGCGGATGGTCTTCGCGCGGCGCGCCGGCTTGTACCTGACCCTGCGCAGCGTCTACGAAGGCATCACGCTGGACGACAGCGATGGCGCGGGACTGCGGGAGTGCTACGCCGATTTCCTGACAGAAGCGCAGGACATACTCGATATCAATCTCGACGAGGCGGCGGCTGGCTATCGCGCTTGCGCTGGCGCGTGGCGCGCCCTAGCCGAGCAGGCGCTGCCCGACGAGGTGGCGGCATTTGCAGCAAGCAAAGCGCTGATGCGCGCGCGCTACGCAGCCTTCGCGGGGCAAGATCAAGCGAGCCTGGCAAGCGCCATGGCCGACTTGGCAGCGCTGGCGGCGGCAAATAATCTGGACGGCTGGTCCTTAGACGAAGGCGCGACCGACGCCCTCTTTGAGCGCATGGGCGAGCAGCTGCACAACATTTACGCGGCGGAACAAACCGCCCTAAACGCGCTGAAACGAGCGATGCGCTAGGCAAATTACCCAGCAATGAACATACATTGAAAATACATTGAAAAAAACAATGCGAAAACAATGCAAAAACAATGCGAAAACAATGAACAAGGAGAACGCGACATGAAACTGGGGAACTACGTCGAGGTCTTGAATTATGTGCATAACACAGACGCCGCCGGCGAATATTACAGCAAGTTGGGCTTGGTCGCCGTCGGCGATGATGTCTACACCGATGGCCGTTATCATCTTCATCTGCTGCAAGGCGAGGGCGAAAACCCCAGCCTGCGCTATTACGGCAGCGATATCGACGCCCTCGCCGCCAGCGGGCTGGAGGTCGCCGACAATGCGCTGACCAGCCCGACCGGCGTCAAGATTTTGCTGGCGGCAGGTCCCGCGCCGCGGCAACTGCCGCATGAAGGGGTCGCCAAAGCGCCCGATATCACGCGGCTGGGCAAGTTCGGCGAGCTGTCGGTGATGACAGATGATCTAGAAAGGGAAGCCGCCTTTTGGGAAGCGGCTGGCTATGACACGCTGGGAAAATATAGCGAGCCAATGCCCTGGGGCATCTGGAGCGACGACATCTACCTGATTGGCATCCATCAATACGGCATGATTGAGCCTTTTTCCATCACGCACTTCGACCCCAATATGAAAGCGGTCAACGAGCAACTGGTGGCGGAGGGCTTCGAGCTAGGCGCGTTCATGGACAGCGGCGATGACAGCGACTTGTCGCATGCCACCTTGATGACGCCTTACGGCATCAAGTTTTATCTGTTCACCGGGGATATTTCCGAGGCGAAGCCTTAGGAATTTAACCGATGCGGTTGGATGTAGGCGACAATTCAAAATACTTCTTCGTGCGATAAAAGCACACATCAAAAGTCGCAAAGAAGTTTACTTGACCCAGAATCAATGGCACATTACGTGATTGCGTCCATGCGAAAGCTAATTCTCCATGCCAGACATCAGCGACAATGCCCTTGACAATGAGACCACGTGCCTCAAGATCCGCTAAACTGCCAGATAGTGGCACATTGAATTTGCTCTTCCCAAACGCAGCCAAGCGCTAACCCAATATGATAGGGAAGTACGTTAATGTCAGCACCCGAATCTAACAAACCAGTAGTCGCTAATTCGCGCCCTCCATATTGCAAGGTGATTGGAAGCAATGGTTTCGAGCTAACCTCACCTATTCGATTCCTGACTGCAACGTATGGAAACTGCAATATTTCACTCAGTTGATTTCTGATTTTCAGCTAGCATCTGCATGAGTATTTTGGCCGCTTCGGGCGCGTCAATTGGCGACCAGAAATCATAGCTTGCCCCATCTTGAAAATATTTATCGTCGAGAGCCAGCTCGCCAGCGAGAATCTGGATAACCTGCGCCTTGTCTTCCCGTTCTAGTTTATGTAATTCGTTCAAGAGTTCGCTTGACAACACCGCTAGTCTCCCCCAATCCAAGGCTCACTGACGTTTACATTCTACCCCAGCAGAGAATCAATGCTATACTCCGCTCTATTCACCGAGCCAACAGGCAAAACATGACCGACAACGGCATCAAGCGCATCACGGACGACATCCTACAAGTCCAGATTCCCCTGCCCTTCGCGCTAAACATCGTCAATTGCTATCTGCTGCGCGGAGAGCGCGGCTGGACCTTGGTCGATACCGGCTTGAACACGCCGCCCGCAAAAGCGCGCTGGACCGCCGCGCTGAACCAGCTTGGCATCGCGCCGTCCGAAATCGAAAAAATCATCCTGACCCACATGCACCCCGATCATTTTGGCTTGGCTGGCTGGTGGCAGCGGCTCCTCGAAGAGCCAATGCCGCTGTATCTGCCCGAGCTGGAAAAGCCGCAAACGCAATTCTTCTTCAAACAGCAGGACGCGGCGCGCTCTCGGCAGTGGCTGATCGCCTGTGGCATGGACAGCGCTACCATCGCCGAAGTCGAAGCCGCGCTGGGCAGCACACTGGCTGCGACGCATCCGCATCCGCTGCGGCAAGACTACATCAAAGCGGGCAGCGTCCTGCGCCTGGGCAGGCGCGATTTCCGCGCCATTCACGCGCCGGGGCACAGCGACGGTCAACTGATTTTCTATGATGCCGCGGACCGACTCATGCTCTGTGGCGACCAAGTGCTGATGAAAATCACGCCCAATATCGGTGCCTGGCAGCATTGCCAGCCAAATCCCCTGCGGCGCTACCTGGATTCGCTGACAGCGCTCGCGCAGCTTGATGTGCGGCTGGCGCTGCCCGGGCATAAATGGCTGATTAGCGATTGGCGCGGGCGCATCCAAGAACTGCTGGCGCATCATGAGCAGCGGCTGATTCACACGCTGGCTGCCGTCGCCGACGGCGCTGCCACAACGCGCGAGGTTGCCATGGTCATCTTTCCCTTCGAGCGCTTCACAGCCCATGAATGGCGCTTTGCCATGGCCGAGGCGCTGGCACATTTGCAGTTCTTGCACGCGCGCGGGCAAGTTCGCCAACTGGAAGGCGAGGTCTTCCGCTATATTTTGCAATGACAGTAATAAAAAAGGCTTGTCCGCTACGCTAGGTTTCGCCTTCGCCCTTCGGTTCCCCTTTGCAATGGGCTGTGTGAACTGCCTCCATATAAACGAAAAAAGGGCTGGGCAAGCCCAGCCCTCGGAATCTGTCCGCCGCTAGAAGGGCGCGATTAACTCTTGCCGGTCGTCGATGACGCTGTCGCCGATGACAACAAAGCGCGACAGATCGGCTGGCTCTAGCGTCAAGCGAATCTCGTGCCGCGCCCCGCCCTGGCTGACATGATGCGCCTCGCCGACGATGAAGTATTCTTGGTCTTTGTGCCCAGTGCGCGTTTCGCTGATGCGGATGCGCTCAAACAAAGTTAGCCTGCGCGCGGAAGGATGTTGGCGCGCGTCCAGCCGCAATTCACGCGCGATGCCAACTGGCTGCTTGCGCCGCGCCAATTCATAGCTCGCGAAGGCTTGCGCTGTTGCTATATCGGACAAGGCGGGCAAATCTTGCGTGAGATGCTTTAAGCCGTGCAGATGAATGCCCGCGCCATCGCCGACGGTTAGCTCCAGCGGGTCGCGGCGGTAAAGCGGCTTGCCGATGACGCGCAATTCAGTAAGGAAAACATCGCGCGCGCTGTTATTTTCCAACTGCACAAGCAGGGACGTGAAGCCCAGCTCGATTAAGCGAGCGGATACGTCCTCCTTGACCTCTCTGCCGCGGCTCTGTTCATCCCGGTGAAAAACTGCCTGCAGCCGCTCTAATTCGAGCAAAGCGACTGGCTGCTGCGAGTCGTCGGTGAAACGCAGGCTGAGCGACAAGCCGGCGCGCGCGCCAATGCGCTCGGGGCGCGCCAACTGCCATAATACGGTCCCGCTCGCTCCGACTTCGCGCGGCCTCATGCGCAGAGTGAAGCGATTGACGCGCTGATCGCCATAGGCATAAGCCATGCCCTGCATATCGTCAGCGAAGGTCGCCGACAGCGTCTCTTTCACCAGCGTTTGATGCCGGTTGAGAAAAACAGCCTCGCCGCTGCGATCAATATAAAATCGTCCGCGTTCGCTTTCCGCCAAGTCGTGAATGGCGCGGCGTATCGAAGTTGTCTCGTCCCACCAATCGCCCACATAAGCGAAGCGCGTCTTGCCGGCTTGTAAGCGCCGCGCCAGGTTTTGCGGCGGGTAAAGCCGAACGCTGTCTATCTGATTATGACCTGGCGCGTCAATGAGGCAAAAGCCCGCCACAGCCGCGCGCCGCACGAGCGCGCCATCCAGCAGACGATCAATCACGGTATCGGCGCTGACATTGCTGATGGGCAGCAGCCGCGCGGGGCTCGCTGCCAGCCAGGGCTGAATGTCCTGCAAATGAATGACGGACTGCCCCGCGCCCCAATCGCCAGCCTCGACAGCGACATGGCTGATAAATCCAGTGAAGAGGGTTACGCGCTCGCCAGCGTCTAGGCAGGCGATTTGCGCGCGGGTACCGATTTCCAGCAGCTTTCGCTCCGGCGAAAAAGCGCCATTTGCATTAGTCAGCGTGATTCGCGCCCTGCCATAATCAGCCATGCTGTCATAGGGCTGGCGCAAGCCCAAACGCCATGTCAGTTCGCTGACCTTATCAGCCAGATTCTCGTCTAAATCGTGGAAAGTCCCATCGTGGTTCTTGTCGATGGCGATGATGTACCTGCCGCCCATGCTAGATCTCCATCATCCAGGTATGACGAAAGGCACAGCCGTAGAAGTCGCTTTCAGCGTAAGTGAATAAGCCCGCCTCGACCGCCACCCGCGCCGGAGCCAGCAGCGCCTCGCCCAAGGTGATATCGGCAGCAAGCGCGGCGACATAGTTGTCGATTAGCCTGACCAACTGCGGCAGATGCCCGCGTATGCCCAAGCCTTTTTCGGTGGGCGCGGCTAGCAGCAGATGCGTCAGCGAATAATAGACCGACTGGGCGCTGCCGCTGAACGTGACAGATTGCAGCCCATCCTTGCGCTCTCGGAAAAGACGCTCTTTTTCCAGCTCCAGCGGCAGGATGAGCAGGGCCGGCAGATGGGCTGCCGTCAGACTATTGGGCAATTCATCAATATCGAAGTTTTTGCGGACGCCGCTCACGCGGATGAGCGACAGATTGGACAAGGCAGCGCGAAAACTTGCCATGGGCAACTCTCCTTTTAGCTGTATGCGGTTGTATGATTTGCGGGGGACCAGCTCTGTACCCAGAATTAATGTAACTGGGGCATTCTAGCTCTTGGAACTAGCGCGAAAGATTCTGGCGGCGTTTTTCAAGTTCCGCGTCTTCAGCCAGCATCCGTTCCAGCTCCGCTGTTTCCAATTCATCGACATAGTGGTCGATTACCTGTTCCAGGTAGGCGGGCAAATCGCTGTGAATGTTTTGGAAGTTGGCGATAAAGCGCGCGTCGGAATTGTACATCTGGCCCAAGCCGCGCAGCATATCCAGGCTTGGCTCATAAAAGCGCCGCAGGTGCGCTTGCCAGCGCTCCAGCAGCTCGACCACTTGGCGGTCGCCGGCGGGTTTGCCCGCTTCCAGCGCCGCTGCCAGTGCGACATATATCTGATTGCCTTCGGCGATGATCGCTTCTTGCTCGCTTTCACTGTAGCGGTTCCAGCGTTCTATCGACTCGTTGACCGTGCCGGGACCATATTGCAAGCGCGCCTCGCGCTGGTAGTGCTTTTGTTCTTCGGCGCTATGACGCTTCAATCCGCGTTTTTTTTCGCGTTTTTTCTTGCTCATTTCATTTTCCTTTTGGCATCCGCGACCAGTATGATACGCGGTTTTCCGCCAGCGCGACAGGCGGAGTCCAGCTTGTTAGCGTTTGAGGTCTTCGGACTTGTTGTAACGGCGTATTGACGGATAGCGCCAGGCGACCCAGCCGGTCATGAGCGCCGCCGCCAAACCGCCGCTGAAAATGGCGAATGGCGCGCCAAAGAGCGAAGCCAGCAAGCCCGCGCGCAGTTCGCCTAATTGGGGACCAGTCATGAAGAACAGCATATTGGCGGAGGTCATTTGCCCGCGCAGCGCGTCGGGGGTCGCAAGTTGGCGGATTGTGCCGCGGATGATGGACGAAACTGTATCGCCGATGCCAGTCAGCGCGAACAAGACGTAAGACAATGCAAAAACGGTCGAGACGCCAAATAGCGCCGTTGCCAGGCCATAAAGCGCAACGGCGAGCAATAGGAGAAGCCCCTGCCGCGTCATCTCGCTGCGCAGGGACAAGAAGGTGCCGACCAGCAATGCGCCGATTGGCTGCGCGGTCGCCAGCAGCCCATAGCCGGCCGCGCCGACGCCAAGTATCTGCCCAGCGACGATCGGCAGCATGGTGCGGGATGATGCAAAAAGCGTGGCGAAGAAATCAAGCAGCATCGTGCCCAAGACGATGCGCGTGCGGAAGGTGAAGCGCAAGCCAGCCAAGAGCGATTGCCAGCCGACGCGCGCTGCGGCAGCGGGCTTGCCGCGCAGGCTGATGCGCCAGATAGTGGCTGCCGACAGCAGGAATGCCAGCGTATTGACGATGTATACCAGCCCCACATCAAATTGCGCGACCAACAATCCCGCGACAGCCGGCCCGATGATGGTCGCCACTTGCATCACCAAGGCGTTTAAGCTGATGGCATTGCTCAAGTGGCGCGCCGCGACCACGTTGGCCACGATTGATTGCCGCGCCGGGAAATCGAATGCCATGGCAGCCGCCGACAGCGCGGTTACGACATAAATCGCGCCGACGCTCGCCTGTCCATTCAATGTTAACAGCGCCAATGCGCCCGCCAGCAGCGCCGACAGACACTGCGCCGCGACCATGACCAGCCTGCGCTCGAAGGCATCCGCCAAAATGCCGCCCAGCAAGGCAAAGAGGAAGACCGGGATAACCCGCGCCAAGCCCAACATGCCCAAGCCAAATGCCTCGGAGCCCATCAGAATATCGTTGCCAAAAACGTTAAACGTGAAGGTCTGCCCGCGCAGCAACTCGAAGACATGCCAATTGATAGCGAAGTTGCGCATCTGCGAAGCAGTCCAAGCGGCAGTCTCGCCTATCCACAGCAAACGGAAATCACGATAGCGCAGCGCGGCCAAGCGCTTGAATCGTTTTGTCATTGGCTTCCGCCGCCCCAATGCCTGTAAAACATCGCGCTAACATAACGCAGAGCGAGGGTGAAAACTAGAAGCAATCGCATCCGCGAAGCTGCGCGCTAGCGTACCGCGGTCAATTCAAGCGCTCAAACGGCGCAGTCTTTTCAGCGCGGGCGGTGTTTCATCTTCAAAGGTCCCAGCCGATTTGATTAGCAATTCCGCATAGCGCAGGCATAAGTCGCGGATTGCGGACGCTGCCCGATAAATCTCAATCGGCGCGCCCGCAGCATGGGAAAGCGCCTTGGTGCCATTAACGCCGCGCAGAACGCGCAGACGATTGCCATCATGGTCGATTGCAATCAGCCGCATGGTTTCGCTTTTCACGCGCAGCAACTGCCCGACCTGAAAGCGCGGGCTGATGCCGTCTTGATCCTTGCCATCAACATCGGCGACGGGCACCCAGGCGTCGGCGACGCCGACCTTCGCGCTTGCGACTCGGTCCGCGCTTTGTCGCCAAGCTTGGGTCCAGCGGTCATGCCAGCCCCAGATGCCGGTTACGCTAATTTCTCCGCTAATTCCTCCACTGAATAGCTCGCCGTCTTCCAGAATCAGCGCGCTGGCTGGCAGATCGGCTCGGCTCGGTACGCAGCGGACCGCGCCCTTGCCCAAGGTTCGCTGGTCGGATTGGATTGAAATCAAGTCGAGCAGATCGTCTGGCAATATCAGCTCGCGCGGATTGCAGCTGTCGACCGTCAGGCGACGCGTCGCCAGCACCGGGCAATAGCGCCGTTGCGTCAAGGACTCGATGAGGTGACTGGCTTTTTCGAGCGCCAGTCGCAAATCGGCATCGGCGGCGGCGTCCGTCTCGGTCAATTGCAATTGACGGCGGAATTCGTGCAAAGTTGCTATACTATACATATTGTTCCTTTCTATCTCGTTTACAAAGTGAACTTGTCCCGCTTTTGTGGACAGCGTCCGGCGGATAAGCGCGCGACGTTTTCCCGGGGTAGCCGCCGGGTAAACTTATGAATGTAAGCTAATGCCGGTAGCAAGCGAAAGAGGCAGGACATGAAATTAGTCGCCATCGCCCCCGAGCAGTTTGATCCCGCGCGGCATCGGCTGCCGGTGGCCGGCGAGCTGCTGCTGCCAGGCGTGCAGGTCGAAATCAGGTCGGACGGCGTCGTCTATGCGCTCATGCAGGCGCTGATGCCAGGCGATGCCTATGGCACGGTGATTGAACTGGCGCGGCCCGGCGAGGTCGTGGAGGTCGCCCTAAACGCGGCGCGTCAGGATGATGGCGGTTATTTTTTCGCGGCGCTGTGGGTAATGGTGGGGTGAGGGGTGCTATGCGACGTATACACGCCGTTCATTTTGGCTCGCGGTAGCGCCTCGATTGCTGTAATCTCTGCCGAAGGATAAGCTTCTATATGCTACTGCTGTATTCTTTTCGTATTCGTCAAGGATTTCGGTCATGTCTATGGCAGTGAAATTGTCAAAGTTTCTTGGCTCCGGAATAGTAAGTCCATCTTCAAGCAAGAAGTATATGAAGTCAATCATCGCTGATCTTACATTCGCCTTGGCTTCGTGCTCCGTATCACCGTCGGAAACGCAACCAGGCAACTCCGGCACTCTTCCGAAAAAATATGTTTGGCCGTCCGGCGTTTCAAGCGCCTGCAATTCAATTTGGTAAGATCTTGACGCAAGTTCTTCCGCTCGTCTAAGCCGATCCTCATTCATTTGTGCTACTCCATTGCGTTTTCAACACTAACCGCTCCCACTTAGAGTATCTTTCGTCTACTCCATTTTGTCAATCATCTTTATCGCCTCACTAACATATGGTGTAGAGTCCTTTAGCCTCCGAGACAAAGTCGCTCGGAGTGATGGATAAGCGGAATGAGTAATCACGTAATGTCGACTTCCGCTCCTAATGTCGAATCCGAACCCCCGATACAGGCGAATTAGGTCATTGCTCGTCCAGCCAGATTTGGACTTCCTCATACGTTCGAGCAGTTTCTCCGCTTTGCGCCCGGCCATTTATGCCTCTTGCGCTAGCATCTGTATCGTGGTTGATGCACTCACAATACCTTCATCCACATCAACACTGAATGTATATATTCCTACCTGCTTAAACTCCAACTGGTTGAATTCCAAGACGAAATCGCATTCGGGGTCTACGCCAGGTGTTCCCGACGGCATATTAAAATTGCCCGACATCTCAACCAACGTCGTATCTGATGGATTCGTTACGGTTACGGTAAGCTTGTGTGCAGAGGGGGTATCCGCCTGGGCTCCTCTGATCCGTGTAACCAAATAAACGCGCTTCGGTGATTCATCAGTTGAATCCGGTTTGAAGCGATTATACACACCGAGAATGTTCAACTTGCCTGAGCCTGACTCGACGGCGGCATATTCAGCGGTCAACAGCATCACTATTTTCACAATGTCCCTCGACTTTGACTATTTCGTCAAGACTGTCCGATTCTACCACACTCACAAAGGGCGGAGACCCACAGCCCCCGCCCCACTGCGCCTAGAGCGCGATGTTGTACAGACAGCTCGCCACCGCTTTATCGAAGCGCGCGAATGCCAGGCGATGCCTATGGCACGGTGATTGAACTGGCGCGGCCCGGCGAGGTCGCGGAGGTCGCCCTAAACGCGGCGCGTCAGGATGATGGCGGTTATTTTTTCGCGGCGCTGTGGGTAATGGTGGGGTGAGGTATGTTCAACTCGCGGAAAACTCCGAAAACTTCGATTGCAATGCTCTGTTGATCCGACTGAAATCCAAGTACTTTCGCATTAAGGAGTTCCGTATCCTAGCAGTTATCTGTTTCTTGCGAATCCTGTACATAGAAGAATGATAATCTTGAAAGATATGCGCAAGTAACAGTAACTTGGAAGCTGACAGACGCTCTATATCAAGATGCGCTTTATTGACTTCATCATCTGCGGTTTGCCCCGACGTTGGGGCGATTTCAAAGGTAGCTTCAATGACTTCCAACGGCATCAAGACATAATCTATGTCGTTGACGCTATTACGAGTGCAGGCGTAGGCAGAAAGGACGCGATCAAGATTACCCTTATTTGTGTCCACTATGTAGACCGACAATGAGCCTCGCGTTGTACGTAATTCCTTTAGTGCGTCAGCAACCAGTTCGCCGTCAGGTAGCCACTCACTGAAGTCAGGCTGGTTGTCAGAATACCAATGCTTATTTCCTATGCTGCGGAATACAAAGGACACAGCGCCTGCTACTCCGCCGACGTGTCCTGAAGCAAGCTCAATACCTCTATAAGATCATTCTTCAGTTCGGAATGTGATTCTTGCTCAATCGCTCGCAGTAGGCATGGAATAGACTTCTTGTCTTCAATGTAAGAAAGACCAACGGCTGCGCCATCTCTTACCAACATATATTTGCTTTTCAAGAGACATACTTCAAGGAGCTTCCGACGTTCTTCAGCATAGTTAGCTGATTCAATATTTCCAAGATAGCGAAGCGCTTCCGCAACGATTGTGAAGGGAACAGCTTCACCAAATGCCAACTCTTGGATCTCTCTAAGCGCAAACTCGCCGTGCTTCTCGATTAATTCTGCAAGGCCATCTGAAAAGTCGTTGGTCATACCAGGTTCGAGGTCAATGAACGTTGCAAGCGAAAACAGTCTTTCAACCTCATCCTTTACCAATCGAGCAAAGACATGCTTTGAATAGTAGTCCTGTGTTGGCGTAAATGAATCCGTTGAACCGACGGAAAAGGTTAGAGGTGTATTCTCGACACGAACCTGATCATAGACCAAGACTTCACGAAAAATTTGCTCCCTCATGTCGCTATCCGTTAACAAAAGAGACGTTAACGAGTTTGACTGCTTTGATGCCCCAGATTCACTTTTGTGCTTGACAACTTTGTCCAAATTGATTGATGTGGTGTCCTCCGGAGCGACGACCCATCTTATTTTGAGTATTGCCGGAGCACCAGCCTCGAAGTCAATTGCTGTATCTTTCAATTGGATGGCTTCCGTCACACTACGTCTCCCTTGGCACTAATTTCCAAACCCATGCTGACGAGTTCCTCATACATTGCAGGCAAGCTATGAGAATGCAATGATTCAGTTCGCTCTGAAAATGTATTTATATCAATCTCGAGCCTACATGCAATACTTAGACCAGTAGTTTTAGCTATCTGCTGCTCTTGCATGGGGTTTACCGCGACTGCCACCAGTTGACCACTGTAAACGTTCCACTTGCTTAGGCGATTGACTTCTATTCCATGGTCAACTTCGGACTTCCGTCGTCTGTTGACCTGATAGTTGAAATCCTGCACGCCCTCAAAATTCATATTTGTAAGTACGCCTGCCAGAATTGAATACCCCTCTTCAACTGTGCTTACTGGGCGCAAAAGTACAGCTCCAAAAGCTAAACGCTTTATTGAAATCATGTCCTGAGAAACGAGCCACTCTTTTGCCAATTTAGTAAACTCATCCAATTCCTCTTCAAGCGTTCCAATGATAGGCAATTGCAAACTATCTGCATTCGCATCTGGACTCGACAGATAACGCCAGTCAATTCTATCTGTTTGTTTGGCCAAGACCATTCGACCGTTTCCAAATCTGGCTTCGCGGGCGTCAATTACCTCCCTTTGAAAATGAATCACATCAGGTTCTTGACCAATAACCGAATCCCACAACTCGGGCACGGAAACCGCCTCAATATCAATTGGGAATACAGTTATTCGCAAAGTCTCGACTTGCCAGTCCATGGGCCTATTCATACTTAGCCTTCCGCAATCGATTGCGCGAACTCAACCGTCCTGTGTCGCGAAGTATACCATACAAATGTAAATGTCGAGTAAAATCCAAAAAAGGCAGGGGCTTGACGCCCCCGCCCCACTGCGCCTAGAGCGCGATGTTGTACAGGCAGCTCGCCACCGCTTTATCGAAGCGCGCGAATGCCAGCCGCACCGTCGCCGTCAGCTGATAGCTGTCGTAATACGACAGATAATCTACGCTGACCGCGATCTTGCGCCGATAACCCACCGTCCAGCCCGGACGATAGACACAGAGCGCCTGACCACGATTGTTGCTGCCGTCGCCAACCTTGCCATCGGTTTCCGTCAGCGGCATCTCGGCCGAGACATAGACCGGTATGCCATCCACCAAGCCAATTTGCCCAGTCTGCGCCGTTGCCAGCGCGCCCGCCTTGTCCATGGTCAGGAATTCGTCGATGCCCAATAACTTGGCATAGGTGCCGCTGTCGACGATCCAAGCCAGGCTCGAGGGGCGCGCGGCGTATTTGGCCGGCATCTTGAAGCGCGCCTCGCGCATCTTTGCCAGGCTCGGCGCGGCATTGAGATTGATGCCGTTGGCGGTGTTCTCCACCAGCGGCAGATGGCGCAAACCGTTCATCGCCAGGTACTTGGCTGTGGCAGGTGGCGCAGCGTGATCGCTGTTGATATTGCCGCTGGCCGCAGATGTGGCGTCGCCATTGAGCAGCACATTGTCGATGGCGTCGGCGATTGCCCGCACCGCCTGCTGACGGTAGATATTCAGCACCGGGATCATGGAGTCTTCGACGAGTTCGCTGCTGAAGCCGACCCGCAGCGCCAATTTCTTGGCCTTAAGCGTTACCTTGCGCGAGCCAATTTTGCTATCCGGAATTGGATTGCCCGCGCCCAAGCTCAGATGCGCCTCGTCGCTCGTTTCCGGCACGAAATAGACTTGCGGATCCGCGCCTTCAATGGGCAGCTCGAAGGGATTGCTCGGCATTTCGATGGCTTGGAACAAGGGCAGGATGGTGTTGTCTTGGCGCGCCTTATGCCAAATCTGCTGGCTCCAAAGCTCCGGTGCCCATTCATCGCCGAAGCCGGTCTGTGTGCTGTAGGCGAGTTCGTCTGCCTTGATTGCGCTTAGCTTCGCCTGGTCGACTTTATGCGACAGGGCATTGGCATAGCGCTCGCTTGCGCCGTGGAAACCCTTGGTCGAGCGCAGCAGCATGTAGCCGTGCAGCATATCCATCGCGTCCAGGCTGTCGAACTCGCTATTGACTTGGACGCGGCTCGCTTTTTGCGCCTCGCGCGCGTCCGCTATTGGCAAGCGTTTGATAGCGGCGCTGGTTGATTCCGTCATGGATGTTCCTTTCTGTTTTGATATTTCAATCGTTGGGCTGTCTAGCGCTTCGATGCCCAGCCGCGACATATCCAAACCCAGCGATTTATATGCGCTCTTGAGGGTTTGCACATCTGTCTGACGCGGCTCGGCTGGGGTGGGTGTCAGGCTGCCTTCTACGATGGGCCAACATTTAATGCGCCCATCATCGGCGACATCCACCAAATGCGGCAGACTGCCCGATGACCAGCTCAGGACGCCTTGGTCCACCAGCCGCCGCACCGCTCTCACATAGCGCTTGTGCAGGTCCAGCTGCGCCTCTGCCCAGAGTCCCGTATCATCCGGTCGCAGTGTATCAATGGCACCGATGACCGCCGCTTTCAGCGCGCCATCCAAGCCATGGTGATACAAGACCGGACGCTGTTCATACCAATCCAAGCCCACATCGGTTTGCGGGGTGAAATACTCGCCGTGCAAGTCGCGGCGGGGTGCTCCGCCGGTGGCGCTTCCCTCGTCACTTTGGACGTCACTTGGGAGGGAAGCGCCCCAGACCAGCAAATAGCCGCCGATGCGACCAGCCGGCGCGTCAATCATCTTGACCGCCTTATCAGGCATAATACGATCCTTTCTCTTGTCACATTGCATGTTCAAGCTGCTCGTTAGTCTCCACAAGTCTCCACTCGACCACCCATGCTATCCTGCTGCCTCAGTCCGTCCACACGCGCATGTCATGGTGCGGCGGCGGGCAGCCATCCAGCAATCAGCGCGCCGCCGCTACCACCCCGTCGGTGAAACCGCGATGACCCACTGATTGCGTTTTTAAGCATCTGATGAGCGCTGTCATCAGACCATCTTGATTGCGAGAATAGCACTAATGTTCTATTTTCGGTGAATGGATTATCGCAGGTTATTGAGTTCTAACGAAGACTTGTCCGTTTGCTTGCGCCGCGCGCCGAAGGTCGACAGATAAGGTCCGATCGACCCCAGGCTTCAGAGAAGGCGTTCAGAAAAGACGTTCCGTGAGGATTCGGATGGAAGGATTCGTAAACGAAGGGCTTATCTAAGCGCTTTGGCTGGCTCGCCACTCGGCCATGGTCTTGCTGCCCTTGCTGCGGTTGCTGCGGTTGCAGCCCGAGCACAAGAGTTGCAAATTGTCTGGATGGTCGGTTCCACCGCGGGAAATCGGCAGGATGTGGTCTACATCCATGATATTAAAAGGAAAGTGCAGGCCACAGGCGGCGCAATTGCCTTCTTGCTCGCCATATAGGCGGTGCCGGTGCGTGCGATAATTTGGCAGCTTGCCCAAGTCGGTGCGCTTGGGCGGCTTATCCAAGACGTTGACGCCCCGCCACATCGGCAGCTGATAGGAGCGGATGCGCTGGTTGACCAGCTTGATAGCCAGCGGCGACAAATCACAGCCGATCCAGCGGCGGTTCTTTAGCTCGGCGGAGACAAGCGTGGTCGCGCAGCCGCAAAATGGATCAAAGACCAGGTCGCCTTCGTTGGAGAAGGCGTCGACGATGCGGTCCAGCAAGGCAAGCGGCTTCTGGGTCGGGTAGCCGGTGCGCTCTTTCGATGCTGGATGCACGACAGAGATTTCCCAAACATCGCGCATTGGAACGCCTTTCGATTCTTCGTCAGCGGTTATGCTGTGACGTCTTCCAGATTCAGAGTCTGTGACATCGATCCGCCTCTTGCCCTTCCACATTCGCTGGCTTGATTCTGACAATGGATCATAAAGTTGATTCCAGGTCCAAGTGTCGCTCATCGTGTATCGCAATACAACATCGTGCATCCGTTGGAAATTGTTTCCCTTGGCGGGCCACCTTCGATACCACCAAATTATCTCGTTGCGGAAATTGTCCTTGCCCAAGGTGGCGTCCAGCAGCAGTTTGAGATAATGGCTGGCGGTGGGGTCGCAATGCAAGTAGAGGCTGCCGCTCGGCTTGAGGATGCGGCGCATTTCCATCAGGCGCACCGCCATCATAATCAGATAGCTCATCATGCTTTTGCCATGCGTTACCCGCGCCGCTTCTATCACGCTGTAAGCCGCGGGGTCGCGGTCGGCGAGTTCACCATGCTCGTAGACATCGACATCCGACAGCGTCCAGGTGTCTTTGAATGCCGCGCCAGCCGCCACCGAGCCAATAGGCGCGGAATAATCTTGATTGGAATTGAAGGGCGGGTCGAGGTAGATGAGGTCGACGCAGTCATCGTTCATCCCGCGCATGACCGGCAGGTTATCGCCCACCCACACCGTCTTGTCTTTGAAATTTGGCTCTACCATGTCTTTCCTCCGCTTTGAATTACTGGGCTATAACCTTAGCCCAGCACAGGTCCGATATAGCGCGCGCTGGCCATCAGCAGCAGCGAGACCAAAGCCAGCCACATGCTGACACGGCCGTTGCGCCGCAGCTTGGCTTCTAACTCCGTCAGCTTCTCCTCGTCGGCAGCCTTCCCCGCCGCACGAGCATAGCGGATACCCAAGCGCCATGGCGCGAAGAGTCCATGCAGGAAAGCCAACATACCAAAAATAGAGCCGGTAGTTATCACTAAACCGGACCAGCTGCGCAGCGCGGCGCTGTAAGATAGCAGCTCATAGAGCAGCAAGCCGGCTAGAGTGGTGACCAAAGCGGCGGCGGGAATAAACCAGGTCCATTTGCCGGAGCGATACAGCGCGCGCAGAAAACGCGAGCCGTCGGCACCCGCCTTCGCCGCGGCCGGCTCGATGAAAAAGCTCATCATCAGCGCCGCGCCCACCCAAATCAAACCGCCAACAATATGCAGCAGGCGCAAAACGCTGATTAACAGCGCGCCTCCCATGGTACTGACATCGATTTCCATCAGCGCTTTCCTTTCCAACAACGCATTACCCGACCAGCGACAAAAACGGGGCAAGATCATCAGCCCAAATCTATCCTAAAGTGAGCAGGTAAACAATCAAGTCGGCCAGGTCAGCCGCCGTCAGGCTCGATTCATATTTCCCGTACATGACATTGGCGTAACCGGCGACCAGATAACGGCCCGGGCGCAATATGCTCCAATACAAGTACTCTTCGGCGCTTTCGCCATCGACTCGCTGCCCGGCAATATGCGCAATGCCCGCCAGCGCATTGCCGCTGCCGCTGCTTGCCCCGTTGACCGCGTGGCAAGCGGAGCAGGCTGGTGCCTCATTATTCGATTGCCCAAAAAGCTTTTCCCCGCTGCCGGCGTCAGCAATGGCGAAGTCCAATCCCTCGAATGCGATGCGGGGCTCGTCGTCGGCGCTGCAAGCAGCCAGCAGGACCAAGAGCAAAGCGAGGCAAATCAAGCGCCCGGCGCGGCGCAATCCTAGGGCAAGAGCCATTCACTGTCCTTTGACAAGCATCTGAATCGCCCCTATTATCGCAGCCAGCAAGCGCAATCTCAATCCTAACTCGGCATTGGCAAAGATGATTTCTATCAGCTCATACGAAGAACTGCGTCAACTGCGCGCCCGCCAGCAAAGGCTAAACGACGCCAGCCGCTGCGATTCGGCGGGCGCGGCTGTCGCCAAGCTTGGCGCGCTGCAATCGCAAGAATGGGCATCGGCGCAACTGGCGATCGCGGCGCGAACACGCGGACTCGCGCAGAGCGATGTGGTCCATGCCCGCGAAGTCGAGCGCAGTTTCGTGCTAACTTGGACGCTGCGCGGCACCTTGCACCTCGTGCCCAGCAAAGACGCGCTTTGGCAGCTCGAGCTCTGCGGTCCCGGCCTCATCCGCGCCACCCGCCGCCGCTACCAGCAGCTGGGCTTGAGCGCGGCAATTCGCGAAGCCGCATTAGCTGAAATAGAGGCAGTCCTCAGCCGCGAAGGCGCGCTTGTCCGCGCGGGCTTGGCGCGGCGGCTCGCCGAGCGCGGCATCCCGGTGGCGGGTCAAGCCATTCATCATCTGCTGCGCTTCGCCGCTCTGCGCGGGCTGATTTGCCTAGGGCCAGAAATCGACGGGGGCCTGGCTTACACGCTCTTGAAGGATTGGCTGCCGGCGGAAGCGCAGCAGTGGCGGCCGCCTGACCCGAGCCGCCAGTTGGCGCAAGGCTATCTGGCTGCTTTTGCCCCGGCGCGCGCGGCTGATTTCGCGCGCTGGTCCGGCTTGGACGCGGCGCAGGTCAAAGCGGCTTGGAAGGCTGTGGCGGCTGAATGCGCCGCCGTCACGCTGCCCGGCGGCGCGGCGTTGATGCCACGCGAGCAATTAGCGCATCTTCAGGCGATTCCCGCAATGCCAGCAGAGAAAACCGTCCGTTTGCTGCCGCGCTATGACAATTACCTGCTGGGATACGCCAGCCGCGCCTTCATGGTCGAGGACCGCTACGCCAAGCTGGTTCATCCCGGCGGTGGCTTAATCCGCACCTGCGTCATCGTGGATGGGCAGGCAGTCGCCAACTGGAAACTAGAGAAAAGACGGCATGGCCTCCGCATCACGGTCGCGCCTTTTGCAAGTCTTGAGGCCGCGATATTGCCGCTGCTGGAGCGCGAGGTGGAAGCGCTGGGCGAGTTCCTCAATAGCCGCGCGGAACTGCGCCTCACAAGCGGCTAGCGCCCTCTCGTAGCTATCGCTTGCGCGAAAGAGATGAATTTGACACAATGGATAAGCATTTCTCTTGGGGCAAGGGGCAAGGATTGATGGTCGCCAGCGTGCCCGACGAACTTGACTACTTGATGACGGGATACGGGGAAGACAATACGCTTGTCGCGCTTGCGCGCAGCGACGGCTTCCCTATTGACGATGCCGCTGCTTGCCGCAGCCAGCTCGCTATAGAGCCGATGCCCTCTGGCGCGCCCGCTTTGGCTGCTGTGAAGTTCGACGACGACCGCGCTTTGCTGCTCTATGCCTGGGCTCCAGCCATAGAACCAGATGGAATAGAAGTCGGTCCCCGTTACCAATATGTTGCGATTCCCTTTGCGCTCTTGAGCCCAAAAATTGCTGGGCTCGAGCGGCTGCTCGACTTAATGCCGCTTGATATGGCGCGGCTTGAGCACGCTGAAGCTGCTTTTGCCCCGCCCGACAATGCGGACGCTGATAATAAATCAGAGGCTATATCAGAGTCACTAACCAAAACCGACGAAAATCGCTTTGGCACGCTCATGAGCGAACTATTAAGCCAAGATTTCGACCTGGCGATGACGCTCGCGGGGGCGCTCTTGCAGGTGCGCAAACTGGCGATTCGCAATTTCCCGGACAATTTCCAAAGCCGCCTGGACCTTATAGCAGGCTTGCGCGCTTTGCTGCCGGACGCCGCAGCCAGCAGCCTGACATTTTCAACGACGGACCTGCGGACGAAGTTAGACCCGCCTCTCATCGTCTTCTCCGACAGCGCTGACGACGCGCACTACTGGAGCCTAGATTGGAATGACCCCGCAATTGCCCCCGCAGTGGAAGCCACATTCCAAGAACATCGCTACATCCAATTGCTGAGAAGTTGGTGGCAGGCAGATAGCGACGCCTTCGCCGAACGCATTGCCAGCCTGGAAGATTTGACAGCCGCAGCCATCGCAGCCGCAGGCGGCGATTTATCAGCCGCGCTGACCGCCGTCTCCGAACGCCATCTGCTCGACCAAAAGGCTTTGACAGGAGAAGCGCTCGCAACCAGCGCCATAATCGGCGCATTGTCCAGCGGCGCGCCGCCAGCCGGCACATTGCGCGCGCGCTATATTAAGAAGCTGCTAGAAAACGCTTTGCACAATCGCGATGCTGTGGCCGGGAGGCGCGTTGCCGAAGAACTGGAAGCAGACGCGCGGCTCGAAGCGGAACTTGCCAGCCTATTCGACGAAATGCTGGCGTCGCAGCCCGATACCGTCTATGTCTTCGTCCGCAATCGCCTGAATCATCTGGGAATCGACAATAAATGGATCCAGCGCTTGCAGGCTGCCGCGCGCGATTCGCTTGAAGTTGCCATTGAAGAAGGCGACGCGCCGACGCTTATCAGTTGGCTGGAATTGATCGCGCACGAGCCACTCTCATATCAATTGCAAGACATACTGCGCGCCGGCGTCTTGGCTTCCATCGAGCGCGCGCATGACAACGGCGAGTTAGGCATTCATCTCATTCTGATAGCGGCGCGCCGCTTGCCCGATATCGTCGATACGCTGTACGAAGACGAAGCGCTGCTGGCAGCGCTGCCATCCAAAATGAGCCATGCCCTGCGCGATAACTCGGCCGCGGCATTGGAACCATTAATTCAAGAATCAGCTGAATATTTCTTGCTGGCGCTTTTCCATGCCATCGAAACATCCGACCTGCCATTGGTCACAACTGCGTCGGTGGACTATCTTTGGACGCTTTTCGCCTCCGAGCAGCGCGTCGAATTGCCAGTGATTTATCGCCCGCCAGCCATGATTCGCTTGCTGGCTACACGTGCCAGCCGCAATCTTAGCGACGCCGCGCTGGATATGCACCTGCGCCATATCCTTATCAACGATGACCGGGGATTGCTCACCGAAGCGGCAATACACCTTGTCAAGCGCGGCGCGCTCTTCCCCAGGTTGAGCGCCTTGCTCGGGGACGACGATTTCTCCTTGAACCAGGTATTGTCGATATTAAACGTGGTAGCCCGCGTCGACGACGTGACGCCAAGAGAGACGATAGACGCCTATTTTGTGTTGCTAGATTATTACGAATGGGAGCCAGAGACCCAGCCGATGATGGAAGCGCTCGCGCGTTTGCTGGCAAAGAACCAGACTCTGCATGTCTCGTACCGACACCTGTGGAAATGTTTCGAGAGCTGCAACGGCTTACAATTGGAAAGCGCGACCGGCACCACCGTCGCGCACATTTGCAAGCAATATGAAGATGAAGAAGATATTCCGCTGATTGTCGACGGCATCGCGCGCATCTGGAAGCAAGGCGCTTGGAGCCTAGCGCTGCTGAATACCCTATACGACTGGTGGCGGGGACATACGCACAGCTGCGCGCTGACGCAATTGCAAAGGCTTGATCGCGAGTTGGAAGCGCATCGCCATCTCGAGCCGCTAAAGCAAATCTTGCGCACAGCCCTGGCCATGCACCGCTGGATGCCAGACCGCGACGCCCTAAACTTCGCCCGCGCGATCCATGCAGCCTGCGCATTGGTCGAACATATCAGCGACGCCTTCGATCATGCGCATTTGACCGATATTGACCCGCACACCGTGCGCCGCGAACTGGCGCTCATCCGCGACGATCTTTCGGTCGACGAGCGGCATATCCTGGCGAATAACCTGCGCAATTTAGCCCATCTGATTACACACATGGCGGAAAACCGCAGCAAACCCTCGCTTATCCGCAGCGACGACAGCATCGACCGTCAGCTCAACCACGGGCAAGCGAATCCGCAGGGCTCTGTTGACATGATGAAATGGATCGCCGGCTATCTCGACGGCGCGCACAAGCAAATCGAAAAATGAAACAAGAAAAAATATGAAAGCAAGAAAATGTAGGGGCGACATAGCTTGTCGCCCGAAATGCTTACATACATAGCCCGCGGCCAGATGATTTCAGCGTTGTTTTTTTGGATTGACATGGAATTATACTGCCGCGCCCGCAGAATTTCTGCAGAATAACATGCTCGGCGCGGGCGCGGCGCGGAGTATGAATAAGAGGGATGGAGCCGTATGGAAAAACTCTTCACCTATGGCACCTTGCAAGATGCAAAAACACAGCAGCAATTGCTCGGTCGCGCCTTGGGGGCGGGCCAGCCGGATGCCTTGCTAGGCTATCGGCTGGCAAAGCTCACTGGCATCCACTACGTCTATAGCATCTTGCAGCCGCACAGCGGTTCCCGCGTCGAAGGTTTGCTTTTTGAAGTTAGCGGCGTGGAACTCCTGAAACTGGATGCCTATGAAGGCGACGCCTATGTGCGGGTCAGCGCGCGGCTGGTCAGCAAGACGCGCGCCTGGGTCTATATCGAGAACCCCAAATCGGGATTCCAACACCAAATCGAAGCGATTGACAGTTGAGGGCTGGCTTAGCGCTTGCGCCAATAGCTTGGCTAGTGCATCCATTTCGGTGCCCCGGGCAATTGCCCGGGTGGACTACCGGATTGACGCGAGACAGGATGGCAAAATATGACGACGCTTGGCATCGGCGTGATTGGCATGGGCTGGATGGGACAGGTGCACAGCCGCTCCTATAGCTTGGCGGCGCAGCGCTTCCCCGACAGCGGCTTAAACGCGAAGCTGGTGATTTGCTCTGATAACGTGGCGGAGCGCGCCCAGCGGGCGCGCGAACTGCTCGGCTTCGCGCAGGCGACGACAGACTGGCGGGACGTTATCGCGCATCCGCAGGTAGATATTGTAAATATCGCCACGCCCAATCAGCTACATGTCGAAATCGTCGCAGCGGCGGCGGCCGCCGGCAAGCATATCTTCTGCGAAAAGCCGGTCGGGCGCAGTCCCTGGGAAACCGCGCGCATCGAATCTAGCGCGCGCCGCGCCGGCGTCCTGAGCTTTGTCGGCTTCAATTACCGTTGGGCACCGCTGGTGATGCAGGCCAATAAACTCATCGACAGCGGCAAGCTGGGAGAGCTGACCCATTACCGCGGGCGTTTCTTCAGCATGTACGGCAGCAATCCATACGGACTGCTGTCATGGCGCTTCGACAAAGCGATTTCCGGCTATGGCGTGCTGGGCGATATCATGGCGCATGTTAGCGATATGGCGCTTTACCTGGCGGGTCCCATCAATCGCCTGACCAGCAAGGCGCATACCTTCATCACCGAGCGCCCCAAGCCGATTCCCGGCAAGGGAACGCACTATTCGCTGGGCGCGCCAGGCGACCCCACAGGAGCGGTGAGCAACGAAGACTATGTTGGCGCTTTGGTCGAATTCAAGAACGGCGCGCGCGGCACCTTCGAGGCTTCGCGCACGATCTTCGGTCCCAAGAACCAATTCGGCTTTGAAATCAACGGAACAAAGGGCGCGCTGAATTGGGACTTCGAGCGTATGAACGAATTGCAGCTTTACTTGCCCGACGAAGATGGCTTGCGCGATGGCTACCTGCGCCTGGTCGGCGGCGACCAATACCCTTACCACGGCAATTTCAATCCCGGCGAAGGCAGCGGCATCGGCTACGAAGACATGAAGGTCATCGAAGCCTATCAGTTCTTGAAATCGGTCGCCGAGGGCATTCAAGCCAAGCCCGGTTTCAGCGAAGCGTTGGCAGTCGCCGAGGTACATGCAGCCATGATCCGTTCATGGGAGAGTGACGCATGGGAAGACCTAAGCCCCTTGCGGCAAGACTGACAAAGCTTTTCCCAGACCAGCCTGCCATTGCCAACAGAAAATCTAGCGAGGTCATGTCGTGGTCATGTCAATGAACAAGTTTGCCTTGCGCGGCTCACTCTTTTATGTAAGGGGCGACCCCTTCCTGAACCCGCCGCAAGACTGCGCGGTATACGAGTCGGATGGACTCATCCTTATCGAAGACGGGCTTATCGCTGGAGTCGGACCCGCGTCCGAGATTCTGCCTATGCTGGCGGGCGATGTTGAAGTGCGGCGCTTTGCGCAATCTATCTTGATGCCCGGATTCATCGACGCGCATATCCATTACCCGCAAGTCGAGATTATCGGCTCCTATGGGGCGCAGCTGCTGGAATGGCTGAACAAATATACCTTCCCGACCGAAGCTAAATTTAATGACCCCCGGCATGCGGAAGACATAGCCGAGTTTTTTATCGCCGAGCTGCTGCGCAATGGTACGAGCTCCGCATCAGTATTCTGCACCTCGGCAGCGAGCTCTGTCGACGCCATATTCGCGGCGGCACAGCGGCGTAATATGCTGATTCTGGCGGGCAAAATGATGATGGACAGCCATGCCCCGCCCGCGATTCTTGATACAGCGCAAAGCAGCTATGACGATTCCAAAGCCTTGATTGAACGCTGGCATGACCGCGGTCGCTGTCGCTACACGCTTAGCCCGCGCTTCGCCTTGACCAGCAGTCCCCAGCAATTGGAATTAGCCGGCGCGCTAATGCGCGAATACGCGGATGTCCGACTGCAATCGCATATCTCCGAGAATCTGGCCGAGATACAGCGCGCGCTGGAATTGTATCCACAGCGCAAGCACTATACCGATATCTATGACTATTATGGCTTGCTAGACGAGCGCGCTATATACGGCCATGGCCTGCATCTGTCGCAGGCGGAATTAAGCCGCTTCCACGAGACCGGTGCCAAAATCGCCCATTGCCCGACCTCGAACTTTTTCATCGGCAGCGGCCTCTTTGATATCGCCACAAGCAAAGACGCAGCCCGGCCGGTCACGGTGGGATTGGGAACCGATGTTGGCGGCGGCACCAGTTTCTCGATGCTGCAAACCATGAAGGCAGCCTACAAAATGGCGCAACTGCGGAATATCTCGCTTAATGCGATTCAGAGCTTCTATCTGGCGACATTGGGCAGCGCCCAAGCGCTGGGCATTGCCGACCGCGTCGGCACATTCGCAGTCGGCCACGAAGCCGACATCATCGCGCTTGACCCGCGCGCGACGCCCTTGCTGGCGCTGCGCAGCGAAGTGGCGCAGACCTATGAAGAGCTGCTGTTCGCGCTGATGATCTGCGCCGACGACCGCGCTATTGAGGCGACTTATGTTGCTGGCGAAGCGCTATACATGCGCGATACCGCCTAGCCGACGCGGATGCGCGCCAGCTCCAGATAGTCGCTATCAGCGCCATCTTCGTCATTAAGGTCATTCCCGCCATTTGCGTCATCAAGTCCAATTCCAACTGAAAGGCGCGCCGCCGCGTCATTAATATCATATAGACCGGCGATGAGCTGATAGTCGCCCGGCGGCAAATCAATTGGCAGCAAGAGCGCGTGATTGTCAATCACAGGCGCGCCCGGCTGCCAATCGACCGTCTTCGCCAAGCCTGCGACTGGTTCGCTGTCGCGCTGCGCCACCAAGGCCCCGTCCGCATTGAGCAGCTGCAAGAAGACCTTGTAGCGCTTTTCCAGCGCTGCGGCGGCAACCCAAGTAAATTGAACTTGCAGGACATCGCCGGGCAGCGCGGCTTGCGCGCCGAGGGTGCCAAGGACGACCGATGCCAGGGTGATATGTTGACCGAAGCGCGCATTCAGCGGCTGCGCGTCGCTGAAATCGCCCGGGCTGGCGTATTGCGCGTAGCGCAAGTCGCCGACCCAGACATCGCTGATTTCGAAAGCATTTTGATTGAGCGTCGCTTCGACTAAGCCTTCAGGGTCTTGTTCAGCCGCGCCATAAAAGATGACATGCAGGCGCTCGTGCGCGGCGATAATCTCTTTCACTTGCGCTTGCGTTCGGTCGGCATCGGCCGAGAGCGGCAAGCCGTAGACAGGCGCGGCGGCGCGATAATAATAGCCCAGGACCTCCGCTAGCCCCGCCGCGCTGACGATTAGGGCGTCGTCCGCGTGAAGGTCCGCTTCAATTTGCCGCACCAAGCCGCGCAGGTCATCGCGTTGGAAATCGGCATGCTGATAGAGTATCGGCAAGGCATTAAATTGTACCAGCAGCAAGCCGCCCGCCGCGAGCGCCGCAGCCAGCTTGGGCATAAGCCGCAGTGCTGATAGATGAGGGCTTAGACCTGCGCTTAGACGAGCGCTTATCGGGAGCGACCACAGAACCCAGAGGCCGCGCCCCATCCACAGCGCGCATGCCAGTTGCGCTGGCAGCAAGAAGCGCAGATAGCGCATGCCTAAGTCCATGGCGAGGTAGATTCCGACCGAAACGACAAGCCAAGCCACCGGCAGCAGCATATTCCAGACAGCGCGCCCGCGCCGATCGGGCGGCAGCAAACCAGCGGACGGCAGCAAACCAGCGGACGGCAGCAAACCAAGAGCCAGCAAGAATAAGACCACATAAATCATGTTGCCCAGGCCCAACTCGTAGGTGAGGCCAAAGGCAAAAATGCCCCCAATCTCGCGCAGCAAGTTATCGAGGGCGATTGGCGCGGCGATATTTGGCTGGGCGAAGACTTGACTGAGCGCGGTGGGAATCCAGGGCGAAAAGAGCAATAGACTAAGCGCGTTCGCAAAAAGATAGGCGAGCAGCGTCTTAGCGGCGACCGCGGCTGCAGCGGGGGCCTGGCGCTCGCGCTTCTTGACCACGGCAAGCCACAGCAGCGCCAGAACAAACTGCGTCAACAGAATCAAAGCAAAAACGACATGGGTATATAAGCCCAGCGCGTTCATCAAAGCAAGCGCGATGATGCCGCGCCTGCGCGATTGCCCCGGCGCGGCGCGGCTATACTGGCGCAGCAAGATGACAAATAGCAGCATGCTGCCGGCTGCGATGGCTGTCAGCATGGCGTACATGCGCGCCTCTGCGGCGTAATAGATGCTGAAGCTATTCATAGCCACAAAAGCGGCGGCGGACAATCCAGCCAGCGGGTGGAAGAGGCGACTGCCCAAAGCGTATGCCAAAGCGACGCTGATGAGGCTGAAAAAGACGGATAGCGACCGCAGCGCGAATTCGGAAGCCCCGGCGACATCCTCCCACAGCCCGAGCAGCGTAAAATAAGCTGGCACATGCACATTGCGCTGCAATAGCGGAATCAATTCGGGCAGCGTGCGCAGCGCGTGATTATAGGCGACGCCTTCGTCATACCAGAGCGACTGCTCGCCCAGGCGATGAAAGCGGACGGCGCTCGCCAAGATAAGCAGGAGCAGCATCAGCAAAAGCGGCAATAGCTGCCGAGGCTGGTTCAATGCGCCCAGGTTCATTTTATGCCTTCAGTTATGGCGAAGGTTTCAGTCGCTCACGCAAGGCGAGGATGATGACGCCCGCCAAGACCATCAGCAGCGCCAAGCCCGCGGCAACAAGCGGGAACAGCTGATTCATGCTGAGGTCGTATACGGCGATTTCATCGACGATGACCGGGGCGATGCCCAAGTCCAGCTCGGCGGCGCGCGCGCCAGCCGCCGACAGTTCGTAGCGGCTGATGCGCCAAGCATTGTCGGCGCTGTCGGCGCTGTTGGCATGACGCCAGCGTATCGCGACAGCTGTGCCGCGCGCGCGGAAAGTGATGCCATGCTCGAAATGTTTCGCCTGCCCGAAGCGCGCGCTATCATCCGCAAGCAGCAATCCCGCGCTTGGCACTTGCCAGGTTTCCGCCTGGTGTGTGCCGCGGTACAAAATCGGGTCTTGATTAACGATGTAGTCGCGCGTGCTTTCATAGACCGGCAGCGGACTGAATGTCGGTTTTTCGGGCTGGTAATCCGGCTCGACCATACGGAAATAGTATTTGGATTGATTCGCCTCGAACGGGTCTTTGCGGGTGAAGAACCAGTACATCACATTGCCTATCCAGGACCATTCACGCTGCGCGCGCTCGTAAAGCTGTGGCATATAACGCGCCGCCTGTTCTTGCGTAACATTGCCAAAGCGGCTAAAGGCGTCAATCTGCTCGCGCGGCAGTTCGGCGTCCAGCGTGGCGTTCCAAGCCGCTTCGCTCAACCAGATAGCCTTGTGGGCATCGCCATTGCGCACCATGATATCGCGATAATATGTATGCCGCGCCACGTTGACCGAGGTCGCGCGCAAACGGCGGTCGCTGGGCCCGCTGAAAAGCCCATAACCTTGCGCCGAAAGCACATCAAAGCAATGGCCGCCGCCCAGGTCGTAGATCTCTTGCAAGAAGATCAAATCGCTAAAACCGAAGTAGCCATCAAGCGAGACGGTGGGCGCGATGGCGGCGCTGACCACCACGATCTCGGGATCAACTTGCTTTAGCGCCGCATAGGTCCGGCAAAGCATTTCCACATAACGCGGCGGGTCAACAAAGGCATTGCCCCATTCCGGGTAGATGTTGGGCTCGTTCCAAACTTGATAGTGGCTGATGCGCCCGCGGTAGCGTCGCGCAATCGCGACTGCGTAATTCACGAAGTCTTGCAGGTCGTCCGGCGGCGCGAACGCGCCAGCGTCGGGATTCGCGCGCGACCAATCGGGCGGGTTGCTCAAGCGCACCAGCAAGCGCAACCCATAGGCTTCGGTCAAGTCAACAATTCGGTCATACTTCGCCCAGCCGTCAACCGTATCGACGGCACCATCGCCATCGTGGTCTTGCCGCGAGTCCTTGAATTGCCCGCGTCCGTCCACCTCCAAATCTTCCCAGGGGAATTCTTGCCGCAGCCAGAGGAAACCAGCCGCGCGAATCATATCCAGCATGGCTTCGATTTTGGGGCGCTCGACCTCGTGCTGCAAGAAGGTGTTGACGCCGTAAGGGATATCGCTCTTGTGCTGGATGGCTGCCAGCGGCTCGGTCGCCAGCGGCTGCCGCGCCAGGTTGCCCGCTAGCTCGACCATGCCGCGGATTTGCGCCAAGGGCGCTTCTTCGCCAGTTTGCGACCACATCAACTGCCAAGCCAAGCCGCGGCTGCGCAAGTCCAAGCCAAGTAAAAGTATCAGCAAGGGTATAAGCGCGAGCGCCGCCAGCAGGCTTCGGCGTCTAGGGCGCAAACGGGTCATTGGAGATTGGCTCATAGAGCGCATTATAATCGCAGGCAAGTCCGACGGCATAGCGCCAGAGCAACCGCGGCAAGTTATTTTGCAAGACAGCCGCTCGGCGCAGCCTTATGGACCCAGGCATATCGCGCTCACACAGAATAACAAGCCTTCTCGGTGCCTGCGCTGCGCAGATTATTCAATTCGAGTTTAATGCCATTGCCCGTCATGGCGCGCGCGATCTTTTGATTTGTACCGCGAGATGTGCTTAACTTGGTACAGACATTTGACATTGGCTGGCTATGACAAAGATTGCTATCACCTGGTTCTTCCTAATTTTTCTCCTCGCCTCGAGCGCGAGCGCCCAGGGCAAACTCGTAGCGACTGAATGCGGCGAGCAGCCGCCGGGCTATGAGGCGCGCTGCGGTTTCGTCATCTTGCCGCAAGATTACGCGAATCCGAGCGCGGGCAAGCTGGAAATCTTCTACACGCTTATCGAGAGCAAGGGACCGCAGACACAAGCGGACCCGCTGGTATATTTGGTTGGCGGGCCCGGCAGCAGCGGTTCGCAGCTATTGCAGACCTCATTTCGGCTTTACTTAAGCGCCTTCGCCCACGAGCGCGACATCATCGTCATCGACCAGCGCGGCACTGGGCTTTCTAATCCACCGCTTTATTGCCGCGAAGTCCTCTTTCGCATCGACGAAATTTTGCAAAGCCACCATGCCGAGCGCGCCGAACTGACGCTCGATATTTTGCGGCAATGTCAGCGCCGCCTTGCCAGCCAGAATATCCAGTTCGCTACCTTCCATAGCGCGAACAACGCCCGCGATATTGTCAACGTGCTGCTGTCCCTGGGTTATGAGCAGTGGAACCTGGTCGGCGTGAGTTATGGGTCGCGCCTGGCGCTGGCGATGATGCGCGACCATCCGCAATATCTGCGCAGCGTGATACTCGATTCCGTCTATCCGCCGCAAGCGGACATCTATATTGATGCCTATTACAGCGGCGAACGAGCGCTGCAAGAAGTCTTTGCAGCCTGCGCCGCGTCATCAGCTTGCAGCGAGCGCTACCCAGACCTGGCGGCGGTGTTTTACAAGCTCTATCACCGTTTGAACAGGCAGCCGCAGATTACGACATATTCACCGCCGCAGTATGATTCGCTGGAAATTGAAATCAGCGGTTATCGACTTTACGACTGGGTGTTCAGCTGGCTATACGATCTGCGCTTCATCAAGCGCATACCCCAACTGATATACGACTTGCACCAGGGGCAGCTGCGCGATGCCGTCGCCATTGGGCTCGCGCATGAAATGCTGATGCGGAATACCGCGCTGGGCATGCACTACACCGTGCAATGCCAAGAAGAACATATCTCTTCCAATTTCCGCGACTATGCCGGCTTAATCGCCACGCACCCGCACCTTAGCGGCTACCTGGATTACCCGGTCGAAGGCAGCGCCACCTTGCCGCGCCTCTGTGACATTTGGGGGGCGCAGGCGCGCCCGCCAAGCGCCAACAGCCCGGTTAAAAGCGCAATCCCCGCCCTGCTGCTTTCGGGCAATTACGATCCCATCACGCCGCCAGCTTATGCCGATATGGCACGGGAAACATTGAGCGCAGCCTACAACTATTTGCTGCCGAATGTCGGGCATGGCGTCTTGCGCTCCGAGCGCTGCGCCGTCGAGATTGCCCTGCAGTTTATAGATAATCCGAACGCGGAACCCGATAGCGGCTGCATCGCCGATACCCCGGTCATCAACTTTGAATGACGGGGCAATCGCATCAAAACGACGCGATAAAATGTGACATATTCGAAGTCAAAGCGAAGAACAGGCGAACAGTCGAAATAAATTGCGCCATAGCCGCGCTTTTATCATGAACATGCCACTAAATTCGTGTTATAGTCCTGCGCATGTTGATTCGCAGCGACGGGAAAAACGATGATTGCGCTTTCGGACCTTTATGCCGCGGCAGCTAGCGCGCGCCATCTTTACCGCCGCACGCCGCAGTGGTCATCGTCGACGCTCAGCCAGCGGCTGGGAAGCCAGGTTCATTTGAAGCTGGAGCTGTTCCAGCACAGCGGCTCCTTCAAGACGCGCGGCGCGTTTCATCAGATGCTGTCGCTGGGGCAAGCGGCTTTGGACAAAGGCGTGGTCGCCGTCAGCGGCGGCAATTTCGCCCGCGCCGTCGGCTATTGCAGCGGCGTGCTGGGCGTGGACGCCATCGTCTGCATGCCAGAAAACGCGCCTGCTGGTTCGATACGAGCCACCCGCGAATATGGTGCCCAGGTCGAACTGCTGCCGGACGCCGTGGTGGCTTTCGCTCGCGCCGACGACTGGGTTGCGCAGGGGCGCACATCCTTGCACCCATTTGACAATCCCGCGCAGATTGCCGGCAACGGCACGGTTGGTCTGGAAGTCCTGGAAGATTGCCCGCAGCTAAGCGATATCATCGTCAGCATTGGCGGCGGCGGCTTGATCGCCGGCATAATATGCGCCATCAAGGGCTTGCAACCGGCAGCGCGCGTCTGGGGCGTGGAGCCAGAAAAAGCGCCGACCATGGCGCGGGCGCTGGAAGCCGGCAAGGTCGTCAACATCAAGCCTGCTTCGCTCTCCAAAACGCTGGGCGGTCCCTTCGTCGGGCAGAGCGCGCTGGAACTTTGCCAAGCCCACCTAGAAGACATCATCATTGTCAGCGATGCCGACATGATTGCCGCGCAGCAAGTCATGCTGGAAAGCGAAAAAGTCTTCGCCGAACTCGCGGCTGCCAGTACGCTCGCCGCCGCGGACAAAATCAAACATCAACTGAGCGGCGAGGCTCAGTTGGCGCTGGTGATTTGCGGCGGCAATGATTCGGTCGCGGATGTCGCCGCATACGCCCAGATGCACTAGTCAGCTCAGCCATACAGACGCTGATACAAGTCAATCTGGCGCGAGCGCGCCGCTGCAAAAACCGGCGCATGTTCGGGATTGGGCTGCAAAACGCTGCTGAGGCGCGGCGGGTCGGCATCCAAGGGCGTGCCGTCCAGCCTTTGCCGCAGCAGCAGCGCCACACCCCGCGCGGTGATTTCCACCTCGTCCAGCAGTTGAATCGGCGCATTGAAGGCGTCGGCGATCATCTGCGCCCAAGCTGGCGACGACTGCAAAGCCCCGCCCCCAGCCATTACCGCGCTGTCTTCCGAGCGGTCTTTTGATTTGAGCTGGTCGAAGATCATCGACAGGCGGATGGCCACCGCTTCCAATTGCGCCTGCGCGATATCGAGCTTGCTGGTGCTGCGGCGGATGCCGTGAATGGTTCCCGACGCGCCCGCCTGCCAGCCCGGGCTGCGCTCGCCCGCAATCAATGGCAGGACTGTCAAGCGATGCTGATCGGGACGCGCCGCGCCCAGATGGGACTGGAGCGAAACCTTGTTAATGCCCAGTTCTTCTACCGCCCACTGATAGACATTGCCGCCTTCGCTGGTTGCGCCGCCAATCAGCGGCATGTCTTGGCAGACGAGATAGCGCCACAAGCCATCGGGCAGGGTGCCCTGGCGCGCGACAACGCGCAGCGCCGAGGTGGTGCCGATGGTCAGGGCGATATGCTGGGCATCAACAGCGCCAGAGCCCAAGTTGGCGGCGGCACCGTCGCCCAAAGCCAAAAAAAACGGAGCAGCCCGCAGTTGAGCCCAGCGCCGCGCATAACTGTCCGCCAAGCCAACCTGGCAAGCGTCGAAATCGGCCAACTCGGGCAAGCGCTCCAGAATATCAGCGCCGAGCAGCTCTCGGGCAAAATCATCATGCCAACAAAAGCGCCGCGTATTCAATAAGCCGGACCAACTTGCCAAGGAATAACTCATCGGCGCAGCGCGCCCGAACCAGTGCCGATAGCAATAAGCGCCGATGTCGCAGACGCGGCGAATTTGGCTTATAGATTGGGGATGAGCCGCTTGCATATAGGCGAATTGCGCGGGGAAATATGCCGGATGGATGAAGCAGCCGGTGGCTTGATGATAAGCCGCCAGCCGGCCATGGAGCCGCTGCCGCAGGGCCTTGATTGCGCTGCGCCCGCGCGTATCGGCATAAGTCAAGACCGGCGTGCAGGCTTGGCCTTGCCCGTCGATGCCCAGCCAGTTGCCGGCGAAGCTGGCCATGCCCACGGCGCGGATGTTTTGAGCCGCAGGGTGGCTGAGGATGTCGTCCAAACAGGCTTCAGTCAAGGCGCGCAATTCTTGGGCATCGGCTTGCGCCATGCCGTCATGGTCGCTTGCGAAGTCGTGCTTGCGGCTGCAAATCGCGCCTTCTATCAAGCGCAAGCCCAAGCGCGCGCCATCATCAAAGCCGTCATCAAGACCGTCTTCAAATAGCAGCGTCCGAACCGACGAACTGCCCAAGTCTATGACGAGGTAAGCCATCGCCGTCTATTCGCTTAGAATCGACTCAATCCGCGCCAGTTCATCGGCGCTGAAATCGAGCATATCCAGCGCCTGGACGGCATCTTCAATCTGCGCCGGCTTGCTCGCGCCGATTAGGGCTGATGTCATGCCTGGCAGTCGCAGCGTCCATGCCAGCGCCATTTGCGCCATGTTCTGACCGCGCTCTTGCGCGATGGCGTTCAGTTTGATGACCTTATCGATTTTGTCTTGGGCAAGGCGGTCGCCCCATTGCAGCTTGACGGCGCGTGAATCTTGCGGCGTAGCGCCGATGTACTTGTTGGTCAAGATGCCTTGGTCAAGCGGCGAAAAGCAGATGCAGCCGATGCCTTCGTCTTCCAGTACATCGGTCAAGCCGTCTTCGATCCAGCGGTCGAACATATTGTAGCGCGGCTGATGAATCAGACAGGGCGTGCCCATTTCGCGCAGGATTGCCGCCGCTGCGCGCGCCATAGCCGGGCGATAGCTCGAGATACCGGCGTAAAGCGCGCGGCCGCTGCGAACGATGTAGTCCAGCGCGCCCATCGTCTCTTCGAGCGGCGTGTCGGGGTCCGGCCGATGGCTGTAGAAGATGTCGAAGTAGTCGAGCCCGGTACGTTTGAGACTTTGGTCGCAGCTGGCGATGAGATACTTGCGCGAGCCCCATTCGCCGTAGGGTCCCTCCCACATGCGATAGCCGGCTTTGTTGGAAACAATCAGCTCGTCGCGGTAAGGCGCGAGGTCTTGACGGTAGATTTGCGCGAAGGTCTCTTCCGCAGAGCCGGGCGGCGGACCATAATTGTTGGCGATGTCGATATGCGTGATGCCCAAATCGAATGCCTTGCGCAGCATCGCGCGCGCGTTTTCGAGCAAATCGACGCCGCCGAAGTTCCACCAAATGCCGATTGATATCGCCGGCAGCAGCAAACCGCTGCGGCCTGTTCGCCGATATGTCATGGTGTCGTAGCGCGTGGCTGATGCCTGATAAACCATAATTTGTCTCCTTATTCACATGTAATATGAGTTAGATATGCGAAGCTGGCGCAAATATAACATAGCGCGCCAATATATTCCTTGTCGCTTTCCCGCGCCTTACCTAAACGCGATTGCCATGCGCCGTCAAAGATTGCAGCCATGACAAGGCGCGGCGGCGTGATACAATAGACAGCGCGCCTGTCAAACTGCTTGGTATCGCAATGCCTGTTCGCACTCGCTTCGCACATCGGCTGTTCTTCCTAATCTTCCTCATCTTGCTCATCTTGCTGATTTTGCCGCTGCCAGCCAATGCCCAGCAGAACTTCCAGGATGTCATTGAAATGGAAGTCGAAGTCGGTTTCGATTCCTTCTTCCGCCCCAGCCAATGGACGCCAGTGCGCGTCGAACTCGGCAACAATGGCGAATCAATCAAGGGTCGTCTGGTGGTTCGTCCCGAAACCTCGGGGCGAGTGGTGGGCAATGCCTTCAGCACATCAATTGACTTGCCCAATGGCGCGCGCAAATCAGCCACGCTTTACATTCAAGCGCGCTCCTTCCCCGATACAATTCGCGTCGAGCTCATTGACGAGGACGGAATCATCCATGCCTCACGAGAAGCCCGACTCAATGACCTGCGCCCCGGCGATCAGCTCTACGCCGTGGTAAGCGGTCCCAACGTCATCGCGCCCAATCTTGCCGGCGTCCACATCGGCGGCGCAGCGGCCGAGCAAGCGCTGTGGCGGATACACGAAATCCCGGATAGGGACTTGGCTCTGCAAGCGCTGGACGCGATGCTCTTCATCAATGTCTACAGCGACAATCTATCCAGCGCGCAGGTCCGCGCAATCCGCCGCTGGGTGCAAAGCGGCGGGCATCTCATCGTAAGCGGCGGTCCCGCGGCGCAAGCCAACGCGCTGGCGCTGGGCGACATCCTGCCATTGCGCCCACAAGACAGCCTCGCGCTTGACGACATCAGCGCGCTGGCGCGTTACAGCGGCGACAGCGCCAGCCAACTGCGGGAACGGACAATCGCCGCGGTTGGCGCTTTGCATGCGGACGCGCGGGTACTCGTCGCGCAGGGCGAGATCCCGCTATTGGCGCGGCGCGAGCTCGGCGCGGGCTTGGTGGATTTTCTTGCGCTTGACCCGACGCTGGAGCCGCTGGCAAGTTGGGCGCAGATTAGCCAACTGTGGATGACGATGCTTGCCGCGCGCGCGCCGCAGCCAACATGGGGCTTGGGCTTCACGCGCCCGGAATCGGCTGCCGAAGCAGTCGCAAACTTGCCCGGCGTCGACCTGCTGCCACCCTTGCAAACGCTCTGTCTGTTCTTGGCTTTATACATCGCCTTGGTTGGGCCAGTCAATTACTTCATCTTATCGCGGTTTAAGCGCAGCGGATGGGGCTGGGTCACCATTCCTTTGGTCATCGCCGTTTTTACCGGCATCGCCTGGACAGTTGGTTTTAGCCTGCGCGGTGCCGAGATTATTGTCAGTCGGCTTAGTGTCGTGCAGTCTTTCCCGGATAGCGACGAGGCGCGGCTGGACCAGGTCATCGGCATGCTGTCGCCGCGGCGCGCTACTTATTCGCTGGTCCTGCCGGAGGACCACTTTCTGACGGTGGCAGGCGCGACCAAGCCCAGCGCGCTCTTCGCCAGCAACACCATTCAGACCGCGACTGAAATCCATCAAGGGTCGCGCTTTGGCGCGCGCGATTTCACCATAGACGGCGGCATCTTCGCCAATTTCGCCAGCGCGGGTCCCATCGCGCGCCCAGCCATCGGCGGCAGTTTTGTCCTCGACTTTGAAATCCTCGAAAGCGGTCGCATGGCGGGGACATTCCAGGGGCTCATCCGCAACGACAGCGACATCACCCTGCGCGACGCCGTCATTTTGGGGCAGGGGCTGGACTATCGCCTGCTTGGCGACTTCGCGCCCGGTGAAATCCTAGCGCTGGACAAACAGAGCTTGCGCGCCGATATCGCCGATTACCCGACGCAGCCCAACCCGCTGGAACTCTCGCTTAGCGCGCTGGAATACAATTCGTCGCCTTTTTCTGGCAGCGCTAGCAACATGACATTGAAAGCAATCCAAGGCGAACGATTCCTGCGCACGCGGGCTTTCCTCAACGTGCAATCGCTGGCGGAAAAACAGGCGGCGCGGGAACAGTCTTTCCTGGCGAGCTTCGCGCTAGACCAATTCAACTCCACCGGGCGCGGGACAAAGCTCTACTTGGCTGGCTGGGACGATAGCTGGCGGCGCGATTTGGAAATCGAAGGCGCAGCCTGGAGTTCCGTTGATACCACCCTCTATCTGATTGAGCTGGATGTCGAAATCAACTTGCCCAGGTCGCGCGCCACGTTGCCATCCGAATTTTTCACTTGGATTACCTTGAGCCGCGAGGGTATCATCGGCAATGGTACCGAGAATTTTAACCTGTACGAAGGTCAGTCGGTGGAATTCCAGCTGCGTCCGCAGCCGGGGCTGGCGATGAACCAGGTCGAGCGAATGCTGCTCGAGATTGACCGCGGCGGCGGTTACGCGCAATCGCTGGATATCGAGTTGTTCAATACCATGAGCAATGAATACGACGCCTTCGGCTATCGCGAGGGCGACGAACTGGACTTGGTAAATCCACAGCCCTACCTCGGCGTCAATAATGAAGTCCAAGTTCGCCTGAAATTCGACGAAGGCGTCGGTACCGCGCGCGTCCGCAAAATCCGCATCGAGCAGACCGGCACATATACCGGAACGGAAATCTGAGAGAGCGAGACCTGCAATGGCAGCAGCGCAAGCAAGAGCAGCAACAAATGATGCGCAAGTTGTGATGGAAGAAGCGATCATCAAAACGCAGGCGCTAAAGAAATCTTTTGGCGATTTCGAAGCCTTGCGCGGCATCTCCCTGGAAGTGCCGGCCGGTTCAATCTATGGCTTTGTTGGTCCCAATGGCGCGGGCAAGACCACCACCATGCGCATATTAACCACGCTCACCCGCCCCAAGTCCGGCAAAGCCTGGGTCGCTGGGCATTCGGTATTGGAGGACCGCCGCGCTGTGCGGCGCGCTATCGGTTACATGCCCGACGAATTCGGCGTCTATGAAGACTTGCGCGTTTGGGAATACCTGGACTTTTTCGCCGCTTGTTACGACATATCCGAGAACGAGCGCAAGGTGCTGGTGGCGGATTTGCTGGAATTGGTGGATTTGCAGCATCGCCGCGAAGATATGGTGGACAAGCTCAGCCGTGGCATGAAGCAGCGGCTTTCCCTCGCGCGCACCTTGGCGCATGACCCGCAAGTGCTGATTTTGGACGAGCCAGCCTCGGGGCTGGACCCGCGCGCGCGCGTCGAAATCCGCGAATTGCTGGGCGAGCTGGCGAATATGGGCAAAACGATATTTTTCTCGTCGCATATTTTGGCGGATGTCGAAGACATCTGCTCGCATATCGGCATCGTGGAAGCCGGTGAGCTAATCATGCAGGGCAGCATTGATGAACTGAAGCTGCAGTTGATGGCGCACCGAGAAATCGTCATCACCGTGATGGACCACGAAGCCGCCCAAGCTGTGTTAAGATTGGCTGGCGGCATGCGCAATGTCGTCGCCGCAGAAGAAATCCTGCCCAAGAACGGGCGCGCGCGCGTGCGCGTCGATTTCTCGGGCAATGACGAGAGCTTGGCAAAACTCAGCCGCGAGCTCTTCGAAGGCGATATCGCCATGCTGGGCTTCAACGAAGAAGAAAAAGACCTCGAGCACATGTTCATGCGCGTCACGCGTGGCTTGGTAACCTAATCGCCTGTCAGATTCTAGGAGCGCTTCGCTATGGCGGCATTCACAGCGGATAAACTGCATATTCAAGCGAATGACAGCGGCAGAGCCGGCGCATTCGCCGCGCTCGATGCCAAGCGCGCTGGCTGGGATACCATGAACTTCGCGGCGGTGCGCTTGAGCGCGGGGCGCACCTTCGAAATCGCCATCGACGCTTTCGAGTACGTTGCCGTGATTCTCTGCGGCCAGTGCAACATCCGCACCAACAAAGGCGATTTTTCGCAAGTTGGTCGGCGCGAGAATGTCTTCGCGGGCATGCCATACGCCCTCTACTTGCCCGCCCAAACCGAATTTGAAATCGAAGCCATCAGTGACAATTTTGAGTTCGCCTCGTGCTGGGTGCCTACAAAATCAGAGGGGCAACCGCGCCTAATCCAGCCAGGCGATGTGGCAGCGCAGATATTGGGCGGCGGCAATGCCTCGCGGCAAATGTGCCGCGTGATTGGAACAAGTTTTCCAGCCGATCGCCTGCTCGTTTACGAACTGTATACCCCGGGCGGCAACTGGTCGAGTTACCCCCCGCGCAAACACGACGCCCACAAAACAGACGAAAAAGGCAATATGCTGGAAGCGCAGCTGAACCGCTTCAGCTTCTTCAAGTTTGATCGTCCCACAGGGTACGCTTACCAGCGCGTTTACAGCGGCGATAAAAGCTCGGATGCGCTGGTCATGGCGCGGCAGCATGATATCGTTACCATGCCATCGGGATTCTATAGCTTGGTTAGCGCGCCAGGCACGACAACTTATACGCTTAACTTCTTGGCTGGGTCTAGCAGGTCCTTCGCCGCCACGCCCGACCCGGACTACGCTTGGGTGGCGGACACGCTCTCAGCGCATGATTCTCGTCTGCCGATAGTCGATATGGGCATGGAAATCGGGCGCTAGCGCAATCCGCGCGGATTCTCTGCTTTCCGCTTGCATTGCTCGCATAATATCCTTACCATTTGTCATTCTTGCTTGGGTTGCTATCAGCAGCATTCTTCGACCCATGCTAGAATGACCTAGAATTTGTAAAATCTATGTTCCGAAACTGACATAAGGAGCGGATATGCGCCGTCTAATTTTACTTCTGGGTACGATGATCGTCTTGACGACGGTCGGAGCGTCTGCGGTTCTGGCACAAAGGATTCATGTGGTTCAAGTTGGGGAGACCTTGTTCCGGATCGCCTTGTCCTATGGCGTTTCGCTGGCGGAGCTGGCGGATGCAAATGGCTTGAGCGCGCCATATATCATTCACACGGGTAATCAGATAATCATCCCTGGGCAAGACGCGCCTGCTCCCCCGCCCGAAGCCCCGGTGCAAAGCCCGCCATCCGCCACATCCGTCACCACGCATATCGTACAGCGGGGCGAAAACCTAGCCACCATCGCCGCGAAATATGGCGTGACTTACCTGCAATTGGCAAGCATGAACGGCTTAGCCAACCCAGACGCGCTATTTGTGGGACAAGAATTGCGCGTTCCCGCCCCGCCGGCCAGCACCCAGCCTGTGAGCGCGCCTGTCAGTCAACCGGCTGGCGACACCCAGCCAGCGCCGACAACAACCGGCACCTATACGGTGCAACGGGGCGATTCGCTCAGCACTATCGCGGCGCGGTTCAACATCAATTACTTCGAGCTGGCGAGCATAAATGGCATCGTCAATCCGGATGTTTTGTCGGTAGGCATGGTATTGCAGGTGCCAGGCGCGCCACCGCCGCCGCCCCCGCCCGAACCAGCGCCGCAAGATAGCGGCAGCGCGCCTATCACAACTGCGCCATCAGCGCCGCCGGTGAACACAGCCAATACCAGCGGCTTTGAATTGGGCGGGCAGGCTTTGAGCTTTGCGCATCCGGGTGCCATGCACAGCGCGCGCATGTCTTGGGTCAAGCGCCAAGTCAAATGGCATGGCGAACCCGCGAGCAACTTCCAGCATGTCATCGATAGCGGTCATGCTAACGGATTCAAAGTTTTGCTCAGCGTCATTGGCGAGCCAGGCGGCATCGCCGCCAATCCGGGCGCATATTACCAGAATTTCGCCAACTTCCTGAGCGGGCTAGCGCGCGGTGGCGCGGACGCCATTGAGGTTTGGAACGAGATGAATATCGACCGCGAATGGCCCGCCGGCTCAATCAGCGGGGCGAACTATACGCAGATGCTTAGCACCGCCTACCACGCCATCAAGTCCGCCAACCCAGCTACGATGGTTATAAGCGGCGCGCCTGCCCCGACCGGCTTCTTCCAAGGCTGTTCCACCAACGGCGGCGATGACGACTGTTTCTTGCGTCAAATGGCTGCGGCTGGCGCAGCGAACGTCATGGACTGCGTGGGCGTTCATTACAACTCGGGCATCGTGCCGCCGGATGCAACCAGCGGCGCGCCTGTTGGCAGTTCTGGCCACTATTCCTGGTACTTGCCGCGCATGATGAATCTCTACCGCAGCTTCTTCCCGAGCAAACCGCTCTGCTTTACCGAGTTGGGTTATCTGACCGGCGAAGGAATCGGGGCGCTGCCCAGCGGCTTTGCTTGGGCATCGGGCAATAGCCTGGGCGAGCAGGCGGCTTGGCTGGCTGGCGCGGTCCATCGTCTGCGCAGTTCTGGCTTCGTGCGCATGTTCATCGTCTGGAACGTGGACGCGCAGCATTGGAGCTCCGACCCGCAAGCGGGTTACGCGATTGTACGTCCCGATGGCAGCTGCCCGGCTTGCGACACGCTGCGCGCCGCCATGGGTGGCTAGAAACGCCGCAATAAGTCAAATAAAAAGGGTGGGAACTTATCCCCACCCTTTTGCTTTTTCCAGCGCCGCCAAGCAGCGCGCGCCCAGATTCATTGCAGCATTCGCAGCCTTCGCTGCCTTAAAGCTGATAATCCCCAGTGACGCGCACGATTTTTTGGCTGTAATTTTCCACGAATTGCTTTAGCTCCTCTTGCAAATCCGCCCAGTCGGCGCTGGTGATGATGCGGCGCATGGATTCGTCGTCTTCGGCGATTGCGCCAGCCATGATTCTAGGCAGATCCGAATCGGAATAGACGCTGTACCAAGCTTCAATCGGCTTTAAGCCTAACTTGGTGCTATTGGGCACCCATTCGCGCATCACGAATTCAAAGTATTCCTGATCAAGCCCGGACTTTATATCCCAGTTCATCAGCAGCTTAACATTTTTGTTTGACATGGCTTTGCGCTCGCTTTTGGCAGAACCTGAACTTTACTCACTATAACGCATAATCGCTGCTAGCGACCATCCGAGAGTGCAAATCAAGATAGATTCAAATTAGAACGTGGTCGCGCTTAACAGCGCGACTTGTGTTTGTTCTGGTAGTGTGCTCTGCGTAAGGCGCAGCGACGCCACCGCATCCGTGGGACCGACGCCTAATGCCTTGAGGAAGCCGTCGACGATCGCGCCTCCGTTCGGGCTGCCATTCGGGCTGCCGTTCGCGCCACGGTACATTGGGATGACCAGATTGGGTTCGATAAGGCTTATCAATTCCGCCAGCTGCTCATTGGGCAGGTCGCCGCTGCCGCTCACAGGAATCAATAATACATTGACTTCATCAAGCTGCTTAATCATGGATTGGTCGGGCACCTGCCGCAGCTCCCCTAGGTGCAAGACGCTTAGATTGTTGGAAAACTCGAATAAATAAGCGGTGTTTTCCAATACGCGGTCTTTTTCGGGGTCGTGAATATGCAGCTGAATACCGTTGACAAACAGGTCGCCTACTTCATATTCGCCCGCGCCAGAAATCACATAGCCATGTCCCTTTACTTGCTCGACATCATGCCGAGACATTTCGTGGCTGACTGTGACGAGATCAGCGCGCAGCTTCAACTCCGGCGCGCCCTTGCCCGGCTTGTAGGGGTCTGTCACGACAGAGGTATGTCCGCGCTCGGTAATGCGAAAGCAGTTTCTACCGAACCAAGTGATATCCATGTTGGCGCTCCTTCAGCGAGGGCTTAGCAAGCATGTTCTAATAATACCGTCAGACTGGCGATATTGGAAGTCCGCGGCGGCTGGAAACCGGGGCAATAGCGCGCCATTCATCCCGCATATTCGCCCCATTCGTCCAGCGCGGCTTCCAATTCCGCTTGCGCATCGGTATAAGCCAAGCCAAGCGTCCCAACGCGCTTGATGTCGCCGGCTGAACTGGCGCTTTGTAGCTGCTGGTCGAGCTCGCTCAGAACTTTTTCCAATTTGTCAATCTGGGCTTCGAGCTCGGTCGCGCGTCTGGCTGCTTCGAATGGATTCAATCCGCGTATTTTGACAGCCGCATTTGCGCTTTTGCGCGCGGCGGCTGGCTTGGCATTGGGTTTGGTTTGCCCCGCGCGCGCTGCCTGGCTGCGGTGGCGCAGGAATTCTTGATAATCGCCATCGTAGATGGTCAAGCTGCCGAGCTTCATTTCCCAGATTTGGGTGGCGAGCGCGTCTACCAGGTAGCGATCGTGGCTGACCAACAGGATAGCGCCTGCAAAGCCTTCCAGCACCGTCTGCAATACTTCTTGGCTGTCGATATCCAGGTGGTTGGTCGGTTCGTCCAGCAGCAATAGATTCGCGCCCAGCAAGGTCAGCTTTGCCAGCGCCACGCGGCCTCGTTCGCCGCCGGACAGGCTGGCAATCGAGCGGAAGACGTCTTCGTTGCTGAACATGAATCGTCCCAGATAGTCGCGCGCTGCGGAAATCGGCATTTTTTTTGTGGCGCGGATTTCGTCGAGGATTGAATTATCGCTATTGAGCTTCTCATGCGCCTGGGCAAAATAGCCGACTTTCACTTTTGCGCCCAGCTTGACCCGACCGCCCAGCGGAGCCAGGTCGCCAGCCAGCGTTTTCAGCAAGGTGGATTTGCCGACGCCGTTGGGGCCAATCAGCGCGACAGTTTCCCCGCGCAGCACCAAGGCATCAGGCACTGTGTTTAAGGGGCTGTCGGCTTCATAGCCGATTTGCAGGTCTTCCGTCATGATCACTTGATCGCCACTGCGCTGGTGGTCGCCCATTTGCAAGAACATCTTGCGGCGCTGGCGCGGTCCGCTTTCCAGGATTTTGCCGCGCTTTTGCATGGTTTCGAGCTTTTTCAGGCGGCCCTTGGCTTGGGCGGTGCGGCGGCTGCCCATGTGCCGGCGCACGAACTCCATCTCTTTTTCGATGAATTGCCGCTGCCAGTAATACTCGTGCCGCAGGCTTTCTCGCTGCATATCCCGCTGCTGCAAGTAGGCGCTGTAATTGCCGCGGTATACCAGCAGGCTTTTGTATTCCAATTCCCAGATTGCGGTGGCAAAGCTATCCAGGAAATAGCGGTCATGGCTGACCGCCAGCACCGCGCCCGGGTAGGACTTGAGGTAGTTCTCCAGCCATTCCACCGCTTGGATATCCAAGTGGTTGGTCGGCTCGTCCAGCAGCAGCAAGTCTGGTTCTGCGAGCAGCAAACGGCCGAGCATCGCTCTGGTTTTTTGCCCGCCGGACAATTGTGGCAATGGCATGTCATATACGCCGGCGGTGAAGCCCAGCCCGCTGAGGACCATCTTGATACGCGTCTCGTACTCATAGCCGCCGCGCCGCTCGTAATCGGCTTGCAAGCTGCCATAGCGCTCCAGCGCGTCATCGCCGCCATCCGAGCCCGCTAGTTGACTTTCCAGCGCCGCCAACTGCTTTTCCATCTGGCTTTCCAGGTCGCGCAGGTCGGCAAAAGCCTTGAGCTGTTCTTGCCAGAGGCTATGCGCGCCAGCCAATTCCGGGCGCTGCGGCAGATAGCCCAGCCGCATTTTTTTGGCGCGGGTTACATCCCCCGCCGTCGGCAAATCCAAGCCAGCCAGTATGTCAATCAGCGATGTTTTGCCCGCACCATTGGGACCAACCAAGCCGATGCGCGCGCCAGCGGATATACCCAAGCTGATATCGCTGAAGACTTCATCCGCGCCGTAGAATCTGCTCAAGTTGGTGGCGACGAGCAGGGACATGTTTTTTCTCTGGTGTAGGTGGACAAAACGTCAGAAATTATATCACGGGAGTCGCTTCGAATTAACGGTCGCTTGCTGGCTTATCCGAGCAAGCGCAGGCAATCGTAGCAAAATCGCAGCAAAATCGCTTCCTTCAATTCAGCATATTCTTCAGCAAATTCTGACTGATATTAAGCGCCGTGGGGCGCTTAGGGCGCGTGGTCACTGCCCGCAATGCGCTCGATTGGCAAAGCAAAATAAGCTATAGTCTAGCCTCAACATAACCTGGCAGCGATGACGCATCATGGACGACCCGACACAACCTAGCATGAAACGAAGCAGCCAATTCCTGATTGCCTGCCTGGCTGCCGCTGCCATCGTCGCGGCGCTCGCGTGGGGCTCCGCGCCGAGGACCGCGCCGGAACCATCCCCAGCAAGCGCTTCCGCCACAGCCACAAGCCAGCCTTACACCAGTGTGCAATTCAAGTTCGGTCGCGGTTACATCGGCGATAACTGGCAAGTCTATTTTAACGAGCCGGACGCCAACGTGGACAAAGCCGACTACAAAGATGGCATAGACGCGCCGCTCGCCAGTGCGATGGATGTCGCCGAAGAAACACTGGATATCGCGGTCTTCGAGCTGAATAGCCGGCGCATCTACGAAGCTATCCTCGCAGCGCAGCGACGGGGCGTGGCGGTGCGCATCGTAACAGATGACAAACATGGGCTGGCGGACGATTCCAATACGGAACTGCGCGAACTAGAAGTGGCGGGGGTCGCTATCGTGGCCGACAATCGCAGCGGATTGATGCACAACAAATTCACAATTATCGACCAGCGCGCGGTATGGACCGGCTCATGGAATTACACGCTCAACGGCACTTTTCGCAATAACAATAACATCTTGGTGATAGAAAGCGCCGAAGCAGCTGCGGTTTTTCAAGCCGAGTTTGAGGAAATGTTCGAGCGCGGAGAATTTGGCGCGCGTTCTTCCGTTTCTTCCGTTTCATCCGCTTCATCCGCTGCATCCGCATCATCCGCGTCAAGCGACTCACCGGTTTCGTCCAATTCAAGCATTGAGGGCATCATCCGCATCGGTGTCGACGATAAGGAAGGCAAGAGCGGAATTAGCATAATCTTCGCGCCGGAAGGGGATGAAATCGCCGCGCTTAGGGCAGCGATACAAGCGGCGCAGTCGTCGATACACTTTATGAGCTTCGTGTTTTCCCTTGACGAACTGGCGGAAGCGATGCTTGAGAAGTTGGACGACCCGAACTTTGTCTTGCGTGGCGTCTTTGAAAAGCGCAATAGCACCGCAAGTTGGAGCCAATTGCCGCGGCTGCATTGCGCCGGTGTCCAGCCGCGGCAGGATGGCAATCCCTATACCTTGCACCACAAAGTCATCATCATCGACGATGACACCGTCGTCACAGGGTCTTTCAATTTTTCCAAAAGCGCCGCGCAAAAGAACGATGAAAATATCGTAATCATCCGCGACCAAGTTATCGCTAGTCTATACCTGGAGGAATGGCGTCGCGTCTGGGACAGCGCGCAAGAAGTAGCGCTGGGCGATATCATCTGCGACTAGGCGTTGTCCGCCCGGCAGCGGCGCAAGCGCAGCGGCGATTGCTTGGGCTGGCGTTCGATTTCGCCGCGCGCTTCCAAATCCAGCTGCACCGCCTTGCAATACCAGCGCACGGAACCTGGCTTGGGGAAGAGCGCCTTGGGCACATCCTTGTCATCCAAATAGGCGCGGACGCGTTCTTCGAGCACAGCAAAAGGCAGCCACTCTTCAAGCGGCAGCGCGCTTAACATGGCTTGGCGGATGATGTGGTATTTGTCCTGCTTGAGGTTCTCGCGATGATGCGGGTGATTGACGTTACGCGCTTTGATGCTTGCCATCTTGCCTTCTCCCTCCCAAAGTCATGTTATGCTTGCGTCTTGTTCCGCTTTGCCCAAATCTTATGCCGAATCGCTAAGCTGCCTGTATAGCTTAAAGGTGTCCGCTTTTTGGCACAATTGCGTGCCAGCGGTCATCACGGCGGCGCTGCCCGCGGCAATGCCCAGCTGCAAAGTCGCTTGCAGGTCGCGCCCTTGCGCCAATCCCATCACCAGCCCCGCCACCATGCTATCGCCCGCGCCAACTTTGCTTTGCGCTTTGACGATCGGCGCGCGCTGGCGCAGATAGGCGTCGGCAGTGATTAGCGCCGCGCCAGCCGCGCCCAGGGAAACGACGATGACCTGCGCCAGTCCCTCGGCAATCAGACGGCGGGCGGCTGATTTTATCTGCGCTTCGTTATGCAGTTTTTCGCCGGCGAAGCCTTCCAGCTCACGCAGGTTCGGTTTCATCATATAGACGCCTTTGCCTAGCGCGCGCCGCAGCGGCTCGCCAGCCGTATCCAGAATCACGCGGATGCCAAATTCCGCGGCGTAGCGCGTGATTTCGCCGTAGAATTCAGCCGGGACACCAGTTGGCAAGCTGCCGCTGGCGACGATGATATCCGGGGCTAGATTGAATAGCGCTTCCAGGCAAGCGATCCATTCCTCCGCGCTCAATTCGGGACCTGGCATGGTGAAGCGATATTGCAGGGTCGTGCTTTCTTCATAGACCACGAAACTTTCGCGGGAAGTGCCGGCGATGGCTATGGACCTGCGCTTGATGCCTTCGGCTGCCAGCAGTTGATTGAGCATCGCGCCGGTATGCCCGCCAGCCGCGTAGACGGCTGTGGAGTCGCCGCCCAGAAAGTGAATGGCGCGCGATACATTGATGCCGCCTCCGCCAGGGTGGAACGACGGCGCGCCGCAGCGCAATTTGATTTCCGGCGCGACCGACGCGACGCGCGCGCCAATATCCAGAGCCGGATTCATGGTCAGGGTAACAATTTTGTCCACAGTTGCTTAAGCCTTCTTGTTGGCAGCGCGAGCAAGTTTAGCGACTGACCGCTTAATCCACCAGCGCTTGATAGGTCAGCGCTCGGAAATCGGCTTGGAATGGCAGCATATTGTCCATCAGCTGCGTCATGATGATGCCGACGATGGCTTCCTGCGGATCGACCCAGAAATTGGTGGCGGCGGCACCGCTCCAGCCATAGTTGCCCGCCGAGTTGACTAGGCCTGTTTGCGCCGCATCCATAACGACATCGAAGCCGAGCCCGAAACCGCGCCCGCCGATAGAATTCGAGCCGATTGCTATTGGCAGAAGTTCCTGTGGCAAATGGTTCAAGGTCATATACTCCAGGGTCTTGCGCCCAAGCAGCCTGACTCCCTCTGCTTGCCCGCGCTGCAGCAGCATCTTGGCAAACTGCCAATAGTCGCCGATGGTCGAGACTAATCCGCCGCCGCCCGATGGCGCGTTCGCTGGCTTGGTGAAATCTTGCGCGGGGATGTTGGGCGCGCCTTCATATTCGCGGAAACTGCCATCGGATGGGCGATGTTGATAGAGCTTGGCGAAGCGCTTCAGCTTGTCCGCTGGCACGTGAAAATGCGTATCAAGCATGCCCAGCGGGTCGAAGATTTCCCGCTGCAAGAAGTCTTCAAATGGCATATCCGCCAGCACCTGCACAAGATAGCCGCAGACATCGGTGGCGATGCTGTAATTCCAGCCGGCACCTGGTTGATGGCGCAGCGGCAGTTCCGCCATGCCGATGATTTTTTCTTCCAAGCTAGCTGTAGAGCTGCGGAAAATCGATTTTCGGTACATTTCTTCAATCGGCGTATCGTAGAAGAAACCGTAGCTCAAACCGGCCCTGTGCGTCAGCAGATGATGAATGGTCATGGGCGGGTCCTGCTCGACCAATTCCTTGCCCATAAAGCCATAGCCGCTCAAGACCCGTGTCTTGGCAAAAGCAGGGATATATTTGCTGACCGGCTCGAACAGCTGAAACTTGCCCCGTTCATAAAGCATCATCAAGGCGACCGACGTGATGGGTTTGGTCATGCTATAGATTCGGAAGATGGTATCCAGCTCCATCGGCAGCTTTGCTTCGGCATCGCGATAACCGACCGCCGCGAGCTGGACAATTTCCCCTTGCCGCGCGACCAGCGTCAAGAAGCCGGCGGCATTGCCCTGCTCGACGTATTCGCTCAATTTGGGATTAATATTCGCGAGTCGGCTTGATGACATGCCGACGCTTTCCGCTTCCGCTATCCGCATATTTGTCTCCTAGTTTGTCTGTATTTGACAATCTGCCTTAGGCGACCGCTCGCCGAGCGCTTGCAGCATGTCCAGCGCTTTAGGGTGCTGCGGATTGATTGCCAATGCCTGCGCTAGCGCCGCTCGGGCGGCCGCGTGATTATTTTTCCCTAGATGATATTCGGCTATGATTAGGATGCGACTGACGGCTTTTTTCTTGTTGCCGTGTTCGAGATACCAGTCCGCGATTTCGCGCTGCAAGCCGAGCAAAGCGGGCTTTATGCTCGCCGCCTTGACTTTTTCGGCGATGGCTTGCCGTTGCGCGCCTTGGGCTTCATGCAATTTTGCCAAGACGAGATGATTGTCCACCGCTTGGTCGAGCATGCCAAGTTTCTTTTGCAGCGAGATGAGTTTGCTCAGCGGCTTGGCATCATGCGGCGCGAGTTCGTGGGCGCGCCGCGCGATTTCGAGTTGCTGCGCCAGGTTTGTCGGTTGCGCGCGCGTTTTGGCAGCGCCGCCATTATGGGAGGACATGGCTTTATCAATGCCATCTTGCAGCCAAGTCTCAATTGCGTCCGCCGCCCGTGCCGTCATCTCACGCGCGAGAATCAGTTCGTCGCCCCGTAAAGCCTGCAAAACGTAATGCACCGCATCCATTTTGCCGGGGGGCCTGCCGATGCCGCAGCGCATGCGCGCGAAGTCCTTGCTGCCCAGATGACTCACGATGCTGCGCAAGCCATTTTGCCCGCCGTGACCGCCCGCTTGCCGCAGCCGCAGCGCGCCAAATGGCGTATCGAGGTCATCATGAACGACCATGAGATTTTCGATGGGAATCTTGTAATAGCTTAAAAGCGCGCCAACAGCTTCGCCACTGCGGTTCATGTAGGTCAGGGGCTTGACCAGCTTAACGCGCTTGCCGCGGATATTGGCATTCCAGGTTTGGGCGCGCTTTTCGTTCCTGCCCTGGCCCAGGTCATAGCGGCGGATGAACTCGTCAATCAGCCACCAGCCAACATTGTGGCGTGTGCTTTCGTATTTGCGTCCGGGATTGCCAAGCCCAACGATTAGGTACATGCCTGCCCTCATTACCTTTCAAACGCAGCTATGTTAGCAGAGCCGGACTTATCTTGTCCATTGAAACGAGTTTTTCGGCAGGGCAATCGCAGCAAATTTTATTCACCACCGAGGACAGCGAGGGTCGCGATTTTGCTCCAATTTCATGGGCGAGCCACGGGCTCGCGCCTACAAGTCTTGTCCGCTACTGTGGCAAATTCATCAATTATCGCTCCAATCCACTTGCATCATGCTTCAAAATAGCATTTCGAAAATAAATAACTTACGAAAATAGAACTCAATTCTTTCATATAAGTCTGCTTGAAGGGGCGACCAATCTGGTCGCCCACTATGTTATATTTAGATTTCGGGGGACATGATACTGCGCGTAGGTCGCGTAGACCCTGACCTTCGACACTGACCTTCGACACTGACCGCCGACACTGCGGGTCAGCCGCCCACTGGTAATTAGGCCTAAAGCGGGGTTATACCTGTAGGCGACTCACAGAGTCGCCCCTACAGCCGACAAATATGAAAGAATTGAGTAACATGGACTAACAATGAAGGACGCGAGACGATGACGCATCATCTGCTGCAAGAACAGCCCGACCTAGCCACCGCTATCGACATTTTGGACAAGTGGACAGCCCACAACCTGAGCGAGAAACACCTGCCGGGCATGGCGCTGGGGCTGGTCTTTCAAGGCGAATTGCTTTGGGGCAAGGGTTATGGCTTTGCCGACTTAGGAACGCGCAAGCCCATCACGCTCGATACGCGCTTCCGCATCGCCAGCATCAGCAAAACATTCACGGCAACCGCCATCTTGCAGTTGCGCGATGCCGGCCAGCTGCGGCTGGATGATCCCGTATCGCAGTACCTGGACTGGTTCGACCTGCGCTACCGCGACGCGCCAGCAATCACCATTCGCAATCTCTTAACCCATAGCTCGGGATTGCCGCGCGATTCGGTCAATGCCATGTGGACCGACTGCGAAGCGCCAAACTGGGACGATTTCATCGCCCAGACGCGCGCCCGCCAGCCCACCCGCGCGCCCTACGAAAACTATGCCTATAGCAATTTGGGCTACTCGCTGCTAGGCGGGGTCATCGCCGCCGTCAGCGGGCAGCCCTGGGCAGACTACCTGCGCGCACATGTCCTAGAGCCGCTGGGCATGAGCGAGACCTATCCCGTGCCTAGCGCCGCCGACGCGCAATTGGCGACCGGCTATACGCGCGAAAAGCGCGACGGCAAGCGCGACGCCTTCCCCTTTTGGAAAATGAATGCCTTCGAAGCATCGGCGAATTTCGCTTCTTCGGTCAAGGACCTGGTCAAGTACGCCGCTTTTCATCTGAGCTGCATGGACAGCATGGGCAGTATGGGCTTGACGGAGGCCGCCGTGCTGTCGCCTTATACTTTGCGCGACATGCACCGCGCGCATTGGCTGGATGAAAGCTGGCGCCGCGCTTATGGCTTGGGCATGGGCTTGTACAGAATCAAAGATTGGGTCATCAGCGGGCATGGCGGCGGCTACCCCGGTTATCTGACCGCTTTCACGCTCTGCCGCGAGCATCAAACCGGCGTCATCGCGCTCTGCAATGCGCTGGGCAGCAATCCGCACCAAGTCGCCGAACAAGCCTATAAGCTGGTCTTGCCAGAGCTAATCAAAGCGACTGCCGAGCCGCCGCCAGCAGCCAAGCCGGCTTGGCGCAAGTACGTCGGCGATTACCACAGCGAATGGGCGCGGCAAAAGGTGGTCATGCGCGCCGGGCAGCTACAGCTGCTCGTCATCGACAACCTGGAGGCCAAGCCGACCCTGCTCGAGCCAACGGAAGACGAGACTGTCTTTGTCTTGCGGCAAGCGGGGCAATCGAACGAGACGCTGCGCTTCGAGCTGGACGCCGAGGGACAGGTCATCCGCATGTGGGAGCGCAATGAATACAGCGCGCGCCTCCGCTAGCGGACGGTGTTGAACAAGTTATACAAGTTGAAATATACAAGTTGAAAGAAGGAAAAACATGCCAAACATACAAGCGCAAGAGCTGCAAACACTCACCGCGGACATCCTGGCGGCGGCCGGTGCCAGCGCCGAATACGCCGCCATCGTCGCCGAGCATCTGGTGCAAGCCAACTTGTCCGGCCACGATTCGCACGGCGTGATTCGCGTGCCAGCCTACGTGCAAGGCATCGACAGCGGCCGCTTGGCACCAAAGGGCATGCCCAAAGTCGTGCAAGAGACAGCATCCATCGCCCAGATTGACGGCGCCAGCACATTCGGCCAAGTTACCGCCAAAATCGGCACCGAGCTCGCGATAGAAAAAGCCGCCGCCGCGGGACTGGCGCTGGTAACGATGTATAACATTGGGCATACCGGGCGGCTGGGCACCTATGCCGAGATGGCCGCGCAAGCTGGCATGGCCGCGACGGTATGGGACGGCTGCATCGGCGGCACGCGCTCGGTGGTCATCCCCCTAAACGGCCAAGGGCGCAAGATTGGCGCTAACCCCATCGCCATGGGCTTCCCCAGCGAGAAATACGGCGCGACTGTGCTCGATTTCGCCACGTCCATGTCGGCGGCCGGCAAGGTGATGGTGGCGCGCGACAAAGGCGAGCGCCTGCCCGACAAATGGATCGTGGACAAAGACGGCCGCCCCACCGACGACCCCGGCGAGCTTGACAAAGGCGGCGCGCTGCGGCCCCTGGGCATGCCGTCTGTCGGGCACAAGGGTTACGCGCTGGCGATGATGGTCGGCTTCATGACCATGATGGCGTCGCTGCCATCGGGCGCGCAGATGCCGACGGAAGACCGCTGGGGCACGGTCATTTTGATGATAGACATCGCGCGCTTTGGCTCGCTGCGGCAATTCCAGCGCGATGTTGACGCCGCGATTGAATACGTAAAAGCCGACCCGCTGGATGGCGAGGTGCTATACCCCGGCGAGATTGAAACGCGGCGGCGCGCCAAGCGGCTGGCAAATGGCATCGACCTGCCAGCCGCGACCTGGGGCGCGATTGCCGCCTGTGCCGAGCGCTTTGGTCTGGCGGCCTCGGTTTAAGAAAAAATAAGCACAACTATTTTGGACAAGTTGGCTGTCCACAAAAGCAGGCAAGTTCACCTATGAACGTCGCGCGAATTGCCAAGTCTACCCCACCCCCCGGCCCCCTCCCCGACGAGTCAGGGAGGGGGAGCGCGTTCGCCGAACACGAGATTTTTTCTCCAAATGCGCTAATTATGGCGCACTATCTACCTATCTCATCGTCGAGTCACCCTTCCCTGTTGATACAGGATGCTCGCCATAGAGATGGCGAGAGCGGGCCGGGGATGGGGTAGAATGAAACATGTCCGCTCCTCAGATCTTTATGGGGGAGGGGGCTAGGGGGTGGGGGCTTAAATGAAAATCAATCTGTTGCGAAATGACAAGAGACGATGTAAACTCTAAAAGAGCCGTCAAGGCTTTGTATGGAAGTTTCCTGTGGCAGGAATGGCGGACAACCTAGTCTGCCACAGGAAACCTACAAAACTCGAAAACCCCGAGGGGTTTCCGCGTTTCAGTATACCCCATGTAAAGACCACGTGGAACGCCCGCGCGCTGCGGCGTACATTGCTCCCGACGCGGCTCGACCGATTTTTTCTGTTGAGGCGCGTCTGCGGGGTAAGTATGGCGAATCGTGATTTGGGTAATGCACGAGTGAACAAAAAGGATGAGTTTTACACTCAACTTTCGGACATAGAAAAGGAACTCCGACACTACACTGTCCATTTTCTAAACCAGGTTGTTTATTGCAATTGCGATGATCCCAGGGTAAGCAACTTCTTCCGTTACTTCTCCTTGCAATTCACAGCACTCGGATTGAAGAAACTGATTTCCACTTGCTACATGAATAAGCAAATGGACTTGTTCAGCCAAAACACCTCGGAGGAAGCTATCTATCTGGAATACGAAGGAACAAGAAATAGCACCGGCATTCCTTCTGCAGAAGAAATCGGCATTCATAATCTTGAGGGAAATGGCGACTTTAGAAGTCAAGAATGTATCGAGCTTCTCAAGCAAGCCGATATTGTAGTTACAAACCCACCCTTCTCGCTGTTTCGAGAATATATCGCGCAGTTAATGGAATATGACAAGAAATTTTTGGTCATAGGGAATATGAATGCAGTAACAACCAGAGATATATTTCCACTTATTCAGAAAAATAGAATTTGGTACGGCGTGAGTATAAAGAGCGGTGATCGAGAGCTTGGTGTACCAGAAGATTATCCTCTAACGGCAGCTACCTCTAGAATTGACAATGACGGCAACAAGTTTGTCAGAGTAAAGGGTATTCGTTGGTTCACCAATCTCGACCACAAAAAACGACACGAGGAGTTGATTCTATACAAGCACTATTCACCAGAAGAATATCCAAAGTATGACAATTATGATGCCATCAATGTCGATAAAACAAAAGACATCCCGTTAAATTACGAAGGGGCGATGGGAGTACCGATAAGTTTCCTCGACAAGCATAACCCTGACCAGTTTGAAATTATTGGCTTGTGTTGGCTGCTACTTAAAGAAATGGGAGCCAAGGAAAGCATGTTCAAAATTGATGGCAAAAGAAAATACCGAAGGATTGTCATCCGCAACAAGAGGTTACAAAAATGAATATCGAACTGAACGAAATCACAGTGCGCGAGCTCGTAGCCGGCTACCAAGATGACGGCGAAGGCGGCGTAGTCGGCTATGGCGGGGCGCTGGACATCCGACCACCCTATCAGCGCGAGTTCATCTACAAGGACAAGCAGCGCGACGCCGTGATTGACACGGTGATGAAGGCCTTCCCGCTCAATGTCATGTACTGGTCGACGCGCGATGATGGCACTTATGAGATAATCGACGGCCAGCAGCGCACGATTTCAATCTCGCAATACGTTACCAGCGTATTCGCGTTTAATGATCTTTATTTTCACAATTTGCCGGCCGACCGCCGCGAACAGATTTTAGATTATGAACTGATGATTTATTTGTGCAGCGGCAGCGACAGCGAAAGGCTGGACTGGTATCAGACCATCAATATCGCCGGCGAGACGCTGCGCGCGCAAGAAATCCGCAACGCCGTCTATGCCGGTGCCTGGGTATCGGACGCGAAGCGCTATTTCAGCCGCCAAGGCGGTCCCGCTTTCCAAGTTGGCAAAGATTACTTAAACGGCTCTGCCATCCGCCAGGACTACCTGGAAACGGTCATCAAATGGATAAGCGGCGACAGAATCCGCGATTATATGGGGCGCAACCAGCACGAGACTAGCGCCGCGCCCTTGTGGGACTATTTCCTGTCGGTCATCCACTGGGTAGAAGTAAGTTTCACCGAATATCGCAAGAAAATGAAAGGCGTGGATTGGGGGCGGCTCTACAACGATTATAAAGACGCCGAACTTGATCCAGTCGCGATTGAAGCGGAAAGCGCCGAGCTGGTCCTCGATGATGATGTAACCGACCAAGCCGGCATCTATCCCTATATCCTCACGCGCGATGAAAAGTACTTGAATATCCGCGCCTTCACCGATGGCATGAAACAGCGCGTCTATGAGAAGCAAGCCGGCAAATGCGCGATTTGCGGCGAGCGCTTTAACATCGCCAACATGGAAGCCGACCACATCACGCCCTGGTCGGCAGGCGGCAAGACCAACGAAGACAATTGCCAGATGCTCTGCAAGAAGTGCAACCGCGAAAAATCCTCCAAGTAGCCTATGCTTTAATTGCCAAGTAGTCGCGTCAGTTTTCAACCTTGGTGAGCCAATGCTGCCTTCTATCGCTAGCGTCGGCAATCATTCTTATGATTTAATTGGACTAACTTCCGCACCCTCTGGGTTGAAAAAAATAATTGGTCCATGCCTAGCCAAGCCGAGCTTTACGCGCAACTGAATAGCGCCGCATCCGCCGCCGAGCGCCGCGACCGCGCGCTGCGCCTGCTGGCGCGGACGAACAGCCGCCAGTATCTGGACGCTTGCCTGCGCGCCTTGCATGCGCCGGCCGTCGTCGCGACGCTCGACGAAAGTCATCGTCCGGTTTTGCGCGAAAAGTGCCATAGCTTTTACCATAACAGCCAGCGCGACAAAGCCGCCATCCTGCGCGAGAGCCTCACGCGGCTGCTGGTGCATATCGCCCATCGCGACGACATTGACCTCTATCAGCTCGGCGTCGAAACCTATTACTTGCAGCCGGTGGATGACGTCGCCCAGAATCTGCGGGCTGTGGCGCTGGCGGGCATGGCAGCGATTTCGCCCGACCTCGCCTGCTTGTACGCCGCCCGCTTTCTGGGCGATCCGCACACGTCGCGATTTAATTGCGAACCCGCCATGACCGCCGTTGACGCGCTTGTCGCCGCCAATCAAGTGCTGCCGATTTACCAATTCCTCTTGCGCGGCGGCGCGGGAATGGCGCGGACGGGCCGCGGCGAACTGGCCGGCAAAGCGCTGGAAGCGCTGGGCGCGGACTTCCCGCCGCGCTTGTACGCCGAACTGATAGAGCAGTATCAAGCCGTCGACCAGCCGACAGCGAGCATGGGCATCATCAACTGGGTGATAGCGCGGCGCGCGGCAAGCCTATACGACCGGCTTGAGGCACTCATCAAGCGCAGCAAGCATAGCGACCTGCGCCGTTATGGGCTGGTGATGATGGCGGCGGCGCGGGATGAGGAATTGAGCGAGCGCTTGCTGCGCATGGCGCGGCTGGCGCGCGCCGACGATATTCCGCTCTTCATCGCAGCGCTGGAAATCTGCCAGCATCAAGAGCGCGACGCCACGCTCGCGCATTTGCGGCGGCGGATAAGCAGTTAGTCAAAGGCAGCTAAAGCTAGTCAACCGCCGCCGCCGCCGCAACGCAGGGGATGCCACGGTAAATCAGCGGATTTCCGCCTGGAATATGCTGGAAAGCGCGCCTTCGAGCTGCAAAAACAAATCCTTCACCAGCGCCGCCGGTGCCACTTGCTCCAAGACAGACTCGGCGACCAGGACATCCATGCTAGCGAGGAAGCGTCCGCGCGGCACCAGCGCCAAGAGATGCGCGCCCGCTTCGCCGGTGCAGGTATTGGCGGCACGGCGGTAGATGGCGGGGCTGTCGCCAGCGCGCTCATAGCCGAAGCTGTCCAGCCACAGCTGCATGAAGTCGTCGCGCGCGGCGGCTTCGGCGGCTTCGGCATCGGCGTAAACATCAAGCCAGAAGCCCAGCGCCGTAAAGAAGACCTGCGGGTCGCAGTCGCCATTGGCAATTTGCATCCGATAGCGATATTCATGCCCGCGCTCCTCCGCGAAATTGGCGAAACCGTCTTGCAGCGCTTCTGCCACGGTCGCCGCGAGCTCGGCAGTCGAGAAATAACCGGAGCGTGCTTCTTCGAGCGGCAGCGCCGGCGGCAGGCTGTCGGTGAATGTCGCGAAGGCTGCGCGGACGTCTTCTATGCTGGCTGGCGCGATTGCCACTTCATCGCTAGCGACCGAGTCGGCATCGGTGATTATCAGCACGGTATGCAGCGTTTCGCCGGGCGCGCTGGCGGTTTGCGGGTCGCGCTCGCGGATTGCCAGGACATTATCTTGCCCCTGCAGCACATCGCCAAATATCGTGTGCTTATAGTTCAGGTGCGGCGTCGGCGCGGTGGTGATGAAGAACTGGCTGCCATTGGTGGCGGGGCCGGCATTCGCCATTGCCAGCAAGCCCGGGCGATAAAAGGTCAAGAAGCCAACTGCTTCGTCTCCGAATTGATAGCCAGGACCGCCGCGCCCGGTCGCGCTTGGGTCGCCGCCCTGGGCCATAAAATTGGGGATGACGCGATGGAAGCTGGTATTGTCGTAATAGCCTTGTTCAGCCAAAAAGACAAAATTGTTGACCGTGATGGGCGTCAGCTTTTCATACAGGTCGATGTAAACCGCGCCGGCGCTGGTACAGAAAATGGCGCGGTAATCCAAGCTCGGGTCAATCACCTCGTCGGCTTGGGCGAATTGCATCATGCTCAGCTCGGCTGGCTGCGCCGCGTCGCAGAGCGCTTGCGGGCTGCGCGCTTCTTGGGCGGTCGCGATTTGCGCGCAGCCAATCAACAGCGCAATCAGGAGGGCTATTCTCTTCATTGAGGTATCCTTGCATTCATTAGGTAGGTCGGGCGGGTCAAGTTGCGGCTGGCATTGTGCATCAGCCCGCCGCGCTTGCATAGTCGCGATATGATTCCGCAATTGCCCTGTGCGAGACATACTTGCAGCTATTATTCGCGCAAGAAACATCTATAATCTAGGCTATAATCTAGGCATTTTCCGCTGGTTGTTGGAAGAGCCTTGTTTTTGCTTTGCTTACCGCCTTGGCGCTGGCATTCCCGCCTGTTCCCAATGCCTGGGAGAATATGACGTGAAGCGAATTTGCTGGGTTGCGCTCGCGCTGCTTATCGCGCTGCTGCCTTTACGCTGGGTCAATAGTCAAGACAGCGCTGGCATCTCGCTGGATGTCATCGGCATTGACTCGACCGACTTGTCACAGGTCCTCATCAACGCCAGCATCCTCGATACCAGCGGTCAACTCGTCTCGGGCTTGGGCGTCGAGAATTTCACCGTCGGCGGCGGCTTGGCCGGTTCCGCCCATGTAACCGCCGTCGAAAACGTCACCGACGATGACCTGGCATTTGCCAGCGTCTTGGTGATTGACACCAGCAGCAGCATGGCGGACCGCCCAATACGCGAAGCCAAACAAGCCGCCGCGACTTATGTCAATTCCCTGCGCGCCAATGACCCGGTGGCAATCCTTACCTTCAGCACAAGCGCGTCGCTGCTGGTGGATTATACCACCGACCGCGAACGGCTCCTGCGCGCGATTGACAGCCTGGCTTATGGCGGGCAAACCGCGCTCTACGACGCCACGCGCCTCGGCATCGAGGTAGCAAGCCGCGCGCCATTGCCGCGCCGCGCCGTAGTCATCCTGAGCGACGGCGGCGAATACGGCGGTATCAGCGCCTACAGCCGCGAAGAAAGCGTCAAAGCCGCGACCGTCAACGGCGTCCCCGTCTATACGGTCGGTTTGGGCTGGGCGGGTTCGATTGACCGCAACTTCTTGGAGTTGATCGCGGCCGAGACCAATGCCGAATTCTATTTTTCGCCGACGCTGGAAGAATTGGTCGCCATTTACCAAAACCTGGCTCACCTCTTCCGTACGCAGTATATCATCAGCATTGCCGCCGATGTGCCAGCCGACGGCACGCGTTACGGCTTCACGCTCGAGGTCACAACCGGCGACGGGCGCAGCGCCACGGGTGCCGCCACGCTGCGAGCGCCCATCCCGATACCGCTGCTCTTCTTGCCCGATGACCTTTTCCGGGATGCCCTGCGCGAAAATACGCAAATTGAGGTCGAGATCCTCGCCGACCAAGAGATTGACAGCATCGAAATCGCGCTGGATGGCGAAGTGATTGCTAGGGAAGACACATTCACGATAGAACCCATCCGCACCACCCCGGGCGAGCATCAGCTCGATATCACCGTCAGCGACATTGAAGGCGACGTGGGGCGGCTCAGTGTCGACTTTGAGGTTGCCGCCTTGCCGCCCACCCTTGCCGACGACTTTGACCCAAGCGCACTGGCGGGCACGGGCGACGCCGAAGTGATTACGGTTGAGGCTGGTGGCCAGACCGAAATCACCCAAGTCGAGTTTTTCATTGATGACGAACTTTATCAAGTGGATGCCGAAGCGCCCTACGAGTTGAACTTGGATCCCTTCGAACTCAGCCCGGGCGAGCATAGGCTAAGCGTGCGCGCCAGCAACGCCGGCGGCCAAACGACGACTGTAGACCGCGTATTTGATGTCGGTGTCATGCCGCCGCGCATGGAAGTTGAAGGCGTTGCGGAAGACACCATCATTCGCGACAGCGTCGTCGGCAGTGTCTCGGTCAGCGGGCAGTCGCCAATCATGTCCATCAGCACCGACCCGGGCCTGGCGGTTGTGCTAGAAGACAATCAGATGCAATTCACGCTGAATGCCGCCGACCTGCCGCCGGGCAAGAATAGGATTGCGCTGCGCGCGGTGGATGCGGCCGGCGCGGAAATTGTCCAGACCCTGGAATTTGAGGTGGCGGCGCTGCCGCCGACGGTCGAGCTGAGCGGCTTAGCGGTGAACGCGCTCTTGCAAGCGGATAAAGACGTCGCTGTCAACGCGGGTGGGCAAACGGACATCACGCAAATCGAGGTCGCATTCGACGATGGACCGAGTCAAACCATCCAAGACGCAGTCTTCACGATTCCGGCTGAACAGTTGGGGGATGGCGAGCACAAGGTCGAGGTAACCGCGCGCAATGCCGGTGGCGAGAGTACGACGGTCACGCTGCCCTTTACAATAGCGCTGCCGCCGACGCCGACCTTCACGCCGACCGCGACGCATACAGCCTTGCCCACAGATACACCAACAAACACGCCAACGGACCTGCCGACGCCGACATATACCCAGACGCCCGCGCCGACGGCCACCCCTCTGCCCACAAATACCGACTTGCCCAGCGCGACCCCGCCCCCCACCGTGACGAATCCGCCAGTTAGCCCGGTAAGCGCCACGGCGACGCCGCTGCCAACTGACACGCATACGCCAATGCCAACCGACACCAGCACGCCAATGCCAACCGACACCAGCACGCCGCTGCCAACCGACACCAGCACGCCGACGCCAACTGATACCAGCACACCGCTGCCAACCGACACCAGCACGCCGCTGCCAACTGACACAAATACGCCGCTGCCAACTGATACCAGCACACCAATGCCAACTGACACGCATACGCCAATGCCAACCGACACCAGCACGCCAATGCCGACCGACACTAATACACCTGTGCCAACTGACACAAATACGCCACTTCCAACTGATACCCATACGCCAACGCCAACTGACACAAATACGCCACTTCCAACTGATACCCATACGCCAATGCCAACCGACACGAATACACCCGTGCCGACTGACACGGCTACGCCCACGCCAAACGACACCGATACACCCGTGCCGACTGACACGGCTACGCCCACGCCAACCGACACGAATACACCCGTGCCGACTGACACGGCGACGCCCACGCCAACCGACACCGATACACCCGTACCAACCGACACTAATACACCAACGCCAACCGACACCGATACACCCGTGCCAACTGACACCCATACGCCACTGCCGACTGACACGCATACGCCACTACCGACCGACACCGATACACCCGTGCCGACTGACACGGCTACGCCCACGCCAACCGACACGAATACACCCGTGCCAACTGACACCGATACACCCGTACCGACTGACACGGCTACGCCCACGCCAACCGACACGAATACACCCGTACCGACTGACACGGCTACGCCCACGCCAACCGACACGAATACACCCGTACCAACTGACACCGATACACCCGTACCAACTGACACCCATACGCCCACGCCAACAGACACCCATACGCCACTGCCGACTGACACGGCTACGCCCGTGCCAACTGATACTGCTACGCCGACGCCAACCGACACGAATACACCCGTGCCAACTGACACCGATACGCCCGTACCGACAAGCACATCCACGCCCACGCCAACCGCCACGCCAAGTCCGACTCTCAATGTCACGGAAACGGCTGAAGCTGAAGCAAGCCTGAGCGCCGAAATCCAAGGAACACTGGACCGGCGCGCGACCGAAGCAGCCCAAGGAACCGAAGAAGCCAGCGCAGAAGCGACGGCGCTTGCGCCGACGCTCACCGACGCGCCTACCCAGCAAGTACTCGTCGAACCTACCGCTCAACCGACATTGACGCCTGTGACGATTATTGAAATCGACGCGCCCGGAGCCGACGAGCCGGATACGCGCAACCAGGTATTCGCCATCATAGCTGTCGCCGTGGGCTTGCTGTTGCTGCTGCTGCTATTCTTGCTTTCGCGGCGCAGCAGCAGCTAATTTGCCATCGTTGCGAGCGGCTGAAGGAGGAGGCTGCCCATGAGAGAATTTGTCATTCGCGTGCTAATCAATGCGGTGGCAATCGCCATCACAGCCATATTGATTCCCAATATCCAGGTCGCGGACAATGACATCAGCACCTTGCTGCTGCTGGGCTTGATATTTGGCGTCGTCAATTCCATGCTCAAGCCGATTCTGATCCTGCTAACTTGTCCGGCGGTTTTGCTGTCACTGGGCTTGTTTATCCTGGTCATCAACGGGATGCTGCTGATGATTACCGATTCGCTGGCTGGCGAACGCCTTGTTATTGAAGGCGGAATCGGGACTGCTATCCTGGGCGGCATGGTCATGGGCATCGTGTCGATGTTCCTCGAATCCGTACTCCGTTTGAATAACGACGATGCGAAGACGGACGCCGACGTGGTCATTTTCTCGGATGCCGGCAAAGACAAATAATCGCGCCCGCCAGTACCGGTCACGCGCCTGATTGAAGTAGTGCAGTATTGCAGTGATGTATTCGCGCCAGTTGCCCTAGGGAAGCGCTTTTGTGCCGAAACGAACCGCTGTCTGCTGGGTCAGCAGCGCCAGGTATAGCCGTCCGCTCGACCCGACAAATGCCCGCAAATGGCAACTGATGGCGCAACTGCGCGGCTACGATATTCGTGTGCTTGGCTTCTCGGCATCGCTGCGCCCCCGGGCTTTTCGCGAGCAAGTCGGCTTTTATCTGCTACCACAGCCACCTTCTTCGATATTGCGCTATTTGATTTTTTTTGCTGTGACACCCGCGCTGCTGCTCGCGCTGGTCTTGCGCCACGACTGTCGCGTCTTGGTGGCGCAAAGCCCTTTTGAAGGCGCGATTGCCGCCCTGGTCAAAAGCCTCTGCCGGCTCTTTGGCAAGCGCCCAAAGCTCATCATCGAGAACCACAATAACTTTGAAGAAGACCTGTTTTTGCAGCGCAAAATTCCATTCATTGGCGCATACCGCGCGCTCATGCTAAGCCTGGCGCGTTATGCCTTCCGCCATGCCGACGCCCTGCGCGTCATATCGACCTCGACCAGCGAGCGCGCCCGCCACTACGCGCCCGACTTGCCTCAAGTTCGCTTTATGACCTGGAGCGACAGCGAGATTTTTCGCGCCGCCACACGCAGCATCCCGCTGGATGAGGCGCGCGACCTGGTTTATGCCGGCGTGCTGATTCCGCGCAAGGGCCTGCATCACCTTCTGGCTGCCTTCGCGCGTCTGAATCAAGCGCGGGCGCAACTGCATCTGCTTGGTCATCCAGAAAATGCCGATTATGCCGGCGGACTGAAAAAGCAAGCCCAAGACCTTGGCATCGCTAAGCGCGTCAATTTCCATGGCGCGGTCTCCCAGGCCGAGCTGGCGCGGCATTTCGCAAGCGCGCGCGCCATGGTCTTGCCCTCGCTTTCGGAAGGTTTGGGACGGGTGGTCATAGAGGCGATGCTCACCGGCACACCGGTCATCGGCAGCCGCGTCGGCGGCATACCGGACCTGATTCAAGATGGCGAAAACGGCTACCTGGTAGAAAGCGGAAATGTCGCCGCGTTGACAAGCGCGCTGGAGATGATCTACGCCGCGGATGTCGAGCCGCTGGGGCAGCGGGCGCGCGAATTCGCGCTGCAATTCTTTTCGCCACAACAATACCTGGCCGGTTATCGGCAGGTATTCGACCTGGTCCTGGACAGCGCCGCCCATGCCGAAGACGCTCCGTTGTGAAGAGCAGCGTAACGAGCAGCGTTAAGGACAACGCGACGGGCAACACAGCGCCAGACCGCAATCCGCTTATCAGCGCAGACATCCCCAAACTTATCCGTCAGATTGGCGTCCCGGTCGCGATAGGGGTTCTCTTCAACAGCCTCTTCCAGATAGTCGATACATTCTATGCTGGGGCGATTTCGAACGAGGCATTGGCGGCGCTGGCGCTTTCCTACCCGATATATTTCATCATCATCGGGCTGGCAAGCGGATTGGGCACGGGTACGTCCGCTCTGGTCGGCAATGCGCTGGGCGCTGGCAAGCGCGCGGAGGCTGCCCTAATCGTCGCTCAAGGGCTGATGTTCACCGTCCTGCTCAGCCTGATTACAGCCGCCGCGGGCTTGGCGCTTTCGCCGCGGCTATTCGAGATGCTGGGCGCGTCTGGCGCAGCTGTCGCCTACAACATGCGTTACATCAGCCCGATCTTTATGGGCACGACATTTTTCAATCTCGTTTTCATGTTTCACGCGGCGCTGGCTGCGCAAGGCGATACGCGCCCTTTTCGCAACTTTCTGATTGTGGGCTTCTTGCTGAACATCGCGCTGGACCCCTGGTTCATCTATGGCGGCTTTGGGCTGCCGGCTATGGGCATCGCCGGTGTTGGCGCGGCAACCGCGCTGATTCAAGGCATCGGCGCGATTTACCTGGGTATCACCGCTTGGCGCTCGGGATTGCTTCGACACTTCCGCGCGCGCATGCTCCTGCCCAATCCGCCGCAATTGCTGGCAATCATCAAGCAGGGATTGCCGCCGGCGCTCGACCTGAGCACGGTCTCGGTTGGCACCTTCGTCGTAACGTATTTTGTCAGCCGCTTTGGCACAGAAGCGCTAGCCGCATTTGGCATTGCCAGTCGGCTGGACAATCTGTTTTGGCTGCCACTGGTGGGCTTGGATGTGGCGGCGCTGGTGCTCATCGCGCAAAACAATGGCGCGCGCCGCTACGACCGCATGTGGCACATTTACCAGACCGCCCTGCGTTACGGTATGATATTGATGGTCGTCGGCGGCTTCATCATCTTCTTGTTCGCGCAAGAGCTTATCGACATTTTCACCGACGACGCGGCGATAATCGCGATTGGCATCGCCTACCTGCGCATCAGTGTATTGGCGGCTTGGGCGAAACCTTTTGCCTTTATCGGTTTCGCCGCGCTGCGCGCCATCAAACGCCCCTTACTGCCGATGGCAATCAGCATGACGCGCATGATTGTCTTTCCCGCCGCCGCGCTTAGCGTCGCGATTGTCTGGCTAGGCGGGGGGCTGGAGGCAATCTGGTGGACCATCATGTGCATCACCATTGCGACCGGTCTGGTCGCCTGGTTTGCCGTCGGCAAACTCATGCCGCGCCCACCGTCTAGCGATTGACGAAGATGGTCGTCAGATAAGCCAGATAGCGCCCGCTGGCTTCCCCGGTGGCGCTATGGATTTCCAGGTTTTGCGGGGGCGCGCTTTCCTGCGCCGGCAGTGGATATAAGCCCAGCGACAGCGGGTATTCCCCAGCCGGCAAGTCACAGGGGATTGTCAGCTGGCGCTCGTCGAAATATGGCCGCCGCGGCTGCCATATCGACGTCAAATAGACGCCGCCCGGCACATTGTCGCTATTGGCAGCGCCCTGCCCATTTTCGTCCGCGATGACCAGCGTGGAACTGAATAGCCGCTCGGTCTCTTTGTTGATAGACCACCAACTGTCAACCGTAATTGTTTGGCAGGCGCGCGCTTGATGATCATCCTTGAGCCGCCAGTCCAGCAAGTTGAAATTGTCGCCATAGTGCCAAAGCGCGCGCGCATCAGGCGGATGCCGCCGGAACTCGAGCACTTCGATAGCGGTGTAATAGCTTTCGCCAGGGAAGTCGATGAGGCTGTACAGGGTGTACTCGTCTTCGATGGCGTCTATCATGTTGCGCCCGCCGATAAAGTCCCGGGTGCGGATAATCCACAGCTTTTCAGCTTGAGCCAGCCATGGCTGCATGCGCCGCCAGTCGCCTTTTGCCAAGCCGGTAACAAAGTTGCCGGCGTCGATGGCGCTGGGACCAAAATCGTCTTTATCGGAGCGCTCCCAACTCACATAGAATATATCCTCATCAGCGAATGCGATGTCGGTCCGTTCTTTCAAAAAATAATTGATTGCTATCCATTCCCAGGCTTGTTCGGTGATAATCAGCAGGCGATCGCTGCCGCGGGAATAGCGTTCTTCGATATATGCCGCGAGTTCCCAATAGCCGGCGTTGCCATTATGCGAGCGGAATTGCGTGACAAAAGGCGCGCAGAAAAATATCAATGCGATTAGCTGCGCTTGCAGCGGCAGTTGACGCAAGCCAATTGTAAGCATCAGCGCCAGGTAGGGCGCGGCGATAAGCAGGTTCCTCGGCGTCAAGCTGGGCGCGAAAAGGTTGGCGGCAAATGGCAGGGCGATTAGCAAACCCAGCGAGAGCAGCAGCCAGCCTTCCCGCCAAGCCCAGGCGAAGCGCATCTTGGCAGCGTCGGCGACCGCCCGCGGACGCGCCAATTTGCTCAATGCGCCAAGGATGCCAAGCAGCAGCAGAAAATTGCCCAGCACTTCTGGATTGAAGCGATAATGGTCAAGCCATTGTGCCAAGCCCTGCCAGGATGTTTCGATGTTGTACTCGATGACGCCGGAGCGATCCTGAAAGTTGATCCAGGTTCGCATGGCGACGCAAAGCGCCAGCAAGATGAAGAGCAGCGCGCCCCGGCGATACAGCTCGCGATGCCAGCGCAGGAAAACCAGCGCGCAAATCAACTGGGCGGCAAAGACAAATATCAGAAATGGATGTGCGTAATATGGCAAGACGCCTAAGAGCAGAGCGAGCGCGGCATATCTGCGCTGGGGACGGCGGATGAAGCGCAGCAGCGCCCATTGGAACCCAACCGCGCCCAGCGCCAGCGCCGCGTAAGGCCGCGCTTCGTGACTATAAAATGTGAAGACACTGTAGCTGCCCAGGACCGCCAGCGCCACCCAAGCCGACCGCCGCTCGAAGAGATCAGCCGCCAGCCGATAAAATAGCGCCAGCGTGATGACCGTAATCAGGCTGGAGAAATAGCGAACGATGATTTCGATATGCCCAAAAAGACGCACCCAGATGTCCTGGTAGACGTATTCCGGCAAAATCTGATAGAAAATCTGCAGGATGTGATTCAGGAGTCCGACGCGCTCGATGTTCTCCAGCGCGTAATGCACAATCCAGGCTTCGTCTTGGCGGTAGGGTCGGCCGCGGAAGTGATGCGCTTGCATGACGATGACAAATAGAATGGTCGCTGCCGGCAGCAGCAAGCTCAAAAATCGCGCGCGGGGAGTAGGTGTTGTGGCGGTCATATCAAGTTCGCATTATAGCACTCATCTATTGTTGGCCGCGCCTGTTGACCGCGCCGCTTATATGCAAACAAGACAACAAGTAGACGCCGAATAGGATTATAATATGATGAGCGCGCGACGAAAGCAGTTGGTTCGTCGCGGTTGCGCGCCCGCCCGCTGGAGTAGGAGAGCAGGGCAATCGCATCAAATTATTTCAACACTGAGGCACTAAGGGGCGCGTAGGTCGCGTAGACACTGACCTGCGACACTGACCTCCAACTCCGAGAATTATCCGAAAATATGCCAATAAAGGACGCAATGTAGGGGCGATTGTGCGCCAAATTTCATGAGCGAGCCTTGGCTCGCCCCTACAATTCATCAGTTTGATGTTAAATTCGACAGTTATGGATTTTGAAGCGATTGCCCTGAGTAGGAGAGGCTTTTGAAATGACAATAGTTCGCTGCGCCTCATGTGACGGTTACGGATGGTTCGAGGATGGCATTGAGGGGGGAGCCGAAGACTGCGACTGGTGCCGCGGTTTGGGTTATGTCTACCGCGACGCCGCCTACGGCGACAGCCCAATCCCAGCGGCCGACTTCGGCAAGCTGTCGGATGAACTGGAGCGCCTGGAAGCGGAAAGGATGCGCGAACTGGGCTACCAGGGCGAAGCGCAAAAGCCATGGCGGCAGGCAATCCGGGCGAACACCGCGCTAGGCGAGGACCCATACGCCAGCGACAAAGATGCCTGAAAATGAAGGCATTGTTTGCGCCGGCGCGATGATTCATAACATAAGAGACATAAGAGCGCGCGCCATCGTTAAGCCGCTTCAACGACAATTTGCACGGTCGCGCTGGCAAAATTGCCACGTAGCCGATAGACAAAGACGCTGTAGGTGCCGGCGGCCGGGCGGCTCAATGTCATGGTCAACTGCCCGGAATCAACGCTGTCGCTGCCCTTGGCAAGCACCTCGCCATCATATAAGACTAAATAGCCGAGGTCTTGGTCCTTGGCGATGGCTTGATCGCGGCAGCGGATGATCGGATCCGCCTCCCCTGCCTTCATGCTTATCGCGGTTTTTTCCATCTGCAGCGTGTTGAAATGATTCAGGATGTCGCTGGCGCGGCGCTGGTTGGCGGCGCTGTCATTAAGCAGATGCACCCGAGAAATCCCGCCGCCAACTGATATGCCACTGGTGCCCCTGCCGATAATCTGTCGCGCGATATGATCGAGCAAGACAGCTTCAAATGTGCCTGCGCTGCTAATATCCATCGCTCAAATCTCCTTTGCCCAAAATTGCGGGCGGGTCGACGAGACATCCAGCACCGCCGTGTTGCCGCGTACTGTCTTCCAGCGCAATTTGAAAACATAAGTGCCCGGCGTCAAAGCCGGTATCATGACTACAAAGCAGATGGGTTTGAAGCGAAAAGCGTCATCGCGCGCGGCGTTGTGAAACTGTGTGAATCCGCCTTCCGAGAAGTAATCATTGTCATCGACGGCTATATTAAAATAGGTCGCTTTGTTGTCGGTGTGATGGCGAATGGCACCGGTGAAGCCAATCAACATAGCGCCGCCATGCGTTTGTAGCGTCAGTGACAATTCCTTCGGGTCAACATCAACCCAGGCAGTTGATGTCGTGCTGAAGTCTTTGCTGGCGCTTACAGCTGTGCTGGCACCGCTGTCGATGCGGTCCTTGATATGATTCTGGTTGTCGCGGACGTAAACATTCAAGTCGATTGACGTGAGCGGTTCACTCGTCCAGGTCTTGGGGCTTGTCCATGCCACAGCCATGCCTCTCTTTGCTAAAGATACAGTGCCTACAAACTAGCTCATTTATTCTGTATTGGGGCGTCTAAATGGTCGCGCTGTGGGGAACTTGTCCACTTCATCCGCGCGGGGATGAAGCGGCTTTATATCTCGGTCGCGCTTATCTGGCCATTGCGCACGTGATATACGCGCGAGCGCTGCAAGAACATCGGCGCGAAGATTTCCAGCTCGGTCGTTGTCAGCAGTGTCTGCGCTTGTCCGTCCAGCCGCTCCAGCAAGAAGGCGCGCCGCTTGCCATCCAGCTCCGCGACTACCTCATCCAGCAGGAAGAGCGGATACTCGCCGATTTGATCGCGCATCCACTCCAGCTCGGCAAAGCGCAGCGCCATCACAACTGTGCGCGCTTGGCCGCGGCTGCCATAGAGACCGCAATCTCGCTCGTTAATCATTAAGCGCAATTCGTCGCGATGAGGACCGGACAGGGTTACGCCGCGGTTGATGGAGTCCTGGCGCTGCGCCAAGAGCCGCTCGACAAACTGCGGCTGCATCTCGGCTGGGCTCATTTGACGGTCCAAGTCCAAGCCATAAACCTCAAAGGAGAGTTGTTTGCCATCGCCATCCGCGCCGGGCGCGATGCTCGGCAGGTATTTGAGCCGCAGCGACTCGCGGCCGCCGGTCAGCGCGTCATGGGTAGCGCGCGCTTTCAGCTCCAGTTCGCGCAAGAATCGCTGGCGGCTGGCAACAATCACAGCGCCGTGCTTCGCCAATTGCTCGTCCCAGAATTCCAGTTCGACGGCATGGGCGCGCTTCTGCGCGACGCGCTTGAGCAATGCGTTGCGCTGCGGCAGCAGCTTGTCGTACTCGTTCAAAGCCAGCAGATAATCAAGATTTACTTGCCTAAGCGCGCTGTTCATAAAGCGGCGGCGGTCGGAGGGCGAGCCTTCCACCAGCGACAGGTCCTGTGGCAGAAAGAGCACCACGCTCAGCAAGCCAACCACATCGGTCACGCGCTTGTCGACATGATTGAGCTGCACCGATTTCTTGAAGCGCGGCGCGCCGCCGCTCATATCAAGCATGAGCGTAACATCCAGTTTTTGATAGCTGCTGTCGCGGTTGCCCAACTCGGCAGAGAGGCGCGCGAAAGGAATGGGATCGTTTTCCGCGCGCCAGTGGATCAACTGACGGTCGCTAGCCGTATAGGGCGAGCTGGAAGTCGCCAGATAGTATATCGCTTCCAGGGCGCTGGTTTTGCCCTGGGCGTTATCGCCAAAGAGCACAACCGGTTTGCCAATGGGCAGCTCGAATTCCAAGCGCGCATAATTGCGGAAGTTAGTCAAAGAGAGGTGGTTTATCTGCATGAACTTTAAGGTTTTCCTGCGCTGCCAGCCTGGTTTGCCATCGCGCCGACGCGGCTAGCGCGGGGACGCCGCCGCGCTAAGTGCCCAGCCATTGCGGCAAGAAGGCATCGGCGACAATCATGCTGGCATCGCCGCTTTCCAGGTCGTAGACCCAGACCTCGGGCAGTGGCTTGCGCTTATCGCTATCCGAGCTGCGATCGACAGGGAAGCGCTGCATCACCAGGCGCTTGCCGCTCTGGTTCCAGCGGAAAAAGGACGTGTTATAGCGCTCGTCATAGAGTATCGGCCGGAGCGCCTCGTCGCCATCACGCGCCGAGCGCAGGTAAAGTTGATGCCCAGGGGTCCAGCGATTGTCCGTATAGCGCCGCGCCAGGGCGAGCGTCTGCCCATCGGGGTTCCAGCGCGCGTTGGCGTCATCGCTAGGTCCGTCTGGATCGGTGAAAGCGGTGAATGTCTTCTCGCTTAAATCGGCAAGGCGCAGATGCGTGAAAAACTGTTCGCCGCGGCGCGCGATTTCCGGAAAGATGATGCGCTGGCCATTGGGCGATATCGTGCCCATTGCGCCGTGCGACGACGGGATGAAGCGCAATTGCACGTCGCTGCCCGCCCGCGGAACGAAGTCGAAAATCAAGATGCCCGGCTCGCGCGTGTCCGAGCTGTAAAATGCGATGGTATTGCCATTCGCCGCCCAGACGGGGCTATGGCCCACGACCCGTGTATCTTCGATTAGTCGAGCGGTCTCGTAGCTGGGGCTTGCCATATCCACCAGCCAAATGCGCGGCAATCCAAATGTCCCGCTGAGCGATTCCGAACGTTGATAAGCCAGTTTGCCGCCGTCGGGGCTGAATTCTGGTGTGGTGCAATAAGCCGACTGGGCAGCGCAATCGACCAGGTCGACGGTTCTCCCGCTGCGCATATCCAGCAAGCGCAGGCTCACGATACCGGTCCCGCTGCGTTCGCTGTATGCCAGCAACTCTCCATTCGGGCTGAAGTCGAAGTCGTATACCCCGTATTCGCTGAAGGTAACTTGCGCGCGCGCATCGGGATTGTCAATCTCGGACATCCAAACATTTTGCGGGCTGCTGGTGGCGGGATAGAGATAGGCGACGCGCAGCGGCTGGCGGGCGGGATCGCTGACGATGGCGACAATGCCCACAGCAAGCAGGCAGAGCGCCACAATCGCAAAAACGACGGTATCCAACTTTGATAACTTCATCGCAGTCGCGTCAAAACTAGGGATACAGATAAGGCTGCGCGGGTTCTTCAATCGCGGCGATCGACTCGGCGAGAATTGTGGGCGCGAATTCGCCCTGGAATTGATCGGCGAGCACTTCGCCGCGCACCCGCACCCAAGCGCCAGTCGCGTATTCGCCAGCCTGGCTAGACCGCACCGGCATGCCTATGGGATAGGCATCGGCAACGCAGCAGCTCATTGTGAAGCGCGACACCATAAACTCGTCTGCCGCCATGCTTGGTTCGCGATATACAAAGCCGCTCACATCAACCGCTTGGCCATTTAAGGCGGCTGGGTTGGGCGCGCGATTGAAGGCGCGCAGCCAATCGAGGATGTTGCGGTCAAGTGGATTGCGAATGATTGCGGAAGTGCTTTCGACGCCGACTGGGCTCAAGCCGATGCCGCCGGATACCGCTTCCACGCCTAGGGAACGCGACGGGATAAGCAGCGCCAGCAGCAGCGGAAAAGCGACAATCAGCAGATTATCCCAAGTGATTTGATGATGGCTGTGGGCGCGACGGGGATTGAGACATACATAGCAATTGACCAGCGCCAGCAGGAAAAAGATCGCCGCGCCAACATAAGCCAGCCAGGCAAAACGCAGATTAATGTAATTTGTCAAATTGCCGCTTAGTATCAATAGTACAAAATAAATGCCCAAGCCGAAGAGGATAAATGTCTTCGCCCAGTCAGCACGGTCAATCCGCCTATGATGTTGATGCCCCGCGTTCATCTAGGCTTCTCTATGCCTCATTCTATGCCACATTCTTTGCCACATGCCGTGCCTCATTCTATGCCCCGTTCCATGCCCCGTTCTATGCGCGGGCATGCTTCAATAGCCCTGGACGACGTTTATCAAGACGCCCGCCAGCAGGTTCAAGACAAATGGCAGCAAAACCAAGTAAAAGACAATCTTGCGGCGGAAGACGCCCGTGAACATCAAGGTGCTTTTGATATCGACCATCGGTCCAAAACTGAGGAAGCTGATGATAGCGCCAGTGCTGAAGGTGTTGACAAAAGCCAGCGCGAGAAAACTATCCACAGTTGAGCAGACGCTGAGCAAAAATGCCAAGACTTGCATAAACAGCACCGACATGATGGGGCCTGACCCCAGCGCGAGCAAGCTGTCCTGTGGCACCAGCGTCTGCAGCAGCGCCGCCAGCCCCGAGCCTAAGATGAGAAAACGCCCCATCTCGAAGAAATCGTCCGCGCCGACTTGCAGCGCGGAAAGCAATCTGGCGCGCAAACCCGCCTCTTCATGCGCATGATGATGGGAATGATGATGAGAATGATGAGGAGAGTGATGATGAGAATGATGAGGAGAGTGATGATGAGAATTAGCCGCGTCGGCATTTGCCGAGGTCGGCTTGAGCACCTCGCGCGGGTCGGCGAAATTGCCGATGACCGTCGCCACAATCACCGCCACGAGCACAGTTATCAGCGCGCGCCCGATCAAGACCTCGCCAAAGCCAAAGGCGATATAGGTACTGGCGAAAACAATCGGATTCATAAATGGCGCAGCCAGCAAGAAAGCCACCCCAATCGAAAGCGGCAAACCCTTGCGGAACAGCCGCCGCGTAACCGGCACCACGCCGCATTCGCAAACCGGGAATATCAGCCCGAGAAAAGTCCCGCCCAAGGCCGCGCCGAGCCGACTTTTGGGCAAATAACGCAGGATATCGTCAGTTTTGACAAAGGTTTCTATCAAGCCGGAGGTGAGCGAACCCAAAAGCAAAAAGGGAACCGCTTCTATAAATATGCCCAAGAAGCGCGTGGCGAAGACACTAAGGCGCAAATAAAGATCATCACCCGCGCGCAGCGCCTGATAAAAGAGGGCGGCGGATAGCATTGCGGCTAGCAATACAATTAAGATACGTTTGAGCGGCAAAGCAGACGCGGTTTCGGGATGATCAATGCGCATGTCCAGGACCCATTACCTGCATTCTCGCCATAGCAACTGAACATTCTGCGACAGTAGCGGCGGCTCGGTGAGTCGCCCACTGTCTATATTCTGTCCTCAACTCAACTAGGGCGAGCCACCACCAGACACTGTTGCATAAAACCTTCCATCCCCAGTCCACGTCAGCAACAAGAGCAACAAAGAAGAATGGCTTTCTTATGCACCGTATTGAACCTTTAAGCCCCTCCCTCATTTTGGGAAGCATTCCCCGAAAACGGGGGACCGAGGGGGCATAAGGTTTGGGGGTGGTGGTAAATCGAGTATTTCAACAGCGTCCACCGGCTCGCCCTGGCCTTATCGTCGATAATGCAATCGTATGAATGAATTGCTAAACCATAATTTTTTGGGTTTCTATGGTCGCCCAAAATATTTATGGATCCCATCGCATCCCATCCCATGACAGCGCTAAGGTCATTTAGAGAACGCGCCGGACCTGCCGTCAGCGCGCAGCAACTCGATAAATGACCTTGTGACGCTCGAAGCCGGCTTTCATCTTAGTCGGCTTAGTCGGCGCGATGGCTTCGGCGGCAATGTGATGCTTGACCAATTCATAGGTATCGGCGCTGATGATAATCTCGCCCGGTTCGGCATTTTCTTGCAAGAATTTGCTGTCTTCGGTCGCTTCGCCCAGGGCAGCGAATTCAATGCGGTCGGCACCGCCAACCATGCCTAGAACCGCCAGCCCGGTGTGGATGCCGATGCCAAAGTACAATTGATGATCGCGGTCAAGAACTTCGTGCAGGGCATTAACTTCTTGCATGATCGCCTGCGCTGCCCGCAGCGCCCGCAGCGCGTGGTCTGATTGATGATTCCACTGCGTATTCCATAAGGCGGTGATGGCGTCGCCCAAATACTTGTCGACGACGCCATCCTGCGACGTGATGGCGTCGCTGGCCGCGCCCAGGTAACGATTGACGATGCGCATGAGATCTTCCGGCTGCAAGTACTCGCTGAAGGCGCTAAAACCGCGCATATCGGCAAACATTGCCGATATGGTCCGTTCGGTCGGGCTGGTATCAAATTCGCTGATGGAGCCGATGTTTTCCAAGAGCGCATCGGAAACAAAAGTGCCCAACAAGCGCCGTTGTTCTTCCTGCTCTTTGCGTTCGGTCAAATCGTCAATCACCAGCGCGACACCGCGGTTGACCTGGTTATCGCCGCGCAGCGGGCTAGCCACGACTTGCCAGTATTTCTGCTGTCCCAGCAAATCAAAGCGCTCTGCCCAGATATGCTGCGTATGTTCGCGCCGCACCATTTCTACATTTTCGTAAAAATGTTCACTTACGCCGTTTAGGACCTCGCGCAAGGGCAAGCCATGACAATCGGCTTTGTTTATCCCCGTGATGCCTTCCGCGGCCTCGTTACAGACAAGGACGCAGTTTTCGCCGTTAATGGTAATCACGCCGGACCCGATTGAGGCGAATATGTTGGACAAGCGGATTTGCATCTCTTCCACCAGCGCCATTTGCGCGCGAATATCCTCAAAGAGGCGCGCGTTCTCAATCGCCACAGCAGCTTGCTGGCCAAAGCTGGTTAGCAGGTCCAATTCATTTTCCTTGAACAAACCCGCCATGACGCGGTTATCGCAATAAGCGACGCCGATGACCTCGTCGCGCATTTTGAGCGGCACCGCCAAGATGCTAAGCAAGGCGAAGCCGGCGATGCTTTCGCTATGCGCCAAACTGTCATCGGTACCGGCGTTCACCGTTAGCAGCGGCTGCCCGCTTTCGACCACTTGATTAATGATGGTCCAACTGACAATGCGCCCGCCGATGGCGGTTTCTTCAGCACTGAGGCCGCGGGCGACCGTGAACTCCAATTCGCCGCTATGCGCATTCTTCAAGACGATATAACCGCGCTCGGCTTGGGTAAGCTGGATGACGGTTTCCATGACTTGGTTTAGCACTTCGTCGGTCTGCTGCGCCGAGTTGATTAAGGCGGTTGTATCCGCCAGCCGCCGTAATTGCTGCAGTTTCATGTGGGCGTCAACCACGCCCACCGACAGCGCGTCGATTTTAGAACGCAGCGTCCACAGCCTGTCAATCGCATTGACGGGCAACTTGATACCGCGCCGCTGCAACAAGACTTGCTGCTTGCCTAGCAAGTTTTTAGCCTCGTCCGACCGCTGCTTCAGTTCTTTCAGCTGCGCCTGGATAGCGGAGAATCCGCTGGTTTTGGCAACTCGGCTCATGCGTTTCGTTCCACTTCGTAAGCCTGCATTGCTTGGGATAGTCCCTTGCCAAAGATTGCGTCACGCGGGCGAAACAGATATGTCAAGCGGCCATTATTATTGCGCTTGATGTGATCCAATGTTTGCTGCACGATGGTGATTGTGCCGCGGGCGGCATTTTCTTGCACGCGCTTGGATGTGTTGATGGAATGGCCCAGCGCGGTGAACTCGCGGCGGTTGAAGCTGCCGACATTGCCCAGGGTGGCTTCCCCAGTATACATCCCGATGACATAGTAATGCGGCTGTGGCTGGATATTCAATTCCTGGTACAAGATTTCAAATTGTTCGCGCATCATCAGGGCGCACTCAAGCGCCTGCTGGGCGTGGTTAGTTTCGGGATTAAGCTGCGTATTAAAGAGCGCCATGACTTCGTTGCCAATGTATTTGTCGATGATGCCGCCGCATTCGTGGATGCAGACAGTGGCTACAGCCTGGTATTGATTGATGATTCGCAGTTTTTCGCTTGGGGAAACATCCGGCACGGTATGCCAGGGGCGGACATCGGCAAAGATGCAAGTTACCTCGCGGCGCAAGCCGCCCATTTCGATATTGGCGATTTCGTTTATTTGATCGACCATGCCCTCGGGCAAGATTCGTTTCATGGCGTTGATGGTGGCTTCGTGCTCATGCAGGTGCGTTACATCGTCCATGACCATGGTTACGCCTTGGGTCATATCCTTGTTGTCTTTTAGCGGCGACAGCGAAAGCGCCAGCGCCACCTGGCCGCGTCCAGGCAGCTCCGCGCTTAACTCCAAGGTCTGGTCGGCATCCTGCTCTTTGACCAATTCCAACTGTTCTGTGATATGCAGCGCGGCATTTTGCAGCACCTGATCCAACTTCAAGCCGACCGCGACATCTGGGCTGACATTCAGTATCTCGGAAGCGGCGCGGTTAAAAGTATGCACCAAGTCCTGCGAATTGATGGCGATGATGCCGCTGCCTACCGACGAGAAAATGTTGTCCATTAATTCTTTAACATGGGTGATTTCCGCCAAGATTTCTTCGGCATGCGAATACATGCGCGCGTTAGCAATCGCCACCGCGACGGTATTGGCAAAAGCCGTCATTAAGTTCTTTTCTCGTTGCGTGAAGACCCCCGATACCAGGCGGTTGTCGACATAAACCACACCGATAGTCTCGTCTTTGTATTGCAGCGGCACACAAAGCACGGAGCGCAAAGTGAAGTTGATGATGCTCTGCTGATTCGCCAGACGTTCATCTTTGAACGCGTTATCCGCCAGCAGCGCTTCGCCCGTGTTCATCACCTCGTTGACGACGGTCATGCTGATTTGCGGGCTATCGCCGCCGGTTACGCCCGTGCCCAGGACGCCGCTTTCGTTGCTCACGCGGAATTCCATCTCGCCGCTGTCCGGATGTTTCAAAATGACATATCCGCGCTCGGCATTGGTCAACATGATGACCAACTCCATGGTCTCGTGCAGGACGACATCCACATCCAGCGAAGTCGTGATGCGCGTAGACATTTCCGAGAGCGCACGCAACTGCTGCAACTCGGTTTGTTCGGACAGGACCTTGTTTTCCAACTGCTTGAATTCTTGCTTGATCGTCCCCAGCGTGTCCAAAATCACCGGGGGCATCTTCAAGCGATGACGGAGTAGCAATTCTCGCTGCGCGATAAGCGCCTTGTTGATCTGATCGATCAATTCTTCCAGTTGCCGCAATTCCGCAACGAGGTTGGTGTTTTTTGATTCAGCTTGCGACATTCGTTTAGCTTGCTCCCCATCTGCGCCACGGGGCGTCAAATCGCATGAAGCGTCAAGGATACATCAGGCTTCGAAATATGCAATTTATGTTTCAATGTCATTCAATGTCAGCGTCAATAAAATTTGCTTCGGCAGCGAAGCCCATCTGATAAGCAATTTATTTGCGAGTATACTTGCTAAATTAGTCGCGTGCAATTGTCGCGGCACTTATCGCGCAAGGACAGCTTAGGCGCGCGGCGACAGCGACAAGCGGCGCGGAGCGCGCTCAACCTTGCGCGATAAGCGCCGCGGCGCGGCGGCCAATCTCGACGGCGTAGTTGGTGCCGCGGTCCCAAGGGTATACTTGCGACATGCTCGCCCAAAAGAGGCTGGGTATTGGCGTTGCCAAGCCGGGGATATGACGGCTGTGATTCAGTTCGGGGACCGGCTGAGCGTAGGGCGCGCGCCATACCCAGCTTTTGCGTATCCAGTCTTGCGTGAAATCCGCGTTGACCTTCTTCAGCGCGGGCAGGAACCGCTCAACTAATGCGGCTTCGCTCAAGCTGAAATACTCGTGGTCCGGCGGCACATAATCGCCGCAGTAGACGATATGGTCGCCGCCATAATGCTCGCGCGGGATGAAATTGGTATGTTCCACCAGCGCCAAAAAAGGAAATGCTGACCGCGACTTGTCGGCAGTGGTGGCCGGCAGATTCAGCCAATAGGTATCGTCCGGCATCAGCGGACGCCGCAGCGCAAAGACCACGCATAAACCGCCGATGCTCTTGAGCGCAGCCATCTGCTTGCCATAGGCTGTATCCGCCAAGCCATCTGCCAAGCGCAGCATCAAGCTGGGCGATGTGGTACTAAGGACGCGGTCAAACGGGATTTCGCCGCCGTCTGTCATCAGCGCCAGGTTATGGCCGCCGGCGCGTGGGACAATGCGCTGGGCGCGCGTAGCAAGCCGAATCGATACGCCTTTGGCCTCGAGCTGCCGCGCCAATTCATCGAGAAATGCCTGGAACCCGCCGATATAGGTGCCCAGCTTGAGCGTGCGCTTGACGATGCGCGCCCACAGGAAGGACATCGGCACTTGGTCGTACTGCTCGGCGAATTTGCCGATTAAGAGCGGCATGAAGAATTTTTCATAGGCTTCGTCGCCCATCCAGCGCCGCATCCAGGCATCGGCTGTTACTTTTTCGAAGGGCTGCCAGCGGGGAGATAACTTGACGACCATGCCCGCCAGCGCCATGCGCATGGTAGCCAGCGGCGACAAGGGCAAGAGCAGCGCCGAGGGCGATATCTCGCTGCGCACCAGCTTGCCGTCAAGCCAGTAGCTGGTTTTCGGGCGCGGGAAGATGACCTGGCCGCGGACGCCCATCTCGCTTGCCAAGTTGAGGATATCATGGTCATTGGCGAACCAATGATGGTAGAACTTTTCCAGCGTCCAGTCCCAGTTTTCGTCTTTGAAGCCGGCCGCCAAGCCGCCGACTTGGTCCGCGGCTTCGAAGATGCTTACTTGGTGCCCGGCGCGCGCGAGGTCCCAGGCGGCTGCGAGACCAGCCGCGCCTGCGCCGATGATGCCGATTTGGAGTTGGGTCATGGGCTGCCTTTGACAAGCGTTCCGAATGTAAGTCCGAATGTAAGATTGTACACAGCTTTGGGTTCCCTGGCGCGAAAAGAGACTGCAATGATGACGGCAATCCTGGCATAGCCGAGCACTTTACTCCGCGTAGGTCTCCCCCGACAAGCGCCACCTCGAGCGCGCCTCAAACTCGAGCCCGCTGCGGGCACCCGCGAGGAAACGATACTGCGCGGCAGCGGCGATCATTGCCGCGTTGTCGGTACAGAGCGCAATGGGCGGGTAACGCACCGGCAGCTTGCTCGCTGCTTGCAGCTTTTTCCGCAGCGTCTGATTGGCGCTGACGCCGCCGGACAGCATAATCTCGCGGCAGCGATAGTGACGCGCCGCCTCGATTGTGGCGCGCGTTAAAGCCTCGGTCAGCGCGTCTTGGAATGCGGCCGCCACATTGGCGATATTGACATCGGCGCGCAGTTGCGCGCGCTTCTCCGCGCCGCGGTGCCGCTTGCGCCGACCCCGCGCCCTTGGCTGTACCGTGGCTGCGCGCATAACAGCTGTCTTCAGTCCGCTAAAACTGAAATCGTAGGGGCTGTCGGTTTGGGCGATGGGAAATCGATGGGCTGCGGCGTCGCCATGTTGCGCGGCGCGTTCAATTGCGGGTCCGCCGGGGAAAGGCAAGCCCAGCAGGCGACCCACTTTGTCAAATGCCTCGCCGGCCGCATCGTCGATAGTCCCGCCCAGACGGCGATATTCGCCATGCCCAGTCATCAGCACGAGTTCGGAATGTCCGCCGGAGACAATGAGGACGATGACCGGAAAGTCGAATTCGGCGGACTTGGGTTCTAGCGCAAGCGAGTAGACATGCCCTTCCAGGTGATTGACGCCCAGCAGCGGCTTGCCAGTCGCCAGTGCCAGCCCTTTGGCGAAGTTGATGCCGACCAACAGCGAGCCAATCAAACCCGGACCTTGCGTTACAGCGATGGCGTCCAGCTGATCGTAACCTATGCCGGCTTCAGCCATGGCTCGGCTGACAACCGCGCTGATGGATTCGGCATGGGCGCGCGACGCGACTTCAGGGAAGACGCCTCCGAATTGCGCGTGCAAATCGAGCTGTGAGGAGACGACATTGGAGCGGATGTCGCGGCCGTCGCGGACGACGGCGGCCGCGGTATCGTCGCAGGAAGTTTCGATGCCGAGGACGGATGTCATGCGGGCATTGTAGCACTGAATTTGCGCTCGGCGGATGTATAATGATGGCGAGCATGTCGCTAGCATGTCGCTAGCATGTCGCTAGCATGTCGCTAGCATGTCGCTAGCATGTCGCTAGCATGTCGCTAGCATGGGAGGCGCGCGATGTACAAGACGTTTCGGGTGAAGAATTTCCGCTGCTTCAAGGACTTACAAATCAACGATTTGGGGCGGGTGAATTTGATTGCTGGGCGGAATAATACCGGCAAGACGGCTCTGCTGGAGGCGATGTATTTGCTTGCAGGAAATCGCGAATCCTATACATTATTACGAAGAAATCCTTTACCCAGACGTCGATATCCAAGAGACTATGAACCCGAGTCGCAAAGCATAGCGAGTTGGAGTACCGTCTTTATGAATTTTGAAACCAATTCGCTAATTGAGATTTGCGCCGAAGCTCTTGAGTTTCCTATTATAAAGGGAAAATCGTCTATAGAGTTAAAGATATCCGACATGTCCGATTTCAATTATTCAAATGACAAACTTCTGATGGAGCTTCTTGACCGCCGATTCGTCGAATTGGATGATAATTCTGAGGTGCTCACGCTCGACTCAAGCTTAGACGATAATCCAATGTACCTTCTTCTAACGAGTGGGAATGTTGAAAGATCTCGATCGAAATATTCGCAACTCTGTTCAACGTGCCTACTCCAAGCTCGCAATGCTGAAAGTGCCAGTGCTACAGAACGGCGCTTTCTTAAAATGCAGAAGGCGAAGGAAGTCCCGGTTCTTGTAAAGGGGCTAAACATTATCGAGCCTGATTTGGATGATCTCCGTTTAAGCATTGATTACAGACATACCTTTTTGGAAGCCGATATAAGACTTAGCCGACTAATTCCTCTTCAGAATTTAGGTGACGGAATGAATCGAATGGCAGATGTGATTCTTGCCATGTACGAGGCAACCGACGGGATCATATTTATTGATGAAATTGAAAACGGATTGCATCACAATATCCATCAGTCTGTCTGGAAAGTCATTAATGAGATATCCATATCACGAAATGTGCAAGTCTTCGCCACGACGCACAGCCTGGAAATGATTCGCGCGGCATACGAGGCTTTCAGCGAAAACAACAAGCTGAATGAATTTCGTTACCATCGCTTGTACAGAAGTCGCAATACGGGCGACTTGGCAGCGACTACCTATAACGAGCTTGACCTAGATGCCGTTGCAACCTTTGACTTCGACTTCGAGGTGCGGGGATGAGAGATGCTATACCGGTGAATGTCTCGCGATTGCTACTTGTAGAAGGAAAAGTTGACCAGGAATTCTTTATTCGACTCGCCGCTCACATGAAATTGCTTGAAGACTGGCCGCTGCTAATAATTCAGTACGGTGGAAAAAACAGACTAGCAGAGCGCCTTCGTACATTGACAAGACCCGATACATTGGAACAGATTAAGCGAATTGGCATTGTTCGCGACGCCGACTTCAAAACAGATGCGATTCAAAGTGTGCGAGACGCGATAGAGAAGGCAAACATAAAAAATCCAATCCAGCTTCCCATCCCGCATAAGCTAAATGAAATGACGACAGGAAACACGAACGTCATTGTGAAGGTCATGCCATCCGCAGGGCGCGAGGGCATGATTGAAGACCTCATATTTGATGTCTTGCGCGACGACCCCGTCGCGAATTGTGTTGAACAATACTTTGACTGCTTGGGCAAAGCAGAAGGAACTATAGTTCAGGAAAGACTGCCCAAAGCGCGTCTGCGGACATTTATTACCGGGAAAAATGTCGGTTCCCATTCTGCAGGAAGGGATTTTAATAGACAGTATCTTTCCGACGTCTTCCACATGAGCTGGTGGCGGGACGAATTCTGGGACCACCCCACCTTCGACGACGCCAAAGCCTTCCTCGTCCGGCTCCTCGCCGAATAGCCACTTATGATATGCTGTATACATGTATCCTTTGCCAAGGAGTGAAAAAATGACCGCAGCGACCAACCGACTCGGCTGGATACTTTGCGCAATTGCGAGCCTCATCATCTTCATCGCCTTCAGCGTTTGGGGCGGCAGCCCGTCCGAAACCCACGTAGGCTCTTTCTGGCTGCAAGCCGGCATGTTTTTCCTGGTCATCTGCGGCTTCGTTCTAATGCTCTGGCATTTATTCATCCGTCCCTTGGCACCAAAGCTGCGTCAGCCAACAATCACTGCATTGCCGCTGCGCGCGCGGGGAGTTATCGCGCTAGTCCTGGCCAGCGGCGGCGGCGCGATGTTTGTAGGCGGCGTCTGGGACGAATTGTGGCACCGCAGCTATGGCATTCCTTTTGGCGAAGACCTGTTGTGGCGGCCCCATCTGCTCATGTACTTTGGCTTCATCACGGCGATCGCGGCGGGATTTTGGGCGTTGCTCTACATGAATCGCAACTTACGCGGCAACTTCCAACAGCGATTTCGCTCGAATTATCTGCTCGGCTTGCTCATCCTCAACGCGGCTTTTCTGCTCTACGCTTTGCCAGCCGACCCCCTCTGGCATTGGATCTTCGGTGAGGACATCACCGCTTGGAGCGTACCGCATTTGATTTTGCTGATGAGTTTCATCTTTTCGCAATTGCTCGCGCTGGCTTTTCAAGTTTCTACCATGCCGCGGCAAGTCTGGCGCACTATTTTCAACCTGCGGCTCGGGGATATTCTGTCGCTATTGATTCTCGCTTCTATGTCAATGCTTTGGCTGCAAATCATGCTCATCGACTGGGACGCGACGCTGGCGGGGCTCCGATTTGAGTGGCTGGGCTTGTATCGCCCGGAATGGCTCTTGGCCGCGAACTTGGTGGCTTGCGTCACATTCATCGGCGTGATTGGCACGCGGCTGCTGCGCTGCGCTGGCGCGGCGACGGCGGCTGGGCTGCTTGCCCTAGCCATGCGCTATGGCTTGATCCAAGTCTTTGATGCCGACATGCTGCAGCACGTCGCCTGGATCGCCGCGCTGCTGCCGCTTTTCGCCATCGACATCTGGGCTTTCTATTGTGGCGTGATCCAAAAGCGCTTGCCTGAATGGCGCGGGACAGCCGTCGTGGTCATCGCCGCCATGGCGCTCAACGCGCCGCTGATGCGGGGGCTCTATCCGCTGGAAGACAGCGACAACCTGGCATACGCGCTCGCGGTCATCCTCACCGCAATTGGCGTGAGTTGGCTGAGCCAGCGGCTGGCGGCGGCGATGGCAAAGCGAATTCAGCTTGAAGCCGCTGATGTCGCCGCTAGGATTGTCATGCCTGCGCGGCTTTCGTTCGGCCTAGCGGGGGGATTTATGGCTTTCATATTTGTGTTCATCGTGACGGCGACTCCGCCGATGTGATAGGCAAGGCTCCGCGCCTAATCAACAGAGCAACCGCGCCAGTCTATTTTTCAGCCGAGTTCACCGAGATTCTTCCGCAATTCCGCATTTCCGCAATTTCTGTAAACCATCTGCGCCGAGACGGACTGCTTGCGGCGCGCGCGCCTTATGCGCTATGCTCTAATATACGGCGTCGCCCCTGTGTCATGTCTTTCCTATTTGCGCGGCTGGGTGATAGGCCGATACCGCGGCGAGCGGCTGTGAAACTTGAAATAAAGCGGGCAAGGCGCAACATGATGGCGGCCAAAAGCGATAAGGACAACACGACGGAGCGGCAGCCACAGCCAAGCGCGAAGCCGCGCCGCTATGATTATGATGTTGTTATTATCGGTTCGGGACCAGCGGGCCACCGCGCCGCCATCCAATCCTCCAAGCTGGGCAAGCGCGTCGCCGTCATCGAAAAGAAATCGCTGATTGGCGGCGTCTCCGTCAATACTGGCACCATCCCATCCAAGACCCTGCGCGAAGCGGTCCTGCACCTTTCTGGCTTCCGCCAGCGTTCCATATACGGCGCGTCATACACCGTGAAGCAGCACATTACCATGAATGACCTGCTGCTGCGCGCCGATCATGTCATTCGGCACGAGATTGAAATCAACAAGCACCAATTGCAGCGCAACGGCGTCGAGCTCTTTGCTGGCATCGCCACCATTGTTGACCAGCATACGATTCATCTCAACTTCCTGGGCAAAAAGGGCGAAGACGAGATCACCACGCGCTATATCATCATCGCCGTTGGCACAACCGTCGCCAAGCCGAATCATATTGCCTTTGACGGCGAAACCATCTTCACCAGCGACGGTTTGCTCAAGCTGGGGAAATTGCCCAAGACCTTGACCGTTGTCGGCGGTGGCGTGATTGGCTGCGAATACGCCTGCATGTTCGCTACGCTTGGCGTCCGCGTAACCCTGGTCGAGCGGTCCGACCGCTTGCTGGCTTTCATCGACCACGAGATTGTCGACGCGCTGGTATATCACATGCGGCAGCAGCGCGTCACCTTGCGCCTGGGCGAAAATGTGCGCAGCATCGAACCTTGCTCGACGCGCTATGGCAGCGGCGTCAAAACTTGCCTGGAAAGCGGCAAGGAGATTGTTACCGAAAAAGCGCTATACGCCATCGGGCGGCAAGGCGCGACCGCGACCCTAGGCTTGGAAAACATCGGCATCAAGCCCGATCACCGCGGCCGCATCATGATCAACGAGCACTACCAGACCGAAATCCCCAGCATCTACGCTGTCGGCGATGTGGTCGGTTTCCCTAGCCTGGCTTCCACCTCTATGGAACAGGGGCGCATGGCGGCTTGCCACGCCTTTGACATCGAGCAGCAAAGCTTCCCCGAGCTATTCCCTTATGGCATCTACGCCATCCCAGAAATCTCCACCGTCGGCGCCAACGAAGAAGACCTAACCAAAGCCGGCGTACCCTACGAAGTTGGCAAAGCCTATTATAAAGAGATCGCGCGCGGGCAAATCCTGGGCGATACCATCGGCATGCTCAAGCTCATCTTCCACCGCGAGAATCACAAACTGCTGGGCGTGCACATCATCGGCGAAGGTGCCAGCGAACTCATCCACATCGGTCAGACGGTCATGGCATTTGGCAGTACGGTAGATTATTTCATCAACACGGTTTTTAATTATCCCACGCTGGCGGAGTGTTACAAAACAGCCGCCTTTGATGGCGTGAACCGACTGATTTAGCTTGGCTATTTCGTGCTATAGGCGATCGCGTTGACAGTTTTTCCGCCGCAGCATGGTAGGCTGGTTGATTTTGGATTTTGCTCAGCAGGGATTTGGGTTACAGGGACACGATTCACTGCATCCAGAATTCTGTGATTTTAGCCTAATCCGGCGTCTTCCAGAATCCGTAGGATCCGCTCCGGCGCGACATAGTCCATAGACGCTCTAATATCAATAGTAAGCAAGAGAATCTTAGATTCATCAAAATAATAAACTATGCGAAATCCGCCGATATTTGCGCGCCAGCTTTTTTGAGTTGCGAGCAAACTCGTCAGAGCTTAGAATTTGCATTCGAGTCGACTTCTAATTCGCTGCGCAACTCGTCGAGCCAATCGCGAGCAGGGCGAACCCTTCCATGCTTATAATCATCTAGGGCTCGGGTGAAACTCTCGAGCCAAGCCTCATTTTGAGAATACTTGAACAAGCTGTTTTCTTTGACCAAACTATTTGCATTTTCTCTCGATTGCAACCTGTGGCGTAATTCATCAAGCCTTGCTTGGGCGGGATAATTATTGCCTGACTGGAGGTCCTGCATGCCGCGACGAATAGAATCCAAAATTGCTTCCTCTTCAGAGTAGGGGAATATGCTGTTTTCCCTATACTCGGGGAACTCTATATATATTGACCGCACCAGTTCATCGAAGCACATTTTACTTGCCCAAGCCACTGTCTCTCTAATGTAGACCAATATGCGCTCTGGGATGCCCAGTTCCTCAATGATATGGCGGTCTACGATCACGGATTCCCGTTTGGAATGTTGCGCATGCCAATGGATATTTATATGCCCTCAATACTCCAGCATCTCGGCATCTTGGTAGATGGCAGAAGAAAAGGGACCGTATCGGTCCTTGCAAAATGTGTAGTATTCGTCGGGCAATTCATGCTCGAATTCATCCGCCACCAAAAAAGCGACTTTTTGCAAGTGTACGGGCTGCAATGGCGCTTCGGCAGAAGCGATGATCGCCAGCAATATATCAGTCCTGTTCACACTGTTATCTCCTACAAGCACACTTTTAGAACTGCAATTCCAGCTGATTCACTATAAACGATGAAATAAAGACATTCTGCCTAATATCGCTAGCGCTATTAGGCAGAAACTTGGAAGAAGTCAAGTCCTTCGGAATGCTGTAGCCAGTATGTCATGCTGTGGGGATATGCCTTTCTGTCCGCTTGCATCCTCCCAAATGACCAGCCTCGCGCAAACCCGCGCGCGCGCCAGCGAAGACCGACTTCACCGCCTCTCGATTCCCGGGCAACAGACCTGCTGCCAAGCCCTATACTGTAAGAAATGCTTATCTCCACTGGCAAGCTCCTGAGCAATGTTTACAAGGGGACCGTGACAAATGAGCGCAATCATTTCAACAAAGTCCGCGTTACCAGAGAAATCTGTTTTGGATACCTCCGAGCTTTCGGAAGCGCAAAGCGAGTTCGTTGAAAGCCTGCGCATAAGCCTGAGCGAGATGAAGCAAGGCAAGGTGCAACCCGCTCGCGAAGCCTTGCGAGAAATCCGCCGCGAACTTGAATCGGAAAATAATGGTAATCGTCCTGACTGCTAGGTTCAAATCCCTCGTCAAGAAGCTAGCGCGTCGGTATCGCGCAGTTACGGATGACGTGGAAGAACTTGTTGACGAATTAGACAAAGGACAGAAACCTGGTGACAGAATCCAGAATGTAGGTGGGGCGGAAGTCTATAAGACGAGATTGCAAAACACCTCCGCTCGCCTAAGCAAACGCGATGGCTTTAGAGACGTGTATCACGTTGGCGACAATATGATCACCTTTCTGGTGATTTGCCAAAAGCCCAGATGCGCCGATGTTCAATCTGCGCGAATTCGTCTATTGATGAATGAGCTAGACATGACTTAATCACGCTAAACCCGCGCGCGCGCCAGCGAAGACCAACTTCACCGCCTCTCGATCCCCCGCAAAGAGCAAACCCGCGCTGACTTCAAATGCCAGCTCGTCCGGCACAGCGCTGACCTCGAAAGGACGCGCCTGCTCTGGCTTGTCCAGCCGATTCAAGGCGAAGCGCTCCCACTGCGCCAGCTCGTCCAGCGCGGACTTGGCGCTTGCAGCGCTTCCATTATTTTGAGAGTTGGCATTTTGAGAGTTGGCATCTTGAGTGTGGTCATCTTGAGAGTTGGCGGCATTTTTGGTGCCAACCGCCACATCGCCCCATGGCACCGGCGGCAGTTGAAAATATGTCGCGCGCAATTCATTGATGCTCAGCAGCGGATAGGCTGCGCGGATTTCCGCCAGCCGCGCTTGGGTATCGGTGGGGCGGATGTCATCGTATTCGGCGACTAGACCCTGCCCATAAAATGGCAGCAGCTCCTGGCTGATCTTCTGCGCCACCCGCACCAGTTTGGGCCAGAGCGTGCGCTCGATAAAGAGCCGTTCAGCAACCTTGGCATTGGCTTCGGTAGCGTTCTCGCTGACCAAGCCGACCGGAATGCCGAAGATGTTGAGTATCTCGTCGCGCTGGGCGCGGCGACCCTGCAAGAAGTCGAGGTCAGTGTGGCTCAAGCCGATGTTCTGCCACTCGATGGACCCGCCGCGCAGGAAGGCGGTCTTGCGCCCAGTACCGCCATAGTTATTGCGCCACTCGCGTTTGATGCGCTCGAAATCCGTATCGGAAATGAATTCTTGAATGTTGACGATGCCAGCCGGCACGCCCTTGTCATTGCCAAATGTATTGCGATTCCAGTCCGCCATGTGCTTGTCACTGAGCACAGCGGCGCGCGCCGCCGAGATGGGCGACAAACCATAATAGTCATTGCCCGGGTGCCAGCGGCGGAAATGGATCACTTCCAAAGCCTCCAGGGGAATCATCTGGCTGTCGACGGTATAGAGATAGCCGCGGACGACGCGCTGCCGGTCCGGCACGATGGTCATGCGATCAGGCCGCAGCACCCAGATTTCGCGCGGACGGCCCCGCCCGTCGCCGGCCAAGTACCAGTAGGCGTTGCCGTGCAATTCCAGCGAGCCAAGCGTCTGCTCGAACAATTCAAAGCGGCTTGTCATGGGATTGGGATTGCCAAGCAAAATTTCCAGGGCATGGTTCTCGATGCCGACGCGCTTTTCGCCCGCCAGTCGATAGACCTTGAGCGGCACCAGCGCGCCGGCTTCGGCGATGCGGTTAATGGCGATGTAAACCCAGGGCGACTGCTCGTAGACGCTTGCCGACCGCGCATCAACTAGGGGACCGGAAATGAAGCTGTTATGCGCCGCGACGCTTTCGATATGCGGCGCTTGCGGACGCAGACCCTTGCGCCGCGTTTTGAAAAGATCACTCAGCCAGTTGAACACATTTCGCTCCTTCAATGCCTTTTGGCGCAAGCTAACACAAGGCGCGGCGCAAGGGGCGACTATATGGTGCCGCTTCATTGAGAACGAAGGAGAAACGAAGGAGAAATGAAGATTATTGATGAAAATAGAAGATATTCGCTTTGAGAGTTGCGCTTTGATTGTGGCGCGCCCAAGCAGTTCACGCGTGTCCGACCGCGACTTAGCAATAGCCGAAGGCAGCCACAATCTGCGTGATAACCGGCGTATCGCACCACAAGTTGAGCGTGTCAATCAGCAGCAAGCCAATAAAACCGAAGCAGACAAAAGCCAGTACAAAGAAGACAAAACAGCCCAATACCAGCCATTGCGAGGACCCGCCTTCATCGTCGCGCGCTCGATAGGGGTCATAGTCATAGCCCGGGTACTGCTGTGGCGGCGGCGGAATCTGATAACCAGCTGGCGGCTGTCCATAATAAGCCGGCTGCTGCATCTGTGTCTGCTGCTCAGGATAAGCGCTTGGTGGCGCAGGCGTGGATTCGCCAGCCGCTGGCAAATAGGGTTCGGCAAGCGCCTGCTGCCCAGGGAATACCGCGGCGGGGGGAGCGTAGGAGGCTTCCGCCGGCGGCGCTTCCATTGCCGGCGGCGTCATCGGCGTCGCTGTCGGGATGCCGCCTCCGGCTGGGGGACCGGCCGGCATCTGCTGCGCGCGCTGAATCTCGAAAGCTAGCGTGACCGTTTCGCCTAAGCCAAGCATATCGCCATTTTGCAGGGTCGTCACGCCAGACACACGCTTGCCATTGACAAATGTACCATTGGTCGAACCCAGGTCTTCCACTGTTACCGTGTCGGCAGCGCGTTGCAAGCGCAGGTGATGGCGACTGGTTTCGCGGTCGTTGATGACGATGTCATTGGTGATATCCCGCCCCAAAGAGGTTACATCCTTGGAGATTTCGTAAGTTTGATTGGGCTGCGGACCCCGCCTAATCACCAAACGGAAGCTGTTTGGCTGCTGCATCATTTCCTCCTGCGCGCTTCATCGGATTCATCGTAAGACTAGCAATCACCGTTTTTGGGAAGCGCTTCTTGGAACGGGAAGAAGACATCGTGCACTGGCACGCTTGTCCCTGCATTATACATGGTTTTGTTATATTGGTTGGCATTCTGGCAGGCAATCGCCCACGCAATTAGACTAGAGCTGAACGCGACCGCGCTAGGACGGCAGCCATTGAGCAAGCAGCTCTAATCCATCCACCCATTGCCCCTCGACAATCACATCCCAATGCAGGTGCGGTCCGCTGCTGCGGCCGCTATTGCCGCTGAAGCCGATAACCTGCCCCGCTTCGACCCATTCCCCTGTGGTCGCAAGCGTTGTTGAAAGGTGCGCAAGCAGCGTATACAAGCCAAGCCCATGATCGATGACAACAGCGTTGCCGCGGATTTCCAGCTGGCCAGCAAAAGCGACAATGCCAGAAGCCATCGCATGTACCGGCGTGCCGGTTGGCGCGCGCTGATCCCAACCGGTATGGCGGGTTCTGATGCCATCGTTCAAAACACGAAATGCGCCAAAGGGAGAGGTGATGTCGCTTTCCAGCGGCAAGCCAAAGCCGGTGGGACCCCACATTGGCGCAGAGCTAATGCCCTTGGTGATTTCGACCAAACGCGCAATTTCCGCGTTTTCCACCGTCGGGTCGACCAAATACGCGCGGTCGCCGGGCAGGTCAAACTCTTGCTTGATAAAGCTCGCCGACTCAATCCGAATCACGCGCGAAAACCTGACTTCTTGACTGCCCTTGTCAACCGTTGCCATCAGCTGGCGCAAGCCCGGCGAAGCGTTCATATCGACATTCAAAAGCGCGTACCAAGCATCGTCCCCAGCCAGGAAGAAGCGCCGCTGCTTGCCGAGAAAGTCCAGACGCGCGCCCACAATGCCTTCGCCCGCCAGGCGCAGCAGACCAATGCCGCCTTGCTTGAGGCTAGAAAAGTAGAGTTCCAAGCGCGTAGCCGACTCGATAATCACTGCCGTCGGCATCGGACGCGGCACCGGTTGGATTACAATGTCAAGGCTGTCTTGAGCTGTCGCGGGAATCAAGCTAAGCAATAGCATCAGGCAGGCTTGTATCAGGCTGGGGGTTGGCAAGGGCTTCATTGGCAGTTGAGGCTGGCTGACGAATGGCAAGCCGCGCCATTTTATAGGCAATCTGATATTCTTGATAGGATTGACTTGCGCGGGCACAGGGCAATCGCGCCAGATTTTTCTTAAGCGCGGCAGGGCTATTGTGTGCAAAATCGTGGGCGATTGACCCGCAGTGTCTACGCGCCCTACGCGACCCTTGGTTCCTCAGTGTTGAAATTATTTGATGCGATTGCCATGATTGATATGGCAAAAATGTAGCGCAGGCAGTTAAGCTGTGCTAGACTTCCCGCGTCTATAATCGCAAAAAATAGAGAAAAGCGCATGACAAAACCAGCAAATGTTTTACTTATCGCCATCGACTCCATCCGCGCCGATCACATGAGCTGCTATGGCTACCATCGGCTGACGACGCCGCATATTGATCGCTTCGCCCAATCTGGCACGCTCTTTGAAAATACCTTCAGCCCGCATATCCCCACCACGCCCGCCTACGCTTCGCTGCTGACAGGCAGGGATTGCTTTGGTACGCAGGTGGTGGCGCTGCGCCATCAGGGGCCTTTGCGCGCGGAAGTGCCAACCGCGGCGGAAATCTTCCGCGAATACGGCTACAATAGCACGTCGGTCGGCTTCAAAGGCAATCCCAGTTCGCGCGGCTTCGATAACTATCTGGAATTCCCCGGTTGGGGCAGCTTCAAACAAGGGCGCAGCCCAAAAGCGCAGCGCCTGAACGAAGTCACCATCCCGGAGATAGAGCGCCTGTGCGCGGATGACAAGCCCTGGTTCGTGATGCTGCGGCACATGGACCCGCACGCGCCCTATCTGCCGCCCGAGCCTTACGAGCGCATGTTTTACCACGGCGACGAAAAAGACCCGGACAACCGCTCGATGGACCCCGTGCTCAGCTTCAAGCCCTTTGGCGACTTCTTCAAATCCTGGATGCCGCCGGGCATAACCGACAAAGACTACATCATCGCGCAGTACGATGGCGCTATCGCTTATATGGACGCCTGCATCCAATCCATTTTCACGGCGCTGGAAAACCTGGGCGAGCTGGACAATACCATCATCGCCCTGAATGGCGACCATGGTGAAACGCTCTATGACCACGAATGCTGGTTCGATCACCATGGCATTTATGACAACGTTTTGCATGTGCCGCTCATCATCCGCTATCCGGGTGCCGTACCGGCTGGCAAGCGCGTCGCGGGTTATAACCAGCACAAGGACCTGCTGCCTACCCTGCTTGATTTGGCTGGACTGGCTGATAGAGCCGCTGAGGACGGACTCGGCTTCGACGGCGACAGCCTGATGGAGCTTGTGAACGGAGATGCCGCGTCCTTTGACAGCGAGTTCTATATCAGTGAATGCACTTGGATGCGCAAGCACGGCTGGCGCACACCAACTTGGAAGCTGATGATCGCGCTGGAGCCGGATTTCCACTTCAAGCCACCGGTCGAGCTATACAACATGGTCGAAGACCCGGACGAAAACCGCAATTTAGCCGCCGAGCGGCCCGATGTCGTGGCGTCGCTGCGTGGGCGCATGGAAGCCTGGATTGCCAAGCGGGAATCGGAAACGGGTTTAAGCAACCCCATGCTCACGCAAGGCGACTGGCATGGCATCAAGGGCGTCGGCGCATTCGAGACATCGCAGCAAGCCTATGACTCGCTTTATATCGGCGATCTTGACAAGGCGATTCGGCTGCAAGCGCAATCGCGCGAGGAAGAATGAAGACCAGCATGAGACGAAAGTAGTAGGGGCGACTCTGTAGACGATGTTGAAAAACACCCCCATCCCGTAGGTCTATGTCTACGTGACCCCGGCCCCTCCTCGCCCTCTCTATGGCGAGCATCCCCAAAATGAGGGAAGGGGAGCTTTCTGACCCGTAATGGGCTGTTAAAGCCCCTCCCTCTTTATGGGAAAGTTCGCCATAGAGATGGCGAACGGGTTTGGGGTGGGGGGAATCGAGTATTTCAACAGAGTCCTGTAAGTCGCCCGCAAAGATAAAAGGAAAAAAAGGAGATTAGATATGACTTTACGCGTCGCAATTGTTGGCATGGGCGGCATCGGCAACAATCACGCCCGCTGCTATGCCAATCATCCAGAGGCGGAAGTCGTCGCCGTCTGCGACATCATCAAAGAACGATCGGACAAGGCAGCCGAGACCCATGGCTGCCAGGGATATTATTCGGTAGCAGAACTGCTGGACAGCGGCATTGAATTCGACGCCGCCAGCGTCACGACCGCGGGCATCGAAAATGGCGGCGACCATTATGAACCCACCATGCAGCTCCTGGGCGCGGGATACCCGGTATTGGGCGAAAAGCCGATTTCCAACCGCATCCCAGAAGCCGAAGCGATGGTCGCGCTGGCGCGCGATAAAAACCTGCGCTATGGCGTCAACCTCAACCACCGCTTCACGCCAGCCGCTGTCTTGGCAAAAGACTGGCTGCTGCGCGGACGCCTGGGCGAAGTCAATATGATTGATATGACCATGTGGATCAACAATCCCAACGAAACTTCGCCGCATTTCCACATGCGCGCGCTGCACCCGCATTCGCTTGATGTCATGCGCTATTTCGCGCAGTCGGACGTCAGCCAGGTACACGCGATTTTCAAAAGAGGCAAGGGGCGCAAAATTTGGTCCAACGTGCAGGTCAATCTGCTCTATGAGAACGGCATCATCGGCCACCTGCGCGGCAGCTACGACGGCAACTTCGGCGCGGCCAAGCTGGGCGGCGGCTCTTATGGGCTGGAGACGCTTGACGTCTTCGGCTCGGACGGACGCTTCTTCCTCCGCGACGCCTGCGAAGAGCTCACCTTCTATCCCCGTTTTGAAGGCGAATTTGAACAGCACGAGAATTATGGCGGCATGAGCCACTTCAGCCAGACTTTCCAGAGCCGCATCAGTCATTGGATTGACCAGAACTTGGCTGGCGTCGCGCCGGACAAAATCGACGCCTCGGGCGCTGACGCCCTGCACGTGCAGTGCATCATTGAAGCCGCGATTGAGTCTTGGGCAACGAAGCAGGTGGTATCGCTGTGATAACAGTCATCGGCCGCGGTCATAGCGGCACGCGGACGATTTCGCAGACCCTCTACGCTTCCGGCGTCTATATGGGGCAGAGTCTCAACCCTTCGGCGGATATGATGCCGCCCCACGCCATGTATGACGCCTGCCGCGTTTTCGCGCGTTATGTGCGCTGGAATGGCGACCTGACTTGGGATTTCAGCCGCGTGCAGGAGGCGGAAATCCCAGCCCGCTTTAAGCGGCTATTGAGCGAATATCTAGCCTCCGTCTTGAACCACCGCGGCAAGAACAAGGGTTGGAAAATCCCCGAAACGACCTTGATTTATCCTTGGCTTGTTCGTCTGTACCCGGACATTCATTACATATTTTGGATTCGCAATCCGCGCGATTGCATCATCGGCGCGCACAAGACCGATGACCTGCGCGATTTTGGCATCCAGTACCCTGCCCTGCGCGATGAGGGCAGTGGCGCGGGAGCGGACGAGCGCCTGCGCCGCGCCATTTCCTGGAAGTACCAATACGATTTGGTCAAATCGACGCCCAAGCCAAAACGCTGGATTGAAGTGCGCTTCGAGGACTTCGTATTAAAGCAGGCAGAAACTTTAGAACGGCTGGAAGCCTTCTTGGGCATGCCGCTGGCGCGCGTCGTCATGCGCAGGGATACGATTAATCGCTGGCAGCGCGATGCGGGAATCAATTATTTCGATTTCTTTGCGCCAGCCATGCGCGAATACGGCTATGAGATGCCGCCCTCGCCAAGCCATCCCGCTGCCTCTAGCGCAGTGTCAACGCGACCATCGCGACCAAAATGAGGGAAGGGCTTATCGTGAACTGTTTGAATATCTGTTTGGAATGGAAGGTATAGGACTAGATGACATTACGAGTCGCCGTCATCGGCTTGGGACCCATCGGCAACCGCCACGCCAAGCTCTATCGGCAAGACCCGCTGGCGGAGTTGGTGGGCGTCTGCGACCTCATCAAAGAACGTGCCGACCAAGCTGCCCGCGAACATCATGCGCCAGCCTTCTATGACGCCGACAAGATGCTGCGGGAACTGGCACCGGATGTCGTCAGCGTTACCACCGGCGGCTACGAGAACAGCAGCGACCACTACGAGCCGACCATGCAGGCTTTGGCGGCCGGCTGTCACGTCTTGGGCGAGAAGCCAATCTCGAACGAAATCCCGCGCGCGGAAGAGATGGTCGCCAAAGCCCGAGCCATGAAACGCTGCTATGGCATCAACCTCAACCATCGTTTTACGCCTGCGGCGCGCCTGGCGCGCGGCTGGATTGATGAAGGCCGGCTGGGCGATTTGCTTTTCATCAATATGGCGATGTGGATCATGAACCGCGCCGAGACCTCGCCCTACTACCATATCAAGTCGCTGCATCCGCATACCGTCGATGTCATGCGCTATTTCTGCGGCGATATTACTGCCGTGCATTGTTTCGCCACCAAGGCACCGGGCCGGCAAATCTGGTCGACGGCGCAGTTCAGCTTTCGCTTTGCCAATGGCGCGGTCGGCGCATTGACCGGCAGCTACGATATCGAACGCGGTCATCCCATGGAGCGCTGCGAAGTGGCCGGCACGGGCGGGCGCTTTGTGCTGGACGATATGTGGCGGGAACTAACGCTGTATCCAGCTGGCAACTTGCAGAAGACCGTATACAGCGATCCGCTCTTCGGCGGTTTCCACAATTTTGAGAACACCTTCCGCGAGCGCATTCATCGTTTCTTGCAGCAAGTTTCCGAGGGCGTCGCGCCCGCGGACATTGACGGCAGCGGTGCCGATGGTTTGGCGGCGCAGCAGGTCTTGGCGGCGGCGATTGAGTCGCTCGAGACGGAGTCGGTGGTTTATTTGGAAGATTGAGGGAGCGCGTCCAGATTGACAATAACAATCGGAAAAAACTGGAATAATCGAGAAAAGGAAAAAGACATGAAACTCGGAGCAAATTCACTTTTATTCGGTTCTTGGGACATGGAAACCGCCTTCAAGTACCTGGCGATGGCAGGTTACGACGGCATCGAAATGTCGGCGATTGACAGCATGAGCCAGCACCTAGTCTTGGACCGCTGGCAAGAAATCGCGCCCGAGGTCAAGCGGCTGGCAAAAGCCTATGACCTGGAATTGCTGGCGATGGAACAATCCTCGCGCGATGAACCGCTGATGGAAAAGGCATTCCAAGCTGCGGTGGAAATCGGCATCCCCATTATCTGCTGCGGACCGGGCGGCAAGTCCGACGACGAATCGACCTATCAACAAATGCTGGACGAATTGGGCGTCTTGGTAGGCAAAGCCGAAAAATACGGCGTGATGCTTTGCGTCAAAGCCCATGTCGGTCAGTACGTTTACAACACGCCTACCAGCCTCAAAGTCTTGAACGACATCAGCTCGCCTTGGTTCGGCTTGGATATGGACCCATCGCATATTCACCGCGCCGGCGAAAACCCGGTCGAGGCGATTGAAGCGGTGATTGCGCGCATCAAGCACGTGCATATCCGCGATTGCAAGGGACGGCAGCAGGGTCCCGGCGCGCCCGAAGACCAAGCCAATGGCCGCGGCGATATCGACCTGGTCGGATACATCCGCGTTTTGCACGATCACGGCTATACCGGTCCGCTGGACCTGGAAGTGATTGGCACCAAGGCGCAGGGGCATTCGCTGGAGCAGTGCTGCATCATCGCGGCGGAATCGCGCGGGCACATGCAGGCTTGCTTACAAGCCGCCGGCGCGCGCTGAGATGCCGAGATGAGGACTTAGTGAATGGATAGTGGACGGATGGAAATATGAGCTTTCAACCGAGCGAGAAACAGATTAATGCCGCTTATGAAATCGCGCGCGAGCGCTATGCCGCTTTGGGCGTGGATGTGGCTGCGGCGACGCAAACCCTGGCAACCGTGCCTATCAGTTTGCACTGCTGGCAGGGCGATGACGTCGGCGGCTTCGAAGACCCCGACCGCGGCTTGAGCGGCGGCATCATGGCGACGGGCAATTATCCCGGCAAGGCGCGCAGCCCCGAGCAATTGCGCGCCGACCTGGACAAAGCCTACAGCTTGATTCCCGGTACACATCGACTGAATCTACACGCTTCCTACCTCGAAGCGGATAGCAAAATACCGCGCAACGAAATCCGCGGCGAGCATTTCCAGAACTGGGTTGATTGGGCGAAGGAGAACAATCACGGCGTCGATTTTAATCCTACGCTTTTTTCGCATCCGCTGGCGGACGACGGCTTCACCCTGTCGCACGCCGACAAGGGCATCCGCGAATTCTGGATTGAGCATTGCATCGCCTGCCGCGAAGTCGGCGCGTATATCGGCGCTGCCTTGGACGATACCTGCATTACGAATATCTGGATTCCCGACGGTTACAAAGACTTCCCCGCCGATCGGCTCGCCCCGCGCCAGCGCCTGAAAGACGCGCTGGACAAAGTCTTCGCAGCACCGGTGGACCCCGCCTATAACCTGGACGCGGTCGAGTGCAAGCTCTTTGGCTTGGGCTCGGAAAGTTACGTGGTCGGCTCGCACGAATTCTACTTGGGTTATGCCATCGCCAAGGACAAGGTGCTCTGCCTCGATGCCGGGCATTTCCACCCGACCGAGACAATCGCGGACAAATTGTCGGCGGTCCTGCTCTATGTTCAGGATATTCTGCTTCATGTCAGCCGTGGTGTGCGCTGGGACAGCGACCACGTGGTCGCGCTGAATGACGATTTGCTGGCAATCATGCAAGAGATTGCGCGCAGCGACGCCCTGGAGCGCATCCACATCGGGCTCGACTTTTTCGATGCCAGCATCAACCGCGTCGGCGCTTGGGCAATTGGCACGCGCAATGCCCTGCGCGCCTTGCTTATCGCGCTGCTAGAGCCGCGCCAACTCTTGCGTCAATACGAAGATGAAGGCAATTTCACCGCTCGGCTGGCACTGCTGGAAGAGCTCAAGGGGCTGCCCTTTGGCGCAGTCTGGGATTATTATTGCTTGTCGCGGAATGTGCCGGTCGGCATGGCATTCATGGACGAAATCAGCGCCTACGAACGCATAATCCTGCCGCAGCGCGCTTAAACGAAGCTGGCAAGCCGACAATCGACTGCAATTGGTCGCCGAGCGCAGCTTTAGTGAACTAGCCGAGAAAACATAGACAATATCAACGACAATAACAACGACGAAAACGACGAAAACAAAAATTGAGGACAAGAAATGCAGCTCTTCAAGCCCGACGCCTACCGCTTCGTCAAATACAATTGGGACGAGAATAGGGCTGACTCGCTGGACGCGGTCGCCCGGCTGGTATATCGCTCTAATCTTTTGGGCGCGGACCAGCGCATCACCAATACCGGCGGCGGCAATACGTCCAGCAAGATTATGCAGGTCGATCCATTAAGCGGCGAGTCAGTCGACGTCATGTTTGTCAAGGGCTCTGGAGGCGACCTGCGTACAGCCCAACGCGCCAACTTCGCTTCGCTGTATATGGACAAGCTGATGCGGCTGCAAGCGGTGTATCAGGCGGCGGCAGTGAAAGGGGTCAAGACCGCCATCGAGGACGAGATGGTCTCCATGTACCCGCATTGCGTCTATGGGCTGAATCCGCGCGCCAGCTCCATCGACACGCCCCTGCACGCCTTTATACCCTATCGACACGTTGACCATACGCATCCCAACGCCCTTATAGCGATTGCCGCCTGCGCCAATGGCCAGCAACTGACACGCGAGATTTATGGCGATGAGGTCCTATGGGTCGATTGGCAGCGCCCCGGCTTCGACTTGGGATTGCGCTTGCAAACGGCAATCGCCGCCAAGCCCGGCATTGTTGGTATTGTCTTGGGCGGGCATGGCTTAATCAATTGGGCGGACGACGATAAAACCTGTTATGAACTGTCGCTGACGCTGATAGAAAAAGCCGCGCGTTATCTTAGCCAGCGCGACCTGGGTGATGCCGCCTTTGGCGGGGCGCAATATGAAGCGCTAGCGCCCGCCGAGCGCGATGCCACGCTGGTTAAGGTTCTGCCCCAACTGCGGGGAATGATTTCGTCGGACAATCGCTTCATCGCGACGATTCAGCACGATGCCGATGTCCTCAGTTTTGTGAACAGCAAAGACGCGCCGCGCCTGGCTGAATTGGGCACCTCTTGCCCGGACCATTTCCTGCGCACCAAAATCAAGCCGCTGTACGTGGATTGGCATCCACAGCGCGAAGACACGCAGGCGCTGCTGCAAAAGTTACGCGCCGGCGTCGCGCGCTATCGCGAGGACTACGCGGACTATTATGAATCCTGCAAACACCCCGACAGTCCCGCCATTCGCGACGCCAACCCGCGCGTGATACTGATTCCTGGGCTTGGCATGATCGCTTATGGCAAGAACAAAAGCGAATCGCGCGTGACAGCCGAGTTCTATAATTGCGCGATTGCGGTCATGCGCGGCGCGGAATCCGTCAGCGAGTACGTCGCCCTGCCCTGGCAGGAAGCCTTTGACATCGAATACTGGGCCTTGGAAGAAGCCAAGCTGCGGCGCATGCCGCCCGAACGCGCTTTGGCGCGCAAAGTCGTGCTGGTGGTGGGGGCGGGCAGCGGCATCGGCGTCGCCGTAGCCAAGCGCGTCGCCGCGGAAGGCGCGCATGTCGTCTGCGCCGACCTGAACCTCGAGGCGGCGCAAGCCACCGCGCAGGCATTAACAGCGCAATATGGACCAGGCATCGGCGTGGCTGGCTCGGGTCTATCCAACTGTGGGGCAGCCATCGCCTTGCCAGTCGATATCACGACGCACAAAAGCGTGCGCGAATTCATGAATCAAGTGCTGCTGGCTTATGGCGGCATCGACGACATCATCGTTACGGCTGGCGTCTTCTTCGCGCCGGACAAGACCGGTCATATCCCCGACGACAAGTGGCGCTTCACCTTTGACGTCAATGTGCTCGGCGGCTACATTGTAGCCGACAGCGCCCAACCCATCTGGCAGTCGCAGGGGCTTTCCTCTGCATTGGTATTGACCACCAGCGTCAATGCCGTTGTTTCCAAAATAGGCTCGGTGGCTTATGACACCAGCAAAGCCGCCGCCAACCACCTCGTGCGCGAGATGGCGATTGAATTGGCACCCTTGGTGCGGGTCAATGGCTTGGCACCGGCGACGGTGGTCAAGGGCAGCAGCATGTTCCCGCGCGATCGCGTCATCAGTTCGCTGAACAAGTACGAGATTGATTATTGCGCGGAAGAATCCACGCCGGAATTGCGTGACCGGCTCGCCAGATTTTATGCCCAACGCACCTTGACCAAATGCGCCATCACGCCGGAAGACGAAGCCGAGGTCGCGTATCTGTTGATTAGCGATGCCTTCAGCAAGACCACTGGGCACATCATCAGCGTTGACGGGGGTTTGAACGAGGCATTCTTGCGCTAGACCTTCGGGCAAACGAATTTACATGGAGCGGGAAAGTAAACTGAGACCACCAACGGACTTAGGGCAATTGCATCAAATTTATTCCCCGCCCCTCGGTGTCCTCGGTGCTTAAGAGAATACAGATGCGATTTCTCTGCCCTGGTTTCACTCCCGCTCCCCAAAAGTCCGAAAATAGTTCACAACATCCCAAATTTGTCGCTCGCCGAGTTCCCCAGAACAGCGCGGCAGATTTCGCCAGCCATCCTTCACAACCGCAAAGAGAAAGTCATCGCCGACCGAACGCAACTGCGTACGCAGGGCGCGGAAATCAGCCGACTGACCCTGCCACAACAAACAATGGACCTCGTACAGCGCCGCGCCGCGCGCCAGCGACTCGGCATCTGGCAAGACCGCATTGACGCGTTCGGGCGGCGGATTGATTGCGCGTTCATATTCACGCTGACGCTCGGCTATCAAAGCCGCGCCAATACCCATCGCAGCCAACGCCACAGCCACCGCGCCGCCCGCCAGCAAACAGCTTGCAAGACTCAGATTCATCTTAGCGAGCAGGCGCTTGCCCGCCGGATAAGCCAGCCCAGCCAGCGCGCACATGACAGCCGCGAGCGAGAAAATCTGCGGCAAATTCGCCGCGCGGTTTTGCTGCACGGCGGCGGCTTCGCTAATCGCCCAACTAAAGGCGACGCGCGTCGATTTATCAGCCTCGACGATATCAACCAGTGCCTGCCACGCGCCCGCGCGGTTGATATCGTCCCCAGCAGCCACATATAGACCCGCTTCCGCCGCTTCCGCGCGATACCAGGGGCTGCGCCGTCCCTGCTCGGGATGAACCAACTGCAAGTAGACATTGAGCTTGGGGGCGGGCGCGCCGGCGCGGCTGACCAGCAAATCATAGGTATTCACGCCGGGTCCGCCGGGCAGCGCGGCCGCCGTAATCGTGAAGTCGCCGGTGGTCTGCGTCGATTGCGGCGCTATTGCGTCGGCGGAAGCCAGCTGCGGTTCGGGGATGGGCGTCGCACTGAGCCAAGCCACCGTCAGCAAGGTCGCCAGCGCCAGCAGCGCTTCCAGCCGCAGCATAGGGACGCTGCTCGCCGCGCGAAAGCGAAGTCCTGCGCGCGCCAGCTTGCCGCGGATGCGCGCCAAAAGGACTGGACGCAGCGCGAGGTGCTGCCATGCGCCCGCCAGCAGCAGCAAGCAAAGCAGCAACAGCTTTTTGCCTAGCGCGCCGCCATAACTGGAGGCAATCTCGGCTGGGCTGGCAAAAAAATTGAGCGCGTTGTACGCGCCGGTGAGTATCACAATGACGACCATGAGCGTGGCAAATCGCGAAAAACGCGCCAATACCGCGCCCTGCGCCTGAAGCCTTTCGTCTTCGTTATAAGGAGCCAGCGCGGCCGGCAAGACCAGCGTCAATGCGAAGAGACCGCCAACCCAAGCAGCCACCGCCAGGGCGTGAATCCAATTGACGGTGATAGCCACCCAGGGCAGCGTTAATGCTCCAGCCGCGTGGCTGGTTATCATGCTCAAGCCGATGAAGAGCGCGCCCAGCCAGGTCATGCCTTTCCAGATGCCCACAGCCATTTGCGGAACCGCTGCGCGTATATATTCGGCCGCGAAAATGAGAATGGCGCAGAAGACGAGCAAGACCATGCGCAAGGTCCAGATGTCGCCGAAGCGCGAACCAATTTGCACGACTTGCCATAGCCCCTGCTCGATAACTTGCGCAGCGTCGGTGTTGAAGAAAACCATCGACTGCTGAATCAGCGCCAGCGCATTGGCAAAAACAGCGATTGCAACAGCCAGGACAAAGCAATTGCGCAAGCGCCGCATGACCCGGTCGGGCAAACCGCCGGGCAACCTGCGCGCGCCGCCCCAAGCGGGCAATAGAATGGCGGCGTAGGCAAAGGCAGCGCCGAAGAGCGTCGTATTCGCGATGCCGAGCAAATAGCGCCAGAGGACTTCCAGCGGGATGGCGCGGTCGTCGACCGCAGTGCCGCTGACGCCGCCGACCTCCGCGCCAACGAAGAAAACGCGGCTTTCGGCGATGACATGGCCATCGCTTGCGAAAGCCGGGCGCAATTCGACGATATACGCGCCGTCGGGCAAGCCGCTTGGCACGCGCAATGACAGCAAAGTACGGCTGTCGGGATTGACGCCGCCGCTGGCGATGATGCTGCCGGTTTGGTCACGCAGGTTAATCGCGCTGAAACGAGGTTCGAGCGCTTCGCTGAACCAGTATTGCAGCCGCGTTGGCGGACGCTCCAGCGTACTGCGGTCGGCGGGAATCGCCCGCAGCACATAGCCATGCGCCCCTGCCAGCGCAAGCGTGACCCATAAGACCGACAAAGCGAGCAGCAGGCGCAGTGGTCTCATCGGGTCGGAAAAGGGTCCAAAGTCGAATCAAGCAGCATCAGCTCATTATAGAAGGCGGCGGCAATACTTGGAAATGCCGATAATCCCCTTAGAATATGATAAAATGTCAGCTTGAGTTTCAATCTCCCTCAAGTCTATTATTGGCCTATTGCTGGCTTAGCACTGGAAAGTAGAAGAAGGAATCATGTCGGACAACGCGAGGAAGAAGAATTTCATCACCGATATCATCGCCGGGCATGCCAAAAGCGGTCGCTTTGACGGCAAAGTCCATACCCGCTTCCCGCCAGAGCCCAACGGCTATCTGCACATTGGCCACGCCAAGTCAATTTGTTTGAACTTTGGCATCGCGGACCAATTCGGCGGTTTGTGCAACCTGCGCTTTGACGATACCAACCCAGCAAAAGAAGAGCAGGAATACATCGACGCCATCATTGCAGACCTGCGCTGGCTGGGCTACGACTGGGGCGATCGCCTTTATTTCGCCTCCGATTACTTCGACCAGCTTTATGAGATGGCGCTTGAGCTAATTCAGATTGGCAAGGCATACGTCGACCAGCTTAGCCAAGACGAGATCCGCGCGTACCGCGGCACCTTGACACAAGCCGGCAAGGAAAGTCCCTACCGCAATCGCCCAATTGCAGAAAACTTGGCGCTCTTCGAGAAAATGCGCGCCGGCGAATTCAAAGAAGGCGAGGCTGTCTTGCGCGCCAAGATTGACATGACATCGGGAAATATCAACATGCGCGACCCGGTCATGTATCGCATCCTCGACGCCGTGCATCCGCGCACGGGCGACAAGTGGAAAATCTACCCGATGTACGATTTCGCGCACGGGCAATCGGATTCGATTGAAGGCATCACGCATTCGATTTGCACGCTGGAATACGAAGACCACCGCCCGCTCTATGACTGGTATCTAGACAATATCGAGATTTATCATCCGCAGCAGATTGAATTCGCCCGGCTCGAACTCAGCCATACGGTGCTGAGCAAGCGCAAGCTGATTCGGCTGGCGCATGAGCAGCATGTCAGCGGCTGGGACGACCCGCGCATGCCGACCATCGCCGGGCTGCGGCGGCGCGGATACACGCCGGAGGCAATCCGACAATTCTGTGAAGATGTTGGCGTTGGCAAAGTCAAGGGCGTGGTCGCCTTCCACAAACTGGAGTATCACATCCGCCAGGACCTGAACAAAACCGCCAAGCGCGTCATGGCAGTGCTGAATCCGCTCAAAGTCGTGATTGAGAATTACCCCGACGACCTGGTCGAAGAATTGGAAGCAGTCAACAACCCAGAAGATGAAGCCGCTGGCAAGCGCAAGGTGCCTTTTTCCAAAACGCTTTACATCGAGCGCGACGACTTTATGGAAGACCCGCCACGCAAGTTCTTCCGCCTGGCACCGGGGCGGGAAGTGCGGCTGCGTTACGCCTATTTCATCACTTGCACCGAAGTCATCAAAGACGACAGCGGGCAAATCGTGGAGCTGCGCTGTACTTACGATCCAGCAACGCGGGGCGGCGCAGCGCCCGACGGTCGGCGCGTGAAAGCGACCTTGCATTGGGTATCCGCGCGGCACGCGCTCCAGGCGCAAGCGCGGCTCTATGACAGCCTTTTCACTGTCGAAGCCCCAGAAGCCGACAGCCAGAAAGACTTCACCGAATTCATCAACCCGGATTCATTGCGTGTGCTGGACCCAATCTTCGTTGAACCCAGCCTGCGCCAAGCGCAGAGCGGCCAGCGCTTCCAATTCGAGCGCTTAGCCTATTTTGTGGTCGACCCCGATTCCACAGCGGACAAGCTCGTCTTCAATCGCACTGTACCGCTGCGCGATCAATGGGCGAAGGCGCGCAAAAATGCGGCGGGCAAAAGTAGCCGACAAAAACGTAAAAAACGCCGCAGCGGGAAATGATTCAGCTTGGGCGATGCATTTATGTGATAGCATAAAGTCATCTGAACGACTGGGACCGAAAGCGATTCATCTTTGTCCCGCATTCGATTCGCGCTGGCTTTTACGCTCTTCTTGGCTTTTTCTATGCTCGCTACCAGGGCGCAAGAAGCAGTCTGTGAGCAGATCGTGGCGCAAGCGCTGCGGGCCCCGGGCGAGCATTGCGCCGGGCTAGAGCGCAACAGTTTGTGTTATGCCCACCCTAATGTCGTAGCCAGTTTCGCGGATGCTGCCGACGCGGCGCGATTTTATTCGCCCGGCAAACGCGCTCCGCTTGCCCAGCTTAAGCGGATACAAACCGCCGCTATGGATGCGCAGAAGGGGCATTGGGGCATAGCCATTCTGCATTTGCAAGCCAACCTGCCGCAGACGCGCTCGGGCGCTGGAGCGCTGATACTGCTGGCTGGCGGCGCATGGCTCGAGCAAGAGGTCGAGCTTTGGCAGATTGACGAGATTCGCGCGCCAATCAGCACAGCCGCGCGCCAGCCTACGCCGCGCTTTTCGCAAGCCTCCCGGGCTGCCAAAAAATTGGGACAGTTGCGAAAAAACGAAATCGCGCTGGTAGACGCCAAGACACGCGCGGGCGATTGGCTGCGCGTGGTGGATAGCGGCTTGGTCTCTTGGGTAGAGCGCGAGCGCATGGCAGCCCTGCAAGTGATGGATTCGCTGCCGGTTGTTGATGTCGCAGATGCCTTCGCCATGCAGTCCTTTACATTTGCTGCCGCGGGCCCTAGCCCGGCTTGCGCCGCCGCTGCGCCGATACTCGCGATACAAACACCGGCCGAGTCGAGCCTCAATTTAACTGTGAACGGCGTCGATACGCATTTTCGCTCACTTGTCAGTTTTCAACACGTTCAGCCCAACTCGCTGCGCATGACCGCGCATCGCGGCGCGGCCACCACGGTCTTTGGCGATACAGTTGTGGCCGGCAAGACGATAGTCGGCAGACTCGCGGGTAAAGGTGAAGGCAATGGGAAAGCCACCGTTATAGCATGGAGCGCGCCAATGCCCGCCACCGCCCTGGAGCTGGCGCGCGGCAAAATGCTGCAGGATGCCTTCAATGGACTGGCGCGCGCCAATGGCTGGGCGGAATAGGCTCGCAACATGACTGGGCATGACCGAGGACAATACCTTAGATGACTTGCCGCGCCGCTGCCGCAGCTTTGTTGGTGGAGATAGGACGAAGCATATTCCCGCAGTCAGCTAGACCGGCCGCGCCACAGCTGCTTTGAGCATGGCGACGAAGGCAGCGCGATTGGCGCTCGTCGCCACAGACATTTGCGGCTCTCGTCCAGTGACTCCCAATACGTCAAGGACGGTCATGCCGCGCTGCAAACCGTCGCCCGTTGTTACATCGACGCGGAAGCCTTGACAGGTCGCGATGCTGGGGTCGATGGCGACTGCCATCGTAATCGGGTCGGGCAGGTCGAAGCCCGTCAGCTGCGACGCTTCAATGGCATACTGCGTCAAAGTCGCCTGAATATCCACGACAAAATGCGCCAAAGGGCTGCCAATCGCGCGGATTTCATCCGCCTGCCCAGGGTCAAATGTGGCATATTTCCAGGAAATGTCCCAGCCGACCATGGTCAGCTTCATGCCCGATTCAAAGACAATTTTCGCCGCTTCGGGATCAACCCAGATATTGAATTCGGCGGTCGGCGTAACATTGCCGTGCCCCGCGCCGATGCCGCCCATGATATAGCAGCGCTCGACCTGGGCAGCCAATGCTGGCTCGCGCAGCAAAGCCAGCGCGACATTGGTCAATGGACCCAATGTGACCAAGGTGATGTCGCCGGCGTTTTCTCGAATGAGCTGGCGCAATATATCGGCCGCATGACCTTGGGCTGGCGACCTGCCCGCGAGCGGCAAGCCGATATCGCCCATGCCATCTGCGCCATGAACCGCTTGCGCCGTTGCCAGTTCGCGTAAGAATGGCTTGGCGCAGCCAGCATAGACGGGCGTATTTTTCGCGCACAATTCCACTGTATAGAGCGCGTTCTGAACAGCCTGTTTCAATGGAACATTGCCCGCGACGACGGTGATGGCGCGCACATCAATATCCGGCGCTTGCAGCGCCATGACCAGCGCGACGGCATCGTCGGAGGCGGTATCGGTATCAATGATGAATTTGCGCATGGCGGTCTCCTGTTCAGGTCTTGCGAGAGTATATGGAAGTCAGCCTAGTCATGCAAATTGTGGACTTCGCAAGCATGATTAAGCGCAAAGACTCACTGGGTGAGCGGATTTACGCCACCGCTTTGATGCAATATGGTATACTCGCTTGTCAACATATCCAGCGAGGCACGGGGCATGGAATTCACCCTTCCCAAACATGCGCGCGGCATTGCGCATCGGGTGCGGCAGTTCGTTGACGACGAGGTCATCCCGGTCGAAAGCGAGCTGCTGCGAACAGGCAGAGACCTGAACCAAGATACCCTGCATGCGCTGCGCGCCAAAGCCAAGGCGGCGCGGCTTTGGGCACCGACCATGCCCAGAGCCTGGGGCGGCATGAACCTCAATATACAAGAGATTGCGCCGGTCTTCGAAGCCGCGGGGCGCAGCCTGCTGGGACCGCTGGCGATTCATTGCGCCTCGCCCGACGAAGGCAATATGCACCTGCTGCAAGAATGGGCGAATGAAGAGCAAAGAGCGCGATTTCTCGCGCCGCTGGCACGGGGCGAGACCTTTTCCAGCTTTTCCATGACCGAGCCAGCGCCCGGCGCGGGCAGCGACCCGCGCATGATACGGACCCGCGCCAAGCAAGACGGTACCGATTGGGTCATCAACGGACACAAATGGCTGAGCACCAACGGCGAAATCGCCGATTTTTTCATCATCATGGCTGTTACCAATCCCGACGCCCACCCTTATCAAGGCTGTACGCTGTTCCTGGCACCGCGGGCAAGCACGGGCATCCACATTCTGCGCGATGTGCCAGTGATGGGGCTCAAAGACTTCGGCGGGCACGTTGAAATCCGCTACGAAAATCTGCGCCTGCCGCAGAGCGCGATTCTGGGTGAAGCGGGCAAAGGCTTTATGCTAGCGCAAGCGCGCTTGGGGCCAGCCCGCTTGACGCACTGTATGCGCTGGACCGGCATCGCGCAGCGCGCGCTGGAAATCGCCACGGAATACGCCAGCTCCAGGGAAGCCTTTGGCGGCGCGCTAAGCTCGCATCAAGCGGTGCAATGGATGCTGGCGGATTCCGAAATGGAACTCAAGATGGGACGGCTGCTCATCCACGAAGCGGCTTGGCGCTTGGCACAGGGCGAGCAAGCGCGGGTCGAAACCTCAATTGCCAAGGTGCAAGTGGCGGAAATTGTCAACCGCGTATTGGATCGCTGCATTCAGATTTGTGGCGGCCGCGGCATCTCGCGGGATTTGCCGCTTGCGAGCTGGTACGAAAAAGCGCGCGCCTTCCGCATCTATGATGGCGCGTCCGAGGTGCATCGCATGGTCGTCGCCCGCGACGTCATCAAACGGTATGGCGCACTCGACAAACCGCGCTAGAGCCGAGCAATATGCAGGCAATCCGCATATTATGGCGGCCTAAGATTCCAAAAATATATTGGATGCGCATTTTATTCTTGGATTAACTGAGCGCCCCGAGTACAGCGAATGCCCACCGTTTTCATCAGCCACAGCAATCAAAACAACGACGAGACCATGCTCATCGTCAATAGCTTGAAGCGAGCTGGGTTTGATGTCTGGGTCGATTACGAGAATATTCGCGGCGGCGCGGATTGGCTCTGCGAGATTCAAGCCGGCATCGAGCGCTGCGACGCCGTGGTCGCGATTGTTTCCAAAGCCTCGCTGGGCTCTGTTTGGGTCGAGCGCGAATGCCTCTACGCTTTCCAACTGCAAAAGCCGCTCTTCACCGCCCTGCTGGATGACCTGCGCCTGCCTTTGCACCTCATCAACATCCAATACTGTGACTTCCGAGAGGACTTCGCGGCTGGGGCTAGGCAACTGGCACAGGCGCTCATAAGCACCCTATCGACGCCCGAATCCAGCGCTACCTACCCCAGCGACGCCCATGCCAACGTAGCCAACCAGGCTAATTTTTTCCCTTACATCGGTCAGTTGCCGCAGGGACAAGTCGCGGCATTGGCGGCGCGCGATTTGTTTCACTGGGCGGCCGGCTCGGCGGACGAGCTAGCATTTGGCGGGCGCGTGAATCCAGGCTGTCATCTGCGAATCAATTTGTGTGCCGGTGCGGTTACAGTGCTGTCGATTTGGGCATACCCCAAGACGCCGTCCGCGCAAATCTATTTTGACCGCCTGGCATCCTGCGCGCCCTATCAAGAGCAAGCTGCGCGCCGCGCCCTATTGGAGCGGCTCAATCATATTCTGCCCAGCGAGTTCCGATTGCCGGCTAGCAAGTCCGATCGCAGACCGACCATCCCGCTCACTGTTTTGAGCAGCGCGGAAATTCTGGAATCTTTTAAGGACCTCATTGCCGAGGTGTTGACAAGCCTGCGGGCGGGGGTAAATCAGTGAGCAAGCGTGATGAACTGCCGCGTCAACGCAGCGCCGCTTGCAGATGTTCGAGACGCAGTTGTCGGTCGTAATACTTTTCGGCGGCGTCCGCCATGCTGTACATGGTTTGCACATTGAGGAAGGCATTCGCGACCGCGCCTGCCAGCGGAACAAAGCCGACGATCATCCGGGCAGGCACGCGCGCGCCCAAGCGCGAAGCCAGCTTGCTCGCCAAACGCCAGCTGACTTTGCGTCCCAAAGGCCGGGTTAATATCACCTCGTTATCATGATGCCGCAGGTTTTCTTCGCCGCATTGCAGCAATTCGCGCGCGAAGGCGCGTCCGCCGATGGCTTCCAACATCAGCAGGCTGCGTTCGTCGCCGGCGACGTAGTTTTCCACCAGCCGCTGCAAGATATGGTAGGTGCGCAAGGTGGTCTCGTCCGCGCGCGCGCCCAAGAGCTTGGGCATAGCGGCTTGCCCTTCCGCCGACGCCGCCCAGCGGAAACAGGCTAAGGAAATCGCCAGATGGTCGATAATGCTGGCGTCAAAGTGCGTATTGTTCGCCCAGAGCGCCAGGATATTGCGCAAATCCGAATAGGCTTCCGTTTCCACCACAACCGCGCCTTTCAAAGCGCCGACGCCCCAGCTGATGTAGCCCATTTTATGCAGCAAGTAGCTGACACCGGTCGGGATGGTAAAGGCATGCAAGCCCGGTATCACCATCTCGGCACCGCCAACCAGCGCGAGTTTGGTGGTTTCTTGCTTGATCCACTGCGCCGCCGAATCACATTCAAGCGCCGAAGCGACCGCCTTATGCGGGTTGCCTGCCAGTTCATCCAGCGCCATCACAATGGCTTCCGCAATGGTATCTTCCAGTCCCATGCCCTTTGACCTGTAAATGAGGGTTTACGCTGTAGATTATACGCGGAAACTTGTCCAGGCGTTGCGCGGCGGCGCTTTACTCATGAGTACTATCCAGCGTAGAGCGCCAGATTTTGAGCTCGTCGAATGCCACTTCCATGTGCTTGCCGGCATAGTTCATCACCGCAGCCAAGCCGACCGCGCCGGCTTTGGCGCGGCTGTCGCGCGCTTCGGCGACGAATTGGCCATTGATCCACAGCGCTAGATAGTCCTCCACGCAAATCGCCTTCATGCGGTTCGCGGACGCGCCGCGCTTGATTATATCCGTGGGCTTGGCGCTGACGATGGCATCCAGGGAGCGCCCATTGCCCCAGCGTATGCTGTAATAGCCGTCGCCGCCAATCAAGAAGAAATAGCCGCGGCCGCTGTTCGCTGGATCGAGCCGACAAGCGATGCCATAGGCATTATGATCAAAGTCGGACAATTGCGCGACTGCCGCTTCAATTACAACATTGTCAAAATCATCATTGTCAAAATCATCGGCGAGTGTATCAGAAAGCTGCGTCCAAACGTATTGACGGGTCGCCAGCCGTATTCTGTAGCTGCCCGCTTCCACCGCCATGCTTAGCGCAGCGCCGCCGTCGTATGTGCGCCAGCCGCCGGGCGCGTCAAAGTGATCGCTGTAAACCATGTCGAGATAGGTAAATCCGACGCTTGGTTTCGCGCCCATCCCTGCGCTGATAGACTGGCAAGCCGCCGTCAGCAAAATCAATACTAGGCACAGATGAATAGGCAAGAGCATCCTCGTGGCGTCGTCTGGCAGGAGTGTAGACAATAATCCAGGAAAAAGTAGATTTGACCGCGGCGATTGAAAGCGAATTGCTGAATTGCTGGCAGGATTTGCTTCAGTATTTTTCTCTGTTTATCCTAGGGCAATTGCATCAATTCAATTTTAAGCACCGCGGGTAGCGAGGGTCGCCTAGGATTTTGCACTCAATTTCATTGGCCTTCCAAGGCTCGCCCCTACATTTGTCAGTTAGATGTAAAATGCGGCAGATATGGATTATCGTGCGATTGCCCTGTCCCTTTATCCCAAACTGATTTGAAGTGGCGCGATAAAGGTGTATAATCATAGTAAGTCCAATCTAAGGAAAAGTGATCGAATCCCATGATTGAAATGATCGTAGACCGAGTCCAGGTAAGTCTGATGTCGCAGCATCGCCTGGTTGTTTTGCGCGATACGCAAGACGAGCGCTACCTGCCTATCTGGATAGGAACGTTTGAATCCGAGGCAATCACTTTGGAATTGCAAGGCATGCTGCGCGAGCGCCCTTTGACGCATGATTTGCTCAAAGCGACAATTACCAAAATGGGCGGCGTCGTTCGCCATATCTTCATCAACAATTTGAGCAATGATGTCTTTTATGCCCAAATCATCATCGAAGTGAATGGTGATACGATTGACATCGATTCGCGCCCAAGCGACGCCATTGCCCTAGCCGTCCGCCTCAAAGCGCCAATTTACGTCGACAATCAAGTCATGGACAAAGCCGGTATCCGCCCCGACCGCAATGTCGAGCCAGAGATACTGGGGCTAGACGACAATGAGTTTGGCGACCCCACGGATCCTTCAGTGCAGGTTGACGAGTCCAAGCTAAGCGCCTTTGCCGACTTCGTTGATACGCTCAATCTCGATGATTTGGAAGAGGGTTGGTAGTCGCCCTCAAGTTTGTCCTCAAGATGCGTCTTCAATATTGTCCTGGAGATTGTCTATAAGATAGTCTTTGGGATTAAAACGAGGGTCCGCCGCCCATAGCGCATGCTGTTGCCAGCGGTAGACATATATAGCGCTTTTTATGCCCTGAGCCCGCTGCTGCCGCAGAAGCGAAGCCATGACAAATCAATTTACGCCAACGCAATTGCATATTCCAGCTAGCTTAGAAGCGGAGCAGGCTTTGCTGGGCGCGATTCTATTGCAGCCCAAGTCTTTCCTGAACATCGCCGCCTTCCTGGAAGGCGAGGATTTTTACCTCAAACGGCACGAATATATTTGGACGGCGATTCACCGCTTGCAAGAGCGCGGCGACGCGATCGACTATGTAACCCTGTCCCGCGAATTGCAAGATATGAGCGTTTTGGATGAAATCGGCGGGCAAGCCTATTTGACCAACCTGGTGAATAATACGCCGTCGTCCGTACATGCCGAAGTCTATGGCAAGCTGGTGGAGCGCACCTCGATACGGCGCAAGATGCTGCTGGCTTCCGACGAGATACGCCGCCTGGCAGTTGATGAAGAACTGCCCATCGATAAAGTGATTAGCGATGCCGAATTGGCGCTGTTCGCCGTCAGCAACAGCCAGATAAAGCGCGAATTTGTGCCGCTTGCGGACGCCCTCAGCGAATACTACGACGAGATGGAGCGGCTGCTGGCTTCTGACGGGGACACTGTTGGTTTGCCGACCGGCTTCAAAGCGCTGGACGGCTTGTTGGGCGGCTTTCAAAAGTCGGACCTAATCGTATTTGCCGGGCGCCCCGGTATGGGCAAGACAAGCTGGATATTGACGGTCGCCTTAAACGCGGCGCGGCGCGGCGCGCGCGTGGCGATGTTCACTATGGAGATGGGCGTCGAGCAGATGGTCCAGCGCCTGATTTCGATGGAGACCGGCATCCGCATCCAGCAGTTGCGCTCCGCCAATATCTCTGCGCGCGAGCATACGCGCTTTACCGAAGCCATCAGCCGCATTTCTCATTTGCCTTTTTTCATCGATGACACGCCTGCCATCACGCCGATTGAAATGCGAACCAAATGCCGGCGGCTGCAGCACGAATACGGGCTGGATATCGTGATGGTGGACTATATGCAGCTCATGTCGGCCGGCAAAGCCTATGAAAACAACCGCGTGCAAGAGATCAGTTTTATCAGCAGGTCGCTAAAAGAACTGGCGCGCGAGCTCAACGTAACGATTATATCGACCGCGCAGCTTTCGCGGGCGGTCGAGCAGCGGCAAGACAAACGACCGCAATTATCCGACTTGCGCGAAAGCGGCAGCATCGAGCAAGACGCGGATGCGGTCATGTTTTTATATCGCGACGAGGTCTACAATCCGGATACAACCGAATTTCCCAACCAGGCTGATATCATGCTTTCTAAGCATCGTCATGGTCCCACCGGTGCCATTCAACTTTACTTCGAGAAATCAATCACCAAGTTCATGGATGTCAATATGAAGCGGGTTGACCTAAGTAATCTGGATTAAGGGCTGCTGGATTAGGGGATGATGGCATATAGGATGCCGGAATAAAGCATGAATCAACCCTACGCTGGATTCATCGACAGCGACGAGGTCGCCTTGCCAGCGCGCTTATTCGAGGCGCTGTGGCAGGAAATAAACGACCTTGCGGAATTAAAGCTGACGCTCTTTTGCCTGTCCGCGCTGCGGCAAAAAGAAGGCAGTTATCGTTATTTGCGCTATGAGGAGCTGCGCGCCAACGAGCGTTTAATGACCAGCCTGCAAAGCGCGGATGACAGGTGCCAGGCATCCGATACGCTTGATGACGCGCTGGCAAGCGCGGTGCGCCGCGGCACCTTGCTGGAGGCGCATTACGACCGACGGCATAGGCAAAAGCGCGTTTTTTTGCCCAACGACGCCGACGGGCGAACAATCCGCCGCCAGATTGAAACTGGCGAATGGATGCCAGACGGCGAAAACGAGATAGAAATCCTGCCGCCGCGGCCGACGCTTTATGGGCTGTATGAAGAAAACATCGGCGCGCTGACGCCCATGATCGCCGAGTCAATCCGCGCGGCGGAAGCGGAATACCCGCGGGAATGGATTGTGGACGCGATACGCTACGCGGTCGAGCGCAAAGCCCGCAACTGGCGATACATTCGCAAAGTGCTGGATAGCTGGCGGCGCGAAGGAAGAAGAAGTGAAAAAGCTGGACCAACTCTTGAACGGCGCAAACAGTACACCACTGGGGAATGGAAAGACTACATCCAAAGTTGAGCCGGAACACGAGCTCGAACTTCCCCAGCAGATAATCTGTTTCGACCCGCAAAATAAGCAGAAGCCTTGCCCGCTATGCGCTGGGAAAGGCGTGTACGCCTTCGACGTGCAGCTAGAAGACCCGCGCTTCGGCAAATTCCAGCGCTGCCCCAACAACCCCGTCCAGGATGATCAGGCGATGCACAAGCGGCTGCGGCGCTTCGGCAATCTGGATTCTTACAAAGAGAAAACTTTTACGCGCTTCCAGACCGATTTCCGCGGCGGCAGCTACACGCAAAGCGCGCTCAACTCGCTCATCAATGCCAAAAGCGCGGCGCGGAAATTCGCGGACAACCCCAGTGGCTGGCTGGTCTTCGAGGGGCGCTTTGGCTGTGGCAAGACGCATCTGGCGATAGCGGTTGCCAACTGGCGGCTGGAGAAATATGGCGAGCGTGTCTTGTTTATGACAAGTCCCGACTTGCTCGACTTGCTGCGCTCGACCTTCGATGCAAGCGTTCAAAGCAGCTTCGACAATACTTTCGAGCAAATTCGCGGCGCGCCGCTGCTGGTCTTGGACGACCTGGGCGTGGAAAAACCCAGCGACTGGGCAAAAGAGAAATTATTTCAACTGTTGAACCACCGCCATGCCGCAGCGCTGCCCACGGTCATTACCACCAACAGACCCCTCGACGATTTGGATCCGCGCCTTAGCAGCCGCTTAAAAGAAGAGCCGCTCGTCAAGCACATCAAAATTCATGCGCCGGATTACCGACGCCTATCGCGTGGCAGCGCCCACGATCATGATTATTTCGATATGCGGTTGTACCGGGATATGAGCTTCGATACATTCGGCACAGATAGCGCCTTCGATGACGAAGCGCGCAACCTGAAGCGCGCGCTGAAAGTCGCCCAGGAGTGGTCCGCCAATCCGAAGGGCTGGCTGTATATCATGGGCGATTATGGCGCGGGGAAGACGCACTTGGCGGCTGCCATCGCCTACGATTTGTACGAGCGCGGCAATGAAGTCATGTTCACAACGACGCCCGATTTTCTGGATTTTTTGCGGCAGAGTTTTAATACGCGCTCGGACGTGCGCTTTGACGAACGTTACCAAGAGATTGCCGACGCGCCTTTTCTGATACTCGATGATCTGCGCATGGCAAGCGCCACGTCCTGGGCGAAAGAGAAGCTCTTTCAGATCATTGATTACCGTTATCTGGCGCGCTTGCCGACGGTCTTCACGTCATCCGAGACTGTAGACGAAACCGATGATCGCCTCGCTACCCGCTTGGCTGACCGCAGAGTATGCACAATTTTCGCCCTGCAAGCGCGCAGTTATGTCAAGCGGATGAAAAATCCCCGCTGATGCTCGGCACGCGGCTGCACATCAAGCCTTACCATCGGCGCAACAGAATCGAGCTGCTGCACCTGTGTTGGTATAGTCAATGGACGCACAAGCAACTGGATTGGTATTCAATCAACCGCTGGCTTGACCGCGACGACGCGCTGATTTTCCTGGCATGGGGGGACGAGAAGCTGCTTGGTTACATAGGCTTGGCACCGGGAAATGACGGAGCTACTTGGATCCGCATTTTGGGGCTGCGCGATGGCTCCATGCCCGCAACGATAATCAGCGAATTGTGGCGCTGCGCCGAGGCAAAGTGCATAGAACTTGGCATCAGCAATATCATGGTTTTAATGCTTAGCGATTGGCTGCCTTTATACCTGTGTGATTACGGCTTTATCTTTTGGGACGAGATTATCACTTTCAATTATCTCGGCAATTACGAAGCGCTTCTGCCCGAGGTACACATAAGCATTCGGCCGGCGGAAATGGAGCATCTGCCGGCTATCGCCCAGATTGATCGCTTGGCTTTTCAGCGCGATTTTCGCCTATCGCAAATCGATTTGCGCCAGGCGCTGCGCTTGGCAACAGCCGCCACGATTGCCGAATATGAGGGAGAAATCGTCGGCTATCAAGTCAGCACGCGCCATCGCGAAGCGGGTCATTTGGCGCGCTTGGCCGTCATCCCTAGGCTGCAAAAGCGCAATATCGGCTCGGCGCTGCTACAGCGGCAGCTGCAAGACTTCAAACAGCGCGGCATCAAGACAATCAGCGTCAATACACAGTTGAGCAACTTGCCATCGCAGCGCCTCTATCAACGCTTTGGCTTCGTCCGAAGCGGCTTTGACCACGAAGTCTGGAACAAAGCCCTGCCAAGACCCATCTCAAATAAAGCGGGCGAAAGAACCTGATGAGCATCATCTACCATGAAAACGACGCCAATCTCGGCGTATTAAGCAGCAAGACCGTCGGCATCATCGGATATGGCAACCTGGGGCGACCCGTCGCGCGCAACCTGCGCGATTCGGGCATACGATTGCTAATCGGACTGCGCGAAGACGAAACGCGCGACCATGCCCGCGAGGATGGATTCGAGCCACAAGATATCGAGTTTGTGATTCCGCGCTGCCATATCCTGCTGCTCATGCTGCCCGACGAAGTCCTGCCCGAGGTGTATCTGGAGGCGATATCGCCGGCGCTGCAACGTGGGCATCTGCTGGTATTCGCCAATGGCTACAATATCGCCTTTGGCTTTGTGGAGCCGCCGCCATTCATCGATGTCGGCATGATTGCCCCGCGCACCATTGGCGCAGCGGTGCGCACACGCTACCTTGATGGCAGCGGTTTCTTTAGCTTCATCGCCGTCGGTCAAGACGCAACCGGCACAACCTGGGAATCGCTGCTAGCCTTGGCGAAGGCGATGGGCAGCCTAAAAGCAGGCGCGATCGAAATATCAATGGACCTCGAGGCGCAGCTTGATTTATTTGTGCAGCAAGCGATATTGCCAGCCTTTCATCATGTGATGACCACAGCCGCAAATGTTTTGCTGGAAGTCGGCTACCCCGCCGAAGCTGTCATGACGGACTTGATTTTGTCGGGAGAGTTCACCGACTATTTGTCGCGCGTGGCGCAAGGCGGGCTATTGCAGGCAATGCGCCTGTCATCGCTAACCGGGCAATACGGCATCTTCAGCCGCTTGTCGCGCTTCAAAGAATTGAAGCTGGAAGGGCTTATGGAAGCCAGCTTGGAAGATATCCGCAGCGGCAATTTTTCCAAAGAGTGGGCGCGCGAATATGAAGCCGGTTATCCGCGCCTCGCCGCGCTCTTGCGCGCCCAAGAGCGCGACAAAATTTTGGCGATCGAGCAGCAGACCTTGGAACTCTTGCGCGGCAAATGATCTCATACTTGCATGCTTGCGCCGCCCGCCAAATATCGCCGCGGCCATGCTAGAATGACCGCCTGCGCTAAGCGCTCGGCGGCAGCGATTAGGACCCAGGCATGTCGCGCTCACGCAAAATAACAAGCCTACTCGTCGCATGAGCGTCGCGCTGTATTAAATTGGTGTATTAAATAAGAGAAGAGAGGCTAGCCCTTTGCTCAAACATATCCGAGCGATTATCTCCGACATGGACGGCGTCTTGTGGCGTGGCATGCAGCCATTGCCCGGCTTGCATGACTTTTTCAGCACTATGTGGGACAAGCGCGTCGATTTTGTGCTGGCGACAAACAACAGCGGCAAGACGCGCATGGACTATGTACAGAAGCTGGCGCAGCTTGATGTGACCGGCATACAGCCCGAGCATATTATCACCAGCGGCACGGCGACCGCCAGCTACTTGCAGACCAAATTTCGGCCGGGCGCGCGCATTTATGTTGTTGGCGGCGCGGGCTTGAAGCAGGTCCTGACAGAAGCCGGTTTCACGCTAGTCGAAAAGGACGCCGACTTAGTCGTCTGCGGCATTGACTTCGATTTGACTTATGAAAAACTGCGTGTGGCAACGTTGCTGATACGCGGTGGTGCTGGCTTCATCGGCACAAATCCGGATTCGTCTTTTCCTTCTCCCGATGGCTTGGTCCCGGGCGCGGGCAGCATCCTGGCGCTCATCGAATCAGCCTCTGGGCAGCCGCCCATCGTCATCGGAAAGCCGTCGCGCGGCATGTTCGAGGCGGCGCTGCGTCAATTGAAGACAGCGCCAGAAGAGACGCTTATGATAGGCGACCGCATCGGAACCGATATCGAAGGCGCGCAATCGCTAGGCATCAAGACGGCGCTGGTGATGACGGGGGTTGAAGACGCAGCCAGCTTGGCCGCCAGCCGAATCAAACCAGACTGCGTATTCGATGGCTTGCCGGATTTGATTGCGACAATACGCTCATCGCAAAATTAAAGTCGCTAGCGCCCAGCTTATTCCTCCGCGGCGACAAAATCTAGGACTGACAAGAACCCTGATGGCAAGCCTGTCGAAGGATCGGGGAAATGGATCTTGGCACCAGAGCTGCGGCTATACAAGATGAGCATAAGGCGATAAGCGCCTGGAGGAAGATCCGCAACGGAAAGGTCAAAACGGCTAATGGGCATTATGCTAGGATCGTTCAGATGCTTGTCGATTTGTCGCAGGTTGCGCCAGTCGGGGCTAATCAGCTGCCACGAAATGTTGTACTTATCCTGCTGCTCTGGGCTTGCAGTTTCAATCCAAGTTAGGATGCGCAGCTTTTCCTCTTCAGGCAGGAATGATGCCCGGCTTAATATTTGGATGCCATTATTGTAAACGATGCTTGCTGGCTGGTGCTCGCAGCCAATCAGCCGGTCGACATAGCGCGCTATTCGCATAGTTGGATCGTCAAGGATCATCGCGCAGGCGATATAGTCCGCTTCAATATGCTTTTTCAGCGCAGCAAACCAGTCCGGTGGCTTTGTTGCTTGGTAGCCGAGCAAGAAACGTCCATATTGATTGTACAGCTTGCGATATGCTGACGAGATATGCTCGGGAGAATTGCGCAAGCGCAGCCTTATGCTGTCCCATCCGATTTGCCGCAAATAATAATCGACCATGCTATATTCATGTATTCCCTTCCGCACGTTGCCACTTGCTTCGCCAAAGGCTCCGACGAATATCTCCTGCGGTGCCTCCAACTCGCGCAGAGCATCTAGGGCATCAATTCGATACAACGTAAAATGACTAGGCGGCGGCCAGAGTGTCCGGGACATATCGGCCAGAAAGGCGATGCACCATGCGGCCAGAAAAAATATGAGCAGCCAGCGCGGAAAAAAAGTCACACTATAAGCAAGCAGGGCAACGAAAAGAAACCAGAGGGAAAAAAGATAGCGCATCCGCGTAATTAGCGCTTCCCCAAGGATAAGTTTTAATAGCAAATATGCGGCAAAGCCTGACAAACAAATTATGAGAATTGATGCCATGCCTAGCCCAAATTGCCTCCGAATTAGGATATAAGCCCAACTCCCTAGAACGGGAATCCACAATATCAGTTGATCGTTTACAAGTTCCTTAGAAAACGAAAAGATGTCATCAACTATGGTAGCGGAGGTTTCAACTTGCAGATTGTATTCATATCCACTAAAGAGGCGTGGCGCATAAGGCAAGAATAGCGCGCCAGCAACAAGCCATACCGCGATTATTTTTGCCCATATTCTCGAGCGCTTAACAAAGAAAACATGGTAAAACCCGAGCCCCAGCAGGATCAAAAGACCAAATAAATGGGTATAAACAATGGCTGCCGCCGTCAACGCGAAAAGAAGAAATGCCCACCATGGAGGATTGTCATCAACGAGCCGAAAATACAGCCAGCAATGAAAAATTGCTAGCAGCATGAGCATTGGGTACATCAATATACGATAGGTATACTGGAGTAAGTAAGCGTTTGCTACAAACAAAAACAAGGTGATTTCTGCAGTTCTTTTATCCGATCTTCCTAATGTGAAGCGATAAAGCGAGGCGCATGCCAGCAAGCTGGTCAGCACGGATACCAAGCGTAAGGCTACCTGAGACCAGCCAATGATATTCGTCAATCCTGCGGTCGTGATAAACCAAAGCGGTACATGGTCGGGGCTGTTTTCATAAATTGTATCGACGATTTGTAGAGGGCTATATGGTGGGTCAAAGCCACCCATGTTGCCATAAGCGGAAAGTTCATCTATGTTGATGAATGGGGCATTTAATTGCTGTATGCCAAGGCAAGCGACAGCCAGAAGCATCAGCAATACCTTTATCGGAAAAATTGAATTGACGCGCGCCCCAAATCCTACATTTGTTGCAGCCAAATCCGTCAATCCAAATCGTGCCGCATCAAAGCAGCCAAGACCTCGTCCAGCGGCGGCAACTCATCGGCATCTTTGAAATGCGCCATGTTTTTGTAAATGTCGCGCGCGGCGAGGAAAAATCCATCCGGCAGCCCCGCCTCGGCAAATGTCTGGGCGATTTCTTCCATCTCGCCCGTGAAGCGCCAAGCTTTCTGGGTAAGGCCGCGCATGTTGTTTTGCGCTTTGGCAGCGGAATCTGCATCGCGCCTTTCCCACTCGCGATACAAATCTTCGCGTACACCAAGTCGCTCGGCGACAGCCTGAATCGCCGCTTGCAGAGCAGAAAATCCTTTTGTCTGCGATGCGAATACCATCTTTAGCGCCGAGGCGCGGCCAATTTGCGCGCCTAAGACAATCGCTTCTGTGGCAGTACCCGCAAATAGCGCCGCCACACGCGCCGCGTCTGCGCCCGATAGATAGAAGCGCGTTGTCCCCGGCTGCCAGGCTGGCGGCCCGATGATGCTGCCGTCAACAAACTTGATGCCAGCCGCGCGCATTTCCTCGCCTATGCCGACAGCTTTCTGGGGCGCGATGGCATTGCCATCGCAGTACAGACCTTGGAATCCGCCCGCGATGACCGCTTGCGCCACAGTTTCCGCAGCATGTGGCGGGCAGACGCATAGAATCAACTCGCAGGCGGCGCAGAGCTGCGCAATCGAGTCGACAGCGAGCAATCCCTGCTGCGCAGCCCGCTGTCGGCTGGCAGCGCTGCGCCCGGCGGCAGCCCAGAGCAGCTCGTGCCCGGCCGACAGCGCCGATGCCGCGATTGATATGCCCATCGCGCCTGGATTTATGATGCCAACTTTTGCCATGGTCTATTCTCTCGATTCAGACATTTTCTTCGTTAGACAGCAATGCTTCAAAACGTTCATAAGTTTCCGACTTTTCATCAAATACATAATGCGGTCTCATCACGATAATGTCGGTCCCGCCAAGTTGCCGCAAATGCCGCATCGTCTTGTGTATCAGGTGCGCGGGCGCGAGCAAGTTTGTTTCGAACCACTTTTCAGTCATGCCCGGCTTGCTGGCTACTGCGACGACGCCCGGGCCTTTGCTGCCGCTTAAGGCTGGGTTTGCCAGGATGCGCCTTTGCACATCGGCAAGTGATTTGCCGCGGATGTTGGCGCGCAGCGAGACAAAGCGGCTGGCGCGGCGATGCGCCTCGATCAGCTCAATCATCTCGCGCAAGGTTTCCAGCTTCGCGGTCGCCGCGCGCAAGCTGCGGCGATTGCCGATGAGCACCGCCTGCGAAGCGAGCATCACGCCGCCGTCAATGGGGCGCAGGTGATTCTCGCGCAAGGTAGTGCCGGTTTCGGACAAGTCGACAATCAGATCGGCGTAACCCATGCGCGGCGCGGCTTCCATAGCGCCGTCGGCATGAACCAGCAAAAACTGGGAGATGCCTTGGCGATACATAAAGCGCTTGGTCAAATTGCCGTACTTGGTAGCGATGCGTAACTGTTTTCCGCGCTCGTGATGTCGCAAGCTCAAGTCGGCCAAATCGGCAATTGATGTAACATCAATCCAGGAGTTGGGTACAGCCAAGAGCAATTCGCATCTGCCAAAGCCGAGCTTGTCAATGATAATCAGGTCTTCAGATTCGCCGCCATATTCGGCAACGATGTCTTCGCCCGTGATGCCGATGTCGACGCGCCCCTCGCCTACCTTGCCCAAGATATCGCGCGGGCGCTGATAAACCACCTCGGCGCATGGCAAGCTAGGAATCGTCGCTGTGTATTGACGGCGATTGGGTTTGTAAATGCGCAAGCCCGCCCGACCCAAAAAACTCTCGGAATCGTCGCCCAACCTGCCCTTGCTCGGCAAAGCCAGAATCAGTTTATCCGCAGCCATCTTGTTAATCATCGTCCTTGCAGAACCTCATCACAACATCCGCGACATCATCCAGCGCGACGGACCTTTCTTGGCGGCTGCGCAAATCTCTGACAAGCGCTTGCGCTTGCTCTCGTTCTCGCTCGCCAAGGATGACAACGGTCTTGGCGTTTTTGCGGTCAGCCTGTTTGAGGCTGCGGCGCAAATTGCGGTCGTCAAGGCCGACTTCTGCCATCAAGCCGCTAGCGCGCAGGCTGGCAGCCACTTGCAGGCAACAGGCAACATCGTCCGCGGCTACTGGAATGACATAAGCATTCAGCTGAGGCGGGCTGGGGGAATCGCCGGCGTCCATGACGCTTGCGACCCGCTCGATGCCGTAGGCGAATCCCGCCGCAGGCGTCGGTGCCTTGCCGCCAAGAATGCTGACCAAGTTATCGTAGCGCCCGCCGCCGCAAAGTTGAATGTCTTCTCCGCTTGCGCTGGCGCAATGAATCTCGAACATCAAGCCGGTGTAATAGTGCAATCCGCGGTTTAATCCCAAGTCCAAATGGATTTCCGCGTCCAGCTCGCCAAAGTGCCCGAGATGGTCGAAAGTCGCCTCCAAGGTGTCCAAGGCGCTAGGATTGACCTGATATTCGGCGAAGAGCTCGCGCGCGCGCCCCAGAATAGCTTCCGCCGGTCCAGTCATCGCACTCAGCTTGCCCATATATTCGAGCGCGGCGCGAACCTTCGGGGCTTGCTCGTCCTCGCGGATTTTGTGCAGCAGCCGGTCGATCACTTCGTCTTCGTCGCGATTGGTATCAATGCGGATATTGAGGCTGCGCAGAAAATCGGTGATGGCTTGATGGGCTTCGCCATCAGTCATCTCGCGCAATACATCGACTAGCTGATGGCTCTTGACCTCATCAGTGGCGCGCGGGTTCGCTGCTGCGTCCGCAATTCCCGCGAGCTCTGGATACAGTTCACATAAAGCAGCGATGACAGCATCCATGCCACGCTTGCGGACATTTTCCATATTGCGCAGCAGGTAATTCAGCAGTTGCCTGCGCAAGCCCAGCGAACGCAAAAACCCTGCCAGTATCTCGCTATGCCCTACAAGCAGACGCGGATTGGCTATGCCAAGCTCCGCCAAGCCGCTGCAAGCCAGGTGCAACACCTCGGCATCCGCCAATGGTCCCGCCGCGCCTAATAGCTCGGCACCGGCAACGGTAAATTGTCGGAAGCGGTTCTGCTGCGGCTTCTCGTAGCGAAAGACCGGACCCGCATATTGAAGCCGCAATGGCAGCGGCTCGTCTTGCAGACGCTCGACATAGGCGCGCAATATCGACGCGGTCAGCTCTGGGCGCAGTGCTATGCGCCGACTTTTGAAATCGAACTCGAACAAACGCGCGGCGATGTCTTCGCCCGATTTGCGTAGATAGAGTTCGGTGTTCTCCAATATCGGCAGTTCAGTCGGCAAGTAGGCATGACGCAGCAGATGCCCTTCGAGCCGCGCCAGCATGTCTTTGCGCTGGATATATTCCGCGCTGAAGACATCGCGCATGCCGCGCAAAGCTGTGATTTTTTCCGCCGATGGCATTGTGACCGCTTTCGTAGAACGTCAAGGCAAGAGATTACCACGCAATTGCCGTATCGAGTAGAGCGCGCGGCTGCGCTCAGTTGTATTGTTCAATCACGACCGCCTGGCTGCTCGCCTCGCCATCATAGAACTGAAGCAGCCGCGCGCCTTCTGCCTCGATTGCCCGCGCAAGCGCTTTTGGCTGCGCCGCAAAGAGACTGACAGTGAGCGTGAGCGATTGCTTGTCCTTTTTGACGCGCCAGGTCGCGCCGACGAAACCGTCAATCAAGACTGTGCCAATGACACGCCCGGCGCTCAAGAACACTTTTTTGCGATGCGCGTCAGGGAGGATGCGCGCGCGATCGCGGTGGGCGATGAGAATGTTGTCGTACTCTGGGATGAAGCGGACGGGCGCGATGGCGTCGGGGGCAGCCAGCGTCGCCGCCGGCAGGTCGTACAGTTCGCGGTTGCCGCTTTCGCTTTGATAGACCACAAGCTCCGTAAGCGCCGGTGCCAGCTGTGATTTCAAACGGGTGATGCCGGTCCAGGTTTGGAAGTCCATGACGCTGGCGGGTCCATAAGCCGCCAGATAGCGGCGGAATAGGCTGGGCATATCGGAGGGCTTGGCTCTCCCTAGCCAGCTTTCCGCGCTTGTATAAGTAGCGCGCGTCCCTACGCCCCAGGTGCCACTAGGCGGAATTTGAACCAGTGACAGGTAGCTGCGCACGGCATAAGCCATCGCCTCTTTGTTCAAATTCGGCTCGTGCTGCTGCAAATGCTTGCGCAGCGCGCCGATTGAAGGCTGATGCGACTCCAGGAAAGGCTTGGCTATGCCGACCAGGCGCTCGATATCCAAGTCTGCGCTGCGCGCGCCAAAAAACGAGCGCAGTCCGCGGACCAGCGCCGGTTGAATGACCGCTTGAAAACATTGATGATCCGCTGCCGAAACCAAGTGCAATGTCGAGCGTATCCAAGGCGCGCGCGCGATCGCGCGCCTTTGCAAGCATTCGGTCAGTTGGCTGCGCTGGAATGCACGTAGGCGCGTCCACAAGCCAATATAAGGCGGATTGGGCAGCTGCGACTGCAAGCCGACCAGGCGCTCGGCAACGGCAACTGGACTAGCGTCGTGGCGCTCTAGCAGCATTTGCCGCGCCAATAGCGTCCGATTCAGTTGCCGTAGCGTGAGAACTGTCCGAGCCATTTAGCGGTCGCTCCTAGCAGGATGTTATACAGTTGCAAGCGACAAGCCTTAAAGCGCAGTCGTGACAGATTCTTCGGAGATGTCCTGGGGGCTGGAGCCGCCAAAAAGCCGCCGCGAAAGCAAGAGACTGACCCAGGCAAAGAGCGCGATAAGCGCCGCGACATGCAGGCTTGCGGGATTTTTCCGGAAACGAGACAACCAGCCCGCTTCGTTTTCCAGCAGCTGCGCTTTCAATTGAGCGGCATATTCCGCGCTTGGCTCAACTGGAATCAAGGTTTCGCGCAAGCCCTGAATGACAGCGACTAAATCCGCATAATCTTCCTGGACCTCATCGGGCAAGTCTAAGGGCGGGTCTAGCGCTTTGCCCTGTTGCAGCGCGTCGGTCATGTCCTCGACAAAGTTTTGCGCCTTCGCGTCAGCCTGTGTATTCATATTGCCCAAATCCTTCATTTTCAAGAAAGCAGTTCCAGAGACCAGCAGCAGCGCGAACGGCGCGAGTTGCTTACTCGGCGCGCGCGCGGGGGTCTTTGTCGCCAATTGCGCGCCGGTCGGCAGTTCCGCTCAAACGGCGGGCGGCGCTCCCGCGCTGCAAGTCTTCCCGCAGTGCCAAAAGCGTGCGGTGATACAGCGATTTGACCGCGCCTTCTGTTCGGTCCATAATCACGCCGATTTCGGCATTGGACAATTGCTCGATGAATTTCAGCAAGAGCAATTGCTGTCGGTCTGCCGGCAATCGGATTACTGCTTCCATGAGCTGTTTTTGCTCTTCTTGCGCTTCGGTTTTGCTATCGGGCGCTTCCGACTGCAGCGTGTGGGCGACATAATCGTCAAGCGCGATTATCTTGCGCCTAGACTGATCGCGATGCCAGTTGGCAACCAAGTTGTGCGCGATGCGATAAAGCCAGGCTTGGAAGGGCAAGCCGCGGTCAACATAGGCACCGATATGAGCCATTGCGCGCTGAAAAACCTTGGCGGTCAAATCTTCGGCGTCCTGCTGGTTGCCCGTGCGATAGTAGACATAGTTGTACATTTTTGTGAGATATCGCTCGTAAAGTTCGCCAAAAGCCGCTTTGTCCTCGCCGGCCAATTCTACCAGTGTCTGGTCATCAAGCGATTTATATTTGCTGCGCCTGGCGAAGAACTTTTGCATAGTCTAAAACCCTTGACGATAAGCTCGGTTACGCAGCTCGCGGCATCATTAGCATTTATTTCCCGCTTGCCCGCATTAGCGCATTGACAGCGCTCCGCCGCGGCAAAGCCGACATAGTGCCATGCGCCGCGCATGCCAGCCCAGCCGCCGCGGCCGCGAATTCCAGCGCCCGTTTGCCGCGCCAGCCATCAAGCATTGCCAGCGCGTAAGCGCCGACAAAAGCGTCGCTGGCACCGGTGGTATCCACAACCTCGACCTTGAATGCGGGCTGCGCCAGCTTGCGCCCGTTTTCATACAGCGCGCAGCCATCTTCGCCCAGGGTCATCACAACTTGTTTGATGCCCATATTCAGCAAAGCCCGCGCCAATTCGTCCGGGCAGTCGCTATCCGCCCCGGCAATCAACTGCGCTTCCAGCTTGTTGGGTATGATGACATCAACCAGATGCAGATATTCAAATTCGAAGGCGTCGCGGGTAAAGAATGGCGCGGGATTCAGTACCGTCCTGATGCCGGCTCGTTTTGCTGCTGCTAGCGCGTAATGGACCAATGCCTGCGGGACTTCAAAGTCTATCAGCAGCAAATCGTCATTATGCAGATTTCGCAATGCCTTGTCGATATCGCCTTCGTCAATCTTGCGGCTGGCGTCTGGCGCACCAATAAAACCCGGCACCATATCTTTGACAAGGATGCTGGCCAAACTGGTGCGTGCCGAATCGTGAACTTTGACATGATCCAAGTTCAGGCCGATAGACCGCAGGTCACGCAGCATCTGCGCGCCAAACAGATCGTCGCCGACGCAGCCTATCAGCGCGACATCCGCGCCGAGCAGGCGCGCCGCCGCAGCCTGGTTCAATGCTTTGCCGCCGGGGGATAAGGTCAGCTGCGAAGCGTGAACCGCGCGATTGGGTTCAATCCAATCGGGGATTTGAAATACCAGGTCGTATACCAATGCGCCAATGACGTGGATTCGGGGCATCCAATGCCGTCCTCGCATGCTCGCATGATTGATTGCCGCGCTACATTGTAGCACGAGTAATAAGATTGAAAGAATGAGAATACGAATTGCCCTGGCTTTATTTTTGATTTCGCATCTGCCTTAGCTATAATCAATATCGTCGGATGACGCGCGCGAGCAACTGATGAACCATCAAAGCACAGCAGATAGCAGGCAATTGAGCTTCTTTAATACACGCCGCGGCCGCATCGTGCTGGAAAATCTGACAGCTTACACCTTCCTCGCGCCAGCGGGCTTGCTCATTATCTTGTTTGGGATCTTCCCGGTGGCTTTTGCATTCTTCGTCAGCTTGCACCGCTGGCGGCGTTTCCCCGATCATTACAGCGGGCTGGCCAACTATGAAAAGGCTCTGGGCAACCTGGCCTACATCTTGTTTTTCTGGTTGGCGCTGGCTGCTTTTGCCCTGGCGGCGGTGATGATACGGCGCGCGCTGCGCGCGCTGCGCCAGTCCGATTCGCCGCGCGCTGCGGTCTTTTTGCTGGCTGGGGCTGTATGCGGTTATGCCGCGCTGCTCGTTGTGGACTGGTTCTTCAAGCTCATTCCAGCCATCATGCTGATTCCGCGTCAAGTGCGCGGGCAAAACACCAGCCTCGAACTGTTCATGACGAAACTCGGCGAAAGTTTCGCCATGCCCGAAGTGCTGGCTGCTGGCAAGCTCATGCTGCTCGGCTTGCTGGGCGCGACAGTCGTCACTGCCCTGATTGCTTGGTTTTTTCGCTCAGCCCGCGGCAATGACTTGATTATCTGGAGCGCCATCGCAACAGCCTGCGCCGTCAGCGGCGCATTCTTGCTAGAACTCACCCTAAGCGAAATCGGCGCAGCGCTTGATGCCGCCCGCGAATCCGGCGAAGCGCTGCCAATCTGGTCGCAGTTGGTCTTTGTCAGCGCGGGCATCATGCTTATCGCCCTAGCTTGGACGGTCTTTCAGCGCGGCATCAAAAGCCACGATAACAAGCGCTTCTTGTTTATGGCAATCAGCGGCTTGGCGCTGGCTGTTGGCGGCTACCTGCTCATGGCGGAGCTGCCCGCCGCGCTGGCAGAAGCGGATGACGACCTGCTGCAGGGCTTCTGGGTAACGGTCATGTACGCCGTTGGCACAGTGCCAGTGCAATTGTCCGTCGGCTTGGCGCTCGCCTACTTGCTCTTCCAGCCGATTCGATTCCGCGCTTTCTTCCGCATGGTCTATTTCATCCCCTACATCACGCCCTTTGTCGCGACTTCGATTGTCTTCCGCGTCATGTTTGACGCCGGTAAAACCGCGCCAGCCAACCGAGCGCTTTCGCTTATTGGCATCGCGCCGCAGCGCTGGATTCTGGAACGCAATTCCATCGGCGAGCTATTGGGGCTGCCCGATTTTCTGGCGGGACCGGCTTTGGCGCTGGTCGTCATCATGATTTATTCGACCTGGACCTATATCGGCTATGACGCGGTGATATTTCTAGCCGGCTTGGGCAACATCCCCGGCGAACTTTACGAAGCCGCGCGAATTGACGGCGCCAGCGGCTGGCGCATCTTTCGGCACATCACCTTGCCCATGCTGTCGCCTACCGTATTTTTCTTGTCGCTGGTCGCGATAATTGGCACCTTCCAGGCTTTCACGCAGATTTGGATTCTGCGCACCGGCGCCGTGGGCAGCAAGGTCAATACAGCCAGCGTCTATATCTTCGACGAATTGCAGAATAGCAACCGCTATGGTTACGCATCGTCGATGGCTTTTGTGCTCTTCGCCCTGATTCTGTTGATGACGCTCTTCCAAAACCGCGTGATGGGAAGACGAGTCTTTTATGCCTAGCCCGAGCCGCGCGCCAAATAAAACGAAAGCGAAACTGCCGCCCCCGCGCTTGAACTGGACGCAGTTGGCGATCTATGCGGTACTGTTCGCCGGCGTCATCATTGCGGTGGGTCCCTTCTTGTGGATGATTAGCGCTTCTTTCATGACGCTGAGCGAGGTAAACCTGACGCGGCTGCTGCCGGAAAATCTGCTCTGGGAAAATTACGCCACCGCCCTGCGCCGGGCAAACTTCCTTGATATCGAACTGACAACCGACCCGACAAGCGGCGTTTTGCAGTCCATCAGCATATCAGGCTATCTGTGGAATAGCCTGCGCATTACCCTCATCAGCGTTAGCGGCTCGCTCGTCGTCTGCATTCCAGCCGCTTACGCTTTCGCGCGCATGAATTTCATCGGGCGCAATTTCATATTCGCTCTGTTTTTGTCCACTATGATGATTCCCGGCATCGTGATGCTGATACCGCACCTGCTTACAGTGATTTGGCTGGGGCGTTTGAGCGAAAGCCTGTTTGGTCCAGCCGCTGCCTGGTTCAACAATTGGCCCGCGCTGACCATCCCCTTCTTCGCCTCTGTCTTTAACATCTTTTTGCTGCGGCAGTTTTTCATTCAAATCCCGAATGATTTATGGGAAGCCGCGCGCATTGATGGCGCGGGCCATTTCAAGTTCTTGCGAAGCGTCGTGCTGCCCTTGTCGAAGGCACCCATCATGACCATCGTAACCCTGGGATTCATCGGCTCTTGGAACGCTTTGATGTGGCCCCTGCTTGTTACCATCAACGACGATTGGCGGCCGATTGCCGTGGGTTTGTCCAATTTCGTTACCGCCGATACGCCGGGAGATTTGAACTTGCAAATGGCGGCTTCCGTGATTACTGTCATACCTATCTTGATTCTGTACTTCGTGGCGCAGAAGCAATTCACCGAAGGTATCGCGCAGACAGGAATCAGAGGTTAATATTGAACCAATGAATCAATGAACCCTCCACCGCGCGCGGCAGCGCGGTGCTTCAGACAATGGCTGCGACCCGTAAGAGGGGGTATGGACCAGCCAGCTATTTCGAAAGCGCAATTTACGCGAAGGAGGCACGCAAGTGATGAAGAAGAAATTGATTATCGCGCTCATGTTCTGCGTTCTAACGCTCGGCTTGGCGCAGGCGCAGGACGCGCCCGACTATGAGAATGTTGACCCCAGCGGTCAGACTGTTGCCTACTGGCATCAGTATTCCGATGACAGTTCCCAAGCCGAAACGATGTCCGCCTTGATTGAAGAATTCAACAGCAGCAATGAATATGGCATCACGGTGGAAGCCATTCATCAGGGCAGCTACAGCCCCATTCAAGATTTGATGAATACAGCCATCCTCTCCGGCGAGCTGCCGAACCTGGTCGCGGGTTATGCCAATGCCATCGCCGGCTGGGCGAACGAAGGCGTTGTGGTTGACATCAATGACCTGCTCAATAGTCCGCAATGGGGCATCCCAATGGACGAGCAAGCCAATCTCAATTTCGATCTGCTCGATGTCAATCAACTGGACTTCGCGCCATTCCACGGGATGCGCGTCGCCTGGGCGAACCAGAACTCGCTAAACATCTTTTATACCAATCTCGACATCGTGGAAGCGCTGGGCTTCGAGCGGCGTCCACCGGCGACGCTGGCGGAATTTGAAGAAATTTCCTGCGCGGCTGGTGCCAGCGAGATGTACCAGGGTTATCCCTTGGATACCGGCATATCGCACTTCGAGAGTTTTGTCGCCGCGCACGGCGGCGCAATCTTCGACGCCGACTCTGGCGAGTACATTTTTGAATCGGCCGAAGTAGCTGAGGCGCTGGGCATGTTCACGCGCATGCTGGAAAATAATTGCGCCTATCTCTTCGCGGAACGTTACCAAAACACCGGTGACTTCTCGGTCGGCATCACGCCCTTTGCCGCGGGCAGCTCGGCTGGCATTCCCTTTGTAACCTGGGACGCCGCCACTGCCGAAATGACCGACGAGTGGGTGGTATCCGCATTCCCTGGTGCCGAGGGCGTTGGTCCCACGCTGCAGCTCTTCGTGCCCAGCCAAGCGATTCTGGTCGCGACGCCGGAACAAGAAGTCGCCACCTGGCTATTTGTGAAGTTCCTGGCGGGTACAGAGGCGCAGCTCGCCTGGTCCGGCGCGACCGGCTACTTCAGCATCCGCAACGATATTGAAATCGGCGAAGACGATTTCACCGAGCCGCGCATGCCTTATCACCGCTTCCTTGAAGTCCAGGGCATCCTGGCTGACGAAGCCGTCAGCATCTATTCCTCGCCCGGTCTGCCCAGTTACAGCGCCGTGCGCGGGGTGGTGCCCAACGTGATTGCCGAAGTCGTCAATGGCGATGCCGCGGCCGCTGACGCGCTGGCGGAATTAAACGAAGAAGTAGCGGAATTGCACGCCGACTTGGATATGTAGACAGCAAAAGGCAATACAACTGGTCCCCGTCATGTAGGCGGGGACCAAAGCGCGCATTTCTATATCATCTCATTATCATCTCATTTGAAGCTATAACTTATCTTCGATTCAATTTTTCAATATTGCCCTTTGACGACTAAGCAAATCTATGCTAGGCTTTGTTGTACCGGTAATTTTTCCACGTCGAAACTTGTAATCGTCATAGCAGTGGCGCGCCAAAAACCTCTTTTGGCTACACGCGCGGCAAATGAATGAAGTGAGCGTCTCTTGAAAGTCGCCCGTTTGTCCGAATCGCAAACAGTTGAGATTCTACGCCTCCAGACTCTATGAAGGCGGCGGCTTTCTATATCCCAAGGAAACGGAATCCCAGAATTCATTTAGAAAATCAGAGAACGCGCAGCGTAGAGATGCTCTATTCGCGCGTTGCTATCAGCAATTTACCCCTGTCGCGAGATATGAATCCAGGACGAACAGAATGAATATCGCAAAACTTGAAACGAAGACCTTACCAGAATTGCGCAGCATGGCGCGCGACCATCACGTGCCGCGCTTCAGCCGATTGAAGAAGCAGGATTTGATTATTGGTTTGCTGCGCCAAGATGCGGTGCGGCGCGGCCACGAGCTGCGCGGCGGCGTGCTGGAAGTAGTGGACGATGGGATGGGTTTCCTGCGCGCCGAAGGCTATCTGCCCGGCAAAAACGATATCTATGTCAGCCAGACGCAGATCAAAAAGTTCAACCTGCGCACCGGCGATATGTTGATTGGCCAGGTTCGCCCACCCAAAGACACCGAACGTTACTTCGGCTTGCTGCGCGTCGACTCGGTGAACGGGCTGAACCCCAACGATGTTAGGCATCGCGCCAACTTTGAACGCTTGACGCCCATCTTCCCGGAAGTTCGCTTCAACCTAGAAACCTTGCCGCGCGTCTTGTCCACCCGCATGCTGAACCTGATCGCGCCCATCGGCTTTGGCCAGCGCGGCTTGATCGTATCGCCGCCCAAAGCCGGCAAGACCACCGTGCTCAAAGACATCGCCAACGCCATCAGCCACAATTATCCCGAAGTCCACCTGATGATCGCGCTCATTGGCGAACGCCCAGAAGAAGTAACCGATATGGACCGCTCTGTGGATGCCGAGGTCATCGCCTCCACCTTCGACGACCCCGTGCATCATCATGTGCGCGTGGCGGAAATGGCGCTAGAGCGCGCCAAGCGCCTGGTCGAAGTCCGCCGCCATGTCGTGATGATGCTGGATAGCGTAACGCGATTGGCGCGGGCTTATAACCTGGTTGTGCCCACCAGCGGACGTACACTCTCCGGCGGCTTGGATCCCTCCGCGATACACCCGCCAAAGCGCTTGTTTGGCGCGGCGCGCAATGTCGAAGAAGGCGGCAGCCTGACTATCGTCGCTACCTGCTTGGTGAATACCGGCAGCAAGATGGACGACGTCATCTATGAAGAATTCAAGGGCACGGGCAATATGGAACTGCACCTCAGCCGCAAGCTGCAAGAGCGGCGCATCTTCCCCGCCTTCGATATCGAGCAATCGTCCACCCGCCGCGAAGAATTGCTGCTCGGTCCCGATGTTTTGCAGCGTGTTTATACCATGCGGCGCATGTGGTCGCATCTCGCGGAGCAGCCGGAAGGCATCGTCGGCGCAACTGATCATTTATTGCATCAATTTCGGCTTTACGATAACAATCAGGATTTCCTCAACAACTTGAGCGGCTCCAACGGACGCTAGTCATGCGCTCGGCTGGCGCGCGCGGAGATCCAAGCCGACGCTGCGATTGACGGAATGGCAAAATGGCAAAATCAAAGTGTTGACAAGGGCGCAATCATGCGCTATGCTCTGCAATGCTTAATATCAGGGAAGACTTGATGTCCCGCAATTGCTGTTCCACCTGTTGTTGTCAGCCACTATCATCTGATAGTCGGGCGGTGGAGCGTCGCTAAGTTACGGAAATCTTGCAATCAATCCGAAACGCGCAGCCCCGTTACGACACGGGGCTTTTTTATTGTGCGGGCATAGGACAATTTGAACGATGTCAACAAGCAAGAATCAAAATCGCCAAGTATGTTGTTGCTGCTGTATCGAGCCGGGGAGGCTGGGTTATCCGACGCTGGCGCGGGATTCGCGCTAGCGGAATCGTTCAGGCAAATTGGAGCGCTTCGGATAATCCGAAGCGTTTTTGTTTTAGGCTGATGACGCGGGAAAGGAGTGCAAAATGCTGGTATCGCATGCAAAGGCTGCGCAGATTAGACAGTTGGCGGAACAATTCGAGCGCGCGCATCCGCGCGAAATCTTGTCTTGGGCGCATTGCGAATATGGCGAGGCACTCGCCATCGTTACCAGCTTTCAAGCTACGGGAATTGTAACGCTGCACATGATGCGGGATATTGCGCCCGCCACCCAAGTGCTGACGCTTGATACAGGTTTCCTGTTTCCAGAGACGGTCGAGCTGATTAATGCCTTAGAGGCGCGCTTTGGGCTTAACCTGCGGCGAATCCGACCGCGCCAGACGCCGCGGCAGCAAGCGCGACTTCTCGGCGACCGCTTGTGGGAGCGCAATCCCGACCGCTGCTGTCATATCCGCAAGACGAAACCCTTGCGCGCGGCGCTGGCGGGGTATTCAGCTTGGGTGGCTGGGCTGCGCCGCGATCAATCAGCTTTTCGCGCCAAAACGCCTATCATCAGCCGCGATGCGCGAACGGGCTCAATCAAAATCGCGCCATTTGCCAACTGGAGCCACGACATGATCTGGTCCTACCTGCGCGCCAATGACTTGCCCAGCAATCCCTTGCACGCAATCGGCTATCCCAGCATCGGCTGCTGGACCTGCACCAAAGCGGTCAATCAAGACGCCGACGCCCGCAGTGGCCGCTGGACGCGCCACCAGAAAACAGAATGCGGCATCCATAGCGCGCCTTGGTCCGAACCGCTCCCGGCCGGCGGCTCCCATGCCTGAGCCGACTGCCGGATACGCCGGATATCCCATCTTGCTCCACTTGCAAGACAAGCAAGTCGCTGTTATCGGCGGGGGCAAGGTGGCGGCGCGCAAGGTCCAGCGCTTGCTCGGTTCGGGCGCGCGCGTGCTGGTTATCAGCCCGGCGCTGTCATCCGCGCTGCTAGCAATGGCGCATGCGCGCCAAATTGAGTACATCCAATCGGCATATCAGCGCGACATGCTCAACGAGTATATGCCCGTCCTGGTCATCGCCGCGACCGACGATAAAAGCGTCAACCAAATCGTGGCGCAAGACGCGCAGCGCATCCGCGCCTTAGTTAATATCGTCGACGGCGCAGACAGCGATTTTAGCAACATGGCGGTGATAGACCGCAAGCCGCTGACCATCGCGCTCAGCAGCCATGGCGCAGCGCCCGCCCTGACGCGGGTGCTCAAGCGCCAGCTGGAAGGCGCGATCGGCGCTGAATACGCGATTTTGAGCGCGTGGCTGGGGACATTGCGGGGGACGCTCAAAGCGCAGCTCGATTCTCAAACGGAGCGGCGCGAGCTTTATCGGCGCATATTGGATTCGGATGTACTCGCCTTACTGCGCGCGGACCAGCCCGAATGCGCCCGGCGGCTCTTCGATGAAATCATAAACCGGGAGCTGACTCGATGACCGACTCCGCGCTGATACTCGCCGGGCATGGCTCGCACATCAGCCCCAACACCGCCGGCGTCGTCTGGGGCTATGTTGACCATCTGCGCGCGCTTGGGGCAGCGGACGAAGTTACTGCCTGCTTCTGGAAAGAGCCGCCAGCTTTGAGCCAAGTACTGGATACTGTGGCTGCGGCGCAGGTCTACGTCGTGCCGGTATTCACGGCGCGCGGCTACTTCACCAGCGCCGTGATTCCTGCCGAAATGGCTCTGCAAGGGCCGGTGACCAGGCGCGGCGGCCAGACAATTACCCTGACGCCCCCCCTTGGCGAGCATCCAGCCATGACAAGCGTTGTGCGCGACATCGCGCGTGAGCATATCGCGAAGCACAATTTGGATCCAGCGAATACCGCTGTCGCCATCATCGGGCACGGCACGCGCCGCAACCCCAATAGTCGCGCGACAACCCGCTATCAGGCGCAGGTCCTGCGCGAACTGAACTGGGTCGCCGAGGTAGTGGATGTCTACTTGGACGACGAGCCAAATATCCCAAGCATTTATCAGTGCACAAGCGCCAGCAATATCATCGCCCTGCCCTATTTTCTGGCTTCGGGTTCTCATGTCAGCATGGATGTGCCGCGCGCGCTTGGTTTATCGAGCCTCGCTGCGCCGCAAACAGTCGCCGGGCGCAAGGTCTTCTACACGCAATCTCTAAGCGGCGCGCCCGTCTGTTCGGCGCTTCACGAGCTGGCGCTTGAGGCTGGCTTGCCTTTGCGCCAGGTCGCGGCGACCGACCCTTGGAGCGGCTTCCCCAAAGTCGGCCGCGAGCTGCTTATCAAGGCGCTGAAACAGAAGAAAGAGAAGAAAAAAAACAGAATTAGCAAGGAAAACCCGCTGCGCTTCGGACCAGTGATGGTGACGGAAAAACGAGTCTGGCATTGCGGCAATGATGAAAACAGCGTCGCGCTGTCAACAGCGGCGCAGCTGCGCGCCCGTTTGCGCGGGAAACCCGCCCGCGCTTTCCGACCATTGCCAACAGCTACCGACTTGCCCTCCGGCTGGCAGGTCGACCTTGAGCAGCCCTGGCAGGCGCATGCCGTGCTAGAAACCGTATATCCAGGCTTGATCGCCGATTGGGCGCGCCAACGTCAAGGCAGCTTCGTGGCTGAAACGCTCGAAGGTACTAGCGAGCGACAAGTTGGCATGTTCAAAGGCATACACAATCTGGCTGTGGCGCTGCTTGAACAGACCGTCGCCAAGGTCTGCGGCGCTTGCATCCGCCAGCCGACCTGGTGGAAAGATGAGCCGCGGACGGATTTGCCCTGCAAGGAGCCATGCAATTTCTGGCTGTCAAGCGCCGCGGAATTAGGGGAAATGACAAAATGAATATCGGCAAAGTTTATCTGGTTGGGGCTGGACCCGGTGACCCGGATTTGATTACGCGCAAGGCGCTGCGGCTGCTGGCGCAAGCCGATGTTGTCATATACGACCGCCTGATTCCGCCGCAACTGCTCTTGGAAGCGCGCGCCGACGCCGAATTGATTGACGCTGGCAAAGCGCCAACTAAGCGCCGCCTATCCCAGGAAACCATCAACCGCGCGATTGTTGACCGCGCCTTGAAAGGCAAGATGGTCCTGCGCTTGAAAGGCGGCGATCCGCTGGTATTCGGGCGCGGCGGCGAAGAAGCCTTGGCTTGCCACGAGAACGGCATTGATTTTGAGATTGTGCCTGGCATTTCCAGCGCTTTTGCGGTGCCCGCCTATGCCGGCATCCCGCTGACGCATCGCCATCTCAGCAGTTGCTTCACGGTCATCACGGGCCACGAGCATGCAAACAAACCCGAAAGTGGCATCAATTATGCCGCGCTGGCGCAAATCGGCGGCACCATCGTCATATTGATGGGCGTCAAACAACTGCCGCGCATCACCCAAACATTGCTGGAACAGGGGCTGGATGACAGGACGCCCGCCGCGATCATCGAATGGGGGACGCTGCCGCGCCAGCGCGCCCTCACCGGCACGCTGGCCACTATCGCGCGGCTTGCCGGTGAAGAGCGGATTCAAGCGCCCGCCATCACTGTGATTGGCGAAGTGGTTCGCCTGCGCGAGCGCGGCTTGCATTGGTTCGAGCTCCTGCCGGCCGGCCTTGCCGCGCCCAGCCTCGCTGCTGATGAATTTGTATAGACGATGAGAAAAGCAATTCTCGTATGGCAGCTTTATTTCGATTTATTACGACTTCTTACAATTTGATTCAACTTGTTCCAATCATGGAGATGGAAGGATAAGTCATGAGCACATGGAAAGAGCAGCTTGCCAATCAAATCCCAGCCGAAATGGGGATTCTGATTGATACATACGAAGCGCAGATTGAATTGCGCAAACAAGGCAAACTGGATGAAAAAGTCTTCGCCGAGCAGCGGCTGCGCAAGGGCGCTTATGGGCAGCGCTATGACAATGGTCAGCGCCATGACGGCATCCGCACCCGCGAATTGAGTTATCCTTCGGGCGATTTGGTCAAGGGACCGGACACGCTCTGGGACGCGCCGGGCATGCAGCGCATCAAAATCCCCTATGGCGGATTGACAGCCGAGCAGCTTGAGGTCTTGTCGGAGCTTGCCGATGAATATGCCGATGGCATCTTGCACATCACCACCCGCCAGGACATCCAACTGCACTATGTTCACATCGACGACACGCCCGATCTCATGCGGCGGCTGGCTGCGGTCGGCATTACCACGCAAGAAGCCTGCGGCAACTCCGTGCGCAATATCACGGCTTGCACGCTGGCGGGCGTCTGCCATGACGAGGTATTCGACGTCAGCCCCTATGCCGATGCCATGACGCGCTTTTTGCTCGATCATGACGACGTTCAAGATTTTGGGCGCAAGTTCAAGGTGGCATTTTCCGGCTGCGCGGGGCATGCCTGCGGTTTAGTCAAGATGCACGATTTGGGCTTACTGGCGCGGACGCGCGAGATTGACGGCGAGATAAAGCGCGGCTTCACGGTCTTCGTCGGCGGTGGGCTGGGCACCGTGCCGCAACAAGCGAAAGTGCTGGAGGAGTTCGTCACGGAAGCAGAACTGCTGCCGCTGTCGCAAGCGGTCGCGCGGGTATTCGCGCGGCTGGGCGAAAAGAAAAATCGCAATCGCGCCCGCATCAAATTCTTGGTGAACAAGCTGGGCATCGACGCCTTCCGGCGCGAAGTGCAAGCAGAACGCCAAACTGTACCGCATGACGACCGCCACACTGCCTACCTCGACGCGCTGGACGGCTTCAACTACAAGCCCGCCAAAGTGGGCTTGGCGCTCAATGGCACGCCATTGCCCGATGGTTTCTCGGACTGGTATCGCACAAACGTATATCACCAAGCGCAGCCTGGCTACAGCGCCATCACACTGAATACGCCGCTGGGTGATTTCACCGCCTGGCAAGGCTTCCAACTGGCGGAAACCGCGCGGCGCTATGTCGGCGATAACATACGCCTATCGGTGGAACAGAATATCGTGCTGCGCTGGGTAGCCGATGCCGATTTGCCAGCCATATACCGCGAACTGCGCGCGATCGGATTGGCTGATGCCGGCGCGGGCACCATCGTCGATATTACCACCTGCCCGGGCACCGATACCTGCAAGCTCGGTATCGCCTCGTCGCGCGGCTTGACCGCCGAACTGCGCGCGCGGCTGATTGAGCGAATCAACTTGCTGCCGCCGGCGGTGCACGAGCTCAAAATCAAAGTTAGCGGCTGCTTTAATTCCTGCGGACAGCATCATGTCGCCGATATTGGTTTCTTCGGTAACAGCCGGCGCTCGGGCAATCACAAGATGCCGCATTTTCAGGTTGTGCTGGGCGGACAATGGCAAGAGAACGCCGGCAGCTATGGGCTGGCGGTTGGCGCTGTGCCCGCAAAAAACATCCCAGCAGTGCTGGAAGCCTTGACCAATCGCTATGTCGCCGAACGCGCCGATGAGGAAAATTTCCAGACTTGGGTGAAGAAGCTGGGGCGCAAGGAAATCAAAGCCATGTTGCAGCCTTATATGAAATTGCCCAGCTTTGAGGACAAGCCGGAATTTTTCAGCGATTGGGGCGACTCGCGCGTGTATACCATCGACGATATCGGCGTCGGCGAATGCGCCGGCGAGGTGGTTTCGCTCTTCTCGCTGGAAATCGCCCGCGCCGAATCAGCGCACTTCGAAGCGCTGCTGGCGCTGGACGACAGCAATTATCCCTTGGTTGACCAACAGGCATATAAGGCGATGGTACTGGCCGCGCGGGCTTTAGTGCGCACCAAGTATCTCGACGTGGGCGATAACTATGGCAATATCGTCAAAGAATTCCGCCGCCGATTCTACGATACCGAGTTGGTCTATGACCGCTTCGCCAAGGGCAAATTCGCCCGCTATCTTTTCAAGCGCCACAACCAGCCGCCGACGCATGTCGGCGAGGATTACGCGCATCAATTGATTGATGAGACTCAACTGTTCATCGAGAATATCCACAGCGCCGAGCAGCGCATAAACGGCGTCATTGTCAGCTAGCGGCGGCGAGAACTTTATTCATCGCGCCAGGAGAAAGCCATGATAATCGTTCCCAATCGCCTTGGGGTCAAATTCAATTTGAAGCGCGAACCCGCGCTAAAGGCAGGCGACATCGTTCCGATATTCCAACGCTGGATTCAAGAACACCGGGTCGACGGCATGTTGATTGACGTCATCGACTACAAACATGTGCCAGATGGTCCCGGTGTTATATTAATCGCCGACGAAGGCGACTATGCCTATGATTTCGGTGACGGTCAAATCGGCTTGCATTATATCCGCAAGCGCAGCCTGCCCCAAGCCATGCCCGCCGCCCTGCGCCTGGCATTTCGTCTCGCGCTGCAAGCGGCGCTATGCCTGGAAGAAGAAGCGCCCGACGACATCGAGTTTGATTTCAGCCGCGCCAAGGTCAGTTTCTTGGATCGCCAGCGCTACCGCAACGAGCAGCGACAATTTGACGAGGCGCGAGATGAGTTTAGCGCTATGCTCGCCGACCTATACGGATGTGATATCGCGCTGGAACGCGCCTATGCGGATGCGCGCTTGCCATTTGCGCTGCGCCTTTGCGCGCAGACCGATAGCGTCGATGGCCATGCACTGCAAGCGAGACTATCGCAAAGACCTGTGAGCGTCCAGTAAGCAGAGCCGTCGCAATGCGCGACGAAATTGTGATAGGCTCGCGGATTTCCCGTCACGATTGGCAGGCCAGCGCCAGCGCAAAACTTGTGCATGGGACTATATCGGATTAAATCTTAGAACAGTCAATCGGCTGGCGTCTGGTAAATTATTTGCGCTTGGCAAGCTGTTCTTGCCAGTAAGGCCACTCGTTCTTCTGTTTAGGCTTGCACATCATCATCATCCGCGCCACATTCTCCGGCCTATCGTCTATCGGCTCGGGGGAACTGGAGCGGCGGACAGCCCACGAGGCGCTTGGGCTTGTCAGATTTTGCTTGCTTACCGCTTTTCTCTGTCACAATTTAGCCAGCAATCAGGTCTTCATATCGCAAACGTTTGCCATCCATACCGCGTACCGTATTCGCCATCTGCTGGCGCGAATCCAAGTTCCGATAATTATGCCGTCCTGCGAACTGGTCTACTTATCGGTTCAAGTGCTTTGGACTCATGATCCTCCCAGCCGGATCCTTAGACGCGCGGAGCGAGCAGGGACTTGCTGGCTCAGCTGGGCATGAGGTTGGCGATGAAAGTGGCAAGCGCAATGCCAGTGCCGATAATCCAAATGATTTGTTGGTTCATGCGCTGTTCAAATTTCCGCTGCAACTGTTCGGAAAGCGCTACCAGTTTGCCATCGAATCGTTCAGATTGCGCGTCCAGCTTGCTGTCAAACTGTTCGGAAAGCGCGTCCAGCTTGCCATCGAATCGCTCAGTTTGCGCGTCCAGCTTGCCGTCAAACTGTTCTGATTGCGCGTCCAGCTTTGTTTCCAGGCGGGCAATATCCGCTTTGGTCGCCAAGTGAGGGATTTCAGTTTCCCATGCGCTTTCCACCCGCGCAACACGCTCGCTCAGGTCCGTAACTTGTTCGAACACGCGCAATCGTTCGGTCTGCTCCAATGCTTCTACACGCTGTTCCATGATGAGGTCAGGCTCTACCATACGACGCGTCCACGATAATCAAACATTTGCTGATTATTGTAGCGAAAATGGGACTGAGGTCAAGCGCATCGCCCTGATTGCCAGGGCAATCACATCAAAATCATATTGTGTCAAATGACAGATACATCTAACAAATTGATGGGGCGATTGACATGCAGTGTTTACGCGACCTACGCAATCTACGAGCCCCTCGGTGGTTTAGAATAACCTGGCGCGAGCGCGCTGCGCCGCTGCAAAGCGCCCGTGCATCTAACTGCGCAATCGGTTATAGTTCCTGGCATGTTTTCCTTGAAACCCTTAGGACCCTGAGAAAGCCACAAACATGACCGAGTACAACTTTGATGAAATTATCGACCGCTCTGGGCATCACAGCGCGAAATGGGGCGCTGTAGACGCGGGCTGCCTGCCGATGTGGGTGGCGGATATGGACTTCCGCTCGCCGCCTGCCGCCATCAATGCCATGATTGAGCGCGCGAATCACGGCGTATTTGGCTATACGCTGGATCCGCCCAAGCTCAAAGACCTGATCGTCGAGCGCATGAGCCGCCTGTATAATTGGGAAATCAGCCGCGAAGACATCCTCTTTTCGCCGGGCATGGTCCTGGCGCTGTGCGCGGTTTGCCGCGGCTTCGGCAAACCCGGCGACGCCGTCTTGATACAAACGCCGGTCTATGGCTCCTTTTTCAAAGCGGTAACAAGCAATCAGAAGTTCACATACAACCTCGACATGACATACGTCGCCGACGATGACCATCATTTCCATTACGATTGCGACTATGAGGCTTTCGAGATGGCGGCGCGCCAAGCCCAGTCTTCCATTTTTATGCAGTGCAATCCACAGAATCCGGCTGGTTTCATATATCCGCGCCATGAACTAGAACGGCAAGCGGCAATCTGCCTGGAAAACAATGTACTCATCGTTGCCGACGAGATTCATTCAGATTTAATCCTTGAAGGCCAGCACATGCCTATCGCCACCCTGTCCGACGAAGTCGCGCAGAACACGCTGACGATGATCGCGCCGAGCAAAACTTACAACCTCGCGGGCATGGCTTGTTCGGTCTTGATAGCGCAGAACGAAGAAATCCGCGCGACCGTATCCAATTCCCTGGGCAGCATCAGCGCCCATGTCAATATCATGGGTTACGAAGCGGCTTTCGGCGCGTATAGCGGCGGCGACGAATGGCTGCGGCAGTTGCTGCGCTATTTGAAAGCCAACCGCGACTTCGCAATCGACTTCATACGCGAACAGATGCCGCGCGTCAAAACAACGATCCCACAAGCGACCTACCTGCTCTGGCTGGACATGCGCGGCTTGCCGATTGATGGCGATGTCGCCGCGTTTTGCAGGGAACAAGCCGCGGTCGCACCAACCGGCGGCGACTTCTTTGGCAGCGCGGGCCAGGGCTTCGTCCGATTGAATTTCGGCTGTCCGCGCTCGGTCCTGGAAGATGGCTTAACACGATTGAAAGCTGCAATTGATCGCTGTGATTGATAGCTGCACTTGAACGCTGCAATTGAAAGCTGTGATTGAAAGCTGCGGTCGATAGCCTGGCGGTCTAAGCCTAGACCTCTGTTGGAGATATCGCTATGCCCCGACCATTTTTGATTGATACCGACGCCGGCTCGGATGATGCCGTTGCTGTGCTGATGGCGCTGCGCCACAGTGATATTGACGTGAAGGCAATCACTGTCGTGGCTGGCAATGTGCCGCTTGAACAAGGCATCGAAAACACGCTCTATTTCGTCGAGCTTTGCGGCGCGACCACCCCCGTTTACGCCGGTGCCGAGCGCCCGCTATTGCGCGAATACGTCTCGGCCGACTGGTTCCATGGCGAGGATGGCTTGGGCGATTGGGGCGACCGCTACAAACCTCGCCACAGTCAAGCCAGCCAACATCACGCCGTGGACGCAATCATCGCGACAGTCCGATCGACAGCGGGTATTGTGATAGTAACACTGGGTCCCCTGACCAATCTGGCGCTCGCGCTGCGGCAAGCGCCAGACATCGCGGCGCGGGTATCGCGCTGCATCATTATGGGCGGTGCCGCTTGTACCAACGGCAACGTAACGCCGGCTGCGGAATACAATATCTGGTGCGATCCCGAAGCGGCGCAAATCGTTTTCCGCTCCGGCTTGCCCATCGAAATGGTCGGCTGGGAATTCAGCCAAGGCGAATTCGTGCTTTCGCCGGCAGATATCATAAGCGTTCGCAAAATCGGCACGGAATATGCCGATTTCACCATCGATTGCAATATCATGGGCATGCGCGGTTACGAAATTCAGACCGGGGAGATAGGCATATCCCTGCCTGATGGACTAGCGATGGCAGTCGCCATTGAGCCTTCAATCGCCATATCAGCGAGCCGACATGTCGTCGATATCGAATGCCGCAGCGAGCTCACGCGTGGCATGACAGTCGTGGACAAACTCGACTTGGCGGACGACGAGCGTAATAGCGAAACCTGGCGCGAGGCGCTTCAAAACCCGGTGAAGCCGCTTATCTGCTGGGAATTGGACGCGGCGCGCTGGAAGCGGATGCTCCACGATTTGCTGCGCTAGACAAGCGCTACAACTCTGGCGCGGCGCATACGTATATACTACTAAACGAAGCGTTGCAATGGCAGGAGGCAAATATGAGCCAAGAACCGCGCAAACCGAAAAATCAGCGCGATTGGGTCGAGGAGATGGAAGTCGCCGGCAGCGACCTGGTCGAGCGCGTCAAGAGCCTAGTTGCCGAAGGCAATGTGCGCCGTCTCATCATCCGCAATGCCAATAACGAAGTTCTGATTGAAGTGCCGCTTACGCCAGCCGTGGTGGTTGGCGGCGTCGCCACGATTATCAACCCTGTGCTGGCGGCATTGGGGACTATGGCCGCCTTGATTGCCAAACTGAAAATCGAGATCGTGCGCGTTGAAGAAATCAACGAAGACGCTGAAACAATTGAAATCGCAGCGGAAGAGCTGCGACAAGTGGACCGGGAAGGCTAAATCGGCGCGCCATGCCTGCATTGTTGATCAATTCTACGATGGCAGGACAGTCCGCATGGTTGAACATTGGGAAGATTGGCTATCTTGGACTATAATAGCGACATATTGAACGTGCGCGCGGGTCAAAGCCGCCGCCCCGAGCCATTCCAGAGGTAGACCATGATTGTAAGTGTGCTGCAAGAAAACTTGGCAAAGAGCTTGAATAACGTCACCAAAGCGGTCGACAGCAGTCCGCCGCTGCCGGTGCTAGCCAATGTGCTGCTGGAAACCGAAGATTCGCGCTTGAAGCTATCCGCGACGAACCTAGAAATGAGCATCTCGGTCTGGATTGGTGCCAAAGTGGAACAAGCGGGTAGCATCACGCTGCCCGCCAAGACTTTCAGCGAATTGGTCAACAATCTTTCCCGGGAGCGCGTCGACCTGCGCCTGGATACCGACACCGATACCGTCCACATGCGCTGTGGCATACAGACTTCCAATATCCGCGGCATCGACGCCGAAGAATTCCCGCCGATAAATCACAACGAAGCAGCTGACCTCTATCTTGAAGGCAAAACCCTGCGCGAGATGATCGCGCAGACGGCTTTTGCCGCCGCCCGCGAGCAGAACCGCCCCATTTTGACCGGCGTTTACACACAGCTTGATGGCAATGTCCTGACGATGGCCGCGGCTGATGGCTATCGCCTGGCAGTGCGCACCGCCGAGATAAATAAGAGCTTCGACGAACGACAAGATATGGTCATCCCAGCCAAAGCCATGAGCGAGGTCGCGCGCATCGCCGAAGACGACCAGGAAATCGGGATTTCCTTGCCCAAGCAGCGCAACAGCGTCACGGTCTTTATGCCCAACATTCTTGTTTCGTCACAATTATTGGAGGGGCGTTTCCCCGATTTCGCCTCGATTATCCCGCGCTCCTTCGCGACCACAACAACACTGTACACCGGCGATTTGCTGACCGTCTGCCAGCGCGCCGAGATCTTCGCCCGCGACAACGCCAACAGCGCCAACCTCAATGTCAAGCCGGCGCAGAACCCCGGCGAACCAGCCGAGGTGCTGATTGTGGGTAAGAGCGCCGAACGCGGCGACAGCGAGGGCATGCTCGACGCCACAGCCGAAGGCGAAGCGCTTGATATCTCCTTTAACATCAAATACTTGATTGATGTTTTGCGCGTGATTAAAGAAGAGCGTGTTATCTTCCAGAGCAACGGACCAGAAAATCCCGGCGTTTTGCGGCCCGAAAACCGCGAAGACTTCACCCATGTCATTATGCCCATGAGCAAATAAAGCCCAGCCGCCAAAGCAAAATCCAGCGCGATGCCCCAAGCACATAAGGCGCGGCGCGTCCGACCGAATATGCCCCATTACGGCGTCGAGGTTGATGAGACCGAAGCGATGCTGACTTGGCAGTGGGTCGCGAGCAAGATGGCAAGCGCTCGCAATTACTGGCTTTGCAGCGCGCGCCCGGATGGCAGGCCGCATGCCGTGCCCGTCTGGGGCGTCTGGGTCGAGGATGAGTTCTACACCGCCACTGACCGCAATTCGGTCAAAGCGCGCAACATCGCGCGCGACAGCCGCGTCGTCCTGCACCTGGAAAGTGGCGATGAAACGCTTATCATTGAAGGTTCGTTATTGGAAATCGAGCCGCGGGCAGCCTTAAAAGCGGCTATTGCGCGGCGCTATATCGAGAAATACGCTCTCGACCCCAGCCTGGATGAAGAAGACGTCGTTCAATATCGCTTGCAGCCGAGCAAAGTTATGGCTTGGCTAGAGCGCGATTTCCCGCAGACCGCGACCTACTGGCTCTTCGATGTTTGAGCTTTGAACTGAATCAGCCCGCGCTTGCCGTTCACCCGCCAAGTTGGATCAACGCGGTCCAATTCCTCCGCGATGGACTTGGACGGCAGTCCAACGATGGGATCGCTCTTGAGTGTGCGCAGGCACAATATCGGCACGTCAATATATGACATGACAGCGCTGAAGGACTTGTCCGGGGACCAGAGGCAATCGCCGACCGCGCGCCGGTAGTTGGCGTCGCCCTTGATGATGACCAGCCGCGCCGCGTTGAGCTCGGTGTAAAGCTCCGTGGGCATATTACGCAATAGCGTACTGCTATTCCAAAACTGGTGCGGGAGGAATAGCAAAGCCCCCTTTTCCCAGTTGGCTGTCAGCCGTTCCGCCAGCTGCGCGCCGACGCCGCCACGCCGCTTCATCGCAGCGAGCATGATCCAGACATCTTCTGGCGTGGCGTCGCTGACAAAGGTGGGATGCGCTTTGAGGTAGAGTACGACGCGGTCGGTTACATGGCGCAGCAGTCGATCGGCCAAGACCAAGTCCATTGCCAATTCGGAGCCGGCGTTGTCCGCCACGATGCTTATGCCGCTGGCCGCGCGCATTTGCCCTGATTCCGCCGTGCGATGAAGGTACTCCAGCAAGTCGGCGCTGTCATCCACAAGCAGGTCTTCGGGCGCGGATTCGGCACCCCGTTCCCAAGCAGCGGCATAACTGAGGTCGATGCGGTTTGCCCACAAATCCAGCGCCACCGCTTGCGCGACTTGCTGGCGTGCCGGAGCCGCTTCTGACGCTAAAGCCACATCGAGCAGCGACCATAGCGCCGCACCCGAGAGTTCAGCCTGCTTCTTGGGCGCGAAGGGATCGCGCCGCGTTTCGAAATAACGCGTCGCTTGCGCCAGGCAGCGATAGGCGTAGGTCTCCGCGAAGAACCATTCGACATTGTGCCATGTCGTTCCCACTACACCTGCGCCAACTATTTCTTGCTGCTGACGTAAGGCGCGCAGCCATTGCCGATAGTCGCTTGCGCCTTCGGCATCCAGGGGCGGGATGGTCGCCGCGGCGGCGATGTCATCGCGCAAACGCCCCAGGCGATTTTTTATGCTCGCTGGGTAATCGGGATTCAGGTCGAGCGTTTCTTGCAAGATGGCTGGGATGCGCGCAGCCATGGTGTTATGCGCGAAGGCGTTGCTATGGTCAGCGCGGATTGGCGGCGGGGGCTTCATCGACACAACCATGAGTCCTCTTTCGACAGCGGGATAGGCTCAAGCATCGCGGAAGATGGTAACATAGCGGCGGGGTTCGTCGCCGACGCTGGCGGAGTGCATTTGCGCCTGACGCGCCAATTGATGCTGGCGCTTGCGCACCTGGGATACCTGGGGTTTGAGGTTGATATAATCTTCCCCGGCGCGGATGCGGCGGATGGCATGTTCAGCTTCTTGCATGGCTTGACCAAAGGGGTCACGATCATTCCGGCCATTCAGCCGGAACAGATCGACCAAGAAGTTTTCCATTTGAGTTACCGTGTTCGCGCGCAGAACGTAGATTGACATGCCGCGTTTTTCGGCATCTGTAACGAGGCGCGGCCGCCGGCGATAATGCGTTTTCAGGGTAACGATAGCTTGGGCGTCGCTCAAGTCATCGGTCAATATCAGCGGTACGTTCAGGCGGCGCGCGGCTTGCTCTAGCCGATTGCGCGCCACGCCATAAGCATAGACGCTGACCGGGCTGAGGTCGCGCCAGCTTGACTGCGCCAAATCCTCTTGCATCTCGCTGCGCGTGAGCCCATTTTCGCGCGTACCGCGCACGTGCCGCGCGTCGCGCTTTGCGCCTTGCAGCTGGAGGCTCTGGCGAGCCGGGGATGAACGCGAGTCGGCTTCCGGAATGATTACATTCACGTGGATAAGCCCGGCGCTGTCACGCTCGCGCAATTCGGCGGGCTGCGAGCGATTGCGCAAAATCGCGTCTACCGCCGTGGCGACATCGACATGTACAAGCAGACGATCGCGGGCTTGAATCTCGATCATGATATCGAAGGTCGGGGCGGTGCGCCGCTCTAGCACGACCTTCTGCGTCCCGCGGCGGCGCGCTTCATCATCGGAAAGCGTTACCGATTCAATCCCGCCGATGAGGTCGGACAGGGTCGGGTTGAGCATCAAGTTTTCCAGCGAATTGCCATGGGCGGTGCCAATGAGCTGCACGCCGCGCTCGGCAATGGTGCGCGCTGCCTGCGCTTCCAGCTCGCGGCCGATTTCGTCAATCACAATCACTTCGGGATTGTGGTTTTCCACGGCTTCGATCATGACTTCATGCTGGCGATCGGGCTGCGACACTTGCATGCGCCGCGCCTTGCCGACCGCCTCGTGCGGGATGTCGCCGTCGCCGCCGATTTCATTGGAGGTATCAACGATTACCACGCGCTTGCGCGACGCCCGCACTCTGGCTGCCTCTCGCAGCAGCGTTGTCTTGCCGACGCCAGGCGGTCCGACAATCAAGACGCTTTGGTCCGTTTCGATCAAATCGGCGATGATGTCGATAGTGCCATATACCGCCCGCCCGATGCGGACAGTCAAGCCGACGATCTTGCCGCGGCGATTGCGAATCGCCGAAATGCGATGCAGAGAGCGCTCGATGCCAGCGCGATTGTCATCGTCGAAATCGCCCAGTTCCGCGACCAACTGCTGCAGGTCTGCGTCCGTAACCTCATTTTCGGAAAGGTTGAATTCGCTTTCAACATAGCGGGCGGCGGGGGTCCTGCCCAGGTCTAGGACAATCTCTAGCAATTGACTGGTATTGCCGACTTTATCCAGCGCCGCTCGGATGCGCGGTGGCAAGACCATTCTGAGTACTTCAAAATCATCCGTTATGCGTTTGTCCATCTACTTGGGGCTTGTCCTTTTGCTTTGGCGTGATTCCATAATTTTCATACACTACACTTATTTTATATACCGCTTCGCTCCCGCACCCAGAATGCTTGTTATTGAATGTGAGCGCGACAGCCCTGGGTCATTAACGTTGCCGCCAAAGGGCTGTCAGGCGCTGGGCGCGCAGTCTAGTCCCGCAAGGTTAGATTATCCTTGAGATAGTCCATTTGCAAGGTAGCAGCCCGTTTGCGATTAGCGCGCGCGCTCAGATGAACTTGCGCGAATGAGGTCTGTCGTACGCCTGCGGTCAAGTGCTTGACCATCACCGCTTGCTCCAGCCAGGGCTCGAAGCCCAGGTCGAGCATGGCATTTTCCAACCAGCCTTGGTAGCCGCGCACGCTGATGTAGACCGGCAGCTTGCGGCAACGCTCGATATTTATCAGCGCGGCGGCAATGATGTCCGGCGCTTCGCTTAATACTTCCGGATGAAAAAATGGCAGAAGATAGACACCATGTTTGCCTTCGGAATAGGCGACATAGGCTTCCACTTGCCCATCCACCCGATAGACCAATCCCGCCATGTCGGCCGATGGTCCCATGACTGCCTGCATTATGCGCGGTATCGTACAGCCCAGCAGCGCGGCGATGCCAATCTGATCGTCCGCGGATTCCGGCGTAATCGCCAAATCCGCAAATGGCAGCTGCTCGATTATCGGTTCGTGCCGCCAGATAACCTGCCGGCTATAAACCGCGTATCCCCCTCGGCGCATAGTCTCGAAGAGCCTGTGGCTCAATTCAACCTCGCCAACCAAGTTATGCGCGCCGTTTTTGCCGGCTTGCTCGGCCATAGCATCGAGCATGTGCAGCCAGGCGCTATCGTCCTCATCGTCTTCCAGGGTTGGCGCCAAGTACACAAGATGAGCATTGGATTCGCCCGGGCGGTAGCGAAACTGGCCCACCACATTTTTGTCGTCAACGTTTGCCAAAAGCGTGTGCAGCCCGCGCGGAAAGACAATGCTGGAAAGCAATGCGCTGCTGCGTCCGCGCGCGTCCTCGGTCAAACCCAGCTCGCTGTGCAAGACGACGGCATTTTGCTTGAGCCGCAGCATCAAAGGCAGATCCAGCAATTTCATCGCGTACGTATCAGTTTGCAGCGCCATGACGCTCCTCGCTTGGCAATCTCGCTGACGAGATGAATCCACAATAATTGTAGCACCGACCCGCCCACGCTGGCAACAGAGCGCTTATCCAGGCGGGCAATCGCTTCAAATTCGCTTCTTCATTTTCAGCATTTTCTGCCTGAAATTAAGCACCGAGGACGGCGACTTTTGTGCCCTGCGTGTCTTTATGGTTAATATACCTGCATGGAAACTTGGGAATGAAAAAACAGAGGGCGAAGATGGACAAACTGCGCGTAGGCTTCATCGGGACGGGAAGAATATCGGATTTGCACGCGCTCGCTTATTTGGATGACCCGCGGGCGGAAATCGCGGCAGTCTGCGACCGCAGCATCGCCTTGGCGCGGCGGCGCGGGCGCGCCTGGGGCGTGGCGGATAATCGCATTTTCAGCGATTACAGCGAGCTTTTAGCTTTGCAAGACATCGACCTGGTGGAAATCCTCCTGCCGCATCACCTGCACTATCAGGCGACCCTAGACGCAGCCGCAGCTGGCAAAAACGTTTCTGTTCAAAAGCCGATGGCATTAACCGTCGCGCAAGCCGATTCCATGATTGAAGCGACGCGGCAAGCCGGCGTCTTGTTCAAGGTATACGAAAATTTCATCTTCTATCCGCCCGTCCAGCGCGCCAAAGCGTTGGTAGACAACGGCGAGATTGGGGACTTGCTAACGATTCGCGTCAAGAGCAATTCCGGCATCAGCCCGACGGAGTGGGATGTGCCAAATTCCGCTTTGGCTTGGCGTTATTCACAAGAAGAATGCGGCGGCGGTCCCTTGGTATTCGATGATGGGCATCACAAGTTCGCGCTGGGCTGGCATTTTATGGGCATGGCGGAGCAAGTGCACGCTTGGATCGGCAGTACCGAAGTCGCGCCCGGCATGGTTCTCGATGCGCCGGCAATCGTCTCGTGGAAGTTCTCCAACAACCGCTTCGGCTCCCTAGAAGCGGTCTATTCGCCCGAACTGGTCTTGGATACGCGGCAATACGCGCAAGACGATCGCGTGGAATTGACCGGCAGCAAAGGCGTGATTTGGGTAACGCGGGGTCACGGCAAAATGATGGATATACCGCCAGTGATCCTCTACAAAGAGCGGCAGACGCGTACTTTTTCGGATATGCCAGTCGGCTGGGAGCACAGCTTTATCAACTCGACGCGCCACTTTATCGATGCCTATTTTGCCGGCACCGCGCCCAAGCTCACCGGGGAAGAAGGGCGCGATGTGCTGCGCTTCGCGCTGGCGGCGCAAGAATCCGCCCGCAGCGGGCAAGCTGTTGCGCTCTAAGCCAGCGCAGCGGGCGGCGTTCAATTCTCACGACTCAATCATCACGAATTGTGATTGTCTCGCCATCCATATTGGTGATGGTCGCCAAAGCCTGAATCGGGACGTCGTACTTTTCCAACAGCCGCTCGCGCCCGCCTTCAAAGGTCTTTTCTACAACTACGCCCATGCCAACCAGATTGGCTTTTGCGCTGGCGACGATGCGCGCCAGCGCCAGCATCGTCTTGCCCGTCGCCAGGAAATCGTCGATGATTAAGACGTTTTCGTCTTCATGCAAGAATTCCGCCGCAACCAGCAGCAAAGTTTCGCCAGCCTTAGTATGGCTGGGCGCTTCTTCCATGTATACAGGACCAGCCATGGTTATGGGTTTTTTCTTGCGCGCATAGACAACAGGCGCGTTCAATTCGATACCGGTCATCAGCGCCGGCGCGATGCCAGAAATCTCGGCGGTTAAGATGCGGTCAATCGCTACGTTGGCAAATCGGCGGGCAAATGCCTTACCCATGCCCGCCATCAGCGCCGGATCGAGTTGATGATTGATGATGCTGTCTACCTTGAGAATGCCGCCACCGAGGTTTTTGCCTTCCGAGCGTATTCGTTCGATTAATGCCTGCATCACAGTTCTCCAAATTCTTCGATTCTTCGCTGAGGCGGGCTATTGCGCCGCGGCGGATGCCAGTACGCGCGTAATCTGTTCCAGGTGATCCAAATCGTGCAAGCCAACTTGCATCACGGCATCGGTCATAGTGAAGCTGTCCCGTTCCGGATGAACGCCAGCGCGCTGCCATTGCTCGGGAGTCAGTGCCGCGAAGAAGGCGATGGTCGCGCGCCGCGATGCTTGCAGCTGCTCACGGACGGCCGCGAGCTGTTCTTGCTGATAGGCTTTATCAAGCGCCATGGCTTCGTGATCATAAGCGGGCAAGCGCGGGCAGTCATCGCTCAGCATCATCTGGGCGCGGCTGCGGAAGATGGCGTCGAAATCACGTAAATGACAATAGATTTCAACTATAGACCAGCCATCGGCTCCGTCGCGCAAGTCATGCGCTAGGTCTTCGCCCAAGCCGCGCGCAATGTGGTTTAGTATTTCGCCGCTCAAGCGCATTGCGCCGACGTGCCGCTCTTGTACTTGCTGCAAGCTCGACATATTCCGATTTGCCTTCAATTCACATTTTGAGTTAAGGCGCATTCTAACGATTTAGTCTTGGCATTGCCAGAATACGATGACAGCAGGTAGGGCAATTGCAGCAAAATCGCTTCCTCAAATTCAGCATATTCTGATTGAAAGGCAATTTCATGTGAACTCCCAATAATCTGAAATGCACCCGCTCATTTATGCGCTATAATTATGAAATATTCGTATATATTTGGCTGCGCTAGTGGCATGTTTCCTCGTAGAAAGGGAAAATGATGAGAAAAACCTGTATGTTTCGCGCTCCCTACCTCAATCCGAAAATATGTTCTGGTTTCAGCAATCTTGTCCTTTGCCTAATCGCGCTCGCCACAGTATTCATCGCGCCCAGACCCGCCCAAGCGCAAGCGCCGGCTGCCCCCAGCAATTTTCGCGCGCAGGAATTAAGCGCGGACAGCATCATTCTCGCCTTTGATAATGAGTCCCGCAGAACAGACTCTCCTCTCTACTTCACCAATTTAGAAAGGCAATCTAGGGTGGATCCCGCCGTTTGGGACTGGGTTGATGTAAGCCATTATGCGATAAATACCAGCACAATAAGATTTTATCTATCCGACTCGGAACTGGAAATTGTGTATGTTGCGGGTCGTACGACAAATTTTCGATTGAAGGTAATTGCGAATGGTCAGTGGTCTAATTACGCGCACTTGTCCGTGACTATTCCACAGCCCACGCCGACTCCTGCGCCGGCCGCGCCCACGAGCCTGAACACCAGCGGCATTACGCAGACCAGCATCACACTCAACTGGGCAAAATCCAGCGGCGCGACATTCTACGAAGTCCGCCGCGGCACAACTGGCGCCTTCACGCGCCTGGGCAATGTGTCCTATCACACTTTCACCGGCTTGAGCGCGGGCAGCAGTTATACGCTGCAAGTGCGCGCCGGTAACACTGGCGGCATCTCTTCGACCGCGCAGACGACAGCCAGCACCAACAATGTCCCGCCGCCGCCCGCGCCGGCCGCGCCGACCGGCTTGCACGCCAGCATCATCACGCAGTCCAGCATCACAATCAACTGGACAAAATCCAGCGGCGCGACCTTCTACGAAGTCCGCCGCGGCACAACTGGCGCCTTCACGCGCCTGGGTGATGTATCGTCGCACACTTTCACCGGCTTGAGCGCGGACAGCAGCTATATCTTGCAAGTGCGCGCCGGTAACACTGGCGGCAGCTCTTCGACCGCGCAGACGACCGCGCAGACAATCGCCAGCACTAACAATGTCCCGGAACCGGCCGCGCCGCCGGTTGTCGACCCGACGCCGGTTGTCGACCCGACGCCGGTTGTCGACCCGACGCCGGTTGTCGACCCGACGCCGGTTGTCGACCCGACGCCGGTTGTCGACCCGACGCCGGTTGTCGACCCGACGCCGGTTGTCGACCCGACGCCGGTTGTCGACCCGACGCCGGTTGTCGACCCGCCACCGGTTGTCGACCCGCCGCCAAATTCGCAAGTTTCACAAACGAACAGCCAATCCAGCGGCTCCGGCCGAATGTCGGCGACAACGGTGCCAGAAATGCAAGCGGCTCAGGGCTGCGACTACCAAACCTTGAACAAGCTGCCGCCGGGCATCGAAGTCAAGAACTGGCTCGAGTGCGCGCAAGGCCAACGCGTTGACGCCCAGGGCGTCGGCAACCAGGCGATCATCGACCAAGGTTTGCTAGATGCGATTGACCTGTGGGGCTACATCACGCCAGGCATTGAGGTCTGCTTCGAGGAGCATGGCCGGCTGATGATGCTGGACGCCGCTTATTCGCCGCGCCAGCCAATGCCGCTGGCTGCTTATCAGAGCAATGGCATGACCTGCGCCACCATCGACCGCGCCGGCACCGTCGTCCTGCTGCAAAGCGCCGCGCCACTGCCAGAAGAAAACAACGAAGGTAATGAAGGTAATGAAGGTGACAATGAAGCGGCGCTGCCGATGCGCAACTGCATGGTGCAGCTGCTTTACGCCTTGAACTTCCGCGACGCGCCCGACGGGCAAATCCTGACTATCTTGCCGGCCGATATCATGCTGACCGCTTTCAGCTATCATGAAGGCTGGTACAAGGTCGATTATCACGGGCAGCAGGGCTGGGTCAGCGCCGACTATGTACAAGCGCATGGCGACTGCGGCTGAAATTAGCCCGGCGTCATCCAAGCCCAGGGCGCGATGCCCGCGACGCGCATCATCAAATAGCGGCAAGTCACCCGAGCCAGCCGTCTTGCCGCATGCGCGCCACGGTTTATATCATAAGAGCAGCGATGCGATTGATTGCCCACCCGTCAGCGTATCCCCCAGAGACGCACCCGGTTGTCGCCGCCAGCGGTGACAAACAGCGTACCAGACGGATTGCGGGCGATGCTCAAAAGCGGGCGACTATGGGCGCTTTCGCTCCGCCGCAGCCCGCCACTTGCCACATCCCAGAATCGCAGCATGCCGTCGCGGCCGCCACTCGCCAATAGCGAGCCATCGCGCGAAAATGCCACCGAATCCACACCCTTGGGATGCCCCGGCAAGAATCTCGGTCCAGCCGCGCCACGCAAGTTCCAGATGCCGATGCTGCCATCCTTGCATGCCGATGCCAGTTTCATGCCAGCCGCGTCCAGGGCAAGTTCGCGTATCCAATCTTGATGTTTGCCCAGAATGACGCTCTCGTTCTTGCGCGCAAGGTCCCAGGCGCGGACGCTGCCATCACGGCTGGCGGAGAACAAGGCTCTGCCGCTGCTATCAAAAGCCAAGGATCTTACTTCATCGGCATGTCCCGTGAGCGCATGCACGGGTTTCAGGCTAGATGAATGCCATAGGCGGATGCTATGGTCGGCGCTTGCGGTCGCGATGATGGCGCCATCAGGGCTGTAAGCCACATCGTCGACCGAAGCCGCGTGTCCATATACGCAATTGCGCTCGACAAGCTCATCATCACAACATGCCCACAGCCTTAGCGCGCAGTCCGCGCCGACAGTGGCAAGCCCAGCGCCAGCGGGATGAAAAGCGATTCCCTTCACAGGCGCGCTCGGCGCTTGCAGGCGAAACTTGGGCTGGCCGCCCAAAGCATCGACATAAACCGCGATGCCATCGCCCCCGCATAGCGCCAGCATATCCCCCGCGAGCGACCACCGGACTTGCGAAATCCAGCCAAAGGCGACCGAGCCCAGCGTTTTGAGCGCATCAATGTTTTGGATGCTTATTCGTTTCATGTCCTGAGTCCCGCTCGACTGCGCATCTCGGCTGACTAGGGGGAACTATAGCATAGCGGCATGACAGAACCTCCCGCAGATTCGACATCTAGGGCTATAATGATGGCGGATTCTCACGCCGAGAAGGGACTGATAGCCGATGCCAAACAAGCCAGTAGCGCTGCAAGACATACGGCAACTAGAAATAATGCACCGGCAGCGCATTCCCGCAGCCTACATGGATGAGAATTCGCACATGAATGTGCAGTTCTACGTGTACGTGGCGGAACAGGGGTTGAGCGGATTGCTACGCCGGGTTGGCTTGGGCGAGCAATATGCCGCGGCAGACAAGTTCGGCAATTTCGCTTTGGAGCAGCACATCCGATACTACGCCGAGATTTTGACCGGGCATCAGGTCAGCGTCTATATTCGCTTGATTGGACTTAGTCCTAAACGCTGCTATTTGATGGCTTTTCTAATAAATGACACGCGCGAACAACTGGCGGCAACAGTGGAAATCGTCATGATGAATATCGACATGTCGCTGCGCCGAGGCGCGCCATTCCCGCCCGAGCCCAAAGCCGCGCTGGACGCGCTATACCAAAAGCAGCGCGCATTGCGATGGGACGCGCCGGTCTGCGGCGTGATGCGCGCTTGAGGCGAACGCGACTTGTGCCGCCTAAGCAGCGGATTAATGCGGGGACTTGCCGGAATATTGCCCTAGTCTACAATTCGCGCGGGAATGACGTCAGGACGTCTAAGCCAGTTTCCGTTACCAGGACATTGTCTTCAATGCGCACGCCGCCGACGCCCGGAATATAGACGCCGGGTTCGATAGTGAATACCATGCCCGGCTGCAATACTTGTTGATTGCCGGCCACGATATTGGGCAGCTCGTGCACGCTTAGCCCCAAGCCATGCCCCAAACGATGGATGAAATACTCGCCCAGTCCCGCGGCTGCAATCACATCGCGGGCGACGCGATCGAGCGCTGCGCAAGTCATGCCCGGGCGCGCGCATTCGCGGGCGGCTTTGTTGGCGCTGTATACCGCGTCGTACATGGCGCGCATCTGCTCGCTCGGCTGCCCGGCGCAGAATGTGCGCGTGATATCGGCGGGATATTCCGCGAAGCGCGCGCCGAAGTCGATGAGCAGGAATTCATCTTGCCCCCACACGCGGTCGCCGGTATCGCCATGCGGCAAACCGCTCTTCTCGCCGGTCAATACCAGCAAGAATGCCAATCCCTGCGCGCCGCGCGCCAGCATTTCGGCGGACAATCTATCGGCGATTTGCCGCTCGGTCAAGCCGGGCGCTGCCCAAGCCATCGTGGCTTCCAATGCCGCTTCGCTGATAGCGATTGCCTGGCGCAAACTGGCAATTTCTTCTGGGGCTTTGCAAGCGCGCAGGGTCAAAAAGAGATCGCCAATGTCAAGCGCTTGGTCGGCGCGGATGCCCGCCCGGCGCAATGCCAGCCACTCGAACAAGCGCAGGGTCTGCCCATCCAGGGCAATTGAATTATGCGTGAGCGCCAAATCGGCCACTGCCGCTTGAAAGGCTTGGTCATAGCCGTCGCGGTCGGGCCACATGAAGCGGCGCGCTTCCAGGTCTGGGCGCGCTTCCAGCTTGGCGACCTCCAATTCGGGAATGATAAGCGACAAGCCTTGCTGATTATACAGCGCGATGATTGGGCGTTCGGACAGGTGAAAATGCAAGCCGGTGAAATAGACCATGTTTTCGCCCGGGACCATCGCCACCGCCTGCGCGCCGCTGTGCTCCAGCAAGTTGTCCAGACGTTCTTGATAATTGATCTGCATATAGTCTCTCCTCCAAGCAAGCGCTTGATGTAGTCTTTTACCACAAAGGCGCGTAGGACACAAAGAAGAATGTGTTTTGGTGTTTTTGGTGTTTTGGAACGGACGCGCCGATTAGCGGATAAAACGAGAAATATGCTATCATAATGCTGGATTGGAGCATCGGCGAAGATGGTAAAAAACGTCCTAATCGAGCACTATGAACCGGAATCGGTCATGCGAGGATTGCTGGATGGTGACGGCTTCCGCAACCGCGTGGCTGGCGCTTGCATCTACACTTGCCCGCGCTGCCGACGCCAGATCCGTTTCCGCTGGCGCAGCTTCTACCGAGCCGATGGCCGCTCGCCCATGCCGCGCCAACTGCTGCGAATTCTTGACGATTGCACGCCCGACCTGCCCATCGGCGAGCAAAGCGCCGTGGATTTTTTTTGCCCCACCTGCGCGGCGCCAACGCGCATCATCTACAGCATTCTCGATTACAATAAATTCTCATACCACTTCGATATCTATGCCGCGCTCGTGGGCGAAGGCAACCCGCGCCAATGAGAGACTTGCAGGCTACCCTGAATGACTATGACCCCGGCATGCTGCCCGCGCTGGCAGAAAGTTGGGGAATCGCCAGCAAGAGCCTGGTTGATGACGCGATAATCCCAGCGTTGCGCCGCGCCATGCTCGATGCCCATTCCGCGGAAGCGGCCTGGGACAAGCTCGACGACAGCGCCCACAGCGCTTTGCAACTGCTTGTCAGCAGCGCGCGTCAACGTATGAAGATCGCACAATTCGAGCGCTTTTATGGCAAAGTTCGCAAGTTGGGGCGCGCGCAAATTGAAAAGGAACAGCCCCATCGCCAAGGTCTAAGCGTCGCCGAAACGCTGTATTATCGCGGCTTCATTGGCGAAGGCTACGACAAAGTTGATGGCATTCTCATCGGCTTCTTCTACGTGCCGCCGGACCTAGCTGGCGCGTTGCCCCTGCACAAAACGATTTATGAACAATATGAACAAATTGAAGGCGCGGATTCGCCCGCTGATGACCTGCCGACGCTGCCCAAGATTGAGGCTGTAAAAGATATCATAGCCGCCGATACCTCAATTATCGACGACCTGACCAGCTTATTGGCTTTCATCCAAGCAAATAAGGTCGCGCTAGAAGATGATGGCTTCTCGGCAGAGGCTGTGCCAAGGCTGATGCCGCACCTCTTGCATGACAGCGTAAACCGTCTGGACTTCTTGCTCGGCTTGGGCATCAGCGCGCAACTTATCACTTCGCAGGAAGGTCGAGCCTACCCACGACGCAGCGAGGTGCGCAATTTCTTATCCATAACGCGCGCGCAGCAAATTCGACTGCTGTCCCGGGCTTGGCTAGAGAGCCATAGTTACCGCGATTTGTGGCATATTCCGGGGCTTTTCCCCGATGATTCCGGCTGGTCCTATGACGCGGCTGGGGCGCGCGCCGCTGTCGTGAGTCTCCTCGCGGAATTGCTGCCCGAGCAGGGCTGGGTTTCGATAAACGACTTGATTGACCTTATAAAAGACATCGAGCCCGATTTCCAACGCCCGGATGGCGATTACGACAGTTGGTACATTCGCAACGCGGCGGGCGAGTTTCTTAACGGCTTTGAGAGTTGGGACGCCGTGGAAGGCTCATTGCTAGAATACTATGTTCTGGGACCGATGCATTGGCTGGGTTTGCTGGATATCGGCGAGGACGTTGCGCGTTTGACCGCCTATGGGCGCGCCTTCCTGGATTTCCAGGATTGGCCCCTGCCACCAGACCAGCCCCAGCCGATAGAGATAAGCAAAGACGGCGCTTTGCTGGCGTCGCGCCGCGTCAATCGTTTCGAGCGCTTTCAACTGGCGCGCTTCGCCCGTTGGGAACAGGCGGGCGATCCCTATGTCTATCGGCTTGACGCGGAAAGCGTTCAGCGCGCTGCCGCCCAAGGCATCGAGGCGCAGCACATTCAGGCTTTCTTGGCGCGCCAGTTGGGCGATGAGCCAATTCCCATCCCGATTGTCCGGCTGCTGCGCAACTGGCGCGATGGCGCCAAGACCACAGTCAGTTTTGAAGCGCTTATCGTTTTGCGCGCCCACAATGAAGAGGTACTGGACAAGATTTTCGCCACGCCGGCGCTGCGTCGGCATTTGGGCGCGCGCCTCGGTCCCATGGCTTGCGTCATCCGCGCGGACCAATGGCATGACCTGCGCGACAAGCTCGGCGACAATGGCGTGGAAGTGGACGCGGCCAACATAGCCAACATGGCTCACGGCGACAGCGACAGCAAGTGAAATAAATATGCCTGAAAAAAGCTGCGGTCAATCCCGCTTGATTCCCAGCTGATAGACATCGCTCTTGGTCCAGCGAGCCGCTTTGGCAACCATTTTCGCCGCCGCCGACAGGCTTTCGCCCGCGCTTATTCGCTCGTCCAGGGCGGCGAGAACTTGCTCTTCGCGCCAGCGGCTCTTTGTGGGCGCGCTGCCGGCAATCAGCAAGGTTACTTCTCCGCGCGGGTTCTCGCGTAGAAAATAATCCCGAGCTTCCCGCGCCGAGCCGCGATAAAACTGCTCGTATTTCTTGCTGATTTCACGCGCGACGCACACTGCGCGCTCGGCCCCTAGGACTTCCGCCACCGCGCGCAAAGAATCGTTCAATCGATAGGGGCTCTCATAGGCGATGATGGTCGCGGTCTCGCCCGCGAGTTGAGCGAGCAGGGCCTTCAGCGCGGCGGACTTGCGCGGCAGAAATCCCACAAACAGGAAGCGGTCCATCGCAAGGCCCGAGCCAAGCAAAGCGGCGGTTACGGCACTGGCACCGGGCAAGGGTACAACGTCAACGCCGCGGGCGATAGCCGCCCGAATCAGTTCCGAACCGGGGTCGGAAATCCCCGGCGTACCGGCATCCGATATCAGGGCAACATCGCCGCTCCTCAGCGCGGACAGGATCGAATCCAGCTTGGACAGTTTATTGTGTTCGTGATAGCTGGTCATGGGCGTGCTGATGTCAAAATGCCGTATCAGCACCCGCGATGTGCGGGTATCTTCCGCGGCAATCAAAGATGCTTCGCGCAGGATACGCAAGCCGCGCAAGGTCATGTCCTCGAGGTTGCCTATCGGCGTTGGCACGACATAAAGGATTCCCATAGGGATGATACACGCTGTTTGGCTATGAGCCTTGGCTCGGCGATGGCGGGAAGACATGCGCCAGCGCTTCTGGCATGACACTCTTGAAGGCGACCAGGCTGTGGCCGCTGCCCAATTCGACGAATTTGTATCGCAGCGCTGGGTCCTGCGCCATCCGCCGTTCCAGGATGCCGCGCAGCGCCAAAGCCGGCTGATAATAGCGCATGTCATGCTCGTAGCGCCCAACAGATTGGAAGATGCGGCGCGGCAATAGCGGCGAATCACGGAAGCGTTCAGCATATTCACGCAGCTTGTTCAGGGCAGGCTTCCCGCCCAAGGGCGGCGAAATTATAATCAAATGGGCGAATATGGCCGGGTTCTTGAGCGCCGCATGAGCCGCGGCCACAGCCCCTTCGCCGACGCCGCCTAATCCTAGATTGACAGGCTCAATGCGGTACTCGGTCTGTAAGAAGGGCAGCAATTCCGCGACCACCAGGGCATAATGATTGTCGTTGCCAATGTATTCCGTCACCCGCTCCGATTGGCTGCCAGCCGCAAGCATGGCGATGATGACCGGTTCCATACGTCCATGCTTTATCAGCGCGTCGGCGATATAGGGCGCTTCCAGGACGCTAAGCGCCCATTGGCCATCCATCAATATCAGCAAGGGGTAGACTTGACTATCATTGTGGACATAACCCGGCGGCGTATAGACCCATAGATAGCGATCGGTGAAGCCCAAACGCTTTGAACTGAAGCGATGCCGATAAACATTCCCGCGCGGCACCGCGGTCATCGCCCGCCAGCTTGGGACCGGGCGCGCCCGCGGCATTTTCAAAACGGAAGTGCTGACCTGCGCCGTCTGGACGCTTAGGGAATTAAGCGGGTCGGATTGCCAAAAGCGCTGGACACGATCCATCAAGTTCACTTCTTGCGCAAGCGGCGTACCCGGGTCATCAATCGCGTACATATAGTCGACCAGGGCGTCGCGGTCAAAGAAGCGCTGGAAATACCATAGCGAGGTATCTTCCAGCCGCACCAGGTTTTCAAAGGGCGGGTCCCGATTAACGATATCGAGGTTGACCGCGACCCGATGCGCTGTTGTGGAATCGTAGACGAAGGTGGCGCGGTCGCGCTCGACCCAGGGCCAATCCACGCGCGTCGACAATAGCTCGTCGGCAGCCGACTGACGTTCCTCGGCAGGCAGTTGATAAATCTCGCAGAGAAACTGTATGAAAGAATTCCAGCGCGTTGATGCCAAGCTCAACACTCCTGTTGCTTGACTGGAGACAGTTTCATTTTATCATTGGCTTGCGCTATCTAAAAACCCAGGGACGCGCTCGTATGATATTGCGGGAACTTCGGGCAAGGCTATGCAAGCTGCATAAGTTCGCTTTCGCCCAGCAAACAGCGCGTTATCATAATCGTACTCTGGTGCGAACCCGAGACTGGAGAATGCCTTGTCATGAGCAAGCCCTACACCTATTCTTTCAGCGAGCCGATCAATCCCGAAGCGCTGCGCGCGCTGTTGGTCCAAACAGATTGGGCGGATACGCGCTCCCTCTTGGATATTCAGCGCATGCTCGACCACAGCCAAATCACCTTGGGCGTCTGGAAAGACGACCATTTGATTGCCTTTTCCCGCGTCATAACCGACGACATCTATCGCGCTTTGATAGACGACGTGGTTGTCGACAAAGCCTTCCGCGACCAAGGCATTGCCACGACAATGCTGGACAAGCTGCTCAATAGACTGCAACATGTAGAGCAGGTCATGCTGGATTGCGCGACTGGCTTGAGCGGCTTTTACGCGCGCTTCGGTTTCCGCCCTAAGGGCGGCTCTTCAATGCTATTGGAAAACTAGGCTTGGGGACTTTTTCTAGACTCTGTTGAAATACTCGATTTCCCCCACCCCAAACCCGTTCGCCATCTCTATGGCGAGGAGGGGCCGGGGTCACGTAGACATAGACCTACGGGATGGGGGTGTTTTTCAACGGAGTCTTCTAGTCTGCCCGTCATGCTCGCGTAAAATAGACACATAAATTCTATGCGTTTAATATAAGAAAACGGAGAGAGTATCATATTCATGCTACGAAGCTGCTTCAGTTGTATGATGGCCATGTTTTTGCTTCTTATCGCAGGACTTCTGATTGGATCGTTCTTCGTAGGAGCAATTTCTGGAGCTTGCATGGAAGCAGGAATCTGCTAACGCTTTTCTTGATGGAAAACAAGCCTTGAACAACCGCTCGGCGGCAGCGCTTAGCACTTAGGATTGTCGCGCGTACATACAATAACATGCCAATAACATGCCTTGCAAAGCTAGGTCGAGAAAGCCTCACATGAGCCAACTCACATATAATGCGGATTTGCAGCCTTTCGCGCGCGCCAGCGAGCGTGACTCGGAGGAAGACTTTCTGAATGACCTGCAAAACAAACATGGCATCAGCAAAATATATCATTTAGCAAACAACGAAAATCCATTGGGACCGTCGCCAAAGGCGGTCGCTGCCATTACCGCGCTTGCGCCCAAGCTATCCACCTACCCAGATTACTCGGATATAGCCTTGCGTCAAGCCATCGTTAAGGTACTTGGGCGCGGCTTGACAACAGAGCATGTTTACACCGGTTGCAGCGGTTTCGAGTCGCTCGAATTGATAGCGCGCGGATTCCTGCGCCCCGGTGACGAGATGATTCTGTCTTCGCCGACATTCACCGGCGCATATAAGAAAGTATCACAACCCCTGGGCGCAAAGGTCGTGGATGTGCCGCTGCAGCCCGATAGCTTCGCGTACCGCGTCGAGGCTGTGCTGGGGGCGATCACCAAGCGAACGCGGCTAATCATGCTCTGCAATCCCAACAATCCAACCGGCACCATAATATCCGCGGAAACGATGGCGGCGCTGATGCGCGGTATTCCCGCGCATGTATTGGTCCTTGCTGACGAAGTCTATCACCATTTTGTGCAGGATCCCGCATATCCCGATTCGCTTCGCTACGTTCTCGAAGGCAAGAATATCGTCGTGGTACACAGCTTTTCCAAGGCATACGGCTTGGCTGGCTTGCGTCTTGGCTATGGCATCGCCAAGCCCGAAATTGCCAACTACATCTCGGGCTTGCAGCGCGGGTTTCACCAGAACAAATTGGCTTTGGCTGCTGGCATCGCGGCTTGTGGCGACCAAGACCATGTGCAAAAGGTCGTCACCTATTTGAGAGCCGAAGCGGAATGGGTCTGCGCTGGGTTGGAGCAGTTAGGCATCCGCTATTGGAAGCCGGCGGCAAATTTCATTCTGTTCGAAACGCGTATGCCGGCGGATAAAATGCAGCGGGCGCTCTTGGAACGTGGCTTTTTGCTGCGCGCGCAAACGCGCAACGATTTGCCCTATGCTATGCGGCTGAGCCTAGGCACAAGAGAAGCCAACGCCGCCTTCTTGAAAGCCTTGCGCGCGATACTGCAAGTCAATTTGGCAAATTAGTTAGCTGACGCGGCGCTTGCCCGCGCTGCTCGAAAGACATCATTGCCGCGCTTGCTCGCCTGTGATAGAATCCGCGGCGGAATCGCGCTAAGGTCGCGCTTTCAAATTCCACATATCGGGACTCTTGGTGGGTGTTGCCCGTCCATGGCGGATTTTCACCGGAGGATGAACGATATGCGAGACCCAAACACCAATTGATCAAGGAGATCTGTAATGCCCTCATCGGTAAAAATGCGTTCCCTTCTCGAAACCGGTGTCCACTTTGGACATCGCACCAACAAGTGGAATCCCAAGATGAATGAGTTCATCTTCACCCAACGCAACGGGATCCACATCATCGACTTGCAGATTACATTAAAAAACCTCCACCACTTCCACGACATGATCGCCAAGATGATCGCCGAAGGCGGCAATGTGCTTTTCGTCGGCACCAAGCGGCAGGCGCAGGAAATTGTCCAACGAGAAGCGACGCGCTGCGATATGCCCTATGTTACGTACCGCTGGTTAGGCGGCACGCTCACCAATTGGAAGACCATCCGCAGCCGCATCGACACATTAAAGCAGCTCGAAGAACGGCGCGACGCCGGCGAGTTTGACAAGCTGACAAAGAAAGAAGCGTTGGTGCTCAGCCGTAAGATTTCCAAGCTGCAATTGCGGCTCGGCGGCATTCGCGAGATGAAGCGCATCCCGGATATGCTCATCGTCGTGGATGCTGAACGCGAACATACCGCCGTGAAAGAAGCCAATATCCTGGGAATTCCGGTCATGGCGCTGGTTGATACCAATGCCAACCCGGACCTGGTTGATCACATTTTGCCCGCGAACGACGACGCCATGCGCTCGATTCGGCTCTTGGTAGGCGCATTGGCTGACGCTGTCCTAGAAGGACATAACCTGCGCCAGTCCGCCAGCAGCGAAGAAGATGAAGAGCAGGTTTTCAGCAGCGCCTATGACGACGAACTCGGCGATGAAGATTTGCTGGGCGAATCAACCTTGGCGAAACTGCGCGATTCCAAGCTCTTTGGCGATGACGAAGCAGCGGCGGATGAAGCCAGCAAAGAAGCCACCACCCAAGCTGAAGCCCAAGCTGAATAGCTGAATAATAGAAGCATAACTGACAACCCTGTCAAAATGGAGTATGTAAGGCAAATGGCAGTAAGCGCAAAAGAAGTCAAACAATTACGAGACAAGACCGGCGCTGGTCCCTTGGACTGCAAGAAGGCGCTGGAGCAGTTTGACGGTGATATGGACCAAGCGGCGGCATTCCTGCGCGAAAAGGCGCTCAAAGACGGCATCAAGCTGCAAGGCAAAGGCAGGAGCGCCAATGAAGGCGTCATCGGCAATTACCTACACTTTGACAACCGCTTGGCGGTCATCGTCGAAGTCAACTGCGAGACCGATTTCGTCGCGGCCACCGACCGCTTCAAAGCATTCGCCAAAGATATCGCGATGCACATCGCCAACCTCAATCCGCAATATGTCAAGCGCGAAGATGTGCCGCAAGACAGCGTCGCAGCCGAAACGCGCGTCCAGCTTGAGCGCGCGCTTGAAGAGGGCAAGCCAGAGCATATCGCGGAAAAGATTGTCGCCGGGCGCATGAACAAATGGTACGAAGAGATTGTGCTGATGGAACAGGCTTTCATCAAGGACGACGACAAAACAATCAGCCAGTATTTGCAGGAAACGGTCGCCGAAGTTGGCGAAACCATCAACATCGGGCGCTTCCAGCGCTTCGTCATTGGCGACGGAGCATAAGGCGGCTGCGAGCAAGGCAAGCCGAAATGCCCTTACCCACGGACCAGCAAGACAATGAGAGGATTAGCGCCGCGCTAGTCCTTTTATTTTGCCAATAGCTGCTGACATGCTAGAGCAAATTGACTGGGACATTAGGCGATTTGTCTACCGCAGCTTCGCAAATTGCGGCTTGCCACCCGGCGTCGAAGAAATCGCCCGGCAATTCCATATAGCCGCGCCAAGCGCGGAACAGGCATTACGGCGGCTGCATAAGGCGCATGCGCTATTCCTGCGCCCCGGCTCGCATGAAATTTTGATGGCGAATCCATTGTCGGCTGTCGCTACCGACTACCAAGTCAGCGTTGGCGCGCGCTGCCTATACGCCAATTGCGCTTGGGACGCGCTGGGCATACCAGCCATGCTAGGAGCGGACGCGCGCATCCAAGCGCGCCATCCGCTCGACCGCAACCTTATCCATTTCTCAATCGAGAACAGCGAGCTGATTGCCGAGGACGGGGGAATCGTACATTTCGCCAAACCTTTCCGCAATTGGTACGACGACCTCATTGACACATGAGCGACTATTTTGTTCTTCCGTGCGGAGAGCGAGATAGAGCAGTGGCGGCGGCGGGAAGATAGGCGCAAAGGCGCGGCGCTGCCTCTGCAAAAGGTATGGGACCTGTCGCGGCTGTGGTATGGCGACCGCATGTCGCGGTCCTACCGCGGCAGAACAATGAATGAAGCGCGCGCGATATTCGCCAAGCTGGACTTGACCGACGAATTTTGGATGCTTGATTAGCTGCATAGAACCGCGAACAAAGTTGAATAATTTTGAGACAAGGAGCGGACATGAGCGAGACAAATAAGCTGCCCTATAAACGCATCGTGCTTAAACTAAGCGGAGAAGCCTTGGCAGGGGACAATGGCGGCGGCATTGATCGCGAAAAGTCAGCCTACATTGCCAGGCGCGTGCTGGGAGTTTATGAATTGGGAATGCAAGTCGCCATCGTTATCGGCGGCGGCAACTTGTGGCGTGGCGAGCCCGCGGCTAAGCTGGGCATGGAGCGCAGCACGGCTGACCACATGGGCATGATCGCCACGGTGATGAACGGCTTGGCGCTGCAAGACGCCATCGAGCGGGTAGGCATCATCACCCGCGTGCAAACCGCGGTGCAAATGAATTCAATCGCCGAGCCTTACATCCGCCTGCGCGCGATTCGACATTTGGAAAAGGGGCGCGTCGTCATTCTGACCGGCGGAATGGGCGCGCCCTATTTCACGACCGATTCCGCGGCCGCCTTGCGCGCCAGCGAGATTGATGCCGATGTAATTGTGAAAGCGACCAAAGTGGATGGCGTGTATTCCGATGATCCCCTGCAAAACCCAGCCGCCACGCGCTATAGCAGATTGGCATACCAAGACGTGCTCGAAGGCAAACTGCGCGTGATGGATACCACGGCATTCACCATATGCCAAGAAAACGAAATGCCGATCATCGTGCTGAACTTTTGGAACCCGGATGACTTGGTGAAGGCGCTGCGCGGGGACTTCTCGGTTGGCACGCTGATTAGCGATTGATGAAGATGGACCTCGGCTGCGACTTGGGTCAATCGGCCCGGCTGCGAGCATTGCAGGACCCAGTGTGCAAATGCGCTTTCGACCGCCATGTTACACTTGAGTCGGCTCGCAAAAGGGTTTGGCTCGCTAATAAGCGAACTGGAATGACATGACTGCAAGCGAAGGCAAGCGGATTGCCGTTTTTTCTATGACGCCGCTTTTTCCCGATTTCGCGATGGGCGGCGGGCAAGTCCAGCTCAAGAAAGTTGCGCTTCATCTAGGCGAACTTGGGCATCGCTTGACGATACTATCGACCCGCCACGAAGCATCCACAGTGCCATTCGCATGGCACGAAAACGTGCAAATCAAACCGATTCTGCGCTTCAAACAGCCCTATCCCGAACCTTATTTCACACCCATTTATCATATCGGCAACGCCATGCGCGCAGTCGGAGACGCGATTGCCAATGCCGATATCCATTACAGTCACGATGGCGGTTTGATATTTCCTTACGTGCATCGCGACAAGCCCACCATCATTTCGATGCGCAGCATCATCTTCCCAGAGACTTTGCAATCCGCCCTGCTCTTTCAAGGCGATGAATGGATCTTGCCCTCCGAACATACAAGAGCGTCTTACGCGGCGGTAGTTTCGCAGTTTTGCCCGGATGTCGAGACAAGAATGCAAGCCATACATAACGGCTTTGACTGGCGTAAATTTCGCTATACCAAGCCGGATGCCATCTACAAGCTGATACCCAAATCGATAGCGGACTGCCCGACGCTGCTGTTCCCGCACAGACCGGATTTGAACAAGGGCATCTATGAAGTGCTGCAGGTGGCGGAAAAACTGGTCAATGACTATGGCTGGCGCGATTTGCGCGTCCTGGTGCCGCGCGGCTTAGACGCGGAAACCGAACCGAGTACGCGCGCCTACTATCAGCGGCTGCGGCAAGCGATTGGCGCGGCAGGGCTGACAGCGACCTTTTACTTCCACGATTGGATCAGTGAAGATTTAATCGCGCAATACTACAGCATTGCCGATGTCACGATGTGCATCGGCAACTGCGTCGAGACCTTCGGCAATACGCCCTTCGAATCGCTGGGCTGTGGCACGCCGCCGATTCTGGCGCGCGTCTCGACTTATCGCGATTTATTCTCGGACGAACACCTTGATCGGGTCGATTACGGCGACATCGCCGCGGCAGCCGCATGCGCGCATGACATATTAAGCGAAAAACGACGCGCGGCACCGGCGACCTTGCAATACCTCAAGCGGGAGTTCTCGCTTGAGAAAATGGTAACGCGCTACGCGGATGTGATTCTTAACGCGCGCAAGCAAGCGCCGCTAGACTATCGGCTGCCCAAACTCAGCCAGCGCAGCCGATATCGCAAAGCGCCATGGTGCTATCTTTCGGAACGCTTTGGCATCTACCATGATTTCCGCGCGCGTTACAACGTGGATAGCCTGCTCGTTACGACATTGCGCGCGAACCCGGACGGCTTTATTGGCGCGAGCGTCGAACCCGCGAAGCTGCATGAGTGGCTCGACGAGGGCTATGTGGTTCCCGTAATCAATGCCTAGGCGCGGTCGCAAGCGGACTGGCGGAGCCGCGAATAAGCTGGACTTTAAGACTGTTCCGCGACCGCAGCGCGCAAACTGCGTAGTATTAGCGTTGCATGTTATACTGACCATAGGGAAATGCTTGGGATATTGAGTTATGGCTGTTGTCAGCGAATTGATAGACGTGGGCTTGACATTGAAGCAGCAAGGCAAGCTCAAGGGCGCTATCGAGCATTTTCGGCAGTTGCACGCGACATTCCCCCAGAACGCCCGCATCAAGTTCGAGTTAGCTGTATGCTGGTCGGCTTTTGATGTGCCCGAACAAGCGCTGCCACTCTATCGCGAGCTGCTTGCCCTGCCCAAGGGCAAAAGCCTGCCAGCCAAGGACCTGCCGCGTCTACATACATGGCTGGGCGCGACGCTTTACGCCCTGCAAGAATATGAGCAAGCCTTGTCAATTCTAAACGAAGGGCTGCGCCTCTATCCGACTTATCGTCCCTTGCGCGTCTATCGCATCTTCGCGCTGCAAGCCAGCGAAATGCCCGGCAGCGCGCTAAATGACGCGCTTGAACTCATGCTGGAGTCGCTTGCGCCATCGCGCTGGGATACCTTTGAAGATCAAATCCGGCAGATTGTCGCAGGCATGCGCGCCACGCGGGACGAAGCCGCGATGAACGCTGATGCGAATGTAGTTAATGAAGCGAATGTAGCGAATGTAGCGAATGTAGCGGATGTAGTGAATGAAGCGAATGTAGCGAATGTAGCGAATGTAGCGAATGAAACGCCAGATGAACCGAATGCCAAAAACAAGCATCCACAGACAATGGCGCAGCCCTCGGATGAACTTCAATCCCGCCCCCGCAAGCCCGACTATGCAGCTAGCGCCCTATCGGCGGACGATGAGGCCGCCGCTGTCATAAGCCCTGGCGCGCAAAGCGCCGAATTCATCGCGCAAAACAGCATCACAATCGACGCAGCCGAACCAGTTGAAGAAGAGATTGAGTTAAACGTTCAGGTCGTGAAAAAGCAAGGCAAAATGCACAAGCGCAAGCGAGCGCGCGGACGGCGTGGACAGTTGGGCAAGCAGTCGGTGCGCATCAACATCAGCGATGCGAATGACAACAGCAAAGCCACTTCCGAAGCCGCTTCCAAAGCCGTTTCCAAGGATAGTGCGCCCGCCGCTGCCAGTGGCAAGATAAAGATACCGCTTGACAGCGATTAATCGCTGCGGATTGCCCATTTGCGTCTTTTTTTTGCTGGCGCAGCCGAGCAAATGCAGCGACATAATTTTACGCAGCCGCTCGACAGCAGTGCTAAAGACTGCTCCTTGCGGCGCGCAAGACTCGCTACAGATTTGGCGCGGCTTCGTCTATAATCAAGCATCTGTGGCTTGATTCACGCGGAAGACGCTCATGGTCGTCATACTCGCGCATGGCGCGCTGGGTCCATTTGATGAAATCATATTTGTGTGCGTCGCAATCATCTTTGTGGTCATGATGGGCATCAGCTGGGTGCGCAGCCAGGGCTTGCCCGAGCTTGAGGATGATGAGCCAGCAGCGCGCGACAGCGAGCATTTTGAACTGGAGTAGGGGAAAGTTATGAGACTAGAGCACGCAGCCTTTAATGTGGAAGATGCCAAAGCGCTGGCGGCTTGGTATGTCGAGCATCTGGAAATGACGATCGTTCGTTCTTTCGATGAACCGCCGTATATTCACTTTTTGGCGGATTCGGCGCGCAAGACCTTGGTTGAAGTATACAGCAACCCGCTAGGCGAGTTTGTCAACTACAGCGCTTATCATCCCGTCACATTTCACCTGGCTTTCGCGGTTGATGATATGGAAGCCGAGCGTCAGCGCCTGGCGGCGGCTGGTGCAGAATTGGATGGCGATGTCGATACCACACCGGGCGGCGACAAGCTGGCATTCCTTCGCGACCCCTGGGGCTATACGATTCAGCTTGTACAGCGCGTGAATCCCATGCTGGATTAAGCCTTGGTCAGCCGAGCGTCAATCGCGCTGCGGCGAAACGAAGAGCCCGACACGAGCCAAACAGATGAACATTAAATTTGATTTGCGCGCCGAAGGCGAAGCCTTTCCAGAGGCTTTCCTCGACCAAGCAGAACTGGAGCAAATGATTTTAAGCACAAGCCGCTCAATTGAGGCGGGCTTGCGGCGCAAGTTCACCGATATCCAGTGCGGCGAACATGCGCGCGCGCCGACCTTCCAAATCAGCGGCGTCTATGACCGAGCAATCGAAGAAATGGATATCCAGTACCATGTGGATACCTGCTGCCATTATTTCTTACTGCGCGTGATGCGGATTCTCAACCAGCGCGCCTAGGAATCGGGCGACTCAACGAGCCGCTTCTACCGATTCTTATTGAGGATTAACCATAAGATTAGTGGAGTCTGATATGAGAGTGCTGCTGCAACGTGTGAGCGCCGGCGCGGTGACGGTGGACGGGCTTGTTACTGGGGCGATTGATCAAGGCTTCGTGGCGCTTATCGGGATAAAACATAGCGACGAGCGCGAAATTGCCGAGCGCCTAGCAAATAAGACTGCCAACCTGCGCGTATTTTCGGACGCGGCCGGCAAGATGAACTTGTCGCTGCTTGATATCAAGGGTGGCGTTTTGCTGGTATCGCAATTCACGCTCTATGCCGACGCCCGCAAAGGCAGACGCCCCAGCTATATCGACGCCGCCCCGCCGCAAGTGGCAGAGCCGCTGGTGACGCATTTCGCCCAATGCTTAGGTGCCGCAGGCGTACAGCGCATTGAGCACGGTGTCTTCGGCGCGCTGATGCAAGTGGAAATCCACAATGATGGTCCCGCTACCTTCATGCTAGACAGCGACCTGCTCTAAGCCAGACCACTTGGACTAAATTGCACAAGAAAAAAACGGCTCTTTTCGAGCCGCTTTTCTTATCCGAATTACTTCTGATGCGCTGCCGATTTACTTCCGATTCGCTAGTCGCAGGGCGACAATCTTAATCTTCATCCTCGCGCAGCGGCAGCACATTGGGCCAGACCGAGGCATGATGCTCGTAGGCGTCGATGCCAATTCTGTCCGCTTCCGGATCGACATGCAAGATGTTGGCGGCTCTTAATGCGCCAAACATCAAGAAGCTGGCTACACCCGCCCAAATCAGAACGCCGACGACCCCAACTATCTGCGCGCCCAGGGTATCCAAGGTGCCGCCGTCCAGCAAGCTGGGCGCGCCCAGCGCGGCTGAACCAACGATGCCGATCATTATCGTGCCAAAAGCGCCGCATGCGCCATGTACTGAAAAAGCGCCTACCGCATCGTCAATCTTCAGCGATTCAACCACGCTGATCGAAATGACAACTAAGATGCCGGACAGAAGGCCAATGACTAGCGCGCCAAAGGGCGTGACCGACGCGCAGCCGGCTGTGATGCCAACAAGGCCAGCCAGCGAGCCATTCAAGATGAAGCTCATGTTCCAATTCTGGGTGAGGAAATAGGTATAGAACATCGCGCCCAGCGCGCCTGCCGTCGCCGCCAGCGTGGTATTGACCGCCACCAGCCCCAGTTGGTTGGTGTTGTCGGCGCCCAAGGTCGAGCCGACATTAAAGCCATACCAGCCGAACCAAAGGATAAAGGTGCCAAGCGCCGCAAGCCCCAGGTTCGACGCTTCGGGCGGACGCCCGAAGATGCGCCCGGCGCGCGGACCCACCATGTACGCGCCCACCAGCGCGACAATGCCGCCGGTCATGTGTACGATTGTTGAGCCAGCGAAGTCAATGAAGCCCTGCTCGGTGATCCAACCACCGCCCCAAGTCCAGAAAACAACGACCGGATAAATTATCGCGCCCAAGATGGCGCTGTAAATCAACTTGCCCACGAAGTTCGTGCGTTCCGCCATCGCGCCCGTGGCGATAGTCGCGGCTGCGCCGGCAAAGGCGAACTGGAAGAAGAAGCTCACCAGTATTTCGCCGTCGCCCGGGTTCGCGCCATTGATACCGCCCAAGAAGAATTCGACCTCACCGAGAATCGAACTGCCGATGCCCGCCTCGGCATCATACGCGCCGTAGGCGATGCCATAGCCGACGATGAAAAAGACAATGCCGGTAACACAAGCGTCCATGAAGTTTTCGGCGAGCGAATTGACCACCCCCGTTTCGCGTATCATGCCGCCTTCCAGCATGGCAAAGCCAGCCTGCATGAAGAATACCAAGAATCCCGCTAGCAGAATCCAGACTTGGTTCAGATTGTTTTGCACCTTAGCCGCGCTGATGCCATCTTCCATCACAACTTCTACAGCTGCCGCATCCTCTTCGGGAGGGGCGTCCTGCGCAATGGCGCGGAAGCCAAAGCTATACAAAACCGCTAAACCTATAAAAATCGACAAAAGCCGGTACAGCATCTTGCGCTTATCCATGCGCGTCCCTCCAAGCAGTTCAACTGCAATAGCTAACAATTTCGACTATAATTAGTCTAGCGTAGACTAAACTTTCCGAGTCACCGCAAAATTATCACAATTCTGAGCAATACTTTTGTCAGGTTTTCACAAAACGGCTTGTGAATCACGCAGAAAACATCAAAGCCTTCTGTAATAATAGCATGAAATAGACATTGTTAGCAAGCAATCCAGCCAAATAAATTGATTGTCTTGTCAAAATTGACTAGAAAATCAGAGGCGGCTGCCGAATTGGTGCCTTGTTATGAATGAGGAATTGCTTGATGCCGGACTGCGGCGGGCAACGGCGGATGGCAAGCGTGTGCCCGCTTGCCATGACAAACGGAATAACTTTGTACGTTTTTGCAGAAAAAGGACCTTGATATCTGCAAGGCGCATATAGATTTAGGATAAAGCGGCGTGTTTGATCGCTTTTAGACGTTTCATGACATCGTTGGCTCCGCGCCCAAAGTACTCGTAGAGCAGCCGATACTCGGCGTAGAGTTTGTCATAAACGAGCTGATTTGCTGGGATTGGGCTGACGACTTCGTCTTTGAGCTTGCCCATTTTGGCGGCGGCGGCTTGAATGTCGGGGTAGATGCCGGCCGCAACCGCCGCGTGCATGGCGGAGCCCAGCGCGGGTGCCTGCGCCGAACCGGAGAGCTTGAATGTTCTGCCCGTAACATCGGCATAAATTTGCCGCAGCAGCGCGTTTTTCTCTGGCAAGCCGCCAGCCGCAACCAGTTCTTTGACTTCGACGCCCTTGGCTTCGAATGCTTCGATTATCTCGCGCGTGCCAAATGCCGTCGCTTCGATAAGCGCGCGATATATCTCTGGCGCGCGCGTCGCCAGCGTCATGCCCAGGATCATGCCGTTCAAATCAACATCGACCAAGGTGCTGCGGTTGCCGTTCCACCAGTCCAGCGCGATGAGCCCGTGTTCGCCGACCTTCTGCTTGGCGGCTTCCCGTTCCAGGTATTCGTGTATGCCCATGCCCGCGCTGGCCGCCGCCTCGTGATAGGCTGGCGGCACGGCATTGTCGACGAACCAGGCAAAGATGTCGCCGACGGCGCTTTGCCCAGCTTCGTAGCCGTATAAGCCGGGAATGACGCCGCCTTTGACAACGCCGCACATGCCGTCAACCTCTTTCAAGTCTGTTCCAGACAGAATATGGCAGGAAGAGGTGCCCATCACCATGACCATGATGCCTGGGTCGGTGGCTTTTACCGCCGGCGCGGTTACGTGCGCGTCAACATTGGCTACCGCGACCGCGATGCCAGCCGGCAGTCCCATCATCCGCGCCATCGCTTCGCTTAAGCCGCCGGCTCTTGCGCCCAGTTCGGCGAATTCTCGTCCGATTTTCTCGTCGACTACGTTTTCGAAGGCTGGATCCAGGGCTTTGAAATAGTCCTTGGAAGGGAAATCGCCATCTTGCACCATCGCTTTGTAACCGGCTGTGCAGGTGTTGCGCGTTTCCACGCCGGTCAACTGCCAGATTACCCAATCGGCTGCTTCCACGAATTTATCAATCTGGGCATAAATATCGGGACGTTCTTGCAGAATCTGCAGCAGCTTGCTGAAGAACCACTCGGAGGAGATTTTGCCGCCATAACGTGGCAGCCAGCTTTCGCCCATTTGTCGGGCTGTTTCATTGATTTGGTCGGCTTGGCGCTGCGCGGCGTGATGCTTCCACAGTTTGATATAAGCATGCGGCTCGTCTTCCAGCTCGGGCAAGAAACAGAGCGGCTTGCCATCGGACTTGGTCGGCATGGGCGAGCTGGCGGTGAAGTCTATGCCAATTCCTTTGACATCAGCCGCATTGACGCCGCTGGCTTTTAAGACCGCCGGGATCGTCTTCGCAAAGACATCAATATAATCTTGCGGGTGCTGCAGCGCCCAATCTGGCGGCAAGCGCTTGCCAGAAGGCAAGGTTTCGTCCATGACAGCATGCGGATATTCAAAGACCGCTTCGGCAATCTCGCCCCCATCGCGCGTATCAACCAATACCGCGCGCCCGGACAATGTTCCAAAATCGAGCCCAATCGTATACATGTAGCAGCCTCTTCTCCTTCGCCATCATCTGCGGCGCATATTGTCGCAAATCTGGCTTGCTGGCGCAAACATAAACTTGTATTGCGATTATCATCAAGGGCTATAATCGGCTAAAATCTCTCTAAGGATATGTTTAGAATTATACTTGACAATCGACATCAGAAGCTAAATTCGAGGCAAGCGGCAATGAGTGAGGGAGTTTTCCCGCCGGGACCGCCAAATATCGGACCCAATCCCATCGAACAGTACCTTACCTATCGCCGCTTCTTGGCGGACCCGCTGGCGCGCGTAACGGAATGGATGGCTGACTACGGCGATGTCATGCACTACCTATCGGGCGATCGCCACCAGTACCTGATTGCCAATCCCGAAATGATACGCGAAATTCTGGTGCGGCAAGCCGATATCTTCATCAAAGGACCGGATTACACCAACGAAGAAACGGGCTTGGCGCGCTTCATGGGCAAGGGGCTGGTTACGAGCAATGGCGCGTTTTGGAAGCGCCAGCGGCGGCTGGTCGCGCCGGCTTTCCATACCCAGCGCATCACGGCTTATGCCGATACGATGGTCAATTACGCCTTGCAGCGCATGGAGCGCTGGCGAGACGGCGCTGTGCTTGACGTCGATAAAGAGATGATGCAGCTGACGCTGATGATTGTCGGGCGCACCTTATTCGACGCCGACGCTTCGACCACGGTCAAGCAAGTCAAAGCAGCTGTAGAAATCGTACAGAAAGCCAGCAATACCGCCAACTTATTGCCAGCTTGGGTCCCCACCCCCCTGCGCGTTCGCTCGCGCCGCGCCAATGCCGTGCTGAACAAAATCGTTTATGGATTTATCAATCAACGGCGCGCCACTGGCGAAGACCGTGGCGACTTGTTGTCCATGCTGCTCTTGTCGGAAGACGAAGACGGCGAACGCATGACCGACCTGCAAGTGCGCGACGAGGCGGTTACGCTCTTCTTGGCGGGCCACGAGACGACGGCGAATGCGCTCAACTGGACTTGGTGGCTGCTGGCGCAAAACCCGCGCGTCGAAAAGCGGCTTCATGACGAGCTGGACAGTGTGCTGGCGGGGCAAGCGCCAGCGCTGTCGGACTTGCGCCGCCTGCCTTATACCGAAATGGTGCTCAAAGAATCCATGCGCTTGATGCCCCCAGTCTGGTTGATAAGCCGCGTGAACGAAGCGGCAACGACGGTCTTGGGTTACAGCTTCCCGCAGCGGTCCAGCGCGCAGATTCTAATCTATTGCGTTCACCGCCATCCCGATATCTGGCGGCAGCCTAACGAATTCATCCCCGAACGCTGGGCAGAAGACCATAGCGCCGAGATTCCCAAATACGCCTACATCCCCTTTGGCGGCGGACCGCGCGTCTGCATCGGCAACAGCTTCGCCACTATGGAAGCTAACTTGCTGCTGGCGACGATCGCGCAGCGCTTCCAGCTGCGCCTGGACGCGGGCGTAGAGATAAAGCCGCAGCCATTCATCACCATGTTCCCGCGCGACGGCTTGCCCATGCGATTGCAATCGCGCCAGCCACAATTAAAGTAAACTGTCCTGGGCAAAACCGCTGTCGATAGGCAATAGAATTGGCGTTACAATACAGACTCTGATGCTGTCTTGGATTTTGGAGATTGTCGTGATTGAACTGACACGAAAACTGGTGGAAACCTGGGGACCGCCCGGCTATGAACATCGCATCCGCGACATAATCCGCGCCGAGGTGAGCGCGCTGGCGGATGAGATTTGGGTTGACGGTTTGGGCAATCTAATCTGCCGCGTTGGCAATGGCGGCAAAAAGGTCCTGGTCGCCGCGCACATGGACGAGATTGGTCTGATGGCGACCTACCAGGAACCGGAAAGCGGCTATCTGCGCTTTTCGGCAATGGGCGGCTTGCGCGCCGACACGCTCAACGGCAACCGCGTGCTCTTTGAAGACGGCACGGTCGGTGTCATCGCGGCGCAAAACGGCAGCGGCAAATCACTAGGCGATTTCTATATTGACGTGCAAATGGACAATGACAGCAATGCCACCCCTGTCGGGCAGCCAGCCGGATTCATGCGCGAGATGCAGACACGCGGTCAGCGCATCGTGGCCAAGTCGCTTGATGACCGCATCGGCTGCGTTGTGGCAATCGAAGCCATGCGCAGGCTGCATCGCCAAACGCCAAACGAAGTCTACTTCGCATTCACGGTCCAAGAAGAAGTTGGCTTGCGCGGCGCGAAGACCGCGGCGCAGGGCCTCCGCCCCGATATCGGCATCGCCATTGATGTTACGGGCAGCGGCGATCAAATCCGCGGGCGCAAAATGCTGGTCAAGCTGGGCGCGGGCGCGGCAATCAAGGTTCACGACCCGGGCTTGGTAGTGCCAGTGAGCATCAAGAATTGGATGATAGACCGCTGCGAAGCGGATGGCATTGCCTATCAACTTGAGCTGCTGGCTGGCGGCACAACTGACGCGTCCGCGATTCAATTGGCGGATGCTGGCGTGCCCAGCGGCTGCATTTCAATCCCCACCCGCTATCTGCATACGACAAGTGAAACCGTCGACATCCGAGATGTACATGCCTGCATCGACCTGCTAACAGGCTTGCTGGCGAATCCGATTGCGATTTGAGCGCAGCCGCCGCCGCGCCGCCGAACGAAGAGCGCTCTTGCCTCAAGATGCGCATAAGCTGCCGCGAATATATGTTCTAAGCCCAGTCGCCCACTATCGGCTTATGTGCTATGCTTTGTGAAGGGGCCTCAGAATTTGGGGCATTATGTTTCCAAGCCTTCAATCATAATCAGTCAAGGTTGAATGATGAACCAGCGCGGCGGCGATGAGCCAGAATACATCGACGACGACGAGTATTTCGACCCGGATACCTTGGGCAGTGACCAGCGCGGCTCTTCTAATGTCTTGGGTGGCGGCAGGTCGCGCCGGGATAGCGAGGCTAACAGGGCAAGCAGCGATAGGAAAGCTGCGCGCCCCGCGAGTCCACGCGACGGCAATCCTCCGCAGCGGGCTGCCAGCGCAGCGCGCCCGGGCAAGAAGCCGCGCCCGGTCAAACAACAAGCTGTAAAGCCGCGCGAGCGCGGCGACAAGCGCGCTGCGCAAAAACCTGCCCAAGTTCCGCACAGCAAGCCAAGCGCAAACAAAGGCGCGGACGGCGGCGATAAGCAAGACGCAGCCGCTCGCCGGTTCAGCCGCCTGCGGCCGCCCTTCCGCAGCGGCAAAGCGACTGTCGGCGCGAAGCAAGAGCCAGGTCCCCGCAACAAGCATGGCAAAGCAAGCAAGCTAAAGGCGCTATCCAGCCGCGTCGGCAAGCTGCGCCACAACCTGAAACGGAGCAAAGCGGACGCGGACAATCGCCCGCCGCAGCCCACCAGCCCTTCGGGAGACAAAACACGCAAATCGTCCGTGCGCGCCGCCTTTGGCGCAAGCCCTGGCGAAACGCGCAGGACCGGGCGCGAAAAGCAAACTGTCGGCGCGGCTGGGCTGCGCTCGCAGCGCGCCACCGCCGATGAGCGGGGAACAAGCCCCAGCAGCCAGGTCCGCCCCAACAAGGCACCAATCTTCAAATCCAGCGAATGGCTCGATTTGGATCGCAAGCTGGATCTCATCGGCGTCGGGCTGGTATTTGCCGCCATCGTGCTTTTTTTCAGCGCGCTATCAAGCGAGCAAGCTGCCATCGGCTTGGTGCACAAGCTAATCGGTCAAGTACTGGGCTGGGGAGCTTTAGCTGTGCCAATCACGATGTTTGCCATCGGCATGTGGTTAATTGTTCGGCATTTTGGCGAGCAAGCGCCCATGATTGATCCGGTGCGGCTGGCTGGCGCGATAACCGCGTTCATCGGCATGCTGACACTGTTCCATTTTGGCGAGTCCTTGAGCTATGCCAGCGACAGCTATTGCGCGCCGGATTGCGTGCGTGGCTTGGTAGAGCGCTCCTATCTCGGCGGGCGCGGTGGCGGGCTCATCGGCGGCTGGATATACCAGGTCCTTGTCATCAACCTGACCGAAGTTGGTGGATTTGTGGTCGTGGCAATGGCTTTGACCTTCGCTACCATGATGATCACGCGCTTGAGCATGGCGGAGTTGGCGGTAATCGCCGTTAGCCTCACGCGCAGCCTGCGCGACAATATGGCGCAGCGAGCCGCCAGACGGCGCGCGCAGCAATTAATATTGGACGAACAAGCGCTGCTCGCCCAGCAAGCGAATGTCCGGGTATCCAAGCCAGAGGCGGCAAAATTGTCCGGCGCGGTCGCGGGCATGAACGCATTGCCAGAGCCATCCGGCGAAACCATGCCGATACCGATTCGACTGCGCGACATGCTTTCCAAACGTGTCAGCCTCATGCGTGCCGCAGCCGAACCCAAGGCGGGCTCCGCCCATGAAATCCCGGCGATGACAGAACCTGAACGGCAAGGACCGCGCATCTTTGGGCGGTTCATCGCTGGCTTCGATGACAGCGCCGACAGCGCCGACAGCGCCACTAGCGCATCTGAGGCGCGTAGCCATGCGCCAGCTGCAAATCCGCCGCCGGTGCCTAAACCCAATATAAGACCAAACTGGCGCGCTTTTGGGGACAAACCCGCGCCGCTACCAAAAGAATCCCGGCGGCCACTCCCCCCATCCGAGCCAATTGCAGCCCAAGCCGAGCCCTTCACGGGGCCAAGTGGACCGACGCCAGCCGCCCAAAATGCCACCCCTAAAGAAGGACCGATCCAGCAGCCATCCAAGCAGCCAGCCAAGCAGTCGATGAAGCAGTCGATGAAACAATCAACGAAGCCTCCAGAAGAAGTACCCGAAAGTCAGCCGCGCCAAGAACCGCGCGCAGCGGACGCTTTTGGCGCTGGCAGCCCGCGGGCGGACGATAAAGCGCGCGCCAGGCCGCGCCGGGCGGATTCGGCGCGGGCACTCAGCCCAGCCAGCGGCGCTGATGAGGCTTCGGAATCGCTCGGCAAACCTGAGGTTCCATCCCAGCGGCTTGATGATGCCCAGCAGGCTGATGGCAAAGATGCCGCCCCAGAACCCGCAAGCGCGGAAACAGTTAGCCCGGCTGCGAAGCCGCTCGCTGCGGATATGCAAACTGTTCCGACCAGTTCGGCACGCCGCTCGCGACCGCGCTCCGATTGGCGGATGCCAAATTTCCGCGCAACGCTCACCGGCGGCTCTAGCGGCGAAATGGACGAAGAAGTCCTGCTAGAGCAGTCTCAGATAATCGAAGACACGCTGGCAAGTTTTGGCGCGCCAGGCCGCGTGGTAGAGCTGAACACCGGTCCGGTGATTACGCAGTTTGGCGTCGAACCCGATTATCAGACATCGCGCGCGGGCAAGCGCAGCCGCGTCAAGGTCAGCGCAATCGCCCAATTGGACAAGGACTTGCAACTGGCGCTGGGCGCGAAGTCAATCCGCATCCAAGCGCCGGTGCCAGGCAAGGGCTACGTCGGCATCGAAGTGCCCAATCCGGATTCGGCCATGGTCAGCTTGCGCGATGTGATGGAATCGCGCAGTTTCCAAGAGATTGATTCGCCGCTGGCAATCGCGCTGGGCATGTCCGTTGACGGCAACCCGGTTTCCGCCGATCTTAGCCAGATGCCACACCTTTTGATTGCGGGCACGACCGGTTCCGGGAAATCCAAGTGCATAAACGCCATCATTATCAGCATGCTCGCCAATCGGTCGCCGGACGAAGTCAAGTTCATTATGGTCGATCCAAAACGGGTGGAATTGACCGGCTACAATGGCTTGCCGCACTTGGTCGCGCCTGTTGTCGTCGAGCTCGAAAAGGCTGTCGGCGTTTTGCGCTGGGTCACGCGCGAGATGGACGAGCGCTACAAGAAGTTCAGCCAAGTCGGCGCGCGGCACTTGATTGATTACAACCACATTCTCGAAGCCGATTCGCCGTCCATGCCCTACATCGTGGTGATAATCGACGAATTAGCCGACCTGATGATGTCCGCGGCTGACGAAACGGAACGCGCCATTTCGCGCATTGCGGCGCTGGCTCGCGCGACTGGCATTCATCTGGTCATCGCCACGCAGCGCCCCTCTGTGGATGTCGTAACGGGGCTAATCAAAGCCAATTTCCCAGCCCGCATCGCCTTCGCCGTCGCCGGCAGCGTCGACAGCCGCGTGATATTGGACCAACCGGGCGCGGAACGGCTGCTAGGCAAGGGCGATATGCTCTACTTGTCGGGTAACGCGCCGGTGCCGCAGCGCATGCAGGGCGTTTTTGTATCCGATGAAGAGATCGATAGCATCACCCGCTTTTGGAAGCTGCAAAACCTGGGGCTTGCGGGGATAGAAGCAATCAGCCTGCCAGCCGCGGCGGGGGGCGCCAATAGCATCCAAGGCAATGGGCATGCGGACGGCGCGGCCAAACGCGATGCGCTCAGCCAGGCTTCGTTTTGGGATGACCCCGCGCAGCGCGACTTGATGATGGCGGAAAAGGCTGGCAGCGCGGACCCGCAAGAAGATGAACTTTATCAAACCGCGGTCGAGATGGTGCGGCGGCAGAAAAAAGCGTCAATCTCGCTCTTGCAGCGGCGTTTGCGAATCGGTTATGGTCGCGCGGCGCGCATAATGGATGTCATGGAAGAACGTGGCGTGGTCGGCCCGCCCAAAGAAGGCAGCTCCAAGCCGCGCGATGTCTTGCCATTTTAGGGTCTAGCGGCTGGCAGTTCCAATAAAATCACCACAATCACCACAAAGTCACGAAGTTTACATAGCAAAGCGCCGCGCTTAGTGAAAAAAAGTGCCGCGATTGCCGCGGCGGAGCGCTCAGATTGCGCTGTTTCATCCGCAGCTTTGCGATACAATGAAGCGCGTACCGAAAGGAAGCGAATTTATGGAATACACTAGCATTCAGGGCTTGGATAAACCCGTGGCGCGCTTGATGCAAGGCACGGTGATGCTATCTGCCGACAGTCGTGATGACAACCGCCGCCTCTTGGACGCGCTCTTTGAACAGGGCTTCACGGCATTTGATACCGCGCATGGTTATGGCGGCGGCAGCTGCGAAAAAGAGCTGGGCGCATGGATTGCGGACCGCGGCATTCGCGATCAAGTGGTGATATTGACCAAGGGCGCGCATCCATATAAAGGCGAACCCGACCGCGTCCGACCCGAGTTCATCCGCCGCGACATGCAAGAATCGCTGGAGCGCTTGCAGACTGACAGTGTTGAACTGTATCTGCTGCATCGCGACAGCCCGGACTTCCCCGTCGACGAAATCGTCGATGTGCTGCACGAATTCAAAGCCGCGGGCAAAATCGGTCTATATGGCGGCTCCAACTGGCGCGCGCAGCGGGTCCAAGCCGCCAACGCATACGCCGCCGCCAATGGCAAAACGCCCTTCGCCATCAGCAGTCCCCAGTTCAGCGTCGCCGAAATGATCAAGGAACCTTGGGCGGGCTGCATCAGCGTCAGCGGCGCGCAAGGCGAAGCCGACCGCGCCTGGTACGATGACAAGCAGATTTCGCTTTTCACCTGGTCGAGCCTGGCGGGCGGCTTCATGACCGGCAAGTTCCGCCGCGACAATCTGGACAGCTTCACCAGTTATTGGGATACCAATCCCATCGGCGCTTATGCCTACGAGAGCAATTTCCAGCGCTTGGACCGCGTTTTGGCATTGGCGGACCGCAAGGGGCTCAGTCCAGCGCAAATCTCGGTGGCATACATCTTATGCAGCAATCCGCGCTACCACCCGATCGTAGCCAACTGGAAAAGCGAAGAAATCGCCAGCAACGCGGCGGCGGTTGACATCAAACTCAGCGCCGCGGAAATCGCCTGGCTCGAGATGAAAACGGAGAATATCCGACATGACTGACCGCATCCGCTGGGGACTGATTGGCTTAGGCTCGATTTCGCGCAAATTCGCCACTGGCTTGGGCTACCTGCCCGATGCCGAGGTATACGCCGTCGCCTCGCGCTCGCAAGCAAAAGCCGATGCCTTTGGTGCGGAATTCGGCGCGAGCAAAACTTACGGAAGTTACGAAGCGCTGGCGAATGACCCGGATGTCGATGTTGTGTACATCGGCACGCCGCATACTTATCACATGCCGCATAGCCTGCTCTGCCTGAACGCGGGCAAGCACGTACTCTGCGAAAAGCCCTTCGCCGTCAACCGCGCGCAGGCGCAGGCAATGGTCGATTGCGCGCGCGCCAACAAGCGATTTTTGATGGATGCCTTCTGGACGCGCTTCTTCCCGGGCATGATCAAGCTGCGCGAATTGCTCGCGGACAAGGTCATCGGAGATGTCATGCTGCTGCAAGTCGATTTTGGCTTTCGTATGGGGCAGATACTGCCCGACCATCGCTTATTCAATCCGCAGTTGGCTGGCGGCGCGATGATGGATGTTGGCGTATATTGCCTGCAATTGGCGTCGATGGTCTTCGGCAAACAGCCTAGCGAGATTGTTTCCCAAGTCGCGTTGGGTTCAACCGGCGTCGATGAGCTTTCGGCGACGATCTTCAAATACAGCGATTATGAATTGGCGACAATCACGACTGCAATCCGCTTGAGTACGCCGCAGGAAGCCCGCATCATGGGCAGCAAGGGTTACATCGCGCTTGCGGATTGGTGGCACCCCAGCGAGCTGACGGTCGCGCTATCCGGGCAAGCGCCCGAGACATTAACATTTGAAAATGAAGGCAACGGCTTCAATTACGAAGCGGCGGCTGTCGGCGACTGCATTCGTTCTGGGCGCATTGAGTGCGACGTGATGCCCTTGGACGAGACCCTGGCAATCATGGACACCATGGACCGAATCCGCGGAAAATGGGGACTGCGCTATCCCGGTGAAGACCTTGATGAAAGCCCCCAATGAAGACTAACTAGATGTAGACTAGCCCGATTTGAATTTGCCATCTGGCAAATATAGGGACCTCGCATCCATATATTCCAAGAAAAAATAGCATCGGCAGGGGCGGCTGGCGGTCAGTGTCGCAGGGCTCTGTCTGCGCGACCAGCGGTGCCTCTGTGGTGCCTCTGTGTTGAAGCAAATGCGATGCGATTGCCCTGCAGAGAAAACGAGAAAACGAATCCTTTGACAATCACAAGCGCCTGTGATATGCTCGGCGCGTTCATATTCTAAGCCTTGGGTGTGCCTGAACCCGGATGTTCGGCACGAACAGGGAAAGTCGGTGAAAGTCCGACACTGTCGCGCAGCGGTAACTGATGGCAGCATCAGAAGTCCGAATTCCTGCCCGAGGCTTAGCTCGTAAATCTTTCGCGTCAAAAGGGAGACGAGCGTGGTTAGCGTAAATGCGCCTGCCCTTGTCCGGCGGGCTTTTTTTCTAGCCAGCCCCGTTTCCTCCTTATTCCTTAAAGGAGGGATAAAATGCCAGCCAAGCTAGTTCTATTCTTCGCCATATTGATGAGCATGCAGCCGGTCGCGGCGCGCGACGGCAACCTGACCGACGGCTGCGTCAGCGATTACCGCGCCGATGTCGATTACTTCCCTGATAAGATTGAGATTCTGGACGCGGAAAAACTCGCTGTCGCTTATCACAATCACTACAAGGTCATCAGCGTCAGCGACGCTTACGACGGCGCGCCCAGCTTCGACTATGTGCTAGTGCAATGTGGCGCGCCCGCGCCACCAGCGGAAGACTTCGCCGCTGGCGCGCAATTCATCGAGGTTCCCACAGGCGATGTCATCGCGCTGTCTACAACGCAGCTGCCGACGCTACAGCAGCTTGACCTGCTCGACCATCTGGTCGGCGTCGACAGCGCCTTTTATATCAGCACGCCAGAAGTGCGGACCGCGGTTGCCGATGGGCAGGTCGCCGAGTTGGGCTTCGGCGCGCAAATCAATATCGAGCTGGCGCTGTCATTGCAGCCGCAACTGGTCTTGAGCTATGGCTTCAATCCCGATAGCGACGCCCACCCCATCTTGCTTGATGCGGGCATATTCACGGCGCTGGACGCCAGTTGGCGCGAGTCGTCGCCGCTGGGGCGCGCCGAATGGCTGAAATTCATCGCCCTATTTTATAACCGCGAAGCAGCCGCGACGGCGCTATACGATGACATCGCCTCCCTGTACCAAGATACGCTGCTGCGGACCGCGAGCCTAGCGGAAGCGCAGCGACCGACTGTGCTGATAAACTCCTTCCTGGGTTACGCCGATGCCTGGTTCATCCCCGGCGCGGAAACCTATGTAAGCAGGCTTATCCAAGACGCCGGCGGCAACTTGCTGCTGGCTGAAGAAGGGTCAAGATCCAGCCGCGGCATGAGCTTTGAAGCGGTTTATGAAGGCGGACTAGACGCGGATATATGGCTGCTGGAAACCTTTGGAATTTCGTCGCAAGCGGATTTGCTGGCGCTCGACACCCGCTTTGGCGACTTTGCCGCTATTCAATCGGATGCGGTCTGGAATAACAACGCCGACGAAAACGCCAACGGCGGCAACAATTATTACGAATGGGGCGTGAACAATCCGCAGCTGATTTTGCGCGACCTGGTGGCGATATTCCATCCGCAGCTGCTGCCCGAGCACGAATTCAGCTTTTATCAGCGACTTGCGAGCGACTAGGATGTCGCAACTGCTTCGGAAAACCGCCCCGGCATCGGCGCTCCTCGGCGACCCTGGAGTGGACCCTGGAGCGAACACAGGAGGCGACACGGGAGTCATGCGCGCTGCAGCTGTCGCGCCTGTGTCGCACTTGTCATGAAGCAAAATCGCTTTGCCGCCCGCACAGCGGGGCTGGACCGCCGCGGCATGATTTTGCTGCTCATGACTTTGCTGCTGGCGGCGCTGCTGCTGCTGAGCCTGGCGCTGGGTTCGGTATCCATCCCCTTGGAGCAGGTCGTTACGGCGCTGCTGTTTGGCGAGTCGGACAATGCCGCGTGGACAAATATCGTCCTCAAGTTTCGGCTGCCCAAAACGCTTGCCGCCCTGCTGGCAGGCATCGCTTTGGGCGCAAGCGGGCTGATGATGCAAACTTACTTTGGCAACCCATTGGCAGAGCCATACGTACTCGGCGTCAGTTCGGGCGCAAGCCTGGGCGTGGCGCTGGTGGTTCTCGGTAGCGGCGCGTCGGGCTTGGCGATGATCACCGGGCTGGGTTTCACGGGCGATCTGCTGCTGACGACGGCAGCCGGGCTAGGCGCGGGCTTGACCATGAGCTTGGTACTGCTAGCCGCCACCAGAATCCGCAGCAGCCTGACCCTCTTGATCCTCGGGCTGATGTTTGGCTATCTGGTCTCGTCGCTCGTTAGCCTGCTGCTCTATTTTGCCCTGCCAGAGCGCATCCAAGCCTTTATCAACTGGACATTTGGTTCCTTCAGCGCGGTAAGGCTTGAGCAGCTGCCGATATTGGCAGCCTTTGTCGGCGCTGGCTTGCTCATCGCCGCGCCGTCGGTCAAAGCGCTGAACGCTCTCTTGCTGGGCGAAGATTATGCGCGCAGCATGGGAACGAACCTGCGGCGCGCGCGACTGCTCATTGTGCTATCGACCGCGCTTCTGGTCAGCGCGGTGACCGCCTTCTGCGGTCCGATCGCCTTTGTTGGCATTGCAGCGCCGCACCTCTGCCGCGGCTTGCTGCGCGCATCGGACCACCGCATGCTGCTGCCGGGAACTTGCTTGACCGGCGCGAACGCAACCGTCTGCGCGGGACTAATCGCGGAAATGCCGGGCAACAATATCGTCTTGCCCTTGAACGTCATCACCGCGCTCTTGGGCGCGCCGGTGGTGATGCTGGTAATTCTGCGCCGCTTCAGGGGACCTCAATGAGTACGCCGAGCGCGCCGAGCGCGCCAGCCTTGCAAACGCGCGAACTTTCAATCGGCTATCGGCGCAAGAGCTTCCGCAAACAAAAAAAAGACATTTGCCTGGCGGCGGCGCTCAATTTGCGCCTGGGAGCCGGCGACTTGGTCGGATTGTTAGGTCGCAATGGCGTCGGCAAATCGACGCTCCTGCGCACACTGGCGGGGCTGCAAGCGCCATTGGCTGGACAAGTTTTGCTTTCGGGCGCGGATACGCGCGGTATGAGACCCGCGCAATTAGCGCAAGCGCTCAGCCTGGTCTTAACCAACAGTCCAATGCCCGACTTGATGACCGGCTGCGAATTGGTCGCGCTTGGGCGGCTGCCGCACAGCGACTGGCTGGGCAGCTTAAGCGCGGCCGACCGCGCAGTTGTCAATTGGGCGCTGGATGCGGTCAACGCGAGTGGGCTGGCAAGCCAGCTTGTAACAGCGCTCAGCGATGGCCAGCGCCAAAAGCTGCTAATCGCGCGCGCGCTGGCGCAGCAGCCGGCAATCATGCTGCTCGACGAACCGACCGCCTTTCTCGATCTGCCCCACCGCGTTGAAGTCATGCGCCTGCTCAAGCGCTTGGCGCAGCAAACAGGGCGCGCAATCCTCGTCTCCACGCATGACCTGGAGCAGGCAATGAGAAACTGCGATCAACTATGGCTGATGCGGGAGGGCGAAATGCGCGTCGGCGCGCCGGAAGACCTGGCGCTGGATGGCAGCATCAGCGCGACTTTTCACGGCGACGGCATCCGCTTTGATGAAGCCAGCGGCGCATTCGCGCTCGAGCAGCCCGCTGGCACCGCGATTCATGTCGCCGGCAGTGGCAAGTGTGAAAACTGGATGCGGCGCGCGCTGGAACGAAATGGCTATCGCAGCGATGCCGCAGTCGGCGACGCGGACATCACCGTGAAACACAAGAAGGGGACCTTAACGAGACCGCAATGGCATCTGCAAATTGAGGACCGGCATAGCCAGCATCACAAGATTGCCGAGGTGTTATCATCGCTAAAAGACGCGGGAATCTGAGCGCCGCGGACTCGCGCGCCAGGCGGCAAATCAAGAACTGGCTAAGGCGCAAATAAGAAAAAAACCGGCGTCATGACCGGTTTTCAATATAGCCGACTTCAGAATAGTGGGCTGTACAGGACTCGAACCTGTAACCTCCTCGACGTCAACGAGGCGCTCTGCCAGTTGAGCTAACGGCCCCCTTTTACATGGGGGGAGTATACACATTGTACCGCGATAGTCAAGACTTGCAATTTGCAGGAAATTTGCAACGTAGACAAACGCATCATAATCGCATCATAATATTTTCAACTACAGTCGCGTTTACGTATATCTGCGAACCTTTGACAAAGTCGACCCATCCGACATAGAATTGCCCCGACCACGAAGAAGAAAAGTCCGCGCGTGAAAAAAGTCATCGCCGAATATGCAAAATCGCGCTTGCGCGCAATCCAGGACGTCAAATTCGCTTCGACGCGCCCAGAAGCCAACTTGGTCTTCCGCAGCCACGAACCTGATGTCATTGTCGAGACCTGGATGAATAGCCGGCTCTACGTATACATGCTCGATCACGCGCCCAAAGCGCGCATGATAAAAGCCATCCTCAAGCAGAATACCAGCGCCAGCATCGGTACGCTGTTTTTGGTCTCGGCGCGGCTCTTGCCAGATGACGGCTATGTTGGGCGTATCGCCAGTTGGCAGGATGACCTGCGCGTGATGAATATGAGCGCTATCTTCGCTTACGAAGTCAGGGACGATGCGCTTCGCTTCGTACAAGTCAATTATGACGAGACAACGCAGCGCAAGCAGTTCATCGTTTGGCGCGCGAGCGATATCCCCCTCGACGCCCTGTCCGTGCGGCGGCGCGCTTTTCAATCCAATATCCGCGGCAGTTGGTACATCGGCGACATCGCCTCACCGCGCTTCAAGCGCCGCGTCAACGAAGAACGCGCCCGACAGCGCTTTCACTACCAGACCAAGCGCGGGCAAAAAGTCGACAGCCTACCAGCCGAACAGATCAATGCCGCGTATTTTGCGCTGGAGCTTGAAGTCGGCGCGGGCCAAGAAGCGGTCAAAGAAGCCTTCCGCAAATTTGCCCGTGAATACCACCCCGACGTAAGCGCCCACGAGAAGGAAGAGGCAGAGCGGCGCTTCAAGGAAGTGCAATCCGCTTACGATCAAATCAAATCACATCGACGCTGGCGCTAAGCGGCGGCTGGCTATGACAAAATCGGCTTATCCCGCGAATTGCGCGCAGTAGCGCGCGAAGCTCATTTCAGGTTCAAAATGTTCATATTCAACCAGTTCGCCTGCAAGGGGTTCGCGCAAAGCGGCGATTATTTGCAGCATCTCGGCACGATGCAGCGTATTATGATTGAAGACCTGAAATAGCAGCTGCCATACCGGCACAAGGATAAGCGTATCGCGATAGACCGTTTCAACTTGGCGGTCAAATTCGCGCTCGTCCAAGCGCGCCATGTAAGCCGTCCACTCGGCTTCAACGGCATCCCAGCGTTGCCGCACCTGCGCGCGGCTCGGCTTTGCCAGCGAAAATGCCTTAGCGATTTGCTTGCTGCCGCCCAGCCTTTGCATGTAACCGTGCATGGCGTCGATGACGTGGGCGCACTCTCGCTGCAAACTGCCCCAGGAATAACCGCCGTCCACATAGAACAGCGCTTCGTCCAGCGGCATGATGACATCGTGCCACAGCCGCCGGTCCGCGCGCATTTGATAGGCAAAGACAGTTTTTGCCAGGTCCGATTTCATTGGCGCAATAGTCCCGTCAAATGCTGCAGCAAGCTCAAATCAAAGGTTACTGGCTGATTCACTTCCGCCACCAAGCGCAATATACAAGCCCGCCGCGCCGTGCCATGATAGAGGACATGGAAAATCAGTTGCCAGACTTGCATGTCGCGCGGTCCGCTGTCGGTGGCAGCTTTACAGCTTGAGAAGAACTTGTCGCCATCAAGCTCGTCCGCGAATGCGGTCCAGGCTCGCCGCGCAGAGGTCCAACTGGCGGCAATCGCAGCTCTATCGGCAGCGCCTTTGGCAAGCAGCCCGGGCCCCGAGGCAGTGCCAAGGATGCTTTGCAGGTAGATTGATTCCGTGTCGATTATCTGCAGGCATTCACTTTGGACGGATGCCCGCAGGAACTTGACCTCGCGGCGGAATTGCTCGTCGGTCAGCGGCGCGATGGCCAAATCCCAGACACGTTGATTTTCCCAGAAGTGAAATTGGATCAGCTTGCGCGCGAAATTGACATCATCCGCGCCCGATTCGGTAGCCAGGATAAGGTTCTCCAACATGTTCATGGGAATACAAGAAAAGGTGGGTCCACCAGGACTCGAACCTGGAACCAATCGGTTATGAGCCGACTGCTCTGACCATTGAGCTATGGACCCGCGCTTAGCAATATCATAGGGAGAAAGACGCGATTAGTCAATGCGGATGCGGCATGAGCTCAGGGCAATTGCATCAGATTTCTTCACCACATAGACTACGTGGGTCGCCCACGATTTTGCGCCCAAATTCAATGGGCAAGCCAAGGCAAGCCCCTACGATTCGTCAGTTATGGATTTTGATGCGATTGCCCTGAATAGCTTGCAAGTTCGAATACTGCCGCGCTCATTTATGCACTATAATGCGCTATAATGTGAAATGTTCGCATAGTCTGTTTGTTTGAGCGAGTTCAGCTCCCGCGCAGGAGGAAAATAATGTGCAAGTGTATTAGGCTCTTCTCTTCTAATAGCCTACAAATTACCTCGCCCCCCCCCCCCCCCCCCCCGAATATATGTTCTAATTTCAGCAATCTAGTCCTTTGCCTAATCGCCCTCGCCACAATTTTCATCACGCCCAGACCCACCCAAGCCCAAGCGCCCGCTGCCCCCAACAATTTTCGCGTCTTCGAATTGAGCGCCGCCAACATCGTCTTCGCCGCTGATGATGTGAACGGCCGTAATGGCGCTAACTTCGACATTCAAAGTGGATCAAGCTGGCGCCCGGTTAATGCTACTTTTTCGACAAGCCCCGGAACGGTAAAACTCACGTTACGCCAGGGGGAACGGGACCAAGTGTATGTTGCGGGTCGTACGACAAATTTTCGATTGCGGTTCGCAGTGAATGATCGACCGGGGCAATATGCGACATTGTCCCTGCATATTCCGCCGGCTGCGCCCACGGGCTTGAGCGCCAGCGCCGCGCAAACCAGCCTCACGCTCAGCTGGACCAATCCCAGCAGCGACAGCGCAGTCAGCGCCGAAGTGCAGATCCGCCCAGCAAGCGGCAGCTGGCCCCAAGCCTGGACCGCCAGCGGCAGCAGCGCCAGCCATACTTTCAGCGGCTTGACGGCTGATACCAATTACGAGATGCGCGTCCGCGCCACCAACTCCGCCAGCGACCCTGGTCCTGCCGCTTCGCTCAGCAAGCGCACTTTGGCTGCGCCGTCGACGCCGACGCCTACACCGACGCCGACCTCTACGCCTGTGCCGACCTCTACACCGACGCCGACGTCCACGCCGACGCCGACATCTACACCTGTGCCGACCTCCACGCCGACGCCGACCTCCACACCTACGCTGCCTTCTACACCTGTGCCGACATCTACACCTATGCCGACATCTACACCGACGCCGACCTCCACACCTATACCCTCGCCGTCCGCGCCCACGGGCTTAAATACCAGCGGCATCACGCAGTCCAGCATTACCCTCAACTGGACAAAATCCAGCGGCGCGACCTTCTACGAAGTCCGCCGCGGCACAACTGGCGGCTTCACGCGCCTGGGCAATGTGTCTTCCCACATTTTCACTGGCTTGAGCGCGGGCAGCAGCTATACACTGCAAGTGCGCGCTGGCAACAGCGGCGGTACCTCTCCGACCGCGCAGACGACCGCCAGCACCAACAATGTCGCGCCGCCGCCCGCGCCGTCCGCGCCGACGGGCTTAAGCACCAGCGGCATCACGCAGACCAGCATCACCCTCATCTGGACAAAATCCAGCGGCGCGACATTCTACGAAGTCCGCCGCGGCACAACCGGCGGCTTCACGCGCCTGGGCGATGTGACTTCTCACATTTTCACCGGCTTGAGCGCGGGCAGCAGCTATACACTGCAAGTGCGCGCTGGCAACACCGGCGGCACCTCTTCGACCGCGCAGACGACCGCCAGCACCAACAATGTCCCGGCACCGTCCGCGCCCACGAGCCTGAACACCAGCGGCATCACGCAGTCCAGCATCACCCTCAACTGGACAAAATCCAGCGGCGCGACATTCTACGAAGTCCGCCGCGGCAGTACCGGCGGCTTCACGCGCCTGGGCGATGTGTCTTCCCACGTTTTCACCGGCTTGAGCGCGGGCAGCAGCTATACGCTGCAGGTGCGCGCTGGCAACAGCGGCGGCACCTCGGCGACCGCACAGACGACCGCCAGCACCAGCACTGTCGCGACAAGGTCGGCACCGCCGATTGTCGACCCGCCGCCGCAAAATACACAAGATTCACAAGATTCACAAAATACTAGCCAATCCAGCGGCTCCAGCCGCCGGCCGGCGTCAGCGACGCCAGCAAGTCAAGCGGCGCAGGTCTTCCCCCAAACCTTGCACAACTTGCCGCCGGGTATCGAGGTCAAGAACTGGGTCGAGGGCGCGCAGGGCCGCCGCGTTGAGGCCCAGGGCGTCGGCAACCAAGCCATCATCGACCAAGGTTTGCTGGATGCGATTGACCTGTGGGGTTACATCACGCCCGGCATCGAGGTCTGCTTCGCGCAGCAGGGGCGGATGATGCTGCTGGACGCCGCTTATTCGCCGCGCCAGCCAATGCCGCTGGCTGCCTATCAGCGCGCCGGCATGACCTGCGCCACCATCGACCGCGCCGGCACCGTCGTCCTGCTGCGAAGCGCCGTTCCGCTGCCAGAAGAGCCAGAAGAACCAATGCAAATGCCCGACCATGACGCGGTGCCACAGCTGCCCAACTGCATGGTGCAGCTGCTCTACGAGTTGAACTTCCGCGACGCGCCCGCCGGGCAGCATATCATCCAAGTCTTGCCGGCTCAGATCCTGCTGACCGCTTTCAGCTATCATGAGGGCTGGTTCAAGGTCGATTATTACGGCCAGCGCGGCTGGGTCAGCGCCGACTATGTACAAGCGTATGGCGACTGCGGCTGGAATTAGCTCGGCTTCGTCCAAGCCCGCGCGATGCCCGCGGCGCGCATCATCAAATTGCGGCACAGGACGTTGTTGAAATACTCGATTTCCCCCACCCCAAACCCGTTCGCCATCTCTATGGCGAACTTTCCCATAAAGAGGGAGGGGCTTTAACAGCTCATTACGGTTCAGAAAGCTCCCCTTCCCTCATTTTGGGGATGCTCGCCATAGAAATGGCGAGGAGGGGCCGGGGTCACGTAGACATAGACCTACGGGATGGGGGTGTTTTTCAACAAGGTCCCAAGGCTCGCCCTTACGATTCGTCAGTTTTGGATTTTGATGCAATTGCCCTAGCGTGAGCTTCGGTGTTCCACCACAAAGACAGAAAACACGGTGTTGAGGGCTGCTTGACAGATTGCCATTTGATTCTAGCGGGTAACGGGATTCGAACCCGTACTGACACCTTGGAAGGGTGGAGTGCTACCGTTACACCATACCCGCATATTCTGTCCGCGGAAGTCGGGGCGCCCGGATTCGAACCGGGGACCTCACGGACCCAAACCGTGCGCGCTACCGGGCTGCGCCACGCCCCGAATACTGTAACATGCTACAGCCTTGCCCAGCCAAAGTAAAGCCACAGTTTGACCGCGCCGCGCTGTCAGCTATTGCGCCTTGGGCTGTTTGGCGACTCGCCGCCGAAGAGGTCCAGCCATTCGTCCACTTCGGTGGCAGAAATCTGTATATCAACTTCCTCGCCGCGGGCATCTTCTTCAGGGCTAGCATTGATTAGTTTGTCAACGAACTCGCCCGAGGTCATCCATCTCATCTTGTGCGTCCGCGCGCAATCCAGCACCGCCTGGTCCGAAGAAACAACTGTCCAGTTATGGGGGTCTTTGGCGCGGCGGATATGCAGTTTGAGCAAGCGGTCGGCATCGGTATGACGCATGGCGGCGAAGATAACCTGCACCGACTTGGTCGACATGCTCGAATAGCCACCGGGGATGCCGCAATCGAAAATCACAGTACATTGCATGCGCCCGCGCCGCTTCGCGACCAGTCCCTTGAGCTTGATTACCAGCTTGGCTTCGTCGTTGGGGTCGGACAGGTCGATACCAGGCATTTTGGCGATTAAGTTATGTCCATCAATGAGATATGGCATATCAGTTCAATTCAGTTCAGTTCATTCTGAAAATAAACTACAGAAGTAGAACCAAGAAAGTAATAAAAATACGTGAATCGCCGCTTTTCTACCCCATCCCCAGCCCTTCCCCGAATCATCAGGGAAGGGTGGCTCGACAATGAAGTTGGAATGTTTCGCAAATTTTGCATCATTAACTTGGTTCTACTGAGAACGCGACAGGGCGCTATGTCGCTATGAAGCTGAAAAATTTGCTGCCATCGCCCTGCGCGGCTAGCCGTAAAGTGGCAAGCCCATCGTGAAGGCGCTGCCGACATGCAAGCGGCTGCGGACTTGCAAGAAGCCGCCATGCGCTTCGCAAATCGCTGTCGCCACATACAGCCCCTGCCCCAAGCCTTGCCGCGATTCGCCCGCTGCAAGGCTGCTGCTATCGCCGCGGTAGAAGCGCTTAAATATATGCGGCAAATCTTTTTCGCCGATGCCGATGCCGTTGTCTGTTACGCGGATTGACACATAGGCGCTATCGGCAATGACGCTGGCGCGGGCAGCCAAGGCGACATAGCCACCGTGGCGATTGTATTGCGCGCCATTGCGCAGCAAATGACCCAGTGCCCATTGCAAGCGCTTGTCGTCGCCGCGCACTTGCAGTCCGCTGATGCCGCGCGCCATCACTAGCAAATCAATGCCGCGCGCCTGGAAATCCTGGTTGATGCCGCGGACAACTGACCATAAGAACGCTTCGACGGAAACGGCTTCGCGCTTGACGTCGAATGTGCCGGCATTTAGCTCGGCAATATCCAACAATTCCAGCACCAATTGGTCGAGCATATCCACGTTGAACAAGAGCTTGTTCAACAATTGCCGATTGACCGCGGCGTCTTCTGGCTTGGCGCCGAGCAATTCTCCAGCCAGCTTGATAAGGGACATCGGCTTTTCCAGCTCGCGCGCGATTTGTGAGACATAGCCGTCTTTCAGGCGCTGCGCCAGCGCGTCATGCGTGACATCGCGCATAAGGATTATGGTGCCGATGCGTCGTTTATTCTCGTCGCCGATGGCGACAACTTGGGCGCGGACGATACGATGGTTTAGCGCGATTTCGTCCGATTCGCCCAGGGGCATTAACTCGGCGGGACTATGTGTAACCGCGCGATACTGCTCGAATAGCGAACCCAGCGCGCTATCCCAAAATGCCTTTCTGCCGCCAAGCATGACGCGCGCGGCTCGGTTCATCATGGTTACTTTGCCGTTCAGGTCTTGCAGGATGATGCCATCGTTGACACTGCCAATTACAGCGTGTAGCCGCTCCAATTCAGTGGCGCGCGAATGCAATGCGCGCTGCAAATGCCGCTGCCGCCGGTCCAATTCTTCATTGCGCTTGGCTTGCTCTAGCAGCAATTCCCGCTGCTGGAGCAGATGCGCTTGCACATCGCTTCGTCTATGCAAGCCGCGATACAACCGGCGAAATATCGATTCGCTCGCTGCGCCGAACTTATGCACCTGAGCGACCGTGTGCTCTACTTCAGATGGTGTCGCGGGTGGTGTCGCGGAAGGTATTTTGCTCATCTTCGCTTCGCTACCATGAAGTCCTGTAAGGCTTATGATTATAGCCAAATTGCCTAATGAGCGCGAATCAGCCCCGGGCAATCGCAACGCTGTAATCGCCTATCACATGAACACGCTGAACCGACAGTGTCTACGCGCAGAACATAGCGCCCGTCGCGGCGCAAAGATGCCGCCGCTGCATCCTTCTTTATAAGCGTAAACCAGCTTATGATTGCTTGCGCAAGCCAGCGCCGCAGAGACGGATATACAAAAATGCAAAGCCTAGCGCCAACAGCCGCGTTGAGCAGACGATCGCGCGACCTGCTCCTAGCCGCCGTCGTCGTTTTTCTGGCCGGCGCGCTGGCGCTGATGGCGGGAATCGCCCTGCATATATTTAACCTAGTTGTCCCATACAATCCCGGCGCGCAAATATATGATTTGACAAGAAAGAGCATGCTGGCGCTAGGCGCTGGAATTATTGTTACGTCCTTCCTGATGGCTTTGCGCGCCATCACCTGGCAGACCGATAAGTCCCCGGCGCGTGAACTGGGCGCGCTGCTCGCCGAGCATCTAGATCGTCAATTTGTTTACATTCGCAATATCAGCCAGCGCCCCATCGGCGACATCGATGCCGTGCTGGTCAGCAAACACGGTCTGCTGGTATTCCGCATCAGCAAACGCAAGGGGCATTTCTATAACATCAAAGGCGACTGGCTGCGGCGGCGCCCAAAGGCAAAAGCCGCTTCACAATGGAAACCATTGCGCTGGAATCCAACGCGCGAAGTCGTCGTCCAGGTAACGAAGCTGCGCCAGTATCTCGACGATTTCCAGCTGCATGCCGTTCCCATCCGCGCTGTTATCGTTTTCACGCGCGAAAGCCCGCTGGTACAATTGACGCTGAGCGATCCAGCCGTGCCCGTCCTGCGCGGCAGCCAGCTCTTGGCGCATCTGCAAGACAACTATCTTGCCGATGTCCATTTGGATGCCGCGACGGTGCAGCGGGTCGCCCAGCTGCTTTATCGCTGAAGGTCGGATATGCCCGCCAACTTGTATCTAGCGCCCGTCGGCGTCGACAAAACCGCAAGTGTCATGCTGGACCTGCTTGACGCGCTGCAAGCCCAGGGGCAGGCGCTGCCAAAAATCTGGGCGCTGGCGGCAAATCGCCGTCAGGAAATGAGCTTCCGCGAACGGCTGACGCAGCAGCAGGTCCCGGGCTCGACAATATTCAATATCGAATACTTCAGCTTTTATACGCTATACGAGCGCTTGCTCAACCTGGCGTCGAAGCCCGCGCGCAAAATCTCTAGGGATACGCAACATGCGCTGCTGCGCAGCTTGACCAGCCGCATGAAGTCCAATGGCGAGCTGCTTTTTTTTCAGCAAATCGCCGATACCCGCGGTTTCATCGAGATTCTGGCTGAGCTCATTAACGAGTTGAAGCAGAACCGCGTCAGCGTGGAGCAATTCACGCGGGCGGCAAGCTCCGATAAAGACCATGATATTGCGGCAATATATCAAGAGTACCAGCAGACGCTGCGGGACGGCGACCTCGTTGATATCGAAGGTGAAGGCTGGCTGGCGCTGGCGAGCCTGCGTCAAAAGCGGAATATCGTCGCTGCGGTGGATTGGGTCATCGTCGATGGCTTTGATCAGTTCACGCCGGTGCAAGCCTACATACTAGCGGAGCTGGCAAGCGCGCTGCCGCGCGTCGACATCACGCTGACGACGCTGCCAGAGGCAGCGGGCGTATTTTCCCGCCGCAGCGCGCTAACCCGCAAGCGGCTGGAAAGTGCTCACGCAGAGCTTGGGGCATGCCTGCGCATCAAGACACTGCCAGCGCGCGCCGGCGACCGCCACGCCGACCTTATGCTACTGGGCGAGGTGATATTCCAAGCCAAGCCGGCCGCGCCCCGCGGCGAGGCGATACGCCTCTTCGCCATGCCCAGCGAAGCCGAAGAAACAAAGGCGGTCTTGCGCGCGGTCAAAGCGCAACTGCTTGAAGGCGCGCGCGCCGACGATATTTTGATCGCGCTGCGCGACTGGGACCGCTACGCGGCCGCCTTCCGCGGCGGGCAAGAAGAATACGGGCTGCCCTTGCTGCTGCACAATCCGCCGCTTTTGCACACGATTCCGGTCATTGCCCTGCTGATAGACCTGCTCGATTTGCCGCCGCACTTCCGACGCACAGAGCTGCTGGACGTTTTGCGCTCTCCCTATATCGAGCCTGGCTTGAGCGAAGTGGAAATCGACCTCCTGGACAGAATCAGCCGCGAGCAACTGTTCTTGCGCGGCAGCAAGGATGACTGGCGCGCATTAGCAGCAACCTTAGAAACGGCAGAAACAGCGGACGTAGAAACAACGGACGAAGAAACAACGGACATGGAAGCCGCCCATCCTCTTGCAGCCGCGGCAGACGACGCCAAAGCCGCGGTCGCGCGGGAACAAGACGCCGAACTTGCGGGCAAATTGGAACGTTTTCTGGCCGGCATCACCCCGCCGCAGCGGGCGAGCGTCGATCACTATGTCGACTGGCTGGCGCGCCTACTGGGTCCAGACCCCTATCTGGAAGACCCTGAACTTGGCAGCGGATTTTCGCTTGGGCTCAGCGAGCGCGTTGAAGACGGCAAACGCGCGGCTGACAGCATTAAGCAACGAGATTTTGCCGCGCTGAAGAGCCTGGATCAAATCCTGCGCAGTATGCTCGCTAGCGATCAAATCCTCCGCGCAAGGCTTGGCGCGCCGAGCGAAATCGAATGGAGTCGCTTCTGGTCCGATCTCAAATACGCTTTGCAAAATTCCTCCGGGCAGTCTTCCGACAGCGCTCGCAACGGGCGCGTGCTGGTTACCACCGCGGCCGAAGCGCGGGGATTGCCGCAGGAGCACGTTTATGTCATGGGCTTGGCGGAGGGCTTGTTCCCAGCCGAGACCGCGGATGACCCCATTTACCTGGATTCGGAACGCGAGCGCTTACAGAGCCAAGGCATCCAACTGGCGACGCAAGCCGAGCGCGTCGACGACCGCGGCCTCTTCGTGGAATTGCTCAGCTTGCCGCGCAAGACCTTAACCTTGTCGCGGCCCGCCTTCAAAGATGGCAAAGTATGGTTAGAAAGCTACCTCTGGCGCTCGGTCCTGCAAGCCTTCCCGCGCCTGCCGATTCAGACGGATGCTGTCGGCAAAGTCCTGCCTTTGGAAAAAGCAGCCTCCCCCGCGGAAATGATGCTGGCATTGGCGGACCAGCTCGCCAATGTCCGTCCCACAGACGCTGATTACGCTGTGGATGGGCGGCAATGGCTCGACAGCCAAACCAATCTAGCGCGGCTTTGGCGTCATATCCGGCGCGGGCAAAGCGTCGAGTTGGGCAGGCTGTCAATCAATCCTTATGATGAATACAGCGGCCAGCTTTCGCGCGCGGTCTTGCTTTTGGAAGCGAATAAAAGGCTAGGCGCGAACCGAGTTTGGAGCGCGTCCCAGCTTAAAGATTATGGCTTATGTGGCTTTCGTTTTTTCGCCAAACGGCTGTTGAAACTGGAAGACGTCAAAGAACCAGAAACAGGCTACGACATCCTGCAGCTCGGTCAGCTCAACCACAAAATACTAGAAGACAGCTATCGCCGCTTCAGCGAAATCGGATTAGCCATCCAGCCGACAAACCTGGGGCGGGCGCTGGAGATCTTCGAGCAGGTCGCCTTAGAGCAGCTCGATAGCGCGCCGCAGGACTTTGGCTTCTTGCCCCGCGCCAGTTGGCAAGCCGAGAAAATGATGCTATTCAAGCGCCTCAAAGCGCTGATAAAGCTGGATTTCTCCGCTGATAGCCCATTCAAAAAGATCGTGGGGGAACGCCGAATCTACGATGTTGAATATCAATTCGAGCGGGTAGAAATCGACTTGCCCGAACTTGACGAAAAACTGCGCTTGCGTGGCTTAATCGATCGCATTGACATCGTGGATGAGCAGCTGATATTGCTGGATTATAAAACCGGGACCAGCCCCATTGGCAAAAGCGAGATGATGGCTGGGCGCGACTTTCAGATGATGACCTATGTATCGGCGCTGGAAGCGAAGCTAGCGGAGACGGACAACCCGCCGAGAATAAAAAAGGGCATGTTTTGGCACCTGCGCAATCTCAAAACGAGTGGCGAAATCAACTTGGGCGCGGACGAAAACGACGAAGACAGGGAGGCGATAGACTCTGCGAGAGCGCAGCTTGCCGAAAATCTGCGCGCCGGGCGCGCTGGCAGCTTCCCAGCCTATCCAACAAAATTCGAAAATAGCAAATGCGCTCGCTATTGTGAATTCGCGCATCTCTGCCGCGTCAGCGTCACCAATCGCTTCAAAAATCCGCAAGTCTGATGACAGATAAACCCGCGGCCGATTCCCAGATGCGCTTCACGACCGAGCAGCATGACGCTGTACACATCTACAATAAGAACTTGATTGTCGTCGCCGGCGCGGGCTCGGGCAAAACGCGCGTCCTGGTCGAGCGCTATTTGCAATTGCTGGCAGCGAACCCAAGTTGGCCGATCAAATCGCTGGTTGCCATCACTTTCACGCGCGCGGCCGCCTACGAGATGCGCCATCGCGTCCGGCTGGAATTGGAGCGGCGCGCCGAGGCCAGCGGGGATGCCGTCTGGCTGCGGCATTTGGCTGCGATGGACAGCGCGCGCATTGACACCATTCATGGTTTATGCGCCTCGATTCTGCGCGCCAATGCCGCCCAAGCTGGTATCGACCCCAAGTTTGAGGTGCTGGACGAAATCGAAGCGGCGATTCTGCTGGAAAACGCGGTTGAAGATGTGCTAGAAACGCTCGAACCCGAGCTCTTGCAGCTTTTTGCTTTCTATGACTCGGACAAAATTCTGAAGTCGCTGCAAGAACAAATGCTCGCCAGCGCCAAGCTCCCCAGCGAAATTCCCCATCCCGAAGACTTGCTGCGGACCTGGCGGGCGCAATGGGCGGAAGCGCTGTTAAAGGCGCGCCAGCGATTGCTGCAAAACGAAGATGTCCTGTTGCTTATGGCTGCCGCGGATTACCCGTCCGGCGATAAACTCGGGGCACTCTACCAGCAATATCAAAACTTCCTGTCGGATATAGCTGGCGAAGACGATGCTGACGCAATTTGGGGAACTATATCGGCATGTGTAGAAAATGGCAAAGTTGGCAATGTCGGGGGACAAGCGGCTTGGGGCGGCAAGGAAGCCAAGAAAGCGGCGGCGGAGCTGCTGCGCCGCATACGCGATCACCTCAAAGAGCTGCAAGATGAAGTAGGCGATCCCATTGGCGAGCTTGATGAGCGCAGCGCGCAATTGCTGCCGCTTTGGCTGCGTCTGCTGGGCAAGGTTCAAGCGGCTTATCGGCTGCTAAAGACGGAGCGCGCCCTGGCCGACTTTGACGACCTGGAATACTTGACCGCAGCCGTCTTGACACAGGACCCTATCAGACGCCGTTATCGCGAAGCTGAATTCAATCACTTGCTGGTCGACGAGTTCCAAGATACCAATGACCGACAATGGCAAATCATTCGCGCTTTGGCAGACCTCAACCAGGGCGGGACGCTCTTCGCCGTTGGTGATCCCAAACAGAGCATCTACCAATTCCGCGGCGCGGATGTCAGCGTATTCAACCAGGTCCGCGACCAAATCGCCCGGGCGGCCACTGGCAAAATACTCACGCTGTCCACGTCTTTCCGCAGCCATCGCCGGCTGATTGAGCAATTTAATGGGCTGTTCGCGCGTATTCTTGTCCGCGACGCCACAAGCCCGGCTGCCGATTTCCAGGTGCCCTTCGACCTGCCAATGTCCGCCTTCCGCGAGCAATCGCCAGGCGAGCCGCCCATCGAATGCCTCTTGCTGGATAAGCAGGCGCATCAGCAAGACAACAGCAAGTCAAGCGCAAATGCCAAAAAGACGCAAGACATCCCCGCGGATGAGATGCGACAATGGGAAGCCTACGAAATCGCGCGGCGGGTGCAAGGCTTAATCGAAACAAAAAGACTTGTTTATGACCGCGACAGCGGTGAACACCGCCCCATCAAGTATGGCGATATCGCCCTGCTCTTCCAGGCGATGAGCAAAGTAACAATCTACGAGGACTGCTTCAAGAACCAGGGCATGCCTTTTCTCACAATCGCCGGACGCGGCTACTATGACCGTCAAGAAGTTTGGGATATGCTGGATCTTTTGCGCTGCCTGCATAATCCCCGCGACGATCTGTCTTTGGCATCGGCTTTGCGTTCGCCATTGTTCGGCTTCAGCGATGATCTGCTCTTTGCTCTGCGGCTGATGAAAGCCGAGGCACCGGCTGCGGGCGCTACCCCGCCCTTGTGGGCTGCCATGCGCAAGGCGCTGAACAGCGCTGCGCCGGGCATAGGCGAGGCAGATCATCAGCCGCTCAAATTCGCGGTAGATACGCTGGACGAGCTGCGGCAAATTGCCGGGCGCGTAACAATCTTTGAATTGCTGGGCAAGGCGCTGAACGCGACCGGCTATCTGTCGATTTTGACAGGCTTGCCGGATGGCGCGCGGCGGCGCGGCAATGTCGAGAAATTGCTGCAATTGGCAGAGGACAGCGGCAAAATCACGCTGGGGAAATTTTCGCGCTATTTGACCGACCTCAGTTCGCGCGAAATCCGCGAAGGCGAGGTCCTGGTCGAAGCCGGCAACGCCATGCGCTTGATGACCGTTCACGCCAGCAAAGGGCTGGAGTTCCCAATGGTCATCCTTGCCGACGCATCCTGGACCCGTGGCAGCGGTGCCAAGCCAACATTGCTCGTCGATGCCGATTTTGGCTTGAGCTGCCAGGTCTATGATGATGAGCAAAACAAAACCGTCAGCGCCTTCGCCCATCGCCGCAACCTCAAGCTGCTAGAGCAGCAGGAAGCGGCTGAGCGCAAACGGCTGCTTTATGTCGCCGCGACGCGCGCGCAAGATTACTTGCTTGTCAGCGGGCAAATGAAGATAACAAAAAGCAGCACACTTTCCGCGAGCGGATGGCTGGGGCAGTTGCTCGACGCCTTCGAGATGCGCAACCTCGGACGCGAGCCAGAACAGTGGCACAGCTTCAACGCCGACGCCATCCGAGTACTGATGCCGCCGCTGCCGCCATCACAGCGCGACATGCAAGCAGACTCCGACGCCGACGCGCGGACAGCGGCGAGCGCGCAAAGCAACGAAGCACAAAGCAACAAAGCGCTGCCGCCGCTGCCGCCGCCGCTTATCAAAACTGTTCCTGCGCAAAGAGACAAGAGCCTCAGACATATCACTGCGACGCAATTGGCGGACTTAGGCGCGTATCGGCAGAGCAGCGGACGCGAACGCGCATTCTTCCGCCGACGGCTGCTTGAATCAGCCGCAGACGACGACTTGACAGCCGCGGCGGGTTTTGGTCGCTTGCGTTTCCGCCGCGCGCTGGGCGCTATCGCGCATGATTTGCTGCGCTTCAGCCGCTATGAAGCATCGGATGACATCATCCGCGCGCATGCTTGGCAAAAGGGATTAAGCAGCAGCGAAGACATTGATAAGGCTGTGGCAGAAGTTAGGCGCATGCTAGAGCAATTTCGGCAAAGCGACGTCTTCCAATGGCTTTCATCGGCGCGCGCCGCGGGTCGCGCGCTGTATACCGAATTGCCCTTTGTCTATCGCGCTGGCGGCTGCGTCATCCACGGCGTGATGGACCTGTTGCTGCGGCAGTCGGATGGAAGCTGGGCGATTGTCGATTACAAAACAGCCGCGAACATTCGTAAGAACCAGCGCGGTGTTCGGGCGTACAGCCTGCAACTGGCAGTATATGCCGCGGCCGCGCAGGCGCGTTTGCGGTTGCCGCAGCTGCCAGCGACATACATCCACTTCTTGAGCGACCGCAGCCCGCTGCAAGTTGACAAACAAGACTGCCAGAAGGAACTTGAAGCGCTGGAAAAACGCATTGACGAGTTGGAACGTTTACGTGTCTGAACTGTGGAAAAAGCTGCTGCCCGATTGGGCGCAGCCGGACCATGCAATCCTGCAATACGAGCTGGCGCAGCGCCGCTTCGCTGGCTCGCGCTGGAATAGCGCCTTGCAGCTAGTGTTGTTTAGCCTGCTATTGGGTGGCGGCGCATTCCTCTATGCCAGCGCCGCGGCGATTGACGCCGGCGCTAGCAATCTCTTTGATTTGCTGTGGCAATGCCTCTACTTCCCGTCGCTAGCGCTGCAAACGGCGACCGTCCTTGCTAGCTTGGCACTTGGCCTCCGGGTGGTCGAAGCCGACCGCAGCCGGCAAACTTGGGACAGCCTGCGCGCCACCGAATTCGGCGTCGGGATGACGCTGCGCGCGCGTTGGCTGGGCATACTGTATCGCCTGCGCGCGCCGATTGTGGCGCTGCTCTTGGCGCGGCTGGTCGCGGTAATTGGCATGACCCTTGACATAAGCGCCTTCGGGGGCGGATACCTGCTTGCGCTAGGCAGCGGCAACATCGCCTTAGGGCTTTCCCTGCTGGTTGTCATCCTGCTGATGACAGCGCATCTGCTGCTTCCTATCGCCACAGTAGGCTTGGCGAGCGCGCTGGGCATATTGATTTCGGTCACAATAAAACAAGGCCTATTCGCCGTCTTAATGCAGCTTGTTTTGTCCGCCGCCTTCGTCTTGATGGTGGCTGGGGGCGCTCTCGTCGTCACCAGCGCTGTGCAAGGTCAGTTGCTTGCCTCGGACCAACTGCTGTTTAGCGTCATTTTGGCTTACAGCGCTTTTATTGATGGCGCTATGCGCTTGGCGAACTTGGGCAGCTTGGGCGAGCTATGGCAGCTGCTCCCGCAGCTCCCGTTCTTATCAATCGGGCTACTGCTCTTGCTTGCTTTGCAGGCATGCTTGATTGACGGCTGCTTGGGCTTGGCGATTCGACGTTCTGAGCGAGGTGAATAAGCCGGGCTAGCGCTAAGCATCGTTTTCACAATGTTCAGACCTTGCCATCACTATCATCGCTGCCATGGACCTGGGCGGCGTCTTCTGCGCGCGCGACGCGCTGCCCCGCTTCGATATCGACGCGGCTAAGCAAGAATCCGCCGAGCAAAAATAGCAGCACCAAGCTGAGAATGGCGGGGCGGCTGCTGCCAAGCGCGATAGCGGCAAAGGCGAATAGCAGCGGACCGATGATGGAAGCGAACTTTTCCATGATGCTGTAAAAGCCGAAGAATTCGCCACTCTTGGCTTTGGGGCATAAGCTGGCGTAGAGACTGCGGCTGAGGGCTTGGCTGCCGCCTTGCACCATCGCGACCATCAGAGCCAGCATCCAGAATTCTAAGGTCGCGTCCAAGACAAATCCCCAACAGGCGATTATCGCATACACCACCAGCGACAAGAGGATGCTGCGGCGGGTATCCAGCCAGTTGGATAGGACGACGAAGCGCGCGCGAATGAGCCCGGCGAGCAGCAGCGCGATAAGCTCCAAGCCAGCGATAATCGCCATGATTGTGGGCAAACTGCTTGCGCGCGCCGGCGGCAGCACTTCAATTTGACCCAGCGCGATAGCCTTGGCGGCGGCGGGCGCGCTGCCGTCCGCGACATGCACAATTTCGAGGCTGTGCAAACCTGGTTCGTCCAAGTCCAGTGTGTAGCTTTCGCCATAGCGCACTGTGTCATTTGCTGTATTGACGCGGATGGGCAATTGGGCTGAGCTGCCATCTTCATCTACTACAGTTTCAGTCAAGTCTTCGCCATCAAGTCGGAAGCCAATAAGCCCGCCATCGGGGGCGGAACGATAGGCGAACTTGATAGCCTTGCCGTTGAAGGCGAAGGCTTGGGATGCGCCGGCTTCAGTTGTAATCTGATAGCGCAGGTCCTCGGGACGCCCCGTCAGCAGCGCGGTCAAGCTGCCTGCGAAGCCATCGCCAATGAGTTCGTCTCCGCTCACGGTCAGCTCGCGCCAGTTGCCGCTGGCGCTTGCCAGGCCAATGTGATATTCGCCTTCGCCGACATAATCGCCGTCGGTCATATAGGGCGCGGGCCGCGCGCCGGTCAAATCGGCGGGCAAAACCTGGACCAGCGCCATGCCCAGCAGCGGCAGCGCAATCGCGTTGATGAGGATAAATGCCAGATAGAAAGGCGCGCGGGCGTCATTGCGCGCGGGCAGGCGGCCAAAAATGATGCTGAACGGAATGCCGGCGAATTGCACCAGCAAAATCGCCATGACCAGTTCCACCATGCCAAAGCCGAGTTCCGCGCCGTAGATTGCCGCCAGCGCGATAATCGTGCCGATGGCGTCGTTATAAATCAAAAAAGCGACCAAGTATTTGAACAATTCGCGATAGCGCGTGATATTGCGGAAGGTATCGCGCAAGCGGCGGATGCTAACGCCGATGGCAGTCTCGCCGAGTTTTAAGGGCGCTGCGCCGGCGGGCGGCTCTGGCACATGGCGCAAAATTGGCAAAGAAAACACAGCCCACCAGATGGCGACGCTCAAGAAGGAAAGCCTGACACCGGCGTTATCGAACAAGCTGTCGGGGATGAACCAGAACATGGCAACATTGATTGCCAGCAGAATGCCGCCGCCCATATAGCCCAGGGCGTAAGCTCTAGTCGAAACCCAATCGCGGTCCGGCGCGCGGGCGACATGTGGCAGCAGCGCATCGTAGAAGACCAGCGATCCGCCGAAGCCGATGCGCCCCAAGACAAAAAACAGCGAGGCAAGCAGCCAGTCGCCCGTGCTGACAAAAACGAGCAGCCCAGTCCCGAGCACGCCCGCGCCGATGAAGACCGCCAGCAAGCGCTTTTTGCCGCGCATAACATCGGAGACGGTGCCCAATATCGGCGACAAAATCGCGACGAGAAACAGCGACAGGCTGATTGTCAGCGACCAGTAGGCAGTGGCGGTGGCTTCGCTGGGCAAAGTGGCACCGGCAACCGTGCTGTAATATATCGGCAGCAGGCTGGCGAGAATCGTGGTGGCAAAGGCGGAATTTGCCCAGTCATACATCGCCCAAGCGTTGATACGCCGCTTGTAGCTGGAGTCTTCTGGCTGGGACGCTAGGCTTGTCATGGTCATCTGCCTATTATCAATTGAATCAATTGCATGAATCAATTGCAATTCTTGCCTAAAGATACATCGAAAGGCTGAACTTAGCATACTTTGAATCAAATCACTGTCAACGAAGCGCATTCGCATCAAATTAAGATTTGCCATTCTCAATTATAATAATCCGCGTCGTGCATGCGCCGAGGAGGCTTGTTTTTTCTGTGGGCGCGGCCGGCTTGACGCCGCCGGCGGCGGTGGTGGTTTTCTTCTATATTCCTTAATTTATTCCATTATTTTCCTTTGCGCCCTTGTGGTGAACAATCATAGAATCTTCGTAACTTGTCGCCGCGACTGCAAATTGCCCGGCGCTAAAGCGCAATGTATACTCTTGGACTGCAATCAGACCTAGTACGCAAGCGGGCAAATGAGCTTTCCTTCTTGGCGCGGCATCTGGAGCGGCATCCGCAGAGCCACCGACCCCGGCTTGATATTGGTCTTGGCTTTGACCTTATTCGCCTTTATCCCTCTGTTGCAGAACGCTGGCTTGCCCAATGGTCCTGATGTGCTCTATCACAGCTATCGCGTGGCGGAGATGAACCGCAGTTGGTCGCATGGTCTGCTGTTCCCGACTTGGGCGGAAGGCTTCTACCTGGGTTATGGCTCGCCGCTGTTTCACTTTTACGCGCGCTTGAGCTATTTCATCACCAGCCTGTTTCATCTTGTCTTTGGCTGGGGCGCGCTTGATGCCTTGCGCGCCTTGCTAGCGCTTAGCCTGCTGGCCTGCAGCGGCGGGATGTATCTGTTTGCGGCGCGGCGTTACGGGCGCTTGGGCGGTGTCATAGCCGGGCTGCTCTATGTTTACAGCCCCTACCTGATGTATACCGAAGCCTACGCGCGCGGCACCTATCCCGAATTGTTAGCCTTCGCGCTGTTTCCCTGGCTCTTGTGGCGCGTTGACGCCCTGCGCGATAGACCTACTGCGCTTAACTTTATTTTGCTGGTGCTGCTGCAAGCGGCGCTCATCAACGCGCATAACCTGATGGCGCTGGTCTTGACCGCGCTAACAGCTGTTTGGATCGTTTTTGAAGCGGTCCTGCAGCGCATAAATTACGAAGCCAGCCGCGTTAGCTGGCGCGGCGCGGCTTGGGCTTTGCTGGGGATGGCGCTGGCAATTGGCGCAGCCGCGACCTTTTGGCTGCCGATTGTGCTGGAAAGTGATTCCGTACACCTGCAAAACTTGACTGTGGCCGGCTTGCTGGATTATCGCGATGGTTTCACGCGGCTGCCGGACTTGCTGGCTGCGCCGCCGATTCATGACGCCGGTGCCATCAACGGGCTGAGCGAACTGAAAATCCTGGGTCCCGCGCAGTGGCTGCTGGCGCTGCTCGCTCTTACGGCGATTGCGGCGCGCTACATCCGCGGTTATCGTTCGCGGCACCCGCAGAGCTTGCTCGGCATCGTTTATTTTGCCGTCATGGCTGGGGCAATGCTGCTGCTGGTCATGCCGATTTCCTTGCCGCTTTGGGACCGCCTGCGTCCGCTACAGTTCTTGCAATTCCCTTGGCGTCTGCTGGGACCCAGCGCGGCTTGCCTGGCGATAATCGGCGGTGCCAACGGTATCTGGCTGGAAAAACTGGAATCGCGTTGGCAAATCAGCTTGGCAGCTTCGTTGATCGCGCTGCCCATCGCGCTGGCGATTCCCTTATTCTATGTACCCGAATGGCGGCATGAAACGCTTGATACGTCAATCGCTGCCTACCATGCGGAAGAAACGGCGCGCCGGCAGCTGGGCACAACATTCACCGGCGAGTATCGTCCGCGGCATGTGCATTCCGTCCCCGCCCCCACAGCGCATTTGCTGCTGGACTATGCCGATGGTTATCCGATAGACAAACTGAATCGCGCGATTTTGCCGGCAGGCAGCGCCGCCGAACTGATTCACAATTCGCCGCAAGCGCATGAGTGGCGCATCCGCGCCAGCGAAGACTTTGTCGCCGAGATTTACAACTTTTATTGGCTGGGCTGGCGCGCCGAGATTGCCGGCCGCGCGGTCGACATTTCGCCCTCGCCGCACCACGGGCTCATCACTTTTCCCGTGCCAGCGGGCGAGCATCAAGTCCGCGTATACCTCGGATCGAGCCCCGCGCGCGATTTAGCCGCTTGGCTATCGCTCTTGTCAATTCTCGCGGCAATTGCCGCGGCAGCGCTGCTGCGCCGCAATCAGATTGGGCCGCGCCCATATTGGCATAGCGCTCCGCTGGCGCGCGCTTCGCGCTTCGGCATCTTGCTTGGCGGCGGCATTGCCCTGCTTTGCGTGCTCATTTTCTTTCAAGAGGACCTGGCTTGGCTCAATTCTCCGCCGGGGGAGGCACTGCCGGCGCAGGTTCGGGCGCGCTTCACCCTGGACGACAGTTTGCAGGTGCTGGGCTACGAACTCAGCGCCGACACCCTGCGCCCGGGTGATTACCTGCGCCTGCGCGTCTATTGGTACGCGCTGGAAGAAATGGCTGTCAATTTTTCTAGTTTCTTGCATCTTACGACCGGGGGACCGCCGCATGCGCAAGTTGACAAATTGCATCCGGGCGGGCGGGCAATCAGCGAATGGTGGCGACCCGACGGTTATATCGTGGATACTTACGAATTGCGTTTGCCGCAGCAACTAGCGGCGGGCGAGTATCAGCTTATTGTCGGCTTGTATACCTGCGAACTGATGCCAGCCGACGATTGCGGCAACGGCTATCGTCCCACGGTAAAAAATGAGGCTGGCGAAGTAATCGGCGACAGTATCCCGCTTGCCATCGTTCGCGTCGTCGGCAGCTAATACCCAGCCGCGGGGTCGGGATAGGCGTGGCCCCCTCCATAACTGAATACCGGCGTGGCGGTCGCGCGCGGCGGGAAGGGTACGTTGTAGTCGATGGGCAGCGACGAAATCACCGCTTCTGAACGCAGCGTGAACAGCGCCATCCAGCCAATCTCCCCCCCAGAGCGAACCTTTACCCAGGGGCTGTAGGGGCTGCGCGCCAGCAGCTTTACCTGCGCGCCGTATGGCAAAGTGCCTTTAACGAGAAAAGCGGTATCGGGGGCTGCGCGCAGGTTGCCGCCCGCGGCGACGTTCACAAAGGCGCGGCTGCCCAACTCGCCATAGCGCTGCGGCGGATGCGGCGTGACATCGTAGACCTGGGCGATTTCCCCAAGGTTCTTCGCCAGCAAGCCCGCGCTCATCCAGCCTGTTTCGCCATTGCCCAGTCGGATGTGCAGCCATTCGCGATTGCTGCTGATGCCGAGTACGCTCATAGTTTCGCCGGCTGGCACTTGAAACAGCAGCTGCGCTTCGATGTCCGGTGCCGCGCGCATATTGACACCGCCCTGCGTCTGCGCATAACCAGGCTGCGGAATCGGCACTGGGCGGTCGAATAGTACAATTGGCAGGTCCTTAATCAAGTCGTATTCAAAAAGCGCGGGACTTGCGATTGGGCCTGCGGCGGATGCTTCGGCAGCGCTTTCGGGCTGTCGCCAATCTGCCTGCTTGTAGTTGACATTAAGCTGTTCGCCGGCGTTTATGCTGATGGATTGCCCGGCAGCGAGCAGTTGGACCCGCCCCTCGATGGCGATAAACTTGGTGATTGTGTCTTGGGTGAGGACAATTACCGTGCCATCAATCTGCAGCGATACGCCATTGACCACCACACGCGCTGTCTGTCCGTATAGCCCTTGAATCACCATCGCGCCAATCGGGGGGGCGGCATCGCACTGCCATTCGCTCGCGCCGCTTTCCAATGTGAAGGATTGCCATTTGGCAAAATCACTGCCGGGCTGTACAGCATTTTCGATGCTGACCGGTCCAACCAAGAGGGCATCCATGTGGATGTTTTCTTCTAGGCGCAACCAAATTAAGCCGCTGCCGGTGGCATTATCCAGCGCAACCGAGCGCAAGCTGTCAAGCCGAACTGCCTCGACCACAGCGCCCGCATCTTGCAATAGATTGCTTTCGGGCATGGTCGCTGGCGCGCCGCCCCCGTTACAGAAATGCCCATTGGGACCACCGAGGCAAAGGCTGCCCGCTTCTGTATAGGCGCTCAGGAGTCTGGCCTGGCAGTCGGCTTCGCTGCTGCTTGCGGCTTGGCTGTTTGACGGGTCGATATTCTCGGCTGTTGCGCTGGGAATCGCGGTCGGCTGTATTCGGACCAAGGTCGGCACCCTGGTCGGCACGGAGGTCGGCGTTACATAGACAATCTCGATGGTCGCGCTTGGCGCGGGCATCGTTTCACCGCCCGCTGCTTTAAGCTGCGGACGGCAAGCCACAGCCGCTAGCGCTAGCAAAATCAAGAGGACGGAGCGTATGCACATAACAAGATGGACGCGGCTGTCCGGCAGCCTGACAGCCTGACAACCTATTGAGATTTCGCCAGGAACTTCAGCGCCTTTTCGATGCTTTTCTTGGGGCTGATTTTGACTTGGGCATCCAGAATGATGCCGTCTTCGCCGATTATCCAATGCGAGCGGATGACGCCCATGTATTTTTTGCCGTACATAGATTTTTCTCCCCAAGCCTGCCAAGCCTCCAAGACGCCATGATTAGGATCGGACAGCAAGTCGTAGGGCAGGTTTTCTTTGCCGATCCATTTTTTCAGCGCGGCTGGCTCATCGGGGCTTAAGCCGAGTACAACCGCCTGCGAGGTTTCGATATGCGCGAAGTTGTCGCGGAAGCCACAAGCTTGGGTGGTGCATCCCGATGTGCCGGCTTTGGGATAAGCGAAGAGCAGGACCTTGCTGCCGCGGAAGTCGCTCAAGCGGACTGTTTGCCCGTTTTGATTTGATAGTTGGAAATCTGGCGCTAATTCTCCGACAGATGGCATTTGCTGTTCCTTTCGTAGATTTGCAAAGCTGCGCTCAATTATAACCGAAGACATGCGGTCTATGCGAATTCGCCAAGGTCACAAGGGCACTGTATTCACTCAAGGTCTGCTGGCAATCAAATCGCGCGCCAGGTCTATCCCCAGCCAGAGCGTCGCCGTCGCCTGGGCGGGCATTTGCAGGTGCAGCTCGGCGGGGAAATGTGCAAGGAAGGCGCTGTCTTCAGCGATTGGGGCAGTGATAACGCTCTGGCTCAAAGTCTCTTCGGCTGTTCGGAAAGGGATTTCGCTATCGCTGGCGCTAATGCGAGCGTACCACTCCGGATCATGAATCAGCAGCAAGGTACTGATTTCTGGGCGTAATGTCAGCAGGTTGATAATGACGCCGGTCAGGCAGAGTTCAGCAGCGCCGGCATCCATTAAGGCTTGCAGATACAAAAGCGCCGGGTGCTGATAGAAGAAATCCCAGCGCTCGGGTTGGCGCTCTTCGGGCATGTTGAACATTTCTTCCAGCACTTCGCGCAACACTTGATGTCGCACGCTCCACTCTTGGGGATTGGAGAAGTCGGGGGTGCTTGGGCCGAACATCATCGCCGGCAGCACGTGGAACATACCGCTGTCATAAGCCGTTTTTTCCGAGCGGCGCGCCAGCATCGCTTTGTATATGCCATCATCATTATAAACAGTCAATGTGCCAATGCCGATTGCAGCGCAGCGCCGCATCCCGCGCAGCAGCGCGTCCTGTGGCGCAACCGCGCGATGATAAGCAGCGCGTGTGGGACCGCGCATCCAGCCTTCGGCCACGGCGTCGCGCAGTTCCTTCTCCAGCGCGGCGCAAGTAGCGAGCATGTCGAAGTATGGTCCGAGCGCGCCGCGCAATTTAAGCGGCTGCGCTGTCAAGCGCTTCATCGTAAAGGTATCGCCATTATGCAAAAAGGGCTTGCTATTTTGCAATTCGTGCAGGTAGCTGTAATTGTATGCGGCGTAGTCGCGCGGCTCGCTGGTTGGGAGGTATGGGTCGAGCACGCTGTCCACATCGTGAACCTGGTCCGGGGACGGGTAGAATACCGTCACCGGGTGCTCAATTCCATCGCGAGCGAAAGGCTGGCATTGATAGAGATGCTGTAGGTAGTCGGTCAGGTTCTTGTAGTCGCGGCTGTCGATTGGCATGGTATCGGCGATGTGGCACTTTGTATGGCGCTCGGTATGACACTTGGATGGCGCTTGGATGACGCTTGGATTGAAACGCTCAAGCAAACAAAATGCAGTGTAGCATCTTGCATTGCCGAACCGCAATCCCGCCGCTATTTTCGCTATTTTCCGCAGGGCAATCGCAGGGCAATCGCAAGGAATCTATTGCAACAATGACAAAACCAAGTTAGCCGTGAAAAGCGCAACACCTTAAGGCTTATCCGCTACTCTAGGATTCGCGCAATAATCGGGTCTGTTACCCGTGGGCGACTCACAGAGTCGCCCCTACAAACGGCTTTGCTGGTGGAAATCCGTTCAATTTACGCGATTATAACATTTTTATTCTTCATTCCTGGGCAAGTGGAATTAGGATTGGATCGGAAGCTGGTGAATTTGCCACAGTATCGGACAGCCTATCAGCCGCCGTCATTTTGCTGCAAATGCCCTGTCTGCTCGCGTAATAAAGCCAGCACGCGGTCTACATGACGAAGGCTCACCAGCGCGAGTCGGCGCGGCTGTGCCGCTGTCGCGGGCGAATCCGCCGTTACCTCGCGCAAGAAGGTGATGCTCCCGCGCTGCCCGCGCTCTCGTCGAATGCGGATTGCACTCAGCGAATCGAGACGAATGGAGCGCACAATCCTGTTCTTGTGCACATCAGCTAGCAGCGCGCGCTGGTCGCTAATCACGTTGACGCCGCCGGTCATCAGCCCGAATGCAAAATAGAGCAAAATGAACAGCATACATACGCCGTCCACAATCAATAGGGGAATCATCAACCAGCCCATGGAGGCGGCACCCGGCAACAGCGGCGGCGCGAAAATCAAAGCTAGGATTGCCGCGTTAACGAACAAGGTGGAATAAATCAGCGTTTTGCCGAAGCCGCCGATGAGCGACTTGTCGCTCAGCTTATCCCACCAGAGCAGGGTCTCGCCTTCCGCCAGCAGCGCCTGAATCTGCTGCGTCAAGTCCTCTTTGTCCATCTTGCTGGACCTAGACATCAAGAAACCATCAGTCGTATAGCCATTCCGACCGGACCGATTCGCTTAGCTGATATAATCAGAGTCTATGCTGTCAATTGCAAATCAGCAATGCTATTGCCTTGAATCGAATTGAATTGAATTGAATTGAGGAGGAACGCGATGCCCGAGATTGGAAAAATTGCGCCAGACTTCGAGCTGATGAACCAAGACGAGCAGCTGGTCCGACTCAGCGATAATCGCGGCAAAATCGTGATCATTTTCGCCTTTCCCAAAGCCAATACCTTTGGCTGCAACAAGCAAGCCTGCTCTTTCCGCGACGTATTCCCGCAGATTGCCGCCAAAAATGCCTGTGTCTTCGGGGTCAGCTCCGATTCCAGCGCCACGTTGGCGGGCTGGAAAAAGCGCAAGCAGCTGCAATACGACCTGCTATCGGACCCACAGCACGTGATGCTGGATGCTTGGGAAGCTTGGGGCTTCGACCTCAAGCTGTTCAAGCTGCCAATTGGGGCGACGCGCTCGTATTGGGTCATCGACGAAAAGGGCATTCTGGTGGCGCAACAGATTGGGGTGAGCCCAGCGGGAAGTGTTGAAAAAGCGCTGGCAAGCGTCGAGAGAATCGCCGCCGCAGATTAAATCAGGCTACCTCTAAAACCCATAGTCCATGTATGATTGCGCGCTGGGCAAAATTACGCGGAATGGATAGAAATATGAAACTAATCTTGGTAGGATTTGGCGTAGTCGGGCAGGGATTCGCCGAAATCTTGCTCGAAAAAGGTGAGGACTTGCGAAGCCGGCATCAATTCTCGGCCGCGATTGTCGGCGTCGTAACCGCAACAAAAGGCATGCTATATCATCCCGACGGTTTGGATACCAGGCAGTTGCTGCGCGCGGCTGCGGCCGGCTCCTTCGCGGAATATCCTGAAAGCGCGCCGCTGCGGCGCGATTGGGGCGCGCATGACATGATCCAGCGCGGCGGCGCGGATGTCTTGCTAGAAGCCAGCCCGACCAATTTGCAGACCGCGCAGCCCGCCCTCGCCACCTGTCACCTGGCGCTCGAGCAAGGCTTGCATATCGTCCTCGCCAATAAAGGCCCGGTGGCGCTGGACTATGCCAGCTTGCGGCAAAAAGCGGACGCAAATGGCCTGCGCATGCGCTATGAAGCGACGGTGATGGCGGGCACGCCAAGCATGCAAATGGCGGGGGACGCGCTGGCAGGCTGCAAGATCCGCGGCGCGCGCGGCATCCTCAACGGCACAAGCAATTTCATCCTGACGCAAATGGAGAGCGGCATGAGCTATGCCGATGCGCTAGCGCAAGCGCAGGACTTGGGCTATGCCGAGACCGACCCGACGGGCGATGTCGAAGGTTGGGACGCGGCGGGCAAGGTTTTGATTCTGGCAAATGCCCTCTTCGGCAGTTCCTTGACAATGGCGGACCTGGACGTTCGCGGCATCACCGGCATCAGCGCGGCAGATATCGAGCAGGCTCGGCAAGCGGGCAAGCGCTATAAACTGATTGCGGAAGCGACGCCGGCTGGCGGCGCGGTCTTCCCCCAGCGGCTGCCGCTGAGCGACCCGCTGGCCAGCGTCGGCGGTTCAAGCAACGCCATCACTTTTGATACGGACCTACTAGGCGCGGTTACGTTGATTGGCGCGGGTGCCGGCCGGTTGGAAACGGGCTATGCGCTGCTAGCCGACTTGATGGCGATAGCGCGCGCTAGTTAAGCCAGCGCTGCCTGAAACTTGCCCTAGAGAATCGCGTATAATCCTATACATGCAGCGATTCCGCTTTTGATATTATCAAAGCCTCTATGCTATACTGCGGTGATTGTTGATTGGTCGGCAATTTGAGTCATTACAGAGGAAAAAGCAAACATGCCATCGATATTACAGAAGGTTCAAACGCTTTTCAGCGCCAACATGCACGGCATGATTGACCGCGCGCTGGAAACAAACTCGCTTAAAGTCATGGACGAATACATCCGACAAGTTGAGCGCAATCTCGACGCCCTGGAAGATTCTGCCGCGACCGTTGGCGGTTCCGTGCGCACATTGAAGCGCAAGTATGAAGAGTTCTCCAACCAAGCGGACAAGCTGGACCGCGATATCGATACCCTTATTTTGCGCGGCAAAACTGACCTGGCAGCCGCGGCGCAAGCGGAATTTAATACCAAGCAAGAACTGTCGCAGGAATACTATGAACAGTGGCAGTCGCAAGCCGAGCAATACCAGGGCATGCTGAATATGCGCATGAAGCTGGAAGGGCGCTTGACCACCATTAAGCAAGAGCGCGAAAAAATGCGTTCTTTGATGGAATTGGCGGAAACCAAGAAGGTCATGACCAAGACACTCAAGAGCATGGACAAGCTGGATACCTCGGGCGACCAAGAGATTGATTCCCTGCTCGATTCCATCTATTCGCAGATTGACCAAGAAGACGCCCGCGCCGATTTGGCCAGCCGCAAGCTGTCCGACCAAATCGAAGACACCGTTGGCATCGGCCAGGTCGAGCTGCAGCTGGAAGAACGCCGGCAGCGTTTGCTTAGCAAGGACTGATTCTGTCAATCTGTTCACGCCTGTTCACGCCGACAGTGCGCGCCGACGGCAATAGCCAGTGAAGGCGTCGCTTGGTGACGCAGCCAGCTATTGTCACCAGCTATTGTCAATTGAAGCGGAGAAAGCATGGCTAGCAACGATAACGCGAGGCAGAAGGTCATTGGCGCGCTATTAGCAAATGCGCTGCTGCGCTGGGAGACCTTGGTGACCATCATGGTCACCGCCATTCTGTTCTTGTTCGTGCAAGACGTGAGCCTGCCGATGATGGAATGGCAGCCTTGGTATTGGTTGGTGCTTGGGGGCGTGGCGGAATCGGTCTTGATTGCCGCCACGCTCAGCGACCCAGAAGCGACGGAACAAGCGCTGGCGGAAGATTTCGAGCGCGAATACGACCTGCGCAATATCCGCAATCGCGTTTCCCGCGAGCGCCTGCGCGACGCCTTTGAATACCGCCGCAATATGCTCAAGCTGGCGGACCGCAGCAAGGGTGCCATGCGCAATCGGCTGCGGACCCTGGTCAGTGACGTCAGCGACTGGATTACATATATGTTTAATCTCGCCGAGCGCATTGACCTCTCCGAAAGCAACGATCTGGTGCTGCGCGATCGTCAAGCAGTCCCGCGCAAGATTGAAAGCGTCAAGGCGCGCATCAAGACGGAACCGGATGAACATGCGCGCCGCAGCCTGCATGTGCAGTTGACGCATCTGCGGCAGCAGCAAATGAGCCTGGAAGCGACCTTCAGCAGCGTCAAGCGCGCCGAGATTCAACTGGAAAGCACGCTGTCGGCGCTGGGCACGGTTTATGCCCAAATGTCCCTGCTCGGCACAAAAGAAGCCGACAGCGCCAAGGGGCAGCGCCTGAGCATCGAGGTCAAAGACGAAATTGACAAACTGCAAGATACCATCGACGCTATGGACGAGGTGCAGATGCAAAGCCTGCGCCTAAGTACCGAAGTAAAAGACGAGATTGACAGGATTGTCAACGAAGATTACAGCGAGCTCTACGAAGAAGACGAAGCCTTGCGTAACCAGCAGCAATAAGTTTATCCAAGATAGGCTTGATAGGCTTTATCAAGACGAAATTTTGGCTTGCCCGATTTTGACATATTAGCCCCAAATGCGGGGCTATTACCAATCCAATTACTTTAAGGAAGGTGCCTGAACCACAGTGTCGGCGTTCAGTGTCGGCGGACTGTGTCGAAGGGCTGTTTCCACGCGCCCTAGGCGCGTCGCAGTGGCGTGCAAAACTGCGGAAAATACAGCGCGCATTCATTTTCATTCTAACTTGCTTTTATTTTGCTCTTCTTCTCTCTTCTGCGCCTGATTAGCCATCACATTTAGGAGTTCAACATGTCAGCCATTCATTGGTTCGAAATCCCAGCCGCTACGCCGAACGCGACCGGCTGCATAGCAAGATCCAGATCGCCCACGATGCCTACAGCCAGCTTTCAGCGAACAGATCGCCTTGCGGCAACGTCTTGATGACATTGAAGACGGACAGTAAGCCATCCTGCGCCAACTGCAAAATGAGAAGCGGCCGGACTAGCCGGCCGCTAATAGCTCTAAGACTTCACCTGTATAGTGTCACATCATCCCCCGCGACAGAGGACGAAGAGAGGCTTGGAACTGCGCAAAGTCTACCATGTCGATAGACACTAACAAAGCCGCGAACCTACGAACCTCCAATCCGTGCTCGTGCTGTAAGTACGGGAGCCACCTTTACAAGTCGTTGTGCAACGGAAGTCCGTCACTGTTCGTGCTAAGGTGTCAATGGTGCAACGGACGCCGCCTACCAGTTTATCCTGAGTTTCTGTCCGCTGGCCTATTTGCGAGCAAGTCTCCTTCGGAACACACTTTGGTTCACAAGCAGGACTCCAGCCGCTCCAGTCGCTCCAGGGGCTCACATTGGTGTCGCATATACCGGACGTCCGGACCGAACGCCAGGAACTGCGCGTTTGGGGACAGCCTTCCGAATTGCGTGATTCCTTCCGAGTTTCCCGGCGCTTCTTGCATTCCCGGTCGTCATCATCATCTTCATCATCTTCATCATCGTCGTCTTTAGGCTTGGGCTTTGGCGGAACATTTGTCGCGGTCGGCACAGGCGTATCCGTTGGCACAGGCGTAACCGTCGGCACAGGCGTATTAGTCGGCACGGGCGTATCCGTCGGCGTATTCGTCGGCGTGAAGGTAGGCGTTATTCTCGGGAAGCTGAACGAGAGCGGCGGGCCAATCGGTCCGTACTCTTGAAATTTGACGCCATCCCCCAAAGCCTGTGCATACGCGCTGTAATTCCCTCCCAGCTTGTCATTGGGAACGCTGAATTGAGTTGTCCCCGCCGGCAGCGACAATTCCTCAGAAACCTCATTTTCGCTTGAATAGTACCAGAAGTTATAACCTACCGCGCCCATCACTGGGTCCCAGACGATCTTGCCCCCGCCCAAATGCCGAATATCTACCACAGCCAAGACCATAGGCTCAGGACTTGGCGTGACTGTCGGCGTGTCAGTCGCAGTCGGCGTGGCGGTGAACGTTGCCGTTGGCGTGGCGGTGAATGTAGCTGTTGGCGTGGCAGTGGACGTGTCTGTGGGCGTTGCTGTCGCCGTGAACGTAGCCGTTGGCGTGTCTGTTGCCGTCGGACTGTCTGTGGGTGTGTCTGTCGCTGTGGGGATATCTGTGGGCGTGTCAGTTGCAGTGGGGATATCTGTGGGCGTGTCAGTTGCAGTGGGACTGTCTGTGGGAGTTGCTGTCGCCGTGAACGAAGCCGTTGGCGTGTCTGTCGCTGTGGGAGTATCAGTCGCAGTCGCGGTAGGCTGCGGCTCCGCGAAACAGGCTGCGCTCAAAGTAAAGCCTTCGCTCGGCGGACTGTTTGTATAATTCGTGTCAAACGGCGAGCTGATGGCGAGGACATAGACGGTATCGCCTTCCTCGTAGCTATCGCCTAAAGGCAGGCAACGCTCTTTATCGTCAGCAGCGTCAGCAGCTTCATCGTCAGCGCTTCCCTGCACTAGGTCATCGTTATTGTCAGGCTTGGAATAAAGCGCGTAGGTTAAAGCATTGGCTACCGGCTTGAAACATATTTGTCGTTCATGGCAGCGCAGATCGGAAGGCGCGGACAAAGCCTGCGCTTGGATAGGCGTAGCGGTGGGCGGCGGACTGTACTTGGCTTCCACATTATCGCTCCAAGGCCCGCGGCGCGTGTAATGCACGCCATCGCCGCCTGCCCGGACGCGGATTTTATAGGTCCGACCTGGAATCGCCTTGTCAAACGAGTAAGTCAGAATGCTGCCATTCAGTCGCGTAAAGCTGGCTCTAGTGCCATTATGCAACCGCACAACATAATCTTTCGCGCCATTTACTCTTGCCCAGCTAACCGAGACGCCATCACCCTTTGTCAGCACAGGCTTAGCGAGATCCTTCGGCGCGGGGAATGTAAACTCTTTGCCATCGGACCAATCACTGACGCCGAAAATAGATCCCTTCGCTCGAACCTGAATAATGTACGTCTTGCTAAAATCGAAGCCGCTATAGCGATAGCTGGTTTTGCCGCTTTGTACGCGTTTCTCAGTCCATAAATCGCCACTCGTATCGCGCCAACGCACTCTGTACTCAGTGGCTCCGTCGACCTTATCCCAGATGATTGTCTTATCCAAAGTGGTACGAATGTTCTTTGGTACGGGTAAAGCCGCCAGCGCAGGAGATGAGCTGAAGAAAAGGACAAGCGATAAAATGAGTACAATTGTTCGAGACAAATCAGATCCATTCGCTTACTCGATTCATGTTACGACAGAAGAATAATACCTTTCCAGCGATTATGCTACCTTTAAAACAAAACCAACATTCTCCTACGCTGGCGCAGGCATGGGCTGGGTGCATTTCAAATTTTGGGGAGAATCCCAAGGCAAAGCGATGTTGAATTGCCCTATAGCAGATTCTTAACGGAAATTGTCGATTTGACTTTGTGTTCTTCGTGGCTTTGTGCTTAAGTTTTGCTATTGAAAGGCAATGCCATGTTAAATCCCAATAATCTGAAATGCACTCCTAAAATTCCCGAATATACGCGCAGGTCAGCGCGCGGTGAGCGCATTGTAACACGGCGGGATTGCTGCACAAAGCGTACACCGCCGCAGGACCAGGGCAAATATGATACAATGCGCGCCATGAAAACCGCTGCCAAAACCCCGCATCCCCTTAGCCGCGTCATCAGCCTGAGCAAAACGGGACCCCGGTCGATTCTGTTGCGATTTGTCGATCAAGCTTGGCGAAAAATCAGCGGCGCGCCGCTCTGGCGGCTGAGTGAAGTCAAGCCGCAGCTCTTTGTTGGCGGGCAGCACAGCAGCCGTGGCTACGCAGAAATGCGGCAGCGCGGCATCAGCGCCATCATCAACATGCGCGAGCGGCGCTTCAGCGATGTCGCCGCCGGCATCGCCGGGCAAAGCCACTTGCAGCTCGCCACGGTTGACAATACGCCGCCCACAGTCGCCGACTTGCTGCGCGGCGCGGCATTCGCACGCGCCGAAATCGCCCGCGGCGGCAAGGTCTATATCCATTGCGGCGTCGGCGTCGGGCGCGCGCCGACCATGGCCGCCGCCTATCTTATCACGACCGGGCTGTCGCCGCGCGCCGCCCTGCAAGCTATCAAGCAGGCGCGGCCATTTGTGCATTTGACCGCTGCGCAGCGCGTGGCGCTCGATGAGTTTGCGGCTGCCTGGCAAGCCAAGCAGGGCAGCGCGCCATGCGGCGCTTGATTGTTACCGCCGACGATTGCGGCTTGTCCAAAGGCGTCAACCAAGCCACAAGCGATTTGCACAAAGGCGGCTATATCAGCGCGGCTGGGGTCATGAGCAATTTCCCGGCTTACCAAGACGCGCTGGAACAATTCCGCGATTGCCCCGAACTGGACGTCGGCGTCCATCTCACCTTGACCGACGGTTACCCGGTGGACCTGCGCGGTCCCCGCGACTGGCGGCTGCTGAAAGCAGACGGCGGCTTCCGTGACAAGTTCAGCTTATACCGGCGCGGGCTGTTTTTTGGTACGGACAGCATCCGCTGGATTCGCAATGAATTGGACGCGCAAATGCGGCGCCTGGTTGCGGCTGGGGCGCAGCCGCGGCATATATCAAGCCATCATCATTTTCATTCGCTGCCCATCCTGCGCGAAATCGTGCACGAACTGGCGGCGGTATACCAAGTCGACTGGGTGCGCGGGCACAGCCTGCGCGCGGCGATCGCGCCGCGCAGCTTCTTGCCGCGCAAGCAAGCGCCATCGCGGCGCTACGCTTTTACCATGCCCGACTACGTGATTGGCTTACAAAGCTGGCTGGCGCGCCCGCCGGCGGCATTCGCCGCGCGCGTCGCCGCTTTGCCGGGCACGGTCGAGATTGTCGCGCATCCGGGGCTGGCGGAAGACCCCGACTTCCCCAGGCATGTAGGCTATGGACCCGCACGCCGCTGGGGCGAAACAAAATATCTCATCGAGGCGCTTGATCTGCTGAAAAAGCGCGGCATCGGGCTTTAAAGGCTTGTCCGCTACTGTAAATTCACCAGTTTTCGTTCCAATCCTTATTCCACTTGCCCAAAAATGAAGGATTGAAAATGTTAAACTCTCGAAAAGCGCACTGACTTCCACCATAAAAGTCGGCTGTAAGGCTTGTCCGCTACTAACAGTTTTTGCCAAATGTGGGGCTATTACCAGTGGGCGACTCACAGAGTCGCCCCAATTTGCCAATCCACCTGCCTGATGGTATCGTTTTGATACCGTCTAGATTTTGTCATGAGAGTAGCAGGTGGCAAATGAATCTCAGCCCTTCACTCCGCTTGCTGGCGCTGGCGCTGGCGCTCGTGGTCGCGCAGACTGCGCTGGCGCTGCGCGTCCATGCGCCAGTTGCGCTGGAATCCGCGCCCCTGCGCCGCGCCGAGCAATGCGCGGGCCGCTTCGTGGCGCATGAACTGGACCATATAACGACGCCCGCTGCCCTGCCAATCGGATATTACGACAGCAACGGCGCTGGATTGGCTGTCAATGACCTGAACAATGACGGCTTGCTGGATATCGTGCTGGCGAATTTGAATGGCGACAACGCCGTCTTCTGGAATGCCGGCGCGCTGCGCTTCCTCAAGCAGGCGCTGCCTTCGCGCGCGCCGGCGCGGTCGGTGGCTACGGTCGATGTCGACGGCGACGGCTGGCTGGATATCGTCTTCACGCAGCAGGCGCTGCCGCCGCTTTTCTGGCGCAATCAAGCCGGGACTGGTTTCGCGGTGCAGGTCTTGACTGGCGTCAGCTATAGCGGCTATGCCATGAACTGGCTGGACGCCGACCGCGATGGCGATCTCGATTTGCTGACCGGCTCCTACGATGTCGAAGATGAAATGATCCTGGGGCAATCGGCACCAAAATCGGGCGTGATATATTACGAGCATATTGATGACGGGAATGAGGACCGCTTCCTGGCGACGCGGCTCGCCAACCGCTCCAACACCTTGGCGCTGCTTACCGGCCTCAACGCCGCCGACGACCCGCAAATCATCATCGGCAACGACTTCGCTGTGCCCGACCGTTACTTCACGTATATAGACGGCAGTTGGCAAGAGCAGGCAGCGCCGCCGGTCATGCCGCATAGCACCATGAGCTATGACGCGGCCGACCTGGACAATGATGGCGCGGTCGAAATCTACGCCGTCGATATGAAACCATACTCCGATGACGCGGCAACGCAGGCGCAGTGGCAGCCGGTCATGGACATGATGATGGCGATGCCGCATGCAGCCGGCGACCCGCAAATTATGGAAAACGTCTTATACTCCGGCGGCAGCCTGCAAGATAACATCGCGCCGAACTTGGGCTTGGACGCGACTGGCTGGAGCTGGTCGACAAAATTCGGCGATTTGGACCAGGACGGCTTCCAAGATTTGTACGTCGTCAATGGCATGATTTCGCGCGAGCTCTTCTCGCATTTGCCCGGCAACGAATTGGTGGAAGAAAACCAAGTCTATCGCAATCTGAACGGCGCGCAGTTTGTCGCGCAGCCCGACTGGGCGCTCAATGACATTGCCAGCGGCCGCGGCATGTCCCTGGCGGACCTAGACAACGATGGCGATCTCGACGCGATTGTGAACAACTTAAACGCGCCCGCCAAAATCTTCGAGAATCAGCTTTGCGGCGGGGACAGCATCGAGGTCGACTTGCGCTGGACAGCTTCGGCAAGTGGCGGAATAGGCGCGCGCTTGCTGCTAGAAACCAGCGCGGGCTTGTATCGCCGCGATGTAAGCGCTTCCAGCGGCTACCTGTCCGGCGATGCCAGCCGCGTTCATTTCGGCTTCCCGGCCGGCGCGGCGCTGCAACGCTTGACCATCATCTGGAATGACGGCGCGAGCAGCGTCGTGGACGATTTAGCGGCGAATACTTTATTCACGCTGCGGCGTGACTGATAAATTATGCAATTTCCCTGACAAGAACAGCCTGCGATTTGACAGAGCAAAATCCACGTGTTAGATTATTGTATCGGTTGCGCAATCGGTTTTCTGGGGCGCGGGCTCGGTGGCAAATGCGGTAAAATCAATCTGAGGCATGGATAATATCGGCGGGCTAATTGGCTAATGGAGAATATGATTATTATTCCAAGTTTGCAAAATGACCGCGCTGGGGGCGAGCTGTGTCCGCGGCGCTAGGAACAAAGCGCGAAGGCGAATCGGCTTGGGCGAAGAATCTGCGCGAGTTCCGGCACGCTTTCACGGGGCTGCGCCGGGAAGAATCCATCGCCGGGTATCTCTTCCTGCTGCCCAACCTCATCGGCTTCATCGTCTTCATGCTTTTCCCGATTGTCTTCGCCTTTTACATCATGCTCACCGACTGGAGCTTGGCGAAGCCGCCGACCTTCATCGGGCTCGACAACTTCGAGACCATGGTCAATGACCGTCTGTTTTGGAAGTCGCTGGGCAACAGCTTTTATTACACCTTCGTCGCTGTGCCGACTGGCATCTTCATCGCCTTCTGGCTGGCGCTGGCGCTTAACCGCAAGATGCGCGGCATCATTTTCTTCCGCACCGTCTATTTTCTGCCGCAAATCACCTTGACCGTTGCCGCCGCCACCATCTGGCGTTGGATGTACCAGCCAGAGGTGGGCTTGGTCAACTATCTTCTGGGCATTTTTGGCATTGACGGTCCCAACTGGATTCATCATACCGCTTGGGCAATGCCGGCTGTCATCATCATGAGCAACTGGCAGGGCATCGGCTTAGCCATGTTGATTCTGCTGGCGGGCTTGCAAGGCATCCCGGAAGAGTATTACGAAGCAGCCTCGATTGATGGTGCCAATTCGCTGCAGCGCATGCGTTTTGTAACGTTGCCGATGCTTTCGCCGGCGTTGTTCTTTGTTGTTGTAACGTCGCTCATCAACGCATTCCAATCATTTGATCAGTTCCTTGTGCTGACAAATGGCGGTCCCGCCGACGCCACCACGCCTTTGACCCTGTACATCTACAACAGCGCCTTCAGGTTCCTCAAGATGGGTTATGGCGCGGCGCTGGCGGCTGTGCTGTTTGTAATTATCCTTATCATCACGATCGTGCAATGGCAGCTCGCGCGGCGCTGGGTATTTGGTTTTGACGACAATGAATAAAACAGTTCAGCAATCCAAGCGACAGCCTCGCATCGGACAAAAAGAGCTAGCGCGGCTGCATGATCTGCTCGTCTATATCGTTCTGTCTTTGGTGGGCATCATTTTTGTACTGCCGTTCGCCTGGATGGTCTCCAACTCGCTCAAGTCCATCCGCGAAATCTATCGCCTGCCGCCCACCTTCATCCCGGAAACACTGCAACTCAGCAATTATGTCGACGCCTGGACGGCCACCCCATTTAACATCTTCTTCGTGAACAGCGTGATCGTTTCCGCCTTGGTGGTCCTCGGCCAGCTTTTCACAGCCAGCTTGGCTGGCTATTCATTCGCGCGCCTGCGCTACCCGGGGCGCGACAAGATATTCCTGCTGTATATCTCGCTGCTGATGGTGCCATTTACCGTCTTGCTTGTCCCGCTTTATGTGCAGATGCGCAGCTTAGGATGGGTCAACAGCCTCAATGCCGTCATCATCCCTTTCCTTTTCACGCCCTGGGGCACATTCATGATGCGCCAGTTCATGGTAACGATACCGCGTGAGCTCGAAGACGCCGCGCGGATTGACGGCTGCGGCTTCTTCCGCACCTATTGGCTCATCATCCTGCCCTTGACCAAACCAGCGCTGGCGACGCTGGCGCTCTTTACTTTCCTCAGCAGTTGGAACAGCTTCCAGTGGCCCCTGATTGTGCTGAGTACGCCCAATGTCAAGACCTTGCCCTTGGGCTTGTATTCATTCCAAGCGCAATCCTCAATGCGCACGCCCTGGCATCTTATCATGGCGGCCGCCACCTTCATTGTCCTACCCATCTTGATCGCATTTGTCTTCGGGCAGAAATACTATGTCCGCGGCATTGTAACATCAGGTATCAAAGGAGGTGGCTAGGGCGCGATTAACTTGCTTCGTCTTTGAATGCGTATTCGCTTATAACGAAAGGACAATCATCTGATGTTCCGCAAACTTTCACTGTTCCTTACGCTCTTGCTTGTATTCTCCTTCAGTTTCGCCGCTGCCGCCCAGGACGACATGATGGACTGGACCTGCGGCATGGTTGATGGCGAGCTCGCCGCCAGTTTCAACTTCACAGGTTGGGAAGGCCCCGGCGAGGTCGATAAATTCCTGCTCGCCTTTGACGAGTTCTTCGGCACATATTATCCCAACATACAGCAAGTGCCGAATACCGGCGTCGCTTGGGGTGATTATTGGACGACTTTACCGGCGCAATTGGCTGGCGGTGCCGAGATTGACATGGCTTGGATGCACGACAGCCGCAACGACACCTTCGGCGAAAACGGCTGGCTGCTGCCGCTGGACAGCTACTTGGAAGCTTGCCCGCCTCCTGGCTGGCCCGATAGCTTCGTCGGTACACAAATCGACGCCTTCAACTACCAAGGCGTACAGTACGCCATTCCCTATGACTGGGCACCGGGCGGTTTTTATGTCAACGTCGATATTCTGGAAGAAGCGGGCTTGGACATCCCCACGGAAGACAGCACCTGGGAAGACATCCTAGAAATCGCGCTGGCTGTAACCGCGGACAACGATGGCGATGGCACAACCGATGTCTGGGGTTTGGGCAATCTTGCCAGCCCGGGCTCTGGCGGCGGCGGCCTCTACTGGATCGTCAAGAGCTTCGGCGGCGATTACTGGAATGAAGAAATCACCGAATCCCACTTGAATGACGAAGGCACGGTCGCGGCTTTGCAATTTGTTGCCGACCTCATCTGGGAACATGGCGTGCATCCGACGGCTGACGCGGTCGCGGCGACTGGCTTCGGCTCCGAGCTGCTCTTCGCCAATGGCAATGTCGCCCTGCACTACGCGCTGAATGACGCTGCCTCGCGCATGGACGAGCTCATCGCCGGCGAATTCAACTGGACGCTGGCACCTACCCCGACTGGTCCAGCCGGGCGCTTCCAATTTGTTGGCGGTTCCGCCTTTGCCATCCCGTCTTCTTCGACGCAGCCGGACTTGGCTTATGAGCTGATTCGCTTCGCCCTATCCAATCCCGACCACCTCTGCCGCACCGCCACCATGGGCGCGGCGCTGGTCAGCCAGGCGGAGTTCCACAATTGCGCGACGCCGGAAGGCGCTGCCTACGCCGATGATTACAATCACGCTTTCTCGGTCTTGGGCGCGCGCGATGGCATCCACCCGGCTTACCACCCGAAATACCTGGAGTGGGAGACGTCGGTCTTCATCAGCAACTTTGACCTGCTTTGGACAGGCGAAGAACGCGATGCCGCAGTTGTTGCGGAAAGCGCGCACGAACAGACCAACGCCCTGCTGGGCGGCTAGGTCGGGCTGCTTAGCTTAGAGCCTTGCAAAAATGGGTGGGGGGGTTACACTGGTCCCCCCAATGTCATAGTGGATAGACTTGTCGGTAGCCGCTTAGATTGGGTTGCCGACTTTTTATGTTCTTCGGCTATGGGAAAGGGAAGTAACAGGTATAAACGTTCGATTCAAGGAGATTCAAGGAGATTCAAGATGAAGAAAGTATTGATAACCTTAGCGCTCGTCGCCTTTCTTGTGGCGACGGCATCGCTAACGAGCGCGCAAACCGAGCTCAGCATGTGGTACCACGGCGCAGGCAACTATGTAGAACGTGAACTGATCGTCGGCATCATCGATGAATTTAACGCCTCGCAATCCGACTGGGTCGTCACCCTGGAAGAATTTCCGCAAGAGTCTTACAACTCGTCTATCGTGGCGGCGGCGCTGTCCGGCGACCTACCAGATATCATCGACGTTGACGGTCCCGTCATGCCCGGTTGGGCTTGGGCTGGCTACATGGCGCCCTTGAATCTTTCCGAAGGCGTGTTGGATGACTTCCTGCCCGGCGCTATCGGCGAGTGGAATGGCGAGATTTATTCGGTCGGCTTGTGGGACGCCGCCGTTTCCATTTATGCGCGTCGTTCCGTCCTCGAAGCCAACGACATCCGTATCCCGACGCTGGATGAGCCCTGGACCGGCGAAGAATTCGACGCCATCCTCGAGGCTCTGCAAGCGACCGGCGAGTATGAATACGCCTTTGACCCGGGCATGGCTTGGACTGGCGAATGGTATCCCTACGCCTTTTCGCCCTTCCTGCAGAGCTTCGGCGGCGACATGATCGACCGCTCGACCTATCTTACGGCTGAAGGCGTTCTTAATGGCGAAGCTGGCGTTGCCTTTGGCAATTGGTGGCAGAGCCTCTTCGAGCGCGAATTGGCGCCCGGCACATCCCAAGATGGCGCTGACCGCGAGACTGGCTTCATCGACGGCAAATACGCCTTGCAATGGAATGGTAACTGGGCTGGCATCGCCTCGCTTGAGGCGGTTGGCGATGATTTGCTCTTCCTGCCCGCGCCCGATTTCGGACATGGCAGCGTCATCGGCGCCGCTTCCTGGCAGTTGGGCATCTCCTCAACCAGCCAACATCCCGAAGGCGCGAATGCCTTCATCGAGTTCGCCATTCAAGACGAATACCTGGCGGCATTCAGCGACGGCATCGGCTTAATCCCGGCGACTGCCAACGCGGCCATGATGAGCAAGAGCTACAATGAGGGCGGCCCGCTTGAGGTATACTTTGGGCTGAGTGAAGCGCAGGCGCTGGTTCGCCCGGTAACGCCCGGCTACGCGACTATGGCTCTGATCTTCGAAAAAGCGCTGGCTGATATCGCCAATGGCGCGGATGTGCAGGATACCCTGGATGCCGCTGTTGACGAAATCGAGTTGGACATCGAAGACAACATGGGTTACGGCTTCGATATGTAGTTGACGCCTTGCCGCTAAACCTGATGAGAATGTAGGGCGGCTCACAGAGTTGCCCACGCGCAAAGAGTAATCCGTAGGGGCGAGCCAAGGCTCGCCCCTACAAAAACTTGTCCTTAATAAAAATATTGCGACTATTTTGATCATCTGTTGAGCATGTTGGAATTCCCTCATGATTACTGCAGCCGAAGCCCGCAAGAACGCGCCACTATGGGTTCGCTTGCTGCTGCCGCGCGACGCGCCGCTCTATCAACGCAACGACGCCCTCATGGGCTGGCTGCTGGCTTTTCCGGCGCTGCTGGTCCTGACGGTATTTCTTGTTATCCCCTTCTTAATGGCATTCGTCATTTCTTTCACAAATCAACGGCTCATTTCGCCCAACCCGGCCGAATGGGTCGGCTTACGCAACTTCGAGCGCCTGCTCACCATTCGGACCTTCACCCTCGAGCCCGATCGCGACGACAGCGGCGCCTTCGTCTACGACGACGGCGAGTTGAGCTACCCGCGCCTGCGCGAATTTACACGCGATAATCCCGACTATCCCGAGCTTGACGGCCTGCGCGCGTTCGCCTCCTGGCAATCCGGCGACAACCGCACCGTGATACTCGTCGGCGATGTCGTCTTCCTGCGCGCCTTGATCAATACGCTGATATTCGCCGCCGTCATCGCTCCCCTGCAAGGCGGCTTGGCGCTGCTGCTGGCGCTCCTGCTCAACCAGGCATTGCCCTTCATAAACGTTTTCCGCTCCATCTATTTCGCGCCAGTGGTGGTTTCAATGGTGGTCGTCTCCCTGCTTTGGCGCTTTATATACGATGGCAACAACGGCCTGCTAAACAACATCTTGGGCCTGCTGAGCTTCGGTAATTTTCAGCCGGTCGATTGGCTGGGCAACCCTTTCACCGCTTTGCCGGCCATGATCGCCATGTCCGCCTGGCAAGCGGTCGGCTTTCACATGGTCATCTGGCTGGCTGGCTTGCAGACGATACCAGCCAGTCTCTATGAAGCGGCTGGGCTGGATGGAGCCGGCGCCTGGCAGAAGTTCCGTTATGTCACCTGGCCCGGCTTGCGCAATACCGCTGTGCTCGTGCTGATTGTCATCACGATCCAAGCCATGGGTCTCTTTGTCCAGGTCGATGTCATGACTCGCGGCGGTCCGCTTGACGCCACCCAGTCGGTCGTCTATCAAGCCGTGCAACGCGGCTATGACAAACAAGACATCGCCGAAGGTGCCGCTATCTCCGTCATTCTCTTCGTTATCGTCTTCACTATCGCCATGGCGCAGCGCTATCTAACGCGCGAGAGGAGCTAGCCATGGAGACGCTGAGCTTCGAAACGCGCGAAAAAATGATCATCGGCTTGCGCTATGCGCTGCTGATTCTGATCGCGGCCATCTTCATCTTTCCCATCCTCTTCATGGTGATGTCGTCGCTCAAGCCCGATATGCAGCTCCTGCGCGATTCAGCATCGATGCGCGCCTTCTTGCCCGTTGGTGATATTTCGCTGGATAACTACGCCGACGCCTTCAGGCGCGTCCCGATGGCGCAATTCGCCTTTAATTCGGTATTCACCACCGTGGTCTCCGTGGCCGCAAGCCTGCTGCTCAATTCGCTGGCGGCTTTCTCCTTCGCCTTTCTCAAGTGGCGCGGCAAAGCCATCGTGCTCTCATTGATCATCGCCACCTTCATCGTGCCCTTCGAAGTCGTCGCCATCCCCATGCTGCTGATCGCCAACAATTTGCCCTGGATGGGACCGAATGGATTGGAGATTGGCTGGCTCAATTCTTATCATGTGCAGATCATCCCCTTCATCGCCGATTCGCTGGGCATCTTCCTCTTCTATCAATACTTCCGCGATCTGCCTGACGAACTTGTAGAAGCCGCCCGCATTGACGGCGCCAGCATTTTACAGGTCTACGCCCGCATCATCATGCCCATTGCCGGCCCCATCGTGGCCACTGTGGCCATCCTCAAATTTCTGGGGATGTGGAATGCCTACCTCTGGCCCCTGATGACCATCCGCAGCGAAGAATTGCGCCCCATCATGGTCGGCTTGCAGTATTTCTTCCAACTGGATACAGCCTGGGGCGAAATTATGGCGTATTTGTCGATTGTGACGATCCCGGTGCTGATATTCTACTTGGCGCTGCAGCGAGCCTTCATCGAGAGCATCGCGACATCCGGCATCAAGGGCTGACTCGCGCCCTTACTCCCCTGGCGCGGCTGCCGCCAGCAGCCCGCGCGCATAAGCCAGGTCCTGCGTGATTAACTCGTCTACCCGCGCCTCGTCGCTGTATTCAGCCGAGAAACAGATGGGACCTTGATAGTCAAGCGTTTTCAGCTTGGCGATAACGCGCGCCCAAGAAGCGCGTCCCTGCGCCCCAGAAGTCCAGTAGATTTTCCATTCGGCCGCGGCGGCTTCGGGTCCTGTCATCCGCCGCCAGTAGGCGTTTTTGAGGTTCACCACGCAGATGTAGGGAGACAGGATTTCCAACGCGGCGTCGCTATCCATGCCTTCGAGCGCGTTATGCGCCGGGTCCCAGACAGCCGCGATGTAACGCGGGTCGTAATCCTTGTGCAGATGGTAGGCACCCATTTCGTTGACCGGCAGGAACTTGCCGCTGTGGTTCTGTATGCCGATTTGCACTTCGTAGCGCTCGCAGAAGGGCAAGGCGTTATCGAGTTGCCGGCGCGCTTGCGCTTCGGCAGCCCAGTAATCGCTATCGCCCTGCCGGAACATGACGCGGTTCATGGCGATGCCAGCCGCCGCGCAGGCGCTGTAGAGCCGCTCGTCATCCAATGGCAGCGCGGCTGTTATGTTCAAGACGCTGATGCCATGTTCGCGCAGCAGCTTGACCGCGGCTGGCAAGTCGCGCTCGATGTCATCCGGCTCGACTTGAAAGCCGGGCCGCACCGGCAGCTCAATCAGGTCGAAGCCCAAAGACTGGATATGCTCCGCCAATTTTGGCAGCGGCAGGCGCTTCCAAGGTTTGCTGAAAATCGCCAGTTTATTCATCGCGCGCCTCGCTCAGCTCTTGGTCGGCAGCATGGAAATCAAGTCGATGTTGACGCGCGGCGGCAAGCTAGCCAGGAATACCACCGTGTCGGCGATATCAACCGGCTGGATCATCTTCATTTTTTGCTCTTGGCTGAACTTGACCGGGCGGCGGTCGATTATGGGCGTGTTGCCCGCGCCGGGATTGAAGAGGCAGGCGCGCACGCCGTGGGGGTTGCCCTCTTCGTTGGTAACGGCGTTGAGCGCTTCCATGCCAATTTTGCTGGCGCTATAAGCCACGCCCGCGCCGATGCTGGGGAACATGCCCGCCCGCGACGCCATATTGATGATTAGCCCATCGCCGCGCGCTTTCATTTCTGGCAATACCGCCCGGGTGAAGACGTAGGCGCTGGTCAAGTTGATGTCCATCAATTCGCGCCATTGCCGCGCGCTTGTGTCGCTGATGCTGCGCTGCGCGATGTTGGTACCGGCATTGTTGACCAGCACCTCAATCGGACCAAATGCCGCGCGCGTTTTATCCACCGCCGCTTGAATCTGGTCATCGTCGCTGACATCAACCGGGCAGACCAAAGCCGCGCCACCCTGCGCTTTTGCACTCGCCCGCGCCGCCGCGGCAACCGTCTCCAATACGTCGGCGCGCCGCGCCATCAAGCTGACCTGCGCGCCTTGCGCCGCGCAAGCGATGGCAATTGCTTCGCCGAATCCGCTGCTGGCGCCTGTTACGATGATTGTCTTGCCCTGCAAACTGCCCATCCGCGCCTCCCTGCGCTTTTGCGCTGGACCTCAGCCATTCCAGCAAATTGATATGTATCGGTAATTCATTTCTATGACGAAATTGAGTTTACCGCTATGCCATGGTGTCGAGCATAGCGCGCGTAACCTCGTAGCGCAATTCCCCGCCTTGCAGAAAGCTGGCTACCTCGTCGGTGATAATAGCGCCCTGGCGGTGGCGCGCCTGATGCGTTATCGAAGCGATATGGGGCGTAATAATGACATTGTCCAATTGCCGTAAGCGACTCTTGCTCGGCAGCGGCTCGTCCTCAAAGACATCCAGCGCCGCGCTAATCCGCCCCGACTGAAGCTCCGCCAGCAGCGCCTGATGGTCGACCAAGCGTGGACGCGCCGTGTTGATGAAAATCGCCCCGTCGCGCATCCAACTGAATTGCCGCGCGCCTATCATACGATGGGTCTCGTCTGTGGCTGGCGCTTGCAAGGTGACGACCGGGCATTCGCGCAGCAGCGTCTCCAGATCCACTTTGCGCGCGCCCATGTCGGCCGCCGCCGATTCGCTCAGGTATGGATCGCAGAGCCAAAGCCGCGCATCCAAGGCATGCAATTTTTTGATAAGCGCGCGCCCGGTATGCCCCGCGCCGATAATACCGATGCGCGTCCCCGCCAGTTCTGTGCCCGGAGTCAGCGCTTTGGCTTGCGCCCAGCCCTCGTTTTTGAAGACGCGGTCAATCTGATGGAATCGGCGCAGGCAAAGCAGGATAAGCAGCAGAGAGGTCTCGGCTACGGGATTTGCCATAGCTGCCGCGGCATGTGTAACCCGCCGCCCATCACCGAAGACAGGCGGCGGCAGCATGCGCTTGATGGTGCCAGCCGCATGGGCGATTAATTTCAAGCGCTTGGCGGCAGCCAGCACGGCGTCGGAAAAGCGCGGACTGCCCCAGCAGGTGATGACGATATCCTGGTCTTGAATTAAGCGTGCCAACTGCGCCTGGCTGAGGTTGCTCGCTTCGGACTGCGTCGTTACATTGCCCAAGGCGCGCAGCCGCTTTTGCTGCGCCGGCGCGAAGAGCATGTGAAAGAGCGCCGGTCGGATGGCGACAAGGATATTGGTTTTTTTCGCCATAGGAACTAATCTGCGAGCGCGGCGCGCAATTTCGGCACCAAATTGGCTTCGGGCTGGTAGGGCAGTTCGACCACCTTGTGCGCAAGTGAGCTGGCGTAGAGCGCCAGAATCACGTTGAAATCGACCAGGGCGCGCTCTAGGTTGAGCGGATGGATGGCGCTGTCATCTTCCAGCCAGTCGAACATGGCTTCGGTCATGCCGGCTTGCCCCAGCACGTCTTCCTCCGGGTACTCGTGTTCGCCACTGTCATAGACGCCGTTTATAAAGGTCTCCCAAGCCCACATCGACCAGTGGATATAGCCGCTCATGCCATACGCCGCGATGCGCTTGTGCTGCCAAATATGCTGCCCCCGCGGCACGCGCGGCGCGTTTTCGCCACAGCGCAGCGTGGCTTGCACGCCATTGCTATACTCGACCGCAGCCAGGCTTTGGTCGGGCGCGTAATGTTCTTTGACATTGGGCTGCAAACCCTGCGCGCCCGATACTTGCCCGAAGACGGTCGTCGGCGTCGCCGGATTAAACGCGCCGATTGCCTGCAGGGAATGCGTGCCTTGATAGGCAAGGTTCATGCCCGAGCTGGCTTCGATAAAGCGGATAGCGCCGATTGCGCCTTCCGCAACCAACTTCTGCAAACGCATGCGGGCGGGATGAAACTGCAATTGATGATTGATGGCGACCTTGAGCTTCGGCTTGCGCGCGGCGAATTCCTTAATTGCCAGGTAGTCCTCGCCTTGAATCGCCAGCGGTTTTTCCACCACGACCGCCGCCACACCCGCTGCCTCAGCCGCTTCCAGCACTTCTAAGCGGATGCTGGGCGGTGTGCTGACATGCGCCAAATCGGGCTTTTCTTTTTCGAACATCTCGCGGTAATCGGTGTAGCGCGCTTTCACGTCATACTTGTCGGCGAACTCGTGCAAAGGCGCGGGCAGCAAATCACAGACCGCCGTAACCCGCCCGCGCTTCACGTACTGGTAGGCGTCGGCGTGCCCATGCGCGCGTCCGCCGCCAACGCCGATAATGACCGTTTTATACATCGTATCCCTCCCAGGGTTGCAGAATCACTTTGCCACACTGCCCAGAAAGCTGTGTCTCCCAGGCGCTCTGAATGTCATCAATCGCATAACGGTGCGTGATTAGTTGATCCAATTTGTCACCGACCTGGCTAATCATCGTCATCATGCGCGGCGTATCCGCCAGGTTGTAATGCCAGGAGCCAATCAAGCGCAAGCCCTTGCGGATCATATCTTGGCTGATGCGCAGCGGCGTGTCATCGCCGCATTCGCCCACAAAGGCGACCATGCCTTTGCGCCGCGCCGCGTCTATGCAGAGGCGGTGCGCCGCCACCACGCCCGAGCAATCCACCGCTTTATCGACGCCGCGCCCGGCGCTGGTGAGCGCCAGAATCCGCGCGAGCGCGTCTGCTTCGGTCGGGTCAATCACAGCTTCCGCGCCTAGCTCGAGCGCTTTCGCGGCGCGGTAGCGGTTGGCGTCGACGCCAATCACGCGCGCGCCGCGGTAGGTCGCGCCAATCACGCCGCCCAGCCCCACTGGTCCCAAGCCGGTAATGAGCAGCGTATCATGCGCGTCCAACGCCATCAACTGAAAAGCGCCAAAGGTCGGTCCTAAGCCGCAGCAAGCCATCGCCGCGTGTTCGTAGGATATGCCATCGGGAATCGGCACCAGCATCCAGTCTTGTTTCAAGAGATATTGCGAGAGGGTCGCTTGGCCCGCAAGGCTGCCGTGATAAGCCGCAAAGTCGATCAAATCTTGGCAATGAATAAATTCCCCCGCCAGGCAGAAGGCGCATTTCCCGCAGGCGGACATCGGCATCGCCACGACGCGGTCGCCAACTTTCACCTTGCCCGGCTGGGCAATCGCCACCACTTCGCCCGCGGCTTCGTGCCCGAAAAAGCCGTGCCGCGTCCCCGCGGCGAAGGCTTTGTATTCGGTACACATCGGCGCGGCATATACCTTGACAAGGGCCCAATTTTCTTTGGCTCGGGGCGCATGCTCGCTGATGGCGATACCGGCGCGTTCTTTCCCCAGCACTGTTACCTGTTTCATCGACGCTCCCGTTTGTATGGTTGACGCGACCAAGCCGCGCAATCGGTTTCCCGGCGACGGGGGCGACTATAACATAGGGCGCTTGCGCCCGCAAGCAAAGCGCGCAGCGGGGGTGAATCCATTTGCGGATAATTTGACGATTCCATGGCTATCGGATACCATACATGAAATCGGTTGCGCAACGCGTTACCCAAGGGACTGCCATTGATGAAACGCATAACAATGCAAGATGTCGCAGAGCAAGCCGGCGTATCCAAAGCCACCGTCTCGCATGTGATTAACGAAACGCGCTATGTTGAAGACAGCACCAAAGAGCGCGTCCTGCGCGCGATACAAGCGCTTGGCTATCGCCCCAATGTAGCCGCCCGCAGCTTGACCACCCAGCGCACCCGCGTCATCGGCTTGATCGTCTCCGACGTCACGAATACGTTCTTTGGCGAAATCATGCTGGGTGTGGAAAATGTGCTGATAGCCAATGGTTACAGCTTGATGGTCTGCAATACTAGCGAAGTGCTGGAACGCGAAGAATACTACATAGACATCTTGCTGCGGCAGGGCGTCGATGGCATCATCGCCGCCGCGACCAGCCAAAACTGGGACGCGCTGAACGAGGCGGCAAAGCTGAACATCCCCATCGTCATGCTAGACCGCACCTTTCCCGACGCCAAATCGCCTTATGTCGGCGTCAACAACAAATATGGCGCTTACCTGGGCGCGAAGCATCTCATCGAGCGCGGCTACCGCGAAATCGGCATCCTGTCCGGCTTTCAGCGCCTGTCGACCATGCGCGAGCGCCTGGCTGGCTACGAGATGGCAATGGCAGAAGCGGACCTGCCCCTGCGCGAGCGCTGGGCTGTTGCCAGCCCTTTAAGCATAGAAGACGGGCAACGCGCCATGCGAGCGCTCATGGCGCAAGCGGAGCGGCCGCGGGCGGTATTTGTCTGCAACAACTTGCTGAGCCTGGGCGCGCTCATGGGCTTGCAAGCCCTGGGCATGCGCTGCCCCGAGGATGTCGCGCTGGTCGGCTTTGACGACCATCCCTGGGCGCAGGTATCCAGCCCGCCCTTGACCGTGCTGCGCCAACCCACCTATTGCATTGGCGAGACCGCCGCGCGCAAGGTGATGCAAGCCCTAAATGGCGAACGAGAAGACATTCCGTCCGCCCTGTTCAATTGCGAGCTTGTGGTGAGGCAATCGAGTTGAAATCTCGGCAAGTGGCGGCCTCATCGCAACATTGCCGCTGCCAAAATGCTGGACATGCCGGAAATACTGGACCCGCGTTTGCATAGGAGAAAAACATGAGAAAACAGTACGACGCAACTTGGGCATCGCTCAAAACGCACCCGACCGCGCAATGGATGCGCCAGGCGAAGTTCGGCATCTATACGCATTGGGGCATCTATTGTGTGCCCGCCACCGGACCCAATGTAACCTGGTATCCCTATAACATGTACCGCGAAGGCAGTCCGCAATTCGATTATCACTGCAAGACCTACGGGCATCCATCGCAGTTCGGCTATAAGGACTTCATCCCCATGTTCACTGGCGAGCGCTTCGACCCCGATGAGTGGGCGCAGCTCTTCAAGCGCGCCGGCGCAAAATTCGCCGGACCCGTCGCCGAGCATCACGACGGCTTCCCGATGTGGGACGCCAGCGACACCGAGTGGTGCGCGGGCAAGATGGGACCCAAGCGCGATGTCGTCGGCGAGCTGGAACGGTCCATCCGCGCCCAGGGCATGCGCTTCATGGTCGCCATGCACCACGCCGAAAACTGGTGGTTCTTCCCGCATTGGAAAAGCGAATACGACACCGCCGACCCCGCTTATGCCGGGCTTTATGGCGAAGCGCATAATCTAGACTTCGACTTCGACCCCAATCGCCGCGGCGCGCAGCAAAACCACGGTGAATGGATGGCGCAGGACAAACCCAGTAAAGCCTTCCTCGAGCGCTGGCAGAGCCGGCTGGTCGAAGTTGTCGAGCGCTACGAGCCGGATTACATCTGGTTCGATTTCGGGCTGCGCTTCGTGCACGATCAGTATAAACAAGACTTCCTCGCCTATTACTATAACAAGGAAGCCGAATGGGGGCGCGAAGTCGTCGCCAGCTACAAATGGCATGACATCCCGCCCGGCGCGGCACTGCTGGATTTTGAGCTGGGCAAGACCGCCGAACTAACCCATTACGAATGGATTACTGATACCACCGTCGATGACGGCCAAGGCTGGGGCTACATCAAGGAAACCGAATACAAGACGGTAACGGAAATGGTGCAGTACCTGGCTGATAACGTCAGCAAGAATGGTTTTATGCTGCTCAATGTGGGGCCCAAACCCGACGGCACGATACCCGACGAATCCCAAGCCATCCTCGAAGGCTTGGGCGATTGGCTGCGCGTCAACGGCGAAGCCATCTTCGACACAGTACCATGGAATACCTTCGGCGAAGGTCCGACGCGCATGACGCAGGCTGGCGCATTCAGCGATACCAAAGAAAAGCTGCGCTACACGGCGCGGGATATCCGCTTCACCACCCGCGGCAATGTCCTATACGCCATGACATTTGGCTGGCCCCAGAAAAGTTTCCTCATCGAATCCGCGCGCGCCTTCTATCCCGGCGAAGTGCGCTCGGTCGAATTGCTCGGCAGCGATGGCGCGCTCAAATGGGAAATGACGGCTGATGGGCTGCGCATCGAGCGCCCCGATCACAAACCCTGCGAGCACGTCTACGCCTTCAAAATCACGCGTAATACCAGCGTATGATTAACAGCCAGAAAACAGCCAGAGGATAGCCAAAGTATAGCCAGATAATAGAATGGAGGCTCGCATGAGCATGCGCATCGATTCTCATCAACATTTTTGGCTTTATGCCGCGCCTGAATATCCTTGGATAGGCGCAGGGAAGGAATCGCTCAAGCGCGATTATATGCCGGCTGATATGAGCCCCTTGTTGGCAGCCAATGGCATCGATGGCACGGTGGCTGTGCAGGCGCGGCAAATGCTGCACGAGACTGAATTCTTGCTGGACCTGGCTGACCGCAACAACTTCATACGCGGCGTAGTTGGCTGGGTGGATTTGCGCGCCGACGATATCGCGGCGCAATTGGAAGGCTGCGCGCCGCACCCGCGCATGGTCGGGCTGCGACATATCGTGCACGACGAAGCTGATGACCGTTTCATGCTCGGCGGCAGCTTCCTCGCAGGCATGGCGCTGCTCCAGCAATACAATCTGACATACGACTTGCTGCTCTATCCGCGGCATCTGCGCGTTGCGATTGACCTGGTCAAGCGCTTCCCCAATCAGCCCTTCGTGCTCGACCATATCGCCAAGCCCTTTATCAAGGATGGCGGCCTGGAACCCTGGGCAAGCGAAATCCGCGAGCTGGCGGCTTATGAGAATGTCTGGTGCAAGGTTTCTGGCATGGTTACGGAGGCGGCTTGGCAATCCTGGACGCGGGACGACTTCGCGCCCTACTTGGATGTGGTCTTCGAGTGTTTTGGCATTGATCGGCTCATGTTCGGCAGCGACTGGCCCGTTTGTACGCTCGCCGCCAGTTATAGCGAGGTGCTCGGCATTGTCGAAAGCGCCATCGCGGCGCTATCGCCCGAAGAGCAAGCGGCGGTCATGGGCGCAAACGCGTCCGCATTTTACGGGCTTGCTTGAGATTGCAGGGGCAAATGCTTGAGAAAGCGAATCAGCCTGGCATGATTGCTCAGGCTTAATTGCAATTTGGATTTGCTTTATCGACGATTTTATCGCTATAATCATGTAGCAATGCCTTTTGGCTGTGTTCAATCTGTTTAATCTATTGTGCGAGGAGACTATGAAGACCAAACTTTCCGTCTTGTTGATACTTGTTATGGTGCTGTCGTCATTCGGCGGCATGTCCATAGCGCAAAGCGAAGACACCGTGAACATCCTGTTCTGGCAGGCGGCGTCCAGCCTGAATCCCTATCTTTCTGGCGGGACAAAGGAACTAGAAGCAGCCGCGCTGGTTATCGAGCCACTCGTGCGCTATGACCCTGATGGCGTCATGGTGCCATGGCTGGTCCATGATATTCCCACCGTCGCCAACGGCGGCGTGTCCGAAGATTTGACTTCCATCACTTGGAACCTGCGCGATGACATCCTCTGGTCGGATGGTACGCCCTTCACGGCGCATGACGTCGTTTTCACCGGCGAATACTGCATGCACCCCGAAGGCGGCTGTTCGACGCTCAATCAATTTGACGGCGTCGAAAGCCTGGAAGCGCTTGATGAGCACACCGTGAAAATCACCTTCACCGGTCCCAAGCCTTTCCCATACGGTCCCTTTGTCGGCTACTTCACCCCCGTCTTGCAGAAGGCGCAATTTGAAGATTGCATGGGCATGAATGCTCAAGGCTGCACCGAGCAAAACTTTGCGCCCATCGGCACTGGTCCCTTCGTTGTCGAAGATTTCCGCTCCAATGACGTGGTCACCTACACCGCCAACCCGAATTACCGCGTCGAGGGTCAACCGGCATTCGACCGCGCGGTCTTCAAGGGTGGCGGCGATGCCGAATCGGCCGCGCGCGCTGTATTGGAAACTGGCGAAGCCGATTATGCCTGGAACTTGCAGATTTCCCCGCCGGTTCTGAACGCGATGGAAGCGGCTGGTCAAGGCACGGTTGTTGTAGCCTTCGCCACCAATGTCGAGCGCTTGATGGTCAACCATACCAATCCGGACCCAAGCCTGGGCGAGAATCGTTCGGTCTGGATGGAAGATGGCAGCAATGGCCACCCCTTCCTGCAAGTTGACGCGGTTTGGATGGCAATGTCCAAGGCGATTGACCGCAATGTGATTGCCGAGCAGCTCTATGGCGCTGGCGGCGTCGCCACTTGCAACGTCCTGCCTGGTCCGCCCATTTATGCCTCGACGAACAACGATGACTGCCTCGTGCAAGATATTGCCGCCGCCAATGCCATGCTCGACGAAGCCGGCATCATGGACAGCGACGGCGATGGCGTCCGCGAATACGAAGGCATTCCGCTCAAGGTTTCTTACCAGACTTCGACCAATGCCGTGCGCCAAAGCACACAAGCGCTCATCAAGCAATGGTGGTCGGAAATCGGCATCGAGACCGAGTTGCGCAATATCGACGCCGCAGTCTTCTTCGGCGGCGATGTCGCCAGCCCCGATACCTATGCCAAGTTCTACACCGACATCGAAATGTACACCAACGGCTCGAACGGCACCGACCCCGAGACCTATATGGGCAACTGGCGCACTACGGAAATCACCGGCCCGGCGACTGGCTGGCTTGGCTCCAACGTTTCGCGCTGGTACAGCGAAGAGTATGACGCTTTGCTCGACCAGATGGCGCAGACTGGTGTGCTAGAAGAGCGCGCGTCGCTCGCGATCCAGATGAATGACTTGCTGGTGCAAGACGGCGCTATGATACCGTTGGTCTATCGTGGCAGCGTTTCCGCTCATTCTAACAGCGTGCATGGCGTCGCCATGAACGCCTGGGATTCCGAACTTTGGAATATCGCCGAATGGGCGCGCATGTAGCCTTATTGCATTGCCCTTCCCTCGTTAGCTTCCCTCGTTACTGAGGGAAGGGCAACATTGGGAAGGGCAACATTCTTTTTGTAATGCTATGAAGAATTGAATGAGGCAAGCCCATGGGAAAATATGTAGTTCGACGCCTCTTGACCGCAATACCAACGATACTCGTTATCAGTTTTATAATTTTTGCGATTTTGGAGTTATCCCCCAGCGACCCAACGGGCAATCTGCCCCTGACCATCCCGCCCGAGGTGCGGGCGAAGATCCGCGAAGCGCTGGGCGCGGACGACCCCTTCGCGGTCAAATATGTCAAATGGCTGCAGCAATTCTTTATCGCCGAGCCGCTTAACTTCATCGAATCGAGCTTTGGAGTAACGTTCCCCGGCTCGGAAGATCGCGTCCGCGTCATCTCGTGGGCGACGCGCGGACCGGTCATCGACATCATCGCCGAACGCTTGCCGCAGACACTGTGGGTAGTTGGCTCTTCCTATATCCTCGGTGTGCTCATCGCCGTGCCTGTTGGCGTTTTTTCCGCTTATAAGCAGTATTCTATCTTTGACCAGGTGGGCACATTCTTGATGATGGTTGGCTTTTCTGTGCCGACCTTCTTCACCGGTTTGATGTTCATCATCATATTCAGCGTCAATTTGAAGTGGTTCCCGTCGGTCTATGACACCACCCTTGTGGTAAACGACATGGCGTCGCTGCAAAAACAGCTGAACCAAATGTTCATGCCGGTTACCGTGCTGACCCTCTATTTCACCGCCCAGCTCAGTCGTTATACCCGGGCGTCGACACTGGACAACTTGCAGCAGGATTATATCCGCACCGCGCGTTCCAAAGGCTTGACCGAGCGCACGGTGGTGATGCGTCATGCCGTGCGCAACAGCCTGATTCCGGTCGTTACGCTCATCGCGCTGGGCATCCCTGGCATCTTCGCCGGTGCCATCATCACCGAGCAGATCTTCCGCGTCAACGGCATCGGCCAGTATTTGATTATCGCCATTCAAGGCGGCGACTTGCCCACCGTGCAAACCGTTACCTTCATCTTCGCGATTTTGGTGGTGCTATTTAACATTGTTGCAGACGTCTTGTACGGGGTTCTCGATCCCCGCGTGACTTATACGTAGATTCATATTGATTGGCTGAAACTATGACTGCAATGACAAAGGCGAAACCCAAGAACATAGAAGAGCCAGAGTTGCAAGCACGCACATTTGCCGGCGACGCCTGGCGGCAATTCCGCAAACACAGACTGGCGATGGTTGCTGTCGTGGTCCTGCTGGTGATCGTCGTTGGCGTATTTGTGGGGCCCTTGTTTTGGACACTGGACCCCACCTATATCGATATCACTGCCGCTTATCAGATATCCTCGCCAGAGCATCCCTGGGGCACAGACAGCTTGGGGCGCGATACTTTGGCGCGCTGCCTGCAAGGTGGGCGCGTCTCGCTGGCGATTGGCGTTTCCGCTATGGCTGTGGCTATCAGTATCGGCACCTTGGTGGGACTGGCTTCCGGCTACTTCCAGCGCCTCGATAACCCGCTGATGCGCCTGACTGACATCTTCATTGCTCTGCCACAGCTGCCGCTGCTCTTGGTCTTGATGATGCTCTTCCGCGAACCACTGAAAGCGTCCTTCGGTCCCGAAGGCGGCGTCTTTATCTTGATGGTGGTGGTCATCGGCGGTTTGCAGTGGATGCCCACGGCGCGGCTGGTGCGCGGCGAGGTGCTGACAGTGAAGTCGCGCGAGTTCATCACCGCCGCCAATGCGCTTGGCTCGCAAGATGGGCGCGTATTGCGCTGGCATATCTTGCCCAACGTGATGAGCCCGGTCATCGTGGCCGCGACATTCAGCATCGCCAGCGCCATCATTACCGAATCGGCGCTGTCTTTCCTCGGTTTGGGCTTCCCGCCCGATTTCCCCACCTGGGGTCGTCTGCTGTTTGATGGCAAGGATTACTTGACCATCACCTGGACGCTGGTTTTCTGGCCCGGCATGTTAATTTCGCTGACGGTACTCTGCGTCAACTTCATCGGCGACGGCTTGCGCGACGCGCTGGATCCGCGCTTGCGGAAATAAGCAAGTCCAAAATCGCAGCATTGAGAGCGGGTGAGTCAAGCCGCTCTTTTTTGTTTTATGGCGCTTCGCTAAGATACAATTGTTCTATTTCCTGGGGAGAAAATGTCGATAGAACAATCCTTGCGCGATTTCGTCGCATGGTGGCGAGAAAACATCAAGGGACGCGAAAAAGGCGAGGCGCAAATCTTCCTTGACCGGTTGATGCGCGCCTTCGGGCATCCAAGCGCGCTGGAAGCGGGGGGACGCTATGAAGAGCGAATCCGCCGCCGTGGCGCAAACCTTGCCTTCGCGGATTTTCTGCTTCCCAAGCGCGTGCTTATCGAAATGAAAAAGCGCGGCGAAGACCTCAAGAAGCACTATTCGCAGTTGGAAGAATACTGGAAAAACCTCGACGGCAGAATACGCCCACGCTATGCTCTACTTTGCAATTTTGACGAAATCTGGATCTTTGACTTTCAGATCCAATTCTATGACCCTGTAGATATGGCCAGCATCAGCGAGCTGGACCAGCGCCGGGCCGCTTTGGAGTTTTTGATTCCCAATTCGCCCTTTACGCCTGTGTTTCAAAACAATCGAGTTGAAGTAACTGCCGAAGCGGCCTACCAACTGGCAGAGCTCTTTCATTCGCTCGAACCGGCTACCGGGCGAAATATCGCCCAGCGCTTCACATTGCAGTGTATGGTGGCCATGTTCGCCGAAGATGTCGGCTTGCTGCCACAGGCGACTTTGCCGCGTCTCATCGAAGCTTGCAAGCGCAGCACTGGCTCCAGCGACAATTCGCATGACCTGATGGCATTGCTCTTCACCATGATGAACTACCCCAAGCATCAGCGCCGTGGGGGGCGCTACCATAATGTGGACTATTTCAATGGCGGCCTCTTCGCGCGCATCCATCCGCTCTCCCTATCCAAAACCGAGCTTCGACTATTGGAGAAGACCGCCGACCAAGACTGGTCGAAGATTCGTCCCGCCATTTTCGGCAGCATCTTTGAACACAGCATGAACCAGCGCGAACGCCACCAAGAAGGCGCGCACTACACCAGCGAGCTTGATATCAAACGCATTGTCGATCCCGTCATTGTCGAACCATGGCGCAAAGATATCGACAGCCTAAACACGCTATCCGACGCGCTTCAGCGCTATGACGACTTGTGCAATTATGTCGTGTTGGACCCTGCTTGCGGCTCGGGCAACTTTCTCTATGTCGCGTACCGCGAGATGAAAGCGCTGGAATCGGACTTGCGCGAACGCATCGTCGAGCTTGGCGGCGACAGCGCCCAGTTGACGCAGCGCGTGACGGCAAAGCAGTTTCATGGTTACGACATCAATGAATTCGCTGTCGAGATGGCAAAGGTCTCGCTCATGATTGCCAAGAAGTTGGCGGTGGATGAATTAGATACTGATGAGAACCCGCTGCCGCTGGACAATCTCGACGCCAACATCAAAGCCGAAGACGCGCTCTTTATCGACTGGGTGAAGTTTGACGCTTGCATCGGCAACCCGCCGTATTTGGGCAATCGCCGATTTATTTCAGAACGCGGGCTTGATGCGGCAAATCAAGTTTACAGGGCTTTTCCGGATGTACCGCATGTTGCTGATTATTGCGTGTATTGGTTTAGAAAAGTTCATGACAAACTAAGAAACGAAGCAAGGGCGGGATTAGTTGGGACAAACAGCATCACGAAAACAAATAGCCGTAAAGCCAGTTTGGATTATATTGTAAACAATGGCGGCCTTATCTATGACGCGATTCAGTCAATGCCCTGGTCGGGTGAAGCCAATGTCGACGTTTCAATTGTAAATTGGACGAAAAGCGAACCGCCATTTTCGCCAAGGCGGCTGCATATTTTCCAAGGGAAAGATGATAAAGGTGAAAATATTTTTGAGCAACTGGACTTGCCGAGAATTAGTAGTTCCTTATCTAGCCTGACCGATGTCAGCAGCGCCAGATTGCTGAAGGTCAATCAAAAGCCCAAGCGCGTTTTTCAGGGTCAAACCACTGGGCACAATGACGGATTTGTATTGTCGTCCGATGAGGCGCGCGCCTTAATCGCGGATAATCCGCGAAACAATGAAGTGGTATTGCCTTATCTTAGAGGTAATGATCTGTTGACCAATCATCTGGGAATGCCCAATGACTATGTCATTGATTTTCATAGCATGGGTATTCTCGAAGCAAGGTCTTATTCTAAAGTCTTTCAGCGTATTGAAGAAAAAGTACTGCCCTTTAGGCGGCAAAAAGCAGCCGAAGAGCAAGCTCGCAACGACGCCGCGCTTGCAAAAGACCCCAAAGCCCATAGAAACTACAATTATAGATATGCGCTATCGCAGTGGTGGCTGCATCATAGCAGGCGCGTCGGTCTTAGAGATGTCATATATGAAAATGGAATAAAGCGATTTGTAATCACATCTCGTACCAATCTTTATCAAATCTTCGACTTTATATGTGCAAATATCGTGATTGCGGACGGTATTCAGGCATTCCCGTTTGAAGACGATTATTCCTTCGGAATTCTTCATTCTCAGCTGCATCGCTTGTGGTGGAAAGTTAATGGTAGCAGCCGCGGCACTATAAATCCCCGTCCAACTTATGCGCCTGGCATTTTTGAGACTTTTCCATTCCCTCAAAATCCTAGTTCGGAGCTCGTTAAAGCTGTCGCGGAGGCCGGCCGAGCTCTTCATGAATATCGACGTGAGAGTATGCTAGGCAGAGATGAATTGTCATTGCGTGAAATGTATCGATTGATGGCAAGACTTCCGGGGGAAATGACACTGCGCGACCTGCACAATCGCCTAGACCAGGCTGTACTCGCCGCCTACGGCTTCGACCCAGCGCGCGACATGCTCGAACAATTGCTGAGCCTCAATCACGAAGTCGCCGCCAAAATCGAAGCCGGCGAAACCGTCACAGCCCCCGGCATCCCGCCAGATTATCCCAATCCAAGCGAACTCATCAGCGACGGCTGCATCCAGCCGCCCGAACTCTTCTAGCGAGACCTTGCCCATGCCCTATATCAAACAAATCACCCTCGACCGCGCCACCGGCTTGGTCAAGCGCGAACTGGAAAAAGCTGTCAAGCGCGCCGGGCGCGTATGGAATATCGTGCAAATCATGTCGCTGAACGGGCGCGTGCTGAAAGCGTCGATGGAGATGTACGGCGCGACTATGTTCGCCGCTTCCCCCCTGTCGCGGCAGCAGCGCGAGATGCTGGCTGTGGTCGTCAGTGCCGTCAATCAATGCCACTACTGAATCCAGTCACACGCGCATGACCTCCGTGCCGAGGTCGCAGGATTTGAAAGCGGCGCCGAGGCGGATGCTTTTGTGCATGCCATCGCGCGCGACTGGCGGACGGCGCGGCTGAACCCGGTCGATAGCGCGCTATGCGCCTATGCGGAAAAACTGACATCCCATCCAGCCGCGATGACCGCGGCAGACATCGCGGCGCTGCGCCAAGTCGGTTTGGATGATGTCGCCATCCACGACGCCACGCAGGTAATCGCATATTTCAACTACATCAACCGCGTTGCCGACGCGCTGGGCGTCGAGCGAGAAGACTTCATTCAACCTTGGGGGTCCCGCTAAGCATTCTGATAGAGCCGCATCACAATATACCCGCCCGGTTTAGCTAGTTTGACGCCGCCGTTTTGCCCGCTGCCTAGCGCTTCGCGCAAGAATCAGAGTGTTTTGCCGCTTCATCTCGTCTATGATGTCCGCATCAGCGCCGAGCAAGCAGACAACAAGGGAGACGAAGATGAAGAAGATGAAAGGCGAGCGAGACCTAGCGAACAATGCCGATTTGGCGGCGCGCATCTGCGCCTATCTGCAAGCGACGCACCCTCAATCGGCGCGATTGCAAGATTTGAGCCGCGCCTTCAACATCAGCCCCTATCATCTGCAGCGGCTCTTCAAAGCGGCGACCGGCGTATCGCCGCGCGAGTTCGCCGCCAACCTGCGCCTGGAAGATTTCAAAGCGCGGCTCCAAGCCGGCGAAAGCATTACCAATGCCATTTACTCGGTTGGATACAGCTCTAGCAGCCGGCTCTATGAAAACAGCGACGAAAAACTCGGTATGGCACCGTCAAGATACCAAAAACGCGGGCAAGGCATGACCATTTTCTTCAGTGTGAGGCCATGCCCCTTGGGTCAGCTGCTGGTCGCCGTGACCGAGCGCGGCATCTGCAAGCTCAGCCTGGGCGATCAATCCGCGCAGCTGCTGGCAGACCTAGAAAGAGAATTTGAGCGCGCCGAGCGCATTCGCGATGACGACGGCGTCGGCTACTGGGTGGGAAAAATCATCGCCTATCTCGAAGGCTGGCAGCCTCATCTTGACCTGCCGCTGGACCTGCGCGCGACCGCCTTTCAACTGAAAGTCTGGCGAGCGCTGCAAGCGATTCCCGTCGGCGAGACGCGCGCGTATAGCGACATTGCCGCCGCCATTGGTCAGCCGAGCGCCAGCCGAGCGGTTGCCAATGCCTGCGCTAGCAATCCAGTGGCGCTGGTCATCCCCTGCCATCGCATCATCCGCAAAGACAAACACCTGGGCGGCTACCGCTGGGGCATCGGGCGCAAGCAGGCGCTGCTCGATATGGAACGGCACATCTTGGACGAACGGGAATAAAATCGAAGTCGAAACGATGCTATATTGCTTAGCAAATAGCGCAAAATAAAACCAAGAAAATAATTTGCAGCGGCAGGGTGGGATAGAACTGCTGTGTCGGCGGGCTGTGTCGAAGGGCTGTGTCCACGCGCCCCACACGCCTCACGCGCCCCACTCGACCCACGCGCCCTACGCGACAGGTGGTCAGTGTCGAAGGGCTGTGTCGAAGGGCTGTGTCCACGCGCCCCACGCGCCCTACGCGACCGGTGGTCAGTGTCGAAGGGCTGTGTCGAAGGGCTGTGTCCACGCGCCCCACGCGCCCTACGCGACCGGTGGTCAGTGTCTACGCGACCCGCTGATGCAGGGCAAGTTCAGCAAGATCAGCGATTGACTTGAGATAGGCTGAGGACGATAAAGGCAATTTGCTTTTCCGGACATCGTATTATCCGTTACAATAGAATTATTGAATTGGTGCCATATTCTTGGGGAGGGTTCGCATGTCCATTCGGAATCTGCACATCTTGATTCTCGTCAGCGTCGCCTATGTCGCGGCGCAGATGGTCGCCGATATTTCTGGTTTGCGGAATCTGATGTTATTCGGATTTGCGACCACCGCCTTTTCCATCGCATATCCCTTGACATTTACCTTGCGCGATATGGCGCATAAACTGGCGGGACCCCATGTGGCGCGCACGCTCATCTTCGCCGCCGCCATCATTTATTTGCTTGCGCAAGCCTTCTTCGCCATCATATCCGGCATGTCGCCGACGATGACCGAGGAAGAGCGCGTTACGTTGGGCACGCTGATTACTCCCGAATGGCGCATTCTGATGGCGGCAGTTGTCGCGTCCGTCATCTCCCAGTTGGTCGATACCGAAATTTATACGCGCTGGGTGAATCGCTTCGGCGCTGAAAATCAATGGGGGCGTGTGCTGGTCAGCAATATCATCAGCATTCCGCTCGACCGCATCTTATTTTTGATACTGGCATTTGCTGGCGCGATGTCGACCGATGGCATGATGGAGGCTTTCATCGGCACGACCATCGTGCGGCTGGTCTTTGGCATCATTTCAATCCCGGGCATCTATCTGGTTGAGGAGCATTCCCAGGACTGGATTCATATTTCGGAGATTACGCATACCGATCCGCCTTCGTTTGCGCGGACGAAATGAGGGGACTGGCTTAGAATTCGCCGGTGAGTTTCTTGATTATATCGCTGCGGACTGAAGGTATCCGCAGCAGTTCATCCAAGAAAACGTCGTAGTTGGATTCTCTGTCTGCTGCCCTTAGCGCAAGGATATTGTCTAGGTCAATTTGTAAAAGTTCACAGAATTCTCTACCGGTCATCGCCTCTTCAATGCTGATTTTACGCTTGAATCCGGTGCGGATTTCTTCTCGCGTGTTGGCATTAAACCCGCAAATCTTCCCGTGGCAATTGCAATAATGCAATGTTGCCTCGTTTGTAGCGAGGAAGTCAACAAGGTTTTGCTGTTCTTTCTCGGAGGACTTCGTATCGAATTCGTGCCCATCCTTGAGTTCTATTATGTAACAGTGCTGAGAGTGCCGTTTACGATCAAAGACAATAAAGTCAGGTTCAATGCCAGCGCCCATTAATTTCGTTGATTTCTTAACTGCCTTTTTCGTCGCTACTCTGACGCCAATGTCCATGATTTGCTCGCTAAGAAACTCATCGACGTCTTGAATCAGTTTGTCCGAAACTAAATTTGTTACGAGTTTTTCCAGCTCATTTCCATTCCTGATTATGAGACTCTGGATTCGACTCAGCAGGCGGCTCAAATCCGCATCACCGAAACAACGAGCGTCAGCGCCCTTACGCACCTCTTCGATAGATTTTCCCGAAATTTCACTTAGCCGCGCCATCGTAATCCGCTATATCACAGCCTAGAAAGTTGCGACCAACTAGACTACATGCTTCCAATACAGAAAATGAGCCAGCCGCAGGGTCTAGTACCAAGTCCTGTGGCGCAGTGACCGCTTCAATTAGCTTCGCTTGGAGTTGAACTGGCTTGTTGTGAGGGTGCGTCTTGGCAGAGATTTTTTCTGTCCAGATATCCGGGATGTTGCGAACTGTCCAAACCCCTTTGGCTCTGCGTGGTTCTTTTTGCAGGATTATACAAAATTCTGTTTGATGACGTGTTCGATAACCAAGCCCCATTCTTCCTTTGTCCCAAGTAAGCATATCAACAACGCTAAGCGTCGTGCCTACAATCCAATTTCTATAGTCGGTACATAAATGATATTTGTCCATCCATAGAAAGAGATGACCAGATGGAATTAAAATGCGCCCAATTTCCTTTGTAAACTCCATAATGTTTTCTTCGGACATTTGAGGAAGTTTCACTCTGACATGATTCCGGCTCGTGTCCTCATTCCCGAACTTCAGCTTGTCGTATACACCGCGGAACTGCGGATCAAAAAATGCGGCTGGCACGGTGTCAGCCTCGAGCAATTTCATTAGTTCGAGACCGTCCATGCTTAACCGTTTGTTGAGCGGCAAGCTGGGTGGCAGTGAAAGTGGCGGGCTTTCCAGGGTGCGCATGTTCGAAAAAACACCATTTGACTTTTTCACAAGTCCTAATTCCAATTGCGCCACCATGATTTTCGCCTTTGTCAACTTCTAACCCTGCCATAAATATAGCGCACAATATAGCGTTTGGAAAATTAGTGAGAAAAGCAGCAGCGGCATAGGCTACCCAGGTATCATCAGCGCCGCCACCAGCTAAGCGAATCGGCGTCTGGATCGCCCACATGCAGCCGCGTCAACTCGCCCGTCGCTACATCAACCTGCATAACGCGCGAGACGCCATCCACCGAGCGCGCGAATGTTACCGCGCGTCCGTCTGGCGTCCATTTGGGCAAGCTGTCATAGCGATATTCCACCACCAGCGGACTGACCTGCCTTGTTGCCAGCGCGTATAAATAAATCGCCGAAGCACCATCGCGCCGCGAGGCAAAGACGATATGCTTCCCATCCGGTGACCAATCGGGCGAGTTGTCGGGGGCGGGATGCGTCGTCAGCTGCGTCACCGATGCGCTGGGCATGTGGTAAGTATAGATATGCCAGCCGCCGCCGCGGTTGGAGGCGAAGGCGATGGACTGCCCATCCGGCGACCAAGTCGGCTGCCTTTCGCTGGCTTGCGAAGCGGTTACGCGGCGCAAGCCACGGCCGTCGGGGCGGATGATATAAATGTTGCTGTCGCCATCTTGGTTGCTGTGGAAGGCGATCCACTCGCCATCCGGCGACCAAGCGGGCGATTCGGAAATTGCCTCCGAGCTTGTCAGCCGGCGTGATTTCGCGCTGGCGATATCGTAGACGATGATATCGCTGCCGTAGGCAAGCAGCTGCGTCAGCGCCAAAGTCCGGCCATCGGGCGAAATCGCCGGTTCAACATAATCATAATGGTTCAAGCGCAACTTGAGGTTGTGGCTAAGGTCGTGCACGATGATCTCTGGCAAGCCGGCCGGCAGTGACATATAAACGACCATCGCCGCGGGGAATAGCGCCGCCAGCAAGAAGCGCAGCGCAATCATAGCGCCGAAGAACAGGCTTAATACGATCGTCAGGATGAAAAAACTGCGGCGCATGAGGCAATTATACAGCAGCCGCTGGATAGAGCCGCTGCGAAAGATGCACCAAGATTTGTTCGGCGGCGATGGTGGCTTCCACGCCCATGTTATAAAAGGCACCGCGACCTTTATAAAATACGCCGACCAGAAACAAGCCCGGGTGGCCAACAATCTGCCGCCCGTTGGGATGCTGGCTGGTATCGCGCAGGGGCCAGCCGCGGACGCCGTTTGGTCCGATATCCCAGTCGCAGCCGCTGGGCGGATAATAGGGCTCGCGGCTGTATTGCATTTCGATATCAAGGTATTGATGCAGCACCGGGAAGTAGCCAGTCGCCATAATCACCGTGTCCAGCTCGAGCTGCCGGCCATCTGCCAAGACCGCGCCCTTGGCATCAAAGCGAATCGGGTGGCGTACAGCTTGCACATGCCCTTCGCGCAAGGCATTGAGCAGCTCCGGACCGCGATAGCCGACAGCGCTGCCAGTATTGGGCGGCGCTGCCCAAACACCAAAATCCTCAAGATTGTATTGGATGGCACCGGTATGCGCTTGCAGCCAGGCGCAGAGCGGCTCGGGCAGGGTTTCGCCTAGCAGCATCCAGGCATGGCGCGGGACGCCATAGGGGTAGCGCGGGCGCAGGTCTAGGCCGCTGCGGATTGCTAGGTAGACAAAGCCCTGCGCCGCATGTGGTCCCGCGGCCACGGCGATATCGGTGCCGCTGGGACCATTGCCCACGACCATAGTCCGCTTGCCGTTCACTTGATTGGGATGACGAAAATCGCGCGAGTGCAAGAGCTCGCCCTGGAAGCTCGCCATGCCGTCAATCTGCGGCAGAATCGGATTATTAAAAACGCCCGTCGCCGGTATCACCGCGCGGTAAGAGTCGCTGCCTTCGCTGCTTTCTACTTGCCAAAGCCCATCGCCGCGGGGCGCGACGCGCTCGACTCCGATGCCATATTCGATATTAAAACCTTGATCCGCGGTCCAACTGGACAGATGCCGATGGTACTGCTCGGCGGTGGGGAAGAGCCCCCAAGGCAAGGGAAATTTGCGCCCGGGCAAATGGCTGTAAAAGCGCGAAGTATTCAAGCGCAGCGAGGGATAGAGGCTGCTCCAGGTGGATGCCAATTGCTTTGTCCGCTCAATAATGCGGTACTCGATACCGGCTTGCTCGAGCGCGTAGGCGGCGTTGATGCCGGCAGGTCCCGCGCCGATTATCAGCACGTCTGCGCGCGGCATTATCCCCCCAAGCTACGTGGCAGCGCGGTCGCGGTCGCGCGCGCATAATAATACAGTCGCGTCGGCGCTGCCTCCAGCGTCGCCGCGAAGTTGAGCGCGTCTTCTGTGCTGCGCGGCTGCACATATTCCAGCGTCTCGCGAATCAAGCCATCAATCCACAGCGCTTGAAAAGTCGCTTCTTCGTTGTATTCCGCGACTGGGAAAGCCACCAGCCCGGATAACATGCCAAAAATCGCCAAGCCAAACATCAGCAGCGCAACCGCGCCAATCACCAGCAAGGCGCGCCGATTGGCATGTCGGACTTGCGCGCTTGTCATGGTCAATTGCGCGATGCGCCGCAGCAAACTGTCGCGCTGATAACCTGCGGCGAAATTGAGCGGTTTTTCGTATGCCAATGCCGCCGGCAGCGCGACAGCTTCCGTCAATATCGGCAGCAGTTGGTCGCCGCTGTGCCGGGCGCGCGCGACTTCCGCAGCGACGACCGGGTCCTGGTTGGATGCCGCCGAGACCAAGACGATAAGCAGCGGCGGCGGCGTTTCAAATGCGCCGGTCAAATCGGCGCGGATTTGCTCGGCGAGTCGCTTTTCTTCGGCTGCATAGGTGATGTGAATCATAGCCGCGAGCAATCCCTCGACATTGTGAAAATTGGTACAACCCATTTTGGCATAAGTAAGACAGCCTTCCTAGACTGGCATCTGGCGCGAGGAAACCTTATTCAACAGGGGCGATTTCGCCGTTATATCTTCAAGAAACTGATGCAATCGGGCGACTGACCCGATGCCCAAAGGTATAAGAATTCTAAACATGTCCCCTCGTCATAGACTGGTGGGGGCAGGCGGCGGGCTTTCAATCTGGACATGTCTGGACATGTATGGGCATGTCTGGACATGATGACGCGGCGGGAGCTTAGTCCGCGGGCGGCGCAATCCAGCGCTTGATATCGAGCTGCTGCGCCGCGGCCAGCGCGGTCGGATCGCCAATCGGCAGCCAAAAGGGAGAATCAATCACATTGACGCTCTTGTCTTGCGCCACCAGACCAACATAATCGCTGATTTCGTATTCGCCGCGTTCCGAAATTGGCAAGTCATAATCAAAGATGCGCCTTGTGAATTTGTATGCGCCGATGCTGCAAGGGACTGGCGCGCGATAACGGCTGCGTGGCGGTTTCTCGTCAATGCGCAAGCAGCGCCCAGCTTCGTCTTGGACGAGCGCGCCGAATTTGTCAAAATCATGCCGCAGCGTGGACAAGATGGCAAATTCTTGCTGCGCCAGCCGCCGCAGCGCCGCGCGGCTGTAGAGGTCGTCGCCGTTGATGACGAGGAAGTCGTCGCTGCGCAGGCGCGAACGACAAGTTTGCAGGGCATGCCCGGTGCCCATAGGCGCGGGCAGCTGCTCGACGAGGCTGTATGCCGCGAACAGGTCCTGCCGCGCCATGAAGTCTTCAATCTGCCGCTTCCGGTAGCTGACAACAACCAGCACATGATCGACGATGCCATGCAGGCTCATCAGTGACCAAGCCAGTATGGGCTGGCTTTGCAGTTCCAACAGCGGTTTGGGTTTGTCCAGGGTGAGGGGGCGCATGCGCATGCCTTTGCCCCCAGCCAAGATGACGCCGTCCATCAGCGCCGCCCGCGCTCAGCGCAGGTCATCGTAGAAGGCGATGCCGCTCTCGTCCTCGTCATCCACTTCTCCCTCGCGAAAAGAGGGGGTGATATCGCCGTCATCGCCATAGAGGTCCTGATAATGATCAATATCGTCGTCGTCCAGGTCATAACCTTCGTCTTCGATTTCGTCGTCGTCCAGGTCGAAGTCTGCATAGTTAAGCACAGCATCCTGGAGATTGCCCTCTTCCAGCGCGTCCTCTGCAACCGCCTTAATTCCGCCGACATCGCCGAGCCCCTCCAACGAGACCAGTTCTGGCTCTTCCCGGGTGTTCATCAGCGGCAAGGGGGCATGCAGCGCTGCGCTCAGGTCCGGCAGTACGGGCAGTACGAAGGGATCGTCTTCAGCTTCTAGCGCGGCTAACTCAGCCGCGGTCGGTTCTTCTTCCAGCGCAGCTAATTCAGCCGCGGTCGGTTCTTGAACATCCTCCAGCGCGGCTAATTCTGCCGCGGTCGGTTCTTGAACATCCTCCAGCGCGGCTAATTCTGCCGCGGTCGGTTCTTCAACATTTTCCAGGTTATCCACCGCACCCAACAAGCCCATAATTTTCGACAGCAGGGAATCATCTTCGGCGCGCTTGCCTGGCGTTTCAGTATTTTGGCGATCATCGCGACCGGCTGACATGCTAGCGCCTCCACTTGCTGCAAAAAACTCATTTCCCTCGGGCATTGCTGTGCTCATCGTCAAGCCATCATCATCTATAAACTATAAACCGCTGCGCCCACGTAACATGCGGGCTTGTTCTGTTGTGTGAGCGCGACAAACTTTTGCGCTGCCGCCGGGCGCTTATGGTAAATTCTCGCTGTAGCAGCGTCAGATTTTACTCTCTTTCACTATAGCGCAAAAGTATGAATGCAAGCGCAAATCGTCGGTTAGTTCCGGGTGAAACGAAGTTGCCAGCAAGTGCTTTTGCCGTACCGCGACAATGGTGCCGTCATCCAAGCGCGCAAGCACCGCCACCTGCGGCGCGACGTTTGTAACGATGGGCGCGCGGATGAATACGGCGTGGAAGCGCTCGCCGCCTAAACCTTGAATGCGCAATTCAGTTTCGAAGCTGTCGGCTTGGCGGCCGAAGGCGTTGCGATTGACCTGAATATCCATGGCAGCCAAGATGGGCTGTTCTTCGATACCGATATCCTTTGCCAGGAAGATCATGCCGGCGCAAGTCCCCCAGGTCGCTTTGCTGGCGGCAAAATCGCGCAGGGGCTGAACCAAGCCATAGCTCGAAGCCAGTTTGCCGATGGTTGTGCTTTCGCCACCCGGTATAATCAAGCCGTCCAAGCCCGCAAGTTGATGGGGCAGCCGCACTTCGACCGCGTCAACACCCAATTGACGCAGCATCTTGACATGCTCAATGAAAGCGCCTTGCAGCGCCAATACGCCGATTTTCACAATGGATTCGTTTGTCCTCGCTGCGGGGCTGTTTTGTCCAGCGATATTATCGCTGTGAATCCCCGCAGACTCAAGTGGGCGTCACTTTTTCCAATAGTCGGAATTGTCGGATACCTTGCAAGGCTGTGATGCGACTGCCCTGCCCCTCAAGCGCGGTCCGGCGACATCAAATCCCAAAAGCGATTCAGCAGGTAACGGTACTTCATGCCATGGCTGAGCAGCGCCATCGTCAGCAGGAACAAGACTGCAATTGCCACAATCAGCAGCGAGCCATCGCCGCCATCCCATGTCGGCGGCTCGAATTCAAATAGCGCTGGATAGGCGTACATGGTGAGGATAGTCAGCGCGGTCAAGACACTGGTCAGCAGGGTAACGCGCCAATGCTGCAAGAAGCTGCGCGGCTGATACAGATTGATGCCTTGCACGTGCCAGGTTATCAACATGCCATAGAGCGCCACCATGATGGTGATGTTCGAGCGCGTCAGTTCCAAATCGCCATCGCTGCTGATCCAGGTAATCAAATAGAGCAGCGTCATGATCACCGCGCCGATAAAGCCCAGGGTGAAGATGTAATCCATCACGTCGCGGCGGAAGCGCGCCATAAACTGCGGCCGCAGCCAGCCAAAAGCGATGAAAGTCGCGGGCAGGTTGACCGTGCCAAAGGTTGCCCAGCTAATCTGCACCGGCGTGATTGGGAATGGCAGCGCCATAAAGGCGACGAATATGAAAAAAGCGATATTGTAGAAGTTGCGCACCAGGAACATCTTCATGGTGCCAAATATGGTCTGCGTTGTTTCCTTGCCCTCGCGGAAGGCGCGCGGCAGCGTCGACATAGCGTTGTTGAGCAGCACAATATCGGCGACATCTTTACTGATTTGCGTGCCATCGTTCATGACGATTGCGAGGTTGGCAGCCTTTAGCGCTGGCACATCGTTGACGCCGTCGCCGACCATCGAGACATATTCGCCCTGCCGCCGCAGCGACTCGACAATGCGCTGTTTGGTATCTGGATTGACGCGGGCGAATACCTGCGATTCGCTGACGGCCTTGGCGAACTCCATCGCGCCCATGGCATCCAGTTCCGCGCCGCTATAGGCGCTATCAACCGACATGCCCGATTCCCGCGCGATGGCGCGCACCGTCTCCAAGTTGTCGCCGGAAATAACCTTGAGCTTCAAGCCTTCGTCGCGGAAAGCCTGCAAAGTGTCTTGAATATCGGCGCGAATCTGGTCGCTCATGACAATCAGCGCAAGCGGCTGGACCAAATCCGCGACATTGATAGCATCGGCGGCGGGCGCGCCAGACATGCGCGCGAATGCCAGCACGCGCATGCCGTCGCGCGCCAGAGCCTGGGCATGCGCGAAGTAGGCATCGGACGGATGCAGGAGCCGCTCCGGCGCGCCTAGGAGCAAGGTCGCATCGGGCAACTCGACCGCAGCCCATTTGCGTAAAGAAGAGAAGGGAATCTCGCCTTGCTTGGACGGGCAATCGACCGCGCCAACGACGCCCGAAATATAGCGCTCGATGGCTTGGGCGGTGTTGTTCAAGTGCGCCAGGTTCTGCAAATAGATGTATAGGTCGCGCTGCACCGCGCCGAGTTCAGCCGCGTCAATTGTGATAATCTCGCGCAGGGACAGCTTGTTCTGGGTGAGCGTGCCAGTTTTGTCGAAGCACAGCACAGTCGCGTTGGCGAGCGATTCTACGGCGTTGACACGCTGCACCAGGGTCTGCTGGCGGCTAATCTTGATTGCGCCGATTGTCAGCGAAAGAATCGCCACCAAAACCAAGCCCTGCGGCACCAGGCTGGTGGTGAAGACGACGGCGTTGCGCACGATTTCTAGGAAGGCGCTATCCAGCAAGAACCCGGTGATGAAGATCAGCGGCACAAAGACAAACATAATCAAGACGGTAACTTCAACGATGATGTCAATCTTGATTTGCGTGGGCGTTTTGACAATCTTGTATTGCTTGGCAATGGTAGAAAGTCGGTTGATATAGCTGTCCGCGCCGACTTTATGGGCGCGCATCATGCCAGCGCCGGCTGTGCAAAAGGAACCGGAGTAGACATCGGCACCGGGCGCTTTGCTGATGGCGTCCGATTCGCCGGTCAAAAGCGATTCGTCCATTTCCAGCGAATCGCTTTGCACGATGCCGCCATCGACGACCAAGCGATCGCCCGGTTCGATGCGGATAATTTCGTCCTTGACCACCTGGCGCATCGGCACCTCGATCCAACTGCCGTCGCGCAGACAGAAGACGTTCTGCTCGCCCAGAGCCGCCAGTTGGTCGAGCTGGCGCTTGGCGCTGAATTCCTGAATCATGCCAAAAAGCGTATTCGAGACGACGCTAAAGCCCGCGAATATCGCCGTGGCGTAATCACCCAGCAGAATGACGCCAACCAGCAGGCTGCCCAAGACAATGTTGAAGAGGTTCAGCACATTCTCGCGGAAGATATTCCAATAGCTGCGCCCGACGCGCGCTTCATAGTCGTTGCTTTCGCCTTTGCTTATGCGCTGCCGCACATCCGCGCTGCTCAAGCCGACTATGGAATCCATTTCTTCTTGCCTTTGTAGGCCGACGTTCTGCATGTTTTTTTCGATTTTCGCTATCGCTATCGTTATAATCTACGCAGGCAATTCTAAAATGGTGTATCCCGCGCATTGCAAGCGGGCAGCATTGTATCAAGGACGCTAGGATTTTGCGAAGTATTCGCGCATCCGATGCATCGCAATCGCAGCAAATTGTTCATAAACAGAGGGGCGCGAAGACACAGCCCTGCGATACCGAGAAAAGGAATATGATGATCGAAATTGCCGAGTTTTTGCCGCCGGAGCACTCCATATTATGGGATATGGTGCGACAATGCGGCGTAAAAAAAGTGGTTGGCACCATGGACCTGGACGCGCCCAACGGCGGCGAAGCGCCCTGGTCGTACACATCACTGCTGCGCGCGCGCAATGCCTACGCGGATTATGGCTTCGAGCTGGTTGTGCTAGAGAGCCGGCCGCCGCTGGACAAAGCCAAGCTGGGCTTGCCGGGCCGCGACGAAGAAATCGCCGTCGTCTGCGAACTCATCAGTAATTTGGGGCGGCTGGGCATTGCGGTCTGGTGTTACGAATGGATGCCGGTGATGAACTGGACGCGCACCTCGTCCACCATCCGCTCGCGCGGCGGCGCGCTCGTTACCGGCTACGATCACAGCCAGATGATACAGGCGCCCCTGACTGAATATGGCGAGGTCGGCGAAGAGCAGCTCTGGGACAACCTGCGCTATTTCCTGGAAAAGGTGATACCGGTCGCGGAGGCAGCCGGGGTGAAATTGGCGATGCACCCTGACGACCCTCCGCTTTCGCCCATCCGCGGTTTGGCGCGTATCATGACCAGCGTGGAGAACTTTGCGCGCTTGCTCGCGCTGGTGCCCAGCCCGATGAACGGCATCGCCTTATGCCAGGGCAATTTCACGCTGATGACAGAGGACTTGCCAGCCGTCATTCGCCGCTTCGCCGACAAAATCTTCTTTGTACACATGCGCGATGTCGCTGGCACACCCGAGAAATTCCAGGAGACCTTCCATGACGCCGGTCCGACGGACATGGTCGCTTGTATGCGCGCCTATCGCGATATCGGTTTCGCCGGCGTGCTGCGGCCCGACCACGTGCCGACGATGGCTGGCGACGACAACGAGAATGCCGGCTATTCGGCCATCGGGCGGCTTTTCGCCATCGGCTACCTCAAGGGGATACGCGAGGCGGTTTATCAGCAGGCTTAACCAAGGCGATTGCGCCAACATGATGGCGGCAGAAATCGGCGGCAATCTCAACCGAGTGCACAGATGTGAAAACAAGAAAGTTGCAACTCCGTAGCGGACAAGCCTTGTAGGGACGACTGACCCGCAGTGCCGCAGGGCAGTGTCTACGCACAGCATCATGTCGCCCGAAATTCTAAATATAACAAAGCGAGCGACTCACAGAGGCACCCCACCAGCCGACTTATATGAATGAATTCGCTTCTATTTTCGCAAGTTTTTCATTTTCGAAATGCTATTTTGAAGCAAGATGCAGGTGCATTGGAACGAAAATTGGTGAATTTGAAGCAGTAGCGGCCAAGCCTCGTAGGGGCGAGCCTTGGCTCGTACAACACCGTTGCTTGGGCGGCTGTGGCAAAATCAGTTATGGTACATTCTCTTGTCGGCGCACCAAACGATTGTCAATCATCAGCCAGGAGATGATGCCGCTAAGCAAACAAAAGGCCGCGCTGACCCAAAGCAATACGTTAAACGCGGCCACATGAGCATGGCGTATCGCCGCCTCGACCTGCGCTTTTTCCGCCGCGGACAGCGAATCGGGAATGCTTGTCTCCCCCTGGTCGACTGAAGCAATCTCCAGCAGTTCCCGCGCGGCAGCGGGCAAATCGCGCACCACCGAGTCATTTAGCAATGCCGACGTGAAGATTGACAGAACAACACCGCCCATGACAGCCACCGACAGCACTTGCCCCACGCGCGACAGCGTGTTGCTGATGCCGGAGGCAATGCCGGCTTTCTTTTCTTCAACCGATTCCATCACCGCGACGGTAAGCGGTGCCAAAGTTGTTCCTAGCCCCATACCAGCGAGACAAACCGGCAGCAAAAACGTTCTCCAGTAATCATGCTGCCCGTCGGTAATGCCAACCAAAGCCAATAAGACAAAGGCGCTAAATGTGAAGACGTGGCCCACAACAATGGGCGTTCGCGGACCATAACGATCAACGATGCCGCCGATATAGGCGGACGATAAGAGCATGAATAGCGTCATCGGGAAAATGGCAATGCCAACGAAGGATTCGCTGTAGCGCTGGATCTGTATCAAATTTATCGGGATGTAAATCAGAATCGGTCCAACAGAAAAATACAGCAGGAACAATGCCAGATTGCCGCCGGTGAATGTGCGCACGCGGAAGAGCGCCAGCAATTCGCGCGCATGATCACGGGTTTCCACCAATATAAACAATAGCAGCGCGACGACGCCGAAGAACAGCGAGCGCATAATCGCCGGATGGTCGAAGCCCAACTGCGGCGCTTCTAGGAAGCCATGGGTCAAGCCGAGCAGCGACAGGGTAATCAGCAGCGCGCTAAACCAACCCATTATCGGAATCGAATCTCGGCTGTATGTTTCTGGCACATAGCGCCAAAGCACCCATGCCGCCGCGGCGCCAAATGGAATTTGCGCATAAAATATCATGCGCCACGCGCCCATCTCTGTCAGCAAGCCACCGATAAATGGACCCAAGCCGGTCGAGAACAAGGTGAAAGCCGACCAAATGCCGATGCCCCAGCCATGCCTGTCGCCACTGAAATGCGCGGAAACGATCGCCAAGGTGCAAGGCACGATCATCGCGCTGCCAATGCCCTGGGCGAAGCGCGTCAATATCAACAGCTCGACTGTGGGCGCGATGCCGGCTATCAGCGAGGCAATGCTTAGCAGCAAGATGCCCAGCATGCAAACATGATTGCGGCCAAATCGGTCGGAAAGCGACCCGAAGACCACCAGCAGCGAGGCTTGCACGATGATATACGAATTGGAAATCCACAAGAGATCGGCACCGCGCGCATTCAAATCAATCTGGATGGCGGGCAAGGCGACGTTCAGTGCCGTGCTGCCAACAAAAGCCGTGCTGGCCGCGGATATCGTGGCAAACAACACTGCGTAATCTAACTTGCGCGTCCGTTTCATTAGCGCGTCAGCGCCGAAGCAAGTGAATGTTCGCTCATCTCGTCTCTTGCAAGCTCAACATGAATAGCGATGCGCGGCTTTTATCGTTATCAAGGATTTGAGGCGCGCAGGTCATCGAGGTCTTGTTCCAGTTCACTGCGGCGTTCGCTGCTGGCGCGGCGTCCAGCAGCCAGCGCGCGGCGATAGTGCCGCCGCCAGTTTTCACGGAATTCGCTTGATGTAACCGGCGAAAAGAATGCAACCAGCAATGCGCCCAACATAGCGCCAAAACCAAGACCGAATAGCAGACTCAAGAATCTACGCATCAGGCAACCCCAGGCAATAAGATTCGACTGCCGCCAAAATGACAAATCATTACTTATATTCTAACACGCGCGCGCCTCAATATGGCCATCATGTCCAAAATGCCCAATATAACAGCCGCTGCATGCGGGACGATTGCATCAAATTATTATTTGAGCACCGTAGGGCGCGTAGATACCGCAGGCCGCGTAAGTGCATAATCCAGTCAGAATAGGCTGTATACGAGGAAGCGATTTTGCTGCGATTGCCCTGCCGCTAGAGGATATCAATCGGGTCCAGGTCAATTTGCCAGCCGGGCTCGGTCGCCAGATGGCGCAGGACCTTAGGCGGGTTGGGTCCCCGCAGCAGCAGCTGCCAGCGATAATGCCGATCGACGCGCGTGAAATAGCAGGGCGCTGGACCAATCAAACTGGTGCCAGTCATGCCATAGCGCGCGATCAATAGCCTTATGCGCTGGGCGGCTGTCTCCGCCTGCTGCTGCGCTTTGCGCGCGTCGGTATAGCCGAAAACCAGCCGCGCCATGCGCCGAAAGGGCGGATAACCCATTGCCTGGCGATAGGCGACTTCCGACTTGACAAAACCAGCGTAATCGTGGCGCGAGGCAGCTTGAATAATGTAATTGTCGGGTTGGTAGGTCTGCAAGACCACCTTCCCGCCCAGGATGCCGCGCCCGGCGCGGCCCGCCACCTGCGTCAGCAATTGGAAGACGCGCTCGCCGGCGCGGAAATCTGGCAGCGACAAGCCCAAGTCGGCACTGACCACGCCGACCAGCGTTACCAGCGGCAGGTCCAAACCTTTGGCGATCATCTGTGTGCCAATCACGACATCGGCTTCGCCGTCAATGAATCGCTGCAAAATCTCGTAGTGCATGCGCGGATTGCTGGCGGTATCGGCATCCCAGCGCAGTGTGCGCGCGCGCGGGAACAGCTGGCGCAGCGCGTCGTCAACCAACTGCGTGCCCGCGCCGAAGTAGCGAATCCTTGCCGATTGGCACTGGGGGCACTGCTGCGGCTGCTCTTGGCTGGCACCGCAATGATGACAGCGCAGCGATGAATCGCTGCGGTGATAGGTCATGGGGCTGTCGCAGCGGGCGCATTCCAGCACATAGCCGCAGTCGCGGCAGAAGACATAGCTCGCCTGCCCGCGTCGGTTGAGCAGCAGCATGGCTTGCTCGCCGCGCTCAAGCGTTTCAGCCAGGCTGGCTTGCAATGCGCGGCTGAACATGCTGCTGTTGCCCTGGCGGAGTTCCGCGCGCATATCCACCACCGCGACCGGCGGCAGGTCGATATGCAGGGCGTCGAAATCGGCTGGCGCGTAACGCGCGACGACCCCAGCGCGGCGCGCTTGCTGCTGGATGCGCTGGCGATGCCCCATTATGCGCTTGGGCAGCCGCAGGTAGCTTAAATGCCCCTTTTGCGCGCGATACCAGGTCTGGAGATCGGGCGTGGCGCTGCCGAGTATCAATGCGCCGCCCCGGTTTGACATGATATGCTCGGCGATGTCGCGGGCGTGATACTGGGGCTGCCCGCGCCAGGCGACTTGCTTATAGCTGGCGTCGTGTTCTTCATCGAGGATAATCAAGCCCAGATTGGGCACGGGGCTGAACAGCGCCGCGCGCGTGCCAACCACCACCGCGATATCGCCTTGGCGCGCCCGCCGCCAGGTATCGTAACGCTCGCCGATGGGCAAACTGCCATGCACAATCGCCACGCGCCCGGCAAAGCGCTCGGAAACGCGGCGCACGGTCTGGGGCGTCAAGGCGATTTCCGGCACCAGCAAGATGGCTTGCTTGCCCTGGCGCAAGACTTCCGCGATTGCTCGTAAGTAGATTTCGGTTTTGCCGCTGCCAGTAACGCCGTGCAGCAAGAAACGGGCGGGCTTGCCAGAATTATCGCCACTCTGCTCGGCGCTGCGCCGCAAAGACCGCAGGATTTTATCCCAGACCGCTTGCTGGTCGGGGGACAAGAGCGGCGGCTCGCTGGGCACAAAGTCCATATCGCGCAATGAATCGCGCCAGACGCGCTGCTCGCGTATTTCGATGAGGCGCGCGCGTTCCAGCTTGCGCATTAGATGCGCCGACGCGCCGGTCGCTTGCCGTATCTGCGCCGGTGTCGCCGGCGGCGGCGCTGCGATTATCTGCCGCAGCAGCTGTTGATAGAACGCGTCGCCGCGCCAGCCAGCGAGCCGCGCCGCGACTTCTTTGGGCGTCGCTTCCAGGATAACCAGGTCTTGCTGGCCGCGCTCGGTTTTCTCGACGAAGACCAGCCCCTGTTCAATCAATCGGTTCAAGGGCGCGCGGTTCTTCGCGCCGGCCAGCTCCAGCGCGTCTTGCACTCCAAGCGGATCTTCAGCGCGCGTGGCGATTACTTCCAGCAAATCGGCATGTTTGACGCGCTTGCCCAGTTTTTTTGCGATTTCATCAACTTGCTCGCGCGTGAATAGCGGGAAGACACGCGGCTCGGTCTTCCTGCGCGCGGCGGGCGGGCTCAGCGCCGATTGACTTGTTATCATGCCCGCGTCTTCCAGCAGCGCCAGTTCGCGCTCGAGCGCTTGTTTGGGGAAGGCGCGCTGCAGCTGTCGCAAGCGCTTGGGACCGCGCTGGCGCAGGTACTCCAGCAGGCGATTTGGCAGCGGCTGCTCGCGTATTTCGATGAGGCGGGCGCCGGGCAGGGTCATTTGCGCGGGCGGCTGGTTTGTCAGCTCATCGCGTACGAATGTAAACAGCCGGTCGGACTTGCCGGTGAAACCCGGCGGCAGCAGCAGCCAAACGCAAGCGCCAATCGGCGCTAAATACCTTTCGCTGAGCCAGTTGGCAAGTTCAATCGCTTGGTTCTCAAGCGCCGGCTGGGCATCCAGCAGCTCGATGACAGGCTTGGTGCGGGGGATATCGCTTTGCTCGCTGAAGCGCATGATGAGCCCCGGCTGCATCGCCACGCCGAACTCCACCCGCACCAACGAACCGAGCTGCAAGTCGGCTACCAGCTCGGCTGGGATATGATAAGTGAAGGTCGAATTGACCGGCACATTCAGCGCGATATGGGCATAGCGCATGGGCGGCTCGCTAGCGGTTGGCGGGGCTACGAGAGCAAATTTAACCACAAAGGCAGAAAAGACACAAAGTCATCTCGGTCATTTCTCAGTAAATCCAATAAATTCAAAGAAATAATGTAATTCACCGTAGCCGCCTGGCGGCAGCGTTAAGGACCGCCGCGTTCGGCGCTATAATTGACAGATGACTTTCAAAAGGAGCAACAGATGGAGCAAAGGTTATGACCGCATGCCCTCCCCTCGACAGCGCGCTGGCGGCAGTCATTTTGCAACGCTTTGGCTTGCCGGATCGTCCGCCGGCGACCTTCAGTGTGCTGCGCCAATTGCTTGACCAGTACACGCGCAGCGTACCTTGGGAAAGCGCATCGCGCATTGCGCGCCGCGCCCAAGTAGAATCGCGGGATGACTGCCCGGTCTTCGCCGAAGCGTTTTGGCAGAGCGCGCTGGAACGGGGTACGGGCGGCACCTGCTACGAGAGCAATTACGCTTTCTTTAGCTTGCTGCGGCGGCTGGGCTATGATGGTTACTTGACCATCAACGACATGGGCGAGTCCATCGGCTGCCACAGCGCTATCATCATCTGGCTTGATGGGCGCAAGCATCTGGTCGATGTCGGCTTGCCGCTGTACGCGATATTGCCCTTGCCCGCGCCGCCAGCGCAAGCGGCGCATGTTATCGATAATCCTTTTTTCCATTACGAAGTCCGCGCCGCCGCAACGAATCGCTACACGGTCTGGCGGCGGCCGCACCCGCGCGACCTGGCTTTCACGCTTGTCGACGAGGAGGTCGCGGATGCCGATTACCGCGCCATCACAATCCACGACTATCGGCGCGACGGCGGTCAATTCCTGAACGAGATTGTCATTAACAAAGTGAAAGACGGTCAGCTGTGGCGCTTCAACAGCGACGACCGCCCCTGGCATTTGCAGGCTTTTGTGGACGGGCAGCGGCGCAATCATCCGCTGGACGGGGATGTAACCGAGCAATTGGCGGCGACTTTTGCAATAGACCGCGCTGTGCTGGACGCGGCGTTGGGCGCGCTGGACTTGCGCTAATCAAGGGTCAAGCCATCCAGGGCAATCGCACCTAGTTGCGGGAATCCACATCATGCGCTAGACTAGCGAGACGGTCGATTCGACCTGTATTTTGAGATTCCTGTGGCAGATTTCGGTTGACGCCCACGTCTGCCACAGGAATACCACAAACACGAAAGCGCGAGGCCTCCGCTAGGCGAGTATACCTTTTTCTCGGCTCGGCTGGAATGCCGCCGCGCGCGCGAAAGGTTGCCGCGCATGAACCGCGCGCTCTATGCCGCCGATTGCCTGGACATCCTCAATGACCCGGATAAGCTGCCGCCAGCGTCAGTGGACCTGATTTACCTCGACCCGCCCTTTAATTCCAACAGCAATTACAACCTGCCTTTCAAGAGCCGCGACCGCAGCCTGAAACCAGTCGAGGCTTTTGAAGACACCTGGACCTGGCAGCCCGGCGATGACGAGCGTCTGCGCGCCCTGGAGAAGCATCCCAAGACTAGCGCGCTGGCGGCCATCGTCCAGTTCGCGGCGGGGATGGAAAGCGGCCGCGGCAAGACCAGCCTGGCGGCTTACTTGCTGAATATGGCGCAGCGGCTCTATGCGATGCGGCGGGTACTGAAAGCGACCGGCAGCATTTATCTGCATTGCGACCCGACCGCCAGCCATTATTTGAAGCTGCTTATGGATGGGATTTTTGGGCGAGACAATCTGAGAAACGAAATAATATGGTGTTATACGGGTCCAGGCTCGCCAGGCATGCGTCAATTCAATCGCAAGCATGACACCATTTTTTGGTACAATTTTGGAAAGACGTGGATATTTAATCGTGATGAAGTACGGATTCCGCATAAAAAACTCAATATAAATCGTGCTGGCGCAATGATCGGCGCGGCACTAACAGCCGAAGAAAGAGACAAATATCTAAAGAAGGGAAAAGTTCCTGAGACTTGGTGGCCTGATTTCTCTCCCGTTGGCCGACTGAAAAAAGAACGCCTGGGATACCCGACGCAAAAACCACTCGCGCTGCTGGAGCGCATCATCAAAGCCAGCAGCAAGCCTGGTGACATCGTGCTCGACCCCTTCTGCGGCTGCGGCACGACCTTGCAGGCCGCCGAAATGCTGGGGCGCAAATGGATTGGCATCGACATTTCCAAGTTCTCGACCGGGCTTATCCGCCGCCGCCTAGTCGATAACTTCGGCTATCTCAACCGCGACGACATATTCATCCATGGCACGCCGGAAAGCGTCGCCGAAGCGCGTTCCCTCGCCCAGCAGGATAAGTTCGAGTTCGAGAAATGGGTCTGTGGCGCGCTGGACGCCAATGGGCTGTACAAAAATCCCGGCGAAAAAGGTGCCGACGGCGGCGTCGATGGCGTGGTCGAGCTGCCGGTGATTCGCCAGGTTGGCAGCAAGTTCGAATCGCAGACCGAGTATGTCATCATTCAGGTCAAGGGCGGCAAGGTCGCGCCCGATTCAGTCAAAGCGCTGAGCGAGATGGTGCGGCGTTTGGGCGCGGTGGCGGGCATCATGGTCTGCTTCCGCGATCAGATGGGCACGGTCGAGAACCAGCGCGGCAAGGCACTGTGGTCGGATGCCTATAAGCAGTATCCGGTGATTCAAGGTTTTAGCATTGAGGACTTGCTGGCGGACGCGCGCCCCAACCTGCCGCCGACCTGGGGCTATCGGCACGGCGGCAAGACCAGCGCGCTGCAATTGTTGTGATAGGCGCGGCGCTTAGCGATCGTCCGGCTTGCCCAGCCACCGATCCAAACTGTCGAACTTGTCATTGAGGCAGCGGATTTCCGACTGCATTTTGGCTTGGGATTGTTTGATATCGCCGATTTCGCTATGAATGTCTTTGAATTCGTTGTGGGCTGACTTGAATTCTCCATTTACTTCGGCGCGAAATGCTTTGAATTCGCCATATACTTCAGTTCGGAATGCTTTGAATTCGCCATTTACCTCAGTTCGGAATGCTTTGAATTCGTCATTTACTTCAGTTCGGAATGCTTTGAATTCGCCATTTACTTCAGCCCGGAATTCTTTGAATTCGCTGCGGATATCCTTGTGGGCAGCTTCCGATTTCCTTTCGACGCGGCGGATATCGGCGCGCAGCCAAGCGAATGCGCCTCCGCCCACTAGAAAAATCGGGGCGACCGTGCCAAAGATGATGGTAAGGGTTTGTTGTACTGTGGGATCCATAATGCCAACTCCAGATAGCAAGTAAAGGCTGACTGACTTCAATACAACAATCCTAACACATCATGCCAGGATTGCAAACGACATTCGCCAGAAATTGCGCGCTAAGCCACCGTCACCTCATCATTCAGATAGACATCTTGAATCGCGTTTAAGAGCCGCGCGCCTTCCGCCATGGGGCGCTGGAAGGCTTTGCGGCCGCTAATCAAGCCCATGCCGCCGGCGCGCTTGTTGATGACCGCGGTCTTGACCGCCTCGGCGAAATCGTTGGCACCGCTTGCGCCGCCAGAGCTTATCAAGCCGACTTTGCCCATATAACCGTTGGCAACCTGGTAACGGGTCAGGTCGATGGGATGGTCGCTGCTGAGCTGGTTGTAGATGCGCTCGTCGAGCTTGCCGTAAGACGAATCGCCGCTGTTCAGCGCCTTGTAACCGCCGTTTTGCGTCGGCAGTTTTTGTTTGACGATATCGGCGCTCAGGGTCACGCCCAGGTGATTGGCTTGCCCGGTGAGGTCGGCGCTGGATTCGTGGTTGGTGCCGTTCAGCGTGAAGGCGGGGTTGCGCATATAGCACCAGAGGATGGTCGCCATGCCCAATTCGTGCGCGTATTGAAATGCCTCAGCCACTTCGATCATCTGGCGGTTGGCATCTGCCGAGCCGAAATAGACCGTCGCGCCAACCGCCACCGCGCCCATATCCCAGGCTTGCTTGACAGTCCCGAACAGAATCTGTTCGTGCGAGTTGGGATACGTTACCAGTTCGTTGTGATTGATTTTGACGATATAGGGGATGCGATGGGCGAAGCGGCGCGCCGTCATGCCCAAGACGCCAAAAGTCGATGCGACGGCGTTGCAGCCGCCCGCCAGCGCCAGCTCGATAATGCGCGCCGGATCGAAGTAAGCGGGGTTGGGCGCGAAGGACGCGCCAGCCGAATGCTCGATGCCTTGGTCAACAGGCAGAATTGAGACATAACCCGTGCCCGCCAGTCGGCCATTATCGTAGATTTGCTGCAAACTGCGGATGACTTGCGGGCTGCGATCGCTATCCAGCCAAACGCGCTCGGCGAAGTCCGGGCCCGGCAGCGCCAGGTTTGCTTTGGGAATGGTAGTCGAGCGGTGGTTCAAGAGGTAATCGGCTTCGTCGCCGAGGTATTGGGCAATTTTGTCGCCGCGCAATGCTGGGCTTGCTATCGCCATGATGGTCCCTTTGGGCTATCTGAATGATTTAGGTCTGATTATAACAGAGCTTCACATGAATCTCCTCCATAGTACAGACATGGGCAGACATGGCAATTGAATCATTATTACGAATTGAACTGAGCCTTCCCAGGCTACGACGAGATCTTCGTTTGACCGCTCGCGAAGGAAACTCTGATATGATTGGTTTATGCGGTATATATTCCTTGGAGAACTAAGTAGAACCAAGAAAGTAATGAAAATACGTGAATCGCCGTTTTTCTACCCCATCCCCAGCCCTTCCCCGAATCATCACGGAAGGGTGGCTCGACAATGAAGTTGGAATGTTTCGCAAATTTTGCATCATTAACTTGGTTCTACTTTGAAGCGGTAACTGATATTAATTTGTTGAGCATTCTTGCAAATATCGCAAATGAGAATTGCCAATGATAAATGAAATCTTGCATGGCGATTGTCTTTCCATGCTGAAAAGAATCCCAGCGCATTTCGTAGACCTCGTATATCTGGATCCGCCATTCTTCACGCAGTCGAAGCAGACCTTAAAATCCAAAGCTTTGCGCGAATATAGCTTTGCTGATAGCTGGGAATCTATAGAAAGTTACCTTGGCTACCTGTCTATTCGCCTGCGCGAGATTCGTCGGGTTATGAAAGACAATAGCGCAATCTTTTTTCACTGTGATCGCAACGCGTCCCATCGTATTCGGGTCCTATTGGATGATATATTTGGCTACAAACGCTTTGTATCCGAAATCATTTGGACTTACCGTCGCTGGTCCGCTTCGACAAGAACCTTGCTGGGATCGCACCAAACCATCTTTATGTATGCCAAGACTGCGAACTATACATTCAATGAGATGATTCAAGATTATTCCGAAACAACTAACCTGGATCAGATTCTGCAAAAAAGAGAACGTGATCAGCATGGCAAATCCGTATATGTGAAAGATTCCGCCGGCAAACCCATTTTGAACGGTCCCAAGAAGGGGGTTCCGCTATCGGATACTTGGGATATCCCATACCTTAATCCCAAAGCCAGAGAACGCTGCGGCTATCCGACCCAAAAGCCGCTTCAATTGCTAGAGCGCATCATTTGCCTGGCTTCAAACGACAACGAACTGATTCTCGATCCATTCTGTGGCAGCGGGACTACTTTGGTCGCTGCCAAGCTCCTGAATCGTGAATATCTGGGCATCGATTCGTCAAGTGAAGCAGTTGAGTTGGCCCGTCAACGACTGCAAAATCCTATCCGATCAGAATCCAAGTTGTTAAAGTCTGGACGTGAAGCCTACAAGAATCTGCCGGACTACGTTTCGCGGATTCTTGGATCATTGCCAGTCAAGCTAGTACAGCGGAACAGTGGCATCGACGCGATTCATGATCAATTCCTGGACGGCAAACCCGTTGTGTTGCGTGTACAGCGAGCAGGCGAGCATTTGCGCGAAGCAGCAAATAAATTGAGGCGAGCCGGCAAGAAAAAGGATGCGGCGCTTCTGCTATTGATTAGGACGGAGCAAGAAAATAAACAGAACGCTTTTGTGGACCTGTTCCCTTATGATGTCCACGTGATTGATTCCTTGTCTCTCGCTATCCAATCGAGCCTCGACAATCTGATACATGAGCAGCTGCCTTAAGGGGCGCGAATTCAATAGTACACGTCAAAAGTACACGTCAAACTAGGAAAAGCAGTTTTATCCGCATGGGCGCATCTGACAATCTCGACCAACTCCGCCGAGCCGCCGAAAAGCGCGACCCGGAACAATGCCAGTTTCTACTGAAAACACTCTTCATGGAAATGGAATTCTATCTCGCGGTGGCGGTTGTCGTCGAACGGGCGCAAGCCTATTTGGAAAGCTTCGAGCGCGCCTACCCAGAGGCCAGGTTCGCCCGGCAAATCCTGATGCAGATGGTCAATACCGGCACAGCGCCAGCGCGCCTGCCGCCAGAAGCGCTGCGCGACTTCGCCTACCCTGGCGCGGCGAATTACATGAAGGCGCTGTCCGACCTGGCGCATGCCTTGCAACCGGGTCCGCTGCCGCCGCGCATCGGCTATCTTGTCAGCGCCACCGTCAACGCCATCATGGCCGAGCTAGTTGAGCATTACTATGGCCGGCACCTGGAGCGCTGGGCTATAACCCGAGCAAATCCAGAAAAGCCCGCAGCGCGAGAAATCGCCTATGCCTTTTGGACAGATGCGGAGACCGCCTTGCTCGATACCGATCACTGGCTGCAAGTGGCGGAAAGCGTCGAAAAACACCAACAGCGCCGCCTTGGTCAAGATTAACGCGCTTGATAACATGGCGGCAGCGGAGGATGTGAAAGATGAATGTAGACGATTTTGGCGGCGGCGCGCCGCCGGCCGGCTTGTATGAATTCAAGCAAGTGATTAGCGCTGGCATCGCCGGCGTCGATAATGTCCAAGATGACGATATTCTGCGTTTTCACGAATTGGGTTACTTGCTCATCCGCAATGCCATCTCGCAATCCGACATCATTGCCGCGCGAACAGCCTTGCGCGATTTGATACTGCGCCGCGACGCCGACAATCTCATGATCGAATCCGCCGCTGCCGCGGGCTTTCATAACTTGGACGATGCGCAGCGCCTGAACAGTGTGCGCAAGTTAATGCCGATAATTCGCTACGACCGCCGCTTGCGCGCGGTTGCCGCCGACGCCGGCTTGCTGCGCGTCCTGCAGCGAATCATCGGCGCGCCGCCCGTGTTGACGCAAGATATGGCGATGATTAAGCCGCCGCGCATCGGGCGCGAAAAACCCTGGCATCAGGACCTGGCATACTTCAATTATCCCCAGGATACAATCATCGTTGGCGCATGGATCGCGCTGGACGAAGCGATACCGGAAAACGGCTGCATGATGATCATCCCCGGCAGCCACCGCGCGGGCCCCGTGCTCCATTGGACAAGGCGCGATTGGCAGATTTGCGATAGCGATGTGCAGGTGGAACGCTGCGCCGCCGTGCCCATGCGCAGGGGCGACTGTTTACTCTTCCATTGTCTTCTGCATCATGGCACGCCCCCCAGCCGCTCGGACAAAACGCGCTGGGCGATGCAGTTCCATTATGCGCCAGCCAGCGCCGCGCCTTATGCCGACAGCGCAAAGCGGCTGCGGACATTTGGCGCTGATGGCAAAGACGCCACTTGCTAGGCTGGCATGATGCCCCTGCTGATTTTTCTCGCGCTTAACCTCTTGCTTATGGCTGGGCTGTTCCTGGTCGGCGTGTACCTGTTCTTGCAAGTGGAAGACAAAGGCAAGCGCAGCAAGCTGCGGCTGCGCGATTCCAGCGTCGATTTGTCCGAGCTGCGGGCGCTGCTGCAAGCGGATGAGCACGACAAAGCGCTGCGCCGCTTGATGCAAGCGGACGGCATTGACCGCTTTACTGCAGAAAAAGCCATCGAGGCGCTAGGGCGACAAGACCCCGCCCAGGACCAGTTAAGCGCAACTCGCCTCTAATAATGCGCGTATGCGCTGCGCGCGGATTGCCCAAGTGTAATGCGCCAGCGCCTGCGCGCGCGCCTTGTCGCCCAGTCTCCGCCGCAGTTTGGCATCTTGCTGCAATCTGACTATCGCCGCTGACCAAGCAGCCATGTCATCCGGCGCGACCAGCAAGGCAGTTTCGTCGTGCCGCAGCACATCGGACCAACCCGGCAAATCCGAGGCGACGATGGCGCAAGCCGCCGCCATGTATTCAAACAGCTTTAGCGGCGAGGTATAACGCGCGAATTGCGCTGTCGCTGGGTGGGGCATCGCGCAGACATCGCAGGCGCGCAGGTACAAGGGCACATCGCGCGGCGGCACGCGCCCAACATGTAAGAAATGCGCATTGGGCAAGCCCAATGCCAGCCATTGCTGGCGCAGCGCGTCGGCGTCGGCGGGCAGCCCGCCGACCAGCGCCAAACGCGCCCCTTCGGCTTTGGCTGTCGCGCTCAGCAACGCGCCCACGCCCTTGTCCAAGCCAATCATTTTCAAGCTGCCGACATAAGCAACGATGAAAGCCTGCTCGTCCCAGCCGATTTTGCGGCGGGCAGCGGATTGCCGCGGCAGTTGGTCGAAGCGCGCGCGGCGAATGCCATCGTGCGCGCTGATGACGCGCCTGGCATCGGCGCTGCGCCAGGCGACGAGATCGTCGCGCAGCTGCGGCGTAATCGCGATGACACTGCCGACGCCGCGACAGACGCGCCGCTGCAAAGCCGCGCCGCGCCGCGATGCCGGGAAGAGATGCGCTTCGTAAGCCAGCGACTGCTTTGGCTTGAAGCGAGCCAGCAGCGCCAGCAACAATTCGTCGCGGCTATAGAAGATATCGGCGCGGATAAATGGCAGCGCGATAAGCAGCATCAGCACGTATGACAGCGCCTGCAGATAAAATGCGAAGCGCGCGCCGGCGCTATCCGCCGCGAATAGCGGGAACAGATCGATACAGGGCAGGCGGCGAATCTTGAAGTTGCGCTCGACGCCATAATAGGCGTAGGGGTCCTTTATCCGCCGCATTTGCGCGCTGTTCCAGCGGCGCGCGACCCACAAGGTAACGTCATAGCCCGCCGCGGCAAAAGCCTCGCAGTTTTGCATAATCTGCAAGCCGTGCGCCCTTTCCGTGGGCAGGCGCATCAGCGAGATATAGCGCAGCTTGGGCATGGTCCGCCTAATCAGAGCAATCGCGCCTGGATAATTTTACCGGTGAATTTACATTACTTATTGGGTTTACTCTTTGGTTTACTCTAATGGATTTGCTGCGTTCAAGCGTCTTTCGTCTGGCGCGGCAGCAGCATGCTGAGCAGCCCCGCAATAGCGATGATGAGCGCGACGATCTGGAAGGTGGTCGCCAAGCCGATGTAATCCGAGACCGCGCCGATTATCAGCGTGCCGATAGCGCCGGTGCCAAAGATGAAACCCAGTATCGCGCCCGAGGCGAAACCCTTGCGCAGCGGAATCAGGTCCTGCGCCATCACAACAATCAGGCTATGCGCGCCGCCGGACAATCCGCCAGCGGCAATCGCCAGCAAGAAAGCGACCGGACCCGCATAAACGGGCAGCAGATAGAAAGCCGGTGCCGAACTCAACATGCTCAGCATCATGACTTTGCGGCGGTCGAAGCGATCAGCCAGCCGCCCAAAAATCAAACCCGAGACAGCCGACGCGATCCAGTAAGCAGTGGTGATGGTGCCGTAAGCGGCTGGATCCCAGCCTTTTTGCTCAAATAAGACCGGCACAAAGGATACCGACCCTTGCTGGCCGACGCCGCGCAGCACAACGATAAGCCCAAGAATGATAAATGCCGACACCGGGAAATGCTGCTTCTTGCCCTTGGCGGGGTCTTCTTCGCGCTGTTTGCGCTGTTGTTTGTGTTCATGGCCTTTGGGAATGCTGCTCGCCATCAGCAAGACGCCGGGTATGGCGGCAAAGCCTAGCACAATGATGGGCTTCAGATTGTCCTGGATGCCGAAGTAGCTCAATCCGACCGTCTGCCCGAGGCTGCCCAGCAGATCGGGATTGGCTTGGTCCAGCAAGATTCCGGCGATGGCTGGTCCCAGCGCCAAGCCGGTTTGGCCCATCAAGAAAAAGATCGCCATGTTGAAGGCGGAGCGGCTCGGCGCGGATTCGGCCGCGTGCAATGCGCCAACAGGGTGCAATGCGCCGCTGCCCACAGCCGCGATGACCAGAGGCACAAACATCAGCCAGTACTGCCGCGTATAAGCCGCCATCAGAATCGCGATGGTGAACAGGCACACATGGAAGGCGAGCCCAAGCGAACCGATCCAGCGCCCACCGCCGCGGTCTGCCAAGATGCCGAAGAATGGCTGCGTGAGCGCGCCAAAAAGCTGCGCAAAGCTGACCGCGAGCCCAATCTGGGCATTGCTCATCGGCAGCATGCCCGCCGCCAAAAATGTCAGCACAACCGGCACCATCGATGCAAAAACATCGTTGGTCAAGTGCCCAATGCAGACCGACCATAACAAGCGCTTCTTAGGCGGCATTAAATCCAACCTTCCTCAATGTTGGCGGCAATGATAAACCTGCTAACGATACATGAGAATGTAGATTGTGAGCAATTTGCACAACTGGGCTGTCGAGGCAACTCTAATCCAGCTGCCCGAGACCTCGGAGCAAACACCGGATTTCGCTAGCAGTCACATCGTTCTTGTCAGATTCGGAGTAAATGTAAATGAAGGTAAGCAGATCGACTTCGTTAAAAAGAAACAGCGCGCGAAAACCACCACTCTTAGTTCTTTGAGCAGATCAATTTGTTAAGCAAACCTTGTAAATATCCACGCCGACATCTTGGACTTCATAGCGATATCCTGTAAGGTCGCTGACTCTATCTTATGATACCAGAAAATATCGCGCTCTTCACCATAGGACTGTCATGCCGTAAGATAGGGTCCTACAGAGCGCGTCAAAGTGTCCGATTCAAATAAGAGCCACGGACTAAGGACAAGACATGGCTGTTGAGTACGACAAATTAAAAGCGCTGCCACAGCGCGGCGAACCTTATCATATTGTGGTAACAGCCGCCCATCATGACGACATCGAATTTGGTGTGGCTGGCAGCGTCGCCCGCTGGATCCGCGATGAAAGCGCGACTGTGACCTATGTCATCATCACCGACGGCGGGTCTGGCAGCAACGACCCGGCTGTGAGCCGGCGGGAGCTGGTCGAATTGCGCCGGCAAGAACAGTTGGAAGCCGCGGCTATCGTGGGCGTCACGGATGTGCGCTTCCTGGATTATCCCGATGGCGTATTGCGGGCGACCTTGGAACTGCGCCGCGACATCACCCGCGTCATCCGCCAGACCAAAGCCTACCGCGTCGTCTGCCAAGACCCGAGCACCGTCTTCGCCCACAGCAGTTATATCAACCATCCCGATCACCGCGCCGCCGGCGAGGCGACGCTCTACGCCGCCTTCCCCAGCGCCGAGACCCGTCCCATCTTCCCAGAGCTGCTATCGGAAGGCCACGAGCCGCATAAAATTGGCGAATTATACTTGAATCTGACCCAAGCGCCGACGCATTACCATGACATCAGCAGCGCCATTGAGCTCAAGATGCGGGCTTTAGGCGCGCATGTCTCGCAAATTGGCGCGGGCGACGATTTCGAGAACGGTGCCAAGAAGTGGCTGACCGAGTCCAATCGGCTGGGCGGCGAGATGGTCGGCGTTGCTTATGCGGAATACTTCCGCGTGCTCAAGTTCGATGAAGAGCGCAAGAACTGGTACGACGAAGAAAAAGAACGATTGGCGGCGGCAAGCAAGACATCAGCTGAGGATGCCAGCCAAGTAAGTTGAAGCGCGGCTGGCAATAACGGGACTAAAATACGCGCGCTGTGCAGCTGAAATTCAAGCCTTGGGCTTTGGCATGATTTCCGGCGACGTACCACTTCAGCTGGCCGTCGAAGCGGATTTACAGCTGTTTGTTGTCTGGCTTGATATGAGCGATGGTTTTACCGGTGATTTCCGCCAACGCTGATTCATAATTCCAGCCTGTTCCCCAGCCTGTTCCAGTAACAGCGCGGAAGTAACGTCGATTGGCGGGTTCAGTGATTTCTATCTTGGCATCCGCCCAAAAACTGACGCTTGTCCCGCTCCAACCTGGCACATCTGCCTTGCAATTGAAGCGCCGATACTCGTATTTGTTGCCATAGAAGCTAATTGACGGGTCGGGGACCGCGCTTGCAGAACCTGGCGGAGGGGGAATCAGCATCTGGCTGAAGGTGATTTTTGGTCGCTGGTCTGGATTGAGGGTCTCAGATTCGCTTTGCGCGACTGCTCGTCCCATGAATGCGGCAAATAGGACGAATAGTATGATGATTCTGACTGGCTTATGCACTGCGCATCTCCTTTCATAGTGGCTGAAGATTCGTGGCTGAAGATTGTGGATATAGATTAGCGGATGTAGATTAGCGAGATAACCGAGCCACTAGCTTGCAAGAAGCTCCTATCTACTTGCTACTTTGGCGCAGCCCCTTGCCATGAGAAACGTTTCGAGAATCGTCCGCAGCAGGCTATACTAACCGTGGAGACAGTGATGGTCTTCGATAGGTTTTACGATGCCTGTGGCACTTGGTTCCCAGCCATTCCCTGCCAGAGGAATCGCCAAAGGAATCGCCCGCAATATCTTTGGCAGATCCTAGCCCTAGATAGCAGAAAAATTGTGTCAGACATAAAATATGAGCAAACTATTATCCAACCTGCATGCCGATATTTTGCTGCTGGCGCGTATAAGCCTGTTGACAATTGCCGCGCGTCAGCGCGACAGGCGGCGATTTACCCTGCGCCAATGCCCGGCAAAACGTTACAATACTCGCCTTATTGGCATGGAGTGTAAGATGGAGTGTAAGAAGGACAACCATGATTCTGACTAGCTATCAATCTGACACCGGACTCAAGTTAGGCATTAAAACCGAGCGCGGCATATTAGACGTGGCGGCGGCTGTCGCCACGACTGGCGTCGCTTGCCCCACCAGCCCCGATGGCCTTTTTGGGCAAGGGCTGTCGGCTTTGCCGGCGCTATCCGAGCTGCTATCCCAAGCGAGCGACGCTGCGCTATACCTGAATGAAGCCGATTTGACCTATGCGCCGACCGTGCCCAACCCGGGCAAGATCATCTGCGTCGGCTTGAACTATAGCAAGCACGCGGCTGAAAGCGGGATGGAACCACCGCAGAATCCGGTCTTGTTCAGCAAGTTCAACAACGCGCTGGCTGCGCACAGCGAGGATGTTCCGATGCAAGCGGATTGGCGCAAGGTCGATTACGAATCCGAATTGGGCGTGGTCATCGGCAAAACCGCGCGCAACATCAGCGTGGCGCAGGCGCTCGACCATGTGCTGGGTTACTGCAATATGAACGACCTCAGCGAACGCCACTTGCAGATGCTCTGTGGGCAATGGCTCTTGGGCAAAACCTTGGACAAATTCTTGCCCGTCGGTCCTTATGTCGTGACCGCGGACGAAATCGCCGACCCGCAGAACTTGTCGATTAAAGGCTGGCTGAATGGCGAATTGCGGCAGAACAGCAATACCGCCGATATGATCTTCAGCGTCGCCGAGATAATCGCCTTCGCCAGCCAGGTCATGACGCTGTGCCCGGGCGATATCATCAGCACCGGCACGCCCGAAGGTGTTATTCTGGGCATGGATCCCAAAGTATGGATGCAGCCCGGCGATGAATATGTCGTGGAAGTTGCGGGGCTGGGCAAACTTGTCAATCGGATGGTCGAGGCTTAATCATGGCGGATACCTATCTCGTTACCGGCGGCATGGGCTGCATCGGCGCTTGGGCGCTCTATCACCTGCGCCGTGCCGGCAAAAACGCGGTCAATTTTGATCAAAGCAGCGACCGACATCGGCTGGACTGGCTGATGAGCGCCGAGGAACAGCGCGATATCACCTTCGTACAAGGCGACCTGCGCGACACAGAAGGCTTGAAAGCGGTATTCGCCGACCATGGCATTACGCATGTCATTCATCTAGCCGCCTTGCAAGTGCCATTCTGCCGCGCCAATCCGGTGCTGGGCGCGCAGGTTAACGTGACCGGTACCGTTAATATCTTCGAAGCGGCGCGGGCGAATGGCTTGGCGCACCTGGCTTTTGCCTCGTCTATCGGCGTTTATGGACCGCCTTCAGAGTTCCCGCCCGGGCTAATCGCCAACGACGCGCCGCAGCATCCGCGCACACTGTACGGCGGCTATAAGGTCTGCAACGAACAGACAGCCAAGGTCTATTATTACGAGCAGGGCATAACCAGCACCTGGCTGCGCCCCTATACAGTCTACGGCGTCGGGCGCGACCAAGGCATGACCAGCGAGCCGACCCATGCCCTGGTGGCGGCTGTGAAGGGCGAGCCCTACAAAATCGGCTTTAGCGGCACGATGCAGTTCCAGTTGGCGTCGGATGTGGCGCGGCAATTCATCTTGGCGGCCGAGCAGCCATTAGCTGGCGCTTTTGGCTTCAACTTGGGCAATAAGCCAGCTACCGTGGCGCAGTTCGTCGACATCGCCCAAGGCATCTTGCCAAATGCCAAAATCGAGATTGCGGACAATCCCCTGCCCTTCCCGGCTGGCTTTGACGACAGCGAACTGCGCGCCAAGTTTGACACAATCTATGAAAGGCCGCTGGATGAGGGCATCGCGACGACAATCGCGCATATTCAGCGGCTGGGGGCTGCGATTTAGCGGGTCCGCTTCATGCGCCGCCGCGCGCAGCGATTGGAAATAAGCGCGACATCGCTAGCTCGAAGCCGGGCAAGACATGCTCGCCGCCGAGCTTGCCATCTTGCCCGACGAATTCGATATCCAAGCGCGCGCCATCGACCGAGCGGCAGACATCGACGCCTTTTTCGGCTGGCAGGACGATCCAGACCATGGTCGTACCGGTGTTCAGATAGGTAACAGCCTTGCGGCGCAAATGCCCAAGTGTCTCACCGGGTGCCGCGATTTCTACTGCAAGATCAGGCATTACGGAGATATACCGCTCTGGTAAAGGCTTGGGAAGACGAGCCTTGCTCGTGAACGCTATGGCGGGACCCAACAAGGTGTAGAGATTATTGGGCGGATGATAGCCCGTAGACAGGGTGACGATGCCTCCTATATCGCGCTGATCAATATGGTTCTGCAAACACGCGCTCAACGATGCGATGAGCATGCCAGGCAAACGATAACGGGCGCGCGGGAACGAAAAAAGCTCCCCATCGATCAAGTAAAAGCGTTTGCTGTCGTTTTCTGGAGCCAACACCAGCTCCCAGACGGTGTCGATGCTGTGCAATTGCTGCTGGATAAGCATATTGTCCGCGCCTTGCCTTCCACTTTGCCCTAGCATATCATAGCAATCCTCAGGTCGCTAAAATCGCGCAGCACGATTAACCCTGTCTGCGACCCCAGCGGCATAATATCGTACATGAGGCATAGTGTATTCATCTCCCCGGACCCGTTATGCCGGCAAGGGGATACGAGAATCGGGGCTAGCATGTCCAAAAGCACGCGCATCTTCCAACAAATCAGCACCAATCTGCTCAATATGCAGCGAAAGCGCGTCAAGGCAATTGACTATGTGATGATCAAAATGCCGAACGCCTTCGCGCCAATCCCGAGCAAGCGCAACTTCGTCCAGCAGCAAATTCTGGGTCCAGCGCCAATGAGCTTGCTGGAGTTCGTCGCGGCATTAGACCGTATCGCCGACGACCCCAGACCCTTGGGCATCATCTTGTACTTCCGCGGTTTTTCCGCCAGTACCGCCGACTTGCAGACCATGCGCGACGCCATCCTGCGCCTGCGCGAAAAAGGCAAGCGCGCGTTGTGTTATGCGCCCGGCTACCGTACCTTGGATTACTTTGTCGCCAGCGTTTGCGACGAGGTTCTGCTGGCGACCGGTGGCATGCTGGAGACTACGGGGCTCTTCAGCCAGCAAGTCTTCTTGAAAGAAGGCCTGGCGGCGGCTGGATTGCAATTTGACGCCATCGCGATTTCGCCATATAAGGGCGCGGCTGACAGCCTCACCCGCATGGAACCTTCGCCCGAGGGGCGCGAACAGACCAACTGGCTGCTTGATTCGACCTACGAGATTATCGTCGACGGCATTGCCGCCACGCGCAAGATGAAGCCGCAGACGGTAAAAGCGATGATTGACCGCGGCTTGCATATCACCGAAGACGCCCTGGAAAAGGGTTATGTCGATGGCGTGATGAGTGAAGAAGCGCTGGCAGAATACCTGGGCGTAAACAAGATTACCATGTGGGAGGAGGCTGACAGCCAACTCTACCTGCCAATGCGCGATTTCGGCGGCAAATACGTCGCGATGCTTTATGCCGGCGGCATGATTGTAGACGGAGAAAGCGCCACGCCACCGAGCGATGTGCCAGTTCCCATACCTTTCGTAGGCGGCGAACGCCTAGGCGATGTTACATTGAATCAACAAGTGCGCAACTTGATGAAAGACCCGGCTTGCGGCGCGTTAGTTTTGTACATCGACAGCGGCGGCGGCTCGGCCACGGCATCGGAATCCATGGCTTCGGCGCTGGGCGAGTTCGCCAAATCGCGCCCGCTGGTCGTGTGCATGGGCGGCGTGGCGGCTTCGGGCGGCTATTATATCGCCACGCCGGCGCATTGGATCGTGGCGCAGCCTGGGACCATCACCGGTTCAATCGGCGTCATCATGGGCAAGCTGGTCAACAGTGAGCTGCTTAGGAAGCTGCGCTTCAACGCTGTCTCCTACCTGCGCGGCGATAATGCCGACTTGGTCGCGGGCGAACGTCCATTCAGCGATGCCCAGCGCGAGCTGATGCGCGACAGCGTCGAGCATATTTATCAACAGTTCCTGGAGCGCGTGGCTGACAGCCGCGACATGTCCGCGGCTGAAGTTGATGGCATCGGCGGCGGTCGCGTTTGGACCGGGCAGCAAGCATTAGAAAATGGCTTGGTGGACGAACTGGGCGACCTGCGCTCGGCAGTTGACAAAGCGCGCCAGTTGGCGAAGCTGCCGGAATCGGCGCCGGCGGTGCTGATACGCGAGGCGGGCAAGCCCATCGGCGTGGAATTGGCGCAGCGGAATCCGGCCGCGCTGGCGAAGTATCTGGTGGAGAATGTTGAAATGATGACCAGCCGCGCGCAGTATTTGATGGACTTCGATTGGCGGGTGAAGTAGGGCTATTTTCTGGTCAACCTGGCGTATGCTGACCGTATTCCATCAGCCAGTTTGTTAGGCGGAACTGCGTATCTGTCGAAATCACTTATATTGTCAGCGCGTAAATGAAGTTGCCCTTCGCCAATATTGCCGCGATGTTGCCCTTTCGAGTAATGCTGATCTGTCCTTACTTCTTGGGAAGACAAAACCCAATAACGAATTATATCTCTCCACACCGCAATCCATACAAATACATCACATTGATCGGGCTTTATTTGCTGAAAGTTCATCCGAAACCTCTTCTCAGAATCAGATGCTAAAGCCTTTACAAAAAGAGGTTCTTCTGAATTTGCATCCACCGCTCGTGATGCTTTAACTTCAATACGAATGCCTTCTAATAAGAAATCATATTGTCCCGTATATTCCGGGTCAGTACGCTTTGATGGTTTTTCCAATTCTGGCACGAGCGATTTGAGCTGACCTTGTGTCCAAGATTCTCCAAATTTGCGAGGCGCGCTAATCTCAAAAACGTAAAGAAAGTAGTTTCGTTCCAGATACCGGTCGCGGAGTCGGTAATATTCATTCAATGAAAGTATATCCATTCCAATAAGTGTAGAAATGATAAACTCATATTCGTTGAAGGGGTAAACCGATACGAGTGAATTCAGCTTAATTCTGAATTCTTCTTTGTCAGGTAATTCTGACAATAACGCTTCTAATTCTTCTTCAAGATCTTCCATGTTGACTTACAACAATTCCTTTTGCGCAAGCAAAAAGTCTTCAGAAGATATTCCATCCACTTGAGATACTTCCTCCACTTGCGCTGAATCCTGCGCCGCTTCAACCTCTATTTTATCCAGTTCAAATGGATTTCCATTTTGCCAGCCCGTACGCCCTGTCTTTCGAAAATGTTCCAATCGCCGAATTGTGATTTCAGCAAATACAGGGTCTATATCTATCGTAAAACACTTGCGCTTGCGCATTTCTGCTGCCAACAAAGTTGTCCCAGAATGTGCAAAAAAATCAATGACTAGATCGTGTACATTCGAACTTGCCTCAATTATGCGCTCAATGCTCTTTAGCGGTTTCTGGGCATAGCACCCAGAGACATTCTCTTCCATTCGATAGAATACTTGTTGTATATCAACCCAGACGTTGCTTGCGCGAATATTTTCAGATTTGCCGCGCTGAAAGTTTTCTGTATTCTTACCATTTACAGTTTTGTAGTAACCGCGAAGTATCTTTGGAATATCCGTATAGGAGAAAGCGAACTTGGGATAACCCTTCGTGTAATAAAGCAATTCCTGCCTCACAGCCATCCAGTTCTTTTGCGTTCCATATCCTCGTTGATTTCTCATGGTAATGAAACTTTTTGAGTGAAAGAGCTCACTGCGCATCATAAGCATAAAATCAGGAAGTGGTTGAAAGCCATTATTTTGATCTGCGCCAAGCCAAATATACAGAGACGCATCCTGCGATAGCGCTTCGTAAGTCAAGGCAATCCAAGGCCGACACCATTCAATAAACTCTGATATGTTCTGAATATCAAACGCAGCAACATTGTAAGGGGGTCGTGTATCGCCAGCGTCGCGGATTCATTGCCCATCAGTCTAGCAATCGCCTTTGCATCTGTCGCGTCAATACAGCCGACGCGATGACCGCGGACATCGTCTTGCCATATCTCGCCCGGTTGCAGTCTACAATAAGAAAGCAACTTCTCTCTGATTGCTGGCACTTTATCCAAGCGAGGCAGTGGATTCTTATTCATTGCGGTTAAGTTTCGATTGCGCTATGCGAAAACACATTATTCTTGATTTTCCTATGAAGGCAATGCGCACTGCGGTAAAATCGCAGCATTCTCTATAGACACAAGGTAATAAAAGGATCGCACCCATGACCACCGTCCCGGCACGTTCAGAAGTCCCCATCGAAGCCACCTGGAACCATGAATCCGTCTTCCCATCCTTCGCCGCCTGGCGCGCGGAATATCAAGCCGTCGTCACCTTAATCGGCGACATTGAGCCATTCAAAGGCAGCCTGTCCGAAAGCCCGGCGCGGCTGGCGCAATGGCTCGACTTTAATGCCGCGCTGGCGCGCCGTGTCTGGACGCTCTACATGTACCCGGTCATGTGGCAAGCCTGCGACGGCAAGCGCGAAGAAATCAAGGGCATGGTCGGGCAAGCGCAGGGCTTGGCGGGGCAATATATCTCTGCCGCCGCCTTCGAAAGCCCCGAGCTGCTGGCGATGGACGAGGCGACGCTGCTAAGCTGGATTGAAGAACAGGAACAGCTTAATACTTATCGCCATAGCATTGACGACCTCTTGCGGACGAAGCGGCACGTGCTCTCGGCCGACGTAGAAGCGGTCTTGGGTTTGCTCTCCGACCCGCTGGGGCGCATCGACGCCATCCGCGGCGCGCTGACCGATATGGACATGACCTTCGCCGCCGCCGTCGACAGCGCCGGCGCGGAATGGCCGCTGGTGCAAAGCACGCGTGACAAATTGCTTTCCGACAGTGACCGCGAAGCCCGCAAGACCGCTTGGAACAATTACGCGGACAGCTTCCTGAAGTTCAACAACACGCTGGCGACGACCTACCTGGCATCGGTCAAGCGCAACGTGGTCATGGCGCGGCTGCGCGGCTATGACAGTGTCCTGCACGCCAAACTGAGCCCGAACAACATCCCAGTCGAAGTCTTTCATAACCTGATTGATACCTACAAAAGACATATCCCCACCTGGCATCGCTATTGGGATGTGCGGCGGCGCGCGCTAGGCTACGAGACAATTCACCCCTACGATCTCTGGGCACCGCTGACGAGCGCGGAACCCAATCTGAGCTTTGCGGATGCCGTCGACATGATCGCGGCCGGCATGGCACCTTTAGGCGAGCATTACGTTAGAACCTTGCGGCGCGGCTGCCTGGAGCAGCGCTGGGTCGATTACGCCATCAATGACGGCAAGTCCGAAGGCGCATTCTCCTATGGCACCTACGACAGCCATCCCTTCATTATGATGAGCTTCGACGGCAACTTGAGTTCGATGGGCACGTTGGCGCACGAACTGGGTCATTCTATGCACAGCTACTATACATGCGCGCATCAGCCTTTCCATTACAGCCACTATTCCATGTTTGCCGCCGAGGTCGCCTCCAATTTCAATCAAGCGCTGGTGCGGGCGCATCTCTTCGCCAATCACAGCCAGCGCGATTTTCAGCTGGCGCTGATTCAAGAGGCGATGGACAACATCCACCGCTACTTCTTCATCATGCCCACGCTGGCGCGCTTTGAATTTGAAGTGCACAGCCGCATGGAAAAAGACGAACCCCTAAGTCCGGACACGCTCAACGAAATCATGTCGGGCTTCTACGCCGAAGGCTATGGCGAGACCATGACCGATGACCCGCGCCGCACCGGTACGACCTGGGCGCAGTTCGGTCATTTGTACGAGCCATTCTACACCTTCCAATACGCCACCGGCATTTCGGCGGCGCATGCCCTTGCCAACGCGATCCTGGCCGGCGATGATGCCCATGCCGTCGAGCGCTATCTGGCATTTTTGCGCGCCGGCAGCGCCGACTATCCCATCGCCGCGCTGCGCTCCGCCGGCGTGGATATGTCGACGCCACAAGCGGTCGAAGAAACTTTTCAGGTTTTGGAAGGCTTGGTCGATCGCTTGGAGAGCTTGATATGAGAGCGGTGCCTGGCACCGCAATGCGGATTGACCGTGATACTGCGATTGACATGGCGGTGTATTCGGGCAATCTGCTGTATGCGCTGCGCGATGATCGGCTTTTTTGGGCGATGACGCTCATCATCTCCAATCTCTTCGAGTTGGTTGGGGACGGCAAGGAAACACTAGAACGCTTCGATAACGGATTTTCCAAAATCATCAGACAGAGAGCGGACCAGTCAATTGCGCTTGGTTGGGATATCGGATGTATCGCCAGAGCTGTAAGGAATATCATCGTTCACGGGATGATACTTGATAGAACACAACGTAAAAACTTCAACAGTCGCGATAGAGCGACAGTTGTGAGCATTGGCTATATTTCAGCGTCAATAGACCAAGACAGTGTATCTGTATATGATGTTACGCTTGTAGGAAACGAAGAGTACATCATTCACTTTTCACCATCTGTATTTTGGCCCTATGTTCAAAAGTGGTATAAGAGCAAGGAATAAAATATGTCGCGTAAAAAGTATGTATTGTACGAACCTGGTGGGAATTTAATTCGCGGATTCGCTTATGGTAAGTTAGTCGAAGTCCGCTATATTGACGTCGTCCGGACTGGCATAGAATCACCTAATCGCGATGAGTTAATACAATTGGTCGAGCGTCAGCAGCTGACGGCAGAAGAGTTAAGCGAGTGCCGCATCGGCTATGTCGACGAGAATGGCGTCGGCGTATATCATAGCTGGCAAGAATTTCTAAACCTAGCGACCGAATCGGGCTAATTCGCCGCCAGCTGGGGCTTGTCCTCTGCTATTTCTTGGCTTGAACGAAGTGGGCGGGAAGCCTGCTTTGACCAGTTGCTGACGAGCAAGTTTACGCGGACCGTCATTTTTATCGTTCTGCGCAATTGGCCCCTGTTAAGCCAAGACAAACCCCTCATATCCCTTGGCGGCGACTTCCTCGCATTTCTCGACATAGGGTGGGAAGCCCGGCAAGGGCATAAAGACCCGGGGTTTGCCGGGGATATTTGCGCCCAAATACCAGGAGTGACAGGTCACGGACAGCGTATTGCCCGCCACCTCATTGACGTGAGCGACCCAAGCTTCTTGCGCCTCTTCGGTCGCCTCGATGCAGGCATGGTCATGCTCGACCATAAATTTAACGCAATCCGCCACCCACTCGACGTGCTGCTCGATTGCCACCATCATGTTGGTCAATACCGAGGGGCTGCCCGGCCCGGTGATGGTGAATAGATTGGGAAAACCCGGTACCCCCAGCCCCAGGTATGTAAGGGGTCCGGCCGACCATTTATCCCGCAGGGGAAGCCCCTTGCGTCCGCGAATGTCAATCCGGAGCAAGGCACCGGTCATGGCGTCGAAGCCGGTAGCGAGCACGATGAGGTCGAGGTCAAACTCAGCTTCGGCTGTCCGGATACCCTTGGGCGTGATCGTCTGGATGGGGTCGCCGCTGATATCGACCAGTTGCACATTGCAGCGATTGTAAGTCTCAAAATATCCGCTATCCAAAACAGGGCGTTTACAATGAATCGTGTAGTCCGGGATTAGCATCTCGGCAACAACTGGGTCTTTCACAATCTCGCGTATTTTCGTCCGCACGAAATCCGCCATCGTTTTGTTGCTGTCGGGATTTACCGTAATATCGTTGAATGCGCCGAAGAAGGGAAAGCCACCCAGCTGCCACCTTTCTTCCAAGATGCGCTGGCGTTCTGCCTCGCTAACCGACGTGGCGGAAAAGTCGTTGGCGGGGATGTGGGACAACTGCGCCCCTGGCTGCAACCGATTGCGGGCGCGGAAGCCGACGTAATCGGCTTTGATCTCGGCGACATAGTCGGGATCAACCGGGCGATTATGCGCTGGGACAGACCACTGTGGCGAGCGTTGAAAAACCGTGAGGCGCTCCGCTTGGCGTGCGATGACCGGTATCGCCTGTACGGCGGACGAGCCAGTGCCGATGACTGCCACCCGTTTGCCGCTCAAGTCGACACCCTCGCGGGGCCAGCGCGCGGTGTGATAGACAGGTCCCTTGAAGGTGCCCACCCCATTGATGTTCGGGATATTGGGCACGGACAAACAACCGGTCGCCATAATCAGAAACTGGGCTGATAGCTCCCCTTCGGCATCCGTATGTACCTGCCAACGGTTTGTCGCCTCGGCGAAGACAGCCGCTTCCACTCGGGTGTTAAAAGTTATATCGGGCCGCAGATCAAAGCGATCGGCCACGTGATTGAGATACTCGAGAATCTCGGTCTGGGTTGGGTAGCGCTGGGGCCACTCCCACTCTTGTTGCAGAGCTTCGTCAAAGCTGTAAGAATACTCCAAGGTGTCGGTATCGCAGCGCGCGCCGGGGTAGCGATTCCAGTACCAAGTGCCGCCTAGATCGCTGGCAGCCTCGATGACCCGCGCCGACAAGCCCAGCTTGCGTATGCGGTACAGCATATACATGCCGGCAATACCAGCGCCGACAATGATGACATCGCATCTTCTTGTTGAATTCATTTTCGAATCCTGTATTCTAAGCCGAATTCCGATGGTCAATTCAGCTCCACGCCAGGTCTTGCAATAGACGGGACCCTCAGCCCTGGAAATCGTCAACGAAGACGGAGCGAACTTGGTCGCGCAGTTCGGCGACTGCCTCGCTCGTGGCGCGCGTATCGCGGTAAAGCTGATAGGGATGACCGCCCAAGAGCATGACCGGGCCATCGAAGCCACTTGCGCGCGCCATATTCAAACAGCGCTGGGCATCCGCCACATCGAGGTTCCCGTCCGCGTCAATCGCGACCCATTGATGAATGGCGCTGGCGCGCGGCAGCAGCTTCGCCAAGGTAGCGTACTTGTTGGGACCACGAGCGTTGCCAAAATCGGCAACTACTCCATAGTCACGCTCGGCGAGGTCCAACACCAATAAGAGATCGGCCGCCGACTTGTTAAAAGCCTTATAGTTTTCCGTGGCTGGCTCCACGCCGTATGCGACGCAATGATCGTAGAGTTCGCGGAAGGCTTTGCTAATTGGGGGAAGCGTTTCTAGTTGGGGTTTGCTATCGCCTGGCACATAGCGGACGCCGGACGCGCCCAGCTCGGCGGCAATCTCTATCCAGCGCTTGGTCAGCGCGATGCTGGCTTCGCGCTCGGCGCGGTCGCGACTGGCGATATCGCCCAAGTCAATCAGCAGTTGATACAATTCCACATTCGCGGATTGAAAAGCGGCGCGCAATTCCGCCAAGTAGCCGGGCGCGATATTGGGGATATGCTGAATGCAGAGGTCGACGCAGTGGATGCCATGCGCGGCGACTTCGGCTGGGAAGTCCAGCAAATCGAGGGTGGGCGTCCCGTGCCAGGTGCCGGAAACGCTTTTGCCGTCCGCGTCCAATTCAAACCAAGGATCGCCCAAGGCATCCGGCAAATGCAAGGAAAAACTGGATAAGCCTGCTCGTACCATTTGCATTCTTCCTTTCTGGAATGCTCAAATGAGTAGGCTAAACTTTACCACTTGCGCCGCCTTGTTTACAACAAGGCATGGGCAATCGCAGCAGATTGATAGCGATTGCCCGCGATTTACAGCCGCCACCAGCCCCGCTGCGAAATGAATACAAGCGGATCGACATAGTGCTTTTCAATTTCGGCGGGGTTGCCCGCCGACCACCAAGAAGGATTGCTTTGCCATAGCGCGGTCTTGCACATATCGAAATGCAAATGGGCATTAAACTGGTTTTGATGGCCGCGTCCAATTGTGCCGAGCAGCGCGCCTCGGCTGCATGCTGTGCCTTTTCTTATGCCGGCCGCGATGGTCTTCAAGTGCCCATAGCGTGACCACATGCCGTCTGGGTGCCTGATGACCACCAGATTGCCCCAAGCGCCCGCGCCGACACCGGCAAAGACAACCTGGCCATCCGCAACCGCGCAGACTGGCAAGCCTTCATCGGCGTCATCACAGCGGTTGATGTCCAAGCCAGTGTGCGTCTGCCCCTTGAACTTGCCCTGCCGGTAGGTTTCACCGTGGTCTACCGCGGAACACCATCCGCTTGGCAAAACCGCCCTGGCATTTGCAGCGACGGGCGAACCATAAACAAGCTGCCTAAGGCGGTCTTGCTGCAGCGGCGCTTGCTCAGCCCGCTCGTCGCGCTTGCCGCGCCAACGCAGCAGCTCTGCCGGCACGGGCAGCTCGAGCTGGATGTAAGGCAGGCGCAGGACGCCATCAGCTTGCTTGGCAAAGTTCATATCGCGCTCGCTTGCAAGCTGTTCAAACCAGGTGTAACGCGCGCGCAAATGTTGCGGCATCTGCCCGGGCAGGTTCGACCATTGGGATTCGCGCTCCTTGAGCCGCTCTTGCGCGAAGCGCTGCAAGTAAAGCGCTTCGTCTTCGTAGATAGATGGTAAATTTGGCTTGATGTAGCGCCCGTCAGCCGTGATGACATCCAGCCCTAAATTGATTTCGGTGCGTTTGAGCAGGGCATGGGTCAAGCCATGATCAAGCGCGGCGTCCATAATCATCAGCTTGCCCAGCGGCGAATGGACGCCCCGTGGCTCGATAGACAGCTTGATGACAGCCGCCAAGAAGTCGCGCGCGGATTGCAGTTGCGCGGCGCGCATGTGGCGATCGTTTGCCTTTTTGTCATACCAAGCGAGCGCCAGCGGCTGCTTGGGTCGGCTTTCGCCGCTGCGCCGGAAATAATGCTCCAGCAGCTGCTTCAGCCACTTGCCCTGGAAGCCGAAAATCCCATATTGCAGCGGGTAGCGATTGATGACGCCCCAGCTATTGCCCTGCCAAGCGCTGATGACCGCAAGCGCAAAATCGCTGAAAGTCTCGATATTCGCGATGACGCTGACTGCTTCCCGCGCTTCGCTGTCGGCGTCCGATTCCGCGCCGATATGAGAAGAACCATCCAAGGTGCTTTGCCGGCTGGGCATCTGCCGGATGGCGGCGGCGAGCTTGAGACTGTCCCGCCTCGTTGCCTGCAAGGCTGCTTCCGCTGCTTGCACACCCTGCAAAGCCCTGTCTATGGCACGTTGCAAGGCGCGATTATCTTCGGCGATTTGCTCCAACTCAAGTTCCATGCGCTTATCCTTGCTCAGGTTCATCGCTGCCCTCATTTGCCATTGACGTGGAATTCTTGGCGAGTTCGCGGTCTTCGATGATATAGCCGCCGACCAGCGTGACACAGATAGTTGTGATAGTCGGCGCGAGAACTTCCAGGTGTTCTTCAAGTTCGGGCCGGGTCGCGGCAATAAGCAAGGTGATGATGCTGAAGATGGACGACCAAAATCGGCGTGATTGCAGAAGCCTACGTGGCGCTGTATTGCGTGAATCCATATTCCCTCTCCTTTGCGCTTTTGGTATTTTGCTTCGGAAAGAGCATAGAACATTTGTGCTAAATTTGGCGACCAAATTGTCGCATCATTCAAAATTGCCTTTGATATAAATCGATTATGGCGCGATTGCCTTGCATTGATCGCGTACAAATATTGGGAATTACACGCTTACCGTCTACAATAGACGGTAAGCTTTCCATGTTAGCGTATACATAATCCGCGTCGCTCATGCGACGAAACAGCTCATATTTTACTGAGAACGCGACATTCCTGAGTCATAATCGCTGCCGCCGAGCAGCCGGGAGAATGACAGATGCCAAAAATCACCTTTATCGGTGCCGGGAGCTTCGGCTTCACCCGCAAACTCGTCAAAGACATCCTGACCTTCCCAGCCCTGGCTGGTTCGGAAATCGCCTTGATGGATATCGACGCCGAGCGCCTCGATTTCGCCAAGCGCGCGGTCCAGCGCATCGTCAGCGCCGGCAACTACCCCGCCCAAGTCAGCGCGACCATGGAACGCGGCGAAGCGCTGCGCGACGCCGATTATGTCGTCGTCACCATCCTGGTTGGCTCGACCGATGTCTGGCGGCACGATATCGAAATCCCCATGAAGTTCGGCGTCGACATGAATGTCGGCGATACGCGCGGCGTCGCCGGCATTTTCCGCTCGCTGCGTACAATTCCGGTCTTGGTTGATATCGCCCGCGATATGGAGCGCTTCTGCCCGAACGCGCTGATGTTGAATTACACCAACCCAATGGCAATGCTCTGCCGCGCGATGGATATCGAAACGGACATCATGGTTACGGGCTTGTGCCACAGCGTACAAGGCACCTCCAAGATGCTGGCGAACTGGATCGGCGCGCCTTATGAAGAAATCCGCTATACCTGCGCCGGCATCAACCACACCGCTTGGTTCGTGGAATACACCTGGAATGGCGCAGACGCCTACCCCTTGATACAGCGCGCCATCACCGAAAATGAGGACATTTACAACAAAGAACAGGTACGCAACGAAATGTACCTGGCGCTGGATTATTACGTGACCGAATCCAGCGGGCACAATTCCGAGTACAACTGGTGGTTCCGCAAGCGCCCCGAGCTCATCGAAAAATACGCCACGCACGGAACCAACTGGAATCCCGGGCATCACGCCTATATTTTGAAAGAATATCGCCGCCGCGAGAACGACTGGCGCGATGACATTCACGCCTGGTTCGCGGATGATAAGATTGACCTAGAACGGGGCCACGAATACGCCGCCTATATCATCAACGCAATGGAAGGCGGCGAACCCTTCAAATTCAACGGCAATGTGCCCAACAAAGGCTTGGTCGACAACCTGCCCGCCAATGCCTGCGTCGAAGTGCCGGTCTGGGCATCGCGTGATGGCTTAGAAGCGGTTGCGGTCGGCGCGCTGCCAACTTCTGTCGCGCCGCTGACCAACCTCTATGCGCAGATTGAAGAGATGGCGGTCGCGGGCATCCTCAAGGGCGACAAACGGCTAATTTACCAGGCTGTGGCTTATTCGCCGCTGTCGGCAGCGGTCTGCTCGCTGCGGGAGATTCAATCAATGGTGGATGAGCTCTTCGCTGTGAACGAAGCCTATCTACCTGACTAATTGCAGCAAAATCTATAACTGTCGAATATAAGATAAAACTGACAAATTGCCGGGGCGAGCCCGTGGCTCGCCCATGAAATTGGCTGCAGAGTCCTGGACGATTGAAGCGCAGTGTCGACGCGCGGCACAGTGTCGGTGGGCTGTGCCGAAGGTCAGTGTCGCCGGGCCGTGTTTACGCGCCCTACGCAACCTACGCGCGCCTCGGTGTCTAAATGGTGAATAATATTTGATGCAATTGCTCAGGCTTATCTGAAGCCATCTATCACCTGAACCTGACGCAATAAGGTATAATCAAGCAAGAGACAGTTTTGAAAGGTATCGCATCATGCGGAACATGAATCCTTTGGTCAAGATGGTCCTGCGGATGTTTTTCTATAGCGCGGCAGTGTTCACCATCACGCATTGGCTGCTCCATTACTTGTATTTCCACAGCGAGCAGCCTTTGCGCGCGAGCGAAGCGCTGGGCTACTTCCTTAGCCTAGCGCGGTGGAGCGTGCCTCCGGCGCTGGTTCTAGCCTTGCCGCTGCCGTTGTTTACAGTGCTTTTCTTCCGCAATATACGGCGACCGGCCTCCTACCAGTTCGCGATGCTCTGCGTCACCCTGATCACTTCCATCACAATCTGGGGGCATAACTATGTCGAGCTGGGGAATATACTGCGCTGGGGCTATTCGCCATTCGCCGCGTACGCCGCGGTTACGATCGCGATCGATGCCTTGACTGTTTATATGAGTGTCTTCGTCGCTGGCAAGTACGTCCGCGATGTCAATGCGCAGCGATAGCCAAGCTGAACTAAATCCAGGCGCTAGTCCGAGGCGCTGCCTTGCGCCGCCAGACGCTCTTTTGCTGTCCGCGCCGGGCTGAAGTTTGGATTGAGGCTGAGCGCGCTATCGTAATTCTGCAGTGCCTTGTCGAATTCGCCGCGCCCTTCGCGCGCCATGCCCAAGTAATACCAGGTCTCCTCCACAAAGTGCCCGCCGCCGTCATTCTGGTTCTGGCGCACGATGGCGATCATATCGTCAAAGCGCCCGGTGCGGAAAAAAGCCTCGTAGGGTCCGAACTGATACCACATCATGCGCCAGGGCAAGCCTAGGGAAATCGCCTGGTCATAGGCTTGCGCCGCCGCGTCGTACATGCCCAGCTTGACAAAATTGCTGCCCATATTGAACCAGGCATGGGCGTCTGTGGGCTCTGCCACGGCTTCGGCGCGCGCCACTTCCAAGCTGTTGATGGCGTTCTGCCATTCGTCCGCGTCAGCGCCCAGCAAGCTCATCAATTCCGCTTCGCGGTTGGCTGTGTACAAGACGAAATAAGTGTAATTGAAATGCTGCCAATACTCGTTGATGTTCTGATAACTGTAGCGCGTGTTGGGACCCTTAAAGCTGTCCATGCTGTTGAATTCTTGCAATTGCTCATCGTAGCCACTTAGCAGAAGGTAATGCCCCATCCAGTCAAACCCAGTCGGTTCATAACCTTTTTCGATAAGAACTGGGAAGTCATTAACCATCAGCATCTTAAGCGTATGCAGGCTGCCGCCGTTGCGAACCAGCGCGTAAACTGGCAGTTCTGGAATCTGCGTATTGACGAATTCCGCCATCTGCCAAGGGCTGACATTCTTGTCTTCGCCATCGGGTTTCAGCCAATTGGCGGCGCGCAGCTGATCGTCTTCATAGCCAAAGTGCACCAAAGCATTGGTCAAAGTGGCGGGGCCGCAATTGTTCCAACCTTGGTATTCTGTCCCAAGCGCGTTCATGCGGAAAGCGGCGGGAAGCAAGGCGTTTTCTGATTGCGCGGCAGCCAGCAGCGGCATGATCAGCAGCGCAAAAAGCAAAAGCAATTTGATTCGCTTCATTATGAAAAGCCTCGTGGAAAGCCCCTAGGTCGAGTAGCTCTTAGGCACATTATACCTGGATACGCCCAAGCGAAAGGCGCGTCCTCGCCATAAACAAGCGCCACGCGCGCTCGTTATAGCCAGTATTCTTCCGCGCTCACAGCAAGCTGCCCGCTGCTTGGCTGCCAGGGCGCTGGTTCGATGACCGGTTCAGCTTCCCCAGCTTGGATCATACGTTTAATCAAACGAGAGCGCAGCACGTCGCAGAGCGCTTGATGCGTCTCGAGTCCAGCCAGATTGCGCAATTCTTCGGGGTCGGCTTGCAAATCATATAGCTCGGCTTCGACGTAACTGTCGCTGCCGATATCATCCCAGCCGTTTTTGTCCGGCGCGGTGACCGCATATTTCCAGCGCTTGCTGCGGATGGCGCGCCCAACTTGCGATTCGCTGATTTGCACAAATACTTCATCGCTCCAATCCGCTTCTTCGCCCCGAATCAGTGGCAGGATCGACCGTCCTTGCATCTTGTCTGGGATATCAATGCCAGCCGCGTCCAGCAAGGTTGGCGGCAGGTCGAGCAGGCTGACCAATTCCGCAATTCGACCGCCGCCGGTGAATGGACCACCAAAGAATGCCGTTGGCAGCCGTATTGACGAATCGTGCGGCGAGCGCTTGTATTCGGCGTTGCGCGTCCGGAAGTGGCATCCGTGATCGGAGGTGAAGAGGATGATGGTATTGTCCAATTGGTCGAGGCTGATAAGCGCGTCAATTAACCTGCCCAGCGCTTCATCAAGGCGCTTGACCATGCCGCAGTAACCAGCCAGTTGCCCATGAGCGTTGCCGCCCAGCGCCGCCAGATCGGGCGGCATCCAGCGGCTGCGATAGCGCGCGGCATATCCCGGCGGCGCTGGATAATCGTCGCGGTGGTTTTGATGGTGCGGCTCTAAGAAGGATAAGAACAAGAAAAAGGGATTGTCTTGATGCCCGTCGATATAGCGTATGGCGGCGTCGGTCTGGGCATCGACGCGATAACCGGGCAGCTTCGTCGGTTGTTCGTCGTTGTCATACATCACCAGGTCATAGGCGTCCGATGTGAATTCCAGCAAGTTGGAAGCCAGCCAATAGTCATAACCGCCGCGCTGCTCGGGCGGGACTGGACCATCGCCGCTGTCCGCCAAATGCCACTTGCCGATGTAAGCGCTGTCGTAACCGGCTTTGTTGAAGCAATGCGCCATGGTCACGCTGTCTTGCGGCAAGGGGATGCCATTGCGGAAGCAGCCGCTTTCGCTGGCGTACAAGCCGGTTTGCAAGCAAGCGCGCGCCGGACCGCAGACCGGCTGACAGGTAAAGGTGTAATGCGCATCCGTTCCCTGCCGCGCCAAGCGATCGAAATTTGGCGTCATCCCCAGCGGATTGCCGTGGACGCCAGTTGTATCCCAGCGCTGCTGGTCGGTGAAAAAGACGATTACATTTGGACGACTGTTCATTTTTATGGCAACTGTGAGACGATAAAAGCGGTGGCAGCGATAATTACACCAGCCAGGCTAAGCCCCGTGCCGACCAACCACATCAAAAATATCCGCAGTCGCTTTTCGACCGCAACTTCGACTTGACCAATTCGGTCTTCTAAACCTGACTTGGTATCGGCAATCTGCAATTGTAAATCAGCCCGTGTCTCGGCATTCTGCGCCAGCAATTCAATTCGTGTTTCGGCATTCTGCGACTGCAATTCAATTCGTGTTTCGGCATTCTGCTCCAGCAATTCAGTCCGCAACTCGGCAATCTGCGATTGTAAATCAGCCCGTGTCTCGGCATTCTGCGCCAGTAACTCAGCTCGTGTTTCGGCATTCTGCTCCAGCAATTCAGTCCGCAACTCGGCGATGCGTGTTTCCAAGCGCGCAATATCGGCTTTGCTTGCCACGTGAGGCTCTTCCGCTTCACGGGCGCTTTCAATGCGCGAAACCCGCTGCTCTATCTTCCCGACGCGCTCCACGACGCGGGTATGCGATATTTGTTCCAATGCTTCTACACGCTGCGTTAAATTCGTTTGCACTTCCGCCATGCTTCTGCCTTGAGAAAATCACCGCTCACCTTGACTATACCGAGAATACAAACCGAAATCAAGACATTTTTTGAATCACAAGGCTTGCGACGGGACAATTGCATCAAAATCCATTACTGTCGAATTTAACATCAAACTGACGAATTGTAGGGGCGACATAAGGAAAGAATTGAGTTCTATTTTCACAAGTTATTCATTTTCGTAATACAATTTTGAAGCATGATGCAAGTAGCTTGGAGCAAAAAATGATGAAGTTGCGACAGTAACGGGCAAGCCCTACATTGCGTTCTTTATTGGTATATTTTGGACATATCTCGGTCTTGGCGGTCAATGTCGCAGGGCTGTGTCGCAGGGCTGTGTCCACGCGCCCCACGCGCCCCACGCGCCCCACGCGACCCTCGGTGTCTCCTTATTTTATAAACTGCGTCGCGCATGCGACGAGAAGGCTTGTTCTTTTGTGTGAGCGTGGCAGCCATTAACGCTGCCGCCGAGCGGCTGGGGTGAATAAAATATGCTGCGATTGCCCTGCACTATCAATCGACTGCATAGCTAACCGCAGCCTTTTGCGCTAGACTGCCCATATACTGACAGTTGAGCCCAAGCAGACCGACCATGAAACGCACACGCGACTTCTTGCAAAGCCGAAACTACCCGCGCGGGGATCTATATGACTTGCCCGCGACGGCAAAGCGCTTCCCCGATGGCGCGCAATTCCGCATCGAAATCCCTAGCACAGAAGGTCCCAAGGCGCTGGCTGCGGTGCTGGAAGCCGCCGACGAATACGGACTCACCATTCATCGCGTCTCCCAAGGCAGCGGTGTCTGGATGCTGACGGACGACGAGATCCGCGCGATGTGCCGGCTGGGCGCGCAGGCGGGTATCGAAGTCAGCCTGTTTGTGGGACCGCGGGCGGCTTGGGGGACTAGCGCGCAAGTCCGCGCCAGTGCCGGCAAGAACCTGGGCGCGCGCTTGCGCGGCATGGAAGACTTGGTCTTTGCCACCGAAGATGTCATACGCGGCTGCGAACTGGGTTTGCGCTCGGTACTGGTGGCGGATGAAGGACAGCTATGGCTGGTCAAGGCGATGAAGGATGACGGTCAACTGCCCGCCGACTTGGTGGTCAAAATATCGGTACAGATGGGCGCCGCCAATCCTATAGCCGTCAAGTTGATCGAAAAGCTGGGAGCCGGCACTTACAATCTTCCCACTGACCTGTCGCTACCGCAAATCGCCGCCATTCGCTCTGTCGTGGATTTGCCGCTGGATATCTATGTAGAAGCGCCCGACGACTTCGGTGGATTCATTCGGCATTACGAAGTGCCAGAGCTAATCCGCATCGCCGCGCCCATCTATGTCAAGTTGGGCTTGCGCAACGCGCCCAATATCTATCCCAGCGGCATCCACCTCGAAGACAGCGCTATCAAGCTCTCGCGCGAGCGGGTACGCCGCGCGGCGCTGGTGATGAATATCATCAAGCGCCACGCGCCGGACGCCATCATGGGCGCGGTCGGGGCGGAGGACCTTGGGATACCGGTCATCGCATAAGTGAATACCATATTTTAGCGATTGCTTCTTTGCTTGCGCTTGGGAATAAGCAGAAACTGCGGTAGATTCCTTTCAATTCGCGTTTAACCGCTATGCGGCGCAGCGCAGTCGGCTGCAGGGAGATATTCAGTAATCACAGGATAGAACAAGATTCGGGTGAAAATCGGATGAAAATCAGCAATGTCAGCACGATGGTAATGGGCACGCCCTGGCGCAATCTGCTCTTTGTCAAAGTGGAAACCGATGATGGCTTGGTCGGCTGGGCAGAGGCGCGGCCCGTAGGCGGTGTGGGACCTGTCATCGGCTACCTCAAGGAATCTGTGCCGGATTTCGCTCTGGGCAGGGATCCCTTTAATACCGAAGACATGACCTACCGCATGCTGCGCGAGACCTATGGCCGCGCCGGCGAAATCGCCATGACCGGCATCGCCCTGCTGGAGATCGCCTGCTGGGATATCGTCGGCAAGGCGCTGGGGCAGCCGATTTATCGCTTGCTGGGCGGGGCGGTGCGCGACAAAATCAAAGCCTATGCCAATGGCTGGTATCGCGTCGAGCGTACACCAGAAGCCTGGCATGCAGCCGCCAAAGAAGTCGTCGCCAAAGGCTACCGCGCGCTGAAGTTCGACCCCTTCGGCAGCGGCTTTTACGAATTCACGCGCGCGGAGAAACTGCTGTCCGTGGCGCTGGTGGAAGCGGTCTACGATGCTGTCGGACCCGACGTGGAACTGTTAATCGAGATGCACGGGCGCTTTAACCCCGTTACTGCGACCGAAATCATCCGCGACCTGGCGGAGTTCAAGCCAGCTTGGGTAGAAGAGCCCGTGCCGCCCGAGAACCTGCGCGCGCTGCGCGATGTGCGTGAAGTCGCGCTGGCGCTAGGCATCCCGGTGGCGACCGGCGAACGCATCCACACACCTTATGAATACCGCGATCTCTTCGAGCTAGGCGCGGCCGACATCATCCAAACCGATACCACGCACTTCGGCGGCATCATGAATATGAAGAAACTAGCGGGCACAGCCGAGATGTATTACGTACTGGTCGCGCCGCATAACGTGGGCGGACCCTGCTCGACCATGGCGGCGCTCGCCGTGGCCGCCAGCACGCCCAACTTCAAGATTCAGGAGTATTTCAACGATTTTGCCGATCCGCCGGTCAAGGCGGTTGGCATCGGCATGCCCGAAGTCGTGGACGGATATTTCCCGCTGCCGGATAAACCCGGTCTCGGCATCGATATCGACGAAGATCTCATCGCCGAGTTTCCCCAGCGCGAGACAGATTTCAACCTATTCAGCGACGATTGGCATCGCCGCGATTTGAAGTGATGGTCGTCCGCCGCCGCGCTAAGCCTCGTCGATACAAATATCAAGATAGACCTGCGCCAGCGGCAGCTCGCAATTGAGCGCCGCCAAGGGCATGACATCATCGCGGCTGGAAAACTCCCGCGAGCGCCAGCCGTCCGCCGCGCGCGTGTAGAGTTCGGCATGCACGCGATCTTGGTCGATAATGAGGTAGGCTTCAATCGACGGCACAGCAAAATAATAATCCAGCTTGTCAATGCGGTCGCGCCTTGCCGAGGAAGGCGATGTTACTTCGACCACAAAGACAGGATTGAGCAGCGTGAGTTTGCTGTCGTCGGTGAATTGCGCCAGCCCGCGCACGACGCTCGCATCGGGATATACGTATCGAGATTCTGTAGCTTGAATGCGCATGTCGCTGTTATATATCGTGAAATCCTGACGACTTACCCGAATACGCAGGCTAAACAGGATATTGACTTTGATGATGCTATGCTCACTCGTCCCGCCCGTCATCTCGATGATTTCTCTGTCAATGTATTCATGCTTGAGTTCCTGCCACTCCTCCCATGCGAGATAGTCGGCGACAGACATCATTTGCTTTATTTGCATAGCCATGTCAATCCTCGAACGTTTTCATCCGCTTCCTGCCTGGCAAGAGGGGAAGCCTACTTAGAATATGATGCCGCGGTAGATTGCGGCGATGGGCAGCTCGCAATTGAGCGCCGCCAAGGGCATGACTTCATCGCGGCTGGAAAACGCCCGCAAGCGCCAGCCGTCCGCCGCGCGCGTGTAGAGTTCGGCATGCACGCGATCTTGGTCGATGATGAGGTAGGCTTCAATCGACGGTACGGCAAAGTAATAACCCAGCTTGTCGCCCCGGTCGCGCCTTGCTGAGGATGGCGATGTTACTTCGGCAACAAAGACAGGATTGAGCAGCGTGAGTTTGCTGTCGTCGGTGAATTGCGCCAGCCCGCGCACGACGCTCGCATCGGGATATACGTATCGAGATTCTGTAGCTTGAATGCGCATGTCGCTGTTATATATCGTGAAATCCTGACGATTTATCCGACTACCTAGACCGAGCATAATATTGGCTGCGATAATGCTATGATCACCCGTTCCACCAGTCATCTCGATGATTTCTCCGTCGATGTATTCATGCTTGAGTTCCTGCCACTCCTCCCATGCGAGATAGTCGGCGACAGACATCATTTGCTTTATTTGCATAGCCATGTCAATCCTCGAACGTTTTCATCCGCTTCCTGCCTGGCAAGAGGGGAAGCCTACTTAGAATATGATGCCGCGGTAGATTGCGGCGAGGGGCAGCTCGCAATTGAGCGCCGCCACGGGCATGACTTCATCGCGGCTGGAAAACGCCCGCGAGCGCCAGCCGTCCGCCGCGCGCGTGTAGAGTTCGGCATGCACGCGATCCTGGTCGATGATGAGGTAGACTGCAATCGACGGTACGTCAAAGTAATAACCCAGCTTGTCGACGCGGTCCCGTCTTGCCGACGTGGGCGATGTTACTTCGACCACAAGGACAGGATTAAGCAGCGTCAGTTCACGCTCGTCTTCCATGCGCTCTTGCCCCGAAACAACACTGAGGTCCGGGTAGACATAGCGCGATATATCAATTCGGACGCGCATGGCGCTGCTATGAATCAGATATGCTGGGTATTCAAGTTGGCGATTTAAGGCAAGCGTCAGATTGACAATTAATCGACTATGAATCCGTGTTCCGCCCGACATCTCGATGATTTCTCCGTCAATGTATTCATGCTTGAGTTCCTGCCACTCCTCCCATGCGAGATAGTCGGCGACAGTCATCATTTGCTTTATTTGCATAGCCATGTCAATCCTCGAACGTTTTCATCCGCTTCCTGCCTGGCATGAGGGGAAGCCTACTTAGAATATGATGCCGCGGTAGATTGCGGCGATGGGCAGCTCGCAATTGAGCGCCGCCAAGGGCATGACATCATCGCGGCTGGAAAACTCCCGCGAGCGCCAGCCGTCCGCCGCGCGCGTGTAGAGTTCGGCATGCACGCGATCCTGGTCGATAATGATGTAGGCTGCAATCGACGGTACGGCAAAGTAATAACCCAGCTTGTCGACGCGGTCCCGTCTTGCCGACGTGGGCGATGTTACTTCGACCACAAGGACAGGATTAAGCAGCGTCAGTTCACGCTCGTCTTCCAGCCTTGGCTCGCCGCGGACAACGCTAAAGTCTGGATAAACGTAGTGAGTAGGGCTCACGCGCAAGCGCATATCGCTATTGCAGAGAATATAGACCGAGAAATCGAGAAGCGCGTAGAGCAGTCCGCCGATATTTGTTTTGATACGCGAATGTTTGAGTGTTCCGCCCGACATCTCGATGATTTCTCCGTCAATGTATTCATGCTTGAGTTCCTGCCACTCCTCCCATGCGAGATAGTCGGCGACAGTCATCATTTGCTTTATTTGCATAGCCATGTCAATCCTCGAACGTTTTCATCCGCTTCCTGCCTGGCACGAGGGGAAGCCTGCTAAAATATGATGCCGCGGTAGATTGCGGCGATGGGCAGCTCGCAATTGAGCGCCGCCAAGGGCATGACTTCATCGCGGCTGGAAAACGCCCGCGAGCGCCAGCCGTCCGCCGCGCGCGTGTAGAGTTCGGCATGCACACGATCCTGGTCGATGATGAGGTAGGCTGCAATCGACGGTACGGCAAAGTAATAACCCAGCTTGTCGACGCGGTCGCGCCTTGCCGAGGAAGGCGATGTTACTTCGGCAACAAAAACGGGATTAAGCAAATTCAGCTTGCCGAAATCGGCGTAATGCGCTTTACCGCGCACGACGCATAGATCCGGATACACGTATCGAGATTCTGTAGCTTGAACGCGCATGTCGCTATTATAAATGACGAAGTTTGAAAGGTTTAACCAACTACCAAGGGCAAGTATAAGATTGATTTTTATAATGCTATGATCGCCGGTTCCGCCCGTCAGCTCGATGATTTCTCCGTCAATGTATTCATGCTTGAGTTCCTGCCACTCTTCCCAAGCGAGATAGTCGGCGACGGTCATCATTTGCTTCGTTAGCATAGCCATATCAAACCTCGGCTAATTGACTCTAATAGAGGTGCATAACACGCGGGGAGGAGAATTTAGCCGTCAGCCAGCAGGCGGTCGACCGAATCGGCAAGTTGGCGCAGATTATTAACCATAAAAACCCTGTCGGCGGCCATGCTGTATTCCCACATATCGCTGTCGCCGCTGCCCCACTGACGGCGCGGCTCGGGGCAAAACCAGATGAGACGCCGCCCTCTGCGCTGCATATCCTGCGCGATATCCAAGCGCGGATCGTTGTAATTGTTGCGGCCGTCGCCGAAGAAGAGGATGGTCGAGCGGCTGTCGACCAAATGCAGATGCTCGTTGTGGAAGGTGTTCAGGCTATTGCCCAGGTCGGTGCTGTAATAGCCGGGCGGGTTTTCCGCCATGATGCGCGCCACAGCCTCCCGCGGCGGCAGTTCCGCCAATGTGGTGCTGACATCCACCAGGTCGTGAATGAATATGAAGCTGTTGGTACGCCGCACCTGGTCGCTCAATTCATAAACCATGGTCAGCAGGAACTCGACCGCATAGCGCATCGAGGTGCTCAAGTCGCAAATGAGTATCAGCGAGGGTTTCTTGTGCCGAACGCGGAATTGCGCTTCCATCGGCACGCCGCCATAGCGCATGTTTCTGCGGATGGTCTTGCGCGGGTCAAAGCGGCCCGATTTGGCGCGCTTCTGGCGCAGCGCGGCGCGGCTGCGCAAGCGCGCCGCCAAGCGGCGAATTTCCTCGCGGATGTCGTCAATATCGGCGCTGCTCAAGCGCTGCAGCGGCAAATCAAGCAGGTCGGGCTGGTCGCGCGGTTCGCGCTCAGCCATTTGTTCCGCCAAGGTCGTGCCCACATGCTGCGAAATCTGCTCGGACAAGCCCTGTATATTTTCGCGCAGCAGCGCTTCCAATTCCGCCAGCTCTGCTTCGCTCATGCCCAGCGCCGCCAGTTCTTCCAGCAAGTCATCGAGCATGCCATCCAATTGGGTCAAGCCGGCTTGGCGGTTCATGCGCCGCTCGAACCAGGCGCGCATATAGATTTCGTCGCCCTGGGGCAAGCCCGAAGCCTCCCCCAGTTGCCGCAGCTCGTCTTCGCTAAATTCGCGCCCTTGCAAAAGCCGCTCCAGCAGGTCGCGCAGGGCATCCATGTTGCCCATCTGCGCCCGCATCGCCGCTTCTAGGCGCTGCTGCTGTTCCTCGTCCAGTTGATCCAGGATGTTTTGCAAAGGCGGTTTGTTATTGGAAAAGAAAAGCGGGAAGAAATAGTCGAAGACCGGCTGATGTCGGTGATCCTTAACCATGGTGGCTTTCAAGCCGCTTTTGAAAGTGGCGAGGTCCGTCACACCCGTTTGATTGACGCCGAACATGGCGTCTTGACTTTCCGACAGGGAGATGCGGACGCCGGCCGCGCGCAGCGCGCGGATGAACTCAATCATTCTTTTTTGCATGGCCGTGAACCTTGCCGCTAGACGAAGGTGTACTGAATTACATGGTAGACGATTTTGACGCGCGCGGCAAATGACTTGCGATAAATGCCTGTTTTATCAATGCGCTCAATCGGCATTGCGCTTCAGCTCGACCACCAAGCCATTGCTCCAGCCATATTTTTCTTCCATCTTGGCTTTCACCGCGGCGAGAACGGCGGCGTCATCCGGGAAAGACGCCCTGCCCGGCCATTCCATCTGCTTGCCGAGCCGAAAGCGGATGCTCGGATTCGCTCGGATATTCCGCACCCAATGAGCAGCTTCGCGCTTTTCCGCCACGATATAATAGCGAGCCTGAAGTTCGACGTACCAAATTTCAATCTCGTGCAGCCGCCCCGTTTTGTGCCCGCTGGTGATCAGATAGAGATACTTGTTCTTATTCATCCATGCACCTTCATCCTTGCTCCCGAAACCCCTTTGAAAGTTTATCTTTTTTGATAGACGCGCTTTCACTGCAGTGCAATTGCAGCAAATTATATTATAAGCACCGAAGACACCGAAGACAGCAAAGGACGCGCCCCTGTGCCGCGCGTAGGTCGCGTAGGGCGCGTAGGGTGCGTAGGTCGCGTGGACACTGACCTGCGACACTGACCTTCGACACTGCGGGTCAATCGCCCACAATTTTGCATCCAATTGTAGGGGCGAGTTTTTTGACGTTGTTGAATTTCTCAATTTCCCCCCACCCCAAACCCGTTCGCCATCTCTATGGCGAACTTTCCCATAAAGAGGGAGGGGCTTAACGGCTCAAGACAGGTCAGGAAGCTCCCCTTCCCTCATTTTGGGGATGCTCGCCATAGAGATGGCGAGGAGGGGCCGGGGTCACGTAGACATAGACCTACGGGATGGGGGCTGTTTTTCAACAGTGTCTTTTTGAGCGAGCCACAGGCGCGCGCCTGCAATTTGTCAGTTTGATGTGAAATTCGACAATTATGGATTTTGATGCAATAGTCCTGACTATCACTTCTTTTGGGCTTGCAAATGGGCTTGCAAATAAACCTTGCCAGGCATATTCTCGTCCCATGCGCGCCGCCTGACAACGGCAAATGTCATTTCCGTCCGCGCAAGCGAGAAGAATGATGCAAGTATCCATCCGCCGCGAACAGCCCGCGGACATCACCGCAATCCAGGCTTTGGAAGCGCAAGCCTTCGGCCGCAGCGTGGAAGCCGATCTCGTCGCTAAATTGCGCGCAGACGGCGCTTTGTGGCTGTCGCATGTCGCGCAGATAGACAGCAGGATAGTCGGGCACGCTGCCTACAGTCTGGTCGAGATTAGACAAGATAAGAAGACATGGCATTTCCCGGCGCTGGGACCGATTGCTGTCGCGCCGGTATTGCAAAAGCAGGGCATTGGCAGCGCATTGGTGCGCGCGGGCATTGAGGTAGTTGCGGGAGCGGGCTATGGCTTGCTGTTCTTGGTCGGGCATCCCAGCTATTATCCGCGCTTCGGGTTTCAACCGGCGCAGCCGCTCGGGTTCAGCTCGGACTGGGTCCAGCCGGGCGGGCGGCACGACCATTTTATGGCGCTAGTTCTAGAACCAAGCCTGATTGGCTCTGTGCGCGGGCACATGCGCTACCACCCAGCCTTCGCCGACGCTTGAGCGCAATGCCAGAATCAGCCGCGCGCAATGACCAAGTCAATTTCTTCGGCGGCTTTTTGCGCGGCGAATAGTACCTGCGCCAGATTCGCCGCCGCCGGCACCAGCACCGCCAGCGATACATCCCCAACCGGGAAGCACAGCATAGTACCGGTTTCCCCTTCTAGGACCAGGCGGCTTCGCTTGCCTTGCGCCAGACGGCTCATGGCGCGCTCGCCCGCGCCGGCTAGCGATGCCGACAGCGCCGCCAATTCGCTGCTTTCGATCAGTTGCCCAGCGCCCTTGCTGTCCGCGTCCGACGGGTAATTGGCAACAAGCAAGCCATCTTCCGTGACAATCACACAGCGCTTGACATTCTCTAGCACCAGGCAAAGCCGCTGTAAAATCACTTCAAGCGCATGTTGGCGGTCGTCAACTGCCATGGGTCCCTTCACATGCCTGCAATCACTAAGAAGCCTATAATGGCAGTATAGCCCAAGCGCCGCGGTCGCTCAAGCGAAGTAGCGGCTAAGAGCAAACTATCGGCGAAAAATTGCACCCTGCGGGTATAATCATCGAGATGGCGCAAGGCAGCAGGAGAGCGCGATGTCCGTCCAGCGGCATTTGACGATCAACAGCGGCAGTCCGCAAGAAACGAAGAGCTTGGGCAAATGGCTGGGGCAATTGCTGCGCGCCGGCGATTTAATCTGCCTGTGCGGCGATCTGGGCGCTGGAAAGACGCTATATTGTCGCGGCATCGGCAGCGGCTGGGGCGCGGACGAGCCTTTGACCAGCCCGACCTTCAACCTCGCGCAGGAGCATCGGCGCGCCAGCGATGAGGCTCGCCTCTTCCATATTGATTGCTATCGCCTCCGTGGGCCCGACGATGCCGATTCGATTGGATTGCATGACATCTTGGATAGTTCGGCGATAGCGCTGCTGGAATGGCCCGAGCGCGTCGAGACGGTTTTGCCCGCCGCGCGGCTGTGGATTGACATCTTTGTTGACGGCGGCGCACGGCGCGAATTCGTCTTGCGCGCTTGCGGCGAGCCTTATGTGACGCTGCTGGCGCGCTATCAAGACCTGATTCACTCACACGCGCGAAAAAACGCGCGAAAAAACATAGGAAATGCTGATGCTGCTGGCAATTGACAGCGCCACGCGCTTACTGAGCCTTGCCCTCCACGACGGCAAGCGCCTGCTGGCTGAGTGTACACTTGCCGTCGACCGGCAGCATAGCGCGCTGCTGGCACCCTTGATTCAGCAGACGCTGGGGCAAACGGGCACGACAAGCCAGGACATCAGCGCGCTGGCTGTTGCGGTCGGTCCAGGCTCCTATACAGGCTTGCGAATAGGCGTCGCGCTTGCCAAGGGACTGGCTGCGCCGCGCGATTTGCCGCTCGTACCGGTGACCACGCTCGACGCCATCGCCGCGGGCTCAAGCGCCGCCAATCGCGCGCGCGCCTTGATTGCGACTGTGCCCGCGGGGCGCAGCCGCGTTATATGGGCGGTCTATCGCTATGCGGGCGCTGCCTGGTACGCCGCGGACAAAATGAAGCTGGGCAGCTGGGATGAACTGCTGGCCGCCTGCGACATGCCCTGCACGCTAAGCGGCGAGATTGATGAAAGCGGTCTGCGCAAAATTGAGCTGGCGCGGGAAGCGGGGGGGCAAATCACGCTGCTTTCGCCAGCCGAGCGCTTCCACCGCGCCGGATACATCGCGCAAATCGCCTGGGACGAGCTGCGCGAACATGACGCGAGGCGCTTCCCAGCCGAAAAGGTGATGCCAATTTACCTAAAGTCGCCTTGACGACAGTCGGCGGCAAGACGAACGGCAAGACAAACGGAAAGACAAACAAGGAGGCTGCGAACATGCAAGACATTTTGCGCAAGCTGGGCATCAGCGCCGTGAACGCCGGCGTCTGCTGCGGCAGCGGCAACTGGCGGCGCGACGCCGATGGCGCGCAGCTGCAATCCATCAACCCCGCCAGCCACGAGGTCATCGCAAGCGTCGTGCAGGCAACGCCGCAAAACTACGAGGAAGCGGTGCGTGCCGCGCAAGCGGGGTTTGCGCACTGGCGCGCGCTGCCAGCGCCAAAACGCGGCGAGCTCATCCGCGACCTAGGCAATGCCCTGCGCGAATTCAAAGAACCCCTGGGCGAACTCATCACATTGGAAAATGGCAAAATCCGCAGCGAAGGCTTGGGAGAAGTGCAAGAGATGATTGACATCTGCGACTTCGCCGTCGGCTTGTCGCGGCAGCTTTATGGCTTAAGCATGCACTCGGAGCGCCCGGCTCATCGCATGTACGAGCAATGGCACCCGCTGGGAGCAATCGGCATCATCACCGCATTCAATTTTCCCGCCGCGGTCTGGTCCTGGAACGCGGCTATCGCGGCGGTCTGCGGCGATACGATGCTATGGAAGCCGTCGCCGACGACGCCATTAACAGCGATTGCCATCCAGCGCATCTGCAACCACGTGATGGCGAAACATGGCATAACCGGCGTTTTCAATCTGGTCATCGGCGACAATGACACCATCGGCGAGCGCATGATCCGCGATGAGCGCATGCCGCTTATCAGCTTCACCGGTTCGACCCGCGTGGGCAGGCATGTCGCCAAAGCGGTCGCCGGGCGCTTGGGACGCTGCATCCTGGAACTGGGCGGCAACAATGCCATAATCGTCAGCGCCGACGCCGACCTGGACCTGGCGGTGCGGGCGATTCTGTTTGGCGCGGTTGGCACCGCCGGGCAGCGCTGCACATCGACGCGACGGCTGATTGTCGAGCGCGCAATCGCCGATGAACTCTGCGAGCGGCTCGCGCGCGCCTATCAGTCCGTGCCCGTTGGCGACCCCATGGCGCAGGGCGTGCTGCTGGGTCCGCTGGTCAGCGGGCAAGCGGTTGACAAGATGATGGCAGCGATTGAGCGTGCCAGGTCCGACGGCGGCCGCGTATTGAGCGGCGGCGGGACGCTGCCGGAAATTGGCGCGAACTTCGTCGAGCCGACCATTATCCGCATGCCGCGGCAGACGCCGCTGGTATGCGAAGAGACCTTCGCGCCCATCCTCTATGTCATGGAATATGACCGGCTGGATGAAGCCATCGCCATGCACAACGCGGTGCCGCAGGGGCTTTCCAGCGCGCTGTTCACGCGCGACTTGCTGGCGGCGGAACGTTTTCTGTCTCATGCCGGCTCCGATTGCGGCATCGCCAACATCAATATCGGCACCAGCGGCGCGGAAATCGGCGGCGCATTTGGCGGCGAAAAAGACACCGGCGGCGGGCGCGAATCCGGCTCCGACGCCTGGAAAGCCTATATGCGCCGACAGACCAATACCATCAATTACTCCAGCGACATGCCGCTGGCGCAGGGCGTCGAGTTCGATGTTTGATGAATCGAAGTCTTGTCAATGAAGTCATAAAAGCGAAATAGAGCGATTTGCAATGCTGCAAAAGGATTGGGCGAGCGGCAGGGGGAAAGCTAGGACAAAGGCAAATCCCAGGCTGCCAGCGTCGCCATAAATTGATGGGCTGTCATATCGAGGTGGACCGGTGTTACGCTGACAAAGCCGCGGTGCAGCGCCCAAATATCGCTGCCAACCTCGTCAACTTTGCCGACCGGCGGCTGCCCCTCGACGCGGACCAGGTTTTCGTTCACGTTCTTGAGCTGGTCGCGGTAAATCCGCAAGCCCTGCCGCGTCAGACGAATACCGCTTAAGTCTTCATAAGGCGCGCCGCCCGGCACATTGACGTTGAGAATCGTCAGCGGCGGCAGACCCGATTCCAAGACCTTGGCCGCGATAGCCAGCGCGATACGCGCCGCCGCCGCATAATCTTCGACGCGGTCGGCTTGGGGTGCTGCCAGCGACATGGCAATAGCTGGCAAGCCATGAATCGCGGCTTCCAGCGCCGCGGCGACGGTGCCGCTGTAAGTCAGGTCTTGCCCTATGTTGGCACCGCGATTGATGCCAGAGACAACAATATCCGGCTTGCCCTCCAGCAAGCCCAACATGGCGACGGCGATGCAATCGGCGGGCGAGCCGCCGACCGCGAGCGTCGGGATGCCGCTGCCTATCTGGCAATGCCGGTAGGCAATATCCTTGAACAAGCTTATCGCATGACCCGACCCGCTCTGATTTCTAGCGGGCGCGCTGACCCGCACCTCGCCCAAACCGCGCATGGCTTCCGCCAGCGCCAGGATGCCGGGCGCGTCATAACCATCGTCGTTTGTGACCAGGATGGAGGTCAAATGCCTTACCTTTTCGGCTTATGGCGCGGGCAAGCGATTGCGCGGCAAATCAAGCGCGCGTGCCAAAGCGCGCTTAGGGACAGTTACCGCGCTGCAAGCTGTATTCTATGAAATCTGTATTGTCGTTTTCATTTGTCTCGGCGATGTGTCCACCGCTATCGACGGCAACAACGATGCGGTGCGTCTCGCCTGTGAATGCGCTAACAGTGATGTTGACGGGCATCGCCGTGATGGTTTCGCCCGCTCGTATAGTCGGGAAGGGATTGGCTGGATCGGACTGCGCCGCGACGGAATTGCGGCTGGGAACCGTATCTTCGACCGCAATCCAGCCGCCGGCGTATGTATCTTGCCCGCCTTCATTGCGTATCGCCACCGTTACCTTGCCCGACTGGTTGCAGACCAGATTCTCGGGATCCAGCTTAATGCTCGCGATAACCAGATTCACGCCAGCAGCAGCCGGTGCGGAAGTCGGCGCGCCGGCTGGCGCTGGAACCGACTCCACCGGCAGCGCCGTCAAATCGCCGCTGGGGCCGAGCAATTCTGAATAAATCCAAGCATCGCCCTGGTCGCCGTAACGGATGTGATACCAATCCCGCTCGGGATTCAGCGCGACGATGACAACTTCTTGGTTAACGGCGATGCTGCCGACCAGCTCGTAAGCGGTGCCAGGGCCGCTACGCAAGTTCGACGGCTTGGCAACCACCGCCGCGACGCTATTGCTTGGCAGCGGCGCGGGCGGACTGGATGCTGTGGCGGGCTGGGCTGGCGCATCGGCGCTGAGCACAGCGCTCGGCACAAGCGTCGCCGCTTCCGCAACTGGCGCGATTTCAGCGCTATTAGGCGCTTCTTGGCCTGCTTCTTCCGCAGGCGCTTGCACAACCGATATCAAGACGCTCTCGCTGGTGCCGCTGCCGTCGCCGCGTTCCGCCGCCACCGTGATTTCGTATTGACCTGGCTTGCTCGTGGGCCAGTCGATCGTTACTGGTACAACCGCAGCGCCGATAGGGTTGGGGTCTTGCTTTTCGCCCAGCACGACGCCATCCAAAAGCATACGAACCAGGGCCAAGTCAGGTCCGGCGTTTTCAATACGCGCTTGTACGATGACCGTCGCGCCGGACAAAAAAGTTTGCTCTGGCAATGGCGCGGCGATGCGAATCAGCGGCGGACCGGAAAACGGCAGCGGCGCGCTCGCCGCGCCAGGCACGCCTAGGCTGCACGCGGACAAGAGCAAAACGAAGACGATGCACATCAAGCCAGGCACGCGAATTAGCCTGGTTGCCTCGCCCGATTTCATGCCGCATCCCCCCGCATTATGCCACCGACAGTCCTGTCAACTCTATCAGAAAGGCGTGAATAACGATAGATGATTTGCTATGCGCTGTCGAGCAATCGCGCCAGATTTTTCTAAGCGCCACGTAGGGCGCGTAGGGCGCGCCGACACATCCCTCCGAAGGGCATCCTTTTGTTTCCCGCCTGGATTGTGTAACATGAAACGATAGAACCCAAGGCGAAGTGAGCCATGGACCCAATCGCATTATTTGACGGCAAGCGCATTATCCTGGGCGTCTGCGGGAGCATCGCCAGCTACAAAGCGGTTGATCTCGCCAGCAAATTGACGCAGGCGGGTGCCGCCGTCGATGTCATCATGACAGCCGCCGCGCAGCGATTCATCGCCCCCCTCACCTTTCAAGCGGTGAGCGGAGGTCCAGTCTATACAGATTTATGGCAAGGCGGCGCGGATGGCGGCTTGCCGACGCACATCGCGCATATTGGCTTGGCGGAAGCAGCCGACCTGCTTTTGATTGCGCCCGCGACTGCCAATACGCTCGCCAAGCTGGCGCAGGGCATAGCCGATGACATGCTGTCAGTTACGGCTCTAGCGGCAAGCTGCCCGGTCGCCGTGGCACCAGCTATGGACGGCGCGATGTACGAGCATCCAGCGACGCGCGCCAACCTCGGAGTCTTGCGCGCGCGCGGCCTCCATGTAATCGAGCCGGAAATCGGGCGCTTCGCCAGTGGCTTGTCGGGCATTGGGCGCATGCCAGAGACACCGACCCTGCTGGGGCAGATCCGGCGCGTGCTGGGCAGGGATGGCGAACTGGCTGGGCGCAAGCTGGTGATAACAGCCGGTGCTACGCGCGAAGCGCTTGACCCAGTGCGCTTTCTCAGCAATCGCTCGTCTGGCAAGCAAGGTTACGCCATCGCCCAAGCCGCGCTTGATGCCGGCGCGGAAGTTGTCTTGATATCGGCAGCGCAGCGCCTGGACGCGCCCATTGGCCTTGAGTTGATTGCGGTCGATACAGCCGCGGCGATGAAAGCGGCAGTGCTAGATAACCTTGTCGGCTCGGCAGCGCTGGTTATGGCGGCGGCGGTAGCCGATTATACGCCTGCCGATGTTTCCCAGCGCAAGATCAAGAAAGCGGACGACGATATGAGCCTGCGCCTGCAGCGCAGCGCCGACATTCTGATGGCGGTCAAGCAAAGGCGCGCGGAGACAGGTTTTCCCATAATCGTGGTGGGCTTCGCCGCGGAAAGCGACAATCTAGTTGAATACGCCAGCGACAAGCTGCGGCGCAAGGGCATGGACTTGATTGTTGCCAACGACATCAGCGCCCATGACGCCGGTTTTGAAGTCGATACCAATCGCGTGCTGGTGCTAGACAGAGCTGGCGACATAAGCAAAGTCGGACTCCGCAGCAAAGCCGACATCGGCGTCTATATCATTAAACGGGTCGCTGGGCTGCTAGACTGAATCACTGCCCCAGCTGCTGCAAGTCAAAGATTGCGCGGCAGTGCGCGATGTATGCCGAAAGCGTCTGCCGACAGCCAATCTGATAATAGGGAATCAGGTCCGCAAGGCCAGCGGCGGCGAAACCTTCTTGTTTGTATGTTACCAGCGTATCCAGCGACTCTGCGCGCTTGGGCGCAAAGCGCAAGGTAATATGAGTATGGCTATGCCAGGAAGGGTCACGCCAGGTATAGCTCAACTGAAGCGGCGGCTGCCAGACAGTGATGCGGCCAATCTCGTACTCGCCGCCATCGGAAAAAGTCTCGTAATATCGTCCGTTCAAGCCCGGCTCGAAGCGGATGTGGCGCGGGAAGGCGCGCTCCGGCGCGAAGCTGTAGGGAAAGACGCCCTGTCGCGGCCACCAGACATCCATCTGCCCCACGAATGTATCAAAGGCGGCTTGCGGCGGCAGGGCAACGGTTTCCTGCAAGAATACATCGGACATTGTTTCACGACCTTTCTAGTCAATTACCTCAGGGCAAGCGCTTCAAATTTTATTCACCGCGTAGACACCGATAGTCGCGTAGGTCGCGTAGACACTGCGGGTCAATCGCCCACGATTTTGCACCCAATTTCATGGGCGAGCCGAGGACTCTGTTGAAATACTCGATTTCCCCCACCCCAAACCCGTTCGCCATCTCTATGGCGAGGAGGGGCCGGGGTCACGTAGACATAGACCTACGGGATGGGGGTGTTTTTCAACAACGTCCCGAGGCCCGCCCCTACAATTCATCACCTTGATGTTAAATTCGACAGTTATGGATTTTTATGCGATTGCACTGCTCCGCCGGTGAGCCCCCGATGAAACTTGCTTGCCAGGACAAGAGCAAGTCGGTTACACTCAATATATACGCTGTGGTTCTGCTCATCAGACCAATAATGGAGCGCAAAACAATGTTCGAAGACGTAGCGGGTGTCAGCAATGCGCTCAGCCAAGAGCAATACATCGCCAGCGACGACATCGCTACGGTTGTTTTCCTGGCTGACAAGCTGGGCAAACCACTCCTGGTCGAAGGACCGGCTGGGGTTGGCAAAACGGAGTTGGCAAAAGCCTGGTCGGGCGCGGCTAATAAACCCTTGATACGTTTGCAATGTTATGAAGGGCTGGACGAGAACAAGGCGCTTTACGAATGGGAATACGCCAAGCAGATGCTCTACACGCAGCTGCTGCGCGACAAATTGAGCGACCTGCTGGCGGCGGCCGATACCCTGCGGCAAGCCGCCGACCGCTTGGGCGAGGAAGACGATGTCTTCTTCAGCGAACGCTTCTTGCTAGCGCGCCCGCTGTTGGCGGCGCTTATGAGTGCTGAACCGGTTGTGCTGCTGATAGACGAAATCGACCGCGCCGATGCCGAGTTCGAAGCGTTTTTGCTGGAGATCCTCAGCGATTTCCAGGTATCCATCCCCGAGTTGGGCACGGTCACAGCCCGGCATCACCCCAGCGTCGTCTTGACCAGCAACAACACGCGCGAGCTTTCCGAAGCGCTCAAACGGCGCTGCCTCTATCTCTTCGTCGATTACCCCAGCCACGAAGCGGAAATGAGCATCGTCAAAATGCGCGTGCCCGAGCTGGACGATAAGCTGGCGCGGCAAACTGTGGATGTGGTGCAAGGTTTGCGGCGGCTGGACTTGAAGAAGAACCCCAGCGTCTCCGAAACGATCGACTGGGCGAAGGCGCTGGTCATGCTAAATGCCGACAGCATCGACGAAAAAACCCTGGAAACCACGCTGACCGTCCTGCTCAAACACGAAAGCGATGTGCAAAAAGCGCGGCGTCAGATAATGCGCGCGCAGAACGAAGACGCCTATCGCCGGACGCGCCGCCGCTCGGAGTGGGATTAGGCGGCAAAATGCAGCGCGAGCGGACTGGCAATCGCAGGCATATCGGGTAAACTTACGCCACTTTCTCGCATTCAGTGGTGCGCATTATGTCCCTGTCCAACGCGTCCATATCCAGCCCCCGCGCCTTCGCGAAATCACTCGCTCGCCTGCCGATATATTTGTATCAACTTGGCTGGGCTCCCATTTTGAAGTGGATGCCCCTGCTGATATTGACCACCGAAGGGCGCAATAGTGGTCTGGCGCGGCATGTGGCGGTTGAATATCGGCGGCATGGCAGCAAGTATTACATCGTCAGCGGCTGGGGCAAAAATACCGACTGGTACAAAAATGTCTTAAGCAACCCGCGTGTAACCATCCAACTGGGCGGCAAAGTCTTGGACGCCATGGCGCGGCCGGTCGATAACCCGCCGGAAGCCTTAAGCGCCCTGTATATGTTCAGCCGCAACTCCTGGATCTATGAGACTTTGTTCGCGCGCATGACCTCGGCGCATGCCGCCGACCTGAGCACCTTGGCGGACGTGGTCGACGAATTCACCGTCGTGCGGCTCGAACCCAGCGAAGAAGCGCCGCGATTGCCAGCCGTGCCGCTTTTCAGCGAGCCGACGCGTCAACTCGTCGCCATCTTTGCCCTATTGCTGGGCTTATGGCTGCTGGTCTCGTTGGCGAAGCCCGTGCTCCCGCGCAAAGGGCGCGACAGCTAGCGTCGGCCGTGGCTGTTGGCAGGAATCGAAGGGACAAGACCATGAATTTCCTAAAGACACTGTTTGGCGGTGGCGCGCGCTCGGACGATCGCGGCATCTACTTTTACATCCAGCCCAAAGCCTGCAAAGAGATTCTGCGCATCCGCGTTGACCCCTTGAACGACTTGTCGCGCGCCGACGACGGCAAGGGCTATTGGGTGCGCAAGCTGGCTAGCGGGCATCGCTGTCCCTTCCAAGCCGAGGTGGAGATATATTTCGACAAGAACAAGCGCATGACGGGCAGCAGCGTTACTCATGGAGAGATGGTCAGCGAGGCGGATTGGCTGGCTTGGCGGGGGAAAGATTAGCTGTATAGCTGTATAGCCCCTGTACTTGAAGATGTCGGTGTCTTCGTCCCAGTAAGAGCCAAGCAGCGATTTCAGCCTAGCCCGTCCCCGCTGCCTCAGCCAGCGCCGGCAAGCCAAAGGCGCTGCGAATCTTGCCCTCGATCAGGTCTGATATTTCGCGGTTGCTTTGCAGGTATTGCTTGACATTCTCCCGCCCCTGCCCTAGCAGCTCATCGGCATAGCGATAAAACGCGCCGCGTTTCTCGATGATATCGAGCTCGGTACCAATGTCGATGATCTCGCCCGCTTTGCTGATGCCTTGGTTGAACATGATGTCAAATTCGCACTCTTTGAAGGGCGCGGCGACCTTGTTCTTCTTGATCTTGACGCGCGTGCGGTTGCCGACGATATCGCCGCTGCGCTTGATCTGTTGGATGCGGCGGATATCGATGCGCACGCTGGCATAGAACTTCAGCGCCCGCCCGCCCGGCGTCGTCTCGGGGCTGCCATAATATACGCCGACTTTCTCGCGCAGTTGATTGGTGAAAATCACGCAGACATTTGATTGCTTGATGGCACCAGCCAGCTTGCGCAGCGCCTGGCTCATCAAGCGCGCCTGCAAGCCAACGTGCGAATCGCCCATTTCGCCCTCGATTTCGGCGCGTGGCACCAATGCCGCAACGCTATCGATGATAATGACATCCAGCGCGCCAGAGCGCACAAGATGCTCGGTGATCTCTAATGCCTGTTCGGCCGTATCCGGCTGCGAGACATATAGCTGCTGGATATCGACGCCGATGCGCTCGGCATAAAGCGGGTCTAGCGCGTGCTCCATGTCGATGAAGGCACAGATGCCGCCGATTTTTTGCGCCTCGGCAGCCACATGTAAGCAAAAGGAAGTCTTGCCAGAGCTTTCAGGACCATAAATCTCGGTGATGCGCCCGCGCGGCACACCGCCCACGCCCAGCGAAATATCGATGCCGAGCGACCCGGTAGAAATGGCTTCCACCTGCAAGTTCGCGCCCGTTCCCAAGCTGAAAATACTGCCGTCACCGTAGCGCTTGGTGATATCGGTCAAGGTCGCGTCAAGCGCGCGCTTCCTGGCTTCATGATCATGGTTCTCGATGATTTTTGTTTCCTTTGCCGCTCGTCTCGCTCTTGCCATGGCTGCCGCCTCGCTTTATCCAGGGATATGCCTAAGTGTAGTGTCCTTATTGCCATTTCGCTATATTCGGGAGCATAGCACTTTTGTTCTATCGGCGCAAGTGGGAATAAGCGGCCTTTGCGAATTGAGAATGCCTGGCGCAGGTCCAGCAAGTACGCCGCGCAAAGGCAAGCGTTAAGGAACCTCTCACCCCAAGACCTGAAGCGGATTTCGAAATCGAAGGCAAAAGTGTTATAGTAGGCGAAGGTTAAGCTTTTGTAGTGTTCGTTCAAGTGTTCGTTCAAGTGTTCGTTGAATAGAAGTGAAAAGGGGAGTTTTCCATGAGAGCGTTCAAATTATTACTCATCTTGCTGCTGGCGCTTAGCGCAGCGGCTGCGACAGCGCAAGATTCGGAAACCATCGTCATACGCGGCTTCGGCAATATCAGCACATTCAACCCGGTCCTCAGCAGCGACGGCGCGTCGTTCCAAGCCTACAGCTTGCTGTGGCCCAAGCCTTACGAAGTTGACCCGATGACCTATGAAGCGATACCGGGGCTGACAACCTGGGAAGTTGCGGACGATAGTCTTTCAATAACCTTTCATATTCGGGATGATGCAAACTGGAGCGATGGACTGCCTATCACGTCGCATGATATGAAATTTGTCATCGACGCCATCAAGTCGCCCGAAGTCGCTTCCTGGCGCGCGAAGGATTTCGTTAACGTCGAAGGCGTCGAGATTATCGATGACAAAACCTACAAGGTGGTCTTGAGTGCGCCGGACTGCACGGTATTCGCAGAATTAGGCGGGACGCGCTTCATGCCCGCGCATCGTTTCGCGGCCGATTTCAGCGACTTCAAAAACGGCGAAATCAGCAGCAATCCGCTTGAAATCAGTGGCGGACCTTATATCATGGATGCCTGGGAGGCAGAAGAGTTCCAGAGCTTCTACGCCAATCCCACTTGGTGGGGCGGAGATGTCGGCATCCCTTATTTGATCAATCGCAATATTGGATCGCATGAATTGGCGGCGCAGTCCCTGCAAGCGGGCGAAATCGACTACTCCTATCTGCACGGCGATATTTTTGAGCAAATCGCCGATACCAGTCATTTGCAGTGGCAGATTTTCCCGCAGATGTCGGTCAAATTCATGAGCTTGAATTGGGCGGACCCGACCCAGCCGACGCCAGCTTTTGACGCCGACGGCAACCTAATCGAACAGCCGCCGCATCCGTTCCTCACTGATGTCAATGTGCGCAAAGCCATCGCCATGGGCTACAACAAATTCGACATCTTGGCGACGATGGGCGGCGAGCAGGGCGGCACGCGCCTGGTTGGGGCAGTGAATCCCTATCACACCGCAGCCTACAACGATGAATTAGAGCCATACCCATACGATCCCGAAGCCGCCATGCAGTTGCTAGAGGAAGCGGGCTGGGTAGATGAGGACGGCGACGGCGTGCGCGAGAAGGACGGCCAGCGTTTGACGATGAACATCCCCTACAGCAATATCCTCACGATGTTCCCCACCACCACGCTCATCGCGCAAGACCAACTCAAAGACATCGGCGTTGATGTGACAGTGGAACTTGTAGAATGGGCGAATTATCTCAGTGAAGTGCTCTGGGGCCAGAAGCACGATGCTACGTCAATGAGCAGCAGTGGCGGCACCGGCGGCGCGCCCGACCCCAATGATTTCATGGGCATCATCTATGGTCCCCAGGATCAGGCGACGGGCAGCGGTGGCAGCAACACCAGCTCCTACGTTAACCCAGAAGTTGACGCGCTAATTGACCAGGCGCGGACGCTGACGGGCTGCGATCCGATTGAACGCGGCGAAATTTACAAGGAAATCCAGCGCATTACGCACGAAGATGTCGCTTATGACTGGACCTTCGTCCCGAATATCTGGCAGACAGCTAACAAGCGCGTCAAAGGCTTCGAGCCGACTGCATTCTGGGTCTTCTATGGTTATACCGCCGACATCCACAAGTGGACGCTTGAGGAATAGCTCGGCAAGGCTAAGTCGAACAAGCGAAAGGGCGGCTCTTGTACCGAGCCGCACTTTTCATTTCGATTGCTAGTCGATTGCTTGCCACAGTTGCGCGCGCGGCAGAAATTGGTCCTTGGGCAGTTTGCCCGCCAAGCCTAAGCCTTGCAGCATACCGGCCATGCGCGCCTGGCCGGTCTCGACTCCGCGCAGTCGGGCATCTAATCCGGCGAAGCCATTGTCGATTTTTCTTTCCAACTTGTCGTCCAAGCGCTTGATATCCGCCCGCAGCCACATGAATAGCCCCGCGACCACTGTGATGATCGTCCCAATAATGAATACAATCTGCTCCCAGCCCATTTTGATGAATCTCCTCGACGATATAACGATAGGCAAACTAAGTATGATAAGCGCTCTGCCTTATGGTCAAGCACTAACCAATATAGCACAGGGCAATCGCTGCAAAATGATGGTAGCTGAAATGACGGAAATCTAAACTTCAAATCAACTAGGGAGCGCGCAGTGGGGCGCGTGGACACTGACATGCACCGGTGGCTGACCCGCTGCCCAAAGCCTCTTTTCATCTAAGCTATGACCTTAACTATGACTCGGCGGGTAACGCGCTGTCATCCATGTTTGGGCTGTTCACCTGCTTAATTTTTATCCTCGTCTCGATAAATTCGCGCGTCTTCAGTTTTTCGACTTCCTTATGATAGGCTGCTTGCACCATACTGTTGATGCGCTCATTCAATTCCTCTTCAATCAAGCACATATCTGCGTGCTTGATTTTTTTCTTGCTGCAAACGCCGCGGATGGCTCCATATATCTTGTCACGATGATACTTACGGCGAAATTCGTCGTTTTCACGAGCCATTGCTATTCCCAGGTATTTTGTGTGATAACTGATTTCGAAGTTCCTAAACAGCAAAAGCAGTCTTAAGCGTTTTGCCTTTAGCGCGATTCGCTTTATCATTGGCAAAGCACAATGTACCTAATCGATTACCAACTTTATTATACCATTCTAGCGCGTATAGCAAAGGTTATTTCTGATAACGTCGCGGGTCCAGCGCGTCGCGCAGCCCATCCCCGATCAAATAAAAGCAGAGCACGATAATCATAATCAATAAGCCGGGCGTGAATATGAGGTGCACGCCAGTGACCAAATAGCTGCGCGAATCCGTCAGCATATTGCCCCAGGTCGGCGTCGGCGGCTGGATGCCGACGCCCAGGTAACTCAAGCCAGATTCGATTAGAATCAGATTGCCGGCGATGATTGTCATGGTAACCATGACAATGGGGAAGACATTGGGCACGATATGCGCGAGCAGAATGCGCAAGTCCGACGCCCCCAGCGCCCGCGCCGCCAGCACATAATCGCGCTCCTTCAGCGACAGCACCTCACCGCGCACCAGGCGGCTGGTGCCAACCCAGCCCAGCGCCGCCAAGACGATTATCAAGACCTCGGTCGATGGCTCCCATACCGCCGAGGCGATTAGCAGCAAGAAGAGCGGCGGAACCGCGCTAAGCGTATTGACGCCCCAGGAAATCGCATCATCTACAGCCCGTCCATAGTAACCCGCGAGCAAACCCAGCGTGATGCCGATGAAGACGGTCAAGGCGCTGGCGAGATAAGCGATGGTCAGCGAAACGCGACCGCCATAAATCAAACGCAGGAATTGATCGCGGCCCAGTTGGTCGGTTCCCAGCGGGTATCCGTCTTGCCCGGGCTGCTTGAAGCGGTCGGGGATGCTGGTATCGTTGACATCCAAGCCCAGCGCGTTTTCGATGACAAGCGGCGCGCCCATGCAAACGATGGTCGCGATGATTAGCACCAAAATGGCGGAAATCGTCAGGCGGTCGCGCCGGATGAATGCCAGGGAGTCGCGCCAAAAGGAGCGCGATTGACGGGTTTCTTGCCGTTGCGCTAGCCGGGCGATTTTTCCATTCATCGGCGGGCTTCCTATTGGAGGCGGATGCGCGGGTCGAGCAGGACGTACATCACGTCCGAGAGCAGCACGCCCAGGATAAACATGATAGAAGCGACAACCACCGAACCCATCACCAGCGGATAATCGCGCGAAAAGACGGCGTCGATAATCAGCTTGCCCATGCCGGGCCACTGGAAGACCTGCTCGATAATCACCGAGCCCGCCAGCAGCGTGCCGATGGATGGACCCAAGAAAGTCGCTACTGGCAGCAGTCCGTTTTTCAAAGCATGGCGCAGCCAGACGACTTTGGGCTGCAAGCCTTTGGCGTAGGCGGTACGCACATAATCCTGCTGCAACACTTCCAGCATTTGCGTGCGCGTAAAGCGCGAGATGAAGGCGATGGTGTTGAGCGAGAGCACGGAGACGGGCAAAATCATGTAACGCAGGGCATCAAACAGACTCTGGCTGCCGCGCTGGGTGATATTGCGCATGCCGCTAATCGGCAGCAAATCGAGCTGGACGCCAAAGATGATGATTAGCAGCAATCCCAGCCAGAAAGCTGGTACGGCATTGCCTATCACCGAGATAATTCGGATAAGTTGGTCGATCCAGCTGCGATGAAAAGCCGCCGCCAGCACCCCCAAGGCGACGCCTATCAGATAGCCCAATACCAGCGCCGAAACAGTCAGGCGCAGCGTGGCTGGTATCCGCTGGACAATCAAGTCCAGCACCGGGCGCTTCTGTTTGATGGAATTACCCAGGTCGCCCCGCAGCAGACCACGCCTATCGCCTTGTGTCTCGCCAAAGCCGTCGCCATCGACGTCAATCTGCGTCCAGTCATTGCCGACAAGCCAATAGACATACTGCAATATCGGCGGCTGATCCAAGCCCAGTTGACGGCGCATAGCCGCCATCGCCTCGGCGGATGGATTCGGCGAAAAGGTGATCATCGCCACCGGATCGCCGGGCGCGGTCAAAATAACCAGATAAGAGAGGATAGTCACGCCAAAAAATGTGGGAATCGCTTGTAAAACGCGGCGCTGCAAATACTTGAACATCAGTGCTCGATCCTGTTTCCCCAAGCTTGATTTTATCGCCTGATAGCAAAATCACAAGTCCGACAGAGCAAGCCGCGCCTGCCAAGACCGAAAACTAATACAGGCATAAACAAGACGCCGCCAGACTTTAACAAGGCGATAACATACGCTTAATCTACAGAATCGGCTCATTTAACAATCGTCGACTATGATTGCAGCGGATTGCAATTCAAGCCCTTAGCAAAGTTCGATTAGCGCATGAAGGAGAGATTGATAATCATGCGGAAATCACGTTTAGTTTTACTGCTATCCGTATTGGCATTGCTGATGAGCAGCGGCGTCGCGAATGTCGTCGCGACGACTGACACGACGGATGACACGGTGGATGACGCGACAAATGACCCGGTCATGCTGCCGGAGGTCGACCCGCTGGATTACACCGACGGCGAAATCATCACCGCCGGCAGTTCGACGGTCTTCCCGCTCAGCGAGCGCATGGCTGAATTGTGGACTGATGCCGGCGGCGTCGCCCCCAGCATCGCGTCCATCGGCTCTGGTGCCGGCTTCGAGCGCTTCTGCGTCGAAGGCGAAACCGACATCAGCAACGCTTCGCGCGCCATCAAGGACAGCGAGCGTGAATCTTGCAGCGCCATCGGCCGCGAGCCGATAGAGTTCCGCGTTGGCACCGACGCCCTGGCTGTTACCGTCTCGGCTGAAAACGACTTCGTAAGCGATATCACCATGGAAGAATTGGCGCTGATCTTCAGCACAGCCGACACCTGGTCGGACGTTCGCGCCGAATGGCCCTCCGAAGCGATCCAGCGCTTCATTCCCGGTACGGACAGCGGCACCTTCGATTACTTTGTCGAAGAGGTTTTCGACGAAGATGAAGAACCTATCCTGAGCGCCAACCCACAGCTTTCCGAGGACGACAATGTCTTGGTGCAGGGCATCACCGGCAGCCCCTATGCCGTCGGCTTCTTCGGCTACGCTTACTATGTCGAGAATCAGGACACGCTGAATATCCTCAACATTGACGGCATCGAAGCCAATGAAGACAGCACCGATGACGGCAGCTATCCGCTGGCGCGCCCGCTGTACATCTACAGCGACGCCGGCATCATGGCGGAAAAGCCGCAGGTCGCTGCCTTCATCAACTTCTACCTGACCTATGTCAACGACGAGATCATCGACGTGGGCTATTTCCCGGCTTCTGAATACGCCTTCTCCGGCGCGATTGACTATTGGCGGATCGCAAACGGCATGCTCCCAATCGGCGATGCGGCGATGGACCTGCAAGATGTTATGCTGCCGGAGGTCGACCCGCTGGATTATACCGACGGCGAAATCATCACCGCCGGCAGTTCGACGGTCTTCCCGCTCAGCGAGCGCATGGCTGAATTGTGGACTGATGCCGGCGGCGTCGCCCCCAGCATCGCGTCCATCGGCTCTGGTGCCGGCTTCGAGCGCTTCTGCGTCGAAGGCGAAACCGACATCAGCAACGCTTCGCGCGCCATCAAGGACAGCGAGCGTGAATCTTGCAGCGCCATCGGCCGCGAGCCGATAGAGTTCCGCGTCGGCACCGACGCCCTGGCTGTTACCGTCTCGGCTGAAAACGACTTCGTAAGCGATATCACCATGGAAGAATTGGCGCTGATCTTCAGCAGCGCCGAAACCTGGTCGGACCTGCGCGCCGAATGGCCCTCCGAAGCGATCCAGCGCTTCATTCCCGGTACGGACAGCGGCACCTTCGATTACTTTGTCGAAGAGGTTTTCGACGAAGATGAAGAACCAATCCTGAGCGCCAACCCACAGCTTTCCGAGGACGACAACGTCTTGGTGCAAGGCATCAGCGGCAGCCCCTACGCCATCGGTTTCTTCGGCTACGCCTACTATATCGAGAACCAAGACACGCTGAATATCCTTAGCATTGACGGCATCGAAGCCAATGAAGACAGCACCGATGACGGCAGCTATCCGCTGGCGCGCCCGCTGTACATCTACAGCGACGCCGGCGTCATGGCGGAAAAGCCGCAGGTCGCCGCCTTCATCAACTTCTACCTGACCTATGTCAACGACGAGATCATCGACGTGGGTTACTTCCCAGCTTCGGCATCTGCTCTGGATGCCGCCAAGCAAGCCTACTTGGACGCGACGGAAGATATGTAAGCCATAGGCCAAGCGCCCGTAAAGGGATGCGGGTTCCGCCGCGTCCCTTTACGGGTTTGCGCCGTCCTGATTTTGGATTCCTACGCGGGTCCTTCCATCCGTCCAGGCAGCCAGGCTAAAGAGACTATGAAGACTAAGCCAGAAAAATCCGATATGACGCTTCATCTGGCGCGGCGCAAGTCGCGGACGCTCAATTTGAAGCGCCGCGCCAAGTGGCACGAAGTCGCTATCCAAATCGGCTTGCTCGCATGCGGCTTGCTGTCCATCTTCACCACCGTCGGCATCATCCTGGTCTTGGGCAACGAGTCAATCGCTTTTTTCACGCGTGATCAGTGGGTGAACAGCAACCGCGCCATATTGAGCGACATAGACGAAAGCGCCACCGCCTTCGCTGTCGAGCCAGGCAAGGCGCTGGAAGCCATCACAAACGGCGCTGCGATACGCGTGGGACAAGAGGTGATGGAAGTTGTCGCCTTCCATAACAATCGCATTCAAATCGACCTGCTGGGCAGCGGCGGCGGCTTCCGAAGCTGGTGCGCCACCGACGCCCATCTTGCCGAAGTCGGGCGCGCGCGTCCGCTTATCGTCAACGCCAGCCGTCCCATCATTCCAGCCGAAATCGAAACCTGCGCCGCGGCGGGCATTCAGCCAATTGCCTTTCGCGTTGGCACGGACGCGCTGGCAATCGTGGTCAGCGCCGACAACGACTTCATTACCGAGCTGAGCTTTGCCGAGCTGCAGCGGGTCTTCAACGGCGCGGCGCGCTGGTCGGATGTGCGCGCCGATTTCCCAGACGAGCCCATCACGCTGGTCATCCCCGGCAGGGACAGCGGCAGCTTCGATTATTTCGTCGAAGCAGTCTTGGCGGACGACCCAGCCGCACTGCTGGCGGCCGCGCCAATCATGTCCGAGAATGACAATCAACTGGTCGGCAGCATCAAACGCAATCCGAACAGCATCGGTTTTTTCGGCTATGCCTATTACATGAACAACCACGATGACCTGCGGATTATCCCACTGGATGGCGTCGCGCCGCGGGCGCAGACCGTGGCAGACGGCAGTTATGCGCTGACGCGCCCGCTCTTCATTTACAGCGATGCCGGTCTCATGCGCGCTCATGCACAAGCGGCGGACTTTATCAGTTATTACCTCGCCCATGTCCAAGACCTCATCGTCGATGTCGGCTATTTCGCCGCTTCGGACGAGCACATGGCGCAAGCGCGCCAAGAATGGCTGCGCGCGACTGGCGCGGACGAATTCCCAGCCGTCAATCCAGCGGCGGTAAATGGCGAGCTGACCGCAGTCGGCAGCTCCACCGTCTTGCCTTTGACCAAGCGCATCGCCGACGACTTCGTGGCAGCGGGCTATCTGCCCCAGCTGCGCGTCAAGCGCGGCATCCGCGGCGAAAATACGGTCGCGCCGCACAGCGCTGGCGTGGCTGTGGAATACAATGACCGCCCCACCCTCATCGAGTTTTTCAGCAATACCAATTGGATACCCGCCATTGGCGAATTTGGCGTCCTGCCCTTGATTAACGCCACGTTGATGACAAGCGCTATCGCCATGCTGGTGGCGCTGCCGTTGGGCATTGGCGCGGCGATTTACCTCAGCGAATACGCCTCGCCGCGGTTGCGCGCGACCTTAAAGCCGCTGCTGGAAGTTTTGGCCGGCATTCCGACGGTCGTCTATGGCTATTTCGCTTTGACCTTCATGACGCCGCTGCTGCGCGCGCTATTCGGCGTCGATGTCGTGAATATCTATAACACCGGTTCAGCTGGCATAGTCGTCGGCATATTGATCATCCCCTTGATTAGCTCGATGAGCGAAGACGCTTTGCACGCCGTGCCAAAGGCGCTGCGAGAAGCCTCCTACGGCTTGGGCGCGACCAAGCTGGAAACGGTGACCAAGGTCGTCGTGCCCGCGGCTTTATCCGGCATTTTGGCGGCATTCATCGTGGCGGTTTCGCGCGCCATCGGCGAAACCATGATCGTGGCGATTGCGGCTGGCGCGGGACCGAACTTCAGCTTCAGCCCTTTCGAATCAGCCGAGACGATGACGGGGCATATCGCGCGCATCAGCGGCGGCGATTTGAGCTACGATTCCATTGATTACAACAGCATTTTTGCCATTGGGCTGACGCTCTTCGTGATGACCTTCCTGCTCAATGTCCTAAGCCGCGTCATCATCAGCCGCTTCCGCGAGGCATATTAAGGAGTTGATTTAATGGAAGAGGGCAAAAGCAAGCGCTATATGCCCGAAGAAAAAGCCTTCTACCAGCGCCTGGCTGCGCGGCATCGGCGTGGGCGCTTGGGCAGGCTGTTCAACTATGCCTCGGTAGCCGTTGCGGCGCTGGCATTGGTCGTCTTGTTTTTCAATGTCGTCAACCAAGCATTTGGCAGCATCGGCATCGTCAATACCATCGAGCCAGAGTCATTAAGCGCGGGTCGCCGCCTGGACGCGCTTGATAAGGACACCTTGGCTGCGATTCTCGCTGAACATGCGCGCGGACGCTTGCGCGTGATAATCCGCGATACCATCAGCCAAGTCCCAGTCGGAGATTTCACAAGCGCCAGCGTCGCCGCGATCGTCGGCGACGCCAATGTCGACCAGACAATTGCCGGCGAATTGTTGAAGAATATCAGCCCACAGCAGCAGGCGAGTCTGCTGGCACAGTATGCGGATAAGACCACGCTGCATAACCTGGTCTTGGAAGAAGTGGTGCAGCAGCAAGTTATCGCCAGCTTCCCCATGGTCGACGCCATTTTCAATTTCGCCGCGCTGAAAGCGCAAATTGAGGGACCCATCCTGGCTGACTACCAGCAGCGCGCCCGCCATGCTGACGCCAAGGTCGAGGTCATTCGTTTTCACAGCTGGCTGAACGGCAAGTTCCTGACCAGCCCGATGTCGAGCAAGCCGGCTCTGGCAGGTGTGCGCACGGCATTGATTGGCACCATCGGCTTGATGGCGGTGGTGCTGGCGGTCGCCTTGCCCATCGGCGTGGGCGCGGCGATATATCTCGAGGAATACGCCCATCACGGCTTCATCAACCGTTTGATCGAGACCAATGTGCGCAATCTGGCCGGCGTGCCCTCAATCATCTATGGCATGCTGGGGCTGGCGATCTTCGTGCGGGCGCTGGCACCATTCACCAGCGGCTTGATATTCCATTACAACTTCGACGCGCCGACGGTCGCAACAGTGATTGAGCACATCGCCCCCGCTTTTGAAGGCGCGGTCAGCTACGATGGCACCGCTATCCGCAGCGATGCCGAGCATCTGGATGTCGCAACAGTCGAACGGGTAGTGGATACATTCTTGTTTTATGGTAGGCCCAGCTTGACCATGCAAGGCAATACCGACCTGCATGTGCTGTCGCGGTCCTTGGCGGAAGCGCTGGAAATCGCCGTTGAAACCGTGCCGGTGCGGACGGATGAAGACCATGATGAAGACTATATTATTGAATCGCGGGGGCAATACTTCCGCTTCGACGTCGCTTCAATCGGCGCGGAGGCCGCCATCAGCGCCGATGCTTTCGGCGAGTTGATGGCGAGCTTGGCGCGCATAAACAGCTTCTCGCCCAATGGCCGCACGCTGCTCAGCGCCGGTTTGACACTGGTCTTGCTAATTTTGCCCATCATCATCATCAACGCGCAAGAGGCGATTCGCGCGGTGCCGCAAACAATTCGGGAAGCCTCTTATGGCTTGGGCGCGACGCGCTGGCAGACAATCTGGCATCAGATTTTGCCGGCTGCGCTGCCCGGCATTATGACCGGCGCGATTCTTTCCGTTTCGCGCGCAGTAGGGGAAACAGCGCCCTTGATTGTTGTGGGCGCGGCGACCTTCTTGGTAACAGACCCGACCAGCCCCTTCTCGCAATTTACGGCAATGCCGATACAGATTTATCAGTGGACGGCGCGGCCACAGGGGCAATTCGCCAATATCGCCGCCGCCGCCATCATCACGCTGCTGGCATTGATGCTGACGCTGAATGCCGCGGCGATTATCCTGCGCAATCGTTATTCGATAAGGTTCTAATTCATGGCAGCGCAAAGGCAAAATGCAGCCCCGACGGATAGCGCGCTGGTGATGGAATTGCGCGAATGCAGTTTCTATTATGGCGCTTTTCGCGCGGTGGCTGGCGTCAGCTTGCCGATATACCAAAACAAGACCACCGCCTTGATTGGTCCATCGGGCTGTGGCAAGAGCACGGTCCTGCGCGGCATCAACCGCATGTTGGACCTGACGCCGGGCGCGCGCGTGGAAGGCGAAATTCTTTATCGCGGGCAAGATCTCTACGACGCGCAGGTCGACCCGGTGGAAGTGCGGCGGCGCATTGGCATGGTCTTCCAAAAACCGAACCCCTTCCCCAAGAGCATATACGACAATGTGGCATACGGACCGCGCTTGCTGGGCATCAAGAAGAAGGGCGTTCTGGACGAAATCGTCGAGCGCAGCCTGCGCGGGGCGTCGCTATGGGACGAGGTCAGCGGCGACCTGAACAAGTCGGGCATGGCGCTTTCCGGCGGGCAGCAACAGCGCTTGTGCATCGCGCGCGCGATTGCGGTCGAGCCGGATGTGATTTTGATGGACGAGCCTTGCTCTGCCCTGGACCCCATCGCCACGCAGCGCATCGAAGAGCTGATGTGGGAATTGCAGCGGGAATACACCATCGTCATCGTCACGCACAATATGCAGCAGGCGCAGCGCGCCTCGGACTTCACCGCCTTTTTCAACATCCGCAAGCGGCTGGAAAAGGACCACGAAATCCGCTGGGGCGAGTTGGTCGAATATGACGAGACCAGCAAAGTCTTCAACAACCCGCGCCAGCAAGAGACAGCCGATTACATCGCCGGGCGCTTTGGTTAGCCCCCCATCGGTAAAGTTAATGTCAGAAAACTATAGGGGCGACTGACGGGCTGTGTCAAAGGGCTGTGTCGAAGGGCTGTGTCCACGCGCCCTACGCGCCTTACGCGCCCTAGGCGAGCCTGTGAGTCGCCCGATTTTCTTCATTTCCTCAGCGCCGATGAGCCGAAAATGAGAGAAGGACGCAAATATGCTATTCCGCCGCGTCCAGCGCCGCTTGCTGCTCGGCGATCATCTCGTCAGTGCATTGCAGCGACGCCAGGAAAGCTTGGTCGCTTTCATGGCGCTGTTCCATGGGGACTATTTTGCCACGCCGGGCAATCGCCTGTAAAACCGCTGGCGCGGCTTGCGCGATTCTGCCACCGCTGTAGACGGTGTCCGCTTCATCAAGCAGTTGCTCCGAAATTACGACATCCTGCTCCGCCGCCGAGTCCATGTTGATGCCGAGCAAATTGCTGCTGTCGATATGTATCGCGGTTGAGGCGATATCAATATCGCCATTCAAATGACCGACTAGGATGACGCCGAGGTTGATGCCGCGGGAATAATAACTAGAAAAGCCAGCGGCAATGGTGACGCCAACGGAGATTGAGCCCATGCTGGGGTGGAAGACCGGCAGGGCATTCTCGTTGGCGGCAGCCACAATGATGGGCAGCCCCGCCGACAGCAAGGAATCCCCCGAAGCGAGCAAAGCCTCGGCACCGCGCTCGACCAAGCCTTCTGTGGCTGCCGACACATCAGCCAGCGTGGTGATGCCTGCCTCAAGCACTTCAATGTCCATTTCCGCAGCGATGGCTGTGATGCGCTCGCGGGACTCTTCGCCCGCTAACAGGGTGCTGGAATAGATTAAGCCGATGCGCTGGAGGTCTGGGTCTTGCAGACGCAGCGCCGCGAAGACGGGTTCAAATTCGACTAATGTCTCCGAGCCGCCAACATAATCGGGCTTGATGCAGGACGAGGAAGCCAACCCGGCTTTGAAGGGCGCGGTAGCGACGAACAGAACCACCGGCGGATAATCCATTTCGGCGGCGCTAGCGACCGCGATTTGCGCGATGGGTGTAAGAAGCGCGACCAGCACATCCGGCTGAAGGTCCATTGCCGCTTCGACGACCAAGTTCGCTGTCGCCAGATCGAAGCCGGCGTCGCCGAAATGGATCGAGATCTTATCGCCTTCCAAGTTTTGGCGCTCTTCCAGCGCTCGGTTTTCCGCGGCTGTGATGAAGTCATAGGCTTCTAGCACATCCAGGATGCCGCCTTCGGTAATTTCTATCGCATCATTCGGACCAAAGCGCAGGATGGCAATGCTGAGCGGGTCATCGCTTTGCGCCGCCACGGGCAAAAGCAAAGGGAAAAGCAATAGCACTGTCAGAAATATAGCGAGCATTTTTCTAAGCATCGGAATCAGCCTCTACCGTGAGATGTTAGAATTATCTTATCATATTACTATCCCAAAAGTGCAAAAAAATTAAGAATTCGCTAATCCTTTGATTCCTGTACCAGAGCAATCGCAGCATGTTTTCTATATGATTGCCGCTCAAACTGCGCCATAATGAGTTCGCTTATGACCTAGCGAAAGAAGCTCGCTTTGACCAGCATCAAACGGATTGGCGTGCTCGCGCATCCCGCCCGCCCAGACACGCACCCGGTGGCGCAAGAGATCAATAATCAGCTCTATGCGCGCGGCATCGCTAGTTGGCTGCACACCGATTGGGACGAAACCAGCGTCGTCCATGACGTGGCGGGTGCCGATATCGTGATGGCGATTGGCGGCGATGGCGCTATGCTGCGCGCGGGCCGCGTCTGTGCCGAGCACGACGTGCCGGTGCTGGGCGTGAATATGGGCTGGCTGGGTTTCCTCACCGAGATTGAAAGCCCGGACGACTGGCAGAGCGGCTTGGATCAATTGCTGCGCGGCGACTATTGGATTGAAGAACGCATGATGCTGCGCGCGGCTTTGTTGCAGGACAAGCGCGCCGAACTCCGCAGCTATCACGCGCTTAACGACGTCGTTATCCGCGGCAGCGCCTCCGGGCGTATGGTCCAGCTCGACAGTTACATCGACAAACACTGGGCGACCACGTACAACGCTGACGCGCTCATCATCTCCACGCCGACCGGGTCGACGGGCTATGCGCTGGCGACCGGCGGTCCTATCCTGCCGCCAGAATTGCGCAATATCTTGATGACGCCGATGGCACCGCATTTGAGCATGGAGCGCCCAATCATTCTGTCGCGCGGCGCGGTGGTCGATATCGAGCCGACGCCGGAAAACCGCCATCAAGTCGAGCTGACCGTGGACGGGCGCGTGGTCGCTAAGCTGTCGCATAATCAGCACATTCGCGTTACTTCCGCCGCGCCGGTCAGCAAATTCGCGCGCCTGCGCGAGCGCAATTATTTTTATCGTTCTCTGCTCGATCGGATGGAGCCGCGCATCAACCGCCACGGTCCGCGCCGCATGACATTCGATGTTTGACCGCCGCGGGCAGATGATGTTATATGGATAGATGTTGAGTGGGATGTATGTAAAGTGGGATGTATGTAAAGTGGGATGTTAAGTAGATTGAATACAGCCATGAGCGAGAATGCCCCGAAAATGCCCATCGACAATGACGCGCGCTTCTGCGCCGTCCACCCCGAGCGCGATACCGCGCTGCGCTGCAACCGCTGCGATCGCTATATGTGCGTCGAATGCGCCCAGCGGACGCCGGTCGGCTATACCTGCCGCGAGTGCGTGCGCGGCCACGAGGACAAGTTCTTTACAAGCACTGCCCTCGACTACGCCCTGGTAGTGGCAACCTGCGCCACGAGCGGCGCGCTGCTGCCTTTTTTGCAGCTGGTAGTCGGCGGGTTTATTATTCTGGGTTTCTTTGTCGCGCCGGCACTTGGCGGCGGCGCGGCGCAAATTGCCTTGCAAATGACCAAGCGGCGGCGCGGACGCCATAGCGGCTACGTGGCGGCAGGCGCTATGATGGCTGGCGGCATCGCTTCGGGGCTGCTGCTGGCGGGCGGCTTGGGGCTATTCACTTTTATCTACCTGGCGCTGGCCGCCTCCGCCGCGTTCGCTCGCTTCAAAGTTTCCATATAATCTTAGTAGAATCAAGTTAATGATGCAAAATTTGCGAAACATCCCAACTTCATTGTCGAGCCACCCTTCCCTGATGATTCGTGCAAGGGCTGGGGATGGGGTAGAAAAGCGGCGATTCACGTATTTTCATTACTTTCTTGGTTCTACATCCATATTACGATGAAGACATAAGACCCGTGCAAGCAGCTAGGACAGGCAGCATAGCAAAGAACGATTTGACCGCTCATCCATGTTATCCATGTAATCCATGTTAGAAGAACTGCGCATCAGCAATTTTGCTGTCATAGACGAGTTGGAACTGGCTTTTGGCAGCGGCTTCAATGTCATCACCGGGGAAACGGGTGCCGGCAAGTCAATCCTGATTGACGCCGTCGAGTTGCTGCTGGGGGCAAAAGCCGATGCCGCCTTCGTCCGCGAAGGCGCGCAGCGCTGCAGCATCGAAGGCTTCTTCACGCTGGACGAGCGCAATCGCGCTGCCATCACCGCGCTCTTGCAGCGCGAAGACTTGTTGGATGACAATCCCGGCTATCTCGGCTTGCAGCGCGAACTCCGCCGCCGCGGCCGCTCCAGCGCGCGCGTCAATGGCGTGGCGGTCAACTCGGCTTTGCTGCGCGAGATTGGTCAACTGCTATTTGACATTCACGGCCAAAGCGAACATTTGTCGCTGTTCCGCCCGCGCCATCATATCGACCTGCTCGACCGCTACGCGGATTTGCTGGATGTTCGCGCTGGCTTGACGGCGCTGGTGCTGGATTTGACCACCGCGCAAAGCGAGATGCGCCTGCTGCGCGAGGACAAAGCGACCCTAAAACGGCGCGCTGACCTGCTGCGGCACGAGATTCAAGAAATCAGTGCCGCCGCCTTGCAGCCAGACGAAGAAGCCGAACTGCTAGCCGAGCGCCATCGGCTGGCAAACAGCGAGCAGCTGGCCACCCTGGCGCGGGAATGCGCGCAGCTGCTCATCGGCGACGATGACAGCGGCGAGCACAGCAAGGGCGCGCCCCTTGTCGACGGCTTGATGCAAGTCGCGCTCGCGCTATCCAAGCTGGCGCGGATTGACGCCAACTTAAATGAGCAGCGCCTCTTGGCGGAGGACCTAACACAGGAGGCGCAAGACCTGGCGCTGACAATCGCGCGTTACGCCGACGAAATCGAATTCGAGCCCGCCCGCCTGGACGAAGTGGAAGAACGGCTGGAATTGATCCGCGCGCTCAAGCGGCGCTTCCAAGTCGCGGACATCGCCGGCATCTTGTCTTACGCCGACCAGGCGGCGGCGGAGCTGGAGACAATCGACCACAGCGAAGAACGTCTGCTGGCATTGCGGCGGCAAGAGAGCGCCCTGCTGGTACAAATCGGCGATATCAGCCTGCGCTTGAGCCAAGCGCGCGCCGAGGCTGGCGGGGAATTGGCGCGGGCGGTCATGCGCGAGCTGGGCGCATTGCGCATGGAGCGGACGCGCTTCGAGGCGCGCCTGGCGCAAGCCGAGCACCCAGCCGGCTGCATCGTCGGCGACAAGCGCTATAAATTCGACGGCAAAGGCATGGACGATGTCGAATTCATGATGAGCGCCAACCCCGGTCAGCCGCTGCTGCCCTTGGCGAAAGTGGCTTCTGGGGGCGAGGCGGCGCGCATCATGCTGGCGCTGAAGCGGGTGCTGGCAGCCGTCGACCAGACGCCGATATTGATTTTCGACGAGGTCGATCAAGGCATTGGCGGGCGCATCGGCGCGGTCGTCGGCGAGAAGCTCTGGGCGCTTGCGGGGGCGCATCAAGTGCTGTGCGTGACGCACCTGCCGCAACTGGCGGCTTTCGCCGACCGCCATTTTCAGGCGCGCAAGTCGATGTCCGGCGCGCGCGCGGCGACAGAAGTCCGCGAGCTGCAAGGCGAAGCGGCGCGCGTCGCCGAGCTGGCGGCGATGCTGGGCGCGGCAAGCGCGGCGGGGCTGGAATCGGCGCGGGAGCTGCTGGCGGCTGCGCGTGGTGTGAAGGGTGCGTTGTGATGAGCGCACCAATTCGCAACAGATATTGTGGGCGTCCTTACAATAGACGCCCACAACCTTCAGTTGATTAAGTAACTGACTGAAGCGCTTGTGCGACGATGTATCCGATCGTTGCTTTAACCTCTTGTTTCCGGCTGACCAAAGTAGGAGGCTCGCCAGTCGAAAGCATACCGTTGATTCGAAAAATGCTCTCTGTTGAAGAGCGGCCAAAATCAGCTTCTCGTATCCAGGCAGCCAATTCAGCCCAAGGTTGCCCCTTCTCCGTCCAATCGTGGAAGCATCCAGCTAACATCTGAAGGACGGTTACACTATACGCTAGATAATTGGCCCTATTCTTTGCGACGAAGTCCTCTTCCAATTCGATGGAACACAATTCCTCGTATTCCTCACGAGCGCTGGGCAGAAAATCGTCTGCCCATTCGATTCCAAGGTCAATAAGCTCGTCATATTGATCTCGCGCTTCAAGAATACGAGTGCGGCTTGCTCTTCCCCCATACCCATACTTTAACACTTTCAAACACCGTGATAGTTGATTAATGGCGAGCAGATCATCGCTCCTGCGTAACGGGGTCGTTCGTTCCATTTCTACTCTGTTTGCCAGCAGTTCACTACGACCTAGCTCGACAAGTTCAACAGCCGCTTTATTAAAGGGATCACGGTCATCAAAGCGCGTCTTGGTGGTTGCGTCAATGTTACGTGTCTGAGCTAAATCAGAGAACATCCGCCGTAGGTTCTTGGTATTAGCCTCTTCATAGATTACAACTGGGATTGACATTTGATTTAAACGACTAAACTTACGCGTCAGTTCGTGCAGCCGATTATCATGCCCGTTTTTCGATGCCAACTCCTTTTCAACTTGAATTTCTTGGCGAAGGCGGTCTCGGACAGACTGAATTGCCATACGTCTGTGCTGGCCATCCAATATCTGAAGACTACTGGTTCCGCCATCCAATGGGATTCGAATACAACCTAAATTCTGCGACAACTGCCCATCCTCGGCCTTATAAGCAACGAATTCAAGTTCATCTGGGTCAATTCCTAATAGAATTGCACCTAGTACCCAATCATCAATATCATAGATGTAGTCGGCTATTCTCTTTGAATGATTGGGAATAAAACGGCGGTTGGCTTTGTCAATTCGCTCAGTATTCACGAAATTTGGGATGTTTGCGTCCAACTTTCCCATACCCATAACAAGCGAATATGCTGTCCGCCCTCCTTGTTGGTAGCGATGAGCATCCAACTCCAAAAACTGTTCTCTGCTTCTACGTACAGTGACCATTTGGCCCTCCTATTATCGACCGATAATTAACATACTAATATTTTTTAATGATTTGTACAAGTGGCAATTTTCATATAAGAAATTATTTAACACATTCTTAATATAGTAGCATTTATTCTACGAATTCCATCGACCAAGTTTGAATCGAAATCACTCAGTTTCTAAATTGCAGCAATACGTCCAGCAGGAAATCCTAGGTGAACCGACACCCATGTAAGATTCCCAGCCCGCCGCTCGTCCAAAGGCTATACACTCAAGCTGCGGAGACAGCGCCATGCCCCAAGAAACCAATGGCGACCAACTCGGCAAACTCATCGACTTCATCGTCAACGCCCCAGCCGACGAGACCTTAATCAAAATGGACTGCAATGACTGCTGCGAGAAAATCACGCAGTTGGCGGAACAAGTCGCCAATGGTGCCGAGCTGCGCGAAATCTTGCCCGAGATGAAAAAGTTCATGCGCTACTGGGGCGATTGCCGCGAAGAATTTGAGGCGCTGGTCGCGGTCATCAAGCAAGAGAAAGCCCTTGAAGACTTTGACTTCGCCGACTTAGAAGATTCCTCATTTGTCTAAAACGAAACAATCGTTTGTAATGCAGCCTAATTCCCAAAGACGTTTCGGCAAGCAGAAAAAATCTCTGCGCCCCCTGCGTATTCTGCAGTGAATCAAATAAATCGAGGACATCGCATGAAAAAAGAACGTGTCGTCATCATCGGTTCCGGTCCAGCTGGCTTGACCGCGGCGCTCTATACCGCCCGCGCCCAATTGGCACCGGTTGTCATCGCAGGCGCGCAATTGGGCGGGCAAGTCGCCATCACCCACGAAATCGAGAATTACCCGGGCTTCCCCGACGGCTTGAGCGGACCGGAATTGGTCGAGCGCATGAAAGAACATGCCGAGAACTTCGGTGCCAAGGTCGAGTTTGATTTGGTCGAGCGCGTCGACTTCAGCGCTGGCTCGCCCTTTCATATCAAGACCTATGGCGAAGAGTATCTGGCTGATGCCGTCATCGTGACCATCGGTGCCGACCCGCGCAAGCTGGGCGTGCCGGGCGAAGAAAAGTTCACTGGTACGGGCGTCAGCTATTGCGGCACCTGCGACGGCTTTTTCTTCCGCGGCAAGGATATTGTCGTGGTCGGCGGCGGCGATTCGGCGCTGGAAGAAGGCATCTTCTTGACGCGCTTCGCCACCAGCGTCAACATCATCCACCGCCGCGGCGACCTGCGCGCCGGCATTCAATTGCAGACGCGCGCCTTCAATAACGAGAAAATCAGCTTCACCTGGAACAGCGTGGTGGAAGAAATCATCGGCGATGCCGCGGGCGGCGTCAATGCCATTCGCTTGAAGAACGTCGTCACGGGCGAAGAATCGACTCATCCGACCGAAGGCGTCTTCATCTTCATCGGGCACGACCCCAACAACGCCGTCTTTGGCGACCAGATCGCCCTGAACGAAAATGGCTACATCATCACCGACCAGCGCTATCGCACCAACGTGGAAGGCGTCTTCGCGGCTGGCGAGATTCAAGACGAAATCTGGCGGCAAGTCGCGACGTCGGTGGGCCAGGGCACATCAGCCGCCATGTCAGCCATCCAGTGGCTGGAAGCCAACGAAGAGCGCCTGCAAGCGCTAGACGCGGCGCTGCCGGCGGCCGGGGATTAAGGCGAGAATGCCTAGCAGCGCTACTCCAGCGCTACTCCAGCTCAATTCAGCTCACTTCAGCGCGGGACCGGGACTTCGGTTGGGCTTGATTGGCGCGGCGTCGCCATCGTAGCGGGGCCACAGCGCTTCAATGCGCTGCCGGTCGCGCCCGCTCCAAGTTGACGGAATCTCGCGCCGCGCCAGGTAAGCGCGGATGCTGGCTGGCAGGGCATCAAATTCAGGATAGTACCAAAGCGTGATATTGGTGCGACGCTGCCGCGAGCGATTGCCGTGGGCGGCATGCAGCAAGCGCGCGCTGCCCATGACCACGTCGCCCGCTTTCACTGGCACATCAACTTCGCCCTCGGCGCGCTGATAAGCCAGGTGCGTCGGGTCATCCATGCGCCCCAAGGTCTCGCCATGCGCGTTTGGCAGCGCGTCGTGCAGCGGGTGCCGCTGCAAGTGCGAGCCAGGTATCAGCCGCAGGCAGCCGTTCCGCGGCGAGGTATCCACCAGGTATATCATCAAAAAGCATTGAATGATTTGCGGCGTATAGCTGATAGGCTCGTCCCAAAAGCGCGCGTCCTGGTGCCAAAATAGCGGCGGACTGCCGGCGGGCTTGCTAATCACAAAGCCGCTGGACCACCTTGGCTTGTCAAAACCCAGCCCTTTCAGCGCGTCCAGTATCGGCGGATAAGCCACAAGTTGCGGGAAGAAGGGCTCTTCAAAGACCGATATCAGGCTGCCTTGGGAGCGGTTCTCATTGAAATGAGCGGCTTCCTGCCGCGCGATCATCACATCCGTGACCCTTCTCAAGCGCGCCAGCATTTGGGCGTCGATGATGTTTTCCAAAATGCAGAAGCCGTCGCTTTCCAGTTGCCGCCCTTTGGCGGGATAGTCGCCCGTCATACTCGTGCCATTCCTTTCATTATGAAAGCCGCGCGGCACCTAATCTGCGCATCGTCTCGCGCGCGGCCAATGGCGCGGCATTGCCCGCCTAAAAGGGCCAGATCTTATCCCAGGCGCTCATCCAGTCATCAGCGCGGCTAATCAGCTTCTGCGCCGGCTGGTCTAAGACGACGTCCGCGCGCGGCACATAAGCGGCCATCGTATCATAGTGCCCGAATTCAACCGTGATCGTCACCGGCGGGGCCGGCACATAGGGCGGGACCGCGCTCAAGTCACCCAAAGCCTGATAGGCCCCCGCTTCGATCATTTCTCGGGCGCGCTGCGGCGCGATCTGGCGCGCCGAATATTTCGAAAGCCCGCGCTTAACCGCGACGGTAGTCAAGCCAGCGCCGAGCAGCGCCGTCGCTTCGCGACAGACAGCCGCATCGCCTGTGACCAGCAGCACGGGGCAGCCATAATGACCGCAGAGCGCGGCGTTGACGCCAACCTCGCCCACCAGCTCGTCATTGAACCAGAGATTGCGGCATTGCGCAGAAGAGATAGTGTGGTTCAAAACGCCATCCGGCGTATTGTTGCGCGCGTGATAGCCGACCATCAGGCAGGCGTCCACGCCCTGTTCCAGCGGTTCTCGATAGTCCGTCCAGGTATGATGCGCCACATATTCGCAAGCGGGATCGAGCATGCCCTTGAGCAGAGAGTTATAGCGCCAATCGCCGCCAGCATTGTGGCCGTCGATGACGATGATTTCGCTTGCGCCGGCCCGGGCAGCGCCGCGCACAGCCGCATTGACCTCGGCTGTATAGAGTTCGCGCCCCTCGGGGTAGCCAGGCTTGCCACCGCCGACTTGATCCCAGGTCACGATGCCGCTGACGCCTTCCATGTCGCACATGATCAAAATTCTCATGTAAGGCTCCTCCCGAACAAATCAACAGCGAAGCTGAGATTATACCGCGGATGACATAAGGAAAACGACTGATCGGATTCAATGCGATTGCCCTGGTTCAGCAAACCCATCAGCGAGCTCCGTATCATTACACGGCTTTACCCTCATAAGCCGCTTCCACATTGGCGCGAACCTGCGCCGTGAAGGCGGCGTCAATCTCGGCATCGTGGAAAATACCGTACCAAAGACCAGCTTGCCGCACAAATTCGCGCATGTGCAGCAACGCGTGGCTTACATCGTCCCAGGTGATGCCCATAGCGCCCGGGCGGATGTCGACGCCAGCGCGCGTGATGGCTGCGAGCATTTCGCGCGGCTTGTCATCGTGCAGCAGCGAACCGACGTATATGCCCAAGCAGACCGGCTGCCCGTGGATGAACTTCTTGCCGGTATAAAATTCCAGCGCATAGAAAAGGAAGTGATCAGCGCCTTCGATATGACGCGGGTTCCAGCCGGCATTGTGGAAAGCCGCCCCGCCCCAGCGGTTGGCTGTCATCAGTGTGCGGATGCCGCGTTCATTGACCTCGCGGATGTCATCGAGGGCGGCCATCACCGTCGCCATCACCGCTTGCGCTTCGTCGACCAGCCCTTGGTCATAGCGCCACTTGCTCTCGCATTTGCCGCGCTCGGCCGCATAGCGCCAATCGGCATGGGCGGTGTGATAACACAAAATCTCGCAGATGCCGGCGCGGTTGACCACCGGCGGCGCATTTTGAATAACATCAAAATCGACGTAAACGGCTTCTGGCACCGCCCAGCAGACATAGCGCACATTGCCGCCGAAGCGCAAACCAGCGCGATGCCCAAATGCCGCGTTGACCGACATCGACGTCGGCACTTGGAAGAGCGGCAGTTGCAGCTTCCAGGCGAAGAACTTGGCGACATCCAGCGCCTGCCCGCCGCCGAGACCGATGATGCAGCGGCAGTCGGGCAGCTTGGCGATTTCCGCTTCCAGTTCGTCGCCGTCAATCGTGCTAACGAAGTAAGGACCCGCCAGGTTTGCATCAAAGTTGTGGCAGAAGAGCCCCCACAAATCGTGCATGGTAACCACGAGATAGGGTCGATGCGCGATATTGGGCAACTCGGCAAGGAGATTGCGCCCAAAAATAGTGGTGAAGCCAGAGCGGTCAATCATCGGGACTCCTTGCAAATTAACTCGCTAACGGAAAAAGCCTTCAGGGCAATCGCATCAAATTAATTCAACACTGAGGCACCAAGGGTCGCGTAGACACTGCGGTTTTATCGCCCACAATCTTGCGCCAAATTTCATGGGCGGGCCTTGGCTCGCCCATGAAATTTGTTAGTTTGATGATAAATTTGTTATTTATTGATTTTGATGAAATTGCCATAATAGCCTTGAATAAACTTGACAAACTGTTTTAAATCTTGCATATTTGTTAGTGAAGTAGGTGTGTTTAACAAATGAATTCAGGTTCAATTACTGTTCCTGGCGTTACGCCGCCGCTTCCTATGCCGCAAATCTAACATATTTTATGGAGATTTACCATGAATTCCTCCTCTTCCCCACCCCCGCCCGCCAGCGCCACCCGGCACTGTATTGAAAGTTTATACCAATGCGAACATTAACTTGGATACTAACCCGCACCGGTCGTCTATTTCCCGCGATTGTATTGACAGCGTTGCTCTGTGGATTATTGCTGCTTGGTACATCCGTATACGCTCAGGGAAACTTTAATAGCATCATCCAAACAGCGCGCGAGTATTATGATAGCAACGTCGCTGCCGGGCGCACAGGCAATAACTGGCTGCGCGTTCTGATAGCCTTTGGCGCGGAAAGCCACGATACATTGCAGCCCATGACCGCGGCCGAGGCCCATGGAAAGATAGAAAAATGGAGCGGATGGCGTCCATTCGCGGAAGCCCTAGAACAACTTGAAGCGCAATCCGCGCCACCGCCGCCTACGCCGCTTCCAACGAATACGCCGGTGCCGCCTACGCCTGTTCCAACGAATACGCCGGTGCCACCTACGCCGCTTCCAACGAACACGCCCAAGCCCGCCCCAACAAATACGCCGCTTCCAACAAACACGCCGCTACCAACGGATACCCCCGTCCCTCAACAAGCCGAGCAGCAGCCCAGCGGACCTTACGCCAGTCTGATTCAACAGATGCTGGGCTACCAGGCGGAGACGCATCACGGCGCGACGCATGTCGAACGCTGGACGCGGGCATTAGCGGCATTTGGGCATGGCAGCCACAGCAATCCGATGACCGCGGCTGAAGCGCAGTCGATATTCGATCAGAACGGCTGGGTACGCTGGCAACCGGTGGCTGCGGCTTTGGCGGAAAAAGAGGCGCAGTCCGCTCCGCCAAGTCCAACGGATACACCCGTCCCAACAAACACGCCGCTACCAACAAACACAGCTACACCTGTCCCAACGGATGAGCCCCTTCCTCTACAATCCGATCAGCAGTCCGATACCACCGACGATTCAGGCGCTACAACATTCACCGTCAGCCCGTCGGATCCCGTAATCAGCAGCGGCACTTCGGGCAGAATCTCGCTGCTTATCAAGCCGAGTCCCAATCGCCTGCGCGGCTATGTGCAAATACGGTCCTCCGATGCGGCGGCGGCGCAGATGGCTGGCATCAGCCTCACTGGCGACAACAGCGGCAGTTTTGGTCAAAACTGCGGCTGGGACGACCCAGACGGCAGCGACATCGGCAACGGCCGCACCTGTCATGTGGACTACAACTGGCCCGCAAGCACCGGTAATACCGATGACCTTGTCCTCGAGTTCGTCGAGTACACCGACGACAGCAATGAGATAAGCCAGCAAATATCGGTTCTCGTAACGCTGAGCCTAGTACGCGCCGACGCGCAGACGTCGGCGTCAGCGACGCCAATCCCCCGCTCCTACTCTGGTTCATGGGGCCTCAGCGGGTCAACGATTTCCGAGGAAACCAAAGGCACCTTGTTTTTGGATGTCTCGCCATCGCCAGCACAGGGCCAACCTGGCTGCGCGTTCTGGGGTTACATGGAGATAGCATACGAGGATCGCCCCCAAGCCCAAAAAGCCGGCATAAGTTTCCTCGAGCCTGCAGTAAAGTCGCAGTTCAGCGGCAATCGCGGCTGGACAGACAGCTCTTGCCACCACAACGACATCATTAGGGATGGTTACCGTAGAGTCTCAATCAGCTATGATTTCATCGCAAGAAGCAGCGATGACGCCGGCACCGTGAAGATTAACTTTGTAGATAAGAAAGATGGTGTCACAAATATCCATCATGTTGGCACCATCACCATGGTCAACACAATTATTGGTCCCGATACGGCTACAGGCAATTTCTGGATCGAGCGGAGAAAAGATGATTATGGTGATGGGTCCGATGGGGTGATTAATGAAGGCGGCATAGTTTGGATGCGCGTATGGACCGACACGGATCCCGGCGACGCAGTTGTTGGGATTGAGGCAAGCAAGTGCGTGCGCGACTGCGCACAATTGGGGAATTGGAGCAATTGGGCGCAGATACCGAAATATGTCGCGGTAGGCTACGACACGGTCACCGATGGCCGCGCTGGCAAGGGGCTCTATTCCAGGGACATCGGCAAAGGCTGTGTCTGGAATGGCGACGCAAACAGCGTTAGCTGCGCCAACAGCAATTGGACCCAGGATGGCAACAGGTGGTACACCTATCTGGATATTATTTCCTTTGACGACAACTTCATCGAAGAGGCGCTGCGGAAATACCGATTCCGCGTCAAAGACAGCACCAACTCGCAGTCGTATGTGGAAATAGCTGTATACGAGGATGATGGCCACAACGGCGATGGTGCCTCGCCACAAGGCATATACGTAACGCGCACCATCGAGGGCTTGGAGTTTGACATCTGGCGCGGCCATTACGAAGGCTATACTATCAAGGTGTACTCGACGACTAATGCTTGGAACGATTGGTCTATCCCCATAGCGGCTGGGGAGCAAAGCTTTATCAAGAAAGCGAGTTTTCCCGCTTGGACATGCAACGGCGGTCCTGTCTGGGTAACTTTCGAGGTAAATCCGGTAAGTATTCTCTCTGAAAGATTCAGTACGCCGGTTTCGCACATTGGCGGCAGCGGTCCCTTGCAGGTCTGCAAATAGATAGACGGCAAAGCGGACACCTATGAACGTCGCGCGAATTGCCAAGTCTACCCCACCCCCCGGCCCCCTCCCCGACGAGTCAGGGAGGGGGAGCGCGTTCGCCGAACACGAGATTTTTTCTCCAAATGCGCTAATTTTGGCGCACTATCTACCTATCTCATCGTCGAGTCACCCTTCCCTGTTGATACGGGGAAGGGCCGGGGATGGGGTAGAATGAAACATGTTCGCTCCCCCGCCGGGTCAGTGTCGGCGGGCTGTGTCGAAGGGCTGTGTCCACGCGCCCCACGCGCCCTACGCGATCACATTGAAATGGGGCGCAAATTCGTGGGCGACTCACAGAGTCGCCCCTACAGGCTAGTGCGATACGCTAGCAAATTCACCATTATTCCTTCCAATCCAACTGCATCCTGCCCAATTTAGTAACATAATCGTGAAAAACTTGCGTAATTTGAACTGATTCCCGCCTTATAAGCCGCCCCGACAATTCGTCATTTTGATGTTAAATTCGACAATTAGGGATTTTGACGCAATTGCCCTTCAATTAGGCTGCTAGGCTGGCTCTGCATTCTGCCTGCGGGCATATTTTGTAATATTTTTAATGAACAATTAAGGCGCAGCCGATTGAGTTTGCTTGAATTTAGATTAGACTGATATTAGGCGCATGCGCGCGTCGCGGTCGGCGCGCGCCCAGCGCCAATTATCTGATTCAAGCAAGTGGAGGTTTTCCATGCAGTTCACTGATTTCAAGCCCAAAGGCAGCCGCGCTTTGCTGCTGGCTTTCTTATCCATCATCCTATTTTTGCCGGCGCTTGCGGCGGCCAGCGCCCAAGACAACAACGTCTTCGCAAGCATCCGCGTTTATGACGGCGTGAACCCGGCCGATATGGAAACGATTAGCCATCAGGCTCTGACCGGCTTCTTGCCCATCATCAGCCAGCACGAAGGCTTCATCGGCTATTACTGGTTGTCGCAGGGCGAGACCTTTGTGGCGATCAATCTCTTCGCCAGCGAAGAAGAAGCCTCCGCCTCCAATGATATCGCCCGCGACTTCGCCGCCGAAAACATCGCGCCGCTGCTGCCAAATCCGCCACAGATTATCGAAGGCGCGGTGGATATTGGCGTCGTCGAAAACTTGGCTGGCATGGGCGCTGATGAAATCGGCAGCTTGCATGCCAGCCTGCGCATCTATGACGAGTTCGAGCCGGGGGACCCAAATGAATTCCTGGCAACGGTTCGCGACGGCTTCTTGCCGCTGCTGCGCGCGAGCGACGGCTTCTTCGGCTACTATCTGATGCGCGACGCCGCCGGCAAATTGGCGACGATAAGCATCTTCGACAGCGAGGCATCCGCCCTGGCGTCCAACGAAACAGCGCGCGATTTCGTCGCCGAAAACTTGGCGGCTTACCTGCCTAGCGCGCCCGCTATCACCAGCGAGCGCCTGGATATCGCGGTCCTGAAAGCGGTCAACGCTGGTGCCAACCTGATTCACGACCTGCGCGAAGACCTGCGCGAACAACAGCAAGTCTTCGTCAGCCTGCGCATCTTCGAGGGCGTCGACCCCGCCAATCATGAAGCCATCATTGAGCACTCGGCGGATGGATTTTTGTCAATCATGCGCGCCAGCGATGGCTTTGTCGGCTATTACGGGCTGACCTATGGCGATACCGTAGCCGCGATTAGCCTCTTCGAAACAGCCGAGCAAGCCGCCGCGTCGAACGAGGCGTCGCGGGAGTTCGTCGCCGAAAATCTGGCCGACCTGCTGCCCGAAGACCCGCAAATTTTTGTCGGGCAGGCAGGCTTGCATTTTGTCGCTGCATTGGAAGCCATGCAAGACATGCAAGACATGTCCCGCAGCATTCATCCGCGCTACGCCAGCGTGCGCATCTACCGTGATGTCGATATGGCGCGCGTCGATGAAGCGAACGAACTGGCGGAACGCATCCTGCTGCCGCAATTCAAAGCGCTTGACGGCTTCTTCGCCCAACACAGCCTGCACAGCGCCGAAGGCATTACCATCGCCATATCGATAAGCGAAACGCGGGCAGCCGCGGACGCGGCAAACGAGATTGGCAAAACCTTCACTGCCGAACACCTGTCGGATTGGCTGCCCAGTCCCCCGACCAGCTTTGACGCGGTCCTGCGCGTGGCGGCGCTGGCGGAGCTTAACATGGGCGAAAATCTGGCGGACATGGCACCACCGGCAGCAACCGGCGTTTTTGCCAGCATACGCCATTACGACGGCCTGGACCCAGCCCATCACGCGGCGCTGACACAAGCCATCGGCACCGGCTTCTTGGACATCATGCGCGCCAGCAATGGCTTTGTGGGCTATTTCACGCTGCTGAATGACAGCTCCCTGACGGCGGTCAGCCTATTCGAATCCGCGCAGGCGGCCGCGGCATCCAACGAAGCGGCGCGCGATTTCGTCGCCGAAAACCTGGCGAGCATGCTGCCAGAAAAGCCCAGCATTACCGAAGGCGAGGTAGATGTCTATTTCGTGCAAGCCTTGCACGGTGCCCAGGCGGATATGATGGCGGAAGATGTATCGCAGCTCTACGCCGAAATGCGCGTTTACAGCGGCATCAACCTGGAGAATATCGCCGAGCTAACGATATTGGGACGCCGGGTCTTCGTGCCCATTCTGCAAGAAAACGCTGGCTTCTTCTCCCAATTTGTACTGGACGATGGCGACGACAGCCTAATCGCCCTCACCATCTACGACTCGCCGACAGCGGCGGCGGCTTCCAGCGAGCGCGCGGCCGCCTTTGTAGTCGATTATGACGCGGCGCGCTGGCTGCCAGAAGCGCCGCTGCGCATCGATGCAGAAGTGGCGGTGGCGGCGCTGGCGGAGCTTAACATGGGCGCGAACCTGATAGCTGACTGAACCTGATTGAAGCTGATTGAAGCTGGCTAGCCGCAGGGGATGTCCCGGGGATTTCCATGGGGTGTCATGTAGCAAGACAAGGGCGCGGCGGATTGCCGCGCTCTTTAGTTTATGTCGGCTTTCTCAGTCTGCGCTGTCCCGGGCTCTGGCAAAGAACACCAGCAGAATATCCGTGTTGGGCAGATAGCCGCCTGCGACGCGTTTCAGCAGCGCCATCTGGACCAATTCGTTCAAGTCACGCTGTAAAGTGCGGGCGGTTTTGTCGTGGTAAGCCCGCGCCAAGGCAGCGGAAAGGCTTGGAATTTCTTCTTTGCTGGCCGGTTCGTCGAAGCGGCGCTCCGTGAGGTCCAAGACCAGCCGCTTTTGCCTTTGCCGCGTTTTGGACAGATTATCGGAAAACTTTTTTCGGAATGCCGCGTGGATGACATCATGCCATATACTGCGGATTTGCAGCGCGTAAATTTGCTCAAACTGTTTGTCCAGCTCATCCTTTAATCCTTGAAGCGCGTATTCCAGAAAGCCGTGCAAGTTGGCTTCATCGGGATATGAACCATCTTGAATTTCTCCATGAGAACCTTGCAGCTGGTGATAGTACATATCGCGCGTGTCATTATAGAAGTTGCTCAACAGGTGCGCGGCGATATCGGGAAGGCCTGCGTTTAGCAGAATGGCAAATTCAAGCAGTCGGGCAAGCCTGCCATTGCCGTCGCCATAAGGATGAATCCAGGCAAAATAGACATGGGCGACAATGGCTTTGACAATCTGGTCCGCCAGTTCATATCCCGCCATCGCATTGGGCTGCGCGTTGAGCCAATCACAGTATTGCGCCATCAATTCCGACACATCGTCTGGTGCCAGATAGCGCCCAACTGTAACGCGATGACTGCGAAATTGACCGATTGCCACCTCACTAGCTAAGGATGCTTGCAGCCCGTCCAAGACCAACTCGTGGTACGAATGCAATAGCTGCAAAGAATAATGGCTGCCGTCGCCGCTGATTAATTTCTCCGCAACGGCGCTAAATGCCCGTACCATATTTTCGATCTGCCGCTGTTGGTATGCGCGCGAAGGCGGCGCTGTCATCTCGTTATTGATGATTTTTGCGACTTCTTGCTCCGAAAAGGAATTGCCTTCAATGGCGGTTGTGCTATGCACGCCCTTGGACAGATAGATTTGGCGCAGCAAATTGCTGTCTTCTGGGGGGATTGGCAATTTTTTGATGTGCTCAATTCTGGCTTGTATTTCGCCAAGCAGCAGCCAGCCTCTCCGGCTAATGGATTCCAACCTTGGGGGAAAGCGAATGAAATCGTGTGTTCCCATTATATCATTCTTTCTGACCTCAATTATGACCTTCTTCTTGACCTCATTTCTGACCGATATATTGTAATGTTATGTCAGAAATTTTGACTGCCCAGTTGACCCTATTTTATGTTCAGATGAACAGCAGCGTCAAGCCCTTGCAAATTGTTGCCCAGGGAAACACGCCAGAATCAAATTGGGTAGCATGTCGCGGAAATCTGAGAAAATGTAGGGGGGCGAACACAGGGCGGTGTCGTAGGGCGGTGTCGTAGGGCAGTGTCGTAGGGCAGTGTCCACACGCCCCTCGCGCCCCACGCGCCCTAGGCGTGGCAAATGGATGCGGAAAATGGATTCAATTGCCTGCGGCTCAGGTCGGCAGCAAACCCGAGTTGCCGAAAAAGCTCAACATAAGCTCCGGGTTGGGCTGGAAACCGCGCTCATCGAAGATCACCAGGTCCATCTTCACTAGCGCGACCAGGTCCTCCGCCAGCGCGTCGTCGCTTTCCTGCGCGTAGTCTTGCTCAACGGCGGCGCTAAGCTCGCGAATTTGTTCCGGCATCACTGGCTCGTCGACGCAGCGGTCGGTCAGATCCAGCGCCAGGCGCATCCGCCGCCGCTGCAGCGGCGTTGGCAGGGCGGGGAAACAGGCGCGAATGTGATCGCGCCATATCGCTTGCACCTGCATACTGCCGATGGCAAGCATCAAGTCCGCCATGCCGTCGATGAAACCTTCCAGCGCGTATTCAATAAAACCTCGCAATTCGCCGAGCGGCGGATAAGCGCCGTCCTGGAGCTCGCCGTGCGAACGCTCCAACTCACTATAATATCGGCGCTTAGATGTGCTGTAGAAGTAACTCAAGATATGTGTGCAGATTTCTGGCAAGCCCGAGCGCAGCAGAATGATATGTTCAATCAGCCGCGCCATACGCCCATTGCCGTCGTCGTATGGATGGATCCAGACGAAGCTCACATGCGCGACCAGCGCCTTGATGATGGACCGGGTGATATCATAGCCCTCAAGCCCATGAGCGGGTTCATCATCCGAATTCAGCCAAGCGCAGTACTGCGACAACAAGGCTTCGCAGTCTTCGGGCGGGGGCGTCAGGTAGCGCCCTACAGAGGTGCGTTGCTCGCGCAGCGCGCCTACCCGCATCTGGCGTTCGCTGTTTTCGCCCAAGCCATTCAAGACCAATTGATGAAATCGATTCAGTTTTTCTATGGAAAATGGCGGGGAACCGCCAAACATCTCATCGCGCGCGGCCATGTTGTAGGCTTCCGACAAATTCTTGATTTGGCGCAAATCCGCAATGCGCGAAGCGTATGCCGGGAACTCGCCGGTGATGATGCTGGCAACCTCTTCTTCCGCAAAGCTGTTGCCAGCGATGGAGGTGGCACCGTGAATGCCCTTTGCCTGATACTCAATGTCCAGTTCGTATGCGTGCGCCGGCGAGATCGGCAAGGCTCTCACCGCCTCTGCGGTCGCCTGAATTTCGCCCAGCAGCAGCCAGGTCCGCGCCGAAAATTGCGCCAGCGCCGGTGGGAATCGGATGAAATCGTGCGAGCCCATTGTTGCGGTCCCTTCCTTGTATCTGTCATCGTATCTGTCATCAAGATACAGACTGCTGCAGGCGCGGGACTAAACAAAGGCGTTCAAGCCCGTCAATTCCCGACCCACCAAAAGTAGGTTTACTTCATTTGTACCTTCATAAGTATAGATGATTTCCGCATCTAGCATGAGCCGAGCGATATGATTTTCGATAAGAATGCCATTCCCGCCCAGGCATTCGCGCGCCAATTGCGTCACATAGCGCGCTTTGCGGGCATTGTTGTACTTCGCCATTGCCGCCGTGCCCGCGTCAAGCGAGCCGCGGCTGATAAGATGAGAGAGCTGCAAGCAGAGCGTTTGCATCAGCGTAACCTCGGTCGCCATCTCGACCAGTTTCTGTTGAATCAGCTGGAAGCCGGCGATGGGCTTGCCAAATTGCTCGCGAGTTTGGCAGTACTTCAATGCCAGTTCAAAGGCACCCGCCGCGACGCCCGCGGCTTCCCAAGCCACGCCATAACGCCCCGCGCCCAGCACCGGCGTCATATCGCGGAAGCGCTTGACATAAGCCAGTCGGTTCTCTTTTGGCACGTACACGTCGTCCAGTCTGATATCGGCATTGAGCACGGCGCGCTTGCCCACCTTGCCCCAGATGTCTTGCATGCTCAAGCCCGCGGTTTCTGCCGGATTCTCGATGACATAGCCGCCGAATTCGCCGCTGTCCTTGTCCCGCGCCCAGATGATGAGGATGTCGGCGATGGAAGCGTTGCCAATCCAGCGCTTGGCACCATTGAGGACGTAGCCAGCGCCGGAATTGCGCGCGCTGGTCTTGACCCGAGCCGCGTCCGAGCCGACATCAGGCTCGGTCAGCGCAAATGCGCCGATCTTTTCCAGCTTGACCATATCCGGCAGCCAACGGGCTTTCTGTTCGCCGTCGCCCAACAAGCCGATTGAACCCATCGCCAAGCCGGAATGCACGCCGTAAAAGGTGCTGATGCTGCCATCGCCCTTGCCCAACTCGTACATGACCAAGCCCATTTCGACGAAATCCAACCCAGCCGCGCCATGCTCGAAGAGCGAACCGCCGATAATGGGCAAATTGACAATCTTGCGGGCGATTGCCCAGGGAAATTCGGCTTTTTCCCAATAGGGGTTGATGTTTGGCAAGACCTCCGCTTCGACGAAATCGCGCACCTCTTGCCGCAGCGCCTTCTGCTTGTCGCTGAAGTGCATGTCGATTTGGTAGAAGTCGAAGCCGCTGTAGAGCGCCTCGCGTCGGATTTCCATTAGCAACCCCGTCTGAATGCAATGTTTTCATTATTTTCAGCATAGCACTATTTTCAGCATAGCATTGAAAAGGTGGCATAGCAATTTTTTGCCGCCGGGGGCTTTGGCAGCAGGGCAATCGCATGGCAATTCCATCACTGTCGAATTTAACATCAAACTGAGGAATTGCGGGCGCGGCATTCCTGGGTCATTAAGGCTGCCGCCAAGCGGCTGAAGCGGAAAAAAAATTGCTGATATTGCCCCGAATTTGCTGCCACCGCATAGGTACAAATTCGCGCGCAAGCAGCGTCTATATGCAATCGCATCTTGCTTACGCCCGAAAGCGGGCAGAGGTATTTCGTGTCTCGTACCGCGGTTATCCGACGCAATTCCAGTTCTTTGCAGTTGATTGCCCTGCAATTCTTCAGCTTGGCGGGCGTGGGCATCGTCTCGCCCTATGTCAATGTCTACCTCACCGAAATTGGGTTCTCTGGCACGCTCATCGGCGCGCTGGCGAGCCTTGGCGCGGTGATGTCCTTGCTGCTCACGCCGCTATTCAACAGCATCGCCGACCGCCTGCTCATGCACCGGCGGCTGCTGATGCTCTACTTGGCTGGGTTCGCGCTGGCGAATTTCCTCTTCGCCAGCACACAAGCGCAAGTCCTGGTGATTGTCGCGGTGCTCTTGATCAAGGTCACCGTCAGCCCTAGCCTGACACTGGGCATGCAATTGACCATGACGCTTTTGCTGCGCAGCGGCAAGGCGATACTCGGGCAAATCCGCTCCTTCGCCTCGCTGGGCTTCGCCGCAGCCAGCTTGCTGGCGGGCGCGATCATCACTATCGGCGGGTATCCCCTGCTCTTTTTTGTCGGCGTGGTTTTCGCGGCGCTCAGCATCCAATTGGCGACCGTCTTCCCCGCCGCGCCAAAACGGAAGCCCCAATACAAGCGCAGCCGCAAAGAGCCGCGCAATCGCGGCTTCTACGCGCTCGCCGCCTGCCAGTTTTTCGTGACGATGTGCACCTACAATACCTACAGCTTCCTGTTCATCTATTTGCGCGACCACCTCGGCGTTACCACCGCCGAAATCGGCTTATGGGCGGCTCTGCTCGGGGGCTTAGAAATCCCCTTTTTCTACTTGATGGACAAGCTCTTGCCCAAGCTGCGCATCCGCGTCGCTTATATCGCCAGCATCGTCGGCATCCTGTTCTTCACTTTTGCCTTGGCTTATGTGAGCAGCTTGCCGGCATTGCTGCTGCTGCTGGTCTTCCGCGGCTTCGTTTGGCCCGCCTACCATCTATCGTCCTTCCAGCTCGTCAACGCCATCAGCCATCCGCGCAACGCAGCCACCAATCAAGCCTTGATTCAGGTAACGATGCCGAGCGTATCGCTGCTGCTGACGGGTTCGCTCTTTGGCTGGGCTTTCGACAATCTGGGCGCGAGCGCCTTCTTTGTCATCTGCGCCCTTGCCTGCGCCATCGGCGCAACGATTGTCAGCGCTGGCTTCCGCCTATTCGAGACAGCGCCGGCGGAAGCGGGCGCATAAGCCCAGCGCTCAACATCTTTTCGGCTTGCGACATTCGACATCGCCCAATATGTGCTATACTGCCGTATATTCTCTAGCGTTGACATCTATTGGGCGAGCGAAAAACGATGCTATCCAAGCTAAAACGAGACCAGCCAAGCCCTTCTACAAGCCGCTCCAGTCGTTCCAGCCGTTCTATTCGTTCCAGCAGAGAAGAGCGCGTGTTTCGCTTTTGGCTGCGCATCCGCCGCAACTGGCAGCTCTACGTCTTGCTCTTCTTGCCGGTGCTTTGGCTGATTGTCTTTCGCTACGCGCCCATGTACGGCGCGCAGATCGCCTTCCGGCAATATTCGCCCGCCTTCGGCATCGAAGGCAGCCCTTGGGTCGGCTTCGCCAATTTCATACGCTTCTTCAATTCGCCCAAGTTCGAGCCAGTCATCGTCAATACGCTGGTGATCAGCTTTTATTCTTTGATCGCCGGCTTCCCCATTCCGATAATCCTGGCATTGAGCTTGAACCAAGTCAAAACGCGCATGTTCCGCAACAGCGTACAGATGATTACCTACGCGCCGCATTTCATTTCAACTGTGGTGATTGTCAGCATGCTCTTCCAGTTTCTGCACCCGCGCGTCGGTTTCACCGCCGTCATCGCCCAGGCTCTGGGCATGGCACCGCCGAACTGGATGGGCGACCCGGGTGCCTTTCGGCATCTTTTTGTTTGGTCGGGCGTTTGGCAAGAAATGGGATTTGCGGCGATCATATATCTGGCGGTGCTATCCACCGTCGACCCCGCTTTGCACGAAGCGGCTGTGGTCGATGGTGCCAACCGCGTACAGCGCATCCGCTACATTGATATCCCGGGCCTGCTGCCGACGGCGATGGTGCTATTGGTCCTGTCCACGGGGCGGGTGCTAGAAGTCGGCTTTGAAAAAGTCTATTTGATGCAGAGCCCGCTGAACCTGGGCGTGGCGGAGGTTATCAACACCTATGTCTATAAGGTTGGGCTGCTGTCGCCGATTCTCGATTTTTCTTATTCGACGGCAATCGGCTTGCTGAAAGGCATTGTCGGTCTGCTGCTGCTGATCGCGGTTAATCACGCCGCGCGGCGTCTGACAGAAAACAGTGTCTGGTAGGCACTGCGGTTCAACAAGAAAAACGGAGTGACCGATGGCCTCAATGTCGAGTTACGACAGCAATATCAATAAGGTCAATGAATCGCCAATCGACCGCATATTCATGTTTTTCAATGCATTGGTGTTGCTGGTGATCACGGTTGCCATCTTGCTGCCCTTGATATTCATCGTCAGCGCCTCATTCAGTTCAGCCGAAGCGGTGATCGCCGGCAAGGTCACCCTGTGGCCCGTCGATTTCAGCCTCTTGGGATACGAAACCATCTTCGAGCACAAGAAGGTCTGGGATGGCTTTGGCAACTCTTTGTTCTATACCGTTTTCGGCACGCTCTTTAACGTGGTGATGACCATCATCGCCGCTTATCCTTTATCGCGGCAAGACCTGGTTGGTCGCCGCGTCATCACCATCGCTTTCATCTTCACCATGCTATTCAGCGGCGGGCTGATTCCAACATATATGGTCGTGCGCGACCTGGGCTTGCTCAATACGCGCGCAGCAATGATCCTGCCGACCGGCATCGGCGTCTTTAACCTGCTCATCACCATCACCTTCTTCCGCACAACCATTCCGCCAGAGTTGATCGAGGCAGCGCGCATCGACGGCGCCAACGACTTCCGCACTTTTGGCAGCGTCGTCCTGCCGCTTGCCCGCCCGATCATTGCTGTATTGGTGCTCTTCTACGCTGTCAATCACTGGAATTCATATTTTCAGGCGCTCATCTACCTGAAAGATCAGGAGCTATTCCCGCTGCAAATCGTCCTGCGCGAGATTCTGATTGAGAACTCGATCGACGCGTCGATGCTGATTGATGTCGAAGATCTGATTGTGCGCGAAGGCTTGCGCGAACTGCTCAAGTATTCACTAATTGTGGTGGCTAGCGTACCGGTCTTGATCATCTATCCCTTTGTGCAGCGGCACTTCGTCAAAGGCATGATGATTGGCTCGGTAAAATAGAACTTGTCATTCACCGAAAGGAGACCGGCTATCGATTGTTTCCCTCCGTTTACTGACATCCACACTAAAACGCGAAAGGAATAAACATGCGCAAGAAAAAACTTGTTATGGCGCTGCTCGTACTGCTGCTGGCGCTGCCGCTGACAGCCAGCGCGCAGGAGATGGTATCCGGACCAGGCGAATTCCCCATCGTCGAAGAACCGATAACGCTGAATATCTTGATGCTGGGGCACGCTATCGTAGAAGACTTCTCCACCAATACTTTCACGAACTGGTACAGCGAACGCACCGGCATCAATCTCAATTTCGATATCGCGCCGCCGAATGAATGGCAAGAAGTGCTGAACCTGACAATCGCCAGCGGCGACCTGCCGGATATCATCGTCGGCTTCAACGTCGATCCGTCGACACTGGCGCTCTTTGGTCCGCAGGGGCTTTTCCTGCCGCTAAGCGGCTTGATAGAAGAACAGGGTCATTACATCCACGAAGTGTTTGAAACTTCGCCACAAGTGCGCCCGCTGATAACCTCGCCCGACGGCGAAATCTACGGTCTGCCACAGGTCAACGAATGCTATCACTGCTTCTATTCCCAGCGCGCTTGGATAAACTCCGACTGGCTGGAGAACGTCGGCATGGACGTTCCTCAGACGACAGATGAGTTCATTGATGTGCTAAGCGCGTTCAAAGAACAAGACGCCAACGGCAATGGCGACCCCGATGACGAGATTCCGCTGGCGGCGGCCACCACCGGTTGGAACGCCAATCTGGACGGCTTCTTGCTGAACCCCTTTGTCTTGAGCGAATTTACAGGGCAGAACCGCTTCTTCGAGCAGAATGACGGCCTCATCACGCAGAACGTTACCAGCGAAGGCTACCGCGAAGGTCTGCGTTTCCTGCGCACAATGTTCAGCAACGGGCTCTTCGGCGAAGAGAGCTTCACCCAGCCGATGGATCAAATCAAGCAGCAGGTCGAAGGCGGCGACGCGCCCACGATTGGCGTGGTCATCGCCGGCGCGCATTCCAACTTCGCCAATATCGGCGGCGACCGCTGGATCAAATACATCGCCGTGCCCTCGCTGGAAGGTCCAACCGGGCTGCGCCAAGCGCCATTCAATCCCTGGGGCGTCGGCTCTGGCCAATGCACCATAAACAGCCAAACGGAGCATCCGGTGGCGGCTTTCAAGTGGTGCGATGGCTTGTACGATCGCGAAACAACCTTGCGCTCGGTCTTTGGCATCCCGCAATGGGAAGCGGCTGAAGGCGAAGAGGGCCAGTGGCGTTGGGCAGAAGAAGGCGAACCCGCGCTCGGCGGCGACGAATACGAAGCAATTTGGCGTCGGCTTTCCACCTTCGGATCCTTGCAAAACGTCCACTGGGCGCAGCGCGGACCCAGCTATCGTCCCAATCACCTGCGCTTGGGCGAGGTGCGCCGCGATGACGCCGCCGGCTTGGAAGTTGTGCTGCTGGAAAATACCAGAGCCGCGTATGAGCCTTATGCGCGGTCGATAGATGACCTGATTCCGCCGCTGGCTTTCACCACCGCGCAAGCCGCCGAAGTAACCGAATTGAAGTTGAGCATTGACGACTACGTGGCGCAGATGACGGCGGAATTCGTCATCGGGCGTCAAGACCTGGACGCCGGCTGGGACAACTTCGTCGCCACCCTAGAAGGCTTGGGCATCAATCGCATGGCAGAGATTTATCAAGCCGCGTATGAGGCCCAGTACGGCGGGTAACCCCCACCCTAAGTCCCTCCCTCATTTAAGAGGGAGGGACTTCAAACTCGCGTAATTGCTAGAATAGCTCCCCTCCCCTCATTTTAGGGATGCACGCCATAGAGATGGCGAGGAGGGGGTGGAGGATGGGTCAATGACCCAGCCGAATATCCTCTTCATCGTCGCCGACCAGCACAATGCCAAGGTCCTCGGCCACAAGCGCCACCCAGATGCGCAAACGCCGCATCTGGACCGGATGGCGCGCGAAGGCTGCCGCTGCGACAATGCCATCACCCAGAACCCAATCTGCACGCCCAGCCGCGTTTCCTTCCTTAGCGGTCAATACCCCCACAATCATGGCTACTACAGCCTTAGCGGAGGCAAGCCCTGCGGGCTGCCCAATATCTTCGGGCATTTGCGCGCGGCGGGCTATTTCACCGCTGCCATGGGCAAAATCCACTGCCCGCAATACTGGGTCGAAGACCAATGCGATGTCTTCCACGAGAGCAACTCTTGGCAGGCGGGCAGCGTCGTCGGCCGCTCGCCCGCCTATACGCGCTTTTTGCAAGCGCGCGGGGTGGAGCATCTCGAGGACCATATCCTGCTGCCGGAGTTCGGCGCGCGCGGTCGGCAAAGCGTCGACAGCCGCCCCAGCCCGCTGGATTTCGCCGAATCGCAGGAAGGCTGGCTGGCGGATACCGCGATTGAGACCATGCGAACGGCGGCGGCGCGCCAGCAGCCTTTCCTGCTGCATGTCAGCTTCCCGCGCCCGCACCAATGCACGACGCCCTGTCAAGAATTTTGGGACCTCTATGATGACGATGAGCTCTGCTTGCCGCCCAATGCCGACTACGATTTGACGGCGGCGCGCAAAGCGCCGCACATGATCGCTTCGGCGCGGCGCTGGCGCGATAGCGCCTGGCAGCTCTTCGAGCCCAAGACCTTCGCGGCGGGGCGGCGGCGCAAGCTGCGCGGCTACCTGGGCGCGGTCAGCCAAGTGGACGCCGCAGTCGGCAAATTGCTCGGCTTCCTGCGCGCGAGCGGACAAGCCGAAAATACCATCGTCGTCTACACATCGGATCATGGCGATTACGCGACCGAGCATGGCATCATGGAAAAAGCGCCCGGCATTTGCAGCGACGCTATCACGCGCGTGCCGCTGCTATGGTGGGCACCAGGGCGGATCCCAGCCGGCGGCGCGGTCGCCGAAATTGTCGAGCTGGTGGATATTGCTAACACGCTCTGTACTTTAGCCGGCGTCGACGCCATGGAGACGAGCGACGGCATTGATATATCAGGCTTGCTGGCTGGCGAAGCAAGCGCGGGTGAGCGCCTCGGCATTACAGAATTCGCCTGGAGCAAGAGCATCCGCAAAGGCAATTATCGGCTAGTGCATTATCCGCGCGCTATGTTCGCGGCAGAATATCCCAAGGGCTTCGGCGAACTTTACGACCTGGACACTGACCCATGGGAGATGCGCAATCGCTATTTTGAGGCCGACTACCAAGAAATAGTTCGGGAGCTGCGCGGCGACCTGCTAGAATGGCTGATTACCTCGACGCGCCCCGGCACGGTCAGCGGCGTCAACTCGGCGCGCTTCGACAGCCCAGAGCTGAATCCGCAGCGGGTGCAACGCTACCAGACTGTGGTGAACCACGACGGCAAGATTAACCCCAAGCTGCTGCGCGCGGCGAAGAACAAGAATTATTTGTAAGCGGCGACGCGGCGCGTCGATTCGCGCAGAACCAACTCGCTATATACCACCGATTTGTAGGACAGTGTATTGCGCCCTTCAATAATGTCCTGCAATTTCCGCAGCGCCAGCACGCCAATCTCATACTTGGGAATTTGCACGGTCGTCAATGGCGGACGGGAGAATGCGCTCTCCTTGGTATTGTCGATGCTGGCGATGGAGACGTCCGCGGGAATGCAAAAGCCGAACTCGCGTATGGCTTCCATAGCGCCGAGCGCCGTCTTATCGCTGATGGCGATGACAGCGCTGGGCAGATTGTCGCCCGCGCCCGTCAGGATTTCGCGCATCTGCATATAGCCCTTCAGCGGATGCCCGCGAATCGGCTCTGGCAGCCAGGCAGCCGGCACGCTCAGCTTGCGCTCGGCAATGGCAGCCAAACAGCCGCGTAGGCGGTCAACCAGGCTGCTGTACTTGGTTGGCCCCTTCAGCACGGCGATGCGCCGATGCCCCAAGTCGAGGATGTGCTTGGCAATCTGATAGCCAGCGTAAAAATTGTCCCCCAATACACAAGCTAATTTGGCGTCAGCAATGTGCGATTCTATCAGCACAACCGGCAATGTCGGCGAGATAAGCTGCTTTATCATGGACGGGCGGATATCGCCATCGTTGGCGATTATCAGCCCGGCGCTTCGCTCCAGCGCGTGGTCTTCAGCCAGGCTAGGCGCCCCGCGCTTGAATACTGACAGCACAAGCTGATAGCCGAGGGCGTCGGCTTCGGCTTGAATGCCGCGGATAATATCGCCGTAGAAGACATCGCTGATGGCGGGGATGGAGTTCTCTTCAATCAAGAGGCTGATGGTCCGCGCTGGCTGCGGCGCGCGCCGCGCGCCCGATTTGACGACATAACCCAGTTCATCAATGACTTGCCGCACGCGCTCCGCCGTCTTACGCGAGACGCCCGGCTTCTCATTCACTACCATCCAAACGGTCGATAGCGATACATCGGCGGCTTGCGCCACATCGCGCATGTTTGTTTTGGTCTTCGCCACCCTAGCCAGCTTTCATTACTGTTGACACTGTTCGACTGTGTTTAATAAACAAATCGGATTTTCGGTGTAGATTTTATTTGACTTATCGACATAGCGGGCTATAATTAAGAAATGTGCAAAGAATTAATCGGCGAATATGAATAATTTGTTTACTAAACATTATCTTAGCGCAAAATGTTCCCTTTGCCAGCGACAATTTCTTAGAATCCGCGGATGAGTGATAGGACCCCGATGAACCACATCAAATTGGACCCCGAACGGCAGATTGGCCGCATCAACCGAGACATTTTTGGCGGCTTCGCCGAGCATCTGGGACGGCATATCTATGGCGGAATCTACGAACCTGGCTCGCCACTGGCGGACAAAAACGGGTTCCGCCGCGACGTGCTGGCAGCCGTGCGCCGTCTGAAGATGCCCGTCATCCGCTACCCCGGCGGCAACTTCGTTTCCGGCTATCGCTGGCGCGATGGCGTTGGTCCCAAAGCGCAGCGCCCCGCCCGCGCCGAACTGGCTTGGGAGACAATCGAATCCAATCAATTTGGCACCGATGAATTTGTCGCTTGGTGCCGGGCAGTCGGCACAGAGCCGTATTTGGTGGTCAACGCCGGCGATGGCGATATGCGCGAGGCGCGCGATTGGGTCGAATACTGCAACAGCGCGTCGGATAGCGCGCTGGCGAATATGCGCCGCGCCAATGGCTGCGCCGCGCCGCATAATGTCAAATTCTGGGGCATCGGCAACGAGGTTGATGGCGCATGGCAGATTGGGCATAAAAAGCCGGCTGAATACGCGCGGACTTACACGGAATTTGCCAAAGTCATGCGCTGGGTCGATCCGTCCATCAAATTGATCGCGGCGGTCTCGTCGGGCTGGCGCTATCAACCGGTCGAGCGCGCGCAGCTTCTCTTTGAGCAGGCGGCCGATTTCCTTGATTATCTGTCGCTGCACTGGTATGTCGGCAACCCCGAGGACGATTACGAAAAATACATGGCGCTCTCCGAGTATTTTGAAGCCAGCATTAGCGCCTTCGAGGGTGTGATTGCGGCGATGCGCCAGGAATTGGACATCAAGCGCCCCGTACACATCGCCATCGACGAATGGAATGTCTGGTATCGGGCGCGCGGTAGCACGCTCGAGCAGCGCAACAACCTGGAAGAGCGCTACAACCTGGAAGACGCGCTGGTGGTCGCCATGCACTTCAACGCCTTCATCCGCCATTGCCGCTCGGTGCAAATGGCGAATATCGCGCAAATCGTCAATGTCATCGCGCCCATCTTCACCAATGAAGCCGGCTTGTTCTTGCAGACCATCTTCCATCCCTTTGAACTCTACGCCAGCAGCTGCGGCGATATCGCCCTGGATGTCTTCTGGAGCGGCGATACCTTCTCCGGCGGCGATTACAGCGGCGTCCGCACTTTGGACGTTTCGGCTACGCTGGACGCGGACCGCAAGAAACTGAGTCTCTTCGTCGTCAACCGCAGCCGCAGCGACACGCTGGAGACAAAGATAACGCTGGCGGACGCGCGCTTCGCGGGCGATGTGGCGGTATCGGTTGTGAATGGTCCCGATATTAAAGCGGAGAACTCATTCGAGCAGCCGCAGCAGGTCGGGACGCGCGCAGCGCGCGCTACCGCGGCGGGCAGCGACTATGTGCATTGCTTCGAGCCGCATTCGCTTACTGCTCTGATATTTGATTTGTAAGTCGGGGTTCACTACACTCGGAGACCATTCAAAGTATATTCGGAGACCATTCGGAGGAGGCGTCTAGCGAATAAATTGGCAAGCCAAATCACAGTATCCGAAGATATATTCAGGAAGAGGAAAACAATGTCAAAGTTAAGACTTATCACGCTGATGCTGGTCGTCGCGATTGCGCTTGGCGCCTTCGGCACGGCGCTGGCGCAAGACACAACCGAGCTTTCGCTATGGGTCTTCGTCGACCGGCACGGCCTGTACATGCAGAACGCGGCCGAGCGCTGGAACGAAGCCCACCCAGACCGCCCGATCGAGATCGTTTATGAACAGATCGACTACACGCAAATGCACGACAACTTACTGGCGTCGCTGCTGGTTGGCATGGGCGCGCCGGATTTGGCTGATGTCGAGATTAAGAAGTTCGCCACCTTCACCAAGGGCGATATTCAATTCCTCCCACTGAACGAAGTCATCGATCCCTACCGCGAGGATATCATTGAATCGCGCCTGGCACCTTATACCGCCAACGGCAACAATTACGGCATCGATTACCACTTGGGTGCCTTCGTCATGTATTACAACACTGGCATCCTGGCAGAGGCCGGCGTCGACGTCGATAGCATCCAGACTTGGGACGACTATATTGAAGCGGGCTTGCAAGTTACCCGCGACACCGACGGCGATGGCGAAATTGATGTTTACATGGCCAGCATCGAAGTCACCGATATCTTCTCGGCTTATGCCTTAATGCTGATGAACGGTGGCGGCACCTATAGCGCCGATGGCGAGGTTATCCTCGAGAGCGAAGCCAATATAGAGGCGCTGCAATTCTTGCAGGACATGGTGCACGAACATGGCATCGCGCGCCCGGCTTCCGGCGGCGGGCATCACTCGCCCGATCACTTCATTGATTTGGTCGAGGGGCGCATCGCGTCACTGTGGATGCCGCAATGGTACATGACCCGCTACCCCGACAATATGGCCAGCGCCTTGGCTGACGTGGCGGTGGTACGCCCAATGCCCGTCTTTGAAGAAGGCGGCTATACTACGACCATGGGCGGCGGCACCGGCACCGCCATCACCAACCAGATCGATCCAGACAAAATTGCGCTGGCGGCTGAATTCCTGGCTTTCGCCAAGCTCACCTACGACGCCAATGTCTTGCTCTGGACAGACTTGGGCTTCGACCCCATGCGTCTGGATGTCTACGATGACGAAGCGCTGCTGATCACCATGTCCGATTTCAGCGGCGAGAAGCCTTTCATCCACATCAAAGCCGGCTTGGGTAATGTAGCGCCGGAATTCACCGGTCCCTTCTATCCCGAAATGGCTACCATCTTCCAGACCACCGGGCTCTACGATTTGATTGAGAATCAAATGGACCCGGCCGGAGTCTTGGCAAACGCCGCGGAAGAACTGCGCGCGATGGGCGCCGAGTTCTAAACACAGTTAATTTGAGGGGCGGGCATTTCAGTGAGACAGCCGAGCGAGACGCCCGCCCTCTCGATACGCATCTGCCAATGAGCGCGCATTGACGGAGGCAAGGTGCTCGACCTGCTTAAATTGCCCGGGCGTTACATCGCATGGTTCTTACACCACAAGAAGGTGGTGCCTTTGGTTTTTCTGGCACCTTTCTTGCTTGTCTTCCTCGTTTTCAAAGTTTATCCCGTCATCCTGGCAATCATCATGAGTTTCCAGAACTTCCAAGGCATCACGAGCCAGGATTGGGTGGGCTTGACCAATTACGGAAATGTCTTTGAATTAGTGCGCTTCAGTCAAGCGCTCACCAATACCACCGTCTATACCATCGGCACATTGCTGGTCTTGGTGCCGCTGCCGCTGATTCTGGCGGTACTGCTGGATTCGGGAAGAATCGTCGCCAGTACGGTCTTCCGAGTATTGATCTTTTTGCCGGCGCTGACATCGCTGGTGGTGGCGGGCACGGTCTTCCGGCTGATATTGGCGAAAGATGGTTTCCTCAATCTGTTCCTGGAAGGCACGCTGGGCATGGAACGACTGCGCTGGCTGGAAGTATCGGAATTGGCGCTGCCCTCGCTGATACTTATCGCGACTTGGCGCTGGACCGGCATGAACATCCTCTACTTCAATTCCGGGCTGGTCAATATCCCGGGCGAGCTGTATGAATCGGCTGCCATTGACGGTGCCAGCCCATGGCAAATGTTCTGGCGCATCACCTTGCCCATGCTGCGCCCAACTACTTTCTTTGTGGTCGTGCTCAGCATAATTGGCGGCTATCAAGTATTCGTCGAGCCTTTCATTTTGTACGCCGGCGGCGCGGGACCCGGCGACGGCGGCTTGACGCTGGCTTTGCTGATTTATCGCACCGCTTTCACCTCCTTCAATTTTGGCACAGCCGCCGCTATGGGCGTCATCCTGGCGCTGATTATCTTCATCTTTTCATTGATTCAATTCCGCTTCTTTGGCGTGTTAGGGGGCGAAGACTAAGCCATGACTGCCGATTCTCAATTCATAAACCCGGGCAAACTAGGCGCGCGCAGGCAATCGCGCCTGACAAAATGGCTCATGTTCGCGCTTTTTGTCTTCCTGGCGGTTATTTTCATATTCCCGCTCTATTGGATGGTCATCAGTTCCCTGCGCCCAGACGGTCGTATTTTCGTCGACGCCATGGATATCATCCCCAGCGCGCTGTCGCTGGATACCTATCGGCGGCTTTTTGAAGAAGAGCCTTATGGCAGGTGGTTTGTCAACTCAATCACACAGACCGGCGGCTATGCGCTCATGGGCGTGTTCCTGTGCACGACCGGCGGCTATGCCTTGGCGAAGTTCCGCTTCCGTTATCGCAATCTTCTTTTCATCCTGATTCTCGTATCACAGATGATTCCCTTCCACCTGCTTATCGTCTCGTTGTTTCTGATGATTATTCAGATGGGCATGGCAGAGACCTACCAAGGCGCTATTGTGCCGCTGGCAGCCTCACCTATTGGCATATTCTTTATGCGACAATATATGCTGGCGATTGATGATGAAATGTTAAATGCGGCGCGCGTGGATGGCGCAAGCGAATATCAGATTTTCTGGCATATCGTATTGCCAAATGCCCGCCCCGCCATCGCCACACTGCTCATCCTCTTCTGCATCGAATACTGGAACAACCTGCTTTGGCCCCTGATTGTCTTCCGCAAACCCGAAAACTTCCCGCTCGCGGTCGGCATCAAGCGGCTTATCGATCAATACCGGCAGCAGTACGACCTGACCATGGCCGGCTCGACGTTGGCCACCATACCGGTCATCATTTTGTTCTTTTTCTTGCGCCGCCAAATCATGGAAGGCCTCGCCACTACCGGTACGGGCATCAAATAGCAGGCGATTGCGGCAGACTATTCTGAAGCGCCGATGAATACCGTAGGGCGCGTAGGGCGCGTAGACACAGCCCGCCGACACAGCCCGCCGACACAGCAGCCGACACCGAGAATTTACCGCTTCTCAAAATCTCACTATAGTGATGCAATTCCAATTTATGTATGGATTTGTAGGGGCTTGCCAAGGCTCACCTTGACCGCGAACAAGTTCCAGACAGAGAGCGACTCGCCGGACGTTGTTGAAAAACACCCCCATCCCCGACCGCCAGTGTCTACGCGGCGCGCCCCTCCTCGCCATCTCTATGGCGAGCATCCCCAAAATGAGGGAAGGGGAGCTTTCTGAACCGTAATGAGCTGTTAAAGCCCCTCCCTCTTTATGGGAAAGTTCGCCATAGAGAGGGCGAACGGGTTTGGGGTGGGGGAAATCGAGAATTTCAACAGCGACTCGCCGGCTCGCCCCTGCCGTTTCTAATTTTTTTATAGGAGACAGCAATTATGAAAGCGCGCATCGTCCTCGGCATTGACCTGGGCACGCAAGGGCTCAAAGTCCTGGCATTGGACGCAGCGAGCGCGCAAGTCCTCGGCAGCGCCGCCGCTGCGGTCGAGAACCTAAGCCCCGCGCCCGGTTGGCTGGAGCAAGCGCCGCAGCAATGGTGGACGACGCTTTGCCGGCTGATACGCGAATTGACCGCCGCGCCAAACATCCCAGCGGAATCCATCGCCGCGATTGGGCTTTCTGGGCACATGCACTCAATCGTGCCGCTGCGCGCCGACGGCAGTGTCGCCGGCAACTGCATCGTCTGGGCGGATACGCGCTCGCGCGAGCAGGCGCGGCGCATTGGCGCGGGCGCGCGCTCGGCGCTATGGAACCCAGCCATCGCGCCTTACAGCCTGGCAAAAATGCTCTGGCTGCGCGAGCAGCAGCCCACGCTATTCGCCGAAGTCAAGCATATCTTGTGGTCCAAGGATTATTTGCGCTATCGGCTGACGGGCACAATCGCGGCTGATTACTCCGACGCTTCGGGCAGCTTGATGTGGGACTTCGCCAAACGCGCTTGGGATGAGCAGTTGCTGGCGGATTTCGGGCTGTCTGCCGACCTGCTCCCGCAGGTCTACGCATCAAATGAATCCGCCGGCCAGCTTAGCGCAGCCGCCGCCACGGACTTGGGACTTAGGCTTAACACGGTCGTGGCTTACGGTGGCGGCGATTGCGCCTGCGCGGTCGTGGGCGCAGGTATCCCCGCTGCGGATACCTTGCTGATAAATGCCGGTACAGCCGTGCAAGTCATTGAAATGCGGGCAGCGCCAAGCCGCTTCGATGCCGATGTTGGCATCCGTTATCTCTTCGAGCTCGGTATCGAGGGCAGAAGTTTCGCCATTGGCGCGCTGAACAGCGCGGGGCATTCGCTGGAATGGTGGCGGCGAATGCTTGGCGAGCGCCTGAGTTATGAAGAATTTTCCGCGCTGGCGGCGGATGAATTACCAAGTCCGGACGGTCCGATTTTTCTGCCATACCTCCAGGGTACCGGCACCCCGCGCCTGCTTGATGGTTCCTATGGCAGCTTTGTTCAGCTTTCGGCGACAGCCGACCGCGGCGCGCTGACCCGCGCGGTGATGGATGGCATCGCCTTTGGCATCAGGCACTGCGCCGAAGCGCTGGTCAAGGGCGGCGACCTATGCCAAAAGAAGCTGCTCTTCACTGGCGGCGTACCCAAAAGCCCTTTGATGCGGCAGATTCTGGCGAATGTATTTGACAGCCAGGCGCGCTTCCGCTCTTTTAGCGATATGTCGGCTTTGGGCGCGGCCGCCCATGGCGCGGTCGCCGCGGGCTTCGCGCCGGACGCGCGCGCCTGGCTGGCGCGCTTCGATTATGGCGAGGTCGCAGCACAGGCATCGCCCGCGCTGCGCGAACGATACGCCGCCACTTACGCGCGCTACAAGCACTGGGCGGCGCGCATCACTTCAGCTTAACTAGGTAGCGCCAAGCAAGCCTTGCAAATTCGCCGGACCAAAACCGAATGGCAGCAGCTCCGACAGCGTCGCGCGCTGGCGCGCGCGCCCAGTGAGATCGGCCATGATGACAAGCATCTCGGGCGAAAATTCGTATAGCAGCTGCCGACACAGTCCACAAGGCGAGCCGCCATCGCGGGTTACAACCGCGACCGCGGCGAAGGCGCGCTTGCCCTCGCTGACCGCTTTGACCAAAGCCGTCCGTTCGGCGCAGATGGTCGGGCTATAACTGGCGCTTTCCACATTGCAGCCCGTGAAGACTTCGCCGTCGGGCGTCAAAAGCGCTGCGCCGACGCGGTAGTCGCTGTAGGGGATATAGGCATGCTCGCTGGCCGCGAGCGCTGCTCGGATCAGTTCAGCTTCGGCTGGATGGGCTGGATGGGCTGGATGAGACATGCGCTCCCTTATTTTATGAAACCGCCCGGTCGCGGTCGCGCACGGCGGCGGGCTTGCTATTTTTTGTGGACGAGCCCGGGCGATTCGCTGCCAGCGAGCGGCTGTTCTGTGGCGGCGGGCTCGCCTGGTTGGGCGCTTCGGGCAGGGTCTTGCGGACCGCTACCTTGCGAATGCGGTGGCCGTCGATGGATTTGATGGTCATGCTCAAGACGTCGGTGGTGATAGTTTCTTCGACACTGGGCACGCGCCCCAGATTGAAGTAGATATATCCGCCTAAGGTGTCGCTGACGCTGGTATCAATCGCGCAGTCAAGCAGAACATTGAGGTCGTCGAGGTCCATGCTGCCGTCAATCAGCCAGGAGCCGTCGCCTTCCTCGACGAATTCTTCTTCTTCGACATCGTATTCGTCACGGATATCGCCGACGATCTCCTCAATCAGGTTTTCAATGGTGACTAAGCCCGATGTGCCGCCGTATTCATCGAGCAACACTGCCAGTTGGACTTTGGCCGACCGCATCTCCTTTAATAGGGCGTCGGCGCTTAAGATTTCTGGCCGAGAAAAATGAGGTCGTATCAAATCTTTGAATGAAGATTTTGCCAGGTCTTCGCGTTTATTCAACAAGGGCAAAAAATCCTTGGCAATGAGCAAGCCTACCACATTGTCAATGTTGCCTTCATAGACGACCAGACGCGAAAAACCGGAATCAACAAAAGTGGAAATCGCCGTCTCCATCGAGTCTTTGACATCAAGCGAGACAATATCAATGCGCGGCGTCATCAGCTCGCGCGCGCTGCTATCGCCCAACTGCAAGACGGAATAAATCATGTTCCCTTCTTCTTCTTTTATCGCGCCACCGCTGAGCCAGTCGCTGACGAGACTCAAAATCTGCTCGTCCGTAACCAGGTTGGCCATTGGCTTGTCGCCAAACAAGCGCGAAATCAAGAGGCTCAGGAAAACCGTCAGGGGCGTCATGAGAATCACCAGAGCGCGCATTGGCGCAACAGCGAGCCGATACAAGTTTTCGGCATAAGTCGAGCCAAGCGCATCCGGTGCCAAATCGCCCAAAATCAGCGTCGCCGTCGCCCCCAAAATGACGGTGATGAAAGCTACCGCAAAACGAGCGGCGATATCGCCACTGGTAATCGAGTCGTTAACTAGCAGCACTAGGACCGTCGCGATAGCAAAGCGCGTCAGGATATGCGCCAGGGTGACGGTCATCTTGAAGCGCGGGATATTGCTTTTGTCCGTTAATTCTAGAACCTGGCTCGCGCTATTATCGCCGTCCATTGCCCGGACGCGCAGTGCGGCGCGGGATACATTCTGCAGCGCGGCGTTGAACATACTGACCAAGGCATGGAGCAAGAGCAGGAAAATAAGCAAGGACAGGAGCCAAGCCATTACAGGGCGTCCCTGGATGAATTGGTGGAATCCGCACTAGAAGCGATAAGCGCCGGACATGGCAAAGCATGATCGGCTGAAAGAATATTCCCTATGTGCGTGGAACTCCCTGATGGAGGTTCGGATGAATCGTCCACAATTATTTCAGAAGTCACTTAACAGAGTGCAGGTACTATACCACAGCCCTATCAGCATTTGCAAGGAATCCGCGCCGGGCGCAGGGCAATCGTAGCAATAAAGGCTGCGCGCAAAGCCAAAAAGCCAGAAAATACAGATTCAATTAAGGACTATTACATTCTTTGCGAGGAAGGCGATTAAGTATCTTCAGGCGGAGATGGCTAGGTAGCGGCGGCGCTCTAGCCACAGAATCGCCTCGTGCAGCAAGAACGTGACAAGCCCGCCAATGACAAGAAATTGCGGGATAATCTGCAAGCCGACGACTTCCGCCAAGGTCCCGGCTAACCATGGCAAAACAGCCATGCCCAAGCTGGCACCCGTGAACTGAAAGCCGATGGCATTCGCGACATGATGATTGCCGACGCGCCCCGGCGTGTCCGAAGTCATCAGCGGCGCGAAGGGCGCGATGCAAAAGCCGACCAAGGCTAATCCGATGAGCGAGCCGCCGCCGTCCGCCCCGAGCATGGCAGCGCCACAGACAAGCCCCAGCAAATTCAAGCGCAGGAACAGGCTGTTGCCAACGCGCGTGATGATGAAGCCGACCACGAAGCGGCTGACCGTCAGGCTAGCCCAATATATGCTGACCCAAGCGCCAGCAATCTTGGGATCCATCTGCCGCGCGTCTATCAAGAAATTGTTGCTAAATTGCCCGGCGACCAGCTCGATGCCCGTGACCATCATAAATGTCAAAACCATCATCCAGACGATGGGCATGGCAATGGTCTGGCGCAAGCTGGCATGGGCACGCGCGCCGCGCTTGTTCTTGGCTTCGCCTAGGGACCATTCTTCGCGCGTTAAGATGAAAGCAAGCAGAACCAGGGCGCGCGAGCCCGCAAACACAACATAAGCCCAGCGCCAAGCCAAGCCCAGGTCAATCACGATGGTCGTTACGACCAATGGACCAATCGTAGAACCAATGCCGAAGCTGCCATGCAGCCAATTCATCTGCCGGGCAGAGAAGTTCACCGCGGCAAAAGCGTTGATGCCCGCCGCCATCGCGCCCGAACCCAAGCCACTGATGAAGGCTGCCAGCAAAACGATTACCCAAAGCGGCGCAGCGGCAAATAGCAGCAAGCTCGCGCCGGTAAGTCCGATGCCGGCTATCAAGACCGAAGCGATGCCAAAGCGATTTATCAGCGGTCCGCTGGAGGCGCTGGTCAGAAGCCGACCGACAGTCGCGGCTGTTACCAAAGCGCCCAAGTCGCTCAAGCTAAGGCCAAATTCTGCCTGCACATAGATCCATACCACGCCCAGCGCGCCGGCGTGCAAGCCGCCCAGCGCGAACATGACGCAAGATAGCAAGAATAATTTACTTGTGCCGCCGGGCAGTCGCAGGCGCATCATTTCACTTCTTCGCCAATTATTTTTTACCGCGTCGCTGCTGCGACGAGAATGCTGATATATTGTATGAGCGCGGCTTGCCTGTGGCTCATTAACGCTGCCGTCGAGCAGCTGTGAGCGCGGCGCGCCATCGTTCATTCGCAGGCGTATCCGCGGGAGTTTAGCCGAGTTTGCTGGTCCGCGCGATAGGCGGATGCGCGCATTGCTCGCGCCTGGCTCAAGCCAGGACGCGCCGCCGCAGCAGTTTCCACAACCAATCCAGTTCGTGCAAACGCAAAGCCCGCGCCATCAACAAGAACACGCTGCCATATAGCAGCGCGCCGACAGCCACCAGCAGCGCCTCGGACACGATGCCGCCCGCGCCAAAAGCCGCGCTAAAATATGGCAAGGTCGCCAATGCCGCCGCCGCCATGATGGCCGAGGCGACAGCCGTCTTGAAGATGGTTTTTGCCATCCGTTGCGAACCAAAGCCATCAAGCCGCCGCCAAAGCAAAAAGCCAGAAACCGAAGCGTGGACAAAATGCTTGAGGCTGTCGGCGATCATCAAACTGAACAAGCCATAAGTATCGAAGAGCAGCAGCGCCGCGCCCATATAACTTAGCAAGCTCAGCACGCCGACCAGGGCGGGCGTCATGGTGTCTTTGCGGGCGTAAAAGGCATAAACCAGCAGCAGATCCACCGCGGCGAAGGGCAGCCCGATGAGATATAAACGCAGCGCTTGCGCCGTTACCAGCGTATCCGCCGCCCCAAAAGCGCCATGCTCGAAGAGCAGCGCGATTATCGGGACCGCCAGCACAAACAAACCCGTAGCCGCAGGCAGGATTAAAGTCGTGGTCAAGCGCAATCCCAGCCCTAAAGTATCCTGAAAAGCGCGCTGGCCCTCTGCGGTCATCTGTGAGGATTGGCGCGCCAGAGTCGGCAAGATGGCGATGCTGATGGCAGTCGCGACCAAGCCTTGCGGGAATTGGATGAGGGTCGTCGCCCAAACCATGTAGGCGATGCCGCCCGCGCCCGTTTGATTGGCGATGTTGTAGCTAAAGGGTCTGATGACTAGCGTGTCCATAATCAGCGAAAACATCACCGGCGCATAGAGCAAGGCGATGCTGCGCAGCGCGGGATGACGCCAGTGTATGCTCAAACGCAGTCGGCTTAATTCCAGCCCGGGCAATTGCAAGAGCATCTGGGCGATGGCGCCAATCAACCAGCCAAGCGCGACGACCATGATGCCACTCGCCGGACGCGCCAGAACAAAGGCAAGTATGCTGGGCTTCCCAGCCAGGTTCGGCTGCAGCGTCAGCGACGGCGCAAGCGACAATGTAACAAGCACCGTGCAGGCGTTGAAGACAACACCGGCAAAGGCTGGCAAAGTAAAAGAACGCAGCGCGTAAAGCGTCCCGCTGAAAACGGCAAACAGGCTCATGCAGATTAAAGCCGGCGCGGTCATGCGCAGCATGTCGGTTGCCAGCCGGAGGGTCGTCGCGTCCGCGCCGCTGGCGACCGCCAAAACGATCTGCGGGGCGAAAATCTCAATCAGCAGCACCAGCAGCGCCAGCGCGACCGTCACCAGGCTCATCAGAATGGAGACCACGCGCCACAGCTCGTTTTTGCCGCGGGTAACGATGATATCGCTGAGCACCGGGACAATTGCGCCGTTGATATGCCCGCCGATGAGCAAGTCGTAAATCGCACGCGGCACGATGATGGCAACTTGGAAGGCATCCACCGCGCCGCTCGCGCCGAATAGAAATGTGAGCACGGTTTCGCGCATTAAGCCCAGCACGCGGCTGAAGATATTGCCTAGCGCGAGAATGCCGCTGGCACCGGCGACATTGGCGTTGACGCGTTCTTGTTCCGCAGCTTGCCCGTCGCTGCCCGGGGGCAGGTCTTCAGCATCGGATAATGGCGGCTGCCCCGCATCATTCATGGGTTCGACTTTCGCCTGGCGCATCGGCTCGGATAAGGCGCTTCAATATACACCATACACCGACGACGCCAGTATGCTCAATCGGCAAAAGACTAGCGCTCCGCGCTGTCCGCGCGCTTTGATTGCTGCAATCACGCCCTGCCCCGCCCAAGACAAAACCTTAGCGGAAACCATAAAGCGTACTACAATCAGCCAGAGACAGTGAATGGGCTGCCCGACATGGACGAACAAATACAAGGCGCGATTGAACGCGTTACCTATTTCAACGAAGAGAATGGCTACAGCGTACTCCGCATCAGCCCGGACAAGCGCTATCCGCGGGCGCAGGCGCGCGATGGCACCGTTACCGTCGTCGGGATTATGCCAGCCTTGCAAGAAGGCGAATCGGCGCAGTTCAGCGGCACCTGGGTCAATGATGACCGCTACGGCTTCCAGTTCCGCGCCGAGCAAACCATACCCATCGCGCCGCATACCGCGAAGGGCATCATCAGTTACCTGAGCAGCGGCATTGTCCGAGGCATTGGACCGCGCACCGCCGAGAAGATCGTCAAGCGCTTCGGCGAAAAGACGGTCGAAATCCTCGATACAGAGCCGCAGCGCATTCACGAAGTGCCGGCGCTCAAGCGGAAGCTGGCTGACAATCTCATTGATGCCTGGGCGAAAAACCGCAGCGAGCGCAACTTGCTCATATATCTGCAAGGCTTGGGCATCAGCGCCAAAATCTCCCAGCGCATCATCAAGGAATATGGCGCGCAAACGCAGCCCATTCTCGAGCGCAATCCCTATCAATTGGCGGAAGACGTCTTCACCATCGGCTTCCGCAAGGCGGATCAAATCGCTAGGAATCTGGGGGTGGCGGTTGATGCCAAGTATCGGCTGCGGGCTGGCTTGCACCATACGCTGAACGAGCTGTCGCGCCAGGGACATACTTACGCCCCGCGCGCGGAATTGCTCGCAGCCGCGAGCGAGCTGCTCGGCGTCGACGATGCCGAAGCGCTGGATGCCGCCTTGAGCGATCAATTGCTCGAAGACAAGCTAGTCGAAGATCGGCTCGTTGACGCGGCGACCGGCGCAGAAGTCAAGGCTATCTATCTCACGCGCTTTCATCGCGCCGAAACGGGCGTAACAAAATGCCTGCAAGCCATGTCCCACAGCGCCAGCGCAATTATCCAAGATCATCGGCGGACAAATTGGGAAGCGTTTCTGCAATCGCTCAGCGCGAGCAACCAAGTCGCCTTGTCGCCGCAGCAGCAAGGCGCGGTGCGCGCGGCGCTTTCCAGCAAAGTCAGCGTCCTAACGGGAGGACCGGGCACCGGCAAAACGACCACCCTGCAAATGCTCATCCACGCGCTTAATGACGGCGATTACGCCTACAAACTGGCATCGCCGACCGGACGCGCCGCCAAGCGCCTTTCGGAAGCGACCGCCGCGCCAGCCAGCACGATTCATCGGCTGCTGGGCTTTTCCGCCGAGATTGGCGGCTTCGAGCACGATGACGAGAACCCGCTGCCAGTCGCTATGCTTGTCATTGACGAAGCCTCTATGCTGGACTTGCAGTTGTTCCACAGCTTATTGCGCGCCCTGCCAGCCAGCGCGCACCTGCTGCTGGTCGGCGATGTCGATCAGCTGCCGTCGGTCGGCGCGGGCAATGTCCTGCGCGATGTCATCGAGAGCGGCATCGCCTCGGTTACGCGCCTTGACCAAATCTTCCGCCAGGACGATGACAGTCATATCGTCAGCAATGCGCACCGCATCAACGAAGGGCTGGAACCCTACACCGGCAACGAGAGCAAAGATTTCTTCTTTTTCAACATTGCGGAACCAGGCGCGGCGGCTGATATGCTGGTGGATATCGTGAAATCGCGCATCCCCGCGCGCTGGGGCTTGGAGCCCGCGCGTGACATCCAGGTCATCTCGCCGATGTACCGGGGCTTGATCGGCGTCAACAACCTCAACAATCGCTTGCAGCAGGAATTGAATGGCGACCCGCGCAGAGCCAGCGTCAAGTTGGGCGGGCGCGTCTTCCGCGTCGGCGACAAAGTCATGCAGACGCGCAACAACTATGAAAAAGACGTCTTCAATGGCGATGTCGGCTTTATTAACAGTATCGACGATGATGATAACTCGCTGAAAATCCTTATGGATGGCGGCTTCGTCGCCTACGACTACAGCGACACCGACGACCTGATGCACGCCTATTGCGTCAGCACGCACCGCTCGCAAGGCTCGGAGTATCCAGCCGTGGTGATGCCAGTGGCGACGCAGCACTTTATCATGCTGCAGCGCAACCTGCTGTACACAGCCATCACCCGCGCCAAGCAACTGGTCGTTCTGGTCGGCACGCGGCGGGCGCTCTGGATTGCGGTCAATAACAACAAAGTCGCCGAGCGTCACAGCGGTTTGCTGGCGCGGCTGCGCAGCATGGCCGCGCTCCTTCTCTAATCTATTACTAGCTCCGATTTAATCTTATGGCGGGACTGGCGAGGCTGTTGAATAACAGGCGCATCCTCCAGAGCTTAACCGCCCTAAAGAGCTTATTAAATTCATTATGAACTATAATGAACTTTTACGCCCCTATTTTGTAATGGTATCTTGGGACAAGTTTAGGCTTTCATTTTGAAATGGTCCAATGGTGACGAAACCTTATTGCAATCGATGGCAGGAATCGATATGAATGGGAGCGAAGCTATGTACGGGAAAAGGTTTTCGCCCGCCGCGCTTGATGAGCCATGCGACCTTTGATAATATTTTGTCAAAGAAGGGAGCGCGAGCATGACTCAGATTGGTATGTTTCCCGATAAAATGGTCGCCGAAGAATCGGAATCTACCTCGCAAATAACGATACTGCCGGCTGCTGATGTTCTTGATACCCTGAGAAATAGCAATGATGTCAGGACTGTTATTCTAGATCCTTGGTACAACAAGGGCATGGGTGGAACAAGGTCAGATTATCATGAATGGCTGTCCAGTGTCATAATCGCTGCTTGCGAAATATCCGAGCATGTATTTGTTTGGGGATTCCCGGAAATACTGGCGCATCAAATATCTTGTATACCCAGCGGTTTTTCCCTCGTTTCCTGGCTGACGTGGTATTACAAAAATTGTCCATCGGTGATTCGCGGCTGGCGCTCGGCTCAGAACACTTGCCTGCATCTGGCCAGGCAAGACGCTTCAGTATATCCTGAGCATTTTCTGAATAAAGAGCAATTAGCGAGATATCAATCTGGCAAGATGCGATTTATTCCGGGACCTCCATCCGTATTGGAAGCTCCTCTAAATATAGGCTTTATAAGGCGCAATGAACAAACTGGGCACCCCGCCCAAAAACCCTTGTCTGTAATTAAACCGCTAATTCTAATGTCTAGCAAAGAGCAGGATACAGTACTTGACCCTATGTGCGGCTCTGGAACCACTGGGGAAGCGTGCTTGCAACTAAATCGCAGCGCGGTCCTGTGTGACCATACAGAAGAGTATTTGTCGATTACAGAAACACGCATTGCAAATTACTCCAGGGGCGGCAATGGAAGACAGAAACGCGAAAATTAAAGGTCCATACACGCAGCGCTCAATACGCGCGCGCATTGAAGCTTTCTTCCTAGACAACCTCGGTAAAGTCGCTACGCGCGACCAGTTGATTCAAGTTGCCACCGATCCCGTAACGGGACGACAACCAGAAAACTGGCATCAGCGATTGTCTGAACTGAGAACTGATAAGGGATACACCATCCTTTCCTGGCGTAACCGCGGCGACCTCAAAATCAGCGAATATATGATGCCGAATGCCGAACGGCGGAATACAGCATCAAAACGAACCCGCCCAAACTCCGCTACATGGGAACAAGTGCTCAATCAATACGATCATAAGTGCGCATGGCAGGAAGGTGAGCTTTGGTGCGGATTGCGTAATGGGGACATTGATCCCGTTGGCGGAGGTAGGGTCAATTTGACACCCGACCATAAAATACCTCACTCGCTTCATGCAGAGCTTGATCCAAATGATCCAGCAATGTGGCAACCATTGTGTGGCAGACACCAAGTTATGAAAAAGAACTATTGGGACGACGAGACTGGCTGGCTCAATGTAATCGCAATAGTACAATCAGCCTCAGAAGCTCAAAAACGAGAAGTTTATGATTTTCTGAAACTTTATTTTGATGAAGCGGACTGATTCTCAATTCTAATCAACTCTAATCAACTCAATTCTCACCCCCGCCGCTTGCTCCGGGGCGATAGTGGCGGGATGCCCCCCCGTCTTGAAACAAACACGATAAGCCGGCGGCGACTGCGGGCCCAGATGCGCCTGCAGCGGGCTTGTGGCGGCGCGCGGTGACAGATACTCCAGGATATGCGAAGCAATCGTGAATCGAAAGCCCCTTGCAAGCAAATTTTCGTCTACAAATGATTGCCCAGTTTGCCCTAATACAGCCCCCATGATAGCGGCATAGCGCCCCGCGTCTTCTGTCACCAAGCTGAGTTTATGTATGCCAGTAACACCGTTGGCTTGCGTCGTTTCGCTCGGCAGCCGCTGCGCGCGCGGACTAATATCTTCAATAATGAATGGCAGGCGACCTTGAAACTCGCCGCCAACTTTGTTGTTGATCCACTTCACCTCATAACCATCCGGACGGCTGCGGCCGCCTGCGGTCAGATCGCCCGCCTCGACGCCTTGCGCGTGAAAGCCCGCCAGGTCGGCGCGGATATCGTCAGTTGCCATGCAATAATCAATCAAGCCACCGCCGCTTGCGCGCAGCCGGTCCCACCAAACGTGATCTTCGCAATCCTCATAAAATGCCAGCAGCTCGATATAGCTGCCATCTTCGAAGCCAATCAGCGCATTATGCGTGCAACTGTCGTGACGCCCGCCCGGAATTACGTTGAAACCGAGCCTTTCATAGGTCTTGATTGTCTGAGGCAAATCCTTGACAGCGATAACCACATGATCAATGCCTGTAATCATACGTAGCCCCCGGGAACTTTGGTGAGCAACATCGGCTCATTACCATTGATAATAACAGTATGCTCATATTGCGCGGTAACGCTGCCGTCGACCGTGCGCAGGGTCCAACCGTCCGCCGCGGCTTTGACGCGGCCGCGGCCGGTATTGATGAAGGGTTCCAGCGTAAGCACCATGCCATCTATTAAGACATCGCGGTTGCGTCGGTGATGAAAGTTGGGGATGGAGGGTTTCTCGTGGATATGGCGGCCCACGCCATGCCCGCCCAATTGACGCAGGGTGCGGTAGCCGTTTTTGCGGGCATAGCGCTCCACCGCCCTGCCGATGGCATTGGCGCGCTGACCCGGGCGCGCCATGTCGATAGACATATACAAGGCGCGGCGCGTTACCCGACAGAGCTTTTCCAGCGCTGGACCAGCCGGCGGGATGATGATGGTCGCGCCGGTATCGCCCCAGTAGTTTTCCAACACGGCCGACACGTCGACATTGAGCAAATCGCCTTCCCGAATCATGCGGTCCTTGCGCGGGACACCATGCGCCGCTTCGTCATTGAGGCTGATGCAGGTGAAGCCGGGGAAGCTGTAGGCGCTGATGGGTGCCGATGCCGCGCCCGCGCTCTTGAGGAAATCGCGCCCGATGTCGTCCAGGTCGCGGGTGCTCATGCCGGCTTCGGCTCGGTCCAGCATCACTTTGAGCGTTAAGCCGCAAATTTCTCCGATGCGGCGCATGCCGCGCAAGTCTTGCTCGGATTTGATTTGCATGTCATTCCTAGCTCGGAATTGTCAGTACAGTTCCGCTCGACAGCCGATTTGACGCAGAGGGAGCAACTGCAATCACGCGCCAGAGGGAAAATTCGCTTGGCGCGTCATTCAACGCGTTGCTGGCTCGCCCAGGCGCCGTTCCGTGCCCGCCAGCAAGCGCTGAACATTACCGCGGTGCCGCAGGAGCAGCATAAAGCTGAGCGCGACCGCATAGACCAGCAGGATTGGTTTCTGGAATTCGGCGTCGACCAGCAAGATGAGCCAGACATTGGCGACAGCGTAGCCAATCAAGACGCCCAGCGAGACATAGCGCGTGCGCGAGATAATCACAATGCCGATGGCGGCGGCGACCAAGCTCTGAAAAGGTTGGATCATCATCATCGCGCCGAAGGCGGTGGCCGCGCCCTTGCCGCCGCGCACAATCAAGCGCAGCTTACCCTCTTTGAAAGACGCGGTCAGGATGGTCGCGAATAAGGACCAATTGTGCCCGATTACGACGCTGGTCGCGGCGATTGATGTCGCCACGCCGACCTGCTGCGGCAAGATTATATCCCGCGCCAGCCAGACGGCGAAGATACCTTTGCCGATATCAACCAGCCCGGTCAAGACCGCCCAGCCCTTGCCCACAGCCCGCGCGACATTGGTGCCGCCCATACTGCCGCTGCCGACCTCGAAGATATTGACGTTGCGCGCCTTGCCAACGATATAGGCAGTCGGGAAAGAGCCTATCAAGTAGCTGAGGACAATGCAGGCGATGACCTGCAGAGCGTTGTCGACGTTAATCATTTCGTTCATTGCTATCTTGCCAGCATTCAATATACAGTGCTAAAGAAATCATACCCGAATCTTGTTCATTCGACAATAAGCTATGGCTCGCCCATGAAATTTGGCGCAAAATTTTGGGCGATTGCAGGTCAGTGGCGCAGGGCTGTGTCGGCGGGCTGTGTCTTCGCACCCCTCAGTGGAAGAACAAACTGATGCGATTGCCGCGTTCGCGTCCGCAAGCCTATGGCTAGGCGCGGCGCATTGGTATAGGATTCAGGGACGACAATTCAAGAAGGGACCGCATGGACGCAAAACCGACCATCGCGATTGCCATGGGCGACCCAGCCGGCATCGGACCCGAAATCATCGTCAAGCTGCTGTCTGACAAGAGCTGGCATCAGCGCTGCAAAGTATTCATCATTGGCGATGCCCAAGTTATGCGCGATACCGCTGCCGCGCTGAACGCGCCGCTGCGCGCCCGCGCAATTGATGAACTCGCGCAGGCGACATTCGAGCCCGGCCGCATCGACATTTTGTCCCCGCCCGGCTTCGAGCTAGGATCCGTCCCGCCGCCGGCTGTGAACGCCAAATGCGGGGAAGCGGCTGGGCGCTACCTGCAATACGCCTACGAGCTAGCGATGCGCTCGCGCGCGCAGGGCGTGGTCATGGCACCGATGAACAAGGAATCCTTTCGGCTGGCTGGTTACAACTATTTCGACGAGCTCGAGTTCCTGGGCGAGCTCACCGGCAGCCGCGCCCCCTTCATCCTCGGCGCGGCGGGACCGGTATGGGCGGTGGCGGTAACAGAGCATATCGCATTCAAGGACATCGTCGCCCATATCAAGCGGGAGCGAATCCGGCGCTATATCACACAGCTGCGCGATGTCTTGGCAAAGCTGGGCTACCCCGCGCCGCGGATTGCGGTCGCGGCTTTGAATCCGCACGCTGGCGAAGGCGGCTTATTCGGCAGCGAAGAAATCGACGAAATCGCGCCCGCTGTCCACGACGCCATCCGCGCTGACATCCGCGCTAGCGGACCCGTACCAGCCGATATCGTCTTCAAGCAAGCGCTTGCCGGCGATTTCGACGGCGTCGTCTGCATGTATCACGATCAAATGAACATCGCGCGCAAGTTGCAAGCGCGCGGCGACATCGCGACGCTGTGGATGGGGCTGCCGGTCATCGGCGCGACGACCGCGCATGGCACCGCTTTCGACATCGCGGGGACGGGCAGCGCCGACCCCGGCAGTTTGCGCGCGGCGCTCAATTACGCCATCAAGCTGGCGCGCTAATTCAGGCCTTGCGCAAGCTCGCTTGAGCACAAATTAAACATGCCGCCACCCAGCCAAGCATACGCAAAAAACGAAAAAGATGAACATGACCCTCATCCCAGGCCTAGCCAACTCAAATCATGCCATGCGCTTCGCAGAACTCGCGCAGATGGCCGGCGACAACATTTTCACAGAATTCTTCGGGCATCGAGCCAATGCCGTGCTGGAAGCCATGTATTTGCAGGCGGACAATCAAAACAGCCATATCCATAGCACTTTCTTGCAAGCGGATGCCGCAATCGCCGGCATGCTGCATGCCTATTCGGCGACCGCGGCGCGCAGCCTGGCACTGCGCAGCAACTGGCTCTACTTGAAATACGCTCGGCTGCAAATCTTTCGTTTGCTGGCTGTTGTCATTCATCTGAGGCACATTCTGGACTTTCTCGGGGAGAATCTTGCAGACGGGGATTTCTACATTGCCTTCCTCGCCATCTATCCAGCGCAGCGCGGACGCGGGCACAGCAAGACCCTGCTCAATCATGCCAGCCAGCTTGCTCGGCAGGCGGGCTGCTCGCGCTTGACGCTAGACGTCGACGAGCGCAATACGATTGCGCGCGCAGCCTATCGGCGCGCGGGATTTGAACAAGTGGGCGAATCGAAGAAAGTTCGCCTTGATAATGAAGGACTTGATAATGAAAGCTGGGGCATCCTGCGCTTGGCAAAGCCTGTCGAGCCCGACTAGCGATTGCCGGCCGGCTCCAGCGAGGTGAAATAGTCGCGCACGACATCGCGCAAGCCCAGCGGCACATAATCGCTTTCCAAGGCGCGGTTCGCCGTATTCTGATATTCGCTGAAGACCGTATCGTAACTCACGCGCGATTCGCCTAGCGGATTGTCGTCAAAGTCGCCTTCGTTAAGCGTCTGATCGCCGGGGTCGGCGCGCAGGCGGATTTCCTCCGCGCCGCCGCCGTCGATGCCGCTGGGGCTGTAGAGCGCTTCGTATTCAATCTCGCCCGTGCCTCTGCTGCGATTGTTACTATCCGCGCCCTGGTCTTCGCCCCCGGCACCGGGCTGACTTTGGTTGTTTGGGTCGCCTTCGCCAGCGCCAGAACCGGACGAGCGGCTGTCGCGGCTCGCGCTGGCATTTTCTTCCATGCCGGGCTGGTTGCGATTGGATTGCTGATTACCTTGGTTGGCACCTTGCTGGGCAGAATCCGACTGCTGGCTGCTTTCCTGCCCCGCCCGCCGCTCACCAGATTCTGATGCCTCGGCTTGTCCCTGCTGCGGGTCGGTCATCTCTTGCTGTTCTTCCGCCTGCTGGCTGGCGATTTCTTCGGCGGCTTCTTGCGCGCGCTCGCCTTGTTCTTGCAGCATATTTTGCGCGTTTTGGCTTCTCTCTTGCTGCTGCTGCTCTTGCGCCAGTTCTTGTCGCGCTTCTTCGAGCGCCTCTTGCATGTCGTCGTTCGCGCCTTCTTGAAGCGCTTGCGCCATCTCGTTCAAGCGCTGCGACAGCTCGGGATTGGTCTCTTGTAATTCTGACGCAGCTTCTTCTAGGGCTTGCGCCAGCGCCTGCGTTTCTTCCGCGCTCATTTGCCCTGCCTGCTGCGCCATGTCCTCCAGCGCGGCCGACATCTCGTCAAGCCCGGAATCTGCCTGCCCCTCTTCGATTTGCGCCGATTCGTCATCATCTGCGGGCACATAATCTTTCAGCGCCTCTGCCGCCGCTGCCAGCGCCGATTGGTCCAATTCAATTGTATCTTCAAGATTGTTTTCGAACTCTTCAATCTCCGCTTGCAGTTGGCTCATGGCGGCAAAGGCTTCTTCTTCGCTGATGTCTTCTTCTTCCAAGCGCTCTAGCGCGAGCTCCAGCGCGTCAAGCAATTCGCGCCGGTCAATGTCGTCCAGATTGGTTTCTTTGGCAACCGTCTCAATAATCTCGCGCACTTCTTCAATCGGATCTTCAAAAGTGATTGCCGGTGCCGCGGCAACTGGATACTGCCCGGTCAGCAGCGGCAGCGCGACCATCAAACATACCGCCAAGAGCAGCAGCCCCATCAGAGACAGCTCGCGCGGACGGAAATCCAGCGGGATGGCGGCGCGCGCCTCGATGCCGCGCGCATGGACCAGGGCATCGGCAATCTGTCGCGATTCTATCTCTGGGTGTGTTGTCAAGCGCCCCGACATCAGCTCCAGAGCAGTGGATAGGCGCTCTTGCAAAGCGAATTCGATATCGAAATAGCGCGCACGTGCCGCGGGGCTGCGCGGGGATAGCTGCAATTTAATCAAGTTCAGCAGAAAAGCGCCGCCAACAAGCGCGGCTGCAATCAGCACGAGCTGCTCGGCGCGCAAGCGAAAATTCAGATAACCGACAGTGCCCAGCGCGAGGCTGACAATGGCTGCCGCGATAATTGCGCGCGGAATCGACTTTGAAAGCAGCCGCCACTCGTAGCGGTTCTCCCAGCCCTGCAGAATCGTATTGAGTTCCGCGACTTTGTTTTTATGTGAGGACAGGTGGTCCATGTTGGCATCCGTTATTGATGTCAATGGCTCGATTTCAGTGTATCAGGCTGGGGAAGGGAATGCCAGTTTGCGCGCGGGCGGGCTTGCGCAATCGAAAAGGGACAGTTATGTTGGCAGCGTTTGCTAGCGGCCTGTACTAACGGAGGCAGCCTATGCCAAATTGCTATGTGATTACCGGCGGTGCCGGTTTTATCGGCTCGCATATTGCCGAGCGCCTGCTGCGCGCGGGTCAGCAAGTCCGCGTAATCGACAATTTGCTGACCGGCGAGCAAGCCAATCTCGATTATTTGCAGTCCCTGGGCGGCGACCTATCCATCACCATCAACAGCGTCACCGACCAGGAGCGGCTGAACAAGCTCATGCCCGGCGCGGACTATGTAATCCATCTGGCGGCATTGCCATCAGTTCCGCGCAGCGTCGCCAATCCGCTGGAAACGAACTGGCACTGCGTCGATGGCACGCTCAAGGTGCTCGTCGCCGCCCGCGACGCCGGCCTCAAGCGCGTGGTCTATGCCGCTTCTTCATCCGCCTACGGCGATCAAGCCGCTGCCACAAAAAACGAAGGCATGTCCCCTGCGCCAATCTCGCCCTACGGCGTCGCCAAACTGACAGGCGAATTCTATGCCCAAGCCTTTTATCACAGTTACGGCTTGCAGACAGTTTCGCTGCGGTTCTTTAATGTTTTTGGTCCACGGCAAAACCCCGATTCCGCTTATGCCGCAGCCATCCCCAAGTTCATCAAGCTGATGCTGAATGGCGAAGGTCCTACTATATACGGCGACGGCGCGCAAAGCCGCGACTTCACCTACATCGACAATGTAACGCAGGGCTTGCTGCTGGCATGCGCGGCTGAGGGCGCAGCCGGCGAAGTCATCAACTTGGCCAGCGGCGGGCGGGTGCAAATCAATGAACTGGTCGCCAAGCTGAACGAGCAATTAGGGACCGACTTGCCGCCAGTCTACCTGCCAGAACGCCGCGGAGATATTTTGCACTCGCGCGCCGATATCAAAAAAGCGCGCGACTTGCTGGGCTACGCGCCTGTCGTCGGCTTCGACGAGGGATTGCGCCGGACGGTCAAATGGTTCCGGGAACTGCGCCAGCCAGCGGATGCGAATCCGACAAAATAAAAACATTTGGGCTTTTGCTTATGCAAGCGATAGGGTGGTATGCGCTGCCATTCCGCCATTTGCCCAGTTTGACATCAGCCCGCCATTATGCTATCGTTTGCCCAATAAGATAGTTCTTCGCTTATCTATATTGTAAGGATATTTTGTGGTTGCAAATGCGCGCGCCGCGGTTCTTGATGCCCCAAATGGACAATTCTCCATCGAAGAATATGCCATCCCCGACCCCGCAGCTGGCGGTTTGCTGCTGCGAACAGAACTCACCGGCGTCTGCGGCACCGACACCCACATCTATCAGGGTCATGTGCCCGGCATCACCTATCCACTGGTACTGGGGCATGAATTCGTCGGCATCATCGAAAAACTGGGTTCAGACCTAAGCCATGACACGGTTGGGCAGCCGATAGCCGCCGGCGACCGCGTTGTGCCCATGCCAGCCACACCCTGCGGCATCTGCGCTGAATGCGTGATGCAGCCGGGACCGGTGATTAACTGCCCGCATTACGATGTAACCGGCTTCACCAACAACAATGAGCGCGCCCTGGCTGGGGGCATGTCCGAGATCATCCACCACGCCAACCCGCGAACACGCTTATTCAAGACGAGCCTGCCAGCCGAAATTGCCGTACTGGCTGAACCTTTTTCTACGCCAATACACGGCCTGCAGCGCGTTGGCATCCAACCCGGCGATACCGTGCTGGTGCAAGGTTCGGGCACAGTCGGGCTTTTGGCGGTGGCTGCGGCAATCCAGGCTGGTGCCACCCGCACCATCGTCATCGGCGGACCAGCTCGCCGCCTGGAAGTCGCGGTCGCATTTGGCGCGGATGAAACGATAAACATAGCCGAAGTCCGCGATGCCGAAGAGCGCATTCGCTTAGTGCGCGAGGCAACCTTGGGCAAGGCTGGCGTCGATGTGGCGATTGAATGTGCCGGTGTGCCATCAGCCGTGCTCGAAGGCATTCGCTGCCTGCGCAATGGCGGGCGCTATTGCGAGCTAGGACATTTTTCCGATGTTGGCACGATTGACATCAACCCCTGGGCGCACCTGCTTGCCAATAATATCACGCTGGTCGGCTCTTCTGGTTATGGACCCGACCATTTTTATCAGAGCATGAAAATACTGGAGCGGCGCGCCTTTCCATTTGAGGAACTGGTTACGCATCAACTGCCGCTCGAGCGCGCCGCCGATGCCGTCAACGCGCTGACGCCGGCTGCCAATTGGCAGGTTGATGGCGTCGAAGCCGCCAAAATCGCCATCGCGCCTAGTGTGTAAAGAGTGTGGCGACAAGGTCGCGCTCACAATATCAATCTGTGTTTATAATAAAGGAGATTTGCTTATGAAAAGCCAACACAAGAAAGTATACCGCAGCCTCGGGGGCGGCATATCCCGCCGCGACTTCCTCGGGCGCATTTCGGCGGGCATCGGCGCGGGCTTGCTGGCGGCGCGTGTCCCGACCATTTTCGCTCAATCACAAAGCGAGGCTTATGCCGACGCCAATATCGACTGGGGGCAAGCCGCTGGCAGCAGCCTCGTCCTAGGCGGCTTGCAGCACCCATGGATGGCCGCCATCACGCCGCTGCTGCCTATTTTCACCGAATTGACCGGGATAGAAGTCGAAGCGCAGACAGCCTCCGAAGCGGAATACATCGCCGAAGTTCCCGTCACGCTCGGCGGCGGCAGTGATACGCCGGATGTCTATATGGTTTGGTCGATGGGACAGGCTGTCGCCGCCGGCTGGCTGGAGCCGCTGGATGGCTACTTCGCCGATGGCAATCTCACTGATGCCGCTTGGTACAATGCCGATGACATCTTCACCAGCGCCCGCCAGTTCCCGGTTTGGCCCGAAGACAGCGTTACCTACGCCATGGCTATCACTGCGGAAGCGCAGACCCTGTTCATGCGCGGCGACCTGCTGGAAGCCAGTGGCATGTCCGCGCCAGCCACCTTCGATGATTTGTATGATCTCGCGCTGGCTCTGAAGACCGATGACATCGCTGGCATCGCCATGCGCGCCAAACCGACAGCCGGTTCGGTGCCCTGGTCATCTGGCGGTTACATATTCTCCTATGGCGGCGAAATCGTCGACCGCGATGGGCGAGCGGCATTTGACAGCAGCGAAGCCGTCGCCGCGATTGAGATGTACGCCAAGACCCTGCGCGACGGCGGTCCCTTGGGTATCGGCAATTATGATTGGTACGAATCGCTGGAAGATTACAAGCAGGGCTTCTCCGCCATCGCCTGCGATTCGAGCAACTTCGCCACCGATATCGAAAATCCAGAAGCCAGCCAAATCGCCGGCAAGACTTTGTATGGGGCATTCCCGGCCGCGGGCGACCTGCCCTCGAAACCGAACATGTGGCATTGGATGATCGGCATGAACGCCGCCTCGATGAACAAGACCGGGGCTTGGCTGTTCTTGAAATGGGCGACCAGCGCCCCGACCTCCGCTATGCTGGCTGCTTCTGGCGCAGCCACCACCCGGACCTCGGCCTGGAACAGCGAGGCATTCAGCCAGCGCTTTGGCGCGCAGGCGGTGGAAGCCGCCTTGGCGAACCTGCAATCGGCTGATGGCGACGTCATGACCCGCGCCTGGTTCCATCCGCAATCGGGCGAAATCTTGACCCAGCTGGCAATCGCAGTCAACGAGGTCATCATCGGCGTCAGTGAAGCGGGACCCGCTTTGCAGCGCGCCGCCGCCAACGCCAATGAAGCGATTGGCATGTAGCGCGCCGGATCATCCCTCACTTCCATGACCGAGCGCGGCGCAGCGAGGGTCTTCCGCCTTCCCGTCGGCTAAGCAGGACCGGGGGCTGGGGCTTTAGAATCGGACCAATTGATGCTGAAAGCCCTTGCCCCCCAGCTTCGCCAGCGCTCGGAACAGCAGCTCTTCATCCTGCTGATGCTAGCGCCGGCGACGATTCTGCTGCTCGGCTTGACCATCGTTCCCTTCGTCATTAGCTTCTTGCTCAGCTTCACCGATTATTCGCTGCTGCGGCCCGGGCAATGGGCTGTCACCGGCTTGCAAAATTATTTGGATTTGCTGTCGACGCCGGAGTTTTGGCGGGCTTTTCGCATCACCGTCGTGTTTACAGTCTGCGCCTTGCTCATCCAGACCACGTTGGCATTGGGCATTGCCGTTCTACTGCACGAAGAGCGCCGCGCCGCGCCATTTTTCCGCATCTTATACATGCTGCCTATGGCTATCACGCCGGTGGCCGCGACCTTCACCTTCCGCATTATTTTCAACCCCACCTTAGGCATATTGAATTATTCTCTGCGCAGCGCCGGCTTGCCGCCGCAAGCCTGGCTCGCCGACCCTGGCTTGGCGCTGCCTACATTAATCATGGTCGACACTTGGCAATGGACGCCATTCATCCTGCTGATTGTCGCTGGCGGCTTGACCGTACTGCCCATCGAACCCTTCGAGGCGGCTTGGGTGGATGGCGCGAACCGCTGGCAGAGCTTCCGTTACCTGACCCTGCCCATGCTGCGCCCCTATCTGGCTGTTGCCATCCTATTTCGCTCGATGGACGCTTTCAAAACTTTTGACATCATCTTTGTCCTGACCGGCGGCGGACCTGGCATCACCACCCGTACCTTGAATCTGCTCGCCTATCAACAGGGCATCGAGTTCCTTTCCCTGGGCAAGGCATCAACAATAGCTATCGTGATGCTGCTCGTGGTGATTATCTTCGCGCAGATATTTTTGCGGCGCAGCAGCCTGCTGGCACAAGAACTGTGAGCAATCGCATGGCATACGCCCAGCCGCGGCGCGTATTGCGCTGGCAAACACTGTTGCGGCGCATCATCTTGTGCTTCTTCGCGCTTTGGTGTCTCTTTCCCATCTATTGGCTCTTCACCATGTCGCTCAAGACGCCTGTCGACGCAACAGCGCGTCCGCCCAAATTGCTCTTCGCACCCATATTCGACAATTATCTGCGTGTCTTCACCGCGACGGACATCAGCATCTACTTCCGCAACAGCGTGATTGTCGCATTGGGTGCCACCTTGATTGCGCTGCTGTTGGGCGCGCCGGCGGCTTATGTGCTAGCCCGTTTCCAGTTCCGTGGGCGCGTCGATTACGCCTTCTGGATACTGAGCACGCGCATGACCCCGCCAGTCGCTATGCTGATACCTTTTTTTGTGATGTATCGTACGCTGGGGCTGCATGATACCCATTTTGGCTTGATGCTGGCGCATGTGGCGCAGAACCTGGCGATTATCGTATGGGTGCTCAAAGGGTTCTTTGGCGACCTGCCCAAAGAAATTGAAGAATCGGCTCTGATTGACGGCTGCGGGCATTGGCAGGCTTTCCGAATGATCACGCTGCCCTTAGCCTTGCCCGGCATCGCCGCCACCGGCATCATATCTTTTCTGTTTTCTTGGAACGAATTCTTATTTGCTCTGGTGCTGACGGATAACAATGTCCGCACCGTGCCGACCGGTTTATATTCCTTTGTTGGCTATCAACAAATCCTATGGGGCGAATTATCCGCCTCGGCCATGTTGATGCTGGCACCCGTCTTTCTCATGGTCGCGCTCTTTCAACGGCAACTTGTTCGCGGCTTGACCATGGGCGCGGTAAAGTGAAACAGTCGCGTCAGCCGCAGTTCTAGCAGGGCCTCGCATCGCCTTCGTTTTTTCAGGGTATCGGGCTGTGTGTGATTGGCTTGCGATTGAACTGCGATTGAACTTTGATGACGACCGCGCACTGCGCGCTTGGGGGTTCAGGCGCGGAACAATTCCCGCAGCGACAGCGAGAAACCGGGCAGCGCCGCGCCGTCTTTTGCCAGCGTCCATGCTTCGGCGTTTTGCCGTATCCGGTCATCCAGCCAGACCATCACGGTACCAAGGCGCAGGTCAGGGCAATCGCATCAAATTATTTCAACACTGAGGCACCAAGGGTCGCGTAGGTCGCGTAGGTCGCGTAGACACTGACCTGCGACACTGCGGGTCAGTCGCCCACTGGTAATAGTCCCGCATTGGGCACAAATATGTCAGAAGTGGACAAGCCTCACATTTCGTCAGCATGATGTTAAATCCGACAGTTATGGATTTTGACAGCATTAGCCCGCCATGCTATAATCACCAGTAATATCTGGATTGGAAGGTGAAGCCTATGGAAGCGTCGGCTGTATTGCAGCAGCCACTAACCAGCAATGGATACACCTTGTCATCCGCACCAAATCGACTGGGCTGGCTGTGTCCCACCAGCGCCAATACGCCAATCCACACGCTCCGAGAGCAATTCCGCGAACAAGGCTATCTTTGGCTCAAGGGCATCCTCGATCGGGATGAAGTTTTGAGCTTCCGCCGGCGTTACTTCGCGGCTTTCCAAGATACGGGTTTGATCCGGCGCGATGTCGATGCCATCGAGGGCATCTATGACGGGGCGGACGAGAACAAGAACCTCATCCGCAAGACACAGATGGAGACCCATCGCTGGGCGGCTTATGAAGCCTTCTGCCTGGCAAAGCCAATCTGGCAATTCTACGAAGCCTTCCTAGCAGGACCCGTCTACTTGCATAAGCGCAAGCTCATCCGCCACATCCGACCCGGCGAAGCTCTTTCGACTGGCGCGCATTACGATCTCGTCTATCTGCGCGGGGGAACAGACAGCGTTTGCACCAGTTGGATTCCCATAGGCGACATCCCACATGCAATGGGCGGGCTGGTCTACTTGGAGAACTCGCATCACTTCGGACGGCGCAAAGAAGCCGAATTCACAGAACTCAATGCCGAGCTGCCGCCGAAAGAACGCATCAATGCCTACAACAAGAACATGGGCAAGCATGGCTGGCTAAGCAAGGACCTGCCATCGCTGGCGGAGCGCCTGGATACGCGCTGGCTGCTGGCTGATTATGAAGCCGGCGATATGGTCGTGCACGGCGCATTCACGACCCACGCTGCGACGACGAACGACTCGCCAGAAAACCGCATTCGGCTTTCAACCGACATACGCTACCAACGCGTACGCGAAGAGATTGACGTCCGCTGGAGCCAGCACTGGTCATTTGATGATTTCCAATAATTTCAACTTTTGCCGCTAGTGGCGCGCCCGCGCCACATTCGCTACGGCAAGGAGGTGAGCATAAGAGACAGTTGCAAATGAAGAAGGCTTGCAATGAAGAAAGCTTGCTTGGAATGCGAACATAATACTTTAAGGAGAAGCAAAATCATGACTTTGGCTAAGAAAACAGGACTTTCGCGCCGCGATATGCTGAAGGCGCTGGCGGGCAGCGGCGGTGCCATGGCGCTGGGCGGGCTTCCCATCCACAGCGTGCTGGCGCAAGACGACCCCGTTACCATCACGTATTGGCATGGCTGGACCGAACAATGGGAAATCTATGTTCAGGACATCGTCAACTTATTCCATGAATATCAGGACGCCGTTCGCGTCGAGCCACTGGTCGTGCCATATAGCGACTTCCTGGTGCGCTTGACAGCCGCTATCGCTTCCGGGGAACCGCCCGATGTCGCGACCTTTTTTGGTTCCAACGAGCTGCCAGGGCTGGCTGCGCTTGGGGGCATCACGCCTTATTCCGATTTGGGACCGCAGGAAGATTTGGACGCATTCAAAGACTTCCTAACGCCAGCAGCCTATGACGGCGGCGTCGTCGATGGCACGCTTTACGGTACGCCCAGCGGCTTCGGCGTTTATGACCTGGCTTGGAACAAGTCGCATTTTGAAGAAGTCGGCTTGGATCCCGAAGTCGGACCCAGGACGATTGCAGAGCTTGATGAAATGGCTGACATGCTGACGGTAAAAGACGCCGACGGCAACTACGAGCGCATGGGCTTGCTGCACCTGGGTCAGGGCCATGGCATCCCGCGGTCTTGGATGGGCAACTTCGGAGGCAAACTCTACGATTCCGAATCGGATAGCATCACCGCGAACGACCCCAACAATGTGCGCGCGCTAGAGTGGATGATGACTTACAGCGAGCGCTACGGCGTCGAAGGCCTCCAGCGCTTCCAATCCGGCCTTTCCGGCGAACGCGGCGGCACGCAGGACCCCTTCGTCTCCGAGCGCTTGTCCATGCAGCTCATCGGTCCCTGGAAACTGGGCGATTTCCAGCGATTCGCCGCTGACGGCTTCCGCTGGGGCGTTACGCATCTTCCGCCCGTCGCCGGCGAAGAAGACAGCACCGGCTGGGGCACCTGGATTTGGGGCAACTACCAAATCATCCCGACCGGCGCGGCAAACCCTGCCGCTGCTTACGAGTTCGCCAAGTTCTGGTCTGGCATCACCGATCACAACGTCATGGCGACGGTGGCTGCTTGGAAAGATACCCCGAGCACGACCACCGGCTCCACTGCCGCCCTGGAAGTGCCGCGCATCGCCGCGCTCTTCGACGAATATCCCGACTATCGCACCTTCTTCGAGAGCATGGGCAGCCCGCGCGGTTTGACCACGCCGATGATACCCGTCGCCAACTTCTATATGGACCGGCTCCAGGCGGAAATTGACCAGGCGCTGCGGCTGGAAAAATCGGCTCAAGAAGCGCTCGACGCCGTGCAAACCGCTGTCGAAAACGAATATCGCCAGTTTTAAGGCAAAGCCCATCCCCTCCCGAAGTTTCTTGGGAGGAGCGGACACCTATGAACGTCGCGCGAATTGCCAAGTCTACCCCACCCCCCGGCCCCCTCCCCGACGAGTCAGGGAGGGGGAGCGCGTTCGCCGAACACGAGATTTTTTCTCCAAATGCGCTAATTATGGCGCACTATCTACCTATCTCATCGTCGAGTCACCCTTCCCTGTTGATACGGGATGCTCGCCATAGAGATGGCGAGAGCGGGCCGGGGCTGGGGTAGAAAAGCGGCGATTCACGTATTTTCATTACTTTTTTGGTTCTGCTGAGATGGCGAGGGAGGTGGGGGCACGTAGTAGGACGGGATGGGATAGAAAAAGCGCATTGACTTAGCCAGTAGCGGACAAGCCAAATTGCCTCTTAATCAATGATTACGAACCTCGGCATCAAGCGAAACAACATAAACACAATCGTGTCATTCGTATTGCTGGTCCTGTTGTCGGCGACTTTTATCCTGCCGCTCTTCTGGATGATTTCGACATCGCTGAAGCCAATCGACCAATTGCTGCTGGACCCGCCGATTTGGATCCCCAGCCCGCTCGAATTCGACAACTATCCCAAGGCACTGGATGAGCAGCCCTTTCTGCTATATCTGAGCAACTCGCTGCAGATTGCCGCAGCCGCTGTCATCGGCGCGCTCATATCCAACAGCTTGATAGCCTATGGCTTTTCCCGCGTGGAATGGAAAGGGCGCGATGTCGTCTTTGTGCTTGTGCTCTCCACCTTGATGCTGCCCTACCACGTCGTGATGATTCCCTTATTTGTAACTTTTAGCAAAGTGGGCTGGGTGAACACTTGGCTGCCGCTCATCATCCCAGCCTATTTCGGCCACCCCTTCTTCATCTTTATGCTGCGGCAATTCATGTTGGGCATCCCCAAGGAACTGTCCGAAGCAACGCGCATAGACGGCGGCTCCGAATGGGTATTGCTCACGCGCATCATCTTGCCGCTGTGCAAGCCGGCGCTGGCGACAGTGGCGCTGTTCCAGTTCATCTGGTCCTGGAACGATTTCATTGGACCGCTGATTTACCTCAATGACCGCGCGCTCTATCCGATGTCATTGGGTTTGGCGCTCTACCATAACTCCCAGGGCATCACCGATTTCAGCATTTTGATGGCGGCGTCGACGATGGCTGTGGCACCAATCATTCTCATCTTCTTCTTCATGCAGCGCGTCTTTATCCAAGGCATCTCGTTAACGGGCTTGAAGGGATAGACGGTGAGCGCGACCGGACCTATCAAAACCGGCGGGGGCGGCGGCTCGCATAAAACGAGGCGCGCTATGCTTGCTGGCATGAATCGGCGCGAACTGCGCAAAATCGGCGTGGGCTTAATTTTCATCTCGCCCTGGATCGTCGGCTTCCTCGCATTCAGCCTGTATCCGATCATCTCTTCCTTTTATTACAGCTTGACTCGCTACTCGCCGATTTCTTCACCCCGTTTCATCGGCTTGTTTAATTATGAAAAACTGCTGTTTTTCGATCCGCTTTTCATCAAGGCGCTAACCAATACCTTGTACTTTGTGGTGTTCGCCGTGCCACTGGGCAACATGCTGGCGCTGGCGCTGGCGATTCTGCTGAATCAAAAAGTGAAGGGTTTGTCCTTCTTCCGGACGATATTTTATTTGCCGAGCATCTTGCCCCTGGTCGCCACCAGCATCGTCTGGACCTGGCTGCTGCATCCGCAGTACGGCATCGTCAGCGTCATCATGTCCGGGCTTGGTTTGCCGGTCATCAGTTGGTTTGCCGACCCGCAATGGGCGAAGCCGGCGCTGATTATGATGAGCATGTGGGGCACGGGCTGGATGATGTTGATTTATCTCGCGGCGCTGCAAGACGTGCCGCAAGAGCTTTATGACGTGGCGTCGCTGGACGGTGCCAGCTTATGGAGCAAGTTCCGCTATGTTACCGTACCCATGATTAGTCCGATAATTCTCTTCAATACCATCGTCGGCTTGATTGGCGCATTCCAGTATTTCACCGAGGCTTATGTCATCACCGGCGGCGGACCGGGCGATGCCACCCTGTTTTATTCGCTTTATCTCTTCAACAACGCCTTTGCCTACTTCAAGATGGGTTACGCTTCGGCCATGGCTTGGCTGCTCTTCTTGGTCATTCTGCTACTGACCTTCCTAATCTTCCGCAGTTCCGCCAAGCGCGTCTACTATCACGGCAGTTGAGCGGGCGGGGATAAGAGAAAACATGAACATCCAAGCAACAATTGCCAAGATGACAATCGAAGAAAAAGTCGGGCAGATGTTCATGCTGGCTTTCGCCGCCGACCAGCTAGAAGCCGCCCGCATTCTGATGAGCGAGCATCTGGTGGGCGCGGCTTATATCGGCGACGAGAACGTGCCGAATGCCCGCGCCGCCATCGAGCTGACGCGGACCTTGCAGTCCTACGCGCGCGGCACGCGCTTGGGCATACCGTTGTTGCTGGGCGCTGACCAAGAAGGCACTTGGTCGGTCATGACCGCCGAAAGCGCCATGGGACCAGGCAACATGGCTATCGGCGCAAGCGGCAATCCGCAGATCGCCTATGACATGTATCGCGTCATCGCCAAAGAGATGGCGGCGGTCGGCCTCAACACGGTGCTGGGACCTGCTTGCGACTGCAATTCCAACCCCGACAATTCAATCATCGGCATGCGCGCCTTCGGCGAAGACCCGGAGTTGGTTGCGGCAATGACCGCCGCGGCGGTGCGCGGTTTGCAAGACAATGGCGCGGTAGCGACGCTCAAGCACTTCCCCGGGCATGGCGATACCCGCATGGACAGCCACCGCGGCTTGCCGACGGTGGAGCGCCCGCGCGCTGAGCTTTTCCGCATTGATTTGCGCCCCTTCGCCGCAGGCATCCAAGCTGGCGCGAAAATCGTCATGACGGCGCATATCATCTTCACGGCGCTCGATGCCAAAAGGCCAGCCACACTTTCGCCGATTATCCTGGGCGATGTGCTGCGCGGCGAATTGGGCTTCGAGGGCGTGATTGTCTCCGACAGCATGAATATGGGCTCGATGAAGCGCAATTACCAAGCCGCCGACGCCGCGATTCAAGCCTTCCAGGCTGGCGTCGATTTGATGATGCTGGCGGAAGAACATTACGACCACGATGCCGAAACCTATCTCGAAAATCAGCGCAGCCTGATTGGCGCGGTTATCGCGGCGGTCGAGAACGGGACAATCAGCGGCGCGCGCGTCGACGACGCCGTCGCGCGCATCCTGCGGCTCAAGCGCGACGCTGGTTTCCGCGGCGAGCCCCTGGCGCAAGCCGCCATCAGCGTCGGCCAAGCCAGCCATCGCGCCGTCGAGCTTGAAGCGGCGCGCGCGGCCGTCGCCATATTGCGCGATCGCAAGCAGCTGCTGCCCATCAAAGCCGCGACGCCCATCACGCTGGTCAACACCACACTGCGCAGCGCCTACAGCGTGCTGACAAAAACACGCGGCATCGGACCGAACCAAGCGCGTCCTGCATTCGATGTCTTTGCCGCTGCCATGCAAGCGCGCTGTGATAAGCTAACTGTCATCGCGGCGGAAGCCTACACCGACGCCGCATTGCCGGCGGATGGCGTCGTCATCGCCGTCAGCGAGAACTACACGCTGCCGGGCATGGACTTCGGCCAGTCCCGGCAAGCGGCAATCATAGGCGATTTGCAGCAGCGCGTGCCAGAGCGTCTGATTGTTGTCGCCTTGCGCGATCCCTATCAACTGGCGCAATATGCCGAAATCGACGCCTTTGTTTGCAGCTTCAGCTTTCGCCCCTGCGCGGCAGTGGCGGCGGCCGAACTGCTGCTAGGCGAGATTGAGCCGCGCGGACGGACGCCGGTCAGCGTGCCGGGCACGGAGTTGGTCGCTACGGAGAATGTGCAAGGCCTAGCAAACTGAGGCAATCGGTAGCGGCGACCTGGCAGTCGCCTAATGCTTCGGCAGAATAATCTTGAATTTCAACTGTCTCGTAGCGACAAAGCCAGCATCACCAGCCCCAAGGGTATAAATATGAGATTGCCGATTGCGCCGGGCGCAGTTTCCAGGGTTTCCAGCCCTGGCGAATAGGCAGGCGCGAGCAAGCGCATGACATATTCGAAAACAAAGAAGACATACATCAATGGTATAAGCGATTGATAGCGCCAGAGCAGGACCACATAGACCAGCCCGATTATCAATTGCGATAGCCCCCATAAGGCGAACATGGTGATAATTGTATTCGAACCGCCGGGGCTAAAGGCATCGAGCGTGATACTGGCGATGCTTCCCGCCCCGCCATCCGCGGCGAACATGTGCACCAGGCTGCGCCCGATGCTTATCACGGTCAGCGCGATGAAGACCCACTTTGCGAGCGGATGGCCGCGATAGTCATTCGTTACTGAAACTGGCAAAAGTCTTTGTATCATTGTTTTCCTCACTGCATAGAAGGCGATGAACCTGGAGCGGATTCTTTGGATTCTGCGGATTCTATTGAAGGCGCGGCGAAAGACATAGACCGACATCATCTTCCCACAGGTTCCCACAGAGTAATCGCGAAAACCACTATGCGCCCTCGCTTTGAAGCGCTGGTCTCTATTCCAGCGCCGATTTTGGCGATTCGACCCAGCATCGTTTACAATCGCGAGGAAACATCAAGCCAAACGGATGGATGCCTTATGTACCAGTTGGTCTGCAGGAGCTGCCATAAAGCCATAGACGATCGCGCCCTCACCACCTGCCCGGACGACGGTGGCATGCTCAATGTGGTCTATACATCGCCCGAGATTCCCGTAGACCCGACACTGCCCGGCATTTGGCGCTATGCCGCCCACCTGCCTTTGGATGACAGGGCGCATATCGTCAGCTTGGGCGAAGGCGGTACGCCGCTGCTGCGCTCGGCGCATTTGGGGGCGGCGCAGGGGCTGGACAACTTGTATTTCAAGAATGAGAGCTTAAACCCGACTGGCTCCTACAAAGATCGTATTTCGTCCGTAGGCATTTCGCAGTTGGTCGAACAAGGCAAGGACACCTGGGTCAGCACCTCATCGGGCAATGCCGGCGCGTCGACCGCGGCTTATGGCGTGCGGGCGGGCGTGAATGGCTACCTCTTCACATTGGAACGCGCGCCGCGCGCCAAAATCGGTCAAATCATCGCCTACGGCCCGACGCTGCGTTCCGTGCGCGGCTTGGGCTATGACCCGGCCGTCGAGGACGCGACCTGGACGAACTGCGCGCAGCTCTGCGAAAGCCGCGGCTGGATGATGATGATAACCGCCTGCAGCTTCAGCCCGCTGGGCATGGAAGGCGCAAAGACCATCGCTTACGAAATCTGCGAAGCGTTGGGGGCGGTCGCGCCGGATGTGGTTTATGTGCCGGTCGGCGGCGGCGGATTGCTCAGCATGATTTATAAGGGCTTCCAGGAAGGGCGCGCCGCCGGCATGATTGACCGCCTGCCGCGCATGGTCTCGGTACAGGCAAAAGGCTGCGATGCCCTGACCCAAGCCTGGGAAAACGGCAGAAACCTGCAAGCCCTGGACGATTGTACCAGCATGGTTTCCGGCATAATCTTGACCAATCCGCCGGATGGCGACTTGGCTTTGGCGGCGCTGCGGGATTCGGGCGGCTGGGCAGTGTCCGTGTGCGATGAAGATACGTATCAAGCGCAGGAAGAACTAGCGAATCGCGAAGGCTTGTTCGTCGAGCCAGCCTCAGCCGTTACTTGGGGCGCGATTAAAGCCGACCGGCAAAGCGGGCGGCTGAAACCAGACGATGTGGTGGTGGCGGTGCTGACCGGGGTCGGCTTCAAGGACAGCGCGGCGATACAGCGCATGACCGAAGCTGTCGAGCTGCCGCTGATTGCAGCCAGTGGGATTCTTACCGTTGATCAATCGCCAGCGGGCTGATTCATCAGTATTTCCAGGCAATGGCAGCAAAAGCAGTGTCCGCAAATACAGGCAAAATCAATCGAGCCTTGACTTGCGCGACATGCCTAGCCGCCAGGCATACGCTGCAACATATCAAACAACACTGATCGTATTTCCGCAATCTCGTATAAAGTCATATTGTGCAAGTGAAAAATTAGCCCGCCTAGCGTTGCCAACAATGCCGTGAATAAAATCTGCAAGGACCGATGAAGTTCTGACTTGCTTGCAGCGTACTGCGACCGTTCTTCAAGCGTCGCTATGCGCTCGGCATCAGAAGTTTCAACAACCGATGTCTGACCTGTCGCAATGTTATTCATCGTTCTTCTTGCCTAGCTCACGCTTATCTGGCATTGGCTTGCTTTGATATTTTAATTCTTGTCGACATTGACTATTTGCATATCGTAAAGGATTGTTTCAAATATAACGGATAGATAATTTAATTTATCTTTTTAATACTATACACTAACATTTAACGAAGTCAAGTATTTGTTTTCAATAAACCCTTCGCTATGAGATTGAAAAACTGCTATGAGTTCACCATCCATTTCACCCGCCCGGCGCATCGCTATCGGCGGCATCCTGCACGAGACGCATACCTTCCTGGAACAGCCCACGACCTTGGCTGACTTTGAAATGGGCGCGCTTTGCCGCGGCGAAGCCTTGCTGCGGGGAATGGCCGCGACGCGCTCCAGCATCGGTGGCATGATAGAAAGCGCCTCCGCCAAGGGCTGGCAATTGCTGCCGACGCTCTACGCCACAGCCATGCCAGGCGGAACGGTAACGGCGACTGCCTATCAAACTCTGCTGTCGGATTTGCTGCGGCGAACGCACGCGGCGCTGCCCCTGGACGGCCTGCTGCTGTCCCTGCATGGCGCGATGGTCGCGGAGGACGAGCTTGACGTCGAAAGGGACATCGTCGCGCGCATACGGGCGATAGTCGGCGACGAGACGCCCATCGCCGTCGTATTGGATATGCACGGCAACATCAGCCCGAACTTGCTCGACGTGGCGGACATGCTGCTGGCATACAATAGCAATCCGCATATCGATACCCATGCGCGCGGCGGCGAAGCGGTCGAGCTTTTGGAGCGCCTGCTGCGGCGGGAGGTCGTCCCGACAGCCGCCTATGCCCGCCCTGCTCTGCTGCTGCCGCCGCAAAGCACTGGCACAGACGACGAACCGCTCTCGCTGGCTGTGGCGCGCGCAGCCGCAATAAAAGCCGAAGCCGCGGTGCTCAGTATTGCGCTGATGGCCGGCTTCGCCTATGCCGATACGCCCTACTGCGGCGCTAGCGTCATCGTTACAACCGACAATCAGCCGCGGCTGGCGCGGCAATACGCGCGCGAATTGAGCGACCTGCTGCACGCCCATCGCGCGGCTGCCTTGCCGCGTTTCCTGCCGCCATCCGAAGCTGTAGCGCAAGCGGCGCAAATCGACAATGGTCCCGTCATCATGGTCGACTCCGCCGACAATATCGGCGGCGGCACACCGGGCGATGGCACGGACGCGCTCTTGGCAATGCTGCAGCAAGACGTCCAGGGCGGCGTCATCGTCGTGGCTGATGCGGCAGCGGTGGCTGCCTGCTGGGAAGCGGGAACCGGCGCGGCGCTCACGCTGGATATTGGCGCAAAGGCGGACAGGTGGCATGGCGCGCCAGTGCGCGTGACGGGCTGTGTTCAGGCGCTTTCGGACGGCGTCTTCCAACCCGAATTGGCGGACAACCATTTTGCCGCCTTCTATGGCAATGAAGTAAATATGGGCAACTGCGCCTGGCTGCGCGCAGGCGGACTGCATATCCTCTTGACCGCGCGCAAAACGCCGCCCATGGACCTGGCGCAGTTGCGGCATATCGGCATCATGCCCGAAGCGCAGCGCATGATCGTGGTCAAATCGGCTGTCGCCTATCGCGCCGCCTACCTGCCCATCGCCGCCGCCGTGATTGAGATGGACACGGCCGGATTGTGCAGCGCCAATCTAGCGCGCTTTCCTTATCGGCATCTCAAGCGCCCGGTCTATCCACTGGATTAATACGGATTGATACGCCGCGACGCGGTCTGCGCGGTGAGCGACACCGGTGGAAAAACCTGGGTCCTGGCTTTCCCCGATGCGCGCGCCGTCGTGGCGGGAACGCTGCTGGCGCATCAGCGCCGACAATACCGACTCTGTTGAAATACTCGATTTCCCCCACCCCAAACCCGTTCGCCATAGAGATGGCGAGGAGGGGCCGGGGTCACGTAGACATAGACCTACGGGATGGGGGTGTTTTTCAACAGAGCCATACCGACCGCCCCTAGCGCGCTGTCACAATGCCCTTCTACATCTTATTGAGGACCGCATGTTTCTAACGAGAAGGCGCGCGCCATGCTGGGATACAGTCCGCAATCCAGCTTTGACAAAATGGTGGAAAACAGCGCTGGCGCATCAGCCTGGCAACGAGATTGATCATATTCCCAATTTGCGCTCGGTTATAGGCAGGTCCAGGTTTGTCCGTTACAATGACGCGCCTGTAGACCGTTTAGACGAGACCTGCTATGACCGACGCCCAGGCTAAACCAGCGCCTTACGCGCGAGCGCGCGCCCTGCTCTTCTTGGTCGCATCCTTAGCCATCGGCGCGCTGCTCATCGCCGCCATGACCTGGTTCGTGATTGGCTCCGCGCCGCGCGCGCAAGCCGTGGCCGTCGCCGCGGGCCTCACCGTCTCCGAATACATGACCCTGCCCGATGATGATGCCTATCCCGCGGCGCTGGCGATCGGCGCTGACGGCAGGCTTTATACCGGCAGCTATCAAAGCGGCGCCCTTTGGTCAATCAGCCCTGAGGGCGAACTCAGCGAAATCCCGGACAGCCGCGCGCGCATCGGCTCGGTGACGGGATTGGATTGGGCGCATGCTGGAACGGATGAAGGCACAGATGAAGGAACGCTTTACATACTCGACCGCATCGCCCCGCTCGACGCCAAGGGCGCGATAGTCTGGCGCTATGCGGGCAAATCTGCGAGCAATTGGGAAGGTACGACGGAAGATACGGATGGAACGCTTGAAGCGATTCTGGAAACCGCGAATTTGACGCTGCCGGAAGATATCGCTGTTGATAGCGCCGGACTGATTTATATCAGCGACCGCAAAACCGGCATCGTCTGGTCTTATGCGCCAGCGAGCGGCGAATTCGATTTCTTTTGGCAATTGCCCTGCAGCGAAACTTGCGCGGCGACGGGCTTGGCTTATGATGCCGCGCATGACGCGCTGCTGATAACCGACAGCGAACAGGATAGCGTCTTCCGCGTGGCAGTCAGCGACGCCGCGGATGAAGGCGCGCGCCGCGCCGAGCGCCTCTTTTTCGACGAAGCGGATAGTGGCTATGGCATGGACGGCATCACAGCGACGGCGGATGGCAAAATCTTCATTGCGCTGCTGGCTTGGAACCGCGTGGCGCAGCTCCAGGACGGGGAGCTGGTCATGCTGGCGCGCGACTTCCGCGGCGCGAGCGATGTCGCATACGATGCCGATGCGAACCGACTTTTTGTCAGCAACTGGAATCAGTTCAGTCTGGGATTTGGTACGCGCCCGCAGCTGCCCTTCGCCCTGGACTTGATTGATTTATCGTCCGCAGCTGACTAAAGGCATCGCGCTGCGCTTGACCCGCGCCTTTGGCTCGGTTAGGCTGGATGAGAACCACGCTAGCCCAGCGCTAGGGCAAGCGGAGTCGCGGAGTCGCATAGACGCGTTATTATGAGCAGTTCATTCAACTTCCAAGACAGCCGCCCTACCCCGGTAAAGCCGCATCGCCGCGCCGAGCGGCTGCCTTTGTGGCGACGGGCGACCGGTTGCCTTTTCTTGGTTGTCGCGATTGTCTTGCTGGGCGCTAGCGCGGGACTGGTGCTGACTGCACCCGCCCCCGCTGGCGGCATCACGGCTGTCGCAACCAGCGCGCCAGCCGCCACCGCCGTGCCGCGCGCGACGGATATCAACCTGCCCTCCGCGTCCAGCGGCGGTTCTTTGCTAGAGCGCATGCCAGAGCGCATCCCGACGCTCAGCAGCGCGCAAATCGCCGATTTGCTGGCGACGCCGCCAGATACCCTCGCCGAAGCAGACCTTATGGCAATCACGGGCTTGAATTACGACCCCTTCACCATCGTTCCCGAGCGCAGCCGCAGCCGCATGACCAGCTACACAGTCGCGCGCGGCGACACTATCGATTCCATCTCCCGGCTCTTCGGGCTCAGCCGCGAGAGCATCGCCTGGTGCAACAGCTATCGCAAGGCGCAAATCCTGTTCACGGGCGACTCCCTCAGCATCCCGCCGGCCGACGGTGCCTGCCACACTGTCTTAGCCAGCCAGGGCAAGGACATCAGCGCGATTGCCGAGCAGTACGGCATTGCAGACCCCTTCTTAATCATCGACTCGCCCGCCAATGACTTGCCGGAGTTATCCGCAGATACGCAGCTGCCCAGCGGCACTCGGCTCTTTATCCCTGGCGGCGTCGGTCCCATCATCACCTGGAACGTGGCGGTCGAAGAAGACGCCTCGGGCAATGTCATCGCCTTCGCGCGCGGCCATCCCAATAGCTGCGGCGCTGTGGCGGGCGGCGGCACATTCTGGAGCAATCCGCTGCCCAATGGCAGCTTTGTGCGCGGCTTTTACGCCGGGCACAGCGGCATCGACATCGCGGCGGCGACGGGCACGCCGATATTGGCGGCGAATGGCGGTCCGGTGCTTTATGCCGGCTGGAACAGCTGGGGCTATGGCAATACTGTCGTCATCGGCCATGGGCCCTTCTCGACGCTCTATGGGCACATGGACAGCCTGGCTGTGCGCTGCGGGAGCTTTGTCGCGGCGGGCCAGGTAATTGGCTATGTCGGCAGCACGGGCAACTCTTCGGGCCCGCACTTGCATTTCGAGATTCGCTACCGCAACGAGCCGCAGGATCCCGCGGCGACATTTGGGATTGGCTGGTAGGGGTGGCGCGCGGCGGCTGCGACTTTTTCCCCCGTGAAGCTCCCACTATAAGTCGATGTTCTTGCGCTATTTCTAGGGCATCCCCGCAAAAAAATGACCTCTAATATGCTCCTAATGCTTTTATACGGTGTTTGCGACATTGATTTTAATTTGGGATATAGATCGGTATTTTAAGCGAAAAGGATACACTACCGCGCAACAATAGTAGCGTGAGCTAGCGTTCCCGCGTAAAATACGCCTTGGTTGCTTGCCAAATGGTCCGCGCCTTCGGCGAATTGGCCGCCATCATAATCAAATGACATGAAAGGCTAGGCAATGACCGCCTTCGCGACAGTGGAGCAAGCCTGGCAGGTAATGCGCGACGGCGCAAACGCGGAAGATATCGCCAACGCCATCGTCTTCCTGGGCGAACATCGCTACGCGCCGGCCGTGCCGCGCCTGGCTGATTTCGTCCGTCAAGCCGACCCGGGGACGCGCTATCTGGCTGCCAAGGCTTTGGGACAAATCGGCGACGAAGCGGAAGCCGCAGTGCCAGCGCTGCTGGATGCCCTGCGCTTCAACGACATGTTCTTGCGTGCGGGCATCACCGGTGCCTTGATTCAGATTGGTCCGCCGGCTGTCCCCGGCTTGACAAAAGCGCTATTCGACCCCAGCAGCGCCGTCAAGCGCGCCGCATGCAAAGCCCTGGGCAAAATCGGCAGCGGGCGCGCAGTCCCCGCCCTGAAATACTCCCTGAATGATGGCAATGCCGGTGTGCGCAAGTTCGCGCGCGAAGCGCTTGCGCGCATTGATACGCCAGCGGCTCGTGCCGCGCTGGGCGGCAAGTGAAATAGCTGCCGCCATGGCAATGAGCCGGCAATTTTCCTAGATTCCGTATTAGAATTACATTGCAATAATCTGATGGACATCAGGTAGAAAATCAGAATTCGGCGACGTCGACGCTCTAGACTGGCTGAACGCGAAGATTGAAGCGCTCGACAACAGATTTGACAATCTTGCTGATATGATGATTGCTGCCCATACCAACTGGGGATGTAACAGAAGCGGAATTGCTTGCTTGAAATCTGGCAACAAGTCAAAGCAGATTAGCTCGGGCAAGCTGGCAAGTTCGTTAGACTTCCCGCCCTCCTGCCTGCTGCCTACCGATTGAGTGGGAAATAGGGCAGCCAGCCCCAACCAGCTCAGCCGCTTTGACGCTCCATGCGCCGCACGGCGAACCAAACCAGCAAAGCCGTAACCGAGAGATAGCTGATGGTCAGCAGTACCCAGGGCGACAAAATCGGAATGGTCGCGCCATTGCTAGAAAGCGTGACGCGCATGGTGATGAGTTTCTGATGATCAATCAGCATCTGCTGTGAATATACGGTCGCGGTAATGGGATTCAAGCTGGTGGCGATCATATCGGCATAGATTACCGCGGCTTCCACCCTTGGGTTCTGGCTGATTTTGGTAGCGACATTGTTCACGACATTGCCATAAGCGCCCTGGAACAATATGAGCGCCAGCACCGGCAAGCCAATCGTGATGGCAATCGCCACGGTGTAGGATCGCACCGTGGCGGACAAGGTGCGCTCGGTGATGGACGAAAAGAACATGCCAAATGCGCCCAGCGCCAAAGCCGAAACCGCCAGCACCAACAGCGCTAGAATCAGTTCGGATTCGCTGACGCCGCCAAAGAGAAAGGCGATGCTTTGCAAGGGAATGGCGGAAAGCAGCAGCAGCACGATATAACCCAGCGCGGATTGCAGCTTGCCAACCACGAAGGTCGCTTTGGTGATTAACGTGGTTTGCAGCAAATCGTAAGTCTTGCGCTCGCGTTCCGAGCTGATTGCGCCGGCGGTCAAAGCCGGCACGATGAATATAATTAGCATCAATTCGATAAACAGCACGCCGATGAAAAGCAATCGTCCCAGCTCGCCGGTTACAACGCCGCCACCTTGCGGCACACGCAGCAGATAGAGCAGCATGGTGAAAAAGCTCATCAGTATCAAGAAGACAGTGATGATAGCGAAGCCGCGTATGCCGCGCATACGGCCGCGCAATTCCTTGACCATCACGGGATTGAGTCGAAACGCGCGCAAATCGCCGATTGTCAGCAAGCCGACTGCCCCGAGCGGCGCGATTGCCAGCAGCGCCGGCCAAAACCCGAATGCGACCAGCGCTAGCGCATTGGCTGCCGCCAGCATCCAAGCCGTGAAGACCGTCCACAATTCCTGCGCCAGTATCACCACCGCCAGTATCGACAGAAACGCAAAATTGCCCAAGATGCCGATGATTATCAAGAGCGTAGCCGCGTCATCGGCGATGTTGAAGCTGCTCAGCAAAGCGGCGCGTATCGCAGTGAACTGCGCCGGCTCGTTCGCCGCGGCCGAGACCGCCAGCGCAATCAGTACCAGCGCCGCCAGCAAGTTGACCAGCGCTCCCCAGAACATGACCAGCGAGCTGCGCCGCAAGAGCCGCTCGCGCGGGGTCATTAACTCGGGCGGGATGCGATCCCAAGCGCCTTCTTCCGGCACGTTCTGGCCGAAAAGGCTGATAATCAGCTTGCGGATATTGTTCAGCAATTCGAGCATTTGTCGGGGCTTTCAAGCTAGGCGCGCGCTAGGCGCGCAAAATATGTCGGCGTAAGAATGTAAAGTGCATAATCCAAGCAGCGGTAAGAACCGTTTGCGCAAGTTCAGCCGCGCCACACTTCAAAATAGTTTTGCGAGCCAAAGAAACAGACATTGAACTCCATGAGAAAGTTGGTTTGCCCGAGTATGACCGGCATCGAATCTGAACTTGCCCAGGCAAATTGCAGAGAAACGTCAGTTGGTCCTGTAAGCTCGGGCATCTTTGCCAATAAAGGAAGCGCGCGCGATTCAAACCCAGCCTGGCTTCCACTTAGCGGACCGAGCTTAATTTGCATATCCCACACCGCGCCCAATGCCAAGCCGATACTGTATGGCAAGACATTTACCGCAGCGCCCGTATCAACTAATCCGAGCACCTGAACCGTACGAAAACCGAGAGATAATTCGAGCGGCAACCGTGGCATATAACTGCCCGGCTGACCATCTTGCATTGTAAATGGAAACCGCGCCATTATTCGATTTCCGCATGTGCTGCCACTTTTTGTTCCTCCAAAATTTTTAACATATTCTGCGCAAGCTCGTAGTTATTGCGAATACCTAAAGGATCGTAAGCGTATTGCTCTAGAGCTGGATCATTGAGTAGGGTTCGCAGCAAAGTCAGCTTGTCATCGTCGTTGAGAGCCTGTACTTGTTCGAGTAATTCTTTCGTGAGCATATTTTGTCCTTTCGGCTACGATGGTCGGAGAAGATTATACCAGATTGCAACCGCGCGTGTTGAAATAAAAAGTCTGATAAGCCGTGGCGGCGTGGACCACGATGCAGCTTACCGCGCCTCATTGGATTTCTGCGGATTTCTGCCTAGAGCAGCCTCCCGCGCCTTTCGCTTAAGGCGGCGATTACCACACGGTCGGCTTTGCCAAAGCTGTATTCGCCCAAGTCCGCTTCTTTGACCCAAGCCCAGTCTAGGGCCTCCAGCGCCTGCGGTTCGGCATAGGGCGCGGTCGCGCCAAGATAGCGGCACTCAAAAGCATGCAGCGTAATTTTGAAATGGGTGAAAGCGTGATTGACCGTGGTGAACAGGTTGGCTATCTCGACCTCGATGGCAAGCTCTTCGCGCAGTTCGCGCGCCAGGCAGTCTTGCAACGTTTCACCCGCCTCGCGCTTGCCGCCGGGGAACTCCCACAAGCCACCGAGCAAGCCGTCGAGCGGACGCCGCGCGATCAAGAGGCGGTCGGCTTCATCGCGTATCAGCCCGGCGCAAACATCATAATGGGGAATGGGCGCGCGGGCGCGCTTGACGGGACGATCCGCCTGTGTCCTGGCCGCGTATGCCTGGCAGCGCGCGCGCAACGGACAAGCCGCGCAATCTGGCTTATGCGGACGGCAGATCTGCTGGCCAAGTTCCATCAGCGCTTGATTATACGCGCCCGCATTTTGTTCAGGCATCCATCTGGCAGCCTGTTCCCAGAGCGCTTCGCGCGTGGCGCCCAGGCTGATATCGCTGTCCATATCCAGCAGGCGGGTGAAAACCCGCATCACGTTGCCATCCAGCGCGGGAACAGCTAAATCAAAGGCGATGCTGCCGATAGCGCCGGCGCTGTACCTGCCGACGCCGGGCAATTTGAGCAGTTCGTCGACATCGCTGGGGATGACCCCGTCGTAGCGCGCGACGATTATTGCCGCGGCGCGATGCAAGTTGCGGGCGCGGCTGTAATATCCCAGCCCTTCCCAAAGCTTCAAGACTTCGTCAAGGCGCGCGCAAGCCAGGGACTCAATCGTCGGGAAGGCATTGAGAAATCGCTGAAAATATGGGATGACCGTATGCACTTGCGTCTGCTGCAGCATAATTTCCGAAAGCCAAACCATGTAGGGCGTCGGCTGCCGCCGCCAGGGCAAGTCGGCTGCGTTTTGCTGATACCATTGCAGCAACTCAGGCGCGAAAGGAGCGCTCATCGTCGGGGAATGCGCGTCAGAGCAGCTTCAGCGCATGCCGATAAACATCAAGCGCCTGCTGCAATTGACCCTGACGCATCAAGGCGTCGCCCAGTACACGGTGAACGGCGGGCTTGTCGCGGTGCTCAGCTTGCTTGATGAGCCACTGCATATCGCTGACAACCAGGTCCAGGCCGATATTGGCGCGCAGCAAGGTCTCATAATCGCCCAGCGCGTCTTCCAGCTTGTCTTGCGCGATTTTGCCACGCGCCGAATTGAAGCCGGCGGCCAAACCCGGTGGCGGCGCTTTGAGCGCCTCTGTGCCCGTGTCCGGCGCTTGATTGACGGTATCGTGGTCTGCTGCCACGGTTCGCAAGCGCGCGGCGTACCAGGCTTCCAGCTCCGCTTGCTGATTTTGCATCAGGAAGGCCTGAGTCAGGCTGTCCAGGCTGTCGTATGTTTTGGGCTCGCCCTGGTCAGCGCTAGCGCTTTCGCTTTCGACAAGCAGCTCGCGGTCGCTGTCCGGCGCGGCAAGAAAATCCGGCACGGGTGCCAGCGATTGCGTGCTGAATTCGTCCTCAAGCGTCTCGTCAAAGCCGATTAGCACTCCTGGGAATGCCGCCGCCTCGTCGACGCGCTGCGAATACAGGCTTTCGTCCTCGTCGCTTTCAAGGTCTGGCTTGGCGGCGTCGATGCTGGCCGCGGGCGGCTCGCCAACGGGTACTGGAGCGAAATTCGCCGCCGCCTCTTTAACTTCCTTCGCCAAGGGGTCCAACCATGCAAACGGGTCATCCAATTTGTCGGCTTTGTCGGGGCTATCCGAATCATCATCGGGGTCATCGTCAGGGTCATCGTCAAGCTGCGCGGGCTGCGCTTCTGGGACCTTGTCCGCAATCGCGTTCAATGGGTCGGTGGTATCGTCACTGACGGCGTCCAAGGCGGTGGGCGTTTCGTCGTCGTCTTCAGCCAAATTCTGCGCGGGCTGGAAGGGATGCAAGGGCTCCGCGGTCGCGGACGGCGGCGCTTGCTGCATCGTTTCATCGAAGTTCAGCAAGTCGTCCCATTCTTCCTCCGCCCCGCGCGGCGGCTGGGCATCTTGCTCGCTGGACTCGGCATCAAAGTCGAGGCTTGTTTTGTCGCGCTGGCGCTTCTCCATCATCTCCAGCCAGGCGATCAACTCATCCTGCGACATGGTATCGAAGTCAGGCGTATCGGGGTCTAGGAACATAGCGCTAGCCACAGCACTTTCTACTCATTTGTGTATCTTGGCGCATAGAAATCCGCAAATTGCGGGGCATCATCAGCCTCAAATTAGTCAAAAAAACTGAGCAATTTGTAGCACAATCGCGTCAAGTTCAATCTGTTTAGCTCTTGGAATTATTGAGTTGTATTCCCGCCCTTTTTATCGCGATCGTCGGCCGCGGAATCATCGTCGAGGCCGATGTCCTCGAATTCGAGGGTATCCAACTCCGCTTGCAAAGTGATAGCAGGCATTTTGTCAGTGGGTGTATCGTAATCGAAGTCTTCGTCTTCCACACCCAGTTCCTCAAAGTTCAAATCCTGCGCTTCTTCGTCCAGGGTGATTGCGATGGTCTGTTCGGTCGGGGAATCGAAATCGAAATAGTCGTCCCAGCCTAATTCCGAAAAGTCAATGCCATCGCCGCTGCCATCGAGGTTGATGACGTCCATTTTGTCGGTCGGCGTATCGAAATTGAAATAATCGTCAAAGGTGAGGTCGTCCAATTCCAGCTCGTCAATATCTTCAACCACGCTGAGCGCCGCCACCGCTTCGAGCGGCGCTATAGCGCCAGAACTAGCCGACTGCGATTCCGCCTGCATGGCTGATAGCCAGATTGGCGGCTTGGTGAAACGGAAGTACATAGCGCTTTGTTGCGTGATCGGTTCTTGAATGGCTGCCATCTCGCCGGTTTCTTCGTCGACGATATCGCTCACCCAGCCAAATTCCTGCTGCGGACGCGCGACTGCTTGGGCGAATTCCATTTCTTGGTCAGGCTCGGCGTCGCGCTCGCGGTCGAGCCCGGGCACCATCGCGTTCAACCAGCTTGGCGCAGCCTCGCCATCGTCCAGACGCGCCTCGTCTTCCACAAAATCCGCCAGTTCGCCTTGATTTTTCAAGCCCCAGGCGCGGGCAGTTTCGGCAGTGGGGGACTGCTGCGCATCCAGAATCGCATCGGACTCAGCTTGATCCTCATCTTTGTCCACATTCAGCGCGAAAGCGTCTAATTCTTCATCGACGCCTGCGGCGGTATCTTCGCTCAGCCAATCGAAATAGGGATCTTCGTCGTCATCATCCTCAAGCTCGGATTGCCAACTGTCAATCAGATCAGAATTAAGCTGATTCTGATCCTCGTCGCTGATTGCCGCGTTCAATTCGGGCGGCGCGGGCGGCGCGACTGTCGCTTTACTAACATGCTCTTCGTCGAGCCAGTCGTCGCTGGGCAGCGTCAGCAATTCTTCATCGAGTACATCGAGTTCATCAAGTTCGTTGAGTTCGTTGAGTTCGTTGAGCCCGTCGAGACCTGCGGCAGCTTCTTGCGCCGTTTCATCCAAGTTCAATTCATCCATGTCAAGCCAAGACTGGATATCATCAACTTGTATCGGCTCGGTATCCGACGCGCGGTTCAGCAATTGCTGCAAATTATCATCTTCGGCAAATAGGTCGAATTCATCGCCTGCTTCGTTCTCGGTCATCATTTCGCGCATGGCAGCCGACAGCCAGGGAGCGCCAGCCCCTTCTTCGTCCGCCTCCGGCTCCAGCAGCCAGTCGCGGTCCTCATCTTCGAAGTATTGCTGCGATTCATCGTCGCCCATCCCGGCAGCGCTTTGCTGAATGCCGGCTACCCAGGAGTTTTCGTCATCATCATCGGCTTCCAATTGCTCCAGCACGCGCGCCAGGTCCTCATCCAGCGCGCCTTCGCTGTGGTCTTGCGCGGCGGACGGTGTCGGGGAGGTTTCCACATGGGCGGCTTGGACCATAAAACCCTCTTCTTCCAGCAAGCCGATGACAGCGCGCCCATCGTCTTGCTGGGCATCGTCAGCCTGAGTCAGCGGCGCGCTGGCATCGCTTTCTTCCGCGATCAATTCTTGGAATAGGTTTTCGATTTCATCATCGGCAAGCAGGTCGTCCAGGCCGCCGGTCGCGCTAGGCGGCGCTGCCGCTGCATATTCCTCTGCATATCCCTCTTCAGCGCCAAATATCGCGCCGCTATCCGCCCCCGCTTCGCTATCCCGCAAAGAATCCAGCCAATCAGGATGCACGATAGCTTGCTCGTGCCGCGGGATGCTGCTGTAGTCGAGTTCTTCCAGCTTGACGAGGTCTTCCGACGGGGATTCGCTGGTCGCGAGCTGACGCGCCAGGTAGGGATCGAGGGCTTCGATGCGCGCAAGATAAGCGCGCGCATCGGAAGGTCGCTGTTCCGCCAGCCAGAGTTCCGCCAAAATGCGATTGGCAATGATTGAGTAGGGCAGCGTTTGCAAGATTTCGTCCGCGGCTTCGGCGGCGGCCATCCGTTGGCCATCCAGCCAGAGCGCGCGCGCGCGCAGCAACTGCAAGTCGATGCGCTCTGGGCTGCGCTTCAGCGCCGCGTTCAGGACATCAAGCGCGTCTGAAAATAAATTGTTGCGCACATGCTGCTGCGCCAGGGCAGCGGCGGTCAACTGCATGCGCTCGATATATTGACCGCGCTCTTCGAGGGTGAGGCGGCGGATTAAGTCGATGGTGTCTCGGTTATTGGGCTGCTGATCGAAGGCGCGCTCGGCGTGCCACAAGGCACGGCGTCCCTGCCCCAGCTGCTGATAAACCTGCGCCAATTGCGAATTGGCTTTGAAATCCTGGGGGCGCGCGCCCAACATGCGCCGTATGACTTCGGCAGCTTCTTCCATGCGCCCGACCGCGAAGAGCGCATCGCCGAGCTGCTGATAAGCGCGCAAGTTTTTGGGCAAAGACTTGAGAATGTGGCGCGCATGGGCGATCACTTCCTCGTAACGGTCCGCGGTCAGGTAACTTGCAAGCTGGTCTTGATAGGCGCTTAAACTGATTTCTGCCATAAATGTCTCGTTTGTCCCGCTAAGCCGTCATGAATTGGGCATGGCGACGCGACGGCGTCTTGCGCATCAAATTTGATTTTCGCGGCGCGTTCCGCGGAATGACATCGTAAAAGGCGCTGCAAAGCGAGGAATGCGCTTGATGTGGTCCATCCCCAAATCTCTAAGGATTATAACATAAGCGAATGGCTTGGGACTAGGAATCCAGGTCGTTTTCCGGGACAGCGCTTCAAAATGATGGCGGACGAAATGGCGGGATTCTAAACTGAAAATTAACTACAGAGTACGCAGAGAACGCAGAGAAAAACAAAAAATCTCTTCTCCGCTGTGATTTTTGGTGACATATCACGTTTCGCTGGGGACTGTTGCCGATTCCGAGCCGCAGATTTAGAAGAATAGTCGTCTAAACTCCTAAATCTCTGTGTCCTCTGCGTCCTCTATGTTGAAAATTATTTGAAGCGAATGCCCTGCTAGGAATCCAAGTCGTTTTCCGGGACGGCGCTTCCTGCGCATGCGCATGAGAGGACCTAGAGCGTTGGATTAGAAAACGCTCTGCCCGCGACTGTTGTGATATTCTGTCGTCGGCATGCCATAGAGATTCGCAAAGTCAAAAGGAGAAAAAGCAGATGAAACGCATTGCCGCCTCGCTGCTGGCTGTCGGGATATTCGCCTTGCTGCTGGGACAAGCGCAAGCGCAGGTGAACGTTGAATTTGAAGGGGAGCTTTACCATACTTGGGAGGCGCTGAAACAAGCCGCCATCCAGAACAGCCCAGACGGGGATCCCACGATGCACTGTGGGCAGGTCATCACCGATGACGTTTTTAAGCGCGGCGCTTTCAACAGCGAGATTGATAGATTCCGCTGCTACAGAAGCGCCGCGGACTTCCTGAAATTTGAGGCTGCCACCGATGCCAAACTTGCCGCACTTAGAAAGGGAGAAAAGGCGGAAGCAGTCGAAGAGGAAGCGGAAGATCGCTTCTATGGGACGGGCTGCGCCCAAGCCCGCAATCAAGGTACACCTTTTTCGAAAAGGGACTTCAAAGGCTCCCGCTTCCCTACCGTCTGCGATAAGTCTGGGTTCAAAAATCATGATTACGGAAGCAGAGGCTGCGCAATCGGTTCGGCCCGGGTTATCCATAAGAATGGCGAATTTCTCATGGTCATTCGCGACATCGGTTCACAAGTCATGAGGATATGGTTTGACGCGAAAAAGATCCCCATCACATTGGATTGGTATGCCTGGACTGAGGGTTGAACCCGCCGTAGCTAAACTGGAAGTCACTGAGCGCTTGCGCAGGCAGGCGCTCTTTTAGAATGCGTCTGATGATGTGAACTTTGTAGCCGCTTGGACACAAACGACGCAGTATAGTCCATTTTACGCACAGGATTTAAGGCAGACGCAACACTTCCAGCGTTGCGGAATCCTGTCATTTCGCGTAATCTCGGCTACTAAAGTCGCAAAAGTAGATGAGGCAACGTGGAACAAGGCATGGCTAAATCGGAAAAACCTATCATACTTTTCACCAACGACGATGGCATCGCATCGCCCGGGCTCTGGGCGGCGGTGGCGGCTTTTCGCGGTCTAGGCTCGCTTCTAGTAGCCGCCCCGCGCGAGCAGCAATCGGGCATGGGGCGCAGCATGCCACATTACAGCGAAGGGCGCATCTTCCCCTGGGAGGCACCGATTGACTGCGGCGATTGCCGCGCCTACGCGGTGGATGGTACGCCCGCGCAAGCGGTGCAGCACGCTGTCCTGGAACTGGCGGAGGAGAAACCCGCCCTGCTGGTATCGGGCATCAATTATGGCGAGAATACGGGCAACGGCGTTACCATCTCTGGCACTGTTGGCGCGGCATTGGAAGCTGCCAGCCTGGGCATACGCGCCATTGCCGTCAGCCAGCAAACGCCAACCGACTTGCACCGCAGCTATTCGGATGCGGTCGATTTTAGCCCGGCAGCCGATTTTTCGCGCCAATTTGGAACTTGGTTGATGGCTCACCCAGCTTTGCCCGACGATGTCGATGTGCTGAAAATTGATGTGCCAGCCGGCGCGACCAGCCAGACCGAATGGCGCTTGACGCGGCTTTCGCGGCGGCGCGTCTATTTCCCGACCCGGCCCGAGCGGCTGGCGCTGCATGACCGCGGCAAGCTGGGCTACCAGTACGACAGTGATCCCACCGCAGCCGAGCCAGACAGCGATGTCTATGCCTTGCTGAACGACGGCTTGATTTCAGTCACGCCCATCAGCCTCGATATGACCTCGCGCACCGATATGTTTCGTTTGCGACAGATACTGCTGGGCAAGCAGGAATATGGGCATTAAACCAGGCGCGGCAAATTGCCCGCCCGCATCATTGCGGCAAGATACATTGTTCGCCTAGTCGTCTTCGGCGCGCTCTAGCGCTTCTTGGTGCCCGTCATCCCATTCTTCGCGCGTTGCGCAGACGCGCTCCGCCTTGCAGGGATTCTCATGATAGACGATGTCTAGGTTCCAGCCGCCACTTTCCCAGTGATCGTAGCGATCTTTCGCCCAATAGCCGGCTTCCCAGAGCGTATGATCAGTCCCGTCTTGGCAACTGAGGAATATAGCGCTGTTGCAGAGATTGTCTTCTAAGACCGGGTAGGTGCCAGTCGGGTTGTTGGGCCGCGCCGCGGGCGGCACGGCAGCATCAGAGCGCTTAAGCAAATCAGCGCGGATCCAGGAGTACGCGCCCGATGGCGTCCTAGCCCGATACCAGGTCCAAGGCGGGTCCGATTCACTATCAGCTTCAAGTATCGTTAGCATGTGTCCCCGGTTGGCGTAGTGCTGAACGGCATAGGTCGAGCCCGGTCCCCAGCGCATGCGCGCCGTCGCGGCAGTGACCTCGGCTTGGTATGGCTCCTCCTGCGCCCAGGACGTCGAAAACATGACGATAAAAAATAGGCACAGTAAGAACACTAACTTAATCCCACTCGACACGATACCCTCCTCGCCGGCCAGCTTTGTCTAAGCTCAACTCATTGTAACTTTTATCGCGCCGTCTCACAAAAGCAATTTAAGCCGGGGCAGTGCAATCGCGGCAAATGGATGGAAATGGATAGAGAAATGGATAGAAAGGGATGGCGACTGGCAGACTGTCGCTTAGACTCGCGCTAGAACCGCTTCAAGCTCTCGCTCCCATGTCCCCGCTACCAAAGCGCCATGTTCATTTAGCCCGCCGCTGGCTTGGTCGCCACTCAAATAGGGGCGCTTGCCGAGCGGGAAACCGGTCTTGGCGGTGGCGTCCATTGCGCCGTTGATGAAATGCAGCGCCACGCCCGCACGTTCATGGTCGCTGCTGTTGCCAAGCGTGCAATGCGCCAAGCCATAGGCGAAGAAAGCGACCCCGCCTGCGGGCAGCTCAATGGCACGGGCTTGGTCTTCCGGCGGGTAACAGCGGATATGGTGATCGCTGTAAGGATCGCGGCTGTGCGGGTAGTTTTCGCGGAAGCTGCCCGGTATGACATGAATTGTGCCATTCTCAATCGTGGCGTCGTGCACAGCCGTCCACATCGCCGTGCCCATCAGCGGATCCGCGATTTTGAAATAAGCGTTGTCCTGGTGCCAGTTGGTGCCCATGCCCTGCTTGCCCGGCTTGAGGAAAACCTGGTCCAGGTGCAGCAGGACTGGGTCGCCAATCAACTGCGCGACGGCGGTAATTGCTTTCTCGGCAAAAGGCATGGCGCGGTAGAAGTCACTATGCGGGAAGATTGGGCAAAGCTGCAAGTTGATTTTATCGCGGGATTCGGTCTTGCCATCGCCGTCGGTGGCGACATTGCGCAGCAAGCCGCCGGCTTTCAACCGTTCCAACTCGATGCGCATGGCGCGCACTTCGCGCGCTGTCCACAAAAGCGAGGCAAGTTCAATTTCGCGCGACGCGCAGGGTCGCCTTTATGATCCCTTCTTTAACACAGAATATCGATTGAGCGTCCCGCTCGCGCCGTCAGCGCGGAAATCGGCTTGGACTGACAGCCCAGTTGCCGCGACAAGCTCGGCATGCTCGGCGTCATCGACATAATGGCAATAGCGCAGCGCGCGCTCGCCGCGCCGCCAATCCAAGAGATAGTCATTCTTTTCCACTGGCAAAGCGCTATCCCAGGGCAGGATGCGCGCGCGCAAACGTTCCTCTTCAAAGAAGCGCCAAGCCGCAAAAATCAACAGGCCGCCCGGCGCGACCAACTCCGCGCAGCGGGCAAGCAGTTCGCGCCGCTGCCGATAACCCGCTACATGATGCAGGACGCCGAAGAGCGCGACTAACTGCGACTGCACCGCCGGCAATTCATCTTCAACCAGGTCGCGCTCTATCAATTGGACCCTTGCTTGCTCGAGCTTGGCGAGCCGGGCGCGCGCCAGACAGAGCAGAACTTGATTGTTATCGATGCCCGTATAATCAAAAGCGCTCGGCTGGCGCTGCGCGAGGAACTGGGCGAAGCGCCCATTTCCGCAGCCGATATCCAAGACAGAACAAATCGGCGTGTCGGTGTTGGCTAGCGCCAGATTCCAGCCGCGCCAGGCTCGCTTGCGCGTCGCGTCGAATGCCCGCGCCGTCTTGGCATAAAATGCCCGGTTAATATCATTCAAGCGCAGTCGCGTCGCCTGGTCCAAGTCTGATTGCCCTCATTAACGGGGTAAGATTGGGCTTTGCTAGCCCATCCATAGCATAACATCTCATAAGACTTTTCCCCTATTTCTCAATACTGCGCCATTACTTCGCCATCCCTACGCTTTTCGTTGGTCATGCCAGCGCATTTTGCGGGCGATGAACAGCGTTACAGCGCGTTCGCTTAGGGTTTTTGCGGACTTCGTTGGAAGATATGTTATAGTGTCTATATGTCTTAATCTTGTCGCCCTGTCAATTGTTGCTGTGTTTTTTTCACTGCTGGCGGCTCATTGTGCAATCCAATGCTCATTCCATTGCTCATTCCATTGCCCAAGCCAATGCGGGAGCGCCAACAGTCTTGACGAAACGGACGGTGGCATCGCCAAGTTTGTGGATGCGGCCGGAAGGGAAGCCGCGCGGCGGCAGCGAATAGCCTGCCGCGCTCACGCATCATAACAAGCCTCCTTGCTGGCATTTGCCAGGAGGCAAGTGAAAAAGAGGACAGGATGGCAAACGAGCAATCGTTCCGCACCAGCTACAACGAAGGAATCAGCAGATTCCGCTCGGAACGCAACAAGGCGTTCTGGCAAGAGATGCTTCACCATTTCACCGGCAAACACAACGAGTTGTTGAACTTTGACGAGATTCGCAGCCGCTTGCATTTGCACGAAGAACATTACCAGGGCGTTCACGATGTGCCGCTGGATCAAATCGCGGGCAGCGTCGGGCGCTACAAAGACTTCACAGCTTCGTTCCTGCCCAAAAAAGCCGAGATGCAAGAGCGCTGGAGCCGCATCTATGCTCTGGTGAATAGCTTGGAAGGTCCGCCGCCGGTTGAACTGTACAAGGTCGGCGAAGTCTATTTTGTGCGTGATGGCAATCACCGCGTATCAGTGGCGCATCATCTGGGCAGCAAGACCATTCAGGCGCATGTCATCGAGCTGCCCACCACTGTACCGCTGCGCCCGGGCATGAGTGACCGCGAAATTGCCACTGCGGAAGCCTATGCCAACTTCTTGGAAGAAACTGGCTTGTCGCGCGCGGTGCCAAATCACGAGTCGATTGAACTGACCGCGCCCGCGCGTTATCACGAGTTGATGGGTTATATCTTCCTGCGCGAACGCGTTAAAGAAAAAGTCGAGGGGCATCCCTTGACGACCGAAGAAGTAACCGCCGATTGGTATCATCATGTCTACGTGCCGGCGATTCAATTAATTCGCAAATACCGCGTGCTCGAGCTAGCCAAGGGCAAGCACACAGTGCGCAGCGAAGGCGATCTGTTCCTGTGGCTGATGAACAACCTGCTCGAGCTGCGCCATCAATATGGCGACCAGGCACCAGTGCAGTCATTTAGCGGCGCGCTGCAGACCTACCTAGAAGAAGAACATGTGCGCGTGCCCGAGGCGCTGGCAAGCGAAGATGATCAATCTGTACTGCTGACGCGGCAGCAAGTGAGAAGCCCCCAGCGCTTGCAAAGTGCTAAACATGCGGAAGATGCCGATCCCTCGGAAGCCTGCTCGCAGATAAGCTAATCGCATTCAATCGAAATCGCGTCTAGCGCGGTAAGGCGCATGAAGGCGACTTCCTGCGGGCTCATGTCGGTGGGATAGTTGTCTTCATCGTCAGCGGATTCCAGGATGAGAAATGCCTTCTTGATGTAATCGCGTACGGTTGTCACGCTGATGCCCATCTCGTTCGCGATGAGCCGATGGCGCATGCCCTCAATCGCGTAGAGTATAATCGCCTCGCGCAGGCGCGGCGTCATGCCGCGGTACATGCGCGGTCCCGGCAGCAGTTTGATAGCGCGCAAGCGCGCGTGGCTTAGCTTGTCGCAAGCCGCGACCAAGCCGCGGCTGATGAAGAAACAGCGCTTGTCGACAATCGCCGAATAATAGAGCGCCCAGCCAATATGCAGGCGCAAGTCGTCCTTCAAGAAAAAAGCGCGCGCGCCGCCGTTGATGGCTTCATGAATCGCGTTTAAGTCTACTATCTGCGCTAGGCATATCACCATGACATCGGGAACCGACCGCCGCAAATCGCTTATAGCGGCGAATAAACTGCCAGCGCCCTCAACAAAATTGGCGTCAAGGACCACCACATGGGGATATTCCAGCTCGTCCCATTCGCTTAACTTGGACAAGAGCTCCGTCAGCGAATCCGTTTTCAGCACGACGCGCGTCCGGCGGTCCCAGGCGAGATAAGCGTTTATGGCGTTCAAAGCATAACGATCGCTGTCGATGATGGCGACGCGCAAATCAACTTCGCCAATACCGCAACCGCGCGCCATGGTCTTCGCCGCATTTTGGGAAGGTCTTCCTGGTCTTGCCTTGCTTTTGTCTGGCTGCCATCCCCGCGCCAAGCGACACATCGTAACACTGTCCTTTCGATAACTTGTTTCGTACACCACTGCGCGGGAGCGGCAAGCAGCCTAAATGATTAGCAAAATGCGGGAGCCCAATCACTGCCTGCGCGCAGATTTGATGAAAGCGACGATTTCCGCCGCGCGGTCATAGTCGCCGCGGGAAGGGATGATGTACGCGCCTTGAATCGTATCAGCCATTTCATTTACTAATTCCTGCGCGATTTCTATGCCGACGCGGGGCGCGCCCTGCCCAGCTTGCTTGATACGCCTGATGATATGGTCGGGGATGTTGATGCCGGGCACTTCGTTGTTCATAAAATGAGCCTGGCGCAGGCTGTGCAGCGGCATGACCGCCATCAGCACCGGCAAGCCGAAGGGACAGCCTACAAGCGCCTGGTAACGGTCGTGGAAGCGCTGGATGAGCTGCGGCTCGAAGATGGCTTGCCCGAGCGCGAAATCCGCGCCGGCGGCTTGCTTTTTCTGGAGGATTCTTATTTCGCGGTCGATATTGTCCGCGCCCATATTCAGCGCGCAGCCGACGGTGAAATTGCTGGGTTTGCCGATGCTATGCCCAGCCATATCCACGCCTTGGTTCATCCCGCCTTTGATGACATCAATCAGGCGCGACGGCGCGACATCATAGACATCGCTGGCATCGGGAAAATCGCCGATGCGGGTGGGGTCGCCCATGACGACGAACAAATTGCGCAAGCCCAGCGCGTGCGACGCCAGCAAATCGCCTTGCACGCGCAGCATATTGCGTCCGCGCGTGGGGAAGTGCAAGACGGTTTCGATGCCGATTTGCGTTTGCAGCAGGTGCGCCACCGCCCATGCGCTCATTTTCATGCGCGCGGCCGGCGTATCCGCCACATTTATCAAGTCGGCACCGGCTGCGCGCAAGCGCCGCGCCGCCCGCAATAACGCCTCGGTATGATAGCTGCGTGGCGGCGCCATCTCGACGGTTACGGTAAACAGCCCGTCGCGCAAGCGGTCGGACAGCTCGGTTGGATGATCGGGGTCCATCACCTCGTGATGCGCGTAAACGTCGCTCACGTGCAGGTCTACGACATGACTGCTTGGCTCGTCGAGCGCGGCGCGCATGGCAGCGATGTGCTCGGGCTGCGTACCACAGCAGCCGCCGATTATCGAAGCGCCGTATTTGACCAGCGCCGCGGCGCAATCGCCGAAGTAGGCTGCGCTGGCGGGGTAGAGGATGCGTCCGCCCGTTACCTCGGGGAAACCGGCGTTAGGCATGGCGGAAAAGCGCGCTTCGGGTATGGCGAAAGCCATCTGCTGCAGCACCTCGGCGATGCCGGCGGGGCCGCTGCCGCAGTTGACGCCAATGACGTCCACGCCCGCCTTGTACAAGTCATTCGCCACCCGCGCCGGCGGGAAGCCAGCGTAACTGAGGTTCTCGTGATAAAAGGTGCTCTGCGCGATTATCGGCATCTTTGGCGCGATGCCCTGCAAGACTTTGACCGCCAATATCAGCTCGTGATGCTCGCTGAAGGTCTCGAAGACGATGACATCGACGCCAGAGCGGACCAATGCGGTCATTTGTTCGGTATATGCTGCGGTCGCTTCCGCGCGTGACAATTTGCCATAAGGCGAAATACCGACGCCCAATGGACCGACCGAGCCGCCAATATAGATATCGCGCCGGCCGCTTTCGGCGATAGCCAAACGCGCCAGCTCGACGCCGCGTTGGTTATAGCGCTCGACGAAGGGCGCGCGCCCGGCATTGCCCAGTTTGAAAACATTCGCGCCAAAGGTATTGGTTTCGATCAGATCGGCACCGGCTTCAATATAGGTTTTGTGCACAGCCAGCACCACTTCGGGCGCTTCGACATTCATGGCATCAAAACAAGCGTCGGCGCGGGCGGCTGATTCATGGTGCAGCATCGTGCCCATCGCGCCATCAGCCAACAGCGGCTGCGGCATTTGCAGGCGCTCGCGGAAGGGCAGTTTGCTATGGTGCTTGCGACTCATGCCGATAGTGTAGCGCAAAAGCGGGAATGGTTCTATTGCCCTGCCCGCGGCAGCCGGCGGGATTGACAGGCTTCTAGGCGCTGAACTAACATGATTGACGGGGGGAGCGCTTATGTCCTGGCGTCCAAAAGGATGGCTAATAAGGCTGTTGCGCGTCATAAGCAAGCAGTTGCTGCGCGCGCTGAAAATGTGTCGGGTTCAGCTGCGCCGCGGTCCCCTGCTGATTAAGCGCAATCAAGTCTTCTACATCCCACTTTGGTTCTTCCTCGCGCTGGCGCTGGTCTTGGTGTCTATGCCGCTCTGGGGCGACGCCGCTCAATTCCTTCAAGCCGGCATCGCCAGCATCCAGCGAGGCGGCCAAAGCCAGTTGCCGCCATTCTTCGCGCCATCGGTACAGCATTGGTCGCGGGAGCTCAATCAATGGGCTGCCCAATACGAGGTGGACCGCGACCTGCTGGCGACGGTGATGCAAATCGAATCCTGCGGGCATCCGACAGTTGTCAGCGCGGCTGGCGCGCGCGGCTTGTTCCAGGTCATGCCTTTTCATTTTGCCGCCGACGAAGACATGCTGGAACCCGAAACCAATGCCCGGCGCGGCGCGAGCTACCTGCACTATTGTGTAGAGGCTGCGGACGGCGTGATTGGCTCGGCGCTCGGCTGTTATAATGGCGGACCCAGCATCATCAATAAAGCGCGCGAAGCTTGGCCGCAAGAGACAAAAAGCTATTATCGCTGGGGGCTGGGCATTTATAGCGACGCCAGCGCCGGCAGCGCCCAGAGCGAGACCTTGGATTTGTGGCTGGCAGCGGGTGGCAAGCGCCTCTGCGACAGCGCACTGCGGCAGCTAGTAGAATAGTCCCTTCAGTTTGCCGGCATTGCAGCCGCCATCATCGCGGGGCAATTGTACGGGGCTAGCGCGGCTACTGGCGCTAGCCATAGCTGCGCATGACAGACAAGACTTTGCCTTTGATTTGGCAATTCGCCGGGTGGACGTATATCGGTTCATAAGCCGCGTTGGCCGGTTGCAGCCGAATGGCATCCGCTTCGCGATGAAAATGCTTGAGCGTTGTTTCGCTGTCTTCGGGCAGCCATGCCGCGACCATTTCGCCGTTTTCGGCGGTGCTCTGCTGCCGCAGGATGACGATATCGCCATCTTGAATCATCGAGTCGATCATCGAGTCGCCGCGAACGGTCAGGGCGAATACTTCGGTCTCGTCGAAGCCTTTTAAAAATTCCTGCGGGACAGAGACGTAATCATCTTCGTCAATATGATGAGCGATATCTTCCGGCAGGGAAATCGGCTCGCCCGCGGCAATGCGCCCGACCAGCGGGACGCGCGGGGCGTCCGCGTTTGCCGCCAGTCTGGCTAGCGGCGCGGCACCGGGAATATCGCCTATGATGCGCAAGCCGCGCGAAACCTTGCCCGAGCGCTGCAAGTAGCCCGCGTCAACCAGCTTGTTGAGGTTGTAGTTGACCACCGAAGTCGAGGCGATATCGCAGCGTTCTCCGATTTCGCGTATCGTCGGCGGGTAGCCACGCTTCCAGGTGTATTTGGACATAAAGCGCAGCATGTTCTGCTGACGCTGCGACAGCAGCTTAAAGTCCTTCATGGCTCATCCCCCGCGCCTCGTCCGCCCAACCGATTCACCGTTACCAGCTGCGCATGGAGCATTTGATTTTCCAACTGTCATACAGTATAGCGAACATTTGTTTGTATGTCAAATGTTCTATTTTGAGGTCAGGGCAATCGCTTCAAATTTTATTCACCACGTAGACACCGAGAGTCGCGTAGGGCGCGTAGGTCGCGTGGACACAGCCCTTCGACACAGCCCTGCGACAATGACCGCCAACACCGAGATTTATCCGTAAATATGCCCAAATAGGACGAAATGTAAGGGCGACTCGCAGAGTCGCCCTTACAGCCGCCTTGTATGAATGGGTTCGGTTCTATTTTTGCATACAGAAGCAGCGGACAAGCCTGGAAAGGCTTGTCCGCACTGCCGTCTATTTGCAGACCTGCAAGGGACCGCTGCCGCCAATGTGCGAAACCGGCGTACTGAATCTTTCAGAGAGAATACTTACCGGATTTACCTCGAAAGTTACCCAGACAGGACCGCCGTTGCATGTCCAAGCGGGAAAACTCGCTTTCTTGATAAAGCTTTGCTCCCCAGCCGCTATGGGGATAGACCAATCGTTCCAAGCATTAGTCGTCGAGTACACCTTGATAGTATAGCCTTCGTAATGGCCGCGCCAGATGTCAAACTCCAAGCCCTCGATGGTGCGCGTTACGTATATGCCTTGTGGCGAGGCACCATCGCCGTTGTGGCCATCATCCTCGTATACAGCTATTTCCACATACGACTGCGAGTTGGTGCTGTCTTTGACGCGGAATCGGTATTTCCGCAGCGCCTCTTCGATGAAGTTGTCGTCAAAGGAGATAATATCCAGATAGGTGTACCACCTGTTGCCATCCTGGATCCAATTGCTGTTGGCGCAGCTAACGCTGTTTGCGTCGCCATTCCAGACACAGCCTTTGCCGATGTCCCTGGAATAGAGCCCCTTGCCAGCGCGGCCATCGGTGACCGTGTCGTAGCCTACCGCGACATATTTCGGTATCTGCGCCCAATTGCTCCAATTCCCCAATTGTGCGCAGTCGCGCACGCACTTGCTTGCCTCAATCCCAACAACTGCGTCGCCGGGATCCGTGTCGGTCCATACGCGCATCCAAACTATGCCGCCTTCATTAATCACCCCATCGGACCCATCACCATAATCATCTTTTCTCCGCTCGATCCAGAAATTGCCTGTAGCCGTATCGGGACCAATAATTGTGTTGACCATGGTGATGGTGCCAACATGATGGATATTTGTGACACCATCTTTCTTATCTACAAAGTTAATCTTCACGGTGCCGGCGTCATCGCTGCTTCTTGCGATGAAATCATAGCTGATTGAGACTCTACGGTAACCATCCCTAATGATGTCGTTGTGGTGGCAAGAGCTGTCTGTCCAGCCGCGATTGCCGCTGAACTGCGACTTTACTGCAGGCTCGAGGAAACTTATGCCGGCTTTTTGGGCTTGGGGGCGATCCTCGTATGCTATCTCCATGTAACCCCAGAACGCGCAGCCAGGTTGGCCCTGTGCTGGCGATGGCGAGACATCCAAGAACAAGGTGCCTTTGGTTTCCTCGGAAATCGTTGACCCGCTGAGGCCCCATGAACCAGAGTAGGTGCGGGGGATTGGCGTCGCTGTCGCCGACGTCTGCGCGTCTGCGCGTACTAGGCTCAGCGTTACGAGAACCGATATTTGCTGGCTTATCTCATTGCTGTCGTCGGTGTACTCGACGAACTCGAGGACAAGCTCATCGGTATTACCGGTGCTTGCGGGCCAGTTGTAGTCCACATGACAGGTGCGCCCGTTGCCGATGTCGCTGCCGTCCGGGTCGTCCCAGCCGCAGTCTTGGCCAAAGCTGCCGCCGTTGTCGCCAGTGAGGCTGATGCCAGCCATCTGCGCCGCCGCCGCATCGGAGGGCCGTATTTTCACATAGCCGCGCAGGCGATTGGGACTCGGCTTGATAAGCAGCGAGATTCTGCCCGAAGTGCCGCTGCTGATTACGGGATCCGACGGGCTGACGGTGAATGTTGTAGCGCCTGAATCGTCAGTGGACTCGGACTGCTGCGCGTCATGTAGGGGAAGGGGCTCATCCGTCGGAATAGGTGTATCCGTTGGGACAGGCGTATCTGTTGGTAGCGGCGTGTTTGTTGGGACGGGTGTATCCGTTGGACTTGGCGGAGCGGACTGCGCCTCTATTTCCGCCAAAGCCGCAGCCACCGGTTGCCAGCGTACCCAGCCGTTCTGGTCGAATAGCGACTGCGCTTCAGCCGCGGTCATCGGATTGCTGTGGCTGCCATGCCCAAATGCCGCCAATGCCCGCGTCCAGCGTTCGACATGCGTCGCGCCGTGATGCGTCTCCGCCTGGTAGCCCAGCATCTGTTGAATCAGACTGGCGTAAGGTCCGCTGGGCTGCTGTTCGGCTTGTTGGGGAACAGGCACATCCGTTGGAATAGGTGTATCTGTTGGAACGGGTCTAGGTGTGTTCGTTGGTAGCGGCGTATTTGTTGGGGCGGGCTTGGGCGTGTTCGTTGGAAGCGGCGTAGGTGGCACCGGCGTATTCGTTGGAACAGGCGTAGGCGGCACCGGCGTATTTGTTGGAAGCGGCGTAGGCGGCGGTGGCGCGGATTGCGCTTCAAGTTGTTCTAGGGCTTCCGCGAATGGACGCCATCCGCCCCATTTTTCTATCTTTCCATGGGCCTCGGCCGCGGTCATGGGCTGCAATGTATCGTGGCTTTCCGCGCCAAAGGCTATCAGTACGCGCAGCCAGTTATTGCCTGTGCGCCCGGCAGCGACGTTGCTATCATAATACTCGCGCGCTGTTTGGATGATGCTATTAAAGTTTCCCTGAGCGTATACGGATGTACCAAGCAGCAATAATCCACAGAGCAACGCTGTCAATACAATCGCGGGAATTAGACGACCGGTGCGGGTTAGTATCCAAGTTAATGTTCGTATGGGTATAAACTCCCGAAATAATGCGCCCGGTGGCGCTGGCGTGCGGGGGGGGGGGGGGGGGGGACGAATTCATGACAAATCTCCATTATATTTGTTACAGTCATGGTATGGGATGGGATGGCGAAACGCCAGAAACAGTAATTGAAACTGCATTCAATTGTTAAACACACCCAATTCACTGAGAAATATACTAGATACAAATCATGTTGTCAAGTTTATTCGAGGCTTTTTCGGGGCAATTTCATCAAAATCATTGGAAAAGGGAAGTGAGAAAGCCGCAGTCATCAGATAATTGATCAAAACAGCTTGGAGGCAATTCTGAGCATCCAGGAATGCTTTAGCGCTTTGCAAACACGGCGAGCAGGTACCCAAGCGCGCGATCCAAGTCGCTGGGCAAAACAGTAGCGCCGTCGCGCATCAATTGCTGATTGCCACTGGCTGGCAAGCGAAAGGTAAATACCCTGCGCCTTTGCGCGCGGGCAAATCGGGCGCTGTGCATCGCGCCGCCGTCGGCGTCGGATTCCACTACAATCAGCGCAGCGCCCAGCGCGCTGATGATGCGGTTGCGCGCGACCAAGCGCTGCGCATTGGGCGCAAGGCGCGGATGCAGCTCGCTAATCAGCGCGCCCGACTGGAGAATGCGCTTGGCTATCATCCTGTTTTGCGGCGGATAGATATTGAGCAAGCCGCTGCCGAGAACAGCGAGCGTTTTTCCGCCGGCGGCCAAGGCGCTGGCATGGGCTGCGGCGTCGATGCCCAGCGCCAAGCCGCTAACAATCGTTAGTCCAGCCCGCGCCAGCTTCATCGACAATTGCAGCGTCAGATGCTTCGCCACTTGCGACGGGTAGCGCGTGCCAACGATAGACAAGCATTTGCGCCAGTCAGCCGGCGGCAGGCAGCCGCGGTAAAAAAGCGTCGGCGGGTTATCAGCCACTTCTTGGAGGCGCGCGGGATACTGCGCGTCAGTCGCGGTCAGGGTCTGGAGGCCCTGCTGCCGCCATTGCGCCTGTTCAGCGGCCAGCTTGGCAAGGTCAATGGCGCGGATTTCGCGGGCGAGCTTGCCGCCGATGCCCGGCACTTTGCGCAGCTCCGCCGCTTCGGCGCAGAAAATGGCGGACAGGTCTCCGCCGAAATGCGCGAGCAGATTGCGAAGGGTCTTTGCGCCAATGCTGGGCAAGAGGCTCAGCGCGAGCCACTGTGTCCTTGGCGGCACATCAATCGGCTTCATAAAATTCGACGATGGAGAGCAGCATCGCGTTCATGAACGTATTCACTTGGCGCAAGAGCATCGACCATTCCGAAGAATTGCGCGGTTTGGAAACTTCCGTCCAGGTCAAAATCGAGTTAAGGACAAAATCCCCGAAGTAAAAGAAGCCGCGCAGGGCTTGCGGCAAACTTAGCCCATCTGCAATCAGCTGCGTCGCGTAGTCATTGCCCAGTTTGATCGCCACCGACAGACCGCTGTCCGGCGCGCCAGCCGCGACATAGTCGCGTATGGATTGCAAAACGCGCCTTCCCTGCTCGCGCAAGTGCTGCTTGCTGTCATCGCTCATGGCGATGTACCAGGGCGCGCGCTCCAACTGGGCGCTGCCGACCTGCATGCGCGTTTGCCCCAGGGCATTTTGAATGATCACCTGCAATTCCATGGGCTGGATATCGCCCTGCGATTGGGCATAGTGATGCAGGTCCTTCACGTTGAAGCGGCGGTGTTTGCCGGCTGTGCGGCGGAAGGGCAGCTTGCCGCCCTCTGCCCAGTTGCGGACCGTGGCGGGATGCACGCCAAGGATTTCGGCTGCGCGCCGCAGGCTGACCCATTCACTAGAGTCGTTTTTGTTCATTTCTGTTCATTGCGCCTATGCGCGTATTAAGAAAATGGCTGCATCATATCGCCAAGTATACATCAGGATTTGATTTCCTTCATCACGCCATCACGCTTGCCGCGGCGCGGCGCTACACACGCCAGTCTGGCGGCTTGTTGCGCATCCGCCAGAGCTTGCCCAGCGGGTATCCGCGCATTTTTGCGATATCGCCCAGCGCGCGCAAAATGGGAATCAGACCAATACAGTAGAGCCAAGCGGCAAGCGAGCGACCCTGCCATCGGCGCATTATTACCGGCAAGCGGCGGTAGGGTTGATATAGATAAAGCGCCGCGCAGGGCAAAAACAATGCCCACAATATGGGTTCTATCAATAGACCCAGCAAGCATAGCGTCGGTGCCAGCAGCCAATACGCGGCGTAGCGGATGACATGACGCTTGAGCCAAAGATTAGCCTTGCCATCGCCGCGCGCGTATAAGAAGTACTGTCTATAGAAACTGCCGATTGATTGGCGCGGGCGAAAATAAACCACTGCCGCTGGCTCAAAGGCGAAGGGACCAAATTTCGCCCGGAAGCGCAAATCAAAAATGAGATCCTCGCAATAGTCCAGCCACTCTGGGTAGCCCGCAACTTCCATTGCCGCCGCTTTGCGGAAGGCGATGCTGCGGCTGCTGGGCAAGAAGGTCTGCGCTTGAATCTCGTCCGGCAAGGGCAGGGTGCTTGCGCCCAAGGCGACTTCAAATGCCGTCTGCGGGTCGGCAAGGAAGAAACCGGCGACGCCATGTAAGTCGGGGTCGCGCAGCAGCGGCGCGCTGATTGCCGCCAGCCAGGTTTCGCTCAAGCGCAAGCCGGCATCGGTTACCGCGATGATATCCCCGCAAGCCGCCGCGATAGCGCGATTGCGCCCCTGGCTGATATTGCAGCCGGGCGCGACCAGCAGCCGCAGCGGCAGCCGATCGCGATAGCCCTCGATAATGGCGCGGGTATTGTCGCTGCTGCCGCCGTCAACAATCACGATTTCGTCCGGCGGGCGGGTTTGCGCTAGGATGGAATTGAAGAGATGGTGGATGCTGTCGCCCTCATTGAGGACGGTCGCGATTAGGCTAATCATGCAAGTGCCGCCGTTTGGTCATAACGCAGCTAATGCTAGCGGCAAAGCCAGCGGCGCTAAAGGGCAGATTCCAGCGCGCCAATGCCAGGCGCGCTCGCCAGCAGGCTGAATCAGTCGATGTCGGGCATGTTATGCGCTTCGAGCATCGCGCTGCGGAAAGCGTGCACCTGGGTCTCGCCACGTTGCGTCAATTCCGCGATGCTGTCGACAAGGCTCACATAACCAAGTGCGCGCAGCCGCGCCAGCACCCGCGCCATCTTGCGCGCCGTCCAGCGAAAATGAAGATGGAGCGTCTGCGCGCGCAATTCGGCCGCATGGCGCGCGGTGAATTGATGATTATGGATATGCGCCAGCACAACCTGGTCGTCGAAGCGGCGGCGCTGATTGACGCGGCGAATCATGGTCGTGATGAGCCCATAGCGCGGTGAAAGCACCCATGCCAACAGGAACAAGACGAAGATCATCAGCACCATCGACGCGCTGATGGATGAATCCCACTGTTCGAGCAAGTCCAGCCCAAACAAGCGGTTGAGGCTGGCGATGACAGTGCTAAGCTCGAGCATGCCGAAGAACTTGCCGCGCGCCAAATCATAGCCCAAATAGGCTCCCGCCGCGCCGATAAGCGGAGCGAGCAAGAGCATGACCGCCAGGCGATCGCTCAGCAGATAGGCGGCGGCGGGCGGAATGATGAAAAAGGCAATCACAAGAATTGAACCGACCGCGTCAAATGCGCCCACCGCCACCAAGCTCACCAGAATCATCAGCGCGTAGTTTATGAGCCAGGGCTTGAAGCCGAGCGCCTTTGCCAGCGCGGCGTCGAAGGTCGTCAGCTTGAGTTCCTTATAGAAAATGATGATAAAGAGCAGCGTAAAGATCATCATGACCAGCGTTACTGTGATGGACTTGGGGAAGAAAACGAGCGACGGTTGCTCTGGCAAGTAGCCCGCTTGCCAGGCTTGGGCGGGCGAATAGCTGCCGCAATTGACGCAGATTTCGACAAACTCCGCGCCGTCGTCGCGCGGGCTGATGCCCAACTCGCGGCAGTTGTGGCATTGGCGCGTCAGCTTGGCTTTTGCATGATCGCGGCTGATTGTTACGGTGGTGCAATTGTCGAAGCAGTGGCTGTTGGTATTTGCCCAAGCCAAACCGATTTCGCCGACCAGCACAGCGTCTTCATCGAGGTGCGCGTCTTCGGCAAAGCGCGAAATCAAGATGACCGCGATGGCGAAGAGCAGCGGGAATACCAATCCCAGGGCGGCGTCCTGCCGCAGCAAGCCAGAACGATATAGCAACTCCGTCAGCACAACGGTCGCGACCCCAGCCAGCGCCGCGCCTAGGATGAGCCAGGGCGACGAAGTATCCCCAGCCATGCCAAAGACATCAGTCATCAGCAAAAAGGCGACCACGATTCCCAGCAGCACGGTGTGGCTGATAGCGTCGCTGCTTAGCGCCATGCCGCGCAGCAGCAAAAATGTGCCGAGCAGCGCGCCGCTGACAGCGATGAGGCAGCCGATAATCGTCGCGCTGTTCTGTGGCGAGCGCAGGAAGGCGTTTATTTCGTCGCGCGTGGCGACTTGCAGCAGCAGTTCGATCAGCCAGCGCTCTAATGTCATCATCAGTTGATGCCCTGCCTCGGAATAATTTTCAATTGCCTTGGCTATTGGTATTCATGGCTTCTAGTTTTTTGATGGCGGCGGCTGGCAAAACATCGCGGATATCCAAGTGGCGGTCTTCGGGCAGCGGCGGCAGGTCCAGGTCCGCGGCATGCAGGCGATAGCGCTCCCATAGGCGCAGGCTATGGGCATCGCGGCGCGCCGCCTCGATGCCGCGAGCCGTCAAGCGCCAGCTAGGTCCCAGCGATTCAACCAAGCCCGCAGCCTGCAATTGCGCCAAGCCCAGCGCGGCGCTCCTGTCGCCGATGCCGCGAATGAAAGCATCCGGCGCTGGCGTCGTGGGCGAACCGTGCGACATGGCATAGCGGTACAAATCGCGCAGGGCGTTTTGCCGCGCGAAGCGACGGCTGTCCAGCCGCCGCCGCCAAGCGCTCCAAAGCAAGCCGCGCCCAGGTGCCAGCGTGATTGAGAACAGCACCAGCGCGGATGCGACCACGATGATCATGGGACCAGTCGGGATATCGGCGTCGATGGCGCTAATGACCGCCCCGACGCCGCCCGCGAATGCGCCAAAGACCGCGGCGAGTATCACCATCTGATTCAGCTTGCCGGTCCATTGCCGCGCGGCGATGCCGGGCGCGATGAGCATGCCGACCATGAGAATGACGCCCGCCAATTGCAGCCCCAGCACAATTGCAATCACAATTAATGTTGATAGCAGGGTGTTGATTAAGCCGACCGGGAAGCCGTTGGCGGCGGCGAACTCGACGTCAAATGTAAGCAGCTTGAATTCTTTCCAGAAGAGCGCCAGCGCCAGCAAGACCACAGCGCCGACGCCAAATATCAAGCGCAGGTCGCTTTCGATGATTGCGGCTGCCTGGCCGAAGATGAATTGGTCCAAGCCGGCTTGGGCGGCGTCGGGGATGGACTGGATATAGGCGAGCAAGGCAAGCCCGCCGGCGAACCAGCTTGCCAGTACGATGCCCATTGCCGCGTCTTGCTTCAGGCGCGTGGTTTGCAGCAGCGCCGCGATAAAGCGCAGGGCGACCCAGCTGGCGATGCCAGCCCCAATCAACAAGAGGCTCAACTCGCGGCCAGCCAGCAGGAAAGCGACCGCGACGCCGGGCAGCGCCGCATGCGAGAGGGCGTCGCCCATCAAGCTCTCGCGGCGCAAAACCGCGAAGCAGCCCAGCGCGCCGCTAATCAAGCCCAGGCTCGAGCCGCCTAAAGCCACCACGCGCACAGTATAAGTGTAGCGCATGCCAAAGAGCCACTGGCTGAGCGGCACAAAGCAGATGCCCAGCACGACGATGCCGGCGATGGTCAGCCAAACCCGCCTGTCTTCGGCGGACATCGACTTGAGGTTCATCGTTAATCTCCCGCCGCCAGCGCCTGCCCGCCATGCAAAAAAGATACAGCGCCGCCATAAGTCTTTTGCAGGTTGTCTGGGCAAAAGACGGCAGCAGTGGGTCCGCTGGCGATAACCTCGACATTGAGCAGTGTAACCCAGTCGAAATAATCGGCGACGGTCTGCAAATCGTGATGCACGACCAGGACAGTTTTGCCGCGGTCTTTCAGCTGCCGCAAGATTTTGACGATGGCGCGCTCGGTAATGGCGTCGACGGCCGCGAAGGGCTCATCCATGAAGTAGATTTGGGCGTCTTGCACCAGTGCCCGCGCCAGAAAAGTACGCTGCTGCTGCCCGCCGGAAAGCTGACTAATCTGGCGGTTTACCAGGTCGAGCATGCCGACCTGCTCCAGCGCGAACAGCGCCAGCTCGCGCTGCTTGCGCCGCGGCCGGCGCAGCCAGCCCAGCTTGCCATACAGCCCCATGGTGACCACATCCAAGACCGAAGTCGGGAAATCCCAATCGACGCTGCCGCGCTGCGGCACATAAGCAACCAGGGAGCGGGCTTGCTCGTAGGGGCTGCCATAAAACGATACGGTGCCAGCGGCGCGCGGGATTAAGTTCAGCACCGCTTTAATGAGCGTGCTCTTGCCAGCGCCGTTGGGACCGACGATGCCCATCAAAACGCCTTCCGGGACACCGAGGTCGATATCCCAGATGGCTGGTTTGCTATGATAGGCGACGGTCAAGTCTTCAACTGACAGCGCCAATGGATTTCGGACAGTTTCGTTCATCACAGCCCTCGTCAAGCGCACTCGGCATGCCACAGGGTGTCGGGCGGCTTGGGCAGCAGGCTCTCGTCCCAAGCCGGGATGTCGACAACCTCGCCCATACATTGATAAGACTGCATGATGGTCAAGGCATTTTGCGCCAGCATGCCGATGTATGTGCCGCCGAATGCGCCCGCTTCGCCCATGGCGTCGCCAAAGAGTTCGCGGATGCCCAAGCCGACCGCTTCACCTTGCGCCCGCGCCGCCTCAATCACAGCGTCAATGGTATCGGGCGGGATGCTGCTCTCTACAAATAGCACCGGAATCTCGCGCGCAATCACAAAATCGACCGTCGCCTGGATATCGCCCACACCCGCTTCATCTTCGGTGCTCAAGCCTTGGATGGCTTGCTTCTTCCAGCCAAAAGCCGCGCCAAAATACTGAAAGGCATCGTGCGAGGTTACTAGAAAGCGCCGCGCTTCGTTTATTGAGCGCAAGCCAGCGTTCGCCCAGTCATAGAGCGCATCAAGCTGCGCGCTGTAGGCATCGGCATTGCCTTGGTAGACGCGGGCGTTAGGCGGGTCTAGGTCGGCTAGGGCTTCGGCGAGGTCAAGCGCAGTAAGCTGCCAATTACGCGGGTCGAACCAAAAATGCGGGTCGTCTACGTCGCTGTACTGCTCGGAGAGATCGAAGCCGCCGACGATGAAACCGGCTTCTTTGACCGGCGCAGCCAGGGCATAGGTCTCGATACCCTGTTCGCCCAGCGCGGCAAAAACCGCGTCAAACTGCCCCTCGAGGTGCAGCCCGCTGTAGACGACCATGTCAGCGCGATTCATGGCGGCGATATCCGACTCGGTCGGTTGATAAAGATGCGGGTCGATGCCGGGTCCCATCAAGGGTGTTATCATGATGCCATCTGCGCCAGCGCTCAAGATACGCAGCAGGTCAGAGGCTTGTGTGGTGCTTGCCACAATGCGCAGCGGCTCGGCTGTCGCCCGCGTGGGCGCGAGCAAGACGATGAACAGGCAGCCAAGCAAGAGGGCGCTAGCATGTTTTGTCACGCGTATTCCTCCTAGAATAATATTTTAGCGATATTAACTATAGTTTTAGACTAACTTAAAAATCTTGTCAAGTGTTTGCGGCATATTGCTCGAATTTGATTTTGAGCGAAGAACATGAAGAGCAAAGAACATGTTGAACAAAGCAGATGTAGAGCGAAAACATGGCGCTTGCTGGTCGGACAGGATGGCTGCGAATAGCGAGGAAACAGGCATGGGATATTACGAAGACAGAGAGAATGTGGAAGCGTACATTCGCATGGCAGCAGAATACGATGGCAAATTGCTCGTCGAGGCGCTGGGGCAATATCTGCTGCCGGGGGCAAAAGTGCTGGAATTAGGGATGGGTCCGGGCAAAGATTTGCTGCTGCTGCGGCAGGTTTATCAAGCGGTCGGGTCCGATTCGTCGGCGATATTTGTCGAGCGTTTCAAGAAACTGCATCCCAATACGCCTGCCCTGCGGCTGGATGCCATTACAATCGCGACCGACGAACAATTTCAGGGCATCTACTCCAACAAAGTGCTGCATCATTTGACCCGCGCCGAACTGCGCAAGTCCCTGCGGCGCCAAGCGCAAGTTCTTGCGCAGGGCGGGATTGCGCTGCATTCTTTCTGGTATGGCGACGAAGCGGGCGAGCATCGAGGTTTGCATTTTACATACTATAGCGAAGACAGCATAAGAGCGCAGATTCCTTCGGAATTTGACATTTTGGCCGCGCGGCAATATGCCGAGATTGAACCTGGAGATTCATTCTATATCGTCTTGCGCAGGCGCTGAGGCGCTTGCCCAAGCGCAGGGCTTACAGCAGACGCCAGCGCCGTTTTTTGGGCGGCGCAAGCCCATGCGTCAAGCTGGTCAGTCCACCGCCAGCCGCGCTGAAAAGCGGGCGCATCTCCGCCAACAAATACTCAATCCCGCGCAACGGTTGCCGGCGATTGACCACTTCGATAAATGCGCCCTCGCTAGCAATCACAGCAGCTGTATCAGCCACTGTGAGCTTCTCGCTCCAGCGCCAACGTTCCGGGTAATAATAATAATAGAGCAAGTAGGTTGCGGCTGTGACCGGCGAGACGCCGCGGTTTTCATAGGACCACAGGTTCAAGCCCGCCTGGCTTCCCATTTCTGCCATGAGCGTCAAAGCGCAGGTGCCGCTAACTTGCTTGGCATAGGTCGATTCGCCGCTTTCAACATCGACATCGACGATGCCTTTGAGAAAGCCTTCGGGATGGATGACATCATCAACAGCCATGCGATAGGCGGCCGCCCCCAGCCGCGTGGAAGGCTCATGTTCGAATACAATGCCCGCGCCTAGGCGCAGCGCGCCTTGCCATATTTCCGCAAGTGGATCGTCTGCCGCCGGCAGTCCCGCAAGGGCAGCAAGGATGGCTGGCAGAAGCTGTGATTGCAGAGTATGCCAGCGCGCGTGCTGCCGCAGCATAGCCGCCACCGTCAACCAGCCCAGCAGCGTTTTGCAGCGCGCTAGATTGATGACCGCGGCGGCAGCCATTTCGGCTTTGCCGAGCTGTTCCAGGGCAATTGCGGCTGCCGCTCCATCAGCAAAAAATTGATAGCGCATGGCTGCCCGATACGCGGTCTGCAAGGGCTCGGCGGCTGGTTTTGACAGCCAGCGCAAGGCGCTGGCCACTGGCTCGCGCTCGCGGTTGTCGCGCGCCAATGACAGTTGCTCATCACTATGAAACAAGCCAGCCATGACTAGGTCGCCGGGTTCTTGCCGGTATCGTCATCGGCGAAGAGCATGGCCGTGCCGCGCCGCCCGCCAGATTGGGGCGGATTATGCGCCGTCCGCATCTGTGTCATCTCCAGCTCCAGCTCCAGCTCTTGGCTTGTCGCGCCGGCTGGGGGACGATGCGGCTTTTGCCGCTGCGCGCGCATGCTATTCAGCCGCCGGTGGAAAAGCAAGATAAAGATAAGCCCGCCGATTAACAACATCAGCAGGCTGATTAAAATGCTGGCTATCAAGCCGATGCCCATTCCGCGCAAACCTTGCATCTGTTGCGCGCTAAGCTGGTCGCTCGCGGCTTGGGGCGCAACAGCGGCAAGGGGTAAAGCCACCACGCCGAAATCGAGCCGCGCCGGTGCCATCCCCGGCGCAACCAGCGCGCTGAAGGCAGAGTCTGTTGTGGCTTGGTATAGGGCGCTCGTCAAATGCAATTGGTATTCGCCGCGCGGCAGATCATCGAGGCAAAGCAGACCCGGCGCGACATTGCTTGAAGCCTCCAGCAGTTTTGTCGCGACGGTAATGCCAAGCGCGCTCTGCGCATTGACAGCGATGCCCTGCGTGACCGGCGGTTCATTCTCATCATAGCGGCCGTTGCCATTGCGGTCTTCAAATGACATGACGCAGATTTGACCCCCTTCTTGGGACGTCGCTGTGCCAAGCAGCGCAAGCGAAAGGCAGAGAATCATTAGAATTCGTCTTGCGCCTTTCATCAGGAACTCATCAGGAACTCATGCAAGTTTTTCCAAGTTCGTCATGCGCGGCGAAGCCCTGCTTCTCATTTTTTCACTCGCGCATTACATTCAGTCGCGCATCACAATCGCGCATCAAAGCCTTCATAAGATAGAGAACAGGCTGTCAACGAAAGCGCAAAAATAAGGAAACAAGTCCGCCGCAGAGCAGAACCATGCCCGCCAAAGCAAGGGCGAACAAGCCACTCAAATCGTACAGCAAGCTGTCGCCCGCGCTGAGATCTGACGCGGGAACACCCGTGGGCGGCCTGCGAACTGGGCTGCTGTTTTGCATGTCTGTCTCGGCATTCAGCCCTGATATTGCTCCTGATGCCGCATCGGATGTTGCTTCTGATTCCAATCCGAATGCCACTCCGAATGCCAAATCGAGAGGCAAGCCATCGCGCAGGTCTACCCGCAGCGTTCCCGAGCTGGTCAGCCCATAGCCTTCTGGCGCGGCAACCGCGACGATATAGACGCGCGGCTGGCCATCCCCGAGGCATAGCGGCTGGCTTTCGGCATCAGCGCGGCGCTCGGCATCAACGCGGCGCTCGGCAAGCAATTCTCCATGCTCGTTCAATAAGCGAACGAGGCCATCGGATACGGACCTTTCGCCGGGGTCCCTGGCGCTATTCTGGTTGTCATCCGCATAGAGCGAAACGCAGACAAAGGCGTCGCTAGCCGCGGGATCCAGCTTGGGCGCGTCAGCCGCCGCGACCGGGGCGGGCGGCAGGTCATTGTCCAAAGCCGTACCGCCAATCGCGCGCGTTTCGCCGCTGGGCAGCGCGTTTGCCTGCTCTTGCAGCGTCGTCTGCTCAAGCGCGGCTGGGGTCGCCAAGGGCGGCGCGCCCGCGCCGGTGTTGAACTCGATGACAAGCCGCTGCCCAATCCGCAAAATGGCCTCGGGGTCCAAGTCATTGCTCGCTGCAATCTCATCGACAGTCACGCCATAGTTGGCCGCGATTGCCGTCAAGGTTTCGCCAGCCTCAACAACATGCGCAATCTGTGCCAGGCTGTCGTTTGATTGCGCGAGAATGGTCGTCCCATAGATATAGACTAGGCAGAGCCAGAGAATCGGCCAGCGCTCTCGCAAGCTGCACTCCCATCATTCGCCACGCAAGGCATTATATCATCGGCAAGCGTTCGCAACAGGGCAAGCAAGCGCGCTTGCTCGGCCGCGCACCCGCAAAAAGCATGCTTGATCAGCCCGTTAGAAAATCAGAACCCGCGAAGATCCCGTCGCCAGTGCCTAGAACATTAGTGCTAATCTTGCCTCAGATAAGAAAAGATTCCCATGCGCGGACGGCTTCCTTTAACCGTTACCGTTAATAGCCGGAGGGCGAGCTGTGGGCATCTTTTCTTTTCTTTTTGCGTCGCGCTAGCGGCGACTTAGCTTTCGTCTTAGTTATTTTGCGCGCGGGGGCGCAGGGAGGGGTTTCGCCGACAGATGACAAGAAAGTATGCGCTTGATACCAAGATTGAGGCATTGAACCAGATTGACCGGCATGACGGCGATGTGGCGCTGGTCAGCGACTTGCTAGAGATACCCGAAGGCACCTTGCGCGGCTGGCTGGGTGGCGAGCTCGCGCTGCGCAGCCGGCATCGCCAGCGGCAGCGGCTCCAGCGCGACAGGCTGACCGTCGCATTGCAGTTGGAGATGCTGGCGCGCGCTCAAGCAATCCTGCGGCGGATGGACGAAGCAGCGCTCGCCAAAGCGCCATTGAATCAGTTGGCGTCGGCGCTGGGCGCGCTGGTCAGTCACGCGTTGAAATTGGAGGAGGCGATAGACGAAGTTGATGAGCAAGCAGAAGAAAAAGTTATCCGATTCGAATACTATTATGACGGTGCCCTTCAAGCGCTTCCACCATGGGCAGGCGCAAGTGAGGGATTTGACCGCTCGCTTCAAAGTGGTGGCTTGTGGGAGGCGCTGGGGCAAGACCGAGCTGGGCAAGACGATCCTGCTGCACGAAGCCCTGGTGGGGCAGAAGCGCGCCTGGTGGCTTGCGCCGACCCATCTGATGGCGAGCCAAGTCTGGCGCGACTTCAAAGCGAGCGCGCGGCGCTTGCCTGACCTGGCAATCAGTGAGAGCGAGCGCCGCATAGACTGCCCCGAAGGCGGCATGATTGCGGTGCGCAGCGCGCATTACCCGGACAATCTGCGCGGCGAAGGGCTAGACCTGGCGGTATTGGACGAAGCCGCTTTTATGGAGCCGCGCGTCTGGCATGAAATCGTGCGCCCCATGCTGATGACAAGCCGCGGCAGCGCCTTGTTCCTTAGCACGCCATTCGGCCGCAACTGGTTCTATGACCTCTTTCAGCAGGGCATCAATCCGCGCTATCAGCCCGAGTGGCAGTCCTTCTGGTTCCCTAGCGAAAGCAATCCCAATATCGCCGCCGAAGAGTTGGAAAGCATCCGCCGCATGACGACCGAGCATATCTGGGGCACGGAATATCGCGCGCGCTTTGATGACGACAGCGGGCAGGTCTTCCGGGGAATCCGCGCCGCCCTGGCGCGGGACAGCTACCCCAGCGCCATTCCCGGGCGGCTATACGTCGCCGGCGTAGATTGGGGGCGCGACCATGACTATACCGTCATCGTCATCATTGACGCCGACGAGCGGCGCATGGTCGCGCTGGACCGCTTCAACCAGATAGGCTGGCGTTTGCAGCGCGGACGGCTGCGCGCAATCTGCGAGCGCTGGCAGCCGCGGCAAATCTGGGCAGAAGCCAACAGCTTCGGCTCGCCCAACATCGAAGCGCTGCTGGAAGAAGGGCTGCCGATGCGCAGCTTCACAACCACTTCGCAGAGCAAATCGCCCTTGATTGAATCGCTGGCGCTGGCGATTGAACGCCGTTTTATCCGCTTGCTGGATCATCCCGCGCTGCTGACGGAGCTGGCCAGCTATACGCTGCAGCGCTTGCCGGGCGGGGGCTATCGTTATGGCGCGCCGCCGGGGCTGCACGACGACACCGTGATGGCGACCGCCCTGGCTTGGCATGGCGTGGAAAAGAGCGGCACGCGCTTCGCATTCGCATGAGCGGGGATGGTGATATTTTCACCACATCGTTGCAAAGTTACGTAGCCAAGTTACTGCCAAGTTACGTTGCCAAGTTACGTTGCAAAGTTACGTAGCCAAGTTACAAAGAACACAAAGATATTTCGCGTCTGCTATGAGCAGCGCGGGTCAGCGCGCCCCATAACGTCATAGCAGCCGCGGGGCGCTGGTCTTGCCGCCATGCCGATAGCCCCAAGTCGGCGGCAGATTGGGCCTTTGGTCGTCCAGCATGGCTTCGATGCTGAAGCCCTGGATGACCGGATACTGCTTGTAAGCGTCCGACCACAGCGCCTTGCCGCGCTGGTTTTCCACCGTCGTCATCTGGTCGCGGAAGCAGACCATGATGCCCGCCACCGCGCCCAGCCGCCGCACCGTCTCGCCCAGAGCCTTGACCGAATCCGGCACGACCTTGCCGCCTTTGACTTGGATGATGACATACTCGGTCTGCGATTCGAACTTATTGCCGACCTGTCGTATCACCGGCAGCTCGACCACGCCGTCGACGCCGCCGTCCGCGCCAGGTTCGCCGGGATTTTTGTACAGCCCATTGGCGTCCAGCGCGCCACAGACCCATTTCTCGAACTCGAACTTGTCCTGGCGGGCGAGCTCGCGCGCTTCGGCGACATTTTCCGGCGTGCCGTGGATGGCGATATCGTCGCGGTTCAGATAGCGGAAGTTGTCGACCAAGCGGCGGCGGATGAGCCCGGTCGAGAACTTGGAAATGTCAATGCCAATCCATTTGCGCCCCAGTGTTTCGGCGGCGTGCAGGGTGGTGCCACAGCCGCAGAAGGGGTCGAGCACGATGTCGCCGGGCTTGCTGCTGGCTTTGATGATGCGCTCCATCAGTCCCAGGGGTTTTTGGGTGGGGTATCCCAGGCGTTCTTTCGCGTGCGGGGATATGTGAATCACGTCATCCCAAATTGAAGTGATTGGTTGTCCTTTTTTTTCATCAAGATAAGACTTGCGTCTGATTCTGCCATTCGGATTATCTGGGAAAAATAATCTTCCTTCTTGATCCATTTGCTTCATCCGTTTGAGTGATACTGCCCAACCTTTAGCCGGGTGTGGATATCCTTTATATGTGTATTTAAGATTAGGTCTGTCGCTTGGATTTGACAAGTCGGCTAATTGGAAAAGCCGCCCTTCTTCATCCCTGTATCTGAAGAATTTCTTGATATATGCTGGGTCATGAGTGCCGTACTGTTTATTGAAGATTGACTGTAAAGACTTACCATAGAATAAAACTGAATCAACTACTGAACCGAATTTTCTGCCAGCATTGTGCATCCCCTTGCGTTTTTTCCAAATAATCTCATTCTTAAAATTCTCTTCTCCAAATATCCCATCCATAAGCAGCTTCAAATAATGGCTGGCAGTCGGGTCGCAGTGCAGATAGATGCTGCCGGTCTGCTTTAGCACCCGTTTCATGGCGTATAGACGCTGCGCCATATTCAGCAGGTAAGCCGCCAGGCTAGTCTTGCCGCGCCCGCTTTCCATTCCCGCCGCGAACTGGACAATCGCCGCCAGCGGGCGGGTGCGCGGATTCTTCTCCAGGTCGCGCAGGCGCTCGTCATCGCCGGGCTGCCAGGTCCAGGTGTCTTCAAATGCTTCGACCGGTTTCAGGCTGCGGTCACGGCTTTTGAAAGGCAGGTTGTAATTGCTGTTGGAATTAAAGGGCGGGTCGAGGTAAATCAGGTCTACCGACGCCGACGGCAGCTTATCCGGGTCGCTGAGCACATCCAGGCAGTCGGCGGCGTAGAGGACGCGGTTCATAGCGCGGGCGCTCCTGCGAAAATGAGCAAGGCACAGTCGGCATTCCACGACGCCCGCGTCAGGGGTACACTGACGGCGAAAACCTTCGGGTTTTCGCTGTATGGTGTGTTCCCGGGCAAGGAGTTGTTTGCAGACGTCGCCCTGCCCGGGGACCTTCAAATCCTGGTCGTGAAAGACCGTCTGTGTAGTTTAGCGCAGAATTTCGGTCCTGGCAAACCGAATTTGCCGATTTGCCGATTCAGTAGCATAACGAAGCACAAAGGCGTGAAGAACACAAAGCGATTAGGGATTACCCTGCTCTTTTCCCAGGGCAATCGCATCAAATTATTTCAACACTGAGGCACCAAGGGTCGCGTAGGGCGCGTAGGGCGCGTAGACACAGCCCGCCGACACAGCCCTGCGACACTGACCTCCAACTCCGAGAATTAGCCGAAAATATGCCAATAAAGGACGCAATGTAGGGGCGATTCTGTGGACTCTGTTGAAATACTCGATTTCCCCCACCCCAATCCCGTTCGCCATCTCTATGGCGAACTTTCCCATAAAGAGGGAGGGGCTTTAACAGCTTATTACGGTTCAGAAAGCTCCCCTTCCCTCATTTTGGGGATGCTCGCCATTGAGATGGCGAGGGGGGCCGGGGTCACGTAGACATAGACCTACGGGATGGGGGCTGTTTTTCAACAGAGTCCTGTGAATCGCCCAAGAAATTTGTTAGTTTGATGATAAATTCGTCATTTATGGATTTTGATGCAATTACCCTGCTCTTTTCCCGCGCCATCTAGCGAGCGCAAGCCATGCCTGTTACAATGTCGCAACTTTCGCTGGCGCATTCGGGAGACAGGACCAATATGAGCAACCCCCTGCTGGACATACAAAAACACGGACAAAGCGCCTGGCTGGATTATATCCATCGCCAAGACTTGAAAAACGGCGACCTGCAGCGCCGTATTGATGAAGAGGGTGTGCTGGGCGTTACCTCGAACCCAGCCATCTTCCAAAAAGCCATCGGCGATTCCGATACCTATGACGACGCCATCATGGCGATGCTCGACCTAGAAGCCCAGGAGATTTACGAAGGGCTGGCAATCGAAGACATCCAAAACGCGACCGACCTCTTCCGCCCGATTTACGAGCGCAGCAAGGGCGGCGATGGCTACGTCAGCTTGGAAGTCTCGCCGCTGCTGGCGCGCGATACCCAAGGCACAATTGACGAAGCCGAGCGCCTCTTCCAGACAGTCGCTCGCCCTAACCTGATGATCAAGATTCCGGCGACCCCCGAAGGCTTGCCGGCAATCGAAGCGGCAATCGCGGCTGGCATCAATGTCAATGTTACGCTTATTTTCGCCATTGAGAATTACGAAGCGGTCGCCGAAGCCTTCATCCGCGGGCTGGAGCGGCGCTTGGCAAATGGCGAAGATGTGACGCGCGTGGCGTCGGTGGCCAGCTTCTTCCTCAGCCGCATCGACGTCATGGTTGACCGCATCCTAGAGAACAATATCCGCGCCGCGCAACTGCGCGGGGATACCGCTCGCATCGCCTCGAACAGCAAGCTGCTGGGGCAAGCCGCCATCGCCAGCGCCAAAAACGCTTATCGCTCCTTCCAGCGCATCTTCGCAGGCGAGCGCTTCGCCGAATTGCGCGCGGCGGGCGCGCAGGCGCAGCGTCCGCTCTGGGCGTCGACCGGTGCCAAGAATCCGGCTTATCCCGATACCATCTATGTTGATAACCTGATTGGACCCCAGACCGTCAACACGCTGCCTCCCGCGACTTTGGCGGCATTTAAGGACCATGGCGCGGTCGCCGAAACGCTAACAAGCGAGCAGGGCAATTTTCTGCCGCCGGACGAGGTCATGGACCGGCTGGTAGAGCTCGGGGTCGATTTGGGGCAAGTTACGGCGCGCTTGCAAGACGATGGCGTGGATGCCTTCATCGCAGCCTTCGAGACCTTAATCTCGCAAGTGGCTGCCAAGCGCACGCTGCTGCGCAGCGGCATCATGGCGCGCAGCAAACTGGCGCTGGGCATATACCATGGCCAAGTGGACAGCGCGGTCGCGCAGTTGGATAGCGACTTCGCCAATCAGCGGCTGTGGAACAAAGACGCCAGCTTGTGGAAGCGGCACGCGGCCACGATGGAGAAAATTGTGGCGCGGCTGGGCTGGCTCGATACCGACCAAAACATCGACCGCGACCGCCTGCGCGCCTTGCGCGAAAGCGTCCGCGGCAGCGGCATCAAGCACCTTGTGCTGCTGGGCATGGGCGGCAGTTCGCTGGCACCAGAAGTGCTGGCGCATACCTTCGGGCAGCAAGCCGGCTTCCCGGCTCTAATCACGCTCGACAGCACCGACCCCGCGCGCATTCGCGCGGTAGAAGAAGCCATCTCGCTCGACGAGACGCTCTTTATCGTCGCCAGCAAATCGGGCGGCACCATCGAGACCTTGGCGCTGGACCACTATTTCTGGCAGCGGACCGGCGGCGCGGGCGAGCAATTCATTGTCATCACCGATGCTGGTTCGCGCTTGCAAAGCGTTGCCGAAGCCGCCGGCGTCCGCGATATTTTTCTCAATCCGTCTGATATCGGCGGGCGCTACAGCGCGCTGAGTTATTTCGGCTTGGTGCCAGCCGCCGTACTGGGCTTGGATTTGGATGGACTCTGGGAAAGCGCCGATACCATGATGGCTGCCAACGGCGCGACGATTCCCGCGCATTATCACCCCGGCCTCTTGCTGGGCGCGGTCATCGGCGCGCTGGCAAAAGAGGGCCGCGACAAGGTCAGCATCTATACGTCGCAATCTTTGACGAGCTTTGGCAACTGGGCGGAGCAGCTTTTGGCGGAAAGCCTGGGCAAAGAAGGGCGCGGCGCGCTGCCGGTTGTCGGCGCGACTATCGGCAAGCCGCATGATTATGTCAGCGACCGCCTCTTTATCTACCTGCGCGTTGATAATGACCCCGATGTCGCCGAAAAAGACGCGGCGATACGGGCGCTGCGCGAGGCGGGGCACCCCCGCGTTACCATCCGCGTGCCCGACAAGCAGGGCATCGCCGGCGAATTCTTCCGCTGGGAATACGCCACGGCTATCGCCGGCCGCTTGCTGCAAGTGAATCCCTTTGATGAACCCAATGTTACCGAAGCCAAAGAAGCGACCAAGGCGCTGCTGCATATCTATGCCGAAACCGGCCGCCTGCCCGCCGATGAGCCAGTCATGCGGCGCGATGACTTGCAACTCTACGCCGCCGAGGCCACGTTGCAGCCATTGCGCGAACTATGCCAGCAGCATGGTTATGATGGCGGCGACCTGGCGCAAGTGATTGCCGCGCAAATGGCGGGAACACATGCCGGCGATTATTTCGCCTTTTTGCTGTATTTCAGCCCTGATGATGAAGAAAGACGACTGCTGCATCACATTCGGCGGCGGCTGCGCCATGTTACCAAGCGCGCCGTCACCATCGGCACCGGTCCGCGCTATTTGCATAGCACGGGGCAATATCACAAAGGCGGCGGCAATAATGGCGTCTTCTGGCAGTTGACGGCTGATGCCGCGCCCGATTTGGCGATTCCCGGCTTCGATTTCAGTTTTGGTACGCTCTTCGCCGCGCAGGCGGCTGGCGATTTACAAGCGCTGCGCAATCACGAACGGCGGGCGATCCGCTTGCACTTGAGCGGCGACCGCGGCGCGGGCTTGCGCAAACTGCTGAGCGCGATTGACTTTGTAGAATCCCGCCGCGGCTAGGGCGGCTGTGGGCTGTGCCTTATTGTTTGCGCAAGCCCGCGCAATTTGCTGGACTTTGTGACAAAACAAAAAGCCCGCCTTTTGCAAGGCGGGCTAAGTTTTCAATTCGGACCGGGCTTAGTCTAGCAGGGTGACCCCGCTAGCTTGCTTGCCCTTCCGACCATCCGTTATAAGGAATTCGACGCGCGCGCCTTCATCAAGCGTGCGGTAGCCGCTCCCTTGAATCTCCGAATAGTGAACGAAAAGGTCATCGCCACCTTCTTGGGAAATGAAGCCATATCCCTTTTCGGCGTTGAACCATTTCACGGTGCCTTGCATACGTTGTTGTGACATTGCTACTTGCTCCTAAAAATACGATTATCTGGGAATTGCTAAAGCCCTTATGCCATCGGTTTGGAGGCGATTATCGCGACCCGAGCGATGCGGGAGGATGATAGAGCAGCGCAAAGCTTCGACGCGGACGCGCCAAGTTGTCGTTGCGCAAATCACATTCTCTCCGAGGGGACTTACGGGTGCATACCCACTGCACCAATGTGGATAAAGCCGACATAGCTACCTTTTTACCACGTTGCGCGAATAGTGTATCATCATTAGTGTGGCGCGTCTATAGCGATTTAGACAAATGCCTAGGGCAAATGCAGCAAATATTATTCACCACATAGACAGCAAGAGTAGAACCAAGAAAGTAATGAAAATACGTGAATCGCCGCTTTTCTACCCCATCCCCAGCCTTTCCCCGAATCATCAGGGTGGCTCGACAATGAAGTTGGAATGTTTCGCAAATTTTGCATCATTAACTTGGTTCTACTAAGGGTCGCCTAGGTCGCGCCGACACTGACCGCCGACCCTTGCTGCCTCAGTGTAGAATTAATTTGATGCGCTTGCCTTGGCGCAGAGGCCCAGACGACCGCATTTTGCGAACAAAGCCGCATTTGGTGATAAAATAGCATTGCGCGATGAGGCGCGCTTGGCGCTCGCGCGCAATCTGATGCCCATAGCGCGCAAGGGTGGCTGTACATCTGTCAGAACTGTGGCAGACTTGTCCGAGCGCAATCGCAACGCAACAGGCGGGCGCGGCGGACGTATAAGAATCGGGCGCGCGCTTGGATGCTTATAGATGGTTATAACGGATTCGCTGGACATAACGGACACGATAGAAGCATGATACGCTTGAAACGACGCAACACAGCTTGGTTGATTGCCATGGGGCTGCTCATCGGTTTTGCGCTTTTGGCCGCGCCGGTCTCGGCGGCGGTGCAAATCTCGCTGCTGGGCGCTTTTGCCGTCGCTGTCATCGCTTCGATGATCGAGCTGGGACCCGAGCGCGAGACCCTGCTGGATATCTTGAACCGCGCGCCGGTGCGCCGCAGCATCACGCCGCAGGCGCGCGAAGCGGCTGAACGGGCGGCTTCCCGCGCTGGCTATTACAAGCGCAGCGGGCTCATCTTGCTCGACATTGGTTTGTTCGCTATGCAGACCGGCGTCGAAGGGCTAGCAATGCGGCGCACGCGCAACATCTCCAAGGACGACGATGGCGTGCGCCCCTTCATCACTTTGTACGTTAATAATGAAGAAGCCGAGCGGCAGGCGCTGATCCGCTACGAGATTTACAACCACTTGGGCGAAGAGCAGTTCGTGCACGAGATGAAGACCTACCTGCGCGAAGGCAAACTGGAATTGCTCGCCGATCATCAATTGCCGCTGGCTGGCAATGACAGCATTGACGGCAGCGGCGATTGGGACTTGCGGGTCTATGTCGACAACAACTTGATTGGCATGCACGACTTGATGCTGGCGCCGTCGGTCAAAGAACGCCACCGCCGCCTCAGCCTCGGCGCAGAAGCGGAATACCAAGCGCCGCGCGCAAACCGGCGGCGCAACCTGCAAGATGCCGTCATCGTCGAGGAGGCGCAAGAGCCGGAAACGGTGCAATTAAAAGACTTGTTAGAACAACCCAGGGAGACGAGCCGCAGAAATCTATCGCGCAACCGCAGATAAGCCAAGCAGCGCGCAATTGGCGCAGCAGTCTGCCGCGCTCGTAAAAAATAATCCCGCCCCCGGCCTGGGCAAGCGGGTTTACGGAATCAAGCGAAGGACCGACTATGGATGGTAATCGCAATACCTGGTTTCTGGCCTTTATCCTGCTGGCGCTGGGGGCTGTCGCCTTGCTGGGCAACAGCTTCCCGGTGATCTTGGTATTGCTGGGTTTGCTCTTTCTAGTGCGTCAGTTTGACAGCGATAGCGACAGTTCCGCTGTCAGCGAGCAAGACTATGAGGACAGTTACGAATACGAGCAACAAGAAGAGACAGGGGAATTCTACAGCGACTACGAATTACCCTTGCAGCAAAGCCCCGGCAGCGAACAGCGGGTCTACCGTCACGCGCTGGAATCGGTCACGCGGGCTGGGCAGGACCCCGACGCTATGCAGGTGCTCGCGGTAGATATCGGCTTGTTGACAACCAAAGATGATTCTGCGCAGAAAATATACCGCACCTGGGCGCTGCCGGATGACATCGACTATATTCAGCCTTATGTGCAATTGCGCGTCCCTATGGAAGCCAATGGCGATATCCGCTTCGAGATTATTGACGCGGTCGGGGATGCGGTTTACATCCACGAAGATACCTTCAAATTGCGGCGCGGGCGCAATTTTCTGATGCCGAATACGCGCATGCCCCTGCACGATCAAATGGAATTAGATGGCAAGTGGAGCCTGCGCATCATCGCCGACGGCGTGACCATCGCCGATCACCGCTTTGAATACGCCGAGGCGTCCAGTGCCGATTTCCGCCGCCACATCGGCGAAGATGGCGAGATTAGCACCGAAATGCGCGCCGTAATGGACGAAAGCCGCCTGCCCAAAATGTCCCTTGATGATCTGCTCGCCTATCAAGGCGAAGACGAAGAAGAACGCCGACAACAGTCCTGAAAAGCCCGCGCTTTTTGCTCATATTCCGCGGCGCTGCGCCGAATCATCGCAATCTCGTCAGAAGTAACTTGGCGGACTGCCCGCGCGGGCGCGCCCAATATCAAGCTGCTTTCGGGGAATGCTTTGCCCTGCGTGACGAGCGCGCCCGCGCCGACGATGCTGTGCCGGCCGATTTGCGCGCCATTCATGACGATTGCGCCCATGCCAATCAAGCTGTGCTCGCCGATGCTTGCGCCATGCAGAATCGCGCGATGCCCGACTGTAACGCCCGCGCCGACGATGAGCGGGTAGCCGGCATCGGCGTGGCAGACCGCGCCGTCTTGGATGTTGACGCCTGCGCCGATGTCCAGCAATTCAGTATCGCCGCGCAGCACCGCGTTGAACCATACGCTGGAGCGCGCCGCGATGGTGACAGCGCCGACAATGACTGCGCCGCGGGCGATAAAAACGTCCGCGGCGATTCGCTCTGGCTGGAAGGATGTTTGAATTGCTGCCATAAGGCTTGATTATAGCGAATTATAGGCGCGCGTAGATACTGCGGGGTCTGCGCGTCTACTCGCAGCCGTTATATCGTGGAATGTGGGTCTTATTTCAGCAGCACAGCCACCAGCGCGAGCGCGCTGATTAGAAGCGGAAGTCCAAAACTTAGCGCCTGGCCGATTCCCGTAAAGCGCTGTTGCCGATCGCTTATCTCTTTGAGCCGCCCATTAATCGAATCGAACTTTTTGTTGAGTTCTGTTGTCTGCTCTTGCACGACAGCGCGCACAAATTCTTTGGTAGCCAAGCCATCAAGTTTGCCGCGCAGCTCGCCGATTTCTCGTTCATGCCGTGCGAGTTGGTCATCGTTAGACATAGCGAAGCTCCTATAAATGGCACAGAGCTATTATAGCACAATGGTATGATATTTCAAGCGAAATTAACGAAGACCAAGCCGCTACTTCGCCGCTTTTTCGCGGTTGCACTTCTTGCAGAGCATCTGGCAATTCGCTTCGACTGTCTTGCCGCCTTCCGACCAGGGCGTGATGTGATCGGCTTCCATGTCGAAAATATCAAATTCTTTCTTGCAAATCACGCATTTGCCCGCTTGCGTCTCATAGACCTTTTGCTTCATGCCCGGCTTAAAGGCGCGGATGTTCAAATGTTTTTCATCGCCATTGAGCAGGTAAGCATAGATGCCCTTCTTATTCTCAACGTCATCGTCCAGGATGAGCCGCTGCGTTTCCGCTTCGATCCAGGCGGAGTCAAGGTCTTCATATTTGTGAATGTTATAGAGCAAGCCCCAAGCGACCCCTTTCATGATTTTCTTGCGCTTTCTGGTAAAACTTGATTCTATCCAGTCGATGACTGCCCGAAAGTATTCCCATAAGGGCTCGGCGCTGGCGTCGTGCTGATGCAAAGCCATGTAGTCCTCGATGTCGGTATCATCGGCGTCGCTGCGCCATTTAATGACGGTTTGCAGATAATCTTGGCGGATGGGCGAGCCGGTCATGTAATCGCCGCCCAAGCCGGCGGCTGCGCAGCCGCTCTTGCTGAAATAGCGCTTGGCCTCCGATACCCAGGAGCCGGAGTAGACCGCGTTGCGCAGTTCTTGATCAGTGAGCTTTACGCCGGCGATATTGACCGTGCGGAACCAATCCAGCTTATCCCGGTGCGTGCCCGTGCAAACATAGACCATCAATTCATAATCGAGGATTTCGGCTTGCTCCGCTAGCGTGAGATTGTGGAAGTAGCGCCCGGCGACCGAGAAATCGCTTTGCGCGTATTGCGCGATGGATATGGTGCGCTGCTGACCGTCGATAATCTCATAAGTGCCATCGTCGCGCAGCGACCAGTACATGACATTGAGCGGGAAGCGACCGATAATGGAGCTAATGACCGCTTCGCGCTGCTTGCCCTGGTAGATGAACCCGCGCTGGTAGGGCGGGCGGATGTCCAGCTTGCCGCCATAGCCGCGGACGCCGTCCTCGCCGTCGTCAGCGTAGCCGGCCACGAGTTCGCGGACTGTGAGGTCTATCATCTCAATATTCATGCTTGAAGTCTCTTGTTGCGAATGACAATGCGCGCATATTTCCTTTTGCCTTTGACATAAAATCTACCTAGCTTGCCCGCGAAATCGGTATCTGCGCCAACAATTTCAAACTGCTCTGGGTTATGTTTATCCAGGAAACTTATTGGCACGCCCATTTCTCCTTCGTAATCTTCAGGTATATCGGCTGTTTTGGACACTTCAATCCCATCGTAATTGTCATACTTCGGATATTCCTCCGGCGAGTACTGCTTGTACAAAATCAAATCTTCATACCTTTGGCTGTATTCAAGATTTGTGAACCATCTTGCGTACCCTAGCTTTGTGTATTTTCTGCCGCTATCGTCAACCCTTGATATTTTTTTTGTATAATCCGCAGGAACATAGAATTCCATACCCGACTTTGCGCTTAGCCCAAGCCAAACCTTATTGTGTTGAATCAGCGGAAAGATTGCTTTCGTAGATATGGCGTTCATATTCCCAATAATAAGAAACCGCTTCTTATATGCGATTAACTGCGCAACATACTCTCTGAACAATGAGAATGGTGGATTGGTAACGACCACATCGGCATGCTTGAGTAGCTCGATACATTCTGCACTGCGGAAATCGCCATTTTCTTTAAGGTCAAACTCTTCCGATTGACCGCCAGTATATTCAATGCCGATAGAGGTCTCAGTATTGTGATTACTGAACATATTCTTCTGCCGATTTTTGTAGCAGGTTGTAATGAGTTTCTTAAGTCCTAGGAAGATAAAATTATTCTCGAAATAATGGAAAAAATTGCTTACTGTCGGATCGTCGCAGTTGCAGTAGACAATCTTGCCGCGAAAGTGGTCTCTATAGTGCTTGAGTTCATTTTCAATGTTCTCACGCAGAGTGTAAAAATCATCCTTTTTTGCCCTCTGCGCTACATTTAGACTTCTATTCGCCGCCATATCCAGCACCACCCCGCAGACGCGATAGCGCAGCGCTTGCCGAGAGCAGGGCAAGACAAAGCTGCGACATATTCGGATGAGCCGAACGGGTGTTCTGGGAGCAAGGCGCGCAGAGACGCGCGGACGTTCCACGAGGCTATTGAATGGGGTATACTGAAAAGCGGAAACCCCTCGGGGTTATCCGATTTGAGATGTTTCCTGTGGCAGGTCTGGCGGCCAACCTTCGCTGCCACAGGAAACGCCCATATAAGCCTTGAACGGCTCGTATTTAGTTTACATCGTCTTTAGTCATTCCGCAAGAAATTCCTGGGCTTGGCGCGGGCGAATCGCTTCAAAATCCATAGCTGTCGGATTTAGCGGCATACGTGCCGCCCGCCAATATCAGCGTCAGCAAGGGGCGATATGATACTGCGCGTGGGGCGCATAGGGCGCGTAGACACAGCAATTCTGCCACCTCTACAAGGCTTGTCCGATACTGTGGCAAATTCAATGAAAAAATGCGTAAATCGAACGGATTTCCGCCCTATAAGGCAGCTGTAGGGGCGAATCTGTGGACTCTGTTGAAAAACACCCCCATCCCGTAGGTCTAAGTCTACGTGACCCCGGCCCCTCCTCGCCATCTCTATGGCGAGCATCCCCAAAATGAGGGAAGGGGAGCTTTCTGAACCGTAATGAGCTGTTAAAGCCCCTCCCTCTTTATGGGGGAGGGGTTTGGGGTGGGGGAAATCGAGTATTTCAACAGCGACTCTGTGCCGCGCGTAGACACTGCGGGTCAGTCGCCCACTGGTAATAGCCCCACATTTGGCACAAAACGGTCAGTATCGGACAAGCTCTACATGCCCGAGTTCTGCATGACTTACACTGTTTTTGACGGCATCATCCTGCGCTCAGCCGAAGCGCTCGGCCAGGACCAGCACATAAGAGCCCGCGGTGTTGGGATTGCCGTTGCTGCCAAAAAAGCGCCGAGCGCGGATGAAGTACAAGCCCGAGAAGGGGATGGTGTAGCTGGCGATGAGGGCGTTCTGCCCGTTGCCGCCGTCGTCATTGCTCAGCAGTGTTTCCTGGGCGGCGTTTAGCAATTCCAGGTAGGCGTCCAGGTCGCCGTCGACGCGCGTCATGGAGACGGTGATGTTTTCGCCTTGGCGGGCGTAAAAGGCATAGAGGTCCTGCTCGTTGCGCCCGTCAATTGTGCCGGTAACGCTGGTGCCATATTCGATGCTGCTGGCGTCGGCTGGTAGATTTTGGAAGGCGCTGCCAACGGCGTCCAGCGTCAGCAGGAAGGCGCCTAGGCTGCTGCCCTTGCTGCCTTCGAAGCGCGTGGCGATGATGTGGTATATGCCGTCGGCTGGGATGCGAAAGTCGGCGATTCTGGCGTTTTGCCCGCCGCCGCTGTCGTCGTCCTCGAAGATTGGACTAAAATGCTCATCAGCCAGGATGAGATAGCTGTCAAGTTCGCCCGAGCTGCCGCGCGTCATGCTGATGGTGATGAGTTCGTCTTTCTTGGCGCTGAAGGTGTAGAAGCGCTCATACTGGCGGTGGCTGAGCACGGCGGTTTTGGCTTCGCCATAGCGTATCGGCAGGGGCGCGAGCTGCGAGCTGCCGGTGCCGCTGTTTTCCGCTTCTTCCAGGGTCAAGACAAAGCTGCCGGCGCTGTCGCCGTCCAGCTCGCGGTAGCGCGACGCCACGATGATATAGGTGCCAGCGCGGTTGATGATGAGGGCGTCGATGCGCGCGTTGCGGGTATCGGCACCGGCTTGATCATCGTTGTCGGCGATGACATAACGCGCGTCGTCGACGACTTTCAGATAGGGGTCCAATGTGCCGGAAGACCGCACCATCGAGACGGTCAAAATATCGCCTGGCTGGGCTTGAAAGCTGTAATAGACTTGCGGCTCGCTATCGCTGATTGTGCCGATGACGGAATCGCCATAGCGCAGGGCGCTGCCTTGTTCGGACAAGACGCCCGCGCGCAGCATGTTTAATTCATAAGCGCCGGCTGTGCTGCCGAGGCTGTGCCCGAAGCGCGCGACAATCACGAAATAGCGCCCGGTCGCTTTTAGGGTCAAGTCTTGCTTGATGGCGCTGTCGCCGCTGGGTCCGCGATGGAACTCGAGCTGGCCGGTGTTGTCAAAAACAGCCAGCACCGGTTCCAGGTCGCCGTCTGTCGCGCGCAGCTCGAACTGAATGACCTCGCCGCGCAAACCATCTATGGTGAAGACATCGCGCGGATTTTGCTCATCAAGCTGGCCGCGGATGGGACCCGCCTCGTTGCGCGCTGCCGCCGCTGCTTCCAGTTCATCCAGCGCATTCAGCTCGTCCAATGATATGTCGCGCTCCTGCGCCGCCGCGCCGAGCGTCAGCAGCAGGGACATGAGTATGACGAAGAAGCCTTGCGTGTTCATGCTAGCTATTTTAGCTTATCTTGGCGGGCTTAGCTGAATCGAGCTGCCGTTCCCACGGGCAATTGCGTCAAAATCCATAATTGTCGAATTTTACATCAAACTGACGAATTGCAGGCGCGCGCTTTGGCTCGCCCATGAAATTTGGCGTAAAATCGTGGGCGATTGAACCGCAGTGTCTACGCGCGGCACAGGTCGCTGTTGAAAAACATCCCCATCACGTAGGTCAATGTCTACGTGACCCCGGCCCCTCCTCGCCATCTCTATGGCGAACGGGTTTGGGGTGGGGGAAATCGAGTATTTCAACAGAGTCCACAGAATCGCCCCTACATTGCGTTCTTTATTGGCATATTTTCGGATAATTTTCGGAGTTCTTGGTGCCTCAGTGTTGAAATAATTTGATGCGATTGCCCTGAACGCTAAAACATAGCGTCGGGTTTGATGCGATGCCAGGAGCGCGGCAATGCAATCAGCAAGCATTGCGAATGCGCCGCTGCCAGGTAAAGGCTCGAATATATCGGCAGCGCGATGCTGAAGGTTGACCCGGGCGCGGCACGAGGCAGCAGACGAATCTCGCCGCCATGCCATTCAACCGCCTGTTTGGCGATAGCCAAGCCCAGCCCACTGCCGGGCAAGCAGCCGACATTGGAGGCGCGGTGGAAGACGTCGAACAAATACTGGGCTTCGCCGGGCGGGATGCCGATACCTTCATCGCGCACACTGATATGGGCGCGTTCGTCCGCTTGCCACAAGCGGAAAAAGACTTTGCCGCCATGCGGCGAGTATTTTATGGCGTTGTCTATCAGATTGATTAGGGCGCGGCGCAGCAGCCTGCGGTCGAAATCGGCAAATTGTTCGGCAGCGCGGCACTCGAACAGGAGCGCATGCGAATGGCAGTAATTTACCTGAAAAGACTCAACGATGTCGAGGCAAAAGGTACGTAGATCGCCGCGTTCGGGAGAAAATTCCAGTTCGCCACGGCAGGCTTTGCTCAAGCACATGACATCGCCCACGACTTCGTTCAAATGCTCAACTTGCAGGCGGATGTTATCCAGGTACTGCGCGCATTCGGCGTCGCTCGCTCGCTTGCCATAATGCGTTAGCATGTCATAAGACAATCGGATTGAAGCTAAAGGCCTGCGCAATTCGTGAGCCATCATCGAGATTAGCTGCTCGTTCAAGGCTTGCTCGCCGTCTGGCTCGTCCCACTTTGCGCGGGCTGCGCGCTGCTCAACTTGCTGCTTCTCTTTGAACATGCGCCTTGCTCCTGCATGAGCGTCGCTTGCGATTTCTATGAGCGACTAAGTATATTATATTTTTAACGTGAGTTAATTATATAGTATCATAATTTGCAATACTTATCAGAAAATGTTAATTCGATTACTATATTTGCAGGCATCATAGGACATTGAGCAATAAGCTGCAGGTAACTTGCCACGGTTTTGCGGGCAGCCAACTTGTCCAATATATCGGGCGCAGGGCAAGCGAAAAAGTAGATTGCCAAAAAAATAATAATATGCACGCGAATACTGGAGCTATCAGCATGGGCGCGCGCTATCCGCAAAAGGTTCTCATTGGCTTGACCGGCAATATCGCGGTAGGCAAGAGTCTCGTCAGTCAAATACTGGTCGAGATGGGCGCGGCCGCCATAGACGCCGACCAGGTCGCGCATCAAGTGATGCGGCGCGGCGCGCCCGCCTACACTGGCGTGCTAGAGCAATTTGGCGAAGCGGTCCTGGGCGCGGATGGCGAAATCAACCGCGCCGCCCTGGGCGCAATCGTGTTTGCTGACCAAGCGAAGTTGCGGACGCTGGAGCGCATCACGCACCCCGCCATCCGCGCAGGGATTCACCAAGCCATTCGCAGCGCCGAGCAGCGGGTCGTGGTCATCGAAGCCATCAAGCTGCTGGAGGGGAATCTGCGCCAGGTCGTCGACGCTATTTGGGTGGTCAACGCAGCGCCCGAGACGCAATTGCGGCGCTTGATAAATGAGCGCGGTTTGAGCGCGGACATTGCCAGACAACGCATCGCCTCACAGAACAAGCAAGCAGACAAACTGCGCCAAGCCAATGTGATTATCGAAAACGATGGCGACATTGAAGAAACGCGCGCGCAGGTACGGCGACATTGGGCGGAAATGACAGGCTCAAAACATAGTTGACATGCTGCATTTTTTGCTTTCCAGCAATTCAGCCGCCATCATTCGCCATCATTACGATGCGCTTGCCTGCGGAGGCCCCTACATTTACATTTTGATTTGGCAGCTTACTTGCTCAAGTGCTGTGCTATACTGCTTGCCCGTGTTTAATAACCCACTTCCTGGTTGAATTGTATGACAGATTTGACTGGCATGACCATCACCGCGGCACTGGAGCGGCTGCGCCAGCGCGAAATCTCATCGCTGGAGTTGACCGAGGCGCATTTGCGGCGCATTGAAGCGCTGGACCCCAGGGTGCGCGCATACCTCCGCGTGAGCAAGGACCTGGCGCTGCAGCAGGCTAAAGCCGCTGATGCTGCGTGGGCGGCTGGCGACGATCGGCCATTGCTGGGCATCCCTGTCGCGCTGAAAGACGTGCTTTCCACCAAAGGCATAGAAACGACCTGCGGCTCCAAGATACTCAAAGGCTATCAGCCGATATTTGACGCGACCTCCGTGGTTCGGTTGCAGGAGGCGGGCGCGGTCATGCTGGGCAAGCTCAACATGGACGAATTCGCCATGGGCTCGACCACCGAAAACAGCGGCTACTTCCCCACGCGCAATCCCTGGAACCTCGATCATGTGCCCGGCGGCAGCAGCGGCGGCAGCGCGGCGGCGGTATCAGCTGGGATGGCGCTGGCAACCCTAGGCACGGATACCGGCGGCAGCATCCGCCAGCCAGCCTCATTCTGTGGCGTCAGCGCCATCAAACCGAGTTATGGCCGCGTTTCGCGTTATGGGCTTATAGCCTATGGGTCCTCATTCGACCAGGCTGGACCTTTCGCGCGCACGGTGGAAGACGTCGCGCGGGTATTGGCCGTCATCGCCGGTCACGATGCGCTCGATTCGACCAGCATGCCCAAGCACGTGCCGGATTATGTCGCCGGCTTGGCTGGCGATGCGCGCGGTTTGAAGATTGGCTTTCCGCGGGAGTACTTCGCGCAGGGCTTGCAACCGGCTGTCGAGAAGGCTGTGCTGGCAGCTGTGGCGCTGCTCGAGGACTTGGGCGCGACTGTGCAAGAAGTCAGTTTGGAACAGGCCGAATACTGTCTGCCCGCCTATTACATCATCGCCATGGCGGAAGCCAGCGCCAACCTGGCTCGTTACGACGGTGTCCGTTTTGGCGCGCGCGTCGAAGGGGCAGACCTGATTGACAGCTATAAACGGACACGCGGACGAGGATTCGGCGAAGAGGTGAAGCGGCGCATCATGCTTGGCACCTACACGCTCTCCGCCGGCTACTACGACGCCTATTATGGCAAGGCGCAAGCTGCGCGCACGCTCATCCGAGCCGAGTTTGAGTCCATCTTCGAAAAAGTCGACGCCCTGGTGGCACCGGTCGCGCCAACAACCGCCTTCAAGTTCGGCGAAATGACCCAGGATCCGCTGCAAATGATCCTGGCGGATGAGCTGACTATTTCAGCGAACCTGGCTGGATTATGCGGCTTGAGCGTTCCTTGTGGCTTCGACAAAGCGGGTTTGCCGATCGGCATGCAAATCTTGTGCGCGCCCTATAACGAGCCGACAGCGCTGAAATTGGGACATGCTTATCAATTGGCGACCGATTGGCATTCGCGTTCGCCGGCGCTGCCGATGCCCAGCTGAAAGTCGGGGCAAGTTTAGCGACGTTGTTGAAAAACACCCCCATCCCGAAGGTCTATGTCTACGTGACCCCGCCCCCTCCTCGCCATCTCTATGGCGAGCATCCCCAAAATGAGGGAAGGGGAGCTTTCTGAACCGTAATGAGCTGTTAAAGCCCCTCCCTCTTTATGGGAAAGTTCGCCATAGAGATGGCGAACGGGTTTGGGGTGGGGGAAATCGAGTATTTCAACAGAGTCTCAGCGTCCGCCTCTCATTCCTCAGATAAGATGGATTCCCAGACAGCGACAAGTTCCGCTTCGGTCGGCTCGCCATTGCTAAGGGCGACAATCATCAGATTGGCGAGCGCGTCAAACTTGCTGTCGAGCCGCGCAACTTCAACAGTAAAGCGATTGTCAAGCCGCGCAATTTCGCTAGCTAGTCTGCTGTCCAGCGCCGTAATCTCGCCCGATAGTTTGCTGTCCAGCGCCGCAATTCTGTCAGATAACTTGATGTCCAGCGCCGTAATTCTGTCAGATAACTTGATGTCCAGCGCCGTAATTCTGTCAGATAACTTAATGTCCAGCGCCGCAATCTCGCCCGATAGTTTGCTGTCCAGCGCCGCAATTTCGCCCGATAGTTTGCTGTCCAGCGCCGCAATTCTGTCAGATAACTTTTTGTCCAGAGCGGCGATGCTATCCCGATTTTCAATTATGAGCCTTTGTTGATTGGCGAATTGCGGGTTAATCAGCGCGACGAACGCAAATATCGTTAGGATAACCGGGATGCTTATCGAAGCGATTACCTGGAGCAGCATTGGCATATCAATCTTGCCAGTCATGATGTCTGCCGCTTTGCCTTGCTTCAATTCAGACTGTGAATCAGACTGTGAAGCTGAGGCTGGAGTACTGTGAAATGATACCGACTGTTTGCTCATTGTGTGATGATAGAGTAGGAATTGAGTTTGGTCAAGCCAAAAGTTAGGACAAGAAAAAGTAGTTTCGTTAAATTATATTATAACCATCGAGGACTCCGAAAGTCGCGTAGGTCGCGTAGACACTGACCTGCGACACTGACCTGCGACACTGACGCGCGCGCTGTCGGATGCCGCAGTTAAGCACCAGCCGCGCGCAGCCTGTAAATGATGATAGAATGACGGCATTCATCCAAAGGGCATCCAGCCATGTGCGGCATCTGCGGGGTCATTCATTTTGATGATAAGCCAGTAACGAAGGACTTGCTGCGCGCGATGAATGACCGCCTTCGGCATCGCGGTCCTGATGGAGCTGGTTACTTCATCGACGGCAATGTTGGCTTAGCCATGCGCCGCTTGAGCATCATTGATATCGCCGGCAGCGATCAACCGCTCGCAAACGACGATGAGTCTATAGTCCTTGTTTTCAATGGCGAAATCTATAATTATCGCGATTTGCGCCGCGACCTGAGCGCGAGAGGCTGCCGCTTCCGCAGCGCTGGCGATGGCGAGCCGATCGTGCATCTCTATGAAGCGTGCGGCGAAGCGTGCTGGCAGCGCCTGCGCGGGATGTATGCCATTGCCCTTTGGGACAAGCGGCAACAGCGTTTGCTGCTGGCCCGCGACCGCATGGGGCAGAAGCCGCTCTATTATTACCATGACAGCGCTGTCTTTGTCTTCGCCAGCGAAATCAAGTCGCTGCTTGCTCATCCCGCCGTGCCGCGGCAATCTCGCTTCGCCACCGACGCCCATGCCCTGACAGAATACCTTAGCTTCGGTTATATGCCCGCGCCTGATACAGCCTTCACCGGCATCAAGGCGCTGCCGCCGGGCACCTGGCTGCGCGTCAATGCCGCGGGCGAGCGTCGGGAAGAGCGCTACTGGGACCTGCCGCCGTCCGCCCCGTCCGATGCCCATGCCGATGCCGCCGATCATATTGAGCCGCTGCGCCATAAACTGGAAGAAACGGTCAAATTGCGCTTGATGAGCGATGTGCCGCTGGGCGCATTTCTAAGCGGCGGGCTCGACAGCAGCCTGATAGTCGCGCTGATGCGCCGCCATAGCGACGCCGCCATCAAGACATTCAGCATCGGATTTGTCGGCGAGGACAGTTTTGACGAGAGCGCTTATGCCGAGCGCGTCGCGCAGGGTCTGGACGCCGAGCATCAGAGCTTCCGCGTCCAGCCCGAGGCGATGAACCTGCTGTCCGAATTAGTTTGGCATCACGACCAGCCCTTCGCCGATAGCAGCGCTATCCCGACCTATCTGGTCAGCAAGTTGACGCGCCAGCAGGTAACAGTCGCGCTGACCGGCGACGGCGGCGACGAACTATTCGCAGGATACGAACGTTTTGCCGCCGCCGCGCTCTTTCAGCGCATGGACCTTGCGCCAAAGCCAATATGGCGAGGTCTATCCAGACTGCTGGCAATGCTGCCGGAGGGCACAGCCTATGCCGACCGCGTCAAGCGGACGCGGCGCTTCGCGCAAGCCGCCAGCCTCTCCTTTGGCGACGCTTATTTCGACCTAGTTCGGGTCTTAAGCGCCGATTTAATTGACGAGCTGCGCGCGCCGGCTGGAGCGGATGCGGTCGATTTCTCACGCTATATCGAAACATCGGAGGACACGGTCGCGAGCTTGCTCAATGCGAATATGCGCAGCTACTTGCCCGATGATCTGCTGGTCAAAGCCGATCGCTGCAGCATGGCGGCATCGTTGGAGGCGCGCGCGCCCTTCCTCGATCACGAATTGGTCGAACATGCCGCGGCGATTCCCTTCAATCTCAAGCTCAAGCACAATCTCAAGCTCAGTGGAAGCGTCACCAAGTTCATTCTCAAAGAAGCCGCGCGCGGCATCTTGCCGGACGAAATCATTGATCGCCCGAAGCACGGCTTTGGCATCCCGCTGGGCGCTTGGCTGCGGCGGGACATGTCGCCCGCGCGCGACATCCTGCTCAGCCGGCGCGCGCGCGAACGCGGATTATTTGCAATTCCCGGTGTCGAAAGACTGATTCACGAGCACGAAAGCGGCTGGCGCGACCACAATCGCCAGCTGTGGGCGCTGCTGACGCTGGAAGAATGGCATCGCCAATTCGTGGATGCTTCGCTTGCAAAGAGCAGCGACTGATAGCAGCGCTTGCGCGTTGCAGCTTGGCGAACGCAGGCGGGCACTGTATTTCAGACGCTCAGGATTTCAAACAATGAAATGCAAATCCAAATAATTAGGGGATTCTGTGGTCGCGCCGATGCTAGATCAGATATATGTAACATTTGACACAAATTGGTTTTGCTGCGATGGGCTTGGCTTTACCGGACGGGTTCTTCCGCCGTCCCCAGCGACAGATAGTCGACGAATTCATCATCCAATGCGCAGATGAAATGCGCTAGCAAGCGGCCGCAGCGTTCAATGTCCTTGATATCGAGCGTTTCGACCGGCGAGTGCATATTGCGCAGCGGGATGCTCAATAGCGCTGTGGGCACGCCGCCGCGCGAGACTTGGATTGCCCAAGCGTCGGTGCCTGTGCGCGCGGGCATGATATCGCTCTGCAATTTAATCTCGTAATATGCGGCAACTTCTTGCAAGCGCGCCACCATTTTGGGGTGGAAGTTCGCGCCGATGCCCAGTTGTGGTCCCCCGCCCAGTTTCCCCGCGCCTGTGGACAAACCCGGCTGCTCGGCAAAGCCAACATCCAAGGCGATGGCGCAATCCGGCTCTATGTGATTAGCGGCGGTGGTAGCACCGCGCAAACCAACTTCTTCCTGCACCGTTGCCGCGGCATGCAGCTCCCAGCTATGGCGCATGTCACATAGCAGGCGCAGGCAGGTGGTGATGACGGCGATGCAAGCGCGGTCGTCCATGGCTTTGGCAGCCAGCAAGCGCCCCTGCAGCTCGATCATGGGCGCGTCGACCGTTACCAGGTCGCCGACGCGCACCAAAGTTTCGACCTCCGCAGCGGGCAGCCCGACATCAACCACCAGCGCGTCGATGGGCGGATAGCGCTTGCGGTCGGCGGCGCGCAGCATGTGTGGCGGCATCGTCGCCACCAAGCCGGGCAAGGCGCGTTTTCCATGAACCAGCACCGGCTGCGCCATCATCACGCGCGGATCAATCCCGCTGATGCGATGCACATAGATAAAGCCGTCTTCAATCTCGCGCACCATCAAGCCGATTTCGTCCATGTGCGCCGCCAGCATGATCTTGCGCGTCTGTTCGCTTTGGCGTGTGGCGCGTTTGATGCCAATCAAGCTGCCCAGCCCGTCGCTGTCGAAATCGTCGACCAGGTCCGCCCATTCCTCGCGCAAGATATTGGCGATAGGCGCTTCGTAACCGCTGGGGGCATGGGCTTCCACAAGTCGCTTGAGATGTGCTTTGGGATTGTACACGGGCTTAGGCTCCTGCTTAGGATGGACAGACTTGATATTACCACTTGCGGCGCGGTCTGGGCAATCGCTTCAAATTACAGCGCAATTGCGGCAAATTATATTTTAGCCATCGGTGTTTAATTTCAGTCAGAAAATGCTGAATTTGAGGCAGCGATTTTGGCGCGATTTCACTGCTGCCTGGCGGTGAACAATTTGCTAGCTGCCAGCGCTTGTGGTCCAATATGCTCCGAGTCGCTGATATTGGCGGGCGGCTTGATACTGCGCGACCCACGGTGGATAGCATTACTAGGCGCAATTGCCAGTTCTCTCGTTTTGACGCGATTGCCCTGGTATGATTAGCCTCATACAATTCACCGTCAATACGAGGATAAAGATGAACATTTACGGAATCACCCCGCCGATGGCGACCCCATTCACCGCCGACGGTGCCATCGACGAAGCCGCCCTGCGCGCAGAAGTCCGCTATCTCATCGAAGAAGTGGGGGTACACGGGCTCGCCGTCGGCGGCAGCACCGGCGAGGGACAGACGCTCTCCACCGACGAATTGCGCAGCATCGTGGGCAGCGCGCTTGATGTGGCCTCCGGGCGCGTGCCGGTCATCGCCGGCATCATCGTCGACAGTACGCGCCAAGCCATCGAAAAAGCGCGCTCGCTCGCCGACCTGGATGTGGCCGCCCTGCAAGTAACGCCGGTGCACTATCTCTTCCGCCCGACCGACGAAATGATGTTCCGGCATTTCGCGACGCTGGCGCAACATGCGGCGCAGCCGGTCATGATTTACAATGTCGTGCCATGGACATACTGTTCGCCGGCTTTGCTCGACCGCATGCTGCGCGAGATTGACGGTCTCATCGGCGTAAAGCAAAGCGCCGGCGATTTGAAATTGCTAGCCGACCTGCTGATGTCCTCCGCCGACGCCGGCCTCATCATGTCCGCGGTGGACGCGCTGCTCTATCCGTCGTTTAGTTTGGGCGCGCATGGCGCAATCGCCGCCATCCTAAGCGCCGCGCCCGAGTTATGCGTGGCGCTGTGGGACCATGTTCAAGCTGGCGATCATGCCGCGGCGCTGGCAACGCACTTGAAGCTCTTGCCAATTTGGAACGCCATTATGGACGACAACTTGCCCGCCAATGTCAAAACGGCGCTGGCGCTGCAGGGTCGCCCGGCTGGCTGTGCGCGCATGCCCATGCCCGACAGCTCGCCCGAGCAAACAGAAAACATTCGCGCCGCCCTGCTGGCGGCGGGCATGTCGCTGGCTTAGTCCGCGCCTAGTCCACGCTTAGTCCACTAGGTAGCGCTGCAGCGCGTCTCGGTTCAGCTCGATGCCGAGCCCGGGTTTCTGGGGCAGCGGGATCTCGCCGGCGACCATTTGCAATTCGTCGGCGACAAGTTCGTCGCGCAAGACCGATTCCGACAAATGCGCCGGCAGGAACTCGATAAAGGGGCAACATGCAGCCGCGAAGCCTAGATGCGCGCTGGCTGCGATGCCGATGCCCGTCTTCCAGCAATGCGGCACCACCAGCCGGCCATAATCCGCCGCCAGCTGCGTGACCTTGCGCGCCTCGGTGAAGCCGCCAACGCGCCCGACATCGGGCTGCAAGACATCAAGCTGGCCGCGGTGCGCCAAATCGAGGAATTCCCAGTGGGTATTCTGCCACTCGCCGGCGGCGATGCGCAGCGGCGAATGGGACTTGATAAAGGCATATCCATCCAGATCGTCGATATTGATTGGCGTCTCCAAAAAGAAGAGGTCATACGGTTCTAACTGCTTGATAACGCGCAGCGCCGTGCGCGCGTCATCCCAGGCATAGGCGACATCAACCATCAGCGTCATCTCCTTGCCAACAGCTTCGCGGCATTCGGCGACGATGCCCGCGACATGGTCGTCATGTTCTTGCAGGGCGTTATGGGTATAAGGCCCGTTGATGCAGATTTCCAATTTTGCCGCCTTGAAGCCGAAGGCTTTCGCTTGCAGCAATTTTTCTTTCAGCGATTCACGGTATTCAGCCAAGGTATCGCCGATAGGCAGCAGCGAGGCATAAGGCGTGATTGAATCCTTCACCGCGCCGCCCAGCAGCTTATAAACCGGCAAGCCCAGCGCCTTGCCTTTGATGTCCCAAAGCGCCATGTCTATCGCGCCCATCGCGCAAATCAGCGCGCCGCGCCGCCCGTTCATCTTGGAGCCGCTGTACAGCTTTTGCCAGATAGCCTCTGGCTGCATGGGGTCTTCGCCAATCAGCATTTCCTCCAAGCCCAAGCCCATGATGTGGGTGCCGCGCGCCTTGATGCAAGCGCGCGCTATCCAGGGATTGACATCGGTTTCGCCGATGCCGACGATGCCCTCGTCGGTATGGATTTCCACCACCAAGTCATCCTGCGCCGAGGAACAAGCTTCCGTGTGATACTCCGGGACCAACAATACATGGCAGTCAATGCGGGTGATTTTCATAATGCAATCCTGTTCAATCTACATAGCGGCTGATAAAGAGCGAATTATGAGCTGAAAATTGGCTGAAAACGGGCGAAAAACGGACATGCTGCAAGGCAAAAGCCAGGCGCTCGTTCTCTTCTAGTAAAAGCTATTCAAGTAAAACGCAAGCTAGGCTCATCGCCTCTACACGCAGTTGAAAGCTGCCGCAGTCTTCATCTATGTTGTCTTCCGAGATGTCTTCGTCAAGCAGCGGCTCGACAAGCCTGAAGCCTTCCTTGCTGATTGTCTCGCGGACTGGCGCGGCGCTCGTGTTTATAAAGAACCAGGCTTGCGCGCCCTGATACAGGCGGCGGCGCCGCAGCAGCTTGCCGCAGCGATCGGGCTTGACACCAGCCTTGCCCAGCAGCGCCTGCAAAAAGCCATCCGTGCCTTGGTCCTGGTCGCGATAAGCCAATGCGCCGAAGCCAAGGAATGTGCCAATCAAGACGCTGCGCCCCGCGCCAACCCGGTTCATCACGCCAGCCACGCGGTCGCCGGTGCTCAGAATAACCTCGCCAGCAAGCGGCTGCAAGCTCTGCAAGTAGAAACTGGCAAGCACTTCCATAGCGGCAAATTCGCCATTGCCGCGCAACTTGGTCGCGGCGTCGAATTCGCCAAAACGCCGTGGCTCGGGCATCCAGCGCTGGTCTTCATTTGAGCCAGCAGATTCCGCTGCCGGTTCCGCCACCATCACCAGGTCTTCGTGCCGCGCGCCGAAGAGGTCCTCGCCACCTTCTACCAACTGTGTAACGCTGCACCAGCCATATTTATCCCAGCGGCCCGGGCAGGCTTCGCTAATCAAGAGCCCGCCGCCGCGCGCGTAGTCCATCAGATGAGCGAAATAAGCAGCGTCCAGGCAGAGCGGCATCGTGAGAATCGCCGCCCTATAATGGCGCAGGTCGCCCGCTGCGACCTCGTCGGCGTCCAGGAAGTCGACAGCGAAGCCCAGTCGCCACAAGCGCGCGTATAGCCCGCGCATATTGTATTGGTAATGTTGGATGACATCGCCGTTGCAGGCTTGGAAGAAGTGATAGTGGTCTTCATTGACCAGTATGGCGACCTGCGCCCGCGGCGGCTGCGCCTGCGCGAAGAAGCTGCCGCGCCGCTGTATCGCCCGGCCGATGCGGCTGGCGGCTTCCATGCGCTCGCTGCGGTCGCTGTTTATGCTGCCGATGGGGTCCAGTAGACCAAAGCCGTTGGCTTCTTTCCAGAAGCGCTCGACGCGATGATTCCAGAAGCTGATGCCGGTCATGCCACATGCCAAACCCGCGAGCATCCAAAGGCGCAGGTCCTTGGGCGTCGGTTTCCGCCCATAATGCAGCGAAGTCGAGATGGGCCCGCCCTGGAACTCGGCACCCCAAAGCGCGCGATCGCGGCCATTATTGCAGCGCGCCAGATCGGTGCAGAGCATCATCTCTTCCCATATTTCATATTCCAGCGCCTGCGGCTCGCTGAGGATGGGGTCATCCCAGGGGTGGCCATTATTCCATTTAGGATAATTGCTGGTACCAAAGAAATCGGCGGCGCGCGCCCAGCGCCATTCCGCGCCCGAGCCGACGCGCGGCGTATCGGCGTGGCTGAAGACCGGGCGCTGATAGGGGTCATTTTTGCGTAATGCCCGCGTTTTGAAGCCCAGGGCGCGCACCATATAGACATCGTCCATGAAATAGCGCCAATCGATAAATGGCGCGAGCGGCTCTTCGCGGCGTGGCGGTTCAACCTCGTCCCAGTCCGCGTAGTTAATCTGCCATGTCGCGTTCAGCGCTTCCAGGCTCTTGTATTTTTCCCGCAGCCATTCGCGGAAGCGCGCCAATGTATGCGGGCAATAACAAAAGCCCAGCTTGCCGGCTGTATTGGGCCAGAATCCAATCTCCTGAAAAGTATTCCAAGCCCAGATATTTTTGAATTGTCCCAGCCTACGCGCCAGCTCGGCGATGAACCGCGCCGCAGCGGCGCGCGCGCCGGGATGATCCCAACAGGGACCCGGTTTGCCATCCATGGGGATGGTGTATTGCGCCGGCTGATTGTGGCGACGCCCGTCCGAATAGACGAAGTGGCAATCCGGGAATTTGCGCCAGAGCCAAGCCGGTGCCTGCTCCATGGTCAAACCGAGGTAGACGCCCAGGTCGAGCTCGCCGGCACGCCGAATCAGACGCTCAACGCGCCTGAAATCGTATTCTCCCTCGCGCGGTTCGTCGGCTGACCAGTGTTCCTGAATTTTTATCATGTTGAAGCCATAGCCCTTCAACAGCGACAAGTCGGCGATGACCGCATCCAGGTCCAGGCAGGGTTCGCGATAAACATGCGTGCCAAATGGAAAAACGTTTTTTCCAAAGACCGGTTGGATGCTCACGATTCGGCCTTCCACTTGCGGGAGACCCACAGGACTCTGTTGAAAAACACCCCCATCCCCCGGCCCCTCCTCGCCATCTCTATGGCGAGCATCCCCAAAATGAGGGAAGGGGAGAAAAGCCGCGAATTTGCTGCGTTTAAGCCCCCTCCCTCTTTATGGGATGCCTGCCATAGAGATGGCAGGTGGGGGTTTGGGGGTGGGGGTAAAGTGTGGCATTTCTCGAATGACTCGCTTGCACTTACTTCTGCGCCTCTGTAGCAATAAAGAGCCATCAACAGCTACTCCTTGACCGCGCCCAGCCGGATGCCGGAGATAAAATAGCGCTGCAAAAATGGATACACCACCAGAATCGGCACTGTCGCCACGATGATTTGCGCGCCGCGGATTGCCCGGTCGGAAAGGCGCTGCAAATCGCGCGGGTCGATGCCCACATTGGTCAAATCCAGCTCCACCACCACCGTGCGCAAGAAGGTCTGCATGGGATAATTGGCGGTGTCGGTCATGTATATCAAGCCGTCAAACCAGGCGTTCCAATGGTTGACCGCCGCGAACAGCGTCAAGGTGGCGATGGCTGGCAGCGACAGCGGAATATAAATGTGCCAGAGTACGCGCCAGTGCGACGCGCCGTCAATCACAGCCGATTCTTCCAGCTCCTTGGGTACAGCGCGGAAGAAGTTCATCATCAGAATCACGCTGAAGATGGGCACGGCATTGGGTAAGACGAGCGCCCCCAGCGTATTCAGCAGCCCCAGGCTGCGCACAACCAAGAAGGAGGGAATCAAACCGCCATCGAAGAGCATGGCAAAGATGAAGAACCACATGATTAGCGTCCGCCCCTTAAAGGCGCGCGGCGACTTCGACAGCGGATAGGCTGTCAGAATAATCAGGATCATGTTCAGGCTGGTGCCACTGAGCACACGCAGTACAGAAATCATGAAGGAACGGGAGAAGGTGCGCGAGCCCATGACTTCCTGGTAGTTCTCCAGCGTGAAATCGATGGGGTAGAAGGAAACATAACCCGCCGTCGCCGGCGCGCGCCCACTAAGCGAGACGGCGAAGATATGGATTATCGGTGCCAGGCAAAGCAGCGCGAAAGCGCTCAAAAAAACATAATTGAAGCCATCGAAGAAGCGGCTGAATAAGCTGTTTTCGCGGATCATCGCTGCTTCCTAATCTCTTCTTCCTAAAATATGCGATAGCCGGCGTAGCGGTCAGCCAGCCACCAGGACAACAGAATAAGAAAGAAGCTGATGAAGGACTTAAACAAGCCCACCGCCCCCGCCAGGCTGTACTGCGCCGAGACCAAGCCCTCGCGATAAACATTGGTGTCGATGATGTCGCCGGTGCTATAGACGGCTGGGCTATACAAAGTCAGGATTTGCTCGAAGCCGGCTTGCAGCACATCGCCCAGGCTCAGCGCCGCCAGCAGCACAATGGTGGGACGGATGCCGGGCAGCGTGATATGCCAGATGCGGCGGAAGCGCCCAGCGCCGTCGATGGCGGCCGCTTCGTGCAAGACCGGGTTTATCGCCGTTAGCGCCGCCAGATAGACGATGGTGGAAAAACCAACATTCTTCCAGAATCCCGACAGGATTATCGTACCGCGGAACCAATCGTTGCTGCCCAAGAAGAGCTGCGGCGATAAGCCAAAGTTGCCAATTGCCTGATTAAGTATGCCGTGCGGAGCCAGGATATCCAGCAGGATGCCGCCCAGCACAATCCAAGACAGGAAATAGGGCAAGTAGATTAGCGTCTGTATCGCGCGGCGGAAGAGCAGCAAGCGCGCTTCGTTCAGCAACAGCGCCAGCAAAATCGCCCCGACTTGGTCAGCCAGGATCTTCGTCACCGCGATGATGAGGGTGTTTCTGAAGATGCGCCCAAATGCCGGCAAGGAAAAAAGAAACTCGAAATTCTCCCAGCCGACCCAGGGCGAATCAAGGAAGCCCCGGGCTGGGCTGAAATCCTGGAAAGCGATGACCACACCGTACATGGGGTAGTAGCGAAAGAGCAGGACAAAGATGATGCCCGGGATGAGCATCGCATACAGGGGCCATGCACGCTTCATATACTGACGAAAAGTCATGCGCTCGCTCTACGTTATAATCCCCTTCTCAACTTGTGGGCAAGTTGGGAAGGGGACATATAGGATGTGGAAATGCGGCTACATCTGCCCCTGCCACCACTCGTTTACCTCGCCAGTGATGGCATCGCCGCCGCCGGCGCGCCAATCTTGCACGAAGCTATCGAAGGCATCCAGCTCCGCCTGACCGGTGATGATATTGACGAAGGTCTCCGCTTCCAGGCTGTCCAGCGATGCGCTGGCGCGTTCCATTGTGCGCGTCGGGAAGGTGGTGAAGTGGTTGCGGATGCCGTCTTCTTCCCAGCGATCTACCGCGAAGACGTTGGCGTCGTCCCACATGACCGACAGCTCGTCGCCGCCTAGGAAGGCGTCCATCATGGCATCGCGCTCGTCCGCGGGCGTATTCGCCCAGACATCGCGGCGATACCTGATCCAATTGGTTTCGAAGCGCGGGTCAGTACGCGCGCCGCCGTTGGTCCCTGGCGGACCCCAAATATGCTTGGTGCCGTCATATCCGGAAGCCAGGTCGAGCTCGCTGCCTATGGCATCGACATCGCCAGCTTCGTTGCGCCAGAAGTAATCGGTGCCCTCGAAGCCATGGAAGCGGTTCTCCGGGTTTTGCAAGAGTTCCGCCCACCAGCCGATTTGCTGGAGCACCAGGTCGACATGCTCGAAGCCCTTGCGGAAGCAGAATACGCTATCCACGACCGGGTTGCTCCAAGCTTTCTTCTTGATGCCGGTTGGTCCGGCTGGGATATCGGTCCAGGTCCAACGCGCGTCGGGGTCGTTGGTGACGCTGTCCGGCAAGCCAAAGAGGGCGGCGAAGGCTGGCGACATGGTGATGCCGCAGGTATTGCCGCCGATTTGCCTGAAGGCGGTCTGCGGCGGCCGCAAGGTGAAGAAGTCCTGGGCAAAAATGCCTTCGGCATACCACTGCCGCAGCAGCCCCAGCACTTCTTTAACCTCTGGCAAGACGCTGTTGTATTGCAAGTCGCCGCTGTCAGTCGGCGTCCAATAGCCGGGCATCACGCCCCAAGCGCCAAAGATGGGGTCAAGCGAGCTGAACCAGGTAACGAGGTTGTTGGCGGCGGCGATGCCGATGGTGCTGCCGGCCGCGCCTTGGCCGAGGTCGGCTTCGACGAAAGCCTTGGCAACCGCGTATAATTCGTCGACCGTGGTCGGCGCGCCCATGCCCACCGCGTCCAGCCAGTCCTGGCGGATCCAGAGCAGCTTGTCATTCTGCGCCGCCTGCTCGATATATGGCAAGCCCATCTTGCGCCCGTCGACTTCGGCATATTGCCAAGCCGCGCCATCGCCGAAGCTCATCGCTTCTTTCAGCCAAAGCGGATGCGCCGCCGCGTCATAGACATCGGTGATATCTTCGACCAGGTCGTTCTCCAGCAGCTGGCCATAAATCTGCAGCGGCACCGTCTCCATGAAGTCGGGCAGCTCGTTGCTCGCCAGCGCCAGATTGTACTTCTGCAAGACTTCTTCTTCGTTGTCCGTCCAGCTGAAAGCCAGCTTCCAGTTGATGCCGGTAACCGCGGCATTGAGGCGCGTGAAGGGGCTGTTCTCAATGTCGTCGCCATCGGAGAATTCCCAGGGACCGCGCCGGCTGCCCGTGATTGTCACCGGCGGATTGACCGGCATGCCCGCCGGTATCGGCGGCAAGGTGGTCGTCCAGCCACGCGCGTTATTGGGGCTGCCCGGGCGCAGCTCGGCGGGGATAGTTTGCGCCAAAGCTGGCGCGAGTCCATAACGCGCCATCATCGCGGTCGCCAAGCCGACGCCGCTCAATTTAAGAAAATCTCTTCGCGATGGGTTGAGGTCTTTGCTGTCAAAGGGGAATCTCTTGCTCATTAGAACTCCTTAATTCAACTATTGGACCAATGGATATTCGCTCGCGAGCAGGTCAATAAGCGCCTCCTTATTCTGGCGGTTTCCCGCTATCGGCTGTCAGGGAGATGACTGTCTGCCAGACTTCGCTCGAAAATCGTATATGACTGCGCATCAAGACGCCGGCCGCCTCCGCGTCCCTATCGGCGATGGCGTCGAAGATTGCCTGGTGCGTACCGCCGCCCTCCGCCTGGGCTGGCAAGGTATCCAAGCGCGTTTCTTGCAAGACTTCTTCCAGCGCGTCTATGAGATTGCCGACGAACTCAGTGATGATGACGTTGTGGCTGGCAGCCCCAATGCCGCGATGGAAGCGCATATCGGCTTTTAAGTATTCGCGCACGTGATAGGCGCTATTCATCGCGCTTAACTCGCGCTGGATCTTCACCAGGTCGGCGCTGGTCGCGCGTTCAGCCGCCGCGCGCGCCGCCTCGACTTCAATCATCTTGCGCGCGTCCAGCAGTTCGATCATCGTGCCACCCCAGGTTGCCAGGCTCAAACCCAGAATGCGCCCGAAACTAGCGCCGGTATTGGTCGTCAAAAAAGTGCCTTCCCCCACGCGCGATTGCAGCAGCCCGACCGCTTCCAGCACTTTGAGCGCCTCGCGCACGCTGTAGCGCCCCACGCCCAGCGCATCAGCCAAGGCGCGCTCGGAGGGCAAGCGCCCGCCCAGTTGCACGACGCCGGACAAGATGTAATTCTTCAGCTGCTCTAGGGTTTGATCTTTGACGCTGGCTTTTTCGATCGTTCGCAAGCCAGACAGGCTCGGCGCGGGCACTTTCACAACAGACCTCGCTTCCGAATCGGGAGAAATTGGTCAGTGGTGTTACCAATTCTATGCGACTTGAAATCCTTTGTCAAGTTTCCCGCACAGAAGCACAGAAGTACAGAAGGCGCGGGAGCGCAATCGAATACAACATGTCCTTCAAAAGCAAAATGAGCAATGCTCTTGCGGCGAACTGCGGCTTCTCGTTTGCGGGGCGCGCCATTAGAATAGTTTTGCTGCAAATGGGTCTGTCAGGAAACCGCCCAGACAGAAAGCGCAAGGATAGAACACCATGCCCAAGACGCTCAAATGTGATCCAAAGCTGCTGCAAATTGACCTGAGCGACCGCGTCTATATCGTCACCGGAGCCAATTCCGGCACGGGCTTGGCAACCAGCGAGCAATTGCTCCGGCAAGGCGCAATTGTGATTGGCGCTTGTCGGCGCGTTGAAGCTGGACGAGCCGCCTTCGCCGATTTTGCCCGCTTGCCCGGTACAGCCGAAATTCTGAAGCTGGACTTGGCCAGCCTCGCCTCGGTACGGCAGTTTGTCGCCGACTTCCGCGAAAGACACAATCGGCTGGATGGCTTGGTCAACAATGCCGGCTTGATGGCGCAGGAAGGGCGGACCGCAGACGGCTATGAAATCCAGTTTGGCACCAATCACCTGGGGCATTTTCTGCTGACGGAATTGCTGCTCGATGTCTTAAAAGCCAGCGCCCCGGCGCGCATCGTTTGCCTGTCGAGCGTGGTGCATACGCGGCGCGGCAGCCCGGACGTCAATATTGATTTTGACGACTTGCATTACGAACACAAAGAATACAACTCTACGGGAGCCTATGCTCAATCCAAGCTGGCGAACCTTCTGCATGCCAAAGAGCTCGCCCGCCGCCTGGAAGGCACGGGCGTCTACGCCTTTTCCGTTCATCCGGGCTGGATACGCTCGAATTTCGGCTCGGGCGTGGTGCCGGGCTGGCTGCGCGGCATCATGAATCATGGGCTGCGCCCTTTCAGTGGCTTATTGGGCATTATGTCGCCCGCTGACGGCGCGCAGACAACCCTGCACTGCCTGCTGGACGCCGACGCGCCCCAGCATAATGGCGCTTATTTCAGCCAGAATAGCATCCTCTATCCCCAACGCGAGAACCGCGCGGGCGGCTGGCCCATGCCATCGCCCAATCCCAATGCCAACGATGACGCGCTGGCGAAAAAACTCTACGACATCAGCGGCGATTTGGTAGGGCTATAGCGCAGGGCAAGCACGTCAATGCATTATTTTCCACAGCCGCTCGTTGGCAGCGTTAATCCTTCCGGTATTCACCACTTCCCTACCGCGCTCACGCAATATAACAAGCCTATTCGGCGCATGTGCGACGCGGATTATTTTATTTGAGACACAAAAATCTTATAAAGTAATGTTTCTTCTCCACAGCGGCGCAGAAGTAGAACCAAGAAAGTAATGAAAATGCGTGAATCGCCGCTTTTCTACCCCATCCCCAGCCCTTCCCCGAATCATCAGGGAAGGGTGGCTCGACAATGAAGTTGGAATGTTTCGCAAATTTTGCATCATTAACTTGGTTCTACTGAGAGGCTACGCTGAATATGAAAAAGCGATTTTGAAACCTTGCGCTACCTTGACCTATCCGCCCTTTGCCTATCGCCAGGCGAATCGCTACAATAGCCGCAGAATGATAAGCCAAGCGAAGCGAGCGATGCCATGAACGACGTGACCATCCCGACCCTTTATCCCGTCAAGCAAGAATTGCCCAAGGGGCAGCCCCTTGATATCGACCAAAGGCTGGCGGCTGAATGGCAGCGGCTGGGGCTGGCGCAACAGGTGCGCGGCAAGCGCATCGCCCTCGGCTGCGGCAGCCGCGGCATCGCCAGCATTGACCTTATCGCGCGCAAGCTGGTCGCGCTGGTCAAAGAATCGGGCGGGAAGCCTTTCATCGTGCCAGCCATGGGCAGCCACGGCGGCGGCACAGCGGCTGGGCAAATCGACGTGCTCGACGGCTTGGGCATCAGCGAAGCGACTATGGGCTGTCCCATCCACGCGACGATGGAAGTGGTGAATACCGGTATGACAGCCGCGGGCTTGCCTGCTTATATCGACCGCAACGTTGCCGAAGCCGACGGGCTAATCATCACCAACCGCGCCAAAGTGCATACCGATTTCCGCGGACCGCATGAAAGCGGTTTGCTGAAAATGCTGGCGATTGGGCTGGGCAAAGAGACGGGCGCGCGCACCATCCACCAGCAGGGCATCATCGGCTTGCGCGATTATATGCCGATAGTCGCCAAGCACCTGCTGGCAAATATCAATTTTGTGGCTGGTTTTGGCGTCGTGGAAGATGGCTATCATGCCGTAGCGCAACTGGAAGGCTTCCGCGCCGATACCGTGGTCGAAGGTGACCAGCGGCTGCTGCGGCGCTCGCGCGAGCTGATGCCGGCTCTGCCCGTGGACGATATTGATGTGCTGATTATCGACGAGATGGGCAAGAATATCAGTGGTGCCGGCATGGATACCAATATCATCGGGCGCTGGATGGTCGAAGGCGAACCCGAGCCCGAGTCGCCGCGCATTCGCCGCATCGCTATCCTCGACTTGACGCCGGAATCGCATGGCAACGCCACGACTTATGGGCTGGCGGACTTCATGTCGCGCAAGCTCTTTGACAAGATTGACTTCCCAATCACGATGAAAAATATGTTCACCAGCGGTTTCCTGCTGCGCTGTCGCATGCCGCTGGTCTTCGAGAGCGACGAAGAGACCATCAAAGCGACGCTCTTTGACGCTTTCCGCAGCGATCCGTCCCAGATACGCGACGCCCGCGTCATGCGCATCAAAAATACGCTCGAGCTGGAAAACCTCTGGGTCAGCGCCAATATCGCCACCGAGCTCAAGGGACAAGAAGCGGTCAGCGTCAGCAGCCAAGCCACATCGCTGGCATTCGCGGCCGGCTCCTTAGTCTAAACTTTAGTATAAACTGCGATTTCTGTGGAGAAGGGCGGCATTTTGCCCGCCCTTTTTCATCCTTCATGTTGCTCGTTTCCTTCGTGACTTTGTGCTGAGGCAATTAGCCCTTCAATTAGCCCTTCACTGCGCCGAAGGTCAATCCACGCACGATAAAGCGCTGAACCATGAGCGACAGCGCCACGGGCACAGTTACCGCGATGAGCATGCGTGTGGTAACAAAGCCGAAGTCAATGCCGCGTACCGTGTCCGAGCCTGCCACCAGCATCGGATAGGGCTTCCAGTTGCGGTTGGCAAGCACGCTGGCAAAGAGGAATTCGTTCCAGGCGAAGGCGAAGCAAATCAATGTCGACGCCACGAGCGCGGGCCGCGCCAGCGGCAGGGCAATGCGCCAAAAGGTGGTGAACTCGCTTGCGCCATCCACCAGCGCCGCCTCGCGCAGTTCGGAGGGCAGGTCGGCGAAGTAGTCGCGCATAATCAAGACGGCGAATGGCAGGGTGAAGGTGGCGTTGACGATGACCATGCCTGGCAAGGTATCCAAGAGCTTCAGGTCGCGGAACATCAGGACGAAGGGTATCAGCGTGGCGACCGGCGGCAAGAAGCGCTGCGAGAGAAACCATGACACCAGATTGCGGTTGCCGATGCCATACTTGAAGCGCGCCAATCCATAACCAGCCAAGGTGCCAAGCGAGGTGGCGACGATGGTCGCGCCCAGGGAAATCAAGGTGCTGTTGCGCAAGGCTTTGAAGGTCTCGCGCCCGCCAGAGCCAAACTCTTGCTCCCAGCTTTGCAATGTCGGCTCGAACTGCAAAAAGGGAATGATGGAGCCGTCTTTCCACTCGGATTTCAGCGAGGTCAAGGCGGCATAACCAAAGGGGGAAAAGGCGATGAAGGTGCAGATGAGCGCCAGGAAGATGATAAGGCGGTCGCCCAATGAACCGCGCGAAAACGCGTTTTGCGCCACGGAAGAGGCTGAGGCGGATTGATGATTTGTCATGCCCGTTTTCCTCTTTTTACTCGTATCCCTGGCATTCCTCGTCTCCGCTGCCTCACTCGAAGCGCTCGCGCACACGATAGAAATAGATTGAAGTGATGATAATCGCCACCACCACCATCAGGTATGCCAGCGCAGCCGCTTCGCCCAGCTGGAAGCTGCCGATAAGTCCCGTTTCGTAGGTGTAATAGACATAAGTCTGCGTGACCGAGCCAGGTCCGCCGCGGGTCAAGCTGAAAGGGATATCGATTATCTTGAGCGATTCCACCATGCGCAGCAGCATGACCGTGCCTAGTGCCGGCGCGATCATCGGGAAGGTGATGAAGCGGAAGAGTTGCCAGTTCGACTTGGTATCCAGGCGCGCCGATTCGTAGAGGTCGTCCGGGACCGATTGCATGGCTGCCAGCACAACGATGAAGACAAAGGGCGTCCACTGCCAGACATCGGTGAACATGACCGCAAGCCGCGCTGGCATCGGCTCGATGAACCAGTTGACGCGCCCCAGACCCAAGCCTTCCAAAACATTATTGATGGGACCTGACTGTTCGTTGAAAAGGACCACGCCCAGCCAGCCAAGGGCAATGGGCGCGGCGAATAAAGGCATGGTGATTATCGCCCGCATTTGTCGTAAAAAAGGCAGATTGTGATTAAAGACCCAGGCGACAAAGGTGCCAAAAAACAGCGTCGCCGCCGTACTGCCAAGGAATAAAAAGGCGCTGAAACTGGCGGTGCTAAGCGCTTTTTTGTCGACTTTCTCATCGCCAATGCCCAGAATCTCGGCATAGTTCTCGAAGCCGATGTATTTGGGATTTCTGCCCAGGCGATAATTGGTCATACTCAAGCCAAATGAATATATCAGCGGGAACAGGGTGAAGGCGAGAATCCAGATTACGCCCGGCATCAGGAAATAGTACTTGGCTCTATTATTGGTCATGCTTCAGTCCTCTGCCCCAATCCCGCGTGACGGGCGGATGACATCATCGGTTAAGAAATCGCCGCAACATCAGCTATATTGCTTTATTGCGGTAATTTAGGGCGACTCTTTGCCGCGCGTAGACACTGCGGGTCAGCCGCCCACTGACAATAGCCACGTATTTGACACAAGGCTTGCCGCTACTGGCAATTCTATGCGTTTTTTCTAGCCCAAGCTCTCCCAAGCTCTTGCCCGAAGGTTCGCGCGTCGGGCGCATTGACTCTTGCTTCCCCCCGTCGCGACGGGGGGAAGCAAGAGGTAGGACTAATCTGACGCGAATTCGCGCCAGTAGCGGAAAAGCCCCTAGCAAATTCTATCAGGTTCAGCCTACATATCGCCGTGATAGCCAATCGACTGCTGATAGATTTCCAACTGGCTGTCGACATCTAGGTCGTCGGTGATGTCTGCCCAGTCCTCGGCAGTGTTATCCAACGCTTCTTGGGCGCTGGCTTGTCCCGTCATCGCCTCGGACAAGCGGATATCCAGCGTTTCCTGGATGTATTCCAGCGTGCCGGGGATGCGCAGGTAGGTGACCGAAGTCGGTTTGTCGTAGACATTGGAGCCATAAGCGTTGATGTAGCGATCCATGTCAGCGGCGTTGAAGCCAACGGCGGTGTAGTCTTCGGAAACTGCCGTGCCACGCGGTTCATAGAGCTGGTAGGTGCAGCAGGGATCGACGCCTTGCCAGCCGGTGGTGGCGTTGTAGAAGTTAATGGACGAGTTGGCAATCATCGACATGTAGAAATAGGTCAGCTCGGGGTTCTCGGTGAAGGTGGACATTGTCGGATGCCAGGAACCGCCGGTGGTATTGCCGACGCAGTTGGGGTTCTCAGTATCGGTGACGAATTCACCGGTCTCGCGGTCATACCATTCGCTGGAGCAGGGGGTGACATCGGCACCGAGATTGCCCTTGATGGTTGAGCGGTCTTCATTCTGGGAGATCGCGCCGACATCGCCCCAGCTGAAGGTGGCGATGGCATTGCCGGTCAGGAAGTTATCCCAGGCTTCGCCCAGCTGCCAGCCGAATTGCGCTTCTTGGCCCGTGGCGGCCAGCTCTTGCAAGAATTCCAGCGCCATGACGTGGCCCGGCTCGTTAATCAGCGGCGTCATATCATCCGGATCGAACCAGAAGACATTGTCATATTTGCTAACGGCACGCGGGTCGTCGCCATCGGACGGGGTCACGGCGAAGGAGGCGGCCAGCGTGGCGAAGTGGAAGTGACCCTGCCCGCCGGGCGCCAAGTGTAGGCTGATGCCGTCATCGGGGTCGCCGTCGCCGTTCCAGTCCTTGCCATTGAAGAAGCTGGTGATTGCCAGCAAATCCTGCCAGGTAACGATGGGATAGGGCATGGGCTCGCCTACTTCGGCTTCATAGGCGGCTTGCCATTCGGGATCACTGAGGATGTCATGGCGATAGTAAAGCAGCTGCGCGTCGCCGTCCATCTGGCTGCCATAAGTTTCGCCGCCCCATTGCAGCAGCGCGCGGAAAGCGGGCGCGGTGTCTTCGGGCGACCAATGCGTGAAGCGCTCATCGCCAATCCACTGGTCGATGGGCTGGATCCAGCCGTTGCTAATCCAGTCGCCATATTGCCAGGCAGCGCCGATGAAGACGTCATAAGTGTATTGCCCGGTCAAGAAGTCGGCGGGGATGGTTGTGCCCAACTGGTTATAGGGGATTTCGACGACTTCCAAGGTAGCGCCAGTGGCGGCTTCAAAGGCGTTGCGCCAGAAGTAAATGGTGCCGGAAATGCCACCGCGCGAGCCTTGACCCAGGACGCCGAAGGTGATCGTCTTGCCTTCGCCGAGGGCATTGCCGTCCGGGACATTCGCCCCGAGCAGCGCCTCGAATGCCAGCGACTGCTCCAATTCGGTTTCGGCGACTTCTGGGATGGGGAACAATTCTTCGGCTGTCTTGCCAAAAAATGTGTCTTGGGCGGAAACGCCTAGCGCGGCGCTCAAGAAAATCATGAGCGCGGCCAGAATCAATACTTTACCTTTCATTGCGATACTCCTTTTCAATCAATAACTCTTGATAGACACAATGCCAGCTTGCGGTCAGGAGGCCGCTCAAGCCGGAACATCATTTAGTATAACGTGTTTCGGCTGAATTGCGAATAATTTAATGCTTGTCAGGGCAATCGCTTCAAATTTTATTCACCACGTAGACACCGAGAGTCGCGTAGGGCGCGTAGGGCGCGTGGACACAGCCCTTCGACACAGCCCTGCGACAATGGCCGCCAACACCGAGATTTATCCGAAAATATGCAAACAAAGGACGTAATGTAGGGGCGATTGACGGTCAGTGTCCACGCGACCCTGTGCCGCGCGTAGGGCGCGTAGACACTGCCCGTCGACACTGCGGGTCAATCGCCCACGATTTTGCATCCAATTTCATGGGCGAGCCAAGGCTCGCCCCTACAATTCATCAGTTTGATGTTAAATTCGACAGTTATGGATTTTGAAGCGATTGCCCTGAATGCCTGTATCAGCCAGCGGAAATGGGCGCGGCTCTTTGCTGTCTAGCCGGGCGGCAGTCGATTGCCAATTTGCCTTTGATGCGATTGCATGGCGCACACAGCAGTTGCAAGTTGTCTAGCCGAGACGTGCCGCCTTTGGCGATGGGGATGACGTGATCCAATACCAGGTCGGCCGGCGCGCCGCAGTTGGCGCAGCGTTCGCCATATAACTTTGCCAGTGCCGCGTACCAAGTTTTATTACGTTTGCGGAGCTCTCCCCGTTCGGCGCGCTTGATTTGTGGCGGGACGCCGCGTTTGTATGGCGCTGCCCGCCAAGCGGGGACATAGGTCTGGCCGCCGCGTTCGATAAATTGCTGGAGGCTACTGCCGGTTTCGTGGCAGGCGCAGCGGCGGCTCAGCCGGCCGCAGTAGCTGCAATAATCGGGCATGCTCCGCTCCAATCGCATTTTGCCACGGAAGAAATGTTACAATTGGCACTGTGTTTTGAATTAAGCCTGATGATCGTAGCATAGCGATACGATGTTTGCATACACAGGCGGAAAAACTTGACAAGCGCGGGGTCGCGATGGTCTCTAAATCACGATCGAAAAAGAAACAGCAAAACAATTTGGAACAATTTCTAGCCGAAGCGCAATTGGAAAAACAGCAATTGCGCGATTATGTGCACGAGCGCTTCGCCGAAGTCGACGACATGAACGCCAAGTTGCATCAAGCGTGGTCGCGCTTAGAACATTTGCTGCAAGATGCCCTCGACGGGGATACCTATATCAACTTGGGCAAATTAACCAGCCATGCGAGCATATTTTCTTTCCTACAAAAAAAAGAAAATCGCGACCTCAAGCAGCTACAAAAAGATTTTGCCGCGAGCAAGGAACAGGCGGTTAATCGCTACTTCAATATGGTACTGACAAATAGCGAGTATCCGGCGGGCTTTGCCCAGCAAGCCGAACTGACTTATTTGCCCGCGGCGCAGCTGCTGCGAATCTCATACGAATTGCCGACAATCGATATCATTCCCAAAATTAAGGCATACAAGTATTCAAAAGCGCGCGACCAGATTATTGAGATTGTCCTGTCACAAAAACAGCGCCGGAAACGGTATTTATCAGTCTTGGCGCAAACCAGCCTGCGTACCATCTACGAGGTTTTTACCGCCGACCGCACAGTCAAAATCGAGCGTATTCACTTTGAAGGCTATGTGGACGCGATAAATCCCAGCACCGGGCGGACGGGGCGATTTTGCCTGCTTGCAATGCCGGTCCAGCGGGAGCATTTTCGGGCACTGAATTTGCGGCTGGTCGAGCCTGTCCCATGCCTGCGCGGCTTGAACGCAGCCATCTCCAGCAAGCCCGATCGGCTGCTGGCTGTTCCTGCCATTGCGTCAGACGGCGCGCAAGATGCCGCCGGCTCCGACTCGCCTGCCATAGCTTCCCTCAAGCTGAGCGTCAACGAGTATGAAATAAATATACAATCGCAACAATTTGCAATCGCGAAGTTGGAGAGAGAGCTCAAGCGCAGCCAGCGAAAAGTAGCGGCGCTCAATGCTGAAATTCCGACGAAAGATAAGCGTATTAGCGCGCTTGAAACCGAGCTTGAAAAGCAAAAACAGCGCAGCGCCAAGCTCGCGCGTGACCTGAAAAAAGAAAAAGAGCAAAAAACTAAACTAGGCGCTGAATTACTGGCGCAAAATAAACGCATCAGTCAACTTGAAAACGAGCTTGAACGCGACCGGCGCGTGGCACAAGCGCAAAACGTCGCAAAAAGTTCCGTAATCCAGACGCAAAATGACAGTATTGATGAACTGGATACCGAGAAAAGCATTCCAATTGATGAACTAGGTGGCGCAGTTCCTAAAGCAGTTCCTACAGACAAAACGATACAGTTCACCCCTCAACCAGATTCAGAGCCTTTCCACCCGCTTGATATTAAACAGCCCACAGACGAACCTGCGGATATCTCAATCCCACCAAGTCCCCCCGCCCCCGAGACAGAAATATTGCTTGAAGTCTTATCGCATTTTATCCAGGGTAAGCGGGCAAACTATATTGATTACATTGGTGCCAAGCTAGCAAAATTGCATATCAATCGCTTGGCGCAGGAAGGCAAATTGGAGCGCCACAAGTTTCACAGATATAAACTGCGGATAACCCCAGCTGGCAAACAATGGTACGACCAGCAAATAAATCTTCAAGGCGCATCTAAACCAGAGGACCAAAGTCAGCCTGCCGAAGCCGCGCAAAAAGATGAAGGGTTTGTCCCCATGCGGTATCAGCGGGGCAAGTTCAAGAAGCGCCGCAAAGGGGAAGGTTGGTTACAGAATGTAACTGTAATGCGCAATGGCGAATTGCGCGTACATGAATCGACCGTAGACAGCAATGCGCCGCATCTAGGCGACGACAGGAATACCCCCTATGGCATTTTGCCGCATTCGCCATCAGCGATTGCAATTGCAGATGATGATGAATCAGCAAAGGCATTGCGCAAGCATCTGTACGCGCTAGCGGAAGAATTTGCGGGGCGCAAGGCATCATACCGCATATGGAGGGAAAATGGCCAAGGCGCGGATGATCCAATGCGGTTTGTTTGCATTGATGAAGCGCATAGCGCCGGTAAGCTAGACTGCGCCATGTTTCAAATGCACATCAATGCGAATCGCATCGTCGACAAAATCTGGTCATCAAATCAAGAAGCGAATAAGGGCAAACAATGGTACGACCAACAAATAAGTCTTCAAGGCGCATCTGAACCAGAGGACCAAAGCCACCCCGCCGAAGCCGCGCCAAAAGCGGAAAAGACCGTAACGCTTGGAGAACTTCTCGGGGGCGGCCTTCATAAGCCAGCCGCCGATATCGCGCCTGAACCGCCGCCGCGGACGAAGAGCAATGTGCTCGAGCGCCCAGCCGGAACACCAGATGATTTGTTGACCGACCTGCTTGAGCTTGTTACCATAATGGGAGAATACGGTAGCGAGACTTCCCGACTAATAGAGAAGATGGCGGAAAGCGACTGGAGATGCAGTCACGATACGCTTGAAGCAATCTTCCGGCAGGATAAACATGTTACATTCGTAAATAACATAATCGAGGAAATCAACGACCGCGCCAATGAGGAAATCGACAATCCTTTAGTTACCGAGGAAGAGGGGTGGTGGATCATTGAAGAAGAATTTCGTGACGAGATTGAACACATCCTCAAGCATCCCGGTTATCTAAACCACAAGCAAAACGGCTGAGAGCTTATATGACAAAGAGATTAATTCGACGTACATCGCGAGCCATTTTGCAATCGCTGGCGGCAGGTGTCGTGCCACGGACAGGTACTGAGCATATAGTTGTTGGCCGTGTAAACGAATTGGATGCCGTCAAAAGCGACTTTGAAGAGATTAGCGCCGATGGCGGTTCTTCTTTTCGGATAATTGTCGGGCCTTATGGCGCGGGCAAGAGTTTCCTGCTGCAAATGTTGCGCAACGAGGCAATGGCAAAAAAATTCGTCGTCGCCGACGCCGACCTAAGCCCACAGCGCCGCTTGACCGGCTCCAAAGGCGAAGGGCTGGCGCTCTACCGCGAATTAATAAAAAATCTAGCGACTCGAAACCGTCCCAATGGCAACGCTTTCGCTGGACTGCTAGAGAAGTGGCTCGATGATTGTCGAAGACAGGTTAGCAAGGCTGGCATTGACGCGTCGTCGAGCAGTTTCGACGCAATTGTGGAAACGAGAATTCGCGAAACCGTTGATAATATGCCAATCATGGTCCACGACTTTGACTTCGCGGAAGTTATCAAGGCTTATTTTCGCGGGCATCAAAGCGGCGATGAAGCATTGCAACGCTCGGCAATGCGCTGGCTGCGCGGCGAATACAGCAGCAAGATGGAAGCGCGGCGGGCGCTAAACGTCCGTGTGATTATTGATGACGGGTCATGGTACGATTACATCAAGCTCCTCGCTGTTTTTGTCCGCCAAATCGGCTACAAGGGCTTGGTAATATGTATCGACGAAGCCGTCTATCTCTCCCGAATATCCAACAAAATCGCGCGCAGCAATAACTACGAAAGACTGCTGAATATGTATAATGACACCCTGCAAGGCGGCGCGGAATATCTGGGCTTGCTGCTGGGCGCGACACCGCAACTGGTCGAAGACAGACACCGCGGCCTGTTCAGTTACGAGGCTCTGCAAACCCGGCTGCAATCCAGCCACTTCACAAAGCCGGGCTTGCGCGATATGTCTGGTCCCCTTATTCAGCTTGACCCCTTGGACAATTCCGAAGTTTTCACGCTGCTGCAGCGTGTCGCCGCGATGCACGCCTGGCATCACAAATACGAGGCTCATATCAATCAAGAGCAACTGCAGACATTCATAGCCAAAATGCAGAACCGCATCGGCGCGCAGACCATGCTCACCCCGCGGGAAATCTTGCGCGACTTCGTGACCATACTCAACCTCTTGCAGCAAAACCCAAGCCAAAGTTTTGAAGCCATTCTGGGCGATGTCGAATTGACGACCGGCGGGAAATCCCATGAAGAAGAAGATTCCCCATACGCCAGCTTCCAGATCTGATGAGTGGCAATCCATTTTACAAACTCGCGCCCTTCATTCGGGAGTATATCTGGCGCAACAATTGGACAGATTTGCATAGTATTCAAGTCGAAGCCATTCACGCTATTCTTGATTCCTCAGATCACATTCTAATCTCCAGCGGCACCGCCAGCGGCAAAACCGAAGCCGCCATGCTGCCCATCATCACCGACTTGCGCCGCAACCCGCCCAAGTCGATCGGCGCAATCTATATTGGTCCTTTGAAGGCGCTCATCAACGATCAATTCGCGCGCCTTAGCGAACTGTTGGAAGAAAGCGAAATCCCTGTGCAAAGCTGGCATGGCGATGTCGCGCAATCAAAAAAAACGCGCTTTCTGCAAGGAGCGCGGGGCATCTTGCAAATCACGCCAGAATCTTTGGAAGCGCTGTTGATAAACCGACACCATGAGATAATGCGATTCTTTCACGAAACGCGTTACGTCATCATCGACGAAATCCACGCTTTCATCAATTCGGACCGTGGCCGGCAAGTGATTTGTCAGTTAGAGCGCTTGTCGCGCCAGCAAGCGGAGTCCTCGCGCAGGATTGGGCTTTCGGCGACCATCGGCGAGCCGCAAATGGCAATGGATTTCTTGCGGGGCAATACCGATGTCGCCGTACAGTTAATCACCAGTAACAAGACATCTCCAGTAGAAATTGGGCTGAAGTATTTTCTGCTGCCAAATCGCCGAGTCAATGCGCGAGTCAATGTGAATGAAGCATCGATTTCCCATAAGACGGTGCCTAAAGCAAGTGCCCAAGAAACCGCATATTACGATCATTTGTATAAGATGACGAGGCGAGTGCCCAAAACCTTGATCTTCGCCAACAGTAGAGCTGACACAGAAGATATTATTGTGAATCTGCGCGCGATATCCGGCGCACGCCGAGAACCGAGCTTCTATCATGTGCATCATGGTAGCATCTCTGCGCCCATTCGCCATGCCGCCGAAGCCGCCATGAAAGACGATAAACAATATGCTTGCACAGCCGCCACCATCACGCTGGAACTGGGCATTGATTTGGGGCAACTGGACCAGGTGATTCAAGTCAATTCGACGCATTCGGTCTCCAGTTTTGTGCAGCGGCTGGGGCGCTCTGGACGGCGCGGGGGTCCCGCGCGCATGTTTTTCTATGCGACCGAAGCAGAGGACACCGCGCGGCATATCGGGGAAGAACTGCCATGGAACTTGCTGCAGGCAATCGCCACCATTCAGCTTTATGCTGAAGAAAAATGGGTAGAGCCGCCAGCCACGGCAAAAATGCCTTTGAGCTTGCTTTATCACCAGACAATGAGCATCATTAAATCTCACAGCGAGCTTTCCCCGCCGCAACTTGCCGAGCGTGTTCTCACTTTGTCCCCATTCCGCCACATCACAGCAAGCCATTACCAGCGATTCTTGCGCCATCTGCTGGAAATTGGCCACCTCGAGCAGACCGAAACCAGCAACTTGATAATCGGCATTGGCGCGGAGAAAATCGTCAACAATTATCGTTTCTATGCCGTCTTTTGTGACCAAGTGGAATATCGCGTGCGTGATAAATCACGCGAAATCGGCACGATACAAGGCGCGCCAGAAGTAGGCGGCTCAATTGTCCTGGCTGGATATGCTTGGCAGGTTCTAAACGTAGACGAGGAAGCCCGCGTGCTAGAAGTGAAACAGATACGGCGCGCGGGAAAGGCTCATTGGACTGGTGCCGGCATCAACATCCATACACGCGTACTTCGCAAAATCCGCCAAATCCTCCTCTCCGAAGCCCGCTATCCTTATCTCATGGCTGACGCTGCAAAGCGCCTGCAAAGCGCCCGCGACACAGCCAAAATCGCAAAGATTGCCGAAACATCTATCTTGCCGCTTGCGGAAAATAATTTCCTCATCTTGCCATTTTGCGGTACGCTGCAAACGAATACCCAAATACGCTTGCTGGAACATGCTGGAATCAAATGCAGAGCCAGTTTCCTGCCCTATTATTACAGTATCGAATGCGACGCGACGAATGCGCTTGATGCGAAATCCATATTGCAAGCAATCTGCATCAAACCACCATCAGCCGCGGCCCTGCCTGCGCCAGCGCCTTGCCAATGCGACAGGTACGCCGATTATGTGCCGAAGGACCTGCTGCGCGAGGCTTACTCGTTGGACTGCACAGATATCCCCGGCGCGATTGAAAGCATAATGAGACTATGAGCGCAGGTCAACACACGCGACAAGAAATCTTGAGCCAACCGGACGTATGGGGCGATGCGCTAGCGGCCTTCGCGGAAAAAGAGCCCGACTTCTTGCGCTTGTTCGCCAATGCCGCGCCCGATCGCCTTGTCGTCACCGGCTGCGGCTCGACCTATTATCTGGCGCTGAGTGCCGCGCGCTTGCTGCGCGCAGCTGGCATTGACGCGCAAGCCCACCCAGCCTCAGAATTGCTGCTCTTTCCGCAGTCCATCTACCTCGCAGCGCGCAAATACACGCTGATTACGGTGTCACGCTCCGGCGCGACCACAGAAACCCTGCGCGCCCAGGCTGCTTTCAAGTCTCGCGGCGGCGCGGTCATCACCGTTACTTGTGATAGCGGCAGCCCACTGGCGCTCGCGGCTGATTTGGTTTTCGCGATTGACAGCGCCAACGAAAAGAGCGTCGCCCAGACGCGTTCTTTCAGCAGCATGTGCCTGGTCTTGCAGCAGATGGCGGCGGCGCTGGCTCGTCAAAAGCGGGGTTCAAGCGCCCACTTGCCAGCGCGATGCCAGCGCTTGTTGGATTCTTATGGCGCGCTGGCGGAAACGCTGGGCGCTGAAACCCGCATCGAGCGCTTTTTCTTCCTTGGCGCGGATGCGCTCTATGGCATCGCCTGCGAAGCCATGCTCAAGATGAAAGAGATGTCCCTGTCCTATAGCGAGGCTTTTCATCCGCTGGAGTTCCGCCATGGACCGATGTCGATGGTGGCGGAAAATGCCCTGGTGGTCGGCTTGATAAGTCCCCAGTCCGCCCGACATGAATTAAATGTGCTCCAAGAAATGCGGCGCATGGGCGCGCAGACCATGAGCATCGGCGCGCATCTGGCGGATTCGCCGCTGCATATCGCCCTGCCAGATGACCTGCCAACCTGGAACGCGCCCGTTCTGTACCTGCCGGTCTTGCAACTATTGGCTTATTATCGCGCCCTGCGCAATGGGCAAAATCCCGATAAGCCGCATAACCTGAGCGCCGTCATTTCGCGCGTAGATTTATAAGCGAATGCAAAAAGGAACTTGAATATGTCCGCAATCACTTTGTTCCCGCCCCCGCAAGCAATCGAAATACAGCCAGGCAGCTTCTCCCTGAACGCCGCCACAACGATAGCCACGCGCGACAGCGGGCTGGGCGAAATGCTGGCGAACTATCTGCGCCCGGCGACTGGTTTTCCGCTCACGGTCGAAGCGGCGGACGCGGCAGACAATCGCGGCAATGTCATTCGCCTGGTAGACCTGGTAGAGGAACCAGAGCTGGATTCGCCCGAAGCCTATCGCTTGACGGTTACGCGCGAACAGGTCGTCCTAAGTGCCGCGGCACGGGCGGGCTTTCGGCATGGATTCCAAACCCTGCGGCAATTGCTGCCGGCGCAGATTTTGGGCGCGGAACAGGCAGATGGCATCGACTGGCGGATACCGGCGCTAAGCATCAAGGACGCGCCGGCATTTGGCTGGCGCGGCTTGCACTTGGATGTCGGACGGCACATGTTCCCACTGTCATTCATCAAAAAGTTTATTGACCTGCTGGCCTTTTACAAATTCAACACTTTCCACTGGCACCTGACCGAAGACCAGGGCTGGCGCATCGAAATCAAGAAATATCCTAAGCTGACCGAAATCGGCGCTTACCGCAAAGAAACCTGCCTGCCCCGGGACCGCCAAAAATTCGATGGCAAACCTTATGGTGGCTTCTATACCCAGGACCAGATACGTGAAGTGGTCGCCTATGCCGACGAACGGGGCATCACGGTTGTGCCAGAGATTGAGCTGCCCGGCCACAGCCTGGCGGCTTTAAGCGCCTATCCAGAATTGGGCTGCGTCGGCAAGCGCTATCAGGTTCGCAGAACATGGGGCATTGACGACAATATCTATTGCGCCGGCAATGATGAGGTATTCACATTTTTGCAAGACGTCTTCAGCGAGGTCCTGGCGCTGTTCCCCAGCGAGTTCATTCACATCGGCGGCGACGAAGCGCCCAAACGACGCTGGAAGCGCTGCCCGGCTTGCCAGGCGCGCATCAAGGCGGAAAACCTGAAAGACGAAGACGAACTGCAAAGCTGGTTTGTGCGCCAATTTGATAGCTGGCTGAGCGAGCGCGGGCGGCGCTTGATTGGCTGGGACGAAATCTTAGTAGGCGGCTTGGCAGCCAATGCCGCGGTCATGAGCTGGCGCGGCAGCGACGGCGGCATCGAAGCCGCAAACGCCGGGCATGACGTGGTCATGAGCCCCACCACCTATTGCTACCTCGATTATTATCAAGCCGAAGACTTCGCCAGCGAGCCGCCCGCCCTGCCCGCCTACCTGCCATTGAGCAAGGTCTATCAATTTGTGGTCTTGCCAGACGAAATCGCCGACGACAAAATGCAGCACATCCTGGGCGGGCAGGGCAACCTCTGGACCGAATACATCCCGACATCGGAACATCTGGAATATATGGCTTTCCCGCGCGCCATCGCGCTGGCAGAGGTGTTGTGGCATCATCCGCGGCGGCGCGACTACGCGGCTTTCCGGGCGCGCTTGCAGGACCATCTGCCCCGCTTGGATGCGCTCGGGGTCAACTACCGGCCTTTAGACGACTAGCCGGCAAAGGACAAACAAAGGACAAAGTCACCCCATGCTGCTCAAGCAAGAAATCGCCCAACAACCCGCCGTCATTAGCCGCTTGCTCGCCGAAGGCGCGGCGGCGACGGCGCGCGTCGCGGACGCCATTCGCGCCTTCGACCCGGCATTTGTCTGCATCGCCGCGCGCGGCACATCAGACCATGCCGCCATGTACGCCCAGTATTTGTTCGGCGCGACCTTGCAACTGCCGGTCATGCTGGCGACGCCGTCGCTGCATACCATCTACGAGCAACCAGCTAATCTGTCCAAGGCGCTGGTGATTGGCATTTCGCAATCGGGCAAGGCGGAAGACGCGCGCGCGGTCTTGACCGACGCGCGGGCCCAAGGCGCGCTGACGCTGGCGATTACCAACTATGCTGATTCCGCGCTGGCGGGCGCGGCGGCGCATCACCTGCCGCTGCTGGCTGAAGAAGAGTTCAGCGTCGCCGCAACCAAGACCTACACGGCGCAGTTGACCGTCATCGCCATGCTGACGGTGGCGCTGGCTGCAGCGACCGAGCTGGCTGGGCTGGCAGAAATTGAAGCGATGCGCCGCGAGCTCGCGGCGCTGCCGCAATTGGCGCGGACAGCGCTGGACCTGAGCGCGGGCATCGCGGACTGGGCGGGGGATTACGGCGCGATGGATCGCTTGGTCACGCTGGGGCGCGGCTTCAATTACGCTACCGCCCGCGAGATTAGTCTCAAGGTCAAGGAATTGACCTACATCGCCAGCGACGGTTACAGCGAAGCCGACTTTCGTCATGGTCCTATCGCGGTATTGCAGCCCGGCTACCCCGTCATGCTGGTCGCGCCGCAGGGCAAAGCATTCTCCGCGATGCGCGACATCTTCGCCGCGGTCACAGAAAAGGGCGCGCAGACCTTGGTCATCAGCAATGACGACGACTTGCTGCGCGCAGCGACAAAGTCCATGCGCATCCCCGCCGCGCCGGAATGGCTCAGTCCCGTTATCAGTGTGATGCCGGGTCAAGTATTCGCCATGCAGCAGGCGCTGGCGCGGGCTTACGATGTGGACAAGCCGCGCGGCTTGTCCAAGGTGACGATTACCGAGTAGCGACTTCTGCGTTCTTAGTAAACACAACGTAAACACAACGTTGGTAAACACAATGAGGCAATAGACCTGGCAGCCGCGACGGATAGCATGAATTATTGCATGAATTATTGATTGAAACGGGCTAAACTACCAAGCATGAAGCCAAGACGATAGGAGTAGCCTCATGTCCCAGCAGCGACTGCAGCGTTTCCAAGCCATACTTGCCGACCAAGCCGATTTGGCATTTATCCCCATCTCATCCGACTTGCAATACCTGACCGGCGTCCCGCGCGACATCCCCAACTATGGGCATAATATCCACCCCGGCGACTGGCTGGAAGGCGCTTGGATTAGCCCGCGCCATGCGCCGGTGCTGCCACTGCCGCGCATGACGGCCGAATTCGGGGGGTTGAATCGTCTGGATGGCATTGATATTCGCGTATTGGGCGACTGGGACGAACCGGCGGAAATGGTCAAGGGCATCCTGGCTGATTTCAACTTGCCGGACAAGCCGCGCGTGGCAATCAGCGATTTCACCCGCGGCGAGACCATTTCCAACTTGCAGCCGCTGCTGCCGGGCGCGACCTGGCTTTCCGCCACGGACTTGCTGCGCCCCTTGCGCGTCATCAAATCGCAGCGCGACATCGACGAGATGAAAGAAGCCGGGCGCATCACCGAAGCCGCTTTTGCGGATACATTGAAGGCGCTGAAGCTCGGCATGACCGAGCTGGAAATCGTTGAAGAGGTCAATTATCAGTTGCGCAAACACGGCTCGCTGGGGCAGTCCTTCACCACCTCGCTATATAATTCGGGTCCGAATCACCCGCTGCTCTTTGGCGCGCGCATGCAAAGCTGGCATCGGAAGCTGGATCCGCCGGTTTCGATTCTCTTTGATTTCGGCGGCATCTATCAGGGCTGGTGTTATGACTTCGGACGCACGGTCTTTTTTGGCGAGCCAAACGAAGAAGCGCAGCGCGTCTATGACCTGGTGATGGCCTCACAGGCGGCTGGCATCGCCGCGCTGAAAGCCGGCGAATCGACGACCACAGCCACCGATCGCGCCGCGCGCCAGGTGATTGAAGCGGCTGGTTATGGCGAAACGTTCCGACATCGGCTAGGGCACGCCATCGGCATGGATGTGCACGAGCCGCCCTTCTTGACCGAAGGCGACGAGACACCGCTGGAAGAAGGCATGCTCTTCACTATCGAGCCGAGCATCATGCAGATGAACGATTTTTCGGCGCGGGTCGAGGATATCGTGGTCGCGCGCCCCGGCGGAGGCGAGAAGCTGACAAATGGCTGGCAAGAGTTGATTGTGGTGGGGTGATTTTTGCCATAGAGGCGCGGAGGCATTTTTTCCACAAAGACACAAAGGCACGAAGGGCACAAAGGTTTTCTTTGTAGGCAAAATTATAATTGCCTGCGATTTTCAACACCGTCCTTGCCTCGCCCGCTGTTTTTCCACCGGCTGGGACAGATGGCAAACCTGGCGGAACACGCTTTGCCCTTCTCATAAGCCCATAGCGCTGGCAGTTGCGCGCACTTGTTTGCCGTATTCTGATTGGGCGTGAAGCGCGGTCATGGCGTCGAAGGCGGCAGCCGGGTCGGCGGTTGCGCGCGCCACTTCATCAAGGAAATCCAAGTCCGCCGCGCTCAGCTCCGCTTCGGGCTTTTCAATCAAATCGCCCCAGGCGTCGCAACCGAGGACCTCAAATTTGTTCAGCGCATCGAAGTCGTGCAGCAGGGCGTAGCGGATGGCCGGGAAGCCGGTGTCTTCGGGACTGTCGCCGAATCCATCGGGATCAATTTGCCCGGCCCGCGCGCCCAGCCAGACCGACGCCGCGGAATAGAAGGGATCGCTGGGCGCGATGTCGAGAGTGTCAATGTCGATGTCTCGCGCGGCTTTGAGCTTGGGACCGACAAAGGCATCGACCCGCGTCCATCGGCCGTGCCCAGCCAGCCAGACTTCGGCGATGCGATGCTCATAGTGAATCGCGCCGCCGAGATAGCCTTCAAAGCCGACGCGCTCGCGGGCGGGGATGCCCTGATGGCGGAGCGCGGCGACAAGCAGAGTCGCGAAATTACGACAGTTGAGGCCGAGACGCAATCGCGGCGAGCGCGCCTGTGCCAGTGGGGCGGGCGTAATTTCGAGCAGCTTGGCGATGAAGTCTTCTATCCGCCTGATGCCGAAGCCAGCGTCTTCAATATCATCAAGTTCGAGGCCATGCGGCGCGAGGGTGTAGGCGTAGGGCGGGATGATAAGCCCCTGGATGGCGCGAACGATGCCGGGCAGGTCGCGGGGAAGGTCATCGAAATGCGCGGCGTATTCGCCGGGATCGGTGAAGGGGCTGTGCTTGGTGTAATAGTCAGGGATGGGCTGGTTCATGGCTGGCGAAACGACCTCAGCGGCCTGCTAGAGCGGAAGGTCAATGTCTTTGCGCTCGAGATAGGAGAAGCGGGCGACTCACAGGACTCTGTTGAAAAACACCCCCATCCCGAAGGTCTATGTCTACGTGACCCCGGCCCCTCCTCGCCATCTCTATGGCGAACGGGTTTGGGGTGGGGGAAATCGAGTATTTCAACAACGTCCACAGAGTCGCTCCTACGACTTTCGCATATTGTGACCAGTCTCTATAGGCTATCCCTTCGCGTCTTCGTGGTGAACATCAGCCCACAATCGTATGCGACTGCTCGCGCATGTATTGCTGCAAGTAATACCAGCTGCCGGCGGCTTTGCCGCTGCCGGTGCTGCCCTTCCAGCCGCCGAAGGACTGATAGCCGGGCCAAGCGCCAGTGGTGGCACCGGTCGCGCGATTGACATAAAGCACGCCAGCTTCGATATTATCCAGGAACCAGTTGACTTCGTCGGCGTCTTCGCTGTACAAGCCGGCTGTCAAGCCCAGCGCGACATCGTTGGCTAGTCGCATCGCTTCATCTTTATCCGCCACGGCGCGCACGGCGACGATGGGCGCGAAGAGCTCGCGCTGCCACAGGCGATGGTCGTCGGGCAAGTCGGTCACCACGGTTGGGGCGACGAAATAGCCATTGCCCTGCCGCAGTGTCCGCCCGCCGACACGGATTTCGCCGGCGCGCAACTCATCGACATAGCTTTGGTAAGCCGCGTAGGCGTCGGCATTGATGATAGGACCCATATAGGTGTCGGCGGCGGTAGGATCGCCAACTTTGATGCCCGCAGCCAGGTCGACCAGTTTGTCGACGAATGCTTCTTTGACTGGCGCTTCTACGTAAACGCGCGAGCAAGCCGAGCATTTTTGTCCCGTCAAGCCAAATGCCGAGCGCATCACGCCCAGCGCGGCTTTATCAAGGTCGGCATTGGCGGTAACGATTGTCGGATTCTTGCCGCCCATTTCGGCAATGACCGGTCGGTAGTAGCCGGCCGCGGTTGTGAAGTCCTTGATGATGCTCATGCCGACATCGTAGCTGCCGGTGAAGGTCAAGCCAGCCAGGTCGGGGTTGGTGGTCAGCGCTTTGCCGGGTTCATCGCCGCCAAAAACGACATTAAAGACACCCTTGGGCAAGCCCGCGTCAGCCATGCACTGTGCGATTAGATAGGCGGTCAGCGCGCCTTCGGCAGCCGGTTTGAGCACGACAGTATTGCCAGCCACAAGCGCCGCGCCGCTGGGACCGCCGGTCAGCGCGGCTGGGAAGTTGAAAGGTCCAATCACGCCCCAAACGCCGTAGGGTTTGAGCACGCTGCGGTTGAAGTGCTGGTCGCTTTCACTGAGCAGCTGGCGGTCGAAGCCTTGATTGTCGCGCATGGCGTCGACGCAATAGCGGATTAAGTCGGCGGTTTCTTCGACATCGCCGATGGCTTCCAGGCGGTTCTTGCCAACTTCCATGCTGACGGCGGCGGAGATTTCGAAGAGGCGCGCGCTGATGAGATTGGCGGCCTGGTTGAGCAGGTCGGCCCGCTGCGCCCAAGGGGTATCGCGCCAGCCCGGGAACGCCGCTTTTGCCGCCGCCACCGCTTGATTGATATGGGCGGCGCTGGCTTGGGCAAATTCGCCCAGGACCCAGTCAGTGTTGATGGGCGAGCGGTTTTCGAAACTGTCGGCGCTGTCTATCCATTGACCGTCGATATACATCTTATAGGACTTGCCCAAGTTAGCGCGCAGTTCGGCGACATCTTCATCGAAGTATTCATGCAGCAGCGGGTCGGGGCTGCCCAAGGTCGAATAAGTTACTTTGATATGCTTGCGTTGCTTTGCCATCGCTTCATCTCCTCAAGCTGCCAACCCTCAAGCTGCCAATTACCGGCGGGGGCTTATAAGTAGAACCAAGTTAATGATGCAAAATTTGCGAAACATTCCCACTTCATTGTCGAGCCACCCTTCCCTGATGATTCGGGGAAGGGCTGGGGATGGGGTAGAAAAGCGGCGATTCACGTATTTTGATTACTTTCTTGATTCTACTTACAGTCTACTCGAATCTGGTGGCTGACGCGCCGCGCTTTGAGAAAAGGAGCAAATTCCGAAGCCAATCGCTTGTCAGGTCAGGTCGTCGCTGTCCATCGTCCGCTTCTTGACGCGCTCGATGCGCATGATGAGGCGCTCGTCTACATCGGGGCAGGCGGCGATGGAATCGCTTGTCAGCCAGTCATTCTCGGATAGTTCGCGCTGCTTCGCCGCCAGCAGCGGCAGCACCGCAGCCAGCGCGTAGATGCAGAAGTGCTTGCCTGCGGGGATGCGCAGCTTGGCGCTTTCGGTCAACTCGAAATAGTCGCCGACAGCCAAGCCACAGACGGAGCGACCTTCAATCCGCTCGACGCTAACGCGCAGGTCATAAAGTTCAAATGGACGGCTCATGCGGGAATTAGCTCCGCAATAGGGCAAGGCAGGCGTCGCGGACGATGATTTCTTCGCCCGGGTTAAGCGTCATGGGGTTCAAACGGAAGCGCGTCTCGTCGACCCCAAAGACCGAGATTGCTGGCTCTCCAGCCAAGAACGCGGCGACCAGCTCGCTGGCGGACTTGCCCAAAACATCAGCATCGACAGTGACGAGGCACCAAGCCAGGGGTTGATTGGCTTCGTTGGGGAAGTCGCGCTCGGCGCTGACGCCCGGCAGCGGATTCAAAGCCTCGCGCCACATACAAACGCAGTCTTCGCAGTAGGCGGCGCGGGCAGCGTGGTCCAATTTGAGATAGCGCTCGACAGCCGCCAGCGCGCCCATCATTTCTTCTTTGCCGACTTTCAAGGGACGCCCCAGGCCATGGTTGGGCACGCTGATTACGCGAATGGATTCGATCATATCGCGCTTGCCCAGCATCAAGCCCGTGGGCTGCGGTCCGCGCAGGTCTTTGCCGCCACTGAAGAGCGCAAGCGCCACGCCCATCTCGGTAAAGCGCCAGAGGTTCTCCAGCGGCGGCAACTGCGCCGCGGCGTCGACGACGACCGGCAGGTCATGCTGCGCGGCGATGGCGATGACCTCCGCCAAAGATGTATCGGTCGCTTCGATAAACCGCCCCTCGAACCAGAATATGGCGGCTGTCTTGTGGTTGATCGCCTCTCGCAGCGCTGTTGGATTGGGATCAATCTCGACGAAGCGCATACCAATCTGCTGCACGGCGAAATCGTAGCCATTGCGTTGGTTGCGGTGGACGATAGCTTCGTTTTTGAGCGCGCCAATCTGCGGGAAATCCATCCCCGCATCGGGATGGTGGCGCAAGACGCAGGCAGTCGCGGCTAGCATGACGCCGGCTGCGGCACCGGAGGTAACATAGGCGGCTTCGTTGCGTGTGAGCTGCGCGATGCGCTCGCCCACTTTGCGCTGCAATAAGGGCAGGTCTACAAAGCAGCGCGCCGCGTCCTGCATGGCGTGCAGCACTTCCGGCGGCATTAGCGAACCGCCAAGCTTGGTCAAGGTTGCGTTGGCGTTGATGACGGGGCGGATGCCCAGACTATTGTAATCGCTCATATTAGACAATTGCCTCTGGATAGCGGATTTTCCAATAGGATGGTGGCGCGTCTTCCCATGCGGGCGCGGCGCGGCCATTGAGGTCAAATACGATTTCGCCGGCGCGCAGCGTCATCTCGCAGCTGAGCTTTTGCTTGCCGTCTAGGCGGGCTTGACCGCAGTCGACATAGCCGAATTGGCCTGCCTGCTGCTTGAGGACGGCGATATCGGCTTCGGCACCGACGCTCAAATGACCGAGCTCGGGGTGCCCAATTTCCGCGGCTGGGGTCACTGTGGAGCGATAAATGACCTCGTCCAGCGGCATGCCCATGCACAGCAGTTTGGACATGGTTGTCAGCATATCATGCACGACGCCGTTGACATTGCCGATGTGCAAGTCGGTGCTGATGGAATCCGGACCAAAACCGCCCTGCATGGCGGGCATGGCTTGGCGGAACCAGAAGCTGCCCGCGCCATGCCCCAAATCGAAGATGATGCCGCGCTCGCGCGCCTCGAACATGAAGTCAGCCGGTTTGTTCTGGTCATTCAATATGGGGAATTGCTGGGCATAGACATGCGTGTGAATATCGCCAGGCTGCATTTTCCGCAACAATTCTTGATAGCTGCGCCCCGGGCGATGCCAGAAATCTACCATTAGGGGTTTCCCGCAGATGGCGGAGGCTTCTAAGGCGCGGTCGACGGCCGCCCAGGGCGGGTGCGCCGCGTCAAATGGCTGCGATACCCAGTAATGCGCGGTCTTGATGCCGACGCAGTCTTCCGGATAAGCCAGCACGATTGAAGCGGCTAACTGCGGGTCCATTTCGCTGACGTCTTGTTCGAAGGGTCCGAGCATGCCCGACTTGACGATGTTGATATAGGCGTAGATGCGCGTCTTCGCGCGGTCGATGACCGTCCGTTTGAAATGCAGGAAATGCTTGGCACCGGCTGTGCCGGTATCGACGACGGTGGTCACGCCCGAGCGAAAGCAGTGATGGTCGGCGATGATGCTCAGGGTCTCTGGCTCGCGGGTGTGATAAACATGCACGTGCATGTCGATTAAGCCGGGGCAGACGATGAGCCCGGCCAGGTCGATGCTTTGCGCCGCTTGGGCGCTGGGGATGTACTCTGCCACATGGGCGATTCTGCCGGCGCGTATGGCGATGTCCTTGACCGCGTCGATGCCGTTTTTGGGGTCGATTAGCTGGCCCCCTTTGAGTAGCAGGTCGAATTGTGTCACGGATGCGATTCCTTGTTTCTGCTTGGGTAGTGGGCGCAAGGCTTTGGGCTGGACGCGCTTGCCTTGCTAGCCAATGTGTAACATATCCCGCCGAAGCGCGCCACTTGTTTCAGAATCGGCTTAGGGAATGCGCGGCAGGTCCTTTAGCTTTGGCAGCGCGGGTTTGGACCGGTCACGATTTCGTCGGCTTGACATATTTGATCGCCTCCAGGAATGTCTTGAGCAGCTTCCAACCATGCCGGGCGGACGGCGACCTATGCGCATAGTTCCAAATCGCGCGGTGAACGCGGCTGCTCTCCGTCCATATAGTCGCTTGCGGAATTGGCTCCCAAACCAGCTGTCCGTATGTATCTTGGAGTTCTTTAAGATTGTCTTGATGCTCGAGTGTGCCATGACGATACATATTAGGCAGAATCCCTAGGTTGGTGATGGGCGCAAAGTTGAATTGACTGCGGTAGCGCTCGTTCTCTTGACGGTGCATGAAGCTGTTCTGCAAAGCGCGAAAACTGAGATATTCGCATTTGGTCGGGTAGAGAATGGCATCGCTGGCTAAATATATCGCGCCATGCAGCAGCGACGGCGTCGGCGAGGTATCAACAATCACAAAATCGACGCTGTCTTTCAATTCGTTGAAGCGGCGGACGAATGCCAGCGCGTCCCGAGAAGCGGTCGCGATGCTTTGCGTTGTAACATTGGATGGCAGCAGAAAAAGCTGTCCTTGCACCGCGCGCTTGGGATAGGCGTAAATCTCCGGATTGACGAAGCGTAGGACGCTGCGAAAAGGGTTGTTGCGAACAAGTAAATCGTAGAGCCCCGGCTCCTGCCCGAAGCCCATTGCCTCGGTCAGTGAACCCTGCGCGTCGGCGTCGACCGCCACCACGCGGAAGCCAGCCAGCGCCAGTCCAGCCGCCACATGAAAGCAGATTGTGGTCTTGCCAACGCCGCCCTTTTCGTTGAGGAGCGTGACGATTCGCATCAAGTTGCGCCCATAGACCAGACATTAATTCATATTCAAGCTGGCAAATTATCCTGTATAATAGTTTATTTTAACTATACAGTATAAATCAATAATTGCGGCGCGCCGTTTCGCCGCGGCGCGGCGCTTCAGCGTCTGATTACCGTCTTATTACAATGTCCGCCAGTGATTTTTTCTTGATGACAGGCACTTGGGCATCCTCGGCCGGGTAGCCGACGGGAATCAGAACATAAGGTCTTTCGTTGGCGGGGCGCTCCAGAATCTCGCGCAAGAAGCGCATCGGGCTGGGTGTATGCGTCAAGGTGGCCAGCCCGGCGATATGCAAGGCGCTGAGCAAGAAGCCGACGGCGATGCCAACGGATTCTTCGCTGTAGTAATGTTTCACGCGCCGATCTTCCCCGCTCGCCGCGTCCCGCGCGACGCCATAGGCTTGGCGGAAGACCACAATCAAATAAGGCGCGGATTCAATATGCGGTTTTTGCCAATCGGTGCCGAGATGCGCCAAGGCATCCAACCATTCCTGGCTCATGCGCCGCTGGTAACTCTCTTTCTCTTCGGCTTCCGCGGCGATGCGAATCGCGCGTTTGATTGCGCTGTCGCTGACGACGACAAAGGTCCAAGGCTGCTGATTGGCACCGGATGGGGCGGAGCCAGCCACCTTAAGCGCATTTTCGATCAATTCGTAAGGCACGGCGCGCGCGGAGAAATCACGCACCGTCCGCCGCGTCACCATGCGCCCTGTGTACAGCCGCGAGCGGCGCAATTGCTCGTCGACAGCCATCGTTTCGAAATTCAAGCTCGCGTAGCGCGCTTTTATTGTCATGACAGACACTTTCTATACGCATTGCGGGAATCAGAAGACATCCAGGTCATTTGCGCTGTGGACCGCCCCGGCATAACTTGCTCGGATCTCGCTGACAAGTTCGGCCGGCGTCCCGCCCCAAAATAGCTGATGATAAAGAAGCAGCAAACCCGGGCGAATCTCATTTGCCAGGCTTGCCAATTCCTCGCTTGAGCTATGCACGCGGCTGTGATAAGCGCGCCAGGCTGGCGGACGCAGGGCAAACCGAGCCGACGAGTAGACCTCGTGGAACAAAATGTCGCAGCCGCGCGCCCATTCCGCGAATCCCGCTACTGGCTTGGTATCACCCGAAACGACGATTGTTTTGTCTGGACTTACAAACTTATAGCTGTAAGCCGCCAGGTCGCCGTGATTGGCTTGCATGGCGAAGACCCGCAGGCGCTCATCGGCATAGACCGCCCCAGGCTGTACCGCCCTAACATCCGCCATATAACCCTTGGGCGGCGCGGGGTGCGCGCTCAAATGCTCGCGGGTATTTTCGCTGTAGGCAGCTTGAATATGCTTAATCATCGGCTGCAAGCCCGCGGGACCAAAAGCGGCGACGGGGTCTTCGCGCCCGTGAATCCAGGGCGTGAAGAGCAGGTCCGGCAAGCCGACGCTGTGGTCGGCATGCAGATGCGTCACGAACAAGCGGTTCAGGTCGACGGTCGACCAGTTGATAAGCCCAGCCGCCTTCGCTTCCACCACGCGCTGCACAATGCCATGACCGCAATCGACCAGGTAGGGATGATCGTCGACTGCAATTGCCAGCCCCGAGCTGACGCGGTCGGCTTCGGCATTGGGCGTGCCGCTGCCCAGCACAACGAGCTGCGTCCGGCTCATGTCAGCCATTGCCGACGCAGGAACTGAATCTTCTGCATGAGGTGATCGGGTCCGCCACCTTCGTGATCGTTGAAATAATAGACCTTGATGTCCTTTGGGCTATTGACATGGTTGTAAGAGGCGAAAACGGTCGAAGCGGGGCAGATGGTATCCATAATCCCCACGGAATAGAAGGCTTGCGCGCTCATGCGGGCGGCGAAGTTCATGCCATCAAAATAGCTGAGCGTTTTGAAAACCCTGTCGATTTTCTGGCGGTGAACCTTGAGATAGCGCGCGATTTCTGGGTAGGGGTCGCGGGGCGTAATCTCGACTGCGCGCCGAAAATTGGACAGAAAAGGCACATCGGGCATACATATCGCGACATCTGTCAGCAAGCCCGCGGTCGAGACTGACAATGCGCCGCCTTGGCTGCCGCCGGTTACGGCGATGCGCGCGGGGTCGACTTCGCCGCGACTGCGGATGGCGGCGACTGCTCGCGTGGCGTCGGCGTATACGCGGCGATAATAATAGGTCTGCGGGTCCAGGATGCCCTGCGTCATGAAGCCGGGCGCGGATGGGTTCGCGCCATTGGGCATATCGGGCGTATCCCCGCGGCTATAGACACTGCCTTGACCGCGCGTATCCATGACCAGATAAGCGAAGCCCGCGGATGGGAATGCCAGCCATGCCACCGGTAAACTGCGCCCGCCGCCATAGCCAATGTATTCGACCACGCCCGGCAGCGGTCCCTGCGCCCCGCGCGGGCGCATATACCAGGCTTTGATGCGGTCGCCATTGAAGCCGGAGAAAGTTACATCAAAGACATCCAGTGTTTCCAAGCCAGAGTCGATCGCTTCAAAGCTGGCGTCCAAATCGTGCGAGCGCGTCTCGGCCAAGGTCGCCGCCCAAAAAGCGTCGAAATCTTCTGGTTCTTCGCGCGGGGGGCGATAGCCGCGCATTTCTTCAAGCGACATGTCCAACAAGGGCATCATCCATCTCCTTTGTGCCTATTCCATGAGCCTATTCCATCGCTCAGGCGATTATAACCTTGATTGCGCCGCAAGCGTATTGAGGGCGTATTGAGGGCGTATCGGGGAGAAGAGGAAGCTATTTTGCTGTGATTGCCCTGAAGCGATTGCCATAGGACGTATGATGTTATGATGTTCGCTTGGCAGGCGCTATAATCACTTGGTTGACATTGGAATTTTCGCAATGGATCTGTCGCTATGAATGGCGAAACGAAGGAGCGGCTCTTGCTGGACGCGCGCTACTATCTCAGCGCGGTTTATCCGCGCTTAAGCCTGCCGCTGCCGGCGGCTTACCCACTGGCGCGCCTGAGCGAAGCGCCGGGTTTTCACAGCCTGGGCGCGCACCCGCTGCTGATGCTGGTGGCTTTGACTGGCACCGGCAAATCGACCACCCTGCAATCTTTGCGCCGACTTCTGGGCGCTGCTGGCATGGATGTCATTCCCACGCGGCGCGAACTGGCGGATTGGATTGCCCTGCCTATGATGCAGTCGCTGAACAGCCGCGAGCTGCTGCCGGTCGCCGACCGCGTCCAGCGCTTCGCCTATACCCGGGAGTTTGCCAAGCGCGTACCCGGCGGCATGGCGGCGGTCTTTTCCTGGCTGTATCTGTCCGATAGCTCCCCCAGCCTGATATTTTCGGAAGGCATCCGCGGCGAAAATGAAATGCGCCACGCGCTGACGCGGTTCCCCGCTTGGCACATCGTCGAGTTGACCTTGCCCCCATTGACGCGGCTGCGGCGCTTGAGCGCGCGCCGCGACCGCTTTGATAAAGCGACCGGCGCTAGCGATTTGTCCTTCCTGCCCGCTGACTTGCGCGGAGCCGCACGGACGATGCAGCGCAACGGCGAGATTAGCGACAGGGCGCTAAGCATCATGGCGGCGGAAGCAAATAATTACGGATTATTCCCATTTGCGGATGGGGGGCAATTTGGCAATTATCATCGTATCGCCATGGACGGCCGCAGCCCTGACGAGGTTGCGCTGGCTGTAGCAAGAATAGTGGAGGACATTGTGGAATTGAATGCGGATGCTTAGCGTTAAAGACATAAGCGCTCTGCCCGTCGCGATTCCGCTGAAGGCGTCATTGACATGGGGCCGCGCCCACGAGCTGCGCGCGCTAGAGCATGTCTTGATTCGCGTCGAATTGTCGGACGGCAGCATCGGCTTGGCTGAAGCCACACCGCGCCCCAGCATCTATGGCGAGACGCAAACGTCAATCGTCGCTATCGTGGCAAATCATCTTGCGCCGCTGCTAATTGGCGCTGAATTGGCGACCTTTCATTGCGTCGCGGCTGCCAGCGCACGCATGGCCATCATCAAGAACAACAACACTGCCAAAGGCGCGACCGATATGGCGCTGCATCAGGCGCTGTGCCGCGCGACGGGCAGGCTGCTGGCGCGGCACCTCGGCGCAAGGCGCGAGCGCGTCCAACTCAGTTATATCGTGAGCACCGGCGCGGAAGAAGCGGTACTGGCGGATGTAGAAGGCGCGTACCGCAGCGGCATCCGCGTTTTCAAAGTGAAAATCGGCAAGGACATCGCGCGCGAAACCGCGGCGATTCGCCAGCTTGTCGCGACTTTTCCGGCGGCTCAATTCTATGTAGACGCCAATCAAACGTTGCCCGCGGCGGACGCGGCGCAGATATTAAATGAGCTGTACGATTTGGGCATCATCCATTGTGAAGAGGCGCTGCCAGTGGAAGCTATCGCCGCGCGCCAGGCATTGCGGCGGCAATGCCGCATGCCAATCATCGCCGACGATTCTGCATTTACGCTGGGCGACCTGCGGCGCGAACTGGCATTGGATACCTTCGACATCCTCAATATCAAGACAGCGCGCACCGGATTCTCGGAATCAATAGCGATGGCGGCATTGTGCCAGCAAGCGGGCAAAGCGCTGATGCTGGGTTCGCAAGCCAGCTCGCTGCTGGGCTGCTTGCAGGCGGCATTATTTGCGGCGCGGCCGGATGTAACTTGCGCCAGCGAATGCAGCTTCTTCTTGAAGACGGACGCGGACCCGTCCATACTAGCCCTCGCGCCCCCCATCGTTGATGGCTGGCTGTCGCTGGCGGCGGCGCAATCGGCTTTAGACCAGCTCATCGACGCCTTGATATGACACCTGATAAAACAATTGACAAAACAATTGATAAGACAATTGATAAGACATTGAAACTGCATCAAATTCTTCATCCCCAGCAGCGGTAGCGAAAATGTACTGAAAATGTACTATTGAAGAAACGAATACAAATGCACCCCGACAATCTTCGAGGATTGGGGCGTCCCAAGCGGCTTCTGTGCAAGCCCACGTACAAGCCCACGTACAAGCCCACCATGAGGTCCTTGCGGAGCGGATTGCATCATGACGAAATTGGAGTATATGGGAGTAAATGGGAGAACAGCATGAAAATTCTGATAATGGCGGATATGGAAGGCGTCAGCGGCATTGTTACCTGGAGCCAGGTCAATGGCGGCGCGCCCATGTACGAAGAAGGCAGAAAGCTCTATACCGAGGAGATCAATGCGGCTGTTCGTGGTGCCAAACGCGCCGGCGCGGAAGAAATCGTGGTGGTCGATTGCCATGGCGCGGGCGGCGACTGGTCCTTCAACTCCCTGGTTCCAGAGCTATTGCATGCCGACTGTACCTGGGTCGCGCATCATGCTTGGTCGCGCTACACCGAATTGCTGGAAGAGGGCGCTAATGCCTGCTTGCTGGTCGGCATGCACGCCCGCAACAACACGCCGGACGGCGTCATGTGTCATACGATATCGACGGTCAAATGGCACAACCTCTGGTTCAATGCGGATCTGGTTGGCGAGGTCGGCGTGAACGCCGCGCTCTGCGGTCATTATGCTTGCCCGGTGCTGCTGGTCACGGGGGACGAGGCGGTATGCCGCGAATCGAGCGCGCTTTTGGGCGCGGGCTTGACAACCGTCGCCGTGAAAAGAGGCTTGAGCCGCTATTCCGCGCGCCAGATACCACCGCGGCGCGCCCGCGAAATGATCGAAGACGGCGCTTACCGCGCCTTGCTAGACTTGACCGCGGTTGCGCCCTACGTGCCGGACGCGCCCGTGACCATCACGGTGGAAGTTGACCAAGTGGAAAAGATGGAAGATTTCCGCGGCCGGGCAGGCGTCGAACTGGACCGCGAATTGCAGCGCGTAAGCAGCCGCGCCGAAAACTGGATGGGGGCTTGGGACCAAATCTGGCACTGGTGAGCTAGGCTGGCGGATGTTGCTTAGAGATTGTATTGTTTGACCATGCTAGCGATTTGCTTTTCAGTTTGCTCGAGCAGCCGCCGCGTCATTTCCAAGCCCGGGCTTTGTCCTCTGCTTTCCAAAGTATCGTGTTTCTGGCGCAGCTTATCCGCGGCGCTGTATAGCTGACGCAGCTTTTTGGCAGTTTCTTCGGGCAGGCGCGACAAGTCGGGCGCTTCTGAATTTACTGCATTCACTGCGGCCGCCTGCGCTGCTTTGCCGCCAGTGGCTGCTATGCCAGCTTGACTTGCTTTCATTTTCGCTTTTTGCCGCTTTTGGCTTTCCAGGACCTTGGTGCTAACGCCAGTGGACAAGATGCTGATGCCAGCCAATTGCGCGTCATAGATTGCGCTGCCTTCGACAATCAGCAAATCTTCTTCGTCGTTTTCCAGCGATTTTTCGACTTTGCGCCAGTGCCGCAGCCCCATGAAAACATAGTATGTCGTAAGAGCCGGGACGGTATGAAAGGGCGGCACCCCCTTGGGGTAAGGCGGCGCTTTGAGCTCGCGCTGTTCGATGACGGTCATGACACTGCTGCCTTCGATGCGCAGCGCACCCGGACGCCCGATCAATTTTACCGCCAGGCTGTGGATCGTGCCCGGCTGGTCGCGCAGCGCTTCCATGCAAGCGATGCGCTCCGCCCAATCGATGCCCGGCGGCATAATGCTGCCGTCGCTGTGTTTGCCAAAATTAGGGAAGATTTGCGCGCGCAGCGCCTCCTCCATCTGTCCCTTCGCCAGGAAGAAAAATACACCGCCCTTGGTGCGGCGGCGCTTTTTGTCTTGCGTATAGAGGCCGCCCGCTTTTTCGATAGCGTCGGTTTCCGCCAAGATTTTCACGACAAAGGCCAAACCGCATTTCTCGATAATCAGCGCGATTTGTCGGATGGGCTTGCCGCTCTTTTCGCCGAGTTTTTCGCCGAATTGTCTTGCCAGCCGCTCGATTTCATCCGCGGGGATCGCGAGAGCGGCGGCGGCGTTTTCTGGATTAACCGATGAAGGCTTGTCTGTTTGCACGGGGTCCCTGCCTTTAGTCCATGCGGAGGCTGGCGATAGCTTGTGGTCGCATCATTTGAGCTTCATAGTATTTAGTCTAGGGGCAAACGGCGTTTATGACAATGTTTGCCAAGGTTTCTGTATGGCGCAACTAGCCCAGCAACATGGTAAACAGCCAGCCCAAGACCAGCAGCAGCCCGAATTGCCCATGCAGTTTCGCGGTGCGCCCTTGCGCCTGGTGCAAGAGTGGCACGGCGCGGCTGCTGTTAAAGATGCCAATGAGGCGGATAGCTTCGGGCAGGGTAATCAATGTCAATAGCGTGGCGAGGGGCAGAAAGCCAGCGAGCAAAACCAGCGCCTGCGCCACAAAAGCGCCCAAGACCAAGAAGATGTATTCGGCGCGGGCAAAGCGAATGCCAAAGATGACAGCCAGCGTGCGTTTGTTGACAGCGCGGTCGGCATCCATATCGCGAATGTTATTCGCGTGCAGGATGGCGGCAACCATGAAAGCGATTGGGCTAGAAATCAGACAGAGTTCGGCGATGCGCGCCCCGTCAACGCTTGGTGCCATCACGTAATATGCGCCAACAACGATTGCGGGACCCATGAAGATGGCGACAGCGATTTCCCCCAAGCCATGATATGCCAGCGGGAAGGGACCGGCTGTGTAAGTGATTGCCACCAGAACGCCGCCGATACCGATTAACCAAAGCAGGGGACCGCTCTGCGCAAGCAGGAACAAGCCCAGCAGGCAGCCAGCCAGGGTCGTGAGAATCGCGCCCTTGCGGACGCTGGCTGGCGACAGAATTTTGTTCTTGATGGTCATGCCTTGCCCGGCTTGTTTGAGGCGGTCGGCACCGCGCCGGAAGTCCATGTACTCGTTAATCAAGTTGGCGGCGCTTTGCAGCAAGAGCGTGCCAATCAGCGCCAGCAAAAAAAGCGGCGCGTCGAATACGCCGTCAGCCAGCGCTGCGATGCCAGCCAAGCCCATCGGCACGTAGGTCGCCGTGAAAACACGCGGACGGAGCGCCTGATACCAGGCTTGCGCTGTCGTTTGCTGCATGTGCATCTTTTCCAAATTGCCGAACTGCCTCAAGTATACGCGCAGCGCCCGCTCATTGGCAGGTTTATCCTTATCGGCAATCCCGCAGCCGATAACGATTCGTCCACGCGCTGGGTGTATAATCAACTGTTGACGGCTATAGAGGGAAAATCTTTTGAGAGTGTTGACAGTCGCGGCTAGCGACCTGCTGGGCGGGGCGAGCATCGCCGCTTATCGCAGCCATCGCGCTTTGCGGGCGGCTGGCATAGAAGCGGCGATGCTGGTCTGGCGCAAGACAAGCGCAGACGCCAGCGTTCATCGCCTTGCGCCGTGGCTCAACCTGCGGCAGCGTGTGCAGCGCCGCATCGCCATGCAGGGACAAAGGCTGCAATTGCGGCGCTTGCCACGGCAGGCTGACAGCGCTTATTGGAGCCTGAACCAGTTCAGCTATCCGATTGCCGATGCCATCAATCAATTCGCCGCCGATATCGTGCATCTGCATTGGGTGGGCGACAATTTTCTGCCGATTCAGCAGTTCGAGCGCATTGAAGCGCCCATTGTTTGGACATTGCACGATATGTGGGCTTTCACCGGCGGTTGCCATTACGCCGGGGACTGCCGGCACTATCGAGAGGCTTGCGGGAACTGCCCACAGCTGCTGCGCCCGGCCAGCCGCGACCCCAGCGCGCGCATTCACGCCAGGAAAATGCGCTCTTGGGCAGGCATCCCGATGACGATTGTCGCGCCCAGCCGCTGGCTGGCGGATTGCGCCCGCCAAAGCGCCGTCTTGCGCGACAAGCGCATCGTGGTCATCGCCAATCCCATCGATACCCGCGCCTTCAAGCCGCTGGACCAGCGCGCGGCGCGGCAGGCTTTCAACTTGCCACAGGACAAGCCACTGGCGCTGTTTGGGGCTGCTGATGGCACTGCCGACCCGCGCAAAGGCTTTGCATTCCTGCGCGCGGCATTAAACGCTTTTCCAAAAGACGCGGGCATTGAGTTAGTCGTTTTTGGCGCGGGGACTGCGGCAAAAGGCAGGGCGAAACACCATGATATACACCATGATATGCCCATGCACCGCGTTGGCGCGCTCCGGGACAGCGTGAGCTTGAACCTGCTGTATGCCGCTTGCGATGTTTTTGTCCTGCCCTCATTGCAGGACAATCTGCCCAACACGCTGATGGAAGCGCTGGCTTGCGGGAGGCCCTGCGTCGCCTTTGATACTGGCGGCATCGGTGATTTAATACAGCATCAAGAGAACGGCTACCTGGCGCGCTTGGCTGATGCCGCGGATTTGCGCCGCGGCATCAAATGGACGCTTGCGCAAGAATGGTACCCAGAACGGATACATCAGCGCGCGCAAGAGCGATACAGCGCCGAGCGCATTAGCGAACGCTATATCGAGCTTTATCAATCGATACTGGGCGATTCAGCGTGAGCGGCATGCCGCACGTTACTTTTGGCGTCATTGTACTAAATGGCGAGCCATTCATCCGCTATACCTTGCGCGCGCTGTATCCCTACGCGCATGAAATAATCGTGGTCGAAGGCGCAACGCCCGGCGCGCGAAATATCGCGACCGCGGACGGGCATTCCACGGATAGCACGCGCAATACCCTGCTTGACTTCAAAACAAATGAAGACCCCGACGGCAAGCTGCAACTCGTCACGCGCGACGGCTTCTGGAGCGAAAAGGACGAGATGTCGCAAGCCTATGCCGAGCGCGCAACCGGCGATTATCTGTGGCAGGTTGATGTCGATGAATTTTATCAACCCGAAGACATGGAAACCGTGCTAGAAATGTTGCGGGCGGACCCAAGCATCAGCGCCATGTCCTTTGATACCATCACCTTTTGGGGCGCGCCCAACTATATGGTCGATAGCTGGTACCTGCGGCGCGGCGCGGCTGAATACCACCGGCTGTTCAAGTGGGGCGCGGGTTATCGCTATGTAACGCATCGTCCGCCGACCGTGCTGGACGCGGATGGGCGCGACCTGCGCGCGCGGCGCTGGCTGCGCGCGGCGGACCTGCGGCAGCGCGGCATTCGCATGTATCACTATTCGCTGCTGCTGCCCAAACAAGTGCTGGAAAAATGCGAGTATTACAGCCGCGCGCAGTGGGCGCAGCGGCAGCAAGCATTGGAATGGGCATATACGGCTTATTTGGCGCTGGAGCGCCCCTATCATGTCCATAACGTCGACGACTATCCCGGCTGTCTCTATCGTTACCAAGGCGCTCATCCGCCGCAGGCGCGGCAAATGTGGCGCGATATCGGCGCGCCCGCAAGCGATTGCGAGCTGCGAATCACCGACGATATCGAGGCGCTGCTAAATTCGCGCGGCTATCAGATTGGGCGCTGGCTGGTGATGCGCGCCGAGCGACCCGCGCTAATGTTGAAAATGCTGCGCCGCCGCCTGCTTCAAGCGCTGGCGCGCGCAAGCCCGCGCCTGCTCAAAGATTTGATAAAGCGGCGCTGATATGGCAATCGAATTTGGCGGTGAAATGCGGTATGCTGTTTGCCGTGACAGATTTCTCTTAAGCGCCTTGGAGCGACTGAAATGGAAGCCAATCAACACGCGACATTGATCGAGCAAGACCGGCGGCAGCTGCACCCCTTGCACCACCCCTCGCGCGCGGACAACCCGGCCATGGTAGCGCGCGCCGACGGCGTCTGGCTGTATACCACGGATGGCGGGCGCATTCTCGATGCCATGGCGGGGCTGTGGAATGTGAACATCGGCTATGGCAACAGTGAATTGCCCAAGGTCGCTTATGAGCAGATGCTGGATTTATCCTATACATCGGGTTTTGCCGGCCTGAGCAACCCGCCTTCCGCCATGCTGGCCGACAAGCTGGCGGGCTTCTATCGCCCCAACATGAACTTCACTTATTTTACATCCGGCGGGTCCGAAGCCAGCGATACTTCTTTCAAAACGGCGCGCTTTTATTGGCAGCAGTTGGGCAAGCGCGACAAAACCAAGATCATCTCGCGCTTGTACGGCTATCACGGCAATACCATGGCCGCGACCAGCGCTACCGGCATAGATAAATATCACAGCATGTTCGGCCCGCTGTTGAACGGCTTCATTCACGTCCCAAACGGCAATCCTTACCGCGATAGCGCCGAGATTGGCGCGGACGAATCGGTGGCGGAAGCGGCCGCGCGGTCCCTAGATGCGACGATCTTGCGCGAAGGGGCGGATACGGTAGCGGCATTCATCAGCGAGCCGATACAAGGCGCGGGCGGGCTGGTCCCGCCGGATGCGGGCTATTTTGAGCTGGTGGCGGAAATCTGCCAGAAATATGATGTGCTGCTCATCATTGACGAGGTCATCACCGGCTTCGGGCGCACGGGCAATTGGTTCGGCAGCGACGAATACGGCATCAACCCGGATATAATGCAATTCGCCAAAGGCGTAACCAGCGGCTATATGCCCTTGGGCGGCATGCAAGTGACGGACGAAATCCGCGATGTGATTTTGAGCGCGCCGCCCGAGCAAAGCTGGATGCACGGCTATACCTATTCGGGACATGCGGCGGCTTGCGCGGTAGGCATCGCCAATATCGACATCATCGCGCGCGACGGCTTGCTGGAAAACAGCCGCGTGATGGGCAAGCGCCTGCTAGAGGGGCTGCAAGGCTTGGTCGCCGAATTCCCCAATATCGACTACGCGCGCGGGCTGGGCTTGCTGGCGGGCATTGACGTCGTCCAGAGCAAAACAAGCCGCGAGCCCGATTACGCGACCGCCGCGGCTATCAGCGACGCCGCGATGGCACTGGGCTTGCGGGCGCGCCCGCTAGGCGGGACAATCGCCTTCTCGCCGCCGCTGTGCATCAGCGCCGAAGAAGTGGACATCATTGTGAATACCATGGGCGACGCCATCACGCGGGCAGGTGACTAGCGCTTTCGTTCACAGCGCATGCGTGAGCACCAGTACGCGCGTCGACTCCGGCAGGTCCGCTCGGCTCAGCTCTACTTCCCAATCCGACTGAAAGTCGACATCGGCTTCGTTGAAGTGCTGGAGGAAAGCGGTAATCCATTGCATGTTGCGCGGCTTATAGCGCAGCGTGCGGAAGTGCATGGGAATCACCAGTTTGGGCGCGACGCGGTCAATCACCCGTTTGAGGTCGGGCAGGCGGATTGTCGGCACGTCGCCCGCCAGCACCAGGAAGACATCGATGTCTGCGAAGAAGGCGTATTCTTCAGGCGTGAAGGGATTGCCCACGTCGCCCATGTGGCCGATGCTGATGCCATCCATCTGCCAGCGGTACATGGCGCACTTGTCCGGTTCGTGATAGGGATGCTCGTACATTTCCGACGATTCGATGCCCTTGAAGACCAAGCCCGCCGCTGCGATTTCGCCGCTGCCGCGCGCCACTTCCAGCATGTTAATCCGCTGCGGATTGCCCAGAATCAAATCGGAGCGGTCGTGAAAATCGTCGTTTAGCGACGACGTAAGCACCACATCCGGCACATCGGGTATCGGCTGATAGCCAGACGTTTCTGGCGTATAGGGGTCGGTGATGACCGACCGTCCAGCGCTGTCGCTGATGATGAAACTAGCGTGTCCATACCATTTGATTTTCATGCTATTTGGCTCCGTTTAACTTGGGAATCAGTTCTTCGGTCACCAAGCCGATGACCGCGGGGTCGGGCGCGCCGATGATATCGACCATGAAATAGTCGCAGCCCTGCTCGACAAAGGCGTTCATTTGCTCGGCGATAGTTTCTGGCGTACCGACAAAAGCCTTATCGCCGGTCCATTTATCGGCGCGGGATAAGCCGCGCGCTTTTGCTTCGGCTTCGGTTCTGCCGATGGCGACGCGCCCGAACCAACTGCAGCGCAGCGTGGCTGGGTCGCGCCCTTGGGCGTCTAGATGGCGCTTGAGGATGTTCAGCCGTTCGACATAAGGACCTAGCGGCGCGTCGGGCAGGTTCCAGATATCGGCGTATTTGGCGGCATGTTTCATGGTTGTATAACCGCCGCCGCCGACCAAAATGGGGATTTTGGGCACGGGTTTGGGTTCGCACCAGGCATCCTTGACGCGATAATGCGCGCCCTCATAGCTGACCGCGCCCGGCTCTTCCCACATTTTTTTCATAATAATGAGCGTATCTTCCAATTGCTGCAGGCGGTTTTTCGGGCTGGGGAAGTCGTAATTGTAGGCGCGGTACTCGTCTTCTTTCCAGCCGGCCCCGATGCCCATGATGAAGCGGCCGCCGCAGAGCGTCTGCAAGGTCGCCGCTTGCAGCGCCAGCAGCGCGGGATTGCGATAATTCTGCCCTAGCACCATGGGACCGACTTCAAAGTCGGGGTAGCGCGCGGCGATAAAGCTCATCACAGTCCAGGCTTCGAATGTCGGCGCGCCCGCCCACATGAAGTGGTCGGTCATCCACAGGCTGCGGAAATGCCCTTTCAGCTGCGGGATGGTCGCGTCTAGGTCATCCAGCCAGCGGCCGAGCTGGTCCTGGGGCGGCCCATGCAATAGTCCCAATCCAAAATCTACCATGGCGCTGCTCCTTATCTTGTCGTCATGGCGGCTATTGTAACGCTTTTTTGATGATTTCTCCGCCCCCGCGCCCGGTGTCCTCGGTAGTTATTTAAGTTTGAAGCGGTTGCCCTGCGATTGTCTTGGGAAGTGTATCGAATTCGGTTGAATTACAAGATTCAGACAACGGTAGGGGCGATTTGCTGAACCGCCCGACGAGTAGAAACTGAATGAGCATTGAGCGACTCATCTGGTCGCCCTTACCAGATCGTTCATATTTGGGCTTCAAGAGATCTTTCGCCGAGAGCTGAAAAATAATTTCAACCGAAAAGGTTACACTACCTTGTCATGGGGAATATGGCGTTTCGTTAGCAACGTCGGTTATGATACTTCATCATTCTCAATTGATGCCCGATGGAGCATTCTGATGCCAAGCCGCCCTAACATCCTCTGGTATTGCACCGATCAGCAGCGCTTTGATACCATCGCGGCGCTGGGCAATCGACACATCAACACGCCAAATCTCGACCGCTTCGTTGCCGAGTCCGCCGCCTTCACACATGCCTTCTGTCAATCGCCCATTTGCAGTCCCAGCCGCGCCAGCTTCTTGACCGGCATGTATCCCAGCGCCATCGGCGTCAATGGCAACGGCTTCCGCAGTTTTCCTCGCCACTTTGAAGACCGGCTTATTCCCAAAGTATTAAACGATGCCGGTTACGAATGCGGTTTGATCGGTAAATTGCATCTTGCCAGCGCCTTCCTGCGCCGTGAAGAACGCGTCAACGATGGCTACGACTATTTCCAGTACAGTCACGATCACAAGGGCGGCAATGAACGTGGCAACGAATATGTCGAATGGATCAAGGGGCAGGGCATCGATCACAATGATGTGTTGCATCCACGCGGCGTCGCGTCCTTAGAGGACTATCGCAATTCCCATCAGCATCCGGGTTTCGGCGGATTCATGGAGCCGACGGCGGAAAGGGACAACGTGCCGCCGCGCTTGCACCAAAGCCATTGGTGTACGGAGAAAGCGATTGAATTCATCGGGCGCAATCGCGAGCCGGATAAACCCTGGCTGCTCAGCGTCAACCCCTTCGACCCGCATCCGCCCTTCGACGCGCCCTGGGAATACTACCGGCGTTATGACCCTGCAACGCTGCCAGGCGCGCATTTTCTTGACAGCGATCTGGCGCATCAAGGTCGACTGCAAGACGCTGGCATCGACTTTCAGAATGTCGCGCGCCACCCGGATGACTTGCGGCACAAACACATTCAAGCCTCGTATTACGCCATGATTGAATTTCTCGACGAGGAATTCGGCCGGCTGCTCGATTATCTTGAGGAATCTGGACAGCGTGAAAACACCATCATCATTTTCATGAGCGATCATGGCGAGACCCTGGGCGATCACGGGCTTCTGCTCAAGGGCTGCCGCTTCTATGAAGGCTTGGCGCGTGTGCCGCTGATGATCTCCTGGCGCGGTCAGGTGCAACCGAGCGTCAGCGACGAATTGATCGAGCTGATCGACATCGCGCCGACCCTGTACGATTTTCTGGACATGGAGGCACCAAAGTATGTGCAAGGGCGCTCGCTGGCTGCGCGCCTGCGTGGGGAGCCTGCCGAAAGTCCGCACCGGGATTTCGTGCGCGCCGAGCACTACGCCGCCACGAACTTCCCCGACAAGACTCATGCCACCATGTATCGCGACCGCCGTTGGAAGCTGGTGGTCTATCATCAGAAAGACATCTGTGAACTCTACGACCTAGAGAATGACCCCTGGGAGCATCATGACCTGTCGCGGGACCCCGACTATGCTGAGCTGAAATGGGCGCTGCTGCGGCGCAGCTATGACGCGACGGTCTATGCGCGTCCAGCCCAGACGGACGAATACGGTCCCTTTTGATGTCGCTGTTGAAAAACATCCCCATCCCGTAGGTCTATGTCTACGTGACCCCGGCCCCTCCTCGCCATAGAGATGGCGAACGGGTTTGGGGTGGGGGAAATCGAGAATTCAACAGAGTGCACGGGCTCGCCCCTGCTATTTGTCAGTTTAATGTTAAATCCGATAGCGATGGATTTTGCTGCGCTTGCCCGGCCTTGCTGCCCAAATAGCTTGACTGCGGCGCGCTAATGAATTACTATTCATTTAATTATTGTGCCATCTAATCTTTATGGGGGTGTTGACGATGTTTTCTTTCTTTTTACGCCCAATCATTTTCTCTCTTTTTCATCATATTTTCTCGCTTAAGTTCTTCGCGCTGGCGCTGCTGCTCGCGCTGGGCGGGCTGGCGCAAGCCCAGGACCCCACAGCCACCGACACGGCGACTGCTACGCCCAAACCTGTCCTGGATCAGATGGAAGTTTGGGTATCCGCTACGACCAGTAACAGCGTCACCCTGGACTGGACGCCGCTGAGAGGCGCGCATGGCTACCGAATCTCTAAGGGTTATGGGACTAACTATCGCGAAACCACCGATACGCAATTTACCTGGACCAACCTGCAACCGGATTGGTTGTACACCTTTCTCGTCACCGGCTATATCAATACCAAAGATGGCTCTAAGGTATTTCCCTGGCAAGAGCGAAAACTTGAAGTTCGCGCCAACAGCAATGGGGAAGTGCCGACGCCGATACCGGAAGTCGAGCCCTTGACTTACTTGACTGCGGTGGAATTTTCGCGAAATTCCCGAGTTTACGCCGATATCAATCTGTATTGGGATGGGCCAAGCCACACCGGTTACTACAGCGTGACTGCCAATCCCATTGGATTAGTTGACGCCTCACCTGCCAGATTTTACCCGAGGACATTATCTGGCTATTTGGTTACAGAGGCCAGGCCTTTTGTTCACCTGGCGGACAGTTATGAATTCACTGTAACCTGGCATCCAGGACCGGACTCGCAGTATCCCAAGAAGTCGAAAACCATCTTCTTTGATCCCAACGCGCCCACGAATACGCCCGCGCCAACCGCGACCAACACCGCGACGTCCACGCCAAGCATCACACCAACCCCAAGCATCACACCGACCCCAAGCAGCACGCCAACGCCCACGCCCATTCCGATCGTTGACGCCAATGTCCGGGTTACGCATTATTGGAATGAGAAGCCCCCGCACATTGTCAGAATTGCCTGGAACAATTTTGCGGATGATGTGCAATCAGAACGGGTTGGATTGCATAAGTATCATTTTTCTGTTTTCAAAACTGCCGCCGGCGGCGCGGCGCGGCGGCAGTTAGCAGATGGTTATGAATTAGTGTATCCGTCCAAAGCGAATACGAAATACACCTTCTGGGTAGAAGTTTCGGATAGGCATTGCCGCTGGAACACCTGCAATAAACCCTTGGCGCGCAGCGAAGCCATCATCTTCAGTATTGAGTCGAATAAAATTGTTCTGCATACAAGCTTGGCAACGTTTACACCGACGCCTACGCCGTCCGATACGCCAACGCCGACGATCACCCCAACGCCGACTAACAGTCCGACGCCAAGCAACACACCTAGTCCAACAAACAGTCCGACGCCAACCGACAGTCCCACGCCAACCGACACGCCCGTGCCAACAGCAGTGCCAACACTGCCCACCGACGGCACGCTGGCGATGATCTTCCCGAAAATCTCCGATGACAGCATCACGGTCGAATGGACTGACCTGGGCAATAAAGCGCAAATCTACATGGTCGACTACAGCAGCAGCAGTGGACGTGATAGCGGATTTGAGATCATTCGCACCAATGAAAGCTCGCGGACCTCGCATGAATTCGGCGAGCTCAAAGCTGATACCGTCTATGACTTCAAGCTCACGGTATTTCTGAGGGGCAGCCAGCAGATCTCTGTGACGGGTCAAGCGCGCACCTTGGCGAATGCGCCTGCGCAAGCAGACGCGCAGCAAGCAGAAGCGCAACAGCCAACAGCGACTCCGATTCCGCCGACGAATACACCTGCGCCCACAAATACGCCGACGCCAAGCGCGACGCCTCTGCCGCCGATTTACATCGCCTCCCAAACGCACAGCTCAAGCGAAGTAACCCTGTCCTGGAATGCGGTCAGTGGCGCGACCGGCTATGTGCTGGAATATGCCGGCAGCGACCTGCAGACCGACTCCCATTCTCTGGGCGCGAACGCGACCAGTTATCGTCTGACGGGATTGACCGGCGGCGCGATTTACCAGGCCACGCTCACAGCCAACCTGACCGGCGGCGGGGAGCGCAGCGGCTCGGCGCATTTCGCCATGCCAATAGCGCCAACGGATACGCCATTACCGACAGATACGCCGATTCCAACGGATACGCCGGCTGGGCCGCCGCCGCAGTTAACGGACAGTCCCGTTCCATCCGACACGCCTATCCCAAGTGATACGCCGGTGCCAACAAGCAATCCCTACAGCAGCCTGATTCAAACCTTGCAGGGCTATCAAGCCGAGACACATCACGGCGCGGCGCATGTCGAGCGTTGGACGCGGGCGCTGGCGGCTTTGGGGCATGGCAGCCATGCCAATCCCATGACCGCGTCCGAAGCGCAGGGCTACGCGCAGCAGTATCAAGCCGCGCGCTGGCAGCCGGTCGCCGACGCCCTGGCGCAGTTGGAAGCGCAGCCAACACCGACGAATACGCCAATTCCGACCGATACACCTATACCCACGAATACGCCACTGCCCACAAATACGCCCTTACCCACAAACACGACTATTCCGACGAACACGCCAGTTCCAACAAGCAATCCCTACAGCAGCCTGATACAGAACATCCTGCAATGGCGGGGCGAGCAGGCAGCTGGCAGCGACCACCACGAGCGTTGGACGCGGGCGCTGGCGGCATTGGGGCATGGCAGCCATGCCAATCCCATGACCGCGTCCGAGGCGCAGACTTATGTCGATCGCGGCTGGGGCGGACGCTGGCAGCCGGTGGTCAATGCCTTGACGCAGGTAGAAGGCACAGCGCCACCGCCACCGCCACCGACAAACACGCCTGTACCGCCGCCGACGAATACGGCCGTGCCACCACCGACGAACACACCTGTTCCGCCACCGACGAACACGCCCCTGCCTCCGCCGACGAATACGCCGCTGCCACCGCCGACAAATACGCCCCTGCCACCGCCGACAAATACGCCCCTGCCGCTGCCGACGAATACGTCAGTGCCACCGCCGACGAATACGCCGCTGCCACCACCGACGAATACGCCATTGCCACAGCCGAGCTATACCGTGCCGGACAGCCTCATCCAAACTGTGCGCGACTATTACGATGAGAATGTCGCTGCTGGCCGCGCTGGCACGAACTGGCTACGCGTATTGATCGCATTTGACGTTGAGACGGATGATGAGCTGAGTCCGATGTCTGCGGCCGAGGCGCGCGAACGGGTGAGCAAGTGGGGCGGCTGGCGGCCGATCGCGGAAGCGCTTGAGCAGCTCGAGGGCTAAGCCGCGTCAAGCTAGATATGTCACCGGAGGCAGAGTGGGCAGGGAGCTTGCCGACGTTTGCAGGGCAATCGCTTCAAAATCCATAACTGTCGAATTTAACATCAAACTGATGAATTGTAGGGGCGAGCCTTGGGACTCTGTTGAAATACTCGATTTCCCCCACCCCAAACCCGTTCGCCATCTCTATGGCGAGGAGGGGCCGGGGTCACGTAGACATAGACCTACGGGATGGGGGCTGTTTTTCAACATCGTCAGATTGGTCGCCCCAACAATCGACTTATGGTACTGAAAACAATTCTATTTTCGTAATTTTTGCATTGGGGATCCATCTTTATTGGGCAAGAGGCAGAAGGATTGGGGCAAATAATTGGTGAGTAGTTATAATAGCGGACAAGCCATACACAAGCACCTGTATAATTTTGCGCTATTTTCTTTGAACTACTCCTGTGCAATATCGGCGCAAGTTTGCAGCCTTGCCCTTGCTGGGGTAAAATCTCTTTCGTATTGCTTATTCCATTGAACTTGCGCCGTCTTTTCCGGACTTGACTGGGCGCCTCGCTGAGCATGATCAATAAGTCGTTTCCTAAATGAGGAGGTAGAAATGAAGAAGTTTAAGGTATCACTTTTATTGTTCATTGCGCTGCTGTTGTTCAGCGCGCTGACCCCGGCGGCCGCGCAGGATATGGCGGAACTGGAGCTCTGGACCTTCGTCAACACGCACGCTCGCTGGTTCCGCGAACAGGCGGAACGCTACGCGGAAGAGGTCAACGCCGATTTCTCGCTCAATGTGGTGGAGATCGCCTATGCCGATTTGCACGACCGGCTGTTGATCTCGCTTCAGTCGGGTGGCGTCGGCGCGCCGGATATCGCTGATGTCGAGCAGGGACGTTTTGGCAGCTTCTTGCGCGGGGGCGGCGACCCGGGCTTCGTCGAGCTTAACGCGCTGCTTGACGAAGGGGGCCATACCGAAAATCTCGTTAGCGCGCGGCAGGCGCTCTACACGTCAATGGGTTCGGTATATGGCATCGAACATGCCTTGACGCCGGTCGTGCTTTATTACCGCGCCGATGTCTGGGAAGGCGCGGGATTTGATCCGCAAACCTTCGCCACCTGGGATGACTTTGTCGAAGCCGGGCGCGCAATCGTAGCGGAAAAACCCGATGTGATTCCCTTGCATATCCACAACGGTTTGCACGAACTGCTCCTGCGGCAGCAAGGGCACGATTACTTCAATGCCGAGGGCGACGTGACGATTGACTCTGCAGAATCAGTCGCGCTGATGGACTGGTTGCTGGCGCTTAAAGATGAAGGCGTCACGGGTGACCCGCCGACAGGCGATGCGCTTTGGGCAGCTTTCAAAGACGGTACCTTGATCTCCATGGTCGGCGCGGACTGGTACGCCGGTTTCTTCAAAGACAACGCGCCGGAGCTATCGGGCAATTGGAAAGCTGCTCCGCTGCCTGCTTTTGAAGAAGGTGGACGCCGCACTAGCGTCTGGGGCGGGACCGGTGCCACGGTGGTCAAAACCAGCGAGCACATCGAAGCGGCGCTTAGCTTCCTCGAATTCGCCATGCTTTCAATTGAAGGCAATGTGCGCCGCTTTGAATTGACCAACTTGTTCCCGCCCTATATCCCGGCTATGGACAACGAGCGACTCCATGCCAACGACGAATATTTCTCGGGGCAAGATCTGGGGGCGGTCTTCGCCGATGTCGGTCCCGAGGCGCCGCCGCAATGGCAGAGTCCCTTCCGTTCGCAACTGAACAGCCTGCTCACTGCGGCTCGTCAAGATATGATTGACGGCAATCGCAGCCCGGAAGAGGTCTTCACGGAAATCGCGGATACCATCCGCGACGAGATGGAATTCGAGAGTTAGCGCAAGTAAACTTAATGTGGTGGCGGGCAATGTCCCGCCGCCACGCTTCATTTGCTATGTTTGCGACTGAGGAAGCGCGATGTTTGGACGCGGCCGTAAACTCGCGCCATACTTGTTCATCAGCCCCTTCTTTGTTGGCTATGCCATCTTTTTCCTCTACCCGGTGATTCAATCGCTGCAATTGAGCTTCTACCGGCAGATCGGGCTCGGCAATGCGCCTCGCTTCATCGGCTTCGACAATTACATCCGCTTGGTCAGCAAAGACGATCTCTTCATCAAATCCCTGACCAATACCACCTATTACGCCTTGGGCAGCATTCTCATCATCGTGCCGCTGGCGCTGCTGCTGGCGCTCATACTGCACAGCCCGAAACTGCGCTTTCGCGAATTCTTCCGTTTTCTCTATTTCACGCCCAATATCACCGCAGGCGTTGTCGTTGGTATCGTCTTTGGTCTCGTCTTCGAGGAACAGTACGGCTTGATCAATAATCTGCTCTTGGCACCGCTGGGCGTCGACAATGTGCGTTGGCTGCGCGAGGCGCGTTGGATCATGCCAGCCATCATTATCCTGGGCGCCTGGAAATGGACCGGCCTCAACGCCATCTATTTCATGGTCGGCTTGCAAAATATCCCGCCCGAACTAAAGGAAGCAGCCCGCGTCGACGGCGCCACGCGCTGGCAGGTCTTCTGGCATGTGACGCTGCCGCTGCTGCGGCCGATCCTGGCATTTGTCCTGACCATCGCCATCATCGGTTCCTACAACTTGTTCGCGGAGCCCGCGATCCTGGTGGGGCTGGAGGGCGGACCGAATAACGCTGGCATGACCATGACCATGTACCTCTACACCCGCGGTTTCCGCGAACTCAAGATGGGTTACGCCTCGGCCATCGGCTACTCGCTCGCCGTCATCATTCTGGTTTTGAGTTTGATACAGTTGATTCTGATTCGCGCCTTCCGCGAGGACTGAGACGCATGAGACACGTCCTATCGCCACAGTCAAAGTCCACAGAGCGCAAATCGCTCCAATTGAAGCTCTTGGAAGCAACGGTCATCTACGCCATTCTTTTCTTCTTTGCCTTGCTGGTTGGCATCCCTTTCTTGTACATGTTTACTGGCTCCTTCAAGACCAACGGACAACTCTTCACGTTTCCCATAAACCTCTTCGCTCCCGAGCCTACTATGGTGAACTATGAGCGGCTGCTGAGCGGGGAAGAGATCCCCTACCTGCGGCAGATGGGCAACAGCGTCGTCATCGCCGTCAGCCAAAGCGCTTTGACGCTGCTCTTCGCCTCGATGGTCGGCTGGGGCTTCGCAAAATACGAGTTCCGCGGCAAGTCCTTTTTGACCATCTTCCTGCTCTTCACCTTCGCCATCCCCTTCCAGGTGACGCTGGTGCCGCTATTTCAGATGATCGTGCGCCTGGGTTTGTTGGACAGTTTTCTCGGCGTCATCCTGCCCAGCTCGGTTAGCGCCTTTGGCGCTTTTTTCATGCGGCAGGCGATGGTGTCGATCCCGGGGGAATTGCTCGATGCCGGGCGCATCGACGGCGCCAGCGAGTGGAGCCTCTTCTGGCGAATCGGCATTCCGCTGTCGCGGGGCGCGCTGTCGATACTCGCGGTACTGGTTTTCCTCACCGCCTGGAACGACTACCTCTGGCCCCTGATCGTCTTGCGCACGCCGGAGAAGTTCACCTATCCGGTTGGCTTGGCCACGCTCAATGGCTTGTACAAGGTAGAATACGGCATGATCTTGGGTGGCGCTTTCATCGCCACGCTGCCGATTGTGCTGATATTTGTGGCTGGACGCAATCAAATCCTCGACAACCTGACCATAGGCGCGGTCAAGCAGTAGCTCCAGGACAATCGCTTTAAAATCCATAACTGTCGAAATTAACATCAAACTGATAAATTGTAGGGGCGAGCCCGTGGCTCGCCCATGAAATTAAATCATGGGCAATTGACGGTCAGTGTCGCAGGGCTGTGTCGAAGGGCTGTGTCGAAGGGCTGTGTCCACGCGCCCCACGCGCCCCACGCGCCCTACGCGACCCTCGGTGTCTATGTGGTGAATAAAATTTGAAGCGATTGCCCTGGGACTCGCTTGCCAAAAAATTGACAATAACGCAGACTTGAATTAAAATTCGATAAATATGCGCGTATGCCAATAGAATGGAAATGACAATGTCTCCCTTCCGCTCCCCGCGCCTTATTTTCATACTGCCGCTGCTGTTGCTCATCGCGCTGGGCGGCGGGCTAGCGCGAGCCCAAGACCCCACCGCCACCTACACGCCCGAGCAGCCCGGCCAAGCGATTGAGGCTTGGGTTACCGATGTAACGACGACCAGCATCGCTTTGGATTGGACGCCTAGACCGCGGCAATATGGTTTGAAAGTCGGTTATGAAGTCAGGTACCAGCCCAAGGGACCCAGCGACAACTATCAGTATATCTATGTGCTAGAAACCGAAGCCACGCTCAAGGGCTTGCAAGCCAATACGGAGTATGAGATTGGCATCAGAAATTATCTGATCGTCAATGAGCAGCAAGATGCTAAGCATTTCCCCACTGGTATTACGCGCCGAGAATTAATCGTGCGCACCAATGGCAGTACGCCCACGCCTATCGCAGAGGTTGAGCCGCTGACCTTTCTGAATATTGTGCAGAGGCATCCCTCCTGGGGCTTTCAACATTTGGTGTATTTGACGATAACTTGGGATGGACCGACGCATACAGGCCACTACAGCTTTACCTTTGATGCGGATGATATCGAGTATCTTGCTCTGGGCAATAATGGCAAACTGCCCTATACCCTCAGGCCGCTCTATGCAACCAGTATAACCCCGGGGCAGCTTATACCCTCCGCTAAATATAAATTCACGGTAACCTGGCATCCGGGACCGAATTCGCCACATCCAAAGAAATCGATATCAGCCTATTTTGAGCCGGCGAGCCAAAAAACCACAATTCTCCCGACCAGCACACCTAAGCCGACAGCAACCGCAACGCCATACGGAACACCCGCGCCCACCAGCACGCCAACGCACCACCCGCTGCTGCCGCCCGGCTGGCTGGATATGATCTTCCCGGAAATTACCCATGACAGCATTACGATGCAATGGACCGATTTGGGCAGCAGAGCAATACTATACACGATCAACATAAACAGCAGCGGTTATGCCGATTTCATCCGCAAATTTCCCGACTCTAAGCCAAGAACTTTGCATGAATTCAGCGGTCTCAAAGCCGATACCGTCTATGACTTCAGGATTACGGCGTTTTATGGTCCCAATGATCGGGTCATTGCGACAGGGCAAGCGCGCACCTTGCCCGAGCCGACTCCGACGCCAACGCCGACCAACACATCGGTCGGCAGACCTCAGCAAGCAGCGACAGACACGCCCACGCCGACCAGCACGCCCGAGAAACCTGGCCAGGCGATTGAGGCTTGGGTTACCGATGTCACGACAACCAGCATCTCCTTGGATTGGACGCCTAGACCGCGGCAATACGGCTTGGATGTCGGTTATGAAGTTAGGTACAAGCCCAAGGCAGCCGGCGGCAACTATCAGTATGTCTATTTACTGGAAACCGAAGCCACGCTCAAGGGCTTGCAAGCCAATACGGATTACGAGATTGGTATCAGAAATTATCTGATCGTCAATGAGGACAATGATAAGCATTTCCCCACGGGGATTACGCGCCGAGAACTAAGCGTGCGCACCAATGGCAGTACGCCCACGCCGATCCCGGAAGTCGAGCCGCTGACCTTCTTCAAAGTGGTGGAGATTCACCCCAGCTTTGCCAGGCCTGACTTGATGTATTTGACTGTGACTTGGGATGGGCCGACGCACACGGGCCACTATATCCTGACCATCAATGCGGATGGCAAAAAATATCTTAATCTTGGCAATAATGCAAAGCTGCCCGCTACCCTGGGGACGATATATAATACCACTATAACCATGAACCAGATTGTACGCTCGACTGGTTATGATTTCAAACTAACCTGGCATCCAGGACGAAATTCGCCGCATCCGAAAAAATCGATAACTGCCCGTTGGGAGCCGGCGAGCAAAAAAATCACGATAATCGACCCCAGCAAGCCGACACCGACTGCGACGCTAATTCCGCCCACAGCCACCAACACACCCACATCTACCATCACGCCCACAGCCACCAACACACCCACAGCCACCAACACGCCAACGCCCAATGACTGGTCGCAGCCCTTTGACGCCTTGCCTGCGACTGCTACGCCAACGCTGACAGTGACCAACACGCCTGTGCCAACCATTACATCAACACCAAGCGACACCCCAATCCCAACAGCAGTGCCAACGCTACCCACTGACGGCACGCTGGCGATGATCTTCCCGAAAACCTCCGATGACAGCATCACGGTCGAATGGAGCGATTTGGGCAATAAAGCGCAAATCTACATGGTCGACTACAGCAGCAGCAGTGGACGAGATAGCGGATTTGAGATCATTCGCACCAACGAAAGCTCGCAGACTTCGCATGACTTCGACAAGCTCAAAGCTGATACCGTCTATGACTTCAAACTCACGGTATTTCTAAGGGGCAGCGGCCAGCGGATCTCTGTGACGGGTCAAGCGCGCACCTTGGCGAATGCGCCTGCGCAGCAAGCAGACGCGCAGCAAGCAGACGCGCAGCAAGCAGAAGCGCAACAGCCAACGGCGACTCCGATTCCGCCGACGAATACACCGGTCCCGACGGCGACATCAACAAGCAGTCCGACGCCCAGTCCAAGCGCGACGCCCTTGCCGCCCATTTACATCGCCTCCCAGACGCACAGCTCAAGCGAAGTAACCCTGTCCTGGAATGCGGTCAGCGGCGCGACCGGCTATGTGCTGGAATATGCCGGCAGCGACCTGCAGACCGATTCCCATACTTTGGTCGCGGGCGCGACCAGTTATCGTCTGACGGGCTTGACCGGTGGCGCGATTTACCAAGCCACGCTCACAGCCAACCTGACCGGCGGCGGGGTACGCAGCGGCTCGGCGCATTTCGCTATGCCGATAGCGCCAACGAACACGCCGATTCCGACAGATACGCCGATTCCAACGGATACGCCGGCTGGTCCGCCGCCGCAGTCAACGGACAGTCCCGTTCCATCCGACACGCCAATCCCGAGCGACACGCCGGTGCCAACAAGCAATCCCTACAGCAGCCTCATTCAAACCTTGCAGGGCTATCAAGCCGAGACGCATCACGGCGCGGCGCATGTCGAGCGCTGGACGCGGGCGCTGGCGGCGCTGGGGCATGGCAGTCACAACAATCCCATGACCGCATCCGAAGCGCAGGGCTACGCGCAGCAGTATCAAGCCGCGCGCTGGCAGCCGGTCGCCGACGCCTTGACGCAATTGGAAGCGCAGCCGTCACCGACTAATACGCCGCTGCCAACGAACACGCCAATTCCGACTAATACGCCGCTGCCAACAAATACGCCCTTGCCGACGAACACGCCCACCCCTACGGATTCGCCGGTGCCGACAAGTAATCCTTACAGCAGCCTGATACAGAACATCCTGGGCTGGCGGGGCGAGCAGGCAGCTGGCAGCGACCACCACGAGCGCTGGACGCGGGCCCTGGCGGCATTGGGGCATGGCAGCCATGCCAATCCCATGACCGCGTCCGAGGCGCAGACTTATGTCGATCGCGGCTGGGGCGGACGCTGGCAGCCGGTGGTCAATGCGCTGACGCAGATAGAAGGTCAAGCGCCGCCACCGACGAACACGCCCGTTCCGCCACCGACGAATACGCCGCTGCCGCCGCCGACGAATACACCCGTGCCACCACCGACGAACACGCCGCTGCCACCGCCGACGAATACACCCGTTCCACCGCCAACAAATACGCCGCTGCCACCGCCAACAAATACGCCACTGCCGCCACCGACGAATACGCCGCTGCCACCGCCGACGAACACGCCCCTGCCACAGCCGACAAATACGCCCCTGCCACCACCGACGAACACGCCTGTGCCACCGCCGACAAATACGCCCCTGCCAAAGCCAAGCTATACCGTGCCAGACAGCCTCATCCAAACTGTACGCGACTATTACGATGAGAATGTCGCTGCTGGCCGCGCTGGCACGAACTGGCTGCGGGTCTTGATAGCCTTTGGCGCTGAGACGGATGATGAGCTGAGTCCGATGACGGCTTCAGAGGCGCGCGAACGCGTGAGCAAGTGGGGCGGCTGGCGGCCGATCGCGGAGGCGCTTGAACAGCTCGAGGGCTAAGCCGCGCCCAGCTGTGTTTTAGCGGGAATCTGTAGGGGCGAGCCTCGGCTCGCCAATTAAATCCCTCAGTTTGATGATAAATTCGACAATTATGGATTTTGCTGCGATTGCCCTGATACGTTATGCAGAATCTATATTGAAAATCGCCAAAATATGCTATCATAGAGTTTGTGTTAATTTTCTGTGCATAAACCATAATTAGGATAGTTTTCATGGTCAATCAACTTATGGCAAATACCCGCTCCCGCCGAAACTTAATGTTGAAACCTAAGCTCGCCGCTATCGCGCTTTTGGTCGCGCTGTTTGTTTTCGCGCCCATGCCGCTGGCTCAATCCGCTGGCAGCATCACCGTCGACGCCAGTTGCAGCCTGGCGGATGCCGTGCAAGCCGCCAATAACGATAGCGCGGTCGGCGGCTGCGCGGCTGGCAGCGGCACCGACACCATCACCATCAGCGCGGCTGGCACAAATAACGGCGTCATCACGCTCAGCAGCGCCTTGGAAATCACATCGAACATCGTCATTAACGGCGGCGGGCATACGATTAGCGGCGGCGGCACGACGCGCATCTTTCATCTCAGGCAGTCCCACATCACCTTCAGCTTGAATGCCATCACCCTGCGCGATGGCTATGTCGCCGTGCCCCCCGACCAACCTTCTTCGGGTTCGGAATTCTCTGGCGGCGCGATCTATGGCTATACCGCCACGGTCAATGTCAGCGGTGCCAGCTTCAGCAACAATTCCGCCCATGAGCATGGCGGCGCAATCGCCCTTTACAATGGCGTCGTGAACATCACCGCCAGCAGCTTCGCCGGCAACAGCTCCCGCGGTTACCGGCCTGATTCAAACCACCCTTTCGACGGCAATGGCGGCGCAGTCTATACCTACGATGGCGCTATCAACATTAGCCATAGCAGCTTCACCAACAACTCAGCGGCGAAGGGTTACGGCGGCGCGGTCTATACCTACGAAGGCGATATCACCGTCAGCAACAGCACTTTTTCGGGCAATAGCGCCGGGGTAAAAGGCAGCGCGCTCAGCACCTATAGCGGCTCGATCACCGCCACGCATATCACCGCGCGCGGCGAGGTTTCAAGCCACGGCGCCACGGTCCACCTGCGCAACAGCATCATTGGCGCGGTCAATACACCCACTTCCGCCACCACCACCCAGGCGGGCAGTTTGTTCGGCACCGACCCCAATCTGTCCAAGCTGGGCGAGTTGACGGGCTCGCCGGCTTATTTCCCGCTCTTGGCGGGCAGCCCGGCCATCGACAATGGCGACAAAGCCTATTGTCTGAGCGTCGACCAAACTTATGTAGCGCGCCCACAAGGCAATACCTGCGATATCGGCGCTTTTGAATCCGCCTTTACAGGGGGTCAACTCCCGACAGAAGCGCCCCAAAGGCCCACCGCCGCGCCCACCGCCAGCCCAACAGCGACGGCGACGCCCGGCCCGCGTCCCGTCAGCTTGAATGGTACACGCTGCGAGCTGGCGGATGCCATCACTGCCGCCAACAGCGACGCCGCCAGCGGCGACTGCCCAGCCGGCAACGGCGCGGATACGATTGCTTTCCACACTGATGTGATCCTGCGCGCCGAGCTGCCGGAAATCAACAGCGACATGACCATCAATGGCGGCGGCTACAGTCTCAGCCGCGCCAGCGATCTCACCAATTATATCCGCCTGCTCAAAATCAACAGCGGCGCTACGGTTGTCATCAACAATCTGAGCATGAAAAATGGCAATGTCGCCTATAATGGCGGGGCGATTTATAATGCCGGCGCGCTGACCATCACCGACAGCACCTTAACCGGCAATGAAAGCTCTTATTATGGCGGCGCGATTTACAGCAAAGGCGCGCTTAGCATCAAAGACAGCCAGCTAGTCGGCAATGAAACCTCTTGGTATGGCGGGGCGATTCATAACGATGGCGGTCCCTTGTCCATCGTCGGCAGCACCTTCCGCGACAATGAAACCAGTTGGTATGGCGGCGCAATCTATTTTGGCAAGCGCACGGGCGAAGATGAAAGCGCGCCCATAATTTGCGATACGCTCAGCATTGCCAACTCCACCTTCAGCAATAACAGCGCGACCGGCAATGGCAACGCTGTCGCTTACGCCGGCGCAAAAGCCAATCTCAGCATCACAAATACCTTGGTATCTGTCTACGAAATCAAGACGACGGGTGCCTGCGACGGCACTGCGACGGCGACGCCGACCGCGACCAGCACGCCGACGGATACCGCCACCTCGACGCAGACGGCTGCACCGACGACGCCCGTGCCGAATCCGGTGAGCTTGAATAATACCCGCTGCGAGCTGGCGGACGCAATCAAAGCCGCCAATAGCGATACCGCAAGCGGCGACTGCCCAGCCGGCAACGGCGCGGATACGATTGCTTTCCACGCTGATGTAACCCTGTACGCCACGCTGCCGGAAATCAACAGCAACATGACCATCAATGGCGGCGGGCACAGCCTGACCCGGCATAGCGTCGATGTAACCAGCCCACGATTCCGCCTGCTCAAAATCAACAGCGGTGCCACAGTCGTCATCAACAATCTGACCATGAAAAATGGTTACTCCCCCCTTCATCGCTATTATGGCGGGGCGATACATAATGCCGGCTCGCTGACCATTACCGACAGCAAGCTAATCAGAAATTACAGCATCTATAACGGCGGGGCGATTTATAGCAGCGGTACGCTGAGCATCAAGGACAGTACCGTGCGCAACAATGAAACCGGCTATTATGGCGGGGCAATTTACAGCAGCGGTACGCTGAAGATCCAGGGCAGCACCTTGCGCAACAATGAAACCGGCTACTATGGCGGGGCAATTTACAGCAGCGGCGATCTGGACATCAAAAGCAGCACCCTGAGCAGCAATGAAACCGCCCAATACGGTGGCGCGATTCATAGCGAGTTCGGTTCTCTGACGATTAGCGGCAGCACCATCAGCGACAATCAAGCGGTGTGGGATGGCGGCGCGATCTATTTTGGTGAAGCAAGAAAGGCAGAGTGCCACCCCTTCCCATAAGCTGCGGGACGCTCAGCATTAGCAATTCCACCTTCAGCGATAACGACACGAGCTACAGCTATGACCACAGCGACGGCATCGCGTACGCCGGCGCGAAAGCCAATCTCAGCATCGTATCGACCTTCGTATCCATCTACGAGGTGCAGACGACGGGTTCCTGCGGCGGTACCACGACTCCGGCGCTAACGACGACAGCAACCGCGACCAGCACACCGACCGCGACCGGTACGCAAACAGCCACCGCCACGCCGACAACTTCGGCTGAACCGACGACGCCCGTGCCGAATCCGGTGAGCTTGAATAATACCCGCTGCGAGCTGGCGGACGCCATCAAAGCCGCCAATAGCGATACCGCCAGCGGCAACTGCCCAGCCGGCAATGGCGCGGATACGATTGCTTTCCACGCTGATGTAACCCTGTACGCGGCGCTGCCGGAAATCAACAGCGACATCACCATCAATGGCGGCGGGCACAGCCTGATCCGGCATAGCGTCGATGTAACCAGCCCGAAATTCCGCCTGCTCAAAATCAACAGCGGCGCTACGGTGGTCATCAACAATCTGACCATGAAAAAAGGTTCGGCCTCCCCTCATGGCGAGTATGGCGGGGCGATAAATAATGCCGGCTCGCTGACCATTACCGACAGCACCTTGCTCAACAATAAAGCCATCTATAACGGCGGGGCGATTTACAGCAGCGGTTCGCTGAGCATCAAGGACAGCACCGTGCGCTACAATGAAACTGGCTATTATGGCGGGGCGATTTACAGCAGCGGTTCGCTGAATATCCTGGGTAGCACCGTGCGCGACAATGAATCCGGCTATTATGGCGGTGCGATTTACAGCAGCGGCGATCTGGACATCAAAAGCAGCACCCTGAGCTACAATGAAACCAGCCAATACGGTGGCGCGATTCATAGCGCAGGCGGCTCCCTGACTATCTATGGCAGCGCCATTGGCCGCAATTCAGCCGTTTGGGATGGCGGCGCGATCTATTTTGGTCAAGATGGCGTTGAGCCCGTAGCCATAAGCTGCGGGACGCTCAGCATCACATACTCCACCTTCAACGATAACGACACGAGCTACTACGCTGACTTCAGTGACGACATCGCTTTCGCCGGCGCAAAAGCCAATCTCAGCATCGTATCGACCTTCGTATCTGTCTACGAAGTCGAGACGACGGGTTCCTGCGGCGGCACCACGGGCTCCACGACTCCGACGCTAACGACGACAGCAACCACGACCAGCACGCCGACCGCGACCAGCACGCCAACAGCCACCGCTACTCCGGCGACTTCGGCGACTTCGGCTGCACCGACGACGCCCGTGCCAAACCCGGTGAGCTTGAATGGGACACGCTGCGAGCTGGCGGACGCCATCAAAGCGGCCAATAGCGATTCCGCCAGCGGCGACTGCCCAGCCGGCAACGGCGCGGATACAATTGCATTCCACGCTGATGTGACCCTGTACGCGGCGCTGCCAGAAATCAACAGCGACATGACCATCAATGGCGGCGGGCACAGCCTGAGCCGGCATAGCGTGGATGTAACCAGCCCGCGATTCCGCCTGCTCAAAATCAACAGCGGCGCTACGGTGGTCATCAACAATCTGACCATGAAAAACGGCACAAGCGCAAACGGCTATCATGGCGGGGCGATTTATAATGCTGGCTCGCTGACCATCACCGACAGCGCCTTGAGCGGCAATTTTATCCATTGGTATGGCGGGGCGATTTACAATTCCGGTTCGCTGAGCATCAAGGACAGCAGCCTAAGCGGCAATGAATCCGGCTTTTATGGCGGGGCGATTTACAGCAGCGGTACGCTGAAGATCCAGGGCAGCACCCTCAGCGACAATGATACGGGCCACTATGGCGGGGCGATTCACAGCACCGGCGCGTTGGACATCAAAAGCAGCACCCTAAGCGGCAATGAAACGGGCCAATACGGTGGCGCGATTCTTAGTGAAGGCGGCTCGTTGACCATCAGTGGCAGCACCCTCCGCGACAATCAAGCGATATGGGATGGCGGCGGGATCTATTTTGGTACAACAGGCGTTGAACCCGTAGCCATCAGCTGCGAAACGCTCAGCATTAGCAATTCCACTTTCAACAATAACGACACGAGCTACTATTTCGACGAAACCATGTACGATGCCAGCGACGATATCGCTTACGCCGGCGCAAAAGACAATCTCAGCATCGCAACGACCTTCGTATCCGTCTACGAGGTGCAGACGACGGGTTCCTGCGGCGGCACTGCGACGGCGACGCTAACGACGACAGCAGCCGCAACCAGCACGCCGACCGCGACCAACACAGCGACGGATACACCCACCCCATCTAGCACACCTACGCCCGAAACGGCTGGGGACGCGATAGAGTATCGTGTAACCGCCGTCACCACTGACAGCATCTCGCTGGATTGGACGCGCTTGCGGGGCGCCGACGGTTACCGCATCTATTATTCGTCCAAGAACAGCCCGGCGCGTACACTGTTCACAACCGAAACCAGCGCGACGCTCACCGGGCTAGTTGGAAATACAAAATATATTGTGCACCTGATGGGCTATATCAATCGCAATGGCAGGCGAGAGTTACCATTTGAGGAGCGACAGATCTACATCACCACAAATGGCAGTACGCCGACGCCTATTCCTGCTGTTGAACCGCTGACCTTCCTGAAGATCAAGCCTTGGCCTGACAACAACAACACGACCTCGCTAATCACTTCTTGGGATGGGCCCATCCACACGGGCCATTATACCCTGACCCTGGCGATTGATGGCTTGACGAGCTACAACAGTTGGACCCTGCCCCATACCTTCGGTCCAATGTACAGAAATTCTTGGCATACAGATTTCAATCCGCAAGCCCGCAGCTACGACTTCACCGTCACCTGGTATCCGGGACCAAACTCGCCGTACGCGCAGAAATCGAGATCCGTTCGTTATGAGCCGCCCACCACAGCCACGCCAACTAATACCGCCACAGCCACGCCGGTGCCAACAGCGACGCCCTCAATCAACCTGTACGCCAGCGAATCGACGCATGACAGCATCACCCTGACTTGGAGTTGGAATGGCAGCCCCTCGACGACGAAGCCGCCGCAAATTAGCTTGTCCGACAATGACAATCACTATTCCTTTGTGGCTACAGACAATTCGGGCAGCCACACATTCAGCGGCTTGCAGCCGAATACGCAGTATCACATTTCCTTCACTGTTTATCCCAAGTCTGGCAGCCCGGCAGAGCAGACGCTCATTAGTGGGCAAGTCTACACTGCGTCTGCCCCAGCCACCGCCACTTCAACGAACACAGCCACGCCCACAAATGCGCCCACAGATATGCCCACGCCAACCGAAGCGCCGCAGTTGCCGACCGACGGCACATTGGCGATGATCTTCCCGAAAATCTCCAAAGACCACATCACGGTCGAATGGAGCGACATGGGCGACAAAGCTTTACTGTACGTAATCGATATTGTCAGCGGCCGCCAAAGCGAGCGCGCCCTCTATTACACCCACATTAATTCCCAGACTTCGCATGACTTCGGCGAGCTGAAAGCGGATACTGTCTATAACTTCAGGGTCACGGTATTTCTGAGCAGCAGCGGACGCATCTACGCCACCGGTCAAGCGCGCACCGCGCCAAATGCGCCGCCGACAAATACACCGAATCCGACAGATACGCCCGCTCCAACGGATACGCCTGTGCCAACGGATACGCCGGTTCCAACGAATACGCCTGTGCCAACGGATACGCCTGTGCCAACGGATACGCCGACGCCAAGCGCGACGCCTTTGCCGCCCATTTACATCGCCACCCAGACGCACAGTTCAAGCGAAGTAACCTTGTCCTGGAGCGCGGTCAGTGGCGCGACAGGTTATGTGCTGGAGTATGCCGGCAGCGACTTGCAGACCGACTCCCATGCTTTGGGCGCGGGCGCGACCAGCTATCGTCTGACGGGCTTGACCGGTGGCGCGATTTATCAAGCTACGCTCACAGCCAAGCTGACCGGCGGCGGCACAGCCAGTGGCTCGGCGCATTTCGCTATGCCGATAGCGCCGACGAACACGCCACTGCCCACGAATACGCCGATTCCAAGTAACACGCCGGCTGGACAGCCACAGCAGCAGTCAACGGACAGTCCCGTTCCATCCGACACGCCTATCCCGACGAACACGCCGGTTCCAACAAGCAATCCCTACAGCAGCCTGATTCAGACCTTGCAGGGTTATCAAGCCGAGACGCATCACGGCGCGGCGCATGTCGAGCGCTGGACGCGGGCGCTGGCGGCTTTGGGGCATGGCAGCCATGCCAATCCCATGACCGCAAGCGAAGCGCAGGGCTACGCGCAGCAGTATCAAGCCGCGCGCTGGCAGCCAGTCGCCGACGCCTTGGCACAGCTGGAAGCGCAGCCCTTAGCGACTAATACGCCCTCGCCAACGAACACGTCCTTGCCAACGAACACGCCAATTCCTACTAATACGCCATTGCCAAGTAACACGCCCTTGCCAACGGATACGCCGATTCCGAGCGACACGCCGGTGCCAACAAGCAATCCCTACAGCAGCCTCATTCAAAAGCTGCTGACCTACCAAGCCGAGAGTCATCAAGGCGCGGCGCATGTCGAGCGCTGGACGCGGGCGCTGGCGGCTTTGGGGCATGGCAGTCACGCCAATCCCATGACCGCGTCCGAAGCGCAGACTTATGTCGATCGCGGCTGGGGCGGACGCTGGCAGCCGGTGGTCAATGCGCTGACGCAGATAGAAGGCACAGCGCCACCGCCGCCGACAAACACGCCGGTTCCACCGCCGACAAACACGCCGGTGCCACCACCGACGAATACGCCGGTTCCACCGCCGACGAACACACCGGTTCCACCACCGACGAATACGCCGGTTCCGCCGCCAACGAACACACCGGTTCCACTGCCGACGAACACGCCTGTTCCGCCGCCAACGAACACGCCTGTTCCGCCGCCGACCAATACGCCGGTGCCGCCACCGACGAACACGCCTGTTCCGCCGCCAACGAACACGCCTGTGCCGCCACCGACGTATACACCCGTGCCACAACCGAGCTACACCGTGCCGGACAGCCTCATCCAAACGGTACGCGACTATTACGATGAGAATGTGGCAGCCGGCCGCGCGGGCACGAACTGGCTGAGGGTGTTGATCGCCTTTGGCGTTGAGACGCATGACGAGCTGACGGCGATGCCTGCTGCTGAGGCGCGTGAACGCGTGAGCAAGTGGGGCGGCTGGCGGCCAATCGCGGAGGCGCTTGAGCAGCTCGAAGGCTAAGCCGCGCCCAGCTATACCGTGCCGGACAGCCGCATCCAAAAATCAGAATTGGCGGGGGGGGGGGCTAGCCCCGAAGCATCAGGGAATATGCCATAGCGACAAATTGAAGGGGCGAGGCCGTGGACTCCGTTGAAATACTCGATTACCCCCACCCCAAACCCGTTCGCCATCTCTATGGCGAACTTTCCCATAAAGAGGGAGGGGCTTAACGGCTCAAGACAGGTCAGGAAGCTCCCCTTCCCTCATTTTGGGGATGCTCGCCATTGAGATGGCGGGGGGGGGGCGCGCCGCGTAGACACTGGCGGTCGGGGATGGGGGCTGTTTTTCAACAGAGTCCCGTGGCTCGCCCCTTCAATTTGTAAGTTTGATGTTAAATTCGGCAGTTATGGATTTTGCTGCGATTGCCTGAGCCCATCGCCCTAAAATATTGAAATGCCTCTTTTTTTGTAATGAAAATTGACCGCAGCTCAAATCTGAATTAGAATATAAAGAATTATTTCTACATACTACTCTAATGGTGAATTCGTGATGGTATCCCGCTATTCCTCGCGCTTCCGCATAGATATGGCTAGTCTATATATATCTTCGCGCGCGTTGTTCATTTTGTCGCTGCTGGCCTTCATCGCCTTATTTGGCGGCAAAATGGCAGAGGCGCAAGACCCTACCGCGACGCCCGGCCTCGCGTTGGAAGTGCGGGTTAGCGCTGTTACGTCGGACAGCATCGCGCTGGATTGGTCGCCCTTGCGGGGTGCCGACGGTTACCGCATCCATTACTGGTCCCCGAAAAGCTCGTCGCGTGACCTGTATACAAGCGAAACCAGCGCGACGCTCACCGGGCTGGTTGGAAATACAAAATATACTTTGCTGCTGATGAGCTACTATATCAATCGCTATGGCAGCCCAGTCATATCTTCTGAGTTGCGAGAGCTCTACATCACCACAAATGGCAATACGCCGACGCCTATTCCTGCAGTTGAACCGCTGACCTTTCTGAAGATCAAGCCTGTGTCCTACACCAACAGCAACAAGGTCCTGCTGGTCACTTCTTGGGATGGACCCACCCACACGGGCCATTATACCCTGACCCTGGCAATTGATGGCTTGACGAGCTACAAGGGCCGGACTCTGCCCCATACCTTCGGTCCAGTGTACAGAAATTATTGGCACACAGATTTCCAGCCGCAAGCCGGCGGCTACGACTTCACCGTCACCTGGCATCCGGGACCAAACTCGCCGCACGCGCAGAAATCAAGATCCCTTCGCTATGAGGCGCCCGCCACCGCCACGCCGACGATCACGCCCACGCCAACAATCACGCCGACGCCAACAGCAGTGCCAACGCTGCCTACCGATGGCACGCTGGCGATGATCTTCCCGAAAATCTCCTATGACAGCATCACGGTCGAATGGAGCGATCTGGGCAATAAAGCGCAAATCTACATGGTCGATATTAGCAGCGGCAGTGGACGTTATAGCGATTTCACCGTCATTCACACCAGCGAAAGCTCGCGGACTTCGCACGAATTCGGCGGGCTCCAAGCCAATACCGTCTTTGATTTCAAACTCACGGTGTTTTTGAGGGGCGGCAAGCAGGTCACCGCGACCGGTCAAGCGCGGACCTTGGCGGCTGCTGCGGTGCCAACCGCTAGGCCAACAAACACAGCGACTCCAACCGTGACCAGCAGGCCAAGCGCGACGCCTTTGCAAACAAACACGGCGACTCCAACCGCGACCAGCATGCCAAGCGCGACGCCTTTGCCGCCCATTCACATCGCCTACTATACAGACAGCACAAGCGAAGTAACCTTGTCCTGGACTGCGGTCAGCGGCGCGACCGGCTATGTGCTGGAATATGCCGGCAGCGATCTGCAGACCGGCTCCTATGCTTTGGGCGCGAACGCGACCAGTTATCGTCTGACGGGCTTGACCCCTGGCGCGATTTACCTAGCCGAGCTCACGGCGAACCTGGCCGGCGGTGGCAAGCGCAGCGGCTTGGCGCATTTTAGCCCGCCTCTGCCCAGCGATGGCAGCTTGGCGCTGACCTTCCCGACAATCTCCGAAGACAACATCACGGTCGAATGGACCGACATGGGCGATGTATTGCTTTATTATGCGGAGATCCGCGGTGAAGATGGGCATATCGAATTCGAGTCCCTCGACAAGACCGTAACTTCGCGCAAGTTCGCTGGCTTGAAGGCGGATACGAGCTATGACTTCCGCGTCATCGTCTTCGAGAAAAACGGGGTCAGCATGATGGCCACAGCCAGCGCTAAGACCGCGCCACTTGGCCAGTCGACCGCAAGTCCAACCGCAAGGCCCATGCCCACCAATACGCCAATCTCGACGAACACGCCGGTTCCAACGGATACGCCGGTTCCAACAAGCAATCCCTACAGCAGCCTGATTCAGACCTTGCAGGGCTACCAAGCCGAGACGCATCACGGCGCGGCGCATGTCGAGCGCTGGACGCGGGCTCTGGCGGCGCTGGGGCATGGCAGTCACGCCAATCCCATGACCGCGTCCGAAGCGCAGGGCTACGCGCAGCAGTATCAAGCCGCGCGCTGGCAGCCAGTCGCCGACGCCTTGGCACAGCTGGAAGCGCAGCCCTTAGCGACTAATACGCCCTTGCCCACGAACACGCCGATTCCGACTAATACACCGCTGCCCACGAACACGCCATTGCCAACGAATACACCTTTGCCCACGAACACGACTATCCCGACGAACACGCCAGTTCCAACAAGCAATCCCTACAGCAGCCTGATACAGAACATCCTGGGCTGGCGGGGCGAGCAGGCAGCTGGCAGCGACCACCACGAGCGCTGGACGCGGGCTCTGGCGGCATTGGGACATGGCAGTCACAGCAATCCCATGACCGCGTCCGAAGCGCAGACTTATGTCGATCGCGGCTGGGGCGGACGCTGGCAGCCAGTTGTCAATGCGCTGACGCAGATTGAAGGGCAAGCTCCACCGCCGACGAATACCCCCGTGCCACTGCCGACGAACACGTCTGTTCCATCGCCAACGAATACACCCGTGCCACCGCCGACGAACACGCCCATGCCACCGCCGACGAACACGCCCATGCCGCCGCCGACGAATACGCCGGTTCCACCCCCGACGAATACGCCGGTTCCACCACCAACGAACACGCCACCGCCGACGAACACGCCCATGCCACTGCCAACGAATACACCGGTTCCACCGCCGACGAACACGCCCATGCCGCCGCCGACGAATACCCCCGTGCCACCGCCGACGAATACGCCGGTTCCACCACCAACGAACACGCCGCCACCAACGAACACGCCCATGCCGCCGCCGACGAACACACCCGTGCCACAACCGAGCTACACCGTGCCGGACAGCCTCATCCAAACGGTACGCGACTATTACGATGAGAATGTCGCTGCTGGCCGCGCGGGCACGAACTGGCTGCGCGTATTGATCGCCTTTGGCGTCGAGACGCATGATGAGCTGAAGGCAATGTCTGCTTCAGAGGCGCGCGAACGCGTGAGCAAATGGGGCGGCTGGCGACCCATCGCAGAGGCGCTTGAGCAGCTCGAGGGCTAAGCCGCGCCCAGCTGCTAGGCCATAGCGAGAATCTGTATGGGCGAGTCATGGGCTCGCCAATGAAATTTGGCGCAAAATCGTGGGCGATTGAACCGCAGTGTCTACACGCGCCACCCTACATTGCGTCCTTCTTGGCATATTTTCGGATAAATCTCGGTGTTGGCAGTCAGTGTCATATTGCGACACTGTGTTTGTTGCTTCTACCAACACTGAAATATACTCGCTCCCCTATTGACAGTTGACAGAGAATCAATATAATGGTAATAATGCGGCTTTACCCAAGCGCAGCCAGCAAAGGCGAGTGTGGAATCGTAAAATAAAGAGTAGAAAGCGACGCCTCATGTTAGCTAATATAACGAAACATACCCCCCCCCCCCCCCGAATATATGTTCTAGTACTGGAGGGGAGTAATCGGCAATGAAGACCTCCTCAATTCCTTTTCAGTATCGTCCGCCGATTCTACGGTCTAGTTCAAAACCTTGGCGCGCCATCGCCGGGCTGCTTGTCTGCCTGTTCTTGCTTGGTGCCAACCTAAAGGTCCAAGCGCAAAATCTGTCGATTGTCTTCGGCACAGTCAGTGACATCTGGTTTCACCTCAATATCTTGTCCATGCCCGGCGACACGGAACATCTTGATGTTCGGGTATGGCAAGGCAACAATCTTATCTACGATGTGGCGCATCAAACCCTCAATGCCAGCCCGTCTTTCAAGCTCACCATCGGCGACTATCAGCCCGAGAACTCCCCTTTCAAGCCTCAAACAAGCTACCAGGTAGAGGTAAATGCCAAGAGGAGGTCTAATCAGAATGTATCCCCTTGGCGCAGGAACGTGACCACCAAAGCCGAGCGCAAGTGCTATTGGGCATCGAAGGATGAGCCTTACGCCAACTGCCCGCCGGTGCATTATAGCGACCTGCATAGAGGCTGGCGGCATGCAGAGGATGATCCAACAAACGTCTATCGGTGGATGGAGTTCCGCATTACGGCTGTTTCGGGAGCGGACTTTTACAAGATCCCTATGGGGAACGCGACCTTTGATTGCGATCAAGAACACAGCAGTTTAGGCGCACTGCATTTCTGGATACCGCAAAACCGGTTTTTAAAAAGCGCTTCGAAAGATGCCATAGTGTATAAGAATCCATATACCGTTTACTACTGCGGTTTGACCAGCGACAAATCATACACTTTCGCGCTGGAAGCGTACCGCTGGCTGTCCAGGCAAGGCAACTCGAGGCAAGCTGAACTTATCGCGCGCAAGGTGCACCGCATTTTTTCGGGTCCAAATTGGGACTTGGAAGGCGCGCAAGGCGCGCCAGCCAGCGCGCCGACGCCAGAACCGATTGCTCTCGGGGTTGGCATCCAAAGTGCTAGCGACGTCACCGTGCAATGGTCGGCGGTCAGCGGCGCGACCAGCTACCTGCTGGAATATGCCGGCGGCAATAATGAAAGCGGCGCCGTTACCTTGGGCGCGGGCGCGACCAGCCATTCCTTCAATGGCTTGACAGCGGGCGGCGCTTATACCGTCTATATCACGGCTTACCTGCAAAATGGCGGCAAGCGCAGCGGCGAGATCAGCTTCCGCATGCCCGCCCCGCCGCCGACCAAAACGGCTGTGCCGACGCATACGCCCGTTCCACATCAGCAAAGTCCGCAAGATCAGCCAATGCCGCTACAGCACGAGGAGCCGAGCCAACAACAGCCGCCAGCCACGCTCGTGCCGCCGACGAATACGCCCGTCCCGCCAAGCAATACCCCAGCGCCAAGCGGAGCCTACGCTAGTCTGATCCAAAACATCCTGGGCTGGCGGGACGAGCAGGCACCAGGCAGCGACCATCACGAGCGCTGGACGCGGGCCCTGGCGGCATTGGGGCATGGCAGCCATGCCAACCCCATGACCGCGACCGAAGCGCAGACTTATGTCGATCGCGGCTGGGGCGGGCGCTGGCAGCCGGTTGTCAATGCGCTGACGCAACTGAATCCGCCACAGATGCCAACGAACACATCGGTCCCGCTACCGCCGCCTACCAACACACCCGTCCCGCCACCGCCGCCTACCAACACATCGGTCCCGCCGCCGCCACCAACCAACACGCCCGTCCCGCCGCCGCCACCTACCAACACATCGGTCCCGCCGCCGCCACCAACCAACACGCCCGTCCCGCCACCGCCGCCTACCAACACACCTGTCCCGCCACCGCCGCCTACCAATACACCCGTCCCGCCGCCACCACCAACCAACACACCTGTCCCGCCGCCGCCACCAACCAACACACCCGTCCCGCCACCGCCGCCTACCAATACACCTGTCCCACCGGCACCAAAGCAGAGCTATTCCGTGCCGAACAGCCTCATCCAAACTGTACGCGACTATTACGATGAGAATGTCGCTGCTGGGCGCACGGGCAATAATTGGTTGCGCGTCTTGATCGCATTTGGCGTCGAGACGCATGACGAGCTGAGGCCAATGGCTGCTTCAGAGGCGCGGGAACGGGTGAGCAAGTGGGGCGGCTGGCGCCCCATCGCAGAGGCACTTGAGCAGCTCGAGGGCTAAGCCGCGTGCCAAGCTAAGCCTTAGCGAGAATCTGTAGGGGCGAGCCCGTGGCTCGCCCCTACTATTTGTCAGTTTGCTGTAAAATCCGACAATGATGAATTTGCTGCGATTGCCTGGGCATATCATGCCGCCCACGGACGATATAGTATATTGCCCCTACATATTCCATATTTAATTCGGATTCGCATTACATTGTTGGCCTGCTGAGTTCACAGCGTAAAGGCTCGATTGAATTTGTCTGCTTATAATTTTTGTGCAATCTTCGTGCAATCTACGTGGTTATTTTGATTGGCGCTTCGCTTGCGCTTTTGTTACAGTCGGCTTCACATAAGCGCAAAGAAAAGGAAGCCGAATCATGTCTATCGCGACCCTGCCAGGCATCAAAGCGCGAACCGTTACTTCGGCGCGCATCTCAACGCGTGTGTTGTTTTCCGGCGGCGAAAGCGGCACGCCAGTCATTTTTGTACATGGCAACCTGACATCCGCGACCTTCTGGGAAGAGACGATGCTGGCGATGCCGGACGGCTACCGCTGCGTCGCGCTTGATCAACGCGGCTTTGGCGAATCCGATGCCAGCGCCGTTCTTGATGGCGCGCGCGGCTTGGCAGATATGTCCGACGATGTGCTGGCGCTGATGGATGCGCTGGCTATAGACCAGGCGCACATCGTGGGGCATTCCATGGGCGGCGGCGTCACCTGGCGGCTGCTGCTGGACGCGCCCGAACGCCTGCGGAGCGCGGCGCTGGTCGCGCCGGTTTCCCCCTTCGGATTCGGCGGGACCAAAGACGCCGCGGGCAATCTCTGCGCGCCCGACGCGGCTGGCGCGGGCGGCGGGGTCGCCAACCCCCAGTATACGCAGCAGCTGAAAGACGGAGAACGGGGCGCTGGCGAAATGAGCCCGCGCGCGGTCATGAACGGCTTCTATTGGAAGCCGCCTTACCAATCCGACCGCGAAGAAGATTTGCTGACGTCGGTGCTGCAAACGCATACCGGCGAACAAGATTATCCGGGCGATTTTACCGCTTCCGAAAATTGGCCCGGGGTCGCGCCCGGCAGATGGGGCGTGCTGAATGGCATGGCACCCAATAACCAGCCCGATATCAGCCAGCTCTACGCCATCCAGCCCAAGCCGCCGCTCTTATGGCTGCGCGGCGACAGCGATCAAGTCATCGCCGACGAATCATTCTTTGACTTGGCGACCTTTGGCAAGATGGGCGTGATTCCCGGTTATCCCGGCGAGCATGTCTGCCCGCCACAGCCGATGATCCAACAGATTCAGCATGTGCTAGGCAATTACGAAGCGGCTGGCGGCGCGGTCGAGCGGGTTGTCATCGCCGATTGCGGGCATACGCCCTTTGTGGAACAGCCCGCCGACTTCAATCGAGCCCTGCATGACTTCCTGGCAAATCGCTGATTCAGGCGCTTGCGCTGCCCCGACAATCAGGGCAAGCAGGGCAATCAGGGCAATGAAAGTCGTTTATGCTTGGGCGCGAAACATGTTATAATCGGCTGCGATACTATGCTTAAGTTAAGCTGTTGATAAGCCCAGGAAAGGAAAAGCTCATGTTAAAGCAACTGTCTGTCATCGTCATATTACTGCTATGTTTCGGCGCGTTCGCCGGGATGGCGCAAGACGAGATCACCATCTACGCTACCGTCGGCGCATATTACCCCGACGAGCCAACGGAAAACAACCCGGACCCGCCCCAGATGATGAATACGCTGGTCGCCGAATACGAAGCGGCCAACCCGGGCGTCAATATCGAGCTGGTTGATGTGCCTTCCAACATCTCTGGCGATCAGTGGCGCAGCACGGTATTCAACGGGCAAAACGAACCGCATATCATCGTCAACAATTACATCCGCGTTTGGCAAGAACAAGGCAATGACTGGTACATGCCGCTCAACGATTACATTGAAGCGCCCAACCCCTACATCCTCGAAGGCGTGCCGGGCAGCGAACGTTGGGCGGACAGCATCCCCGATGTCGTCTGGAATACCACCTACCATACCGGTAGCGGCAAGCAATATGTCGTGACGGTCAACGCGGTGGCGGTGGGCTTCTATTACAACATCGACATGCTGGAAGCGGCCGGCATTGATACCGAATTTGATGTCGACTATTCGCTCTGGGCGGACTGGGAAACCATGATTGACGAGATGGGCGCGATCGCCGAAACCGGTATGAAACCGCTGGCGATGAGCATGTCCACCGCCTCGCCCTATACCTATAACTGGTTTGACGGCACCACCTTGACCAGCATGTACATCGACCAAATCGAAAGCTGGTGGGAGCCAGGTGCCAGTTGGCACGCCCTCAACCAGCGCGAATTTGCCTGCGCGATTCATAACGGCTTAATCAGCGCCAATGACGATGCCTTTGGCGACTGGCTGCAGCTGCTGGTAGATTTCGAGCCGATGTGGGTTGATGGCTACGCCACCCTGACCTGGGACGAAGCCTATCGCCTCTTCATCACGGGCGAGTCGCCCTTCCTGCTCGGCAATGCCGCCAGCCAAACCTTGAATGTAACCCGCGACGCCGACTTCAACTGGGGCATCAGCTACTTCCCGCCGGTCACCGAAAGCACCAGCCCGCATGCCGCCAATAACGAGAGCGCGTATCTGGTAGGCGGCTTCACGGCTGGCTTCACCGTGACCGACCGCGCCCGGCGCGAAGGCATTGAAGAGCAAGTGGTCGACTTCCTCATGTTCATGACTGCCCAGCCGCAATGGGGACGCGTCGTCACCGATTCGCCGCGTAGCATTCCGACGCAGTTCGGCTTGGATGTGCCCGATGCTTTGAAGCCGACGGTCGCCTTCCTCGAGTTGCCAATCCGCGCGCTGAAAGACCCCGACCCGCGCCTCAGCCGCCGTTATGGCGAAGATCATCGCCGCCTGATGCAGGAGTACTTCACCGAGCAAATCGATCTCGAGACGCTCATCGCCGAAGAGGAGCGCTTGATGACGCGGGAAGCGCGTGTCATCATCGCCGAAAACGACTGGTCCTGCGATTTCCAAATGGAATAAGCGCCGGACTTGCCCGGACTTGCATAAGACCGTCCCAACTCTAATCCGCCTCGTTCTCCCGTTTTGGCGCGGACGAGGCGGACATGCGACATGTATAGCGTGAATAATCGAGTCTATGGGCAAGGGAGCCAGCAGCCTAAGTCAGCGGCTGCCCGAGCTGACTCCAATCGAAATAGCTGGGTCCGAAAGCGCTGGGGGGCGGCAGGGCACAGGTTATCAACAAAAGTCTGTGAGCCTCCTTCGAACGTATTCGCTTCGCCGCTTTGAGTTGTCATGCTGAAACGTCTCATCACGAGCCGGCTGGGCTCGTCAGCTAAACGCGAAAAACGCAGCCCGCTCCACATCCGCATGTGGCGGGCGAAGTGGCTATATCTGGCGCTGTTGATACCGGTCGCCCTGCTGCTGCTCTTTGAATGGCTGCCGGCATTCAGCGCGCTTTACAACTCGCTCTATATTTGGAATGGCGGCAAAGTCCATTTTTATGTTGGGCTGGAGCATTACGAGCGCATGCTCAGCGACCGTACCTTCCGCGTCGCCATCGCCAATTTGGTCAGCTTTGTCTTCTTCCGCGTCATCATGCAGACGGTGCTGCCTTTCTTCGCCGCCGAGATGATAATCAACCTGCGCAGCGCGCGCTGGTCCTATTGGTGGAAGATTATCTTCGTCTTCCCGATGGTGGTGCCGACGATACTCAATTACTTGATTTGGCGCTTCATCTACAATCCACAAGTCGGCTTGCTCAACGAAGGCTTGAAGCTGATTGGCTTGGAAGAATACACTCATGCCTGGCTGGGCGACCCCAACACAGTGATGTGGGCGCTGGCATTTGTGCGCTTCCCTTGGCTGCCGACGCTACAATTTCTCATCATCCTGGGGGGATTGCAGACCATCCCGCAAGAAGTGCACGAAAGCGCGGCGATTGACGGCGCGGGTTTTTGGCGGCGGCTCTTCTATATCGATATTCCCATGACGCGGCGGCAGATTACGCTGGCGATGATTCTGACCATGCTCTTCATGACTCAGCGCTTTGATCTTTTCCTGGTGATGACCGACGGCGGACCCGGTTACAGCAGCATGGTGCCGGCGCTGCAGCTGTATCAGTCGGCATTCCATTTCCTGGAATTCGGCTACGCCTCCGCCATTGGCGTTGTGCTCTTCGTCGTCATGCTCGCCTTGACCATCATCAACCTGCGCGTTTCCGCCGGCGGGAATGCTGGATAAGCGCAGAAGAAATGGGAAAATGGCAAGAATGATGACAGAAAAATCGAAGGACAAATGAAGGAAGCACCATGCTGAAGCGACAAATCCCGCGCATCGCCAATCGCGACCTGCCCTTTCAACTGGTGCTGCTCGCCTTTGGCATTGTCACGTTTTTCCCGCTGGCGCTGGTTGTCATCACCTCGCTGAAGAGCAATACGCAGTTCTACCATAATTTCTGGCTGCCAGAGTTGCCTTTTCAGTTCGGCAATTACAGCTCGGCATTCCGCATCATCTGGCGCTATATCGTCAACAGCGTCATCTATTCTGGTTCGACTATCTGCCTGATTGCCGTCATCGCCGCGGTAGCGGGTTATGTCTTCGCCCGTTTCCATTTCCCCTTCAAGACGGCGCTCTTCCTCGGTTTCATCACGCTGATAATGGTGCCGGGTGTGCTGACGCTGGCACCGCGCTTTGTGCTCGTGCGCGATTTGGGCATGGTCAATACGCCCTTCGCGCTGATTTCGGTCTGGGTCAGCGGCGGGCTGGTCTTGTCAACTTGGCTGATGCGCAGTTATTTCGAGTCGCTGCCGAATGAACTTTTCGACGCCGCTTATGTCGATGGCGCGGCGGAGTGGCAGGTCTTCCTCTATGTATCGGTGCCGCTGGCGCGCCCGATGCTTGCCACGGTGGCGATGACGACGCTGATTAGCTCATGGAATGATTTGATTTGGCCCCTGGTCACGATTACTGACAAGAGCAAGATGCCGCTGGCGTTGGGGCTGATGCAATTTTCTTCGGACTTCGAGACCGACTGGGGTACGCTGTTTGCCGGTTATGTCATTTCCTCGGTGCCATTGCTCTGCGTTTTCGCTGTGGCGATGCGGCAGTTCATCAGCGGCTTGACCAGCGGATCGATTAAGGCATAGTCCCTGGGGCAGCCCTGCGCCGATTTTGACTATTTTGCAGAAACAGTTATAATTGCGTCCGAGGCTATGGTTGCGCTTTTCAATAAGTAGTCATCAAGTAGCCATCAAGTAGCCATCAAGTAGCCATCAAGTAGCCATCAAGTAGCCATCCTAGCAAGGATAGTTTCGGTGTCCGCTATCGTGAAAGGCGGTGAAATTGAAAGAACGATGATTTCGTACAGCATGCAAAGACCTTGAATCTACTGTTAAGGAGATGACGATGACTGAAAAGAAACTATCCCGCCGTGACTTTTTGAAAGCGGCATCAACCGCGCTGGCAGCAAGCGGCTTTGCGGCGCTGCCTGTTGGCATGGTCCGCGCCCAAGACGATGAAGTTACGGTCGAGATTTGGGCATTCGCAACCAACCGCACCAATTGGATGGAAAATCTGATTGAAGAACTATGGTCAGACGACAATCCCAATGTCAATATCAGCATCGTTCACACGCCCTATGCTGATTTGTGGCCCAAATTGCAAACCGTCTTTGTTGCCGGTTCTGGCATTCCTGATATCGTCGATGTGGGGACTGGTCAATTGGGGCAATATGTCCGCGACCCAGGCAACGAACCATTCCTTCCGCTAAATGACATCATTGGCGATCAGCTATCTGATTTGTCGCTGCCGTCGGCGACGCAGACTTGGACAGTGCGCGGCAACATCTACGGCGTAGGCAATGAGGTTAATCCTGTATTGCTATACTATCGGCATGACCTCTTCGACGAGATGGGATTGGATGCCGAAGCGCCAGGTACTTGGACTGAATTTGTCGAAATGCTCGGCGGCGCGGCGATGGATGCGGGGCGCGGCTTATTCCCGATTGCAACCGCCGGTTGGTCCGACTACTATATCCAACTTCACCAGGCTGGTGGCGAATTCTTTGATGCCGAAGGCAATGTGCAGGTCTTGAGCGATCTAGCGGTCGAGGTGCTGGCTTGGCAAAAGGCGCAGCTCGATAGCGGCGTCTATGTCGAGCAAGGTCGCGGAGATGGGCAGTACGCGCTGATGAACGAAGGCGCTTATGTCAGCATTTGGGGCGCGCCTTGGTATCAAGGCTTCATGAAACTCAATGCGCCGGACCTAGAAGGCAAATGGAAGATGCGCTCCTTGCCGCTCTGGGAAGAGGGTGGTTATTTGACTGTGCCGCGCGGTGGCACGGGCATGTGCATCACCTTGGCTTCGGAAGTCAAAGAAGAGGCTTGGGAATACATTCGCGTCAGCAATCTGACTCCCGAAGGCTCGCTGCTGGCTTTCCGCGATATGAATCTCTTCCCATCCTATATCCCGGTTTGGGAAAGCGAAGAGCTGCTGCGCACGGACGATTACTTCAGCGGGCAGCAACCGGGGGTATTCATTGCCGAAGCGGCTGCGGCCATGGCAAGCGTCAATATCGACCCCTATTGGACCTTGCTGACCGACTCGCTTAGCCGTTTGGCTGTCGAGCCAGTCATGCTGGATAATGCCGACCCCTTCTCGGCATTGCAAGAAGCCGTCGACGACTTTGATTTCAACAAGTAAGCATGGATGCGCAGTTTGTCGGGCTTGCCCGGCAACTGCGCATATTCCACAATGCGCATTGTTGATGATTCTTGAGCTTGATGTTGCTTGAGATGGAGCAGCTTCCCATGAAAATTGAGGCGGACTGCTTATTTCTCATTAGCCTAATGGCTACCTAGCTTAGTGGCTTCCTTAATGAGGTGCTAGATAAATGACAGCCATCAGTCAGCCCGCGCTTGGCGCTGCAACTCAGTCAAGCTGGTGGTCGCGCAATGAACGCAAGCTGATACCTTATCTCTTCCTTGCGCCTTTTATTCTCACTTTCGCTGTTTTCACGGTCTATCCGGCCGTCGACTCGTTCTTGATGAGCTTTCAGCGGGTGCGTGGCTTCGACAATTACGAATATGTCGGCACAGCAAATTATGAGCGCTTGCTGACCAAGGATAAAAGATTCCGCACTGCGCTTGTGAATGGCGCGGAGTTTGCCGCGGGCACAGTGCTCATTCAAATCCCGCTTGCGCTGGGGGTAGCCTTGTTGCTCAATTCTCCCAATGTGCGCCTGAAGGTATTGGCGCGCTTGGCATTCTTCGCTCCCTATATTACTTCTGCCGTCGTTGTTGGCTGGATATTCACGCTGGTTTTTGAGGAGCGCTACGGTTTGCTGAATGCCGTGCTGGCCAACTTTGGGGTCGATGGCATTGGCTGGATCAAAGACAAGAATTGGGTCATGCCCGCCTTGATTATCCTAGGGCTGTGGACCTGGGTTGGGCATCATTCATTGTTCTTTCTAGCCGGGCTGCAAAATGTTCCTAATGACCTAAAAGAAGCGGCACGCATAGATGGCGCGAGTACAGCGCGGGTCTTCTGGCATATTACGCTGCCCTTTTTGCGCCCAATTTTTGTATTTGTCACAATCACTGGTTTGATTGGCTCATTCAGTTTATTTGGGCAGCCATTCCTGCTATTTGACAGCACTTCGGGACCCCAAGATTCCGGCTTGTTCCCGCTGATGTATCTCTATTTCATGGGCTTCCAAAATCTGCGCATGGGTTACGCTTCCGCTATCGGTTATTTGCTAACGATCATCATTCTTGTCATCACAGGCATACAGCTTCTGCTGTTCCGCCTTTGGAAAGTCTAGGCGCGTGCAAATAACAAGAAAGAAAAATTAAGAGCGCTATGAAACCCAACAAGGTCAACGTACTTTTTTTGAATTCAATCGTCTTGTTCGGCATTGTGCTTACAGCTGTTCCCTTCATTTACATGATCACCGCCAGCTTCCGCAATCAAGGCGAGCTGTATTCGCTGCCAGTGACGATCTTCCCGCGTGAAGTCGTTGGCCACAACTATCCGAAACTTTTTGAAGATACCCATTTTGTCCTGTGGTATGGCAACACCATTTTTACTGCCAGCATCCGCACCGCGCTCGGCGTATATTTTGCCGCTTTGGCCGGTGCCGCTTTCGCTAAATACCAATTTCGCTTCAAACGGTTTCTCTTCTTCCTGGTCCTCGCGACCTTAACCCTGCCCTTCCATGTTTTGCTGATTCCGTTGTTTATCATGATGGTCGAGTTTGGCTGGATTGGGGATTATTTGGCGATTATCGTGCCTGGCATCGTCGGCGCGTTTAATATCTTTCTCATGCGCCAGTATATTGAATCGGTGCCGGATGAACTCATGGACGCCGCCCGCATTGATGGCGCTTCGGAGTTTCGCATCTTCCACAGCGTCATCATTCCACTTGTGCGGCCCGCTCTGGGCGTGGTCGCTATCTTGACTTTTGTCAATACCTGGAATGATTTTCTCTGGCCCCTGATTGTGCTGAACGATCCCAAAAAATATCTGCTCACTGTGGGTTTGGCGACGATGGACGGTCCCTTTGATGTAGAAATTGGCGCGATAATGGCTGGTTCCTTCTTGAGTACGTTGCCTATAATTTTTGTCTTTGTCTTGATGCAGCGGCAGATCATCGCTGGTCTCACGCAAGGGGCAATCCGCGGTTGACAGCACTATCCCCAGCGCCGCCAGAACCGCTCGTATTTCAGCCGGAAGCCTCGCGCAGCTTGCAGCGCGGCATCAATCTGATTGCCGAAGCCATCAAACCCACGCTGGGGCCTATTCCCCGCGCCATCGCTGTCAGCCAGGCGCTGGAGAACAAAGCCCCCGAGCTGCTGGACAAGGGCGGTTTAATCGCCCGGCGCATCACCGACTTGCCCGACCGCGATGCTGATATGGGTGCCATGCTGCTGCGGCAGATGCTCTGGCAGCTTTATGAAGACTGCGGCGACGGCACAGCCGCCGCAGCGGTGATATTCCAGTCGGTTTACAATGAAGGATTGAAATATATCGCTGCTGGCGGCAACGCCATGCGCCTGCGACAGCGCCTCGAAGAAGGTTTGACAATCGCGCTGCAAGCGCTGGCAAGCATGCAAAAGCCAATTGTCGGGCGCGAACAACTGGCGCAGCTAGCCGAGTGCGTCTGCCATGACCGTGAACTGGCGCAGAAGCTGGGCGAAATCTTCGACTTCATCGGCGAACATGGGCAGCTTGATGTGCGGCGCGGGCACACGCGAACCATCCAACGCGACTACATGAAAGGCATGTATTGGAAGCGCGGCGCGGTTGCGCGGGCGATGCTGCGCGGCGGCAAAGAACCGGACCGCATCGTCATGAATGAGGCCGCTATCTTGCTCAGCGACCTCGATATCGAGAACCCAGCCGACCTATTGCCGCTAATCACGGTGCTCATGCGGGCAGGTGCCAAGTCGCTGCTCTTGGTCGGCGAGAAATTTTCCGAAGCGGTCATCAATTTCATCCTCAGCAACAAAAATCCCGAGCAATTCCGCATCGTGGCGGTCAAGACGCCCGGACTCAGCGAGAGCCAGCGCCGCGCCCACTTGAGCGACATGGCTGTCATCACCGGCGCCATCCCGCTAGTGAAGGCGGCCGGCGACCGCCTGGCAAGCGCGCTAGAGCGCCCGCAAAACCGCGACGGCGCTGCCCCCAGCCCAGCCCCGCGCCCAAGCTGCTTTGGACAGGCGAAACAAGTCTGGGTCGAGCGCGCGATGTTCGGCTTGGTCTCGGACCGCGAAGACCAAGAAGCGTTGACCGAGCACCTGGCGGACCTGTTGGAGCAGCTGGAATACGCGATCGACAAGGACGCGCAGGCATTCCTGCGCGAGCGCATCGGCAAGATTCTGGGCGGCGTAGCCATCTTGCGCATCGGCGATGCCGTGCCAGCGCGCATGGACAGCCGCATCGCCATCGCCAAAGAGACGGCTAAATCCTTGCGCCGCGCCTTGCGCGATGGCATTGTGCCGGGCGGCGGCATCGCCTACTTTGCCTGCCGCGACGCGCTCCAGCAGCGGCTTGACCTGCCTGAACAGAATGACATGAATGACCTGAATGATTTGAATGAATTGAATGAAGACAGCGCCGGGCGCGCCGCGCGGCGCATATTGCTGCACGCATTGGAGCAGCCCCTGCGCGCCATCTGCGCTAATGGCGGCTTCGATTCCGCCAAAGTGGCGGAATTGGCGGGCATGCCGCAGGACCAGGGCATCGATATCCGTAGCGGCGCTGTCGTCAATATGATCGATGCCGGCATCTTTGATGTGGCGTCGGTGGCGGCGGCGGCGCTGCGCGGCGCGGTATCCAGCGCCGCCTTGGCGCTGACCATTGATGTGCTGCTGCATCACCAGCATCCGCCAGCGGCAAGCAGTCCCTAGGATTTCATCCGTCCGCGCATTCGGCTATCATGGGGGCTGACACCAGCCAGCTATGGAGCGAACCTGCGATGTTATCCGCGCGCTTGTGGCGGCAAATCGCCCAGCCAAACCGGGGCAACCCGATTTTCCGCCGCGCCAGCCAAGGTTACAGGCCCGCCAGCGCGCCGCCGTCCTACCGCTTTCCGCGATTCTGGCTGCTTATTGGCCTGCTGCTCGCTGGCATGGCTGCTGTCGCGGCTGTCGCGCTGCAGCCGCAGCTGCTGGTCCTAGTATTCGTCATTCCCATCGTGATGATCATGCTGGTGGTGGCCAGCCCCGCGCTATTGCCCTTGTTCGCGCTGGCGCTTGGTCCTGTCCTGGTGGTAGAGATCATCGGCGGCATCGACCGCGAAAAGCGCCAGCGCACCTACGACTTGATATGCAGCTCGACCCCCGGCTCGCTGCAAGCCAGTTGGTCCGTCGCCAAGGGCATCAGCCACCGCGGCGGCTGGTTCGCTGCCTTGCGCTGGGGCTGGGCGCAATCGCTGCGGCTGGGCGGCGGGCTCTTGGCTGCCGCGCTGGTTCTGATACTGTGGCTGCTGCTATCCGATGCCAGCCGTCTGGGGCTGGCGCAGCTGCGCGTGCCGCTGCTGATTGGGCTGCTGCTGATTTTGTATTATAGCCACCTGCCGCAGACGGTCCTGCTCAGCGCCCTGCTTGGGCTCTTCATGAGCAGCTTCGACTTGCGTCGGCGCGACGCGGCTGCGCTTGGTGTTTGCTTGTATGTCATCGCGCAGGCGCTGTCGATTGGGCTGGCGCTGGTGTTTGTCGCGGTTTGCGGTCGCTTGTTTTACGCGCCGCCGCCCTTGCTTTGGATGGGCGTCGAGGGTGCCGCGGTCGCGCTGATAGTCTTATCGCGGGAGGCGCTGATTGTCGCGCTGTGGCGGGGGCTGGCGGCGCGCTTGGGCTTGGGCTTGGAGTGGACGCGGCGACTGTTATTCGCGCAGTAGGCTGGCTGGGATGATGATGGCAACGCGGCGAATTGTTATTCCAGAAGCGCTAATCTGCAATTGTTGATCCAATTGCTGCACCCTCCGTTCCAGGCGTTCTTCAAGCTCTTGTCTTCTTCGCTCGGCTTGCGCTATCAGCCCTTTTAATGGCACCGCATTTTCCTGCCTTGATGCTTGCCAGTGCAACTGCAATTCTCGCATGCGTTCAAATTCTATCTCAGCCTTTAAGCAGTATATCACCTCGCGCCCTTCTGTTTTGATCCGCCGTGTTTCTCGGTTCTCTACTCCTTCGCGATGCGGATCCACAAAGTGTTGGGCGACATAATCTTGAGCGTTGTCCGCTGCAGATTGATCTAGTAGACCATCTTGGCTTAGGATTGCGGTCACTCTCTCTTCATGCTGCTTGCCTACTGCCAGATAGGCTAGCGCTGTCGACGGATTGACCTCATTGGCATAGCTGCCGCCTTCAATTTCTATAAAGCGCGCGCTGCTTTCAATCGGATTATTTGCCGGTTCCGCGTTAAGAATCGCCCACTCAACATAAAACAGTTCTCGCAGTTCAGTACCTTTAGCCGAATTGTCAACCCATATTGGAATTGATTCGCCACATTCGTGACCATTATTCCCAGTTCCTTGCAGCCACCCGATTGTCGCCTTGACCAAAGGGTGCGTCGGACCTAAGCGTTCTGTTCCATTTGATCGTTTCGCTAAATTATTGTCGAAGCAGACGGAATGATAGGCGCTTTTCACATGTTCCATCTTATGACTGCTTGCAAAACGACTAATGACTCCTGGCACTTTGACAATTTCATGGCAGCCGTTATTTTTGTCGCGTATTTCGCTAATAACCGGAGGAAATAGCTTAAATACCCCGAGGATAAAGTCGCGAATATCGTTGGGCTGCAAGCGATCAGCGCCGGCGGCTTTTATGTTCGCGCTGAGTTTTGCGATATCAATAATGTCGGTAACAAGTACGCGTTCTTCCGTCAATTCACGGATGCGCTCGTGATTGACCGCGTCGTCGATGGTCTGCTTCAGTCGATTCCGAACTCGCGGATCGTCACCATAACGCAGCGCGTCCTTCAGTAAATGCGGCAGCGGCGTTCCTTCAAACAATTCGCCCAGAATGTCGAAGACTTTGCCATTCAGGTCATTGCCAATTGTTTCCAGCTTTTGCAAAAGGCGCTCATACACCGCGCCTTCGCGCGTCTCGGTCGTCACGATATTCCATAAGTGGCAGACCTCTTTCTGGCCGATGCGGTGAATGCGACCGAAACGCTGCTCCAGACGATTAGGATTCCAAGGCAAATCGTAGTTCACCATCAAATGCGCGAATTGCAGGTTTATGCCTTCGCCAGCCGCGTCAGTGGCGACCAGGATTTGCACCTTTGGGTCATTGCTAAAGCGATCTTGAACAATTTTGCGCTTCGCTTGTGGAATCCCACCATGGATTGTCACAACAGACTCCGCTGCGCCCAGCAACTCGCCCAGCTTATTGAGCAGATAATTCAGCGTGGCGCGGTGTTCGGTGAAGATGATTAGTTTTCGCTGCTGCCCATCCTTTTCCATTTCCGGAATATGCCATTCCCAGATCTCGCGCAGTTTATTCCATTTGCTGTCTTTGTTACTGTGGCGAACCTTATCTGCCTGATTTTCCAGAACACGCAGCGTATTAATTTCAATTCTCAGTTCTTCCCTGGTTGTGGCTGCGGTGGCTTGGTCATTGACGTTGTTTTCAAGTTGCTCGCGCTCTTCGGCGGTCATGTCTTCTATGTCTTCAATGTCTTCTTCGCTGAAGAGCATCTTCTCTGGGATTGCGGTTTCATTTTCTTCCAATAGTCGTTTTTCCAAACGCCGTCGGCGCGACTTCAAAGATTGATAGATCGCTTCTGGCGAGGATGCCAAGCGCCGCTGCAGGACGGTCAATGCAAAACCGACTGTGTTCTTGCGCCCGCTTTCCAAGCGCTCGGCGCGATTGAACTCGTCATGACAGTAAGTTGTTACCGCTTTGTATAGCTCGCCTTCTTGGGAGGACAGGCAATAGTTTACGGTGTATGCTTTGCGTTCGGGATAAAGTGGTTTGCTGTCTAAAGTTACAAGCTGTTCTTTCATCCGCCGCAGAATTACTTCTGAGGTATCGACACGCCGTTTTTTGTAGTGCTCATATCCGGTTTGCGCCTTTTCGATCTCGTTAAAGGTATTTTGGAATTGGATTATTTCCTTACTGTGCATTTCTTCGTCGGATAAAAACCTAGGATGACCAAAGTAATAATCCAAATAATTTTGCATTCTTTTCAATGTTTCGCTTGCCCATTTATTAACTTTTCGCTCTCCAGTTCGCGATCTTCCTTCATAACGATCCTGGTCCAGAAGGCGCAGAAACAAGCGAAACTCTTCTTCTTTGCCATTGTGCGGCGTCGCGGTCATCAGCAGGAAATGCCGCGTGATGTCGCTCAAGGCTTCCGCCAGGCGATAGCGCTGTGTCCGATTCACTTCGCCGCCAGAAAAAGATGCGGACATCTTGTGCGCTTCATCGCAAATAACCAGGTCCCATGCCGACTCTTTCAGCAACTCAAGATATTCCTTCCGCTTCAACTGATCCATTTTGGCGATAAGATGATTGTGCTGGCGCAATGCAGGGTCAACCTCGAGCATGTCGCGCTGAAATACTTCGAAACTTAGTTTGAACTTGTCCATCAGTTCGGCGCGCCATTGCTCAATCAAGCCCGCCGGCGCGACTATCAGACATCGCTTCACGCTAGCGCGCGCCATCATCTCGCGCAGATACAGCCCAGCCATGATCGTCTTACCCGCGCCGGGGTCGTCCGCCAAGAGAAAACGCAGCGGCTGCCGCCCCAGCATCGCGCCGTAGACCGCTTCAATCTGATGGGGCAGCACTTCTATGTTTGATGCGAAAACCTCGTGGTAAGGATCGAATAAGTGCGCGGATTGAATTCGCCGCGCTTGCCAAGCTAATCGAGCTAATTCCGCTTCTTCGCCAAATAGTAATGAATCTTCTGCCTCAAAAAGCTTATCTTCATCTCGCCGAAATATAGTTCGGTCATCATAAGTTTGTCCAAATCTGTAGACTACTTTAACGGAAAGGGCTACATTTTCTGCACGACCAAACGCTTTTATTGACGATGAAGATAAAACTTGAATCAACTCCACAACTTGACTATCCACCAAACCACAAATCCGCATCCCCGGTTGCAAATCTTCTAACTTAATCACATTATATCCTTGCGCTTTATTTCATTTAACTTAACTTATAGCTTAATATACCGCAAATATCATCATCACTCCAGTTCTAGGGGGTATCCCCGCCCCAGCACCCGCTCATACACTTCCCGCGTATCCACATCCAGCAGCGCGCCCGCATCCTCCACATCCAGCAGCCGCAGCCGCGAATCCCGCAGCGCGTCGCGTGGGCGTGCGCGCGCCGGCAAGTCCAGCATCGCCCGCCAATACGCGCGGTCCAGCAGCACCGGATGACCGCGCTGCCCCTGATAACGCGGCGCGAGATTCCAGCCCGCTTCATGCGCCGCCGCCAGCCGCCTTATCAGCCCGCTAGTGATGCCAGGCATGTCGCCGGGCTGGATGAAGGTCGCCGCAAGCGCGCCCGGCAAGGACCTCAAGCCTGTTTTCACCGATGACAAGATTTCACCGGTGGCATAATCGGGATTATGTACCAACGTCAGCCGATAGTCCGCGAGCGCAGCCGCGACGCGGTCGGCGTCGCGCCCGGTCACGACGATGATGGGGTCGATTTTGGCGTCGACGTATGCTCGCGCAACGCGGCTGATGATGGCTTGGCCGTCGCGCCAGGGCATCAGCAGCTTGTTTGCGCCCATCCTGGACGACAAACCCGCCGCCAAGATAATCGCGCCGCATTTCGACACGATTAGCTCTCCGGGTCAGCGCTTCCCCCTCCCTGATGCGTCGGGGAGGGGGCTAGGGGGTGGGGTTGGTTTGTCGCGCTGCGCGGCATGGGCCGTTCTGCTATGTCCTTGAGCAAGCCGCCATGCCCCATTGACACCAGATTGGCGCGCGTCAGGCGCTCGCCCGTCAGCAGGCGCGGCAGGATCCAGTCGATGACATTGGTCTTGGGCGATTTGACGCAGCCCGGCGCGCCCACCACCGGCACGTCGTCCAGATAGCCCAAGAGCAGCAGCGTGCCCGGGTCCACCGGCACGCCATGCAGCGTGATGCTGCCGCCGGCGCGCAGCAGCGCCGAGGGCATGATGTCGGCACGGTCGATGATGGCGGATATGCCCGCCACCAAGATGAGGTCCGCCGCCGCGTGGGCGCGGATTGCCGCGGCGATGGCGCTTTCTTCGTGCGCGACATAAGTCGGTTCCAGCAGTTGGCTGCCCCAGCCTTGGATGCGCTTGCGCACCGGCGCGTGAAAGCTCTTGAGCAGAATGTCGCGCCGGGCTTCTGTGCCAGAGACAATCAGCGCGATTCGTTTCTGCCGCAGCGGGAGAACGCGCAGCACCGGCGCGCCGGCTGCGGCGCTGCGCTCCACGTCCACCACGCGCGCTTTTGGCAGGCTGAATGGCACAACTTTGACCAGCGCGACCATGTCGCCCGCGCCGACCAAACTGTATTCGCGCAAGGTCGCGATGGTGATGCCGTCATAAATGTTGTTGATTAACTCGAGCTTGGGCAGGTCGATGTGCAGGATGCCGCGCTGTGCCGCGCTTAGGTTGGCGCGTCCCACGCCTGGCGCGCGCCAATTGACCAAGGGACCAGCGACCGCTTTACCAATTCTTTCCGCGGCGATATCTTCGTGCAAGTCGGCAGCGCTCAGCTGGGCAACGGTGATGCGCGCCAAGCCAAGGCGGTGCAGTACCGCCAAGTCCGGCTCGCGCAGCAGACGTCCCTTATTGAAGATCAGCTTGCCCGAGGCATCATAGAGCTTATGCGCCAGAATTGCGCCGATGGCGTCGGCGATTGGCATTTCACCGAACTTCATGCCTTTGCCCATTCCGCACGGCGATGATCTCCGCCAAGATGCAAACCGCGATTTCTTCTGGCGTTTGCGCGCCGATGTCGATGCCAATCGGCGTATGAATTTGCGCGATAAGTTCATCATCCAGCCCAGCTGCTTGCAGCCGCGCCACGCGCTGCTTATGCGTGCGCCCGCTGCTCAATACGCCGATGTAAGGAATCTCGGCCGGCAGTGCGGTGATGAGCGCTTTGTCGTCAATCTTGGGGTCATGCGTCAAGACCGCCAGATACGTGCTGCGGTCCAGCCCCAGCTGCGGCAAGGCTTTGTCGGGGTAGCTGTGCAAGATATTTGCAACCTTCGGGAAGCGCTCGCGCGAGGCGAATGCCGCGCGTGGATCGACTATCGAGACGCGGAAGCCAACTTGCGCGGCCATGGCGCTTAGCGGTATCGCCACATGCACACCACCAATCAGAATTAGATGCGGGCGCTCGACCTGCATATCGACCATGACGCGCGTTTCGTCCAGCGCAACCAGCCCGCTCTTTTGGCTTTTACGCGCGAGCGCTCGCATGGACTGCACTTGCGCGTCCGGCAGCTTATCGGTCTGGAAGAGCAGCTCTCCCCCGGCGTCGAGCAAGACTTTCTCGCCTATCAAGTCGCCTTCCACGATGGTGATTGTTACGCCGAAACGGTCGCGCGCCGCCAGCCCCGCCAGCGCGTCCCACCAGATCCTATCCAGCGGCTCGACGAAGACCTCGATGCTGCCGCCGCAGGTCAAGCCGACCTCCCAAGCCATGTCATCGGCCACGCCGAATTTGAGCAAGCGCGGCGCGCCTGCGCGCAGTCCCGCCAGCGCTTCTTCGACCACCGCGCCTTCCACGCAGCCGCCGCTGACCGAGCCAATCATGGCTGGCGCGGCGGCGTCGCTCTTGCCCACCGCGATACCCATCTTCGCGCCTGCGCGCCGCGGTGCCGAGCCCCATGTCTTGGCCACCGTCGCCAGCGCGACGCCGCGCTCCGCGGCGACCCAGTCATTTATCATTTCCAGGATGTCTAACATCATGCCTCTCGAAAATCACATAAGTGTTTATATGGACGCGGTCAAGCCAGATACCGCTTGCGATAGGCTTCGGCGCTGGGGCGGCTGTTGAGATTGTTCAGCGCTTTGACAATCGCTTCCAGGTTCGCCAGGTTAGTTATGGGCAGGAAATCCTGCACATAGGGCAAAAGCGCCTGCGCGCCGCGCGTCAGCGGTTCATATTCCGGAATATCCAGCAAGGGATTCAGCCAGATTAAGCGCCGGCAAGAATGCCGCAGACGTTCCATTTCGCGGTGCAAAAGCGGGATATCGCCGCGGTCCCAACCGTCCGTGATTAATATCACCACCGCGCCACGCCCCAGCACGCGCCGCGACCAGACCCAATTGAAGCGATGCAGGCATTCGCCGGTCATGGTGCCGCCGCCCCACTGCAAGACAGCTTGCCCGACATCTTCCAGCGCGTCATCCACGTTCTTCTGTCGGATCTGCCGCGTGATGCGCGTGATGTCGGTGCTATAAACGAAGGACTCGACCTGGAAGAGCGAGCCAGCCAGGGTGTGCATAAAGTGCAGCAGCACGCGCGTGTAACGTTCCATGCTGCCGCTGATATCGCAGAGCAAGACAACGGGGCGCGGCTTTTCTTTGCGGCGGTGCGTTGGCAGCCGCGTGACATCGCCGCGTTTGCGAATCACATCTTTCATCAGGCGGCGCATGTCGATTTGCCGCCCCTTGCCATGTTCAAAGCGGCGCGTCCGGCGCATACCCAGTGATTGCGGCATTTTGGCGATGACGCGCTTCGCCATTTCCAGCTCTTCGGCGCTCATCTCGGCAAAGTCCTTATGGCGCAAGCGCTCTTGGCGGCTGTAAGTTGGCACCAGCGCGATCATGGCTGGGTCCGGCTCTTTGCCGTCGCTGCCGTTCGCGCTCGGCGACGACTCTAGCGGCGGCAGGAACTGCGTCTTTTTTTTACGCCGCTCTTCGCCCAGAGACTGCAAATTCAGCGTGGTAAAGCCTTCCGACGGTCGCCGCCAAAAGATATCAAAGGCTTCATCAAAATAGGCGAATTCTTTAGGGTGCGTTACCAGGTGCGCGCGCAGCGTGAAATAGAAATCTTGCTTGCGCCCGAGTTGGATATGCGCCAGGGCGCGCGCCACATCCATCATGCGGTTGGGCGTTACGTTCATGCCCAGCGCCCGGCAAACGCGCCCGAACATAATCAGATTGTGCGTCAATTTGCCGCCGCGATAGTCGTAAGACGCATCGGCAGGACCGAGGAATAACCCTGGGATGGGCGGGTCTAGGGGCATGGTCAAGCCCGCTGCGCTTCGACTTTTGCGCGATCAATCATATTTTGGATGGTCGTCGCATCCAGCATCTCGACATCGTCCTGGTATTTTAGAATCACGCCCAAGGTGTCTTGCACTGTTTCCAGTGCCAACTCGTTCTGGTCCAGCGCGATCAAGGCGGCTGTCCAATCCAGTGTTTCGGCGACGCCGGGCCGCTTGAACAATTCCATCGAGCGCATATCTTGGATGAAGGCGGTTATCTGCCGCGCCAGCATCGGCGCTACATCGGGCGCTTTGCGGCGCACGATCTCCAATTCCTTGTGGAAATGGGGGTAATCAATCCAGAAGTACAAACAGCGCCGCTTGAGCGCGTCGTGGATTTCGCGCGTGCGGTTGGATGTTACCACCACAACCGGCGGCTTGGCGGCTTTCACCGTGCCCAATTCGGGAATTGAGATTTGGAAATCCGAGAGCAGCTCCAGCAAAAATGCCTCGAACTCTTCGTCGGAGCGGTCCAGCTCATCAATCAGCAGCACTGGTGCCGCGCCGTTCGCGCTTTGCTCAATCGCTTGCAGCAAAGGGCGCTTGAGCAAAAAGCGCTCGGAGAAAAGCTCGCCTTCCATATCTTCACGCGCCAAGCCTTCGGCTTCCATCAAGCGCAGATGCAAAATTTGACCGGCGTAATTCCATTCGTAGACGGCTGTATTGATATCCAGTCCCTCGTAGCACTGCATGCGGATAAGTTCGGTCTCCATCAGGGCGGCCAGCACCTTGGCGATTTCGGTCTTGCCAACGCCGGCATCGCCTTCCAAGAACAGCGGTTTGCCGGTTTTCAGCGCCAGGAAAATCGCCACTGCCAAGCCGCGCTCGGCGATATAGTCTTGCTGGCTCAGGGCGGCTTGCAGGTCATCAACGGAATTGAACATGCAGGTCATCTCGTCTCTTCGCTTTGCGGAAAATTATTGCCTAGGCATCAGGTATTCTAACTGATGCGCTATGATTTGCGGAAGGCTGTAAGCGCTTGGGCTGGGCGAATTGCGATAGCATTCCACCACAGTATAATCTTTCACCACCAAGGTACGAAAGCAGAACCAAGAAAGTAATGAAAATACGTGAATCGCCGCTTTTCTACCCCATCCCCAGCCCTTCCCCGAATCATCAGCGAAGGGTGACTCGACAATGAAGTTGGGATGTTTCGCAAATTTTGCATCATTAACTTGGTTCTACTAAGGACGCAAAGATATTTTCATAAAATCACGGTCATTCCAATATGATTATGGATTGGTAGGGGCGAGACTTGGCGCGCCCCAATAGTCATCAATCCTACAGCTTGGCGGCACTGTAAGTCGCCAAAGAAAACAGCGAGAATATCGCGGACCTTTCAACCTTGTGCAGCGCATTTTACCGATTTTAGAATAGACAGACTGAGCCGGAAGCAAGAAAGGAGTGTAAACAGTGCCAACAATGAACGCGCAAATTCAACAATTTTGGGACCTCAACCGCATGTATACGTCGCTGCGCGACCAACTGCTGGAAGCCTTGACCGACGCCGAGCTCGCATTCACGCCGGGCGGGGGCAACCCGACGCTGGGCGAACTCTGCCGGGCATTGGGCGAAACCGAATACGCCTACGTGCAATCTTTCAAGACTTTCAATATCGACTTCAGCTACCGGACGAAGGCCGACAGCTATCTCGGCAGCGTCGCCGAACTCCAAGCTTGGTACCGGCAATTAGACGAAGAGCTCGAAGCCGCTCTGGTAGCGGTCAGCGATGATGATGTCGCGAACAAGCAAATGGACCGCGGCGGTTACGCAATGCCGATTCATATCAGTCTCGATAGCCTGCGCGAGGCGCTATTGATCTTCTACGGCAAGGTCAGCGTCTACGCCAAAGCCATGAACAAGCCGCTGCCGCAGCAATGGCAAGATTGGATTGATTAGATTTAGCTCATTTACAGGCGCGGCGCTTGCAAATGGGGAAAAGTAGCGGCGGCTCAACAAAGCCCGCGGTCAAGATTGAGCCGCCCACGCATTGTACTTAAACCTGGATAAGACGGATGAGGCTTAGCCAGCCGCCGCCTTGACCGCGCGCTTGAGGTACACGCCAGCCATCTGCTGCCGGTAGGCTTCGGGATAAGCCATATCGCCAGCCAGCCAGTCCGCGACATCGGCTTTCACCGCTTCCGCCGCTGCATTCAGCGCCGCGTCATCCAGCGTTGATCCCGCCAGCGCCGCTTCCGCCCCAGCGCATTTAACCGCCTTGACCGTCGCGCCGCCGACTGCGACACTCGCGCTCGCGCAAGAATCGCCGTCCATGGACAGCGCCACCGCCACGCCAACAATCGCGTAACGGGAAGCGGGGTGCGGGAACTTGGCATAAGCCGTCTTCTGCCCGCTGAGGTCGGGCACGTTCACGCTGGTTATCAATTCACCGTCGTCCAATGCGGTCTCGAAGAGATCGATAAAGAACACTTCGGCGTCTACAGAGCGCGTTCCATCCGCGCCTTGGATATTGATGCTGGCACCTGCCGCCACCAAGACCGTTGGCGGGTCGGAGGCTGGGTCGGCATGGGCGATATTGCCGCCTAGCGTGCCAAAGTTGCGCACCGCTTGATCGCCGACGCCGCCACAGGCATCCGCCAAGGCACCGCACATCGACTGCACATCGCCCGAAGCGGCGATTTCCGCATGGGTCGCGGTCGCGCCGATGGTCAAGCCGCCATTTGCCGAGATACCGCGCAGCGCGTCAATGCGTCCGATATCCACCAGCTGCTCGGGGGCGTCAAGGCGCAGTTTCATCACCGGCAGCAGGCTATGCCCGCCTGCCAGAAACTTGCCGTCGTCACCGATCAATTCCAGCGCCTGTTCGACCGATTCCGCCCGCTGATAATCAAATTTGTTGGGCCACATATTTGTCTCCTCCTGCTTTTTTCGCTGAGACGGGCGACTCGGCGAGCCGCCCCTACAAGTCTTCGATTACGATTAGGCGGATTGTATCGCCTGCCAAACTTTGTAAGATGTCATTGGCATATCGATTCCGTCCACGCCAAAGGGCGCTAGCGCATCCAGCACGGCATTGTAGACCGTCGGTGTACTGGCAATGGTGCCGGTTTCCCCGACTCCTTTGACGCCGATGGGATGGTGCGGCGACGGCGTAACCGTCTCGTCCAACTCAAAGTTCGGGAACATATCGGCGCGCGGCATGGTGTAGTCCATCATCGTGCCGGTCAAAAGCTGTCCATTGTCGTCGTAAATCACGCCTTCGCAGAGCGCCTGCGCGATGCCCTGGACAACGCCGCCGTGGATTTGCCCGGCGACGATTTCTGGATTGATTTGCGGTCCGCAATCGTCCACGGCGATATAGCGCTTCAACTCAATGTCGCCAGTATTGGCGTCCACCTCCACGATGGCGATATGCGTGCCAAAGGGGTAGACAAAATTGGGGGGGTCGTAAAACTGCGATTCTTCGAAGCCGGGGTCCATGCCTTCGGGCATATTCCATGCCAAGTGCGCCATCAAAGCCACATCTTGTATCGACTGGAAGTTGTCCGGCGAGCCCTTGACCACAAACTTGCCATCGTCATATTCGATGTCTTCAACCGCCGCTTCCATCAGATGCGCCGCCAATGCCCGCGCTTTTTCCTTGAGCTTGCGCGAGGCTTGCGCCAAAGCCGCGCCGGTTACGGGCGTGGTGCGGCTGCCATAGGTGCCCCAGCCCATAGGCGTTTCGGTGGTATCGCCATGGATGACCTCAATGTCATCGACCGGGAAGCCCAGTTCGTCGCCGATGATTTGCGCCAAAGTTGTCTCGGAGCCTTGGCCATGCGGCGATGCGCCAATCAGCGCTTGCACCTTGCCCGTGGGCGTTACGCGCACGGTCGCGCTCTCCCACAAGCCGCCTTGGAAGCCAACAGCGCCCGCGACCTGGCTTGGTCCCAAACCGCACATTTCCGTATAGGTGGTGATGCCAATCCCCAGGTAGCGGCCCTGGGCGCGCGCTTCCGCTTGTTCGCGGCGGAAGTCTTCATAGCCAGCCATGCCCAGCGCTTTTTCGAAGGCGGCGGGGTAGTTGCCGCTGTCATAAATCAAGGTGGTGGCGACTTCGTAGCCATCTTCAAAGGCGGGAATCAGGTTCTTGCGCCGCAATTCGGCTGGGTCCATGTCGATGCGCTTGGCGACCATATCCACCATGCGCTCTAGCAAGAAGGTCGCTTCGGGACGGCCCGCGCCGCGATAAGCATCGGTAGGTGTGGCGTTGGTCATGACACCGATAGATTCGCAGTAAACGCTATCCATCACATAAGGACCGACATAGAGCAGCCCGTGCAGGATGGTCGGGATGCCCGGCGCGGCGGTCGACAAGTAACCGCCCATGCCGGCGTATACCGTTGCCCGCACGCCCAGCAGCTGGCCGTCTTGGCTGGCTGCCATTTCCACGTATTGGATATGATCGCGCCCGTGAATGGTAACTTGATAATTTTCCGAGCGCGTCTCGGTCCATTTCACTGGCGCGCCCAGCTTGATTGCCGCCCAGGACACCAATGCCTCGTCTGGGTAACAGGGGATTTTGCTGCCGAAGCCGCCGCCAACTTCCGGCGCGATTACGCGCACTTTGTTTTCGCTCAAACCCGTAACCGCGCTGATGATGAAGCGATGGATATGCGGATTTTGGGAAGTGCACCAGAGCGTCAATTCTTGCGTGGCGGGGTTGTATTGCGCCATAGCCGCGCGCGGCTCCATCGCCGTCGGCAGCAGGCGCTGCTGGACGATCTTGTCGCGCACGACCACATCGGCGCTGTCGAAGACCTCGTCGCTGGCGCTCTTGTCGCCCATGACCCACCGGAAAGCGATATTGTTCTCGACGTCGTCGAAAAGCTGCGGCGCGCCATCTTGCGCCGCCGCTTCTGGGTCGACCACAACCGGCAGTTCTTCGTACTCTACAGCGACCGCGTCGGCGGCATCTTGCGCCGTATAGCGGTCCGCCGCCAGCACAATTGCTACGCCATCGCCAACATAGCGGGCTTTGCCTTTCGCCAGGGCGGGATGCTCCGGCGTCTTCAAGTCGCTATCGGGTATCAGCCAAGCGGTCGGGATGCCAGCCAGGTCGACATCTTCGCCGGTGAAAACGGCAACCACGCCGTCCATGGCTTCAGCCGCCGAGCTGTCAATGCTGAGGATATTGGCATGGGCATAAGGGCTGCGCACAACCGCCATGTGCAATACACCCGGCAACTTGATGTCGTCGGTGTAGCGCGCTTGGCCGGTTATCAGGCGCGGATCTTCACGCCTTTTTATGCCACTCCCAAATATTCGAGTGCTCATTTTTCACCTCCTATGCGCATTGCGCGGGCTTTGGAGGTTCTGCCCCCCTTCCAAACTCCCCCCATATCTATGGGGGGAAACATGCCACTCCCAAATATTCGAGTGCTCATTTTTCACCTCCTATGCGCATTGCGCGGGCTTTGGAGGTTCTGCCCCCCTTCCAAACTCCCCCCATATCTATGGGGGGAAACATACCACTCCCAAATATTCGAGTGCTCATCAATCACCCCCAGCCGCGGCATCCACCACCTGCTTGACGGCTTTCACGATATTGTGATAACCGGTGCAGCGACAGATATTCCCTTCCAGGTTGTGTCGGATTGCTTCTTCGGACGCGCCTGGGTTGTCTTGCGCAAATACGGCGGTGGCCATGATCATGCCCGGCGTACAATAGCCGCATTGCAGACCATGGTTTTCCCAGAATGCGGACTGCATCGGATGATGCTCGCCATCCACTGCCAAGCCTTCGATGGTCGTCACATCGCATCCGTCCGCTTGCGCGGCGAGCAATGTGCAAGATTTTAGCGCCTTGCCATCCAGATGAACGGTGCAGGCACCACATTGACTGGTATCGCAACCGATCTTGGTGCCGGTGAGATCCAACTCTTCACGCAGAAAATGTACCAACAAGGTGCGGGGGTCGACATCGCGTTCCTGTACAACCCCGTTTACAGTAACTGAAACCTGCATTAAATCCTCCTCAGTGACTAGGTAAATACGCTGTTTAAGCGACGCGCTTTTTCATTATGACCGATATTCCAAATCGGTTTTGCAACATTGTAACTTGCTTTGATGTCGAATGCTACAATTTCTTAGCCTGTCCTCATAGCAATCACGTCAATCCATAATAATTCCAATTTAGTCGCGCAAAACGCGACTATGCGAGGCTTGTCCGCTAATCCAGGATTTGCCTTCGCCCATTGCTTTACCTCGCCTCGGTTCTCTGTCTAACAAGGGGACACCTTATTCAACAAGCGGAATTTCCCCGTTAAATCGGTAAGAAATTAATGAATATCGGGCGACTCACCGAGTCGCCCCAGATGTCTTGCGTTTTTTCTTGGTATTCTTTCCCGTCTTCGGGGTGAATTTGATGTGCACCGTGAGTCTAGTTGGTGCCCGCGGGCAGCTCGGCAGCCAGGAATTCAGCCAGATGGCGCTTCCAGAGCGCCGCCAGTGTATGGGTGCCATGCCCGCGACTGCGGCTGTCAATCGGCAGCAGGATATACGCGCCGCGCTTCACCTTGGGCATCGCGGCGGCCATGATGCCGAGTTCCGGCGGATTCACCTGGTCATCCGCCGAGTTGATCGCCAAAAGCGGGGCTTTGATTTTTGACAAGCCCGGGGCGGGGTCATAATCTTCGGAAGCGGCAAATTGATAAATCATGTCGTTGGCGTCCAAAGTCTGGGCATGCGCCTGAATGCGCTGGGCGAGGAAAGCGTCGGCGGCGGCTCGATTTGGCGCTTCATGCTGCCATTGCAAGGGGCAACTGGTCATCATGATGAGCAGATGAATGGCATTTATCAAGCCGGGCGGCTGCTCGGCATAGTCGCCGCCCTTCCAAGCTGGGTCGTCCCGGATGGAATCGATAATCATCTTGCGCGTCATGCGGTTGCGCCCGGCAATCTCGGCTGGCAGGGAAGCCAAGGGCATCAAGCAATCCATGAAGTCGGGGAACATTTGCCCCCATAACCAGCTGTGCATGCCGCCCATTGATGTGCCCATGGCCAAGTAGAGATGATCGACGCGTAAGCCCGCGGTCAGCAATTGATGCTGCGCGCGCACCATATCGCGGTAGCCATATCGCGGGAAGCGCATGCGCAAGCCGTCGCTCGGCTTGCTCGAGCCGCCGTGCCCGATGCCGTCCGGCATGATGATATAGTATTGGCTGGCATCAAGCACTTGACCCTGGCGGAATAACTCGCCTGCGAAACTGTCGCGAGTGAACTGCGCGCCGCTGCCGGTCGTGCCATGCAAGACCAAGACGGCATTGCGGACCTTCCCATCTGCGCCGCGTCTTGCCACGCCCAGCGTTCGATAATGCAAGCGCAGTTGCGGCAGCGTCTCGCCATTCGCAAAAGCGAAATCGTGAATAATGTAGTCGCCTTGGGAAACCTTCATTGCTGCGGGTCAAGTTTTTGCTTGCGCAGGCAGGAAGAGGCGGCGGATAAAGGTACGTTTTTCTTCAATCATCACCAGATTGAATCCGCTCGGCGTGGCTGTGTCCGCTCCCGCCACCGCCATGCCCGGATAGCCCGTGAAGTTTGACCAAGCGGATGGGCAGCAAGTGTAGGTGATGCCATCGCAGACGCTGCTCGCCGCCTGATGTATATGCCCGAAGAACACGCCAGCAACCTGATGACGGCGCTGCGCCAGCATAGCGTGAATCCGCTCGCCGTTCTGTACGCGACTTTGCACATCTATCCAAGGAACGCCAGTGGGGATGAAAGGATAATGCGCCGCCACCAAAATCGGCTGCTCTTGCGTCCGCCCCAGGCGCGTGGCGAAGCGTGAAATCTGCTCCTCCGACAGCGTCGGCGCGAGCGGGTTATCCGCGCCAGTGCCGTCGATGCAGAGCAGGTGGTAGCCCTTGATGACGATATGGTCGTCGCCCAAGACGCGCCTTTGCTGACCGTCGGCTAAGATTTCGCGCATCAGATCAAGCGAATCGTGATTGCCCGGCAACAGAACCAGCGGCTGCCGCAAATGGCGCAGGATTTCCAGCGCGCGCTGATAATTCGCGGTCAGCGGGTCGGCGCAGACATCACCAGTATGCAGGATGAAGTCGATTGGGTAGGGCAATTGGCGGATTGCCGCGACCAGCGCCTCGGCGCAGTGGTTGGGATGCGGCGCGGCGGCGAATAAGGCATGCGTGCCGATTTCCGCGTCAACACTGATGTGCGTATCGCTGATGTGCAGAAATGTCAGCAAGTTCTTTATCCCAGCGAATATCCGGCAAAAATTCAGCCAATGGGCGACTTCGCGGCTTGCTAATGCGGCTGCCCAGTATCAGAAGCCCACGCCGCCGCTCGCAGAGCAATTGTAACACAGCCGCCCGACGAGTGGCAAAATTGTCTTCCGACAAGCAGGGCAATCGCAGCAAATGTTTTTCAGCGCAGCCGCTCGGCGGGGCGCTTTGGCCGCTCAGGCAATGGCCAGCGGGTTCACCCAAGAGCCGGTCGCGCCGGTCAACTTTAAGGGCGCGATGATCAAGAGGAACTCGTAACACTGCGCGGCGGCCAGCTCATCCAGATTCAGGTTCTCGACATGCGTGACGCCGCTATGCACGAGCAAGAAACGATGCACGGAATGATCGTGGGGCGGCATGGCTTCGACGGCCATATTATCCGCGCCAACCAGGGTCATGCCCCGCTCGACTAGATAGCGCGCCGCCGCTTCGTTGAGACCAGCCTGGGCATCGCGATAGGTTGGGTTGCCGTCGCGCAACAATTGAATCGTGCCAGTACGGACTAATACCGCCGTATTCGCGCGCATGGCTGTGCCCTGTTTTTCCATCGTGGCGGCGATGTCTTCCGCGTCAATCTGATAGGCGGGCGGCAGCATATCGACCCCCTTGCAGGCGGCGACATCTAGCAATACGCCGCGGGCGACGATGGGCGGCATTTGTTCAATGCTCAGATGCGTCTGCCCAGCCGAACTGACGCATTGCTCGGCTGGAATCAGTTTGCCTGGTCCATCATGCAAATAGGCTGTGCCATCGGGATGCGGGTTGCCAGACCCATCGCGCTTTTCGGCGATGTGGCAGAGCGCGTCGATATGCGTACCGACATGGATTGACATGCGGATGGTTTCAGCCGCGGCTGAGGCGGGCTTGATGCTGGAGGGGTCGCTGTGGCGCAGATGGGGCGCGATGGAATAGGACTTCATCACTGCGCCCGGGGTCAACATGCCTTCTTGGAAATCCACCCCCAGGCTGTAAACCGCGCCGGTTCGTATCAGGCGCAGCAGTTCCGGCGTCAAACGCGGAACTGGCAGCGCGCCATAAGCGGACATGCTCATCGTGGTTCCCTTTCAGTTCTGGTTGGCAATTGCGCTCTAGTATAGGGTAGCCCTGCGGCACATTCCAATATATGTATGGATATGTAAGGCTTGTCCGATACTGACATATCTGTGCCAAATGCAGGGCTATTACCAGTGGGCGACTGACCCGCAGTATCGGCGGGCAGTGTCGAAGGTCAGTGTCTACGCGACCTACGCGCCCTACGCGCGTGACCTGCGATGGTCAAGAAAAAACATCTACCCCACTAGCGCTGGTCCAGCGGCAGACCGCTGGGTACAGAATCGGGCACCAGGCGCGACAGGTCGCGCGCGGCTGGGTCGGTCAATGACATCAGGAAAGCGACCAGGTCCGCCGCGTCGTCCGCGCTCATGGGCATGCCATCGGCAAGCCACGGCGACACAGAATGCGCCTGGCGCTCGAAGCTGTGGGGGAAATAACTGTCTTGCATGGCCTCCGGCAAATGCAGGCTGGGGTCGTACGCCATGCTGCCGCGCCAGATATCGGCATGATGCCAGATGACATCGACGAGCCTTGGGTAAGCGCCGCTGTGGAAATACGGCGCGGTCAACTCCACGTTGCGCAGGCTGGGCGTGCGGAACTTGTATTGATCGCGGTAATCGAAGGTTACATTTGCCCGCCCAAAGTCATCGCGCCCACTGGGACCGTTGCGCTTGCCCGGTCCTAGCTGCGGCGTCAGCAAATTGTGATGCTGGTTGTCTGTGAACAGGTCGCCGCTGTGGCACTGGGCGCAATTCAGCTGCGGATTCAACTCGCCATAGAAGAGTAGCGCGCCGCGTTTTTGCTGCGCATCCAGCGCTTGCTGGTCGCCGGCGATGTAATCGTCCCAGGGCGCGGCGGTGAAGATCAACTGGCGCTGGAAAGCCGCCAGCGCCTGCGCGATATGCAAGGGGCGTATTTCGCTCGCGCCAAAAACCGCTTCAAATTGACTCGTGTAGACGGGAATCCCGCGCAAGCGCCGCGCCAAATTTTCGCGGATGACGGCGGACGGCTCGTTGCCGAAGGTTACTCCCGCCATTTCTTTGGTCGAGATGAGCGGCAGCATGGCTTGCGCGATGACGGCATCGGACAAATCCAAGTCGCTGACGACATCATCCGGCGCGTGAATCAGCCCCGCGGCTCCGCGTATCTCCACTCGGCTATCCCAAAATTGCGAGCGCGCGATGCCGGCATTGATAACTGTCGGGCTATTGCGCGGGATGAACTCGCCGAAAAAAGGATTGGCGATGAGGCCAGTCAGGTTGAAGCGGGTATCGGCGCTGACCGTAATTTCGGGCAAGAAAACCCGGTCCTCGCCCAAGCCCTGCCCGCCCGAGCCGATCGGCAGCACGCGCCCATCAGCCATCGCCGCATCGGGGTGATGACAAGTCGCGCAGGCGATATTCTTATCGCCGGAAAGGATGGGATCAAAAAAGAGCGCCTTCCCCAAGCGCGCCAGCGCCGTATCGCCTTCAATCTGGTCGCGTCCGGGGTAGGCGGATAGCGCTTCACGCTCAATTACTTGGCGCAGCGCCCGGTCGGCATCGGCGATTTTGGCATAGGCTGATGGAGTAGACCGCGCGCTGCTATAGCGCTTCACGGTCGGGCGCGCGCCGTCAAAGCGCAAATGCAAAATGCGCCCGGCAAACACTTCGCTGATGTAGAAACTGCCGTCCGGCAATGGCAGCAGGGCACCGGGGAAGTCCAGATTATCGACGACGGTTGCCAAGACGCCCTCAGGGCTCAAACGGCTCAAGCGCCCAGAGCGCGGCTGCAGGGCGGCGGCGGAAAAGCAAGCGCCTTCGCCGCTGGCGACTGCAAATTCGAGCAGCCAGATGCTGCCGTCCCGGTCTACCGCGACATCAATCGGCATATTCAGCTTATCGACCAGGGTCCGCTGCTCTCCGTTGCGATTGATAGCGACCAATGCGCCACTGTTCGGCGGATGCGGGCAGCCGGTGAACAAAGCCACAGCCATTTCATCGCCGCGGCGCGCGATGCCGCGCGGCACCGCTTCCAGCTTGCCGCCGGGCCGCCGCGCATCGTCCAATGCGGCAAAGCGATGCCAGGAGCGCCGCGCGCCATCTTCGCTTGCGAAGACGATGCTATTCGCCAGCGAATCCGTTAGCAGCAAGCTGCCCGCGCTGGAAAAAGCGATATCGAAGGGGTGCAATAAGAAGGTGTTGCGCGCGCCGCGCGCGCCCGCTAGCGCGCTGCCCAAATCACTTGGCTGGAAGGCGTCGCGGCGGGGATTGAGCGCCGCAGAAACGGGCAAGGTATACAGGCGCTGGGCATTGTGATGGCTGATGTAAATGCTTTTTTGATCCGGCGAAATCGCCAGCGCCAGCGCGCCGAGCAAATCCGACGGGTCGCGCCCGCTAGGGAAACCCGAGACAAGCCGGCGCGCGCTGCCGTCGGGGCGCAGCAGGCTGATGCCGGCGCTTTCGGAATCGAAGCCCATGCGCGTATCCACTTCCATGCTGCCCATCTCCGCTACCAGCGCCGAGCCATCGGGCAGAAGCGCCATGCCAAGCGGATGATACAAACCCTCGACCAGCGTCGTGAGCGCCGGCTCGCCCTGTGCATGGAAATGGGATAAGCCGAGGACAAATAGCAGTGCCAGAGGTAGAAACTTGCGCAAGCCCATAAGTGTGATTCATCATCGGAGATTCATCGAAAGTCTAACATAGATACAGCGCAATCGCATCAAACAGAATATGCTGAATATGAAGAAGCGATTTGGCGCGCTTGCCCAGAATCCGCTACTCAAATGGCAGCGGCAAAGTCATGAGATTAGCAGTGTAATTTTCCTTCAGCCAAGCGTAATCGGGATCGTCATAAGGCGGGGTTCGCCGGGCGTCGTCAATTAGCTCGCCCGCCAGATAGTTGAGAAAATACAGGTTGGAGCCTGGCGCGGCTGCGGTCGAGTGGAAACCCTGCGTAACCAGCACCAAGTCCGTATTGCGGACTGGGAAGATCTCGTCGAAATCGACATCGCGGCGATAGTTGCGGTGCAGCGCCACCCCATTCGCAGGTTCGGTGCGGAAGTAATAGGTCTCGTCCAAATGCTCGGAGCCGCCATAGCCATCGTGGCAGTGGGGCGGATAACCCGACCAAGCGCCGCCCGGCACATAGACTTCGAAGAGAATCAGCCTTTCGGCCGGCATGGGGTGCGACAAGACATGATTCACCTGCCGCCGCGCCGCGCCGCCGCCGCGCACCTCGCTGCGAATCTCGTCCGCGGCAAAGAGCCGCGCCGGGTACTTGCCCGTGGCGGGTGCCGCGCCAATGGCAAATTCAAAAGCCTCCGCCGTCGTCACGCCGAACTCGCTACCGGGCGGCAAATACAGTACCGCCGGCTTCTCGGTAAAAACGTCGGCGCGCGACAAGCTGTACTCCGTGCCGCCGCCGCCGCGAACGAGCCCGCTGCCTTGCAATGGCACCAGCGCCAGCTCGCAGTCCGCGGTATGGTACATGTAGACTTGATTGGCGCGCAGCTTGATGACGCGAAATGACAGATATTGCCAGCCAGCCGATTCCGGCGTAACATCCAAAACGATCATTTCATCGTAATTCGACTTCAAATGGTGATTCATCGTTTCTCCACTCTCGTTTCAGTTTAGAAAAAAAACCTAGCTAAGTAGAACCAAGAAAGTAATGAAAATACGTGAATCGCCGCTTTTCTACCCCATCCCCAGCCCTTCCCCGAATCATCAGGGAAGGGTGGCTCGACAATGAAGTTGGAATGTTTCGCAAATTTTGCATCATTAACTTGGTTCTACTAATACATCAAAGAGACCAGCCTTGCCTGTCTACTTCTTTCTTGGCGGGCTCTGCGGGAATGTGCCGGCCTCAAGCAAGGATTCCACTTCTTGCAAGGTAGGCAAAGCGCGCGCGCAGCCGTGGCGGCTGACGACGATCGCGCCACAGGCATTGGCAAAGCGCGCCGCTCGTTCCCAGCCCCAGCCCTGCGCCCAGCCGTAGATTAAACCACTGGCGAAGCCATCGCCCGCGCCGACGGTATTGACAATCTCGACCGGGAAACCGGCGATGGCGCGCGGAGTCTCATCCGCATAGAGCGTCAGCCCCTTATCGCCTTGTTTGACAAGCAATGTCGCGCCACTTTTTTCGCGGAAGTCGCCTAATAGGCCGCGCAATTCCAAGGCGAAATCGGCGCTGATTTTGCCGCCTTCCATAATTGGCTCGGGGCGCGGCGCGAGCGCGGCGTAGAATTCTTCTTCGGTGCCGATGATGACATCGCAGAGCGGCAAGAGGCGGCGCATGCGCAAGCCAAAAGCCAAAGCATGGGTCCATTGATCGGTCCGCAAATCAAGGTCGATGAAAGTGGTCAATCCCGCCGCGCGCGCCCGCTCTGCCAGGTAGAGGCTGACATCGTGGGCGCTGCCGCGGCTGAGCGCCGTGCCCGACAAGGAAATTGCCCGCGCCTGCGCCAAGGGCAGCGCGGCCGCTTCGTCAATCGAGATATGAATATCGGCTGGGTTCTCGCGGTAGAACAGCAAGGGGAAGCGGTCCGGCGGCTGTACGCCGACAACCGCCATGCCCGTCCGCGTTCCGGGCTTGACCGCAATGAAGTCGGTAATGACGCCTTGGTCGCGCAGGAAACACCGTACAAAGCGCCCGACTTCGTCATCGCCGACAGCTGTGAAAGCGATTGAGCGCAATCCTAAGCGGCTTGTGCCGATGGCGATGTTGACCGGGCTGCCGCCGACGCCGGTCTCGAAAGCCCTGATGTCGTGGAAATCCGCGCCGATGTCGCGCGCGAAGAGATCCATGGACACACGACCAACGGTGATTAAATCGGGCGGCGCGCCAGTCATAGCAGCTCCAGCAATTGACCGGCTTCAATCGCGCTTAAGTTCTCGCTCACGCGCTGCGTCAAGCCGGGGATTTGTGTCAAATCGCGCTCCCATAGCGCCGTATTCGCCAAGACGGCGCGCGCCAGCTCGGGCATAGTATCGGCCGCCGCCCATTGCTCGCGGAACCACTCCAGAGTCTGAGCCTCATCGTTGAGCGCGATTGCTTCGCCATTCACCTGCCCCTTGTAAAGACGGATGAATGCCGCCAAAGCCAGCGTCAGCCGCGCTGGCAATTTGCCACGCTGTTCGAGGTAACCGAGTATGGAAGGCAGGATGCGCTCTTTGACCTTGGAGGAACTGTTGAGCGAGATGGTCAGCAATCGGTGATGAATGCGCGGGTTAAGGAAGCGGTCGAAGGCTTCGCTGGCAAATACTTCCAGCTCGGCGCGCGGCACATCCGTCACCGACGGGATGACTTCCTCTGCAATCAAAGCCCGGATAAATGGACCCAGGGCGGCGTGTTGCATCGCTTCGCGCACCGACTCGATGCCCAACAAGAGTCCGATCGGCACCATAGAAGTATGCGCGCCATTCAAGAGCCGCACTTTTATCTTGCGATAGGGCGCGGCATCGTCCACGATTTTGACATTGAGCGGCGTCCGCGTTTGATTCACCGGGAACTCGTCCAGCAGGCGCTGCGGCGCTTCGATTATCCAACTGTGGTAGGTCTCGCCCGCCACCAGCAGGCGGTCTTCGTAGCCCAATTTGGCGCAGACGCGCCGCGCCTCAGCCTCGGGATAACCGGGAATGATGCGGTCCACCAGGGTGTTGCAAAACATGTTGTGCCGCGTTATCCAGTCGCCGAAGCCGGTGTCCAAAGCCCATAGCCGCGCGTATTGCAGGATGATTTCCCGCAGGCGCGTCGCGTTGTCCTCAATCAATTCGGTGGGGATGATGATGCAGCCTTTATCGGGTGCCGCCTCGAAATGCGAATATCGTTCATAGAGCAGGCGCGCCAGCTTTGCGGGAAATGTCGCGGGCGGCGCGTCATCTAGCTTGTCAGCAGCCGAAAAGACGATACCCGATTCGGTGGTATTGGAGAAGATGAAACGGATGGGCGCTTGCCGCGCCAGCTCCAGGTATTGCGCGAAGTGCTGGTAGGGGTATACCGTGCGATTGACCGAAGTGATGAGCCGCGTCTCTTCTATGAAGCTGCCAGCGCGCATGCCATGGAGATAGGTGGTGAACAGGCAATCTTGCGCATCCAGATCGTCATAGGTGCCCGGCGTCGCCTTAATGATTGCGATGCCGCTGCAAAACTCGCTTTCTTCGTTGAGGATATCCACCACCCAATCGACAAATCCGCGCAGAAAGTTGCCGCCGCCGAATTGCAAAATTCGTTCCGGGTACAGTCGCCTTAGATTCGCCACTTCCGCGTTCAATCTCTTTGTCATCATCATTCGTCCAGTCGGTAAGTCCGCTTCGCCAAATCATAAGCCAGGGCGCGCATCATATCGCGCGCGTCATCTTCGTCGATGAATGCGCGGATTTGCTGCCCAGCCAGCCAGTCCGCACAGACGCGCCGCCAGACATCATGCCGCGTGGGTATCGACGGATAGGCGCGCGTATCGTCATTGAAACCCGCCAAATTGTAAATGCCGGCTGTTTCCACAACGGCATCAAGAAAGCGCGTCATGCCCAGCCAGCTATCAAAAAACCACCAAGGGGGACCAAGGCGCAAGATTGGATAATGCCCAGCCAGCGGTGCCAGTTCGCGGCTGTAGCTCGTCTCGTCGAGATTGAACAAAATCAAAGTCATCGCGGGCTGATTGCCAAAGCGGTCGAGCAGCGGTTTGAGATTCTTGGTGAACTCGCTGCGGATGGGCATATCCGCGCCCATGTCTGGACCGAAACGGGCATGCAGGGCGGGATTGTGATTGCGATAGGAACCGATGTGCAGTTGCATCACCAAGCCGTCTTCGCTGCTCATGCGCGCCATTTCAATCAACATGTGCCCGGTGAAGCGCGCCGCGTCCTGCGCAGTTGCCGCGCCTTTAAGCGCGCGCTGGAAAATCGATTCCGCCTCAGCCGGACTTAGGGCGGCGGTGTACGCGGTCAAGGCGGCGTGGTCGCTGGCGGTCGCGCCCAGCGCCTTGAAATGCGCGCGCCGCTGCTCCAGCGCTTGAATATAGCTGGCGTAATCGCCGATTGCGATGCCGGCAGCATCACTCAGCAATGCGATATGCTGCGCCCAATCCGCTTTATCAATCGCGATGACGGCATCGGGGCGAAAGGTCGGAATGATGCGCCCATGCCAGCCGGAATCGCGAATCGCTTGATGGTGCTGCAGGGTGTCGGTGGCTGCGTCTGTGGTCGCCAGCGCTTCGATATTGAAGCGCTCGTAAAGCGCGCGCGGACTGAAAGCCGCGCTATCAAGTTTCGCGGCGATATCGTCGTAAATCGCCATGGCGTTGGCGCTGTTGATCTTGCGCTCGATGCCAAAGACATCGGCGAGTTCGTCGCGGAGCCAGATGCCAGTCGGGGTGGCGCGGAAGAAATGCCAATGGTCGCAGACCAATTGCCAAATCGCCCGGTGATCACTTTGCGGCGGCTCGCCATGCAAAGACGGTATGCCCAGCGCTTCAAGCGCGACCCCCTGCGAGTACAACATGCGGAAGATATAGTGGTCGGGGATAATCAGCAGCTCTACTGGGCTGCCGAACTGATAATCCGGGTCGGCGAATAGGCGCGGGTCGACGTGGCCGTGCGGGCAAATCAACGGCAGATCCTTGACGCTTTCGTAGAGCTCGAGCGCGACGCGGCGCTGCGCTGGATCGGAAGCGAAATAGCGGTTGCGCATGTGAAAGTCCGTTAGCGTGCAAGTTTCAACAGCGCTTGATTGTAGCGTATCCGCGCAAGACTGCCACTTATAGTAGCGCTGAGTCGATAGATTCCGCTGTTATAGAAGCGCTGCCGCAAGACGCGGGCTGTGGCGCGCGAACAGTTGCGCGTATAATCAATAGGCGCGCCGGCTGCCCGTCTGGCGGCGGCAGGCGCGCATTAGCCATTCAAGAAAGGACCCGCATCATGCAATTGCGACAGCTTGGCAACAGCTCGCTGATGGTCTCGTCCATCGGCGTCGGCTTTTGGGGCATCGTCGGCGGCGACTATTGGGGACCGCAAGACGAAGCCGATACCCTAGACGCCGTTCACTGCGCGCTGGACCTTGGCATCAATCTCTTTGATACCGCCGAAGGTTATGGCAGCGGCTACTCCGAGCAAATGCTGGGACGCGCCCTGAAAGGCCGGCGCGCGGAAGCCATCATCGCCAGCAAAGTCAGCCAGAAAAATCTCGCGCCGGACGCCATCCGCGCCGCTTGCGAGCGCAGCCTCAAGCGCCTGGATACCGACGTCATCGACCTCTATCAAGTACATTGGCCCAACCATGACATTCCATTTGCGGACACGATGGACACGCTGCTGGCGCTGCAGGGCGAGGGCAAGATTCGCGTAATCGGGGTCAGCAACTTCGGCGCGCTTGATATGCCCGATATGCTGCAATGCGGGCGCTACGACGCCAATCAGCTGCCCTACAGTCTATTGTGGCGCGCCATCGAATTCGATATTCAGCCGCAATGCGCCGAAGCGAACATCAGCATCCTGCCTTACAGCCCGCTGAATCAGGCGCTGCTGACGGGCAGATATCGCGCCGCCGACGAGATGCCCTTCTCGCGCACGCGCACGCGGCATTTCCGCGGCGATAGGCGCGATTCCAAACATGGTACGCCCGGTTTCGAGGAAGAGACATTTGCGGCAGTCGCCGCGATACGGGAAATATGCGCCGACATCAATCAATCGATGGTGCATGTGGCGCTGGCTTGGCTGTTGCATAAACCAGCTGTTACTTCGGTGCTCGCGGGCGCGCGCAACCGCGAGCAGATTAAAAGCAATTTTATCGCGGGCAGCCTGGCGCTCTCGGCCGAGACGATGCAGCGCCTGGATGACGCGACAGCCGATCTCAAAGCGAAATTGGGGCGCGATCCCGATATGTGGGGCACGGGCGACGCATCGCGCTATCGTTGAAACAATCAGCGCTAGTCGGGTGGCAATTCTTCTGTCATCCCGCTAGCGCGCTAGACTCCGCTTGCCGCTTTCTCTACTCTTGACAGCATGTCGGCAGTTCGACGCCTCTGTTCAGCCCCAGTTCGATTGGCGCAGGTCGGGAGCAGGTCATGTGAATTGCGCTATAGGGGGAAATTATTGACTGCAATTTAGTCGCTGCGATCGCAAACGCATCCATACTTATTCGCTAGTTTCTCAAGTCGCCAGCGTGGGATAAAGTCTTCGTCCTTTCTTGGAACAACGCGCAACAGTAGTACAGTAGTACAAGTGAATTTGTAAGTAACGCGGAAACCACCGCGCGAGCCCTTGTTGGATGACTTGTCGCTCATTCTTACTGTCTTAAAAGACAGTCCGTCCGCGCCCTGACATGGCTTACCGGGTAGAGCCTGATTGTTGAATTTTTGTACTAAATTATTTAGGTCCGCACCAATTTGTCTACGTTTTTTCCCCAGCTTCCGGATTTCCTGCTTGAAGTCATCACTCAGTCGGACTTCCCTATCCATTTTCCCCCGCTGCCGCGCTCAACTCATCAATAAAGTCGGCTGCCAAAGTCGCTCGTCCGTCGCGCAACTGCATCAAGCCTCTTTCAAAGCTTTCGTGAATCGCTTTTTCTTTATCGAATACAAACTCGCTCCGTTCAAGGAATTCGGGATAAAGTCGATAAACAGCGCGAACTAGCTCGCTAAATGACATGCCCGCTACCCAAGCTACTGTATCCTTAATGAAGCGCCTGATGTCTTCGTCCAACTGGAAGCTATCGAGGCAAATCCGCTCTGCAATAGCATACTCTTGAGAGCCGCCTTCAATAGATGGCTGAGCCCGAACGCATCCCCGATATAGTAGCATGTCTGTATCGTTGTAGATGTCAGTACAGAAAGGTCCAAACTTATGTTTGTCAAACGTGTAAAAGTCCACTGGCAACCTGCCATTAAACTCCTCTGATACCAAGAAGGCAACTTTCTGCAAGTGGCCGCGGCTGAGCGCTTTCCCATTCGCGGCCGCTAAAATGATCAGCAGTATGTCGCTTCTGCTAGCCTCACTAGCTTTCATGCGCGTCTCTCCTTTAGAATTCTCCAACTCTCATACCAACTATATCACGTGCAGTCTCAAAATTGTACGCAAATTTAGTATAAATGTTCTAGGAATATCTTGCGAAATTGACTATAGCGCAGCGCGGACCAGATGCCGCGCCGCCACATTTCACAACGTGGGCAATCGCTTCAAATTATTTCAACACATAGGCACCGAGAGTCGCGTAGGGCGCGTAGGGCGCGTAGGGCGCGTGGACACAGCCCTTCGACACAGCCCTGCGACAATGACCGCCAACACCGAGATTTATCCGTAAATATGCCAATAAAGGACGCAATGTAGGGGCGATTTTGCGCCCAATTTCATGGGCGAGCCACGTGACTCTGTTGAAAAACACCCCCACCCCGTAGGTCTATGTCTACGTGGCCCCGGCCCCTCCTCGCCATCTCAATGGCGAACGGGTTTGAGGTGGGGGAAATCGAGTTTTTCAACAGCGACCGTGGGCTCGCCCCTACAATTTGTCAGTTTGATGATAAATTCGACAGTTATGGATTTTGATGCAATTGACCGGGCTGAATTCCTGCCTCTTCAGCGCGTCAGTTCAGCGCGCCAGTTCAAACAAATCACTAATCTCAATCATGCGCCCACTTGCGATTGACATGTTCGCCGCGATGCCGACCAGGACCGACGCCGCGCCGTCGCTGTACGATGCCGCGCGCCGGTAGGCATCGGGGCGCGCCTCCGCCGCGAAGATGTCCTCCAGCATGAGCGGGTCGGCACCGCCATGCCCGCCCTCGCTGGACGGAACGTCCACCTCGTATGGCGCGCCGAACATCGGGAAGGCGCGGATGCGTGACTGTTTGAAGGGACCTTTGCTGGCTGAGGCTGATTCGCCGTCCGATTTTAAGTGCGTTACATTCTCGGTAACATCCAATTCGATGCGCCCCCGCGTGCCGGTGATGGCGACGCGCAAGCCTTCCCAAGGCGCGTAGGCAACCAGGCAATATGATAGCAAGACGCCATTCTGATAGCGCGCGCTGACCGTCAGCGTATCTTCCGCCGTGATGCCAGCGCCAAAAACGTTGCGGTCGCGGATGTAACCGGTCTCCTCTTCGGCATCCAGGTACAAGCCCTTATAAGCCGCTTTTTGGTCGAGGAACAGGGCGAAGGGATCGTCCCGAGCCGCGTCAGCGCCGGTATAGCGCGCATAGCTGTACTGCTCGCCACGCGCCCTGGCATTTGCCGCGCCATAATACTTGAGCTCGCCCAAGGCGAAAACGCGCTGGGGGTAGGAATCAATCCACCAGTTTACCAAGTCGAAGTGGTGCGTCGCCTTATGTACCAGCAATCCGCCGCTGTTTTCTTTCTCGCGGTGCCAACGCCGGAAGTAATCGGCACCGTGGCTGGTATCCAGCAGCCAGGAAAAATCGACCATCAGCGGCTGCCCGACAGCGCCTTGCATGACCAGCTGCCGGAAGCGCGTGAAAGCCGGCGCGTAACGATAATTGAAGGTTACGCGCAGGGATTTGCCAGTTCGTTCAATCGCGGCATAGATTTCCCGCAACTTGTCCAACGTTGTGGTCAGCGGCTTTTCGCAGATGACATCGCAGCCCAGCTCCATCGACCGTACTATGAAATGATGATGCCAAGAATCCATCGTACAGACGATCACTGTGTCCGGCTTGGTTTCGGCTATCATAGCGGCGAAGTCCTCGGCATGATAAGCCGCGACCGGGCTCGCGCCATTGCGCCGCAGCTGCTGATTGTGCCAGCTCATGCGGGTGTGGCTGAGGTCGCAGATGGCAACGAGTTCGGCGCGCTGGGAATATGTCTTCGCGGTCGCGTTTAGGTACATGCCCGCGCGTGAGCCAGTGCCCACAATCGCGTATCGTCGTCGCTTCATCTGCGGTCTCCTCTTCATTGATACCCTATACCGATATCCTATCAGCGCCCAATCAGCACCCGCGCGGATTATAGCCAATGCGCGCCTTGGCTGCCCGGCCGGGCAATGGACTCAAAATCGCTTGCTCACAATACAGCATATTCTGGCTAAAATTTAGCGCCGAGGCGCGTGTAGGTTAAGATATAAATTGATGTAATTGCCTTGCAAAATGAATTGTTACGCATATCACGCATATCACACATATCAATGGAGGTGTCAGATGGCGCATCAGCGGATTCTCCCCAAGTCCAGCAAGGACGGCAATATCTTCCCCGATATCGACTACCGCACCTGCAAAGCGGTGCGGGCGGGCAATCTGGTCTTTGTCGAAGGGCAGACCGGTTTGACGATGGACAACCAGGCTTTTGTGGGCGCGGGCGATCCAGCGGCGCAAGCCGACAATGCCATGAAAAACGTCAAGACCATACTCGAGGCGGCTGGCGCGCGCATGGAAGATATTTGCAAGATTACGACTTACGTTACCGATATCAGCTACCGCGATTTGGTCTACCCGGTGCTGGCGAAGCACCTGCCGGAGGTCTATCCCTGCTCGACCGGTGTCGTGGTCAAAGCGCTGGGCAAGCCCTTTGTCGATTTCGAGATTGATGTCTTCGCTGTGATTCCCGACGAGCGGGCATAAGCGCTGCGCTCAAACTTCGTACCAAGCCGCGCTGCCGCGCGCGCTTGATGGCACCGCTTCGATTTCCCGCAGCGTGGCTTGCGCCCGCTCGCGGCTGGCTATCAGCTGCGGCAATTCGTCGGCGAAGGCATAGACCGACGCGGCCGGGCGTAGCGGCGCGTCGATTGGCAGAACGGTCACCTGGCGATGGCGCAAGAGATGGCGATATGCCGCTTCGTAAATCTGCGGCGAATAAGGCGCGTCCTGCGCGCAGGCTGCGCTTATGCCGAGTTGAAACGCGACCTGATTCAGCTCCTGCCAGAGCGCGCGCAAAAGCTCGGGCGGGGCGTCCTGCGCCTCGTTTTCGTGCGCAGGCTTGGCGATTGACGCTTCGCGCCGCTTCTCGATGAGGGCGCGCACTTCCCGCGAGGGAAGGGGCAAGACAAATTGCGTGCCTTTGCCAGCGAGCAGCGCTTCGGCGGCGTCATCCGCCGGGCTTACGATTTCCATGAAGCGCCCGCCAATCAAAGGAACTTCTCCGATTAACATGGCATTCGCGCCAGAATGCGCTTTTTGCCAAGCTAAGATAGCCCGCCGCAGCCAGGTGCCCGCCGCCTTGATAACGATGGGGTGGGTCGCGCCTTGTTGCAGCGGATAAAGCGGCGACTCGAAGGGCTGGCGCGCCCTATCCCATTGCGCGAGGTAGACATCCCGTCCCTTTTCCAGCGCCATCAGCGCCAATTGCTGCAAGAGCAAACTCTTGCCGACGCCGGGCAATCCAGCGAAAAAGACGCGGTCGGCGCTGTCGATTAGCTCAAGAAAACAGCGATAGATTGGCGATTGCTCGGGCAAGATGGTCTTGGACATGGTATTTCACATGAAATTTGACATGGACGAGCCTAGATTGGCTGCGGCGGACGAATGCGCCCCTGGTCGCGCAGGCGATCCATGCTGGGTGTCTCGCCGATGGGCACGGCGATGAGCGTCGGCATATCACTGGCGAAGCCATAGCGCAGCGCGCGCCGCAGCTCGCCTTCGGTTTCGGCGCGGAAGGCATTGGCACCAAATGCCTCAGCCAGCTTGACAAAATCGGGATTGAGTAGATCGGTTGCAATGACACGCTCGTCATAATCGCGAATTTGCATCGTGCGCACATTGCCGTAAGCATCGTTGTTGAATACAACCGTCACCAGTGGAATTTTGTGCTGAACGGCGGTGGCAAGCTCGGGCGCGGTGAACATGAAGCCGCCATCGCCGGCGATGGATAGCACCGGCAGATGCGGCTTCGCTACCTTGACACCCAAGGCGGTCGGGAAGCCGTAACCAAGCGTACCTTGATAGCCGCTGCTGATGAAGCTGCGTGGGCGATAGACCGGGAAATTGATGCGCGCCGCGTAGCCGACTTGCGTCAGTTCATCGACGAAGATTCCGTCTTCGTCCAGCTCGTCGCGCATGATGCGCAGGTAGGTATTCTGCGGCTCCAGGTAGGCGATGGTCCGCGCCCATTTCGCTTTGAGCGCCTGCATCTCGGCCGCGCGCGATTCTCGTTTTTGATTGTTCTTGTCGACCGCGTTTATCAGCGGCGGCAGCGCGTCTTCCGCCCGCGCCACGATGGGCAGATTCGGTTTTTGAATGCGGCGCATGGCATCGCTGTCGACATCAATACGGATGATTTTCAGCTTGTCGTCGCTGCCCCAGCGGCTCAAGGGAATGCGCATGTGCGTGCCAATTGCCAGCGCGGCATCAGTCTTCTTGTAATACTCATGGGCTTCCGGGCTCTTCAAGCTGAGCGGGTGGCGGCTGTCGAGCACCCCTTGGCCCGTGCGATAGGCGACCACCGGCGCTTGCAATAATTCCGCCAGTTGCTTGACTTCGGCGCTGAGGCCCTGCGCGCCGCCGCCGACGAATATCATGGGATGCGTCGCTTGGCCCAGCCACTGCCCGGCTGTTTCAATGGCACCGCTGTCAACCGGCGGGTAAAAGGGCGACCAGACTGGCGATTCGTCCGGCACGGCGCTGCGCATCTTTAATATATCCGGCGGCACTTCCAAGGCGGCTGGGCGCGGCCGCCCCGAGTTCATCTCGTAGAAAGCCTGCGCGACCTTGCGCCCGCAATCGGCGGGATGCAGGATCAGATCCGACCATTTGCTCAAGCCGCGCAAGATTTCCGATTGCTGCGGAATCTCGTGCAGGTCGCCTTTGCCGCGGCCGATATTGGCGCTGTCGATTTGGCCGGTCAGGCAGAGGACTTTGGCGTTAAGCGAGTAGGCTGTTGCCAAGCCAGCCGCGGCGTTCAGTATGCCTGGTCCTGGCACCACGTTGAAAACAGCCGGCTTGCCTGTGGCTTGGGCATAACCCAGCGCCATGTAAGCCGTCCCCTGCTCGTGGCGGGTGTGCAGGACTTTGATCTGGTCGCGCTTATCGAAGAGCGCATTGTAAAGCCAATCGTTCTGGATGCCGGGCAAGCCGAAGAGCGTGTCAATGCCATGCGCGATCAAGGCTTCGACGACTGCTTCACCGCCTGTTTTTATTGCCATCGTCGCTGCTCCTTGCGGTCAAGAGAATTGACTGTATTGTGCCACAGGGCGGCGCGTATCACAGCGTTTAATTCGGGGCATGGCAATCACTTCGAGCGTGGGCGGGGGCGGCGCGCGCCTAGCGCAGCGCTTCAACCTTTTGCATCAAGGCTCGCACGCGCTCTGCCTCGACTGGGTTTTCGAATATGCCATCGCGCTTGAAGGCTGTGCCAATTATCGCGGCGTCCACGATTGCCAACTGTTCTTGAACGTTGCCCAGGTGCACACCGGTATTGGCGATGACCGGCAAATTCGGCAATGCCGTTTTGACCAGCCGCAGCGTTTCGGTCGATGTAACTTGACCCGCGGTCAAGCCAGAAATGCAGATTGCGTCCGGCTTGGCGTTAAACACGGTGGAGCGGGCGACGGAAACGATATCGCGATTTGCTAAGTAAGCGGCTGCTTCGGGCAGGATGTTGAAGCATAGCCGTATATTTTCGCCGCCGATGACATGCTGATGGCGAACGATGGCACCGCAATTGGTATCCCACAAGCCGAAATCGCTGGCATAAACGCCGGTAAATATCTCGCGCACGAACAGCGCGCCCGTCGCCACCGCCAAATCCAGCGACGCATAAGGGTCCCATAGCACATTGACGCCAAAAGGCAGCTCGATTTGGTCGCTTAGCTCGGCAATCACCCGCGCCATAGCCGCGACCGTCACAGTATCGACTTTGGTCAGGTAGGGCAAGCTGAATTCGTTGGAAAACATGATGCCGTCGACGCCGCCCGCTTGCAGGGCGTCTATGTTCATGCGCGCGTCTGCCACCACCGCGCCCAATCCCGCCGCGCTATCGTAGGCGGGGTCGCCAGGCAGCGCTTGCAGATGGCACATGCCGATGATGGGTTTGCTAAGCCCAAACATGTCGCGCAGCCAATTTGTCATGCTCGACTCCTTGCCTTCCTATATGAGCGCCATGAGCGCGTCAAATCTTTTTCCCTTGATATAGGCTTGTTTTCAAACTGCGTTCCGCCCAAAGTAAATTGGAACTTGTAGGAACTTGTTGGAATGTAACGTGAACCAGCCCCTTGGTCAATTGGTGCCTCATTGGCGCATCATCGGCGATATATCGACTTCAGAGCGGGTTGTACCAGATAAATCGCATCAGTTTGGCGCGGTGGCTCTGAATTGCTACTGCGCCTAGACTCCCACGTCCGACTGTTTGACTTCCTGCGCCTGGTTGGATACATTCCAGATGCAGCGATTGAAAAGATTAGATTTAAGGAGAATCAAATGAGCCTACAAAAAGAGCAGGTTCATGATTTTATCAAGAAGTACACTGAAGAGCGCATCTCGCGGCGACAGTTCCTGCAAGCGGTAACGACCGTTGGCGGGGTCGCGGTTGCGCAGTCGATGATGCCGGGCTTGCGCCTAGCGACTACGCTGGCGCAGGGCGATCCCAAGCGCGGCGGTACGCTGGTCGCCGCCACCATCGACAAGCCGGTCAATATGGACCCCGCCTTCGCCGAACTCTACTCGTCCATGCAGGTCTATCAAAACATATTTTCCAAGCTGGTCAACTTGGATCGCAGCAATAATGTCTTGCCCGGGCTCGCCAAGTCTTGGCAGCAAATCGACGATTCCACCTGGGAATTCAGTCTGGTCGACAATGCCTATTTTCACAATGACGAGCACTGCACCGCCCATGATGTGAAATACACTTTCGAGCGACTCTTTGATCCAGATCTAGGCGCGCCAAACGCCGTTTTCTTCACGCCCATGGAAGGCGTCGAGGTCGTCGATGACTATACTTTCCGCGTCATCACCCAGCCCAACTGGGGTGGCTTGCTGGAAGCATTGGGCGCATTCGCCGAGGTCGTCAACCAGAGGGCGATTGAAGAGAACGATCCCAAATTGCTGCCAGTCGGCACCGGTCCATTCAAGTTCGTGCAATGGGTCAAGGACGACTTCATCGAGCTGGAGCGCTGGGACAAGTACTTCAAGCCCAGCCAGCCCTATCTCGACAAGGTCATCTTCCGCGCTATCTCCGATGATACCGTGCGTCTGACAGGCTTGCAGACCGGCGAACTGAACTGGATCGAGCAAGTGCCGCTGCATCGCGCCGACGAGCTGCGCGCAAATGCGGATGTGAAAGCCAATCCCGATGGCGAATTCTTCCCGGATATGTTCTTGATCAATTGTTCCAAGCCGCCATTCGACAAAGTGGAAGTGCGCCAAGCTTTGCAATGGGCGCTTCACCGCGAATCTATCGCCAATTTGGTTTGGTTCGGGCAAGCTACGCCATCCGCCGAGCCAGTCTCGCCATCGAATCCTTGGTATTCGGGAGCGAATGTCTATGACGGCGGCCCCGACATCGAGCGCGCGAAAGCGCTGCTGGCGCAAGCGGGTTATGAAGACGGCTTGACAATCCGCTACGCTTCCCAGCCGCAAGTGCCGACGCAGCCTTTGGTGGGCCAACTCTTGGAACAGCAGCTCGCCCCGGCTGGCTTCCGCGTCGAGGTTGAGTCTTTTGAATCGGCGCGCTGGTTCGAAGAGCTCTTCACCCTCAACTACGAAATCACCGGCACCTACTGGAGCGCCACAGCTGATCCTGGCGAGCACTGTTTGTATCCGCTTTCGCATTCGACGTCGCCCTGGAATTTCTCCGCCTTTAGGGAAGCGCCCGAATTGGATCAAGCGCTGGAGGAATTCCGCTTCACGCTCGATCCCGAAGCCCGCCAGAGCGCCTATAACAACGTCGTGCGGCTGCACCAGGAATACTCGCCGCAAGTACTCCAGGTCAACTTCAAGCGGACTTACTGGACACAGCCCAACATACACGGCGCGCAGACGCTGCCGACGCTGGAATTGCGCATGGAAGACATCTGGATTGAGGCCTGATATCCGCCGACACAGAGGCGCGCTGTCGGCGCGCCTCTGGCATCATTTTTCCCGCGCCACGCTTGCGACAAGAATGTTAAATGGTTTGTTAACGCGGCGGGACAATTCGCCGATTCCGCCCGAAGGGCTTTTTCAACTATTCACTAGGTGATGCGCCCATGCGATTACTTCGCTATATTGCGGCTCGTCTGCTGCTCCTGTTACCGGTCCTCTTTGGCACGTCAATCTTGATCTTTCTGCTGCTGCGCTTGATACCGGGCGATCCAGCCGCTGTGATCCTCGGCTTGCGCGCCACGCCCGAGCGCCTGGCAATCGTGCGCCAAGAGCTGGGGCTCGATCTGCCAATTCATCTGCAATACAGCCAGTGGCTCGGCAAGGTTTTGGCTGGCGATTTGGGCAAGGACTTCCGCAGCAACGAAGCGGTAATCGACTTGCTGCGCGTGCGGCTGCCCGTGACAATTGAGCTGACTTTGCTCGCGCTGGCGCTGGCGATTGCGGTCGCCGTGCCGCTGGGCATTCGCGCCGCCATCAAGCCTGGCGGCGTCGCCGACCGCGCCTCGATGGTCTTGGGTCTATTTGGCATATCCATCCCCGATTTTTGGCTGGGCATCATGCTGATTCTGGTCTTCGCGCTGGGTCTGCGCATGTTTCCTTCATCCGGCTATACGCGCCTCAACGAAGGCATTCTGCTTAACCTGCGGGCATTTTTCTTGCCCGCGCTGACGCTGGCTGTTGGTTTGTCAGCGGTGCTGGTTCGCGTTACGCGCTCGGCTGTGCTGGAGGTTCTGGAGCGAGATTTTGTCAAATTCCTGCGTGCCAAGGGACTGCGCGAGCAGCTGGTGATCTATCAGCATGTTTTGCGCAATGCCAGCATTCCCATCGTCACCGTCATCGGCTTGCAATTCGGCTATTTGTTAGGCGGTGCCGTCATCGTGGAAGAAGTATTCAGTCTGCCGGGACTGGGCCGCTTGATTGTGAGCGCGACGCTGGAGCGCAATTATCCGGTGGTGCAAGCGGGCATGCTGGTGGTCGCATTTATGTTCATCCTGGTCAATCTGGTGACGGACCTTCTCTATGGACTGCTGAACCCCAAGATACGAGGCGCGGGCGCATGAAAAGTCCGTGGACAGCCTTGCACAAAATATATCATGCCAGTCGCTCAGCATTTTTGGGCGGCGCGATCATCGTCGTGCTGGTTGTCACGACCGCGACCGTGCCCCTTTATTCACCTTACAGCCCCGAAGCGATGGACTTCATGGCACCGCTCAGCGCCCCAAGCAGCGCGCACTTGTTGGGCACGGACAACTTCGGCCGCGATATTCTCACACGCGTGCTCTACGGTTATCAGATTTCATTGGCGGTCGCCTTGGGCTCGGTCAGCTTCGGCCTGCTTGTCGGCCTTAGCCTGGGACTGCTCGCTGGATATTTTGGCGGGGTCTTGGACAATATCCTTATGCGGCCGATGGACGTGCTTATGGCCTTCCCCGCTATCGTGCTGGTGGTGGCGCTGACCGGCTTCGTGGGCCGCGAAATCTCGGTGATGATCATGGCGGTGGCGGTCGTATATGTGCCGATCTTCGCCCGCGTCATGCGCGGATCGACACTGGAAGTCGTCAACGAACTTTTTGTCGAGGGCGCGCGCGCGCGCGGCGCGTCGCACCTGCGCTTGATGCTGCGGCATATATTGCCAAACGCCATCCCGCCGGTTTTGATCCAAGCCTCTATCTTGATGGGCATCGCCATCCTGCTGGAATCCGCTTTGAGCTTCATTGGCTTGGGCACGCAACCGCCTGACCCATCATTGGGTTTGATGCTGTCCGAGGGCCGATCCTTCATGCAGCAGGCACCTTGGATGGTGCTGGTACCGGGCCTGGCAATTTCGCTCGCCGTACTGGGCTTCAACCTGCTGGGCAATGGCTTGCAGGACCTGTTGAATCCCGCCAGCAAGGGTCGATAAGCCGATGAGTCTGCTGTCCGTTCGCAATCTGACCACCGAGTTTAAAAGCGGCGACCGCTGGCTGGAGGCTGTTTCTGATGTCGCCTTCGACCTGCGGCGCGGCGAGATTCTAGGCTTGGTCGGCGAATCGGGCTGTGGGAAGTCCACCATCGCCTATAGTGTCATGCGCTTGCTCGCCCACAATGCCCGCATCCGCTCCGGCGAAATCCGCTTGGCAGATGTCAACCTGGCGGCGCTTGACGAGGACAAGCTGCAAGACTTGCGCGGACGTCAAATTTCCATGATTTTTCAAGACCCAGCCACAGCTCTGGATCCGCTCTTCACGGTCGGGCATCAGGTGATCGAGACCTTGCAAGAACATCTCGACCTCGAGCCGGCGCAAGCGCGGCAGCGCGCATTGCAGCTGTTGCGGCAATTGGGTATTCCGGCCGCGGAGCAACGGCTGAAAGCCTATCCCTATCAGTTCAGTGGCGGCATGTCACAGCGGATCGCCCTAGCCATCGCCATCGCCTGTCATCCGCAGGTGCTAATCGCGGACGAGCCGACGACCGCGCTCGATGTAACAATCCAGGCGCAAATCTTGCAACTGATACGCCGCCTGCTGGTCGATGAGCAAGGAACCGGCGTCCTGCTCATCACGCATGATCTAGGCGTGGTGGCACAGGTCTGCGATCGCGTGGCGGTGATGTACGCCGGCAAGATCGTCGAATTCGGAGATGTGCATTCACTTTTCACTAAGCCACTGCACCCTTACACACAGGCTTTGCTGAACTCGCTGCCCAGCAAAGGCATCGCCCGGGGCCGCCTAGAGAACATCCAGGGTCAAGTGCCTGGCTTGGCTGATCGTCCCACAGGATGTCGCTTTCATCCACGCTGCCCGCATGTGAAAGCGGTCTGCCGCGCGAGCGCGCCGCCGCTGCAACAAGTCTCGGCGCGGCAGGAGGTGGCCTGTGTCCTCTATGACTGAGGGACAGCACCCCTTGCTGCGCGCTGTCGGGCTAAGCAAGTACTTCCCGCTGGAAACGGGTTTGCTGGCCAGCTTGCGCGGCAATACGGCGACAGTCAAAGCAGTCGAATCGGTCACGCTAGAGGTTTACGCCGGGCAAACGGTAGCGGTCGTCGGCGAATCCGGTTCGGGCAAGAGCACCTTGGGGCGCTTGCTGCTGCGTCTCTTGCAGCCAAGCGCCGGGCAAGTCCTCTACCAAGGCCGAGACATCTTCGGCATGAATCGCTCCGAAGTGCGCGCCTTTCGCCGCCAGGCGCAGATCATCTTGCAAGATCCATACGCCTCGCTCAATCCGCGCATGAGAGTCGGCCAAATTATCCGCGAACCGCTGGATATCTATGGCGAGGGCAGCAAGCCCGAGCGCCAAAAGCGCGTACTCCATCTGCTGGAGAGGGTAGGGCTGAATCGCCATCACGAACGGGCATTCCCAGCGGAATTAAGCGGGGGGCAGCGCCAGCGCGTGGGCATCGCCGCGGCGCTAGCCTTGTCGCCGCGCGTCATCATCGCCGACGAGCCGACATCGTCGCTGGATGTCTCGGTACAGGCGCAGACATTAAACTTGCTTGCCGACTTACAGCGAGATCTGGGGCTGACTTATGTTTTCATCACTCACGATTTGAGCGTGGTGCAGCACATTAGCGATCGTGTGGCAGTTATGTACCTGGGCAAAATCGTCGAGGAAGCGCCGACAGCGACCTTATTTGCCGAACCAAAACATCCCTATACCCAGGTCCTCTTTTCAGCCATTCCCCTGCCCGATCCGGCGCGGCGAATGAACTGGGACCTGCCCAAAGGCGAGCCGCCCTCGCCGTTGAATCCGCCCTCGGGCTGCCATTTTCATCCGCGCTGCCCACAAGCCATGTCCGCCTGCTCGCATACCGTGCCGCAGTTCCAATCGCTCGGGCGCGATCACCGAGTGGCTTGTTTGCTCTATGGAGATGACAACGGAGATAAAGCGCGGAACTAATCTGGGGATTGGCTGGTGCTGTCGGGCAGTTCCGGCGGGGCGGCTGGCTGCTGCAGGGCGGCGCGCCGTTCGCGCAGTTCCAGGCGGTGTGCTCGGTTATGATTGCTGTAGATAAACGTGCCGGCTGTGCTTGCTATGCTGCCGATGACGACGCCAACGCTTTGCCATGCGAATCCCAGCGAGATAGCGTAGGCGCTTAAGGCAATCAATATTAGCGCCACGACGAAAGCCAATAACATTCCCTGATTTTCATACCTTGCGCGGTGCCTTTGCGCGAACTCCGCCATCGACAAGATTCGGTCTGCGCTTCCCGGCAAGACGTCTTCATAGCCTCGCATCATTCCTGGTGGAGGAATGGGTCCGGATGTCCGTTCGTAATGCGCGTCTAGCTGGATGTATTCCCGTTTTTCGTTTGCTTGAGGCTCCATGAAGCGCCATTCTCATCTACGTAGACACCCGTCTCTTGCGCATAAACGCCCATTGCATCATACAAATAGCCACCAACTTCTTCCCAAGCCTCACGAATTGCCTCCGCGTCAGCTTCCGCCGGTGTCTCGGCAAACAAGCGCCGGTTGATCACATCTATAAAGCTGAACATGCCGCCGAACCCGCGGATAAACCCGCCTCTTCTCGCATTCGCCATGTTATCCTCCTGATTATCTGACTAAAGCATATATTCTCACCCCATGCCTGTCAATACAGCCACCAGCGTAGCGCGTGTTATACTAGTCTTATGCGTGATGCCCGCTGCAACGGGAATAAGAACGCGCCAGATACATCACGCGTCAATGCCCAGAGGATGGAGGAATGGATATGAGTTATGGTAGAGCGAGCTCGGATGAAGTGCTGGACAGCGGCGTCGTCCTGGCGCTGGCAAACAAGATGGGACTGGCGATTTCGCCCGAAGAAGCCGACGTCTTGACCGCCCTGCTGATGAATCAGATGGCGGCATTTCAATCCTTTGACGCCTTTGACCTGCAAGACGCTGTACCAGCGTCAATTTTCCGCGCGGCAGCCGCAGGAGGAAGCAACGATGAGTGAATTGACCGATCTGTCTCTCAGTGAAGTAAGCGCCATGCTGGACGCGGGGACGGTATCCTCGCTGGAACTGGTGGAAGCGAATCTGCGCGCCATCGCGAGGACCGAGCCGCTGGTCCGGGCTTATGCCAGCGTGCTTGCGGAAGAAGCGCTGGAGGCGGCGCGCGCGGCGGACAAAGCGATTGCCTCTGGGCAGCGGCGCGGTCCCCTGCATGGCGTCCCCATCGCGCTCAAGGACAACATTTACACGGAGGGCTTTGCCACCGAATGCGGCTCCAAGGTGATGGCAGGCTTCGTGCCCGACTATGACGCCACCTGCGCCCGCTTGCTGAAAGAAGCTGGCGCCATCATCATCGGCAAGACGCATTGCCACGAATTCGCCTATGGCGTCAACCAGCCGCCGAGCCGCAGCCCCTGGAATCGCGAGGTCTATCCCGGCGGTTCGAGCATCGGCTCGGGCGTGGCTGTAACCAGCCGATCGGCCTTCGGCGCGCTGGGCACGGATACCGGCGGCTCCATCCGCGTGCCAGCTTCCATCAACAACTTGGTCGGCATGAAAGCGACCTATGGGCGTGTGAGCATCCATGGCGTCGTGCCAGTCGCCTGGTCGCTCGATCACGTAGGACCGATGACGCGCACGGTCGAAGACAATGCCTTAATGCTGGCGGGCATGGCGGGCCATGACCGCAAAGACCCCACCAGCGCCCAGCAGCCAGTGCCCGATTTCCGCGCCGAGCTCGAGGCGGGCGTGGCGGGGCTGCGCATCGGCGTCGAGCGCGATTATTTCTTCTATGACGGCTTAATTGACGAAATTCGGACAGCGGTCGAAGGCATTATCGCCGAATACCAAGCACAAGGCGCGCAAATCGTCGAAGTCAGCATGCCCGAACTCGAAATCACGCAGGACGCGCTCTTCACCATCGTGCTCTGCGAAGGCAGCAGCTATCACCGCAAGTTGATTCGCGCGCACAGCGAGAAATACGACCCAGCCACGCGCGCCATCGTGCAATTGGGCGAGCTGGTGCCAGCCACGCATTACCTGGCGGCGCAGCAAGCGCGCGCGGTTTACCGTGACGCCATCCAGCGCGCCTTTGCCGAGCAGCAACTGGACGCCATGCTCTGGCCCACCATGCCCATCCCCACCGCGCCGCTGGACAAGCTGAATGCGCCGCGCGCCGATGGCTATCCGGATACGCCGGTTGGCTCAATGTGCCATCATACTTTCAACGCCAATTTGGCCGGTCTGCCAGCTTTGAGCCTACCCTGCGGGATTAGCAGCGCGGGTTTGCCCTTTGGTTTTCAGCTGACCGGGCGCGCCTTCGACGAGGCGATGCTGTATCGCATTGCGCATGCTTACGAGCGCGAGCATGACTGGCATCGTCGCAAGGCGGATATGCTTGCGGGATTGTGATTATTGTAACAAATGGGGGGGGTAGTGATTGAGGATTTAGCTATCGGCTTGATTTGAGCTTTCGGACAGCTTAGACTGTTTTGCGGACCGGCGCAAAGTGTCTTTGTTCTCACGCAAATCATGGCGGGCGCTGTGATGACTGTAGAGGAATGAGCCAGCAATCGTTGCAACTGGCGCGGCTAGCGCTACTAATCCCACTGTGCTATAGCCTGATAGAATAATGACGGTCCCCCCAATAATCATTACCAGCGCAATGATGAAGTAAAACCACAAACCAAGCTGTTCACGTTTGACGAAATCACCAAACATTGTGCGCTCTATATCCATGCGATGATTCTGGTGTTTTTCGGACAAGCTGAGAATGCGCTCGGCACTGCCTGGCATAATCCGCTCCCACCTAGCCACAATGCTTGGATGGGGAATTATGCCTGAATAATGCTCAACTTGGAGTACGATCTCGCGAATGAATTCCCCGCGTTTTTCTTCGGGGATGTATTGAATCAAATCCGCGGAAATTAGGCTTTCAGGATATGCGTTTTCGGCTGATGGCTGCTCAGTAGGCGGATTCTGATTCAATTAAGCCCTTTGCCACAAGTTCTTTTTCATATTCACTGACTGCGCTGCGCATGCAATCACCAACCGCATCCCAGTCAGCGCGCATTGAGTGGGTATCTGATCGTTCTAATACTTGAGCGAAAATTTGGCGGTTCAATGCGCCAGAGAAATCCAACATCCTCGCAATGCCATGCAGGAATGGACGCCTGGGCAAATAGAAAGAATTGGCGATTTTGCGTTTGTCATAAGCCATAATCATGCTCCCTTGCTCGCCTATAGCATATATCTACGCCGCCTCGCTGTCAATACAGCCCAACCCGCCGTGTTATACTTGACAAATATCCTAATCAAGCAAGGACTTAGGCTGGGGGCATGAAGAACCGACTCTATTACGGTGACAACCTCGAGATCCTGCGCAGCCGCGAATACTTCCCCGACGCCTGCGTCGACCTCATCTACCTCGACCCGCCTTTCAACAGCAACCGCAATTACAACGTGCTCTTCAAAGCCGAAAGCGGCGCGGACAGCCAAGCGCAAATCACGGCTTTTGAGGACACCTGGCATTGGGGCGAGGCGGCTGAGGAAACCTACCAGGACATCATCCTCAACGCGCCGGACAAGGTCAGCACAGCGATTGAAGCGCTGCTGAACCTGATTGACCGCAACCAGATGATGGCTTACTTGGTGATGATGACAGCGCGGCTAGTCGAGCTGCACCGCGTCTTGAAGCCTACTGGCAGCTTGTACCTGCACTGCGACCCGACTGCCAGTCATTATCTCAAGATTGTGCTCGATGCGATTTTTGGCGCTGAAAATTTTCGCAATGAAATAATTTGGAAGCGAACCGCAGCTCACAATTTAGGGGCAAAACAATGGCCTGCTGTCCACGATGTCTTGCTAATGTACTGCAAAGGTGGCAATTGGATTTGGAACCAACAATTTGAAGATTATGATGATAAATATAAACGGCAAAACTATTCGTTTAGTGACGAAAGAGGTGCATATACAACACAACCAATTACGGGCGGCAAAGCAGGTGGTCCAGAAGCTTATCAGGAATGGCGAGGGAGACTACCCAGTAGGGGGCGTGCTTGGGCAATACCTGCCGGATACAAACGTTTTCCCGAATGGCTTAAGCAACTTCTGCCACCAGAAAAGGAATGGGACCAACTAGGAATCCATTCGAAACTAGATCGCATGGACACAATAGGATTGATACATTGGCCTAAGAAAACTGGTGGGGCACCAAGATTTAAGTACTATCTAAAAGATGCTCCAGGAAAAGTACCTTCCGACACTTGGACAGAAATACCTAAAATCGGCGCGCACGCCAAAGAACGCCTAGGCTACCCCACGCAAAAACCCGTCGCCCTGCTGGAGCGCATCATCCGCGCGTCGTCCAACGAAGGCGACGTCGTGCTCGACCCCTTCTGCGGCTGCGGCACCGCCATCGCCGCCGCCCACAAGCTCAAGCGCAAATGGATCGGCATCGACATCACCCACCTCAGCGTCTCGCTGCAGAAGTACCGCCTGCTGGATATGTTCGAGTTGGTCTCTGGGACGGATTACGAGGTCATCGGCGAGCCAACCACAACAGCCGGCGCGCGCGAGCTGGCGACCGATTCCGCCAACGAGGGCCGCTATCAGTTTGAATGGTGGGCGCTGTCACTGGTGGGCGCGAAACCGGTCGGCGGGCAAGCCGGCAGCCGCAAAGGCAGAAAAGGCGCGGACCAAGGCATTGACGGCGTCATCAACTTTTTCGAGCAAGACAAAAAAGGCAAGCCCAAGCCGCGCAAGGTCATCGCGCAGGTGAAATCGGGCGCGGTGAAGTCGGGCGATATCCGCGATTTGAAGGGCGTGCTGGAACGCGAGAAAGCGGCAATCGGCGTTTTCATCACGCTGGAAAAGCCCACGCAGCCGATGATTAAAGAGGCGCTGGCGGCTGGCTGGTATGAATCCGACTTCTGGCAGAAGCGCTATCGCAAGCTGCAAGTCCTGACCATCAGCGATTTGCTGGGCGGCGCGGCTGTCGATATGCCGCCGCAGCATGGCACTTTTAGGCGCGCCGCGCGTCAGCGGACGGGCGATGGCAAAGCGCAGAAGGATTTGATGTAGGGGCGATTTGCCATATAGGCGCAGAAGTAAAATCAAGTAAGTAATGAAAATACGTGAATCGCCGCTTTTCTACCCCATCCCCAGCCCTTCCCCGAATCATCAGGGAAGGGTGGCTCGACAATGAAGTTGGAATGTTTCGCAAATTTTGCATCATTAACTTGGTTCTACTGAGGACACAGAGGATACAGAGAGCATAAGGGTAGTGAGATATGCCATTGCCATACGAATTGGATAAGGAAATCCGATCTAGATTTGATGAGTTGATTGAAGAAGTTGAAAAACTACTTGCAGAGTGTGACATTCATGATCATAGCCATGCTTCCAGATACTGGGAATGGATAGTTAAAACCAGTAATCTCATCAGTATGTTGTTTGGTAATACGGATCAGAGAGCAAAATACCAGGATATTATAGAATACGATACGACGATTGGCTACGTTAGTGAGAATCGGCGTAGATGGTTTCTATTGCCCGATGTTAGGCGAAAAGTCGCTACCTTGAAAGGAATAAGAAACAATTATGTCAATGGCTTTTATGTCAGTTTGGAAGAACGAATTATTGCCGATGTTTCAGGGGATTATATGGAACAAGCCAAGGCCTTGTTGGACGAAGGGATTCGAGATCAATATGATCATGTGCCTGCCGCAGTATTGTGTGGCGCGGTCTTGGAAGACGCTTTGCGTCGCTTGTGTCTAAGACAGACGCCGACAATCAAAATTACTAAATCAAACGGTCAAAAAAAGACCATGGAACCGCTGATTCAGGACTTGCAGAGGTCGCAAGTAATAAACAATCTCGAAGCGGATCAGTTACGCGGATGGGCAAAGATTCGCAATTATGCCGCCCATGGCGAGTTTTGCAATTTTGAACGAGCCGACGTAGACGGCATGTTGCATGGCGTTAAGCATTTTCTTGCAAAACATCTGTGATATTCAAAAAGCAAGGACTTGATTTAAAAGTTGATTTTCCGCTATAATTATTATTGCTCATTCTAAATCTTGGATTCTTAGAGGAATCATCATGGATCAGAATACGCAGTTCATCATCACAGTTGGCACGGTCATCGGCGTATTTTTGTGGCTGCGGCATGACATCAACCAGCTTAATTCAAGAATTGACGGCCTCGGCACAAAGTTCGACAAGCTCAATGACAACTATGCGGCGATGCGGGAAAGTATCGGCTGGATCCGCGGACGCATGGGCTTCCACGAGAACCCCCAATCCACAGACGAGTGAGTCTGGGCGCGGCTATCCTCACTCCTCCCCAAGCTCCAGCGCCTCGCCCTCCCCCACAACATGCAAGCCCGCGCCGCGCCGCCGCCCCCAGGGGCTGGGCGCAGCCGCCGCCGAGCGCTCGCGCACGCGGCAGGCTTCCAGCTTCGCCATATCAAACTGAATGCCATTGCCGGGCGCGTCGCCCAAAATGATGTAACCGTCTTCGACGCGGCTGTCATGGCTGAAAACCTCAGCGCGCCCGGCGTCCACCACTTCCATCCAGATATGATTGGGCAGGACCGCCGCGAAATGCGCCATGAAATTGCCCGGGCAATTCATCACCGATACCGGCAAGTCAAAGCCATCAGCCATCTGCGCCACGCGCATAGCGCCGGTAATGCCGCCCGTGCCGACGCCAATCTGCAAGACGTCCGCCGCCCGCCCCTCGATTAATGGGCGGAAATCGGCGGCGTCATCCAGGTTTTCGCCGGTCGCCACCGCCGCGTTGACCGAATCCGAAACCCGCCGCAAGCCAGTATAGTCCCAGCGGCGCGCCGGCTCTTCTGCCCAGAAGATCTCGTGATGGCGCTCGAAATAGCGGATATGCTGAATGGCTTGCTTGGGCGACCAGTACTCGTTGGAATCGATGAGCAGCACGGGTTCTTTGCCCGATGTCGCCAAAGCCGCTTTCATGATGCCGATGCGCCGCAGGTCGGCTTCGCGGTCCAGCCCGACCTTCAGCTTGCCGATGGCGATGCCGCGCGCCGCTTGCGATTCATAAAAGGCGCGGATGCCGGCGCCGTCCAGCGGCAGGTCGATGCCGCTGGCATAGGCTTTGACCGCGCGGCTGGACGCGCCCAAAGTCTTCCACAGCGGTTCGTCATTCGCCTTGGCTTTGAGGTCCCAAAGCGCCACATCCAGCGCGGCAATGACGTCGGTGATGGCACCACGGTTGCCGCCCTTGAAGGCGAAATTCGCCATGCGCCCCCACAAGCCACGCACACCGCGCGGGTCGCGCCCGACCAGCAGGTTCTCCGCCATTTTGTGCATAGGGACCGCCGCGCCGGGGTCGCCCAATGCGACACCGGTCAGCCCCACATCGCTATCCAGGAAGACCGCCAGCGCCGCGTATTGGGCGCGCCCGCTTGGATTGTTGGCGTCGCCGATGGCGCGCGCCATGTCATGCTCGAACAAAATCGTGCGGATGCCTGTTACTTTCATGGTCTCTTCTTTCACCTATGTTTCGGCAAATAATGGCGTCAGCGACTGGGCAATTGTATCAAAACGATGGTGGCAGAAATGATGCACATTTATACTTATAATAAGAAGAAACAACAATTGAGTCATGCAACAGAATAAAAGTCGAATTGTAGGGGCGACTCTGTGAGTCGCCCAAAACCACGAAACATGTTGTACGCATTTATTCCCATTACTTACTTGTTTCTACTGAGAACGCGAGGGCGCGTGGGCATAGACACAGCTCGCCGACCCTGGCCGTCTATCGCCCAATCTTACAGCTGGAGCGCGAGTCAATTAGAGCGCGCCAGCTGCGTATAGCGTGCGCAGCGCTTTTTTGTCCATTTTGCCGACGCCGGTCTTGGGTATCGCTGCCACGACGGCGTATTCGTCCGGCAGCCAGAATTTGGGGAAATGCCCCAGCAAATGCTCATCCAGCGCCGCTTGGTCGAAATCAGCATGCAGCGGCACGATAACAGCCAGCGGACGTTCGCCCCAGCGCTCGTTTGGCATCGCTATCACCGCCGCTTCCAGCACATCGGGATGCGACATGAGCGTATTTTCCAGGTCCACCGACGAGATCCATTCGCCGCCGCTTTTGACCAAGTCCTTAGTGCGGTCGGTGATGTGCATGTAACCCTGGGCGTCAACGGTGGCGACATCGCCAGTGCGGAACCAGCCATCGGCGGTGAAGTGTTCTTCATCAGGCGGCTGCTTGTAATACTGCCGCGCCACCCAATAGCCTCGCACTTGCAGTTCGCCCATGGTTTCGCCATCCCAGGGCAATTCCGCGCCAGCCTGGTTGACGATGCGCGCCTCTACGCCGGGCACAAAATAGCCTTGTTTCGCCTTGATATCCCAGCGCCGCTCTGCGTCAAGCGCGTCGTGGCGGCGCTGCAACTGTGATACCGAGCCGATGGGCGACATCTCCGTCATGCCCCAGGCATGCACCACATTCACACCCAGTTCTTTTTCATAGGCGGCTATCAAGCCGCGCGGCATGGCGGAGCCGCCCACGATGAGCTGCTTGATGCACGCGACATCGCGCGGCTCGCGGCGCAGTTCGTGATAGAGGCTGTTCCATATCGTTGGCACGCCAGCGGCGATGGTCACGCCTTGGGATTCAATCAGCTGCGCCAGGGCATCCGGTTTGAGATGCGGTCCCGGCATGACCATTGTCGCGCCAGCGTAGGTACTGGCGTAGGGCAGCCCCCAAGCCATGGCGTGAAATTGTGGCACAACCGGCAGCACCACATCGCGCTCGGTGATGCCAAATGCGACAGCCGTCATAACGCAAAATGTATGCAAGACCATGGCGCGATGGCTGATTAAAACGCCTTTGGGCGCGCCTGTGGTGCCGCTGGTATAACAGAGTGCCAGCGCCATCTTTTCGTCGCCACAGCGCCAGGCATAGCGCTCGCTGGCTGCTGCCATGATGTCTTCGTATTGCAGGACATTGGGCAAATTGACCGCCTGACCGCCATCGGCGTTGAAAACCACGAACTGTTCAACCGTCTCCAGCTTATGCGCGATTGGCGCCAGCAAATGAACCAGCGACCCGTCGACGAAGATCACTTTGTCTTGGGCATGGTTAATGATGTAGGCGAGCTGGTCTTGCGGCAGGCGGATATTCAAAGTGTGGCAGACCGCGCCCGCCAGCGGCACACCGAAGTACAGTTCCGCGTGTTCGAAGCTGTTCCAGGCAAAGGTGCCGACGCGATCGCCGGGTTCAATGCCCAAGGCTTCCAAAGCATTGCAGAGCCGCTTCACGCGCGTGTAAAACTCGGCGTAGCTGTATTCGCGCAGCGCGCCAGCGGGCAGTTTGCTAATAATTGTTTTCTCGGGGTACATGCGGCGCGCATGCTCGAGGATATGATCCAATGTCAGCGGGAAGTCCATCATCAGACCATGTAACATCTGGCTGCTCCTTTTGCGCTGCGGACACGCTCAACTATAGCGCATGTTAATGATAATTCCCCACAGCCCGGTGCCGCCCCTACAGCCGACTTATATGAATGGATTCGGTTTTATTTTCACAATTTTGCAAATTCAAAATGCTAAATTTTAGCAAGTGGCAGAAGGATTGGGCAATAATTGGCGAATATCCACCAGTAGCGGACAAGCCTTGCAGGGGCGGCAGAACTGCCGCCCCTGCAAATCCATACATTTTAGGATTCGCATTACATTGTTGGAATTACTTCAGCAGAACCAAGTTATTGATGCAAAATTTGCGAAACATCCCAACTTCATTATCGAGCCACCCTGCCCTGATGATTCGGGGAAAGGCTGGGGATGGGGTAGAAAAGCGACGATATGTTCAGAGATTTAACGATTACAAATCGTAATACAAGTATGAATCTTACTTAATAAGTCTCATCTCCAATTTCTGTTTGTTTTCGGCTTCGGCAATCAAGGTCGATACATTAACCCCCATTGCCGCCGCGATCGCGGCCATGGCGCGCAGCGACGGTGATTTCAAACCCCGCTCAATCTCGCTGATGTAAGTGCGGTGCAAGCCCGAAACATGCCCCAATTCATCTTGGGACATGCCTTGTGCGCGTCGACGCTGCTTGATGACTTCGCCAAAGTAACTCTCGAATTGACGCATAGGTTAATTTTCCAACCTGGGCGTCAATTCTCTACAGACTATAGACTGAAATTGGCTCGCATTCTGATTGCGTGGAGCAATTTTGTAGACTATAGTCTGCAATATGGATGGGTCGTCCACGCGACGATCCCTTAAACATCTATACTAGGGGGTAAAATGAAATACATTCGCGCGCGTCTATATTTGCTCTTTTCTCTTACGATTCTAATCTTGGCTGCTTTGGCGTCCTTCGGCGCGCAAGCGCAAGAGGGAACGGACACGAGCGGCGAGGCCTCGATCACTTGGACCGCGCACAGCGGCTTCGGCGATGACACCCTGCGAATCTGGTACAATGTTCGGTATCAGCCGGTTGCAGAGAGCAGATTATCCCCTTGGGAGCATTTGAACACACAAGCCCTCACCATTACTGTCACCGGGCTCACGGTTGGGACGAAGTATCGTTACACAGTAAGCGCCTTAGGCTGTACTGCCATCGAAGCAGCTTCTATCGAAAAAGATACGCTCAGCCCGAGTTGCATGTATGAAGCTGTTGTTGCTGCTGATACATTTACAGCGGTGTCGTCAACCTCGAGCGGTTGCACTCTTGCCTACGACGGGCCGGGCGGCCAGGGAGAGATTACGGTCTCCTGGGCTGCTCACCCTCCCGATTCGCAAAACCCCGGTGCCACAATCTGGTATTGTGTGCATTCACAGTTCGAATCGAAGGCAACCAGCAAGACTTCCGCTACATTCACCGGGCTGTTACAAGGCGAAGAATATGGCTGGCATGTGGATGCCTTTTCCTGCGCCGGAGGCGAATCGATAGCGAACGGCACTTGCTCGAGGATTACGGGTGATTCTATCCACGCTTTTGGCAGCGCCGTCGCCAGTGGCAGCCCGCAGCGAGTCACCGATGGCAGCAGCGACTCAAGCGGCAGCAGCAATTCCAGCAGCAGCGGCTCAAGCGACAGCAGCAATTCCAGCAGCAGCGGCTCAAGCGACTCAAGTGGCAGCAGCAGTTCCAGCAGCAAACGCGATTCCAGCGCGCCCAGCGCGCCGCCACCCGAAGCCTATCTCGACCACAGCGTGACAGTCGGCGGCAATGCCAACTTCCAGCCGCTCACGGGCAGCGGCATTGGCAACGCTCAGGTCATCGCGCAAGTTGTCATAAGCGCCACGGATGTTTGGGGGCATGTGCCGGCTGGCACGCGCGTCTGCTTCGTCGGGCGCATTGGCGGCGGCGTCATGTTCCTGGACGCGGCCACCATGCCGCGCGCGCTGGCCTGGCTGCCGCATAGCATCCATGGCTACGACACCTGCGCGCAGCTGCCCGGTGCCGGCACGGTTGCGCTGGTAATGGGCGCGGGACCTTATGCCGCCGCCGCGCCAGCGTCAGCCGCCGAGGAGGACCCACCGCAGCCAGAAAATACGGCGACGCAGCCGATATGTCAAATTAAACTGACGCAGACGCTCTTTCTGCGTTCTGAACCGGCGGTCGGACAGATCATCGGGCTGGTCTGGCTCAACTCGGAAGTACCAGTCTACGAGATTGAGGGGGGCTGGTATTTGATCGAGTTCGAAGGGCAGTTTGGCTATATCATCGGCAGTCATCGCAAGCTGCTATGGGGCAGTTGCTGAGCATCGCCCACGATTTTGCAGCCAATTTCATCTTGGGCGAGCCACAGATGTGATTCCAACAAAATAATGGAAATTTCAGGGGCGGTGTCGGGGCGACCAATCTGTCGCTGTTGAAATTCTCAATTTCCCCCCACCCAAAACCCGTTCGCCATCTCTATGGCGAACTATCCCATAAAGAGGGAGGGGCTTAACGGCTCAAGACAGGTCAGCAAGCTCCCCTTCCCTCATTTTGGGGATGCTCGCCATAGAGATGGCGAGGAGGGGCCGGGGGATGGGGGCTGTTTTTCAACATAGTCCACAGAGTCGCCCCTACAAGGCTTGTCCGCTACTGTAGCAAATCACCTATTTTCGTTCCAATTCGTCAGTATGGTGTCAAATTCGACAGTTATGGATATAGATGCAATAGCCCCTGGGGATGGGGCAGACAAAGCGCGCAAGCACTAGGATCGCAAGCCGAATAAACCGGCCGCTTTGGTCTTGCTGCCATGCCAGGCATCCAGCTCCTTGATGCCCGCAATGCCTTTTTGATAAACCGGGCTCGTCGTATCAAGCGGCAAGCTGATGACTTGCCCCGTCACGCCAGAAATATACGCGCCCAGGGCAATCTGCAAAGCCCGCGCGCCCGACCTGGCTGGTGCCATCGGCTGAGAATCGTGGCGGATGGCAGTGGCGAAATCCGCCCAAAGCTCGGTGAAGGAACGCGCGACGCTGTCCAAATGATTTTCCAAATTGGCGATGGCGTGGTCGGCGCGCTGCCAGTCCTTGTTCACGCTATAGAGTTCTATCGGCTGATTGAAGCCGCCGGATTGATAATCTTTGTAGCGCAGGCGGATCTGCCCGTCGCTGCCGCTGATATCGACGCCGCCGACGCCCTCGCCCCATGCCATGTGAATGACGGCGTAAGAATTCGGGAATGCAATCTGCGCCAGCGCCAGGTCTTCAATCATCGGCTGGCGCTGGGCATATTCGGGCGCGTCCACAAAAGCCATCACCTGCTGCGCCGGCTCGCCCGCCAGCCACTCGGCCAGGTAGACGGCGTGAATCATGTCCATCAAGACGCCGCCGCCAGCCGCCATGCTATGCCGCCAATCGGCTTGATACTCAGCCGCGCCGGGGTAATCGATGACGCCCATGAAGTGCAGCGTGGCCACGCGCAGGTCGCCAATCAACCCTGCGCCGAGCATGCGCTTGATTTGCCGAAACTCTGGCAAAAAGTGGTAATTATGCGACATCGCCAGCTTGCGCCCGGCGGCGGATGCCGCCTGAATCAACTCATCGGCAACAGCGGGCGTCGTGCTGATTGGCTTCTCGCTTAATACGTGTTTGCCCGAGGAAAAAGCGTCCAGCGCAATCTGCCGCCGAAATTGCTGCGGCACGGTAATCGCGACCGCGTCAATATCGTCCCGCGCCAGCAAGTCGCGGTAATCGGCATAGAGCTGGTCGTCGCGCAGGCTGAACCAGGCTTTGCCAATTTCGCGCCGCCCCGGCGTGATATCAGCCAGCGCGACCAATTCAAGCTGCGGCAACGTCGTCAGCGCGGGACGATGCCCATATTGCACGACGTTGCCGCAGCCTATCAAGCCAACTTTGAGCGCGTCTGTCATGGCTATTCCTTGGCGAAGCGTTACTGATAATACTTTTCGCGCTTTTTGTAATCTTCATAAGCGTGGCGCGCGGACTGCACCGATTCGCTTTCGCTGACCTCCGCCACCGGCACATCCCACCAAGATTCGTAGCCTGGGACGCGCTGGCGGCGGTCGGTTTCGGTAACGATGCAAACCGGACGTCCCTGGATGCTTTTCGCCTCTGCTATGGCGCGCGAAAAGGCTTCGCGGTCGCCCGCGCGAATCACATGCGCGCCCAGGCTCTCGCAGTTCTTGGCGAAATCGATGGGCAGGGTCGCGCCGTCCAGTTGACCGGACGCGCCGCGATAACGAAACTTGGTGCCAAAGCCGTCGCTGCCGACGCTCTTGGATAAGCCGCCGATGCTGGCGTGGCCGTGGTTGTCAACCACGATGATATTGACCTTGATGCCTTCTTGCACCATGGTAACAATCTCGGTGTGCATCATCAAGAAAGAGCCATCGCCGACCATGACCCAGACTTCGCGCTCGGGATCAGCCATTTTCACGCCCATGCCGCCGGCGATCTCGTAACCCATGGTCGAATAGCCATATTCGAGATGATAGGCTTTGCGGTTGCGCGCGCGCCAGAGCTTGTGCAGGTCGCCGGGCATGCTGCCAGCGGCGCAAAGCACCGTATCGCCGGGCGCGGAAAGCGCATTGACCATGCCGATGACCTCGCCCTGGCTCAGCAGCGGCTCATGCTCCAGGTTGTAAATGCGATGCACTTCGGCATCCCAAGCTCGGTTATAGGCGCGGGCGCGCTCTTGATAAGCGGCGTCGGTCTTGTATGCGCCGAGCAGGTCCAGCAGGTCCGTCAAAGTCGCTTTGGCATCGCCGACTAGAGGCAGGGCATTGTGCTTGTAAGCGTCGAACTCGGCAACGTTGATGTTGATGAAGCGCGCGCGCTCATTGGAAAATGCTGTTTTGGAAGCGCTGGTAAAATCGCTGTAGCGTGTGCCGATGCCGATGACCAGATCGGTCTCGCGCGCCAGGATATTCGCGCCTTCTGTGCCGGTCACGCCAATCGCGCCCAGGTTGAGCGGGTTGTTATAGCGCAGCGCGCCCTTGCCAGCCTGTGTTTCGCAGACCGGGACGCCGCATTCCGCCGCCAGCCGCGCCAGCTCCGCATAAGCGTCGCTGTAATGGACGCCGCCGCCGGCGATGATGATGGGCTGCTTGCTGGCGCGCAGCCACTCGGCGGCGCGCTTTAATGCCGCGCTGTCCGGGCGGTTGCGCGGGATGCGCCAGACGCGCTTCTCGAACATGGCGCTGGGGTAGTCATAGGCTTCGGCTTGCACATCCTGCGGCAGCGCCAGCGTGACCGCGCCGGTATCGGCGGGCGAGGTCAAGACGCGCATGGCTTCTGGCAGGGCGGTGATGAGCTGCTCGGGACGATAGATGCGGTCCCAATAGCGCGAAACGGGCTTGAAGCAGTCGTTGACGCTGATGTCCTGGCTATGCTCGCTTTCCAGCTGCTGCAAGACCGGGGCTTGGATGCGCTCGGCGAAGATGTCGCCCGCCAGCAGCAGCACCGGTATGCGATTGACGGTCGCCACCGCCGCGCCCGTTACCATATTGGTCGCGCCGGGGCCGATGGACGAGGCGCAGGCGAATGTCGCCAGGCGGTTGCGGTGCTTGGCATAGGCCACCGATGCCAGGACCTGGGCTTGTTCGTTGCGGGATTGGTAATAGCGGAAGTGGCTGGCGTATTGTTCCAGCGCTTGGCCGATGCCGGCGACGTTGCCATGGCCGAAGATGCCCCACATGCCGGCGAAGAAGGGATTTTCCGCGCCGTCGCGGGCGACGTGCTGGTTGGCTAGGTAGCGGACGAGGGCTTGGGACATGGTGAGGCGGGTGGTGTTCATGCGGGGGTCCTTTCATCAGGGAAATCGCGGATGATGCGGTAGGGCGAGTTGTTGTTTTCCCAACTGCGGATGCGGGAATAGAGCTTGGTAACAATGAAATGCGCGAATTCAAATGCGAGACGTAAGGTTCGCGCCAATTCGTTCCCCGTAGTTTGATTTTGTGCTTTGTGAGACATGTCACGATCAAAAAATTGATTGAAACAATGCGGTAGAATAATTGATAATATGGACAAGGTATCCCTACCACGACATAGCCAATGGCCTATCCTAATATCGACTTCAAAAGTCTCAATCTGGCTTAGCAGTTCGGATTCGCTAAGAATAGCGTTTTCGCCCAACAGTGTTTTCGCTACTTCTTCATGATAAAACTCTAGAGTTTGCTGGTCGATAAATACGGCGAAATTATCCGCTACCCGACGCAAGCTCAAGTTGTATTCACGATGTCGGAAGTCCAATAGACGGATTTGACCGAATTCTTTTGCCAAACGAATCGCTTCGGATCTTAGCGAATGCGCGAAACGGTGAATTTCCCCCGTTTCTATTTCGACGAAAGTATTGCGCAGCACTTTTTCCAGCGCGGGCGAATTCAGCGTCATCATTTCCATGTCTGGCGAATCGTCATAGAGCAGGCTGTCTAAGTGGAGGGAGCCGGATCGTTCAATAAGCCAATAATCGGGGTCAATGACAGCAGCCACCCCCTGCAGTGAAGACTTTGAATTCGCCATTTCCATAGCTTTAACAGCCTTCTCTTTATTGCCTGTTGGAATAAGACTACAACGTGCTGTCTTGTATTCTGTCCATAACGCTCTGTCAGTTGGACCTTCAACAAGCACAAGTGAATGCCGAGGATACCGACTACGAAACATCCGAAGTTTTGCGACGACATCCTCAGGCGTATTCGGCAATTTCATCGCTGTAGTCTGCTTCCGGATTATGTAAATCAACCATCCAATCCCATTTGTCATGGACAATCTGTGGCGAATGCGTTGCAATCAATACATTGAAATCGCAGAGGTCAATGATGCGCTTCAAATCATTTAGGAATTCGTGTTGCCAAGTTACATGGAGTGAAAGCTCAGGTTCATCAATCAATACCAATGATTTCGGGGGTATATCGAATAGGAGTTTGGAATATAGTACAAGGAGATGCTGCTCGCCAGATGATAAACTTGCTACTGGAATCAACTGGCTGTTATCAGCCACAATAATCAGACCATTTTCGGCGTCAGTGTATATTCTCTTAAAGTCAAAATGCCCATTAAGTAATTCGACAAGCATAGTCAGACGCCTATCCCGTGCTTCTATACTGGACTCGCGTCGGAGAATGTCTTTCAGTTCAGCTTCTACATAGTTTAGCTTGTTCTGTATTTCCGCGACGATAGGACCCTCAAGTTCATCTTCTACATGATGATGTACAATTACGTTTCTTAAATTCTTTAATATGCCATTTATCTCCTCCCATTGCGATTCCGACAGTTCTCGTTCCTCATGAACATTGTGAACTAGGTGTGCGGTCTTTGCCGCAGATTCCTCAACTGCGAGATTAATATTCCGTGTACGGGAATCAGAAAAGTAGGATTCCGACTCAATCGCTACTTCTGTCTGCAAACGCTGCGTCTTGATTAGTTCTACATTTTCGCTGCGTTTGATATCATTCAGCCAGCCAACCCCGTCTTCGGAATCATCATGCAGAACGGCCGAGTGAGTGCCAGTAACGTCGGTGAATGACAATTGTAGCTCATCATTATCTTCACGGAGGTTGAGGAATACTTGATGATCAAAGTAAACGCGAAATTCCTCAAATGACACTTCACGAAATACACGATAGCTAGCGTTGAACAGCCCATTGAGCATCGTCAACAAGATAGTTTTTCCGAAACCGTTGGGACCGTGAACAATCGTAATCCGAGACCTCTGATTTAGCTGAATCTCGTGGTCGAATATCCCAAACAATTTCTTCACTGATACCTTGGTAATTCGCACCAGAATTAGGCCTCCGCGACAACTCCTGCTCCATTATAGCGTATAGCGCACTGTACTACCCCTCCATCCCATGATGCACAATCGGTAGGCGCGGATCAATGTACGTCCAAGTCCCCTGCACCCACGAATACGCCGGATCATCGCTGTTCGCCAGCGACTGCGCGCTGCCGGCTAGGAAGTTCAGATAATAAGTCGTATAGCCATGCGCGCTGACGACGGGATGATAGCCCTCGGGCACCAGCACGCTATCGTGGTTCTGCGCCATCATTAGCCCGTCGATGCTGCGGTCGTCGTTGTAAACGCGCTGATAGGCATAGCCGCCGGGGTGGTCAATCTTGTAGAAGTAAATCTCTTCCAGGTCGGCTTCCAGCAAATTGCCGGCCGCGTCCTCGACATGCACATCGTGCTTATGCGGCGGATAGCTCGACCAGTTGCCCGGCGGCGTATAAACCTCGACCGCCACGATGCGATGACAGTTGAAGCCCGGCGGCAGGATGCCGTTGATTTGGCGCGAGGCGTTGCCGCCGCCGCGCAGCTCGATTTCGCTGTCAGCCGGCCTGACCAGTTGCGTGGGGAAATCCTGGTCGGTTGGCACCCAGCAAGAGGCAAATTCCAGCCTGTCGCTGCGCGCGGTGATTTCGAATTCCTTATTTCGCGACAGATAAATGGCGTAGGGCATGCCGCTGAAGACATCGCAGCGGCGGCCGACGTTCTTGAAGTCGCCGTCGCTGGTGCTGATATCGCAGACGCCGCCTAGGATGACGGTGGCGTTTTCGTGCCCGCGCGTCTCGACGCCGAAGCTCTCGCCGCGGCGCAGGCGCATGGCTGCCATATTGAGATAATCCCAGCCAGCCTGCCCGGCGCTAACCTCTGCGAATATGCCAGAGCCGCCGCTGTCCTTGGATTTGATCAGCATGGTTTCTGATGTGTATTGCATTTTGACCCCCATCCCCCCGCCCCTTACCCCCAGAACGAGGGAAAGGGAGTTATTTTGCGTGTTTGAGTTAATATCGCGCGCCGTTATTCAATCCGAGATTCCAGAATAATGGCTCGCTCGCATATACGAATTTAAGCCCCTCCCTCATTTTGGACCCCAGGTGGGGGCAGCTCCGCGACATAGGCTCGCAGGTCTTCAATATGATCGGCGTAATGGGCGAAGGTATTGCCCACCAGAAAATACAAGAGCGGTATATCGCGGATATTGCAGACTGCCGGGTCATTGATTTCGGCGTCGGTCATGCGCCGCAGCAGATTCTCAAGCGGTTGGAAGCTCGCTTCGAAGAGCTCGAGCGCAGTCGCGAGCGGCAAATCGCGATTGTCCGCATAGACGCTGGCGTTGACTTCATCGGTCGTTTTTGGACTGGCGATCATCTCCCCGCTCAAGGCGCGCGACACCAGATTGGTCGTCGAACCTTCCCACCAGCAGATATGGGCTATCAGGTCTTTTACCGACCATTCGGGATGCGGTCCCGGGCGGGCAATCATGTCTGCTTCGCTCAAACCCTGCCAGGTCGCCGCCAGCGCCGCGCGCTCGCTGCGCGCGCGTACCAGCAGGTCATCCCCGCTCATATAGGTTATCCAGCCGTCTTCGTTGGTTTTCGTGACCATAAGATTATCCAATCCAGTTGAGCCCGTTGAAATTTATCCACTTGCGAATCAATCCAGCCCGCCGTAGGCTGCGGCGAAGGCTTCGACCTCGGGCATGGTCGGCATAAAATTGGCGCAGCCATGCTCGGTAACGACGATAGCGCCACAGGCATTGCCCAAGCGCGCCGCTTTATACCAGCCCCAGCCCTTCACCAAGCCATAGATGAAGCCACCGCCAAAGGCGTCGCCCGCGCCCAGGATATTGGTCACCGCGACCGGGAAGCCGGGCGCGTCAATCACCGCGCCAGCGCGCAGATGCACCCGCGCGCCTTGGGAGCCAATCTTTTCCACTACCGCTTCTGGTCCTAGGCTGAGCATGGTCTTGATGGCGGCGCGGGTATCGCCCGCGACTTTGGTATCGGATACTTGCGAGTGCGTCAGCTGCAACTGCGATTCGTCGCGCAGCAAAGCGGCATTGATCTCGTCCTCGGTGCCAATCACCACATCGACCATGCGTAAAACACTGCGCGCCACCACGCCAAATGCGCGCGCGTCATGCCATTGATCGGGACGAAAATCGACATCAAAAATCACTTTTGCGCCCGCCGCCCGCGCCGTTTCGGCCGCGAACATGGTGGCGCTGCGGCTCGGCTCCAGGCTCAGGTTGGTACCTGCAAATTGAAAAACGCGGCAATCGCGCAGTGGTGCCGCCAGCGCGTCATCAATGGTCAAGTTGATATCGGCGCAGTTGTCGCGGTAGAAGACCAGCGGGAATTTATCCGGCGGTTCAATGCCCAGCACCGCCGCGGCACTGCGGCGCTGCGGCTTGCGCGGGATGAAGCGCGTTTCCACGCCTTCGTTCTTGAGGAAGTGCAAGATGAAATCGCCGACCGGGTCCGCGCCGATGGCGGTCAGCAAAGCCGTGCGCAGTCCCAGCCGCCGCCCGCCGACGCTGATATTGGTGGGCGAGCCGCCAACATAAGCCGCGAAGCTGTCAATCGTTTCAAAGGGCGCGCCGATGTCGTTGGAATAGAGGTCGATGGAGCTGCGTCCCATGTGCAGGGAATCGTGGCGTCGCTGATTGTAACTTGGTTGGGATGGACATTGCCGGTACGCGCTTCGCCACCGCTGCCAAAGACCTCCACGCGCTGGTCATAACCGTAGACCGCCTGGCGGCTGTTTTCGATCGTGCCAAGCGCGCCATTTTCGAAGCGCAGCATCACCTTAGCGGTATCGACATCGCCGGCCGCGCCAATCGCGGGATCGACCAAGACATCCGCCATGGCGTAGATCTGCTCGACATCGCCCAGCAGGAAACGGCAGAGATCGAAATCGTGAATCATCATGTCCATCATCAAGCCGCCGGATACCTTGATGTAATCAATTGGCGGCGGCGCGGGATCGCGGCTGGTTATCGTCAGCGTATGCGGTCGCCCGATTTCGCCGTTTTCTAGCGCGCGCTTGATGCGCGCATGGCCCGCGTCAAAGCGGCGGTTGAAGCCGATTTGCAGCTTGACGCCGTTGGCTGCCACGGCGCGAAGCGCGCGGTCAATTGCTGCCAGGTCCTGGTCAATGGGTTTTTCGCAGAATATCTGCTTGCGGGCTTGCGCCGCTTCGATGATGTATGCCACGTGGGTATCGGTGGAAGAGCAAATCACGATGGCGTCCAGGGTACCACTGTTGATTAACTCGCTGGCATCGCTGGTGTAATCGGGAATGCCATATTCTTCGGCGGCGGACTTGGCGGACTCGGCGTAGATATCGGCTATCGCCAGCAGGCGGGCATTCGCTACGCGGCTGGTCAAGATATTGGCATGCAAACGTCCAACCCGCCCCGCGCCGATAATGCCTAGTTTGATTGTCATCGCTTACTCCCGCGCTGCAAAAAATAGTGACGCTAATGATAACGAATCTCGCCGTATTATTGAATAGCGCGACAAAATTGCGCTAGAATGATAGACGAGAAATCAGGAGCATTGCTATGGATGCCGACAATCTGAATCCGACTGCGCCGCCAACGCTAGCGGAAGACGACGACCGCGAGCCGACAAAAGAAGAAATCCTAGAAGATATCCGTATCGGCCTGCGTCAAGCAATGGCTGGGGTAGAAGGGCGGCCTGCGCTAGAAGTCTTGGATGAAATTGACCGCGAATTGAAACAAGATGCCAACGCAGGTTGACATCTTACCGAGATTTCGCAAGAGAACCAAGACATTTGGGCGCAAGTATCCATCGGTAACAAATGAAGTTCGGCAACTTATCTCGCGGTTGTCAAACGACGAACGCCCCGGCCAGCGCATCCCGCGCGTCGGCTACGAGGTCTACAAGGTGCGCTTGCCCAACCGTGCCGCGCGGCGTGGCAAGAGCGGCGGCTTCCGCGTCATCTAATAGGCCCAAATTGATGATGTGGTTACTCTGCTGACCATCTACAGCAAGACCGAAGCAAGCGACATCAGCGCGCGGGAAATCCAAGAACTGGCGCAAGCAGCCGACGATGCCAGACGCATATAAATCCGGCTGAATCATCAACTTGCGCTATAATCATGAACAGTAATCTGGAGGCAAGTGATGAATCCTGACAAACTGAATTCGACTGCGCCGCCAACGCTTGAGATAGACGACTACCGCGAGCCGACGAAAGCGGAATTGTTAGAAGAACTGAGCATCGCCTTGCGGGAAGCGCTTGCTGGTGTTAAAGGACGGCCAGCGCTGGAAGTCCTGGACGAACTTGACCGTGAAATGAAACAAGATGCCAACGCACGTTGAGATCTTGTCATGGTTCCACAAGCAATCGAAAGCTCTCCAACGAAAGTATCCTTCAGTCACCACTGAAGTTCGACAGCTCGTGTTGCAGTTGATGAATGGCGAGCGTCCAGGACAGCGCATCCCAAGGATTGGTTATTCGGTCTACAAGGTGCGCCTGCCCAACCGCGCCGCTCGGAGTGGCAAGAGCGGCGGCTTCCGTGTCATCTATTAGGCCCAAATTGATGATGTGGTTACCCTGCTCACCATTTACTCGAAAACCGATGAAACCGACATCAGCGTACAGGAAATCCAGCAGCTAGCACAGGCGGCTGACGAAGCAAGGCGTATGTAATCCCCGTTTGTCTATCCAGCTTGCGCTATAATCATGCTCGGAATCTGGAGGCAAGTGATGAATCCCGATAAACTGAATTCGACTGTAACCAAAGTGCCACCTACGCTCGCGTAAGACGACTACCGCGAGCCGACAAAAGAAGAAATCATGGCAGATTTGCGCGTCGCCTTGCGGCAGGTACTTGACGGCGAAGAAGGCATTCCAGCTTGCAAAAATCGTAGGTTAGCGAACAGTTCAGTTGGCTTGCAACAATGGATTCTTGTCTGGGAATTTGCTTGACTCACTTGGGATTCAATTGTTCCAGTATTCAAGGAGCTATGGCAATTGTCATGTCGTTTTTTACTTCCAAGCGCGAACGGCGGCTCTGGACGGCGCTGTTCATCGTCCTGGCAGGGATCTACGCCACCCTCGGCAACGCGCCGGCCATAGCCGCAGCACTCCGCGAGCGCGATGAACTCAGCGCTACGATTTTCCTCACATGCTTGGTATCGCTGGTCATCATCTCTATTCTCTTTGTCAGACGGCGGCCCGGACGCGCCGAGATTGCGCTAGGCATCGGCATACTGATTGTCTATGTGATGGCATGGCTCAGAATTGGCGTCGCGACGCCCGAGGAGCGCACGCACCTTTTTGAATACAGCTTGGTGGCGGCGCTGGTTCACGAAGCGCTGCTGGAACGCAAAGCCAATGGTCGGGGCGTACCCGCGCCTGCCCTGCTCGCCTTAATCATTTCCGTTATATTAGGTTGGCTCGACGAGGGCATACAGTCGCTCTTGCCCAACCGCGTATACGACAATATTGATGTGCTTTTCAACGCGCTCGCCGCCACAATGATTATCAGCGCGCGCTGGCTGCTGGATTGCGCGCGGCGTATTGCGCAGGCTTGGCGGGGCAGGTCCTAGTTTCTGGACAATTGCATCAAATTTTAATTCAAGAAGAGTATAATCAACAATAAAATAAGAAACGGTGGATCGCGCAGACACAGCCCTGCGACACTCATCGTCAGTCGCCCAATCAGCAGTGTTGGGCGAGCTTTGGCTCGCCCTTACAAGTCCATAAATATTTTGGATATGCAATTCTTTCTTGGATATACTGAGGATGAATCAAAGCATGCCTTGCCCAGTTAGCAATTTCAGCGCCAACTTCGACCCGCTTGACCTGCGCGAGCCCTTCCCGCTGCTTGCCCGCGCCCGCCGCGAGCAACCCGTCTTCTATAGCCCAGACATCGGCTACTGGGTCATCACGCGCTACGCCGACGTCAAAGCGATCTTCCGCGACCACCAGACCTACACCGCCGCAAACACCATCAGCCCTATCGTGCCATTCCCCAATGCGGTGCGGCGCATGCTCGCCGCCGGCGATTACAGCCCCGAACCTGTGCTTTCCAACAATGTGCCGCCCAGCCACAGTCGCATCCGCGCCCTGGTCAACCGCCTGTTCACGCCGCGCCGTATGCGCAGCTTCGCGCCCGCCATCCAACAGATTGCCGACAGGTCGGTCGAGCGCATCAGCGCGCGTCCCCCAGTCGATATCGTCGCCGAGCTGACCTACGAATACCCCGCCTATGTCCTCTTTCATGTCCTGGGCGTGCCCGATGCCGATGTGCCGCGCGTCAAGAACTGGGCAGGCAACCGCATTAAGCTCTATTACGGGCGCCCCAGCGCCGAGGAGCAAATCGAGATGGCGCAGCGGCTCATCCCCTTCTGGCATTATGTTGTCGACTTGGTCACGGAGAAAGCGCGCTCGCCGCAGGATGACCTCACCAGCGATTTGATTCGCTTGCGCGGCGGCGACGACCAGAAGCTGACGCTCAATGAAATCGCCAGCTGCATGATTACCTTGCTGGTGGCCGGCCACGAGACAACGACAGCGCAAATCAACAATGCGCTGCTGCACTGCCTGAGGCAGCGGGAACGGTGGCAAGCGCTCTGTCAGCAGCCGCAGACGATTCCGCAATTCCTCGAAGAGATGATGCGCTACGATCCCTCGGTATGCGCTTGGCGGCGGCTGACGGCGCGCGCCAGCGTCATCGGCGGCGTCGAGATTCCAGCCGCCGCCAATCTGCTCTTGATGCTCCATTCCGCCAATCGCGACGAGGCAATTTTCCCCGAACCGGACGAGGTCTTGCCAGCGCGCGCGAATCAAAAAGACCATCTCGCCTTTGGTTATGGCATTCATTATTGCGTGGGCGCGCCCTTAGCGCGGCTGGAAATGACGCTGCTGCTGGAATCACTGACGCGGCAGCTGCCCGCGCTGCGCCTGTTGCCCGAGCAGCAAATCGAATACAGCCGCAACATCTCCTTCCGTGGTCCCGCCGCCTTGCATGTAACCTGGTGACGGTGCTATGCGCCCGCTTTGAGCGCCACTTTTTGAGGCAGCGATTTTGATTCGATTGCCCAGCCACGATGTCTAACTCTTTGTGGCGATTAGATTTCAGCGAGTGTCGGCGCTTGCGCAATTCCACAGCCGCGCTTCTGGCGCTATAATAAGCCGCATTTCGAGCCGAGGCTGGGCAATGACAACAGCGATTGACAATCTGACATTCCGCGAATTTGACGCGGTTACGCGCGACGAATGGATGGCGGCGATTGAAAAATCCCTGCGCGCTAAGCCGCTGGCTGCCTTGACCAAGCGCAGCTATGAAGGCATTGATTTGTCCCCCGTCGCGACAGTCGAGGACCTGGCAGGCATGCCCAGCTGCGACAGTCTGCCCGGTCAATATCCCTTTCGGCGCGGGACGTGGGCGGGCGGCTACCATGAAGGTCCCTGGCTCATCGCGCAGGAACTTGATATCCCCGACCCGCGAGACTTCAATCAAGCGCTGCGCGCGGCGCTGGCAAAGGGACAGACTGCCGTCGTTCTCGGCTCTTGCCCGCGCATCGAGACAATTGCCGACCTGCAAACTGCGCTGCGCGCTATCGACCTGCGCCAAAACCCGCTTTTCTTGGCTGAGGATACGCGCGCCCTTAGCGTCTATCAATTGCTGCGCGCTGCTTTTCCAGCCGAAACGCTAGCGCGGATGCGCGGATGCATCGGCTATGACCCGCTGCGCGGGCTGGCGCGAACGGGTGCCGCGCCGCGCGACATCTTCGAGCGGATGCACCAGCACACGCAGGCAGTGAAGAAAAGCTCGCCGCAGCTCGGATGCATCGCGGTCCGCAGCGACGTCTATCACGACGCCGGCGCAAGCGCCACGCAGGAGTTGGCAATCGTCCTGGCGACCGGGGTCGCTTACCTGCGCGAGATGCGCGCCCGCGCTATGGATGTCAATAAAGTTGCCGAGAAAATGCACTTTTTTTTGAGCATCGGCGAAAATTTCTTCATGGAAATCGCAAAATTGCGCGCGCTGAAGATGATGTGGGCGCAAGTCGTCCGCGCCTTTGGCGGCGACCATGAAGCGCAAAGAATCAAGCTGCATGCGCGCGGCGGGAGCCGCAACAAATCCCCGCTTGATGCCCATAACAATATCCTGCGCGCGACCAGCGAAGCCATGGCGGCCGCAATCGCCGGCGTCGACAGCATGACAACGCCGCCCTTCGACGCGCCCCTGGGCGCATCGGACGAATTTTCGCGCCGCATCGCGCGCAACTTGCAGTTAATTTTGCAAGATGAATTGCGCTTGACCAAGCTCATTGATCCAGCGGGTGGCGCATGGCATATCGAAAAACTGACCGAGCAATTGGCGCAAGCCGCCTGGAAGCAATTCCAAGACATAGAAGCGGACGGCGGCATGCTGGCAGCCTTGCGAGCAGGTGCGATACAAGCGAGCATCGCCGCGCTTGCGCGGCAGCGCCGGCGCGACCTGGCAGTTCGCAAAACAGCCCTGGTCGGCAGCAATATCTATCCCAATCTCGCCGAGCCTTGCCGCAATCGCCAGGCGCGGACGTTTTATGAGACGAACGCAGCGACTTACACAAACGAAGACAATACCTTGATTGCCGCGCCGCTCGCGCCGCTGCGCCTCGCCGCCGACTACGCGCGGCTGCGTCAGAATGCCGACAGCTATCATCAAGCGCATGGCAGAGCGCCAAGCGTGTTTATCATTGGCTTGGACCGCGAGCCCGCCACCAAAGCCAAGATGCAAGCCGCGTTCAGCATTTACGAAGTGGGGGGCTTCGCCTGCGGCGGCGGCGCAGTATATGACTTGGTCGAAGACGCGCTAGAGGCGGCGCTGTCCAGCCAGGCGGGTGCCTGCGTCGTCTGCGCAAGCGCCGCCGCGCTCACGCGAATGGAGTCATTCGCGCGCGCGCTCGAAGCGCGGCAAGCGCAAATTGTCCTTGTCGCTTCAGTTGCTTCAGTTGCTTCAAATGATAGCCAAGCTGATTACCACGATGACCCTGAAAACGCGCGCGAAAATGCACGCGAAAATACGTGCGATAATGAGAACAGCTTGCGCGCATTAGGCGTCGCCGACTTCGTTTACCCAGACGGCGACTGCCTCGCCTTGAATCGCAGCCTGCAAGCGCGCATGAGAATCGGCAAATGAGCCAATTTCCCGATTTCAGTCAGATTCCGCTTGAGCGGCAGCCATGCAAGCCCGACAGCGGCGCTTGGGCGGCGCAGGTGCTGGCGCAGACCGGCACCGACCCGGACGCGCTGCTGTGGCAAACCTTGGAAGGCATTGATATCAAAGCGCTGTACCGGGCAGCCGACCTAGAGCGCGTCGCGCACTTGGGCTTCGCCGCCGGCATGCCGCCATTCCTGCGCGGACCCTACCCAGCCATGTACGCCGTCCGTCCCTGGACAATTCGCCAATATGCCGGCTTCTCCACTGCCGAAGCCAGCAACGCCTTTTATCGGCGCAACCTGGCGGCTGGGCAGCGGGGGCTTTCGGTAGCATTTGACCTCGCCACGCACCGCGGCTACGATTCCGACCATGCCCGCGTCGAAGGCGATGTCGGCAAAGCCGGCGTTGCCATCGACAGCGTACTCGATACCAATATCCTCTTCGCGGGCATTCCCCTGGATCAAATCTCGGTCTCGATGACAATGAATGGCGCGGTCTTGCCCATCTTGGCATTCTATATCGTCAGCGCCGAGGAACAGGGCGTCGCGCCCGCGCAACTGACCGGCACCATTCAGAACGATATCCTCAAAGAATACATGGTGCGCAATACCTATATCTATCCGCCGGCACCCTCCATGAAGATCATCTCGGACATCTTCGCCTACACGGCCGCCTCTATGCCGAAATTCAACAGCATCAGCATCAGCGGCTATCACATGCAAGAAGCGGGTGCCAGCGCCGACATCGAACTGGCATACACGCTGGCTGATGGCTTGGAATACTTGCGGACGGGCATGCAAGCCGGGCTGGACATCGATACATTCGCGCCGCGCCTGTCCTTCTTTTGGGGCATTGGCATGAATTACTTCATGGAAATCGCCAAGCTGCGGGCGGCGCGCTTGTTATGGGCGAAGCTGGTCAAGCCATTCAATCCCAATAATCCCAAGTCCATGGCAATGCGCGCGCATTGCCAGACCTCGGGCTGGAGCTTGCAAGCCCAAGACCCTTTCAACAATGTCGTCCGCACCTGCATCGAAGCGATGGCGGCGGTTCTCGGGCACACGCAATCGCTGCATACCAATGCCCTGGACGAGGCGATGGGGCTGCCCACCGATTTCAGCGCGCGCATCGCCCGCAACACCCAGCACTTCCTGCAGCGGGAAACAGGCATCGCCGATGTGGTTGATGCCTGGGGCGGTTCCTATTTGGTCGAGAACTTGACCCACGATCTGGCAAGCCGCGCCTGGACGCATATACAGGAGATAGAAGCGCTGGGCGGCATGGCGCAGGCGCTGGAAAGCGGCGCGCCCAAAATGCGCATCGAAGCAGCAGCCGCGCGCCGTCAAGCCCAAATCGACAGCGGAACCGAAAGCCTCATCGGCGTCAACAAATATCGGTCAAGCGAGCAAGCATCCATGGAAGCCCTCGAAGTCCTCGAAGTCGACAACAGGTCCGTGCGCGCGGCGCAAATCCAGCGCCTGCGGCAGCTGCGCCGCGAGCGCGACGAGGCGAAGCTGCGCGCCGCGCTTGATGGGCTGACCGCTTGCGCGGAATCGGGCGCGGGCAATTTGCTGGCATGGTCGATTGAAGCGGCGCGGGCGCGGGCAAGCACCGGCGAAATCTCGCTGGCGCTGGAAAAAGCTTGGGGCAGGCACAAAGCCGCGCCGCGCTCTGTGGCTGGCGTCTATAGCGGCGCGTACAGCGACGCCGGGGAAGTTGCCGCGGTCCGCCAGTTGACCGATGCTTTCGCGCGCGCCGAGGGCCGCCGCCCGCGCATCATGGTCGCCAAAATGGGGCAAGACGGCCATGACCGCGGCGCAAAAGTGATCGCGACCGCTTTTGCCGACTTGGGCTTCGATGTTGATATCGCCCCGCTTTTTCAAAGGCCGGACGAGGTGGCAAAGCAAGCTGTGGAGAACGACGTGCATATCGTCGGCATCAGTTCGCTGGCGGGCAGCCACAAGACCCTGCTGCCGCAATTGGTCGCCGAACTGGCGGCGCTGGGGCGCGCTGACATAATGGTTGTGATTGGAGGGGTGATTCCCGCGCGCGACCATCCATTCTTGCATGAACGCGGCGCGTCCGCGATTTTTGGTCCCGGCACGGTCATCCCATCCGCCGCCAAAAAAGTGCTGATGGAATTGACACGCCGTCTTGACGAGGGGCTGCGGCGGGACTGACAAGGTCCCTCGCGTAAATCGTGCTTCTAGCGCAGATCCATCGCTTCTCCGGCGCGCTTCTGCGCCGAGCCTCCTTCGTCCATGGACATTAGAACGGTGGTTTTGCCAACGGCTACATATCCCAGGGCGTTCATCGCCAGCACGTAGGCAGCCATGCTTTTGTTGTCCGGCATTTCGACCACTGCGATAATGTCGTACTCGCCAAAGGCGTACCAAGACTGATGCACAGCCCCTCCAAACTCCCCCGCCACCTTGTCATCCAGGTGATCCAGCGGCGAAATGTGGTCTCCCATCTGCCGTTCCCATGCCTTTGCGGTAAAGGCGAACTGCCATAAAAAAAGCGCCATTGCGTTTGTCCTTTCCTAATCTGTTCAGTTTGTCCGCCCGCAGCCAAAGCAAAAGCCCAGACCGCGGACAGCATTTTCAGTCTATACTTTATGATTAACGCCTTATGTGAAATAGATTTGCCAAAAATGGGTTGATCTCCATAATGGAAGGTGTCCACATGCCATTAAGGAGAGTCAACCCAATGACCAGTATAAACATTGAATCATTGTTTACCATCCTCTTTGTTCTGATTGACGATTGGTGTCACACGAAAGGACAGCGGTTCTTGGCAAGGGATGTCGGACGCAAGCCTAAGTTCAGTGATAGCGAAGTCTTGACTTTGATGCTGGGTGCTGAATATCTTCCCTTTTCATCCGAGAAGCAATATTTGGGATATATGCGCGCCAATCATAGCAACTTGTTCCCTGATCTCTTAAGCCAAAGCCAATTCAATCGCCGCGCGCGCAGCTTGCATTACCCAATGGAGTGGATGCGCCGAGATTTACTGATGGACATGGGAATAGCGCATCAGGAAAAATTTCTGATAGATACCAAGCCGGTGCCGGTGCTGGGATATAAGCGCAGTAAGCGGCGCAGTGATTTTTACGGCAGTGCTGACTTCGGATTTTGCGCCAGTCGCAAGCTAAACTATTTCGGATATAAGCTGGTGATGATATCAACACCGGATGGTCAAGCGGTGGTATATGATTTGGTGGCGGCCAATACCGATGAACGCCTAGCGGCTGAAACGATGATTGATTATATCAAAAACGGCGTTTTGATTGGCGACAAGGGCTTTATTGGAGCTGAGTGGCAAGCCCAAATGCTGGAGCAGACTGGCAACAGAATTCTGACGCCAAAACGGAAAAACCAGATACACCAGAATCCACCGGGCTATGATGCTTTGCTCAATAGCATGCGCCTACGCATTGAAGGGCTCTTTCATGAACTACAGAACACAGGACGAAATTTGGAACGAATGTTAGCAAAGACGGTTGCTGGTTTAGGAGCGCGACTGTGTGCAAAAATCACCGCACATCTGTTTAAGCGGATTCTACGCAAAACGTACAAAATTGACGTTCAAACCTTTTAACGCTCAATTCATTTCACATAAGGCGTGATTAACAAAAGCAATTGACTGTCGACGCTCGCGATGACACAAAAGCCGCAAAGACCAATAGATATCCCAGCCCTGGCCGCCGGCGCGCGGGCGGGCGACCGCGCCGCCTTGGCGCGTGCTATCACCTTGGTCGAAAGCAGCGCGCCACAACATGCCGCAGCGGCGCAACAGCTCTTGGCGGAATTGCTGCCATACACGGATCAGTCCATCCGCATCGGCATCAGCGGCGCGCCCGGCGTCGGCAAGAGCACCTTCATCGACGCCTTCGGCTGCTTGCTCACCGAGCGCGGCCACAAGGTAGCTGTGCTGGCAATTGACCCCAGCAGCAGCTTGACCCGCGGCAGCATCCTGGGCGACAAAACCCGCATGGAGCGCCTCGCCCGCGACCCAAATGCCTTCATCCGCCCCTCCCCGACTGGTGCTGTGCTGGGCGGCGTGGCGGCAAAGACGCGCGAAGCCATTCTGCTCTGCGAAGCAGCCAACTTTGACGTGATCCTGGTGGAGACGGTTGGCACGGGGCAAAGCGAAATCGCCCTGCGCGCGCTGGTGGATTTTTTCATGCTGCTGCTGATGGCGCGCGCGGGCGACGCATTGCAGGGCATCAAGAAGGGCGTCATCGAAATTGCCGATGCGCTGGTCGTCAACAAAGCCGACGGTGACAACATAGCCGCGGCTGCAGCGGCGCGCGCCGAATATAAGCGCGCCTTGCGGCTCTTGAGGCCGGCCACGCCAGGCTGGACCACGCGCGCCATCACCGCGTCGGGCTTGACAAACCAGGGCATAACCGAGATTTGGCAGCTCATCAGGCAGTTTGTTGCCGAAACCCAAGCCAGCGGCGCTTTCCATCGGCGGCGGCGCGAGCAGTTGCGCGCCTGGCTGCAAGACGCGATTGAAGCGCGCCTGCGGGAACGTTTCTACGCGCAGCCCGCGGTACAAGCGGCGCTGCCCGGTATTGAAGCGGCAGTAATGCGCGGCGACCTGCCGGTGAATACTGCGGCAGAGCAAGTCTTGTCGCTTATCTTGCCGGGCGAATAAGGGCAAATTATCCTTAAGCCCAAAGACGCGCAGGAAACCGCGCGCAGGGTCTAATCTGCGCATAGCATTTTTCTGCTGATAAAGATAAGAAGTCCATTTAAGCAATAATCAATTTATCAATGTAACTTTGCAGGGCAATCGCTTCGAAATCCATAACTGTCGAATTTAACATCAAACTGATGAATTGTAGGGGCGAGCCACGGGACTCCGTTGAAATACTCGATTTCCCCCACCCCAAACCCGTTCGCCATCTCTATGGCGAGGAGCGGCCGGGGTCACGTAGACATAGACCTACGGGATGGGGGTGTTTTTCAACAGAGTCCACGGGCTCGCTCATGAAATTTGGCGCAAAATCGCCCCTACATTACGTCCTATTTTGGCATATTTACGGATAGATCTCGGTGTTGGCGGTCATTGTCGCAGGGCTGTGTCGAAGGGCTGTGTCCACGCGCCCTACGCGCCCTACGCGACTCTCGGTGTCTATGTGGTGAATAAAATTTGAAGCGATTGTCCTGCGTAACTTTGTGTCCTTCGCGTCTTTGGGCTTATTTTCGCTTGTGAAGTTCAAGTGTCTGATATGCGCTTCATCCTGCCCCGATACTTGCCAAAAGCGGACACTGCGATTAGCATACTGCGCGAAAGCCAATGCATAAGCCAATACAAGTGAAGGACAATAATATCGTGATCCTTACAACCACGCCCAGCGTAGAGGGGCAAGCCGTTGCCGATTATCTCGGCATCGTCACCGGCGAAGCCATCATGGGCGCAAACATGTTCAAAGATATGTTCGCCGGCATTCGCGATATTGTGGGCGGACGTTCGGGCGCGTATGAAGAAGAACTGCGGCGCGCGAAAGACATCGCGATGAGCGAGATGACAGACAATGCCCGCAACTTGGGCGCGAACGCCATCTTGAGCGTCGACCTCGACTACGAGACCGTCGGCTCCAATGGCAGCATGTTAATGGTAACAGCCAGCGGAACCGCCGTGCGGCTCGGATAGGCGCGTCTAGCGCGGGTCATTTCCCGCCAGACACATGCGCTATAGACTCAGCAGATGTTTGCGCCGCAGGATTTCCAGCGCGCGCTGCGTCTCTGTTTGCATTTTCTCGTCCGCCCATTGCAAGGCGCGCGCGCAGATAGCCGCTAATTCATCGAGCAGCGGGCGCGTCAATTCGCCGAGCATGGCGATGACTGTTCGCCGCAAGAGCAGGTCCTCCAACCGCGTTACCTTCTCGTAGCGCAGGATAAACTCGATTTCCCGCTGGCTATAGCCGCGATGATTAGCCAGCGCGCGGTCTTCGGCCGCGGCGATGAACATGGCGATTTCGGCGGCGCGTGTGCCGTAACGCTCGAACAATTCCAGCAAGCGCTCTGGGGGCAGTTCGCTGCGCGCCTGTAAAGCCCGCAGCCAGTTCTGGCGCGCCGCTTCGCCATGCGGATAGGCGCGTCCGCCGCCGATAGCCAGGTTCCTGGTATGGCATCGCCGCGGCAAGCCCAGGTCGCTCAAAGCGCGATTGGTCGCCTGTTCGGAAAAGGCGCGGAAGGTAGTCCATTTGCCGCCGACGAGCGAATGGATCGGGTAGCGGCAATCGGCATCGGCTGGAATCGTTTCGATGCTATGGTCGCGGCTAATTTGCCCGGTCGCGCCGCCTTCGCTATAGGGCAGCGGGCGCACGGCGGAAAAGCTGAATACGATGTGCGAGCGATTGACCTGCAGCGCCGGGAAAACCCTAGCCACCATGCCCAGGATATAGTCAATTTCTTCGGCGCTTATCACCGCGTCATCGGGATTGTCAATGCGTATATCGGTCGTGCCGATGAGCACGCGCCCCAGGTAGGGCAAAATCAGCACGATGCGCCCGTCTTCGTTTTCAAAGAATATCTCGCTGTCATTGATGGCTGCCAGCAGTTCAGGGTGATGCAGCAGCAAATGCGAGCCCTTTGTGCCGCTGATGAAAGTCCGTTCATCCCGCCCCATGCGCCGATTGACAAAGTCAATCCAGGGTCCCGCCGCGTTGATGACAACTTTGGGACGGACGCTAAAAGTCTCGCCGGTAAGTTCGTCGCGCAAGGCAACAGCATGGGCGTCCGCCGCGACCGCGCTTAGGTAATTGATGGCGCGGCATTTGGCATGGCTGGCTTCGGCGTCCAAGAGCATCTCGATGCAGATGCGTTCAGGATAGGGCATCCAGGCGTCGTAGTAACTGGCGGCGCAGACGATTTCGGGATTCAGTTGCGGGTACTTGCGCAGCGCCGCCGCCTGCAATCGGAATTCGTGTTTTGGCATGAGGGCTTGCCCGCGCAGCAGCCAGTCGTACAGCGTCAAGCCAATCTTGATGACCAGCGCGCCGCGTTCGCCGGGGCGGTCAAGCACGTTGAAGAACTTCAGCGGCGCGTTGAGCAAGCCAGAGAACCAGCGGAAGATGGGTATCGTCGTGCGCAGCGGCTTGGCGTAATGCGGCGCGTTGCGCAACATGCGGTCGCGCTCGCGCAGCGCTTCTTTGACCAGCCGAAATTCGCCATTTTCCAGATAACGGATGCCGCCGTGCAGCATGTGGGAAGAGCCAGCGCTGGCACCACTGCAAAAGTCGCCGCGGTCCACCAGCAGCGCGTCAATGCCTTGCAAAGCCAAATCGCGCAAGACGCCGATGCCGTTGACGCCGCCGCCGATGATTAATACCGAGATTTCGGGCTGCTCGCGCAAGGACTGTAGACTCGCTGCTCGCTTCATGGACTGCCTTTTCCTAATCCTATGCGCGCAAAGAAGACTTGCTTGGATAATCTTTGCGCCTAAGCGCTATAGGGGTGGTCGCTAAATGAAAACCTTCTCAAAATACGAACAAATTGCTTATGCCGAGTCGCTAGATTCAAGTAGGCACTGAGTTTCATCGCAACGATATGATCTATTTGACATTTTATCGTTTGTGTTTTTGTGGTTAATTTGGCATGTGATTTGCCAATTTGCTGAAATGCGTCCCGCATAGGCACATATTGAATTTGCGCCAGCAGCTTGATAAAGTCTAGGCTCCATTAAGATGATAAGGACAAATCCATGAAAATCAAATACATGCTGCTGCTCGTCGCTGTACTGGCATTATCGCTGCCGGCGCTGGCGCAAGACAACATGGAAGTTGCCAGTGAAGATATTGCAATAATGAGCCAAGAGCAGGCTTATCAGTCCTATCTTGCCTATCCCGCGGCTGAAGGGGTTTACCCAGCGATAGTGCTGATTCATTCCTTTAATGGCTTGCAAGATGGCTACCAGGAAATGACCGATGCGCTTGCTGCCGAAGGCTTTGTGGTCTTGGCTGTCGGCTGGCAGACCTTTGAACGCAGCCCGGCGGACGCGCTGGTGGAGCAGCTCTTGCTCGATAGCATCGCTTACCTTAGCGCGCGCGAAGATGTCGACCCGATGCGCATTGGTTTGACGGGCTTCTGCGCGGGTGGGCGCTATACGATGCTATTCATGCCACAGATAGAGGCTTTCGCGGCTGGGGTGGCTTGGTATGGTTTCCCCAATAACGGCGATCCCAGCGCGCCGGTTGATGTGATTGACCAGCTCGATTCGCCCATGCTCATCATCCATGGCACGCTAGACCGGCCCAGCCCTATCGCCGGGATTTACGCCTATGCCACTGCGCTAGGGGAAGCCGGCAAAGATTTCGAGCTCAAGGTTTACTCCAACGAACCGCATGGGTTCATGCTTACCGACGGCAAATTGAGCCGTGACGATGTTGCGACTGACGCTTTCAACGAAATGGTTGATTATTTCAATCGCAAAATGAGCTAGCGCAATCACCGGCAAGCTGTTCCGGGGCAGGCCTTTTGACTCCGTTGCAATACTCGATTTCCCCCGCCCCAAGCCCGTTCGCCATCTCTATGGCGAACTTTCCCATAAAGAGAGAGGGGCTTTAACAGCTCATTACAGTTCAGAAAGCTCCCCTTCCCTCATTTTGGGGATGCTCGCCATAGAGATGGCGAGGAGGGGCCGGGGTCACGTAGACATAGACCTACGGGATGGGGGTGTTTTTCAACAGAGTCCATTTATCAGCCCTCGAAGCTGAATATGTAAATACGGTCTTCGGCGCGCTCGCGCGCGTGGCGCTATGCCAGCGTCGGTCGCGCGGCGCGTATCAGGCTCTTGCCCGTCATCGCGGGCGGCTGCGGGATTCCCAGCAGCGCCAGCACGGTCGGCGCGACATCCGCCAGCCGACCCCAAGCATGTAAATCGTGGTAGTCGCGCTTGTCAATCACAAACAGCGAGACCGGCCCCACGGTGTGATAGGTATGCGCTTGGCTCGTTACCTCGTCAATCATGCGCTCGCAATTGCCATGGTCGGCAGTAACAATCGCGACACCGCCCTTTTCCAATACCGCGTCAACCAAGCTGCCCGCGCAGGCGTCAACAGTTTCCACCGCTTTAATCGCCGCAGGCAACGAGCCAGTATGACCAACCATATCGGGATTGGCGAAGTTGACGAGTAAGAAATCATCATCAGCCAGGCGCAGGCGCGCCAAGGTTTCACTGGTCAGCTCATGGGCGCTCATCTCCGGCTGCAAATCGTAGGTAGCGACTTGGGGCGAAGGCACAATCTTGCGCGTTTCGCCGGGGAATGGCGCTTCGTTGCGGCCGTTGAAGAAAAATGTCACGTGCGGATATTTCTCGGTCTCGGCGCTGTGATATTGAGACTTGCCGGCTTTGCTTATCGTTTCCGCCAGTGTATCGCGCAGCAGATTGACTGGGAACAAGACTTGGTCCGCCAGCCCTTCCTGATAGGCTGTCATGGTAATCAGTCGCAAATCGTCTATCGGATGGAACTGCTCGGCAGACGCGAAGTCGCGTTTGACAAAAGCCTGGGCGAGCTGGCGCATGCGGTCGGCGCGGAAATTATAACAGAGTAAGACATCACCCTTGTTGATAGTCAGGCTATCGTCGCCGCCTATCACTGTCGGTCGAATGAATTCATCGCTGAGTCCCGCAGCGTAGGATGCTTGGATCGCGGTCAGGGCATCGGGCGCGTGTTGATCGGCTTTGCGAAATGCCATCGCGTCATAAGCAAGGCGCGTGCGTTCCCAGCGCTGGTCGCGGTCCATGGCATAGTAGCGCCCGCTAACAGTCGCTATCCGCCCGCTGCCGGCGACAGCGAGCTTGTCGCTGAGGTCGCGGCAAAACGCAATGCCCATGTTGCTTGGCGTATCACGCCCGTCGGTAATCACATGCAGAACGGGGTCAAGGGCATGCGCCTTTGCGATATCCAAAAGCGCGTAAAGATGATCGCTATGACTGTGTACGCCGCCGCTGCCAAGCAAGCCAATCAGATGCAGTTGTTTGCGCTTGTTCTGGAGATATCGCAGCGCGTCGCGCAGGGTAGTGTTACGCGCAAGTGAGCCGTCGGCGATGGACTGGGCGATACGCGAGATGTCTTGGTAGACGATACGCCCGGAGCCCAGATTGAGGTGGCCCACTTCGGAATTGCCCATTTGCCCGGGCGTCAAGCCGACATGCTGCCCGGAAGAATGCACAATCGCGCGTTCGCAGCTAGCGGTCCAGCGGTCAACGTTGGGCGTTTTCGCTTGGGCGACCGCGTTGCCATGTTCAGTTTTGCGTATGCCCCAGCCGTCTAAAACGATTAGCATCACCGGTTTACGAGCCATGGATTTGCTTCCCTCGCGTTGCGCGTCATGTACCGCGACACTTATATCACAGTTTTCTTGCTCACTGAATAAGCGCTTTGCGGTGGGCTCAGTCGCGGTAGGCGGAAGCCAGCATGGTCAGCGAGCGCGGCGGGATGGGCGCGGTTGTGTCTATCAGGCGCTCGGGTTTGTAGCTGACGTTGTTTGCCCCGCCGAGCTCGGGCGGCAGTTCATGCAGGAGTTCGACGGAGAGATCATCGGCGAGGCGGAATATTACAATATCGCTATAGTCCGTATCCTCATTAAGTTGCCGTAAGCTCTTGTCGATGTCATCCGTGCTGCAATCCGCGCCCAAAATACATAGCGAAGAAACCATCGGACGGTCCTCGCCATATAAAATAAAGATTGCGCTGTCGAACATATGAGTCCACATTTCGGCTATTCCAAGTTCTGAAAGCTCATCAAGGGACATAGCTGTGGCCAGAACCAGGCGAGCGTCCGATTTGAATCGAGGAACTTGTTCAACGATTTGCAATAGAATCTTTGCCTTGGCATTGGCGCTGTCATTGAAATGCGCGTGTTGTACAAAAAGGCGGGATGTTGCTGGGACCATTAGCAAGAGGCAGAGACATATTGTAATCGCTTGACGAATACGAACATTCTTTATCAGCGAGACAAGCAATAGCGCTAGACTAACCACTACAATAGCGGCACCGAAGGGTACATATATGTAAAGACGCCACAATTCCCGTTGATATTTTTCGAACCACATCAGCACAGCAATTGAGGCCAGAATAAACAGCAACCCAGCAAGCAGCCACGATAGCACTTGCTGTCTCGTCGGGAACATATCTCTTCTGGAAAGCTGCGACAGATAGACCGCCACAGCCCCGGTAATAACGAGCGTGACGAGCGTCGGCACCATCCATATATTTAGCCCCAAACTGTTTAACGCTTCCTGCCATCCATGCAAAAATGTCTGAAGATACACTTTTCCGACGACGCCAAGATAATGACTAAGGTTTTCGAAGACCGTTCGCTCGTCCCTTAGTGCTCTGGATAGATAGATCATGCCATATATTTTGCTGCCAGCACTTGTCAACAAAAAAATATAGATCAGATACGCTGCTGGGATCACAAACCAGATTGCGGTCAAGTTAAAGTTTCGCCAGGTCCAGCGCGGTCTGCGCCACCACCAAAGAATTGGGACAAGAAATATGATCACGAAGGCGTTTTGATAAGCAACAACATTGAAAGACAAAGCCAACCAGAGGCCCAGCAAGCGCAATCGGGATACGTTGTCCCGGCATTCCAGCGCGAAATAAATGGATATGAATAACGCAAATATACTAAAAATATGGAGTATAGAGCGCAGAGACATCAAATGAGAATTTACCGGGTAAACCACGGCGAGCATGGTGGCCAAAAACGCATAGGTTGGCGCAACTTTTAATCGCCGCAGTATCCCGTAGACAAAGACGGATATGCCCCAGAACATGAACAGAGTCTGTATGTGATACCCGGCGAAAGACCCCGCGCTGATGACATTGGCAAGGAAATCTAGCAAAGGACGCCAGAAACGCGAAACAATTTCGTAGCCTAGCTTGGAGTGTCTTCCTTCAGATAATGCGAGAAATGCCCAAGACTCCTGTTGCCCGATACTTTCGAAACCAAAAGGCAAATAGAGTAGCAAATTGAACACAAAGAATGAGCCTAAGACAACAAAGTCCGCGCGCAATCCGTTTTGAAAACCCCACCGTAGAGATTGTAAGGCAAGCGGGAAGAAGACGATACCTGCCAAAACCAGACCAAAACCAAGCCTGGAAAGACTGATTAAAAGGCTGGCGAGGTTGTTCATAAAGCCTTCGATCGTGAATGGGCGCGCTGTTTGGATGAGCAAGCAAATCAGCAACAGCGCAACGTAGGCTAGAATCGGGGATGCGTCTAATAGAATCGGCTCAGCAACACGAAGCGTGGCAAAATAGTAAATGGCTATGCAAAATGGCAGCAGTAGAAATAGCAGCATGACAGTGGATACGACGGCAGCTGGCAAATCTTGAATATGCAGGTCAACTGAATACGCCTCGCCATTGGCAGCTGTAATCTCGAAGGTCAAGCTTGTAGCGTTTAATGTAGGGCAGAAATCCATCGTGCCCGATTGCGATTTTTCTCGATCATTAATGGCCAGTGCCCGGACACCTTCCATTATCCAGGAAACATTTACACATTGCCTGGGCAGCAGCACCCAAGCGCGGTCTGTGCTGATGTGAATATTTGCGCTTTCGAATACTGTATTGATCTGTGCCGGCGTGGTAGCCGCAATTGCCATAACAAGTAGCAAGAGCGCTACCGTGTTCAAGACCAGCAGGTATCGACAAATGCGTCGCGCGAATAGATGTCTCAGCATCGTCTTCAACATTGTTCTCCTCTTCGCATCCATGGCTTCGCGATTGTGTGTGTGTCACGCCGATGCCAGCATGGTCAGCGCGCGCGGCGGGATAGGCGCGGTTGTGTCTATCAGGCTTTCGGGTTTGTAGCTGACGTTGTTTGCCCCGCCGAGCTCGGGCGGCAGTTCATGCAGGAGTTCGACGGAGAGGTCATCGTGTAGATAGAAAACAACAAGGTTGCTGAAATCGGCATTATCCTGTAAATGGAGTGGAGGCAAGCCCAACTCATCCTTGAAGCAACGTTTATCAATGATGCAAACGAAGGTGAGATTTGGTCCTTCGTGATCATAAAGGACTGCGATAGCGCTATTTAACATGCCTGTTCTCATCTCCGAGACACCTTTTGCCCGTAACTCGGTACCCAGCATCTCAGTCAATATGATTACATCTGCGTTTGCGTCAATTGTTGGGGCTTGTTCAACAATTTGCAACAAAATACGCGCTTTATTATTTGCACTTCTATCAAAATACGCATGTTGCTCATAAAGGCGGACAAGCGCTGGAAACATCGTCATCAGGCATAGGCAGATAATGAAAGCCTTGCGCAGCTGAATATGCTTGATTACAGAGGCTGCCATGAGAATTAATCCAAACACAGCGACGCTAGCGCCGGCTGGCATGAAGATGTACATTCGGCGCAAATCAGAGTTGTATTTCTCCAGCCACATCAAAACGCCAACCGCAGGAATGACAAACAACAATGCAGCTAGCGAAGCGTAGGCAATTTGCCACCTTGACGAGAACAACAGTGTGTTTGCGCCGCGCGCCAAAATTGTCGCGACAATTCCTGTTAGCATCAAGGAAGCGATCACCGGCATAATCCATGCGCTCTGGCTTATCATGGACAGCGCTTCTCGCCAGCCGTACCAAAAGGTCTGACGATATACACTTTCGATAATGCCCGCGTAGAAAGCGATGGAATCAAGCGCAAACGACTGGGTTTCCTGAGGATTTGAAACCCAAGTGCTGCCATAAAATTGCCTGCTTTCCAAACTTAATAGCAGGAGGAAGACTACTTTTGCAACTGGAAAAAGATACCAGATGATAGTGATGTTGACATTCTTCCAAGTCCAGCGCAGCCTTCGCCACCACAAGAGTGGAATGACAGCGATAATCGCGTAGCCCGCTTCATAAGAGCCCACGTTCAACAGCAAAGCCATCCAAACTCCCGCCAGGCGCAATCGACTTGGATTTTCCACAAACTCCAAACAGAAAAAAACTGCGGCCAACAACGATAAAACTCTGACATTCATCAAGAAGTGCCGCAATGACATCAATCCCGGATTGACCGGATAGACCATAAACATAATTGCTGTCAGGAACGCATATAGCGGAGCCAATTTCAGTTTGCGCAAGATTCCGTAGAAGAGCGCTAACCTGCCCCAAAACATCAAAAAGTTGACCAGGTGGTATCCAAAGAATGACTGCGAGCTAATAATATTTGCCAGCACGTTGGGAACAAGAATCCAAAAACGCGAAACCAGTTCCGGGCTAACGTCGGGTGAAAAAGATTCCAGGTAGTCTCTGAATACCCACTCTTCCCAGTGCCCGACACTGTCGAATCCAAATGGTAAGTAAAGAAGGAGCAAGAATGAAAGGAACGAGACAATGGCAACAAAGTCTTCTCTTCTGCTTTCCTTGATCCCTTCCCGCAGAGATTGAAAGACGAGCGGGATGAATATAAGCCCAGACAACAACAATCCAAATGCTTGCCAAGCTGGGCTGCTGAAAACCTTACTTATTCCGTCAAGCAATAATTCAATGCGAAACATATCGCCGGTTTGGAATAGCAGGCAAAGCAGCAGCAAGGCTAACAATGACATACCCTGTCCTATGCCAAAGGGGATCGGGGCGCATAGACGCACTGTAACTTGAAAGTATATTGCCAGACCGAACAGGACGAGAATCGCCAAAAGTAACGAGGATCTGCCCAGTTCGGCCGGCAGATAACGGATGCCAAGCGAAAGAGTCAGTTGATCACCAATTGCGCTAAACAAGTGAAATTCCGGGCTGAAAGACCGTAAAGTAGGGCAATAATCCATCGCTCCAGAACGATCTACCCGCTGATTATGGAACTCAACAGCTTCTGCTCCTTCCAATTCCCAGGAAATCGCCACGCATTCGCCCGGCAGCAGAGCCCAAGCCCTGTCCGCCGCGATCTCGACAGACGCTCCGTCAAATTCCGTGATGATTACTGGTGCCGGGGTGCCAGCTATCGCTACCACGATTAACAAGAAAAGCCCCGCAACCAGGCTGGTGAGTCCCCTGCTCCTCGCAAAATAAGCATTTCTTTCCGACATCATGTGTTCCCTAAATGTCATGGCTTCGTATAGGTTCAACGCGCCGCCGCAAGCATTTTCTCGGTTCGGGATGATAATGGCGCATCTCGGTCAAACAGCAAATTAACATTATAGGACAGGTTCCTGTCCAAGCCAAAGCGCTCTGCAGGATCTTCAATCAATGCCACAGACAAGTCCGCGGCGATGTTTAGCGCAAGTGTACGCTGATACAGCTCCGGCGAACCCGAAGTAATAATCGTATTCTCGCCACCAAATACGCTGCATTCGCTTTCATCAATACAGAAGGTCGACTGCACCGGCGCGCCATTCCCATAAAGAACGAAGAGCATGCTATTGTCAAGATCATTGCTATAGCGCAATTCGCTGATGGCCGAGGCTGACAATACTTCTTTGCTCATATCCGTCGTGAGCAAAATCACAGTGTCTTCTTCAATCCGAGGTACAGCCTCCATTAAATGATACAGCATGGCTGCCTTGCTATTTGCTCGGCGGACTAGCAATTCATGCTGTGTCAACAAGCGCGCCGTAGTCGGCAGCATAAGCGTAAGGCAAAGCGCTAGGATCGCAGCCTCATGGTATCGCTGGGGCAGGACGCTTGCGGCAAACAAGCGCGCCAAGCTATAGACCGCAATGGCCGCGCCGAATGGCACGTAGAAATACATGCGCCACAAGTCCCCGCTGTATTGCGGCAGCCAAATGAGCACACCCACCGCCGGCATCACAAACAGCAAGCCACAGACGAACGACACCATGGCATTGTTCTGGGCTGCCTGCTTATCAGCGCCGCCGCTGCGTACGAGATACCATGTAAACGCACCTGCCAGCGCCATCAACGTCAGGCTGGGCGCTAGCCAGTCGCTGCCGCGCGCCACGCCAAACGCGTCCAACCAGCCGCCAAGAAAGGTATGCAGATAGACCTCCGCCAACCGCGGGATGACCGCGAGGAAAGCGTCAAAGTTGATACCAGCCGCGCCGGCAGCCCTGTCGAAAACATAGCTGTTATAGAAGCTCATATTTAGCGAAGCGAGCAGCAGCAGATGCGCGAGTTGGCAAGCCGGAATCAAATACCAGATAACAGTCAGCTTGGCGTTTTGCCGCCCGGAGCGCGATCGCCGCAAAAGCCATAGCGCCGGAGTCAACAGGATGAGCGCATAAGCTGTTTCGTTGCTGACGACATTGAACACCAGCCCCAACCAAATGCCCAAGAGATGCCAAGAGTTGGGACGCTCGCGGTATTCCAGCATCAAGTAAGCAGCGGCAAGTAATGACATGACACTGAATTGATTTGGGAGAGAGCGCAGCGATAGCAAGTCGGAATTGACCGGATAGACCATGAAAAGCAAAGTCGTCAAAAAGGCATGCGGTCGCGTCAACCTGAGAATGCGCAGAATCCCGTAAAGCAGCGACAGCTTCGCCCACAAAATCAATAGATGCGTTAGATGAAAGCCAATAAATGAATCCGGGGCGATAACGCTCGCCAACGTATGCGGGACCAAGACCCAAAAGCGCGTGGTTAATTCATATTCAACGTTCCACGAGTGTTGGCCCTCCAGATACGCTCGATATCCCCAAGATTCCCAATGTCCGATGCTATTGAATCCAAAGGGCAGGTACAGGCAAAGCAAGAAGAGCAAGAAGACGCCGCCGACAGCAAAGTCAACATACTCACGTGCTTGCAGCTTTTGGCGCGCGCGGCGGACAATTAACGGAAAATAGACGATTGCCGCCAGTGTTAGCCCAAGCAACTGCCAGGATGGGTGATGAAAGCGCCTGTGGATGATCTCCAATATTTCCCTGATTAGACGAGAATCTGTTGCCCCGGCTAGCAGTGTGAGAGTCAGCAGAATCAGTAAAATGATTAGCATGGCGCGCGCGGAAAAAGCTTGACTCGCCTGCGGACGCAATAGATAAGCTGATGCCAGGATTGGGCACAGCATCAAGCCCATTAATCCAAGCAAGAAGTACATAAATTCGACGATTCCTGCAGCGCGCCTAAATGCGAGCAAGCCGAAGGCACAGTCTGCGATAAGCAACGCAAATACGAGAACAGCGAAGGCTCGCCGCGACAGCTCCTGATGCGAATTCATCCGAATATTGGGCTCGGGCCATTTGCGGACAAGTTATGACTCGGTCAATCCCAGCATCGTGTAGGCGCGCTGTGGCAAGGGAGCGTCCGTATTGTACAATCTTGTCACATCGTAAGGCAGGTCTTGGAATTCGCTAAAGAACCTTGCAGGCTCCTTAACCAGTTCCAGGGCAAGGTCATCGTGTAGCAAGAATACAAGCGTGTCAGATAGATGATCCGCCCAATCTGATAATGGAGAGCAACTTTCCACCGATGGGCACAAAAAACCCAGACCGGAAACGCCGCCGCCGTATACGACGTACAATGCGCTTCCGACCATATTTGAAATCATCTCTTCTATGTGTTTTGACAACCGGACTTCGTCTGGCATATCGCTCAAAACAAGCACCCTTGTTTCGCTTTCCAACTCTGGCACAATCTGTAAGATCTGTTGAAGTACCTGCCTCTTGTTGTCAGCGCTGATAACATAATGCTCGTGCTGGAGAATCAAGCGAGATATTGCCGGCAGCATGAGCAGCAGACAGGCGATAATGATGGCACTGTCTCGGTACCTATCGCTTGGGATGCGGCTGGCCACCAGCGCGATGAAGCTGAACAAGGCGATTGCGGCTGGTCCCGGCACGTAGAGGTAAAGCCGCCACAAGTCCTGACTGTAGTAACCGAACCAGATCAAGACTCCAGCTGCTGGGATTATTAGCAGCGCCCCTGTAAGAACCCCCAAGAGCAACTTTCTTTCATCGGGATAGATCGGGTTCTCTTCCCTATTCCATACGTACCAGGCGAGGATTCCCACAAGGCCGAACATGACGAAAGTGAGCGGCAGCCAACTGCTTCGACCTAATCCTGTGAGCGCATCGCCCCAGCCAACGACAAAGGTCCTGCGATATACCTCGAGTAAATTGTCAAAGGTTGTCAGGACGAGATTGTCATCCCCGAATTCTGAACCGGCATAGACATAATTCGAGCGGTAGAAGCTGCGACCGGTAAGCACGATGAAAACAAGGTATGTCAATTTATAAGCCGGCGCAAGATACCAAATTGCGGTTAGGTTAGCTACGCGCCATAGTGGTTTACGTATGCGATGCCACCACAAAAGCGGCATAACCAGGATGAGCGCGTATTGTGCTTCGTAGGCACCGACACTTATTCCGAGCGCCAGCAAGAGCCCCGCGAGTCGCAAACGTGTTGGGTTTCTCATATATTGCAGTGCAAGATAGATTCCCGCCAAAAGGTTAAGAACACTAAATTGCAAGGCAATTGATCGCGCATTCATCAAGCCAGAATCTACCGGATAGACAAAAAATAGCATCGTGATCAAATACGCGAATAATTGCCTCACACTGAAACAGCGTATGATGCCATAGAAAAATGCAAGCTTGCCCCATAGCAAGAGCGCATACAACATGTTGTGTCCGGTAAAAGACCCCGGGCTGAGAATAAAACCCATTCCGTACGGCCACAGATGTGTAAACCGTTGACTCAACTCTGTAAACAAACGCCGGCGATATAAGCCCTCGAAAAAGCCGCGATTGAACCACTCCTCCCATTGGCCAATGCTGTCGAACCCAAAGGGCAAATACAATAAGCCGATGAACAGCATAAATGAGACGACCACAAGAAAATCGGTGATTCGCCGATCTCTCCAACCACGCCAAAACACATGTACCAATAGAGGAAGGTATAAGGCGACTGTGATCGCAATGCCAAAATAGTTCCACGCGGTGCCAGTAAACAAGCCGCGTAGATATGCCAAAACACTCTCAATCGTCAGCGGGACGCCCGCAATCCTTAATAGCGCGAGCAAGAAACATAGTGCGAGCATAATCAGACATAGCGCCAGCAACGGCGGGCGCTTGTCCAAACTGTTTGACCACAAATAATATGTTGCTAGCATAGGGAAGAATGCCAGCGCGGCTAGCGCCAAAACATTCGCCACGACATCCGGCAGATAATAGATTCCCAAGCTGGGGCTGAGATAAACGCCATGGCGATGATCGGTCAGTTCTATTTTGGGGCTGGGCGCAAAGACCTGCGGACAAAACTGCTGCTCGCCCGATTCGCGCCATTCCACACCATCAATATGAATCGGGAAAACGCTGTCGAATTCCCAGCTAATCCGCGCGCAGTCGCCGGGCAACAAGACCCAAGCTCGGTCCGCAAAGACCTCGACAACTGAATCTTGGTAAGCGATTCTCAACTGCAGTGCCGGCATCAGCCAAGCCACCAGCGCCAATATCAACATTAGAGCCAGGAGAATTCCGGACAGCAGCTTGTTAATTGCAAGTGAAGCAAATCGCATGCGCAACTTAATCTGATTGTGTTAGTGAATGTGTTTGGCAACTCACTGAACAAACTATTCTTTTGACAAACCCAGCATGCTAAATGCGCGCATCGGTATAGACGCTTCGGCGTCGAATAGTTTGCTCACATCGTAATCCAATCCAACAAACTCTTCAAAAATAATTTGCGGTTCGCTTATCAACTCCAAGTTAAGCTCCTGATCCATCCGGAAAACGATAGTATCTACTAGGAATTCAGTTCTATTTTTCAGCGGAAAACAACTATCCATCGAAGGGCAAATCGAACCTCGCCCAGACCCCTGCCCTCCGTAAACCACATAAAGAGCATGGCCCAAAGCGCTTGAAGTAAAAGCTTCAATATTTTTGTCTCTAAATTCTTCATCAGTCATGTCACTCACAACAAGAATCCGCGTTTCATTACCGATTGCCGGTGCCATCTGCGCAATCTGCGCGAGTATTCGCGCTTTGTTATTTGCGGAGGTCACATAATATTCGTGTTGCAAAAAGAGGCGCGATAGCGACGGTAGCATCAGAAGCAGACAAAGACACGTAATCGCAGAATTACGATACCTGTTGTTTGCTATCGGAGAAGTCAGCAGCGCGATCAGCCCAAATACGGCAATAGTTGCTGGAACTGCAATATAAAGGTATAGTCCGTGAACTTCATCAATATAATGATCTATAGAGATTAGGATTGCTACTGATGGCAAAATCAAAAGCAAGCCTACCACAACATTGAATCCTAGCAGTTTGTTTTCTAGAACTTTTACACATTTGTCATGCCGCCAATACTGCCAGGATATAGTTCCAATCAAAACGAGTATCAAAAGCACCAAGTACAGCCATGGGTTCTGATCTACAAAATGGAACGATTCACCCCAACTGACCGCAAAGGTTCGAACGTATACATCGATCAAGTTGTCTAAAGACTTTGTCAATATATCGTTAAGGGAATTCCCCGAGCCCGGAGAGAAGAAATCTGACTGGTAAAATGGTCTACTAGTTGATATTAACAACAATATGTATAACAGTTTGGCGATGGGGATAATATACCAGATAAGTGAAAGATTCAGATTTTGCCAATTCATCTGTCGAGTGCGGAGGTTCCATAGAATTGGTAGCACTAAGACTAAGGCATATGCGGTCTCGTATGCAATGATACACAAGCTCATCGCAAGCCACATTCCGCAGAGCTTAAAGCGTGTTGAATGTTGCGCGTAGCGCAATGCAATAAATATAGCAGTCAAGAGAGATACAAAACTGAACTGCAGATTGAGCGATTGAAGCGACATTAAACGCGCGTCTACCGGATAGACAAAACATAGCAGTGCAATTAAGTATGCGTAGGGGTAGCGAAGGCCTATTTGACGCAAGATAACATAAAGTAGCGTCGGCCTCGCCCAAAGCAACAATGCGTATACTAGATTGAATCCGACGAAGGATCCCGAGTTGATCATGATGGAAATAGTAGAAGCCACAAGCGAAAATGGTCGTAAAGTTAATTCCGATTCCATCCGCGGCCAGGGCATATTCTCTAGGTAGGCGAAATAAGTCCATTCATCCCATTGACCGACCATGGCGAATCCATGGGGAAGATACAGTAGCAAGACCACCAAGAAGAAGCCGCCAACCGCAAGAAAATCTGCATTTCGCCGATTCTTGACTCCGCCCACGACACTCCAGAACGCTAGCGAGGCATAAAAGACTGCCGCTACAATTGCGCTTCCAACCTGCCAGCGCCGATCAGAAAACACATTGCGAAGAGTTGCCAATACCCCAACAACTGTGAATTCAACATCCAACATTCTCAATAATGAGACGCATATTCCCAGAAAAACTGTTGCACCAAGCGAAACTCTCAACAGCGGAGGGCGTCGTATATCGTTGACCCAAAGATACTGCAATCCAAACAGCGCGAGAAAAGGAATTAGCAAGACACCGACCAGGTTCAGCGCAAAATGCGGCATATAGAAGATATTCAATTTGTAGCTGCGGTATTCGCTGCTAACTTGGTCGGTATACTCAACCTTTAACGCAGACGCGGAGATCGTCGGACAAAACTGCTGCTCGCCCGATTCGCGCCATTCCACACCATCAATATGAATCGGAAAAACACTGTCGAATTCCCAGCTAATCCGCGCGCAGTCGCCGGGCAACAAGACCCAAGCTCGGTCCGCAAAGACCTCGACAACTGAATCTTGGTAGGCGATTCTCAACTGCGGTGCCGGCATCAGCCAAGCCGCCAGCGCCAATATCACAACCAGCGCTAGGACCAGCCCCGTTAGGAGCGTGTTCAGGCTGCGCGATGAAAGAGGCACGAAGGACTTCATCCAATAATCTCCGAGCGCTTGCGGCTGCTATCCCAGCGAATATCGGGAATCAAGACATCGGCATGCGCTTCAATGCGCGCGCGATTGTCCTGCAAATCCAGCAGCATCTGCCGCAGCACAGAGCGAATATCGCGCGTCGGCTGATAACCCAGCTCAAGAAGGCGCTTCCGATCCGGATTGTAATAGTGATCTTCCATTTCCGTGCGCGGATTCTCGTAGTGATTGATCGTCGCGTCCAATCCAATCTCGGATGCCACTTCTTTGACCATATTCGCCAATTCTGTGACACTGTAAGCATTTTCGAACTGGTTGAATACGCGGAACTCGCCCGGACTAGGCGGGTTCTCCACCGCCAGCCGCAAACAGGCCATCGCATCCAGCAGCGGCAAAAATCCGCGCTTCTGCTTGCCTTTACCAAACAATGTCAATGGATGCCCGATAACCGCCTGACAGCAAAAGCGATTAATGGCGGTGCCAAAGCACTGATCGAAGTCGAGCCGGGTGCGCAGGCGCAGGTCATTGCCCATCTCTTCGATCTCTGTTCCAAATACCACGCCCTGCATGATATCCGTCGCTCGTATGCCCCAAATCTTGGTGGCGAAATGCGTATTGTGCGAGTCGTGCACCTTGCTCTGGTGATACCAACTGCCAGCCTGGCGCGGGAAAGGCAGGCGATCGCGCCGACCACGGAACGCGACCTCGAAGAAACCTTCGGGGATGTCGACATTGGGCGTACCATATTCGCCCATTGTACCCAGCTTGACCAAATGCGCGTCTGGAACAAGCTCCTTAATCGCCCACAAAATGTTCAGATTATTAATAACATTGTTCTGCTGCGTCCAGACACAGTGCGCCTGATCCATCATAGAATAAGGCGCGGATGGCATCTGCCCCAGGTGAACCACCGCTTGCGGCTGAAAGTCCGCGAAAAAATCCTTGACAAAGCCGTAGTCCATTAAATCGCCGACGCGGAAGTCAAGTGATTTGCCAAACCGCTCTTCATAAGCCAACAAGCGGTCTGCGCGGCTGGCGATTGGTTGCGCGCTGATGCCGCCGACTTCCGCCACCCATTGCCGCCGCAGCATAAGATCGGCACCTGCGACTTCGTGGCCCGCCGCGCTCAAATGAATTGCTAAGGACCAGCCCAGATAACCATCAATTCCGGCGATAAAAACCCGCATTTCGCGCTCCCAAGTTTGTTCTTCTTGCGCACAGTAGCATGGCGACAATCTTACTCGGTTCAGGGACGATTTGTAGAGTTACGCGACCACTGTTGTTGTCACTTCAATGTATCGCGAAAAGCGCGATACCGAAACTGAATTGGCTTGCGATTGGCATCTCGCATAGGTCAAGGGCGCATATCCGACTATAATGCCCGCCATTAAGCCATGCTCTAGCGCAGACTGCGAGTTCAACTTGAGTGAAAGCCGCGAAAGCAAAGTAGCCAATGGGACCTACTTGGGTCTCATCCGCAAGAACCGCGCCTTCCGTTATCTTTGGGCGGGTCAAATTGTTAGCCTAACGGGCGACTGGTTCAACCTGATTGCGTCGGCATCCTTGATTGCCGCCTTGACACAATCTGGCGCTGCGATTGGCGGGCTATTCGCCGTGCGCATGCTGGCACCTTTCTTGGTCAGCCCCTTTGCCGGCGTCATCGCCGACCGCTACAACCGCAAGACAATTCTAATCACAGCTGATGTCCTGCGCTGCTTCGTTGTGCTTGGCTTTGTGCTCGTGCGCGAACCAGAACAGGTCTGGCTGATATACCTGCTGACGCTTGTGCAAAGCGCGGCGCAAGGCTTTTTCTTTCCCGCCTGGAACGCAATCCTGCCGGATATCGCCGCGCCACAAGAACTCGGCCTTGCCAACGCCCTAGCCTCCTCAACCTGGTCGGTTATGCTGGCTTTTGGCGCGGCGCTAGGTGGATTGGTTTCGGGCGTCGCCGGCGTCTATCCAGCCTTTGTCATTGACGCCGCCACATTCCTGCTAAGCGCCTTCATCATCTTGCGCATGCCCTATCAATCGCTGCTGGCACCGGTCGAAGATCAATCCATGCTGGCAGGCATCCGTCAATACATCGACGGTCTCGCCTATCTGCGGCGGCACATTGACACTTTTTCCATCACCTTGCACAAGGGACTTTTGGGGCTGCTGGTCATCGGGCTTTATCAAGTCGCGCAAGTGACCATTTCCGAGCGTTACTTCCCCATCGGCGCAGGCGGCAGCATCAGCCTGGGTTTAATCTACGTGATGTCTGGCATTGGCTCGGGCATTGGTCCCATTCTGGGGCGACAATGGGCGCGCGACCGCGGCCACCAGCTGCGGCTGATGATCGCGCTGGGCTATGTCTGCGCCATCGCGGGGTTCCTTATCAGCGCAACCTTAGCCTCGCTGCCGGTCATACTCTTTGGCGCTTTTTTGCGCGGCATCGGCGGGGGATTAATATGGGTACTGAGCACACAACTGCTCTTGCAAATCGTCCCCAACGAAGTCAGAGGGCGTGTCTTCTCCACCGAATTCGCTATGTATACGCTTTTCGCCGCAGTGTCATCCGGCTTGTCGGGCGCATTGATTGACGCCAGCCTGGGCGTGTCGGGCATCATGCTCTTGGGCTCCGCGCTGCTGGTCATACCAACTACGCTATGGCTGCTTTGGATCGCCTTTGGCAAGCGAGAACAAATCCTTATCGGCGAAGGCGCAACAGCACCCTGAGCTTGCCTGCAATACTTTCCTGCAATGCAAATGAGCCATTGCCGAACTTCCGCTATAATTAACGCGACCCAGGCACTGGGAGCTGAACCTATGATACCTTTCAATCAACTGAAACCACTGCACGAGCTCTTGGCTGAAGAGATTGGCATCGCCATGCGCCGCGTTGCCGACAGTGGCTGGTATATCCTAGGACCAGAAGTGGAGGCTTTCGAACGGGAATTCGCCGCCTATCACAAAGTTGACCATGCGGTGGGCGTCGCAAATGGCACGGACGCCATCGAACTGGCGCTGCGCGCCGGCGGCATCGGGCGCGGCGATGAAGTCCTAACAGTGGCGCATACCGCCATGGCCACGGTCGCCGCGATTGAAGCCACCGGTGCCAAAGCCACCTTGGCGGATATCGACTTGGCGACTTTCACGCTCGACCCGCAAAGCGCGCTGGACCGTCTCAGCGCGCGCGCGCGCGCCATCGTCGTCGTGCATCTCTATGGTCAACCGGCGGACTTGGCTGCGCTGGACGCTATCGCCAAGGAACGCAATCTGCTGCTCATTGAAGATTGCGCGCAGGCGCACGGCGCGACTTGGAACAGCCTAAAAGTTGGAACCATTGGGCACATGGGGACTTTTAGCTTCTATCCCACCAAAAATATGGGCGCTTATGGGGACGGCGGCGCGGTTATAACCAAGGACGCTGCCTTGGCGGACAAACTGCGCAAACTGCGCAATTATGGGCAGACAACGCGCTATAGCCATCAATCCCGCGGCAGCAACAGCCGCCTGGATGAATTGCAAGCCGCGATTCTGCGCGTCAAGCTGCAACACCTTGATAGCCACAATCGCCGCCGCCAGGCGATAGCTGCCATCTACGACGAGCGCTTGACTGGAGTGCTGAAACCCCAGGTCGCCAAAAAGACCGAGCATGTCTTTCACCTTTACGTCATACGCGACCAGCGGCGCGACCAGCTAATGGACGCGCTCAAAACGCGCGGGATTGGCACGCTCATTCACTATCCCATCCCAATCCACTTGCAGGCATCACACCGCGACCTGGGAATGGGCGTCGGCAGCCTGCCCAATACCGAAAAAGCCGCGCGCGAAATTTTGTCCCTGCCGCTGTACATTGGGCTGAGCGACGAAGACACGCTGAAAGTCTGTCAAACAATCGCAGACTTGCGAGGCTGATGCGCATGGACTTCGACAGAGCCTTCCAAGGCAAGCGCGCGCTTGTTACCGGCGGGATGGGCTTCACCGGCAGCAACCTGGCAATCGCCCTGGTTAAGGCTGGTGCCGATGTAACCATCGTCGACGCCATGATCCCCGGCTACGCGGGCAACCTCCATAACATCGAGCCAATTCGCGACCGCGTCACGGTCAATTTTTCCGATGTTCGCGACGCCAATGTCATGAACTATCTGGTGCAGGGGCAAGATTATGTCTTTCATCTGGCTGGGCAAGTTGACCATATATTGAGCTTGACCAATCCCTTCCCCGATATCGACATCAACATCAAAGGCACAGCCATTTTGATGGAAGCGCTGCGCTGGCATAATCCGCGGGCAAAGCTCATCTATACCGGCACGCGCGGTCAATATGGCGCGGCGGTGTCGCTGCCGGTCAACGAAGACGCTGCCACACACCCCAAGGGCATTTACGAGATAACCAACCTGACTGCGGAAAAGATCATTCAAGTCTACAATGATGTACACAGCATCGCCTCGGTGCTATTGCGCCTGACCAACTGTTATGGTCCGCGCGCACAGATGAAACACCCGCGCTACGGCGTGGTGAACTGGTTCGTTCGGCTGGCGATTGATGACGAGACCATCAAAGTATTTGGCGATGGCAAAATTCTGCGCGACTTCTTGTATATCGACGACGCAGTTGAAGCGATAATGATGTGCGCCTTGGAAGCCAAAGTCGTCGGCGAAGTGCTGAATGTCGGCATCGATTCGCCGACTAACTTCATCGAGCTTGCCAATACGGTCATTGACGTGGCTGGCAGCGGGCGCTGGGAACACGCGCCCTTCACGCGCGAGCGCGAGGCGCAGGAACCCGGCGACTTCTACTCCGATATCAGCAAGATTCGGCAAATGGTCGGCTGGCAGCCGCGGACTTCTTTGCAGGACGGCTTGCGCGCCACCGTCGACTTTTATCGGCAGCACAAGCAACATTATTGGAGCGGCGATGAACCAGCTTGACATCCACCCCACAGCGCGCTTGGGCGATAACATGCAGGTCCTGGGCGATTTGTCGCTGGCGCGCGGCGTCGAAGTCGGTGCCAACGTTACCTTCTTCCCCAAGGTCCATGTGGGCGAAAACACAAAAATCTTGCCGGGCGCGGTCATCGGCCGCCCGCCCATCCGCGCCGGCACAACCAACCGCCCTATCGACAGCGGCGACGCCACCGTCTGCATCGGAGCGGATTGCGTCATCGGCGCTAACTGCGTACTATACACCAATTTGCGCATAGGCAACAACGCGCTCATCGGCGACCTGGCTTGCATCCGCGAGGGCTGCCGGCTGGAAGACGATACCATCGTCGGCAGAGCCAGCATCTTAATGCATGACGTCCTAATCCAAAAGCGCAGCCGCGTCCACGACACGGTATACTTGACGGGCAACATGCGCATCGAATCGGATGTCTTCATCGGTCCCAGCGTCAGCGCCGTCAACGACAACGAAGTCTACCTCAAGCGCTTCGGTCTGATTCCCTTCACGAACGACCCGCCCAGGGTGCGACGCTTTGCGGTCATCGGCACAGCCGCCACCATCGGCGCTGGCGTCGAAATCGGCATGGGCGCTATCGTCGCGCCGGGCGCGATGGCGACAAAAGACGTCGCGCCCTGGACAATCGTTGCCGGTGTGCCAGCGCGCGAATTAAGAGCGGTCGATGACAAGAGCCGCGCGCAAATCCTGGCGCACTTCGGACTGAATGACGAGGAGCGCGGATGAGCCTGTTCTCGATTGTTGTGCCTGTCTATCACAACGCCAGCAGCTTGCCAGACTTGCTGCGCGAGTTGAGCTGCGTTGCCGATAAAAATCCCGCAGACGACTTCGAGTTCATCTTCGTCGATGATGGCTCGGCTGACGATTCCTTTTTGGTGCTGCGGGAGCTGGCAAGCGCCGAACCACGCATGCAAGTGGTCAAGCTGTCGCGCAATTTCGGCTCTAACCCGGCTATCATGGCTGGCATGAGCCGAGCGCAGGGCGACGCGGTCGCCGCAATCGCAGCCGATTTGCAAGATCCGCCCGCCTTATTGCACGATATGATTGAGTTGTGGCGCGATGAACACAAAGTGGTCATCGCCGCCCGCCACGGACGGCAGGACCCCTTCCCAACCTCGCTGCTTTCGGATGCCTTCTACTGGCTCTTCCGCCGCTACGCCATCAAAGCCATGCCCGAACGCGGCTTCGACTTTTTCTTGATTGACCGACAGGTTTGCGCGCTAATTAACGAAATTCAAGAGAACAACACCTATCTGATGGGGCTGATTCTCTGGCTCGGCTTCGAACCCAGCGTTGTGTATTACGATCGCCAGGCGCGCAAGCAGGAATACGGCCAGTCGATGTGGTCGGTCAAGCGCAAACTCAAATACTTCGTCGATTCTTTCGTCGCCTTCTCTTATTTTCCCATTCGTCTGGCATCGGCGCTGGGCTTGCTCTTCAGCTTGCTGGGCTTGCTTTACGCCCTTTGGGTGATTTTCGCGCGGCTGGCGCTGGGCATCGAAGCCGAAGGCTGGGCGTCGCTAATGATTGTTGTGCTGTTCGCGGCGGGCGTGCAGATGTTGATATTGGGCATCGTCGGCGAATACATGTGGCGCAGCCTGGACGAGACGCGCCGCCGTCCCCGTTTCATTATTGATAAGGTTATTCAGCACAAAGGCGCGCCCGCTGCCGCGCCGGCCGAAAGGTCTCTAAAACGCTAGGCTCCTTCCAAGGCAATTGCATGAAATTATATTTTAACCACCAGGGCCGCGCCGACACTGACCGCCATTATCAGCGCCAGCAAGGGACGATATGATACTGCGCGTAGACAGAGCAGTTCTGCCGCCCCTTCAGCCGACTTATAGGGCGGAAATTCGTTCTATTACCGTAATTATTATATTGATTATGCTAATAATTTGGGCAAGTGGCAGACTAATTGGAGCGAAAATTGGTGAGCTGCCAGAGTAGCGGACAAGCCTTGCAAGGGCGAATTTGCACCCAATTTCATGGGCGAGCCAAGGCTCGCCCCTACAATTCGACAGTTATGGATTTTGCTGCGACTGCCCTGTCGAAAATCAGTTTAAGCCTGACATTTTCCCAACAGATTGAATACAATTGCTCCAGTCGCTCGGCGGCTGCGTTAAGAACTGCCGCGCTCACAGAAAAAAACAAGCCTTCGCGCCTCATGAGCGACGCGGTTTATGAAATAAGAGATTGATACTCACGCGAAAGAGATGCCGGTGTCATCGTCGCCCTCATCGAAATTGACCATTGGCGCGTTCTTAGCTGTTATCATCTCCCTCGCTTTTGGCGGGACGATGTTGTACTTGTCCAAGCCCCAGCCGACCACCATTACGATAAACCCACCAATTCCAACAGCCACCATGGCTCCTAGCGCGACACCAAGACCGATTATCATCTACGTGACCGGGGCTGTCGCGCTGCCCGAATCGACGCATGAACTGCCTTATGGCAGCCGCGTCCAGGACGCGGTCGCGGCTGCCGGCGGCTTCGCGGATTCGGCGAACAAGACCTTGGTAAATTTAGCCGGCATCTTGCGTGACGGCGATCAAATTCACGTGCCCGCGCTTGATGAACAAGGTTCAAGCTTGACGCTAGCGACGCCATCGGGCGGCGCAAAGCTGCGCATCAATTCGGCCAGCGAGCAGGAATTGCTCAGCTTGCCGGGGCTGGGGCCCGCACTGGCGCAGCGCATCATCGCCTATCGTGATGAGCAGGGGCGGATTGCGACATTCGCCGACCTGGACAAAATCTCGGGCATCGGCGAAGCGACTATCGCCAAATGGCAGGACCTGATCGCATTTGACTAGCTGCATTGTTGCAATTCGTTTCCAGCAGTTTGGGACCGCTGCATGGGAGTGTGCAATTCATTTATTGGGGACATCCAAGGCATAGCGATCTTGCATTGCCCTATCACAGATTCTTGACGGAAATGGACGGAAATTATTGATTTGACTTTGTGAATCTTCGTGGCTTTGCGCTTAGTTTTGCTCGCTTAGTTTTGCTATTGAAAGGCAATGTCTTGTGAACTCGCAATAATCTGAAATGCACTCGTTAATTAAATAAGAGGCGCAGAAAAATTGCGCAAAACGTTATACTTTCATTTAATCATTTCTGTCTTGAATTTACACAAATGCCTAAAGGAGATTGATATGTCCGACATACCGCGCGGCGAGTATCCGCGCCCACAGTTTGTCCGCGAGCAATGGCTCTGCTTAAACGGCGAATGGGCTTTTGAAATTGACCAAGGCGACAGCGGCATCCACCGCGGATTGCCCGAACGCGAGCTGCAAGACCGTATCATCGTACCATTTTGCCCAGAATCGCAACTATCCGGCATCGAGAACCATGACTACTACAACGCTGTCTGGTACCGGCGCGCGGCGACGATACCAGCCGAGTGGGCGGGCAAGCGCGTCCTGCTGCATTTTCAAGCCGTCGATTACGACAGCACGGTCTGGGTCAATGGCGTCGAGGTCGGGCGGCATCGCGGCGGCTTTACGCCCTTTAGCTGCGATATCAGCGCCGTCGCCAGTGCCGGTGAAGAAATCACCATCGTCCTGCGCGCCCGCGATGATGGCAAAAAGCCGCAGCCGCGCGGCAAACAGGCGCGCGAGTTCGGACCGCAAGGTGCCATTTACGTGCGCACCACCGGCATCTGGCAGACAGTCTGGATGGAGCCGGTGCCAGAGATTGCCCTGCGGCGTCCGCGTCTTACGCCCGACTTGGCGAACCAGTGCTTTCGCCTAGAGCAGCCAATCAGCAGAAACAGCGGCAATACAGCCGGCTTGCGGCTGCGCGCGACCTTGAGCGACAGCGCCGGCGAAATTGTCAGGGCCGAGTGCTCGGCTGAACTTGATTTGTCGCCACAGCTGATTCTGCCGATTCCCGATGACCGACTCAAGCTGTGGCAAGTCGGCGAGCCGCATCTCTACGACATCGACATCGCGCTGATTGAGGACGACGGCAAGACGATTGACAGCGCGACAAGTTATGCGGGCATGCGCGGCATTTCGATTGCCGGCAAGGCGATCAAGATAAACAACAAGACTGTTTTCCAACGTTTGGTGCTCGACCAAGGTTATTATCCCGACGGCATCATGACCGCGCCCAGCGACGCCGCGCTGGTCGAAGACATCGAGCTGAGCATGGCGGCTGGTTTTAATGGCGCGCGCCTGCACCAGAAAGTCTTTGAAGAGCGCTTTCTTTATCACGCCGACCGCTTGGGTTATATCGTCTGGGGCGAATTCGGCGATTGGGGCTGTGGTGGCGAAGGTCCGATAAACGGCGAGCATCAAAAGCCCGGTCCCGATTACATCACGCAATGGCTGGAATGCCTAGAACGCGACTATTCCCACCCCAGCATCGTCGGCTGGTGCCCGCTCAATGAGACTTGGCAAACGCTGACCGACCGCATCAGCGCGCTGGATGACGTTACGCGCGGCTTGTACCTGGCGACCAAAGCGATGGACGGCACGCGCCCCGTGCTCGATACCTCCGGCTATTCACACCGCGTGCCCGAAGCCGATGTCTATGACAGCCACGATTATACGCAAGACCCCGAAAACTTCCGCGCGCAGCACGCGGGCACTGCGCAAGGCAAGCCCTATATCAACAGCCCGGCAAATTGGTGGCTGCCGGCGAGCTTGGTCGGCGATAAACAATGGTCGATTCCGTATGCTGGTCAGCCCTTTTTTGTCAGCGAGTTCGGCGGAATATGGTGGAACCCGGACGTGCAAGCGGGCGAGGACTCCTGGGGTTATGGCGAGCGTCCGCGCGATCTAGAAGAATTCTACGACCGCTTCGAGCAGCTCTGCGCCATTTTGCTCGATGATGCCAGCATGTTCGGTTATTGCTATACCCAGCTGACGGATATCTATCAAGAACAGAACGGCATCTACAAATTCGACCGCGGGCAGAAATTTGACTTGGCGCGCATCCGCGCCGCCCAGATCAAACCCGCCGCGATAGAGTTGGCGGACGAATAGTCCCTTCGCCACGAGAGCGGCGCAAGGGAGAAATAAGCGGGCGCTATTCGAGCAATCGCCGCGCCCGCTCCAGCTCCGCTGGCGTATTCAAATTGGTAAAAGAATTGCCTTCGGCGTCGCATAGGGCATAGTCGGCTTCGTCGAGGTAGCGAACGCGCATCTGGTCATAAAAGCGAATGATCTTGAGCCGATTTGCCGCCAGCTGCGCGCGTATCGGCGGCAGGCAAGTTTTCCTGTAAATCGCGAGCATGCCTTGCGGATAGCCATCGACACGCGGCACGACGATATCCGTCGTGTCGTCCAGCTGGGCGAGCATGAAACGCAGCAGCGCCGTTTTGATGAAGGGCATGTCGCAAGCCAGGACTAGCGCCGCGGGGTTTGCCGCCCGTGTCAGCGCGGTGTAGATGCCGCCCAAGGAACCCTTGCCGGGGAGTATGTCGGGATAGGTGGCAAAGCCCAAATGTCGATAGTCATCCGGCTTGTTGGCGATGAGAATGGTCTCGGACTGGCCCAAATCGGCACTGGCGGCGATGACGCGCTCAATCAGCGTTTTGCCGCCCAGCTGGAGGAAGGCTTTGTCGCGCCCCATGCGGCTGCTCGCGCCACCGGCGATAATGGCTGTCGTAAAGCGAGCGGCTGTCATTCAAATGAGTCTTTTGCTGCCAGGATAGTTTCTAACTGGACAATCAGAGGCGGCAAGTCCTCGACTGTCGTCTTCCAGAGCACATCAAGGTCAATTTTGAAGTAAGCGTGAACCAGCCATTGGCGCATACCCATAATTTGCTCCCAAGCGATTTGAGGGTTTGCTGCTTGGAAATCATCAGTCACATTGCAAGCAGCTTCGCAAACGATTTCCACTGCCCTAGCCAAGGCAAACTGTAACTGGAGGTCATTTTCTAGATCATGCCTAGACTTTCCTTCAGTGAACACCCCTGCATTTTTCGCCGCATCCAACATGTGTTGCAGGCGAAGCCTGTCATTCTCGCTAGTCTTGCGCATAAAGGAGCTCGGCGCTATCCAGTACAGCTTGCCGAATATAGGGACTCAGGGAGTTGGGTGTCGCCAAATCGACAGGTCGCCCGACGATCTCGCTGAATTCCCTCATATGCCTCGCCATGGAGAAATATCCAACCGGCGCGTCCGGCAAATATTCGACCAGCAAATCGACATCGCTCTCCGGCGTCAATTCGTTGCGCGCGGCGGAGCCAAACACAGACAGACGCCGAATCGGCTGGCTGGCGCAGTATTCACGGATGGCTGCCAGCGGCAAGTCTACCTTGATTGCTTGGCTCATTTTCTAAATTCCTCGTCCATTATCTGCTCCAATTCGGCAATTAGCGCCGGCACATTTCCTGCGCTGCTTCAAGCATATCATGGACGCGGACGCGGCCTTCGTCACGAGCCTCTGACATACAGCAGCCTCGCGTTATCAACAACTTGCTGACGAAAGATAAGACTCAATTCGTTTGGCGTGCGTAAATCGACCTTGCTACCTATGAGTTCGCTCAAGTCAATCTCTTGCTGCGCCAACTCAAAATAGCCGATTCGCGCGCCCGGCAGACATTCCACCATCAGATCGACATCGCTTTCTGGCGTCAATTCGTTGCGCGCGGTTGAGCCAAACAGAGACAGCCGCGCAATCGGCTGACAGGCGCAGTATTCGCGGATCTTGTCTTCCGGAAGATCTGCACATAATCGCTCGCTCATGGCGATTTCTCCATTCCCAGCCCAATCATATCATCAATCGGTCATGATTCAGCGCGAACAATGCAATCCATCTCGGCTAGGAAACGATTCAGCTAGCCCAACTCAATGCACATATCTTAACGGGTCCTTAATCGCCCCGCGCCCCTCCAGCGCGGACGCCGCTCGATCCAGCTTCTCCAGCTTGACCGCCGCCATCTTGAAATCGGGAATCTTGGCGCGCGGGTCAATCTTGTCCAGCGTCAGCAGGTTGGCGGCCGCTTCGGCGAAGTGGAAAGGCAAAAAGACGGTGCCAGACGGCGAGCGCCCTGTTACCATGACTTGACATTCCACCGCGCCGCGCCGCGATGTGATGCGCAGCCAATCCCCGGAGATGACCTGCAACTGGCTGGCGTCGGCTGGGTGCATCTCGATGATTGGCACGGGGAAAGCCTCTTCCAACCGCGAGCTGCGCGTCATGGTGCCGCCGTGCCAGTGGAAGAGCACACGCCCGGTCGTCAGATGATAGGGGTACTCGTCATCGGGCAATTCGCTTTCCGTACCATATTCCAGTTCCCAGAATTTGCCCTTGCCGCGCGGGAAATCGTCTTCGAACAAGTAAGGCGTGCCGGGATGTTCCACGGCTGGGCAGGGCCAATGCACGCCGCCTTCACGCTCCAGGCGGGCGTAGGTAACACCGAAGAAATCGGGCGTGACCCGCCGCATCTCTTCCCAGATTTCTTCGGGATGCTGATAGTCGAAGCCGGCGCTATGCTCGACGCCGAGCCGAGCTTCCATGCGCTTGGCCAGGGCGCAGATTATTTGCCAGTCGGGCAAGGAATCGCCCACGGGCGGTAGCGCCGACCGCACGCGCTGGATGCGTCGGTCGCTATTGGTGAAGGTGCCCGCTTTTTCGGCGAAGCTGGCAGTGGGCAGGACCACGTCCGCCATCTCGCCCGTTTCGTTCAGGAAGATATCGAGGCAGACCAGCAGGTCCAGTTCCTCCAGCGCGTGCTGGGCATGGGATAAGTTCGGCTCGCTCATCATGGGGTTTTCGCCCATCACAACCATGGCTTTTATCTGCCCCGAGAGCGCGCCATCGACCATTTCCGTGACTGTCAAGCCTGGCTGGTCCTTGAGGCTGGTAGACCATTCGCGTTCGAATTTGCGCTTGATAGCTGGGTCGGTAACCGATTGATAAGCCGTGTAGACATTGGGCAAGCCGCCGCTGTCGGAGCAGCCTTGCACGTTGTTTTGCCCGCGCAAGGGGTTGAGCCCGGTGCCGGGCTTGCCGGCGTGACCGCACATCAACGCCAGATTGGTCAGAGAAAGCGCGTTATCCGTGCCATGCGTGCTTTGGCTGATGCCCATGCCCCAGTAGAAAGCGGCGCGCTCGGCAGTGGCGTACATGCGCGCCGCGCGCCGAATATCCGCGGCCGGCACGCCGCTGATGGCTTCCGCCCACTCCGGACTGCAATGTTCCAGCGATTCGATATAGTCTTCGAAGCCTTCTGTGCGCGCCTCGATAAATTCGGGATTGAAGAGGTCTTCGCTGACGATGACGTTCGCCATCGCCTGGAAGACCGCCACATCCGTGCCTGGCTTTTGCCGCAGCCACAGCGTCGCGAAATCGGTCAGTTCAATCTGGCGCGGGTCAATCACGATGAGCTTGGCACCGTTTTTGCGCACCGCTTTTTTCAAGAACAAGCTGATGACCGGATGCGTTTCGGTGGTGTTGCTGCCAGTGACGATGAAGGTATCCAGGTTTTCCATTTCGGCGATGCTATTGCTCATGGCGCTGGAGCCGATGGCAAGCTGCAAGCCAGTCACGCTGCCGGCATGGCAGAGCCGCGCGCAATGATCGATGTTGTTCGTCTTCATCACCGCCCGCACCCATTTTTGGAAGACGTAGTTGTCTTCGTTGGTGGCTTTGGCGCAGGCATAGGTCGCGACGCTGTCGCCGCCATGTTCGCGGACGATTGCCGACAGGCGCTCGCTGACAAAATCCAGCGCTTCGTCCCAGCTGGCTTCGCGGAAGTTCCCGCGCGCGCCAGCGCGGATAAGCGGACGCTTCAAGCGGCGCGGATGCGTGGCGAAGTCTAGCCCGAAGCGCCCTTTGACACAGAGATTGCCATAATTGGGCGCGCTGTCAAAAGGCGCTTCGACGCGGTAAATCCGCTCGTCCTTGATTTGCAAGTCCATCTGACAGCCAACCCCGCAGTAGGGGCAGGTCGTGCGCACGGTGGTATCAGGTCGCAGTTTGTTCATAAGCCGCCTCCTTGTCTTCATTATAATCGCAGCATCCGCTTTGACCAAACGCGGTTAAGCGCCGGGTAAGCGCTTCGCTCGCCATCATTTTTCAATATGAATGAATGTCAATTTAGTCGCGGCATTTTGCTGCTATCGCCCTGGTCACGAAGTTGGACTCACTTGCATTTTCGCCAGCGCTTGCATAGACTATGCGCAAGCATAATCAGCAGCTAGAGAGATATCATGGCGGAAGCGAATCTCAGTCTATCGCAACGGGTAGAGTCATTAGAGCGCACATCGCAAGAGCGCGTTGTTGAACAAGTTAGTCAACTCACCGAGCGCGTAACCAGCTTGGAAAGCGCGCGAGGCGCGGAATTGCCGCACTTGGCGACCAAGGCTGATTTCGCTCGCTTAGAATCAACGGTTACGCAGTTGCAATCTCAGATGACCGTGCAATTCGAACAAGTCAATGGCAGGATAGACGGGCAATCTGAACAGTTGAATGACAAGATAGACGCGCAATCTGAACAGCTGAATGGCAGGATAGACGCGCAATCTGAACAGTTGAATGGCAGGATAGACGCGCAATCTGAACAACTGCAAGCAAAAATGGACGCGCAAGCCGAAAAATTACAGATTCAAATGGCAGCGCAAGCCAACCAGTTGAATGGCAAGATAGACGCGCAAGCCGAACAACTGGAAACAAAAATGGACGCGCAAGCCGAAAAATTACAGATTCAAATGGCGGCGCAAGCCGAACAACTGGAAACAAAAATGGATGCGCAAGCCAACCAGTTGAATGGCAGGATAGACGGGCAATCTGAACTGATGCAAGCTAAGTTAGACGCGCAATCCGAACAATTGCAAGAGAAAATGGTCGCGCAATCCGAACAGTTGCAGACAATAATGGAACAGCGAATGAATCAATTAGTCGGTTGGTTGATTGCCACCGGCATTACCATCGCTGCCCTGATCCTCACCCGCCTGCCCGCGCCCGGATAAAGCCACGGCAGGGCAAAATCCACCATATATAGACAGGCATCCCGCTCGCCTTCTCCCCTCAAACTCCAGTCGCGCCATGCAGGTCCCGCGGCGCTTCGGAATAAACTCATGCGATTGCTCTGTGTTCCCGCTATATGTTGTTGCGCAAGCGGCCTTTCTAAATACAATGCAATATACAGGGGAAATCCACATAGTGGGGGGAATCTATGCGTGCGCATCGGAAGCCAAATATGCTTGGAAAAGCGTCATTTTTTTACTGGATTATAATCATCCTTTGCCTGCTAGCGTTGCCCTATGGTGCCCAGGCGCAATCGCCGGCGGTGCCAGCCAACGTGAAAATGACCGCAAGCACCACGACCAGCGTTAGCATCTCCTGGGATGCGGTGGCTGGGGCGACCAGTTATGAATACCGCCGAGCGCTACCTAGAGAAAGGGACCCGGTGGCGATCGGCAACGTAACATCGACAACCATCACCGGCTTGGGCCACTCCACGTTCTACGGTTTCCAAGTCCGCACCGTCGTCAACGGAGCGAAATCAGGCTGGTCGGGCGTCGCCACTGGATATACCAGCCCGCTCGCCCCAGAAAATTTCCGCGCCGTCTGTGTCGCTGGCACATTCGCCGAGCTCAGATGGAACGCTCCGGATGTTTCACCCATAAGCGCCGACCAGACAGTATTCAGTTACGAGATTAAGATTGACAGCGGCGCTTGGCAAGGCAAAGCCGGTTCACGCGCCCGCGTCATCGAGCAGCTTTCTCCGAATACGCAATATACCATCGCTGTTCGCACGGTACTTGACGAATACGGCAACTTAGCTGGGACCAGCGCCGAATCGACCCTGACCATCACGACCGCGGCGGTCCAGGTCGAGCCGCCGACCGGCTTGCAAACCTCCGACATCACAAATAACAGCGTCAAGTTGACTTGGACCGCCAGCACGACCAACGGGGTTAGCTATGAAGTCAGCACAGATGGCAGCGCTTGGGTCGATTCTGGCAGCGACCTCGAACACACTTTCACCAATTTGGACCCTGAAACCAGCTACTCCTTCCGCGTGCGGGCAAAAAGCGGCAGCTCGACATCCTGCTCGAACGGAACGCAAAAGGTGTCTACCCTGCCCGACGCGCCCAGCACGCCGGGCAGCTTGACCACCAGCGGCATCACGCAGACCGCCATCACCCTCGCTTGGTCGGCCGCGACCGGTGCCGACCGCTACGAGGTCCAAGGCGGCGGGCATAGTAGCTGGCACAACATCGGCAATGTCCTCAATTATCAATTCACTGGGCTGAGCGTGGATACCGCCTATACCCTGCAAGTGCGCGCGGCGAACAGCGGTGGGGAATCCACCGCCGCGTCAGCCAGCGCCAGAACCTTGCCCAACGCGCCAGGCGCGCCAACGGGCTTGACCATAGGCAGTACCGCGCAGACCGCCATCACGCTCAACTGGACGAAAGCGACCGGTGCCACTGGCTACAAAGTGCGCAAGGACAGCGGGTCTTGGACGACGCTGAGCGATGTCGCCAGCTACATCTTCACCGGCTTGAGCCCAGATACCAGCTACAGCCTGCAAGTCATCGCCTTCAACAGCGGTGGCGATTCCTCCGCCGCGTCGCTCAGCGCCAGCACCTTGCCCAACGTGCCCACTGTCCCGACCGGCCTGTCGGTTGATAACATCACGCAGACCGCAGCCCGGCTCAATTGGACAAAATCCAGCGGCGCGACCAGCTACGAGGTTAATGGCGGCGCGCTCAACCAATGGACCGATGTCGGCGATGTCGCCACATACACCTTCTCGGGTCTGACCGCCAACACCACCTATAATCTAACAGTTCGCGCCGCGAACAGAGGCGGCAAATCCGGCGGTGCCTCTTTCAACATGAATACCTTGCCCAACATCCCGGCCGCGCCCACGGGCTTGGCTGCCAGCGCCCATACCCAGACAGCCATCACGCTGGGCTGGACAAAATCGGCCGGTGCCACCGCCTACAAGGTCCAAGTGGATAGCGGCGCGGTGACGACGCTGGGCGATGTCGCCACGCATACATTCAGCGGCTTGACGGCGGACACGGCATACACGCTGAAAGTCTTCGCCAGCAACACCGGCGGCGATTCCCCAGCCGCGACGCTCAGCGCCAGCACCCTGCCCACCGCGGCCGCCGCGCCCACCAGCTTGGCGACAAGCGGCATTAGCCAGACGGCTATCACGCTTAGCTGGACGAAGTCAACCGGTGCCACCGGCTACAAGGTCCAAGCCAACAGCGGCACGGTAACGACGCTGGGCGATGTCGCCACGCATACATTCAGCGGCTTGACGGCGAACACGGCATACACGCTGAAAGTCTTCGCCTTTAACCGAGCGGGCGATTCGGCGGCGGCGACGATCAGCGCCAGCACCTTGCCCAACGCGCCGGCCGCGCCGACAAGCTTGCAAACCAGCGGCATCAGTCAGACGGCAATCACGCTTAGCTGGACGAAGTCGGCCGGCGCAACCGGCTACAAGGTCCAAGTCAACAGCGGCACGGTAACTACCTTGGGCGATGTCGCCACGCATACATTCAGCGGCTTGACGACGGATACCGCCTATACGCTGAAAGTTATCGCCTTCAACAGCGGCGGCGATTCCTCCGAGGCGTCGGTCAGCGCCAGAACCTTGGTGAACGCGCCAGCCACGCCGACGGGCTTGGCCGCCATCGGCAGCGCGCACAATACCATCACGATAAGCTGGAGTAGATCGACCGGTGCCACCGGCTACAAGGTCCAGTTGGATAGCGGATCGGTGGCGACCCTGGGCGATTTCTCCATACATACCTTCACTGGCTTGACGGCTGACACCAGCTATACCTTGAAAGTGGTCGCCTTCAACAGCGGCGGCGATTCCTCAGCGGCGTCGATCAGCGCCAGGACCAAGCTAACTACGCCGCCAGTCACGCTTGGGACGGTCACGCATAACAGCATCGTCATCAACTGGACAAAATCGACCGGCGCGACGGCCTATAAAGTGCGCAAGGACAGCAGCGACGATTGGACCACCTTGGGCGATGTCGCTACGCACACGTTCAGCGGCTTGACGCCGAATACGGCTTATGACATTGAAGTGCTGGCCAGCAATTCGCACGGTGATTCGGCCGCGGGCACCATAACCGGCACCACTACGCATGACCTAGACGCGACGGCGACCGCGATTGCCATCTCCAACGGTGCCACGCAAACACAGCATGCGGTCAATCTCACCGCGACAGCCAATGCCAACCTGACGGCGACAGCCAACGCCAACCTGACGGCGACCGCGATTGCCATTTCCAACGGTGCCACGCAAACACAGCAGGCGGTCAATCTCACCGCGACAGCCAATTCCAACCTGACGGCGACAGCCAACGCCAACCTAACGGCGACCGCGATTGCCATTTCCAACGGTGCCACGCAAACACAGCATGCGGTCAATCTCACCGCGACAGCCAACGCGCCAACCGCCACTTCGACCTCAACCCCGACGCCAACCTCGACCTCAACCCCGACGCCAACCCCGACGCCAACCTCGACGAATACGCCATTGCCGGGCTCGCCTGCCGCGCCGACCGGCTTGAGTACCAGCGGCATCACCCAGACAGCCATCACGCTTGAATGGACAAAGTCCGCTGATGCAACCGGCTACTTAGTCAATGGCGGCGCGCTCAATAATTGGACACAAGCCGGCGATGTCGCTAGCTACGAATTCACAGGCTTAACCGCGGGTACGCAATATACGCTGGAAGTGCGAGCGTTAAACAACGGTGGCAACTCGCCCGTGGCATCAGTGAGCGCGACTACCTTGCCCAACGCCCCAGCCGCGCCAACCGGCTTGAGCACCAGCGCTATCACCGAGACCTCCATCACCCTCAGCTGGACGAAATCGACCGGCGCGACCGGCTACAAAGTGCAAGCGAACAGCGGCGCGGTGACGACGCTGGGCGATGTCGCCACGTATACATTCAGCGGCTTGAGCGCCAACACCAGCTACACGCTGAAAGTCATCGCATTCAACAGCGGCGGCGATTCCAGCGCGGCATCGGTCAGCGCCAGCACCCTGTCAACTACCCTACGCGAGCCGGCCACGCTGCCCATCCCAGCCGCGCCCACGGGCTTGACAGCCAGCGGCATTACCTTGGACAGAATAACGCTTGATTGGACAAAATCTGCTGATGCAACCGCGTACAAAGTGCGCAAAGACAGCAGCGACAGTTGGACGGAACTGGGCGATGTCGATAACTATGTCTTCGCTGGCTTGAGCGCCGACACCGCCTATACCCTGGAAGTGATCGCCAGCAGCAGCGGCGGCGATTCTCCCGCGGCGACGCTCAATGCCCGCACCCTAGACGAGCTGCCAGGCAGAACGGCTTCATTGAGCGCGCCGACAGGACTGAGCACCAGCGACATCAGCCATAACGAAATCACCTTGCATTGGACAAAACCCGATGGCGTTACCAATTATCATGTGCGCGGCGGGGCTATCGTCAGTTGGACCGATGTGGGCTATGTCGATAGCTATACCTTCACGGGTTTGAGCCCCGAAACAAGATACACCTTGGAAGTGCGCTCCTACAACTTCCAGGCGACTTCCACGGGTGCCAGCGCCAGCGCCACCACCCTGGCCAATCCCTTAGCCACACCGCCGTCTGCCACAGCCACGCCGCCGTCTGCCCCCGCCGCGCCGACGGGCTTGACTGCCAGCGGCATTACCGAGACCGCCATCACTTTAAGCTGGACGAAATCGACCGGCGCGACCAGCTACGAAGTCCAAGGCGGTACGCACAGCGCCTGGACCAACATCGGCGATGTCGCCACTTACCAATTCACCGGCTTGAGCGCCAATACCCAATACACGCTGCAAGTGCGCGCCAAAAAAGGCAGCGCGGTTTCCACTGCCGCGACAGCAAGCGCCACAACCCTGTCCGCAACTCTCGCCGCGCCGACGGGCTTGACTGCCAGCGAAATCACCCAGACCGCCATCACTATAACCTGGACGAAATCGGCTGGGGCGACCGGCTACCGGGTACGATTCGGCGAATTCAGCTGGGAGACGCTGGGAGATGTGGCGACGCACTCGAACCAAAGCTTGATACCGGGGACCCAATATACGATAGAAGTACAAGCGCTAAACAACGACGGCGGCGAATCGTCCGCGGCATCAATCAGCGCGACCACCTTGGCAGCAAGCTCCACAGCAACCCCAACAGCAACCCCAACAGCAACCCCAACAGCCCCAGCCATGCCGACCGGCTTGAGTACCAGCGGCATCACACAGGCCAGCATCACTTTAAGCTGGACAAAATCGACCGGCGCGACCGCCTATAAAGTGCGCAAAGACAGCGACAGTTGGACGACGCTGGGCGATGTCGCTTCATACGATTTCACCGGCTTGAACGCCAATACCCAATACAGCTTGCAAGTCATCGCCAGCAACGCTGGCGGCGATTCTTCCGCGGCGTCGCTCAGCGCCAGCACGAATAATACGCCGCCGCCGTCCGCCCCCGCCGCGCCGACGAGCTTGAGCACCAGCGGCATTACCGAGACCGCCATCACGCTGAACTGGACAAAATCGACCGGCGCGACCAGCTACGAAGTCCAAGGCGGCACGCACAGCGCCTGGCACAACGTCGGCGATGTCGCCACTTACCAATTCACTGGCTTGAGCGCCGGCACGGATTACACCCTGCAAGTGCGCGCCAAAATCAGCGGCGTGCCTTCCACAGCCGAGTCGCTTGCCGCCGCCACACTGCCCGCCGCGCCGACCGGCTTGAGCACCAGCGGCATCACGCAGACCAGCATCACACTAGGCTGGACAAAATCGACCGGCGCGACCAGCTATGAAGTCCAAGGCGGCACGCTCGGTGCCTGGACCAACATCGGCGATGTCGCCACTTACACATTTAGCGGCTTGAGCGCCAATACCCAATACACGCTGCAAGTGCGCGCCAAAAAAGGCAGCGCGGTTTCCACTGCCGCGACAGAAAGCGCCACAACCCTGTCCGGCACTCTCGCCGCGCCGACGGGCTTGACTGCCAGCGAAATCACCCAGAACGCCATCACTATATCCTGGACGAAATCGGCCGGGGCGACCGGCTACCGGGTGCGATTCAGCGAATTCAGCTGGGAGAAGCTGGGAGATGTGGCGACGCACTCGAACCAAAACTTGGCAGCGGGAACCCAATATACGATAGAAGTACAAGCGCTAGACAACGACGGCAACTCTTCGCCCACGGCATCAATCACCGCGTCTACCTTGGCAGCAAGCCCAGCCCCAGCCCAGCCGACAGGTCTGAGTACCAGCATCATCACGTCGACAAGCATCACATTGGAGTGGACAGCCGCCAACGACGCCACCAGCTACGAAGTGCAAGGCGGCGCGCTCGGCAGCTGGACCGATGTCGGCAATAGCAACAGCTATACCTTCACAGGGCTGAGCCAAGATACAGAGTACACCTTGTCCCTGCGCGCCTTGAATGGCCAGACGCCCTCGACAGCCGCCTCCATCACGAGCAGGACGCTGGGCGCGGCATCGCCGACATCAAACGAAAATGACAACATCAGCAGCGGTGGCGATGGCCAAAAGAATGCGGGAAGCGCTAGCCAAGACGAGTCATCCTCAGATGATTCGCCCGATCTGCAAGCGCCGATACCCAAACCGCCGGCATTTAACTGCAGCGACGAGCAAAAAGCGCTGATAGAAATCAGTACGCTGATACCGGGCATGAATGTGCAATGTCTGGATACCAACAGCATCTTCCAGCCGAATCTGGTCGCCCGCGGCATCGTCTTGGGCGTGGATGTCTGGGGCTGGGTGCGCGGCAATGTCGAAGTCTGCTTCAAGCAAGCCGGCGACCTGGCCTTTTTGGATGCTGCCTATGCCCCGCGCCAGCAAAGGGATGTGCTTGCCTATATGATCGATGGCATGACCTGCGCCCGGCTCGATCGCGCGGGCACCTTGGTGCTGCTGCGCTCGACGATCAATACACTAGCGCCCGCGCCCGCGCCCACACCCACGCCGAGCGCCGAGACGGACAGCCCAGCGCCAGACGCCGCCACCTTTAGCAATTGCATGGTGCGGACCACCGACTACATCAACTTCCGCGAGACGCCTGGCGGCAATCTCATCTTTACCTTGGCACCAAACATAACCTTAACCGCCTTTGAGAAGCAGGGCGATTGGTTCAATGTCGACTTTTATGGGCAGCGCGGCTGGCTGCATGCGGATTATGTAACGCCAGTAGGCGATTGCGGCTAGACGCGCGCTACATGGCAGCCCTTGGGACTGCTCTTGAGGCAGTTATAGGGGCAATTCTAGGGGCAGCTTTGCTGCCCCTTTTCTTTTCGTACCTAACCATTCGTACCTGACCATTCGTACCTGACCCTGCATTGCGCTTTATTCGCCTGCTGTATGACTAAATTTGAGGAAACTCGGTTGTTTTTTTCTTGCGCAAACCACATTTCTACTTACAATTTACGTAGGGGAGAAATGCACAAAGCGGAGTAACTGTTATGCGCGCATATCGTAATTCAGGCATGCTTGGCTTAGCGGCAATGCCAAAATGGCTCCTTGCCCTGTTGACGCTGCTGGCGCTGAACTTCGGCGCGCAGGCGCAACCCGGCGGCGCGCGAATGACCGCGAGCACCACAAGCAGCGTTACCCTCGCCTGGGACGGCGTGAGTGAGACAGCCACTTATGAATACTTACAAACATTCCCTGGTCAAAATAACCCGGTGGACGTCGGCAATGTTACATCAATAACCATCAGCGGCTTGACCCACTCCATCTACTACGGTTTCCAAGTCCGCAGCGTCGACAATGGCGTAAAATCAGGCTGGACGCATGTCGTGGATGGGCATACCAAGCCGCTCGCCCCGCCAAATTTCCGCACGAGCTGTTTGGCTGGCACATTCATTGAGTTGAAATGGAACGCTCCGCAACGACCACAGAGCTTATCGGCGGGGACGCCATTCAAATACGAGTTCAAGATTGACAGCGGCAGTTGGCAATCCAAAGCCGCGTCGCGCACCCGCCAAGTCGGGCAGCTAAGCTTGGGTACAGAATATACCTTCGCTGTGCGCACGGTACTGGAAAGAAGTGGCTTAGACGCCTATAGCGACGCATCGACCCTGACCGTCACGACCGCCGCCGCCCAGGTCGAGCCGCCGACCAACCTGCAAACCCCCAGCGCCGATATCAGCAGCAACAGCGCCAAATTGACTTGGACCGCCAGCACGACCTCCGAGGTAACCTACGAGGTCAGCGCAGATGGCAGTACCTGGATTGATGCCGGCAGCAGCCTTGACTACACCTTCACCAACTTGGATCCGCAAACCCGTTACTCCCTGCGAGCGCGGGCAAAAAACGGCAGCACGACCTCCTGCGCGAACGCCGCGGCACCGGTAACAACCCTGCCCACCGCGCCCGCCGCGCCGACCGGCTTGAGCACCAGCGCTATCACCCAGACAACCATCACGCTGAGTTGGACGAAATCGACCGGCGCGACCGGCTATAAAGTCCAAGCCAACAGCGGCACAGTGGTGTCGCTGGGCGATGTCGCAACGCATATATTCAGTGGCTTAACGGCGAACACGGCATACACACTGAAAGTCATCGCCTTCAACAGCGGCGGCGATTCTTCCGCGGCCACAACCAGCGCCAGCACCCTGGCCAATACCTTAGCCACAGCCACGCCGCCGCCCGCCCCAGCCGCGCCGACCGGCTTGAGCACCAGCGCTATCACCCAGACAGCCATCACCCTCAGCTGGACGAAATCGACCGGCGCGACCGGCTACAAAGTCCAAGCCAACAGCGGCGCAGTGACGACGTTGGGCGATGTCGCCACGCATACTTTCAGCGGCTTAACGGCGAACACGGCATACACGCTGAAAGTCATCGCCTTCAACAGCGGCGGCGATTCTTCCGCGGCCACAGCCAGCGCCAGCACCCTGGCCAATACCTCAGCCACAGCCACGCCGCCGCCCGCCCCAGCCGCGCCAACTGGTTTGAGTACCAGCGCTATCACCCAGACAGCCATCACGCTGAGTTGGACAAAATCGACCGGCGCGACCGGCTATAAGGTCCAAGCCAACAGCGGCGCGGTGACGACGCTGGGCGATGTCGCCACGCATACTTTCAGCGGCTTAACGGCGAACACGGCATACACGCTGAAAGTCATCGCCTTCAACAGCGGCGGCGATTCTTCCGCGGCCACAGCCAGCGCCAGCACCCTGGCCAATACCTCAGCCACAGCCACGCCGCCGCCCGCCCCAGCCGCGCCAACTGGTTTGAGTACCAGCGCTATCACCCAGACAGCCATCACGCTGAGTTGGACAAAATCGACCGGCGCGACCGGCTATAAGGTCCAAGCCAACAGCGGCGCGGTGACGACGCTGGGCGATGTCGCCACGCATACTTTCAGCGGCTTAACGGCGAACACGGCATACACGCTGAAAGTCATCGCCTTCAACAGCGGCGGCGATTCTTCCGCGGCCACAGCCATCGCCAGCACCCTGGCCAATACCTCAGCCACAGCCACGCCGCCGCCCGCCCCAGCCGCGCCGACCGGCTTGAGTACCAGCGCTATCACGCAGACAGCCATCACGCTGAATTGGACAAAATCGACCGGCGCGACCGCCTATAAAGTGCGCTTAGACAACGGCAGTTGGTCGACGCTGGGCGATGTGGCGACTCACACCTTCTCTGGGTTGACAATCGGCACGCAATACAAACTGCAAGTGGTGGCGAGCAACAATATCGGCGATTCCGTAGCAGCCTCAATCACTACTCGTACAAGCAACTATTCCGCGACAGTGCTGACAAGCCCCGCCGACGTCTATACAAGTGGCATCACCCAGACCAGCATCACCCTGAATTGGGTAAAAGTCAGCGACGCCACACATTATCAAGTCGATGGCGGCGCGCTCAACTCTTGGACAAGTGTTGGCGATGTGGCGACATATACGTTCACGGGTTTGGCAGCCAACACAAATTATACGTTGGATATACGCGCCTTGGACACGCAGCGCTATTCAATTCCCATTTCCGTTTCCGCCAGGACGCGGTCCGGCGCGCCCGCCGCGCCCGCCGCGCCAACCGGCTTGAGCACCGGCGGCATCTCGCAGACCGCAATTACGCTGGGCTGGACTAAATCAGCCGGCGCGACCAGCTATGAAGTGAATGGCGGAGCCCTGAACGCCTGGACCGATGTCGGCGATGTCGCGCTCTATGCGTTCACCGGCTTGAATGCGAATACAGCATACAGCTTGCAGGTACGCGCGGTGAACGCCGGCGGGGAATCCAGCCCCGATAGCGAATCGGCGACCACCCTGCCCAATGCGCCAACTATCCCGACAACTTCCGACATCACCGTAAACAGCATCAAGCTAACTTGGACAGCCAGCGCGGACGGCGCTGACAGCTACGAAGTGAGCAGCGACGGCTCGACCTGGGTGGATTCGGGTAGCGATACGGAGCATGTCTTCACTGCTTTGATGCCGAGCAGAGCTTATACGCTGCAAGTGCGGGCGAAGAATACGAGCGGCGTTTCAGATGCGGCCAGCGCCGCCAGCGCGACCACCTTGACGCCTACGGCTACCCCAACCGCCACGCCCGTGCCAACCGACACGCCCGTGCCAACTGACACGCCCACTCCAACCGACACGCCCACTCCAACCGACACGCCCACGGCAACCGACACGCCCACTCCAACTGACACGCCCACGGCAACACCTACCGCCACTCCCACGCCGCCCGCCGCGCCAACGGGCTTGAGTACCAGCGGCATCTCGCAGACAGCTATCACGCTGGGCTGGACAAAATCAGCCACCGCCAGCGGCTATAAAGTACGCAAGGACAGCGACAGTTGGACGACGCTGGGCGATGTCGCCACGCATACTTTCAGCGGCTTGACGGCGAATACGCAATATACCTTGGAAGTAATCGCCTTCAACAGCGGCGGCGATTCCAGCGCGGAATCGGTCAACGCCAGGACCCTGGCTACGCAATCCAACGCCCTAGCCGACCCCGGCAGCGTCTCCACCAGTGGCATCACGCAAACTGCTATCACGCTTAATTGGACTAAAGAGTCGGCTGCCACCAGTTACGAAGTGCAAGGCGGCTCGCATAGCAGTTGGCATGATGTCGGCGATGTCGCCACTTACGAATTCACCGGCTTGAGCGCTGATACCCAATACACCTTGAAGGTGCGCTCCAAGAACAGCCAGACAACATCGACGGGCGTCTCAGTCAGCGCCAGCACCTTGCCCAACGCGCCCGCCGCGCCAACCGGCTTGAGCACCAGCGGCATCACCCAGACAGCTATCACACTGACTTGGACAAAATCGACCGGCGCGACCGGCTATAAGGTCCAAGCCAACAGCGGCACAGTGGCGACGCTGGGCGATGTCGCCACGCATACATTCAGCGGCTTGAGCGCCAACACCGCATACACGCTGAAAGTCATCGCTTTCAACAGCGGCGGCGATTCCAGCGCGGAATCGGTCAACGCCAGCACCTTGCCCAACACGCCCGCCGCGCCAACCGGCTTGAGCACCAGCGGCATCACCCAGACAGCCATCACGCTGGGCTGGACAAAATCGACCGGCGCGACCGGCTACAAGGTCCAAGCCGACAGCGGCACAGTGGCGACGCTGGGCGATGTCGCCACGCATACATTCAGCGGCTTGACGGCGAACACCAGCTACACACTGAAAGTCATCGCCTTCAATAGCGGCGGCGATTCGGGCGCGGAATCGGTCAGCGCCAGCACCTTGCCCAACGCGCCCGCCGCGCCAACCGGCTTGAGCACCAGCGGCATCACCCAGACAGCCATCACGCTGGGCTGGACAAAATCGACCGGCGCGACCGGCTACAAAGTCCAGGTCGATAGCGGCACAGTGGCGACGCTGGGCGATGTCGCCACGCATACTTTCAGCGGCTTGAGCGCCAACACCAGCTACACGCTGAAAGTCATCGCTTTCAACAGCGGCGGCGATTCGGGCGCGGAATCGGTCAGCGCCAGCACCTTGCCCAACGCGCCCGCCGCGCCAACCGGCTTGAGCACCAGCGGCATCACCCAGACAGCTATCACGTTGGGCTGGACAAAATCAGCCACCGCCAGCGGCTATAAAGTACGCAAGGACAGCGACAGTTGGACGACGCTGGGTGATGTCGCCACGCATACATTCAGCGGCTTGACGGCGAATACGCAATATACCTTGGAAGTAATCGCCTTCAACAGCGGCGGCGATTCGGGCGCGACATCGGTCAGCGCCAGGACCCTGGCTACGCAATCCAGCGCCCTAGCCGACCCCGGCAGCGTCTCCACCAGTGGCATCACGCAAAATGCTATCACGCTTAATTGGACTAAAGAGTCGGCTGCCACCAGTTACGAAGTGCAAGGCGGCTCGCATAGCAGTTGGCATGATGTCGGCGATGTCGCCACTTTCGTATTCACCGGCTTGACGGCTGATACCAGCTACACCTTGAAGGTTCGCTCCAAGAACAGCCAGACAACGTCGACGGGCGTCTCGGTCAGCGCCAGTACGCTAGCCAACGCGCCAGCCGCGCCAAACGACCTGCAAGCCAGCCCGGGCGACCAGAATAACGTCAATCTCAATTGGCCCAGCTCGGCTGGGGCGCAAAGCTACGAAATTCGCGGCTCGATGGCGTCCAACCAACCCAGCAGCCAGGCTGTCTCTTTTGGCGCAATCAGCAATTGGATGGATGTGGGCAATGTCAACAGTTATGTCGTGACCGGGCTGACCCCAGAAATGACCTATACCTTTGAAGTACGAGCCAAAAACACCGGCGGTGCTTCCCAACCACAGTCCACCAATTTCCGAATATCGCCAAGCAATCCGCCACGGAGCGGCGATGGCGATTCCGTCCAGGGCGATAGTGATACTGATAACGCGAGGGCGGCGCTACTCGGCGGCAGCTCGTCCCCAGCCAGTCCCACCGAAGACCCCAATCCCAAACCGCCGGTCATCAACTGCAGCGACGAGCAACGAGCGCTCTTCGACATCAGCGCCTTGACGCCGGGCATGAATGTGCAATGTCTGGATACCAACAGCATCTTCCAGCCGAATCTGGTCGCCCGCGGCGTCGTGTTGGGCGTGGATGTCTGGGGCTGGGTGCGCGGCAATGTCGAAGTCTGCTTCAAGCAAGCTGGCGACCTGGTCTTCTTGGATGCCGCCTATGCCCCGCGCCAGCAAAGGGATGTGCTTGCCTATAGCTTCGCTGGCATGACCTGCGCCCGGCTCGATCGCGCCGGCACCTTGGTGCAGCTGCGCTCGACGATCAATACGCTAGCGCCCGCGCCCGCGCCGAGCGCCGAGACGGAGGCTTCAGCGCCAGACTCCGCCAGCTTCAGCAATTGCATGGTGCGGACCCAGGACTACATCAACTTCCGCGAGAGCCCTGGCGGGAAGCTCATCTTTACCTTGGCACCAAACATTAGCCTGACCGCCTTTGAAAAGCAGGGCGCTTGGTTCAATGTCGACTTTTACGGGCGGCGCGGCTGGCTGCACGCGGATTATGTAACCCCAATAGGCGATTGCGGCTAGGACGCATTTGCGCCCGAACACGGAAAGGATAAGCGATGAACTATATTGCCCGAGAAGCGCTGCCCAAAACCATGCCCGCCATCGTCTGCCATGGGCCGGAAGACTACCGGCTCGATGAATGGCAAGTGCCGCAGCCGGCAGCCGGCGAAGTTGTTATCAAGGTGCAGTCGGTCGGCATTTGCGCCAGCGACCTCAAGTGCTATCAAGGCGCGCCGCTCTTTTGGGGCGACGACAGCCGCGAGGGATATTGCCAAGCGCCCGTCATCCCCGGGCATGAATTCGTGGGCGAAGTGGTGGCGCTGGGCGCAGGCGCGGGCGAGCAATACGGCTTGCAGCTGGGCGATATCGCCGTCTCCGAACAAATCGTGCCCTGCTGGAGCTGTCGCTTTTGCAAGCGCGGGCAATACTGGATGTGTCAGGACAAGCACGACGTCTACGGCTTCCGTCAAGCCACCATCGGCGCGATGGCAGAGTACATGCTTTTCCCGGTCGGCGCGCTAAATTACAAGGTGCCGGAAAGCCTGCCCGCCCATCACGCCGCCTTCATCGAGCCGCTGGGCTGCTCGATTCACGCCGTACAGCGCGGCGAAATCGAACTGGACGACGTGGTCGTGATTGCCGGTTGCGGACCGCTGGGCTTGGGCATGTTCGCCGCCGCGCGGCTCAAGAACCCGCGCCTCCTAATCGCCGTCGACCTCAACGACGAGCGCCTAGAAATCGCGCGGCTTTGCGGCGCGGATATGAGCCTGAACCCCCGTCAGGTCGATGTGGTCGACGAAGTGCTGAAATTGACCGACGGTTATGGCTGTGATGTCTATATCGAAGCCACCGGCTATCCAGCCGCTGTCGAGCAGGGTTTGCGCATGATCCGCAAGCTGGGCACCTTCGTCGAATTCAGCGTCATGCGCGAGCCGGTCACAGTCGATTGGACCATCATTGGCGATACCAAAGAATTGAATATCCATGGCTCGCACCTAAGCCCCTATTGCTATCCCATCGCCATCGACATGCTTGTCAAGGACCTGCTGCCCATGGAACGAATTATGACCCACCAACTGCCGCTCAGCGACTTCCAAGCTGGCATTGACCTGGTCGCGGAAGGCACAGAATCGGTCAAGGTTACGCTAAGCCCCTAGTTCTAGGTGCCGCAAGCCCGCGTCGCGGCGGTCCGCGGCAATTTTGCTGCTGACGATGACGAATGACGGCGGCAGAAATAACCGAAATAATGAGTGAATCTAAGCTGAAAATCAACAACAGCCGCTCGGCGGCAGTGTGGGGAAATATGTGTGATTGCCCTGCGCGGCTGACAAAATGTTAAAATCGACTGAGCGCTGTCTTAGAAGCGCGCCTAAATTGATTGACTAGAATTCGAATCTCGATTAAAATTGACTATGAGCATCTATTGTATTTTCGGTCGAATCATTTCACAACAAGGAGAAACTAATGAGCAATGGTATCTCTAGACGAGATTTTCTGAAGTCCACAGCCGCATTAACCGCGGCCGCCGCCGGCAGCCACTTGCTGCCCCTAACAGCTTTGGCGCAGGACGGGCTGCCCTTCGAGGTCGCGTCGGAAGCCATGAACCCGCTCGGTTTGGAAGCGGGAACAAAAGTCGAGGGTGTTTTCTTCGAGGGTGGTTTTGGCCGCTCCTACATTGACAACGCCGCCGATTACTTCCGCGCCCTGCACCCGGAAAACGAGATGACAGTCGATGGCATTCAACAGGTGTCCGAGATATTGCGCCCACGCTTCATCGGCGGCAACCCGCCCGATGTCATCGACAATAGCGGCGCATTCCACATCCCCATGGATTCGCTGGTGGCGGATGATCAACTGGCCGACCTGGCACCGCTGATGGAAGCGCCGGCGCTGGATACCCCCGGCATGAGCTTCGCCGAAACGCTCTTCCCCGGTTCGCAGGACAATGGCGTCTTTGACGGCCGTCAGCTTTACCTGAATATCGCCTACACCGTGTCTGGCATCTGGCACAGCTCCACCTTGTTCGCCGAAAAAGGCTGGGAAGTGCCCCAGACCTGGGACGGCATGCTGGCGCTCTGCGAGACCATCAAGTCCGATGGCATCGCGCCTTGGACTTATCAGGGGCGCTTCCCGCAGTATATGGTCTTCGGCTGCTTGATGCACCTGGTGCATAAAGTCGGCGGCATAGACACCATCAAAGCCATTGACAACCTTGAAGATGACATCTGGAAGAGCGCCGAGGTCATGCAAGCCATCAGCATGATGGCGCAGCTGGCGGAGAACGGCTACATTATGCCCGGCACCGAGGGGCTGTCGCATACCGAATCCCAGGCTGAATGGCTGCAAGGCAAGGCGGCCTTCATCCCCTGTGGCACCTGGCTGGAAAACGAAATGCGCGATCTCATCCCAGAGAACTTCGACATGGTGCTCACGCCCGTGCCCGGTCCGGATGAATCGTCTTTCGCATCTGTAGGCGCTTGGCCCGGCGAGCCTTACATCGTGCCCAAGAACGCCGCCAATGTCGTCGGCGGCATGGAATTCATGCGCTGCATGCTCTCCAAAGCCAACGCCCAATTCTTCGCCAGCCAAATCAGCGCCATTATGCCGGTCTTCGGCGGCAGCGAAGGCATCGAGCTCAGCACGGCATTGGCTTCGGCTCTGACAGTGGTGGAAGCGGCTGACGGCGGCTTCGATTATCTGTCGCGCGGCTGGTACAGCGACCTGTGGACAGGTGTCAAAAATGCCACTGGCGAGCTGCTCACCAACCGCATCAGCCCGGACCAATTCGCAGAAACCGTGCAAGAAGCCGCTGACGAAGTCAAAGCCGATGACGACATTATCAAGTACAGCCGCGACTAATCGGCTCGCCCTTCCTTAGCAGCAATGAAGGAAGCAGTGAAGCGACACTGAAGCAGCAATGAAGAAACAATGAAGCAGCAGTGGCGGCGGCGGGCGCGCGTCCGCGCCGCCACCACAGGCAATGCAAAATACAAAATAGGCGCGCCGCGACTGTGAGCAAAAGAAAATATCATATCATCATCCCGTTTTTGCTGCCGTCGGTGGCGCTGTTCTTGGTCTTCGTCGTCTACCCCTACATCCAAGCCATGTATTACAGTTTGACAAAATGGCGCGGCTTGACGCCCAAGCCGACCTATATCGGCTTTGCGAACTTCGAGAAGCTGCTCGGCGATGACCTGTTCTGGAACGCGCTGAAGCACAATCTGATTTACCTCGCGTCAATCCCCGCCGTAACCATTATCATCGCGCTTTACCTGGCCTTCCTGCTGACGCATGGCAAGGCGCGCTTCCGCAAGTTTTATCGCATCACGTTTTTCTTCCCGCAGGTCATGTCGCTGGTCGCTATCGGCGTACTCTGGAGCTTCATCTATCACCCCAGCATCGGCATCTTGAGCAGCATCGCCACCCTGCTCGGCGCGCCAGAGCCAATCGCGTGGCTGGGCAACCCCGACCTGGCGCTGTGGGCGGTAGGCGCGGTCGTCGTCTGGCAGGCGGTGGGTTTTTATGTGGTGCTATTCATCGCCGGCATGGAATCCATCCCCACGTCCTATTACGAAGCCGCGACCATCGACGGTGCCACGCGCTGGCATCTCTTCTGGCGCATCACCCTGCCGCTGCTTTGGGATACCATCCGCACCGCAATGGTCTTCTTGGCAATCGGCGCGACCAATATGTTCGCCATCACCCAGACGATGACCCAAGGCGGTCCCAACCGCTCCACGGATGTGCTGGCGACTTATGTCTACGAGCGCGCCTTCCTCAGCGGCAAATTCGGCTACGCCACGGCGGTCGCCGTCGCGATGTTCCTGCTGGCGCTCCTGCTCTCGCTTTTGACGATGCGGGCGACCCAGCGCGAATCACTGGAGTACTAGCCATGGCGAATGCCAATCCCAGCCCAGTCGATGCGCGCCGCCTGCGTCAATGGACTTCGCTGTCCTTCATCAACTTGAGTTTGGTTTTTTGGGCGCTGCTCGTCATCCTGCCCATGATTTGGCTGGCTTACAGCTCGCTCAAGACCGACAAGGAGATATTCTTTTCGCCTTGGGAACTGCCGCAGCAGCCGCAATGGCAGAATTATGAGCGCGCGTGGGTGACGGTGCATGTCGGGCAGTATTTTATCAACAGCATGCGCGTGGTCATCCCCAGCCTGTTCCTGACGCTGGCGCTTTCGGCAATGGCTTCCTATGTGCTGGCGCGCTTCCGCTTCCCGGGCAATCGCATCCTTTTCTATATGTTCATGGCGGGCATGCTCTTCCCGATATTTTTGGCGCTGGTGCCGCTTTTCTTCTTGGCAAAGGACCTGCAGCTGCTTAATACATTCACCGGTCTGACGCTGGTCTACACCGCCTACTCGCTGCCTTTCACCATCTTTTTCCTCACGGGCTTCTTCAAGACCCTGCCATCGGAATTGCACGAAGCGGCGCTGATTGACGGCGCAAACGAATATCAGGTGTTCTTCCGCGTGATGCTGCCGCTGGCACAGCCGGGGCTGGTTGCGATGGGCATTTTCAACTTCCTGGGCATGTGGAATCAGTTTATCCTGCCGCTGGTGCTGATGTCCGAGCGCGAGAAATATGTGCTGCCGCAGGGCTTGTCCTTCATGCTGCACCAGCAGTATTACAAGACCGACTGGTCGGCGCTGTTCGCGGCGGTGTCCATCATCATGATTCCAACTTTGATCGTCTACATCATCTTCCAAAGTCAGATCCAAAAAGGCGTTACCGTCGGCGCTTTGAAAGGCTGAGGTCGAAGCCGTTCGAGCCTCGCCTAATCCCAAATTAGGAAGTCGCTCATGCTCCTATCTGGCAAAACAGCCATCATCACCGGCGCAAGTTCTGGCATTGGCGCGGCGACGGCGCGGCTGCTGGCGCGGCAGGGCTGCAAGCTGACGCTGGCTGCGCGCTCCGTCGACAAGATGGAGGCGCTGGCATCTGAGTTAGCGACCGATTGCCTGGTCCTGCGCGCCGATATGACCGCTCCCGCCGATATCCAAAATATGGTCGAGCGAACGTTGGAACATTTCGGGCACGTCGACATCATGCTGGCCAACGCCGGCGTCTGGATACGCGGGCAATTCGCCGAGGGCGACCTTGATGACTTTTCGGCATTGCTCAAGCTCAATGTCGATGCGGTCTTGCGTTGCGCCCATGCCGTCATCCCGAGCATGACAGCGCGCGGCAGCGGCGATATCATCGTAACCAGCTCCATTTCGGGCCACCATGATCTGCACGGCGAGCCAGTCTACAGCGCCAGCAAAAACGCCGTGCAGACCATCGCGCATACGCTGCGCCGACAGTTGGCACCCGCGGGCATCCGCGTCATGTCGCTGGCACCGGGGCCCGTCGCCAACCCCATGCAAGGCTTGCGCGATCCAACCGCAATCCGCCGCGCGACCGAGCTTGAGCGCGATTATGTCAGTTCCGATGATTGCGCCGAGGCGATACATTTTATGCTAAGCCGGCCGCCGCATGTTACTATCCGAGACATAGTCATGCTGCCGCAAATCGACCGCGTATAGCGCAGGGACGCGCCAGCTAGTCAAGTGAATTTATAGGGGGTTGATTATGGGAATTTCGCTAGCCGATAAAGTTGTCATCATCACCGGTGCCAGCTCTGGCATTGGCGCGGCATGCGCGCGCGCGCTCGCAGAAGCGGGCTGCAAGCTGACGCTGGCTGCGCGCTCCGTCGACAAGATGGAGGCGCTGGCATCTGAGTTAGCGACCGATTGTCTGGTCCTGCGCGCCGATATGACCGCGCCCGCCGATATCCAAAATATGGTCGCGCGCACCCTGGAGCGATTCGGTCGGGTTGATGTCATGTTCGCCAATGCCGGCATTTACATCCCCGGCGAATTCGCCGATGGCGACCCCGACGCTTTTACGGAATTATTGACCATCAACGTGGACGCGGTCTTGCGCTGCGCCCATGCCGTTATGCCAAGCATGAAGGCAAGCGGCGGCGGCGACATCGTCGTAACCAGCTCCATTTCCGGCTTTATTGATGTGCATTGGGAGCCGATATACAGCGCGAGCAAGCACGCGGTGCAAACATTTGTGCATACAGTGCGCCGCCAAGTGGCGGGCGACGGCATCCGCGTGATGTCGCTGGCACCGGGCGCGGTCGCCAACCCACTTTGGGGCTTCCATGACGCCGATGAAATCAAGCGCGTTTCGCAAGGCGAACACGGCTATCTGACCTCGGAAGATTGCGCCGCGGCGCTAATCTTCATGTTAACGCGCCCCGCGCATGTTACGATCCGCGATTTGGTAATTTTGCCGCAGAATCAAGTGAATGTTTGAATCGGCTTAAGCTCATGACAAGCCCGCTAGCGGGCAATGCAGTCATCATCTTCATCGCGGCAGCGGCGCGGCAGCCGCGCATGGCGGCTGGCTAAGATTGGGCGCGCGCCCGCGACATGCGACAATGCACGCAATCGTGATGCTGTCGATAAAGCAATATGTCGGCGCGCAACAGCTTACATGCCGGGGACAAGCAGCACTTTCGAGACATCGCCCGGCGCTTCTATCAAGCGCTCGAACCATTTGCCGCCATCCGCCAGCGGCGCTTCGACAATCCAGGGATCCAGACGGACCGCCCCCTTGCCCAGCAAATCCAGCGCAGCCGCGAAATTGGCGGCGGTATAAGCGAATGCGCCAAAGGCGCGTAGCTCGCGCCGGATCATATTCGCCACCGGCATGACGCTGCTTTCCTCGTGCAAGCCGCTGAGAATCAGCGTGCCCCGGGGCTGCGTCGCCGCCACGCATTGCTCGCGCGTGAGCGCGCTGCCGACCGCATCCACCGAAACCGCCACGCCCGCGCCGTCCGTCGCCGCCAAGACCGCCGCCACGGTGTCCGTCCGCGCCGGCTGGATGGCGATGCCGCCCAGGTCCGCGCCCATCGCCAAGCGCGCGCTATCAATCTCGGCGATGAAGACGCGCCCAGCGCCACGTAGCTTGAGCATCTGCAAAGAGAGCAAGCCGATCGGTCCCGCGCCGATGATGAGACAATCCAAGCCGCGCAAATCGCCAGCTAGCTCGGCGACGCGCAGGGCGCAGCCGACTGGCTCGGTCAGCGCGCCGCTCCGGCTGTCCATGCCCTCGGGCAAGGTCAAGGCGAGTTTTGCCGGCACGCTGATATATTCCGCGAAGGCACCGGGGCGATGCGCGCCCAGCAGCCGGCGGCTGCCGCAAAGCTGGGTGAAGCCAGCGGCGCACTGCCGGCACTCGCCGCAATACCAAAGCGGATTGACCGTCACCAGCTTGCCCACTGTCAAATCGGGACGCAGGGTCGGCACCAGCGGTCCAAGCGCCACAATTTCGCCGGCGAATTCATGCCCCATTATCAAGGGCGGCACACGCAGCGCGTTATGCCCCAAGTAACCGCTCAATTCCGAACCGCAGATGCCGACATAATCCACCTTGACCAAGATTTCATCAGCCCGCGCTTGCGGTCCTTCTTTTTCGCGCAGGTGCATCTCGCGCGCCGCTTCCCAAATCAGTGCTTTCATCGCTGCCCGTCCTCGTCTTCCGTCGCCGGCGGCTTATTTGCTATTTGACCAGGTTTATGCGCCTGAATTATACTCCAGGCGCTTTGCCAAGCCACTACTACATGGACAGCGACAGGCGAAGGGAATCAAAATGAAATCAAGCATATTGAAGCGGTGCGGCTCAAGCTGCCGCCGCGCCAGCGAAGCGGCAAAGCCCGCCGCCCGTCCTGGAACGTCAGCGACGAAGTCGCCAATCCCATGTCCGGTTATCGCCATGTCAAGCGGCATCGCGACAAATGGACCCAAACGGGCTGGGGGCGCGTCTACGCCAAGGTTACGCTCGAGGATGGTACTTGGGGGCTGGGCGGGACCAGCCACGGGCGCCCCGTCGCCGCCATCATCGACGATCATCTGGCACCGCAGTTGACGGGGCAGGACGGCTTCGCCATCGAGCGTCTGGCTGATATGATGTTCCGCTTGACCAAGCCCTATGGCACGGTCGGCTTGGCGTCTTACGCCATCAGCGCGGTCGATTTGGCGCTCTGGGACGCCAAGGGCAAGGCGCTGGGCTTGCCCGTTTACAGCTTGATTGGCGGACCGCACAAGGACAAGCTCTATTGCTATTCCACCGGCAACGATGTCGACTGGTATCAGGAATTGGGCTTCACGGCGCACAAGCTGGCGCAGCCCTTTGGTCCGGCTGATGGACTCGTAGGGCTGCGTCAGAACGAAGCATTCGTCGCCGCCATGCGCGAGCTGGTCGGCGACAAATGCGAACTCATGCTCGACTGCTGGATGGCATTTGATGTCGATTACACTGTGCGGCTGGCGGAAGCGCTGCGCCCCTACCAGCTCAAGTGGCTGGAAGAATGCCTGATTCCCGAAGACCTGGACGCCCATGCCGAGCTGCGCGCGCGCCTGCCCTGGCAGACCTTGTCCACGGGCGAGCATTGGTACAGTCATCTGCCTTTCCAGTACGCCATCAAGCACAATCTGGTAGACATCTTGCAGCCGGATATCGAATGGGTCGGCGGCTTGAGCACCTGCATAAAAATCGCTCATGCCGCCGAAGCCGCTGGCAAGCAGGTCATCTTGCACGCCGGCGCGCGCAGTCCCTATGGGCAGCACTTCTCGCTGGCGATGCCATGCGTACCATGGATCGAATACTTCATCGGCGAGCCGCCGGGCGTGCCGCTAGAAGACGGTACGCTTTTCCCTGATATGGCATACGCCGTGGATGGCTGGCTGGAGCTTGACGACGCGCCCGGCTTCGGCATTCATGTGGACGAGGCTTGGATTGAACCGTTTTGATGAGGCGAGATTGACAAAATTGCTGGGCATCTCCCATACACCGTGAAGGCGCTGGAATGATGAAAACAGCGCCACGCGAGATAAATTAGAATCGGTCGTATTTGCTTGCGATGCGGCGTATTTCCGAATCTGGGAGGTCAGCGATTTGTGTTTTAGCCCAGATTAGCAGCAGCAAAATCGTTTCGTCATTCACCCGATATACTACGCGAAAGCCGCCGTGCGTCCCGATTCTGGCGGAAGTGTTGGGTATTCTAGCTTTGTACACATCCCGCATGCCGATATTTGGCAGCTTTCTGTCTTGGGGGCGCGGTCCCCGGTTCAAGTCTGCTATCAGTTTGGCTACATCAAAGTAGACCAAACGATAGACACGCTCAAGTTATTTTGCTCGAGCCTCAAACTCAGGCGCTGTTTTGACGAGCATTGGCTTCCGCTTCTCGCTCTAAGCGCCACTCCTCCAAGAATTCTTGCGCGGGCCGTGTCTCACCGCGAGCCGCCTGCTGCAAGCTGAGCTCCAGGCTCCGCAACAACTCTTGCTGTTCGGGGCTTAGCTTCGGTCCCGCCTCCGCTTTTTCATTCTCAACTTCGCTTCGTTCGGGCTGTTCCATGCGCGTCAATCCTTTTCTCGTCAGCGCTAATGTTATACGGGAATGAGGTTGGATTCAAGTTTCTTGGTCTGCATTAGGGCAATCGCATCAAGGACCAATCTATGTCGAATCGCACAAAATAAAACCAATTGCAGGGGCGTCTGACGTTCAGTGTCGGCGGTCTGTGTCTACGCGACCCGTGAGACGCCCTTGTAAATTAACCTTCAAACTGTGCGCATTTCAGCGGAAGCGAACCTAAATGCCCAGGCGCTCGAACTGCTCGGGCGGGGCGTCATTGGCGCGCATCAGCTCGACCAGCTTCTCGGTCATGCGCGCCTCCACCGCCGCGTCTGCGATCGGGCTAAGCTGACCGGGGTCGCTTTCGCTATCGTAGAGCGCGGTCTCGAAGACCGGCACCGCCCAGGGACTGCGCTGTGTGCCCAGCTTCATAGTCGGGCAGCCCTTGGTGAAGGCGAAGGGCTCGCTCAGCTCAATATCTTGCAATTCCTCGACCTTGAAGCGATGGCGCATGTGCGTCGGCATCAGCGTGTAATTATACAGCGGCTGGTTGTCGGCATTCGCCGCCCCGCGCATATAGACATGCTTGCCGTCATTCACATTGACATGCCCGCCGTGGATGCCGTACAAGACCGCCTCGCGCGCGATGCTGTCATCCGCGACTGTTGCGCCCAAGGGCAAGCCCTGCATATCCGGCGGCGCGGCGACGCCGAAGTAATCCAGCACCGTCGCCGGCAGGTCTATCGTTTGAACCAAGCTGCTACGGCGCTCGTTCTGGACGCCGGCGCGCGGATCCCAGATAAAGAGCGGGATATTCGCCAATTCGTTGTACCAGGGCATGCGCATCTTGCCCCACCAATCATGCTCGCTGAGCAAGAAGCCATGATCGGTATTGACAATCAGCATGGTATCGTCCCACAGGTCCAGTTCGTCCATCAAATCCAGCACCTTGCCCAAATAATGATCGCACATGCTCATCAAAGCCGCGTATTCGCAGCGCATGTGATGAACGGCTTCCGGCGCTTGATTCACGCGCTCGTAGGGGGGCCAATCAAAAAGCGGACCGTCGTATTCGTGGGGATAAAGCGCTTTCCATTGTTCTTGCGTGAAAAAAGGCTCGTGCGGGTCGAAGGTCTCGATCTGCAAATACCAGTTGTCGGCGGCGGCATTTTTGCGGATGAACTCGCTGCCCAGCGCGAAGGTCTGCGCCTGCGGCATGGCGGATTCTTCGCTGAGATAGCCGCGGTTGATGAGGTCTTGCCGCACGTTGACCGCCCGCAGGTCCGGTTTGATATCGAGCTGCGGCGCGTCAATATCGCCCTTCCACAAATCGCCTTCTTGCCCGCGCGCGAATTCGTAAGTGGAAAAACGGTTGTGATAGGTCGCGCCGCCGTCTTCCCAATAATGGTAATGGTCGGTTACCAGATGCGAATGAATGCCCTCGGCCTTCAATATCTCTGGCATGGAATCGTCAAAGGGTTCCAGCGGACCCCAACTGCGATGCAGGAAGTTGTAGCGCCCGGTATGCAATTCGCGCCGCGCCGGCATGCAGGGCATGCTGCCGATGAAGGCATTGTCAAAGGTCGCGCTGCGCTCGGACAGGCGCTGGAAATTGGGCGTTTGCACCCAATCGCCGCCATAGGGTTGCAGCATGTGGCGGTTAAGCGAGTCGAACATCACCATGATTGCTTTCATATTGCTCTTTGCCTCCTAAAAACGGACATTTTTTATTCGCGGAGCGCTTTAGCCTTTTAAGCCGCTGGTCAAGCCGCCGCTGACTAAGAAGCGCTGCAGTACAATATACAAAATGATTACTGGCGTAACAGCCATGACCGACGCCGCCATCAGCTCTGCCCAGGCGGTGCCCTGCTCTTGGTCAAATATGCTCAGCCCCAACTGAATCGTCTTGACGCTGTCTTCTTTGACCACAACCAGGGGCCAGAGAAAATCGTTCCAAGACCACAAAAAGGCGAAGAGCGCCATCGTGCCCATGACCGGTTTCGAGTTGGGTATCAAAATGCGCCAGTATACGCCAATCCGCGAGCAGCCATCGACAATCGCGGCTTCTTCAATCTCTTTCGGAAAGCTCAAATAAAATTGCCGGAACAAGAATACGCCGAAGACCGAAACAAAATTGGGGAACATAACGCCGCCCAGCGTATTGATCAAGCCCGTGCCGCCTTGGCCAAAAATATCGTTGCCGCCCGCCAAAGGGAAATAACGCACGAGCAGGAAGACAGGGATAATCAGCACCTCGAATGGCACCATCATCGTCGTCAACAAAGCGAAAAACAGCAGCATCTTGCCTTTGAAATGCAAACGGGCGAAGACATAGCCAGCCATAGAGCCGAGCAAAACCTGCGAGGCGACCGCCACCGCCGTTACCAAAACCGTATTGGCAAAGAGGCGCGGCATCTTTGTTTGTTCGAAGGCATCGCGGTAATTCTGGAAATCCAACTCCGTCGGAATCCAGCGGATGCTGTCGCCGAAGATTTCGCGGTCGGGCTTGACCGAGGTGGAAACCATCCAGACGAAGGGCATGACCATGACAAAAGCGCCGATGATAAGAAAGACATAGGTGAGCAGCAAGGGCAGCCGCCCCTCCCATTTGCTGAAGGAGCCGGATTGCGCATGCTGGGCGGATATATCGTAAGCCATAATTACGCGCCTTGCCTTTCCCGCAGCACACGGAAGCTAATCAGCGTCAGGATGAGCACAATCACCAGCATGACCACGGATATGGCGGCACCGCGCCCCAAGCGCAGGTAGCCAAAGACGTTCTGATAGACCTCCCAGACCATGGTATTTGTGCGGTTGAAAGGACCGCCCTGCGTCAGCATGAAAATCAGCCCGAAGTTGCGGAAGATGCTGATGGTGAATGTAACCACGACAAAGAGGATGACGGGGCGCATCAGCGGCACGGTAATCATGAGGAAGCTTTGCACGGGGTTTGCGCCGTCGACTTTTGCCGCTTCCAGCACATCGCCGGGAATGTCTTGCAAGCCGGCAAGGAAGATGATCATATTGCTGCCAATGCTGCCCCAGATAGTTACAATCACCAGGCTAATCAGCGCCAGATTGGGGTCGTTCAGCCAGTTCTGCGCCGGGATGCCAACCGTGCCCAGCAGGTAATTGAGCAAGCCATGCTGTGGGCTATAGATCCAGCGCCAAATCATGGCGGAAACCACGACCGAACTCACGACCGGCAGATAATACAATGTGCGCAGGAAGACACGCCCACGGATAGACTGATCCAGCAGCTTGGCAATCGTCAGCGCCAAAGACGTGCCGATTGGCACCGCTTCGATGGTGAACAAGAGCGTATTTACAATCGACTGCCGCGTGACAGAATTCGAGAAGACATAATTGTAATTCTTCATGCCGACGAAACGCGGCGGCTCGAACAATTCGTAGCGCGTGAAGCTCAAGAACAAATTGTAGAAGACGGGCCAGATTTTCAGCGCCGTCAAGAGCAGCACCGGCACCAGCAAGAAAACAAAGGCGACAAATGCCTGGCTGTTATAGATGCGGTAAATCCGCTGCTGCCAGCCCGCTTTAGCGCGCGGCGCGCTTTCGGCTCTTTTGACTGCCAGGCTCATAACATTCCTTGATACCACAAGTCAATCCAAGAAAGTAATGCAAATCCGAAAATGTATGGACTTGCAGGGACGAGCCTTGCCTCGCCCAGCACTGCTGATTGGGCAACTCACCGAGCCGCCCCTACCGGTTGTGAGGTGAATGTTATTCTTTCTTTCAATCTTTCAATCGCAATCTTTCAATCGAAACATACGCAAGCGATTTATGCGACATTCGACGCGTCATAATTCCAGCGCCATTGCCCCGCCCTTGATACGAAATGCTGAAGCCGCCGCTCCCCCGCCGCAGCGCTGCGTTCAATCTGCGGCCATACTTCGGACAATCTAAAGAAGCGAGGCGGGCCTCGCTTCTTCGTCCTCTGTTCCAGAGTGGGCAGCGCCATCTAGGTTCTGAACCGCTTTGCGCTCTGGTCCTAGTCGTCGGCGAGAATCTCATTGATGGCGCTGGTGGCGTCCATCAGCGCGTCCGCCGCTGCTTTGTTGCCGCTGAGCGCTTGCTCGAGTTCGGCGGCAATCGGGCGGAAGAGCGCGATGAGATTATGGTGCTGCGGGAAGGTGCGCGCATAAACAGCCGATTCCAAGACGACCTTGTGCTTCTCCGACATATATTCCGCATCCAGCAAAGAGAGGCGCGGCGGCGTATTGTTATTGGAAGCGGAATAGATTTCCAGCATGTCCTGCCGCGTGAGGAAGCGCAACAGCCCCCAAGAAGCCGCGGCATCGGGCGTCTGCGACGAGATGAAGAATTTGTTCACCCAGGAATGCGTCGCCTGGGCATTGCCCGTCAACGGCAGGGTTGGGAAAATCGTTTCGGCTTCGTCCGGCGCGTAGAGGTTGATGACCCGCTCCATATCGGCGCTGGAAAGCTGCATCGCGGCATTGCGCCCGGCCAAGACGTTCAAGTCGCCTTGTGGATCCAAGCCCGGGTAGGCGGTTACTTCATGCTCCTGCACCAGCGCCACCAGCCATTCCAGCGCTTCCAGCGCCGCCGGCTGATCGAGCGCGCAAGTCGTAAGGTCATCGTTGAGGAATTTGCCGTCAGCCATGTGCAGCCACATCAAGAAGGGCTGCCAATCGCGCTGCCAGTTGCCGCTGGCGTCGGAGTAGTGATAGCCCTCGACATCAAAACCTGCGCCATCGCGCACGGTGGTCGCCTGCGCCACGGCCAAAAATTCTTCCCAAGTAGTCGGCGGCGCGTCAAAGCCCGCTTCCGCCAGCATTTCATTGTTGTACCAAAGTGTGCGCAGGTCCTGGCGGTAGGGTACAGCCAGGATATCGCCGCGAATGGTTACATCGGCTTGCAAGCCGGCCGGGAAATCCGCCCAATCCCATTCTTCATCGGCGTTGATGAAATCGTTAAGCGCGACCGCCCAATTGCGCCGCGCCATCTGTGGTGCCCAGACTGCTCCGCCTTGGAAGACATCCGGCGTCACGCCCGAAGCGAATGCGGTAGTCATCTCTTCGTTATAGCGCCCCCAGTTGGTCCAATTGATAGTAACATTGGAGCCGGGGTTTTCTTCCAAATAGCGCGGGATAATCACTTCTTCAAAAGCGGTCTGGACGGGGTCGCTCCAATCCACCATCGCCAATGCGAACTCGCTGCCGTCGTCTTGCGCGGCGACAGGGCTCAATCCGATGAGGGCGAAGCTGCTGGCTGTCCCAGAAGCCGCCGCCATTTTAAGAAAATCACGCCGAGAAAGTTTCTTGCTCATTTGAACCGCCTCCTATATTAATCGTATAATCTCACCGTGCCTAAAAGTAAAACAATGATAACGTATTCTGCAAACACGCGCCAATTCCGCAACTCATTTTGGACGCTTCATCATGCTCTTCCCCATTCATTCTAGACTGATTATATTGCACAAGTTGGCTGGCCACAAAATCGGGGCAAGTTCAGTACAAGCCTATGTTCTCGAATGGGCAAATACTTGATTTGCGCAAAATTCGGTCTCATGGCTCAGTTCAGATGCTGATTGCGCTCGCGGTTGCGGGCGGGCGGCGAAGTGTGCCGAGAATCCAGCGGACTTGACAGCGTAACGAGCGCTTCCTATAATTCGGGCGACTGTAGATTGTCGCCAATCGCAGGGTTTTGGGCGCGAAAATGCTGGCGCGCCTGGGAAAAAATCTCCTGGCGCGACCTGACACATTGGGAGCGATTCGAAGACTAATAATCTGAATAATCACTTTGGAAGGATAAGAAAAATGGCTGGACAATACATTAAACACATGGCTTTTGCGGTCCACGACGCCAGGGGCGCATTACAGCATTACCAAGACTTCATCGGCGTCGGCCACAATGCCGAGGTGCACGAATACGATAAGTCGCGCAATGTCGTCGCCATCTTCGACGTGGGCGATGTTGAGTATCAGTTATGCCAATCCATGGACGAAGGCGGTCGCTACGACGCTTGGATTAAGGAGCGCGGCTACGAAGGTTTGCATCATATCTGCTACGCTGTGACCAATATCGACGAAGCCCTAGACGCCGCCCAAGCCAAAGGCGCTGCCTTAAAAGAATGCGCCGCCTGCAAAGTCAAAGGCAGCCACGTGCATCCCGAAGGCTGGGTCGCTTTCTTAGAGCAAGAAGCCGGCGGCGTCGAATTGGAATTGATGCAAGTCTATACCCCGGAAGAGCTGGAAGAATACAAATCTGTCAAAGGCATCTAGCGCGCGCCTGCCAGCAAGCAGCCCGCGCTTGGACCCAAACATTTGCCCAAGCTGTTGGAAAATGAAACATAATGAAACACAATGAGACATGATGAATAGCGATGGATAGCGTCGAACTGCTGCGGCGGCTGGTGCGCATCCCCTCGCCTAACCCGCCGGGCGATACCCGGGCTATCGCCGATTTTGTCGCGGCTGAGATGCGCGCCATCGGCTGCGACGCCGGCACACCTGCGCCGGCAGCCAAACCCGCGGCGCGCAACGCCATCGCCACACTGGGCGCAGGCAGGCCAGTAATCATGCTGCATGCCCATATTGATACCGTGCCTATCGCCAAGAACGAAGCCGAAAAATGGCATGTCGATCCCTATGCCGGGGTGGTCAAAGATGGCGCGCTCTATGGCAAGGGCAGCATCGACGACAAAGCGCCCTTGGCGGCAATGATGCTTGCCATGGCTGATGCCGCCAAACAAGACGCGCAAGGCGCGCTAGCTGGAACGCTGGTCCTGGTCGCCGCCGCCGAAGAAGAAGTCGGCGGACAGCTGGGCACCAAGTGGCTGGCTGACAATGGCTACCTGCCAAGCTGCGACTTCATCGTGGTCGGCGAACAAACCGGCAACAAAGTCGCCACCGCGCACAAAGGTGTTATGCGCGCGTCGGTGCATACTCACGGCAAAGCCGTGCACGCTACCAATCCCAATCGCGGTGTCAACGCCATCGTCGCCATGTCCAAAGTCATCGCGGCGCTGGACAATTATCATCAGCAGTTAGCGCGGCGCAACCACCCGGTGGTCGGTTTCCCCACTTGCAATATCGGCGTAATCGAAGGCGGCAGCACCGCTAACGCCGTGCCCGACGCCTGCCATATCCAGCTTGACCGCCGCATGATCCCGCGCGAAGACCCCAAGGCGGTCATCGCCGAATTAAAAGCCGTGGTCGCCGCCGCCGACATCGCGCCCGCGACCGCGGACATCGACAGCTTCGTCTATTCTCCCTGGTTCGATTCGGCGCTGGATACGGAATTGGGGCAGACCTTCTTGGCTTGCGTTCGCCGCGAGCTCCAGACCGACCCCGGTCCCATCGGCTATTTGCCCGGCAGCGACGCCAAACATCTCATGGAGCTGGCGCGTGGCGATATGATCATCTTTGGTCCCGGCAGTTACGAAGCGGCGCATGCCGCGGATGAGCATGTCGAGCTGGCGGAATATCGGGCGACGACGAAGATCCTGCTGGATTTCCTGCGGCGGACGCTTTATTCTTGCTAATCGACTCGCAACGAGAGTAGAACCAAGAAAGTAATGAAAATACGTGAATCGCCGCTTTTCTACCCCATCCCTAGCCCTTCCCCGAATCATCAGGGAAGGGTGGCTCGACAATGAAGTTGGAATGTTTCGCAAATTTTGCATCATTAACTTGGTTCTACTGAGTAGAAAAATAAGGCATGTAGTTGTTGCAAGACTCAAAAAATCAAAAGAATCCATAATATAGGGTGACTCACAGGGTCGCCCCTACATTTCGACTTTTTCGCGTTTGGCATAATAAATTGGGACTGCTGAGCATGTATGTAGATACCTTAATTAAAGACGCCGATGTCGTGCTCGAAAGCGGCATTTCTCGCCTCGACTTGGGCATCAGCGCTGGGCGCATCGTCGCCCTACTGGCGGATTCCAGCGGCATTTCGGCGCGCGAAACCATCGCCGCCGCGGGCAAGCTGCTGCTGCCGGGCGCAATCGACATCCACTTTCACTGCCGCGCGCCGGCTTATCCCCAGCGTGGCGATTTCGCCACCGAAACACGCGCGGCTGCGGCTGGCGGCGTAACAACCGTCTTCGAGATGCCCATCTCTAAACCTTGCTGCGCCACCGGCGAAATCTTCGCCATGCGCAAGGCATTGGCGCAGCGCGACGCCTATGTCAATTTTGGGCTGTACGGCGCGCCCGGCTTATTGGACCGCGGCCAAATCGCGTCGATGGTCGAGCAAGGCGCTATCGCATTCAAGATTTTCATGACCGCCGCGCCCATGGGACGCGATGACGAATTTGAAGGGCTTTGCCTGCCAGCAGTGCCCGAACTCTATCAGGCGCTCAAGTTAGTCGCCGAAACCGGCTTGGTCTGCGCGGTTCATGCCGAAAATAATCAACTGCTGGAGTGGCACACCAGTCAGCTGGTCGCGGCGGGGCGCAACGACGTGCCGGCGCATGGCGAATCGCGCCCGCCGCATGTCGAAGCCCTAGCTATCGCCACCCTGCTCACGCTCAACGAGCGCATCGGCGCGAACTTGCACATCGCGCATCTGAGCGGTGCCGAGCCGCTGGCGGTCTTCCGCCGCTTCAAAGCCACCGGCTCCAGCGCCAGCGCCGAGACCTGCCCGCATTACCTTTTCTTCACCGAAGAGGACTTGGCGCGCGTCGGGCCTTATGCCAAGATTAACCCGCCCCTGCGCAAAGCAGCCGACCAAGCCGCGCTTTGGGAAGCGCTTATCGATGGCGCGGTCATCGCCATCACCACCGATCATTCGCCCTTCACGGTCGAAGAAAAAGAACGGGCCCGCAGCGATATTTGGGCGACACCGCCCGGCGCGCCCGGCGTCGAAGAATTGCTGCTGGGAGTGATGCACGAAGCGCTCAGCGGGCGCATCAGCGTCAACAAAGCCGTGGAATTGGTGGCGACCAATGGTGCCAAGCGCTTCGGCGTCTATCCCGAGCGCGGGCATATCGGCATCGGCGCTGCCGCCGATCTGGTGATATACGACCCCGCTGACGAAACGACCATCAGCCGCGATATGCTCTTCAGCCAAGCGCGCGATTGCGACAAGCTCTACGCCGGCATGACCTTCCAAGGCCGGGTCAAACGCACCATCGTCAACGGCAAGACCGTCTTCAAAGATGGCCAAATCGTCGGCGCGCGCGGCGACGGTCAATTCGTCCGCCCCGACGCGGCGCGCGTCTGCACGAGCTTTTAGCCGCGGCGCGCCAAATAGCCAAAGGAGCCATGCGATGGCAGGCAAGATAACCGGCATTTTCAATATCCTCGCTACCCCATTCCAAGCCGATTACTCGGTCGATTATGACAGCCTGAAGCAGTTGACGCGCTTTCAAATGGAATTGGGCGCGCATGGCTTGACGATCCTGGGCGTGATGGGCGAGGCGGCGAAGCTCAGCGTGCACGAGCGCAAGGCGGTGATGGACACCGTGGTGGAAACGGTGGCCGGCGCGATTCCCATCGTGGTCGGCACCAGCCACAGCCAGCTGGAAACTTGCATCGAGCTGAGCCGGTCCGCATTTGCCGCCGGCGCTGACGGCGTCATGATCGCGCCGCCGCCCATGACAGACAAATCCGACCCCGCGATCCTCGCGCTTTACAGCCGCATCGCCGAGCGCATCGGCGGCGCAATCGTGGTGCAAGATTTCCCGCCGGTCAACGACGTCACCATGTCGCCCGAGGTGATGAGCCAAATCGCCGAAGTCATTCCCAACGCGCGCTACCTCAAATTGGAAGACCCGCCGCTGATGCAAAAGATTGACGCTATCCGACAACTCACGGACAAGTTCGAGATTTTCGGCGGCTTGGGCGGCATGTTCTTGCTGGAGGAGCTGAATCGCGGCGCATCCGGCACCATGACCGGCTTCGCCTTCACCGAGGTACTGGTCGCGGTCTACGATGCTTTCAAAGCGGGGCGGCGCAATGAGGCCGAAGCCATCTTCGACAAATACCTGCCGCTCATCCGCTACGAGAACCAGCCGCTCATCAACCTGACCATTCGCAAAGCCTTCCTGCAGCGGCGCGGCGCAATCAACAATGCCAGCCCGCGGCCGCCCTACCAGCCCATCGACGCCGGCACGGAAGCGGAAATCGACTGGCTGCTGCGGCGCGTCGGCATTGCCGAGCCGACACGGAAATTGCAGCTATAAGGCTTGTCCGATACTGCGGACGGCCAATCGCATCAAAACCCATAACTGTCAAATTTAACATCAAACTGACGAATTGTAGGGGCGGCCCTCGGTACCGCTAAAGTGAATAAAATTTGATGCAATTGCCCGTCCAGCCGCCGTGCCTCTATGGTCAATTATTACCTCGCAACGCTATAATGGCGCGAGCGACTCGACAAAAGTAAAGGACAAATGACAAATGGACCTGGGATTAGAAAACAAAGTCGCGCTGGTTGCCGCGTCGAGCAAGGGGCTGGGCTACGGCGTCGCCAAAGCGCTGGCTGCTAATGGCGCGAAGGTATCGCTTTGCAGCCGCAGCGCAGATGAAGTCGCCGCCGCCGCGCGCGCGCTCGCCGACGCATACGGAGTCGAAACCCTCGCCAGCGCCTGCGACGTGCGCGTACTGGATGACTTGCAAGCCTGGGTGGACAAAACAGTCCAGACTTGGGGCGCGATTGACTGCCTGCTGGTGAATGCCGGCGGACCGCCAGCCAAGACTTTGAAAGAAGTCAGCGACGCCGACTTCCAAGCCGCATTCGAGCTGACGCTATTGAGCAGCTTTCGCATGATTCGCTTGGCCATCCCGCACATGAGCGCGGGCGGCTCGATACTGACCGTCACGTCCGGCTCGGTGCGCGAGCCGATTACGCGGCTGGGTTTGTCGACCATCATGCGCGCGGGCGTGGCTGGCATGATCAAAACGCTGGCTGACGAATTGGCGGGCGACGGCATCCGCCTCAACAATCTCGTGCCGGGGCGCATTGATACCGACCGCGTCGCTCAGCTCGATGCCGTCACCTCGCAGAAGACGGGCTTGAGCATTGCAGAGGTGCAAAGCCGCGCCAGAGCGGGTATCCCGCTGGGGCGATACGGCACGATTGACGATTTCGGCGCGGCCGGCGCGTTTCTGCTGTCGCCAGCCGCCAGCTACATCACCGGCGCGACCTTGCGCGTCGATGGCGGCGCTGCCCGTTCGATTTAAGGCTGCCTGCGCGAGAATAAATCGGAGTCGTAGCGCGTTTCCGTTCTGCCCACCGGGCTGGGCATATCGAACTTCGCGCCAGCCAGGATATCGCCGACGGTCAGCATCTGCATGCGCGGATAGGCGCGCGCGCCGATGGTCACATAACCGGCCAGCGCCATCGTCTGCTGGAAGTTCTTGGCTTGCTGTCCGCCGGGCGTATTCAGCGCAATCAAGCCGGCCATCTGAATGTTCTCGAATTGCAGCACGCTATTGAGCGCGCGCACATGGCTGATGCTCAAGTTCTCGCCGCCCTTGACCTCGAGCGCCATGCTCTGCAAGACTTTTTCGCCGGGCATATCAAAGTAGACGCGGCCGTCGATGCCGTCATCGGCTGTCTGCTTGACATTGACAAAACCCTCGACCAGCTCGACGCACCATTTTTGGAATTGGTAGGGGTCTTGCCGCCAAAGCTGACGCGCGCCTTCCCAGTTCTGCGGTACGCCGTCGATGACATAATCCCGCCCTTCCACCAGATGCAGGCGGTCTTGCAGGCGCGCGCGGGCGACGCGGCGGATGGCGTGGATGGTGATGTCGATGCCGACCCACTTGCGTCCGAGGGCTTCGGCCGCTTCGATGGTTGTGGCGCAGCCGCAGAAAGGGTCAAAGACGACATCGCCGGGGTTGGAGGAAGCGCGGATGATGCGCTCTAATAGGGCGAGGGGCTTTTGCGTTGGGTAATTTAAGTATTCGCCTGTATTATTCACCGTTTGGAAACTTGGAATATCACTCCAAACACTTCCTATAGGAACACCGCGATCTTTTCTGAGATATGATCGCCTTTGAGTGCCATCTTTATTCTTGTATATCTTGTATCGTTTTCCGTTTTCATCAACTTTGTCATAGCGCTTTATTGTTTTAATGTCTAAAGGTTTATATTGCTTGTTGAATATTTTTCGCTTTTCGTTCAAATAATACAGAATAACGTCATGTTCTCTTATCCAATTTCTAGCTTGTGACTTAAACCCCGATACATCTACAACGTTCCATATTACTTCTCGTCGGAAATTCTTCCGTCCAAACACAACATCCATCACAATCTTCAAATAATGACTGGCTGTCGGGTCGCAGTGCAGATAGATGCTGGCTGTCGGCTTCATCACCCGCTTTATCCAGAGAAGACGCTCCGCCATGTAAGCCAGATACGCGGCCATGTCGGCTTGCACATGAACCAGCCCGCTGAGAACGCCAGCCAGAAAATCGCCGCTGTGGCCGTCGACGCCGCGCTCGCGCAGCAGCTTGGGCAAGTTTTTGATGGTCTGCAGCCGCTCGGCGTCCAGGGTCCAGGTATCGGTGAAGGCGTCAACCTGGTCGGGCAGCGGGCGTCCGGTATTGTCTTTGTAGATGGCGTTGTAATCGCGCTTGGAATTAAAGGGCGGGTCAAGATAAACCAAGTCGACGCTCGCGGACGGCATCTTTTCGCGCATGATGGTCAGGCAGTCGCCGTAATAGAGCGTATTCATGCTGGGTTTTCCGCGTTGCCTAAATTGACGCGGCATTCCACGACGCGGGGCAAAAGAGTACACTATCGGGCGAAGACGGGCAAAAGTCTTCGCGCGTTTTGCGCGCCCGCAGCGGAGCGGGCTTGGTAGGCGTACACTCCGCTGCGGGCATCCCACAATTAACCGGTCATGGAAGACCGTCAGGGCAGTCTAGCGTAAATTGGGACATTTGGCAAATTTCCTGCTTGGGAACACGGGGGAACTCGGGAAGATACACCACAGAGGCACCGAGAGTCGCGTAGGTCGCGTAGGTCGCGTAGACACTGCCCGCCGACACTGACCGCCAACACCGAGATTTATCCGTAAATATGCCAATTAAAGGACGTAATGTAGGGGCGATTCTGTGCCGCCCGTAGACACTGCGGGTCAATCGCCCACGATTTTGCACCCAATTTCATGGGCGAGCCAAGGCTCGCCCCTACAATTCATCAGCTTGATGTTAAATTCGACAGTTATGGATTTTGAAGCGATTGCCCTGCTTGGGAACTCGGGGCAATTGCATCAAATTATTTCAACACTGAGGCGCAAAACGCGCAATGCGCGCAATGAGCGCGCAAAAGATTGAAGCAGCATCTTAGTAGAACCAAGTTAATAATGCAAAATTTGCGAAACATCCCAACTTCATTGTCGAGTCACCCTTCCCTGATGATTCGGGGAAGGGCTGGGGATGGGGTAGAATAGCGGCGATTCACGTATTTTCTTTACTTTCTTGGTTCTACTTTCGCATCTTCGTGCTGAAAAAATTTGATGCGGTTGCCAGCTTCCACGTCACGGCGCGTCAAGGTGCCGGACTTTGTTTCAACCCCTGGAATCGAGTACACTTGCGCCAGCGGCTCAAGTGCGCCAGCGGCTCAAGAAAAAAAGGCAAACTGATATGGCAATTTACCTTGACCCCAGGCGACCCATCGCCGAGCGCCTTGCCGACCTGCTGGGGCGCATGACACTGGCGGAAAAAGCCGGCTTGATGTTCCATACCATGGTCATGATTAGCCCCGATGGCGCATTTGACATCGACGCGCCCGCCTTTTTTGGTCCATCCATCCGCGAACTCGCCGACAAGCACATCACGCATTTTAATCTGGTCGGCGCGGCATCCGCGGAAAAGACCGCCGCCTGGTCCAATCAACTGCAAGCGCTGGCGGCATCAAAGCGGCTGAGCATCCCCATCACCCTGTCCAGCGACCCACGCCACGGCTTCGACGACAATCCCGGCGCGTTTATGTCCACCGCCGCCTTTTCACAATGGCCCGAGCCGCCGGGGCTGGCTGCCATCGGCGATGAAAAACTGGTGGAAGAATTTGCCGATATCGCCCGCCAAGAATACCTGTCCCTGGGCATCCGCGCCGCCCTGCACCCGATGGCCGACCTGGCCACCGAGCCGCGCTGGGGGCGCGTCAATGGCACATTTGGCGAGGACAATCAAGTGGCGGCGAAGCTGACAGCCGCTTATATCCGCGGCTTCCAAGGCGCGCGGCTGGGCGCGGAAAGCGTCGCCTGCATGACCAAGCACTTTCCCGGCGGCGGACCGCAGCAAGACGGCGAGGACCCGCACTTTCCTTATGGGCGCGAACAAGTCTACCCCGGCGGCAACTTCGATTATCACTTGCTGCCCTTCGAAGCCGCCTTCGCAGCCGACACAGCCATGATCATGCCCTACTATGGCATGCCCATCGGCACCGAGCACGAAGCGGTTGGCTTCGCTTTTAACAAGGGCGTCATCACCGGCTTGCTGCGCGAGCGATACGGCTTTGATGGCGTCGTCTGCACCGATTGGGGTACGCTCAGCGATATTGAACTCGGCGGCAAGCCCTTCCCAGCGCGAGCATGGGGCGTCGAGCATTTGAGCCGGGACGAGCGCATCGTCAAGTCTTTGGATGCCGGCATCGATCAATTTGGCGGCGAAGCTTGCCCAGAGGCTGTGGTCGAGCTGGTTCAGCGCGGGCAAGTCAGCGAAGCGCGCCTCGATATCAGCGCGCGCCGCTTGCTGCGCGATAAATTCCGCCTGGGTTTATTCGACCAGCGCTTCGTCGACGAAGCGGCGGCTGCGCATATCGCCGGCAATCCCGCTTTCCGCGCCGCCGGCGGCCTGGCGCAGCGCAGGTCCATCGTGCTGCTCAAAAATGACGGTTGCTTGCCGCTGAAAGGCCGCCCCAAGCTCTACATCGAGAACATCCAGCCCGAGGTCGCAGCGCGCTATGGCAACGTGGTGGATGAGCCCGCCGCCGCTGATTTCGCCATTCTGCGCCTGCGCGCGCCTTTCCAAGCGCGCTCGGATTTCTTCCTGGAGAACTTCTTCCACGCCGGCGATCTCGACTTCAAAGAGCCAGAGCGCAGCCGCATCCTGGCAATCGCGCGCGCGCTGCCGACCATCGTCGACATCTACCTGGAACGCCCAGCCGTGATGCCGGCAATCGCCGCGGCTTGCGCGGGCTTGGTCGCCAACTTCGGTGCCAGCGACGCCGCGGTATTGGACATCATTTTCGGCCGCTTCCAGCCCACAGCCTCCCTTCCCTTCGAGCTGCCCTCGTCCATGGCTGCCGTCCGCGCGCAAAAGCCGGACCTGCCGCGCGATTCCGTCAATCCACTTTATCCCTTTGGATTTGGCTTGACATATTCGTGATTGCGCACAGAATCACCGCGGCGCTCATGCGCCGAGCAGACTTGTTATTTTCTGTGAGCGCGGCATGTGATCTGGGTCCCGGGACCTTATCGCTGCCGCCGTGCGGCTGTGATGATTTCCCTAAAATCATCCGCTATAGTAATCGAATCGACATGACAATCTTACAGCAACTTAGGAACAGCCTATGAAAATCACCGACATCAAGGTCTATCTGGCAAAAGAATGGCGCACCTTCTGCTTCGTCGTCATCGAAACCGACGAAGGCATCAGCGGCTTGGGCGAATCGGGCATGACAGGCCGCGAGCTGGCTGTGAAAGGCGCTATCGAACATTTCAAGCCGCTGCTTATCGGGCAAGACCCCTTCCGCAGCGAGCATATCTGGCAATTGCTCTTCCGCGGCGGCTTCTTCCCGGCGCAGCGCATCTTGACCTCCGCCATCGCCGCGATTGACATCGCCCTGTGGGACATCAAAGGCAAGGCGCTGGGCGTACCCGTTTACGATTTGCTGGGCGGGCGCGTCCGCGATCGCGTGCTCACGTACAACCACAACACCGGCGATACCATCGCCGAACTGGTCGAGCGCTGCCAGCAATCGGTGGCGGAAGGCTGGAAAGTGCTGCGCTGGGGCTTCGCCCATCTGCCGGGCGACTTGCTGGAACCGCGCCCGGCTGTGCGGCGTACCATCCAAGAATGCGCAGCCATCCGCGCGGCGCTGGGCGACGAGGTCGAGATTGCGCTCGATGTGCATACGCGCATCAACCCCGCCGATGCCATCTGGCTCTGCCAAGAATTGGAAGCGTTCCGCCCTTATTTTGTCGAAGACCCGCTGCGCGTGGAAAACGCGGGCGCTTACCGCAACCTGCGCGCGCGCACGACCGTGCCGCTGGCGGCTGGCGAGCAGTACAATTCCAAGTGGGAATTCCGCCAAGTCATCGAAGAAGAACTGATTGATTACGCGCGCGTCGACCTTTGCATCTGTGGCGGTTTGACCGAAGCGAAGAAGATCGCCGCCGCCTGCGAGACCCATTACATCGACCTGGCGGTGCACAACCCAATCGGTCCCGTCGCTACTTCCGCCTTCCTTCACCTCAGCTTGTCCGTGCCCAACTTCGCCGTGCAAGAGCTGCCGCGGCGCCCCGGCGAAAGCCTGCCCGATTTGATTCTCAATCAACCCGAATGGCGGGATGGTTATCTGCTGCCGCCAAGCGCGCCCGGTTTGGGCATCACGCTTAATCCCGAGGCGCTCGCAAAATATCCCTTCGAAATGAGCGAGCTAAAGCATCTGCGCCGGGCTGACGGCAGCGTAACGAATTGGTAAACTAAAGAGCTTGCTGGAGTGAAAGGATAAACTATGTCTTATGTAAAAACCGTTTGGGAAATCCCAGCGCAATTGGGAGAAGGTCCTGTATGGGTCGCGGCGGAAAACGCGCTGTACTGGGTTGATATCTTCAGCAACAAGGTGCATCGCTACGCCCTCGCCGATGGCGCGAAAAAGACCTGGACCTTCGACTTTGCGGTTTCCAGCCTCAATCCGCGGCAAGGCGGCGGTTTTGTTGGCACGGTCAAAGATGGTTTCGCCGTCATTGACTTGGACAATTTATCGGCCGAGCCTATCCATCTGCCCGAAGCGACTATGCCAAATAATCGCTTCAACGACGGCAAGGTCGATAGCAGCGGTCGCTATTGGGCTGGCAGCATGGACATCGACCAGAGCGCCGAATCTGGCGCGCTCTATCGCCTTGATGCGGACTTAAGCGTCAGCCAAGTCGACGCCGACTATATCATCTGCAACGGGCCTGCCTTCAATCCCGATAATAGCGTCATCTATCACACCGACAGCATCAAAAAGACCATCTACGCCTTGGATGTCGCGCCCGATGGCGGCTTGAGCAACAAGCGCATCTTCACGCAATTCACCCGCGCCGACCAAGGTGTGCCCGATGGCATGACCGTAGATAGCGAGGGCTGCATCTGGGTGGCGCATTTTGGCGGCGCGCGCCTAACGCGCTATGCGCCGACGGGCGAGGTCCTGCTCGTCTTGCCGCTGCCAGCGCTCAATATCACCAGTTGTACTTTCGCCGGCGCAGAACTCGATAGCCTGTATATCACATCCGCCCGCACCGCCATGAGCGCGCCCGACTTGGCGATGTATCCTATGGCTGGCAGCTTATTCGAGTTCAAGCCGGGTGTCAGGGGCTTGCCAAGCCCGCTCTTCGCCGGTTGATGCGCCACGGTCCGCCTTGGACCTGGACCGGGCAAAGAGCTTGCCAAGATTACCATGACTGCCGCCATAACTCCTATGGAAGAGAACCTGCGACCGCCATTTTCGTCGGAAGACGCGCGTCGCATCGTCGCGGCGCGTTATGGCATCCAGGTCGATTCCGTTGCGGAACTGCCTTCAGAGCTTGACCGCAACTTTCGCATTGTGTCGGATAATCACAAGCGCTATGTGCTCAAAATCGCCCATGCCAGCGTATCGAGGCAAGCGCTTGACTTGCAAAACCGCACACTCAATCATGTCGCGCATGCCGCGGCAGAAAATCTCTTCCCCGAAGTTATCCCATCCAGCGCCGGGCAAGACATTGTCGAAGTCGCCACGGACAGCGGCAAAACTTATCAAGCGCGGCTGCTGAACTATATCGACGGTACTCCACTATGCGAGTTCCGTCCCCATTCCGCCGCGCTGCTGGCTGATATCGGCCGTAAACTTGGCATATTTTCCGCAGCAATGCAGGCTTTCAATCATGCCGAAGGGCGGCAGACCTATCGCTGGAATATCCGCAATTTGCCCCAGGTCGCGCGCTATGGCGAGAACCTTCCGGCGGACAGAAAAGCCATGCTCGCCGCCTTCCTGCAGTCTTACCACGACGACGTCATGCCGATTCTGCCCAGCTTGCGGCAGAGCTTCGTCTACAACGACGCCAATGACAGCAATATCTTGGTCCGCGCCGAAAAAGGCACCGGCTCCCGCGCGCAGGTCGCCGGCTTCATCGACTTGGGCGATATGGTGTACAGCCCAACCGTGACCGACCTAGCCGTCGCCCTGGCTTACATCATGATGGGCGCGCGGCATCCCCTGGAAAAAGCGCTGCCCGTCATCGCCGCCTATCATCGCGCCTTCCCGCTGCGCGAAAACGAGCTGCGCGTCCTCTTCCCGTTGATAGCCGCCCGCCTCTGCCTTAGTGTCTGCATATCTTGGCATCAACAGAAGAATGAACCGGAGAACCTCCATTTGAGCGTCAGCGAAAGCGCCGCCTGGCAGCTGCTGGAAAAGCTGCGCGGCCTGCATCCGCGCTATGCGCATTACCTTTTTCGCGACGCCTGCGGTTTGCCCGCCTGCCCCCAGGGGCAAAGCCTTCAAGTCTGGCTGCGCGGGCGGTCCTGCCAGCCGATTCTCGGTTTCCCGCTCAACGCGGGCAATAGCGCGCCGCTTGACCTGGGCATGAGCAGCCGCCTGCTAGCGCGTGTGCCTGATTTGGCTGAGCCCGCGGCTTATGCCGAGCCATTGCGCAGGCAACTTGGCAAGAGAATCGGCATCGGTTATTACAACGAAGCGCGTCCGATTTATCTGCATGACATGTTTGCCAGCGACCACCATGAACGGCGCGCAATCCATTTGGGCGTCGATTTATTCGCGCCGGCTGATACGCCCATTTTCGCCCCTTTGGCCGGCACAATTTGCAGCCTGCGCGATCATCCAGGTTCGCAAGACTTTGGTCCCACCTTGATTCTCGAACATCGGCCGACAGCCGATTTGCGCTTTTACACGCTTTATGGGCATCTGTCGCCAGAGGCGCTGGCGCGCTGCCAGCTTGGGCAAGAGCTCCAAGCGGGAGACCTGCTAGCGCATATTGGAGACTATCCGCGCAACGGTAACTGGACCCCGCATCTGCATTTCCAGATCATCACTGACTTGCTGGACGATGAACATTTCCCCGGGGTCTGCAAGCCTAGGCTGCGCAGCCTCTATACATCGCTTTCGCCCAATCCCAACTTGATGCTGCAACTGCCCTTTGAAATCGCCGCGCCCACGAAACCAACAACAGGCGAACTCTTGCAAAGCCGCGGCGCAGTCCTGAACCCCGCGCTAAGCCTCTCGTACCAAGCTCCCTTGCGGATTGAACGCGGCTTCATGCAGCACCTTTACGATAGCGAGGGACAGCGTTACCTGGATTGCGTCAACAATGTGCCGCATGTCGGGCATAACCATCCCCGCGTCGTGGCGGCGGCGCAAGAACAGACAGCCATCCTGAATACCAATACCCGCTACCTGCACGAGACCATCTTGAGCTACGCCGAGGCGCTTGCCGCCACCTTGCCCGATCCGCTTTCGGTCTGCTTCTTTGTTAATAGCGGCAGCGAAGCGAATGAACTGGCGCTGCGCCTAGCCTGCGCCTACACCGGCGGGCAGGACTTCATCGTCATTGACCATGCCTATCACGGCCATACCACAGCGCTAATCGACATCAGCCCCTACAAGTTCAATGGGCGCGGCGGGCGCGGCAAGCCCGCGCATGTCGAAGTCGCGGCCATGCCCGATGGCTATCGCGGCGCGGCGCGCGGCTACGACGCCAGCGCTGGCGAATTCTATGCCCGCTCCGTGAGCGAGAAAGTCGCGGCAATCCAGGCGCGCGACGGTCAGCTGGCGGCTTTCTTCACCGAAGGCATTCTAAGCTGCGGCGGTCAAATGCCGCTGCCAGCCGATTATCTCAAACGCGCCTATCGCGCCGCGCGCGCCGCCGGCGGTATCTGCGTCGCCGATGAAGTGCAAACTGGCTTCGGCCGCGTCGGCAGCCACTTTTGGGCATTCGAGTTAAGCGGAGTCCAGCCCGATATCGTCACCATGGGCAAGCCAATCGCCAATGGCTATCCGCTGGGCGCTGTTGTTACAAGCCCCGCCATCGCCGCCGCCTTCAACAATGGCATGGAATACTTCAACACCTTCGGCGGCAACCCGGTCGCCTGCGCTATCGGCTTGGAAGTTCTGAACATCATCGCCGATGAAAATTTGCAGCGCAAAGCCCTCGACACCGGCCACTACTGGGCAAAGTGCCTGCGCGAGCTGCAAAGCGCGCATCCAATCATCGGAGACCTGCGCGGGTCTGGGCTTTTCCTGGGCGTCGAATTGATTCGCGATCAGGAAACGCTGGAGCCAGCGGATTGGGAAGCAGCTTATATCGTCGAGCGCATGAAAGAGCGTGGCATCCTGCTTAGCATAGAAGGTCCGCATCATAACACGCTCAAGCTCAAGCCGCCGCTGGTCTTCGGGCGGGCAGATGTGGACCTGTTCATGGCTGTGCTGGCGGAGGTTCTGCGGGATACAGTCTTGAGCGTTTCGTGATTCGCGGCTGCGTCGCAACAGAATAAGCATTCGCCGTTGCGTTTATTTCACTTATTGCGTTTATTGCGTTTGTGTGCTAGGCTGAACAAGTGAGCGAAAGGATTGTAAAATGGAAGCGATTAGGCTTCTGCCACCCAATGAGTCGGATGCGGATCTTGCAAGGACTGCATCCTCGAAAATCCTACCTTTAGTTCGTGAGCAAAAACCACAAACTGTGCATCTTACTTTTGTGGATGGGCAAGTGTCGATTGTCTTGCCAATCGGATCTCTAGAGATGATTAATAGCATATTGGAGGCGATGGCTGCAGGGCATGGCGTCATGGTTTTCCCGCAACATGCCGAACTCACCACCATGGAGGCAGCAGATATACTGAATGTCTCTCGCCCTTATCTCATCAAGCTTCTAGAAGCCGGAGATATCCCCTATCACAAGGTCGGAAGACATCGCCGCATCCGCCTCGAAGACGTTATGCAATATAAGCGGGAAATAGACCTTCGACGAGAAGAGATTCTTGATCAGATGGTAGCGGAAGCGGAAGAACTAGGCTTGTATGACTAGCCGACGAAGATACACGGCACTGCTTGACGCCAACGTTCTTGTTCCAATTCGATTGACGGACCTCTTTGTTCAACTCGCAGTAGATGACCTGTTTCGAGCAAAGTGGACACATGATATACATCGCGAGTGGATGAAAGCGGTGCGCAGAATACGTCCTGATATTGATCAAGAGCGTTTGGAACGAAGACGCGACCAAATGGACACTGAAACTAGAGACGCGCTCGTATATGATTATGAAATAATCATAAATTCATTGAACTTGCCAGACGAGGACGATCGTCATGTCTTGGCAGCAGCAATCGTTGGCCGCTGCGATGTCATTGTCTCATATAATCTCAAAGATTTTCCCAAAGTAGAGCTAAGCAAGTATAATATTGAGGCGCAACATCCTGACATCTTTCTGGCAAATCATCTTGATCTTTTTCCTGGCAAGTTTTGTACAGCCGTCCGCAAAATCAGACGAAGGCACAAAAAGAGGCAATATAGCATCGAAGATTATCTGGACAGCCTGACCGCACTAGAACTTGCCTCTACAGCCGCAAGTCTGCGTGAATACTCTAATATGCTCGACTTTTAGACTCAGTAGGTCCAATCAAACGGCGGGATCCGTTGTAGTTCCGTTCCGGCACAAGAAGCGAATATCCCCTACTCGCCTAATTGCTTTTCACTTATAGTTGCACAGATAATCGTTACATATGGAGCAAGGCAAACCGCCTCATGACCCAGCCAAACCACCCCGCCGGCGTCGACATCCGCGGCGAAATCTCACCCGAATATCAATCCATCCTCAGCCCCGAAGCCATCGACTTCCTCGCGGGCTTGGCGCGGGCATTCACCGCCCGCCGCGACGACTTGCTAGCAGCCCGCGTCGAACGCCAAGCCGCGCTCGACGCCGGGCACTTGCCCGACTTCTTGCCCGAAACCGCCGCCATCCGCCAGGACCTAAGCTGGCGCGTCGCCCCCGTCCCCGCCGACCTGCAAGACCGCCGCGTGGAAATCACCGGTCCCACCGACCGCAAGATGGTGATTAACGCGCTGAACTGCGGTGCCAAAGTCTTCATGGCCGATTTTGAAGACGCCAATTCGCCGACCTGGGACAACATGCTCGCGGGTCAAGTGAACCTGCGCGACGCTGTCAACCGCAGCATCACATTCACCAACCCCGACGGGCGCTTCTACCAGCTCAATGAGCAAACTGCTACGCTGCTTGTGCGGCCGCGCGGCTGGCATCTCGACGAAAGCCAGTTCCTGGTGGACGGGCTCGCCATACCCGGCGGACTGTTCGACTTCGGGCTCTATTTCTTTCACAATGCGCAGCCCGCGCTGGCGCGCGGCACGGGTCCCTATTTCTACCTGCCCAAGCTGGAAAGCCACCTGGAAGCGCGCCTTTGGAACGATGTCTTCATGTACGCGCAAGAGGCCTTGGGCGTCCCGCAAGGCACAATCAAAGCGACTGTGTTGATTGAGACGATACTGGCAGTCTTCGAAGCCGAAGAAATCCTTTACGAATTGCGTGAGCATTCGGCCGGGCTGAACTGCGGCCGCTGGGACTATATCTTCAGCTATATCAAGAAGCTGCGCAATCATGCCGATTATTTGTTGCCCGACCGCGCCCAGGTTACCATGACCGTGCCTTTCATGCGCAACTATACGCTGCATGTCATCAAGGTATGCCATCGCCGCGGTGCCCACGCCATGGGCGGCATGGCGGCGCAAATCCCTATCCGCAATGACCCGGAACGCAACCAAGCCGCCCTGGACAAAGTGCGCGCCGACAAACTGCGCGAAGCCAAAGAAGGCCATGACGGCACCTGGGTCGCCCACCCTGGTTTAGTCCAGATTGCGACAGAAGTATTTGACGAATATATGCCAAGCGCCAACCAAATCGACCGCCAGCGCGAAGATGTACATGTCGCCGCTGCCGACCTGCTCGCGCCAAGCGAAGGCGATATCAGCGAAGGCGGCGTGCGCCTTAACCTGAAAGTCGGCATCCAATACCTCGAAGCCTGGCTCGGCGGCAACGGCTGCGTACCGCTTTACTCTTTGATGGAAGACGCCGCTACGGCGGAAATCAGCCGCGCGCAAGTCTGGCAGTGGCTGCATCACAAAGCGACGCTGGCTGACGGACGCCCGTTGACCGTGGACCTGTTCAGCCAATTGCTGGAAGAAGAAATGGACGCCATCCGCGGCGAAGTCGGCGAGCAGCGCTTCCAGGACGGCCATTTTCAACTGGCGATGCAACTCTTCGATGAGATGATCCGCGCCGATGATTTCACCGAGTTCTTGACCTTGCCCGCTTATGGCTATCTATAAACAGCCTATGCAAACGGGCAGCAATTCGACATGCAAGAGCCAGCAACATCCAATCTCGTGATGCCGTTCCACCGCGTTTAGGCGCGCGGGCTATTCGGCTCGCCGCGCGATGAAGCAAAAAGCCAGCAGCGAAACCAAGACCATCGCGACGACCATTAGCAAGCCGCCGTCATAAGTGCCGCTTTCATCGCGCAGGCGTCCGACCAGCCAGGGACCCAGCGCCGCGCCCAAACCGAACATGCCGCCCACCAGACCGTTGATGAAGCCCAAGCCCTGTTTGTGAAAGACATCGCTAGCCAGCGCCGTCGTTTGGCTGCTGCGCGTGCCTTCGCCCAAAGCGTAAAATAGCGCATAGAAAATGAGTAGCGAAGGCAGCCCGCCAGCGCGCAAGAGCAGCAAGGTCATGACCGCGGCAAGCAGTCCCGCCGCGCCGATTGTGAAGGCGACCAGCCGCCCCCAGCGGTCGGATACCCATCCCAAGCCGATGAATGCAAAAGTCGTGAGGAAACCCGCCAAGCCCACCACAATCGCGGACTTCTCCCGCGTTACGCCAAAAGACTCCATATAAGCGACCTGGTGTACCGTTAAACTGCGCACGGGACCCAATGCAGTGAGCCCAACAATCAGCAATGCCCAAAAGGCTGGATTCCGCAGCAGGGAGCGCCAGCCTGGGGCGGATGCAGCGCGGACCTCATGTACATATTGCCGTGGCGGCGGGCGCGTCAAACCGAGCGCCATAAGCGGGAACAGTATGAAGGCGCAGATTAGCGACAGGACAAGATAGGCACTGCGCCAGGCGAACTGCTCAATCAGCAGATTCGACAAAGGCACAAAAACCAGCGAACCTATGCCCGTGCCAGCAAAGGCGATGCCAATGGCGCGCCCACGCCGCGCCGGCGCGGTCCACGCGGCGATGACCGAAGCCACCGGACCTAAGCCCGTGATGCCCAAGCCCAGTCCGCCAATCAGCCCATAGCCCAGCAAGAGATCGTCCAGCGCATTGGCGCGGCTGCTCAGCCAGAGCCCCGCCGCCATCAGCAGAACGCCCACTCCAAAAACCAGCCGCGGACCATAGCGATCCAGCGCCATGCCCGCAAATGGTGCCGTCAAGGCGAAGACCAGCATGTTGAGGCTGAAAACGGTCGTCGCCGCCTCGTTGCTCCAGCCTTCGGCAGTGACAAACTCGGCGAAGAATACCGAAAATGACAAGCGTATGCCAAAGATGATACAGAGCGAGAAGAAACAGACGATGACGACGCGCGTGGCGCTGCGAGCGGCGTCGTCAGTTTGGCCTGGCATCAATTAGGCGGCAAGTTCTTCACGCACGGATTCGCGCTCGGACCAGGGAATGGGGCTGATTTCGTGACTGCGGAGCGCATCCATCTCTTTCATCACGCTAATGCAGTGTGCATCATTCAAGATGGGATAAAGGCGCGCGTCGCTTGGCCTATCATCACGAATATCTAGCCAGCGAAAGGCAACTTGCTCCACTGCGTTGCGGTCAGGATTGTCAATGGTTAAGAGCATCCGCTCGGGCATCTTGCTGGACTGAGGAATGACATACTTGTAATCCACATTGTAGCCCGTCTTCCCCTTGAACTTCTTTGTGTCAAAACTTATTCCTGAATCGTTAAGCCATGTGACCAAATCCGCGTCAAACCGACTAACCCTAGACGGTGTTGCAAGATAATAGAGGTCGTCGATAGCTATCATCGCTTGTACCAGATTGTGCATTCTTAGCGCAAAGTCTTGAGCAGTTGCACGCGTCACGAGGTCATTGCCATTCCGCTTTACGCCGAATCCATTCAGGTTCTGCTCAATCAATTTGCTCCGATTTGAAGTGTTGACATTAATGCCGCAAAACTCGAGGTCTTCGATCGTGTAGCCATAATCAGATAGAGTGATTTCATCGCCAGACACTGTTGCGAAGATTTGCATCATGTCATTGTGTCTATCCAGGAACGGGGTGGTAATTTCTACACAGTTTTCAATCTCGCGCAGTGTAGTGCTTTCGCTTACCCAATTGTGATATTCCTCTGTAAGTTTTATGATTTGCTCAATCATCAAATTAACCCTCCCTGAAACCGTATTATGGGCGGCATAACGATATTGCAGAAACTCATGAATTCACGCAGTGTCGTCGGTATATCCTCAAGATTCGTGAACCTGTCAGAAGGTGGCGACATCGCCCACCTGTCGTGAAAACCCTCCTTATACAGATGGAGATGGGGCGGTAATATCACTGTACCGTCATCGTTGCGATGCGGCCTGCCCCCGATATCCAGTCTCGCAAGTGGTATCTCTTTCCGCGCTCGCGTCTGCATTTTGACACGTATCTCATTGTCACGGCCGCGAGATATGTCCAACAAAAAATTCTCATGTCCGTCAAACGATTGAAGAGGCAATGCTATCTTCTGTCCATGCAACGGAAAGGAAGTGACTTTGTCGCTTTGTCGGCGCTTTTCCATCGTCAGAAGCGCGGTCACCTCATTTTGAGATAATTTGATCATTTCCTAAGAAAGCTGCGTCTTTCAATTCGGAAATTGCCATACCTAGCCACAGAAACTGTGATCTCGATTCCTATTATCTTAGAACAAAAGTGTTAGCGCCAGAGAGGATTAACCATGCTTTATACAGCGACCCGGTGTCTATGAGTCAGATCAGCACCGCCATCGTCGCATTCGCCGCCGGCATCACGCCGATGCGCGCGCCCTGCGGCAGATCGACGAGCGCGCGGTCAATCGCCGTCTGCAAGTCCAGCGCCGGATGCAGCAGCAGCCCCCGTACAAAACTGGCGTCCAACTCGGAAACAAGCGTCGTGCGAACCCGCGCCGCGTCGCGCGCTACTTGGAAGGCTTTGTGCCGCCCCACGCGAAAGCCCTCGCGCTTGAACATTTCCAGCACGTCGCCATGCGAGCGAATCCGCGGCTGCGCCATCCAACTCTCGTAAGCGGCGCTGCCGCTGCCCTGGGGGCAAGCCGCGCACAAAATGAGCGCGCCGCCGGTCTTTGTTACCGCCGCGGCATGCGCCAAACCCTTCTGCGATTGATAGATATTGATGTCTTTGGGATGCCCGCCCGGCGAGGCAATCATCAAATCGAAGGGCGCTTTGACCCCCGCCTGGCACAGCGCGCGCGCTGCCGGAATGCCCGCCTGCATGATTGCCGCAGGCGCGCCCGCCAAGACTTTGATGATGCGCTTTTCTGGACTGAGGATGGCATTCACGGCGAAGTCGATGCCGATCATGCGCCCGATCTCTTCCACGTCCTGCCGCGCCGGATTCCCGTCGTATATGCCCAGCCTCGCCATGGGGTGGTTCATCATGGCATGGTTGTGGTTGATCGTCTCTATGCCAGCCAAGCCGATGGCCGCGCTTTTGACCCCGCCGGAGAAGCCTTGAAACTGATGCGGTTCGATATTGCCGATGACGATGCGATAATCCGCAGCCATGAATTGCCGGTTGATGCGCGCCGGCGTACCGCGCGATGTTTTCCCCAAGGTCGCCAGCGCCGCTTCGTCGGTGGCGTCGTGGCAGAGTACGCGGTAGCGGTCCAAGATGACGCGCGGCAAGACCGCCTCATATTCATCAGCCGACATGACCGGGTGCGCGCCCGCCGCGATGATGAAGACGACATCCTCATCGCCGACTCCAGCATGGCGCATGCCCTGCAGCAGCGGCGGCAGCAATACTTCGTGCGGCACGGGACGGGTCGCGTCGTTGATGGCGATAGCGACTGTTTGCCCTTTGCGCGGCGGCTGCACCGCGCCCAGCGGATTGTAAATTGCGGCGCGCGCCAGGGCCGCCGGGTCGGCGGCGGGTCCCCGCGCCCGCGGCAAGATTTGCTCAATCTCGTAGCTGTCCGGCAAATCCGCCGATAGCTGGGACCTGCCATAGGGGATGGCGATACGCATTGCCGCGCCTAAACGCTGGGTCCCACCCGATGTATCGCGAAGCTGTTATTGTCGCGCAGCGCCTCGGACTTGGTCAAATAGCCGTTGCAGACCCGCGCCAATTCGTCGTAGACGATCTGGCCGGCTTCGGTCAAGGTGATCTCGTCTTGAAAAACGCCACTGACATCGACATCGACTGTATCGCGCATCAACTCATAGGATTGGCGGTTGGCGGTCACCTTGATGGTCGGCATGATGGGATGGTTGGAGGTATGCCCGCCGCCAGTGCAGAAGGTCAGCACCTGGCAGCCAGCCGCCGCCATGCTGCTGATGCTTTCCGCGCCCATGCCTGGACCGTACATGACATAATTGCCGGGTTCCGCCTTGCTTGGCGCCGCGCCGATTTCCAGGTACTCGATGATGGGACTGTCGCCGATTTTCTTCACAGCGCCCATGGACTTTTCTTCGATGGTCGTCAGCCCGCCCGCCATATTGTCGCCGGTCGGCTGCGACCCGCGGATGTCCTCGCCGCTGGCTAGGGCGCGCCTTTCCATGTGCTGGACGCCGGCGACAATCGCTTCGGCAATGGCTGGGCTGGCTGCTTTTTCGGTCAGCCAGTTTTCGCAGCCCATCCATTCGGTGCATTCCGCCATCAACATGCGGCCGCCTTGCGCGATCAATATCTCGCCAGCCAGCCCGTTCGCGGGGTTGCTGCCCAAACCGGAGGTCGTATCGGAGGTGCCGCATTCGGTGCCAAAGAGGATTTTGCTCATCGGTGCCGCTTCGCGCTGAAACAGGCTAATCTGGCGCGCGAAATCCTGCGCGTAGCGGGTGGCTTTGTCTATTGCGCTGATGAAGCCACCATCGCCGCGGATATTCACGGTGGCGATCGGCTTGCCCGTCGGCGCGATATCTTCTGCCAAGTCTTCGGCTGTCATGCCTTCTTCCCGAAAGTGATCGATAATGACAACCGCGCCGACGTTGGGGTTCATCGCCGTGCCCGCCAAAAAGCGCCGCGTTACGCGCAAGTCCGGCGCGACTTGGCAGCGTCCGTTGGCATGCGTAATTGGCACAGCGCCGTGGATCGTATCCGCCACGCGTTCCACAACGCCATTCGCGTAGACCGTTCCCGACAAGATCAACAGATGATTGCGAATGCCCACATCGCCGTTCGGGCGCGGATAACCATAAAACTGGTCCATGACCATGCTCTCCTAAATGTCCAATTCGATATGAACCTACTCTGCGCCGACACGACCGCGGTCGGCGAGGTCGCCGCGTCCGCGATTGCTCTCGACATTGTGCGTATGCACGTGATCGCCCGCTTTGATGCTGCGGCTGGCTGAGCCGATGCTCAAGCCGTATTTGAGCACGGTGTCGCCGGCGGCGATGTCCATCAGCGCGATTTTGTGGCCATAAGCGATGTCGGCTTGGGCGACAATCTCGATATCGCGGCGTTCGCCATTGCAACTTACGTGGTCGCCGATTTGGATGGGTTCCAGGACAACGGTGCCAACGTTGTCGGTGGCGTAGACGACGAATACTTTTTTCATGGAGGGGACCTTTCTGGGTGCTTAAAGGGGATAACTTAACACAAAGAAGTCGCCGTTGAAGGGGTGGATTATGATGAATTACTCGCCTTGCGACAACTCGGGTTGTGATATAGCTAATCGAAAATATCCTTCAATTTGCTCAGTGGCAACTGGTGAATCTGCCGGCGCAACCAGGCTTAAGGTGTTGGTCTTGATCTTTGGGTACAGTTTCGGATTCAAGATGTTGCCTTCATTTTCCGCTTCAGTCATAACGCGGAATCGCATCTTAACAGTGGCTTTATCGACATGGCGCACGCGGCTAAAACTCTCTTGGCGCGAAAAATACCCGCACGATTAACTCGTGCAACTTTCGCTTATGATCAACTCTTCTTCTGCCAAACGTTCATCAAGTACTTGACTGAATGCTTGCTGAATCAATTGCTCCACCTCAACGGTCTCGAAGAAGCAGCCATGCACTAAACATATCTTGGTCTTGCCTTTGCGCTTGCCGCGCAACAGATAGAATACTTCACGCTCTGGCAGAGCGTCAATGTCATCGCCGGCCGCCTCCATCTGCTCCCGTATTACGCTGCGCTTGCCGTTCGTTAGTTCCTCAATCTTCTTGATGCCAGTCGGAATAGTTGAATTGAACGAAGAAACTGTGTATGAGCGGTTATCTTTCAGTTCAATTAGCTCGCCGCCGGTTGGATCGCTGCCGAAGTTGACGCGAATTGCATAGTCAGGAAATCTGCCGTCTTCTTCATAGGAAAACAACTCGCGATCCCAATGGAATTGGTCGAGTTTGACAACATCTACAAGTTTTTGTCGATTACGTTAAAGATGGGCGAAAAAGTGGTAGATTGAGTACACTTTGTTTTCCAAATTCAACATTTCCTTCCCAAATATCGTTTAGACTTTCCGTATACTTGTAATCGTCGCGGAAACGCTGAATATCGTCGGCCGAGCGAATTTCGCGCAGGCGCTCGCGGATGCAGGCAGCATTGTCCGGGTCAATTTCCACGCCAAGCCCGCGCCGCCCCAACTGCTGCGCCACGACCAGCGTCGTTCCCGTGCCCGCGAAGGGATCAAAAACCGTATCGCCAACCTGCGTGGAACTCAGAATTATCCGCAGCAGCAAGGCAATTGGCGCTTGCTGCTTATGAAAACGCAAACCATCCTCGTCGCGCAGCGCCTCATCGCCAGCAAAATAACCCGCCGTGAGTTCACGGATGTCATCCCATATATCGGTAACATATAGGCCATTCTCGCGCTTGTGGCGGTAGTTGGCTGGCAAAGGCGGGTCAATACGCAAGCGGTGGAAAACCCGCGCGCGCCGCCCTTTGGTGGCGTAGGCGATTATTTGATACTGCTTGCCATAGCGCCGACTCATTGGCACAGCCGATGTTAGCTTCTTCCAAATGATGAGGTTTTGCAGCGTCCAGCCAGCCTCGCGTAGGCAGCGCAGGACTTGCTCGCTGTTCTTTTCCCGCTGCATGAAATAGATCGCGCCGCCATCGGAGGTTTGGGCATAGACCGCTGCGCAAACCCGCTTCATCCATGCCCAGTATTCGCCAACGGGCATGTCGTCGTCATGCGAGGCGTATTCCTTGGCTTGATTGAAAGGCGGGTCGAGGAAGGTCAAGTCAAGCTCAACTTCGGCAAAAGCGCAAGAGAGCGCAAATGCGCTTATGTCAGATTGAACAACTCTGTAGCTCTTATCCATGATTCAGTAATTCCTAATGAATAATTCTCTACCCTTTTCAGCTTTCCCTTGCTTATAATTATTCATCCCATATTGCAGCGTCCATTCGCTTATGTTCGCAAAACTGAACAAGTTTCGGATAATAGGCGAATCGTCATAAGTAATCAACCACTTGTGCGGGCAGTGGCGCATATTCTCGGCAAAGCGCTCATGATCGAAACCGGTATGCAGCCGGCCCTTGACCCCATAGAGCCGCGACTGCGTCGCCTTCCAGTATGGCGGGTCTAGAAATATGAAAACTTTTTCGCCCCTACTGTGCAGCAGGGGCTCGTAATCGCCATGGTGTATTTCTACTTCTTGAAGCAGCGGCTCAAGCCGCCATAGCCTGCCAATCGAGGACTGGGTGAAGCGGCGTTCGAAAGCATATTGCGAATAGCCGCCAGAATCTACCACGCCGGAGAAGGTGATGCGATTCAAGACAAAATAGCGCGCCGCCCGCTCCAAATCGCTTGTCATCGTTCCCGGAGTGTGCAGGAAGCGCCATAGCGCGCGCCCGTCATTATAGCCGTCTTTGAATGACTGAACACAGCGCGCCAGGTCGTCGATATTCGTTTTCGCCGCGCGCCAAAAATGAATCAGGTCATCATTCAAGTCGTTTATCACATAGCGTTGAATTCGCCGCCCGAAGAGACGCTTGATTACCAGGAAAACCGAGCCACCGCCGATGAAGGGCTCGCGGTATTCTTCAATATGCGCGGGCACATGCTGGAGGATTTGTTTGATGGCGCGCGACTTGCCGCCAGGGTAGCGTAGCGGGCTTTTGACTGTCCTCATTTGTTACTCGCGATTTCTATCGACACTTTGGCGTTCGTGTTTGCCTCGTCATTTAGCAGCATGAGTAAATGCTTTTGTTTTTGAGTTAAATTGTTTTTCTTAGCGAACACATCTATGACATTATTGTCCTGTAATGGAAGATTCAATTTGCCTTGGAGACGGCCGGTTAATTTCAATCGCGTGGTAAATTCTACGAAAGATTCATTAAAGTAAAGCTCGTTGATATTGCTAAAAAGTATGTTTCTGAACAGGCCTTCTTGAATATCTGCCAAGCTGGGCAGCTTGCCTTTGCTAGAGTTCTTCGATTCCTGAATCACTAACTTGCCACGCTCCCAGAAAACTCCATCGGCCGTCAGAAAATATTTGCCTCCAATGAGATTTTCTAGTTCAAAATATGCTTTACTTTTGCGGTCCAAATATTCGAGTTCATGGACGGTCATAGCTTCACTCTTTGCTGATGCCGACGACTTGCGAGAAGAATGCTCAGCGAATGCGCCTAAATCGAACCTACCGTCAACAATATATCTTTTTAGTGCTGCCAAATGGTTACTCGAACTGTGCAACTCTACGTCGTAACGTTTTGCAATCTCTTGATTGCATTGTACTGCTTGACGGAAAACATACTCGAAATGGCGCGCAAAGTGAGAAACATTCCAGTGGAGGGCGGATTTCCTATATTTTTTGATGTCAAGAATCCTATCCGAAACCCACTTGGAATTGAATCGGAAATCTGTGATTTTGTCGTTGGTATTCTCCTTTGGAACAGCGGATTCATACCACGTTAGAACAATATAGATGTTCATTAGATTCATTCTAGATAGGGTCATGAAGTTGATACGATCGTTATTTTGTGTTCCTTTACCTTCGTCCTTAATTATTGGTATTACAGTAACAATCTTTGGCAAGTGATAAGTTTTATACATCCGTGCTGAAGGGTGAGTGCGACTGGGCTTAGGTGTTTTCCACCAAGAAAAGCCAAGCGAGGTCTCGTCGTCGAATTCAAGCAGACCAGATGAGGGAGCGGCGTTCATATCAAATTCATCAATTTTGATCTTTTCAAGCTCCCCGAAGTTAACTTTCGTGCAATAGCTCAGGTCTCTAATTATGCCCTGGAATTGGAGATATTTCTTCATCGTATGCCCTCACCCAAACTGCGGCAGGAACTCCGCATTTTCCGCAAGCAAATCGTCCAGCAGCGCCCGCCCCGCGTCAATATCCGTCACCATCGGATCGAGCAAAATCGCCTGCAAAGCCAGCTCGCGGTCGCCCCGCAGCGCCGCATCCACGTACAACTCGCTCAATGCCAGCTCGCGCCGACACATTTCCGCAATGGCTGCCGGCAAAGGCGCAAGGCACTCACCCGCGAAGCCCGCGGCGCTTATTGCCCCCGGCACCTCGACAATCGCCCCCTCCGGCAAATTCGGGATATAAGCGCGATTGGGGATATTCAACTGCGGATGCGCCCACGGGCGGTCATAATGCGCCGCTTCCACCATCTCTGGTATGCCCTCGTCTAGCATGCCATGCCGCGACAGATCGCGCAGGCTGTCGACATCGGCGCGCCCGGCGACGATATCGCGCGCCAGCTTGTTGCGGTAAGCGCGGCGGCGGCGATTGCCGGCCCAACTTTGCAGCTTCAAATCGTACTTGCGCCAGGGCTGCGTCACTGGGTCGCTGACCCAGCTCAGATATTCGCAGAGGTGGCTGTCGCCGGCCGTGGGCATCATGCCATAGATTTCGAAGATCTCGCGGCTGAGCGGCTCGAAATCGCGGCGGAAATGCTTCAGCCAGCGCTCGCGCAATTCGGGGTAGAGGTCCTCGCCACTATGCTTGTCGCGGATTTCGTAGACCCAGGAGAAATGATTGATGCCCGCCGCCTTGATGTCCAGATGCTTGACCGCTTCCTGCGCCACCGACAAGAAAGCCGGCATATTGTCGGCGTCGGTGTGCACATGAAAGCCTTCCGGCACGGCGATGCCCCAGCGGTCGGCCAGCACCGCCGCCGCCATCGTATAGCCCCAAAGCAACTGATGGCATAAGCCGACTACTTTTATTTTGCTGTAGCGATGCACGGCGCTGGTCAAACGTATCAGCGGATTAACCAGATTGAGATACCAAGCGTCGGGGCAAAGTTCTTCCATATCGCGCGCGATAGCCAGTATCAGCGGCAGGTTGCGCGCCGTATGCGCAAAGGAGCCGGGCCCGCCATTTTCGGCATAGGGCTGGCGCAGGCCATGGCGCAGCGGGATGCGCCAGTCCCGCTCCCAAACGTCCTCGCGCTGCCCAACTTGAATCGAGACAAGCACGAAGTCCGCCCCGGGCAGCAAGTCGCGCCGCTCGGTTGAGCTGCTGACGGACATCTCGGCATCCCAGGCGCGGTTCATAATTTCGGCCAACTGGTGAATGACCGCCAAGCCCTCGGCATTGATATCGCAAAGCGCGAGTTCCGCGCCGCGCATGGCGGGATGCTGCATGATGGTGGAGAGCGCGCCCAAACCGAATATCGCGCTGCCCGCGCCGATGACAAGGATCTTTGGAGGATTATTATTCATGCGTTTACCCATTATTAGCGGCTGTAAATCGCTAGCAAAATCATACCGCCTTCTCTATATGTTGCGTTTGGCTGACGAGCATGCTAATTGGCAATCATGTCTAGAATATAGCGCAGCTTTTGCCAAACTGGCTAATCTAGCTCCTCCTCAGCGCGCTGCGCCCGGGCTTGCAGTTTATTTGGATTCGCTGCGCGCTGATGGGCTTGGCGCTATACGTTGTCGTAAAGCATGGCTTCAAGCTCGGGGTAACTGCACTGAAATGATGGCAGTGCAAACGGTGGCAATCTAAGCTGAAAATCAACTACGGGAGTCAATCCAATTCAGTCATGCGAATGGATTACCGACCTTAGCGCTAGGGGCGATATGTTGGTTTTACTGAGAACGCGGAGAGTAAAACGAAAAAGGCGGCAGTCCTTATCGCTGCCGTCGAGACCGCGTTAAATGCTATTGTGTTTAATTTCTCTAATGAGGCGCTGGACCTTAGCCGCTTACTTCATCCCCGTAGTGGCGATACCAGTCGTGATGTACTTCTGCAAAATGCCAAACACAAATGTAATCGGCAGCGCCGTCAGCACCGTCATCGCCAAAATCAAATCCCACTGTATCGTCAAATCGCCTTGAAAGGTCTCTAGCCCAACTTGCAGCGTGAACATTTCATCGCGCGTCATGACGATCTTGGGCCACAAGAAATCGTTCCAGCGCCAGATGGTCGAGAATATCGCCAGCACCGCCAGCGCCGGCGCAGCCAGCGGCAGAATCACCTGCCAATATATACGCCATTCGCTCGCGCCATCAATGCGCGCCGAATCAAGCAATTCGTCCGGTATCGTCAGCATATACTGCCGCAGCAGGAAGATCCCAGTCGGCGTGCCAATAGTGGGAATAATGATGCCGATGAGCTGATTGTTCCAGCCTAGCGCCGTAATCAGCAAGAATGCTGGCACCAAAATCACCGACAGCGGCACCATCAAGGTGCTGATTATCAGCATGAAAATCACGCCGCGCCCACGAAAGCGGTATTTGCTGAGCGCGAAAGCTGCCATGCTATTGACAAAGAGCGTCAGAATCGTCGCCGCCGCCGTCACCGTGACGCTGTTGGCGAGATAGCGCCAAAAGTTAAAACTTTCGATGCCGCGGCTATAATTATCCAAGCTAAAGCGCACACTCTCGACCGGCTCGCGGTCATTCAGCTTGACTTTTATCACGCCGGCTTCGGGCTCGGCTGGGTCGAGCATCTGCGCTTCCAAGCCGACGCGGCGTATCTGGACCAACTGCGCCGTCGCGCCATCTTCCAACCGCGTGTTATAAAGCGGCAGCGGCTCGTCATAACCCGCGACTGCCACCAACTCCTGATGATAGGGCAGAAAGCGCGGCGGGAAGCGCAGAATATCGCCCGAGCTTTTGAAAGAAGACATCACCAGCCACAGCACCGGACCAAACATGACAAGCACGCCCAGCAGCAAATAGCCGTAGGTGAAAAAAGATTGCCGGCGCGCCGTGCTAAAAAGCCAGCCGAGGCCGTTCCCAAAAGCGTCGACGAGCGTTTGCAGCAGCTCCAGCACAGGGTCGAGCACGCGCGATAAGCCATCCCGCAAAATGCCAGCGCCCGGCAATGGCAACCCCTTTGCTTTGTTCTCGTCGTCCTCTTCCAAGCCCGTGCCTTGCACGCGAATCTGTATGATCGTCAGCACAATCAGCACCGAAGCCATCACCAGCGATGTCGCCGCCGCCAAGCCATACTCGCGGAAGGGGCTGGCGAAGCCGTTGTTGTAGATGTAATGCACGATGTATAAGGTCGCCGAACCGGGCCCGCCGCCGGTGAAGGCAAAGACCACATCAAATATCTGCACCGCGCGTATCGTCGACAAGACGATGACCACCAACATCGTCGGCGCGAGCATGGGCAGCGTAATCGAGCGGAAAGCGCGCCAACTGCTCGCCCCGTCAATCGCGGCCGCTTCGTATAGGTCGGCTGGAATCGCCTGCAATCCCGCCAGCAATATCAGCGTATAAAAGCCCATCAGCGACCAGACACTGACCATCACCACCCAGAAGCGCGCCCAGTTGCGATCGGTGAGAAAGCGCAGCTTTTCCCCGCCCAAGCTGACAATGACCGCGTTGAATATGCCATTCTCTTGCAGCATCCAGCGCCAAATCAGCGCCACGACAATCGGCGATAGCAGCACCGGATAGAAGAAGACGCTGCGGAAGAAGCCGCGCGCGCGGATGCGCCCGTTCAGCACCACCGCCGTCAGCAGCGACAAGCCAATCATCACCGCTACTTGCGTGACAACGAAGCCGGCTGTATTCAGCACCGCCGCAGCGAAGAGGTCTTCGTTGCAGGTGGATGGGCGCAAGAAGTTTTCGCAATCAAAGAGGCGTTCCAGGTTGGCTGCGCCGACATAAGGGCGCTGATTCAGGAAGAGTTTGTCGCTGCCGGTGAAGGTATAGACAAAATTGAAGAGCATGGGGAACAAAACAAAAACAGAAAAAACAAGCATATTCGGCGCGACGAAAACATAAGCCATGCCCGTCACGCCGGTGAACTTTTGTATGCGGTTGAAGAGCCCGTCAAACAAGCTGACAAAGCCGTCAAGCAATCCGTTCATTTTTTTCTGGTCGCTTTCAACCCCTCCCCCGGCGTGAAACCGAGGGAAGGGAATATAGCGCAAGTGTCGCGCGCGCTAGCCAGCAGCCATATTGGCCGCGGCTTCGTCCAACTGTTCCTGCAAGCGCGCCATCGCCTCGTCCAGCGTCAGCTCGCCGGCGAAATACTGCGCCAGGCGCGTGTTCGAAGCGTCATAATAGGCAAAAGCCAAGGGGTGCGGATTCAGCGCGACGGCTTGATTTTGCAGCTTGGGCACCTCGGAGGCGAAGCCATTCAAAGCAGCCGCTACCGGTGCCGTCGCCGAAGGATAGTCGACGCCCATCGCCGCCACGGCATTATGGCCCGGGATGCTCAGCGTGCGCGAAGAGAACTCGCCGTAGATTTCTGGCTGCATCAGATATTCCATGACCATCGCCACGGCTTCCGGGTGTTCCGTCGCCGCATAGCCGACCAGCGCCGCGCCGCCGGCGACGCCGGTGCTGCCGCCAGGTCCGTATGGGTTCGGCACGACGATCCAATCGAAGGCGTCGTTGATGTCCGCCGAAAAGCGACCAATCTGCCAACTGCCGCTGAAGTACATCACGGCTTCGACATTGATGAAGTAATCTTGCGCGCCGCTGTATTGGCTGGTGCCAAGCCAGGTTTCGGCTGGCGTCTTGCCGGCGTCAATCAAGTTCTTCAAAGCCATCGCAAAAGTGCGGAAGCCCTCGTCGTCTTCCAAGTCGAAGTTGCCATCTTCATCAAAGAAGTCCGCGCCCATGCTCATAGCGGGACCAGCAAAGCGATGTCCCTTGTTGTCAATCGCCATAGAATACCGCACGCCGGTGGCCGCCGCGACCTCGTCCAGCGCCATCAGCCAGTCTTCCCAGCTAGGCTCGTCCATGACAGCGCTCGGCATCTCGACGCCAGCCTGCTCGAAGAGAGTCGCATTAACAAAAGGCGCGGTTACAGTCGCCGCATCGGGGAAGCCGTAAAGGCCGCTCATGTCATCGTCGGTGCGGAAGGCTTCCAAAATGGCGGCTGGGAAGTTGTCTTCCATCAAAGACGGATCTGCCATCAGTGGGCGCAGGTCCAGATAAAAGCCAGCCATGCCGGCGAAATCGGTAATGCGGGCTATATCGGGTGCCTGCCCCGCTTCGACTTGCACGCGCAATTGATCGCGCACGGTGGTATAGGGCACGGTATTGACCGCAACCGTGATTTCGGGATGGGCTTCGCTAAAGCGGCTCAGCAAGTCCTCATAGACTTCGCATTCATTGCCATTTTCATAGCACATGAAATCGAGCTCGGCCATGTCCTGCGCCAGCGCCGCCGTCCCAAGCGACAGTACCAGCGCGATAAGCAAAACGAGCGTAGCGATGTGTTTCATCAGGTTACTCCTTTATGTTTGTACAATGATTAAAGTACGGATTAGGGTTAGGGATTAGGCTTCGCATGAAGCGACCTTCATTCGCAAAGCCAAGAGCCCCAGAGCCAAGAACCGCGGCGCATCGTCGCTAGAGGAGGCGGAGGTCCGCCTCCTCTAGCGCTCTCGCCTTAGCCGGCGGCCATATTGGCGGCGGCTTGATCAAGATCTTCCTGCAAGCGCGCCATCGCTTCATCCAGCGTAAACTCACCGGCGAAGTACTGCGCCAGGCGCGTATTCGAAGCATCGTAGTAGGCGAAAGCCAGCGGATGCAGATTCATCGCCACGCCATTCTCGGTCACCTTAGTGCCATCGACGCCGGCCTGGTTCAGCGCCGCCGATATCGCAGCGTTATCCGTTTCAAACTCAACGCCCAAAGCCACCACCGGCGGATTTGGCGGAATCAAGAGTGTGCGCGAAGCAAATTCTTGCCCGACTTCCGCCTGCAAAAGATATTCCATCACCCGCGCTACCGCCTCGGGATGTTCGGTCTGGGCATAGCCGACGATTGACGCGCCGCCAGACGCGCCAGCGCTGCCGCCAGGACCCACCGGGTTGGGCACCAGCACCCAGTCAAAGGCATCGCCAATCTCGCTGCCGAAGCCATTGATCTGCCAGCTGCCCGAATAGAGCATGACGACCTCGGCATTCACGAAATAATCGCGCGCGGAAGAATATTGCCCGCCGCCCAGCCAGACCTCGGCCGGTGTCATGCCGTTATCGAACCACGCTTTCATCCATTCAGCATAAGCGCGATAACCGGGGTCGTCTTCCAGGTCAAAATTGCCTTCGTCATCAAAGAGCTCGATGCCCAGCGCGAAGCCAGCTGAAGCAAAGCGGTGGCCCTTATTATCGATGGCAAAGGCGTAGGGCGTGCCAGTGGCTTCCGCCACAGCCGTGATGGCTTCGGTCCAGGTCGCCCAGTCGACCTCGTCGCTCATATCGCTGGGCACATCAATGCCAGCTTGGTCAAAGAGCGTACGGTTGATGAAAGCGGCCGTGACCGACAGCTCGTCGGGGAAGGCGTAGAGACCATCGTCATCATCACCCGCGCGGAAAGCTTGCAGATAGGGTGCCGAGAATGCGCCTTCGATTATGGCTGCATCCGAAAGCAAGGGGCGCAGGTCCAAATAGAAGCCAGCCATGCCACCGAAGTCGGTGATACGCGCCATATCGGGTGCCTGCCCCGATTCCACCTGTACGCGCAACTGATCGCGAACGGTGTTGTAAGGCACGGTGTTCACCGCGACGGCAATATCAGGGTTCTCGGCTGTGAAGCGCGAAAGCAAGTCGTCATAGACCTCGCACTCAATGCCGTTGTTGTAGCACATGAAGTCAATCTCGACCATGTCCTGCGCCAGCGCCGCCGAGCCAAGCGACAGTACCAGCGCGATGAGCATTGCAAAAGTGATAAAGCGTTTCATCTTCACTTCTCCTATTATGTAGGTTTACACAAAGTTGCGGCCGATTCGACCGCCCCGCAAATATCGCCTGCGCATCACAGGCGTAAAACGGACATACCCAGCATGCGCGCCAGCGACTCCAAGACCGCTTGGTGAGCGCCATAAGTGAGGGAGATGTGATGCTCCAGCCCCTCGCGCAAGAGCGTTTCCATGACCGCTGCCGCGCCCGAATCAAAGCGGATGCGCCCGCTGGTCCCTGTGAAGGCTGGCGGCGCTTTGAGCATCTCGCCACCGCCAATCACCAAGCGGAATTCACCCGTCGCCTCGCTCAGGCGGGCGATGGTTACGCGTCCAGGTTTCAGTGGAAATTGCATCAGCAATGGCATGCGCCGGTTGGAATGGATGGTCGCCTCGGGCTGCGCGTCGGGGTCAGCCATCGATAGCGGTGCCAAGCCGCAATGCCAGAGCGTCGCTTCATCGGACTCGGCGTCAAAGGCGACCAAGTCGCTGCCAAAAGTCGGCTCGCCGCTTATCCAACCCAAAATCAACTGCGTGATTGTCCCGTTGACATCCGCTTCGCAGCTGCAAGGTGTCATCTCGTCGCTCATCAGCGACATCGCGCCACATGCCGAGCAGCCCAAGTCGGTGAAGAATTCGGGCCAGCAGCGCAGCGCCAAACCCGACAAGTTGTCTTCGCGGGCAAGCGCGCCCAGCGCCAGATACGTGCCCAGCGTGCTGTCGCGGGCTTTTTTGTCAACATCGGCGAAGCCAGCCAACTGGCTGGACAGGGACTCGGCGACGGCGCGCCGGTCCGCTGGTTCAGTTTGTCTAACGCGCTGGAAAAAAGGCGACAGTTCATACTGCGCGATTTCCACACCAAGCCGAAGGCGCAGCGCCTCGTGATTAACCAAGCAAGTATCGAAGCCGTCGGGGTTCTGCCCCAGGCGGCCGATGCGCGTTCCGTTTAATCGCCGCTTGACGCGCGCGGCCACGGCGAAGTCGCCCAGCTTGGACAGCCCCTGCGCGTTATCGGGCGGCGCGTAGACGGTATCGTAAGCCAAGCCCGCCCGCCGCAAACCATGCGCCGCCAGGTTAATGCCACAAAAAGAATTGACGCGCAGCCGCCCGCCGACCTGCTCTTCGGGGAAAGCCCACATGAGCAGCGGCGCGGGCAGCGATTTCGCCAGCTCGAGCGCCATCGTACTGTCGGCGAATGAGGCTTGCGCCAGCAAAATCATGTCCAGTCGCGCGTCTTTGAGCTCGGCGATGCGCGCGGCGATGGCAGGCCCGTCCATGACCAATTCGCCCGAGCCGAGGAGCTGGTATCCGGCGCATTCCAGCGCGGCGCGCAGCCGCGCCGTCAACTGCCGCGCCAGTTCCAGGTCAAATGTCGGGCGCGCGATCGGCACGAAGCCGATGCGAATATCGGAAGGCTTCATAAAATCCCTTGCATCATGCGTATTAGCCCAGATTGAGCGTCATCAGCCGCAGCTCGGTCATATCCGCAATCGCGTATTTGATGCCCTCGCGCCCATAACCCGATGCCTTAAGTCCGCCGTAGGGCATGTGATCGACGCGGAAGGTCGAAACGCTGTTGATGTGCAAGCCGCCCACGTCAACCCGTTCCCAAGCGTCCATGATGCGCTTGACATCATTGGTGAACAAGCCCGCCTGCAAGCCATAAGGACTGTCGTTGACGGTGGCTATCGCCTCATCCCACTTGTCGTAAGGGCTGACCGTCACCACCGGCGCGAAGACTTCTTCACAGTTCACCCGCATATCGGGGGCGGTTTCGGTCAGCACCGTCGGCGGGAACATCGCGCCATCCCTGGCTCCACCATAGAGCAGCGACGCGCCCGCTTTCTGCGCTTCGCTCACCCAAGTTTCGGCGCGTTCGGCGTCTTGGGCGCTAATCATGGGGCCGATATCGACATCGGCGGCGCGCGGATCGCCCACTTTCAGCGCTTTGACCTCGGCGATAAAGCGATCGGTGAAATCTTCAAAAACATCGCGCTGAATCAGCAAGCGCTGTACGGAAATGCAGTTTTGCCCGGCATTGGCGAAGCCGCCAGCCGCCGCTTGCCCAGCCGCCTGCGCCAAATCGGCGTCTCGATGCACAATCACGCCGGCGTTGCCGCCCAGCTCCAGCGCGACCTTTTTCTGCCCGGCTTTGCTTTTGAGCATCCAGCCGACCTTGCCGCCGCCGGTGAAGCTAATCATAGCCACGCGCGGGTCGGTCACCATCAACTCGGTATCGGGTCCCCAGGCATTCAACATGCTGAAAGCCCGCGGCGGATAGCCCGCTTCCAACACGATTTCGGCCAGGATCACCGACGAGAGCGGCGTCTTTTCGGCCGGTTTCAGGATGATTGGGTTGCCGACGGCGATGGCGGGCCCGATCTTGTGGCAAGCTAGATTGACCGGGTAGTTGAAGGGCGTAATGCCAAGCACCGTGCCGATTGGCGCGCGCCGCGTGAAACCTTGGCGATTTGCGCCGGCGGCGGTCCAGTCGATGCTGAAGACCTCGCCGCCGATGCGCCGCGCTTCTTCGCTCGATACTTTGAGCGTTTCCATGGCGCGGGCGGTCTCGCCGACAGCGGTCTTGCGGTTCTTGCCGCCTTCCATGATCATGGCTTCGACGACTTCGTCAAAGCGCTCGCCGAGCAGCCGCAGCATGTTTTGCAAGATCTGCGAGCGTTTGTAGCTGGGCAGCGCCCGCGTTTCCGCAAAGCCTGCTACAGCCGCGTCCATGGCGTCGTTCATGTCGGCTGCGCTTGCCATCGAAACCGCGTCCACCAGGCTGCCATCATAGGGAAAGCGCACTTCCAGCACATCGTCGCTGCCGCGCCACTCGCCGCCGATGAGATTTTGTCGCACCATTTTTTGTCCTTTCCAACAATCCGCTCGCCAGCGGACTGAGTATACCAGCATTTTGGCAATAATTTGAGTTTGCTTTAGACGGCGCGCGCCAGTGCGCTAAAGCTCGTGATGGCGCAGTCCGCGCGCGTCAGTATGTCATCCAGCAGGCTGTTCCAAGCCGCGTAGTCGGCTGGGTTCGGCTGCGGCCGCCAAGGGTGAAAGAACATCCAGTAGTGATTGCAAAGAATCGTCAATTCCGCTTCCGCCAGCGCCGCCCGCGCAAGCGCAAGCGATGCGGCTGGGGCGCGCTTGTACGTGAAGAGATAGTCATCACAGACAAAGAGCGCCTGCCCTTGCTTGATGCGCCCGGCGCGGAAGCCGGCAATCTGCGGCAATTGCGGCAGCGGTGCCAAATTATGCGACATGGTGCTGATGTGAAAACCGCTGTCGATCAACTCTTCCAGCGCGACTGGCGAAATCCTGTCGTAAGGCGGCACAAATGTCGCAATCGACGCCGCCGGAAAAGCGCGCTGCAGCAGCGCCTTGCCCTGTTCGAGCTTCTGCCGGATGAGCGCGCGCTGATGCGTGATGAACTCAAAAAATGTATGCGTAAAGCCGTGCAGGCAGATCTCGACCAAGCCCGCGGCCGCTTTCTCGTTGAGGAATTGGCATAGCGCGCGATTGTCGAGGATGGAATAATTCGCCCTTGTGCCGCGCCATGCTGGCGGGATACCGGGGTCCTGCGGGTTGCCATCGCTCCAGTAGACGCGCGTATCGCCATAGACCCAGGGAATCACCGCCAGGCAGACGGGCAAACCCGCCGCCCAGACGCGCCCATAAATCATTTCAAGCCGCTGCGGCGAGGTGAAATAGCTGGTATCATCGTCGCGAATTATGATATCGGGCATCGACAGTTCCATTCTTTATAGAATAATGAAGTATATACACCTAGCCCTGAAATGCCTAAGCCGGAACAGCAACCGATGAAGCGTGCGCAAGAAATACGGTACCTGAATCAACTCAGCCCGCGGCAAGTCATCGAGCGTGCCGGCGACCGCCTGGTCGTCTGCGAGACGCTTGACGATTTGCACAGCCATTTTGCCAGGTCGGTCTTTACAGCAATCCGCCAAGCCAATTGGGCGGGACGGGCGACGCGCCTGATTCTGCCGGTGGGACCAGTACAGCAGTACCCGCGTTTGGCGGCGCTGCTGAATGAGGCGAATGTGGCGCGGGCGGGGAAATCAGCTGATTTCTCGCTAGAAGGCTGCCATGTCTTCTTCATGGACGAATACTGCGGCAGCGACGGGTTGGCGCTGCCCAGCGAGCATCCGCTCAGCTTCAAAGGTATAGCGCAAAGGCTGTTTCTTGACCTGCTAAATACGGACCTGCGCCTCAATATGAAGCAGGTCTATTTCCCCGACGAGGCGAATATCGCAGCCCTGCCGCGCATTATCCGCGCTGTTGGCGGCATCGACGTTTGCTATGGCGGCATCGGCATTCATGGGCATATCGCCTTTAACGAGCCCGAAGCCGGCGTCGCGCAATTGCCCAGCCGTCAAGTTCGCCTCAACGATTACACTGTTACCATCAACGCGCTGCGCGCCCAAGTCGGCGGCAATCTGGCTGGCTTCCCGCGCTACGCTTATACGCTGGGCATGCGCGAGATTCTGGCGGCGCGGCGCATCGAGCTTTATTGCCGCAACGGCATCGCGCTGGATTGGGCGAATACGGTTTTGCGTTTGGCGCTCTTCGGAGCGCCGGGCGATGATTATCCAGTTACGCATATCCGCGACAAAAATTATCGCATCATCACCGACCGCGCAACGCTGCAATCGCCGCTTCTCGCGCTATAGGCATGGCGGGCAGCCCGCCCGATTGAACGACATCAGGTGTAGCGGGGCAGGTAATCTCCGTGCGCTTCGATAAGTTCATCCACCATTGACCAAATCTGGTCCAGCGTCAGCTCGGCGGCGGTATGCGGGTCGAGCATGGCGGCGTGGTAGATATGCTCGCGCTTGCCGGTCAGCGCCGCCTCGACGGTCAATGATTGCACGTTGATATTGGTCTGCATCAGCGCCGCCAGCTGCGGCGGCAGCGCGCCGACGCGCGTCGGCTGTACGCCGTTGGCATCAACCATACAGGGGACTTCGACGCAGCAGCCGTCCGGCAGATTGTCGATGATCTTGTCATTGGGCACATTGCCATAAATGACGCGCTCCGCGCCGGTCTGCATGCTGTGGATGATTAGCGAGCCGTATTCCACACTGCGCTCGACCTTGTTCAAGTTGGTGATGCTGCTCACCGTCCAACCCTTGTGCATGGGATGCACATCGCGCAGCGCATGCAAGATTTCCGCCTCGCTAGGGATGCGACCCGCTGCTTCCGCTTGTTCCAGCAGCTGCCAGCTGATGATGCCGGCTTTGCAGCGCTCGATGTATTCGTCCAGCGGGATGTTGAACTTTTCGATCAAGCTCGGGTCGCCTGCTTTGATGAACCAGGGCACGTACTCGCTGAAATGTTCGCTGGATTCGGTCACGAAATAACCGAGCCGCCGCAGCATCTCGTAGCGCACGCGGTTGGTCGGTGGCACGCGCCCCTCTTCATAGACTTTGCGCAAGCGCGGATAAAGATCCGCGCCTGTTTGGCGATGCGCGAACTTGAGGTAAAAAGCCATGTGATTGATGCCGGCGACCAGATAATTGATGTCTTGGTATGGGATGCCGATGTCGCGCGCCAGTTCATGCGCGGTGCCCGGCACGCTATGGCAAAGCCCGACCGTGCGAATGCTGCTTGCGCGGCTCAAGGCCCATTGGTTCATGCACATGGGATTGGCGTAATTGATGAAGAGCGCGTCCGGGCAGAGCTCTTCCATATCGCGCGCGATGTCCAGCAGGACCGGGATGGTGCGCAGCGCGCGCATGATGCCGCCGATGCCCAAGGTATCCGCGATTGTCTGGCGCAAGCCGTATTTCTTGGGGATTTCGAAGTCAATGACCGTGGCCGGTTCATAACCGCCGACTTGAATCATGCAGACGACATAGTCGGCGGCGGTCAAAGCGGCGCGGCGGTCTGTGGTAACTTCGATAGTCGGATTGATTCCCAGCGTCTGGATGATATGCCGCGCCACCTGCCGCGATTGTTTCAGTCGCTTGGGATCAATGTCCATCAGACATATCGTGGCATCCGCCAATTCGGGATAGCTCCAGATATCGCCCATCAAGTTTTTGGCGAAAACGGTGCTGCCAGCGCCGATGAAACTTATTTTGGTCATGTCCACGTCCTTATGCGAGAAGTCTTTCAAGCCGCCTCGATTTAACCACAGTGCAGCCCAGTCCTGTAGGGCGAGCCGTAAGGCTCCGTTGAAAAACTGGCTCAAATGGGGCAGAAGTCTAAGAATGGGCTAGCAAAAGCGCTTAGTTCCTTTGCTAGCTGCCTTGCTAAGCGCTTCAAATTGACTGCTATTGCCCCAACTGTTGTGCTGTTTAAGCAGATTTTGCGCAAAACGAACAAAATAGCTGTTCAAAACTTTTATTATCGTTCAATTCATCTCACATAAGGCGAATCAAAAATGACCTATCCAAGGGCAGCTTGAGACAGAAACGCTATCGCGCCGCTCTTGATGACGCGTTCTTGCTCAAACTGCTTTCGTAAATTTGCTGCAATTGCCCCGCCTTTAAGCCGTGTCTGTTTGTATATTTTGTCTGAATGATGTAATTTAATGATAGCTACGCTGTATTGTAGCAAGTTGACGGGAAGGAGGCTCGTGGCGGGGTCAAATCTTGCGTTGCACACTTGATTGAATTGTCTTAGCGATAGGAGCAGAAGATGAACAAGCGAATAGGCAGCTTTTCACGCCGCGATTTTCTCAAAGCCATGGGGGCGCTCTCGGCGGGATTGGCGGCGAACCCACTGCTGCACGGCGGCATCCGCGCCTTGGCGCAAGATGTGATGAGCCAGCCGCCGATTACCATCTTGATTAACGACTCGCCCTGGTTCCCCGGGTTTGCCGCCATGGTCGAGCTCTACACCGAGACCACCGGCAATGAGGTCAACCTTGATGTTACGCCCTTCCCCGGCATGCTAGATAAAACGCGCAACGCGACTCAATCCTCCGAGAGCGAATACGACGCCGTCGCCATCACCGAGCAGAACATCCCATTCTTTTACAAATCCGGCTTGCTGAAGCCGATCACCGACATCGACCCCGATTATGCGCTGGATGACAACATCATCAGCTATGGCGACGCCGCCCGCTGGGATAGCGATTTAGGCATCAACGGACCAAATGGCACGATCCTCGGTGTCCCGATTAACGGCAATATCCAACTGTATTATTATCGCCGCGATCTCTTTGAAGAAGCCGGCTTCGAGCCGCCCAAAACCTTCGACGAGATGGAAGCCATCGCCGAGCACTTTGCTAATCCGCCGCGCATGTTTGGCAATGCCAATCGCGCCAATCCGATTTGGTGGGAATTCGGCGCATACGTCGATTCTTATGATGCGGAATACGTGCGCTTGGAAGAGGACGGCAGTTGGTCAGTCGGCTTCGAACGGCCCGCAGGCTTGGAAGCGGTTCAGCGCTGGCTCGCGCTGGGGCGGAACTGGTCGCCGCAGAATTACTCCGATTTAGGCCAAGCCGATTTGCTCGCGCTGATGGCCAGCGGCAGGCTGGCGCAGGTACACATGGTTGGTGCCGCAGCGCCAAATTACGACAACCCAGAAATTTCGATCGTCGGCGGCAACATGGGTGCCACGGTTGTGCCCGGCCTTACAGCCGAAGCGCGCTCGCCGCGGACCGGCATGTGGGTCATGTGCCATCCGGATAATCTGCCAGACGCGCGCTCCGCAGCCGGTCTCGAGTTCGTCAAGTGGCTGACAAGCAAAGACAACCAGTTGGCTTATGCCAAAGCCGGCGCGATCCCAGTGCGCCAGGATACCTACGAAGAATTGGCCTCTGACGAGGTCGTCGGCTGGTGGACGAGCGCCTTTGCCGAAAGTACGCCCTTCCTGCATCCAGAGACGCGCTTACCCGAGACGCCATTGATCCGCGACAGCGTCTCGACGCGCATGGCGCAAGCCTATGTCGACGAAATCAGCGCCGAAGAAGCGGTGTCGCTGATGGCTTCGGAAATACGCACCGTCATGGAAGACGCCGGCTACAGCGTATCTTGACGCGCAATCTCTTTTCCCCCTCTCTCGGCCATAAAAGAGAGAGGGGAGACGTGTTTGTCGGCAAAATTGATACTGATGTAAACCTGTCTTGGCTGGCATCATGGCTTGCATCATAATGAGGGCGTGGGAATAAATTGACAATCAATTCCGAGTTTAAGCCCGGTCTCCTAGCCCTGCGGCTGCGGCTATGGGCTGAAAGATGATAAGCGATATGCGAGCCGTTTTAATGGGTCCGGGCAGCTTCAAGTATTGGTCGATAGCGCCGCTATTGATCATATTGGTGATATTCACTGCCCTGCCCATCGCCCAGCTCTTGCAGATGAGCGTGTCCGAGTTGGAGTTCGTTGATGGCGAGCTCGTCTCGGAATACATCGGCTTGGGACAGTTGGACAACCTGGCGAAGGATCCCATCGTTGGCATAGCGATTAAGAATACGCTGGTCTTCGTCGTCGCCGTCGTCATCATCGAGACAATCACCGGCTTCACGCTGGCGGTCGCCATCAGCCGCACCCGCGTTTTATCCGTGCTTTACCGCAGCGTCGTGATCATCCCGCTGCTCATCCCCCCCGTGGCAATCGGCACAATGTGGTCGCTTATCTATGATTATAATTACGGGCTCATCACCACCATCTTAATTGAGCTGGGCGTTCAGAATCTGCCGCTCTGGACAGCCGATCCGGATATGGCGCTGATATCGGTGATCATCGTCGATGTCTGGCATTGGACGAGTTTTATGTTCTTGATCATGCTGGCTGGCATCGAATCAATTCCGCCATCATTCCTGGAAGCGGCGCGGGTTGATGGCGCGAACGAATACCGCATGATCCGCCATGTCATCCTGCCGATGATGGCACCAACCATCTTGGTGGCAATGCTCTTGCGCACCATCCTCGCTTTCAAAGTATTTGATCAAATCTTCGTATTGACTTCCGGGGGACCGGGCACCGCGACCCAGGTAATCAGCATGCACATTTACAAAGTCTTCAGCGAGCAATTCCGTTTGGGTTACGCCGCCTTCCTGTCGCTGATGGTGGCGGCTTTCATGACTGTCTTCGTGCTCTTCTATTTTTGGGCGAGCCGCGTCGTCCGCAGGCGGCTCTGATGAGGCAAAAGACCAGCCACAAAATCATTTTGAATCTCGCCTTGCTCGTCGTTGTATTCCTCATTCTGTTCCCGGTTTTTTACATCGTGCAAACTTCCTTGAAGAGCACGGCGGATATCTATAGCGGCACCTTCTTTTTCACGGCGAAGACGGCGAACTATGAAGAGATATTTACCGGCAGCCGCAGCAACTTCGCCGATTTGACGCGCAACAGTCTCATCGTTTCTTCTTGCGTCGCGCTCATCAGCGGCTTTATTGGCTCGCTGGCGGCCTATTCCATCACGCGTTTGAATTGGTCGCGCTGGGTGACGGGCGGCATATTAGCTTGGCTGCTCTTCATCAATATGATGCCGCCGATTGTCTTCGTAACGCCTTATTATCTTTGGGCGCGCGGGGCTGGCATCTATGACACCCCGGCTGCGGTCATCATGGCGCATGTCGTGCTGAATATGCCGCTAGCCGTGATAATGATGATGAACTTCTTCGCTGAAGTGCCGAACGAGCTGGAGGAAGCGGCGGTCATCGACGGCTGCACACAGTGGCAGGCTTTTCGTATGGTGATTTTGCCGATTGTCCGCCCCGGCCTGGCGGCGATGGCGGTGCTGGTCTTTGTCTTCAGTTGGAAAGAATTCCTCTTCGCGCTGTCCCTAACCACCACCAGCGCCGGGCGCACTATCCCGGTCGGCATCGCCAACTTTGTGCAAGAGTTCAACATTCGCTATGGCGAGATGGCGGCTGGTTCCTTCGTCGCCATGATACCCGCGCTAATCCTGGTGCTGCTGGCGCAGCGGCATATTATCAAAGGCTTGACTGTCGGTGCTATAAAAGGGTAAGGGTTCGGCAATCGCCCGCGCTGCCACGCTGCAATCAATCCAAGAAAGCAATGCGAACCCAGCCATCAGGTTCCTGCAAAACCCAATTCCACCAAGCAAGCCAGCGCAGCACCGCCGCCTTCGGTGATGGTCTCGCTGCCCACGAAGGCACCATCCGCGCGGCGCTGCAGCGCATAAGCGATCGTGTACAGGACATCGCGAGCATCGGCAGGCATGGGCGCGATGAAATGAGCCTCGCCTGTGAAGACGTCGCTCGCATCGCGCCGCAAGTGAAAGCCGTCGAAGACCATTTCCTCAGCGTCCAAACGGGTAACGGTTATCGACTCGGAATCGCGCCCAGCGCAATCGCCGCTATAGTCAAGTGTCCAGGTCCCGAGCCTAGCCTCATGCAAATCACCCTCCAAGGCGCTGGAGGGTGATTGTTCCGCAGAAGTTGTGCCCGCTGGCAGCGCCAGGCTGCCGCAGCCGACCAGGCAGATTGCCACGAGCGCCAGACAAGCGCAGCGCAATTTCATTGCCGCTATGCCAATAATGCCAAACAGCGGGCGAGCGCGTTTTTTTCCGCAAGCGATTACAGCAAGACCTCACGTCCTGTCTGCTGGCTTTGATAGATGCCGTTAAGAATCTTCAGTACTTGCAGCGACTGCTCGGCGGGCACTGGCGAAGGCGCGCCATCAACAATCGCCTGCGCGAATTCCACACATTCCTGCGCGTGCGGCTCGGAGAGATTCTGCGTCAATTTCAGTTTGCGGTTATAGAGCTGCATGCTGTCGTAATTCGTGTCGTAAACTTCGCACTTGGGCCAATGCGAGCCGCCATTGCTGCCGTAGAGCCACATCTGCATATCTTCGCCGTCAATGTCGTGGTGCAGCAGCCAAGAAATCTCGAAGACCAGCGTCGCGCCGGTTTCGAAGCGGACAAATGCCATCGCCATCTCCTCGACATCCATGCCCTCGGGGATGCGGCCATGCCGGGGCCAACGCCCAAATGCCATCGGATTGCTGGCGAGTTCGCGGCGCGCGACGCCGGTCACAGACACTGGTTCGGGATTGCCCATCATCCAAAGCGTCAAGTCGAGAATATGCACGCCGATATCGATGCAAGCGCCGCCGCCGCTATGTTGGCTGGAAAGGAAGGCGAGGCTGGTAGGGATGCCAGAGCGCCGCAGCATCCAACTGCGGGCGTGATAAATATCGCCCAGCGCGCCGCCGTCTATTTCCGCCTTTAGCGCTTTGGAGGTGCCGGCAAAACGAAAATGCTGCGCGGTCATCAACATTTTTCCCGAGCGATCGCGGGCTTCAATCATGCGCTGGACCTCGGCTGGCGTGGGTGCCAGCGGCTTTTCGCAGATGACATGCTTGCCGGCTTCGAGCGCGGCGATAGACAGGTCGGCGTGATACATATTGGGCGTGCAGACATCAATGATATCAATATCTGGGTCGTTTATGACAGCGGCGGAATCTGTCTCCAATTTGCTGACATTCCAAGCGCCGCCCCAGCGCTCCAGCGCCGCGGGCACGAGGTCCGCGCCCGCCACCACTTCGGCATTCGGCGAGGCTTCCCAACCCGGCATATGCGTGCGGGCGATGCCGCCGACGCCAATGACACCCACTTTCAATGTACTCATGTCTTATCACTCCTTTATTGATGTTTGAGGCTGAACCCAAGTATTCGATGCCGCAGCTTGATAAAAGGCTGCCATCACGGCGCTGCGGTCGGCCGCTTCTTGCGCCGAAATCAGCGGCGCGTCACCGCCGCCGAGCGCAGCGAGGAACAACTCGAAGGCATGCGGCAGCGCATCGGGCAGGTCGGTCCATTCGCGCAGCGCCCCACCCGTAAGTTTATCAGATTGTACATACAATTTGTTGTCATCGACATAGGCGACGCCCGCGGTTCCCGTCACAAAGATGGGCATGGTCCGCGCCACATCGACCCAGCCCGCAGCCAGCGTACCAATCGCGCCATTGGCAAAGCGCAGCATGCCTTCGCCATATTCGTCGCAGGGGTACTTGCCCAAGAGCGAATCCATCTGCGCTGTAACTGACAGCGCAGGGCCCATCAGCCACATCAAGACATCCAGCGAATGCGCGCCCAAATCGCCAAAGCCGCCCATGCCCGATTTCGCCATATCCGTCATCCACAGCCAGCCGTCGGCGTACCAGCCCTTGCCCGCGTCAAATATAGCGGCAAGCGCGCCTTGATGCACATTGCTATGGCGGATGCGCGTGATTGTCCCCAGGCTGCCGTCGTCTATCCAGCCCTTGATGACGCGCAGGGCTGGATAACCGCGCATGAAGTGCCCAATCTGAAAAATCACGCCAGCCTGGTCGATTGCCTTTTGCATGGCATAGGCATCTTCGGCTGTGATGCCCAGCGGTTTTTCCACGAACATAGCTTTGCCGGCGGCGGCTGCCGCTTCGACCAGTTCGCGGTGCAGCGCCGTCTCCGAACAGACAAGGACAGCGTCGATTTCGGCGTCGCCGACAATCGCGGCGACATCCGTGACCGCGCAATCGCCCAGATGAGCCGCGGCGATGCGCGCTCGCTCTGGCTGATTATCCCAGACCGCTTTGACACGGAACTCGTCAGCGCGTTGCTTGAGCCTGTTGACAAAACCCGGCGTATGGATATGCGCCACGCCGAGGAATGCTAGCGTTTTCATATTTTGCTCCTGCTTATGTTTAATCGATACAATGAATCAAATGCCATCAAATGCCAGCTCGCAGCGCCTCCGCGAAGCGCGCTGTGATGCTGCGCGGTCGGGTGATTGCCGAGCCAACCACCACCGCCCACGCGCCCAGTTCCAGCGCCTGCCGCGCTTGCCGCGGGCTATGAATCCGCCCCTCGGCGATGACAGGAATCGACAGCGTCGCTATCATCGCCCGCAGCAGCGCAAAATCGGGCTCGCTAGCCAGCGTTGCCGCGGAAGACGCCGCGGTATAACCGGACAGCGTCGGCCCCGCCATAGCCGCGCCGCATTCAGCTGCCGCCTGCGCTTCCGCCAATGTCGAAACATCGGCGAAAACGGGCTTACCGAGCTCGTCATGGATGCGCGCCAGCAAATCGTCCAGGCGCGCGCCGTCGGGGCGCGGGCGAGCCGTGCAATCAAGCGCGATGACATCGGCACCAGCCGCGGCAATAGCCGCCGCGTCCGCAAATGTCGGCGTGATATAAACACCGATGTCGCCGCGCTTGTTCAAGCCAATCACCGGCAGATCAACCGCCGCTTTGATGGCGCGGATATCGGCGGGGCTGTTGGCGCGGATAGCCGCCGCGCCGCCAATCTGCGCCGCCTGCGCCATTTTCGCCATGATGGACGCGCCGTGCAGCGGTTCGTCTTCCAGCGCCTGGCAAGATACGATCAGCTTGCCTTTGACGGCGCTGAGAAATGCCTCTGCCTTCATAGGGATCATTGAGCTCATAGCGTTCACAGCGTTCATTGCCGCTCCAAGTCAAAATCCACTTCAAAACGGCGCTTCCAAGGCAAGCGCGGCTTGACGACGCGCCAGCCGCGGAAATCCGACAATTGCTCGAGCTCGGCGTTCAAACCGCGCTCGACCAGACCCAGCAGCGTCGCTGCGGTTTCGTCGTCATAGATGGGGCTGGCGGCGGGCAGCTGTGGGCGGACGCGCTGCATGTAACAATAATCTTCGACAAAGCGATGCACCAGGAAATGCCGCGCCGCGCTGTCATCTTGAGCATAGAGATTGGCGATGCCCTGTGCCAGCGCGACGCCAATGGTGTTGCCAGCGGTATTCCAAGCGCCATAAGCGGCGAGGTCGCCGAGATTGGTCTGCGCTTGCAGCGCTTCGATGAGCACGGGGTCGCTGCCGTTGGGGTAAGCCACGTCGCAGACACAGACCCGCCGCCCTAGCGAGGACCAAAGTTTTATCCGCGCGGCGAAGTCGGCCATGGCTGCGGCGCGGTATTCGCGGTCTTGCGCGGCAAAAGCGGGGTTGAAGAAATCTTGATTGCTGGGCGCGGGCGGGTTCACCGCGACGATGAGATCGGCTTGTTCTGCCGTGTCCACTTGCCGCCCGCCCACGGCGCGGATTTGCCGCTCGACCGTCTGGCGGACCGGCGCGTCTTCAAAAGGCGCAATCCGCTCGGCATCGGCTGTGATGGCATAGTGAACGAAGCAGCGCGGCTGCTTGCCCAAAGCCGTGAGCAAAGCGCGCGCCAGCAATACCGAAGCCACCTCATCCGCGCCGGGGTACATCAGCAAGCGCTGATCGCCGCCGCGCCGCTCCACCCATTCTTTCACCCAGGCTTTTTCCCGCGTGCCAAAGCCGTACTCGCTGGTGTCGTCCGAGCTAATCACCAGCAAATCGAAGACATCATCCGCCAGCAAATCCAAAGTGCGCAGATTCACAATATGGTTGCGCATGCGCCGGCGCAAGACATCTTGCAAATGCGCTGGATGGAGCTCGGCAGTGTCTGGCGGCGGACCAGCGCCCCAGCGGTTCTTGTCATACTGCTGTGAATAGCGATAAATCTGGGGACCGGATTGATGCCAATAGGCTGGTTCTTCCACGCTTGCGGCATTCTTCGATATGCGCATGATGAGGTCAAAACCGTAGATGCGCAGCTGCGGCTGCGCATCTTTGAGCTCGCGCAAGACTTCGAGGCGCGCCAGCGCGTCCAACAAGGAATCGTCACTGATGCGCGACGGCAGCAAGCCGCCATAAGCCAGCATCTCAATCGAAATGACCAAGGCGCTCCAATCGGCGGCGCGGCGGCGCAGCCAAGCCCCCAGCGCGGCGCAGTTTGCCGGCTGCCGGAAGCGGCTGAGCAGCTGTGGCGGCGGCAGCTCGACCCTCAAGCCCGCGATTGCGCCAATCATGCGCGGATAGCGCGTATTGACGGGGCGTTCATCAAGCGGGACAAGACCGACTATCATGTATTCACCTTGTCCCATGCCAGCAGCGCCGCGCCCAGCAGCACCGCCTCCACCCCCAGCTTGGCTGGCAGAATCGGCAGCGCGCTTAAAAGCGGCGGCACACTCGCGCGGAAAGCCGCTTCCAGCGCGCGCCACCACAATTCGCCGATTTGCGGCACGCCGCCGCCCAGCACCAGCGCCGCTGGATTGAGCGCCGTGGCGAAGCCGCCCAGAATGATGCCCAGTCGCCGCGCTCTGTCGGTGATGGTCCGCGCCGCGATAGCTTCGCCGGCATAGGCGCGGCCTGTGATGTCGGTCAGCGGCAGGCGCTCGGGCACCCCCGCCGCCGTCTGATAAGCGCGTTCAATGCCAGGTCCGGAAACATACTGGTCGAGAAAGATGGGCTTATCGCCTTCCCAGCCGACCACCAGATAACCGATTTCGCCGGCGCTGAAGTTTGCGCCGCGCCAGATTGCGCCGTCGAGGATGATGCCGCCGCCGATGCCGGTCCCAACCGTAACACAGAGCAAGGACTTGTAGGCTTTGCCCGCGCCGATTTTCGCCTCGCCATAGGCAAAGGCGCGGGCGTCATTCTCCGCCACGATGGGAAGTCGCGCGCCAATCTCCAGCGCGGATAGCGACGTGCCGCTCCAGCCGGGCAGGTTGTCATTGGCGTGCAGGACGCGCCCGCGCCCGCTGTCAACCATGCCGGCGCTGCCGATGCCGATGGCAAGGACCTCCCCCTGGGCTTCGGCGATCAACTCGGCGCACAGTCGCTTCACTTCAGCCAAAATCGCCGCAGGCTTGGCGGGGGTCGCGACTGAGCGCGTCCGCAATATCTCGCCCTGGGGGCTAACCAAGCCAGCGAGAATCTTGCTGCCGCCGATATCGACCCCGATGACGCGCGCGGAAATCCAGTCGCTCACAAATGACCTTGCCAGCTAGCTTTGTTTCAGCAAGGCTTCGTCGCCGCGGCGTTCGCGATAGCCTTTCACAATCATGCCGGGGCGGCCATTGCTCTGCCCAGCCAGCTGGTCGTTGTGCGGATCACGATAGCCCATGCGCACCATGCGCCGCGGCTCGCTGGTTTGGTTGATGTAGGAGCCATGGATGCAGTAGATATTGAAGACAACGACGTCGCCGCGCTTGGCTGGCACGGGCACAGTGTCTTCCAGCTTGTAGTCGTCGGTATTGAGGTGCGGCGAGCAGGCGGTGCCATCCGGGTTCGTCAAGATATGCGGCAGCTTGCCGCGTTTATGCGACCCAGCCAGGAAGCGGATTTCGCCGTTTTCGTGGCGGGTGTCGTCCAGGTGCGCTAGCACATCAATGTAGCGGCCATCACGATGTTCATAGAAAGGAGAATCTTGGTGCATCGGGAAGGGGTGCCCAGTCTGCGGCGGCTTGATGTGCATGGTTGTGTGGTGCAATTCGACGCTGGAATCCAACAATTGGGAAAGCGCTGTCGCCAGCTTGATATTGGTGACGGCGCGCATCCAGGCGTCGGCATACAGGTGCAGGTCGTGCATGGCTGTCAGCGTTACCTGCTTTTCGACCTCTTCGTCCAAATAGACATCGCGCCAGGGACCAGACCAGCCCGGGCTGGTCAATGCCCAGTCTTCGATCAAACGGTCGAGACTGTCCGACATGTCGTTGATTTCGTCTTCGGAATAGACTTGCGGGATGCGTAGAAATCCGTTCTCGTGGAAGAAATCAATCTGTTCTTGGCTTAACATCGCAGCTCCCTCTACAGCTAGGCAGAATTGTCATCAAGTATTCATCCGCGCCGGACGCAGCGTCTCTAATCGGATGCCGACGCAGGCAAAGTTTAACCCTATTGCTGTCGCTGTCAAGCATTTGCTTATAGCGATTTTATTTATTCGGGCGCAAGCAGCCAAGCGCGGTGCGGCATCATCCCAGCCCAGCGCCAATAATAGTAATAGCTTGCGCATCATCGCGCGGGAAGGGGATAAGCGGCGGCATCCGCGCTAGACAGTCTAGAAATAATGGCGGCGTCCCGCAATTAGCGCTTGGCAGGCTTCCGACGCGATGTTGTCGCGCGTCCATTCCGCCCCTTCGCGCGCCGCTGCTTGCGCCAGCTTCGCCCGGTCCTCGTCCTTCATCCACTGCACCGCTTTTTTCTTGTTTTCGCGCAGCAAGCCGCGCAAGGTCAGGTTATCGCGCTTGCGGCGGTTGCAGGGTCCGCAGAGCAGGATGCGATTGAGGATGTGGTTTTCGCCGCGGTCAGATTTGGGCGTGATATGGTCAAGCTGCATGAACTCGCGCTCTAGCACACGCCCGCAGCCGGCGCAGATAACGCCGCCGCTGGTCGCTTGCGCCGCGACCAGGATGTTCATCATGCCCTTGTGGCTGATTTTCTGCCAAGGCTCGCTGGATCTGCGAATCTTGAGCCGCAGCGCGGAGACGGCGACTTCGTTCTCGTCGGTTCTGGCTGGCGGATGGCTTGTGTATTGGACTTTGGGCAAGGTAACGTGGCTGGTATCGTCGAAGCGCAAAACAGTATCGCGCTCCATGCGCCCCATCACTTGCTTATAGGCTTCGTCCCAGATGTCCATGCCCACCCATTGCCGGCCCAGCCGTTCGGCGGCGATGGGGGTGGTGGCGCAGCCGCAGAAGGGGTCCAGCACGATGTCGCCTTTATTCGACGAGGCTTTGATGATGCGCTCATAAAGCGCCAGCGGCTTTTGCGTGGGGTAGCCTACACGTTCTTTATTTTTCGGTCCCCCTAGAATCTTTATATCTTGCCACCAGTCCTTCATCGGCGGATGTCCGCCAGTGAATTCTTTTGGTTGCAAGTCTGGCGGAATTGTACCCGCATCAACAGCCGCCTTGTATTTCTTCCAATCAAACACTGTTACCATTTTCTTTGAGCGATTTAAGTTATATCCGCGGTTCATAGCGCTAGCGAAAGTTTTTTGTGAACCCTTCGTTGGCGGGTCTCTTAAGACATTGAAGCCATATTTATTGCTCTTTGTATAGAATAGGATCGTGTCGTGTTTTTGTTGCCAGCGTCTTGCTTTAGACGGCATGCCTCGATATGCCCAAATGATTTCATTTCGAAAATTCTTCCAGCCAAAAATCGCGTCCATCATGCACTTCACATAGGCATGCGCGGTGTGGTCAATGTGCAGATAGATGCTGCCGTCCGCCCGCAAGACCCGCCGCATCTCCATCAGGCGCACACCGAGCCAGCACAGGAACGCGCCCATGTCATCGCCATAAGCCGCCCGCGCCGCCCTGATAACTTCCCAGACCGCGGGGAAATCGTCGATGATGCTGTCGGTCCATTCTTCATGTACGTCTTCATCCCAACGCCAGCGATCTTTGAAGCGCGCGCCAGCCGCCAGACTGTCGGGCGTGGCATGGAAGTCGCGGTTCTTGTTGAAGGGCGGGTCGGTGGCGATAAGGTGCAAGGTCTCGCTGTTCATGCCACGCAGGAAGTCGAGATTATCGCCGTGAAAGAGTGTGCGGTTCTTGAAGTTGGGTTCTGCCATAGCCGCGCGTTCAATCGAATATCAATCGAACATCCATTGAACATCCATCGAATGGACCAACGTTTCATGGCGGCTGCTAGTAGGCTATACTGCAATCGGAAAATCTTCGGGTTTTCCGATGTTTTGTGGTTTCCTGTGGCAGCAGGTTTAGTGGGCCACACTGCCACAGGAAACTTCTACTCCAAGCCATGAAAGGCTTGCTACATAATCTAGCGCGTTATCGTGCTTTGCGCAACTATTCTACAATCTTGACCGGGGCAATCTTGACCAGCCGAAGCGCGGCGCGGCCTCATTCCCGTCATTCCAGCCCGGTGCCCGTGATGGCTTGCACATAATAGCGCTGGAATGGGATGACCAGCAGGATGGGAACAATGGCGGCGATCATCGAGCCAGCCAGCAGCTGATTCCAAATGGTGCCGTATTGTCCAATCGCCAGCGATATCTCGACTTGGACCACGCGCATCTCTTTGGTCGGCGCGACCAGCAGGGGCCAAAAGAAGGCATTCCACTGGCTGATGAACATCAGCAAAGCGGCCGCGACCAGCACCGGCTTGGAAATCGGCAAGATGATGCTGACCAGCACGCGCAGCCAGGTCGCGCCATCTACCCGCGCGGCGTCAATTAGCTCCTGCGGTATTTCGGCGAAGAATTGACGAAAAAGGAAAATCACCAGGCTGTTCGCCAAACCGGGTATCAGCAGACCCTGCCAGGTGTTGATCCAGCCGAAGTTATTCACCAGGATGTAACGCGGTATGGCGGTGAGGTCGACCGGCACCATGAATGTCAACATGACAATTGCCAGGAAGAGCGCGTTCTTGCCGCGGAATTCAAAGCGCCCAAATGCGAAGCCAGCCAGAGCGTTGACCGCGCCGCCGATGATGACAGTGGCAAGCGCGAGGAAGAATGTATTGCCGACCGCGCGCCCGAAGCCGCGCTCGAACAGCGCCTCATAGGCTTCCAACGTGAAATCGACCGGCAACAGCGCGCGCCAGGAGAAGGGATAGGCGTATTCAAATACTTTGTGATTGGGCGTGAAAGAGGCGGCGGCGGCCCACATCAAAGGCAAAATGACAATGACGACGCCCAGAAGCAACAGCGCATAGACGAGCAGCGGCTGCGTATAAGCGCGCAAGGGTTTGCTGGTTTTGGGTGCTGCCGAGCCGACGTGATTGGACATGCTTAGAACCAGACCTCGCTTCAATCACATTTCACACAGTTCACACAGTTTATTCGCTGTTCATTATGCTGTTCATTGTGCTGTTCATTTGATTTCATCCGCTATTCATGCGACCAGGGTTTAATCGTTGCCGCGCAGGACGAACAGTTCGATGCCGACGATGATGAACACAATGACCAGCATGACCGACAGCATGGCGGCTGACGCGCCCAAATCGCCGTATAAGAAGCCGCGCCGGTAGGTCTCGTACATAATCAAATTGGTCGATAGCTGGGGACCGCCGGAAGTAAGCAGCAAGATGGGCGCGAACATCAAGAAATTGGCGACGGTATCGGCGACCAGCACAAAAGCCAGCACCCGGCGCAATAGCGGCAAGGTAATCTTGGTGAAAGACTGCCAGGCGTTCGCGCCGTCAATCTTCGCCGCTTCCAAAACGGGCGGCGGCACGTTCTGCAAACCAGCCAAGATGAACAAGCTCCAAAGCGGAACGCCAATCCAGGAGGCGATCAATATGATGGACCAGAGCGCTTGATCGACCGAATGCAGGAAGGGCTGCCGCTCCAAGCCCAATTGCAGCAGGATGCCGTTGACCATGCCCGAGTTTTGGTCGAGCATGAGCCCCCAGACAATGGCGGTAACGTTGAGCGAAACGGCAATCGGCAGCAAATAGATGCTTCTGAAAATGCCGATGCCAGGCGCGCGCTGGTTTATCAAGACCGCCAGCCCCAGCGCCAGGGCAATCTGAATCGGGTTGACCAACAAGCTGAAAATAATGGTAACTTGGAAAGATTTCCAGAAGATGGGATCGTTAAAGATGCGGTTGTAATTGGCGAAGCCCGCAAATACGCGGTCGCCGCTGCGCAATGATATAACAAACATGCTTTCGAAAAGCGTGGCGATCGTCGGCAGCAAATTGAAAACCACCAGCAAAAGCAGCGCTGGCAAGAGGAAGAGATAGGGAATGATTTGCTGTCGCGCTCGCATCATTCACTTCCGGCGCATGGCGGGCTGTAAATTCATCAGACGATTATCAGTCGATTGTGCGGGAATGCCTGTGGAATAAGCAATGCGAGAGCCGCGGCGGACGCGACTCTCGCATGGGGGCGCTAGCGATATTTCGCCATTTCGCTGTCAATGCGCTGAACAGCCAGGTTCAGCGATTCTTCGACATCGGCACCATTGCGAATATCCTGGAAGGTATTCTGCAAAATCTGCTCGTATTCCAGGAAGCCGACAGTCACAGCGCGCGGTCTTGGGTTGACCGTGGCTTCGTCAGCCGCCGTGCGCAAGAAGGACATGGGCAGGGCATCGAATTCTTCTTCGGTCGCGAAGAGCGCGAGCACCGATTGCTGGGCGGGGAAGTCGCCACTGCCGCGCCGCCACCAGATTTCCGCGCCTTCGCCGGTGGAAATAAAGTGGACAAAGCGCGTCGCCGCGTCGACATTTTCGGTATTGGCGTTCACGCCGATATGCCAACTGCCGGTGGGCGTGGCGGGCTCGCCATCCGCGAAGTAGGGATGGCGGGAAACGCCCCATTCGATATCAAGGTCGGCATTGTTCGCGAAGCGCGGGATATTCCAGGGACCGCCGACGAACATGCAGATATTGCCCGTTTCGAAGATATCGGCGGGCCAGAATTCCTCGCCTTGCGGCGCGGCGTTCCAGACGTTGAACATGTTGTAATAGTAGGTGAAGGCTTCAATCCATTCGGGCGAGTTGATTACGCCGTCCACCGTCAAGCCGTCGTCGCCAATCGCGGCGGCGCCAAGCGATTCTGGCAGCACTTGCAACTGGTAAATGCGCACCATTTGTTCCCAGATGAATCCCCAAACCTCAGGCGTACCATCGCCGTCGTCGTCAAAGGTCATCTGCGGCGCGATTTCCGCAATCTCTTCCCAAGTCAGGCGATCATCCGCGCCTGGCGGCATCAAGCCGGCGCGATCGAAACAGCCCTTGTTGTAAAACAGCAGTTGCGTCGAAGTGCTGACGGGCGCGGCATAGAGCGTTCCCTCGTAGGAGCCGGCATTGACAGCCGCGGGCAGCCAGTCTTCCAGTTCATCGCCGCTGAAAATGGGATCGAGCGGCAGCAGCCAATTACGCAAGGCATAGCCCGATACCAGCGGCACGTCGACCGAGATGACATCCGGCACTTCCGACCCGGCACCCAAGCGGACCTGAATCTGGGCGAAGAGGTCGTTAAAGCCAACTTGCTCCGCTTCGACCTTTACATCGGGGTTGCGCGCCTCAAACTCTTCAATGATCGCTTCGACGGGCCAGTCCAGCGTCAACCAGGTAATGGTGCTGGGTTCATCCTGGGCAGAGGCCGGCGCGAGCAAGAGTACAATAATTCCAAACAGCACCATCAAAAGCCTTTTCTTGCGTCCTATCACGGTAAATCCTCCTGGAAACTAGACTATTGTTGTGGTTTTTCAATTGTGCCGGATGCTCAAGCGCTTGTCGCATCACGATACAACAGATAAATTATAACGTTTTTGCGGCGATATGCAATTTATTGCCCAGGCGGGGGGTGTATTTCAGATTATTGGGGCATCAAGCTCTATCTCTCAAAATGCGAAACATTGAAAAACACCCCCATCCCCCGGCCCCTTACCCCCAAAATGAGGGAAGGGGAGCTTTCTGACCCGTAATGGGCTGTTAAAGCCCCTCCCTCTTTATGGGCAAGTTCAAGTTCAATCTGATAGAAGCGACACGATGTGTCGCCCGACGCGTCTAAAATTGCTAAACTCATCGAATGAGGAGGTCCGCCGCGAAATTTGTAGCGTGCGAAGTAAGGGAGTATGCGCATGCGAGAAAGCATCGTGAATATCGGCATCATCGGGACGGGCATGATAGGCAGCCTGCATGCCGACATCTTGACAAGGCGCAGCAACGGCGCGCGTGTTGTGGCGGTGATGGATGCTGATGGCGGGCGCGCCGCGCAAGTTGCGGCTGATTGCGGCGGCGCGCGCGTCTGGACAGAGGCCGAAGCGCTCATAATGTCCGCCGCTGTTGATGCGGTTCTCATCGCCAGCCCGGACAGCTTTCATGCGCGGCAGACGCTGGCTTGCATCGCCGCTGGCAAGCCGGTGTTATGCGAGAAACCGATGGCGAGTACGCGCGCGGATGCCGAGCGCGTACTCCAGGCAGAGCTGGCGGCTGGGCGTCGGCTGGTGCAAGTTGGCTTCATGCGCGAATATGACCGCGCGCACAAGCAGCTGCTAGAGCTGGTGCGCAGCGGCGCTATCGGGCGCGCGCTGCGTTTCCGCGGCATTCACATGAACCCCTTCCGTTCCAGCCACGCGAGCATTAATAGCGCTATCGTCAATTCGCTCATTCACGATATTCATTCTGCGCGCTTCATGATGGGCGCGGAAATCGCCGAAGTCTACACGCGCTGGGTGCCAGCCGAAGCTGGGGACGCGCGCTCGGCACGCTACGCTATCATTCACGTCACCTTCGCTAACGGCGCAATCGGCACGCTGGAATGGAGCGGCGATTCGGGTTATGGCTATGAAGTCGAGGTGGAAATCACCGGCGAAGCGGGCAGCGCGCAGACCACTGGCAATCACAGCCCGCTGCTGCGCCAGGCGGGCGCGCGCTCGCAAGCCATCAGTCCCGATTGGCCCCAGCGCTTCTATGACGCTTATGTGGCGGAACTGGCGGCTTGGGCCGGTGCGGTCTTGGCCGGGTGCGCGACCGGTCCCTCGGCTTGGGATGGCTATATGTCCCTGGCTGTGGCTGATGCCTGCATCAAATCCGCCGAGACGGGGCAGCCGCAGCGGGTTATCGGCATGGAAGTCCCGCCCCTGTATTGACCGCGCCCGTTGCTGATTATGACAAATTTGCCAGGGCAAGCGCGCCAAAATCTATATTACACAGCCGCTCGGCGGCAGCCTTAAGGCCCCAGACATGCCGCGCTCACACAAAATACGAGCCTCCATGTCGCATGAGCGCCGCGGTTTGCAAAATTAGATAACGCAGAAGTAAATCCATGCCAGTAATGCAAATCCGATATATGTATGGATATGTAAGGTTTGTCCGCTACTGGCAAGTCAATGCGCTTTTTCTACCCCATCCCCGTCGGTCAGTGTCGGCGGGGGACCGAGGGGGGTAAACCAAAGGGCAAACGCGAATCCTACAGTAGCGGACAAGCCTTGGTGCCTCAGTGTTGAAAAAATTGATGCGATTGCCCTGCGAGTCATGCAAAGTCGCCACAAAATGTGTTAATATCTGGCTCCTTGCAAGGTATCCTCCCCTCAGCCAAATGGAGCGGCGGGAAATGAGCCAAAATAACTTATGAAGCACCCCTTCATTGAAGCGCTGAAAAAAATCTACCCTGCCGACCGCCTGTTGACGCGCGATGTCGAATTGCTGCCTTATGAGTCCGACGCGCTGACCGCCTTCCAAAGCAAGCCCGGCGCAGTGGCGCTGCCGGTCAACGAAGACGAAATCATCGACACGGTGCGCCTCTGCCACCGCATGAAAGTGCCTTTTGTGGCGCGTGGCAGCGGCACCAGCTTGTCCGGCGGCTCGCTGCCGATAGCGGATGGCTTGATGATCGGCTTGAACCGACTCAATCGCATCAAAAGAATTGACCCGGATCAGCGCTTGGCCGTGGTGGAGCCGGGCGTGATAAACCTGCATGTCAGCGAAGCGGTACGGCAGTATGGTTTGTATTACGCGCCGGATCCATCGAGTCAATCCATTTGCACCATCGGCGGCAATATCGCCTTTAACAGCGGCGGCGCGCATTGCCTGAAGTATGGCATGACCAGCAATCATGTCTTGGGCATGAAGGTGGTGCTGGCGGACGGCACTGTCACCCAATTTGGCAGCGAAAGCATTGAAGGCGTTGGCATCGGACCGGACCTCATCGGGCTCTTCGTCGGCTCCGAGGGGCTATTTGGCATCGCGCTGGAAATCACCCTGCGCCTGATGCCGGCACCAGAACGATATCGCACCGTGATGGCTGCTTATGACAACTTGGGCCGCGCCGGCGATGCTGTGTCGATGGTGGTGGCTTCGGGCTTGCTGCCGGGCGCAATGGAAATTATGGACCGGCTGGCTATCCAAGCGGCGGAAGCATCGGTGGGGGCGGGCTATCCGCTCGACGCCGAAGCACTGTTGATAGTCGAGCTAGAAGGCGAAGCGCTGCAAGTCGAAGCCGAATTCACGCAGTTGCGGGCTGTGATTGAAGAATCCGGCGCTTTTGATATTCACGAGGCGAACAGCGAAGCGGAACGCGCGCGCATCTGGAAAGGGCGCAAGGGCGCGTTTTCGGCTGTGGGACGCCTCAGCCCCGATTATATCGTGCAAGATGGCGTCGTGCCGCGCAGCCGCTTGGGCGAAGCGCTGCTCACAATTGGCGAACTCCAGACAAAATATCAGATTGATGTTGCCAACGTCTTCCATGCTGGCGATGGCAATTTGCATCCCTTGATCTTGTACAATGGCAACGAACCTGGCGCGCTGGAAAAAGCCGAAGCGCTGGCAGGGGAGATATTAGCCATGTGCGTCGACTTGGGCGGCTCCATCACCGGCGAGCACGGCATCGGCATGGAAAAACGCGAGTATCTGTCGACGATGTTCAGCCCGGTGGAAATGCAAATTATGCGCGACTTGCGCCGCGCCATTGACCCCGAAGAGATCGCCAACCGCGGCAAAATGTTCCCGGGCGGCGAGGCACCCGCCCTGCAAATGCGCGGCATGCACCCCCTAGAACGGCAAGGAGTGATTTCACGCGAATGACGGCTGAACTGTTGAATTCTGTCGCGACGCTACAGGCTTTTGTCAAGAGCCACCGGCGCATTCACGTTGTCGGCCGGCGCAGCAAGCCGGCGCTGCATCACGTTGACCGCGACGCCGCGCTGGTTGATTTGTCCGGCATGGCTGGCATCAGCGAATATCAGCCGCAGGAGTATACGCTCAGCGTACGCGCAGGCAGCCTCGTCAGCGAAGTTCAAGCGGCATTGCGGGAAGAGGGGCAGTACCTGCCATTTGATCCGCTGCTGCCCAATCTTGCCAGCATCGGCGGCACTGTCGCCTGCAACCTGTCCGCATCGCGGCGGCATCGCTATGGAGGCATACGCGACTTTGTGCTAGGCGCGGACCTGGTCGATGGCTTGGGACGGGCTTTTCGCGTTGGCGGCAAGGTGGTCAAGAACGCGGCCGGTTTCGATCTGAGCAAGTTCTTGGTCGGCAGCTTGGGCAAATACGCCATCATGACCGAGCTGACCTTCAAGGTCTTCCCCGATGCGCCCGATTATCACGGGCTGCGCTTGCGCTATCGTACGCTGGAAGATGCCCTGGACGCGGTCTTCCGTTGCAATCGCAGTTCACATGAGCTGGACTTGCTGGACTTCGCGCCCTGCGACCAAGGTTGGTCCTTGCTGGTGGGCTTGGCGGGCTTCCATGAAACCTTGCCGCGGCGCGCGCGTCAGTTCGCCGCCGCAATGCGCGCGGGAACAGCGGTCATCGATGCCAGTGATGTCAAAGATGACGCGGCACTGCGCGACCCCGTGGCGGGACTGACCGGCGAATTCCTGGTCAAGGTGGTCATCCCGCCGCGGAAGATAGCGCGCTTTGATAGTCTGGTCGGCGACATGCAGCGGCGATATAGCGCTGGCGGCAATGTCGCGTGGCTGGCGACAGAGGACATCGGCGCGCTCCAGCAAATACTGGAAGCGCAGCAGCTGCCAGGCTTAGTCCTGCGCGGTTCGGTCGAATGCCCTGTAATCGGCAAGCCCTTAGAAAATGAGCTGGCGGCGCGCGTCAAACGCGTGCTGGATCCAAATAACAAGCTGGTATAAGCAGTCCAAATTGGACATGCAAAACACGATAAAGTCGAATTGTAGGGGCGGCATATCATACCGCGCGCAGGCAATACACTCGAATTTGCCGCATTGTCATCAGTAGCGAGCAGGTCCTAGAATAAGACTTGACTGCGATTTACAAGACGAAATTGAACTAACTGGAACTAACTGGAACTAAAATGAAAGCGAGCCCATGCGCCATCAGATAAAGAGCGACGACCTGCGCGCGCCGGAAATGGCGGAAGCCATCGAAAAATGCGTTCACTGCGGTTTCTGCCTAGCAGCCTGCCCGACCTACAAGCTCTTGGGCGAGGAGATGGATTCGCCGCGGGGCCGCATCTATCTGATGAAGAGCGTGCTCGAAGACAGAATCGAGGCGGACGAGGCGCAGCCTTTCATCGACCGCTGCCTGGGCTGTATGGCTTGTGTGCCTGCCTGCCCTTCTGGCGTAGAATATGGCGACCTGCTGGTGAGCTACCGCAGCCTGCAAGAGCCAGCGCGCCAGCGTTCGCTGGCGGATAGCGGCGCGCGGCGACTGATAAGCGAGACCCTGCCCTATCCGCAGCGCTTTCGCCTGGCGATGAAAGGCGGGAAAATCGGCAAGGCGCTGCAGCCATTTTTGCCCGAAGCCTTCGCTTCCATGTTAAACATGCTGCCGGACAAGCTGCCGCCCGCCGCGCCCCTGCCGCCCCTGCTGCCGGCGCAAGGCGAGCGCCGCGGCAAGGTTTTGCTGCTTGCGGGTTGCGTGCAGCAAGCGCTGGCACCACAGATAAACCTGGCGGCGGCAAAACTGCTGGCGGCGAATGGCGTCGAAGTGCATATCCCCGCCGGGCAAAGCTGCTGCGGCTCTATCTTGCTGCACATCGGCGCGGAAGAAAAAGCGCGCCAGCTGGCGCGGCGCAACTTTGCGCTGGTCCCCGATGATGTTGACGCGATTATCACCACAGCCGCCGGCTGCGGCTCGGGCATAAATGACTACGCTCTGCTCTTCAAAGGGCAGGCGGACTTGCAAAGCGCCAGCGAATTTGCCAGCAAAGTGATGGATATCAGCGCTTACCTGGCGCGCCTGGGCTTGCGCGCAGCGCGCGGCTTCGCGACCGAGCGCGCAGTCGTTTACCAAGATGCCTGTCATCTCTTGCATGCCCAGGGTTTGCAAAGCGAGCCGCGCGACCTGCTCAATCAAGTTCCTAATTTGCGCCTGCTTGATATCCCCGACGCCGGCATGTGCTGTGGCTCGGCAGGCACCTACAACCTGGATCAGCCGGCCATCGCCGAAGAATTGGGGCGGCTCAAGGTGGAAAACATAGTCGCGGCCGCGCCCGACCTAGTTGTGTCCGGCAATATCGGCTGCATTACGCAGCTGCGCCAGCGCCTGGAAGCGCGCGGGCAAGACCTGCCCGTCACGCACATTGCCGAATTGCTGCTGCAAGCATATTCATGATGCCCGCCAATATGAACGCGCCCACTATAAACAAGCCTCGTTCACATGAACATACCTCGGGCTGGCGCTGATCCAGCCCAAGCGCCCCTGATGATTGACATTGAACCAATACGGTGTCCGCCCTACCGGGCTGAAGCTGAGTCCGCGCGACACAATTCCAATTTTGTTCTTGCCGATAGCTGGCGCGGAGCGGAAATTGAGATTACTGGTTGTGGTGATACGGCATTGCTGGGCGGGCGCGGCTGCCGGTGCCTCAGTTTCTCTGGGTGGCGCTTGGCCAGGCACCAGGACGACCGTGCCGGGTCGATCAAGCGCCGCGCAAGTCTTGCCAACTTGGGCGTAATAGTCAACTGGCGCTGGCATGCGCGGCGCGCTGGACGCATCCAGGAAGACGATATTTCCCTGTTGCGCGAAACAGATTTCCACGCCTTGCTCGACATAACCATAAACGTCAACCGCGTCAATGAAACCGGACTGAACAAGGTCCGCATTGCCGATTCCAGCCGCGCCCACCTGCTGGCATTGCAAGCCGCTGTTGAGCCCATAGCGCGCCGAGACTGTGGCTGTCGTGCCGGTCAAGGCAATGCAGGTATCGGGCTGTGATGGCGCTGGTATCGCGGTCGCGATAGGCGCGGGTCCGCCAAACCAGCTTGCGACAGCTTCCGCCGAGTAGCCACAAACGTCGCTATCGCCATGAACCGCGCCGAAGCTGTCTTCCACCAGGAATTTGCCCGTGCAGCGTTCAATCTGGCTGTCAATTATAGTTAGCGAGCCATTGACAATCTCGATAGTGGGCCCGGCTCGGTTCTTGCCGCTGAATTTCACGCGTAGGTTTTTGATGGTGAGATCGCCGTATTTAATCGTAAAAGCGGGGTAGCGCGCTTTTACGTAAATGGTGTGATTGTTGCCTTCCAATATAATCCGGGAAGTGATTATCGGCAGCTCTTCCAGCAAGTCCAAATCGTCTTCCAAGAAAATGGTATCTTCTCGATAGCCGGTTTCGCAGCGGGCTTTGGATGAATTGTTATTGGCGGAGCCGATGGCTTGCGCCAGGCTGCAATGTTTGTCCACTGTAATATCGTTTGCGCGCGCGCTTGGCAGCGGCAGGAAAAGCAGCAAGACAGCCAGCGGAGCGATAATGCCGCGGATGGCAGATGTCTGATTATTCATGCGAACTCCAAATTATTCTAGCATTCAAAGGAATTATAGCACCTGATGTTTAGGAAAGAATTAGATTAAGTTTAATGTCGAATTTGCAATGCGGAGAGAAGGAGAAGGGCAAGCGTAGGGAAGCTATCGGTTGGCTATCGATTAGCTAATGAGGAGAGGAAATCTGTCGCGGTTAAGGCTGATGATGCCAGGTCGCGACGCGCTTATGCTGCCGCGACCTGCGCCGCCCCAGTGAATCTTGTCCCGCTTTACCAGGCGTATGCTTCGGGCGCTTCGCCACCGGGACCGGGGAAGATCTGGTCCAGCTGATTCATTACGCTCGCGTCCAGGCGGATTTCAGTGGCGCGGACGGCGCTTTCCAGTTGCTCCATCGTGCGCGGTCCGATTATCGGCGCGCTGACAGCGGGATTATGCAGCAGCCATGCCAGCGCGACTTCGCCGGGCGGATGACCAATTTCGCGGCAAAGGCTTTCATAGGCTTCGAGCTGCTCTCGTTTCGATTCGACGCGCGCTATCAAGTCGGGGTTGCTGCGCCTGCCGGTCGCGACCTTTTCCAGCGCGCCGCCTAGCAGCCCGCCGGACAAGGGGCTCCAGGGAATCAAGCCCAGGCCGTAATGACGGCAGGCTGGCATGACTTCTAGCTCGATGGCGCGATTATCCAGGTGATAGATGCTCTGTTCGCTGACCAGCCCGGTCATGTGGCGGCGCGCGGCTTCTTGGCAGGCGGTGGCGATATCCCAGCCAGCGAAGTTGCTGGAGCCGACATAAACGACTTTGCCTTGCTGTACCAACGCGTGAAACGCGCCCCAGGTTTCATCCCAGGGACAGTCGCGGTCGATATGATGCATTTGATAAATGTCGATATGGTCAGTCTGCAAACGGGACAAGCTGCCTTCGCAATGTTTGCGGATTTTGTAGGCGGAAAGTCCGCCGCGCTCGCTATTGGCTTCGGGCAGATTCGCTTTGCGGCTGAAGGGATTATGCACTTTTGTGGCTAGGATGACGGCGTCGCGGCGCCCCCCGCCTTGGGCGAACCATTGTCCGATGATTTCTTCGGTCAAGCCGCATTCAATCTTGCGCCCATAGACATCGGCGGTATCAAAGAAGTTGATGCCCAGTTCCAGCGCGCGGTCCATAATGGCGAAAGCTTCTTCTTTGGGGCTGTGCCAGCCGAAGTTCATCGTCCCCAAGCACAGATTGCTGACGTATGCGCCGTGTTTGCCCAAGCGCCTGTGTTCGATTGCCATAGCCAGCTCAACTCCTATTCTTAGTTTCGCGCGGCATCAGCCACTTTGTGACATGGTAACAATAGACTTGTCGCAATGCTATGTCGCATCCGCGGCGGCTAGCAAAAAAGCGCAGAATTTTCCCAGCTTTTAGTGTATAGTCTGCGCAGGAATAATCGTCAAGCGCCTGGAGCGAGCAATGGAAGCCGTGAAAAGTATTGAAACCTTGAACGAAGCCTGGGAGCAATTGGACAAATCGCCAAGCGATGATGGCATTGTAGAGTTGATCGTGCGCCGGCCAGAAGCCGATGAACGCGAAGCATTGCAATCAGCCAGGTTCACCGCCGCCCACGGCTTGGAAGGCGATGACTGGTTGGACCGCGCCAGGCGCAAAAACCCCGACAGCGAACCGATTCAAGAAACCCAGGTCACGATAATGAACAGCCGCGCGATTAATCTCCTAACCGCCGACAAATCGCGCTGGGCAGAAGCGGGCGATCAGCTTTTTGTCGATCTCGATATCTCGATGGGCAATCTGCCTGCGGGCGCAAAACTGCAAATCGGCGATGTGATTCTGGAAATCGCCCGTACGCCGCATACCGGCTGTGGCAAGTTCGCCCGCCGCTTCGGCGCGCCCGCGCGCAAATGGGTTATGTCGGACGCGGGAAAAAACCAACGTTTGCGCGGCGTCTACGCCCGCGTAAGGCAAGACGGCTCGATCGCGGTCGGCGACCGCATCAGAAAAATATAGTGCGTCGGCACGCGCTGGCATCAGCGCATAAATTGCGCTTTTGCGCTCATGCGACGAAAAGGCTTGTGATTTTGTGCGGACGCGGCATTCCTGGGTGCAAAGCGCTGCTGCCGAGCGGCTGAAAACGCCCTTTGGAGACGCGCGCTCGCGGTCCTCGATTAGTAAGAAAAAGTAAGAAAATGGAGTTAAGCATGTTAAGCGGCAAGTTGATTCACCCCGAAATTCTTGGCGCGCTGGGCGCGGCTGGCCACGGTGCCACAATTTTGATTCCCGACGGCAATTATCCCGTTTCTACGGGCGCGAACCCGCTTGCCAAGCGCGTCTATCTCAACCTAGCGCCGGGCATGGTGACGGTCACGGATGTGCTGGCGGCGCTATTAAGCGTAACACCGGTCGAAGCGGCGCATGTGATGGCGCGCCATGATGGTGCCGAGCCGAGCATATACCAAGATTTTCGGCAGCTCTTGGGCAGCGAGATTGAGTTGCAGGCGCTTGAGCGATTCGCGTTTTATGACGAAGCTGGCAAAGACAATTGCTGCCTGGTCATCGCCACGGGCGAGCAGCGCGTCTTTGCCAATATCCTCTTGACGATTGGCGTGGTCGACCCGCCGCAGGGTCAATCCCTATAGGCCGAAACGATGCAGATTGTCCGCTGGCGCGGGCAAACCCGGGAGGTAAAGATGCCGATTGAAGCGGTCATCTTTGATATGGATGGGGTGCTAGTTGATAGCGAGGTCTATTGGGACGAGGCGCGCGTCGATTTCGCCCGCGACCGCGGCAAAGCCTGGATTGACGAGTATCAGCGGCTGGCGATGGGGCGCAGCACTGTCGGTTGGGCGGCTGTGATGCAAGACAAACTAGGGCTGGATGAATCCATCGACGACATCATCGCCGAGATGAAAAGCCGCGTCATCGCGCGCTACGAACAGCGTATGCCGACCCGCTCCGACGCCATCGAATCGGTACAGCGCATGAAACAGCATTACCGCGTTGCTTTGGCTTCTGGTTCGCCGACCGAAATCATCAAAGCCGTCCTGCGCATTACTGGTTTGGACCAGCTCTTCGAAGTCATTATCTACGGCGACGATATCGCCCGCGGCAAGCCCGCGCCCGATATTTATCTGGAAGCGCTGACGCGGCTGGAGCTCTTGCCGGCCGCGGCTGTCGGCATCGAAGATTCGGCAAATGGCTTGCGCGCGCTCCATGCGGCGGGCATGGCCGCAATCGCGGCACCAAGCCCTGGCTTCCCGCTGCCCCCAGACATACTCGCGCTGGCGGACGCGCGCATTGATACGCTGGAAGCGCTTGACCTCAGCCTGATACGGCGCATCGAAAAGACGCGAGGACTGTAAACGGTCGCTCGCCTCTACATTATGTCCTTTTTGGGCGAATTTGCGGATAAATCTCGATGTTGTCGGTCAGTGTCGCCGGGCTGTGTCGGCGCGCCCTAGGAACCCCTCGGTGTCTATGAGTTGAAAAAATTGATGCGCTTGCCCCTCAATGGTTCAACGGCTCAATAGGGCAATAGGGCTGGATATTACTCCCAGGCAATATAATTTGTTATAATTATTCATAAAGTTGGTCATTCACATCCGTCTCTTTGCTCGGATATTTTATCGGCTGGCCGATATGCCCGAACAACTGTTTATGGAAGAGCGTCGCCGCGGCATCCTCGCCCAATTGCAGCGCCAGGGGCGCGTCGCGGTCAAGCGGCTCAGCGACGACTTCAATGTCAGCGAGGTTACCATCCGCCTCGACTTGCGCGCGCTGGAAGCCGCCAAGCTGGTCAAGCGTACGCACGGCGGCGCGGTTCTGCCGCAAGGGCGGCATGTTTCGCCGGAACTTTCTTATGATGTGCGCTTGCGCGCCAATACCCGCGTCAAAGCACAGATCGCGCGCTATGCGGCGCGTTACGTCAGCCCCGGCGACATCATCGCGCTCGACGCTTCCACAACTGTCTTTGCCATGCTGCCCCACCTGAAGCAGTTGGACGAGCTGACAATTGTTACCAACAGTTTGAACATCGCCAAAGACTTGCTCAACACGCGCCACATCAAGGTACTGATGCCCGGCGGACAATTGCGCCGTGATTCGGTCTCGCTGGTTGGCAAGCCAGAGGGGCTGCCCAAGCTGCAGCTGTCAGCTGGCTTCATCAGCGCCCACGGTTACAGCAAAGAGACCGGCTTCACCGAATCCAGCCAAGAAGAATCGCACATGAAGCGAGCGATTCTGCGCCAGTGCATCAGCAAATATATGCTCATCGACGATAAAAAATGGGGCAAAGTTACGTCCTTCACCGTTGCCCGCCCGCAGGAACTGAGCGCGATTTTCACCTCGCGCCAGTCGCCCGCCCAGCTCGTCGCCGCATTGCGCGCTCACGGCGTCATTGTCGAGTTCGCCGATTAGTCCGCCGAGCAGTTCGACAATCGAAGCCAGCAGCCCGGCGCATTTTAGATAATTTGCATGGTGCCTATCGGCTTTGTTCGAAAGCAAATTTAGGTAATGCTAGGTGTATAGGTAATGAAGAAAAGCCAGCCCTGGCCAGCGCCAGAGCCAGCATTAGCTTTTGCTCAATCTTTGCCTCAGCCGCCGCGGATGGTGATTTTGACGGAGGGAATTACGATCGTGTAAGCACCGTTGACTCCCGATACGGTAGCGATGATGGTTTCGTTGGGGTCGCTGACGTTGTCGCTAACTCCTCTGATCGAGTAACGCCGCTTCGCCCCCTGCAGCCAGCCGCCGGAGCCCCAAGTGTCGGTGAAGCAATTTCCATTCCAGGTGACAGAATTCATGGTAAACGATTGATATACATTGTAATCTGTCCTTGGGGTGGCGCTGCCAGTAAAGCAGACTGTGAAGTTCATGCCGCTGGTGTGAGACATGCCAATCAGCAGCCGGTCGACATCAATGAAACTAGCGCGTCCGCCCTCGGACATAGTTGGCCTGCGCGTCCCCATCAGGACGTAGGCGACAGTCTGCGCTTCGACAAGAAGAGCCCCGCCCAGCCCACTGAAAAGCAGCAGCAAAGCAGCCAAAAGCAGCAAAGCCTTTCTAGGCAAAGCTGCAAACAATGCGTGTGACATGACATTTCCCTTTCATGGTAGATAAAGTAGATAAATCTCAATTCACATATTATCTAATTTATCAACAATTAAATAGATAGCGTAGGACGGGCGTCGGGTTATCGTAGGGTAATAGATGGCTGCGCATAAGGCAGGCGGCGGGATTGAGTCGGGCAGCAGAAGTGATGGCGGCGGGCAGCCGCAAGGCAAGCGTCGGCTTGGGGATGCCCTGGGCAAGCGACGAACAGCCGCAAGGCGGCAGCGTTAAGGACCCAGGAATGCCGTGCTCGCAGAAAATATCAAGCCTCCTTGGCGCATGAGGGCGCATGAGGGCGCATGAGCGCTGCGGTTTCAAAAAAAGAGAAATATGACAAGAAATATGACAAAGTGAGGCGCAAGGTGTATAATCAGCGGGAATTTATCCGCGCATGGATTTTGTGATTCGCAGATGTTTGAGCTTTGCTGTCCTTGCAAATCGGAAATGAACCGCGCTGGAGCGCGTCGATGAGCGCCAAGCGCGTCATCGCGATAGACCTAGGCGCAAGCTCGGGGCGGGTGATGGCTGTGTCCTTTGACGGCCGCGCCATCGCCCTGCGCGAGGCGCATCGCTTCCCCAATATCCCGGTGCAGACGCCGAAGGCTTTGCATTGGGACGTTTTGCGGCTTTGGCATGAAATCACAGTCGGCATCGACAAGGTCGCCGCCCCAGCCGCAATTGGCTTGGATTGCTGGGGCGTCGATTACGCCCTGCTGGACAGCGCCGGCGACTTGCTGGCGAACCCGGTCCACTATCGCGATGCGCGTACAAATGGCATTATGGAATGGGCATTCGAGCGCATGCCGCGCCGCGAAATCTTCGACCGCACCGGCATCCAGTTCTTGCAATTCAACGGCTTGTTCCAGCTCGCGGCCAGCATCCGCGCTGGCAGCCCGCTGCTAGGGCATGCCCATACCCTCTTGACCATAGCCGATCTCTTCAATTATTGGCTGACGGGCAGCAAAACCTGCGAATATACCGAAGCCACGACCATGCAGCTTTGCAATGCCCAGAGCGGCGATTGGGACCGCGCCATCGCCGCGGCAATCGGCATTCCCGACATTTTTGCGCCGATTGTGCCGCCGGGGACAAAGCTCGGCGCATACCGCGGCATTGATGTCATCGCGCCCGCCTGCCACGATACCGGCAGCGCGGTGCTCGCCGTGCCAGCTACCAGCGAAGATGTCGCCTATTTGAGCAGCGGCACCTGGAGCCTGCTGGGCTTGGAATTGAATGCGCCCATCCTCAGCGATGCCGCTTATGCCGCGAACGTCACCAACGAAGGCGGCTATGGCAAGACGTACCGCCTGCTGAAGAATATCATGGGTTTGTGGCTGGTGGATCAATGCCGGGCGGCGTGGAAAGCGGAAGGCAAGGACTACAGTTTCGATCAGCTGGCGGCAATGGCGCAGCAGGTCCAGCGCGCCGAGCCTTTCAAGACTTTGATTGAGCCGGATGACCCGATGTTCTTGGCACCCGGCGATATGCCCAAGCGCGTCCGCGACTATTGCCGACAAAGCCAGCAAGCCCGCCCGGATAGCGATGCCGAGTTAATCGCGGCTGTTTATGTCAGCCTGGCTTATAAATATCGCTATGTTTTGGAGCAGTTAATCGCGGTATCGGGGCGGCGGGTAGATCTGCTGCATATCATTGGCGGCGGCTCGAAAAATGCTCTGCTGAATCAGATGACAGCCAATGCCATCCAGCGCCCGGTCATCGCCGGTCCCGCCGAAGCCACGGCGACTGGCAATGCCATCGCGCAGTTGATCGCCCTCGGCGAACTGCGCGATGTCGCCGAGGCGCGCAGCATGTTGAGCGAATCACCAGAGCTTGTCATGTACGCGCCAATGGACAAAGCGGCTTGGGACGCGAATTATCAGCGCTTCTTAGGCTTGCTGGACTAAGCGCCATATAGCGCCATATATTGAACGACAAATGCCGGGGCGACAGGACTGCTGTGTCTACGCGCAGGAACTGCTGTGTCTACGCGCAGGAACTGCTGTGTCTACGCGCAGGAACTGCTGTGTCTACGCGCAGGAACTGCTGTGTCGGCGGTCAGTGTCGGCGGTCAGTGTCTACGCGACCTACGCGACCTAGGCGACCTACGCGCAGAATCATGTCGCCCTATGATACAATCGTCAAATGCGGGTCAGCCCAGCGGCTGACCCGTACATTTTCAATTTCGCGCTATCTGGGGAATAAGCATGCCCAATTTACTCGACAATCTCGTCAACATGACCCGCGCGCTAGGCGAGCCGCGCAGGGACTACGTCATCATCGGCGAGGGCAATACGTCCATGCGCCTCGACGCCGCGTCCTTCGCCGTCAAAGCCAGCGGCCAGCAGATGCGCGACATCGCCGCCGCTGGCTTCGTCAGCGTGCGGATGCAGCCGATGCTCGCGCTTTTGGACGATCCACCGGCGTCGCTCGGCGAGCAGAAAGCCAAAACACAAGCGGCGGTCATCGGCGCGCGCGGCGGCCCCAGCCCCTCAATCGAGGTCAGCTTTCACGCTATGCTGCTGCATGAATGCGGCGTCAACTATATTGAGCATACGCACCCGACCGCCGTCAACCAAATCTTGTGCAGCGAATACGCGGCGGACTTCGCATTGCAGCGCCGCTTCCCCGACGAGGTCGTGCTCTGCGGTCCTGCCTCCGCGCTTGTGCCCTATGCCGACCCGGGCTTGCCGCTGGCGCAAATTATGCGCGAGCGGACGCGCGCGTATATGGCGCAATATGGCGAAGCGCCCAAGCTCATTTTGCTGGAGAACCACGGCATGATTGCCCTGGGCGACAGTCCCGCCGAAATCCTCAATATCACGGCGATGGCGGTCAAAGCCGCGCGCGTCTTCCATGGCGCGCTGCTGACGGGCAAGCCGACCCGCCTGCCCGATGACGAAGTCTGGCATGTTTATCGCCGCCCCGACGAAATCTACCGCCGCCAGCGCTTTGTCAAGGATTAGGCTGGGCGGCAAGACATCGCCGTGCATAAGTCAATACGTACCACATAATAATTAGCCGAAAATACAATAATAACGCAGAGTGAAATTAATCATCGTTTTTCCTTGAGATTGTCCTGGCAATTTTGCTAAATAAATCTATATTTATTAAAAGATGTGCTAATATAGGCAAAATAGATTTGGGGGGATTCACCATGAAACGCGCGGTACTTGCCGTTCTTGTTCTATTTCTTTTGCTTTTCTCCTTACCGGCACTGGCGCAAGACCTTAAACGTATAGATGTGCCCGACGAAGGCCAAACCTTCACCGTCAATCTAAAATCCGACAGCTTGTATATCGTCGATCCCTTCGAGCCCTCGGTGACTCCAGAAACGGAGCTTGTCGAGAGCTGCGCCGGCATCGTCAATTTAGACAAGGTAAATTCCAATACAGTCAGTTATAACACCCAACTCCGCACCCCGTCGAAAGGGAAAAGATGCGCCTTGAAATTGCGCGTCACGGAAATCAAAGATGGTGAACGTACCATGACATTCATTCGTGTGCGCAAAAAAGTCGAAATCAAGGTGACCAATAAGTGGCAGAAAAAGAAGCTGGGCAGGGGCAGCTACGCAATACTGTGGGGCGGACCCGAAGTTCATGCCGAACTGGATATGGACCGCTCATCGCCAGGCTGTCAAAAGGCGCATGATGGCAACATCGAAACTTATGGCATCGCAGGCTATCAACATCAGGGTAAAGCGATTCTGGACAGTTCGGAGTCTTGGTATCGCATCCTGCCGCAACAATGCAAATTGTGGTTTCGCGGTCTCAATGGTACTAAGGGCAAAATAACTTTGCTGAAATTGTCCGATAAGACTATCTGGCCAGCCGACGACTAGCGGACAGGGCAGGACAATTTTCTGCCAGTCGCTATGCCTATGGCGCGGTTGCCCTGGCAATTGAGCGAAAGGTTGGCAATTTTCTTAACTTTTCGGTAACATAAATCAACGATATCCATGAAAGCGATATCCATAAACAGGAGAAGTTCCATGAACCGAGCGAAGCTATGCCTTATCGTCCTATTCTTGTTCGTCTTCACCCTGCCAGCGCTGGCGCAAGGCAAAGGCAAGAACATCGTCCGGGTGAGAGTGCCCGCCGAGGGCGAAACCTTTATGGTCACGCTCGCAGACAACGAGGAGTATGTTGTTGATCCCTTTGAAGGCGATTTCACTCCAGACGCGGAGATTATCAACGGCAGCGGCAGTTGCATCACGAAATACTCCCAGCCCGCAGGTGAAATCGGCTTTGACAGCCATTTCACAACCAACGCTGGTGATGGCAGCGGTTGCACCTTGGAATTGAAAGTCCTCGAAAAGTGGGACGATGGTGGCGACTGGATGACATTTCTCAGAGTGAGAAGCAAGAAAACGCTCACTTTAGGTTCGGAATGGGCGACAATGACGATTCCCAAGGGCAGCTACAGTATTTCGAAAATTGAGTCGCATGTGACTGCCGAACTGGATTTGGACAATTCGCACGCGAACTGTCGCACCGCCGCGCATGATGCTGCTTCGGACGCGCATAGACGCGGTTATGGCATCCATCACGTGGGATATTTTTGGCCCAACGGTGTTTTCGAGGAACGAGACATGCTCGAAAATCGCGGGTCTTGGTATCGTGTGCTAGAAAAGCCATGCACATTGCGCTATCGCGGTATGGATGGCGAAACAGGCAATCTTGTGCTGCTGAAATTATCGCCCAACGCGATTTATCAGAAGGAAACAAAGAAGTGACCATGCCGACACATGGTGCCTTGACCTGGCTGATACCCGACGCCTATTTGGCCGCGCCGGCCGATGCTGACCCGGTCAACAAAAATCACGAATCGGTCTGCATACTGAATACGACGGTTGACGACGCCAATGTCATATTCGATTTCTATTTCGAAGACCGCGAGGCGGTCGAGGGCATCGCGATTACCGTGCCAGCCAAGCGCTGCCCGCATATCCGCCTCGACAAAGCCGAGCAAATCGGTGGCTATCAGATTCCCTTTGATGTGCCTTATGGCATCCGCGTCCGCAGCGATGTGCCGATTACCGTGCAGTACTCGCGCATGTACGCCAGCGGCGGCAAGATTGACAGCTTAATCACAACCATCGCCTATCCAGTAGACTGATAGCCGGCTGATAGCAAGAAGACATATTCGCGCTCAATAAGAAACAAGCAAGAAATAAGCGCTATGAGCTGGAATGCTCCATGATAATTGATGTGCATTCGCATAGCCCGCAATACCGCGCGGCGGTGCCCGCAGATCGGCGTAAAATCAATCCCGCTTGGCGGCCCGACCGCGCCGTCAGTTCGGTTTACAACTGGGAAACTTACCTGGCAGAGCAAGCGCCAGCCGATATCACCATCGTGTTTGGCGTCGCCTGGCATCCGGGCGAAAGCACTGGCGGCGTCAACGGCATTGATGAAGCCTCCGATATGCCCGGCAACGTCAATGACAAAACCGCCGCCTTCGCCAAAGCCTATCCCGAGCGGCTAATCGGCTTCATGTCGCTGCACCCGCAGGACCCGCATGCCCTGGACGAGCTGGAACGCTGTCGAGATGATCTGGGCTTGCGCGGCATCAAACTGGGCGCGAATTATCAGATTTTTCATCCGCTGGCAGCGCGCGCCCTGGCAATCTATGAACGGGCGCAGCAGTATGGCTTGCCGATTTTGTTTCACCAAGGCACATCGCCCGTGCGCATGGCACCGATACGCTATGCCCATCCCCTGCTGATGGACGAAGTCGCCATGCGCTATCCCAAACTCAAAATTATCATGGCGCACATGGGCCATCCCTGGACGGTGGATACGGCTGTTGTCATCCGCAAACATCCCCATGTCTATGCCGATATCTCCGGCTTGTTCTATCGGCGCTTCGGCTTCTATGAAGCCATGATTAGAGCGGCCGAGTGGAACGTGCTGGACAAACTGCTCTTCGCCAGCGACTATCCGATTACAACCGCCGCGGAGACCTTCGCGGCATTGCACCAGGTGAATGACATCGTCGCCGGCACGCGCTTGCCGCGGCTGCCAGAAGATAAAATACAAGCCATAATCTATCGCGATTCACTAGCGCTTTTGGGATTGAGCTAAGATGACAAACGCATCGCTCTTCGATAGAGCCCGCGCCGTCATGCCGGGCGGCGTCAACTCGGGCACGCGCGGGCTGAAAGAAGCCATCGTCTGGCAAGATGCCGAAGGCGCTTATCTGGTCGACGCCGATGGCAGGCGCTATTTGGATTATCACGCCGCCTTCGGTCCCATCATACTTGGGCATAATCACCCGGCTGTGAACGAAGCCGTCGCCCAAGCCATGACGCGGGTCGATCTCACCGGCGTCGGCGTAACCGAGCTGGAAATCCGCTTGGCGGAAAAAATCGTTGAGCACCTGCCGGCGGCGGAAATGGCGCTGCTCTTCGCTTCTGGGACCGAAGCCACCTATCTGGCGCAGCGGCTGGCGCGGGCGGTCACCGGGCGGCGGAAGCTGGTCAAGTTCCAGGGCTGCTTCCACGGCTGGCACGACTACCTGCTGATGAACATCATCAGCCCCGCGCACAAAATCGGCAAGAAGGACCCCGCCTCGGCTGGCATGCTGCCGGAAGCAATCGACAATACGATAGTATTGCCCTTCAACGACAGCCAGGCAATAACAAGCACTGTACAGGCGCAAGGGCAGGAAATCGCCGCCATCATTTTGGAGCTGATTCCACACAATATCGGCTGCGTCCTGCCGCAGCCCGAGTTCATCAAGACCCTGCGCCGCCTCTGCGACGAGCGGGGCATCATCTTGATATTTGATGAAGTCATCACCGGCTTCCGACATGGCTTGGGCGGCTATCAAGAGAAACTGGGCGTCCAGCCCGATTTGACAACCCTGGCAAAAGCCATCGCCAATGGTTATCCCTGCGCCGCGCTGGCCGGGCGCAAAGAGCTGATGATGCGCTTTTCCAGCGCTGGCGGCGATGTCTTCGTCGGCGGCACCTACAATGGCCACCCCGTCGCCACATCCGCGGCGCTGGCAACAATTCATGAACTAGAAGATGGCAGGGTCTATGAACGGCTATTCCGCCTGGGCGATAAAGTCCGGCGCGGCTTGCGCGACATCGCGAATCGCCTCGATATCGACATGACGGTGGCTGGTTATGGCTCGGTCTTTGTGCCTTATTTCATGAGCGGGGGCATCAAGCGCTACCAAGACCTGCTGCGCAACAATAGCGCAGCCGATGTCCTATTCCGCGAGCAGATGGGCAAGCGCGGCATCTTCATGCTGCCGCTGGCGCTGAAGCGCAATCACATTTCCGCGGCGCATAGCGAAGCCGACATCGACCATACGCTCGCAGTCGCGGAAGACGTGTTGCAGGACATGATAGTGCATCACGGCCTGCGTTAGACGCGGTCAGGGCTAGTCGGCGACATAGGGTCTGCGCAGGTTCAAGCCCGCGCGATTCAGCTCGACGCCCCAGCCTGGCTTGTCGGGCAAGCGCAAATAACCAGCCTGCGGCAAAGGCTCGTCGACGAAGATATCGCCGAAGATTGGCACAATCTCATCAGCGGAGGGGCTCATCATCAAGAACTCTGCCATGGGACAATTGGTGAAGGCAAGTTGCAGATGATAAGCGTAGATGCCCGAGCCATGCGGGATGACTGGCAAATCGTAAGCCGATGCCATGGCGACAATGCGCCGCGCTTCGGTCATGCCGCCGACCCAAGTCAAATCCGGCTGTAAGATGTCGAAACAGTCGCGCGCAATCAACTCGCGATAGCCGTAACGGGTGTATTCGTGTTCCCCGCCCGCGAACAAGCACGACGATACGCTCGCTTTCAATTTGGCGCAGCCGGCATAATCGTCCGGCGGCAGGCATTCTTCCATCCAATAGACATCATAAGGCTCGAGCGCTTTTGCCAATTCAATCGCATAAGGTAGGGTCAGCGCCATGTAACAATCAAACATGAGGCGAAAGTCGCGCCCGACGCTGGCACGCGCTTTTTCCATCAGCGCGACGTTCTTCTTCAAGCCCGCGATGCCGGCGGCTGGTCCATACATCAAGGGCAGCTTCGCGCCATGAAAGCCCATCGCCTGCGCCAAATCGGGGCGAATCGTGGTCGCGTACATCGGCAGCTCGGTTTTGGTCGCCCCGCCCAAGAGGGCATAGACCGGCTCGCCACGCAGCTTGCCCAGCAGGTCCCACAGCGCCAGGTCGACGGCGCTGATGGCATGTATCGCTAAGCCTTTGCGCCCATAAGGCAGGGTCGCGCGCCACATTTGATCCCAAATGAGCTCGACATTCGCGGGCGATTGACCGACCAGGAAACGTTTGAGATGGCGCTCGATGATGAAGCAGGCTGGTTCGCCGCCGGTGCTGATGCCAAAGCCGATCATGCCGTTGTCCAGCTCCACTTCGACAATCAAGCCGCCGAGCGCGTCGATGCCCCAGCTCACGCGCGAACCTTGGTAGTCTGCGTATATGGACATGGGGTTGGCGATGGGCGTATCGATGATCCAGTGGCCCCGCGGCTGCAAGTGATAATCCGCCCCGCCACCGGCGTTGACATAGGCGCGAACTGCGACGATCTTTGCGCCTATCGCATGTTTCCTTGCATGTTTCCCTGGCATGATTCCCTAGCGCTTAAAAGCTATCGTGGCGCTCGTGCTGCCGCCCAAATGGATCGCGCAGGGCGATGCCCGGCGTCGCGCCGGTTGCTTTGCCATCCGCCAGCGCTTGAACACCATTGACAATGACTTCGCCGACGCCTTCGGCAAGGCTGCGCGGGTTCTCGTATGTCGCTGTCGCGCGCAGGGCGTCGGGATCAAATACCGCTAAGTCGGCTTTCAAGCCCGGGCGGATGAGTCCGCGGTCGAGGCTGCCGATGCGGCGGGCGGGGGCGGAAGTCAGCTTGCGAATCGCTTCTTCCCAGCTAAACAGCCCCAGGTCGCGCGTATAATGCGCCAAAAATCGCGCATGGGCAGCCCAGCCGCGCGGGTGCGGCTGCCCACCGACGAGGATGCCGTCGCTGCCGATAACATGCGCCGGGTGGCGCATGAGAGCCTGCACGTGCGCTTCGATGCCGAAGAATGCCAGGCAAGACACGCCCAGCCGCGTTTCCAAGAGCAGGTCGGCGAAGAAGTCGAAAGGCTGCTTGCCGGCGCGCGCAGCCGCTTCTGGCAAAGCCATGCCAATGATGGCAGGGTCATGCTCGCCCAGGATGCCGCCGATGCGCAGCATTTCCCAGCCCAGCGGCACGCCTTGCATGCCATCCGAGCCGCTAACTTCCAGCTCGTGCCGCAGTTTGGCGCGGCTTTCGGGCGCTTTCAGATGCGCCAAAATCGCTCCAACGCCGCCTTCATGCGCCCAACTCGGTAGCATGGCGTGCAGATAAGTTTGCCCCGCCAGGTAGGGATAGGCGTCCAATGTTACTTCGACGCCATTGGCGCGTGCCTGGTCGATCATGTCAATCAATTCGCCGACGCGGCCTTGATTGATGGGAAAGCTCAGATGACAGTGCGTCAGATGAACCGGTACGCCAGCGCGGCGGCCGATTTCAATCGAATCCCAGTAACCCTTGAGCGCTTCGACGCCGTAGTTGCGGTGATGCGGACAGTAGAAGCCTTGATAGGGCTGGATGACCTCGCAGAGTTCCACGAGTTCATCGTCGCTGGCGAACATGCAGGGCGCGTAGGTTAAGCCGGTCGACAAGCCAATCGCGCCTTCGCGCATGCACTGATCGAGGATGGCTTTCATGCGCGCCATCTCGGCTTCGCTTGGCGCGCGATTTTCCAGCCCGAGCACAGCCATGCGAATCGTGCCCTGCGAAGCGAAACTGGCGACATTCACGGCGCAGCCGCCGTCAAAATGGTCGAGATAGTCCGTTAGCGTGCGCCAATCGCGATTGATTGCCGGCAAGCCATTCCAAGCCGAAAGCTGCTCGCGCAGGATTGCGGCTGTCCCGGGGCTGGCGGGTGCCAAGCCCAAGCCATCGTGGCCGATGACATCCGTTGTTACACCTTGATAGATTTTACACTCGTGAAGGGGATTAACCAGCGGCTGCAAGTCGGAATGCGTGTGCATATCAATGAAACCGGGGCTGACAAAGCGACCGTCAGCCTGGATGGTCACTTTAGCCGCCGCGCCTTTCAGCTTGCCCAGCGCCACGATTTGATCGCCGGCGACAGCGACATCCGCCCAGAACCAGGGCGATCCCGTGCCATCAATCACCCGCCCGCCTTCAATCAGCAGGTCGTGCATTAATTCGCTCCCTTGATTGCCGCCTCTTGATAAGCATCGAGCACGACTTTCATCAACTCGCGCGCCACATGACCATCGGTCTGCGGTCGCGCGCCGCTATCAACGCAGTCGAAGAAATGCCGTACTTCTTCCGTCAGGTCCAGCCCTTCGTCGCTGTCGAGCAAAATCTTGTCTTCGCAACCGGGTTGAGAGACCGTAATCCGCGATTGCCAGGCGCAGCGAAAACCCTCGACAGCCAATTTGCCTAGCGGATTGACCGTCAAGGTGATGACCGCCCGTTCGCAATAGGCGCGCATGATATACCAGTGCTGCGGCTTGGGCGAAAACCAGGTTTGTCGCGTTGTGCCGACCACGCCATTCTTGAACTTGATGACGGAAATGGCGGTATCTTCGCCTTCCATTGCTATGCCGGCTTTGCCACCAACCATCGAAACCGCTTGCGCTTCGCCAGCGATCCAAAGCATGACATCCAGCAGGTGCGCCGACGCGGAGAAGAATATGCCGCCGCCCAAGGTCGCTTTCTTCACGAACCAGCCGCCGGTGATATATTCGCGATTGTCTTCGTCCATGAATGCGTCCAGCATGAAGAGCCGACCATAGTCGCCGCTATCGATAAGCTGTTTGAAAGCCTGTGTGCTTTTTCGATAACGATGGGGCAGCGCGATCATCAAGGTTTTGCCCAGATTGTCGGCTTCGGCGATCATGTCATCCGCTTCTGCCAGCGTGAGGGCGAAGGGTTTTTCCAGCAGCACGTGACAGCCGGCGCGCAGGGCAGCCATCGTGATGGGATGATGCAGGTGATGCGGCGTCAGAATGATCGCGGCGTCGACGCGGTCCAAGCCTTCGCGATAATCAGCCAGCACGTCGATGCTGCCCGCGTTAGGCAAGGATGCCGCGATTTGCGCCGCCCGCTCCCGATCTGGGTCGGCGGCCCAGATGACCTGGGCACGATGCGAAAGCCTGTTGAGCGCCCCCACATGAAATGGCGCGATCCAGCCGCAGCCAATGACGCCGACGCGATATTTTTTCATAAGTCCAGCCCGTTACTGCGACTTCCCGCGCGCGGCGACAGCCCACTGGTCAATCACCTGGTCGCCCTGGGTGATGTACATGCTGTCAAAGAGGTTGACCACCGGGCAAATGTGATTGGGGATGACTTCGACGCGGTCGCCGATTCGCGCTGGATCATCCGGCGGTACAACCGTTGCGCCGTGCTCCTCGCTCAAACTGCTAATTTCCCACTCCGGATGCCCTAGCGCAATGCCATGCCCAGCCACCGGCGGCGAAACCCCGGCGCGATCGCTGGTCAGCGCCTTGGTGCCGGCATCGAGAATGACACGGTCGGGCGCGGACCGCGTCGCCACCGTTGTCAAGACGCGCGCGGCGCAGCGCTCGGGCGCGACGACCTGATGCAGCACCTCGCTGCGATCATAGAATACGTAGATGCCCGGCCGCGTCTCGGTAACGCCAGCGACCGTGGCGGTGATTTTGGCGGTCGCCGTCAAGCCGACCGAGATGATTGCCACCTCAAGCCCAGACTTGCGGATTAGCTCGGCTGTTTCCGCCATCATCGCGCCGGCGGAGAGCCCGGTCGCGCGCACTTTATCGGGCGCGCCCGCCAGCTGCGCATGCCCCTCGTGCGTTAAGAGCCCGGCGAAGCGCAAACCCGGCCGCTTATCAATAAGCTGCGCCAAGTCGCGCGCGGGCGCGCCGGGCGCGACGCCGCAGCGCTTCAAGCCGGTATCGACCTCGACCATGACCGGCAGTTCGATGCCGCTCGCGCGCATCGTTTTTGAAAGCGCTTCGGCAATATCGCTGTGGTCAGCCACAGTCGAGATATTGGCGCGCTGGCATAGCTCAAGCAAGCGCCGATGCTTGGCCGAGCCGACCAGCGGATAAGCCACCAAGATTTCATCGCAGCCAGCCTCAACGAAGACTTCCGCCTCGCTCAGCTTGGCGACCGTCAAGCCGACCGCGCCGGCTTCCAGTTGCAGCTTGGCAATTTGCGGCGTTTTATGGGTCTTGGCATGCGGACGCAGGCTGATGCCATTCGCTTTGGCGAAGGCAGCCATATCGGCGATATTAAAGCGCAGTTTGTCAATGTCAACTATCAGCGCGGGCGTATCGAGATCGGCCTTGTGCATATTCATCAGAAAGCCAAAACCCGCTGTGGATTGGTCACGAACATGGTTTCAACCTGGCTGTCGCTTATGCCATGCGCCTTTTGCAGCTTGGGCACAAATTGCGAGTAAACATAGGTGTAATCGTCCCAGACATCGTCGCCGGAGGCGGCCTCGTAACCGTGGGCGAAGACAGCGGCGTCGTGGCTGAGCATGATTTGGTCGATATAGCCTTTTTTGATGGCATTGCCGACTACTTCGAGCCAGTGCTCATCTTCATAGAATGCGCCGACCATGCCGATGCGGTCAAAGCTGACGTTAGCGCCGCGCTTCAAGACCTGCTCGGAGCCGGCGATGGGGTCGGGCTGGCAGCCGATATGACTGAGGATGACTTCCTCGGGCATGACGCCTTCCGACTCGAATATGTCAAGCTGTTCGGGACCCAAGCCGTCGGTGGTATGCGTGATAATGGGACAGCCGGTTGCTTTATGAGCGCGCGCGGCGGCGCGCAAGACCTCTTCTTCCTTAGCGGTAATTTGGCCTTCGCCGGTCGCGCATTTTATCAAACCGGCTTTCAGCAGCGTCTCGCCCATGCCCTGGGTGATTTCGCGCACAAATAGCGCCGCCATCTGGTCGATATCCATCAATTGCGCGTAGAGGTGCATGGGTGCCCAAGATTCGTGAAAGAAGCCGGTCGAGCAGATTAGCTTGACCTTGCTGCGGCGGGCGACATCATGGAAGAGGTCGAGGTAGCGCCCGGTGCCGATCGGCGTGCATTCGGTCATCGCGCCAATGCCAGAAGCATAAAGCTCGTCCATCTTGGCGACCATGCGATCAGCCATGTCGTCGCGGTCAAAGTCGATATATTTGGGACGCCCCAGCAAGTCGCCCCAATCGACGCATAGGTGCTCGTGTATCAGCGTGCGCCCCAGGGCTGCCGGCGCGACATCGCCCGTAATCGTGCGTACTTTTTTGCTCATGTACTTGACCTCCCAATCAAATGTTTAGGCTCACTGCTTTGCCCGCGCGCGCCGATTCATAAGCGGCTTGCACGCATGCCAAGCTGCGGCGGCCGTCCTCGCCGGTCACGCAGGGTTCGCGGTCTTCTAGGATAGCGCCGACAAATTCACTGATTTCTTTCTGGAACATATCATCCCGCTGACGCCGCTGCGTCCAGGTATGATTGGCATTCGAGAACTGGAGCGCGTTCCAGGTATCGATGCGGATCGCGCCGCTGCTGCCATAGAGATCCAAATCGCACTTGAAGGGCAGGTCAAAATCGACCACCCAATTGTGCACGACCGAGCCCATCGCGCCGTTCTCGAAGCGCAGCGCCACAACAACGCTGTCTTCCACCGTTTTGCGGACGTCATATGTATCGGCATAGGCGAAGACCTCGACGATTTCCGCGCCGACCAGCCAGCGCAGCCGATCAAAGCTGTGCGCGCCATTAACATGCAAGACGCCGCCGCCAGCTTGCTGCCGCTGCCAGAACCAGCCCGGAATGCGTCCGCCCGTGGTCATGATGTCAACCGCAAGGCTAATATGCCCGAGCTCGCCGGCGTCGATGAGCCGTTTGGCTGTTTCCAGCTCGGAATGAAAACGATGGGTGAAGCCCAGCATGAGCTTGACGCCGGCTGCGCGCTGCGCCGCCAGAATGCGATCGGCTTCTTCCAGCGAATTCGCCATCGGCTTTTCCAGCAAGATGTGTTTACCGGCGCGCGCCGCTGCGACGGCCGCCTCTTCGTGCAAGTGATGCGGCAAAGCGATGTATACCGCGTCTATCGATTTGTCCGCCAGCAGCGCGCGGTAATCCGTTTCCCAAGCGATTCCATAGGGTTGCGCTAGCGCGCGGGCGACATCTTCGACCAGGTCGCAGATTCGCGCCACTTCCAGGTCGCGCACAGCTGGCGCGGCTTCCATGAAAGATTTGGCGATGATGCCAGCGCCCAGGATGCCTAATTTGACCGACATGAGGCTTATCCTTTCACCGCGCCTTCGCTCAAGCCGCGCACCAAATAACGCTGGAAGACAAAAGCCACAATGACCGGCGGCAGCACACCAATAGTCGTCGCCGCAGCCAGGGCGTTCCAATTGACCTGATGCAAATTGCGGAAGGACATCAGCAGCGGCGGATAGGTTAGCGAATTGGTCAAGGTCAGCGCGAAGAAGAATTCGCTCCAGGCTTCCATAAATGCCATGACGCCGACGGCTATCAAACCCGGCACAGCCAGCGGCGCGAGCACCATGCGGAAGGCTTGCCAGCGCGTCGCGCCGTCTATCAACGCCATTTCTTCGATATCGCGCGCCAGCGTATCAAAATATTCGCGCAGGATCCATATCGTCAGTGGCAGGATGAAAATTGTATAAGTGAAAATGAGCGCCCAGAGCGTGTTAATCAGCTGCAATTTACGCAGAATAATGAAGAGCGGCACAATCAAGCTCAAAGCCGGCAGCACCCGCGTCATCAAAACGCCGAGGTAAGTAACGCGCGAAAAACGAAAATCAAAGCGCGAAAAGGCGTAAGCAGCCATCCCACCAATCAGCAGATTGAGCAATACAACCGCGACCGAGACGAAAGTGCTGTTGAGCAGCGCCGGCATCATGCGCGAGAATTCGGTCGTCGTGCCATAGTCGCCGCGCTGCCCCGTCTCGCCAATGATGACCTCGCGGTAATTTTCTATTGTTGGCTGATGGGGAATCCAGTGCGGGGGCTTGGCACCGAGTTCGGGCGGGTCCATGAAGCTGGTGATGAGCATATAATAAACTGGGAAGCCGACCCAGAAGAGCAGGCAAAAGAAGGCGGCATAGATAGCAGCCTTGCGCGCGACAACTTGCCAGAAGGAACGTGAAGAAGCGCGCATCGTCTTCGCCTAGCGGTAGGTCGCTTGCGAGCGATAGGTCAAGCGAACGAAGATCAAGCCGACGCCCATGGTTATCAAACCCAGCACGTTCGAGACCGCCGCGCCCATGCCCAAATCAAAGTTGATGAAGGTATAGCGATAGAGCAGCACCGATATCAACATGGTGGCGTCGCCGGGACCGCCCTGCGTCATGATCCAGACGGCGTCGAATTGCAAGAAACCCAAGACGATATTGTAAAGCAGCACGATGGTGAGTGTTGGGCGAATCCAGGCGATGGTGATAAAGCGGAAGCGCGCGCGCACGCCGGCACCGTCGACCTTGGCGGCATCGTAGAGGTCTTCGGGGATGGTCTGCAGCGCCGCCAGCAGCAAGATGGCGCTGAAGGAAGTCTGCCGCCAAGCCGATGCCAGCGCCGTGAAGACCAGAGCCCAGTTTTCGTCGGCCATAAAGGGAATGTACTTGTCAATCAAACCTAAGCTGTATAGCAAGCCGTTCAGGGCCCCAAACTGCGAATGCACCACCCAGCTCCACAGCAAGCCGATGACAATCCAGGGCAGCGCCCAGGGCAAAATCAGCAAGGTGCGGCCCAAGCCGCGCCCGACGAAGTCTTCCACCAGCAGCAATGCGAAGAACAATCCCAGCAAAGTCGGCACGATGACAACAATCGCCGCGAACTTCAAATTGATTTCGATCGCTTTCCAGAACAAGCGACTGCTGAATAGCTCGATGTAATTGTCGAAGCCGACGAATGTCGTGCGATCGCGGATGAGATCGATATTGGAAAAGCTGTAATATATGGTGGTGACCAAGGGGCTGAGGATGACAACAACGATGGTGATGATTGCTGGTGCCAGCAAAACATAGGGGATCCACTTACGATCCCAATGCTGGCGCTCGCGCGCGCTTGACTTTCTCGCCTGAACTGCCGTCATAGGCATTGACCTGCTACAAGACGGGCAGCGCTCAAACCGGAATCGCGCGCCTGCGGTTTGAGAAATGCTTCTCAAACCGCAGGCATAGGCAATCGTGAATGACGCTCGTCGCGGCTTGGATGAACAAGCTAGGAATACTGCTCGCGCAGGTCCACCACTTTGTCAGCCAAGCTGGTGACAGCGTCGGCCGGTGCCAGGTTGCCCTGGAGCATGCGCTGGATTTCGTCGCCGACATGGGTCTGGAACTCGCTGTACCAAGGTTGATTGCGCGCCTGGACGACGTCGGAGTTGTTGGCGAACATATCCTTGATTTGCTCGAAGTCGTAGTAATCGCCGTAGTTGGCTTGGACTTCTGGATCGTCGTAGAAATCGGGATAGGGCGCGCCCAGCGCGGCGGCGGCGGCCCAGGATTTGTGCACGGAACGTTCGCCGTTGGCGTCCTTCCAGGTATAGAACTTAACCAGGTCCCAGGATTTGTCGACATTGGGGCCGTCGGACATTTGCACGACCTCGCCCATCTGGAAGGTCTTGCCGTCCGAACCGGGCATGCGCCCGGCGATGCGCAGGTGTTCGACTTCCGGTCCGCCGCCGCCGTTCATCAGCTTGAGGAAGTAGTGATGCAAGACATAGAAGGCAGCTGTGCCATTCTGCATGGCGGTCATCTGCTCGCCCGGTTGATCGGTCAGTTGGGTCGGCGAAGTCATGCCGTCCTGGAACATTGCCTGCCACCATTCAAAGACGTCCGCCGTCCGGGAATCGTCGGCGAAGGCCGGTTCGCCAGCGGGCGAGAAGGGGGTGATGCCTTCCGACAGCAGATAGACTTGCAAGTATTCTTCGCAGAATTCCTTTATCCAATAAGCCAGGTAGGGCGTTTCTACCCCGTCTTCTTTCAGCTTCTTGCACTGGTCATAGAGGTCCTGTTTTGTTTCTGGCGGCGCGTCGAAGCCCGATGCGCCGAGCAGACGTTCGTTGTAATGGAGGGTGTGTACCGCGCTGAAGTAGGGCATGCTTATCAGCTGGCCCTCGGGCGTGGTATAAGAGGGCACAGAGCTGGCGAACATCTCGCCCATGACAGCGTCGGCGTCCGGCAGGTCGTCCATGCGCCGCGCCCAACCGGCGTTGAAAAAGCGCGTCGAGTTGTACTTGAAGTTGTAAAAGACATCCATGTGGACGCCGCCAAGAATCTTGGTCTGCAAGCCCGTGGAATAGCCGACATTGGGGATGATGTTCAGCTCAATCGGCGTACCAGATTGCGCCGTGTAGTTGTCGAGGTGCTGGCGGATGGTATCCGGCTGGAAATCCCATCCATAAAACTGCAGCGCGTCGCCCTGCGCGAATACGCTGCTGGACCCCGCTCCACCGAGAGCCATAGCCGCGAGCCCCGCCCCGGTCCTGCGCAAGAACTGCCTTCTGGAAAGTCCTCTCTTGTTCATATTACTTTTGCTCCTATTGGATAACCTACTTAATTTTTCAGCTTCGCACACAAGTATAACATGTCGGCTGCGGCAATCCAAATTTTGTGCGGATTTCAGGACAATTGCATCAAATTATGTTTCATCAAAGCCGCTCGGCGGCAGCGATAAAGAATGCCGCGCTTGCAGATAATAACATATTCTCGCGGCACGAGCGACGCGGTTTATTGAATAAGAAGGCGCAGAAGTCATGCCAAGTTGGTCATTCATAAGGCGGAAGTGGCGGGACGGCATTATATGACTCCCATAATCTATTCGCAAGAAAGCGGGCGGCCAGATTGACCGCACCGCAAATCCATCATCATTGGGGATTAACATGCCTTAACATGCCTTAGCCTTAAATGAAATGAGCACCGCGCTACTGCTCAGTTGCCCGAAAAAGCCCAAAATATACCGGGCTTTGTGCAGATTGCCTGCCCGATGAAAAGGCGTCGCCTGCTCAACCACTACTGGGGAGAGGTATGCCGTATGACTCTGTTGAAAAACACCCCCATCCCGTAGGTCTATGTCTACGTGACCCCGGCCCCTCCTCGCCATCTCTATGGCGAGCATCCCCAAAATGAGGGAAGGGGAGCTTTCTGAACCGTAATGTGCTGTTAAAGCCCCTCCCTCTTTATGGGAAAGTTCGCCATAGAGATGGCGAACGGGTTTGGGGTGGGGGAAATAGAGTATTTCAACAACGTCCGTATCTTAGCCCGCCGTCTCTAGCCGCGCCTCGATCTGTTTGGATAATTTTTTCAAGGCTTGCTTGGTGATTTGTTTGGCAGCCACGTCCAGCAGGCGCTGCCCGACTGCCGCGATTTTGCCGCCGATGCGCGCGTCGCCGGCGTAGTGCATCACGGTCGCGCCCTGCTCTCCCGCCAGGCGGATTGCGCCTTCGCCACTGACATGCCCAGCTGGTCCCTTGCCTTCGACGAGTAAGCGGTAGCTCTCGGGTGCCTGCACATCCACCAGCTCGAAGCTGGATTCGAACTTGCCATTGACTGGGCCGACCCGTACCGCCAGCTTGCTTTCATATTTGTTCTCGCCGACTTCTTGCAAACCCTTCGAGCCGGGGATGATGCTGCCTAGCACATCAATGTCCATCAAGACTTCCCAGACCAACTCGCGCTCAAATGCAAATTCGTAACTGCCTTCAATGTGCATGCTCACCCTCCTTGCGCCTCAATAAGGCTATGATAATCGACAACAAGTCAAATTACGAACCTGGCTACCCTAAAATGATGACCGCGCAAGCATTGTCACCTTTATTTCCGCAAGGCATTTGCTAAAATGACCGTATACGCAGCAAGGTTGAAAGACGCGAACTGCCATGCTCTTGGAACGTCAATTTATCAGCGCGGAGGGTTTCCTCGAAATCGTCGGCAGCCCGGAATATGTCGACCGCATCGTTGAACTCGTGGAAGGAGAAATCATCCAGATGCCGAAGCCAACCGGACTGCATGGCCAGATAACCATGCTATTTGGCGCAAAGATTTTCAATTTCGCAACAGAAAAAAAACTTGGCATCGTCACCGCAGCCGAGACGGGCTTTATCTTGGCGCGCAATCCCGACGGCAGGGATACCGTGCGCGGCTTGGACATCGCATTCCTTAGCAGCGCGAGAGCCCCGGCCGCGCTCCCTGACAGCTTAGTGGAAGTAGCGCCGGATCTGGCTGTAGAGGTCATTTCGCCTAGCAATAAAGCGGCGGATACGCACCGCAAAATACGCCAACTGCTCGCCGCCGGCACACAGCTTGTTTGGATAGTCTACCCCGGTACGCGCACTGTTGATGTGTACAGTCAATCTGGCGCGGTCACGCTCGAGGGAGAAGACTTGCTCGAGGGCGGCGCTATCCTGCCGGGCTTTGCGGTACCTGTCCGCGATATCTTCCCCGCGTCTTAATCCGCGCCCACCTGTAAAATCACCTTGTTGACGCCTTCCTCATAAGCCGCGTTGCTGGCGTAAGCCTGCGCCGTCGCCCCCAGCGAAAAACGATGCGACACCAGCTCATCTAAATTGACCTTGCCCGAAGTCGCCAGTTCGATTGCGCGCGGATACGTATGCTTCATGCGCCGCGACATGATGATGCTCAAGCCCTTGCGCCGCGCAACGGCATGCTGCAGCAACAGCCTGTCATCTGGCGGGATGCCGACCAGCGTCAGCCGGCCGCCATAGCGCGCCATTTCCGCCGCTTGCTGAATGCTGTGGTCAGCCCAAGCCGCCTCAATCGCCACATCGACACCGCGCCCGCCGGTGAGATCGCGGACGGCGGCGACCGGGTCGCAATCATCGACATTATAAGCGAAGTCAGCGCCCCAAGCCCGCGCCTTGTCCAAGCGCCAAGCGAATTTGTCAAAAGCGAAGACCCGCGCCGCCCCCGCCAAAGTCGCCAGCCGCGCGATGAGCAAGCCAACGGGTCCGGCGCCGATTACCGCCACGGTATCGCCAAGGCTTATTTTGCTGAGGTCGATGGCGTGGATGGCGACGCCCAACGTTTCCAGCAAGGGGCCTGCGGCGTTGCTCAGCGAATCGGGCATGGGGAAGCAGTTGCGCGCGCTGACGATCATGCGCTCGCGCAGGGCACCGTCTTCTGGGAAGAGCCCGTAGAAATAATGGTTTGGGCATAGATTGGGATGTCCGCGCTCGCACAGTTCGCAGCGCCAGCAAGGCACCGCCGGTTCCACAGCCACGCGCTGGCGCTTTTTCAGCGGCTGATGCGCACCGTCACGAGCCGCAGCGCCCAGGGCGATGACCTCGCCCATAAATTCGTGCCCGAGGATGAAGGGTTCTTTGATATCGGTATAGCCGATGCGCCCGGTTTCGTACATGTGCAGGTCGCTGCCGCAGAGGCCGACGGCTCGGATTTGCAGCAGGACTTCGCCTGGTCCCGGCGGGGGCGGTTCCGGTTCATTCACGATGCGGATGTCCCTTGGTCCGTGCAGTCGCGCGACTTGCATGCTCATTCTCCTGCGCTCTTTGGCAAGCGCCTTAATCTATCACTGTAAGCGGGAAACATAAAGAGGGCGGCATTGCGGAAGCGGGGCAATTTCCCTGTTACACTTCCGGGAAATACGCTGCGCCGCAATGATGTTGAATGCGCTAGAATTATAAGTCATTTTGCGCGGAGATGAGGAGAATCATAAGCATGACAACCGTGACCGTCGAACAAGCGCTGAACTTCCACCTGATGCACCCGGGCGAAGACAGCTCGCCGGGCGACCCCAACGCCGCCTTCTACCTTGATGGCAGCTATCATCTGCATTACATCCTGCGCCACAAGTGGCGCGGCGAAGATTCTTATTCCTTTGTGCATGTTACCAGCCCAGACATGCTGCATTGGCGCTGGCAGCGCACCAAGCTGCAGCCCGCTTTCACCGGGCATGGCATGTTCAGTGGCACCGGATTTCTCACCAAAACCGGCCAGCCCGCCGCCATCTACCACGGGCAAGCATCGGGCAGAAATCACATCGCCATCGCCAAAGATCGACAGTTGACGGCATGGGAAAAACCTTATGCCATCGAACCCAAAACCGCTGCGGGGCGGACGCCCGATATGCGCCATTGGGACCCGGATTGCTTCTTGATCGGCGATAGCTATTACGCCATCTCCGGCGGCCAGAAACCACCGATTTTGCGCTCGCATGACTTGCTGAACTGGACCTACCTGGGCGACTTCCTGCAGCACGAATTGCCGGATACCGCCATCGGTGAAGACATTTCTTGCCCCAATTTCTTTCAACTCGGCGACAAGTGGATGCTGCTCTGTATCAGCCATCCCTATGGCTGCCGCTATTATCTGGGCGACTGGGACGCGCAAAGGGAGCAATTCCTGCCCGAGCGTCATGGCCGCATGAACTGGCGGCGTCCGCAGCAATCGCTCTATGCCGCGCTGGACCGCGATTACTTCGCGCCGGAATCCCTGCTCGCGCCCGACGGACGCCGCGTCATGTGGGCTTGGCTGCGCTCGATGCACCCCGACATCGTCGAGCGCACGATTCAATCGCTGCCGCGCGAATTGAGCCTGGCAGCGGATGGTAGCCTGCGCATGAAGCCGCTCGCAGAATTGGCTTCCCTGCGTTATGACCATGTCTCGCTGCGTGATGTCGAAGTCGCGCCCGCCAACACGGATGAAGAAATGCTAGCGCTTGATGCCATCGCTGCCCTGGAGGGCGATGCCTACGAGATTCAAATCGTCGTCCCGCGGGGGGAAGCCGAGCGCAAACGTTTTGGCGTCCAGCTCTTCGCGGATGAGCGGCGCGCGGGATTGCCGATACTGATACTGCCGGAATACGGCCGCGTGCGCGTTGGCGATACCGAAGCGCCCTTCTCCGTCAGCGAACTTGCGCCAGACGAAGACCTGGTCCTGCGCATTTTTATCGACAAATATCTGGTCGAGGTCTTTGTCAACGATAGGCAAGCGCTAGTCGCTTGTGATATGGATTACCGCGCTGCGGGCAATCTGCGCGGCTATTCCTTTCACGAGCCGACGGTCTTGCGCTCGGTGGATATCTGGCGCTTAAAAGCGACTAATCAAGGCTTCTTTGACGCGAGAGAAAGCCGGATTTGGGAAGTCGACGAAAGCTAAGACAGCGGCCGCCGGCTAAGCGTGCAGTAGAAGCGGAATTGAAAATAACAAAGAGGGCGATCTGTCGAGACCGCCCTCCGTAATTCTGTTGCCTTAAGCCTACTGGAAGTGGAGTCCGTCAGCTCGCTGTGATTCCAAGATACTCGTCTTGGTTAGCTGCCGGCTGCGTCCAGGTCCGCCTGCTGCTCGGCGATCATCTCCGGACTGCATGCCAGCCCGGCCAGGAATGCCGCGTCCGCATCGCGCCGCTCTTCCAATGTCATGTCTCGCAGCGCCACTTGCTTATCGTCCAGGTCGCTTGCCGCGCCTTCCGATCTTTCCCCGCCTTCTATGACAAAGTTCGCCATTGCCAGCATGTCCTCGGAGATTTCGATTCCCTGCTCGGCGGCAGTGTCGAGGTTAATGGCCACGCCGAAACTGCGCGATTGATTGATAGCTACATCCGCCATATCGACTTCGCCACTGAGGTAGGCATGCAGCAGGCGTGCGGCAATCACGCCCTCTTCATAGAAACTGTGAAAACCGGCGGCAATGGTCACACCGTTGTACACCTGCTGAATGATGGGCGCGTAGAGCGGGATGCCGTACTCGGCCGTCTTCTGTATCAAGACCGGCGTAGCCTGTAAGGTCAACGGATTTACAGACAGAATGATGGCTTCGACGCCTTTGCCCAGCAAACTCTCCACTGCGACATTCACATCCGTCAGTTGGACGGCGGAAACGACCTCCACCGTCAAGCCGAGCGATTCACCGATTTCCGTGATTAATCTGGAACCAACGATGCTCGTGGGCTGGTCGGGCGATTCAATCGTGCCAACGACCTTGAGATCGGGATTCTGCACCAAGACCAGCGGAACATAATCGGCAAAAGAGAGCAGCGGCTGCGTGCCGGTGACATGAGCGGGCTTAATGCAGGAGGAATCGGCAATCCCGGTGGCGAAGGGCGTGGTGACCAGGCTGAAGAGAATCGCCGGCGGGTCGTCCAGGTCTCGTGTCGCGTTGACGGCGGCCTGAGCCACTTGCGTCGTGACGGCCACGATCGCGTCTGCGCCCTTATCCAATACCTCTTCGACTATCAAATTCACCGATGACAGATCAAAACCGGCGTCTCGATACAAGAGATTGATGTTCTCTCCATTGAGATCATAGGATTCATTCAAGGCGGCGCGTTCCGCGGACGTCAAATAACCATAGGCTTCCAAAGAGTCCAGGATCCCGTTTGTCGCCTCCGTGATTGGAGCCGCTGCCGCGTAACGCAAGAATGCGATAGTCGGCTTGTCATCGTCTTGCGCCAGTGCGCCCGACGTCAGCAGCAAAGCCAGAACGATTAAACCGATCAATGTTTTCCGATACATTTGCAACTCCCTGAATTATTCGATTCGATTTATTCAGCCGCCGCGTCCAGCGCGGCTTGCTGCTCGGCGATCATCGCGTCGCTGCAATTCAGGCTTGCGAGGAATGCTGAATCGTCTGGTCCTTGGGTGCCACTCGCGGCCAGGAAGGAGACGCCTGCTTGCACAAGCGAATCGAGCATCTGTGCTGGCAGCTGCAATTTGCCGTTCACCAATTCGACATCGGGGAAGGCTGCGGCCGCCGCTTCCAAGATGCCCATTACGGTGGCTGAATCCATGCCGCTGAAGTAGTCCTCAAACAGTCGCGGCGATAGCTGTAGCATGCCGCCCGTCACCGCCAGGTCCGCTGCCGCCAGCAGCTCGTCGTCTATCTCAATATTCTGCGCGCGAGCCAAATCCACATTCATGCCAACAGCCAAGCCCTCAACGGAGCCGATGCCGGTGTTAGCAATATCGATTTCGTCGTTCAGGTAGGCTGCCAACACAATGCCCGCGTCGATGCCTTCTTGATAGTGGCGGAAACTGCCGATGCCTAGTGTCGCGCCCAAAGTAACCCCACCGGTAGTGACATGGTAAATCGGTATGTCATATTCAATCGCGACGCCTGCGATGATGGGCATTCCCAGTGAAACTAAATTATCCGCTGGCAGCAGCAAGACTTCTACGCCTTTGTCGATGAGCCCTTGCGTCGCGGCGCGCAAATCTGGCAGCGCGACAATCGCGGCGGTTTCGACAGTCATTCCCAGCGCTGCAGCGTATTCCTGTATGCTTTCTACGCCGAAAGCGCCAGGCAGACTAGATGAGTGGAATATGGTGCCGATGGTCTGCAAACCAGGGTTGTACAAAAGCAGCATCGGGACAATCTCTTCATACGGAACGCGGGCTTGGATGCCGGTAACATGATCGGGTTTGATGCAGGGAGCATCCGCAATCCCGGAATAAAAGGGAGTGGTTACGCCCGTAAACAGGACGACCGGCGGGTCATCCATATCTAGTGTGGTATCCACAGCAGTCACGGTGACCACTGTTGTTGTCGTGAGCAGGACATCCGCGTCTTGATCGATGGCATTGTCAATCATAATGGGCACCAGAGACAAGTCAAAGTCGGCAGTTCCCCAAATGATGTTGAGGTTTTCGCCTTGCAGGTCCTGGCGTTGAGCCAACGTGGCGCGTTCTTCCGCATTGATGAATCCCCGCGCTAGCAGCGCTTCTAGGATGGCGTTTTCTGTTACATCGACATTAACAAATTCTCCCAGCCCCAAAATCGCGATAGTCGGCTTGTCATCGCCTTGCGCCAGGGCGGCCGGCGTCAAAAGCAAAGCCAGAACGATTAAACCGAGCAATGTTTTCCGAAGCATTTGCAACTCCCTGAATTATTCGATTCGATTTATTCAGCCGCCGCGTCCAGCGCGGCTTGCTGCTCGGCGATTATTGCGTCGCTGCATTCTAGCCCGGCGAGGAAGTCCAGGTCGGCCGCGCGCCGTTCGTCCAAAGGCATTTCTGGCAACGTGATATCGACTTCCGGGTATTGGGCTGTAATGCCTTGGGCGGTCTGCCCATTTTCGACGATGTAAGCTGCGCCTTCTAGCAGAGCCTCCGAAATCTCGACATCTTGCAGGCTGGCGGCATCCAGATTGACAGCAAAGGCAAAATCATCGCTTTCATAGATGCCCGTCCGCGCGATGTCAATATCGCCGTTCAGATGCGCGACCAGCATATTGCCGGCGATAGCGCCTTGCTTGTACAAGCCGAAGAAACCGCCGCCAATCGTGCCGCCGCGGAATGCGTTCTGCGGCGCGGAAAAGACCACCGGCAAACCATAGTCGTAGGACAGCGACAAGAGCAGGCTGAAGCCTTGGAAGGTGAAGATGGGGATGATGATCGCTTCCGCGCCTTGGTTCGCTAGGTTTTCGACCGCTTGATACAAGTCGGGCGTGGCAACGATGGATTCGGCTACGACGCGTAGACCCAGGGACTCGCCAATTGCTTGCATGCGCGCGGCACCAACTTCGCTGGCGACTTGCTGCGGCGAATAGATGGTGCCGGCAACTTTCATATCCGGGTCTTGCAGGCGCAGCAGCGGCACGATGTCTTCATAATTTGTTACCGGGCGGGTGCCGGTGACAAATCCCGGCTTGACGCAAGCGGAATCCGCCACGCCGGTGATATAAGGACCGGAAGTCACCGTGAAGATCAACTTGGGCGGGTCGATGAAATCGCGTATGGCGTAATAGGCAATCTGCGTCATTTGGGTGGTGAATGTTATCAGTACCTCCGCGCCGCGATCGATAGCTTTTTCAATGATGTAATTCGCCTCGATGCGGTCAAATAGGGCGTCACCATAAATGACATTGATGTTCTCGCCTTCAATTGACTGTTCATCATCAAGCAAAGCGCGTTCTGCCGCGTTGATAAAGCCATAAGCCCCCAACATATCCAGTATCGCTTTTTCCGCTAGGGCGACATTGCTCGAATCTCCCCATTTCAAAAACGCGATTGTCGGTTTGTCATCAGCCTGCGCTAGCGCGGTTGATGCGGCAAACACCAAGATCATCACCAAGATCATCACAATGAGCAGCGCTTTCTTCATTTTCATTGCATCTCCATCATTGCATATCCCAAGTTAGGGTAATGCGGACGTCATTTCAATTCTAATTTATTCTAATTTATTCCGATTTGCTGCGACATTAACAGCTATCATAGCTTGCTGCGCGGCGCGAGCCTAAGCGAGCAATTGCCGGTCGGAGAGTTCCACGCCGCTGTCCAAGGAATGGAAACGTTCGATTAAATCGGCGGGATGCAAATTATCGCGTTCCTCGCCGGAAATTTCAAATTCGATTCGCCCCTGGTGCATCATGATGATGCGCGTGCCCAGCGAGCAAGCCTGCTGCATGCTGTGCGTAATCATCACGACGCTCAAATCATTCGCCTCCGCTAGCTCCGTCGTGAGCGCAATAACCTGTTCGGCGGCGTTGGGGTCCAGCGCGGCGGTATGTTCGTCCAGCAGCAGCAACTTGGGTTTGGTCAAGGTTGCCATAACCAGGGTGATTGCCTGTCGCTGTCCGCCGCTAAGCAGCGCGACATCGGCGTCAAGGCGGTGCTCCAAGCCGAGCTGCTGGTGCTGCAGGCGCTCGAAGAACCAGGCTGCTTCGGCTTTTTTGACGTCGCGCCGCAAGCTGGCATTGCGCCCGTGGATAGCAGCCAGCGACAGGTTTTCGCGGATGGTCAAACCCGGGCAAGTGCCCAGGCGCGGGTCCTGGAATACCCGTCCGATATCGTGCGAGCGGCGGTATTCGGGCGCGAAGGTGATGTCTTCGCCATCCAGCTCGATGCGGCCGCTATCAGCCTGTATCGCCCCCGAAATCACATTGAACAAGGTGCTCTTGCCCGCGCCGTTGGAGCCAATCACGGTAACGAACTCGCCCGCTTCAAGGAAAAGCGACAGGTTCTGCAGCGCCCGCACTTCGTTTGACGTGCCAGCATTAAAAGTTACAGAAACATTGTCGAGCCCTAACATAATCCTGCCTTTCAGTTTTGACGCCGTTGGAAAGCCCGCCATTGGTCATAGAGCCTAGGCGTGCCCAGCGCCGCCAATACAACCAGGGCGCTGACAAGTTGAATATCTGTCGTTGGCAAGTCCAGGGCGCTGAATATCCAGGCGCGCGAGATATCAAAGACCAACATGCCAGCCGCCGCCGCGATCAACATCTGGCCGATTGTGCGCGGTCGCAAAAGGACTTCGCCGATGATGACCGCTGCCAAGCCGCGAATAATCAAGCCGAAGCCCAGGCTGACATCGGCGAAGCCGAACTGCTGCACCACCATGGAACCCGCCAGCGCCGCCATCCCGTTGGCGACCATGAGCCCGATGATGATCATGAGATGGTGGTTCAAGCCGGTCGCCCGCACCATCTGGTCGTTTTTCCCGGTCGCCCGTATTGCCAAGCCGATTTCCGTGCGCAAGAACCAATAAAGAATCGCCAAGATGAGAATCACCATTATGCCAAATATCATAATCTCCAAAAGATTGGTCGATTGCCGGCGCATCTGATCGCCGAACTGCTCGACCAGCCAATTGCGGAAGTCTTTGGAATGGCGGCTAATCAAGGTTTCTTTGCCCAAGAGCGGCACATTGCTCTTGCCGTCCATGATATGCAAGGTAACGGTATATGCGCCGGTGATGACGATAATGCTCGCCAGCAAGCCTTCAATCTTGAAGACGATATCTATCAGCGCGGTTGCCAAGCCGGTCAAGCAACCGGCGGCAAATGCCGCCAATACCGCGACTTCCGCGCGCGCGCCGCCGAATATCAGCACGGCGCAGACTGCGCCGCCTATCGGGAAAGCGCCGTCCACGGTCAAGTCGACAAAACCCAGTACGCGGAAGGTCAGGAATACCGTGACACCAGCCAAGGCATAACCCAAACCTTGTCCGATGGCACCGATGTTGACATTGCCAAAGCGCATAAATGCGGCGATGACAAGCGTCAATACGATGACGCGCAGTACAAAACCGCGCATCACGCTGTTGCCGCGCGCTTGCTGTGTTTCCGCTGCAGAGGAATGGACAGCCATCAATAACACTCCCTATTTTTTGCGCATTGCAAGTCGCATATAAATTAGTATAAAGCGAAAAGTAGAAAAGCGCATCAATTCGACGCGCGTGGAAGATATGTGAATATAAAGATAAGACGCAGCCAGAAACTGAATGCAGCAAGCGATATGGTAAAATTGAGGCTTGGTAGCAAGCGCGCAGTGTCAGGCGAAATGTTGTGGTCGAGAAGCGTCCTATTCAACACCTAAGGATCAATGGATTCATGTCAATCCGCAATATGGAAAGACTGGAATTCCGTAATCTCAATGTGCTGATAGGACCGAATGGCGCAGGCAAGAGCAATTTTGTATCTTTCTTCTATTTGTTGCGTGAAATGGTCGAAGGGCGTTTGCAGAGGTGGGTTAGTGATCGAGGCGGCAGCGATCGCATACTAACCTACGGTATCAAGGAGACTTCACAATTCAAGGCAAGTATTGACTTTGGCGAGAATGGATATGGCTTCAGCCTGAGACCGAATGCTGAGGGCCAACTGTATTTCGACAATGAGAGCTTGCTGTATAGCGGCGGATATGATGAAACAGGTCTTCCATTAGGCGTCGGTCATTTCGAGTCGAAATTGAAGTCAGAGATTGTACCTGGCGAGTGGCGAAGAGCAGACTATTGCTACGCTTCAATCTCGAATTGGAAAGTATTTCATTTTCACGACACAGGAGATAAGGCGCAGGTAAAGCGTCTTGCAGAACTGCACGACAATGAGTATTTGCGGCGGGACGCTGCTAACCTTGCGCCCTATCTGTACATGCTGCGCCAAGAATATCCCAGCGCTTACAATATGATCCGCAAGATAGTAGGACTTGCGTTGCCATTTTTTGACGATTTCGTATTGCGTCCAAGACCAAGACCATCAAGTCCCCATGAACAAGACATCCTACTTTATTGGCGTCAGAAGGATCTAGACTATGATTTCTTGCCTAGTCAGCTGTCTGATGGATCTATCCGTTTCATTTGTCTAGTTACCGCTTTATTGCAGCCAGATCCGCCGGCGACGATCATCATCGATGAACCGGAACTAGGATTGCATCCGTACGCCATTACGCTCCTGGGTGCGTTGATGCGCTCGGCCTCTCACAGAATGCAGATTATTACGGCAACGCAATCCGTACCGTTTTTGAATGAATTCTCCATTGATGACTTGATTGTCGTTGAGCGCAAGGACGGCACATCGGTTTTCAGTCGTCTCGACGAGAGTGAATTTGAGATGTGGCTTGATGATTTTTCAGTCGGCGAGTTGTGGGAGAAAAACGTACTTGGCGGGAGAATGCCCGCGTGATTCGACTGTATATTATCTGTGAAGGGCAGACCGAAGCGACTTTTGTTCAGGAGCTTCTCACACCGCATTTCCGTCCAATAGGCCTCTATCTAACTCCCACTCTGATCGGTAAAAGTGGACAAAAAGGCGGCAATGTTTCATTTACCCGCTTACTGACCAGCCTGAAACCACTCCTCTTGGGTGGTCACAAGCCCTATTGCACCACGTTTATAGACTTCTACGGACTTCGAGAACAGTTTCCCGGGAAGCGGAGTGCGGTAAGACAATCGACATTATCTCATAAAGCCAATATGATCTACGCAGAACTGAACCGCGAACTCGAATCTGAAATCGCCCCCTACTCTTTGAAAAGATTCATTCCTTATGTGCAAATGTATGAATTCGAAGGACTTCTGTTTAGCCATCCGCGGGGCTTTGCTAACGGCATATACAAACCGCAAGTCGAGCGAAGCCTACACGAAATTCGTAGCGGATTTGATACGCCTGAGCATATTAATGACAATTCTAATACCGCGCCTAGTAAGCGTATCATTGACTTGGTACCAGACTACGACAAAGAAACTATGGGCACACTCGCCGCCCTAGAAATCGGCTTACCCAAAATCCGCCAGGAATGCCCGCTCTTCGACACCTGGCTTTGCCGCCTGGAAAACCTGCCGCCACTGCCAGCCTCAGCCTAAATCCCCCAAATCAAGACCAGCCCCAGCAACATCGCCAGCAGCGTCACAATCGTCATGCCAAAGCCGACCTTGGAGAAATCGCTGAATTTGTAAAAGCCCGGACGCATCATCAAGATATTGACCGGGTGCGATATCGGCGTGATGAATGCCAGCGAACAAGCCATTGCCACCGCCAGCGCCATGGCGCGCGGGTCAATGCCCATTTGCAGCGCCGCTTTGATGGCGATGGGGCCCACCAGCAATGGTGTGACTTGCCCGCCGATGACTTGTACGATCAACATCGTTAGCAGGGCGATGACCGCAAACACCACAAGCGAGTTGGCGTTCATCAGGCTCGATTCCAAGAACGCGCCGACGCGGTCAGCCAAGCCGGTCTCGGTGATAGCCAGGCTGAGTGGCAGCATGCCAGCTACCAAAAAGATCGTGCGCCAGTCCACGGCCGCATAGAACTGATCCATTCTCAGGCAGCGCGTGAGCACCATGGCGACCGCCCCCGCCAACATGGCGATGGGCAAGGACAGGATATTCAAGATGGCAAGCGCCAAGACCGTGGCGGTGATGCCTATAGCGTATGGCGCTTTGCGGCTTTCAAAAGCTTCCGCCGAGAATTTGTCAGCCGACAGGAGGAAATTTTTGTCCTTCGGCAAGTTTTGAATGTCTGAGGACTTGCCCATGACCAGAATCGCATCCCCGACTTGAAGCCTCATCTTGCGCACACGCGACTGGTAGCTCTTCCCGTTGCGCCAGAGCGCCATCGCCAGCACGCCCGAGTCGCGGTTGAGCTTCATATTGGAAAGCGTCTTGCCAATAGCGTTAGAACGGGGCGCAATCACGATCTCTCTGGGTTCAATCGGAAGCTCGTTCGCTACTGCGCGCTCGTTCTGCTCGATTGATTCGACACCCCATTCCAAGAACTCCTGGAGTTGCTCTTCGCTCCCGACAATCAACAGTTTGTCGTCGGGGTAAATCTTTTGATTTGATTTGGGAACGGCGACCGTCTGTCGACCGCGCCAGACTGCCGCCACTGTCAAACCCAGCTTGTCATTGATATCGCTTTCTTGAACGGTTTTATGAGCGAGGCGGGAATCAGGCAAGACGCGCACCAGCCACATCCGACCTTGCAATTCATAGGCATCGCGCAGGTAAACTGGGTCGGAAGACGACGGTGGCGGATTGCGTTCGGGCAACAAGCGCCGTCCGTACGATAGCATGTACAGCAAACCCGCCATCGCAATGATGCCGCCCACTGGCATGAAATCCAACAAGCCTAAACCAGCGATGCCTTGCGCAATCAGCAACTCGCTCATCAAGATATTGGCAGTTGTGAAATATGTCGCCATGCCGCCGACAGTTACGCCGAATGCGAGCGGGATCATCAGTTTGGAGGCGGGGACATTGCCATCGCGCGATACTTGCTCGACGGCCGGCAGCAGCACCGCCCCCGCGGCGACATTGTTCATCAGCAGAGAAACAGCCGCCCCAGTCGACATGACCAGAGCAATCAGCTTTGTCTCGGAGCCGCGCCCATAGCTTTGCAGCTGCCGCGCCGCCCACTGCATGACGCCCGTCTGCTGCAAACCACGGGTGATGATGAGCAAGCCGATAATGGTGATGACCACCGAGCTGCTAAAGCCAGAAAGGGCGGCGCTGGCTGGCACGAGCCCGGTCAGCGCGACCATGAGCAGGACGAGCAAAGCGATAGTATCAATGCGCAGCCGCGTCAAGGCGATCAGAGCGAGCAAGACGACAATAATGCCGATGACGGTGAGTTCGGGGCTTGTGAGCATGGCGCAAGTATACCTTGCGTCGGTGATGCTTGGCTACGGCTCGCCCTACAGGGCTGGGCTTATGTTCCGCTGCTTTCGTCAGTATATGAACACTCGCTCTAAATTGGAATATATATTCTAATTGCATGTCTAATGAGAATTCGGACAGCAGAATATGAGCGGCAATGGGGGCAGCGAAATCCTCTCAAATCTTCTGGAAATTAGTGTCGAATATTTTAGGCCCCCTACACCTCCCTCAAATCTGTACCTCCAGCCCCTTTCGCGTTACCATAAACCCCTAGCCAGATAGACAAACGAGGACAAATCAAAATGAGCGAAAAAGTTGGATTCATCGGCTTGGGCATCATGGGGCGCGGCATGGTCGACAACTTGATGCAAGCCGGGTTTGACGTTACCGTCTGGAACCGTACCGCCAGCCGCATGATACCCTTCGTCGAACGCGGCGCAGCCGCCGCCGCATCGCCCAAAGCGGTCGCCGCAGCCTGCGACATCATCATCACCTGCGTCAGCGACACGCCCGATGTCGAAGCGGTCATGCTGGGCGCGGACGGCGTCATCCACGGCGCTTCCGCAGGCGATCTGGTCATCGATATGAGCACCATCAACCCGGTCAACACGGTCGAGATTGCCACGCAGCTCAATGCCAAGGGCCTACGGATGCTGGACGCGCCCATCAGCGGCGGCAGCGAAGGCGCAGCCAATGGCACGCTGAGCATAATGATTGGCGGCGACGAAGCGGATGTCGCGCGCGCCAATCCCTATTTTGTAGCCATGGGCAGCACCATCACACACGTCGGCGAGCAAGGCGCTGGGCAGACGGTTAAGCTGTCGAACCAGATTCTCTGTGTGGTTAATATGCTGGCAGCCAGCGAGGCGCTGCTCTTCGCCCAGGCGGGCGGCGTCAACTTGGAGAAGATGCTGCAAGCGGTGACGGGCGGCGCAGCCGGCAGTTGGATGCTGGCGAACCGCGGTCCGCAGGTCATCAGCGATTATTGGGAGCCGGGCTTCTCGATCGATTTGCAGCAGAAAGACCTGCGACTGGTGCTGGGCGCGGCGGATAAGATGGGCGTGCCAGTCATCGCGACCGCGCTGTGTTTCAACCTGTATCGGACGCTGCAGGCGCAGGGGCATGGCGGCGACGGCAACCACAGCATCATCCGCGCGCTAGAGGCGATGGCGGGCATTGAAGCGCGTTTGTAGGCTTTGAGAGAAACCGCGGTGCCGATATGTTATGCTAGGCAAATGTTGCTACAGTGGGAGTGAAAGATGGCGCTTGAAGTAGCGGAAGCCCTATGGAGCGCGGAAGCATACCTGGAATGGGAAAGCGCGCAGCCATACAAATATGAGTTGATCGACAACAGGATTGTTCCGATGCCCGGCTCCTCCCCCTCGCACAATCTCATCAACTTCGACCTCGCCTTTGTGCTGACGAGCAGGCTAGAGAGCCAAAGATGCCAAGTGTTTGGAATAGACATCCAGCTGCAGGTTGATCCAGTGTCAACGTACACCTACCCCGATGTGATGGTCGTTTGTGGCGAGGCGCAATTCAATTACAGCCAGTTGCCGCCAAAGTTGGAAAATCCCACCTTGCTCTTCGAAGTCCTGTCGCCATCCACCGAAACACGCGACCGCAATCGGAAGCGCGAGCAATACCTTGGAATCTCATCCTTGCAGGGTTATTTCCTCGTCGCCCAAGACCAGCCGCTGATTGAAGCCTATACACGCGCCGGGACCGAATGGATTTACAGCGAATGCGCCGGGCTTGATGCGAACCTTATCATCCCGGCGCTGGATTGCGAAATTCCGCTCGGCGAGATTTATCGCCGCGTCAATTTCGACGAGAGCGAATCCGATGTTTTTGCCAGCGGGAGCAAATGATGGCGATTGAAATAGCGGAGGTCCTTTGGAGCGCGGGGGACTATCTGGCTTGAGAAAGCCAGAAGCCAACGAAGTATGAGTTGCTCGACAACAGGATATATCCGATGACGGGTACCAGCCTCCCCTCACAACTTTATCAGCATCAAGTTGGCAGCAGCCTTGGACAGCAGACTTTCAGAAAAAGGTCGAAAAAGTCGCGCGGTCTGTGCCAGCGATATGCGCGTATTGGTCGAGGATAACGGCACTTACACCTATCCAGATGTTATCGTCTTATGCGGTGAACCAAGGCTGCGACCCTATACCGATCAGGATACCTTGATGAATCCGACGCTGATTTTCGAAATCCTGTCGCCTTCAACGCAGCTGATAGACCGCAATCGGAAGCGCGAGCAATATATGCAAATCCCATCCATGCAGGGTTATTTCCTCGTCGCCCAAGACCAGCCGCTGATTGAAGCCTATACGAGACAAGACGCTGATTGGCAGTATCATGTCGCGTCAGGGCTGGACGCCAAGCTGCTTATTCCCCGCGCCCGCATGCGAGATTCCGCTCGCATTCATCTACAGCAATGTGCGCTTTGACAGGGTCTCATAAATACGTTCCCGATACGTTCCCGCAAAATAAGGGCAGCAACTGTCCAGCGCCGCGTCAATTCGACTAGCAAAATTCAATTGTAAATCGCCAGTTCGCGGGGCATAATGCCTGCTAATTGATACAAATGTAATGTGAGGACGCCATGAACCCCATCCGCGTAACGGTCTGGAGCGAGTACCGCCACGAACAGCACAACCCGAAGATCGCCAAAGTTTATCCCGATGGCATGCACAACGCGCTGAAAGAAGGCTTGCAGCCTTATGGCTTCGAGCTGCGAACCGCGACCCTTGATGAAGCCGAGCATGGCTTGACGCAAGCGGTCCTCGACGATACCGATGTCTTGACCTGGTGGGGGCACATGGCGCATGAAGAAGTCGCCGATGAAATCGTCGACCGCGTGCAAGAGCGCGTGCTCAACGGCATGGGCTTGATTGTGCTGCATTCCGGGCACCTGTCGAAGATCTTCCGCCGTCTGATGGGCACCGGCTGCATGCTCAAATGGCGCGAAGCCGACGAAAAAGAGCGGATATGGGTAGTCGATCCGTCGCACCCCATCTGCGATGGCTTGCCCGAATATATCGAACTCCCCGAAGCGGAAATGTACGGCGAGCACTTTGACATCCCCGCGCCCGACAACCTGGTCTTCATCAGCTGGTTCGAAGGCGGCGAGGTCTTCCGCAGCGGCTGCTGCTATCAGCGCGGGCAAGGCAAAATCTTTTACTTCCGGCCCGGCCACGAGACCTATCCCTTGTACTATCGCGCCGATATTCGCAAAGTCATCGCCAACGCCATCCATTGGGCCAAGCCCGTTTCCAACCCGCCCATGGTCCGCGGCAACATACCGGAATTTATGCAGTAAGCGATTGCGCAAAACCCGGGTTCGTCATGCAAAACAAGAGCATAAGCCGTCCTTGCAAATCCATACAAATTTGGGATTTGCATTGCTTTCTTGGCATGACTTCTATCCGCGCTTGATTAGGAGTAAATCCAGCAAAATAATTAGAACCGGTAAGGGCGATTCGGTTTGCCGCCCAATTAGCCCTATTGAGCGAGCCTAGGTGTATAGGACGTTATTGAAAAACACCCCCACCCCAAACCCGTTCGCCCTCTCTATGGCAAACTTTCCCATAAAGAGGGAGGGGCTTTAACAGCTCATTACGGTTCAGAAAGCTCCCCTTCCCTCATTTTGGGGAATGAGATGGCGAGGAGGGGCCGGGGTCACGTAGACATAGACCTACGGGATGGTGGTGTTTTTCAACAGAGTCTATAGGCTCGCCCCTACAGGGCTTGTCCGCTACTGATATATTTGTAGCAAATGCGGGGCTATTACCAGTGGGCGACTGACCCGCAGCGTCGGCGGACAGCGTCGAAGGTCAGTGTCGAAGGTCAGTGTCTACGCGACCTACGCGACATACGCGACATACGCGACCTACGCGCGGCACAGAGTCGCCCCTAAAGCCGTCTTAAATGAAAGAATTAAGTTCTATTTTCGCAAGGTATTCATTTTCGAAATGCTATTTTGAAGCAAGATGCAGGTGAATGCGAGCGAAAATTGGTGAATTTGCCACAGTAGCGGACAAGCCTTACAAATCCTTACAATTTGGGATTGGCAATACTTTATCGGATTTATTGGAGAACCAATGGACATGCTGAAAGTTGGAATCATCGGAACGGGCAATATCGCGCCGGCTTATATTCGCGGCTGCGCGCCATTTGACCTTATCAACATTAGCGCCTGCGCCGATATCTTGGTCGAGCGCGCGCAGGCATTCGCCGCCGAGCACGGGCTGGATGCCTACAGCGTCGACGATTTGCTGGCGCGCGACGACATTGACATCGTCGTCAACTTGACCATCCCAGCCGCGCATGCCGCGGTCTCGCTGCAAATCCTCGCGGCTGGCAAACATGCCTACAGCGAAAAGCCGCTGGCGCTCAATCGCGCGGACGGCGCGGCTATCATTCAAGCCGCGGCTGACAAGAACCTGCGCATGGGCTGCGCGCCCGATACCTTCCTCGGCGGCGGCGGGCAGACAGCGCGCAAAGCCATCGACGACGGCAAAATCGGCGCGCCCGTCGCCGCGACCGCTACTTGGATGTCGCACGGGCACGAATCTTGGCATCCCAACGCCGGCTTCTATTATCTCAAGGGGGGCGGACCGCTCTTTGATATGGGACCGTATTATTTGACGGCGCTGGTCAATTTGATGGGCCCGGTCGCGCGCGTGGCTGGATTTGCGCGTATGACCTTCCCCGAGCGCGTCGCCACCAGCGCCGCGCTAAAGGGACAAATCTTGCCGGTCGAGGTCAATACGCATATCGCTGGCACACTCGAATTCGCCAGCGGCGCCATCGCTTCGGTCATCATGAGTTTTGACGTCTGGGGCAATCACCTGCCTTGGATCGAGATTCACGGCGAGACCGGCTCACTGAGTGTGCCCGACCCCAATCGCTTTGATGGCGCAGTGCGGGTCATGCGCGGCGGACAGCGCGAATGGCTTGACGCGCCGCTGGCTCATAGCGTCAATATCGGGCGCGGCGCTGGCGTGGCTGATATGGCTTATGCGATCCAATCCGGGCGCCCGCATCGCGCCAGTGGCGCGCTCGCCTATCATGTATTGGATATTATGTGCGCGCTGGAAGAATCGTCCGAGCAAGGCAGGCACATCGAGATAAGCAGCACGCTTGAGCAGCCGCTGCCGCTGCCCGCGGGCTTGCCCGACGGTGTACTGGACATGTAAGGCGCTTTCTCTTTCAAGACTAGCAAGAGAAGCAAGACTAGAACTTCAAGACAAGGACCTTGCCAATTAGCCTTGCAAAAGGACATCCTATGCAGACATTGAACATTGGAATCATCGGAACGGGCAATATCGCGCCGGCTTATATTCGCGGCTGCGCGCCCTTTGATGTCATCAACATATGCGCCTGCGCCGACATTCAAACCGAGCGCGCCAAAGCCTTCGCCGCCGAGCACGGGCTGGCCGCCTACAGCGTCGCCGAATTGCTGGCGCGCGACGACATTGATATCATCGTCAACTTGACCATCCCAGCCGCGCATGCCGCGGTCTCGCTGCAAATCCTCGCGGCTGGCAAGCATGTCTATAGCGAAAAGCCCTTGGCTATCAAGCGCGCGGATGGCGCGGCGGTCATCGCGGCGGCAAATGCGGCTGGGTTGCGCGTCGGCTGCGCGCCCGATACCTTCCTCGGTGGCGGCTTGCAAACCGCCCGCAAAGTGATTGACGACGGCAAAATCGGCGCGCCGATTGCCGCGACCGCTTTTTTCATGGCGCACGGACCCGAGGCTTGGCATCCCAACGCCGGCATCTTCTATCTCAAGGGCGGCGGTCCGCTCTTTGATATGGGACCGTATTATCTTAGCGCCTTGGTCCACCTGATGGGACCGGTGGCGCGCGTGACTGGCGCGGCGCGCATCACTTTCCCGCAGCGCATCGCCACCAGCGAAGCGCTGATGGGGCAGGCGCTGCCAGTCGAGGTCAATACGCATATCGCGGGCACGCTCGAATTTGCCAGCGGCGCAATCGCCACCTTAATCACCAGCTTCGACATCTGGGGGCATCACCTGCCCCCGATCGAGATTCACGGCGAAACGGGTTCGCTGAGCGCGCCCGACCCCAACCGCTTCGATGGCGATGTGCAGCTCATGACCGGTGGACAGCGCGATTGGGACGATGTGCCGCTGTCGCATACAACAAATATCGGGCGCGGCGCGGGCTTGGCCGATATGGCTTATGCGATCCAATCCGGGCGTCCGCAGCGCGCCAGTGGCGACCTGGCTTATCATGTGCTGGATACCATGTGCGCGCTGGAAGAATCGGCCGCGCGCGGCGAGCGCGTGGCGATTAGCAGCACAGTGCCGCAGCCACTGGCGCTGCCGGCGGGGCTGGCTGACGGGGAATTGGACGAGTAGGCTTCAAGCCCAAGCCCCCTGCTCAAGCCCTGCTCAAGAGGCGGAATATGGTCGATTATATCATCATCGGCGGCGGCATTTATGGCTGTGTCGTCGCCTGGGAACTAGCAAAAGCGGGTGAAGAAACGCTGCTGCTAGAAGCCAAATCCATTGCCAGCGGCGCTTCCGGCGGCTTGGGCGAACGTGGTGTGCGCGCGAATGGGCGCGACCTGCGCGAACTGCCTTTAATGCGCCTTGCTTATGACATCTGGCAGGACCTGGACGAGCAAATCGGCGGCGGCAGCGGCTACCGGCGCTTGGGCCACCTGCACTTGATTGAGCGCGAGACAGACCTGGCTGGCGCTGCCGCGCAGGTCTGGATGCAGAACCGGCAAGGCATTGACTCGCGCTTGCTGGATGCCCGGCAATTGCGCGCGCTAGAGCCGCAGCTCAGCGAGCAGGTCATCGCGGCTGTCTATTGCCCAAAGGACGGCGTGGCTGATCACAGCGCGACCACGCGCGCCATGGCAAAGGCGGCGCGCCAAGCTGGCGCGCGCATTATCGAAAATGCCCCGGTGACCGGCTTGACGCGGCAAGGCAGCCTTATCGTCCGGGTCCAAGCCTGCATTGACGGCGCGGACGCGGAAATCGCCGTTGGCAAGCGGGTGATTCTGCTGTCGAACGCGCATAGCGCCGATTTTGTCCGCGCCGCGCTCGGCATAGCGTTGCCAATCTGGCGCATGTGGCCCCAGGTGATGGCGCTGGCAGCCGATATCCCGCCGCCCATGACGCACTTGATCGGCCACGCGCATCGCACCCTGGCCATCAAGCCGCTGCCCGACGGTCGCGTGATGATCTCCGGCGGTTGGCGCGGGCGCTGGGACGAGCGCTCTGGTCAAGGCGAGCCAATCCCCGAGCAAGTTGAGGGCAATCGACAGGAAGCGGTCGCGGTCTATCCGGCGCTGGCGGATGTGGCGGTGGACGAAGTTTTCACCGACCGCGCCGAGATGATCGCGGTCGACGGCATCCCCATCATCGATTTTCTGCCGGGCGCGGCGAACATGCTGGCGGGGCTGGGCTGGTCGGGGCATGGCTGGGCAATCGCGCCGGCGGTCGGGAAGTTGATGGCGGAATGGGCGCGCAGCGGGCAGCGCCCCAGGCTTTTGCAACCCTTCGAATTCAGCCGCTTCGCCTGACCGACAGCTTTTTCCATTTGTGTTGCTTGTGTTGCGAACTTTGTATCGTTCTTACGATATCATACTTCCAGTTAACCGGCCGCGTTGCGGTATAATCGTATCAAGTGAGGATCTGCGCGAGGCGACAATGGCAATCCGAGAACGGCTCTACACAGTTGAGGATGTCTGGCAACTGTCGCAGCAGCCGGAAAACGAACACAAACATTACTATCTCATCAAAGGGGAGCTGTTTTGGGAGATGCCACCAGGGTACTTGCATGGACATATTGCAGGGCTTATATTCCACTATTTTTTGATTTTCGCGGAGAAGCTTGACCTGGGAAAACCTACTGTCGAAACCGGCTATTATCCCGACGATGATCGCCATACCTTGCTTGCTCCCGATGTCGCTTTCATCCGCAGGCAAAACCTACCGCCAGCCAATCACCAGCAATTCGTCCCGCGCATGCCGGATTTGGCGGTGGAAATTCAATCCCCCAGCAATACGCTCGCCGAGCTGCGCCGCAAAGCCGCGGTCTATCTGGCAAATGGCACGGAGATCGTTTTTCTCGTCCTGCCGGGGCGGAAAAGCGCCGAGGTCTGGCGCGCGGGAGCCGATAGCGAGCCGGAAAGCGAATTCCTGGGGCAAGACGGCAGCTTGAGCGGCGAGCGCGTTTTGCCAGGCTTCAGGCTAGAATTGCGGCGGCTTTTCCCGCGTTAAAACTTGAGCTGATTGTTGCGGCGGCGGGAATTCCGTATACTCAAGCAAGGTTGATTCCAGAGGCAGGCATGGCAATCCGAGAACGGCTCTACACAGTTGAGGATGTCTGGCAACTGTCGCAGCAGCCGGAAAACGAACACAAACATTTCTATCTCATCAAAGGGGAGCTGTTTTGGGAAATGCCGCCAGGATTCTTGCATGGACGTCTTACTGTACTTATCGCGCGTTATCTGTCAATTTACGCCGAAGAACATGGTTTGGGCGAAGTCACGGGCGAAGTCGGCTATTTCCCCGCTGATGACCGCAGTTCGCTGCTCGGTCCCGATGTCGCTTTCATCCGCAGGCAAAACCTACCGCCAGCCAATCACGATAAGTTCGTCCCTAACATGCCGGATTTGGCGGTGGAAATTCAATCCCCCAGCAATACGCTCGCCGAGCTGCGCCGCAAAGCCGCGGTCTATCTGGCAAATGGCACGGAGATCGTTTGGCTCGTCCTGCCGGCGCGGAAAAGCGCCGAGGTCTGGCGCGCGGGAACCGATAGCGAGCCGGAAAGCGAATTCCTGGGGCAAGACGGCAGCTTGAGCGGCGAGCGCGTTTTGCCAGGCTTCAGGCTAGAATTGCAGCGGCTTTTCCAGCGTTAAAACTTGGGCTGATTGTTGCGGCGGCGGGAATTCCGTATACTCAAGCAAGATTGATTCCAGAGGCAGGCATGGCAATCCGAGAACGGCTTTACACAGTTGAGGATGTCTGGCAACTGTCGCAGCAGCCGGAAAACGAACACAAACATTACTATCTCATCGATGGGGAGTTATTTTGGGATATGCGCCCTGGATATACTTGCATGGCAGGTCTCGCTGGGCACATTTTCGCGCGTTATTTGATGAATTTACGCCGAAGCGCATGACTTAGGTGAAGTCAGCGGGCGAGAGTCGGCTATTTCCCCGCTGATGACCGCAGTTCGCTGCTCGGTCCCGATGTCGCTTTCATCCGCAAGGAAAATGTCCCGCCAGCGAATCACCAGCAATTCGTCCCGCGCATGCCCGATTTGGCGGTGGAAATCCAATCCCCCAGCAATACGCTCGCCGAGCTGCGCCGCAAAGCCGCGGTCTATCTGGAGCATGGCACGGAAATTGTCTGGCTTGTCTTGCCGGCGCGGCTGGGCGTCGAGGTCTGGCGCGCGGGAGCCGATGGCGAGCCGGAAAGCGAATTCCTGGGGCAAGACGGCAGCTTGAGCGGCGAGCGCGTTTTGCCAGGCTTCAGGCTAGAATTGCGGCGGCTTTTCCCGCGCTAAAACTTGGGCTGCTCCGCCGCCTGTACCGGATCCATCCCGCGCAGAAAATCAAAATCGCAGCCCAGCGGCGCTTGATAAGCATTGCGCTCATGCATGATAGACGGGCAGGCATTTTATGATAAGATGGGGTAACACGCTGATATGGAGACAAGCGAATGACCGCGTTGACCAGAAATAATGCCGCGGCTGAAGCCGACGCCACTGTTGACGCCGAGCCGCCCAAAGCTGAAATCTTGGCGGATCTGCGGCAGGCATTTCAAGAAGCCTTGGCTGGTGATTTGCGACCAGCGCTGGAAGTACTGGACGAGATTGATAGCGAGATAAGGGACCATGCCGACCACCGTAGCCATCCCGCCGACTTTTCAGAGACGATTGCGGTCCCAAAATAAGAAGTATCCTCAAGTAAGCAATGAAGTTCGCCTACTTATAGAAAAACTGCAAAATGACGAGCGACCGGGACAGAGCGTTCCAGGAACGGGTTATGAAGTATTCAAGGTTCGCTTGCCAAATCGGGCAGCGCGACGCGGCAAAAGCGGGGGCTTCCGCATTATCTACTATTTGCGGCTGGCTAATCAAGCGGTATTGCTGACGATCTACTCAAAAACAGAACAGGCTGACATCAGTATCTATGAAATCCAGCAGCAAATAAAGCAAGTTAGCCCTTAGCAAGCGCATGCTGCGTTAAAACTTAGGCTGCTCCGACACCTGCACCGGATCCATCCCCCGCAGAAAATCAAAATCACAACCCAGCGGCGCTTGATTGACATGGCGCAGGTACATCTGCCCATAGCCGCGCTTGAAAGCCCGCGCGGGCGGTGACCACTGCGCTCGGCGGCGCGCCAGCTCGTCATCGTTGACGCGCAGTCGCAGGCGCCGCGCCGGCACGTCCAGCTCGATGATATCGCCATCTTCAACTAGGGCGAGTGGACCGCCCAGCGCCGATTCCGGCGCGACATGCAAGACGATGGTCCCATAGGAGGTGCCGCTCATGCGGGCGTCGGAGATGCGGACCATATCGCGGATGCCCTGTTTGAGCAGCTTTTGTGGGATGGGCAGATTGCCGACTTCGGGCATGCCTGGTCCGCCGACGGGACCGGCGTTTTGCAGCACCAGCACATGGTCCTTTGTTACAGCCAGCGCGGGATCGTGAATGCGCGCTTTGAGGTCCGCCAAGTCCTTGAAGACCAGCGCGGGACCGCTGTGCCGCAGCAAATCGGGGCTGGCGGCGGCATGTTTGATGACCGCGCCATCGGGTGCCAGGTTGCCGCGCAGGATGCTCAAGCCGCCTTCCGCTTGCAGCGGCGCGTCCAGCGAGCGGATGATATCGGGATTGCTGTTTTGCGCCGCCGCCACATTTTCTGCCAATGTTTTGCCGGTCACGGTCAGGGCGTCGCCGTCGAGCAGCGGCAGCATAGCCTGGAGTACAGCGGGAATCCCGCCGGCATAAAAAAGGTCTTCCATCTGATATTGACCGGTCGGGCGCATATTGGCGATGAGCGGCGTCCCGCGGCTCAGTTCATCAAAGCGCTTTAGCGGCAAATCGACGCCGATGCGGCCGGCGATGGCGGGCAGATGCACGACGGCATTGGTGCTGCCGCCCAGGGCGTGCAGCAGCCTTATCGCATTGTCAAAGGCGGCGGCGGTCAGTATCCGCGACGGGCGGATGTCCGTTTTGACCAATTCGACAATCTGCCTGCCAGTGGCTTGCGCCAGACGTACCCGGCGCGAATCGGCGGCGGGGATAGCGCCATTGCCCGGCAGCGCCATGCCCAGCGCTTCCATCAGCGAATTCATGGTAGAAGCGGTTCCCATGACCATGCAGTGCCCGGCGCTGCGGACTAAATTTTCCTCAACCGCCTGGTATGTTTCGGCTGTTATCGCCCCGGCTTGATACTCGGCGGTGTAACGGCGGCAGTCGGTGCATGCGCCCAGGGTCTCGCCCTGGTAATGCCCGTTGAGCATGGGTCCGCCGCTGAGCATGATGGTGGGGATGTCGGCGCTGGCGGCACCCATCAGCGCGGCGGGGGTGGTTTTGTCGCAATTGGTCAGCAGCACGACGCCATCCAGCGGGTTGCCGCGGATCATTTCTTCGGTGTCCATTGCCGCCAGGTTGCGGTAGAGCATTGAGGTTGGGCTGAGGTAGATCTCGCCCAGGGAGATGGTGGGGAATTCCAGCGGCAGGCCGCCAGCTTGCAGCACGCCGCGCTTGACCGCTTCGGCGAGGGCGCGCAGGTTGGCGTTGCAATGGTTGAGTTCGCTGTAAGTGTTGCCGATGCCGATGAGCGGGCGCGCCATGTCGGCGCTGTCGTAGCCCATGGCGGCGGTGAAGGCGCGGTGGGTCAAGCCGGCGACGCCGTCTTCGTTGAAGAAGGTTTGGCTGCGGGATGGGGTCATGAGAAATTATGTATTAAAGTCTTTGTCAATGTTTTCGATTATGCCAACGAGCTGAGATATGCATGTTTCTGCCTGTAAGTATTCACTGTAGCTCAGTAGGGCATTGTCAATCAAGTCATCATATCTTAAGCACCTCACACCAGCCGCCACCTTTAATTTCTCTTCGTCATCCGGCGTGAAATTCGATGACGGTTTGTAACCAGTGATGGTGATTACATCAATGGGGGCATTTCTATACTGTTCACCGAACTTGTCAACCAAACACTCATGCAATGTCTTCTTATAAAGTGAAACCTGCTCTAAGAGCTCTAGGAGCTTCGGTTTTACGCTGTAGCGCTTCAATTCAACAATGACATGCTTGCCGACTACAGTCTGATACCTTATGTCTACGCGCGCTCGCTTCTGTGATTCAGAAAGATTGGACTCTTTAACTTTAAATTCCTTGTTTATGGTTTCTTCCATATGGCTGTTGGTTGCCGCGCGCTCCCAAGATGGATCTAGTAACCAGAGCGCATTAAAGATATGTTCCTGTATTATTCTTTCCTTCTTATCCTCGTCAATTATTTGCCTGAATTTTTTGATTATTTCCACGCGAACTTTCGCAATATCATAATAGTGTACACTTGCCAATTGGCTCAGATCCCCAAAGATATTCGATACGAGGTCAAAGTCTCTTTCGGTCTCAAGGCTACTTAAGATACTGAGTTGATCAGTTATCGCAAGACGCTCAAAGGCAAGCATAGACGCCTTATACAACTCTCGTTTGCCTTCCTCATCCATTACTTCAAGCGCTTCTATTTTTCCAAAAAGCTGCTTGGCGTTCTTTTGTTGATCCGGCCCTAAGCGATCAAACCAGCGCTTGACGTTCTTTCGCTCGCTCAATGTCCTTTCGGCACCAGCTTCACGCCGCCATTTCAACCAATTAGTTGCAATTCGCTTTATTACGCCTTGCTCAAGGAATTGCTTCAGATCAATATATCTGTCATCGTTTTCATTTAGGCTTTGGCGTGCGCTGGTAATTATGTCTTCGCTATTGGATTCATCCATGAAGTTAGCGTCGATTTCGCCGATAACGTATTTGGTCCATACGCCACCTTGCATCATGTCATCCAGAAGATTCTCGTGTGCAAGTTTTCCGCGAGCGAAAATTACAATTCCATTAGTTTCTTCATCAATCTGGTTTTGTGTTTCGACAGTGCCAATCCATCCTGATATTTCGTATTCGTCTGACTCACCATAAATGTAGTTCTCCGCGACCTTCTTACGAGCGTTTGGAAACCTCGCAGACAGTTCATCCTGCTCTCCAAAGTACCATACGTATTCCATGAAGTTGTGATAATCCCTGTCTCTGGCTGTAATAGGCTCGCCATTTATAGACATGCTGAAATTGTCTTTGCCGATAATGCTAAATCTTCTGGCGAGCTTCCTTCGAATGTACGAAGCAGCTGGTGTCCGTTTCTTTCTCAAGTTGGATAATACTAGTTTTGTCCCTTTGGCAATTGTTACGGTTGAGGATCCTAAGTTGACGGGATGATAGATCGCGTTTGGATCATGCTCAATTTGGCGTCTGATATCATTGAAATCCATCCTAAAAGCGCTCTTATTTCCGTCATTTACAGTCTGTACTTCTACCGTATCTGCAATAGCAAATACTGAAAGCTTACCAATGCCCTTCCTGCCCATAGGCTTGCGGCCGCGGGGCGTTATGCCGTCATTGGACTCGCTGACCCGCTTTTGGTAGCCGATGTTGAGAAACTTAGAATTAATGTCATCAGCGGACATTCCGAACCCATTATCACAAACAGTAATCTGTCTCTTTTCTATATCAATCGTGATGTCAACACATTCGGCGTCGGCGTCCCATGCATTGGCTACTACTTCGGACAATACTGCCGGAACTTTACTGTACAGACCTCTTCCCATGTGGTCCAAGACACTTAGACCAATGGTCATCTTGTATTTGTGTTCGCTACTTTGAGTGTCCATGTTCTTCCAAATGCCTCTCAATGCTTTCGGCAATGCGCTCCGCCAAGAGGACCGGCACTGCATTACCTATCAGCTTGCCGATCTGCTTAAATGAGCAAGCTGACCGCTCAAAGTCAAGAAACTCATAGTCATCTGGAAATGTCTGTAGCAGCGCCATCTCACGAAGCGACAATGCTCTATCTTGGCTGGGATGCCCGAACCGGCCAGTGCCAAAACTACATGCCTGCGTTGTTATGGTCGGCGAAGGCTTGTCCGCTCTCATGCGACCATAGACTGAGGAATAGGTGCTGCCTGATGCTCTTCTGTGGCATGGCGCTAACAATTCTTCGTCCCAATCGCGCCAGGTCCCGCCCGGTATGGACTGGCGTATTCGTTTCAAGTTGAGTTGCGAAAGTCCTTGCGACCTGTGCAGAGGGTCTTGTTCGCATACCTCACCGGCCTCTATATGCGACAAATTGCCGATCGTATCTTCAACAGTCTTGAATTCGCCCGGTTCACGGGCAGCTTCAAGCAACTCAATTTTGCCCAGCCTTGAGCCCAGAACCACGAGTCTCTTGCGTATTTGTGGCACACCGTAGTTGGGCGCATAGACTATCTGCCACCAGATGTCACTTCGATAGTGTGGATCAAGCATTTCTATGAACTCGTTGAAGACACTTCCGTCTTTGTAAGTGACTAATGACGGAACGTTCTCCATTGAAAACACGTCTGGCTTGATTGCGACAATCAGTTCAGCGAATTTAGTTACCAAGTCCCATTTATCTTGGTATTCGCGTTTGTGCGTGTAGCTGGAGAAAGGCTGACAAGGAGCGCAACCGACCAAGATTTTCGGCTGATTCGGAAGAAAGAGCGTGTTAATCTCATCTGGCTCAATGTCACAGACTGATTTGTGGATGAACTTAGTATCGTTGTTGTGCTCGTAGGGATATTTGCAGTCTATGTCGTTGTCTATACCAGCAACAACGCTGAATCCTTGCCGTACGAATCCATGTGTAAGTCCACCAGCACCACAGAAAACGTCAACTACGGAAGCCACGATAATCCCCGGAAAGCGATCAAGTGAAGACCAACTGTTTCATTATAACCTTTAACTGGCGAACAAAATATCTCAAATCCCCCCCCACCACCATCCCAGGCCTTGCTCAACACTTACAATACATTCTCCAGCGCGCTCACGCCCCGCCCAACTCTTCAAACGCATCGCGCCGAGCCTGCGCAGCCGCCAACTGCGCCCGCTGCAAACTCCGCGTCAGACCCGCCATGTCCACAGCCAGCGGCATCAGGTCAACCCGATTGGCGCTGTTAATCTTCTCCACCCACTCAGGGCGCAGGGCGTCGATGCCATGCAGCGCGCCGGCGATCGCCCCGCCCATGCCGGCGATGGAGTCGTTGTCGCGGCCATAATTGGTCCCGCCCATGATAGTCCCCTCAAAGTCGCCGCCTGTCACCACCAAGAAACCCAGCGCGATCGGCACTTCTTCGATGCTGCGCGCGCGGCTAGGCGTCCAATCGTCCGTGCCATTGCCGCGATTTGATTTGGCATCATCGGGCGAAGTGTCGTATTCGCGCATGACAGCGCGCAGGGGCGCGATGGCTTCGCGCCAGTCGCTCAGCGCGCTGGCGCGCTCTGCGATGGCAGCAATGCAGTCGGCGGTGCCGTCCTTCGCCACCTGAAGCGCCGTGTCGATGATGGAACTGACCGAAGCATCCGGCTTGAAGGCTTCCGCCACGCAGGCCGCCATGACCGCCGCCGCTTCCAAACCAAAGCTGACTTGATGGGCGCTGAGGACATCGACCGCTTCCGCATAGGCGCGCTCGGGATCGCAGGCGTTGATGATGCCGATAGGCGCGGCGTACATGGCGGCACCGCAGTTGACCATATTGCCGACGCCGGCGTTGCGCGGGTCGGCATTGGCCAGCCAGCGATTATAGAGCCACTTCTCGGGATAAAAGAGCCGCTCGACCAGCGGCATCTCGCGCTGATACTCTGGTATCCAGCGATTTTCCAGCGCCATCTTCGGCACCATGCGGCGGAAAAATTCGTGCGCGTCCAGGTGGTCGCCGCGCTCGATATAACACTCGCAGAGCAACTGCACCATGTGGCTATCATCGGTGTAACGGCCATGCCCGCGGCCGCGGACGTTCTCCTCATCCCAGCTTTCGACCAAGTCGGTAATGTAACCGTAGCGCTCCCGAATCTCCTCGGGCATGCGCCATTCGGCCGGCGCGCCCATGGCGTCGCCAATCGCGCCACCGTACAAACAGCCTTGAATTTTCCGTAATAGCTGATCGCTTGATTTTGTCATCGCCGCACTCCTTTTTTACAAATGTAACGTTTCACAATTGTAACGCAGGCGCAAGCCCAAGAAAATAAAAAACGATTCTTATATTTTAGTTGGAATCGACTGAGGCGGCGCGCCGCAATCCAATATCGATGCGGCAACCGAAATAAGTTGGCGCAGCCGCGATTTAGCTCGCTCGCGTTTCAACTCATTGGGATACTTCATCATGCCATTTCCCCTTCATTCTGGACTGATTATATTGGACAAGTTGGCTGTCCACAAAAGCGGGGCAAGTTCACGAGGCAAGTTCAGGGGAGGGGTTTGGCCTGGGGAGTCAAATGTGTCCCAGGTCGCCGCGCATGGCGCGCGGAATCTGTCCAGCGGCATGGCCGCCGCCAATTACATGAAGCGAACCGAGTAAACCACCGCCAGGTTGTGCGCCAGGCAGCGCCAGCTATCGCCGCGGTCATCGGAGACATAGAAATTGCCAGCGGTCGTGCCAAAGGCCAGCGTATCGCCGCGCGCGTCCAGGGCGTGCCGAAAGATGAGGTCATAAGCATTTTCTTGTGGCAAGCCCGCGCGCAGGTCCTGCCAGGTGCGCCCGCCGTCTTCGGTGCGGCAGATGCGCAGGGCGCGGTCGACTGGCACGCGGTACTCGGCGCTGACGGCCGGCGCTACCCAAGCCACGCGTTCGTCCTGCGCGTCCAGCGCCAGCGCGAAGCCGAAGCCGGCGGGTCCGTCCTGCTCCGAGATATCTTGCCATTGCAGCCCGCCATTTTCGCTGCGGTAAATGCCGCAATGGTTCTGTTGCCAAAGCACATCGGGGTTTGATGGACTAGCGAGAATGATATGCGGGTCATGACCGAAATCGTGGTGGGGGTCGGGCAGGTAGTCGGCGTAGAGGCCGCGGTTGCGCGCCTGCCAAGTTTCGCCGGCGTCATGGCTGACGTAGACGCCGCCGACGCTGATGCCGGCGATCAAATGGCGGCTGTCGCGCGGGTCAACCACGATGGAGCAGCAGCCGGGATGATCGCGCCCAGCGCCGAACCAGTGTTTGTTAGTCGGGTGATGCCAGAGCGACTCCATCAACTGGAAAGAATCGCCGCCGTCATCGCTGACAAAGAGCCCGCCTGGCTCGGTGCCGACATACAGACGTTGCGGCTCGTCCGCGCCACCGGGCTCAATCAGCCAAATGTAGCTGGTGGCTGCGGGCGTAGTGAAATCGGGCGGGACGGTCGCGCCGGCGGGATATTTTGGCGCTGGGACTTCTTGCCAGGTTGCGCCGCCATCGCGCGAGCGCTGTAGCTTGCCGCCCCAATGTCCATGGTCAAGCGCAACCCAAAGCGTGTCATCGCGCGGGTCGCGCATGGCATAGGGCACGGCTATGCCTTCGAAGCGCGCCGATTCAATCGCCCAATCCGCGCCAGCCCTGCTCATGATGAGCAGCCCCTTGCGCGTGCCGACCAAGAGTTTCTCGCGCATGGTTCAGCCTCCGGAAAGCGCTTGCATGATGGTAATGCGGGTTTCGGCATTTATCTTGTCGGAGAGCCTTCGCTTGTCGCGGATGAGTTCGTCGCCGATGAAGATGTTGACGTGCTTGCGCAGCGCGCCTTGCTCGTCGATGATGTAATCGCCCAGCCCGCGCCAGCGCGCGTCGACGGCGGCAAGGGCTTCGGCGATGGTGGCCGCTTCGACCTCGCATTCGCGCAAGTCGGGGAAGAAACGTTTGAGGTTGGGCGTGAATTTCACTTGCGCCATGCAGGATTCGCTCGCGCTTGTCTTTGGGAACGGGTGGAAAGGTATGGAAAGGTATCGGAATACCCAAGCGTCAAGGCGGCGGGGCAAACCAAAGCGACTTGCTGCCATAGACAACAAGCCGCAGGCAGTAGGCTTTACAAGGCTTTACTAAGGAAGAAAGCTTGACGGAACCCGCGCGCGGGTATCGGCTGCGCTTAGGCTTTGCTCTTCTGCTGATTCGACCAGCCGCGAACCTTATAGCCCAAGGCAATCTGCATCGCGCCGGAGATAATCAAATAGAAGGGCAGTATCAGCAGCAGCGTCGCCAGCGTCTCGAAGGTATTTGTCAACAGAATAAAGCCAAATACCAGCGAAATAAAGCCACTGATGCCCAGCAGCCACTCGTTGTCAATCTCTTCGCGCAGCCGCACGGCGCTGACAATCTCCAGCGCGCCGCCGGCTATCGACTTAAACGCGACAAGGTAAACCATCAAGGTGAGCACAGTGACGCCCGCGACGACCGGGTTGGCAATGGCAAACAGACCGGCGATAACACTAACCACGCCGACCAGAGCCATCAGGACCCAATGGCCTTCGCGCTCTTTAACGGCACCATAAATAGTTGAAATCCCATCAATCAGCGCGTAAGCGCCGAAGAGTATCACGAAGCTCAGCGCGCCAGAAGCCAGCGTTACGCCCGGCATAAATAGCAGCAGCAGCGCAAAAATGATCGCGACCACGCCGCGCAAAAAAAGCGTCTGAGCAGATTGTTCGAGTACAGTTTTCATTATCAATTCTCCTGGAAAAAATGTCGCCACAGAATAACACTCATGATGAGCTATGTCAATAGCGCCCAAATTGCTGGACGGGCGAGCGCTGGAATGAAATGGAGCCAAGATTGCTGTGGAATGGACTGACAATTTACCAGCGCGGACGCTGAAGGGACGCTGAAGAATTGAAGAGAATATGAGCAGCTAAGGCTCAAAAACGAGCGGTCGGGGTGGATATAGGGGGACTGCCAAACTAAGGCAACAGGTCGAAATAATCGCAGTGACTGGGGCGGAACACGCTGAAATCGCGTCGGTCGAAGGTTGCGATACGCCTGATGTTCAGCCGCTCCGCGATGGCCATGATGCAGCAGTCGACGATGTCGAATTCCGCATCTGCATACACAATTGCTATTTCGCGCACTCTGCTCAGGTCATCCATCACTATCGGTTCAAGTTGCACATTCATCCGCTTGAAATATTCAAGAAATGTCTGCATACCGAAATAACCAATATCTCTTGTAAGCAGGTAACAGACTTCCGGCAGCGCAACATCCGGCACAAGCAAAGTTTCATCATTCTGGGACACAAAATCAATTGCCTCTCGATGTGAGGCGTCTTTGGCGTTGTAAAGCGCGTAAAGTATATTGCTATCAGCGATAACGGTCATCTGTTTATGCGATGCTTGAGGTAGTCAGCGTATTCAGCGTTTAGTATCTCGCGGCTGCGGGCTGCGGTATTCACCGGATGTGGTGAAGCCAGCCCAGCTTCTTTGGCGTTTTGCGCCAAATCCGCCAAGGTCGCCCACCGCTTATCCTCGTGACTTCGCTCTTTGGCATAGCGCTCTATCATTTCGCGCAGCAGGTCGCCTGGGCTGGTATCGCGCTGCTCTGCGAGTTCTTCCAAACGCAGGGCGACGTCTTCTGGGATGTCTATGGTCATTCCTGTGTCCTCCGCTCGACGCTATTGTAGCATGAAAACCTGTGGGTAGAACGGGAAGGAGGATTCTTCGTTACTACCGAGCAACAAACCAGCAAGACGCAAAAGCCACTAGCGTATTTGGTACAATAAACTCAATCAATTACATTTGATGGAAGAAGTGAAAGGCAATTCACTTTGGCGCAGCCCAACTTCAATAACCGAATGCTATATCACGGCGACAACCTCGCTTTCCTGCGCGGCATGAACAGCGAGACGGTTCACCTCATCGCTACCGACCCGCCCTTCAACAAAAATCGCGATTTCCACGCCACGCCCGACAGCCTGGCGGCTGGCGCGCGCTTCAAAGACCGCTGGCGCTGGGACGACGATGTGCACGAGGAATGGACCGACAGCATCAAAGACGATTGGTCCGCTGTCGAGAGTGTGATTGCGGGCGCGCGATTGGCTTATGGGGACGACATGGGCGCTTTTTTATGCTGGCTGGGCGTGCGCTTGATGGAGATGCGTCGCATTCTCCGCAAGGATGGAACGCTGTACCTCCATCTTGATCGTACAGCAGTCGCTTATGTCAAATGTTTGCTTGACGGCATCTTTGGGCGGAAGAATTTCATCACCGAGATTATCTGGAATTACGGTACGCCCTCTGGTGGCCGGGCTGGCGGGAAAAAGCCTGTCAAGGCGCACGAAACCTTGCTCGTCTACGCGAAGCAGTATAGCGCGCACACTTACAATAGGCAGTACACACCCTACTCGGAAAATTACAAGACAAAGTGGTTTAGACACATAGACGCTGACGGGCGAAAATATCGTACTAGAACGCGCAATGGAAAAATAATCAGACAATATCTAGACGAGAGTCCGGGTGTTCCCTTATCGGATACATGGACGGACATCAAATCCCTCTACGGTTCGTCGGGCTGGTTTCCCACTACCAGAGGAGAGATTACCGGCTACCCCACCCAGAAGCCGCTCGCGCTTTACCGCCGCATCATTGAAGCCAGCAGCAATGAAGACGATATTGTGCTTGACCCCTTCTGCGGCTGCGCGACCACGCCGGTCGCGGCCGAGCAGCTGGGGCGGCGATGGATCGGCATTGACATCTGGGACAAAGCGCATGAGACCGTTCTGAACCGCCTGGCGGAGGAGGGCATGTTCACCGCCGAGGAGAAAGCGCTGCAATTCTGGACAAAGCGCGTTCATTACGAGACCAAGCCGCCGCGCCGAACAGACGACAACGAACTAGCCGCGCCCAGCCTCAAGCTGAAGACGCCGCGCGCTGTGGAAGCCTGGGAGAAGCTGAGTCATCGCCAGATGAAGCGGGTACTGGAAGATGCCCAGCGCAGCAATGGCAATGTCATCTGCGCTGGCTGCGGCCGCAAATTAGAACGCGAGTTCATGGAATTGGATCATATCCAACCGCGGGCGGACGGCGGCGAGAATCATATCCGCAACCGCATTTTGCTCTGCCGCCCCTGCAATGGGCGGAAAGGGCAATATCTGACGCTACGCGGCTTGCTGCGAGAGAACAAGAAGGTCAACTGGATGAAGGATGAAGGCTTGGCGCAGTTGGCGCGGGAGCATGCCCGCGAGCGCGCCGACTGGGTGCGGGATAATTTTGCGAGCGCGGACTGTCAGGCGCTGATTGGGATTTAGCCACAGAGGCGCAGAGTTTTATTTTGAACCACAAAGGCGCGGAGGGCGCGAAGATAATGTAGGGGACACACGCTGAGCCGCCCGTTTGCGGAGCGACAGCTACGTTAATGGAATACGTGCCGTATAATTAAGAAGGATTTACAGAACGATAGGGTAAATCAATGACCGTATTCATAAGCCATGCAAGCGATGACGCGGCAACCGCGAAGAGGCTCGAGGAGCTGATAGCTTATGACGGCTATCACTCGTGGCGCTTTCAACGCGACATGATGGGAGCGAACCCGGCGGATCCGCAACTCCCCTCGAACATTGAAGCGAGCGACATTTTTCTATTCTGTATATCTGACCATTCGCAAAGGTCAGAAACTTGCCAAAGGGAACTTCAGCATGCCGCTCTACTGCAGAAGCCCCTAGTCACAGTTCGGCTGAATCGTGAGACGTTTGTACCGTTTCCATTAGATGATCATCAATGGGTTAACTTTGATGATTCACAGGAATCGACAATCCACTTAATGAAAGCTTTGCGCAATGCCAAAACTTTGCGGTGGGAAAAGATCCCTGATGATTGGAAGACTTGGGATGGAAGGTCAAAGACTGAACTTAGCTCTGCTAAAACCAGAAGTCGTGAGATTCCATTGCCACAGATGAGCCGAGACCTTACGGATCTAGAAAAAGAAGAGTTTCTATACAATGCGATAGTGGAAATACGCGCTTATTTCGGACATGCGCTTAGCACGTTTGAAAAATCTGACTCGCGAATCCAAACCAAAATTCGCGGCGAATCGGATACGGCTTTTAAATGTGAAATATACGTTAGTGGCGAAATCAAACTGAGTTGCATGATCTGGAAAAGCGATAACATTGGATTTAATGGCATTGGCTATAATGAGGAGTATGGACGCACTTCCTTCATGAGCAAGAATTCATACAATGGGTTGGCTCATGTAGTTGAGCTAGAAGGTAGCCCCGCTCTGGAATTTACACTCTTAGGTATGTTTAATCAGCCCGACGATTGTCGGATCTGTACAGTCGATAAGGCTGCCGAATGTCTTTGGAGGCACTTCATCAGATCGTTTTATGAAGATACACCATCCTGGTAATTGCGTCGCTATCAATAAATCTTTCCTTCGTGAGACCCGCGCGCCTCGGTGATGAAAATCTCCCCCGCCCCCTACGCCTCCGCGCTGAAATCGTCTACAATAGTCCGCTAAACCGCATCCACCCGAACAAAGGACAAGCCCAATGACCGACTCCCCATTCACCGGACTCGCCGAATTCCGCTGCATCGGACCCTTCCGCGGCGGACGCGTGGTCGCCGTGGCCGGCGACCCGCGCGACAGTAACACCTTCTACTTCGGCGGCGTCTGCGGCGGCGTCTGGAAGACCACCGACGCCGGACAATACTGGCGCAACATCAGCGACGGCTATTTCACAGCCTCGTCCGTGGGCGCGCTGGAAGTCGCGCCAGCCGACCCCAATGTCATCTACGCCGGCAGTGGCGAAACCACCATCCGCATTGATGTCTCCATCGGCGACGGCCTTTATAAATCGACCGACGCCGGGCGCAGTTGGAAACATCTGGGCATGAAAGAGACGCGCCAAATCGCCAAAATCCGGACACACCCAGAAAACGCCGACTTGGTCTATATGGCGGCTTTTGGCCATGCCTTTGGCAAGAATGCCGAGCGCGGCGTCTACCGCTCGAAGGACGGCGGCGCAAGCTGGGAACAGGTCCTGCATGTCAGCGACAAAGCCGGTGCCATTGACCTCAGCATCGACAAGAACAACCCGCGCGTCATTTACGCCGCGTTCTGGGAAGCCTATCGCAACTTCTGGCAGATTTCGTCCGGCGGCGAGGACAGCGGCCTGTGGCGCAGCCTGGATGGCGGCGACACATGGGAGAACATCAGCCACAGTAAGGGGCTGCCCAAAGGCTTGCTCGGCAAGATCGGCGTGGCGGCTTCGCCGGCGCAAAGCGGGCGCGTCTGGGCAATCATCGAGAACCAGCCCGATGGCGGCGTCTACCGCAGCGATGACTATGGCGATACCTGGGTCGTCGGCAGCAAGGACAATCGCCTGATTTCCCGCGCCTGGTATTACATGCACTTGACAGCCGATCCGCTGGACGCGAACACAATCTACGTCAACAACCTCAGCTTCTGGAAGTCGACCGACGGCGGCCACAACTTCACCGAGATTACCACGCCGCACGGCGATGACCACGACCTCTGGATTCATCCCGATAACAATCAGATCATGATCCACGGCAATGACGGCGGCGCTTGCGTCTCGCTCAATGGCGGCTTGACCTTTTCCAGCATTTACAATCAGCCCACGGCCCAGTTCTACCACCTCGATGTCGATAGCAACGAGCCATACTATGTTTATGGTACGCAGCAGGATAACTCCAGCTTGCGCGTGCCCAGCCGCAGCCGCTATATGTCGATTATGTGGGACGACTGCGATATCACCGGCTCCGGCGAGAGCGGTTATATCGCTGTGCATCCCGATGACCCCAATATCGTATACGTCGGCGCGATTGGCAGCTCGCCCGGCGGCGGCAACAGCTTGCAGCGCTATGACCACCGCACACAGCAAATCCGTTTGATTGCAACCTGGCCGCGCTCTTCGACTGGATTGGGCGCGCAAGCGGACAAATATCGCTTCGCCTGGACCTACCCCATCGTCTTTTCGCCGCACGACAGCAGCATCATTTACATCGGCGGCAATCAGATTTTGAAGACGACCGACGAGGGCCAAAGCTGGCAAGAAATCAGCCCCGACCTGACCAAAGCCGATCCCGAGACGCTCAAGCCATCGGGCGGTCCCATCAACCGCGATGCCGTCGGTGCCGAGCATTACGCCACGGTTTACACGCTGGCGGAATCTCCCCACGAAGCCGGAGTTATTTGGGCTGGCTCGGACGACGGCCTGCTGCATATCACGCGGGATGGCGGCGGAGCATGGCACGAGATTACCCCCCATTCCCCGTCCCCTTCCTCCACAAGGAGGGAAGGGGAGGGCTCTTCTGCGGAATCCGCGGTCAATTCCCCCTCCCTCTTAATGGGAGGGGACGGGGGGTGGGGGAACATCATGTTCAACATGATTGAACCCTCCCCGCACGCCGCCGCCACAGCTTATGTTACCGCCACGCGCTATAAAAACGACGACTACGCGCCTTACGTTTTCAAGACGACGGACTACGGCGAGAGCTGGGCGCTCATCACCGCCGGCATCGCCGATGATCATTTCTGCCGCGCCATCCGCGAAGACCCCAAGCGCGCCGGTTTGCTCTACCTGGGCACGGAGTTCGGCTTGTACATTTCATATAATGGCGGCGACAGTTGGCAGCGCTTCCAGCTCAACCTGCCGGTCTGCCCAATTTATGACCTGAAAGTCAAGGGAAGCGATTTGGTCATCGCGACGCACGGGCGCTCCTTCTGGATTCTGGATGATTTGACCGTGCTGCATCAGCTGAACCCCCACTCCATAGAGAAGGAAGGGGAAACCGCCCGCCTCCTCAAACCGCGCACAGTCGAGCGCCGCTTGCCCAAGGTCTTCGAGGGGCTCTTCGAAAGCGGTGACGGCAAACAATATATGAGCACCTTGGGCGCGGTCGCGCCTTACCTGGTTGAGGAAACGCCCGAACACGGACGCAAAGAAACTTGGCTGGATAGCGGCGTCAATCCGCCCAAGGGCGCGGTGATTACCTACTATCTGCCCGAAGAACCGCAGTCGACCATCAGCTTGCGCATCGATGACGCCGCTGGCAAGCAGGTCAAGACCTTCAAGAGCTTGCATGCCGACGAAGAAGAAAAAGCCGCCAACAAAGCCAATGGGCGCGATGACGACGCGCCCAAAGAATTGCGCATCCCAGCGAATGCCGGCTGGAACCGCTTTGTCTGGGATCTGCGCTATGCCGACGCCTGCAAGGTTATCCCGCACGATGATAATCAGCAGGGTTTCATCAAAGGACCGCATGCCGCGCCCGGGACCTATCAGGCGACGCTCTGCCTCGGCGAGCAAGAATTAAGCGCATCCTTCGACATCATTAAGGAAGCCGGTGTGCCATCTTCCGATGCCGATCTCAAAGAACAGTTCGACCTGCTCCTGACTATCCGCGACAAAGTCTCCGAGACGCATAAAGCCATCAACCAAATGCGCGATGTGCGCGCCCAGCTAAAGAGCTGGCGCGAGCGCATCGCCGGGCTGGAATCGGCCGCCGGCATCATCAAAGCGGCAAAAGCGCTGGAAGAACAGGTGCTCGCAGTCGAAAAGGAATTGATGATCCCCGATACCCGCGCTGGCTGGCCCGACAGCATGAACAATGGCGACCGGCTTGCCGCGCAACTGACAAATCTGACCTTCAACGTGGCGCTTGGCGACTACAAGCCTGCTGACTATGAATACAGTGCTTACGAAGAAATCGCCGGCGATATTGACGGCGTATTCGACAAATTTGCGGACATCGTGGACGGCAACCTGGCGGAATTCAACACCATGCTCAGCAACGCCGGCTTTGGCGTGGTCGCGCTCAAAGTGGTCTAGCGCGCAAAGCAAATCACTTTAAGTCTAGGTGATCCTTGCCTCGCGCCTGTCAAAGTCGGCGAGTTGGCAAAACAAGCGCGCCAGCAACAATATGTGTGATATGTCACATCAATCTTACGAAATGTAGGCGTGTCGCCAAGTATCGCCAATGAAAAAAGCGATGATATTGTGAGCGCTTCATAGTGGGGCGTAGGTCGCGTAGGTGGTTAAGAAAAATCTGGCGCGATTGCTCTGGCGGGTTGGCCTCAGCGCGACCCCGCAGGACCGGTAGTGATAAATCATGCGGCGCTCTAAACCCTTCCTCAACTTGATGCTGGCGGATTTCATCGCGCGCTCCGCCTATCAGATGGGCAAGACGCCGCTGCTGCCCATTTTTGCCAACTCGCTGGGCGCGACTGGTGCCTTCCTCGGCGCAATCGTATCCGTATCCACCATAACCGGGCTGGTGCTGAAGCCCTTCTTCGGCATCTTGTCCGACCGCGGCGGGCGGCGCGCCTGGCTTTTGATCGGCACCTGTTTCTTCGCTTTCATGCCATTTTCCTACGGCTTCATCAGCAGCACCGAGGGCTTGCTCATCGTCCGCCTGGTACATGGCTTGGCGACAGCGATTTATGGCCCGGTGACCTTGGCGTATATCGCCGAGCTTTCAGCCGCAAAGCGGGTTGATGCAGCCTCGCTAGGTCGCGTAGACACAGACCCGTCGGGTCGCGTAGACACAGACCCGTCAGGTCGCGTAGACACAGACCCTTCGGTCGCCGAAGACATCGGCTGGTTTCAAATGGCGCGCAGCGGCGGCTATATCGTTGGTCCGGCGCTGGCGGGCTGGCTGCTGACGATTATGCAGCCGGTGGCGGTCTTCACAGTGATTGGCTTGATAAGCTGCGCCGCTTTTGTACCAGTATTGCAACTGCCCGATAGCCGTCCGCAGAATAAGCGCAAGCGCAATCCCTTGCTCAAGCATATCGGCAACGCGATTCGCGATGGCGGGCGCACGCCGGCCATCTGGCTGACAGGCTCGCTGGAAGCCGTTACTTTCATCGCGCTGTATACACTCAAAGCCTTTTTGCCTATTTACGCGCTGGAAGCCGGCGTGAGCGTGGCGCTGGTTGGCGCATTCTTCAGCTTGCAAGAAGCGGTTCATGTGATCGCGAAACCTTACTGCGGCCGCTTGAGCGATCGCTATGGATACTTGCCTGCCATCAGTTTGGGCATGCTGGTATTGGCGGCTTCATTGCCGCTGGCGGGCGCGCTGGATGCTGGCGCGGCTTTCTTGGCACCCGCGCTGATGATGGGTTTGGCGCAGGCGCTGATCTTCCCAGCCGCGATTGCCCTAGTCTCCGACCGCATCAGTGCCGAACACCTGGGCGCGGGCATGGGGCTAATCGGCATGATGCAGAACTTCGGCAAAGTGGCGGGTCCGATCCTGGGCGGGCTGGCGATACAGGCGCTGGATTACGAAGCGACTTTGCTGGGCTTGAGCGCGCTGCTGGCGCTGGGCGCAGTGCTGATTTGGGTGGTCTATCTGCCGCGCCGGCTGGCTTCTACATCCCACTGATTTCACTAATCTTGGTAGAGCCTATGGCTTAATCGTCGCGACGCATAACAGCAGAGAATTCAAACGTATTCCTGGTCTGACTGTTGAAGATTGGGAAGTCGAATGAGTGTTTTCTAAGTTGCCCGCCCCCTCATACCCAACAGCCGTTGAGCACCTCGCCATGGATGTTCGCCAAGCGCCGAATTGATGTCCCATCAGCTGCCATGACCATCAACTGATTAAAACCCGGAAAGGACGAAGGCGCGACATAGCTGATTCGCCGGCTATCGGGCGACCAGCGCGGACCTGTAATGCCGCCCTGATGATTGCTGAGCCGCGTCAAATCCCCGCCATCCGGCCGCAGCTTGTAAAGCTGCCGGCCGATAATCGCGGCGATCCATTGCCCGTCCGGCGACCAAGCTAGTTCCTCAATCGCCAGCGTCGTTTCATAGATGATGCGCTCGTCATGCCCAGCAGACGCCGCAATCGCCAGCGCATAAGACGCGGGCGCGTCAGGCGCGCGCGTGACAATGACAAAAGCGATGCTGAGGCCCTTCGCTTCATCAGATACAACGGGCGACCAAACCGGCGCAAGGTAAGACCGCTGCGCGCTCGGCAGCTTGATAGACTTGTATTCGCGGCTGGCAAGGTCGCCGCTGACCAAGCCGTAGCGCGGCGGCGAGAAATCTTGGAATTGACGCGCTACGATGACAGCAATGCCGTCCGGCGCGAGCGCGATTCGCTTGAGCGACCTGAGCAGGTCGCCCGCGGCCGGGCGATCCAGATGCAGCTGGGAGCCATCAAGCAAGGCATGATAGAAGCCATTGAGATCATGGCGCTGGCTGGCAATCACGAGCGACTGCGACTGCGCATGGCAATCAATATCCGCGATGCGCAGATAGCCCTCGCCATGCGGGATTGAGCCGAGGATGCGTTTTATGTTTTGCGCTTGCCTATCTCTATCATCTTCTCTATCACCCTCTATATGGGAGGAAATAGCATCCGCTGCCATGCGATAGACCGAATTGGACCCGCGCCCAGCGTCAATCGCATCGCTATCCGAGATGAAGACCAGGTCGCCGCCAGCCGATTGCGGCGCGTCTGTCGCGATTTGATCCAGCCACAAGATTGACGATACGACAATCAAATACAGCGTGAGGATGTCTTTGCGCAGTTTGGCGCTGCCTCGCATTGTCGTTTTCCTGTCCGCGCTTTACAGCGCCTCGGCCAAAATGGCTCCTAGTTCCGCATGACTGAGCGGGAGGGGGTTGCCCTTCATGCTGCTGGAAACAGCTGATTTCTCGACGATGAGATTGAAGTCCTTTTCCTCGATGTCATAAGCCCCCAGCCCGGGAATAGCGAAGAGCGCGCTGGTTTCTTCAATCCAATTCATGAGATCGCGCGCGGCGGCGGAGGGCTCGCGCAAGATGCGCCGCGCGGCATCATCATAGCGCCGCAGGGCTGGGTTATCCGGCTGGCGCTCTTGCAGCGCTTTGATATTGGCTTTGATAACCGGCGGCAGCAAGGCGGCGCAAATTGCGCCATGCGGCGCATGATACATCCCGCCCAGCACCCCCGCGAAGCCATGCACCGCGCCCAGCTTGGCATTTGCCAGCGCCAAACCGCCCAGCAAGCTGGTCAGCGCCATATCGCTGCGCGCGGCGGATTTATCCGGTTCGGCATATACACGGCGCAAAGAGCGCCCAGCGCGACTAAGCCCTTCGCCGCAGAGGCTGTCGGTGAGTGGATTGGCAAAGCAAGAGACATAGGGTTCGAGCACTTGAGCAAGGGCGTCCATGCCCGTGCTAGCGGTAACAGCTGGCGGCATCGAATGCGTCAGCTGCGGGTCCACCAGGGCGATATCAGCCAGCATGCGGTTGTCGCGCAAGCTCACTTTGACGCGATGCGCATGCGAAGCGAGCACCGCGTTCTTTGTCACCTCGGCACCGGTGCCGGCTGTGGTCGGTAGCGCGACAAATGGCACCGGTGCCGCCCGCAGCTTCTGTCCCTTGCCAATCACTTCGAGATAGTCGAGCGCGTCGCCCGCGTTCGGGATGAGAGCGGCTGTGGCTTTGCCGCTATCAATGACGCTGCCGCCGCCGATGCTGATGACCAGGTCGCAGCCAGCGGACAGCGCCTTTGCCTTGGCGCGATTGACCATTTCCACGCTCGGCTCGTCCGCCACCGGGCAGAGCGTATGCCGCAGCCCCGTTTGCTGGAGCGAGTGAATCAAATCGCCAACGCGCTCGGGCTGGTCGTCCGTGAAGAGCAGCGCATGGCTGCCTAGGTCGCGCGCCAGCGCCGCCAGTTGGCTGGCGCGGCCGTCGCCAAAGATGATGCGCGTTGCGGTGGCGAATTCAAAGTTCATGTTTGCGCCTCGGAATAATTAGGCTGCCGGATATGGAATGGGAATATCTTGAACCCGCCACTTCGCCTTGGCGCGCAGGTCGGCAAAGCTGATGCGCACGCGAAAATCCTCGCCCAACGTTGGCGCATTGCGCCCCCCGCCAAATCGTACCGTATTCGCTCGGAATGTTCGGATTGCATTGTTCCTGCAAAAGTCCCTTAGGCAAACAGTCGGTCCTGATTGCCTTGAAGCGACAGCGTATTAGACAAAATCAGCGCCCACAAAAACGTGGCAATATCAGCCGCGCATCGCCAGTCATTACGCGATTATATTGAAATTCCGGTGCCTTTATCGTAATTACTTCCATAGCCGGCGCGCTTGACATAGCTCTCCCTACAAACATCACTCGATGATGTTATTATGTCGGAAAAAGTGAGGATTTGCGAATGCTGCAAAGCGAGACCGTTCTAAGCGACGAAGTACAAGCCGCGCGCGCGCTGGTGGCGCGCATCGGGCGCGTACTATTTGCGCGCCGCCTGACCGACGCCGGCGGCGGTAATATCAGCTTGCGCGTGGACAGTGTCTATTGCATGTCGCCGACGCTGGCGGGGCAAATGCGCCAGTGGCAGTTGAAGGCCGAGGACGTTCTGGTTGTCAGCAAGCGCGGAGAAATCCTGGCAGGCGCTGGCGGCTTAACACGCGAAAGCGCTGTCCACTTCGGGCTGCACAAAAACTTCCATGGCTATGGCAGCGCCGTCATCCACGCCCATCCGCGCAACCTGATGGTCTTCGCCTGCGCCAACCGAGCTATGCCACCAATAATGGAAGCCACGCGCAAATTTGGCCTCACGCCCGTCATCGACTATGCCCCGGCGCACAGCCCCAAATTGGGCGAGCGCATCGTCGCCACCATGCGCGGGCGCGAGGCGCGCATCGCCAAACATGCCGCGGGCACCATCGCCCCCTGGCACGGTCTGTTCTTGATGGGCAAAAACTTGGAAGCCGCCCTGGACGCTGTCGAGCGCCTGGATACCAACGCCTATGTCATGATGATGTCGCGCCACTTGGACGCCAGCCCCATGCTGCGCGCAGAAAGCGCGGCGATGGAAGCGGCAATCGCCAATTTCAGCGACGACTAGGCGACATGATTATCTCCCTGACGCCCAATACCACGATTGACCTGACAGTTTTTGTCCCGAAGCTGATTCCCGACACCACCCTGCGCGCCTCGCGCACGGTTTACAGCCTGGGCGGCAAACCGACCGACGCGTCCTGGATTTTGGGCAGGATGGGGGTGCCCAGCCTGGCGCTGGGGCTGGCGGCGGGCTCGGTCGGCGACAAGGTCAAAGCGATGCTGGAAACCGATGGCGTGTGTACAGATTTTGTCAGCGCCACGGGCGAGACGCGCATCAACACGGTTATCATTGACGAAACAACAGGCGAGCATACTACCATCACCTCCGCGTCCATGTACGTTAAGCCGCGCCATCTGGGCGCCCTGCGCGAGCGCTACGCCGACGCGCTCAAAACAGCGTCGGTGGTCATCACCGGCGGCTCCTTGCCGCCCGGCATGGAGCCCGCGTTCTACGCCGACGCTATCAATATGGCGCGCGAGCGGGGCATTCCCGTGATCTTTGACGCTTCGCAGCCCAATCTGGAGGTCGGCTTGCGCGCCAAGCCCAACTTTATCAAGCCCAATCATCATGAATTGTCGGCGCTGGTCGGCCATCAGCTGGAATCCACAGCGGCGCTGTATGCCGCTGGCAGCGATATTTTGGCGCGCTATGACACGGAAGTTGTTATCTCGCGTGGCAAAGACGGCGTTTTAGCGGTGCTGCGCGCGGGCAGTTATCGCATCCCAGCGATAACGGTCGCTGTCAGCAGTCCCGCCGGCGCGGGGGATGCGCTGCTGGCGGGCTTGGCGCATGCCATTCATCAAGGCGGAGCGATTGAAGATGGCTTGCGGCTGGGGGTAGCCGCGGCGACGGCGGTTTGTCTGCAACCGGGCACGGCCGCATACGAGCTCGCGGTTATGCGCCGTTTCCTGCCGCAAGTCGAGTTGATTCCCTATCCTTGAGAACGGCGCGTGTGGATTGTCTAGGACCGCAATGAAACCCTAATATTCGTATTAACAAGGTCCAGCGAGCCGTCCCTACTGTTTCAAGTCATCGCCTTAGATTTACTTCTGGCAACGGAAAGTAAATCCATTGAAATTCATGTTGCCTTACTGTAAAATCCACGATAAGATAGTGTTATTACTATTCAGGCGGGAAATGAGACTTTGGAGTCGCAAGCGCTCTGTTCTCAAATGCACTTAGGCGATAACAGGCGCACTGCAGTTTGACATGATAGCCGAGCGACAAGAACAAAGCAAAGCATTCATAAGTTCATTTCCTGAACTTTGGAAAGTGAGGTTCTTAGCTGTGATCAATGCGGCAAAGGAAAAGTGGGATACTGTACTCATCCTTATTGTTATACTTGGAACGCTATTGGGCATAATCAATCCGCGTTTTGATGCTTTGGAGACCAGCCTCAATGCGCGGTTTGACTCACTTGAAACGCGATTTGAATCACTTGAAACGCGAGTAGGAGCATTAGAAACGCAGATTGGCGCACTTGATGCGCGGGTAGACTCACTTGATGCGCGGGTAGGCGCAGTTGAAGCGCAGATAGGCGCACTTGATGCGCGGGTAAACGCACTTGATGCCAAGGTCGAGTCCGGCTTCCATTCCTTAGAAACAAAGATCGACAACAAATTCGATAATCTCGCTAGCATGATGGTCATTGCGCATATCGACGGCGAGGCTACCGAAGAAGAACTGCTCGCAATCTGGCAGCAAGTCGGAAGCGAGCAAGACTTGCCTGCTGATTAAATCCTCGTAACTGATTCTTGACATGTTTTAGAAGACAGGGATTTTGACTAAAGCGCAGCCGCCGAGCGGCTGTGGAAGATGTTTTTTTGCTGCGCTTTCCTCGCCAGATGCAAAAACTTGCGCGAAACATGAAAACGCGCTAGATTTATTAGCAAGCCTTTCATGGCTTAGATTGAGCGTTTCCTGTGGCAGTCATGGACCGTCAAACCCTTCTGCCACAGGAAACAGCAAAACACTGAAAACCCTGTCGGGCTTTCGATGTTCAGTATATCCCGTTCGCGGTTGCCATGAAACGCTTGCCTGTTCGATTTGACGCGAATCAAGCACGCGCATGGCAGAACCCAACTTCCAGAACCGCACGCTCTACCATGGCGACAACCTCGACTTCCTGCGCGGCATGAACAGCGAGACCGTGCACCTCATCGCGACCGACCCGCCTTTCAACAAGAACCGCGACTTCCACGCCACGCCCGACAGCCTGGCGGCGGGCGCGCGCTTCAAAGACCGCTGGCGTTGGGATAAAGACGTGCACGAAGAATGGACTGACAGCATCATCGATGATTTTCCCGCCGTTTGGGAGGTCATCATAGCGGCGCGCGCCGCTTATGGCGATGATATGGGCGCGTTTCTGTGCTGGCTGGGTGTGCGCTTGATGGAGATGCGGCGGGTGTTGCGGGCGAATGGAAGTATTTATTTGCATTGTGACCCGACGGCCAGTCATTACATTAAGGCGATGATGGATGCGATATTTGGCTGGAAGAATTTCAGAAATGAGATCGTGTGGCGTAGGGTTGTCGCAGGGAAACAATCTCAACATAAAAACATTCGCTTTGGTGCGGATACAGATTCAATTCTTTACTATGTGAAAACAAAAGACGCGGTGTTTTCGCCTTATCGCGAACTTTCTGACGAGGAAGTATCCTCTAAATTCCCTTTGATTGACGAATATGGCGAACGATATTATGACGATAGCTCACATATTTTCCGCCCAGCCGCATTAGGTGAACGTCCTAATCTATGCTACGAATGGCGAGGCTTTAAGAATCCTAATCCAAGTGGTTGGACTATGACCAAAGAAAGATTAGAGGAAGAATATCAGAAAGGCAACTTTGTCATTCTCTCTACTGGCAAGTTACAACGTCGCAAATATCGACGAGATCATCGGGGAATAAAACTTTCGAATCTTTGGAATGATATTTCTAACGCGCCCAAAAAAGAACGTACAGGCTACCCCACGCAGAAGCCGCTGGCACTCTACCGCCGCATCATCGAAGCCAGCAGCAATCCCGGCGACATCGTGCTCGACCCCTTCTGCGGCTGCGCGACAACACCCGTGGCCGCCGAACAGCTTGAACGCCAGTGGGTCGGCATGGACATCTGGGACGGCGCGAAGGACATCGTGCTGGCGCGCCTGGCAGACGAGTGGCTCTTCACCGCCGCCGCGGCTGAAAAGCAGATGTTCCCGCACCTTGTGCATATCGAAACCAAGCCGCCCACGCGCACCGACGAAAACGAAGTCGCCGTCGCCGCGCTGCGGCTCAAGATTCGCCGCCCCAGCGAACCTTGGCAGCGCATCACGCGCCGCGGCATGATGAACGTGCTGGCGGCCGCCCAGGCTTCCAGCGGCGGCGTCATCTGCGCCGGCTGCGGGCGTGTGCTAGAGCGGGAGTTCATGCAGTTGGATCACATCAGGCCCAAAGCGGGCCGCGGCGAGAATCACATCCTCAACCGCATCTTGCTCTGTGGGCCATGCAATCGGCGCAAGGGCGATTCGCTGACCATGCCGGGCTTGTTGAAAGCCAATCGCAAAAAAGCCGTCGGCTGGATGCGCGATGAAAGCCGCGCGAAGCTGGCGCAAGAAGCGGCGCGCGAGCAAGCGGAATGGGTGCGCGACAATTTCAGCAGCGCGGCTTGTCAAGCGTTGATTGCTGGGCGGCGCAGCTTGGTTTAGCGGGCAAGGCAATCACTTCAATTCTTCAGCTTATTTGGGCTGAATGCTTTGGGCTAGGGGGTTGTCTTTGGAAAAACCCAAATCCCGCACAGCCCCCCAAAAGCGCTCCACATTGCCCAGCTTGACTTCATCGAATCCGCGAATCATATCCGGCAATTCCGCCAGCTTGACCGCTTGCGCGTAATTATCCGCGCTCAAGTCCTCCAGCGCCTGGAAAATCAGGCGGCGGTACTGCGCGATCAATTCGCGCTCGACGCGCCGCACGCGGTCATATCCGAAGACATCGAAGGGCGTGCCGCGCAACCCTTTCAACGCGCGCAAGCCGCGGTAGACCTGCTCGAACCAGCGACCAAATTGCAGCTTGCGCTTGAACCCCAAAGCCTTCAATATGGGCGGGTGCAAGTGATAGCGCAAACGCCTGGTGTCGCCGAATTGCGCGCGCAGCGCAGCCCGCGCGTCGGCTTTGAGGCTAAGCCGCGCCACCTCGTATTCATCCTTGTATGCCATTAACTTGAAGAGATAGCGGGCTACCGCTTCGCTCAAGGCGCTTTGCCCCGGGCAAGCCGCCTGCTCGCGCTCGTGGACGCGGCGCAGATCGTCGATATAGCGGCGGGCGTAAGCCTCATTCTGATAGGCGATCAGTTCCGGCACGCGGATTTCCAGCAGGCGCTTCAGCTCGCCGCTGGCGGGGACCGAATCCACCAGTTCTTGCGCTGGCGCGCTCAGCTTGGCTTTTTCTATAGTGGCGCTTTCTCGTCCCGCGTTCAGTTGCGCCAGCCAGGCGGAATCAGCCACTGCCAAGCGCCCGGCGCGGAAAGCCTGCTGGTTCTCCTGCACCTTGACGCCGTTTAGTTCAATCGCGCCTTCAATCGCCGCCGCCGCCATCGGCAGCAAACCGGCTTGATAGGCCGCGCCGATGACGATCATATTCGCCATCATGTGATTGCCGAATAAAGCCTCCGCCATGCCAATGGCGTCAAAAAAGACGTTTTCGCCCGCCCGCGTCTGCCGATTGATGATATCCAAGACGCGGTCGGCTTGCGGGAAGGCGACCGTGGTATCGCGCACCATAGCACCGGTTGGCACTTGGCTGGTGCTGACGATGGCGACGCTGCGCTGGGGGTGGGCGCGCACCAGATTTTTGCTTTCAGCCGCCGTCAGCACGTCGAAGACCAGGAAAGCGTCAGCCGCGCCATTGCCGACCTTGGGGGCGATATCCATCGGCTGGGCGGTGATTTTTAGGTTGGAGACGACGGGCCCGCCTTTTTGGCTCAAGCCCGTCTGATCGAGCGAGCGCACATGGAAGCCGTCCAGCGCCGCGGCTGTGCCCAGCACTTGGTTGGCGGTTACGACGCCGGTGCCGCCAATGCCCGTCAGCAGGATGTTGGCGGCATCAGGGCGCTGCGGCTCGGCTATGGCTCGTTCCATCGGAAAAATATGCGAAAAAGCGGGCTTTAGCTGCGCCCGCGCTGCATCGTCGGTCGGCATCACGCTGATGAAAGCGGGACAATTGCCTTCCAGGCAGCTGTAATCCTTATTGCAAGACGATTGATGAATCTGGGTCTTGCGGCCGAATTCAGTCTCGACCGGCTGAACGCTTAGGCAGTTGGAAACGCTGCCGCAATCGCCGCAGCCTTCGCAGACCGCCTCGTTGATGAAGATGCGCAGGCTGGGGTCGACGGCATAGCCGCGCTTGCGTTTGCGGCGCAGATTAGCCGCGCATTCTTGGTCGTAAACCAGCACGGTTACGCCCGGCGTCGCGCGCAATTGCAGCTGCGCTTCTTCCATGCGCTCGCGCTCCCATAATTCCGCGCCCGGTGCCCAATAGGTATCGGGCGGGAATTTGCCCGGGTCCGAAGACACGACGATGGTTTTCTTCACGCCTTCGGAATAGAGGAAATGCGTGAGCTCGGGCACGGGCATCAAGCCATCGGCTTGCTGCCCGCCGGTCATGGCTACAGCCGAGTTGTACAAAATTTTGAAGGTCATGTTTGTGCCGGCGGCGCAGGCTTGGCGTATCGACAGCGAGCCGCTATGGGCGAAGGTGCCGTCGCCGATGTTTTGGAAGATATGCTCGGTGTTGCTGAATAATGACGCGCCGACCCAATTCGCGCCTTCGCCGCCCATCTGCGTGACACCGGCGGTATTACGGTCCATCAAAAGCGCCAAGGTATGGCAGCCGATGCCCGCCCCCGCCAGCGAGCCTTCTGGCACGACCGTCGAGCGATTGTGCGGGCAGCCCGAGCAGAAATAGGGCTGCCGCGCCAGTATCGGTATCGCGCCTATATCGGGCAAGCGGTTAATCTGACGCAGCCGCCGTTCCAGCAGCGGCGCGGCGACGCGCCCGCTTAAACGCCGCGCCAGCACGCGAACGATTTCGTCGGCGTCCAATTCATTGTCGGCTTTGACCAGGCGCGCGCCGCGCTCATCCTTTTTGCCGACGATGCGCGGGGCGTCGGGCATGGCGTAGAGCCGCTCTTTGCAGAACATCTCAATGAAGGACCGCTTCTCTTCGATGACCAAAATCTCTTGCAAGCCAGCGGCGAATTGATGCAAGATATCAGGCTCGAGCGGGAAGATCATGCCGAGTTTGAGCAGGCGAATGCCATTTCGCGCCAGTTCCGCGTCATCTAAGCCAACATCCAGCAATGCCTGGCGCAAGTCATAATAGGTCTTGCCCGCGGCGACGATGCCCAGCCAAGCGTCCGGCGTCGCCACGGTTATCTTGTTGATCTGGTTGGCTTTGGCGAAAGCCAAGGCGGCATCCAGGCGGATGTCGTGGACTTGCTGCTCCAACTGCAGGCTGTAAGGCGCGATCAAGGCGGTGTTCTGGGTATGACGCCAGGGCTTGCCATCGACCAAGAATGGCGGCTCGACAATCTGGACGCGCTCGCTTGATACCTCCGCGCTGCTGTATTCATCGGCGACATCGGTAACGACTTTGAAGCCGACCCACAAGCCGCAGAAGCGCGATAGTTCAAAGCCATAGCGCCCCATATCGAGAATGTCTTGCACATTGCCGGGCGCGAGCGTCGGCATCAAGGCGTCATAAAGCGCGACTTCGGAATGCGACGGGATGGTCGAGGACTTGCAAGAGGGATCGTCGCCAGCCAGCGCCAGCACGCCGCCATAGCGGCCGACGCCGGTCAAATTGCCGTGTTTGAAAGCGTCGCCGCTGCGGTCGACGCCAGGACCCTTGCCGTACCACATGCCCAGGACGCCATCGTACTTGGGCTTGGGCAGCAGGTTGGCGGTCTGGCTGCCCAAGATAGCCGTCGCCGCCAACTCTTCATTGACAGCCGGGATGAAGCGGATGTGATGTTCGTCCAGCAGTTGCGGGATTTGCGCCAGCGCCATATCAATGATGCCCATGGGCGAGCCGCGATAACCAGTGATTAAGCTGGCCGTGCGCAAGCCGCGGGCTTTGTCGGCGCGATGTTGGTCCATCGGCAAGCGCGCCAGAGCCTGCGTCCCGTTCAAGATGACCCTGCCGCTTACGGCGGTGTAGCGGTCTTCCAGGCGGAAGCGCCTGAATTCACTTGGCTTGCCTGGTAGCTCCTGCTGCGGCGCATGCACTTGCATAGTTGCCCTCGTCCACTTGGCTTGTCTCAATTTAGTTCTGAATATAAGAAATAACGAACTAATTTAATGGGAATTTGATTAGTCTTGACAACTCACCTTTCCTATTATAGCGCATGCGAGACTTAATCTAATTCAATCACCCGCTAAGGCAGGGCAATTGCATCAAAATCCATAACTATCGAATTTAACATCAAACTGATGAATTGTAGGGACGAGCCCGTGGTCTCTGTTGAAAAACACCCCCATCCCGTAGGTCTATGTCTACGTGACCCCGGTCCCTCCTCGCCATCTCTATGGCGAACGGGTTTGGGGTGGGGGAAATCGAGTTTTTCAACAGCGACCTGTGAATCGCTCACAATCTTGCGTAAAATTTCATGGGCGAGCCTTGGCTCGTGTCAGCGGGCTGTGTCGCAGGGCTGTGTCCACGCGACCTACGCGACGATTCGGTGTCTATGTGGTGAATAATATTTGCTGCGATTTCCCTAGCTGGGCACCGTTCTCGATGGGCAACGCTCTTGTATTTGCGGCTACTATAAGGCGGCGAGCCAGGCGCTCGCCGCCAGAATCAATAAAGCCAGCAGCGCCATCAACAAAGTCAGCCGCCGCTCCCGCCGCCGCAAGCGCCGCCACGCGTCGGCGTCGCCCTTGTCATGCTCCAGCAGCAAGCTGGTCCGCTCCAGCGCCGGCGCGACGCTGAATTGCAGCGCCATGCCCGCCAGCGCCATCGCCACAAGCAACAGGTGCTTCAGCAGTAAAACGCGGCTCCATGGATTGTCGAAGCGCAGCAAGCCGTCGTAATTGGGGGCGGCCGTCATCTGCAGCAAGCCAGTAAGGACCAAGACCGCCAGCGCCAGGTTGCCTAGCGGCGTGAACCGTTTGCGCAGCCGCCGTGTCAGTTGATACAGAACCGGCTGCTGCGCCAGGGCGCGGTTCATCTCGGGCAAGACCAGAAAACACAGCAAGAGGATGCCGCCGACCCAGAGGACCGTCGCCAGGATGTGGAAAAAGAGGCTGATTGCCAAGGCAGCTTGCGACATGCGCTTAGGGCTGCTGGCGCAGCCAAGCCTGGTATTCTTGCTTCGCTTCGTCATTGAGCGGGTAGTACTTCTCCAGCGCGCCGCCTGCTTCCAGCTTCATGCGCGAAAAGACTTCCCATTCGGATTTGGCGCTGGCTTGATTGGCGATGTCAGCTGCCATCGCCGCCGGCACCAGCACCGCGCCGTCGTCATCGGCGACGATGACATCGCCGGGCACGACAAATACACCGGCGCAGGCGATGGGCACATTCACCGCATGGGGGAAGATATCGGTCTGGGTGTGAAAATTGGGCGTTAGGCCGCGCAGCCACAAGCCCAGGTCGAGCTTTTTCACCTCGGGGAAGTCGCGTATGCAGCCGTCGATGACCACCCCTTGGCCGCCGCGCGCTTTGTAGGAGGTGAGCATCATCTCGCCGAAGACGCCGCTGGATAGGCTGCCACGGGCGTCGACCACGACAACATCGCCGGGGCCCGCGGCTATGATGGCTTGGCGGTGCAGTTCGCGCTCCGGCGCATAGGCATACTCATCGCCCCAGTGCAGGTCTTCGCGCTTGGGCACGAACTGCAAGGTAATGGCTTGTCCCGCCAGGGACTTGCCGGGATTGAAGGGCAGCAAGCCGACCATGTGCGGGTTGCGGATGCCCGCGCGCGCCAACGCGCCGGCGATGGTGGCTGCGCCGATGTCGCGCAGTTGGTCTATTGTCGCTTGCGGGATGCGCGCGAAGCTGGGAATGTTTGGCATGACGAACCTTAGCCCTGCGTAGATTGACGAATTTCGCTATGATTATAACAGCTTTGCCGCAATCGTCTTGCGTGGCGAGGTGAATCTATAGCCGATATTCTTTTTTCAGTTCTTTGTGTTCTTTGTGTTCTTTGCGCCTTTGTGGTGAATAATCAGTTAAATTAGCAGAATTCGCATCGGCGAAGGACAATAGCATGAGCCTGAGCATCGGCATCGTCGGCTTGCCCAATGTCGGCAAAAGCACCCTCTTCAACGCCTTGACGCGGGCCCAGAACGCGGCGGCGGAAAACTACCCCTTCTGCACCATTGAGGCAAACCAGGCGGTCGTGCCCCTGCCCGATGCCCGCTTGACCCAACTGCAAGGCTGGGTCGGCGTCGCGCGGGCGATTCCCGCGCGGGTCGATTTTGTTGATGTGGCTGGCTTGGTCAAAGGTGCCAGCCAAGGCGAAGGTTTGGGCAATCGCTTTCTCGGGCATATCCGCGAGGTCGACGCCATCGTGCATGTCGCGCGCTGCTTCGATGACGATAATGTCGTGCATGTCAGCGCCAAGCCCGACCCAGTTGATGATATCGCCATCATTGACACGGAATTGGCTTTGGCCGACTTGCAGCAGCTGGAACGGCGGCTGGAGAAACTGGAGCGCGAGGTGAAGGGCGATCGCGAGTTGCTGCCGCTGCTAGAGATGGCGCGGCTGGTCGCAGCCCATGTCGGGGCGGGCTTGCCCCTGCGCCACTTCCCCGAGCGCGAGCAAGCCAGTTTTGCGGCGCTCAATCAAGAAATGCGTTTTCTGACGGCAAAACCAGTGATTTATTTGGCGAATGTCGACGAAGACGGCTTGCAAAACGGCAACAACTATCTGATGGCGACGCGCCGCATCGCCGCGGACGCTGGGGCGGAAGCCATCGCAGTCTGCGCCAGCCTAGAGCAAGAAATCGGCAGCTTGAGCGACGAGGAACGCGCGGAATACTTGAGCCTGTACGATATTCGCGAAAGCAGCCTGGAGCGTTTAATCCGCGAATGCTATCGCCTGCTTGGCTTAATCAGCTATTTCACCTTCAATGAGAACGAAGCGCGCGCTTGGACCATTCATGAGGGCTGGACTGCGCCGCAAGCGGCTGGCGTGATTCACAGCGATTTCGAGCGCGGTTTCATCCGCGCCGAGGTCATCCCGTTTTCAGTCTTCGCGGCATATCAAGACCGCAGCCTCATCAAGTCAGCCGGTTTGATACAAGTTGAGGGGCGCGATTACATCGTGCGCGACGGCGATGTCATCCTCTTCCGCTTCAATGTCTGAACATCATCGTCTGAACGCCATCGTCCAAACGCCATCAGCGACAGAAATCCGCGATTAGCGCTGTATAAATTTCCTGGCAGCGCGCCACCGATGCCAAATCCACCCATTCGACGCGCGCGTGCGCGCCAGCGCCAGCTGGACCTAGCACGACGGCAGGAATCCCGTGGTCGCCAAATAAAGCGGCGTCCATCCACCAACTGCTGCCGATGATGGGTACAGCGCTGCCCAAGCGCGCCTCGGCATGCCGCTTGAGCTGTCGCACCAGCGCCTTATCGGCGGCGATGCCATAAGGACTGCGGGAAAATGTCGCTTTGACGCTCGCTTTGAAATCGGGGTCGTCCGCGGCGATTTCGCCGAGCAGCGCCTGCGCTTCCGCCACGGCGCTTGCAGCGCTTTCGCCCGGGATGGTGCGGCGTTCAACCAGCAGCTTGCAGCGCGCCGGCACCATCGAGATTTCTTCGCCGCCTGCTATCGTGGAGGCGTGCAGGGAACCGCTGCCCAGCAGCTCATGCGTCGGCTGGGCGCGCAATTTTTGGTCCAGGGCGGCGAGCGCCACCAGCACCTTGCCCATTTTGACGATGGCGTCGACGCCGAGATGCGGGCGCGAGCCATGCGCGGCGACGCCATGGACCTCAAATTCCAGCCAGACAAAGCCGCGGTGCGCGATGCTGATTGCCAGCTCCGTTGGCTCGGCAATCAGCACGGCGTCGGCGGGCCAGCGCTGCCATTCGGCTAGCAAGGCTTCCGTGCCGACGCTGCCGTATTCTTCATCGGCGACCGCGCTGAGCATGACATCACCAGCCAGCGCCATGCCGCGCGCCGCTTTCACAGCCAGCATGCAGGCGGCAAGTCCGCCCTTCATATCATAAGCGCCGCGCCCATACATGCGCCCGTCTTGGATGCGCGCTTGGAAGGGCGCGTCCATGCCGCCGACGCCGACGGTATCGGTATGCGCGTTGAGCATCAGCGACTTGCCGCCGCCGCGGCCGCGGGCGATGAGCACAGTATTCGGCCGCCCAGGCGCGGCTTGGCGCACATGCGCTTCCAGTCCGTTTTGCCGTCCCCAGTCGGCGACGAATTGCGCCATAGCCGCCTCGCCAGCGCCGCCAGGCGCAAGGTCCGGGTTCACGGAGTTGATAGCGACGAGATCGGTCAGCAGGCTAGTGAGTTCGTTCATGTCGGCTTATTCCATCCGTCTGATTGGACTGGTTTCCAGTTTATGTTAATGGAGTGGGATGCGATATAAAATGCAAAATGAAAATACTTGCTGTTCAAAACCGGTATAATGACGCACAATCTCTCTTAGAACATAAATCCTATAAGCGGATGATATCGGGTATGAGCGCTAAGACAAAATCGCTGATTACAAAGCGGACGGAGCGAATTGGATCACATTGTCATCTGGTGAATTTTATCCGGATATCTTGTTTGATGCCTGTCTACTATATTAGCCGGTATTGCGGCTTTTCTCTCGTATACTCAAAACCTCCGAGACTTCAAAACGTTTATTCTTGCAAATTGCCGAAGTAAACGAAGTTTGGATGAGGGTACAACTGTGTCGAGTATTTAGAAAGTACGTAAGCCCAGCAACACCTGTTGAGATGCTGAAAAGAAAAACAAAAGCGCTGGAAATTGTAAATGACTTCGGCGATGATTTCAGACAGATTCACGAAGTGCAAGCGAGATTTGACCAGCGGCCTATGCCCGATGAAGCCCTGTGCGCATTGCTATGGGAATACAAAAGCAGAGGCGCAAAAGGATACGACCTCACAGAGCGGTTTTCGATATGTTCAGGGCACAGTTTCCTGAACTGATTCTTAGAGGACCAAAACGCGCGGGGCGAGACATCAAATTGGGCACAATTTTCGAAGAATACCCAAGTCCCGGACGTCCCGTAGACTTTGTAGTATTTTCCGAAGACGGCAAATCTGTTTTAGCAATTGGTTTTGCACGCTACGACGGTGATCGCGGTGGCGCGCAAGAAGACGATCGAACAGGTGGGTATATAAACGCTGCGAATGAGATTCTCACTTTCGCCGAAACCAAAGCGCTTTCTACAAAAGTGATCATTGTAAACGACGGCCCCGGTCTATTGCTGGGCTCAATGTGGGACGATTATGCAGCGATTGAAGAAAGCTGGCAGGGCAAGAAAATTATCGTTGCTACGCTTCGTATGATCCCGACTAGACTTACAAAATCTTGGCTTTTGGGCACAGAAGATTAAGAAGGCGCGTTCATGGCTACAGGCGAAACCAAATCGAAGTGGTCGGGCGAACTGTCGCCAAGCCAATTAGGAAGCCGAAATCCCGTCTGCTTGACTTATGAAGGCAAAGTCGAAGCAGCAACGATTTTATCGCTTGCTCCCGCAAGCATAAAAAAGCTTTGGAACCCCGATCAGAATATGATGGATAATAGATTGTATTATGGGGATAATTCCGGGATCTTGGCGACGTTCTTGGATGATAAAACAGTGAACGGAAACGTTGACCTAGTATATATAGATCCGCCATTCGCTACAAACAGCGTGTTCAAATCACGTTCTCGCAACGATGCCTACGAAGATTTATTAACTGGCGCGCACTATGTTGAGTTTTTGCGAGCAAGGCTCATTTTGCTGCGCGAGCTTCTGTCGGACCAAGGCTCAATCTATGTTCATCTTGATAGCAAAATGATTTTCCAGATAAAACTTGTTATGGATGAAGTTTTTGGACCTAACAATTTCAGAGCATTTATTACACGGCGCAAGTCTAACCCCAAGAACTATACTCGTAATACCTACGGTAACATTTCCGACTATATTCTATTTTATACAAAATCCAACAATTACATCTGGAATCGCGCCTATCGAGAATGGACGAACGTCCGCGCAGAAGAAGAATACCCTTATGTTGAAGAAGAAACGGGCCGGCGCTATAAAAAAACGCCTATTCATGCGCCCGGCGAGCGCAACGGCGACACGGGCAAGCCATGGAAAGGGTTGAATCCGCCGAAAGGCAAGCATTGGCAATATCGTAGAGAAACACTTGACGAAATGGACGCGCGCGGAGAAATCTATTGGTCGCCTACCGGGAACCCGCGCCGAAAAGTGTATTTTGATCAAAGCAAGGGTATTCCCGTACAAGATATTTGGTTAGATGTTAAGGATGCGCACAATCAGAACATTAAAATAACCGGTTAAAAGCCTGTTGAACTTTTACAGCGCATTATTCGCGCCTCATCCGAAACAGACAGCCTTGTATTAGACTGCTTCAGTGGGTCTGGGACAACACTGCATGTCGCGGCGCAAATGGGAAGACGCTGGATTGGAATTGACAAAAGCAGTGAAGCCATCAAAACGACTATAAACAGATTTTGTCATGGTCTTAAACCTATGGGCGATTTTGTCAAAACCAGGACAGCAACAAGGCAGCAAGGCCTGCCTTTGGGATATACAGAAACAGAAGAAACTGCGCTTATACTGAGCGAGAAGTTTAGCCTTTATGCGATCTCCGAATGCGCGCGAGACTTGGCTGATATGGTCTTGGCTTGGCAGCAGCTCGCTCCGAATCGCTGATAAGCACGTATAATCCAATCAGTCTCCCCGTATCTGCCCCTTCACATCAAGCAGATCCAACAAGTACTGACGCGGGTCATCCACGTCCGGCAATGGCTGCTGCCGCAGCGGCTCGATAAAGGCGACATCGAAGTAGCCTTCGCTGATGATGCGGTTGATTAACTTGGCGACATCGTTGTACTGCATGATGATGGCGTTAAGATAATGGTCATTGCCCGTTGCCTTCCACAATTCGACCGCCGAAAGCAAGGCTTCCAAGTTGTGGATGAGCATGCCGATTTTGTAGCGGTGTTCCGGCTCGTGGGTCGCGCCGCGCGCCTGGATGGCTTGGATAATCTGGCGGCTGGTCTGGATTGGCGTCGCCGCGTCCAGCGCGATGGGCAAGCCGCAGCGCTTCACATAATCCGCTACATCGAAAAATGGGGGATGGCGCGTCTCGCGGCTGTTGTTGAGGATTTGCTTGCCTTCCTGCGCGATGTAGGCATTGGCGCGCAGCGCGTCCATGCGCTGGCCGATGTCGCCCTGGTTCGTCGCTTCCAGGTAGCGGCGCGCATGTTTATAGGTGAGCAGGGTATTCAGCGTATAATGCCCATCGAAAACCGGGTAGACAAAGGAGTCAATCGCGTTGCCGCCGATGTTGGACTCCTTGAGGAAGCCCTTGGAACCCGTAACCAGCAGATTCTGCGAGAGGACCTCGTTGCATTTGAGCAGCAGCCAAGACTTCAGCATGATGCCGTGGAATTGCAAGAAGGGGCTGTCGCTGAATGCCAGCGCGCGAAAAAAGGTGAAGTTGATGTGCGCCGCTTGTAGAACGAGATTATAGAGCTGGCGGAAGACATTGCTGAAATGGATGGGGTTGTTGCCAAAGATATTCTTGGTCGCCAGGTGGTCAATCGCCGCTGGCAGGGAATCCGCGACCATGGATACGCCCATATAGGCGCAGTGATACTTCGACGGCAGCGCCATACGCTGCAAAATTTCCAAGCCGCGCCCGACTTGACCGATGAGGATGCCCGGTCCGTCTATATCAAATTTCGTCAGCACCATACTGCGCAGCACATGGGTATCCAGCCGTTCCCAGTTTTTGGTGCTGCTGTGCGGCACCGCGAAGATGGACAGCGAGCGCGGACCGCTGGCGCTGGGATCGACCTTAGCGATGACCGAATGATAGTCGGCGTGATAAGAATTATTGATCAGCCACTTCTGGCCTTGGATGTGAAATTGTTTCTCGTCCGGGGCGGCGCTGGACGGCGTCGCTTTGGTGCGCACGCTGAGCAGATCGGTGCCGGTGTGCTCTTCCGTCCAACTCAAGGTGAATATCTGCCCCTTCAGTTCGGCGGCGAGTTTGTCTTCTTGGGCGGCTACCAGCATCATATAAGCCAAGCCACTGGCGGCGCAGGCGGTCATGTAATTGGGGTTGTTGCGGAAGAGGCGGGTGGCTTCCAGCATCGAGCCTAGCAGGTTGAAAGTCGGGAAGACGTTGTCCAGCACCGACATCATGCCCTGGCGCAAGCGCTGATAATCGATGATGTCGCCGAAGTTGCGGTCTTTTACGATGTCCATTCTAGGCAGAATCCTAAAGCAATCCAGCTATGCGATTGACCAATCGACCATGCGCGCGAGCGGCCTCAAATGCGCTATGTTCGTTTGTCGCTTGTGTCTCTTGTTCATTTGTCTCTTGTTCATTCCGCGACAAGCGCTTCTTGACGGGCGGAAAATTGTTCGACGAGATGAAACAGGCGCAGCAAAAACGCGCGCGGCTTTTCTACCCGGCCCATGGGACGCTGTCGCATCAATCCCAGGAAAGGCGTCGTCAAGGCGCTCTCGCTGATGATCTGATTGAATTGATTGACAAAGGCATTGTATTGCATGATGACCGCATTGAGATACTCGTCTTCTTCTGTCGCGCGCCACATCTCGCAGGCGGCCAGCAAGGCTTCCATCCAATGCAGCATGGTGCCCATTTTGTAACGGTGTTCGGGATCCGCGCTTAAATCGCGCGCGTTCAGTTCGTCATTAAGCGCTTGCATCGCCGCGACCACCGCGCGCGCGTCCAGGTTGATGGGCAGGTCCAGGTCCTCGATGTATGCGGCGTAATCGAAGAAATCGGGATTGCGCAGCTTGCGCGAGCGCGCGCGAATCTGATCGCCGTTCCCCGACATGGCGCTGCCCCCGCGCAAGATGCCCAGACGTTGCTCGACGCTGGCGCGGCGCGTCGCCCCCAAGTAGCGCTTCATGTGCTTAGCGGTCAGCAGGGTGTTGATTGTGTAATGACCATCGAAAACGGGCAAGACAAATGAATCAATGGTGTTGCGCCCGATGACGGATTCAGCTAAAAATCCCTTAGAGCCAACCACCAGCAGGTTCTGCCCTAGCAGTTCATTGGCACGCAGCAATAACCAGGATTTGAGCATCACACCGTGGAATTGCAAGAAGCTGCCCGCGCTGAATGCCAGGGCGCGGAAATAGATGAAATTAAGCAGCGCGCCTTGCAGCACCAGGTTGTACATCTGGCGCAGGACATTGCTGAAGTTGATGGGGTTTTCGTTGAAGATGCGTTTTTGGGACAGGTGCTCAATGCCGGCTGGTATAGCTTGGTTGATGAAGTTGATGCCGACATAAGCGCACTGATATTTGCTGGGCATAGCCATCCGCTGCAAGATTTGCAAACCGTGCCCGGCTTTGCCCAAAAGCCGCCCAGGACCGTCGATATCGAAGCTGGTCAGCACCATTTTGCGCAAGACGTGCGTCTCTAGGCGCTGCCAGTTCTTGCAGCTGCTTTGCGGCACCAAGAAGATTGACAGCGAACGCGGTCCGCTGGAATTCGGATCAATCTTTGCCACGATTGTGTGATAGTCGGCATGGAAGGAGTTGTTAATCAGCCACTTTTTGCCCTTGATGTGATAATCCACACAGTCGGCATCGTCATAGAGCGGTCTGGCGACGGTGCGCGCGCTAAGCAGGTCGGAGCCAATCTCTTCTTCGGTCCAGCCCAGGGTGAACAAGCTGTCCTTCAGGTCTTCGGCGATTTCGTCTTCGCCCGCCGCGATGACCGTCATCCAAGCCAGCATGCTGGCACCGGCGGCGATCATCAAGTCCGGTTCGTCGCCATAAAGCGCGGCACCGACTTCTAGCGACTTGTGCATATCGAAATCGGGCAAAAGCGCATCGTACAAGTGGCGGATAGACTCGCGCAGCTTGTCAAAATCCACGATGTCGCCGAATCTCGAATCATTTACGAACATATAGAACTTTCCAGCTGAATCGATTCCAGCGGGCTAGTATACGGTCATTTCCATTTCATAACAATATGGCGCAATAAAGGAAAATTTTACAAGCGCCTATGGCTTAGAACACTTAGGCTCTTGGCAAGCTACGGATTAAGCCTCGCGCACTGTTTTGACGATTTCGCGCAGTTGTCTATCGAAATTGGGGTCAGCGGCTTTGAATTCTTGCCCGCTAATCACCAGCGGCGCGCCAAAGACCACGATGTCCGCGCCCATCCGCAGCGTGTCAATGGCTTGCGGCACGCTCAAACCACCGACCGCTTGCACGGGGATATCCACCGCGTCCAGTATGGCGGGCAGGTCGTCAAGCGGGCTGAGCCCGGGAATCATATTGCGCTCGTCGAAGCCGGTGTGAACGATAATGTAATCGACGCCCATCTCCTGCGCTTCGCGCGCGCGCCCGGGTTTGTCCGGGCAGAGCATGACATCGCACATGACTTCTTTGCCATAACGCCGCGCCATTTTAACCTGCTCGATGATGCTGGCATCATGCGCCTGCCCCATGACGACCACCATGTCGCCGCCAGCTTTGAACATCATCTCGGCTTCCAAACCGGCACCGTCCATGGTCTTGAGATCGACCACAATGGGCGTATCGGGGAAATTATGGCGGAAGGCGCGCACGGCGTGCAAGCCTTCCGCCAGCAGCAGCGGCGTACCGACTTCTAGCCAGTCGACGCCGGCTTTCACCGATGCGCGCGCCAGGTCAAGCGCTTCCTGTAAATCAATGACATCAATTGAGATTTGGATTTTTGCTTTCATTTGGCTTCTTTACCCACTTTACTTGGCTACATGTCGTTCCACAGAAGTCATTCCAATAAAGTTAGGAGAATCTGATAAAGCGACGCGTTTCTGGGACCTTTCGCCGCAATACCCGAATACAGTGAACACTTTTAGCTTTCAGCTTATGCTCAAATTGATGAATAAGACCGCGGTCAGGCTTGCGCCGGCAACAGCACCGACTTCACATTCTCCCCCGCTTCCATACGCTCGAAAGCCTCCACCCAGTCGCCCAGCGGATAGACGCCGCCGATGATCAATTCCAGGTCAATCTGCCCGGTTGACAGCAAGCCCAGCGCCCGTTCCCAGGTCGAATAGAGGTGGCTGAAGCAGCCTTGCAGCGTGATGCCCTTTTGCACCAGCGGGTCCAGGTTGAAGTCCATTGGCTGCGGACCCCAGCCGATTTTGGTGATGATGCCGTTGGGACGCGCCATTTCCAGCGCCGATTTTAGCGCGATGCTGACGCCAGTGCAATCGACGACCAGGTCGGCACCATAGCCGTCGCCCAAGGAGCGAATCAATTCGACCGGGTCGTCTTGGTTGATGTTGAGCGTCTTGGTCGCGCCGAGCTGCTGGGCTGTTTGCAATCGCTGCTTATCGGCATCGGTCCCGAGCATGACAATCTCGCTTGCGCCGCGCAGCTTGGCAATGAGCAGCGCCATCATGCCGATGGGTCCCGGGCCTTGGATGACAACCGTGTCGCCCGGGCGCAGCGCCGGCGTCTTTTCTACCAGCGCGTTGTAGGCGACGCAAATTGGCTCGGTGAGCGCGGCGTATTCAAAAGGTACATTAGCCGGTATATGGTGCAATATGCCTTGACGAGCCGTTACAAAGCGGGTGAATGCGCCGTCGTATAGCGCGCCATAACCCAAGCGATGCGGACATTGATTGTAAGCCCCGGCGTGGCAGAAAACGCAATTCCCGCAGATCTCGGCCGCGGTCTCGACGGCGACGCGGTCGCCGACTCGGAAGCCGGTTACAGCGCTGCCGACGGCGGCGACCGTGCCGCAGAATTCGTGCCCCAGCACCAGCGGCAGTTTAATCGCCCAACTCTGGTGATTCCGCCACATGTGCAGGTCGCTGCCACAGACGCCAGCCGCCCGCACTTCCACCACGACCTCGTCCGGGCCGGGATCGGGCGGCTGCGCGATAGCGCGGATTTCGACCTGCTTGTCCGCGCGTCCGTATTTGACTAGGGCGTCCATAGTTGCTGTCCTTTTATGTCATTTGGATAGGGGGCGCTTGTTCAGTGTGCCGCGCTTCGATCATTTAGTAGCTTGCGGGTTCTGCGCTTAGGCGCGGGGGAAAAGCAGTTTGAGCTCCAGCTCGAAGCCGGGCAAAATCCCCTCGCCGGCCAAGCTGCCTTCTCTGCCCACAAACTCAATATCCATCTCGTCGCCCCCGCTGGCGCGGCAGACTTCGACGCACTCTTCATCCGGCAAGACGATCCAAACCAGCGTCGTGCCATGCCGCAAGTAAACCGCGGCTTTGCGGCGCGCTTCTTTCAACGAATCGGTGGGCGAAACTATCTCGACTGCTAAATCGGGCATGAGCGGGACGAATTTTTTGGGGAAGGGCTGCGGCGCTCTAGCCTTGCTGATAAATGCGACGTCAGGACCCAGCACCGTGTGGCGTCCATCAGGCGGATGATAGCCGGTTTCTACCGTAGCAATGCCCAAGTCATGTTTGTCAATGAACAGTCGCAAGTATAACCCGATGTCTAGTGCAAGCCTTCCGTGTTCTCCACCTGGTGGCATATCCCAATAAAGCTCCCCATGAATGAGATAGAAGTGTTTGTTATCGTTTTCCGGACGATGCGAGAGCTCCCAAACATCGTCGACGGTGTATAACTGCTGCTGAATAATCATCGTGTTCTCGAAATTAGCGCTCATTTATGCCGAGTATAGCATACTCCTAAATTGCCCTGCATGATGCAAGCAATGGGAAGCCGAGCTATAAGAAATACTTCTCCCGCATCGCTTTGAGGAAGTCAATCGACTGACGCATCTCGTCCAGTCCGTTCATGCCATCTTCTATGCTGACCCAGCCAGTGTAGCCAGCCTCGCTGAGAATCCTGAATATCTCATCGTAATCGTTGAGCCCCTGCCCGGTGACGCCATGCTGCAAGCCCTCAAAATAGCCAATGCTGCCGTCGCTGGCGCGCAGGTCATCCAAGCTGTAGCCATCCAGCAGATAGCGGTCGCTGGCGTGCATGGCGACCACGCGGTCGGCGACGGCGCGCAGCAGTTGAATCGGGTCGTCGCCGGCGACAATGGCGTTGGATGGGTCGTATTGCACGCCGAAATGCGCGCGCTCGGGGATGGCTTCCAGCAGCTCCAAGAAGACATCCATTTTCTGCGCGAACTCCGGATATGCCCAGAAGCCGTCCTTATAATGGTTCTCCAAACCCAGCCTGATGTTCTGCTCCCGCGCCACCGGCAGCAGTTCTTCGATGCACTCGGTCACCCACTGCAAGCCTTGCTCACGGCTGACATCGGGGTAGCGCTGCCCGCTGAGCACACGGCAGACCGCGCCCGTGCCGCCCAGCAGTTTGGTGATGCGGATCATTTTTGCCTCGCGCTCGACAGCGCGCCGGCGTTCATCGGCGTCGGGATGGGTGAAATTGGGCGAGCAGCAGAGCATGGGCATGGCGAAGCCGGCTGCGGCGATGGCATCGCGCACACGCAAAATATAGCTGTCTTCGAGGCTGGTGAAGAAGCCCTCGTACATTTCCAAGCCCTCTGCGCCTAGGGGCTTGGCCATTTCGATCCAGTCGAAGACGGTCATGCCGCCTTCGTTCGAGATTTCTTCCAGGTAGCATTTGGGGAAAGCCGCAATTTTCATCATCCGTCCTTGCTTTGCGCGTATTTGAGTTTAGGTGCCGCAGGCGCTTGAGAGAATGATGCGGCTGCCCCTGCCGTCTTCCAGCGGCTGCACGAAAGAATCGCTCCATTGTATACCGCGCGTCTTGCCCGATTGCAGCGTTGCCAGGCGCTTGTCGCGGTAGAATTGCTTGGCCGTTTCGACATCGTCGCTGGATTCCAATATCCAGGTGCTTACACCTAGGGCGCGCGGACGGAACAGGTCATACTCGACTGAGACGGTCTCGCCATTGGGATAGAGCGGTGCCCACCAATTTTCGATGTCATAAGCGCACTTGATATCGGCGAGCAAGATGATAGTTGCGATGAACGCGACGGCGGCACCAACCATGATGAAAGCGGTTTTGACGCAGCCTGGTTGCTTGCGAGTGGCTTCCACGAGTCCTCTCCTATGCCTTTCTTTTGTCTATATCGTATATATCCTAGGGCTAAAACGCTTGCGCTGGGTTTGACGCGGACCTCATCAATTCCAGCAGCGAGAGAATCATATCATAGAGCAGCGTGATAGCGCATGGCGAGAGCGTAGTGTGAGCATGGCAATAGTGAGAGCATGGCAATAGTGAGAGCATGGCATGAGAGCTTGGCATGAGAGCATGGCAATTGAAGCGCGCCGCTTCAATCATTTCTCATTCCATTTCACATTTCACATTTCCCGCTTGCCATGAGCGAAATCGCTATTTATGCTCTATTGCATGTTGGCGCAGTCCATGATAAAGTTGCGTATTGTACATACAATTATGTACAGTCCAAAAGAACTACGCACTTAGATTATCGCTTTCTATGTCTGACAAACTCTGTGAAATACGGCTTGACCACAGCAGTTACATTTCCTTGCATGCGCAGCTGCACAATCAATTGCGCCGCTTGATTGTTTCCGAGCGCTGGCGCAACGGCGACCAGCTCCCCACCGAGACGCAGCTGTCCGAGCATTTGGATATCAGCCGCACGACCGTGCGCATCGCCCTGCAGCGCATTGAAGTGGAAGGCTTGATTGAACGGACGGCGGGCCGCGGCACCTTTGTTGTCTACCGCGCCCAAGACCATAGCGCCAGCCGCGCCATCGGATACCTCACTTGCAGCTTCCACAACGAGATTCACACCAACATCCTCAACAGCGCCCAGACCGAATTGCGCTCGGCTGGCTATCAAGTGATATTCTGCAATTCGCAAGACCGCGATGACGAAGCGCGCATTTTGCGCCAGTTGCTGGATGACCGGGTCGCGGGTTTGATGCTCTGGGCGAATGCCAAACCCACCGCTGCCACCCGATCAATTCTCTTGGAATATGCGCGCCGCCAGATTCCCATCGTCTTATTAGACCGCCCGGTCGCGGACCTCAGCGCGGATTATGTAGCCAGCGATAATTTCGGCGGCTCTTATGATTTAATTCAGCATCTGATTGAGCTGGGGCACCAGCATATCGTTTTATTGATGCCAAATATCGACGACCTGCACCCAGTCAACGAACGGCAGCGCGGCTATGCGGCTGCCATCGAAGACAGCGGCATGTATGCCTGCGCGCCCTGGAAAATCGACCCGCCGCAGCGCCACGAATTCCATGAGACCGATATCTATCAACTGGTCGGCCCGCAAAGCCAACTTATCACCGAGCAAGTCATGCGCTTGATGAACGAAGGACCCGACAATGCTTGGGGCAGCCCTTGTGACGGCGCAGCGCCGACAGCGATATTCTGCATCAATGACATTCTTGCTATCATCGCTATCAGCGCCTTACAGAAGATCGGCTTTCAGGTGCCTGAGGATGTCTCGGTGGTCGGTTTTGACGATATCGGCATGTCATCGCATATCGCCGTCCCACTGACAACCGCATCGCAAAATGCTTACGAGCTGGGTAAAGCCGCGTCTCGCATGATGATAGAGCGCATGCAGTGCCGAGACAGTGCACCGCGCAGCCATCAAGTGCCAACGCGCTTGCGCATCCGCAGTTCAAGCGCGGTGCCGCTGATGGCTCTAGGGCAATAAAAGTGGATTTATAGTTAAGAAGGGAGGCTATATCGGAAGCAGCGAGCATAACTTAACTTTGGCAGTCCTGGGCGTCGTCAACGCGCCCGTCATTCGCAGGCGTGTGCCTGCCCGCGGATGACAAACCATTTTTGGGGTTGGCAAAAGCCTATCTTTTAGTGATTAGTTGTAGGAGTACAACACATGAAAGCAAGAACAGTACTACTCGTTCTTCTCGCCGTCCTCGTTGCGTCCTTTAGCTTCACGGCTATGGCGCAGGATGTCGCGCGCGAAGATACCGCAATCTTCGATCGTGACGGCCGCGTTGGTCCGCAGCCCGCCTTTGATAACTACAATCCTTTCGTGCCGAATAACCTCGGCAACGGTGGCCTTGGGCAAGCTGTCTTTGAACCGCTCTTCATCCTGAACTATGAAACTGGCGAAATCATGCCCTGGCTGGCGGCAAGCGCTTCCAGCAATGATACGCTTGATGTCTGGACCCTGAACCTGCGTGAAGGCGCGGCTTGGTCCGATGGCGAAGCGATGGACGCCGACGATGTCGTCTTCACCTTCGAGATGCTCGGACAAGAGGAAAACGCTGGCCTCTCGCGCGCTGGCAACGTCCAGTCTTGGATCGACAGCGTAGAAGCGATGGACGCGCAGACGGTTCAGTTCAACTTGAAGGCACCCAACCCGCGCTTCCAACTGGACTTCCTGACGGTCAAGATTGGCGGCAACACGCTGGTCGTGCCCGAGCACATCTGGGCGGACGAAGATCCCTTCACCTTCAAGAACTTCCCGCCTGTTGGCTCCGGTCCTTATACGCTGACCCACGCCGACGAGACCAACTGGATTTATGACCGCAACGACGACTGGTGGGGCGCTGCGACTGGCGCGCTGAGCATGCCCGAGCCGATGCGTCTAATCTGGATCATCACCGGCAACGATCAAATCCGCACGACGCTCGCGGTCAACAACGAAGTTGACAGCATCATGGACGTCACCCTGGGCGCATTCGAGGCTATGCAGGCGCAGAACGACAAGATCTTCGCCTGGGTCGACGGCATGCCCTTCGTCTGGCTGGACCCCTGCCCGCGGCAGCTGAGCTTCCAGACCGATGTTGAACCCTGGGACAACCCGGACATGCGCTGGGCGATCAACCACATCGTCGACCGCGACAACATCATCGAAGTCGCTTACGAAGGCGTTACCATTCCTTCGCGCACGATGTTTGTTGAATACGGCGCTATGTTCCCCTTCATCGACGCCATTGAAGACGCCGGCATGGGGCTCAGCTCCACCGCCAACCACGAAGCCGCTGAAGCATTGCTGACCGCCAACGGTTACTCGCGCGGCGGCGACGGCTTGTGGCAGGATGCTGATGGCAGCGTCTTGAATCTGTCGATCCAAGTTCACGAAGGCTTCATCGAGAAGCGTCGTATCACCTCGGTACTGGTTGAGCAACTGCGCGCCTTCGGCATCAACGCCAGCGCCGCCGTTATCGCGGGACCGACCTGGGACGACAACAAGCGCTTCGGCAATTACGAAGCCACCACCGACTGGGACGCCTGCGGCTCGGTCAACGAACCTTGGGCTTCGCTGGATCGCTACACCGCCCGTCACTATGTTCCGATTGGCGAGCGCTCCTCCGGCAGCAACCACGCCCGCTGGTCCGGCCCCAACAACGAGGCTTACAGCGCGATCGTCGAGCAAATCGGCACGCTCCCGCTGGGCGACCCGGATGTCATCCCCTTGGTATTGGAAGCCTATCAGTACTTCTATGAAGACCTTCCGATCCTGCCGCTGAACCAGGCGACCAAGCTGATTCCATTCAACAGCACCTACTGGGAAGGCTGGCCCACGTCCGAGAATAACTTCAACCACCCGGCTACCTGGTGGCAGTCGACGCATCAGATCATTGCCGAGCTGACGAAAGCTGGCATGTAAGCGAGTCTGATTTTGGGGGTGGCTAACCCCCACCCCCTAGCCCCCTCCCCCATTTAGATGGAGGGGGAACTGCTTTGCAGAAGGCAATGAAATGAATCCTGCCCTCGTTCTTGGTATGCTCGCCATAGAGATGGCTAGTGGGATGAGGGCAGGTACAAGAAGCCTTGTTACTTAATTTGATTGTTATGTTTTTACTTTCTGCCAACAAGACAGCGAAGAACGCTTTGTAGAAAAGGGCGCTGGAATGGGAAATATTTCACTCAGCTATGTGCTGCGCCGTTTGATGGTGTTTTTCCTGACCATTTGGGTGGCGGCGACCTTGATTTTCATCATCCCGCGCCTGGCACCGGGCGACCCGATCGGGGCGATGATCGCGCGCATGTCCCAACAAGAAGGCTACGTGGAAAACGCCGATCTCATCATCGAAGCCTGGCGCGAGCGCTTTGGCTTGGATGACCCGCTTTATGTGCAGTATTTTCGCTTCATAGGCAATACCCTGCGCCTGGACCTCGGCTATTCGCTGGCGAATTTTCCGGCGACCGTTTCCGAATTAGTCAGCCGGGCGCTGCCTTGGACCATCGGCTTGGTCGGTATCGCGACGCTCATATTCTTCACAGTTGGCAATCTCTGCGGCGCTTTGCTGGCTTGGCGGCGGACGCCCAAGCTGGTGCGCTTTCTGATACCCATATCAATGTCTTTCACATCGGTGCCGCCGGCGCTATTGAGTTTGCTGCTCGTCTACATTTTCGGCTTTAAGTTGCCGCTTTTCCCGCTAGTTGGCTCCTATGCCCGCGGGATGACGCCCGAACTTACGCCCGAGTTCATCGGCAGCATACTCTATCACGGCTTTCTGCCGGCCATGTCTATCGTTTTGGCGACATTTGGCTTCTGGGCTCTGGGCATGCGTGGCATGATGGTCACCATCGAAGGCGAAGACTATATGATCCTGGCGCAAGCCAAGGGCTTAAAACCATTTTACGTCTTGTATCGCTATATGATCCGCAACGCCATTTTGCCACAGATGACGGCGCTGGCGGTGTCGGTTGGCACCCTCGTCAATGGCGCGGTGCTGGTGGAGATCATGTTCACCTACAATGGCATGGGCTCCTTGATTTATTCCGCGATTGCCAACCAAGATTTTGGGCTGATACAAGGCACATCGTTTATTTTGATTGTCTCAAGCGCTCTAGCGGTGCTGATAATCGACCTGACCTATCCGCTGATTGACCCGCGGATTAGCTTGGAAGGGAGGTAGACATGGCAGAACCTACTGGCTCGGGCGGGAAACCAGTCGTTGAACTAAACACACGTTATGCGGGCTTGGCACCGTCGACGGCGGTTCGCAAGCAAGCTGGAAGATTTAATCGCTTTGACAACCCCTGGCTGAACTGGAAGTTCCTTTCCGGCGCGTTCATTATTGGCTTCATCTTCTTTTTGATTTTCCTGGGCAATCAATTCTGGGATACGGAATTGGCGCTGGCTGGCAGCTCGCCCTTGAACATGCCGCCGCTCGGTTTTACCAACTGGCGCGACCAAGAAGGCATCCCCGAGCATCCGCTCGGCACCGAAAACAGCGGGCGCGATATGCTAGCGCTGCTGATTGTCGGTACGCCGCGCACCATCGGCGTTGGCGCGATTGCCGCCACCGTCGGCATGGTTGTCGGCATCATTCTTGGCTTTCTGGCTGGTTTCGTCGGCGGCTGGGCTGATGATGTCGTCCGCTTGGCGACCGACGTAACCATTACCATTCCGTCAATCCTAGTGCTCATCGTGATTCAATCGGTTTTGCCACGCATTGACCTGGTAACCATGGCGCTCTTGATTTCTATGTTCGCCTGGGCGACGCCGACGCGCTATATCCGCGCCCAGGTACTGAGCATGCGCGAAAGCGGCTATGTGCAGATGGCGCGGCTGTCCGGCGTGCCAGTGCGCGATATCATGTACAAAGAGATTATGCCCAACCTGCTGCCCTATCTGGCCGCGAGCTATATCGGCAATATGACCGGCGCGATTTTGGCGGCGGTGGGCTTGGAATTGCTCGGTTTCGGTCCCCAGCGCATCCCATCGCTGGGCGTCTCGATCTTCTTCTCGATCGAAGCGGCTGCTTTGCTGCGCAACATGTGGTGGTGGTGGGGCACCCCGACTGTAATTCTGGCGGTTGTTTTCGTCGCCTTGCTGCTCATTAACCTGGGCTTGGACGAAATCGCCAATCCGCGCCTGCGCAAAGCCAACTAAAGCCGGAAGGGAACCCACAAAACATGTCCGAGCGGAAGAACAACGGCAGCGACCGCGTTGTCCTCGATGTCGACACCCTGCGCATTCACTACGCGACGCCGCAGGGCGATGTCATCGCTGTCAGCGATATCAGCTTCAAGCTCTATGAAGGCGAAACATTAGGCTTGGTCGGCGAATCTGGCTGCGGCAAATCCACCACGGCTTATGGCATCTTGCAGCTAGTCCAGCCGCCCGGCTACATCGTGCATGGCAGCATCCAAGTCGAAGGCTCCGAAGTGTTGGACTTGGGCGAAGAAGAATTGCGCAAGTTCCGCTGGACCGGCTTATCCTTGATTCCCCAAGGCGCGATGAATTCGCTCAACCCGACCATGCGCGTCAAAGACCAAATCATTGATGTCATCGAAGCGCACGAGGGCAAGCAGAAGGACGAGGAGGCGCTGCGCGAGCGCATCTACAAGTTGTTCGCGCAAGTGGGCTTGCCCAACCGCATTTACGATATGTACCCGCACGAACTCAGCGGCGGGATGAAGCAGCGCGTTTGCATCGCCATGGGCGTGGCGCTGCATCCTACGGTTGTCATCGCCGACGAAGCCACCAGCGCGCTGGACGTGGTGGTGCAGCGCATCGTGGCGCAAACCTTGGTGCAGGTGAAAGACGAAATTGGCGTGTCCTTAATCGTCATCGGCCACGACATGGGCTTGCTGGCGCAGATCGTCGACCGCATCGCGGTGATGTACGCCGGCAAAATGGTGGAAATCGCGCCGGTGGAAAATGTCTATGCCCAGCCGCTGCACCCCTATACGCAGCTGCTCATCGATTCCATCCCGTCCATCAAAGAGCGCAAACCCCTGAAAATCACCGAAGGCATCACGCACGACCCGCGCAACCCACCCTCGGGCTGCATCTTCCGGCTGCGCTGCCCCTTCGCCTGGGAACATTGCGCCCTGGAAGAACCGCCGCAGATCAATGTAGCGGCAAAGCACGAAGTCGCTTGTCATCTTTTTGACGAGCAATTCGCAGAGAGGAGGTCACATGCCTTCGCCACTATTGCAAATTCGTGACGCGACCAAGATCTATTCGTCGAGTGGCTTCTTAGCCAGCAGCAAAAAATCGGTGGTCGCGCTCGACAATTTTAATATGACTATCGCCGAATCGCCGGCCACCATCACCACCATCGCCGGTGAAAGCGGCAGCGGCAAGACAACGCTGGCGAACTTGGTGCTCGGCTTCATCAAGCTCAGCTCGGGCAAGATTATCTTCGAGGGCGAAGATATCACCGACATGAACAACGAGCAGCTGAAAGAATATCGCCGCAATGTGCAAGCCGTCTTCCAAGACCCCTTCGGCGTGTACAACCCTTTTTACCGCATCGACCACGTTTTTGATCTCGTCAACAAGCATTTCAGTCTATCGGACAACCAGAGCGAATACCGCGATATGGTGGAAGCCGGGCTGAACGTCGTCGGCTTGTACGGCGAGGATGTCTTGCGCAAGTACCCGCACCAGCTGAGCGGTGGACAGCGTCAGCGCATTATGATGGCGCGCGCCTATATGATTAAGCCGCGCTTGATTGTGGCGGACGAACCTGTCTCCATGGTTGACGCCTCGCTGCGGGCGTCGATTTTGGACGCCATGCTGCGCCTGCGCGATGACCACAATATCTCTTTCCTCTATATCACGCACGACTTGAGCACCGCCTACCAAATCGGCGATCAGATCTACATGCTCTATCAAGGCACGACCGCCGAACGCGGCAGCGCCATGGATGTCATTGACGCGCCGCAGCACCCTTATGTGCAGCTCTTGATTGACTCCGTACCCGTGCCCGACCCGACTGACAAGTGGGATGTTAATATCTCGCTGCCCAGCGAAGAAGAAATGCGCACGGCAGCCTCTAAAGGCTGTCGCTATTATCCGCGCTGCCCGCATCGCATGGACAAATGCCTGGAAGAGCAGCCGCCGCTCTATGAGATGGACAAGCCAAAGCACGAAGCCGCTTGCTACCTGTACGAAGACAATGACATCGCGCCAATTGAGCCGCCTATTTTGATTAACAAGCCCATCAGCGACGCCGTCGCCAGCTCCAGCCGCGCGCGCTTGCCTTGGGTCGCGGCGGTCATGCTCGGCCTTATTGCCTTTGTGATTGGTTTTCTGGTTGGGGGGAATCAAGAACCGGAGCAGATTATCGAAGAAGTAATTGTGGAAGTCACGCCGATACCAGCCACGGCGACCGCGCTTCCAGAGCAGCCCACGCAGCCCACGCAGCCAGCAGCCGCGCCAGCCGCCGAAGCAGAAGACTTGGTGGCGTTCCGAGTCCTGGCAGAGGGCGCGGCTGACAAAGGCGCGCTGGCGCTGAATGTAACGTCGTTGGATGAAATCGCGGACGCGGATGACAGGCACAGCTATAGCTTTACCGCCACGGGCGGGCAAGCGCTCGCCATCAAAATCCGCACGGGCGGCGGCGGCTTGAGCGGCAGCAACCTCAACTCGCCTTATGCCACGGTTTACGGACCGGATGGCGCATTCGCGGCTGCCTTGGGCGATCCAAGCGTGCGTCCGCGGCGCAGCTATAGCGCCGAAGTCATCGCCGCGGCTGGAACCTACACCATCGTCGTCGGCGCGACCGAAGTCGAGCGCTATGGGCTGGTTGGCGATGCCGAATATCAGTTGACCGTGGAAGGCGAAGCGCCCGCGCCGACCCCGCTGCCAGAGTTGGATTTGCCGGACTTGCTCATTAACGCGGAAGGCGCGGCTGACAAAGGCGCGCTGACCCTCAATGAAACCGTGATGGACGAAATCGCGGACGCCGATGACCGCCACAATTACAGCTTCGAAGCCCTAGCTGGGCAGTCGGTGAATGTTAAAATCCGCACCGGTGGTGGCGGCTTGAGCGGTAGCAACCTCAACTCGCCTTATGGCACGATTTATGGGCCGGACGGCAAGCCGGTGGCGGCGCTAGGCGATACCAGCGTCCGCCCCAGGCGCAGCTATAACGCGGAAATCCTCACGACAGCGGGCAGCTACAGCATCGTCATCGGCGCAGCCGAAGTCGAGAGCTATGGGCTGGTTGGCGATGCCGAGTATCAAGTTTCCGTCGAAGGCGAAGAACCAGCGCCGCAAGCGCCTGAAGCTGATGAAGCGGTTGAAGAAGCGCCTGAAACAGCTATAACACCTGAAACAGCTTTAACAATTGAAGAAGAGCCGGCGGTCCCCGCATCGACGCCCGCTCCGCTGCCGGACTTCGTATTGGCGGTCGATGGCGCAAGCGACAAGGGACCCTTGACACTTGACGAGGTGAGCTTGGACGAAATCCAAGAAGCCGACGAAAAGCACATTTGGCGCTATGAAGCGAGCGCCGGTCAGATGGTTTCGATAAAGATTCGCACGGGCGGCGGCGGCTTGAGCGGCAGCAACCTCAACTCGCCCTATGGCACGATCTACGATCCGGATGGAGCCTTCCTGGCGGCGCTGGGCGACCCTGGCGACCGACCGCGCCGCAGCTACAACGCGCCGCTCAGCTTGCGCTCTGGCATCTACAGCATCGTTGTCGGTCCAGCGCAAGTCGACCGCTATGGTCTAGTCGGCGATGCCGAGTATCAGCTGGCGGTCGAAAGCGTGGATGGCTGAGGGGCCGAGGGGTAAACCAAAAGACGAACCCGAATCCTAAAGTATCGGACAGGTGCCTGACAGTATTCTGGTATTGCCTTGCTTAGTTGGATTTCCCGCTTTGTGTATTCGCGGAGGTCGACTTAATCAAATAAAAAGGGGATTGCCGTTGTTGGCAATCCCCTTTTTGGTTCGCGCTCTTAGATGTAGATATTAGAGGCAGGCAGCGGCTATTCCGATGCCAGCTGATACACGCGCACATAATCGACGCGCATCTCTTGCGGGAACTCGGTCGTCTCGTCGGGATAGCCGGGCCAATAGCCGCCCACAGCCACGTTCATCAGCAAGAAGAAGTCGTGGTCATAGACCCACTGCTTGCCATCCAGCGCGTTCACGCTGATGAGATTGACTAGCTCGCCATCAACATACCAGCGAATCACGTGCTCGTCCCAGTCGATAGCGTAGACATGGAAGCCCTCGTCGAAGTTGACATCGGCGCGATAGGCATGCCCGAGGTTGCCCGTGCCGCTGTAGCCGGGACCGTGCAGCGCGCCATAGACAACATTTTTCTCGCCGACATTTTCCAGTATGTCAATCTCGCCGCTGAGGGGCCAGCCCAGCTCGGGGAAGTTCGCGCCCAGCATCCAGAAGGCGGGCCAGATGCCCTGCCCATTGGGGATGTCAATCCGCGCTTCGACGCGCCCATAGGTGAACTCGACCTTGTCCTGCGTGATGCAGCGGGCGGATGTATAGAGGCATTCGCCGTAGTGACAAGTCGAATCGGGCAGCGTCTCTGCGCGGGCGCTGATGACCAAGTTGCCCGCGCCATCATGCGCGGCGTTTTCGACGCGGTCGCTATAGTACTCCATTTCGTTGTTGCCCCAGCCATGTCCGCCAACTTCGCAGGTCCAGCTGTCGGAGTTGATTGGACTCCCAGCCGCCGCGTCAAATTCGTCCGACCACAGCAAGTTCCATTGCCGCGTATCCCAGCCGATGCTTTCGTCAATCTCGACTTCTGTAACCATCTCGTGAGCGCTGGTCTGCACTTGGCTTGGGTCTTCAACAACAACAATCTCGACTTGATCGAGCCAAGCCGACTGTGCGCCGACGCCGGCCGGGAAGCCAAAAGCGAAGCCAGAGACGGCGTCAAGGTTGAAGCCGTCATCGGGCGCGCCGCCCGGCTGCCAGTCCACCCGCCGTTGGAAGAAGGCGAAGGGAATCGTGAACTGTTGCCAGCCGCTGTAGTCATCCACCAGATGATAGAAAAAGCGCTCGGCGCTATCGTCATTGTTGCCGGGCTGGCGATTGTCAAAGAGTTCGATTTGCACGATTTGCCCGGTGTCATTGCCATAGAGCCAGAACTGGAAGGCGTTGTGCCCGGTCCAATCTTGGCTGGACCAGCCGCTGCCATCGGTGAAAGCGTATGTGAAGCCGCCCCAAGCGCCGATATTGTAGTCGATGCGCAAGATTTGATTGGGCGCGCTTTGCTCGGGCAGCGCCAGCGCCGTGAAGGGCATGACTTGGGTGATGCCAATGATGGCGTTGGCGGTGCTGTCGCCCCATGGCACAAAGCCAATCGCCGCGCCGTCCGCTTGGCTGACGTAGGCGACGCCCGACTCGAAATCGGCGACCAAGTGCGGCTCGGCATAGGGCATCGGCATCAGCAGGTCCTCGTTCAACACGACCGCGGCCGGCTGCGCCGCTGGCAAGGCTTCCGCAGCTTCATCCGCAGCTTCATCCGAAGAGGCACCCGAAGGAGCATCCGCAGCCGCCGCTTGCTGCGGCTGCACGGGCATACTGAGTCCCGGCGTGAATATCAAGGTGATATCGTCGATTATGGCGAAGGAGCCGCCAGTGCCCGCGGGCAAGCCAAAAGCATAGCCGGATACCGCGTCGAGGTTGAAGCCGTCATCGGGCGCGCCTTCCGGCTGCCAATCGCTACGGCGTTCAAAGTCGATAAACGGGATTTCCAACAGTTTCCAGCCGTAGGCATCGTCATCGAAACGGCTGAACCAGCGCTCGGCGCTGTCGCCATCCAGGTTGGCATTGCGGTTGTCGAAGATTTCAAATTGCACCGCCAGCCCGGTATTGCTGCCCAGGAACCAGAAACTGATGGCATTGTATTCGCGCCAGTTCTGGCTGATCCAGTTCTCGCCATCGGTGAAGACATGCGTGAAGCCGCCCCAAGCCGCGATATCGTAATTGACATTGAGCGCAGTTGTTTCTTGACCGTTGCGCTTGGCTTCGGTCAAGCCCAGTTCAACGCTGCCGGCGGTATCGCCCCAAGTAACATAACCGATATTGTTGCCAATGCTGTCCTGCGCCAGCATTAGCGCGTCCATTTCAAAGTCATCCACAGCCATGGGGTCGACGCCCAGCGCGTCCAGCCGCAGATCATCCAGATAGGCGGTTTGCGCGCCTGTGCCAGCCGGGAAGCCAAAGGCGTAACCGGAGACCTGGTCCAAGCCCAAGCCATCATCGGGCGCGCCGCCCGGCTGCCAGTCCGTCCGCCGTTGAAAGCTGCGGAATGGAATGCTGAATTCCATCCAACCGTCATAGTCATCGCTGATATGGTAGAACCAGCGCTCGGCGGAATCGCTATTGAGGTTGGCATTGCGATTGTCGAAGATTTCGACTTGAATGGTCGCGCCGGTATTGTTGCCATAAAGCCAGAAACTCAAGGCATTGTGGCTGGTCCAATCGTGGCTGAGCCAATTTTCGCCATCGGTGAAAGCATGGGTGAAGCCGCCCCAAGCGCCGATGTCGTAATCGATTGCCAAGACTGTCGAGCTGACATCGCCGCGCTCCATAGTCGCCAGGCTCAGCGAGACATTGCCAGCTTGGTCGCCCCAGGGCGCGTGCCCGATGGCGTTGTTGTATTCATCGCGGCTTTCGAAGACTTCATCCACTTCAAAGTCGTCAATCACCCGCGCTTCAAGGTCTTGCGCCTGCGCCGTCCCAAGCGCCGTAACCAGCGCGAGCAAGAAAGTCAGGAACAGCCAATTACCCTTTTTCATCTGTTTTCCTCCAGCAATTGTTGGTCGAAAGCAGGGCATGAGATTTCAATACGTCAGCCCAAAGCCATATTCCCACAGGGGACCTTCAGCGCTGGCGCGCAGCGCCGCCAGCGGAATCTGATTCATCGAACGGGGAAAACTAAATGGCAGTTTCCCCGTGAAGGCATAATCGCCGAACAAGACATCGGCAATGCCATCCGCTTCGCTGCCGGGCAGCCAGGCTGCCACCAGCGCGTCTATCATCGGCAGCTGCGCGCTGATGATGCGCGGTCGCCCGCCAATCAGCAGCACAATCAAGCGCTCGCAGCGTTCGCGGACGCGCCCCAGCAAGGCAATTTCCTCCGCTGTCAGGCACAGCTGCGCGCGGTCGCCAAAGCCCTCGGCATAGGGTTCTTCGTGCAAGGTAACAATCCCGACCGCGGCGCGGGCATCAGTGGCGAATTGCCCGTCCGCCGCATAGTCAATTTCCATAGCGGCGGGAGCGGCCGCGCGAATGCCGTCAAGAATCGTGCTGCCGCTTGTGGTCGCGCCAGCTTCGCCCTGCCAGCTGATGGACCAGCCGCCGCATTGCAAGCCGATATCATCGGCGGCGCGCCCGGCGACCAGCAAACGCGGCAGGTCCTTGGGCAGCGGCAGCGCCTGCTGGTCGTTCTTGAGCAGCACCAGCGATTTGCGCGCCGCTTCGCGCGCCACTTGACGATGCCGCGCGCAGCCCACGCTATCCAGTAGGTCCTCGCCGCCGATTGGCTGCTCGAACAAGCCCAGCGCCAGCTTGACGCGTAAGATGCGCCGAACGGCGTCGTCAATGCGCGAAAGCGCGACGGCGCCTTGCCGCGCCGCCGCTGTCAAGGTGTTGATGAAGCGGCGGAAATCATAAGGCACCATGACCATGTCGATGCCAGCCTTCACCGCCTGCACGACGCACTGATGATAATCGCGGTCGAGTTGGTTAATCGCCATCCAGTCGGTAAGGATTACGCCGGCGAAGCCCAGCTCGCCTTTGAGCACGTCGCTCAGCAAATAGCGGTGGGCGTGCAGTTTTTCGCCGTTCCAACTGCTATAGGAAGCCATCACAGTCTGCGCGCCGGCGGCGATGGCTGCTTGGTAAGGCGGAATATGCTCCGCGCGCAGGCGCGCTTCGTCGATAATTGCGTCGCCCTGGTCAATCCGCCACTGCCCCAGCGCTAGATCGACGGCTGGGGCGGCGGCTGCTTGCGGCGGCGCGGTGCTGCCTTGCTGGAACGCTTGCTCCATTTCATCAACAGCGTCTACGCGGCTTTCCCGCCACTCGGCAGCGCCATCCGCGACATAATGCTTGGCGCAAGCCAGCACGGCGTATTGCGCAGGGCCGCCCGCGCCAGCCAAGCCGCGCGTCAGCGCCGCGCCCAACTCCGACACCAGCTGGGCATCCTCACTATAACCTTCGTAGCTGCGTCCCCAGCGCAGGTCCTGCGGGACCGAAACAGAGGGCGCGAAGGTCCAGCGGGCAGAAGTTGCCAGCAATTCGCGCGCGGTAACTTTGCCGATGCGCTCTACCAAGTCGGCGTCGCGGCTGGCACCCAAGCCGATGTTATGCGGGAAGATCACCGCGCCTTTTACGTTGTTATGCCCATGCACGGCATCCACGCCATAGACAAGCGGAATCGCCAGCCGCGCTTGCAGCGCGGCTTCTTGGAAAGCGCAGACCATAGCACGCCAGTTCGCGGGGCTATTCGGCGTCGGGTTGCCGCCGCCGCCGCTTAATACCGCGCCGATGCCGAATTCGGCGACTTGCGCCGGCTCGATGCTGTTGTTTTCCACCATCGTCATCTGACCCACCTTCTCTGCTAGGGTCATTTGCGATAACAGCTGATCAATCTCGCGCTCGACTTCCAAGTCGGACAGTGCGCGCTGCCGCTTGCTTTCCGCTATTGCTGTCATGTCGCTCCTATCCGCTTTGCGCGCCGCGCGCGGCTATTTGTCAACGCCGGTAATGACGATGCCCTGGATGAAAACGCGCTGCGCCAGGAAGAAGATTGCCAGTGGCGGTATCATCGAGATGATCGCCGCCGCCAGGATCAGCTGCGTTTCCGAACTATAGAGGCCATTGAATTCGGTCAAGCCGACCGTGATGGGGTTGGCTTCGCGATTGCCCGCCAGGTAAATCAGCGGTCCGAAGAAATCGTTCCATGCGAAGAAGAAATGGAATAGCGAGACCGCCGTCAGCGCCGGCACCGCCTGCGGCAAGATGACCGCTACAAAAGTGCGGATGCGCCCAGCGCCGTCAATCTGCGCGGCTTCTTCCATTTCTTTGGGAATCGTCATGAAATACTGCCGCAGCAAGAAGATATTGTAGGCATTGCCAAACATAGCCGGCACAATTAGCGGCAGCCAAGTGCCGCCCCAACCCAGCACGTTCACAAAGAAGGCGTAGGTCGGAACCAGGGTTACAGCCGGCGGCAGCACGATCGTGCCGATCATGATCATGAAGAGCAGGTTCTTGAAGGGGAAGTTGAAGCGCGCGAAGCCATAAGCAGCGCAAGCCGATGCCGACACCGTGCCAATCATGGTAACAAAGGCGTATGCCAACGTATTGAAAAGCAGGCGCGCGAAATCAATGGTATTCCAAGCGCGGGGATAATTATCCCATTGCACCGAGAACTCCCAGACCGGCTCCAGCTGTCGCCAATTGCCTTCCCAATCAATTAAGCCGGCATCGGGATTGGCTGGGTCGACAAATTGGCTGGCGCGCCGTCCCTTCTTGACCAGCGCCCAATGGCGGATGCCATTTTCGGTTGGCACTTGCAGCACATCGTAGCTGTCGCCTTCGTATTCAAAGGACAAAGCCTCGGAGGGCAAGATGGGCGCGTCGGGATCGGCGGTCTGCGCCTTGCTCTTCAACGAAGTGATGAGGCCATAAGCCATCGGCATCAGATACATAGCCAAGATGACCAGGGCAAAAAGCGTTACCGCCGAGCGCACCAGCAAATCGCGCCGCCGCCGGGCAATTTCGTATTCTGTCATCGCTTGATTTTTCATTTTCGCAGCCATCATTTGCTCTCCCCGGCATAATAGACCCAGAAGCGGCCCGACCAGAACAAGAAGATGGTGATAGCGAGACCGATGATGAACATGAACCAAGCCAAGGTTGCGCCGTAGCCCATATTTTGGAAGGGGAAGGCTTGTTTGTAGAAATAGATCATATAGAAGTTGGTAGAGCCTTCCGGATAGCCATTGCCGCCGTTGAGCACATAGGGCACGATGAAATACTGCAAGAGGCCGACCACACTTAGAATCAGGTTGTAGAAGATAACCGGCGTTACCATCGGAATCGTGATTGACCACAACTGGCGCAGCCAGCCGGCACCGTCTATCGAGGCGGCCTCGTAGAGTTCGGTTGGCACACCTTGCAAACTCGCCAAGTTAATCAGAATGGCGTTGCCGATGCCCCACAAGCCTATGAAGGTATAGGCGATGTAAATCAGACTGGGGTCATCCAGCCAGCGCAAGCCGTCCATGCCAACCGCATCAATGCCCGTCAGCGCAATTATCTGGTTCAGCCAACCGGTCTGCGGGTTCAAAACGCGCGACCAAATCAGAATCGCGGCGATAAGCGGCACCATCGTGGGCGCGTAATAGAGCGTGCGCAAGATATTGCTGCCAATCAGATGCTTAGAATTGAGCAGGACCGCCAGCAAGAATGCCGATACCATGCCAATTGGCAATGAAATCAAGGCGAACTTGAAGGTAACGAAGAGCGCCTCCCAGGTGTTGGGGTCTTCCGCCAGCATGCGCCGCCAATTTTCCAAGCCGACAAAGACGGCGTCTTCCGGCGCCGAAAGCACAAAATCGTAGAGCGAAAACAGAAATGAAACGATCATCGGCGCGAAATAGAACAAAGCGAAGCCGATTAACCAGGGGCTGATGAAGAGCAATCCCCATTTCGCTTCGGAGCGCTGCGCGCCTGTCAGCCGAAAAGCTGCGCGCAGGCTCCACCGCGCTTGACCGCGCGCAGCGCCAAATTCAGAAAACATATCCATGACAATTTCCCATGAAATATATGTATAGAGTGAGCCCCGGCGGCGAAGGCGCTCTCCGCCACCGGGACAAAATTCGCCCTCATGACGCCGTTACATATCCGCGTCAAAGATGGCTTGCAGGTCCGTCTGCAGCGCGTCAAGCGCGGCATCAATGTCTTCATCGCCGTTGTTATCGACCAGCTGTCCGTATTCGGCATAACGCGCGCTGGATTCCAAGAAGCTCGGCATGCCCTCTTCGTGGTTCGGGTTGTCCGGATATTGCATACTGGCCATGACCACGTCCCAGTTCAGGTTTGCCCAGTCCACATTCGGATAAACCTCGCTCTGCGCCGCGGCTGTGCGCCCGATGAAGTCGTCTTGCAGGCTCAAGCGCGCCGGCATGCCGCCGTAGAGGCTGGTCAAATCGGCCGCGCGTTCGCCCAGCAGGTAGGTCAAGACGCTGAAGGCGGCTTCGGGATGGTCGCTGCTTTTCATCACGCCGAAGGTATCGGCATGCAGCTTGGCGGTGGTAGCGCCATTATGCGATGGCACAGGACCGAAATCCCAAGTCGCGTCCAAGTTCGCCGTACCCCAGCCCAGGTACCACAGGTGATTGGTAATCATCGCCATGTTGCCGGTATCGAACCAGTTGGCGCTGCCGCCGCCCATGATCTCGCTGCCGCTGTAGACGGCGTTGGGGTAGAAGAAGTCTTCCCACATGGCATCGTGATACCAGTGCTCGGCTTCGCGCCAGGCATCGGGAATCACGGCATTGCCATCGGCATCCACAAAATTGCCCGAGCCGAAGAGCGTGGCGCGGCCGCGCACATCGGTGAACTGTGTGCCATAGCCGAATTGGACGATATTGCCGGTGTCAAATTCGTCCATGGTGGCGTCGTTGCCGTTAATATCCACCGACAGCGTCATGGCGACTTCGCGCAAGGTGTCGGTGTTCCACTCGTGCTCATTGCCTTCCCAGTCGGTGTAGGTTTCGCCATAGGCGCTGGGCGGGTAGGGAATGCCGCCTTCGTCGAAGAGGTCAACGTTGTACATCAGGAAGGATGGGAATACCGCGAAGGGGATGCCCAGCTGGCCCTCGCCCTCGACGCGATAGAAGTCAATCAGCGCTGGATCGAAGTCGCTGAGGTCATAGCCGGTGCTGTCAATCATGGGCGTCAGGTCCAGCCAAGCGCCCGGGAAGGAAGCGCGGCCGCGGATGCCCATGGGACCAATAATGTCGGGCGCGTTGCCCGCCGCGATTTGCGTGCTCAAAACATCATAGGCTTGCGCGTTGTCGACGATCTCCAGCACGAGTTCAATCTCGTCCTGGGCGGCGTTGAAATCCGCCACGATTTCTTCTTGGGCGGCGACCAGCGGCGCGTCGGTGCCCGCGCCCAAACCAACGTACCAGCGGATTTTGACGCGGTCCTGCGCTTGCGCCGCGCCAACAGCCAGCACCAGCATCAGGCTCAATAGGGTGAATAGGGTGATTTTCGCGTTACGCATGTCATTCTCCTTAAAACGCAACTAAATGAATGGAAGCATCAACAATGAAACCGATTTCAAAAATCGGCGTCAAGAAATTTTCCAAATACTCTCCCCTTTCAACTTGCCGATTCTCGGTTCAATCGCTCAATTGCGCCGCGCCACAACTGGCGCGGACAACCAGCTCAACTGGATTGATAATGTGCTGCGCGGGTTGACTCTTGCCGGTCATGATCATCTGCGCCAGTTTCTCGACCGCCATATTGCCCGTCATGGCGATTGGCTGGCGCACAGTCGTCAGCGGCGGGTCGGCTTGTACAGCCGGCGGCAAATCATCATGGCTGACGACAGCGATGTCTTCTGGCGCGCGCAGACCCGCTGCGCGCAGCGCGCGCAATGCGCCCAGCGCCATAGTGTCCGAGCCAACAAAGACCGCTTGCGGCTGGCGTGGCATCAAGGCTCGCATGGCGGCGTAACCGCTGTCCAGCGTGTAGTCGCCAAAGGCAATCAGCTGCTTGTCCAAGCCAATGCCGCGCTCCTTCAGCGCCTTGCGGTAACCCGCCAGGCGGTCGTCGCCGGCGGTATTCTGGTCGGAGGCGATCGTCGCGATACGCCGATAGCCCAAGTCGATAAGGTGGGATGTGGCAAGGTAGCCGCCATGGAAATTATCGGCATCGACAAAATTAACGCCAGCCGCTTCGCCAGGGCGGCCGATGAAGACAAATGGAATCTCCGCTTCTTGCAGCTGCGCGACAAAGGCGTCGCCCTTGTGATCGGCTGTGATAATCAGCCCGTCCAATAAGCCCGCGGCCAAGATGCCACCGAGCGTATCCCTGCCCTGCCGCTCGGTATAGGAGACAAAGAGCGACAGGAGCAAATTGTTTTCGGCAGCGCCGCCGGAGATTGCCTCGGTCAAAGCTGGGAAGTAGGGGTCGCTGAAGACCATCTGCGCGCTGGCGGAGATGACCAAGCCGATGATGCTGGAGCGGTCCGAAGCCAGCAGGCGCGCTATATTGTTGGGCTGGAAGCCGGTTTCGCTGATGACCTTCTGCACCTTCTCGCGCACGGCGGGGCGCACATGGGGGTATTCGTTCAAGACGCGCGAAACGGTTGCCTTAGAGACATCCGCCAAATCCGCGATATGCTGAATGGTGAGCTTGTTGCTCATGCGTCGCGCTCGTTTTTGAAACCGCTTTCAAGAAGTATAAAACAGCAATCTTCGCTTGTCAAGCTATTCGTCGAAGGATCTTAAGTTGCTTCGTCCGGACAGAAAATATTGCGGTATTGTGGTGCCGAGGTTATGACTATGTGTCGCAAAAATGGACTTACACAAGCGCGGCTCAGTTGACTTCGTGATATATCGCAAGAGGCTTTGCAACCGCGGATCGCAATACTCACCTTATACTGTCTCCCAGAATTTGTCACTACGGTTGCGTCTTTTGTCGAGTTCGCTACGAGTCTCATCCATATTGGTTCGCAAGCTCTTTAATCTTTTGAATCGACCGGAAACGAGATCAACCGCTAAAGTGGCAAGCAAAGCAAATGCATAGATAAAAGACACGAACAGCGCAATCACCAATACTGTTTCCATTTGCTGATTTCCTTTCCATTAGCTATCCGCCACAGAAAGTATGATTTGAAGCGAAACACAGATAAAAGACGCGATTATGCCCAAGACTATACCAACGTTTGCGATGAATGCCTGAGCCTTCGGTCATGCAAAAGGATTCCCTATGTTTTCTAAAACTTCCACGCCTGGGGGCAGTGCAACATTCTACACCGCCCAAACACAGGGAATCAACTACAATCTCACACAAACAGCGGCTCCAGCGCGCCGTCCGCGACCAGCTCGCGCATGACGTGATCGGGCGGGCGCTGCTCGAAGCGATGCGCCGCGTCCAGCACCCGCGGCAGCAGCGTGATATCGCCCACGGTATTGAGGAAGACATCTTCGTTGCCCAAGACCCAATGCACGGCTTTGTCGATGCTGGCTTGGTCGGTCAGCGGCTCGTACCAGGTGGAATGGCTGCGCCCGGCACCGGGATAGGGACGCCGCGTGATGGACTTGATCGTCTGCACGGCGCGCTTCTCCGCCCGGCAAATCCGCAGGATTTCTTCAAAACCGGCGCGGTAAATCTCGTTTTGCATCATCGGATAATTGTAGGGCAGCAGCACCGAGTCAAAGTCGAAGTGATTGATGCTCTTCAAGTGCATGCCGGCGATGGCGACATCGTGGCCCGTCACGCCGATGTACTTCACCAAACCTTGCTCGCGCGCTTCCAGCAAGTATTTCAGCGCGCCGTTTGGTCCCATCGCCACTTCCCATTCTTCTTCGCCAACGAGGTAGTGCAATTGGATTAAATCGACTTCGTCAACGCGCAGCCGCTTTAACGAACGCTCGAACTCGGCTTTCGCTTTGTCATAGCTGCGCTCGCCCGTTTTGGTGGCTAGGAAAAAGTCGCTGCGGTATTTCTCCATCCAGGGACCCAGGCGCAATTCCGAGTCGCCATAGCTGGCGGCGGTGTCGATGTGGTTGACGCCATTGTCGATGAGCAGCTGCATGGTGCGGTCGGCTTCGTCTTGGCTTACATTGCCAAAAGCCGCCGCTCCAAAAAGCAAGCGCGTACTGAGATGTCCGCTGCGTCCGAATTCTTTCTTTGGGATGGACATTGTTACTCCTAGTCTACTAAGTCTGCGCCCACATTATAACGCAAGCGGCGCGGCAGAAGATTGCCTAACATGGAATAGCGGGACTATCGTTTCAAAAATAGTGTAAAAGGGATGAATAAAGCTCAATCATCAGACAATTCAAAAAAGAGCGTGAGTAGGATTAGAAGCAAGTCACTATGATTGGGCGCGAAGATTACCAAAATACCGGCTCTCGGATGAAAAGGTAAAGCAATCAGTCTCCAGCATTAAAGTCAAGACATTGCTATCGCTGAACTTGGGTTTGCAACCATGGCAGTTATCAAGATGCAGAGAACTTTCGTGAGATACTAATCGTCTATCTTTACAAAATGGTTGGTTCACAATTCGTCGATGTCTTTTACAGGTCTTTGGTTTCCTCATCCATATTGGATTGTTGTGTAACTTCCATTAAGGGGATCAGCCTATTTCCGGCTAATCTATTTCACAAAAGGCGTAGGAGTATCGTTCCACATCGCCAGATCATAAACGCTACCATAATGGTCTTTGTAAACTGGCTTCGAGAACATTAGCAGCGTTGCAAGCTCTCTAGAGAGCGTTTTCTCACTCGCCACAGCCAGCGGCACTTTGTAGTGTACTATGACATACCGGAAGCCATCGCGTAGCAACTCCGTTACTGCGACGCGCCACTCTTTCTCAGCAATGGTATCAACGTCCCTTTTCTTTGACATCTTGTACAAGTTATCCAAAATAGGGTTCGCCCGGATATAGTCGTAAGCATCCGGCGGTGTTCGCGGTAGCATTCCCTCCACCATCGGACGTCCGTGAAAGCGCTGCAAAGACATATAGTATTTCGACTCGTGGCGGCCCATCGGCAGATCAATGACTCCTCCCTCGGGCAGCTTCTCCAAAGCCGCAAGATAATCTGGACGGGGATCCGGCAACATGACTAATGGGAATATGCTCGTCCCATAAAACAGAGCAGTTGTGGAAACAACCAGCAGTGCCGTTTCGCGCCAGTCAAGTTTGACCTGACGCAATCGACTCTTCAATCCATAGCCTATCAAAATGGACAATGGGAACAACATAACGAGCGCCATGCGGGGTGGGTAATGGAGCGCGCGAAAGAAATAATTATTCTCTAACAAACGGTAAGGCGTCCAATAGATGCCCAATGGCTGGCTGTTGACATAAACTACAATGCCGAGGCTCAGCAAGAATGATACGATCGCCAACACGATCATAATCGCTTCCTTGCGCTGGAAGCGCAGGATATACCCTCCTCCCCGAAAGGCGAAGAGCACGGCGACAAGTCCCACAGACGCCACGCCAGCGCATAAACATCCAATTTCCAATTGCTCGCCGCTGAGCGAAGCGACGCTTTGCCGGTAATTTAGCGGCTTTCCCCGCTCGGCATAGAAAAAACTCGCAAAATCAATGCTTCCAGCATAACGCGCATCCACTGTTCGGTCGATAGCATGAGCATACGTTTCCGAGCGTAGCGTGTGAAGCAATAGCGGCGCGCACACCAAGAACGCGGTGAGCGCAAATACCACGAGCGTCATCCAAAAGCGCCGCCGCGCCCACAGCCGCCAAAAAATCGCCTTCCAGACAAGGTAGCTAGCACCCAAGAACATCGCGAAAATCGCTATCTTTTGATTCATGTACATGTTCATAGCGAAGCAAATGCCAGCCAAGACCATGAGGCCGGTGCTTGCGCCAGCTCCTGTTTGACAGGAGAGCCCCCAGGCGAAGAACAACATAAACCAAGGAATCCACTCGGTGGCACCTGTGTTTGGCTGCCGCAGCGCTAGCACCAGCGCCGGTGACGCAAAAGCATAAAAAGCGCCGGCCACCCAAGCGGGTATCCGCGCTTGGAATTGTCGAAGCCCGAACAAATACATTCCGTAAGCTTTGAATAAAATGCCAAACAACGCGACCAAATTGAAAGCAAGCGGGTCGTCAAATACCGATTTTAGTATTGCCCAAATAGGAAAAGTCACCCAGCGGCGCGGATCAAGGCTGACATCCACGCCGTCCGGATAAAAAATAATGTCACTAAAGAAAACATCTATATGTTTGCCTTCGAGGGCTTCCAGCAGCCACCAGTTTTGCCAAAGCGCTTTAAATGTATCCGTATTGTGAATTGGCAGCGAATCGTGCATGTGAAAGACAAAGGGATAACTCATCACTACAAAAGTGATGAAAAATAAAAGAATGGGGACACGATCCATCCGCCAGCGGTCGCGAATACCATGCCTAATGCTAATCGGTATCCTTTCCCAAACAATCACTTTGCCCCCTCCAACGCAAGCCTGGCGCAGCCTAAGCAAAAAGCGCCTGAAAAGGCCCAATCGACGCGCGGAAGCCATCTTCAAAGGTGCCGCCCAGCGGACGATAAACCGACTCCAGCGATAGGACGCCGTCATAGCCATCTTCACGCAGCGCCGCGGCGATGCGCGGCAAGTATGGTCCCATGTCACCGTTGCCAAGCTGTTTGCAAGTAACAGTCGCTTTAGCGATTTCCACCGCAACATCTTTGATATGAATGTGCCCCAAGCCACCGCCGCGCAGCGATTCATAGCCATCGGGGAAAGGCGCTTCCGCGCAATAGAGACTGTTGGCTGGGTCCCACAGCGTCTGCAAGCGCGGCGAACCCAACTCGTCAATCAGCTTGCGCGCCAGGTGCGCTGAGGTAATCATGGCATTGTTGCCCGTTTCCACCACCAGCGTGATGCCGCGCTCTTCGGCGATTTGCACCGCCGGCTCCATCAATGCGCGCAGTTGCTGCCAAGCGCCTGTCGCCACATTCCATACCTCCGCGCCATGGCTGCCAAACAAGATCATCTCTTTGCGGAAAGCCATGACGCGCACCCGCGGGCAATCCAGAGCCTGCGCCATATCGATGCAGCGCTGCAGCGCGGCGAGCTGCGCTTGATAGGCGGCTGAATCCCGGCCGATGCCGACAGACATGCCACCGAAGATATGCCGCGACACGCAAGCGACCGCGACGCCATGCGCTTTGACCAGTTGCTGAACGCGATTCAGCTCCTGATCGTCAAGATCGCCGACTTCTTTGTCCCAGAGGAATTGCAGCTCGGCCTGCTTTAAGCCAAACTCGTTCATCACGCTCAACGCGTGTTCAAACTCGCGGCTGATGCCGTCGGTAATCACGCCTAATTCCGCCATCCTGGTCTCTTTCTACTCATCGCGTCTACTATTCGCGCGCAACGCGCCAAAAAACCCAACAGCAATCGTCCGATAAGTTTACCAATGAACTTCTGCTCCCGAGATTTGCTCCAATAACTTGACGATGGACCAGTTGTCGCCATCGGGGTAGAGCGAGATGCCGGCTTGGAACAACTCGTAAGCCGTGCTGGTGGCGAAGAGCGACAGTCCGTTTTCCCGCGCCATCGCCATGCTAATGCCCAAGTCCTTGTACATGGTGCCGATATGGCTGCCGGTGTCCTCAAATTGCCGGGCCATAATCAGCTGGGCGCAGTTCTTGAAGAAAGGCGTATTGCCAACGTGGGTGCTGCCGAAGACCTCAAATAGCGTTTCTCCCTTGATGCCAGCCTTCGCGCCCAGCGCCAGCGACTCGAAGATGCCGACGAATGTTACGCCAATCAAGGCTTGCAGCGCCGCTTTCACCGTCTGCCCCATGCCAAGCGCCGCGCCGACATGGAAGATTTGCTCGCCGACCGCCTTTAGCACATCTTGATTTTCCGCGAAGACCGCGTCGCTCGCCGCGACCATCATCGTCAGCGTACCCGCCTCAGCGCCAGACTTGCCGCCGCTGACCGGGCTATCAATCAAGTTGAGCTGGCTGTCCGCCAAAGCCTCGGCAACGGCGCGCATCTCCGCCGGTTCGATGGTAGCGGTAACGATGATTGTCGCGCCTTCTGCCAGCGCGCCTTTTAAGTCCGTCGCAACAGCCAGGACCTGCGCGCCGCTCATGACCATGACAAAGACGACATCAGCCGCCGCCAATTCCGCTAGGTCTCTTGCTGGCGCGCCGCCCAACTGCGCCAGCAGGTCCAGCCGCTCCGCGCGCAGGTCATAGCCGCTGACTGGAAAGCCGGCTTGCAGCAGATTCTTCGCCATGCCAATGCCCATATTTCCCAAGCCAACTACTGCGGTTGTTTTCATTATTTCCGTTCCTTATTTCTGTTCCTATTTCTATTCCATCGAAGAATCGAGTACGCGATGCGAATCCAAGAAATAAATGGACTATGTGAGGCTTGTCCCTTGCTGAGGAAGGGGCCGCGTAGGCACTGGCGGTCGGGGATGGGGTAGAAAAAGCGCATTGACTTACCGGTAGCGGACAAGTCTTGCCGGGGCGATAGAACTGCTGTGTCTACACGCAGTATTATCGCCCCGTTGCTGAAGCTGATATTCGCTGGCGGCATGTTACGCCGCTCCTAGGAACCGACTTTTCGCCTGCTGCATGTCGCAATTGGAGTTACTGTGGATATTGGCATAGCTCTCGGCGAACCGCCGCAAAGCCATGCCACTCGCCGCGCCCGCCGCTCAGGCCCCCGCCAGGAACTTCACGCCCTGCAGTACGCCCTGCTTCTGATCATATTCCGTGTCATCATAGAAGTGGTCTTCCAGCTCAATGCTGACACAGCCGTCGTAATTATTCTCCTGCAAGATGTTTAGAATCAGCTTCCAGTCGGAAATGCCATGTCCCGGTATCGTATAGCGCCAGTTCATGCCGCCGTATTTGTAGGACGCGCCATAGGTCGCTTCTTGGAGGTTGCCATACTGATAGAGATTCTCGTCGATTATCATGCAGTCCTTGCCATGCACATGGAAGACATGTGCCACGAATTCCTTGAGAAAGCGAATCGGGTCGATGCCCATGCGCACCAGGTGCGATGGATCGTAGTTGACGCCCATATTGGACGAACCAACCTGCTCGATGAAGGCGCGGTAGGTCTCTGGCGTGCAAACCAGCGAGCCTGGACCGGGCCAGCCTTCAATCACTAAGTAAGCGTCATTTTCTTCAAAGGTCGGCTTTAGCGCGCTATAGCTTTCGACCATATAGGCGAAATTCTCGGCGCGGGGGCGCGACGGGTCCTGCGGAATCATGCAGATGAAAAAGGTCTTGGCACCAGCCGCCACACAATCTTTGATGTAGGCGGCGTTGCGCGCGACTGCCTCTGCCCGCGCGCCGGCATCGGCGGACATCATCTCGCCCCAGACGGTCAGATCGGCGCTGCCGACGCGCAGTCCAGCATCGACCACCGCTTTTGTACAGGTATCGGCATCGGGCCCGAGATCGATGACTTCGAGATCGTTCGCGACCGCCCAGGCAATCATGCCGTCCAGGTCTTGCTCCCAACTAAAATTGCGGCGGCGCCAGCCGAGCGGGTAATTGCCAGTTGCTGTCTTCATACAATGTTCTCCTCACATTACTGCATACATTTGCTGCAATTGATAAACAAATCGCGCTAGTCGGTTGCCCGCGTTTTAACAGGTCGCCCATCCTGCGCGGCGGATGCCACGATGGCGTCCCAGAGCTTTGCCATGCGCAAGCCGACCTCTGGCGGGCAGGGATTCTCAATCTCGCCGGCGCGCACCTGGCTGAACTGTTCCCATGCGCCGCGCATCTTGGGCAGATCCACGGACCTAAATTCCGCGTCGCCGCGGCGGCGGACCAAGAGCCGCTCGCCATAGATGCCAGTGCGGATGACCCCGCCGCTCAATACAAGGTAAATTTCGGAATCCAGCCCGGGCATCGCATCGCCGCAGCCGTTGATGGTGACCAATGCGCCCGATTCCAGCCGCGCCATCACCACCCCGTCGATATCGACTGGACTGCCGCGCTTGTCCGTCCAAGCGGCGACGGTGGCGAAGTCCTCGCCGACCAGTGTGCAGAGCGTATTCAGCATGTGCGCGCCGGTATCAAACAAAAAGCCGCCGCCGGCGACGGCCGGGATTTGCCGCCAGGTACCAATCGTCGCTTCTTTCCAGCCCTGCCAGACCATGCCGGTCACGTTGAGCAGCTCGCCCAGTTCGCCCGATTGGATCATGCGCGCGGCGGCGCGGATTTGCGGCGACAAGCCGCCTTGAAAAGCCACGACAAGCAGCTTGCCGCTGCGGTCGCGCGTTGCCATCAGGCTGAGGGCTTCCGCCGCGTTCATCACCATGGGTTTTTCCAATAGCACGTCCAAGCCCGCTTCCATGCACAGCTTGGCTTGGTCGTGATGCAAGTTGTGCGGGGTAAGGATGAAGACCGCGTCTAGCTCGGCGGCATAGCGCTCGAGCAAGGCAGCCAGGTCAGGTTCGTTGGGCGGCGGCGGCGCGCCCAATTCCTCCAGCAATGCCAGCGCCTCTTCATAATTATTCGGCGATGGCTCGCAAATGACGCGCAGTTCAGCGCCGGTTTCGATCATCAAGGGCAAGTGGCGGCGCGCCATCTTGCCAGCCCCAATTAATGCGGTTCTCGTCTTCATCATATTACTCGTAAAATGGTATGCAAATAAACAATGCGGGGGATTGTATCAAGCCTGTTTCGATACGGCTACATGGCAATTGCTTCAAGCGATTATTCAGCACATGGGCATAAAGCGCGCAGAGAAAATATACATTGCATGAAGCTGAAAGCAGAGCCCTGCTATGATCTCGATGAGTTGCTGGCGAGCGTGCCGGACAATTACGATGAAGGAGAATGGGATACCGGACCTCCGGTTGGCAATGAGGTCTGGCGGGAGCATTAATTCTTAAGAGACTATTGGCAATTCGCTTGACAAATCACTGTCTTCGCGCATAATTTGTTTCTACATTGGATATACAGGGATATACAGGAGGTAGATAATGTGGGCTACCGTTTCCAAGTGGGGGAACAGCCGCGCATTGAGAATCCAAAAGGACATTGCCCTAGACGCCGGTTTAGATTACGGCGTGAAAGTAGAACTGCGCGTAGTCGACGATGAATTGCGCGTGATTCCCATTAAAAAACCTAAATATACGCTCGAGGAATTGGTCGCCGACATCAGGCCGGAAAACCGGCACAAAGAATGGGACACGGGACCTGCTGTTGGCAGAGAGGTCTGGTAAATCGCCAAGTCCCTGGCGGCGAAATACAGCAAGTTAATACTGACTCCTAAACTAAAAGGCATTGAGATGAGAACAAAGGTTCAGAAATGGGGAAACAGCCTTGCGGTCCGCATCCCGAAGGCTTTGGCTGATGAAGCTGGCTTGGAACGCGGCAAGCAAGTCACTATCCGCTATGAGGACGGCGAGCTGCGGATCAGCAAACGGCGGAGAAAACGATACGATCTTGACGAGTTGCTGGCGAGCGTGCCGGACGATTACGATGAAGGAGAATGGGATACCGGACCTCCGGTTGGCAATGAGGTCTGGCGGGAGCATTAATTCTTAAGAGACTATTGGCAATTCGCTTGACAAATCACTGTCTTCGCGCATAATTTGTTTCTACATCGGATATACAGGAGGTAGATGATGTTAGCTACCGTTTCCAAATGGGGAAACAGCCTTGCGGTCCGCATCCCGAAGGCTTTGGCTGATGAAGCTGGCTTGGAACGCGGCAAGCCCGTCACTATCCGCTACGAACAAGGCGAGCTGCGCATTATAGCGGTAGAAAAGCCCTACTATGATCTCGATGAGCTGCTGGCAAGTATCCCTGACGATTATGAACCAGAAGAATGGGACGTCGGACCCGCAGTAGGTAAAGAGGTTTGGTGGTGAGTTACGTTCCCAAGCGTGGCGATATCGCATGGATGAACTTTGACCCCCAGGCAGGGCATGAGCAAGCAGGGCATCGCCCTGCGCTTGTTGTTTCGCCAAGAGCCTTCAACCTTCAGGCGGGTATGGCTCTCGTCTGTCCCATAACTAGCCGCACAAAGCGACATCGATTCGAGGTTCCATTGCCAGATAATATGCGCGTCAAGGGAGTAATTTTAACTCACCAACTGAAGTCGCTAGACTGGGGCGCGCGCAACATGGAGTTCATAGCAACTGCGCCTGCCAGTGTGATTTACGAGGTGCTGAAGATAATACGTTCAATTCTGCGCTGATGCCTGTTGTTTTGTCTTCGCTAAGTTATTTGCTTTCCCCATCCATACTCTCGCTAGACTTGCCATGCCAGAAAGAGCCTGGCGAGTTGCGATAGGCTCATTTGCGCCCTCAGATGCTTTAAGGTATTTTCCCCTATAGTAAAATGCAGACAGCAATTTTAGCATGGATTGGAACTTGTAGAATTTGTCTCGTACCGAAAAGAGGCTTTACATGTTCAACTGGACATACGACGAACTGCCGCAGCCAACAAGCAACCTGGATACCCTGAAAGCCAACATCGACGAATTTGGCTACTGCCTGGTGGCGGACGCGCTCGCGCCCGCCCAAGTTGCGGCCGCCAAAGCGCGCCTGCTGGAACAAGCCGCGGCCGAATTGCAAAGCGGCAAAGCATTTGAAGACGGCGGTGCCAAGCAGCAATGGGGCGCGTTCACCGACGACGAAGGCAAGGTCCGCCGCGACGCCTTCTCCGCCAAAGCCGGCGGCGTCAACCAGCGCGTCTGGATGCTCATCAACAAAGGCAAGGTCTGGCGCGATATGCTGTCGCAGCCGACCGTGCGCGCGGTCGTCGGACATGTGCTTGGCCAAGACTATCTGCTTTCCAGCTATGGTGCCAATATCGCCAAACCGGGCGGCATCGCCATGGACCTGCACACCGATCAATGGTGGATGCCGGAACCGATTCATCGGCGTCCCAACCCAGTGCCAGCCGGATCCTTGACGCGGGGATTGTCCAACCGCGTCGACGAGCATCCAGCCATGATCGCGCCGCCAGTGGTGGTCAACGTCATGTGGATGCTCAACGACTTCACCGAGGCAAACGGCGCGACCCGCCTGGCACCGCGCAGCCACCTTTTGGGCCGCCGCCCCGACAAAGAGCGCGATAAAGATGCGCGCAGCATCCCCGCCGAGGGCGTCGCCGGCAGCGCCATGATCTTCGACGGCCGCATCTGGCACGGCACTGGTGCCAATGTTAGCGGCGGACAGCGGCTGGGCGTCCTGTCCACCTTCGTCGCGCCGCAGTTCCGTACCCAAGCCAACTTCACCATGGGCACCGCGCCCGAAGTCGTGGCGGAAGCGGACGAGGACTTGCTGGCGCTGCTGGGCTTCAAAATCTGGAACGCCTACGGGCGCATCGAGAGCCCGGTGGCGGGTTATATCAAGCAGGGCGAACAGTCGCTGGGCGAGATGCGGCCGTCATAAGCGGGGGAATCACAATGGCGCAAACACCCGACAAACTCGAACAAATCCACATCGGCAAGAAGGGTGCCGCGCCCATCGCCGCGCCTGGTTGGACCGGCAAAGCCTCCGAGCGCGTTAAGCTGGTCGACTGCGATGTCCACCACAACTTCCGCGAGCCGGAAGCGCTCCTGCCCTACCTGCCCAAATTCTATCAAGAGCATCTGCTCGACCAGGGATTGCACCTGCCCGGCAGCGGTTACGCCAATACCCCTTTCCGCCGCACCCGCCCCGACCTCAAAGCGCCCGAGCTCAAAGAGCGCGACTTCAACTTCTCGTTGGAGTTCACGCAAAAAGAACTGCTGGACCGCTGGAATATCGACTTTGCACTCTTGACCGGCCCGCCCGTGTTCTACGCCTACGCCGGCTTGCCCGACCCAGATTGGGCGGCCGCGCTCTGCCGCGCTTTCAACGACTGGACAATAGAGCACTGGCTAGGGAAAGACCCGCGCGTGGTCAACGCCATTTTGGTCGCGCCCAACGACCCCGCGCTGGCGGTCCAAGAGATTCATCGCTTGGGGCATCGTGAAGACACCGTCGCTGTCCTGGTGCCGATGCAAAGCCCGCATCTCTTTGGCCAGCGCGTCTACCACCCGATATGGGAAGCCTGCGCCGAGCACGATCTGCCGGTGGTTTCCCATATCGGCGGCGGCAGCCCCGGCGCGACTCCCACGCCAACCGGCTTCCCGACTTATTACATGGAAGCGCGCATGGCGCGCCCCAGCGTCGCCAGCGCGCAAGCCGCCTCGCTGATTTGCGAAGGCGTCTTCGAGAAATTCCCCAATCTCAAGTTCGCGCTGATTGAAGTCCAGCAGATGTGGGCGGTGCCGCTGATGTGGCACATGGATGTCGACTGGAAAGCCATCGGCGACCAGACGCCCTGGCTCAAACGGCTGCCGAGCGAGTATTTCCGCGAACATATCCGCATCGGCAGCCAACCCATGCACGAGCCGCCACGGACCGAGCAAGTCTATCAAATGCTGGAAATGCTGCACGCCGATGAGACGCTGATTTTTTGCAGCGATTTCCCGCACTTCGACTGGAACGACCCGGTTACCGTCCTGCCCAAACTGGACGAGCGCGCGCGCCGCCGTATCTTCGCCGACAATGCGCTTGATATGCTGCGCATCAGCGACGACATGATAAGCAAGGTTCTAAGATGACCGGCATCGTCGTCGGCAAAGCCGCCGAGATAGCCGCAGGCGAGCGCAAGATCATCGTGCCATTTCGCGGCCGCGCTGGCATCGGCATCTTCAACGTCAAAGGCAAATTTTATGCCCTGCGCAATATCTGCCCGCACAAACGCGGACCGCTCTGCACCGGCGAAGTCGCGGGACGGGGGCGCATATCCGCGCCGCCATCAGCAACAGCGGGCTTCGTCGATTATGAGCGCGAAGGCGAAATCATCCGTTGTCCTTGGCACGCCTGGCAATTCGACATCGCCACCGGGCGCTGCCTGGTCGACCCGACAGCGCGCGTCAAGACCTACCCCATCATCGTCGCCGGCGAGAATCTCATCGTCGAAGTTGATGTGAGCGACTTTATAGCGGAGGGATAGCCACGATGTCCGATGCAATTCGCCTAGCTGTCATCAGCTTTGCCCATGCCCATGTACGCGCCTACTGCCAGGCAATCGCCGAATTTGCCGATGCCCAGGTAGTCGCCGCCTGGGACGACGACCGCGCGCGCGGCCAAGCGCATGCCGCCGAATTCGGGCTGGAATGGATGCCCGAGCTCGAGCAAATGCTGGCGCGGGAAGACATTGATGCCGTTTTTGTCACCAGCCCGACCAACAAGCACGCCGAGCACGCTATCGCTGCCGCGCGCGCCGGCAAACATGTCTTGCTGCAGAAGCCGATGGCGCTCACACTAGCGGACTGCGACGCCATCATTGATGTCGTCAAGCGCGCCGGGATCAAATTCAGCTTATGCTACCAGATGCGCTGCGACCCCATCAACCAGAAGATGAAAGCGCTCATCGACGCCGGCGCGGTGGGCAATATCGCCGCAGTCCGCCGCCGCCACGCCATCCCCGCCTTGCTCAACAAAGAATGGGCGCGCCCCGGCAACTGGCACATCGACCCCGCGCAGAACATGGGCATGTTCATGGACGATGCCTCTCATGCCGCCGACTGGTTCTACTGGATGCTGGGACGCCCCGTCAGCGTGATGGCGGAAATCGACAATATCCTTACCGATGTCGCGCCCGATGACAACGGCGTGGCGATTTATCGCTTCGACAAAGGCGAAATCGGCATCCTCTTCAATAGCTCCACCCAGCTCGCCGCCGAAGCCACCACCGAGATCTATGGCGACGCCGGCACGATCCACCAGAATTACGGCGACGCGCCCGCGACGATTCCGCCGCCGGAAGCGACGCCGCTCAAGCTCTTCCGCGCTGGCGCGCAGGATTGGCAGCGCTTCGATTTTCCATTCGTGCCGCACCGCTCGCGCATTCATGCCGTCGCGCGGCCACTGGTGGATTTCCTCAAAGGCCAAGGTCCGCCGCTGGCGACAGCGGCAGACGGCAAGGTCTGCATCGAGATGATCCTGGGCGCTTATCAATCGGCCCGCACTGGTAGGCGCATCCACTTTTAGCGTAAATCCCCGCGCCCCGCGCCACCAAGTGCTTTGCAGCTTGCGGCGCTATGCGTTACAATTGCCCTGCTAGATAACTTCTGTATGCTTTGACTTGAAGGAGCAAGGAATATGATTCGCTTCAAACATGCGCTAATGCTGCTTACGCTGCTTGCGCTAATTTTGTCGGTCTTCGGCACTGCGCTGGCTGACGAAAAAGTCCTGGTGATCGGCCATGCCGAAACGACCGACGCCTACGACCCCGCCAATGGCTTCACAGGTACCACGCACATGGTCAACCATGTCGCTTATGACCAACTCGTTACCTTCCCAGATTCGGACGCCAGCGAGATCCTGCCGCGGCTGGCGGATAGCTGGGAGATATCCGAAGATGGCATGACCTACACCTTCTCGCTGAATCCCGACGCCGTCTTCGCCAATGGCGATGATGTTACCGCTGACGATGTCGTCTTCTCGTACAACCGCCTGAAGTACCGCGATGGCAACCCGTCCTTCTTGGCGGACCCGATTGACTCGCTGGAAGCGATTGACGATGACACCGTCGCCATTACCTTGGTAGAAGCGCGGCCCTCGTTCTTGTCCGAGATCACGAGCGCGGTCTTCAGCGTAACAAACGCCGATGTCGTGCGCGCCAATGGCGGCTCCGACGCCATGGACGCGGCCGAGACCGATGAAGCCGGTGCCTATCTGGACAGCACATCGGCTGGTTCGGGTCCTTATGTGCTGGAAATGTGGGAACCGCAGAACCGCACCGAGCTGGTCCGCAACGAGAATTACTGGGGCGAACAGCCTTATTTCGACCGCGTGATCATCATCAATATGCCAGAAGCGGCAACGCAGAAAGCCGCGCTGGAAGCGGGCGATATCCACATCGCGCTCGACCTCTCCAGCGACAACGTCGCCTCGCTAGAAGGCAATGACAGCATCGAAATCTACCGCGGGCTCAGCAACTGGACGCACTTCATCATCATGAACACCGACCCAGAAAAGAGCGGTCCCTTCGCCGACCCCAAAGTCCAGCTGGCTGTGCGCTATGCCCTCGATTATGAAGGCTACAAGACCCTGTGGGGCGGCGTCACGCCCGGCAGCAATATGTGGGTGGGCCTCTTCACCGCCTTTGGCGAAGACCGCGCCTTCAGCCGCGATTTGGACAAAGCGCGCGAGTTGCTGGCGGAAGCCGGTTATGCCGACGGCTTGGAAATGAACCTGGAATACCCGGACTGGGCGCTCGGCGGCGTCAGCTTCAGCACCAATGCCCAGAAGATTCAAGCCGACCTGGCCGAAGCGGGCATCAATGTTACGCTCGCCCCAGGCGAATTGCAGGTCGAGCTGGAGAAATATCGCAGCGGCCAGCATAGCGTTGGTTATTGGCTCTGGGGTCCAGACATCCTCGACCCGATCGACTTCACCAGCTTCTTGCCCGGCGGCAAAGTCGCCACCGAGCGCAATAACTGGCAGCTGGAAGATGTGCCGGCAGATATTCAAGAATTGATCGCGCGGGCGAAGACCGCCAGCGACCCAACCGAGCGCATGGAAGTCTATACCGCGCTGCAAGAATTCAATCAGCAGCACGGTCCCTTCGCGCCCTTTGTCGTGCCAGAGCAGCCTTCCGCTTACCTGGCGAACTTGCAAGGCTATATCTTCCATCCGCATTGGACCTTGGATGTATCGATTTTGAGCATGATGGAGTAGCCTCGCGCCGCTGTTGCCATAATCCGCGATAGCAAGCGCTTTGGGCGGCCCCCTGGGTCGCCCTTTTTTGTTTTGCGCGGGAATATGCAGCGGTATATACGCCACAGACCGCCACGAGCAAGCAGAACAAGCAAAACAGAAAGTGCGCATGAGCGAACCCGAGCAGCTTGAACAAGCCGAACAGATTGAATACAACGAAGCGGCTGCCCCCGGGCCGGCACGGCAAAGGCCCTGGACCTTCGACGCGGAGGGCCGCGCGTTCCGGCTCGCTTCCGAAGCCTATCGCATCAAACTGGGCTACCTCTCCGACCCGCTATTGGCTGTGCACAGCTCGCTCATCGAAGCGCTGCCGCATCAAATCACCGCGGTCTATGACGAAATGCTGACGCGCCAGCCCCTGCGCTTTCTGCTGGCGGACGACCCCGGCGCGGGCAAGACGATTATGGCGGGTTTGCTCATCCGCGAGTTGATCGCCCGCGGCGACGCCCGCCGCTGTCTCATCTGCGCGCCCGGCAACTTGACCGAGCAATGGCAAGATGAACTCAAAAGCAAATTCCAGCTCGACTTCCCAATCCTCAGCCGCGCGATGATCGAAGCCGCGCGCGCCAACCCCTTCGCGGAAAACGATCGCCTGATAATGCGCCTGGACCATGTTAGCCGCAACGAAGCCATTAAAAGCGACTTGGCGCAAAGCGACTGGGACTTGGTTGTTTGCGACGAAGCGCACAAAATGTCCGCGACATATTATGGCAATGAACTGCGCAAGACCAAGCGCTACCAGTTGGGCGAGCTGCTCAGCCAGTTGACGCGCCATCTGCTGCTGATGACCGCCACGCCGCATAATGGCAAGGACGACGATTTTGATCAGTTTATGAAGCTGCTGGATGCCGACCGCTTTGAAGGACCCAACCTAGAAGGCGCGCGGCGCAGCGATGTCGCGGACTTGATGCGGCGCATGGTAAAGGAGCGCCTGCTCACCTTTGACGGCAGGCCGCTCTTCCCCGAACGGCGCGCGACAACTGTCAACTATGATTTGTCCGCAGAAGAAATGGCGCTTTATGAAAATGTTACCGAGTACGTGCGCGAAGAGTTCAACCGCATTGATGACATGGAACAAGGCGGGAAAAAGAACGCCATCGGCTTCGCTTTAACCATCCTGCAGCGGCGCTTGGCATCGTCGCCCGCCGCCATCTACCGCTCGCTGCGGCGCCGGCGCGAGAAGCTGGAAACGCGCCTGCAAGAAGAACAAGCCCATCCCAGTTCCCCAGCGCGCGCGCCCGAACTGCGTTCTGATGCCAATCTGATCAATCTATTCAATCTGAATGCAGAACTGAATGCAGCGCTGAATGCAGAACTGAATGCAGAACTGAATGAATACTTGAATGAAGACCTGGATGAAAAATTAGTTGAAGCGCCCGCGCGCGAGATTGCAGCGATTGAAACCGAGCTGATAGACCACGCCACCGCCGCCCAAACGCTAAGCCAGCTGGCCGCCGAGATTGACTCCCTGCGCGCGCTAGAGCGGCAGGCGCAGCGCGTATTAAGCCTCGGGCAGGACAGCAAATGGCTGCAATTGCTAGGCTTGCTGCAAGATAGCCCGGCAATGCAAAAAGCCGACAGCGCAGCGCGCAAGCTGGTCATCTTCACCGAACATCGCGATACGCTCGACTACCTGAGGGACAAACTGAATACGGCGATTGGACGTTCGGGAGCCGTCGTCAGCATTCATGGCGGCATCAGCCGCGCCCAGCGCCGCCAAGTTGAAGCCGACTTTCGCCAGGACCCCGATGTGTGGATTTTGGTCGCCACCGACGCCGCCGGCGAAGGCATCAACTTGCAGAGCGCCCATCTCATGGTCAATTATGACCTGCCCTGGAACCCCAACCGATTAGAGCAGCGCTTCGGGCGCATCCACCGCATCGGGCAGAAAGAAGTCTGCCACCTGTGGAACCTGGTCGCCGGGCAAACGCGCGAAGGCGCGGTCTATCAGCGCTTGCTGGAGAAGCTGGCGCGCGAGCGCGACACGCTGAACGGGCAGGTCTTTGATGTGCTGGGCGAGCTTTTTCGACAGAAGCCATTGCGCCAACTTATGATAGAAGCGGTGCGCTTTGGCGACAGCCAAGCGACGCGCGACAAAGTCGCGACAGCGATTGACCAGAGCACCGACCTGCGGCGAGTGCGGGAAATCCTGCGCGATGACCTGCTTGTCAGCGGACTGATGGACAGCGGCAAAGTCGCGGGCATCCGCGCCGACATGGAGCGGGCGCATGCCCGCAGGCTGCAGCCGTATTTCATCAAAGCCTTCTTCACAGAAGCCTTCCAAGCGCTCGGCGGCGCGCTGCATGAGCGCGAAAAGGGACGCTACGCCATCAACAACGTGCCAGTGTCCCTGCGCCAGCACGCGCAGCAGCAGCGCCTGGGCGCGATTGGCCGCAAGTACCCCCGCGTCTGCTTCCACAAAGCGCTTATCTATCAAGACAAGAAGCCAAAAGCCGACTTTATCTGCCCGGGCAATGCCCTGCTGGACGCGACCATCAGCCTGACCCTGCAGCGGCAGCGCGACACCCTAGCGCGCGGCGCGACGCTAGTCGACCCCAAGGACCCCGGCGCGCAGCCACGCGTCTTGTTCTATCTTGAAACCGGGCTTGAATCCGGGCTTGAAACCGGGCTTGAAAGCGAGCCAGATAGCGTGGATGAAAGCACGAATGAAAGCTCAAATCAAAGCGCCAGCGCGACCGCCGCGCCCGCGACCGCTACGAGCAGCGCCATCATCGCGCGCGAGCTGCGCTTCCTGGAGATTGATAGCGCCGGCAAAATCCATGAAGCCGGCCGCGCGCCCTACCTCGATTACCGCCCGATCGCGGCGCATGAAAAAGCGCGCATCGCGCCCGCGCTGGCGCAGGACTGGCTGCATGGACCGTCCCTGCAAAAGCGCGCGCGCGACTATGCCCGCCAGCAGCTGAGCCCGCGCCTTCTGCAGCGCGTCCGCGCCCAGCGCAACAAAAGGCTCGACAAGGTCGAAGCGGCGGTTCAAGCGCGCCTGACGCGGGCGATAAGCTATTGGGATAGCCGCGCGATCCAACTGCGCGCGCAAGAAGAAGCCCGCAAAGCGCCACAGCGCCAGAATAAGCGCCGAATGACTAGCCGCCAGGCGCGCCGACGCGCCGACGAACTGGCAAAGCGCCTGCGCCAGCGCCTCGCCCAGATTAAACAAGAACGGCGAATCCGCGCGCGGCCGCCGCTACTAAAGGGCGCGGCATTGATTATCCCCATCGGTATGCTTAACGGCATGCTGCCAGGCGACGCGCCCGCCGCGCGGACGGCGCATGATAGCCGCAAGAGCGAAAAGCTGGCAATGGACGCGGTGCTGGCGACCGAGCGCGCCCTGGGCAACCGGCCGATAGATGTCAGCAGCCGCCGCGGCCTCGGCTATGACATCGAAAGCCGCGCGGCGGCCGACGGCGCGCTGCGCTTCATCGAAGTCAAAGGCAGGCGCAAAGGCGCGCGCGACATCACCATGACCAAGAACGAATTGTTCAGCGCCTTTAACAGCCGCGAGCAGTTCATCCTGGCGCTGGTCGAGATTGAAGACGAGCAGGCGGGCGCGATTCGCTATGTCAAGGGCTTCGCCTTTCAAGAACCCGCCGATTACGAGGTGGCGGTGAAAGTGGACATCAAGCCGCTGCTAGCTGCCAGCGCGCCGCCCAGCTGAGTGATTTCGTATCTGATCCGATTGATGTCAGAAGTTTGTCGCTTGAATTCGGATTCGACCTGTTTCATATCGCTTTTGATCTGACCCAGGTCGTTTTTGATGTGCTTCATATCGCCTTTGAGGCTGTTAATATCTTGCCGCAGCCAGACAAAGGCTCCGAGGACACTGGCGATAGTAATGACAAATTGCAGATTCTGGTCCATGAGTAGCCGCTTTCGCTCCCTTCCAGCTGTAATGATTATATTAGGTTAATTGCATAATATGAAAAATATCAAGCAGGAGTCAGAATAGATTGCCCTGCGATCTACGCCATGTTAATATACTGTGATACAATTGCCCGACGAAAGTTCTCCCCATGCCAGCCAAAAAACTAATCGAAGTCGCGCTGCCGCTGGAAGCCATCAACGCCGCCAGCGCCCGCGAAAAATCCATCCGCCACGGCCACCCGTCGACCCTGCACCTGTGGTGGGCGCGGCGACCGCTGGCTGCTGCGCGCGCCGTCATCTTCGCGTCGCTGGTCGACGACCCCGATGACCCCGACGCCAAGCCTGATTTCGTTGCCGCCTGCAAGGCGCTCAACTGGGGCGCGACAAACGAAGAACGCGCGGCGTTAAAGAAACACAATGAGAAGAACCGCGAACGCCGCGAAAAAGGTCAGCCCGCCATCGCCTTCAAAGGGCATATCCCGACAAACGTGAGCGCCAAAGGCGACAGCCCGCGCATGCGCCTTTTTGATTTCATCGAGCGCCTGGTGCAATGGGAAGCGACCACGGATGAGAGCATCATGCGGCAGGCGCGCCAGTTGATTCAAATCGCCACGAATGGGAATCCACCGCCGCTGCTCGATCCCTTCGCCGGCGGCGGCAGCATCCCGCTGGAAGCGCAGCGCCTGGGCTTGGAAGCCCACGCCAGCGACCTCAACCCGGTGGCGGTCATGATAAACAAAGCCATGATTGAGATTCCGCCGCGCTTCGCCGATATGCCGCCGGTCAATCCGCGCGATCGGGCGGGGATGTTTACCGGCCCCCACCCCCCGGCCCCTGCGCCCCCTCGGTCCCCCGCCTCACGGGGCAAGTTCAAGTTCAATCCCATAAAAGGTGAAGGGGAGAACCGCGTCGCCACAAAATCGGGGCAAGTTCATCCCAAGATGAGGGAAGGGGAGCTGCGCCTTGACAAGCTCGATAAAAGCGACATAAGCCCCTCCCCACTTGTGGGGGAGGGGTTTGGGGTGGGGGGCGACAGCACCTGGAAAGGCGCGGCCGGTCTCGCCGCCGACGTGCGTTATTATGGCGAATGGATGCGCGAGCGCGCCTACGAGCGCATCGGGCATCTCTATCCCAAGCACAGGAACGAAACCGTCATCGCCTGGCTTTGGGCGCGCACGGTGACCTGTCCGAATCCAGCTTGTCGGTCAACCATGCCGTTGATGAACTCGTTCGAGTTGAGCAAGAAAAAGGGCAAACGCGCATGGCTAGTGCCGCATCCTGATCCTCAAGCGCGACAAGTTCGCTTCACAGTACAGCGTGGTGAAGGCAAAGCGCCAAAATCACCAAAAGTAGGTCGCGGCGCAAAGTTTAATTGTCTCAATTGCGGTGAAACCGCTACGGTTCTATACATCAAAAACGAAAGCACCAAAGGGCGCATGGGAGCGCAGTTGACCGCCATTGTGACAGAGGGGAGGGGCGGGCGCAACTATCACAGCCCGACACCTCAACAGGTGAAGATCGCTGAATCCGCCATACCAGAAGGGATCCCCTTACAAGCAATGAATCGCGATACGACCGATCTCGTAAGCGGACGTGGTTACGGCTTTTATTACTGGTCCGACCTCTTCACGCCGCGCCAATTGACCGCGCTGACGACTTTCAGCGACTTGGTGGGCGACGCGCGGACGCAGGCGACGCAGGATGCGCTAGAAGCGGGCTTCGCGGATGACGAGCTGCCCCTGCGCGGCGGCGGGCGTGGTGCCCGCGCCTATGGCGAGGCACTCAGCGTCTATCTTGCTTTTGCTGTGGATCGCGCGGCGGACAACTGGACGACAGTTGCAAGTTGGATACCTCAAAATCAGCAGATTGGACACGCTTATACGCGCCAAGCTCTACCGATGAGATGGGATTTTCCAGAAGGAAATCCATTTAGTACATCAAGTGGATGTTGGTTTGGACTTCTAAAACCGACTCTGAGCGCATTCATGGGATTACATGCAAAAGACCCCGCGATCGCCACACAAGCAGATGCCCAGAGCATGACCATTGATAATTTAGCCATTACCCCCCCCCCCCCCCCCCCCCCGAAAATCAACGCTTTCTCAAGGCTTGCCGCCTAGCCGCGTAATCCTTTCAACCGACCCGCCTTATTACGATAACATCGGCTACGCGGATTTATCCGACTTTTTCTACGTTTGGCTGCGCCGCAATTTGCGCGCTGTCTATCCCGAACTCTTCTCGACCCTGCTTGTGCCTAAAGCCGACGAACTCATCGCTTCTAGTTATCGCCATGGCGGCAAAGACGAAGCCAAAGACTACTTTGAAAGCGGCATGTTAGACAGTTTCCGCAACCTGCGCCAATTCGTCACAGACGATTATCCGCAGACCGTTTATTACGCTTTCAAACAGCAAGATGCCGGCTTCATCAGCGCTTCCTCCCAAGGTAATAAGAAGGGCAATCAAGTCGCCAGCAGCGGCTGGGAAACCATGCTGAGCTCTTTGATTCAAGCCGGTTTCAGCATTACTGGCACCTGGCCCATGCGCACCGAAAGCAAGTCGCGCATGAATGCCATTGGCGCAAACGCGCTGGCATCATCCATCATCCTGGTCTGTCGGCCGCGCCCCGCCGCCGCCCCGGGCACATCGCGCCGCCGCTTCCTCGACAGCTTGCGCGCCGAGCTGCCCGCCGCCATCAACGCGATGAAAACCGGCAGCATCGCCCCGGTCGATATGGCGCAAGCCAGCATCGGGCCCGGCATGGCCATCTATTCGCGCTACAGCCGCGTCCTAGAAGCCGATGGCAAGCCCATGAGCGTACGCGCGGCGCTGGCCGCCATCAACGTGGCTCTGGACGAGGCACTGCAAGAGCATGAAGCTCGGCTCGACCCCGAGACGCGCTTCGCTGTAGATTGGTTCGCGCAATACGCTTATGAAAAGGGCGACTTCGGCGGGGCGGATACGCTTGCCCGCGGCAAGAACACCGCCGTCGACAGCGTCGTCCGGGCCGGCTTGGTCGAAGCGGCGGCCGGCCAAGTACGCCTGATTCACTGGTCGGAATATGACCCCGGCGCTTATGACCCGCGGCAAGACCAGCGCCCGACAGTCTGGGAAGGCGCGCATCACTTGATAGAGCGCTTGCAGAACCATGGCGAAACCGGCGCGGCCGCGCTCTATCTCCGGCTGCCGGGCGAAATCGCCGCGGACGCGCGCGACCTGGCTTACCGGCTCTATCACATCTGCGAGCGCAAAGGCTGGGCGCAAGACGCGCGCGATTACAATGCCCTGGTCAGCTCTTGGGCGGAGATAAGTCGCCTGGCGGCAGCCGAGCAAAACCGCGCGACGCAGGCGGAATTGGCTATGGATTCGGAGTAGGAGCTAATCATGGCGAAGACAAATCGCGAGCGCGTCGGCGAAATCATGGACCTGCTGAAAAGCGGCTTGGGTCCATACACGCTGCGGCAATATCGGTTCGTGTACCAGAGTAAGCATCTGCAAGAAATGGAATACGCGCTGCACTCCGGCGTGTACAGCGTTCATCTGCCCGATGCAAGCGCCGCGCTTGCTGAAATTGATACGCAGGGCTGGCTCAAGCTGATCTTCAACCGCTGGAATGATGTCTTCAAACAAAAACTTGGCCACAGCGAGCGCAGCTATGTCAGCGAATTGATGGAGGCGCGCGTCAAGTGGGCGCACCAGAAAGCCTTCAGCAATGACGAGGCGCAGCGCGTCGCCGATACCGCCAAGCTGCTCTTGGAAGCGGTCAACGCGACCGACCAAGCAGCCAGCGCCGCCCGCCACAGCAACGAGCTGCTGCGCATCCGCTACGAGCGCGAAGCGGATCGCTCGTCCAAGCTGCGCACCATCATCAGCCCCGAGACGCGCAGTACCGACGCAGCGCTAAAGCCCTGGCGCCAGGTCATCGAGCCGCATCCGGACGTGCGCAGCGGCCGCTTCCAGCAAGCCGAATTCGCCGCGGACCTGGCGGCGGTCATCCGCGGCGAAGCGGGTCCAGAATACCAAGAGGCGCGACCATTCTTCGACCGTACTTATATGACCGAAGGCTTGCGCGACTTGGTGGTGAATGGCATCAAGCGGCTGACGGGCACGGGCGGCGACCCGGTCGTGCAGCTGCAGACAAACTTCGGCGGCGGCAAAACCCATAGCATGCTGGCGCTCTACCACGCTTTTAGCGCCGGCTTCAAGCTCAGCGACCTGCGTGATTTTGACGATATTCGGAATTTGCTCGGCGATATCGATGACGATATCACGGCGCGGCGGGCGGTGATTGTGGGCACGAGCTTTAATGTCTCGGTGCCGCGGCAGCGCCGCGATTGCAGCACGCGCACCATCTGGGGCGAGATTGCCTATCAGCTGGGCGGGGCGGCGGCTTACGAGCTGGTCGAAGCCAATGACCTGCAAGGCACCAACCCTGGTGCCGATACCCTAGTCGCTTTGCTGGAAAACCATGGTCCGGCGCTAATCATCCTCGACGAGCTGGTGCGGCTGACGCAAAATGTCTACATGGTCAGCCCCGCCCCCGCTGCCGGCAGCTTCGAAGCGATTCTAGCTTTCATGCAATCGCTGACAGAAGCGGTCAAGCGCGCCAGCGACGCGCTGCTGCTGGTCTCGATTCCCGCCAGCGATATCGAAATCGGCGGCGAAGGCGGGCATAGCACTTTGGCAAAGCTGCGGCAAACGCTGGGCCGGCTGGAATCGGTCTGGAAGCCCGTCAGCAAGACCGAGGGCTACGAAATTGTGCGGCGGCGTCTATTCAGCGATGTCAGCGATTATCCCGCGCGCGACGCCGTGGTCAACCGCTTCCACCAGATGTATAAGGACAACCAGTCGGATTACCCGCAAAACGTTAGCGAAGCCGACTATCGCCGCGAAATGAAGCAATCTTATCCGATTCACCCGGAGCTCTTCGAGCGCCTGTATGAAGACTGGTCGACGCTCGAGCGCTTCCAGCGGACGCGCGGCGTGCTGCGCATGATGGCGGCGGTGATTCATCAGCTGTGGATGGACCAGGATCAATCGCTGATGATTATGCCCGGGGACATCCCGCTGTATAACAAAGATGTCGAAAGCGAGGTCACCAAGTATCTGCTGCCGCAAAACTTCAGCCCCGTTGTCGCGGCGGATATCGACGGCAGCAAGTCCAAACCCTTTGCAATTGATAAAGAGGTCAAACAACTGGGCAAATATACCGCCAGCCGCCGCGTGGCGCGCGCCATCTTCATGGGCAGCTCGCCCGCCAAGGCGACACCCGGTATCGAGGAGCGCCGCATCAACCTGGCAACGGTGCAGCCGGGCGAAAGAGCCGCTGCTTTTGGCGATGCCCTGCGGCGCATGGTCGGCTTATTGAATTATCTGTATCACGATGGCGCGCGCTATTGGTACGCCACGCGCCCGACGGTCAACCGCGTGGCCCAAGACCGCGCCCAGGACATGGACGACTACAAAATCCTGGAAGCAGCGGGGAAGCGCCTGCGCGCCCAAAAATGGGACAAAAGCGCCTTTGCCAGCGTACACTTCCTGCCAGAAAGCAGCGCCGAAATCCCGGACGAGCAGAGCGCGCGCCTGGTCGTCTTGGCCCCCGAGCACAGCCACAAGCGCAATGACGAAACATCCGCAGCCATGACGGAAGCCCGCGACATCTTGGAAAATCGCGGCAATTCACCGCGCCATCACCGCAATATGCTCATCTTCATCGCGCCCGACGCCACCCGCAACAGCGAATGGCAAGACAGCATCCGCATGTACCTGGCTTGGGATTCCATCAAGCGCGATATCGCGCAGCTGAACTTGGATGTCCAGCAAATCAAGCAGGTCGAGCAGAACCTAAAACGCGAAAGCGAAGCGGTGGACACACGCCTGCAAGAAACTTACCGCTGGCTGCTCGTCCCAGACCAGCCGGATAGAATGGGCGCGGTTACACTGAGCCCGACGCGGCTCCCGGGCAGCGACGACTTCTTGCAAAGCGCCGCCCGCAAGCTCAAAAGCCAAGAGTGGCTCATCTACAAACTGTCCCCAGACAACCTGCTGGAGGAACTAAAACCGCTCAATATCTGGGCGGACGCGCCGCACCTGAGCCTCAAGAAACTCTGGTCCTGGCTGACAAATTACTGCTACCTGCCGCGGCTGGCGGATCGGACAGTTCTGGAAGCAACCATCCACGACGGCGTCAGCCGGCTGATGCCCGCCTTCGGCTATGCCACCGGCATCGATGAAGATGGCAAGTATAGCGGTCTCGAATTGCGGCATCCCTTCACGCTCTACTTTGACGACAAATCGCTCATCGTGGAGGAGAAAACCGCGCGCGCGCAGATTGGTCCGCCAATTATTGGCCCAATTATTGACCCGCCGCCACCACCACCGCCCCCGCCACCTCCGTGCAAGAAAAAGAGGCGCTACTACGGCTCGGTAGCGATTGACCCCCTGCGCGCCATGAACGACCTCGGTACCATTGTCGACGAAATCATCCTGAACTTGGCCGCCCTGCCCGGCGCTGATGTCAAAATCACGCTGGAGATCGAAGCCCTACACAGCAGCGGCTTCGACAGCGCGACGGAACGCACCATCAGCGAAAATAGCAGCACGCTGCGCTTTAGCGAGCACAACTTCGAAGAATGAGCACCGCTTCAAAGACTGAGGCGCGGCGACTCCCTGCGCGCTGCGCCCTAAAGCTGATTTCCCACTAAATTGCCCCCACAGATGTAGATTGGGCGCGGGCGCGTCCATAAATAGCCTCACATTTGGCAGAAAACTGCCAGCAGCGGGCAAGCCCTACATTGTCTTTTTCCCGTGGCTTTATTTCAGTAGAGCCAAGTTAATAATGCAAAATTTGCGAAACATTCCAACTTCATTGTCGAGCCACCCTTCTCTGATGATTCGCTGAGGATTCGCTGAGGAGCGGACACCTATGAACGTCGCGCGAATTGCCAAGTCTACCCCACCCCCCGGCCCCCTCGCCGACGAGTCAGGGAGGGGGAGCGCGTTCTCCGAACACGAGATATTTTCTCCAAATGCGCTAATTTTGGCGCACTATCTACCTATCTCATCGTCGAGTCACCCTTCCCTGTTGATACGGGATGCTCGCCATAGAGATGGCGAGAGCGGGCCGGGGATGGGTTAGAAAAGCGGCGATTCACGTATTTCTATTATTTTCCGTGGCTTTATTTCTGTGCCACGGAGATGAAGATTATCTGGCGCAATTGCCTTGACAAAGCCAAATTCGCTGTTTACAATCAAGGTACGATAATGATGAACATGGTTTGATATTATCAAACAAGGAAGCGAGTATGCGCATCAACTTGGAGGGTAAGACGGCATTTGTTACCGGGGGCAACGTTGGGATTGGCGCCGGCATCGCCAAAGCGCTGGCGCAATGCGGCGCGCAAGTGATTATCACATATTTCTCGCACGATGTCGAAGCGAAAGCTACCCTAAGCGCATTAGAGGAGCAGGGCTGCGCGGCGGCAATGTTCCATTTGGACGCCACCGACAGCGAGCAGGTGGCGGCGGTGGTGCGGGCAGCCGCGGCGCAGGCGGGCGGCAAGATTGATATACTCGTCAATAACGCGGGCCACCTCGTGCAGCGCGTACCGACAGCGAGCATGTCGGACGAACACTGGCATCGCGTCATTGACGTCAACCTATCGAGCGCCTTTTATTGCGCGCGGGAAGTCTTAAATGTCATGCCCGACGGCGGACGCATCGTGAATATGTCCTCGCTGGCCGCGCGCAACGGCGGCGGCGGCGGCACCGCGCCCTACGCCGCTTCCAAAGCCGGTGTCATCGGCTTGACGCGCGCCCTGGCAAAAGAATTCGCGCCGCGCAAGATTACCGTCAATGCCCTGGCACCCGGCTTCATTGCCGAAACGCCATTCCACGAGACCTTTACCGGCTTGGAGAATTATGCCGGCATCATCGCGGGCATTCCGCTGCAAACAGCCGGCTTGCCCGCCGACGTCGCCGGTGCCGTCTTGTATTACGTATCCGACCTCGGCAAGTGGGTAACGGGCCAAGTGGCGGAAATTAACGGCGGCGGCTGGTTCGTATAAGCGCGCCGGAAAGTTTGGCTGCATGCGCGACTATCTCTTATTAAAGCGCCATACGCTTGCGGGCTGGCAGCGCCGCGCGCAATCGAGCCACGCGGCGCAGGCGCGGCGCTTGCTCAAGCAGGCGGACAGTCATCACGCTTGTCTGCCGCCGGCCACGCATCCCAGCGACTCCATCACCTATATCGGCACCGCGGCGCTGAACCTCGGCTTGGCATACTTGCTCACCGCCGACGAGCAGTATGCGCATAGCGCCCGCCGCTGGATCGCGCGGGCGATTTCTTATCCGCACTGGGGCAAGGAGCGCATGCCCGATCACGACCTCGACGCCGCCTGGCTGCTCTTTGGGCTGGGCTTGGCTTATGATTGGCTGAAAGCGGTCCTGCCGCCAGCCGAGCGCGCGGCGCTGCGCGACAAGCTGATATGGCAGGGGCAAAAACTCTATGACTTCGCCCTAGAGTCCGAAGGCAAATGGTGGAGCTCCGCCTATTGGCAGAACCACAATTGGATCTGCTACGGCGGGCTGGCTGTGGCGGCTTATGCCCTGCGCGCCGAGTGCGACCAGGCGGGAAGCTGGGCGGGGCGCGCCCGCGACAACTTCTTGCGCGCGCTGGCGTACATGCCCGAAGACGGCTCCAATTATGAAGGACCGGTTTATTGGCGCTATGGCGTCATCTGGTTCCTTATCTATGCCGACCTGTTGCAGCAAGAAACAGGCGAAGACCTGCACGATTCGGCTTTCCTCGAAAATACTTTCTTTTATCGGCTATACCTCAGCGGCGCGAACCTGGTTGACACTGCCAATTTTGGCGACTGCCACGACCGCCGCAGCGCGCATACCGCGGCTGTTTACGCGCGCCTGGCAAGCCTGTACGAGATTGGCGAGGCGCAGTGGCTTTATCAACACTTTTACGACAAGGGCGAGTGGCAGCGAGAAGGCGAGCAAGGCTTGGTCAAGCCCGGCTTATGGGCGGAATCGGGCTTGGAATTCCTCTGGTATCAAGCGGATGTCGAGCCAGCCGCCATCGCCAAGCTGCCGCTCTGCCGCGCCTTTCCCGATTTGGGGCTGCTGGCGATGCGCAGTTCCTGGCATGAGGACGCCGTCGTCATGGCTTTTAAAAGCGGCGCGCCCAATGGCATGAAAGCCTGGCATAGCGGCCACATGCTGAATCGCCGTCCGGGCTGGCATACGCTGAACGCCGGGCACGATCACCCCGATGCCAACAGCTTCATCATCATCCAAGGCGACGACTATGTCGCGGTGGATGATGGCTACGCGAAATCCAAGCTGACGCGCCACCATAGCACGCTGCTGATTGACGGGCGCGGTCAATACGCGGAAGGAGCTTACAATGCCTTTCGCGGTCTGGACGCGACCTGGGGCGCGCGCCTAGAAGCCACTGTAGACTGCGACAATGTGGTCTATGCCCGCGGCGAAGCCGCCCGCGCCTATGCGCGCGATTTGCGGCTGCGGCAATTCACACGGGAAACGCTCTTCCTCGCCGGCGACGCCATCGTATTGCGCGATAGCATCGCCGCGGACGCGCCGCATCAATACGAATGGCTGCTGCAAACCGACGCGCCGCCGCAAAAAACAGAAGCCGGCACCTTTGTCATCAAGAGCGGCGCGAGCGCCTGCCGCTTAAATGTCTTGCAGCCGAAGGAAATGCGCCATTGCGTGCATGAGCAAGTGATAACAGCCAACCCCACCTCGGCGAAACCGGACTGGATCATCAGCAATACGCAATATGCCCTGGCATTAAGCCCGCCGCAGCCGCGCAAAAATTGCGCTTATTTCGTCATCCTGGACTTGGCTGGTTTCACAGTTGAATCCCTGCCGACCGAACGCGGCGTCGCGGCGAGCTTGACCCGCGGCGAGCAGGCATGGCGCGTGGCTTTTGCCAACGGCAGAGACGGCATCAGCGCGCCGGGCATCGAGCTTGACGGAAGCTGGTTCGCCGGCCGCCGCAATAAACAGCGCGATGACTTCACGCTGGCTGGCGACGTTACCAGCCTGTGGCTGGATGACGCGCTGCATTTCGTTGCCGATACGCCCGTGGATGTCGCCTTGCGGCGCGCTGACAAATGCCTGCGCGTGGCCGTAAGCGCCCGCAACTCGGCTTGGATACGCTTCAAGAGCGGCAAGCCCGCTAGTTATGCTCTGAACGGGCGCGCTGACAAGTTCCATTACGACGCCGCGACCGGCATGGTCTGGGCGCAAGTCGGCACCGGCAAGTCAGAGATTCTGGTCAGCTAACTGGACAAGGAACTGGACTACTTAAGGAGTAGCGCAGCCCGATGACCGCCCTATTTGATTCCGCGCTGAAGCAAAGCATCGCGACGACCCAGCGCAACTTGATGGCGCTGGAAGAATTTCCCGAATCTTTTCAGAACGGCGCTTGGCAGCCGATCGAAAAAGAACGCGCGGCTGGTCATTGGGTCGACGGCTTCTGGACCGGCCTGCTCTGGCTGGCTTATGCGCATAGCGGCGACCCCGTCTTGCGCGCGGGAGCCGAACGCTGGACAAATCGGCTGGCTCACCTGAAGACCAACACCGGCACCCACGACTTAGGTTTCATTTTCTACCTGTCGCATGTCATCGCCGGGCGCCTGACCGGGCAAGCAAGCTGGTACGACAATGCCGTCGAAGCCGCCTACACATTAATCAAGCGCTTCAATCCGCGTGGCGAGTACTTGCAAGCCTGGGACGATGATGGCATCCGCAAATGGGCGGGCAGAACCAATATCGACTTGATGATGAACCTGGCGCTGCTGTATTGGGCGGGTAACATCAGCGGCGACGGCAAGCTGGCGGATATCGCGACGCTACATGCGCGTACATCGCGGCTGGTGCTCGTCCGCGGCGATGGCTCTACCGCGCATGTCGCCGATTTTGACCCGGATACCGGCTTGCTGATGCGGCGCGAACAATATCAAGGCTACAGCCACGATTCCTGCTGGTCGCGCGGGCAGGCTTGGGCGCTGTATGGCTTTGCCACTTGCTATCGCTTCACCGGCATCCCGGCATTTTTAAGCGCTGCGCAAGCCCTGGCGGATTACACCGAGCGTCACGCGCCCCAAGATTTGGTGCCCTTCTGGGATTACAACAGCCCACATATCCCGCATACCTATCGCGATTCTTCGGCGGCGGCGGTGAATGTCTGCGGCTTGCTGGAGCTGGCGGCTGTCGACAGCCAGGCCGCCGCGCGTTGGACCGGCCTGGCGCGGCGCATATTAAGTTCATTATGTGAACACTACCTTATAATAGGCGCAAGCGGTCCTTCTGCCATCCTGCGCGACGGCGCGCGCTCTGTGCCCGCCAACTTGATGCAGCATGGCTTGATTTACGGCGACTATTATTTCCTGGAGGCGCTGACCGCCTTCACGCGCCCAGATATTCATCAGCGCGCCTTTGCCGACGATAGCCCAAAAGCGGCGCAAAGAGAGTAAATTAGCATGACCGCGATAAACACCCGACCGAAGCGAGTGATGTCGGCACGGACGCGCGAGGCATTGAACGGCTATTTGTTCACGTCGCCTTGGGTGCTTGGCTTCTTGATATTTGTCATCGGTCCCATGATTGGATTAATCTGGCTGAGCTTTCATCGTTGGGATTTAATTGGCGACCCGCGCAGCGTCGGCTGGCGCAATTACGAGCGGCTTATGACCGACCGGCTCTTCCTCAAATCGCTGGAAGTAACGATTGTTTATGGCTTGGGGCGGGTGCCGCTGGGCATTATCGTCGCGCTGGGCACAGCGCTGCTGCTGAACAACCGGCGGGTCAAGTTCATCGGCATTTGGCGCACCGTCTATTACATGCCGGTCGTGCTGCCGCCGGTGGCGGTTTCCCTGGTGTGGATGTGGATTTACAACCCGCGTTACGGCATCCTGAACTCGACCATCCAGAGTGTTCTCGGCATACCAGGTCCGCGCTGGCTGGACGATCCAGCTCTGGTCTTGCCGTCGCTGATGATCATGGCGGTTTGGGTGGCGGCGGGCAGGAACATGATAATATATCTGTCCGGCTTGCAAGGCATCTCCAGCGAGCTTTACGAAGCCTCGGCAATAGACGGCGCTGGCTTTTGGCGGCAGTTCTGGCGCATCACGCTGCCGCTGCTGACGCCTGTCATCTTCTTCAACCTCATCACCGGCATGATTGACACCTTCAAGCTCTTCACCCAGGCTTACGTGATGACCGAAGGCGGACCGCGCAATCAGTCGCTGTTTTTCACTTATTACCTGTTCCAAAAAGGCTTTCAGCAATGGCAGATGGGTTACGCGGCGGCAATGGCTGTTGTCGTCTTTTTCATCATCATGGCGCTGACGCTGTTGGTATTCCGCTGGTCCAAAGCCTGGGTCTTTTACGAAGGCGAATTAACGGGGGCTAGTTAATCGGATGGCTGCTAATCTGACGCTTGCCACTTCCAAGCGAAAAAACGCCCTGCAAGCTAAGCTGCTGTCTCATCTCGGTTTGGCGGCGATATATGTCATCCTGCTTTTAGGCGCGGTATTGATCTTCTTCCCCTTCGCCTGGACGATATCCACCTCGCTCAAGACCGAGCAGCAGACGCTGGACTATCCGCCGACTTGGGTCCCCGACCCAGTGCAATGGGAAAATTACCCCGACGCCCTCACCGCGCGCCCCTTCGACCGTTATTATTTGAATACCACGATTATCACTGTCTTGAGCGTGATTGGACAGGTCAGCAGTTCGGCGGTGGTGGCTTATGGCTTCGCGCGCTTTCGCTTCCCTGGGCGCGGCATCATGTTCCTTATCGTTCTCAGCACGCTGATGATTCCCTTCCACATGTTAATCATCCCGCGTTTCATTTTATTCAAATATCTAGGCTGGCTCGATACCTTCCTGCCGCTGATTGTGCCGAATTTCTTTGGCGGCGCATTTTCCATCTTTTTGCTGCGGCAGTATTTTCTGACGATTCCGCTGGACCTGGACGAAGCGGCAAAGATGGACGGCGCCAGCGCTTTCCAGATTTTCATGCGCATCATTATGCCGCTGGCGCGCCCGGCGCTGGGCGCGGTCGCCGTCTTTGAGTTCATGTCGACCTGGAATGATTTCCTCGGTCCCTTGATTTACTTGAGCTCGGACCGCAATTACACGGTATCAATTGGATTGGCCGCCTTTCGCAACGATTACTTCACCGCCTGGCATCTCTACATGGCGGCGGCGGCGGTTGCCATGCTGGCACCCTTGGCCGTCTTCTTCCTGGCACAGAAGTACTTCATCAGCGGCGTCGCGCTGACTGGTTCTGGCGGTTCTAAAGGGTAAGCGTTTTCGACTAGGGAAGGAGGTGGCGCGGGCAAAATAAGGCAAGGCACGCTAACGGAATCGAATCTATTTTGAGAGGAGCAAGAGCATCATGTATAGTCGAAAAGCTTTATGGACAGCGGTGCTGATAACTGTCCTGCTTGCGCTGAGCCTGGGCGCAAGCGCGCAAGAAGCCACGACCATCAAATGGTTCATGCGCTGGGACCAGAACCGCGTCGAAAATGTCGCCATGCCCGTCTCCGAAGCCTTTACCGAAGCCACCGGCATCAATGTCGAATTTGAGAATATCGGCAGCGGCAGCGATTATTACACCAAGCTGCAGACGACAGTCGCCGGCGGCACGCCGCCCGATGTCTTCTATCCCGCCACCCACGTCGCCAATGCCTATGCCAGCAAAGGCGCGCTGCTGACGATTAACGAATTCGTCGAGCGCGACGGCATCGACCTGTCGGTCTATGACCCCACGATTCTGGCCAACTATATGATTGACGGCGAGCTGCATTGCCTGCCTATCGACAACGCCGCGCTGGTTGTCTACTACAACAAGGAACTCTTTGACGCGGCTGGCGTCGATTATCCGGTAGACGGCTGGACCTGGGACGACTTCCTGGAGACCGCCAAAGCCTTGACTTTGGATACCGATGATGATGGCGTTACCGATCAATTCGGCGTCGACACCTTCCGCAACTATTGGCCCATGGTCGTCTGGACCAATACCGACCGCGGTCTCTTCGACGATATCCGCCATCCGACCGAGTTCTATGGCATGGAACAGGGCGTGATTGACTCGGTACAATTCGTGGCTGATTTGATCCTGGAGCACAATGTCATGCCTAGCGACGAGCAGCGGGCGGACATCAGCGACCTCTTCGCCGCTGGCAAATCTGGCATGCAAGTTGTGGGCCACTGGCGCATGCAGCGCTATCTCGGTTCCGGCTTTGACTTCGACATGGCCGCGCTGCCCCTGGGCGAAAGCGGCGAGGCGGTCAACCGCGCCGATGGCAGCTGCTACGCCATTGCAGCCGATACCGAGCATCCCGAAGAAGCTTGGGAATTGGTCAAATTCTTGGCTGGTCCCGGATCAGTCGGCGTCAATATGCTGCTGGACCTGCAAGTGATGACGCCCGTCTTGTCGGAGTTCAAGAGCGATCCGCGCTTCTTGGAACCCGAGCTGCTGCCCGGTGCCAACAAAATGGCTTTCCTGGCTGGCGAAGGCAATTACTTCTCGATGTACGACCCGATTCACCCCATGTACTCCGCCTTCGATTCGCTGTGGAAGCAAGAATTGGGCGAGGTTTGGATCGGCGCGGCAACAGCTGAAGAAGCCATGCAGCGCATCGCTGACGAAGTCGCTTACATCCTCGAGAATATCGAAGACTACGAGTAGGGTCCGCTTGGCTTGAACTCGCAATTGGAAACCCTTCCTCATTCAATCAATGTGAGGGAGGGTTTTTGCGTTTATGACATCTGACTATCCGCGCGCGGCATGTCCGATTTGGCTTCAGCGCAATGAGCCGCAATGAGCCGCATGATACAATAGATTGGCATGAATAAAACGAAAGCGAGGCGTCGATGGTCACCCGAGAGCGCGTCTACACAATTGACGATGTTTGGCGGCTCGAAGCTAATCCCCTGTACCCGATTGACAAATACTATCTCATTGACGGGAAGTTGATTAGCAAAATGGCACCGAACGAACTGCATGGCGATGTCAGCACCCGATTGGCAGCCCATTTATTCTTTTTTGTCGAAGAGCATGGCCTCGGACGTGTAACAAGCGAAGTCGGCTATTATCCGCCGGGAGATCGGCGCACGGTACTCATTCCCGATGTCGCATTCACTGTCAAGTCCCGGACTGCGCGCCCTGCGCGCAGCAGCTATGTGCCTTACATGCCCGATTTAGCGGTCGAAATCATCTCGCCCTCGCAAACGCTCGCCCAAGTCCGCCGCAAAGCCGAAGTCTATTTGCGACATGGCGCGGCGCTGGTCTGGCTTATCGACCCGCTGGCGCAGACTGCCGAAGTCTGGCGGCGCGGCGACGCTGGCGCGCTGCAAAGCGAGACGCTCGCTGGCGACGGCGAATTGAGCGGCGAGGACATCCTGCCCGGCTTGCGCCTGCCATTAAAGCAAGTCTTCAACCTTTAGCGCGTCCGGCGCGACCGAGAGAGAGAGATTGACTATGATTTTACGAAGGCTTATCACCTGCTTGACCCTGCTGCTATGCCTAAGGGGCGTGGCGCAAACGGACGCAATTCAATACTTCGTCAATCCGGACGGCGACAATGCCCACAGCGGGACCAGTCCATCAAGCCCCTTGCGCTCGATACAAGCAGCGCTGCAACTGGCGCAGCCGGGCGACACCATTCACTTGCAGCCCGGGCATTATTATCAAGACGTGTATACCGTGCGCGATGGCGCACCGGGCAAGCCCATCACCATCACTGGGACCGCCAACGCTGTTGTGCACGGACGGACTAGCCATCGCATTTTCCAGGTGCATCACGATTACATCTCTTTAATCGGCTTCACGATAGACGGTCTGCGCCGCAATGCCGAGCCAAACCGCATGGGCGCATTCCGCGAGAAGCTGCTATACGTTATCGGTTACGATGCCCGCGACGGCGTAAACAATCTGCGCGTGCTCGGCATGACCTTCCGCAATGCCGGCGAAGAATGCCTGCGCATCAAGTACTTCGCCCATCACAACGAAATCGCCTATTCGACCTTCCACGATTGCGGTATTTGGGATTTTGTCTTCGACGCCCATGGCGTGGTCGGCGAGGCAGTTTACCTGGGCACTTCGAGCAAACAATGGGATATCAACTTGACGATTGAGCCCGATGTTACCGCGCATAACTGGGTGCATCACAATGTCATGGATACGCAGGGCAACGAATGCGTCGAAGCCAAAGAAGGCAGCGAGCATAACATCATCGAATACAACCGCTGCACCGGGCAAAAAGACCCCAATTCCGGCGGTATCGTTTCGCGCGGCAACGCCAATGTCATTCGCTACAATGAAATCTACGGCAATATCGGCGCGGGTGTGCGGCTGGGCGGGCATCTGGTCGATGGCGTCCAGTATGGCGTCGATAATCTCGTTTATGGCAATGTCATCTATGGCAACGAAGCGGGCGGCATCAAGGTGCAGGTGGATGGACAAGCGCAAATTTGCGGCAATCAAGTCTGGGATAATGCCGCGGGCGCTGCCGTCGGCAGCTATGGGAAGAATTACGCGCCGGCTATGGATTGCGATTCGGAGGCATGAGACAGCGCGCGCGGTTCAATGTGGAAGCCCAGCTTGACCGAAATGCGCCAGGCAACTTCTTGAATCTTGCTGCCGTAAGTCGCGATCATCGTCTCATCCAGGCGCGACAAGGGAAAGGACACGCTGACAGCCGCCACCGGAAAGCCGCTGTGGTTGTGGATTGGTGCCGAGATGCACAGCCCGCCGATTTCGTTTTCCTCGCGTTCTAGCGCATAACCCTGGGCATGGAAGACATTGAATTGCCGCATAAGTTCCTCAATGTCGGTGATGGTGTTTTGCGTCATCGACTCTAGCGGGTAAGATTCCAAGATTGTCCGCGCTGCCTGCGGCGGCAAATGCGCGAGAATCGCCTTGCCCAGCGCGGTGGAATGGGGAAAAGCGCGCTTGCCGATGTGATTGCGGAAGCCAAGGCTGCGGTCACTGAGCAGCCGCTCGATGTAAATGACCTGATTTTCTTCCAATATCGCCAGGTTGACGCTCTCGGAAGACCAGTCGCGCAGGTGTTCGAGTTCTGGCATGGCGATTTTGCGGATTTCGATTTGGTCGAGCAGGACGCCGGCGCGCTCGACCAATTGCAAGCCCAGGTGATAACGGCGATTTTCGGGGTTCTGCGCGATATAGCCATTGCGCTGCAGGGTATAGACCAAGCCAGCGGCTGTGCTCTTGTGCAGATTCAGGGCTTTGGCGATGTCGGTGATGCCCAATTCTGGGCTTTGCGCGCCGAACAAGGACAGAATATCCAGGGCCCGCTGCAGCGAAGATATGATGCGGGGGTCTTTTTCTCTGTCGCTCATTAGCCTATGCTCCGTCCTCATTTTGCCCTTTATCCTACAACAAAGCGCGGGAAAAAGTATCGGGAAGTCTGCGCGCGGACATCGGTTGAACCTTTCGCCACCCAAACTGGCTCTTTAGGGTGAAGGCATAACCCAAGGAGCGCCTATGGACAATCTGACCGAACTCGTCATCGCCGCCCGCAAGGGAGATTGCGACGCCTATGAACAAGTGCTGCGCCGCTTCCAAGATATGGCGGTGGCTTATGCCTATGCCCAGCTGGGCAACTGGCAAGAAGCGGAAGATGCCGCGCAGGAAGCCTTCATCGCCGCTTGGTACGGCTTGCTCAACCTGCGCGATGCAGCGGCTTTCCCGGGCTGGTTCCGGCGCATTGTGCATTCGCAAGCCAAGCGCCGCCTGCGCACGCGCCAGCCGCTGCTGGTCTCGCTAGAGCAAGTGGCGGAAGTCGCCGCGGTCCATGCCGCGCCAGATAGCGGACAACTGCCCGACGATATCGTCGCCGCCATCGAGGCGCTGCCACAGGCGCAGCGCAGCGTGCTGCTGCTGCATTATATGAACGACTTCGCCCAAGCCGAGATCGCCGCCTTCCTGGAAATCCCCTTGGGCACGGTCAAATCCCGCCTTTATCACGCCCGTAAACAGATCAAACAAAGGATGACAGCACAGATGACAGCATTGAACAACTTATCCGCGCGCCGTCCCTCGCGCGACAGCCAGTTCACCGATAAGGTCATGCGCCTCTTTGAGGCTGCCAAAGCCGGCGATACCGAAAAAGCGCGCGACTTGCTGGACCAAGACAGCCGCCTGGCAAATGCCGAAGGCTACATCAGGACGGCGCTATGGGGCTCGGATGCCAAAGCGCTGCATGTGGCAGTCATGCACGGGCGCAAGGACATCGTCGACTTGCTGCTAGCGCATGGCGCGGATATCAACGCGCGCGATGACAAATATCGCTTTAACGCGCTGATGCACGCCATTGATTTAGCCGATTTCATGCCACAATACGCCGACTTGGGCATGGTCGATTTTTTGCTGGCGCGCGGCGCGCAAATGGACGTCTGGGCTTGCGCTTGGCTGGGCGATATGCAAGGTGTCAAGCAAAGGCTGGATGAGAACCCCGCCCTGGTCAACGCGATTGGTCCCGGTCCTAGCACCTTGCTGTCCTTTTGCCGCGATATAAAAAGCATCGAGTTCTATCTGGCTTATGGTGCCAATCCGCTGACGCGCTACCCGCGGCACGGCAAAATGCGCTATAGCTCGCCCCTGCGCGATCAAGCCTATCGCGGCAATTACGCCGGCCTCCGCCGGCTGCTGCGGCATTTGGGCTGGGCGGTTGATGTTTTCTGGGCGAGCGTCATGGGCGATATCGACGCTCTGCGCCCGATTCTGACGAAGCAGGACAGCTTGCCGGACAGCTTGCAAGATGCCCATACCCCGGATGATCACGCGCTTGGCGCGGGACTAAGCCCGCTGCACTTGGCGGCGCAAGGCGGTCACCGCGCCGTGATGGAACTGCTGCTAGAAGCCGGCGCAGATATCAATTCGGTCGACGCCCGTGGCTACACGCCGCTGCATTTCGCCATTTGCTTTGGACCGAAGCGCCTCTTCGATCCGCTGCCCGAGCTCAGCGCGGCGGCGCAGGACATCGGCGTATATCACCTTTTGACCGCTGTGCCGCGCTTTCTGCTGGAGCGGGGCGCGGACCTCTGCGCGCGCGAGCGCGAGACCGGCAAGACGCCGCTGGAGCTGTCGCAGTCGCCGTTTGAAGATGAAACCGACCGCAGCGCCGTGATTGAGCTCTTGCGCGCCGCAGGCAAAACAGCGCGCTAAGGCTGCGCGGGCTGGCATTGCCGGATTCTATAGCAGGGCAGAACAGGCTGTCGGATAAAAGCGACCGTCTAATCAGCTCTGGATAATACAATCCACCTAGTTTGTCTTCGCTTTAGAGCGCCGGCTTGAGCTTGCGCCGTGGATTGGCTGCCAAAACGTAGAGCCAGAATAGCCCTGTGCCAAATAAAGAAAGCAGCGCGCCCAGCAAGAACAAATCACGGAATGTGAAGGCGGTCAGCAGCAAGCCCCCGCCCAATGCCATCATGGCGAAACTTAAGCCAGCCGCGGCTTCGCCCGTGCCAGCCATCAGCGCCTGCTGCGCCCGCGGCACCAGGTCGAGGATATAGACGATGAAAGCGGTGTAACGGACGGACATCATGCTAATGGCGACGATATAACCAAATGAAGCCGCCAGCCAATGCTCCACCAGCGCCATCGGTATCAAGCAGAGCGACGCCAGGATGGAGGACCCAATCACAACGCGGACATTGCCCCAGCGCTGCACCAAATACGGCGTGAGCAGCGCGGTCGGCACGCCGGTTAAGCGGCCAATCGCAGCCATCGCGCCAATCATGGCGGTTGATACCGCCAAATGCTGATCCATATACACATTGAAGTAGACCATCGCCGTGGCTGAACCAGCGACTTGGAAAAGACGAATCACCGTCATGATGACAATCAGCATCAGGACGGACGTCGCCCAGCCATTGCGGGAGCCGCCGCGCTGCGCCACGCTGTCGCGCGGGCTGGGCTTGGCTTTGGGCGGCAGCGGACGAATGCGCATGATTAGCAGGGTGGATAGCGCCAAGATGACGGTAGCCAGGGCAAAGGTGATGCGATATGGCTCGGAATCATCCAAGGTCCAGCTGTTCATGCCCGCGATAGCGCCGGGCAGCATCCCGCCGATGAGGCTGCCAGCGAAACCAGCCAAGGACCAATGCGCCGCCTTGAGGGCGAAAGCGCGGTGTTTTAAGGACTCGTCCACCACGTTCATTAAGAACGGCGCGCTATTAACAAAGAAAAAGGCAAATCCGCCAAACATCAATGCCGGCGGCAAGACAAAGCCAAGCTCGCGCAAGCCCGGCGGCAGCGACTCGGCGACAGGCAGCATCAATCCGCCCGCCAGGCTCACCGCCGCGCCAAACTTCATCAGCCCGGTTGTGGACATGCGCGAACCGAGGATGCCAGCCGGCAAGCTGGCTAAGCCAAAGGTGAGCAAGCCGACCGCGTTGACCAGCCCGATGAACTCGGTGCCATAATCCAGGCGCAGCAGGTACAAATTGAGCAGCACCGAATAGAGGCCGTCGACAACCAAGGACAAGCCGACAAGCACGGCAAAAAAAAGACGCGCCTGGGGGTTGAAGGCGCGGATGGCTTGGATGGCGCGGATGCCCAAGGCTGCCACTGGCTTAATCGACTACCTCGAATACGGCTTCAATCTCGACTGCCACGCCAGTAGGCAAGGAAGCGAAACCGAGCGCGCTGCGGGCGTGTTTTTCGCCATCATAGAGTTCCCAGAACAGTTCCGACGCGCCGTTGATAACCAAATGCTGGTCGGTGAAATCGGGGGCGGAATTGACCGCGCCCAACAATTTGCGCAGCCGCAAGTTGTTGACCGTGCCAGTGAGCGTATACGCGGCTTTGAGCAGGTCTTCGGCACAGACGCGCGCGGCTTTTTTGCCGGTTTCGACATCGACCCCCGCGCCCAGCTTGCCAAGATAACCCGTCGAGACATGGCCCGAGCAGTATATGGTATTGCCGATGCGCGTCGCCGGTGCCAGGGTGGGCGAGGGGCTAAAGTCTTCAATGTCGATGCCCATCGCCTTCACTTTTTCGTCCAATGACATGTGCGCGTCCTTTCATAATCTTCGCGGAAACAGGTGATTGCAGGATTATAAGTCCGACGCCGCGGCTGACCATACCCAAAAGCGAGCAGTTGCCGCGCTTATGAACGCTTGTCGCCAAGCAAGTTGTGCTTAAAGCGGATCTGCGTAATAGCCTGAGCCCTGCGGAAACCCGGAACTGCTTTGGGGATTTGTTGTGAAGCCGCCAATAAAGTTGTAAATTTAAGCAAATCAATAAGATTCCGAAAGGAAAAGGGGTATTGTATTGGATAGATTTAGCAATCGAATCGTTTTTCCAGCTTAGTATCAGGTAAGAAAGGGATTATATTATGAAGAGGCATATTAGTCGGCGCGACTTTTTGAAGGCGTCCGGCGGTTTGGCTGCGGGTGGACTGCTGGCTTCGGGCTTGCCCGCTTTTGCCCAAGACGGCGTCACAATCCGTTCCCATACGCGCACAGGCCGACAAGCGGACGAACAGAATTACTGGGCGGAGGTTTTCAACGCGGACAACGCCGGAGAAATTACCACCGTCATCGAAGATTTCCCGGGCTCCGAATACTTCCAGAAAATCAACACGCTGGCGGCCGGCGGCACCATGGGGGATGTATTCTGGATATCGTCGATTGAAGGTTATTTCCGGCTGGCGGCGACCGGTGTCGCCAGGCCCATTGATGACGTGATAGAAGAATCCGGCTACGCGCTGGACGAGCATTATGATACGACGACATCGGCGGCGCGCCTCAATGGCCAACTCTACGGCATACCCATCTTGGCGCATCCCGGGCGCGTCGGCTTGTATTACAACAAGACGCTCTTTGATGAGGCCGGCGTCGATTATCCGGACGACAGCTGGACCTATGACGATATGCTCGCAGCCGCAATCGAGCTGACCGATCCCGATCGGCGTATCTGGGGCTTTATGGATCCAGAAGGCTCCTACTTCACTTCAATCGTCTTCATCCGCGCCTGGGGCGGCGATACGCTTAATGCCGATGGCACGGAATCGCTGCTGAATTCCGACGAAGCCAAAGCCGCGCTGGCTTTCCAACACGCGCTTTATAACGAGCATCGGGTGGCACCGGCACCGGGCACAACCGGGCAAGGCGCGAATCAGCTCTTCGCCGCCAATCAATTGGCGATGTTCCAGTCGGGCTTCTGGGGCAGCAATGTCGTGCAACTGCTGCAGGATGAAAATGTGCTGGGCGTCGCGCCTATGCCTATCGGACCGGCGGGCCGCCGCGGCAGCATGTTCGAGTTTGATCCGCTTTGTGTTTCCGGCACAACCGAGAATCCGGCGGAAGCCTTCAAATGGGTAGACCGCATGACCAATTTTGACACCCAATTGCAAGCGACCTTAAGTGTATAGTTTCGGATTATAATGGGGTAATCTCACATAGCGAAAAGGTAACTTTATGGGACAGGTTCTACACCCACGCGCCACAACGACAGAGGCAATCCGTCGAGAAATCCAAAATAGTCAAGAGAGCATAAATAAGCTGGCTAAGCGCTACGGTATTAATCCCAAGACCGTCGCGAAATGGAAGAAGCGCGATTCCGTCAAAGACCTGCCTATGGGCCCCAAGAAACCCCGCTCTACCGTCTTGAGCGAGCAAGAGGAAGCCATCATCGTGGCTTTCCGCAGCAAGACCCTACTGCCCCTGGATGACTGCCTTTTCGTCCTTCAGGAACATATCCCGCATCTGACACGCTCCAGCTTGCATCGATGCTTCAAGCGCCATGGCATCAACCGGCTGCCCGAATCGGAAAACAAGCCAGCCAAGAAGAAGCGCTTCAAAGAATATCCCATCGGCTATTTTCATATAGACTTCTGCCATGTCCAAACCGCCCAGGGCAAGCTCAATCTCTTTGTCGCTATTGACCGGACATCTAAGTTTGTCTTCGCTGAGCTGAGTCAAAGCGCTAAACGCAAGGACGCTTGCGCTTTTCTGCGCCGGCTGATCGAAGCCGTACCCTACAAGATCCATACCATCTTGACAGATAATGGCACTCAGTTTACCCATCCAGCGCGGTCAAAAAACAAAACCGAGCTGGAATTTGATACAATTTGCCAAGCGAACGGGATTGAACATCGCCTGACCAAACCTTATCATCCTTGGACCAACGGACAAGTCGAGCGCATGAACCGAACAATCAAAGAGATGACGGTCTACCACTACTTTTACCAATGCCATGAGGAACTGCGTCAGCATCTGGAGTTGTTTCTGCAAGCCTACAATTTTGGCAAAAGACTAAAGGCTTTGAAGGGGCGAAGTCCCTATGAGTACATCCGTGATTGCTGGCAAAAAACACCTGAAAGATTTCACAATAAACCACACCACTTTAATATGGGACTATACACTTAAGCTATAACGTCACCTCGAGCCGCCCGGCCGTGATGGCAAATGAAGACGTGCAAGGCAAGACCGAGACCTTAAAGGTCTTCAGCGGCATCATGCAAGAAGCCTTGCCCTTGGTATTGCCGGCGAACTTCCGCGAGACGGAACATTTCAAGTTTGTTGGCGATAACTTGCAGGCGCTTTGGCTGGGCTTGGCGAGCGTCGACGACATCATTGAAGACCTCAATTCCGGTGCCCAATCCATTCTCGACAAACCCGCGCTCGGTTAAATCAAGTTCGCAGGCGCGGAGATTATCAGCGATATCTCCGCGCCTGCCTGGCTGAGCAAAGTTGCCTGAAAAGGCGCTGGCACGAGCAATCCGATGACAGCCTTCGTAAAGCAAAGCCTTGGATTGAGCAGTCCTTTGACACTGAGTCAAAAGGAAGCCATACAAGGCTTTATCTATATCTCTCCCTGGATCCTGGGCTTCCTGATTTTTACAGTCGGTCCCATGATCGCGTCGGGCTACCTCAGCCTCACTGACTACAACATCGTTACCGAGCCGCGCTTTGCCGGCTTCAGCAATTACGAATACATGTTTGAAGACCGCTTGTTCTGGAAATCTGTCGAGAATACGCTTTATTATACAGTGATTTTTGTGCCCATCAGCATCGCCTGTTCCTTGGCATTGGCGATGCTGCTCAACCAAAACATCAAAGGCAGGATCGGGCTGCGGACTTTGTACTTCTTGCCGTCGGTCACGCCGGTTGTGGCGACGGCTTTCTTGTGGGTCTGGATTTTTCAGCCCCAGGTCGGGCTTATGAACAGCATTATATCCCAGCTGGGGCTTGGCAACGGTCCTGGCTGGCTGACGCATCCCGGCTCTTCGAAACCAGCGCTGATCATTATGAGCCTATGGGGCGCTGTCGGCGGCAATACGATGCTGATTTTCCTCGCCGGGCTGCAAGGCATCCCCAAAGAGCTGTATGAATCCGCGGAAATCGACGGTGCCGGCAGCTGGTCAAAGTTCCGTTTCATCACCGTGCCCAGCATATCGCCGGTCATCTTGTTTAACACCGTGCTTGGCGTAATTGTCGCGCTGCAAATGTTCACGCTGGTCTATGTCGCGACGTCTGGCGTACAGCAGCAGTTTTCGCCCGGGGGACCGCTCTATTCGACATTGTTCTATGTGCTGCATCTGTATAACAGCGCCTTTGACTATTGGGAAATGGGATATGCCTCGGCGCTGGCTTGGGTCTTCTTCATCATCGTGCTGGCGATAACCGGCGGGCAAATGTGGCTGTCGCGGCGCTGGGTCTATTATGAGGGACAAGACAACTGATGGCGCGCCGTGACAGGGTAGAGAGCAAAGAGTAGAGAGCGAGTAGAATTGTTAAGCGAAGTATTGCCGGCTTGGCGAGTTAAAAAAATAAGCCGAACCATCTTGCTTTATGCGCTGGCTTATGGGCTGACCCTGGTGTTTGCGATCCCCTTCTTGTGGGCGGTGACATCCTCGTTGAAGCCGGTGAATGAGCTTTTCCTCTGGCCCCCGCGGTTGCTCCCGCAAACCTGGCAATGGTATAACTATGTCGAAATCTGGGAGTTCGCGCCCCTGGCGCGCTTCTTCGTCAATACGGTCTTCGTAACCGTGTTCACGGTTATTGGTCGTGTGGGCTCGGCCGCGCTGGTCGGCTATGGCTTCGCGCGCTTCCGCTTTCCCTATCGTAATCTGCTCTTCATTCTCGTGCTCAGCACGCTCATGCTGCCGTACCAGGTCACCATCATTCCGACGTTCCTGCTCTTCAAAGAGCTGGGCTGGCTGGATACCTATAATCCGCTCATCATTCCCCATTGGCTGGGCGGCGGCGCTTTCGCCATATTTTTATTCCGACAATTCTTTATGACGATTCCAAAAGACCTGGACGAAGCGGCGAAGATCGACGGCGCGAATACGCTCTGGATCTTCTTGCGCATCATTGTGCCGCTGTCCAAGCCCGTGATAATCACCATGGTGCTCATCGCCTTCTTGGACACTTGGAACGACTTTTTTGGTCCGCTGATTTACCTCAACTCGCCGGACAAATATACCTTGTCGCTGGGCTTGGCAAACTTCAAACGGGTGGCGACCGCTGGCGGGCGGGCAACAGAGCACCTGCTGATGGCGGCGTCCATGGTGATGACCCTGCCTAGCATACTGATATTCATTTTGTTGCAGCGCTATTATATTCAAGGCGTCGTTTTCTCGTCCGGCAGCAAGTAGCCCTGTTCAAAATCGAAAGCTGAATATGATCGGCGCTTTGGCGCGTGGAGGAGTGGTTCAGCGTATGAAGAACACCAGTATTCTATTCACCGAACCTGACCGCATAGAGTTAAGCCAGGTCGAGAGCGACTTTCTGCCGCTGGGCGCGCATGAGGTGCTGGCGCAGACGCGCTACTCGCTCATCAGCGCCGGCACCGAGCTGGCTTGTTTGTCCGGCGTCGAGGCTTGGTTCAGTTTCCCGCAGACGCCCGGGTACGCTTCGATAAGCGAGGTCATCGCGGTGGGGGACAAAGTGAGTGATACGGCACCTGGTGACATCGTCTACAGCATGGGCGGCCACTGCCAGTATCAGCGCATTGACACCGCCAACCCACGCGCGCTCTGCGTCAAAGCGCCAGCCGGCATGGATCTGAAACAGGCGGTCTTCACGCGCATGATCTGCGTCGCCTTCACAGCGCTGCGGATTTCGACCATCGAGCTAGGCGATTTTGTCGCGGTGACGGGCTTGGGCTTGGTCGGTAATTTCGCCGCGCAGTTGGCGCAACTGCAGGGCGGGACTGCCATTGGGCTGGACCTGAGCCCGCGCCGCGCGCAACTGGCGCGGGACTGCGGCATCAGCCATACGCTCTTGCTGGACCCGGCGACGGTCGCGGAAGATGTCGCCGAAATCACGGGCGGCGCTGGCGTCGCCACTTTGATCGAAGCGACGGGAAATCCGCGCGCGCTGCCGGGGGCGCTGCCCCTGGTCGGGCGTTATGGCGAGGTCATTTTACTGGGCACGCCACGCGGGACCTACAAAAGCAACCTGACCGAGGTCCTGCGCCATGTGCATCTCGATGGCTTGGGCAATGTTACCTTCAAAGGCGCGCATGAATGGCGTTACCCGGTGCCGCGCGACCCATTCGTCAAGCACTCGATCCAGCGCAATGCCGAGCTGGCGCTGGATATGATCGGCACGGGCGCATTAAAAGTCGCGCCGCTGCACAGTCATACGCTGCCGCCCACGCAGGCGCAAGAGGCTTATGACGGACTAAAACACAAGAAGGACGATTATATCGGCGTCGTCTTTGATTGGACGCAATTGGCTTAGGCATGCCAGTTTAGTCTGCGGCTCAATCGCAGCTGCTTGGCGACAATAGCTGCGCTGCTCAATGTTGATATTGTAATCGAAATTATTGCCAAGGGAATAAGCGCGGCAATTGCTTGCTTCGCTCACTCCCCGCGCAGGCGCGGGTCGAGGATATCGCGCAAGCCGTCGCCGATAAAATTGAATGCCATGACCAAGCTGGCGATTGCCAGCCCCGGGAAGAGCCACATCCACCACTGGTCGAAGAAGTCGATGCCGATGCTGACCATGCGCCCCCACTCTGGCGACGAGGGTTCCGGTCCCAAACCGATGAAGCTCAAAGCGGCGAAGCTGATGATAGCGGTGCCGATATCGAGGGTCGCGAGGATAAGCGCTGGCGCGACGCAGTTGGGCAAGATGGTGCGGAACAAAACGTAGCGCCCGCTCGCGCCGGCGCTATGAGCCGCTTCGACGTATTCCTGCGCTTTGACCTCTAGCACCAAGCCGCGCAGAATGCGGGCATAGCGGGGCCACCAGACCGCGCTCAGCGCAAATACGGCATTGCGTATATCGGGCCCCAGCGCGGCTGTAACAGCCATTGCCAAAATGATGAAGGGAAAAGCCATGAAGAGCTCGGTGAGGCGCATGAGCAATTCGTCAACCAAGCCGCCGGCGTATCCCGCGACAGCGCCAATGATGACGCCGAGCGAACTGCCGATGATGATAACCGCCAAGCCGGCGGGAATCGTAATGCGCGATCCCCAAAGAACTCGGCTGAAAATGTCGCGTCCCAACTCGTCCGACCCCATGAAGAACAAGGCGTTTGGCGCTTGCAAGCGGTTGGCAAGGTCTTGCTGCAGCGGCTCGAACGGGGCGATTGCTGGCGCAAAGGCAGCGATGAGAATCCACAAAGCCGCGATAACCAGCCCGATCAAGACCAAGGGGTTGCGGCGCAAATGATAGCGCGCCAGTTGACCGCGGCTAGGCGACTCGTATTCGTGGATCGAGGAAGAAATAGAGGATATCGACGACAAAATTCACTCCAACATAAATGAAAGCGAAGAGCAAGCTGACCCCCATAATGGCTGGGAAGTCTTGCGACGTGCTGGCGCGGTACATATAAAAGCCGATGCCAGGAAAGGCGAAAATCGACTCGATTAGGATTGACCCAACCAAGAGATTGCCATAAGACAAGCCTATCACCGTCACCACGGGAATCAGCGAGTTGCGCATGCCATGAAAGCCAATGACATAACGTTCGCGCAAGCCTTTGGAGCGGGCGGTGCGCATATAATCTTGGTTCAAGACTTCGAGCAGGGAAGAACGGGTAATGCGCGAGATGATGCCGCTGATATACAGCGCCAGGGTCAGCGCCGGCAAGATTAGGTGCGAAAGCGCATTGCGGAATGTCTCCCAATCGCCATCTATAAGCGCGTCGACGGTGAACATGCCGGTGACAGTCGGCGGCGGGCGCATGAGAATATGCAGCCGACCCGTGCCCGCGGCGATGCCCAACTGGGCATAAAAGACCGTAAGAAAGACCAAGGCGATAAGAAAGACCGGGAAACTCACGCCGATTAGCGCGATGACGCGCGCAATGTAGTCCGCCCAACTGTTCTTCCATATAGCGGAGACCAGCCCCAGCCCCACCCCCAGGACGGTGCCAAAGAGGATGCCGAGCGTCGCCAATTCAATGGTGGCTGGCAAGCGTTTGGCGATGTCCTCGGCGACGGGCGTCCGCCATTTGATGGAGGTGCCCATGTCGCCGCGCAAGAGGTTGCCGAGGTAGGTCAGGTATTGTTCGTGCAGCGGTTTATCCAAGCCCCATTTTTTGCGGAAGGCGGCAATCGTTTCTTCGTCGTTGAGCGCGTTGGGCGGCAGGTTGGCGATGATAGGGTCGGCGGGGATGGCATTGGCGATGATAAAAGCGACCACCGTGATGCCCAAGAGCAGCGGGATGGTTAAAATGACGCGGCGGACAAAGTAGCGAAAGAAATTCATGCGCGGCGGACAAGCCTCATTTGCGAGATGATGAGCTTAAGTTTACCACAGGCGGCGGCGAGGATAAAATTTCTGAGATAATTTCGGGTGCATTTCAGTGTTTTGGCAGAAGCAACAAACACAGTGTCGCAATATGACAGTGACCACCCACTCAGACAGAAAAAACGCGAATTATATGAGAGGTGGCTAGCTGGACTCTGTTGAAATACTCGATTTCCCCCACCCCAAACCCGTTCGCCATAGAGATGGCGAGGAGGGGCCGGGGTCACGTAGACATAGACCTACGGGATGGGGGTGTTTTTCAACAGCGACTCGCTGAGCCGCCCGAAAACAACATCTCACTTTTGGGCGAGACACCGTTTCGCCCCTACCGAGTTTCGCATTTTGAGAGATAGAGCTTGATGCCCCAATAATCTGAAATGCACCTAGAAAATTCCAGAAAATTTCAGATTGAGTCCTGTCATTTAGAACAATTCATCATGGAAGAAAACTCGGCGCAAAGGCAGCAAGAATACAAAGATGTTTTTGAAGATACAGGCAAATTTGCTGCGATTGCCCCGTTGGAACGCGCCCGGCGGCGCGCCGCTTAGAGCACATCCCACTCGACTTCGAGCACACCTTGGCGCAGCCCATAGAGCTTGCGATGCAAGTTGATGGTGCTATCGGTATAGCCGACGATGAAATCCAGCAAATCGCCTACTTGGACCCGCGCATCCGCCCCCGCCAACGTGATGATGCCGTGCTCGGCCGATGTAACATGGCTCTTGACAGCTTCCAGCCCGATGCCCCTGGGCTGGGCATGCCAGACCGGCAGTGACTTGAAACCAGCGTCGACAACGATGCGGTCGGGCGCGGGACGGCTGCTGACGATGGTCTGGACAAAGAGGCAGGGCGTGGTTTCTACGCCCCAGCTTTGATAAATAACATCGCAGAATATCGCGCCGCCGGCTTGAATCTCGGTCATGCCCGCGATGAATGGCGTCGTCTTGTAGGTGCCGCTGCCGCCGCCGCTGACGATTGCCGGCTCCAGCCCAGCCGCCCGACAAGCATCCGCCATGGCCACCAGCTGCTCGATGGCGGCTGTGGTCGCCGCGGCGCGCGCCACGGGGTCGGCAATTGTCAGGGTATGCCCTTCCCAGGTCATCAGCCCCAAAAAGCGCAGTCCTTCATTGCTGGCGACGGTCTGCGCCAGCTCGATAACCGCGGGTCCTGGCAGCAGCCCGGTGCGGTTCATGCCGGTATTGACATCAAGCAAGACACCGATGCGCGCGCCATGTCCGCGCGCTTCCGCGCTCAATTCGCGCGCGTTATCGGCGTTGTCGACGATAACCTTGACCTCCGCCAGCTGGCAGAGCCGCGCCAGCCGCGCAATCTTGCGCGCGCCGACCATTTCATTGGCGATGAGAATGTCCTTCACGCCGCTATAGGCCATGGCTTCGGCTTCGCGGATGGTTGCGCAAGTTACGCCAATCGCGCCGGCGGCAATGGCTTTGTGCGCGATAGCCGGCACGCGAATGCCTTTCATGTGCGGGCGCCATTGCACCTGCGCCGCCGCGAAATGCCGCGCCAATTGCTTGATATTCCGCTCCAAGCTATCCAGGTCGGTCCACAGCGCCGGCGTATCTAGGTCCGCCTTGGTTATCCCCGCTTGACTCATGCTCTTACTCCCGTTTTTGGCACGGTGATTGTCCGCTTCATCTTCAGTCATGGCAATCCCCATGCGCTCGGGTCCAGCAAGTCGCTGCGATGGCAGCGCAAAGGCCGGAAGCGCTCGACGACCGCTGCGCTCCAGCCGGGCGCGCGCGCCGCTTCCAGGCTCGCTTCCAGCTCGGCGATATCGCGCGTCCCGACCAAGGCAGTGGTGATAGCCTCCTGCGCCAAGACGAACTTGAGCGCCGCCGCTTGCACTGTCAAGGGCGGCGAAAGCGCGGCGGCGGCGCGCGCGACAGCGCGGGATTGCGCCTTGAGCGGCGCGAGCCGCGCCGGCAAGTAGACCGCGCGTGGGCTGAGCGCGCCCTTTAGAAAGACCGACCGCGCGATAATGCCCGTGCCAGCGGCTTGGGCGCGCGGCAGCAGCTCCTCCGCCAGGCGCTGGTCGAGAATGTTGAATGCGACTTGCAGCGCGTCTACCCCCTGCTCGATGGCGATGCGCGGCGCAAACGCGCCATAGGTCGAAGCGCCAATATAGCGCGCTTTGCCCTGCTCTTGGAATCGCTTCAGCAGCGCGATGGCAGCGCCGTTTTCCAGCACAGCGCTGGAGGCGCTGTGCAAAAGCAGCAGGTCGACATAATCTGTGCCCAGCAGCCGCAAGCTGGTCTGCAGCGACGCCGTCATTTGCGCCGCCAGTTCGCGCCCAGCCAAGCCCACGCCGTCCGTGCCCGGGCAAGTTATCTTCGTCGCCACCAGCACATTGTGGCGGCGGTCGCGCAGCGCTTTGCCCAGCAGCTCTTCGCTGCGGCCATAGGCGCGCGCCGTATCAAAAAAATTGACGCCGCGGTCGATGGCATGGTGGATGAGCGCGACCGCCTCGCTGTCCGCCGGCGGCGCAGCGCCCTGCGAACCCGCGTCCAGTCCATAGGTCATGCCCAAGGCAACCGTGCCGAGCGACAACTCCGAGGGGCGCAAATCCGTCTTTCCAAGCTGGCGATATCGCATTGAAGCTCCTTCAATCTTCAATCCTTTATACTTCCTTTAGCCTTAATCTTTATCCATAAAATCAGTGGCGGCGCGCAAATGCGTCTCTCTGCCGCAGTGTCTCGTTCAAATAGGCATCTGTGGTCGCGGCGCTGAAGCGCTCGGGCGCAAATGCGCTGATATCCAAGTCGGTCGCGCCATCGGTCGCCAAGTCCGCCAGCAGTTTGCCGGCAACTGGATTGTAGGCGAAGCCGCCGGAATGGAAGGACGCGCCCAGCAGCAGCCCCGTCAATCCCGGCGCTGCCCCCAAAATCGGCTCGCCGTCCATAGAAAAGGAGATTAGCCCGACCCGTTCTTCGTCGAAAGGATAGCGCTTGAGGCTGGGCAGCAGCGCTTGCGCCTGGGCGCGCAGGCTGGCGCTGAAGCCGCTCGGCGCGCGCAGCTGGTCCATGCCAAATGCCAGCGCAGGCCTGCCGTGTTCGGTTCGGTTGGCTGTTTCGCCACCGACCAGAATGCGCCGCCCCTTGGCAGGGCGCAGATAAGCCTCGTAGGGATTGGCGTTGACCGCTGGCAGTTTTGCCGCCTGCGGCAGCGGCGCGGTCAGATAGCGCTGATGCACAAAGGACTTAATCGGCAGGGACCTGCCCAGCGCAGCCAGCAGCCGATTGGTCCAGCTATGCGCGGCGCAGATGACTCGGTCCGCCTCCAAACGTTCGCCGTCCACTATCAGCCCGATGACCCGTTCGCGCTCTCTTACAAAAGCGCTGACCGTTTTGCCTTCGCGGATGTCGACGCCCAGGTCGCGGCATTTGCGCGCCAGCGCCGGTATGTAGTCGTCCGGCTCGCTGTAGCCGCCCAGCGGGTCGAACAAGCCGATTTCGTCCTGTTTTGGCTGTAGCAGGGGCCAGCGTTTGCGAATTTCAGCAGCGGAGATGACTTCATAGGCGGCTTGGCATTCATCGTACAGGGGCAATAATTTCTCGCGCTCGCGCCACTCTGCCGGCGAAAACAGATTCAAGCAGCCCACAGCCTGAAACTGATAGCCATAGCCGCCGAGTTCCTCGGACAGCTCCTGATACAGGCGCAAGCTGATTTGGCGCGCGGCGACGCCTGTTTTGGACCAAAGGTGGCTGGTGATGATGCCGCCCGCGCGCGAACTAGCGCCGCTGCCAAGCGTGTCTTTTTCCAAGAGGATAACGCGGAGGCGGCCGCGCCGCGCCAAGTGATAGGCGGCGCTCAAGCCAATGACGCCGCCGCCAACGATGACGATTTTTGTCGCGCTCATACCGATGTCATCCTTTGCATGCCGCGCCCGGGCTCGGCGCGCAGGGCAATCCGCCGAGCGCGCGCCGAGCGGATTCTAGGCGCGATGCTCAAGCGCCGCCCGAAAGATGGTGTTGCGCGTATTCATTTGCAGCGCGCGCGAATAATGATTCACCGAGATGCTGTCGCTCAGCGGCGTCGGCGTCTGTAAGATGAACTCCGCCCAGTCCGCCCGGTTGAACGCCACATAAGCCAGATGGAAGCTGTCAATCCAGCTATTGCAATCCGCGCTCATATCCGGGAACAAGATGGGACCCGTGTCGGTCTGATAAATCCATTCGCGTTCGTTGGCGTTCATCGTTTTGATGGGAAAATCAATCTCGATATCATAGCGGTCCTGCAAGTTGAAGGCGCAGCGCCCGACCAGTGGCGCGTCCGCCAGCGTCGCCTGGATGATCGCTTCAGCGCCTTCCAGCCGCTGCGCCGCCATGGGGCGCAAATTGATGTTGACGCGCTCGTAGGTATCGCGGACGCGCCCAGATTGGCGTTCGGGCTGCTCGCCTAGGCGCGCGGGATAACGCATGACGCCTTTGTTGTTGCGGTCCCAACTCTTGAGTATCAGGAAAGATTCCGCCGACAGAATCATGCAGAAATCGGCATTGGGCGTCGTCCACATATCCCTGTCGACGCCGACGAACTCGGTCTTGCAAGACGCGCCCAGCACAAAGGTCTGCGCAGCGCCGCTGCGGCGGTCGCGGATTTGGCAACTGGATTCGATCTGAATGCGCGCGTTGTTCAGCGTGAAGGGCGGCTTATGCGATGAAGTGAGGCTCGGTTTCAAGTTCCAGTCAATGCGGAAGGTCAAGAAGGATGCGGCAAAGTCGGGGACTATCATCAACAATTCCGCTTAGCAGGCGCATGCGCTGAATGAATACATAGCAAGGGACCCTGCGCGCGGACAGGCTCGGGACAGCTGCGCGGGTGAAGTCATTCGCCTATCCTTTGAGCGCGCCGACGGTAATGCCTTTGATAAAGTAATTCTGGAACAACAAGAAAATCAGTAGCATGGGGATGAAGGCGAAGGTCGCGCCAGCCATGCCCACGCCAATGTCAATGCTGCCGACGCCCGATGCCGTCAGCTTGGCAACGCCCACCGGCAGCGTCAGCCACAGTTCGTCAGTCGCCATCACCAATTGCCACAGATAATCGTTCCAGCCAGCCATGAAGGCGAAAATGGCAATCGCGCCGATGGCGGGCCGGCTGAGCGGTATGATGATGTGCCGGAACAGCTGCAACTCGCTGGCACCGTCCATCTTCGCCGCTTCGAGCAGCTCATCGGGGATGGATTGCATATACTGCCGCATGAGGAAGACGCCGAAGGGATAGACGATATAAGGCGCGATCATGCCTTGGTAACTGTTGAACCAGCCCAGGCTTTTCATCAGCACAAACAAGGGGATGATATAAATCTGGCGCGGAAGCATCATCGTCATCAGAATTAGCCAGAAGAAAACCGTGCGCCCCGGGAATTGCTTCTTGCCAAAGGCGTACCCCGCGCAGGTGCTAGTGATGACGCCGAAGATGGCGATGCCGCAAGCCACGATGAAAGAATTCAAGAGCCAGCGCATGGACGGGCGATCAATCAAGAGACGTTCCCAATTGTCCATGACCGGGTTGCTGGGGATCAACTCTGGCGGATAAGCCAGGGCAACCCGCTGAATCTTGAAAGAGCCGAGTAGCATCCAGATTATGGGAATGAGCAGAATGATTGCCAAAGCCACAACCATAGCCAGCGCCAGATAACGCAGCCAGCGCCCGACTAAATAACGCCGCCGCAAGACCTGATCGCCGGGCATCAAAGCCTCGCTGGGTCCAAATGCTGTGCCTGTCATAAGTCGCTTTTCTTCATCAGTCGCCGTTCTACAGTCGTCGTTTTACGCGGCAATCGCCACAGCAAGCCACCGGCGCGTCAGTTGAGCTGGCGGTCCAGCAGCTTGAACTGCACAACCGCCACCACGCCCACGATTGACAGCAAGATGACCGCCATCGCCGAGCCATAGCCGAACTTGGCGCCGATGATGCCCGTCACCCAGATGCGATAGACGATGGTTTGGGTGGCATTGGCTGGTCCACCCAGGGTCATCAGCTGCACCACCACAAATACCTGGAAGACCGCAATCGTCAGCACGACCAGGACAAAGAGCATGGTCGGGCGCAGCAGCGGCAGCGTGATCTTCCAAAAAGCCTGCCAGGAATTGGCACCGTCAATTTTTGCCGCGTCATAGAGCGGCTCCGGTATCGCGCCCAGGCCCGCAAGGAAAAGAATCAAAGGCTGGCCCAGGCTCCAGCTTAATACGACAATCGCCAGCGACAGCAGCGCCGTATTTGTCTGCGCCAGCCAGCCAATTTTCTCGCCATTATTTAAGAGATTGAGCAAACCCAAGGATTCGAAAATGTAATTCAGCAAGCCATATTCCTGGCTGTAGATATAGACCCAGACCATCGCCAGCACCACACCAGCCGAGACCACCGGCATGTAAAAGGCGGCGCGGAAAAAAGTCTGCTTACGCTGGCTGAGCGGGTAAATCAACACCGCGACGAAGAGACAGATGACCATTGCGGCCGGCACCACCCCCAGCACAAAGAGAAAAGTATTCTTGATTGCGGTGGGGAAGACCGGGTCGCGCGTCAGCAGATTGCTGTAATTCTTCAGCCCAATGTACTGCCACTTGTCGCGATTGACGCCGGCTTTGTAGAAGCTAAGCAACAGCCCCTGCACCAGCGGGTAGGCAGTGAAGATGACAAAGGGAATCATGGCTGGGGCAATAAAGAAATACCCCCAGCGGCCTTCCCAAACCTTCGCCGTGAACCTTTTTAGCATAAGGAACCCTGTAGCCAATGCTTCAATCTAGCAATCTAGCAATCTAACCGTCTAGCGATAAACCAAAACCAAGCGAAATGAAAAATTTAACAAGAACATCAGTTAATTCAATAAATATGAGCTATCAGCGCCGCGGCCTCTGCTTCGCCATCGCTTTGTCGCGCCCTTCCCCAAATGCCTGGAAGAAAGCGACCGTCCGAAGCAAGCATCAAAGCAAACATCAGAAGAAGGCACCCGACAAGCGCCGGATACCTTCTTTGCCGCTAGCTCGTCTTACATATCCAAGATGAACTCGGCTTCGGAGGCCAATGCTTCCAGCGCCTGCTGCGGGCTTTCTTGGCCCAAGAACATCGCTTGCCAGTGCGGCGGCTGCGAAATGCGGACTTCATAAAAGCCAGGGCAAGCCAAGCCCAGGTTCTCGGTGCCGCGCTCTTGTATCAGCGACAGCGTCAAGGCGTAGTTCGCATCTTCCGCCAGCGGAACGCCCGCAGAGGAGCGCGCCGGAAACTGCGAGTTGTTCTGCGTGTAGGTCACTTGGGATTCGGAGGAATTCAGGAAGAGCAGGAACTTGATTATCCACTCCATCTCGTAATCCGAACGGCCCTTGTCAAAGACGGCGAAGCCGGAGGGACCAACGCCCAAACCGGAGACCTCGCCTTCGGCGTGGGGATAGGTGACGATGACCGGATCCATATCGACCGTAACTTCACCGTTCTTGATGGCGTTGCCGATGGTGTTGTTCAGGACGCCCATGCCGCCGCCCATGATGGCGCTCTTGCCGGTGAACAGGTTGTTGGTCTGGTCGGCGTAAGCGGCTGTGGTGGCGTCGGAATTGATCAAGCCCTCTTGATAGAGCATGTTGACAAATTCCAGACCGGCCAGGGTTTTCGGGTCGTCAAAGCCAGGACTACAATCCGGATTCCAGATTTCGCCGCCGGCGCCCCAGATAAAGGCATGGAAGTCGTAATCGCCTTGTTCCGACGCGACCTGCAAGGTATAGGGGAAGTCGACGCCGATGCCCGCTTCCTTGATGGCGGTGGCGGCGGCGTAGAATTCATCAAAGGTCCAATCGCGGTCATCAACCGGGATCATGTCGCCCAAGCCAGCTTGATCGAAGAGCGCCTTGTTGACGACCATGGCGTGGTTCCAGAAGTAGGTTGGCATGGCGTGCAACGCGCCGTCGATCGTGTAGAGCTGAACCAAACCCGGTAGCAGATCGTCGACTTCCTCTTGCGGCAAATGCGCGAAGAGATCAACCGTAACGCCTTCAACACCGTAGCCGGAGGTGCGCCCCAGGTAATCCTTGAGGATGTCGGGCGGGTCGCCGGCGGCCAACGCTGTTGGCACAACCGTGGACAGATCGGGCCAATCCAAGCCGCGCACTTCGACGGTAACATGGGGGTGCATTTCCATAAATTGTTCCGCTTGCCAGGTTTCAAACTCCGCTAATTGCGTAAATTGCGGCAAGCTAATGGGCTGCGCCAGGGCTGGGTCGGTCCAATAGGTGATGGTGACCGGTTCCTGCGCCTGCGCCGGTGCCAGCAGCACACCGAGCGCCGCCGCTAAAATGAGAAGTAGTCGTAGCTGTTTCATGTTTTCTCCCTTTTGCAGAATGTTGACGAATCACTTCCGATGATACGTCCGAACGGTTAAGGTCTTGCATCGTGCTGTCTTTGTTGTCTGGCGCCTCCCTCCTTATCCGCGGGCTATTTCTGGCTATCTGAAGCAAGACAGGCAATGAATGGCTCAGCCATCATCAGCTGTCGCCGGATAAACTTGTATGACCAGGTCGCGTTCGAAGTCCATGTGCGCTTGCAGCGCGGCTTTTGCCTGCGCTGGAACCCCGCTCGCCACAGCCTGCATAATATCGCGGTGCAGCTCGACCTGGCAATGACGCAACTGTTTCAAGTCAATCGACTTGGGAAAATTGAATTCGCGCTCGCGCAGGGTCTGTGGCACCGCTTGAATAGCGGCTTTGACCAGCATCACGTTGAAGGGATTTTGCGACATGTCCGCCAGGGACAGGTGAAAATCCGCATGGGCGGCCAGGTAGCGCGGGTCGCCAAAGTCATTGATGTAGCGCACATAGTTGTCGAAGGTGGCGCGCCAGTGTTGGATTTGCTGTGGCTTTGCCCGCTCCGCCGCCTGCGCGGCAATCTCCACCTCAATCATGCGCCGCGCTTCTATCAGCTGCAGGCGCATTTCTCGCTGTAAATTGTCGGACAGGTCGGGATTGTATAAATCGGGAATGTAGCTGTGCAAGTTGCTCTTGACATAGCTGCCGTGGCCCGGGCGCGCCTCTACCAGCCCCATCATAACCAGCCCTTGCAGCGCCTCGCGCACCGAAGACCGTCCCACGCCCAAGATCTGAACCAACTGCCGTTCGGAGGGCAATTTGTCGCCCGGCTGCAATGCGCCGCTCTGGATATGTTCGACAAGCTGCTCCACGATAGAAGCGACTAAGGTTATCTTCCGCGGCTGTTTTAAGGTAATGCCCGGCTCTGCCATGTTTGACGGCAACTTCCGCAAATACGCTTTCGCTAACAAAACTGGCTGCATTGGGCTGGGGACTTTGACATCTGTGGCAAAGGGCGCATAATATGTCATATCAGCTTATCAGACCAGTCGCATAAGTTGTATAAGATTATATCCCGCTTTTGGGCATTGTCAAATTTTGCCAATGTAGCCAGCCATTGTAATCAATGGACGCGCGAGGCAATCGCAGCAAATTTTATTATTGCCACCGAGATTCAGCCTAAAATATGCCCAATAAAGGACGCAATGTAGGGGCGATTTTGCGCCAAATTTCAGGGGCGACACACAGTGTCGCTACAAATCCTTAGTATTTTTGTGCCATTTGACATAAATTGGTATTGCTACGATTGCTCCGAAGGGTGGTGTATCCATTTCGGTTGAAGGATGCAAAATACAGATGCAAAAAAACAGACGCTTCTTGATAATCGGCGGCGGCTCTATGGGCAAGCGCCGGATTCGCTGCCTGCAAGCGCATGGCGTAGCGGCGGCCGACATCCGCTTGCTCGAGCGCCGCGCCGACCGCCAGGCGGAAAGCCTAAAGCGCTATGCGGTACAAAGCGTTGCGGATTTTGCCACCGGCTGGGCATGGCACCCGGATGTGCTTATCGTGTCCACGCCGACGAAATTTCACATGCGCTATTGCCTGGCAGCCGCGCGCGCCGGCAAGGATTTCTTCTGCGAAATCGCCCTGTCCGACCAGCTTGACGGCGCGAACGAATTGCTTGAGTTGGTGGACCGACATGGGCTTGTCGCCGCGCTGGGCATCAACAATCCCCGCCACGCCGTCATGCAACAAGCGCGCGCCTGGCTGCAGGACGAGCGCTTCGGCGCGCCGCTGACCTATCAGATGGCTTATGGCAACTTCTTGCCCAATTGGCACCCCTGGGAGCGCTATCAAGACTTCTATGACGAGACGCAGATTATGGGCGTCATCGCCCAAGAGCTTGGCACGCTCTATACGCTGCTGGGCGCGCCAGTGAACGAGCTTTACGCGCAGACGCGTCATTCTGGCGCTTTGGAAATCGAGGGACCGGACAACCTGCAAATCGTGGCGCGCACCACCGCCGACACAGCCGTCACGCTGCAGCTCGATCTGTTGCAAGACCATCAGACCTATGAATATCGCATCGTCAGCGCCCACGGCGTCATCAAAGTCAAGCTGCTGCCAGAAGCCAGCGCCCGCCGCTATCTGAACGCCAGCGGGCAATGCGACGAGATGCTCCCGCCCGCTGCTTACAGCTTCGAGCAAGCCTATATTGATGAATTTGGCGAGTTTCTTGCGGCGCTGGATTCGCGGCAAGAGTGGTATCATCCACTAAGCGATGGCGTCCAGATTCTGCGCTGCCTAGAAGCGGTGAAACAGAGCAGCGCCAGCGGACAGCGGCTTGTGATAAGCGGGTGAGCGCGGGGGCGCGTGACACACGTGACACAATTGAAGGAGATTTCGATATGAACCTGCATGGCAAGGCGGCGCTGATTACCGGCGCTGGGCGCGGCATCGGCAAGGGCTGCGCCCTGGCATTGGCGCGCCGCGGCGCAACTGTCATCATCAACGATCGCCCCGAAAGCCCCGACCTGGCGGATGCCGTCGCCGAAGTCGCGGGCGCGGGCGGCGACGCGCTGGCGCTGGAAGCCGATGTCTTCAGCCGCGCTGGCTGCGAGTCGCTGGTGAACCGCGCTTTGGACCTGGTGGAGGGGATTGATATTCTCATCAGCAACCCCGCTTACAGCGTCCGCGGCGCTTTCCTGGACTATGACCCGGCGCTCTTCGAGCGCGTCCTGCAAGGCAGCTTGGTTTCTGGCTTTCACATGAGCCAGTTGGTGGCGCGCCACATGGTCAAGCGGGGTCGGCGCGGCAAGATGGTCTTCATCTCCAGCGTGCACGCTTCGATTCCGCTGCAGAATGCCATCGCCTACAACGCCGCCAAAGCCGGACTGAATCACATGGCGCTGACAATCGCGCGCGAACTTGTCGCCCACAAAATCAACGTCAATGTCATCGAGCCAGGTTGGATTGATACACCAGGCGAGCACGAAACCTTTGGCGCGCAGGCGCTGGCGGAAGGCGGGCAGGCATTGCCCTGGCAGCGGCTGGGCAGCCCAGCCGACATCGGCAGCGCGGCGGCATTCCTGTCATCGGCGGAAGCCGACTACATTACCGGCGTCATCCTGCGCGTCGACGGCGGCTATATGCACAAAGACGCTTGAGCTTGTATCATCCTATTTCATCCTATTTTACTCTATCGGATTCCACTACATTCCAATGATCCAATGAGCCAATGAGCAAGGCGCGTCGTGGCTAGACGAGATTATCAGTCTTAATTGCAGCAAAGAGGAGACACATCAAATGAGGAAAAGTAAAGTCCTGGCACAGTGGCGGGGAAAACGCTTCGCGCGTTTCTGCGCGATGGGGCATGTCTTGCCCTTCTTCATCCGCTATGCCGCGCATTACAAATATGACGGCATCTGGCTGGATTTGGAGCATCGCAATTTCGACACCCGCGAAGTCCAACACCTGCAAGCGCTCTGTCATCTCTACGATATCGATTGCATGATCCGCCCGCCGACTGTGCAGCGCACCCGGCTTTACCGCTACCTGGAAGACGGCGCGGCCGGCTTGATGATTCCCTTCGTCGCCGACGCCGCGATGGCGCGGCAAATCGTGGCGGCGACCAAGTTCCCGCCCATCGGCAATCGCGGGCTGGATGGCGCGGGCTTGGATTGCAACTTCGGCGGCGACAGTTGGGCACCCAACAGCAGCTACATCGCCGACGCCAACCGCGAGACCTTTATCGTCGCGCAAATCGAAACGCCAGAAGCAGTCGCCAATGCCGAAGAAATCGCCGCTGTAGACGGCATCGACGCGCTCTTTGTGGGACCGGGCGATTTGGGCTTGCGCCTCGACACGTATCGTGGTTTTGGCATGACGATTAAGCAAGCGGTTTCGCATGTGGCTGCGGCGGCCGATAAACATAACAAAGTCTGGGGGAGAACCGCCTCGTCAATCGCCGAGGTCGACCGCTACCGCAGGCAAGGCTCGCTGATGATCCCCTATGGCGGCGATTTCGCCTTAATGAACGTCCTGCGCGATGCCAGCGCCGAGCTGGATGACATGCTGGCGGAGTAGCGCCGATGGGAACGGCAGGGGCTTTGCAGGTGCCCCCGTTTTTCTTACGCGGTCCAAGTGATATCGAAATCTGTAAGGGTAATTCTGTGCCGCGCGTAGACACTGCGGGTCAATCGCCTACGATTTTGCACCCAATTTCATGGGCGAGCCAAGGACTCTGTTGAAAAACAGCCCCCATCCCGTAGGTCTATGTCTACGTGACCCAGGCCCCCCTCGCCATCTCTATGGCGAGCATCCTCAAAATGAGGGAAGGGGAACTTCCTGACCTTTCTTGAGCCATTAAGCCCCTCCCTCTTTATGGGAAAGTTCGCCATAGAGATGGCGAACGGGTTTGGGGTGGGGGGAAATTGAGAAATTCAACAACGCCCCAAGGCTCGCCCCTACAATTCATCAGTTTGATGTTAAATCCGATAGTTATGGATTTTGATGCGATTGCCCGCGCTTAGTAAGGCAGCCAGTCCGCGTATTTGCGCTCCAGCAGTTGCCGACAGGCGCGGAACTGTTCCTCGCTGAAGCCGTGATAAGGCGAAAGCAAGCGCAGGGGCATCTGCTCGAACCCGCCCAGGCGCTGCCACAGCTTGTCATAAGCGCCATCTATTTTGCTTTCGCCCGCCAAGAGCGCAAACAAATCAACCAGCATATCGTGGAAGCCGCGCTGCAAGGCGAGCATAGTCGGGAAATCGCCTTCCCGAGCGGCGGCGTAATAGGTTTTCACTTTTTGCGGGCAAAGCGAGCCGAAGGTCGCCAGCAAAGAACATTCGCCATACAGGCAGCCTTGCAAGAAATTGCCCTCGCCCAAAAAGTGCTGCAATTCGCCGACTTGGCTGACCAGCTCAGCCGCGCGCTTGTGCCCGCCGCCAGTGTTCTTGGTCGCCACCAGATTGGGCAGCGCGGCGACCAACGGACGGTAATCGCGCGCTTCCAGCACCCGCCCCGCCCGTGGCAAGTTGTAATGCAAGAACTCCGCAGCCGGAAACGCGCCACAGACAGCGCTGAAAAAGGTCATGACTTCGGCATCGCTCAGCCGCCCCCAAGATGGCAGTGAAATCTGAAAGGCGCGGAAGCCGCGGTCATAGGCGTATTGCAGCTTTTCCAGCACGATCGCCGTCGACAAACCGATGAGGCCAACCATCGGATAGATTTCGTCGCCGCGCGTTTCTTCATAGAAGATGTCGACAATGCGCCGGAACTGCGCTTGGCTCACCGCATAGCCTTCGCCGGCCGTGCCAAAGATGTATAGATGATTGAAATTCCGCAGCGTCGCCCGCACCGAGCGCCGCAAGACATCCTCCAGCAGCGCTTCGTTTTTGTCCCAGGGAATCTCGCAAGATACCAAAATCGCTTGGGGATAGCGTGCGCGCGCGCCGCTCATGAGGCTTCCTCGCTTTTGTCATGCAGCGGCAGCGCGCCAGAGACGTACTCGCGCTGCCACAGCGCGACCGTTTCTTCGATAAACTGCTCGACCGGCATGTCGATATTGTTCTGTGCCATCAGCGTCGGCAGCCATTTTGTGCCATAGGCGACGTGCTGGCGCTCGTCAGCCATATCGTAGCTGACGTATTGCGCCGAAAGCTGATCGCCAGCGGCTTCGTATTGCGCCAGGCTGCGGCGGCGATGGGGGAAAGCATGCGCTTCGTTGCCGCGCGTCAACAGACAGTATTGCGTGGCCGCGTCATACTGCGCGCGCCACTGATAAATGCGCGTATTCTGCGGCAGCTCCGTATAATCCAGCCCGTGCTGACGCAGCCATTCGATGCCCAGCAAGCAGTGTCGCGTCTCGTCATAGCAATGCCGCGCCGAGTCGTAGACGAAGCCCCAGGGCATATCCGGCGACAGATGAATAATCAGCGCCACCGTTTCCGCCGCCAGCATTTCTTGGCTGTAATTCTCGAATTCGTCCAGCCGCCGCGCCGCCGCGTCAGTTTGCCGGCGCGCTTCGGCATCGCCCCAGCGCCGCAGGATAGAGAAGCGCTCGTCGCGGGCGGCGCGCAGCGGCGCGCGGAAAGGGACGCGCGCGGCGGAGCGAGGCGGTTTCTGGGCGCGCGCTTCAGCGCCAGTGACGCCGCCGGCATGCGCCAGCAGCGCCGCGATGTACCGTTCCCATTCGCGTTCACATTCGCCCGCGGGCTGCCCGGCGGATTCCGCTTGCGCCCAGGCGACATGTTCGGCTTCGTCCAGCAGGATATGCTTGAGCGCGTAGAGCGTGGGCGCATCGGGATTGGCGAAGGTCTGTTGGCTATGCCAGCGATAGGCATCCGCCAGCGCCGGCTTGATGACGCGCAACAAGCCCGCCAGCAAGCTGCGGGCGTCGGGCGCGTTGATCGCCTCCGCCATCAGCTCTTCCAAGGCCGGGTCGCCGGGCGGGCGGAAGGCAGGCGTCTGCACCTCGCGCAGGCGCTGATAGAGGAGTTGCACATGCTGCGCCTCCTCCCACAAAAAGCGCCCTAGCGCCAGCTTGTACTCCATGCGCGCGGTCGCCGGCAGCCAAGCCGCCAAGATGCGCAGGGTCTCGTATTCGATGAAACGATAGCGATTCAGCAGGCGCTTATTGCGCGCCATATCAACCTCTTCGGCGGGTTTGACAATCCGCATAGTCATGCTCCTTTGGCGCCGGCTGCCTTACCAAGCCGTCCAGCCGCCATCAACCAGGATATTCTGCCCGGTGATATAACTGCCGGCGTCGCTGGCCAGCAGCAAGACGACGCCCTTGAGTTCTTCCGGCTTGCCCATCCTGCCCAGCGGCACTTTGCGCTCGAGGCGGGCGATAAAACCGGGATGCGCTTCGTCAATAGCCGGCATCTTGGGGAAAGGACCGGGGCTGATGCAATTGACCCGTATCTCGTCGCGCGCCCAATATGCCGCCAGATGCCGCGTCAGATGAACCAGACCGCCCTTCAGCCCGTGATAATTCGGCGGACTGTTGATGCCCAAACCAGTGTATGCGTCCGGATAGCTGGCGACCACGCCGTACATGCTGCCGATATTGATGATAGAGCCGCCGCCGCCGCGCTCGCGCAGGTGCAGGGCGACATCCCGCGCCAGCAAAAAATAGGCGGTAACGCCGACGTGATAGGCTTGGTCGAAATCTTCGGCGGTGGCGCTATCAATATCGGCTGGCGGACCGCCATAGGCGTTGTTGACCAGGATGTCAATCGCGCCCATGCGCCCCAGGACCTCCTTCACAAAAACGGGGATGCTGTCGGTATCGCCCTGCGAGAAAGCCAAGCCCAGATGACCGGTGCCTGGCAAGCTGGCGGCGAAGGCTTCGGCTTGGGCGGCATCGCGGCTGGTTACAACCATACGCGCGCCCGCTTCCGCCAGCGCCCGGCTCATGGCCGAGCCCAGCCAGCCCGCCGCGCCCGTAACAATGGCGACTTTCCCGTTTAAGTCCAGCAAATGATGAACACTACGTTCCGACATCGCCATAGTTCTCTCCTTGGCTAAGATTGGCGCGTAAACAGTTGCTTAGCATTATTGTAGAAAATATCTTCGATTTGCCCGGCGCGCAGGCGCAGCCGCCAGCAAGCCAGACGCAGCGCGCGCAGCGACTCCAAGCCGACCAGCACCGGCTGCAGCTGGGTGTGCTTTTCCGCCAGCTGCAACTCATCGGCATAAATCCAGTGAAAGCTGTCGCCGATAGCCACGCAGCGTCCGCGCAGGTGGCTGACGGGGAAGTCCGAGCCGTAGAGCAAGCGCCTATGCCCCATGACATCGATGATTGCCTCGAAGGCACCGGCTTCGGTAACGGCGGATGTATCGAAGAATACATTGTGCAATCCGCGCAGGCTGGCGATGCCCTCGATGGTATGCCAGGGGTTGAAGCCACGCCCGGCATGCGCCAGTATCAAGCGCATATTGGGATAGGCTTCGCAATAGCGGCGGATGGTCGCTTGATTGAGCGGGTCAGCCAAGGCGCGGTCGCGCACCAGGTGCAAGGTGATGGCAAGCCCCAGCTCGCCCGCGACCGCGACCTGATGTTCCGGCAAATAGGCTTCTATCGGCGCGGTCCAGGTTCGCTCGCGGCCGACCGCCAGCGTATGATAGCACTTCAGCCCGACGACGCCCTGCGCTTTCGCGGACTGATAAATCCACTCCGCCGACTGATCGGGCGCGATGATCATCTGCCCGAAGTCGTCCGCCCGCGGCGAATTGCGGACTTCGCTCGCCACGAAGCGGTTGTTGCGCTGGCGGTCGCCCAAGAAAGCCAAACCGAAGAAAAGCCCGCCGCGCGTTCGGCCTTTGGGATGGATCCAATCAATGTAGTCGTAATAGGCAGCCAGGTCCAGGCGCGCGGGCATATCGCGATACGAGGCTGGCAGCGGGTCAAAATGCGCATGACAAAAAAGATGCGCATGGGCGTCAAAGATGCGGTCGGGCAAGAATGGCTCGATGTCGCGAAGGATAAATTCGCTATCAGCTGCCGTCAGTGACCAGCGCGCCATATTAGGCTCCATAACTAGGCGTCATTAGGCTTCATGGGCGGCATCGCCCTGGCACAGGCGCTTACAGCGACAAGCGCGCATAATGTATATCCATCGTATCTTGATCGCCGGCATAATAAAGCACCATCACATCGCCCTTGTCCAGCGCCTCGGCATAAGGCAAGCCATAGGACCAGAGGCTCATGTCATCCAAGGTGCCAGCGGTGCCGCGGCGCAATCGCTGGGCTGCGCCATGCTGATAAATGAGCGCCTCGCTGGATTGATCGAAGTCGGCGGCGGCGCTCGCCGCCGCGCGGGCGCGGATTGAGCCGCTGCCGAAGCGGTCGACCCAAGCCAGGGCAAGCCGGCCATCGGATAGCGCCGCCGGATGCCCAGCTTGGTCGGCGATACCGATGTCCTGCGCCGCTGTCCAAGTCAAGCCAGAATCGGCGCTGAGGCGGCGGCGGATATTGCCATAGCGCCCGGTCTCGCTGTCATAAATCCAGGCGAAGCTGACCAGCGTCCCGTCCGCCGCCAAGCCAAGGCGCATATCCCAGTGGAAAATGCGCCCAGACGGGTCAAATCCCGCGTCTCGCGGCGCGTCCCAGCTGAAGCCGCCATCGTAAGAACGCAACGTTACCACCCGCTGGAACCACTTCGAGGCGTCATCATAGCGCTTATTGGTCTCGACAGACAGCAGCAGCCCGCCATCCGGCAGCTTGATGAGGGGATTGGTCAGGCTGGGGGGACCGATATCAGCCGGCAATTCCACCGGCCGCCAAGCGCTCCAACTGCGCCCGCCATCAAAGGAATCCGCTAGAAAAATGCCCATTGGCAGGCAGCCTTCGGTGCGCGGATTGAAAAGCGGCGCGCCCGGATGCGTCTCGCGGTCAATCCACATCGACGCCGCCAGCAAATGCCCCGCATCCAGCTCGGTCAGATACACAAGGCGCAAGGAACACGCGGCACCGGCCAGGCGCGCGGTCGGGAAGGCGCTCTCCATGCAAGTCCAGCGGCGGCCGCCGTCATCCGAGCGGTAGAGCTCGACCCATTCATCGGCGCAGTCTTTACTGGAACCGCGCCGGGCGGTCATCAGCAGCGTTTCATCACCTGTACTTTCACGTGTACTTTCACGCGTACCAGCGCGCGTGCCAGCGCGAAAAGCCAGCAGCGCCGGAAAGGTATAGACAGCGCGCTTGCTCGCGGGCGCGCTATGGGTAATCTGGCCAGCGTCAAGGATTTTCATGGCAAATCGTCGCTCACGCGCCTCAGCGGACCAGCCGCCGGAAAGGTTCTTGCTTCAAGTCGCTGTCCAGCAACGAATGCAAATCGCCGCTATCCAAGCCTTGTTTGATGATGGCGAAGGCTTCGGCGGCGCGCTGCGCCGTCCGCTCGACATCTTCCAGGGTGTGCGCCAAGGTCGCCTTGAAGCTCATGTTGCAATGAACGCCGCGGCGTGCCATCTCTTGGATGAAGATGGTATTGGCGACAGCGCGCAGGCTCTCGTCGGGCAAGTCCAGTTGAATCACTGGATTCCAGAACATGCCGCCGCAAGCGCCAGGCAAGCCGACGGCGCGCAGCGCTTGATTCAGGCGGTCGCAGAGCGCCAGCCCAAGCTCCTCGAAGCGCTGGGCGGAATTGCGCCGCGCCAGCTCGCGTATGGTGGTCAAGCTGGCGGCTAGACCGATGTTGTCGCTCCAATAGGAGCTGGAGATGAACATGCGGCTGGCGGGTTCCATCACGGCGCGCGCGCCGACCACCGCGCCCATCGGATAGCCGTTGGACATGGCTTTTGCCAGCACGGTCATATCGGGCGTGACGCCCAGGTAGGCTTGCACGCCGCCAATGCGCGGACGAAAGCCACAAGAGACTTCGTCAAAAATGAGCAGCGCGCCATGCTCGCGCGCCAGCTTTTTCACGCCTTGCAAATAGCCGGGTGGCGGCAGCTGCGAGCGCATCGGCTCCATCATAATGGCGGCGACCTTGCCCGCGTGCGCGCGAAGCACGCCGCGCAGCTGCTCCAAATCGCCCCAGATAAAGGGCAACGCCGTGCCCGCCAATTCGGACGGCACGCCAATCGGCTCGATGCCGGCGAAGGGGAACTCGCCGCTTTCGGGATCAACCAGATAATTGGCTGACTGGTACCAATCGTGCCAGCCATGATAGCCGCTGAATAGAATCAGGCTGCGGTTGGTGAGGCCGCGGGCGATGCGCGCGGCCACAGCGTTTGCCTCGCCGCCGCCTTTGGTATAGCGCGCCATTTCCGCGCTGGGGATGACTTCGTTGAGCAATTCAGCCAGTTCGATTTCCAGGGCGCTGTTAAGGGTGTAGATGCTGCCGCGGTCAATCTGCGCTTTGACCGCGCCGTCGACGGCGGCATCGGCGTGCCCGAGGATGATAGCGCCGACGGCGTTGACCCAGTCGATATATTCGTTTTCATCCACATCGATGAAGCGCGCGCCCTTTGCGCGGCTGGCGTAGATGGGGCTGTTGCCATGGGCGAACTGGCTCGAGCGTCGGCTAATCAGCTGCGTCCGCCCCGGTATAAGCGCCTCCGCCCGCTGGTAGAGCGCCAGCGAGCGCGCCACGCGCTGTTGGTCCGACATGCTTGTCTCCACTGCTTCGTCTAGGCTAATCCGCAAAGCATAGCCGACGCCAGCCAAGCGCGCCAGCAAACACAAGCGATTAGATCAGCCGCTGTTTCATCCAGGTAGCGCTGTTGAAGAAGCTCGCCACCGCACCGCCCGGCGCGACCAAGCGGTCGCAAGCCGCCGCCAGCTCGGCGCTCAGCGTCAACTCCAAGACTGGCAGCAAATGCTCAAGCTGTTCCAGCGTGCGCGGTCCGATGAGGGGCGCGGTGATGCCGGGCTGGTCTTTCACCCAGAGTGTCGCCAACTGCGCCGGGGATAAACCCTGTTCTTCCGCCAGGCGGATCATTTTCGCGCCTACCTCAATGCCCGGCTGCGTGATGCGCTCGGAATAAATGCCGCCGCGCAGCGCGCCGCGCGAATCGGCCGGCAAGTCGGTTGCGCTGGCATAGCGCCCCGCCAGCACGCCTTGCGCCAGCGGTGCCCAGGTTATCAGCCCCAGCCCATAGGCTTGGCACATGGGCACGAGCTCGTTTTCAATCCGACGGTCGAGCAGATTGTAAGGCGACTGTTCGCTAACAAAGCGGGCGTAGCCTTTCATCTCGCTCACCATGACGGCTTCCATGATTTTCCAAGCCGGGTGCGTCGAGCTGCCGATGTAACGCACCTTGCCCTGCTGCACGAGGTCTGTCAGCGCGCCCAAGGTTTCGTCAATGGGAATCGCCGGCGAGGGACGATGAATTTGATACAGGTCGATGTAGTCGGTCTGCAAGCGGCGCAAGGAGGCCTCACAAGCGCGCATCAGATGCAGGCGCGACAAGCCTTCGTCGTTCGGTCCGTTGCCCACTTTGTAAAAGGCTTTGCTCGCCAGCAAGACATCATGCCGCCGCAGCCCTTTTGCCCAGGCGCGTCCAATCATGCGTTCGCATTCGCCATTGGCATACGAATTGGCGGTATCAAACAGGTTGATGCCAGCCTCGCTGGCGCGCCGCATGATGCGCAGCGCCTCGTCTTGCGGCGTCGGATCGGCGAAGTTGCCCGTTCCCAGCGCCAGCGGCGCGATTTTGACCCCAGAGCGCCCTAATATGCGGTAGTCCATGTTTGTCTTCCTATAGCGCGGCTAACTAAAATTAGCGGGTGCAAATAAGTCATGTAAATCTCGACAGTGCCGGGCTGCCGCCCCTACAGCATTCAGATAGTTCCGCATTACGATATTGGATTTGCATTATTTTCTTGGCATGACTGAGTAGAACCAAGTTAATGATACAAAATTTGCGAAACATTCCAACTTCATTGTCGAGCCACCCTTCCCTGATGATTCGAGGGCTGGGGATGGGGTAGAAAAGCGGCGATTCACGTATTTTCATTACTTTCTTGGCATGACTGGGTTTAGGTTGTTATTGACAAATTTCCGCTTAAACCCGCCATCGGAAGCAGGCGCAGCCGCCGCTCACAACAAGCTCGAAAGCAAGCCGCCATCGACGCGGTAGTAGCCGCCGGTCATAAAGGACGCGTCATCGCTGGCCAAGAATAGGACCAGCTTCGCCACTTCTTGCGGCTGCCCCACGCGCCCGATGGGGTGCATGTCGCCCCAATCCGCTATCATGCCCGATGGGTTGTCGGGACCGAAGAGGTCGGCGGCGCTATCCAGCATCGGCGTATGGATGGAGCCGGGCGCGATGCAATTGCAGCGGATGTTTTCCCGCGCGTGGTCAAGCGCGACCGTGGTGGTGAAACTGGTGACCGCGCCCTTGGAAGCCGAATACGCCGCCACCGTCTGCTGCGAAGCCACTGCCTGGACCGAAGACGTATTCACAATCGCGCCGCCGCCGCGTTTGCGCATCTCGGGGATGCAATACTTGCAGGTGAGGAAGGTCGCGCGCAAATTGATATTGATCTGATAATCCCAGTCTTCGACCGGCTGATCCACCACTGTGCCATAGCGCGCGACGCCGGCATTATTGTGCAGCACGTCAATGCCGCCAAACTCGGCCACCGTTTCCGCCACTACCCGCTTCACATAAGATTCTTCGGCGATATCGCCTTCGACGAAGTGCGCGCGCCCGCCCTTGTCGACGATCAGCTGGCGCGTTTCTTCGCCTGCCTCGCGGTCGATATCGGCGATCGTAACAGCCGCGCCTTCCGCGGCGAATGCCAGCGCGCAGGCGCGGCCGATGCCCTTGCCGGCACCAGTTACAATGGCGACTTTGCCTGTAAATCGTTCACTCATTTTTCACCTCGTTCATTCACGCAGGACCATCATCATTCACGCTTAGGGCTCAACCCAAGTCGGGATAGCGCAGGCGAGCGCCAGCGACCGGCATTTCGATCATCGACAAATGCCAGCGCCCCAAACTGCCAAAGATGGCGTATTGCATATCAGCGCCGCCAAAGGCGATATTGGTCGGCGCGGACAGCACGACACTCTGCCAATCCTCGGCGGCTAGCTCCAAGACGCCGGCAGCACTATAGCGCAGGACCTTGTTGGGCGCATAGCAGGCAATGTACAAGTTGCCGTCGGCGTCGAATGCCAAGCCATCGGGAACGGTACCCGGCAGCTCTACCACCAGCTGCGGCTCGCCCAGCGTGCCGTCCGCGCGAATCGCGGCTTTGACGATGCCGGGCATGTTGGACAGGATGACGTACAATTCGCGCCCATCAGCCGACAGCGCCATGCCATTGGGGAAGTGATCAAGCGCGGCGCTGGCCACGATCGTTTCGCCATTGGGGCGCACCATAAAGACGCAGCCGTTCTTCTCGTCGAAACCGCCCGAGCTCGAGACATACAAATCGCCGCTGTCGGTGAAGACCGGGTAGTTCGGCGCGACAAATTTGCGCTCGGCGCTGCCCTCGGAGTAGACGCTGACCGCGCCAGCCGCGCTAATTTTGAATACCTTGTTCTGGAACAGGTCGCAGGCATAGACATTATGCTGGGCATCCAAAGCCAAGCCCAGTACAAAACCATCGGTAGAAGCAACTTGCGCGAAGCTGCCGTCGGTGGCGATGCGGTAGATTTGCCCGGCTTCCCCGCCCGCGTACCAATTGCCATCCGCGCCCCAAGCCACGCCTTCGGGGTGATCCAGCCCGTCAACCAGGGTCGTGAACTGCCCCAAGCTAAACAAAGGTTCCGACATATTTTGCTCCTCCGCTATCTTGCCAGTACCATTCAACAATTGAAAGCAATAATCGAAAATCAATGCCTACAACATTTTGCCCACGTTTTGAGCGACTTACAGAGCCGCCCCATCAAAATGAACCGCTCCATCGGCGTCAATCTTTTGCGGTCCCGTGTCCGATTCATAGAACACCGCTTTCATTTCGATCTCTTTGGATTCGCCCGGCTGCAAGGTTAAATGCGAGCCGGTTTTTTCCATCACGGCATTCAAGCCTTGCCCGGGAATCGACGAGGCTGGCTCTATCGCCATGACATAAGAACGCTTGTAAAAGGGGAAGCCGGGCGAGGCCTTCAACTCTTGCCAGAACCAGGCATAGGGAAAGACGCTTTTGTCCCAAGCCAAGCCGACGCCAAAGCCCATTTCCCGATTGGTGATGGCATACCAGCCGGCTGCGAAATCTTGGAAATAGGCCAAGATGTCGCGCTCGGCGGCGGGACCTGGCAGGACTGACATATCGACATCGCCCGCCATAGGCCATTGATAGCGCTGGCTGAGGGTCAAGGGATTGGCGAAGCCGGTGTAACGGTCATCGGCGCAGAAGCTGGGCGCGCCGACATCAATGACGCAATGTTCGCTCAAGAATGGCGCGCCAAAAGCCGGATGATGGCTCCACATGCAAGCCATCGCTTCGCCGGCATGATTGCTGACGCGCTCGCGGATATGCAGGATAGGGCTGCCCGTCTCGACGCGCATCCAGCGTTCGATGGTGTAGGGGCTGCGCGATAGACTGGCAGTCAGCTTCACTTCCGCGGCGCTGCCGCTCGCGCTGAGGATTTCGTAATCCCAGGCTTTCATCGACGCTTCGCCATGGAAACCCAGCGCCGCGCCTTTATAGACGGTGGCGTCGCCGCCGTTGGGGAAAAGCACCTGCCAGCCACCCGCGTAGGCTTCCAGCCAAGCCGTAGCGGAATCAAAGGCGGAATCGAAGCCGCGCGCCTGCTCCTTGATGCCCCAAGGCGATTTCCACAGCACATCCACGCCCTGCGCTTTGTAGACGAGGCGATAAATATCAGCGCCCTTGTCTACCAGCACAGTGGTGGATAGCAGGTCATTCTCAATTTCCAGGGCGGTCAAGGTTTTGCCGAGCGTGATTTCCGTGGCTTTGCAAGTCATATTTTCTTCCTCTAAATGCTTTCTGATTACAGTTTCCTAAATACGGCAACGCGGTCGTGGAAACTGTGCATGAAGACCGCCAGTATCATAATGCTGCCGGTTACCATCAACTGCATATTGGTGTTCACGCCCATCAAGCGCAAGCCTTTTGCCGTCATGCCCAAGATGAGAATGCCCAGCACCGTGCCGACCAGGCTGCCTTTGCCGCCGTCCAAGGCGATGCCGCCCAGCACGACCCCGGCAATCACGATTAGGTTCTGTTGACATTCTATCGTAACCATATAAGCGTACCGACAAGATGCAGAAAACCGAGATAAGATGTATCCAGTTTCTCATATCGAGAAAAGACTCGGCGGAAACGCTTGATTTTGTTGATGAAACGTTCCACCAGATTGCGCTCCCGATAGAGCTTTCTGTCATATTCTCGCTGCTCTTTGGCGCTCTGGTGTGGTGGAATCACCACTTCTATGCCTCTGTCAAGCAAGCTGTCGACAAAATCTTTTGACACATAGCCTCGATCCGCGATTACCCGCTGAAAGGCAAATCCTTCCACCAACTCCTCGGCCTGATTGATGTCGTGAGCCTGCCCAGGACTCAAGCGGGAACGCAAGGGATTGCCCAAACCATCAACCGTGATATGTATCTTGCTGCTAAAACCTCCGCGACTGCGACCCAAGGCTTGCCCCTCACTTTTTTTGGGCACCGGCGGCACAGGGATGAGCACGGACAATTGTGCTGTCAATTATCCCATTTTCCATATCCGGGTCATCGACCAAGGCTTCCATCATCCGTTTCCAAACACCATTTTCGCACCAGCCGGCATAGCGTTTGTAAACCGAATTCCATTTGCCGTATTCGCTTGGCAGCAAACGCCACTGAGCGCCGCTGCGACTTATCCATATCACCGCTTCAACAAATAGGCGGCATTTGGCCTCTTCGCCCAAATAAACATTGGGGTCTAGCTTCAGGAAATCCCGAATTTTCGTCCACTGTTCGTCAGTTAATCTTATAGTCTCCATAAGACTATTTTACGCGATTATGAAAATGCCAATGCCAAATATCAACAGAACCTAGTTGTCCTTGTGTGCCGAAGGAGACTTGCACAACCGTCAGGGAATACACCGCTACGTGGGAAACCCGTGGTATTGTGCCTCCCGCATGCTTTGTCCGCATACATGAGCAAAGGCGACGAGAAGTCCGATGCTCTACCAGCTGCGGCGGCGGAAGCCGAGATTATACAGAATCAGTCGGGGCTGCGCGCGTTACTGGCACACGTGCTTGCTGACGTCTGCTAAAATTATTTTGCGCTGGCATATTGGCAGAGGGGAACTGACAAACTCCGTCCCCTGTTGAATCCCACTGCATTGAAGCGGCTGGCTAGTCCGGTCGCTTCTCTTTTTTCAGCTGGCGCAGGATGGCGTACTGTCCAGCTTCGCGGGCGGTTGACCAGGGCAATCGCTTCAAAATCCATAAATGACGAATTTATGGAATTTGGTGTAAATGTCAGCCTCCAATCCGCTGTAAACTGAATGCATAGACCACAAGCCAAATTTTGCAAACGCGCGGGACGAGGAGAAAACTTACCGTGACAAGCTGGCAGGCAAATATGAAGGTACGGCCGCGACGGCTGCGGCTGTCGCAAAATATACGCCGCTTGGTCCGCGAAACGAAGTTAAGCGCCGATGACTTCATAATGCCGCTTTTTGTACACCACGGCGCGGGTATCAAACGACCGGTTGAATCGCTGCCCGGCATATTCCAGTTATCCGTCGACAATCTGGCGGCGGAAGCGCGGGAAATAGCCGCGCTGGGCATCCCGGCGGTCATCCTTTTTGGCATTCCAGCATACAAAGACTGGCGCGGCACGGACAATCTGGCGACAGACGGCATCGTGCCGCAAGCCATCCGCGCCATCAAGGCGGCTGTACCCGAGCTCCTAGTCATATCGGATATGTGTTTCTGCCAATATACGGACCACGGCCACTGCGGCATCATCAATATTCCGGATAATCCGCACCATGATCCAGCCCTTCCCCACGCTTATTTGCACAACGATCAAACCTTGGCGCTGCTGGGGCAAGCGTCGCTGGTGCATGCCCAAGCCGGCGCTGATATCATCGCGCCCTCTGGCATGTTAGACGGCATGGTCGCGGCAATCCGCTCGGCATTAGACCAGGAGCAGGCGCAGCATGTCGCCATTATGAGTTACATCAAATCCGCCAGCGCCTTTTACGGTCCCTTCCGCGATGCCGCTCATAGCGCACCGCAAATTGGCGACCGCAGCCAGTATCAGCTCGACCCCGGCAATCAGCGCGAGGCATTCAAAGAGATTGCGCTAGATATCGCGGAAGGCGCGGACATCATCATGATTAAACCGGCGCTGCCGAACCTGGATGTTCTCAGTCATCTGCGCGAGCAGTACACGCTGCCAACGGCAGCCTATCAAGTCAGCGGCGAGTACGCCATGATGCACGCGGCCGCGCAGCGCGGCTGGCTCGACCTGGAGCGCGCGGCGCTGGAAAGCCTGACATGCATCAAACGCGCCGGTGCCGACATGATCATCAGTTATTTCGCCAAAGACGCGCTCAAGTGGCTGGGTGGCTCCAGCAGTTGACCCAGCAGTTGACCCAGGAGTTGACATAGGAGTTGACATAGAAGACTGATCATAGCTGCTCCTTTAGAATCAGCTCATAAAATCAGCCCATTTTGACTTGTGGCCTTTCGCTTCAATCCACAATGCTTCAATCCAGCAATCCAGCAATTTCTCAATCCAGCAATTCCTGAATGACGCGGTTGCTGGATGTCAGGCGCTGCGCCAGCGCGCAAGAAATGAGGATGTGAATGGCGGACGCGGTCTGCGGGTCTTCCTCTTCCATGCGCTCCAGCGCTTGGTGGCTTAGCCGCTGCAGCAAGCCCGCTTCCGTCGTTACAACCGTTGCGCCGCGCGCTTTTTTCAAATAGAAACCGACTTCTCCGATGACCGTGCCGGCGGTCATGCTGCGCAGGCGCAAATTGCTTTGGTCTGGCAGGCGGAGCAGCACCTCCACCCGCCCGCTCTCTATGAAATACAGGTCATCGGATTCGTCGCCCTGTTGGAAGATATGGTCGCCAACTTGCATTTCTATGCGCTGCAGATAGCCGCGCAAGGCGCTGGCGTCGCGGCTATCGATCATGGTATGTTCGGCGAGCTGCTCTTCCACTGTAACCAGGGGACTTTGCAGCAGGGCTGTACCCGCCAGCAGGGCGTCCTCGCACCATTCCAAGGCATGGTCCAGGTCGTCAAAGAGCGCGGGCTGGTCGCGATTGCCCTCGGCGATGCCGCCATCAGCCAAGACCGGGCGCAGATGCGGCAGAACATGCGAGAGCAGCAGGCCGATGCCGTGGCGGTCTGTCAGCCTTTTGAGTTTTTCCAAGTCGTGGATAGTTGAATAATCGAAGCCCCTGACGGCTTTAAAGTCGAGGATGAGATATTTTATCGGCTCGGCATCGCGGTCCGTAATGCGTTTTTTGACATGTTCATAGAAGCGGTAGGCGCTGCCAAAGAAAATAAAGCCTTGCAAACGAAAAATTAGAATCTTGCCGCCTTCGTTTTGCAGCACCTGGTTTTGAGCGAAGGAGCGGTCGAGATTGCTGCGGTGGAATGCGCCGTAAAACTCTTGCTTGATGACTTCCATGCGGCTGTATTCCAAAATAAAGAACGAGACCGCCACCACCATGCCGACGGCGATGCCCGTCAACAAGCCAAAAAAAGCGGTAACCAAGGCTATCACAAGCACGACGGCATATTCTTGGCGCGGCAGCTTGAACCAGCTATCGAAGAGCCACTCCTTCATGAATTGCAAGCCGAAGAACATCAATAGCCCCGCGGGAATAAAACGTGGAACGACCGCGTATAAGGCGCTGCCAAACAAGAGCGTCAGCAAAAACATGCCAGCAAGGATGATGCCCACCAGGCGGCCATAGATGCGCATTTCGTGCACCAGCGCGGTCGATGCCAGCGCGTGATAAGCCACAATGCCGCCACCGGCTAAGCTGGCGGCGATATTCGCGCCGCCATTGACGGCGCATTCGCGATTGAAATTCAGCTCGCGGTCGACGACAAGTTCCTGCGCGCTGGCTCTAAAAAACAGGTTCAAGGTACAGACGGCTATCAAAGTAATGATGCCGCCGGCGCTGGCCGCAATCACGGACTGGTCAATCCGCGCGATTATTCCGAAATCAAGCGCATGCCAGCCAATCGCGCCGGACACTTCTGGCAGGAACCAGCCCGCCGCCGCCAAGACATCGACATTGCCAACAACAAAATAAACCCAGGCATAAAATAGACTGAACGACGCGATAATCACGCTCGGCATGATTATCACGCTCTTGACGCGCACCTGCAGCCCCAGGATGCACAAGGCGAATAGCGCCGCTGGCAGCCAGCGCGCCAGAGCCGCGCCCTCGAAAAGCAGGGGCAGGGCTGCCGCGGTGAGCCGATGATCGGTCATAACCGAGAAACCGGCATTTAGAATTAGCCAACCCAAGCCCGCCATAAAGCCGCCTACGATGGGATAGGGGATATAACGGATTAAGCCCCCGGCGCGTACAAAACCCAGCAGCGCCAAAAAGCCCCCGGTGAGAATCGCCGATAGCGCAATCATCACATGCACCAGCGCGAAGAGCTCATCCGGCGGCATATCAGGCGGTGCAGCCGCCATCACACTGCTGGCGATCATGCCCTGGATGACAGCCGTGGGACTTTGTGTGATGACAAGCGTGGCCTGATCGGAGCTGAAAAAAGCGGTGATTAATATGCTTATGATTTGGCTGACCAGCACAATGCCCAGCCCGGCGGCAAAATAGCCGGCCAGCTTGCCTTGGAAAACCAGTCTGGAATATGATGGCATAGCGCTCGCCATGAGCAGCCAGATGATTGCGCTGGCAAAGACGGCGCGGAATAGCGCGGCCGGTTGCAAGGCGGCGTTTATGGTATCGCGTAGGCTGGGTTCGAGCTTGTTGGGCAACGCAAGTTATTCCATTCCGGACGAGTAAATCGCGCTTGGTACATCATTATACATTAACAGCAGTCGGTCGGTTGCGTGTGGCTGTTGGGGTAGCAGGCATTTGAGTGACTCATAGATTGAATTTCGTGTGATTGGGTTCCTGCTAAGCTTGCGCCTAGGGAATTAACCGTATATATAATGCTATATTGGGAACCGGCTCAAGCGCAGATGCCAGCCATCTAAACAATGAGCATGCCAAGTATCAAGATAAGTGCGCCACAGGTTTCATTACATTTTAGCAAGGTATTCGCGTGAGAATACTGCATAGAAAATAACTTGCCCGATTCTTGTGTGCCGCAATAGTCATTCGTAGTTGACGAAAAGCTGAGAATTTGTGCTTTCGATTGATACATTAATTCGTATCCTGATTATCCTATGCTATGTTCCTACTTGCCTTTATGTGTTTTGGCGGCTGTTGCCCCGTCTGTCGTTCACATCCAGACTGCTGGCCAGCGTGTTTTTGGTGGCGCAAATACTGGTTATCGGGCTGGCGCTGGCAATCGAACCAGCATCGGGATTCGAGCTATGGTTTTGGGACCTTGACCATGAAGGGAACATTGCAGCCACCCTTGCGTCTACGCAACTAGCGCTGGTAAGCGCGGTCGCATTTGTCACTGCGTTGCTTCCTCGAGCCTGGCAAACTTTGCACCGTCTTTATTTGGCTGCAATCGGTCTGGTTTTCCTCTTCTTTGCCTGGGATGAATTCTTTCTGGCGCACGAGCGAATAGCGAATTGGGAGGAAGTCTACTCTGTAATTGGCGCGGCGATCGTCGCGGCAACGATGTTTGTTGCCACCCGATCGCCACAGCAGTTGAGGAAATGGTATCTTTGCCTGCTTACCGGCTTGGCGATTAGCGCGATAGGCGCTATTGTGCTTGAACTCTTGCGGATTCCAGCGATTTGCGACGCTTTGGGCTTCTTACCCGAGGCTGGCAGATGTCAACTTTATATTTTGGAGGAATCTCTCGAATTCCTGGGTATATGGCTAACGCTGGTCGCAGTGTTGGGCTTGTTTTCCTGCGCGAGGCCAGAGCCGCGATTACTTATTCGCGCCCTTTTGTTAGTCTTACCGCTGTTATGGATTATCCTGCTCTCTCCGGCTACATCCGTCGCGTTCCTCGACTTTCGATTGCTTCATCAGCCAGCATCCATTCAATATGAGCCGGGCGTGGCGCTGCAAGCCTACCGAGTTGATCGCGACGAAGAAACATTCGCTCTTGATTTTTTCGTGTCTATGGGCAACTGGCATAATTACACCGATTTGGGTTATTCTCTCCATCTTGTTGACCAAGCCACTGGAGAATCATTCGCTGGAGCCGATGCGGTCGCAAGCCGCGCACAGCGTTGGCACATTACTGGCCGCAGTTACTTCATCTGGATATATAAGCAGCGCTTATCGATTCAGTTGACCTCTCCCTTGCCAAGCAACCGCGCGCTCGGCGTGGTGCTCAGCCTCTGGCGCGAGGAGGGCGATTCTTACATCCCGCAGTCGATCATTTCCAGCGAACACCCTCTGCTCGGCGATACGCAAGTTATCCTCGATGAATTCGTAGTACCGGCCGATACCGCGATTCCCGCTCTTATGCCCTTGGCCAAATTCGAGAACGGCTTCGCCCTCGACACCGGCGACTTGCCTGAACGCGCTCAAGCCGGCGGGGCTCTCGACATTTCATTTTTCTGGCGCGCCGACAAAGAAGACCCCGAGGACATCGTGCAGTTCCTGCATTTTGGTCTTTTATCCTCACCGAGAAAGGGAGCAGAGTCCATTGAAAGCGGTGACTGGTGGGTCTATGACCAGCAGCCGCTCGGTCCGCGCTTGCCTACCCGGCTATGGTATAGTGGCCTTGCGGACGCAGAAACTTGGCAGGTTGCCCTGCCGGCAGATCTCGCGCCGGGTCGATACGCGGTTTACACCGGGCTCTATCGCGCCAGCGATCAGGCGCGGCTGCAAGCCAATGATAAGGACGGCGCGCCCTACATTGATGCGCGTGTGCCGCTGGGTATACTGATCGTTGAGAGTGCTTAAGTCTTCGAAACTTTTCCTTCTGCAGGACCCAACCGCATCCGCGCTCGGGAAAAACAAAACACCCTCGACAAACCTCAGCTCTGCGCTAGAATAGCTTGCCTGCAATCGACATGATACGCGCCAGTCCGCGCGACAAATAGGGAGCCTTATTATGCCCGGCAAACGCAAAATAACCGGCGTGAAACCACTTTTCGGCCAATCGCGCAGCAAAGCCTATAATACCGTTAAGCGCCAGTTCAAACCGAACTTGCAAAACAAGCGCATCTATGTGCCCGAGCTTGACCGCTGGGTGCGCGTCAAAATAACCGCCAAAGAACTGAAGACCATCGACAAGATCGGCTTCATGGAATTTCTCAAGCGCCGCAACATCCCGCTGAAGCAGCTGCTCTAGCCGCTCGGCAGCAAAGCCAGGCTTTGCGAGCTCGTCCTATTGCCGGCGCATTTTCAGCATGTCAGCCCAGCACCGCTTCCTGCTCGAGCAATTTCAAAACACCCAGCCCGGCCGCGGGTCAACAACACAACGCCCAGAGCATCTTGGCACACAGCGACGCTGGTATGGGCTCAAGAACGAACAGCGCCGCCGCATCATGCTCGATTTTATAGCTGCCAACCGCGATCTTCGCTATGAAGACTGGCTGGCGCTCATTGATTCGCTCTACCGGGGGCAATCCTACGAAGAGCGCTGCGCCCCGCAAACCTTACTGGTCAAATTCCCGCGCTACCGGCGGCGGCTGCCCCTCCAACAACTGGACACTTGGCTGGGCTTGCTCGACGGTTGGGCGGAAATCGACAGCACCTGTCAAACCGTCTTTACCGCGGAAGACCTGTTGGCGAATTGGGAAGGCTGGCGCGACCTGCTGGAGTCGCTGGCGCGCGACAGCAACATCAACAAACAGCGCGCCGCCCTGGTTCTGCTGACCGCGCCCATCAGCCAGTCAGCTGACAAAGGCATCTTGAATTTGTCCTTAGCGCTTATTGACCAACTCAAAGCGGAAAAGGACAAGCGCCTTACCAAGGCGATATCCTGGCTGCTGCGCAAGGGCATCAAGCAGCACCGCGCCGCAATCGCCGCTTACCTCGCTGCGCAAGCGGACAGCCTGCCCGCAATCGCCGCCCGTGAAACGCGCAAAAAGCTGGCGACCGGCAAGAAGTAATCCGCGGCAAATGCCTCGCCAGGCTCAAGTACCGTCAAAAATGGCTGCATAAGCGGGACCAAACCGCTAGCTTTCGGCGTAGCGATCGGCAATGATGTACTGATAATCGCGCGGCGGACGTTCGTAATCAAAATGCCGCGGCGGCAGGTCCGGCAATTTCATTGGACCAGGAATCACATTTTCGTAGGGTATCGCTTCCAAGATATTCCGGATGATGTTCAAGCGCAGACGCCGCTTGTCGTTGGAGTTGATTTGCCGCCAGCGCGATTCCGGAATATCGGTATGTTCGATCATCAGGTCCTTGGCTTTGGAATAGGCCACCCAGCGATTGCGCGATTCCAAATCAATCGGGCTTAGCTTCCAGCGGCGCATCGGGTTGGCGGCGCGCTCTTGAAAGCGGCGTTCCTGCTCATCGTCATCGACCGACAGCCAATACTTCAACAAAATGATGCCATCGTTGATTAACAGGCGCTCGAAGATCGGCGCATCGCGCAAGAAGTTCCAATATTGCCGATCGCTGCAAAAGCCCATCACCCGCTCGACCGTGGCGCGGTTATACCAACTGCGGTCGAACATCACAATCTCGCCAGCGGCCGGCAATTGGCTCACATAACGCTGGAAGTACCATTGCGTTTGCTCACGATCGGAGGGCTTGCCCAAGGCGACCAGTCGAATATCACGCGGCTGCAAAGGTGCCATGATGCGCTTGATTGTCCCACCCTTGCCGGCGGCGTCGCGCCCATCAAAGGTGATCATCACGCGCATGCCCTGCTGATTGATCCAATACTGCCACTTCACCAACTCAAATTGCAGGCGGACCAGTTCTCTTTCGTAAAATTTCTTGTTCAAGCGTTTCGGTTTTTTGGATACATCCCGCTTCTTTTTGGACATTCCAGCCTCCGAATATACAGTTTTACGCGGATTATCTCTAAGCATAGCAGATTTTTCATACATCGGTCGAATCCCGCGCCGCCGCCACGCTATAGTCGCGCCCTGACAGACTGCCCACATCGGCAATCTGTACTATAATCCTGTCGTATTGATACAAAAGAATCGCTCGGTCCAGGATGAAGCGAGCCCAACCCAACTCTCATAGCGGGACCGCCGCAAAGCAAGCTAAGCCAAATTTCTTCATCGTCGGCGCGCCCAAATGCGGCACAACCTCGCTGCACGAATACCTGCAGCGGCACCCCGATGTCTTCATGCCCTTCTATAAAGAGCCACACTATTTTGGCTCGGACTTGGAAGGATCGCGCTTTCGGCAATTCCGCGGCCGTCCGCAGCGCTATCTCAAGCTCTTCGACGACGCCCGTGGCGAAAAGCGCATCGGCGAATCATCGCCCTGGTATTTGTTCAGCCGCCGCGCCGCCGAAGAAATCCGAGCTTTTGACCCGCAGGCCAAGATCATCATCATGCTGCGCAACCCAGTCGATATGATGTATTCCATGTGGTCGCAATTTCGTTACAGTGGCAACGAGCAAATCGAAACCTTTGAAGAAGCGCTCGCTGCCGAGCCAGAGCGGCACCAGGGCAAGCGCATCCGCCGCGCGGCGCATTGCATCAGCGGTTTGTACTACCGCGACATGGCGCGTTTCAGCGAGCAAGTCCAGCGCTATTTCGATGTCTTTGGCCGCGACAATGTCAAGGTAATCATATTCGACGATTTTAAGTCCAACACCGCAGCTATTTTTCGCGAGGTGCTCGAGTTCCTGGATATTGACAGCGACTTCCAGACGACTTTCGATGTTGTCAATCCCAATAAAGAGGTGCGCCTGGAGTGGCTGCAAAAGCAGATCGTCAGCAGCGGCTTTTCGCTGATGCTCCTAAAAGACCGCTTGACTTACTTTGCGACGACGCACTCGCTGTTGCCATTTTCTTATCGAACACGGACAGTTAAAGGCGTCATCGCAGCCTATACCAAATATGAACGGCGCTCGCCCCTGACAGCCGACTTGCGACAGCAGCTTGCGCGCGAATTCCAAAGCGATATCGACAAACTGAGCGACTTGCTGGGACGTGACCTGTCCGGCTGGTATCAAGACGCACCGCCGCCCGAAGCGCCTTTCGCGGAAGCCAAGCCGCAAGACGCGGAAGCGCCGCGCGGTGGCAAGCGCCGTCAACTATTCTGGCGACTCTTGAGCATCGTCATCACGGTCGCGCTTTTGTATTTTGTTGTCAACGAATTGCAAGGCGCGGACCTGGCTGCGCTCATCCGCCGCATCCCGACCTGGAGCTGGACCGCGGCGCTCTTGGTCTATCTCGCGCTCAATCTCTTGCGCGCGCTGCGCTTCCGCGTCTTGCTGGACAGGCGCGAATCGCCCATGCGCTTACTGATTCCGATCACGCTCTATCACAATGGCTTGGTCCGCGTCGTGCCCTTTAAGCTGGGCGAAATCTCCTACGTGATCCTGCTCAAGACGCGGCTCAACTACACCATGGAAGCAGGCCTGGGCAGCTTGTTTGGCGCGCGCATCCTGGAATTGCTCATCATCGTCGTGGTCTTCGCTTTTGGCATATTCATGAGTGGCGAGCAATTCGCCGCCCAGCGCGACCAACTGATGGCTGCGGTATTATCGGTCTTCCTGGCCTCAATCATCGGCCTCTATTACGCCGGCAGCTTGCTGCGCCTATCGCTGCGCGCCTTGCGGCGGATTACAATCCCGGCGATGGACAATCCCGACTCCATCTTTGCCACAGCCCAATCAAAATTGACCGACTTGGCAGCGGAATTCGACCGCATTCGCCAACCGCGTCTATTCTTCTCGGCGCTGTTCATCAGTTGTTTCACCTATACCAGCTCCTTCCTCACCAACTATATCTTGCTGCGGGCGGTGGGCTTGGAGGCAGATTTGCCCGTCGTGATAACTGTAATCAGCTTGGGCATGTTTGGTTCGGCTTTTCCCTTCACGCTCAGTGGATTTGGCATCGTGGAGACCGCCTGGTGGACCGGGCTAACGCGCTTTGCCGGTTATGCTGGCGATGAAGCCGCCGCAATCGGCATCATCTTGCATGGTTTTCAAATTGTCGCCGCGGTACTATATGGGCTGGCTGGCTATGTGCTGATTCGCCTGTCGCCGCCGCTGCCCACAGAGCCAAGCGCGGACATCAAAACACCAGGGGATTCACCGTGACCTATCAATTTGACAGCGACAAAATGTACCGTATGCCGACGCACTTCGGACCGCGAACGGGACCCCGGCAAGGTCCAGACGGCAGAAAATTCGCATGCCGCGACAACCCGCGCACGACATCCATCGCGGTCTCCTTCTTGACGCAGGCAGCGCAATTAGAGGCATTTTTGCCGCCGGGCTTCGCACTGGACGGGCAGCCGGTCCTAACAGTCAACGCGACCTATATGACCGAGATTGAATGGCTGGCAGGGCGCGGCTACAACACGCTGGGAATGTCTTTCCCCGTCCGCTTTGATGGCGAAGTCGATCATGTCCGCGGCAGCCTGCTGACCGTTCTCTGGGAAAACCTGGCCGACCCCATCATCACCGGGCGCGAGGAACTCGGTTTCGCCAAGATTTATTGCGAATTGCCCACACCAACCGTCCTGCGCGGCGCGCATCATGTAAGGGCAAGTTGGCTGGGCTTCAAGTTCCTCGACCTGCGCGTCAGCCAGCTGCAGCAGCAAAGCGACACCGAAATCCAGGAAGCGCTTAACAGCCAAAGTGGCGACGGCATTTTGCATTATAAGTACCTGCCGCGCACCGGCGAATGGGGAGTGGCGGATGCCGCTTATGCCGTGCTGACGCCAGCCGCGACCCCGCATCGGAAGATACTGGAGCGGTATAGCGGCGTCGGCAGCTTGCAATTCCACCCGGCGCGCTGGGAAGATATGCCCACGCAGTACAATATCGTTAATGCCTTCGCTAACCTCGAGGTACTTGAGTATCGCGGTGCCAGCTTGACAAAAACGGTTGGCGCTAAAGATTTGAGCGATCAGCGCATTTTGACTTAGACCACGTTTTCAGGGGGACCAATGTACGACCTAGGTGGCAAAGTCGCGCTGGTAACCGGCGCTGCGGGCAAAGATGGGCTGGGGCGCGCGATTGCGCTGCGGCTGGCGCAAGAAGGCGCGAGCCTGGCGGTGAATGACCTGGAACAAGCGCGCAGCCAGCGCGGCCGCCTGGATGATGTCGTGGCGGCAATCCAAGCCCTTGGTCAAAGCGCGCTGCCGGTCTATGCTGATGTTACCATTGCCGAGCAAGTCGAGCGCATGGTGGCGGCTACCATTGAGCGCTTTGGGCGCATCGACATTCTGGTCAACAATGCTGGCGCGCCAGCCGGCAAAGACCGCGTGCCAGTGGTGGACTTGACAGAATCGGCTTGGGATTTGGTGCAAAATGTCAATGTGAAGGGCGTCTTTCTTTGCAGTCGCGCGGTGGCGCGCGCGCTGATTGCCCAAGGACAAGGCGGCAAGATTATCAACATTTCTTCGCAGTCTGGCAAACAGGGCGTGCCGCGCTACGCTGCCTATTGCGCATCGAAGTTCGCTGTCTGCGGCTTTACCCAGTCTTTGGCGCATGAATTGGGCGCGTATGGCATCCATGTCAACGCCATCTGCCCCGGCTTACTCGCAACCGAGCGGATTGACGATATGGCGGCAGCATTAGCGCCAGCTGGATTCAGCGCCGCCGAGCAGCGACAAGCCATGATCGAAAGCGCCATAAACAATACGCCATTGGGGCGCATGGCGCTGACCAGCGACATCGCGAACATGGCAGCCTTCCTCGCCTCCGATCAATCCGATTTCTTGACCGGCTTATCGCTGTCGGTAACTGGCGGCGCTTCGATGGATTAGACCAGTCGCCGAAGCATTCATTTCAAGGCAATTGCCCTACATTAGCAGCGGAGAAAAGCGTATGACGGCAGCGCGCTTAAAAGACAAGGTAGCCATAGTCAGCGGCGCTGGCACGCGCGGTCCCATGCCGGGCACGGGTCAGGCGACAGCCATGCTCTACGCGCGGCACGGCGCAAAGGTCTTGCTGACAGACCTGGACTTGGACCGCGCCGAGCAAACCCGCGCCAGCATCGCGGCGGAAGGCGGCAGCGCCTCCGTTTTTCAAGCTGATATAACCAGCGAAGCGGATTGCCGCGCCATGATCGAAACCTGTGTCGCGCGTTATGGGCAGCTCGACATATTATTCAACAATGTCGGTGGCATCGGTTCGGGCAAGGTAACAGAAATTGAAGAAGCGCATCTCGATAGCGCGCTTGCGGTCAATCTAAAAGGCGCGATTTTCACATGCAAGCATGCCATCCCAGCCATGATTGAATCCGGCGGCGGCTCAATCATCAATGTTTCGTCCATCGACGGGCTACGCGCCGGCTGGGCCCCCAATGTGCCTTATGCTGTCGCCAAAGCCGGGCTAGCGCAATTAACGCGCACTACAGCCGTGCACCATGGACGCGACAATATCCGCGCCAATTGCATCGCGCCGGGCCATCTGCACGCGCCCTTCGTCGCCAATATCAGCGTCGAAAGCCGCGAATTGCGCCGCAAAGCCGGCCCACTCGGCACGGAAGGCGATGCCTGGGATGTCGCTTGGGCGGCGCTGTTCCTGGCGAGTGACGAGTCGCGCTGGATTTCGGGCTTGGTCTTGCCAATTGACGCTGGCTTGCTGGCGGCGACTCCGCTGGCGGTCTACGACAACTTAATTGATTCCGACTGATTGCTACTACTGAACCTGCTAGCAGATTCAGTCTGTAGGGCTTGTCCCTTACTGACGGTTTTGCGCCAAATGCAGGGCTATTGCGTTTCACATGGTCGCGTAGGTCGCGTAGACACTGACCTGCGACCCTGACCTGCGACACTGACCATCAGCCGCTGTTGAAAATCACCCTCCATCCTCTGCTGTGGCGACTTACAAGACCTTGATGAAATACGCGCTTACCCAATCAGATTTATTTGCTTTGAACAACCAGTTTGAAACCTGTCTGCGCTTCCAACTTCGCGCTGATTGACGCGACCTCCGCGGCGGGAACGGCTGTCGCCAATTCCAAGCGCAGTTCGCTGCGATCTTCATGGACGCCTGGTCCCTTGATTATCGCCCAGTTCTTCTCACTCAACAGGCGATTGGCGATTTGCAAAATCTTGTATTGATTGGGATAGGGACTGATGACCAGGCTGTAGCCAGTTTCTTGCGCCAATTGCTGAATCTGTTCCATATATCGCCTGCCCACCTGCGGCGAGACAAATCCCAATACAATCTGCCCCTGTTTGAGGCTGGTCTTTCCCAAACCAGTTCCCTTCAGACGCGATCGAATCAACCCGTGGGCAACGTTGATTTCCATCCGGTCGGCATCCTCCGGCGCGGCGACAGCTTCGCCCTTTAAGCCTGGCGCGCTGCTGCTGCTGATAATCATATCGAAGCCGGTAATGTCTCGGAAGCGCTCGCGCAATTCAGCCGATTGCCGCTCGCTGATATTCAGCAAGTCATAATGCACTTCGCCGCGGTCAAAGTAGAAAGCTGGACCCTTCTTGATAGTAGTACCTGCGGGCAATAATTCTTCAGCCGCCATGCCCAGCGCAATTTGATTCGCAGTGGGTTTCACTTGCACTTCCCAGCCGGATTCCATGCTCAACTGCTCTATCTGCTGGGCATACAGCCTTTGCGCCCGCGCGGGGAAATCAAAAGAGAGTGTCAAGCGTTTACGGTGGGTTATCATGCCCACTTTGCGCAGGCGCGATTCAGCCGGTATCAGCCGCATTGCTAGCTCGCGCGCCTCGTTTTGGTCCAGCGGACCGTGCCCCAGCGCGCGCCGGGGCAGCAAACCGTCATTTTCCAAGGTTGCGGCGTCTTCCGCCAGCGCGACCACGATCGCTGTCAGCGCGAGTCTTTTATCCAAGCCCTTGGGCAAAGGCTCGGGCAGCAATGTCTGCGGCAAAATGGCTTGCCCAGCGCGCGCAAGCTCCTCGCGGCGCTTATAGGGCAGCAGCCGCCCTTTGTGGGCGCGGGCGCGCTTCATCAAGCCGGACAGGCGCGCGCGTGTGCTCTTGCCGCTGTTTTCATTGGACCAGCCCTCGGACCAGTCGTCTATCACCCACAGCAAGGCATGGCCAGGGTAATGGGTGCCGCGCTGTTGATGAACAATCGCTGTGAAGCTGTCAATTTCAGCCGCGATAACAACCGCGAGCCGAACTTGCCCATTGCTGTCGCGCATGACAATCAGTTTGCCAACGAGGTCAGGATTGGCCAGCATAATCGCGCGACTGATTTGCAAGCCTTTGACTTGCTCGGCGCTGTTGACCCGGTAAGCGCGCTTATCGCGCCAGTCGGCTGTGAAATAAATGTTCTTGTTGCTTTGCAGGGCTGCTTCAAGTTCATCTTGCCGCTCGGACGCGCCCCACCAGATTTGCGACAATTCACGCGCGCTGAAGTGATCGCCCGCGCGGTCCTTGAGCGAATCCCACAAGCGCCGCAATTCCAGCGCGCCGACTTCGGCACCGGCTTTCACCCTGCCAACGGACCAGGTCCGCGCCCGGTATATCAAGGTTTTGGTCTGGCCGATACGCGGCGTCGTGACCGTGCGGCCGCGCTGCCGCAGCGCTGTAGCCAAACTATGGCGAGCGCCCGCGTCCCCATGCACTAACATGATGTCGTCGGCTCGTAGCGCCTCGGCAAAGCTCAGCAGCTCCGATTCATCAGCATGCGCCGATAGCGAATAGGTATCTATCTCGCAGCGCACTTTTACGGTGGCTTCGCCTACCTTCCAGGTTGGCGATTCGCCTTGCTGCCGCTCGCGCATTAAACGCTGCAAGAAGCGGCCCGGTGCCTCTTCGTCTTGATAACCCGTCATCAGTATCGCGTTCGCTTCGCCGGGCGCAAAATGGCGCGCGTATGCCACAGACGCGCCGCCGGTGAGCATCCCGCTGCTAGCGACGACAACCAGAGGCTGCTCGCTGCGCGCAATGTCTTGCCGCTGTTGACTGCTGCGTATGGGGCGTATATTGCCGCGGAAGAAGAGATGGTTCTGCCGCGCCATACGGAAAATCGATTTTGGCAGAATATCGCCGAAGCCTTGATAAGCGTCGCAGACTGTGCGCACCATGCCATCGACATAGACCGGGACATCCAACTCATCGGCATGGGCAAGCAGAATCTGAATCACTTCCTGGGCGCGGCCAAGGGCAAAAGCGGGAATCAATACTTTGCCGCCGCGCGATATAACATGCTGTAATTTTTGAATCAGCCGTTTTTCTTCCCCAACACGATTCGCATGCAGGCGGCCGCCGTATGTGCTTTCCAGAATCAAGGCGTCCGCTTTTATCGGCGGCACCACAACGCTTTTAACCGTGCGCTGTTCCGACTTGGAAATATCCCCGGAAAATATCAACGCGCCTTCGCTGCTTTCTAGGGCGAGCACAGCCGCGCCGGCGATATGACCAGCCGTGTAATACGTAAGCTGCAAGTCTTCCGCCAGCTTGATAGGCTTATTGAATTCGACCGTCTGAAAAGCGTCGAGCAAGCGCTGCACCGCTATGGCGTCAAATAAGGGCAGCTCGCCCTCGGCGTCCAAGCGGCTTTTCATAATTCGTTGCGCGTCCAATTGCAGCACACGGGTCAGCGCCTGCGTGGCTGCTGTCGCTAGGACAGGCGCATGTGGATACTGCTCCATGACCAGGGGCAAGGCACCGGTATGATCGGTATGAGCATGCGTGACCAGCACGAAGTCGGGTCCACCAACGGCGGTGATGGGCTGTAGGTCGGGCAGTTGGCTATTTTGGATGCCGCGGCTGGTACGGGGCGAAATACGGATGCCAGCGTCCACAAGCAATTGCTTGCCAGCTATCTCGACCAATGCGCTGCTCGCGCCAACTTCGTCGGCTCCACCAAGAAAGGTGATCTTCATTGATTTCACAGCTCCGAGTAGAAAAACCGGGCGCGCTTCAATATGCTACATAAACGCATGTGCCCAAAATGCCCACAGCTGATTTAAGCATAGCCCTGGGCAAATTCAAAGAATCAGTTGCGGTACGGCGGCGCATGCTGTAAACTTGACGCTGGAATTTACTTGAAACAAAAAACGAGCGCGAAGCTCGCTTTAATTTGAAATCCCTGCGCCAGTAGGGACGTCAAAAACATAAAATCCTGCCGATAGTGTAGCATGTATTCGGCGGTCTGTCACCCGTAATTCGGGATGAAGTTTATCCGTTTTAGATAGATTTTTTTGGGAGTTTTTCCAGAAAAACCTAGAAATAATATCGTAACATATTCAGTAAAAAAATAGAGGAAAGGCGGCCACCTATCCTCATTTTTCCAGTATAAAACCGAAAGTTTGGCATAGCAAATTCGCTGTATCGACCCGTCACACTGGGTATGCGCAGCAAAGGACCATTTGTGACGCAGGCGCTTATTGTCGAAAATAAAGCTCCCTGCTTAGTTTTTATTATAGCGGAATGGCGTCGCTTTACCAATGCTTTAAGGTGCAAAAATGGTGCTAAAAAAGCTGTTTTCCGCACGAAAAAAATTGATAGAAAGCGCGAAACGTTTGGCGATGGCGGGTTGCTCCGTTATCCCGGTTCATGGCGACAGCCTGCCTGATCAGCCGAAGAAGCCGGCCATCAAATGGCGCGGCTTCCAAAAGCGCATTGCCAGTCCCGCAGAAATCGATTCCCTTTTCAATGATGATGTAACAGCTTTGGGCATCGTTTGCGGCAGTGTATCGGGCTTGATGGTGATAGACTTCGACGATCACCTGCGCTATCAAAAATTCTGCCGCCGCTTCCCGCAGCATGTCGCCACCTATACCGTGAAAACTTCTCGTGGATATCATCTATATTTTCGCGTTGAACAGTCTGTGCCAAGCCATCAGTTTGATGGCGGTGATATCAAAGGCGAGCGCTCCTATGTGATTGCGCCGCCTTCGCGCATCGCGGGTCACCAGTATAAAGCGGTTAAGGAGCTCTCGGCTTTGCCGCTTTCCAAGCAGGACCTTTCCGAAGTCTTGAATTATTTGCAGAGCGTCGCGGCCGCCGCTCGTGTCTTGGTACCGAGAGGCGGCAGTATCGAAAAGACAGACCTACTCGCTTTGTATAAGCGCTTAGCAAATCAGTTGGGGCGCAATAACGCGCTGTATCGTTGCGCGTCAATCGCGCGGGATGAAGGCATGGTTGAAACTGAAGCGCTGGCCGTGCTTGGTCAGGCACATGTCTTGCAAGCCGACCCGCCGGGGAATAAAGCTGAAAGTCCAGCGAGTCGGCTGAGCGAGGCTTTGCGCACGATCGCTAGCGCCTTTAAGAAGGGCTGCGGCATGAGCGTTTATGGCGCTGGTATTCCAAATACACTGCGCGAATTCTTGCTGCAGAAACAGCGCTCCACCGTTTTGATTCGCTTGCTCGAAGTTTTTCGTTTGGCGAAATGGCGCGAGGGCAATTGGTTTAGGCTGGGCGATGCGATAGCGGCGGCGGCGGGTTTTGGGCTAAATCGGAAAAGCGTGCTCGATGCGCTTGGTGGCGAGGCGTCGGTGTACGATGGTCGCTACATCATACGTAGAAGATATGTAGAATACCTGGACAACAGCGGACTTAATTCACGCGGGCGTGGAAGACCCTGTAAAATCATGTACCAAGTTCCGTCAATTTCTGCCCTTGTTCGGCGCTTGGGTTTGACTTGGTCGCCCTCGGATATCATCGGCGCGGAGGACATAAAAACCGCCCATGCCTATCGTTTGGCGCTGCACCGGGAGTATCTGAAACGCTTGTCGCCGCAAGTCGCCAAGAGTTTCTTGGCAAAGCGAATCGGTGTCAATCCGCGTACAATTGCGCGTTACAACTGTGAGTTAGGGGTAGCTGTTGTTGAGAAGATCGGCAGTTGCGCGCTCACGCGCGGCGTATTAGATAGCTTGCCAAAGCGCCGCCGCGATGTCGCCAAGAATTCTACAAATGGCTATTGGCTGGAGCTGAAAGATGGTCGCCGTTTCCCGGCTTGGCGTCATATCGGTGCCAGTTTGCTCAAGGCGCAATGTGGTGATGTAAGGATTTGTATGCGCGGTGCTTCTCAGTATTTCATTTCTGACATTTCTGATGAGAAGACCGCGAAGGCCGCTATGAAACTGGAAGAGAAGTCCAAGCGGAGCAGTCATGTTGTATATGAGCCGATGAATGTAGCGAATTTTGTGAAGGCGCGGGCGCTGCGCGAAGCGGGCAACGCAGCCGGTCGATTTGATGGCGCGATAAATGCCCTGGCTGGATTTGTGAAAGGGCTCGGCATAAAGGCGCGCGCAGAGCGGATTCCTTTATTCTTTGATTCGGTTGCCGGTCATATCGCGCCGGACAAGGTGGCGGAGACGATCAAGGGCTGCTTACTGGCTTTTGATCGCGATGGTCGACCTGTTCAGCGGCCATTAAAGCGTGGCATCGCCTATCGAATGCTGAAGCAATTTGGCGAAGGCAATGTATTTTTATCTTCGTTGGAGCGACCTGGCGAGTTCTTAGAGGCTTTTGCCAGGCGCGCGCTTGGCGCGGGCGACGGCGATGTTGATTTGGTCTTGCGCGCTGCTGGAGCGAAGTGATGTATAGCTAGTTGACATTATTTTGCCGGTTCCCTCTTATGGCCCGAGTGGGATCGCCTGCCCATACCGTTACCGTTACATCTGTAACGGTATTTTTTTACATAGGTTGAATATCTTGCGAGGCACCGTGCCCGCACCTTGGTTAAGCCGTTAATTTTTCCAGTAAGGGTTCAGCTCGCGTAGGCGCTGTCCCTGGTCGGTGGCTTAGCCGCTGCCCAGGGACCTTAGGATTCTAAACATGACCTCCGTCAGGTCGCAGTATGGTGGGCTTGTCCGATGCTGACAATTTTGCGCCAAATGCAGGGCTATAAGCAGTGGGCGGCTGACCGGCAGTGTCGGCGGGCTATGTCGAAGGTCGCGAAGGTCGCGAAGGTCGCGTTGACAGCGACCTTCGACACCGAACTTCGGTCTGTCGACATTTAGATTATTATAAAATGAGATTTGGGCGGCTCGCCGAGTCGCCCAAAGTAGCTTGAGGCTTCTTAAGAGGAGTGCGCAGAGGTATCGGATTCGTCGAGCTCGGTCATCAAACGCAGGAGCTGCCGGATCTCGCTTTCTATTAGGCGGCGCAGCTTTGGGCGCGTGTCGGCGTCTGTTGCTGAAATTTCTTTACGCAGGCGTTTGCGCCATTGTCCAGCGTCAGTAGACAGGCGCCCAACGATGTCTTTTTTGCGCTTGCCGGCTGTCGATTGCGTTACACGTGTAACGGTAGCCAATGCCGATTTCATCTTGCGTAGTTCGCCTTCGCTGAGGTTCTCATCATCGCCTTTGCGCCAAAGCTCTTCTGGCAGCCGCAGCAGCGACCGATACTGCCGCAGTTGGCTCGCGTCTGACATGCCCATGGCGTTTAACAAGCGCTCGCCTTGACCGCGCGGGATGCGCCAGCGCGCGCCATCGGCGACTTGGGCGTAAAACGCTTGTTCATTCTCGCACTCATTATATGAAGAGAAGTTCTGCCAGCCGTGCAGGTCCATCAAGAGCACGGCGAGCTGCCGGGCGCGGCTGATGGCGTTGAGATTGTCGCGGGCATTGTTCTCGCTCGCTTGCCGCCATACATCCACGCGGTTCACGAGGCGGGCGGGTATGCGCGACCAATTTACCACCGAGCCATCCGGGCGCGCGTCGCCATCGCCGAACCGCCAATAGAGCATGTGATAAGCCAGCCAGCGCCGCTCGCCGGTCTCAATCTCGTAACGGTCGCCATGATGCACCAAACTAACGGGATTGGATAAGCTGTCGCGGCGAATGCTGGCAGCCAGGTCGACGATCTTCATCAATGCGTCTTCTTTGCTAGAAGCCGCCAAGCCAATGCCCGCGCCATCGCCTTCGTCTTTTTCGGCGCGATCGCCCCGTTCCGTTGTCTCGCCCAGCAAGTAATTGCCTATATCAAAATCGTTCTGCGATTTTTCCAATTGCACTTCGATGATCCAGCGCTCGAAGATATCAACGATGTTGTCCGGCGTCAGCGGATAGATGTCGGTCAAGTCATGGGGCACGCTATGCCGCGGCTGCATGACATTGGGCTGGATGTCATGAATGCTGATAGATTCGATTGCTTGGAATTCGCTGTCGGCAGCGGCAATCTCTATTGCCAATTCGCCCAAGCCAAATCCAATCGCGTCAGCTGTTTTGGGGTCTAGCGTGTTGGGGTTGGCGAATAAGAGATTCTCTTCGTCTTGAATAATTTTACGCCTATCACGACTGTTCATGGATGCGTCCTTCCAACTGATCAACCAGCCCCCAGGCATCATCTGCTGTGGTGCTTTTTGGTGCAAGCGAGAAAACCGTGCGGCGCGCGCTTGCAACTTCTGTCCAGATTGTGCGGACCGGCAGCGGCTTCCAAACCAGGTCGCCAAAGTTATCATGCAGGCGGCGCAGGTTGTCTTGATGCTCTAGCGTGCGCCCACGGTACATGGTCGGCACGACGCCTAATACCTTGATATCGTTCAAATTATATTGTTGGCGGATTGGGCTGAACTGATCCTTGTGCGTTAAGCTCTCGCGCAAGCCATCAAAGCTCCAGGCTTCGCACTTTGTCGGGTAAATGATGCCATCCGTCGCCATGTAAATGGAAGAGTGCAAAAGCGACGGCGTGGGCGAAGTATCGAAAATAACAAAGTCAATGGCTCTGCGCAACTGATTAAAGCGCTTTAATACGGTGAAGGCGTCGGAGATATTGCCGGCGATGCTGCGCGTTTCGATATTGGAGGGCAGCATCAGCAACTGGCCGCGCGTCTTATGCGCTTCATCGGGCAGGTTATACCGTTCTGGCGGCACGGGCCGCAGCACCTCTTGGAATGGCGCGTTGCGAACAATTAAATCATAAAAGCCTGGTTCTTTAACAAGACCAAAAGCGATAGTGGCATGTCCCTGTGGGTCGGCATCCACCAGTATCACGCGTTTGCCGCGGATCGCCAAGCCAGCGGCCAGGTGCGTCGCGACGGTGGTCTTGCCAACCCCGCCCTTTTCATTGAGAAGGGTAATAATCTTCATAATGTCTGATACCTGTTGATAATCTCGCTCGTTACATGGCGGACAGAGCGGAATGCGGAATGAACAAGGCGCGCGCGCAGTTCTTATGCTTGCAACATGGCGCGAGCAGGTTCGGCCGAGCGCGACCCCGCGCTTGAATAAACGTAGCCGGTTACCCCGTTATGGAAGGTAACGATACTACGAAGGAAAAGGCCTTCTGCGACCAAGGCATCCATCATGTTGATCAAATGCGGCGTTTTCTTCCGATGCAGCCGGTTGACAATTTCCGTTCGCGTGAGCGGCTTTTCGCTGCGGCTTACGATGTCTATCATCATTTGCCGCGTTTCGGAGCGAGGGCGATGATCTTGCGCCATGGCGTGACTCCTCCTTAATTTAACAGTATAGATACAATATCATTATAGCGAAGCGTTTCTCAAGAAGCAAGGCATTGCTGCGCGGCATTTAGCGGGTTCGGGATTTCCCTCGCCGAGTTTTTCTTTGTATAGAAACATAATACAAACAGAATGAAAACACATTCATAGCTCTTATCATTAGGTCAAACAGTTTACCAGAGATGCGGGGGCGATGTGTAGCCTTTGCGATTTCTGTGAACAGGGCAATTGCATCAAAATGGCGCGACAAAGTCCTTGGCGTTTTGGCGTGAGATTTTTCGCCAGAATGTCGCCAGAATGTCGCCAATGTAGCGCGCGCGATTTATAATCTTCATGCTAGGCACGATCTAGGCACGATGTCCGGGAACAATAATCGGGAAATGAACGCTGAGCGCTGATTTGCAATATCCATTGACAGCATTGACAGCGGAACAATGCGCCATCGCCGCGGCGGTGGACAGAAAAATCTGGCTGGAAGGACCGGCCGGCAGTGGGAAAACCAGCGCCGGCGTCGCGCGTTTGCTGTGTATGCTGCAACAAGGCATTCCCGCCGAAGCGATTCTTATTTTTGTGCCGCAGCGCTCGCTGGCGCAGCCTTATCTTGATGCGCTGCGCCAGCATTCGCGCTACAGCGGCGGGCAGGTCGCGGTGCAGACCATCGGCAGCCTGTCCCTGCAAATGGTGGAAGCCTTCTGGTTCTTGGTAGCTGGGCGCGCCGGCTTCCGCCATTCCCAGGATTTGCCCAACTTTCTCAGCTTGGAATCGGTGCAGTATTTCATGACCAAGGTCATCGAGCCCCTGGTCAATCAGCGCGATTATTTCAACAGCGTGCGCATCGACCGCGCCCGGCTCTATAGCCAAATTGTCGACAACATGAACAAGGCGGCGCTGGTGGGCTTCCCGATTGACGAGATTGCGCCGCGGCTCAAGGCGGCGCTGCCCGGCAGCGTCGAGCAGGGACATATCTACGACGACGCCCAGACCTGCGCGCTGGCTTTCCGCGAGTATTGCCTGGCGCATAACTTGCTTGATTTCTCCTTGCAGCTTGAGGTTTTCCTGCATCAGGTTTGGAACTTGCCGCAAGCGCGCGAGCATGTCCGCGGGCGTTATCGCCATCTGATTGTGGACAACGTGGAAGAGGACAATCCCGCCTCGCAACGCATTCTGGCGGACTTGCTGGGCGCATGTCAGTCGGCGCTGGTCATCTGCGACAGCGATGCCGGCTTTCGCCGCTTCCTGGGCGCAGACCCCGAAAACGCTCGTGGACTGCGCGAACTATGCGCCGAGCGCCACCAGTTCGCCGCCAGCAAGGTCATGTCGGCAGAGGTACGCGCGCTGGGGCGGGCGCTGGCGGGTCAACTGGGTGCTTCATACGATACGACCTTGCTTGCGGCTGAAGATGCGGCTGAAGAAGATGCGACCGCCGCAGAGCTTGCGGAGCCGGTTCTGATGGAGCCATCTCTGATAAGGACGGCGCACCGCTATCACCCGCAGATGCTGGACTGGGTGGCGGGACGCATTGACGAACTCGTCAATGGTCAGGATGTCGCGCCGCGGGAGATTGTGGTGATGGCACCATTCATGTCCGACGCGCTGCGCTTTGCCTTGGTCGAAGGCTTGCAGGCCCGCGATATCAGCGCGCGCTCGCACCGGCCGTCGCGGGCGCTGCGCGATGAACCGGCCGCCCGCGCGCTTTTGACCTGCGCTCGTCTGGCGCATCCGCGCTGGAATATGCGACCTGCCGAGTTTGATGTCGCCTTCGCGCTGATGACAGCCATCGCCGACTTGGACTTAATCCGCGCTAAGCTCTTGACCGAGATGCTGTACCGCCGTGGGCGCTTGTTGCCTTTTTCCGACGTGCAATCGCCCGCGATGCAAGATCGCATCACTTACGAACTGGGCGCGCGTTACGATCGTTTGCAAAGCTGGCTGAACGAATACATTGAAGGCGCGCCGACCGAGGCGCTGGATATATTCTTCCGCCGCGTGTTCGGGGAAGTCTTGTCGCGCAGCGGCTTTGGCTTCCACGACAACAGCGACGCCGGCAATGTCAGCATGAACTTGGTGGATTCCGCGCGCAATTTCCGCTGGTCGCTGGAGTTTATGCGCCGCTATGAAGAGCAGTCCGACCTGGGCAAAGATTACCTGGAAATGGTCGACCGCGGCGTGATTGCCGATTTTTACCTGCGCGATTGGATGGCTGATAATGACGACAGCGTTTTGATAGCGCCCGCCTATACCTTTTTATTGAGCAACCGCGCCGTCGATGTGCAGTTCTGGTTGAATATCGGCAGCGAAGGCTGGGCGCGCCGCTTGTATCAGCCCTTGACGCATCCCTATGTGCTGAGCTTGGGCTGGCAGGCGGGCAGAACCTGGACGGATGACGACGAGAGCGCGATGAATCGCCAGACGCTGCGTCGGCTCATCCTGGCGCTGACGCGGCGCTGCCGCAAATCCATCTACCTGGGTTACAGCGAACTCAGCGAGAGCGGCTTCGAACAGCGCGGCTTGCTGCTGGAAGCGATTCACGGCTTGCTGCGGCGCAGAGCCCAAAAGAATGCACAAAGGAGCGCGCATGTTTAAGCCGCGCCCCAAACAGCGCGAGGTGCTGCAATATCGCCGCGGCCGCCTCGGCGTGGCGGCGGTGCCCGGCAGCGGCAAGACCGCTACGCTATCCTACTTGGCTTCTACCCTGCTGGCGGAGACGGACCTAAAAGCGGACCAAGAAATCCTGATTGTTACGCTGGTCAATTCGGCTGTTGCCAACTTCGCGCGCCAGATCAACGACTACGTCAAATCCACGGGGCTGCTGCCCGGCTTCGGTTACCGCGTGCGCACGCTGCATGGGCTGGCGAATGACATCGTTCGCCAGAAGCCGACCATAGCCGGGCTGGGCGAGGCTTTTCTCATTGTGGACGAACGCGAAAGCAACGAAATCCTGGCCGCCGCCGTTGACTCTTGGATGGGGCGCTCGCCCGAAGCGTCTGCTGACTGGCTGCAGCCAAAATACCAGGACAATGCCAACTATCGCGTCTATCGCTGGAGGCAGGTCCTCACAGATTGCGCGCGCAACTTCATCCGCCGGGCGAAGGACGCGCTGCTCGCGCCCGAGGACCTGCGGCGAGGCTTGGAAGGCCGCGGCGCAGAACTGGGCTTGGCGCGTGTCTGTGCCGAGATTTATGAAGATTACGAACGAGCCTTGCGCTACCGCGGCGCGGTGGACTTCCAGGATTTGATTTGCCTGGCGCTGCGCGTCTTGCAAAGCGACCCGAGCTACCTGGCTTCGCTGCGGCGCAAATACCTCTACATCCTCGAAGACGAAGCCCAAGACAGCAGCCGGCTGCAAGAGCGCATCTTGAGCTTGCTGGCTGGCGACCAAGGGAATTGGGTACGGGTCGGCGACCCCAACCAAGCCATCTTCGAGACCTTCACCACCGCCGACCCCAAATACTTGCGGGCATTCATCCGCTCCGAGGGCGTCGGCGGGCGCGAATTGCCCAATTCCGGACGCAGTACGCGCAGCATCCAAAAGCTGGCGAATTACCTGATTGCCTGGTCGCAGCGGCATCCCCATGAAGCGATTCGCGCGCGCGCCCCGCTGAGCGCGCCCATGATTCAGCCGACGCCGCCCGGCGACCCCCAGCCCAACCCGCCCGACGACCCGGCCGCGGTTGTCTTGTACCCGGAAGCCTATAGCGCGACAAAAGAAGCCCTAATCGTTACCGAATCTTGCAAGCGCTGGCTGGAAGCGAACCCCAAGCAGACGGCGGCTATTCTGGTGGCGCGCAATACCCGTGGCTCGGAGATTGTGAAGTGCCTGCGCGAAAAGCGCGTGCCATACGTGGAAAACCTCAACACCACGTCGTCAACGCGCGCTGTCGTGGGCAGCCTGGCGCTCATTATGGCATACCTGGCGGACCCCAAAGACGCCAAAAAGCTGGCAAAGGTCTATCAAGTAAGGCACCGCGACGAGCGCGACGATGCCCAAGCTGCGGCGGCTATCGCGCGCGTGATGACCGGCTTGAGCCGCATCAGCGAGGTCGAAGCCTATGTCGCGCCGCGTTTGAGCGATTGGCTCGAGGACAACCTGTCCGCTGATGAACAGGCGGAAGGCTATGCCGAGCTGAGCGAATTCCGCCGCCGCGTCGGCACTTGGCTGCGAGCGGCCGAATTGCCGATTGATCAATTAATCCTGACCGTCTCCGGCGATGTCTTTAGCGATGTTGGCGATATCGCCACCGCGCACATGGTGGCGCTGTACCTGGCGCGGTTGGGGGAGACCCATCCCCAGATGCGCCTGCCAGAGTTCGCCAAGGAACTGCACGAAATCGCCGCGAACAAGCGCAAGTTCGTCGGCTTGAATGATGACGACGCCCAATTTGACCCCGACGCGCACAAAGGCAAGGTAACGGTTACGACCTTGCACAAAGCCAAGGGGCTGGAATGGGACCGCGTCTATCTCATCTCGGTCAATAACTACGACTTCCCTTCCGCCGACGCCAACGATTCCTTCATCGGCGAAAAATGGTTCATCCGCGACAATCTCAACCTGTCAGCCGAGGCTTTAGCGCAGCTGCGCGCCTTGCAAAGCGGCGCGGACTATCACGAGGGCTTTGCCAGCCTGGACGCGCGCATCGAATACGCCGCCGAGCGCCTGCGGCTGCTCTATGTCGGCATCACCCGCGCCCGCAAAGCGCTGACCATCACCTGGAATACCGGGCGCGGCGACGCCACCGAAGCCACAGCGATGCTTGCGCTGCGAACCTACTGGGAAAGCGAAATGAAAAGATGTGAAATGAAAAGATCTAATGAAAAGAAGACATAAGAATGCGCGAGAGCCATGAACCTGCCTGATGACTTCGCCTTCACGCAAGGCAGCTTGCAAGACGCCGCCGATTGCCCGCGCCGCTTCGAGCTGCGCCATCTCAAGCGGCTGCGCTACCCGGCGCTGGCAGCGGTGCCGGCACTCCAGTTCGAGCGGCGCACACGCCAGGGCGCGCGCTTCCACAAGTTGGTGCAGCAGCACCTCCTGGGCGTGCCAGCCGAAGCGCTAGCGGCATCGCTGCACGATGACGCGGAATTGGCTGCTTGGTGGCATACCTTCCGCAGCGCCGGCTTGGCGGGCTTGCCCGGGCAGCGCCGCCCCGAAATCAGCTTGCAGGCGCATCTGGCTGGGCGGCGCTTGATAGCGAAATACGATTTGCTGGCGCTGGACAGGGGCGGGGAAGCGGTCATCGTCGACTGGAAGACTTGGCGGCGGAGGCCAGCGACAGACCGCCTGCGCGCGCGTTTGCAGACGATCCTGTATCGCTATGTGCTGGCGCAAGCTGGCGCTCATCTGTATGGCGGCGCAATTCCGCCGGAAAAAATACGCATGGTCTATTGCTTCGTCGCCCTTGGCGGCGAGCGCGTCAGCATCGACTATTCGCGCCAGCAATTGCGCGACGATGAAAAATACCTGCGCGATTTGATTGCCGAGATGGACAGCGCCGAGCAATTCGCGCTGACGGAAGAGCAATCCCGCTGTCGCTTCTGCACCTACCGCTCGCTGTGCGAGCGCGGCGAGGCTGGCGCGCTGGATTGGCTTGATGAAGAAGACGAGAATGACGAGCATGAAGAAGACGACTTCGCGCTGGATTTTGATCAGATTGCCGAGCTTGAGTTTTAATATATTTTGATGCAATTGCGCATGAGGAGCTGCCAACCATGAAAATCGACCGCGTCCGCGCCATCCAAGTCCGCGCCGAATGGGATTACCACGAACCCTTGGGCGAAATGGGCTTGGCGCGCCCCAGCTTTATCTACCCCGAACTCGAAGCGCCGCGCTGGCCCATCGAAGACATGCGCGGCGGTCCGCCTTACCCGGTGGAGGCCCATTTCTTGCTCATTGACAGCGACGCTGGCGCGAGCGGCATCTGCGGCCCAGTCGGCGAAGAAGACATCGCCATCATCAAGCGCTACTTCGCCGAGATGCTTATCGGCGAGAATCCGCATGCGGTCGAGCGCATCTGGGACAAGATGTACCGCCTATCCATTCACGGGCGCAAAGGCACGCCCATGCTGGCGCTCAGCAAGGTCGATCTCGCGCTCTGGGACCTCAAAGGCAAGCTGCTGGGCGCGCCGGTTTATGTGCTGCTTGGCGGTCCCTCGCGCCAGAAAATCCGCGCCTACGCTTCCATGCTCGGTTATTCGGTCGAGCCGCTGAAAGTCATCGAGCGCACGCGGCATTTCCTGGCGCAGGGCTTCACCGCTTTCAAGTGGTTCTTGCCCGGCATGCCCAAAGACGGCGAAGCCGGCCTCCGCCGCAACCTCGCCATCATCCGCGCCGCGCGCGAGGCGGCTGGACCCGATGCTGACTTGATGTTCGATGCCTGGAGCAGTTGGGATGTGCCCTATACCCTGCGCATGGCAGAGCTGGCGGCGGCATATCGTCCCTACTGGTTTGAAGAGCCGGTCCTGGCGGATAAGATTCCCCAATACGCCGAATTGCGCCGCTCGCTGCGTGGCGTCTTCGTCACCGGTGGCGAACACGAATATACGCGCTGGGGCATCAAAGCCTTGCTGGACGCGCAGGCGGTGCATATCTTGCAGCCGGATGTAACCTGGGCTGGTGGCTTGACCGAAATGAGCAAGATTTGCGCGCTGGCGTCGGCGCATGACATCCCTGTCATCCCGCATCATGGCGGCTGGTCCTCGACCCATCTCATCGCTTCGCAGACGCTGACAACCTGCCCGCTGCAAGAATGGCTCTTCCAAGCCGGGCGGCATAGCAATGTCTTCTACAAGCACAAATTGACGCCAGTAGACGGGCATATCGAATTGCCCAGCGCGCCGGGCTTGAACATGGACCTGGCGGAAGAGGGCCTCGCGCTTGTCGCGGAGCGGGTGCTTGCGGGCTGACGGTAGATGAAGAAACAAGACGTAAAATGACGAAAAATAATGAATAATGACAAAAAATCAGCGCCACTGGCAAGAGCCGCGCGCCCTAGACGTGCCGGCGGATTTGCGCGCCGCTGTCGGCGGGCATCCCTTGATCGCCGCGCATCTGACGCGCAAGGGCATCACGACGCCGGCCGCGGCGCGGCGCTTCTTGTCGCCAGAGCATTATCAAGCAGCCGCGGCAAATGAACTGCCCGATATCGAGCGGGCGGTCGAGCGCCTGCAGCGCGCCATTCAAACGCGCGAAGGCATACTGATTTGGGGCGACTTTGATGTCGACGGTCAGACATCAACCGCCCTGCTTTACTCGGCTTTGCGCAAGCTGGGCGCGCGCGTCAGCTATCATGTGCCCAATCGCTTTAGCGAGGGCCACGGCATCCACCTGCCGACGCTGGCAAAGAAACTGGACGGGAGCGTCCAACTGCTGCTGACCTGCGATACCGGCGTGGCTGCCCACGAAGCGGTGGACTATGCGCGCGAGCGCGGGGTGGATACGCTTATTACCGATCACCACGCGCTGCCGGCGCGCCTGCCCGCTGCCTGCGCGGTGGTCAACCCGCGCCGCTTGCCGCCCGGGCACCCGCTGATTGAGCTGCCAGGGGTCGGCGTCGCCTACAAATTGATCGAAGCGCTGTACCAACTGTACCAAGACCAAGATACGGAATGCCTGCTCGATTTGGTGGCTTTGGGCATCGTCGCCGATGTCATGGCGCAGGTCGATGACACGCGCTATCTTTTGCAGCGCGGCTTGGCAGTCTTGCGGCGGAATCAGCGGCTTGGCATCCGCGCGCTGCTGGAGCGCGCCCAAATCGCCGCGGACGAGCTCAACGAGGGGCATATCGGCTTCGCCTTGGCACCGCGCTTGAATGCCTTGGGCCGCCTGGATGAGGCCAATCCGGCTGTTGAGCTGCTCACCACCAGCGACTGGCAGCGCGCGCGGCACTTGGCGAATACCCTCGAAGGGCTGAACGCCAAGCGCAAATTCTTATCGCAGCAGGTTTATCAATCTGCATTGGCGCAAATCGACGCCGAGCCTTCTTTGCTCGACTATGCGGCGCTGGTGCTGTGCCACAGCGATTGGCACAGCGGCGTGATTGGCATCGTCGCCAGCCGACTGGTAGAAGAATTTGCGCGCCCGGTACTTTTGCTCGCCAGCCCCGATGAGACCGCGCGCGGCTCTGCGCGGTCGCTGGCTGGTGTCGATATCACCGCGGCTTTTACCCATTTGGCACCGCTCTTGACCCGATACGGCGGGCATAGCATGGCGGCTGGCTGCAGCCTGCCAGCCGACAGGGTTTACGAATTTCGCCGCGCCTTGTCGGCGGCTGTCCGCGCCATGACCGGCGGGCGACCGCCACAGCCGAGCCTGAACATTGACGGCTATCTGGAACTGGACGAGATAACGCTGGAATTGACGCGAGATTTGGAAGGCTTAGCGCCCTTTGGCAATGGCAATCCGCCACTCACCCTGGCAACGCGCGACCTGAAGCTGGTGAAACAAACCGGTTTGGGAAGGCGCGGCGACCATCTGGAGCTGCAAGTCGAAAACAGCGCGGGGGCGCGGCAGCGGGTTATCTGGTGGCGCGGCGCTGGCCAAGCCCTGCCGACCGGGCGCTTCGACCTGGCTTATACGCTGCGCGCGAACAACTACAAGGGCTTGCGCGAACCGCTGGTCGAATGGACGGGCTTTCGGCTGACCGCGGCGACCGCGACCGAGCTGGGCGCGAGCGAAGAAACCGACGCTTTCGAGCTAATTGATAATCGCCAGTCCAGCGCGCCCGCCCAGCAGCTCAAAATGGCTTTGGCGCGCTTCCCGGACGCGCTGATTTGGTCGGAAGTTGACAAGGTCGCGCACGCGGTTGATCGCCTGGGTTTAAGCGCGCGGGCAACCTTGATTGTCTGGACGCCGCCGCCTTCCGCGGAAATATGGTCGGCCGCGCTGGCGACAGTGAACCCGCTGCGGCTGATCCTTTTTGCAGTGCGCCAAGATGACAAAAGTCGGACAAAATTCCTGGTGCGTTTGGCAGCTTTGGTCAAGTATGCCATGAACAAGAAAGATGGCGTGGCGCGGCTTGAGGAGCTGGCGGCTGCTATGGGGCAGCGCGAACGCAGCGTGCGCGTCGGCTTGCAAACGCTGCGCGCGCTCGGTAAACTCGCCTATCACCTTGGGCGCGCGGGCGACTATCACTTGGCGCGGCGCGACGACCCGCCCAGCGGCGACCTACCACCGCTGCAAAAGCGCTTGGACCTGCTCCTGCGCGAGTCCAGCGCCTATCGCGACTACTGGCAGCAGATGCGCATAAAGGGATGACAGATGACAATTCCGCAGTCGGTATCTTGGTGGTGCTTTGAACGCGACGACATTGACGAGCTTGAGTTGATTGATACCATCAAGGCGATCGGCTACGCGGCGGTCGAAATGCTGCCGGAAGACAAATTCCACTTGGCGGCCGACCATGGCTTGCCCATTGTGGCGCATAGCTTGCACCGCCCGCTGGAGCAGGGCATCAGTCATCCCAAGTACTGGGACGATATCCAAGCCCAAGCGGAAGCCAACTTGAAGCTGGCGCAGCGCTGGCATATCCCCAATTTGATCGTTTTCAGCGGGAATCGCGACGGCTTGCCGGACGAGCAAGGCGCGGAAAACGCGATTAAACACCTAGAAGTCCTGGCGCGCGACGCCGAATCAGCCGGTATAACGCTCATCCTAGAGCTGCTCAATAGCAAGCTCGATCACCCCGATTATCAGTGCGACCGCAGCGGCTGGGCGGTTCAGGTTGTCTCCGCCGTGAATTCGCCGCGGGCGCGCATTCTCTACGACATTTATCACATGCAAGTCATGGAAGGCGACGTCATCCAGACCATCCGCGACAAGCAGCAATGGTTCGCCCACTATCACACGGCTGGCGTTCCGGGACGTAAGGAAATTGATGATTCGCAGGAATTGAATTACCGCGCCATTTGCCGCGCCATCGCCGCGACCGGCTACAGCGGCTATATCGGCCAGGAATTTCTGCCGTCCGGCGATTGGAAAGCGTCGCTGCGCAGCGCCTTTGATATTTGCAATGTGCCTGTTTAGAACGAATTAGAACGCATTAGAACGAAGCCCGCTGCGGGAAGCGCCGCATCCAGGTGGCGGGGCTATTGTATTCCTGCAGCAAGACGATGCCGCTGACGATGATGCCCATGCCAATCAGCATGGTCAGCGTGATTTCTTCGCCCAGCACCAGGACGCCGCCGATACCCGCGAAGATGGGGATAATGTAAGTGGCCATCACCGAGGGCGTCGCGCCGAAGCGCTTGATGTTGTAAAAGGACAGCAGCAAGCCCAAGAAGGTGCCCACAATCGCCGAATAAACCAATCCCAGGAAGCCAGCCCCGGTGACCGCGCTGATGTCGAAGCCGACCGTGAGCAGGGAAAAGGGCATCACGACCAGCGCGGTTGTGAAGATGCGTATGCTGCCAACTTCATAGGCGTCATAGCCGCTTAGCCGCTTGCGCGCATAAATCACCATCACCGAACTGAATACCATGCCGACCAATACCAGCATGTATCCGATTGGCGCGGCTGCGCTGGCGTCGGGCAAGCCATTCTCGCCACTGAGCGCCAAGAGCAGCGCGCCGCCCAGCGCCAAGCCAACGCCGTAAACCTTGCGCCGGCTCAAGAGTTCGTCGGGCAAAATAAAATGCGCCAGAATGATGGTGATGGCTGGGCTGACGCTCAACAACAACGAAGACAAGCCGCTGGAAAGATATTGCAGCGAAATGATGATGCAGGTCATCGGCACTGCCGTGCCAAAAACGCCCAGCATGCCGGCGCGCTTCCATAGCTCGCGGTCGCGCGGCAGGCGGCGTCCCGTGGCGATGCGGTAAACCGCCAGCGCCATCAGGCTGGAGAGGATCATGCGTATACCGACGTAGGTAGTTGGCTCGAACTGGCTTACGCCGAAACGCGAAGCAACCATCGAAGAGCCAAAAAAGAAGCCGAGCAGGGTTACATAGGGAAGCGCTTTGATATTCAAATAATCAGTTCCTGGGACGCTAAGGTAAATGCGAGCGAGTATACAACAAAAGCGCGGCAAAAGGATATGCCGATGTTATTGATGTTATTGAAAACCAAGCTCATACAGCTCATACAGCTCATACATAGAAGGCGCGGTCGGCTGGCGGCTGGCGTAAGCCCGGATGGCGAGCCAGAATTGCTTCGTCGATATCAAAGCCCAAACCGGGCCGGTCGGGCAGTAGGAAAAACCCCCGTTCAATCGGCAATTTATGCGACAAGCAGGCATCGCGCCAGGCGACATCTTTGAACATAAATTCCTGCCGAAAGAAGTTGGGTATGGTCGCCATAGTATGCGCCGAAGCGATGGTCGAAATCGGACCGTTGGGGTTGTGCGGCGCAATCGGCACATTGTAGGCTTCCGCCATGGTGGCGATTTTGCGCATTTCGCTGATGCCGCCGCAGCGCGTGATATCTGGCATGAGTATGTCCGCCGCGCGCGCGTCGAGCACGCGCTTTGCCATGGCGCGCGAATGCAGGCGCTCGCCCACGCAAACAGGCAGGGAAATCTGCCGGCGGATATCGGCGATGGCTTCCGGGTATTCTGGCAAAGCCGGTTCTTCGTACCACATGCAGTTAAAATCGAGCTCGGCTAGGCGGCGCGCCATTTCAACCGCCGTCGGTCCATTGAGGAAGGCATGGGTCTCGATGGCGATGGGCAGCTCTGCGCCCACAGCCGCCGCCACCGCCGCGACCAATTCCAGCGCAAGCCGCTGCTGGCTGGCGCTTAGCGCGTTGTTGTCGGCGAGATCATCGCCATAGCCGTAATGCACATGGGCGAATGGGTCGAACTTTAGCGCGCCGAAGCCAGCGGCTACGGTTGCTTGCGCCTGTCGGGCATAGCTGCCCGGGGAGTGATCGCCGTCGATAAACCAGTAATTGGCATAGAGTTGAATGCGCTCGCGGTACTTGCCCCCCAGCAATTCATATACCGGTGCCTTGAGCGCCTTGCCCTTGATGTCCCACAAGGCGATGTCGATGGCGCTGATGGCTGAAAGCAGCGGACCCGCCTGCCCCAGCCAGTGCATGTCGCGGTAGATTTTTGTCCAGATGTAATCAATGCGCCGCGCGTCCATGCCGATGACAACCTGCCCGACATGCTGACAAGCGGCTTCAATCAAGGGCGAGCCGGGCCAGTTCGTCGCCTCGCCCCAGCCATGGATGCCGGCGTCGGTCTCGACCTTGACCAGCGTCCAGTTGTATTTGATGCCTTCTACCAGATAGGTCTTTACATCGCTGATTTTCATTATGGTCACTCTAGATGGTCGCTCTAGTTGGTCGCTCTATTGATGATAGGCGGCGAATATAATCCGAAACGAGACAGGAAATCATTGGGCGAACGCAAATCCTAGCGCAGCGAACGCGCCTTACATTGCCGGGTTGCGCGCGACAAACTTGCCAGCGCTGCCCGGCCGAGGCTACGCCAAGCCCGAGCGATAATTGCCAATTACTTCGGAAGCGCGCAGATAACGATTATAGATGCGCAGGCTGTGGATTGCGGCTCCAATCTCGACGCGCTCGCTATCGGCGGCGGCGGGCGCGCCATCTTGTAGGCCAACGCTGCCCGGCGCGATGATGGGATTTTTGGACTTGCTATTGACATGGCGCAAAGCCGGGCTGAAGCGGCCCCAACCGAATTGCCGAAATGCCCCGCCATCGCAGACGATGCCATCGACGATGAAGCAGATAATTTTGGGCCCGCCATCAACCACAACCGCGAGGTGATGCGTTTTGCCTGCCTCCAGCATATCGGGGTCGCAATCCCAGCGGGCTTCGCCGCGGCCGTCATTCAAGATAAATTCCACCGTGCCGCGCGCGCTTGTGATTATTGCCCAGCCCTGCCCGTTCGCCGCGCGCGCGTCCAAGAGCCGCTGCCCGCCGTCCAGCCGCTCCAGCCGCAGCCATATTTCTATCGTGAAGCCGCTGCGCAGGTCCTGCGCGCCATAATCGGGGCGCTGATGATCGCGCGTATTGAAAGCGGGCAGCGGCGGTACAACAACATTCCGGTCCTTATCAGCTGCCTGCCAGTCCATGACGCAGCCTTCTTCGGTCAACGTGCCGCCCGCTTCAAACTGACGCCACATGCCTTCGAGCAGGTCCTGATCCAGTTCATGAACCCGCGCCTTGTCCTTTTGCGTTTCCAACAGGTAGACCTTGTCGTCGTCTTCAATAAGGTCGGGGTAGCTCATGCGGACATAGCTGTCGTCGTCATATAAAACGATTTCCGGCTGCGACCACTGGATTTCGCGCCCTGCTGCCGTATCGACCTCGACGCCGCCGCAGAGCCAGACCGGGTTGCGGTCTTCGTACCAGTTGCCGCCATGATTATGAAACCAGTATAGATATTTCCCGTTCCGCAGCCGCCAGACAAAATTGGCGGCGCGCGGATGCTTCATCAAGCGCCCATTGGCAAAACGCTTGTAGGCGGGCTGCGTCCAGCTATAGCCGCCGTCGCGGCTGTAAGCGCAGGCGGGGTGGCTGTCGATGGTGCGGTAGACGCTGTAAATCGCGCCGTCGCTGAGCACGGTGTAGCTTTGTTCTTCGGCAATGGGACCGCCGCCGGACGGCGCTCTTAAGCCAGCGTCGCCATCGGGCAAGGTTTCCCAGGCGATCATTTCCGGGTCGCTTTCCGTCAAGATGTTTTCACTGCGCAGCAAGATGCCTTCCGAGCGGGTAAAAAAGCCATGACCCAGCCCGCCAACTTTGTGCAGGGAAACATAAGCCGCGCCCGCATGGATAAAGGGCTTGCCCACGTTCCAAAAGTAGCGGACCGCGCCGCCGTAGGGGTTTTCCCGGTCAATCGCCATTTCGCGCGCGGGGATGGTGTACCGTGCCGACGACCAAGTCCGGCCATGATCGTCGCTGAATTTGAAGACAAAATAGCCTTGAGAATCCACGCGGTAGCATTTGCCGTCTTGGTAGGGCGGGTCATCGGCTTTGACAAAGCGGCGGTCATCGCTATTGTGATTGTAAAACAGGTAGATGCGCCCGCTTGGTACTTTCAAGGGCACGGCGTAGGAGGCTTCCGGTCCGTCTGCCGGTTCGACAGCGACCGGAGCCGACCAGGTACGTCCTTGATCGTCGCTGCGCGTCGCGATGATATGCTGCCCGGACGCGCCCTCGCTGCCTGTGCCGGTGGTTAGCGCGCAGAGCCAGGCACCGTCATCTGTTTTGAGCACATAAGGTTGGTCGCTATAACGTTCGGTGGGGATTTCGCGTCCAGCCGTGATTAGTCGGTTGTCAGTCATTGCAGCTCCATTATTCTATAGACCTTGCAGCGCCAATTCATCGGCAAAGTGACAGGCGGCGCTATGATTGGGCGCGATCTCCACCAGCGGCGGCGCTTGTTCGCGGCAAATCGCTTGCGCATAGGGACAGCGCGGGTGAAAATAACAGCCGCTTGGTGGGTTGGCGGGGTCGGGCAATTCGCCTTCAAGTCCGCCGGCTTCGGGCAGCGGCTGGTCGGGGTCGGGGCGCGGAATGGCGGAAAGCAGCGCCTCGGTATAGGGATGGCGCGGGCGGGCGAATAGCTGCTGGGTTGGCGCTTGTTCGACCAGCTTGCCCACGTACATGACTGCCACTTCATCCGATATATGCTCCACCACGCTCAAGTCGTGGGCGATAAACAAATAAGTCAAGCGCAGCTCTTCTTGCAGGTCCTTGAGCAGGTTCAATATCTGCGCCTGCACCGAGACATCCAATGCCGAAACCGCTTCGTCGCAGACGATTAGCTGCGGATTGATGCTCAAGGCGCGCGCGATGCCAATCCGCTGCCGCTGTCCGCCGCTAAAGGCATGCGGGTAGCGTTTCATGTAACGCAGATCCAAGCCCACCAAGTCCAGCGCGGCGCGCACGCGCGCTTCCAAGGCATTGCCCGCCGCGATTCTGTTAATGCGCAAAGGCTCGCTGACGATATCAAAGACGGTTTTGCGCGGGTCCAGGCTGGAATAAGGGTCTTGGAATATCATCTGCATGTGCTTGCGGAAGTCGCGCAAGTCGCGGCGCTTGAGTTGCGCGAGGTCGGTTGTTACCCCCTCGTGATGAAACAAGATTTCGCCGGCGGTGATATCAATGGCGCGCAAGACACAGCGCCCCAGGGTGGTTTTGCCCGAGCCCGATTCGCCGACCAAGCCCAGGGTCCGCCCCTTGTCGATGCTCAAGCTGACATGATCGACCGCCCGCACATGCCCGACGACGCGCCGCAAGAAACCCTGTTCGATAGGGAAATACTTCTTCAGACCGCGTACTTCCAGCAGGCTTGGCTCGCGCATGGCGCTTATCCTCGGATTGCCTCAATGGTAATTGGCGGGCGCATGCGCGTTGAGTTATAGGCGGGGTCGCAATCCCTCAGCCAGTCATCACTGATGTATTTCCCCAGCAAATAATGTTTGCGGTCGGGATAAAACAAGATGCGCTGCACGCCGTCGTCAACCAGGCTGGGATAAACCGCGACCTGCGTGCCGCCGGTATTGGGCAGCAGCACGCCGTTTGAGGTGGCGAAAATCTTGGGCGGACCAAAGCGCAGCGGGTGCTCTTTTTCGCCCGCGATTTCCCGCCCGACGGTCAACCAAACGGGGTAGCGGTTATGCTTGGAATCCACCGGCGATTTGCCGCCATTGGCGCTGCCGTCGTTATTGTAAAACAAGAGCAGGTAGCGCCCGTCATGGGTGCGATAAAGCGGGCTGGGCGATATCGGATTGAGGATGGGGTTGCCGCCGGGTTCATAGCGCAAGACGCGCGGCTTGCCCCAAGTGCGCCCATCATCATGCGAAAGCGCGAAATAATTGACGCCGCGCAATGTGCGCAAGACGCATATAAGCCGCCCATCAGACAGCGCTTGCACCGTCGGCTCTTGGGCGACGCTGACGCCAGGGCGGTAGGGACTTTCGACCTGGATGCCATGCGGCGCTTGGGGAAAGGTTGTAACGAGCAGTTGGCGCGGGTCGCGCTCGGTGAGGATATTTTCAAAGCGCAAGAAAAAGATTTCCGACCAGTGTTCCAGCAGATTCAAGTTGAGCTTGACCGCGGGGTCCCAAGTATTGCTCGCCCAGCGCGTGAAGGGTGCCAGCACCTGCTTTTCCGGCGTGACAAAGATGTTTTGGTACACGATCCAATTGGGTGGCACGGCGGGGTCGGGGTGGCTGATGGCGCTGGGCGCAATCGGGAAATCATAGCTGGCGGCGCTCCAGCTACAGCCGTCGTCATCGGAAAAACGACAGCGGACGCGCCCGGTCGTGTCCTCGCGGGCGTCGTCAATCCCGACATTTTTGTTGTAGATGAAATAGACGCGGTGCCCGCCTTCTTCCAGCAAACCCGGCGCGACTATGGGAAAACCCCAACTCGCCAAGCCCGTCCCAGGCGCGTCATCGGCTTGGGGACCATCGATAGTCTGCGGCGGCGACCAAGTCGCGCCACGGTCCAGCGAGCGGCTGCAAACTACTCGTTGGTCGCCGGCGTTTTCAAATGTGGATTGCGTCCAAAAGCCCAAGAAAGTGCCCGGCGGCGTCTTGACAACCAGAAAGTGCTGATTGCAAGCGCCCGCGCCCGCGAACTCTTGCGGGATATAAGCCAGCAAATCGGGCTCGGTACGTTCCCACTCGTTTTCCAGATATAGATTTTTCACTGTATGCTGTCCAGTCCTAGTCTTTTTGATGCCCGCCCTTGGCGCGCGCGGCGCATGACGGACGCTTATGCCAAATGTCTTATTCGTATAATACGCAATTCACGCTGTGGCCCGGCGCGACGGCGACGGCTGGCGGCATGCGGACATCGCATTTGCCGGCGATAAACTCGGCGCAGCGATTGGCGAAGGGGCAAGCCTCCGGCGGGTCTAACGGCACCGGCACTGTGCCTTTGATGGTCGCCAAATGCTTGCCTTCGGTCATGCCAAATTTTGGAATCGAGCGCATCAAGCCTTTGGTATAGGGATGCTTGGGGTCTTTGAATATCTGCCGCGACGCCCCATATTCGACAATCTTGCCCAGGTACATGACGGCGACATCGTCTGCCATGTTGGCGATGACGCCCAAATCGTGGGTGATGAACATTATCGCCATGCCATTTTCGCGCTGCAAACGTTTCATCAGGCGCAGTATCTGCGCTTGTATGGTTACATCCAGCGCGGTGGTCGGCTCATCGGCGATTAGCAAGCGCGGGTTGAGGATGATAGCCATGGCAATCATGCTGCGTTGGCGCATCCCGCCCGAAAGCTGAAAAGGGTATTCGTCAATGCGGCGCTCGGGCGCTGGAATGCCGACCTCGTCCAGCAGGGCGATCACCCGCTTGCGCGCCGCGTTTTTGTCGCGCTCGCCATGCGCGAACAGCGCTTCCATGATTTGATTGCCAACGGTATGCACCGGCGAAAAAGCGGTCATCGGCTCTTGGAAGATCATGGCGATATCGCGCCCGCGCAGGTCGCGCATGGTATCGCCGTCTTCATCCAGTTGGGCGATATCAAGCGCGCCAGCGGCTTGATGCAGCAAAATTTGTCCGCTCATGCGGCTGTTCTTTTTTGGCGTGATGCGCATGATTGATTGTGCGGTTACGCTCTTGCCGCAGCCAGATTCGCCAACGATGCCCAAGGTGCGATTCTTCCTGATGGTGAAGGAAATCCCATTAACCGCCTTGAGCGTACCTTCTTCCAGCTCGAAATAGCTGTGCAGGTCTTTCACTTCTAACAAGACGTCCGACGTCATCACAATTCCTTGAACGGGTCGGCGGCGTCGCGCAAGCCATCGCCGACGAAGTTGAACAATAAAACTGTTGCGATGACAAAGAGCGCGGGCGTCAGCAGCCAAGGGTACAAAGCGATATTCGAGATATTCTGCGCGCCTTCCAGCAGGGTGCCCCAACTGACCGCGGGCGGGCGGATGCCCAGCCCCAGGAAGCTGAGCGCCGTTTCGCCCAGGATCATAGCCGGGATGGCGATGGTGATATTGACAATCAAGAAGCTGATGTAACCGGGTAAAAGGTGCTCATAGATGATGCGGATATCGCTCGCGCCGGCGATTTTGGCAGCCATGATGTAATCGTGCTCGCGCATTTCCAGCAGCTTCGCGCGCACAGCCCGCGCCAGCCCCGTCCAGGTCATCGTCGACAAGATTATTGTGATGGCGAAGTAAGTCCGCGTGACGGGCCAATCAATTGGCACGATGGCCGCCAAGGCGATCCAAAGCGGAATCTGCGGGATGGCGCTTAGAATCTCGGTAATGCGCATGATGATGATGTCAACCGCGCCGCCATAATAGCCGGAAATGCCGCCCAGCGTCGCACCGAGGAAAAAGCTCAAAAATACGCCGACCAAGCCAATGGTCAAGCTAATGCGGCTGGCTGCGAAAATGCGCGAAAAGACATCGCGCCCCAATTGATCCGAGCCGAGCAGGAATACCTTGCCCTCGCCAGCGTCGAAGAGGTGCCAGTCCATATCAATCCTGCCCCAAAATCGGTATGGCTCGCCACGCGTGAAGAAATTGATGCGATGTATCGTTCCCGTATCTTCGGTATAAATGCGCTCGAAGGTATCGAGATTGAGCTCGTACTTAAGCCCATAGACAAAGGGTCCCTGAAAATTGCCGGCGGCGTCGAAAAAGTGGATGGGCGTCGGCGGCGTATTCACATAACCTTGATGCTGGGTCACCGCGCGGTAGGGCGTCCAGAATTCATAGGTGAAAGCCAGGAAATACATGAGGATCAAGATGACGCCGGAAATCAGCGCCAGCCGATGTCTTTTGAACCGCCGCCAAATCAACTGCTGTTGCGAGGCGATGTAATAGCGCTCTTCGGCCGCAGACATGCCGCCGCCCATTGCCGCTGCCCCGCCCGCTTCATCAAATGCCGCTGCTATTATGCCACCCCCTTTTCCATTCGGATGCGCGGGTCGTACAGCGATAGCAGGATGTCGCCGAGAATCACCCCGACGACCGCTAAAATGCTCTGTATCATCAGAATGCTGGTTGCCAGCTCGACATCTTCCGCTAGCAAGGCATTAAACAGCAGCGGTCCCAAAGTTGGCAAATTCATGACGATGGCGACTATCGTCTGCCCCGAGATGAGGCGCGGCAGAATATAACCGACAGAATTCACGATAGGGTTGAGCGCCAGGCGCACCGGGTATTTGAATAGCAGCTGGCGGTAACGCAGCCCCTTAGCCCGCGCCGTGATAACATATTGCTGCCCCAGTTCGTCCAGCAGCGTGGCGCGCATGGTGCGGATTGTGCCCGCGGTCTGCGCCGTGACAATCACGATAATGGGAATCCACAAATGATTGAGCAAATCAAGCGCTTTTGCCAGCGACCAAGGCTGTTCTTCCATACCCGGCGAGAACAAACCGCCGATGCTCAAACCAAAGAATTTGTGGAACAAAAATAGCAAAATCAGCGCCAGCAAGAAGTTGGGCGTCGCCAGACCGATGAAGCCGACAAAGGTCCAGAAATAGTCGCCTAGGCTGTATTGATGCGTCGCGCTGAAAATGCCGATCGGCACGGCTATGGCATAGGTGGCGATGAGGGCGATGATGGATAGCAGCATCGTCGCCGCAATGCGCTCGTTGATGAGTTTGTTGACAGGGATGCCCAACATGGATTGCCCCATGTTGCCCTGCGCGAATTGCGTCGCCCAGATGAAATACTGGATATAGATGGGCTTGTCGAGCCCATATTGCGCCCGCAGCGCCGCTTCATCTTCCTCGGTGATGATGTCGCCTTCCGCCTGCCGCGCGTTGACGATGCGGTCAACCGCGTCGCCGCGCGGCAGCTGCACAATCATAAATATCAGAAAGCTGATGACTATCAGCACCAGGCAGGCGTAAAGCAGGCGCTGCAGCGCGTACTTGCCGAAGCTCATATTCTTCTCAGTGCGTCCAAGAAATAATAAGAATATGGTGGGGCGGCTCGCCGAGCCGCCCGCGAATTGCTATTGCGCGCTGCCTAGCCTTCGTCGATGTACCACTGTTCGACATGGAAGGGCGCGTAGAAATTGGTATCGGAGCCCCAGAACAAGTCCGCTGTTGGCACATTGCGCAAGCGGTTGGAGTAGATAACCGGCTGCGGCGTCAAGCCAACCGACGGGATGATGGGCAGTTTCTCGCCCCAATAGCTGAAGTACTGGGCACCCAATTCAGCGGCTTCAGCCGAGTCGCTGGGGTATTGGCTGAATTCGTCCCAGAGCGCATTCAGGTCCTTGATTTCCTGCGGCGGCTCGGTGCCGGCGCTGCCGCCGGAAGAAATCCACGAAGCCCACTGCAAAGCCCAGAAGTGCCGTACCGGGTCATTGACGGCGAAGTGATCGGGCGTGCCGCGCCCGAAGAGGGTCGCGCGTCCAATATGCCACATGACGGTCATGACCTCGCCGCTGTTGTACAAATCGAAGATCAGGTCCGGCGACGCGCCTTGACAAATCAATTCAATGCCGATGTCGACGAAATCGCTGGCGATCAATTCGCAGCCCGACTGATGATCTACCAGCCCGTGGGCGATGATTGTCGCGCGCCGACCATCGGACAGCAGGCGGAAACCGGCATCATCGCGCTCGGTCAAGCCCAGCCCATCAAGCAGGGTATTGGATTTGTCCGGATGGTATTCGATTTTTTCGCTGAACCAGTCATTGTTGAACCAGGGCAGGGTCTTCAGCGGCGTTGCCGGGTGCGGTGCCGCCAAGCCAAAGAAGAGCACATCGTTCATCTCGTCGCGGTCAATCGCCATCGACAGCGCCACGCGGAAATCGACATTCTGGAAGAGCTCGCGCAGGACGGCGTCGGAATAGTTCTGGTTGGGGAATAGGGAGAATTCGGATGGGCGCAGCGATTGCGCGATATAGGTCGTGAAGCCGCCATTTTCTTCTTCGCTGCGGTACAAGCGCAAGTCCGTCGGGCGCGTATAACGCACGCCGAAATCCAGCTCGCCAGCCGAGAGCCGCAGGGCGTATATGTCGAGGTCGCCCGCCAGCGATACTTCAATGTTATCCATATAGGGCAGTTGATTGCCGGCGTCGTCGACCTGATGGAAGTAGGGGTTGCGCTCCAAGAGGACGCGGTCGCTCTCGATGATGATCGGGACCCAGCTGTCCATGTAGGGGCGGTCAAGCGGCTGCGCCGATAGATTGTAACCCTGGGCGCGTTTGCTATTGACGAGGTCGACCCAGGTTTCCAAGCCGGCTTCTTCCGCCAGCGCCTGCGCGTTCTCGTTGTATTTGCCGTGGAATTGCCGCAGCCAGTGCGAGGGACCGTACAAGCTGTTGTCGCTGGAAAAATGCGTGCGGCCAAAGCTGTCCATGGCAATCGGATAGGGAATCGCCCAGGTATAGCTGAAGGTGGTATCGTCAATCACCTCAAAGGTCGCTACTTCGCCGCCAGGGCGCCAGAAACCGCCAGGGCCGTTGGGGCTGATATCGGGGTCGTTCATAATATCTTCCCAATGCCAGCGGAAGTCCTCGGTGTTGAAGTCATCGCCATCCGACCACTTCAGCCCGTCGCGCAGCTTGATGGGTCGCTTAGGCACCTCCTTTTCCGCAAATATATTTGCGCTATATGACAATTCCGCAAATGTGTTTGCACTATATGATAAGTGATATTCGCTGAAAATACAAAAAACGCATGATTCGGGCGGGGCTATAGACGCCGACGCGGACTCAAAAATCGTTCTGGCGTATCAATTGCGCGCAGCCACTCGACATACTGGCTGTGCAGCGCCGCGACAACATCAGGGTAGCTGCCGCTCAACTCGCGCTGATGCCCGACATCCTCCTTGGCGCGATACAGTTCCACCGGCTGTCCCTCGATTCCATATAACAGATCCCACTCGCCATCGGTGATTGTACTTGGTGAAATTTCTAGCACAACACGATTCTGTCCATCCACCGTTTTTGATAATTCGCCCACCTCTTCAAAAGGCGCGCTTGTTACGACTTGTTTGTGAATCGCCGCGCCGTTCAGCAGCGGCAATGCCGATTTTGCCTGTACCCGCGCCGGCATAGCGAGCCCCAGCAAGTCCAGTATTGTCGGCATGATATCCGGCAGCGACAGCAGACCGGGTACGCGCCGGCCTGCCTCGCCCGGCAAGCGGGCGAGCAGCGGCACCTGTATCAGTTCGTTATGCAGTGGCGAGCGATGCACCTGGCGCTGATTAATGGTCAAGCCTTTGGCGAAGCCTTCTTCGAAGCCGCTGCCGTCGGGCCAACGGAAGCGCCGTTTGCCAAATAGCCCGTGCTCGCCAAAATAAAAGCCGTGGTCCGAAACAAAAATGATGGCGGTGTCCTCCAGCAAGTTCAGCACGCGGATGCGTTCCATCAAGTAACCGAACCAGTGATCGACCATCGATATTTCGCCCATATAGCAGGCGCGCGCGATTTCCAGGTCGCGCTCGGTCACGCCGTCGTCTTGATAGTCCCAATAACTGGGAGCGATGACCTCGCCGCTGTAATCCGCCAGATAGGGTTTTACGTAATAGGGGGGCGGGTCCCAGGGCTCGTGCGGGTCCCAGGTATCGATGTAGAGGAAGAAGGGATCCGCGTGATGACGTTCCAGCCAGTTGGCTGCTTCGACAAAGGTCTTGGGCGCGCAGTAGCCTTCGATTTCCGAGAACGCGCGCTGCCGCTGACGATAGGCGCGTTCCGTGCCATCCAACTGACCGCGGACGTAGACGAACTCTTGGAAGCCGCGGTCTTGCCCATAGCCGCGCCGCGCCAGAAAGGGCGTATCAGCTATGGCTGCGCTGCGATAGCCCGCTGCGCTGATTAAACCGGCCAGCGTGGCTTCGCTTTGCGGCAGCGGACCCCAGGGCAAATAGGCGAAGGTATAGCGCCCGGTCATCATGTCGGCGCGGGCAGGCACGGTAGGGAAGGAGGCTGCGTAACAGTCCTCGAATATCAGCGCCTTTTCGGCAAAGCGGTCCAAGTTGGGCGTGATGAGTTTTTGATTGCCATAGCAGGGCAGATGGTCTCGGCGCAGCGTGTCCGTAACAATAAGAATCACGTTCATGCCTTCAATCCTCGCTATTTTAAGCCGGAGCGGACAAAACCTTGCACATAATAGCGCTGCAAGAATATGAAGATGACTACCACCGGCACCGTCGCCACAAACGAGCCGGCGAAGACCAGCTCCCAACGTATATTTTCGTCGCTGAACAGCTTCGCCAAGGCGACAGTGATGACGGTCTTTGACTCGTCGGTGACAACGATGGAGGGCCAGATAAAAGAATCCCAAGAAAAGATGAACTTGATGAAGGCGGCGCTGACCAGCGCTGGCGTGATATTGGGCAGCATCACCTGCCAGTACATGCGGAAGAAGGAGCAGCCGTCGATGATGGCGGCGTCATATAAATCTTGCGGCAGCTCGGCGAAGTGCTGCCGTAGCAAGAATATGATGAAAGCGTCCGTAATCCAGGGCAGGAAGATTGCCGGCAGCGTATTGTCGATGCGCAATTGCTGCATCGTGAGAAAGAGCGGAATCAGCTTGGCTTCGAAGGCGATGGTCAGCGTCGCCAGAATCAGCAGAAATAGAATGCGGCGGCCCGGGAACTTGAGCCAAGCGAGCACAAAGGCGATCATGCTATTTATCGTTACCGCGAAGGTGACCGACATCGCCGCCACCAAGACGCTATTGAGAAAAGCCTGCGCGAATTTCGTCTCGGTGAATAAGCCCCTCAAGTTCTCCAGTGTGGGCTTGCTCGGTACGAAGGTCTTGACCGAGACGGGATAGAGATCGTCGAAGAGGTCCTGCCGGCTTTTGAAGGTCGAGCCAGCGATCCACAAATAGGGCGTGGCGAAGACCAGCACGATAAGCAAATATAAGGCAAGCCGCGACAGCGACGCTGCGGTCAAGGCTGGCGCGGGGCTGGGCGCTCGAATCTGCCGCGCCTCAGTCATTGTCATCATCCCGGGTTATGCGCAGTTGCAAGATGCTGATGGCGATGAGCAATATCGCCAGGATGACCGAGAGCGCGGTCGCATAACTGAAGCGGTTGAAGCGGAAAGCGAGGTGGAAGATATAATGAACGATGACGCGGGTGGCGTTGGAGGGTCCGCCGTCGGTAAGCACTTCAACCGGCACAAAGATCTTAAAGGCGGCGATAGTGCTTGTTACCAGCACAAATACATGCGTGCGGTTGAGCAGCGGCAGCGTGATGTATCGGAATAGCTGCCAGCGTCCCGCGCCATCAATCCGCGCCGCCTCGTAATAGACCGTCGGAATCGCCAGCAAGCCAGCCAAATAGAAGATCATGCTCAAGCCGACATCTTTCCAGATTGTGATTGCAGCCAAGACGGGCAGAGCCTGATGCTTGTCGCGCAAGAAACCTTGCGTCGGCAAACCAAGCGATTCCAGCGCGCTGTTGACGATGCCAATATCGGAATGGAACATCATGCCCCAGACGATAGACGCGACCACCATCGACGTAACAGCCGGGAAGAGAATCAAAGTCCGCAGCAGGGTAGAGTCCTTGCCCGGCTTGGCAACGAGCATCGCCAGGCACAGCCCCAAGACCATCTGCAGCGGCACTTTGATTAAAAAGAAAAGCGCGGTATTGCGTAAAGACAAAAAGAGGATGGGATCGCTACTAGCCAGGTCATAATTCTTGAGCCCCGTGAAGGTGAAGTCGCCGGTGAAGACCTTGTAATCGGTGAAACTCAGGCGGAAAGTTTCGGCGATGGGCAAATAATGAAAGAGGAATAGACCAATCAAAGCCGGCAGCGACAGCAAAAAAGCCGCTCGGTAGCGCTGCGCGTTGCGGCTGTTAGAAAATAATTGCGTCATGTTTGGCATGCTTCCTTCCCCGTATGCTGCCTTGGCAACGGGGGCAACGGGGCAACGGGGGGCAACGGGAAAGGAAGCGGGGAATCGCTACGGCGCGTTATCTGAATTGCATGAGCTGCGCGTCGGCTTCTAGGATTGCGTTGGCGACTTCTTCTTCAATGTCGCCGCCCAAAGCGATATTGATCATCATGTCGCTGGCGATGATGCGATTGAAAATCGTATGCGCCGGTCCCCCGGGCCGCGCCACGCCCCATTCCACCATCTCATCAAAGAGCAGCGCAAGATAACCTTCTTGGAAATCGGGCAACTGCGCCTGCATGGACTTGCGCCCGGGCACGACTTTGGTGACGGCGTGATAGGTCGCGTAGCCTTCTTGGCTGGTGAAGAACTTGACAAATGCCTTGGCTTCTTCGGGGTTGTCGCTCTTGGCGGCGACGCCCGGCGCGAAGGAACCGGTATGGGTGATGGGCGTCTTGATATAGGGCATCGGCATGACATCCCAATTCAAATCGGGGAAGTTGCGCGCCAAGACCGTGCCAGTCGGCGGTATCGCGAAGAAGGTCGCTGTCAAGCCATTCGGGAAGGCATCGGGGATGCTGTCCTTTGGCATGAAGCCGTCAGAATACAGCCCCTGATAAAACTCGTAAGCCGCCAGCGCTTCCGGCGTATCAATATAGCCGGCAAAGGTGGATAGGTCTGGGGCGATTGTTTCCCAGAGCGCTTCGCCCGGGCTGCTGGCGCTGCGGATGATGGTCCAGGTGAAGAAGGCACCGCTCAAGGGATTGTTGAAGCCCATCATGCCCCAAACCTCATTGCCCTGTTCCGCTTGGTGCGCCCGCACCTTATTGACGTTCTCGACAAATTCCTCCCAGGTCCAGCCTTCGTCCAGGGTCTGCGGCGCTGTTATACCAGCCGCCTCGAACATGTCCACGTTGTAGTACATGGCGTCAGCGGCATTCGCCCAGGGCGCGCCAAACATGTGACCATCCAGCGACACCATCTCGACCAAGTCGGTCATGAAATCGTCCATATCCTCGGCGCTAAACATATCTTCAATCGGCAAGAGCGCGCCATTGTAAGCCAGATTCTGGACGCCGACGCCATCAATCAAAGCGGCGTCAGGCGGATTGTTGCCGGCAAAAGCCACCTGCAAGGCGTCAAAGAACTCGCCGAAGGGGATTGCCGTCAAGTTGACTTTGATATTCGGATGCTGCGCTTCGAAAGCCGCGATGACCGCGGCTGTGCCTTCGTCGCGGCCCCGTCCGCCGGGGATCCAAAAATCTATGGTGACTTCGTCCTGCGCGAACACGGGGACAGAGTAGGATGTCAATGCGAGCAGCAGAAGCGAAATGAGCGTTGTTATCTTGCTAAGCATTATTGTCTCCTAAATTTTCTGTTCGATTTGCTGTCTTTCACAAAACGTTCCATAGCGCGTCTCAGCGCATCTCTATAAAACAATCTAACATACTTTGCTGTTGCTTGCAAACTTTGCGGCTTTGGCAATAATGTGCCAGAATCACACGTGGCGAAAGCCACGCCCCAAGTCTGTGAGAGGACAGTAGCCGCGCGATGAATCAGCGCCCCAATATCGTACTCTTGGTAAACGATCATCAAGCCTATTATCGACACGGCTGGGATGGCGGGCCACGCCCCTTAATCCCCAATTTTGATCGCTTGGCGGCGCAGGGCGCGCGCTTTGAGCGCGCGTACTGCGCGACGCCGCTCTGCGGTCCCTCGCGCCGCACGCTGTTAACGGGCTTGTATCCACACAATCACCGCAATTATTACAACTATTCCAACGCGCCTTACGAGCATGAGCTGTATCTGAGCAAGCTCGCCCAGGCTGGTTACAAATGCTTCTACTTCGGCAAATGGCATGCGGGTGCCGGCAGCGCCCTCGACTTCGATTGTGAAGGCTTCTCGCTGGAAGATTATGGCAATCCCTATATCACGCCGGCATATCGCGACTATCTCGCGCGCAAGCGACTGCCGCCGGCGCGCCATCAGGTCGAATATGTTTTCGACAGCTTCGTGATGCGCCGCGAGTTCCCAAATCTGGCGGCTGGCGCGCCTTACCGCAGCGACCGCTATTGGTGCGGCGAACATGCGACGGGCATCACAAGCACAGCCAAGGAGACACACGAGGCATTTTTCTTGGCTGATATGGCTTGCGAGCAATTGACGGCGCTGGCGGCAGCGGACGGCGATGAGCCTTTTCACTTGCGGCTGGACTTTTGGGGACCGCATCAGCCCTTCTTCCCGAGCAAAGAATTCGCGGACTTGTATGATCCGGAAGATATCCCCGTATACGGCAATTTCAATGATTCGCTGGTGGGCAAACCCGAGCTCTTCTGGCGCGACCCGCACGAGCAATTGACCGATGAAGCCGGCCGATTCGCGAGCCCAAGCCAGCTCGATTGGGGCGAATGGCAGCGCATCATCGCCCGCGCCTACGCCCATATCACCATGATTGACGCTGCTGGGGGCATTGTGCTCGACAAGTTGGACGAGCTGGGCTTGGCGGACAACACCCTGGTCATCTGGACCTCCGATCACGGTGACGCCTTGGCAAGCCATGGCGGCCGATTCGACAAAGGCTCCTACCTGACCGAGGAAGTGCTGCGCGTGCCGCTGGCGCTGCGCTATCCGGGCAGCATCCCCGCCGGGCGGGTATCCGACGCGCTGGCTTGCGGCGTCGATATCGCGCCGACTATTCTGGACGCGGCTGGATTGCGTTTCGAGCGCCAAGTGGATGGCGAAAGCCTGCTGCCATTGGCGAGGGGCGCAGTTCTTGACGGCAGGCAATCCCTATTGGTAGAGACATACGGGCACGGCTTTGGAACGGTCGAGTTGGGCAGAGCCCTCATCAATGAGCGCTACAAGTTGATTCGCTATCAGAATCACGCTGGAGAACTATACGACCTCGCAGCGGATCCCTATGAACTGAACAATATGCTGCATGACGCGGGCAGCCGACAAATCGCCGCTAGCATGGAAGCGGAATTGCGGCGCTGGCTGGAAGCAACGGGCGACCGCGATTTCGATCGTCCCGTTAGCGAAGCGTTTCGTCAACTGGACAAGCAGCGCATGCGTGAATTAATGCTGCGCCGGGCAAGGGTGAACGATGTCCGCAGCTGAGTCCGCAGTTGATATGAAGCATGTGATTCTGGTTGTCAATGATGACCTGGCGCGCTGGGCGCTGGGCTGTTATGGCAATGACGAAATCCGCAGCCCGACTTTGGACTACTTGGCGGCGACCGGCGTACTCATGGAAAACGCTTTCACGCCGACGCCCGTCTGCTCGCCAGCCCGCGCCTGTTTGCTGACCGGGCGGCTGGCTTCGCAGCATGGCATCCACGATTACTTGTCGTCGACACTGCCGGCGATTCACCGCCGCCCCTGGCTGCAAGACGAGCTTACGCTTGCCCAGTTGCTATCCGAGGCGGGCTACCAAACGGCGCATTGCGGCAAATGGCATTTGGGCAGCGATGACGCGCCGCAGGCTGGCTTCAGCCACTGGTTCAGCGGCGTCGGCGATTACCCTGCCGAACACGGCGGCGAGCACCGATTCAGCTTGAATGGCCTGATACAGACGATAGCCGGCCAGCGCACGCAGGTCATCACGGACGAGGCGATTGCGTTCCTGCGCCAGCGCGATAGGACCGCGCCCTTCTTCATGCACATTGGCTACTTCGGCACGCATAATCCCTGGCGCGGCCAACCGGAGCGCCTAGTGGCGCAATATCGTCAAAACGACTTCGCTGGCATGCTGGGTCAACCCGCCTATCCCCACGGCAAACAAGCGCTTGAATCGACCTTGCCAACGCGCTTAGACCCGCGCGAAGCCTTGGCGCAGTATTACGCGGCGGTATCTCATATTGACGAGGCGATGGGGCGACTCTTGGACGAGTTGGAAGCGCTGCAACTGCGCGAACAGACGCTGATTGTATTCACGTCCGACCACGGCCTCTGCTGTGGACATCATGGCTTGTGGGGGAAGGGCAACGCCACGCTGCCCTTAAACATGCTGGAAGAATCGATAAGCGTGCCGCTGATATGGAATCACCCGCAAGCGCTGTTCGCCGGTCAACGGCGGACGGAGTTCGTCGATCATCTGGATACCTTCCAGACCATCGCTGAATACACCGGCATTGCGGGCAAGCTGGCTGCCAGCCGCAAGTACCCTGGGCGCAGTTTTCTGCCGCTGCTGGACAATACAGCCGCCATGCCCGACTGGCGGCGGATACAGTTCGGCGAGTATGGCGACTTGCGCATGGCGCGCACACTAGAGCATAAACTCCTACGCCGCTATTACAGCCAGGCACCCTGCGAGCTATTCGACCTGCAGCGCGATCCAGCCGAATTGCTGAATCGCTTCGCTGATGAAGCCTATCAGCCGATTGTCGAAGCCTTGACCGCCGCGCTTGATAAGTATTTTGCCCGCTATCAAGACGAGCGCAAAAGCGGCTTGCGGGTAAGAGATTTGCCAAAGCACAATTTAAGCGAGGCTTGGCGGCAGCGGACAGAGCCAGCCAGACCCGCGCGCGCGACGGGCTAAATCCCTCGGAAATCCCGATACCATTGCCAAGTGCGCCAAAGACCGTCGCGGGTGCTCACCGCCGGCTTGAACCCAAGCAGTTCACGCGCCTTGCTGTTATCGCAGTATGTGATGGGCGGGTCGCTGAGCGGCGTGGGCACGGCTATTTTCTTGATGCTTCGGCCGGCGTATTCTTCGATGATTTCGACGAAATCCGCCAGCGAGATGGGCGCGCCGCAGCCGAGGTTGATGACTTCGTAACCTAGGGGCTTGTCCAAAGCCGCCAGCAGACCCTGCGCCGTGTCGGAGATATAAGTCCAGTCGCGGTGAATATCGCCGTTGTTGAATAACTTGACGACTTCGCCCGATTGCGTCGCGTCCATCAGCTTCCATGGCATCATGTCCGGGCGCCCGGCGGGACCGTAGACGTTGAAGAAGCGCAAAACGGTGATATTCATGTTGACCAGGTTGTGGTAGCTGTAAGCCAGCATTTCCGCGGCGCGTTTGCTGGCGGGGTAGGCTGCCAGCGGGCGGTCGGCGGTATCGCTTTCGATGAAGGGGAGGATGGCGGTCTTGCCATAGACCGACGATGTAGAAGCCAGCACAAATTGCTTGACCTGGTGGATTTTGCTGGCTTCCAACAGGTTCAGCGTGCCGGTCAAGTTGACGTCCATGTACAGGCGAGCTTGCTCGATGCTGGCGCGTACGCCCGGCATCGCTGCCAGGTGCGCTACATGCGTGATGCCTTCGGCGGCGAAAAGCCGCTCCAGCAGCGCCGCGTCGCGGATGTCGCCTTCGATTAATTTGAGCTGCTTGTAAGCGCCGAGCCGCGCGGCGTTCCCGCGTTTGATGGCGGGGTCGTAATAATCGTTGAAGTTGTCGATGACAAGCACCCGCTCGTCACGCTGCAGCAGCGCCTCGGCGACATGGCTGCCGACAAAGCCGGCTCCGCCGGTTATGAGATAGGTCATCGAGATTCCCTGTTCGAGCGAGATTGGAATGCCGCAACAGCGTATTCTACATCAGACTTAGTGAGATTTCTTAGAAAACGTAGGAATGCATCGGCATACTGCATTGCGCCGCCACCTTTCGCTTGCCAAATATACGCCTGTTTCTGCCTACATTTATGTTATTCCTCTATGTCATTCCTCTTAATTTCGCTTAATGCTAAAGTGCCAGTTCAGCCATAAAACGAATGGCGTCGAGCGAGTAGGCTGTGATGTTAAGCGTATCCACCGGGCAATCCCGCCAAAGTTGAAAGCGGTCGCGGATGCGGGCTTTTGGGCCCACCAGCGCGACTGCGTCCACCAAGGCGTCGGGGACCGCCATCAGCGCCTGGCGCTTGCGCCCCGCCAGGTAAAGCGCTTGTATGCTATCCGCAGCCTCGGGGAAGCCATAGCGGCAAGCCAGATCATAATAGAAATTCTTGCCTTTTGCGCCCATGCCGCCGATATACAGCGCCAATACCGGTTTGACTTGCTGGTAGGCGGCTTCCAAGTCCGCGTCAATCACCACCGTGACCGACGCCGCGATATCAAAATCGGCATGGCTTTTTCCCTGCCCCGCTTTGGCAAAGCCCGCCGCCAGCGCGTCGCCGAAACAATCGCCGTAGGCGGCCGGCGAAAAGAAAATCGGCAGCCAGCCATCGGCGATTTCCGCTGTCAGCGCGACGTTCTTCGGTCCGATGGCAGCCAGATAAATGGGCATATCGGCGCGGCCATGCGCGATGCTCTTGAGCGGCTTGCCCAAGCCAGTTGCGTCCGCGCCTTGGTAGGGAATTTGGTAATGCGCGCCAACATGCGTCAATGGGGCTTCGCGCGCTAGAATCTGCCGCAGGATGGCCACATACTCGCGCGTCTTTGCCAGGGGTTTGCCGTAGGGACGCCCATGCCAGCCTTCCACCACCTGCGGACCCGACAGCCCCAGCCCCAGCAGCGCGCGCCCGCCAGACAATTGATCGAGCGTGATGGCGGTCATGGCGGTCATGGCGGGGCTGCGCGCCGGCATCTGCATGATGGCTGTGCCCAGCTTGATGCGCTGGGTCAGCGCGCCAATCCATGCCAGCGGACTGATGCAGTCCGAGCCGTAAGCCTCCGAGGTCCAGACAGCCTGGTATCCCAGCCGTTCCGCCTCGAGAATGAGGTCCATCGGCAAGTTGATGCGCGCGCCAGAATAACCGACCATCAGTCCTAGTCGCATGGTGTTTCATCCTTTATCTTGCCTAAGGGGCAGTTTATTTTATATGAAGCATAAGCGCAAAATAAATTGGAAGGCATTTTCTCGGCGGCGGCGGGTCGGGGCAATCACATCCCGCCAAACAAGCGCAATGTATGGGCGAGCCCGTGGAACGTTGTTGAAAAACACCCCCCATCCCGTAGGTCTATGTCTACGTGACCCCGGCCCCTCCTCGCCATCTCTATGGCGAACGGGTTTGGGGTGGGGGAAATCGAGTATTTCAACAGAGTCCGTGGCTCGCCCATACAGATTCTCGCTAAGACATAGCTTGACGCGGCTTAGCCTTCGAGCTGCTCAAGCGCCTCCGCGATCGGCCGCCAGCCGCCCCACTTGCTCACGCGTTCGCGCGCCTCGGCCGCAGTCATCGGACTCAGCTCATCATCCGTCTCGACGCCGAATGCGATCAGAACGCGCAGCCAGTTCGTGCCAGCGCGGCCAGCAGCGACATTCTCATCGTAATAGTCACGCACAGTTTGGATGAGGCTGTCCGGCACGGTATAGCTTGGCTGTGGCAGGGGCGTATTTGTCGGCGGTGGCACAGGCGTATTTGTCGGCGGTGGCAGCGGCGTATTTGTCGGCGGTGGCAGCGGCGTATTCGTCGGTGGTGGCAAAGGTGTATTCGTCGGCGGAGGCAGGGGCGTATTCGTCGGTGGCGGCAGCGGCGTATTCGTTGGCGGTGGAACAGACGTGTTCGTCGGTGGTGGCACGGCCGTATTCGTCGGCGGCGGAACAGGCGTATTTGTTGGCGGCGGAGGCGGCGCTTTGCCTTCAATCTGCGTCAAGGCATCAACCACCGGCTGCCAGCGTCCGCCCCAGCCGCGATCGACATAAGTCTGCGCCTCGCTTACGGTCATGGGGTTGTTGTGACTGCCATGCCCCAATGCCGCCAGGGCCCGCGTCCAGCGCTCGTGGTGGTCGCTGCCAGCTGCCTGCTCGCCCCGCCAGCCCAGGATGTTCTGTATCAGGCTGCTGTAGGGATTGCTTGTTGGAACTGGCGTGTTCGTCGGGGTGGGCGTGTTTGTTGGCAGTGGCGTATTTGTTGGCAGTGGCGTATTAGTCGGAATCGGCGTATTGGTCGGTGACGGCTGCGCTTCCAACTGTGCTAAGGCGTCGGCGACCGGCTGCCAGCGCGCGGCTTGATACTGCTGCGCGTAGCCCTGTGCTTCGGACGCGGTCATGGGATTGTTATGACTGCCATGCCCCAATGCCGCCAGGGCTCGCGTCCAGCGTTCGACATGCGCCGCGCCATGATGCGTCTCGGCTTGATAACCCTGCAAGGTCTGAATCAGGCTGCTGTAGGGATTGCTTGTTGGCACCGGCGTGTCGCTCGGGATTGGCGTGTCGGATGGAACGGGACTGTCCGTTGACTGCTGCAGCGGCTGTCCAGCCGGCGTGTCAGTTGGAATCGGCGTATTCGTGGGCAGTGTTGTGTTCGTCGGCGCTATCGGCATGGCGAAATGCGCCGAGCCGCTGCGCTCCCCGCCGCCGGTCAGGTTGGCTGTGAGCGTGGCTTGATAAATCGCGCCACCGGTCAAACCCGTCAGACGATAGCTGGTCGCGCCCGCGCCCAAAGTATGGGAGTCGGTCTGTAGGTCGCTGCCGGCATATTCCAGCACATAGCCGGTCGCGCCGCTGACCGCGCTCCAGGACAGGGTTACTTCGCTTGAGCTGTGCGTCAGGGAGGCGATGTAAATCGGCGGCAAGGGCGTCGCGCTTGGCGGCGGCGTATTTGTGGGCGCAGGCGTATTACTTGGCGTAATGGTTGGGGTCGCCGTGCTGGTCGCAGTAGGCGTACTCGTCGCTGTCGGTGTGGGAGTTGGCGTCGGCAGTTCCCCAGCGTGGTTCAAACTCACTTGTATGACGCGCTCTTCCCAATACCATAACGTGAAACTGATTTCCTTCTCAGGCGAGTAGTCATAGGGGATGACGCGCACCGAGTACGGTGAAGCGCGATCTGGGTCCAGCCTGGTGAGCGTAAACTGTGTTCGGTGGGTGTCGGCAAGCATCCCCAAGGACTTCGAAATGATTCGGTAGCCCTCCGCGCCCTTTAGCGGCGTCCAGTCCAAGGTGACGCTGTTGCTTGTCACAGCGGATACCCATATTTCCATGCTAGGCAAGAAGGGTTTAGGCGTGGGCGTGATGGACGGCGTGGGCGTGATGGTTGGCGTAGGCGTGATGGTCGCAGTTGGCGTGATGGTTGGGGTCGCCGTGCTGGTCGCAGTAGGCGTATCCGTCGCTGTCGGTGTGAGAGTTGGCAGTTCCCCAGCGTGGTTCAAACTCACTTGTATGACGCGCTCTTCCCAATACCATAACGTGAAACTGATTTCCTTCTCAGGCGAGTAGTCATAGGGGATGACGCGCACCGAGTACGGTGAAGCGCGATCTGGGTCCAGCCTGGTGAGCGTAAACTGTGTTCGGTGGGTGTCGGCAAGCATCCCCAAGGACTTCGAAATGATTCGGTAGCCCTCCGCGCCCTTTAGCGGCGTCCAGTCCAAGGTGACGCTGTTGCTTGTCACAGCGGATACCCATATTTCCATGCCAGGCAAGACGGGTGTAGGCGTCGGCGTAATGGACGGCGTAGCTGTGTTTGTGGGCGTGGCTGTCGGCGGAATTGGTGTTGCTGTTGGCGGCTGCTGTTGCGCTTCTGCTTGCTGCGCGTCTGCTTGCTGCGCGTCTGCTTGCGCAGGCGCATTCGCCAAGGTGCGCGCTTGACCCGTCGCCGTGACCCGCTTGCCGCTGCCCCGCAGAAATACCGTGACCTTGAAGTCATAGACGGTATCGGCTTTGAGCCCGCCGAAGTCATGCGAAGTCCGCGAGCTTTCGTTGGTGCGAATGATCTCAAATCCGCTATCACGTCCACTGCTGCTGCTGATGTCGACCATGTAGATTTGTGCTTTATTGCCCAAGTCGCTCCATTCGACGGTTATGCTGTCATCGGTGATTTTCGGGAAGATCATGGCCAGCGTGCCGTCGGTGGGCAGTGTTGGCACTGCTGTTGGCACGGGAGTATCTGTTGGCACGAGAGTAGCCGTCGGAACAGGCGTATTTGTAGGCAGTGGGGTATTCGTCGGCCTTGGTGTGTTGCTTGGGGTCGGGGTGTTAGTAGGCGTGCTGGTCGCAGTCGGACTTGCCGTGTCCACCGCCACTCGCTGTGAACGACCGACCGATGTGTTGGTCGCAGTCGGCGTCGGACTTGGTTCGGGACCCGTCCATAAATGCGTGTGAGCTGCATCAGAAGGCGTTTCCCGACCATGCACAAATACCTGGACATTGACGATATAGCCGGTTTCGGGGCTTAAGGGCTTTTCGCGACCGAAGACATGCGATGTTGTGCCAGCGCTTAAGTCGACGGAATCTAAATAAACTATGCCGTCAAAAATTCTGACCCGGTAGAAGCGCACATTGCCGCCCATATCAGACCACTTGACAGTGGCTTGGTCATGGGAGATTTGCGGGACGATGACGCCCAAGCTGCCGTCGGTCGGCAGCTGCGGATTTTGGGGATTCGGCAAAGTTCGGAAAGTTGTCGACAAGGATCTAGCATAGATGATATCACAAGCATTGTCGCATAACTCCACCCAAACCCTATATTCGGTATCGGGCTTAAATCCTGCCATAGAAATGGACAGCGTATTTAATCCCGTTCCTTCTCGATTGTTGAATCTTTTGCCGCCGCCGACCGGCACGGCATGCGTTGAATAATATAGCGGCCCGGGGGCGGATACATTCTCGGCGATGTCATCAAACTCTATCGTGGCGCGATTATGCGTAATCGCCGAGACTCGAACATTCCCAGCCGGCTTGGGCGTTGGCGTGATGCTTGGGGTCGGTGTGATGGTCGGGGTCGGTGTGATGGTCGGCGTGGGCGTGTCTGTATACGTGGCGGTCGCGGTCGGCGTATCGGTTGGCAACGGCGGGGTGCGGAAGGTGACGGATTTGGTATGCGCCAAGATGGGATTGCACTTGTAGGGATCCTCTTCACAATCCAAAATATCGCGCGCGGTGATGCGCCCGGTATATTCGGTGTCTGCCTTGAAGCCGTATATCCTATACGATGTCGAGTGTCTGTTCGCGTATTCCCAGACAACATGGTCGCCGGCTTTGGACTCGAACTCCATGTGATAATGCAGATAATCCTGGTCGTGTATGACGATGCCCTTGGCGATATCGTCCCAGTTGATCAAGGCACCGTAGCTGTCGTCTTCCCAGATATCGCCGGAGGACCAGCCGAAGTCTGAAACGGTCAGCTTGCCCGCGGGTGCTGGCTCAGTTGGCGTGATGGTTGGGGTCGGCGTGATGGTTGGGGTCGGCGTGATGGTCGCAGTTGGCGTGATAGTTGGCGTGGGCGTCGGCAGAGGTCGCGTACGCATGGCAGCGCTCGTTTTGGCGCGGATATTGCCATCGCAGGGTTTGGTGCAGAGCTTTACACTGATGTGGTAGAAGGTATCAGGTTTGATATTATTTTCACAGCTATGCACCGGACTCAGCGATATTTGATTATCGCTGGAGTCGGGACAACCGCTCCAGTGATACCAGAGCGTTGTTGGGTCGTTCGCCCGTCTTTGTTTCTCGGCATCTGACATATCAGCGTAGCCGAAGTAATCCTGCCATTTCACTTCTATTCGGTTGTGCGAAGTAGCTACGAGGCTAAGGTATGCTTTCGGCAAGGGCGTCTGCGTGCTGGTCGCGGTTAGAGTCGGCGTTGCTGTGTCCACCGCCGCTCGCTGCGGTCTGCCGACCGATGTATTGGTCGGCGTCGGTGTGGGCGTGCTAGTTGGCTCTGGCAAGGTGCGCGCTTGACCCGTCGCCGTGAGCAACGTTCTGTTCCACAAAAGTACCCTGATTTTGAAATCATAGACGGTATCAGCTTTGAGTCGGCTGAATATTTTCGAAGTTTTCGGCTTAGAGTCAGGGCTGACATGGAAGCGAAGGCGAATACCGCCGCCGCTAATGTCAATCGCGGAGTTTCTTTCTCTGTTGCCAAAATTGGTCCATTCAATCTCGATTTGATTTTTGGTGATTTTCGGGAAGAACATGCCCAGAGAGCCGTCGCTCGGCAGCAGCGGGTGGAGCGTCGACGTGGGCGTGGGCGTGGGAGTGCTGGTCGGGGTGACGTGCTCTGGGAGAATGGCAATGCCGGATTTGGCGCGGACATTGCCATCGCAGGGCTTGGTGCAGAGCTTTACCCTGATTTCGTATCGGGTATCCGGTTTGATATTATTTTCACAGCTATGCACCGGACTAAGTGATATTTGATCCTCGCTGGAGTCGGGACAACCGCTCCAATGATACCAAAGCGTTGTTGGGTCGTTCGCCCGTCTTTGTTTCTCGGCATCTAACATATCAGCGTAGCCGAAGTAATCCCGCCATTTCACTTCTATTCGGTTGTGCAAATCTACGGGGTGAAGGTATGCTTGCGGCAGGGGCGTCGGCGTGGGGGTTGCTGTTGGTGTTGGCGTTTCCGTGGCTCGACCGAAGGGGGTGTTGGTCAGGGTGGGTGTGCTGGTCGCGGTGGGTGTGGGCGTAAAGGTCGGCCCCGCTGAAACTGGCGTGTAGGTTGGCTTCGCCCCCGCATTCGGCAAGGTGCGGAAGGTGGTGGTGTAGGCTTTTGCCAAGGTGAAATCTATGCTGATGAGTTCCAGGGAAGCGACATATTCCGTATCGGGCACGAGTGGCGGGTTTGCGCCACTCCAAAAAGTCCAGGAAGTCATGCCAAAATAACCAGCGACCCCAGGCCAATGCGGATACACAGCACTTGTTCCCGGGCCGCTGACTGGCTTTAGCTTAAGAATAAGCTTGCTGTATCTCCCGTATGCGTCCAGAATTTCTTTCGGCACACCTTGCCAGAAGTTGCCCCAGCTGACCGTAGCGGTCCTATCCGTTATGTTCGTCACCTGGATATAGCCAGAAGGCGTGGGATTGTGTGGGTGTTCCGGGCGCGGCGGCGTGGTCACAGTGAGGCTGGCTCTGCCGCGGATATTGCCATCGCAGGGGTAGGTGCAGACCTTCACCTTGATGGTGTATTCGGTTTCCGGTTTGACATTACTCAAGCAGGAATTTTTCGGATCCAGCCTTGGTCCATTGTATCCGGGATGTGGACAGCCGCTCCAATGATACCAAAGCCCAGCTTTTTCAGAAAAACGTCTGTCATGCTCCTCGGCTGACAGTGAGTTATAGCCGGTGACATCATCCCAAGCCACATTAATTCGATTGTGGAGCAAAGCCCTGATGCGTATGGGGCCGCCGGTCGGCAAGGGCGTCGGCGTATTCGTGGAAGTCGGCGTTAGTGTGTTGGTCGGCGTGTTGGTCGGTGTCGGAGTCGGTGTGTCCACCACAGTCGTGAAAGACCCGCTGACTGTGCCCTGCTTTTCGAGGACCAGCTGGCTATCCCGCGTTACCGCTCGATGCCACTGTACCTCGATTGTGTAGGCTGTGCTCGGCTTCAAATCGCTCAAGGTATAGCTTGTCGTGCGGGTTAGATGCGACTGCGTTCCATCGGCTGAACCGACCATGACATAGTAGCTGTCTCGCGCTGTGCTCGGCCCATCCCAAGCCAGTATCGCGCCACTTGCGCTGATGCCGCTGATTTGCAAGTTGCTGATGGAGCTGCCGTCTGAGGACTGCGCCTCGGCTTGCTGCGCCAGCCCGCCGCCCAGCGCGATGATGAGCAGCAGCGCCAGCACGAAGACCTTAAGCGAGAAAATATGATGAAAAAGAGAGAAAATGATTGGGCGTAAAAAGTAAGAAAACATCGTCAACACCCCCATAAAGATTAGATGGCACAATAATTAAATGAATAGTAATTCATTAGCGCGCCGCAGTCAAGCTATTTGGGCAGCAGGGCAATTGCTTCAAAATCCATAAATGACGAATTTATCATCAAACTGAGGAATTGTATGGGCGAGCCGTGGCTCGCCCATAGAGATTCCCGCTTTGGCATAGCAGCTTGGCGCGGCTTAGCCTTCGAGCTGCTCAAGCGCCTCCGCGATCGGCCGCCAGCCTCCCCACTTGCTCACGCGTTCGCGCGCCTCTGAAGCCGTCATCGGACTCAGCTCATCATCCGTCTCAACGTCGAATGCGATCAGAACGCGCAGCCAGTTCGTGCCAGCGCGGCCAGCAGCGACATTCTCATCGTAATAGTCGCGCACAGTTTGAATGAGACTGCCCGGCACGGTATAGCTCGGCTGTGGCAATGGCGTGTTCGTCGGCGGTGGCACAGGCGTATTCGTCGGCGGTGGCAGGGGCGTATTTGTCGGCGGCGGCAGCGGCGTATTTGTCGGCGGTGGCAGCGGCGTATTCGTCGGTGGTGGCAAAGGTGTATTCGTCGGCGGAGGCAGGGGCGTATTCGTCGGTGGCGGCAGCGGCGTATTCGTTGGCGGTGGAACGGGTGTGTTCGTCGGTGGCGGAACGGGTGTGTTTGTCGGCGGTGGCAGGGGCGTGTTCGTCGGTGGTGGCACGGCCGTATTCGTCGGCGGAGGCGCTGTGCCTTCAATCTGCGTCAAGGCATCAACCACCGGCTGCCAGCGTCCGCCCCAGCCGCGATCGACATAAGTCTGCGCCTCGCTTGCGGTCATGGGATTGTTGTGGCTGCCATGTCCCAGCGCCGCCAACGCCCGTGTCCAGCGCACATAATGATCCGTGCCAGCTGCCTGCTCGCCCCGCCAGCCCAGGATGTTCTGTATCAGGCTGCTGTAGGGATTGCTTGTCGGAATCGGCGAATCCGTCGGGGTGGGCGTGTTCGTCGGCAAGGGCGTATTTGTTGGCAGTGGCGTATTCGTGGGCAAGGGCGTATTTGTCGGAATTGGCGTATTAGTCGGTGTTGGCTGCGCTTCCAACTGCGCCAGGGCGTCGGCGACCGGCTGCCAGCGCGCGGCTTGATACTGCTGCGCGTAGCCCTGCGCTTCGGATGCGGTCATGGGATTGTTGTGACTGCCATGTCCCAAGGCCGCCAGCGCCCGCGTCCAGCGCTCGACATGCGCCGCGCCATGATGCGTCTCGGCTTGATAGCCCTGCAAGGTTTGAATGAGGCTGCTGTAGGGATTGCTTGTTGGCACCGGCGTGTCGCTCGGGATTGGCGTGTCGGATGGAACGGGACTGTCCGTTGACTGCGGCGGCGGACCAGCCGGCGTATCCGTTGGAATCGGCGTATCTGTCGGCAGCGGCGTGTTCGTCGGCGCTATCGGCATAGCGAAATGCGCCGAGCCGCTGCGCTCCCCGCCGCCGGTCAGGTTGGCTGTGAGCGTGGCTTGGTAAATCGCGCCACCGGTCAAGCCCGTCAGACGATAGCTGGTCGCGCCCGCGCCCAAAGTATGGGAATCGGTCTGCAGGTCGCTGCCGGCATATTCCAGCACATAGCCGGTCGCGCCGCTGACCGCGTTCCAGGATACGGTCACCTCGCTTGAGCTGTGCGTCTGGGAGGCGATGTAAATCGGCGGCAGAGGCGTCGCGCTTGGCGTCGGCGTATCTGTGGGCGCAGGCGTATTACTTGGCGGGATGGGTGTGGCTGTCGGCGGAATCGGAGTCGCCGTTGGCGGCTGCTGTACTTCTGTCTGCTGGCGCGCTTGTTGCGCAGGCGCATTCGCCAAGGTGCGCGCTTGACCCGTCGCCGTGACACGCTTGCCGCTGCCCCTCAGAAATACCGTGAGTTTGAAGTCATAGACGGTATCGGCATTGAGCTCGCTGAACTCATGCGAAGTTCGCGAGCTTTCGTTGGTGCGAATGATCTCAAATCCGCTATCACGTCCACTGCGGCTGCTGTAGTCGACCATGTAGATTTGCGCTTTATTGCCCAGGTCAGTCCACTCGACCGTGATGCTGTCATCGGCGATTTTCGGGAAGATCATCGCCAGCGTGCCGTCGGTGGGCAGCGTTGGCACGGCTGTTGGCGTGAGCGTGTTTGTTGGCACGAGAGTAGCCGTCGGAACAGGCGTATTCGTCGGACTTGGCGTGTCGGTAGGCGTCGGGGTATTCGTCGGACTTGGCGTGTCGCTTGGCGTGGGTGTAGCAGTCGCGGGCAAGGCGACAAAGGTGATTGATTTGGTGCGCGCCAAGGGAAAATTACAAGTATTTAGCCTGCAGTACAGGTCTTGTACTTCTATCCAAACGGTATATTCCGTATTCGCTATGAGTGAGCCTTTTTCTGTAGTAACAACATGATGGGGGAGCCTGTGGATATTGCCGCGCTGGGGCATAGTGAGTGTCCTGTCCTTGTCCATACCCCCAGGTACACGGCGCTTGAACATGGCATAATATCTTAAATTCAGATTCGATGGCGCTGGCACATCATCTATAAAGTCGTCCCAGTCCAATCGGATTGAGGGGACAATTTGGGGGTAATTCACATTTACACGGAGATTGGCGTCAAAGGGCTGCGACCAATCAATAGTTGCTGTCGCAGTCGGCGTGATGGTAGGCGTCGCCGTGCTGGTCGCTGTTGGAGTCGCCGTGCTAGTTGCTGTCGGGCTTGCTGTGTCCTCCGCCGCTTTCTGCGGGCGACCGACCGATGTGTTGGTCAGGGTTGGGGAGGGCGTAAACGTCGGTCCCGATGAGAATGGCGTGTAGGTTGCCTGCGCCCCCGCGCTCGGCAAGGTGCGGAAGGTGGTGGTGTAGGCTTTTGCCAAGGTGAAATCTATGCTTCTGAGTTCCAGGATAGCGACATATTCCGTATCGGGCACGAGTGGCGGTACAGTGCCTTTTCCAAAAGTCCAGTAACTGGTATAGGAATTCGTGCCAAAATAACCAGCGACCCCAGGCCAATGCGGATACACAGCACTTGTTCCCGGTCCGCTGATTGGCTTTAGCTTAAGATTAAGCTTGCTGTAGTTCGTGTATGCATCCAGAATTTCTTTCGGCACACCTTGCCAGAAGTTGCCCCAGCTGACATCAGCGCTCACATCCGTTATGTTCTTCACCTGGATATAGCCAGAAGGCGTGGGATTGTGTGGGTGTTCCGGGCGCGGCGGCGTGGTCACAGTGAGGCTGGCTCGGCCGCGGATATTGCCATCGCAGGGGTAGGTGCAGACCTTCACCTTGATGGTGTATTCGGTTTCCGGTTTGACATCACTCAAGCAGGAATTTTTCGGATCCAGCCTTGGTCCATTGTATCCGGGATGTGGACAGCCGCTCCAATGATACCAAAGCCCAGCTTTTTCAGAAAAACGTCTGTCACGCTCCTCGGCTGACAGTGAGTTATAGCCGGTGACATCATCCCAAGCCACATTGATGCGATTGTGGAGCAAAGCCCTGATGCGTATGGGGCCGCCGGTCGGCAAGGGCGTCGGCGTGATGGTGGGCGTCAGCGTGTTGGTCGCTGTGGGCGTCGGCGTGTTGGTCGCAGTCGGCGTCAACGTGGCGGTGCTGGTTGATGTCGCAGTCGGCGTCAGCGTGGCTGTGCTGGTGGGCCTCGGCGTAGCGTTCGGGTTCGGATCCGGGTCGGTGCGGAAGACATCCGTATTGGTCCGCAAAATCGCCTGACCGCAGGGATTGCAGTCTTTAGCATTCACCTCGATCCAGGCTCGGTATTCGGTATCTGCTTCCAAGCCGGAGACAGTGAGCTGGGGCGCGCTCGTCACGCTGTCCAGGGGTACCATCTTTTCTATGGTCTGCCCGCCCGCCGTCGGCTCCAGGAAGAGATAATAGGCGATTGTTTCAAGGTTCTCTGGGATCTCTGGATCAGCGAGTTGCCGCCAATAGACTATGACGGAGTTATGCGTGGGCTGGCGCGCGCCCAAGCTGCCCGTGATTATCGTCACCGGATCGGCGTCGGCACTCTGCGGGGCTGCTTGCTGGCTGCTCGGCAATGGGAGCGTGCGGAAGCTGGGCCCCAGCACATAGTCTTCGGTAAAGATATTCTTTCCCTGTGAGCATCCTTTAAGAACCGCGATGCTATAATCTTTATCCGGCTCCAAGAGCCTTATGGTTATCGTCCCGCTATGCGCATCGCCACTAATACCTACGCTTACAGCCTTCTTCCAGTTGAGGAAAACTTGCAGGTAGGGATAAGGACTCTCCGCGTTTGTGCAAGCCCTGCTGTTTGCCCAAGATAATTCCGCGGAGTCATGGCTAATGTCGCTCACACTAATGCTGAGCGTCCCGTTGCTGCTTGGCGGATCGGCGGTGCGGAAGGTGGCTTTTACGCTGCCGTAGACCACATTATTCGGGTCTGTCGTATCATGCGACTGCACCGTAATTGTAGCCATATAATCGGTGCTGGGCTGTAGACCTATTCGCTTGGCACTGTGTGTCTCGTGGGAAAAGTCTGCATTAATGCCGGCACTGTGGCTGCCATCCGTCGCTTGTATGGGGCTGATATGCACCAGCGGGGTCGCGTCTATGTCTTTGAAATGGTCGCGGAAAAGTTGCCAATTCAATGTGGCGGCATTCCAGGTGATATTGGGGAAGCGAATTTTGTAATTGTCCGGGTATGAACTGAGCGTGTTGCCTAAGACGGGCGTTGCGGTTAGCGTGGGAGTCGCCGTCGGCGTGGGACTGTCCACAGCCGCGCGCTGAGGGCGACCGACCGATGTATTGGTCGCGGTGGGCGTACTGGTCGCTGTGGGGGGCGGCGTACTGCTTGGACTTGGTGTAACGGACGGGTTCGGATGCGGCTCGGTGCGGAAGACATCCGTATTGGTCTTCAATACCGCCTGTCCGCAGGGATTGCAATCTTTATCATTCACCTCGATCCAGGCTCGGTATTCGCTGTCTGCTTGCAGGTCGGAGACGGTGAGCTCGGGCGCGCTGGTAACGCTATTCGGGGCAATCGTCTTTTCTATGGTCTGCCCGCCCGCCGTCGGCTCCAGGAAGAGATAATAGGCGATTGTGTCACTGTTCTCTGGATCAACGAGCTGCCACCAAGAGACTATGACGGAGTTATGCGTGGGCTGGCGCGCGCTCAAGCTGCCCGGGATTATCGGCACCGGATCGGCGTCGGCACTCTGCGGGGCTGCTTGCGCCATTTGCGGTTCCAGCTCTTCTATTTGGGGCTCGGCTTGGGGTTCGGGCGTCGCCGTGTCCACTGGCTGACCGGCTTGGCTGCTCGGCAATGGGAGCGTACGGAAGCTGGGTCCCACCAAAACGTGATCTGTCGAGTCTTGACGTCCCCAGCAATTTTTCTCTATAGTGACTTCATAGTCCGTATCCGGCTGTAAGTTCCACAGGGTTTTCGTTTTGGGAAGCGATCCAGTATAGACTTCCTGGTTGAGATAAATAAAGTAGCTGGGCGTATAAAATTCCGTGTTATCGCAGAATTGGTTATCATCCCAAGAGATTTGCGCGGAGTTATGGCTGATGTTGCTGACGCGAATGTTGGAGAGCGTCGCGTCGCGTTCTGTCGGATCGGCGGTGCGGAAGATGGCTTTTACGCTGCCATAGACCACATTCCTCGGGTCTGTCGGTAAATGCGACTGCAGCGTAAATGTAACAGCATATTCGGTGCTGGGCTTTAGCGTTCTTTGACGAACATAATTAGAAGTACGAGTGTATCTGTTGTAACCAACGACTTCGTGGCTGCCATCCGTCGCTCGTACGGGGCCGATTTGCACCAGCGGGGTCGCGGCTATGTCTTTGAAATGGTCGCGGAAAAGTTTCCAATTCAATTCGACGGAATGCCAAGTGATGTTGGAAATGCGGATTTTGTAATTGTCCGGGTATGAACTGAGCATGTTGCCCAAGACGGGCGTCGCGGTTGCGGTGGGCGTAAGCGTTGGGGTGGGGGTTGGCGTCGAGGCGAGGGTGCGGAAGCTGGGCAGCGTGAGATAGTCCACCGACTGGTGGGCTGAATTATATTTCTCGATGACGATGACATAGTTCGTGTTGGGCCTCAAGCCATCAATGGTCCAGCCGCTAGCGCGCGTGAAGGTGAACAAATCTTTGCTCTTCCAATTGGCGTAGACAGTATAGGACGACATGTCGGCGGGGGATGAATCATCCCAGTTGAGGACCGCGGAAGTATTGCCGATATTCGAGACGCTGGCATTGGACAGGTGCCCAGCGTTTGGCGCGGCCGCTGTGGTGAAGTGGGCGTCGACAGAGCGCAGATTTTGACTTGGACCTGATTTGAAACTCAAGGTGAAGTTGTAGCGGGTATTGGGTCTTAATACACGGGGATTGCTGCGTATATTGATTGCCCATGCAGTATCAAGGAAAATGGTATTTCGGCTCAAAGTGATCCTGTGCTGGCCATCAGCCGAAACAATATCGCTGAATTGGGCGTAATTGATATTGAAGCCCCCGTTTTCAAGATAATCGTGCAGGTCTTTCCAGTTCACGGTAGCGGTATTATGCGTGAGCTTGCTGTAACTGATCTTGAAGTTATCGGGGTAGGGCGTCGCCTGCGCCAGCGTCAGCCCGCCGCCCTGCGCGATGATGAGCAGCAGCGGCAGCATGACGAGCAGGCGCGAAATGCTGTGGAGCATGATGTGAAGATGAAGAAAATGACATTTATGGCGAAGAGCGGGGAAGGAAATCATCGTCAATCTCATCAATTTATGTCGATAAATATCTAATGAATAGTAATTCATTTTCGCGCAGCTGTCAAATTAATTGCAAACCATAACAAGCGCGCTTCTTGCATTATCGCTGCGCGGCGGCTACTATCTGTCTAGTCTTTTAACAACAAAAACAAGAGAAATAACATGAATGGACAGCAACTGATACAAGCCCTGCGCGCGGGCGACCGCGTCTATGGCACGGCGATTTATTCGCCCTCGCCGATTTGGCCGCGCGTGGTCAAGAACCTCGATCTCGACATGGTATTCATCGATACCGAGCATACGCCCCAGGACCGCAATGCCATCTCCTGGTTATGCCAAGCCTTCAGCGCGCTCGACCTGGCACCGGTGGTGCGCATCCCCGAGCCCGATCCTTATCTGGCGCAGATGGTGCTGGATGGCGGCGCGCATGGCATCATCGCGCCTTATGTCGAATCCGCGGAGCAAGCCAAGGTGCTGGGCGGCGCGGTCAAGTTCGGTCCGCTCAAGGGCGAGCGCCTGCGCGCCGCGCTGGACGGCGAAATCGAATTGGAGCCGGCATTGCGCGATTACCTGGCGCGGCGCAATGCCAGCAAAGCCCTGTTTGTCAATATCGAAAGCGTCCCGGCTTTAGAGCGGCTCGACGAGATTCTCAGCTTGCCTTATGTCGATTGCGCCCTGGTTGGTCCCCACGATTTATCGTGCAGCCTGGGCTTGCCCGAGCAGTATGATCACCCGGTCTTTGATGCGGCAATCCGCAAGATCATCAGGACGGCGCGCGCGCACAATGTCGGCGTCGGCATCCATCACAATTTCCCGCATCACGAGATTGAATGGATAAAAGCGGGTGCCAACCTCGTCATGCACAGCTCCGACATCTCCGCTTTCAACCGCGCTTTGACGGCCGAGTTTAAGGCAATCCGCGCGGCGACGGACGATGCCGGGCAGATTGTCGATGAGAACGTGCACTTCTAAGGCTTGTCCGCTACTGGTTCAAATTCACAAGATTTCCGCCAAATATCAGCGCCAGCAGCGGGCGATATGATACTGCGCGTAGGGCGCGTAGACACTGCCCGCCGACACAGCAGTTCAATCGTCCCTACAAGGTTTATCCGCCACTGAAAGGTTTGCGCCGAATGCGGCTCAGTCGCCCAAAAGCTGAAAAAACATGGCGCGCGAATCTTACATGACTAATTTGGATTTAGGCAGATATTAGAAAGCGCAGCGAATGTACCGAATCTGGTTTGAGCGCGATGTGCCGCTGGCATACCAAAGCATGTTCGCCGATGTCGCGGTCGGCATCGCCCCGGGCGAGCAAGTGAATAGCGATGCCTATCATCAGTTGCAGCTTGCCCACGCCGTCATGGCGGGCGGAAGGCGCTACGACGGCGCGGCAATGGACCGCGCGCCGCATTTGTTGGTTATCGCGCGCATGGGCATCGGCTACGACGCCGTGGATGTCGATGCCGCCACGCAGCGCGGCATCGCGGTTGTGAACGCGCCCGACGCGCCCACCATCCCGACTGCCGAGACCGCTATCGCGCTGATGATGAATGTGGCGCGCCGCGTCAAACAGATCGAAAATGACCTGGCGCGCGCCCATGACCGCGGCGAGAAATTGAGCGCCTGGGATGTCTATGACGGCATCGAGCTGGCGGGCAAGCAGCTGGGTTTGGTCGGCTTGGGGCGCATTGGCGCGCGCCTTGCCGCCGCCGGGCTGGCGCTGGGCATGACGGTCGCGGCATACGATCCGCATATCAGCGCCGAGCGCTACGAACAATTAAATGTCGCCCGCGCCGAATCGCTGGCAGCCCTGCTCGGCAGTTCCGATGTCCTTTCGCTGCACCTGCCGCTGAACGCGGGTACGCATGGCATCATGGACGCCGCGCGCTTCGCACAGATGAAGCGCGGCGCGATCTTCGTCAATGTATCGCGCGGCAAACTGGTGCATGAGGACGCGCTGGCCGAAGCGCTCGCTAGCGGGCATCTCTTTGGCGCTGGCTTGGATGTTACCATCGTCGAACCGCCGCTGGCGGATAATCCCTTGCTCAAGCGCGACAATGTTGTGATTACGCCGCATATCGGCGGCGCGTCTGTGCTGGGGCGGCAGCGCCTCTTCGAGCATGCCATGCAGCAGATTTTGCAGGTTCTGCGCGGCGAGCGCCCGCCTAATCTCATCAATGGCGAAGTCTGGGAAACGGTGCGGGCGCGCTGGCAAGCGCCGCGGGGGTAAGCGGAGATGCCAAACTTTGTAAACGGCGCTGTCGCCAAAAATTATGACGCGCTGGCGCCAGATGGCTCGCAGATACGTCTCTTGCACGAATTGGACGGCGCGAGCGTCGTGCACTGCACGCTGCCCGTCGGCGCGGTCTCCATCCCCGTCAAGCACCGCACTGTCGAGGAAATCTGGTATTTCCTGGCTGGTCAGGGGCAGGTCTGGCGGGCACAGGATGAGCGCGAAGAAGTCCTAAATGTGCGCGCTGGCATCAGCCTGACAATACCGCTGGGCACGCGTTTTCAGTTCCGCAATACCGGCGCGGTCGCGCTGGAATTCCTGATTGCGACGACCCCGCCTTGGCCCGGCGAGCATGAGGCGATTGTGCTGCAGGCCGGGCGCTGGAAAGTGTGAGCAGTTCAAAAAAACAGGAAAGGCCAGGCTAGGACCTGGCGCTTCCTATTCTTCACGAGATTAAGGGTCAACTCAGGCTTCGCTGGTTTCGCCCGCTAGCTTGCCCGCCATGCCACGGTCGCCCCAGCTGCCGGAGAGCCAGCGCGGCTTGGGGAACCTGCGCCAGCGCCGCCATTTTTCCGCGTAGTTGGTGTTGAATGCCGCGTTGATGTCCTCTTCCAGGTTTGCCACGCGCGCGGCAGCCGCGTCATTAACCGCGTCCGTGATTGTGGCGGCGATACTCGCGCTGACGCTCGCGGCGTCGCCATCGTTCGCCGCGATGAGTTCAGCGATGGTCGCGCCGTCCGCCAGTGCCGCGCGCAAACCGGCCGCGTCCAAGCCCGTCGCGTCCATGACCGTATCGTCCACGCCGGCATAAGCAAAGAGCCGTGGCATTCTAATCAAGCGCCGCCCCCAAAAGCCGCGGCGGGCATGGCTGGCGTGCATCTGCTCATTGACCTGTTCTTCCAGCCCTTCTAGGAATGTGGCTGAGCGCGCGTTGATGGCAGCCGTCGCTTGCGTTTCCATATCCGCGACTACGACTGTAACATCGCCTTCGTTCGCTTCAATCAGCTCGGCGAGTGTCGCGCCATCCATCAGCGCTGCGCGCAATGCCTCGGCTTCTAAGCCGGTTGCTTCCAGCAAGGTCGTGTCGTCGAGCGAGAATGCAAAGGCATTGTGGCGGATGGCTACGCGGCTAAAGTGGCTCTGCTGGTCGGCATCGTGGGCGCTGACGCCGGCCACCAGCAAGGCTAGCAGCGCGAGGGCTAAGGTGAATCGTTTGAGTGTCATTTTGTGATTGCCTCCTATAGAAATGACAGTCGGACAAGTGATTCACCCGCAGTCTAAATGAAGGCAGCGCGAAATGTTTAACGCGCGTGCAAACTGTCTGTAAAATGGCTGTAAATTACTATGGCGCAGTTTCAATACATAATGATACAAAATGACCATCAGTCTTATTGATGGCATCCGCACATTTGTGCTAATATGCTTGGAATCGCAATTGCATGAACTTGCGCATAGAAGCAGTTATCTGTAAGCACCATTTTACCGAGCGCAGGATGGGGCAATTCGCTTTGAAGTCCTACTCCAGGAAGAGACGGTTTAGCTTATCCCGAGTTGCTTGGCGAAACCTTTGCAGGGGATATCAAATTGACTCAAAGAATCTTGCGATGAACAGAACAACTTTCTTCCGAGACCCTCACCTTCGATTATGAGCGGGCTGCAACCATTTTAAGCGACTGCCCTCATCAATTATTCCGAAGGAAGGCTGGGGCTTGGGTTTTGGCAAGTCCGTTTCGCTCTTAGGAATTTCACCCTGTAAGCCCTTATTTTTAGGGGCTGGGTCCATAGAATTCGTACTGTTTTGTTGCTCGCGCTGCTCAGACACTTCAATCTCCCGGGGAAAACATGACGCGTACAGAAGAAGAACTGACTATTCAACAGCAAAGCGTACTTGCTCTTCTGAAGTCCCACATCGAATCACAACAAGCTGCAATTGCGACGCTAGCGCTGGCTTGGCTCTCTGAAGGTGTGGAGGCTTGATCGCCATCTTTAGAGCTTATGGGAATCAGACACTATTTTCTCCGTCAAATTAAGCTGTAAGCTGGTCGTCTAATTTCGTTGCGCTTAGCTAAGGCAATTTGATCATTATCCCAGCCCCGCCCCAAGCACATCAATGAACTTGATGCTCGCTTGAATCCCATTATAGAAATTCTGCAAGTAGATATTCTCGTTGGGACCGTGGGCGCGGCCGCTCTTCAGTCCATAGCTCATTATCACGACCTCGTTTGCCACCTTCATGCACTCAAATGCGATGGGCACGCTGCCGCCGGAGCGCTCGAAAACCGGCTCCACGTCCCAGGCATGTCGATAGGCGGTGGCGGCGGATTGCATCGCTAGACCATCGACATCCAGCAGCACCGCCCCCGCCCCCATCCCGCCAAATTGAAAATCGACAGCGACCGTCTTTGGCGCGATGTTTTTGATGTGCGCCACCACGCAGCGCAGGACGCGCGCCGGGTCCTGGCGCGGCACCAGCCGACAGGTGATTTTGGCGAAGGCGCGCGCCGGCAGCACGGTCTTCATGCCGGGACCGGTATAACCGCCGTGGATGCCGTTTATCTCCAATGTCGGGCGCGCGCCCAGCCGTTCCGGCAAGGTATAGTCTGGCTCGCCCCAGACCGCCGGCGCGCTGACCACGTCGTCCCATTCGGCTTGCAAAAATGGTTCGACCTGTTTCAGTAAAGCGCGGTCCTTGGCGGTGACATCATCAACATCGTCGTAGAAGCCGGGCACGGTTATCCAGCCCTGCTCGTCATGCAATTGCGCTAGGATTTCGGTGAGCGCCTGAATGGGATTGTGCACCGAGCCGCCCCAATGCCCGCTGTGCAGGTCGCTGACCGGCGCGCTCACGTGTAATTCCAGCGCGGCGACCCCGCGCAAGCCGTATGTCAGGCTGGGTTGATGCGGCGCTAAAATCGCGCCGTCGGATATCACGGCGATATCGGACCGCAGCCGCTCGGGATGCTTGGCGACAAAAGCGTTAATGTTCTCCGAGCCGGATTCTTCTTCGCCTTCCAAAATGACTTTGATATTGACCTTGGGTTTTTCCGCCTGCGCCAGCCAAGATTCCACCGCCTTGAGATTGGACATCACGTGCAGTTTGCTGTCGACGGCACCGCGGCAATAGAGCCTGCCGTCCTTTATCGTCGGCTCAAAAGGCTCGGTATGCCAGCCATCGGCGACTTCGGCCGGCTGCACATCATAATGGCAATATATCAAGATGGTCGGGGCATCCGCGTCCGCGCCGTCCCATTCGCCCAATACCAGCGGGCAGCGCCCCCCTGGCATCAGGATGACCTCGGCGCGCGTCATGCCAATGCGCAGCATCATCGCTTGCAGCCATTCTGCCGCGCGCGTGACATCCGCGGCGTGCTGCGGCTGTGTGCTGATAGTGCGGATGCGCAGCAATTCCTGGTATTCATCCAAGAAGCGTTCTTGATTGGCTTTGGCGTATTCGTAAGGGCTGTTCATAGCTTGGCCTGCCTTATCGTTTAGTCTTAAGGCTTGCATCATACACGACGCGCCTAATTTTTCGTATGCGTTCAATATCCGACCTAGTATTGTTGGCGAAAATGTTAGACACTGCAAGTCTACCCCCCATTTTGCAAACAATCGAGAAAACTCAAAACACGATGACATTCCCTGAGCTTCAGCTGAATCGCTCTATGCTGCGCGTCGTCAAACGCGCCGGCTATACCGAGCCAACACCGATACAAGCAAAAACCATCCCGCATATCTTGCAAGGACGAGATATTGTGGGCTGCGCCCAAACCGGCACCGGCAAGACCGCCGCATTTGCCTTGCCGATTGTTCAATTGTTGAGCCAGAATTCCCAAAATTCCCGGAATGCAAAGAAGCGGCGCATCCGGGTATTGGCTTTGGCACCTACGCGCGAACTGGCTGCCCAAATTGATGATGAATTTGGCAAGTTTCTTCACAGCAGCCCCTTCAGGCACGTCGCGATTTATGGAGGCGTTAGCCAGCAGCCGCAAGTCCATGCTCTCAAGCGCGGCGTCGATATTCTGGTGGCGACGCCCGGCCGCTTGCTTGATCTCATCAACCAGCAGTACATTGACCTGAGCCGCGTCGAGATTTTTGTCCTGGACGAAGCCGACCGCATGTTGGATATGGGCTTCATCAACGATGTCAAACGTATCATCGCCTATATGCCAACAAAGCGACAGACCCTGCTCTTCTCTGCGACTATGCCGCAATCGATTCAAGATTTGAGCAGAAGCATCTTGGTCAAGCCAGTCAATGTGGAGGTGAACCCCCAAGCTGCCACTGTCGACAAGATTGCGCAATCGGTCTATTTTGTTGAAAGCGGCGATAAGCGCAAGCTGCTCAAGTTTATTTTGAAAGACGCCGCGTCCGAGCGGGTTCTGGTATTCACGCGCACAAAACACCGCGCCAACAACCTGGCAAAACAACTGAATCGCGCGCGTATCCCCGCCGAAGCGATTCACGGCGACAAGTCGCAAGGCGCGCGCATGCGCGCGCTGGCCAGATTTAAGGCTGGGCATGCGCCGGTTTTGGTGGCGACGGATATCGCCGCCCGCGGCTTGGATATTGAGGCTGTGAGCCATGTCATTAATTTTGACTTGCCCAACATACCGGAAAGTTATGTGCATCGCATCGGGCGCACTGCCCGCGCTGGCGCGTCGGGCATCGCTTGTTCATTCTGCGATGTTAGCGAGCGGAAATACCTGTCCAGCATAGAAAAACTCATCCGTCAAGCTATCCCGGTGGTGGCTGAACATCCTTATGCGTCGACAGTCCGGGCACCGCGCCCGTCCGCGCCGGCAAGCCAGCCCCGCCGCGCGAACCGGCACCGCCGCGCGCGGCGCGCGCAAGCCAGCCGCAAATCGCGCGTCCAATCGTCGCTTGGCAGCGCGTGAAGCGGTCCAGCGAATCAGCGGCGATGCGGACCGGCTTAACGTGGTCAACTGACAAAATGCGACAGACCTAGCCCTTGTCTGGTAGACTTGCGCCAGACAAGGAGCGAAATATGTCCCCCACTCAAAAACCTAAAGTCGTTGTCATCGGCTCGGGCAGCCTCTTCTTCGGGCGGCAGGCGCTATGGCAGATGGTTCAATCGCCGCATTTGAACAGCGGCACGCTAGCGCTTGTGGACAAGCATCCCCAGCGCATGGAGAAAATGGGCGCGCTGGCGGAAAAAGTCGTCGCCGAAGCCGGCGTCGACCTGCGCATTGAGCTTGCCAGCGACTGGCGCGATGCCCTGCCCAGCGCCGATTTCGTCGTGCTCAGCTTCGCGGCCGATACCGTTCGCTACCGCGGGCTGGATTGTCAAATCAGCGAAAAGTATGGCATCCGCATGTGCAGCGGCGATACCATCGGGCCGGGCGGCATCTTCCGCGCCATGCGCGACTTGCCGCAGATCATGGCTTGCGCTGCCGATATCAAGCGGCTTTGCCCGGATGCCTGGGTTATCAACTATATCAATCCTAGCGCCGTCAACGGCATGGCTATCGCGCGCTATGCGCCGGGGGTCAAGAGCTTCGCGCTGTGCGATTCCCTGCACATGCCCCATGTCAAGATTCGTTATGCCAAACACGCCGGTATCATTGCCGATGAGGGAGATTGGAACGCGGACCTTGACAGCGCCTTCGACATGCGCGTCGCCGGCGTCAATCACTTCACCTGGATGCTGCGGTCGGAATATCAGGGTCGCGACGTCACAGCGCAAATTGCCGAGACCTTGCGCCGCGGCGTTCTGACCGAGACAATGGATGGTGACCGCAGCGCAAAGGCGATCCATAACGATGCCATCGGCTATCAGCTGTTTGAAATCTTTGGCGTCATCCCAGTCTGCGTATCGCATACCAAGGAGTATCTGCGCTACTATCAAGGTCATGGCGTCTTAAAAGACGCTGTTCCGCCGCTGTCAATCTGGGAAACAGACCTGCGTTACGCCCGCCACGCGGCAATGTGGCGGCAAGTCGACGATTTCATCAGCGGGGCGCTGCCCATCAGCCAATTCATGACCAGCTTTGGTCCCGACCACGCCACCGATATCATTGAGAGCATGGTCGCCAAGCTGGGCAAGCCTTTCTACATCAACACCTGGAATCGCGGCGCGGTCAGCAATATGGCTGACGACGCTTTCTTGGAATTGTTGTGCGACTTGGACATGGACGGTCCCGCGCCGCGCCCAGTCGGCGAGATGCCGCGCGGCATTCGTGGCTTGCAAGAGCAAATTCTCGATACCCACGAACTGACGGCGGAAGCCGTCGTGACAGGCGATTACGCGCTGCTGCGCCGCGCCATGATGACGGACCCGCTGATCAACTCAATAGCGGATGCCGATGCGATTCTGCGCGAGCTGCTGGCTGCCGAACGCGCGGCATTGCCGGACCATTGGTATTCGTAAAATTTGCCGAGCAGCGGCTTATTTTTCTTGCTGCCGTCTATTCTTGCGAATGAAGATGTCGCGGTCTTTGTCCGACCAAATTGCATGGGCGACGTAACTTACGGTGTAAAGGGCGATCAAGAACAGCCCGAAAAGCACAACAAACACGAATTCCACACTCATGACGAGGCTCCGCGACGGTTGTTTGCAAAACTCATCTAGAGTTGTAGCGCCAGTGAAATGATGCTGACAGCGAGAAAAAAACCGTGGCTAAAATAAGCGTCGTCCTTGGATCGAAGTCCAAGCTGCGCACGCGGTTATTCACGTATACGAGCGTCAAGAATATCAAGTGCAGCACACCCAGCCCAATCTAAAGTAAATTGAAAGGGCTTTGCCCATGGAAAGCGAAACCTGGCCAGATCAACGTTTGTCGCCGTTACCAACCACAAGGCAATGAAGAAAAGCTCAATCCCGTCAAGCAAGTTTAGGAAAGAGATTTCCGCTCGCTATAGCAGCGCAATAAGCACGCCGACCAGAATCGGTAGCAATGGCAAGCCTATGCTCAGCGCTGCCCAAATAGTGATATAAGTCAACGGGTGCTGCGGCTGCTGATACAAACGCATTAGCCTCTATATCACTACTTAACACTAACATTTTAGCGCGGCACTTTTCTATTGCCAAGCGGCTAGACATCAGGTTCACTCAGGGCAATTGCATCAAAATCCATAAATGACGAATTTATCATCAAACTAACAAATTGTAGGGGCGAGCCAAGGGACTCTGTTGAAATACTCGATTTCCCCCACCCCAAACCCCTCCCCCATAAAGAGGGAGGGGCTTTAACAGCTCATTACGGTTCAGAAAGCTCCCCTTCCCTCATTTTGGGGATGCTCGCCATTGAGATGGCGAGGAGGGGCCGTGGTCACGTAGACATAGACCTACGGGATGGGGATGTTTTTCAACGGAGTCCAAGGCTCGCCCATGAAATTTGGCGCAAAATCGCCCCTACATTGCGTCCTTTATTGGCATATTTTCGGATAATTCTCGGAGTTGGAGGTCATTGTCGCAGGTCAGTGTCGAAGGGCTGTGTCCACGCGCCCTACGCGACCTACGCGACCCTTGGTGCCTCAGTGTTGAAATAATTTGATGCGATTGCCATGCAGGTTCACTCGCTTTGCTTGACAGCCTTGCGCGCAATGACTATGATGGCTGCCGATTTGACGGAGAGGCTCGGTCTCGCATGGCATCGCCACAACTATTGCTCGCGGTCGATATCGGCGGCACCTTCACCGATATTGTCGCCTTCGATCCGCGCAGCCGGCAAATATGGGTGGAAAAACGCCTGACATCCTATCCGGATCCCTCAGCCGCCGTCCTGGACGGGGTACAATTTTTGCTGGGGAAACAGCGCATTTCGCCCGCCGCGCTCCGCTACGTGACGCATGGCACCACGCTCATCACCAATACCTTGATCGAGCGCAAGGGCGCGAAAACCGCTCTCTTGACCACCGCCGGCTTCCGCGACGCCATCGAAATCGGCAACGAGGGCCGCTACGATATGTACGACTTGGCGTTGGTGAAACCGACTCCCCTGGTCGAACGGCGGCTGCGTTTCGACGTGCCAGAGCGCATCTTGGCTGATGGTCGTATTTTGCAAGAACTCGATTCGCATGCCTTGGGCAGTATCTGCGAGCAGTTACGCGCCGAAGGCATCCAAGCGCTAGCCATCTGTTTCTTGCACGCCTATACCAACCCGGCGCATGAATTGGCGGCGCTGGCGCAGGTCAAAGCGCGCTTGCCCGCGTTGCCCGTTTCCGTATCGCATCAAGTCGCGCCGGGCATGCGCGAATATCCGCGCGCCTCCACCACCGTCGCCAATGCCTACACGCAGCCCATCACCGAGCGCTATTTGGCGCGCTTGGCTGGGGGATTGCGGGCAAGCGGCATCAAAGCGCCATTGAATATCATGCTCAGCAGCGGCGGCACCACCACGGTCTCCGCGGCGCGCGCTTTCCCCGTGCGGCTGGTGGAAAGCGGACCGGCCGGCGGCGCGCTGGCAGGGCTTTATTGGGGCAAGCGGCTTGGGCAGCGCGATGTGCTGGCTTTTGACATGGGCGGCACAACGGCAAAAGCGGTGCTTACCCGCGCTGGCGAGTTGTCTATCAGCAATCAGTCCGAAGTGGCGCATGTTCATCGTTTCAAGCGCGGCAGCGGCTTGCCGCTGATGGTGCCCATGATCGAGATGATCGAAATCGGTGCGGGTGGCGGCAGCATCGCCCATCTGAATCGGCTGGGGCTGCCGGCGGTGGGCCCGCAAAGCGCGGGCGCCGACCCAGGTCCAGCGGCTTATGCGCGCGGCGGCAAGCAGCCAACTGTTACCGATGCCGACCTGCTGCTCGGCTATCTCAATTCGGATTATTTTGCCGGCGGCAGCCTGCCCCTGGATGTCAAAGCGGCAAGGACTTCGCTGGAGTGCTTGGCAGCCGCGCTTGAATTGTCAGTTGACCAGTTGGCATGGGGAATCCATCAATTGGTCAACGAGAACATGGCCGCGGCGGCGCGCGTGCACGCGGCGGAACGCGGGCTGGCGCTGCGCCGTTATAGCATGGTGGCGACGGGCGGCGCTGGTCCGCTGCATGCCTGTGGCGTGGCGAACGGGCTGGGCATTCGGCGCGTTATCATCCCGCCTTTGGCGGGACTTGGCTCGGCTTTTGGCTTCCTCACCGCGCCCATCGCCTTCGATTTCACGCGCAGCTACGTCGCCAGGTTAAGCGAACTTAACCTGCGCGAAATCAATGACATTTTGCGCGATTTGGAAGGGGAGGGGCGCAAGATTGTCGCGGAGGCTGGCGTCGCGGCGGATGAAATATCGGCGCAGCTCAGCATCGACATGCGTTATGTCGGGCAGGGTTATGAGGTGCGTGTACCCTTTCCGATGCAAGCGCTCATGGACAAGCACATCGCGGCAATGCAAGGCGCATTCGAAGCGGAATACCGGCGCTTTTATGGACAGTTGGCTGACGGCGTGCCGATTGAAGCGGTGAACTGGCGCGTGCTCATCACCGGTCCGACGCCACAAATCGAAGCGCTGGACACAGGGCGCGCGGCAGGCACCGGTGTAGATTCCCCAATTGCCTGGCGGCCGGCGCGCTTTGCGGCGGATGCGCCGGCGCGCCAAACAGCCGTCTTCCGGCGCAATCAACTGAGCCCGACCTGGCGCGCCGCCGGTCCTCTTATCATCGAAGAAGCCGCCTCTACAAGCCTGGTCTTGCCGGGCTGGACAGCGCGGAGAACCACGGACGGATGCCTCTTGCTGCTGCGCGAGGACGAATGATGGACGAGATAAATGAGAAAAATGAGAAAAATGAATTGAAAATTAATCCGATTACGCTGGAAGTGCTCTGGAGCCGCTTGATTTCTATTGTCGACGAGCAAGCCGCGGCTTTGATTCATTCTTCTTTCACCACCGTCGTGCGCGAAGCGGGCGACCTGTCAGCCGGCGTCTTCGACCGCGCTGGCAATATGATCGCCCAATCCGTCACCGGCACGCCGGGGCATATTAACACCATGGCGAATTGCGTGCGTAACTTCATCGCGCCCAAGCACCCCATCGACAGCCTGCAGCCCGGCGATACCTTGATAACCAATGACCCATGGCAAGCCTCGGGGCATCTTTTTGACTTGACCATCGTCTCGCCGGTATTTTATCGCGGACGCGGCGTCGCTTGGTTCGCCAACACCTGCCACGCCGTCGACATCGGCGGCGCGACCATGGGCGGCGATGCCCGCTCGCTGTACGAAGAGGGCTTGGCGATTCCGCTGATGAAGCTCTTCAAAGCGGGCGGTGTCAATCAAGAATTGCTCGACATCATCCGCGCCAATGTGCGTGTGCCCGATCAAGTGATTGGCGATATCTACGCCCAGCAAGTTGGCAATCAAGTTGGCGCGCGCAAGCTGATAGAAATGCTCGACGAGTATGACCTGCCCGATATCGAAGCGGTCTCGGCGCAAATCCTCAATCGCACCGAGCGCGCCGTGCGCGCCGCGATACGCGCCGTGCCCGATGGCTTGTACCAGGACGAAATCGGCATCGACGGCTTCGATGAAGCGCTGAAAATCGCCTGTGCTCTGACTATCAAGGGAGACGAGCTGCAAGTTGACTATGCCGGCTCCTCGCCACAGGTCGACCGCGGCATCAACGTCGTGCTGAATTATACCCATGCCTACACCACTTATACCTTGATGGCGGCATTGGCACCGGGCATCCCCAATAACGAAGGCGCGTTCCGCCCGATTCAAGTGCGCGCGCCGCTCGGCTCGATATTAAATTGCCGCCGACCAGCGCCGGTAAGCGCCCGCCATCTGATTGGACACTTTGTCAGCCAACCGCTGCTGACGGCTTTGGCGGGCGTGATTCCCCAGCAGGTGATTGCCAATGGCTCGGCCGGCTTATGGAACACCATGATGGACGGGATGGACGCGGCGGGCGAAGAATTTGCCTATGTCTTCTTCTCGGCAGGCGGCATGGGTGCCGCCCATGACCGCGACGGCCTTTCCGCCACAGCCTTCCCCAGCGGAATCATGGGTGTGCCGGTCGAGGCGATTGAAACCGCCGCGCCCTTGCTCATGCGCCGCCGCGAGCTGCGCCCCGATTCTGGCGGCGCGGGACGCTACCGCGGCGGGCTGGGCCAGGTAATGGAGCTGGAAATCATCACCGGCTTGAATGCCAATCATTCCTGCATGTATGACCGCACTGGCAATGCGGCGGCGGGATTGCTAGGCGGGCAGCCGGGCGCGGTCGGCGCGGTTGCGCTCTCCGATGGCAGCCATCCCCATCCCAAGTCGCATTATGTCTTGCAGCCCGGGCAGCGCGTTACATTGAAGCTGCCGGGCGGCGGCGGATACGGGAAGCCAAGCCGGCGCGCGCCGCAGCGTGTGCTGGAAGACGCGCGCCAGGGTTATGTCTCGCTGGCAGCGGCGCGCCGCGATTATGGGGTGGTCATAAATTGCGAGATGGCTAGCGAGAATATGACAATCGATTACCCAGCGACCCTCGCGCGGCGCGCGCGGATGGATAGGGACAAATGAACCAGTACGATTTAATCGTGGTCGGCTTGGGCGCGATGGGCGCGGCCGCGCTCTATCAAGCCAGCAAACGCGGCGCGCGGGCGCTCGGCATCGATCGCTTTAATCCGCCGCATAATATGGGCTCGAGCCACGGCGATACCCGCGTCACGCGCCAAGCCATCGGCGAAGGCGAAAAGTACATGCCGCTCGTCCGCCGCTCCCAGGAAATCTGGCGCGAGCTGGAAACCTTGAGCGGGCGGGAACTCTTTCTCGAAAGCGGCGGTCTCATCATCGCGCCGCAAAGCGCCGCGGCGAGCTTCCATGTAGAGGGCAATTTCGTCGCGCTAAGCATCGCGATGGCGGAGAAATATGGCATCGCGCACGCGGCGCTGGACGCGCAGGGGATCAAGCGCCGCTTCCCGCTGCTGATGCCGCGCGCCGGCGACCGCGCCTATTATGAACCTGGCGCTGGAATCCTGCGCCCCGAAAGCTGCATTCAAACACAGCTCGAGTTGGCATTAGCAGCCGGCGCGACTATCCGCAGCCAAGAAACGATGCTGCGCTACGAAGCGAAGGCTGGCCGCGTAACAGTCTTCACTGACAAGGGGCGCTTCCAGGCAGAGAAATTGATTCTGTCAACCGGTGCCTGGATTGGCGATGTCTTGCCAGGGCGCTATCAAGCCGGCATTCGTGTCTGTCGGCAGGTCATGTATTGGTTCGAAGCCGAAAATTTGCGCCGGTTTTACCCGGAAAACTGTCCCTTTGTCATCTGGATTGGCGACCGCCCCGAAGACTTTTGGTCGGTCTTCCCCGCCCCGCGCGATGGTCCGGGCGGCGTCAAACTCGTTACCGAGCAATACCATAGCAGCGACCATGCCGATGAAATAAACCGTCAGGTTAGCGCCCAGGAAACAGCCGATATCTACCAGCGCTTGACCGCGCCGCGCCTCATGGGCTTGCGCGAAAAACTCATCCGCGCCGAAGTCTGCATGTATACGGTCAGCGCTGATGAACACTTCGTTATCGACTTTCATCCGAGCTCAGAACGTGTGCTCATCGCGTCGCCATGTTCCGGGCATGGTTTCAAGCATTCGGCGGCAATCGGCGAGGCATTGGCGCAATTGGCGCTCGCTGGCGAATGCGAAGTCGATATGTCAGCCTTTGCGTTGGCGCGGCTGGCTGAAATCCAAGCCTGATGGGCAGTTGAAGACAATCCAAGAATTAATGCAAATCCGAAATAATTATGGACCTGATGGACTTGTAAGGCTTGTCCGATACTGACATATTTGTGCCAAATGCGGGGCGATTATCAGTGGGCGACTGAAGCGCCGGTCGCCGCGGCCGATGCAATTCTAATTGCTGGAATGATTGAAAACACAGACAAAAGGGAATCAATTATGCGACTGAAAGGCAAAAGCGCGATTGTTACCGGCGGCGCAAACGGCATTGGCGCGGGATGCGTCCGCCGCTTGGCTGCGGAAGGCGCGAATGTGCTCATCGCCGATATCGACGCTGCCGGCGGAGGAGCGTTGGCAGCCGACTTATGCGAAGCGCCCGGCGGCGTCATCTATGTGGACTGCGATATCACCCAGCGGCAAGCGGTGGCGGCATTGTTCGAGGCTTGCCAGACGGCTTTTGGCGCGGTGGACATTCTGGTCAACAATGCCGCCTTTGTGCATCAAGCCGGTGTAATCGCCAATTTTCTCGATTACAGCGACGAAGCCTGGCAAAAAACCCTCGCTGTCAACTTGTCGGGCATGTTCTATTGCTCGCAGGCGGCGGCGCGGCTGATGGCAAAACGCGGGCAGGGCGGCGTGATTGTCAACGTGAGCAGCGGCGGCGCTTCCCGCGCCCATCGGCACATGTTCGGTTACGATACCAGCAAAGGCGGTATCGAGGCGGCTACGCGCGTGATGGCGCTTGATTTGGCACCGCTGGGCATTCGCGTCAACACCGTTGTGCCGGGCAGCACCCGCGTCGAGCATGGCGCGTTTGTGGGCGACGAGCCGATTCCGCCGGCCGATGTCATTCCCTTGGCGCGGCAGGGTACGCCACAGGATATCGCGGCTGCGGTGGCCTTCTTGGCTTCGGACGACGCCGCTTACATCACCGGCACGCGCATCTTCGTCGATGGCGGCATGGACGCGCAGCTGCGCAGCCCCGCGGTCGATTTTCGGTACGATTATGGTGACTAGGCTTAGGACTAGCCATCCGCGCAGGCAAGCGCTTTTCCCTTAGTTGCCTCTATTTACCTCGCTGCCGAGCGGCTGTGGTAAACTGCCCCTAACGATTCCAGTTTATCCGCGGGGAAGCCATGCCCTCTCCGGAATTCTTCCAAGTGCTGCCGGTGGCTGACGCGCTGGCGCTGCTGGACGCGCATTGGCAGCCGCAGCCGCCGCGCGAGTTCGTCGCTTCCGCGGGGGCGCTCAACCGCGTCAGCGCGGAAGCAGTCCGCTCGCCCGAGGCGCTGCCGAGTTTTCGCAAGAGCGCGGTGGACGGCTATGCCGCGCGCGCGGCTGATACCTTTGGTGCCAGCCAAGCTCTGCCAGCTTTGCTTGAGCTGATTGGCGAAATCAAAATGGGCGCGCAGCCCACGCAGGCCATCGGTATTGGGCAAGCGCTGGCGATTCACACCGGCGGCATGCTGCCGGCTGGCGCTGACGCCGCCATCATGATCGAGACCACCCAGCTTATTGACGCCGGAGAAATCGAGGTCATGCGCGCGGTAGCACCGGGCGAGAATGTCATCCAAGTGGGTGAAGATGTCGCGGCCGGCGCGGCGATTTTGCCGCGGCATCATCGGCTGCGCGCCGGCGACATTGGCGGTTTGCTGGCGCTTGGCATCGAGCGTATTGAAGTCTTTCGCGTCCCGCGCGTGGGCATCCTCAGCTGTGGCGACGAATTGGCGCCACCCGACGCCAGCCCCCCGCCCGGCATGGTGCGCGATATCAATGCCTATACCTTGAGCGCGCTGGCGGCTTCCCTCGGCGCGCAGCCAAGCCGCCTGGGCATCGCCCGCGATACGCTGGCGGATTATCGCGCGCGCGCCGCGGCTGGTTTCGCCCAGTCGGACATCCTGCTGCTGAGCGCGGGCAGCTCGGTTTCGGCGCGCGATTACACCCGCGATGTCATAAACAGCCTAGGCGCGCCGGGGCTGCTGCAGCATGGGCTGGCGACCAAGCCGGGCAAACCGACCATCATCGCCGTCTGCGATAATAAACCCGTCATCGGCTTGCCGGGCAATCCGGTCTCGGCGCTATTGGTCGCGCGGCAGATTCTGCCGCATTTGATCGCCCGCTTCTTGGCGCAGTGCCCGCCGCCGCCGCCGATGATGCCAGCGCGCCTGGCGCTGCGCGTCGCTTCCGAAACCGGGCGCGAAGACTGGCTGCCGGTTCGCTTGCGCGCGAGCGACGATGATGTGCCGCTGGCGGAGCCGCTGTACGGCAAGTCGAATCTGATTTTCACGCTGGCGCGCGCTGACGCTCTGCTGCGCGTGCCGCTCAATGTCGGCGGCTTGGAGGCTGGCAGCCTGGTGGAAGTCGCTCCATTGTAAGTTGCGCCAATGTAAGTCGCGCCAATGTAAGCGGACACTTATGTCAAAACGTCAGATTTACCTGGAAGATCTACCGCTGGACGAGGCGCGGGCGAAGCTGCAAGCGGCTTTGAGGCGCGCGGGACGCGCGGCGGCGCTGCCCGGCGAAACCCTTGCGCTGGAGCAGGCGCTGGGGCGCGTAACCGCCGCAGCCGTGCCCGCCAAACTGTCTTCGCCGCATTATCATTGCGCGGCAATGGACGGCTATGCCGTCGCCGCAGCCGATACCCTAGACGCGCGGGAAACACAAGCCATTAGCCTGCGTATCGGACCTCAGGCGCATGCCGTCAACACCGGCGATGCCTTGCCCGAGAACACCGATGCCGTCATCATGATTGAGCATGTGAACCGGACGGCGCAGGAGCGCATCTTGATTTACGCCGCGGTCGCGCCCTGGCAGCATGTGCGGCTGATGGGCGAGGACATGGTAACAACCGAGACCGTCCTGCAAGTGAATCACCAGCTGCGCCCCGTCGACCTGGGCGCGCTGGCTGGCTGCGGCCACGCGACAGTTGCGGTGCGGCGCAAGCCGCGGGTCGCCATCATTCCCACCGGGAGCGAGCTGGTGCCGCCCGACCGTCAGCCCGAACGCGGTCAGCTCATCGAATACAACAGCTTGATTCTTGGCGCTCAAATCCGCGCGGCTGGTGGGACGGCGTGCGCATCCGAGATTGTGGATGATTCGCTGGACGCCTTAATCAGCGCGCTGCAGGCGGCGCTGGATACCGCGCCGGATTTGCTGCTGGTTCTGTCGGGTTCATCGGCTGGCAGCCACGATTTCACCGCCCGCGCGATTGAGCAACTGGGCGAGCTGCTGGTGCATGGCATCGCGGTGCGCCCCGGCCATCCGGTCATCATTGGCATGATAGGCTCGACGCCGATTATCGGCGTGCCCGGCTATCCGGTCAGCGCCGCGCTCACGGGTGAATTGCTGATTTGTCCCTTGATTCGGCAATGGCTGGGCTTGTCGCGCGCCGCGCCAGTAACGATCGACGCGGTCTCGACGCGCAAGATTACGTCGCCGATTGGCGACGACGATTTCCTGCGCGTGGCGCTGGCTGAGATTGATGGCAAGGTGCAGGCGACGCCCTTGCAGCGCGGCGCGGGCGTCATCAGCTCGCTGGTCCAAGCCGATGGCTTGGCGCATATCCCCCGTTTCCACGAGGGTGTCGACCGCGGCGCGGACTTGCGCGTGAGCTTGTATCGTCCGTTGGCGCAAATCAAACGCACGATTATGGTCATGGGCAGCCACGACCCCATGCTCGATTTGCTGGCGACGCACCTGCGCTTGTACGCGCCAGCTTGGCGAATGATTTCGGTCAATGTGGGGTCTATCGGCGGCTTAATCGCCTTGCGGCGCGGCGAAGCGCACCTGGCTGGCAGTCATCTCTTCGAGCCGCGCAGCGCGTCCTATAACTTGCCCTATTTGCATAAATACTTGCGCGCTGAACCTTGCCAGCTGGTTACATTCGCGCAACGCGAACAGGGGCTTATCTTGCCGCCCGGCAATCCACGCGGCATCAGCGATTTCGCCGATGTCCGCGGCTTGCGCTATGTCAATCGACAGCGCGGCGCGGGCACGCGCGTCTTGTTCGATCACTTGCTGGCGCGGCATGGCATGGCGGCGGATGAGATACAGGGCTATGAGCGCGAGGAATACACGCACCTGGGCGTGGCTGCGGCGGTCGCGGATGGCATCGGCGATTGCGGCATGGGCTTGCGCGGCGCGGCTGAAGCCATGGGCTTGGACTTCATCGGCATAAGCTGGGAACGCTATGACCTGGTGATTCCGCAGCGAAGGCTGGCAACAGCTGGCGCGCAAGCGCTACTGGAAGTGCTGCGCAGCGAGGGATTCAAGCGCGAATTGGGCGCGCAAAGCGGTTATCGCAGCGACGAAACCGGACAAGTCGTCGCGGCTTAGGCGCTTGCGCCGCGCGAGAAAATAAGCGCAAAGACAGAAAAATCACATAGATTGATTTTATGCAAAGTGGGCTTTAGCCAGCGCGCGCAAGTAATAACAAGCAATAATCAAGTAATAAATCAAGGCGATAAGCGCGGGAATCCGCCCGCGCTTATGAACGCAAGCCCAGCCGCCAGCCACAGGTATAGACGCGCATGCTGCCGCGCCGCACATAGCCAATCACACAGATACCCCAGGCTTGCGCCAGCTCCACCGTGATGCTGGTCGGCGCGGTGCGGCTGGCAACGATGGGAATGCCCATGCGCCGCGCCTTGCCCAACATCTCCGAGCTAATGCGTCCGCTGGTCAGCAAGACGCGGTCGCGGCTTGCTATTTTTTCCAGCAGCGCCAAGCCGGCGACCTTGTCCACGGCGTTGTGTCTGCCCACATCCTCGGCGCTGATTAGCAAGCCCGTTTCGTCGCCCAGCACAGCCGTATGCACACCACGCACGGCATTGTAGAGGGTGGCAGCGCCGCCCAATGCGCGCATCAGGCGCAGGATGACAGCCGGCGTCGTCCTGTAATCGCTGACCAAGGGCGGATGCGCCTTGGTCAATTCCTGCCCGGTCATGCCGCCGCCGCAGCCGGTGGTCAAGATCATGCGCCGGGGCAACTGCACGTCATCGCGCGTCAAGATGACATCCACCACGCTATTGGGGATATTGGCTTGCAGCAGGGCAATTTCGTCGGCGGCTTCGATCATGCCTTCGTTATATAAGAATCCGACTGCCAGCGCTTCCAGCAGCAGGGGGCTGCACATCATCGTCGCCAGCGACTGGCCGTTGACATAGATGGAGAGCAATTGCTCGTCAATCACGCCGCCGTCGACGTGGCGGACCGCGCCACCTTCGACGACTTGATAGCTTTGCGGCTTGGCACCTGCCAATTCGCATGATTGGTCAAGCGCGGTCATGGGCGGTCTTTCTTGCGCTTGCGCCGCGTCTGACGCTGCAATTCCTCGCTGCTCCAGCCTTGTTCGATGCCCCACTCGATTTTGGGTTTTAACGCGCCGGTCGGGCAGACGCCGATGCACTGCCCACAGAATACACAGGGCGATTCGGTCATGGCGATGTCAAAGGAAGTCGCCACCGCGGTGTCGTGGCCGCGCTTGTCCAGCGTCAGCGCGAAGGTGAACTGGGCGTCTTCGGCGCAGACTTGCACACAGCGCCAGCACAAGACGCACTGCTCGTAGTCGCGCACATAAAAGGGATTGTCGTCGATGACATCGCTTTCGCGCCGCCGCGCGCCGGGGAAGCGCTCGTCAGCGGCGCTATAGTCCGTCATCATGTCCTGGATTTCTGGCGCTTGCTCAAGGTTGACCGAGGCGTTCAGCATTTCCAGGATGGTGCGGCGGCTGCGCTCGACGCGCTCGTTGCGCGTCTCGACATGGCTATCGGCTTGGCATTGCGCGACGCAGGCTGGCTGCAAGACGCGCCCGCCGTCGACATCGACGACGCAGATGCGGCAGAGTCCATTGGGACTGGTGGCTTCGTGGTAGCAGATGACCGGGATGTCGACGCCGGCGGCTTGGGCGGCCTCGAGCAGGGTCGCGTCTGCTGGCACGCTGACGGGCTTGCCGTCGATTGTTAGGGTGATGCTGTCGTCGGTCATGTGCTCATCCCTCCTTGTCAAACATCGCCGGGAACTTCTCAATCGCGCTCATGACCGCCATGCCAGCCGTATGCCCCAAGCCGCAGATGCTCGCTTCCTTCATCGTCATACCCACGTCCAGCAGCCGCTGACGGTCGCCAACGCGCGGCGCGTCCAGCCGCTCCAGGATTTCGACCTGCCGCTGCGTACCAAGCTGACAAGGGAAGCACTTGCCGCAGCTTTCATGCTGGAAGAAGCGCCCCAGCCGCCGCAGCACATCGCGCAGGTCGGTCGCTTGATTAAATACCATCATCGCGCCCGAGCCAAAGGTACTGCCGACCGCGCGCAGGTCCTCAAAACTCAGCCGCACATCTATCTCATCTGGTAGCAGAAATGTGCCAGCCGCCCCACCCATCAGCACCGCTTGCAGCGCGCCAATCACCCCGCCACAGACCTCATCCAGGAAATGCCGCAGCGTCATGCCCGGTTCAATCTCGTATACGCCCGGTTTGCCGACATGCCCACTGACCGAGACCAGCTTCGTGCCGGCGCTTTCTTCTGTGCCGAATCCCTTGAACCAGTCCGCGCCGCGCGCCACAATACCGGGCACCGCGCATAAAGTCTCGACATTATTGACCGCGGTCGGCGCGCCAAAGAGCCCAAAGGTGGTCGGGTAGGGCGGCTTCATGCGCGGGAAGCCGCGCTTGCCCTCGATGGCTTCGAATAGCGCCGTCTCCTCGCCACAGATATACGCGCCCGCGCCGCGCCGTATTTCGATATCCAGCGAGAAATCGCTGCCCATGATGCGCTCGCCCAGGCTGCCCGCCGCAGCCGCGGCGCGAATGGCGGCGGCCAAGATGGCGGTGGCTTTGGGATATTCGCCGCGAACGAAGATGTAGGCTTTGCCCGCGCCCACGGCATAGGCTGCCAGCGCGATGCCCTCCAGCAGCAGATGCGGGCGATGCTCCATCAAGACGCGATCTTTGAAGGTGCCGGGTTCGCTCTCATCGGCGTTGCAAACGACGTACTTGCGTTCGCCCGCCGCGCCGCGCGTGAACTTCCACTTCATCCCGGTCGGGAAAGCCGCGCCGCCGCGCCCAATCAGCTTCGACGCTTCTACCTCGGCAATCAAGTCGGCCGGGCTCATCATGGTCAGCGCCTTGCGCAGCGCCGCATAGTCGCCGTAAGCCGCCAGCGTTTGCGGCGCGGCGTCCAGCGCTTCATCCAACGTGGCATTCAACGTGGCATTCAACGTGGCATTCAGCAAAACCGAATTTTCATCGCCAGCGGGCTTGAAATAAGCGCCATCGGGACTAGCAAGCAGGTCCTCAATCGTCACATTTGCCAGCGCAATATCATTTTTGCCGCGTTCGCTGACTAGGGCGGCTGGCGCGTAGTCGCACATGCCCAGGCAGGGCGAATGCTCCACCGTGTATTCGCCGTCAGCCGTCATGCCAGCGCGCGCTAAGCCAAGCCGGTCGCACAGCCCCTGCCAGACCGCGTCAGCGCCGGCCAAGGCGCAGCTTGGGTCGCTGCAGACGCGGATGATGCGGCGTCCAGTTGGCTCGGCATGGAAGAGCGTGTAGAAGCCGATGACGCCATAGATGTCGGCTTCTGGTACGCGCAGGATATGGGAAATGCGATGCGCGTATTCGCGACTGATGCTGCCATGCGCCGTCTGCACGTCCCATAGCGCCGGCAGCAGCGCCTCGCGCCCGCGCCCACGATAGCTTTCCAAGACCGCGTTGATGTCATGCTCGGCCATCACGCGCTTTCCAGTGCTTGAGGTATCGAAATCATTTCAGCATCCCGCTAGCTTATCTTACAGCATACCCTAAAATCTCAATATTCAGTAAAACCACGCAGCCTGTTCTCCCTGCGCTAGGGTGTATTTCAGATTATTGGGGCATCAAGCTCTATCTCTCAAAATGCCAAACGTTGAAAAACATCCCCATCCCGTAGGTCTATGTCTACGTGACCCCGGCCCTCCTCGCCATAGAGATGGCGAACGGGTTTGGGGTGGGGGAGGAATCGAGTATATCAACAGAGTCCAACGAGCCGCTCCACATATAATTCGCGTTTTTTCTGTCAGAGTAGGTGGTCAATGTCATATTGCTACACTGTGTTTGTTGCTTCTGCCAAAAGACTGAAATGCGTCCCTTCGCTAAGGCTGGACTGGAGTCCAATGCAAGATGTTGTACAATTGTGAAATTGAAGTAAAATGGCTTTGGCGAGCGCCAAAATGCCTTGCCGCGCTTTATTCCAGCAAACGCAGACTAAAGAAAGGGTTATCGTGCGACTCATTGTTTTGCTTGTCTTGGCACTGTCATGGCTCACCGGCTGCGCTTCGCAGGCGACCTTCGGCGATGCGATTACCCAAGGCGAGCCAACAGCTATCCCAACCCCGGTCGTACCCAGCAAACCTGTCTACCAGGTGGAGCGCGGCCAAATCGTTTATGAACGCCGTTTCTTTGGGCGCATCTCGCCGCTTATTACCGAAGAAATCGCCTTCGAGATTGACGGGCGCGTTCTGGAAGTATTGGTGGAGCGCGGCGCGAATGTGAACGCGGGCGATGTCCTGGCGCGCCTGGATTCCAGAGCGCTGGCAGCGCAACTGCTCGACGCCGAAGAAGAACTCGCCATCGCCCAATCTATCTTCGATAGCGCCGATAGCCAAGTGCGCTACGATAGCCAGCGCGCGCGGCTTAACCTAGAAATCGCGCAGCTGCGCCTGGACCACGCGCTTGAACAAGCGGCCGACCCGCCCAGCGCGGACGACTCGCTCAATATCAACCTGCGCCAAATCGAGCGCGACCTGGCGCAAGTTTCCCTCGACGAGCTGACATCGGGGGTCGATCCGCAACTGCGCTTTGATGTCACGCGGGCGCAAAAGCGCGTCGACGAAATCAAAGCGTCTATCGCCAAAACCGAGCTGCTTGCGCCGATGACCGGGCGTTTGGTCTACTTCGCGCCCGACCCCGGCGAGCCGATAATCGCTTTTGAACCAATCGCGACGGTCGCGGACCTTTCGATTCTAGAAATCACCGACGAGATGAACGCCGATGACATGAGCGAACTGGCGGAGGGTATGCCGCTGCGCGCCAAGCGCGCCAGCTTGCCCGGCGACGTCTACAGCGGCACGATATCCAGCTTGCCCGCGCCCTATGGGCTGTCAACCGATGAATATGTGCATGTCGCTTTCGACGAGCAGCCGCCCGAAGATGAATTCCAGGCTGGCGATCGCATGGAATTCACCGTCAAAATCGAAGAGCGCGATGACGTGCTTTGGCTGCCCATCTCCGCCATCCGCCAATTTAGCGGACGTAATTTTATCGTCGTACAAAACGAAGGCTTGCAGCGCCGCGTCGATGTGCGGCTCGGGCTAGAGGGCGACGGCCGCGTCGAAATCCTTGAAGGCGCGGAAGAGAACCAGACGGTTATCGGACCATGACGCGCAGCGCCTTGCGAATCCGCGCTATATTCATAGTCGCGGTCAAACGCCTGCTGGCACAGCCCCTGCTGTCGCTAGCGACGATCGTCGGTCTGACAGTCGCTGTGGCGCTTGTTCTGACCATCCCGATTTATTCCGAATCGGTCGCCTTCCGCATCCTGACCGAACGCCTCACCGAAGGTCCCGATCGCATCAACCGCCCGCCTTTCTCCTACATGTTCAGCTATATCGGCTCTTGGAATCAGCCAGTTAATTGGGAAGACATCGGCGGCTTAGACCGCTACCTGCGCGAACAAGGCGGGGAAGAACTTGGCTTGCGCATGACCAGAATCGTGCGCCATTTGGAAACGCAGAACTTCCGCCTGTACCCGGCTGACGAAACGAACTACCGCGACGAGAATCGTTCGCTGGATTATGTCAGCTTTGGCACGACCGAAAACATAGAAGCGCAGGTGGAAATGGTCGAGGGCGCGCTGCCGGCACCAGCCGACCCCGACCCCAACAGCCTTATCGAAGTCATGGTTCACGAGGATTTCGCCTCTGAATATGGCATGCAGGCGGGCGAAATCTATTCGGGCTACAACTGGCGGCTGGGAAATGACGACCCGATGCAAATCACCGCGATTCGCATCGCCGGCATCTGGCGGCCCCGCGACGATGAATCGGAATACTGGTTCTATCGCCCCAACGTTTTTGAAGACATCCTGCTCATCAACGAAGCGACTTATGTGAATCGCCTGGCACCCCATACCGACTCGGAGATTAATCTAGCGGTTTGGTACTTGGTCACCGATGGCAGCGGCGTCAATACCAGCCGCGTCGACGAGCTGCTCAAACGTCATATCGACACCGAAAAAATTGCCGATCAATACTTGCCCGGCACCTATATCCAAGCCTCGCCGGAAGAAGAGCTCAAGCCCTATCAACGCATTGTCTCGGTGCTAACCTTGACCTTGACCGTCTTCAGCATCCCGATTGTGGCGCTGCTAATCGCCTTTCTCATCATGCTGGTGGGCTTGGTTGTGGATGGCCAGCGCAACGAGACGGCGGTCATGCGCAGCCGCGGCGCTTCGCCCTTCCAGGTCGTTGGTTTGACCACAGTCGAGGGGCTCATCATGGGCTGCATCGCTCTGGTGGTTGGCATGATGCTGGCAGTCGCTTTCACGCAGTTGATTGGCACCACGCGCAGCTTCATGGACTTCCGCTGGGGGGAGCATTTTATCGTGTCGATTCCCCCGGCTATCGGCTCGACCATCGCGCTGGCGCTGGCATTTACCGTGCTAATCCGCGTTGTGCCGACCATCGGCGCGGCGCGTCATACCATTATTAGCTACAAGATGGACAAGTCGCGCTTGCTGCGCCGCCCCTGGTGGCAGCGCCTGGGCGTCGATATCTTGCTGCTGGCGCTTATCGGCTACTTCTATTATCAGGTTGTGCAGCAGGGCGGGCTGATTGACGTGCAAGGCGGGACGCGCAATATCGACGAGGCTTATAACCAGCCCTTTGTCTTCTTGCTGCCGCCGCTGACGATTTTCGCGCTGACGCTATTTTTCCTGCGCTTCTTGCCGCCGATTCTGCGCTTCATGGCTTGGCTGATTCAATGGAGCAACAGCGTCGGCTTGCTGATCGTAACGCGGCAATTGGAGCGCGCGCCGGGCGCGTATTATTTGCCCTTGATTTTGCTGATAACGACCATCAGCCTGGGCATCTATACCGCCTCCTTCGCCCGCACGATTGACCGCTATCTCTACGAGCAGCAGTATTACAAGATCGCTGCTGATATGTCCGTGCGCGTTTTCAGTCAGACCGGCGGCGGCATCCCCGGCGCGAGCGCGGGCAACGAAGAGCCGCCGGCTTTCATGCACATTTCCGAGTTCACCTCGATGCCGCATGTCGAAGGCGCGACGCGCATCGGCGAGTATAGCGCCAAGGCGCGCCTGACCATGTCCAGCGTCGAAGGCACCTTCATCGGCATCGACCGCGCCGACCTGGGTCCGGTCATCTTTTGGCGGCCCGATTTTGCATCCTACCGCTTGGGTTACTTGACAAACGCCCTGGCGCTGCAGCAGGACAGCGTGCTGGTCTCGCGCGGATTCCTGGAGCAGCGCGCGCTGGAAATCGGCGACTTGCTCGAGCTGGACATCCGCAGCGGCGGCGAGGTCTTCAAAATCAACTTGCAGATTGTGGGCAGCCTCGAGTACTTCCCGCGTTGGTATCCGGAAGAAGATGGTCCGCTATTTGTGGGCAACCTGGACTTTTTCTTTGAACAAGCGCAGCAAGAATTGGCGCACCGCGTGATTGCGCGCGTCGAACCGGATTTCAACCCCAAAGCATTCAGCCGCGCTTTGTTCGACCGCGGCGCAACCGGCGTCCTCATCGAAGAGCCGACCACGCGCATCGAGCGCGAACAATCGCGCCCAGAGCGGCAAGGGCTCTTTGGTTTGCTGTCCATCGGCTTCATCACGTCGTCGCTGGCGACGATGATTGGCTTCTTGCTATACACGGTCTTTTCCTATCGGCGGCGCTATGTTGAACTGGGCATCTTGCGCGCCATCGGCTTGTCGCAAGCGTCAATGATGCTTTCCGTCGCCTGGGAGCTGGGGCTATTGATTGTGATTGGCTTGCTGCTGGGCGTCGGCATCGGCTTGGCGGTCAGTGTGCTCTATATCCCTTACATGCAATTCGTCAGCAGCCTGGAAGGCGTCGTGCCGCCCTATGTCATCACGATGGCATGGACCGAGATTGCCCAGATTGTCGCCCTGTTCGTGGGCACCTTCCTGCTGATTATGATCATCCTGCTCTTGGTCCTGCGGCGCATGCGCATCTTCCAGGCAGTCAAGTTAGGAGAGTCGCTCTGATGGCTAGCGAAGCGCCCTTTGTCATTTGCAACGAACTCTACAAGATATTCAAAGTCGCCGACATCGAAGTGATGGCGCTGCAGGGCTTGGACCTCTCCGTCCGCGAAGGCGAAATGGTCGGCGTGGTTGGCGCCAGCGGCAGCGGCAAGACCACCTTGATGAATGTTTTGGGCGGCTTGACGCGGCCCTCCGCGGGCCAAGTCATCGTCGACGGACAGAACTTGCTCAAGCTGAGCAATCGCGAACTGACGACTTACCGCCAGGTGGAGGTCGGCTTTGTGTGGCAGCAAGGCAGCCGCAATCTCATCCCCTACTTGTCGGCGCTGGATAACATCAAATTGCCGATGACGCTGTCTGGGCAGACTGGCGCGCTGCTCGACAAGCGCGCGCGCGAACTGATGGACCTGGTCGGCCTCGCCGATCGCTACAACCATAAACCCTTCGCGCTATCCGGCGGCGAGCAGCAGCGCGTGGCAATCGCGGTGGCTCTGGCCAACGAGCCAAAGCTGCTGCTGGCGGACGAGCCGACTGGCGAGCTCGACTCCGTTACCTCCGACCAAGTCTACAACCTGTTCCAGCGCTTGAATCGCGATCTGGGCTTGACAATTTGCATCGTCAGTCACGACCCGCTAATCGCGCAGCATGTAGGCAGGGTTGTGGCGATACGCGATGGCAAGCTGGCCAGCGAAACGGTGCTGCGGCGGCGCAAACGCAAAACCCGCCCCAATGATGACCCCAGCGCCGCAAGCCAGGCGCATGAAGCATGGGAAGAACATTTCGAAGAGTTAATCGTGCTGGATTCGGCCGGGCGCTTGCAGATACCCAAGGCTTATCGCGAACAGTTGGCTATCGAAAACCGTGTCGAAATGGAAGTTACCGAACGCGGATTGCTTATCAAGCCCGCGCACAACTTGGAAGAGACTTCGTCGCAGAGCGAGATTCAAATCGAGCGCGAAGTCCGCGCCGGCACCAACGGCAAGCAGGGCAGCCTCTTTTCCAGGCTGGGGCTGCGCAAAGGCGCGGCTGATGACGACGGACGCGCAAGGGGACGGAAATGAATGCAAAAGCCATTGTCACGCGCGAGCTCAGCCGCGTATACGCCTCCGACTCGGGCGAGGTGGCGGCGCTGCGGGATGTCAGTTTCGAAATCGAAAGCGGGCAGTTCGTCGCCTTGCGCGGGCGTTCGGGCAGCGGCAAAACGACCTTGCTCAATTGCCTCGGTGGCTTGGACAACCCGACCCGCGGCAAAATCTGGATCTATGGCGAGGACATCTCGGGGCTGGATGAAAAACAGCGTACGCACTGGCGGCGCGGAAGTATCGGCTTCGTCTTCCAGCAGATGGGTTTGATGCCCAGCTTTTCCGCCTACGAGAACCTGGAATTGATGGCGCGCCTGGGTGGCTTGCCGCGCCGCGAGCGCCGGGAGCGCATCCTCAAGAACCTGGAACGGGTAGACCTGAAGGATTATTACGCGCATCGACCTTATGAGATGTCTGGCGGGCAGCAGCAGCGCATCGCCATCGCGCGCGCATTGGTCACGTCGCCGCGCCTAATTTTGGCAGACGAACCGACCAGCGAACTGGACAGCGAAACGACGCACATGATATTAACAGTGTTTCAAGGCATCGCGCGCGAGGAAGCCGTTACAATTCTTTTGTCCAGTCACGATCCGATCGTCGACGAATACGCCGACCGCATCATCCACCTGCGCGATGGCCAAATCGCCGAATTTGCCGAATCCTCCGCAGCGCCTCAGCCAGTGCCGCAGCTTGCGGGGATGTAGTGAATAAGGGGCGATTTGATGAACTGCAGAACGGATGAACTGAAGAACTAAGGACTGACCGTGCCATGGCACTGCCGCTGCTATTGTTCTTATTCTACTTCATTGGCGACACCATACATTTTCACGATGTCAGCTTGGAGGCGGGCATCAGCGCTACTCACCGCGCCATTTGGGTAGAAGACGCGCCCAGACGCTTTGGCAAGCAATATCTGGCGGCTGGGACCGCCTGGGCGGATTATGACAATGACGGCTGGGTAGACCTCTTTGTTACCGGCAACCTCGATCCTAACGTTCTTTACCGCAGCAATGGCGACGGCAGTTTCTCGGTATCCGAATTTTCGCAGGCGCTGAGTTTGCCGGATGTTCCCAGCGGCGGCGCGGTCTGGGCGGATTACGACAATGACGGCTGGCGCGATTTGTATGTGCTGAATATGGGCGCGAATCGGCTCTTCCGCAACCGCGAGGGCAAGGGCTTCGCCGATGTAACGATTGAAGCTGGCGTCGGCGATATCGGCAAAGGCAGCACCGCCGCCTGGGGCGATTATGACAGCGACAGCCATTTGGATCTCTACGTCGTGAATTGGTCCTGCGTTCCCGAATGCGATCTGGACGATTTTTCGCGCAGCCGCGACGCGCTTTACCACAACAACGGCGATGGCAGTTTTACTGATGTCTCGGGCTTGTTGGGCTTCGAGCAATTATTGGGCGCTGGTTTTTCCGCCAGCTGGGTTGACTACGACAACGACCGCGATCTCGACCTGTATGTCGTCAATGACAAAGTGGCGAATTCCTTGGGCAATGTACTGCTGCGCAACGATGGCGCTGGCTGCGATGGCTGGTGCTTCACCGATGTTTCGGCGGCTTCTGGGGCGGATTCGGTTGTGCATGGCATGGGCTTGGCAACCGGCGACTATGACAACGATGGCGACCTGGATTTTTATTTTTCCAATATGGTGAATGCCATGGTCCTGCTGGAAAACCAAGGCGACGGCACATTCAGCAATAGCGCGGAAGTCGCCAGCGTCGGCTATGATACCGGGCAGTCGGTCGGCTGGGGCACGGCATTTTTCGACTTCGACAACGACGGCTGGCTGGACTTGTTCCTGGCATCGACCGGCTTGGTGCCGGCTTCCGCGCCCGCCGCCGGGCAGCTCGATGACCCGGATGCGCTGCTGCATGGCTTGGCACCGGAATTTGGGCCGGTCGGCATGCACTTCCAGTATCCGGATATGCTCTATCACAATCAGCGCGATGGCAGTTTCGCCGCGGTTGATCAAGACTTGTTTGCCGACGGCTCGCAGCCGACGATGGGCTTCAGCACGGCCGATTATGACCGTGACGGCCGCGTCGATTTCGCGCTGACCTACTGGGATATCGGGCACAAATTATTTCAAAATAACAATCTCGCGGCGCGGCTGAATAACTGGATCGCCTTCGACTTGCAAGGCGGCGGCGACATTGATCGTGACGCCATCGGCACGCGTGTGCGCGTCGACACCGACGACGGCTTGTCGCAGATTCGCGAAGTGAAATCTGGCTCGAGCCTGGGCGCGGGCAACGAGCTGGCGCTGCACTTCGGCTTGGGCGATTCTCAAATTACGCGCGTGCTCGTTAGTTGGCTCAATGGCGATTATCATGAATATACGCGGGTCGCGGTCAACCAGCGCTGTCTAATCCGCCCAGAAAAGATGGAGTGCGAGAATCAACCGCCGCCGCAGTAAGCTGAGAAAATCAAATTATGTTATGCAAGCGCTAAACGCCGCATTGCAGCGGCGACACTGTGAGCCGCGCAAAGCCGCGTATCAAGTTGAATGCAAAAGTTTCATTACTTGCTTGGTTTTACTTCTGCATTGCGGTAATTGAATTTGTGATAATGAAAGGCGCTGCCATGAGACAGGCATTGACGAACCCGCAGCTATATGTGATTTACGTGATTTTCTTGCTGGCTCTGTATGCGCCGGCCGCGCTGGCGCATCAGCCCGTTTGTGAATTTGCCGACTTGAGCGCGCGCGCGCCTTGGCGCGTCCCCGACCCCAGCATCTCCTACGCTTATTTTGGCAATGTCTACCCCGCCGGCGATGTCGACTTTTTCCGCTTTCAAGCCGAGCAAGGGCAATCCGTGCTCTTGAGCTTGAGCATCCCCGCGATTTCGGAGCAGACAGCCTATGCGCCGGTCATGGCGGTGTTTGGTCCCGGCATCCAGGGCGACGCGGGGGCGCAGCTGCCATCAGCGCTTGATATTCCCGAAGGAAATGGGGCTATGATGATTCCGCTGGGCGCTGAGCCGAACTATTGGTTCGAGCCATTCAGCCGCCGCTATTTTTGGAATTGGGATGACTATTTCTTCCAAGCGCCGCAATCAGCCGCCTACACCGTGGCGCTCTGGCATCCGCAGGAAGAAATCGGGCGCTATGCCTTCGTGATTGGCCAGCGCGAGGTCTTTGGCGGCGATCTGGAATGTTACGAATCCTACAGCGATTATTGGACGCCGCTGGAAGCAGGTGTGAACCCCTACCGCGACCGCAGCTTCGAGATGACTTTTGACCAAGCGCCTGTGGTCAACTTGCAATTGTTCCCGCTGGCTGGCGGGGGTTATAACGTCCGTATCCAGACGCTGAACTTCACCTTCACGCCGCAGAATATCGATATGGACCCCGTCCCGGGCGAGGGGCATGCGCATCTCTATGTGGACGGCGCGAAAATCGCGCGACTATATGGCGAATGGTATCATCTGGGCGCGCTGCCCGTGGACGCTGAAGTCCTGACGGTCGCGCTGTATGCCAACGACCACAGTCCCTTCACGGTTGATGGGCTTCCTGTCTCCGATTCGCTGGTGCTGGTTGACGTGATGCAAGCGGAGGCTTGACCGCCCAGGGCGGAATTAGCCCGTTCACTTCTTATATAAACCGCAATAAACCGCGACGCTCGTGCGAAGAGAAGGCTTGTTATTTGTATGAAGCGCGGCAGCCCTTGACGCGGCCGCCACGAATAGTCGCAAATGGAACTGAGGACGAGAGCAAGCCATGCCGTCTGACGTAATGGTAGCAGGTCATATCGCGCTTGATATTTTGCCGGATATGGCTTTGCTCAAGCCCGAGCAAGTCATCACGGCTGGCAAAGTCTTCGAAATCGGTCCAATTACATATTCGACCGGCGGCGCTGTTTCCAATACTGGTTTGGCGCTGCAGCGCTTGGGCATTGCTGTTGACCTGTTTGCGCTGGTTGGTGCCGACTGGGTCGGCAGAGCGATTATTGATTACGTGCGCCAATATGACAGCGCGCTTGGCGATCACATCCGTATCCTGCCCGACGCCGCCAGCGCCTATACGATTGTCATCGAGCCGCAAAACCACGACCGCACCCTGCTGACGCATACCGGCGTCTATCAGGGATTTTGCCTAGACCACATTGACCTTGGGCTGGCGGCAAGCTGCAAATTGTTCCACCTGGGATATCCGACGCTATTGCCGCGCCTGTACGAGAATGACGGCGCTGGATTCCATGAGTTGATCGCGACGGTCAAAGCCTTAGGACCCGTCACCAGCGTCGACATGAGCTTGCCCGCCCCCGACAGCCCCAGCGGGCAAGCCGATTGGCGCGCGATTCTGTGCCGATGCCTGCCTTATGTCGATATCTTTGTGCCCAGCATCGAAGAAATCTTGTATATGCTGCGGCGTGCCGATCACGACCGCTGGCAAGGCGAAATCATCGCGCGCATGACAGACGCCTACCTGGACGACCTAGCCGCGGAACTGCTGGAGATGGGCGTCGGCATCGCCGGTTTCAAGCTCGGCGAGCGCGGTCTTTACTTGCGGGCTGCGGCCGACGCGGCGCGCCTGGAATGCTTGTCGAGAATCGGGCAAGCGCCGGTGGATTGGGCTGGCATCCGCGCCTGGCGTCCGGCTTTCCAGGTGCAAGTGGCAGGCACGACCGGCGCGGGCGACGCCGCCTACGCCGGTTTGATCGCCGCGCTCATCCGCGGGCTGGGTTATGAAGATTGCGCCACTTGGGCTTGCGCGGTGGCGGCTTGCAATATCGAAGCGGCGGACGCCACCAGCGGCGTCCGCGCCTGGGAGGAAACCGCCGCCCGTCTAGCCCGGGCTTGGGCAAGTCACGCGCTTTAGTTGAGTCTTTGCTTGGCAAAGCACATGACTTTGCTATGCACAAGCATAATTTCCCCAAAAGTCTCAGAAGGAAATCCGATTAAGGCATTCAAATGAATTTCAGAAGCCAGCGGCAGGGGTGAGCCCGTGGACTCCGTTGAAAAGCACCCCCATACCGTATGTCTATGTCTACGTGCCCCCCTCGCCATCTCTATGGCGAGCATCCCCAAAATGAGGGAAGGGGAGCTTTCTGAACCGTAATGAGCTTTTAAAGCCCCTCCCTCTTTATGGGAAAGTTCGCCATAGAGATGGCGAACGGGTTTGGGGTGGGGGAAATCGAGTATTTCAACAGAGTCCCGTGGCTCGCCCAAGTGCGAGATGATGGTATCGGCGCACACCTGACCCGCAGTCGAAGGTCTGTGTCTGCGCGACTGACCCACCCCGCGGTAGATAAAATGATGCGCTAAGCGCTTTTGGGCAGCAGCGCAATGAGCAGGATGGATAGCAAGCTGAAGCCAGTTACGATGAGCAGCATCGGGTTGTAAGAGTTAAAGCGGTCGTAGAGTACGCCGGCCGCGAAGGGCGCGGCTGTGCCAGCCAAGGTCAGGAAAAACACCATCGTACTGCTGATGCGCCCGTAGAATGCGGCACCATAGGTATCGGCGACGATCAAGGGGCGAATGAGCGTGTTGGTGCCAATTGCCATGCCATAAAGCGCGATGAACAGCAGGATAAACAGCGGCGAACTGCCCAACAGCAACGTGAGCAAAGAGACCGACAAGAGGATAAAGATGCCAATTGCCATGGTTTTGCTGGAAAAACGCCATTCGACCGCGGCGAAGATCACTCTGCCGAGCACTTGCATGATGCCGATTGCGCCGCTGGCTAGGGCAGCGCTGCTGGGATGAATGCCCAAGTTGATGAGCAGCGGCACAAAATGCACGCGCACCGCCGCGATGCACAAGGTGGAAAGCGCGAATGCCAAGGTCAGAATCCAAAAAAAACGTGAGCGGAATACCGCTCCTAGCTTGATGGCTTCGCCGCTGTCTTGCCGCGCGGGTTGCGCCGCGCCATCGGGTGCCAGCCCCAAGTCGCTCGGTCGGCGGCGCAGGACCAAGGCGTGCAGCGGTATCGTGATGAGCCCCAACAAGATGCCGAGGGTGAAGACCGCCCCCCGCCACCCTTGCGCTACCAGCAGGGCGTCCGCCAAGGGCACAAATATCGTGCTGGCAAATCCCGCGATAAAAGTGAGGAAAGCCATAGCGCGGCCGCGCTTGTTGGCGAACCAAGCGGCAATGACGGTGAAAGCTGGCTCGTAGAGGATGGCGGCGCTGCAAAAGCCCAGCAGCGCCATGACGACTACGAATTCGGGCAGCGTCCGCACCTGCGACCAGAGCAGAACCATCGCTGTGGCGCCAATCGAGCCCGCCGTCATCAAGAGGCGCGCGCCGCGCTTGTCCAGCCAGTAGCCGACCGGGAACGCGAATATGCCGGTGATAAGCCACATCAGCGAAAACGCGCCCGAGATTTCCGCGCGCGACCAGCCGAATTCCGCTTCCATAGGCCTGATGAACACGGAAAAAGCGTAGAATATCACGCCAAAGGAGACCGTCTCGGTGATGGCTAGCGCCAAGGCGATATACCAGCCGTAGTAAATTGGCTCGCGCTTGAAAATACGTTGCATGGGACCAGCTTCGTCTAGGTAAATCGCGCCAGTATGCCAGCGCAAGCATTATCGACATAGGCGCATCGCGCAAGTGGCAAAGGCGCGGGGCTGCGCGCAGCGCGCCACTTGCGCTATACTCGGCGGTCAATTCCCGCTCATCAATAAGGAGGCAGCGCATGCCTTTGCGCAGTCACGATTGGTTCTTGCGCGACGGTCAAGCGGGCTTCAAAGCGCGCAGCCGCATGAAGAACCAGGGCACACCCCAGCAAATGTTCGACGGCCGCCCGGTCATCGGCATTTGCAATACCTGGTCGGAGTTGACGCCCTGCAACGCCAACTTGCGCATCCTCGGCGAGCATGTCAAGCGCGGCGTCTTGGAGGCAGGCGGCTTCCCGCTGGAGTTCCCCGTGATGTCGCTGGGCGAAACGCTGATGCGCCCGACGACCATGCTCTACCGCAACCTGGTCAGCATGGATGTCGAAGAATCCATCCGCGCCAATCCGCTTGACGCTGTCGTGCTGCTGGTCGGCTGCGACAAGACCACGCCAGCCGCCATCATGGGCGCGTGCAGCGTCGATGTGCCGACGATTGTTGTTACCAGCGGACCGATGCTGAACGGCAAGTTTCAAGGCAGAGACATCGGTGCCGGCACGGACAAATGGCGCTTTACCGACGACTGGCGCACCGGCAAGATGAGCGCGGCTGATTACATTGAATCCGAGACCTGCATGTCGCGCAGCGATGGCCATTGCATGACGATGGGCACGGCGTCGAGCATGGCTTGCGTGGTCGAGGCGCTGGGCTTGATGCTGCCCGGTGGCGCGGCCATCCCCGCGCCCGACGCGCGCCGCCGCCGCCTCTGCCATTTCAGCGGCAATCGCATCGTGGCGATGGCAAAAGAAGGCTTGCGGCTTTCCCAGATTTTGACGCGTGCCGCTTTCGAGAACGCCATCAAAATCAATGCCGCTATCGGCGGCTCGACCAATGTCATCTTGCATTTGCTGGCGATTGCCGGACGAATCGGCCTTGATTTGCGCCTGGACGACTTCGATGAACTGGGCAGCCAGATGCCGCTGCTGGTCAACCTGAAGCCAGCCGGCGAGTTCTTGATGGAAGAGTTCTATTACGCCGGTGGCTTGCCGGTGGTGATGCAAAATGCGGCGAGTTTGCTGACGATGGATGCGCTGACGGTAACGGGCGAGTCGCATGCCCGCAACACGGACGGCGCGATTTGTTACGACGAGTCGGTCATCAGCGGGTTGGACGCGCCCTTCCAGCAGGCCGCCGGCATCGCCGTATTACGCGGCAACCTCTGCCCCGATGGCGCGGTCATCAAGCCCTCTGCCGCCAGCCCCGAATTGATGCGACATCGCGGGCGCGCCCTTGTCTTCAAGTCCCTGGACGATTTCCACGCGCGCATCGACGATCCCGACTTGGATGTCGACGCGGACAGCGTATTGGTGATGTGCAATGTTGGTCCCAAGGGCTTCCCGGGCATGCCCGAAGTCGGCAATATGAGCCTGCCGCGCAAGCTCTTGGACCAGGGCGTTAGTGATATGTTGCGCATATCCGATGGCCGCATGAGCGGCACCGCCTATGGCGCAGTTGTCCTGCATGTCGCGCCGGAATCGGCGGTTGGCGGCGCGCTGGCGCTGGTGCGCGATGGCGATATGATCGAGTTGGATGTCGCTCAGCGCCGCTTGCACCTGGATGTTGCGGAAGCTGAATTGCAGCGCCGCCGCGCCCAGTGGCAAGCCCCCGCCGCGCATAGCCGCCGGGGATACACCCGCTTGTTCACGGAACATGTGCAGCAGGCGCATCTTGGCGTCGACTTTGACATTCTGGCTGGCGGCTCGGGCAGTGCCGTCGTGCACAATGCCGAGGCGCAAGCTGGAAGCAAAGTGGCGGCGACTTGAAAGGCGGCTGTAAGGCTTGAGCGCTAGTGATGGTTTAGTGCAAAATCCGAGTCAATTGGTCAATGATCAGTGGTCACAGCCCTTCGCCGCTTGCCGTCGTCCCAGCTTTTCAACACAGAAAATGCGCCAAGAAAGAATAGAAAATATATCCGCGCGACTTTTTACCAAGGTTTTGGGCGAGCCAAACGTCGCCCCTGCATGATAGTCCTTGTGGTGCCATTTGCATGACTAACTGACGAGGACTATGAAACATTAAAGAAAAATGAGAAATCGGCGGCGACTATGTCGCTGATTTCTCAGCAAGCGCGTCCAAGACGATAAACTGGCAAGCATCGTACTGACTATAAGAAAGCGCAAGCGCATGCCAACACTGGAAAACTACAGTCAATTCGGTGGCCGTTATTGGGATACGGCCGCCATCCGCAACGCCCTGGACTACCAAGGCGTCAAAGCCGCGCATAGCGGCGAAGCCTTTAGCGAAGCGATGCTGCTAGGCATAAGCGGCGGCATCACCTTCGGGTACTTCACCTTTCATTACAAGGGATACGACCCGCAAGTGAATTTGCTGACGCGCAATACCTTCGCGCCGATGGAAAAGATTTTTGAGCGCTTGGGCATCGCGCGCGAGGCGCAGCAAAGTACGAGCGCCAACAAAGGAAGGCAAAACTTGATTCAGGCGCTGGAAGCGGGCTACGCGCCGCTTGCCAGCCCGGATATGTGGTTGCTGCCCTATAACGCATTAGCCTATGATGCCGGCATGTGGGGCGGCATGCCGCTGGTCATCTTTGGCTACGAGCCGGAAAAAGGCGAAGCCTACATCGCCGATCGCAGCCGCGTGCCGCTGACGGTGCGCGCCGAAGACCTGGACAAAGCGCGCGCCCGCATCAAAAAGGAGAAGCACAGGCTGCTGCTGCTGCGCCACCCGGACGAAGCCAAGCTCGCCGCCGCCGTTCGCCAGGGGCTGGAAGACTGCGTGCGCCTCATGACCGAGAAACCGCCCAAGGGCTCCGCCAAGAACTTCGGGCTGCGCGCTATGGCGCACTGGGCGGATATGCTAGCGAAAAGCAGCAAAGGCAGTTGGGCGCGCGAATACCCGACCGGGCGCCCCTTATTGGCGGTCTTAATCAGTGCCTATACCTTCTTAGGCCCGGCTTTTGGCAAGACCGTCTGTGCCGAGCGCGATGTCTATGCCGATTTCCTTGATGAAGCGGCGGCGGTGCTGGGCTTGCCGGCGCTGGAAAATGTGGCGCTGCGCTATCGCAAAGCGGGGGAAGCCTGGCAGGGCTTGCTAGGCGCGCTCTTGCCGGATAATCTGCCATTCCTCAAGGACCTGCGCGACAATATCGACCGCAAGACCAACTTGTTTATCGAGCAGGGCGCGGCGCGCTTGGACGAAATCATCGTCTGCAACGAGAACATCGAAGCCGCCAAAGCCGCTAGCGAGCGCGATTTCCCGCTGACGGCAGCCGAGATTGCCGACTTGCGCGATGAGATCCGCCGGCAGCTGATTGAAGCGCGCGCAGCGGAAGCGGAGGCTGTGCTTGCTTTGAAGGCGGCAATTGACTTAGCATGATGACATAAATTAAGACAGAGGCGCGAAGCGCAGCAATCGCGCCAGAATCAATTGAGTGCATTTCAATATTTTGGGGCATAAAGCTCTATCTCTCAAAAGCGAAACTTGGTAGGGGCGAGTCCAGTGGACGTTGTTGAAAAACACCCCCATCCCGTAGGTCTATGTCTACGTGACCCCGGCCCCTCCTCGCCATCTCAATGGCGAACGGGTTTGGGGTGGGGGAAATCGAGTATTTCAACAGAGTCCAGTGGCTTGCCAAAATGTGAGATGTTGGTTTCGGGTGCCTCAGCGAGTCGCTGTTGAAAAACACCCCCATCCCGTAGGTCTATGTCTACGTGACCCCGCCCCCTCCTTGCCATCTCAATGGCGAACGGGCTTGGGGTGGGGGGAAATCGAGTATTTCAACAGCGCCCTACAGACCCGCCCACCTAGCATTTGCGACAGCTTTACTCTGCTTCCAGAAGCGTTACCTCGCCGAGCGTCTCCAACTGTTCCTGAATGGCGCTGGCTTCGCCGACCACAACGATAATGAAATCCTCGGGATGGATGTAGGTCTTGGCTATTTCCAGCGCATCCTCTGCGCTAACGTCTTGGATATAGCCAATCCACTTGTTGAGGCGGTCCAGCTCGACGCCACGCGTCTTGTATGAAGCGACCGCGCCAACGAAGTCTTGATAAGTCTCAAACGAGAAGGCGAATTCGCCGACGATGCCGTCGCGCGCGTCTTTGATTTCTTCCGCTGTCAGCGGCTCGCTTTGGATGCGCTCGATTTCTTGGAAGACTTCTTCCAGCGTCGCCGCGATCACGTCGTTGCGCACCGCCGCGCTAACGGCGAATCTGCCAATATCCGCCGGGTAACTGAAACCGGAACCAATGCTGTAGGTGTAACCCTTTTCTTCGCGGATGTTTTGCACCAAGCGCGAGCTAAACGTGCCGCCCAGGACATGATTCATCACCCGCGCCGGGAAGTAATCGAGGCTGGCACCTTGGATGCCGAGGTTGCCCAGCAGGAAATTGGCTTGCGTGCTGCCCGGGCGATCAACCAAGAAGATGCGACTGCCGCTATGCTGTGGCAGCGGCGGGAAGCTGACCGCCTGCGCCCTTCCGTCCCAATCGGCGAAGTGCTGCTCCGCGTATGCCAAGCCCGCTTCCGTCGTGATTGCGCCGGCGATGATGAGCACGGCATTGTCGGGCTGACGGCGCGATTCATAAAAGGCGACTACGTCATCGCGCGTGATGGCTTCCAGCGATTCAAAGGTGGTGGACCTGCCGTAGGGATGCCCCTCGTAGAGCAGCCGACCGAAGGTGCGCCCGGCGACGAAACCGGGCTCGGCTAAGCTGGCTTCCAGGGCGCTGACGCGCTCCGCCCGCTCGCGCTCGATTTCGTTCTCGGGGAAGTTGGCATTGAGGGTCATATCGGCGAGCAGCTCGAATGCCAAATCGCTGTCTTCAATCAATGCAAAAACGCCGAGAGACATGCTGTCGCTGCCGCCCGAGCTGCCGACAGCGCCGCCAACTTGTTCGATAGCGCCGGCAATATCTTGGGCGCTCCTGGTGGCGGTGCCGCGGCTAATCAAACTGCCGGTCATGCCAGCCAGCCCGGGCAAACCTTGCGGCGCGGCGGTGGAGCCACCGGCGAAGTAAACATCCAGTGAGATGATGGGCATATTGGGCTGTTCGATTATCACCACTTCCAAGCCATTGTCCATGAGGTGTTCGGTGATGGTCGGGAAGTTGAATGCGTTTGCTTCCAAGGGTGGCGGCGCTTCACTTTGCTCGATGACGTAGCGATAATCTGGCTCTTGCTCGGCGGCCTCTTCGGCGGCGTAGGGCACAACCTTTGGCGCTGGTTCGGCATCGGTCTCCACCACATTAAATACATGGCGGTCGCGCGCTTCCAGGTACTCGGTCGCTACCCGCTGGATATCCGCGCTGGTGACGGCTTCGTAGCGGTTGATGCCAGAGAATACCGCTTGGGGATCGCCGAAATAATAATTGGCGTTTTGTACGCTGCCTGCCAAGCCCAAAGCCGTCTCTAAGCCAAGAATGCCGCTGCTGCGTATGCCGGCGATCACTTTATCGAGCTCTGCCTGCGGTAAGCCTTCATCAATGATTCTTTGCAGCTCTTCGTAAGACGCAGCCTCCAGTTCTTCCAGCTCGACGCCCACGTTGGCGATGAGAATGAAGGCGAAGATGCCGGGACCGCGATTGTCGATGATCCAGGCGTCCGCTTGCAGCGCTTTGCCGGTATCAACCAGCCTTTTTGCCAGGCGGCTGGAATCGCCCACGCTTAATACGCGCGAGAGCAAATCAAGCGCCGGATAATCCGCGTGCGCCAAGGGCGGAATCTCGTAGGCGACCAGCAGCGCCGGCAGGTTGATCAAGGGGTCTTCTATCGTGATGTATTCCGCTTCTTCCTGGTCCTGCGCGATATATTCGGGCAGGGTGGGCGGGTCGTCGCCGCGCGGGATGGGGGCGAAGAATTCGTCAATCAAGGCGCGCGTCCGGTCAAAGTCGATATCCCCAGCCACCACCAGGGTCGCGTTGTTCGGCACATAATAGCTGCGATGAAAAGCGAGCACATCTTCGAGATTCGCGCGGTTGACATCTTCGATGCTGCCGGCTGTGTGCCGCTGATAGGGTTCATAGGAATTAGGCACGGTCAGCAACGCCCGCACCGCTGGTCCGTAGGGACTGTTGTCATAGCGCAGCTGCAGCTCTTCGATGACAATCGCGCGTTGATTATCCAAACTTTCTTGCGTAACTGCCAAGCCGCCCATGCGATCGGCTTCGATCCAGAGCGCCAAGGGCAGTTGATGCGAGGGCACGGTTTCGTAATAGCCGGTTACGTCTGTGGATGCGAAGGCATTTGCCGAGCCGCCGACGCGCTCCAGCAATTTGTCAATTTCTCCGTCGGGGATATGCGGCGAGCCTTCAAACATCAAGTGTTCGAAGAGATGGGCGAATCCGCTTTTGCCGGCCGGGTCGTTGGCGCTGCCGACCCGATACCATATATTGACCGCCACGGTCGGCGCTGTGGTATCGCGCACCAGGATAACTTCCAAGCCGTTGTCCAGCGTGTAGTGCTGCAAATCCAAGCCTTGGTCGGCCGCCAGGCTGGCACCGCTGATTGTCAGCAGGCAGAAAATGAGAAAAACTAGACGTTTCATGGGATTCAATGTCTCCTTAAATTACAGACAGTGTTATTTAACACGATTATGAGAGCGCGCCGCCCCCGCCGATGACTTCGCTTTGCATGTCGCCAGTCGCGTCTAGCCGGCAGACTTCGACGCTTTGTACGTCGGGCATGACGATCCAGACCAGCCGCGCGCCATGTCGCAGATAAATGGCGGCTTTGCGGCGGAGTTCGGCCATGGTGTTGCTGGGCGATTTGATTTCGACTGCCAGGTCGGGCATGACCGGCACCCATTTCCGCGAGGCTGGTTCAGCGTCGGGGTCAAGCCTGCGAAAAGCGACATCGGGAGAAAGCAAGGTGTATCGATCATCCTCTGAGTAAAAGCCCGAATCGGCGGTAACACGCCCGAGATTGTGTTCGATAACATAATCCACGAGATACTTGCCAAGCCAGATTGTAAGATATCCATGCTCTTCGCCTGGTAAGGGCAGTTCAATAAGTTCTCCTTCAATGAGTTCATAGCGCTTGTCATCGTTGCTATCGCAGAACATTTGCCACAGGTCCTCAATGTCGTAGCGGCGCTCTAGGACTTTCATCTTTACCTCGCTTTATTCCGATTTAGGCGAAGAGCTTCGCCAGCTCGAGGCGAAAGCCGGGCAAGGCGTCCTCGCCCGAGAGCGCGCCGCCCCCGCCGATGCCTTCGCTTTGCATGTCGCCATCGGTCTTCAGCCATTCTTTCATGCGCAATTATAGCATGCCGCGCCTAGCTGATTTTCGCGGCGCGCCATTCCGCCATTGTTTTGCTGCCCTTGCTCTTGTTGCAATGCGTACACAGCAACTGCAAGTTTTCGTAATGGTCGCTGCCGCCTTTAGAACGCGGCAGGATATGGTCAACTTCCATAACCTTAAACGGGAAATGCGTATCGCAGCCCTTGCAGACACCCTCTTGCTCGCCATAGAGGCGGTGGCGGTGCGTGCGGTAATTGGGCAATTTGCCCATGTCGCTGCGCCGCGGCGGGTCGTCGCGCACGATGACGCCGCCCCAGAGCGCGCCGCGGTCGTCGCGGATGCGCTGGTCGACCAGCTTGACCGCTAGCGGCGACAGGTCGATGCCGGCCCAGGCGCGGTTCAGGCGGTCAGCCGCGACCAGCGTCGTGGCACAGCCGCAGAAGGGATCGAAGACGACGTCGTCTTCGTTGCTGGAGATTTCGATGATGCGCTCCATCATTTCCAGTCGCTTCTGCGTCGGATAGCCGGTGTATTCTTTGCTGCTCGCGCTGTAATTGGTGAAGCCGATGGGGTTGAGTATCAGATTTTGCGGCGGCGTGCCAGCGTCGGCGGCGGCGTAGCGTTTGAGCCCAGGCCATTTGCCGCGCTTGGGATGATGAATCAGCCCAGCTTTGTCCAGCGCGTCCAGCCGCTCGTGTATGCCTGCTATGCTCCGATAGCCGGAGATGAAATGCTTTTCGATGTACTCGGCGTATTTTCCAGTTTTAGGCGCGGACCAGACGCGGCCTCGCGTGGACACATCATATCCACGCCAAGGCAAACTGCTTGGTGCCATAGAATCTGTCCCATGCTTGGGACCCGTCAAATCCGCATTTCGGTAGCGACCGCGCTCGTCTTGGCTGGGGTAGGCGCTTTCAAGCGAATCGGCTGAACGCGGTTGCCTGACATCATTCCAGATCGCATCGTCTGATTTGACATAGTAGAGGATATGGTCGCAGATGCGGCCAAATCGCCCGGGGTCATTGTGCGAGGTGGCGCGCCGCCAGGTGATGTGATTGCGATAATTGCGCGCCCCAAAAACGGCATCCATGAGCAGCTTGAGATAATGGCTGGCGGTATCGTCGCAATGCAGGTAGATGCTGCCGGTGTCTTTCAAGATGCGCCGCATTTCTATCAGGCGCACCGCCATCATGATGAGATAGCTCATCATGGATTTGCCATGCGTCTGCCGCGCCGCGTCAATCACAGCGTAGGCGGCGGGGCTGCGCTCTGCCAGCTCGCCATGTTCATAGACATCAATGTCCGACAGCGTCCAGGTGTCTTTGAAAGCGGCACCGGCCGCGCGGCTGCCGATGGGCGCGGCGTAGTCCTCGTTGGAGTTGAATGGCGGGTCGAGGTAGATGAGGTCAACGCAGGCGCTGTTGATGCCGCGCATGACAGGCAGGTTGTCGCCGGTCCAGACGGTGCCGCTGACGAAGTTGGCTTTGTTGGTCATGGCGCGTTCCAGATTAGCTAGCCGATTCTGCTATTACTTTTGGAGGTTTGCATGGTGATTTAAACCATTTCTTTGCTTCCTTATCGCTTTGCCAGTTGAAGGCACGTGACAATTCTGCGAAAGCGCGAATAGCGTTTTTCGCAATTTGTCGCGATTTCTTCACTTGAATGTCCGGAATGGCATCGCTCATAGTATTTCCATGAACAACCTTATCGCGAATAATATAAAACTCTTTATAGTCACTTACAGTCAGCCTAACACGTTCTGGCCATGTTGTTTTGTCAGGATTTGTTAGTTGCTCGTTGAGTGTCATTTTGCCTTCATATTGGTTTCCTTTTTCGATTAGCGAGCTTAGATAACTTGTGAGTTCCTCCGCTGTACCAGAGGGCAAGAGTATGTCGACGCTAATAATAAAGTTAGCGAGAGCAACATCGGCATCAGAGATCTGCGACGCAATATCGTAATATTTGAAGGATCGACAGAATCTCCTAGATACAAGATTCCGGTCATAATTCTGAAAATGATAATTTATGCTGTCAAGACAGGAATACTTCTTGGCATCGCGTAATAATTCGCCGCTTATCCTCCGCGTCCGAAATATCCCATTAGGAATTTCAGCGTACCAAGGAATTGAATTACCGGTTGCGGATGTACGATCATAAACGATAACTCGATCTGAGTGTTTCCACATTGATACACCGTGAGCGGAATTGAACGCCCTGCCATCTTTTTCGAACCAAGGATAGGTGAATCTCAACACCTGTAATGCTTGCTCCACTTCAAACTCGGCTTGTACTAAGCGGCTGTTATTATCCCCAGTTACGGGAAACTTGAGATAACTGCACGATTCAATTTGCTGTCTATCGTCGTCACGAAAATGGTTGTCGTTGTTATTCGCAATTGTCGCAAGATGGGACTGCCTCCCACCTGAGTATAAGACAGCATTGGCGAGTGGAAACTCTACACCCTGTGCACACTCCAACTGATACATCGGAACAATCACGTCATATTGCCGTTTATAGTGAAAGTTCAACATTCTGTAAAGCTTGTCGTGATATTGCTGCTCCTTCTCATCAGACTCAAATGGAAATATGAATTCTTCATTCGATTTTACAATTTGCTTGATTGTAAAACCGAATGAATTACGAACCGTTTTTGGACTGATCTGCGACTCAAAGAGTCCGTCAATCTTGTCCATCAATTCAAGTTCAGCATCTATTGGTACTAGAAAGTAAACGTTTTCCTCACGTTCTTCTTCTGAAAAAGAGGACAATCCAAAAACATAAGCATAATCACCCGTTTTCTGTAATTCAAATGAATCGCGAATTGAGTACATCTTTGCTTGGCAAAAGTACTCTTTTATTGCCGATTCGAATTTTTGCTTTCGTTCCTGGTTTTCTTGCATCATTTTCCTCTCAATCTGTCTTCATTATTTACCATTCCAAATTGTGCAATAGTTGCTCTGCAATCTTCAACGAGATTTGCCAGTCTAGCATATATGTTCTGCAATTCAAGTACAGTGCAAGCGACGGCAGGGCAATCGCATCAAATTATTTCAACACTGAGGCACCAAGAACTCCGAGAATTATCCGAAAATATGCCAATAAAGGACGCAAAGTAGGGGCGATTGACGGTCAATGTCTACGCGACCATGTGAATCGCCCACGATTTTGCGCCAAATTTCATGGGCGAGCCAAGGCTCGCCCCTACCGAGTTTCACATTTGAGAGATCAGGTGATTGCGCCAATTATCTGAAATGCACACAAAAGCGAGCCAGCAACCTAGCCACGCTGCTGGCGACTTAACTTTGTATATGTAGCGCTCCATAATCCCACTGGCTGAATTTGCCCGTTTGATCGAGAATCAAACGCCAAAACGGGAAGGGGTAGCGGGGACTTGAATTGATGTGCTACAACACCGGCGCGTTTGGCTCCCGCTTGATGAACTGACCAGCGCCATTTTCCCCCAGCCAGTCGTCGCCATCGACCAGCTTGTTGCCACGCTGATAAACCTGCGTCGGCATGCCTTTGACGGTCATGCCTTCATAGCAGTTGTAGTCGACGCGCATGTGGTGCGTCGCCGCGCTGATGGTATGCTCTTTCTGCGGGTCCCAAACCAGAATATCGGCATCCGCGCCGACGGCAATCGTGCCTTTTCGCGGGTACATGCCGAAGATTTTGGCTGGGTTTGTGCAATGAAGTTCGACAAAGCGCGAGGGCGATAGCTTGCCGCTGTTCACGCCCGCGTGCCACATGACCATCATGCGGTCTTCCAAGCCTGGCATGCCGTTGGGAATCTTGGCGAAGTTGCCTTTGCCCAATTCTTTGCCCGGGCGGCGGTAAGACGGGTCCTGCTTCTCGTAACTGGCCCAATCCTTGCCGCCGGTCTGTTCCTGCCATGCCTGCCAGGGACCGTGCCCGCCGTCGTACCAAAAGTCGCAATGGTCGGTGCTGACGATTTGCAACGTGCCATCGCGCACAGCCTGCCAGAGGATGCCTTGATCGTGCTTGCTGCGGATGGGCGGCGAACAGACGTATTTCGCGCCTTCGAAACCGGGCAGCCCCATGTGCTCGGCGACCGTGAGGAAGAAGTACTGCACGCAGGTTTCGCCCATGACGGGGTAGCCGAGCGCGCGCCCGCGCCGCAAGGCGTCGATGGAGCTTTCGCAGGTCATGTGCACGACATAGAGCGGGCAGCCAGTGATGCCGGACATGACCACGGCGCGGTTCGTCGCTTCGCCTTCGATTTCTGGCGGGCGCGACGAGGCGTGGTAGACCGGGTCGGTTTTGCCAGCCGCCAGCAGCGCCGGTGTCAGCGCCGCTTCGACATCGCCATTTTCGGCGTGTACCATGACGATCATGCCGTTTTCGGCGGCAACGCGCATGGTATTAAAGAGCGTGGCGTCGTCGACTTGGAAAACGTTTTTGTATGCCATAAAGAGCTTCAAGCTGGTGATGCCTTCGTCGAGCATGGTCGGGATTTCTTGCATGACGGCGTCGTTGAGGTCGGTTACGGCCATGTGAAAGCCATAATCAATCTGGGCGATAGCGCTGGATTTCGCCCGCCAGGTTTCCAAGCCATCGCGCAGGCTGCCGCCGATGGGCTGGACGACAAAGTCGATATGGGTGGTGGTGCCGCCGAATGCGGCTGCCTTATGCCCGACATCAAAGTCGTCATTGCTAATGGTACCGCCGAAGGGCAGGTCGAGGTGGGTGTGCACGTCGATGCCGCCGGGCAGCAAATATTTGCCGGCGCAGTCGACCACTTCGTGATTGGCGCAGTCGAGCTCGCGCCCGATAAGCGTGACGATCTCGCCCTCGACCAGGACATCGGCGCGAACCTGGTCGCTGGCGGTGATGAGGGTGCCGTTTTTGAATAGCGTTGCCATTATCTTCTCCTATCGAATGCTTTGTTCAGTCAGTAAATGCGCTCATGGGTTTATAATCCACTTGTCCGCGCCGCGTCAAAAGTCAATGCCGGCGTATACCTCCGCTAGCGGCAGGTCGCATCCCAGCGCCGGCAGCGGTATGACAGCGTCCAAATCGCTGTACTCGCGCAAGAGCCAACCTTCCTCATGCCGCAGATACGCTCCTATCAGCGCTTCAAGCTGGTCAATGATAAGAATCACTCGCAGCGATGGGATACTTTGATAATAGCGCAGCTTTTCGCCGCGGTCATAATACGCGGTGGAAGGCGACGTAACCTCGGCGACCAGCGTGGGATTGAAGAGGTTGATGGCGCGGGCATCGGTGGTCGGCGCGCCACAGACGACGCTCAAATCGGGATACAGATAGCGCTTTGGGTTGATGCGAACCCGCATGGCGCTGCTGAAGAGGCGGCAGTTGCTGCCTTTGAGCCGCTGCCAAAGCGTGCCACTGGTATTCGCCATGATTGCGGCATGATAAGTTGTGCCACCGGTCATCGGAAAAACCTCGCCGTCAATGTATTCATTTTTGTATTCGCTGGCTTCATCGAAGGCGAAGTATTCTTCGACGGTCATCTGGCGGATGTCTTCAATTACCATTGTCTGCTCTTTCTCGATAACAGCGAGTTGCCCCGACAATGCGACTTTTCCCGCGCGTCAAAAGTCAATGCCGGCGTATACCTCCGCCAGCGGCAGGTCGCATCCCAGCGCCGGCAGCGGTATGACAGCGTCCAAATCGCTGTACTTGCGCAAGAGCCAACCTTCCTCATGCCGCAGATACGCTCCTATCAGCGCTTCAAGCTGGTCAATGATAAGAATCACTCGCAGCGATGGGATGCTTTGATAATAACGCAGCTTTTCGCCGCGGTCATAATACGCTGTGGAAGGCGACGTAACCTCGGCGACCAGCGTGGGATTGAAGAGGTTGATGGCGCGGGCATCGGTTGACGGCACGCCACAGACGACGCTCAAATCGGGATACAGATAGCGCTTTGGGTTGATGCGAACCCGCATGGCGCTGCTGTAAAAGTGAAAGTCGCCACCTCGCAGTCGCAATCCCAGGGCGAAACTAAGGTTCAACATAATTTCCGCGTGATAAGCTGTGCCGCCGGTCATCGGAAGAACCTCGCCGTCAATGTATTCATTTTTGTATTCGCTGGCTTCATCGAAGGCGAAGTATTCTTCGACGGTCATCTGGCGGATGTCTTCAATTACCATGGTCTGCTCTTTCTTGATAGCGACAGCGGGCGGTTCATCAGACTCTGTTGAAAAACACCCCCATCCCGTAGGTCTATGTCTACGTGACCCCGGCCCCTCCTCGCCATCTCTATGGCGAGCATCCCCAAAATGAGGGAAGGGGAGCTTTCTGAACCGTAATGAGCTGTTAAAGCCCCTCCCTCTTTATGGGGGAGGGGTTTGGGGTGGGGGTAAACCGAGTATTTCAACAAGGTCCATCAAGTCGCCCCTAAAATTAGCCCCTGCGATAAGCCGCGCTCAATGGAAAGCTGGGATGATTTTCTCGCCGTATTCAGCCACGATGCGCTCTTCTTCGCCGCACATGAGATAGATGTTGAACTGCGTCACGCCGGCCGCTTCCAGCTCTTTCAGCTTGGTGATGTGCTGGTCGACGCCGCCCAGGATGCCAAAGGCGTCGATGATGTCCGTGGTGATGAAGTCGAGATGCTCGGCGTCTTTATCGGCATGTTCCTTGTAATCATAGCCCTTGCGTCCCTCAATGTAGGCGGTCAGGCTGGCGGGTATATCGGGACTGTCCATGCCATAACGCTCGACGATATCGGCTACATGATTGCCTACCATAGCCGGGAACCAGCGCGTCTGTTCGCGCGCTTTTGCTATATCGCCTACCCAGACCGGTGCCGCCGACATAATCTGATAATCCGACATGTCCTTGCCAGCTGCTTCCCCGCCAGCGATGGCTTGCTCGCTGAACCACTTGACCAAGCCCGGGTCGGCCAGCTGAATCACCAAGCCGTCGCCGCTGCGGCCCGCCCCAGCCAGCGCTTTGGGTCCATAAGCGGCGATCCATATCGGCAGTTCATAGTCCTTCGCCCAGGGCAGCTGCGCCGATGTCTCGTCATAGTTGACCTCGTCACCGCGGACCAAGCCGCGCAGGACATCGGCGAAGCGCTCCATATTGGCGACGGTCATGGGCTTTTTACCTAGCATGCGTCGCGAGCTGTCGCCGCGGCCGATGCCGATTTCGATGCGGTTGCCGCTTTGCGCCGCCAGCGTGGCGTACATGCTGCCAGCCACAGACCATTCGCGCACGCCAGGATTGGTCACCAGCGGTCCGTAGATCATGTTGTCGGTATGCGCCATGCAGAGCGCCATGGTCAAATAACATTCGCGCCAGAGCACATGCGAATCGAAGAACCAGCCGTACTTGAAGCCAGCCACTTCCGCTTGCTTACACAGCGCCACGGTGCGCTTGGGGGAAATATCGCCTTTGAATGTGATGCCAAAATCCATTTTGCAACTCCTCAATTGTTACGGCTATTGTTGTGGCTATATCTTGTTTTGTGGCATTATCTTGATTAGGATGCCTTGCTGCGCGCTTGCTTATCGCGCTTGCTTATGGAGAAACTTCCTACCCAGCCCTTACATATAGCGGAGACTGTTTTTCATGCTCTCGGCGGTTTTGTTCTGATAGAGCTTGGTCAGCGCATTGACGGCGTAGCCGATGCTAATCGAGCTATCGGGAAAAAAAGCTATTCCGTGATGCTCGACATAAATGACTGCTGGTCTGGTAAAGTCGGAGTCTTTGCTGCAAAGTACGCGACCGCTCGCTATGGCGAAGCGCAATTGCAATCTATCAGATAGCGTGAGCATGTTCGCTTCTTTCGCTGATAAGGCGTCTATTCCGCGATTGGCAAGTTGTATTGCAATTTCCGGGTCCATGTTTTCATCCAGGTAGAAGCGGAGCTTAGACTGGGACAAGTCCTGCCTCCCGCCTCTCTTTCAGATAGCGCTCATATTCGATTTCCGCGTCAATCTCAGTAGGGCGTTCATGATAATAAGCCAATGCGCCGAAGACCTGGCTGAGCGATAGGTCATATTTCTCGGCGATGTTTACTGGAGCGATTTCTTTGTAGCGCCAAGCCACGACAACATCGGCGACGCGAACTGATGTGCCGTCGATGCAGGGGCTGCCATAGTGGCGGTCGGTATCGCGGCTGATGAGATGAAGACTTTCAATGACTGGCTTGTCCAATTCGACTGGTGGCGGCAATGAGGCTACGGCGGCATCCGATCCTTGCGAATTTAATAGATAGTTAAAACGGCGATCGGCGGCAAGTTCTTCGTCGATTTCGGACTTATTCTTGTAATAGTAGGTGAGCGCCGCGTAAACTTGAGGCAGCGTGGCGGCATATCGCTGGGCGATTGTTTCGGGGCTTGGGCAATGCTCTTCATCAAGATAGTCTCTCACGATGAATTTGACCTTGAGCCCCCTGCCAATCAATGTGGCTCGGCCGCCACGGCAGCCGGGCCTGCGCCAGATTAAATTGATGCTTTCCACTACCCGTGCCATTTCGACCTCTTCATTTGTTATTGGCTTTATCTTGATTCGGATGCCTTGCTGCGCGCTTGCTTATGGAGAAACCTTCCTACCCAGCCCTTACATATAGCGGGGACTGTTTTTCATGCTCTCGGCGGTTTCGTTCTGATAGAGCTTGGTCAGCGCACTGACGGCATAGCCGATGCCGAGATTGCTGTTTGGAAAATAGGCGATACCACAGTGTTCTTGGGTGAAGAATGCGGGTTCGGTAAAGTCCGCGTCTTCGGTACATAGTACGCGACCACCTTCCGCAGCAAAGCGTAATTGTTCGGGATCGCTCCTCCTCAGCATTTTTCCGCATTTGGCGGACAAGGCGTCAATCCCGTGATTTCGCAATTGTTTTGCGATTTCCGGGTTCATATTCTCATCCAGGTAGAAGCGTAGTCTGGTCTGGGACAAGGTCCTCTGCCCTCCATCGCTCATCAAAGCCACTGACATACTCAATTTCGGCGTCGATCTCGTTCGGGCGCTCATAGTAATAAGCCAAGGCCCCAAAGACCTGATTGAGTGACAGATCGTATTTTTCGGCGATTAGAGCAGGTTCGATAAGCCCATATCTCCATTCGACGACAATATCCGCGACGCGCGTCGCTGTGCCATCGATGCAGGCGCTGCCATGATGTACTTCGGTATTTCGGCTGATTAGAATTAAGCTCTCAATGCTCGCTTCTTCGGGCTCGTCAATGTATATGCGTGAGGCTACCGCGACTTCCGGACCTTCCGATTTCAGGAGTTCGTCAAAGCGCAAATCCGCCGCTATATCGGCATCCACTTCCGACTTATTCTGGTGATAATAGGCAAGCGCTGCATAGACCTGTGCCGGTGTCGCAACATAGCGCGCCGCGATGTCCTCTGGAGATGGATTACTAGGGTCATAAATGTAATCCATGACGATGCGCTTCACCTTCAGCCCACTGCCAATTATAGTCGGCCGACCTCTACGGCAGCCGGGCCTGCGCCAGATTAAATTGATGCTTTCCACTACCCGTGCCATTTCGACCTCTTTGTTCTCACGCAAGTAATCGCGCTGCTAAGGAATTATTCGCGTTTTCTCTTGCCTTCTTAGGGCGGCTCGCAGGACTCCGTTGAAAAACACCCCCATCCCGTAGGTCTATGTCTACGTGACCCCGGCCCCTCCTCGCCATAGAGATGGCGAACGGGCTTGGGGTGGGGGAAATCGAGTATTTCAACAGAGTCCGCAGAGCCGCCCCTACTGCGCGCTGTCCACAGCGCCCTATATTTCATGCTCCCGTCCGCAGCGCTCCAGCGCGCGCTGCGCGGCGCGCACGTTGATCTTGGGCGCGGCGGCGCGATAAAAGCGCGCGGCGACGGCGGCCGCCGCGGCTTGCCCAGCCGCTGACGCGTCGCGCAGCGAGAGCGCGTAATCGGCCGCGTCCAAGCCTTCAATCGGCTCCAGCGTGATTTCCACGACGTTTTCCCGGCGGACGCGCTCCAGTTTTGCCCGGCGCTTGTCAGCCGCTTTTGCCTTGGTCGCTTCGCCGATACCACTGTACCAATCACAGAGCCGCGCTTCCATTGCGGCGGCATGGCTGAGGATTGCTCCAAATGTGTTCAGCGCGGACATCGCCTTACACCCATCTTTCTATGACGATCTTGCGCTCGGTGTAAAACTCGATTGAATCCATGCCCTGGCCATGCAAGTCGCCGAAGAAGGAGTCCTTTTGCCCGCCGAAGGGGAAGGATGCCGAAGGTGCCGCCACGCCGATGTTGACGCCGATATTGCCGGCATTCACGTTGTACTTGAACTCGCGCGCGTTTTTGCCGTTGCTGGTGAAGATGCTGGCGGCATTGCCATAGCGGCTTTGGTTGATGATGTCGACGGCATCGGCGAAGCTGTCGGCTTTCATCAAAGCCAAGACCGGGCCGAAGACCTCTTCATTCGCCATAGTTGTATTGGGCTGGACGTCGGCTATCAGGGTGGGTCCAACCCATGCGCCATTCTCATAGCCGTCGACATGGATGCCGCGCCCGTCTACAACCAGGTCTGCGCCTTCTTGCGCGCTCTGCGCTATCATGGATTCGATGCGCTGCTTGGCGCTGTCGCTGATGACCGTGCCCATCTGTGTGCTTTCGTCCAAGCCATAGCCGACTTGGAGCTTGGCGACCTGTTTTGCCAGCTCATCTTTCAAGTTGTCGTAGGCATCGCCGACGCCGACCGCCACAGCCGCAGCCAGGCAGCGCTGCCCGGCGCAGCCATAAGCCGCGCCCAGGATGTTTTTGACGCTGGCTTCGATATCGGCGTCGGGCATTACGGCGATGTAATTCTTTGCGCCGCCCTGCGCTTGTACGCGCTTGCCGTTGCGGGTGCAAGTTTCGTAGATAATCTTCGCCACCGCGCTCGAGCCAACGAAGGATACGCCGGTAACATCGGGATGTTCCATCAGCGCCGTGGCCGATGGCACGCCGCCATTGACCAGATTGACCACGCCCTCGGGCAGGTCCAATTCGTCGAGCATTTCGAACATGAACTCGGTGCTCAAGGGCGTCTGCGGGGATGGTTTCAAAATGAAGGTATTGCCGCAGGTGATGGCGGTCGGCAGGAACCACAGCGGCACCATCAAGGGAAAGTTGAAGGGCGTGATAGCGGCGAAGACGCCAGCCGGCTGGCGTACCGTGGTTTCGTCAATGCCAGAGCTGATGTCTTCCAAGCCGTCGCTGCGCATGAGCACTGGTACGCTCATGGCGAAGTCGATGCTTTCGATGCCGCGGCGCACTTCTCCGCGCGCTTCGTCCATGGTCTTGCCATGCTCGCGCACGACAATGCGCGAAATCTGCTCGAAATTGTCCTCGACCATGACTTTGAAATGGTGCATATATTGGGCGCGCACCAGCACCGGCGTGCTGCGCCATTCATCGAAAGCCGCTTTGGCGGCGCGCACAGCCAGATTCACATCGGCCGCGCTGGAATCTGGGCAGTCGGCGAGATGCTCGCAAGTTGCCGGGTCATGCACTGGGATGGATGTCGTCGCGCCCGATTCCGCCCAATCGCCGTCAATATAGTTCTTGATTTTCCTGCTCATGTTTCGCTCCTTGTCCCTGCGCTGGAAACAAATTTTGTAGGGATTATCGCGCTGATTCTAGCACAGCGGACGGGTAGGCGGTATATGCGGCGGAAGACAACTCAAGGCAATCGCTTCAAAATCCATAACTGTCGAATTGAACATCAAACTGATGAATTGTAGGGGCGAGCCAAGGATCGCTCATGAAATTTGGCGCAAAATCGTGGGCGATTCACAGTGTCGCAGGTCAGTGTCTACGCGACCTACGCGACCCTCGGTGCCTCAGTGTTGAAATAATTTGATGCGATTGCCCTGCCCATTGATAAGGTCTACTTTGAAGCGATTGCCCTGATAGTGTATCCTATTTGATAGCAATGCAATTCGTCAGTTTGATGATAAGTTCGACAGTTATGGATTTTGATGCAATTGCCCTGGGGAGAACATGTATGACTGCTTCTGCCGATATCATGCAACGCTATAGACAAGTGATGTTCCCGGCCGCCGCGCCCTATCACGGCGACAGCCCGCTAGTCGTCGACCGCGCCAAAGACCAATATATCTGGGATGTGGCGGGCAAGCGCTACCTCGACTTTTTCGGCGGCATCTTGACCGTCTCGGTCGGGCACTGCAACGAAGAAATCACCGAGCGGACTATCGCGCAGCTGCGCAAGGTTCAGCATACTTCGACCATCTATGTCAACGAAGGCATGGTCGCCCTGGCGGAAAAAGTCGCCGCCTTGACGCCGGGACGCCTGCAAAAATGCTATTTCACCAACAGCGGCACCGAAGCCAACGAGACCGCTGTGCTGGCGGCGCGCATGTTCACCGGCAACCCGACTGTCATCACGCTGCGCCATGCTTATTCCGGGCGCTCGCTGCTGGCGATGAGTTTGACCGCGCATGGCAACTGGCGCTTGGGCGGCGTGGTCGACCCCTTCGTCAAGCATGTGCGCAATCCCTATACCTTCCGCGCGCCAGCTGGCTTGAGCCCGCAGCAAGTCGTCGAGCTCTGCGTCCAAGACCTGGAAGAGACCATCGCCACCACCACCCAGGGCAAAATCGCCGCATTTATGGCGGAGCCGATTCAGGGCGTGGGCGGTTTCATCGTCCCGCCGGCCGATTATTTCCAGCGCGTCATGCCCATCGTGAAGGCGGCTGGCGGCCTCTTCATCTCTGACGAAGTGCAGACCGGTTGGGGGCGCACTGGCGACAAATGGTTTGGCATCGAGCAATGGGGCGTCGAACCCGATATCATGACCTTCGCCAAGGGCATGGGCAATGGCAGCCCCATCGGCTGCACCATCGCCACGCCCGAAGTCGCCGACGCCCTGCAAGGGCTGACCTTCTCGACATTTGGCGGCAACCCGGTAACCATGGCCGCCACGCTAGCGACCATTGAATACATGGAAGCGCATGATACGCCGAGCAACTGCGCGCGGCAGGGCGCGCGAATGGCGGAAAAACTAGCCGAGTTCGCGGCGGAGTTCCCCATTATTGGCGAGGCGCGCGGCATGGGGCTGATGCAAGCGCTCGAATTTGTGCAGCCCGGCGGCAGCGAGCCGGACGCGGCGCGTACAAGCGCATTTGTTGATACTTGCAAGGGGATGGGCTTGCTGCTGGGCAAGGGCGGCTTATACGGGAATGTCGCGCGCATCGCGCCGCACCTGAATGTGGCGGCGGCGGATATGGACGCGGCGATGGATATTATTGGGCGCGCGCTGGTCGCTGTGTCCTAGCTGCGGCCGTGCCGCGGTATCAGGTTCAAGCAACTAAGGTTAGGCATTAGAAAATTCAATAAAATAATTTGAAAGGGCAGGTGCGCCTCGGTGAGTCACGCGCTGATTTGCGTTAAAATGCAGGTCAATCGCCCTTGCATAGCCCGGCAAGGAACTTGCCGCCCGCCGCTAATAGACTCGGATATGGGGCAATTTCTTCGGCGCGACAGCGGGCAAGCCAAGCATTGCGACCTTATATTGATTTCCACATGACTGAATTGGCACGGATGAAAATCAAAGCAGCGCTCATAGTCGCCTTGACCTTGCTCGCGCTGAGCTTGGTCCTGGGGATGCTGGCGCGCTACAATAGCTTAGCCGTCGATGCGCCCTTGCAGCTAGAATCGACCTTGGGGCGGCTGGCGACTTGGATGGCGGAGCAAAGCGAGAACGAGCCCGAAGAAATCTTATCGCCGCTGGCGCGTTACGCGGACAATTGGGCGAATGAGCTGGGCGTCGATGCCCTGGACGCGGCGGTCTTGTTCGCTAGCATCAGCCGCATGCGCGCTGTTTATCTCGGTCTGATTGCGCTGCTGCTGCTAGCTGCCATCGCCACGCTTTTCGCGCGCCCCCCGGCCGCGCGCAAGCTGTACTTCGTGGCGCTGCTGTTATTGGATGCGCTTGTGTTCATGGTGCCGGCGCTTGATGGCAGCAATGTACTGGCTTTGCTGCTGCTGGCGATTCTGGCGGTTTTGGCGGCGCTAGCGCTGTGCCCGGGCAAGATAAGCCGCGTAATCGGCTTCTTCTTGGCGCTGTCCCTGCTGATGTGCGGCTGGGAAGCGAGCAAGACCTTCGCCGCTGCCGTCGATTACAAAATTCTGCTGCCGCAAGCGAACTGGAGCTACCAGCGCAGCCCGTCGCTGGCGGCGGCTTTGCTGTCTTTGCAAGCCGGCGAGGTGGATGTGGTCATGGCCGACCGCAAAGACTTGGACGATCTCATGCCGCCGCATCCGCCAAAGGCTGATACAGCGGATACGGGAGCGAACTTGCCGTATATGGACCTGCGCTATATGAAGACATTGGACCGCCGGCAGGGCTTGGCATTCTTGCCCATCACGCCGGCTTTCCCGGGCCGGTTAAGCCTGGCGGCGCGCGCGGAAGCGGCTGAGCAGTTCAGCACCGTTCGCGCAATCAGCGACCGGGCAATCGCGACGGTAGCGGGCGATTTCGCCGATGTCAAATTTCTTAGTTCCCCTCGCAGCCTGGTACTGCTGGATTTGAAGATTCTGAATGATCTCAATCTGCCGCATTTGCAGATGATTGCGGAAGCCTTCTTGCAGCCGGCGCGGCGCAATGGCGAGTTTCTGCTGCTGCGCATATTGGGCGACGCCGGCTTCTATACCTTCAGCGAAGCGATTTTTGGTTTTCTCTTTGGCGCGCTATTGGGCTTCGCGCTGGGGGCGGTCTTCGCGCATTCACGCTTGCTGGAACGGGCATTGCTGCCTTATGTGGTGGCGTCGCAGACGGTGCCGATTTTGGCAATCGCGCCCATGGTGGTCATCTGGCTGGGCGCGAGCCAACTGTCCGTGGCGGTGATTGCGGCATATTTGACCTTTTTCCCGGTCACCATCAACACGCTGCGCGGCTTGGGTTCGCCAGCGCCGCAGCAAGTGGAATTGATGCGCTCCTACGCGGCGAGCGGCTGGACCATCATGTGGAAGCTGCGCTTCCCCGCCGCCTTGCCCTACATATTCACCGCTTTGAAAGTATCAGCCACGGCTAGCGTTGTCGGCGCGATAATCGGCGAATTGCCTTCGGGCATTGGCGACGGCTTGGGGCGCGCCATCCTCGATTTCAGTTCCGATTACAGTATGATTTCGACGCCCAAGCTGTGGGCTTCAATCGTTACGGCGGCTGCCGTCGGCATTTTATTCTTTGTAACGGTCAGCCTAGCCGAGCGGGTCGCGCTGCGCGGTCAAATTCGTTCACTAGGTTAACTGGGATAATTGGTTTTACTGGTTCATTGTGTTCATTGGATTGAGGATAGAGCAAGATTATGCCAGCCAAGCAAGATGTCGTCATCGCGGCAAGGGGCATCCACAAGGTCTTTAATCCGGGCGCGGATGAAGAGGTCATTGCCTTAAAGGACATCAATCTCGATGTGCGGGCGGGCGAATTCATCTCTTTGGTCGGTCCTTCCGGCTGCGGCAAATCGACGCTAATGCGCTTGATAGGCGACCTGCTGCCGCCGAGCGCCGGCGAACTGCTGGTCAATGGCAAGCCGCCGCATCAAGCCCGCCGCGACCGCGACTATGGCATGGTCTTCCAAGCCGCCACGCTCTACGATTGGCGCAGCGTGACGAAGAATGTGCAGCTGCCGCTGGAAGTCATGGGTTATGCCAAGTCGGAGCGGCAGCAGCGCGCGCTGGAAATGCTGGAAATGGTTGAATTGGGTGCTTTTGCCAATCACTATCCCTGGCAGCTTTCCGGCGGCATGCAGCAGCGCGTTTCCATCGCCCGCGCGCTGGCTTTTGATCCATCCATCCTGCTGATGGACGAACCCTTCGGCGCGCTGGACGAGTTCACCCGCGAGCGCATGAACCTGGAATTGCTGCGCATTTGGCAGCAGACCGGCAAAACGATCATTTTTGTCACGCACAGCATCTCCGAAGCGGTGTTTATCTCTGGGCGCATTGTGGTCATGTCGCCGCGCCCGGGGCGCATCACCAAGATCGTCAACAACGATTTGCCTTACCCGCGCGATTTTAAGACGCGCAGCGAAAGTGCCTATCATGCGTTAGTATCCGAGGTGAGGGAGCTGCTGCGCGATGCGGTTGGCTCGGCGGCGCGCTTCCCCGCGTCTCCATCTGATTCCGCATCTGTGTCCAATGTATCCAATGTATCCAATAATGAAACATGACCGCGATGTCAGATAAGACGAAGCGGGTTCAGGGTGTTTCGGCGCGCGCCAAGCTTGGCAGGCAGCTGCGCTATTATTCGCCGACTATCGCAGTCGCGGCTGGCGTCATCCTGCTGTGGGAACTTATCGTTACGCTTTTTGATATTCAGCAATTTCTCTTGCCAAAACCGTCCGCCATTTTCAGCGAGTTCATGCTGCAAGTCGATTTGTGGCTGGCACCGGATGAAGGCTCGCTGCTCTTTGAAGCCAGCGGCGCTACCTTCTGGGAGGCATTTGGTGGTTTTGTCATCGGCTGTGGGGGCGGCATTTTGGTCGCGCTGATAACTTCGCGCTGGACCATCGTCAGCGAAGCCACCATGCCCTTTGCCATCGCCGCTAATTCCGTTCCCATTATCGCCTTCGCGCCAATTATGAACAACTGGTTCGGCTTGACCAACCCAGCCTCCAAGATGGCGATTGTCGCCATCATCGTTTTCTTCCCGACCATGATCAACACCGTGCGCGGGCTAACGCTGGTCGACGCCCGTCAGCTGGAGTTGATGCAGTCTTACGCGGCGTCTCCCGCGCGCATCATGTTCAGCCTGCGCATCCCCAACGCGCTGCCCTACATCTTCAGCGCCCTGCGCGTCGCCAGCGCCCTCAGTTTGATTGGCGCGGTGGTAGCGGAATTCTTCGGCGGACCACGCGCTACGCTGGGCGTTTACATCACTCAGGAGGCTTCGGCATTTGATTTCGCCAAAGCCTGGACAGCCATTCTGATGGCTTCGTTGATTGGCATTGCCTTTTATCTGGTCGTGCTGCTTGCCGAGCGGCGGCTGATGCCCTGGCATGTCTCGCTGCGGGATGCCGCTTGATTCGCCACGGCGCTAAATGAACATTTTGACGCCATTTCGCCATTACTCTAGGGTTTGGCGCGCGGGGCTGACAGGGCTGTTATACTGGCTGTAGTACCAGTTTCCGCGACAGGTCTATGGCGGCATCGTCTTCGAGGCGGCATGAGGCGGAATGAGGTGGAATGAGAGGGTAGGCACATGGCAATTCAGCGCATTGCGCCGCGTGCAATGACCGTGGCCGATTATCTGGACTTAGAAGCGCGCAGCGAGACCAAGCATGAATTCATCGACGGAGTGATTGTCCCCATGACTGGCGGCAGCTTGAATCATAGCAGAATTAAAGTCATTCTCACTACATTTTTCGAGTTGGAACTATCAGACAGCGATTGCATTGTATGCAATAGCGACATGCGCCTGGGCATTGCGGCCGAGCAGTACGTCTATCCCGATTTAAGCGTGGTCTGCGCTAAGCCGCGCCTGCGCGATCAGCAGCGGACCTTGCTCAACCCGCGTTTGGTCTTGGAAGTAACTTCGCCGTCATCGCTGCAGCGCGACCGTGGGCGCAAGCTGGACTTGTACCGCGCCTTGCCCAGCCTCGACTATTATCTCATCTTCGCGCAGAGCCGCGCCTTTGCCGAGCTGCACAGCCGCGTCGGGCTTGGCTGGACGCGGCGCGAGTATGAGGGGCTGGACGCTGTCATCGGGCTGGACGGGCTGGCATGCCGCCTGCCGCTGTCGCAGGTCTATGGCGGCATCGCCTTTTACGAGGAATGAGAGGGTAGGCACATGGCAATTCAGCGCATTGCGCCGCGGGAAATGACCGTGGCCGATTATCTGGACTTAGAAGCGCGCAGCGAGACCAAGCATGAATTCATCGACGGAGTGATTGTCCCCATGACTGGCGGCAGCTTGAATCATAGCAGAATCCCAATGATCATTGTGGGCATTTTGTTCCCGCAGCTTCTAGATACAGAATGTATGATTTGCAGCAGCGACATGCGGGTGGGCATTGCGCCCGAGCAGTATGTCTATCCCGATTTAAGCGTGGTCTGCGCTAAGCCGCGCCTGCGCGATCAGCAGCGGACCTTGCTCAACCCGCGCTTGGTCTTGGAAGTAACTTCGCCCTCATCGCTGCAGCGCGACCGTGGGCGCAAGCTGGACTTGTACCGCGCCTTGCCCAGCCTCGACTATTATCTCATCTTCGCGCAGAGCCGCGCCTTTGCCGAGCTGCACAGCCGCGTCGGGGATGGCTGGACGCGGCGCGAGTATGAGGGGCTGGACGCTGTCATAGAGCTGGACGGGCTGTCATGCCGCCTGCCGCTGTCGCAGGTCTATGGCGGCATCGCCTTTTACGAGGAATGAGCGAGCTATGACTGTATCCATGACTGAAGCAATGACTGAAGCAATGAAGCGCAAAGCGCGTTTTCCATTTGCGGCGAAACGTCGCTATAATCAGCTTGCAGCGCTGTGATGATGATAAGGACAGGAGAAAAACGACATGGCTAAGCGGCTTGCAATTTTAGTGATATGTTTGTTATTCGTAGGGCTTTCGCTCGCCAGCGCCGACGAGCACTTGACACCAGTCAAGCTGCAATTGCAGTGGGTGGCGCAATCGCAGTTTGCGGGTTATTTCGCGGCTGTCGATTTGGGCTTCTACGAGGAAGAGGGGCTTGACTTAACGATTCTTGAGGGCGCGGTCGAGATTGTGCCGCAGCAAGTCGTCGCTTCGGGCGGTGCCGAATTCGGCTTGGCTTGGGTGCCGAAGGTGCTGGAATCCAACGAGCAGGGCGTAAACCTGGTCAATATCGCCCAAGTTTTCCAGCGCAGCGGCACGCTTGAAGTGTCTTTTGTCGATACCGGCATCGAAGCGGTCGATGATTTCGCCGGCATGCGCATCGGCACTTGGGGCTTCGGCAACGAACATGAACTCTTTGCCGCCATGCGCGCGGTTGATATCGACCCAGAAAACGCCGATGACGTTACCGTCATTCAGCAGCCTTTTGACATGTCGCTGCTGCTCAATGGCGAGCTGGACGCCGCCCAAGCCATGACCTACAACGAATACGCCCAGGTCCTGGAAGCGGTTAATCCCGACACCGGCGAGCTGTATCAGCCGGAAGACCTGAATGTCATCGACTTTAACGATGTCGGCACCGCCATGCTGCAAGATCATGTCTTCGTGAATGGCGACTGGCTGGCGGAAGCGGGCAACGAGGACATCGCTGTCGCCTTCTTGAAAGCCAGTTTCCGCGGCTGGATCCACTGCCGCGACAATCCCGCCGAGTGCGTCGAGATTGTGCTGGACAACGGTTCAACGCTGGGCGAGAGCCATCAGACCTGGCAGCTGAACGAAATCAGCAAGCTGATTTGGCCCTCGCCGGATGGCATCGGCATGATGGACGGAGACCTCTGGGCGCAGACTATCGCCATCGCGATGGAGGCGCAAGTGCTCAGCATGGAGCCGGGCATGGACGCCCAGCGCAGCGACTTGGCGCAGGCGGCGCTGGACGCGCTGATGATGGACGGGCATGATGTAACTGGCGAGATGTGGGAGCCGGTCGAGGTCGAGCTGCGTCCCGGCGGCGAGTAGTCCCCTTACATACCGTGGCCGTCGGCATAGCACGGCGGCCTTATCCACAAGGCTTGTTCCAATCTGGCGCGTCTGGCGCGAATTTGCGTCAGATTGGGTCTAGCGCCTCCATGCTCATTGCTAAATTGCTCAATTGCTCAATTCCCCAGTATCAACCTGTATCAAATGAGCGTGGCGCGTGTTTAGAGCAGCGGGCTCGATGGGCAATGGTCCAGCCGTCAGCGAAGGTCAGTGACGGTCTGTGTCGAAGGTCAGTGTCTACGCGACCAACGCGACCTACGCGGGCAAGCCCTTAAATCAATGTCAGAAAACTGTAGGGGCGAGCCTTGTCTCGCCCGAATATCGCTGAGTTTGAGGCGATATCCCGCAAGACGAAATATGCCCCCGCTTCAATCAGTTAATATCGGCAGTTGCTTCAATCAGTTGCTTCAATAAATTGCTTCGGATAGTTGCTGCTGGCGGAATCTAGCTTGGTATTCGCCCGTTCGCCCGTAAGCCCCCTTGGGCACTGAAAATCTACCCTCTATCTATCGTAATAATAAGCGGCAGGACGGCGCGATTATCAAATTTTATTGTGTAATAAAGCGCGCATTAGAGTTTGATTAAGGCAAGATGAGTATTCCTTGGTCGGTCCCCTGCCCGCAACAGATGAGAATCCGCTGAAATCAACGGCGCGACCTGCCGCGGTGATGCCTCCGCGGATTCTCATCCCCGTCATTTTCCGCGCTTTCACCAGCAGCGCGGCGCTATAATGACAGGCATATTAGCTGTGGATGAGCAGGGGATTAATGTTTCTTAGCGCCGCTATTGACTGCAAAATATATGAGCATACGCTGAAAGCAATGGATAAGTTGCTCTCGGTTATATTAAGTAATACTACGCAATGCGGCTCCAATGCTCCCCAGCGCCCATATACCAGGGCAGCAATCCAGAACCATTTCTGCATAGTACTTCTGGGAGGAAGTCATGACTAAGTTCAGCAGAAACCTATTCGTCAGCTTCATCGTGAGCTTCATCGTGCTGCTTTTCTCGAGCAGCGTCGCTTTCGCGTTGCTTACCACTAACATAGATTCGCGCGCGGAAGCGATTAACACATTCAACAACAACGGGGCTTTTGGCTTGCAGAACACCCGCATTTCCGGATTGGATCTGTCCAGTCTCGACTTGTCGAATGGCAACATCGCCTATTCCACAGCCGTATCCACCAATTTCTCCAATTCCGACTTGCGCGGCACTAGCCTTCACGCAACGAATCTGACGAAAGCCAACCTGAGCGGGGCGCAAGCTCAAGGTACCGATTTCTCTGAAGGCACGCTTGACGAAACCAACCTGAGCGGTACCAGCTTGTCGAAAGCCGATTTCACCGACGCGAAGATAAAGAACGTATCGGGCAAGCTGCGCGCAAGCAATGCGACCTTTGACAAAGCCGATATGAGCAACTCGGACTTCGATGACGAAGCCAATCTCAACCGCGCCTCATTGAAGAATACCAACATGAACAAATCGAAGTTCTTGGGCTGGAAGTTCAAAGGCGCGGACCTGAGCGGCGCGAATATGAAACGGGCTAATTTCAACCGGGCGACCTTTGACGGTGCCAACCTGACCGGTGCCAACCTGACCAAGGCAGCCCTGAAGAATGCCGATTTCAGCAATGCGAACTTGTCAAATGCCAACTTGACTGGAGCCAACCTGCGCAATGCGAAATTGACTGGCGCTAAATTCGACGGCGCGACAATCAGCAATACGCGGCGACCCGATGGCACAGTCTGCGCCACTGTAACTTGCCTGCGCGGCTAGCGTCAGCGCGCCCCGCCATATTTACGGACCTTCCTTCGGCAGCGAAGGAAGGTCTTTTTTTGCTTTTTTGCCTATTCCTTACCGTGCATGGCCCGCTTGCGCGCCAGCATGCGCTCGCGCGCTTCCGGCGAGCCATTGTGGCTGGTGCCAAACCAGTGATCGAAGGGCATGCCCATTTCGCCATAGTTGCACTCGAAGTAACGGTGGTGCAGCGAATGGTAGTAAGACGCGGCTGATTGCACCGACAGGTCGTCTTTGATGACAAATTCTTCAAAGCCGCCATGCCCCAAAATCGCCGAGAAGGTGGCGTGCTGTCCGTTCATCATCATGTGGATGGGGTGCGAGGCGACGACCCAGTGAATCAACATGCAGGTGTAATAGAGCAAATGCTCGATCGGGTGCATAGACAAACCCGACCAGGGACCGATATCGATATTTTTGTGATGCACGTAATGGGCAATTTTGTAAAGGATGCGCACATGCAGCAAGCGATGCGCCCAATAGAAGTGAAATTCTCGCCACAAGGGGACAAGGAAAAGAATCAAGAGGAACCAGAGCGGCTGCTCGCGCGGGTCTAGGAAGGGGATGATGCCATTGGCATAAGCCCATAACATGACTACTTCGAAGCCGGTCCAAATTGTGCCGGCGCTGGCGACGCTCCAAAAGACATTGTCGCGTACCTGGTCGTTCCACAGGAACTTGCGGCTCTTGCTCATCCATTTGGACGACCACTTATATTGATAGCCCTGGGCTTTCTGCCCCCATAAGCGCACATGCAAGACCGTCGCCAGGGCGATCAGCATGATTTGGTTGCGAATGAAAATTTCCAGTATCCAGCCCGCGCGGAACTCGGTCATGCGCGCCAGCTCCGGCGTGAGGAAGAGCCAGGTTGCGGTCGCCACGATTACGTAGAGCAAGTTGACGGGAAACAGATATTCTTTCAGCCACTTGGCAACCGCCCGGGGCTTGGGAGGAAAAGAGAAGACCGGGTTTGGCACGCCAATATCTTTGCCGGGTTTCCAATAACCGCGCTCGTCGCGCGGCATGCCATCCACGAGCCCGTCTTTTTCTACGCTTACATTTGCCATGATTGTTCCGCCTCAAATCGATTCTTTTTGTTTCATTCCGCAACTTATCGCGGTCCGCGCCCGCGCGCAAATCCGCGCCGAGAATGGTGCCTTGCAATTAGCTCCCGCGCATAGATCGCATCCGCGCCAGCATTTTCTCGCGCGCTTCTGGGCTGCCATCGTAATTCGTGCCAAACAGATGATCAAAAGGTATTTCCGGCTCGCCATAATTGCACTCGAAATAGCGATGATGCAGCGAATGCCAATAGTTGCCGTAGGCTGGCACCGTCAGGCCGTCTTTGATAACGATATCCTCGAAACCGCCATGAGCCATGATGGAGGCGAAGGTTACGGTCTGCCCCTGGTACATCATGTGGATGGGATGCGCCCCGATGACCCAATGGAGCAGCATGCTGGCATACATGAATACATGTTCAATCGGGTGCTGTGACACGCCGGACCAAGGACCGACGTCGATATTCCGGTGATGCACATGATGCACCAGCCGGTAAAGTGCCTTGGTGTGCAGCAGACGGTGCGCCCAATAGAAGTAGAAATTGTACCAGAGCGGGGCGATGAGGATAATCAAGGCGAAGGTGATCGGGTGCTCGCGCGGGTCCGCATAAGGAATATAGCCATTGGCGTAAGCCCAATGCATCAGCACTTCGAAACCCGTCCAGATGGTGCCGGCGCTGGCGATGCTCCAAAACATATTGTCGCGCACTTGGTCGTTCCAGAGGAATTTGCGACTCTTGCTCATCCAGTTCAGCGACCACTTGTACTGATAACCCTGCGTCTTTTTTGTCCACAGCCGCAGGTGCAAAAGGCCCGCCACGGTGATAAGCATGATTTGGTTGCGCGCGTAAATCTCGAGCATCCAGTCGGCGCGGAACTCGGTCATGCGCGCCATCTCCGGCGTCAGGTAGAGCCAGGTAAGCATCACCACGATGAAGTACATCACATTGAAGGGCCAAATATAATTCTTCAGCCATTTCGCGGCTTCGATTGGCTTGGGTGGCCAGGAGAAAACTGGGTTGGGCGCGCCTAGGTCTTTGTCCGGTCGCCATAGTCCGCGCTCGTCGCGCGGCATGCCATCAGCCAGCCCGTCTCTTTCGGAAAGTATATTTGCCATCGTAATCGCTCCACAATATAGTATAAGGTCAGTTTACAGCACTAGCGTGGCAATGCCAAATTCGCGGCGGCGGGCTGCCGACTATTGCATTAAAATTTGCATGCGCGGTTATAAACATAATACAAAGAAAAATTTAATCGCAGCGAAGCAAAGAGACGCAGAGAAAAGCCTTTCATAAATAAAATTGCAAAATTCCTGGCTTATTTGGGATTCTTTGCTAGCCATTCCAGCGAATTGTAGGGTGATTAAAGCGGCGCTTTCTCTGCAAAAACTTAGACTTTGCTCCATCTTTTTAATAATCTGCGTCGCTCCTGTGGCGAGAAGGCTTGAAATTTTGTGTGAGCGCGACATTCCTGGGCCATTAACCTTGTCGTCGAGCGGCTGTGATGAATAATCAAAGTCCCAAAATCTTCGTTGTCGGCAGCTATAACGAAGGGCTGACCATCCGGGTGCCGCGTATGCCGGCGCTGGGCGAGAGCCTGGCGGGCGATTCCTTTGATATGGGTCCCGGCGGGAAAGGCAGCAACCAAGCCATCGCGGCTGCGCGCTTGGGCGCGGATGTGTCACTGCTGGCTTGCGTCGGCGATGATATCTTTGCCGACCGCGCGCTGGCGCTATACGCCCAGGAAGGCATCGCGGCCGACAAGGTGCATCGTCTGCCTGGCGCGCATACCGGTATCGGCTTTGTCAACATTTTGCCGGATGGCGAAAACTGGATTACAGTTGACCTGGGCGCGAACCTTTTGATGTCGGTCCAACAGGTACGGGCATGCGCAGCGCTTATCCAAGGCAGCGACATCGTGATGGCGCAATTTGAAGCGCCGCCGCAGCCGGTCGCCGCGGCGCTGGCGCTGGGCAAGGCGCATGGCAAGTTGACCATTTGTAATCCAGCGCCGGCGCGCCAAGTTGACCCCGCCATGTTCGTGCATGTCGATATTTTGACCCCCAACGCCACCGAAGCGCGCATCCTGCTCGGGCTGCCGCCCGACGACCCCAGCTCGGCGGAGACGCTGGCGCGCAAGCTGCTGGATTGCGGCGTCGGTACGGTCATTGTAACGCTGGGCGCGCAGGGCGCTTTGGTTGTAAACAGCGCTGGCGCGACGCATATCCCCGCGCGGTCAATTGACGCGGTGGATGTTACCGGCGCTGGCGACAGCTTCAACGCAGCCTTGGCGGTGTTCTTGGGCGAGGGGCTGTCAGAGGGTCTGTCAATTGAAGCCGCGGCGCGGCGGGCGGTGGTGTCCGGTGCCTATACCGCCACGCGGCTGGGCGTGATAAATGGCTTGCCCACGCGCGCCGAATACGAGCGCTTCGCCGCCGAGACGCGCTAGCTTCCGCCGAGCGGCCTGGGCAATTGCAGCGATTCGTATATTAAGCGCCGTGTTGCCCCAGCCAAATCCTTCAAATTTCGTTTCTGGCTCTGTATTTCAAGCGAAATGGGGGTGCATTTTTTTTTGGGAGCGGTCCTAGGCATAGCGCTGTTGCATTGCCCGATAGCAGATTCTTGACGGAAATTGTCGATTTGATTTTGTGTTCTTTGTGTCTTTGCGCTTAGCTTTGCTTGCGTGGCTTTGCTTGCGTGGCTTTGCTAATGAAAGGCAATGTCATGCGAACTCGTGATTATCTGAAATGCACCCTGCGAAATGGCTACCCAATCCTCACTCCCGCAAGTTACGAGAATATATCTCGGCATATAAACCCGATTCCCGCATGAGCTCGTCGTGCCTGCCAGCGGCTGCCACGCGCCCGTCTTTTAATACCAGCACTTTATCCGCCATGCGCACGGTGCTCAGGCGCTGCGCGATGATGAAGGCGGTGCGCCCTTCCATCAAGCGCTCCAGCGCAATTTGAATCAGACGTTCCGTTTCCGTATCGACGCTGGACGTGGCGTCGTCGAGCAGCAGAATGCGCGGGTCCTTGAGCAAAGCGCGGGCGATGGCGATGCGCTGTTTCTGCCCCCCGGACAAGGTCAGTCCCCGTTCGCCTACCTTCGTATCATAGCCTTCGGCCATGCCCAGGATGAAGTCATGTGCCTGCGCCGCTTTTGCCGCGGCAATGACCTCGGCATCGGATACATCGTCCAACCCAAAGGCGATATTCTCGCGGATGCTGGCTGCGAAGAGCACCGTCTCTTGCAGCACTATGCCGATTTGGTCGCGCAGAGACTTGACGGTTACGTCACGCACGTCGTAACCGTCCACGCGCACGCGCCCGCCGCTCACGTCATAAAAGCGCGGAATTAGATTGATGATGGTCGATTTGCCGGAGCCGGTCGCGCCCAGCAGGGCAATCACCTCGCCGACTTCGGCTTCCAGATTGAGCTTGTCCAGCACCTGACGTTGGTTGAAATAAGCGAAGGTCACATTTTCGAAGCGCACCCTGCCTGCAATCGGCGGCAGCGCCACCGCGTCCGGCGCGTCCGTCACCTCGGACTTGGCGTCGAGAATGGTGAAAATCCGTTCGCTGGCGGCTGAGGCCATGGCAAGGGCGGGGATTATCACGCCCAGCCGCCGCACCGGCGCAATCAGTTGACCGAGATAGGTGGTGAAAGCCACCAGCTCGCCCAGGGTGAGCGTGTTTTCGATCACCAATCTGCCACCCAGCCAGATAATCATCACCGTGCTCAAGCTGGCAAGGAAGTCCATCAGCGGGATATGCTGGGCGCTGACGCGTACCTGTTTGCGCGCGAGCGCGAACCATTTGCTGTTTTGGCGCTCAAATCGTTCGATTTCGGCATCTTCTTGCGCGAAGGCTTTGACGATTTTAACGCCGCGCAGGTTCTGTTCCAGCACGGTGGTCATCTCCGCCAGTTGGTGCTGCAATTCCAGCGAAAGCGGTCGGTAGATGCGTCCGAAGCGATAGGCGATGTAAAAGAGCAGGGGAATCAGCAGCATGGACAAAATCGCCAGCTGCACATTCATCAGCAGCAAGGCGACGAAAGTGAAGACCATCAAGCCAGTGTGTTGGAATAGGCGCAGGATGGCGCGGCCGGTCAGAAAGCGGATGCGCTCGACATCGGAAATGGAGCGCGCCAGCAATTGCCCGGTCTGCGCTTGATCGTGATAGGAAAAGGACAGCGAACTGAGTTTGTCGTAGATGGCGTTGCGGATATCGTAGGCGACGCCTTGGGACACCACTTCGGTCCAGCGCCCCAGGAAAAAATCAACAATGCCCTTGACGACCGTCAGCCCCAGCAAACCCAGCAGCGACCAAGCCAGCATGTTCATGTCGCCGCCAATAATACCAGCGTCGACAATCCAGCGGATGGTCTGTGGAATCAAAATGCTGAAGATATTGACGACGATTGCCAGAAAATAAACACTGGCGGCGATACGGCGGTATTTCTTCAGGAATAGAAAACTGCGCCAGAGGGGGCTTTGCTCGGTCTTCCCAAATGTAGGGTATTGCTTAGTGGCAGGCTGTGCTTTTTTCGCTCGCTGCGCCATAAATGCCGCGATCGGATGGTTTGAGAAAGCGCGCTGACCTGATAAACGAGGTTAGGCTTATTAACCATACTTACTATATTGCTGGCATAAAAGCCTCAATTTACAAAGCAGCCTAGTTCTTAACCTTCAATGGTCGCATAGGTCGCGTAGGTCGCGTAGACACCGACCTACGACACTGAACTAAGACACTGACCTGCGACGCTTAGAAATGAAAATTTGACTTTGTTCCCGCTTTGTTCCCTATGTGGCTCTTGGTTCTTTGCGCAAAATTATGTTTGTGATTTGCCAATAATCTGCAATGTGAACTTGTGCCGCTTTAGTAGCTTCTTGGCAGCCAGACCGTCATTTCCGTGATGCCGCGGTTGTTCCAGGCGTAATAGGGAATCAGCGTAACAGCCAGTTCTTGCTCGCGTTCGTCCCCAGCGTCATAGTAAAGCGAATCCGTTTGATTGCAGTCGATAACGCGCCGCGCCCTGCCCTTGACGACAGTCAGGCCGCCCAGGAGATCCTGCTCCTGCCGCGCTTCCAACTGCATATCGCCCGGCGCATGGACTTCCAGGATGGGAACATCATCGGGCAGGTCGATACCTTCGAGGCAATAGACCAGCGGACCGCGCATCACCGCTACGTGATTGCGGATTTCTTCGGCTTTGGGATGCGCTTTGACCAAGCGCGGTGCCATCGGCAAGCGCAAGGAGATGGTATCGCCGGCTTGCCAGACGCGCTGGAAGCGAGCGTAGCTTTGCGGCTTCAAAGTTAGGTCGCTGGCTTCGCCATTGACGCATGCGCTGGCATCCCGCGCCCAGGCTGGGATGCGCAGCATCAAGCCGAGTTCGCGCGCGGGCGCTTGCTCGATAGTGATTGTAATCTGGTCATCCCAGGGGTAATCGGTATCTTGCCGCAGCGCGACTGCCGAACCATCGGCGAGGCTTGTGTCCAGGCGGCTACTGCTGTACAGATGAATCCACAAGGAGTCGTCGGATTGGCTGTAGACCCAATTGTGCAAGAGGGCGATGGTGCGCGCGGTATTGGTCGGGCAGCAATAACAGTAGAGCAGGAACCAGCGCTCGTAGGTATCCTGGCTCAAGAGCGGGTGCTGCGCGCCATACCAGCGCAGGGGATTGGTATAGCAGAATTTGATGCCATCCAAGCTCATGGAAGACAGCATGCTGTTATAGAGTACGCGCTCCATGACATCGGCGTATTTGGCGGCACCGGTCAAGTTGAGCATGCGCCAATTCCACATGGCATGCGCGATATTGGCGCAGGTTTCGTTGTAGGCGGTGGCGTTTGGCAGTTGATACTCATAGCCGAAGGCTTCGTGCACTGCGCCCGCTTGTCCGCCGAATTCGGGTCGTTGCGAAGCGCCGTGATGCTGCGCCGATGTGCCGCCCGTGATGTACATTTTGCTACCCACGGCATTGTCCCAGATGCGCTGCAATGCTTCTAGCAGCTCGGCTTCGCCAGTCTCGGCATAGACATCGGTCGCGCCGCAATAGAGATAACCGGCGGTTACGGCGTGTCCAACAGCGCGCCTTTCTTCCCGCAGCGCCACCAGCGACTGATTCAGGTCTTTGCCGCCGGGCTGCGAGCCGCGGATGTCAACAAATGTCTGCGCCAATTCCAGGTATTTTGTCTGCCCAGTGGCGCGATACAGGTCGACCGCGCCCATGGTATTGGAGGGGTTGAAGCCGAAATGCGCCAGCTGCGGCGGGCAAGGCATGAAGACGCCGCAAAGATAATCGGCGAGCTTGATGGCGATTTGCAGAAAATTGCCCTTGCCCGTGATGCGATGGTGAACCGATGCTGCCGTCAAGAGATGCCCCATATTATAAAGTTCATGGTCATGCAGGTTGGTCCAGCGCTCTTTGTCGGCGCTTAATTGCATGGGCGTGCTGATATAGCCGTCGTCCGCTTGCGCCGCCGCGATGACAGCAATGAGTTCGTCCAGTTCGTCTATGATGGCTTGCTCGCCGGTGGCACCATAGATATGGGTCATGGCTTCCATGTACTTATAGCAATCGCCGTCGCTCCACATCGTGCCTTTGCGCTCGCCCTCAGCCCAGCCAGCGGCGATAGCGAAGTTGCTGAAGACGGCACCGTTTGCGGGTTCGTCCAGCGCTGTCCGCATGCTGGGCAGAATCGCCTGGCGGCACAACTGATGCAACTTGCCCCAAAAGCCGTCCCCCCAACTGACAGCGTCAAAAGCGGGCGGGGAGAGTTTTTGATATGGCGGATGATGTACCATGAACAACATTGTCCTTTTCAGCTGAAGATTCGGATAATAATTCGGATTACTTAGGTCGAACAGGCTAACAGACTATTTATAGCCCGTGAAAACGACTCCCTGGATGAAATGTTTTTGGGCGAAGAAAAAGACGATAATCAGGGGCAGCATCACCACCAGCGAAACCGCCATCAAGGAATTCCATTCTGTGCCATAGGTGCCTTGGAAGAAGCGCAAACCCAAGGCGAGCGTGTATTTATCTTGGTCGAGCAAGAAGATGAGCGGACGGAAAAAGTCGTTCCAATGAAACTGAAAAGAAAATATCGCCACCGCGCCCAGCACCGGCTTGGACATCGGCAGGGTAATGCGCCAGAAGACGCCAAAGCGCGAACAGCCGTCAATCACCGCCGCTTGATCCAGTTCGCGCGAATGCGTCAAGAAGTATTGCCGCAAGAGAAATATGTAAAAGGGGTTGCCGAACCAAGAGGGCAGAATCAGGGGCCAGAAGGTGTCAATCATGCCCAACTGCTTGAAGACGATAAATTCTGGTATCAACGTAACCTGGCGCGGCAGCATCATGGTCGCCAGGACGACGATGAAAAGCGCGTTGCGCCCGCGCCAGCGCAAGCGCGAAAAAGCGTAAGCCACGACGGACGAAACCAGCAGCTCGCCCAGCAGGCAGAGGATGACGATAAACATGGTGTTGGCGAAATAGCGATCAAATGGCAGCTGCGTCAGCGCGTTGGGATAATTCTCCCATACGATCTCTTGGGGGAAAAACTCGGGCGGGAAGCGAAAGACATGCGACAGCGGCTTCAAGGAGGTAGAAATCATCCATTGCAGCGGCAGCAGCACCACTATCGAGCCGGCACCCAATATCAGATAGACTAATATCTTGCTGATGATTTGCCGCGCGCCCATGCCGACGCCCCTGCTGCTCATCAGTTGTCTTCCTCCGTTTCCGCTTCGTAATAGACCCAGAACTTGGCAGTCGCGAACAGGATGATCGTCAGCAGCAATATCGCCAGGAAAAAGACCCAAGCCAGCGCCGAGGCATAACCCATCTTGAAGTTTTGGAAGGCTTGGCGATAGAGATAGAGCAAGTAGAAGAGCGAGGCGTTGGCGGGTCCGCCGTTGGTCATGATGAAGGTTTCGGTGAATATCTGCATGGTGAAGATGACGCCGGTGATGAGTTGGAAGAAGATAGTCGGGCTGAGCATCGGCAGCGTGATGCTAAAGATGCGCTGCCACCAGTTGGCACCGTCGATTTCGGCGGCTTCATAGAGGTCGGTGGGGATTGCCTGCAAGCCGGCCAGATAAATAATCATGCCGCCGCCGACGCTCCACAGCCGCATGATGACAAAAGCCGGCAGCACCCAAATTTTGCTGCCCAGCCAAGCTGGTCCTTCGATGCCAAAGATGCGCAGCGCCGTATTGAGCAAGCCGAAATCGCTGGAGAATATCCACTGCCAGAGGATTGCCACCGCCACGCCCGACAAAATCGCCGGCAAGTAATATATCGTGCGGAAGACAGCCAGTCCGCGGATATTCGTATTGAGCAGCATGGCGATTACGAGGCCGAAGACGATATTCAGCGGGATGGAGGCAAGCGAAAATATCACCGTTATCTTGAGCGAGTGCATCGGCAGCGGGTCGGTGAAGAAGAGCTTGTGGTAATTCGCCAAGCCGACATATTCTGGCGGGGACAAGATATTCCATTTGTAGAATGACAGCACCAGCGAGGCGATCATGGGGAAAGCGGTCAGCAAGAGAAAGCCCGCCACCCAAGGCGAAATCATCGCCCAGGCGAGCAGGGTCTCGCCGCGCTGGTAACTAATCTTGACCTTGGCGAAGCCGCCTTGGTTCTTTACGAACTGCGCGAGGCTCAATGCCCCCATCCCCCCAGCCCCTTCCACATCTCTATGTGGAAGCATCCCCAAAATGAGGGAAGGGGCTCGTCATGGCTCTTAAAGACCCCAGCCCCAACCTTCACCTAAAGGAAAGGCGAGCGTCAGCTGAACGCTCGGCTGTGCTCAAGCCCCTCACACTTAAATTAGGGGGAGGGGCTTGGGGCGGGGGAATGCAATTCTAGCCTGTCCGCCATTGACCTTCTTTGATTAGCGGATTGACTTGGCGCACGATTTCATCGCAGACGACCTTGGCGTCGCGCTCTTCGCCGATCATCAGCAGGTCAATCTGCGCTTGCATAATCTGCGTGATTTCGACGAAATTCGTCAGCACGGGGTCGGGCGCGACGAAGTGCTTGGCGGCGTCCAACATGACATGCTTGTTAGCCGGCGGCAGCGGATCGGTAACGAACCACTTTTCCTGCTCGGCGAAGGACGTGCCTTGCAAGCCGCCTTCGCGGATGATCGTTTCCATTGCGGGACCGTTGAAGAATTTCAGCAGGTTCCAGGCGCATTCCGGTACTTCCGTGGTCTTGGGGACGACCAGCGGATAGTAATAAACGTAGTTGGCGCGTCCGCCAGGACCGGCCGGGTAATGCCCTAGGGCGATATTGAAGTCCGCCTCGCGGTAATTGGGGAAAGACCAACTGCCGCTGTAGAACATGCCGAGCCTGCCCGTCTGCATCAAAGCGCCGGTACCCATCTCCGCCATGGCTTCTGGGCGCGGCGCAAAGCCGTATTCCCAGCGCAGGTCGGCATAGAATTGCAAGCCTTCGACAGCGCCGGGTTCGTTCAGCGTGCATTCGGTGGGGAAGAAGGGGTCATCCACCAACTGCCCGCCGAAGATGCGCACCCAAGTCTGCCAGACTTTGTCCCAGCCGGTGACATCGCAAGCCCATTGCGTCGTATTGCCGTTGGCGTCGGTCTTGGTCAGCGCCTCGCAAGAATTGAAGAAGTCGTCGACGGTCCAGCCTTCGTCGTCCCATTGCGCCGTCGGCAGCATAGCGCCGGCTTCTTCGAACATATCTTGGTTGTAGAAGATGGCGATGGAAGCCACATTGTCGGGCATACCATAGATGCCGCCTTCATGCGTGTAAGCCTCGATTGCCAGGTCGGGGAATTGGCTCAAATCGTAGTCGTCGGCGTCGACGTATGGCTTGAGGTCAAGCAGCAGGTTGTCTTTCAAGAATTGCGGCAGCAAGCCAATCTCGATGATGAAGACATCAGGCGGGATGCCAGCCGCCAGGCTGGTGAAGAGCTTGTCATTATAGCCGGAATTGGGGCCGCCCGGCACCGAAGTGAAATTGAGCTTGCAGCCGGGATAAGCGGCGTCAAAAGGCGCGAGGGCTTTCTCGCGGATGCCGATCAAAGGTGGACCGTCCCAGAAAAAGATGGTAACTTCTTGTTCGTCTTGCGCGAGGACTGAGCCGACGCCAGGCAAGCTGTAAACACCGGCAGCCAGCGAGCTCATGCCCGTCAGGCGCAGGAAGTCTCGGCGGCTCATGTTTATCTTTTTGCTCATCTTTCCTTCTCCAAAATAGTGGTGTGTTCAAATTGAAGCTGTTGTTTCAATTACCTGCTTCAGCAGATAATCATTGCTGAGGTGTGTCTTCAATAGCGTACCTCCTTTGGCTGGTTTATGTCGCGCCAGCCTTGTGATCCCAGGCCAGAAGCGTTCTTTCCATGGTATTCAGCAGGTGATCCCTGACTACTGATTTTGTCGCGTCGACATCTCGCTTGCGCAAGGCGGCGATAATATTCAGATGTTCGGGCAAGGCATCCACCTGCGCGCCAGGTCGATACTTCGCAACGATTTGATGCGCCCAGCCGATCAAGTCTTGCAGCTGCCGCATCATCTTGATCAACAGCGGATTGCGTGAACAATTGATAATCAGATCGTGTATGAGATTATCGCATTCAGCTAAAAGTGACAAATCGCCGGCGCGCGCATAATGATCACCAGCCAGGCGGTAGCTGTTCTTCGCGTCTTCGAGCGCCTCTAGGGGAATGCTTGTGGCGGCCAGTTCGACTGCCAAGCCCTCCAGCGCGATGCGAATCTCCATGATGTTCTTGAAGCGATTTTGATCAAATTCTTCGACAAAGACCCCGCGGCGCGGCGCGACTTTTAGGAAGCCCAAGCCGTCCAAGCGCCGCACGGCATCGCGCACCGGCATCGTACTTACTTGCAAGCGTTCCGCGATGCACTCGATCGTCAGCCGCTGCCCGGGTTCAAGGTCGCCGGACATGATTTCTTGCTTGAGCTGGGTCTCGATTTGCTCGCTCAGGGACTTGGTATCCAACATCTGGCTGAAAATCCATGTGATTCTAATATCTGATATATTAGATTATCATGTTTCCACATTCTTGTCAAATCGTTTCGTCGCTTGGGGTGCATTTCGATATTTTGGGGCCTCAAGCTCTATCTCTCAAAATGCCAAACGTTGAATAACACCCCCATCCCGTAGGTCTATGTCTACGTGACCCCGGCCCTCCTCGTCATCTCTATGACGAGCATCCCCAAAATGAGGGAAGGGGAGCTTTCTGACCCGTAATGGGCAGTTAAAGCCCCTCCCTACTTTATGGGAAAGTTCGCCATAGAGATGGCGAACGGGTTTGGGGTGGGGGGAAATCGAGTATTTCAACAGAGTCCAACGAGCCGCCCCACATATAATTCGCGTTTTTTCTGTCAGAGTAGGTGGTCAATGTCAAATTGCGATACTGTGTTTGTTGCTTCTGCCAAAATATTGAAATGCACCCCGATGCCCCGTGATGCCCCGAACACAAGCCCGCGCCATTTCCATAGCGCCAGCTTTCTGTGCTAAAATCGTCCCGGCACATTATATAAACCGCGTCGCTCATGCGCCGTGAAGGCTTGTATTATCCTATGAGCGCGGCTGTGAGGCGCAAAGCCAAAGCGAGGCGAATCGGAAATGCCAGAAGTTACGGTTATCGGCGCAGGTGTGTCGGGTTTGAGCACGGCGCTCAACTTGCAGCGGGCGGGCTTCGATACGCACATCCTAACGCGCGACCAGCCGCCAGCGACTGCTTCATCAGCGGCGGGCGCAGTTTGGGCGGGTGGCGGTCTTTCGGGGCGTCCGCGGGCTTGGGCGGATGCTTCGCTGGCGCATTTTCTCGCCTTGGCAAGGCGCGCCGGCAGCGGCGTCGGCTTGCGGCGGATGCGCCAGCTGTTTTCGCAGCCAGCCCCCGCGCCGTGGTTCAAAGACAATCTGCCTTTCTTCGCGCAGATGCCAGCCGCGGACTTGCCGCCCGCTGCGCAAGACGGCTGGATTATGGATGTGCCGATTGTCGCGCCGCCGCGCTATTTGCAAAACTTGCAGGAACAGTTCCTCGCGGCGGGCGGCAAACTGGAAGCGCGCGCAGTGGCGTCGCTGGACGAGCTGGAAGCGGACAGCCGCTTGATTGTCAATTGCACGGGCGCTTGGGCGAAATTCGTCACGCCGGACCCCGAAGTCTTCCCGATTCGCGGGCAAACGCTGCTAGTCAAGGCACCTCAGATTCAGTCCGGCACGATGCGCGAGCGCGACGATACTTATCTTTTCCCCCGCGACGACGGCTTGCTGCTCGGCGGCATATATCAGCACAACAGTTGGCAGCCGACGGTCGACGCCGCGCAGAGCGCGGATATCCTCAAACGCTGCGCGCAGATTGAGCCAAGCGTTGTCGACGCGGCTATCATTCGCACGGCGGTCGGCATCCGCCCCGGGCGCGCGGAAGTACGGCTGGAAGTGGAAAAACGCGCCCAGGACCGCGCCATTATTCACAATTACGGTCATGGCTCAATCGGTTTTACGTTGTCATGGGGCTGTGCTTTGGATGTGCTTGATTTAGCGGGCGGCGCTGGAATTGGCGCTGCGTTTGAAAGATGAGATAGCTTAGGCAATCACGACCAACGCGGATGCCTTTGGATGAATAATTCGGGAGTTGGCATGACACGACAAAATATCTCTTCGGGGACGCATTACGAAAAAATCGCCGGCTATTCGCGCGCGGTGCGGCTGGGCAATGTCGTGCATGTCGCTGGTACCACCGCAACGGACGGTGTCAGCGCGGTAGTCGGCATCGGCGACGCCGGCGCGCAAACCGAGTTCATCATTCACAAGATCGCCGCCGCCCTGGACGAGGCTGGCGCGCAGTTGTCGGATGTCGTGCGTACGCGCCTCTACCTGAGCCCCGACGCCGATTGGGAAGCGGTTGCGACCATGCACGGCAAATATTTCGGCGCAATCCGCCCAGCCAATACCCTGCTCTATGTCCAGGCGCTGGTCGGCGCGGACTACCTGGTCGAGATGGAAGCCGAAGCGATTATCAGCGATTGCGAAAAATGAAGTTCAGCCTACGCTTCAATAATGACCTGCCGGCGCGCGACTATGTAATTTACGCAAAAGCGGCGGAAGCGGCTGGCTTCGATCAGTTCTGGGTGAGCAACGATCTCTTCCTGCGCAGCGCGCCGGTCATTCTATCCGCCATCGCCATGGCCACCGAGCGCATCGAAATCGGCACCTGCATACTCAACCCTTACACGATTCATCCCGCCGAAATCGCCATGTTCTCCGCCACCCTCGACGAACTGTCCGGCGGCCGCTTCAACCTGGGCATTGCCAGCGGCGCGGAAGATTTCATCGGCTGGCTGGGCATGGATTTTGACCTGCCGCGCACGCGCATTGTGGAATCGATTCAGGCGATAAATAAGCTGACAGCGAACGAAAATGCCGCGAGCGCCGGGCGCGTCCTGCGCTGGACGGAAGAAGCTTGGCTGCGCTTCCCAGCGCGCCGCCGCGTGCCCATCTATCTGGGCGCGATGAGCCCAAAAATGCTGGAAGAAATCGGCGCGAGCGCCGACGGCGGCTTGCCGCTGCTCTTCCCGCCCGAGCATTATCAGCAGGTCTTGCCGCATGTCGAGCGGGGCTTGCGGCGGGCGGGGCGCAGCATGGACGAGCTTGACTTGGCGGCTTGCATCTGGTGCTCAATTTCGGCGGATCAAGCCGCGGCTGAGGCGGTTCTGGCTGACAAAATCGCTTATTACGGCCATGCCATGAGCCCGCTGATCCTGGGACAACTGGGTTTGACGCGCGCTGACTTCGCGCCGATTCGCCACGCCTATCATGTGGAGGGCGATGTTGAAAAAGCACGGCGTATGGTGAGCCCGAAGATGCTGCGCATCGGCATCGCGGGGACGGCGGCGTCGCTTGTTGAGCGCTTGGAGGGCTTGGCGGATATGGGCGCGCGGCATATCAGCTTTGGTCCGCCGCTGGGACCGGACATTCTGGGCGCGATTGAGGCGATTGGGCAGGATGTGATGACGCGCTTTGGTTGATGTTTGCGCGCAAAGTGAGGATGAAGACTGGGGACAAAGCCGGTGGCGCAAGAGATTGCCTTGCGCCACGGGGTGCTTTGATGTATTGGAAGCGGTTGAACCCGGCTGATACGAAACGGCTTAGCTTGGAGGATGCAAGAACGCCATTTTTCGGTTAATCCACCAATTGAAACCCTGAGCGTCCCATGCTGCCGCTCTTGTGTTGTGATAGGGATCGGGCCGCACAATGGCGATCTCGAAGTAATCGCGCGATAATCCGAGGAACGATGACTGATAGTCGATTATCTCCTGTATCCATTTAGGTTGCGCGTCATAGCTGTAGCTTGCGTGCATGAACTCGCACATCGACCCATTATACTCGTCCTGCAGAACGTTATACCATTCTGTTGGGCTGCCATCTTCCTGAATTCCGTACAATCTAAATTCCCAGCCTTCGTTGTAGACTTTGTGGAGGCACCAGCCGACTTTCCATTCCGCTTCTGTCGTGCAGTCTCTGTTCGCATAGTAGGTGTTGTGAAGCGGGTTGTCGGCATGGCAGGCATTGTCACTTTGCGCGAATGCCTGCGGCACTGCGACCAGGGTGAGGAGCAAGAGCGCGAACATTGTCCCTATAGTCACGATTCGAGTTTTCACTTTCATTTCCCCCTATTCCTTGAAAACGTAAACGGAAGATGAATTGCTTCGAACAAAATTGTGTTTTGCTTTGCCACCTCCCTTTCCTAATGCACATTTCCATAGCAGACCAACTCAAATTGTGTCTACTCATGGCGCATAATACGTGCTACATTCTCTGCCTTAGAGAGCGTAACACTTCCTTCTTGTGCCAGTGTCTTCTGAAGGAAGATTATGCACAGGATCTTAAGCTCTCTAGCATTGAGACATCTTGAGGTGGAGCTTCTTGTCCGGAACCCACCTCAAGATGTTGCTATTAGGAGCTCATAAAGAGCCACATACAATATATGTGCAAAATGGAATTATGTCAACTATATTTTCTTATTGTAACCTTTTACATACTTTCCCGCCTCTTCAGGACCTGGCTCATCTCTCCGAGCGCCGCGCCCAGTTCAATCACGCGGTTGGTGCCCGTGCCGCCGCCGATATGCGGGCAGAGTATCACATTGTCCAGCGCGCAGAGCGGGCTTTCCGGCGGCAGCGGCTCGTAAGTGAAGACATCCAAGCCCGCGCCGGCGATGCGATCCGCTTGCAGCGCCGCGATCATCGCGTCTTCGTCGATGATGCCGCCGCGCGCGATATTGACTAGATAGGCGCTTTCTTTCATCAGCGCAATTTGATGCGCGCCAATCATGCCGTCGGTCTCGGGCGTATGCGGCGTCGCTACACAGACATAATCGCTCTCGCGCAGTAACTCATCAAGATCGCGGTAGCGGGCCTCAAAAAGGCCTTCCAGCTCGGCGCTAAGCGGGCTGCGCTTGTAATAGATATTCTTCATGCCCATGACGCTGGCGCGGCGCGCTAGTTCACAGCCGATTTCGCCCATGCCGATGATGCCCAGGGTCTTGCCCGCGACTTCGTGCACGCGTTCGTTTTTCATCCAGTGGAAAGCGATTTTGCGCTGCGAGGTCAACTCGGGCTTGATGCCGCGATAGCGATATGCGCCGAGGCTCACCGCTTCGCTGCCGGCGATTAAGTCCTTGCTCAATGCCAGAATCAGCGTCAGCGCCAACTCCGCGACGCAATTGGGTCCCTTGCGTGGCACGCAGCCAAAATGGATGCCGCGTTCGCGCGCGGCGGCGGCATCGATGTTGAAGTAACTCCTGCCCAGTTTCAGCAAGGCGCGCAGATTGGGCAGCTTATCCAGCAGGTCCGCGTCAATTGGCGCGGTATCGGCGATGATGCCCGCGATTTCGCCGCGGTCCAGGGCGGTCGCCTCGGCTTCGCCGCCGGCGCTGAAGATGTCCAAGTTGGGGAACTGGTTTGTAAGATCCGCGATTGCCGCCTCGTATCCTGCGTCGGCAACCAATACCTTGTACCTTTCGCCTGCATTCGCCATGTAGAGAATCCCTGTCTATTGTTTACCCTTTGTGTTTCGCGCAATTTATCGAACTGCAAGGATTATAAGAATTGGCGCACAGGCTGTCAAGCAGGCTGGCATTAGGAACAATTAATTGAAGAGACGCCAGAGACGCCGCGCCGGGAAATTGCAGCCAATTATTATCAAACGCCGAGGGCCGCCATGCGGTGCCTATGCGCCTTCGGCGCTTGATGATTTCTGGCGCGACGGCGCTGCGCTGTTTGTCTTTTGCCGCTTGATATGTTACATTCGCGCAAATTCCGATTTGGCGCGTTTGTCTACGCACAGCGCCTTTGCGTGGCAGCAAAAGCGGACGCGCCAGCTTAGCGCGAGAAGGGACCATATATGGGATTAGCGACAAATGCCGAGCAATTGGTGGAACTGGCTGTTATCGGCTATGTGAGCCAGCCGACCGTTCGCGGTTATATCCCCCATGCCAGTGGCGAAGCCACGATCTTGCCCGGCATGTCCGGCATGATTTACAATGCCCGCGTCGGCGATGCGGCATTTGGCTGGGCGGCCGATCACCTAGAACCGGGTGCCTCAATCGCCCATCCCGATCTCGATGCCGACTATGCCATGCACTACCTGACTTGCATGGGCAACCAGGCTTTTGTCATGAGCGGCTTGGCAAAAGGCACGCAGGGCATCGTCACCGGCGAGCACGCGCGTTTGCTGGTGGACTTCCCGCCCGAAGCCGCCGAGCTGATAGGCGTCGGCGACGCCGTCCAGATCCGCGCCAAGGGCCAGGGTTTGCAACTGGTCGATTACCCGCATATCACGCTCAAGAAATGCAGCCCGCGCTTGATTGACAGCCTGCCCATTGAAGCGCTTGACGAGCGCAGCATCGGCTTGCCGGTGACGATGGAATTGCCAATTCGCATCATGGGTTCTGGTGCCGAGCTGAACCCGGACTTCGTTGACCAAGACTTGATGTCCGGCGATCGCGCGCTCATGGCGGAGCTTGGCATCGACCAGATGCGCCTGGGCGACTTGGTAGTGATAAACCATGCCGATCATCGCTTTGGGCGCGGTTATAAACCGGGTGCTGTTACCATTGGCTTGTGCATCCATGGCGATTCAATCATGACCGGGCATGGACCCGGCATCCTGACCCTGATGACTTGCGACGAACCCTGCATCGATTGGGTCATCGACCCAGACGCGAATATTGCCAATTACTTGAACATTCGGAAGGAATCATGAGCGCGAAAAACAATGCAAAGCAAGTTGTCAGCGTATCCGTACAGGGCGTGATTACGCCGCCGCGCATGCCGCCCCTGCCCGCCATGCCCTATTCCTTGGCGGCTGACGGCACGCCTTTCCTTTTGCCGGCTTATGGCAGCATCGTCTATAACGTTTCTATCGGCGATTCGGCTTATGGCTGGCTGGCGGATTGCATCCATCCCGGCGTCAGTGTCATGCTCAAGGACGCCACCGGCAACCGCGGGCTGAACGTCCTGTCTTGCGTCGGCAATACCGCCATCGTCATGACCGGCAATGCCCAGCGCGCGCGCGGCATGGTCACCGGCAAGACCGGGCGCTTTTCCGAACATGTCATCATCCACTTCGACCAAGAAGCGCGTGAGCAGATGGCAATCGGCGACAAAATCGTCATCAAAGCCAAGGGCGTGGGTATGAAGTTCGATGACCACCCCGATATCATGCTCAAGGGCTGCTCGCCAGAGTTGGTCGACGCTTTGGAGGTGACGACCAATTCGCAAGGCAAGCTGTCGGTGCCAGTTGTGGCGCAGGTGCCGCCGCATTTGCTGGGCGCTGGCGCTGGATTGACCAGCGAAGGCGGCTCCATTCATATTCAAACCGCTGACAGCCACGCGGTAGAAGAAGCGGGCTTGCATCGGCTGCGGCTGGGCGATGTGGTCGCCTTGACCGATTACGACAGCAGTTGGAATCACGGCTATCTGCGGGATGCGGTGGGCATCGGCGTGGTCGCGCAGGGCGACAGCCCCCGCGCCGGCTATGGACCCGGCATCACCTTAATCATGACTTCAGCCGGCGGCAATATCGCGCCGATGGTGACGCCCGGCGTGAATTTGCGCGACTTGCTGCTCTAGTTCACCCCATCCCCCAGCCCCTCCCATCAAGAGGGAAGGGGAGCAAGGTCCACCCTTTATTAAGCCGCTGTTGGAGGGCAGAATCGACGAAGCCCTGCTCAACTTGCCGCAAGCCATCCGTTACTTGGCCATGCCGATGGTGGCGGTATCGGTGTATTCGATTTCCCGTAACTCCCGACTCATTCGTTCCGCTGTATTGGAGGTTTTGCGACAGGATTATGTCGTCACGGCGCGCGCCAAAGGCCTAAACGAGCGTACCGTCATGATCCGCCACGCCATCCGCAACGCCCTCATCCCGATTGTTACCGTGCTGGCGCTGCAGTTCGCCTTCCTCTTGAATGGCGTTATCGTGACCGAGACCGTCTTTTCTTGGCCAGGCGTCGGGCGTCTGGTGTTTGATGCCGTCAGTCAGCGCGATGTGCCGCTGGTATTGACGGCGGTCGTCTTGCTGTCCTTCTTATTCGTCGGTGCCAACCTTATTGCCGATCTTATGTATGGTTTCCTCGATCCGCGCATTCGGCTGGAGTGAGCGACAAATGAGCGAGAATCGATGAGCGCCTCGCAGCAGCCCAAACCGACGATGGCCAAGAGACGCGTTTCGATGCTCGACCGCCAGCTAGACGAGATCTACAGTCCGCAGTCTTTTGTCCAGCGGGCGACATCCAGCATGGTAAAGGCGCGCTATCCGGTTGTCGCTGTCATCTTCCTGACGCTGATTGCGCTCTGCGCCGTATTCGCCACGCAGCTGGCACCCAAGGATCCAAATCGCGTCGATGTCTTCGTCACGCTCAAACCGCCCCTGAGCACCAATCGGCAAGGCGAGATGGAGTTCGTGCTAGGCACCGATTCCGCTGGGCGTGATGTACTCTCGCGGGTGATTTATGGCGCGCGGATTTCCTTCTTCGTCGGCTTGGCGGCGGTCAGTCTGGGCGGCGGCGTTGGCACGATTCTCGGGCTGACCGCTGGTTACCTCGGGGGGCGCACCGACGATGTCATCATGCGCCTGGCCGATATTCAACTGGCTTATCCTTTCATCCTCTTCGCTATCATGATGCTGACGATTCTGGGCGAAGGCGTGCTGAACCTGGTTCTCGTATTGGGTATCGGCCAATGGGTGACATACGCGCGCATCGCCCGCGCCGAGACCTTGGTGCAGCGCGAGCGCGAATATGTCGAAGCGGTGCGCGCCTTGGGCGCAACCGAATGGCGCATTATGCTGCGTACCATCTTGCCCAATATCCTGACGCCCTTGATTGTTATCGCCTCCTTCAATGTCGCCGGCGTTATCTTGTCGGAAGCGTCGCTGTCCTTCTTGGGCTTGGGCGTGCCAGAAAGCGTGCCCACCTGGGGCGCTATGCTAGCCAACAGCCGCAATCAACTATTGAGCGGGTCCTGGTGGCTGGCGGTCTTCCCGGGTTTGGCTATCATGCTCACTGTCGTCTCGCTCAACATTCTCGGCGATTGGATGCGCGACTTCCTCGATCCACGTTTGCGTGGCTCGGGGCAGGGGCTCTAGCCGCGCGGCGCTAATGCGGCGATACGGTCCTGGGCATAGCGCGCCCAGCAATCAACAAGCCTGCGCCTGGCATGAGCGACGCGCTTTGTAATCTATAAGGAGAGGCAAATGGACGACTTGCGCGATCAAGGCGCGATTATTACCGGCGCGGCGCAAGGCTTGGGTTATGCCATCGCCAAAGCATACGTCAAGGAAGGCATGCGCGTCGCCTTGATGGACATCCGCGGCGACCTGCTGATGCGGGTGGCGCGCGAATTTGCGGCGCTGGGCGGCGATGTCCTCCCCATCAGCGTCGATCTGTCCGATGCCGCGGGTACGCAGTCCGCCATCGACACCGCCCTGGCGCATTATGGCAGTCCGCGCGTTTTGGTTCATAACGCCGCGCTGCTCATCACGCGCTCCATGTGCGAAATCACGCTGGCGGATTGGCAGAAAGAAATCAATATCATCCTGCAAGCCGCTTTCATTTTGAGCAAGGCGGTCTGGCAGCCGATGATTGATGCCGGCGGCGGCAGTATCGTTTATTTGTCTTCTGGTTCTGGCTATAAGGGTTTCGTCGAAGAAGTCGCCTATAACCCGGGCAAGCACGGCATCGAGGGCTTGATGAAATGCCTGGCGCTGGAAGGCGCGGCTTTCAATATCGCCGTCAACTGCGCCACGCCCGGCGCGCCTATCAATACGCCCATGTCCGACTCGAACTATAATGAAGAACAGAAGCGGCATTGGGTGGACCCCGCCTTGCTGACGCCGGCATTTGTGCATCTGGCAAAACAAGACGGCGCTGGCTTGAGCGGGAATCGCGTCGCCGCCCGCGCCAATGGTAAATGGGATGCGCTGGATTTGTTATGATTCCGCCACAGAGGCACAGAGAAAGTGCAGTGCGACTAGAGCTTATGCGCATCACTAGAGCAATCGTAGCAATTCCATAATGTGTCGAATGTCAAATACATCTAAGGACTTGTAGGGCTTGTCCGAAATTGATCCAAAATAACCAGTATTCAACACAATTTGCCTGCCACTTGCCCAATTTATTTGTATGATTTACTTGGTTTTCCCGTGTCTGTGGCAAAAGAAAAAGGAGCCGGCCATGGCCGAACATTACCTTGATGACAGCATTACCCAACCCTTTTGGGATAACTCCGTCACGCCGCGCCTGGTGATTGATTCGGGCGATACGGTGGTCATGGAATGCGCCGAGCCTGTCGGCCAGATGACGCCGGAATCAAATGCCGACGACCTGGCGAATCTCGATTTCAGCAAGGTGCACGCCCTGACCGGCTCGATTTTTATCCATGGCGCGCAGGCTGGCGACGCCCTGGAAGTCGAAATCCTCGACATGCGGCACAAGGGCTGGGGCTGGACTGGGCATATCCCGGGCTTCGGCTTGCTGCAAGAAGATTTTGACTTCGCTTATATTCATCATTGGCAGCTTGATGGCGAGCAGTGCCTATTCGGCCTTGGCGATATCGTCCTGCCCTTCGAGCCATTTCCCGGCTGCGTCGGCGTCGCGCTGGCAGAAAGCGGCCGCTTGGATACCGTGCCGCCGCGCTTCAACGGCGGCAATGTCGATGTGCGCGATTTGATTGTTGGCTCGACCTTTTGGCTGCCGGTCTTGGCGGATGGCGCGCTTTTCTCGACGGGCGATTGCCACAGCGCGCAGGGGCAGGGCGAGGTCAGCGGCACCGGCATCGAATCGCCCATGACCGTCGCCATGCGCTTTCATGTTCGCAAGGACCTGGCAATCAAAGAACTGCAAATCCGCCGTCCCAGCCCGATGACGAAGGTCGATAGCGCCGGCTATCACATCACGACCGCGCATGGTCCCGACCTGATGGAAAACGCCAAAAACGCCACCCGCTATATGATTGAATGGCTGGTGACGCACTACGGGCTGAGCGAAAGCCAAGCCTATTGCATCTGCAGCGTCGCGGGCGACCTCAAAATCAGCGAAATCGTCGATGCGCCCAACTGGATCGTGTCCATGCACATGCCTTTGAGCATCTTCCCATAGCGCGCTTGCCTAGCTGCTTCGGCAATTACGGGGAATACGCAATAGCCGCTCGGCGGCAGCGTTAAGGCCACAGCAATGTCGCGCTCACAGAAAATAACCAGCCTTCTCGGCGGCAGGAGCGTCGCGGTTCATGAAATAAGCGGAGGCCGAGAAAATGATTCAATGCACAACCTTTATGTCAATTGGGAATGCGATTTGTAGGGGCTAGCGCAAGATGACTAAACGCGAACTGAGCATCGCTTTCCAGACTGACAAGCGCGCGGCTGAATACATCGCCCTGGCAAAGCTGGTGAACGAATACCGCTTTGATGCCGTAACCGTCTATTGCGACGCGCCATTCCATCCCAGCTACGCGCCTTTGATGTTGATGGCACCGCATATCCAAGGCGCGCGCATTGGTCCGGCGGGCATCCCGCTGGCGCGCATGCACCCGCTTGATATCGCCGCGCAGACAGCGCTCTTGGCCGATTTGGCGGCCGGCGGCGTCTATATTGGGCTGGTGCGCGGCGGTTGGCTGGCAGAGCATGGCATGCGCGAGCTGCATCCGCCGCTGCAGGCGCTGCGCGAAGCGGTTGCCATCATCCGCAAAACGCTCGCGGGCGAATCGTCCGGCTATGCGGGGCGGGTTTACCAAATCGCAGCGCACGTTCGCGCGCCCTATCCCCTGCCACAAGCGCGCATTCCCTTGCAAATTGGCACCTGGGGCGCGGAGCTGGCGGCAGTGGCGGGCGAAGTCGCCGACGAAGTCAAAATCGGCGGTTCTGCCAATCCCGATGTGCTCCCCGTCATCGGCAACTATATCGCCCTTGGCGAAGCGCGCGCCGCCCGACCCAAGGGCGCGGTCAAGCTGGTCATCGGCGCGGTGTCGGTCATTGATGAAGACCGCGCGCTCGCGCGCTGCATAGCCCGCAAATCGGTCGCGCTTTATTTGCCAATTGTCTCGCGCTTGGACCCGACGCTGGCGATTGACCCGGAACTGATGGCGCGTGTGCAAGGGCATGTCAACGCGGGCGAGGACGATGCCGCTGCTCGGCTGGTGCCGGATGATATTTTGGACCGCTTCGTCTTTGCCGGCAATCCGCGCGATGTCATCAATCAGTGCGAGGCGCTTTACGCCGCCGGCGCGCAGCGGATTGAGCTGGGCACGCCGCATGGCGCAAGCGCAGCGGCGACCGGCATCCATCTCATTGGCGCGCAAGTCATCCCCGCGCTGCGGTCCTACTTGTCGGCGTAGCCGAACTTGCCCCGCTTTCGACGATGATTTCGACGGGCGGCATGATATGCCGCCCCTACATTGCCTAGAGTGCGCTTGGACGCTATACTTCTGCAATCTGAAAAAACAATTGAATTGCTGCTAAGAAAGGCAGGTTGGAATGAGCAAGAAATTGATAATTGCGATTCTCGTTGTTGCGATGACTGCGATGCTGGGCGCGGGTGTCAATGCCCAGGATGATATAGAAACCTATGTGCTTGGTGCCGTGTTGCCATTTTCCGGCAACCTTGGCACCTTCGGTCAAGATTTCGCGCGCGGCGTCGAGTTGGCGGTTTCGCAGGTTAATGACGAGCTGGAAGCGGCTGGTTCCGCTATCCGCTTCGAGATTGCCAGCGCCGATACCGAAAATACGCCCGAAGGCGCAGCCCGCGCCCTGCAAACTGTTGTTCAGACTACCGGCGCGCAAGTCTCTGTAGGTCCTTTGACCACCAGCGAGGTGCTGGGCGCCAAGCAATTCGCCGATGAAAACGGCATCGTCATTGTGGCGCCGGCGTCCAGCGGCGCGGCTGGCGCGATTCCTGGCGACAATATCTATCGCGTGATTTATCCGCCCGATGTCTTCGCTTCCAAAGCCTATGCCAATATCGCCTTGGAGCGGGGCCACGAAAACATGGTTGTGCTGCATCTCGACGACCCCTTCGGCAATGGCATGAACGAGGGCTTCACCGCCAACTTCCAGGCTGGCGGCGGTGGCGAGGTCGCGTCCTTCGCTTATACGCCGGGCGCTACCGAGCTATCCAGTGAAGCGGCTGCGGTCAGCGCCGCGCTGGCTGGCTTCGGCAACAATGCCGGCTTCTTCTGCGTCTGCTTCCTTTCTGGCGCGCAAGCCTTCTTGCAAGTCGCGCAGATTGACCCGATTCTGACATCCGCGCAGTGGATGGGCAACGAAGCGATGACCGCGGTTGAAATCCTCGCCGATAGCGGCCATGCTCAAACGCTCGCCAATGCCGACTTCATCACCGTATCCTTCTCCAGCGAGTCGACGCCGCTGACGCAAATCTTCATTGATGATTTCGTCGCCATGTTCGACAAAGAGCCGGGTATCTTCACCAATTACGCCTTTGACGCGGCCAACATCGCCATGCTGACCATGCTGGCGGCTGGCAATGATGGCGCAGCCGTCAAATCCATGCTGCCCTTCATCGCCAACCATTACATCGGCACGGCTGTACAAGCCTTCCTTGACGAAAATGGCGATCAAGCCATCGCCAGCTACGGGCTCTATAGGGTCAGCGACGATCTCTCGGAATTTATAGAAGTCGGCGCATACAACGGCAACACCGACACCATCACCTACAAATAACCAGCTGATTGGTCGGTCTAGCGTACAGACAGCGCGTGATCCCTTGCGGATTCGTCCGGGAGGGATTGCGCTCACTCGCGTCGAATCTACCCGCAGCGCGGGACGAGGTTAGGCATGCCCGAAGCGCTATTGGTGACCTCCGTCGTCAATACCATTCAGAATGGCAGCCTCTACGCCTTGATGGCGCTGGGCATTACCTTGACCTTCAGCGTCATCCGTTTGCCGAACTTCGCCCACGCCGAATTTGTAACGGTTGGCGCCTTCGCGGCGCTGATCGTCTCGCTTTCCGGCGAGGTCAATCCCCTGGTCATCATGACAGCCGCATTCGGCGTTGGCGCCTTGGTCGCCTTGGTCAGCCATCTTGTTGTGTTCAAGCCGCTGGAGGGGCGCAATGTATCCCTCTATACCTTGATTCTGGCGTCCTTCGCCGTTGGGCTCATCATCCGCTATATCCTGTTCATGATCGCGGATTACTTCAATCTCTTCGACACCCGCATTCGCATCTCCCTGCAAATCATCTACCATGAAGGCGCGCTCATCCTGACAAATGTTTTCGCCTGGGTGGTGCCGACGAGTATCGTGCTGGTGGTTCTGCTGACCCTGCTGCTTAATGCGACGCCTCTCGGGCGAGAGATGCGCGCCCTCGCCAACAATATCAGTCTGGCGCGCGTCATTGGCATACCTGTCGAGCGGGTGAAGAATTACACTTGGCTGCTGGTCGGCGGCTTGGCGGGGGTCGCGGGGGCGCTTTGGGGTTTGCAAACGGCGGTCAGTCCGCTCATGGGCTGGGTCGTGATTCTGTCCGTTTTCGCAGCCGCCATCCTGGGCGGACTGTCGAGTTTTTCTGGCACCATTCTCGGCGCATATGTCGTGGCATTTTCGGAAAACACGGTGATGCTCTTTCTCAATTTCAACTTCGGCGTCGATCTCGCATACAAACCGGCTATCCCATTCTTTATCATCATCGTGGTTCTGCTCATCCGTCCCCAGGGCTTCACCGAAATTTTCAACCGCAGCCGAAACTTGCAGCGATGATAAACATTGATATTGGCGCAACTGCCGTCACCATTTTGACGCTTTTTGGCATCTATTCTTTGATGGCTATCAGCCTCAACCTGGAATATGGTGTGGCGGGCGTACCCAATTTCGGGCAGGCGCTCTTCGTCTCAATCGGCGCATACGTCGCCGGCTTGACTTATACGCGGCTGCTGCCATTGTTGGCGGGCGAGCAAGTCATCCATCCCTGCCGCCAGACTATGGGCGCGGCGCTGCAGCTGCGCTCGGAGATTATGGCGACGCAGCCGACGGCGGGTTTTATCAATCTCGGCTTCACATTCATCATCGCCGCGCTATTGGCGGGCGTGGTCGGTTTCGCCGTCTCCTATGTGACGCTGCGGCTGAAAGAAGAGTGGTTCTTGGCGCTGGTTCTGCTGGTCGGCGGCGAGATTATCCGCATCGTTGTGCGTGGCGCGGATGACCTGATTTGCTCGCATAACGGTATTTCCGGCGTGGCGCAGCCCTTCTATTTCTTGGCAGAGCCAAGCGCGAGCGCCTTCATGTTCATGCTGCTGGCGCTGGCGCTGGCAGCCATCGCTTATTTTTACAGTCAGCGCCTGGTGCATTCGCCCTACGGGCGCATGTTGAAGGGCTTGCGCGAAAACGAAGATGTAACCCGCAGCCTGGGCAAAGGCATATCCCTGGCGCGCGCGCAAATCATGCTGATTGGCTCGATGATTGCCGCGATTGCTGGTGTGTTATTCGCTTTGAATACCGGTTTTGTCAACACCAACGACTATGTGGTAACGCTGACCTTGGATATATGGGTCATGGTGGTGCTGGGCGGCGTGGGCAATAACCGCGGCGCTTTGCTCGGCGCGCTCTTGATCGCGATTATGGATCGCTTGACGCAGATTGCCGCCATCGTATTGAATATGAGCGGCTCGCCAATTGAATTCAATTATGCGCGTTTCATTCTATTTGGCGTCATCTTGCTGCTGATGCTGCGCTATCGTCCGCAGGGGCTGCTGCCCGAATCGCCATTGACGACGGATGCTCACGAGATTCTCGGGCAGGCAAGGGGACGATAATGCCGAAAAAACGCAAGCGAGTATAGCGCCATGCGCCTGGATATCATAGCCTCGGAGCGCCTGAGCGATGAAGATGCGGCGGCGCTGCGGGCATTAGACAGGGCTGTCTATCCGCCGCGACCGCGGGCGGAAACAGCGCCGCCGCCGCAAAAGTGGGCGCATCCGCAATGGCGCGTCATGATACGCAACGCCGACCAGCAACTGGTTTCTCATGTCGGCGTCTTGACGCGGCTCGGCTTATGCGACGACAAAGCGGTCATGATCGGCGGGATTGGCGCGGTGCAAACGCACCCGGCGCAGCGCCGCAAAGGCTACGCCACGGCTGGCTTGCGCCGGGCGATTGAATTCCTGCAAGAAGAATTGACGGTCGAGTTGTTACTGCTTTTTTGCGGTCCGCGCATGCTGCGCTACTATCGGCGTTTTGGCTTTGCTACCTTCGCTGGGGATACCTATGTTTGGCAAGATGGCGCAAAGCGCTTATTCCCGCGCAGCGAGGTCATGGTCAAAGCCGCCAAGAAAGCAGTGCCGCCTTGCGCGCAGCTGGATTTACGCGGTCTGCCTTGGTGATTCTGGGCAAATTCTGGGGCGGAACGCGGGTGAATCTCTGCAAGCGCTTGCAGAGCAAGGGATGAGCAAGGGATATAGAAAGGCAGGCTGATGCCCCTGCTTGAGCTGGATAAGGTCCGTAAAGATTATGGCGGCTTGCGCGCTGTGGACAATGTCTCGCTGCATGTGCCCGAAGGCGCGATCATCGGTTTGATTGGACCCAACGGCTCTGGCAAGAGCACCTTGATAAACCTAATCGCCGCTACAACCGCGCTTACCGGCGGGCGCATCCGCTTCGACGGCGACGACATCAGCGATTTTTCGTCGGACCAGGTCTTTCGGCGCGGCATCGTCCGCGGCTATCAAGAGCCGTCGCTCTATTTCAAAATGACCGCACTGGACAACGCCCTGCTGCCAGTCAAGGGACAGCTTGGCGAGCGGCCCTGGTACGCGCCGTGGCGGGGGCGCTGGCAAGCGCAAGAAGCGCGCCATGCACAAGCGGCGCGCGCCGTCTTGGAACAAGTGCGGCTGCTGAATCACTATGACACCCTGGCATCGGATTTGTCGGGTGGGCAGATGAAACTGCTGGAGATCGCGCGGGCTTTGATGGGCGAGCCCAAGCTGCTGCTGCTGGACGAGCCAACGGCGGGCGTCGCGCCCAACCTGGCTTATGAAATCTTCCAGCAGATTCGCCGCCTGCGCGACGAGCATGGCATCACCTTTTTGATTGTCGAGCACCGCCTAGAGATCCTATTTGACTTTGTAGATAAGGTCTATGTCATGCACCTGGGCAACTTGCTGGCGGAAGGCACAGCCGCCGATATCGCCGCGCACGAGACCGTGCGCGAAGTCTATTTTGGCGAGTAGCGATGAATTTTGCAGCGATGAAACAGCGCGGCAGTGGGCGGAAGAAGGCGGAGCTAGCATGATACAAGTGGAAGCGCTGACCGCGGGTTATGGCAAGCTAGAAATCTTGCAAGACCTCAGTCTGGCTTTTGCTGACCGCCAATTCAGCGCTGTGTTGGGACCTAACGGCTCTGGCAAGAGCACCTTGATGAAGGCGATCATGGGCATCAACACCATCTTCGGCGGCTCGATTCAACTGGACGGGCGCGAGTTGGTCGGGCTGCGCACCGAAGCCATCTCCAAGTTGGGCATCGCCTATGTGCCGCAGCGCGAGAATATCTTCACCGAAATGACCGTGCTGGAAAACTTGCAGTTGGGGATGCGCGCCCTGCCACGCGCGCGGCGGCAAAGCGCGCTGGACGAGCTGCTGGAACTCTTTCCCATTTTGGGGCGCCGCCAATCGCAGCAGGCGGGCCAGCTCAGCGGCGGCGAGCATCAGATGCTGGCGATTGCCATCGCCTGGCTCAGCCGGCCGACCATCATGCTCTTGGACGAGCCGAGCGCCGGTTTAGCGCCGGCTGTCGCGGGCGAGGTCTTCCGCGTCTTGCAGGACCTGTGTCAGCCGGGCGGGGCAGTTGCGGCGCAGCCTATCACGCTGGTCGTGGTGGAGCAGAACGCGCGGCGCGTATTGCAGTATTGCGATTACGCCTTTGTCCTGCGCGAAGGACGCTTGGCTTTTGAAGGCACAGCGGCCGACTGCCTCAATGACGAGGAGACCATCAAGGGTTACCTGGGCGTGCACGAAAGCGGCAGTGTCTACGCGCCCTGACGGGGCTGTGTCTACGCGCTTCTTACTAGCAGCGCTTCCAGCGCCCGCCGCAGCTCGCCCTCGATGCGCCGCGGCTGCCGCGTCAGTCGATCCACGAAGACATGTACAAAGTAACCGACCGCGGCCGGCTGTGCTTCGCCCTGCTTGAAGATGCCGATTTCATAGCGCGCGCTGGAATTGCCCAGCTTGCCGACGCGCAGGCAAGCGTCTACCAGCTCGGGGAAGCGAATCGGCTTGAGGAACTGGCAATGCGTCTCGACAGCGAAGCCGACGGAGTCGCCGCTGCTGAAATCCAGCCCGCCAGCCGACATCAGATAACCGTTGATGACGGTATCAAAGAATTCGTAGTAGATGACATTGTTGATGTGATGATAGACATCGTTGTCGCGCCAGCGGGTGGGGATGCGGCGCGAGATTTTGTAATGCGCGCGGCGTTCTTGTTTTGGCTCGCGCATGTTTGCGCTCCTGTTATGGCTTTGCCCGCGCGCCTCACTCTGCTTTGAGGTCCAGCGCCAACGAATTGATGCAATAGCGCAAGCCGGTTTTGTCGCGCGGACCGTCGTCAAAGACGTGGCCCAGGTGCGAATCGCAGCGGCTGCAGATGGCTTCGACGCGGCGCATGCCGTGGCTGAGGTCCTCGCGCAGGCTGACATTGCCCTCGGCGACCACGTCCCAGAAGCTGGGCCAGCCGCAGAAAGAATTGTACTTGGTCGCCGAGGCGAACAAGTCCTGGCCGCAAGCCGCGCAGGCATAGACCCCCGCGGCTTTGGAATTGACATATTTGCCGCTGAAGGGACGCTCGGTCGCTTGCTGGCGCAGGACGGCGTACTGCTCTGGGCTGAGCTGGTGCCGCCATTCGGCTTCCGACTTGGTGATTTTTGTGTTCATTGCGCCTGTTCCTTTCGCTTTGTTGTATGCCCTCAGTGTATGCGGCAAATGTGAACGGAGTCTTGCGCGACTATCAGAATTGCGTTGCCGTATTTTGTCAATGTGCAGGATAAATGTACAATACGAGGCGAGTTCGCGCAAAACTGGGGCGGCAAGTTGACATGGCGACCATCGAAGAGACTATCAATTACGAAATAGCGGAATTGCTGAAAAAGACGCGCTACGCCTGGCGCGGCGACAAGGTCATTTATTCAGAGACGACCCAGCTTTTCGCCGATTCGGGCGGTCAGCGCCCTGATATGCTGATTGTAGAGCCTTACACCGCGCCGGTGGTCATTGAAAGCGAAGTGATGCCCGCGCAGATGGTCGAAGACGAGGCGCTTTCGAGATTGGGCAAACCGCTCCGCGATTCTGATGGAACGGTTTTATCCGCTATCGCCTTGCGCTTGCCGCCGCGCTTCCGCCAAGCGCAAGGCGAAACCTTGCGCCGGTCGATTCTGGCGGCGCGGGATATGGAATTCGCGCAGTATTCTGGGCGTAACTTGGAAAACTTCACACGCCAGCCAAGCAGCGGTTGGCTGCGCGGTGGCTTGCATGAGCTTTCGCTGTTGACGCAATCCGCCACTATGCCGTCTTTTCTTGTCGACGAAGCGGCGGATATCCTCGAAGTAGGCGTGAACGCGGCGGCTGGAATATTGAATGAAATGGAAGGTTCTCACCCTGATGTGATGAATAGCATTGCCATGAATCTCCAGCAACAGGACAGCGAGCAGACGCGCCGAATGGCAATGGCGATCCTGATGAACGCATTTATGTTCCACGAAAACTTGGCTCATGGACCAGGAGATTTGGCGCAGGTGCGTTCCTTTGAGGAGTTGAACACAATTTCCCGCGATCCATCTGCCGATGCCTTGCAATCCCTCGTCGCGGATGAGTGGCGCAAGATATTAAGCGTAAATTACTGGCCCATATTTGATATATCCTTGCGAATTTTGTCGATAATACCCACTTTGGAATGCGAGAGGTTGATCAATCGGTTAATAAGAACGGCGCGAGCTTTAATCAGACACAACCTGATGCGCTCGCATGATTTGACTGGCACGGTTTTCCAGAAGCTCATCGCCGACCGCAAATTTCTGGCCGCGTTTTATACCAAGCCAGCCTCAGCCGCGCTCTTGGCGGCTTTGGCGATGAATGAAGGCAACCTGCTCGGTGCGGCTGGCTGGGCGGATCCAGCCGCGGTGAAATCCCTGCGCGTCGCCGATTTCGCTTGTGGGACTGGCACATTGCTTTCCGCGGCTTATCAGCGCGTCAGCCAAATCCATGAACTGCATGGTGGCAGCGCCGCCGCCATCCATGCCGATATGATCGAAAATGCCATCTTGGGCTGCGACATTCTGCCGGCGGCCGCGCACTTGACCGCTTCCATGCTTTCGGGCGCGCATCCGACCGTGCAGTACCAGGGCGGGCGCATCTTTACCCTGCGCTATGGTTGGCAGGAAGATGGCACTGTTGCCCTCGGCGCGATAGATTTGTTGCGCGATTTGGCGCTGCTAAGGGGGTCGGAAATCACGGCGAAGGCGGCTGAAAGCCTAGGTGAAGAGGAAAAAGCCGCTTGGCGTTACGCGCCGCATGTTTCCTTTGATTTGGTCATCATGAACCCGCCTTTTACGCGCGCGACCAATCACGAAGGCCGGCATGAAAATGTGCCAAACCCGATGTTCGCCGCATTTGGATCCAGCGCCGAAGAGCAGAAAGCGATGGCGACGGAAACGAAAAAACTCACCAAAGGCACTGTCGCCCATGGCAACGCCGGTGAAGCCTCGATATTCCTGGCGCTGGCTGACCGCAAGCTGGCGAAAGACGGCATGCTGGCGCTGGTTATGCCATTGTCCTTGATGACTGGTGCTTCATGGGAAAAATGCCGCACGCGCTTGGCTGGGTCCTATGAGAATTTGATTGTCATTTCAATTGCCGGCAGCGACAATAAAGCGCTTTCATTTTCCGCCGATACCAACATGGGCGAGTGCTTGGTCATCGGCCAGCGGAATGGCAAAAGACAATCACGCGCCACCTTTGTCGTTCTCGAGAAATCGCCAGATAATCCCGCTTTCAGTTTGGTGATTGCAAAACAAATCCGCGAATTAATCGATGGCAAAGCGATAAGACGGCTGGAAGACAGGCCGGCTGGCGGGACGCAAATTGTGCTTGGCAGCGAAGTCGTCGGTCATATGATTGACGCGCCTATGCCGAAATCAGGTGGCTGGAAGCTGGGGCGCATTATCGATTTCTCACTGGCGCAGAGCGCATATCAATTAGTGGAAAATCGCCAATTATGGCTGCCAGCGGAAGCTCGAAGCAGCGACATGTCGATAACTGTTGTCGAGCAAATTGGACAAATTGGACCAGTACATCGAGACATCAATGGGACAAATCCTGACGGTTCTATTCGAGGACCTATGGAAATTCAGCAAATTCGTCCCGGTGGTGTGCCTACCTTCCCCGTCTTGTGGGCGCATAACAACAAGCGGGAACGCACAATGGCTTTTGAAGCGGATCGCGAAGGTCTACCGCGCTATGTGAAATCCATTGAAGGTCAAAAAGAGATGGACGAGAAAGCGTTTGAAGTATTCGCGACCGCATCACACTGCCATTCTAATTTGGATTTTGGCTTCAACAGTCAATCCACCGCCATGCAATTCACAGAGCGCAAAACCATCGGTGGCCGCGCTTGGATATCTATCCAGCTTCCCACAGTTGAACAAGAAAAAGCCCTAACGCTTTGGGGAAATTCTTTGTTGGGCTTGCTGATGTTCTGGTGGCATGCGTCGAAACAGCATCCAGGCCGCGGCATTTTGACTAAAACCACATTAGCCACCCTTTCGATACTCGACGTAACCACCCTTTCAGCCACCCAGCTTGCCGCCGCTGCCGCGCTATTCGACGAAATCAAGCATCTGCCGCTCGAGCCGCTGCACCAGCTCGGCAGCGACGAAAACCGCAAAACCCTCGACCGCCGCTTCTACTGCGAGGTCCTGGGCTTGCCGGGCTCCATCCTCGCGCCGCTTGATGTCCTGCGCCGCAAACTCAGCCGCGAGCCGTCTATCCGCGGCAGCAAGAAATAAGTGATGAAAAGTCCCGCCCTCATTTTGGTGGAGGGATTTAGTGTGGGGGAAACCAGCTATGTCCAATCAAATACCCATCAGCGAAGTCGCCGAGGGCTTCGGCTACGCGCTGACGGAAACCTTTGAATCCGTCTTTGGCATCTACCTCGATAAAGGCACGTCGCTCTTCGAGACCCTGGCGCGGATTACGTCCGCCCAAGCCTCGCAGCCCATGGGCGATTGCGCCACCATCTCAGCCCATGTCGCCCATATAACATATTACTTGCGTGTGCTGGAAGACCGCATGTTCAGCCGCGACCTGAGTTATGTCAACTGGGAGGAAATCTGGCAGTCCGTCAGCGCTGTGAACGCCGCCGAATGGCAATGCCTCATCGCCGACCTGCGCGCAAGCTACCAACGTATCAAGAGCCATCTCGATGAGGCGGAAAGCTGGCAGGGCATCACCGAGTTGTCATCCATGCTCGCCATCATCGCGCACAGCGCTTATCATCTGGGCGAAATCCGTCAGATGCTTTGCCATTTGGAGCTTAAATGACCCAGCAAGTTATCGTCTTCCGAGAGCCAGGGCGCTTCGCCGGCTGGCCCGCCAATTACGGCATCTGGCATTGGGGCGCGGAAATTGTTGTCGGTTTCACTGTCGGCGCGCATAAAACGGTCGAACGCGGGCATGCCATCAACAAGAACAGCCCCTTCCTCAATGTGCAGGCGCGCAGCCTTGACCGTGGCTTAAGCTGGCAAGTTGAAGCATTTAATGGCGCGCGCCCCGGCGGACGCGGCTTATCAGCCGACGAGCATGGTTGCGCGGGCTTGCGCCTCGCCGAAGTCATGGACGCGCGCGCGGCTTCTGTTCCGCCGCAGCCGCTCGATTTCACAGCGCCTGACTCCGCTTTGATGGCGGCGCGCACGGGTTTGGGGCGCGGCGTCTTCTCTTTCTTCTATGTATCAAGCGACCGCTGCCGCGCTTGGCAAGGTCCTTATCGTCTGCCGATGTTCGGGCAGAGCGGCATCGCCGCCCGCAGCGATGCGCTGGTTCAAGGACCGCGGTCGGCGCTGTTCTTCTTGACCGCCAACAAAGCCGATGGCGCGGAGGGCAAGGTCATCTGCGTCAAGACGGCAGACGGCGGTCTGTCCTTTGAGCTGCTGTCGGAAGTCGGCGGCGAGCCAGAAAACCGCGGCGACTTTGCCATCATGCCGGGCAGTTTGCAATTGCCGGGCGGGCGCATCTTATGCGCGCGCCGCTGTCGCGACGGCGCGACGCGGCTGAGCTGGATAGACTTGTTTGCGTCGGTTGATGGCGGCCGCAGTTGGCAGCCTCTCAGCCGCGCGGTGGACTTCCAGCAGCCAGGGCACAGCGGCAATCCGCCGGCGCTGCTGCAATTGCCGGATGGTCGTCTGGCTTTGATTTATGGCAACCGCGACCGTTATGCCATCTGCGCCCGCCTCAGCGCGGACGCGGGCGCGAGCTGGAGCGGGGAAATCACGCTGCGCGGCGGCGGCGCGAATGGCGACATGGGTTATGTGCGGGCGGTCGCGCAGGACGATGGGACGGTGGTCGCGGTCTATTATTTCAACGAGCGCGCGGATGGCGATGGCGAGCGTTTTATCGAAGCGACAATTTGGCAGCCTTGAGCTGTGAGGACATGAGTATAGTCGCCCCGGATGAGCCTCTGGAAAACCTGCCCTTTGGCAGCGGCGACAAATGCTGTCATAATGTTTTGCGCGACAAGTCGGGCAAGGTTAGCATCAGTTTGTCTCCGCGGACGCGCAGAATGCCTAATTTGATTGGAGCGGCTTTCGCGCTGTTACTTTTTCTCCGCATTTTTCTCCGCATTTTTCTTCACAATTATTCTCCGTATTTATTCGCCGCAGCTAAGCCAGCGGCAAATCTACCCAGCGCCGCTCCCGATGCGAGATCTCCACCGCGTTGATGATCTCTTGCACGCGCGCGCTCTGGGCGAAGTTGCCTTGATTCTCGTCAGTATCATGCACGATTTCTTCCATGAAGTTGTGGACTAAATTGGCGTAAAACATCGCCGCCCAAGGCTCGCCCGGCTGGTAGCCAGGCGGGAAGTAGAGGTCTGGGATTTCGACTTCGACGTACTCGACCTCATGCGCTTCTGGGCTGGTGGATTGGCGCAGCACCTCTTGGTTCTCCAGCTCCGCGCCCAAGCGGCAGAGCAGCGCGCCCTGCGAGCCGTACATGCGCGCTTCCAACCCGGGATAGCTGTTGACCGTCACATAACTGGATTGAATGGTGCAGAAGCCGCCCTGGCTGTATTCGCCGATATAGACATCGCCATCATCGATATTGGTGCGGATGCGCTGACCGCCCGGCATTGTGCGGTAAGGCACAAAATTGTAAAGCAAGCCCACCAGGCTCTTCAGCGGGCTAGCCATGAACCACAGGCTGAGGTCGATGATGGGCGCGCCATACCCTTCAATCGACGAAACCTTGATTGCTTCCGCTTCCGTTTCCGGTATCAGGTCCACTTTGCTGACCGGCTCGCTCGGGCTGATGAACTGGGAATTCTGTTCGTAGCCATTGAATATGAAAGGCTCGCCGACGAAGCCATCGGCGATTAAAGCGCGCATATATTGCATGGAAGGCGCATAGCGAAAGGTCAAGCCGACTTTGGTCTTCAGCCCCTTGGCTTGGGCGATTTCATGGGCGCGCCAGGTGCTGCGGAAATCGTGCGCCACCGGCTTCTCGCACAGGCAATGCTTGCCCGCTTCCAGCGCGGCGTATGCCAGCGGTTCATGGTTGTTCTTGTCGCCGATGCCGCCGCGCGTGCAGACGTCGATGACATCGATATCCGCGCGCGCCAGCATCTTTTCGTAATCTGTGTAGACGCTCTCGATGTTGAAGCGGGCGGCGGCATCCTTCGCCATGTCTTCGTTCAAGTCGCAGATTGCCAGCACATCGCAATGCGGCGAGCGCTGGAAAGCCGGCAGATGCGCGCTCTTGGACCAGCGTCCGGCACCAATCACGCCAACTCGTAATTTCTCGGGCATGGCACAGTCTCTTTCATAAACTTCATAAGCTAAATCAACTAGGCTGCGCCACCACGTAGGTCATCGCGCCCGCTTCTAGCTGCGCCATGAATGGGCGCAGCAGCAGCAAAGCTGTCTCGGGGAATGGCGCGCGGAACTCTTCCAAGAGTGCGAATGTCGCCGGATGGCGCAACTGTCCGAGCAGTCGCCCCTGTTCTACCACTGTGCCAATATGCGCGGCATCCAGCGCCGGCAAGAAGATGCCGCCCTGCGTGGGGCGCAGAACGCTTGTCGCGCTTACCGCGATTGGGGGTTTTTGCGGCTCTGGTGCCAAATCGGCATCAAGCAGGCCAAGCAAGCACAAGGCGCGTAATAGCCCCGCCGCGATTTTTCCCGCCCATTGCCGCTCCTTGGGGCTGCGCCCGCCCATCTCGACTGCTGTAACTTGCATGCCGCGACTATGGGCATAGCCCGTCAAGCTCACGGCGCGCGCGGGTGCCTTGACGATAAATGGCGCTGGAAAGCAAAGAGACAGCTCGCGTCCGCCTTCCATTTCAAAGACAAAGGCATTGGCGCACCAACTGCCGCCGCCGTGCAAGTCGATGACAGCGTCGATGCCTTCAAGCGCGGTTGTCGCCAGGATATGGGCAATTCTCTCGCTATATGAGCCTTGTTCATCGCCGGGGAAGGCGCGGTTCAGGTCAAGCTGATCGACGGGCGCGTTGCGCTTGTCGGCTTGCATCGCCAGCGGATTCGCCATTGGTACGACGCGGATGAAGCCGCGCAGGTCCTTCTCGGCGATGCTGCTCAGCAGCTTGTGTATCGCCCAGGCCCCCCAGGGACCCTCATCGCCATGGATGCCGGCTGTTATCAGTATGCCTGGTCGTCCAGAGCCGGCCTCGCCAAGCAGCAGTTCCGTCCTCCCCCAGGCAGAAGTCGCGCCGATTGGTATGCCGCGCCAGCGCATCCCGTCCATGACCCTTGTCATCGCCGTCCTCGGTTGCCTTTCTCATTTTTCACTCAGCCGCTCGGCGGCTGTGATGAATTTAGCTTTGCATCTAGGTGTATAGCCTCATTGTGTAGTCCGTGTAGTCCCAAGATGGAGGTCTATGATTATTGGCGATTGCCTTGCCCGATTTCACGCTTTCTTGACAGCGCCAAGCTCACTGCCTATACTCTGTATCATAGTATATTGTCGACAATTTCCCAACTAATGGGAGTTTGACGGCGATTGCCACTGGCGCGTATGCGTCGTCCGCGCTGCTTCAATACCCCGTCAAAAAAGTTTCTTAGTAGGAGTTTCTCATGCGCAATTCCCTCGTTTCTCGTTTCTCTATTATAGTTCTCGCCAGCTTGCTCTTATTGTCCTTGCTCGCGCCGATATCTGCGCAAGATGAGCTCACGCTGACCTTCGGCATCAGCAGCGGCGTCGATACCCTGGACAATACCGCTACCACCTTCTCCAGCGTGGAAATCATCGTTGGGCATGTCTTTGACACGCTAGTCAAGCAGCAGCCGCTCGGTGTTTATCATCCCGCGCTGGCAACCGATTGGAGCGTCAGCGACGACGCGACCGAATACATCTTCAACCTGCGCGATGACGTCACTTTCCACGATGGCACCGCCTTTAATGCTGCAGCCGTCAAGTACACCTTTGACCGCATTGTCGATCCCGATACCAAGTCGCAGATGGCTTTCAGCTTCATTGGTCCTTACGCCGAATCCGAGGTGCTTGACGAATACAGCATCGCTGTCCGCTTTTCTTCGCCGAATGCGGCTTTCTTGGATGGCGTTTCGCACCCACAGCTGGGCCCTGTCTCGCCCACTGCGGTGGAAGCGCTGGGCGCGGACTGGGGCTTTTCTGGCATTGTCGGCACCGGTCCATTCATCTTTGAGTCCTACGTGCCGGATTCAGAAGTGGTCATGGTCGCCAACCCCGATTACGCCTGGGGCAATGAAGCGGTCTTCGGCCGCAGCGGTCCCACCGAAATCGACCGCCTCGTGTTCAAGATTTTGACCGACCCGGGCACACGCCTGGCGGCGCTGGAAAGCGGCGAAGTCGATATGATCAACGGCGTCCCGGGCTTGGATGTCGCGCGCCTGGATGAGAGCGAGGATTTCAATGTGACGCAGTACGACCAGGCTGGCCATGGCTTTTCTTTCATGTTCAACCAGATTAAGTCGCCCACGGATGAACTCGCGGTGCGCAAGGCAATCGCCCAAGCCATTGATATCGATATCATGCAGGATATCGTCTACGACGGGCTGGGCAGCAAAGCATGCAGCGCGCTGACGAAATCCATGTTCGGCTGGACCGATGCCTTCTGCCAGGCGAATCCTTATGACTTGGAAGCGGCTGGCGCGATTTTGGATGAAGCCGGCTGGCTCATGAACGAAGAAACCGGCATCCGCGAGCGCGACGGCGTCGCCTTGGCCATTGAGCATTGGTCGCCAGATCGTCCCCTCAGTGCGGCGACAGCGCAATTCCTGGCGGAAGATATGGCTGCGCTCGGCGTCGATTTCCAGATTAACCTGGCGGATATCGCCGCTTACCTGACGGTTGTCCGCGCCGGCGAGCATAATACCCAGCAATGGTGGGATACGCAGACCGATCCCGACGGCGTCTTCCGCACGCTCTATCATTCGTCGAATGCTGGCGGCGGCACCAACCGCAACAACTATCGCAGCGCTGACATGGACGCCATGATTGACGCCGCAGTTGGTATTGGCGACCTGGATGCGCGCGCGGCCGCTTATGCCGAAATCCAGCAAAAGCTGGCTGAAGAAGTCGTTATGGTTTACTTCAATGACCCGGTCGTGCTCTATGCCAGCACGCCGGCTGTCCATAATGTAACAATTCTGGGCGGTGGCTTTGTGCCCAACTTCTATTCCGCGACGATGGGCATGTAAAGCCTCAATTCCATTCTGGAAGGCAAGGCAGTTGGGGCGGGGATATGCTAGTCAGCCCCGCCCCCGCGCAGGCAGTTTCAGTTAAGCTGTTAGTGGAAGCAAGATGGAGAGAATCAAGTTGAGCAAGCCAAGCCGCGCCGTTTTTGATGTCGTTACCGATTTCCTCGCCAACCAGCCATCGGACGAGGAATTGCTGGCTTACCAGCTCCCGCCCGAGCAGCAGGCGCGGTTGGACCAATTGCTGGGGATAGACACTAACAGCCGCTTGACTGCCGTCCAGCGCGAAGAACTGGGCGACTTCCGTTTTGTGGAAGATGTCATGGCGCGCGTCAAGGTCAAGATCAAGCGGCGGCTGGAGCAAGCGAAGCGTGACAAAGGCGCGGCACCCCCTGCCGGTAGCGCCAAGAACGAGGAGCATGGCTCATGATTGAAGTGCAATTTCGCACGATAAACGATGAAATCGCCGATTTCTTGGCTTGCCAGCCCTCAGACACAGAAGTGCTCGGTTACTTTATGCCCCAAGATATTCAGAAGCGGGCGCACTTCTTATTGGATCTGAATGGTGAAGATGAGTTGACATCAAGCGAAGCAGTAGAGATGTTCGAATTGGGTCGCGCTGATGATTTTGTCTCGCTTCTCAAGGCAAAAATCAAGCGGCGTCAGCGGCTAAGCGCATTGTGACCATCACGGCAGCTCAACATCGAGAGATTCTGCGGCGCTCCGGTGGGTGCTGCGAATACTGTCTTGTTGCCCATGACCATCGGGCAATTCAACTTCATGTTGATCATATTATTTCCAAAAAACATGGTGGCGAAGACACTCTCGACAATCTCTGTTCTGCTTGCAGGAGTTGCAACCAATATAAGGGAGCCAATGTCGCCGCGCTTGATCCACTGACCGATGAACCCGCCCGCCTCTACAGCCCGCGCGCGCAAGCATGGGACGATCACTTTGAACTCAAGGTGGATATGACCATTGCCGGACGCAGCCCAGAAGGGCGCGCCACGGTCGCTGTGCTGCGAATGAACCTGGCGCGCCGGGTCAGTGAGCGTTACGAAGCCTGGATGCAGGGCGACTATCCCTGCCAAGCGACTTGAAAGCGCCCTTGCGCGCAAGGACAATAGCGTCCGCTCTTCAGCCAAAGCTGGAATCAAGTCGCCATCGGTTAGGCTGTTAGCGGAAGCAATGTGGAGAGAATCAAGTTGAGCAAGCCAAGCCGCGCCGTCTTTGATGTCGTTACCGATTTCCTCGCCAACCAGCCATCGGACGAGGAATTGCTGGCTTACCAGCTCCCGCCCGAGCAGCAGGCGCGGCTTGACGAATTGCTGGTGATAGACACTAACAGCCGCTTGACCGCCGTCCAGCGCGAAGAACTGGGCGACTTCCGTTTTGTGGAAGATGTCATGGCGCGCGTCAAGGTCAAGATCAAGCGGCGGCTGGAGCAAGCGAAGCGTGACAAAGGCGCGGCACCCCCTGTCGGTAGCGCCAAGAACGAGGAGAATGGCTCATGATTGAAGTGCAATTTCGCACGATAAACGATGAAATCGCCGATTTCTTGGCTTGCCAGCCCTCAGACACAGAAGTGCTAGCGTGTTACATGCCGCCAGACTTTCAAGCGCGTCTGAATATGCTATTGGATTGGAACGGCGAAGGTGAGTTGACATACGAGGAAGAGGTCGAGCTCGATGAAATACTACGAGCGAATGGTTTCGTCTCACTGTTGAA